>NZ_CP139038.1:0-4800000 GCF_050916385.1 Variovorax xiamenensis
ATGTCGACTGACGGCATCGGCGAGAGCCTCTGGCAGGCCTGCGTCGACCAGCTCGCGCAGGAGCTGTCCGAGCAGCAGTTCAACACCTGGATCAAACCCCTGACGGCGCAGGTCGCCGACGACCTGTCGCGCATGACGGTGTTCGTCGCCAACCGCTTCAAGCTCGACTGGATCCGTGCCCAGTACGCCGGCAAGATCGCGGCCATGGCCGAGAAGATGTACGGCCAGCCGGTCGCCATCGAGTTAGCGCTTGCTCCTCGCGAAATCCCCGTGCGTGCTGCGCCCGTGGCTGTCATGACCGAGACGGACGTGCCGCGCGACGTGGCCGGCCCGGGCGAGGAACCGGCCGCCGCCGGCTTCAAGAACCGCCTGAATTCCGGCCTCACCTTCGACACCCTGGTCGAAGGCACGGCCAACCGCATGGCGCGCGCCGCGGCGATGCACGTGGCCGGCATGCCGGGGCATCTTTACAACCCGCTTTTCATCTACGGCGGCGTCGGCCTGGGCAAGACCCACCTGATGCATGCTGTGGGTAACCGGCTGCTGACCGACAAGCCGGATTCCAAAGTTCTCTACATCCACGCCGAGCAATTTGTATCGGATGTGGTCAAAGCCTATCAGCGCAAGACTTTCGATGAGTTCAAGGAGCGCTACCACTCGCTCGACCTGCTGCTGATCGACGATGTGCAGTTCTTCGCCAACAAGGACCGGACGCAGGAAGAATTCTTCAACGCGTTCGAGGCCCTGCTGGCCAAGAAGTCCCACATCGTGATGACCAGCGACACCTATCCGAAGGGTCTGGCTGACATCCACGAGCGCCTGGTTTCGCGCTTCGATTCCGGCCTCACGGTCGCCATCGAGCCGCCCGAACTCGAGATGCGCGTGGCCATCCTGATCAACAAGGCGCGCGCCGAATCGGCCGAAATGCCCGAGGAAGTGGCCTTCTTCGTCGCCAAGAACGTGCGCTCCAACGTGCGCGAGCTCGAAGGCGCGCTGCGCAAGATCCTCGCGTACTCGCGCTTCAACCAGAAGGAGATCTCGATCGCCCTGGCGCGCGAGGCGCTGCGCGACCTGCTGTCGATCCAGAATCGGCAGATCTCCGTCGAGAATATCCAGAAGACGGTGGCCGACTACTACAAGATCAAGGTCGCCGACATGTACAGCAAGAAACGCCCGGCCAGCATCGCGCGGCCGCGGCAGATCGCGATGTACTTGGCCAAGGAGCTCACGCAGAAGAGCCTGCCGGAAATCGGCGAGCTGTTCGGCGGGCGCGATCACACGACGGTGCTGCACGCGGTGCGCAAGATCTCGGGCGAGCGCCAGCAGCTCACCGAGCTCAACCAGCAGCTCCACGTGCTCGAGCAGACTCTCAAGGGCTGATCAGTCGGAAAGAAGAAGCCGGATGTCATCGGGGATGACCCTCGCGACAGCGGAGAATGGCACCTTACATGCTGATTCAAAGAGATAGGAAGAGGAAGAAGACATGATCGTTTTGAAGGCAACACAAGACAAAGTCCTCGCCGCGCTGCAGTCGGTGGCGGGCATCGTGGAGCGGCGTCACACCTTGCCGATCCTGGCGAACGTGCTGATCCGCAAGACCGGCGGCCAGCTGCAGCTGACCACCAGCGACCTCGAGATCCAGATCCGCACCACCGCCGAGCTCGGCGGCGACGAAGGCAACTTCACCACCACCATCGGCGCGCGCAAGCTGATCGACATCCTGCGCACCATGCCGGCCGACCAGACCGTGAGCCTCGAGTCGAGCGCGAGCAAGCTGGTGCTCAAGGGCGGCAAGAGCCGCTTCACACTGCAGTCGCTGCCGGCCGAAGACTTCCCGCTGGTGCAGGAAGCCGCCAACTTCGGCCCCGTGTTCAGCGTGCCGCAGAAGACGCTGAAGGACCTGCTCTCCCAGGTCTCGTTCGCGATGGCCGTGCACGACATCCGCTACTACCTGAACGGCATCCTGTTCGTGGCCGAGGGCAAGCAGCTGAGCCTGGTCGCCACCGACGGCCACCGCCTGGCGTTCTCGTCGGCCACGCTCGACGTCGAGGTGCCGCGCCAGGAAGTGATCCTGCCGCGCAAGACCGTGCTCGAAATGCAGCGCCTGCTGTCCGACGCCGAAGGCGCCATCGAGATGCAGTTCGCGAACAACCAGGCCAAGTTCAGCTTCGGCGGCATGGAGTTCGTCACCAAGCTGGTCGAGGGCAAGTTCCCCGACTACAACCGCGTCATCCCGAAGAACCACAAGAACACCGTCACGCTGGGCCGCGCGCCGCTCCTGGCCAGCCTGCAGCGCACCGCCATCCTGACCAGCGAGAAGTTCAAGGGCGTGCGCCTGAACATCGAGCCGGGCACGCTGCGCATCGCGTCGAACAATGCCGAGCAGGAAGAAGCGCAAGATGAACTCGACATCGACTACGGTGGGGACACCATCGAGATCGGCTTCAACGTGACCTACCTGATCGACGCGCTGTCGAACATGGACCAGGACATGGTCAAGCTCGACCTGGCCGACTCCAACAGCTCGGCGCTGCTGACCATTCCCGAGAACGCATCCTTCAAATATGTCGTGATGCCGATGCGCATCTAGCAGCCGGAAACCACAGCGCCTTGCGCACACGACCCGCGGCCCTCCGCGGGTTTGCGCTTTCAAGAGGCGGCGAATTGAGCCCTTGAGAGCCCGAAAAATCACGCAGAACGGCGTGAGAGACAGAGGAATATCCGAATGAGTGCAGAAGAGAACAAGCCCGAAGTGCCGCATACCGAGCCGGTCTACATCCCCGAGATCGATACGGTGGCCGCCGACAACAGCTACGGCGAGGGCTCCATCACGATCCTCGAAGGGCTCGAAGCCGTGCGCAAGCGCCCCGGCATGTACATCGGCGACACCTCCGACGGCACCGGGCTGCACCACCTGGTCTTCGAGGTGGTCGACAACTCCATCGACGAGGCGCTGGCCGGCCACTGCGACGACATCGTCGTGACCATCCACACCGACAACTCGATCTCCGTCACCGACAACGGCCGCGGCATTCCCACCGGCGTGAAGATGGACGACAAGCACGAGCCCAAGCGCTCGGCCGCCGAGATCGCGCTGACCGAGCTGCACGCGGGCGGCAAGTTCAACCAGAACAGCTACAAGGTGTCGGGCGGCCTGCACGGCGTGGGCGTGAGCTGCGTGAACGCGCTGAGCACCATGCTGCGCCTGATCGTGCGCCGCGAAGGCAAGATCCACGAGCTCGAATTCAGCCGCGGCTTCGTGCAGAACCGCCTGCTCGAGACGGTGAACGGCGTCGAGGTCTCGCCCATGAAGATCATCGGCGACACCGACAAGCGCGGCACCGAGGTGCACTTCCTGCCCGACACCGAGATCTTCAAGGAGAACTCGGACTTCCACTACGAGATCCTCAGCAAGCGCCTGCGCGAACTGAGCTTCCTGAACAACGGCGTGCGCATCCGCCTGAAGGACGAGCGCACCGGCAAGGAAGACGACTTCTCCGGCGCCGGCGGCGTGCGCGGCTTCGTCGAGTTCATCAACAAGGGCAAGACCGTCCTGCACCCGAACTCGTTCTACGCCGAGGGCGAGCGCCCGGCCGATACCTACGGCGGCATTCCCGGTACGCACATCGGCGTCGAAGTGGCGATGCAGTGGAACAGCGGCTACAACGAGCAGGTCCTCTGCTTCACCAACAACATCCCGCAGCGCGACGGCGGCACCCACCTCACGGGCCTGCGCGCGGCGATGACGCGCGTCATCAACAAGTACATCGAAGAGAACGAGCTGGCCAAGAAGGCCAAGGTCGAAGTCTCGGGCGACGACATGCGCGAAGGCCTGTGCTGCGTGCTGAGCGTGAAGGTGCCCGAGCCCAAGTTCTCGAGCCAGACCAAGGACAAGCTGGTGTCCAGCGAGGTGCGCGCGCCGGTGGAAGACATCGTCGGCCGCCTGCTGACCGACTACCTGCAGGAGCGCCCCAACGACGCCAAGATCATCTGCGGCAAGATCATCGAGGCCGCCCGCGCCCGCGAGGCCGCGCGCAAGGCCCGCGAAATGACGCGCCGCAAGGGCGTGCTCGACGGCATGGGCCTGCCCGGCAAGCTGGCCGACTGCCAGGAAAAGGACCCCGCCCTGTGCGAGGTCTACCTGGTGGAGGGCGACTCCGCCGGCGGCTCCGCCAAGCAGGGCCGCGACCGGAAATTCCAGGCCATCCTGCCGCTGCGCGGCAAGATCCTGAACGTCGAGAAGGCACGCTACGAGAAGCTGCTGACCAGCAACGAAATCCTCACGATGATCACCGCGCTGGGCACCGGCATCGGCCGCGCCGGCGCGAGCACGCCGGGCGGCGGCGCGGACGACTTCAACGTCGCCAAGCTGCGCTACCACCGCATCATCATCATGACCGACGCCGACGTCGACGGTGCCCACATCCGCACGCTGCTGCTGACCTTCTTCTACCGGCAGATGCCGGAGCTGGTCGAGCGCGGCCACATCTACATCGCGCAGCCGCCGCTGTACAAGGTGAAGGTCGGCAAGGAAGAGCAATACCTGAAGGACGGCCCCGCGCTCGATGCCTTCCTGCTGAAGGTGGCGCTGAAGGACGCGCGCATCGAGACCGGCGGCGCCAGTTCGACCACGCTCAGCGGCGACACCCTGGCCGAACTGGCGCGCAAGCACCAGGTGGCCGAGGCCGTCATCGCGCGCCTGCGCAACTTCATGGACGCCGAGGCCCTGCGCGCCATCGCCGACGGCGTGGCGCTCGACCTCGACACCACGCCCGCCGCCGAGGCCTCGGCCATCGCGCTGCAAGCCAAGCTGCGCGAACTCAACACGACCGGCGTGCCGGCCGAGGTGAGCAGCGAGTTCGATGCCCGCACCGACAAGCCGCTGCTGCGCATCAGCCGCCGCCACCACGGCAACGTCAAGAGCAGCGTGCTCACGCAGGACTTCGTGCACGGCGCCGACTACGCCGCGCTCGCCGAAGCCGCCAACACCTTCCGCGGCCTGCTGAGCCCCGAGGGCGCGCTGGTGAAGCGCGGCGAGGGCGACCGCACCAAGGAAGAAAAGGTCGACGACTTCCGCCAGGCCATGAAGTGGCTGATCGGCGAAGCCGAGCGCTCCACCTCGCGCCAGCGCTACAAGGGCCTGGGCGAGATGAACCCCGAGCAGCTGTGGGAAACCACCATGGACCCGAACGTGCGCCGCCTGCTCAAGGTGCAGATCGACGACGCCATCGAGGCCGACCGCGTGTTCACCATGCTCATGGGCGACGAAGTGGAACCGCGCCGCGAGTTCATCGAGCAGAACGCGCTGCGGGCGGCGAATATCGACGTCTGATTCTTTCTTCCTGCCTTCACGGCCCTGGGGCCGCGCTCTTCCGGAGCGCCCAACCTCAGTGCTGCAGGATCTTCGAAAGAAACTGCCGCGCGCGGTCCGAGCGCCCGGCGGGGTTGCCGAAGAACTCCTCCTTGGCGCAGTCCTCGACGATGCGGCCGCGGTCCATGAAGATCACGCGGTTCGCCACCTTGCGCGCGAAGCCCATCTCGTGGGTGACGCACATCATCGTCATGCCCTCGCGCGCGAGTTCGACCATCACGTCGAGCACCTCGTTGACCATCTCGGGGTCGAGCGCGGAGGTGGGCTCGTCGAACAGCATGGCGACCGGGTTCATCGCGAGCGCGCGGGCGATGGCCACGCGCTGCTGCTGGCCGCCGGAAAGCTGGCTGGGAAACTTGTGCGCATGGGCGCGCATGCCGACGCGCTGCAGCAGCGCCATGGATGCCGTCCGGGCTTCGCTGGCGGAGCGCTTGAGCACCTTGACCTGCGCGATCGACAGGTTGTCCTCGATCGAGAGATGCGGAAACAGCTCGAAGTGCTGGAACACCATGCCCACGCGGGCACGCAGCTTGTTGAGATCGGTCTTCGGGTCACCCACCGACACGCCGTCGACGGTGATGCTGCCCCGCTGGAAGGGCT
Organism: Variovorax xiamenensis; assembly: GCF_050916385.1. Classification (NCBI taxonomy): domain Bacteria; kingdom Pseudomonadati; phylum Pseudomonadota; class Betaproteobacteria; order Burkholderiales; family Comamonadaceae; genus Variovorax; species Variovorax xiamenensis. Next base: position 5,972 of record NZ_CP139038.1, read on the forward strand.
CGAGCGCATTGACGCACTTGATGAGGGTGGACTTGCCCGAACCCGAGGGCCCGCAGACCACCACGACCTCGCCCTTGCGGACCTGGGTGGTGCAGTCGGTCAGCACCTGGAAGGCGCCGTAGCTCTTGTCGACGTGGCTGATTTCGATCATGTCGTGTCCTCGATGAGATGCGATGAGATTCAGCGCGTGAGCAGCCGGTGCAGCGTGTTGGCGACCACGCGCGTGGCCTTGCGCAGTTCGTCGAGCGGCACGCGCTCGTCGGCGCGGTGGCCGTTGGCCTCGAGCAGCGATTCAGGGCCGGCGCCGTACATCACTGTGGGAATGCCCGCCTCGCTGTAGAGGCGCGCGTCGGTGTACAGCGGCACACCGATCGGCGTCACCGGCTTGCCCATCACTTCGCTGGCTTCGCGGCAAACCAGTGCGGCGAACTCGTCTGCACCCGGCGCGGGCGCGAAAGGGCGGGCCAGCAGGATCTGGCGGATTTCCACCGAGATGCCAGGCAGCGGGCGGCAGGCCGCCTCGATCATCTCTCGCAGCTCGGCCTCGACGGCCTCGGGCGATTCCTCCGGCACGATGCGGCGGTCGATGCGCAGCGTGAGCACGTCGGACACCACGTTGGTGTTGATGCCGCCGTCGATCAGGCCCACCACCATCGTGGGATGGGTGATGCCCGGCGTGCGCGAGGGGCGGGCGGCGAGGCTGTCGCGGTAGCGATAGAGCGCCGGCAGCAGGGTGGCGGCAGCTTCGATCGCGTCGTGGCCGGTGTCGGGACGCGCGGCATGCGCCGAGGTGCCGCGCACGACGACTTCGAGGTGCAGGCAGCCGTTGTGCGCCACCACGACATGGTGCGAGAAGGCGGCGGAGAGCACGAAATCGGGCTTGCTCAGGCCCTTGGAGAGGATCCAGTCGGGCCCCGTCATGCCGCCGGTTTCCTCGTCGTAGGTCAGGTGCAGCTCGACGGTGCCGGCCAGCGGCGTGCCCGAGGCCGCGAGGTGCTTGAGCGCGCGCATCGCGAAGGCGTAGGTGGTGAAGTCCGACTTCGACACGGCGGCGCCGCGTCCGTAGAGCCAGCCGTCGCGCACTTCGCCGCCGTAGGGGTCGACGCTCCAGCCCGCGCCAGGCGGCACCACGTCGCCGTGCGCATTGAGCGCTACCACCGGCCCATCGCCGAAGCGTTCGCGCACGATCAGGTTGGTCGCGCTGCGCATGCCGTGTGCGGCCGCGAACTCGGCGGGCACTTCGTGGCGCTCCACCGTGAAGCCCATGGCTTCGAGCAGCCGGGCGGTGAGCTCGGCATGCGGGGCGCAGTCGCCGGGCGGGTTGTCGGAGGGACAGCGCACCAGCTCGGCGAGGGTGCGGACCTGCTCGTCGAAGTGCGCGTCGATGAAGTCGCGCAGCGTGTCGCGCGGGGAAGCGTTTTCGGTCATGGCGGTCAGAGGAAGCGGTCGATGAGGAAGGGGCTGATGTCGATGTCGGCGCGGCCGCGCACGATCAGGTCGGTGACCAGCCGCGCTGTGACGGGGGCGAGCGTGTAGCCGTTGGAGGTGACGGCGTTGTAGAAGCCGGGGCGGCCCGGCACTTCGCCGAGGATGGGCGCGCCGTCGATGTTCACGTTCATGCCGGCCCAGCAGCGCACCATGTGCAGCCCGCGCACGGCCGGCAGCACGTGGCCTGCCACCCAGAGGTTGCCTTCGATGCTCTCGCGCTCGGCGCGGTTGAGGCGCATGTCCTCGTTGAAGGCTGCGGTCCAGCCGCCGCCGATGATCAGGCCGCCGCTGGCCGCCTGCTTCAGGCTCAGGTGCCGGTCGGCATGCGCGACGAGATGGTTGACCAGCGGCGGCGCGGGCTCGGTCACGATCATCTGCAGCGGCGCGCCCTTGACGGGGATGTTCACGCTCAGCATGCGGCCGACGGCGCTCGACCACGCGCCGCTCGCGTTCACGACGCGCCCCGCGTGGATGGCGCCACGCGAGGTGCGCACCATGAAGCCGGCGCCTTCGCCAGGCAGCGCCTCGATGGACTGCACGTCGCAGCCGCGCAGCATGCGCGCGCCCTGCTGTTGCGCGCGCCGCGCGACCGCGTAGGTGGCGCGCAGCGGGTTGATCTTTCCTTCCATGGGGCAGAGTTCCGCGCCCAGCAGTTCGGCGGACAGGGCGGGCGAGAGGCGGCGCAGCTCGGTGCCGTCGATCACCTGCGCGTCGATGCCGTGGCTGCGCTCCAGCGCGGCCTTGGCTTCGAGAAAGCGCATGCCGGCCTCGCTGTCGGCGACCATGAGGCCGCCGGTGATCTTGATCTCGAGGTCTTCGCCGCAGTCGGCCTCGATCTCCTGCCACAGGCGCACCGACATCGGCCCGAGCGGCAAGGTGGCCGCGGCCGGGCCGCCGCCTTCCTGCGCCTTGGCGCCGAAGTCGAAAGAGAGAAGCTGCACGTGCAGGCTGCCGGCGTTGGCGCCAGACGCCTGCAGATTGATGTCGTCGCGATCGACCACCGTCACGTCCTGGCCGGCCTTCGACAGGTAGTAGCCGAGGCAGGAGCCGAGCACGCCGGCGCCGATCACGAGCACGTCGGTGCGCAGCGTGGTCCCGAACGGCGCCTGTTCCACCGGCCGTGCGAGGTTGGGCGTGATGGCGGGCTTGTGGCCGCCCCACTCGGGTTTCTCGAAGCCGAGTGCGCCGGCGGGTACCGGCTTGGCGGGCGGGCGCGGGGCGAAGTACTGCTCCACCTGCGGCGGCCGGCCGGTCATCTCTGTCAGCAGCCTGCCCGCTGTGACGGCGCAGTAGCGCGCCTGGCAGCGGCCCATGCCCAGGCGCGTGTTGCGCTTGAGCGCGGCCAGCGTGTCGCTGCCGGCGCGGATCTGCTCGCGCACCGAGCCGAAGGTGATTTCCTCGCAGCGGCACAGCAGGGTTTCGTCGGGCACCGCTTCGAGGCTGACGGGCGGTGGCGCGTAGATCGACCACAGCGCCTGCTGGAAGCACTCGGCGCGATGCAGTTTTTGCGTCGCTTCCCTGGGTTCCGGCACTTGAAGGCCGAGATTGCGCGCGACGGCGGTACCCGCCAGCGTGCCGCGCGCGAGCGCGACGCGGGAGCCGCCCAGATCGGCGCCGTCGCCCACGACGTACACGCCGGGCAGGCTGGTGGCACCGTCTTCCTGCGTGACGGTCGCGAGATAGCCGAGGTGGCGGGGCGCGAGGCGGTGCTCGCAGCCCAGCATGCGCGCGAGTTCGGTGGAGGGGATGAAGCCGTAGCCGAGGCAGAGCGTGTCGGCCTCGAGGCGGCGCGCCGTCGAGGGCACTGCGCGGCCTTGGGCGTCGATCCGCGCTACTTGCACCGAGCTCAATTCGGCAGAGCCGTCCGCGGAAACGACGGCGTGTTCCCACAGCACGGGCACCTTGTGCGCGCGCAGCTGCCGCATGTAGCGCCAGCCGTCGATCAGCAGGTCCGGGGCCGTGCGTGCCGCCGCCAGCAGATGGCGCCATTGCCGCGGCGAAGGGCGCGGGGCCGACTCCAGCACCGCGACGACTTCGGCGCCGCCCGCGAGAAGCTCCGCTGCGAGCTGCAGGTTGAGCGGCCCGTTGCCAGCGATCACCACGCGGCGCCCGGGCGCCACGCGGTATGCGCGCGCGAGCGTCTGGCCGGCGCCGGTGGTCATCACGCCGGGGAGGGTCCAGCCGGGGAAGGGCGCGGGGCGCTCGTAGGCGCCGGGGGCGATGACGAGTTGACGGCAACTGATGACGCAGGCGCGCCTGTCGATGAGTGCTGCGACCTCGCGCGGCGAGAAAGCGGCCCAGACCTGCGCGCTCTGGGCGATGGCGACGCCGGCTGCGCGGACTTCGTGCTCGAGCGCGAGGCCCTGCGCGAACTGGCGGTCGGCCGGGGAGGGCGCCTCGTGCGAAGGCGCGAGCGGCTTGTAGAACTGGCCGCCGGACTGGGGGCGCTCGTCGAGCACCAGTACATCGGCACCCGCCCGACGCGCGGCGAGCGCCGCCGAAAGTCCGGCCGGCCCCGCGCCGACGACGAGCACGTCGACCTGTCGGCGATCAGGTTCGGCGCCAGGCGCCGGGGTGAGCGGCCGCAGCGGATCGTCGGGCGTCCCCGCGGGCTGCGCCGAGCGAACCTGCTGGCCATCAGCCACTTTCGTGAGGCAGGCGCGCTGGCTGGCCTGGCCATCGACCGTGACGAGGCAGTCGAAGCACGCGCCCATGCCGCAATAGAGGCCACGCCGCTCGCCGCCGCGCGTGTGGCGCATCGCCTTGATGCCGCCGGCCGCCAGCGCCGCCGCGATGGTTTCGCCTTCCAGGCCCTGGACGGGCTGCCCGTCGTACCAGAAGCGCACGGGGCGCCCGGCCGGGGCGATGGAAGGGTGGGTCAGTCTGGCGCTCATGGGCAATGCGAAGGAAGAACGTCAACTTACGGTTGACGCGTCGAATTGTATACGTATACTCAGCGTATACATATACCGATTCGATCCGAGTTTTTCCCAAGGACTGCCCATGACAGCGTTCCGAGGCACCTATACGGTGCTCATCACCCCCATGACCGCCGACGGCAAGCACGTGGACGTGCCTGCGCTGAAGAAGCTGGTCAACTGGCAAATCGAGGAAGGAATCCACGGGCTGATCCCCCTGGGAAGCACCGGTGAGTTCCTCTCGCTGACGCCCGACGAGCGCCAACTGGTGATCGAAACCTGCGTGAGCACCGCTGCAAAACGCGTGCCGGTGTTGATCGGCACCGGCGCGGAGTGGACCGACGAGTGCGTGCGGCTGAGCCGCGAGGCCGAGGACATGGGCGCCGACGGCGTCATGATCATTCCGCCCTTCTACAGCACGCCCACCGACGACGAGCTGTTCGAGCACTACCGCAAGGTGGGCGAGGCCATCGGCATTCCGATCATGGTCTACAACAACCCGGCCACCGCCAACGTCGACCTCAAGCCCGAGCTGGTGGCGCGCCTCTCGCGCATCGACAACTGCAAGTACATCAAGGAGTCGACGCTCGAGGTCACCCGCGTGCGCGACATCATCGAGCTGTGCGGCGACCGCATGACCGTGTTCGCCGGCATCCTGGGCTACGAGTCGTTCTGGCTCGGCGCCCAGGGCTGGGTGGCCGTGTGCTCCAACCTCATCCCGAAGATGTCGGCGCGCCTGTTCGAGCTGGTGGCCGACGAGCGCGACATGCCCGCCGCGCTCGAGCTCTACAGGAAGATGCTGCCGATCGTGCGCTGGGTCGGCGGCCACCGCTACGTCGCTGCCTCCAAGGACGGCCTCTCGATGATGGGCCTGCCGGTCGGCAAGCCCCGCGCCCCGCGCCTTCCGCTGCCCGACGCCGACGTCGCCGAGTTGCGCCGCGAGCTCGCGCGCCTCGAACTGCTGGACTCGATCCGCGCCTGACGCCACCGCCGCCCGACGGCAAGCCCCTCATTCCCGCTTTCCACCTCGTCGCCTCGATCCCTTCCTCAAGGACCACACCATGAAACTGCTCCCCGCTCTCGCGTCGGCAACGGCACTCTTCATCTCCTGCGCTGGCGTCGCGAACGCGCAGCAGCAGGCCTGCAAGTCGCCCGTGCCGGATTCGGCGCTCGTCAAGAAGGGCACGCTGACCATGTCGGTCAACCCGACGCTGCCGCCGATGCAGTTCGTCGACCAGTCCGGCGCGCTCAAGGGCATGCGCGTGGAACTCGGCGAGCAGATCGCCAAGCGCCTGTGCCTCACGCCCGAGTACGTGCGCATCGAGTTCTCGGCCATGATCCCCGGCCTGCAGGCGGGCCGCTGGGACGTCATCAACACCGGCATCTTCTTCACCGACGAGCGCGCCAAGCTGATGCAGATGCTCGTCTACGAAGACCAGGCCATCAGCATCAGCGCGGCCAAGGGCAACCCGCTGAAGATCGTCAAGCCCGAAGACCTCTCGGGCAAGAGCATCGGCGTGGAGCTCGGCGGCTTCGAGGAGCGCAAGGCGCGCGAGCTCGACAAGCAGCTCACCGACAAGGGCATGAAGGGCATGACCATCCGCACCTTCGAGAACTTCGCGATGGCCTTCCAGGCGCTGCGTGCGGGGCAGGTCGAAGTGGCGCTGTCCATCGACTCGACCGGCGCCGAATACCAGAAGCGCGGCGACTTCGAGCGCGTGCTGCATGGCCTCTTCCCCACGCCGGTCGCGCTGGCCGCCCGCAACAAGGACCTGGCCGCCGCGATGGCCAAGGCCATGAACGACATGAAGGCCGACGGCAGCTTCCAGAAGCTGTTCGACCAGTACGGCGTGAAGGCCGCCGACGGCGCCGTGACCGTCAAGGGCCCGGCGAGCTGACGGCGCGCCGTCATCGACATCGCCATCGAGCAAGCGAAGGAGACTTCCATGGGACAAGGCTGGAGCTGGTCGGGCTTCTTCGACTACCTGTTCAATCCGTACATCCTCAGCGGCGCGGTGACCACGCTGTGGCTCACGCTCGCGGCGATCGCAGGCGGGCTTGTCGTGGGCTGCGCGCTGGCACTGGCCCGCCTGTCCAGCCACCGCTGGCTGGCGGCGCCGGCGCATTTCTACATCTGGGTGTTCCGCGGCACGCCGCTGCTGGTGCAGCTCATCATCATCTTCACCGGGCTGCCGCAGCTGGGGCTGAAGCTCTCGGTGATCGAGTCGGCGCTGCTGGGCCTGATCCTCAACGAGGCGGCCTACCTGGCCGAGATCGTGCGCGGCGGCATCCAGTCGATTCCCGCGGGGCAGACCAATGCGGCGCGCGCCGTGGGCTTCAGCAGCGCGCAGACCATGCGCTACATCGTGCTGCCGCAGGCCATGCGCCTGATCGTGCCGACGCTCGGCAACAGCATCAACGGCCTGCTCAAGACCACCTCCATCACATCGGTGATCTCGATGGAGGAACTGCTGCGCCGCACGCAGGTGCTGATCCAGGAGAAGTTCATGGTGCTCGAGCTCTTCATCGTCGCCGCCATCTACTACCTGCTCATGACCACCGCCTGGGACTTCATCCAGCGCCGCATCGAGCGCCACTACGGCCGCGCCTACGGCAGTGCCTCCGCGCCGCCGGCCGTGCCCGCCGAACCTGCCCTCGAGCAGCGCTAGGAAGAACGAGGAAGCAACGCCCATGAGCACCTACGACCTGATCCTGCGCAACGCCGACATCGCCACCGCCGGCGACCGCTACACCGCCGACATCGGCGTGCGCGACGGGCGCATCTGCGCCATCGCGCAAGGCCTCGACGCCAGCGCCGCGCGCGAGATCGACGCACGCGGCCGGCTGGTCACGCCCGGTGGCGTCGACGGCCACTGCCACTTCGACCAGCCCACCAGCGACGGCTCGCGCTTCGCCGACGACTTCCTCTCCGGCACCCGCTCGGCGGCCTGCGGCGGCACCACCACCGTGCTGCCCTTCGCCGCGCAGCAGAAGGGCCGCAGCGTGCAGGAGGCCGTGGACGACTACCACCGCCGCGCCGAGGGCAAGGCGGTGATCGACTACGCCTTCCACCTGATCGTGGCCGACGCCACGCGCGACGTGACGCAGCGCGAGCTGCCCGCCTTGATCGAGAAGGGCTATACCTCCTTCAAGATCTACATGACCTACGACGACCTGAAGCTGGACGACCGCCAGATCATCGAGGTGCTGGCCACCGCCCGCCGCCACGGCGCGATGACGATGATCCACGCCGAGAACAGCGACTGCATCGCCTGGCTCACCGAGCAACTGCTCGACGCGGGCCTCACCGCGCCGCGCTATCACTCCAGCTCGCGGCCGATGGCGGTGGAGCGCGAGGCGACGCACCGCGCCATCGCGCTGGCGGAACTGGTCGACACGCCCATCCTGATCGTCCACGTCTCGGGCCGCGAGGCCGTCGAGCAGATCCACTGGGCGCGCGGGCGCGGGCTGCCCATCCATGCCGAGACCTGCCCGCAGTACCTGTTCCTGAGCGCCGAGGACCTGGGCATCGACCCCGACGACCCGATGCACGGCGCGCGCTGCATCTGCAGCCCGCCGCCGCGCGACAAGGCGAACCAGCAGTTCATCTGGAACGGCCTGTCCAGCGGGCTCTTCACCATCGTCTCGTCCGACCACGCGCCCTTCAACATGAACGGCAGCGACGGCAAGCGCGTGGCCGGCGACAACGCGTCGTTCGACCGCATCCCCAACGGCATTCCCGGCGTGGAAACCCGCCTGCCGCTGCTCATGAGCGAAGGCGTGCTCAAGGGACGCATCGACATCCACCGCTTCGTCGAGCTCACGGCCACGAACCCGGCGCGCCTTTACGGCCTGTACCCGCGCAAGGGCACCATCGCCGTGGGCAGCGACGCCGACTTCGTGGTGTGGGACATGTTCCCCGAAGGGCAGGAGAAGCTGCTGTCCAACGACATGCTCCACCACGACGCCGACTACACCCCCTACGAGGGCATGCGGCTGCGCGCCTGGCCCGGCCTGACCGTCTCGCGCGGGCGCATCGTGTGGCAGGACGGCGTGTTCCAGGCCGAGCCCGGCTCCGGCCAGTTCCTTCCGTGCCTGCGGCCCCGTGCGCCCAACGACGGCAATCCGCTGGACAAATGGCTCTGAAAGAATGGCCCTGAGCCCGCCTGGCCGGCCCTGCTAAGCTCACCCGCCCTCGTGGCTTTCGCCCGTTCCCGCATGCCCAGCCTTCCCAGCCCCACGCAGCCCGCCACCATCACGATCGCCCCCCTGGAGGTGCGCTCCGCCAGTCTGGCCGAACAGGCCTACGACCGGCTGCGCACCCTCATCCTCGATCGCCAGATCTCGGCCGGCAGCCCGCTGCAGGAGGCGCGGCTGGCGGAGGACCTGCGCATCTCGCGCACGCCCATGCGCGAGGCCCTGGTGCGGCTGGCGGGCGAGGGGCTGCTGGTGCGGCGCGACGCGCGCTCCTATGCCGTGCGCGCGCTGGGCACCAAGGAATACTTCGACTGCATGCGCGCGCGCGAGGTCATCGAGTGCGAGGCCATCGCACTGGCGGTGGGCAAGATCACCGACGCCGAGATCGAGACCCTGGAGGCCGACATCAAGACGCTGGGCGGCGGCGAGCACAGCGAGACCGAGCACTGGCACTTCGACGACCGTTTTCACCTGCTGATCGCCAAGGCCAGCGGCAACGTCGTGTTTCCGCGGCTGGTGGAAGAGCTTCGCGTCAACGCCCGGCTCTTCCGCCTGCACAGCCCCCTGCACAGGCATTCGGAAAACCACGACGAACACGGCGAGATCATCCGCGCGCTACGTGCGCGCGACGCCGAGCGCGCACGCGTGGCCATGCGCGACCACCTGCGCAGCCTGCAGGAAGACGTGAAGCGCGCGCTGATCGAGTGAACGCGGGCACAAGCCCGCTACAGGGCCGTTGCGACGGCCGACGGATGATTCGAGATTCGTGCCAGTCCGATAAAAAAACTGCCAACGAATTCATTAATAAAAAGGCGCCCGGCATTGTCGGGCGCCTTTTTCTTTTTCCCTTCACGCAGTGCGCCAATCACTTGACGGCGCCGGCCGCGCTGATTTATTCGCCCGCGCGATTCAAAAACTCTCAACGCTTGCTTTTTTCTACAAATCGCCTTTCAAACTGAATTATTACGGCAGCCCACCCTATTTCCGGGCCGGATCGGCCTACCTGTCTTGCACCTGAACACCACAGGGAAGACAAGGTGTTGCACTTCGGATTTGACTCCGCCTTCCCTTTAGGTTTTACGCCGCACGCTTTCCGGGGCATTCGACGCCATTCGCATTACCCCGTGCGCCTCCGAACGGAACAGAATTTCGTAATTCCAAATTACCTCCAATTCCGAAGTTCTCGTCCTCCTGCGTCAACAAATTTAAATAATGCTTCATTTGTGAGAGCACCCAATTACAGTGCTGCAGCGCGGAATAATCGTGCATCACCCCGCGGCCCGGCCGCGCAAATATTCAACCGCCCCCCGAAGCAGCTGCGCTTTTTTTATTAATTGACAGTCCACGCACGGGCCCTGGAGAGCGCAAGTTATGCAGGAAGTGACCGTGGAAGCCGCTGCGACTCCGCCCCGTGACGACCCGGCCAGGCCGCTGCTGCAGCAGCAGCAACAGGCCCCGCGCACCCGATCGACATTCGCGCTCCTGTGGCTGAGCGAAACGGCCTTCGATCTCGGCACCACGCTGGTCAGCTTCGCCATCGGCGTCTGGATCTTCTCGCGCACCGGCTCGGCGCAGGACTACTCGTTCTCCGTGCTCGCCGCCGCGCTCGCGGCGATGCTGGCCACGCCCTTCGCCGGCGTGCTGGCCGACCGCCACGACAGGCGCCGGGTGGTGCTGTGCTGCGACCTCGCCGCCATCGCCGGCACCTTCGCGATCGTGCTGGCGCTGGTGTCAGGCCGGCTCGGCATCGGCGCGCTCTACGCCTACGCCGCCGTCGCGGCGGCCGTGGGCGCACTGCGCCGGCCGTCGATCCGCGTGGCGGTCAGCCGCTTCGTGCCCAGGGACCGCTTCGCGCAGGTCGGGGGGCTCACCGGCATCTCGCGCGCGCTGGTGCAGGTCGGCGCGCCCGCCGCCGCCGGCTTCCTGATGGCGCGAACGGGCGGCCTGCAGGGCGTGATGGCGATGCAGCTGTGCCTTCTGCTGGCCGCGGCCGCGCTGGTGTTCGCGGCCCTGACCCGCGCCGGGGCGGACGTGCGCGGCGGCGATGCGCCCGCGCACGGCGCCTCCTCGCTGTGGCGCGGCGCGGGCGCCAGCTTCTCCGGTGCGCTCGCCTACCTGCGCGAGCAGCCGCTGATGCGCGCGCTGCTCGGCTATGGCGCGCTGGTGCAATGCCTCATGGTGCTGGCCACGGCCATGGTGACGCCGCTGGTGCTGTCCACCCATTCAAGCGGCGTGCTGGGGCTGGTGATGTCCGTCGGCATCGTCGGCGGCCTGCTCGGCTCCATCCTGGTCGCCACCGCGCGGCTGCGGCACGGCCTGATGCAATGGGTGCTGGCCTGCGACGCGCTGCAATGCGCGGCGATGCTGGTGGCCGGCTGGGTGACCACGCCGGCACTGTGGTGCGCGGCGGCGTTCGTCTGCCTGTTCTGCGGCAGCACCTCGGTCGCGTGCTCGCATGCGCTGTGGATGCGCAAGGCGCCGATCGGCCGGCAGGGCAGCGTGTTCGCGCTGATCGCCGCGTCCAACCTGCTGGTGATGTGCGTGGTGCTGCTGGCCGGCGGCTGGCTCGCCGACGCGGTGCTGGAGCCCGCGCTGCGCCCGGGCGGCGCGCTCGACGGCACGCCGCTCGGCGCATGGTTCGGCACCGGGCCGGGTCGAGGGGTCGGCTTCCTGTTCTTCGCGAGCGGCGCGGCCGGCCTGGCGCTGACTGTGTTCGCGCTCTTCCATCGGCGCCTGCGCCGCCTGGAAACGCTGGTACCGGACGGCGGTGAAGAATCGTGAACGGCCAGCCCCTTTACCCCCTGAGCTCGCCCCAGCAGGCCGTCTGGCTCGACCAGTCGCTGGCGCCCGACCTGCCGTGCCACAACATCGGCGTTGCGGCCAGCCTCGACGGGCCGACCGACGTCGACCGGCTCGAAGCGGCGATCCGCGCGGTCGTCGCGCGCCACCAGGCGTTGCGCACCGTGCTCGAACGCGGCGGCAACCACGGCAACGGCGAAGCCATGCAGCGCTTCGCCGCCCCCGACGACGACAACAACGATGCCGCCGGCGCGGCATTGCAGCGCTTCGATTTCACCGGCGAGGCCGATCCCGAAGCAAGTGCCCGGGCGCACCTGCGCGCAGCCTTCCTCGTTCCCTTCGGCCTGTACGGCCAGCGGCTGTGGCGCATGCAGTGGCTGCAGGTCGCGCCCGAACGCGGCTACTGGCTGGTGTGCTTCCATCACCTGGTCGCGGACGGCTGGTCGGTCTCGCTGATCGGCAATGCCATCGCCGAGGCCTACAACCGGCTCGGGCGCGGCGAGGCCTTGACCGAGGAAGAAGGCGACGAGGACTACGCCGCCTTCATCCGCCTGGACGCCGAATACCAGGCTTCGCCACGCTACGCCCGCGACCGCGCCTTCTGGCTGCAGCGCCATGCACGCCTTGCCGCGCCGCTCTTCGACGAAGCTCCCGCGCGGCGCGCCCATGCGGGCCGAAGCAGGGTCGAGCAGGCCGTCTGGCAGCTGGAGCGCGCCGACCACGACAGGCTGACCGAAGCGGCGGCCGCGCAGGGCGCATCGAGCGCGCACTTCCTGGCCGCGCTGCTGGCGGTGTACTTCGCGCGCATCCAGGGACGCGAGGGCGATGAAGAAGAGGTCGTGATCGGCATGCCGGTGCACAACCGCACCACTGCGGCGCAAAGGCGCATGCCCGGCATGTTCTCCGGCGCGATTCCCGTCGGCATCGCGGTCCATCCGCAAGAGACGTTCGCGCAGACCCTGCGCCGCGTCGCGGCGGAGCTCAAGCAGTGCTACCGCCACCAACGCTATCCGCTGGCCGACCTGCACCGCGAACTGCTCGCCGGCGTTGGCGAACGCCGCGGCCTGTTCGACATCTCCCTGTCGATCGAAAGCTTCCAGGGCGACATCCGGCTCGAGGGCATCCGCAGCACGGTGATTCCGCTGCACAACGGCCACGAGCGCCAGCCGCTCGCGGTCTACGTGCGCGACTACGAGCCGGAGCGCCCGGTGCACATCGAGTTCAACCACGACCCGGCGCTGTTCTCCGCGCGGGAGATGGCCGCGCACCTGCGGCGGCTGCGGGTGCTGGCGCGCGCGGCGACCGATGCGCCGCACACGCCTGTGTGCGAGCTGCCGCTGATGGACGAGGCCGAGCGCGAACTGGTGGTGCACGGCTTCAACCGGCCGCTGCTCGACACCGGCGCGCCTTCGCTGATCCATGCCCTGTTCGAGCGCCGGGCCAAGCGCAACCCCGACGCCATCGCGGTGCAGTTCGAAGACAAGCGACTGAGCTACGGCGAGCTCGACCGGCGCGCCAATCGACTGGCCCACCATCTGCGCGGGCTGGGCGTCGGCCCCGATGCGCTCGTCGCGATCTGCATAGAGCGCGGGCTCGAGATGGTGGTGGCCATCCTGGCCACACTCAAGGCCGGAGGCGCCTACGTGCCGCTCGACCCTGTGCAACCCGAGGAGCGCCTGGCCCACATGCTGCGCGACAGCGCGCCGGTGGCGCTGATCGGCGACGGCGCCTCGCTCGATCGCCTGCCCACGCCAGCTTCGTGCCAACCGGTGCGCCTGGACCTTCCGTGGGAAGAAACGCCGTGGGCCGACGCTCCCATCGGCAGTCCACGAGTCGAAGGCCTCGCGCCATCGCACCTGGCCTACGTGATCTACACCTCCGGCTCGACCGGCCTGCCCAAGGGCGTGATGGTCGAGCACGCGCAGGTCAGCCGCCTCTTCGCGGCAACGCGCGGCGAATTCGGCTTCGGCCGCGACGACGTGTGGACCCTGTTCCATTCCTTCGCCTTCGACTTCTCGGTGTGGGAACTGTGGGGCGCGCTGATCCACGGCGGCCGGCTGGTCGTCGTGCCGCATGCGGTGAGCCGCGCGCCGGCGGAGTTCCATCGCCTGGTGTGCGAGCAGGGCGTGACCGTGCTCAACCAGACGCCCAGCGCCTTCCGCCAGTTCTCCGCCGCATGCCGGTCCGCCGCGAAGGAACTGCCGGCGCACGCGCTTCGCCATGTGGTCCTCGGCGGCGAGGCACTGGAGACGGCCACGCTCGAGCCCTGGTATGCGCAGCCGCACAACCTGGGCACGCGCCTGGTCAACATGTACGGCATCACCGAGACCACCGTGCACGTCACCTGCCGCGTGCTCGGCCCCGACGATGCCGGGCACGCCGGCGCGAGCCCGATCGGCAGGCGCATTCCCGACCTGCGCCTGTACGTGCTCGATCCGCGCGGCCAGCCGCTGCCGGTGGGCTGCGCGGGCGAGATCCACGTCGGCGGCGCCGGCGTCGCGCGCGGCTACCTGCGCCGGCCCGAACTCGATGCGCAACGCTTCGTGCCCGATCCGTTCAGCGGCGTGCCCGGTGCGCGCATGTACCGCAGCGGCGACATGGGCCGCCTGCTCGCGGACGGCAGCCTGGAGTACCTCGGCCGCAACGACCAGCAGGTCAAGATCCGCGGCTTCCGCATCGAGCCGGGCGAGGTAGAGGCGCGGCTCATGCGGCTCGATGGCGTGACCGACGCGGCGGTGATCGCGCGCGAGGACCAAGCCGGTCATCGCCTGATCGCGTATCTCGTCTTCACCGATGCCAAGGCCAGGGCCGCCTTCGATCCGTCCGCCGCGCGCGCCGCGTTGGGCGCGCACCTGCCAGACTACATGATCCCGTCGGCATACGTGCCGCTGGAGGCACTGCCGCTGACGCCCAACGGCAAGCTCGACCGCAAGGCGCTGCCCGCGCCGGAGCTTCGCGCGTGGCGCGAGCAGCGCGACCACGAGCCGCCACGCAACGCAACCGAGCAGGCGCTGGCAAGGCTGTGGGCGGAAGTGCTCGGCATCGAGCAAGTCGGACGCGGCGACAACTTCTTCGAACTCGGCGGGCACTCGATCCTCGCGGTGCAGCTGGTCGAGCGCATGCAGCGCGAAGGGCTCGAAGTCGACATCCGCCAGCTTTTTACCGAACCGACGCTGGGTGCGCTCGCGGCCCGCGCGGCACGAAGCGGGCAGGCCGCCACGGCGACTCCCGTGTCGGCCAACGCGATCCCCGCGCGATGCGAGCGCATCACGCCGCCGATGCTTCCTCTCGCGAGCCTGACGCAGGCGCAGATCGACCTGATCGCCGCCGGCGTTCCGGGTGGCATGCGCAACATCCAGGACATCTATCCGCTCGCGCCGCTGCAGGAAGGCATCCTGTTCCACCACCTGCTGCAAGGCGCGGGCGATGCCTATGTGCTGCCCGCGCTGCTGCGCTTCGACGACCGCGCGCGGCTGGACCGGTTCGTGGCAGCCCTGCAGCAGGTGATCGCACGCCACGACATCCTGCGCACCGCCGTGCAGTGGGAGGGGCTGGACACGCCCGTGCAGGTGGTCTGGCGCGACGCTTCGCTCACGCTGCAGGAACAGCATTTCGACCCGGCCGATGGCGACGTGCAGGCACAGCTGCAGGCCCGCGCCAACGCGCGCACGATACGACTGGACCTGCGCCGCGCGCCAATGCTGCAGGCCCACGCGGCCTTCGACCCGGCGTCGCGGCGCTGGCTTCTGCAGCTGCTGCATCACCACCTGACGCTGGACCACACCACCACCGAACTGATCCTGCATGAGGTGATGGCACTGCTGCAGGGGCGTGGCGGAAGCCTGCCGGCGCCGGTGCCGTTCCGCGATTTCGTGGCGCGCTCGCGCCTGGGCGTGAGCAACGCGGAGCACGAAGCCTTCTTCGGCGCGATGCTCGGCGATGTCGACGAGCCGACGGCGCCCTTCGGGCTGCTCGACGTGCAGGGCGACGGCTCGCAGGTCGAGCAGGCCAAGCTGATGCTGCCGCCGGCGCTGTCACCTCAACTGCGCGCGCTCGCCATGCGCCATGGCGTGAGCACGGCCAGCCTGTTCCACCTGGCCTGGGCCCGCATGCTGGCCGCCTGCAGCGGGCGCGACGACGTCGTGTTCGGCACGGTGCTGTTCGGCCGCATGCAGGGCGGCGCGGGCATCGACCGGGCCATGGGCATGTTCATCAACACGCTGCCGGTGCGCATCGGGCTGGGCGGACGTGGGGCCGCACAAGGGCTGCGCGAAACCCACGCGGCGCTGAGCGAACTGCTTCGCCACGAGCACGCATCGCTCACGCTGGCGCAACGCTGCAGCGGCCTCGCGCCGAACACGCCCGTCTTCTCGGCGCTGCTCAACTACCGGCACAGCCGTAGCGACAGCTTTTCCGGCGAAGGCGAGATAGAGATCGCCGAAGGCATGCACTACGTCGGCGGCCGCGATCTCACGAACTATCCGTTCAGCCTGTACGTCGACGACCTGGGCGAGGACTTCGTGCTCACCGCCGAGATTCATCTCTCGGTGTCCGCGCAACGCGTGTGCGGGTTCGTGCTGCGGGCATTGCAGGCGCTCGCGGAAGCCCTGGAAGAAGAGCCGGATCTTTCGCTGACGGCTCTCGATGTGCTGCCTGCAGAAGAGCGCGAGCGTGTGCTCCACGCTTTCAACGACTCGCGCCGTACGTACGACGCGACGCCGCTGGTCCACGAGGCCTTCGAGCGGCAGGCGGTGGCACATCCCGAGCGGATCGCCGTGGAGCTCGATGGTGCGCAACTGAGCTACCGCGCTCTCGATGAGCAGGCCAACCGGCTTGCGCGGCATCTGCGTGAACTCGGCGTCGGGCCCGACACCCGTGTCGCCATCTGCGCCGGGCGAAGCTTCGCGATGGTGGTCGCGATCCTCGCCACGCTCAAGGCCGGCGGCGCATGCGTGCCGCTGGACCCTGCGTATCCGGACGAGCGCCTTGCTCGCATGCTGCGCGACAGCGGGGCGGCAGTCGTACTCGGCCAGCGCGGATTGCTCGGGCGCCTGATGCCGTTCGATGCGGCTGCGGTGCTGCTCGACGAGGCCATGCCAGCATGGGCAGACGCATCGACGGCCGACCTGCGCTCGCAAGAGCCCGCCCTGAACCCTGAACATCTGGCCTACGTGATCTACACCTCGGGCTCCACGGGCGAGCCCAAGGGCGTGGCGATGCCGCATCGCGGGCTGGCCAATCTTCTTCTCTGGCAACAAGAGCAACTGCCCGAACCTGCGCGCACGCTGCAGTTCGCGGCCCTGGGCTTCGACGTTGCCTTCCAGGAGATCTTCTCGACGCTGGCCAGCGGCGGCACGCTGGTATTGCTGCGCGAAGAACTTCGGCAGGACCTTCCTGCTCTGGCCGAGTGGCTCGCCGGGGAATCGATCGAACGGCTGTTCCTGCCCTACATCGCGCTGCAGAACCTCTGCGAGCTGTGGTCGCAGCGCGATGCGCCATTGCCGATGCTGCGCGACGTGATCACCGCGGGCGAGCAGTTGCGCATCACGCCGGCGATCCGGCTCATGTTCGGCAGGCATCCCCAGGCAAGGCTGCACAACCACTACGGTCCGACCGAGACGCACGTGGTCAGCACGCACACGCTGGGCAACGCACCCGCGCAGTGGGAAGATCTTCCCCCGATCGGCCAGCCCGTCGGCAACAGCCGCATCTACGTGCTCGACGCGCAGCGCAACCCGGCGCCGGTGGGCGTGGCCGGCGAGTTGCATCTGGGAGGAGTCCAGGTCGCGCGCGGCTACCTGTCGCAATCCGAGCTCACGGAAGCACGCTTCCTGCCAGACCCGTTCGACAGCCGCGAAGGCGCGCGCATGTACCGAAGCGGCGACTTCGGACGCTGGCGCGCCGACGGCAGCATCGAGTACCTTGGGCGCAACGACCATCAGGTGAAGCTGCGTGGCTACCGCATTGAGCTTGGAGAAATCGAGGCGCAACTGGCGCGACTCGACGGCGTCAGGGACGCAGTGGTGGTCGCCCGTGAGGACCAGCCGGGCGACAAGCGGCTGGTGGCGTACCTCGTCCTCGACGATGCCACCGATCCATCGGCACTGCGCACCGCCTTGCGCGAGCGGCTGCCGGACTACATGGTCCCCTCGGCCTGCGTCGCACTCGATGCACTGCCGCTGACCCCCAACGGCAAGCTCGACCGCAAGGCATTGCCTGCACCCGAAGCCCGCAGCCAGCGCATCCACGAAGCGCCACAGGGTGAAGTCGAGCAAACCCTCGCCGGGATCTGGTCCGAGCTGCTCGACATCCAGCAGATCGGTCGCGACGACGATTTCTTCGAACTCGGCGGGCACTCCCTGCTGGCCATCAGGCTGCTCGAACCGCTGCGCCGGCGCGGCTGGTCCACCGATATCCGTTCGCTCTTCACGCATCCGAAGCTGCGCGCATTCGCCACCACGCTCCGGCGCGGCGAGGACGCGACAGCGGCCCCCGTGCCACCCAACCTGATTCCTCCCGGCTGCGCAGCCATCGAGCCGGAGATGCTGTCACTCGTTCAACTCGACGCGGCCGCCATCGCGCGGATCGTGCAGGCCACGCCGGGCGGCGCGGCCAACATCCAGGACATCTATCCGCTCGCGCCGCTGCAGCAGGGCATCCTGTTCCACCACCTGCTGGAGCGCGACACCGACACCTACGTGCTGCCGACGCTGCTCGAGTTCGACAGCAGGCCGCGCATGGACAGCTTCATCGCGGCGCTGTCGCAAGTGATCGAACGCCACGACATCCTGCGCACCGCGGTCCACTGGGAAGGCCTGGCCGAGCCCGTGCAGGTGGTGTGGCGCCACGTCGAATTCGCCCCGGAGATGTTGACGCTGGCGCCGGGCACGAACCCCGCGCAACAACGCCTGCGCGAGCATCCGCGGCTGCGCGGCCTGCGCACCGACGTGCGCCGCGCGCCCATGCTCCACGGCTTCGCCGCCCTCGACGATGCAGGCGGGCGCTGGCTGCTGCAGCTGTCCTATCACCACCTCGTGATGGATCACACCGCGCTGGAGCTGCTGGTGGATGAGATCGCGGCCATCGAGCGGGGCGACGCCGCCGGCCTGCCTGCACCCGTTCCGTTCCGCGACTTCGTGGCACGCTCGCGCCTGGGCGTGAGCGAGGCAGAGCACGAAGCCTTCTTCGGCGCGATGCTCGGCAACGTCGATGAGCCGACGGCGCCCTTCGGACTGCTCGACGTGCAGGGCGACGGCTCGCAGGTCGAACAGGCGAAGTCGATGCTGCCGCCGGCGCTGTCGTCGCAGCTGCGCACTCTCGCCAAGCGCCACGGCGTGAGCACGGCCAGCCTGTTCCACCTGGCCTGGGCACGTGTGCTGGCCGCGTGCAGCGGGCGCGACGATGTCGTGTTCGGCACGGTGCTGTTCGGGCGCATGCAGGGTGGCGCTGGCATCGATCAAGCCATGGGCATGTTCATCAACACGCTGCCGGTGCGCATCGGGCTGGACGGCCGCGGAACCTTGCAGGGACTGCAGGAGACCCACTCGGCGCTGAGCGCGCTGCTTCGCCATGAGCACGCATCGCTGGTGCTGGCCCAGCGATGCAGCGCGATGCCCGCGCACGTGCCCCTGTTCTCGGCGCTGCTCAACTACAGGCATGGCCGCCTCGCGCGCACCGAGGTGCTCGACGGCGTGCGCCTGCTCGACGTGCGCGACCGAACCAACTACCCGTTCGGACTGCATGTGGACGACGACGGCAGCGGCTTCGGGCTGACGGTGCAGGTCGATGCCTCGGTATCGGCGCATCGCATCGCGGAGTTCGTACGGCAGTCGCTGCAATCGCTTTCGCAGGCTCTGGAAGAAGAGCCTGGGCGGTCGCTGATGGCGCTCGATGTGCTGCCTGCCGGGGAACGTCATCGCGTGGTTCACGGCTTCAACGACACGCATCGCGCATTCGACACGGCCGCCTTGGTGCACGAGGCCTTCGAGCGGCAGGCGGTGGCACATCCCGAGCGGATCGCCGTGGAGCTCGATGGTGCGCAGCTGAGCTACCGTGCCCTCAATGAACGGGCCAACCGGCTCGCGCGGCATCTGCGCGGGCTCGGCGTCGGGCCCGATGCCCGTATCGCCATCTGCGCCGAGCGCGGCTTCGCGATGGTGGTCGCGATCCTCGCTACGCTCAAGGCCGGCGGCGCATGCGTGCCGCTGGACCCTGCATATCCGCAGGAGCGGTTGATCCACATGCTGCGCGACAGCGCGGCTGCGGTCGTGCTGGGCCAGCAAGCCCTGATCGAACGGCTCACGCCGGACGTGGCAGCGATCCCGCTCGATGAAGCGGACGCAGCCTGGACCGACGCCCCCGCCGACAACCTGCAGGTCGAAGGCCTCGCGGCATCGCATCTGGCCTATGTGATCTACACCTCGGGCTCCACAGGTGAACCCAAGGGCGTGGCGATGCCGCATCGCGGGCTGGCCAACCTGCTGGAGTGGCAACGGGAGCAGTTGCCCGAGCCCGCGCGCACGCTGCAGTTCGCGGCGCTGGGCTTCGATGTCGCCTTCCAGGAGATCTTCTCGACGCTGGCCAGCGGCGGCACGCTGGTGCTGTTGCATGAAAGGCTGCGGCAGGATCTTCCGGCGCTGGCCGAGTGGCTGGCGCGGGAGTCCGTCGAACGGCTGTTCCTGCCCTATATCGCGCTGCAGAACCTCTGCGAGCTGTGGTCGCGGCGCGGCGCGCCGCTGCCGATGCTGCGCGACGTGATCACCGCGGGCGAGCAGTTGCGCATCACGCCGGCAATCCGCCGGATGTTCGCCCGGCATCCTCAGGCAAGGCTGCACAACCACTACGGCCCGACCGAGACGCACGTGGTCAGCACGCACACGCTGAGCGGTCTTCCCGAGAAGTGGAAAGACCTGCCGCCGATCGGAAAGCCCGTCGGCAACAGCCGCATCCATGTGCTCGACGCGCAGCGCAACACGGTGCCGGTGGGTGTCACTGGCGAGCTGTACCTGGCCGGCGCCCAGGTGGCCCGGGGCTATCTGTCGCAGCCTGAACTGAGCGCCGAACGATTCGTGCCCGATCCGTTCGGACCCGAAGGCGCACGCATGTACCGAAGCGGCGACCTCGGCCGCTGGCGCGCCGACGGCAGCATCGAGTACCTTGGGCGCAACGACCATCAGGTGAAGCTGCGTGGCTACCGCATCGAGCTTGGGGAAATCGAGGCGCAACTGGCGCGACTCGACGGCGTCAGGGAAGCAGTGGTGGTCGCCCGTGAGGACCAGCCGGGCAACAAGCGGCTGGTGGCGTACCTCGTCCTCGACGATGCCACCGATCCATCGGCACTGCGCACCGCCTTGCGTGAGCGGCTACCGGACTACATGGTCCCGTCGGCCTGCGTCGCACTCGATGCACTGCCGCTGACCCCCAACGGCAAGCTCGACCGCAAGGCATTGCCCGCACCCGAAGCCCGCAGCCAGCGCGTCCATGAGGCACCACAGGGCGAAGTCGAACAAGCCCTCGCCGCGATCTGGTCCGATCTGCTCGACATCCAGCAGATCGGCCGCGACGACGACTTCTTCGAACTCGGCGGCCACTCCCTGCTGGCCATCAGGCTCATCTCCCAGATCCGCGACCGCCTCGACGCCGAACTCCCGCTCGCCACGCTGTTCGCCCGGCCACGCCTTGCCGCGCTCGCAGATGCCGTAGCCGAAGCCAGCCCCGGCGCCCTGGGCCCGATCAAACCCGCCGACCGCAGCCGCCCGCTGCCCCTGTCCCCGGCACAGCAACGCCTGTGGTTCATCTCCGGTGTCGATGTCCAGGCCAGCGTCGCGTATCACATCGCCGGCGCATTGCGCCTGCGCGGCAAGCTCGACCGCACGGCCCTGCGCGCCGCGCTGGACCATGTCGTGGCCCGGCACGAGGCCCTGCGCACGCGCTTCGTCGAGACGGACGGCCAGCCCTGGCAGCACATCGACCCGCCACGCGGCTTCGAGCTGCATGAGCAGGACGCGGGCACTTCGGACACGACGCACATCGAAGCGCTGTGCCGCGAAGCCGCCTCCGACCCCTTCGATCTCGCGGCAGGCCCGCCGATCCGCGGCCGCCTGCTGCGCACCGCCGCCAACGACCACGTGCTCGTGGTCTCGATGCACCACATCGTCTCCGACGGCTGGTCGCTGGGCGTGCTGATGCGCGAGTTCGCCGGCGCCTACAGCGCGCTGCGCGAGGGACACGAGCCGCGCCTGCCTGCGCTTGCCATCCACTACGCAGACCATGCCGCGTGGCTGCACGACCACCTGCAGGGCCCGGCGGCACAGGCCCGGCTGCAGGAGTGGGCCGCACATCTGCGGGATGCCCCGGCGCTGGTCGAGCTGCCGCACGACCGCCCACGACCCGCATTGCAGGACTATCGCGGCGCGAGCATCGAAGTCGGCATCGATGCCGAGACCACGCAGGCCCTGCGCACGCTCGCCCAGCGGCACGGCGCAACGCTGTACATGGTCGTGCTGGCGGCCTGGGCCACGGTGGTGGCGCGCTACGGCGGCCAGCGGCAGGTGGTGATCGGCAGCTCGCACGCCGGCCGCGGCCGCGTCGAGATCGAGCCGCTGATCGGCTGCTTCATCAACACACAGGCGATGAAGATCGCGCTGGACGGCAGCCCGAGCGTGGCCGGCCTGCTGGCGCAGGTGCGCGAGACCGCGCTGCAGGCGCAGGCCCGGCAGGACGTGCCTTTCGAGCGCCTCGTCGAGGCGCTGAACCCGCCGCGCTCTATGGCCCATCACCCGGTGTTCCAGCTGATGCTGGCCTGGCACAACACGCCGCCCATCGCGCTGGAACTCGCGGGCCTCGGGGTCGAGCGGGTCGAAAGCCTGCCGGCCGGTGCGCAGTTCGACCTCGCGCTGGATCTGCAGGAAGAGGGCGGCCGCATCGCCGGCAAGCTCAACTACGCCACGGCGCTGTTCGACGAGGCCACGGTGCGCCGCCACTGGCAGTCGCTGGTGGCAATGCTGCGGGGCATGGCCGAGGGCGACGGGAACCGGCCGGTCGATCGCATCGCACTGCTCGACGATGCAGAACGCGATCGCCTGCTGAACGCCTTCGCCCAGAGCGCGCCTGCATTGCCTGCGTACGCGTTCGCGCATGCCGCCTTCGAACAGCAGGCCGCACTGCGACCACAGGCGGTCGCGCTGGAACATGGCGGCGAACGACTCAGCTACGCCGGACTCGACCAGCGCGCCAACCGGCTCGCGCATCATCTGCGTGGCCTGGGCGTCGGCGCCGGTGACCGGGTCGCGCTGTGTCTCGAGCGCGGGTTCGAGCTGATCGTCGCGGTGCTGGGCGCGCTCAAGGCCGGGGCTGCGTATGTGCCGCTCGATCCTTCCTACCCTGACCAACGGCTGGCCTGGCAACTCGAAGACTGCGCGCCGGCGGTGCTGCTGACGCATTCCGCGCTGCGCCCGCGCCTGTGTCCGCCGCCGCGCTGCACGACGATCGCGCTCGACGGTCATGAGCCCTTGGCGAACGAGCCCGTGCACGCGCCCGACGCGGGCGATCTGCCCGCCGACGGCTCGCACCTCGCGTACGTGATCTACACCTCCGGCTCCACCGGCACGCCCAAGGGTGTGATGGTCGAGCACAGGCAGCTCTCCCACCAGGTCGCCGCGCTGCAGGCGCTCTACGGCTTCGGCGCGGAAGACCGGGTGCTGCAGTTCTCCGGCCTGAGCTTCGATGTCGCGGGCGAGGAGATCTTCGGCGCGCTCAGCCATGGCGCGACGCTGTTGCTGCGCACCGACGAATGGCTCGCCGAGCCCGCGCGCTGGTGCGCGCTGTGCGACGAGCATCGGCTCACGGTGGCCAATCTGCCGACGCTGTTCTGGCAGCGGCTGGCGTTGTCGTCCGATGCGGTGTTTCCGCCGTCGCTGCGCCAGATCGTGATCGGCGGCGACGCGGTCGGCGCGGCAGCGCTCGATGCGTGGTGGCGGCGCGAGGGCCATCGCCCGGCGCTGGCCAATGCCTACGGGCCGACGGAGACCACGATCAACGCCACCGTGGCGCGCTGCCGCGCCGGGGATTCGCCGCTCGATATCGGCCGGCCGGTTGCCAACGCCCGCGTCTATCTGCTCGATGCGCACGGCGAGCCGGTGCCGGTCGGCGCGGTCGGCGAAATCTGGATCGGCGGCGCGAGCGTGGCGCGCGGCTACCTGAATCGCCCCGAACTGACCGCGCAGCGCTTCGCACGCGATCCGTTCGCCGCAACTCACGCGGGCACCGCGCCGCGCATGTACCGCAGCGGCGACCTCGGCCGCTGGCGCGCCGATGGCTCCATCGAGTTCCTCGGCCGCGACGACCGGCAGTTGAAGATCCGCGGCTTCCGCATCGAGCCCGGCGAAGTCGAGGCGGAGCTGATGCGCATCGACGGCATCCGCGAAGCGGCGGTGATCGCCACGCCGCAGCATGACGAGGAAAGGCGCCTGCTGGCCTACGTGGTTGCCGACCCCGCCGGCCCGCCGCCCGACCCGGCGCATCTGCGCGCACGCCTGGCCGAGCGCCTGCCCGACTACATGCTGCCCGCCGCCTTCGTGCCGCTCGATGCGCTGCCGCTGAACGCCAACGGCAAGCTCGACCGTGCCGCGCTGCCCGCGCCGGACGACGAAGCCCACGCCCGGCATGGCTACCGCGCACCCGAGGGCGAGCATGAAGAAGCGCTGGCCCGGATATGGGAGTCGCTGCTCGGCGTGGCACGCGTCGGCCGCGACGACGGCTTCTTCGAACTGGGCGGCCATTCGCTGCTGGCGGTGCGCATGGTCTCGCAGCTGCGCCAGCGCTTCGGCATCGAGCTGGCGCTGACGACGGTTTTCGCGCGGCCACGGCTCGCGGAGCTTGCCGCCGAAGTGGCGCGCTCGACGCCCGATGCGGCCGACCCGATCGTCGCGGCGGATCGCGGCACGCTGCTGCCGCTCTCGCACTCGCAGCAGCGCCTTTGGTACGTGACACGCATCGACGCGCAGGCCGGCGCGGCCTATCACCTGCCCGCCGCACTGCGCCTGCGCGGCACGCTGGACCGCGTCGCGCTGCAGCGCGCGCTGGACCGGATCGTCGCGCGGCACGAGTCGCTGCGCGCGCGCTTCGTGATGGTCGACGGACAGCCGCGCCAGCGCATCGAAGCGGCGCAAGGCGTGGCGCTGGGCCTGCAGGAGATCGACGGCGCTCCGGGCGGGCTCGACGATCTCGGCAACGACACCCTGCGCGCGCTGTGCCAGGCCGAGGCCGCCGCGCCCTTCGACCTGGAGCGCGAGCCGCCGCTGCGCGTGCGCCTGCTGCGACTGGCCGCCGACGAGCATGTGCTGCTGCTCACGATGCATCACATCGTCTGCGACGGCTGGTCGCTGGCGGTGCTGGCGCACGAGTTCTCGGCGCTGTATGGCGCGTACCGCCGCGGCGAACCCGATCCGCTGCCGGCGCTGCCGGTGCGGTACGGCGACTACGTCGCTTGGCAGCGTCGGCGCCTGCAGGGCGAGGCCGCTCAGTCACGGCTGCGCTATTGGGTGGATCGCCTGCGCGATGCGCCGCCGCTGATCGGCCTGGCCACCGACAGGCCACGGCCGCCGCAGCAGGACTATCGCGGCGCCAGCATCGAGGTCGGCATCGACGAGGCACTGACACGCGAGCTCGGTGCCTTGGCACGGCGCCACGGCGTCACCGTCTACATGGCGGTGCTCGCGGCATGGGCAACGGTGCTCTCGCGCCTGAGCGGCCAGCCGCGCGTGGTGCTCGGCAGCGCGGTCGCCGGGCGCGACCGGGCGGAGCTCGAACCGCTGATCGGCTTCTTCGTCAACGCCCAGGCCCTGCGCTTCGACATCGAAGAAGGCCTCGATGTCGCCGGCCTGCTGCTGCAGGCGCGGCAGGTGGCGCTGGAGGCGCAGCAGCACCGCGACGTGCCTTTCGAGCAGGTGGTGGAGGCGCTGAACCCGCCGCGCTCCAGCGCCTTCAATCCGGTCTACCAGGTGCGGCTGGCGTGGCAGAACACGCCGCCGGCGCGGCTCGCGCTGGAAGGGCTGGCATTCGACAACCTCGCGAGCCACGCGGGCAGCGCGCAGTTCGATCTTTCGCTCGACCTGGAGCCGGCCGGCGAACGCATCGCCGGCCAGTTCAACTACGCCACCGCCCTCTACGACGAGGCCACGGTGCGGCGCCACTGGCATGCGCTGGTCGCGATGCTGCGCGGCATGGTGGCCGATGCCGCCATGCCGGTGGACCGCATCGGCCTGATGGCGCCACGCGAGCGCGAACAGGTGCTGCACGGCTTCAATGCCGCAGCCGGGGAAGGCAGCGAAGGCGGCCAAGGCGAACTGCTGCACCGCCTGTTCGAGGCGCAGGCCGCAAGCCAACCGGAGACGCTGGCACTGGCCTGCGAAGACGAAGCGCTGGACTACGCCACGCTCAACGCCCGCGCCAACCGCATCGCCCACCACCTGCGCGGCCTGGGCCTGCGCCCGGACGACCGCGTCGCACTATGCCTGGAACGCAGCGTGGACCTTGGCGTGGCGCTGATGGCCACGCTCAAGGCCGGCGGCGCCTGCGTGCCGCTGGACCCGGTGCATCCCGACGAGCGCCTCGCCCACATGCTGCGCGACAGCGCGCCGGTGGCGGTGCTGACCCGGTCCCATCTGCTGGAGCGCCTGGCGGTGCCCGAAGGATGCGCCGTGCTGGTGCTGGATGGCGCCGCATCTCCATGGGCGAACGAGCCCGTGCACAACCCCGGGCCGGAAGCGGTGGGGCTGACCCCGGCGCACCTGGGCTACGTGATCTACACCTCCGGCTCGACCGGCGAGCCCAAGGGCGTGATGGTCGAGCACCGCAACGTGCTGAACTTCCTGCGCGGGATGGAGCAACGCATTCACGGCTCCGCGCCGGACTGCAGGCGCGTGGCGTGGAACTCATCCTTCGGCTTCGACATGGCCGTGAAGGCCTGGGGCCAGCTGGCCTTCGGTCGCAGCGTGTTCCTGCTGCCCGAGCGCACCCGCCTCGATGCGCAGGCGCTGCTCGATTTCCTGGAGCGCCACGCCATCGAGGCGATGGAGTGCACGCCCTCGCACCTGCGCATGCTGCGATCGGCCGGCTTTCCGCAGCGGCGCGCCGCCTCGCTGCGCAAGCTCCTGCTGGGCGGCGAGGCGCTCGACGCCGAGACCTGGCAAGCCCTTGCCGAAGCCGGCACGGTGCAGTTCCACAACATGTACGGCCCCACCGAATGCAGCGTGGACGCCACCTGCGGCCCGGTCGCGGGCGCGGCGCCACACATCGGCCGGCCGATGCCGGGGGCGCGCGTCTATCTGCTCGATGCGCACGGCGAGCCGGTGCCCGTCGGCGTCGCGGGCGAGATCCACATCGGCGGCGCCGGGGTCGCGCGGGGCTACCTCGGACGACCCGAGCTCACGGCGCAGCGCTTCCTGCCCGATCCCTTCGATACAGGCGGCGGAGCGCGCATGTACAGGACGGGCGACCTGGGCCGCTGGCGCGCCGACGGCAGCATCGAGTACCTGGGCCGCAACGACCACCAGGTGAAGATCCGCGGCTACCGCATCGAGCCCGGCGAGATCGAGGCAAGGCTCGCGCGGCTGGACAGCGTGCGCGAGGCCGTGGTGGTGGCCGATGCGAGCCAGCCCGGCGAGCCCCGTCTGATCGCCTATCTGCTGGCAGGGAAGGGCAGGGCACCGGAGCCTTCGGCGCTGCGCGCGCAACTCGGCACGCAGCTGCCGGACTACATGCTGCCCGCCGCCTACATCGTGCTTCCAGCATGGCCGCTCAACGCCAACGGCAAGCTCGACCGCAGGGCGCTGCCGCTGCCCGACGACAGCGGCATGGCGCACCGGAGCTACGCCGCGCCGCAGACCGACATCGAGACCCGGCTGGCGGCGCTGTGGGGCGAGCTGCTGGGGGTGACGCAGGTCGGCCGCGACGACAACTTCTTCGAGCTCGGCGGGCATTCGGCACTCGCGATACAGCTGATCCACGCCATGGGCGAGCAGCAGCTTCAGGTCGACGTACAGATGGTGTTCAACGCGGCGACGCTGGCCGAGCTTGCCGCGGCCACCGTGCAGATCGAGGAGATCGTCCTGTGAGCCACCAGACGGCGACGCCATCGGAACTGCTGGCCGCGCTGGCCTCGCGCGGCCTCGTGCTGCGCCTGGACGGCGAACGGCTGGCGCTGCAGGGCGACGCGCGCCTGCTCGCCGACCCGGCGCTGGTGCAGGCGCTGCGCGAGCGCAAGGCCGAGCTGATCGCGCTGCTGCGCGAGGGCCACGGCGCCGACCCGCTCGACTACCGCATCGACGAGACGGCCGATGCGATCACGCCGCGGATGCTGCCGCTGCTGGCGCTGGAGCAGGACGCCATCGACCGCCTCGTGGCGAAGGTGCCCGGCGGCGTGCGCAACGTGCAGGACATCTATCCGCTCTCGCCGCTGCAGGAGGGCATCCTGTTCCATCACCGCCTGCATCACGGAAGCGATGACGCGGGCGACGCCTACGTGATGCCGACCCTGCTTCGCTTCGACAGCCGCGAGCGGCTGGAGGGCTTCGTGCGGGCGCTGCGCGAGGTGATTTCGCGCCACGACATCCTGCGCACCAGCGTGCACTGGGAAGATCTGGAGCAGCCTGTGCAGGTGGTGCATCGCGAGGCGGACCTGGAGATTGCGATGCTGGCCGCAGCGCCTGCCGAGACGGCAACAGAACGGCTGGCGGATCCACGGCATTGCCGCCTCGACGTGCGCCGCGCGCCGATGCTGCGCGGGCATGCCATCGAGGAGAAAGGCAGCGGGCGCTGGCTGCTGCAGCTGCTGCACCACCACCTGATCCTCGACCACACGGCTTCTCAGCTGCTGGTGCGCGAGGTCATGCTGATCCTTCGGGGCCGTCGCGATGAATTGCCGGCGCCGGTGCCGTTCAGGCGCTTCGTCGCGCAGGCGCGGCAGGGCGGGGCGCAGGCCGTGCACGAAGCCTATTTCCGTCGCGTGCTGGGCGATGTGGAGGCAACCACCGCGCCTTTCGGGCTGGACGAGGTGCGCGGAGATGGCAGCGGCGTGCTGCAGTCGCGCGGCGAACTGGAGCCCGGGCTCGCGCGGCGCCTTCGCGAGCAGGCGCGGCTGCGCGGCGTTGGCGCCGCCAGCATCTTCCACCTGGCCTGGGCGCTGGTGCTCGCACGCTGCAGCGCCCGCGACGACGTGGTTTTCGGCACGGTGCTTTTCGGCCGCTTGCAGGCCGGCGCCGAGGCGACGCGCGCGATGGGCATGTTCCTCAACACGCTGCCGCTGCGCGTGCGGCTCGACGACTGCGCCGAAGCGGCACTGCGCCGCGTGCACGCCGACCTCGCCGAGCTGCTGCGCCATGAGCACGCCTCGCTGAGCCTCGCGCGGCGCTGCAGCGGGCTGCCGGCCGATGCGCCGCTCTTCACGAGCCTGCTCAACTACCGCTACAGCCAGCGCCAGGACGAAAGCGGCGCCACCGGCGTGCCGGGCATCGAGTCGCTCGGCGGCCACGACCGCACCAACTACCCTTTCGTGCTGCACGTGGACGACCATGGCGACGGCTTCGGCATCACTGCCGAGATCGACCGCGGCATCGATGCGCGGCGAATCCGCGGCTTCGTCGAACAGGCCCTGCATTCGCTGGTCGACGCGCTGGAGGCGGAGCCCCGGCGGCCGCTGCGGCACATCGACGTGCTGCCGGAAGAAGAACGCCGGCAGTTGCTGGGCGACTTCAACGCCACCGCCGCCGACTACCCGCGCGGCCTGCTGCTGCACCAGCTGTTCGAGCGCCAGGCCGCGCGGAGCCCCGACGCCACCGCCGTGGTCTTCGAAGACCGCAGCCTCGGCTACGCCGAGCTCGATGCGCGCGCCGACCGACTGGCACGGCAGCTGCGTGCACTGGGCGTGATGCCCGATTCGCGCGTGGGCATCTTCATGCAGCGCAGCGAGATGCTGGTGGTGGCACTGCTGGCGGTGCTCAAGGCCGGCGGCGCATACCTGCCGCTCGATCCTTCGCATCCGCCGCAGCGGCTGCTGCAGATGATCGACGAGGCCCACCCGGTGGTGGTGCTGGCCGACGCCGGGCTTGCGCCGGAACTGCCGGCGACGGTCCGCGTGCTGGTGCCCGATCGCGATGGCGCCGTGGATGCGTCCCCCGAACCGGGCGCGCCCGCCATCGAGACCCACGAAGGCCACCTCGCCTACGTGATCTACACCTCCGGCTCCACAGGCCGCCCCAAGGGCGTGATGAACGAGCACCGGGGCATCGTCAACCGGCTGCACTGGATGCAGCAGGCCTATGCGCTGACGCCCGACGACGTGGTGCTGCAGAAGACGCCGCTGGGCTTCGACGTGTCGGTGTGGGAGTTCTTCTGGCCGCTGATGGCCGGCGCGCGGCTGGTGCTGGCGAAGCCCGATGGGCACAAGGACCCGGCCTACCTCTGCGAGCTGATCCGCGCGAGAGGCGTGACGACGCTGCACTTCGTGCCTTCGATGCTGCAGCTCTTTCTTGCCCGGCTCGATGAAACCGGCGACACGGCCGCCTGTGCCGGCCTGCGGCGCGTGGTCTGCAGCGGCGAGGCGCTTTCCGCCAGCCTCGCGCGCCGGTGCCGCGAGCGCCTGCCGCATGCGAGCCTTCACAACCTGTACGGGCCGACCGAGGCGGCGGTGGACGTGAGCGCGTGGAGCTGCGGGAGCGACGATGGCGATTCGGTGCCGATCGGCAAACCGATCGCCAACACCTGCCTGTACCTGCTCGACGACGCGCTGCGCCCGGTGCCGGTCGGCGTCGCGGGCGAGCTCTACATCAGCGGCGTGCAGGTGGCGCGCGGCTACCTGGGCCAGCCGGAGCTGACGGCGCAGCGCTTCATCGCCGACCCTTTCGGCGAAAGCGGCCGCCTCTACCGCACCGGCGACCTCGGCCGCTGGCGCAGCGATGGCGCCATCGAGTACCTGGGCCGCTGCGACTTCCAGATCAAGCTGCGCGGACAGCGCATCGAGCCAGGCGAGATCGAGGCACAACTGCGCGCGATCGAAGGCGTCGCCGATGCCGTGGTGCTGGCGCGCGAGGACCGGTCCGGCACGCCGTCGCTGGTCGCGTACGTGGTGCCGACCGTGCCCGACGAAACATTGGAGCCCGCGCGGCTGCGCAACCGGCTCGGCGAGCACCTGCCCGAGCACATGCTGCCCGCCGCCTATGTGCGCCTCTCCGCGCTGCCGCTGGGTGCCAACGGCAAGCTAAACCGCACGGCGCTGCCGGCGCCCGGAGACGAAGCCTTCGAGCGCAGTGCCTTCGTACCGCCGCAGGGCGAGGTCGAGGAAGCGTTGGCGCAGATCTGGTCGCGGCTGCTCGGCGTGGAACGCATCGGCCGCCACGACAGCTTCTTCGCGCTCGGCGGGCAATCGCTGCTGGCGGTGCAGATGCTGGAGCAGCTGCGCCGGCGCGGCTGGGGCATCGACGTGCGCGCGGTCTTCGACCGGCCGGGGCTGGCCGCGATGGCTGCTGCCGTGCGCACCGCGCCGGGCGCGCATGAAGTGCAAGTCCCGCACAACGCCATTCCGGCCCGCTTCGCCCACGGGGCGCAGGAAGCGGAAGCCGGATGGGACACCGAATCGGAAACCGAGGAGTTCAGGCTGTGAATCTGGAAGTCGCGAGCACGCAAACGCAATCCATGGACGCGCCGGCCCTGATCGGCCTGCTCGAAGAGCGCCGGGTCCTGGCGCGAATCGAACAGGGCGAGCTGGTGCTGAAGGCGCCGCGCGGCGTGCTGACGCCCGGCGTGATGGCATCGCTGAAGCTGCACAAGCAGGCGCTGATGAACTGGGTCGCCGCCAACGACGATCGCACCGCCGCCGCGGCAACGCACCAGCAGCAGGAGCAACCGCGCATCACGCCGCGAATGCTGCCGTTGGTGCGACTGGAACAGGCGCAGATCGACCGCATCGTCGCCGCCACGCCCGGCGGCGCGGGCAACGTGCAGGACATCTATCCGCTCGCGCCGCTGCAGGAAGGCATCCTGTTCCATCACCTGCTGCAGCAGCAGGGCGACGCCTACCTGACGCGGCTGCTCATGGCCTTCGGCAGCCGCGAGCTGCTGGACCGCTTCGTCGCCGCGATGAATGAAGCCATCGCGCGCCACGACGTGCTGCGCACCGCCGTGCAGTGGGACGGCCTGCCGGAGCCGGTTCAGGTGGTGTGGCGGCAGGCGCGGCTGGAAGTCGAAACGCTGGAGTTCGACGGCGGCGACGTGCAGGCGCGGCTGCAGGCCCACGCCGACCCGGCCCGCTACCGCCTCGACGTTCGCCGCGCGCCGATGATGCGCGGCTTCGCGGCCTTCGACGAAGCGGAAGGCGGCCGCTGGCTGCTGCAGATGCTCTATCACCACCTTGCGATGGACCACGTCACGCTGGAGCTGCTCGCGCACGAAGTCGGCCTGGTGATGCAAGGTCAACATGCCGAGCTGCCGCAGCCCGTGCCGTTCCGCAACTTCGTCGCTCAGGCTCGGCTGGGCGCGCGAGAAGCCGAGCATGAGCGGTTCTTCCGGGCGATGCTGGGTGACGTCGGGCAGCCGACCGCGCCCTTCGACCTGCTCGACGTGCAGGGCAATGGCAGCGGCGCGGTGCAGGCGAAGCTGCGACTGGCGCCGGCACTGTGCGCGGACCTGCGGCGCGTGGCGCGCGAGCGCGGCACCAGCGCCGCCAGCATGTTCCACCTGGCCTGGGCGCAGGTGCTGGCGCGCTGCAGCGGCAATGGCAGCGGCGACGTGGTGTTCGGCACCGTGCTGCTTGGCCGCCTGCAGGGCGGCGCGGGTGCCGACCGCGCCATGGGCATGTTCATCAACACCCTGCCGCTGCGGGTGCGGCTGGACGGACGCAGCGCGGGCGAGGCGCTCGACGGGACGGCCGCCGCGCTCGCCGAGCTGCTGCGCCACGAGCACGCATCGCTGACGCTGGCGCAGCGCTGCAGCGGCCTGCCCGCGAACACGCCGCTGTTCTCGGCGCTGCTGAACTACCGCCACAGCCGCGAGCAGGCGGCGCAGGACGAAGAAGGCATCGCCGGCATTCACCATCTGGAGAGCCGCGACCGCACCAACTATCCCTTCGTGCTGCACGTGGACGACCACGGCGAGGGCTTCTCCATCACCGCCGAGATCGTGAAGCAGGTGGACGCCGCGCGCATCGCCGGCTGGGTGCGCGAAACCCTCGAACACCTCGTGCGCGCGCTCGACCGGGCGCCCGACACGCCGATGCGCGACATCGAGACACTGCCGGCGGCCGAGCGCGAGCAGGTGCTGCACGGCTTCAATGCCACCCGCAGTGGCGATGGAAACATCGGCGAACTGGTGCATGCACTGTTCGAGCGCCAGGCCGACAGCGACCCGCACGCGGTCGCGCTGGAATCCGCCAGCGAGCGGCTGAGTTACGGCGAGCTGGAGACCCGGTCGAACCAGCTCGCCCGGCATCTGCGCGCGCTGGGCGTGGTGCCCGATCAGCGCGTGGCGATCTGCCTGGAGGGAGGGGCCGCGGCGGTGATCGCGATCGTTGCCACGCTCAAGGCCGGCGGTGCCTATGTGCCGCTGGACCCGGCGCTGCCCGACGAACGCCTGATGCACATGCTCGCCGACAGCGCGCCGCGCGTGCTGCTGACCCAGGAGCGGTTGGCAGGCCGCCTCGCCGTGCCGCCGACCTGCGAGCGCGTGCTGCTCGACGACATCGCCACAGCGCCATGGGCGCAGGCCACCGCGCCGCGGCCCGACCCGCACGCGCTGGGCCTGCGCGGCGAGCACCTGGCCTACGTGATCTACACCTCCGGCTCCACCGGCGCGCCCAAGGGCGTGGCGATGCCGCACCGAGCGCTGGTCAACCTGCTGGCCTGGCAGCGCGAGCAACTGCCCGACGCTGCGCGCACCCTGCAATTCGCTGCGCCGGGCTTCGACGTCGCGTTCCAGGAGATCTTCTCCACGCTGGCCACGGGCGGCACGCTGGTGCCGGTGCCCGAAGAACTGCGACGCGACCTGCCCGCACTGGCCGGCTGGCTCGGCGGGCAGGGGATAGAGCGGCTCTTCCTGCCCTTCATTGCGCTCAATGCCCTGAGCGAACTGTGGTCGCAGCACGGGGCGGCACTGCCGCCGACGCTGCGCGACCTGATCGTCGCGGGCGAGCAGTTGCGCATCACGCCGGCGATTCGGCGGCTGTTCGATGGCGACGGCAAGGCGCGCCTGCACAACCACTACGGTCCGACCGAGAGCCACGTGGTCACGACGCACACGCTCGCGGGCCCCCCGGACGAATGGGACGACCTGCCGCCCATCGGCGCGCCGGTCGACAACTGCCGGCTGTACCTGCTCGACGCGCAAGGCCGGCCCGTGCCGCACGGCGTGGCGGGAGAGATCCACATCGCCGGCACGCAGGTGGCGCGCGGCTACCTGAACCAGACCGCGCTGAGTGCCGAGCGCTTCCTGCGCGATCCGTTCGTGGACGACGAGCGTGCGCGCATGTACCGCAGCGGCGACCTCGGCCGCTGGCGCGAGGACGGCACGATCGAATACCTCGGGCGCAACGACTTCCAGCTCAAGATCCGCGGCCACCGTGTCGAGCCCGGCGAGATCGAGGCGCGCCTCAACGAGCTGCCCGGCGTGCGCGAAGCGGCGGTGATCGCGCGCGAAGACATGCCCGGAGAGAAGCGCCTTGTCGCCTACGTCGTCGCGGACGGCGCGCAGGACGCCATCGACCCGGCCGGTCTGCGCCAGCAACTGGCCGCGCGCCTGCCCGAGCACATGCTGCCGGGCGCCTTCGTGCCGCTCGCGGCCCTGCCGCTGACGCCGAACGGCAAGCTCGACCGCAAGGCGCTGCCAGCGCCCGAGGGGCTTGCCTTCGCCCACCGCAGCTACGAGGCGACGATCGGCGAGATCGAGGACACGCTCGCGCAGATCTGGTGCGAGCTGCTCGGCATGGAGCGCGTCGGGCGCAACGACGACTTCTTCGAGCTCGGCGGGCACTCGCTGCTGGCGGTGCGGCTGGTCTCGCAGCTGCGCGAGCGGCTGGGCGTGGAACTGCCGCTGCCGGTGCTGTTCACGCATCCACGGCTCGCCGACCTGGCGCGCGACGTGGCCGAGGCAAGCCAGAACACCCTGGGTGCGATCGCGCGCGCCGACCGCTCGGCACCGCTGCCGATGTCCTTCGCGCAGCAGCGGCTGTGGTTCATCGCGCGGGTCGATCCCGAGGCGAGCAAGGCCTATCACGTGCCCGACGCGGTGCGGCTGCGCGGCCCGCTGGACACCGCGGCGCTGCAGGCCGCCTTCGACCGCATCGTCGAACGCCACGAGGTGCTGCGCACCCGCTTCGTCGGCATCGGGGGCGAGGCGCGGCAGGTCATCGACGCGCCGCGCGGCTTCGCGCTGCTGCATGAAGACCGGCGCGGCATCGACGACGAGGAGCTGGAGCGCATCGTGCGCGAGGAGGCGCTGCGGCCCTTCGACCTTGCGCTGGGCCCGCTGATCCGGGGCCGCCTGCTCGCGCTCGGACCCGACGACCACGTGCTGCTGGTGACCATGCACCACATCGTGTCCGACGGCTGGTCGGGCGGGGTGCTGGCAAAGGAGTTCTCGGCGCTGTACGGCGCTTTCCGCGAGGGCCGCCCCGATCCGCTGCCGCCGCTGGCCATCCAGTACGCCGACTTCGGCATGTGGCAGCGCCAGTGGCTGCAGGGGCCGCTGCTGCAGCAGCAGCTGGAGCAATGGGTGCGGCAGCTGCGCGGGGCGCCGGCATTGCTCGACCTGCCGACCGACCGGCCGCGTC
Source organism: Variovorax xiamenensis (assembly GCF_050916385.1). NCBI lineage: Bacteria > Pseudomonadati > Pseudomonadota > Betaproteobacteria > Burkholderiales > Comamonadaceae > Variovorax > Variovorax xiamenensis. Next base: position 41,189 of record NZ_CP139038.1, read on the forward strand.
CGCCGGTGCAGGACTACCGTGGCGCCAACATCGAGGTCGAACTCGACGTCGGGTTGGGCCAGGGGCTGCGCACGCTGGGCCAGCGCCACGGCACCACGCTCTACATGACGCTGCTCGCGGCATGGGCGGTGGTGCTGGGCCGCCTGAGCGGGCAGGAGCAGGTGGTGATCGGCAGCTCGCATGCCGGCCGCAACCGCGTGGAGGTGGAGCCGTTGATCGGCTTCTTCGTCAACACGCAGGCCCTGAAGATCGATCTCTCGGACAGCCCGGGCGTGGGCGCGTTGCTGGCGCAGGCGCGGCAGACGGCGGTGCAAGCGCAGAGCCTGCAGGACGTGCCATTCGAGCGGCTGGTGGAGGCGCTCAACCCGCCGCGCTCGCTGGCCCACCATCCGGTGTTCCAGGTGATGCTGTCGTGGCACAACACGCCCGAAGCCGGGCTCGACCTGCCCGGCCTGCAGGCGCAGAGCCTGGGCGGCGGCGCGGACAGCGCGCAGTTCGAGCTCTCGCTGGAGCTGCGCGAAAACGGCGAGGGCATCGCCGGCCAGCTCAACTACGCCAGCGCCCTGTTCGACGAGGCCACGGTGCGCCGCCAATGGCGTTGCCTGGAAGCGGTGCTTCGCGCCATGGTCGCCGACGACAGCCAGCCGGTGGACCGCATCGACCTGCTCGACGCCGACGAGCGCGCGGCGATCGTGGAAGGCTTCAACGAAAGCCATGCCGTCACCGCCGAGCCGGTGCTGGTGCATGCGCTCATCGAGGAACAGGCGGCGCGCCAGCCCGATGCACAGGCGATCGAGTACGCGGGCCGGAGCCTGGGCTACGGCGAGCTCAATGCGCGCTCCAACCGGCTCGCCCATCACCTGCGCGCGCTCGGCGTGAAGCCCGACGACCGCGTGGCGATCTGCGCGGAACGCAGCCTCGAGATGGTCGTGGCGATGCTGGCCACGCTCAAGGCCGGCGGTGCGTACGTGCCGCTCGATCCGGTCCATCCGGACGAGCGCCTGGCGCAGATGCTGGAAGACAGCGGCGCTGTCGTGCTGCTGACCCAGCGGCGCCTCGACGCACGGCTGCAGGCGCCGCCACGGTGCGCTCGCGTGCTGCTCGATGCAGAGAAGTCGGACTGGGCCACGGCGCCGTCCACCAACCCCGACCCGGCCGCCGTCGGCCTCACGCCTTCGCACCTGGCCTACGTGATCTACACCTCCGGATCGACCGGCGAGCCCAAGGGCGTGATGGTCGAGCACCGCAACGTGACCTTCTTCCTGCGCGCGATGGAAGCCTGCGTGCACGGCACGGCGCCCGATTGCCGGCGCGTGGCGTGGAACTCGTCGTTCGGTTTCGACATGGCCGTGAAGGCCTGGGGCCAACTCGCCTTCGGTCGCAGCGTGTTCCTGCTGCCCGACGCGGATCGACTCGGCGCGCAGGAGCTGCTCGGCTTTCTGGAAACCCATCGCATCGAGGCGATGGAGTGCACGCCGTCGCACCTGCGGCTGATGCAGGGCGCGGGCCTCCTGCAAGGGCGAGCGCCGGAGTTGCGCAAGCTGCTGCTCGGCGGCGAACCGATCGACGCGGCCACCTGGGGCACGCTGGCGGCCGTCGAAGGGCGGCTCTTCTTCAACATGTACGGGCCGACCGAATGCACCGTGGATGCGAGCTGCGGTGTCATCGACGGGCGCCGTCCGCACATCGGGCAGGTGATGCCGGGCGCGCGGATCTACCTGCTCGACGCGGCGGGGCAGCCGGTGCCGGTCGGCGTGGCGGGCGAGATCCACATTGGCGGCGCCGGCGTCGCGCGCGGCTATCTCGGCCGGCCGGAGCTGACCGCCGAACGCTTCCCGCGCGATCCGTTCGTTACCGACGACGCACAGGCGCGCATGTACCGCACCGGCGACCTCGGCCGCTGGCGCGAGGACGGCACGCTCGAATACCTCGGCCGCAACGACCAGCAGATCAAGCTGCGCGGCTTTCGCATCGAGCCCGGCGAGATCGAGGCGCGGCTCGCGCGGCTGCCGGGTGTGCGCGAGGCGGCTGTGGTCGCGCGCGAGGACAGCCCCGGCGACAGGCGCCTGGTCGCGTACCTGGTGGCCGGCACGGAGGCACCCGATCCGGCGCAACTTCGCGCCGGCCTGGCCGCGCACCTGCCCGAGTACATGCTGCCCTCGGCCTTCGTGACGCTCGATGCGTTGCCGCTCACGCCCAACGGCAAGCTCGACCGCAAGGCGCTGCCGGCGCCCGACGCTCAGGGCCTGGCGCTGGGCCGCTACGAGCCGCCGCGGGGCGAGGCGGAATGCACCATCGCCGCGCTGTGGTCGCAGCTGCTGGGCGTCGAGCGCATCGGCCGGCACGACAACTTCTTCGACCTGGGCGGCTACTCGCTGATGGTGTTCCAGGTCATCGAGGGGCTGAAGCAGAAGGGCTACGAGGTCGCGCTGCAGGACGTGCTGCTGGCGCAGCAGCTCAGCGCGCTGGCCGAGCTGATCGGCAAGCCGCGCGAAGGCATGGCCGATGCCGACGTCAACGCGCAGTGGGTGACCATCCGCAAGGGCGGCGCCACTCGGCGCGCGCTGGTGTTCATCCATGAACCCAGCGGCGAGGTGCTGTCGTACGAGCGGCTGGCGCGGCACGTCGATCCGGAAGTCGGCCTCTACGGCATCCGCGCGGACCACGACGCGGTGCAGGCCGGAAGCCGATACGAAGACCTGGCCGCCGGGTATGTGCGCCTGATCCGCGACGCGCTGCCGCAGGGGCCGTACCGGCTCGCGGGCTGGTCGGCGGGCGGCGTGCTGGCCTTCGAGGTCGCGCGGCAGTTGCTCTCGGCGGGCGAGCAGGTCGAGTTCCTCGGGTTGATCGACAGCTGGCACCGCGGCGAGGGCGAGCGCGGCGTGTCCGAGCTGGGCGAGCAGGACCGCAAGCTGCTGCTGGTGGCCTTCGCCGAGTACTACGGGCGCAAGCTGGAGGCGGGCGAGATCGAGCGGCTTCTTGCCGCCGACGGGCTGCCCGCCGCGATCGCGCTGGCTCGCGCCGAGGGGTGGCTGAAGAAGGACATGAGCCCGGCGGAGTTCGACGCGCGCGCGGGGCTCTGGTTCGAGCTGCGCGCGGCGGCGCATCGCTATCACGCGCGGCCGCTGGAGACCGATGCGCATCTGTTCTCGGCGCTGCCGGCAGGCGATGGGGGCGACCCGGCCAACGGCTGGAGCGCGGTGCTCGGCAACCGGCTGCACGTGCATCCGGTGGGCGGCGACCACTGGAGCATCATGATGGACGGCCGGCACGCAGCGCGTGTCGGTGGCGCGATCGACTCGATCCTCGAGCGGCTCGATGGCACGCAAGCGCAACCGGCCATGGCCAATCGCCCGCTTGCGCCAGGTGCCGTGGTGACCATCAGAAGCAGCAACAGCAGCTCACAGGCACGCAAGGTGTTCTGCCTGCCGGGTGCGGGCGCCAACGCGACGTCGTTTCTCGACTTCGCGTCGCGCAGCCCCGGTGATGCCAGCTTCATCGGCCTGGAGGCACCCGCGCTGCTGGGCCGCGATGGCGAGCCGCCGACGCTGCAGGAGGCGGCGCGGCGGCATGCGGATGCGATACGCGCGCTGCAGCCGCGGGGGCCCTATCACCTGATCGGCCATTCCTTCGGCGGCTGGGTCGCGCTGGAAACCGCCCGGCAACTGGCCGAAGCCGGTGCGATGGTCGCGCCGGTGGTGCTGGTCGACACCGATGCGCCGCGCGCCGAAGGCTTCGGCGACCGCGCCCATGCGCTGCGCGAGTACCTGGCGCTGATCCGGCTGCAGGGCGGAAAGGAGCACGGGCTCGACGCCAGCACGCTGGCCGCGCTGCCTGCCGGCGAGCAGACGGCATCGGTCTTCGAGGCCATGCGGCGCGCCCGCCTCCTGCCGCCCAGCGCGCGGCGCGCGGACTTCGCGCCGGTGCTGGAGATGTTCTGCCGCCAGTGCGCGATCGGCTATCGCCCCGAGGGCGAGTTCGCCGGCCTCGCGTTGCTGCTGCGCGCGGTCTCCGGTGACGCGGACGACGCCGTGAACCTCGACGCCTGGCGCATGCACGAGCCCCGATTGCGCAGTTTCGACCTGCCCGGCAGCGACCACCTGTCGATCCTCAGGCCGCCGCACGTCGATCGCGTGATCGAGATCGTCGGGCGCCACTGGTACCTGGGGCAGCGGCCATGAGCGCGTTGACGGCGACCACGGCGGACCCGGGCGAGGTCGAGGACTTCGAGGACGGTTTTCCGCATCCCATCCACGCCGATGAGGAGCTGGCCGGCGGCAGCGCGGCCGACGCCGAAGGCTGGTTCGGCGAGGCGATGCCGCGTCTGGAGCCCATGCTGCTGCGCGCCGGTGCGCTGCTGTTTCGCGGCTTTCCGCTGCGCGAGGCCGAGGACTTCCGGCGCGCGGTCGCGGCGATGGCGCCACGGCAACTGCGCGACTACGCGGGCGGCACCTCGCCGCGCAGCAAGGTGGCCGAGGGCGTCTACACCTCGACCGAGTACCCGAAGCAACTGGAGATCCCGCTGCACAACGAGATGTCGTACAGCCTGCGCTGGCCGCAACGCCTCTACTTCTTCTGCGCGACCGCGCCGCAGACGGGCGGCGAGACGCCGCTGGCCGACTCGCGGCGCGTGCTGCAGGCGATGCCGGCGGCCATCGTGGAGGAGTTCGAGCGCCGCGAGCTGATGTACGTGCGCAACCTAGCGCCGGCGCACGCGCCCTACAACGCCTGGAGCAAGGCCTTCGAGACCACCGACCGCGAACAGGTCGAGGCGCATTGCCGCGAGATGGACATCGGCTGCGAATGGCAGCCCGGCGGCGGTCTGCGCATCCGCGAGCGGCGGCCGGCCACGCGCGTGCATCCGCTGAGCGGCGAGCGCGTCTGGTTCAACCAGGTGCACCTGTTCCATGCCTCCAACACGCCGATGGGCGGCAAGGTCGATGCGCGCATCGAGGCCGGGCTGCCGATGGCGGCGTACTACGGCGACGGCGGGCGCATCGACGGCACGACGCTGGCGAGCGTGCGCGAGGTGCTGCGCGCGCAGCGGCGCACTTTCGCGTGGCGCCAGGGCGACCTGCTGGTGGTGGACAACCTCCTCGCGGCGCACGGACGGCTGCCCTTCGACGGGCCGCGCCGCATCCTGGTGGCCATGTCCTGAAGAAATCGACGAACCGAAGGTGTGAACGAACCCATGCAAATCACTTCAACTTCCCGCGAGCCGCTCGCACCCTGGATACGACAGAACCGCGAGCGCATCGACGAGGCGCTGTGGAGCGACGGCCACGTGCTGTTCCGCGGCTTCGAGGTCGGCGGCCTGACCGGCTTCGAGGACTGCGCGGGCTCGGCCTGCGACGCGCTCTACAGGCACTACGGCGACCTGCCGCTGGCCAGCGCGAGCGACAACGTCTACTTTTCCACGCCGTACCCCAGGCACCTGGAGATCCGCTTCCACAACGAGGCCTCGCACACGCAGAGCTGGCCTTCGCGCCAGCTGTTCTTCTGCCTGGAACCGGCCACCGAGGGCGGCGAGTGGACCCTGTCGGACGGACGCCAGGTGATGGAGCGGCTGCCCGCGCAGATGGTCGAACGCTTCCGCGAGCTGGGGCTGGTCTACCGGCGGCGCTTCATCCGTGGGCTGGACACCTCGTGGCAGCAGTTCTTCAAGGTCGAGAGCCTGCAGGAGCTGCGCGTGAAGATCGAGGGCAGCGGGCACGAGATCGACGCGATCTCGGAGAACGACCTGACCGTGTCGTACCGCACCCATGCCGTGCTGCGGATTCCCGAGCGCGGCACCGAGGCCTGGTTCAACCAGATCCTTCTGCACCACCCCGACGCGCTGCCGGCCGAGGTCGATGCGATGCTGGGCAAGCACTTCCGCCGCGACCAGTTTCCGCGCACGGTGTTCTTCGGCGACGGCAGCCCGATACCGGCCGAATGGGTGCGCACCATCGACCGGGTGCTGGTGGAGTGTTCGGTCCGCATCCCGACCGAGGCCCACGACGTGCTGCTGGTCAACAACCTGCTGATGGCCCACGGGCGGCTGCCCTACAGCGGCAACCGCCAGGTGCGCGTGGCGCTGGGCGACATGCGCGAGGTGGCCGCGTGATCCGGCGCCAGCACGTCGCGGCCGACTTCTTCCCTGAGGCCGAGGCGATGCGCGCGGCCTACGACGAGAAGGTCGGCAACGCCTACCGGCAGGCCGTGCAGTGGCAGTACTTCTGCGATCCGCGCATGTACACCTATCTGCGCACGACGCCGCAGCAGGTGTTTGCGCTGCCGCTGTGGCGGCGCTTCGACCGGCACCTGAGGCAGTGGTGCATGGAGCATGCCGGCCTGATGCCGACGGGCGAGCCCAACCTGCACATGATGGTCAACGGCTGCACGCTGGGCCTGCACAGCGACTTCCAGAACGGCACGCTGGGTTTCGTCTACTCGCTCACGCGCTGGGACTCGCGCAGGTTCGCCGGCGGCGAGACGCTGCTGATGCGCGACGGCGTGCCCAGCTACAAGAAGCACCACGTGCAGGGCGAGGTGCTGTACGAGCTGGTGCCGGCGCAGTTCAACCAGCTGCTGCTGTTCGACGACCGCATCGTCCACGGCACGCCGACCATCCAGGGCAGCATGGACCCGCTGGAAGCGCGCATCGCGCTGGTCGGGCACCTGCGCGCCGCCTCGCCGGTGGTGACGGGGCCGCTGGACGAGGCGGCCGCGCGCGAGGTGGTCGCCGGATTCCATCGCGCGCTCGCCGAACCGCTGAAGCCGTTCAGGGACGTGCAGGGCGTGATGAGCCTGCGCTTCGCGGTGGCTGCCGGCGGCGGCGTGGAGTCGGTCGAGGTGCTGACCGACAACTTCGTCACCGCGCAAAGCGGCTACGAGGCCGACGACGAGGTCGCCGCGGCGCGCGCGCTGGTGCTCGATGCGGCTGCGAAGCTGCGCTTTCCGGTCGCGGGCGGGCCGTCGAAGCTGATCGCGCCGGTGCTCCTGCCGCTGCCGGACCTGCGGCCCGTGGAGATCGCCGTTGCGCATGCCGGGCGCCCGGCCGTGCTGCGCGAGGCGCTCAAGGCGCAGCTGAAGGAAGTCGAGGCGCTGGGCTTCAGGATCGAGCCGCAGAGCGACGACTTCGCGGTGCGCGAGCCGCTGGCGGGCACGATCCGGATCGAGAGCCATCGCATCGTCGCCTCCTTCGACGCGCCGATGTGGGTGCCCTCGCAGCGCGAGCAGTTCCAGGCCGCGCTGGCCGAGAAGCTAGGCATGCTGGCCCGGTACGCCGGCTGACGGACAACCACGGAGCCGGACGATGTCGATGCTCGATGGCGTGATCGTGCTGGTCGCGGTCGGCCTTGCGCTGATCGCGGCGGCGACGAGGCGGGTGAGCGGACGCGCTGTCTTCGCCGTGTCGGCGATGCTGCTGGGCGCCTGCGTCGTCCAGTTCCGGCTCGAAGGCTTCTACTGGCAGAGCCTGCCCATCTACGCCCTGCTGGCGGTGCTGCTGGTGCTGGCGTGGAGGCGCGGCCGGCCGCCGCCGCCGCGTGCGCTCGCATGGCTGGGGCGCGGCGGCGTGGCGGGGCTGGCCATGGTGGCGCTGCTCGCGTGGAGCTTCGTGCCGGTGCCCGAGCTGCCCGCGCCGAGCGGGCCTTTTGCGGTCGGCACCGAGGTGTTCCGGTGGGTGGACGAAGAACGCGCCGAAGAAGCGACCGCCGATCCGGATGACCGGCGCAGCGTCGTGGTCCAGGCCTGGTATCCGGCCGCGTCAGGGGAGGGTGCGGCATCGTCGCGCTACATCGACGGGCTCGGGAGGCTTCCGGACTTCGTGTCGCTGATACCCGGTCTGGTGATGCAGCGCTACGACCGCATCGCCACCCATGCGCGCACCGACGCGCCGGTGTCCGCGCAGCGGGAGCGCTGGCCGGTGGTGCTGTTCTCGCCGGGGTACGGCGCGTCGCGCGCGTTCTACTCCGGGCTTCTTGCCGACCTGGCCAGCCACGGCTTCGTGGTGCTCGCGCTGGACCATGCCTACGAGGCGCCGGTGCTCGAACTTGCCGATGGCCGGCTGGCGACGCCGATCGTGCGCTTCCTGCCCGACGATCCGGATCGCCTGCGCTACATGGGCGCGCAGCAGTCGGTGCGGGCGGCGGATCTGCGCTTCGTCGCCGGCCAGGTCGGACAGCCCTTCGCCTTCGGGCCGCGCCTGTCGCAGCGGCTCGACTCGCAGCGCATCGCCGCGATCGGCCATTCCTTCGGCGGGGCCAGCGCGGTCGAGGCGGCCATGGAGGACGCGCGCATCCGCGCCGTCGCCAACATCGACGGCACGCTGTACGGCCGCGCGGCCACCGGGGCGGTGCCGGTGCCCTTCCTGCTGCTGGAAAGCGACCACCGCGAGACGCGGCATTCGCGGCAGTACCTGCAGGGCAATCTCGCGCTGGTGCAGCACGCCCGGGCGGGCGGCTACCGCTACCAGATCGCCGAGGCGAACCACTACGGCTTCACCGACGTGCCGCTGTACCTGTCGGCGCCGGCGCGCTTCGCGGTCTCGATGCTGATCGGAGGATCGCGCGGGCCGGCGCGAACGCAGGCGGCGGGCAACGACGTGCTGGCGGCGTTTCTCGCGGGGCCGTTGCTGGATGCGTCCGGGGACGGCGTCGCGGCAGCGGCGGCGCGGCATCCGGGGGTGAGCGGGGGGCCGGCGGGCATGCGTGCCGGCGGCCCCTGAGGCGTCACGTCACCTCAGGTCACGTCGGCGCTGCTCTTCGTGCCGCCGGTGGCGCCGTTGCGCGGGCAGCCGAGGTTGAACTGCTTTTCCAGCGCGTGCTGCAACTGCTGCGTCAGCCTCGCGATCCCGCCGGTGCCGCTGGCCGCGCGGCCGATCAGCGCACCGCCTGCCGCGCCGGCCGCGAGGCGCGCCACGAGCGAGCGGCTGCGGCCCGCCGCGAGCAGCAGCAGAACCCCCACGCCCAGCACCACCAGGTGCTCGCCGGGGTAGTCCGCGCGCTGCGCGTCCACTCGCCTGAATTCGTTGATCGTCGATTCCCAAGACATGGCTGAAGCTCCTTCGTTTCGGTTTGCGGCCGTCGTTCTTAGCCCGCCGCGCCGCGCACCGGTGTAGGCGCTCGCCATGCCCTGTTGCCGAACGCGCCCCAAAAGGCGGCGGATCAGGGTTTCCCTGAGGTTTGTTAATAAAAGTAGCCGACGGGCGCGTCATATGGTCGTCATCAGCTATGAAAACAATAGCATTCAGTTCCGATCCGCAGATCGTTCCTCGTAAACGCTATATCTAGCCCGACTCTTGCTAAGCAAAATCCCCGACGGATTTCACGTCACGCAAGATCGAGGACCACACAGCAATGAACCCTAAGCGTCTCCGCCGGCCCCTGGCCGCGCTGGTATTGGGCGGCACAGCAGCTTTCCTCGGGGCCGTGACTTCGGCCCATGCGTTCTCCAACCCGCCCATCCAGGTGGCGCAGGGCATCGAATACATGTGCGGCGGCGCCGCGAAGGACGAAGCCGCGTTCATGGAAATGGTGTCGCCGCGCTGGGCCGCGACCATCGAGCTCGGCATCAGCGACGGCAAGGGCGCGCTGAAGCCCGGCTTCCCGGCCAAGGCCGCGGTCGAGGTCCGCCAGAAATACACCGGCCAGTCGGTGATGAGCGTGGAATCGCAAAGCCCCTACATGCTGGCGCGCCTCAATCCGGGCGCCTATGACGTGAACGTGACGCTCGGCGGTCTCACGCTGACGCAGACGCTGGTGGTGATCGCGGGCGTGCCGGCGCGCGCCTCGTTCGTGTGGCCGTCGAACTTCGACATGGCCTCGGTGATGCCGCCTCAGACCCAGACCTTCGCGCAGACCGCCTCCACCGCCCGCTGACCTTCGGGCGGCGGGCATCCCCAGGTCAGACTTTCCTAAGCCGCGCGCCGCACAGTGGCTGCGTGGCCCGGCTTGTTGCCACGACGACAAGGAAAGAAAGGACTCTGACCATGACCCCCCGTTTTCCATCATCGCTGCGCACGATGCGGCCGCTGGCGGCCGCGCTGTTCTGCGGCGCCGTCCTCCTCGGCGCGGTCTTGCCGGCCCAGGCCACGGTGAACCCGCCGATCTACATGGCGCACGGTGTCGAATACATGAGCGGCGGCATCGGCAGCGACGAGGCCCAGCTGATGGAGACGGTGTCGCCGCGCTGGCCCGCCACCTTCGAATTCGCGATCAAGGACCACAAGGGCGCCGACTTCGCGGCCAACGTGCACGTGACGGTGCGCGACAGCAGCGGCACGGCGCTGCTCGACAACGTGGTCTCGGGCGGCCCGTTCATGGTGGCGCGGCTGGACCCGGGCAGCTATCAGGTCGAGGCGCGCATCGGCAGCCAGGTGCTCAAGCAGGAGCTGCACGTGCTGCAGGGCGCGCCGACCAAGGCGACCTTCGTCTGGCCCGCCGGCACCGACATGGCCTCGGCCGGCACGCGGGCGGTGCAGTAGCGCCGGGCAAGTGAGCGCCGGCACGCATCCGGCTGGCGCACAATTCGTGGGTTGGGCCGTGCCACAAGGCTTGCTATCCGGGCGTCGTGCGCTATAGAAAAAATAGCGACCGAAACGCCTCGCGGTGTCTTGAATGCGCGGCATGCGCCTTGCAGATGGCCTGTCCCGGGCAGTGCCCGACCCCATTGCCCCGATGCCGATCCGTCCCCTGAGCGCCCTGACCGCGCTGTTGCACGTCTATATCGCGCTGCGCCTGCTGCCCGCGCTGGCCGTGCTCACGCCCGCGTGGCCGCTGGCGCTCGTCGCGCTGGTGGTGTCGGCGGCGACGATCCCCCTTCCTTTCGTGTCGCGCCGCCGCGAGGGCGCCGGAAACGGCTCCCTGCTGAAGTGGACCGGCCTGATCAGCATGGGCTGGTTCTCCTCGATGTTCGTGCTGACGCTGGTGCGCGACGCCGGCCTGCTGCTGGCCTGGCTCGCGGGCGCCGTGGGCGGCGTGCAGGTGCAATGGAGCACGCTGCTGCCCTGGAGCGCGCTGGCGGTGCTGGCACTGGCCACGGCCACCTCGGCCATCGGTTTCCTGAACGCGCGCCGCACGGCCGGCGTGAAGCGGGTGGAGGTGCCGATCCGCGGCCTGCCGCAGGCGCTCGAGGGCTTCAGCATCGCGCAGCTCAGCGACATCCACGTGGGGCCGACGATCCGCAACACCTACATCCAGCGCATCGTCGACGCGGTGAACCGGCTGGGCGCCGACGCCATCGCGATCACTGGCGACCTGGTCGACGGCAGCGTGCCGGAGCTGCGCGAGCACATCGCGCCGCTGGCCGGGCTGCGCGCACGCCACGGCACCTTCGTGGTCACCGGCAACCACGAGTACTACGCGGGCGCACATGCCTGGATCGACGAGCTGCGCCGGCTGGGCCTGAAAGTGCTGCTCAACGAGCACGTGGTGCTGCAGACCCGCAACGTGCGCGGCGCGCAGACGGATGAAGAACTCTTCGAGAGCGCGCTGGTGCTCGCCGGCGTGACCGACTTCACCGCCGGGCACTTCGACGCGGCGCACGCCAGCGACCCGCATCTGGCACTGCACGACGCGCCGCCGCTGGTGCACACGCGCGTGCTGCTCGCGCACCAGCCGCGCAGCGCGCCACTGGCGGCCGCGGCCGGCTACCAGCTGCAGCTGTCGGGCCACACGCACGGCGGCCAGTTCTTTCCGTGGAATCTTTTCGTGCCGATGCAGCAGCCCTTCACGGCCGGCCTGCACCGCCTGCACGACATGTGGGTCTACGTGAGCCGGGGCACCGGCTACTGGGGCCCGCCCAAGCGCTTCGGCGCGCCTTCCGAGATCACGCTGCTGACGCTGGTGCCGGCGAAGTCCTGAGGCTCAGGAATCGAGCCCCGAGAGCCGGCGCGCGTTGGAAGTGGCGGCGGCATGAATGGGCTTCAGCCCCTGGCGCGCGATGCGTGCCGCGATCTCGGGCAACTCGCTCGCCGCATCGACCGTGTCCGCGGCCGATTGCACGAAGGCGTCGCCATGCGCGGCAGCCTGCGCGGGTGTGACGCTGCCCGCCAGCGAGAAGAAGGCCGTCGTGCTCTGCAGCCATTGCTGGAGCACGCGATTGGCAAGCGAGAAATTGCTGCTGTGCCACTGCCGGGCCATCGCAAGGCCCGACTCGTTCGCGGCATCGAGCTTTTCCTGTCCCATGAGCTGGAACTCCGCAAGATCGTCTGCGCTGGGCGCGAGCCCCGCGCGGGCCATGCGCCCGGTGCGCATGCCGATCACGAGGCCGGAGGACAGCAGCATCTCGTGGGTCTTGAGCGCCAGGTCCAGCCACTGCTGCATGAGCGGGCTCGAAGGGCGGGCGACTGAACTGCTGGAAGACGACAACATGTGGAAGGCCGCGCTCGGGCGCGTGGAAGAGGGGGTCGGGCCACTATAGGCGTGGCCGGCTGCGGCGGTTTGCGCACGACAGGAATGGATCCGCATTTTTGTTGATCAAGTCCTACTTTCCGATGTGGAAATTACGTGCCGGGCGAATGCCGGATGCGGCGGAAATTGAAGATGACCTTCTCATTTCCACTTAGTGCATTCACACCTCGCATCATGAGATTCCATACTTGCGCGTCCCTTGCCGGGGCAGCCTTGTTCGCAGGCTTTCTCGGCCTGTCGGGCACCGCGGCCCACGCGTTCGAAGACAGTGCGCGCGGTTTCTATGTCGAAGGGGGCCGCGCCCCGCATGGCGAAATGGGCAGCACCAATTCGGCCACCGTCGGCATGACCATTCCCTGGTCGCCGCGCCAGCCCGTGCATGAGGGCGCGCTCACCACCTACTGGGACATCTTCCTGAGCAACTGGCACGCGCCTGCGCTGGGCGACGGTCCGCACGACTACGCGCAGATCGGCGCGATCTACACCTGGCGCTACCGCTTCGACCACGGGGGCTCGCCCTGGTTTGCCGAAGGCGGCGTCGGCGCCAGCGTGATGGACCACGTCTATCGCACGCCCGACCGCAGCTTCAGCACCGCCTTCCAGTTCACCGAGGTGATCGGCATCGGGCGCAGCTTCGGCGAGCACGGCGCGCACGAACTCTCGCTGCGGCTGCAGCACTTCTCCAACGGCGGCATCAAGAAGCCCAACCCGGGCGAGAACTTCGTGCGGCTGCGCTACACGTATCACTTCTAGCGCGGGCTGCCATGGCGCGGCGAGGTGCGCAGCCGCCTGGCCCGCGCCTCCGTGACCAGGTAGGCCAGCGCGGCCACCGCCAGCGGCAGCAGGTAGTAGAGCCCGCGGTAGGCCAGCAGCGCGCCGAGCAGCTGGACCTGCGGCACCTCGTGCGAAAGCAGCGCGACGAACACCGCCTCGAGCACGCCGAGCCCCGCCGGCACATGCGTGAGAACGCCGGCCACCGCGGCCACCAGCAGCACCGCGAGCACCTGCGCATAGTCGACCTGTCCCTGCAGCAGGAACCAGATCACGCCGCCCATCAGCGACCAGTTGGCGCACGACATCGCGAGCTGCAGCAGCGCCATCGCCAGCCCCGGCACCTTGAGCCCGAAGCCGCGAACGCGCCACACGTGCCCGCTCGCCAGGGCGCACAGCACGAGGTAGGCCAGCGCAACCATCAGCAGCGCCGCGCCGAGGATGCGCAGGCCCTCGCTCCCGATCTTCCACTCGGGCGGCAGCGTCATCGGCCAGAAGCAGAAGGCCGCGCCGGCCACCACCAGGTAGCCCAGCCAGTTGGTCAGCATGCTGAAGCCGAGCACGCGCGTGATGGTGTCGTTCGCAAGCCCCAGCCGCGAATAGAGCCGGTAGCGGAAGGCCACGCCGCCCACCAGCGAACCGAGGTTGAGGTTGAAGGCGTAGCTGATGAAGGTCACGCCCATCACCGTGCCCGTGCCCAGCCGGTGCCGCGTGAGGTGCCGGCCCAGCAGGTCGTAGGTGCTGTAGAGCGCGAAGCTGGAGGCTGCCAGTGCCGCGGCGGCAAGAAGGGCGGTGGCGGGCAGCGCGCGGATCGCGTCGAGCACGTCCTCCCAGTCGATGGCAAGCGCCTGCCGCACGATCAGCCACGCGATCAGCGCGAAGAAGCCCCACACCGCCGCGCGGCGGGCCCAGGGCCACCAGCTGTGGCGCGAGAGGGCCATGGTGCTCATCGGTACGGCGCTCCTGTTTCCGATCAGGCGGCTTCCGTCTGCGTGGCGCCGCCGGTCGGATCGCTGCGCCCCGTGTCGCGCCGGCTCGCGAGGTCGGTGGCCTCCGCCGGCGTGAGGCGCGGCACGTGGCGCGGCAGGCGGCCCAGCAGGGCCGGGTACCAGCGCATGATGTGGAAGACGAAGAAGCTGCGCACCAGCCGCCAGCCGCTCCATTCGCTGGCGAGGTCGGCGGCCTGCACCTGCTTGCAGCTGCACTCCATCAGCCGGTCCATGCGTTCGGCCAGCACGCTGTTGAAGGCCTCGTCGCGCACGACCACGTTGGCCTCGAGGTTGAGCGACAGGCTCAGCGGATCGAGGTTGCTGGAGCCCACGGTGCTCCACTTGCCGTCCATGAGCGCGACCTTGCCGTGCAGCGGGCGGTCGCAGTATTCGTAGATGCGCACGCCCGCGTGCAGCAGGTGGTGGTAGAGCATGCTCGCCGCGGTCTTCACGATAGGCATGTCGGGCTCGCCCTGCAGGATGAGCCGCACGTCCACGCCGCGCCTTGCCGCGCGCCGCAGCTCCTTGATGAGCCGGTAGCCCGGAAAGAAGTACGCGTTGGCGATCACGATGCGCTCGCGCGCGGCGCGGATCGCAGCGCGGTACTGCCGCTCGATGTCGTTGGTGTGGCGCCGGTTGTCGCGCGTGACGAACATCGCATCGGCCGTGCCCGCGGAGTGCGCATGCCTGGCGTCAGGCAGCTGGCGCAGCCGGCGGCGGAACCAGCCCGCGCCCTTGCCGCCCAGGGCGATGGCACGCAGCACGAACTGGTGGATCTCGCCCACGATCGGGCCTTCGAGTTCCACCGCGTAGTCCTGCTTGGCCATGGGACCGTAGTCGAGCAGGTGGTCGGCCGAGTAGTTGATGCCGCCGACGAAGGCGCGCTCGCCGTCGATCACCACGATCTTGCGGTGCATGCGGCGGAACACGTTGAGCCGCTGGCCCATGAAGCGGCGGCCCGGGTCGAACACCCGCACCTTCACGCCGGCGGAGGTCAGCCCCTCGATGAATTCGCGCGAGAGATCGGGCGAGCCGAAGCCGTCGATCATCAGGTCGACCTTCACGCCGCGCAGCGCGGCCTCGCGCATCGCGGCGTGCAGCTGCAGGCCGACCTTGTCCTCGAACAGGATGAAGGTCTCGACGATCGCCTCGCGCCGCGCCTGCCGGATGGCGTCGAACACGCGCGGGAAGAACTCCTCGCCGTTCTCCAGCAGGCCGATGCGGTTGCCGGCGATCCAGTGGCCGTTGTTGCCGCTGTCGTTGTTGCTTTCGTTCATGGCCACTGCACTCACAGGTCGATGTCCGCCACCAGCGGCGCATGGTCCGACAGGTGCGACCACGGACGGCGCGGCAGCACCACGGGTGCGTGCGCGCCGGCATTGCGCACGTAGATGCGGTCCAGCGACAGCACCGGGAAGCGCGCCGGAAAGGTCCTGGCCGCGCGGCCGGTGGCGTGCACGAACACCTCGCGCAGCGAGGCGCCCTTTTCGAGGATGTCGTGCGCGCGGCCGCGCCAGTCGTTGAAATCGCCCGCCACGATCAGCGGCGCGTCGGAAGGCACCTCGTCGCGCACGATGTGGCACAGCAGTTCGAGTTGCTGCTGCCGGTGCGCCTCGGCCAGCCCGAGGTGGGTGCAGATCACGTGCACGTCGACCACGCGGCCCGGCAGCCGCAGCACGCAATGCAGCAGGCCGCGCTTCTCGGGGCCGCTCACCGACACGTCGTGGTTGCGGAAATGCACGATCGGGAATTTCGAGAGCACCGCGTTGCCGTGGTGACCCTTGGGGTACACGGCGTTGCGGCCGTAGGCGAACTGCGGCCACATGGTGTCGGCCAGGAATTCGTAGTGCGGCGCCTCGGGCCAGTTGTTCACCCTGCGCGAATGGCGCGAGTGCGTGCCCAGCACCTCCTGCAGGAACACCACGTCGGCCCCCACGGTGCGTACCGCGTCGCGCAGTTCGGGCAGGATGAACCTGCGGTTGAGCGCGGTGAAGCCCTTGTGGGTGTTCACCGTCATGACCTTGAGCGAGGTCGGCGTGACCGCCGTTGCCGGCTCGGCATCGGGCGCGGTGGCGTCGGGAATGATGGGCGAGGAAGACATCGTCATGTGTGTTGTACGTGGCCGCGCCCTTCCTGACTGTAGGAACGCGCCAACTCCTTCCACCCGTCTTCCCGCCGCCATCCCGCCGCCGCCTTCGTGGCCGGACGGCCGGTTCCTACAGGCATGCCTGCCGCACCCCCACACGGGCTGAATCGCGGGACTCCTACGGTGAATTCACGGTTCAGGAAAAGGCAGCCCGCCTTTTCGAGGAACAAGCCACAAGGAGCACCCCCATGAAACACCAAGCCGCTTTCCACGCCACCGTTCTTGCCGCGCTGCTGGGCGCGGCGGGCATCGCGATGGCGCAGACCACTTCCATTCCCGCCCAGCCCGATCCCTCGGTGGGCGGCGAAGCCAGCACCATGACGCCGGCCGGCGTCGCCAATCCGCCGCAGCGCCCCGACAACTCGATGCCGATGTCGCGCGAATCGGTGAAGGCCGAGGCGCGCGCGCACAACCGCAACAACGCCAACAACCCGGTGCCCAAGGGCGAGGTGACCACCACGGTCAACAGCCAGCCCAACGCGATGCCGCAGCCCACCGGCGAGATGTCGCGCGCGGAAGTGAGCCAGACCGGGCGCAAGGTGAAGCCGCAGTTCGGCCAGAAGGGCGAGCGCCCGGACGTGGTGACGAACCCGACGGACAAGACGGGTACGCCGAAGTAAGTCCGAAGGCCCCATGAAAAAGCCCGCGGCGCTTTCGCGTCGCGGGCTTTTTTCGTTGCCGCCGCCGGGGCGGCGATCGATCAGCTCTTGGCGGGAGCCGGCGGCGCGCCACGATGGCCGCCGTCATGGCCACGGTGGCCGCGCGGGCCGCCGAAGTGGGCAGTCTCGGCGTCGAAGGTCTTCTGCTGGTCGGGCGACAGCGTGGCGTAGAAGGTCTTCGTGGCTTCGGCGCGCTTGGCGAACATCGCGCTGCGCTCGGCCTGGCGGGTCTGCATGCGTTCCAGGCGCTCCGGCGTGGTCAGCTTGGCGAACTCGGCGCGGTCCATGTGCGGACGCGGGCCGGCCGGCGGCTGCGTCGCGCTGGTGAAGGTGCTCCAGGCGCCTTCCTGTGCCGAGGTGAGCTTGAGCTTTTCCTTCAGGGCCGCGAGACGCTTGGCGCGGTGTTCCTTCATGCGCTCCATGCGCTGGGCCGGGTCCATGCGCTTGTGCTGCGCCTTGGGCACGGCGGCGTTGTCGGCCTGGGCCACCGCGGCGGTGGGCGCGGCTGCGGACGGGGCGGCTGCCGGCGCTTGAGCGAAGGCGCCCGAAGAGGCGAGGGCGGCCGAACCGAGCAGGCTGGCCCAGACGATGCGTTGGCGAAGAGAAATCATGAGAAGTGCTTCCTTTCGAAGAAGCCCGCCGCCGATGGGCAGCAGGTGAGACGAAGTGTGGAAGAGCTCTGTATCGCATCCGTTAGCCCGGCGTGAGCTTGCGTAAAGAATGATGAACAGGCCCTCCGGAAGCCGCCACCGGCGTGATTTATTGACCCTTTTCCTCCCGCTTTTCCTGCTGCTGCCGCGGCGGCGCTACTTGGGCCGCGGCCGCTTCAGCCCGCGGTCGGGTGCCTGCAGCCTGCCGGCGCGCAGCTCGGTGACCGCCTTGACCATGGCGCGGGCCACCTGGCGCACTTCTTCCTGCACGTCGGCGTCGGCATCGAGTGCCTCGTGGCTGGTGGCGTAGGGTTCGTAGTAACCGATGTAGCGGTCCAGCCGCGACTGCGTGCCGGCCTCGATCAGGCCCATCCAGTCGAGCCAGTCGCAGAGATTGCGGCGCACGCTTTCCACGCCGGCCACGTCGCCGTGCACCACCACGCCGTAGGCACGGCCGTCGAGGTGCCTGGGGTAGCCCCAGCCTTCCAGTTCCAGCGCCTTGGCCTCCTCGGGCTTCTTGCCGTGCGTGCTGGTGGGGTCGGGGTTGCCGCCGTCGGCGCAGACCAGGCGGTCGATCATGAGCTTCAGCGGGCTCGTGGCCTGGTACCAGTGCGTGGGGGTGAGGAGGATCACGCCGTGCGCGGACACCCAGCGCTCGTAGATCTCGTTCATCCAGTCGCCGGTCTGGCGCAGCGAATGGTTCGGATAGCAGCTGCAGGGCCAGTGGCACAGCGGCATGGCGGTGGAGACGCAGCCCTTGCAGGGATGGATCTGCCGGCCGTATTCGGAGGTGAGCAGGCTCAGGTCGAGCAGGTCGGTCTCGATGCCGTTGCTGTCGAGCACCTCGCGCGCGGTCTGCGCCAGCCGCCAGGTCTTGGAGACTTCGCCGGGGCATGTGCCGTCGTTGCGCGGTGAGCCGTTCACCAGCAGCACGCGCGACGGCGTCTGCGGTTGGCCCCAGGCCGTCTGGGCGGCGTCAAGGCGCGCCTTGGCTTCGAGCCAATCGACCGAAAGTTCGTACTCGGGGTCGGCATAGCCAGGCCCGGCCTTGCGGGTGACGGGCGACTTGCGGCCTTCCTCGTAGGCCTCCCAGGCGATGAGCTCGATGCGCCGCAGCGAATCGGCCTCGGCCCGGAAGGCCGGGTCTTGAAAAGGCTGCATGAAGCGTTCGTGGAACTCGGCGCGCTGCAGCGTTTCGGGCGCCTGTCCTTTCCGGATCGTGGGGGGCATTCGCGCAATCTAGGCGCCCCGCGCGGCGGCCGGGGCGCGTGCCCGATGCCGACTTTCGGTAGGCGGGCGACTACATCGCGACGCGCTCAGCCCAGCTTTCCGTCCTGGAAGTCGTGCACCGCCTGCCTGACCTGCTCCGGCGTGTTCATCACGAAGGGGCCGTACTGCGCGATCGGCTCGTTCAGCGGCTTGCCGGCGATGAGCAGAGCGCGCGCCGGGCTGTGGTTGGTCGCGCCGGCGCGCAGCACCACGCCGTCGCTGCCCGCGTCGTTGGCGAGGATGGCCATGCGCCGCGTCGGGATCTCGCTGCCCGCGATCCACAGCGATTCGCGGAACACGTAGACCAGCGCGTTGTGGTCGTCCGGCAGCGGCTGCGCGAATTCGGCACCCGGCGGCAGCTCGATGTCCAGGTAGAGCGGCTCGGTGTGGGCGCGCCGCACAGCGCCTTCGATGCCGTGGCTCGCGCCCGCGATCACGCGCACGCGCGCCCCGCCTGTGGTGGTGAATTCGGGAATCTCCGCACTCTGGATGTCGCGATACCAGGGCTCGCGCATCTTGTCCCGGGCCGGCAGGTTGAGCCAGAGCTGGAAGCCTTCCATCAGCCCTTCTTCCTGCTCGGGCAGCTCGCTGTGCACGAGGCCGCGGCCGGCGGTCATCCACTGCACGCCGCCGTTTTCGAGCAGCCCCTCGTGGCCGGCGCTGTCGCGGTGGCGCATGCGGCCGGCGATCATGTACGTGACGGTCTCGAAGCCGCGGTGCGGATGGTTGGGAAAGCCGCCGATGTAGTCGCCCGGGTTGTCGCTGCCGAAGGCATCGAGCATGAGGTAAGGGTCGAGCCGCTTCTGCAGGGGTTGCTGCAGCACGCGGGTGAGCTTCACGCCGTCGCCATCGCTGGTGGAAACACCGGCCACGATGTGGTCGATGCCGCGCGGCGTGGCGACGGGATCGGTGGGGTGGTTGGCGTGGTGGTTGGCGTTCGTCATGCGTCCATGGTGGCACTAACGCCCGCGCCGCGCCACCCGCGGGCTGTCAGCCGATGGCTTGTACGGCGTGTAACTTCAGGGCCACTGCTGGCGCTGCCAGTAGCTGTACTTCCACTGCGTCTCGAAACCGGCGCGGCGGTACAGCGACAGCGCCGCATGGTTGCCCGCGTCGACCTGCAGGAACACCCGCTCGAAGCCGCGCTCCGTCGCGGCCTGCGCCAGCGCGGCCAGCACGCGCCCCGCGAGGCCCCGGCCGCGCTGTGCCTGGTCGGTGCGCATGCCGTGCACGCTGGCCCAGCCGTGGCCGAAGGCCATGGCGCCGGCGGCCACCGTTCGGCCGCCTTCGCGCACGCTGGCGTAGAGGGTGCCCTTGGCGCGCGAGAGCATGCGCACGCGATGGGCGCCGTCCACCGGGTCGAAGCCCTCGCCGAGGAAGAGGGCCGACCAGGCGTTGTCGGGCGTGCGGTCGACGTCGGCCGACGCGCCGCCCGGCGCGACCACCTGCCGCATGCGCTGCACCGAGCCCGCCTGCACGCAGGTCGGGCTGTCGGCGATGTAGTGCCTGCGCTCCAGTTCGGCGCGCAGGCCGTCGAAGCAGGGCGCATCGGCCAGCCGCAGCGCGGGCGCCGCCTGGCGGCTGTCGTAGCGGTCCTCGATGCGGTCGAGCGTGGCGGCCTCGACCGCGCTGCGGTGCAGCGGCACGGCCGACTTGGCGCGCTTGACGGTGCCGCTGGCGAAGGGCAGCAGCCAGCCGTCGATTTCCTCGGTCAGGTCGGGCGACACCGCCGCGATGGTGGCTCGCTCGATGGCTTCTATTTCGGGAACGGACAGGTGGGCAGTGTTGTTCATTGCGTGGCGGCCTCCGGCGCCGTGAACTTCGCCGCGGCCACGCTCTTGAGCAGGGCCTCGCGCTGGTTGCGGCTGATTCCGCGGATGCCTTCGGCGATCCACTTGATGCGGTCGGCGTCGATCTGGCCGTCGCGCCGCCATTGCTCGAGCACGGCCTGCGGCTTGTGCAGCATGGCGGCCAGCCACACGGCCTGCGCCGGCTCCAGCGTGCGGGCGCTGCGCTTGAAGTAGCGCTTCGCCGCGGCCTCGGCGCCGCAGAGGTTGCCGCCCCAGGGCGCGTTGTCCAGATACAGCTGCAGGATGCGGGCCTTGCCCAGCGTCTGCTCCATCTCGACCGCGTAGAGCAGCTCGCGCAGCTTGCGCTCGGCCGTGCGGTCGCTGCCCGTCACCAGCAGCTTGGCGAGCTGCTGCGTGAGGGTGCTGCCGCCGCGCCGCGTCTGGCCGGGCTTCTGGTTGTTGTCGATGGAAGCGAGGATTTCCGTCAGGTCGTAGCCGCCGTGGGTGAAGAAGCGCTGGTCTTCGGCGGCGATGACGGCGCGCGCCAGCCAGCTGTCGTTGGCCAGCTTCGCCGACGGGCCGCAACTGGTGCGCGCACCCAGCATGGCCTCGGTGCCCAGCCCCTCGACCGTGAACTGGCTGATGGTCGGCTGCACCGCGAAGGTGGCCTCGGGCAGCACGAGCTGGCCGCGCAGTGCCAGCGTGCCGCCGATGCGCGCGCGCTGCAGCTCGGGCAGGGTAGGCACCAGCACCGCGTACCAGCGGGCGATGGGCGCGTCCTGCACGCTGGCGCTCAGGTGGATGTTCTTCGGCGTGAGCCTGCCGTCCCAGTGGCCCTGGAGCTGGCTGGTGTCGTTGCTCTGCGGGGTGGCCTCGAAGGTGCCGGCGAGCGTGTTGCCGTCGCGCTTGACCGTGGCGACCAGGCGATCGACGCGGATCGGCTGGGTGCCGAGCGCCGGCACCTCGGCGCTGCAGGGCGCGCACTGCATTTCCAGCAGCTCGCCGGCCGGCTTCCAGGCGAAGCGCACGGTGCCGAAGCGGGTGCCGAACGAGCGGCCGTCGAGATACGGCGCGAACCATGTCGAAGTGGCCACGCGCACCGCCGTCGGAACTCCGATCTCGAAATTCAGCGGCCCCGCCTTCACCGTGGTGCTCCATTCGCCGGCAGCCGGCGCGAGCGCCAGCTTGACTATCAAAAAGATAGCTACACAGGCCGTAATGACCAGGGCCAGCAGGCCATAGAGCACGAATCGCAGGGTCTTCTTCACAGGCAGGTTTCTCAGATCGGTCTCGCTACGGTGACAGCTTGCCACGGCCCATGCGATTGGCCGCTGGCTGCTGCCCAGTACCAGCTTGAAGTGTCTGTGAAAGCCGTGCCCTGGGCGTCGACGATGCGCTCGCAGACGCGGATTTTTTGCGCTCCGTGCCGTTGCGCAACAAAACAGCGCCACATGCGCTCCTGTGCGTCGCGTTCCAGGCGCGCCTGCTCGATGCGATAGCCCAGCGCGCGGTAGCAGTCCGTGGCCGGATGCAGCATGCGCGTGGGCTGGCTCACCTCGCGCATCACCAGCGTCTGGCTGCCGTCGGTCATGCGGCCGATGGCGCCGGGGAAGCGGTCGGCGAAGCGCTGCTCCACCTCGCTCAGCGCCAGCGGGCGCAGCGCGGCACCGTCCCACTGGCTCGGCCATTCGTGCGAGGCGACGGCGGGCGCCACCGGCTCGGCCGGCGTGCGCAGGGCCGCCGTGGCCGACCACAGCATGCACAGCGCCATCGCCAGCGCGAAAGCCGTCTTGTGGCCGATGCGGTTGATGAAATGGTTGGCGAACCAGCGCTCAAAGAACGGTGTCGACATGGCGGCCTCCCTGGGTAGTGATCAGGCCCGGAATGGGCAGTTCGGCGGGTTCGGGCGCGGGCCGGGCCGGCACCATCAGCCGGGCGATGGCGCCGCACACCACGGCCAGCAGCAGCAGGCCCAGCGCGTTGTGCGCCCAGGGCGCGAGCGGATGGCCGGCGCCCTCGAAGGCGATCAGCACGCTGTTGCGCACGATGTTCCCGGCCAGCACCAGGAGTCCGACCAGCGGCAGCCGCCGCGCGAAGGACCGGCCGCTGCGCGAGGCCCACAGCGCGACCGCGCAGGCCGTGAAGTAGCCCAGCCACACCATCTGCACGCCGGAGCAGGGCGCATCGACGATCACCAGCCGGCCATCGACCGCCAGGGTGGCGCCCTCGCGCGCCACCTCGAAGCCCGGCGACAACAGCCAGCGGCTGACCTCGGCCGTCACCACGCGCAGCGGATAGCCGGCATAGAACTGCAGCGACGAAAGCAGCGGCAGCGCCAGCACCGCGAGACCGGCCACCGGCAGCGCCGCCACCTTGCGCGGCAGGAAGGCCAGCAGCCCGCAGGCCAGTGCCAGCACAGCGACCAACCCAGCCGCGAGCGGCGGCAGCGCGGGCATGAAGCCGAGCCCCGTGCGCAGCAGCGTCGCGAGAACGGTACCCGCGCCGGCCAGCGCGAGCCAGCCCAGCCGCGGCGAGGCGCGCAGTTCGCGCCGGCGGCTCCAGGCCAGCGCGGCGAGCGCGACCAGCGCCAGCAAACCCAGCGGATCGTCGGAGCCGTCGCGCATGCGCTGGGCCATCCAGACCCAGGTGGGCATCAGCGCGACGAACTGCAGTCCGATCCAGCCGGCGGCCGGGGTGCGGTCGATGTGGATGCCCCAGTCCACGATGCGCGGATGGCGGTGGGCAAGCATTGCCAATGACATTCTTTTCCTTCTTCCGATGGATCAGGCGGTGAAGCGGCGCGCGTCGTTGCGGCGCGCGCGGCGGCGCAGCATGGCGAGCATCGAGAGCACGACGGCGATGGCACCCAGCGACTCGGGCTCCGGCGTGCTCGGCACCTCGGCGCCGAGCGCCAGCTCGCTCACGCCTTGCGGCAGGGGCAGCGGCTGGTTCACGCCCACGCTGTCCTGCGGCGCCACGTTGCGCACCACCTTGTCGACGGCGATGAAGCTCGTGTATTGCGTGAGCAGGCTGTACTTCAGGCCGAGCTCGGTGATGCGGTCCTTGAGGGCCGTGCCGCCTTCCAGCGTCTCCTGGTCGCTCAGGCTCTGGATGCGGTGGCGCGCCCACAGCGTGCGCAGCGCTGCCGTGTCCTGGCGGGTGTTGCCGTCGATGCGCACTTCCTGGCGGTAGGGACCGCTGGCGCTCTGGCCTTCGATGATCACGCGGCCTTTGGCTTCGCCGCGCCATTTGCCGAACACGATCACCGGGCGTTCGCCCAGCACGTCGGGCAGGGCTTGCGGCTCCACGTCGTACACATCGAGGCCGCCGAAGGTGGCCTTCACGTTGGTGAGCACCGGCGACTCGACCATGCGGCGGAAGCGCGCGGCCTGTTCGGGCGCCTGGATCGGGTCGGTGATGATGAAGGGCTCGCCCATGCCGGCGCGCGCGATGCCTTCCATCAGGCTGCGGTTGACCGACGAGCCGATGCCGAAGGCGAACACGTTGGCCTTCGAAAGGTTGTTGCGCACCAGCTCGAAGGCCTCGCGCTCGACCGTCACGTAGCCGTCGGTCACGACCACCACTGTGCGCGACACGTTCTCTTCCTTGGGCTCGGCGTAAACGCGCTTGAGCGCCGGAATGAGCTCGGTGCTTCCGCTGCCGCTGTAGTTCTTGATGGTGGCCAGCGCCTGCTCGATGTTGGCGCGCGTGGCCGGCACCGATTTCGGCGACAGCATCTTGTTGCTGCCCGAGAACAGCAGCACGTTGAAGGTGTCGCTCGGGCGCAGGCCGCCGATCAGGCGTTCGAGAACCGTCTTCGCGGTGTCGAGCGGAAAGCCGTGCATCGAGCCCGAGATGTCGACCACGAAGATGTAGTCGCGCGGCGAGATCGCGCTGGCGGCCACGGCCTTGGGCGGCTCGACCATCGCGAGGAAGAAGTTCTCGGCGTTGTTGCCCTGGCCCTTGTAGAGCATCAGGCCCGATTCGATCTTCTCGCCCGCGAGGCGGTAGTCGAGCACGAAGTCGCGGTTGTCGGCCGGGCGGCCGTCGGCGGCGAGCACGATGTCGGCGTGCTGGTCCTCGTCGCTCTTCTTCACGTCGATGGCGTGCGTGGCCGAGCGGATTTCCTTGATGCCCATCGGCGTGTCGATGGTGGCCTTGAGTCTGAAAGCGGTGCCGGCAGCCGTGCCAGCGGGCAGCGTGGGCTGCGCGATCCACTTGGCCTGCGCGTTCTCCGACTGCGGCGAGTTGTAGCGCGGACCGACCACGGTCGGGAACACGAACTGGTAGTTGCCCGACTGCGGCACCAGCAGTTCGGTGTAGCGCAACTCCACCTTCACGTCGTCGCCCGGCAGGATATTGGCGACGTTCATCTGGAACACGTTGGGCAGGTGCTGCTCGAGCAGCGCGGCGGTCTTGCCTTCCTTCTTGGCCGTGTCGTATTCGATCTGCGCCTGCTGCTTCTCGCGGATCTGCGCGGTGATGAGCCGGTCGGCCAGGCGCACGTTGAGGCCGCTCACCGCGGCCTTGGTCGATCCGGGGAACACGTACTTCGCCTCGATGGCGCGCTGGCCTTCGTTGCGGTAGGTCTGCGTGACCGTCACGTCGGCGATCACGCCCGAGATCTTCACCGAGACCTCGGTGCCCTTGAGTGGCAGGCGGTCGACCGAGGGGTCGTCGCTCTTCACGAAGAAATACGGGCTTTCCGTCTTCAGGCGCGGTCCGGCGGGCGCTTCCTGCGCGTGCGCCGGGCGCACGCCCATGGCGATGAAGCCCGCGGTCGCCAGGCTCACGGTGGCGAGCCAGAGCCAGCGGCCGGGACGTGTGGTGGTTTGGGCATCCATGGCGGGGTCCTTGTCCGTGCGAACTTGCACGGCCGCAACTTTCGCCAGCGCGCGAGAAGCCAGTTGGAAGGCGTCTTGAAGTCGTCGCCGGCCCGCATCCGCTGTGTGAAGTCTGTGTGAAGCGGGGCCGCCGGAGCCCTTCACACGGCCTTCGGCTCGCGCGGCGAGCATCGCGGCCATCGCTACAGACGAGGAGAGAAAAACATGCTTCAGTTGTTCAAAGTCCTGATGAGCTCCATGCTGGCCAAGGTCGCGGGCCTGCTCTTCCTGTTGCTGCTGCTGTGCATTCCGCTGGGAGAGATCGATTCGATCAACCGCGCCCGCGGCGAGAGCCAGCGTGAAGCCGCCGGCGAGCTCGCCGCCACCTATGCGGGCCGCCAGACGATGGTCGGCCCGCTGCTGCTGGTGCCGTACGTGGAACGCTGGATGGAGCCGCTGCGCAACGCGCAGGGCAAGGTGATCGGCCAGGAGCCGCGCAGCAAGGAAATGGCCCATGTGGTGTTTCCCGACAAGCTGCACATCGAAGGATCGATGGCACCGCAGGAACGCTATCGCGGCATCTTCAGGATTCCCTTCTACACGCTCGACGCCACGCTCACCGGCGGCTTTGCCGCCTTCGACCCGAAGGCCGTGTCGCACAGCGAGACCGACTCGAAGATCGAATTCAAGGCCCCGCTCATCGCCTTCAACGTGAGCGACCTGCGCGGCCTCGACGGCTCGCCGACCATGACGATGGGCAGCGAGGCCCTGCGCTTCAAGCAGCGCGTGCCGGGCCTGGCCGACGATGCGTGGTTCGCCGACGGCATCCACGCACCGGTCACCGGCGCGGCACTCGCCGCCTGGCAGGCCGGCACGCCCATTCCCTTCGAGATGAAGCTGGGCCTGGTCGGGCAGGACACGCTCGCCATCGCCCCCATCGCCGAGGAAACGACCGCGCACCTGCGCTCGCCCTGGGCACATCCCAGCTTCGGCGGCCGCTTTCTCGCAGCCGAGCGCAGCGTGACGCCCCAGGGCTTCGACGCGCACTGGCGCGTTTCCTCGCTCGTGACCTCGGCGCGCGAACAGGTGCGTGCGGGTCTCTCGGGCCAGGGCGGCACGGCGGACGTGGCAAGCAGCGCCCACGCGACGGCCGCAGCCGCCGTTCCGGCGCGCCGCAACATGGGCCCTCTGCAGACCTTCGACGTGTCGCTCGCACAGCCGATCAACGTCTATTCGATGAGCACGCGCGCAGGCAAGTACGGGGTGCTCTTCATCGGCCTCGTGCTGATGGCGGCCTTCATGTTCGAGCTGTTCCGCAAGCTGCGCCTGCACCCGATCCAGTACGGCCTCGTCGGCCTGTCGATCGCGCTCTTCTTCCTGCTGCTGCTGGCGCTGTCCGAGAAGTTCGCCTTCTGGATGGCCTATGCGGGCGCGGCCTCGGCGAGCGTCGCGCTGCTTGCCGTGTACTTCAGCGCGGTGCTCGGCGGCTGGCGGCGCGGCCTCTCGTTCGGCGCGTTCGTAGCGCTGCTGTACGGCGCACTCTACGGCCTGCTGGCTTCCGAAAGCAACGCACTGCTGCTGGGCGCACTGCTGATCTTCGGCATGCTGTCGGTGCTGATGCTCGTGACGCGCAAGGTCGACTGGTACGCGCTCTCGCGCCGCAACGAAGCCGCGCCAGTGGCGGTACCTGAAGCGCAGACGGCCGCATGAAGCTGCTGCGGGTCATCGCAAGTGCATCGGGCTGGCTGGCGCTGGCCGTGCTGTGGTTCTGGGCATGGCACCTGAAGGACCCGCACCTGCGCTTCATGCGCGCATGGGAGCTGCCGCTGCTGGTGGCGATGCTTCTTGCCGGCATCGCGCTTGCATGGCGCTTCGCGCGTGGCAGGCTGCGGCCCGTGGCGCTGGGACTGGCGTTCGCCGGCTTGCTCACCGCGCTTTGCAACGAGGCCGTCTCGCACCAGCATCGCGCCGAGGTGAATGCGATGGAAGGCCCGCTCGCGCAGGCCGTGGGCGCGCATTTCATCGTCGGCTATGACGACGCGAAAGACCTGCGCGAACTGGCGCGCAAGGGCCTGATCGGCGGCATCTTCGTCACCGGCCGCAATGTCAGGGGCCGCACCGCTGAGGAACTGCGCGACGAGATCGCCGGCCTGCAGGCCCTGCGCCGCTCGGCCGGGCTGCCGCCGCTGGTCGTTGCCACGGACCAGGAAGGCGGCGCCGTCTCGCGCCTGTCGCCCCTGGTCGAGCGCCAGCCCTCGCTCGCCTCGCTGCTCGAGGCCGACCTGCCCGATGACGAGCTCACCCAACGCGCCCGTGCCTACGGCGCGCAACAGGGCAAGGCGCTCGCCGCTTTGGGCATCACGCTCAACTTCAGCCCGGTGGTCGACCTGCGCCCCGGCCGCGCGCCGGGCCGTTGGGATTTCCACACCCGCATCGACGAACGCGCCATCTCGGCCGACCCCGCAGTCACCGCGCAGGTGGCACTCGCTTACGAGCTGGGCCTCGAATCTGCAGGCGTGCGCGGCACGCTCAAGCACTTTCCCGGCCTGGCCGGCGTGACCGAGGACACCCATCATTTCGCCGCCGAACTGCGCACGCCGGTCGCCCGGCTCTCGGCACACGACTGGAAGCCGTTTCAAGACGTATCGAAACATTCGGATGCGGCCATCATGCTCGGCCATGTCATCCTTGCGGAACTCGACGCCGCTTATCCGGTCTCTTTCTCGCGCAAAATCGTGCAGCGGGTGATCCGAGGCGAATGGGACTACCAGGGCCTGCTCGTCACCGACGATCTCACGATGGGCGCGGCCTACAACCGCGGTCTTTGCGACGCCACCGTCCGTGCCCTCGATGCCGGGGTGGATCTTCTGCTTATCGCCTTCGACCACGACAAGTACTTCGATGCCATGCATTGCGCGCAGCGTGCTGCGCGGCAAGGCACGCTCGAGCTCCGGACGCCGGAACGCGCAGGCGCGCCGCGGCTCCAATCCTTTCGCTAGCCAAACAGGCACTTCCCATGTTCAAACGCTCAAACTCCAAGGCTTCCGGCGACGACGGCGCGGCGCCTCGCGATTCCCGCCCCAACTGGAAGCGCATTGCCGGCTGGGGCGCCATCGGTGTCGGCTCCGGCGCACTGGTGGTGCTGGTCGCGGCCATCGTCGCGGTGGTCACCATCTATCCGAAGCTGCCCGATGTCTCGGCGCTTTCCGACTACCGCCCCAAGCTGCCGCTTCGCGTGTACTCGACCGAAGGCCAGCTGATCGGCGAGTTCGGTGAAGAGCGCCGCAACCTCACGCCCTTCGCCAACATTCCCAAGGTGATGAAGGACGCCGTGCTGGCCGTGGAGGACGCACGCTTCTACGACCACGGCGGCGTTGACTACAAGGGCTTCCTGCGCGCCGCCGTCGCAAGCCTGAAGGGCGGCCGCAAGCAGGGCGCCTCGACCATCACGATGCAGGTGGCGCGCAACGTGTACCTGACCTCCGAGCGGACCATGAGCCGCAAGACCTACGAAATCCTGCTGGCGATGCGGCTCGAGCAGCAGCTCACGAAGGACCAGATCCTCGAGATCTACCTGAACCAGATCTACCTGGGCAACCGCGCCTACGGTTTCGCCGCCGCCTCCGAAACGTATTTCGGCAAGCCGCTGCAGAACATCACCATCGCCGAGGCCGCGATGCTCGCCGGCCTGCCGAAGGCACCCGGCGCCAACAACCCGGTGGCCAACCCGCGCCGCGCGCGTGCGCGCCAGCTCTACGTGATCGACCGCATGCAGGAGACCGGCTTCATCACCGCCGAACAGGCGGCGGCCGCGAAGAAGGAAGAGCTGCATCTGCGCGATGCGGCCGATCCGAACCGGCTGCATGCCGAATACGTGGCCGAGACGGTGCGCCAGATGATGTACGCGCAGTACGGCGACAGCATCTACACCAGCGGCATGAAGGTCTACACCTCCATCGTCGCGGCCGACCAGGCCGCTGCCTACAGGTCGCTTCGCAAGGGCATCATGGACTACGAGCGCCGCCAGCCCTATCGCGGGCCCGAGCGCTTCGTCGACCTGCCGACCGAGCAGAAGGAAGTCGACGAGGCCGTGGACGACGCGCTGGCCGAGCACCCCGACAACGGCGACGTGATCGCGGCCGTGGTGCTCGACGTGAACGCGAAGGAAGTGAGCGCCGTGCGCGCGAACGGCGAAACCATCCAGATCACGGGCGACGGCCTGAAGCCCGCGCAGTCGGGCCTTGCCGCGAAGGCGCCACAGAACATCAAGATCCGCCGCGGCGCGGTGATCCGCGTGGCGAAGACGCCGAAGAACACCTGGGAGATCACGCAGCTGCCCGAGGTCGAAGGCGCCTTCATCGGCATGGACCCGCGCAGCGGCGCCATCAAGGCACTGGTGGGCGGCTTCGACTACGGCAAGAACAAGTTCAACCACGTGACACAGGCCTGGCGCCAGCCAGGTTCGAGCTTCAAGCCCTTCATCTACTCGGCCGCGCTCGAGAAAGGCTTCACGCCCGCCACCGTGGTGAACGACGCGCCGCTGTACTTCGACGCCAGCGCCAACGGTGGCCAGCCCTGGGAGCCGAAGAACTTCGAGGGCACCTACGAAGGCCCGATGCCGCTGCGCACCGCGCTGATGAAGTCGAAGAACCTGGTCACGCTGCGCGTGCTGCAGTCGATCGGCGCGCCCTATGCGCAGGACTGGATCACCAAGTTCGGCTTCGACAAGGACAAGCACCCCGCCAACCTGCCGATGGGCTTGGGCGCCGGCTCGGTCACGCCGATGCAGATGGCCGTGGGCTATTCGGTGTTCGCCAACGGCGGCTACCGCGTCAATCCGTACCTGGTCACGCGCGTCACGGACCTGCGGGACAAGGTCATCATGGAAACCGAACCGCCGGTGCTCGACGAAACGCGCCGGGCCATTCCGCAGCGCAACGCCTTCATCATGGATTCGCTGCTGCAGAGCGTGGTGCGCAACGGCACCGGCTTCAAGGCCTATCAGGCGCTCAAGCGCGACGACCTCTACGGCAAGACCGGCACCACCAACGATTCCTTCGACACATGGTTCGCCGGCTTCCAGCCGACCATGGTGGGCATCGCCTGGGTCGGCTACGACACGCCGCGCCAACTCGGCGTGCGAGGCGAGACCGGCGGCAGCCTGAGCCTGCCGATCTGGACCGGCTACATGCAGACCGCACTGCAGGGCGTGCCAGTGACGCATCTGGCCCAGCCCGAGGGCGTCGCGAACATCGACGGCGAGTGGTACTTCGATGACTTCACGCCGGGCCACAACGTGGCGAGCCTGGGCCTGGAGAACAGCGACACGCCGCCACCGCCGGTGGAAGAACTCACCGGCGCGCCCGTCGGTGCGCCGCCTCCGCCGGAAGAGCGCAACCGGATCCTCGATTTCTTCCGGTAGCCAGGGCTCTCTTCACGAAGTTGAAAAGAGAAGGCGGGTCGCGGTGCCTACACTCGGTGCTGTTTCCCGCCTTCTCTTTTTCTCCTTCTTCTCGCATTCATGGAAATCCTCACCCTGGTGGTGCTCATCGCCGCCGGCTTCTACATCCTCAAGTCCAGAGAGCAGCGCCTGCGCATCGCGCTGCTGGCCAGCCACCTCGGCCGCTATCAGATCGAGAAGCTGATGGAGAGCCTCACCTCCGGCTACATGCGCTGCCTCGGCGAAGACGACGCCGAGCGCCGCCGCCAGATCTGGCAACTGCTGGACACCACGGAAGAAAAACTCTCCGGCCAGGTCGACGGCTTCGCGGCCGAGTTCTCGCGCATGCCCGAGCCCGTCACGCGCGTGAGCAAGCTGCCCATAGCCATTCCGCTTTTCACCCAGCTATTTCCGGCGGCCAGCTTCGACATGCGCCAGGCCTTGCTCATCCACGCGCGCGGAATCGCCGGCGTGATGCGCAACGAAGCGGGCCGAACACCGAAGTCCAAGGCCTACACCATGTCGGCCGAACTGTTCCTGATGCAGCACACCTGCCACTGGTACTGCCGTTCGAAGACGGTGGCATCGGCGCGCATGATCGGGCAGCACCAGACGGAGTACCTGCAGGCGCTGGGGGCGGTGAGCCCGGAGACGCGCGAAGCCTATTGCGCGCTGATCGGGCGCTGAGTTTCCGCGATGCTGCCCACGGGTCTCGATCACCATCGGGTTCACGCGGGGCAGGCGAACTTCGTCTGTGAAGGCGAAGTTCTGTACGCACCGGTCAAGTCGCTCTGGTTCTCCGGCATGGCCGCCGCAGCACTGGTTGGCGGTTTTTTCTCTTTTCGGTGGGATGCATTCGCGCTTTTCGTTGCGAGCACCGCGTTCGTGCTGCTATTCGGGCATTCGCTGGGCAGTCATCGCCAGCTGATTCACCACAGCTTCCAATGCCCCCGATGGCTGCGTTGCACATTGATCTACTGCGGCGTACTCGTCGGTCTGGCCGGTCCTCTCGGCATTCTTCGCCAACATGAGTTGCGCGACTACGCGCAACGTTTGCCAGTCTGTCACGACTACTTGCGACACGGTCGCGGTTTCTGGGCCGATGCCTGGTGGCAGCTTCACTGCGAGCTGTATCTCTCGCATCCTCCCGACATCCGGATAGAACCCCTTGTCGCCAACGACCGCTTCCTTCACTGGCTCGAAAGAAGCTGGATGCTGCAGCAATTGCCGGTCGCCCTGCTCTTCTATCTCTTGGGCGGATGGGCTTTCGTTTTCTGGGGCGTTTGCGCGCGCGTCACCGCGGGCGTGCTGGGCCATTGGCTGATCGGCTGGTTCGCACACAACCAGGGCCAGATGAATTACGAGGTGCGAGGCGCTGCTGTGCAAGGACGAAACATACCGTGGACCTCGCTGCTGACCATGGGCGAGAGCTGGCACAACAACCACCATGCTTTTCCAGGCTCGGCCCGGCTGGGACTGGCGCCTGGTGAGTGGGACCCGGGATGGTGGGCGCTCGTGCTGCTCGAACGCAGCGGCTTGGTGTGGGATCTGCGTCTTCCCGAATCGCTCCCACCCCGTCCCGAACTCGTCGAGATTCGCTCAGTGATGTGACAGCAGCGGCAACGTGAGCGTGGCCACCGCCCCGCCGCGCGACGCGTTGCCCAGATCGATGCGGCCATGGTGCAAGGCTGCGATCTCCTTCACGAAGGCCAGGCCCAGCCCCGTGCTTTTCTTCTGGCTGTGCGGCCTAGCGAGCGAATAGAACTTCTGGAAGACCTTTTCCTGTGCGTATTCCGGAATGCCGGGGCCATGGTCGCGCACGCTCACGCGGGCAAGCTTCGACGTCGTTTCGAGCGTGAGCAGCACCTCGCTGTCGCGCGGCGAGAAGTCGATGGCGTTGTCGAGCAGGTTGCTGATCGCGCGGCGCAGCAGGAAGGGGTCGCCTTCGGTTCGCGCTTCGTTGCGGATGTTCACGAGCAGCCTGATGTTGCGCTTGGCAGCCGCAGGCTGGGCGCTGGTGGCGATGTCGTCGATCAGCGCGGCCAGCGACACCGGTTCCGTGCGGTCGAGCGCGCGCCGGGTTTCGAGCGCGGTGAGCTCCATCATGCGGTCGACGATTTCCTGGATGCGTTGTGTCTCGCGCTCGATGTTCTTAAGGAAGCGTTCGCGCTCGGCGTGCGGCATCGATGGTTCCTGCAGCAGCTCGGCCGCGCCGCGGATGGCCGAGAGCGGGCTCTTCACCTCGTGCGTGAAGGTCTGCACGTAGTCGGCCACGTAGTTGCGGCCGGTGAGCGCATCGCGCATTTCGCTGAAACCGGTACGCACGCCGTCCACCGCGCGCCGCGCCATGCGTGAAAGGCTCAGGCTGCGCTGGGCGCGAACCCAGGTCCAGTAGTCGCGGATCAGGCCGAAGGGCCGCACCAGCCAGACCGAGACGATCAGCGTGAGCAGCAGCAGCGCCAGCGCCGAGCCCACGCCGACCCAGATGGTGCGCCCGCGCGCGTCTTCCACGAACTGGCCGAAGCTCTGCACCGGCTTGCCGACGCTGACCATGCCGACGATCTCGTTGTTCCAGCGGATCGGCGCGCCCACGTACATGACCGAGGTGCGCGGATCGCCGTCGACATCGCGCGAGGTGCGCGCGCCATAGAGGCCGGCGAGCGTGCGGCTCACGTCGCTCCATTTCGAATAGTCGGCGCCGAGGTGCCTGCCGAGCGAATCGAACATCACGCGACCGTTGCGGTCGGTGACGTACACGCGCAGCTCGACGCGGCTCTTGTGCAGGTTGTAGATCTGCGCCGAGAACTCGCGCGCGTAGACCGTGCGGAACAGCGGCTCGAGCCGCGCGGTGTTGATGGCGCCGGCAATCACGTCCTGCTCGACCAGGCTGGCCACGAGCTGCGAGGTTTCGACCAGCGACTCCTCGGCCGATTCGCGATAGCGCGGATCGATGTCGGAGACGACGCGATAGAGCAGGAAAGCGATGCCCGCCGTGTAGATCAGCAGGATGCCGATGAAGATGCGCGTACGTCGGGTCAAGGCCTGGCTCTCCCCCAGGCTTGCCCACTTCGTGTGGCCGCCAACCCCCTCGCCGGGGGCAATACCTGCGGCCCGGCAAAGCCGGTTCCGCGGTATTCCGCGACAAGGTAGGCCAGGGGCGGCGTCATGCCCTTGACGGCAATTCTTCGTTCAGTGCGTAGCCGGTGCCGCGCAGCGTGCGGATCGGCTCCACTTCCGGCGCGATCGCCTTGAGCTTGGCGCGCAGGGTCTTGATGTGCGCGTCGACGGTGCGGTCGAAGCTGTCGCTGGAATCGTCCCAGACGAGTTCGAGCAGCTCGTCGCGCGTGAAGACGCGGCCGGGGCGCTGCACCAGCAGGCGCAGCAGGCCGTATTCGTAGCGCGAGAGCTCGAGCAGCCGTCCGTAGTAGCGGATCTGCATGCGCTCGCTGTCCAGCGCGAAGGGCGATGCGGGGGCCTGAGAGGCCGCAGGAGCGCCGTTCGCAGGTATTTGATGCCCCCCCACGTTGTTCGCGCCAGCGGCTGCCTGCTGGCCTCCTGAGCCGCTCCTGGCACTGCGCCGCAGGATGGTCCGCACCCGTGCGACGAGTTCACGTGGAGAAAAGGGCTTGGCGATGTAGTCGTCGGCACCCAGTTCGAGGCCGACCACGCGGTCTATTTCGTCGCTGCGGGCCGTCAGGAACACCATGGGTACCTCCGGGCCGCCCATGGACTGGTTGAGCGCCTGCAGGCGCTTGAAGAGCTCGAAACCGTTGAGATCGGGCAATCCGATGTCCAGGATGGCCAGCGCCGGCGGTTCCTGCGCGAACTGGGCGATGGCTTCCTCGGCCGTGGCGCACCAGACGGGGATGAATCCGTCGCTCTTCAGGACGTATTGCAGCGTGTCGGCAATGCCCGACTCGTCTTCGGCAATCAGGATCCGGGGTTTGAAGCTCATCCGCAGATGTTACCGAGGGGAGGAGGGGGCGGGAGGACCGGTCGGGCCCACGGCGTCCGGGACCGGCGCGGCCGTTCGCGGTTTTTTTTCAGGGCGCGGCTTCTCTTGTTCCCTATCTCTTGTTTTTATTATTCAAATTAGTAGTAGTAGATAAGGGTTGCCTCCCTCTGTGGACATGCTGCTTTTTTCGTTATGCGACAAGCACTTGTCATGCCGCTGTCACTGTGTGCAGCTGCGCTTCCGGTTTGTACCTGCGACATGGACAACATTGGGTAACCCTTCGGGCCTGTGGATAAACCATGCCTTGTTCAAAAAATGTCCCCAGACTTGTCCTTTGACGGCCCTTCAGAAATCTGCGAAAGACGGTTTTCGCCCGGAGAAATTCATTGCTGAAATTTTGGGCAAACCAGAGATTTCCATTTGAAATCAACGACTTGCAAGACCCCTACACAGAAGTGCCGACGTTATCCACAGAGTTGCCCAAGGTTTGTGGGGAGAAAGCCCGACGGAACCTTCGGACTCCGGCCACGACCCCATCGGGTCATTGAAATTGCGGAATATCGAACATGACACCTTCTGAAACAAAGTCGATCGTTACCCTGAGCCTGTTGGCAGCCTTCGTCGACGGCGAGAAGCACGAGCGCGAACGCGTCGAGATCAAGCGCATCGCGGAAGGCCTGTCGCAGGCCGACGGGCTGAACCTGCCGACGCTCTACCAGGACGTGTTGATGAAGCGGGTGTCGCTGGCCTCGGTGGCGGGCGAGCTCAAGAGCATGGAATCGAGGCAGCTCGCCTACGAAATGGCGGTGTGCGTCTGCGACGCGGATGGCGCGCAGTCGGAGGCGGAGCGGATGTTCCTGGCGGACGTGCGCACCTCGCTGGGCCTGGACGCCTCGGCGGCCGCGTTTTCGCAGCAGGCGGAAGAGATCGCGGCGGTGCCGGTGGCTGCGACTGCAGCGGCGGCAACCGCTTCCGCGCCAGTGCCCGCGGCGCAGAACAGCACCCCGGATGCGGCGGAGCTGGACAAGTCGATCCTCAACGCATCGATCCTCAATGGCGCGCTAGAACTACTGCCCGAGACGCTGTCGACCATGGCGATCATTCCGCTGCAGATGAAGCTGGTCTACCGTATCGGCCAGGCCTACGGCTACCAGCTCGACAGCGGCCACATCAAGGATTTCCTGGCGACGGTCGGCGTGGGCCTGACCTCGCAGTACCTGGAACAGGCCGGTCGCAAGCTTCTCGGGGGCCTGCTCGGCAAGGTCGGCGGCGGTTTGCTGCGCGGACTGGGCAACCAGGCCGTGAGCTCGGGCATGAGCTTCGCCTCGACCTACGCGCTGGGTCACGTGGCCAAGCGCTACTACGCCGGCGGCCGCACGCTTTCGGCGCAGATGCTGAAAGATGCTTTCTCGGGTGTGGTGAAGGAAGGGCAGAGCCTGCAGACTCAGTACCTGCCGGCCATCCAGGAAAAGGCCCGCACGCTGGATGCGGGCAAGGTGCTTTCGCTGGTGCGGGGCGCCTGATTCGCCTAGGCCTTGCCCAGATCATCGAGGATCGGGCATTCGGGCCGCGCGTCCCCGTGGCAGCAGTGCACCAGGTGCGCCAGCGTGCTGCGCATCGACTGCATGTCGGCGATGCGCTGTTCCAGTTCGCCCAGGTGCTTCTCGGCGATGCGCTTCACGCTCGAGCTGGCGCGACGCCGGTTGTTCCACAGCCCGACCAGCTCGGCGATTTCCTCCATCGAGAAACCGAGGTCGCGCGAACGCTTGATGAAGCGCAAGGTGTGGATGTCGGCATCCCCGTACTGGCGATAGCCGCTCTCGGTACGGGCCACCGCCGGCAGCAGGCCCAGGCCTTCGTAGTGGCGGACCATGCGGGCCGACACGCCGGAGCGCTGCGCCGCTTCGCCGATGCTGACCTGGCCTGTCGTCATTGAACCGCGTACCCCGCGTTCTCGATGGCGGCCACGATGTCCTTGCGAGGCTGTTCGCTCAGCACATCGACATGGCCCGTTTCCAGATCGACCGTGACCTGCGCTTCGGGATCCACCGTCTGCACCGCGTTCTGCACCGCATTGACGCAGTGGCCGCAGCTCATGCCCGTGACCTGGAATTTCTGGCTCATCGTGTTGCTCCTTGAAAGTAGCTGGTAAAGAAGGGTGGCCGGCCGGTTGACCGGAGAACCCGCAGTTTGAACCCTCTCACGATGTCAATGTCCAGGAAAGGGGCTCTGAATTTTTCCGCTTGACCTTGACATGGTGTGAGGCTTTAGCCTTGGCACATGGAAAAACTTCAGCTCCAGCAAATTCCCACCACCACCACGCTCGACCTGTCCGTCGGCGGCATGACCTGCGCCTCGTGCGTCATGCGCGTAGAGCGTGCCCTGAAGAACGTGCCGGGCGTGCAGGACGTGAGCGTGAATCTCGCGACCGAGTCTGCCCGCGTGGTGACGGCCGGCCTGGAAGACATGGACGCCCGCCTGCGCCGCGCCGTGCGTGCCGCAGGCTACGAACCTCGCGCGGCGGGCAATGAGGCCGACGAGGACACGCTCTCTCCATGGGCCGGCTTCGCGCCGGTCGCGATCGGCCTGGCGCTGTCGATTCCGCTGATGGCGCCGATGCTGGGCGACCTCTTCGGGCTCGACTGGATGCTGCCGCCCTGGGTGCAATTGCTGCTCGCGACGCCGGTGCAGTTCTGGCTGGGCGCGCGCTTCTATCGCGCGGGCTGGCATGCGGTGAAGGCGCGCACCGGCAACATGGACCTGCTGGTGGCGCTCGGCACCAGCGCGGCCTTCGGGCTTTCGCTCTGGCTCTGGTGGCGCGCGGCCACGGGTGAGCATGCAGGCCACGGCATGGTGCCGCACCTGTACTTCGAGGCTTCGGCGGTGGTGATCACGCTGGTGCTGCTCGGCAAGTGGCTGGAGGCCCGTGCCAAGCGGCAGGCCACTTCGGCGATCCGAGCGCTGCAGCAACTGCGACCCGAAGTGGCTCACCTGCTGGACGCACGCGGCAAGGAAAGCGACGTGCCGCTGGCCGAGGTGATGGTGGGTGACCGTCTTGCGGTGCGTCCCGGCGAGAGGGTACCGGCCGACGCGCGGGTGGTCGAAGGGCAATCCGAAGTCGACGAGTCGATGCTCACCGGCGAACCGCTGCCTGTGGCCAAGGGCCCGGGCGATGCACTGACCGGCGGCGCGGTGAACGGCGACGGCCGCATGGTCGTCGAGGTGAGCGCCATCGGCGCCGAGAGCGTGCTGGCGCGCATCATCCGCCTCGTCGAGGACGCGCAGGCCGCGAAGGCGCCGATCCAGCGGCTGGTGGACAAGGTCGCTGCCGTGTTCGTGCCGGTGGTGCTGCTGATCGCGCTGGCCACCTTCGCGGGCTGGATGGTGTCGGGTGCCGGCATCGAGACTGCGCTGATCCATGCGGTGGCCGTGCTGGTCATCGCCTGTCCGTGTGCGCTGGGCCTTGCAACGCCGGTGGCTGTGATGGCGGGTACCGGTGTGGCTGCAAGGCATGGCGTACTGATCAAGGACGCGCGTGCGCTGGAGATTGCGCACCGCGTCGATACCGTGGCTTTCGACAAGACCGGCACGCTGACGATCGGCCGCCCGGTGCTCACCGCACTGGTGCCCGTGGCCGGCGCCGCTGCCTCGCAGGACCAGCTGCTGGCCACCGCGGCGAGCCTGCAAGGCGGGAGCGAGCATCCGCTGGCCAAGGCGGTGCTGTCGGCCGCGGCGCAGCGCAACCTGCAGGTGCCCTCGCTGGGTGCGATGCAGGCCTCGCCGGGCCGTGGCGTACGCGGCGAAGTCGAAGGCGTCCAATGGGCCATCGCCAGCCTGCGCTGGTGCCGCGAGCTCGACGCCATGCCCGATGACGCTGAAGTGGAGCGCTTGCAATCGCAAGGCGCGACGGTCTCTGCATTGCTGCGCTTCGACGAAGCCGGTGCAGCGCATGTGCAGGCATTGCTCGCCTTTGCCGACGAACCCAAGCCGCAGGCCGCCGAGGCCATCCGCACGCTGCGTGCACGCGGCCTGCGCGTGGTGATGATCTCCGGCGACAACCTGCGTGCGGCGCAGGCCATGGCTGCGCGGCTGGGCATTGCAGCAGAAGACGTTCGCGCCGACGTGCTGCCGGCCGACAAGGCCGCGCAGGTTGCCGCGCTCAGGAGCAACGGGCATGTCGTCGCGATGGTCGGCGACGGTGCCAACGATGCGCCCGCGCTGGCCGCGGCCGACGTCGGCATCGCGATGGCGCCTTCGGGCGGCGGTACCGACGTGGCGATGGAAGCCGCGGGCATCACGCTGATGCGCGGAGATCTCGCGCTGGTCGCGCAGGCCTTCGAGCTCTCGGGCCGCACGGTGGCGAAGATCCGGCAGAACCTGTTCTGGGCATTTGCCTACAACGTGGCCGGCATTCCGCTCGCTGCTTTCGGCTTGTTGAGTCCTGTGGTGGCCGGCGCGGCGATGGCGCTGTCGAGCGTGAGCGTGATGGCGAATGCGCTGCTGCTTCGGCGCTGGAAGCCCTGAAGCTTCTGCTACGGAAGTTCAGTCGAACAGCAGCGCCATGATGTGGTCGTCGATGGCCTGTGCATCCGAGGCGCGCTTGTAGAACTTGCGCAGCGTGCCTTCGCGTTCGAAGCCGAGTTTTTCGTAGAAGCGCAGCGCCGGTGCGTTGTCGCTTTCGACGATGAGCTCGATGCGCTTGACGCCTTCGGACTTCAGCCGCTCGATCGCATCCTTCACCATGGCCAGTGCAATGCCCTGGCCGTGCAGCGCGGGGTTCACAGCGAGCGTGCCGAGGCTTGCCACATGCCGCACGCGGCCCGGGTAGCGCGAAGCACGGTAGAAGCCGGCGATGCGGTCGTCGCGTTCGTAGACGAAGAAATCGCGGCCGTCGAGCAGTTGTCGGTAGATCGGCCTGAAGTCTTCCAGCTGCATTGGGTCGTAGCCCAGGTAGGGCACGACCTTCTCGTGCATGTAGAGGGCGAAGACGGCGTCTATGTCTCCGGGAGTGGCCAGCCTGCGCATGATGGGTGCCCTGCAACGATGGAGGCGCAGAGCATAGCGGGCAGTGGACAGACCGGGCTCAGCCGAAGAGCAGTACAGCCGAGATCGCCAGAAGCGCCGCCTGCGTGCACCAGGCCCATCGCAGGCGCAGCCGCGAATCGAGCACCGCGCCTATGGCCCAGAAGCCACCGACCGACAGCGCGAGCAGCGTCAGCCCGGTATGGAATGCGAGGTCGTCGGCCCGCCAGAGAAAGGCCAGCGTCACGCCGACCCAGCATGCGAAGTGAAGTGCGGCCGACGCGACCTGCGGGCGCGTGAGCACGGGGGCGTGGATGTGCATGGCTTCTTCGAGCGAGAACGCGGGTTCCGGAAAGCGCGCCGCCACGTCGGCCGGCCGCCAGCCCGGCGGCTTGAACCACACGGCGATCTTGTCCTGCCAGCGCTTCGTGTGCCAGGCATCGCGCAGCAGCGGTGCGTAGGGGCCGAGGATCGCGCGCATCGGGTCGAAGCTCGCGAGCGCCTTGCGCGTGCCGTAGACGCAGCGCTCGCTTTCCTCGGCGAAGGTGCCGAACATGCGGTCCCACACCACGAGCATGCCGCCGTAGTTGCGGTCGATGTACCGGTCGTTCACCGCGTGATGCACGCGATGGTTGGAAGGCGAGGAGAACATGCGGTCGAACCAGCCGAGCTTGCCGATGTGCTCGGTGTGGATCCAGAACTGGTAGACCAGCACGATCAGCCCCGCGAGTCCGAACTGCTCGGGCGGCACGCCGATCACCGCCATCGGCAGGTAGAAGGCCCAGCCGAGAAAGGCCACGGTGCTTTCCTGTCGCAGCGCGGTGGAGAAGTTGAAGTGCTGGCTCTGGTGGTGCACCGAGTGCGCGGCCCAGAACACGGCAGACCTGTGTCCCGCGCGATGCAGCCAGTAGTCGAAGAAGTCGAACAGTAGCACCGCGGCGATCCAGCCCATGGCGCTGTCCCAGAAGGCGGGCCGCGTCCAGATCGCGACCAGCGGATAGACCATCGCGTACAGGCCGATCTGGAAGAGCTGCGTGCACACCGAGAGCGCCTGGCTCAGAAGCCCTTGGCTGAGGCTGCCGATGGTGTCGCCGAAGCGGTAGGTGTTGCGCCGCTTGAACCAGCCCCAGGCGAACTCGCACGCCATGAGCAGCGCGAACACCGGCACGACGAAAACAACCAGCCGATGCACCGCGCGATTTTTCAGGAAGCGTTCAGCGAATCTTCAGCGATCGGACGCGCGGCCGGCCACGATGACGGCATTGGTGCCGCCAAAGGCGAAGGAATTGGACAGCGCATAGCGCATGCCGCTGGCCTCGCGGGCCTCGCCTTGCACGAAGTCGAGATCGAAGGCGGCGTCGGGTGTCTGCAGGTTGGCGATGGGCGGCAGCTTCTCGCGTGCCAGTGCGCGCAGCGTCGCGATGAGCTCGATCGCGCCGCCGCCGCCGAGCACATGGCCGTGGATGGCCTTGGTGGCGCTCACGGGCACGGCGTTGCCGAACACTTCGCGGATCGACGCGGCCTCGGCTGCATCGCCGGCCGAGGTGGCAGTGCCGTGTGCGTTGATGTGGCCGATCTCGGAAGCCTCGATGCCCGCGTCGCGCAGCGCGGCGCGCATCACGCGCACCTGGCCCGCGGTGTCGGGGTTGGTGATGTGCGTGCCGTCGCAGTTGGTGGCGTAGCCGGCGAGCACGAAGGGCGCTGCTTCGGCGCCGCGCGCCGCCGCATGTGCTTCGGACTCGAGCACCAGTGCGGCCGCGCCTTCGCCGATGGCAAAGCCCGCGCGGTCGCCCGAGAAGGGGCGGCATGCGGTCGACGGCGCATCGGCCGGCGGAGGGGCCATCACGCGCATGGCGTGCCAGCTGGCCATCACGCCGGGCGTGAGCATGGCGTCGTGGCCGCCGACGATGGCGACGTCGATCCAGCCGCCGCGGATGGCGCGCATCGCCTCGCCGATGGCCACGGCCGACGACGCGCAGGCACAGGCGTAGGCAATGGCCGAGCCGCGCGCGCCGAAGTGCAGCGCCAGTTCGGCCACGGCGGCGTTGGGCATCACGGTGAGCACGGTGGTCGGGCGCATGCGGCGCTGTTCGCCGTAGAGCGTGCTGGTGGTGTTGTCGAAGGTGCCGGCGCCGGCGAGGCCGCTGCCCCAGAAGATGCCGAGGCGGTCGCGGTCGATGGCGTCGAGGTCGAGCTTCGCTTCGCCGGCGGCGTCCTGCGCGGCGGCCAGCGCCATGGCGGTGCCGCGGTCCAGCGGCAGGCGCGAGGTGCTGCGCACGCCGTTCGAGTCGAAGTCGCAGGCGGCGACGGCCAGCGCCATCGGGTCCATGCCCTTGATCTCCAGCGTCTGCGCGCGCACGGCCGAGCGGCCCGCGAACAGGGCCTCGTCGAAGGCCTCCACGGTGCGTCCGATGGGCGTGACGAAGCCGATGCCGCTCACGCGCACAGGGGCGGATGCGGCACGCGCGGCAGAGGCCGCGAGCACGGCGTGGGCTGCGCCGCTGCTCATGCGGTTGCTTCGGCGGGCTGGCCCGCAACGGCGTTCGCGCTCTCGGCGTCGATCACTTCGCACAGGCGCTGCAGCGTGATGCCGGCTTCGCGCGGATCGAGGCGTTCTTCGGGAATGCGCAGGTGGAAGGCGTCTTCCACGGCGAAGACGAACTCCATCAGCGCGAGCGAGTCGAGGCCGAGGTCGGTCAGCGCGGTGGCCGGCGAGATGGCGGCCGGATCGACGCGGAAGTCGGTTTCCAGGATCGCGGCGATGCTGTTGAAGGTGGGCGAAGAGAGATCGGAAGAAGACATGGGGATGCTTTCCTTTCGGACGTGATCGAAGTTGTCAGGCGTACAGCGGATGCTCGGGCATCGTGCCATGCGCCACGGCGTCGGCGAATGACACTGTTTCGCTCACGACCTGTTGACGATCGTTGTCGATTGTGATCATGTGGTAGCTGTTGGCCACCACCACCGCACGGAATGCGCGGCAGCGAAGACCGCGCGCGAGGATGCCGAGATTGGCCACGCTGGCCACCTCGTCCTGCTGCGCATGCAGCGCCAGCACGTTGGCGCACTGCACGCCGTGCAGGTTGCGGCGCACGTGGCGGATGAGCCTGTCGTGCTCGCGCAGATGGCCCACGCCGATGACCGAGCTGCCCGCGCGCGAGATCTTGCGGTGGCGCAGCTCGCGCTCGATCCAGGCGCGCACGCGTTCGTTCTTCACGCCGTAGGGCGGGCGTTCGCGGTATTGCCAGAGCCTGCCCAGCGGCGTGTAGAAGGCCAGCGGCAGCAGGAACTGCGTGCGCGGGATGGCCCAGCCGTCGAAGCGCAGCGTGGTCGACATGAGCACCAGCGCATCGACGTCGCTGCCGCAGCGGATGGCCGCGCCCAGTGCCAGCGAGGAGCCCGCGGAGATGCCGATCAGCATCACGCGGTCGTGCCGCTGGCGCAGCGACTTCACCTGCGCCTGGATCGCGTCGAGCCAGCGTTCGTACGGCGCCGCGCGCTGCAGCGGCGCGCTGGCGTCGAACGAGTAACCCTCGATCGACAGCGGATAGACCGGATAGCCGCGGCTGCGCAGTGCGGATTGCACGGTCAGCAACTCGTCAGGCGTGCTGCATAAACCATGCAGCAGGACCACGGCGGTGCTCTGCACTTCCGGAGGAACCAGGCTCAGCAGATCGGAGGGTTCGCGCGCACTCATCGTGTGGCGCGGGCCATGAAAATGGCCCGTGATTCATCGTGCTGTCGTATGCTCATGTTGCGTTTATCGCTTGGAGCGACTGACCGGCCGCTGACCCGTCGTTCGCAAGGCAGATTACCCCCAACCATTCAAAGACCATGCGAATTCTGCTTGTCGAAGACGACACCGTCCTGCGCGATGTGATGGTGCGCAGCCTTGCCGATGCGGGCCATCGCGTCGACGTTTCAACCAACGTCGAAGATGCCGACCACCTGTGGCGCGTGCAGCCCTTCGATGCCGTGCTGCTCGACCTCAACCTGCCCGCCACCGCGAGTCCGACCAGCGGCCTCGCGAGCGGGCTCACCGCACTGCGGCAGGCACGCGCGCGTGGCGACCGCACGCCGGTGCTCGTGCTCACCGCGCGAGGTCGTACCGAGGAGCGCATCGCCGGCCTCGACGCGGGCGCCGACGACTACCTCGGCAAGCCCTTCGACCTGGCCGAGGTCGAAGCCCGCCTGCGCGCACTGGTGCGCCGCGCGAAGGGCACCGAGGACATCGTGCTGCTGGGCCAGCTCAAGCTCGACCGCAAGGCGCGCCGCTTCTCCACCGCGGGTGGG
The DNA here is from genome assembly GCF_050916385.1 of Variovorax xiamenensis. Classification (NCBI taxonomy): domain Bacteria; kingdom Pseudomonadati; phylum Pseudomonadota; class Betaproteobacteria; order Burkholderiales; family Comamonadaceae; genus Variovorax; species Variovorax xiamenensis. The sequence continues at coordinate 85,391 of NZ_CP139038.1, forward strand.
CCGCTCGACCTGCCCGCGCGCGAGTTCGAGGTGCTGTGGGAGCTCATGAGCCCGCCGGGCCGCACGGTGAGCAAGCGTGCGCTGTCCGACAAGCTCTCCAGCTTCGACGAATCGCTCGGCGACAACGCGCTGGAGGCCTTCATCTCCCGCCTGCGCAAGAAGCTGCAGGGCACGGGCGCGAGCATCCGCACGCTGCGCGGCATCGGCTACCTGCTCGAAGCCGAGGTGTGATCGATTCCGGTCCGCGCGTGAACGGACAGCAGCAACAGACCATCGCCGAATCGCAGCCGGCTGCGGTCCGTGCCCCCTCGCTCACGCAGCGCGTGCTGCGCAACGTGCTGGTGCCGCTGGCGCTCACGTGGATGGTCGGCGCGGTCATCGCGCTGGTCATCGCCAATTACTTCTCCGAACAGGCCTTCGACCGCGGCATGCTCGACGATGCCTATGCGCTGTCGGCCAACGTGCAGGCGGGCGAGCGCGGCATCGAGCTCATGCTCACGCCGCGCGAGGTGGCCACGGTGCTCTTCGACCAGGTCGACAAGGTGTACTTCGCGGTGCAGCGGCTCGACGGCTCGCTGATCTCGGGCCAGTCGGGCCTGCAGGCGCCGCTGCCGGTGGACGGCTCGCGCTACCGTTTTTCCGATGTGAACTACGAAGGCAGCACGCTGCGCGCGGTGGTGCTCGAGCATGACGCCGAGCCCGACATCAGCATGCCCTATCGCGTGATCATTGCGCAGACCACGCTGAGCCGCGCGGCGCTGGTGCGCCAGTTGCTGGGCTATGCGCTCGCACCGCAGATCCTGCTTCTCATCCTGCTCGCTATCTGGCTCTGGTACGGCATCCGCAGCGACCTGCGTCCGCTCGGCGAACTGCAGCGCGCACTCGACCGGCGCGACGTGCGCGACCTGTCTCCGGTCGCGGTGGCCCAGACCTCGCGCGAGATCCAGCGCCTGGGCAACGCAGTCAATTCGCTCTTCGAGCGGCTGGGCAACAGCGTGCAGGCGCAGCGCGAGTTCGTGGGCAACGTGGCGCACGAGTTGCGCACGCCGCTGGCGGGCATCCGCGCGCTGGCCGAATATGGGCTCGCGCAGCAGGACACCAACGTGTGGCGCGAGCAGCTCGAGCGCGTGTCGGAGCGGCAGGCGCGCGCCAGCCACCTGATCGACCAGCTGCTGGCGCTCGCGCTCGCCGAGGAGGCACGCACCGAGCTCAAGCGCGTGCCCGTGCGGCTCGACGTGCTGGCCGAACAGACGGTGCTGAGGCACCTGGGTCGTGCCGATGCACGCGGCGTGGACCTGGGCGCTCGCGGCCTCGACGACGGCGTCGTCGTGAATGCCAACGAGGCGCTGGTCGAAGGCATCCTCGACAACCTGATCGACAACGCGCTGCGCTACGGCGGGCGCACCATCACCGTCGAGCTCGCGGGCCACACGCTGAGCGTGATCGACGACGGCCCCGGCATTCCGCTCGAAGCGCAGCGCGACCTGATGCAGCGTTGGGCGCAAGGCCCGGCGGGCCAGAAGCTGGGGCAGGGCTCGGGGCTGGGGTTGTCGATCGTCTCGCGCTATGCGGAGCTGCTGGGCGCGGAGCTGAGGCTCGAAGCCGCGGAGCCCACGGGGCTGCGGGTCAGCGTGGCATTCGGCGAAGTGGCCTGAGGCACGAACGTTCAGGCGAGCGGCGTGCCCTGGTGGAAGACCATGCGCCAGCGGCCCGCGCGCAGCCTCCATAGCGAGCTTCGCAGCGAGTCCGCGGCAGGGCGCTGGGGAATGGCTTCGCGGTGAGCGCGGTAGGTGACCAGCGCCACGTCGGGGGCCATGCGCAGCACGCGAAAGTCCGTCATCGTGCGCTCCGAGAAGGCTTCGTCGCGCAGCGCCTCGATGATGGCTGCCCGCGTCCACACCGTGCCGGAGACGCCGAGTTCATGGAAGTCGTCGTCGAGCAGTTCCTCGAGTCGTGCGGCACTCGCGCGCACCTCGCGCAGATGCAGCGCGCCTTCGAGTTCGAGCAGCAACGCTTCGAGCTCCTTGCCAGGCGCTGCCTCGTAGAGTTCGAGCGGCAGCCCGTCGGGGTCGGCGAAGAAGGTGAAGCGCCGGCCCGTGTATTCGTCGACGCGCAAGGGCTCCACGGCAATGCCTTGCGCCGAGAGTTCATCGGCAGCGGCCTGCACGTCGTGCACTTCGAAGGACAGGTGACGCAGCCCCTGCGCTTCGGGCCGCGTGGGCCGCGCGGGAGCGGCGGGAAAGGAGAAGAGCTCGATCTGCGAGCCATCGGGCAGGGCGAGATCGAGCTTGTACGAATCGCGAGCGGCGCGGTAGTTTTCGGCCACCACGCGCAGGCCCAGCACCTCGGTGTAGAAGCGCTTCGACACCCCGTAGTCGGAGCAGATGATGGCGACGTGATGAATGCGTTCGAGCTGCATCGTGGTCATCGCTTCTTCAGTTGCTTGCGGAGAAAGACGCGAGTTCGCTCCGCGAAGGCAAGCCGCTTGTACTCGACGTAGCCGATGCGCTCGTAGAGCGCGCGGTTCTCGGTCATCTTCTCGTTGGTGAAGAGGTAGATCGAGTCATGACCCTGCCGCAGCGCCTCGTGCTCGGCAAGCTCCAGCAGCGCGCGGCCCACGCCGGTGCCCTGCTGCGCGGGACGCACCGCGATCACGTCGATCAGGAAGCCTTCGTCGGTGACGTCGAGTACCAGCGCCGCGACGATTCGTTCCTGCTGTTGCGCGACCCAGACCTGCGCGTTCGCGATCGCCGCGCCGTAGTCCCTGGTCATCGGAACCGGCGTGAGTCCCAGCCGCGGGATGTAGTGGCGAAAGGCCTCCACGGCGCATTCGGTGATGGCTGCAGCGTCGGCGGAGTCGGCGCGTCGCAGCGTCCAGGGGGTGGTGCTCATTCGAACTCCACCTCGCCTTCGATCTCCACCGGGATGTTGAATGGCAGCTCCGCCATGCCGACCGCGCTGCGCGAATGGGCGCCGATGTCGGGGCCGAAGACTTCGAGGATGAGGTCGGAAAAACCGTTGATGACGGCCGGCTGCCTGTCGAAGCCCGATGCGCAGGAAACCATGCCGAAGACACGCGTCCATGCGGTGATGCGGTCCAGGTCGCCGAGCGCGCGCTGCAGGCTGCCCAGCATCGCGAGCGCGGTGAGACGCGCGGCGGTGTAGCCCTGCTCGACGTTCAGCTCGCGGCCCAGCTTGCCCAGCGGCGCGGCGATGGTGCCGTCGGCATTGAGCGGGCCGTGGCCGGAGATCAACGCGCGGCGGCCGGCGAGGCGAACGAACTGGAAAGGCAGCACGACGCCGGGCGGCGGCGTCACTGAGGGCGGAAGGACGAGGCCGAGCGCGGCCAGTCGTTGCTCGATGCGAGCCATGGCATTTCTCTCCTTGAGGCGACGGACACGAAGCGTCCGTCGCATCTTGCCATGGCCCTCGCTGCTGCTTCGGGCTCAGGCCAGCGCCGGATAGTCCGTGTAGCCCTTGGCGCCGCCACCGTACATGGTGGCCTTGTCGAGCGGATTGAGCGGCGCGTTTTCGCGCAGGCGGCGCACGAGGTCGGGGTTGGAGATGAAGGGCTTGCCGAAGGCCACGAGGTCGTCGCCTTCCTTCAGCGCTTCTTCGGCCAGCGGCTTGTCGTAGCCGTTGTTGACCATCCATGCGGCCTTGCCGCCGGCTTCGCGATACGCGGCCTTGAGGGCTTCGTAGTCGAAGGGGCGGTCCTCGATCTCGCGCGGGCCGCCGGTGGCGCCTTCGATGATGTGGATGTAGGCGAGGTCGAGCGTGGCGAGCTGCTTCACGACGTAGGTGAAGAGCGGCTGCGGGTCGCTGTCGTACGCGTCGTTGGCGGGCGTGACGGGCGACAGGCGAATGCCGGTCTTGCGGGCGCCGACGGCATCGGCCACGGCGCGCGTGGCTTCGAGCAGCAGGCGGGCGCGGTTCTCGATGCTGCCGCCGTAGTCGTCGGTGCGCTTGTTGCTGCCGTCCTTCAGGAACTGGTCGAGCAGGTAGCCGTTGGCGCCATGCACCTCCACGCCGTCGAAGCCGGCGGTTTCCACGGCGCTGCGCGCGGCCACGGCGTAGGCGTGCACGATGCCGGGCAGTTCGCCGGCGTCGAGCGCGCGCGGCTCGGAGGTGTCGACGAAGGTGGGCACGCCGTCCTTGATGAGCACGGTCTTGGTCTTGGCGGTGATGGCCGAGGGGGCGACGGGCTTTCCGCCACCGGGTTGCAGTTCGTTGTGCGAGACGCGGCCCACGTGCCACAGCTGCACGACGATCTTGCCGCCCTTGGCGTGCACGGCCTGGGTCACGCGCTTCCAGCTGTCGAGTTGCTCCGTGCCGTAGAGGCCGGGCACGTCGGAATAGCCCTGGCCCTGGTGGCTGATGGCGGTGGCCTCGGTGATGAGCAGGCCGGCGCTGGCGCGCTGGGCGTAGTAGGTGGCGGCGATGTCGGGAGGGATGGCGTTCGGCGAGCGGTTGCGCGTGAGCGGCGCCATGACGATGCGGTTGGCGAGCTTCAGGTCGCCGGCCTGTACGGGGTCGAAAAGGGTGGACATCGTGCGATCGAAAGCAGAGTTGATACGGGGCGCAAGGCTAAGCGCGCCGCCTCAACCCTGCTGTCGCACGGTTGACGGTTTGGTGCTAGGCGAGCAGCGCGAGCAGGGCGGGGCTCACCCGCATGGGCACGGCCAGCAGGATCTGCCCCATGCCCTTGCCGAGCGGATCGTTGCGCAGCGAAGCCATGCCGCCGCCGCCGAGCGCCTGCTCGCAGACGAAGTTGAAGGCGTCGATGCCCGGTACCTCATGACGCGTGACTCGGCCCTTGACCAGGTGCGCGAGCCATTCGGCCACGCGTGCCTCGGTGAGCTGCTCGCGCAGCAGCGGCAGCAGGGCGGGGTGGCGAGCGATGACGCCGATGTTCGAGGTGTCTCCCTTGTCGCCGCTGCGGGCCCAGGCCAGGCGCAGCAGGGGGACTTCGATGCTGTCGGTAGCGGAGGTGTCGATCGTCGTCTGAATGGCTCTGGCAGGCGAAGAGATGGGCTTGGCCATCTCGACTGCAGGTGGCGCTTCGGTGCGTGGAACGTCGATGCGCTCTCCATCGATGGCCACCGATGCCTCGACCAATGACTTGTCGAGCAGGAACGCGTATTGCCGGATCGATGGCGACACCGAAGCCCGCCCACCGCCTGCGCCAGTTGTGCCGGGCGCCCACGATGTGCCGGCCGGAGCGACCTCGCGCGCGAACAGCTCCAGTGCTTCCTTGCGCGGATGCGTCACCGCGAGCCGCAGCACCGCTTCGCGCGTCTGCAAGGCCAGTTGTGCATGAGGGCCGTAGCAGGACTCCGCGCCCAGCACTTCGAGCTGCGTGCCGCTGTAGGGACCGAAGCCGTATTGCGAGAACAGCGCTCCCGTGCGCGCGAGGATGGCTTCGCCAGTTCGCTTGGCCTTGGCCACCGCGTCGAAGCCGACGATGGTGAGCTGAGCCGCTGTCTTGAAGCCATCGACGTAGGTTGCGCTGACCTTGTAGCTCGAGGTCGGCGCATGGCCGCGCGCGCCGTGCACGCGCACGCGGTGCTCGCCGGCTTGCTCGACGCGCACCTGCGTGAAGTCGGCCACCACGTCGGGCAGCAGGTACGCGGCGGGGTCTCCGATCTCGTAGAGCATCTGCTCGCCCACGACGGCGGGCGTGACCTTGCCGCCGGTGCCCGCGGGCTTGGTGACGACGAAGCTGCCGTCGGCGCTGCATTCGACGATGGGGTAGCCGATGTTGGGCCAGTCGGGCACTGTGTCCCAGTCGGTGTGCAGGCCGCCGGTGGCCTGGCAGCCGCATTCGATGATGTGGCCGGCGAGGCTGCCTGCGGCGAGCAGGTCGAGGTCGTTCGGTTGCCACTTGAATTCATGCATGAGCACGCCGAGCGTGACGGCCGAGTCGACACAGCGGCCGGTGATGACGACCTGCGCGCCCGCGTCGAGCGCGGCGCGTATGGGCTGTGCGCCGAGGTACGCGTTGGCGGTGAGCACGCGTTCGGGCAGCGCGGCGCCGCTCTGCAGCTCGCGCACGGGCGGTTGCGACTGGCGCAGTTGCGGCAGCAGCGGGGACACGTCGTCGCCGCTCACCACGGCGATCTTCAGCGCGATGCCCTGTTCCGCAGCCAGTGCCGCGAGCGCGTCGGCGCAGCCTTGCGGGTTGACGCCGCCGGCGTTGCTCACCACGCGAATGCCTTGTTTCACGATGTCCTTCAGCACGGACTTCATCGCCACCGAAACGAAGTCGGTCGCATAGCCGAGCTCGGGCTTCTTGAGCCGCGCGCCGACGAGGATCGACATGGTGAGTTCGGCGAGGTAGTCGAACACGAGGTAGTCGATCTGGCCGCTGGCCACGAGCTGCGGCGCGCCCACGCTGCTGTCGCCCCAGAAGCCGGAGGCGCCGCCGATGCGGACGATGCTGTTGTTCCCTTTGCTCATCGTCCGCTCCACTGTGGCTTGCGCTTCTCGCGGAAGGCGAGTTGTCCTTCGGCCGCGTCCTCGGTGAGCGCGAACAGGCCGATCTGGCTTTCGGTGAAGGCCATCGATTCCTCGAAGGCCATGGCGTCGATCTTCTTCATGGTGTAAAGGCCGCGGCGGATGGCGGCGGGCGACTTGTCGAGCATGCGGCCGAGCAGCCAGTCGAGGCTTTCGTCGACGTCGTCGCTCACGCGGTTGACGAGCCTCAGCTCCAGCGCCTGCGCGGCATCGATGGGCTCGCCTGTGATGCACATCTCGGCCAGCACGCGGCGCGGGAGCAGGCCGCCGAGCACGCTGAGCACCTGTGCGGGAAAGAGGCCGACCTTCACCTCGGGCAGGCCGAACACCGCCTGGCTGCTCGCCACGGCCATGTCGCACATCGCCATGAGGCCCATGCCGCCGGCCATGCAGGCTCCGTTGACCCGCGCGATCAGCGGCACTGTCGATTGCCGGGCCTGGCGGAAGAGATTGGCGAAGCCCTGGTAGGGCGCGGCGTAGTCGAACTTGAAGGATGTGCCGCTCTGCAGGTCGGCGCCCGCGCAGAAGGCGCGCGTGCCTGTTCCGGTGATGACCACCGCGCGCACGGCGCTGTCATTGTTGGCGCGGGTGATGGCATCGCCCAGGCCAGCGAGCACCGCGCCGTTGATGGCGTTGCGGCGCTCCTCGCGTTCGATGGTGAGCCACATGACGGGCCCGCGCATCTCTTCGCGCAGCTCGACTGATGGAGGGGTTTCGGGCATGGCGAGATTCCTTCTGCTTCGGTTTTCCGAGTTCTCTTCTCTCTTGCCCCTAGCGTCGCCGGAAAAAAAAGCCGCATCGTGCGGCTTGTGGCTGAAGCGGTTCGGGTTTTCCCTAGAGGATGACCGAGCCGCTTCATTGTTTCTGCACGCTCTTGCGTGCTTCGGCTTACTTCAGCAGGCCTTCAGCCTTCATCGCGTCCTGAACGGCGGGGCGGGCGCCGACGCGCGCGTGCCAGGCCAGCAGGTTGGGGAAACCGGAGATGTCGACGTTGGTCGGCTTGGTCCAGTTGGTGACGGTGAACAGGTAGCCGTCGGCCACGCTGAAGTGCTCGCCCATCAGGAACTCCTTGCTGGCCAGTTCGCTGTCGAGCCACTGGAAGCGCGACTTGAGCTTGTCCTTGAAGATCGTCTTGGCTTCCTCGGGCATGTTGGGGTTGAACAGGGGGCTGAAGCCCTTGTGCACTTCGGTGCCGATGAAGGTCAGCCATTCCTGCAGGCGGTAGCGCTGCATGGTGCCGGCGGCCGGGGCGAGGTTCTTGGTGGGCGCGAGGTCGGCGATGTACTGGAGGATGGCGGGGCCTTCGCGCAGGCGGGTGCCGTCGTCGAGCTCGAGCATCGGCACGTAGCCCAGCGGGTTGATGCCGTAGTAGTCGGTGCCGTCCTGCAGCTTGTGGCTCTTGGTGCTGGCCAGCACGGGTTCGACGGCGATGCCTGCCTCATGCAGTGCGATGTGAGGGGAGAGCGAGCAGGCGCCGGGCGAGTAATACAGCTTCATTCGAGAACTCCAGTGAATGTCGAGGTTGGTTGGTTTTTCTGGGAGACCGCAGCGGATGCTAGCGGGTTTGGCGGCGTCGCGTTTTTGTCCTACGACTGCACGCGCGGGGCGACTATCGGGCCCGAAGACCGTGTTTTCTAAGCTCCGTTCCACGGCGGGCGGGGCCTGCTGCAAGGAGAAACGAATGTTGAAGTACGCCATCATTTTTGCAGTCATCTCGCTCGTGGCCGCCTTGCTCGGCTTCGGCGGTATCGCGGCGGGTGCAGCGGGCATCGCCAAGCTGCTGTTCGGCCTGTTCCTGGTGCTGGCGCTGCTGTTCGTGGTGCTGGCGGTGCTGGGCGTGGGCGCGGTCAAAAAAGCGATCGACTGATGCACATCTCTCACGTCGAGGCGCAGCTCGATTACGAAGTTGCCGCCCCTGCGCACATGCTGCTGAACATCGAGGCAGCGCGTTCGGGCATGCAGAACGTGATCGGGGAGGAACTGGTCGTGGAGCCGCCGACGCCCATGCGGCTTTTCTGCGACGAGGGAAGCGGCAACCGCTTCGTCCGTTTCGATGCGAAACCGGGGCCGCTGAAGATCGCCTACAAGGCCAGCGTGCGGCGCGCCCACGTGGTGGTGCCGAACGACCTGGCCGAGACGCCGGTGACCGAAGTGCCCGACGAGGTGCTGCACTACATGATGCCGACGCGCTACTGCGAGTCGGATCTGATGTCGCGCTGTGCCCAGCAGCTCTTCGGCGATCTGCCGCCCGGCATCGGCCGGGTGCAGGCGATCGTCGACTGGATCCACGACAGCATCACCTACGAGCCGGGCAGCAGCGACTCGACCACGACCGCGCGCGAGGTGTTCGTGGAGCGCGCGGGCGTATGCCGCGACTTCGCGCACCTGGGCATCACCTTCTGCCGTGCGCTGAACATTCCGGCCCGGCTGGTGGTCGGCTACGTGTGGTTCGACGAGCCGCCGCAGGATTTCCATGCTGTGTTCGAGGCGTGGCTCGGCGGGCAGTGGGTGCTGTTCGATCCGACCCGCATGGCGCCGGTCGACCGGCTGGTGCGCGTGGGCACGGGACGGGACGCGAAGGACGTGGCCTTCTGCACCATATTCGGCAATGTCCGCATGACGGGCAAGAAACTGGTCGTGCAAGAACTGCAGGACGGGAGCCTGCAGCCGTCGATGCCGCCTTCGCCCGCTGGCGAGGTGACGGGTATCGAGAAGCCCGTACCTTTGGGGCAGGTGGACGAAGCCGCGGCCTAGCAAGGTTGTTTGCTATAAAAAAACATAGCAAACTATCAAGCCTCTGTCTTGGAGAACGCTCTTAGGCGTCGCTCTCCAAGCTTATCCACACAGGGGGCGCAAAAGGGCGTCGCCGATTAAAATCGGTGCCCCTTTTGCGCCGCGCACGCGTCAGTTGTGCGCTCCCACTCCAAATGCTTTACCCCGAAGAATTCGACGTGATCGTCGTCGGCGGTGGCCATGCCGGCACCGAGGCCGCGCTCGCCGCCGCACGCATGGGCGCCAAGACGCTGCTGCTCTCCCACAACATCGAGACGCTGGGACAGATGAGTTGCAACCCGTCGATCGGCGGCATCGGCAAGGGCCACCTGGTGAAGGAGGTCGATGCGCTTGGTGGCGCGATGGCGATCGCGACGGACGAGGCCGGCATCCAGTTCCGCATTCTCAACTCGAGCAAGGGCCCTGCCGTGCGCGCCACGCGTGCGCAGGCGGACCGCGTCTTGTACAAGGCCGCCATCCGTCGCCGGCTGGAGAACCAGCCGAACCTGAGCCTGTTCCAGCAAGCCGTCGACGACCTGATGGTGGAGGGCGATCGTGTGGTCGGTGCCGTCACGCAGGTGGGCATCGCGTTCCGCGCACGGACCGTGGTGCTGACCGCGGGTACTTTTCTCGACGGGCGCATCCACGTCGGGCTCGACAACTACCAGGCCGGACGCGCGGGTGACCCGCCGGCCGTCAGCCTGTCGGCGCGGCTCAAGGAACTGAAGCTGCCGCAGGGACGACTCAAGACCGGCACGCCGCCGCGGCTCGATGGCCGCAGCATCGATTTCTCGAAGTGCACCGAGCAGCCGGGCGACGGCATGCCTGGTGGGGCAGGGCCGATGCCGGTGTTCAGCTTCATGGGTCGCGCGGACATGCATCCGCAGCAGATGCCCTGCTGGATCACGCACACCAATGCGCGTACGCACGAGATTATTCGCTCGGGCTTCGACCGCAGTCCGATGTTCACCGGCAAGATCGACGGGGTAGGGCCGCGCTACTGCCCGAGCGTGGAAGACAAGATCAACCGCTTTGCCGACAAGGAAAGCCACCAGATCTTCCTGGAGCCCGAAGGCCTGACGACCAACGAGTACTACCCGAACGGGATCTCGACCAGCCTGCCGTTCGACATCCAGTACCAACTGGTGCGCTCGATGCCCGGGCTGGAGAACGCGCACATCCTGCGGCCGGGCTATGCCATCGAGTACGACTACTTCGATCCGCGCGAACTCAAGAGCAGCTTCGAGACGCGTTCGGTCAAGGGGTTGTTCTTCGCCGGGCAGATCAACGGCACGACCGGCTACGAAGAGGCTGCGGCACAAGGTTTGTTCGCCGGCATCAACGCCGCACTGCAGTGCCGTGGCGAAGACGCCTGGTTGCCGCGCCGCGACGAAGCCTATCTGGGTGTGCTGGTCGACGACCTGATCACCAAGGGCGTGACCGAGCCGTATCGCATGTTCACGAGCCGTGCCGAGTTCCGGCTGCAGCTGCGCGAGGACAACGCCGACATGCGTCTGACCGAAGCTGGCCGCAAGCTGGGTCTGGTGGACGACGAACGCTGGGACGCATTCAGCCGAAAGCGCGATGCTGTTTCACGTGAAACAGAGCGCCTCAGGTCGATCTGGGTGAACCCGCGCAACCTGCCGGCTTCGGAGTCGGAGCGGGTGCTGGGCAAGGCCATCGACCACGAATACAACCTCGCCGATCTGCTGCGCCGGCCGGATGTGAGCTACGAAACGCTGATGACTCTGGACGGCGGCAAGTACGGCGCCCAGTCGCCACTGAGCGAAACCGAGATCGAGCAGATCGAGATCTCGGCCAAGTACTCCGGCTACATCGAGCGTCAGCACGACGAAGTGGAGCGCGCCGCCCACTTCGAGAACCTGAAGTTGCCGGCCGATTTCGACTACAGCCAGGTCAAGGCCCTGAGCTTCGAGGTGCGCCAGAAGCTGGACAAGCACCGGCCGGAAACACTGGGCCTCGCCTCGCGCATCTCCGGTGTGACGCCAGCCGCGATTTCCCTGTTGATGATTCATCTGCGAAAGGGTGGCCACAAGGCCTTTGCCCGCGACGCTGCTACGGAAGCAGCCGCCGAATGACGGCGCCGATCGACACGCTGCGCGCAGGCGCGGCCGCCATGGGCGTGGCGCTGTCCGACTCCCAGGGCGAGCGGCTGCTGGCCTACGGCACGCTGATGCTCAAGTGGAACAAGGTCTACAACCTGACGGCACTGCGCGATCCTGCCAGTGTGCTGACCCATCATTTGCTCGACAGCCTGGCGGCAGTTGCGCCGCTGCAGCGCGAGTGGGCAGGGAAGGGCAAGCTCCTGGACGTAGGCTCCGGCGGCGGATTGCCCGGCGTGGTGATCGCCATCATGCGACCGGATCTCGAGGTGAGCTGCCTCGATGCGGTCGCCAAGAAGGCCGCGTTCGTACAGCAGGTTGCGGCCGAGCTGGAGTTGCCGAATCTTCGTGGGCTGCATGCCCGGGTCGAATCTTTGGTCGGTAGCTACGAAGTCATCAGCTCGCGCGCCTTTGCGTCGCTGCCGGATTTCTTCAACGGCTCGATGAACCTGCTCGCTCCTGGCGGCGTCTGGCTGGCCATGAAGGGCAAGATGCCGACCGATGAACTCGCCGGCGTCCCGACGGGCGTGTCTGTGTTTCACGTGGAACAACTGACGGTTCCGGGCCTCGATGCCGAGCGCTGCATCGTCTGGGCGCGCAAGGAAGCCGCCCAGGTCGGCGCCTGATTCGCAAAAAGAGGCCGCGACACCGGTAAAAGCCGGTGTCCGAACGATCTTCGCGGCGGTGTGCTCGCTTAGACTCGATGCCTCCCTCTGGTCTCTTTCCCGGCTCGCTTTTTCGAGGCAAATCCCATGTTCGGCATTGCTGACTACGGCGCATTCGTCGCCGCCATCGTCCTTTTCCTTCTGATTCCCGGCCCGGGCAATCTGGCGCTGATCACTTCGACCAGCAAGGGCGGCATCCGCGGCGGACTGGCCGCGACGGCGGGCGTGATCGTCGGCGACCAGTTCCTGCTGTGGGCCGCGGTGGCTGGCGTGTCGGCCGTGATGGCTGCCTACCCGGCCGCTTTCAAGGCTGTGCAGTGGCTCGGCGCCGCCTACCTGGCCTGGATGGGCATCAAGATGCTGATGGCGAAGCCCGGCTCGGCTCCCATCCTCAACATCAAGCCCAGCCATTTCATGCGCCAGGCTTTCACCATCACGCTGCTGAACCCGAAGGCCATCGTGTTCTACATGGCCTTCTTCCCGCTGTTCGTGGACCCGGCCCGGCATCAGGGCCTGATCACGTTCGGCGCGATGGCGGTGACGATCGCCGCGCTGACCTTCCTGTACGGCCTGACCTCGACGCTGCTCACGCACTTCCTGGCCGAGCGTATCCGCGCCAATCCCCGCATTTCCACCACGCTCGAAAAGCTTGCCGGCACCTTCCTGATCGCCTTCGGCGTCAAGCTCGCAATCTCGCGCTGATCGATCGACCCCCGGTACTCACATGGCCAAGATTTTCTGCATCGCCAACCAGAAGGGCGGAGTCGGCAAGACCACCACCACCGTCAATCTCGCCGCCGGCCTGGCCAAGGTCGGCCAGCGCGTGCTGATGATCGACCTCGATCCGCAGGGCAATGCCACCATGGGTTCGGGCATCGACAAGCGCGAGCTCGAACTGACGGTGTACGACGTGCTGCTCGAATCGGCCTCGGTGGCCGAGGCGCGGGTCAAGGCCGACAAGCTGGTGGAGGGTGGTTGCGGCTACGACGTGCTGGGCGCCAACCGCGAACTGGCCGGTGCCGAAGTCGAAATGGTCGCGCTCGACCGCCGCGAGAAGCGCCTGCGCACCGCGCTGGCCGCCGTCGGTGCCGAGTACGACTTCGTGCTGATCGACTGCCCGCCCAGCCTGAGCCTGCTGACGCTGAACGGCCTGTGCGCCGCCCACGGCGTGATCGTGCCGATGCAGTGCGAGTACTTCGCGCTCGAGGGCCTGACCGACCTGGTCAACACCATCAAGCAGGTGCACGCCAACCTCAACAAGAACCTGCAGATCATCGGCCTGCTGCGTGTGATGTTCGATCCGCGCATCACGCTGCAGCAGCAGGTGAGCGAGCAGCTCAAGTCCCACTTCGGCGACAAGGTGTTCGACACCGTGATCCCGCGCAACGTGCGGTTGGCCGAGGCGCCGAGCTACGGACTGCCGGGCGTGGTGTTCGATCCGGCCGCCCGCGGCAGCCAGGCTTTCATCGCCTTCGCCCAGGAGCTGGTCGACAAGATGCCGCCCGCGAGCGCCTTCGCCTCGGGCGCGGTGGCTCCGCCGATCGCTCCGGTCGCGCGCATCACGCCGGACCTGCCCATCCCCGATGACGTCATGGCGCCAGCCGCCGCGCCGGCTGCGGACTCGCCCAGTGAAAACAATGCCTGACGGCCGCTTGCTGTGCGCAAGTCGCTATCAAATCAGTAGCAAATGACAGCTCCTCGCATCCTGCTGCTGCCCGGTTGGCAGAACAGCGGCCCCGGCCATTGGCAGACCCGATGGGAATCCGTCCATGGCGACCATCGAGTCGAGCAGCACGAATGGATGCGCCCGCTGCGCGGCGATTGGTCCGCGCGGCTCGAGGAAGAAGTGCTGGCCTCGCCCGGCCCGGTGGTCTTCGCGGCGCACAGCCTCGGCTGCATCCTCGTCGCCGCCTGGGCCGCGCATTCGCGCAACACGCACAAGGTGCGCGGCGCGCTGCTGGTCGCGCCCGGCGATGTGGAAAGCGACAGCCTGCGCCAGTCGATCCCGGGTTGGGCGCCCATCGTGCGCAAGCCGCTGCCTTTCCCGGCGGTGCTGATCGCCGCCAGTGACGACCCCTACTGCGAAGCCTCGCGCTCGCGGCAGCTTGCCGCCGACTGGGGTGCGCGCTTCATCGATGCCGGCGCGGGCGGCCACCTGAACGCCGAATCAGGCCTGGGCGACTGGCCCGAAGGCCGCAAACTCCTGAACGAAATCTCGAAAGAAAAGAACTGATGGCGACCAAGAAACCCAAGGGACTGGGACGCGGCCTCGAAGCGCTGCTGGGCCCGACGGCCGCGCCTTCCGCCGACAACAGCGGCGGCGGTGCCGGCGCCGCGGATGCGGAGGAGGGCGGCGCGCAACGGAACCCGAGCACGTTGATGCTCGACCAGATGGTCGCCGGCGTCTATCAGCCGCGCACGCGCATGGACGAGGGCGCGCTCTACGAGCTGGCCGAGAGCATCAAGGTGCAGGGCATCATGCAGCCGATCCTGGTGCGGCGGCTCGATCCCGAGTCGGCCGCAGCCAAGAACGCCGAATACGAAATCATCGCGGGCGAACGGCGCTTCCGCGCCGCGAAGCTCGCCGGCCTCGACAGCGTCCCGGTGCTGGTGCGCGACGTGCCGAACGAGGCCGCGGCGGCGATGTCCCTCATCGAGAACATCCAGCGCGAGGATCTCAATCCGCTCGAAGAGGCCCAAGGCCTGCAACGCCTGGTGACCGAGTTTGGGCTCACTCACGAGCAGGCGGCCCAGGCAGTGGGCCGCTCGCGCAGCGCAGCCAGCAACCTGTTGCGCCTGCTGAACCTGGCCGAGCCCGCGCAGCAGATGCTGATGGCCGGCGACATCGACATGGGCCATGCTCGCGCGCTGTTGTCGCTGGACCGCGGCACGCAGATCACGGCCGCCAACCAGATCGCGGCCAAGAAGATGTCGGTGCGCGAGGCCGAGTCGCTGGTGAAGAAGCTCGCGGCCGAGTTCACGCTCACGCCTTCGCGCCGCAGCAATGACGGCGAGAAGTCGCGCGATCTGCTGCGTGTGGAAGAAGAACTGGCCGACCTGCTCACGGCCGAGGTCGAGGTGCGCATCAAGAAGCGCAGCAAGCGCGGCGGCCGCATCGAGGAAAGCGGCGAACTCGCGATCCACTTCGGCTCCATCGAGGCGCTCAACGGATTGATCGAACGCATCCGCCGAACGGCCTAGTGTTGTGAACCCGGGGGCGGGCGTTCGTTTGATTGATTCCTGCAATCCTTTGCGCGTATCCTCGACCGCTGGTTTTTCCAACCTCAGATCTCTGAACAAACAGAGGGAGTCATCCATGAAGCTCACCAGGTTCCCGCTCGCGGCCATCGCCGCCGGCGCACTTCTTCTAACCGGTTGCGCCGCGACCGACATGCAAATGGGCAGCCAGTCGGCCAAGACCATGGCCACCGGCAGCGCGGCAGGCGGCGCCACCGACAACGCGAGCAGCCAGCTCGAGCGCTGCGAATCGCCGCTCGGCACCGTCTCCCTGATCGAGAACCAGAACGCGGGCTGGTACACCATCCTCACCGGCGAATACCGCCTGCCCCCCACGGCCAACCTGCTGCGCCTGCTGGTGCAACAGTCGAACTGCTTCATCGTGGTCGAACGCGGCGCTGCCGGCATGAACGCCATGACGCGCGAACGTGCGCTGATGCAATCCGGCGAAATGCGCGGCGGCAGCAATTTCGGCCGTGGCCAGATGGTCGCTTCCGACTACGGCCTGTCGCCCGAGATCGTGTTCAGCAACAGCGATGCAGGTGGTGTCGGCGGCGCGCTCGGCGGCCTGGTGGGCGGCGGCCGCGGCCGTGCCCTCGCAGCCATCGGCGGCAGCATGCAGACCAAGGAAGCCAGCGCGATGCTGACCCTCATCGACAACCGCTCGGGCGTGCAGGTCGCGGCTTCCGAAGGCAGCGCCTCCAAGACCGACTTCGGCGCCTTCGGTGCACTGGCCGGCCGCAGCGCGGGCGGCGGCCTCGGCGGCTACACCAACACGGCCCAGGGCAAGGTGATTGCCGCTGCCTTCATGGACGCGTTCAACCAGATGGTCCGTTCGCTGCGCAACTACAAGGCGCAGACGGTGCGCGGCCAGGGCCTCGGCGGCGGTGGCCGCCTGGGCGTGGATGGCGGCGCGGCGCCGTCGCAGACCTACGTGCCGGCAGAGAAGGCACCGGCACGCCGTCGCAGCAACTGATCGCACGGCAACCTTCAGTCGAACAAACAAAAAGCCCGGCGGCTCGCAAGAGCCCCGGGCTTTTTCGTTGGTGCCTGAGCGCGAAATCAGAGGCTGAAGATCTTCCCCGGATTCATGATGTTCTTCGGGTCGAGCGCCCGCTTGATCGTGCGCATCATGTCGATGGCGCCCACGCCCGCTTCATTCACCAGGAACTCCATCTTGTGCAGCCCCACGCCGTGCTCGCCGGTGCAGGTGCCTTCCAGTGCCAGCGCACGGCTCACCAGCGCGTGGTTCAGCTCCTCGGCCTTCACGCGCTCCTCGGGGATGTTCGGGTCGAGCAGGTAGCCGAAGTGGAAGTTGCCGTCGCCCACGTGGCCGACGAGGAAGTAGGGGATGCCGCTCGCATCGGCCTCGGCCACCGAGTCGAGCAGGCAGTCGGCCAGGCGCGAGATCGGCACGCAGGTGTCGGTCGAGATCACGCGGCAGCCCGGGCGCGACTGCACCGCCGCGAAGTAGCTGTTGTGCCGCGCGGTCCACAGGCGCGTGCGTTCTTCCGGCGTGCTGGCCCATTCGAAGGCATTGCCGCCATGGCCGCTCGCGAGTTCCTGCACCGTCTCGGCCTGCTCCTTCACGCCGGCGGGCGAGCCGTGGAATTCCATCAGCAACATCGGCTCTTCGCGCAGGTTCAGCTTGGCGTAGGCATTCACCATGCGCACCGTGTTCACGTCGATCAGCTCCACGCGCGCGATCGGCACGCCGAGCTGGATGGTCTCGATGGTCGTGCACACCGCGGCCTCGATGCTCGGGAACGAGCAGATCGCCGCGGACACCGCCTCGGGCAGCGGGTAGATGCGCAGCGTGATCTCGGTGACCACGCCCAGCGTGCCTTCGCTGCCCACCATGAGGCGCGTGAGGTCATAGCCGGCCGACGACTTCTTCGCGCGCGTGCCGGTGCGGATGACTTCGCCCGCGGCCGTCACCACCTCGAGCGCCAGCACGTTCTCGCGCATCGTCCCGTAGCGCACCGCGTTCGTGCCGCTCGCGCGCGTGGCAGTCATGCCGCCGATGGAGGCGTCGGCGCCCGGGTCAATGGGGAAGAACAGGCCCGTGCTCTTGATCTCTTCGTTGAGCTGCTTGCGCGTGACGCCGGGCTGCACCGTCACCGTGAGGTCGTCGGCATTGATCGACAGCACCTTGTTCATGCGCGACACGTCGATGCTGATGCCGCCCTGCACCGCCAGCAGGTGGCCTTCGAGCGAGGAGCCCACGCCGAAGGGAATGACCGGCACGCTGTGCTCGCTCGCGAGCTTCACCGCGTCTGCAACATCCTGCGTGCTCTCGGCGAACACCACGGCGGAGGGGGGCGGCGCGTCGAAGGAGGATTCGTCGCGCCCGTGCTGCGTGCGCACCGCCATCGCCGTGGAACAGTTGGCGCCGAAGCGTGCCTTCAGCGCCTCGATCAGGCTGTCGGGCACATCGCGCAGATGAAGCTCCGGCATCAGGTGCGAGGTTTGGGTCGGGGCGTTCATCGGCTTGTCTCCTGGCGGTGGGGTGATCGGCCATTCTACGGAGCGAGCACCATAATGCGCTTCGTAAAAACATGAACCCCACCACACTCAGCGCCCTTGCGGCTTTCCCCTCGCAGCTGGAGGCCCACTACGCGGCCATTCCCTTCGCCTTCAGGCACTGGGCGCCGCCCTCGTGGGATGGCGTGCCCAGCGAGGCCTTCACCGCCATCGAGCAGCTCTGCCATGTGCGCGACATCGAGATCGAGGGCTACCATGTGCGCTTCCGCCGCACGCTGGCCGAAAGCCATCCGACGCTCGCCTCCATCGACAGCGAGCCGCTGGCCATCGAGCGCAACTACGGCGCGGCCGATGCGGCGCAGGTGCTGGCCGACTTCCGCATGGCGCGCGCGCAGACGATGGAGATCATCTCCAGCCTGAGCGACGCGCAGCTCGCGCGCACGGCCGTGTTCGAGGGCTACGGTCCGCTCACCATGCGCAGCCTCATCCACTACCTGTGCAGCCACGACCAGCAGCACCTCGCGGGCCTGCAGTGGCTGGCCGGCAAGATCGACGCATCGACCGTCGCGCAATAAACAGGACCAGCAGGAGCGCCCATGGGCAACCGACTTTCCCAGATCGCCACCCGCACGGGCGACGACGGCACCACCGGTCTCGGCGACAACACGCGCGTGTCGAAAGACAACCTGCGCGTGCACGCGATGGGCGACGTGGACGAGCTCAACTCGCACATCGGCGTGCTGCTGTGCGAGCCCATGCCGGAGCCCGTTCGCGAGCTGCTGGTCGATGTGCAGCACCAGCTCTTCAACCTCGGCGGCGAGCTGTCGATGCCGGGTTTCACGCTGCTGAAGGCCGAGGCCCTGCTGCAACTGGACAACGCGCTCGCCGAGCACAACGCCGCATTGCCGCGCCTGGCCGAGTTCATCCTGCCCGCCGGCACGCGCGCGGCCTCGCTCGCGCACGTGTGCCGCACCGTGGCACGCAGGGCGGAACGCGCCGTGGTGGCGCTGGGAGCCGCCGAGCAACTCAACGACGCGCTGCGGCAATACCTCAACCGGCTCAGCGACCTGCTCTTCGTGCTCGCGCGCGTGCTCAACAGAATGAACGGCGGCGACGACGTCTACTGGAAGAGCGAGCGCATGGCGCGCGCGGCCGCTGCAGATACCAAGGAAACACCATGAACCCCTCGATGAACACCATCCTTCGCACGGCACTCGCCATGACGGCTGCCGCGGCCCTGTGGCTGCCGGCCGGCGCGGCACAGGCCCAGAGCGCCGACAACCCGCCGCAGGCGCAACGTGCCCACACCATCAAGTCGCCCTCGCGCGGCGGCAAGGTCGTGGGCAGCGTGCAGCGCGGCACGAATGCCGCAGGCCGAGGCGTCAATCGCGCGGATGCTGCAACGCGACGCGGCATCAACAACGTGTCGGAAAAGGCCAGCAGGCCGGTGCGCAACGTGGGCGAGGCCTTCGGGCGCAAGCTCTCACCGGGGTCCAGCGGGCGGGCTGCGCCGCCGTCGGTGGGTCCGCAGGGCAGTGCGCCCTGATCATCATCAATCCAGGAACACCGTGGAACCGGCTTCGCCGGGCCACCGGTGTTGCCCCCGGAAGGGGGTTGGCGAAGCGACACGAAGTGCGCGAAGCCTGGGGGAGAACCTGATATGGCACGAAACATCGAGATCAAGGCCCGCATCGACAGCGTGGAACGCGTCGCGGCCATCGCCGCGACACTGGCCGACAAGGGCCCCATCGAGATTGCGCAGGACGATACCTTCTTCCGCTGCAGCGACACCGCAGACCGCCTCAAGCTGCGCACCTTCGCGCCCGACCGCGCGGAGCTGATCTTCTACCGCCGCGCGAACAGCGCCGGCCCGAAGGAATCGTTCTACCTGATCACGCCCTGCAGCACGCCCGACGTGTTGCGTGACTCGCTCACGCTCGCATGGGGCCAGGCGGGGCGCGTGCGCAAGCAGCGGAGGCTGTTCCTCGTGGGCCGCACACGCGTGCACCTCGACCGCGTCGAAGGCCTCGGCGAGTTCCTCGAACTCGAAGTGGTGCTGGAGGAGGGCGAGTCGGCCGAGGCAGGCGTCGCCGAGGCGCACGCCCTCATGGCTCAATTGGGCGTGGGCACCGACCAGCTCCTGCAGGGCGCCTACGTCGACCTGATCAACGCCAGCCAGCAGACCTGAACTGCTCCGCCAGGAGCTGCGCGATCTTCTCGTAGCCTCGTGCATTGGCATGGATGCGGTCGGATCGCAGCGACGAGTCCGACAGCACGCTCGAATACACATTGGCCACCAGCAGCGCCTGCTGCGCCTTCGCCACCTCCTCGTAGAACGGCGCATCGCTGAGCGAGCCCACCACCGCGCGCATCGCGTCGGGCGAGGGCGTCGCCAGCACTGCCACGTAGGGCGTGTGCGCACGCGCCTGCGTGATCAGCTCCACAAGGTTGTCGCGCGTGGCCGTGGCCGACACGCCGCGCAGCATGTCGTTGCCGCCGATGCCGATCAGGATCGCGTCGTAGCTCGCCCCGCCCAGCAGCCCCGGCAGGCGCTGCAGCGCGCCCGCCGATGTATCGCCGTTGACGCCGGCGTTCTCGACCTGCCACCCCGTGAGTTCGCCCAGCTTCACCGGCCATGAGGCCTCGGGCGACGCGCCATAGCCGAAGGTCAGGCTGTCGCCGATGGCCAGCACGTGGGCACCGGGCTTCAGCGCAGCGGCCGATGACTTGCGCTTGCCGCAGGCCGCCAGCAGGGTCGCCGCGGGTACGCCCGCCAGCAGATGGAGGAGGTGTCGTCTCTTCATGTGGCGCGCAGCTTAATCGCAGCCCGAAGCCGCGCGGGCGCTTTCCCCTTTGCTCGGAAAGCGCATAAGCCTCCCCGTTTTTGTTAGTTCCCCGGCGATGGAGGCGGGCGAAGAATCGCCAGCAGGCCCTGGCTGCCTGCCTGTTTCTTCGTTCCGTTCACTCATCCCGGGATCCGACACCATGCCGACGCTCACCCGCCACCGCTTCCTGCGTCATGTGGCCGCACTCTCCGTGGCCCTGCTGGCCGCACCGTTCTCCGCCCTGGCCGCGCCAGCCACCGGCGAGCCCGTGTGGTTCGGCGTGAGCGGGCCGGTCACCGGCCAGAATGCCCAGTACGGCGCGCAGTGGAAGGCCGGCTTCGATCTCGCGCTGGAGCACATCAACGCGCAGGGCGGCATCCACGGCCGTCCGCTGGCCTACAACTTCGAGGACAGCCAGAGCGATCCGCGACAGTCGGTGGCCATCGCGCAGAAGCTGGTGAACGACAAGCGCGTGCTCATCGAGTTGGGCGACTTCTCCAGCCCGGCCTCGATGGCGGCCTCGCCCATCTACCAGCGCGCGGGCCTGGTGCAGCTGGGCTTCACCAACTCGCACCCCGACTTCACCAAGGGCGGCGACTACATCTGGAGCCCCTCCATCAGCCAGGCCGACGCCCAGCCGCTGCTGGCCGAGCTCGCGGTGAAGACGCTGGGCTTCAAGCGCATCGCAGTGCTGTACCTCAACACCGACTGGGGCCGAACCAGCAAGGACGTGCTCGTGAAGGCCGCGCAGGAGCGCGGCGCGCAGGTCGCCATCGCCGAGGGCTACCAGCCCGACGAGAAAGACTTCCGCTCGACGCTGGTGCGCGTGCGCGACGCCAACCCCGACGGGCTGGTGCTCATCTCCTACTACCCCGACGGCGCGCTCATCGCGGGCCAGGTGCGCAGCGTGGGCTTGAAGCAGCCCATCGCCGCCGTGGGCTCGGTGTATTCGCCCAAGTTCATCGAGCTGGGTGGCGCGTCAGTGAACGGCATCTACACCAACACCGCCTTCTATCCTGACGAGCCGCGTGCCGAGGTGCGCGACTTCGTGAAGAGCTTCCGCGCCAAGTACGACAAGGAGCCCGACGCCTTCAACGCCTACGCCTACGACGCCGTGGTGTACGCGGCCGCCGCGCTGCGCCAGGCCGGCCCGAACGCCGACCGCAAGGCCGTGCGCGACGCGTTCTACAAGATCAAGGACGTGCCCAGCGTGATCTTCGGCAAGGCGAACTTCGACGCGCAGACGCGCCGCGTGGTCGGCGTGAAGAGCGTCAACCTCGTCGTGAAGGACGGCAAGTGGGCGCAGCTCGACGAGAAGGCGGCCGTGGCAGCGGCCAGGTAGTCGGTCGATGAGCTTCACGTCCTTCTTCGACTACACCGTCAACGGCCTGATCATCGGCAACATCTATGCGTTGCTGGCGGTCGGCCTCGCATTGATCTTCGGCGTCTCGCACCTCATCAACTTCGCGCACGGCTCGGTGTACACGGTGGGCGCGTACATCGGCTGGGCGTCGATCACCTGGCAGCACACGCCGCTGCCCGTCACCATCGCGCTGGTGGTGCTGGGCTCGGGCGCGCTGGGCATGCTGATCGAGCGCGTGGGCCTGCGGCCGCTGCAGGGCTCGGCGCGCATCGCGCCGCTGCTGGCCACCATCGGCATCAGCTTCGTGCTCGACATCCTCGTGCAGCTGGTGTTCAGCCCCGACCCGCGCTCGCTGCCCACGCAGCTGCCCGACTGGCGCCTGCAGATCGGCACCGGCACCATCGGCGCGCTCGACATCCTCATCGCGGGCATAGGCCTCGCGAGCGCGGCCGTGCTTTTCGGCTTCCTGCGTTTCACGAAACTCGGCTGGGCGGTGCGCGCCACGGCACAAGACCGCGACGCGGCGCAGCAGATGGGCGTGGACGTCGACCGTGTGAACCAGATCGTGTTCGCCATCGCCGCCGCGCTGGGCGGCCTCTCGGGCCTGCTGGTGGGCATGTACTACAACAACATCAGCCCGGCGATGAGCTTCCAGGCCACGCTCAAGGGCGTGGTGGCCACCGTGGTCGGCGGCGTGGGCAGCGTGCCGGGCGCCATCGCGGGCAGCCTTCTGCTGGGGCTGATCGAGAGCTATGGCGTGGCGATCCTCGGCACGCCGTACCGCAACCTCTTCGCGTTCGCGCTGCTGCTGGTCATCCTGGTGTGGAAGCCCAACGGGCTGTTCGGACGCAAGCGCGCATTGCCGCCCGAGCCGCTCACGGGCACCTTCATCGCGCCCAGCAAGCCGTGGCATGTACCGCGCGGGCTGTTGCTCGCGCTGTTCGTGGCGGCGGTGGCGCTGCCGCTCTTCGACCCGTCTCCATACCTGCTGCAGACGCTCACCAACGCATGGCTCTACGGCGCGCTCGCGCTGAGCCTCACGCTGGTGGCCGGCACCGTCGGGCAGATCTCGCTGGGCCACGCAGGGCTGCTGGCCATCGGCGCGTACGCGTCGTCGCTGCTGGTGCTCGACCTGCGCCTGCCGGTGGGCACGGGCATCGTGCTCGCGGGCATCCTCACTTCGCTGATCGGCACGGCGCTGATCTTCCCGGCCTTCAGGCTGCGCGGCCACTACGTGTCGATCGCCACGCTGGGCATCGGCGAGATCGTGGCGCTCACCATCCTCAACTGGGAAAGCCTCACGCACGGGCCCATCGGCGTGTCGGGCATTCCGCCGTTGTCGCTGTTCGGGCGCGATGCCTCGTCGAACGAGGCGCTCTACTGGGCCTCCTTCGGCGCGATGGTGCTTCTTGCGTTGCTGCAGTGGCGCCTGCTGCGATCGCACCTGGGCCGCACCTTCCGCGCTGTGCGCGAGGACGAGGTGGCCGCGCGCGCCTACGGCGTGAGCCCCGACCGCTACAAGGCGCTGGCCTTCGGCTTCGGCGGCTTCGCGGCGGGCGTGAGCGGCGCCTTCACCGCGCACATGTACTCGTACATCAACCACGAGACCTTCGGCTCGCAGATCTCGATCCTCGCGCTCACGATGGTGATCCTCGGCGGGCTCGGGAACATCAGCGGCGCGCTGCTGGGCGCGGTCGCGCTCGTGAGCCTGCCGGAACTGTTCCGCGTGACGGCCGAGTACCGGATGCTGATCTACGGCGTCGCGCTTCTCCTGCTGAT
The DNA here is from genome assembly GCF_050916385.1 of Variovorax xiamenensis. Classification (NCBI taxonomy): domain Bacteria; kingdom Pseudomonadati; phylum Pseudomonadota; class Betaproteobacteria; order Burkholderiales; family Comamonadaceae; genus Variovorax; species Variovorax xiamenensis. The sequence continues at coordinate 109,155 of NZ_CP139038.1, forward strand.
CCGTTTCCGCCCGCAGGGTTTGCTGGGCACTGTCTGAAAGAAAGCACCACCATGAGCCACCTCAACGACTACCTCGCCGAGAAACGCGCAGCCGTGCTGGCGCGCAATGCCGCCGTCGAAGCAGGCACCGCGCAGCCCGTACAGCTCAAGGCCAGCGTGAAGGCCGAGGGCCGCAGCGGCGTGCGCCGGCTGCGCATCCGCGAGCACCAGGTCATCAGCGACAGCCCGCCGGACTTCGCCGGCTACAACCTCGGGCCGAGCTCGCCCGAGCTGCAGCTGGGCGTGCTGGGTACCTGCGTCACGCACATCTTCCTGATCCAGGCGGCCGAACGGCAGGTGCCGCTCGAAAGCCTCGAGGTGGAGGTGACGGGCATCATCGACCCGCGCGGCGGCAAGCCGGGCCACGAGAAGACGCCCATCTGGCCGCACGAGATCGGCTACACGGTGCACATCGACTCGCCCGCGAGCCGCGAGGAGATCGACGCGCTGTTCGAGGCGGTGGAGCGCAACTGCCCCATCCTCAACCTGCTGCGCAATCCGCAGACGATCCGCGCCGAGGTCAAGCTCGTCGATTCCAAGGCCGAGGCTGCCAACGCATCGCGGAAAGAGGACGATGCCATCGCTGCTTGAGATACGCGGCCTCACACGCCGTTTCGGCGGGCTCACTGCCGTCAACGCCGTCGACCTGCATCTGGGCGAAGGCGAGCTGCTGAGCGTGATCGGACCGAACGGCGCGGGCAAGACCACGCTCTTCAATCTCGTCACCGGCCTCGACAGGCCCGACGAGGGGCAGGTGCTGTTCGACGGACAGGACATCACCGGCCTGCCTGCGCAGCAACTCGCACAGCGCGGACTGGCGCGCACCTTCCAGCACGGACGCGTGTTCGCGAATCTCTCGGTGCTCGACAACGTGCTGGTCGGCGCGCACACGCGGCTGCGCGCCGTGAAACCGCGCGTGGGCGGTGTGCCTGGGCTGGGCGCCATCGCCGAACTGGCCCTTGCGCTGGTGCAGCCCGGCGCCGTGCGCCGCGAGGAAGAGGCGCTGCGCGAAGAGGCTCGCGAGATCATCGCGCTCTTCGGCCAGCGCCTCGCGCCGCGCATCGACCACCCGGCCTACAGCCTCTCGTACGCCAACCGCCGCCGCGTGGAGATCGCACGCGCGCTCGCGCTGAAGCCGCGCCTGCTGCTGCTGGACGAGCCCACCGCCGGCATGAACGAGAGCGAGACGGCCGAGATGCTGGAGATCATCCGCGGCCTGAAGGCGCGCGGGCAGACCATCCTGCTGATCGAGCACAAGCTCGACCTGGTGATGCAGCTGTCGGACCGCGTGGCCGTGCTCGACGACGGCCGCAAGATCGCGGAAGGGCTGCCGGACGACGTGCGCAACGACCCGGCGGTGATCGAGGCCTACCTCGGCCATCGCCACGTGGGTTCGGCGGATGTGCCGCGCGAAGAGAAAGCGGCGGTGCCAGCATGATCGCCACTGTTGCCCGCTCGGGCCTTGCGCCGTCGCCGCTATGGGGTGAGGGCCGCGACGAGGATCTGCCCGAACGCAGTGCCGCGCCCGTTGCCGCCGGGGCGCAGCAACCGCTGCTCCAGCTCAGCAAGATCAACAGCTTCTACGGCCCCGTGCAGGCGCACTTCGATCTCGACATCGAAGTGCGCAGCGGCCAGATCGTCAGCCTGCTCGGCGGCAACGCCAGCGGCAAGTCGACCACGATGAAGATCGTGCTCGGGCTGCTCAAGCCGCGCTCGGGCGAGGTGCTCTTCAACGGCGAATCGACGCTCGGGCTGAGCACGCCGCAGATCGTGCGCAAGGGCATCGGCTCGGTGCCCGAGGCGCGCCGCCTGTTCCCTGCGATGACGGTGCGCGAGAACCTGCTGATGGGCGCCTATGCGTGCAGCGATCGCAAGGCCGTGGCCGAAGACCTGGAGCGCATGCTGGAGCTGTTCCCGCGCGTGGCCGAGCGCATCGAGTTCCAGGCCGGCACGCTCTCGGGCGGCGAGCAGCAGATGGTGGCGATGGCGCGCGCGCTCATGGGCCGGCCGCAGCTCATCTGCATGGACGAGCCGACCATGGGCCTGTCGCCGCTGTACGTCGACAAGGTGCTGGAGCTCATCGCGCGCATCAACGCGCAGGGCGTGTCGGTGTTCATGGTCGAGCAGAACGCGAGCCTCGCGCTGCAGATCGCGCACCACGGCTACGTGCTGCAGACGGGGCGCATCGTGCTCTCGGGCCCGGCGCGCGAGCTGCTGGCCGATGCGCGCATCCGCGACGCCTACCTCGGCGGCGACGGCGCGGCGCGCACCGCCTCCTGAGCCGAAGAGATCAGCAGCAAACATCCACGGGAGAACACACGAATGCCTTTGAAGCTCGACCACATCGTGATCGCGGTGCACGACCTCGAACGCACCATCGCCGACTACGGCGCGCTCGGTTTCCACGTGCTGCGCGGCGGCGACCATCCGGGGCGCGCCACGCACAACGCGCTGGTGGTGTTCGCCGACGGCAGCTACCTGGAGCTGATCGCGTGGCGCGAGCCTTCGCCCACCGAATGCTGGTGGCAGCTCCTGCAGAAGCACGGCGAAGGCATCGTCGACTTCGCGCTGCTGCCGCGCGACACCGCCACCACCGTGGCCGATGCGAAGGCCCGAGGCCTCGCTCTCGAAGGCCCGCTCGACGGCGGCCGTGTGCGGCCCGACGGCGAGCGCCTGCGCTGGCAGACGGCGCGTCCGTCGTCGGCCGACCTGCCTTTTCTTTGCGGCGACCTCACGCCGCGCGCGCTGCGCGTGCCCGAAGGCGACGTGCGCGTGCATGCCAATGGCGTGCTGGGCGTGGCGAGCCTGGCCGTTGCGGTGCGCGATCTCGATGCGACGCTGGCGCGCTATCGCGCCTTGCTGGGAAGCAGCGTGTCCGACGATGCCGACACCCATATCGGCGAGCCTGTCGTGCTGCCCGGCAGCAACGTGCGCCTGGCCGTCATTGCGTTGGGGCAAAGCGTGCTGGTGCTTTCCTCGCCGCGAGAGAACGGCAGCGGCAGCGCATCGGACGAAGGGGAAGGCGGTGGCGACAGCCTCGGGCAGCGTCTCGCTGCGCGCGGGGAGGGCCCCTATGCGCTCGTGCTTCACACCGACAGGCCGCAATCCACGGGCACTTTCGACCTTGCGAAGGCGCACGGCGCATTGATCGAACTCGACCTGCCGCCGCTGGACCGCCACGCGAAGCACGGCAGCGCCTCGCGCGGCTACCAGGTCAACAGCGCGGTCGGCGGCTGAGCCTTCGTTCGCTCGTTCATTCAGGCTGCGCGCATGCGCAGCTGGAACACATTGCCCTCGGGGTCGTGCCCGTCGCAATGGCGGTAACCGTTGAATTCCCATTCGGCACCGGCCGGCTTCAGCGTGCCGCCGGCTTCGGTCGCGAGTTGGCGGGCCGCTGCAATGTCAGCCACCGGGAAGATGAACTTCAGTGCCGTGTTCTCCCGCGGCACAGGCGGCTGCGCGATCTGCACCCGGGCGGCGATGTCCGGGTTCATCGCGACGATGAAAAGCTGCAGTGACGCCGACTCCAGGCTCGCGTAGCCGGCTTCCGCGTGCATGATCGCGAGGCCCGCGACACCCGCATAGAACGCGCTCAGGCGCGATACGTCCTTGGCGTAGATCACGGCGGCTGCCGGTGCGGTGTGTTCAGGCATGTGTTCCTCTCGATGGCTTCTTCTTCACTGTTCGACTACCTCGCTTCGATTCTGCCAGCGGCCCTGCTCGCACTGGCCTTGCTGCTGGCCATTCCACGTGCGCTGGGAGGTGTCCGGCTCGCGGTCCACATCCTGTTCTTCATCTTCGCGCGCGACGCGATGAGCCCAGCGGGTTTCTGGCAACTGAACGCGGGCTCCATGCGACTGACTGCGCCGGCGTCCGTGCTGCTTGCACTGGCGGGCATGTCGGCCGCCTTGTTCGCGGGTGTCGCATGGCTCGAGCGCGTGGCGTGGTGGCGGGGAGGGCCGGGAAGGCGGCCGGCGGTTTCCGTGCTCTGGGGCTTGCTGGGCGCCATCGTCGTCACCGCGCTGGCTGCAACGCTGAAGACGGTCCTGGATCTGCCCTCGCTCGCGCGGCCCGATGCGGCGCTGCTCGTGCCGATCCTCGTCTTCGCGCTGCTGGGCAATGCCTATGAAGAGTTGCTGTTCCGCGGCATGCTGCAGCGGTGCCTGATGCAGCAGATGGCGCCGCTGCGCTCGGCGGTGGTGGCCGCCGTGCTGTTCAGCCTGTGCCATGCATGGCTGGCATTGGTTGTTACGCGCGTGGGGCTGCCGGTGCTGGTCTTCACGCTGATCGAGGGGCTGGTCGCGAGCCTCGTGTACTGGCGCGCAGGCCTGCTGGCGGCCACGCTGGCGCACGGCCTGGCCATTGCCGCGCTCGCGGCTGGTCTCTACTGACGCTGCTGATTCAGTGCCCGCCGAGATGCGCCTTGCGCAGCCCGGCCTGCATCTTCTTCTGCAGAGCGGCTCCGCCTTTTTCCAGCGCTTCGGCGGGAGCGCCGCTCTCTTCGGTCACGGGCCGGTACTTGCGGCCCCAGATGCCGATCTGCGCCACCACCGGCAGCAGGTCGATGCCCATCGGCGTGAGGCTGTAGATGGCCTTCTGCTTGTGGGTCGGGTCGTCGGACTTTGAGAGAACGCCGTACTCGACCAGCTTGCCGAGACGCTCGGTGAGGATGTTCGAGGAGATGCCTTCCTCGGACTGCAGGAACTCGCGGAAGTGGCGCTTGCCCGCGAACATCATGTCGCGAACGATCAGCAGGCTCCACCGGTCGCCGAAGACTTCGAGCGCGAGATTGATCGGACATGCCGACTTTTCGCTGGAGGCCATGCTCTTTCCGATCTCTTTGAAAAACTGCTTGCATTTTTGCATCAGTTGCCGAACACTTCAACTGCTTGCATTTGGCAAGCAGTAACCGAAGGAGAACCGGCATGAGAAAGCTAATCCTGCAAATGCAGATGTCGGTCGACGGCTATGTGTCGCCCGCCAATGGCAGCCTCGACTGGCAGCTCTGGGGCTGGGGCGATCGCTGGGCCTGGGACGACGCGCTGAAGCGCGACTTCAACGCCGTCTTCGAAGGCATCGACACCATCCTGCTGAGCCGGCTCATCGTGGAAGAGGGCTACCTCGACCACTGGGGCCGCGCGGCGAAGAACTTTCCCGCGAACCGGCACTACGCCTTCGCGCAGAAGATCGTCGACGCGCGCAAGGTCGTGCTCACCGGCAAGCTCGCCTCCTCGCGCTGGGAGCGCACCGTCATCGCGCGCGGCGACATGGCCGAGGAGGTGAACGCGCTCAAGCGCGAGCCGGGCAAGGACATCATCACCATCGGGGGCGTGGGCTTCGCGTCGGCGCTGGTTGCGGCGGGGCTGGTCGACGAGTTCCAGTTCTTCGTGAACCCCACGGCCGTGGGCGCGGGGCGCTCGGTGTTCCACGACCAGCGCAAGGGCCACAAGCTGCGGCTGCTGCGCTCCACGGCCTACGAGAGCGGGATGGTGGTCAACCGCTACGTGCCGTGCTGATGCAGGACAAGGCGCCACGCGGATACCAGCGCTTACCTGATTTCACCTGACCGCGACCTGAAGCGGTCGAATCGGACACATGCGCGGCACACAATGGACTCGTCATCAACGCATGAAGGAGTTCCGGATGAACACCAACTCGAAGATCATGGCCGTGGGAGCCGCGGCGCTCGCGATGTGCCTGGCCGCTGGAAGCGCCTTTGCACAAGACCGTCGCTTCGACAACAACGGCCGCCCCGGCGATGGCCGCTACGAGCAGCGCGACCGCAATTTCGACCGCCGTGGTCCGCACGGTGACCACTACCGCGGCAACCAGGACTTCCGCGACGGCCGCCAGTTCGACCGCCGGGGCTTCCCGCAACCGCATGCCGATTGGCGTCGTGGCGGCCGCGTGCCGCCGGAGTACCGCGGCCGCAACTACGTGGTGCAGGACTGGCGCGCCTACAGGCTCCAGCAGCCGCCCCGCGGCTATCAGTGGGTGGGCGTGGGCGGCGACTTCGTGCTCGCGGCCATCGCCACCGGCGTGATCGCGAACATCATCGCCGGCCAGTAAGCAAGGGCTCGCACAGCGACGAAACCGCCACGGGTAACCGCGGCGGTTTTTTCTTTGGAGCGAACGCCAGAGCCGGTCTTCAGACCAGCGCCGTGGGCACCGACTGGGCGCAGACGTTGCGCCCCGTGATGGTCAGGCGAAGACCACCACCGTGCCACTCGAGCCAGTTGAGGCTCACATACGCGTCGATGTCGGCGTCGTCGATGCGGTCGGCCTGGCGGCTCTGCAGCAGTTCGACCGTGGCGGGCAGGGTCCGTCTCAACCGTTCGCGCCGCTCCGCTGCATCGGCTGCCTTCTGGGAAGCCCTTGTTTGCTGTTGCGTTTGCTGCTGCGAGGTCGACGATGCCATTGCTGATCCATTTCCAGGAAGCCAGGGAATTAACCCGAATGTACGCCGCCTGTGTGAAGCTTCATTCTTCTTTTTTAACCATTCTGTCGTCCGTAGTACACACCCCTCTGCAGCTTCTGGACAAAGCCTAGATTTCGTAGTGGGAGGCCTTCTCTTGGTCTCCCAGAGCCTTTTCGACGATTGCGCGGGTCAGCGTGGGCGCGAACGACTCGATGAAGGCATAGACGTACTTGCGCAGGTAGGTGCCGCGCCGCACCGCCAGCTTGGTGAGGTTGATGCCGAACAGCCGCCCCGCGTCGAGCGCACGCAGCTGCGTGTCGCGCTCGGCCTCGTAGGCCACGCCGGCCACGATGCCGATGCCCAGGCCCAGTTGGACGTAGGTCTTGATCACGTCCGCATCCATCGCGGCCAGCACGATGTTGGGCTGCAGTCCGCGCTGCTCGAAGGCCTCGTCGATGCGCGAGCGGCCGGTGAAGCCGGTGTCGTAGGTGATGAGCGGATAGCGCGTGAGCGCCTCCAGCGTGAGCGGCGCGTCCAGCAGCGGGTGCCCCGGCGGCACGATCACCGAATGCGTCCACCGGTAGCAGGGCAGGGCGACCAGCTGCGGATAGTCGCCCAGCGCCTCGGTGGCGATGCCCACGTCGGCCTCGCCGTCGAGCAGCATCTGCGCGATCTGCTTGGGCGAGCCCTGGTGCAGGTGCAGCTTCACGTTCGGGAACTGCGCGCGGAATTCCTGCACCGCCACCGGCATCGCATAGCGCGCCTGCGAGTGCGTGGCAGCCACCGAGAGCAGGCCGCTTTGCTGCGCGACGAACTCCTGGCCCGCGTGCTTGAGGTTGCTGCTCTCCATCAGCATGCGCTCGATGATCGGCAGGACGTGCCCACCGGGCTCGGTAAGGCCCGTGAGCCGCTTGCCGGCGCGCACGAAGAGTTCGATGCCGAGCTCCTCCTCGAGCTCGCGGATCTGCCGGCTCACGCCGGGCTGGGAGGTGTGGAGTGTGTGGGCGACTTCGGTCAGGTTGAAGCCGCAACGAACGGCCTCGCGTACCGAGCGCAGTTGTTGGAAGTTCATCTGGCGCGGAAGAGTCATCGAAGCCCCGGCTGGGGCCGATCGGCGATTCTCGGCAGAAGCGCTTATTCGGGGAACGATGCGTTTGTTGGTTTCACATGAGCAAAACATCTTTAAGGCGCTCCAGTCGTGGCTTTTCGCCGGGCGCTTGTGATTTCGCACGATTGTGCTAAAGTCCGCCGCATGGACGCCAAGACCCAGAAAAGCGAACTCACCCGCGCCGCCATCGTCGGCGCGGCAATGAATCTCGCGCTGGCCGAAGGCCTGGAGGCGATCACGTTGCAGGCCGTGGCGAGCAAGCTGGGCCTGTCCAAGAGCGGCGTGTTCTCGCGCGTGGGTTCGCGCGAGGCGCTGCAGAAGGCCGTCATCGAGGAGTACGGCCGCGGCTTCCTGGCCGACGTGTTCGTGCCCGCCATGCAGAAGCCCAAGGGCCTGGCCCGGCTCAACGACATCGTGGCGCGCTGGATCGCCCGCACGCGCGACGTCGAGATGCACACGGGCTGCCTCTACATGGCCGGCGCCTTCGAATTCGACGACCGCGAGGGCGAACTGCGCGAGGTGCTGTTCGGCGAAATCACCCGCTGGCGTGCCGCGCTGCGCCGCACGGTGCTGCAGGCCATCGAGACGGGCGAACTCAAGGCCGACACCGACCCCGCCCAACTCGTTAGCGAGCTCAACGGCGTGACCATGACCCAGCTGCACGACGCGCGCTTCCTGCGCGACCCGCAGGCCGCCGACCGCGCCACACAGACCTGGCAGCGGCTTCTCTCCAGCTACCTCGCCTGAACGGCCTTTCACGAAGCAGGCGGATTTCCCGTGTTTCCATTCACCACAGAGATTTGCCAGAATTTCGCACAGTCGTGCGATAAACAGGAGAAGCACCATGCTGATCATTGCCCTCTTTCTCGCCGTCTACGCGGCCATCGTCGGTGTCAGGAGCCTTCGCGACACCCTGAGCAGCCTGCCCCGCAGCAACGGGGACTGGGTCTGGTACTGAAGCCCGAAAGGAACGCCGATCCATGACGAGCACTTCCTCCCCGGCCGCGGGCCACGCCGCGCAATCGAACTACTACCGGCCCAGCCGCACGATGCGCGCGCTGCGCTTCGGCCTCACGACCTCGCAGCGCTTCTGGCCCGCGCTGGGCGTGCGCGCCGCCTACCGCGTCTTCGGCACGCCGCTGCCGCCGAAGTGGCTCTATCGCGGCCAGGGGCCGGGCGCCGAATGGCGGCGCGAGAACTGGTCCTTCGAGGACGCGAGCGTGGGCATCTACCACCTTGCGGCGCAGGACTCGGGCGCCGAATCCGCACCCGTGGTGCTGCTGGTGCACGGTTGGGGCGGGCACGCGGGCCAGATGCTGCCGCTCGCGCAGGCCCTGTCGGCCGAGGGCCTGAGGCCGGTGCTGCTCGAGCTGCCGGCCCATGGCCGAAGCGCCGGCACGATGAGCAACTCGCCGCAGTTCGCACGCGCCATTGCCTATGTCGCGGCCAGGCTCGCTGCGGACGGCCATGCGCTGCGCGCAGCCGTCGCGCATTCGCTGGGCGCCAACGGGCTGGCCCTGGCCGCCGCTCGCGGGCTTCCGGCCGAGCGCCTCGTGCTGCTCGCGCCGCCAGCCTCGCCGCGCGAGTACACGCGCTACTTCGCGCACACCTTCGGGCTCAGCGAAGCCACGCGCCTCGCGATGCAGCGGCTCTTCGAATCGCGCGAAGGCGTGCTGATGCCGCAGCTCGAGCCTGCGGCCGTGGGACCGCGCATCGCGCAGCCCACGCTGATCGTGCATGACCGCGACGACCGCGTGAACCGCTTCGCCGACGCGGAGGCGTATCGCGACGCCATCGGTGGCGCGCAGCTCGTCGCCACGCAGGGATGGGGACATCGCCGCATCCTCAAGGAGGCTGAGGTGCTGGCGCAGGTCGCGCGTTTCGTGGCGCAGCCCTGAGCGGGGCTCACCAGGTGGGGTGGACGGGAGTGAACACCGGCTTGAACAGGTGCCGCCGGACGATCTCTCCGTACCCCCGGTAGTAGAAATTGCCGTTCGCCTCCAGCACCGCCGCGCGGTGCCTGCGGAAGTACACCGGGATCTCGTACCACGGCATGGTCGGCGCGCGATGGTGCACGTGGTGCAGGTTGTTGAAGAGGTACAGCAGCCCGAACACCAGGTTCGATTCCACGATGGCCACGCGCTCGTGCGGCGTGTCGGCCCACCGGTGCTCGGTGAAGGTGCGCAGCGAGCCCAGCATCATCCCGGGATAGACGAAGTACAGCAGGTACTCGCCGAAGCCCATGCCGCAGACCTCGACGACGTAGTACAGCACCGGCGCCACGCTCAGCGCATGCCAGAACCATGTCGGCAGGCGAGAGAAGTTGCTGGCGAGCACCTGGGCGGTTTCGAAGCGCACCAGCTTCCACAGCCGCAGGAAGGGTCCCAGCACCACGCGGAACGCGATCGTCTGGTTGGCCATGTAGATCCATCGCCACACGGGCCCGTAGCTCTTCCACGCAGGCGCGGAGTGGTACGCGCTCTCGTTGTCGCGCTCCGGATGCGTGAGGTGGAAGTTGACGTGGTGCGAACTGTGGCCGCGGTTGTAGAAGGGGTACGGCAGCCAGAGGTTCAGCGGCGGCCACACCACCGCATGGCGCAGCCACTTCGGCAGATGGCGCATCGCGTGGATGCTCTCGTGCTGCAGCGAGAAATGCAGCTGCGCGAGAAAGCCCCCGGCGATGAACAAGGCCCAGCCCGGAAGCACCGCGTGCCACCACACCAGCGCGCCCCATGCGGCATAGAGCAGGGCGGCCAGCAGCAGCGTGGGCACTTCGTAGTGCCACCACCAGTGGCGGCGGGCTGAGGCTTTCTGGGGAAGGGATGCGGCAGTCGAAGTCATGGCGATGAACGGGACTGCGATGCTAGGTAGCAAGCGGCTGCCTGCATGCGCGCTTTTCGCATAAGCATGGGCGCGAAACTTAGTTCCGCCCGGCGCGGGGTGCGGCCTACGCTTCGCGGCTTTGCTGCACTCCTGCCGGCCTCGCCTTCATGGCGGCCGCGTGCCGGCCTTTGCGTTGCCTCCCATGAAGAAACTCCTCACCCGCCTCGCGCTGGCGTTGCTCGCCGCGCTTTCCGTCGATGTCCAGATCCACGCGGCCACGGTCGACGACTACCCGAGCAGGACGGTCCGCCTGGTCGTGCCTTACCCGGCCGGCGGCATCGCCGACAAGATCGCCCGCGAGGTTGCCGAACAGCTCCAGCAGCGGCTGAGGCAGGCGGTGGTGGTCGAGAACCGCAGCGGCGCGGCCGGCAACATCGGCTTCGAGTACGTCGCGCGCCAGCCGGCCGACGGCCACACGCTGCTGCTCGCGCCGGCCTCCAACCTCACGGTGCAGCCCGCGCTCTTCAAGCAGCTGAGCTACGACCTCTCGCGCGACTTCACGCCCGTGTCGCTGCTGGTGCAGACGCCGCAGGTGCTGTTGGTGAATCCCAAGCTGCCGGTGGCCACGCCGCGCGAACTGATCGACTATTCGAAGAAGAACCCCGGCAAGGTCAACTACGGCATCAGCGTGGGCGCCTATTCGCACCTCGCGGGCGAGCTGCTGAAGACGCAGACCGGCGCCGACTTCACCGCCATTCCCTACCAGGGCAGCGCCCCGGCCATCAACGACCTGCTCGCGGGGCAGACGCAGTTCATCTTCAACGAAGTGGTCACGGCCATTCCCTTCGTGAAGGCCGGCACGCTCAAGCCGCTGGCGGTGGCCTATCGCACGCGCGCGCCCTGGCTGCCCGACGTGCCCACCACCGCCGAGGCCGGCCTGCCGGGCTTCGAGGTCACCTCCTGGTACGGCGTGGTGGTGCGCAGCGGCACGCCCGCGCCGCTGGTGCAGCGCCTGTCGCGCGAGCTGCGCGACATCGTGCAGGCGGCCGAATTCAGGAAGCGCTACGACGACATCGGGGCCTTCACCGTGGGCAACACGCCCGAGGAGTTCGGCCGCTTCATCCAGTCCGAGACGGTGAAATGGACGGCGGTTGTGAAACAGGCCGGCATCCAGCCAAACTGACGCCATGAGCGCGCCATCGACGAAGAAGACCGCCATCACGCCGGCGGAGCTGCAGCGCCTGCTGCTGCTGGCCGACCCCGATTCGGGCGCCGCGCCCGAGCTCGCGCTGCTCGACGTGCGCGAGACCCGCTGGTTCGTGCAGCGCCATCCCAACCTCGCGCGCAACCTGCCGTTCAGCGTGCTCGAGCTGCAGGCGGGCGCCTTCGTGCCGCGCCGCTCGGTGCCCGTGGTGCTCTACGACGACCATGGAGCCACCGAGGGCGTGGCGCAGTCCGCAGCCAGTGTGCTCACGGGCCTGGGCTACACCGACGTGCGCACGCTCGAAGGGGGCCTGCAGCGCTGGGTAACGGAAGGCCTGCCCACCATCGACGGCTACGGCACCCTGGTCAAGGCCTTCGGCGACTGCGCGCGGCTGCACTACGGTACGCCCGGCCTGCCGGTCGAGGCGCTGCGCACGCGGCTTCGCGAGCGCCGTCCGACCACGCTGGTCGACGCCCGGCCGCGCGCGGAGTTCGAATTCCTCTCGCTGCCCGGCGCGCGCAACCACGCGGGCACCGAACTGGCGCTGCGGCGCTTCGAGCAGCCAGGTGCCGATCGCGCGGAGGCGGAGCACGTCTGGGCCATCAACTGCTTCAGCCGCACGCGCGGCATCGTCGGCGCGACCACGCTGCGGCTGCTGGGCCGCGCGCCCGGGGCGGTGTTCGTCGAGGACGGCGTCATGGCCTGGGGCCTGCTGGGCGCGCCGACCGTACAGAACGCCGCGCCCGACGACGAACTGCCGCCCGAATCGCCCGAGGTGCTGCGCGGCATCGCCGACGGCCTGCTTCAGCGCTTCCCGCTGCCCGTGGCCGACGCGGCCCAGGTCGCCCGCTGGCGCGACGACGAAACGCGCACCCTCCACGTGTTCGACGTGCGCCCCGCCGCCGATCCGGCCCTCGCGGGTACGGGCGTGCAGCAGGTGCCGGGTGGCCAGCTGCTGATGCATTTCGAGAACCTCGTCGGCACGCGCGGCGCGCGCATCGTGCTGATCGACGAGCCGGCGCACCGGCTGCGTGCCGCCATCACCAGCTTCTGGCTCACGCAATTGGGCCAAGCGGAGGTGTTCGTCTACGACGGGGGTGAATTCGCGCCGGAGCTGGCACCGCCGCCCGCCACGGCAGTCGCTGCCGCGGTCCTGAGGGACGCTCCCTCGCCGCTCGCGCCCGATGCCCTGGCCCGGCTGCGCGGAAACGGCGCGGTCACGGTGATCGACGTCGGCCCCAGCCTCGACTACGAGCGCGGCCACCTGCCGGGCGCGCTCTACATGCTGCCCGCCTCGCTGGACCCGCTGGCATCGCACGCCACGGCCGGGCGCACGCTGGTCTTCACCTCGCCCGACGGCGTCGCGGCTGCCCGCGTGGCGCGCGATGCCCGACGGCGCTGGCCGGATTCGGGTGCGGTGTTCACCTGGCTCCAGGGCGGAACGCAGGGCTGGAAGGACTCCGGCAGGCCGCTGGCGACCGATCTGGTGGCGGCCAGGCTGCTCACCCCCTTCGACGACGACTGGGGCTCGGTGATGCGCGTGTTCGGCCCGCGCCGCGACGCGGCCTGGGCCGACTACCTCGCGTGGGAACGCGCGCTGGCCGCGCGGGTCCTGCAGGACCCGTCGGTGCGCTTCAGGTTCTTCGCGCTCAGCGCGCCGGCGTCGGGGCCGGATCGGGCAGCTCGATCTTGATGTCGAGCACTTCGAGGTTGTCCTGGGTCTCCAGGTTGACCTTGATGTCGTCCGCGTTGATGGACACGTACTTGGAAATCACCGCCACCAGCTCGCGCTGGAGTTCGGGCAGGTAGTCGGGCCGCTTCTTGCCGCTGAGGCTCGAGCGCTCGTGGGCGAGGATGATCTGCAGCCGCTCCTTCGCGACGCTCGCAGTCTTCTTCTTTTCGCCCAGCAGGAACGAGAGAAAGGACATGGGCTACTTGCTCCCGAAAATGCGCTTGAAGAAGCCCGGCTTCTCCGCCTCGACGAAGCGCATCGGCCGGTCTTCGCCGAGAAAACGCGCCACTACGTCGCTGTAGGCCTGCGCCACGTCGGTTTCCTTGTCGTGGATCGCCGGCACGCCCTGGTTGGAGGCATGCAGCACGCTTTCCGACTCGGGGATCACGCCGATCAGCTTGATGCGCAGGATGTCCTGGATGTCTTCCAGCGAGAGCATCTGCCCGCCCGCCACCCGGTTCGGGTTGTAGCGGGTGATGAGCAGGTGCTCCTTGATGGGGTCGCCGCCTTCCTTGGCGCGCTTGGTCTTGCTGCTGAGCATGCCCAGGATGCGGTCCGAGTCGCGCACCGAGGACACCTCGGGGTTGGTCACCACCAGCGCCTCGTCGGCGAAGTGCATGGCCATCATGGCGCCGGTCTCGATGCCCGCGGGCGAGTCGCAGACGATGTATTCGAAGTCCATCGCGGCGAGGTCGGCCAGCACCTTCTCGACGCCTTCCTGCGTGAGTGCTTCCTTGTCGCGCGTCTGCGAGGCGGCCAGCACGAACAGGTTGTCGCACTGCTTGTCCTTGATGAGCGCCTGGCTCAGGTTGGCTTCGCCCTGGATGACGTTGATCAGGTCGTACACCACGCGGCGTTCGCAGCCCATGATCAGGTCGAGGTTGCGCAGGCCCACGTCGAAGTCGATCACCGCAGTCTTCTTGCCCGCGAGCGCGAGGCCCGACGCGAAGCTGGCGCTCGTCGTCGTCTTGCCGACGCCGCCCTTGCCCGAAGTCACCACCACAATTTTGGCCATGGCCATTCCTTCTTGTTTCGATTCAGTTGTTGGTTGTCAGGGTCGCCGCGTTCCGTGATCGGGTTCGATCAGGGAATCGGGTCGATCACTATTTTTTTGCCGTCGAGGCGGACCTGGGCCGATTTTCCCAGCACCGAGTCGGGCAGCGACACCTCGTTGGTCCGGTAGGTGCCGGCGATGGCCACCAGCTGCGCTTCCATGCAGGTCGAGAAGATCCGTGCCTCGGTGTTTCCGCGTGCGCCGGCAATGGCCTTGCCGCGCAGCGGTGCGTACACGTGCACGTTGCCGTCGGCGATGACTTCCGCACCGAAGCTCACTACGGCAGTGACGACCACGTCGCCGCCGCGTGCGTAGACCTGCTGGCCCGAGCGCAGCGGCTTGTCGATCAGCAGCGTGCCGTTGGCCGGCACCGGCACTTCGCGCACGATCTGAGGGGCTTCGGAAGCGGGGGGCTCCGCCGGCGGGGCCGGTGCACGGGGCGCGGGGGCCGCGGGCATGGCCGCCACCGAAAGGCCGGCCGCGCGTGCCGCGGCGTTCTGGGCGTCATTGCCGCCGCGCACCGCGATGGGCTGGGTCTGGTGGCGCGCGAGCAGGCCGCGCAGGGCGGCGAAGTCGATGTCGCCATCGCCCTCCGTCTCCTGCAGCAGCGAGAGGTCGATCACCACCGGCTCCTGCTCGAAGAAGTCGGGCGAATCCGCCAGCTGGGCGTCGAGCGCCTCGGCCAGCACGTCCAGGTCGGACGTCTTGAGGATCACTGCGATCAGCGGCAGCGTGGCGCTCTTGAATTCGAAAACCGCCTTGGTGCGCGCGGCGGAGACATCGGCCATTGGGAAAACGTCGGTGCGAAAAGCGTTGGAGTCTAACGGGCGCGGGCCAAACGCCGGTGAAGGCCCCCCGCCTCAGGCCCTCCGGCAAACACTTCTTTCATGAGGTTACCAAGCCAACCCCCAGGCTTCGCGGTACTTCGTACCGCTTCGCCAACCCCCTTGCAGGGGGCGATACCGGTGGCCCGGCAAAGCCGGTTCCACGGTATCCCTGGAAGGTTCGCCTTCGGCTCAGTTCTTCGAGCGTCCCAGCAGGGCGTAAAGAATGATGGCGCCGAAGGTCGCGCAGCCGATGCCGCCCAGCGCGAAGTCGCCGAACTTCAGCGTGAAGTCGCCCGTGCCGATGATCAGCGTGATGGCGGCCACGATCAGGTTCTTGTTCTGCGAGAAGTCGACCTTGTTGTCGACCCAGATCTTGGCGCCGGCAATGGCGATCAGGCCGAACACCACGATGCTCACGCCGCCCATCACCGGCAGCGGAATCGCCTGGATCAGCGCGCCGAACTTGGGGCTGAAGCCCAGCACCAGCGCGATGACGGCCGCCACCACGAACACGGCGGTGGAGTAGATGCGCGTGGCCGCCATCACGCCGATGTTCTCGGCGTAGGTGGTCACGCCCGTGCCGCCCGCCGCGCCGCTCACCACGGTGGCGATGCCGTCGCCGATGAAGGCGCGGCCCATGTACGGGTCGAGGTTGCGGCCGGTCATGGCCGTCACCGCCTTCAGGTGGCCCAGGTTCTCGGCCACCAGGATGATCGCCACGGGCGCGATCAGCAGCATCGCGTTGGCCGTGAACACCGGCGCGGTGAAGGTCGGCAGGCCGAACCAGGCCGCGTTGGCGATGCCGCTGAGGTCCACCGGCTTGCCCATGCCCATGCCGTTGGTCAGCGCTGCATAGACCAGCGTGGCCAGGATCAGCCCCACCAGGATCAGCAGGCGCTGCAGCATGCCGCGCGTGAACACCGCCACCAGGCCCACGCAGAGGAAGGTCACGGCCTGCATCCAGGCGTCGAAGTTGCCGGCCGCCATGTTCTTGATGGGCACGCCCGCCAGGTTGAGCCCGATCACGGCCACCACCGCCCCGGTGACCACTGGAGGCATGAAGCGCTCGATCCAGCCCGTGCCGATGGCCTGCACGATGGCGCCGATCAGGATGTAGACCACCCCGCAGGCCACGATGCCCCCCAGCGCCACCGCGATGTTGGCGTTGGGGCCCTTGCCGGCGTAGCCGCTGGCGGCGATCACCACGCCGATGAAGGCGAAGCTCGAGCCCAGGTAGCTGGGCACCTTGCCGCCGGTGACGAAGTAGAAGATGAGCGTGCCGATGCCGCTCATCAGGATCGCGATGTTGGGGTTGAAGCCCATCAGGATCGGCGCCAGCACCGTGGCGCCGAACATCGCGATGACGTGCTGCACGCCCATCGCGCCGGTCTGCAGCCAGGGCAGCCGCTCGTCGGGCGCGATGACCGCGCCGTTGGCCAGCGCGGACGCGGGCCGTTCAGTCCAGTTGAACATTCTTCTTTCTCCTCTTGTTGGGGGTGTTGTGCGCGGTGGGGCCCGGAACGCTCCGGCTTTCCCGGGGCGTGATTGTGGGCGATGAATACCGGCCTGAACACCGGCACGCACCCTGTGCCGGAGAAAGAAGAAGAGGGGAGGAACGAAGAGGGTGGCCGGCCTCAGCGCGGCTGCAGCACCGCCATCGTGATGCGCGACACGCAGGTCAGCTCGCCCGCCTCGTTCGTCAGGTCGATCTGCCAGACCTGCGTGGTGCGCCCCCGGTGCACCGGCCGTGCCGTGCCGATCACCCAGCCGCTGGTCACCGAGCGGATGTGGTTGGCGTTGATGTCCAGGCCCACGGCCCGGTCGCCCTCGGGCGCCGAGTAGTGGGCGCCGCAGGAGCCCAGCGTCTCGGCCAGCACCACCGACACGCCGCCGTGCAGGATGCCGTAGGGCTGGCGGGTGCGCTCGTCCACCGGGCAGCGGGCGCGAATGAAGTCGTCGCCCACCTCCAGGAACTCCATGCCCAGCGTCGATACGGCGGTGCCCACGTGGTTGCGCGTCAGCGCCTCGACGGAGATCTCTTTTTTCCAGATACGCATTCGGTGCTTCTTTCTTCTTGCCTGTAACGGTGGCCAAAACTATAGCGATGGCGGCTGACAAACCGAGTCGCCTTTGCGTGCTACCTTGCGTCGATGAAGCACCCCCTGCGCCGCTGGCTCCTAGGCATCGCCGCCGTCCTGGTGCTGGGCGTGGGCGCGCTGGTGTGGGTGGTGAGCGCGCGCCTGCCCACCGACGACGAGGTGGCCGCGAAGATCTCCGAAGCCTTCGAGAAGCGCTTCGGCGTGGCCCTGAAGGTGGGCGGCGCCCACTGGTCGCTGGTGCCTGTTCCCGTGCTGGTGCTGTCCGACATCGCCACCGACCAGCCGCGCCCCATCACCCTGCGCCGCGTGACCGTGCAGCTCCAGCTCGCGCCGCTGCTGCAGCGCGTCATAGCCGTGGACGAGATCGAGGTCGATGGCCTGGTGCTGCCGCGTGCCTCGGTGCGGGCCTTCCGGGGCAGGGGGCCCAAGCCGCGGGAAGGCGGCTCGGACGTCATTGCCCTGCCCGCGCCCTGGACGCTCGCGTCCGTGCCCGTGGAACAGCTGCGCTGGCGCGACGTGAGCTGGATCGACCGGCGCGACATCTCGCTGGCCTACGACGGCGACATCCGCTTCGACCCCGGCTGGCGGCCGCGCCAGGCCCGCATCGAGCGCGCTGGCACGCCTTCGCCAGTGCGCCTGCGGCTGGACCGCCAGGCCGGGCAGGACCGCTGGCGCACCCGCATCGACGTGGGCGGCGGCACCTGGAACGGCGTCTCCCGCCTCGAGACGCAGCCCGACGGCAAGCTCCAGCTCTCGGCCGACCTGGAGCCGCGGCAGATCGACATCGAAAGCCTGGTGCAGGCCTTCGGGCGCCGCACCTCGGTGGCCGGCAAGTTCTCGGGCACCACCACGCTCGTGGCCGAGGCCGCCAGCGCCGAGGAGCTGGGCGCGCTCATCCGCAGCCTGCACACCCGCACCACCTTCTCGGTGCAGCCGGCCACGCTCACCAGGCTGGACGTGGCCAAGGCCGTCACCACCGCCGGCATCAGCCGCGGCGGCACCACCGCGCTCGAAGAACTCACCGGCACGCTCGACACCCAGGGCACGGAGGAGGGCGTGGTGATGCAGTACAGCAACCTCAAGGCCCGCTCGGGCGTGCTCACGGCCAGCGGCAACCTGAAGCTCTTCAATCGCAAGCTCGACGGCGAGATTGCGGTCGACCTGGTGGACGGCGTGGTCGGCGTGCCGCTGAAGGTGGGCGGCAGCATGAGCGACCCCGAACTCTCGCTGACCGGCGCAGCGCTCACCGGCGCGGCCATCGGCAGCGCGGTGCTGCCGGGCGTGGGCACGGCCATCGGGGCGCGCGTGGGGCAGCAGGTGGAGAAGCTGTTCGGCGGGGAGAAGCCGGCTCCGAAGTCGGCCCCGAAGAAAGCCCCGCCCAAGCCGCGCTGAGCTGTGCCCGGGGCTGCTTTGATATCTTCCGGCTGCCGGCCGGTCTTGGCCCGGACAGAACCACAAAGGGAGCCCGAGCCATGAACCCGTTCCTTCGACTGATCCCTGCCATCGGCGTCATCGCGCTGGCGGCCGCCGTTCCTGGCGCCTTTGCGCAGCAGCAGCAGAAACAGCAGGAGTGGACGCAGCTCATGACCACCGCGCGCAAGAAGGTGTCGCTGAAGATCCCGTCGATCCGCCCGCACGGCGAGTTCGTGGAGGCCTGGACCCGCTACGACTACTTCGAGCTGCAGAACGACGTCGGCAAGCAGCCCTTCCGCGCCTCGAACTACCTGGGCGACTACGACTGCAAGGGCCGCCGCGAGAAGATGCGCCGCGTCGTCAGCTACAACGGCCCGCTCGAGGTGCACGACCTCGACATCAGCCGCCACACCCAGTGGTCGCCCGTGGGCAAGCCCGAGACGGTGAGCGGCGCGGTGTTCGAGGCGGTCTGCGCCAGGGTGCGCTGACCGCCCCTTCCTTCACCAGGTCAGCCGAAGGCCTTGACCACCGCCGGCACCGTCAGCACAGCCGTGTAGTAGCCCATGAACTGCACGCCGGTGTTGAAACCGATGGCGCGCGACAGCAGCCCGCCCAGCAGCCCCATCGTCAGGATCACCAGCAGCCCGAGCAGCTGGCCTTCCCACACGCTGATGACCACGATCAGGCCCACGAAGGTCGCGATGATCGCCTCGTGGCTGACCTTGCGCGACACGAACAGGGCCGCGCGGCGCGCGAAGTTCATGGTGAACGGATAGGCCACCAGCGCCGCGAGCACCACCGCCAGCATGCCGTAGCCCAGGAACTCCCAGTGGCTCAGCAGGTTGTGAAGGTTGTGGGTCTGGCCGCTGGCCGAGTCGATCGTGAACACCGGCGGCGCATTGAAGAGGGGCGCGGCCGGCCCTGCGGCCACCGGGCTCAGCGGCAGGCCGATGGCGATCAGCGGAATCAGCGCCTCGGCGATGTAGGTGGCCTCGGTCACGCCGTTGCGCGCGGCCAGCGTGGTCGTGAGCCGGTGGTAGGCGTGCTTCACGCGCGAGCCCACCAGCTCGCCCAGCACCACCGTCATCGCGACCGGGCTGAACACGAAGGTGGCGCTGGAGATCGCCGCCGTCGCGAAGGTCCACTTCACCTGTCCGCGGTCGAGCACCTTGAACGGGTTCGGGAAGTAGCCCGACCAGCCCTTCACGTCGGGCGCGAGAGAGAAGGTGCGGACCTTGTCGCGCTTCATGCGGGCCCGCGCGGCGGGCGAGATCACCGAGAACAGGTCGGCCACCAGCGGCCCGATAGCGATGCCCAGGAAGTAGCTGATGCTCAGCTTCACGCCGTACTTGCCCGTGAGCGCCTGCAGCGCCACGATCACCACCACGAAGGGCACCAGCGTCGCCACCGAGGCCCAGCGCCCGCTGGAGAAGTACGCGATGGCCACGGCCGCCACCACGAAGATCCACGGCGCCGCCTTGGTGATGGCCGCGCCATAAGGCGCCAGCAGCACCGCGAACAGCACGGCCAGCGGCACCGCGATGAAGGCCGCGATGATCGCGCCCGACACCATCTTGCGCAGCGCGATGTGCGGCACGCCGAGGTTGCGCAGCACGTTGGCGTCCTGCAAGAGCGGCGTGGCCATGGTGTCGCCCGGAATGCCCAGCAGCGCGGTGGGCACCGCGTGCGTCATGTGCTTGGCCACGGCCGCCGCCAGGAAGAAGGTGAAGACGCCCTCGGGCGGCACGCCGAGCAGCACCACCAGCAGCGTCAGCGGTGCGAGCGTGGTGGTCTCGTCGGTGCCCGAGACGAGGCCGATGGCGGCGAACACCACGGCGCCGACAAGGCCCATGCCGGTGGCGACGAGGATCTGGTTGAGCAGCGAGGCTTCGATCATCACGACGCACCGCCTTCCTGCCGAACGGCGCGGGGCCGGTACGAGGCGAACAGGTCGTGGATTTCCAGCTCCTTCATCTCGCGCACCACCGCGGGTGGGAGGTCGTCCACCGAGCCCAGGTCGCCATGCTCGCCGGCCAGCTCGGCCAGCACTTCCTCGCGCCAGCGCGGATCGGCGCCGGCGCCCTCGATCACCTCGCGCTTGGGCGTGAAGAGCCACGCGCAGATCAGGCCCGAGAGCACGCAGCCGCCGAGCCCGGCGAGCATGGCGTAGGCCCGTGCCAGCTCGGGCGTGCCCACCGTGCTCGCGAGCACGCGGTTGGCCACGAGGAAGCCCGCGAGGCTCACCGCCAGGCCGATGGCGATCGACCACGCGAGGTGGCCCAGGTCGGCGGTGTCGCCCCAGATTTCAACCAGCCGCCATCTCGCGCGGCCTGCACTGTCCGTCTTCATGCTGTTGTCTCCGTCGTTGTTGTGCATGCGGGCGCGGCCCGCAACGCCTTCTTGCCTGCCTGTCTGCCTGCTTACTTCCTGTTCCTGCGCAGCGCTTCGAGCAGCGCCACCGCGCGGTCGGTGCGCACGTCGTGCTCGGCGGCCATCTGCTTCGCGACCGCGTCGATCTCTTCGCCGGTGGCGCCGGCCACCAGCGCGATGTTGCGTGCGTGCAGCGCCATGTGGCCGCGCTGGATGCCTTCAGTGGCCAGCGCGCGCAGCGCGCCGAGGTTCTGCGCGAGGCCCACGGCCGCGGCCACCTCGCCGAGCTCCTGCGCCGACTTCACGCCGAGGACCTTCAGTGCCAGTTGAGCCAGCGGATGCGTCCTGGTGGCGCCGCCCACCAGCCCCACCGGCATCGGCAGCTCGATGGTGCCGACGAGCGCGCCGGTGTTGTCTTTCTCCCAGGTGGTGAGCGAGGTGTAGCGGCCATGGCGGCAGGCATACGCGTGCGCGCCGGCCTCGACTGCGCGCCAGTCGTTGCCGGTGGCGACGATCACCGGGTCGATGCCGTTCATGATTCCCTTGTTGTGCGTGGCCGCGCGGTACGGGTCGACCGCCGCGAAGGTGTAGGCATCGATCACGCCTTCCACCACTTCCTCGCCGCTGCGCTCGCGCGTGGCCAGCACGGCCGGCGCCAGCCGCACGCGTGCGCGTGCCAGCCGCAGGTCCGCGAGGTTCGACAGGATGCGCAGCCGCACCGTGCCGCCCGTGAGCTCCTCGACCAGCGGAGACACCGCCTCGGCCATGGTGTTGACCGTGTTCGCGCCCATCGCGTCGCGCACGTCGACGATCAGGTGCATCACCACCATCGCGCCGCGCGGCGTGCCTTCGAGCACGTGCACCTCGATGTCGCGGCAGCCGCCGCCCAGGCCGATCAGCACCTTGTCGCGGCTGTTCGCCACCTCGAGGATGCGTTCGCGCGCGCGCAGCAGCGCGAGCCGAGCGCCATGCGGATCGCCCACGCCCACGACCTGCACCTGCGCGCGCATCAGCGGCCCCGTGCTCGACGCCTCGAAGCCGCCGCCGTCGCGCGCCAGCTTGGCCATGAAGGAGGCCGCGGCCACTACCGAGGGCTCTTCCACCGCCATCGGCACCAGGTACTCGCGGCCGTTCACCACGAAGTTGCCGGCCACGCCCAGCGGCAGCTCGAAGGTGCCGATCACGTTCTCGACCATGCCGTTGGCGCGGTCCGTGCCGAGGGCGCCGGGCCGGGCGAGCAGCGCTGCCTCGTCCGCGGTGAGCGAGGCCGTGCTCGCGATGTGTTCGAGGCGTTGCGCGGGCGTCAGCGCGCGGAAGTTGGGAAGGCGGGAATCGGCGACCATCGTTGCGTGTCTCTTCTGAATGCGAGTTCGGGAGCAGGCAATTTAGGTCGGCTGTACCGCCGCCGGAAGGCACAGTTTGGCGGGACAGTGCGGACAGTGGCTGGCCGTTCGAGCCGACTGTGTCACAGTCGCAGGCCATGACCACCATCGCCGATTCGCTCGCCAACGCCATCGAACGCCAGATCGCGAGCGGTGCCTACAAGGCCGGCGACAAGCTGCCTTCGCTGCGCGAACTGGCCCAGCTGCACGGCTATGCGAAGAACACCGTGGTCGCGGCCTTCGAACTGCTGGTGTCGCGCGGGCTGGTCGAGCCCAGGCGCGGCTCGGGCTACTTCGTGTGCGCGCGGCCTTCGTCGCCCGGGCCCGCGGAGGAAGACGCCGGCAGCCTCGGTCGCGCGATGGACATCGTGTGGCTCATGCGCGAGCAGCTCAAGACCGAGCCCGACGCGATCGCGGTGGGCGACGGCTTCCCGCCGGTCGAGTGGCTGGCCGACGTGCGGCTCGACAAGTACCACCCCAAGGTCGTGCGCACGGGGCTCGGCGCGCTCTTTCGCTACGGCAGCCGCTTCGGCTATGCGCCGCTGCGCGACCACCTCGTGCGCAAGCTGGCCGACTTCGGCATCGGCGCCGAGCCGCGGCAGATCGTGCTCACGCACGGCGCCAACGAGGCGATGGACATCGTCATCCGCTACTTCGTGCCTCCCGGCGGCAAGGTGCTGGTGGACGACCCGGGCTACTACCCGCTCTTCGGCAAGCTCAAGCTCGCGGGCGCGCAGGTGCTGGGCGTGCCGCGCCTGGCCGACGGGCCCGACCTGGAGGCGCTGGAGCGCCTGCTCGTCGCGGAGCGGCCGCGCCTTTTCTTCACGCAGTCGATCGCGCACAACCCCACGGGCTCCGACATCTCGCCCGCCAAGGCATTCCGCGTGCTGCAGCTGGCGCAGAAGCATGACCTGCTGATCGTCGAGAACGACCCGCTGGCCGACTTCAAGCCCACGGCGCTGCCCCGGCTGGCCGCGCTCGACCAGCTGGAGCGCACCATCTACATCGGCAGCTTTTCCAAGTCGTTCTCGGCCGCGCTGCGCGTGGGCTTCATCGCCTGCGGCGCCGATCTCGCGAGCGACCTCGCCGACCTGAAGGCGCTGATCCACGTGAGCAGCTCGGAGTACGCCGAGCGCACGGTCGACGTCATCCTGAGCGAGGGCCACTACCAGCGGCACCTGAACCGGCTGCAGACGCGGCTGGGCGAGGCCACGCGCAACGCGATGAAGCTTCTCGAGTCGGTCGACGCGGAGGTGTTCGCGCGCACCCCGCAGTCGCTCTACGTGTGGGCCGCGCTGCCCGGCGTGGCCGACTCGCTGGCCTTCGCGAAGGAACTGCTGCCGCGCAAGATCGTGATGGCGCCCGGGCGCATCTTCAGCGTCGATTCGACGCAGGTGTCGCGCTGGTCGCGCTTCAATGTCGGCGCCATGGCCGACCCGCGCTTCGCGAAGGCGCTGCGCACCACGCTGCGCCGCATCGGCCAGGGGTAGTTGACGGGGCTGGCTTTCAGCGCCCGAACTCGCCGTGGCGCCCCGCGCCGCCGGCAAAGCGCGCGGCGCCGGCCTGGCCCTCGGCGAACACCACGGGCACGCCGAGTGCGCCCTCGTGGCGCAGGGCGTCGGCCAGTGGCATGTCCCATTGCTCGTAGGCGGAGCGGCGGTCCGCCAGCATGCACCGCTGCGGAAAGGCGGCGATCTCGCGGGCCAGCTGCTGCGCGGCGGCCAGCGCGCCGCCGGGCGGCGTCATGCGGTTGACCAGGCCCATCGCGAGTGCCTCGGGCGCCCCCACCGCGCGGCCGGTGAGGATCATGTCGAGCGCGCGTCCCATGCCCACGATGCGCGGCAGCCGCACCGTGCCTCCGTCGATCAGCGGCACGCCCCAGCGGCGGCAGAACACGCCGAACACCGCGTCCTCGTCGGCCACGCGCAGGTCGGCCAGCAGCGCGAGTTCGAGGCCGCCCGCCACCGCGAAGCCGTTCACCGCGGCGATCAGCGGCTTGGCCAGCGCCATGCGGGTGGGGCCCATCGGGCCGCTGCCGCCGCCCTCGGGGTCGAGTTCGTTGCGGCGGGCGGGGTCGCCCACGGCCGACAGGTCGGCGCCGGCGCAGAAGTTGCCGCCCGCACCGGTCAGCACCGCGACGCGCAGCGCCTCTTCGGCCTCGAAGCGGCCGAAGGCCTCGCGCAGTTCGGCCGCCACCAGGCCGTCGACCGCGTTGCGCTTGTCGGGCCGGTTCAGGGTGATGGTGCAGACGGCGCCATCTGTGTCGCAGCTCACGTATTGCATGGCCATGCGCGCATCCTTCCGGGCAAAATTGCATGCTCGATCGCTCACGATGATCGTAGGAAATATTTCTCTCTCCTGCAAACATGGACAAAGTATGTAATGTGCCGGTCGCCGTTCCCAGCGCGCCCGACCTGATCCTCGACCTCCTGGTGGCCGACGGCGGCACGCTGAGCGCGCAGGCGCTGTGCCGCGCGGGGGCGCTCATGGGCATCGGCGAATCGACCCTGCGCGTGGGCCTGACGCGGCTGGCGGCCGAGGGCAAGATCGCGCGCGGCGAGCGCGGCAGCTACATGCTCGACCGCAAGGGCGCGGCGCTGTCGCGCACCGTCGATGCCTGGCGCAACAGGCAGGCGCAGACGGTCGCATGGCGCGGCGACTGGCTCGCGGTGCACGACGCAGGCGTGCCGCGCGCCGACAAGACTGCATGGCGCCACCATGCGCTCGCGCTGTCGCTGCGCGGTTTCGCGGCGCTGCACCCGGGCCTGCACATCCGGCCCGACAACCTCGCGGGCGGCCTGGCGGCCGAGCGCGTGCAGCTGGCGGCCCTGGGGCTGTCTTCCGACGCGCTGGTGTTCCGCATCGCCGACCTCGACGACGCGGCGCAGGCGGCCGCGCGCAAGCTGTGGAACGTGCGCGCCATGGAGGCGAGCTATCGCCGGCTGCAGACGGGCGTGGAGCGCAGCGGGAAGCGGCTCGCGACGCAGAAGCTCGAAACCGCGACGCGCGAGTCGCTGCTGCTGGGGCGCGCCGTGATCGGGCACCTCATCCGCGATCCGCTGCTGCCGGCCGAGCTCATGTCGCCCGAGCCGCGCGCCGCGCTGCTCGCCGCCACCCGGCGCTACCAGGACAAGGCGCTGGTGCTGTGGCGCAAGTGGCTGGCGCAGCCGTAGCCTCAGCCGCAGGCAGCCATCTGCACCTGCGCGCGGAGATCAGCCCTCCAGCCGCACCACCAGCGCATCGCCCGGCGTGCGCGCATGCAGCTGCTCGACTTCCGCCGCGCGCCGCACCAGCACCGCGCGCTGGTTGATGTAGCCCTTGTCGGTGATCTCGCCCGCGTCGAGGCTCGGCGGCTCGGCCAGCACCAGTGCGCAGGCGGGGCATTGCGAGGAGCCCGCGCCCTCGTCGCGCAGCGAGCGCAGCACGCCCGCGATGCGCTCGCCCAGCGCCTGCGGCGCAAGCGCGGCGCCCTGGGGGCTCGCGAACACCAGCATGCCGATCTCGTCGCGGTCGTGGCCGGTGAGCACGATGTCCTGCACATGCGGCGCGAGCAGCGACACCAGCTTCACGCGCAGCGTGCCCACCGACACCCAGGTGCCGGTGGAGAGCTTGAAGTCTTCCGCCACGCGGCCGTTGAAGATCACGCCCTGCGCGGGCTGCGACGGGTTCGCGAGGAAGCCGGCGTCACCGATGCGGTAGTAGCCCTCTTCGTCGAAAGCCTGCGCCGTCTCGCGCGGCGCGTCGCGATAGCCGGGGAACACGGAGACGCCCTTGACGCGCATCTCCAGCTTCTCGCCGTTGGGCACGAACTTCAGCTCCAGCCCCGGCAGCGGCGCGCCGATGCAGCCGGCGCCGTCGAGCTTCCAGTGCGCGGAGGTGATGGCGGGCGATGTCTCCGTCGCGCCCCATGAAGTGGTGAGCCACAGCGGCCGCGTGGGGCGCACGCGCGCGGCCACCGTTTCGAGCCGCTGCCACGTGGAGGGCGCGAGCGCCGCCGCTGCGTAGAACGCGAGGCGCAGCCGCGAGAGCACGTCGGCGGCCAGCGCCTCGTCGGCCTCGAGGAAGGGCAGCAGCATGTCGAAGCCGCGCGGCACGTTGAACAGCAGCGTGGGCTTCACCTCGCGCAGGTTGCGCACCGTCTTCTCGATCAGCCCCGGCGCGGGACGGCCTTCGTCGATGTAGAGCGCGCCGCCGTGGCACAGCACCATGTGCAGGTTGTGGTTCGCGCCGAAGGTGTGGCTCCAGGGAAGCCAGTCGACCAGCACCGGCTTTTCGTGCGCGAGGAAGCGCCAGGTCTGCGCGATCATCTGCTGGTTGGCGCACAGCATGCGGTGCGTGTTGATCACCACCTTGGGCTTGCCGGTGGAGCCGGAGGTCAGCAGGTACTTGGCGTGCGTGTCGGGCAGCACGTTGGCGAAGGCCTGCATGACGGCGGGCGTTTCCTTTGCCGCGAGCAAGCTGTCGAACGCCAGCGCACCCGAATGTGCATCGGCATTGCGACTGAACACCGTGACCGCCTCGACGCCGCAGCCCGCGAGCGAGCCACCGTACACCTTCGCGTCGGATGCGTAGATCAGCCCCGGCTTCAGCGCCTGCAGCATGCCGTGCAGCCGCGACGGGTTCTTCGCCATGCGCGAGTAGGCGCTGGAGAGCGAGCACGCGGTGCGGCCGATGTGCATGGCCGCGAGCATCAGCACCGCGTGGTCGATGGCGTTGTCCGAAAGGATCACCACCGGCTGGCCGGCTGGCAGGTTCAGGTCGAGCAGGCCCTGCGCCACCGAGCCCACGGCTTGACGCAGCGCCCGGTAGTCCAGCTTGCGCCAGCCTTCGCCGCTCTCGTTGCGCTCGGCGAAGGCCAATGCGTCGGGCGTTTCACGTGCCCAGCGCTCGATCCATTCGCCGACGCAGCGTGCATACGGCTTCAGCGCCATCGGCGAGCGCAGCGCGAAGGAGCCGTCGTCGAAGTCGATGCGCACCGTGCGGGGCGGGGCGATCAGGCTTTCATCGAGGAGGAAGTCGGTCATTTCAGTCGAGTCTGCCGGTGTCGGATTTGGCGCGAATCAGGTCTAACAGCAGGGTGTCGCGGGCGGATTCGAGATCACCGGTGCGGCGCGTGCCGAGTTCCTCGGCCACGCCCTGCGCCACCTTCTGCTTGAGTTCTGGCGTCATCGACGGTGCCCCGAGGTCCTTCCACCAGTCTTCGATCGGCCCGCCCAGGTGCGCGAGCACATGTTCGATGCCGCCCACGCCACCCGACAGGTGCAGGTTCATGAAGGGCCCCATCACTGCCCAGCGAAGACCGGGCCCGTGCGCGATGGCCGCGTCGATGTCCGCCACGCTCGCCACGCCCTGGTCGACCAGATGGAAGGCCTCGCGCCACAGCGCCGCCTGCAGCCGGTTCGCGATGTGGCCTTTCACCTCGCGCTTCACGTGGATCGGCCGCTTGCCGATGGCCGTGTAGAACGCCATCGTGCGCTCGATGACTTCGGCCGAGGTCTGCTCGCCGCCGATCACTTCCACCAGCGGGATCAGGTGCGGCGGGTTGAACGGATGCCCCAGCACCACGCGCTGCGGGTGCGCGCAGCCCGACTGCACGCCGCTGATCGCCAGGCCCGACGAGCTCGACGCGAGGATGGTCTCGGGCGGCGCGGCCGCGTCCATGCGGCGGAACAGGTCGATCTTGAAATCCATGCGCTCGGGGCCGTTCTCCTGGACGAAGTCGGCCACAGAGACGGCGTCTTCCAGGCTGTCGTGGAAGCGCAGGCGATCGACGGACGCACCGGGCGCGAGGCCGAAGCGCTCCAGCGTTGGCCAGTGACGCGCCACGGCTTCGCGCAGCCGTTCTTCCGCGCCGGGCGAGGGGTCGGTCGCGTTCACGTCGAGGCCGTGCGCGAGGAAGTACGCGACCCAGCTCGCACCGATCACGCCGGTGCCGACCACCGCCACGCGCTTGATGTCCGAGGAAGATGTGCTCATGTCGATTTCCACCGTGCGCAGCGGCTCTCCGCCTTCGTGGTCCATGCGGCCTCGCCGCGGATCGGCTCGACCACCTTGTAGTAATCCCAGGGTTCCTTCGACTCGGCCGGCGTCTTCACCTGCATCAGGTGCATGTCGTGCACCATCAGCCCGTCTTCGCGCAGCCAGCCGCCCTTGACGAACATGTCATTGAACTTCGTCTTGCGCAACTGCGCCATCACCTTGTCGGCGTCGTCGCTGTCCGCGGCCTTCACGGCCTGCAGGTACTGCAGCGCGGCCGAGTAGTCGCCGGCGTGGAAGGAGGAGGGCATGCGCTTGTGCTTGTCGAAGAAGCGGCGCGCCCATTCGCGCGACTCGGAGCTCTGGTTCCAGTACCAGCTGTCGGTGAGGTACATGCCCTGCGACGCCTTCAGGCCCAGCGCGTGCACGTCGTTGATGGTGATGATCATGCCGGCCAGCTTCATGTTCTTGCCGATGCCGAACTCCGCCGCCGACTTGATGGCATTGACGGTGTCGCCGCCCGCGTTGGCCAGCGCCAGCACCTGCGCTTTGGAGCTCTGCGCCTGCAGCATGAACGACGAGAAATCGCTCGCGCCCAGCGGGTGCTTCACCGAGCCCGCCACCGTGCCGCCCGCGGCCTGCACGGTCTTGGTGGCGTCGTTCTGCAGCGCGGCGCCGAAGGCGTAGTCGGCCGTCACGAAGTACCAGCTCTTGCCGCCCGCCTTGACCACCGCGCTCGCGGTGCCGCGCGCCATGGCCACCGTGTCGTAGGCGTAGTGCACCGTGTAGGGCGAGCAGTATTCGTTGGTGAGGCCCGAGGCGCCCGAGCCCACCACGAAGTAGGGCTTCTTCTTGTCGGCCGCGACGCCCGCCATGGCGATGGCTGCGCCCGAGTTGACGCCGGCGATCAGCATGTCGACCTTCTGCACGTCGAACCACTCGCGCGCCTTGGCTGCGGCGATGTCGGGCTTGTTCTGGTGGTCGGCCGTGACCAGCTCGATCTTCCTGCCATTGATGGCGCCGCCCATGTCGGCGATGGCCATGCGGATCGCCTCCGCGCCGGCCGGCCCGTCGTAGTCGCGGTAGATGCCCGACATGTCGCTGATGAAGCCGATGCGGATCGTGTCGTCGGACACCTGGGCCGAGGCACCGGCGGCGAATGCCATGCCGATGGCAGTGGCGAGGGCGGTGCGGGAAATAGTGTTCATGTGCGTGTCTCCGTCTGGTTTCTTCTTGTCTTGCACCGTCAGCCCAGTGCGAACTCGGGCCTCGGCGTGCCCACGCGCGGCAGGCCCATCATCTGCCGCGCCTCGGCGGGCGTGGCCACTTCCATGTCGAGCTCGCGGATCACCCGCACGATGCGCTCGGTGAGCTGCACGTTGGTGGCCAGCTCGCCCTGGCGGAAGTAGAGGTTGTCCTCCAGGCCCACGCGCGCATGGCCGCCCAGCAGCAGCGCCGCCACGTTGGCTTCGAGCTGCGACATGCCGATGCCGCTCACGCCGAAGATGGCGCCCTTGGGCAGCGTGTCGACCATCATCTGCAGGTTGCGCGGCGAATACGGCATCGCGTTCTGGAAGTTGCGGTGCACGTTCATCACCAGGTTGATGAAGTAGGGCTCGTCGTCGTGGCCTTCGCCGATCAGCGTGGTCGTGTCCTGCAGGATGTGCGTGGGGCTGAACACCTCCCACTCGGGCTTGATGCCGCGCGCCTTCATGCCGGCGGCCAGTTCGCGCCCGCGGGTGATGGGCGTGTCCATCAGGATCTGCTTGCCCTCGAAGCTCAGGTTGAGCGTGGTGGCGTCCAGCGTGCACATCTCGGCGCCTGCGTCCATGCCCTTGATGCGCTCTTCCCAGGCGATCTCCCAGCGGTCGCCGGCCAGCGGCTTCACCATGTCGCCGTGCACGCCGCCGCCGGTGGAGTTGTTGATGACGATGTCGCTGCCGCCCGCGCGGATGCGGCTGTTGATGTCGCGGTACACCTCGGCGTCGCAGGTGGCGCCGTCGTCGGGGCGGCGCGCGTGGATGGCGACCACGCTGGCGCCGGCGTTCCAGCAGCGCAGCACGTCGGCCGCGATCTCGGCGGGCTGGGTGGGGAGGTGGGGGTTCTGCGACTTGTGTGCCATGCCGCCCGTGGGGGCGATGGTCACGATCACTTTGCGCTTCGACATGCTCGGGGGCTCCTGGAGTCTTTCATGAGGGCGGGCAATTATTTTTTTGAACGCATTCGTACTCAGTCATCGCGACGACATTTGAGGGCAGGGTTTACCTGCGCCACCGGCTAAAGTCGCCCTTGCGCCATCGCGCGCTTCAAGGAGACCTCATGAAACTGCTGCCCATCCTCCTGGCCGCCTCGGCGGCGCTGGCCTCGACCTGGACCGCCGCGCAACCGGCGGCTGCGCCCACCACCTGCGAGGCCAAGCGCGAGGCCATCGGCCGCGACATCGAGGAGGCCAAGGCCCGGGGCCAGAAGCAGCGCCTGCGCGGGCTCGAGAAAGCGCTCGCCGAAGTGCGCCGCAACTGCACCGAGGCGAAGCTCGCGGCAGAGCACCAGCGGCGCATCCGCGACCAGGAGCGCGAGGTAGCGAAACGCGAACGCGACCTGCGCGATGCAAGGCGCAATGGCGGCGCAGACAAGGTGGCCAAGCGCGAGGACAAGCTGCGCGAGGCGCAGGCGGAACTGCAGCAGCTCAAGGGCGCGCAGTAGAGAAGAAAGCAAAGAAGAACAGAACACGACAGGGGCTCGCCGAGCCATCCGTTTTCCATCCCATGCCCACGACCAAGCCGGCCCCCCGTTCGGCATCGCTGACGATCCCGCAACTGCTGCAAGGCTCGGCCTGGTTCCCGCTGCTCGACGTGAGCGCGGGCGAGCGCGTGCTCGACGAGATGCGCGAGGTCGAGGTGGCCGCCGGCTCCGCGCTGTGCCGGCGCGGCGACACGCCGATGCACTGGTACGGCACGCTCGAGGGCCTGCTCAAGTGGTCGATCACCTCGAGCGACGGCCGCTCCGTGACCTTCGGCGGGCTCTCCGTGGGCAGTTGGTTCGGCGAAGGCACGCTGCTGCGCGCGCTGCCGCGCTCGGCCGACATCATCGCGCTGCGGCCGAGCAGGGTGGCGGCGCTGCCGCTGGAAACCTTCGAGTGGCTGCACCGCACGCAGCGCGGCTTCGATCACTTCCTGCTGCAGCAGATCAACGAGCGGCTGCACTGGTTCATGGGCAACTACGCGGCGCACCGCCTGCTCGACGCCGACAGCCAGGTGGCGCGCGCGCTGGCGGGGCTCTTCCACCCGTGGCTGCATCCGGGCAGCGAGCCGCACCTGCAGACCTCGCAGGAAGAGATCGCGAACCTCTCGGGCGTCTCGCGCCAGCGCTGCAACGCGGCGCTGAACCGACTGAAGGAGGCCGGCTTCCTGCGCATCGAGTACGGCGGCATCACCGTGATCGACATCGAAGGGCTGCGGCGCTTCATCCACGAGTAGCCGGCAGCCGCGGCCCCGGGCAGGGTCAGCGCACGTGGTGCGAAGGAGCCCGCTCGTACACCGGCGTGTCGATGCCCTCCATGCGCGCCTTCAGCTGCAGCGCGAGAAACTGCGAGTAGTGCCGCGACTGGTGAAGGTTGCCGCCGTGGAACCACAGGTTGTCGACCTGCGTCGGCTTCCACATGTTGCGCAGCTCGCCCTCCCAGGGGCCCGGGTCCTTCGGCGTGTCGGAGCCCAGCCCCCAGCACTTGCCGACCTTGTCGGCGATCTCGGGCGAGATCAGGTCGGCGAGCCAGCCGTTCATCGAGCCGTAGCCGGTGGCGTACACCAGCAGGTCGGCCGGCAGCTCGGTGCCGTCGGTCAGCGTTACGGAGCGCTCGTTCACCCGCTCGATGTTCACGCCGCTCTTCAGGTGGATGCTGCCGTTGGCCA
Source organism: Variovorax xiamenensis (assembly GCF_050916385.1). NCBI lineage: Bacteria > Pseudomonadati > Pseudomonadota > Betaproteobacteria > Burkholderiales > Comamonadaceae > Variovorax > Variovorax xiamenensis. The sequence goes on from NZ_CP139038.1 coordinate 141,508, forward strand.
CCAGCTCCGAGGCGCCCACGTCGATGTAGTAGCCCGAGCCGCGCCGCAGGTACTTCATGAAGAGGCCGGAGCCATCGGCGCCGAAGTCGAGCATGAAGCCCGCTTTTTCCAGCCGTGAGTACAGGTCGGCGTCGCGCTTCTTCATCTCCTCGTACACCGGGATGTGGAAGGTGTGCATGATCCTGTAGGGCACCGAGGCGAAGATCAGGTCGGCCTTGTGGTGGTCGATGCCGCTCTTCACCGCCTGCTCGGAATAGAGCCCGCCCAGCGCCAGTTCCATGAGCGACTGCGAGGGCGCGATGTGCGTCGACGAGCGCTGGATCATCGTCACGTCGGCGCCGTGCTCCCAGAGCGCGGCGCAGATGTCGTGCGCCGAGTTGTTCGAGCCCAGCACCACGCATTTCTTGCCGGCGTAGGCCTCGGGCCCGGGGTGCTGGCTGGAGTGATGCTGGTCGCCCTTGAAGTTCTCCGCGCCCGCCACCTTCGGCACGTTCGGATAGCCCGACACGCCCAGCGCGAACACCAGCTGCCTCGGCCGCAGCACCACCGGCTTGCCCTCGCGCTCGACCGTCACCTCCCAGCGCTGCGAGGCCTCGTCGAAGCGTGCCTTCTTCGCGGTGGTGGAGCTCCAGTAGTTGAGCTCCATGATCTTCGTGTACATCTCCAGCCAGTCGCCGATCTTGTCCTTGGGCGCGAACACCGGCCAGTCGTCGGGGAAGGGCATGTAGGGCAGGTGGTCGTACCAGACCGGGTCGTGCAGGCACAGCGACTTGTAGCGCTTGCGCCATGAGTCGCCGGCCTTCGCGTTGCGCTCCACGATGATGGTCGGCACGCCCAGCCGCCGCAGCCGCGCCCCCAGCGCGATGCCGCCCTGGCCGCCGCCGATGATCACCACCTCGGGCTGCTCGGTGTAGCCGAGCGCGGCTTCTTCGTCGCGGCGCTTCTCCAGCCAGTTCTTGCGACCCTTGTGCACCCCGTGCTCCGCGCCCTTGACGCGGTTGTCGCCCGTCTTCTCCTCGAAGCCCTTGAGCTCGGTCATGGTGGTGAGCAGGGTCCAGGCCTTGCCGTTGCGAAGCCGCAGGTGGCCCCGGCCGCGCGCCACGCGCGTCTCGAAGCTGAACCAAGCGTCGACCACGCCGTCGGCCTCTGTCGCCTCGCCTTCCACCGCGAAGGCCGTGGGCTGCGTGTCGGCCAGCCGCGCCCGCAACATCTCGCGGATGGCCTCGGGCCCTTCCTGCGTGCGGATGTTCCAGGTGAAGGCGACGAGGTCGCGCCAGAAGCTGTCGGGCTCGAACAGCGAGACGGCGGCGTCGATGTCGTCGCGCGCGAGGGCAGCGGCGAAGTCGGCGAGCCATTGGGCGGCGGCCTTGGTCGGGCCGGTGGTCGGGTCTGTCATTGCGTGTCTCCGTAGCGTCGTTGATGGATGCGCGGCACGGCATGCGTGGCGCGATGCCGGCTGCGCAGCTTCCGTGCCGCGGTGCCGGCGACGGCGGATCAGGCACTTGGCGGTGTTTTTGTCGCAGCGGTCGCACGCCGTCTCGGCGCCGATGAGACGGTCTTGCGACGGATCCGCGACACGGCAAGGCCGGAAACCGGAATCTGAGCATCGTATAAACTTGAACGACGTTCAAATCTCGAGGGCAAGAACTTGCCAGCACCCGAACTCCCAGGCCGCCGCGAACGCCGCCGCGCCCAGACGCTCGACCACGTGGCCGCCATCGCCATGCGCCTCTTCGAGTCGCAGGGCTACGACGCCACCACCATGGAGCAGATCGCCCAGCAGGCCGACCTTGCCAAGGGGACGCTCTACAACCACTTCCCGACCAAGGACGCGATCCTCGCGCACTGGGTGCATCTGAAGCTCGCGGACGACACCCGGCGCCTGCATGCGGCCATCGACTGGGAGGCGGGCTTCGGCGAGCAGCTTTCCCGCCTGCTCGAGGAGTCGGCGGAATGGACAGGGCAGCACCGCGACTACCTGCTCGACTACTTCCGCTTCCGCTTTCTCAACATCGAGAGCGAGCTCCAGGGTGGCGGCGCGGAGAGCAGCAATGGCGACGAACTTCCGCGCGATCTCATCGGCCTTTTCGACGCGCTGATCGCGGCGGCCCAGAAGAACGGCACCCTGCGCACGGATGTTTCATCCGCGCACCTCGCCTCGCTGCTGCACCACCTGTACTTCGGCGCGCTGATGCGCTGGCTCACCCTGCCCGGGCTGGTGCTGCGCGAGGAGTTCGAGGTGATCGCCGATCTCTTCATCGCCGGCGCGCAGGCAGGCAAGGATGCGAAGGCCGCGCGCAGGAGGCAGCAGCCATGAAGATCGCCGTCGTGACCTACGGCACCGAGGGCGACGCGCGCCCGCTCGCCGCACTGTGCCGCGCGCTCGACGATGCGGGCCACAGCTCGGTGCTGCTGGCGGACGCCTCCACGCTCGGCGCGGCGCAGCGATTGGGCGTGCGCTCCCAGCCGCTGGCCGGCGACATCCAGGGCACGCTGGCGAACGTGATCGCGCTCGGCGATCGACCGGCCGCTGCCATGAAGGCGCTGGCCGACATCGCCAACACCAATGCCACGGCGTGGCTTCGCCAGACCATCGAGGCGGCGAGCGGCTGCGACGCGATCGTGTGTTCCGGGCTCGCGGCCTTCACCGGCCTCTCGGCGGCCGAGGCGCTGCGCGTGCCGGCCATCGGGGCGGGCATGTTCCCGCTCACGCCAACTTCGACCTTCGCTTCGCCATTCCTGCCGCCTGCCAGGGTGCCGCGCCTGCTGCGCCGCATGAGCCACCATTTCATCAACGCGATGCTCTGGCGCGCCTTCCGGCCGGCGATCAACGCCGCGCGCGCGGAGGTTGCCAGGCTGCCGCCGCGGCGCGCGATGTGGAACACGCACCCGATGCTCTACGGCGTTTCCCCGAGCCTCGTGCCACGGCCGGCCGACTGGCCCGACAACGCCATGGTCTGCGGCCAATGGATTCCACCCGCGCAGGACTGGCAGGCGCCTCACGCGCTGGAAGCCTTTCTTGCCGCTGGCGAGCCGCCGGTCTACGTAGGCTTCGGCAGCATGACCGGCTTCGACAAGCAGCGATTGCGAGCCGCGGTGATCGACGGCATCGCCGGCCGCCGCGCGTTGCTGTACGCCGGCTGGGGCGGCATCGACACGCAGGGGCTGCCTTCCAACTTCCATGTGGTGGGCGACACGCCGCACGACTGGCTGTTCCCGCGCACCGCGCTGGTGGTGCATCACGGCGGCTCGGGCACGAGCCACTCGGCCGCGCGCGCCGGCGTGCCTTCGGTCGTCGTCCCCTTCGCGGGCGACCAGCCTTTCTGGGCGCACCGGCTGGCCGAGGCCGGCGTCGCGCCGCCGGCGGTAGCGGGTGGGCGCCTGCAGGCGGCCGATCTCGCGCGCGGCATCGCGTTCGCGGAGGACGAACAGGTTCGCGCGCGTGCCAGGGCGCTGGGCGAACGGATGCGCGCGGAAGACGGCCTCGGGCAGGCCGTGGCCGCGATCGAGCGCTTCGTGCCCGCCGCGGCCTGAGACTGTCGCAGCTACCCGCGGCGCGGCACCACGATGCCCAGCCGCTTCATGTGCCGGTAGGCCGTCGCGCGGCTCATGCCGAGTTCGTCGGCCGCGCGCGCCACGTGCCAGCGGTGACGCTTCAGCGCATCGAGCAGTCGCCCGGCTTCGGCGGCAACGTCTTCATCTGGTTCCGTGTCGCAGACCGTGTCCGCGCGCGGCTGCAGTTGCAGGTCCTGCGCGCTCACGCTCGCGCCGGTGCAAAGCGCCAGCGCGAGCCGCAGCACATTGCGCAACTCCCGCAGGTTGCCCGGCCAGTCGTGCGCCAGCAGCCGTTGCATCGCCTCTTCCGACAGCCGCGCCGGCGAAGACATCGCCGCGGCTTCCTCGTTGAACATGCCTTCGATCAGGTAGCGCATGTCGCCGCGCGCGCGCAGCGGCGGCAGCTTCAGCACCGCGCCGCACAGGCGGTAGTACAAGTCCTCGCGAAAGCGCCCCGAGGCCACCAGCCCGGGCAGGTGCCGGTGCGTGGCCGCCACCACCGCGATGTCCACGCGCTGCGGCGACTCGGCGCCCAGCGGCAGCACCTCACCCTCGGAGAGCACGCGCAGCAGCCGCGTCTGCAGGGCCATCGGCATGTCGCCGATCTCGTCGAGGAAAAGCGTGCCCCGGTCGGCCTGCGCGATCAGGCCCTTCATGCCCTTGGCGCGGCCGCCGGTGAAGCTGCCGGGCGTGTAGCCGAACAGCTCGCTCTCGATCAACGAATCGGGAATGGCCGCGCAGTTCACCGCCACGAAGGGCATCGCCGCGCGGCTGCTCGCGCCGTGCAGCGCGCGCGCCAGCACTTCCTTGCCGCTGCCGGTCTCGCCCTCGACGAGCACGTGGATGCCGCGATCCACGAGGCGGCGTGCCTGCGCGAGCAGCTTCTGCATCTGCGAATCGTCGCCCGCGATGCGTTCCAGCGGCGGCAGGCGATCGCTGGGGCGCGAAGCAGGCGCGGTGGGCGTCGCAGTGGTGGCGCGTCGCACGCGTGGCGCCTGCAGCGACGCGTGGTACTCGCCCCCGCCCGGCAGCAGTACCGTGTGTGCGAAAGGCATGGCCGATGCACCGCCGTTGCCGATGCGCCAGATCGCATCCATCGGCATGTGCAGCCATTCGGATATCGCCCCGCCCAGCGCGCGCCCCGCGAAGACTTGCCGCGCGCCGCCGTTCGCACCCACCACCGTGCCGCCTTCGTCGAAGGCCAGCATCACCTCGCCCGCCACGTCGACCAGGCCGAAGGCGCTGCCCAGCCGCAGGATCCAGTGGCCGCGGAAGCTGCGCAGGAAGTCGGCGTCTTCGATCATCCGCGCGTAGATGGCTACCAGGTGCCGCACGAGATGCTGGCTTTCCTTGGCCTCGGGCGAGCGCAGGGCAGACACGTCGAGGATGGCCGTGAGCTTGCCGCTGTGGTCGAAGAGCGGCGCGGTGGTGCAGGTGAGCGCGATGTGCGTGGCGTCGAAGTGCTCGGTCTGGTGGCAGGTCATCGGCTGGCGCTCCACCAGGCAGGTGCCCACCCCGCAGGTGCCGGCGTGCGCCTCGTTCCAGTCGGCGCCGAGGTAGAGGCCGGCCTTGCGCAGCTGGTCGTCCCACGCAGGGTTGCCGATGTAGTCGACCGTGATGCCTTCCGCGTCGGTCAGCAGCACCATGTAGCCGAGGTCGGCCACGCGGCGGTAGATGTCTTCCATGCCCGAACGCGCGGCGCGCAGGAAGTGCTCCAGCTGCTGCTGGTGCGCGCGCACCTCCTGCGCCGGAAGGATGCGCGCGGGGCTCGGCTTCGAGGGATCGAGCCCGTGGTCGCGCACGCAGCGTGCCCACGACTTGTGGACCAGGCTTTGCGCCGGATCGGCCACGAGCGTCGCGCCGGTGGCGATGGAGTAGACGTTGTCGATGTGACGCGATTGCAGGGACGTCATGCGCAGCCTCGCGAGTGGATGGGCACGGCCACGCCGAGGCCGTGCAGCCAAGCATCATTCGGCTGTCGCACTGTCGCAGCACAGAGGTGAAACCCGGTGAAGTCCGAAGGCCGCCTTTGTGCTTTGCAACAGAGTGTGCCGCCGTCGTCTCCCTCAGCGGCAGGCGAAGCTCGCCGCCTTGGCCACGTCGCCGCCCAGGTAGGCGATCTTCTTCGGATAGGTGCACAGCGGCCGTGCGAGCGACTTGTCGGCGTTCTGCATCACCATGCTGTCGGGCGCGACGCCTTTCTCGACCCAGTCGGTCAGCGCCGTGAACAGCTGGTTCTGCGCCGGCAGCGGCGGGTTGGCAACGGGGCTTGTGCCCGCGAGGCCGTTGACCGAACCCACGCCGGCGCAGTGGCCCATCGCCGGGATCTCCACGTAGCGGTAGAACTTCTGCAGCGCATCGATGCCGCCCATCGCCTTCGCCGCGCGCTCGTAGTAGTTGGCGGTGCCCGAGTTCGGGATCAGCTGGTCGGCCAGCCCGTGGTACGTCAGCAGCTTGGCGCCGCGGTCGCGGAAGCGCGCGAGGTCGGGGTTGTCGGCGTTGATGTTCGCGAAGGCCGTCTGCAGCGCCTTGCCGCGGTCGCTCGCGTTGGCGAGTTGCGTGTACGAGAGCCCCTTCCACTTGTCCGCGCCGTTGCCGGTGGCATTGATGAAGCTCGGCGTGGCGAGCGTCGGGTCTTGCAGGTTCAGTGCTACCTGGTGCGCAGCGATTGGGAAAGGGTTGGGCACACCGCTCGTCGAGTCGGCCAGCGAGAGGCCGGGCGCGCCGGGGCTGTTGAGCGCGGTGCCGCGCGTGAGGCCGTACCAGAGCTGGTTCGACGCCAGCGTGGCGCCGTAGCCGTTGTCGCCGGCGGGCGCCGGCGCGCTGCCATCGCGCGTCTGGCCGTACCAGATCTTGTTGACGGCCTGAGCCTGCGCCGTGCTCAGGCAGGCGGCGGTGGCGTTGGTGCCGCCGCTGGCGGTGCACAGCACGGACTTATCCTGCGCAGGGTCGTACTTGCAGGCGGCGGGATCGCTGATGAAGCCGTCGTGCTGGCCTGTGAGCGTGCTGTCGCAGGCGCTCACCGCCGACGAGGACACCAGCGCCAGCTGGTCCGGCGTGAGCGGCGTGCCGCCGAGGTCGCGCTGCATCACCACCTGCGGATAGAGCTCGGCAGTGATGAAGCTGGTCCAGTTGATCGCGCTGTTGCCGGCCAGGATGCCGTCGAAGTCGTCGGGGTTCACCTGCGCCTGCATGTGGCCCTGGCGGCCGCCGGTGGAGCAGCCGTCCCAGTAGGCGTACTTCGCGTCGCGCTGGTAGAAGCCCGCTGCCAGCGCCTTGGCCTTGACGGCCATCTGGTGGATGCCGCGGCTCGCGAAGTCGGTCCACAGCGTGGTGTTGATGGTGCCGTCGGGGTTCATCGCGAACGAGCCGTCGACCGAAGGCAGCGGGGCCTTCGAAGCGTGCCCCGCGTCGGTCACCGCGCTCACCGAGCCCTCGCCGGTTGCGATCGCGGCGGCGTTCGCACCCCCGATCTGCGTCTTCGCACTGATGCCCGCATCGCCCACGAAGCCGCCGCCGCCGAGCACGCGGATGCGGTTGTTCCACGCGGCCTGCGAAGGCAGCCACACCTCGATGCCGATGCCCGGCGAGGTCGAGGGCGCATCGGCCGGCCCCGCATGGCCCGGCCCGACGTTGAGCTTGACCATGCACACGTCGCTGGCAGCCACCGTGCCCGAGGCCTTGCCGTCGAGGTTCAGGTCATCGCCTTTGCGGAACTGCTTCACCACCGTCACGGTGGTGTCGGCATCGGGCTTGAACGCGGTCTTCAGGCTTTCGTCGCAGGCCAGCGCCACCGGTGCGGCGGCGGGCGGCGCCGGCGCGGGAACGAAAGGCAGAACGGCGGGGCCGGACGAATCGCTTCCGCCGCATGCGGTGAGTGCGGCCGCGGCGACAAGGCTCAGGCAGAGGGCGGTCGCCGCGCGGGCGGCCGGCGTGGGTGTTGGCATCTTCTCGTCTCCTGTTGTGTAGAGACATGAATTTGCCCGCGCCTTCCGCCACGGTATATCGACATGCGATCAACGCTTGCAGGATTCCTTCACCCGCCACCGGGACTTACCCGCGCCGCGCGCGTGCCGGCGTGGTGCCCACCAGCCGGCGGAACACCTGCGTGAAGTGCGCCTGGCTCGAGAAGCCCACGGCCTGCGCGATCTCTGCCAGCGACTGGTTGCTGCCGAGCAGCGACAACGCGTGGCGCACACGCTGCTCCATCACGTAGCTGTACGGCGTCGCGCCCGTGCTGGCGCGGAAGAGCCGCGTGAAATGCACCGCGCTCAGCTGCAGCTCGGCCGCGAGCTCGTCGATGCCGAAGTCTTCGGCCAGGTGCTGCATGACCCAGTCGTACACCTTGCGAAGATCCGTCTGCGAAAGCCGCCCGCGCGGTCGCCGGGCGTTGCTGTTCGTGCTGCCGTAGCGGTTCTGCAGGTAGCTCGCGAGCGCCATCGAGAGGCCCTGCGCATGCAGGCGGCCCGAGCTGCAGCCGCGCTCCACCTCGTCGCGCATGGCGATGACGAGCGCCGATAGCGTCGCGTCGGTGGTCGACAGGTGCGTCTGCAGATGCAGCTCGCCATCGCCCTCGGGCATGAGGCTTCGCAGCGCCTCGGGTCGTATCTCGAGCACGATCGTCTCGGTGAGCTCGCCGCTCCACGTAGCGCGGTCGACCTCGTAGCCCTGCTCGAAGATGAACATGCCGCCGGCTTGCGCCTCGAAGGGGTGGACGCGCCGCCCGCGCGTCATCGCGCCCTTCACATGGCCGCGCACGCACAGGCCGATCAGCGGATGCGGGTTGTAGCAGGCCGGGTTCTCGCCGTCGCCCGACATCGAGCGCACCTCCAGCGCGAAGCCCTGCCACGCGGTGGCCTGCGCGTTCACCAGCATCCTGCCGTCGAAGGGCAGGGGCTTGCCCGATGCGTCGAGGAGGCTGATCTCGCGCGTCATGGCGAGGCCTACACGCCGAGCAGTTCCTCCAGCGCGTGCGGCTCGGCCAGCAGGTCCGCCGAGGCGCCGTGCCGCACGATCTGCCCTTTTTCCATCACCGCCGCGAGGTCGGTGTGCGCGAGCACCTTGCGGTAGTCGCGGTCGACGATCAGCGTGGCGATGCCGGTGGCGCGGATCTCGCCGATCACGCGCCAGATCTCGGCCACGATCAGCGGCGCGAGGCCTTCGGTGGCCTCGTCGAGGATCAGCAGGCGCGGGTTGGTCATGAGCGCGCGGCCGATGGAGAGCATCTGCTGCTCGCCGCCCGAGAGCTGCTGGCCGCCGTTCGACAGGCGCTCGGCCAGGCGCGGGAAGGTGGCCATCACGCGGTCGAAGGTCCACTCGCGCCGGCCGTCGATGCCGGCGCGCTCGCTCATCACGAGGTTCTCGCGCACCGACAGGTTCGAGAAGATGCCGCGCCCCTCGGGAACGTAGCCGATACCCAGCCGCGCCATCTTCTCGGGCGGCAGGCCGGTGACGGTGCGGCCGTCGACCTGCACTTCGCCGGAGGCCGGGCGCACGTAGCCCATCATGGTGCGGATCAGCGTGGTCTTGCCCATGCCGTTGCGCCCGAGCAGGCCGACCGAAGTGGCGGCCGGAATGCCCGCATGCACGCCGCGCAGGATGTGGCTGTTGCCGTAGTAGGTGTTGAGGTCGCGCACTATCAGCATGTCAGTGGTCCTCCCCAAGATAGGCGGTGCGTACTTCGGGGTTCTCGCGGATCTCGGCCGGGTTGCCGGTCGCGATGACGGTGCCGTTCACCATCACAGTGATGCGGTCGGCGATGCGGAACACCGCGTCCATGTCGTGCTCCACCAGCAGGATCGCGTGCGTGGCCTTCAGCTGCGCGAGCAGCGTGAGCATGCGGTCGGTTTCCTCGGCGCCCATGCCGGCGAGCGGCTCGTCCAGCAGCAGCACGCGCGGGTTGGTGGCCAGGCACATCGCCACTTCGAGCTGGCGCTGCGCGCCGTGGCTCATGGTGCCGGCGATGCGCTGCGCCTCGTGCGCGAGGCCGGCGGCTTCCAGTGCCGCATCGGCCGAGGCGCTGCTGGTGGCGCAGTCGCGCGACGATTGCCAGAAGGCCCAGGGCTTCGGTGTCGCGGCCTGTGCCGCGAGCCGGCAGTTCTCGTGCACGCTGAACTCCGGGAAGATGGTCGTGCGCTGGTAGCTGCGGCCCACGCCGTCGCGCGCGCGCTTCCACTGCGCGCGGGCGGTGATGTCCGTGCCTTCGAGCGTGATGCGGCCTTCGCTCGCCTCGATCTCGCCCGAGAGCATGTTGATGAGCGTCGACTTGCCGGCGCCGTTGGTGCCGATCACGGCGTGCACCTCGCCCACGTGCAGGTCGAGCGTGACGCCGTTGACGGCCGTGAGGCCGCCGAAGCGCCGCGTGAGTTTTTCGACTGAGAGAAGTGCGGTGGTGGTCGTCGTCATGCGGCCCCCTTCGGCGACAGGCGCTGCACGAGGCCGATCAGGCCCTTGGGCAGCAGCGCCACGAACACGATGATCGTGAGCCCCAGCGTCAGCTGCCAGTGGTCGGCCAGCGGGCCCATCACCGCATGCGTGGAGAAGATCTCCTTCAGCAGCGTGAACGCGATGGCGCCGATGACCGCGCCGCGCAGGTGGCCGAGGCCGCCGAGGATCACCATCAGCAGCACTTCGCCCGAGTTGTGCCAGGCCATCAGCTCCGGATTGACCACGCCGTCGCGCGAGGCCAGCAGGAAGCCCGCGAGCCCGGCCAGCGCGCCCGCCAGCACGAAGGCTGCGAGCTTGTAGCCGTACACCGCGAAACCGGCGGCGCGCATGCGCTGCTCGTTCACGCGGATGCCCGCCAGCGCCGCGCCGAAGCGCGAGCGCCGGATGAGCGCCAGCAGCGCGTAGGTGAACACCAGCGAGCCCAGCACCACGTAGAACAGCACCTTGCGGTTCTCCATGTCGAGCGCGCCGATGGCGGGCCGCACGTACATGTAGATGCCGTCGCTGCCGCCGCCCACCTTGGTGTCGTGGAACACGAAGAAGGCCATCTGCGCGAAGGCCAGCGTCACCATGATGAAGTACACGCCGCGCGTGCGCAGGCTCAGCGCGCCCACGAAGAGGGCATAGAGCGCTGCCGCGCCCATGGCCGCCGGCAGCAGCAGCGCGAAATTGCCGCCTTCGTTGCCAGAGGCCAGCACCGTCACGTAGGCGCCGATGCCGTAGAACGCCGCGTGGCCCAGGCTCACGAGGCCGGTCATGCCCACCAGCAGTTCCAAGCTCAGCGCGAAGATCGACAGGATCATCACCTTCACGATGAAGTCCGATGCGTAGTTGCCCATGAACGGGCCTGCGACGCCGATGGCGACCGCGCAGGCCACGGGCAGGAGGAACGCTCCCTTCTTCATGGCTGTCATGGCCGCCTCCCCATCAGCCCCTCGGGCTTCCAGATCAGCACGATGGCCATCAGCAGGTAGATGCCGATGCCGCTCAGGTCGGCGAAGAACACCTTGCCGAAGGTGTCGACGAAGCCCACCAGCAGCGAGGCCACCAGCGCGCCGGTGATCGAGCCGATGCCGCCGATCACCACCAGCACGAAGCAGATGATGAGCACGCTCGCGCCCATGTTCGGATACACCGAGGACATCGGCGCGGCGATCATGCCGGCCAGCGCCGCGAGCGCCACGCCCGCGGCGAACACGATGCGGTAGAGCCGTTTCACGTCGATGCCGAGGCCGCGCACCATGTCGCGGTTGCTTGCGCCGGCACGGATCATCATGCCCAGCCGCGTGCGGTTGACCACCCAGTAGAGGCCCACCGCCAGCACGATGCAGGCGGCCGATGCGAAGAGCCGGTACCACGGATAGCTCATCACGCTGCCCAGCGCGAAGCTGCCGTCGAGCCACGCGGGCACCTTCACGCCGTGCACGTCGTTGCCCACGAGGATGGAGCGCAGCTCCTCGAACACCAGGATCAGGCCGTAGGTCATGAGCACCTGCTGCAGGTGGTCACGCTGGTAGAGGTAGCTGAAGAAGGCCCATTCGAGCAGGTAGCCGAAGACCGCCGCCAGCACCACGCCGGCCACCAGCATCAGCAAAAACTGATCGCCGAAGACAGGCGCGAGCGAGAACGCCATGTACGCGCCGATCATGTAGAAGCTCCCGTGGGCGAGGTTGATGACGCCCATGATCCCGAAGATCAGCGTCAGCCCCGAGGCCACGAGGAAGAGAAGCAGTCCGTACTGAACCGAGTTCAGGCACTGGACTAAAAAGGTTCCGAAATCCACCGTGTGAGATCCCAGTTGGTTGTGGTTGCCGTAAGACGGCCCGCGGCCCGATCAAGGGCCGCGAGGGAAAGAACAGACGAACGAAAGAAAGAAAGGCTTGTGGCCCGCTTACATGCGGCAGCCGCGAGCGGGGTCGGCGAGGCCCTTGATTGCTGTGCTCACCAGCTTGTTCTCCTTGCCGTCGACCTTGCGCAGGTAGATGTCCTGCACCGGGTTGTGGGCCTTGCTCACGGTGAAGGCGCCGCGCGGGCTGTCGATCTTGGCCTTCTCGATGGCGGCGGAGAACTCGGCCTTCTTCGAGATGTCGCCCTTGGTGGCGTTCAGGCCCACGCCCAGCATCTGGGCGGCGTCGTAGCCCTGCACCGCATACACGTCGGGCTGCAGCTTGAACGACTTGGCGTACGCCACGCGGAAGGCGTTGTCGCGCGCGGTGTTCAGGCCGTCGGCGTAGTGCAGCGTGGTCAGCATGCCCTGGGCCGATTCGCCCTGCGCGTCGAGCGTGCCGTCGGTCAGGAAGCCGGGGCCGTACAGCGGAATGGTCTTGTTCAGGCCGGCGGCCTGGTAGTCCTTGACGAACTTCACAGCGCCGCCGCCCGCGAAGAAGGCGTACACCGCATCGGGCTTGGCCGCCGCGATCTCGGTCAGCAGCGCCTGGAATTCCACGTTGGGGAAGGGCAGGGTGAGCTGCTTCTCGATCTTGCCGCCGTTCTTCTCGAAGCCTTCCTTGAAGCCGTTGACCGACTCGTCGCCCGCCGCGTACTTCCAGGTGATGGTCATCGCCTTCTTCTTGCCCTGCTGCTTGGCCGCAACCTCGCCCATGGCGTAGGCCGGCTGCCAGTTGCTGAACGAGCTGCGGAAGATGTTGGGCGCGCACATCGGGCCCGTGACGGCGTCGGCGCCGGCATTGGGCACGATCAGCACCGTGCCGCTTTCCTTGGCGGCCTTGGCCATGGCCATGGCCACGCCCGAGTGCACGGTGCCGACGATCACGTCGACGTTGTCGCGCTTGATGAGCTTGTTGACGTTGTCGGTGGCCTTGGCGGGGTCGGACTCGTCGTCGACCTTGAAGTATTCGATCTCGCGGCCGGCGAGCTTGCCGCCCTGCTCGTCGACATACAGCTTGAAGCCGTTCTCGATGGCCACGCCCAGGGCGGTGTAGGTGCCGCTGTAGGGCAGCATCAGGCCGACCTTGAGCTTGCCCGTGCCCTGGGCGCCGGCGGCCGTCGCCAGCGAGGCGAAGGCGATGGCCGTGAGGGCGAGGCGGGCGGTGCTGCGAATGGTCATGGTGTCTCTCTCCGATTTCTGGTGATGAAGGAAGTGGCCGCGACGATGACACGATCCGGCTGATCGCGATGCGGGGAATGCCCGCATTGAGGGATTTCCAGCAGCTCGCATCCATCGACGCGCGCGGCGATGCCGCGGATCTGCGCGAGGGTGCCGTACTCGTCGTCGATGCCCTGCATGGCGAGCACTGGGCAGCGGATGGTGTCGAGCTCGTTCTCGATGTTCCAGTCGCGAAAGGGCGGGTGCAGCCAGATGCGGTTCCAGCCCCAGAAGGCCGAGTCGGCGCTGTCGTGGTAGCGGCCCAGCTTCTGCGGCAGGTCGGTGCCGAGGTAGGCGGTGCGCGCGTTCTCGATGTTCGCGACGGTCACGTCCTCCACGAAGATGTGCGGCGCCAGCACGACGAGACCCGCGACCTTGTCGGGGAATCGCGAGGCGTACAGCAGCGAGATCGAGCCGCCGTCGCTGTGGCCGAAGAGCCAGGGCTTCTGGTCGCCGAGCCCGAGCGCGGCGAAGAGGGCGGGCAGCACCTCGTGCGCCTGGCGGTGCATGAAGTCGACGTCCCAGATTTCATCGTCGGCGCGCGGCGTCGAGCGGCCGTAGCCGGGGCGCGAGAACACGAGGCCGCGCACGCCGGCGGCTTCGCACATCCGCGCGGGGAAGTCCTTCCACATCGAGACCGAGCCCAGGCCCTCGTGCAGGAACACGACGAGCGGTGCGTCGCTGCGCTCGGGTGCGATCCACTGGCATTCGATGCGGACCTCGCGGCCGCGCCAGGCGATGTTGGCGAAGTCGGTGCTCATGGTTGTTGCTCCTTCCCCTTTTTGGGCAAGGTCGGGATGGGGGCAGGCGGCGCTTGCAAAGGCTGTGCCTGCACGGAGGCCGATGCCCCCGCTCCGGCCCTCCCGCAGCGAGGGAGGGAGAAAGAGGAAAACGGTGCGTGCATCACGCCTGCTTTTCCTTCTCGCGCAGGCGGAAGCGCTGGATCTTGCCGGTCGCCGTCTTCGGCAGTTCGCCCACGAATTCGAGGAAGCGCGGGTACTTGTACGGCGCCAGGCGTTCCTTGACGAAGGCCTTCAGCTCGTCCTCGGTGGCCGCGCTGCCGTCCTTCAGCACCACGAAGGCCTTGGTCTTGGTCAGGCCGTCGGCGTCTTCCTTGCCGATCACCGCCGCCTCGAGCACGGCCGGGTGCTGCATCAGCGTGGCCTCGACCTCGAAGGGCGAGACGTAGATGCCGCTGACCTTGAGCATGTCGTCGCTGCGCCCGGCGTAGGTGTAGTAGCCGTCGGCGTCGCGGGTGTACTTGTCGCCGCTCTTGGTCCAGCCGCCCTGGAAGGTCTCGCGCGACTTCTCGCGGTTGGCCCAGTACATCAGCGCCGAGCTGGGGCCGCGGATGTAGAGGTCACCCACCTCGCCGTCGGGCACGGGGCGGCCGTCCTCGCCGCGCAATTCGACTTCGTAGCCTTCCACCGGCCGGCCGGTGGTGCCGTAGCGCACGTCGCCGGGGCGGTTGGAGATGAAGATGTGCAGCATCTCCGTGGAGCCGATGCCGTCGATGATCTCGCAGCCGAAGTGCTGCTTGAAGCGCTGCGCGATCTCGCCCGGCAGTGCCTCGCCGGCCGAGGAGCACATGCGCAGCGCCACCGCTTCGCGCGCAGGCAGCTTCGGCGAGGCGAGCATGCCGGCGAAGCCGGTGGGGGCGCCGAAGAAGACGGTCGGCTTGTGCTCGGTCCAGCGGCGGAAGGTGGCGTCCGGCGTGGGGCGCTCGGCCATCAGCACCACGGTGGCGCCCACCGAGAGCGGGAAGGTCAGCGCGTTGCCCAGGCCGTAGGCGAAGTACATCTTGGCGGCCGAGAAGCAGACGTCGTCCTCGGTCAGCGCGAGCACCGGCTTGCCGTAGAGCTCGGCCGTCCACCACAGGTTGGCGTGCGTGTGGACCGTGCCCTTGGGCTTGCCGGTGGAGCCGGAGGAATACAGCCAGAAGCCCGGGTCGTCGGATGCTGTCGTCACCGGCGCCGCCAGGGGCTCGGCGGCGGCGAGCGCGGCGTCGAATTCCTGCGCGCCATCGGGCAGGGGGCCGGTCGGTTGCGACACGAGCAGCGCCCGTACCTCGTGCCCGCCGCGCGACATCGCCTCCTGCAGCGTCGGCAGCAGCGCGCCCGAGACCAGCACGGCCTGCGCGCGGCTGTGGTCGAGCATGTAGGCGTAGTCGTCGGGCGTGAGCAGCGTGTTGACCGCCACCGGCACCACGCCGGCATAGAGGCAGCCCAGGAAGCTCACGGGCCAGTCGTTGCCGTCGAGCATCAGCAGCAGCACGCGCTCCTCGCGCCGGATGCCGGCGGCCTGCAGGGCAGCGGCCAGCCGGCGCGAACGGTCTTCGAGCTGGCCGTAGCTCAGCGTGCCGCGGTCGTCGATGTAGGCGGGGCGCGCGGCGCGTTCGCGGTTGAGTTCGAACAGGTGTCCGGCGAAGTTGAATCGTGGGGGCGGGGTCATGGTCTTGTCTCCTTCGGCCGTGTCTTGTTCTAGAGGCCGAGCGCGGCGAGGACGCCGGGGCTTGCCTGCACCGCGGCGCGGCGGTGATAGAAATCGAGCGCGCGTAGTCCGCCCAGTTCGGCGCCGCCGCCCGCGCGGCCGGGGCCGCCGTGCAGCGACATCGGCATCACGTTGCCGTGGCCGGTGTGGGCCTGCGCCACTTCGGGCGTGACGACGTGCACGCGGCCGTGGCTCGGCGCGACGGCGAGCGCGGCCTGCGCCAGCGCCGCGTCATCGCTCCCATATAGAGAGGTGACGAGCGAGCCCTGGCCGCGATGCGCGAGCGCGATGCCGTGCGCGAGATCGCGGTAGGGCAGCAGCGTGGCGACGGGGCCGAACACTTCCACGTCGTGCACCTGCTGCGCGGCGTCGGCGTCGCGCGCGCCCAGCAGCACGGGGCCGATGCAGGCGGCCACGGCCGGGTCGGCGTCTACGAGGGGTTTGTCGCGGCCGTCGTGCAGCACGGTGGTCTGCGCGGCGAGCGCATCGAGCCCCTCGCGCACCGCATTCAGCTGCGCGCGGCTCACGAGCGAACCCATGCGCACGCTCTCATTGCGCGGGTTGCCGACGGTGATGCCAGCGAGCTTGGCGCCTATGGCCTCTGCCGCCGCGTCGTACAGCTCGGCCGGCACCAGGATGCGGCGGATGGCGGTGCATTTCTGGCCCGACTTCACCGTCATCTCGCGCACCACTTCGCGCACGAGCAGGTTGAAGGCATCGCTGCCGGGCGCGGCGCCGGGCAGCAGCAGGGCGCTGTTGAGGCTGTCGGCCTCGATGTTCACGCGCACCGAGCGCTGGGCCACGGCCGGGTGCGAGCGGATCACCGCCGCCGTCTCGGCCGAGCCGGTGAACGAGGCCACGTCGAAGGGCTGCAGCGCATCCATCAAACCGGCCGAGCTGCCGCAGACGATGGAGAGCGCGCCGGCGGGCAGCACGCCCGCGTCGACCACGTCCTTCACCATGCGCTGCGTGAGCCAGGCGGTGGCGGTGGCAGGCTTCACGATCACCGGCACGCCCGACAGCAGCGCGGGCGCGGCCTTCTCCCACAGGCCCCACGAGGGGAAATTGAAGGCGTTGATGAAGAGGGCCACGCCCTGCGTCGGCACCTGCAGGTGCTGCGACTGGAACACCGGTTCCTTGCCGAGCTTCACCGCGTCGCCGTCGCGCAGCGCACGCACGTCGCCGAGCGCGTCGCCCCACTTGGCGTACTGGCCGAGCGTGAAGATCGCGCCGTCGATGTCCACGGCCGAGTCGTTCTTCACCGTGCCCGAGTTGGCGGTTGCGATCTCGTAGTAGGCGTCGCGGTTGGCCTGCAGCACCTTCACGACGGCGGCGAGCAGGCCCGCGCGCTGGCGGTAGGTGAGGGCGCGCAGCGCATTGCCGCCCTGTTCGCGTGCGAAGGCGAAGGCGGCGGGCAGGTCGAGGCCGGTGGCATCGACGCGCGCGAGTTCGGTGCCCAGCACCGGGTCGAACAGCGGCGTGCCGGCGCCAGTGCCGCTTTGCCAGCGGCCGGCGACGTAGTTGGAAAGAAGCTCGGTCATTCGATGGGTCTCAACGTGGGCAGATTCGGGGAACACCGTGGAACCGGCTTTGCCGGGCCGCAGGTGTTGCCCCCGGCGAGGGGGTTGGCGGCCACACGAAGTGGGCAAGCCTGGGGGAGTGCTTCATACGGTGAACTTGATCTGCCCCTCGGGCAGTAGGTAGAGGACGAGCGCGCGGCCCTGGGCCACGGTCGGGCGGTGCGCTGTGCCGGGCCCGTAGACGCACCAGCCCGCGGGCCGTCCGTCGAAGGTGGCGGCGGCGCCGTCGAGCGGCATGATCAGGTCGATCTCGCCGTTGGGATGCGTGTGGTGCGGGCCGGCGATGTCCTGCATGTCGACCACGTCGACCGAGAAGCGGTGCAGGGCGTCTTCGGCTTTGAAGACGCGGCCGTACTTGATGCCGCCGCCTTCGCGCTCGCAGAGCCAGCCTTCGGCGACGCCGCCGATGCAGGCCTGGCGAAGTTGCTCGAAGCTGGCGCTGCCGGCGCCGTGGTTGGCGTTGAGCCACCGGTCGAGCTCGCCGTCGAGCGGCTTGCCGGCGATCTCGGCGGTCAGGCCGGCAATCAGCTGGTGAAATGCTTCCTTGCCGGTGGCGGTGGTGCTGCGGTCGGACATCGTGGGCCTCGAACTTATGGACTACCTTGCAGGATCACTGCGTGTGCAGTATCTTGCGTGTGGCCGAACAATAAGCATCGAGACAATGAGTGTCAAGCAATATAGTGCATCTATGGTGTTTACCCTGAGCGCGCACAATCCCGGCGAAGAACGAGGAATTGCATGAATGAGCATGTAGACGCGGCGCTGGCCACCGCCGCGCTGGAAGGCGGCAACGGTGCCGCGGCTGCCGGGGAGGCGAAGAATCCGCTGCTGGCGGCGCTGGGCGACCGCGTGCGCAACCTGCGGGCGCAGCGCGGCCTCACGCGCAAGGCGGTGGCCATCGCGGCCGACGTGTCGGAGCGCCACCTGGCCAATCTCGAATACGGCATCGGCAACGCCTCGATCCTGGTGCTGCAGCAGGTGGCCGGCGCGCTGCACTGCTCGCTGGCCGAGCTGGTGGGCGACGTGACCACCAGCTCGCCCGAGTGGCTGCTGATCCGCGAGCTGCTCGAGAACCGCAGCGAAGCCGACCTGCGCCGCGTGCGCGTGGCGATCGGCGAGCTGCTGGGCACCGCCTCGGTCGACCCGGCGCGCCACCGCCGCATCGCGCTCGTGGGCCTGCGCGGCGCGGGCAAGTCCACGCTGGGCCAGATGCTGGCCGAGGATCTGGAGATTCCCTTCATCGAACTCAGCCGCGAGATCGAGAAGCTCGCGGGCTGCAGCGTGCGCGAGATCCACGACCTTTACGGCACCAACGCCTACCGCCGCTACGAGCGCCGCGCGCTGGAAGAGGCGGTGCAGATCTATAGCGAGGTGGTCATCGCCACGCCTGGCGGCATCGTCTCCGACCCGGCCACTTTCAACGAGCTGCTCGCGCACTGCACCACCGTGTGGCTGCAGGCCGCGCCCGAGGAGCACATGGGCCGCGTGGCCGCCCAGGGCGACACCCGCCCGATGGCCGCCAGCAAGGAAGCGATGGAAGACCTGCGCCGCATCCTGAATGGCCGCGCCGCCTTCTATTCGAAGGCCGACCTGTCGGTGGACACCAGCGGCAAGACCCTGTCGCAGAGCTTCCAGGCACTCCGGGCGGTCGCCCGACAGTCCATGGGGCTCGCTTAGCTCACCCCCAGGCTTCGCGCACTTCGTGTCGCTACGCCAACCCCCTTCCGGGGGCAACACCAGCGGCCCGGCAAAGCCGGTTCCGCGGTGTTCCTGGAAAAGTCCCCGGGAGCCTGAATCGGGCTGAAATCTGAAAAAAAGTGCAGCAGGCATTGACTTGCCTGTTTGCATGCAGCATGATGCATGTCATCGGAGCAAGAAAGTGCATTATCTTTCCTGTTCACGGTTTCCGAACACTGCCCCACAGGAGACTTCCGCATGACCGACACCACCACGCTCCAGGCGCCCCAGCGCGTCGACTACCGCACCGAACCCGGCCAGTACCGCCACTGGTCGCTGAGCTTCGACGGCGCCATCGCGCGCCTCGTGCTCGACATCGCGGAAGACGGCGGCATCCGCCCCGGCTACAAGCTCAAGCTCAACAGCTACGACCTGGGCGTGGACGTGGAGCTCAACGACGCGCTCAACCGCGTGCGCTTCGAGCACCCCGAGGTGCGCACCGTGATCGTCACCAGCGGCAAGGACCGCATCTTCTGCTCGGGCGCCAACATCTTCATGCTGGGCGTCTCCAGCCACGCCTGGAAAGTCAACTTCTGCAAGTTCACCAACGAGACGCGCAACGGCATCGAAGATTCCTCGAAGCACTCGGGCCTGAAGTTCCTCGCGGCCGTGAATGGCGCCTGCGCGGGTGGCGGCTACGAACTGGCGCTGGCCTGCGACGAGATCCTGCTGGTGGATGACCGCTCCTCCGCCGTGTCGCTGCCCGAAGTGCCCCTGCTGGGCGTGCTGCCCGGCACCGGCGGCCTGACCCGCGTGACCGACAAGCGCCACGTGCGCCATGACCTCGCCGACATCTTCTGCACCAGCGTCGAAGGCGTGCGCGGACAGCGCGCGGTCGACTGGCGCCTGGTCGATGCAGTCGCCAAGCCCGCGCAGTTCGCCGCCGCCGTGCAGGAGCGTGCCTCGCAGCTCGCGGCCGGCAGCGACCGCCCCGCCAACGGCAAGGGCGTGGCGCTGACGCGCATCGAGCGCACCGACAGCGCCGACGGGATTTCGTATGCGAACGTCGATGTGCAGATCGACCGCAGCAAGCGCACCGCCACCATCACGGTGAAGGCGCCCACCGGCGCGCAGCCGGCCGACATCGCCGCCATCGAGGCGGCGGGCACCGCATGGTGGCCGCTCGCGATGTGCCGCGAACTCGACGACGCCATCCTGAACCTGCGCACCAACGAGCTCGACGTCGGCACCTGGCTGCTCAAGACCGAAGGCGATGCCGCCGCCGTGCTCGCGTCGGACGCAGTGATGCTCGCCAACAAGGACCACTGGCTGGTGCGCGAGACCATCGGCGCGCTGCGCCGCACGCTGGCACGCCTCGACGTGTCTTCGCGCAGCCTGTTCGCGCTGGTGGAAGCCGGCTCGTGCTTCGCCGGCACGCTGGCCGAGCTGGCCTTCGCGGCCGACCGCACCTACATGCTCGCGCTGCCCGACGACGCCGGTCGCGCCCCGAAGCTCACGCTGGACGAATTCAACTTCGGCTTCTTCCCGATGGTGAACGACCAGAGCCGCCTGCAGCGCCGTTTCTATGAAGAGGCCGCGCCGCTGGAAGCCGCGCGCTCCGCCGCCGGCAAGGCGCTCGACGCCGACGAGGCGCTGAAGCTGGGCCTGGTGACCGCCGCGCCCGACGACATCGACTGGGACGACGAGATCCGCATCGCCATCGAGGAGCGCGCCGCGATGTCGCCCGACTCGCTCACCGGCCTGGAAGCCAACCTGCGCTTCGCGAGCAAGGAGAACATGGTCACCCGCATCTTCGGCCGCCTCTCGGCCTGGCAGAACTGGATCTTCAACCGCCCCAACGCAGTCGGCGAGAAGGGCGCGCTGAAGGTCTACGGCACCGGCCAGAAGGCTGGCTTCGACCTGAACCGCGTTTGAACTGGCAGTCCGCACAACCCAAGGAACAACGATGAGCACGATCAACTACAGCGAGAAGATCCCCAACAACGTCAACCTCGGCGAAGACCGCACGCTGCAGCGCGCGCTCGAGGGCTGGCAGCCGAACTTCATCAACTGGTGGGACGACGTGGGCCCCGAGGGCTCGACCAACCACGAGGTGTACCTGCGCACGGCCGTGAGCGTCGACCCGCAGGGCTGGGCCCAGTTCGGCCACGTGAAGATGCGCGACTACCGCTGGGGCATCTTCCTGAACCCGGGCGATGCCAACCGCGAGATCCACTTCGGCGACCACAAGGGCGAGAAGGCCTGGCAGGACGTGCCGGGCGAGCATCGCGCCAACCTGCGCCGCATCATCGTGACGCAGGGCGACACCGAGCCCGCGTCGGTGGAGCAGCAGCGCCACCTGGGCCTGACCGCGCCCAGCATGTACGACCTGCGCAACCTGTTCCAGATCAACGTGGAAGAAGGCCGCCACCTGTGGGCCATGGTCTACCTGCTGCACAAGCACTTCGGCCGCGACGGCCGCGAGGAAGCCGAGGCCCTGCTGCAGCGCACCTCGGGCGACGAGAACAATCCGCGCATCCTGGGCGCCTTCAACGAGCGCACGCCCGACTGGCTCGCGTTCTTCATGTTCACGTACTTCACCGACCGCGACGGCAAGTTCCAGCTGTCGGCGCTGGCCGAGAGCGCCTTCGATCCGCTGGCACGCACCACGAAGTTCATGCTGACCGAAGAGGCGCACCACATGTTCGTGGGCGAGAGCGGCGTGTCGCGCGTCATCGCGCGCACCGCGCAGGTCATGAACGAGCTGAAGACCGACGACCCGCAGAAGGTGCGCGCGGCCGGCTGCATCGACCTGGGCACCATCCAGCGCTATCTGAACTTCCACTACAGCGTGACCATCGACCTGTTCGGCGCCGACCAGTCGAGCAACGCCGCCATCTTCTACAGCTCGGGCCTGAAGGGCCGCTACGAGGAAGGCAAGCGCACCGACGACCACGTGCTCAAGGGCCAGACCTACAAGGTGCTCGAGGTGAAGGACGGCCAACTCGTCGAGAAGGACGTGCCGATGCTCAACGCGCTCAACGAAGTGCTGCGCGACGACTTCATCAAGGACTCGGTAGCCGGCGTGGGCCGCTGGAACAAGGTGCTGGAAAAGGCCGGCATCCCGACCCGCCTGGTCGTGCCGCACAAGGCCTTCAACCGCCAGATCGGCGCGCTCGCCGGCATCAAGATGTCGCCGGAAGGCCGCGTGGTGAACGACATGGAATGGGCCGCCAAGCGCGACGAGTGGTTGCCCAGTGCCGAAGACTTCGCTTTCGTGGCATCGTTGATGGGCCGCGTGGTGGAGCCGGGCAAGTTCGCGGGCTGGATCTCGCCGCCGGTGATGGGCATCAATCGGCAGCCGGTGGATTTCGAGTACGTCCGCTTCGGTTGAACGCGTGATTTGAACCCCTCGCCCCCACGGCGAGGGTATGGAGAACAACATGGACATGGCCGTTGAAGCCGGAGTCATCAAGCAGCACCTGATCGACCCCGAGATCTGCATCCGCTGCAACACCTGCGAGGCCACCTGCCCCGTCAACGCGATCACGCACGACGACAACAACTACGTCGTGCGGGCCGACATCTGCAATGGCTGCATGGCCTGCATCTCGCCGTGCCCCACGGGCTCGATCGACAACTGGCGCACCATGCCGCTGGTGCGTGCGTATTCCATCGAGGAGCAGTTCACGTGGGAGTCGTTGCCCGCGGAGCTCTCGCCCGAGGAGCTCGAAGCGGCAGGCGTGTCCGCCGAAGCCGCCGGCGACGCTCAAGCGGCCGTGCCCGCGCAGACCCAGGCGCAAGCCCAGGCCGCGGTGGAGTCGCTGGAGCCGGCCTTCAACTCCGCGCAGTACGGCGCCACCGTGCCGCCCTGGTCGGCGGCGCACGCCTACACCAACCTCTTTCCGCCGAAGACGCCGACCACCGCCACTGTGGTGGGCAACTTCAACTGCACCGAGGCCGGCTTCGACAGCGAGACGCACCACATCGTGCTCGACTTCGGCGTGCTGCCGTTCCCGGTGCTCGAAGGCCAGTCGATCGGCATCGTGCCGCCGGGCGTCGACGCCATCGGCAAGCGCCACCATGCGCGCCAGTATTCGGTGGCCAGCCCGCGCAACGGCGAGCGGCCCGGCTACAACAACGTCTCGCTCACCGTGAAGCGCGTGACCGAGGACCACGAGGGCGAGCCGGTGCGCGGCGTGTGCTCCAACTACGTGTGCGACCTGAAGGTGGGCGACACGGTGCAGGTGGTGGGGCCCTTCGGCTCCTCGTTCCTGATGCCGAACCATCCCCGCTCGCACATCGTGATGATCTGCACCGGCACCGGCAGTGCCCCGATGCGCGCCATGACCGAGTGGCGCCGCCGCCTGCGCAAGAGCGGCAAGTTCGAGGGCGGCAAGCTGATGCTGTTCTTCGGCGCGCGCACCCAGCAGGAACTGCCGTACTTCGGCCCGCTGCAGTCGCTGCCCAAGGACTTCATCGACATCAACCTCGCGTTCTCGCGCACGCCGGGGCAACCCAAGCGCTACGTGCAGGACCTGATGCGCGAGCGCGCCGCCGACCTGGCCGCGCTGCTGAAGGATGGTGCCAGCCACTTCTACGTGTGCGGCCTGAAGAGCATGGAAGAAGGCGTGGTGCTCGCACTGCGCGACGTGGCGAAGGAAGCCGGGCTCGACTGGGACACGGTGGGCGCCGCGCTCAAGCGCGAAGGCCGCCTGCACCTCGAAACCTACTGAGCCGCGGCGGATGAAGTTCGCCGACTTCCACGCGGGCCAGGTCATCGAGGCCGGGCCTTACGAACTCACCGAGACCGAACTCTTGCAGTTCGCGCGGGCCTACGACCCGCAGTGGTTCCACACCGATGCGGAAGCGGCGGCCGACAGCCCCTTCGGCGGGCTCATCGCGAGCGGCTGGCATACCTGCTCCATCGCGATGAAGCTGGTGGTGGAGGCGGCGCTGGCTGGTTCGGAGTCTTTTGCGTCGCCGGGACTGGAGCACGTGCGCTGGCCCAACCCGGTTCGCCCGGGTGACGCGCTTCGGCTGGTGGCCGACGTGATCGAGGTGCGCCGCTCCGAGAAGCGGCCGACGCTCGGCATCCTGCGCTGGCGCTGGCGGCTCTTCAACCAGCGCGAGCTGATGGTGCTCGACGCCGAGGTCACGAGCCTGTTCAAGCTCAAGCCGGCCGGCTGATCGAAGCAACGGGAAAAGGCCCGCGACGCCGGTGCGTCGCGGGCCTTTCTCATCGGGCTGAAGTCGTCGTTACTTCTTGATATCGACCGCGCCCGAGCCCTGGGCCTTGCCGTGCGCCTTTGCGCCAACGGCAGGCGCCTTCACCGCGCCGCCAGCCGAGCCGACCGCATCGGTCGCCCCGCCCACAGTGCCGCCGACGGTGTTGGTCACGCCGCCCACGGCATTGGTTGCTCCCCCGACGGCGCCGGTCGCGCCGCCCAGCACGCCGCCGACTGCATTGCCGACCGTGCTCGTTGCGCCCGTGGCGGCGCCACCGGCGTTCGTGTTCGCGTTGGCCCCCGCATTGGCGCCGGTCGCCGCACCTGCGCCGCCGCGCGCGCCTGTGCCGGAGCCCGATGCATTCACGTCGGCATTGACCCCGACGCCGACCCCGACGCCTTGCGCCTGGGCAACGCCGCCGATGGCCAGCAGACCTGCGAGCAGGGTGCCGAGGACGATGCGGTTGTGTTGATGCTGTTGCTTCATGGGTGACTGTTCCTTTCGTAGCGTGGTCACGGTTTCCTGAACCGATCGGGTTCGATCGATCCGGGTGCAACCATGGCCGCGCCGCGATCTGTCGCCATGTGCGCCACCTTCGCCTGCACGCGTGGGAACCGGCCGTCGGCGGAATCGGGGGCTCGCGCGTTAGGCCCCCGTATTCACGTTCGGTTCATCAAGGTAGCAGATGCGTGCGGAAGAAGGCCGTTGTCTTCGTGTTCACATCCGGCAACACCTTGGCGCGGTCGAAACCCGGCGGGTCGTCGAGCATGTCGCCGATGAGCCCGCTCAGGCCCGGCGGCGGTGGCGAAAGCAGCGCGCCGTGGCCGCCGGTGGGCATTTCGGCGATCAGTTCGCAGCGCGGCAGGCAGGCCGCGAGTACGCGGTCGCTGTGGAAGCGCGGGATGAGCCAGCGGTCTTGCCGGGCGGTGATGAGGCCCAGCGGCACGCGCGGAGCGGCCAGGGAGCCCATGTCGAAATCGGCCGAAGAAGGCACGCCCGCCACGATGGCCGCGATGCGCGGGTCGGTGTGCTCGCGCGGCGCGGCGTCGTCGCCGAAGCGGTGGCGGATGACGAGGAGCGCCGCCCATTTCTTGATGCCGTCCAGCGGCCCGCCGGTCAGCCGCGTGATGAGGCCGACGCAGGACTGGAAGTCGTCCACCAGGCTGGCCTCGCAATGCCGCGCGAACGCGGCCGGCGACCACCGCCCGCCCGCGAGGCTCAGGGCCGTGTGGCCGCCCGCCGACATGCCGTACATGCCGACCTTGTCCAGCCGCAGCAGCGGCGAGAAGCGCGGGTCGCGGGCCACCGCGTCGATGGCGCGCGACACCTCGGCCGGGCGCATGGTCCAGCTGTCGGGGCCGGGGTTGCCGTCGTCCTTGTAGTTGTCGGCCTTGTGCTCCGGCATGGCGACGACGAAGCCGGCCTCGACCAGGCTGCGCGCAATGTCGGCGTGCACCCACGGCGCGCCGCCCGAGCCGTGCGACACGACCACCAGCCGGCCGTTGCCGGGCAACGGTGCGCCTTGCATCGCCACGTCGAGCGTGAAGCGGGCGCGCCGGGTCGGCTGGGCAACGTCGGCGGACGGATAGAACACCGTGACCGGGCCGTCGCCGGGCGCGGCGGGAAGCTCCGCCATGCCCATGGAGGCCCGCGCCCAGCCGCAGCAGAGCGCGATGAGCAGAAAGAAGAAGAGAGAAGAATGGGGAAAGCGTCGCATCGGGTGGTTCCTTGCCTTTGGAGGTCCGCACGATGCCGGGGCGTCGCTGCTGCGTCTTGCCGAAAGCCGCAAGCGTCGTTTTCGGCAAGAGATTTCAGGATTCGGCCAGCTTCTTCCTGCGGAATTCGGTGGGCGTGAGGCCCGTGGCGGCCTTGAATGCGCGGTTGAACGGGCCGATGGACTGGAAGCCCGCGGTCAGCGCGATGGTCAGCACAGGAAGCTCGCGCTTCGAGGAATCGGCCAGCGCCGCCATCGCCTCGGCCAGCCGGAAGCCGTTGACGAAGGCGTTGAAGTTGCGGTGGCCCAGTCGCTGGTTGATGAGGCGGCGCAGCCGGTATTCGGGCACCGAAAGCCGGGCGGCGAGGGTGGCGATGCTGAGGTCTTCGCTGCGGTAGGCGTGCTCGACCGCCATGGCGTGCTGCAGGGAATCGGCGAGGCGGTCTTCGGCGGGGTCGGAGGCGGGTTCGGGCGTGGGCTCCGGTTCCGGGGCCGGAGGATCGGCGGAGGGAGGCGGTGCATGCGTGGCTGGTGGCTCCGAAACGGCGGGTGGCGCATCAGGCACTACCAGCGGAATCGCGGCCGGTGCCTGCGCCGCCGGGAAAAGCTCCGACCCTGCCAGCCGCACCATCCGCCAGGCCACCACCGCCACGATCAGCAGCAGCATCGCCACGTCGACCGTGGCGGATGACCCCGAGAGCTGTCCGCGCGGCGAGGCCAGCCGCACGGCCAGCATTCCGACGCTGTAGCCGACACCCGTCACCACGATGAACACGCGCAGCCGGCGCCGTCCCTCCACCAGGTCCGCCCGCCATTGCGAGGCCGCCGCCATCGCCGCAAGTACCGCGAACACCAGCGGCACGGCGCGCTGGATGCCCATGGCAACCGGCGCGAGCACCGAGGCGCTGCCCGCGACCGCCGCGCAGTTGAACGCAGCCAGCGCCGCCACGGCCAGCCACGAGGCGATGTGCACCGGCCGCAGCGCGAAGTCATCGTCGAAGAGCGCCCGGACGAACACCCAGAACAGCACCGAGTTGCCGACCGAGACGGCGACGAAAGGCGCCTGCCATGCGCGAGGCACCGCCGCTTCGAACAGCGGCGTGGAGCCGATCACCTGGATGCACAGGCCCAGCGCAAGCAGTGCACCGGCGCGAGCCGCCGGCAGGCGAGGGCGGTCGCGGCCGAGGACCAGCACGAGCACGAGCAGCAGGGCCAGCAGCACGCCGCGCAGGGCGGCGTCGAGCAGGGTGATCGGGGCGGGTGTCATGGTCGGGGCCGATTCTCGCCCCGGTGCCGTGACAGCCGATGGGCAATCCGGTCGCGCAAGACCCTTCGGTACGTCATGTCAAGCATATGCAACTCATAATGTTGCATGAAACGAGACAGCAAGCTTTCAGCCGTTCTCCACGTGCTTCTGCACATGGCCGAGATGAAGACGCCCGTCACCTCCGAGTCGCTCGCGGTCGCGATGTGCACGAATCCGGTGGTCGTGCGCCGCCTCATGGCCGGCCTGCGGCAGGCGGGGTTCGTGAGTTCGGCCAAGGGGCATGGCGGCGGCTGGGTGCTGTCGTGCACCTTGTCGGCGGTGACGCTGGGCGACATCCACAACGCCGTGGGCGCGCCCGCGCTGCTGGCCATGGGCAATCGCACCGAGAGCCCGGGCTGCATCGTCGAGCAGGCGGTGAACGCGGCGCTCGACGGCGTCTGCGACGAAGCCGAGGCGCTGCTGCTCAGGCGCTTCAACAGCATCACGCTGGCCGATCTTTCCAGGGACTTTCATCGCCGCATGACTGGCGGCGGCTTCACATCGAAGGACATCGAACATGCGTCATGACGCTCTGATCGTGGGCGGCAGCTTTGTCGGCCTTTCCGCTGCCATGCAGCTTGCCCGGGCGCGGCGAAAGGTCTGCGTCGTCGACACCGGCGCGCCGCGCAACCGCTTCGCGGCCGCGTCGCACGGCTTCTTCGGGCAGGACGGCGTGTCGCCCCTGAAGATGATTGCCGATGCGCGCGAGAAGTTGCTCGCGTATCCGACCGTCGAGTTCGTCGAGGCCGCCGTGGTGGAGGCGAGCGCGGGCGAGGCGGGCGGATTCGCCGTGTTGCTGAGCAACGGCGAACGGCGCTCGGCCGACAAGTTGCTGCTGGCCTACGGCGTGCAGGACAGCCTGCCGGACGTTCCCGGCCTCGGCGAACGCTGGGGCGCCAGCGTGCTGCACTGTCCCTACTGTCATGGCTACGAGTTCGGCGGGCGCCAGCTCGGCATGCTCTTCCATCACGGCGCGCATCCGCCGGACCACGCACTGCTGATCGCCGAGTGGGGCCCGACCACGGTCTTCCTGAACGGCGGCGAAGGGCCCGATGCGGAGGTCCGCGCGAGGCTGCAGGCGCGCGGCGTGGCCATCGAGCCCGGCCGCATCGCCTGCCTCGAAGGCGAAGGGCGCGAACTCGCCGGCGTGCGCATCGACGACGGCAGGCTGGTGCCGATCGAGGCGCTCTATGTGGCGCCGCGCACGCGCCCGGCCAGTCCGCTGGCCGAGCGCCTGGGCTGCGCCTTCGACGACGGCCCGCTCGGCAAGGTGCTGCGCGTCGACGCGATGAAGATGACGACCGTGCCCGGCGTCTATGGCGCGGGCGATCTTTCGATGATGTTTTCCAACGCCACGATGGCGTCGGCGGACGGGCTGATGGCTGGCGTGTCGATGCACCGGTCGATGGTGTTCGACGCCTGAAAGCGCCCCGGACGGAAGAGAAAAGAACTTTTTTCCGGGATTCGGAAAAATCGGTCCAATATCGCTCTATAATCTGAGGCTCACGCGGGAATAGCTCAGTTGGTAGAGCGCAACCTTGCCAAGGTTGAGGTCGAGAGTTCGAGACTCTTTTCCCGCTCCAAATTAAAAAAAGGCCACCTCATCAGGTGGCCTTTTTCATTTGCGCTTCGGCTCAGCGGTCCGAGTGCTTCAGCAGGTAGCTGTTCGAGATCGCCTTGAACGACAGCCCGCCGTCCAGCCGCTTGAACACCACGCCCTCGCGCGAAGTTCCCGGGTTCAGCGACGGCCCTTCGGCATATGCCAGCACCTCGGCCATCGATCCGCCGAAGCGATCGAGCGCGGTCACTTCGAGCAGCGGCACGGTGCGGACGGTCGCTCCCAGCGACCGCAGCGAGTCGACGACTGCATTGCGCTCATCCATTCCGCAGTAGCTGCCGCGATCGATGTCGAACACGTCGAAGACGTGAAATTGCTGGCCGCGCAGCTTTTCCGGGTTGCCCTGGATGCCCTCGCCAACGATTTCGCCCTGCAGTGCCACATTGCGGCCCAGCGTTGCAAGCGCTTCCAGCAGACGGTCTTCCCGCGCTACGCGCCACAGGCTGTTGCCCGGGGTTTCGCGCAGCTGCCAATTGCGTCCGCAGACGCCGGTTGCTCCTGCGTTGTGGAACGCGGTCATGCTCGATCCGTCGAGCTTGACCGTGACCTCGAACGCTTGTCCGTCGTTCGCGCCCAGCACCTCCGGCAGGTTCTGGATGCGCTCCTGGTCGGTCTTGGCGATGAAGGGCGGAAACGCTCCTTCCACCTCGCCCGACAGGCAGGCCGGGATCACCGGCTCCCACTTCCCGATGCCGAGCAGCTCGGCCCAATCGCGCTGGCGCAGCGCCGAATCTGCCAGCGCGAGCGCATCGATTTCCGAGAACTGCGGCAGCGGCAGGATCAGTCCTTGCGAGATCTGGCCGCGCAGCTTCATCGTGCGAAGCCGCACGCCGCGCTGATCGTTCCAGGTGATCGCAGCCTTCTCCAGAAAAGCGAAACGTGGATCGTCGAGCGGCAGGAACGAATCGATCTCGAAGAAGACGCATCGGTCGCCGACGGCGAATTCGCCTTTCTTGATGACGACGGTCCAGCCTTCGACGATGGCGCATTCGATCGCGTCGGCCCCTGGGATGAGGCGGACGGCGTCGACGGTGCGGACGGTGACAAGTTTGCGCATGGTTGTTTTCTCCCTGTGGTTGATGGTGACGCAAAAGAAAAGAGGCCCGGAACCATTCGGTGTCCGGGCCTCCTTGAAAGAGTGCTGAAGAGGTGCGCGCTATGCGCCGGCTTCGCCCGGTGAAGCCTGATTGCCTGTTTGCTGCTGGCCGATTGCATGGCTCGCGCCATGCTCGAACGCGCACTCCCATGTCGGGCTCGCGTTGCTGCAGACGTTCTTGGCAATGACCAGGTTGGTGTTCACGAAATGGCTTCGGTGCGAGCGTGGAGTGCTCGTGATGTTGTCGAGGATTTTCGCGGCCAGTCCGCGAAAGGAGCCGGACTGTAAATAGTGTTTACGTTGGCGTCAACCCCTCGCGACCAACACCATCCCCCGGCTCTCCCCGAACCCGATGCGCGCATGCCCCGGCTTCTCGCACCAGCCGCGCAACAGCACCGCATCGCCGTCCTCGAGAAAGCCTCGTTGCTCGCCGTTGTCCAGCGTCACAGGGCTTTGCGCGGCGCGCGTCAGCTCGATGATCGCGCCGGCCTCGCCTTCGCTGGGCCCTGAGATCGTGCCGCTGCCGAACAGGTCGCCCGGATTCAGGCTGCAGCCGCCCATGGTGTGGTGCGCCACCATCTGTGCCACGGTCCAGTACTGGTGCTTGAAGCTGGTGGACGACAGGCGCGACGGTCCGGTCTTGTCCTTGCGAGCCTTCTCGCTTTCGAGCCACACCTCCAGCCGGATGTCGAGCGCGCCGCTCTCGCGGTTCGCCGCATGCTCCAGGTAGGCCAACGGCTGGGGCTCGTTCGCCGGGCGTGTCCATGCCTGCCGGTAGGGCGCGAGCGCTTCCATGGTCACGATCCACGGCGAGATCGTGGTGGCGAAGTTCTTCGCGAGAAAGGGCCCGAGGGGCGCCATCTCCCAGAACTGGATGTCGCGGGCCGACCAGTCGTTCAGCAGGCAGATGCCGAAGATGTGTGCATCCGCGCGCTCGAGCGGAATCGCGTCGCCCTGTGCGTTGCCCTTGCCGATCCACACGCCCAGCTCCAGCTCGTAGTCGAGCCGCGCGCAGGCCTGGTACGTGGGCGCCTTCGCGCCCGGTGCCATCGCTTGCCCCATCGGGCGGTGAAAGCGCTGGCCGCTCACGCCGATGGTCGACACGCGTCCGTGGTACGCGATCGGAATCCATCGGAAGTTGGGCGTCACGTCGCCGTCCGGGTTCATCAGGCGCGTGATGTTCAGCGCGTGGTCGATCGAGGTGTAGAAGTCGGTGTAGTCGCCGATGCGCGCGGGCACCGTGTATTCGGCATCGGCCTGCGGCACGAGGCATTCGCGCACCGCCTGCACGGCGGCGATGGGCGAGTCGTTCTTCAGCAGGTCGAAGAGCGCGTGGCGCAGCGCTTTCCACGCGGCGTTGCCGAGCGCGAAGAAGTCGTTGAGCGCGGGTAGCGCGGCAGCCTTCGCCGCATCGAGCGCGAGGCCGTCGAGTTGCTGCTTCGTGACGAGTGCGGCAAGGTCCAGCACCTGGTCGCCGATCGCGACGCCGCCGCGAAATGTCTCGGTGCCGCCGGCGCGGCGGAACACCGCATGCGGCAGGTTCTGGATAGGAAAGTCGCTGCCAGGCGCATTGGCCGATTCGACCCAGCTGCGCGCATGAACGTCGTGTGTGTGGTTGAGTTCGATGCTCATCGGCGCAACCTCACGCCGAAGCCATCAGCGCGTCGTCGAAGATCGCGACCGCGCGCGTCCATCCCGCCGACGCGCCACGGATCTTGTGCGGAAAGCAGCTGATGTAGAAGCCCGTGGGCGGCAGCACCTCCAGGTTGTGCAGCTTCTCGATGTGGCAGTAGCCGATGTCGCGGCCGGCCTTGTGGCCCTCCCAGATCAGCGAGGCGTCGTGCGTCTCGCCGTACTTCTTGGCGGTGTGCACGAAGGGCGCGTCCCAGCTCCACGCGTCGGTGCCGGTGAGGCGCACGCCGCGCTCCAGCAGGTACATCGTCGCCTCGTAGCCCATGCCCGCGCCGGCAGACACGTAGTCGGGGTTGCCGTAGCGCGAGCCCGCGCGCGTGTTGACCACCACGATCTCCAGCGGGCTCAGCGTGTGGCCGATGCGCTTCAACTCGGCCTCGACATCGTCGGCAGTGACGACGTAGCCGTCCGCGAAGTGGCGGAAGTCGAGCTTCACGCCCGGCTGGAAGCACCATTCGAGCGGCACGTCGTGGATGGCGATGGCGGGCTTCTTCTCACCCAGCGCCTTGTCCATGGTCGAGTGGAAGTGATAGGGCGCGTCCAGGTGCGTGCCGTTGTGCGTCGACAGCTGCACCAGTTCCACCGCCCAGCCCTCGCCGTCGGGCAGGTCTTCCTTCTTCAGGCCGGGGAAGAAGGGCTCGATCTGCTCGTAGGTCTGCTCGTGCGTGAAGTACTGGATCTTCGGCGCGAAGGCCGGCGGGTCGGAGAGCACATCGTTCTCGAGAAAGATCGAGAGGTCGACGAATTTGCGTGGCATGAAGAGGCTCCTTGTGGGGGTGTACGTGTTGGAGGAAGACGAAGGAATCAGGGGCGCTGCCAGCGCAGCAGGCGTTGTTCGGCAAAGGCCAGCAGCGCGTTGCTCACGAAGCCGATGAGCCCGAGCAGCACGATGCCGGCGAACAGGTCGCTCGCGCGGAAGGCCCGCGCGGCCAGAAGGATGGCTTGGCCCAGGCCGCTTTGCGAGGCGATCATTTCGCCCACCACCGCGACGATCAGCGCGATGGTCAGCGCGAGCCGCATGCCGGCCAGGATGTCGGGCATCGCATTGGGCAGGCCCATCTTCCAGATGTACGCCGCGCGCGACATCTGCAGGCAGCGCGCCACTTCCGAAAGGCGCGGCTCCACGGCCGCGAAGCCGTGCACCGTGGCCAGCAGCACCGGCCACATCGCGCCGAACGCGACCACGAAGAGCACCATGCCGGGGTTCAGCCCGAAGATGGAAATGGCCAGCGGCAGCAGCGCCGAGGCGGGCAGGGGGCGGATGAATTCGAGCGTGGGCTGCACCCACGCGCGCACCTGGGGCGAGACGCCGATGGCCGCGCCCAGCAGCACGCCGAAGAGCGAGGCGAGCAGCCAGCCTTCGATCATCCGGCCCACCGTGGCCTGCGTGAAGCCGAGCAACTCGCCGCTGCCATCGCCGCCCGAGAGATTCAGCCCTTCGAGCAGGCTGGCGAACGTGGCCTGCGGTGTCGGCAGGAACACGCGGCTGACCCAGCCCGCGTTGCTCGCCACCCACCACAGTGCGACGAGCGTCAGCAGAACGCCCAGCGATCCGAGCCGGTAAAGGCCGATGCGGTTGTCGCTGCCGTTCATGCCTGGACTCCCATGCGCCGCGACACCACGCGCTGCAGCATCAGCATGCCCGCGTTGACCGCGAAGCCCACGACGCCGATCCAGCCCAGCCAGGCGAGCATCAGCGCGGGATCGAAGCTCTGCTGCGCGATCATCATCGCGTAGCCCATGCCGTTGGGGTTGGCCGCGATCTCCACCGTGACCGCCACCACCAGCGCCACCGCCACGCCCAGGCGCAACGCGACGAACAGGCGCGGCACGATGGCCGGCAGCACGATCTTGAAGGCCCGCTCGCGTGCAGACAGCTGCAGCACGCGACTGACCTCGAGCAGCCGCGGCTCGACCTGCTGCACCGCCGCCTGCACCAGCACCAGCAGCGGCCAGAAGGTGGCGAAGGCGACGATGGCCAGTTCCATGCGCACGCCGAATCCGAAGCCCAGCATCGCCAGCGGAATCAGCGCGACGGACGGCACGGGCCGCAGCACTTCGATGGAAACCGACCCGAGCCGCGCCGCGCGACGCGAGAGCCCGAGCACCACGCCCAGCGCGATGCCGAGCACCGCGCCCAGCAGCAGGCCGAGCGCCGCCGTGCCGAGCGTGAAGCCGGTGGCCGTCCAGAGCGAACCGTCCATCGCGGCGCCCACGAAGGCCTTGGCCGCGGCGCTCGGTGGTGCGAGTGCATCGCTGCCCAGCGCGGCCGCGCGTCGCGCGTACCACTCGAAGGCGCCGATCAGCACGACGGGAAACACCCATGGCCGCAGCCAGCGGAAGAGGCGGCTGTCAGTCATGGCCCTGCTCGATGAAGGCGAACAGCTCGCGCCGCAGATGCAGGTATTCCGGATGCTCCTTGGTCGAGAGCTGGTCGCGCGGGCGTGGGATCTTCACGTCGATCATCCGCGCAAGGCTGGGCCGCCCGGGCCCCGGATTGGCCTGCAGCGCGATCACGCGGTCGCCGAGGTAGATGGCCTCCTCCAGGTCGTGTGTGACGAAGAGCACCGTGAGCCCGTCCTCGCGCACCAGCCGCGCGAGCTCGTCCTGCAGGCTCTGCCGCGTGAGCGCGTCCAGCGCGCCGAAGGGCTCGTCCATCATCATCAGCTCGGGCTTCTGCGCGAGGCAGCGGGCGATCTGCGCGCGCTGCTGCATGCCGCCGGAGAGCTGCACCGGAAACTTGTGAGCGTGCTTCGCGAGCCCCACCTTGCCGAGCACGTCGGCGATACGCGGTGCGCGCTCGGCCGCGGGAACGCCGGCCGCTTCGAGCGCGAGGCTCACGTTGCCTTCCACCGTGCGCCAGGGCAGCAGGGCGCGGCCGTAGTCCTGGAACACGAAAGCCACCTCGCGTGAAGGCTCGGTCATCTTCACGCCGTTGCGCCGCACCTCGCCCGCGCTGGCCGTGACCAGCCCGCTGGCCGCGCGCAGCAGCGTGGTCTTGCCGCAGCCGCTGGGGCCGACGATGCAGACGAACTCTCCGCGCGCCACGTCGAAGGAAGTGGGCGAGAGAATCTCGCGCCCGCCGAGGCGGATGGTCACGTCGTCGAAGCGCAGGAAGGGAGTGGCTTGCATCGCGGGGCCGGCTGGCGGATGGAAGGCGCCCGCCGGCAGTGCGGCGCGCGCGGTGACGAGAGAAGGTGCCGCGATCACTTGGCCACCAGCTTCGCCACGTCGATGCTCGTCTTGAGCATGTCCTGCTCCTTCATCAGCCCGGTCCAGTAGGCGAGCTGTTTCTCCGTCACCACGGGGCCGGGCGGCGAGACCTGCACCTTGGCGAGCACGTCGGGCGGCAGCTTGATGTACTTGCCGATGGCCGCGCGCACCTTGGCGTCGTTCTTCGGCTGCTGCATGAACGATGCGGCTTCCACCAGCGCCTCGCGGAAGGCGCGCGCCGCCGCCGGGTTCTTCGCCACCCACTCGCGCTTGGCCGCGTGCACGATGGTCTGGTTGTTCTCGGGCAGGAAGGTCGAGTAGTAGGAGGCCACGTAGCCCGCGCCGCTCTCGGTGATGCGGCTCATGAACGGGTCGGCCGACACCACCGCATCGACCGAGCCGCCGCGCAGCAGGTCGGCATGCTGCGGGAACGCGGCCTCGACGAAGTTGACCTTGCGGTAGTCCACGCCGCTGTCCTTCAGCCATGCACGGAAGGTCACGTGCAGGAAGGCGCCCAGGCCCGGCACGCCGATCTTCTTGCCCACGCAGTCCTGCGCGCTCTTGATGCCCGAGCCCGCGCGCGCCACCAAGCCGAAGCCGGTGATGGTCTTCGAGGTGAGGCCGCCGCCGGCCACCAGCACCAGGTCGAGCCCGCCGTCCACCGCCTGCAGGAAGACCGAGGGCGTGGGGCCGCCGATCTGCAGCGAGTCGGACTGCAGCGCGGCCGGGATCGTCGAGTTCAGCGGAATGAACTTGAGCTCGACGTCGAGCGCGCGCTTCTTGAAGTAGCCCTCCTCGGCGGCCACGAACACCGATGCGAAGTCGGTCACGGCCGTGTAGCCGAACACGATCTTCGTGGTGGACTGGGCGCGCGAAGGCAGCGCCGCGGCAGCCGACGCCGCGGCGAGCGCCGACAGCAGGGTGCGTCGTTTCATCATGTCTTCTGTCTCCTGGGGGTGGTTTTCTTCTGTGAGGCCTTGGCGGTCTTCGGGCGCGGCAGCGCCGCGCGCAGGCCGCCGACGATGAAGCTCACGAGCATCGGCGCCACGGCCGGGTCGGCGCGCGTGTTCTCGCCGCGGGTGAGCCGTTCGATGCGGCTGTCGTTCAGGTGATGCAGCAGCGCGCCCAGCGCGAACTGATAGCCCCAGGCTGCCTGGCTGCGCGTGGCGTGCGGCAGGGCTACGTGCAGCGCGTCGATGTAGGCCTCGGCCAGCGGATCGAAGTAGGCACGCAGCACGCGGTCGGCTTCCTCTGTGGCGTGATAGAGCTCGCGCGCCACCAGCAGCGCGTAGTACTCGCCCTCTGAACTCGCGCGCAGCGCCAGCACGGGCGCGGTGAAGGCTTCGATGATGCGTTGCAGCGTGCGCGGATCGTCGGGGTCGATGTTCACGGCGGCCAGGCCCGCGAGACGCGCGTCGATGGAGTGCGACCAGTGCTCGAAGATCGCGTGGAAGAGCTCGTGCTTCTGGCCGTAGTAGTAGCCCACCAGCGCCAGCGGCACGCCGGCTTCCTCGGCGATCTGGCGGATCGTCACGACGTGGTAGCCGTGCTGCGAAAAGAGCTTCTCCGCCGCCAGCAGGATCGCCTGCTTGCGGTCGGGCCGCGCAGTCTCGATGGCGACTGCCGCGATGGCCTGTGCCGGGGTGCGCGAGACCTGGCGCTTTGCGGTGGGTGTGCGGGTACTCATCGGGGCGTATTGAACGCTTGTACAAAAACATTGAACACGCGTACAAACCCTGAGGTCAACCCTCATTGAGCACGCCCGTTCGCGGCGCTACGCTCGTGCAATGCCCGCTCCCAACATTCCCCAGATCCGCCTCTACCAGGACTGGCTGCGCGAGACGCGCGGCCTCGCCTTCGACAACTACGACGCGCTGTGGCGCTGGTCCGTCACCGAGCTCGACGCCTTCTGGCAGAGCATCTGGGACTACGCCCGCATCGAGTCGCCCACGCCGCACAGCGCGGTGCTCGCCGAATCGCGCATGCCCGGCGCGCGCTGGTTCCCCGGCGCCCAGGTCAACTACGCGCGCGAAGTGCTGCGCCACGTCGACGCGGCCCACGCGGCCGGCATGCCCGCCATCGTGAGCGACAACGAACTCGGCGAGGTGCGCGAGATGTCGTGGCCCGAGATGCGCCGCCAGGTCGCCTCGGTGGCGCTCACGCTGAAGTCGCTAGGCGTGAAGCGCGGCGACCGCGTCGCGGCCTACATGCCGAACGTGCCCGAGACCATGGTGGCCTTTCTGGCGTGCTCCAGCATCGGCGCGATCTGGAGCGTGTGCGCGCCCGACATGGGCACGGCCGCGGTGGCCGACCGCTTCCGCCAGATCGAGCCCAAGGTGCTGATCGCCGTCGATGGCGTGCACTACGGCGGCAAGCCGCTCGATCGCAGCGCAGTGCTGCAGGAGCTTCGCGGCCAGTTGCCCAGCGTGCAGAAGCTGCTGCTCGTGAAGTCGCCGTACGCCGCCAGCGCGGTGCCGCACGATGTCGAATGGACGCAGGCCATCGCGCGCGACGACGCCGAGGTCGCGGCCTTCGAGCCCGAATGGCTGCCCTTCGACCATCCGATCTGGATCGTCTATTCGAGCGGCACCACCGGCCTGCCCAAGCCCATCGTGCACGGCCAGGGCGGCATCATCCTCACCATGCATGCCTGCGGCCTGCACAACGACGTGGGCGCGAGCTACGGCGCCAACAACTTCGGCGAGCGCTACCACTGGTTCAGTTCGACCGGCTGGGTGATGTGGAACTCGCAGCTCTCGGGCATGGCCTTCGGCGCCACCATCTGCATCTACGACGGCAACCCGGCGGGCAGCAAGGAGAAGCCCGACTGGGGCGTGCTGTGGCGCTTCGTGGCGCGCCACGAGGTCACCTTCTTCGGCGCGGGCGCGGCCTACTTCACCAACTGCATGAAGGCCGGGCTCGTCGCGAAGGATTGCGGCGATCTTTCGCGCGTGCGCGCGCTGGGCAGCACCGGCTCGCCGCTGCCCGAGGAGGTGCAGCGCTGGGGCTCGAAGCAGATCCTCGATGCCGGCTCGAAGGAGGTGTGGTGGTGCAACATCTCCGGCGGCACCGATTTCTGCGGCGCCTTCGTCGGCGGCAATCGCGACCTGCCCGAAGTGCCCGGCCAGATGCAATGCCGCGAGCTCGGCCATTCGGTGGAAGCCTGGAACGAGCAGGGCCAGCCGGTCATCGGCGAAGTGGGCGAGCTGGTCTGCACCAAGGCAATTCCGTCGATGCCGCTGTACTTCTGGGGCGACGAGGGCAATGCCCGCTACGTCTCGAGCTACTTCGACAGCTACCCCGGCGTCTGGCGCCACGGCGACTGGATCAAGATCGGCGAAGACGGCGGCTGCATCATCTACGGCCGCAGCGACGCCACCATCAACCGCCAGGGCCTGCGCATGGGCACCAGCGAGATCTACAGCGCCGTCGAGGGCCTGCCCGAAGTGCTCGACTCGATGGTGGTCGATCTCGAATACCTGGGCCGCGACAGCTACATGCCGCTCTTCGTGGTGCTGCGCCCCGGCGTGCCGCTCGACGACGCGATGCGCGCGAAGATCAACAACGCCATCAAGACCTCGCTGTCGCCGCGCTTCGTGCCCAACGACATCTTCCAGGTGGCTGAGATACCGCGCACGCTGTCTGGCAAGAAGCAGGAACTGCCGATCAAGAAGCTGCTGCTGGGCCAGCCGATCGAAAAGGTTGTCAATCGTGAAGCAATGGCAAATCCCGGAAGCCTCGATTGGTACGTGGCCTTTGCCGCGCAGCGTGCCTCCGCATAATGGGCGCATGAAAAGACGCACCAGCCTCCTCATGTTCTCCGCCATCGCGGGCGCCTCGCTGCTGAGCGCCTGCGCAGTGCCCTCTTCGCCGGCAGCGGGCGGCGCCGCGCAGCTTCGCGTGAGCGGCACCGTCACCTACCGCGAACGCATCGCGCTCGACCCCGCGGCCGACATCGTGGTGCAACTGCTCGACGTGTCGCTCATGGACGCGCCCTCGAAGGTGCTGGCCGAGCAGCGCATCAAGGCCAACGGCAAGCAGGTACCTTTCGCCTACGAGCTCAAGGTGGATGCCGCGCGCATCGATCCGCGCATGCGCTATGCCGTGTCGGCGCGCATCACGCGCGGCGAGCAGCTGCTGTTCATCAACGACACGCAGTATCCGGTGCTGACGCAGGGCGGTGCCACCAGCGCCGACCTCGTGCTGGTGCGCGTCACGCCGTCGCCGCGCTAGCCGCCGATCACGACATCATCAGCTCGTAGAGCACCATGCGCG
The DNA here is from genome assembly GCF_050916385.1 of Variovorax xiamenensis. Classification (NCBI taxonomy): domain Bacteria; kingdom Pseudomonadati; phylum Pseudomonadota; class Betaproteobacteria; order Burkholderiales; family Comamonadaceae; genus Variovorax; species Variovorax xiamenensis. The sequence continues at coordinate 180,506 of NZ_CP139038.1, forward strand.
TCTGCCGGCCGCGCAGTTCCACCTGTTCCTCGATGCGCCGCGCATGCAGTCGGCCGTCGAGTCCGGCGAAGGTGGTTTCCGAGATCAGCGCCTGCGTGCCCAGTTGCTTGTTGATGCCCTCGATGCGGCTCGCCACGTTGATCGCATCGCCGAAAGCGGTGTAGGACAGCCGGTCGTTCGAGCCCAGCACCCCCGCGATCACCGTGCCCGTGTGAATGCCCACGCGGGTGCGGAACTCGGGCAGGCCCTGCTCGACCCACTTGCGGTTGAGGTCGTCCATTTCCACATGCAGCTCCAGCGCGGCCAGGCAGGCCTTGTACTCCGCGTCCTTCAGGTCGGAGGGCGCGCCCCACAGCACCATGATGCCGTCGCCGATGAACTTGTCGACCACGCCGCCGTGCCGCGCGAACACGCCGGTCGCGAGGTTGAAGTATTCGGTCAGCATGCCCACCAGGACGTCGGTGTCCAGCGACTCCGAGATGGAGGTGAAACCCTCCACGTCGGTGAACATCACCGTCACGCGGCGCGGCGAGCCGGAGGGGCCGAGCGCGTGGCCTTCGTCGATCAGCTGGTTGATCACGTCCACCGGCACGAACTTGCTGAAGGCCTTCAGGCTGCGCGCCGAGTCGTCCAGCGCCTGGTCGAGATGCTGTATCTCGAGCACGCGGCTGGGTTCGCGAGGAAGGTTGTCGAGTTCCAGCAGGCCGATGCGGCGCGCGATGTGCGAGAGGTTCTCCACCGGCGCGGTCACCAGCTTCGACAGCTTCAGCGACATGAACAGCGCGATCGCCAGGAAGGCCACCGCGAGCGCCAGCCCCAGGAACACCGCGCGGCGCAGGTCGCTCAGGAGAACATCCTCAGGCACCCAGCTCACCAGCTGCCAGCCGGTGCTCGGGATGCGCGAGGTCTGGACCAGGTAGCGGCGGCCTTCGTAGTTGAAGGAGAACTCCGTGTCGTTGCCGCTGCCCGCCGTGCCGGCGGCCTGCATGTGCGCGTGCAATGCGCCGAGCACGCCGCTGGGGGGCTCCAGCTTGTGCAGCACGCCGGGCAGGTCGCTGCGTGCGAGCACGCGGAAGTCGGCGCTCAGCAGCGCGCTGTCGCCGTAGCCGTCGTTGTTGAACTGGCGCACGAATTCCGAAAGCCGGCCGAGCGAAACGTCGCCCGCCACCACCAGCTGCTGCGCGCTGCCCGCGTAGCTGCGCTGGCTGGGCAGCGCGTAGGTCACGCCGAGCTCCTGCGCCGCGGCGAACACATAGGGCTGCGTCCAGACCGGTCCGCCTGCCTTCGAGGCCTGCAGGTACCAGCCGCGCTTCGTCGGGTTGTAGTCGCTGCGGAAGGAGTCCAGGCGCTGCGTGGTGTAGCGCTGCTGCACATTCGCCTCGGCGTCCAGCGGCAGCTTGTACTGCCAGGTCTCGGTGGTGAAGCCTTCGTCGAGTTCGATGTGGCGCATGGCCGGCACCGGGTAGCGCAGGGCCATGAGCATCTGGCCCCTCTCGTTGCTCACGTAGATGCTGTCGAGCTCGGGCGACTGCTGCAGCAGCGTCCAGAGCAGCTCCGCCGTCTTTTCGGAGTGCTCGCCCGCGGGACGCAGGCTGGGCGCGGTACCCACCGCGTTGATGACCGACTCCGCCTTCTGCAGGAAGGCCCGCACCTTGTCTTCGGTGCGGTCGTGGTTGGACTTGTGGGCGGACACGCCGATGCGCGACACCAGCCGCTGCGAGCCCCAGTAGCCGAGCGACACCAGCAGCAGCGACTGGGCCAGCGCCACGGCGCTGACGATGGTTCCCACATCCACCCTGAAGCGGCGCGAGCGCCCGGGCGGTGCGACGAGCGCAGCCGTGGGCGGCGACGCTCCTGTGACAGATTTGACCGACGGCTTTCCAGCCGCTTCCGGATTCCCGGACGAGTTCTTGTTCATACAGCTCCCTGACGACCACTCGACGCGCCCGCTGAGCCGAAGCCGCGAGCCGGCTTCCGGCGGGTCCACGGCTCCGATCATTGGCGTCGGGGTCCTGTGGCTGCTTGGAAGCGGGCGTGATTTTCGCCTGAGTTCGGCGTTCCGTGCGGTACTGCACAACGCCGCCGTGGCCCGGACCTGTCTAGACCAGTCCTGGGAAGCTGCGGAAAAGGAGGCGGCCCGTCAGCGCGCGTCGTGGAAGATGACGCCCAGCGTGTGCCGGCGCCCCGAGCGCACCCGGCTCACGCCGTGTCGCATCGTCACTCGGTAGCTGCCGCGCGTGCCGGCCACCGGCCGCTGGTTGACCGCGAAGATCACCGCCTCGCCCTGGGCGAGCGACACCACCTCGGCGCGCGACTGCATGCGCGGGCGCTGCTCGGTCAGCACGAACTCGCCGCCGGTGAAATCGCTGCCCGGCTCGCTCAGCAGCACCGTGAGCTGCAGCGGAAACTGCAGATCGCCGTACAGGTCCTGGTGCAGGCAGTTGTAGTCGCCCTCGTCGTAGCGCAGCAGCAGCGGGGTGGGGCGCTCCTGCCCGGCCGCGTGGCAGCGCGCGAGATACGTGGCGTGCTCCGCCGGATAGTCGGCCGGCTGGCCCATCGCCGCCGCCCATGCGTTGGCCAGCGGCGCGAGGCGCTCGTACAGCGCGCCGCGCCATGCCGCGAGCTTCGGCGGCAGCGGATAGGCGAAGTACTGGTACTCGCCCTGGCCGAAGCCATGGCGCTGCATCACGACGCGGCTGCGGAAGTGGCGCGGCCGGTCGTACATCGCCACGAGCGCGGCGCATTCCGTCGGGGTGAAAAGCGCGGTGCCGGTGGTGGCGCAGCCGCGGGCGGCGATGTCGGCTTCGATGCGGGGCCAGTCGAGGGCATCGACCAGGGAGGCTGGGGTTGCTGTCATGGGGGCAGTGTCCTGTCTTCGGCGCGACGCGGCTCGCCGTTTCCGGACGCGGCTTTCCGCACGAGCGCGCAGCGCGGGCTTTGCAGGGCGAAGCTGCGGGCGCCGGCCGTTTTGAGCGATCATCCCCCCATGGCAAGAGAAAAAACCACTGCGCGCGAAAGCTCCATCGGGCAACTGGTGCAGGGCCGCCCGGTGGCTGTGCTGGGGCGCGGCATGGCGCTGGTCAAGGTCGGCAAGGCGCCGCGTCCGGAGGTGCGTCCCGAGGACAACACCACGGTGCTGCTGAAGAAGGCGGCCCGCGCGCTGGGCAAGCCCGGCATCGACAGGTCGGTGGTCTTCCGCGGGCCCAACGCGGCCAAGGTGTACGCCTACTCGGCCTATCCGCCCGACCCGAGCAAGATCGTGCGCGAAGCGGCCGACGGCACCAAGGTGATCGGCCGCATGGTCGACGGCAGGTTCCGCGCGAGCAAGGCGTGAGCAGCCGCCCGCCGAAGCTCGAGAAACTGCTGGAGCAGACGCAGGGCCCGCGCCCCGTGGCCTTCGTGCTGGCCGGCCACAACGGCTCCGGCAAGTCCACGCTCTGGTATTCGCGCCTGGCGCCTTCGTTGCGCCTGCCGCTGGTCAACGCCGACCGGATGATGATGTCCATCCTGCCCGACGCAGACCCCTCCACCGGACACATTCCCCCCTGGGCCCAGCGCCTGCGCGACGACGACGAGCGCTGGCAGGTTCTCTCGCAGAAGGGCGTGCGCGCCTTCAAGAGCCTGGTGATGGACGAGCGCATGCCCTTCGCCTTCGAAACCGTCTTCTCCCACTGGAAGCCGCTGCCCGGCGGCGGCCACGAGTCGAAGGCCGACGACATCCGCGCGATGCAGGAGGCCGGCTACTTCGTCGTGCTGCTCTTCGTGGGGCTGGTGTCGGTGGACATGTCCGTCTTTCGCGTGAGCACGCGCAAGCAGCAGGGCGGCCACGACGTGGACCGCAAGAAGCTCCTCGAGCGCTTTCCCCGCACGCAGGCGGCGGTCGGCCACGCCGCGCAGATCGCGAACATGACGCTGATGTTCGACAACAGCCGCTCGGAGAAAAACGCCTTCTCGCTCGTGCGCGCACAGGCCAAGAAGTCGGTGCTGTTCGATGCGCGCGATCCGCAGTTCGACGTGGACCCGGAGCTGCGCGCCGTCTGCGATCCCTGGCTCGAGAAAGTCACGGGGCCGTTCAAGCCGCCGCGCGTTTCGCAGCCGAAGAAGCCGGCGCCGCAGCCGGAACAGCAGCAGCAACAGCAACCCGAACGGAGCAAATCTTGAGCACCTCGACCCCGCCCCCCGATCAAGCCACCGGCGACTGGCAACTCCCCTGGACCGGCGGCTGCCGCTGCGGCCAGGTGCGCCTGCGCATCAGCGCGCCGCCGCTGCTTTCGATGGCCTGCCACTGCACCGGCTGCCAGGCCATGAGCGCGAGCGCCTTCTCGCTCTCGCTGGCCATTCCCACGCCGGGCTTCGAGGTGGTGTCGGGCGAGCCCGTCATCGGCGGGCTGCACGGCGCCGATTCGCATCATTACTTCTGCCCGCACTGCAAGAGCTGGATGTTCACGCGCGCCGAGGGCCTCGACGACTTCGTCAACCTGCGCCCCAGCATGCTCGACCGGCATGAATGGGTCGAGCCTTTCATCGAGACCTGGGCCGACGAGAAGCTGCCGTGGGCCTCGACGCCGGCGAAGCACAGCTTTGGCACCATGCCTGCCTTCGATGCCTTTCCGCCGCTGATCGAAGCCTATGCCCGGGAAGGCGCCCGGCCCGCGAAGCGCTGACGGAAGGGCTGACGCCATGACGCCCCAGGCCGTTCTCGACCACTACGACCAGGGCCTGCTGTGGCCCGCCGATCGCCCGCTCCCGATTGCCGCCGACGTGGACGCCGCCTACCAGCAGGCGCTGGCCCTGCGCGCGCTTCGCGGCGCTCGCGGCGAGCGGCCCGTGGGCTACAAGATCGGCTTCACCAACCGCACGATCTGGCCCCGCTACGAGGTCTACGCGCCCATCTGGGGCACCGTGTGGAACACGACGCTCACACGCAGCAGCGGCGGCACGGGCGAGGTGAGCCTGGACAGGCTCCGCCAGCCGCGCCTGGAACCGGAGATCGTCTTCGGCATGGCCGCGACACCGCCGCGCGACGCCACGCTCGAAGACCTGTTCGGCTGCATCGCATGGCTCGCCCCGGGCTTCGAGATCGTGCAGTCGCACCTGCCCGGCTGGAAGTTCACCGCCGCCGACACCGTGGCCGACGGCGGCCTGCATGCGCGCCTGCTGATCGGGCGCGAAACGCCGGTCGGCCGCTTCGCCACCAGTGCCCAGGCGCTCGACGAGCTGCTGGGCCGCACCCGTGTGAGGCTCTACCGAGGCGACGAGCTGGTCGAGCAGGGCACGGGCGTCAACGTGCTCGATGGCCCGCTGCACGCCCTGCACCACTTCAACCAGGAACTGCAGCGCTGCCCCGGCGCGCCGGCGCTGATGCCCGGCGACGTGGTCACCACCGGCACATGGACCGATGCCTGGCCGCTGGAGCCAGGCCAGTCGTGGCGCGCCGAGTTCGACGCGCCCTTCGATTCGCTCGGCATCGCGCTGCGCTAGCAGCGGCTCCCACCGCTCAGAGCGGCGCGATCGGAATGCAGATGTCGCATTCGAAAGCCATCGTCTTCTCGTCGAAAGCGTTGCACGGCGCGTAGTACTCGAATGCAGGCCGGTTGTCGATCTGGAAGCCGCTGGCCGGCAGCCAGTCGCGCAGCACGCTCGCCCAGGCTTCGTTGATCTCCTGGGGCAGGCCCTTGAACTTCATCGCCGCATAGCGCCCGCCGGGCAGCACCGTCTTCTGGAAACCGCCGTCGGGCACGAAGTCTTCGGGCACTTCCACGGCGGCGTCGTAGCGCGACTGCTCCGGCGCCGTGATGCTCGGATCGTCGTGGCTGATGCCGTAGCGCGGGTTTGACCACAGCTGATGCGCGCCGATCCACGGCGCCACCTTCGTCTCCCAGAAGACGCCGATGGGCGCACCGAACCGGCCCACGTAGCGCAGGTAGGCGATGGTGACGGGCGGGCGGGTGATGAGTTCGACTTGCATGGGCCTGGCCTCCGTTTGCGCGGCGTCGCGCGATGAAGGCCCATTCTTCGTGAAGCCGTGCAATGCGATCTGATCAGGATTGCTTTCCGTATCGGACGGCGACCAGCGGTGCACGGCCCGCCACGCGGTCGGCGAGCTGCCGAAGCGCGCGCGGAACGCCCGCGAGAAAGCCTCGCCCGAGCCGAAGCCCACCGACAGCGCCGCATCGAGCACCGACACGCGCGGCTGCGTCGCCAGCCGCAGCGCGGCGACCTCCACGCGCCGGCGGCGCACGTAGTCGCCCAGCGTCTCGCCGGCCCAGGCCGCGAACAGGCGATGGAAGTGAAAGGCCGAGAAATGCGCCACGTCGGCCAGCGCCGCGAGGTCGAGCGGCTCGTCGAGGTGGTTGTCGATGTGCGTCAGCACCTTGTGCATGCGCCATTCGTATTCGGACCGGCTGTCGCGCTTCATGGCGGGCATGTTCAGCCTTGGCGTGCCTGCTCAAGCAGCCAGTCGCTGAAGAACTTCAGCAGCGGCCGCTGGTCGGCCCGCTCGGGCGTCACGAGGTAGTAGTTGCGCTCGCCCGAGAGCGGCCGCGCGCAGGCCACCACCAGCTCGCCGCGCGCCAGCTCATCGGCCACCAGCATGGTCGGCATCAGTGCGACGCCGAGCCCGTGCGATGCGGCCGCGGCGAGGATGGAGAACAGCTCGTAGCGCGGGCCGCCGCGCGCGTTGGGCGCGTCGATCTGCTGCGCATCGAACCACTGGCGCCAGCCGTCGGGGCGCGTGCTCTGCTGCAGCAGCGGCATCTTCGCGATGGCGGCGGGCGCCACGGCCTTGCCGCGCGGAAGCAGGGCGGGGCTGCACACCGGCACCACGTCCTCGTGCATCAGCAGCAGCGCGCGCGTGCCGGCCCAGTTCTCGACCTGCGCGGGCGTGCCGGCGTAGAGCGCGGCGTCGAACTCCGCGTCGGCGAAGAGAAAGGGGCGGGTGCGCGTTTCGATGTGCACCACCACGTCGGGCTGCAGCGCCGCGAAACCCTTCAGGCGCGGCATCAGCCAGCGGGTGGCGAAGGTGGGCACGGCCGCCAGCGAGAGCGAGCCGCCTTCGCCCTGGTGCGCCATGGCGTCGAGCGTGTCGCGCTCCATCGCTTCCAGCCGTTTGGCTGTCTGCCGCGCGTAGGCCGCGCCGCTGGCGGTGAGCGCCACGCCATGCCGCGTGCGGCGAAACAGCGCCACGCCGAGGAAGGCCTCGAGCGTGCCGATCTGGCGCGACACCGCGCTCTGCGTGAGCGCGAGCTCCTGCGCGGCGCGCGTGTAGCTCTCGTGGCGCGCGGCGGCGTCGAAGCACACGAGGGTCTGCAGGGGCGGGATCTTGCGGCGCATGTATGCCTCAGCTGTATGTATGGATTCGATGGCTCGTCAATGGAGAGGCCGTTCGAACATCTTGCAAGACATTCTACGAACGCATATCTGGGTGCGGAATCCTCGTTTGCGTCATGGCCCTCGCGTGGCTAGCATCGGCCGATCCCCCTCTTTTTTCTTTCTTCCCCCTTTTCCGGAGACAGCCACATGGCCGCCAAAGCGCAATTCCACTGGGACGACCCCCTTCTTCTCGACCAGCAGCTGACCGACGAAGAACGCATGATCCGCGACGCGGCCAATGCCTACTGCCAGGAGCGCCTGGCTCCCCGCGTGCTCGAAGGCTTCCGCACCGGCGAGACCGACCCCGCCATCTTTCGCGAAATGGGCGCCCTCGGCCTGCTGGGCCCGACGATTCCCGAACAGTACGGCGGCCCCGGCCTCAACTATGTGGCCTACGGCCTGATCGCCCGCGAAGTCGAGCGCGTCGACTCGGGCTACCGCTCGATGGCCAGCGTGCAGAGCTCGCTGGTGATGGTGCCGATCTTCGAATTCGGCTCCGAGGGCCAGAAGCAGAAGTTCCTGCCCAAGCTCGCCACCGGCGAATGGATCGGCTGCTTCGGCCTGACCGAGCCCGATCACGGCTCCGACCCCGGCAGCATGGCCACGCGCGCCAAGAAGGTGCCGGGCGGCTACTCGCTCACCGGCTCGAAGATGTGGATCAGCAACTCGCCCATCGCCGACGTGTTCGTGGTGTGGGCCAAGGAAGTCAGCGAGAGCGGCGCGGTCGGCCCGATCCGCGGCTTCGTGCTCGAGAAGGGCATGAAGGGCCTGAGCGCCCCCGCCATCCACGGCAAGGTCGGCCTGCGCGCCAGCATCACCGGCGAGATCGTGATGGACGGCGTGTTCTGCCCTGAAGAGAACGCCTTCCCCGAAGTGCAGGGCCTGAAGGGCCCCTTCACCTGCCTGAACAGCGCCCGCTACGGCATCTCGTGGGGCGCGCTCGGCGCCGCCGAAGACTGCTGGCACCGCGCCCGCCAGTACACGCTGGACCGCAAGCAGTTCGGCCGCCCGCTGGCCGCCAACCAGCTCATCCAGAAGAAGCTGGCCGACATGCAGACCGAGATCACGCTGGGCCTGCAGGGCAGCCTGCGCCTGGGCCGCATGAAGGACGAAGGCATCGCCGCGGTGGAAATCACCTCGATCATGAAGCGCAACAACTGCGGCAAGTCGCTGGACATCGCCCGCATGGCACGCGACATGATGGGCGGCAACGGCATCAGCGACGAGTTCGGCGTGGCCCGCCACCTGGTGAACCTCGAAGTGGTCAACACCTACGAAGGCACGCACGACATCCACGCCCTCATCCTGGGCCGCGCCATCACCGGCATCGCCGCGTTCTCGAACTGATCCGCGCATGACCGGCAAGCCCGCAGCACTCGACGGCATCAAGGTCCTCGATCTGTCCCGCGTGCTCGCGGGCCCCTGGTGCACGCAGATCCTCGCGGACCTGGGCGCCGACGTCGTCAAGATCGAGCGCCCAGGCGTCGGCGACGACACGCGTACCTGGGGCCCGCCTTTCGTCAAGGACGCGAACGGCAACGACACCGACCAGGCCAGCTACTTCACCGCCTGCAACCGCAACAAGCGCTCGGTCACGGTCGACATGGCCGCGCCCGACGGGCAGGCGCTGCTGAAGCAGATGGCGGCGCAGGCCGACATCGTGGTGGAGAACTTCAAGACCGGCGGCCTCAGGCAGTACGGCCTCGACCACGAGAGCCTGCGCGCGGCCAACCCGCGCCTCATCTACTGCAGCGTGACCGGCTTCGGCCACGACGGTCCGTACGCCGAGCGCGCGGGCTACGACCTGATGATCCAGGCCATGACCGGCATGATGAGCATCACCGGCCGTCCCGACGACGTGCCCGGCGGCGGCCCGCTGCGCGTGGGCGTGGCGCTGACCGACCTGTTCACCGGCGTCTACGCCAGCACCGCCATCCTGGCCGCGCTGCAGGTGCGCGACCGCACCGGCGAAGGCCAGCACATCGACATGGCGCTGCTCGACGTGGGCATGGCCATCCTCGCCAACCAGGCGAGCGCCTTCCTCAATACCGGCAAGGCGCCCGGGCGCCAGGGCAACACGCACCCCAGCCTCGCGCCTTACCAGGACTTCCCGACGCAGGACGGCGCGATGCTGCTGGCCATCGGCAACAACGGCCAGTTCGCGCGCTTCTGCGAGGCTGGCGGCCACCCCGAGTGGGCGACCGATGCGCGCTTCGCCACCAACACGCTGCGCGTGAAGCACCGCGGCGTGCTGATCCCGATGATGGAAGAGCTCACGCGCACCCGCACCACCGCCGCGTGGGTCACGCTGCTCGAGGACAAGGCCGTGCCCTGCGGCCCGATCAACGACATCGCGCAGGCCTTCGACGACGCGCAGGTCAAGGCGCGCGGCCTCGCGGTCACGCTGCCGCGCGACGCGGGCGACGGCATCGCCAGCATCACCGGCGTGGCGAGCCCGCTGCGCCTTTCGGCAACGCCGCCTGTTCTGCGCCATGCACCGCCGGCGCTGGGCCAGCACACGCAGGAAGTGCTGGCGGAAATGGGCATCGACGCGGCCCGCTTCGAAGCCCTGCGTTCGGCCGGCGTGGTCTGAACCGGTGAGCAGGCCCGCATGACGAACCCGATGCGCCAGCCACCGTTCTCGGTGCTGCGCATCGACCACGTCGTGCTGCGCGTGCAGGACGCCGAGCGTTCCATCGCCTTCTACTGCGGCGTGCTGGGCTGCACTGTCGAGAAACGCCGCGACGACCTGGGGCTCGTGCATCTGCGCGCAGGCACCAGCCTGATCGACCTCGTCACGCCCGACGGCCCGCTGGGCAGGCAGGGCGGGGCGCTCGCCGGCACCGAAGGCCGCAACGTCGACCACCTCTGCCTGCGCATCGAGCCTTTCGATGAGGCGGCCATCCGCGCGCTGATGGCGCAGCACGGCGTCGCGGTGCACGGCGAGGTGCAGAACAACTTCGGCGCCGAGGGCAACGGCCCCTCGATCTACATCGCCGATCCCGACGGCAACGGCGTCGAACTCAAGGGCCCTGCGGCCTGAGCCTTCCTTCTTCCTGATTCCTTCCGTCCGGAGATTTGTACGCCACTGTGTCTGCATGGCGCAGCGGACACACGCGCATGCAAACCGGCCGGTGGTTCGACACATCGTGGATACAGCCCGTCGATGTAATTCCTGCATCGCCAACGATGCACATGCACGCGAGGCGATGGAGTCCACAACCAAGTCTTTCGAACCACCTTCCAGTCCAAAGGAATCTCCATGACCGACAAGCAAGTCCTCTACACCGGCAAGACCCACACCACCGGCGGCCGCCTCGGCGCATCGCGCAGCAGCGACGGCCACCTCGACATCCAGCTCTCGCCCCCCGGCGGCAACGGCACGGGCACCAACCCCGAGCAGCTGTTCGCGGCCGGCTGGTCGGCCTGCTTCATCGGCGCGATGGGCAAGGCGGCGGGCACCCTGAAGGTCAAGCTGCCGGCCGACCTGTCGGTGGATGCCGAGGTCGACCTCGTGCTCCAGGAGGGCCAGTACTTCCTGCAGGCGCGCCTGAACGTGAGCCTGCCCGGCCTGGACCGCGAGACCGCGCGCGCCGTGGTCGACACCGCGCACCAGACCTGCCCCTACTCGAAGCTCACGCGCGGCAATATCGACGTGGAACTGAACCTGATCTGATCCAGGCCCGGGCCGGATCGATGGTGCGGGCCCGTGGCTGCCTGGCGGCCCCGGGCCCGTTCAGCTTGCGCGCCCGATGGTCGCCACGCCGAACACGATCACGCCCAGCACGAGGTTCACCGTCACCAGCTTGCGCACGGTGTTCAGCCGCGCGGCCGCCGCCGGCCACGCGCTTTCGTCCACTGCCCGGCGCATGGCCCTGAACACCGAGGCCCGGATGTAGACGTAGATGGCGAGCATCACGATCGCGATGCTCATCATCGCTTCGATGCGCCAGTGCAGGCCGCGGAAGCCGCCGGCCGCGAGGATCATCGCCACGCCGCTCGCAAACAGCAGCGTGACGGAAGCATCCACGCCGACGAAGAAGCGCCTGAGCGTCGCGGTCATCATGCGCAGGCGCAGCGGTGGCTGTTCCAGCGTGGCGACGGCCGAGGGGCGCACCGCGAAGTGCATGGTCGCCATGCCGCCGACCCAGAAGGCGGCGCACAGCAGGTGAATGAAGAGTGCAGTGACGTAGAGCATGGTGGGGTCCGATCAGAACACCGAAGGGCCCCGGCGCGCAACGAGGCCCTTCGTGGTCATCCGGCGGGCTTGGTCTCCGCGAAGCGCCGCATGTCAGCCACCACCTGCCGCAGCAGTTCGGCCGCGGCCGGCGAGAGCATGCGCCCGTGGCGCGAAACGATGTGCGAGCGGCCCTGCGACAGCAGCGGGTTCTTCATCGGCAGCTCCACCAGCTCGGGGTTGCTGGCATTGGGCGTGAGCGAGATGCGCGTGCCCAGCGCGTAGCCCAGCCCGGCCGACACGAAGTGCCCGAGCGCGCTGAACGAGGTGGTGGTCAGCAGCGAAGGCAGGCGCACGCCTTCACTGATCTCGGCGGCCTCTATGTGCTGGCGCACGCCGAAGTTGCGATGCAGCGTGGCGCCCGCGTAGGGCAGCAGGTCGCCCAGCGTCAGCGGCCGGCCGAGCTGCGCGAGCGGGTGCGAGCGCAGCACCATCGCCTGGATCGGCTGCGAGTGCGATTGGTGCGAAGTCAGCCGCTCGTCCTTGGGCGGCTGGAACAGCATGCCGATGTGGGCGCGCTCCTCCACCACGCGCTGCACGATCTCGTCGGTGCTCGCCACGTCGAGGTCGATGGTGATCTTCGGGTGCGAGGTCATGAAGTCGCGCAGGCTGTGGCGCATGAGCCAGTCCACGTAGCCCTCTCCGGCCACGACATCGATGTGGCCGCGCTCGATCTTGCGGATGCTGTCGAGCTGCGCCATCAGGTGCTGCTTCTGGCTGTGCTGGCGCCGCACGTAGCCGGCCAGCATCTGGCCCGCGTCGGTGGGCACCACGCCGCGCCCGTGGCGCTCCAGCAGCGGCAGGCCGCACTCCTGCTCGAGGATGCCGATGGCCCGGCTCACGGCCGACGGGTCCATGTCGAGCACCTCGGCGGCGCCGCGCACGGAGCCGCTTTCGAGCACCTGCATGAAATAGCGCACGCGGCGCGTGTCGAGCCTGTCGTCCATGGCCCTGTCTCCTGAGTGTTGCATCCAATGCAACAAATATGTCAATTCGCGGTCATTGATGCAAGAGGCGCTCGATCCGAAACTCCCCGGCACCCCGCAGGTACCGCTGCGCCACACGATGCCCCACCCGATGACATCCGCCGCCTCCACCACGCTCGCCGCCGCTGCCCCTTCTTCCTCGGCTTCCGGAAAACTCCGGCTCGTGCTCGTCACCCTGGCCGTCGTGGCCGCCGCCGAGCTGATCGGCCCGGTGCAGTTCAGCGTCGGCCCGGGCAAGGTGGCGCTGCTGCCGATGCTGTGGGCGTTGCTGATCGCCGCCGCATGGGGCATCGCGCACCGCCGCGTGCCGGGCGTGGTGCGGGTGGCGACCGCCGAGCAATCCTTCGCCGGCGGCCTCTTGAACGCGGGCCTGCTGCTCTTCGTGGTGAAGCTGGGCCTCACGGTCGGTGCCGCGCTGCCGCAGGTCAAGCAGGCCGGCTGGGCGCTGCTGTTCCAGGAGTTCGGCCACGCACTGGGCACGCTGGCGCTGGGCCTGCCGCTGGCGCTGCTGCTGGGCATCAAGCGCGAGGCGGTGGGCGCCACCTTCTCGGTGGGCCGCGAGGGCAACCTCGTGATCATCGGAGAGAAGTACGGCATGGCCTCGCCCGAGGGCCGCGGCGTGCTGGCCGAGTACATCACCGGCACCGTGCTGGGCGCGCTCTTCATCGCGGTGCTGGCGGGCTTCGTCGCCAGCCTGCACATCTTCGATCCGCGCTCGCTGGCCATGGGCGCCGGCGTGGGCTCGGGCAGCCTGATGGCGGCGGCGCTGGGCGCCATCGCGGCGCAGCAGCCGGCCGAGATGCTGCCGCAGCTCACCGCCATTGCCGCCGCGTCGAACCTGCTGACCACGGTGGTGGGCTTCTACTTCACGCTGTTCCTGTCGCTGCCGCTGTGCTCGTGGCTCTACGGCAAGCTGGAGCCGGTGCTGGGCCGCTTCTCGAAGCGCGGCGCGCAGGACGCGGGCACGGCGGCCGTCTCGCAGGCCAGCGTCGGCCATGGCGGCGCGATGTCGCTGCGCGACACGCTCATCGCCTGGGCGGTGGTGGGCGGCGGCGTGCTCATCGGCAATTCGCTGACTTACAAGGTGCCGGTGCTGGTGTCGCTCGAAGGCCTGGCTGCGGTGGTGGTCATCGCGCTGATCGTCGAAGGCATCAAGCGCCTCGTGCCGCGCCTGCCGATGGTGCTGGTGCTGTCGGTGGTGGCCACCGTGGCCGGCATTCCGGGGCTGTTTCCGTTCTCCGATGCGCTGATCGCGATCACCGGCAAGCTCAATTTCCTGGCCTTCACCACGCCGGTGCTCGCGCTGGCCGGCTTCTCGGTCGCGAAGGACCTGCCGGTGTTCCGCCAGCTGGGCTGGCGCATCGTTGTGGTGTCGCTCACCGCCACGGCCGGCACATTCCTTGGTGCCACGGTGATCGCCGAATTCTTCCACTGACCCCATTCCACGAGAGAGCTGAAAAGAACCATGTACCGCGACCCCGAAATCGCCGAAGACACCCGCGCCCGCATGCTGGCCTGGCGCCGCGACATCCACGCCAACCCCGAGACCGCGTTCGAGGAGCACCGCACCGCCAACGTCGTCGCCAACGCGCTGATGTTGATGGGCCTGCCCGTGCACCGCGGCCTGGCCGGCACCGGCGTGGTCGGCACGCTGAAGAACGGCGAGGGCCCGAGCATCGCGCTGCGCGCCGACCTCGACGCGCTCAACATGCAGGAGCTGGGCACGCAGCCGCATGCCTCCAAGTGCGTGGGCAAGATGCACGCCTGCGGCCACGACGGCCACACCGCGATGCTGCTGGGCGCGGCCGAGCACCTGTCGCGCCACAAGCCTTTCAAGGGCACGGTGCACTTCGTGTTCCAGCCCGCCGAGGAGAACGAGGGCGGAGGCCGCGTGATGGTCGACGAGGGCCTGTTCGAGCAGTTCCCGGCCAACGCCGTCTACGGCATGCACAACTTCCCGAGCCTGCCGCGCGGCCGGTTCGCGATCCGCAAGGGCACGATGACGGCCTTTCTCGACACCTTCGAGATCGTCGTCACCGGCAAGGGCAGCCACGGCGCCATGCCCGAGACCGGCATCGACTCGGTGGTGGTCTCGGCCCAGCTCGTCAACGCGCTGCAGACCATCGTGAGCCGGCGCACCGGCGCCACCGATTCGGCCGTGGTCAGCGTCACGCAGATCCACGGCGGCGACACCTGGAACGTGATTCCCGAAACGGTGGTGCTGCGCGGCACCGTGCGCACGCTCGACCCCGGCATCCAGGACAAGACCCAGGCCGCCATGCAGCAGATCTGCGACGGCGTGGCCGCCACGCACGGCGCGAAGGTGGCGCTCGACTACCGCCGCGGCTACCCCGGCGTGGTCAACACGCCCGCCGAGACCGACGCCGCCATCGCCGCGGCCGCCAGCCTGGTGGAGCTTGCGCAGGTGCACACCGACATCCCGCCCGCCATGGGCTCGGAAGACTTCGCCTTCATGCTGCAGAAGCGCCCGGGCGCCTACATCGGCATCGGCGCGGGCGAGGGCCCGAACGACCCGAACGTGCACAACCCGTACTACGACTTCAACGACAACATCCTGCCGCTGGGCGCGGCCTATTGGGTGGCACTGGTCAAACAGCAGCTCCCGGCCGCATGATGCGCTGATGCTCTCAGTCTTCGACATCTTCAAGATCGGCATCGGCCCGTCCAGCTCGCACACCGTGGGGCCGATGCGCGCGGCGCTCATGTTCGCGCGCTCGCTGGAAACGCGCGGCGTGCTCGCGCAGGTGGCGCGGCTGCATGTGGACCTGTTCGGTTCGCTCGGCGCCACCGGCCACGGCCACGCGACCGACCAGGGCGTGATCCTCGGCCTCTTCGGCGACGCGCCCGACACCGTGCGGCCCGAGACCGTGCAGCCCCGGCTGGAGGAGTTGCGCCGCACCGGGCGGCTGAGCCTGCTGGGCACCACGCCCATCGACTTCGACCGCGTGCGCGACATCGCCTTCAAGGGCGAGGAGTCGCTGCCTGAACACCCCAACGCCATGCGCTTCACCGCCTTCGCGGCCGATGGCGGCGCGCTGGCCGAGGGCACGTATTTCTCGGTCGGCGGCGGCTTCGTCGTCGAGGGCGGCCAGGCCGTGGCTGCCACGGCGGCGGCAGCGGCCGCCGTGCCGCATCCTTTCTCGACCGGCGACGAACTCATGGCGCAGTGCCGCGAGCACGGCCTCTCGGTGGCCGCGCTCGTCATGCGCAACGAATGCGTGTGGCGGCCCGAGGCCGAGGTGCGCGCCGGCTTGCTGCGCGTCTGGCAGGTGATGCAGCAGTGCGTGCAGCGCGGCTTCGGCATCGACAACCCGCTGGCCGCGCAGGCGCTGCCCGGCCCGCTGCGCATGCGCCGCCGCGCGCCCGAGCTGCACCGTGAACTGCTCGCGCAGGCCGGCGCGGCCGATCCGCTCGCTGCGATGGACTGGGTCAACGCCTTCGCGATGGCCGTGAACGAGGAAAACGCCGCCGGCGGCCGCGTGGTCACCGCGCCCACCAACGGCGCGGCCGGCGTGGTGCCCGCCGTGATGCACTACTACCAGCGCTTCGTGCCGCAGGCCAGCGACGACGGCATCGTCGCCTTCCTGCTCACCGCCGCGGCCATCGGCATGCTCTACAAGACCAACGCCTCCATCTCGGGCGCCGAGGTCGGCTGCCAGGGCGAGGTCGGCGTGGCCTGCTCGATGGCGGCCGGCGCGCTGGCCGCGGTGCTGGGCGCCACGCCGGCGCAGGTCGAGAACGCGGCCGAGATCGGCATGGAGCACAACCTCGGCCTCACCTGCGACCCGGTCGGCGGCATGGTGCAGATACCGTGCGTGGAGCGCAACGCAATGGGCGCGGTGAAGGCCATCAACGCGGCGCGCATGGCGCTGCGCGGCGACGGCAGCCACTACGTGTCGCTCGACGCGGTGATCCGCACCATGAAGCAGACCGGCGAGGACATGAAGGCGACCTACAAGGAAACCTCGCTCGGTGGCCTCGCGGTGAACGTGGTCGAATGCTGAGCGGGTGCTGAAGGCGCGAGGCTGCGTCAGAATGGCCGGCCCACCGTCTTGAACATCCAAAGCCGAGGCCCCATGACCCGCACCATCGCCCAGAAACGCGCCGACTTCCGTGCTCTCCACGAACAGGGCTGCTTCGTCATCCCGAACCCCTGGGACACGGGCAGCGCGCGCTTCCTCGAAGGCCTGGGCTTCAAGGCGCTGGCCACCACCAGCTCGGGCTTCGCCTGGTCGCAGGGGCATGCGGACGGCGCGATGTCGCGCGAGCACATCCTGGCGCACCTGCGCGAACTCGTGGAAGCCTCCGACCTGCCGGTGAACGCCGACTTCGAGAACGGCTTTGCCGCCGACGCGCAGGGCGTGGCCGAGAGCGTGAGCCTCGCGGTCGAGATGGGCGTGGCGGGCCTCTCCATCGAGGATTCGACGGGCAACGCCGCCGATCCGCTTTTCCCCGTCGACGTGGCGGTCGAGCGCCTGCGCACCGCGCGCAAGGCCATCGATGCATCGGGCGTCGACGTGCTGCTGGTCGGCCGCGCCGAGAACTTCTTCGTCGGCCGTCCCGACCTCGACGACGCCATCGCGCGGCTCAAGGCCTATGCGAACGCGGGCGCCGACTGCCTCTACGCGCCCGGCATCAAGACCCGCGAGCAGATCGCCGCCGTGGTCGCCGCCGCGGGAGGCAAGCCGGTCAACCTGCTCGTGGGCGCGCCCAGCGAACTCACGATGAAGGACATCGCCGAACTCGGCGTGCGCCGGGTGAGCGTAGGCGGCGGCCTGGCGCGCGCGGCCTGGGGCGGCTTCATCCGCGCCGCGCGCACGCTGGCGGAGGGACGCTTCGATGGTTTCGCCGACGCGGCGCCGGGCGCCGAGCTCAACGCCTTCTTCAAGCCCTTTGCCGACTGAGCGCTTGCCGGCCGAGTCCTTGCAGGCGCTGCTCGCCGAGGTTCGCGCCTGCCATGCGTGCGAGGCGCACCTGCCGCTGGGACCCAGGCCGGTGGTGCAGGCCAGCGCGAGCGCCAGGCTGCTGATCGTCGGTCAGGCGCCCAGCCTCACGGTGCACCAGACGGGCGTGCCGTGGAACGACCGCAGCGGCGACCAGCTTCGCCGCTGGCTCGGCATCGACCGCACGGTGTTCTACGACGCCGCGCGCGTGGCCATCGTGCCGATGGGCTACTGCTACCCCGGGCGCGGCAAGAGCGGCGACCTGCCGCCGCGCAGGGAATGCGCCGAGCTCTGGCACGACAGGCTGTTCGCGCAGATGAAGCAGGTCGAGCTGACGCTGCTCATCGGCCAGTACTCGCAGCGCCACTTCCTCGGCAGGAAGGCGAGCGCCGGCGTCACCGAGACCGTGCAGGCGTTTGCCGACTTCGCGCCGCGCTTCATTCCCCTGCCGCATCCGTCGCCGCGCAACACGGGCTGGCTCAAGCATCACCCGTGGTTCGAGAGCGACGTGCTGCCGGTGCTGCGCGAGCGGGTGCGGCACGCGCTGGGGCTCTGAGCAGTCTTCAGGACGCCGAGGCGACCGACGCACCCGCGGCGTTGAACGGCCGCGCCGCATACACCACGCGCCCGCCCACCACCGTCATCAGCGATGTCGTCTTGCCGATGCGCTCCAGCGGCACGGCGAAGAAGTCCTGGTCGAGCACCGCGAAGTCCGCGAGCTTGCCCACTTCGAGCGTGCCGCGCCTGTTCTCGTCGAAGCTGAACCACGCGCTGCCTTGTGTGTAGAGGCGCAGCGCCTGCTCGCGCGTGGGCGTCTCGTCGGCACCGCGCATGGCCTTGCCGCTCACCGTCTTGCCGTCGAGCATCCACTGCAGTGCGACGAAGGGGTTGTACGAGGCCACGCGATGCGCATCGGTGCCGGCGCCCACGTTCACGCCGGTGCGCAGCGCTGTGCCTATGGGCGGCATGCGCCGCGCTGCCTCGCCGCGCATGGCGAGAGCGCGGTCGCCCTGGAAGTACATCGCGTCCTGCATGGTCCAGCCGATGCCCAGCGCCTTCATGCGCGCGAGCGTCTGGGGCGAGGCGTCGTCGAGGTGGGCGATGGACCAGCGCAGGTCCTTGATCGGCACCTCGGCGTTCAGCTTCTCGTACAGCCCCAGCAGGTGGTCGACCGAGCCGTTCTCCTGCCAGTGGATGGTGACGGCCAGCTTGCGCTGCGCGGCCCATTTGACGAGCTCGTAGAACTTCGCCTTCGCCGCTTCGTCGGGAAAGTTGTTGTTGTACATCGCGAGCGTCACGCGTTCGCCCAGGCCGTTGAACTTGAGCATGTCGTCGCCGAAGCCCATCGGCAGCATCTGCGTGAGATCGCGGAACTCCTGCAGCTCGGCGCCGGGCTTCTGCGCGAACACGCTGTAGGCCACGCGCAGCGTCAGCGCCTTCTCGCGCCACAGCTCGAACAGCGCCGCGTACTGCGAGGGCGCGATGCTGAAGCCGCCCGGGTCCACCAGCCCGGTGATGCCCAGGCGGTTCAGCTCGGTGAAGAAGGCGCGCGTGCCGGCCACGTTGTCGTCGTAGGTGGGCTTGGGCAGCTTGTCGAAGAGCGCCGAGATGCCGACGATGTCGCCGCTCATCCAGCCCGGCGCGCCGTCGGGCGTCGGCTTCATGCCGGCGGGCAGCGTGCCGGGCGCGACGCCCAGCGCTTCCAGCGCCTTGGGCGTCATCACCACCGCCTCGTAGAAGAGCTGCACGTACACCGGGTTGTTCGGCGCGGCCTCCTGCAGCTCGGCCATCGTGGGGCGGCGGCGTTCGGCGAACTGCTGCTCGGTCCAGCCGCCGGCCACGATCAGCCAGCCGCCGGGACGCGCGTTCGCCGCCGCGGTGCGGATGCGCGCCATCGCCTCGGCGATGGTGCCGGCGCCGATCCAGTTGACCTCGGTGGAGTAGCTCAGCGCCGCGCGCACCGCGTGCATGTGCGAATCGATCAGGCCCGGAATGACGGTGCGGCCGCCCGCGTCGACCGTGCGTGTCGCGGGGCTCGTGAAAGCGCCCATCTGCGCTGTGCTGCCCACGGCAACGATGCGGCCGTCGCGCACGGCGATGGCCTGCGCCATGGTGCCGGCGGCGTCGAGCGTGGCGATCTTCGCGTTGGTGACGACGAGGTCTGCCGGTTGCGCCTGCGCGGCGACGGGCAGCAGCAGGCTGGCGGCGATGGCCGCCGCCGAGAGGAGTGTGCGTGCCATGTCAGTCGACCTTGATGCTGGCGGCCTTCACGACCTGTTGAGCCTTCGCCGTCTCGTCGACGATGAACTTGTTGAACTGCGCCGAAGGCATCGTGAACGGCTCGGCGCCCAGCTTCTCCAGCCGCTCCTTCAGCTCGGGCGACGCCATGATCTTCGCGACCTCGGCCTGCAGGCGGTCGACCACCGGCTGCGGTGTCTTCGCGGGCGCGAACAGGCCGACCCAGAACAGGTACTCGGAGCCCGGCACGCCGGCTTCCACAGTCGTCGGCGCGTTCGGCAGCGCCGACGAGCGCTTGCCCGTGCCCACGGCCAGCGCCTGCAGCTTGCCGGTCTGGATCAGCGGCAGGGCCGACACCATCGGCGCGAAGAACCAGTCGACGCGTCCGGCCATCACCTCCGTCATGGCCTCGGGCGTGCCGCGGAAGGGCACGTGCTGCGCGTCGACGCCGGCCGCGAGCCGGAACACCTCGGCGTTCATGTGCGTGGCCGAGCCGTTGCCGGCGGAGGCGTAGTTGAGGCCGCCTGGCTTGGCCTTCGCCTTGGCCACCAGATCCTTCACGTCCGCGAAGTGCGAGGGCGCCGTCACCAGCACGTTGGGCAGGCTGGCCATCGGCGTGATGCCGGTGAAGTCCTTGATGGTGTCGTACGACAGGCCCTTGTAGATCCACGGGTTCACGAGGTGGCCGGCCGAGTGCACCAGCAGCGTGTAGCCGTCGGCCGGCGACTTGGCCACGATAGCCGCGCCCAGCGTGCCGCCCGCGCCGGGCTTGTTGTCCACGATCACGCTGGTGCCCAGCGCGGGCCCGAGCTTCTCGGCCACGAGGCGAGCGACGATGTCGGTGCCGCTGCCTGCGGTGAAAGGCACGACCAGCCTGACCGCCTGCGTGCCGGGCCATGGCCCCTGCGCGTGGGCGCCCGTGAGCGCGCAGGCCGCGAGGGCGGCCGCCATCGCCAGCGTGTGGCGGCGGCTCCGGTTGAAAGTCTTCTTCATGCGTCTTGTCTCCGTTGATCTATTTGGTTGAGCGATGAATGACCGGGAAAAGGGAAGGGGCCGTGCTACGCGGGCGGCGCGTTCGGCATCACCAGCGCCACCAGCACCGGCCGGTTGCCGCGGTTCTCCAGCTGGCGCTTCTCGCCGGGCGCGAAGCGGCAGCTGTCGTAGGGGCCGAGCACTTCTTCCTGGCGCGTGCCATCGATCTCGCCGACCACGTGCAGCTGGCCCTCGAGCACGAGATAGAGCTTTTCCATCGGCGAGCCGTCGAGGCCGGTGCGGCCGCCGGGAAGGATCTGGCTCATGCCCATCCACATCTGCGTGGAGGGGCCGGCTTCCTTGCCCTGCAGGCGCAGGCAGCGCATGTCGAAATGATTGGGCGCCTCGTAGTGCGGCGCCTCGCTGAAGCGGGTCACGTGCATGGGGTGTGCTCCGGAAGGGAAAGGACTCAGGGGCGCAGCACGACGCGGTCGGTGCTGCCGGAGAGCACCAGCCGGTAGGCGTCGTGCGCCTCGTCGAGCGTGAAGTGGCGTGCCACCGGAAAGGGCTTCAGCGTGCCGCGCTCGAAGCCCTCGCGCATGGCGTCGAGCTGCGCGGTGCTGGCAATGCAGTCCATCGCCAGCGAGTCGATGCCCACGTAGGTGTGCATGCCGCGGTAGAACGCGAAGATGTCGAAGGGCACCGCGCGGTCGTGCGTGGCGATGAAGATCTGCGTCGCGCCCTTGGCCATCGCCTTGTTGGCCGCCTCGAAGTAGGCACTGCCCACGGTGTTGTAGACGATGTTCGCGCCGCGTCCGTCGGTGAGCTCGCGCACCCGTGCGCCCACGTCGGCGTGGTGGCGCGCGTCGATCGTGTCCACCGGTCCGGCCGCGAAGCCCTGGAAAGGGCCTGCATGCCGCTGCACCGCGATCACGCGCGCGCCGGCCTGCGAGGCGAGCTGCACCGCCGCCTGCCCGACCTTGCCGTTGGCGCCCAGCACCAGCACCGTCTGGCCGGCCTGCGGCATGCCGCTGCGGCGGAAGCCCTCGTAGGCGGTGACGAAGGGCACGCCCACCGCGCCGGCCTCGTCCATCGAGATACCGCGAGGCTTGGCGCGCAGCGCCTGCTCGGGCAGCACCAGGTAGCGCGCATGCGAGCCGTCGCGCGTGATGCCCACGTCGCCCCCGGAGCCGTAGACCTCGCGGCCGATCCACTCCGAAGGGCCGCTCACCACGGTGCCCGCGAAGTCGCGGCCGGGTGTCCGGGGCCAGACCGCCTGCGGCATGATGCCCAGCGTGGCCTTCACGTCGCTGGGGTTCACCGCGGCGGCGGCGACGCGCACCACGGCGTGGCCGGGCGGCGGCACGGGCTCGGCCTGCGGCGCCGCTTCGAGCCGCAACGCGTCGAGGTCGGCGGCTTTCTCGTTCACGCGCAGTGCGCGCGAGCTGTGGGCGGGGTGCATGGCTGCTGCGCTCATCGTTCAGCTCCTCGCATCGGGCAGGCCCAGCATGGCGCGGGCCTCGCGCGGGTTGGCGACTTCGCCGCCCAGGCTCACGAGGATGTCGCGCGCCTTCGCCACCAGCTGCGCATTGCTCTCGGCGAGCACGCCCTTCTCGAGGTAGATGTTGTCTTCCATCCCCACGCGCACGTGGCCGCCCAGCAGCCAGGCCTGCGCGACGATCGGGAACTCCATGCGCCCGATGCCGAAGGCGCTCCAGAAGGCGCCGCGCGGCAGCATGTTGCGTGCGTAGAGCAGCGTCTCGGGCGTGGGGGCGAAGCCGTACTTCACGCCGAGAACGAAGGTCCACATGGCGGGGCCGTCGAGCGTGCCGTCGGCGATGAGGTCGAGCGCGAGGTTGATGTCGCCCGAGTCGAATATCTCCAGTTCGGGCTTCACGCCCGCCTCGCGCATCACCTTCGCCATGCGCCGCACGTTCCTCGGCGTGTTGATGACCACGTCGGGGCCGGAGTTCATGGTGTTCAGGTCGAGCGAGCACACGTCGGGCCTGATGAGCGCGATGTGCTCCACGCGCTTCTCGGGCGGCAGCAGCGTGGTGCCGGGCGCGGCGACCTTCGGGTCGTCCTCGCTGGGAATGAAGCGCCCGCCGGGGCCGGTCGTGAGGTTGACGATCAGCTCGCGGTTGCCGCGCCGGATGCGGTCCACCACCTCGCGATAGAGCTCGACTTCCATCGAGGGCCTGCCGGTCTCGGGGTTGCGCACGTGGATGTGCACCTGGCTCGCGCCGGCTTCGGCGGCGGCCAGGCATTCGTCGGCGATCTGCACCGGCGTGATCGGCAGGTGCGGCGTCTGCTCCGGCTTCACGAGGTTGCCCGTGACGGCGCAGGTGATGAGTGTCTTGGCGGTGCTCACAGGTGGCGCCCTCCGTCGACCACGATGCGCGTGCCGGTGACGAAGCGCATGGTGGTGGCCAGCGCCTCGACCGTGGCGGCCACGTCCTCGGGCTGGCCGATGCGGCCCAGTGGCGTGGTGCTGGCCATCTTGCTGGCGAACTCCGCGCCGCGCCCCGGCACGAAGCCCGATTCCACCGCGCCCGGCGAGACCGACACCACGCGCACGACGGGTGCCAGCGCCTTGGCCAGCGCATCGCCCACCACGTCGAGCCCGGCCTTGGCCGCCACGTAGGCGAGGTTGCTGCCCACGCCGGTGAAGCCCGCGATGGACGAGATGTTGGCCACCAGTCCGTCGCCGCTGGCCTTGAGCATCGGCGCGAAGGCACGGATGGTGGCGAACACGCCGCGGAAGTTGGAACGCACGATGTCGTCGATGAGCTCGTCGGTCAGCGCGTCGAGGTCGGCGGCCGGCACGGGCTTCGTGTGGCCCGCGCTGTTGACCAGGATGTCGCAGCGTCCGAGCGTGGCCTTCACCTCGGCGGCGGCGGCGACGAGGCTCGGCGTGTCGACGATGTCGGCGCGGATCGCCGCGTGGCGCTGGCCGTTGGCCGAGGGCAGGGCGGCCGCGCGGGCCGCGGCATCGTCGCCCTTGCGGTGCAGCAGCACGCAGGTGGCGCCCAGCGCGGCGAGGCGCGTGGCGGTGGCGTAGCCGATGGCGCCTAGGCCGCCGGTGATGACGGCGACCTTGCCGTCTAGTCTGGAGACTGGGTCGAAGCTCATGGATGTGGTGCGGAAGAGTTGATTCAGGGAATGGGTGGGCGGGGGAACTTCATCTCGCCGGGTTCGAGCTCGAAGTCGTGGTGCAGCGAGGCACTCTTTCCGTCAGGAGCGAGCGCGAAGCGGCCGATCAAGCGGCGCGTCACGCCGAAGGTCGGGTCGCTCTCCAGGTTCTCGTCGTCATCGGCGAACACCTGCGTGATGAGCACCTTGTGTCCCGGCTTGCTCACCATGAAGTGCAGGTGCGCGGGCCGGTTCGGGTGGCGCTTCTGCGCGCGCAGCAGCACGCCGCAGGGGCCGTCGGTCGGCACCGGGTAGCCGGCCGGGCGCACGCTGCGGAAATGGAAGCGGCCCTCGGCGTCGGTGGAAAAGCGCCCGCGCAGGTTCATGTCTTCCTGCGACGGGTCCTGGTTCTCGTAGAGGCCGACCGGCGAGGCCTGCCACACGTCGACGGTGGCATCGGCCACCGGCCGGCCCTCGTGGTCGTGCACCGTGCCCGTCACCTCGAGCGGGGTGCCCGGCGTGCCCGAGCGCGCGATGCTCTCGCCCTGCGCGCAGGCCGGCGCGTTGGCGCGCCAGAAGGGCCCAAGTAGCGCGGCCGGCGATTCGCCCTGCGGGTCCTGGTTGTTCTGCAGCGCGACCACGGTCGACACGCCCAGGATGTCCGCCGCCAGCACCACCTCGTTCTTGGTCTCGCCGGTGGCCTGGCCGATGGCGACGATGAATTCGAGCGCCTGCTCGAACTCTTCTTCCGTCAGCTTCACTTCCTGGACCAGCGCGTGCAGGTGGCGCGTGACCGCTTCCATCACGGTGCGCAGCCTGGGGTCGGGCGTGTGTCTCATGGCGTCGAGCACGTGGCCCAGCACCGAGTGGGGGGAGGTGGCGATGTTCATGGCAAGTCTTTGCAATCGTTTGCACGATATTAGTCCAAATCGCCAAAAAGTAAAATGGCAGCAATCCGGGGTGTCTGAATGGCAGAAAGCCGCCTGAAGCCACTGCACCCGGCGACAATCGTTTGCACCAATGAGCGCCAACCAACCCGCCCCGTCCTCACCCGTCACCATCCGCGACGTCGCCCGCGCCGCCGGCGTGCACGTGTCCACCGTCTCGCGCGCGCTCAGCCCCGAGAAGCGTTCGCTGATCAGCGAGGAGGTGCTGCGCGTGGTCGAGGAGGCTGCGCAACGGCTGGGCTACCGGCCCAACCGCGCGGCCTCGGCGCTGCGCACGGGGCGCACCCACACCATCGGCGTGCTGGTGCCCGACATCACCAACGCGGTGTTTCCGCCGATCCTGCAGGGCATAGAGGCCAGCGCCGCCGCGCGCGGGTACTTCGTGTTCGTCACCAACGTGGTCGACCACGCGCTCGCGCGGCCCGTGCTGGAGCGCATGCTGGCGCAGCGCGTCGACGGCGTGGTCATGGCCACCGCCACGCGCGACGATCCGCTGGTCGACTTCGTCACCAAGGCGGGCATGACGGCCGTGCTGGTCAACCGCGCCGACGAGACCGGCCGCCTGCCGGCCGTGGTGAGCGACGACCGGCTGGCGATGAAGCTCGCGGTCGACCACCTGATTGCGCTCGGCCACAAGCGCATCGCGCATCTTGCGGGCCCGCAGACCATTCCCACCGGCGTGGGCCGCCGCCTGGGCGTGGAGCAGGCCCTGCGCGACCACCGCATGAAGCCTTTCCGCGTGACCGAGTGCGCGAGCTACAGCCGCGAGGCCGGCGCCGAGGCGATGAAGCAGATGCTCGCGGCCGGCGCCCCGCCGCAGGCCGTGGTGTGCTGCAACGACCTCGTCGCGCTGGGCGCCTACGACGCGCTGCGCGAGGCGGGCCTGCGCGTGCCGCAGGACATTTCAGTCACCGGCCACAACGACATGCCGCTGGTCGACATGGTCGACCCGCCGCTCACCACCATCCGCCTGCCGCACCGCGAACTCGGCTGGCGCGCGGCCGAGATGCTGTTCGAGGAGATCGACGGCCACTCGATGTCGGCCTCGACCGTGGTGCTGCGCCCGGAGCTGGTGGTGCGCAAGTCGACCGCCGCGCCGGCTGGCACGCGCTGAGCCGCGGCGGGCCTACCACCACCAGCGGGCGAGGTCGTCGCTGAACCCCATGTAGAGCAGCACCAGCGTGACCAGCGCGACGATGCACTTGGCGCGCAGCGACATCTTCGGCCTGGGCGCGAAGTCCGCGGCGCTGCCGACGAAATACACGCCGCAATGGGGGCACTGCCGCACCTTGCCGTAGATCGGTTCCTTGCAGCGCGGGCAGGGCACCTCGTCCGGGTCGGACTCCGGCGGCGAGACGTCCGTTCGCTGCAGCCGCGCGCGGCGTTCGCGGTGCGCGGCCAGGTCGATGGGGTCGTTGGGCTTGTCGGACATGCTCGGATGAGAACGACGTTTCCGGCTAGCGTGCCACAGCCGCGCGCTGCGTGGGTTTCCTGCGCGCGGCGGGCCGGCGCGGCGGCTTCGCCTCCAGCACCAGCTCGGCCGGCAGCGTGTCGTTCCACGACTCGGTGAAGTAGGCGCGGTCGCTCGGCACCAGTTGCGGCAGCGCCTCGCGCAGCAGCGCCAGCGATTGTTCGGCCGCCTTCAGGTCGCCCGCATGCGCCGCGTACCAAGCGTGCTCGAACAGCAGGCTGCAGTGTTGCAGGCCCGGGTAGCGGCGGCGTCCGGCCTGGTGGTCGGCCAGCCGCGCCTGCGCCACCTGCACCCAGCGCGCGGGCCAGTTGGTCGCGTCGAAGGCGTCGGCGAGCGGGCCGGCCAGCTTCGAGATGGCGGCCGGGTCCAGCGGCTTCTGTGCGCGGAACTGCGTGAGCGTGGGCTGCTGCTCGGGCCGGCAGTGCCCGCGCGCGATGCGCATAAGGTAGATCGCGTTCCACGCCGAGCGGCCCTGGCCGTCGGTGTGGCCGCAGAGCCATTCGCTGAAGGCGATCCACTGCACCGCGCGGCGGGTGGTGTCGGTGTTGCCGTCGTGCGCCAGCGCGGGCAGGTCGGCCAGCCCGACTCGGTCGAAGAGCCACGCGGCCATGCCCATGTTGGCGGCCACGTGCTGCGCCGCGTCGAAGGAGTGCGACTCGAAGGCGGCCGCCAGCGCCTCGCCGAAGCGCTGCAGCGACTCCTCCGCCAGCGCGGCGGCGGCGGGCTTGTCGTCGGCCGACAGCGCCAGCGCGCGCGAGCGGCAGGCCAGCGCCCACAGGTTGCACCACTCGAAGCGCACGTCGGGGTGATGGCGCAGCACCAGCCCGCGCACGGCGTCCTCGGCCATGCCGCTCAGCAGCGACTGCGCCAACGGCAGGTCGCGCGCCGTGTAGGCGCACCATGCGGAGACGATGCATTCCATCGCGCCCAGGTAGTCGTTGCCCGCCACGTGGTGCGCGAGCCGCTGTTTCTTGAGCGCCTGCAGCCGCCGCCGCGCCTGCTCGTTGTCGCCGAGGCGGCGCCACAGCATGGCCTCGTTGAGCGTGACCAGCGCACGCTGGAAGTCGGTGGCGGCCAGCGTGCCGGCGAGGCGGATCGATTCGAGGGCGCTGCCGCCCGCGTTCTCGCCGGCCTTGTCGCCGGCAACGGGCGCCATCAGCCGCCCCTGTCGCGCCGCCTGCTGCGAGGCGACGAGCTGCTTCCAGAAAGCCGCGTCCTGCAGATGCACCGCATCCGGTGGCGGCGAGCCGGCGGCCTGCTGATGCTTGCGGGAGCGCAGTCCGAGGAAGGAGGCGATCTCGGTGGCGGTGGCCGCGCGGCCTTCCACCAGCACGCGCACGCGCTTCGCCTCGGCGGCGGGCAGCCAGAACGGGCCCTGGCTGCGCCGCTCGGCGTTCAGGAAGCGGGGCTCGCGCTGCGTGTCCTCGCCCCAGCCGGCGTCGATGCCCCAGGTCTTGAAGTCGCGGAATGCACGGCTCACGACCATGCGCAGCGTGCTGGCGTCGGACACCTCGCCGCGCAGGTCGGCCAGCCGCACGACGCCGGCATTGGCTTCATGGGCGTGCTGCATGCGCACCAGCAGCCACAGCGACTGGAACGCGGCGCGCCTGCCGTTCACCGACTGCGGCGAGGTGAGCTCGATGGAAACGTGATTGGCGTGTGGGGCTGGCTTGGGCACGCCCCGATTTGAACCTCAAAACGGGGCGTTACCTGAAGAAGATGCCGGCAATAGAAGACAGAAAGGCTCCGTGCTCAGTACCGGTGCTCGTCCAGCAGCCCGGGCACTTCGCTGCGTCCGATGCCCAGGTCGCGCAGCTCGTGCTCGCTCATGCCGGCGAGGTGCCGCGAATCGGCGCGTGCGCGGCGGCGATTCACCACGCGGCGGCGCCAGCCGCGCAGGGCATGGATCAGGCGTTGATGAAAGGACGTTGGCTTCGGCGCATTCACGATGGGCTCCTTGGTTGGTGCGCTCATCTTCCCGCCGGGCGTGATATTGTGGAAGTTGAGAATTCTGAGCCTGGCAATCAGGCTTCCTGATACCGGCACGGAACCATGCGACAGCTCAACCTCGACCAACTGCGCACCCTCATCGCCATCGTCGACCTCGGCACCTTCTCGGCCGCCGCCCAGGCGCTGCACCTTGCCCAGCCCACGGTGAGCCTGCACATCAGCGAACTCGAATCGCGCCTGGGCGCGCCGCTGGTGGTGCGCGGCAACCGCCGCATCACGCCGACAGCGGCAGGGGCCGCGCTGGTGGAGCGCGGGCGCAAGCTGCTGCGCGACACCGACGACGCGGTCGAGGCGGTCAAGCGCCAGGCCGAGGGGCGCACCGGCCGCGTGCGGCTGGGCACATCCACCGGCGTGCTGGTCGACCTGCTGCCGCAGGTGCTGGAGGCGCTGGGCGCGGAGCATTCGGGCATCGACGTCGAGGTGAGCATCCGCGGCTCCTACGAGGCCATGGAGCGGCTGGCGGCGGGCACGCTCGACATCGGCCTCGTCGCCATTCCGCAGCCGCCGCTGCGCGGCATCGTCGTCACGCCCTGGTGCGAGCAGCCCATGATGGCCTTCGTGCCGCGCCGCTGGAAGGCGCCGAAGCGCGTCACGCCCGCGTGGCTGGCGGCGCAGCCGCTGATCTTCAACGAGGCGACCACGCACATGTACCGCCTCACCATGGAGTGGTTCGCCGCCGCCGGCTTCGCGCCGCGCGCGCGCATCGAGCTCAACTACGACGCCGCCATGCGCAGCCTGGTGGCGGCCGGCTATGGCGCCGCGCTGCTGCCGCTGCAGCAGTCCACCGATACCTTGCCGAGCAACGACCGCATGCAGATCCTGCCGGTGAGCCCGAAGCTCACGCGCCGCGTCGGCATCGCGCACCGCCAGCACGCGCTGCTCGACGGCGCAACGCTGAGCGTGCTCGAGGTGCTGAAGACCTTCAGCCAGGCCTGAGGCCGGGCTGCCGCGGGTCAGGCGGCGTCGGGCTTGCGCATGCCCAGCGAGAGGATCTCGTTGGCGTTGACGATGGCCGTGGCGATGTCTTCCGTGGTCGTGCGCTTGCTCATGGCCTGGTCGCGGATCAGGTCGTAGGCCTGGCCCTCCGACACGTCGTGCGTCTTCATCAATATCGCCTTGGCCTCGGCGATGCGGCGCTGGCCCAGCAGCTTGGCCTCGACCTTGCGCAGCCGCTTGGCCAGCGAGCGCGCCTCCTTGTGCGCCTCGCGCGCCACCACCAGCGCCGAGAACAGGCCGAACGAGCGCACCGGCGAAGGCAGCACCGCCTTGGCGCCGATCTCCAGCACCGCCTCGATGATCGTCGGGTTCTCGTAGGTCACCACCGCGATGATGGCCGGCGCGTCCTCGCTGCGGGTCCACTCGAAGCGCAGGTTGATGAAGTCGGGCTGCACCGCCATGAAGGCCACGTCAATGCCCTCGGGCAGCACCTGCACCGGCGGCCAGAAGGCCTGCACCTGGCAGCCGATGCGCTGCAACTGCTGCGTGAGCTGGCGGCCGTCGCTGTCGTCGGGGTGGATCACCGCGATCTTCAGCAGCCGCAGCTCCTTCAGCTGCGGCGGCGTGACGCGCAGGGTGTGCCGTTTCGGAGCCGGGCCGTCCACGCTCAGGCCTCCAGGGTGTCGAGCTTTGCCGTCCAGTCACCCAGCGAGTGAGTGACGAGATAAGGGTCCGGGTACACCGCCCGCGTGGCCTGCCGCACGATGGTGAACTGGCCGTGCGCATCGACCCGGCCGATGCGCGGGTACAGGCAGGTGTGGTGGTTGGTCGGGTCGATCTTCACCAGCCCCTGCGGCGCGTCGAACTCGCTGCCCAGGATGTACGGAAGAATTTCCGCGATGCCGTCGCTGCCCGCCTGTCGGTAGGCATTGGCGAAGATGTGCATCTGGAAGTACGAAGCCTCCCAGCACAGGTTGGGCACGCAGCCGTCGCCGAAGCGCGCGCGCAGCATCGCCAGGCAGCGCCGGTTGGCGGCCGAGTCGATCGACTGGAAATACGGCGCCGCCGTGAAGTGCCCGGTCGCCACGCCGTGGCCCATCTGCGATATCTCGGCCTCCGAGGTCGTGAGGCTGGCGATGGGCATGGTCTTCGGATCGAAGCCGGCCTCGGCGTAGGCGCGGTACAGGCTCGCGGTGGAGTCGCCCACCACGGTCGAGAAGATGAAGTCGGGCCGCTTGTCGCGGATGTCGTCCATGATGGCCCGGTAGTCGCGCTCGCCGGCGTCCAGCGCCACATAACGTTCGCCGAGCTTCTCGCTGCCGGGGCGCTGCATCACCAGCTCGCCCATGATGCGGTTCGACTCGTAGGGGTAGATGTAGTCGGAGCCGATCAGGTACACGCGAGAGCCGAAGTTCGTGGTCATGAACTCCGCGAGCTGCACGCTGTTCTGGTTGGGTGCGGCGCCGGTGTAGATCACGTTGCCCGAGTACTCGAAGCCCTCGTAGAGCGTCGGGTAGAAGAGCAGCTTGTTCCACTTCTCGATGACCGGGATCACCGCCTTGCGGCTGCTCGACATGTAGCAGCCGAAGATCACGTTCACCCGGTCCTGCACGATCAGCTTCTCGGCGAGCTGGGCGTAGCGCGCGGGGTTGGATTGCGGGTCGTAGCGCACCGCGACGATCTCGCGGCCGTCCACGCCGCCGGAGGCGTTGATCTCCTCGATGCCGAGCAGCGCGCCCTGCAGTTGAGAGAGACCGATGGTCGATGTGACGCCGGTTTCCGAATAGAGGATGCCGACGCGTATGGGGTCCTTGTCAGCCACGCTGAAGTCTCCTGGGGTGTCGGGTCATCATAGTCTTCGATCAGTGGGCCGCCGCGAGCCTGGCGCTCATGCGCGCCAGCCGCACCGGAAGGCTGCGCGCATCGTCGGCGATGCAATAGTTGCGCCAGCCGAAGATGCGCCGCACGTACGCATCGGCCGCGCCGTCCACCGCGATGCAGGCCGCGCGCACGCCCGCCTGGCGCGCCTCGGCCACGGCCTGGCGTGCGTCCTCGACCAGGTAGCGTGGGTCGTGCACGTCGATGTCCGCGGGCGCGCCGTCGGTCACGAGCAGCACCGCGCGCTGGCCCGGCGGCTCGGCGCTCATCAGAGAGGCGGCGTGGCGCAGCGCTGCGCCCATGCGGGTCGAATAGCGCCCGCGCACCGTGCCGATCATGGCGCGCGAGGCCGCGTCCAGCGGACGGCCCGATTCGAGCAGGCGGTAGTAGTACACCTCGGCGCGCGTATTCGACGAGAAGCCGTGGATGGCGAGCCGGTCGATGCCGCGCGCGCCGTTCGACGCGGCAAGCATCAGCGCGGCCTGCTTCTCGATGTCGAGCAGCGAGGCGGCATGCGGCCCCGGGTCGTTGGCCGAGGCCGAGAGGTCCAGCAGCACCAGCACGCTCGACGGGCGCGGGCCCTTGCCCGGACGCATGAAGAGCCGGGCATCGGGCTTGAGCCGCAGGCGCCGGTCGACCAGCACCTCGATGGCCGCATTCAGGTCGATGTCGTCGCCCTCCCACTGGCGGCGCAGCCGGTGGGTGCGATCGATGTGGCGCGCGCGGGGCAGGGCGAGCGGCGGAATGCGCTCGCCGTTGAGTGCGGCCTCTTCGCGCGCCGGGGATGCGAGGCCCTGCCATGCCGGCAGCTTCTCGATCACCGTGCACCAGTCGGGGCGCAGGCGCTCGAGCTTGCGATCCCACTCGGGGTATGTGTAGCGGCCGAGCTCCGTGTCGCCCGCGGCTTCGGGTGGAGGAGCTTCGCCCCCGTCATTCGCATCGGATGGCGGCGGCGGTCGCGCGCCCGACTGCTGCAGCGCGATGGCTTCGTCGGGCGGCGTCTCGGCCTCGCCGAAGTCCCACAGGTAGCTGTTGTCGTCGCGCCAGGGCGCGGGCACGACGTAGTCGCGGGGCTCAAAGCGCACGCGCATCTGGCCCAGGTCGTTCGCGAGGATCGAGGCGATCGCGCGGAAGGCGTCGTAGTCCTCCAGGCCCGCGCCGGCGGCGGTCTCCTCGAACAGGCGGCGCGCCTTGTTCACCCAGTGGTTGTCGTCCTGCGAGGCGGGCAGCAGCAGCAGGCGGTCCATGCGCGAGACGAGCGCGGCGAAGCCCAGGTCGAGCGCATCGGGCAGCGGCGGCAGCGACGCGGCGAACCAGCCGTGCAGGCCGGGGAAGTCGCGGCACAGCAGCCGCTCGACGCGCGCGTCCTCGATGGCCGAGACGATGGCGATGCCCATGGGCCTGAGCGTGTGCGCCGGGCGCGCGGGCTGCGAGTGGCGCAGGTGCGCGACCGCATGCGCGACCATCGCGCGACGAAGGCCCGGCCCGGTGGCGCTCTCCGGCAGCAGCAGCTTGCGTCCAGCGAGCACGGCGCGTGCGCCGGCCAGCGCCTGCACTTCAACGTCGATGCCGGCAAGGCCGCGCGCCAGCAGCGCCAGCGCACCGAAGCCACCGTGCCCGTCGTTCATCCGAACTGCGCCTCGACGAAGCCTTGCAGCGCGCTCGCCATGTCGGGGTCGTCGGTCAGCGCGCGCGTCATCGTCATCTCGCAGCTCTCGCGCGGCGTCACGCCGTCGCGAATGAGCACGCCCGCGTAGACCAGCATGCGCGTCGACACGCCCTCGTCGAGCCCGCGGTGCTTCAGCTCGCGCGAGCAGCGCGCGATGGCCACGAGCTTCGCTGCGAGATCGAGCCCGACGCCGGCTTCGTGCGCGACGATCTCCGCTTCGAGCGTGCTGCCCGGATAGTCGAACTCCAGCGCCGCGAAGCGCTGGCGCGTCGATGGCTTCATGTCCTTCGCGCTGCTCTGGTAGCCGGGGTTGTACGAAACCACCAGCTGGAAGTCGGGATGCGCGTGCACCAGCTCGCCCTTCTTGTCGAGCGGCAGGATGCGGCGCGCGTCCGTCAGCGGGTGGATCACCACGGTGGTGTCCTGCCGCGCCTCCACCACCTCGTCGAGGTAGCAGATGCCGCCGTGCCGCACCGCCAGCGTCAGAGGACCGTCGTGCCAGGCGGTGCCGTTGGCGTCGAGCAGGTAGCGCCCGACGAGGTCGGAGGCCGTCATGTCCTCGTTGCAGGCCAGCGTCACCAGCGGCCGGCCCAGCGACCACGCCATGTGCTCCACGAAGCGCGTCTTGCCGCAGCCGGTCGGGCCCTTGAGGATCAGCGGCATGCGGTGGCGGTAGGCCTGCCGGTAGAGCGCCACCTCGTTGCCCGCGGGCCGGTAGAAGGGTTCGGACTCGATGCGGTAGGCCGCGAGCGGATCGTGCACGGGTGCGTTCATGGCGTGGCGAGCAGTTCCTTCAGCGCGTCGTCGATGAAGCGGGTGTCGGCGGGGCTGCTGCCGCCGCCCGCGAAATGCCCCCACACGCCCGGGATCGGGCGGCACTCGGCGTTCGGCATGTGCGACACCTCCCACTCGTTGTCGGCCGCGGGAAAGTACAGGTCGCGCTCGGCCGGCATCACGATGGCGCGTGCCTTGATGGCGCCGAGCGCTTTCTTGAAGTCGCCCTTGAACACCGGGTTGTCGCTGATGTCGCCGTGCTGCCACGACCACAGCATCGCCAGCAGGTTGTTCGCGTCCTTCTTCAGGAAGAAGCCCTCCCAGTAGCCGACCAGGAAGTCCTCGAGCGAACTGAAGCCCAGCTCGCGCCACAGCTGCTGCATGTAGAAGGGCTGCGACAGGCCCCAGCCGGCGTACACGCGGCCCACCGCGCGCAGGCCCCTGGTGGGCGGCGTGGTGTACCAGCCGCCGTTCCACGCGGCATCGGCGGTGAGCGCCGCCTTCACGCCCTCGAGGAACACGATGTTGTGCGGCGCCGTCTTCGCCGAGCCGCAGAAGGGCGCGATGCGCCGGACCATGTCCGGGTACAGGCAGCCCCACTGGTTGGTCTGCTGCGCGCCCATCGACCAGCCCACCACCAGGGCGATGCGCTCGATGCCGAACTTCTGCGTCACCAGCCGGTGCTGCAGCGTCACGTTGTCGTAGAGCGTGACGTTCGGAAAGCGCGAGAGGTCGTAGGGCTGCGGCGTGTTGCTCGGCGAGGACGACAGCCCGTTGCCCAGCATGTTGGGCACGATGATGAAGTACTTCGCCGGGTCGAGCGCCATGCCCGGGCCGATGAGCCACTCGTTGTCGTAGTGCTGCCCCGAATACCAGGTGGGGTAGACGATGACGTTGCTTTTGTCGGCGTTGAGCGTGCCGTAGGTCTTGTAGGCGAGCTTCGCGCCGCGCAGGGTGGCGCCCCGCTGCAGCACGACGTCGCCGAGCTCGAAGATCTCGTAGTCCATGGCGCGGCGGCTCAGCGATGCTTGGCCGGCTCGTTCGGAATGCCTTCGATGGGGCATTCGGGCGTACCCACCGTGCTGCGCGTGAACGACTCCACCATCTCGCGCGTGCCCTCGGGGTCGTTGATCCACTTCGTGTAGAAGTTGTAGGGGCAGGCCGCCACGCCCTTGTCGCCGTCGCCCGAGTTGATGGTGCCGGTGTAGCCGCGGTGCACCAGCTTGAACAGGTGGTTCTGCGACTGGCCGTTGCGGCGCGCGTCGCGGATCAGGCCCATGGAAAGCTCGGCGTAGTTGATGCCCATCTCTTCCTCGCCGCATTCGCCCAGCGTGCGGCCGTCGAAGCCGATGAGCGCGGAGTGGCCGAAGTACGAGTACACGCCGTCGAAGCCCGCCGCGTTGGCCACCGCCACGTAGGTGTTGTTCATGAAGGCCATGGCCTTCGACACCATGATCTGCTGTTCCTTGGCCGGGTACATGTAGCCCTGGCAGCGGATGATGAGCTCGGCGCCGCGCATCGCGCAGTCGCGCCAGATCTCGGGGTAGTTGCCGTCGTCGCAGATGATCAGGCTGATCTTCATGCCCTTGGGGCCTTCGCTCACGTAGGTGCAGTCGCCCGGGTACCAGCCCTCGATGGGCACCCACGGCATGATCTTTCTGTACTTCTGGACGATCTCGCCCTTGTTGTTCATGAGGATCAGTGTGTTGTAGGGCGCCTTGTTCGGATGCTCCTCGTGGCGCTCGCCGGTGAGCGAGAACACGCCCCACACGTTCGCCCGGCGGCAGGCGTCGGCGAAGATGGCCGTCTCCTCGCCGGGCACGGTGGCGGCCGTGTCGTACATCTCCTTGGCGTCGTACATGATCCCGTGCGTGGAGTACTCGGGGAACACCACCAGGTCCATGCCCGGCAGGCCCTTCTTCATGCCGACCAGCATTTCGCCGATCTTGCGCGCGTTGTCCAGCACCTCGGCCTTGGTGTGCAGGCGGGGCATCTTGTAGTTGACGACCGCGACGCCAACGCAATCGTTGCTGCTCGAAATATCACCGTGTCTCATGGGACTGCTCCTGAAAGAGGGGTTGAGGAAAAAAGAGGGCTACACGGTCAGGAACGACCTGACCTTGTCCTGGTCGAGCGTCGCGCGCGCTTCGTCGTGCACGAGGCGCCCGCGGTCGATGACGAGAAAGCGATCGGCCAGGTCGAGCGCGAAGCTCAGCACCTGCTCCGACACCACGATGGCGAAGCCGCGCTCGGCGCGCAGCACGTTCAGCGTCTGCGCGATCTCCTTGATGATCGAAGGCTGGATGCCCTCGGTCGGCTCGTCGAGGATCAGCAGCTTCGGCTCGGAGATCAGCGCGCGTGCAATCGCCAGCATCTGCTGCTGGCCGCCGGAGAGGTTGCCGGCCTTGCGCTGCTTCATGTCCTTGAGCACCGGGAAGAAGCGGTAGAGGTACTCGGGCACCGTGCGGTGGCCCGACTTCGCGGCACCCGAGAGGATGTTCTGCTCCACCGTGAGGAACGGGAACACCATGCGTCCCTGCGGCACGAAGGCCAGCCCCTGCGCCACGCGCTGGTAGCTCGGCAGCTTCGTGATGTCGGCGCCGCCCAGGCGGATGTGGCCGCCGCGCGCCGGCAGGAGGCCGATGAGCGACTTCAGCAGCGTGGTCTTTCCCATGCCGTTGCGGCCCATGACGGCGACAGCCTCGCCGGGTGCCACATGCAGCGACACGTCGCGGATCACCTGCGATTCACCGTAGGCCACGTTCAGTCCGGAAACTTCGAGCATTCGTTTTCCTCCCGTGTTCAGTGGCCGAGGTAGACGTCGATCACGCGCGGGTCGGCCTGCACCTCGGCGGCGGTGCCTTCGCTGAGCAGCCGGCCCTGGTGCAGCACCGTCACGCGGTGCGCGATGCGCTTGACGAAATCCATGTCGTGCTCGATCACCACCAGCGACTTGCCCGAGGCGATGCGCCGCAGCAGGTCGCCGGTCTGCTCGCGCTCGCGCGGGCTCATGCCGGCCACGGGTTCGTCGAGCAGCAGCAGCTCGGGCTCCTGCATCAGCAGCATCCCGATCTCCAGCCATTGCTTCTGGCCGTGGCTGAGCTGGCCCGCGCGGCGGTCGAGCTGGTCGAGCAGGAACACGTCGGCCGCCATCGCGTCGATGCGTTCGCGCAGGGCAGCGGTGCGACGGAAGGTCAGCGACTGCAGCAGGCCGTGCATGCGCGGCAGCGAGATCTCGAAGTTCTCCAGCACCGTGAGGTCTTCATAGACCGAGGGCGTCTGGAACTTGCGACCCACGCCGGCGCGCACGATCTCGTGCTCGTTCATGCGGGCGAGGTCGGCGCCGTTGAACAGCACGCGGCCCGAACTGGGTTTCGTCTTGCCGCACACCATGTCGAGCAGCGTGGTCTTGCCCGCGCCGTTCGGGCCGATGATCACGCGCAGCTCGTTGCGCTCGACCGAGAGGCTCAGGCCGTCCACCGCCTTGAAGCCGTCGAAGGACACGGTGAGGTCTTCCACGCGCAGGATCTGCTCGTTGGAAGGTGGCGCCACCGAAGCGGCCTGCGGCAGGCCGCCGCCGGGCATCGTCATCGTCGCGTTCATGGCGCGGCCTCCGCGCCGCGCCGGTGCAGCAGCTTCTCGCCCAGGCCCGCAAGGCCGTTGGGCATGGCCCAGACCACGAGGATGAACACGGCGCCCAGGAAGTACAGCCAGCCTTCGGGAAAGGTCTCCGACAGGTACGACTTGAGAAAGCCGATCAGCAGCGCACCGATCACCGCGCCCGGAATCGACAGCCGCCCGCCGACCGCCGCGTAGATCACCATCTCCACCGATGCCACCACGCCGATCACGCCCGGCGCGATCAGCCCGACCTGCAGGCTGTAGAAGGCCCCGCCGATGGACGAAAGCACTGCTGCCACCGCGAACACGAAGGCCTTCATGTGCGCCGTGTTGTAGCCGCTGAAGCGCACGCGGTCTTCGCGGTCGCGGATGGCGATGAGGATCTTGCCGAAGCGGCTGCGCACGATGACGAGCGACACCGCCATCACCAGCGCGATGACCAGCACCTCGACGAAGTACATCGTGCGCTTTGCGTCGTCGCTCGCGATGTCCAGACCCAGCAGCGTGCGGAAGTCGGTGATGCCGTTGGCGCCGCCGGTGTCGCCCTGCTGGCCGATCACCACCACGGTGAGCGTGAGGGCCAGCGACAGCGTGACGATCGCGAAGTACACGCCGCTCACGCGCCGCTTGAAGATGGCGTACGAGAACACGTACGCCAGCACCGCCGGAACCACGAGGATGCCGACGACGGTCCAGCCCAGCGAATGGAAGGGCTGCCACCACGTGGGCAGCTGCTCCACGCTGCTCCACACCATGAAGTCGGGCAGCTCGGGCGCGGAGGCTTCGAGCTTGAGGAACATGGCCATCATGTAGCCGCCCAGGCCGAAGAACATGCCCTGGCCCAGGCTCAGCACGCCGCCGTAGCCCCAGGTCAGCACCACGCCGATCGCGACGAACGCGAAGGCCAGGTACTTGCCCACGAGGTTCAGGCGGAAGGCGTCGAGCGCGAGCGGCAGCACCACGGCCAGCAGCAGGAGCACGGCGGCCATCGAGCCGATGTCGCGCCTGCGTTGCAAAGAGAGCTTCGACAGCATGCTCAGCTCCTCGAACGGATCGCGAACAGCCCGTTGGGCCGGAAGTACAGCACCACGATCACCAGCAGCAGGATCGTCGCCTTGGCCATCGAGCCGCTCATCAGGTACTCGAGCCAGGTCTGCGACTGCGCGATCGAGAAGCCCGAGAGCGCAGTGCCCACCAGGCTCTGCACGCCGCCGAACACCACCACGATGAAGGAGTCGACGATGTAGAGCTGGCCGGTTCCGGGGTTGGTCGAGCCGATCATCGTGAACACCGCGCCCGCGATGCCCGCGAGTCCGGAGCCCAGCGCGAAGGTCATGGCGTCGACGCGGTGCGTGTCGATGCCCACCGCGCCGGCGATGGCGCGGTTCTGCGTCACCGCGCGCACCTTGAGTCCCCACGAGGTGCGATACAGCAGCAGGTAGACGCCTGTCGCCACCAGCGCGGTGAGCCCCACGATGAAGAT
Source organism: Variovorax xiamenensis (assembly GCF_050916385.1). Classification (NCBI taxonomy): domain Bacteria; kingdom Pseudomonadati; phylum Pseudomonadota; class Betaproteobacteria; order Burkholderiales; family Comamonadaceae; genus Variovorax; species Variovorax xiamenensis. The sequence goes on from NZ_CP139038.1 coordinate 219,195, forward strand.
GCGGTTCAGCGGCAGCTGGATGCCCGCCGTCGGCTCCCACGCTCCCGCGAGCCAGGAGGCCAGCGGCACGCTCACCTCCTGCGCGCCGAAGATCGAGCGGTAGGCCTGCTGCAGCATCAGGCTCAGGCCCCAGGTGGCGAGCAGGGTGTCCAGCGGGCGGTCGTAGAAGAAGCGGATGAAGCCGCGTTCGAGCACGTAGCCGAACGCGAAAGTCACGGCGAACGCGAACGGAATCGCGGCGAACAGGTACAGGTCCATGAAGCCCGGCGCGAAGTGCTCGAAGAAGCGCGCGGCCAGGTAGGTCATGTAGGCGCCAAGGGCCATCAGCTCGCCGTGCGCCATGTTGATGACGCCCATCAGGCCGAACACGATGGCCAGCCCGATCGCCATCAGCAGCAGGATGGTGAACAGGCTCACGCCGTTGAACACCTGCATCACCGCGATGTCGAAGTTCATCGCGTTCAGACCTTCGGGAAGGGGTTGGGCTCGACGAGCTGGGGCGATTCCCACACGATGTCGAACTGCCCGTCGGGCCGTGCGCGGCCCACGCGCACCTTCTTCCAGACGTGGTGGTTGGTGGCGTGGATGCGCACCGTGCCCTCGGGCGCCTCGATCTCCACGCCGGCTGCGGCGGCGGTGACCTTGTCGACGTCGAAGGACTTGGCCTTCTCCACAGCCAGCTTCCAGAGGTACACGCTGTTGTAGGCCACCTCCATCGGGTCGCCGATCACGCGGTCCTGCCCGTACTTCGCCTTGAAGGCCTTCACGAACTTCTCGTTGGCCGGCGACTTGATGCTCTGGAAGTAGCCCATGCAGGCGTAGTAGCCCGCGGCGTTGTCCTTGCCGATGCCGTCGATCTCGTTCTCCGACACCACGGTGGACAGCAGCACCTGCTTGGCGCCGTCCAGGCCCGCCGCGCGCAGCTGCTTGTAGAAGGCCACGTTGGAGCCGCCCACCACGGTGCTGTAGATGCAGTCGGGCTTGGCGGCCTTGATCTTGTTGATGATCGACGAGAACTCGGTGTGGCCCAGCGGTGCGTACTCTTCGCCTAGCACCTTGCCGCCGGCCTTGGCGATGGCCGGCTTGGCGATCTTGTTGCAGGTGCGCGGGTAGATGTAGTCGGAGCCCACGAGGAAGAAGCTCTTGCCCTTCTCGCGCGCCATCCACTCGACCGCCGCGATCACCGACTGTGTAGCCTCCTGCGACGGGTAGAACACGCGCTTGTCCTGCTCCTGGCCTTCGTAGTAGGTCGGGTAGAACAGCAGCCCCTTGGCCTGGTTGAGCACCGGAAGCAGCGCCTTGCGCGAAGCCGAGGTGTAGCAGCCGATGATGGCTGCCACCTTGTCGCGCTCCAGCAGCTTGCGGGCCTTCTCGGCGAACACCGGGTTCTCGCTCGCGCCGTCTTCCACCACGGCCTCGATCTTCCGGCCCATCACGCCGCCGGCCGCGTTGATCTCCTCGATCGCCAGCTTCTCGGCATCGACCAGCGAGGCCTCGGCGATGGCGATGGTGCCCGAGAGCGAATGCAGCAGCCCCAGCTTCACGGGGCCGCTGTCCTGCGCCGCCGCGATGCCGGCCACGCCGCCCGCGGCGCCCAGCACGATCATCGAGCCGCCGGTCTTCACGATCTGGCGGCGGTTGAAAACGTTCGTCATGTCAAATTCCTTTGTGGTTGTGCGAGTCATCAGGAAGATCCGACCTTCGGAACCGCGCGTTGGGTGTCTCCTCCCGCGGCGCGGCCCTGCAAACGAACGCTGCGTTGCCAGTGCGCTTTTCTCCGGGCAAGGCTCCGCCACCGGATGCGGCGCATCCGTTTCGAAAAAGCACTCTTGCGGCCGAGAAAACAAAAAAGCCCGAACCGGTGGTTAAACCGATTCGGGCTTTATTGCCCGACGCCTCGCTGGCAGCACTGGCAGCGGGTGTCGTATGACTGGTAACGATTGCTCGTTGGGGCGGATTCTTCTCAACTCACCCCGGCATGAACATACGCTGTTTCGCTAATTGGCGAAAGCGCGGCGCATGTGTTATTCGCGCTCAGCGCGGGCGCGCGTAGTCCGACTCGATCCACGCGCTCGCACTGCTGGCGGTGAGCCTGAAGGCCGGCGACACGCTCACGCTGGCGAGCTCGCTGTCGTCGGCGTCGTCGTAGGCCGTGAGCGTGGCCGTGGGGTTGTCCTCGTCGGGCACGATGGCCAGCGCCACGCGCACGCGCCGGTCGTCGCGCGCGGTGACGGTCACGCTCCTGTTGAGCGTGGCGTGCAGCTGCTGTTCGTGGCGTCGGATGACTTCGGCGGCGGTCTTCACCAGCGTAGAGAAGGCGGGGGCGTCGAGCGGCTTCGGGTTCTTCTTGTCGCGGCCCATGGTCCAGGGGCCGACGAGGGCGGGCTCGGGGTCGCCGTGGCGGGTCATCTCGACGGCCCAGCCGTCGTCTTCCTCGTTCTTGATGATGCGGGCGGTCCAGCGTTCGTCGCGCCAGAGGCGGTCTTCCTGCAGGGGGAGGATGTCGGAGTCTGTGGTCGGTTCGGTCATTCGGTTGCTGTCGTTCTGGCTCGAGGCATTTTCGCCTCCGCCGCGGAGCCGCCGATGTATTGCGCGAGCCCCTCGACCAGCGCGTCGAAGGCTACACGGCAGCGCGGGCTGTTGCGCAGGTCCTCGTGCATCGTGACCCAGGTGTCGAGCTTCAGCGAGAAGGCGCGCGGCATCAGCCGCACCAGCGCCGCGTCGCGTTTGGCCAGGCCCACCTGGCACACGCCGATGCCCGCGCCCGCGCGTATCAGCGCGAGCTGCGCGAGGTCGCTGTCGGCGCGCAGCGAGAAGGTGTCGCGCGTGAAGTTCTTGATCGACTTGCCGGCGATGCGCACGAAGGCCGGCGGCTGGTCGTAGCCGATGACGGTGTGCGCCGGCAGGTCGTCGAGGTTGCGCGGCGTGCCGTGGCGCGCGATGTAGTCGCGATGCGCATGGAAACCCAGCTCGATGTTCCCGATGCGACGCGCGACCAGCTGCTCCTGCCGGGGCCGCACCATGCGCACCGCGATGTCGGCCTCGCGCTTGAGCAGGTCCTGCACGCGGTTGGTCGATACCAGCTCGATCTTCAACGCGGGGTGCGCCTCGCGCAGCCGCGCCAGGATGGGCGGCAGCACCTCGGCCCCGACCACCTCGCTCGCGGAGATGCGCACCACGCCGCGCACGCCTTCGCCCTGGCTGGTGGCGGCGCGCTCCATCGAGGCCGCGATGCTTTCCATGGCCTCCGCGTGCGTGCGCAGCGCCAGCGCCACCTCGGTAGGCAGCAGTCCGGTCTGCGAGCGCGTGAAGAGCACCACGCCCAGCGCTTCCTCCAGCGCGGCCACGTGGCGCCCCGCCGTGGGTTGGGTGATGCCGAGCGAGCGCGCCGCGCCCGAGAGGGAGCCCTCGCGCAGCACGCCGAGGAAGGAGCGATACAGCTCCCAGCCGATGTTCCAGGTCATACATAAATGTATGGCTGATCGCTCATGTTCGGCAATTCCAATGGAACCCCTTCGAAACCAGAATTCGTCCATCGACAACTGTTCTGGAGCATTCCATGGCAAACGACAAGGTTCTGGTTCTCGGCGCGACGGGCGGCATCGGCGGCGAAGTGGCGCGCCAGCTGCGCGATGCGGGCTGGGATGTGCGGGCGCTCAAGCGCGGAGCGACCGAAGGCCGGCGCGACGGCATCACCTGGCTGGCCGGCGACGCGATGGACGAGCAATCGGTGCGGCGGGCCGCGAAGGGCTGCTCGGTCATCGTGCATGCGGTCAATCCGCCGGGCTACCGCCGCTGGTCGGAGCTGGTGCTGCCGATGCTCGACAACACCATCGCCGCCGCCAGGGCCGAAGGCGCGACCGTCGTGCTGCCCGGCAACGTCTACAACTACGGCCCCGACGCCTTTCCGATGCTGTCGGAAGACTCGCCGCAGCATCCCGCCACCCGCAAGGGCGCGATCCGCGTCGAGATGGAAAGGCGGCTCGAAGAGGCCAGCCGCCAGGGCGCCCGCGTGCTGATCGTGCGTGCAGGGGACTTCTTCGGGCCGAAGGCCGGCAACAACTGGTTCTCGCAGGGGCTGGTGAAGGCGGGGCAGCCGGTCACGGGCGTGAGCTACCCCGGCGACAAGGGCGTGGGCCATCACTGGTCGTACCTGCCGGACGTGGCGCGCACCATGGTCGAGCTGCTGGCGCGTCGCGACCGGCTCCAGCCCTTCGACAGCTTCCACATGGGCGGCCACTGGGACGCCGACGGCACGCGCATGAGCGATGCCATCCGCAACGTGGTGGAGCGCCGCACCGGCGCCCGGGTGCGCGTGTCGGCCTTCTCGTGGACGCTGCTGACGCTGGTCTCGCCCTTCGTTGCCACCTTCAGGGAAATGCGCGAGATGCGCTATCTGTGGCGCACGCCCGTGGCGATGGACAACGCGAAGCTGGTGGCCTTCCTGGGCCGCGAACCGCACACGCCTCTCGAGGAGGCGGTGGAGACGGCGCTCGACAGCATGGGCTGCCTGGCCACGGCGCCGGTGGCCGCTGCTGCCTGATCCGCGGCGAAGCTCAGAACACCGACAGGCCCGTGCGCGCCACGAAGAGCTCGAGTGCCTTCATGCCCAGCAGCGAATTGCCGGTGGCGTCGAGCGCGGGCGACCAGACGCACAGCGTGAGCTTGTCGGGCACCACCGCCACGATGCCGCCGCCCACGCCGCTCTTGCAGGGCAGGCCGATCGAGAAGGCCACGTCGCCGGCCGCGTCGTAGGTGCCGCAGGTGAGCATCAGCGCGTTGATGCGCCGGGTCTGCCGCTCGCCGGTGATCCCGGGTTGGCCGTCGATCGGGTGCGCGCCGTCGCGGCACAGGAAGGCTGCCGCGCGCGCCAGCTGGCGGCAGCTCATGCGCAGCGCGCACTGGTGGAAGTAGGTGTCGAGCACGGCCGCGACGTCGTTGTCGATCTTGCCGAAGCTCTTCATGAAGTTGGCCAGCGCGATGTTGCGAAAGCCCGTGTCGGCCTCCGATTGCGCCACCTCGTCGTCGAAAGCGATGGGCTCGCCGCACAGGTTGGCCATGAGCGCGAGGATGTCGGCCTTGGCGCTGCCGCCACTGGCCCTGGCCTGGCTCACCAGCCGGTCGGCCACAGCGATGGCGCCGGCATTGATGAAGGGGTTGCGCGGCTTGCCCTGTTCGTTCTCGAGCTGCACCAGCGAGTTGAACGGGTTGCCCGAGGGCTCGCGCCCGATGCGCTCCCACAGCGCGTCGCCCATGCGCTGCATGGCGAGCGTGAGCGTGAAGAGCTTCGACACGCTCTGGATGGAAAAGGGCGTCTCGAAGTCGCCCGCGCCGGCTTCTTCGCCCTCGCAGGTGCGCAGCGCGATGCCGAACTGGCTCGCGTCGACGCGCGCGAGCGCCGGGATGTAGCTGGCCACCTTGCCGCCCTGGCCCAGCTGCGGGCGCAGGGTGGCGACGATCTCGTCGAGGACGGGCTGGAATTTGCTGGTCTTGCTGCTCATGCGGTGCGTTGTACCGCAGGCCGCCGGTTCACCAGCACGATGCCCAGCGCGACGCCGACCAGCGCCACGATCAGCTGCGCCGTGAGCGGCTCCTTCAGCAGCGCCACGCCGAACACCAGCGCGAACAGCGGCGTGAGGAAGGTGAAGGACGACATTTGCGTGGCCGGGTAGTGCCGCAGCAGCCACATCCACGCGAGGTAGCTGGCGAAGGCGCCGACCACCGTCTGCAGGCCGATGGAGGTCCAGGCCCAGGCGGAGTACGAGAAGCCCCAGTGCTCGCCGAGCGCCAGCGACAGCACCGGGCACATCGCCGCAGTCACCGCCACTTGGTAGAACAGCGTCTTCTCGGCGCTGGCCGTGGCCAGGCGCGTGGTGCGCAGCGTGAGCGTGGTCAGGCCCCAGAGCATGCCGGCCGCCAGCGCCATGCCGTCGCCGATGAGCTGCGACGAACTCATGTGGGCGAAGCCCTCGCTGAAGGCCAGCACCACGCCAGAGAACGCGATGAAGAGGCCCAGCCACTGGAAGCCGCGAAGCCGTTCGGCCGGCACCCAGCGCGGCAGCAGCAGCGACACCCAGAAGGGCGCGGTATAGAGAAACACTGTGAGCCGCGAGGCGCTGGTGTGCTGCAGCCCCAGGTAGATGCCGGCGAATTCGCCCGAGAACAGCAGGCCGGCCAGCAGCCCGGGCCACAGCGTGCCGTCGCGCTCGAAGAGCGGCACGCGCCGCCACACGCACCAAAGCCACAGCAGCAAGGTCGCGCCGATCATGCGGATCGAGGCCTGCCACATCGGCGGCACCTCGGCCACGGTGGTCTTGATGAGGATCTGCTGCAGGCCCCAGAAGGCGCAGCAGGCGATGAGCAGGCCGATGGCGAGGCCGTCGAGGTGGGTTTTGCGCTGGATCATGCGGGCGGTCGTTTGCGGCGAATGGCCGCCGGATTCATCCGATGATCGTATCGCGCTCGCGTGTTCGGCGTGCGGGCAAGGCTTCCCGGTCGTCTATCTGGCCGGGGCCACCGGATAGGGCGGCTTGCCGCGTGTGCCCGTCATCAGGTCGGGCACGACGGTTTCCACGTCGGGCACCGCGCGCGCTGCGCGCTCCAGCTTCTTCGCGAGCGCTGCGTCGGGCACGCAGCCCTGCAGGTACACCCAGCGGCGCTGGATGATGACCCAGACGCTGCCCTTCTTCACGCCCGGCACGGCCAGCAGCGCTGCGCGCACCTTGGGCGCGAGCGGCTTGTCGTAGCGGTAGGCGTTGCTGTCGGCGCACTTGCCGGCCAGCCAGCAGGTGGTGCCGCGCTCCAGCCGCGAATGGGTCTGCAGGCGGCGTTCTTCCGTCGTGTAGAACGGGCCCTCGGGCACCGCGCAGGCCGGCAGGCCCGACGAGAGCTGGAAGAACGGGTCGTCGAACCAGTTCTGCTTGAGCGGCGCCGTGGTTTCCTGCGCCGTGCCGGTCTGTGCGGCGAGCAACAGGACGAGCAGGAGCGCAGGGCGGAGAGTCACAAGGGATGCTCTGTGTAGAAGCGCCCGCCGTGAAAGAGCAGCGGCGATGCGCCAGCATCGTGGGAGCAGCGCTCCACCTCGCCGACGAAGATCACGTGGTCGCCTTCGTCGTAGCGGCTGCGGTTGAAGCACTCGAAGCTGGCCGCCGCGCCCACGAGCACCGGCGCGCCGCCCAGGCCCTCGGTGAAGGCCACGTCGGCCCAGCGGTCGATGTTCTTGGCCGCGAAGCGTTCGGCCAGCGCCTTCTGGTTGGCCGCCAGGATGTTCACCGTGTAGTGCGAGCCGGCGCTCAGCGCGGGCATCGAGCCGGCGGCGCGAGAGAGGCTCCACAGCACCAGCGGCGGCGTCAGCGAGACCGAATTGAAGGAGTTGGCCGTAAGGCCGACCAGCGTGCCGTTCGCCGCGCGCGCGGTCACGACGGTGACGCCGGTGGCGAACATGCCGAGGGCTTCACGGAACTCGTCGGACGAAAAGGAGGGCGGTTGGGCCCGGCGGGGAGTGGTCACTGAAAAAGACGCAATGGCTTGAAGGCGGAGGGCCATTTTGGCTCAGCGCCCGCCGGCCTGCCCGAGCGGGTCCATCAACTCGGCCACCAGCCGGGTATAGACGGCTGCGGCCGGGGAGGGCGTGCGCGTCGCCAGCGTGACGAGGCTGTAGTGCGTCTGCATGCGCTCCAGGCCCGCCACCGGCAGGGGAACGAGCGTGTCCGTGTCGTGGCCGGGCACTGGCGCGACCGGCGCGAGGATCACCGCGTCGGCCGTGAGCGCCAGGTGCCGCAGCGTGCCGGCGTCGTCGCAGGTCACGTTGAACACGCCGCGGTCGCCACGCGGCGCCACCCGCTCGAACTGCGCCGCGACCTCCGCCGGCAGGCGTGGGCCGGCGACGGGGTAGGCCATGAGCTTCTCGAGCGTCGCGGGCTGTTGCGGCTTGAGCCTGAGCAGCGGGTGCTTCGGCCGCACGAAGAAGGACACCGGCAGGTTGGGCAGCCGCGCGAGCTTCAGGCCGGGCTGCTGCTTCGTCAGGTCGCGCGTGTCGGCGACGAACAGGTCGAGTTCGCGCCGGTGCAGCCGCTCGCAGAGGGTGGCGGTGTCGGCCACTTCCATGCGCATCTGCAGCTGCGGATGGCGCTGCGTCATGAGCGACAGCGCCGCGCGACCCAGCGTGCCGGCGGCGAAGGGGCCGAAGCCCACCGCGAGGCTGCCGATGGCGAGGCCCTCGAGCTGCAGCACGTCGCGCGCGATCTGCTGCGCGTCGGCCAGCAGCTCGCGAGCACGCGCCAGCACCAGTTCGCCGGCCTGGGTGAAGCGCACGCTGCCGTAGGCGCGGTCGACCAGGCGCGCCTGCAGGTTCTCTTCCAGGTTCTCGATGCTGCGCGAGAGGGCGGGCTGCGAAAGATGCACTGCCTGGGCCGCGCGGCCGAAGCTGCCCTGGTCCGCCAGGGCGACGAGATGCTGGAGCTGGCGAAGCTGCATTTTGCGTTTTGCTTCAAAAGGAAGCACATATTTTGCATTTGCCAATGATTCTGGCGCTTCGCAGAATCGCCGGATGACTTCTTCCTCGCCAGCTTCTTCCTCCTTCTCCGCTGCACTCGTTGCCCTGGCGTGTGCCCTGGGCGCGCCGTCGGCTGCGTTCGCCCAGGCAGCGCCCAAGGCGCCCGAGCCCTCCACGCTCAAGGCCAACGCCGACATGGCGAAGACGCTGCCCTTCGCCAACCGGCAGGACTTCGAGGACGCGATGCACGGCTTCGTCGGCACCGTGCCCGACGCGCTGGTGCCGGGCTCCGGCGCGCGCCCGGTCTGGAACATGAAGCCCTACGAATTCCTCAAGGCCGACGCGCCGGCCGACACCGTCAACCCGAGCCTGTGGCGGCAGGCGCAGCTCAACGCGATCCACGGTCTGTTCAAGGTGACCGATCGCGTCTACCAGGTGCGCGGCTTCGACATCGCCAACATGACCATCGTGGAAGGCGACAGCTCGCTGATCGTGATCGATCCGCTGCTGGCCGCCGAGACCGCGCGCGCCGCGCTCGAGCTCTACTACCAGCACCGACCGCGCAAGCCTGTGGGCACGGTGATCTACACGCATGGCCATGCCGACCACTTCGGCGGCGTGAAGGGCGTGATCGACGAGGCCGACGTGAAGGCCGGCCGTGTGCAGGTGCTCGCGCCCTCGGGCTTCATGGAAACCGCGGTGGCCGAGAACATCCTCGCGGGCAACGCGATGAGCCGGCGCTCGCAGTACCAGTTCGGCACGCTGCTGCCGCCGGGCCCGCGCGGGCAGGTCGACACGGGGCTGGGCAAGGCGCTGGCGCGCGGCACCATGTCGCTGATCGCGCCCACGGCCACCATCGACAAGCCCACCGAGGAGCGCGCCATCGACGGCGTGCAGTTCGTCTTCCGGCTGGTGCCGGGCTCCGAGGCGCCGTCGGAAATGCTCATGTACCTGCCGCAGTTCCGCGTGCTCAACATGGCGGAGGACGTGACGCACAACATGCACAACCTCTACACCATCCGCGGCGCGGAAGTGCGCGACGGCAACCTGTGGTCGAAGTACATCGACGAGGCGCGCGTGGCCTTCGGCGACAAGGCCGAGGTGCTGATCGCGCAGCACCACTGGCCGACCTTCGGGCAGGGCCGCATCGTCGACCTGCTGAAGAAGCAGCGCGACATGTACAAGTTCATCAACGACCAGTCGCTGCGCCTGCTCAACCAGGGCTACACGGCGGCCGACATCGCCGAGACGCTGCGCATGCCGGCGAGCCTGGAGCAGGAGTGGTCCGCGCGCGGCTACTACGGCACGCTGCGGCACAACGCCAAGGCCGTCTACCAGAAGTACCTGGGCTGGTACGACGCCAACCCCGCCAACCTGAATCCGCTGCCGCCGGTGGCCTATGCGAAGAAGACGGTCGAGTACATGGGCGGCGCAGATGCAGTGCTGGTGCGTGCGCGGGAAGACTTCAAGAAAGGCGAGTTCCGCTGGGTGGCCAGCGCGATGAGCCAGCTCGTGTACGCAGATCCGTCCAACCGCGCGGCCCGCGAACTGGGCGCTGATGCACTCGAGCAGATGGGCTACCAGTCGGAGGCCGGCACCTGGCGCAGCGCGTATCTCGTGGGCGCGATGGAGCTGCGCAACGGCGTGCCGAAGATCGCGGGCGGCAACAGCGCCAACGCCGATTCACTGAAGGCCGTGAGCAACGACCTGTTCTTCGACTTCCTCGGCGTGCGGCTCGATGCCGCCAAGGCCGAGGGAAAGAAGATGGCCATCAACTGGAATTTCACCGATTCGAACCAGCAGTTCGTGCTGACGCTGGAGAACTCGGCGCTCACGCACATCGCCGGCTGGCAGCCGGACGCCGATGCCTCCGTGACGCTGAGCCGCGCCACGCTCGATGCGATCACGCTGAAGGAGACGAGCTTTCCGGCGGCAGTGCTCACCGGCAAGGTGAAGATCGAAGGCGACCGCGCGAAGCTGGCCGAGCTGATGTCGATGCTCGATACCTTCGAGCCGATGTTCCCGATCGTCGAGCCGAAGGCTCAGCCGAAGAACCAGTAGCACACGGCGATGGCGGCCACCACGCCCGCCGCCTCGGCCAGCAGCGCGCACGACACCGCGTGCCGCGTGCGCTGGATGCCCACCGCGCCGAAGTACACCGCCAGCACGTAGAAAGTGGTCTCGGTGCTGCCCTGGATGGTGGCGGCCACCAGCGCGGGGAAGCTGTCGACGCCCTGGCTCTTCATGGTCTCGATCAGCATCGCGCGCGCCGCGCTGCCCGAGAAGGGTTTGACCAGCGCGGTGGGCATGGCGTCGACGAAGCGCGCGTCGAGGCCGGCCGCACCCACCAGCCAGCGCAGGCCGTCGAGCGCGAAGTCGAGTGCGCCCGAGGCGCGCAGCACGCCGATGGCGCACAGCATCGCGACGAGGTACGGCAGCAGGTTCTTCGCGATGTCGAAGCCTTCCTTCGCGCCCTCGATGAAGCACTCGTACACCTTGATGCGGCGTATGGCACCGGCCAGCAGGAACACCACGATCACGCCGAACAGCGTGAGGTTGCCCAGCAGCGACGACAGCGAGGCGATGGCGGTTGCCGACAGCGTGCCCAGCAGCGCCATGAAGCCGCCCAGCAGCAGCGCGCCCGGCACCAGGTAGGCCAGCACGACCGGGTCCCACAGCCGCAGGCGCTGCGCCACCGCCACCGACAGCAGGCCGACCAGCGTGGAGGCGCTGGTCGCCAGCAGGATCGGCAGGAACACCAGCGTCGGGTCGCCCGCGCCCTGCTGGGCTCGGTACATGAAGATGGTGACCGGCAGCAGCGTCAGCGACGAGGCATTGAGCACGAGAAAGAGGATCTGCGCGTTGGTGGCCGTCACCGGATCGGGGTTCAGCCGCTGCAGCTCACGCATCGCCTTCAGGCCGATGGGCGTGGCCGCGTTGTCCAGCCCCAGCGCGTTGGCCGCGAAGTTCATGGTGATGAGCCCCAGCGCCGGGTGCCCCGCCGGCACGCCCGGCATGAGGCGCCGGAAGAGCGGCCCCAGCAGCCGCGCGAGCCAGCCGACCAGCCCCGCCGCCTCGGCGATGCGCAGGAAGCCCAGCCAGAGCGTGAGCGTGCCGAAGAGCAGCACCATCACCTCCACCGCCAGCCGCGCCATGGCGAACAGCGCCTCCACCAGCGCCGCGAACACGGTGGGGTCGCCCCCGACCAGCCACCGCCCCAGCGCCGCCAGCGCCGCCACCCCGAAGAAACCAAGCCACAAGCCGTTGAGCACGCTTCTTTTCCTTTTGTTTCGCTTCGATGATAGGCCCGCCATCCGGGGCCGCCGCGAGCTACAGTTCGGCCCATGCGCGCTTCCGTCGTCCGCCGATTCGCCGCTCTCGCACTGGGCGCCGCCGCCCTGTGGCTGGCGGGCTGCGCGAGCCTGCCGCCGCCGCAGCCGCGCCCGGTGGTCACGGCGGTCACCGATGTGTCGCAGACCGAACTGGGGCAGCTCGCGGCCAAGGGCACGCCGGGCGGGTCCACGGCGCTGTCGGGCTTCCGGCTGCTGCCGGAGGCCGCCTTCGCGTTCGATGCGCGCATCTCGCTTGCGCGGCACGCCGAGAAGTCGCTCGACGTGCAGTACTACCTGATCCAGAAGGACGACGTCGGCCTGCTGTTCCTCAAGGAGCTGCGCGAGGCCGCGGCGCGCGGCGTGCGCGTGCGGCTGCTGGTGGACGACCTCTACACGGGCGGCGAAGACGAAGTGTTCAGCACGCTCTCGGCGTTCCCGAACATCGAGGTGCGGCTGTTCAACCCGCTGCCCTCGCGTGCCGACTCGCTGGCGACGCGGCTGCTGTTCTCGCTGAGCGACTTCGGCCGCATCAACCACCGCATGCACAACAAGCTGCTGGTGGCCGACAACAGCTTCGCGGTCTCGGGCGGCCGCAACATCGCCAACGAATACTTCATGCGCAGCACGGCGGCGAACTTCATCGACATGGACGTGCTGTCCAGCGGCCCGGTGGTGCGCCAGATGTCCGAGGGCTTCGACCGCTACTGGAACAGCGAGCACGTGCGCCCCATCGAGCAGATCGCGCCGCTGCGCATGCCCGTGGAGCAGGCGCAGAAGCGCTTCGACGAGATCGCGCGCACCGCGGTGCCCGACGTGGCCATGCACCAGCGCGACGTGCTCGACAAGTCGCCGGTGGGGCAGCAGCTCATCGCAGGCAACGTCGAGCGCTACTGGGCACCGTCGACGCTGTTCGTGGACGACCCCGAGAAGATCACGCGCAAGCCCGACGCCGCCTACGCCGGCAGCGTGACGGAGGGCGCGCTGAGCGTCATCAATTCGGCGCGGCGCGAGGTGAAGATCGGCTCGCCGTACTTCATTCCGGGCGCGCGCGGCATGGCGATGATGAAGGCGGCCATCGAGCGTGGCGGGCGCATCACGGTGGTGACGAATTCGCTGGGCGCCACCGACGAGCCGCTGGCCTACGCGGGCTACGAGCGCTACCGCGCCGACATGCTGAAGATCGGCGTCACCATCTACGAGATCGCGCCCACGCTCACCGGGCGTTCGGGGCGCTTCGGCGACTTCGGCAAGTCGATCAGCCGGCTGCACGCCAAGCTGGCGATCATCGACGACGAGCGCTTCTTCGTCGGTTCGATGAACCTCGACCACCGCTCGGCCGCGGTCAACACCGAGATGGGGCTGGTCATCGACAGTCCCGAGCTGGTGAAGGACTACGACAGGCTCATGGGCGGCGAGCGCGTCAACCTCGGCTACCGGCTGCGCCTGGGGCCCGACGGCCGGCGCGTGCAATGGCTGGAGTACGACGACGCCGGCGGCGACATCGTCCACGAGGACGAGCCCGGCGAATTCCTCTGGCTGCGCTTCAAGAACTGGCTGCTGCTGCCCATCGTGGGCGAAGAGCTGCTGTAGCGGTTCTTTCATCACTGCGCGCCGGCGGCGCGCCTGCAACCGTGTAATACGGATTGCACACTGCCCCTCTAGATTGCGGCGTCCCACGACACAACAACCAGAGGGATTCCCAGATGCGCACCACACCTACCGCAGCCCCCGCGCCGCGCGCCACGCCCGACCTGCGCTGGCTGGCCAGCCTGGCCTGCACCGCCATCCTGCTGCAGGGCTGCAATGGCGGCGGCAACGGCCAGTCGATCGTCCTGGGGCCGCCCGCGGCTCCCGCACCCGCCCCGGCACCAGCGCCCGCCCCGCAGCCCGACGCAGCCTCGGCAGACGCCAACCTGCAGGCCACCTGGGTGGAGATCGGCGACAACAACGCCGCCATCGCGCGCGCCATCACCAGCTACACGGCGCCGGCCTCCGCCATCACGGCCGATGCCAATGCCACGTGCCCGCAGATCACGGTGGACGGCAAGACGACGCGCATGACCTTGCGCGCCGGCGCCGGCACCATGGCGCAGCGAACCACGGCCAGCGATCCGGCCGACTCGAAGCCCTCCGCGTTTCCCGTGTCGTCCTGCGAGACCACGCTGGCGGCCGACGCGAAGCAGGCCGCCATCGGCAGCCGCACGCTGCCGTTGCCCAAGGCCGAGCCGCAGCGCGTTCTCGTGCTGGCCGACACCGGCTGCCGCCTGAAGAAAGCCGACAACGCCTACCAGCCCTGCAACGACAGCACCGTGTGGCCGTTCGCGCCGCTCGCGGCCACCGGCGCGGGCTTCAACCCCGACCTGGTGCTGCACATCGGCGACTACCACTACCGCGAGAACGTCTGCCCCGACGACATCGCCGGCTGCAAGGGCAGTCCCTGGGGCTACGGCTGGGACACCTGGCAGGCCGATTTCTTCAAGCCTGCCGCGCCGCTGCTGGCCAAGGCACCGTGGATCCTGGTGCGCGGCAACCACGAGGAATGCGCCCGCGGCGGCCAGGGCTGGATGCGCTTCCTCGATCCGCGCCCGTACTCCGACAAGCGTTCGTGCAACGACCCGGCCAACGACAGCACCGGCAACTATTCGGAGCCGTATGCGGTGCAGCTGGGCACCGGTTCGCAGATCGTCGTGTTCGACTCGGCCAAGGCCGGCAAGGCGGCGCTGAAGACGGACGACCCGCAGTTCATCGCTTACCAGAAGCAGTTCCAGACCGTCGCGACGCTGGCCGCCAAGGCCGGCATCACGACCACGATGTTCACCAACCACCACCCGATCCTGGCCTTCGCGCCGATCGCGGGCTCGACCCCGGCCTCGGGCAACCTCGCGCTGCAGTCGGTGATGGGCAACCTCAACCCCAAGGCCTACTACCCGAGTGGCGTGCACATCGCGCTGCACGGCCACGTGCACGACTTCCAGGCGCTGAACTTCGCCACCGACCATCCCGCCACCGTGGTGTCGGGCAACGGCGGCGACAATCTCGACGTGGCGCTGCCCGACCCGCTGGCCGCCGGCACCTCGCCCGCGCCGGACGTGACGGTCGACCGCATCACGCACCACAACACCTTCGGCTTCATGCTGATGGAGCGCAAGGCCTCGCCGGGCGTGGGCTGGACCTTCAAGGCCTACACCGTGGCCGGCAAGCTGCTCGCCACCTGCCAGCAGACCGGCCGCACGCTGGCTTGCGACAAGACGGGCATGCTCACGCCGTGACGATGCGCGCAGCGCTGGCGGTGGTGGCCGCATGCCTGGCCTGGCCGGGCACGGCCGCCGTCGCTCTTGCGGCGACCACGACGGAGATCAACCCCGGTGGCCCGCAGAGCGTGGTGATCGATCGCATCGGCGCCACGCCGAAGATCTCCGCGCGTGTCGATCCCACCGCGGCCACCTTCAAGCCCGACCCCGCGCTGGCGGAACTGGGCAAGCGCATCTTCTTCGACACGCGGCTGTCGCAGCCGCAGGGCACCTCGTGCGCGAGCTGCCACGATCCGCTGCGCGCGTTCACCTCTACGCTGAACGCGCCCTCGCTGGCCGGTCCCCGCACCCCGCAGGGCAGCCGCCCGGGGCGCTTCAGCGCGCGCACCGCGCCGTCGCTGCTGTACGTGCGCTATGTGCCGCGCCGGCACTTCTATCAGGACGACGACGCGCCTTTCGCCTCGCCCTTCGGCGGCCTCTTCGCCGACGGCCGCGCCGACACGCTGGCCGAGCAGGCGCGCGGCCCGCTGTTCGACCGCGACGAGATGAACAACGCCTCGCCGCAGAGCCTGCTGCGCAAGCTGCGCGGCACCGACCTGGCGCCCGCGATGTCACTGGCCTTCGGGCCACGCGTGCTGCGCGACCCCGAGCAGGCGGTGAAGGGCATCGGCCAGGCGCTGCAGGCCTACCTGCAGAGCGACGAGATGGCGCCTTTCACTTCGCGCTTCGACGACTACCTGCGCCACCGCACGCCGCTGAGCCCGCAGGAAATGCGCGGCCTCGCGCTGTTCAAGAACCCCGACAAGGGCAACTGCATGTCGTGCCACACGCTGTCCGACACGGCGAGCCGGCCCGAGCGATCGCTGTTCACCGACTTCGGCTACGACGCCATCGCCGTGCCGCGCAACCTCTCGCTGCCCGCCAACCGCGATCCGCGCCGCTTCGACAACGGCCTGTGCCGCACGGCCGCGCAGCTGCGCTGGCCCGAGCCCAACCAGTGGTGCGGCTACTTCCGTACGCCGGGGCTGCGCAACGTGGCGGTGCGCCAGAGCTTCATGCACAACGGCGTGTTCACCACGCTGCGCGACGCGGTCGCGTTCTATGCCACGCGCTCGACCGACCCGGCGAAGTGGTACCACGGCAAGCCCACCTTCGACGACGTGCCGGCGGCCTATCGGGGCAACATCAACGTCAATTCCACGCCGATGAACCGTCGCCCCGGCACAACGCCGGCGTTGACCGACGAGGAGATCGACGAGATCAGTGCCTTCCTCGGCACCCTGACCGACGCGCGCTATGTGGCGGCCATGCCGAAGCCCGCGACGAAGTAGGCGTCCGGGTCATCTCCGGCGCGGGAAGGTGCGTTACATTTCTTCCAAGAGTGTGAACTTTTGTCACAGACGCCTTTCTTCTGGAGACTTCGACATGACCGTTCCCGTGCCGCGCGAGTCGATTGCGCCGCTTTCCAACAGCCGTCGGCGTGCGCTGACCGGGCTGGCCGCCGCCACCGCAGCCGCCGGCCTCGGCTTTCCGGCACTGGCGCAGAACCGGCCGGTGCGCGTGGGAACGACCTTCGACAACAGCAGCGTCGAGAAGGCGAACGGGCAGGGCCTCCACCAGGGCTCGAGCGCCTTCTTCAATGCGCTGAACAAGGCGGGCGGCATCAACGGCACCAAGGTCGAGCTCGTGATGGCCGACGACACCTTCAAGCCCGACGTGGCCAAGGCCAACGCGCTGGCCTTCGAGAAGGACAGTTCCGTGCTCGCGCTGGTGCACCCGCTGGGCACGCGCCAGACCGCCGAGGTGATGGACGCGGTGCCCGGCATGGCCGTGGTGGGCCCCATCACCGGCACGATCTCGCTGCGCAAGAAGAATTCGCCCAACACCTTCTGGGTGCGCGCCAACTACGACCAGGAAGTCGAGAAGCTGGTGAGCACCGCCGCCGTGCTGGGCCAGAGCCGCATCGGCCTCGTGCATTCGGAAGACCCGCTGGGCCAGTCCGTGCTGGCGGCCTTCAAGAACGCGCTGGCCAAGGCCAAGCTCGAGCCGGCGGTCATCGCGACCACGCCCAACACCACCAGCATGGAAGTCGGCCCCGCGGCCGCCGCCATCGCCAAGGCCAAGCCGCAGGTGGTGGTGGTCGGGCTGGCCGGCACGGCGCCGGTGTTCCTGAAGGCGCTGCGCGAGGCCGGCAACAGCAGCTCGGCCTACGGCCTGTCGATCACGGCCAGCGCGCTGTCGGCCATGGGCGACCTGGCCAAGGGCCTGGGCTTCGTGATCGTGGTGCCCTCGCCGTACTCGACCAAGTTCGAGATCGTGCGCCGCTACCAGACCGACATGGTGGCCAACGGCGTCAAGGACTTCTCGCTCACCAGCCTGGAGGGCTACCTGAACGCCGCCGTGCTGGCCGAAGGCATGCGCCGCGCCGGCGGCTCGCTCACGCGCGCCTCGGTGATGTCGGGGCTCGCGAGCATCGAGAACTTCGACCTGGGTGGCGTGAAGATCAACTACGGGCGCACCAACCGCGAAGGCGGCCAGTTCGTGGACGTGGCCGTGATCGGCAGCCGCGGGCAGATGCTCAGCTAGGCCAGGTACTCCCCCCAGGCTTCGCGCACTTCGTGTCGCTTCGCCAACCCCCTCGCCGGGGGCGACACCTGCGGCCCGGCAAAGCCGGTTCCGCGGAGTCCTGCAATCAGACCCCGACGCCCAGCAAGCCTTCCAGCAATTCCTGGTCGGCCGCCAGCGCCGCGCTCGGCCCCGCGTGCACCACCGTGCCGCGCTCCAGCACGATGGCCTTGTGCGTCATCTCCAGCGCGAGCACCGGATGCTGCTCGACCACGATCGAGGCGAGCCCCTCCGATTCGCACAGCCGGCGGATCGCCGCCGCCAGCTCTTCCACGATGATCGGCGCGAGGCCTTCCATCGGCTCGTCGAGCAGCAGCAGTTTCGGGTTGGTCATGAGCGCGCGGCCGATGGCGAGCATCTGCTGTTCGCCGCCCGAGAGCTGGTTGCCGTAGTTGCCGCGCCGCTCGCGCAGGCGCGGGAAGAAGTCGTAGACGCGCTTGAGGTTCCAGCCGCCCAGGCGCGAGATCACCGTGAGGTTCTCCTCGACGGTGAGCGAGGGGAACACCTCGCGCTCCTGCGGCACCCAGCCCAGCCCCGCGCGCACGCGCTGGTGCGAGGGCCAGCGCACGATGTCCGTGCCCTGCCAGCGGATCGCGCCCTGCATCACGCGGGTGTTGCCCATCAGCGTCTCGAGCAGCGTGGTCTTGCCCACGCCGTTGCGCCCGAGGATGGCGAGGCTTTCGCCCTGCTGCAGGGAGAAAGCCAGCCGGTCGAGCACCACGGCGTTGCCATAGCCGGCGGTGACGTTGTCGAAGGCGAGTGCTTCAGGCATGTTGGTCGTGTGGGTGGTGATGGAGGTGCGAACTGCCCAGGTAGACCTCGCGCACGCGCGGGTCGGCGCCGATTTCCGAAGGCGTGCCCTCGGTGAGGATGCGTCCGCCCACCAGCACCGAGATGCGGCGCGCGAAGCGGAAGACCAGCTTCATGTCGTGCTCGATGAAGAGCACGCTGATGTCCTGCGGCAGTGCCGCGATGGCCTCGAACAGCTCGCCGCTCTCGTCCTCCGGCACGCCGGCGGCGGGTTCGTCGAGCAGCAGGATGCGGGGCCTGGCCGCGAGCGCGAGCGCGATCTCGAGCAGCCGCTGCTTGCCGTAGGCCAGCTCGGCCACGGGCACGTCGGCGAGGCTGTCGAGCTTCAGCGTGCCCAGCAGGGCGTGCGCCTCGTCGAACACTGCCGTGCAGCCCTTCAGCGGCCGCCACCAGGTGGCGCCCAGCCCTTCGCGCTCGCTGATCGCCAGCACCACCGACAGCAGCGGCGTGAGGCTGGGGAAGAGCGTGTTGATCTGGAAGGTGCGCGCCAGCCCCATGCGGGCGCGCTTGTCGCCCGGCAGGCGGGTGATGTCGAGCCCGCCCATGTGGATGCTGCCGCTGGTGGGCTTGAGCACGCCGGTCAGCAGGTTGATGAGCGTGGTCTTGCCCGCGCCGTTGGGCCCGATCAGCGCCTGCCGCGCGCCGGGTTCGAGCGAGAGGTTGACGTCGCCCACGGCCTGGAAGGCGCCGAAGCGCACGCCGAGGCCCTGCGTGCGCAGGGAGTGCGTGGTGTTCGTCATCGCGCCTTCCCCGTGCGGACGAAGCGCGAGAGCGCGCCCATGATGCCGCCGCGTCCCAGCATGACGGCCGCGATCAGGAAGATGCCGAGCCAGAACATCCAGTACTGCGGGTTCATGTCCGCGAACCAGTCGTGCACCAGCATGTAGACGATGGCGCCGATCATCCCGCCGTACAGCCGCCCCGTGCCTCCGAGCACCAGGATGATGAGCACCTCGGCCGAGCGGTTGAAGCTGATCGACTCGATGCCGACGAACTGCGTGGTCTGCGCCAGCAATGCTCCGGCTACCCCAGCCACCGCCGCCGAGAAGGCATAGGCCATGCGCAGCCGCGCCTCCACCGGCGAGCCGATGGCCGTCATGCGCTTGCGGCTGTCGTGGATGCCGCGCAGCGCCAGCCCGAAGGGCGAGCGCAGCACCAGCCGCACGAGCAGGAACATCGCGAGCACCACGCCGAAGGCATAGCCGAAGGCGGTCTTGCCGTAGAGGTCGAATTCGAAGAGGCCGAGCACCGGCGCGATGGCCACGCCCTGCAGCCCGTCTGTGCCGCCGGTGATGCCCGAGAGCCGGTTGGCCAGCTCGTACAGCAGCACGCACACGCCGATGGTGATCATCAGCCGCGTGAGGTCGGCGCCGCGCACCACGAGGTAGCTCAGCACGTAGCCCAGCGCGCCGCACACCGCCAGCGCGAACACGAGGCCGCTGAAGGGTTCGCTCCAACCGTATTTCGCGAGCAGGCCGGCCGCATAGGCGCCCGCGCCGAAGAAGGCCGCGTGGCCCACGGTCAGGATGCCCGCGTAGCCCAGCGCCATGTCGAGCGACACGGCGAACAGGCCGAAGATCATGACCTGGCTCATCAGCGTGAGCTTGTCGGGCAGCAGGAAGAAGCTCGACGCGAGCGCGAGCCAGAAGGCGGCTTCGGCGATGCGCATCTGCGCGGGAGAGAGGTTCAGGGCTTTCATGCGAGCCCCTTCTTCGCGACGATGCCGTTCGGCCGC
Organism: Variovorax xiamenensis; assembly: GCF_050916385.1. Taxonomy (NCBI): domain Bacteria; kingdom Pseudomonadati; phylum Pseudomonadota; class Betaproteobacteria; order Burkholderiales; family Comamonadaceae; genus Variovorax; species Variovorax xiamenensis. Next base: position 239,442 of record NZ_CP139038.1, read on the forward strand.
ACGAGCAGCATGACGATCATGAAGACGTAGATGAGAAATGCGCCGGTCTCCGGCAGGTAGTACTTGCCCGCCACGTCGACGATGCCGACCAGCAGCGCCGCAATGAAGGGCCCGGTGACGGTGCCCGCGCCGCCCACGCAGACCACCATCAAAAAGTAGACGAGGTACTTGAGCGGGAACGAGGGCTCCAGCCCCAGCATGCCGAGGCTCAGCGCGCCGCCGAGCCCCGCGAGGCCGCAGCCCAGCGAGAAGGTCAGGAAGAAGAGACGCTGCACATGGATGCCGGTGCCGCCGGCCACGCGCTGGTTGTCCACCGCCGCGCGCACCATCGCGCCGTAGCGCGTCTTGCCCAGGCCCAGCAGCAGCGCGGCCAGCACGAGCACGCCGCAGACGATCAGGAACAGGCGGTAGCGGCCCACTTCCAGTCCGGCCAGCGAAACCTGCCCGTCGAGCGCCGGCGGCAGCGTGAAGGGCTGCATCGTCGGGCCGAAGAAGTAGGTGAAGGCGGCGATGGACACGAACACCACGCCGATAGACAGCAGCACCTGGTCGAGCGGATGCGCGCGGTAGAGGCGCCGGTAGAACAGAAACTCCAGCACCGCGCCCGTGACCGCAGCCGCCACGAAGGCGGCCGCCAGCGAGAGCCCGAAGCCCAGCCCGAAGTGGCTCATGAGCACGCTCGCGGCGTAGCCGCCCACCATCGCGAAGCTGCCGTGCGCGAGGTTGACGAAATTCATGAGCCCCATCGTGATGGACAGGCCCACGCCGATGAGGAAGAGGAGCATGCCGTAGGCCACTCCGTCGAAGATCACGATGCCCATGAATTTCCCGCTTGCTGACTCGCTGGCTGAACGATGGATACGAGGGCGCGCCTACTTGGCGGCCGCGCCTTCCTTGGCCGGGTCCTTCACGCGCTCGAACTTGTCGAACTCGACGTTCACCAGCTGGCCGTTCACGCGCTCGGTCTTGCGGATGTAGACGGTCTGCACGATGTCGCGAGTGGCCGGGTCGATCTCCACGGGGCCGCGCGGGCTCTCGAAGCTCAGGCCCTTGAGCGCGTCCATGAACTTGTCGCCGGCGGTGTCGCCCTTGGTCTTGGCCAGCGCGAGGTCGATGGCGGCCATGGCGTCGTAGGCGGTCACGGCGAAGTAGCTCGGGCGCAGCTTGGTGCCGTTGTCGGCGGCGAAGTCCTTCACGAACTTCTGGTTCTTCGGCGAGGGATGCGCGAAGGAGTAGTGATGGCTGGTGACCAGGCCCAGCGCCACGTCGCCGGTGGCGTCGAGGTAGCTGTCGTCGGTGGCCTCGCCGGTGGCGTAGAGCTTGATGCCCGCCTGCTCCATGCCGCGCTCCTTCCACACCTTGAGGAAGGCCGGCGGCATCACGCCCGAGGGGAAGAAGAAGAACACGGCCTGGGGCTTGGCGTCCTTGATGCGCTGCACGTAGGCCGAGAAGTCGGGGTTGTTCATCGGCGTGCGCACCTCGCCCGAGACCTTGCCGCCGCCGGCGGTGAAGGTCTTCTTGAAGGCCGTTTCCGCATCGACGCCCGAGGCGTAGTCGGCGACCACGGTGTAGGCGTCCTTGATGCCTTCCTTGAGCATGTAGCGCGCCATCGGGTCGGTGACCTGCTGCACGGTGAACGACAGGCGCGCCACGTAGGGCGAGCTGGTGGTGATGGCCGACGACGCCGCGTTCATCACGATGGTCGGGATCTTCGCCTGCGTAGCGATGGCGCCCACGGCATACGCGTTGGGGCTGAAGTCCAGGCCGGTGAGCACGCTCACCTTGTCGCGCACGATGAGTTCCTGCGCGATGCGCTTGGCGGCGTCTGGCGCGGGGCCGGCGGTGTCCTTCTTGATGATCTCGACCGTGCGGCCGCCCACCTTGCCGCCGTGCTCCTTCAGGTAGAGCGCGATGCCGGCGTCGAACTGGCGGCCGTAGTCGGCGTAGGGGCCCGAGTAGGTGGCGATGAGGCCGATGCGCAGCGGCTCGCCGGCGGCATGCGCCGGGGCGCCCGCGATGCCGAGGCCGGCCAGCAGCAGGGTCGAGAGGAGAGTTCTCTTGGTCATCGTCATGGAAAAGAGCCTTTCAGGTGGAGTGGATGCGCCCGCTCGGGCGCCGCTGTTGTGTAACCGGGTGCAAACAAGGCGGGCGATGATGCCCGAGGCAGGCGTCAAACCTGCGTATCGGGCACGCGCACCGTGAGGCCATCGAAGGCCGCGGTGATGCTGAGCTGGCAGCTCAGGCGCGAGCCGGGCCTGCGCTCGGACGCCACGGCATCGAGCAGTGCGCTCTCCATGTCGTCGGGCGGCGGCAGCAGGTCGATGAAGGCGTCGTCCACGTAGACGTGGCAGGTGGCGCAGGAACAGCAGCCGCCGCACTCGGCGTCGATGCCGCGCACGTTGCCGCGGATGGCGGTCTCCATCACGCTGGCGCCGACCTTAGCGTCGACCTCGCGCGTGGTGCCGTCCTTGAGGATGTAGTGGATCGTGGGCATGGGTTTCAATGGAAATGGCGGCCGCCGCCGGGCCGCCCCAAGGCGGGCCGCGCCTCCCCCTTGGGGGGTGGAGTTACACGCAGCGAAGCGGAGTGAAAAGCCGGGGGGCTCATGGCTCTAGAACATGTCGAAGTACTCGCGGTGTTCCCACTCGCTGACTTCGAGGTTGAAGCGGGCGATTTCCGCTTCCTTGATGTGGCAGAGGTAGTCGACGAAGGTCTTGCCCATCTGCGCGTTGAGCATCTCGTCGCGGCGCAGGCAGGCGAGGGCGTCGCTCAACGAACGGGGCAGTTGCTCCGCCGGCGTCTCGTACGGCGCGTCGGCCGAGGGGCCTGGGTCGATCCTGTTGCGGATGCCGTCGAGGCCCGAGAAGAGCTGCGACGCCAGGTACAGGTACGGATTGGCCGTCGGCTCGCCCACGCGGTTCTCGATGCGCGTGGCGGACTGGCCCGGGCCGCCGAGCACGCGCAGCATCGCGCCGCGGTTGTCCTTGGCCCAGATCGCGCGGTCGGGCGCGAGCGAGAAGGGGCGGTAGCGCCGGTAGCCGTTGATGGTGGGGCTCGCCAGCGCGGCGGCGCCGCAGGCGTGCGCCTTGAGGCCGCCGAGGTAGTGCATGCCGAGCTCGCTGAGGGGCTGCCCCTCGGCCTCGGGCATGAAGGCGTTGACGCCGTCGCTCTTGCGGCGCAGCGACTGGTGCAGGTGCCAGCCGCTGGACATCACGTTCGGGATCTTCGGCCGGCACATGAAGGTGGCGTGCAGCCCGTTGCGCTGGCAGACCTGCTTGATGGCGCTGCGCAGCAGCACCATGGTGTCGGCGGGCATGACGCCGGCGGTGGGGCCGAAGGTCAGCTCGAACTGGCTGGGGCCGAATTCGATTTCCAGCGAGCGCAGCGGCAGGCCGAGCGCCATGAGCTGCGAGCGCAGCAGCTCCATCAGCCCGTCGACGCGGTCGTAGCGCAGCTCGGTGAGGTACTGGTGGCCGTGCGAGAGCAGCGACACGCGCGGCGGCTCGCCGGGCTGGCCCGAGTCGGCCAGGCCCATGCGCGCGTCGTCGAGCTTGAAAACGTGGAACTCGACCTCGAGGCCGGCGATGAAGTCCAGCCCCAGCTCGTCGAGCTGGTGCACCGCGCGCTGCAGGATCTGGCGCGTGGCGAATGGGCAGGGCTTGCCGTCGGCCATGTAGGCGTCGCACATCACCCAGCCTGTGCGCGGCGACCACGGCAGGACCTTGAAGGTGGAGGGGGCGGCCACGATGGTGAAGTCGGCGCCGCCCTGCAGGCCCTCGACGGCGAAGCCACCGCCCTGGGTGAACACCGGGAACACGGTCTTGTGCGAGGTGTCCTTGGCCAGCAGGGTGGAGGTGAGGTTCACGCCTTCCCAGAGGGCCGAGCGCGCCTCGGCGGCGACCAGCGTCTTGCCGCGCAGGATGCCGTGCTGGTCGGGCCAGGCGAAGCGGACGAGATCGACCTCGCCGCCGTCGATGCGGCGCACCAGTTCCCTGGCCTGCGCGTGCTGGTCTTCGCTCCAGAGGCCGAAGCGGTCGACGAATGTGTGGCTCGTCATGACGTGTGCTCAGGCAGCGGCCAGGCGTGCGGAAGCCCAGTCCGACTTCAGGCGCCGCGCGCGGTCGGCGTCCTGCCAGTAGGCCTCGGTGGAGGCTTCGTCGGCGACGTTGCGGCCGATGCCGTCGATGGAGGGCGGGCCGGTCATGGCGCTGGCCTGCGCGGCGTCGATGATCATCGGCGCGCCTTCGCCGGCCAGCGTGGCCTCGATGGCCTTCACCAGCACGCGGCGGTAGGCAATGATCCCCTTGTCGGTGCTGCCCAGGTGCTCGCGCGTGCGGTCTTGAATGGCGCCCTGCGACTCCACCGCCCACTGGTCGTGCACGTTGATGTCGTCGCCCATGCCGGTGTAGGTCTCGGTGAGCTGCTCCTCGACGCTGTAGCCGTAGTTGTTGCGCTTGTTCTTGCGCGACGTGTAGTCGGGCAGTTCGTAGAGCTTCAGGCGCTGCTCGCGCATCTGCTGCTTGTCGACCGGGCCGGTGAAGCTGGTGAAGATGGCGTACCAGTAGCAGTGCGTGTCGTCCACCGGCACGTGCCACTGCGAGATGGTCATCTCGGCGCTCATCGGAATCACGAAGGCCTGCGGGAACACCACGTTGGTCACGCGCACGTGGGTGGTGTCTTCCGAGAGCTTGCGCAGCGCCTTCAGGCGGAAGCCGTAGTCGGTGGGCTCGACGCTGATGTCGGGCCGGTCGTACTCGCGCAGCACCTTGGTGATGGGCATGTCGGAGTCGGCCGAGGCGCCGCGGAACTGCTTGCCGTAGCTTTCGGAGGTGTCCTCGTCCTCGAAGAAGCGGTGCAGGTACGAGGCGTGCGCCGGGTCGATGCCCACTTCGAGCGCCTGCAGCCAGTTGCACTCGAACAGGCCCTTGAAGGCGAAGGTGTGGCTGTCGGGCGCGACGAAGCAGTCGAACTCGGGGAAGGCGGGGGGCTCGCCCTCGCCGATGTAGGCGAAGACCACGCCGCTCTTTTCGACCACCGGATAGGCCGACTGCTTGATGCGGCTGCACAGCTTGCTGGTGGCGGGCTCGGCGGGGGTCTCGAGGCAGTTGCCCTTGGCGTCGAACAGCCAGCCGTGGAAGGCGCAGCGCAGGCCGCCGTTTTCGAGTCGGCCGAAGGCGAGGTCGGCGCCGCGGTGCGGGCAGTCGCGGTCGAGCATGCCGAGCTGGCCGCTCTCGTCGCGGAACAGGACGAAGTCCTGCCCCATGAGCTTCACGGGCTTGACCGGGCGCGGGCCGGCCAGCTCGTCGACCAGGGCCACCGGCTGCCAGTAGCGGCGCAGCAGCTTGCCGGCGGGGGCGCCGGGTCCGACGCGGGTGATGAAATCGTTCTGCTCTGCGCTGATCATCGTGCGGGCTCCATCGTGGGGACTGTGGAAAGAGGCTTGCAGCTATTGCATGCAACTGTATGCATTCTCTTGGTGAACCTCGATCCGGGTCAAACTTTCATCTCCGGTTTTGCCCCAATCTGGGGCTTGGAACGGGAGAAATCAGGGTAAATGCTGAGCGTATCGTCAGTTTTTGACACTTGTTGCGACGTTGTGCATGCAACAACCGAGCCAGCGTAAATACGCTGCGTGCAATGGCGGCGTCGTCTCCTAGAATTCGCCGATGGACTCCCAACAATCCCGCGTGCTCGTGCAACTGCGCGACATGATCCTCAAGGGCGAATTCGGGCCCGGAGAGCGGCTGGCCGAGATCCCGCTGGCCGAGAAGCTCGAGGCTTCGCGCACCCCGGTGCGGCTGGCGCTGGCCAGCCTGGAGCACGAAGGGCTGATCGAGCAGTCGCCCAGCGGCGGCTACCAGATGCGCCGCTTCACCTCGCAGGAAGTGGCCGACGCCATCCGCGTGCGCGGCGTGATCGAAGGCTTCGCCGCGCGCCTGCTGGCCGAGGACGGTGCGTCCCGCCAGCTGCTGCGCGACCTGAAGGAATGCCTGGAAGACGGCGACCGCGCCGTCAACAAGCCCAGCATGGAACTCGACGACTACGCGGCCTACGTCGAGATGAACGACCGCTTCCACAAGCTGATCATCGAAGGCTGCGGCAACCTCGCGCTCAAGCGCGTGATGGACATGCTCGGCGGCCAGCCCTTCGCCGCCCCGAGTGCGATGCTGCCGATGCAGTCGTCGATGGAAGAGGGCCAGCAGTGGATGCGCCAGGCGCACCGCACCCACCATGCGATGGTGCAGGCCATCGAGCGCGGGCAGGGCTCGCGGGCGCAGGCGCTGGGCGAGGAGCACGTCGAGATCGCGCGCATGAACCTCGACTACGCGCTGGAGCGGCCCGAGCTGGCGGCCGAACTGATGCCGGGCATCAAGCTGGTGTCCAAGGGGCGCGGCGGGGCCTGAGCCGGGTCGGGCAACCGGTCGGTCTGCAATAGACTGGTCGGTCTTTTTGCGCGCACTGCGTCTGCCTGGCGACGGTCGTGACTAGAATTCCGGCCATATGAGCGCCACCGCCCCCGCCAAGATCTCGTTCAAGGAGCAGATGCTGCAGGCCCGCGAAGAGGCCATCGTGCAGACCGCCAACCGCCTCCTTGCCGAAAAAGGCTTCGAATCGATGACGGTCGACGAGGTCGCCGCCGCCGTCGGCATCGCCAAGGCCAGTCTCTACAAGCATTTCCCGAGCAAGGAAGACCTGGCGGCAGCCGCGATGGTGCGCATCATGCAGCGCACGCTCGATTTCCTGGCCTCGCTGCCGGCCGACGACAAGCCTGTCGCCAAGCTGCGCGCCGTGGTGCGCTGGGCGATGGAAGTGCAGCTTGCCGGCGAGATGCCCCTGCTGCCGCACCAGAACTCCAGCCTGCGCGCCGCGCTGATGAACAACCGCGGCTACCTCGACCGCCTCGTGACCATCAGCGACCGGCTCGGCGGCTGGATCCAGGCCGCGCAGGCCGATGGATCGCTCAACCCGAAGCTGCCGGCGATCGCCGTGCTCTACACGCTGTTCGCGCGCGCCTGCGATCCGGTGCTCGGTTTCCTGAAGGCCGGCGGGCAGCAGAGCGACGAGCAGATCGTCGAACTGGTGCTGGCCACCTGCTTCGACGGACTGGCTACGCGCTGATCCGCGACGGCTTCGCCGCTCAGCTGCTGCTGAGCGCGCGCCGAGGCGTCACCACAGCTTCCACCGCCGCGCCGACCGCCAGCAGCCGGTGATCGGTGTTGCCGATGCTGGCGAGCATCAGCCCGACGGGCGCCGTGCCCGCGTCGTGGCAGGGCACCGAGAGCGCGCAGCCGTCGAACAGGTTCACCACCGAGGGGTTGCGCAGCATGCGGGCGTTGATGCGGTAGTAGGTGTCGTCGTCCTTCAGCACCTCGGCGATCGGCGGCGCGATGTCGGGCGTGGTGGGCATCAGCATCGCGTCGTAGCCGATGGCGGCCGTGTTGATCGAGCGGATGAACTGGCGGCGCAGCGCCTGCAGCTGCAGGTAATCGGGCGCGGTGATGGTTTCGCCGGTCTTGATGCGGGCCAGCACGCGCGGGTCGTACTTGGCCGCGCCGGTCTTGATGAATTCGCGGTGCCACGTGAAGGCTTCGGCCGCAGTGATCATGCCGCGCGGGTTGATGGTCGGCGCCTTCGCGAACTCGGCCATCGGCAGCTCGGTGATCGTGGCGCCCGCGGCCGAGAGCTTGGCCAGCGCCGATGCGAAGGCGGCGGCGACGGGCGGCGACAGCTCGTCCTGGAAGAAGGTCTTGGGCACCGCGAAGCGCAGGCCGCGCATCGGCAGCACGCGCAGCGGGCGCTGCAGCTCGGCGGCCAACACGGCGTCGAGCAGTGCGCAGTCTTCCACCGTCCATGCCATCGGCCCGGCCGAATCGAAGGAGGTCGACAGCGGCAGCACGCCGTCGAGCGGAATGCGCCGCTGCGTCGGTTTGAAACCCACCAGCCCGTTGAGGGCCGCCGGGATGCGCAGCGAGCCGCCGGTGTCGGTGCCGATGGCGCCGGCGGCCATGCCGTCGGTCAGCGAGATCGCGCCGCCCGAGGTCGAGCCGCCGGGAATGCGGCCCGTTGCGCGGTCGTAGACGTTCTTCGGCGTGCCGTAGTGCGGGTTGATGCCCAGGCCGGTGTAGGCGAACTCGACCGTGTTGGAGCGCCCGATGACGATCGCGCCGGCGCGCCGCAGCCGCTCGACCACGATGGCATCGCGCGTTGCGGGCGGCTGGCCTGCAAGCACCATCGAGCCGCCGAGCGTGGTGACGCCGGTCTCGTCGAACAGGTCTTTCAGGGAGATCGGGATGCCGGCGATGGGCGAAGCGGCGGGGCGGCCGCTCTTGCGTTCGGTGTCGAGCCGCGCGGCGGCGGCGCGGGCCGAATCGGCATGCACGCGGATGAAGGTGCGCGTGCCTTCGCCGGCGGGGTTCTGGATGGCGGCCAGCGCTTCTTCCACCAGCTGGCTGCTGCTGAGACTGCCGGCCGCGAGGCGGCGCGACATCTCGGCCATCGAGAGCTGGCCCATGGCCCTGCCGCCGGCCGCTTCGCCCGGTTTCTGGGCGAAAGCCCGCGGCCAGAAGGAGAACAGACCGGTGGCCGCGGCTGCGCCGGCGGCCTGCTGCAGGAAGTTGCGTCGTCTTTGTTGTTTCTGCTGCTGCGTCATGGCGCGCTCCCCCATCGGTCGGATGGAATCGGACCAGTCTACACAGCCGCGGCGGCGAACGCGTTGCCGGCCGTTACCGCGCGGCGGGCACCTCGATCAGCAGTTGGGGCTTGTAGCCTTCCTGTTCGCCGTTACGGGCGTAGCCCAGCGGGTTGGCGACCACGCGGCAGCCGTTCTTCACGTAGTCGGACGGGCAGTGGAGGTGGCCGTGCAGCCAGAGCTGTGCGTGGGGCAGCAACTCGTCGAGGGCGTTGCAAAAACCTGCTGTGCCGGGTGTCAGTCCGTAGCGGGGATCGCCGCTCTCGAGGCTGGGGGCGAAGTGGGTGATGGCGACCGTGGTGCCGTCGAACGGCTCGGCCAGCGCCTGTTTGAGCCAGGTCTGGCAGGCCAGTGCCTGGTCGCGCAGCTGTGCGGCGAGGAAGAGTTCGCCGTTACGCATGGTGGCCGCTTTTTCAAGATAGAAATCGGCGGCGCGCATGGCCTTGCCGCGCTTCTTGAGCGCCTCGGCGAGGCTGTCGGTCGGTTCGGCGAGCGCGTCGAAGTCGGCCCAGAGGGTTGTGCCGATGAAGCGGATGCCCTCGATCACCCGGGTTTCGCGTTCGAGCCAGATGATGTCGAGCTCGTCGCAAAGCGCGCGCAGGCGCTGGTGGGTCTCGTCGAAATCGACGCTGTCGTACTCGTGGTTGCCCGGTACGTAGATCACCGGCACGGGCCAGCCCTTGCGGGGCGAGAAGCGGCCCAGGCCGAAATCGGTGTCGGTCAGCCGGGAACCTTGCTGGTAGGAGCCGATGTCGCCCGCCAGGATCAGCATGTCGGCGCCGGGCAGCGGCTCGGCGCGGAAATGGGGGTGGGACTCCAGGTGCAGGTCGGAAAGCAGTTGCAGCTTCATCGTCGGGCCAGTCTAGGTGAATTGCCCCATGCATGACGTGCATAAGGTTTGGCTTGATCTTCTAGGGTTAACCCTTATTCTTGGAACATCAACCACTCCAGCGCAGCTACGAGCCGCGCACCATCATGTTCAGCCTCATCGCCCAAGTGGCCCGTTTCTTCCGTTCTTCCAGCGTCAATGCCCCGGCCAGCCACGCCGCCGCACTGATGGAAAGCGCCGACATGCGCGCCGGCCGCGGTGCTCATCACGCCCAGGAACTGCGCGCCGCAGCCAGCGCCTGGCTCAGCGTCGTCCGCTGATCGAACATATATAGAGCAAGCAGGTCAGCCGGGCACCTTCTGTCCGAGGACCGACCCGGCGAAGGCCGCGGCTGCCGAGCGCAGCAACGCATTGCGCAGCCATTCATGAGAATGCCCGTGCTGGGCGCGCCGGTGCCAGATGGCATCCACGTGCACCGGCGGCTGGTCGAATGGCAGGTCGCGCAGCACCAATTGATCGTCGATGCCGGTCACGGTCACGAAGTGGCGGGGCAGCACGGTCAGCAGATCCGAATTGGCGACCACCCGTCCTGCGGTGAAGAACTGGTTCACCGTCACCACGATGCGCCGCTCGCGGCCCATGGCGCCCAGCGTCTGGTCGATGAAGCCATAGGGCCGGCCCGAAAAACTCACCAGCAGGTGCCGGGCGGCGCAGTAGTCGTCGAGCGTCAGGGGCGCATTCGCCAGCGGATGGCCGCGCCGCATCACGCACACATATTGGCCCAGATAGAGCCGCTGGGTCTCGAACGGCACCCCCACACCCGATTGCCCGCGCGCCGCGAGGCTCGCGATCACCGCCGGGAAGTAGCCGATGGCCATGTCGACTTCTTCCTGTTCGAGCATGCGGCGCGGGTCTCGCGTGGTCAGCGGCAGCACGCGCAGGGAAATGGCCGGGGCTTCTCTTTCGGCGATCTGCACCAGGCCTGGGATGAGCTCGGCTGCAGTGGCGTCGGCCATTGCCAGCAGGAAGGTGGTGTCGGCGGTGCCCGCATCGAATTCGCCCGGGGCCAGGGTGTGCTGCAACTGGCGCAGGGCCTCGCGCACTGTTGGCCAGAGCGCGAGCGCTCTAGGGGTGGGCTCCACGCCTGCGCCCGAGCGGCGCACCAGTTCATCTCCCAGGACTTCGCGCAGGCGCCGGAGCGCATTGCTCACCGCGGGCTGGGTGATCGACAGGTTGCGGGCGGCGCGCGTGAGGTTGCGCTCGGCCATCACCTCGTCGAAGACGCGGAGCAGGTTGAGGTCGAGCGTGCGAAAGTTGACGTCCATCAGTCTTGTGAATGATAAACATCAGAAAGATAAAGTGGATAAACACTGGGGTAATCCCTAATATCACCCCCATCGGCCTTGTTCGCCACCACTGATTACCACTGTCCCAGGAGGGATGCATCATGACCAGCTTCGTTCACGTTGACCAACCTACTGTCCACCCCGGCGTGCGTCGCGCCGAAGTACTGTTCGGCCAGATCCAGGCCGCCCGCGCCGGTGCCAATGGCGCCCGCCCGCTCATTGCCCTGTTGATCGTTGCTATCGCAGCAGCGGTGCTGGTGGTGACCGAGTCGCTCGTTTCCAACTGGAACGAAGGCGGCCTGCTCGCTGCCTGGACGGTGTTCTGCATTGCAGCCATCGCCTTGTTCGCGCTGTTCGCTGGTTCGGTTCGTCAGAGCAGCCTTGCTGCCGCATGGCGCGCAGCTGCGGAACGTCGCGCCGCTGCGCGTGCGGATGCCCGCTTCCTCGCAACCGCGCAGAGCGACCCGCGCGTGATGCAAGAGCTGCAGGCCGCAATGTGGCGTCAGCAGGCCGAAGGCACTGTGCCTGCGGCTGACGCAGCGAAGATCGATGCACTGGCTCGCATGAGTGCCCGCTCGCAGGAAGTGCGCATGCCCACGCTGTACGAAGCGATGCGCCGCATGAACAGCTCGCGCTACTACTAAGCAGCAGCGCTCCGCTGAATGAAGAAGCCGCCTTCGGGCGGCTTTCTTCATTTATGAGGGAAGGGGTAGAGCCTTCGTGCAAAAAAGTGGGCGTGAGTAGACGGGGCCTCAAAATCTGTCATATACTCGTGGGCTTCGCTGCTGAATGCCTCTGGTGTTCAGGTCCAGTCGGTCTCTTCGGGGTTGGTTGGATGGGCTGAAGAAAAAGTCTTCGAAAGTTGACGCGGTTTGAAAAAACGGTGCATAATCGAAGGCTTCGCTGAAACGAACTGCTTCAGCAACTTGCAATGAAAGTTGCGGGTTGCGAAAGAAGTTGGTCGATGCGAAAAGCCAAAATAGTTTGGTGAGATTTGAAAAAATCGTGCTAGACTGCAAGGCTCCGCTGAAATGACTTCGGCGGCTGACAATGAAAATTGTGAGCTGCGGATAACGAAGAAATAGAAAGCGAAAAAAAGTTTGGCGATTCTTTAAAAATCGTGCTAGACTACAAGGCTTCGCTGATCGCAGCAAGCAAACGAAGTAAACGACAAGTTGCTTCGGTGATCGTTAAAAAATTACAGCCGATAAGCGTGGGCGTTTGAAGGTAATTGCACAAGTTCTTCGGAACAAGTCGCAAGACTTAAAACGCTCATGAGAATAGAAGTGAAGTTCACTTCAATTCCGTTTTTGTGAGTTTTGCTCCATCGCGAGATGGGGCGCAAAAATCAAGATCGAACTATAGAGTTTGATCCTGGCTCAGATTGAACGCTGGCGGCATGCCTTACACATGCAAGTCGAACGGCAGCGCGGGAGCAATCCTGGCGGCGAGTGGCGAACGGGTGAGTAATACATCGGAACGTGCCCAATCGTGGGGGATAACGCAGCGAAAGCTGTGCTAATACCGCATACGATCTACGGATGAAAGCAGGGGATCGCAAGACCTTGCGCGAATGGAGCGGCCGATGGCAGATTAGGTAGTTGGTGAGGTAAAGGCTCACCAAGCCTTCGATCTGTAGCTGGTCTGAGAGGACGACCAGCCACACTGGGACTGAGACACGGCCCAGACTCCTACGGGAGGCAGCAGTGGGGAATTTTGGACAATGGGCGCAAGCCTGATCCAGCCATGCCGCGTGCAGGATGAAGGCCTTCGGGTTGTAAACTGCTTTTGTACGGAACGAAACGGCCTTTTCTAATAAAGAGGGCTAATGACGGTACCGTAAGAATAAGCACCGGCTAACTACGTGCCAGCAGCCGCGGTAATACGTAGGGTGCAAGCGTTAATCGGAATTACTGGGCGTAAAGCGTGCGCAGGCGGTGATGTAAGACAGTTGTGAAATCCCCGGGCTCAACCTGGGAACTGCATCTGTGACTGCATTGCTGGAGTACGGCAGAGGGGGATGGAATTCCGCGTGTAGCAGTGAAATGCGTAGATATGCGGAGGAACACCGATGGCGAAGGCAATCCCCTGGGCCTGTACTGACGCTCATGCACGAAAGCGTGGGGAGCAAACAGGATTAGATACCCTGGTAGTCCACGCCCTAAACGATGTCAACTGGTTGTTGGGTCTTCACTGACTCAGTAACGAAGCTAACGCGTGAAGTTGACCGCCTGGGGAGTACGGCCGCAAGGTTGAAACTCAAAGGAATTGACGGGGACCCGCACAAGCGGTGGATGATGTGGTTTAATTCGATGCAACGCGAAAAACCTTACCCACCTTTGACATGTACGGAATTTGCCAGAGATGGCTTAGTGCTCGAAAGAGAGCCGTAACACAGGTGCTGCATGGCTGTCGTCAGCTCGTGTCGTGAGATGTTGGGTTAAGTCCCGCAACGAGCGCAACCCTTGTCATTAGTTGCTACATTCAGTTGGGCACTCTAATGAGACTGCCGGTGACAAACCGGAGGAAGGTGGGGATGACGTCAAGTCCTCATGGCCCTTATAGGTGGGGCTACACACGTCATACAATGGCTGGTACAAAGGGTTGCCAACCCGCGAGGGGGAGCTAATCCCATAAAACCAGTCGTAGTCCGGATCGCAGTCTGCAACTCGACTGCGTGAAGTCGGAATCGCTAGTAATCGTGGATCAGAATGTCACGGTGAATACGTTCCCGGGTCTTGTACACACCGCCCGTCACACCATGGGAGCGGGTTCTGCCAGAAGTAGTTAGCTTAACCGCAAGGAGGGCGATTACCACGGCAGGGTTCGTGACTGGGGTGAAGTCGTAACAAGGTAGCCGTATCGGAAGGTGCGGCTGGATCACCTCCTTTCTGGAAACAGGCAATTTAATTTAAACGCCCACACTTATCGGTTGTTGGAAGAAGTCGGTTGTCTTCATGTGAAGATAATTGGCGAATGGGTCTGTAGCTCAGCTGGTTAGAGCACCGTCTTGATAAGGCGGGGGTCGTTGGTTCGAGCCCAACTAGACCCACCAAATCTTCTGATATCTCGTGTGAGAGTTTGAGGGGGATTAGCTCAGCTGGGAGAGCACCTGCTTTGCAAGCAGGGGGTCGTCGGTTCGATCCCGTCATCCTCCACCAACAACTCGATGCTTATTCAACACCAAAGCAGCTTCTTGCGAAAGCATGAGGCTTCTTTGTTGTTGATCAGGATCTCTTGATCAATCGGCTGTTCTTTAAAAATTCATAGAGTCGAATCAGCGTTGCTGATGGAAACTGCACATTCGTAAAGGTTTAGTGCAGACCGTGCCATCAGCAACATAGAATTTTTGATTGCGTCAAAAGAAACTTCAATTTCGAATCAAATCGATTTTTGAAGACGGCATAACGCGCTAGGTGAAAGACCTGGCAATTCCTTGATTGACTTTGGTTTCCGTGAGGAAACGTCAAAGTTATAGGGTCAAGTGAATAAGAGCACGTGGTGGATGCCTTGGCAATGATAGGCGACGAAGGACGTGATAGCCTGCGATAAGCTTCGGGGAGCTGGCAAATTAGCTTTGATCCGGAGATTTCCGAATGGGGAAACCCACCGAAAGGTATCGTTATCTGAATACATAGGGTAACGAGGCGAACCGGGTGAACTGAAACATCTCAGTAGCTCGAGGAAAAGACATCAACCGAGATTCCGAAAGTAGTGGCGAGCGAAATCGGAGAAGCCTGTTAGTGATAGCACAAGACATAACGGAACAGCTTGGAAAGGCTGGCCATAGCGGGTGATAGCCCCGTACGTGAAATGACCTGTGTGGTACTGAGCTAACGACAAGTAGGGCGGGACACGAGAAATCCTGTCTGAATATGGGGGGACCATCCTCCAAGGCTAAATACTCATCATTGACCGATAGTGAACTAGTACCGTGAGGGAAAGGCGAAAAGAACCCCGGGAGGGGAGTGAAATAGATCCTGAAACCGCGTGCTTACAAAAAGTAGGAGCCCGCAAGGGTGACTGCGTACCTTTTGTATAATGGGTCAGCGACTTACATTCAGTGGCAAGGTTAACCGAATAGGGAAGCCGTAGAGAAATCGAGTCCGAATAGGGCGATCAGTCGCTGGGTGTAGACCCGAAACCAAGTGATCTATCCATGGCCAGGATGAAGGTGCCGTAACAGGTACTGGAGGTCCGAACCGACTAGTGTTGCAAAACTAGCGGATGAGCTGTGGATAGGGGTGAAAGGCTAAACAAACTTGGAAATAGCTGGTTCTCTCCGAAAACTATTTAGGTAGTGCCTCAAGTATTACCTTCGGGGGTAGAGCACTGTTTTGGCTAGGGGGTCATGGCGACTTACCAAACCAAGGCAAACTCCGAATACCGAAGAGTACAGCTTGGGAGACAGAGCACCGGGTGCTAACGTCCGGACTCAAGAGGGAAACAACCCAGACCGCCAGCTAAGGTCCCTAAAATTGGCTAAGTGGGAAACGAAGTGGGAAGGCTAAAACAGTCAGGATGTTGGCTTAGAAGCAGCCATCATTTAAAGAAAGCGTAATAGCTCACTGATCGAGTCGTCCTGCGCGGAAGATGTAACGGGGCTAAGCCAGTTACCGAAGCTGCGGATTTGCAATTTATTGCAAGTGGTAGGAGAGCGTTCTGTAAGCCTGTGAAGGTGCGTTGTAAAGCGTGCTGGAGGTATCAGAAGTGCGAATGCTGACATGAGTAGCGTTAAAGGGGGTGAAAAGCCCCCTCGCCGTAAGCGCAAGGTTTTCTACGCAACGTTCATCGGCGTAGAGTGAGTCGGCCCCTAAGGCGAGGCAGAGATGCGTAGCTGATGGGAAACAGGTCAATATTCCTGTACCGATTGTTAGTGCGATGTGGGGACGGATCTTAATAGGTCATCCGGGTGTTGGATATCCCGGTTTAGATGGATGTAGGCGTGCATTAGGCAAATCCGGTGCACATATACCGAGGCCATCGATCGAGCCAGCTTGCTGGTGAAGTGATTGAACGAGGTTCCAGGAAAAGCCACTAAGCTTCAGCTAACAACGACCGTACCGCAAACCGACACTGGTGCGCGAGATGAGTATTCTAAGGCGCTTGAGAGAACTCAGGAGAAGGAACTCGGCAAATTGACACCGTAACTTCGGAAGAAGGTGTGCCCTATTAGTGTGAAGCGAGCAGCGGAGCATGAACGGGTTGCAAAAAATCGGTGGCTGCGACTGTTTATTAAAAACACAGCACTCTGCAAACACGAAAGTGGACGTATAGGGTGTGACGCCTGCCCGGTGCTGGAAGATTAAATGATGGGGTGCAAGCTCTTGATTGAAGTCCCAGTAAACGGCGGCCGTAACTATAACGGTCCTAAGGTAGCGAAATTCCTTGTCGGGTAAGTTCCGACCTGCACGAATGGCGTAACGATGGCCACACTGTCTCCTCCTGAGACTCAGCGAAGTTGAAATGTTTGTGATGATGCAATCTCCCCGCGGAAAGACGGAAAGACCCCATGAACCTTTACTGTAGCTTTGTATTGGACTTTGAACAGATCTGTGTAGGATAGGTGGGAGGCTTTGAAGCAGGGTCGCTAGATCTTGTGGAGCCAACGTTGAAATACCACCCTGGTGTGTTTGAGGTTCTAACCTAGGTCCATTATCTGGATCGGGGACAGTGCATGGTAGGCAGTTTGACTGGGGCGGTCTCCTCCCAAAGCGTAACGGAGGAGTTCGAAGGTACGCTAGTTACGGTCGGACATCGTGACGATAGTGCAATGGCATAAGCGTGCTTAACTGCGAGACTGACAAGTCGAGCAGATGCGAAAGCAGGACATAGTGATCCGGTGGTTCTGTATGGAAGGGCCATCGCTCAACGGATAAAAGGTACTCTGGGGATAACAGGCTGATACCGCCCAAGAGTTCATATCGACGGCGGTGTTTGGCACCTCGATGTCGGCTCATCTCATCCTGGGGCTGTAGCCGGTCCCAAGGGTATGGCTGTTCGCCATTTAAAGAGGTACGTGAGCTGGGTTTAAAACGTCGTGAGACAGTTTGGTCCCTATCTTCCGTGGGCGCTGCAGATTTGAGGAAGCCTGCTCCTAGTACGAGAGGACCGGAGTGGACACACCTCTGGTGTATCGGTTGTCACGCCAGTGGCATTGCCGAGTAGCTAAGTGTGGAAGAGATAACCGCTGAAAGCATCTAAGCGGGAAACTCGTTTCAAGATGAGATCTGCCGGGGCCTTGAGCCCCCTGAAGAGTCGTTCAAGACCAGGACGTTGATAGGTCAGGTGTGGAAGCGCAGTAATGCGTTAAGCTAACTGATACTAATTGCTCGTGCGGCTTGACCCTATAACTTTGATCAGTCAGATCAAGGTGTTATGCCAAGTTGACGCATTCAAAACAATTCAGAAAACTGATTCCAAACTCTATGAATTCGTTTGATTGATCGCGTGATCAGTCAGACAACCCTTTATGCCTGATGACCATAGCGAGTTGGTCCCACTCCTTCCCATCCCGAACAGGACAGTGAAACGACTCAGCGCCGATGATAGTGCGGGTTCCCGTGTGAAAGTAGGTCATCGTCAGGCTCTTACAGCCCAGAAACCCCCAGTCGTATACCGGCTGGGGGTTTTTGCTTTGCAGAGCTGAAAACAGAACAGAAACAGAAAACCAGCTAAAGGTTGCGCACGCCTGAGCTATCTACCCCCGCCGCGCCTGCTGCTACTAGCTCCGACAAGAGCTCTCCGGTCGATCTGCTTTATGTGGAAATAAAAAAGCCCGATGGAATCTCCATCGGGCTTTTTACTTTGAAGCAGCCAGCTATCAGGCGGCCAGACGCTGCTCAATCGCAGCTTTCGTCTCCGGCAGTTCCTTCGGCAGATGATGCTCGAGCTGCTTGAACAGCTCAGTATGCAGCTTCAATTCCGCTTCCCAAGCGGCCTTGTCGATGCTCGTCACCGTAGCGAACTGCTCAGCGCTGAAGTTCAAGCCAGTCCAGTTCAGATCCTCATAGCGCGGGCTCACGCCAGTGATGTGGTCGATGCCTTCAGCCTTGTTGCCTTCGACGCGGTCAATCATCCACTTCAGTACGCGCATGTTCTCGCCATAGCCTGGCCAGACGAACTTGCCGTCGGCGCCCTTGCGGAACCAGTTGGTCGTGTAGATCTTCGGTAGCTTCGCGCCCGCAGCTTCGAGCTTCTTACCCAGATTGAGCCAATGCTGGAAGTAGTCGCTCATGTTGTAGCCCATGAACGGCAGCATCGCGAACGGATCGCGGCGCACAACGCCTTGCTGGCCAGCTGCAGCAGCAGTCGTCTCCGAACCCATCGTCGCAGCCATGTAGACGCCTTCGACCCAGTTGCGGGCCTCGGTCACCAGCGGCACGGTCGTCGAACGACGGCCACCGAAGATGAACGCGTCGATTGCCACGCCCTTCGGATCGTCCCAGGCGTCATCCAGCGCGGGGTTGTTCGTGGCAGCCACGGTGAAGCGCGAGTTCGGATGCGCCGCCTTGGCGCCGGTTTCCTTCGCGATCTGCGGCGTCCAATCCTTGCCTTGCCAGTCGGTCAGATGCTCGGGCAGCGTCTTGGTGTCCTGCTCCATGCCTTCCCACCACACGTCGCCGTCGTCGGTCAGCGCCACGTTCGTGAAGATCACGTCGTGATGCAGGCTGTCCATGCAGTTCGGATTGGTCAGCATGTTGGTGCCAGGCGCCACGCCAAAGTAACCCGCCTCAGGGTTGATGGCGTACAGGCGACCGTCCTTGCCAGGCTTGATCCAGGCGATGTCGTCGCCGATGGTCGTGACCTTCCAGCCCTCGAAGCCTGCCGGCGGCACCAGCATCGAGAAATTCGTCTTGCCGCACGCGCTAGGGAAAGCTGCCGCCACGTGATATTTCTTGCCCTCGGGACTGGTCACGCCCAGGATGAGCATGTGCTCCGCCAGCCAGCCTTCGTCGCGGCCCATGTTGGACGCGATGCGCAGCGCAAAGCACTTCTTGCCCAGCAGCGCGTTGCCGCCATAGCCTGAGCCATAGCTCCAGATCTCGCGCGTCTCGGGGTAGTGGACGATGTACTTGGTCTTGTTGCACGGCCAGACCACGTCCTTCTGGCCGGCCTCGAGCGGTGCCCCAACGGTGTGCACGCACGGCACGAACTCGCCGTCAGCGCCCAGCACTTCGTAAACGGCCTTGCCCATGCGGGTCATGATGCGCATGTTGACCGCCACATAGGGCGAGTCAGAGAGCTCGATGCCGATATGCGCGATCGGCGAGCCCAGCGGGCCCATGCTGAACGGCACGACGTACATCGTGCGGCCCTTCATGCAGCCGTCGAACAGCGGCTGAAGGGTCGCGCGCATTTCGGCGGGGGCCATCCAGTTGTTGGTCGGGCCCGCGTTTTCCTTCTGCTCGGAGCAGATGTACGTGCGGTCTTCCACGCGCGCCACGTCGCTCGGATCGGACACCGCGAGGAACGAATTGGGCCGCTTGGCGGGATTGAGCTTCTTGAAGGTACCGGCGTCGACCAGCTGCTGGCAGAGGCGGTCGTACTCTTCCTTGCTTCCGTCGCACCAGTGGATGGCTTCGGGTTTGCACAGCGCGGCCATGTCGGCCACCCAGGCAATCAGCTTTGCGTTCTTGACGTATGAGGGCGCCTGAATGGTGAGGCCCTTCATCGTGGGTGCGTTCATCGGAAAATCTCCTAAGTTGAAAAATCGTCTTTCCGAACGGGACGCCGAGCCAGCTCAGGCACGGAGGTCCGTTTGAGAAAACGTTTCGCTTCGGGAGATTGCGTCAGCGCGGGCCGCACCGCCCGCGGACAAAGGCGCTAACGCCTGTCAGCTTCAGGCCATGAAGACGGCGATGGATGCCAGCAGCAGCATCAGCACGCCGCCAGCCAGTGGAAGCACCAGCGGCATGAGGTGAACGACCGATTCGACGGCGTCGTGTTCGACGGCCGCGCCTTGGCTCGGCTCGACGGGAGTGGGATTGGACATCGGGAAATTCCTCGAATACGCAATTGACAAACTGATGGCATTTTACCGGCGGGGCGCCCGGAGCCGGTCTAGGGGGATGCGAGCCCCTCAATGAGGCCTTCCGGGGTTGATCTTGCAGCTCAATGCTGCTCTTCAGCCTCGAAGCCGGCATCCTTCAGCGCAGCGAGCACGCTGGCCAGATGAGCTCGTCCCCGGGTCTGCAGGACCAGCTCGACATCGACGTTCTGGGCCGCCAGCATGGTGAACGCGCGCTGATGGTGAACCTCGTCGACGTTAGCGCCTGCTTCGGCCACAGTGGCCGTGATATGGGCCAGCGAGCCCGGCACATCGCGCGCGCTCACGCGTATGCGCGCCAGCCGCCCGGCCCGCACCATCCCGCGCTCGATGATGGCCGCCAGCAGCAGCGGATCGATGTTGCCGCCCGACAGCACCAGCCCCACGCGCTTGCCCCTGAAGCGCTCGGGGTGCCGGATCAGCGCCGCCAGCCCGGCGGCCCCCGCACCTTCGACCAGGGTCTTTTCGATCTCGAGCAGCATCAGCACGCCTTGCTCGATGTCGCCCTCGTCCACCAGCAGCAGGTCGTCGACCTTGCTCGCGATGATCTGCTGGGTCAGCACCCCGGGCGTGCCGACCGCGATGCCCTCGGCGATCGTGCTCGTGCCCTGCGCGTGGTGGGTGCCTTTGACGGCATTGACCATCGCCGGAAATCGCGTGGTCTGCACGCCGACGATCTCGATGCTCGGCTTGCGTTCGCGCGCGGCGACCGCCATGCCGGCGATCAGCCCGCCGCCGCCCACGGACACCACCAGCGCGTCGAGATCGGGCACGGCGTCGAGCATCTCCAGCGCCACAGTGCCCTGGCCCGCGATGATCGCTTCGTCGTCGTAGGGATGCACGAAGGTCAGCCCCCCGCGTTGCGCAAGCGCGAAGGCATGGGTTCGCGCCGCTTCCAGCGTGTCGCCGTGAAGCACCACTTCGGCGCCGAAACCGCGAGTGCGTTCGATCTTCACGCCGGGCGTGAAGCGCGGCATCACGATCAGCGCCCGCAGTCCGAGCCGCTGCGCGTGATAGGCCACACCCTGCGCATGGTTGCCGGCAGACATGGCGATCACTCCGCGTGTACCGTTCTCGGAAAGATCCACCAGCTTGTTGCACGCCCCCCGCTCCTTGAACGAGGATGTGAACTGCAGGTTCTCGAATTTCAGGAACACTTGCGCGCCGACGATTTCCGACAGGGTGCGTGACTCCACGCACGGCGTGTTGAGCACCTGACCTTGCAGGCGCGCCGCGGCGCGCTCGATTTCCTGGATTCCGACCATGGCGGGCATTGTGGCTGGAATCGCACCCATCAGGGGTTTTCCCGTTTACTGGTCTTCCCGAAGCCAAAAGTCTGCGTTATGGTCTGTCCGAAATTGTCCTCGTTGGAGGTTGCCTGATGGCCAAGCGTGCGGGTGTCGATGTCGTGGCTGCTGCGGTACGCGGGCAGGCATTGCCGTCGCCCGGACTCAAGGAGGCGCCGGTGCTCGAGCTCATGTGCTCGCACTTCGTGCTGACCCTGGCCGCCAAGCAGGGGCCGCGCTTCAACGTGCGGCGCGACATCAACGGCCTGCTCTCCCTCACGGGCCGTCACCTGGTGTGGCCCGCCGCCGTGCTGCAGCGGCTGCGCGAATTTCTCGGACGTCGCTGCGCGGGCAACGAGGCCTGGAAGGGCGTCGAAGACTTCGATGGCCGCACGCTGCTGGAGCGCCATGGCGTCTGGCGCGGGCCTTATGAGGAAGGCACGCTCTTCTTCTATCTCGACGAATACGCGAAGGACCAGCCCAAGGACCTGCTCTCGGTTCTGGCTGTCACGCGCGACTGGCTCACGCACGCGCTGCGCAAGCAGTCGACGCTCGTCGAGAAGAACATCGATGCCCTCGCGGGCCTGCTTCAACTCAACAAGGCCGAGCGTGCGTTGCTGCTGTACGGCACCCTCGCGCGCTACCAGCGCGACCTGCGCTCGCTGCTGGTCGAATTCAAGGTCAACAACGCCCCCGAGGCGTACGCCGCCATCGCCGACATTGCGGGCGTGAACGCGAGCGACGTGGGCGAGGCGCTGCGCGCGGGCTCGCGGCTGGAGCGCATCGGGCTCGTCGAGAACCTCATCTCCGAGCACAACATCACCGACCTCGCCGACCTGATGAAGGTCAGCGAGAAGCTGCCGCCCGTACTCATGCGCGAGTACCGCGACCACAACGAGCTGATGGCCGTGTTCACGCGGCCCTCGGCCAAGAGCGCGCTCACGCCGCAGGACTTCTCCTTCGTGCAGGAAGACGCGCAGATGCTCGTCACGCTGCTGCGTGCGGCGGTCGCGCGCAAGGAGCCTGGCGTCAACGTGCTGCTTTACGGCCCACCTGGCACCGGCAAGACCGAGCTCGCGAAAGTCGTGGCGCAGGCCGCCGGGCTCGAGCTCTTCGAAGTCGAATACGCAGACCGCGACGGCAATTCGCTGAGCGGCCGCGACCGCTACCGCTCCCTGCAGATCGCGCAGGTGTTCCTCAAGGGCAGCGCGCAGGCCGCGCTGCTGTTCGACGAGGTCGAGGACGTCTTTCCGCCCATCAGCACCGAAGCCGCGCAGTTCATGGCGCGCGCCGAACAGATCCCCGCGCCCACCAGCGGCAGCGTGAGCGGCAAGGCCTGGGTCAACCAGATCCTCGAGGCCAACCCCGTGCCCACGCTGTGGGTCACCAACCGCATCGAGCAGATCGACCCGGCCTTCCGCCGCCGCTTCGCCTACCACCTCGAACTCAAGTCGCCGCCACCCGGCGCGCGCGAGCAGCTGGTGAAGAAGACGCTCGAAGGCGTGGTCGTGTCCGAAGCCTTCACCGCCAAGCTGGCCGAGCGAAAGGGCCTCACGCCCGCGCAGATCCGCACCGCGGTGCGCTTCGCCGGGTTGGCAGGGGCCGAAGGCGCATCGATGGAGACGCTCATCGAGCGCCAGCTTCGCAACGCCGACCTTGCCCTCGGCACTGCCGATACAGGCCGCGGCGAACGCCGCAGCGTCACGACCTACGACCTCGACATGCTCAATGTCGAGACCCGTTTCGAGATCCCGCGCATCGTCGAGGCGCTGAAGGCGCGCGGCCACGGCACGCTGTGCTTCTACGGCGCACCCGGCACCGGCAAGACGGCGCTGGCCGAGCACATCGCCAAGGCGGTGGGCCGCCCGCTCATCGTCAGGCAGGCCAGCGACCTCATGAGCAAGTACGTCGGCGAGACCGAGCAGAACATGGCCGCCATGTTCCGCGAGGCCGAGACCGAAAAGGCCGTGCTGCTGCTCGACGAGGCCGACAGCTTCCTGCAGGACCGCCGCGGCGCGCAGCGCACCTACGAAGTCACCGAGGTCAACGAGATGCTGCAGGGCATGGAGCGCTTCAACGGTGTCTTCGTCTGCACCACCAACCTGCTCGACCGGCTCGACCAGGCGGCGCTGCGGCGCTTCACCTTCAAGATCAAGTTCATGCCGCTCACCGCCGCGCAGCGCGAGCGCATGTTCATCACCGAGGCGCTCGCGGGCGACGCCGAGCTCATGACGGGCGCCATGCGCTCGCGCCTGGCGCAACTGGCCCAGCTGTGCCCGGGGGATTTCGCGGCGGTGAAACGGCAGACCGATATCCTCGCGGCGGAATTCTCCGCGAGCGAGTTCCTGGACCAGCTCGAGGCCGAGCACCGCATCAAGCCCGAAGTGCGCGAATCGCGCGGCATGGGCTTCGTGCAGTAATAGCAGCGGCGGGCACAGCGGCTTGGGCGGCCGCCGCCGCGCAGAACGAAAACATCCGTCCGCCGACGCGGACACGAGGAGGAACGCATGGTGGGCTTTCGCAAGGTCGACGACGCGCGGCGGGCGCCGCAGCAGCGTCCTGGTGCATGGACTGCCGCCGGTGCCGTGCTCGCGGTGGCGATTCTGCTGGCGGGCTGCGGGGGCGGTGGAGGAGGGGGCGGCGGCGGAGGCCTGCCGATCGGCCTGATTCCCGGCACCACGACACCGCCGGCCACGAATCCGGGCACCGGCGACGGCGGCATCGTCGCCTCGGCCACCGTCGCCGGCCTGTGCGCATCGCCACGCAGCGGCATCAACCCCGACACCGGCGGCGCCTATCCCGACCGCAGCGGCACGATCGACAACGAGAAGAGCTGGGTGCGCGGCTGGATCGACGAAACCTACCTCTGGTATGGCGAGGTGCCCACCACACTCAAGGCCGCCGACTACGCCACCCCCATCACCTGGTTCAACGTGCTCAAGACGACGGCCACAACGTCCACGGGCCGCGCCAAGGACCGCTTTCACTTCACCTACGACACCGAGGTCTACCGCCAGCTCACGCAGGGCGGCGTCTCCGCCGGCTACGGCATGGAGACGGCGGCCATACGCAGCTCGCCGCCGCGCGACATCCGCATCGCCTTCGTCGAGCCGAACTCGCCCGCCACCGGCGCGGGCCTGCAGCGCGGCGCGAAGATCCTCAACATCGACGGCGTCGACGTCGTCAACAGCACCGGCACGGCCAACGTCAACGCGATCAACGGGGCCCTGTCGCCCAAGGCCGTCGGCGAAGCCCACACCTTCACATTCGAGGTGGGCGGCGTGGCGCAGTCCCCCGTGAAGCTGACGGCGGCCACGGTCACCAGCACGCCGGTGCAGAACGTGCAGGTCATCGACACCGGCAGCGGCCGCGTGGGCTACCTGCTGTTCAACGACCACATCACAACGTCCGAGGCGCAGCTCATCTCGGCGGTCAACACCTTCAAGCAGGGCGCAGGCATCCAGGACCTGGTGCTCGACATGCGCTACAACGGCGGCGGGCAGCTGCTCATCGCGAGCCGGCTGGCCTACATGATCGCGTCACCGTCGGCGACCGCTGGCAGGACCTTCGAGCAGCTGGTCTTCAACGACAAGAACCCGTTCCGCCTCACGGCCGCGCAGACGCTCACGCCTTTCACCACCACCAGCCGCAGCGGCCAGCCACTGCCGACGCTCGGCCTGTCGCGCGTGACCGTGCTCACCGGCCCCGACACCTGCTCGGCGAGCGAGTCGGTCATCAACAGCCTGCGCGGCGTGGGCGTCACCGTCAACCTCGTGGGCGGCACCACCTGCGGCAAGCCCTACGGCTTCTATCCGCAGGACAACTGCGGCACCACTTACTTCGCGATCCAGTTCAAGGGCGTGAACCAGCAGGGCTACGGCGACTACAGCGATGGCTTCACGCCCAATGCCGGCTGCGCCGTGGCCGACGACTTCAACCACCAGCTCGGCGACAAGGCCGAGGCGCGGCTCGCCGCGGCGCTCGCGCTGCGCAGTTCGGGTTCCTGCCCCGTCTCCACCAAGACCGCCGTCGAAGGCCTGGAGAAGGCGGCCGAGCCGCAGGCGGAGCAGCCCTATCTGCCAGGCCGTTCGCCGCTGCGCGAGAACCGGCTGATCGGCCTGCCCGACCCGGCCTGAACTGCCTGGGCTCCCCTGAGAGCCGGCTCCGGCTCTTCTTCGGGCTCGCGGAAAACCCCTAGCGCCGGCGCTTGCCACCCCCGTCGCTCGCGCCGTAGAGTGGGTTAAACGTTTGCGCAAAGCTTTGCGCAAACGTTTGTATCTCAGGCAGGCACGACTTGCCCGGCCTGAGAACCAACTTCCTAGTACCAGGAGAGAGAAGATGCGCAAATGGATCGGGGCGATGTTCATCGCCGTCATCACGGTGTTGGCGGGCTGCGGAGGCGGTGGCGATGGGGGCGGCGGAGGGATCGGCCTCGGTCCGGGCTGGGGCGGCGGTGGCGGCGGATCGGGCGGCGGCGCCGGCCCGCAGAAGATCATCATCGACAGCGACTACAACACCATGAGCGACGACGGCCAGCTCGGCGTCATGGCCGCGCAGCTGCAGGCCGACGGCAAGGTCCAGGTCATGGGCATCAGCGTGGTCTCGGGCAACCAGTGGCTGAAGCAGGGCGTGGCCGACGCGCTGATGTCGGTGGAGCGCCTGGGCGTGGGTGACCGCATCGGCATCTACTCGGGCGCGAACTACGCGCTGAACCACACTTACGCCAACGTCGAGGCCGAGATGGCCGCCGGTGCCGGCGGCGACGGCTACCTCGGCGCCTGGGGAGGCCCCGAGCCCAAGACCGACGCCGATCTCAAGCCCTCGCCCGACGGCTTCGCGAAACGCACGGTGGTGCAGCGCAAGACCGCGGTCGACTTCATCGTCGACACCGTGAAGGCCAACCCCGGCGAGATCACCATCCTGGCCATCGGCCCGCTCACCAACATCGCGCTCGCGGTGAAGCAGAACCCCGAGATCGTGCCGCTCATCAAGAAGATCATCTACATGGGCGGCGCCGTCGACGTGCCGGGCAACACCACCAATGCCGCCGAGTTCAACTGGTGGTTCGACCCCGACGCCGCGCAGTTCGTGGTGCGACTGCCGATCCCGCAAGTGGTGGTGCCGCTGGACGTGACCGACACCGTGTTCCTCACCAAGCCCATCTACGACCGCATCGCGCACCCGGCCAAGCCCACGGCCGTGACCGACGTGTTCCAGAAGCTCAACGGCTACGGCTTCGACGGCAAGAACGGCTTCGAGACCAACCCGAACTACACGCAGAACATCTGGGACACGCTCACGCTGGCCTACCTGATCGACCCGAGCTTCGCCACGCAGACGGTGGACCGCTATGTCGACGTGATCGCCAAGCCGGGCGCCGCCGACAACGGCCGCTCGATCGGCTACTCCTCGCAGCCCGCGGGCGCGACGCTGCAGAAGATGACGGTGGTGAAGAAGTTCGACAACGCACGCTTCTTCGAGCTGTACGTCGACCTGCTCACGCGGCCGGTGCCCGTCACGCTGCCCGCCGCGGCGAACTGACAGGGCGTCAGCCAGGCATCAGAACGCCTCGCAGACGCGCAGCACCTCGCTGCCGTAGGCCTCGAGCTTCTTGGTGCCGATGCCGCTGATGCCCTGCAGGTCTTCCAGCGTCGCGGGCGCGCGCTCGGCGATGGCCGCGAGCGTGGCGTCGTGGAAGATCACGTAGGCCGGCAGGTTGTGTTCCTTCGCGACCTCGGCGCGCCAGGCTTTCAGCGCGTCGAAGCGCTTCCTGCCCATGTCGTCGAGCTTGGCCGCGGCCGGCGGCGGCGCGCCCTTGGCGGTTTTCTCGCGCCGGGGCTTGCGCTCCGCCGGTGACGACACCGATTCGCGCAGCGTCACCTGCGTCTCGCCCCTGAGCACCGAGCGCGAGCCTTCGGTGAGCTTCAGCGTGTTGAAGGCTTCCGCGTCCACCGCCAGCGCGCCGGTGGCGATCAGCTGGCGCAGCACGCCGCGCAGCGCCACCTCGCTGAACTCGGCGCCGATGCCGAAGGTGCTGATGCGTTCGTGGCCGAACTGTTTGACCTTCTCGGTGCTCTTGCCGCGCAGGATGTCCATGATGTGCCCGGCGCCGAAGCTGATGCCGCTCAGTTGCTGCACGCGGTAGATGGTGCTCAGCAGCTTGCGCGCGGCATCGGTGCCGTCCCACACCTGCGGCGGGTTCAGGCAGTTGTCGCAGTTGCCGCAGGGCGTGCTCTTCTCGCCGAAGTAGCCCAGGAGGCGCACGCGCCGGCAGTCGCTGGCCTCGGCCAGCGAGAGCAGGGCGTCGAGCTTGCCGCGCATCACCTGCTTGAATTCTTCGCCGGCGGGGCTCTCGTCGATCATGCGCCGCTGGTTGACCACGTCCTGCAGGCCGTAGGCCATCCAGGCGTCGGCGGGGCCGCCGTCGCGGCCGGCGCGGCCGGTTTCCTGGTAGTAGCCCTCGATGTTCTTGGGCATGTCGAGGTGGCCGACGAAGCGCACGTCGGGCTTGTCGATGCCCATGCCGAAGGCGATGGTCGCGACCATCACGATGCCTTCCTCGCGCAGGAAGCGGTCCTGGTGCTGCTGGCGCACCGCGGCGTCGAGGCCCGCGTGATAAGGCAGGGCGTTGATGCCCGCGTCGCGCAGCTGCACCGCCACGTCTTCCACCCGCTTGCGCGACTGGCAATAGACCACGCCGGCGTCGCCCTCGTGCTCGCGCTCGATGAAGCGCAGCAGCTGCGTGGTGGCGTCCTTCTTCTCGACGATGGTGTAACGGATGTTCGGCCGGTCGAAGCTGGAGACGAACTGCCGCGCGTCTTCCAGCTGCAGCCGCTCGACGATGTCGGCGCGCGTGAGCGCGTCGGCCGTGGCCGTGAGCGCGATGCGCGGCACGCCGGCGTAGCGCTCGTGCAGCACGGTGAGGGCGCGGTACTCGGGGCGGAAGTCGTGGCCCCACTGGCTCACGCAATGCGCCTCGTCGATGGCGAAGAGCGAGAGCTTGCCGCGCTCCTTCAGCGAATCGAGCTGCGAGAGAAAGCGCGGCGTGTTCACGCGCTCGGGCGCCGCGTACAGCAGGGTGATCTCGCCGCGCAGCATGCGGCGCTCCACGTCCTGCGTCTCTTCCCAGTCGAGCGTGGAATTGAGGAAGGCCGCGCTCACGCCGGCCTCGTGCAGCGCGCCCACCTGGTCGTGCATCAGCGCGATGAGCGGCGACACCACGATCGCCACGCCGCGCCCCGCGCGCTGCCGGGCGATGGCCGGGATCTGGTAGCACAGCGACTTGCCGCCGCCCGTGGGCATCAGCACCAGCGCGTCGCCGCCGCCCACCACGTGATCGACGATGTCTTGCTGGGCCCCCCGGAACTGCGCGTAGCCGAAGACCTCGTGGAGGATGTCGGAAGGGGCGCTGCTGCCGGAGATGTCGATGGGTTGGGGGGCGAGGGAAGACACAGGCGGCGGGCGGGGGAGGTCGGAAAGGGGAGGAAGAGAGCGGCCGTCGATTGTCCCCCAGCGCCGTGGATATGACTGTGGCACGAGGTTTGCAATGGTTGCCGCCGTCCTGCGCCCTTCTTGTCTAGACAGCAAAAAGGTGCATTTCCCAAGCAAATGCACCAGAAATGACCTTTCGGGTTATCCTGTATATACAAGTTGGGGCGCCTGGCAACAATGCGAGGCGTGCGTTACCCGGCCATCGGGCCCGCCGCCGAGCTTTTTTCCCCTCAAGAACAGACCCAGGAGTACCCATGGTCAAGACGGTAGTTGTGAAGTTCGCCTCGCTGGTTGCAGCGGGCGCATGTGCGGCAGGCATGGCCGGAACGGCCGCCGCCCAGGATCTGACGAAGATCTCGCTCGGCATGTCGGGCTGGACCGGCTTCGCGCCGCTCTCGCTGGCGGACAAGGCCGGCATCTTCAAGAAGAACGGCCTGGACGTCGAACTCAAGATGATCCCGCAGAAGGACCGCCACCTCGCGCTGGCCTCCGGCGCCATCCAGTGCGCGGCCACCACCGTCGAGACGCACGTGGCCTGGAACGCCAACGGCGTGCCCATCGTGCAGATCTTCCAGATGGACAAGTCCTACGGCGCCGACGGCCTCGCAGTGCGCGGCGACGTCACCAAGTTCTCCGACCTCAAGGGCAAGACCATCGGCGTCGACGCGCCCG
Organism: Variovorax xiamenensis; assembly: GCF_050916385.1. NCBI lineage: Bacteria > Pseudomonadati > Pseudomonadota > Betaproteobacteria > Burkholderiales > Comamonadaceae > Variovorax > Variovorax xiamenensis. The sequence continues at coordinate 268,804 of NZ_CP139038.1, forward strand.
GCACCGCGCCCTACTTCGGCCTGGCCTGGATGCTCAGCAAGAACGGCATGTCGCTGAAGGACGTGAAGACCACCACGCTGTCGCCGCAGGCCTCGGCCCAGGCCTTCGTGGCCGGCCAGAACGACGCCGCGATGACCTACGAGCCCTACCTCTCCACCGTGCGTGCCAACCCCTCCGCCGGCAAGATCCTCGCCACCACGCTCGACTACCCGATGGTGATGGACACCGTCGGCTGCGCGCCCACCTGGCTCAAGGCCAACGCCAAGGCCGCCGCCGCGCTCACCAAGTCGTACTTCGACGCGCTCGACATGATCAAGGCCGAGCCCGAGAAGTCGAACGAGCTCATGGGCTCCGCCGTGAAGCAGAGCGGCGAGCAGTTCGCCAAGTCGTCGGCCTTCCTGCGCTGGCAGGACAAGGCGGCCAACCAGAAGTTCTTCGCGGGCGAGCTCACCAGCTTCATGAAGGAAGCCGCGCCCATCCTTCTGGAAGCCGGCGTGATCCGCAAGGCGCCCGAGGACTTCTCGGTCACCTTCGATGCAAGCTTCGTCAAGTAAGAACATGTCGCAGATGCCTTCCGCATCGGTGGTCGCGGCGCCTGCGCCGCAGCAGGCCGCCAGGGCCGCGGCGCTGGTCGTCGCCCCCGCGCGGCGCCGCGCGCTCGCGCCGCTCGAGCCCATCGGCACGCGCGCCCGCGTGCTGCTGGGGCTCGCGTTCTTCGTCGTCTTCGTGCTCGTGTGGGCCGTCGCCACGCTCGGCGGCTTCGTGCCGCCGACCTTCCTCGCGAGCCCGCCGACCATGGTCAAGGAAGGCTGGCTGCTCTTCACCGAGTACGGCTTCATCGGCGACATCGGCATGACCGTGTGGCGCGTGTTCGGCGGCTTCCTGCTGGCGGCCGTGTTCGCGGTGCCGCTGGGCATCGCCATGGGCACCTGGAAGGCCGTGGAAGCCTTTTTCGAGCCCTTCGTCTCGTTCTGCCGCTACCTGCCGGCCTCGGCCTTCATTCCGCTGCTCATCCTGTGGGCGGGCCTGGGCGAGATGCAGAAGCTGCTGGTGATCTTCATCGGCTCCTTCTTCCAGATCGTGCTGATGGTGGCCGTCACCGTGGGCGGCGCGCGGCGCGACCTCGTGGAGGCCGCCTACACGCTGGGTGCCAACAGCCGCGGCATCGTGGCGCGCGTGCTCATTCCGGGCGCGGCGCCCGGCATCGCCGAAACGCTGCGCCTCGTGCTCGGCTGGGCATGGACCTACGTGATCGTGGCGGAGCTGATCGGCTCGTCCTCGGGCATCGGCCACATGATCACCGACAGCCAGGCGCTCCTGAACACCGGCCAGATCATCTTCGGGATCATCGTGATCGGCGTCATCGGCCTGCTGTCCGACTTCGCCTTCAAGGCAATCAACCGCCGCTTGTTTGCATGGGCCGCACTGTGATGTCGCTGAACCAACTTTCCATCCAGGGCGTCTCGCGCGTCTTCACCGGCACCAAGGGCCAGCGCACGCAGGCGCTGCAGCCGATCGACTTCGAGGTGAAGGAGAACGACTTCGTCACCATCCTCGGCCCCTCGGGCTGCGGCAAGTCGACGCTGTTGCGCATCGTGGCGGGGCTCGACTTCCCGACCACCGGGCAGGTGCTGCTCGACGGCGAGCGCATCGAAGGCCCGGGCGCCGACCGCGGCGTGGTGTTCCAGAGCTACACGCTCTTTCCGTGGCTCACGGTGGCGCAGAACATCCGCTTCGGCCTGCGCGAGCGCGGCATGAGCGAGGCCGACCAGAAGGAGCGCAGCGAGTTCTTCATCGCCAAGGTCGGCCTGCGCGGCTTCGAGAACCACTTCCCGAAGCAGCTCTCCGGCGGCATGCAGCAGCGCACGGCGATCGCGCGCGCTCTCGCCAACGACCCCAAGATGCTGCTGCTCGACGAACCCTTCGGTGCGCTCGACAACCAGACCCGCGTGCTCATGCAGGAGCTGCTGCTGGGCATCTGGGAGTCGGCGCAGAAGACGGTGCTGTTCGTCACGCACGACATCGACGAGGCGATCTTCATGGCCAATCGCGTGGCGGTGTTCAGCGCACGGCCCGGTCGCATCAAGACCGAGATCGCGGTCGACTTCCCGCACCCGCGCAGCTACACCATCAAGACCTCGCCGGAGTTCATGGAAATCAAGGCACGCCTGACTGAAGAGATCCGCGCCGAATCGATGGCCGCGGCGGAGCATTGACCGAAGACACGATGAAACGCGACCTGCCGACCCTCGCGCTCTACGCGCAAGTCATGGATCACATCTCCCGCAAGATCCAGGACGGGACGTGGCCGCCCGGCCACCGCCTGCCGTCGGAGCACGAGCTGGTCGCGCAGTTCGGCATGGCGCGCATGACGGTGAATCGCGCGCTGCGCGAGCTGGTGGAGCAGGGCCGCATCGTGCGCGTGGCGGGCGTCGGCAGTTTCGTGGCGGAGAACAAGCCGCAGTCCACGCTGCTGCAGATCGCCAACATCGCCAGCGAGATCCGCCAGCGCGGGCACGACTACCGCTGCGAGATGATCGCGGTCGAGCGCCTCGCCGCCTCGCCCGACGTGGCCGCATGGCTCGACAAGCGCGCCGGCGACTCGGTGTTCCACAGCGTGTGCCTGCACCTGGAGAACGGCACGCCGGTGCAGCTCGAGGAGCGCTTCGTTAATCCGCAGGTGGTGCCCGACTACCTCGAGCAGGATTTCGGCGCGACGCCGCCCAGCGAGTACCTGGTGCGCAACGTGCCCTTCGACCAGATCGAGCACGTGGTCGACGCCGTGCTGCCCAACGCCGAGCAGGCCGAGCGGCTCGCGATGACGCCCACCGACCCCTGCCTGCTGCTCACGCGCCGCACCTGGTCGCGCAACGTCCCCGTGACCTGGGTGCGCTGCCTGCATCCCGCTTCCCGCTACAGCCTGGGCAGCCGCTTCAAAGCCGACGGCAACCCGAGCTTCGGCTGATTTTTCGTCCTCAGAGACCTCCGATTTCACTCGCAACTACTTGTATAGACAGGTTCACATGCCAAGCAAACACACCGCCCATCCAGATGCCACCCTGACCCTCGTGCCCGGCAAGGTCGACCTCGCGACGCTGCGTCGCATCCAGGCCGGCGGCGTGCGGCTCGCGCTCGACGCGTCGGTGCGCGAAGGCATGCAGCGCGCCGAAGCCGCCGTGCGCCACATCGTCGAGAACGACCAGGTCGTCTACGGCATCAACACCGGCTTCGGCAAGCTCGCCAGCACGCGCATCGGCAACGACCACCTCGCCGAGCTGCAGCGCAACCTGGTGCTCTCGCACAGCGTGGGCACGGGCGAGCCGCTGGCCGCGCCCGTCGTGCGCATGATCCTCGCGACCAAGGCGGTGAGCCTGGCGCGCGGGCACTCGGGCGTGCGACCCGCGCTGGCCGACGCGTTGCTGGCGCTGTTCAACGCAGGTGTCACGCCGAGCATCCCGTGCAAGGGCTCGGTCGGCGCTTCCGGCGACCTCGCGCCGCTCGCGCACATGGCCTGCGTGCTGATCGGCGAAGGACAGGCGACGCTGGCCGACGGCAAGGTCGTCGGCGGTGCCGAGGCGATGCGCAGCATCGGCCTCGAACCCTTCGTGCTCGGCCCCAAGGAAGGCCTCGCGCTGCTGAACGGCACGCAGGTTTCGACCGCGCTCGCGCTGGCGGGTCTCTTCGGAGCGGAAGACGTGTTCGCCTCGGCCCTGATGTCGGGCGCGCTCTCGCTCGAAGCCATCCAGGGCTCCATCAAGCCCTTCGACGCGCGCATCCACGCCGCACGCGGCCAGCCCGGCCAGATCGCGGTGGCAGGCGCCGTGCGCACGCTGCTCGAAGGCAGCGAGATCGTTCCCTCGCACGCCGACTGCGGCCGCGTGCAGGACCCTTACTCGGTGCGCTGCATCCCGCAGGTGATGGGCGCCTGCCTCGACAACCTCGCGCACGCCGCGCGCGTGCTGGTCATCGAGGCCAATGCCGCATCGGACAACCCGCTGGTCTTCACGGACACGGGCGAAGTCATCTCGGGCGGCAACTTCCACGCCGAGCCCGTCGCCTTCGCGGCCGACATCGTGGCGCTGGCCGTGAGCGAAGTGGGTGCGATCTCCGAGCGCCGCCTCGCGCTGCTGCTCGACAGCGGCCTGTCGGGCCTGCCGCCATTCCTCGTGCGCGACGGCGGCCTCAACTCCGGCTTCATGATCGCGCAGGTCACGGCCGCGGCGCTCGCTTCGGAGAACAAGTCGCTCGCGCACCCCGCCAGCGTCGACAGCCTGCCGACTTCCGCCAACCAGGAAGACCACGTGTCGATGGCCACCTTCGCGGGCCGCCGCCTGGCCGACATGGTCAACAACACGGCAGTCGTCGTCGGCATCGAAGCCATGGCCGCCGCACAAGGCATCGAACTCAAGCGCAAGCTGAAAAGCTCGCCGCTGGTCGAGGCCGAATTCGCCGGCATCCGCCAGAAGGTCGCCTTCCTCGAGACCGACCGCTACCTCGCTCCCGACATCGAAGCCATGCGCCTGTGGGCGCTGAAGGCCGAGCTGCCGGCCGCCCTGCTCGACATCCTGCCCAGTCACTCGTAAAACACACCCCGATTAGGAGAACCACGCCATGAACGCTCCCGACAAGTTCGCCCTGAACACCGCCACCGACCCGCGCCACGACCCGACGCGCGTGATCCGCGCGCCGCGCGGCAGCGAGCTCAACTGCAAGAGCTGGCTCACCGAGGCCCCCTTCCGCATGCTGCAGAACAACCTCGACGCCGAGGTGGCCGAGCGCCCGCAGGACCTGGTGGTGTACGGCGGCATCGGCCGCGCCGCACGCGACTGGGCCTGCTACGACCAGATCCTCGCCTCGCTGAAGGAACTGAATGACGACGAGACGCTGCTCATTCAGTCGGGCAAGCCCGTCGGCGTGTTCAAGACGCACGAGAACGCACCGCGCGTGCTGCTCGCCAACTCGAACCTCGTGCCGAAGTGGGCCAACTGGGAGCACTTCAACGAGCTCGACCGCAAGGGCCTCTTCATGTACGGCCAAATGACGGCCGGCAGCTGGATCTACATCGGCAGCCAGGGCATCGTGCAAGGCACCTTCGAAACCTTCGTGGAAGCCGGCCGCCAGCACTACAACAACAGCCTCGCGGGCAAGTGGATCCTCACGGCCGGCCTGGGCGGCATGGGCGGCGCGCAGCCTCTCGCGGCCACGCTGGCCGGCGCGGTGTCGCTGAACATCGAGTGCCAGCAGTCGAGCATCGACTTCCGCCTGCGCACCCGCTACGTCGACAAGCAGGCGCGCGACATCGACCACGCCTTCGAGCTCATCAAGCAGCACTGCGACGCGAAGGAGGCCGTGTCGATCGCGCTGCTGGGCAATGCGGCCGAGATCCTGCCCGAGCTGGTGAAGCGCGCGAAGGCCGGTGGCCTCAAGCCCGACCTCGTGACCGACCAGACCTCCGCGCACGACCTCATCAACGGCTACCTGCCCGCCGGCTGGAGCGTGCCGCAGTGGCAGGCCGCCATGAAGGACGCCTCGCAGCACGACGCGCTGAAGAAGGCCGCCGCGAAGTCGTGCGCCGTGCACGTGCAGGCCATGCTCGACTTCCAGGCCATGGGCATCCCCACGGTCGACTACGGCAACAACATCCGCCAGGTGGCCTTCGACGAGGGCGTGAAGAACGCCTTCGACTTCCCGGGCTTCGTGCCGGCCTACATCCGCCCGCTGTTCTGCGAAGGCAAGGGCCCGTTCCGCTGGGTGGCGCTCTCGGGTGACCCGGAAGACATCTACAAGACCGATGCCAAGATCAAGGAGCTGTTCCCCGAGAACAAGCACACGCATCGCTGGCTCGACATGGCGCGCGAGCGCATCGCCTTCCAGGGCCTGCCCGCGCGCATCTGCTGGCTGGGCCTGGGCGAGCGCCACATCGCGGGCCTGGCCTTCAACGAGATGGTGAAGAACGGCGAGCTGAAGGCGCCGATCGTCATCGGCCGCGACCACCTCGACACCGGCTCGGTGGCCAGCCCCAACCGCGAGACCGAGGCCATGAAGGACGGCACCGATGCCGTGAGCGACTGGCCGCTGCTCAACGCGCTGCTCAACACGGCAGGCGGTGCCACCTGGGTCAGCCTGCACCACGGCGGCGGCGTGGGCATGGGCTACTCGCAGCACTCGGGCGTGGTGATCGTGTGCGACGGCACCGATGCCGCCGCCAAGCGCATCGAGCGCGTGCTCTTCAACGACCCGGCCACCGGCGTGATGCGCCATGCCGACGCGGGCTACGACATCGCCGTGGCCACCGCGAAGAAGCAGGGCCTGAAGCTGCCGATGGTGAAGTGATGGCGGGCGCAGCCTTGCCCGATGCCCTGGAATTGCAGCGCCGCGTGCGGGAGCGCGTGGACGACGAACTCGTCGCGCAATTCCAGCGCGACGGCGCGGTCTGCATCCGCCAGCTGCTCACGCCCGACGAGCTCGCGCTGCTGCGCGGCGGCATCGAGGCCAACCTCGCCGCGCCCAGCCCGCGCGCCAAGATCGCGAGCCGGCCCGACGACCCGGGCCGCTTCTTCGAGGACTTCTGCAACTGGCAGGAGATCGGCGAGTTCCGTCGCTTCATCTTCGAGGCACCGCTCGCGCAACTCGCGCAGCGGCTCATGGGCTCGAACACCGTGCGCCTGTACCACGACCACCTGCTCGTGAAGGAGCCCGGCACGCGCCAGCGCACGCCGTGGCACCAGGACCAGCCCTGCTACAACATCGAGGGCGAACAGAACGTCAGCATGTGGATACCGGTCGATCCGGTGTCGCGCGCCGCCACGCTCGAATTCGTGGCCGGCTCCCACAAGGGGCCGTGGCTGATGCCGCGTACCTTCATGGACAACCACGCCAAATGGTTTCCCGAAGGCAGCCTGGAAGACCTGCCCGACATCGAGGGCGCGCGCGAGCGCTTTCCCATCGTGGGCTGGAACATCGAGCCCGGAGACTTCGTCTGCTTCCACATGCTCACGCTGCATGCGGCGGCCGGCGTGGAAGGGCCGAACCGGCGCCGCGTGTTCTCGGTGCGCTTCCTGGGTGACGACATCCGCCACGCGCCGCGCAGCTGGAAGACCTCGCCCGATTTCCCCGGGCTGGCCGACACGCTGCCGGCGGGCGCGCCCATGGACGACGCGCGCTTCCCGCTGCTGGTGGGCTAGCTCCGCTTTAAGCCGAAGGTAGAAAGAAAAAGCAGGCCCATTCCCACTCGATGGGAATGAAGGCTTGGAAGTGGGAACGGTGGGCAAGATACTGCACGCCGGTTCCATTCATCCGATCGACCGCATGACGACCCCGCCCGACGCCCCCGCCAACGACCGCGCGCTCTTCGTGCTGTCGGTGCTGGCGCAAAGCAAGGCGGCGATGACCGCGGCCGAGCTGGTGCGGGCCACCGGCCTGTCGCAGAGCACGCTGTACCGGCAGATCGCCACGCTGCGCCGCTGGGGCTTCGTGATGGAGTCCGACGGCCGCTACTCGCCGGGCCCGGTCAGCGTGCAGTTGGCCACCGGCTTCGACGGCAACTCCGACCTCGTGATCGCCGCGCGCGCCGACATGCGCGCGCTGGCGCAGCAAAGCCACGAGAGCGTGGCGCTGGTCACGGCCGTGAACGACCGCGTCGTGTGCCTGGAGATGATCGACAGCGAGCAGTCGCTGCGCTGCTCCTTCGACCGCGGCCGCAGCGTGCCCGCGCGCGATGGCGCCAGCGCCAAGTGCCTGCTGGCCCACATGCCGCTCGACCAGCGCGACGCCCTGCTCGACGGGCTCGCCGAAAGCCCCGAGCGCCGCGCCGAGCGCGCCGCCGAACTCGACGCCATCCGCGAAGCCGGCCATGCCGTGACCCACGGCGAGGTCGATGCCGGCGTGTGGGGTGCGAGCGCGCCGGTGCTTTCCCCGGGCCGGCGCCTGCGCGGCGCGATCACGCTGATGGCGCCGCTCACGCGCGTCGAGGGCATGGAAGCTGCATTGCTCCACATGACCGTCGTCACGGCGGCCCGCATCTCGCGGGCGCTGCAGTAGCCGCTGCCGCTTCTTTTCTTCTTCCTCCTTCATTCACACCACGAAAGTCCCTGCCATGAACACCCGCCGCTCCATCGTCGCCGCCGCTCTTTCCGGCCTTGCCATCTTCGGTTTCGCGGGTGCCGCGCACGCGCAGGGCGAGCCGCTGCGCGTGGCCACCGACGCCACCTTCCCGCCCATGGAATTCGTGGAGAACGGCAAGCGCACCGGCTTCGACGTGGAGCTGGTCGAGGCCATCGGCAAGACGCTGGGCCGCAAGATCGAGTGGATCGACATCGACTTCAAGGGCCTCGTGCCGGGCCTCATTTCGAAGCGCTTCGACATGGCGGTTTCGGGCATCTACATCACCGACGAGCGCAAGAAGGTCGTCGACTTCACCGTGCCCTACTACGCGGGCGGCCTCGTGGTGATGGTGAAGGACGGCAACACGGCCATCAAGACGCCGGCCGACATCAACGGCAAGAAGGTCAGCGTGCAGGTGGGCACCAAGTCGGTGAGCTACACGAAGGAGAAATTCCCGCAGGTGCAGCTGATGGAAGTCGAGAAGAACCAGGAGATGTTCAACCTCGTCGACATCGGCCGTGCCGACGCCGCGGTGACCGGCAAGCCCGCCGCCTACCAGTACGTGCGCACGCGCGGCGGCCTGAAGGTGCTGCCCGAGCAGATCACCACCGAGGAATATGGCATGGCCATCCGCAAGGACACGCCCGAGTTGACCAAGGCCGTGAACGGCGCGATCGAGAAGCTGAAGGCCGACGGCACCTACGACCAGATCGTGAAGAAGTGGTTCAGCACGGCTGCGAAGTAAGCCCGCCATGGATCTCGATTTCTCGCCAGTCTGGCAAGGCTGGCCCGACCTGCTGCGCGGTGCATTGGTCACGGTGGAGATCACCGCCTGCGCGCTCGCGCTGGGCTGCGTGCTCGGCCTGCTGGTCGGCATCGGCCGGCTGAACCCGAAGCGGCGCTGGCTCTATGGCGCATGCACGGCTTATGTGGCGGCCATCCGCGGCACGCCGCTGCTGGTGCAGCTGTTCATTCTGTTCTTCGGCCTGCCGCACTTCGGCATCCTGCTGCCGGCCTTCGTGTGCGGCGTGCTGGGGCTCGGCGTGTACTCGGGCGCCTACGTGTCGGAGATCGTGCGCGGCGCGATCCAGTCGATCGACAAGGGGCAGACCATGGCCGCGCAATCGCTGGGCATGACGCCCGGCCTCGCGATGCGCCACATCGTGCTGCCGCAGGCGGTGGTGCGCATGATTCCGCCGCTGGGCAACGAGTTCATCGCGCTGATCAAGAACTCGGCGCTGGTGTCGTTGCTGACGATTCACGACGTGATGCACGAGGGGCAGAAGATCATCAGCGTGTCGTACCGCTCGCTGGAGGTGTACCTGGCCATCGCGGTCGTGTACTTCGTGCTCACCGGCACGATGACGCTGGTGCTGCGGCACTTCGAACAGCGGCTGCGCCAGGGCGGAATGGTGCGATGAGCGGCGGCGTGCTTCGTCATTTCTCACGCGCCTCGCTGCCCGTGACGCCATGGAAGAACGGCGGCGGCACCACGCAGGAAGTCGCCAGCTGGCCGCAGGGCGCGGGGCTCGACAGCTTCGGCTGGCGCGTGAGCATCGCCACCATCGCGGCGGCGGGGCCGTTCTCGGTGTTCGCGGGCGTGGACCGCAGCATCACGCTGCTCGAAGGCGACGGCGTGCGGCTCTTCACGCACGACGGGCGCATCGACCACCGCCTCGACACCGCGCAGCGCCCCTTCGCCTTCAGCGGCGACGAGGCTATCGACTGCATGCTGCTCGGCGGCTCGTCGAACGACTTCAACGTGATGACGCGGCGTGGCCAATGGCGCGCCGACGTGCGCGTGCTGGACGGTGCCACGGCCATCGAGGCAGCGCCGCACGGCGTGCTGCTGGCGCTGCGCGGCGTGTGGCGGCTGAACGATGAAGCCTGCCGCGAAGGCGAGGGCCTGCAGTGGGCCGGCAAGGCACAGGCCTGGCATGCGATGCCCGAGGGCGCCGATGCACGGCTGCTCGCGGTGCGCATCCTGCCGGCTTGACCTGCAGTGCAGACGCAACAACAGGAACGACGATGAAACCCGCCATCAACGAATTCCCCTCGGCCGACGGCCTCTGGACCGGCATCCGCCTCGCCACCGATGCAAACGTGGAAGGCGCCATCGTGGTGGAGCAGGGCGCGATCCGCTGGGTCGGCGCCCGAAGCGCGCTTCCTGCCGAATTCGCCGGACTGAAGAAGCACGACGGCGGCGGAGCGCTGGTCACTCCGGGGCTCGTCGACTGCCACACGCACCTGGTCTACGGCGGCCAGCGCGCCAACGAATTCGCGATGCGGCTCGCCGGCGCCACGTACGAAGAAGTGGCGAAGGCCGGCGGCGGCATCGTCTCGTCGGTGCGCGCCACGCGCGAGGCCGACGAGGACATGCTCTTCGCGCAGGCGGCGCCACGGCTCGAACAGCTGCTGGCCGACGGCGTGTGCGCCATCGAGATCAAGTCGGGCTACGGCCTCTCGCTGGAGCACGAGCGCAAGCAGCTTCGCGTGGCGCGACGCCTCGGCGAAGCCTATGGCGTCACGGTGCGCACGACATTCCTCGGCGCGCATGCGCTGCCCCCCGAATACGCAGGCCGCAGTGGCGACTACATCGACCTCGTCTGCAACGAGATGCTGCCTGCGCTCGCGGCCGAAGGGCTGGTCGAAGCCGTGGACGTGTTCTGCGAACGCATCGCCTTCTCGCTCGCCGAGACGGAGCAGGTCTTCAAGGCCGCGAAGGCGCTGGGCCTGCCGGTGAAGCTGCATGCCGAACAGCTCTCGGACATGGGCGGTGCCGCGCTGGCTGCGCGTTACGGCGCGCTGTCGTGCGACCACATCGAGCACCTGTCGGCCGAGGGCATCGAGGCGATGCGCCAATCCGGCACCGTGGCGGTGCTGCTTCCCGGCGCCTACTACACGCTGCGCGACACGCACCTGCCGCCCATCGCCGCACTGCGCGCCGCGGGCGTGCCGATGGCGGTGTCCACCGACCACAACCCCGGCACCTCGCCCGCGCTGAGCCTGATGCTGATGGTGAACATGGCCTGCACGCTGTTCCGCCTCACGGTGCCCGAGGCACTCGACGGCGTCACCGTGCACGCGGCGCGCGCGCTGGGCCTGCAGGACACGCACGGCGCCATCGCGCCCGGCATGCCCGCCAACTTCGTGCTGTGGAACGTGCGCGAAGCGGCCGAGCTTGCCTACTGGTTCGGACAGCAGCCCGTGCGCGCCGTGGTGCGGCAGGGGCGCATCGCCATTGGAGCCAACGCATGACGACAAACACTCTTTTCGCAGCCGACGCGCTGCTGCCCGGGGGCTGGGCCAAAAACGTCCTGCTGGCGTGGGACGACGCAGGCCGGCTCACGCAGGTGCAGGCCAACGCGCAGCGGCCCGCCGACACCGAAGCCGCGCGCGGCCCCGTGATCCCCGGCATGCCCAACCTGCATTCGCATGCCTTCCAGCGCGCCTTCGCGGGCCTCACGGAGCATCGCGCCGAGCAGCACGACAGCTTCTGGAGCTGGCGCACGCTGATGTACCGTTTTGCCGCGCGCCTGGGCCCGCAGCACATGGAAGCCATCGCGACCTGGCTCTACGCCGAGATGCTGGAGGCGGGCTACACCAGCGTCTGCGAGTTCCAGTACGTGCACCACGACGTGGACGGCCGTCCCTACGCCGACGACGCCACGCTGAGCCTCGCGCTGCTTCGCGCGGCGAAGACGGCCGGCATTGGCTTCACGCTGCTGCCGGTGCTTTACCAGACCGGCGGCTTCGGCGACCTGCCGCCCACCGAAGGCCAGCGCCGCTTCGTCCGCTCGACCGAATCGATGCTGCGTTTGCTCGAAGCGCTCAAGCCCCAGTGCGACGCGCAGGGCGCACGCCTGGGCCTCGCGCCGCATTCGCTTCGCGCCGTGCCGCCCGAGGGCCTGCGCGATGCCATCGCGGGGCTCGAGGCCATCGACCGCACCGCGCCCATCCACATCCACATCGCCGAGCAGACGAAGGAAGTGGACGACTGCGTGGCCTGGAGCGGCCTGCGCCCCGTCGAATGGCTGCTCGACCACGCGCCGGTCGACGCGCGCTGGTGCCTCGTGCACGCCACGCACATGAACGACGCCGAGTACGAGTACGCGGCCCAGAGCGGCGCGGTCGCGGGCCTGTGCCCGACCACCGAGGCCAACCTCGGCGACGGCATCTTCGACTTCGGCAAATGGCGCAGCCACGGCGGCGCATGGGGCGTGGGCTCGGACAGCCACGCCAGCGTGAACGCGGCCGAGGAACTGCTGATGCTCGAATACAGCCAGCGCCTGGGCAAGCGCCAGCGCAACGTGGGCGCCAGCGCGGCGCAGCCGCATGTGGCGACCGCGCTCACGCTCGAATCGGTGCAGGGCGGGGCGCAGGCCTCGGGCCGCGCCGTCGGCGGACTGGCCGCGGGACAGCAGGCCGACTTCGCCGTGCTCGACGCTTCGCACCTCGCGCTGCAGGGGCTGTCGGCGCCCGATATGCTTTCCGCCCACGTCTTCGCGAGCCATCGCACCTCGGCCATCGATAGTGTCCGGGTGGCAGGCCGCCCGCGCGTCTCGGCTGGCCGCCATGCGCTGCACGACGAAGCCGCCGCCGCCTTCGTGACTGCGCGCACCCAATTGCTACAGGATTGATCCCCACCATGGCCTTCACCACCGCCGAACCGCCGTTCCGCTTCCGCCAGGGCACGCGCCCGCTGCTGATCTCGATGCCGCACGTCGGCACGCACGTGCCACCGGCGCTCGCCGCCCGCCTCACTGAAGAAGCGCGCCACGTGCCCGACACCGACTGGCACCTCGAGCGTCTCTACGACTTCGCCGACGAGCTCGGAGCCTCGGTGCTCGTCGCCACGCATTCGCGCTACGTGATCGACCTGAACCGTCCGCCGGACGGCGCGAGCCTGTACCCGGGCCAGAGCGTGACGGGCCTGTGCCCGGTCGACACCTTCGACGACACGCCGCTGTACGCCAACGCGGCCGACGTGCCGGGCGAGGCTGAAGTCGCCGAGCGCCGCGACGCCATCTGGCAGCCGTACCACGCCAAGCTGGCCGAAGAACTCGCCCGCATCCGCGCGCAGCACGGCGTGGCCGCGCTGTGGGACGCGCACTCCATCCGCTCGGTGCTGCCGCGCTTCTTCGAGGGCAAGCTGCCCGACCTGAACCTGGGCACCGGCAAGGGCATCAGCTGCGACCCGGCATTGGCGCAGACGCTGCTGGGCATCGCCGAGAGCGCCACCGGCTACACGGGCGTGCTCAACGGCCGCTTCACCGGTGGCTACATCACGCGCAACTACGGCAACCCCGCGAAGAACGTGCACGCGGTGCAGCTGGAGATGACGCAGTCGAGCTACATGCAGGAGAAGCTGCCCTTCGACTACCTGCCCGAGGTGGCGGCGGGCGTGCAGCCGCACGTGCGGCGCATGATCGAAGCGGTGCTGGCCTTCGTGGAAGGCCGCGCAAAGAACTGACGGCGGGCAGGGACAGGGCCTCTTCCTACAATCGGGGCCTATGAAGCCCCTCGTCTATACCCGCGGCCAGGCACTGCCCGGCATCCTCGCCAAGCGCATCGCCATCCTCGATGGCGCCATGGGCACGATGATCCAGCGCTTCAAGCTCACCGAGGAGCAGTACCGCGGCGAGCGCTTCAAGGATTTCGACCGCGACATCAAGGGCAACAACGAGCTGCTGTCGCTCACGCGGCCCGACGTGATCCGCGACATCCACGAGGGCTACCTCGCGGCCGGCGCCGACCTGATCGAGACCAACACCTTCGGCGCGACCACCATCGCGCAGGAGGACTACAAGATGGCGCACCTCGCGCGCGAGATGAACCTCGAATCCGCGAAGCTGGCGCGCGCGGCCTGCGACAAGTTCAGCACGCCCGACAAGCCGCGCTTCGTGGCCGGCGCCCTCGGCCCGACGCCCAAGACGGCGAGCATCAGCCCCGACGTGAACGACCCGGGCGCGCGCAACGTCAACTTCGAGGAATTGCGCGCGGCCTACTACGAGCAGACCGAGGCGCTGGTCGAGGGCGGCGCCGACGTGATCCTGGTCGAGACGATCTTCGACACGCTCAACGCCAAGGCCGCGCTGTTCGCGGTCGACGAGTACTTCCACAACAGCGGGCAGCGCCTGCCGCTCATCATCAGCGGCACGGTGACCGACGCCTCGGGCCGCATCCTCAGCGGCCAGACCGTCACCGCCTTCTGGCACAGCGTGCGCCACGCGCAGCCGCTGGCCATCGGCCTGAACTGCGCGCTGGGCGCGGCGCTGATGCGCCCGTACATCCAGGAGCTGGCGCGCGTGGCCGGCGACACCTTCATCAGCTGCTACCCGAACGCCGGCCTGCCCAACCCGATGAGCGACACCGGCTTCGACGAGACGCCCGATGTCACCTCGCGCCTGCTGCACGAGTTCGCGTCGGAAGGGCTGGTGAACATCGTGGGCGGCTGCTGCGGCACCACGCCGGACCACATCGCGGCCATCGGCAAGGCCGTGGCGCCGATGGCCGGGCGAGCCTTGGGAAGCAACGCCGCCGGCTTCTACAAGGAAGCAGCCTGAGCGCTCCGGTCGCGCCCGCGGCCGATTGACGGGCTCCAGCCCCCGGCCTAGGCTGGGTGCAAGGAGCCTTGCCATGAACTCACTCGCACAACGCTGGGCCGCCGTCGGCGCGCTCGCACTGGCGCTTCCGCTCGCGGCGCAGGCGCAGCAGGCCTTCACCCGTGGCGCGGTCAACCTGCGCGCCGGGCCCTCGGGCGACTATCCGCTGGTGGCGCGACTTGGACCGGGCCAGCCGCTCGAAGTGGTCGGCTGCACCAGCGGCTACGGCTGGTGCGACGTGGTGCTGCCCGACGGCGGGCGCGGCTGGGTCTGGGCGCGCAATCTCGATTACGCCTACCAGGAGCAGCGCGTGCCGCTGGTCAGCTACGGCGCGCTGATCGGCGTGCCGATCATCGGCTTCGCGATCGGCAGCTACTGGGCCGACTACTACCGCGACCGGCCCTGGTACGGCGACCGGCGCTGGTGGGGCAATCGGCCGCCTCCGCCGCCCGTGGCGGGCTGGCGTCCGCCGCCGCCGGTGCGTCCGGGGTGGCAGCCGCATCCTTGGCAGCCGGGGCCCGGTTTCCGTCCACCCGGTCCGGGGTTCCGTCCGCCGCCCGGGCCGGGCTTCCGGCCTCCGCATCCGCCCGGCGTTCGTCCGCCGGTCGATCCGGGTGTCAGGCCTCCGCGCCCGCAGCCGGGGTTCCGTCCGGGGCCGCCGCCGGGCATGCCGCATCCGCACCCCGGCGGGGGCGGGCATCGCGGAGGCGGCCATGGGGATGGTCGCGGCGGTGGCCATGGCGGCCGGCACCGGCACTGAGGGCCGGCCCGTTCGTCGTCAATCTCCGGCGACGCGCACCACGCGCTTGCCGAAATTGCGCCCCTGCAGCAGGCCGATGAATGCGGCCGGCGCGTTCTCCAGTCCGTCGATGCGGTCCTCGCGCAGCGTGATCTGCCCGGCGGCGACCCATTCGTCCATCTCGCGCCGGAAGGCATCGAAGCGCTCGCCGTAGTGGTCGAGGATGACGAAGCCCTGCATACGGATGCGCTTCTGCAGCAGCGCCGCCATCAGCAGCGGCAGCCGGTTGGGGCCGGAGGGCAGCGACTCGCTGTTGTAGTCGGCGATATGCCCGCACACCGGCACGCGCGCGCCGACGTTGAGCAGCGGCAGCACCGCGTCGAACACCGCGCCGCCGACGTTCTCGAAATAGACGTCGATGCCATTGGGGCAGGCGGCCGCGAGGCGTGATGCGAACTCCGGGTCGTGACGGTCGATGCAGGCGTCGAAGCCCAGTGTCTCGACCGCGTGGCGGCACTTGTCCGCGCCGCCCGCGATGCCGACCACGCGCGCGCCCTTGAGCCGCGCGATCTGCCCGACCACCGAGCCGACCGCGCCGGTCGCCGCGGCCACCACAACGGTCTCGCCCGGCTTCGGCTGGCCGATGTCGAGCAGGCCGACATGCGCGGTGAACGCCGGCATGCCGAGCCCGCCCAGCGCCAGCGAGGGCTGCGCCATGTCGCCGAGCGGCATCAGGTCCTGGCCGTCGGTCAGCGCGTAGTCCTGCCAGCCGGCGTTGCCGAGCACGAGATCGCCGGGGTGGAACTGCGGATTCCGGGAGGCGACGACGCGGTTGACCGTGCCGCCCGGCATCGCCTCGCCCAGCTGCACCGAGGAGGGCGCGTACAGCGGCGGAACCTCGTCCATCAGCTGGCGCATGTACGGATCGAGCGACAGGTGCAGCGTGCGCAGCAGCACCTGGCCTTCGCCGGGCGTGGGAACGGCGGTTTCCTCGAGGCGGAAGTTCTCCGGCGTCGGCAGGCCGCGCGGCCGGGCGGCGAGGACGATGCGGCGGTTGACGTTGCTCTGGGACATGGGTCATGGCTCCTTGATTAATAGACCAGTCGTCTAGTGAGTGGGCGAAAAAAGCGGGAGCGCGCACGCCTCCCGCCTGGTGGGTTTCAGTGGTCCGAAGACAGGCCCAGCAGTTGCCGGGTGTCTCGCATTGCTGCGTCCAGCGACGAGCGGTCGCGCGTGATCTTGGCCAGCAGGCTGGCGCCGAGCCAGCGCTGGTAGAGCGCGACGGCGACGCCCTGGGCGTCCTGCCCCTGCGGCATCGCCTTGATCGAGCCGTCGGCCCGGCCGGCCTCTATGCAGCGCGCGAGACGATCGGTGATGCCGCCGGTGCCGCGCGCCAACGCCGAGCGCATGCTCTCGGACAGGTCGCAGACCTCCGCGCCGAGCTTGACGACGAGGCAGCGGCTTTGCGCCTCCTCGCCGGTCTGCGAGTCGAGCCAGTCGTCGAAGTAGGCGACAAGCCGTTGGGCGGCGGTGCCCGGGCCTTCGGTCAGGAGGGCATCGGTGCGCCCCAGGTACTCGGTGAAATAGGCTTCCAGCACCGCCTCGCCGAAGACTTCCTTGGAGCCGAAGTAGTGATAGAACGAACCCTTCGGCACCTTCGCCGCCGCCAGCACCTCGGCCAGCCCGACGCCGGTGAAACCCTTTCGCAGCAGCAGCGGATGGGCCACGTCGAGGATGTGCTGGCGGACGTCGGTGATGGGAGCGATCGCGTTCATGGGCCGCACTCTAGCGGCAATTAGACCAGTCGTCTAGTGCGACGGATCCCCGCTGACCTTCGGGCTGCATTCGCCCGCCGCAGCCCGTCCCTTGGCGATCAGATTCACGAAATGCTGGGCTCCCAGGCCGAGTGGGCGCTCACGTGACCACACCACATCCACCCACAGGTCCAGCCCGTTGCTGAGGTTCTCGAACGGAATCTCGACCAGTGCGCCAGCCGCGACGTGCGGCCGCGCGAAGTTGCGCGGCAGCCAGCCCCAGCCCAGCCCGGCGGTGATCAGGCTCAGCGCGGCCAGCGCGTTGTCGGAGCGCCAGACGTGGCGCGCGAACACGAAGCGCGGGTCGCTGGTGGCGAGGTCGCGGCCGGCCACGACGATCTGGCGGGTGTTGGTCAGGTGGTCCTCGCGCAGACGGCCGCCGTTGGCGGCGAGCACTGGGTGGTCGGGCGCCATCACCGCAACCATGAGCTCGCTGCCCACTTCCTGGAAGCCCTCGCGTCCGTCGAGACTGGGGCGCTCGAACACCAGCGCGAGCTGTGCGCGCCCGCTGTGCAGCAGCGCCAGTGCGTCGGCCTGCGGTGCCGCCAGCACTTCCACCTGCAGCAGCGGATGTTCCCGCGCCAGTTCGGACAGCGGCCCGGTCCACGGTGCGGCCAGCAGCTCGGGCGCGATGGCCAGCGTGAGCCGGTCTTCAAGTCCCTGCGTGAGCGCCAGCGCCTGCACCTGCAGCTGCCTGAGTTGCGACGCCAGCAAGCGCGCCTGCGGCTCGAGCGAGCGCGCGGCGGCCGTGGGCTGGGGCTCGCGGCCGCTGCGGTCGAAGAGCGCCAGGTCGAGCTCGGCCTCGAGGTTGGCGATGGCCATGCTCACTGCCGACGGCACCCGGCGCAGCGCCCGCGCGGCGGCCGAGAAGGAGCCGTGGTCGATCACGGCCAGGAAGACTTCGACGTTGTCGCTGGAAAAAGCCATGGCAGCTGACCTATCAATAAAACTGAAACAAGTTAACTTTTTATATCAGCCAATGACAAATAAAGTCCAGTCATCGCATCAACGAACACAGAGAGAAAGCCATGCAAGGGATTCAGCGTCGCATCGTCTACATCAGCCTCTACGAAGGCATCGCCATCGTGGCCGCCAGCGCCGGCCTGGCCCTGATGACGGACGCGGGCCTGGGCCATTCGGGCGTTCTGGCGGTGGCCGCCTCGGTCATCGCGGTGATCTGGAACCTGGTCTTCAACTCGCTCTTCGAGCGCTGGGAGTCGCGCCAGGCCGTGCGCGGACGCAGCCTTCGCCGCCGCATCGCGCACGCCATCGGCTTCGAGGGCGGCCTGATCGCCTTCCTGGTGCCCATGTTCGCCTGGGGCCTGGGCGTCTCGCTCTGGCAGGCGCTGGTGATGGACCTGGGGCTGGTGCTTTTCTTCCTGGTCTACACCTTCGTCTTCAACTGGGCCTTCGACCGCGTGTTCGGCCTGCCGGCTTCGGCCGCGGCGAAGGTGCCTGTGGCGGCCTGATCGCCACACGTACACGCACACGCACACGGGGCAGGGCAGAAATCAAGGCGGCGAGGCCGCCTTTTTCTTTTGCCCGGCGGCCCGCATTTCCAGCGCGGCCTGCAGCCGCAGCGCCTCCTGCGGCGTGAAGAGCTCTGCCTGCAGCTGCGCCCGCGTGGCCTCGTCGGCCGCGGCATAGCGCGAGAGGCGGCCCTGCCAGTCCTGCTCCTGCTGGTCGAGCGTCGCGAGCCGTTGCGCCGCTTCGTAGCCGTACTGCTTCGAGCGCTCCTCGAACCGCTCCTGCGGGCTGGCGCCACGTGCTTCCAGCGCGGCGGTCTGCTCGCCCACGGCCAGTTGCGCGACGGAGGCGGTGCGGTCGGCGCGCTGCTCGGGCGTGAGCCAGGTTTCCTCGGTCTTCGCCAGAGCCTGGCGTTTCTGCTCGGGCGTGAGGTTCGCGTTGCGCTCGATCTCCAGCTTCTCGACGCTGAAGCGGTCGAACTTCTCCTCGGCGTCGAACAGCCCCTCGACCTCCTCCGGCGCGAAGTAGCGCGAGCGGATGCCGGCGCGGGCGTCGAGGATCCTGCGTAGCCCCGCCGGATCGCCGATGTTGGCCGCAGGCAGCGCCTCGAGCGCGTTGCGGTAGTCGATGTAGCGCTCCAGCAGGCCCAGCGCGCGCACGCGCCACTCGGGTGGCAGGTATTTGTCGATCTTCGCGCGCATCTCGGCCATCAGGCCTTCCTTGTCGCGGGCCTGGCTGCCGTCGAGCATCTGCTCGAAGATGCGCAGCAGGTTGGGCGTCAGCAGCGCGTCGGGGGCGTGGCTGCTTCCGCCCGGGGCTGCGGCGGAAACTTCAGGAGCGGTGGCAGGGCCGGCCGCAGGCATCGTGGAGGCAGTGGCCGAGGAAGCCGGTGCCTCCGTGCTGTCGGCCTGCCACCACCACGCGGCACCCGCGACCGCCACCACCACCCCGGCTGCCATGAGCGGGCGCAGGAGCCTGGTGGGCATGGTCTCTTCAGAGGCCGAGCTGCTTCAGCTTCGCCGCCTGGTTGACGTACAGCGTCACCGGGCTCACCGAGAACAGGTCGCGCAGTCCGAGCAGCTGGTTCACCTCGTCCAGGTGGTTCTGCCGGTAGCTGCCGAGGTAGGTGCCCAGGTGGGAACTGCAGGCCGATGCGAGCCCGTCGTTGGGCTCGCCGTGCACCACGCTCGTCAGCGACAGTGCGTAGTCGGAGGCGTCGAACACGTTGGTCAGCGGCTGGGTGCCCGACCAGGAGAAGTACCGCACGCCGTTGACCAGCTCGGTGCCGTTGCCGCAGGCGGTGGTGGGCACGCCGTCGGGGAACTTGGCGTTGAACTTCGCCGAGCCGGCGGTGTTGAGCGAATCCAGCGCGCCCAGCCCGTTCTGCGGCGTGTTGTTGCCCGAAAGAATGCCGATGAGGCTGGAGAACGCGTTGACCACGCTCACCACCACGGCCCGGCTGATGCTGCCGTCCGGCAGCGTGTTGCCGAGCACGTCGGCCACCTTGCTGCCCTTGTGCGGGCTGCCTACCGTGGTGACCGAGGCCACCAGCTGCGGCGCCACGCCTGAGACGTAGCGCGCCGTCGGGCCGCCGTGCGAATGGCCGATCAGGTTGACCTTGCTCGCGCCGGTGAGCGCCAGCACGTCCTTGACCTGCTTGAGCAGCTGCTCGCCGCGCACCTCGCTGCTGTTGGTGGCCGCCACCTCCGCGACGAAGACCTTGGCGCCCTGGGCGCGCAACTCCCCGGGAATGCCGTACCAGTAGTCGATGCCGGCGATGGTGTCGAAGCCCAGCATGCCGTGCACCAGCACGATCGGATAGGCCGTCTGCGCGCTGGTGCTGGCCGCCTGGGCCGTCTGCGTCATGGGTGCGAGCGCCAGCATGCCGCACACCAGGAGCGCGCCGGCCGTTCGCCGGGCCGCGCCGCCTTTCCTGCCCGTCGTCCTTGTCCTCGAAGCCGCAATCCTCTTCAGTCGAATCATCGGAACTCCCTTTTGTGGGTTGATCGGTTTGGGGGGCACGCAAAAAAGAACGAGCGTGCACTTTTCATTCTGCGAAACCGACGGGACCGGATCGATCCGGACTTTCCCTTTCATGATTCGGACTTACTCCTGCAGTAGCTGCGGCGAATGCGGGGGCGATAGACTCGCCCCAACCCGCGCACGAATAACCGCTTTTGCCCCCGAGTCCAACCATGTCTTCCCCAATGCCGCCTCCCATGAAGCTTTCAGGCCTGGAGCCGGTCTCCATCGGCGAAGGCACGCTGTTCGTCAACATCGGCGAGCGCACCAACGTCACGGGCTCCAAGGCCTTCGCGCGCATGATCCTCAACGGCCAGTTCGAAGAAGCGCTGGCCGTGGCGCGCCAGCAGGTCGAGAACGGCGCGCAGGTGATCGACGTGAACATGGACGAGGCCATGCTCGACAGCAAGGCCGCGATGGTCCGCTTCCTCAACCTCATCGCCAGCGAGCCCGACATCGCGCGCGTGCCGGTGATGGTCGACAGCTCGAAGTGGGAAGTCATCGAGGCGGGCCTGCGCTGCATCCAGGGCAAGGGCATCGTCAACTCCATCTCCATGAAGGAGGGTGTCGACAAGTTCAAGCACGAGGCCACGCTGGTGAAGCGCTACGGCGCCGCCGCCGTGGTGATGGCCTTCGACGAGAAGGGGCAGGCCGACACCTACGCGCGCAAGATCGAGATCTGCGAGCGCGCCTACCGCATCCTGGTGGACGAGGTGGGCTTCCCGCCCGAGGACATCATCTTCGACCCGAACATCTTCGCCATTGCCACCGGCATCGAGGAGCACGACAACTACGCGGTCGACTTCATCGAGGCCGTGCGCTGGATCAAGCAGAACCTGCCGGGTGCGAAGGTGTCGGGCGGCGTGTCGAACGTGAGCTTCAGCTTCCGCGGCAACGACCCGGTGCGCGAGGCCATCCACACCGTGTTCCTGTACCACGCGATCAAGGCGGGCATGGACATGGGCATCGTCAACGCAGGCATGGTGGGCGTGTACGACGACCTCGAGCCCGGCCTGCGCGAGCGCGTGGAAGACGTGGTGCTCAACCGCCGCCCCGATGCCGGCGAGCGCCTCGTCGAAGTGGCCGAGACCGCCAAGAGCGGCGCCAAGGACGACAGCAAGAAGCTCGAATGGCGCGGCACGCCGGAGAACCCGGTGCCGGTCAACCAGCGCCTGTCGCACGCGATGGTGCACGGCATCACCGACTTCATCGTCGAAGACACGGAAGAGGCCTACCAGCAGATCCTCGCCACCGGCGGCCGTCCGCTGCACGTGATCGAAGGTCCGCTGATGGACGGCATGAACATCGTGGGCGACCTGTTCGGCCAGGGCAAGATGTTCCTGCCGCAGGTGGTGAAGTCGGCGCGCGTGATGAAGTCGGCCGTGGCCCACCTCATTCCCTACATCGAGGAAGAAAAGCGCCAGGACGAGGCCGCGGGCCGCGACGTGCGCACCAAGGGCAAGATCATCATCGCCACCGTGAAGGGCGACGTGCACGACATCGGCAAGAACATCGTCACCGTCGTGCTCCAGTGCAACAACTTCGAAGTGGTGAACATGGGCGTGATGGTCCCGTGCCACGAGATCCTGGCCAAGGCGAAGGTCGAGGGCGCGGACATCGTGGGCCTGTCGGGCCTCATCACGCCGAGCCTGGAGGAAATGCAGTACGTGGCCGGCGAGATGCAGAAGGACGACCACTTCCGCATCAAGAAGATTCCGCTGCTGATCGGCGGCGCCACCACCAGCCGCGTGCACACGGCCGTGAAGATCGCGCCGCACTACGAGGGCCCCGTGGTCTACGTGCCCGACGCCTCGCGCAGCGTGAGCGTGGCGCAGAGCCTGCTGAGCGACCAGGCCACGGCGTACATCGACGAGATCAACGCCGACTACCACAAGGTGCGCGAGCAGCACGCCAACAAGAAGCAGGTGCCGCTGTGGCCGCTCGCGAAGGCGCGCGCCAACAAGACGCCCGTCGACTTCGCGAACTACCTGCCGCCGGTGCCCAAGTTCATCGGACGGCGCGTGTTCAGGAACTTCGACCTGACCGAGCTCGCGAAGTACATCGACTGGGGCCCGTTCTTCCAGACCTGGGACCTGGCGGGCCCGTTCCCGGCCATCCTGAAGGACGAGATCGTCGGCACCGAGGCGGTGCGCGTGTATGCGGACGGCCAGCGCATGCTCAAGCGGCTCATCGAGGGCCGCTGGCTCAGCGCGAGCGGCGTGATCGGCTTCTGGCCCGCCAACACCGTGAACGACGACGACATCGAGCTTTACACCGACGAGTCGCGCAGCGAAGTGGCGCTCACCTGGTACGGCATGCGCCAGCAGACCGAGAAGCAGGAAATCGACGGCGTGATGCGCCCGAGCCGCTGCCTGGCCGACTTCGTCGCGCCGAAGGACAGCGGCGTGAAGGACTACGTCGGCATGTTCGCCGTGACCGCCGGCCTGGGCGTGGAGAAGAAGGAAAAGTATTTCGTCGACGACCTCGACGACTACTCCGCCATCATGCTCAAGGCCCTGGCCGACCGGCTGGCCGAGGCCTTCGCCGAGGCGCTGCACCATCGCGTGCGCACCGACCTCTGGGGTTACGCGAGCGAGGAAAGCCTGAGCAACGACGACATGATCGCGGAGAAGTACCGCGGCATCCGCCCCGCGCCGGGCTACCCGGCATGCCCCGACCACAGCGTGAAGAAGCCCATGTTCGACCTTCTGAACTGCGCGGACATTGGCATGAGCCTGACGGAAAGCCTCGCTATGATGCCCGCCGCCAGCGTGAGCGGGTTCTACCTGAGCCACCCCGATTCGACGTACTTCAACGTCGGCAAGATCGGACACGACCAGTTACAGGACCAGGCCGCGCGACGCAAGGAAAGCGAAGCCGACCTCGAACGCCTGCTCGCGCCCAACCTTTGAACCTGCCGGCCGGCGTGGCCGTCCGGCACCGGGAGTTGTTATTCAGAAGCTGATGTTTGCAGCCGCGCACTACGCGGCCCTGGCGGTTTTCGTGACGGGCTGCTGGGGCTATGGGCGCGCGCTGCTGGGCCGCCTCGCGCCGCCGCCGCGACGCGACGCGGGGCTCGAAGCCGCGATGGCCGTGGCGCTGGGCATGGGCTTCTTCATCTGCGCCTTCCAGGCGCTGGCCATCTTCGGGGCCTTCAAGACCGGCGCGACCGTGGCCCTCGTCGCCGTGGGCGTGGCGGCCGCGGCGCTGCAGCTTCCCGCGTGGCTGCGCGAGCGCCGCGCTCTGCTCGCAAATGCGCCCGCCGCGCCGTGGTCCTACATCGAGCGTGTCGCGGCGATCGCGCTGGCACTGGTCGTGCTGCCCGCGCTGGCGGCGCCGCTTGCGCCGCCCATCGCCTTCGACGAGCTGATGTACCACCTGCCGTATGCGCGGCAGGTCGCGGAGCACGGCTCGCTGGGCATCCACGACTGGCTGCGCTACCCCTGGTTCCCGTACAACTACAACCTGCTGTACGCCGGCGCGCTGCAGCTGGGCGACGACGTGCTGCCGCACTTCCTCAACGGGCTGGCCGGCGCGCTGTCGGTGGTCATGATCTACCGCCTGGGCATGCTGCACGCCGACCGGCTCACCGCCTGCATCGGCGCGGCCATCTGGCTGGGGCTCGGCGACTACTCCAACGCGCTGATCGACATGGGTGTGGCGCTCTTCGTGCTGTCGGCCTGCGTGGCGCTGTGGTGGTGGCGCGAGTCGGAGGTCGGCAAGCCCACGCACGGCGGCATCCGCTGGCTCGGCGTGGCGGCGTTCTGCCTCGGCGTGGCCGCGGGCTCGAAGTACCAGGCGCTGGTCTTCCTGCCGCTGATCGCGCCCTTCGTCTTCCGCCAGGAGCGCAGCCTCAAGGCATGGGCGGTGGTGTTCGTCTGCTTCCTGCTGCCGTGCGTGTACTGGTACGCACGCAACGCCATCATGACGGGCGACCCCTTCAACCCCATCGGCGCGCGCGTGTTCGGCTTCACCGAGTGGACTCCGGCCGACTACGTGCAGCAGGTTGCGGACGTGCGCGTGCACGCCGAGCTGCCCAACGCGCTGATCTGGTCGGTGTTCTTCGCGCCCTTCAGCCCGCTGTGGAAGCGCTCCGCCGCGGTGCGCGCAGCGGGCTGGTTCTGCCTGTACTCCGTGGTCGTCTGGGTCGCGACCTCGCGCTATCCGCGCTACCTGACGGCTTCGTTCCCGCTGCTGGCGGCCACCGCGGCCATCGGCTGGCAGGTGGTGTTCGGCTGGATCGTCGCGGGCTTCCGCCGCCTGCGCGGAGCGACTGCCGCGGTCCCGGCTGCTGCCGTCACCAGCCGCACGCCGGCCCGCGTGGGCGACTGGGTGATCGTGCTGCTGCTGGCTGTGCTGGCCGCCGTTTCCGTACGGCAGACGGCCGTGAAGATCTCGCTGATCTCCACCACGCCCGAGGCCCGAGAGGCCGTGCTGCGCAAGCATGTGCCGGGCTATGCCGTCATGGACTACCTGCGACGCAACGCCAAGGGGCGCGTCTACCAGATCGCGCTGAACGAGGCGATCTACTACGGCCCCAACCCCATCTGGGGTGACACCCTCGGGCCGTGGCGCTACACCGACTTCGGGCGCCTGTCCGGCGGCGACCTTGCGCGCAAGCTCTCTGGCATGGGCTTCGTGGCGATCGTGCTGCCCGATTCGGTGGTGCCGGTGTTCACCGCGCGCATCGACTTCGACAAGTACTTCGCCGTCGAATACCAGAAGGACGGCAGCCGGGTCTACCGTATCCTTCCCGTCGCACCATGAACGCCACCGTCGAATCCTCCGGTACCCTGCAAGGCCGCGGTGGCACTGCCGGCGGCTTGCGCGTCGCCGTGGTCATCCCCTGCTACAACGAGGCGCTGGCCATCGAGCAGGTGGTGCGGGGCTTTCGCGCCGCGTTGCCCGAGGCCGAGATCCACGTCTTCGACAACAACTCCAGCGACGACACGGCCGGCGTGGCCCGCGCGGCCGGCGCCACGGTCACGCACGTGGCCCTGCGCGGCAAGGGCAACGTGGTGCGGCGCATGTTCGCCGACGTCGATGCCGACGTGTACGTGATGACCGATGGCGACGCCACCTACGACCCCGGCGCCGCGCGCCGCCTCGTGGAACGGCTTGTGAGCGACAACCTCGACATGGTGGTCGGCAGCCGCGTGGACGACGGCCAGGACGCGCACACCTACCGCGCCGGCCATCGCTTCGGCAACCGCATGCTCACCGGCGCCGTGGCCCAGCTCTTCGGCGGCGGCCTCACCGACATGCTCTCGGGCTACCGCGTGTTCTCGCGGCGCTATGCCAAGTCGTTCCCGGCGCTGTCGCGCGGTTTCGAGACGGAGACCGAGCTCACCGTGCACGCGCTCGAGCTGCGCATGCCCTATGCCGAGGAAGCCACCGCCTACAGCACGCGCCCCGAAGGCTCGGTGAGCAAGCTCTCGACCTACCGCGACGGCTGGCGCATCCTCAAGACCATCTGCAAGCTGTTCGTGAGCGAGCGGCCGCTGCAGTTCTTCTCGATCATCGGCGGCCTGCTTGTGCTGATGTCGATCGCACTGGTCGTGCCGCTCTTCATGACCTACATGCAGACCGGCCTGGTGCCGCGGCTCCCCACGGCGGTGCTGGCCACCGGCGCGATGCTGGCGGCCATGCTGTCCTTCGTGTGCGGCGTCGTCATGCAGGCCATCACCCTGGGGCGACGGGAGGCCAAGCGGCTGAGCTATCTCGCGATTCCCTGCGTGCGCGAGCAGGCCTCGCGATGAAGATCGGCCGCGAGTTCCTCGCGTTCGCCGCCGTCGGCGTGATCGGGCTCGTGGTCGACGTCGTGGTGCTGTACCTGCTGGCGCCGCTGCTGGGCTGGTATGCCGCTCGGGTGGTCTCGTTTCTCGCGGCGGCCACCACCACCTGGGCCTTCAACCGCCGCTACACCTTCGCGGCGAGCGCGGCCGCCAACCCTTCGATTTGGCGCGAATACTTCGGCTACCTGGCGACCATGGCGGCTGGCGCGGTGCTCAACTACGGCGCCTATGTGCTCACGCTGCACTGGGTCGAGGGCCGCTGGGCCGCGGCGCTGGGCGTGGCTCTCGGCAGCCTCGCGGGCATGAGCGCCAATTTCCTGTCGGCGCGCTACCTGGTCTTTCGCTCGCACCGCAACGGCTGAGGCCGGCGATGCGGCGCATTGCGCCGCATCGTGCTCAGTGCGCGCCCGAGACGACCACCGGGATCTCGGTCGCCGGCGGCGTGTTGCGGCTGCGGCCGCAGCGCACGATGCCGTCGATCATCACCATGCCCACGCCCGGGATGTCGCCGAGCTGCACGCTCTCGAGCAGCCCCGGCGCGGGCGAGTGCTGTGCCCGGTCCATGAATACGAAGTCGGCTGCGCGGCCCGTTTCGATGAGTCCGCAGTTGAGCTTGCGGATCTTCGCGGTGTTGCCCGTCGCGAAGCAGAACACCAGCTCGGCCGGAATGTTCGCGATCGACGACAGCATCGCCACCATGCGCAGGATGCCCAGCGGCTGCACGCCCGAGCCTGCCGGGCCGTCTGTGCCGAGGATCACGCGGTGCGGGCACTTGAGTTCCAGCGCTGCCTTCGCTGCCGCGATGGCGACCTTCTCGTTGCCGTTGTGCACGATCTCGATGGCGCGCGAGCTCTTCTCGCACAGCTCGCACACATGCGCCTCGGGCAGCGAGGTGTGGCCGCCGTTGATGTGGCCGATGACGTCGGCGTCGGCCTCGAGCACCACGTCCTTGTCGATCAGGCCCGAGCCAGGGATCGACGGACCACCCGTGTGGATCGTGCTCTGGATGCCGTACTTGCGCGCCCAGGCCACCATCTCCTTGGCTTCGTAGCCGGCCTTCACCGAACCCAGGCCCACTTCGCCGAGCAGCCCCACGCCGGCCTCGGCCAGTTCCTTGAAATCGCTCTCGACCATGCCCTTCTCGATGACGGGCGCACCCGCCAGCACCTTCACGCCGCCGGGGCGGAAGTTGTCGAAGGCTCGCTGCGCGGTGATGGCCAGGGCCTTCAGGCCGACGATGTCCTTGGGGCGGCCGGGCAGGTGAACCTCGCCGGCGGAAATCATGGTGGTCACGCCGCCGTGCATGGTGGAGTCGATCCAGCCGAGCTGGCCCTGGCGCGGGGTCCAGTCGCCGAACACCGGGTGCACGTGGCTGTCGATCAGGCCGGGCGCCACGCAGGTCTTCTTCGCGTCGATGACGGTGACCGCGCCTTCGAGGTCGCAGTCCTTTTCCTTGCCGACCGCGACGATCAGGCCGTCGTTCACGACGATGGTGTCGGCATCGAGGATGGGCTTGTCGATGTCGCCCGAGAGCAGCAGCCCGATGTTCTTTATGACGACCTTGCCCGACTTGCCGCTGCTTGCGATTTCTGCCATTTCGATGTGTCCTCGTGGGATGTGGTGGAGTTGTTCTTGTCGTCCTGCGGCTCGTCGGCGTCCGCGCGCACGGTGCGCAGCAGCGTCTCGATCACGAAGTCTTCCCAGTGCGCGATGGCCTCGGGCGACTCCAGCGGCTCACCGAGGAAGGCGGTGAGCGTGTGCCGGTTGGATGTGTAGAAGTAGCCCGTGGACGCGATCAGCAGGTAGATGTCGCGTGCCACCAGATCCTTGCGGAACAGGCCCTGCGAGGCGCCGCTCGCCAGGATCTCCGCAATGATCGCCACCGCGCGCGACGAATACTCGCGGGCGCGCAGCGACTTCGAAATGTGCCGGCCCTTGTGCAGGTTCTCGGTGTTCAGCAGCGTGACGAACTCGGGGTTCTTGCGGTAGTAGCCCAGCACGAAGCGGATGACTTCGGTGAGCGCGTCCACCGGCCGCGAGGCGTCGAGCGCGATGGCCGCCTCGGCGTCGTCCATGCGCTGGTAGATGCCTTCGAGCACTGCAATGAAGAGGCCTTCCTTGCTGCCGAAGTAGTAGTAGATCATCCGGTCGTACGACTTCGCGGCCTTGGAGATCTTCTCCACGCTGCCGCCGTCGTAGCCGTACCTGGCGAAGACCTTGGTTGCCGCCTTCAGGATGCTGTCGCGCGTGGCCTGGGCAGCCGCCTCGCGCACGCCCGTGCGGCGCTGCGGCTTGGGCTTGTGGGAGGCGGAGCGGCTGTTGTCGGCCATCGTGCGCGCGAGGCCCGGCTTATTTCTCGGCGAAGGCGCGCTCGACGACGAAGTCGCCCGGCGTCGAAGTGTTGCCTTCCTTGAAGCCGCGCTTTTCCAGGATGTGCTTCAGGTCGACCAGCAGGCCGGGGCTGCCGCACAGCATGACGCGGTCTTCCTCGACGTTCAGCGGCGGCAGGCCGAGGTCGTCGGTGAGCTTGTTGCTCTCGATCAGGTCGGTGATGCGGCCCTGGTTGCGGAACTCCTCGCGGGTGACCGTGGGGTAGTACAGCAGCTGCTTGGCGATCATCTCGCCCAGGAACTCGTGCTTGGGCAGGTGGTCGGTCACGAGGTCGTGATAGGCCAGCTCGTCGACCTGGCGCACGCCGTGCACCAGGATGACCTGTTCGAACTTCTCGTAGGTGTCCGGGTCGCGGATGATGCTCATGAACGGTGCGAGGCCGGTGCCGGTGCCGAACAGGTACAGGCGCTTGGCCGGCAACGTGTAGTCGATCAGCAGCGTGCCGGTGGGCTTGCGGCCCACGATGATGGTGTCGCCCACCTGGATGTGCTGCAGCTTCGAGGTCAGCGGGCCTTCTTCCACCTTGATGCTCAGGAACTCGAGATGCTCCTCGTAGTTCGGGCTCACGATGCTGTAGGCGCGCAGCAGGGGCTTGTTGTTGACCTTCAGGCCGATCATCGTGAAATGACCGTTCGAGAAGCGCAGCGCCGGGTCGCGCGTGGTGGTGAAGGTGAACAGGCGATCGGTCCAGTGGTGGACGCTCAGGACGCGTTCTTCGCTGAATGCACTCATACGGAACTCAAGAGTTGGTTGGTAACTTGGGAGGTTGGCTGAGCCTGCGTGCACGCCTTTGGGGCGAAAGCCGCCGGCCGGCTCCGAACCCTCCATTGTCGTTGGTCGGAGAAACCCCGATGAACACCGCGAGAAAACACCATTGCAAGCATCGGGCCCGTTTGCTACATTGACCTTTGATGTAGTGAATGCAACATGAAAGTGTAGGGAATGCTACACAAACGGAAGTCGATGCACAAGCGGGCGTACGGCACGTTTGTTGCAAACCCCGGCAGCCTGAAATTGCAACTTCGCACACCACCGAACGCCCAGAGCCCAAGAGCCGAGAGATCGCCCCGATGACCGAACACACCAAGACAGATGGCCTCCCCGGCATGGACATGCCCGTCGTGGCCGAGGCCGGCAGCACCGCCTTCGGCAAGGCGCCGCTGCGCAACGAGCGCATGAGTTCCGCCAAGGTCGAGTGCAACGCCTGCCCGGTGCTGTGCCAGATCTCCGACGGCCGCACCGGTGCCTGCGACCGCTATGCCAATAAAGAGGGCGTGCTGGTGCGCGTCGATCCCGTGGTGCTGCTGCGCCGCACGATCGAGAGCGAAGCGCCCGTGCTGGTGCCCTTCGACCGCCCCGGCGCCGACGCTGCAGAGTCGGCCGATGCCGCTCCCGACTGGAACGGCGACCTGCTGCACTCCGACGAAGTCTTCGTCACCGGCGTGGGCTCCTCCACCACCTACCCCGACTACAAGCCCGCCCCCTTCATCGTGGCCTCCAAGGCCCGGGGCGTGGACATGGTCACCGTCGTCACCGAGGGCATCTTCAGCTACTGCAGCTTCAAGGTGAAGATCGACACCGACCGCTTCCTGGGCCCCGAGCAGGCCAACGTGCGCTACCGCGGCGAGGTCGTGGGCCACGTGACCACGGCCGAATACGGCTCGCAGATGCTCTCGCTGGGCGGCGTGCACCACCTCACCGGCGGCAGCAAGAAGGAGGGGCGCATGACGGCCGAGCTGATGCAGCTGCTGGGCAACAAGAAGGCGGTGGAGTGCACCATCGACGGCGGCTCCACTCTCGTCATCCAGGCCGGCAAGGCGCCCATCGTCAACGGCGTGGAAGAGCAGCGCATGCGCGTGGGCTGCGGCTCGGCCGCGGTCGGCATCTTCGCGCGCCAGTTCGCGGGCGTGGCCGACGAGGTGGTGGTGGTCGACGACCACATAACGGGCGTGCTCACCGAGCACCAGGCCGGCCGCTGCCTCGACATGGCGCCCTCGGGCATCCAGATGCTGGGCCGCAAGTCCACGCCGGGGCGCTACTTCCAGGTGGCGAATCCGGGCAACGGCTGGGGCGGCACCGACATCGCCGATCCGCTCGCGATCATCGAAGGCTGGGAAGAGGGCGTCGCGCGCCCCGGCCTGCGCCTGCTCATGACCTCGACCACCGGCGAGCATGCGCAGTGGTACGTGCTCGACGATGCACTGAAGCCCGTCGAGCAGCCCATGCCTGCGGAGGTGAAGCGCATCGTCGATCGCATCGGCGAGAACTGCGAACCCTCGCTGTGCACCGTGCTGTTCCTGGGCGGCGCCGGCGGCAGCCTGCGCGCGGGCGTCACCGAGAACCCGGTGCTGCTCACGCGCGCCATCAAGCGCGCGCTGGTCAACGTCACCTGCGGCGGTGCGCCGGCCTACGTGTGGCCGGGCGGCGGCATCACGGTGATGGCCGACGTCATGCGCATGCCCGACAACAGCTTCGGCACCGTGCCCACGCCCGCCATCGTCGCGCCCATCGAGTTCAGCATGCGGCGCGACGACTACGAGGCGCTCGGCGGCCACGTCGAACACATCTTCCCGCTCGAACAGGCGCTCGCGCGTGGTGCATGGCAGGAAGACGGCGCACCGCTTGCGCGCCAATGGCTCGCGGTGGACGACGCCAACCCGTGGCCGCTCGGCCACGCCCCGATGCTGGGCTGATCATGTCCGCCCAACGCAGCGCGCTCGACGGCGGTCGCTGGCACTTCAACCACGGCCCGATCGACATCGTGGCCGAGGCGCACGGCGACCCGTACGCCGTGGCCGCTGCGCACGACGCGGCCTGGGCGCGCTTCGTCCACGTGCTCGACGAACTGGTGCGCGAACTGCCGCTGCTGCGCTTGCCCGTCACTGAAAAGATGCGTCCGCGCAATGTGGTGGCCCGCCGCATGTGGGACGCCTGCGCCGCCTTTTCCCCGATGTTCATCACGCCGATGGCGGCAGTGGCCGGCTCGGTCGCGCAGGAGCTCATCGCGTTCTACGAGCGCCCCGGCATCGAGCGCGCGTGGATCAACAACGGCGGCGACATCGCGCTGCACCTCGCTCCCGGGCAGTCCGCGCGCGTGGGCGTGTTCGCCGACATTGCGCGCTTCGACTGGCGCAGCCATGTCGATGGCGGCAGCGGCATCCTCACGACGGACGGCCAGTTCGAACTGCGCGCCGACCAGCCCGTGCGCGGCGTCGCCACCAGCGGCTGGCGCGGGCGCAGTTTCTCGCTGGGCATCGCCGACAGCGTGACGGTCCTGGCCGCCACGGCAGCGCAGGCCGATGCCGCCGCGACAGTGATCGCCAACGCCGTCGACGTGGACGACGAAGCCATCGCGCGCCGCCCCGCGAACGAATGCAAGGACGACAGCGACCTCGGCGACATGCTCGTCACCGTCGACGTGCCCGCACTGGCCCCCGAGCAGGTGCGCAGCGCACTCGATACGGGCGCGGTGTGCGCCAAGGTCCTGCAAAAAGGAGGGCTTGTCTGGGCCGCTCTACTCGTTTGTCAGGGGCAGTGGAGACTTGTCGAACCCTTATGCTCGAAGGCACTCGACACAGAGCTGCCGAAATCCGTTGGTTCAGTATTTGCTTAACGAAAAGCAAGGTTCTTTTTCATGATCGAAATCCGCCGCGTCTTCACCCATGTCGAGCACATCCACCACGAGTTCGGACCGCGTGCCGACACCCCGCTGGTGCGTGGTGCCATCGGCGCGGTGCTGACCAATCCGTTCGCGGGCCGCTACGAGCCCGACATCCTGCCGATGATGGCGTTGCTCGACCCGGTGGGCGTCGACATGGCGCACCGTCTTCACGCCGCCATGGATGTGCCGCTGGAGCAGATCGCCACCTACGGCAAGGGCGCCATCGTCGGCGCCGACGGCGAACTGGAGCATGGAGCGCTCTGGCACGTGCCGGGCGGCTATGCGATGCGCGAACTGCTCGGCTGGAAAGGCAGCCGCGCCGCCTACACCGCGGGCAAGGCCGAGGAGAAGACCGGCCAGCCCGGCAACGCGCTGTCGATCGTGCCTTCGACCAAGAAGGTCGGCCCGCCCGGCGCAACGCTCGACGTGCCGCTGACCAACATCAACGCCAGCTACGTGCGCGGCCAGTTCGACGCCATCGAGGTGCGCGTGCCCGGCGCGCCGGCCGCGGACGAGATCGTCTTCATCCTCGCGATGAGCACCGGCTACCGCGTGCATGCCCGCGTGGGCGGGCTG
Organism: Variovorax xiamenensis; assembly: GCF_050916385.1. Lineage (NCBI taxonomy): Bacteria > Pseudomonadati > Pseudomonadota > Betaproteobacteria > Burkholderiales > Comamonadaceae > Variovorax > Variovorax xiamenensis. The sequence goes on from NZ_CP139038.1 coordinate 301,977, forward strand.
CTCGCCAAAGACATCAGCAAGTGGGACGGCCTGCGCTGACCCGCGAGACACCCGAAGAGACAAATCAAGGAATCAAGAGAACATGACCGCCAATATCCGCAAGCTCGTCATCCAGGTCGACGAAACCCGCAAGGAAATGGGCAAGGACATCACGCCGCCCACGCGCCGTGCCGTCGCCATCGCCGTCATCGAGAACCCCTATGCGGGACGCTACAGCGAGAACCTCGACGAACTCATCGCCATCGGCGAGGAACTCGGTGCGCTGCTGGGCCAGAAGGCCGTGAAGGCGCTGGGCATCGAGCCCGGCCAGGCGCAGAGCTACGGCAAGGCCGCCATCGTCGGCGAGCGCGGCGAGCTCGAGCATGCTGCCGCCATCCTGCATCCCAAGCTGGGCGCGCCGCTGCGCGTGGCAGTGGAGAAGGGCGCGGCGCTCGTGCCCTCGGCCAAGAAGCAGGGCACGCTGGGCACCGCCATCGACGTGCCGCTGGGCCACAAGGATGCCGCCTTCGTGCGCAGCCATTTCGATGCGGTCGAGGCCCGCGTGAGCGACGCGCCGCGCGCCAACGAGATCGTGGTGGCCGTGGCCGTCACCGACAGCGGCCGTCCGCTGCCGCGCATCGGCGGCCTGCAGGTCTCCGAGATCAAGGGCGAGGACGGCCTGCGCTGAGACGCGCCGCATCGTCCAGCCAGAGTCTCGCGCCCATACAACTCGAATTCTTTCTGCCTTAACCCCTAGGAGCTTCTCGATGAATCCATTGCGCCATGTTTTCTGCGCCGCTTCCGTCGTCACGCTGGCTTCGGCCCTCGTTCCCGCGCACGCGCAGGGCGTGATCAAGATCGGCGAAATCAACAGCTACAAGGCGCAACCCGCCTTCCTCGAGCCCTACAAGAAGGGCATGGAACTCGCGGTCGACGAGATCAACGCCAAGGGCGGCATCAACGGCAAGAAGATCGAGCTCATCAGCCGCGACGACAACGCCAACCCCGGCGACGCGGTGCGCGTGGCCGAAGAACTCATCTCGCGTGAGAAGATCGACGTGCTGGCTGGCGCCTTCCTGTCGAACACCGGCCTGGCGCTGACCGACTTCGCCAAGCAGAAGAAGTTCTTCTATCTCGCCGCCGAGCCGCTCACCGACAAGATCGTCTGGAGCAACGGCAACAAGTACACCTACCGCCTGCGTCCCTCGACCTACATGCAGGTCGCGATGCTGGTGCCCGAGGCCGCCAAGCTCAAGAAGAAGCGCTGGGCGCTCGTGTACCCCAACTACGAATACGGCCAGTCGTCGGTCGCCACCTTCAAGACGCTGCTGAAGGCCGCGCAGCCCGACGTCGAGTTCGTCGCCGAGCAGGCGCCGCCGCTGGGCAAGGTCGATTCGGGCAGCGTGGTGCAGGCCCTGGCCGATGCCAAGCCCGATGCCATCTTCAACGTGCTCTTCGGCGCCGACCTCTCCAAGTTCGTGCGCGAAGGCAACACGCGCGGCCTCTTCAAGGACCGCGAGGTGGTGAGCGTGCTGACCGGCGAGCCCGAGTACCTCGACCCGCTGAAGGATGAAGCGCCCAACGGCTGGATCGTCACCGGCTATCCGTGGAGCGGCGTGAAGACGCCCGAGCACAAGGCCTTCCTCGACGCCTACCAGGCCAAGTTCAAGGACTATCCGCGCCTGGGCTCGGTGGTCGGCTACAGCGCCATCCACTCGATCGCGGCCGGCATCAAGAAGGCCGGCGGCACCGACACCGAAAAACTCGTCGCTGCCTTCAAGGGCCTGCAGGTCGACACGCCCTTCGGCAAGATCAGCTACCGCGCGCAGGACAACCAGTCGACCATGGGCGCGTACGTGGGCAAGACCAAGAACGACGGTGGCAAGGGCGTGATGGTCGACTATGTCTACCTCGACGGCGCCAAGTTCCAGCCGAGCGATGACGAAGTGAAGAAGATGCGCCCCGCCGACTGATCGCGCGGCTCCTGCACCGCATCCGCAGCCCTTGCACCAAGGCGCGGATGCGGATGTCTCCAGTTTCCTCAGGGTCCTTATGAGTTTCTCAGGCTTCGTTGTTCAGTTGCTCAACGGGTTGGCCGGTGCGTCTTCGCTCTTCTTCGTGGCGGCCGGTCTCTCGTTGATCTTCGGCGTGACGCGCATCGTCAATTTCGCCCATGGATCGTTCTTCATGGTGGGCATCTACCTCGCGTACACGCTCGTGGACAAGCTGGGTTCGAGCCTGGGCTTCTGGCCCGCGCTGCTGATCGCCGCGCTGGCGGTCGGCGTGCTCGGCGCGCTGATCGAGGTGCTGCTGCTGCGCCGCATCTACAAGGCGCCGGAGCTGTTCCAGCTGCTCGCCACCTTCGCGCTGGTGCTCGTCATCAAGGACGCGGTGCTGTGGCTGTGGGGCCCCGACGAACTGCTCGGCCCGCGCGCGCCCGGCCTCAAGGGCTCGGTCGAGATCCTCGGGCGGCAGTTTCCTTCCTATGACCTGTTCCTGATCGTCATCGGCCCGGTGGTGCTCGGCCTCGTGTGGCTGCTGCTCACCCGCACGCGCTTCGGCACGCTGGTGCGCGCCGCCACGCAGGACCGCGAGATGGTCAGCGCGCTGGGCGTCAACCAGGCCTGGCTCTTCACGGCGGTGTTCGCGCTCGGCGCGCTGCTCGCGGGCCTCGGCGGCGCTTTGCAACTGCCGCGCGAGCCCGCCACGCTCGAGATGGACCTGAACACCATCGGCGCCGCGTTCGTGGTCGTGGTGGTGGGCGGCATGGGCTCGCTGCCCGGCGCCTACATGGCCGCGCTGCTCATCGCCGAGATCAAGGCGGTTTGCATCTGGCTCGGCGTGGTGCAGATCTTCGGCATCGACGTGTCCTTCTCCAAGCTCACGCTGATGGTCGACTTCCTGGTGATGGCCATCGTGCTGGTGTGGCGCCCCTGGGGCCTGTTCGGCCGCCCGCAGGCGCCGAGCCGCTACGTCGGCATGCAGGAAGAACCGCTGCGCCGACCGAGCAACGCCTACATGGTGGCCGCCGCCGTGTTCGCGCTGCTGCTGGCCGTGGTGCCGTTCCTGACGGTGAACTCGCCCTACACCACGGTGCTGATGATCGACCTGATGATCGCGGCCCTCTTCGCAACCAGCCTGCACTTCATCATGGGTCCGGCCGGCATGCACTCCTTCGGCCATGCCGCGTACTTCGGCCTCGGCGCCTACGGCGCGGCGCTGCTGGTGCGCGCGCTGCACCTGCCGATGGAGCTCGCGCTGATCGTCGCGCCGCTGGTCGCCGCACTCGGCGCCTTCGTCTACGGCTGGTTCGCGGTGCGGCTGTCGGGCGTGTACCTCGCCATGCTCACGCTGGCCTTCGCGCAGATCACCTGGGCCGTCACCTACCAGTGGGACAGCTTCACCGGCGGCAGCAACGGCCTGACCGGCGTGTGGCCCTCCGAGTGGCTTTCCGACAAGCGGGCCTACTACTGGCTCACGCTGGTGCTCGTGGGCGCGGGCGTGTGGTGGCTGCGCCGCGTGCTGTTCTCGCCCTTCGGCTACGCGATGCGCGCGGGCCGCGACTCGGTGCTGCGCGCCGATGCCATCGGCATCGACGTCAAGCGCATGCAGTGGGTGGCGTTCGTCATCGCGGGCACCGTGGCAGGCCTTGCGGGCGCGCTCTTCGCCTTCTCCAAGGGCAGCATCTCGCCCGAGACGCTGTCGGTGGGCAGGTCGGTCGACGGCCTCGTGATGGTGCTGCTCGGCGGCATCCAGACGCTCGCGGGCCCGGTGGTCGGCGCCGTCACCTTCACCTGGCTGCACGACACCGTGGCGCGCAACACCGACTACTGGCGCGCGATGCTGGGCGCCATCATCCTCATTCTGGTGCTGCTGTTCCCGCAGGGCATCGCGGGCTCCATCAAGCAGCTGGCCGACCGCTGGCGTTCGCCGAAGGAAGACGAAGTTGCAAAGACCGAAGCCAAGGCCAAGCTCGAGGAGGTGAAGGCATGACCGGAACGCTCCTCAAGGTCGAGAACCTCGGCAAGTCCTTCGGCGGCGTGAAGGCCGTGGACGGCATCAGCTTCGAGCTGCCGCCCGGCGAGCTGCTCGCGCTCATCGGTCCCAACGGTGCCGGCAAGTCCACCACCTTCAACATGGTCAACGGCCAGCTCAAGGCCGACCAGGGCTCCATCACGCTCGACGGCCAGGAGCTCGTGGGCCGCAAGCCGCGCGAGATCTGGCGCATGGGCGTGGGCCGCACCTTCCAGATCGCCGAGACCTTCGCTTCGCTCACCGTGGTCGAGAACGTGCAGATGGCGCTGCTCTCGCACGACCGCAAGCTGTTCTCCACATGGCGCCGCGCCGCCGACCACAAGCGCGACGAGGCGCTGGCCCTGCTCGACCAGGTCGGCATGAAGTCGCAGGCCGACCGGCCCTGCAGCGTGCTCGCCTATGGCGACGTGAAGCGCGTCGAGCTCGCCATCGCGATGGCCAACTCGCCCAAGCTGCTGCTGATGGACGAGCCCACCGCCGGCATGGCGCCCAAGGAGCGCAACTCGCTCATGGCGTTGACCAAGGAACTCGTCATCCAGCGCGGCATGGCCGTGCTCTTCACCGAGCACAGCATGGACGTGGTGTTCGCGTATGCCGACCGCATGATCGTGCTGGCGCGCGGGCGTCTCATCGCGCAGGGCAAGCCGCTGGAGATCCGCGACCATCCCAAGGTGCAGGAGGTGTACTTCGGCACCGGCAAGACATTCGAGAAGAAGGCTGCGGCCGTTGGAGAAGCTGCATGAGCACGCATGAACCCCTCCTGCAGGCGAAGGCCCTGTGCGCCTGGTACGGCGCCGCGCAGATCCTCTACGACGTGGACCTCGAAGTGCGTCGCGGCGAAGTGGTCGCGCTCATGGGCCGCAACGGCGCGGGCAAGTCGACCACGCTGAAGGCGCTGATCGGCATGCTGGCCAAGCGCCGCGGCGCGGTGCGCTTCATGGGTCACGACATCTCGAAGAGCGAGCCGCACCATGCGGCGCGCCTGGGCCTGGGCTTCGTGCCCGAAGACCGCCGCGTGTTCACCGACCTCACGGTGATGGAGAACCTCGAAGTCGGCAAGCAGGCTCCGCGCCGCTGGGCCGACGGCAGCGACGCGCCGCTGTGGACGCCCGAGCGCCTGTTCAAGCTCTTCCCCAACCTCGGCGAGATGCCCAACCGCCCCGGCGGGCGCATGAGCGGCGGCGAGCAGCAGATGCTCACGGTTGCGCGCACGCTCATGGGCAATCCGTACCTCGTGCTGCTCGACGAACCTTCCGAAGGCGTGGCGCCGGTGATCGTCGAGCAGATGGCCAACATGATTCTGGAGCTCAAGGCGCAGGGCGTGAGCATCCTGCTGTCGGAGCAGAACATGCACTTCGCCGAGCTGGTGTCCGACCGCGCCTATGTGCTCGAGAAGGGGCAGATCCGCTATCACGCCACGATGGCCGAGCTTGCCGCCAACGACGAAGTCCGCCGCGCTTACCTGAGCGTCTGAGTTTTTCTTCAACCCCGGAGTCCACGCCATGCATCGCAGAACCCTCGTGAAATCCGCCGCAGCCCTCGGGCTGGCCGGTGGCCTCGGCAGTGTCGCTTTCAACGCCTTCGCGGCCGGCAAGATCAAGCCCGGCGCCAAGGCGGCGCTGATCGTGGTCGACGTGCAGAACTGTTTTCTCGACGGCGGCACGCTCGCGGTGAAGGGCGGCAACGAAGTCATCCCGGTGATCAACGCGCTCGCGCCGGCGTTCGAGAACATCGTCGTCACGCAGGACTGGCACACGGCGGGCCATGCGTCGTTCGCCAGCACCTACAGCGGCAAGAAGCCCTTCGAGACCACCAAGCTCAGCTACGGCACGCAGGTGCTGTGGCCCGACCACTGCGTGCAGGGCTCCGACGACGCCGCGCTCGGCAAGGACCTGAAGGTGCCGACCGCGCAGCTCATCATCCGCAAGGGCTTCCACAAGGAGATGGACAGCTACTCGGCCTTCGAGGAAGCCGATCACAAGACGGCCACGGGCCTGGCAGGCTACCTGAAGGCGCGTGGCATCAAGACCGTGTTCGTCACCGGCCTTGCCACCGACTTCTGCGTGGCCTGGACCGCGATGGACGCGCGCAAGGCCGGCTTCGAGGCCTACGTGATCGAGGACGCCACGCGCGGCATCGACCTCAACGGCTCGCTGGCAGCGGCCTGGAAGCAGATGACGGCCAAGGGCGTCAAGCGCATCCAGTCGGCCGACATCCAGGCCGCCTGAGGGCGCATCGCCGCAAGAGCCGAAAAGAGCAACAAGAAAACACGAGACAGACAACGCATGAAGCCCTCGATCTCAAGGCGCGCCGTTGTAGCGGGCGGCGCCGCCCTGGCCCTCGGCCCCGGCCTGCTGCGATCCGCACGCGCGGACAACGGCGTGACGGACACCACCATCCGCATCGGCCAGTCGGCCGTGTTCAGCGGACCGGCGAAGGACTTCGGCATCGACTACCGAGCGGGCATCAAGCTGTACTTCGACCGCGTCAACAAGTCGGGCGGCGTGAACGGCCGCAAGATCGAGCTCGTCACCTACGACGATGCGTACGACCCCGCCAAGACGGCCGTCAACACCGCGAAGCTGATCGACGAGGACAAGGTCTTCGCGCTCACCGGCTACGTGGCCACCGGCAACCTCGCGGCGGCAATGCCGCTCGCCGAGAAGGCCGGCGTTCCGATGTTCGCGCCGCTGGTGGGCACCACCTCGTTCCGCACCAAGGTCAACCGCTACCTGTTCCACGTGCGCGCGGGTTACGACCTGGAATTGCGCAAGATCATCAGCCACCTCTCGACCATCGGCATCCAGTCGATCGCGGTGGTCTACCAGGACAGCGCCTTCGGCAAGTCGAACCTCGCCACCTGCGAGGAACTGGCGGCCGACTACAAGGTGAAGGTGCTCAAGACATTCCCGCTGGCCATCACGGCCGAGGATGCGAAGCAGGTCGTCACCGGCCTCGCGGAGGCCAGGCCGGGCGCGGTCGTGATGATCATGGCCGGGCGCATGGTGGAAGTGTTCATGCACGACTACCGCGCCAATGCCGTCGGCGCGCCGCTGTACACGCTCTCGGTCGGCATCACCGATGCGGCGGGCTCGGCCAAGCGGCTCGAAGGCAAGCTCGCGGGGCTGGTCACGGCCAGCATCGTGCCGCCCCCGCAGGCGCAGCGCGTGCCCATCGTGGCCGACTACCAGCGCGACCGCGCGGAGTTCGGCGAGAAAATCGACAGCTACACCGCGCTGGAGGGCTACATCGTCGCGCGCGTGATGGTCGAGGGCCTGCGCCGCGCCGGCAAGACGCCCACGCGCGACAGCTTCATCGCAGGCCTGGAGAGCATCGGCAGCACGCGCTTCGGCGATTTCCCCATCGAGTACAGCGCGAAGAACCACAACGGCTCGACCTTCGTCGATCTGGAGATTTACGCCCGTGACGGCCAGTTGCGGCGCTGAGCCGCTGCGCCTGCAGGTCAACGGGCAGGCGCAATCGATAACGGGCGTGCCGCGCGAGGCGACGCTGCTGCACCTGCTGCGCAACGACCTGGGGCTGAACGGCCCCAAGTACGGCTGCGGGCTGGGGCAGTGCGGTGCGTGCACCGTGCACGTCGACGGCGTGGCGGCGCGCTCCTGCGTGATTCCGGCACACGGCGTGGCGGGCCGCGCCATCACCACGCTCGAAGGGCTGGGCTCGCGCGGCGATTGGCATCCGGTGCAGGCCGCGTTCGAAGAAGCACAGGCCGCGCAGTGCGGCTACTGCCTCAACGGCATGGTGATGCAGGCGGCCGCGCTGCTGGCGCGTGACCCCGGCGCGAGCGAGGCACGCATCCGCAGCGAGCTGTCGGGCAACCTGTGCCGCTGCGGCACGCACATCGAGATCCTCGATGCGGTGCAGCGCGCGGCGGTGCGCATGCGCGAGCAAGCGGCCCCATGACGCGCCGAGCCGATCTTCCGCGCACGCGCGCCGAATTCCTCGCTTCAGACGGCGTGCTGCTGGTGGTGCGCGAGACGCCGGCCGCGCCGGCGCCCGCCAAGGGCCAGCCCGCTTTCGTCGCCGGCAATCCGCTCGAGGGCGATGAAGTGCTGCTCGCGGTATGGGACGACGGCAGCGCCTCGGCACTCAACGGCCACGTCGACCTCGGCACCGGCATACAGACAGCGCTCGGCCAGATCGTGGCCGAAGAACTCGACCTCGGCATGCCCTGCGTGCGCGTGATGCTCGGCGACACGGCGCGCGCGCCGAACCAGGGCGCGACCATCGCCAGCGCGTCGATACAGATCCATGCACAGCCGTTGCGGCTTGCGGCGGCGCAGGCGCGTGCCTGGCTGCTGGCGCGCGCGACCGAACGGCTCGGCGTGGCCGCGGATGCGCTGCAGATGCGCAACGGCGTGGTGCGCGTCGCCGAGGCGCCGGACCGCCACATCGCATATGCCGAACTGGTCGCCGGGCAGCGCACCGTGTTGCGCCTCGACCCGCAGGCCAAGCCCAAGGACCCGGCGGACTATCGCGTCGTCGGCACGCGGCAGGCCCGTGTCGACATCCCCGCCAAGCTCGCGGGTGAGCTCGTGTTCGTGCACGACATGCGCGTGCCCGGCATGCTGCACGGCCGGGTGGTACGCCCGCCGTATGCGGGTGCTGATCACGGCGAGTTCATCGGCAACACGCTGGAGTCGGTCGACGAGTCTTCGATTGCGCACATTCCCGGCATCCGCGCGGTGGTCGTCATCCGCGACTTCGTCGGCATCGTGGCCGAACGCGAGGAGCACGCCGAGCAGGCCCTGCGCGAGCTGCGCGTGAAGTGGAAGCCGTGGCCCGGCATGCCCGACCTGGGTGACCTCGCACAGGCCTTGCGCGACAACCCCTCGACGCAGCGGCTGCTCGTCGACGAAGGCGACGTCGACGGCGCCATCGCATCGGCGGCGCAGCCCATGCACCGCACCTACGTGTGGCCGTACCAGATGCATGCGTCCATCGGCCCCTCGTGCGCGCTGGCCGAATGGCAGCCCGCCGACGGCAGCGGCATGCAGCTGCGCTGCTGGGCCGGCTCGCAGAATCCGCACGTGCTGCGCGCCGATCTCGCGAAGCTCATGGGCGTGGAGGACGTGCAGGTCGACGTGGTCCGCATGGAGGCCGCGGGCTGCTACGGCCGCAACGGCGCCGACGACGTGGCCGCCGATGCGGCGCTGCTCGCGCGCGCGGTGGGCGCGCCGGTGCGCGTGCAGCTCACGCGCGAACAGGAGCACGCGTGGGAGCCCAAGGGCGCCGCGCAGCTCATGGAGATCGACGGCGGCCTCATGGCCGACGGCAGCGTCGCCGCCTACGACTTCGAGACCTCGTACCCGTCGAACGGCGCGCCCACGCTGGCGCTGCTGCTCACACGCACCATCGAGCCGGTGGCGCAGGCCTTCGAGATGGGCGACCGCACCGCGCGCCCGCCCTACAGCTACGACAACCTGCGCGTGAAGGTCAACGACATGGCGCCGATCGTGCGGGCCTCGTGGCTGCGCGGCGTGTCGGCGCTGCCGAGTTCGTTCGCGCACGAGTCGTACATCGACGAACTGGCGACGGCTGCGGGCATCGATCCGGTGCAGTTCAGGCTGCGCCATCTGGAGGATCCGCGCGCCGTCGAGCTGGTGCAGGCCACCGCGCAGAAGGCCGGCTGGCGCATGCGCACAGGGCCGCAGGAGAACGCCGACGGCGGACTCGGCGAGGGCGGCGACATCCTCTTTGGCCAGGGCTTCGCATACGCGCGCTACATCCACAGCAAGTGGCCGGGCTTCGGCGCGGCATGGGCCGCGTGGGTGGCCGACGTGGAGGTCAACCGCAGGACCGGCGAGGTGCACGTGCGCCGCGTGGTCGTGGGGCACGACGCGGGGCTGCTGGTCAATCCGGCGGGCGTCGAGCACCAGGTGCACGGCAACGTGATCCAGACGACGAGCCGGGCGCTTAAGGAGCGGGTGCAGTTCGCGCCGCAACAACAGCAGCAGAAACAGGAAGGCACGGCGACTGGCGCTCAGCTGCCGGGCGTGCTGCCCTCTGGCGTGGTCGCGAGCCGCGAGTGGGGCAGCTACCCGATCATCAACTTCCGCGAAGTGCCGGTGATCGAGGTGATGCACATGCCGCGGCCGGGCGAGCCTTCGCTGGGCGCAGGCGAGTCGTCGTCGGTGCCGGGCACTGCGGCGATCGCGAACGCGATCTTCGATGCGACGGGGGTGCGGTTCAGGGCGCCGCCGTTCACGCCGGAGACAGTGCTGGCTGAGTTGAACCGCGGCTCTCTTCCTCCACCGCCAACCGAGGGCGAGGGAAACGCGAATGGCGACGCTGCGGTGCCTCCATCCGGACCAGCTTCCAGCAGCGAAGCAAGGAGCCAAGCAGTCTGGCCGCGTCGAAAAGGCGTGTGGGCCACTGGAGCGGCGCTCGTCGTCGGCGGCATCGGCGTCATCGCAGGCCTGCTCGGCTGGCGTTCCGCCATCGCGCCCGTCTCGCTCACGGCGCCGATCTACAGCCAGGCCACCATCGAGCGTGGCCGCGTGCTCGCCGCCGTCGGCGATTGCGCCGTGTGCCACACCGCGCCCGGCGGTACGGCCAACGCGGGCGGGCGCGCCATGGACACGCCCTTCGGCACGCTCTACACGACCAACCTCACGCCAGATGCCGAGACAGGCCTCGGCCGCTGGTCCTTCAGCGCCTTCCAGCGCGCGATGCGCGAGGGCGTCTCGCGCGACGGCCACTATCTGTATCCCGCGTTCCCGTACACAGCCTTCGCGAAGACCAGCGACGACGATCTGCAGGCGCTGTATGCGTACTTCATGTCGTTGCCTGCGGTGCGCGCGGAAACGCCGAAGTCCGAACTCAAGTTTCCGTTCAGCGTGCGGCCGCTGATGGCGGGCTGGAACGCGCTCTTCCACGATCCGGCGCCGATGCAGCCCGTGGCCACGCAGAGCGCGGAGTGGAACCGCGGCGCCTATCTGGTCAATGGCCTGGGGCATTGCGGCGCCTGCCACACGCCGCGCAATGCGCTGGGTGCGGAGCAGGGCGGCAGCGCGTTCCTCTCGGGCGCGATGGTCGATGGCTGGGAGGCGCCTGCGCTCACGCAACTGGCGTCGAAGTCGGCGGTGCCGTGGGATGCCGACGAGCTTTACCGCTATCTGCGCAATGGCCACACGCAGCGTCACGGCATCGCGGGCGGGCCGATGGCCGAAGTCGTGCGAGAACTGGCGCAGGTGCCGGACGAGGACATCCGCGCGATGGCGACCTACCTCGGCTCGTTCAATCCGGAGCCGGCCGCACAGCCCTCCGCCGTGGCGCAGAAGGTCGTGGACAACGCGGCGCGCACGCAGGGGCAACTGCTCGGCCCCGCGCAGCGCATGTTCGACAGCGCGTGCGCGTCCTGCCATCACGACGGCAACGGCCCCACGCTGCTCGGCGTCAACACGCCGCTGGCGCTCAACAGCAACCTCACCAGCGCACGGCCGGACAACCTGCTGCGCACCATCCTCGATGGCGTGCGCGAACCGGCGAGCCGCGATATCGGCTTCATGCCCGGCTTCCGCGAAGTGCTCGACGACCGGCAGATCGCCGAACTCGCCGGCTACATGCGCGCACGCTTCGCGCCGCAGGAGCCTGCGTGGAACGACCTGCCCGCCGAGGTGGCGCGCGTGCGCGCATCGAAGCACTGAGGCAGGTCGTAAACAAGGAAGGTCGAGCCGGCCGCGCAGCCTGTTTTCTCCGTGCGCCGCTACGATGCAACGTAGCAGCCACATTCATCACGGAGACACCACGCCATGCCGCTCGATCTTTCGACTTCTTCCTGCCTGCCCAGCGACGCCGGACGCGCCACCCTCGTTGGACGCTTGTGGCAACCCGGCGTGGGCCCCGTGCTGGTGGCAGTTCACGAAGGTGGCCTGCACGACCTGTCGAAGCTTGCGCCCACGATGAGCGATCTTCTCGAGGGCAACACGCCGCCTGCAGAAGCGGTTCGGGGCGCGTTGAAGAATGCACCGCGCATCGCTTCGCTCGACGAGGCTCTTGCCAACAGCGACGAGACCGCGCGCGACACGGGCAAGCCATGGCTTCTCGCGCCGTGCGACCTGCAGGCCATCAAGGCAAGCGGAGTCACATTTGTTGCGAGCCTGCTCGAACGCGTGATCGAGGAACAGGCGCGCGGCGATGCATCGAAGGCCGAGGCCACGCGCGCGGCCATCGGCAGCGTGCTCGGCGACAACCTCGCGGACATCGTGCCGGGCTCGCCCGAGGCCATGAAGGTCAAGGAAGTGCTGATCGCGCAGGGTGCGTGGTCGCAGTACCTGGAGGTGGGCATCGGCCCCGACGCCGAGATCTTCACCAAGGCCCCGGTGCTTTCGGCCGTCGGCACCGGCGCGGACGTCGGCATTCATCCGGGCTCGGTGTGGAACAACCCCGAGCCGGAGGTCGTGCTCGCCGTCAACAGTCGTGGCCAGACTCTGGGCGCGGCGTTGGGCAACGACGTCAACCTTCGTGACTTCGAAGGCCGCAGTGCGCTGCTGCTGGGCAAGGCGAAGGACAACAACGCCTCCTGCGCGATCGGGCCTTTCATCCGCTTGTTCGATGAACACTTCGGTATTGCGGACGTGCGGCGCATCACCGTCGGACTGGAGGTGACGGGGCCCGAGGGCTTCATGCTGGAGGGGTCGAGTTCGCTGTCGAAGATCAGCCGCGATCCGCTCGACCTCGTGGCGCAGACGGTAGGAAAAAATCACGCTTATCCGGACGGCTTCATGTTGTTTCTCGGAACGATGTTCGCGCCGACACAAGATCGTCATGGGCCTGGGCAAGGATTCACGCATGTTGTGGGAGACCGCGTGCGCATTGCCGCACCGGAACTTGGTGCACTGGTCAATCGCGTAGTACATGCGGACAAGGCACCGATGTGGACTTTTGGTATCAGTGCGTTGATGCGCAATCTCGCCGCGCGCGGTTTGCTGTGATCGGCATGTAGACGTTCCGTTTGAGTTTCGAAAAGGGGTGTACTCCTTAGTAATTCATACGCGTCGTGTTGCAATCTGTTGCTGTTGACCGCATCACTTGTTCCCCTCAAGATTGCTGCTGTTAAGAAACGTTTGAACGAGGGGAGTAGAGGTTGGCGCAGAGCGAGATCGATCTATTGCAGGAGCCCGTGGAAGGCCCGCAACCTTGCGGTGAAGACCTGGAATACGACCCCGATTTCATGGCGTTGCATCAGGCGACAGCGGGCAAGCGCGAGCAGCAGTTCGGCTCGACGATCATTCCCGCCGAGCCGCCCGACTGGGCCCGCGTGGAGCGCATCGCGAAGCAGCTTTGCACGCGCACGCGAGACCTGCGCGTGCTGGTGCCTCTCACTCTGGCCTGGACCGAGAACCGCGGCCTGCCCGGTTATGTGGAGGGCCTGCAGCTCGTCGACGTTGTGCTTCAGAAATTCTGGGACGACGTGCATCCGCGCGTTGTCGACGACGGCTTCGAAGACCCGCTGCCGCGCATGAATGCGCTGGCTGCACTGGCCGAAGCCGAAGGACTCGGACGCAGCGTGCGCGATGCGCGGCTGCTCGACGACGGTGGCGCATCGATGAACCTGCGCCAGGTCGAGGCCTTGCTCGATTCGAGCAAGACCGACCATCAGATCGATTACCCGGGCGGTATCGGCCGGCTGAAGGACACGGTGCGGCGCGCGCAGGAGAAGGCGGCGCCTCCGGTGGTGGCGTTGCGCGCGGCGCTGGAGTTGCTGCAGCGCATTCGCGAGACCTGCGAGCGCGCTCTCGGACAGAGCTGGGCGCCCGACTTCTCGCGGCTCGAACGCTCGCTGCGCACTGTTGCCCAACTGTTGCCCGAGCAGGCGCAGGTCGAGGAGGCGGCGGCAGGCGAAGCCCACTCCGGAGCCGAACCGCAAGGCAGTGGCGACGGCGGGGTCGTGGCGAATGGTGCCGCCGGCGGTACTGCAGCAAATGGCGGTACCGGCCTACGTCAGGTACTTATTAAGGATATTGAAATATCGAGCCGTGAAGATGTGCAGGTGTTGCTCGAAAAGGCTTGCCAGTTCATGGAACGCACGGAGCCCAGTCATCCGGCGCCCATGCTCATACGCAGAGCGCAGCGGCTGCTGGACCTCAACTTCTTCCAGATCATCGAAGAGCTCGTGCCAGAGGGATTGCAGAAGATTGAGAGCCTTGCAGGACGTCCGTTGAACGGGGGCAGCACGGAGTAGCAGGCGGAGGCCGTTGCGGGCCCCGCGAGCCGGGAGGCCGGTCGGGGTCGTACCCACACGCATTACAGATTCAAGAGGAAGCTTATGGCAGACAACCGTGTCAGAAACAGTGGTCAGAAGTTCATCGCGCGCAATCGCGCACCGCGTGTGCAGATCGAGTACGACGTCGAGATCTACGGCAGCGAACGCAAGATCCAGCTGCCCTTCGTGATGGGCGTCATCGCCGACCTCGCGGGCAAGCAGATCGACCCGATGCCCGACCTCGCCGAGCGCGAGTTCATGGCGGTGGACATCGACAACTTCGACGAGCGCATGAAGGCCATCAAGCCGCGCGTTGCCTTCCAGGTGCCCAATACGCTCACCGGCGACGGCCAGATGAACGTCGACATCACCTTCGACAGCATGGACGACTTCTCGCCCGCACGCATCGCCCGCCAGGTCGACGCGCTGCAGCAGCTGCTCGAAGCCCGCACCGAGCTGTCGAACCTGCTGTCGTACATGGACGGCAAGAACGGCGCGGAACAGCTGATCGCGCAGGCACTGCAGAACCCGGCACTGCTGAAGTCGCTGGCGTCGGCACCGAACCCTGCCGTTGCAAAGGCGGTGGAAGCCGCGAACGAAAAGGCCGGCACGCCCGGCACGTCTTCCGAATAAGCGCGAGCAGCAGCAAGGACCGCCACCATCATGAGCACCGCCCCCAAACAGACCACCGCGCGCGCACCGGCCTCCGTGGAAACGCTGGAGCCGAACGAGTTCTCGAACCTGCTGCAGCGCGAGTTCAAGCCCAAGACCGACCAGGCCCGCGAGGCCGTGGAAAACGCCGTCAAGACGCTGGCCGTGCAGGCGCTGGAGAACACGGTCACCATCTCCAACGATGCCTACCGCTCGGTGCAGGCCATCATTACCGAGATCGACCGCAAGCTCTCCGAGCAGATCAACCAGATCCTGCATCACGAGGACTTCCAGCAGCTCGAAGGCGCATGGCGCGGCCTGCACTATCTGGTGAACAACACCGAGACCGACGAGCAGCTCAAGATCCGCGTGATGTGCGCCTCCAAGCGCGAAGTCGCGCGCTCGCTCAAGCGCCACAAGGGCATCGGCTGGGACCAGAGCCCGCTGTTCAAGAAGATCTATGAAGCCGAGTACGGCCAGTTCGGCGGCGAGCCCTTCGGCGCGCTGATCGGCGACTTCCACTTCGACCACAGCCCGCCCGACGTCGAGATGCTCGGCGAAATGGCCAAGATCGCCGCGGCCGCGCACTGCCCCTTCATCGCGGGCGCATCGCCCACGGTGATGCAGATGGACTCGTGGCAGGAACTGTCGAACCCGCGCGACCTGACCAAGATCTTCCAGAACACCGAGCACACCGCATGGCGCTCGCTGCGCGACTCGGAAGACGCGCGCTACATCGGCCTGGCCATGCCGCGCTTCCTGGCTCGCCTGCCGTACGGTGCCCGCACGAATCCGGTCGACGAATTCGAGTTCGAGGAAGAGACCGATTCGGCCGCGCACAACCGCTACACCTGGGCCAACTCGGCCTATGCGATGGGCGTGAACATCAACCGCTCGTTCAAGCAGTACGGCTGGTGCACCTCCATCCGCGGCGTCGAATCGGGCGGCGCGGTCGAGAACCTGCCCACGCACACCTTCCCGACCGACGATGGCGGCGTGGACATGAAGTGCCCGACCGAAATCGCCATCAGCGACCGCCGCGAGGCCGAGCTCGCCAAGAACGGCTTCATGCCGCTGGTGCACCGCAAGAACTCCGACTTCGCGGCCTTCATCGGCGCGCAGTCGCTGCAGCTGCCGGCCGAGTACTACGACGCCGACGCCACGGCCAACGCGAACCTCGCGGCGCGCCTGCCGTACCTGTTCGCATGCTGCCGCTTCGCGCACTACCTGAAGTGCATCGTCCGCGACAAGATCGGCTCGTTCCGCGAGCGCGAGGACATGGAGCGCTGGCTCAACGACTGGATCATGAACTACGTCGACGGCAGCCCAGGCACCTCGTCGCAGGACACGAAGGCAATGAAGCCGCTGGCGGCAGCGGAAGTCCAGGTGGAAGCCATCGAGGACAACCCCGGCTACTACGCCGCCAAGTTTTTTCTCCGGCCGCACTATCAGCTCGAAGGGCTGACGGTGTCGTTGCGGCTGGTTTCGAAGCTGCCATCCAACAAGAAGGACAGCAGCTAATCCAACGGCGTTCCGGAATCGGGCGCAAATAACTCTGGGGGTTTAAATCATGGCAGTAGACATGTTCATGCGCGTTGAAGGCGCGAACGGCGAATCGAAGGACTCGAACCACAAGGAATGGTCGGACATCAAGTCGTTTGCGTGGGGAGCAACGCAGCCTGGCAACATGGTCAGCGGTGGTGGCGGTGGCGTTGGCAAGGCCAGCTTCAACGACCTGCAGGTTCTGGCGCGCATCGACAAGGCGGCTCCGTCCGTCATGAAGAACTGCGCCAGCGGCAAGCACCTGAGCAAGGTGGAGGTATCGGTGTGCAAGGCGGGGGGCTCGCAGATCGAATACACACGCGTGACGCTCGAAGAAGTGCTGGTGACGTCGGTGCAGTACACGGCCGAACAGGGTTCTGACGCCGTGTTCGTGCAGTACGCCTTCCAGGCCGCGAAGGTGAAGCAGCAGTACTGGGAACAGACCGACAAGGGCGGCAAGGGCGCCGAGACGGTTCTGGCCTGGAACATCAAGGAAAACAGGGAGTCCTGATCTCCTTTTCCCGATGCGCGGCCGGCCTTTCGGGCCGGCCGCGACGTTTTTCCCGACGGCCTCCACGGCCGTCCTTCGCACAGCGGCCTTCCCGACAACGTTCGCGCCGCGTGCCAGCCAGTCAGCGAGGAAGCTTCATGGGCGATGGGTTTGCAGTACTGGGCGAGCGCTCAGTGGCCGAGCACACCGAATGGGTACAGCGGCAGATCCGCGCCAATCCCCAGAATGCAGGCTTGCGTCTTGCCTTGTGCCACTTCCTCGCGTTGCGCGGAGAGTGGCAGCGGGCCGAAGACCAGCTCAAGCTCGCCACCAAGCTGGACCCGACTTTCACACCCGCCAGCGTCACCTGTTCGATGGCGCTTTCGGGCGAACGCCACCGCAGCGACTTCTGGTCGGGCGGGCGCGCTCCGGCCATCGTCGGCGGCAACGCCGAATGGGTCGAGCAACTGATCGCCGCGGCAGCCTTGCCGGCAGATCGCGCCGAAGAGGCCGCGGCCCTGCGCGAGAACGCGCGGCAGGCCGCGCCCGCCTTGCGCGGCAAGCTCACCAGCGTGGACCGTTCCGATTCGCGCGCCGTGCAGGCGCTCGACGGCGAGCCGGTGCAGCACAGCGATTTCGAATGGCTCTGCGACGGCGACGTGCGCATCGGCACCGTGTTCGAACTGCTCACGCCTTCGGGCTACGCATGGCTGCCGCTGACCGAGGTGCGCCGTGCCAAGTTCTCCCGGCCGCAGCACCTCGTCGACCTGCTGTGGGCTCCCACCGAATTCGAGCTGCATGACGGTCGCGCGCTCAACGGCCTGGTGCCGGTGCGCTATCCGGGCCAGCTCGAAGGCCTCGACGACGAGGCCGCGCTGGGCCGCCGCACCGACTGGCTGCCGCTGCCCGGCGAAGAGCAGTACGCCGGCCTGGGCCAGCGCACCCTGATCAGCGAGGCCGGCGACCATTCGCTGCTCGACCTGCGTCTCATCGAGTTCTCGCGCGAGGGCGGCGCCGGATGAGCGGAATGATGGACACCGACGGCGACCAGCAGGAAAGCGTCGCGCGCGACCGCCTGCAGCCGGTGCTGCTCGACCGCCTCACCGACAAGGCGCCGCAGACCCGGCAGGAGCGCGCGGGTGCCTTCCTCATGAGCGGCAGGCTGCTGCGCGACTCGGTGCTGCGCGACCTGCAGTGGCTGCTCAACACCACCAACTTCGGCGCCGAGCACAACATCAACACCATGCCGCGCGCGCGCCGCTCGGTGCTGAACTTCGGCGTTCGTGGCTGGGCCGGCGGGCGCATGTCGGAGGTCGACTTCGCGGACGTCGAGGCGGCCATCCGCGCGGCCATCATCGACTTCGAGCCGCGCATCATGAAAGACAGCATCGACGTGCGCTGCGTGACCGACGCCACCGATCTCGAACACCACAACCTGCTCGCGCTGGAGATTCGCGGCACGCTTTGGTCGGTGCCGTACCCCATCGAATTCATCCTGCGCTCCGAGCTCGACCTCGAAAGCGGCCACATGGTTCTTCGGCCCACCGGAGGCCTCTGATGGACGCACGGCTGCTCGACTACTACAACCGTGAGCTCACCTACATGCACGAGCTCGGGGCCGAGTTCGCGCAGCGCTATCCGAAGATCGCGGGCCGCCTCGGCATGCGCGGTATCGAGGTCAGCGATCCGTATGTGGAGCGCCTGCTCGAAGGCTTCAGCTTTCTCACCGCGCGCATCCAGCTCAAGATGGATGCCGAGTTTCCGCGTTTCTCGCAGCGGCTGCTCGAGGTCGTGTACCCCAACTTCCTCGCGCCGCTGCCCGCCATGGCCGTGGTGCAGATCGACGGCAACCTCAACGAAGGCTCGCTGAAGGCCGGCTACGAACTGCCGCGCCACACCATCCTGCGCGGCCGCATGATCAAGGGCGAGCAGACGGCCTGCGAGTTCCGCACGGGCCATGCCGTCACGCTGTGGCCCATCCGCATCGCCGAGGCCGGCATCGGGCCGGTGCCGGCCGAGATCGCGCATGCGATGCCCATGGTCGCGCGGCAGGCAAAAAGCGCCATCACCATCAAGCTCGAGGCGGTCGGCGGCGCGCGCTTTGCCGACATGCCGCTCGACCGGCTCGAATTCTTTCTCTCGGGTGCAGAGCTGCACGCGCTGCGCGTGCTCGAGCTCGCCACGCACCACGGCGTCGGCGTGGTGTGCCGCAGCGGACCGGGCACCACGGCGCGCATCGTGCCGCTGGGCGACGAGGCCATCAGGCACGAGGGCTTCGAGCCCGACCAGGCGCTGCTGCCCTACGACGCGCGCTCGTTCCAGGGCTACCGCCTGCTGCACGAGTACTTCGCCTTTCCTGATCGCTACCTGTTCTTCAGCGTGAACAAGCTGCGCGCGGCGGCCGCGGCCATGAGCGGCACCACGATGGAGATCGTGATCCTGCTCGACCGTGCCGACGCCGACCTCGAGCGGCTGGTGGATGCCAAGCACTTCTCGCTGTTCTGCACGCCCATCATCAACCTCGTGCCGCGCCGCAGCGACCGCATTCCGGTGGGGCCGGGCCAGCACGAGCATCACGCGGTGATCGACCGCACGCGGCCGCGCGACTTCGAGATCTTCACCGTCGAGCGCGTCACCGGCCACATGGCCAACGGCTCGGAAGAGCGCGAGTTCAGGCCCTTCCTCGGTTCCTTCGCGGCGGACGACGGCGACTTCGGCGCCTACTTCTCGCTGCGCCGCGAGCCGCGCCTCGTGTCGGACCGCGCGCGCGCCCAGGGCACGCGCACCAGCTACACCGGCAGCGAGGTCTACGTGTCGCTCGTCGACCAGCACGACGCGCCGTTTCCGCACAGCCTGCGCCACATCACGCTCGATGCGCTGTGCACCAACCGCGACCTGCCGCTGCTGCTGCCGACCGGGCTCGAATCCGACTTCACGCTGCGCGTGTCCGCTCCGGTGCGCTCCATCCGAATCCTGCGTGGGCCCTCGCGGCCTTACCCGGCGCTGGCCGAGGGCGCGCTCACGTGGCGCCTCATCAGTCACCTGGGGCTCAACTACCTGAGCCTCACCGACGTCGACCCGACGCAGGGCGCTGCCGCGCTGCGCGAAATGCTCGACCTGTATGGCAACCTCGCCGACCCTTCGGTGCGCCGCCAGATACAGGGCGTGCGCTCGATGGCTCTGGCGCCGGTGTTCCGCCGCCTGCCTGAGCCCGGCCCGATCGTGTTTGGGCGCGGTGTTGAGATCGCGCTGAAGATCGACGAGGTCGCGTTCTCCGGCGCGAGCCCGTATCTCTTCGGCGCGGTGCTGGAGCAGTTCTTCAGCCGCCACGTGTCGCTCAACGCGTTCACCGAATTCGCGCTGGCCAGCCTCCAGCGCGGCGAAATCGCGCGCTGGACCCCGCGCGTGGGACGCCGCCCAGCCGTATGAGCGAAACCGGCTTCACCGACGCGGTGCAGCAGCACCAAGAGCAGCAAGAAGCCTTGCCGGCCGGTCATGCGGACGAAGCCTTGCTGGACGCGGCTGGAACCATCGCCGCTCGCGAGGCAGGGCAAGGCGCGCAGGCGCCCGCGCGCGGCATTCCGCAGGCCGACCCGGTGCTCTGGGCCAGGCTGCTCGAGCAACCCTTCGAGCATGACCTCTTCATGCTGCTGCGCCGCCTCGACGCGCATGACGACCATCCGCTGCTGGGCCGCGCGCCGCGCCCGCTCGATGAGCCGCTGCGCCTCGGGCAGGAGCCCTCGATGGCCTTCGCGCCCTCGAACGTGTCGGGCGTCGAGGCCGATGGCGACGGTCCGCCCCGCATCTCGATCTACGGCTTCGGCCTTTTCGGACCCAACGGACCGCTGCCGCTGCACCTGACGGAGTACGCGCGCGAGCGCAAGCGGCATCACTCCGACAACACCATCAGCGCGTTCGCGGACCTGTTCCACCACAGGCTCATCCTGCTGTTCTACCGGGCCTGGGCCGATGCGCAGTCGGTCAACAGCCTGGACCGCACCGACGGCCACCGCTTCGTCGATTACGTCGCGAGTCTCATGAACATGGGGCAGCCCGGCCTCAAGGAGCGCGACCGCATCGCCGACCATGCGCGCACCTTCATGGCGGGGCACCTCGTGCGCCAGACGCGCAACCCCGAGGGACTGATCCAGATCCTGCGGCTCTACTTCGACGTGCCCGTGCGCATCGAGGAGTTCGTGAGCGACTGGGTGATGATCGACGAGCGCCAGGTCAGCCGCATCGGCCTGCTCGGGCGCAACCACCGTCTCGGCGGCGGCGCCACCATCGGGCTGGCCGTGCGCGACGCGCAGAGCAAGTTCCGCCTCGAACTCGGGCCGCTCTCGCAGGAGGAATACCGCCAGTTCCTGCCGGGCAGCAAGCGGCTGCAGCAGGTGGTCGACTGGGTGCGCCAGTACGTCGGCATCGAGTTCGCGTGGGAGCTGCGGCTCGTGCTCAAGAAAGAGGACGCGCATGGCATGCAGCTCAACAGCAACCAGCGACTGGGCTGGGGCAGCTGGCTCGGCACGCGCCTCTCGGACACCGACGCTGGCGACATGCTCTTCCAGCCCGAAGCATTGTTTTCCCGTTCCGCATCGGCGGCTCCTACCGATGCATCCCTTACCCGGTCTTCCGCGAAATCGCGCGAGATGCCCACGACATGACCGCATCACGGTCCTTTCGGGAAACACCGTGGAACCGGCTTTGCCGGGCCGCCGGTGTTGCCCCCTGCAAGGGGGTTGGCGTAGCGACACGAAGTGCGCGAGGACTGGGGGTTAGTTCAAACCTATGACCGACATTCGCCGCGTCTCTCTGTTCTCCAAGCTCAATCCGATGCTCTACAAGGCATTGGAGACCGCCACCGCCTTCGCCAAGCTGCGCGGCAACGCCTACGTCGAGCTGGTGCACTGGCTGCACCAGATCCTGCAGCAGCAGGACAGCGACATGCTGCGCATCATCAAGCGCGCGGGGCTCAACCTCGATGCGGTCGAGCAAGACCTCGTGCGTGCGCTCGACCGGCTGCCGCACGGCGCCACCTCGATCAGCGACATCTCCGAGCACGTCGACAACGCCGTCGAGCGCGCATGGGTCTATGCAAGCCTGCGCTTCGAGGCCACCTCGATCCGCGGCGCCTATCTGCTCGCGGGCATCATCAAGACGCCAGGGCTGCGGCAGGTGCTCTCGGGCATCTCGCGCGAGTTCGACAAGATCGTGCCCGACGTGCTGGTGGCGCAGCTGGCCTCTTGGACCGAAGGCTCGCCCGAGGACGACTTCGACGCAGCTCCAGCCGGCGCTGCCGCCGGAGCACCAGCCGCGGCGCATCACCAGGGCGACGGCCCCGCCGCGGGCGGCTCCGCGCTCGCCAAGTACGCGAGCGACCTCACCGCCAAGGCGCGCGCCGGCGAACTCGACCCGGTCTATGGCCGCGACGACGAGATCCGCCAGATCATCGACATCCTGATGCGCCGCCGCCAGAACAACCCGCTGCTGACCGGCGAGGCCGGCGTCGGCAAGACGGCGGTGGTCGAAGGCCTTGCCTCGCGCCTTGCGTCAGGCGACGTGCCGCCTTCGCTGAAGGACGTGTCGCTGTGGGTGCTCGACCCCACGCTGCTGCAGGCCGGCGCTGGCGTGAAGGGCGAATTCGAACAGCGGCTGCGCCAGGTGATCGACGAAGTCGAGAAGAGCCCCAAGCCCATCGTGCTTTTCGTCGACGAAGTGCATACGCTGGTGGGCGCGGGCGGCCAGGCCGGTACCGGCGACGCGGCCAACCTGCTCAAGCCGGCGCTCGCGCGCGGGCGGCTGCGCACCATCGGCGCGACCACCTGGTCGGAGTACAAGAAGTACATCGAGAAGGATCCGGCGCTCACGCGGCGCTTCCAGACCATCCAGGTGCACGAGCCCACCGAGCCCAAGGCGGTGCTGATGCTGCGCGGCATCTCGGCGGAGCTCGAGAAGCACCATGGCGTGCTCATCCTCGACGCTGCGCTCGAAGCGGCCGTGAGCCTGTCGCACCGCTACATTCCCGCGCGCCAACTGCCCGACAAGGCCGTGAGCCTGCTCGACACGGCATGCGCGCGCGTCGCGCTGAGCCAGCATGCGCTGCCAGCCGCCATCGAAGACCTGCAGCGCCGAATCGAGGTGCTGGGCATCGAGTCGGGCATCGCGGGACGCGAGGCTGCCATCGGCGTGGGCGAACACCAGCGCGTGGAAGACATCGCGGCGCAGGTCGCGCAGGCGAAGGTCGAGCTCGAGGTGCTGGAGAAGCGTCGCGTGGAAGAAAGCGCGCTGGTCGAGCGCATCGTGGCGCTGCGCAAGCAGCTCTCGCCGGCGGCCGTGCCGCAGACGCAGGCAGAGGCATCGGACGCCGACGATGTCGAAGCAGCGAACGTCGACGTGGACCCCGACACGCCTCCCGTCGAACCGCAGCGCACGCCCGACGAGATCCGCGCGGAACTCAACGAGGCGCAGGACAAGCTCTCGCAGCTGCAGGGCGAATCGCCGCTCATCCTCGCGGCCGTCGATGCACAGGCCGTCGCCACCGTGGTGGCCGACTGGACCGGCATTCCCATCGGCCGCATGGTGCGCGACGACGCGCAGTCGGTGCTCAAGCTCGGCGAGATCCTCTCGGCCCGTGTGGTCGCGCAGCCCGATGCGCTGGAGACCATCTCCCGCCGCATCCGCACCGCGCGGGCACGGCTGGACAACCCCAACAAGCCCGTCGGCGTGTTCCTGCTGTGCGGCCCTTCGGGTGTCGGCAAGACCGAGACGGCGCTCGCGCTCTCCGAAGCGCTGTACGGCGGCGAGCAGAACCTCGTCACCATCAACATGAGCGAGTTCCAGGAGTCGCACACCGTCTCCACGCTGAAGGGCGCGCCGCCCGGCTACGTGGGTTATGGCGAAGGCGGCGTGCTCACCGAGGCCGTGCGCCGCAGGCCCTACAGCGTTGTGCTGCTCGACGAGATCGAGAAGGCGCACACCGACGTGCACGAGATCTTCTTCCAGGTCTTCGACAAGGGCTGGATGGAAGACGGCGAAGGCCGCCACATCGACTTCCGCAACACCGTGATCATCATGACCTCCAACGTCGGCACCGACCTGGTCATGCAGCTGTGCGAAGACCCGACCCTGCGCCCCGACCCCGAGCCGCTGGCCGCCGCCTTGCGCGAACCGCTGCTCAAGGTGTTCGCGCCCGCGCTGCTCGGCCGCCTCGTTGTAGTGCCTTATTACCCGTTGCATGCTGAGGCATTGCACCGCATCATCCGCCTTCAGCTCGATCGCATCGCGACACGCCTCCAGGCGAACCACGGCATCGCACTGGCCTACGACGACAGCGCCGTCGAACTCGTCGCGCGCCGTTGCACCGCCATCGAATCGGGCGGCCGGATGATCGACGCGATCCTCACGCACACGATCCTTCCGCGGCTGAGCGAGGAAGTCATCGGCGCCACGGTCAGTGCGCGCAAGCTGAGCGGCGTGCAGTTGAGCGCCGCGGGCGACGACTTCCGCTACGAGTTTTCCGAAGCCTGAGAAGTACAAGGAGACAACCCCATGGCCAGAGTCGTTCGAGCCCACACACCGCTGGATGAAAGCCAGCTGCTGTTTCGCTCGATGCGTGGCACGGAAGGGTTGTCGCAGCTGTTCGAGTTTGAAGTCGACCTGCTGAGTCCCGATGCCGGCATCGACCTCAAGTCGATGCTCGGCAAGCCGCTGGTGCTCGAGATCCAGACGGCCGTGGCCGGTTCACCGCGCTTTCTCAATGGCCAGATAGTGCGTTTTGCGGCGGCAGGACGTGAGGGCGGCACCTCGCGCCACACGGTCTACCGCGCCACTGTGCGCCCGTGGCTCTGGTACCTGACGCGTTCGAGCGACAACAAGATCTTCCAGGACAAGTCGGTGGTCGAAGTCATCGAGGAGGTGTTCTCCGACTACGGCTTCGCCTATGAGAACAAGCTCTGCGAGAACTACCGTCAGTGGGAGTACTGCGTGCAGTACAACGAGAGCGACTTCGCCTTCGTGAGCCGTCTCATGGAACTCGAAGGCATCTACTACTACTTCAAGCACGACAGGAATCAGCACACGCTGGTGCTGGCCGACGACCTCAGCGCGCACGAGCCGATGCCGGGGTACGAGACCGTCGACTACTTCGCGGCAGACCGAGACATCAGCGAGGATCTGGAGGTCATCCGCGAATGGCAGCCCAGCGAAGAGATCCGCTCGGGCAGCTACACCGTCAACGACTTCAACTTCACCACGCCGAAGGGCGACCTTTCGAACGTGCGCGCCCAGCCGAGGCAGCACGACCACGCCGACCACGAGATATACGAATGGCTCGGCGACTATCCGTCGCCCGGCGACGGTGAGCACTACGCGCGCGTGCGGCTGGAAGAAGTACAGGCCCTCGCGCAGCGCAGTGCGGGCCATGCCACCGTACGCGGCATGGCGCCAGGCTACAGGTTCAATATGCGCAATTCGCCGCGCGGAGAGGACGACCAGGAACACTTGGTCGTTGCCGTTTCGTACGGCTTGCGCGAAGGCGGCTATGCGAGCGGTGCTGAGCCGGGTGAATACGATTTCAACTTCGTGGTGCAACCTACAGCGCTGCCGTTCAGGGCACCGCGTCAGACACCGCTGCCGCGCATGGGCGGACCGCAGACGGCGACGGTGGTAGGCCCCGAAGGCGAGGAGATCTGGACGGATGAATACGGTCGGGTGAAGGTGCAGTTTCACTGGGACCGGTATGGCCAGAGCAACGAGAACAGCTCGCGCTTCGTGCGGGTGTCGCACATCTGGGCGGGGGAGAGGTTCGGGGGAGTGTTCACGCCGCGCATCGGGCAGGAGGTGGTGGTGGACTTCATCGGCGGCCGGGTGGACCGACCGGTGATCGTGGGGCGCGTGTACAACGCCGACCAGATGCCGCCGTTCGCGCTGCCGGGCGAGGCGACGAAGAGCGGGGTGGTGACGCGTTCGAGCAAGGGCGGTTCGCCGGCGAACGCGAATGCGCTGGTGTTCGAGGATGCGATGGGTGCGGAGCAGATCCTGCTGCATGCGGAGCGCAACCTGGACACGGAAGTAGAGGCGGACGAGACGCACACGACGGGAGCGACGCGCACGACGCTGATCAAGGGGCACGAGTCGGCGACCTACGAGTCGGGCGAGGAGCGGCATATCACGGCGGGGGCAGTGGAGACCATCGACGGTGGCGAGGAGCGCACGGTGACTGGGGGCGCGACGGAGACGGTGACGGACGGCGAGAAGCGCACGATCACGGGCGGCGCGACCGAGACGATCACGGGGGGGGAGACCCGCACGGTGAACGGCGGCATCGTCGAGACCGTCAACGGCAGCGTGCAGCTGACGGTGAACGGCAGCACGATCCGGCTCGTGAGCGGCTCGGATATCCGCATCGTGGGCGGAGGGCGCATCGAGATCGTCAATGCCGTCGACACGAAGATCGTCCTCGGCCCCGACACGACCGTCGTCACTGGTCCCAAGATCGTGGACGCGCCCACGATCGTGCACAACGCCACCAACTACACGCTCAACACGAGCAACTACACGTTGAATGCCGACGTGATCGTCTACAACGTGCCGGACCACACGGTGAATACGGACAACCATTTCCACTGGCGCGAGAAAAACTATCACGCGTCATGGGTGAAGAAGTCCCAATTCACGGCGCAGGCCTACGACATCTACGCAATCAAGGTAATGCTGTCAGTGACGACCTTCACTTCGCTCAACGGGATCTTCGTCAACATGGCGGTGGTCAACTCCAACGAGAACATCTGGCAGAAGAAGATCGCGTTCGCCGATCTGAAGATCGTGGGCAAGCATCTGTCGAAAGGCGCTTTGCGCCTGGCCTACGGGGCGTTCTGGGTCCGCGGTAACTGAAGCGTTGGACGCGACGAAGAAGAACTTTTCGTCGGCTTCCGGGAAAAGGGCAGGAGAAGGAAAAGAGCACAAGGAGACACATTCATGGCCAGAGTCGTACGCGCACACACTCCTCTCGGGGACGACCAGTTGCTGTTCCGCTCGATGCGTGGAACGGAGGGCCTGTCGCAGCTGTACGAGTTCGAGGTGGATCTCCTGAGCCGGAATCCGACGGTCGATCTCAGGTCGATGCTGGGCAAGCCGTTGACGCTGGAGATCCTCACCGCCGGCCAGAAGCCGCGATTCCTGGATGGCCATGTGGTGCAGTTCTCCGCCGTCGGCCGCGAAGGCGGCACCGAGCGCCATACCGTCTACCGGGCCTCGGTGCGGCCGTGGTTGTGGTACCTCACGCGTTCGAGCGACTGCAAGATCTTCCAGAACAGGACAGTGGTGGAGATCCTCGAGGAAGTGCTCGGCGGCTACGGCTTTCCGTTGGAGAACAGGCTCTGCGGCAGTTACCGCCAGTGGGAGTACTGCGCACAGTACAACGAGAGCGACTTCGCCTTCGTGAGCCGACTCATGGAGCTCGAGGGCATCTACTACTACTTCAAGCATGAGAACGGCCGGCATACGTTGGTGCTCGCCGACGACGAGAGCGCGCACGAGCCGCTGCCCGACTACGACTGCATCGACCATTTCGCCGTCGACCGTGACATCACCGAAGACATGGAAGTGATCCGCGAATGGCAGCCGGCCGAGGACCTGCGAAGCGGGCGCTACGTGGTGGACGACTACAACTTCACCACTCCCAAGGGCGATCTGATCACCGTGCGCAGCCAGCCTGGCGGCTACGACAACGCCGACCACGAGATGTACGAATGGCTCGGCGACTACCCTTCCGCGGGCGACGGCGAGCACTATGCACGCATGCGCCTGGAAGAGGCGCAATCGCTGGCGGTGCGCGGTGCGGGGCGCTCCACGGTGCGCGGCATGGCGCCAGGCGGCACGTTTGCCCTGCGCAACGCACCCCGTGGCGACGACAACCGGGATTACCTCGTGATCGCCGTGTCGTACGTGCTGCGCGAAGGCGGCTATGCGAGCGGTGCGCAGCAAGGCAACTACGACTTCGACTTTATCGTGCAGCCGGTGGACAAGCCGTTTCGCGCACCGCGCCAGACACCGCTGCCGCGCACGGGCGGACCGCAGACGGCGACGGTGGTAGGGCCCGAAGGCGAGGAGATCTGGACGGATGAATACGGTCGGGTGAAGGTGCAGTTTCACTGGGACCGGTATGGCCAGAGCAACGAGAATAGCTCGCGCTTCGTGCGGGTGTCGCACATCTGGGCGGGGGAGAGGTTTGGGGGAGTGTTCACGCCGCGCATCGGGCAGGAGGTGGTGGTGGACTTCATCGGCGGCCGGGTGGACAGACCGGTGATCGTGGGGCGCGTGTACAACGCCGACCAGATGCCGCCGTTCGCGCTGCCGGGCGAGGCGACGAAGAGCGGGGTGGTGACGCGTTCGAGCAAGGGCGGTTCGCCGGCGAACGCGAATGCGCTGGTGTTCGAGGATGCGATGGGTGCGGAGCAGATCCTGCTGCATGCGGAGCGCAACCTGGACACGGAAGTAGAGGCGGACGAGACGCACACGACGGGAGCGACGCGCACGACGCTGATCAAGGGGCACGAGTCGGCGACCTATGAGTCGGGCGAGGAGCGGCATATCACGGCGGGCGCAGTGGAGACCATAGACGGTGGCGAGGAGCGCACGGTGACTGGGGGCGCGACGGAGACGGTGACGGACGGCGAGAAGCGCACGATCACGGGTGGCGCGACCGAGACGATCACGGGGGGGGAGACCCGCACGGTGAACGGCGGCATCGTCGAGACCGTCAACGGCGACGTCCTGCTGATGGTCAACGGCACGGTCGTACGGCTGGTAACGGGTGCCGACATCCGCATCACGGGGAGCGGGCGGCTGGAGATCATCAATGCTCTCGACGGCAAGTTAGTGATCGGGCCGCATCTGACGACGGTGACCGGCACCAAGACCGTGTCCGCGCCGACGATGACCTACAACGCCACCAACTACATCATCAACACCACCAACTACACGCTGAACGCGAACGTGTCGGTGTTCAATACTCCGAGCCAGACCAGCAATGCCGCGGACCAGTCCTGGCTCTACAAGCTGTGGAACGGCATCACCTACAAGCGATTCCGGATCTTCCTCCGGGCGACCGACGTCTACGGCGCCAAGGTTCAGCTCTCGGTGGCCAACACCATGCTCAACGTCGTCTTCGCGAACTGGTCGCTCCAGTTCATCATCGACGCGCCCATCGCGATGAAGACCCTCACGAAGGAACGTCACATCTTCGGATTGAAGATCGCGCAGCCGAGGGGAATCAAGTTCACCCTCAACAAGGCCACGAACCGGAAGTGAAGAGCCGACCCGCCGAAGCCGCAGGAAAGGAAAGCTGCCATGGACAGAATCGTCCGCGCCCATACCCCGCTGGGTGACGACCAACTGCTGTTCCGCTCGATGCGCGGCAGCGAGGGGCTGTCGCAGCTCTTCGAGTTCGATGTCGAACTGCTGAGCACCGATGCCTCGATCGATGCGAAGTCCCTGTTGGGCAAGCCGCTCGCACTCGAGATACGCACCGCGGGCGCACCGCGCTTCCTGCACGGGCATGTCGCGCGCTTCACCGTCGCCGGCCGCGAGGGCGGCAGGACACGCCACACGGTCTACCGCGCGGTGGTGCGCCCATGGCTGTGGTATCTCACCCGCACCAGCAACAGCCGCGTCTTCCAGGGCAAGAGCGCGGTACAGATCATTGCCGAGGTGCTGGATGCCTACGGCTTCGTGTTCGAGAACCGGCTCTGCGCGGACTACCGTGCCTGGGACTACTGTGCCCAGTTCAACGAGACAGACTTCGCCTTCGTCAGCAGGTTGATGGAGCTTGAAGGCATCTACTACTACTTCAAGCACGAGAAGAACCAGCATACGCTGGTGCTTGCCGACGATATCTCCGGCCACGACGAACTGCCCGACTACGCTTGCATCGACTGTTTTGCGGCCGACCGCCCCTTGGAGGACGATCTGGAGGTCATCGACGCCTGGCAGGCCAGCGCCGAGCTGCGCACCGGCAGCTATGCCGTGGGCGACTTCAACTTCACCATGCCCAAGGCCGACATGTTCAGCGCGCGGCAGCTGCCGATCGGTGCGAGCCAGGATGGCCACGACATGTACGAGTGGATGGGCGATTACGCAGCGCCCGGCCAAGGCGAGCACTACGCGCGCGTGCGCCTCGAGGAGGTTCAGGCCCTGTCGGAGCGAAGCGATGGCCATGCCACCGTGCGCGGCATGGCGCCCGGCTGGCGATTCACCATGCGGGGCGCGCCGCGCGATGCCGACAACCGCGAATACCTGCTGGTCTCGGTTTCGTACGACCTCCGCGAGGCCGGCTATGCGAGCGCCGAAGGCCGGGGCCGCTACAGTTTCGGTTTCGTGGCACAGCCCGCGGCCTTGCCCTTCCGTGCGCCGCGCGGCACACCCATGCCGCGAGCCACCGGCCCCCAGACCGCTACCGTGGTCGGCCCCGACGGACAGGAAATCTGGACCGACGAGTATGGTCGCGTGAAGCTGCAGTTCCGGTGGGACCGGCAGGGCCAGTCCAACCAGGACAGCTCGGCCTGGGTGCGTGTATCGCAAGCCTGGGCCGGGGACGGCTTCGGCACGGTGCACGTGCCGCGTGTGGGTCAGGAAGTGATGGTCGACTTCATCGGCGGACGCGTGGACCGGCCCATTGTGATCGGGCGCCTCTACAACACCGACCGCATGCCGCCCTTCGACCTGCCGGCGGAAGCCACGAAGAGCGGCATCGTGTCGCGCTCGACCCCCGGCGGTTCGCCCGCGGATGCCAACGCCATCGTGTTCGATGACATGATGGGGGCCGAGCAGGTGCTGCTGCATGCGCAGCGCAACCTCGACACCGAGGTCGAGGCCGACGAGATCCACACCACCGGCGGCACTCGCACCACGTTGATCAAGGGCCATGAGTCTTCCACTTTCGAGTCCGGCGAAGAGCGTCATATCACCGAGGGTGCCCTGGAGACCATCGACGGCGGCGAGACGCGCACCGTGACGGGAGGTGCGATCGAGCGCGTGTCTGATGGCGAGACGCGCACCATCACCGGCGGCGCCATCGAGACCATCAGCGGCGGCGAGCGGCGAACCGTCACGGGTGGCATCGACGAGACCGTCAACGGCGACGTGATCGTGACCGTCAACGGCGCGGTACTGCGCCTCGTGACCGGCGCCGACATCCGAATCACGTGCGCGGGGCGAGTGGAAATCGTCAATGCCATCGACGGCAAGCTCGTGCTGGGCCCCGACAACACTGTGGTCACGGGGCCCAAGACGGTTACCGCGCCGGACATCACCTACAACAGCACCACGTCCGAGATCAACGTGACGAACTTCAAGCTCAACGCAACCGTGAGCGCCTACAACACCCCGACCCAGGTCATGAAGGGAGACACCGACAACTGGTGGCAGAGAATGATGATGGAGGGCACCAAGCGACAGGCGCTCGCGTATGCCTGGAGTTTCGACCGGTACGGCAACAAGATGCAGTTCTCAGGCGTGAACTGGCTGATCCAGAGCCTGTTCTTGAACATCTCCGGCGTCAACTGGCTGGAGGCCAAGTACAGGCCCAAGCTGAAAGCGCTGAAGAGGAAGAAGAGCGTCGTCACAGCCAACGCGGGCGGAACCGAGTCGACCAGCACCGGGCTGGAGAACAACACATGAGACGCGCGCGATCCGGCCCCGGAAAGCGGCAGACCGAAGGAGTTCTCACGTGCAGTGGGCCGACGTTCTCGGCATGAGCGTCGGCGACCTCGTGGCGCTGGCCGCCGTCGTGCTGGCCGCCGTTCTCATCGTCGGCAGCGTGGTCACCAATTCGCGCTTCCGCGGCGAGGAGAAATTGTGGGAGCAGCTGCGTGCTCATGGGCGACGCACGGAGGCCGAGATCGTCGGAATCGCGCGCCCGCCCGACCGCCTCATCAAGCGTGGACGCCATGCGGCGGACATGGCTGCCGCGGAGCTTCGGCTGACATTCAGCGACGCCGCCGGCCAGCGCCACGACGCCAACGTGCGCACCTTCATCGACACCGAGCTGATCGCCAACTTCACCGCGGGCCGCAAGGTCCATGTAGTCCACTCGAATGACAAGCCGCCCCAGGTGGCGATCGACCGCGACCGCACGCAACTCGAGATACCCAGTACCGACTGATGAAGATCATCAAGCCGCTGCGCGTCAGCATGCTCACCCGCCCCTTTCCGAAGGACCAGCGCCACTGGCTCTCGATGACGGCCATCGCCATGACCGACAGCCTTGCCGCCGACGCGCGCCTGGTGCCGGAGCCCGAGGTGTGGAAGACCCTCGCCGCCGAACTGGGCAGTGATTTCGCGTTCGACGCGGGAATGCCCAAGGCCGGACCCGAATTCCTCGTCACCGGCAATGCCTATACGCACCACCAGCAGGACAAGACCCAGTGTGCTGTGTCGGTGCAGGTGCAGGGCCGGCGCAAGACGCTGCACGTATCCGGCGATCGGTTCTGGCTCGACGGACGGGCCACCGCGCCGCAGCCCTTCGATGCGATGCCCATCGATTGGGGCCATGCCTTCGGTGGACCGGGCCATGCGGAAAACCCTGTCGGCATCGGCACGAGCGACGAGGTCGTCAACGGACTGCGTACGCGACGCCTTCCCAACATCGAACTGCCGACGCAGCGCCTGAACCGGCCGGACGACGTCCGCGCCCCTGCGGGTTTCGGTGCCATGGACGAAACCCGTCCTTCGAGGGCCGCGCGCCTCGGGCGCAATTACGACGAGCATTGGAAGCAGCACCTGTTTCCGGGCTATGCCTCCGACATGGACTGGCGCTACTTCAATATCGCACCCGAAGACCAGTGGCTTACACCGGCGGACGGCGGCCTGTCCGGTGCGGCCTTCGAAGTCGTCAACATGCACCCCACGCATCCTGTGCTGTCGGGGCGGTTGCCCGACTGGCGCGTGCGTGGCTTCGTGGTCCGCGGCGCGCATCATCCGCGCCCGCTGGACGGCGCGGTGCTGGAGGACTTTCCGCTCACCGCGACGACCGCATGGTTCTTTCCGCACCTCGAGCGCGTGGCCCTGATCTTCCATGGCGTGACGCCGATCGCCGAGGACGACGCGGCAGACATCAGCCATGCGATGGTCGCGCTGGAGGAAGGCGCCGGGGAGCCGCTTCCGCTCGAAGGTTATCGCGAGACGCTGGTCACGCGCTGCGAATCCGAAGACCGCGCGCTCTACTTCATGCGCGACGAGCAGCTGATGCCGGAGCGCATCATCGGCCCTTGGCCGGATCTCGACGCGGCGATACCGCCACCGAGCCCGCTCAAGCGCAACATGCAGGCACGCGCGCAGCAGCTGAGCGCCGAACTGGACGCGAAGGCCCGCGCAGCCGGCGTGGACACTTCCGAGTACGAGCGGGCCGTGCCCGCGGATCCGGCCTTGCCCACGCTGCGAGAGCTGCCCGCCTTCATTGCGAAGATGCGCCAGTCGATCGCCGATCAACGCCGCAAGCTCGACGAGGCCCGCGAGGAAATCGACCGCGCGGCGAAGGCCAACGCGGTCGAGTCGCGAAAGGCCGGCTTCGACACCTCCACCTTCGTTGCCGAGGCGGCCTCTATGAAGCCCAAGGGCCCGCCGCGTTTCGACATGTGGCCGCGCGTCGAGCGGATGGCAAGCGACAACCATGCGGGTGGTGCGACCCCAATGACTGCCGAAGCCAGGGCGCAGATGAAGCGCATGATCGAAGGGGCGGACGAGAAGCTGCTCGCGAACTATCGGCGAACGGCCCAATACCAGGATGCCGCCGATCCCATGGCCTCGGAGGCGGCACAGCGCGTCCGCGAGCAGGTCGCGTCCATCCTGGCGGGCTCCCGCGATTTTTCCGGCATGGACCTGACAGGTGCCGATCTCTCCGGAATGGACCTTCGCGGCACACGCTGGCACGAGACGCTGCTCGAAAGCGCGGACTTCACCGACAGCTGCCTCGACGAGGCCGACATGTCGCAGGCGCTGCTTGTGCGCGCCAGGTTCATGCGGACTTCGCTTCAGGGGGCGAACTTCGCCAAGGCCAACATGGCGCTGGTGCAGGCCGAATCGGCCGACTTCAGCCGGTCCCGCTTCGACGGGACCACGCTCGACCAGGTCCGCGCGAGCGGCTGCGATTTCGCCGAAGCGGCCATGGACAACCTGGTGCTGAGCCAGGCGCGTCTGGAAGGCTGCAGCTTCGAGGACGCCAGGCTCTCGTCCGTGGATTTCGACGATGGCACCGAACTGAAGGTGGTGCGCTTTGACCGCGCGCGTCTGCAAAAGGCATCGTGGATCGAATGTGCCGTGCAGGACCTGAGCTTCGCTGGCGCCCGGCTTGAAACCTGCGACTGGACGGACACCCGCTGCGACGGCGGCATCGATTTCTCGGCCGCACGGATCGACAGCACCTGCTTCGTGGGCGACGCGGTACTGCGGCATGCCTGCTTCCGCAATGCCGCGCTGGTCGACTGCAGCCTGCGTGACGCGCGGCTCGACGAAGCCGACTTCACGCAGGCGAAGCTGGACAACAGCGACTTCTCGAATGCGTCGATGCGCGGCGCCGTACTGCACCGTGCTGACGCCGTGAACTGCATGTTCGTGCGCACCGATCTCACTGCGGCTTCGCTGGTCGACATCAACCTCATTGCCGCGAACCTCGACAAGGCCGTGCTGGTATCGGCCGACTTCCTGCGTGCCAACCTGTTCCAGGCCGACCTCGGGCAGTGCTTGATCGACGACACGACCCGCTTCGACGAGGCCTATACCGAGCAGGTCAAGACGGTGCCACGGCGCAAGCCCGAAGAGAAGACCGCATGACACCCACGCGATTGCAGGCCATGGTCAAGGGCGGACAGGAAATCAGGGAGCGGTCATTGCGTGGTCTGGACCTGCGCGGGCTCGACCTCTCCGGTGGATTGTTCGCGCACAGCGATTTCACCGGCGTCGACCTGGAGGGCGCGAACCTGGAGGGGAGCGTGTTTGACGAATGCAGGTTGGAGGGCGCCGCCCTGAGGTCCGCCCACCTGGCCGACTGTGTCTTCAATGCCTGCGAGGCTCCTGGTGCTCTTCTGGACGATGCCGTGCTCCGGGACGTGACGTTCCATCGCTCGGACCTGTCGGGTGCGAGCATGCAGCGCGTGGACGCCGGCGTCGCCAGCTTCGATCACTGCACGATCGACGGCGCATCTTTCCGCGGTGCGGTGTCGGAATCGTTGATCTTCTACGGTTGCACGCTCGATCGCACCGATTTCATGGGCACCTCGCTACCGAAGGCGACCTTCTACCAAGCCGACCTGCGCACCGCGATGTTCGCCGGATGTGACTTCGACAAGGCGATCTTCACCGAGTGCGACTTGTCGGGGCAGGTGATGAGCGGACTGCGCTTCGAGTCATGCCAGTTCACCGATGCCGATCTTCGTCACTGCGATTTCGAAGGTGCATCGCTTGCGCGCTGCAACTTCAAGGGCGCGCAGATGGAGGGGGTCAGCCTTCGGCGCGTCCAGGCGCCGCAATGCCTGTTCCCGTTCGTGCAGTTCGCGGACGGAGCGTGCGTAGCCGGCGTTTTCACGCAGAGCATCTGGATCGATGCGCAGCTTGAGAGGGCCGACTTCTCTTCGGCCGACCTGGAGCAATGCATCTTTCATCGCGCGCGTTGCGGCGAGGCCCGCTTCACGGAGGCCCGGCTCACATATGCGGATTTCTCCTACGCCGACCTGCACGATGCCGACTTCCGTGGTGCTACGCTGATGCGAACCAAGGTGCACCGCGCGTTGCTCGAGGGCACGCGCATTCCCGA
Source organism: Variovorax xiamenensis (assembly GCF_050916385.1). Classification (NCBI taxonomy): domain Bacteria; kingdom Pseudomonadati; phylum Pseudomonadota; class Betaproteobacteria; order Burkholderiales; family Comamonadaceae; genus Variovorax; species Variovorax xiamenensis. Next base: position 337,704 of record NZ_CP139038.1, read on the forward strand.
TCGGGGCGGCCTGCTGGCGAACGAGCCCGAGCTCTTCGCCGCCGAGGAGTTCTCCGCGCGCCGCCGCTTCGACCCATTGACGACGAATCGAGGTTCCTCATGACAGTCGCTTCGCTGAGAACAACACAAAGGCCTGCCGCGGCGGCCGTCGAGGGCGCGCAGCCGGCGGCTGCGCCGGGAGGAGTGGTCAACGCGCTGGGCGTGGTCGCCTCGGTGCTGCCGGGCGGCATCTACAGCGTCGAGAGCGATGGCCGTGTGCTGCGCTGCCTGCGCGCCGCCAGCTGCCTGCTGCGTCCGGAAATCGGCGACACGGTGCTGGTCAACGGTCCCGACGAACGCCGCCTCTATCTCACGGCGGTGGCCGAGCAGGCCCAGCCCGGCGTGGCGCGCGTCGAAGTCGAGGGCGACCTGATGCTCGCCTCGGTCCGCGGAGCGGTCAGCATGGAAAGCGCCACGCAGCTGAACTTGCGGGCGCGCCAGGGAACCACGCTCAGGGGGCCGCAGCTCGAGATCGACGCGGACGAGGCCCGCTGCCGCATCGGGCGGCTGGACTACAGCGGCGAGGAAGCCCGGGCGACAGTGTTCAGCATGCGGGTGATCGGGCGGGTCTACGAGGTCGTGGTGGACCGCCTGGTGCAGCTGAGCAAAAGCGCCTTCCGCATGACCGAAGGCATCGACCAGGTGCAGGCCGGACAGATCGACTACCGCGCGAGCGAGATGACACGGCTGCACGGCAAGAACACCGTGATCACAGCGCGAGACCTCGTCAAGGCCGACGCCAAGCAGATCCACATGGGCTGACCGCATTCCGGAAAGCCGCAAGAAACCCGCAAAGGAGAATCCGCATGTTTGCCAACTGCCAGCTCATGGGCGTCGACATTGCCTTTCCCGATGTCTGCAAATCGCCAATTGTTCCGATCCCGTGGCCGAACTTTGCGCTGGGATGCACCGCTATACCGAAGGCCTGGAACATCCTCTACCTGTGCACGCCTGCGCACAACCTCGCGACCACCACGCCGCTGACCAACGGCGACAACGCCGGCGTGGGCCTGGGCGTCGTGATGCCGCGCGTGATGTCGGAGTCGCGACACACCATCGGAGCCTTCACGCTGCGCATCAAGGGTTCGCCGCAGACACGCGTGACCAGCCTCACGCGCCAGAACGGCGGCAACGCCTTCGGCATGCGCATCGTGCCTAGCCAGCCCAAGATCCTCGTGCTGGCGGCTTGAGGCGCGGGTATCAGCCGTTGCGCGGTGACGCCGTCCCCGCCAGCGTCACCTGCTGCGGAAACCCCACCCAGACAGCCAACGCCGAGTAGTTGTCCTGCGAGTCATCGGCCTTCGCCTCGGCCGCGCGACGGATCAGCGCCAGCCACTCTTCCGCGCTGTCGGCCAGCTGCAATGAACGCTCCATCACCTGCTGCGAGATCAGCTGCCACAACCCGTCGGTGCACAGCAGGAAGGCATCGCCATCGGCCAGGCGCTGCGGCGCGGTGATGGTGGCCTCTGCCGTCGCACGCGCACCTAGCGCGCGATACAGCAGATTGGTCTTCACGAGACGTTCCCCGCCGTTCTGGTGGCTCGCGGCGGCATCGCCAGAGCGCTCCGAGAGACTGTGATCCTCCGTGCGCTGCATCAGCGCGCCGCGGCGGAACCAGTACAGGCGGCTGTCGCCCACATGCGCCCAGCATGCCTGGTTGGTGATGCGGTCGACGAAGAGCGACACGAAGGTCGCGCTCATGCGGCTCTGTTCGGTCAGCTCGCGCTGCTTCGCGAGGATGGCGTCGTTCGCCGCCTTCACGCAGCGCTGGATGTTGTCGGCGGCCAGTGAAGGCGCGGCCACGAAGGTGTCGAGGGCGGTGTCGACCGCGATGCGCGAGGCCAGCTCGCCGCCCGCGTTGCCGCCCACGCCGTCGCTCACCACGAAGCAGCCGTTGCGCTCGTCGAGGTGGTAGCCGATGGCGTCCTGGTTGCCGCTGCGCTCGCCGACGCAGGAGAACTGCGAGGTCGAGATCGGAACGGCGAACGAGGAAGTAGACGAAGAGCGGGTGGCTTCAAGCACGGCGCGCCTCCTTCAGTCGTTCCATTTCCTTGTCGTAGGCCTGCTGGAAGGCGCGACCGAAGACGGCCTGGAAGTCGTCCTCGACGGCTGCCGTGGTCTCGGTGTGCAGCTGCTGCAGCTCGCGCCACAGGCGTGCTTCGCGGCCGCCGGGCAGCAGCTTCTCGCCGAGGCTGCCGTCGTGCGGAGTTTCGCGGCTGAGTGCTGCAGGGTCGAAGCGCTTCAGCAGCGTGAGCAGCGCGGCGCGCATGCCCGCGACCATGCCGAGCTGGTGCGACTGAAGGTCGCCGAGCGCGTCGTGCACCGCGGCCTCGGGCGGCAAAAAGCCGGGCATGCGTGCGCCGAACATCTGCATCAGCACGGCGCGGCCATTCGGCAGGATCTTGAACGGGTTGTTCTCCTCGTCCACGATCATCGTGATCTCGGCGCGCACCTCGCGCTTGAGCATGGCGCGCGATGACAGCAGTTCGATCGTGCCGTCGGTGAAGGCACGCATGATGCGGCCGAGCCGCTGCATGGCCTCGATGTCGAGCTGCTGCTGGCCGGCGACTTCGGGCACGCCGGCGCCTTCGAGGAAGGCCTTGAAGAGGGCTTCCGATGACGATGAGGGCGCAGTTGCTGCTGCAGTCTCGGCCGGTGCTGTGGATTGCACCGGTGCCGTTGTCGCCGGTGCGAGCGTCGCAGCAGGTGCCACGACGACGGGCGCTGCAACCGGGGCCGGCTCCGCAGCTGGAGGCGGCTCTGGCTTGATCTCCTGCACCACGGGCGGAGGCGGTGGTGGGGGAGGAGGCGGTGGAGGAACCGGCGCGGGCGGAGGCGGCGGTGCTTCCACCCTCGGCGGCTCAGCAACGGATGCGGGCGCAGGAGCCGGCGCAGGCATCGCCACCGGATTCGGCGGACGGAACTGGGCCGCCACTTCGCGCGCATGGTTCGCATGGCTGTAACCCTGCACCGCCGGCCTGTTGTTCTGCAGCAGGTCGACCGCCGGGTGCGTGTCGCCGGGCAGCAGCGGATCGGTATGGGTCAGCGCCGTGGGGCGCGGATCGGAGAGCGGCGAATGCGCGCTCTCGTCGGATGCGAAGAAGGACAGCGGATCGACGCCGCGCTTGAGCGCCACGTCCGACATGTCCTTGGCCGCGTCGGGGTTCAGTTCGGCGAGCGGATCGACAGGATTGCGGCGCGCCTGCGAGGGCAGTTCGAAGGGCTCGTGCGCCATCGGGTCGGGCATCGGCGCGGGCGTGCTGTCGACGCGACGCGGCGCGTTGGCGAGGATGGCGTCCCAGTCCGCGGCGGAAGGCATTTGGGACGAAGCGCTGGTGCTCGGACTCGGGCCTTGCTTCTGCGGGGCCGACGGCGAAAGAGTGGCCCAGGGATCGGGCTGGGGCGCTGGCGCCGGTGCCGGCGGCTGCTGGTATTGCTGCTGGAGCGGAGGAACGAAGGCCTCGCTGGGCGCTGGTGCGAAAGCAGCTGGTGGCGGTACCGGCGCTGACTGGCGCGACGGCGACGGCATCGCCACCGTGGGCTGCGTATCGCCGATGGGCAAGGCGCCTTCGCCGAACAGGTCGGAGAAGACGTCGGATGCGCCGGAAGACGGCAACAGCGCGTCGATGGGGCCTGCAGCCGGCATCGGTGGCGCGGCCATCGCAGGCGGCGGTGCGTACTGTGCTGGCGCCGGCGACGCAGGAAAGGGAGGCGGAGCAGACACGTGAGGAGGAGGGGGCGCAACCGGAGGGTGTACCGCGCGCTGCGCGCTCGATGCCTCCAGCACATAGCTGCCGATCGCCACGCGGTCGCCATCGGCCACGCGCGCTTCCTGCTCGTGCGCGAGCGCACGTCCGTTCACGCTGATGGGCAGCACCGCGCTCATGTTGCGCAGCACCGCGACGCCGTCGTCGTCGAAGCGCACGGTGGCCTGCAGGCGCGAGATCTGGCGCTGCTCGTCGGGCAGCACGAGGTTGTTGTCGGGGCTGCGTCCGATCGTTCCTCCGGGCGCGGCGAGCAATGCCGAGGGGCCCGTGGCCACCGGCCTGCCTGCGTGTTCGATCACTGTCCAGCGCATGGCTTCTCCGTGTTGGTCTTCTCGCGCCGCAGTGCCGGTGCGGCCGCGATGTTCGTCATCAACGCTTCATTCGCTTGGCGGCCTCGAACGCGGGGCCCCACACCGGATGCTTGCGCTCCGCCACGTTGAGATCGAAGGTCGGGAACGCGTCGAGAATCTTGCGGAACTGCACGCGGCACTCGGCGATCTGGTTGGCCACGCAGTAGCTGAAGGCTTCGAGCTTCATCGCGTCGAGGCGCGTGGCCGGTTCGGCACCTTCGAAAACCGACACGCCGCCGCTCTTGAGCGTGCTGAGTGCCTTGGCATAGTCGCCTTCGTCATACGCCTGTTGCGCCTTCTCGAGCGTGGTGCGCGCCACTTGCTGGCTCAGTCGTTCGGGTTGCGGCGCGGGCTCCGGCGGTGGCGTGGTCGTGCAACCGGCGACCGCAAGAAGAGCTAGCGCCAGAGCAGGCAGACATGACTTCAATCTTCTCTCCTACCTTGCAAAAGGCAATGCTTGAGATAGTGTGCCGCTGTGTTGCGACATGCACGCTATGCGCCATCGTAAGGGCGCATGACTTCGATAATATAAGCCGCGAACCCTCGGGAGATTTCAATGCATCGACGAAGCTTGCTACAAGGCGCACTTGCAACCACACCGTTGTTTGCGGGCCTCATCAGCGGATGCGCATCGACGGCCAAGTCCATGCCCACGCCCTACGCGATCACCATCAGGATCGACGACGGCGTCAATCCTGACGGACGGGGCCAGGCCGCTCCCATCCTCGTCAAGGTCTTCGAATTGAAATCTTCCGGTAACTTCGAGACGGCAGACTACTTTGCATTACAAGACCGTGACCGCGAAACGCTGAGCACCGAACTGGTCAATGCCGACCAGGCCATCATGCGCAGCGGAGAGGAGCGCGTGTTCAAGCGCGAGGCCGGTCTCGACTCGCGCGCCATCGGCATCATCGCCGGCTATCGCAAGCTGGAAGCCGCTCGCTGGCGCATCGTGCTGCCGCTGAAGGAGCCCAAGCAAACCAACCTGTACAAGGTGTGGCAGTTCTCGCCGAGCGAGCAGGCCGTGCATGTCGCTGTGCGCAAGACGGGCATAGAGCTGCTACCAAGTCGTTAACTTTGGACAGAAGGTACTGATTCGCTAGTACCAAAGTGCGAGAAATTCATAAGCGAAATGCGGTGCAAAACGTAAGACTCGACGTGTAGCATCGAGAGCAAAACAAGTGGACCGGGAGGCCGCTCTCCAGCGCATCTCCCGCTCCGGCGTGAGCACTCCCCAGGAGGTCTTTTTGGTGACAGTTCGCAATCCGGGCGCCGCAAAGAACGGCGCCCATCCGCAGGCATTGGCGAATCGCGTGGTGTGGTCCGAGGGCATGTACCTGCGCCCGCAGCATTTCCAGCAAATGGAACGCTATGTCGAGCAATACGTGACTCGGCGCACCGCGGGCCTGCAAGGCGCGTATTGGGGTTGGCTGCATCTGGACATCGATCGCGACGCATACGCGCTGGGCCGCGTGTCGCTGCTCGGCGGCGCGGGCGTGATGCCCGACGGCACGCCCTTCTCGTTCGGCGCGGAAGACGCGCCGCTTCCTTATGAGGTGCCGAGCGATCTCACAGATGAACTCATCGTTCTCGCATTGCCGTTGCGCAGGCCCGGCAGCGAGGAAGTCATCTTCTCGGAAGACGAAGGCTCGGCCGCGCGCTTCGGCGTGATCGAGCGCGAAGTGAACGACGGCAATGCCGTCGCGCTCGGCCCCGCGGTGCTGCAGCTTGCCGCGCCGCGCCTGCGGCTCGCACGCGCTTCCTCGCTCACCGCCGAGTGGCAGGCCATCGGCGCGGTGCGCGTGATCGAGCGGCGCACCGATCACAAGCTGGTGGTCGACGCCAACTACATCCCGCCAGTGCTCGATGCATCCGCGCACGCCATGCTGCGCAGCATGATCGCGGAACTGCACGGCCTGCTCACGCAGCGCTCCGAGGCACTGGCCTCGCGTCTTTCGCAGCCCGGACGCGGCGGCGTGAGCGAAGTTTCCGACTTCCTCCTGCTCGAGCTGGTCAACCGCTATCTCGCACTCACCTGGCATGCGCAGCAGGCCGTGCAGGTACACCCTGAAGAACTTTTCGTCGACTGGCTCAAGCTGGCCTGCCACCTGGCCACGCACACGTCGCCCACGCGCCGCCCGGTGCTGTGGCCGGTGTACGACCACGACAACCTCAACGAGTGCATCCGCCCGCTGCTCGAAGAGCTGCGGCGTTCGCTCTCCGCCGTGCTCGAGCAGAGCGCGATCGCCATCGAGCTGGAAGAGCGCAGCCACGGCGTGCGCGTGGGCCGCATGCCCGATCCGGTGCTGGTGCGCAACGCGGGCTTCGTGCTCGCGGTGCATGCCGACCTGCCGGCCGACGCCATCCAGCAGCGCTTCCCGACGCAGGTGAAGATCGGCTCGGTCGAGCGCATCCGCGACCTCGTGCAGCTGCAGCTTCCGGGTGTGGTGGTGCGTCCGCTGCCGGTGGCGCCGCGGCAGATTCCGTACAACGCGGGCTATCACTATTTCGAACTCGACAAGAGCGGCGACATGTGGCGCCAGCTCGAAAAATCGGGCGGCGTGGCAATGCACCTGGCCGGTGACTTTCCCGGGTTGGCCATGGAGTTCTGGGCCATCCGTCCGTGAGGGACTCTATGAACGGTGTCAATGACATGGCCGTCGGCCCGGGAGGCTTCGTGCCGCCGAACCCGGGCGGCGGCAACGCCGATACGGGCGGCATGCCCGCCGCACAGCGCGGACTTGGCGCGCAACCCGATTCCTTCACCGCATGGCACGACGCGCGGCGCCCGCATGCGGGCGACACGGCGCTCGCGGGCAACAACCCGCTCGTGGCCGCTGCCAATCCGCTGCTCGACCTGATCCCGCAGATCCGTGCCACCGGCCACCACCCCGCGCCGTCGCAACTGCGCGAGCACCTGGTCGACGAGGTGCGCCGCTTCGAAACGCGCGCGCAGCAGGCGGGCATTGCGCCCGAAGTCATCATCGGCGCGCGCTACTGCCTGTGCACGGCAGTCGACGAAGCCGCCGCGCTCACGCCGTGGGGCGGCAGCATCTGGTCGTCGCAGAGCCTGCTGGTGATGTTCCACAACGAGACCTGGGGCGGCGAGAAGTTCTTCCAGCTCCTGTCGCGCCTGGTGCAGAACCCGCAGCAGCACCTGCACCTGATCGAGCTCATCTACTTCTGTCTGGCCATGGGTTTCGAGGGGCGCTTCCGCGTCATCGACAACGGCCGCTCGCAGCTCGAGACGCTCAAGCAGCGGCTGCTGCAGATCATCCGGCAGACGCGCGGCGAAATCCCGGTGCCGCTGTCGCCGCATTGGCAGGACGGCAGCGCGCCGGTGCGCCGTTCGCGCAACTGGCTGCCCGTGTGGGCCGTGGGCGCGGTGGCGGCTGTGCTGCTGGTGGCCGTGTTCGCGTTTCTCACTTTCAATCTTGCGGGCCACTCCGACGGCGCCTTCGCGGCCGTCAATGCGGTGCGCCTGCCGCAGGCCGAGCGTGCGGTCGTCATGCCGGCGCCCGTGCCGCGCCTGCAGCGCTTTCTCGAGCCCGAGATCCGCGAAGGCCTGCTGACCGTGCGCGACGAGGCGGATCGCAGTGTCGTGGTGCTGCGCGGCGACGGTCTCTTCGCCTCGGGCTCCGACCGTGTGCTCGATCGCTATGCGCCGGTGCTCGTGCGCGTGGCCGACGCGCTCAACTCCGTGGAAGGCAACGTGCTGGTCAGCGGCTTCAGCGACGACCAGCCGATCCGCAGCGTGCGCTTTCCCTCCAACTGGCAACTCTCGCAGGCCCGCGCCGACGCGGTGAAGAAGATGATCGCAGCGCGCATTGCGCGGCCCGAGCGCCTGCGCGCCGAAGGCCGCGGTGACGCCGACCCGCTGGTGCCCAACGATTCCGCCGCGAACCGCGCGCGCAACCGCCGCGTCGAGGTGACGCTGCTGGTGGCGCCGGTGGCTCCCGCGCCACTCGTTGCGCCCGCACCCGCACCTGTTCCCGCACCGCGCTCCGGAGGCAACCGCTGATGCTGCGCGCCATCTTCCGTTTTCTCATCAGCCGCGACCTTTGGGTCTTTCTCGGTCTCGTCGCGCTCGCCTTCCTGATCTGGGTCATCGGCCCGGCCATCGCGGTGGGCCGCTATCGCCCGCTCGAAGACGAGATCGTGCGCATCGTGGTCATCGTGCTGATGTTCGCGATCTGGATCGTGCGCGTCATCTACCGCAAGTGGCGCGAGCGCCGGCTCAACGCGCAACTGCTCAACCAGTTGCGCACTCCTTCCAAGAGCGAGAAAGAGGCCAAGCCCGAGGACGCCCCCGAGATCAAGGAGCTGCAAAGCGGCTTCACCGACGCGACGAACATCCTGAAGAACATGCGCTTCGGCGCGGATGCCGACGGCAAGCCCGCGAGCCGCTTCTCGCTGTTCGACCGGCAGTACCTGTACCAGCTGCCCTGGTACATCTTCATCGGCGCGCCGGGCTCGGGCAAGACCACCGCGCTGGTCAACTCCGACCTCGACTTCCCGCTGGCTGACCAGCTCGGCAAGGCGGCGGTGCGAGGCATCGGCGGCACGCGAAACTGCGACTGGTGGTTCACCAACGAGGCGGTGCTGATCGACACGGCCGGCCGCTACACCACGCACGAGAGCAACCGCGAGACCGACGAGGGCGAGTGGAAGGGCTTCATCGAGTTGCTGAAGAAGTTCCGCCCGCGCCAGCCGATCAACGGCGCGATCCTCACCATCAGCATCGCCGACCTGCCGCTGGCTGACGACGCGCAGCGCGCGCGCCACGCGATGGCGCTGCGCAAGCGGCTGCTGGAGCTGCGCAACGACCTGGGCATCGACTTCCCGGTGTACGTGCTGGTCACCAAGACCGACCTGCTGGCCGGCTTCAACGAATACTTCGGCTCGCTGGGCCGCGCCGAGCGGCAGCAGGTGTGGGGCTTCACCTTCCCGATCCAGGGCAACCCGGCGAACAGGAAGGCCGGCAAGGGCACGGCGGCACCCGTGGGCGGCGACCTGCGCGAGCGCTTCCACCAGGAATACAAGCTGCTGCACCAGCGCCTGGACGAGCGCCTGCCCGAGCTGCTGGCGGCCGAGTCCGACCCGATGCGCCGCGCGCAGGCCTACCTGCTGCCGCAGCAGTTCGCGAGCTTCGAGGACATCCTCGGCACCTTCCTGGCCGATGTGTTCAACCCGTCGAAGTTCGAGGCCGCGTCGATGCTGCGCGGCGTGTACTTCACCAGCGGCACGCAGGAAGGCACCGCCTTCGACCGCGTGATGGGCGCCATCAAGCGCTACCTGCAGGTCAACGCACCGCCGGCACCGCCGCCGGGCCCGGGCAAGAGCTACTTCCTGAAGGAACTGCTGCAGCAGGTGATCTTCCGCGACGCGGGCGTGGCCGGCACCAACCTTCGCTGGTACCGGCGCAAGAGGGCCATCGACATCGCGGGCTACAGCGTGATCGGCGTGCTGCTGGTGCTGTTCCTCGGCGCCTGCGTGAACAGCTGGCGCAACAACAAGGACTACGTGGCCGAGGTCGACACCAACGCCAAGGCCTTCAACAAGGCCGCGGCGCGCGGCGAGCTGCCCACGGTGGTCGACACCAGCGGCGACATCGCCAGCTCGCTGCTCATCCTCGACAGGCTGCGCGACCTGCCGAAGTCCAGCCACTTCGACATCGGCGATCCGCCCACCTCCTACCGCTTCGGCCTCTACCAGGGCGAGAAGCTGCAGGCGGCCACCGACGGCGTCTACCAGCGCGCGCTCGAAACCGTGCTGCTGCCGCAGGCCGCGCAGCGCGTGGAACAGTCGCTGCGCGAAGCCGCGAAGAACGACGCCGAATACAGCTACGAGGCGCTCAAGGCCTACCTGATGCTGTACGACGCCGAGCGCTACGACGCCGACTTCCTGCAGGCCTGGCTGCTCACCGACGTGGACCGCAAGATCGGCGCCTCGCTCACGCGCGAGCAGCGCGCCAACCTCGAGTCGCACCTGAAGGCGCTGTTCTCGGGCCGCGTGGTGACCTCGCCCTTCGCGAAGGACGACAAGCTCATCACGCAGACGCGCGAACGTCTGGCCGGCGTGCCGCTGGCGCAGCGCTCGTACGCGCGGCTGCGCCGCATCCTGCTGCAGACCAGCCAGCCCAATGCCTTCACGATCGCCGAGGCGGGCGGCGCCGAGTCTGCGCTGGTCATCCGGCGCGCGAGCGGCAAGCCGCTGACCGACGGCATCCCGACGCTCTTCACCTACCGCGGCTACTGGGACATCTTCGACAAGCGCATGGCCGAGACCGCGCTGTCGCTCGAGCAGGAAGACCGCTGGGTGCTGCAGATCCGCGCGCCCGGCATCGCCGACATCACCTCGCGCGAGCTGCTGCTGCGCGAAGTGCGCCGGCTCTACCTCACCGACTACATCAAGGTGTGGGACGACTACCTCGTCGACATCCGCCTGGCCGACAGCCGCTCGCTGCTGCAGAGCATCCAGATGACGCGCGTGCTCTCCACCGCCGAATCGCCGATGTCGCGCATCATCCGCGGCGCCGCGCGCGAAACCGACCTGCTGCGCAACCACGACGAGGCCGCGCGCAGCCTGCTCGACCAGGCGCAGAACCGCGTACAGAGCACGCGAGAGCGCATCGAGCAGCTCATCGGCCAGCCCGACGGCAGCCAGCGCCGCAACACGCGCGTGGATCGCCCCGAGTCGCTGGTGGACAACCACTTCGAGCCGCTGCGCCGCATGGTGACCGCCCCCAAGCAGGGCGGCCAGGCGCCCATCGACGCGACGGCCGCGCTCATCAACGAGCTCTACAACTTCCTCACCGCAACCGATACCGCGCTGCGCAGCGGCAACATCCCGCCGACCAGCGACGCCGTCACCAAGGTGCAGGCCGAGGCCGGGCGGCTGCCGGTGCCGTTCCAGGGCATGCTGAACGATCTCTCCACCACCGCGTCGTCGAAGGCGGCGGCGGTGACGCGGCAGAACATCGGGCAGAGCGCGGCGGCCAGCATCGGCTCGTTCTGCAACCAGGCGATCGCGGGGCGCTATCCGTTCACGCGCGGCTCCAACCGCGACGTGGCTTCTGGCGACTTCGCGCAGCTATTCGCGCCGGGCGGGATGATGGACGACTTCTTCCAGAAGAACCTCATCACGCAGGTCGACACCTCGGTCAACCCGTGGGCCTTCAAGCGCGGCGTGGACGGCAGCGCGGCCGGGCGCTCGGCATACCTCGATTCCTTCCAGAAGGCGCAGGCCATCCGCGACGTGTTCTTCTCGGGCATGGCGGGCGGGCGCACGCCTTCGTTCACCATCGACATCCGGCCCGAGGACATGGACGCGCAGCTCACGCAGTTCACGCTCGACGTCGACGGCCAGACGGTGCGCTACGCGCACGGCCCGCAGGCGCCCAGCACCATCAAGTGGCCGGGCCCGCGCAACAGCAACCAGGTGCGCCTGCAGGTGACCACCGCCAACGGCACGCCGGCCGGCGGCATCGTGACCGAAGGGCCGTGGGCGCTGCACCGGCTGTTCGACAAGGCCTCCATCTCGGCGGGCAGCTCGCCCGAGTCGTTCAACGCGAGCTTCGACCTGCAGGGCAAGAAGGTGGTGCTCGCGGTCACGGCCAACAGCGTCTACAACCCGCTGCGCCTGCCGCAGATGAACAGCTTCTCCTGCCCCGGGAAGTCCTGAAATGAACAGCAGCATTCCCTCGCAGGCCTGGGTGCCCGTCGACGAGCAGATCGGCTGGTACGGCAAGCTGCCGGCCGCCGGCGACTTCCTCTATCGCCGCATGCCGCGCGAACTGCAGGCCTGGTGGGACCGCTGGATGCAGAACGGCCTGGGCAGCTTCAAGCGCTGGCCCGACGCGATGACGCGCCACTACGCGGTGGCGCCGGTATGGAACTTCGCGATTCCCGCCACGCAGGGCGTCGACGCGGTGCAGTTCGGCTGCATCGCGCCGAGCTGCGACCGCGTGGGCCGCTACTACCCCGTGTGCATCACGCTGCAGGTAGCCGCGCGCAACTACCGGCCCTCGGTGCTCGAAGGCTCGGCCGAGTGGTACTGGCAGTGCGGCACGGCGATGCTGCAGGCCATCCGCCACGGCGTGGCACCCGACCAGTTCGACAGCCAGGTGCTGGCGGCCGGCCGCGCCGGCTTCCAGACCGCCAGCGGCGGTTCGGACGACATTCTTTCGATCCTCGGGCCTACGGCCGGTGGCGCCACCGCCCAGCAGCGCCTGGGCTGGCCAGAGCTTCCACTGTGCTTCGACCCCTTCGGCAGCACCAGCTACTGGTGGACCAACCAGGCCGACGGATCGCCGTTGCGCACCGCGGCCCATGGCGGCGGGCTCAACACGCCGCTGTTTTCCAAGTTGTTTTCGCAGGGACATGTGCCATGGGCATGAACAAGAAGAGCCATATCGGCCGGCAGGCCCGGGGGGGCCACGAGGGTCATGGAGGCCATGAGGGCCACAGGGGCCATGGGGGCCATGAGGGCGGCCGTCCCGCAGGAGGAAAAGAAGCATGACGACCACGCACGGCATCGGAAGCCCGGCGGCCGACACGCAGGACGAGCGCCCGCACCCGCTGGGCGTGAACCACCGCCTCGACGAGTTCGAGCTGCTCGAGGTGATCGGCGAGGGCGGCTTCGGCATCGTCTACCGCGCCTACGACCATTCGCTGCAGCGCGAGGTGGCGATCAAGGAATACATGCCCGCCATGCTCGCGCGCCGCGTGGGCGACAACAGCGTGCACGTGCGCTCCGAGCGGCTCACGGCCACCTTCCAGGCGGGCCTGCGCAGCTTCATCAACGAGGCGCGCACGCTCGCGCAGTTCAGCCATCCGGCGCTGGTGCGGGTGCATCGCTTCTGGGAGGCGAACTCCACCGCCTACATGGCGATCCAGCTCTACAAGGGCCGTACGCTGCGCCGCCTGGCGGAAGACGAGCCCGGCAGGATCACCGAGCCCTGGCTGCTGGGCATGCTGGGGCCGCTGCTCGGCGCGCTCGAGACGCTGCACCGCAGCCAGTGCTTCCACCGCGACATCGCGCCCGACAACATCTTCATCCAGCAGGACGACCTGCCGGTGCTGCTCGACTTCGGCGCGGCGCGCAAGTCGATCGCCGACCTCGTCGACGAGGTGGCGGTGATGGTGAAGTCGGGCTACTCGCCCATCGAGCAGTACGCCGACGACAACACCCTGCTGCAGGGCGCCTGGACCGACCTGTACGCGCTGGGCGCGGTGCTGTACCGCGCGGTCACCGGCCACCCGCCGCCCTCGGCCGTGGTGCGCAGCGTGCAGGACGCCTACGCGCCGCTGTCGTCCATGGGCCGCGACGACCTGAGCCCGGCCTTCTGCGCCGCCATCGACCACACCCTGGCCGTGCACAGCAAGGACCGCACGCAGACCGTGGCCGCCTTCGCCGCCGAACTGGGGCTGGTGAAGTTGGGCGACATCTACGTGAGCGGCATGGGCGTGCCGACGGTGATCATTCCCGCCGCGCCTGTGTCGGCCACGCCGCCGCCTCCGCAGCTGACGCCGCAGCAGTTCTCGCCGGTGTCGGCGCCGGCGCCGCTGGAGCCGATGTCGATGCCCATGCCGGTGGCCGCGCCCGAGCCGGTGCGAGCTCCCTCGCCGGCGCCCGCGCCGCGCGCGGCGCAGGAAGAACGCGACAGCCGCGCCAAGGCACAGGCGGCGGCCCACGGCAACAAGAGCGCGCCCGCCCGGAAGCAGAAGCTCAAGCGCCCGCCATGGGGCATGGTCGGCGTGCTGTTGATCGCGCTCGTCGCCGTGGGGGCCTGGATCGGCCTGCGCCTCACCTCCGGCATGCAGCCGCAGGAGCCCTCCAAGACCGCGATGGTGCCGGTGCCGCCGCCGACCGATCCGATGTCGAGCAACACCGCACCGCCGGCAGCGATGCCGCCGGCGACCACCACCGGCGCCACGCCGCCCGCCACCGATGGCGTGCCGCCCGCCGTGGCCGGCGGCGGCGCCGCGCAGCCTCCGGCGGCGGCCGCCAGCGCGCCCGCCGCATCCACGGGGCCGCTGGCACCGCTCGAGAACGTTCCGGTCACCACGCCCGGGACCACGCCGACGACACCCGCCACGCCGGCGACGCCGCCCGAATCCGCTCTGGCCACCGCCGAAGCCGAAGACTGGAACCTCGCGCAGAGCGAGAACACGCGCGAGGGCTACGAGGCCTACCTGCGCCGCTACCGCCGCGGCCTGCATGCGCGCGAGGCGCGCAACGCCATCGCCGAGATCAACCGCGTCTCGCCGCCCTCGGTGCCGGTTGCCCCCGGCACGCAGCCGCCCGGAACCGTCGTGGCGGGCGCGACACCCGGCACGCCGGGGGCCGCTCCTGCGACGCCCGCCGCGGCGCCCGGCATGGGCCGCGTGCTGTTCAACGTGCGGCCGTGGGGCCAGGTGTTCGTCGACGGCGCGGATCGGGGCGTGAGCCCGCCGCTGAAGTCGCTGTCGCTGCGCCCGGGCATCTACAACATCGAGGTGCGCAACGGCGATCTCGAGGTGTTCCGCCAGCGCGTGACGGTGCAGGACAGCAAGTCCGCGCCCGTGGTGAGCCACGAGTTCAAGTAGCCGGGCGGCAGGGTCGCGCCCGCCGCCTGGCGACCCTTCTTTTGTTGGCTTGAGGCTGCATTGACGGCGATGCAGCGCGAAGGCTTTCGCCAATCGACTGGCCAAGCGACGGATCGTCGTATTCGCTCGATTTGTAATCGCGGCTGATGAGCCGTCTTCCTCGCTAACAGGTTCCTATTTGTTTTTGCACGCCTGCCTTGGGCAGGCTGCAGGCAGGACTGAGGTCGGCTTTTAACGAAAATTTTTTGATTTTGATTTGTCGAATTTTTGTTAATTCGATGTGCTGAGGTGCCGCGGCCGGTATTCAATTGGTGTCTTATTTTTAGTCAATTGAAAACATGTTATCGATTTTAAACTAACTATTTGGTGGTATTTTGCCGTTTGACGCCGTGGATTGGCATTGAATTCTCCCTCTTGGTCCTATGGCGATTGGGTTTTATTGAATTGGCTTGTTCGTAGCATTGGGTGCTAGACTTAATAGGCTCTCGCAGAAGAGTCGTGCCAAGTAAATAATAGATATTGCATGTAGGGAGGAAATCTTGAGCTATAGCCCGTTGCTTTTGCAGCGTTGGATTGCCACGTCCGAATCGGCTGTCCGATTGTGGGTTGGTCTTTCCATGGTTTGCCCGAAGACATTTTTCGGTGCGATCGGTTTGCGTTCGAGGTTTCTTTGATCTCGGGTCTTTTTCATGCGCGAGAACTGCTTCGCAATTGGCGAAGAAGTGCGCTGCTTGCCATATTGACGCTTTGCGCCGTATTGACGGGAGTGACGCAAGCCTCCGCTCAAACGGCGATTTCCGGCTCGATTTCAACTTCTGTCCGATGGACGGCCGCCGCCAGTCCATACGTGCTGAGCGGGACTGTTTCGGTGCAGGGCTCCGCGGTGCTGATGATCGATCCGGGTGTGGTCGTCTACATGGGGCCGGGCGCTGAACTCCGGGTCGATTCCGGAAGGCTGCTTGCTCAAGGCGACTCGGCTCGCCCAATCAAGTTCACTTCCGAAAAGGCGCGCTCAGGTGCGGCGCCGATGGCCGGCGATTGGGGGCAACTGGCTTTTGCGGCTGGTGCCTCGGGAAGCGCGCTCCAGCACACCGAAATTGCCTATGGTCGCGGCCTGCTCGTCAACGGCGCCGCTGTCGCGCTCGACAGCGTGCGATTGCTCAATCATGCTGCTCCGGCAATCTCTGCCGATTTGGCGGCCAGCCTCAGCGGCTCGGGAAATCAGGCCTCGGCAAACACGCTCAATGCGGTGGTGGTGCCGTCTGGCGACATCACGGGCACCACGCGATTCGGCCTGCGAGGCATTCCGTACCTGGTGCGTTCGGGCACTTTGTCCGTTGGCGCTTCTCCTTCAATCGACAGCGTTGAGCCCGGCAGCATCCTTGCCGGTGAGACGGTCACCCTGTCGCTCACCGGCAAGCGACTGACTGGCGCCGGTTCGCCCAAGTGGTCGCTGGCCGGCCTGACTGGGCAAGTGCTTGCTGGTGCGACCGACACGCGGCTGCAACTGCAGGTCGCGGCTGCGTTGACGGCTACCGCCGGCAATGCCGATCTCTCGCTGCTCACGGACGCCGGCGAAGCGATCAGGACCAACGCCTTGATCGTTCAGCGCAACCAGCCGCGCATCACGGCACTCAATCCGTCGAGCGTCTACACGTCAGCGGGCGCGACGACGGTCACCGTCTCGGGCAGTTTCCTTACCAATTCGACCGTCGTGGAGCTCGACGGGCAGCCGCTGCCCACCAGGTACGGCTCCGAGACCGAGCTCACCGCCAGCGTGCCGGAGCAGTTGGTTGCGGGCTCGCGCGGCGTCCGACTGCGCACGCCCGATCCGCTGAATCCTGGTGCTTTCTTGACATCCAATGTCCTGCCTCTCATGGTGCAGCAGGCGAGGGCTGGCTTTGTTCCGGCGACTGCGTCGATGTTCGCGGGCGCCTCGCAAGCCATCGCACTCCAGTTGCCCTTCAACGCACCAGCGGGTGGGCTCGAGTTCAATCTCACGTCGACCGCCCCTGCTATCGCAACAGTGCAGCCGAGCGTAGTCGTTCCGGCCGGCGCGAAGACGGCGACCTTCCTGGTGCAGGGCGTTGGCATCGGGGAGAGTCAAGTGATCGTGGCTCGTTCGGGCTGGGCCAATGCCACGCTGCCCGTGGCTGTGATCCAGCCGCCCGTCACACTGGCATACGAGCCCGTCACTTCGGCGCTGGTCGGCGTGCTCGTCGGCAGCGAGACGCAGCCGGTGGTCCGCTCGATCAACGGTTTGTCGTCGGAGCTTGTCGGTGTTTCATTCGGCGCGCATGCCAAACAGATCGCGCCAGCCGCAGGCGTGGTCGGCACCTCGCTCACACTTGAGATTTTCGGAGAGGGGCTCAGCGCCGTATCTGCGGTTCAGTTCGTGCCCGCGGACGGTCTCACGATGGGCGTTCCTTCGGTCAGCGCCGACGGCAAGATCCTGAGCGTGAACGTTGTCATCGACGTTGCCGCGATCAAATCAGCCCGCCGTCTGATCCTTTCCAGCGCCGCCGGCCGCGTGCCGTTCACGACGCCGGCTGGTGATCAGTTCGTAGTAGCAGCGCCGGCGCCGCGCATCGACTTCGTCAACCCGAACGTCGTGACCGTCGGTCAAGCGGCCGTCAAGCTCTCCATGGGTGGACAGAACCTGCGTGACATCCGCTCGCTGCGCTTCGAGCCACCGCAAGGCGTGACGGCCATCAACGCGCCGGTCGCGAACTCGGACGGGACACAGCTCGAGATCACCGTGCAGACCGATGCCGCTGCAACCAGTGGGCCGCGTTCCGTGATCGTTTCTACGGCGGGCGGTGAATCGTCCAGCGCTCCCACGTCGGGCAACACCTTCCAGGTAGCGCGTGAAGTCGGTGCGACCTATCGTGACCTTAGCTCACCCGTCGTGCGCGTGCAGATCGGCGATATCACGATCCCCCAGATCCAGCCAGTGGGCCCGGTTGTTTCTGCGCAGGTCGGCGTAGTGATCGGTGAGCCTCCGGTGCTGCCGAGTGGCAGTGTCGATCCGTTGGTGTCACCGGTGGTCGGCGTGATCGTCGGTTCGGGCGCATTCGACATGACCCCCAATGCCGCCAGCGTGGGGAGCACTGTCAACGTGCTGGTTCTGGGAACCGGCTTGTCGTCGGTAACGACTGTCGAGATGCAACCCGCAAGCCACCTCACGGTGAGCAACGTGGTGCCGAACGGTGCGGGTACGCAGGTCGGCTTCACCGTCGCAATCGATGCGGCCGCGGCCAAGACTGCGCGCCGCGTTGTGCTCAAGACCTCCGACGCCGCAAGCCCGGCGATTCCTTTCCTGTTGCCGGCGAAGTCGCAATTTCTCATCGCCGCACAGCTGCCGGTGGTCGATGTATCGATCAATCCGCAGGTCGTGGTGGCCGGCAAGCCGAAGGTCGACCTGATCGTACGTGGCCGCAACCTGCGCGACGTGCTGGGTGTGCGCTTCGTGCCGCCGCAGGGCATCACAGTCCTGGGTACACCCAAGGCCGATGCGGATGGCACGTCAATGCTGGTCAGCGTCCAGGCCAGTGCCGGCGCGGAGACCGGACCGCGCACGCTGGTGGTGGCAACTGTTGCGGGCGAATCGTCGGCGACGCCGACACCGTTCAATACTGTGCAGGTTGCGCGCACGGTAAGCGGACCGTTTGGTGATGCCAGGTCTCCGCTGGTGGGTGTAGTGGTCGGCGAGCCGCCGGTCGCACCGCCCGTCGCCAGGGAGGTCGTCGCACCGAATGTCCGCGTCCTCATGGGGCCGATCGTCAAGGCTGTGAGCCCAGACGGGATCGTCAAGGGAGCCACCGGCAGCCTGACCATCAGCGGCATCTCGCTCGACGGCGCGGCCGCTGCGAGCCTGATTCCCTCCGCATCGATTGGCGGCATCACGCTGGGCGCTCCTGTGGTCGACGCGTCGGGCTCAGAAGCGACGGTGCCGTTCGAGGCTGCCGCAGATGCGCCGAGCCACAGCTACCGGATCAACTTGCTCGATGCGACGGGCAAGCGCATTCCGACACTGACGGATACCCATCTACAACTGCGTGTGCTGAGTGCGCCGGTCATCTCTTCGTTCGAGCCGATCGTGATGACGCGCGGCCGCAGATATACGTTGGTGGTGCGCGGGATCAATCTCAAAGAGGTCCGGCGTATCGCGATCGAGCCTTCCGAGGACATCACGCTCGAGGAGTCGACGCTGACGTGGGGCACTGATTCGCTCGGTGAGAAGCTCAGCGTGCGCGTCTTCCTTTCGCCATCTGCCGCCACGGGGCCGCGCGTCATGCGGCTCGTGTATCCGGGCGGCGCCACGAGTGGCCAGGGCGCAACCAACAACACCCTCAACGTAGTCCCGGTGCAGTGATGAACCGATCTCCAATTTTTCCATGCTGGCCGCGGGCCATCTACAGCGGTGCTACCGAGGCAGCCGCATCTTTGTCTGCCTGTGCGTCCATCGCCTTTTCAAGGAGTCCCGAATGAATTCAACCCTGCAAACCGCATCTCGCCTGTCGGTCGTGGCGTCACGGCTGAACGCTGTTCCGAAGGCCGCCATCGCGGTCGTTCTTCTTGCTTCGATCGGCACAAGCCACGCCGCATTCAACAGCGGCAGCACCGGTGCGGACGGTGTGCTGAACCCCGCCGTCTCCACCGAGATCGTGCTTCCGCCAAGTGGCATCCTGCAGTACACCTCGATCAATATTCCGACGGGCGTCGTCGTGACGTTCAAGAAGAATGTGCTGAACACGCCGGTGCAACTGCTCGTCAGCGGCGATGCCACCATCGTTGGCAGCATCGACATTCGTGGTGGAACAGGCAAACCATCGGGTACTGCTGGCGATGGCAACCAGGCGGATGACGGTATCCCCGGCATGGGTGGCCCAGGCGGTTATGACGGTGGCCGTGGCGGCAAGGACGATCTTCAAAATCGCGGAGAACCGACGCGTGGCGGCGCTGGACTGGGGCCGGGCGGCGGTGCTGGTGGGTATGAACGAGCAGATGGATGCTATGGGGGGGTTTATTACCATCGCATGGGGCGTGGCGGCGCATACGCTACCAAAGGGGGAGCGGCATGGGGTAGCGGCCAATATTGCACGGCCGTGGCCGATGAGCCCGGGCGGGCCAACCTTTATGGCACCCCTGCCATTGTTCCCCTCATCGGTGGATCCGGTGGTGGCGGAGGTAAGGGAGGGACGAACTACCCGGGCGGCGGCGGTGGTGGTGGTGGTGGCGCGATCCTGATCGCGGCCAGTGGCACGATCACTCTCACGGGCTCTATCCTGGCGGGCGGCGGCGATGCGGCCGACCGTGCCGGTACCGGTGTCGGTAGCGAAGGCTCGGGAGGTTCCGGTGGCGCCATCAAGTTGGTCGCTACCTCGATCAAGGGCGCGGGCTCGCTCAATGCCGACGGCGGATGTCTGGTCAACAACGGGTCCCGTCAGTATTGCAACGACGTGCGACATAACGGCGGTTCACCGGGGCGTATTCGCATTGAAGGCGAGAGCGTGACGTTCAGCGGCGCCTCGTCGCCGACGTATACGACCGAAGTGCCAAGCGCCATCTCTGTGGCCAACGCGCCCGTCATTCGCATCGCCTCGGTCGCCGGCACCAACGTCCCGGCCATCCCCACCGGCAATGCCGACGTCACGCTTCCCGCCACGACAACGAACCCCGTCACGGTGAACTTCACCACGGCGAACGTGCCCACTGGCAACACCATCAAGCTGCGTGTCGTGCCGGCCTACGGCGATACCGTCGAAGTCCTGAGTCCGGCGCTCACAGGCACCACCGCGAGTGGCGCTACCAGTGTCAGCGTGAACCTTCCGCAGGGCCCGAGCGTCCTGCAGGCCATCACCAGCTACACCGTGACTGTCGCGCAGGCCGAGTCGCTCTCCCGCTTCGCGGAGAACGAAAAGGTCGAGCGCGTGGAGCTGGTCGCCTCGATGGGGCAGGACAGCGTTGCACAACTCGTGACAGCCAGCGGCAAGCGCTACACCGTGCCCGCCTCGGTACTGCAGCTCGTCGGCTTGACGGGTTGACCGCGAACGGCCACCCGGAAAAGAACAACAGGGAGCGACAGTGGTGCATGCAAGGCAACGGCAAGAGGGCATCGGGCGCGGTCGCTGCAAGCGTTTCGTGGCGGCCGCCGTTGCCTTCGCGATGCTTGCACCGTCGCTGGGGCCGGTCGCGCATGCTGCCGAGCTGATCCTCGACGAAGGCGTGGTCGTCAAGTTCGGTGCCGATGCACAGCTCGTCGTGCGCGACAAGCTGCGTGCGGGTTCAGCCGTCACGCTCACCAGTGCCAACGATGACACAGTCGCGGGCCAGACAAATCCCACTTCAGGTACACCCATTCCAGGTAGCTGGCGAGGCCTAAGCATCGAGAAGACATCGACTGCCGCAGGCCAAGCTGGATTGAGCGGCCTGTCGTTGCGCTATGGCGGTGGTCTTGCTGGCGCCGGATTGTCTGTGCGCAGCGCAAGTCCCGCTCTGCAGTTCATGCAGCTGACCGACAACACTGTCGGCTTGCGCCTGCTCGATGGCGCCAATCCGGCAATCACAGGCTCCAGCTTCCTGAGAAATGGAACGGGCATCGAGGCGTTGGGTGGCAGTGTGCCGAACATCACGGCCACGCAGTTCTCGCAAAACTCCGCCTTCGCGATCAACAACGCCAAACCCGCCACCGTGATCCAGGCCACCGGCAACTGGTGGGGACATGCAAGCGGACCACGCGACACCGCAGGCAATCCACAAGGCCAGGGCGATGCCGTATCGACAGGCGTCAACTACAGCAGCTACCTGACACAGGCGCCGCTGATCAGCCCGAGCGTCCGGCTGGTCGCGCCTGCTCCCTTCTATCCAACCAACATCCTGCGGCTCGAGCTCGCGTGTGTGAACGCGACCGAGTACCGCATCGCAGAGAACGGCGAATTCGCCGCGGCGACCTTCGTCCCCCTGGCTGGTGGCAAGACTGTCACCGACTACGCTGCATCGGCGGGCGACGGTCGCAAGACCATCGCGGTGCAGTTCCGGAATGTGGCTGGCACCGTGGTGACGGCCAACCTCACGAATCCCGCCGCCACGAACACGGCGACCGTGTTGATCGACAGTGCTGCACCGGTGGTCAGCATCAACAACCCCGCTGCCGGCAGCGTGCTCGCGCAGCCGATCACCGTCGAAGCCACCGCCACCGATGTCGGTGGCTTGGCCAAGGTCGTGTTCTATCTTGATGGGCAGGTGGTTTCCACGCAGACCACGGTTTCTCCTTCAGGCAGCTACAGCTACGCCTGGAACACCGACAACAGCGCGAACGGCGACCACACCTTGCGTGTGGTGGCGACGGACGAGGCCGGGCGAAGCAGCGAGCAGTCGCGCGTGGCGACGGTGTCGCGTACACCACCCGCGCCAGACACCTTCGGCCCGGCCGTCGCCAACGTGCGGCTCGACGGCGTTGCCTTGGCCAATGGCGCCACCGTGTCCGGCGACGCCGTGACGACTGCCGAGGTGACCGACCGCAGCGGCGTTGCACGCGTCGAACTGCTGCTCGACGGCCAGACAATCGCGACACCTTCGGGTTCCGGCGGGCTGTACAGCGCGCCGTTCAGCATCGCGGGTGTTGCCAACGGAGGCCATGTACTGATATGGCGCGCGGTCGATTCGCTGAACAACGTCACCACCGCGAGCTTCCAGGTTACGGTCACACACGCGGCGCCCGATGCTCCCGTTATCACCAATCCGAAGACGGGCCTTACGACCCGTACCCCCTCCCTGCCTGTTGCCGGCACCGCCGCCGCCGGAAGCAGCGTGCAACTGCTGGTCAATGGCCAGCCATCCGGCCCGTTGCTGACCACCAGCAACGGCACATTCAGCGGAACGGTCACGCTCGCTTCCGGCGGCAATCAGGTGCAGGCGCGCGCAAGCGATGTCTATGGTCAGAGCGGCCCGTCGGCCGTAGTGGCGGTGACTCTCGACGCCACCGTGCCCTCGAGTCCAGGCAACCTCGCGGGCACGGCACTGGTCGACGGCAAGGTCCGCCTGACGTGGACACGCTCCACCGACCCGAACGCCATCGGCTACGACCTCTACCGATCGCGCAGCGCCTTCACCGACATCGGCGCGGCCGCCAAGGCCAACGCATCGCCGATCACCGGAACCAGCTACGAAGACCTGCCCAAGCCAGACGGCGCATGGTTCTACCGATTGGTCGCAGTCAACTCGGTTTCCACACCGTCGGTGCCGACCGATCAAGTGCAAGTGACGGTTGACGGCACGGCGCCCAAGGCTGTGTCGGTGGTGTACCAGCCGCAAGGCAAAGTCGATGCGGCATCCGGCCGTATCGGCCAGGGTAAGGTGAACGTGCAGTTGATCGTCAGCGAAGAGTTGCAGACCGCACCCTATCTCGCAGTGGTGCCGGCAAGCGGTGCGCCGATCGTGCTGGAGCTGACAAAGTCCGGGTCCACCACATACACCGGCTCTTTCTTCGTCGACGGCAACACCCCGTCCGGCACCGCCAACGCACTGTTCTCGGCGCGCGACACGGTGGGCAACCGCGGCACCGAGATCGGTGCCGGGGCCACGCTCAAGATCGACACCGAAGGCCCTGCACTGTCTTCCATTACCCTGAACCCTGGCGCCCCCATCAAGGTCGGCGCGGGAACGACCGTTCAAGCCACCTTCGTCTTCAGCAAGGCATCCAAGCCCGGAGTCTCGCCGCAGATCAAATACCTGCTGTCGGGCCCAGTACGCCAGGCAACGCCGATCACAGCTCTCACAGCCGTCGACGCGACCACGTGGAAGGCCAGCTTCGTGCTGCCCACCGATGCAGGCCTGGCGTCGCTCGAGATCCTGAGCTTCAGCAGCCAGGCGCAGGACGACCTGGACAACGTCTCCACCCGCGTCAGCGCCGCCAACCGCTTCCAGGTCTACCAGGGCAACTTGCCGCCGGCCGGAGCGCCGTTGATGCTCACCGGCAAGGCATTGCCGGGCGGCAAGGTGCTGCTGAACTGGCAGGCCGTGGACGAAGCCTTCGCCTACCAGGTCTATCGCAAGGGCCCGAGCGACGCGACACTCGTTGCCCTCGCGCGCGCCAGCGGCGCTACGCATACCGACCAGACGCCCGCCGATGGGCGCTACACCTACGCGGTCGCATCGATCCGCTCGTCCAATGGCGAAGAGACCGTGTCGACCCAGAGCGCGACGGTGGAGGTCACGACCATCGCCAATGCCCCCGGTGCGCCCCAGAACCTGGCGCTGCAGCTCACGGGCCAAGGCATCAAGGCCACCTGGCAGGCGCCCGTGGCCAGCACCGTCGACTACTACAACCTGTACCGCGCCAGCGGCACCAGCATCGCCAGCGTGGCGGGCCTCACGCCGATCAAGACGCGCGTCAAAAAGTCCATCACCTACGACCCGCAGCCGTCCCCGAGCCAGGGCGCCTACGTCGTCACCGCGGTCGATGCGGCGGGCAACGAGTCGGCCGTGTCCAACTCCGCCTACCTCAACGCCAGCCTGCTGCCCGTGGTCAACCTGCGCATCGAGCAGATCGGCAACGCGCTGCCCGTCGTCTCGTGGCAAGCGCCCAACGGCACGCTGTCGGGCTACAACGTGTACGTCGGCCCCGATGCCACGCGCACCAAGCTCACGCCCAGCCCCATCACCGCCACCACCTTCAGCGACAGCGGCTTCTCGGGCGGCGAGCGCCGCTACACCGTTGCCAGCGTCGACGGCTCCGGCCAGGAGATCGGCCGCAGCCTGAGCCTGCCGGCCGTCAGCACCCAGATCGTGTCGGGACTGCCTCTCAAGCGCGGCATCATGAACAAGGTGCAGGCCCAGGTCGTCAACACCTCCGCCAGCGCCGTGACCAACGCGCGTGTGATGGTGCGCCTGCCCATCAACCGCGAGGGCACGCAGTTCGCCGACCATAAGTCCGAGCCCTTCGATCTCGGCAGCAACCAGACCCAACTGGTGACCGTGGTGGTTGGCGGCTACGCCGACCTGCCCGGCCAGGCCCAGGCCCAGGTGGGCCTGGAGAGCAGTCCGAACGAAGGCGAGACCGTCAAGATCGCACGCAACCAGACGCTCGACGTCGGTGACGGCGCGCTCGTCGTCGGCATGTCCACCGGCGAGTTCACACGTGGCGCTGCTGGCAAGGTGCGCCTGACCATCGAGAACACCTCCGAAGTCGAAGTGGAGTTCTTGACGGCCACCGCCGGCGGCAACAACCCTTCGAGCGAGCTGCGCTTCAAGATCCTCGATGCCGACGGCAACGTGCTGGCGACCCAGCCCTACAAGCAGGCCGTGGGCGCCAACGTGGTCACGCTGACCAACGGCCAGACCGTAGCGCGCATTCCGGCCGGTGCCAGCTACACCTCCGACCAGTTCGACCTGGCCGTGCCGGGCTCCAGCCCCAACAGCATCCGCGTCAAGCTCGAAGTCGACAAGATGCGCTACCACAGCGGCCAGGACGACCAGGTCGTCATCGCCGGGCGCGGCAGCGAGAAGGCCGTCTCGCTCATCGACACCGCCTACGTGGGTGAAATCACCAACGTCACGCCCACCAGCTCCTTCGGTGACCAGGACATCGTCATCAGCGGCCGCGCGCTCGCGCGCGGCGGCAATCAGCCGCTGCCGAGCACGCGCCTGAAGCTCGTGTTCAACCAGCAAGGATTCGAGCGCGTCTTCAGCGTGCTGACCGATGCAAGCGGCACCTTCACCTACACCTTTCAGCCCACGGCCACGGATGCGGGTCTCTACAAGATCAGCGCCATCCATCCCGACCTGACCGACCGGCCCGAACAGCGCAGCTTCACCATCAACCGCGTGACTTTCGGCCCCACGCCGTTCAAGGTCGACGTGCCGCGCAACTACAGCTACCCCGTGCCCTTCATCGCACGCTCGGGCGCCGGCACCACCGCGACCAACATGCGCTTCGTGCTGGAGCCGAGTGCCCAGCCGACGGGCCAGCTGCCCGTGGGCGTCAACCTGCAGTTGCCCGCGCCGGCCAGCATCGGCGAGCGTTCGCAGGTCAACGTGCCGGTCGTCTTCAGCGCCACCAACGAGGCGCCGGCCTCGGGCAGCGTCATCCTGAGCGTGTACAGCGACGAGCGCCCGCAAGGCGCCGGCGCCCCCATCGGACTGGTGCGCATCAACTACGCGTTGAGCGAGGCCAAGGCCTACCTGGTGAGCCTGCCAAGCGTGATCGAGACCGGCATGTCGCAAGGTGCGAGCCAGATCGAGAGCGTCAGCGTGCAGAACAAGGGCACGCAGGATGCGCTGGCGCTGGCCTTCACGCTGACCAAGCCCGATGGCAGTGCGGTGCCGGGCTGGGTCAATATCTCGAGCAATGCAGATGGCAACCTGGCCGTGGGCGAGAAGCGCACCATCGACATCGCCTTCAAGCCGCCGACGGGCCTGCAGGAAGGCGTGCACGAGTTCCGCCTGAATGTGCAGGGCACCAACGTGTCGGCACAGAGCCTGAACATCTATGCCAGCGTGACGCAGAGCGGGCGGGGCAACGTGCTGTTCCGTGCGAGTGACATCTACACCGCTACCCTCGACAAGCAGGGCCGGCTGATCCCCGGTCTGGCGGGAGCGGCCATTACCTTGCAGAACGAGGACGTCGCCAGCGTGAGCCATCAACTCACGACCGATGTCCTGGGCGAGGCCTACTTCCAGAACATTCCGGCCGGTCGCTACACCTATCGAGCACGGGCCAACAACCACCAGGAGGTGGCTGGACGGCTGCAGATCAAGCCGGGCGTCACGCTGACGCAGCCGATCTTCCTGAACTACAACCTCATCACGGTGGAGTGGAGCGTGCGCGAGGTCACGATCCAGGACCGCTACGAGATCACCATCGACGCGACCTTCGAGACCGACGTGCCGGCGGCGGTGGTGGTGATGCAGCCCAGCTCGGTGAACCTGCCCAAGATGAACCCGGGCGACGTGTTCTATGGCGAGCTGTCGCTGACAAACCATGGGCTGATTCGCGCCGACGGCGTGAAGCAGCAGCTGCCACAGAGCGACTCGTTCTTTCGCTACGAATTCCTGGTCGAGGTGCCCACCGAACTGCAGGCCAAGCAGCGCGTGACCATTCCCTATCGGGTCATCGCCTTGCAGTCGCTGGAGACGCCTGCCAATGCAGGCAATGCGAGTGGCGGTGGTTGCTACAACTACAGCAACACCACGCGGGTGAATTACGACTTCACTTGCAAGAACGGGGAGCTGTCGAACGGTTCCACGTCGACCAGCTGGTTCAGCAATTCGAGCAGCAGTTGCTCCTCGGGTGGCGGTGGAGGAGGCGGCGGCGGTGGTGGCGGCGGTTGGGGCGGCGCTGGCGGCTTCGGCGGCATTGGCGGTGGCAGTACCTCCATTTCTCTGCCCGGCAAGAAGTGCGTAGCCATTCCGGGAGGCAAGACGCAATGCAGCTGACAAAAAGCGAACACTCATGACCGCCATTTGCGCAAAGTGCCAGCTCGTTCGTCCTGACAACTCGAGCGTGCCAGTCTGGCAGTGCCCTGGCTGCGGCGTGGCCTACAACAAGGCGGCCGATGCGGCGCGGCCGAACCCATATCAGCGTCAGAGGCAGCACCCAGGAACGGCCCTTGGCGACGGCGGCTTCGCGTGGGGCAAGTGGCTGCTCGTGCTTGCACTGATCGTGGGGTGCTACGCCATCTACCAGATGGCGGGCAAGCGCGGCTTGACGAGCGAGAGTGTCGGCAGCCTCGACTCACGCCTGGGCCGCAGCGACAGTTCCGAACAACTCGCTGAGCTGGCGGCTGGCACGCAGGCGGGCGACGTCTTTGTCTTCAGCGCCGACTGGTGTCCGAACTGCCGCGAAGCAAAAGGATGGATGGAACAGCATAGCTTCAAGTACGAGCAATGCGATATCGACAGGGACCATGGCTGCAAAGCCCGTCTCGCCAGCCTGGGTGGCGACGGTATTCCCTACTTGATCGTCAAGGGTCATCACATGAGGGACGGCTTCGACTCTCAAGAGTTCGTGGCTGCAATGCGAAGCAGGTAGGCGAGTCGTTCGCGAAAGCCTTGCATTCGATTCAGAAGAAATACGGGAAAGAGGACCTGTGAAAACCCAACCAAGCATCGGGCGGATGGTGCGCCGAATGGGTGCAGCGCTGGCAGCGCTACTCTGCCTCGGCCTGCCTGCGGGCGTTGTGGCTCAGGGCAATGTTGTTCCCCCCAACGGAACCATGAACGCAGAGGTCGTCGACCTGAGTGTGCAAGCCGCCATAGGCAATGTGTCCTGGGCACGTACCTTCAACGGCACGGGGTGGCGCTTCAATCGCAATTGGGATGGCATCTCGGCCAGCTACAAGCCGTCCATGACGCAGAGTACCGGGGGAGGCTCGCCCGGCATGAGCAATGGCAGCCAGGGAGGCGGTTCGTCGACATGCTGGATCTGGGTCGACGAGGACTGGCAACCCGGTGACGGCGTGACCGTGCCGATTGGTGGAGGCAACGGGGGGGCTGCGGCGGTGCCTGCCGAAACATACCTGCCGCTCAATCGCAGCTACAGCCAGACCGCAGTTCCACTGGACACGGTCATTACCACGGGCTTCGCGAGTGGCTGCGGCAGCATCGGCGGCAACCTGGTGGGAAATTCCAGCGAGGTGCTCGAAGGGTGGCGTCGCCAAAGCCAGCTGTATGTCGGTGCTGGCGGAGTCTACGTCTTCAAGAATCGATTCTTTCTGAAGAAGCAGGCCATCCTCAAGCTTCCGGCGGGCAGCGCCATTCCTGTGGGCGGCAGCGTGCCGCTGGTCGGCGCCGTGAACGTCGCAAGTGGCTGGCGCTGGAGCGACAAGTCGGGCGATTGGGCCGAGTATGACGACGAAGGTCGGATGAGCCGGTATGGTGACAAGAACAACAACGCCATCTGGTTGCAGCGCAATGCGTCGGGCCAGTTGGTGCGGATCGTCGACGGCGGTGCCGGCAGCACCACGACCAGTGGATCCGTTCTGATTACGCTGCACTACAACGCCGCCGGCTATCTCGTGCAGGCCAAGGATTGGCCGCAGGTGGGCAAAAGTCTTGACCTGCCACAGCGCACCGTCACCTACACCTACGATGCCCTGGGTCGCATGACTGGCGTTGCAGATGTGCGCGGCCATACAACTGCCTATGACTACGACAGCAAATCACGGCTGACCAAGACCACCGATCCGAGAGGTGGTGAAACCAAGTTGACGTACGAATCCGAGGGCACGGCCGTCAAGAGCATGACAGCGGCGGACGGAGGCGTCACGGAATACAGCTCGAGTTGGGACAGCGCCAAAAAACTCTTCTACAGCAAGGTACAGGGCCCCGCGACGGCCGCAGGTCGACGCGTGGAGGACTACAGCCATGACCGCGCAGGCGACCTGGTGAAGTACGAGGTCAACGGACGCGCCGAGATCGAGATCAAGCGAGACCCAAGCGCAAGAACCGAGACAAGAACCAACGCCAGGGGCTTCGCTACCACCCTCACGCGAAACGAGTTTGAGCAGGTCACGCAGATCGAGCATCCAGATGGGAGCAAGCTCACAACAAGCTACGACCCGAATCTGCTGAACTCCGTCGAAGATACGAATGAACTGGGGGTGAAGACTCGATACGAATACGACGGAAAGGGCAATCTCACGAAGATGACCGAGGCGGTGGGGTCGCCCGATGAGCGCATCACCGAATTCCAGCGCGATGCTTCGGGCAGATCCACCCACATCACCCGAAAGGGCCGAACGGAGCCCAACGGTACCGTCACCCCCGACGCCACTTGGCGCCTGAGCTACGACCAGGCGGGCCAATTGGCGCAGACCATCGATCCGGAAGGCAACCTTCGCGGATATATCTACAGCCGACTCGGCGATCTGGTGCAATTCACCGGGCCCACTGGAGCGGTGTGGACCAACACCTACGATGCCGACGGTAACCAGCTCTCGGAAACTGATCCGTTAGGCAAGACCGTCAGCGCCGCATATGACGCGGCCGGCAACCAGGCGTCTGCGACTGACGAGCGCGGCAAGGTTTACCAGTTCACTCACGACAAGATGAACCGGCAGCTCAAGCAGAGCGACCCCACGGGGGCGGCTTATGCCACGAGCTACAACGTTCAGGGTTCACTGACCTCCGTCACTGACGGCGGTGGCAAGTCCATGCAGATGGACTACGACGCCCTCGTTCGACTGACAAAGGCGACCGACGCCAAGGGACAGAGCTACGCGCTGGATTACGCCGAGCCCGATGGCTCCGACAAGGGCGCACGCAAGCCTGGCCAACTGAGCTACCCCACCTTCCAGCGCCAGTTTCGCTATGACGCGCGCGAGCGAACGACACTGTCGAACGACAAGGCGGGCGCCGAGTCACGGATAGAAAGCTACACGTGGGATGGCGCGAGCCGGCAAAAAACCACGACCGACGCCAACGGCAAGACCCGCTACTACAGCTATACGCCACACGACGAACTCAGCGAAGTCAAGGACCCGTTGGGCAACAGCATCAGGCTGGTGCGCGATACGCGCGGCAATGTCATCGAAGTCGTGGATGCGAATGGCAAGTCCACTCGCATGACCTACGACCGGCGCAACCTGCTGACCTCGACGACCGATGCTCTGGGTAGTGTCACGCGCTACGCGCACGACGCCAATGGCTGGCTCAATACGATAACTTTGGCCAACGGGCAGAAGGTCGGCTATGACTTCGATGCGATGGGTCGGGTCACTGCCCAGCGCGAATACGACGCCCGGGCGGCACTGACCAAGACCACCAGCTTCACCTACGACGCTGCCAGCAACCTGCTGACCTGGAGCGACGGGACTTACAGCGCCACACGCCGCTACGACGATGTCGACCGATTGAGCAGCGAGATCGTCAACTACGGCAGCTTCAACCTTACACACGCCTACTCCTACTACGGCAACCACGAGATCAAGACATACACCGGTCCGGACGGTGCCGCCATCGAGTACGGCTACGACGGCACCGGCGTGCTGGAGAGCCTGACCATTCCCGGCGTCGGCGCTTTGTCCGTGACCGAGTGGCAGTGGTTCGCGCCAAAGAGAGTAGTCCTCCCTGGCGGCACCGAGCAGCGCATGGAGTTCGATGCCTACCAGAGTCTCACGCGTCTGAGGGTCGTCAATCCGGCCCAGGCGACAGTGTTCGAGTTGCAGAACAAGTTCGGCAAGCTGGCTGAAGTCAAGCAATCCACCATCGACGGCAACAGCGTTGACTACACACTGGACGACGCAGGTCGACTCACGGCACTCGATGCCAGTGTCCTGAGCGGACGCAGCGAGGCATTCACGCTCGACGCCAACAGCAATCGCCTGACCCACAGCAGGACAGGCAGCGGTACCTGGGTGTACGACAACGCCGGCCAGTTAACGCAACGCCCTGCTGCGGGCGGCACCGGCACCGTCGACTATCAGTACGACGCTTCGGGCAATCTCACGCAGAAGACCGATACGACCAAGAGCGAGCCCGCGCGCACCACGCGCTACGCGTGGGATGCACTCAAGCGCTTGAGCGAAGTGCGCGATGGTGCTGGTGAGCTCATCGCTCGCTACAGCTATGACCCCTTCGATCGTCGCATTCGCAAGGAACTGGGCAACTCGACGACCCTGAGCACCGCTGGCCCCGGCGCAAGCGACATCCGAAACGCAACCACGCACTACCTGCAAAGCGAGTGGGGCACGCTGGCCGAAGCCGACGGCAATGGCAAGGTTCGGACGGTCTATGGTTGGAACCCCCAGAGCGAGTCCGGCACCGCGCCCATCTACGCCCGCTTGGCCAACACGAGCCAGCCCGGCACGTGGCGCACCGTTTACTACCACAACGACCATCTCGGCACCCCGCAACGCATCACTGATGCGGCTGGCGCGGTAGTGTGGAGTGCCAGCTACGACGCTTACGGCAAGGCCACCACCCAGACCACTGTCAACCCTGCCACGGCCGTCACCAGCAACTTGAGGTATCCCGGCCAGTACTGGGATGCTGAAACCGGCCTGCACTACAACGACCGCCGCTACTACGACCCCGATGTGGGGCGCTACACCGCGCGCGACCCGATCGGTTTCGAGGGGGGCATCAATCTGTATGCCTATGCCGGTGCATCCCCGAATCGCTTCGTGGACCCTACCGGTGAATTGGGGTTTCTCGTCCCCGTGGGGGCGGCTATTGCCCGCGCGGCAGGCAGTGCTGCCGTCAGATGGGCTGCGCGGCGCTACGCGGCCTGCATGACTTCATGCGTGGGTGTGGAGCTGGCAACGGACGCGGCGGGCCAGATGCTTGGCGTGAGTTGCGATGACCCGGATCTGATGGGGGCCGTGAAGGACTGCGCCAAGGACTGCATCTGGTCGCTGATCCCCATCCCGAGACCTTGCAAGTACTCCCGTGCAGTAGGGACGGCCATCGGGGTTGGAGGGGCGATGCTCGATGGCGGGGGCGGAGGAAGTGGCTTCACCTTGCCCTCGCTGCCAACACTACCCAGATTCGGCGAAGGAGGCCTGAGAGAAAACAGCTTCTCGGGCGAGACCTTGGTGCACGTGAAGGACAAGGAAGGCCGGGCTGCTCTTAAGCCTATTGCGGACATCAAGGTTGGAGACGAAGTGCTGGCTTGGGACGAGATGGCCGTGGTGGACGGCTATCTCAGCCAAAGTCGCCCGCTAAGCCCAAGGCAAAAAGACCAACAAGCTCAAGGCTCACAAATAGAAAGCGCTTTTGGCATTCGTGGGCCGGATGCCAATCGCTACGAGAAAGTGAGCGACATCATCAGCAGCGAGAAGCGGCAGCGGTTGGTGTATCTGACGCTGAGTACGGGGGGAAAGCTCACTGCCACCGACGGACACCCTTTCAGGACGAGCGAAGGATGGCGAGACGCCATCATGCTCAAGCGAGGCGGAAAGCTTTTACTAAAGGGCGGCGAGGGCGGAGATGCCGATCTAGCTAGCGCGGCCACTATTACGAATATCCGAATCGAGACAAAGGCGATTCGAGTCTTTAATTTGGAGGTGGAGAACCTTCATACCTTCTTCGTTGGCGAGGAAGGTGTGGTTGTACATAACGCTCGAGGAGGTCCAACACCACCGCCAGGATTTAACCCAACCGGGCAACGTAGCCATGGACAGCCAGTGTATCGCAAAGGGCGGGAATATATTTCTCCGGATATAGATGGGCACAACGGAGGGGTTTGGAAAAAATGCACTGGAAATATAAAAAATCTTAGAAGCAAAAAAACGCGAGACGGCACTTATAACGCAGATCTTAGTGAGCGAATTGGAGATTGATTTGATATTGCTTATATCCCCGCCAAGCAAGAGTGAGTCAAAAATATCCGAAGAAGAGACATTCTCTTCCGTCTTTGATATCGGTAAGAAAATCGGACTTAGAAAAATCTCTCTCGATGACTTTGTGAGATACGAGCGTGCAATGGTTGCCGCCGCGACACTATTCATGTTTCATGGGAACGATCTTCCGAGAATAAATCTTCTTGAAACAGAGAGGTCAAGTTTGAAGTTGGCAAGAAAGCAAGCTAAAGAGTATGGGCTTGATCGCATACTCCTCAAAAACATACCAAGCATCGGAACTGAACTGGGGGTTAATGATTTTCAAGACTTAATTCGTTTGGTTCTGAGGGAGTGCATTTGGTTGAGTATCGAGTCAAAGGATCGGTATTTGCATTTTGGCTATGACCTTTATGTCTATTTTTCGGGAAAAGGGGCGATGCCAAAGGCGATTTCTGAGTTGAAAAATTCCGGAATGAAGTTGACGAAACTTAAAAAACTACCGATTGGGCATGGGGCGCATTGAGGGGCGATCATCGGCCAGAAAAACATCCCTGAGCCCCTCCGCCCCTATTTCAATGAGTTGTTCCAATGATTTCGAATGATGGCAAATTTTCTGGAAAAAGAGTTCGGCTTATTAGTTTTTTGGGAAAGCCGAGTGCCCCTTCTGGTGTAAAGGTGGCAGAAAACTATTGGATATTAATTGGTAACTCAGGGATGGCAATTTGCAATGGAGAGGGCGTTTGGGGACTCCCTGGGAGGAGCAGGTATCTGGTGCAATTCGAGCGAAATGTCGAAAGCTTGGGATTGCATTGCCACAATGAAATAACCAATGCTCTGTGGGTTGAAGAGAATGATATTGAGTTGGTTTTGGGTGGCCTGAGTCGAATGCAAAAAAGTAACTCAAAGTTGATGCTGAAAGTGCGATTTTGATAATGATAAAAAAGCAAATGAATGTACAAAAGAAATAAAAGTTCATTTTATGTTATTCAAGATGCCGATGGCTGGCCGCTATTTGCAGTGGAGTCGCTGTGGTGTACGCCATTGGGTGAAAATATCTATAAAGTCGAGAATGTTCCTTATTTTGTCAAGAATTTGAGGTGTGGCGACAAAATAAAGGCGATTTCTAAAAAAGAATGCAAAATGGTTTGAATGTGTCCCTAAAGCATCTGACTACTCTACGATTCATGTTTTCTGCCTCGATCCGAAAAGGGAGCAGTCTCTGCTGAAATGGGTGAAAAAAATAATTGCATTGTTAAGTCCGCCTACAGAGGGAGTTATTTTGCTTTGGGAATTCCCTCTGAGATTTTGAGAAGATCCTGAATGCGGAAGCTAAAAGCACTTGAATCTTTGGAGGGGAATGAATTCGAATTCGAGGTTGCCGCACCACGAGGGCGCTTGAAGATTGAATCGCCTGCTTCTAAGGGTTGATAAAAATTAATCGGGAGGATGGAGTGAAAGGTGTCAATGCACGATTTCTCGTTTTTTTGTTTTTGCTGCTTTTCGCGGCCGGAATACCTGGGCACGCCCAGGAAACCGTCTGCGCGAGCGTGAAGATCCAGATCAAGCAGCAGCTGACCCTGGAGCGCCAGGCGTTCGACGCCGAGATGAAGATCAACAACACCACCGACAGCGGCGTGATCTCCAACGTCTCGGTGGTGGTGAAGGTGATGGAGGAGAACGGAACGCCCGTCTTGGTCACCGAAGACCCCAACGCCAGCGGCGCGAAGTTCTTCATCCGCGTCTCCAACAAGCAGAACATCTCCGATGTCACCGGCTCTGGCACGGTGAGCCCGGCCACGTCCGCTGTCATCAACTGGCTGATCATTCCCGCTCCCGGCTCGGCGGGCCTGAATCCCGCCGGCAAGAAGTACCTGGTGGGTGCCACGCTCAAGTACCGCTACGCCGGTGAAGACCAGACGCTGGAGGTCTCGCCCGACGTCGTCACCGTCAAGCCCTTGCCGTTGCTCACGCTCAACTACTTCCTGCCCCGTGAGGTCGAGGGCGACGACCCGCTGACGGCCGAGATCGAACCCGTGGTGCCCTTCACGCTGGGCGTGCGCGTCAAGAACAACGGCCACGCCTCGGCGCGCAACCTCAAGATCGACTCGGCGCAACCCAAGATCATCGAGAACAAGCAGGGCTTGTTGATCAACTTCCAGCTCACGGGCAGCTACGTCAACGACGCGCCCACGCAGAACTCGCTGCTCATCAACTTCGGCGACATCGCCGCGTCCACCAGCAAGATCGGGCGCTGGATCATGGAGACATCGCTCTCGGGCAAGTTCACCGAGTTCAACGCCACCTTCAGCCATGCGGACGAGTTGGGCGGTGCAGTCACCTCCATCCTGCAGGCGACCAACGCGCACTTCCTGATCCGCGACGTGCGCGTCGACCTTCCCGGGCGCGACACCGTGCGCGACTTCCTCGCGGTCGATGGCGACTACATCCGCGTCTACGAGTCCGAAGGCCTGGACACGCTGGTCACCGACCGCAGCGCGGTGGCGCAACTGCAGGCCGGCACCAACTCGCAGGGTGCGGCCACCTACAAGCTCACGATGCCGCCGACCGACGGCTTCGTCTACGCGAAGATGCGCGACCCGTTCAATGGCACCAAGGCCATCGGCAACGTGGTGCGCTCGGACGCCAAGCAGATCCTGCCGGAGAACGTGTGGCTCTCGCGCAGCCGCAATCAGGACACCAAGCGGTGGGAGTACTTCGTCAACTTCTTCGACGTCAACACCACGGGCGTCTACGAGAGCGACTTCCAGGTGCCGCCGCAGGTGGCGCTGCCACCGGTGATCCAGTTCATCCCCGACCGCGTCACCAAGGTCGGCCAGGCGGTGTCGTTCCTGCTCGAGGCGTCCAGCCCACAGGGCACGCCGGTCACGCTGAGTGCTGCGCCGCTGCCCACGGGAGCGACCTTCACGCCGCAGGCAACCAACCCGCAGAGTCCGACGGTGGCACGCGCCTCGTTCAGCTGGACGCCGGGCACCGGCTCGACCGGCAACTACCTCATCAACTACACGGCCACCGACGGCACCCTGGGCGCAAGCCGTGCGGCGAGCATCAAGGTGGAGACGGACGCACCACCGCCGGGCCCTGGTACACCGACCATCGACGGTCCGGTATCCGGCGCGCAGGTGACCAAGCTGCGTCCGACGCTGCAGGTCATGACCTCGGCCGATGCGAAGGACCCGACGACCAAGGTGCAGGTCGAGGTCTACGCCGACGAGGCGATGACGCAGCAGGTGGCTTCGGCCCTGGTCGACAAGGCGCCTCCGGCGCCGGGTAACGGTTCGGGCACGTCGGTGCAGCCGACCGGCTGGATCGTGGACGTGGACCTGAGCGACAACACCAAGTACTGGTGGCGCGCCCGTTCCTTCAACGGCACGACGATCTACAGCCCCTGGGTGAACGGCCACTTCTTCGTCAACACGGTGAACGATGCGCCGGACAACTTCAACCTGACGAACCCGGTGCCGGGCTCCGACGTGACCACGCTGGTGCCCACGCTGAGCTGGACCAACAGCTTCGACAAGGACGGCGACGTCGTCACCTACAGCGTCTTCGTCTACAAGAACACGGCGCTGACGGACATCGTCGCGCAGGTCGCGGACCTGCCTGAAGCAGCGGGTGGCAGCACCTCTTGGACCGTGCCGACACCGTTGGTGAACCACGGCCGCTACCACTGGCGGGTGATCGCGAAGGACGCGCTGGGTGCAGTCACGCCGACGCCGGCGCGCCTGTTCATCGTCAACACGGGCAACCTTGCGCCGACCATGCCGGGCATCGTGTCGCCGCCCGTTGGCGGGCAGAGCGCGACCCCGGCCACGCCCTTGACGGTGCTGAACAGCATCGACCCCGAGAACGACCTGATCACCTATGTGTTCGAGATCGATTCCGTCAACACTTTCGACTCGGCCGACAAGCGCACGTCGGGCCAGGTGATGCAGAACAGCGCGGGCTCGACCACCTGGGTGACGCCCGCGCTGGTGGAGAACAAGCGCTACTGGTGGCGCGCCAAGGCGCAAGACGGCCATGCCGAGTCGGCGTGGGTGATGGGCAACTTCCTGATGAACGCGGTGAACGATCCGCCGCCCGCGCCGACGGTCAAGAACCCCGGCAACGGTGCATGGGCGGCCACGCAGCAGCCCAGCCTCGAAGCCAACCCGGTGATCGATCCGGAAGGCGAGGCGGTGCGCTACGAGTTCGAAGTGTTCCGTGACGCGGGCCTCACGCGGCGCGTGTCCAGCGGCATGTCGAACACGACTGCGCTGATCGTGGGCACGGTGCTGGAAGACAAGACCACGCACTGGTGGCATGTGCGTGCCGTCGATGCATCGGGTGCGATGAGCGCCTGGAGCACGCCGGCGGTGCTCTACATCAGCACGGGGCCTTACCAGAACCCGAGCATCGGACTGACCGCGCCGGCCACGCCGATCGTGCCCGACACCGTGACGGTTGACGGCGTGCAGCGCAAGCAGGTCACGCTGCGTTGGGAGGGCGTGGACCCGAACATCGAGCCGACCGTGGCGTTGTACTACGGCACTTCCGCCTCCGGCTATGCCGGCAACCTGATCGTCGATGGCCTGCGCCAGAACGCGGGCACGCAGTCGGGAAGCTATGTATGGGATGTATCGGCGCTCGGCACCGGTACCTACTACGTCCATGCCGTGATCTATGACGCGCGCGGCATGGGGCGGGCCTATGCGCCGGGCACCGTGGTGATTCCGCCGGCTACGCAGTCCGGCTTCGTCCTGGTGACGGCGAGCGCTCTGCTCTTCACATCGGAGCAGGGCGGTAGCGCGACGTACAAGGTGCGACTCGCCAGCAAGCCCTCGTCCGACGTGACGGTGCCCATTGCGTCGACCAATCTGCGCGAGGGAGAGCCGACGCCTTCCAAGCTGCTGTTCACGCCGGGCAACTGGTCTGTCAACCAGACGGTCACGGTCACGGGGCGCGACGACTGTGCACCCGACGGTCCGCAGGACTATCAGGTACTCAACGGCAAGGCACTGTCGAACGACCCGAACTACATCGGCCTGTCCGGCAAGGAGGTGAACCTGATCAACCACGACAACGTGGATGTTTTCTCGAGCACGAGCAATCCGAAGATCCACCTGTGCGGCTTGACTGTGGTCACGGAAAAGAAGATCGACGCGCGCACCTGGGAGTACACCCTGCGCGGTGAACTGACGAATACCGGAGCCGCCGTTGCTGGCGTCAGCGCAAAGCTGGGCCGCATGCCGTTCAGCGTGTTCCGCCTGCTCGACGACACGCTGGTGTTTGGCGCAGTGGGTGCGGGTGAAACGGCAAAGACGAACGACACGATCACCGTTCGCTCGAACTTCCAGGTTCCTCCGGGGCTTTTTAAGGCAGGCCTGCACCTCCGATGGACGGCCACGGTACAGCCATGATGCAAACAAAAATTTGTGCCTCCGGGTACTTCCCGGGTTCGATGGCTCGCCGAGCCCGCGGCTTCACGTTGCTCGAGTTGCTCGTGGTGATCGTGATCATCGGCCTGCTCACGGCCATCGTCGGACCGCGCTATTTCTCGCAGATCGGGAAGTCCGAGCAAAGCACGGCCAAGGCGCAGATCGATGCGCTGGGCAAGGCACTCGATTCCTACCGTCTCGATACCGGTCACTACCCGAGCACCGAGCAAGGCCTGCAGGCGCTGGCCAACAAGCCGAACGGCGAGGCCAAGTGGAACGGCCCCTACATGCAAAAGAAGATTCCGCCGGATCCCTGGGGCAAGGAGTACATCTACCGCACACCGGGACAGGCGGCGGAGTTCGATCTGCTGTCCTACGGCAAGGATGGGCAGGCGGGTGGTGAAAAAGAAAACGCCGATGTGTCCTTTCACTGAGGCGGTGTTTTGATGGCTGCGACAGGCGCACGGCTCCGGGTTCAGGAGCGCAATGGGCAAAGCACCTGGATGCTCTTTGCCGGCATGGATGCCTCGGCAGCCACCCGACAGGCGCGTCTGGATGGGTTGCGCGTGCTCGAGGTCGATTCGATGCCTGGCAATATCGATCTGTCGGCCGATGCGAAGCCGAGGCAGCGTGCCGATACGACGAAGCGAGGCGGAGCATTCGACCTGCTGCTCTTCAGCCAGGAGCTGCACTCGCTGCTGCAGGCCGGCCTGAACCTCGGTGAGGCGCTCAATACCTTGGTCGAGAAGTCGCAAGGACCGACGCGCGTGCTGCTGTCCGACGTCGAGATGAGCCTGCGACAGGGAAAGAACTTCTCGGATGTGCTCGAGGCCCATTCGCTGCAGTTTCCGGCCGTGTACGTGGCAACGGTTCGCTCCAGCGAGCGCACGGGCAACTTGCCCGAGGCGATGGAGCGTTTCATCGCCTACCAGCAGCAGTTCGACGTACTGCGCAAGAAGCTGGTGTCGGCGGCCATCTATCCGGCCTTGCTGGTCACGGTCGGCGGGTTCGTCACGCTATTTCTGCTGGGTTATGTCGTACCGCGGTTCGCCGCGGTGTACGAAAACTCCGGCCGTCCGATGCCCCGGGCTTCCGGCGTGCTGCTGTCGATCGGTCACCTGGTCTACGACCACGCTGTCATCGCCTTGAGCCTGGTTGCCGCCGTGTTCGTGCTCGCCGTGTGGCAGCTGCGCCAGGCTTCGACGCGCAAGCGGCTCGCTGAACTGGCGCTGAGGCTGCCGGGCCTGGCACCGCATGCAGACCTGTTCCGGCTGAGCCGCTTCTACCGCGCATTGAGCCTGTTGCTGTCGTCCGGAATTGCCCTGCCTCGCGCAATGGGCATGGTGGGGGGCTTGTTGAGCACGGCGCAACGGTCTGCGCTTGCCGGCGCACGGGAGCGCATCGAGGAAGGCGGCAGCGTGTCGCAGGCGCTGGTCCAGTTCGGCCTCGCCACACCGGTGGCGAAGTCGCTGGTGCAGGTGGGCGAACGCTCGGGCCAGCTGGCGCCCATGTTCGACCGCACCGCGCGCTTTCACGACGAAGAAATGACCCGTTGGATCGACGCCACCTCCAAGCTGCTGGAGCCGATCCTGATGCTGGCCATCGGCCTCGTGATCGGCCTGGTGGTAGTGCTGATGTATATGCCGATCTTCGAGCTCGCGGGGAGCCTGCAGTGAGCGGCGGCGCACTCAATACAGCCGAACTTGCGCATGTGCTCGGGCTGGTGTGGATGGACATGGCCCGGCTGCGCGAGTTGCGTCCGCGGTGGGATGCGATCGGGTACACCGATGCGGTGGCGCGCAAGATCGCAGTGCTGCAATCCGGTGCGGACGACCGGAGCGCCGCGAACCGTGTCTACCTCGCGCTGACCGATCACCGCGATGCAGCCGCGGAAACCTGGGGCCTCAACCAGTGCCGTCGTCTCGGGATTCGCGACGTGGCCGTGAGCCTCGTCGATGCCGACGACTTCGACGGCCTGCTCGCGCAGCAGGAACGCCAGATGCGGGCGATGGACGGCTTCCAGTCGGTCGAAGCGGAAGCCGATGACGCGGAGTTGGCCGCGCTCATCAGCATGGTCTCGATCCAGCAGGAAACCAGCCCGGTCATCAAGCTGGTCAACTCGACGCTGTACGACGCGCTGAAGCTCAATGCGAGCGACATACACCTGGAGTGCGATGCGCAGGGGTTGCGCGTGCAATACCGCCTTGACGGCGTACTGGTCTCCATCGCCGAAGTGGCGGGCGCCGATATGGCGGAGCAGGTGATCCAGCGCGTCAAGGTGATGGCCGAGCTCGACATCGCCGAGCGCCGCATTCCGCAGGACGGGCGCTTCAAGGTGCGCGTCAGCGACCGCGACATCGACTTCCGCGTATCGGTGATGCCGAGCATCTTTGGCGAGGACGCCGTGCTGCGCCTGCTCGACCGCAAGGCGCTCACTGAGCAGGCGCAGAGCCTCACGCTCGAAAGCCTCGGGCTGCGCGAACAGACCAAGGCCTCGATCCGTCGGCTCGCCGGCAAACCCCACGGCATGCTGCTCGTCACGGGGCCGACCGGCTCGGGAAAGACGACCACGCTGTACGGCACCATCACCGAGATCCATACCGGCCGCGACAAGATCATCACCATCGAAGACCCGGTCGAATATCGCTTGCCGCACGTGCTGCAGATTCCGGTGAACGAGAAGAAGGGGCTGACCTTTGCGCGCGGCCTGCGTTCGATCCTGCGGCACGACCCCGACAAGATCATGGTGGGCGAAATCCGCGATGACGAGACGGCGCAGATCGCCGTGCAGGCCGCGTTGACCGGGCACCTCGTGTTCACCACGGTCCACGCCAACAACGTGTTCGACGTGCTGGGACGCTTCCTGCATATGGGTGTGGATGCCTACAGCTTTTCCGCGGCACTCAACGGCATCGTGGCGCAACGGCTGGTGCGCGTGAATTGCCCGGTGTGTTCGGAGCCCGTCGAGCCCACTCCTGAAGCGCTGTCTGCCGCGGGCATCGATTCCGAAACCATGCAGTCCTGGACCCTGCGCGCGGGCAAGGGCTGCGGCCACTGCCGTGGGACCGGCTTCAAGGGGCGTCGGGCCGTGGCCGAGGTGCTGGTGATGAACGACAAGCTGCGCGAAATGATCGCCGCACAAGCCTCGATTTCCATGGTCAAGGAAGAAGCGCGGCTGGCTGGCTGGATTCCGCTGGCCGACATGGCCATCGAGCTCGTGGCGTCGGGTGAAACGACGCTCGACGAAGTCGCGCGCGTGGCGGGCTGAGCACACATGGCACGACCTGTTCTTTACATCTACATCGGTGCGCGGTGTCTGCAGGCGGCCTGGGCAGCGCGCCGCGGCGCCGAACTTCGCATGCTGTTCAACGCCGCTTATGTCGAGCCGTCGACCGGTGAGTTGCCGGCACTGGCCGACGCGTTGCCGGCGAGCGTTTCGGACGCCATCGAGGCGCTCGGGCGTGTCTGCCAGGTCGAGCTGGCCTCCAGGCGCAGCGCCGAACTTCGCGTGCTGGTCTCCGATCATTGGGTGCCCAGTGGCTCGGTCCCGTGGGGGGCGGCGCAGTACCGGACGTCGGCGGCCGTTGTCGTCGCGCGCGCGGAACTCCGCGACGCAGGCCACGAGGTCAACTCGGGAGACCTGTTGCGGCTGGACGATGCGCCGCTGCGTCAACCTCGGCTCGCGGTCTGCTATCCGGCGGCGCTCCTTGAATCGTTGACGCGACTTGCGACAGGCTTGAAGACGCGGCCGCACTCCATCACCACCTTGTCCGCGCTGGCTTGGCGCGGCAATGACGCTTTGGCACCGACGCCTGGGCATTCGGAGCGCGTATTGGCCATTCTCGAGCCGTGCGACACAACCTCCCGGCAAGCGATTCTGGTTCGGGGGCAGCGCGCATCGGCATGCATCGACGAGGTGGTGATTCGGCCTCTGCATGTCGACACCGTGGCACGGCCCGCGGCGCGCGAGCTGACCGCGTCCGTCGCGGCCATCGTCCAGCGCCTGGGCTGGAGCGCCGTGCCGTCGGCTTCGACGCCCGAGGTCGCGACCTTGTTCTCGGTGACCGACCTGACGCCCAACGATCCCCTCACGGGTGTCACGGGGCCGATGGCCTGGTGGGTGTTGCCGCAAGGTCGACGCGATCTGGTGTCGACCCACGCACTGGACGCCGTTGCACGCGCGTCCCGTCCTTCGGCGGCCAAGCTGCTCGTGCTTGCATTCGTCGTCGCGGGCATTGGCCTTGCGGGGCAGGTACTGTGGCGCAACGACGCCCGGCTGCAGGACGCACTCGCCAAGGCTTCGGCAGCCCGGCGCTCCGCCGCTGTGCCGCAAACGCCGCCGCCCTCCGTGGAGCAGACCAAACGCATTGCCGCCGTCAATGCAGTGATCTCCGAACTCAACATTCCCTTGCCCCGGTTGCTGCGCGCACTGCAGGCGCCCAAGGACATCCGGGTGGGGTTGTTGGGTCTTGAACTCGTCGCCGGAAGAGAAAGAGGCATCGGGCCTGACGGTGCGCGCCCCGCGCGCCCGACGCTCAAGATCCACGCGGAAGCTCCGACCAGTGGCGACATGACGCGCTATGTCGCCTATCTGTCCGACCGCAAGCCGCTGGACCGGGCCTACCTCGTCAGGCACGAGGTGCCGGAGAGCGCGGCAGCAGCGGCTGGCGAGGGCCGCGCGAACTACCGCTTCACCGTGGAGGTCGCATGGAAGGACTGACACGGCGGCTTCGCCACGGCTTGGCGGACGCCTGGTGGCAATGCCGGCGAAGCGCGCGGAGGGTGTATCGCCTTGGCGGTATCGACGGTCTCGCGATCCTGCTCGGGCTGCTGGTGATCTGCGGGCTCTTCGCCGGCGTGGCGCACGTCAAGAAACAGCGTGCGGTGCTGCGCGTGCCGGGTGCTCCGACTGCCTCGGCAGAACCGTCGCCGGGCGGTGTGATGGAGATGTCCAACATGCAGAAATTCGAGCAGATGCTTCCCGCGCACGAGGACATTCCCGAGGTGCTCGAACGTCTGTTCGAGCTGGCGGTCGAGGAGCGGCTGGCGCTTTCGCGCGGTGAGTACCGTGCGCAGAACGACGATGTCGGCCAGTTCGTGCGCTACCGCATGACCATGCCGATCAAGGGCAACGCGGCTGCGGTACAGCGCTTCATGGAGCGCGCGCTGGCCCGCAACCGCAGTCTGGTGTTCGAGTCGGTGCAGTTCAAACGCGACCGTATCCAGGCTGAGCAGGTCGAGGCGATCGTGCAGTGGACGCTGATCACCAGCTTGCCGGGGCAACCGGCACGCGAGTCGGTGAGGGGCGCGCCATGACGCAACGCAAGCTGTTGCTGGGCGTGGCATTCGTGGCCACGTTGGTCGCGGTGTATTTCGCTCCGGCCAGGGACGACGTGGTGGTGCAGGCCGCCGTGCGTCCATCCGTGCCCGATGCGCCGCCTCGCGAATTCAGGACGCAGCCGGCCACCGCAGGCAATGCCACCGTGCTTGCCTTGCGATCGCGAGACGACATCGACGGCGACGACTCGAACCTGTTTGCGGCGCGGAGCTGGG
The DNA here is from genome assembly GCF_050916385.1 of Variovorax xiamenensis. Taxonomy (NCBI): domain Bacteria; kingdom Pseudomonadati; phylum Pseudomonadota; class Betaproteobacteria; order Burkholderiales; family Comamonadaceae; genus Variovorax; species Variovorax xiamenensis. The sequence goes on from NZ_CP139038.1 coordinate 381,721, forward strand.
AAGTACCCGCGACCAGGACCCAAGCGCCGGCGCCGGGCCCCGCCGAACCTGTCGCGCCGCAGGCACCGCCCGTGCCGCTGCAGCTGCTGGGGCGCTATCAGGAAGGCGGAAAGACGGCCATGTTCGCCATCTTCAACGGAGACAGCGTGGTGTTGTGGCCCGGAGAAAACATCAATCCCGAATGGCGCGTCGACGCCATCGAGGCGGGGCAGGTCGTACTGACTTACCTGCCGCTGGGACAGAAGCAGAGTCTGCCGTGGACGGCGACCCAATGAAAGAAGAAATGATGATGTTCATGAGCCTGCGTCTTCGGCGCTGGGCCCGCAGGACGGCGTGCGCGGCGGCCTGCGTCGTGCTGGCCGGTTGCGCCAGTCAGGTGGCGTTTCGCGAGGCCAACCAGCTGCTCGCCGATAACAAGCCGACCGAAGGTATCGTGAAGCTGGAAGAGGCCGTCAAGCTCGATCCTAAGAATGCGGAGTATCGCGTGGCGCTGGCCACGACCCGCGCCAGCCTGATCAACCGCTATCTGACTGCGGCCGAAGCGAATCGTCGCGACGGGCGGCTGACGGAAGCGGAGAAGTGGTACCGGCAGGTGACGGCTCATGACGCCGAGAACGCGATGGCGCGCCAGGGGCTGGAGTTGCTTGTGGTCGAACGCAAGCACCGACTCGTGGTGGTCGAGGGCGAAGCCCTGTTGAAGAAGGGCAAGCCGGAAGACCTGGTCACGGCACTCGACATGCTGCGCCCGATCCTGAGCGAGAACCCCCGGCAGAAAGAAGCGCTGAACCTGAAGGAGCGCATCGAGGAAGCACAGAACAAGCAGGCCAAGCCCGAAGCCAAGCTGGCCGAGAGCTTTCGCAAGATCATCACGCTCGAGTTCCGGGATGCGTCGCTGCGGACCGTGTTCGATGTGATCGCAAAGGTGTCGGGCCTGAACTTTTTCTTCGACAAAGACATTCGTCCGGACCTCAAGGCGAACATCATGGCGCGCAACATCACCATCGAAGATGCGGTGCGCCTGCTGATGGTGACCAACCAGCTCGAGCAGAAGATCCTGAACGAGAACTCGGTGCTGATCTATCCGAGCACACCGCAGAAGCTCAAGGACTACCAGACGCTCTCGGTGCGGACCTTCTACCTTGCCAACGCCGACGTGAAGGCGGTGTCGAACACCATCAAGACCATCGTCAAGACCAAGGACCTGGTGATCGACGAGCGGCTGGGCCTGATCATCATGCGCGACACGCCCGATGCGATTCGCATGGCGGAGCGCATCGTCGCCCTGCAGGACCTGACCGATCCGGAGGTGATGCTGGAGGTCGAGGTGGTCGAGATGAAGCGGTCGCGCCTGCTCGAACTCGGCATCAACTGGCCCAGCCAGTTGTCGCTGTCGCCGGTGCAGATCGATGGCGTGCCGCTGGTACTGAAGGACCTGGGACATCTCAATCGCAGCAACCTGCGGGTGAACGATGCAGCCAGCTTCGGCGTGACGGCCAAGGCACGCAAGGACGATGCGGACGCGAGCATCCTCGCCAACCCGAGGATCCGCGTGCGCAACAAGGAGAAGGCCAAGATCCTGATCGGCGACAGGGTGCCGGTGATCACGACGACATCGAATGTGACCGGCTTCGTATCGGAGTCGATCAACTACCTGGACGTGGGCCTCAAGCTGGAAGTCGAGCCCAGCATCTACCTGGACGAAGAGGTGGCCATCAAGGTCAACCTCGAGGTGTCCAGCCTTGTGAAGGAAATCCTCAGCAAGTCGGGATCGCAGGCCTATCAGATCGGCACGCGCGGCGCGAGCACGGTGTTGCGACTGAAGGATGGCGAGACGCAGATTCTTGCGGGCCTGATCAGCGATGAAGACCGCTCCAGCTCCAGCAAGGTGCCGGGGTTGGGCGAGATGCCGGTGGCCGGCCGCCTGTTCGGAAGCCAGAAGGACGACACGTTGCGCAGCGAGATCCTCTTGTCCATCACGCCGCGCGTCGTGCGTTCGATCCGCAGGCCCGATCTGCAGTCGGCCGAGTTCGAGTCCGGCACCGAGAGCAGCATCGGTGCACGGCCGCTTCAGCTGACAGGCGGAGCACCCGACGTGCCAAAAGCGGCTGGTGCGCCTGCTGCGGTTGGCGCCGTGGCACCTGCGGCTGCCGGGACGAGCACGGTGGCGCCGGTGAACGCTGACAGCGCACCGAAGGCGGCGCCCGGAACACCTGCGGCACCTTCGGCAAAGGGCGCGCAGGCAACCGGCGCGGTCAGCCTGAACTGGCAAGCGCCCACGCAGGTGAAGGTGGGGGAACAGTTCAGTGCGGTCTTGCGCGTGAACAGCCAGCAAGCGCTGCGCGGCCTGCCGATGCTCGTGGGCTTCGACCCACAGGTCATGCAGATCGTGAATGCCCAGGAGGGAGACTTCTTCAAGCAGGCCGGCGGAAAGAGCAACTTCAGCCAGCGCGTGGACGGGGTGCAGGGCAAGGTGTTCCTTGCGGCGCTGCGCGAGAACCCTGCTGGGGGAGAGGCCGGCATCAACGGCACGGGCAGTGTTGCCACGCTGACTTTCAAGGCCGTCAAGGCCGACCCGGGGGCCAGGTTGCAACTGCTCTCGGCTACGCCCGAGCCTCCATCGGCGTCGCCGGTGGTCGTGCCTGTCGAGCAAGTGTTTCGGATCGTTCCGTAGCAGCAGGCATGCGTTCAGCAAGCACCTCACTTCGGTCACATGGCTTCACGTTCGTGGAACTGCTCGTGACGCTCGCGATCATGGCCGTGCTTGCGACCGTGGCAGTGCCGTTGGCGCAGGTGAGCGTGCAGCGCCAGAAGGAACAGGAACTCAGGGCTTCGCTGATGCAGATCCGCGAAGCGCTGGACGCCTACAAGCGTGCCTCCGACCAGGGGCGGATACAGATGAAGCTGGGCGAAAGCGGCTTCCCCAGGAAGCTCGACGATCTGTGGCAAGGCGTTCCGGACCAGCGCAGCCCCAACCAGCAGAAGCTCTACTTCCTGCGTTCCTTGCCGCGCGATCCGACCTATGCGGACCCCTCGGCGCCTGCCTCCGACACCTGGGGCCTGAGAAGCTATGCCTCGCCGCCAGATGCGCCGGCCGAAGGGGATGACGTGTTCGACGTGTATTCCAGGTCGAAGAAGATCGGTCTCAACGGTGTCGAGTACGCGCTGTGGTGATTGCCGGCAGCGGAAATTCAAAAAAAATCAGAATCAGGGAGCAGGACAGTGAAGATTGCAAGTGGGGTCGGGGCGAGGGCGCATCGCGTGTGGGGAACGGCAGGGCTTGCTGTCATGCTGGCCATGGGCATCGCGGTATCTGCGCTGGCCCAGGGCACGGTCGTTCCTCCCAACGGCACGCTGAGCAATGAGGTCATCGACCTGAGCGTGCAGACGCCTGCGGGTTCGGTGGAATGGAGGCGCAGCTTCAATGGCACCGGCTGGCGCTTCAACCGGCACTGGGACGGCGTCTCCGCGAGCTACAAGCCCGTGATGACCCAGAACACCGGCGGTGGGGCGCCTGGGATGAGTCATGGGAGCCAGGGCGGCGCGCCCGCGACTTGCTGGATATGGGTCGATGAGGACTGGCAGCCGGGCGATGGATTGCCCGACGTGACTGTCCCAATTGGCGGCCGCCTCCCGGCTTTGGCGATACCCCCTGAAACCTACCTGCCCCTCAACCGCAGCTACAACCAGACGGCCAGCCCGCTGGACACCGTCATCACCACCGGCTTTGCAAGCGGATGCGCCAGCATCGGGGGCAACCTCGTGGGCAACTCCAGCGAAGTCATCGAAGGCTATCGCCGCCAGAGCACCCTGTACGTGGGCGCCGGAGGCACCTATATCTTCAAGAACCGCTACACCTTGAAGAAGCAGCCCATCCAGAAGCTCGCTCCCTTCGCCTTGCCCATCGGCGGCAGCGTGAGCTTCGTGGGCTTGACCAGTGTGGCCAGCGGCTGGCGATGGGTCGACAGAGCCGGTGACTGGGCCGAATACGACGACGAGGGGCGCATCAGCCGCTATGGCGACAAGAACAACAACACGGTCTGGCTGCAGCGCAATGCGGCCGGGCAGATCGTGCGCATCATCGATGGGGGCACGACGGCGGTGAGCGGCAACGTGATCATCACGCTGCACTACGACGCCAAGGGCTATCTCACCCAGGCAAAGGATTGGCCGCAGGCGGGCAATAGTCTCGATCTGCCGCAGCGCAGCGTGACCTACACCTACGACACGCAAGGTCGCATGACGGGCGTGACCGATGTGCGGGGCAACACCACGCTCTACGAGTACGACAGCAAGCAGCGGCTGACCAAGACCACCGACCCCAGGGGCGGAGAGACCAGGCTGACTTATGAAGCCGAGGGCACGAGCGTCAAGAGCATGACGACAGCGGATGGTGGAGTCACCGAATACGGCTCGAGCTGGGACAGCACAAAGAAGCTGTTCTACAGCAAGGTGACGGGGCCGGCGACGGCCGCGGGCAGACGGGTGGATGACTACAGCCATGACCGCGCAGGCGATCTGGTGAAGTACGAGATCAACGGGCGCGTGGAGACGGAGATCAAGCGCGATCCGAGCGCGAGGACAGAGACTCGCACGAACGCCAGGGGCTTTGCGACCACCTATACGAGAGATGAGTTCGAGCAGGTCACGCAGATCGTCTATCCGGACGGTGCCAAGACATCCACCAGCTATGAGCCGAGGATGCTCAATGCGGTTGAGGAGACAGATGAATTAGGTGTCAAAACGCGCTTCGAATATGACGATAAGGGGAATCGGATCAGAAAGACAGAGGCGCTTGGACTGCCTGAGCAGCGTGTGACGGAATACGCGCGCAACGGCGCAGGGCGACCGACGAACATCACACGCAAAGGGCGCACCGAAGCCAACGGAACGGTGACGCCAGATACCACCTGGCTGTTTGACTACGACGGCGCCGGGCAGGTCGCGAGCGTCACTGACCCGGAAGGGAACAAGCGCATTTACGTCTACAACCGTATCGGGCAATTGGTCAAATACGCTGACCCGCGGGGCAATACCACAACGTATGAGATCGACGCAAAGGGCAATCTCACGAAGGTGACCAATGCCCTTGGTCACGTGCGCACTCTTGTCTACGACAGCAACAACAACCTCGCCACCAGCACCGATGGCCGGGGCAAGGCCATTCAGATGGCGTATGACGCGATGAATCAGCGCGTCCAGACCATCAATGCCGTGGGCGGAAAGGCCCAGGTGAACTACGACAAGCTGGGCCAGCAGGTCGGTCAGACCGATGAGGATGGACGCATCCGTACCAGTGGCTACGATAACTTCCAGCGCATCGCAAGTGAGAGCGATGCATTGGCCAACGTGACACAGTATGGCTATCGAATCGCCGACGGCTCCGGCGCAGGTGAGGTCGGCAGCCTCGTCGCTCCCACAGACATCCAGTACCCCACCTTCAGGAAACTGATCAAGTACGACGGTCGTGAGCGTCCGACCACGGAGACCGTGCTGAACGCCGGTGCTTCAGGTACCCAGACGTCCATCAGCGCCAATGTCTACGATGCCAAGGGGCAACTTCTCGCTGAGCAGGATGCCTACGGGAAGAGCCGAAGCTCCAAGTACGACCCTCTGGGACAAAAGGTAGAGGTAGTCGATGCCTTGGGCGGCAAAAGCCAGACTGTTTACGACAGTCGAGGAAACCTGATACAGGTAACTGACGTCAAGGGGAACGTCACAAGGCTTGACTACGATCGCAGCAGCCGCCTCATCAGCGAGACTCTGCCTCTCGGTCAAGTTACCCGCTACAGCTACGACCCCGCTGGCAACCTGGCTGAACTTGAAGACCCCACCGGGGCCAAGAAGCAATTCACCTACGACGCGGCCAACCGCATCACCGGCATAAAGCAAGTGAAGGCGGGCACGCTCGCGCGCAGCATTACCGCGGCGTGGGACGCGGAGAACCATATGACGGCCTGGAGCGACACCAACGCCACGAAGCCCATTGGCCAACAGACCACCAGTGCAACGCTTGTCTACGATGACGTGGGCCGCAAGACGGAAGAGACCGTCACTTACCCTAACCCTGCTGGGGGCACTTATCAGCTGAGCTACGGCTACCAGTACAGCTCGGCGGGCAAGAAGACCAGCCTGAAATGGGCTGACGGCACCACTCTGGGCTACAGCTACAGCCAGCACGGTGAACTGGAGAGTGTGACCGTCCCCGGCGAAGGTACCCTGAGCGTGAACCGGTTCAGGTGGCTGGTGCCTACCAAGATCACCCTGCCGGGTGGCGGTACTCAGGACAAGAGTTGGGATGGCCTTCTGAACCTGGAGAGCCTGAAGTCTCGCACCCCCGGCCAGCAGACCACGCTGACATTGACCAATACCTACAGCAAGCTGCAGGAGATCAAGAGTGCGAACCGGAGTGACAGTGCAGGGGGGCTGAGCAAGATACAGAACAGCAGCTATGGCTACGACGACGAACTGCGGCTGATCCAAGTCAAGACCGACGCCGGTGGGCTGCTCACGGAGACCGAGACGCTGGAGCTGGATGGTGTGGCCAACCGCACGCGCCACAGCAGGACAGGAGGCTCCGTGTGGAGTTACGACGCCAACAACAGGCTTCTAAGTCGTCCGGGTCCGGACGGCGGCAGCACCATCACTTATCAGTGGGACGCCAACGGCAACCAGGTCGGCAAGACAGAAGGCACGAGGACAACGAACTTTGTCTACGACGGAGATAACCGGCTGATCGAAGTCAAGGAACAGAACGGGAACCTGATCGCAAGGTACGACTATGACCCCCTGAACAGGAGGACTTGGAAGGAGCAGTACCGCGACAGAGCTGGCAACGTGCTCGAGCAGGCCAGCCGGACCTACTACCTCTACAGCGAGGAGGGGCTGATTGCGGAAGCCACGCAGGCCATTAGCCTGAACGCGGACAAGACCAGCGCCGCCAGCGAACAGCCGGCTATCGTCACTCAATACGGTCCTCGGCCCAACAGCGCGTTCACTACCGGCATTTTGTTCATCAAGACAAAGAACACCAACGGCGAGAACACTTTCGCCTACTACCAGCACAACCACTTGCAGGTGCCGCTACAAGCCACGGACAAGAGCGGCAATGTGGTGTGGACTGCCAGTTACGACGCCTTCGGGCAGGCCGTGGTGAACACGCTGGCGCCGACACAGAACAAACCCACGATTACCTCGAACTTGAGGCTGCCTGGGCAATTCGAGGACAGCGAGACGGGGCTGCACTACAACTGGAACAGGTATTACGAACCCCAGACGGGACGGTATTCAAGCGCCGATCCCATTGGGTTGAATGGCGGGATCAACCGCCATGCTTATGTTGGCGGAAAACCTGTCGTAGATGTAGATCCAACTGGGGAATTCGGCTTGGCGGGCGCGGCTGGTGGAGCAGTCGTGAATGCCGGAATTCAACTTGGCCTCAACATGATTTTGGGTGGCGGTAGCTTTGCAAATGCGTTCAAGTGCATTGATTTCAGAAAAGTAATGACGGCCGCTGCAATAGGTTTTGTTGGGCCAACTGCTTTTGGTAACAAAATCATGCCCCGCCTTTTTGGAAAAGGCGAGGAATTTCCGATTGGTTCAATTGCCAAGACAGCTGGCGTAGGAACGGCGGCCAATTGGTTGACCGGTAAAAGCGATGCGCCTCCATTAAATCTTTATAGTGCCGATGAGTGCGAATGCAGAAATATAAAGAGCAATATTCATAACTCGGTTGGACATGTAGGTCAGGTGCTGACAGGGTTGGTTTTTTGACTTCCGGATGAAATTTTTTGCTTTCACTATTGTGTTCCTTGGGGCGCAGGCAGCCATCTTGTTTTCTGCCGCTTATTTTTATAAGAGGAAAAAATTCTTTTTATGCTGTGTTGCAGTGTATTTTCCAGTATTGGCATTTTTGGTTGTCTGGAGAATCGGTGGCGGAGAGGATTTCCTTGGGTTGGCATTAATGCAATTTGCTTTTTCTTTTTCTTACACTGTTCATTTGTGCGGCAAAGAAAAATCGTAATCGAGCCATTGGGAATTTTTTGACTGTGAAGAGCTTTGAAAGCGATTTGGTTGGTTGGGCTAAAAAATTCCGGAAGAAAATAATGAAAACGCAATGCATAAGGTGGTGTACTAGCATTGCCTTGTTGCTCGGCTTGATGCCTGTGTTCGCCTTTGCCCAGGAGACGGTGTGCGCGACCGGCCTCAACAGGGTCGAGTACGTGCTGTGGTGATGGCTCGCTCTCAGCATGCTTGGCGCGCGCATTGCGGCGGCTTCACTCTGATCGAGCTGCTGGTCGTGCTGTCGATCGTTGCGCTGTTGCTCACCATTGCCGCGCCGCGCTACTTTGGATCGATCGACAAATCGAAGGATCAGGTGTTGCAGGAGAACCTGCGCGTCGTGCGCATCACGCTCGACAAGTTCCATGCGGACAAGGGGCGTTGGCCGAAGACGCTCGACGAACTGGTCGAACAACGATATCTGCATGCCGTGCCCACCGACCCCGTGACCGAATCCCGCACCAGTTGGATCCTGCTGCCATCACAGAACAGCGAGGAAACGGGGGTCGCCGGTATCAAGAGCGGCGCACCCGGCGTGACGAAGGATGGCCGATCGTATGAAAGCTTCTGAGCGCATGGAATGTGCCGCCGGAGCGCGTGTGCGGCAGCGGGGCTTCATCTACATCTGGGTGCTGCTGCTTGTTGCGCTCATGGGTGTCGGCATGACCGTTGCCGCCGATGTGCAGACCACCACCACCCAGCGCGACAAGGAGAAGGAGTTGCTGGCAATCGGGCGCCAGTACCGAACGGCACTCGCGAGCTACTACGCCGCCCGGTTGCCAGCATCGGCTGCTGGTCTACCCTCCGGCATGGAGCTCGGTCAGCCGGTGTCGGGCTTGCCGCCCGCAGCAGGCGGCACCAACGTACCAGTGGCTGGTGGTGCGCAAATGCCGCCGCAGAATGACCCGCGCGGCTACCCCGCCAGCCTCGATGAACTCCTGAAGGATGAGCGCTTTCCAGGTATCCGCCGACATCTGCGCAAAGTCTTCGTCGACCCGATGACGGGCAAGGCCGAGTGGGGGCTGGTCCAGGTTTCGGGCCGCATCGTCGGCATCCATTCGCTTTCGGCAGCCGTGCCGATCAAGCAAGCGGGCTTCGAAGGCGACGAGCAAACTTTTACGGGTGCACAGAGCTATTCCGAATGGGTTTTCGGAGCCGTCGGGCAGGTGCCCTTGCCGGGTGCCAGCAAGACGGACGGGCCGATGTCCGAAACCTCGCTGCCGACCTTTTCGACGGCGCCTTTCCCAACGTCTCCGCGACCTTGATTTGAGCCAAGGGATCTACTCATGCAAAAAATAGCCGCCAGCATGTCGTTCGCCGCATTGCTGACGATCTCGATGAGCAACCCCGCGGGCGCACAGACGAACAGCGGGCTGCCACCCATCCTGCGCGACATGCCCCAATCGGGATCGATGTGCAAGAACGAGCGCCTGCCCGGTGCATCTGCCTCAGGCGGTGGACGTACTGAAAGCAGTCTGGAAATGAGTTGTGCACTGCCGCCCACGTCTGCCTCGGCCTTTCTGCAAAGGAGTGGCTCGACGGTGATCGATACGCGCCACGAGAGCGATTTCGCGCGCTTCCACATCGCGAATGCAATGCGCGCAGACGTCGCGACCCTGCGGCTGAAGGAGTACCTGCGCGACAAGCCGATGCTGCTGGTCGGTGACGGCAAGTCGGACCGCGAGCTGTACGGAGCCTGTGGGCGCCTGCGTGCCCAGGGATTCAAGTCGGTGCACGTACTCATGGGCGGTATGGCAGGGTATCTGGCCAAGGGACTGCCGGTGAATGGCAGTGGTGCGCCTGATGCGTTCGAGCTCGCGCAGATCGACCCATCGCAGTTGTGGGCACAAAGCCAGTTTCCGGAGGGACTGGTCATCGTTGTGGACAGCACCACGACGGCGGAATCCCTTCCGCTGGCTTCGCGTGTTGCCGATGGCGCACCGCGAACGATTGCGGGAGTCGTCGAACGTCGCCGCAAGGAGCAAAAGACGACGCTCGCTAATGTGACACTGGTCATCGACGGTGCGATGACCGAGGCAGTGTTCCGACAGTACAGCCAAGCCGTGGCACCGACCCCGTTGCTTGTCTATTCCGGTGGGGCCGGCGCACTGAAGGAGTTCCTCCGGTCTCAGGAGGCGGCATGGGCGGCGCTTGCGCGGGGGCCCAAGCAGCCGCGCTGCGGTTGAATTCGTTGCATGCACAGGCGCACCTGGATCAAGGGCATCGTCGGCGCAATGGCGGGCGGCTCTTGGGCATGCGCGCGCAGCAGCTTTGCCGCCGACGGGGAACTGCAGTTGCGCTTCAACTTGAACATGAGCAATCCAGGTGCCGTTGCGCTGGCGGCGCAGCGTGTCTGGATGTACTTGCCCGTGCGCCGGAGTGCATGCTGGACCCTGGGCGGCATCGATTTCGGTTTGCCACATGAACTGCAGCGCGATGCGCTGGGGCATTCCATTCTCTTTGTTCCGCTGGACGGCCTGACTGCTTACGCAAGGCGCTCCGCACCCCTGATGGTTCATTTGAAACGCACGGAGATGATGTCATCGCCGGTGATTCAAGATGCGAACGAGTGGCTGGATCCCGAGCGTTACATCGAATCGGATGCAGGAGAAATCGCAAGCCAGGCAAGCGCCCTCAGATCGGGAACCACGAGAGAAACCATCCGCAACATCTACGACTTTGTCGCTTCGAACCTCGAGTACGCGGGCTATCTCTTGGAAAATTTCGGTGCTCTCTATGCATTGCGCAGGCGGCGCGGAGATTGCACCGAATACGCCGGACTGGTGGTGGCCCTGTGCCGTGCCTTGAGCATTCCGGCACGCATGGTGGAGGGCTATGTCACGGATCGCAGCTTCGCGCCCAAACCAATGGATTTTCATGATTGGGCAGAAGTGGTGGTCGACGGACGGTGGCGAGTCGTGGATGCGCAGAAGGGCAGTTTCCTGGAGAGGGATGAGCAGTACATCCCATTGCGCTACTACCGCGACAGGGCGTTGAACGGCGTGGGGCTGGCGCACCGCTATCGTGTTGAAGGGGAAATGGAGTTCAGCGTTTAGCCTCCAGCGTGCCGCATGAGCGGGTCGGTCGAGCTTCGTTCAAGCCACACCGCGCAAGGCCCTGCGGTACTGCACCGCCTCGGCCAGATGCCCGACCTGCACCGCCTCCGATGCAGCCAGATCCGCAATCGTGCGCGCCACCTTCAGTGCCCGGTGCGTGCTGCGCGCGGACCAGCCGAGCTTGGCGGCCGCGTTGAACATGAACGCGCGTGCCGCGTCGTCGAGTGCGGCATGGCGATCGATGGCCGCGCCGTGCAGCGACTGGTTCGCATGGCCCTGGCGCCGCATCGCGCTTTCGCGCGCGGCGACGACGCGCTCGCGGATGCTGTCGGTCGATTCGCCCGCCGGCGCCTCGAGCAGCAGTTGCGCCGACACCGGAGGCACTTCGATGTGCAGGTCGATGCGGTCCAGCAGCGGGCCGCTGAGCTTGCCCTGGTAGCGCGAGACCTGGTCCGGCGTGCAGCGGCAGGGCCTTGCCGAAGAGCCTAGATAACCGCAAGGGCAGGGGTTCATCGCGGCGACGAGCTGGAAGCGCGCGGGGAACTCGGCGCGCCGCGCGGCTCGGGCGATGGTGATCGTGCCGGTCTCCAGCGGCTCGCGCAGTGCCTCCAGCGCGGAGCGGGCGAACTCGGGGAACTCGTCGAGGAAGAGAACGCCGTGGTGGGCGCGCGAGATTTCTCCGGGCCGGGGCGGAGAGCCTCCTCCGACCAGCGCCACCGCGCTCGCAGTGTGATGCGGCGAACAGGTCGGCCTGCTCATCCATCTTTCCGTCGCGAAGCGTCCGCCGAGACTGGCCACCGCCGCACTCTCCAGCGCTTCATCGATGCGCATCGCAGGCAGCAGCCCCGCGAAGCGCTGCGCGAGCATCGACTTGCCCGAGCCCGGCTCGCCCACCATCAGCAGGCTGTGGCCGCCCGCCGCCGCGATCTCGAGCACGCGCTTGACGCCCGTGTGTCCCTTCACTTCGGACAGGTCGGCGTACCGGGGCGCGGCCATGTCGGGCGCGGCCTGGATGCGTGCCCAGCCGTCATCCGGGGTATCGGGCAGTTGCGCGGCGGCATCCTCGCCGGCCACGAACTGGCGCACCACGTCCAGCAGGTGTTTCGCGCCGTACACCTCGCCGCCCGGGACCAATGCGGCCTCCTGCGCACTTTCCAGGGGCAGCACCAGCCGCGTCGCGACGCCGCGCGTGTGCAGCGCCAGCGCCATCGCCAGTGCACCGCGAACGGGCCTGAGTTCGCCCGACAGCGAGAGCTCCCCCGCGAATTCGTGGCCGGCGAGCCTGGCGTTGTCGATCTGCCCGCTGGCCGCGAGGATGCCCAGCGCGATGGGCAGGTCGAAGCGCCCGGAGTCCTTCGGCAGGTCGGCCGGGGCCAGATTGACGGTGATCCGCTTGTTGTTGGGAAACTCCAGCCCCGCGTTCTGCAGCGCCGAACGCACCCGTTCGCGCGCCTCCTTGACCTCCGTTTCGACCAGGCCGACCAGCGTGAAGCTGGGCAGGCCGTTCGCAAGATGCACCTCTACCGTGACGCTGGCCGCTTCAAGGCCCAGCAAGGCGCGGCTTTGCACCAAAGACAGTCCCATTCCTCTCCCTCTCCCCAAGATGGTGCGCGTTTTTCGGGCATTCCCGCGGTGGTGCGGCGCACCGTCTGTCTGCAACCACTCGCAACAGGGGTTGTAACGATTTGGCTCTCAACCGCGGCGCGAGGCCGGTTGCAAGGGGAGGCATTCGTGCACTTTGGCACGCTCCCTGCTTTGAGCCCTCCGGTCCAACAACACACTTGCGAGGAGTTCCCTGATGACGCACCGTACCGCCGCCCAGGCGCTGATCGTTCTGGCCACCGCATTGACCGCGTCCGGCGCGGCCCTGGCGCAGACTGCAACGACCGACGCCGCAGCAGCGCCTGCGGCAGCTCCCGCCCCGAATCTGACCGGCAACGTGTCCATCACCACGAACTACAAGTTCCGTGGCCAGGACCAGGACATGATCGGCAAGAACGACTACGCGAAGACCAAGGGCTTCAAGCCCGCCATCCAGGGCGGCCTCGACTACGCCTTCGGCGACAGCGGCTTCTACGTGGGCAACTGGAACTCCAGCGTCAACTGGCTCAAGGGCAACAGCATCGAGATGGACGTGTACGGCGGCTACAAGTTCAAGGCCGGCCCGCTGGACATGGACGTCGGTGCGCTCACCTACATCTACCCGGGCAACTCCTCGGGCAACACCACCGAGCTGTATGTCGCCGGCACCTACGCCAACGAGACCTTCGGCTCGTTCACCGCCAAGTACTCGCACACCGTGTCGAAGGACTACTTCGGCTACGCCGGCAACAAGGCCGGCTCGGGCCTGAAGGGCACCAACACGGGCTACCTGAACCTGGCCTACAGCAAGGAGATCGTGCCCAAGGTCACGCTCAAGGCTGCCGTGGGCTTCACCAACATGTCCAGCGACATCCGCAGCCTGGGCTACAAGAGCTACGTCGACTACAACATCGGCGCGAGCTACGACTTCGGCAACGGCCTCTCGCTGACGGGCTCGGTGCAGGGCGCCAACAAGAAGAACTCGTACCTCGCGGTGAGCAACCCGGGCGTCGACTACGGCTTCGGCACCTTCGGCACGACCTACTACTCGCCGAACAAGGCGCGCTTCATCCTCACGCTGACGAAGACGCTGTAATCCATACAACAACGAGGTGCGGCCGAAGCTGCCGCGCCATTTCATTTCCATCCGAAGGAGAAAACTCATGAAGCTGGTCACAGCCATCATCAAACCGTTCAAGCTCGACGAAGTGCGCGAAGCACTGTCGGCCATCGGCGTGCAGGGGATCACCGTCACCGAGGTGAAGGGCTTCGGCCGCCAGAAGGGCCACACGGAGCTCTACCGCGGCGCGGAATACGTGGTCGACTTCCTGCCCAAGGTCAAGATCGAGGCGGCCGTCTCCGACGACCTCGTCGATCGCGTGATCGAGGCCGTCGAAGGCGCAGCACGCACCGGCAAGATCGGCGACGGCAAGATCTTCGTCTACAACCTCGAACAGGTCGTTCGCATCCGCACCGGCGAAACGGGCCGCGAAGCCCTCTGATCGAGTCCTGGCCCGAAAGAACAACGACTATGAAAAAACTGCTTGTCTCTCTTGCGCTCGGCTTGAGCGTGCTGGCCGCCGGTACCACCGGCTTCGCGCAAACTCCCGCCGCGGCCACGGCCGAGGCTCCGGCCGCGTCGGCACCGGCTGCCGCCGCGCCCGCCCCTGCTGCGGCGCCCGCGGCCGCGGCCCCGGCCGCCGCCGATGCGGCTCCCGCAGCGCCTGCAGCGGCCCCCGCTCCGAAGATCGACTCCGGCGACACCGCCTGGATGCTGACTTCGACGCTTCTTGTGATCCTGATGACCATCCCCGGCCTCGCGCTGTTCTATGGCGGCCTGGGCCGCTCGAAGAACATGCTGTCGGTGTTGATGCAGGTCTTCGTGATCTTCTCGCTGATCAGCATCCTGTGGGCCGTCTACGGCTACAGCCTGGCTTTCTCGGGTGACGGCAACTTCTTCGGAGGATTCGACAAGATCTTCATGAAGGGCATCACGCAGGAGACCTTCGGCGCGCTGACCACGATTCCCGAATACGTGTTCGTCGCCTTCCAGGGCACCTTCGCGGCCATCACCGTGGCGCTGATCGTCGGCGCCTTCGCGGAACGCGCCAAGTTCTCGGCCGTGCTGCTGTTCTCGGTGCTGTGGTTCACCTTCAGCTACGTGCCGATCGCCCACATCGTGTGGGGCGGCGGCCTGCTGGGCAAGGACGGCGCGCTCGACTTCGCCGGCGGCACCGTGGTGCACATCAACGCCGGTGTGGCCGGCCTGGTCGGTGCCTACATGGTCGGCAAGCGCGTCGGCTACGGCAAGGAAGCCTTCACACCTCACTCGCTCACGCTCACCATGGTCGGCGCATCGCTGCTGTGGGTCGGCTGGTTCGGCTTCAACGCCGGCTCCGCCGGTGCTGCCAACGCCGTCGCCGGCCTGGCCTTCGTGAACACGGTGCTCGCCACCGCCGCCGCGGCCCTGTCGTGGATCCTGGGCGAGAGCCTGCACAAGGGCAAGGCCTCGATGCTGGGTGCCGCATCCGGTGCAGTCGCCGGCCTCGTGGCCGTCACGCCCGCCGCCGGCTTCGTCGGCCCGATGGGTTCGATCGTGCTGGGCCTGCTGGCCGGCCTGGTCTGCTTGTGGGGCGTGGGTGGCCTCAAGCGCATGCTCGGCGCCGACGACGCGTTCGACGTGTTCGGCGTGCACGGCGTGGGCGGCATCCTGGGTGCCATCCTGACCGGCGTGTTCGCTGCCAAGGGCCTGGGCGGCACCGGCGGCGCGACCCCCGACACCTTCGCGATGGGTGCACAGGTCTGGATCCAGATCAAGAGCGTGCTGCTCACGATCGTGTGGTCCGGCGTGGTTGCCTTCATCGCCTACAAGATCGCCGACCTGACCCTCGGCCTGCGTGTGTCGGAAGAAGAAGAGCGCGAAGGCCTCGACATCTCCTCCCACGGCGAAACGGCTTACAACCGCTGATCTGCCTTGGCGGGCCTGCCTTCGGGCAGCCCGCCATCGAATGAACGACCACCACCACTTACAAGAAGAATTCTCCGTAACGAGTTTTTCAAGCGAGGTCTCCTTTGGATGTTCAGCCCGCGAGCGCTCCGGCGCCAGCGGGCTTTTTTTTGCCCATCGCCGCGATGGCCGGGAGCACAATCGCGACACCATGTGGACCTCCATCGAAGACAGCCTCTGCGAGCTCGGCGAATCGCCGTTCTGGCATCCCGAAGAACGATCGCTCTACTGGCTCGACATTCCCGGCCGTGCCGTGCTGCGAACGCGCGGCGAGATCGGCTCGCCGGGCGCGAAGGTCGAGCGCTGGCCCCTGCCCACCGAGCCCGGCTGCATGGCGCCCGCGCGCAGCGGCGGCCTCGTGATCGCGCTGCGCGACGGCATCTACCGCGCGCGTGAATGGGGCGGCGAGCTGGTCGCGATGGCGCGCGTGGAGCACGACGTGCGCACCATGCGCTTCAACGACGGCAAGTGCGACCCGCTGGGCCGCTTCTGGGGCGGCTCCCTCAACGAGGCGAAAGACCGCGCCAACGCCGCGCTCTACTGCTTCGACGCACGTCCCGACACAGACGTCTCGCCCACGCTCACGCAGATGGCCAACGAGTCCACCACCGCCAACGGCCTCGCCTTCTCGCCCGATGCGCGCACTCTCTACTGGGCCGACACCGCCGCGCACGTGGTGTGCGCATGGGACTGGGACGCGGAGGCCAACTCGCTTTCGCACGCCCGCGTGTTCCACCAGTTCGACGCCAAGCCCGAGGGCTGGAGCGTCGACGCGCCGCTGGGCTACCAGGGCCGCCCCGACGGCGCCACCGTCGACGCGCAGGGCCACTACTGGGTTGCCATGTTCGAGGGCGCGCAGCTGCTGCGCTTCGCGCCCTCGGGCGAGATCGTGGCCTCGGTGCCCGTGCCCATGCAGTGCCCGACCATGCCCTGCTTCGGCGGCGACGACCTGAAGACGCTGTTCGTCACCAGCGGCCGCAAGGGCCGTCCCGCCGCCGAGATCGCGCAGCGGCCCGCCTCGGGCACGGTGATCTCGATGCGGGTCGACACGCCCGGGCTGCCCGTCAACTTCTTCGCGGACTGAGATCGGACCTTCGGGCGCGCATGGCCCTGCAGCACATTCCGCCGATCCAGTGCCTGCTGACCTTCGAGGCAGTGGCCCGTCTGCGCCACGCCGGGCGCGCGGCCGACGAGTTGTGCGTGACGCCCAGCGCCGTGAGCCACCGCATCCGCCAGCTCGAATCGCATGTCGGCTTCAAGCTCTTCGGCCGCGGCGACTTCAGCCTCACGGCCGATGGCGCGGCCTATCTCGCGAACGTGCGCACGGGGCTCGCCGCGCTGCAGGCGACACCGCTCGGCGGCAGCGCGGCGCAGCGCGCCACGCGACTGCGCATCGCCGTCACGCCCACCTTCAGCCGGCAGTTCCTCATGCCGAGGCTGGAGCTGTTCCGCAACATCTACCCCGACATCGAACTGGTGCTGCAGGTGTCGATCCCGCTGCTCGACGTGACGGCCGAGCAGGCCGACCTGGAGGTGCGCTACGGCCCCGGCGGTTATGCCGACTGCGAGCACCGGCTGCTGATCGAGGAGCAGGTGGTGCCCGCCTGCAGCCCGAGCTACCTCAACGAGTTCGGCCCCTTCACGGGCTTCCGCAGTGCGGCGGAGATCGCCGCCGCGCGGCTGATCCGCAGCCCGCTCGAGCCCTGGGGCACCTGGTTCGCGAGCTGCGGCATCGACCAGCCTGAGCCCGCCATCGGCTCGCAGTTCAACGACCTGGGGCTCATGTACGACGCGGCCGCCAGCGGCTTCGGCGTGGCGCTGGTGCGGCAGAAGCTGGGCGCGGAGTGGTTCGAATCGGGGCGGCTGGTGGCGCTGTCCGACCAGGCCGTGATCTCGCCGCACCGGCACTTCATCTGCTGGCAGCCCGGCACGCTGGAGCGCTGGGAGTGCGCGGCCTTCGCCGACTGGCTGGGGCAGAGCCTGCGCTGAACCGGGCCGCGAAGTTCTTTCAAGCACCCGGCAAAAATCCATCAACCCGGGGCGGCCGGAATGTCCGTAGAGTGCGGTAAACACGAGACATCCCGCGAGCAAGAAAGAAAAGAGGCCGCCGCATGAACGCGCCGCTGACCCCCACGCAACACGATTCGCTACAGAAAACGGAGCGCCAGTCGCAGATAGTGCGCGCGCTGCAGTCGCACCTGCCGGCCCACGCGCTGATCTGGCACGACGAGGACACCACCCCCTACGAGTGCGATGGCCTCACCGCCTACCGCGCCCGCCCGCTGGTGGTGGCCCTGCCCGAGACCGAGGCGCAGGTCGCCGCCGTGCTCAAGACCTGCCACCAGCTCGGCGTGCCCGTGGTGGCGCGCGGCGCGGGCACCGGGCTCTCGGGCGGCGCCATGCCGCACACCATGGGCGTGACGATGTCGCTCGCCAAGTTCAACCGCATCCTGAAGATCGACCCGGTGAGCCGCACGGCCGTGGTGCAGTGCGGCGTGCGCAATCTGGCCATCAGCGAGGCTGCGGCGCCCTTCAACCTCTACTACGCGCCCGATCCGTCGAGCCAGATCGCCTGCACCATCGGCGGCAACGTGGCCGAGAACTCGGGCGGCGTGCACTGCCTGAAGTACGGCCTCACGCTGCACAACGTGATGCGCGTGCGCGGCTTCACGGCCGAGGGCGAGCCCATCGAGTTCGGCGGCGAGGCGCTCGACGCTCCGGGGCTCGACCTGCTCGCGCTCGTCATCGGCAGCGAGGGCATGCTGGCCGTGACCACCGAGGTCACCGTCAAGCTCGTGCCCAAGCCGCAGCTCGCGCGCTGCATCATGGCCAGCTTCGACGACGTGCGAAAGGCCGGCGACGCGGTGGCTGCAGTGATCGCGGCCGGCATCATCCCCGCCGGGCTGGAGATGATGGACAAGCCCATGACCGCCGCGGTGGAAGACTTCGTGCGCGCGGGCTACGACCTCGACGCCGCCGCCATCCTGCTGTGCGAATCCGACGGCACGCCCGAAGAGGTGGAAGAGGAGATCGGCCGCATGACCGAGGTGCTGCGCGGTTGCGGCGCCACCGCCATCGCCTGCAGCAGCAGCGAGGAAGAGCGCATGAAGTTCTGGAGCGGGCGCAAGAACGCGTTTCCCGCCTCGGGCCGCATCAGCCCGGACTACATGTGCCTCGACTCGACGATTCCGCGCAAGCGGCTGGCCGACATCCTGCTGGCCATCCAGGAGATGGAGAAAAAGTACAACCTGCGCTGCTGCAACGTGTTCCACGCGGGCGACGGCAACCTGCACCCGCTGGTGCTGTTCGATGCCAACGACCCCGACGAGCTGCACCGCTGCGAACTCTTCGGCGCCGACATCCTCGAGACCAGCGTCGCCATGGGCGGCACCGTCTCGGGCGAGCATGGGGTGGGCGTGGAGAAGCTCAACAGCATGTGCGTGCAGTTCACCGCCGCCGAGAACGAGCAGATGTTCGGCGTGAAGCGCGCCTTCGATCCCGAGGGCATGCTCAACCCCGGCAAGGTGATCCCGACGTTGCAACGCTGCGCCGAGTACGGCAAGCAGGTGGTGCGCGGCGGCAGGCTGCCGCACTCCGATCTGCCAAGGTTCTGATGGCAATGGAAAACAACAACAACGACAACGCACTCCAGCAGGTCGTCGAGCGCATCCGCGCCTCGGCCGCTGACGCCACGCCGCTGTGCATCCGCGGCGGCGGCACCAAGGATTTCTACGGCGAAGCGCCGCAGGGCGAACTGCTCGACATGCGCCCGCTCGCAGGTATCACCAGCTACGAGCCGAGCGAGCTGGTCGTCACCGTGCGCGCGGGCACGCCGCTGGCCGAACTCGAAGCGGCACTCGCCGAGAAGGGCCAGTGCCTGCCCTTCGAGCCGCCGTGCTTCGGCAGCGGTGGCACGGTGGGCGGCATGGTCGCGGCCGGGCTGAGCGGCCCGGCGCGCGCGAGCGTCGGCTCGGTGCGCGACTACGTGCTCGGCGCCACGCTGGTCAACGGTCGTGGCGAGGTGCTGACTTTCGGCGGGCAGGTGATGAAGAACGTCGCGGGCTACGACGTGTCGCGGGTGCTTGCCGGTTCGCTCGGCACGCTGGGCGTGATCGCGGAAGTCAGTCTCAAGGTGCTGCCTGTGCCGCCCGCCGAAGCGACGCTCGAGTTCGCCTGCGGCCAGGCCGATGCCTTGCGTCTGCTCAACGAATGGGGTGGCCGACCGTTGCCGCTGAACGCGAGCTGCTGGTTCGAATACGCCGGCGCGGGCGCGCTCTACCTGCGGCTGCGCGGCGCCGTGGCGGCGGTGGAAGCCGCATGCGAGCACCTGGGCGGCGAGCGCAAGGACAATGCGCGCGCCGCCGCCGACTGGCAATCGCTGCGCGACCAGCAACTGCCGTGGTTCGCCTCCGGTGAGGGGCCCGATGCGCTCTGGCGTGTGTCGGTGCCGCAGACCGCGCCGGTGCTTTCCATCGATGGCGCCGCGCCGCTGATCGAATGGCACGGCGGCCAGCGCTGGTACAAGGCGCCGCCGTCGGAGGCCGCGCGCATCCGCGAGATCGCACGCGCGGCGGGTGGCCACGCCACGCTGTTCCGTCTGCCGGGCTCGGCCCCGCAGGCCGAAGTGCCGCGCTTCGATGCGCTGAGTGCACCCGTCGAACGCATCCAGCGCGCGCTGATGCGCGAGTTCGATCCGCACGGCCTTTTCAATCGCGGCCGCCTGCTGCCCGCCAACTGAGAACAAGAACAGAGACATGCAAACCGAGCTCGCCCCCGAATTCCAAGGCACCGACGAAGGCCGCGAGGCCGAAGCCATCCTGCGCAAGTGCGTGCACTGCGGCTTCTGCACCGCCACCTGCCCGACCTACCAGCTGCTCGGCGACGAGCTCGACGGCCCGCGCGGACGCATCTACCTCATCAAGCAGGTGCTCGAGGGCAAGGCGCCGACGCGCAGCACGCAGCTGCACCTCGACCGCTGCCTCACCTGCCGCAACTGCGAGAGCACCTGCCCGAGCGGCGTGCAGTACGGGCATCTGGTCGACATCGGCCGCAGGATCGTCGACGAGAAGGTGCCGCGCCCCGGGATGGAATCGGCACAACGCTGGGTGTTGAAGGAAGGCCTGCCGTCGCCGCTCTTCGGCCCTGCGATGAAGCTGGGCCAGTCGGTGCGCGGGCTGCTGCCCGAGGCGCTGAAGGCCAAGGTGCCCGCGAAGCAGGAGGCTGGCGCATGGCCCACGGCCACGCATGCGCGCAAGGTGCTGATGCTCGCGGGCTGCGTGCAGCCGTCGATGATGCCCAACATCAACAGCGCCACCGCGCGCGTGCTCGACGCGGCCGGCATCCAGGCGGTGATCGCGCCCGAGGCCGGCTGCTGCGGCGCGGTGAAGTTCCACCTGAACGACCAGGACGGCGGCAAGGCGCAGATGCGCGCCAACATCGACGCGTGGTGGCCGTACGTGGAGCGCAACGAGGTCGAGGCCATCGTCATGAATGCATCGGGCTGCGGCGTCACCGTGCGCGAGTACGGCCACATCCTGCAGCACGACGCGGCCTATGCGCTGAAGGCCGCGCGCATCAGCGAGCTCACGCGCGACCTGAGCGAGCTGCTGCCTGATCTGGTGCCTGCGCTGAAGGCCCGCGTGAAGGCGCCCGCCGGCGTGGTGGCCTACCACCCGCCGTGCACGCTGCAGCACGGCCAGAAGCTGCGCGGCGGCGTCGAGACGCACCTGCGCGCGCTGGGCTTCGACATGCGCGTGGCGATGAACGAATCGCACCTGTGCTGCGGCTCGGCCGGTACCTACTCGGTGCTACAGCCCGAGCTGGCCTATCCGCTGCGCGACCGCAAGCTGGGGCACCTGAAGCAGCTGCAGCCCACCACCATCGCCTCGGCCAACATCGGCTGCATCACGCACCTGCAAAGCGGCAGCGGCGACACGCCGGTGCGGCACTGGGTCGAGTTGCTGGACGCGGCGCTGGTGCCGGGCAAGGCCTGATCACGAGGCCTGATCGCAGGCATCGTCGGACAAGGAGGAGGGGGTTGGTCCGACTCGCCCGGCGCCGGTTCGCGGCGCATCATGGCCGCACCGAATCTCCAAGGAGAAAGCGCCATGTCTCACCTTCTGCCTGCATCCTTCACCTCCGCCACGCTGCGCCGCGTGCTGCTGGCCTGCGTCTGCGCGGGCGGTGCGATGGCCGCGCAGGCCCAGGGCGCCATGCCGCCATGGCAGGGCGCCGGCTCGGCGCGCTATGTGTGCGGCGGCATCGGCTCCGACGAATCGACGGCGATGCGCGCGGCCATGAAGGAACATCCGCTCGCGCTGCTGTTCGCGCGCGCCGACGGCGCCTACATGGCGAACGTCGACGTGACCATCAAGGGTGGCGATGCCAACAACGCCGCGGCCCTGGCGTTCCGCGCCAGCGGCCCGGTCTGCCTGGTCGACGTGCCGAACGGGCGCTACGTGATCGACGTCGCGGCGCCCGGCGGCGCGGTGAAGAGCCAGACCGTGACGGTCGGCGGCGGGCCGAAGACGGCCGACTTCAGGTTCTGACGAGGCGGCCGCAGGCCGTTCAGGCCGCGGCCAGCGCGGCTTCGACGTCGCGCTCGAGCGAGGCCGGCGTGTCCAGCGGCGCGTAGCGCTTGAGCACCGTGCCGTCGCGCCCGACCAGGAACTTCGTGAAGTTCCACTTGATGGCCGTGCTGCCCAGGAGGCCCGGCTTTTCCTTCGTGAGCCACTGGTACAGCGGCGCGGCATTGCTGCCATTCACGTCGATCTTCTCCATCATCGGAAAGCTCACGCCGTAGTTCTTCGTGCAGAAGGCGCCGATCTCCTCGTTGGTGCCCGGGTCCTGCGCGCCGAACTGGTTCGAGGGAAAGCCCAGCACCGTGAGGCCCTTGCCGGCGTACTTCTCGTGCAGCGCCTCCAGCCCCGCGAACTGCGGCGTAAAGCCGCACTTGCTGGCGGTGTTGACGATCAGCAGCACCTTGCCCCTGAAGGTGGAGAGCTTCACCGGCTTGCCGTCGATCAGGTTGGCTTCGAAGTCGTAGACGCTGGTCATGCTGTTTTTCCTCAGGTGGGAGAAGACGAGGCGCGATCATCGCGCCGCGCAGGCGTTCGCGCAAACGCAGCCCAGACGGCCCCCAGCACGATCAGCGCGCCGCCCATGAGGATGCGCGGGTCCATGGAGGCCGCGCCCAGCGCCACCGACGACACGCTGGCGAACAGCACCTCCGACAGCATGATCACCGAGGTCGCCGAAGCCGTGAGCCGCGCCGCGCCGTACTGCAGACACACGTTGGCGAAGACGAAGGCCGTGCCCAGCAGCGCGGCCCAGCCCAGCCAGCCGGGCGAAGCATGCAGCGGCGAATCGAACGCGCCCAGCGCGGTGCCGCCCAGCGCCGCGACGCCGGCCACGAAGGTGCAGCCGCAGAACATCGCCAGCGCGCGCGATTCGCCCGGCGCCTGCCGCAGGTGGCGCAACGCGATGTTGGTGACGGCAAAGCCGAAGCCGGCGGCCACGCCCAGCCAGTCGGGCAGGCTCGAAGGCACCGGCCAGTCGGTGCCGGGCGCCTTCAGCACCACCGCCACGCCGGTCAGCGCCAGCGCCACGCGCGCCAGCGCACCGCCGGTGGGGCGCTCGCCGAGCAGCAGCCAGGCCAGCAGCACACTCCACAGGGGCATCAGGTAGAAGAGCAGCACCACGCGCACCACGTCGCCCTGCGTCACGGCCCAGTTGAAGCCCACGTTGGTGAAGCCGGCGGCGAGGCCCAGCACCGCCAGCATCGGAAAGGCCGCGAAGCCCTTCCACGCATGCCGGCGCAGCACGCCCATCAGCACGGCGATGGCCAGGTAGATCAGGCAGGTGGTCCACAGCGGATGCAGCCCGTGGCCCGCGATCTGGCGGAAGGGAAACCAGGAGACGCCCCAGACGAAGGCGTTCAGTAGCAGGGCGAGTGCTGGCATTGTTGCGTTGGAAGAAGGGAGCGCCGGCCGCGCCGGCGGTTTCACCAACGCGTGCGAGCGGTGTCAGTGATGCTTGTCGCTACGGGCGATAGCCAGCAGGTGCTCGACTTCCTCGGGATATTTCTTGAGGTTGTTCTCGTGCCAGCGCTTGATGATCCACATGCAGCCCGCCACCACGAGGCCGAAGGCGCTGATGGCGCCGTAGGCCGAGAGTCCGAGGCCCGTGCACACGCTGTAGAAGCCGCCCAGCAGAAGAATGCAGGCCTGCTCGTTGAAGTTCTGCACCGCGATGGAGCGGCCCGCGCCCATCAGGTTGTGGCCGCGGTGCTGCAGCAGCGCGTTCATCGGCACCACCAGGAAGCCGCCCAGGCCGCCCAGCAGGATCAGGAACGGCACCGCCAGCCACACGTTGCCGATGAAGTTCATGCAGATCACCATCAGGCCCATCGCGATGCCCATGGGAATCACGCGCGTGGCCATGTCCAGCCGCATGCGCATCGAGGCGACGATGGCGCCCACGGCCGTGCCGATGGTCACCACGCCCGTCAGCGCCGAGGCCTGCGTGGTGTTGTAGCCCAGGGCGAGCGAGGCCCAGGCCAGCACGATGTACTTGAGGTTGCCGCCGGCGCCCCAGAAGAGCGTGGTGGTGGCCAGCGAGATCTGGCCGAGGCGGTCGCGCCACAGGCGGGCGTTGCAGTGCCAGAAGTCGGGCAGCAGCGCGGCGATGTTGCGTGCCAGGCCGTGCTCGGGGTTGGCGCGCAGCGGGCGCATCTCGACGCCGGTGTGCGGAATGCGGGTGTTGAACCAGGCCGCGAGGATGTAGACGAAGATCAGCACGGCGAGGGCGGCCTCGGCCGGCGTGTCGATGCCGGTGTCGATGAGCGGAAGGTCGAAGGCCAGCAGCTTGCTGGAGACCGCATGCCCCACCAGCGCGCCGCCGAGCACGATGCCCAGCAGGATCGACGCGATGGTCAGCCCCTCGATCCAGCCGTTGGCCTTGACCAGCTGCGACGCCGGCAACAGCTCGGTGAGGATGCCGTACTTGGCCGGCGAGTACGCCGCCGCGCCCAGCCCCACGATCGAATAGGACAGCAGCGGGTGCGAGCCGAAGAGCATCATCACGCAGCCCAGCACCTTGATGGCATTGCTGATGAACATCACCTTGCCCTTGGGCAGGGCGTCGGCGAAGGCGCCCACCAGCGGGGCGAGCACCACGTAGAAGACCGCGAAGATGGGCACCAGCGCCGCGCGTTGCCATTCGGGCGCGCCCGAACTCCGCATGAGGTCGACCGCAACAACGAAAAGCGCTTGGTCGGCCAGCGACGAAAAGAACTGGGCCGACATGATCGTGTAGAAACCGCGCTTCATCGATGGGCTGGCTGGCCAGAGGGTCTGCTGGCGGTAGTGAAAAAGTGTCGCGTAGAGGGCGAATGGGCGGTTATAGCACGGGGGTGCGACATCGAATCCGGCATCCCCACCGTGTTCGACCCCATTCCCGAAGATGCTAAAACGTGGTCTGCATTGTCCCCGAGCCCTTCCCGGAAACCCTTCATGCCGCGCCCGATCCTCGCCACCGTCCACACCGAAGCCCTGCGCCACAACCTCGAGCGGGCGCGCCGTTCGGCCCTCGAGGCCCGCGTCTGGGCCGTCGTCAAGGCCAACGCCTATGGCCATGGCATCGAGCGGGTCTATGAGGGTTTGCGAGGTGCCGACGGCTTCGCGATGCTCGACCTGGCCGAAGCCGAGCGCGTGCGCGCCCTCGGCTGGCGCGGCCCGGTGCTGCTGCTGGAGGGCGTCTTCGAGGCCCGCGACCTGGAGCTGTGCTCGCGGCTGGACCTCTGGCACACCGTGCACTGCGACGAGCAGATCGACATGCTCGCCGCCCACAAGACCCTCAAGCCGCAACGTGTGTTCCTCAAGATGAACTCGGGCATGAACCGCCTGGGCTTCACGCCCGAGCGCTTCGGCTCCGCCTGGACCCGCCTCAACGCGCTCACCCAGGTCGACGAGATCTCCCTCATGACCCACTTCAGCGACGCCGACGGCGAGCGCGGCATCGCCCACCAGCTCGAGGCCTTCGAGCGCGCCACCCGCGACCTGCCCGGCGAGCGCTCCATCGCCAACAGCGCGGCCACGCTGCGCCACGCCGACCTCACGCGCGGCGACTGGGTGCGCCCCGGCGTCATGCTGTACGGCGGCGCGCCCGACTTCCCGGTGCACGATGCGGCGCACTGGCAGCTGCAATCCACCATGACGCTGTCGACCCGGCTCCTGTCGGTGCAGACGCTGCAGGCCGGAGACACCGTCGGCTACGGCTCCAACTTCACCGCTGAGGGGCCCATCACCATCGGCGTGGCGGCGGTCGGCTATGCCGACGGCTACCCGCGCCACTGCGGCACCGGCACGCCGGTGCTGGTGAACGGCGTGCGCACCCGCATGGTCGGGCGCGTGAGCATGGACATGATCACCGTCGACCTCACCAACGTGCCCGACGCCAGGTTCGGCAGCGAGGTCACGCTGTGGGGCAAGTCGGAGAAGACCGGCGCCGTGCTGCCCATCGACGAGGTCGCGCGGGCCGGCGGCACCATCGGCTACGAGCTCATGTGCGCGGTGGCGCCGCGCGTGCCCTTCGCCGACATGGCGGACGCCGCCTGAGTCGCCCGAACAGCCTGAAGCCGTGAAGATCCTTTCCAACTGGCGCTCCGTGCGCCTGTGGGAAACGCAGGTCGAGCGCGAGCTCCATCGCAAATACAGCCTGCGCACGCACGGCATCCTGATCGGCAGCTTCACGCTGCTGCTGATGTGGGGCGTCTCGGCGCTGCAGATGCACCTGCTGCACGTCGATTCGCTCGCGGTGCGCTACTTCCTTACGCTGGGCGTGGGCTATCTCGGCTACCTGCTGGTGCTGCGCTGGTGGGCGAAGCGGCTGGTCGAGGAGCGCGACCTCGACCTCAACGTCGACGCGCCGGACTTCGAGTTAGGCGGCGGACGCGGCGGCTCGCACGGTCACGCGAGCATCGGCGAGGCCCCGGGCGACGGTGGCGGCGGCAGCGGCCTCTCGGACATCGCCAGCGGCGCGCTCGACGTGGCCGGCGGCGCCGACGAGGGCGCGGTGGTCGTCATTCCGGTGATCGCCATCTTCCTGATCTGCGTGGCCATCCTGTTCGGCGCGGGCTCGCTCGTGCTGCTGTACTTCAGCTGGGACGCGCTGCTGGCCGTGGCCATCGAAATCGCGTTCTCGTACGTGTCGGCGCGCGCGGCGGTGCGCGTGGCGCGCGAGGGCTGGCTCATGGCCGCGGTGCGGCTCACCTGGAAGCCGCTGCTGGGCGCGGTGATCTGCGCGGTGGCGCTGGGCGCGCTGCTCGATCACTTCATGCCGCAGGTCAACTCCCTGCCCGAGGCCGTGCGCGTCCTGATGAAGACGCACTGACGCCGAGCGCACCGAGCAGGTGATCGACCAGCGCCCTGCACTTGGGCGCCATGAAGCGGTTGGGTGGGTACAGGATGTACGCGTGCCCCTGGTAGTTGCCGCGGTACTCCCACTCGGGCAGCACGCGCACGAGGCTTCCCGCGTCCAGCGCCTCCTGCGCGACGAAGGCCGGCACCACGGCCACGCCCAGGTCCGCGAGCGCGCCTTCGAGCCGCACCTCGCTGTGGTTCGAGACATAGCGGCCGCGCACGATGACTTCCGCCTCCTCCTTTTCTCCTTCTTTCCTGCCGAACCGCCAATGGTTGTCGCGCTCGTGCTCGCCCAATGAAAGGCAGCTGTGCGCCGCGAGGTCGCCCGGATGCGCGATGACGGGGTGCTCCGCCAGGTAGCGCGGCGAGGCGCAGAGGATGTGCCCCACCGGCATCAGCTGCCGCGCCACCAGCCCCTCGGGCGGCTTCGTCGTCAGCCGCACCACCAGGTCGACGCCTTCGCGGATCGGGTCGACGTCGCGGTCGGCCACGATGAGCTGCACGTCCACCTCGGGATAGCGCCGCAGGAACTCGAGGATGTGCGCATGCAGCACCCGCCGCGCGAAAGCTTTCGGCGCGCTGATGCGCACCAGCCCGCTGGGCCCGGCGGCGAACTGCTCACCGATCTCCATCGCGCCCTGCGCCGCCAGCACCAGCTCGCGGCAGCGCGCGAAGGCCTCGGCGCCGGGCTCGGTCAGCCGCAGCTGGCGCGTGGTGCGCTGAAGCAGCTGCACGCCGATCTCCTTTTCGAGCCGCTTCACCTGCCGGCTCGCCGCCGACGGCGTCATGCCCAGCAGGTCGGCCGCCGCAGAGAAGCTGCCCAGCTCGGCGACCCGCACGAAGGTCACCATCTCCGGCAGCACCTTGAGAAATGAATTCGTTCCCACGACGCAATAGTCCTGTTCCGGCCGACGGCTGTGCGGCCCGGGTGATGCCCGGAACAATTTCCTGCCCGATGGATGCGTCGGGTTTTCGGAAATGTTCGCGGACGGCGGAAGCGGAGTATGGATTCAAAGATGAGAAAACCGGCGGGCATCGGTCTTGCCGAAGTCATGCTGCTGCTCGTGGCGGCGGTGTGGGGCGGCAGCTACGCGGTGGCCAAGCAGGCGACGCAGCAGCTGCCCGTGCTGGAGTTCATCGCGCTGCGCTTCGGGCTGACCTTCGTCGTGCTGCTGCCCGCGCTGAGGCCGCTGTTCGGTGCGCGGTGGCGCCAGGGCCTCGCGGTCGGCGGCCTGCTCGGCGCGAACCTGCTGGCGATCTTCGTGTGCGAGACCTTCGGCGTGTCGCTCACCACGGCCAGCAATGCCGCCTTCCTCATCAGCCTGTGCGTCGCGCTCACGCCTTTCGTCGAGTGGTGGCTCCTGGGCCAGAGGCCGGCGCGGCGCGTGTTCTGGGCAGCCGGCCTGTCGGCACTGGGCGCCGCGATGCTGTCGGCCACCTCGCCCGCCGAGCTTTCGGTCGGCTGGGGCGACGGCCTGATGGTGATCGCCGCCTTCCTGCGCGCCGTGATGGTCTGCATGACGCGGCGGCTCGCCGGTCATCACGCGATGCCAGCGCTGACGCTCACGGCCGTGCAGTCGGGCATGATGGCCCTGGGCGCGGCGCTGCTCGCGCTCGTCGCCTCGCCGGCCGGCGGCACCTGGCACATGCCGCCCGCCACCGCTTCGTTCTGGTGGGGCATGGCGTACCTCGTGCTGCTGTGCACCGTCTTCGCCTTCTTCGCGCAGAACCACGCAGCCTCGCGCTCGAGCCCGAGCCGGGTGTCGCTGCTGATGGGCAGCGAGCCGGTGTTCGGCGCGCTGATCGCGGCGTACGGCTTCGGCGAGCGCATCGGGCCGTGGGGTTGGGCGGGGGGCTTGCTGATCGTTGGGGCGGCGTGGTGGGTGGCGATGCCGGCCAGTACCAGCACCCGTCGTGGCATCCTCGGCGATACCGCCTGACCGGGTATTCAAGCTTGCTCCCTGCATGAAATATGTAGCGTTCCTGAGTCTTTCCATGTGGCTGTGCGCCACGGCCCCGGCCCTTGCCGCCGATCCTGTCCTGGCGCCCAATGCGCCGCAGGACAGGCCCGTTCGCTCCGACGCAGCCGGCCAGATGGAGCGGGCCATCGCCCCCTATGTTGCACAGGCCAAGGCTTCCTACCCTCAAGCTAAACAGCGATTTCTTGCCGGGCTTCCGAAGGGGCAATTCTTCTTCCTGACCACGCGAATCGTCGACCGAAAAGGACATGTCGAGCAGGTCTTCGTTGCCGTGCAGCGCATCCAGGCCGGCACCGTCACAGGAAAGATATGGAGCAACATCGCGCACGTCGAGAACTTCCGCTTCGGCGATGCCTACACGTTCCCGGAGACGGACATGGTCGATTGGCTGATCACACGACCGGATGGCACTGAAGAAGGCAATTTCGTTGGAAAGTTTCTCGACACCTACAAGCCGAGATAAGGTCGGAAGATGACCCGCATTTCCACCAGAACTCAAAAAAGACTGGCGCATCTCCGGCGTCGACGCCAAAGGGAAAAGGATAGGCAAGCGCCTGCGCGAGCGTCGAGCCAGCATCGGTTCGACGCCAGCTTGCGCATTGCGGGCGTTGGCGCGTACCACGACGAGATCTTTTCCAGGACGGGCATTGCGTCCACGCACTCGCACAGAAAGGGTGAGCTTCGCGGGAGAAGCCCCGCCCTCGGCTGCTGGACCGAGGATCTGTGGCGTCTCGAATCTCCGCTTGGCGAACTGGCAACGATCGACCAGCATCTTGAATGGCTCCAGGCACAGATCGCCCCGCATAAAGCGTACTTCGCCGGGCTGTGTGCTCGCGGCGAGTGGGCAGACCTGTGCCTGGGGTGCCTGTCCGAAAGTCCGTACCCCGTCTTGAGGGCCAGCCCAGGCGCACTGGCGATGATGAAAGACCTTGGCCTCGGACTGTCGTTCAACTTCACATGTGTCTGAGCAGGCGCGAGGCCTTTCGGCAATGATCGATTTTTCGGTGGCCTCGCGTGCACATACCCTGCGCGGCACGATCACGAACAACTCCGCGGGCGACGCGCCCCGGCTGCTGGCGCTGCACGGCGGCGGCCAGTCGTCGCGGCGCGGCATCCACTACCTTCTTGCAGGACTGGCGCACGCCGGCGTGCCCGGCGCGTCCTTCGATTTTTCCGGCCATGGAGAAAGCACCGGGCAGGTCGAAGGCTCCAGCCTGAACGAGCGCGTGGCACAGGCGCTGGCCGTGGCGGGCCATGTGGCGCCGGGGCGTGCGATCTCGCTGATCGGCACCAGCATGGGCGGGCACATCGCATGTTCGTTGATCGAGCGGCTGCAGCCGCCGGCGCTGGTGCTCTTCTGTCCGGCCGCTTATGTGGCCCAGGCGCAGGACGCGCCCTTCGGCCCGAGCTTCCAGGGCATCCTGCGCTCGACCGTGGACTACGCGAGTTCGCCTGTCTTCACGGCGCTGGAAGGCTTCGAAGGCCGGCTGCTGCTGGTGTACGGAACGGAGGACGCGGTGATTCCCACGCAGGTCCTCGACCAGTACGAAAGCAGGGCCCGCAGGGCGAAGTCGGTCGAGGTCGTGCGGCTCGAAGGCGCGGGGCACAAGCTGCACGACTGGCTCCAGTCCCATCCGCGCGATCACGACCGGGTGCTCGATGCCGCGCTGCGAACCTTGACCTCCTGAGCCGGAGACAATCCGCGCCGGGAGGAATCACGTTCACATGAAATCGAAGAGACAGACGCGGCGCGCCGGCTGGCGCGCATGCGGCATTGCGCTGGCTGTCGCCGGCTTTTCGGCGCACGCCGAACCCGATGCGCCGGCACCGGCGGTCCACCAACAGTCCGCGGAAGTCGTCGCCGATGCGCCCGCCGCACCTGCCGCAGCGGCCGAGCCGGCGGCGCCGCAGACCCGCGTGCGCTTCAGCCGGGGCATGTACAAGCCCGGCATCGAACAGCTTCGCGTGGT
The DNA here is from genome assembly GCF_050916385.1 of Variovorax xiamenensis. NCBI lineage: Bacteria > Pseudomonadati > Pseudomonadota > Betaproteobacteria > Burkholderiales > Comamonadaceae > Variovorax > Variovorax xiamenensis. Next base: position 412,792 of record NZ_CP139038.1, read on the forward strand.
CCGCCGCGAAAGCACGATGAACAACATCGCGGGGCAGGTCGCCCTGAACATCGCGCTGACGGCGATCGCGGGCCGCGTGAGCGTCGGCGCGCAGGGGTTCTCTAAGGACGATCTCGGCGGCACCACGCTCGAGGCGCTCAAGGACGATCCGGCGGGCGCCAACCCCGCCATGAGCGAGTTGGTCGACGCGCTCAGCAAGGTCGCCACCGACATCTACCGCAAGCGCGCCGAGGCCGCGTACGCGACGGCCCTGACGGACGGCTCCACACCCGAGGAGATCGAGGAAGCGCGCAAGGTGCAGGCGGTGGCCGACACGCCGCTGCTTCCGGGCTCCTGGCATCTGGTCTACGAGAACCTCACGGGCTCGGACGAGCTGTTCCGACTGAAGTTCGGCGCCGAGCTCGGCCGCGCGGGCTTCATGCGTCCGCCTGCCACATGCTTTTATCAGTCGGAGCCGGTCGCCTGGAACGAATGGCAGGCCGACAACTGGCAGCGGCTGCGCGAGGAGCGCGCCAAGGCTGTCGCGCGCTGCACGGAGACGCTCGCGGCCACGCCCGAAAAGTTCTGGTAGGCCCGTCCCCGGCTACGCCGCGCGAAACACCTCCGGCGCCGGCTGGAGGCTCGGCTGCCTCAGCGCGAGCAGGTCGTCGTCGGCGCACAGGATGGCGAAGGCCCGGTGCTTCTCGCCGAAGCTCATGACGGGGCCGGCGTGGTGCAGCGCGCGGTGGTTGAAGGCCACCACGTCGCCCGGGTCGACCTCGTAGCCGACGATGTCGAAGGCGCCTCGGTTGGACTCGATGTCGGGCAGTTCGGGCGCTTGCGCCCCGTCGTCCGCCGGCCCTATCCAGCCGGCTCGCCGGTAGCCCGTCTTCCAGAGGTGGGAGCCGCGCACCACTTCCGGCGCGGTCTCGCGCGGCATGTGGTCCACCGGCATCCACAGGTGGACGATGCGGTGGCTGTCCGCCAGGCCATACGACATGTCCTGGTGCCAGGGCGTCGCGGTCGCGGCGCTCACGTCCTTGTCGAAGAGCAGCTGGTCGCAGATCCAGCGCAGCCGCCGCATCACGGTCAGCTGCCCGGCGATCTCGCTGGCGCCCGACTCGGACACCACGCGCTGCAGCAGGCCGTCGCGCCGCTGCTCGATGCCGTCGCGCGCCAGCTCTATCCAGTCGCGTGAGACGATCCCGCGCAGGCACACGACGCCGTCCCTCAGGAAGCGCAGGCGCTCGTCGATGCTCACGCCGCGAAGCAGTGGGTTGCTCATCAAGATCTCCTCATCCGGCACCGGCCCTGTGGGCCTCATGCGCGTTGCTCCCCTTGTTCCCCGGTTGCCCGCATCAGGAAGAACAGCCAGGCGATCATCAGTGCGGCCATGCAGGCGAAGCCCCACGTCATGGCGTGGATGGTCTGGATGTAGGAGACGGGTTGCCCCGCCGCGAGCATCGCGGCGGCGAACACCACCGCGCCGGCCACCGAGCACAGCAGCAGGGCACCCGGCCGCGACGCGGCCCTGAAGCCGGTGCGCAGGCACATGGTGAGGCCGAAGATCGCGGGCGCGTAGAAGAAGGGCGAGAAGTCCATCCCCCTGTAGTTCGCGCCGAAGGCCAGCACCACGAGGCGCGGCCCCAGCAGGCCCAGCACCACGCCCACGGCCTCGGCGACCAGGAAACCGAGCAGCACGAAGCCCGTGAAGTCACGGAACGACTTCTTCCTTTGCGCGTCGTCGGCCGACTTCCAGTTGGCCGCCAGCTGCGGCAGCAGGTAGTAGCCCAGCGCCGACAGCACGTACTGCATCGGCAGCAGGAAGGTGATGTAGATCTTGAGCAGGCCGCCCTGTTCGGCATCGGCCGAGGAGCCGAGCAGCAGGATGGCGCCGCCCGTCATGATCCAGCTCATGAACTGCGAGAGGCTGGCCTTCCAGCCGTAGGCCATCGATTCGCGCGTGGTGAGGCCCTGCGCGTCCTTCGCGGCGGGCAGCGGAAGAACCGTGTGGCGCGTGTTCGCGAGCACCAGGTAGAGAAAGGGGATCTGCAGCACGGAAACCAGCAGCAGGGCTTCCTTCCAGCCGGCGGGCCGCTCGGCATTCAGCACGACGACATAGCCCACCGCGATCAGCGCGCCCGAGACGCAGAGAACGCCGTAGCGTCGCCCCGCGAGCAGCAGGCTGCGCGAAATCCAGAAGATCTCGTAGCCGACGATCAGCGCCACGCCCACCCAGTGCAGTTGCCCCGGAAACGCGGCGATCTGCCACGCCAGGAAGCCCAGCAGCGAGAACAGGACCACCAGGGCCCACGTCAGCCACGCCGCGGACCGGTCGGTGTAGTAGCGCCTGATCAGCAGGGGCTCGTGCACCATGGCCATGTGCAGGATGTACTGGAAGCTGATCACCGCGAGGAACGCGGAGGCCACGCCGAAGTCCGTGGGCGAGAGCACGCGCGCCAGCGCGAAGCTGAGCAGCAGCTGGCTCGCGCTGTAGATGCACTGGTCGGCAACGGCATAGATGGGACCACCGAGGCGTTTCCTGAGTCCGGACAGGCGCTGCTTCATTCAACCTTCCCAAGCTTCCTGCGCATGCATCGCCTAGCCCGAGATGGACAGCAGAACCGGATTGGAGGTCGCCTTCACGGTGAAGCCCTCGCCCGAACGGTTGCCGCAGGTGCCTTCGCGCATCTGCGGGAAGAAGTCGACGCGCGTGCACTTCTTGCCCGCGCCCGCGGGCACCGACACGCTCTGCTCCGCGCCCTGCGTCCAGACCACGTGCAGCATCGATTCGCCGCGGCGCAGCACCAGCTGGCTCGCGCCGCGCGCGTCGTCATAGGAGACCTTCTGCGAGTGCCTTGCGATCTTGAGGAACTCGGTCAGCGCCGAGTAGGCCTCCTTCTTCTCGCCGGCCTTCGACTTGAGGCCGAAGTTGTCTTCCTTCGAGAAGTACGACTGGCCCCGGTCGCGCCATGAATAGAGATTCAGCAGCTTGATGCCCGCCGCTGCGTTGATCAGGTATTCCCGGAAGATCAGCGACGCCTGCGCGCCCTGGTTGCGCACCGGCAGGTACGAGGCATAGCCCCATTCGGAGGCGACGATGCCTGTCTTGTTGAGCTGGCGGCGGTCGAGCTGCGCGCGAAGCTTCTCGTAGTCGGCCAGCGCCGTCTCGGGCACCGAGCGGTAGGGGTGGATCGAGATGTCCGTCAGGCAGTCGCTGCGCGCGGCCGAGACGAAGGCGTCTTCCAGCTCCGAGGGCACCTTGCCCGTGCCGCCGCCGACGAAGGGCAGCTTCGCGAAGCCGAAGCCGACGATGATGTCCGGGCGGATCTGCCGCTGCGCGAGCCTGTTGCACAGCTCCGCCGAGGCGGCGCCGAAGTCCGGCACCAGCGCGGGCTGCAGGAAGGTCTTGTTGTCCGGCTCGTTCCACACTTCCCAGACGGCGACGTCGGCCGAGTTGGCCTTGATGAAGTCGGCCGCGAAGTCGGCGAAGCGGCCTTCCTTGGTGTTGCTCCTGCCTTCGCCGCCGCCACCGCTGCTGCTGCTGCTGCTGCGCATGTCGCCGGGTTCGTGGCCCCAGATCTCCTTGCCGCCGAAGAGCGTCACGATGGCGTTGAGCCTGGCCTTGCGCACGCGCTGGATCAGCTTCGGGTAGTCGGTCATCGTGGGGTTCACGCTTTTGATCGGCGGCCGCACGCCGAAGCGCACGAACTCGAAGCCGGCCGCGCGGATCTCGTGCAGGTCGTCGTCCGTGATCGTCGCGGGGTCGATCTGCACGCTCAGCGAAACCGGGTATTCCGAGTTGAGGGTGCCGATGCCCCTGGCATGAGCTGCAGTGACAGGCACGACCGAAGCGGCCGCGAAGAGCAATGCGCCCAGCAGGCTGGAGATGATCGTTTTCTTCATGGCAGTACCGACTCCTTGTACAGATCGACGATGGCGGTGTTCATGCGCTGCGAAGTGAACTTCTCCTCGAAGATCCTTCGCCCGGTCTGGCCCATCTGGCGCAGGGTCTCGACGGGCATGCGGTCGATCTCGCGCAGCATCTGGTCCATGTGCTCCAGCTCGAAGAGCCGGCCGCTGCGGTCGTTCTCGACGATGTCGACGAGGCCGCCGACGGCCGATGCGAAGACCGCCTTGCTCCTGGCCATGGCCTCGACCGCGACGAGGCCGAAGCCTTCCCAGCGCGAGGGAACGACGATGGCGTCGCAGGACTGATAGACCGCGTCGAGCGCGTCCTTCTCGAGCCAGCCCTTGAACTCGACCCGCTCGGGCTGCGCGAGCTGCAGGTCCTTGCGCACCGCGTCGCCGACCACGATCAGCCTGAAGCCGGGCCGCACGCGGGCGTAGGAGTCGAGCAGGAGGTCGATGCCCTTTTGCCGGTCGAGCCGGCCGACGAAGAGGATGGTTCGCGGCGCGGGTTCTCCGGCGTCGTGCTGCGGCAGGCGCGCCGGTGCCGGCGCGGGGCTCACGGAATCGATCCCGTTGGGAATGCAGGTGCAGCGCCTGATGCCGGACTCGGCCGCGATCCGCACCTCGTGGCGGCTGATGCAGATGATGGCGTCGCTGCGCGAGGACAGCAGCCTCTCGATCCAGCGGTAGGCCGACTTCTTGTAGCTCGACGCCGTCTGGTCGAAGGCCCAGCCGTGCGAGCAGTAGACGATCTTCACCTCGCGCGGTATCTGGCCCAGCAGGGCCATCGAGCGCACGATGCCGCCGGCGATGGAGCTGTGCAGGTGCAGCACCGAGGGCCGTTCCGACTCGATGATCTTCTTCACGCGCGCGGCGTAGCTCACCAGCGAGAGCGGGCTGCGCGCGGTGGGCACCACGTGGGCGCTCTCGGGGTTCAGCCAGTCGACCTGCCCGGGCAGGATGAACTTCACCTGGCTGATTTCCGGCGAGTTGCGCTGGTAGTTCGAAACGATCCGGAGATAGGTCTCCAGCCCGCCCTTGAGCGTTTCCGCGACGTGCAGGACTTTCATGGCTTGGCTCCTCGGCTGCTCAGATCAGGGCGTGGGTGCCGGCGATGACTTCGGACTGCAGCTCGCCGAGCCGGCCCGGGTCGTTTCTTTCCCGCAGCAGGTTCAGGACGGAGGCCTTCAGCTCGTCATGGCGCGGCGAGAGATCGAACAGGAACTCGGTGCGGTTCGTGAGCCGGAAGAAGGACTCGACCTTCTTGTCCCAGTTCATGCCGATGGACGGGATGCTCAGGCTGTAGGCGACGATGTTCGCGTGCAGCCGGTGCGCCGCGATGCAGGAGCAGGCGCTGATCAGCGCGACCAGATCGTCGGGGCGCTTCGGAACGGCGAAGGAGAAGTCGTCCGCCGCCGCGGTGCGCTCGGAAATCTCTGCGAGGACCTTGTTGTCCTCCGCCGCACCGTTCGTGAAGTACAGCACCCGCGCACCTTCGGCCCGCAATGCCTGCGCGAGGCCGGAGAAGAATTCGGCCGAGCCGCCGGCGCGCTTGCCGCCGTATTCGGAATTCATCACCAGCGCGTCGAGGCTGCTGACGCAGATGCCCACGTCCCATTTCTTTTCGGCGGAGAGCTCTTCCGAGAAGGCGCTCGCGCAGACCAGCGCCGGATCGGGCACCACACTGACGCGGCTGCGCGGAACGCGGAAGAAGGCGTGCAGGTTGTTCGCCGAATCCACGTCGCGCGTGGCGTAGAAGACGGGGGCGGCGTTCTGCAGGAACCTGCCGACGAGCCACTGCCCCCAGTACGACCACTTGCCCGTGACCCCGACCGACACCACGGCCACCCGCTTGCCGCGCAGCAGCCTGCCGAGGAAGAAGAGCTTCGACGGGAAGTTCAGCGCCACGTCGCAGAAGAGCTGGCCGCCACCGATGATGACGAGGTCGGCATCGGCCACCGCCGCCTGCCATTGCCTGCGCCAGCTCAGCAGGTAGTTCTTCAGGCAGTACGCGAAAACGATTGCCGAACGCAGCAGCGAAGGCAGCTTCTGGAAGACGCCGAACGCGCCGCCGCCGCGCAGGTTGGCTTCGTCGAACGCGACGCGCCCGGCGATGTCGAGGAATTCGACCTTCGCGTCGGGGTACTTCATGCCCGCGATGTGGGCCAGCGACGCCGCGATGACGCCGTCGCCGAGGTTGTCGCTGAACGGCACCGCGCAGATCAGGATTTTTTTCATCTTTGAATTGGCCTGTTTCCGGAAACCTTGATGGCAATCAGATAAAGCATCACCGAGGTCAGATGCCTGGTGAAACTGCCGAGGTCCGGTTCGAAAATCAATTGAACGAGGATGTGCGCGACGAAAAGACTGCCGAAGAAGCGGGGCTCGAATTGCGTCGGATCGCGCTTCGACCATCGTCGCGCCTTGTAGAGAATGATCAGCATGGCGGCGATCATCAATTGCATGAACGCGTCGCTCGCAGTCTGGAAATAGAGAATGGGCGTGATCAGCACCGTCGCTGCATAGCCGTAATTAACCAGGAAGCCTGGGCCGGTGGCAGGCGACGCGATGTTGGTGAAGGCAGTGCGGTTGTCGCTGCCGATCTGCTCCGCATAGGCATTGGAGGTGTCGCGCGGCGATTGCAGCGTCTGCAAAAGGCTGGATGGCGCCGCCAGAACCGCACCGGCAATCGCAATGGCCGCCAATACGTGGTATTTGAGCGGCCGCCGCCAGAGGTAATGGACGATGAAGAAAACGCCGACGATCAGCAAATAGTAATTGCGGACGAAAATTCCATAGACTGCGTAAAGACCTAGAAATGCACTAATGGTGAGAAACCTGGAAGTCCGGAAATAGATCGTCGTCACCGTGATGCACATGGTCATGATGAGCACCACCGTCTCCTTCGACGGCGCGAACATGTTCAGCATGATGCACGGCGCAATCAGCAGCAGCCGCGAAAAGAAATCTCCCGATCTGCGGATCTTGTGCGTCGCGAAGAAAAGAAATATGGCGCTGCTGATGCAGGTGAAGACGTCGAGATTGTCCGATCCGATGATGCTGAAAAGCGCGGCCGTGACGGCGAACGAATTGTCCATTTCGTCCGTTCCGCCGTAATTCAAGATTTCGAGGATCTTTGCCGAGTCGACACTCCATTTCTCGGGAAGCATTTCCCGGAAATACGCATAGATGATCACGTACACGAACACGATCAGCACCCCGGCGGCGGAGTACTGGTTGAAGCGGCGCGTGCCTCTTCTTCTCGTTGTTATCGGTGTTCGTGGCGGCGCGGCCGGAGCTGGAATGGCGTGGCTCATCGGCATGTGGATTCCGATCGGATCAATTCCAAAGCGAAGGAAGGTCTGTCCGGCCTTGCGGCGTGGACTCCGTGAAAGGCGAACTCCGGCCGACGCGGCCGGAGCCGATCACCCGGGACCGGCGAGATTCATCGCGACCCGTGACCGGCGGCAACCACCCAGATGGTTCTGATGAAGATGTCCACGTCCTTCCCGACGGAAAGGGTTTCGACATACCTCACGTCGAGCGCGACGCGTGCGTTGTAGGTCAGCTGGTTGCGCCCGCTGACCTGCCAGAGGCCGGTGATGCCCGGCCGCACCGCGCAGTAGTGCGACCAGCTGTGGCCGTAGAGCTCCTTCTGCTCGAGCATGCAGGGGCGGGGGCCGATCAGGCTCATGTCGCCCATCAGCACGTTCCAGAATTGCGGCAATTCGTCCAGGCTGGTCTTGCGGATGAATTTGCCGAAACGGGTGATGCGCGGATCGTCGTCCAGCTTCTGGTATTCGTCCCACTGGCGGCGCGCCTCGGGATTGTTCTTCAGGTGTTCTTCGAGCACCTGCGCCGAATTGGCGATCATCGAGCGGAATTTGTAGAAGCGGAATACCCGGCCGTTCTTTCCGTAGCGCGGCTGGTAATAGAGCACTGGCGCGCCCGAACTCGCGAAAACGCAAAGGCCGAGGAGCACGAAAAGCCAGCCGAAGGCGGCGAAGAAGAAAAGCGCGGCGCTGATATCCACCGATCTTTTCGCGATCTTCAGCAATGGGGAATGGCTGATTCCGGATTGCGAACCGCCGCGGGACATTTCACCGCCCGCGTCGGAAATATCCCAGCCTTGCGGTACGAGCGATTCTTCGGGACGGAGATTTCCCATCGGGGTTTTCCATCCGGATTTGAAGCGCGACAAGATTTCCCGTCGAAATGCTTTCATTTTTGACGCACCTTTCCTCATGCGGGCAAATGCCCGCAGATCCTCGGTTATGGCCCTGTGTTTTTGGCCGACACTACCCGCACAAATGCCTCTTAGTGTCTGCAATGCAGAAACTATTGCGCGGCCAAATGACTCGATGAAGGCAGTACGAATGAACTAACAGCCATTTGTAATGCCTTTTTATGCCGAATACTATGTGAGTATTTAATCGATGCGGCGGGCTGAAAACCCGCTGCATGATTTTGAATTTAACTCCAATTCAGACGGACTAAGTGGAATCCCTGTTGGTATTGTATGTGTATTGCAACTGCTTGTAAGCGCCGTATTTGTAACCCCCGCTTCCAGCGTGGCGGCGGCTTAAATCAATAGCATTCAGAATTACGCCATTTACAGTTCTGCCCGCGTGGGCGAGCCTTCTGACGGTTTCGTTCAATTCGCCCAGCTGGGTTTTTTCGGCGCGCGCCACCAGCAGCAGGGTGCTGGCCAGCGGCGCCACCGAGGCGGTGTCGGCGGCCACCAGCACCGGGGCCGTGTCGATGACTACCAGGTCGTACATCGGCGACAGCTTTTCCAGCACGTGCACGAAGGACTCGCTGGTGAGCAGCTCCGCCGGATTCGGCGGCAGCACCCCCGTGGTCATGATGTCCAGGTTGGGCAGCACGGCAGGGCGGATGGCCTGCTTGAAGTCCAGCGTGCCGGCGATCAGCTCCGACAGGCCGGAGGAACGCGGGATCGAGAAGAACTGGCTGACCCGGCCCTTGCGCAGGTCGGCGTCGATCAGCAGCACGCGCTTTCCGGTGGCCGCCGTGATCGCCGCGAAGTTCACAGAGACGAAAGTCTTGCCGACGCCCGGCGTCGCGCCCGAGATGAGCAGGCGGTTGTTGGTCGCCTCCAGCATCGCGAACTGCAGCGCGGTGCGCAGGCTGCGCAGGCTCTCCACCGCAGGGTCCTCGGGCTGCAGGTGCGCCAGCACATGCTTTCCGGCGACCTTGTTCTCGATGTTCCTGTCGATGGTGCGTTGCGCGGCGCTGAGCGGAACGCTGCTGTAGACGTTGAGGCCGGTGTGGCTCTCGATCTCGGCCGGGTTGCGGATACCGCCGAAGAAGGAGCTGCGCGCGATCGCGGCGCCGAAGCCGGCAGCCAGCCCGAGGATCGCCGCCAGCGCGATGACCAGCGGACGCTTCGGCCACACCGGCTCTTCCGGAACGATCGCCTCGTCGAGCAGGCGGACGTTGCCCACCTTGCCTTCCTTGGCCAGCCGCATCTGCAGCGAGCTGTTGAGCAGCGACACGTAGAGGTCGGTGTTCACCTTGATGTCGCGCTGCATGCGCACCGTGTTCTGCTGCAGCTCGGGCATCTTGCGGATGCGCGCGTCAACGGTGGCCAGCGCGCTCTTCCATGCGGCGACCTGCGCGTCCAGCGTCTGCACGTTGGGGTGCTCGTTCGTGAAGCGCGAGGTGAGCTCGCGCCGCTTCTGCTCGGCCTCGAGCAGCTTGGACTGCAGGTCGACCGTCTGCGTCAGCGCGTTCTTCGCCTCGTCGTCGAGGCTGACGGTGCCGTTCTGGTTGCGGTAGCGGTTGTAGATGTCTTCCGACTGCTCGAGCTGCTTCTTGAACTGCGGCAGCGCGCCATCGAGGAAGCCCAGCGTCTTCTCGGCCTCGGCCGCCTTGCGCTCCATGTTCTGGCGCACGTAGAGCCGGCCGATCTCGTTGAGCAGCTGCGTCAGCTTGTCCGCGTCGGGGTTCTTCCAGCTCACGTCGAGCACGCCCGACTGCTTGCCCTTCTCGACCACCTTGAGCGCGTCCTGCAGCGCCAGCAGCGTGAGCTGCGTGGAAGACCGCACGAGCACGAACTGCGCGCCGGGCTTGGCCTCGATGCTCGTGACCATCAGGCTCAGCTTGCCGTTGGGAACGCCCGGCACCTTCGCTTCCATCAGCGTGCCGACGCGGCCCTTCATCGGCGTGTCGATGTCCGGGTTGCCCAGCTCGTACTGGCCGTCGGTGCCGAGGGTCAGCGTGAACTGCTTGTCCTCGAAGTCGGTGGGCACGTCGAACTTCGGCACGAGGATCTTCTCGGTGCCGGTCACGTAGCCGGAGAGCCCCATGAAGCCGGGGTCGGAAAGCTCGGTGGCGCGGCGCGCGAGCCAGCTGCCCACGAAGGGCGCGTAGCGCGGCCGTGCACTGATATAGAGCTTGGTGTTCTCCACCGCCTTGCCGAGGATGGCGCGCGAGCGAAGTATTTCGATCTCGCCCGCGGCCGGCGTCTTCACGCTCAGCAGCGAGGAGGCCGCGTCGCCGAGGAAGCTCCCGGCCGAGTTGCCGGAGTCTTCGACCTGCACCGCGACGTTGCCTTCGTAGACCGGCTTGCCGAGAAAGGCGTACGCCGTGCCCAGCAGCACGGCCACGACGGCGATGGCCGCGACGAGCCAGCGGTTGTCGATCAGGATGTCCAGGTACTCGGCCAGGTTGATGCCATCACCATCCTCTTCCATGGCTTGCAGCGGCAGCGCGGCTTGCTGGGTTGCGTTCATGTAGTTTGCTGCTCGGGTTTTGTGATTTTCAGAATGCGATCGATCCACGCCCGGGCGCCGGCATCGATCAACGCCAGGGCGTGCTCGAACGCCGCCTCGTCCTGTCCGTAGGGATCGGGCACGTCGTGCCCGTCGAACTCGGCGATGCGGAACACCTTGCCGCGCACGAAGGGGTAGGTCGACTCGAGGTAGCGGCGCTGCTCGCGGTCCATCACCAGGATCAGGTCGGCCTGCCGGCACAGCAGCTGGCTCACCTGCTGCGCGACGTGGCCCGAGATGTCGAGGCCGCGCTTCTTCATGAGCGCCTGGGCCATGGCGTCGGCGGGCTTGCCGATGAGCGCGCCGGTGCCCGCGGAGAACACGCGCAGTCCCGGCAGTCCCGCCGCGAGCAGGCCTTCGGCCATGGGGCTTCGGCAGATGTTGCCGATGCAGACGGTCAGCACGGATCTCATCGGTGGTTCATGTAGACCTGGTCGCTGTTGTAGAGCGCCTGGGTCGCCGGCAGGATCAGGCTGGCCACCCGGTACCAGGTGACCAGCGGCACGGAGTCGATGTAGACCACGTCGCGCGGCTGCAGCGGAAAGCGGTCGGCCAGCGCGAGCGCGGCGGGGTTCTTCGCGTTGAGATGGAAGACGGCCGGCGTGCTCCTGGCGCCGCCGGCGTCATTGCTGCCGCCGCTGTTGCGCACGACGTAGATCTGTCCCGTGTTCGCGGTGCCCAGGTTCGCGCTGCCGGCCTCGCCCAGCGCCTCGTTCAGGCTGAGCTTGCCGTTGTGCATGGTCAGCGCGGAAGGCTTGAGCACTTCGCCCATCACGAACACCTTGCTCTCGTCGCGGTTGCGCACCTGCACCACGTCGCCGCTCTGCAGCGGGATGCGGCTGGCGCCGACGCCGATGTCCTGCAGCTTCGGCAGGTCGATGAGCGTGGTCTTGTCGCTGCGCGTGAGCGTGATGAACGAGCGGTCGCCCGCGGCAGTGATGCCGCCCGCGCGGTTGAGCGCCTCGGCCAGCGTCATCGGCACGTCGGTGAAGATCTGCAGCCCCGGCGAGTTCACCTCGCCTTCCACGAAGGCGCGGCGGCTTCTGAAGGACTGGATGCGCACCGTCACCTGCGGGTCCTTGATGTACCTGGCGATCTGCTTGGCGATCAGGTCGGAGGCCTCGATCTCGGTCAGGCCCTGCATCTTCACGCGCCCGATGTACGGAAAGCTGATCTGCCCCGAGGCGTCGACGATGAAGCCGGGCGCCACGCTGATGCCGGTGGGGTCCACCTGCTGGGAGATCACGGCGCCGGCGTGCGGCAGCAGTTCGGGGTGGTCGTAGACGACCACGCCCACCACGTCGCCCGGCCCGATCGTGTAGACCGGCGCCTCGCCGAACAGCGCCTTCACATCCGGCGGCACCGCCGTCGGCCGCGCGTCGGCCATCGCCCGGATCAGGCTCGGCGAGATCGGCACCAGCCCGCCTTCGGCCGGCATGCCGTCGGCCGAGAGGGCCGGCGCCGGGCTCTGGTCGGGCTCGTAGGCCACCACGGAGCCGAAGCCCGGCGCGCAGCCCTGAAGCGCCAGCGCACCGAGCAGGGCGGCACTCCACCCCGTCAGGTACAGGTAGCGTGTCAAATGGAACTCCATTGCGAACTTGGTTATTTCAAAAACTGCGATTCCACATGCAAAGCCCGAGCCTGATTTGGCATCGATTGCGCCGGTTAATTCTTTCTATTGAGGGAGGCTTATTCCAGGCAATCGGCGCTTTATCGGAAGGCCGGTGAGAGCGCGAATTGTCGCTGCCTTCGCAAGACGACTTTTTGGTGGAGTAGACGCAAGTGACGTGTCTATTCGTACCTCGACCACGCCATGCTCAGGGTTATGTTCCGGCGCTCGCTGCGCCGACCTGTTTTCACTGGGGAAATGGGGTGCGAAATGCCCTTTTCGCAGGCGCTTTCCAACGGTGGAAATTGCGACCTATTTATTACCCCGGACAGCCGGGAGATTGTGGTTTTCGATCCACAAAGTCAGGTTCTATAGGGTTTTTGATATTGCGTTTGAATTTGTAAAGAAATGTGTCTTGGTAGGAGATGGCTGACAAGCCGTGGGCCAGGAGCATCAATGTGCCTGCCGGAGGCAACAAAGGGCTTCAGGGAGGCGAAAACGCCCCGGATGCGCCCGAGGCGACCGGGGAGTACGGTTTTCTGATTAATCAGGGAATTGAGCGCCCCGTGCAGGGGCCGAAAGCACCAAGTGCGTGCAATGCTGTTCCAATCCAGCCGAGGAATGATTTCAGGCTAATCGGGGCGCCATTTCGTGCAGGTTCTTATTTGTGCTGCACGTGGCAAGACTTTTGTAATGCCTTTTGATCTCCGAAATTCCTGGCGCCGGAATATGTTTCATATTTCGATCATTGAAACCGGCATTGGGCGGCTCAAAGATTGGAATAGATCAGAAAAAAGGGCTCATGAACGGCCGCGCGAAGCCGATCCAACCACAAATCCGGGATAAATATCGTGCCGAATGCCGGCGCAATTGAATGCGAATGTTTCTGTGCCGCGCCGCGAAACAGGGCCCGTTGCAGGCCCGCGGCTTATTGTTCGCGGTCGTCGCCGGGGTGGCCGAGCTGGCTCTTGGCCGAGCGCACGCCTCGCACCACCAGATAGAGAGCGCCGCCGGCAACCACCACGAAGCCGGCCACCGCCAGGCCGCCCATGCCGAAGGCCCACCACCAGAACAGGCCGCTGATCGGCAGCAGCACCAGCGCCACCAGCAGCTCGATGAAGATCAAACGCATCCGTCTCCCCTTGTTCTCAGACATGCATGCAGCCTTGGTGGTGTGTAATAAATCGCTACGTGCATTTTGAGTGGCGAGAGGATAGCCCAAGAAGAAATGCGGGGGTACAGGGTTTGCGGCCCCCGCAACCCCACCCCCGTGTCTTCTTCAGTCTGCGGGCCCAACCTGTGCGCGGCCTGACTGGCGGCCTCGCCCCGCGGAGTCGCCAGGCCTGCCGGTCAGTACAGCCCGAGCTGCCGCGTGCGCAGCCGCGCCAGGCCCAGCAGCGCGTCGGTGAACGGCGTGGCCACCGCCGTCAGTTCGCCCAGTTCGCGCACCACCGTCACCAGCGCGTCCAGCTCCACCGAGCGTCCGGCTTCCACGTCCTGCAGCATGGAAGTCTTGAACGCGCCCAGCTTCTTGGTGATTTCGTGCCGGTCTTCCGGGCTCTGGGTGATCTCGATGCCGATGCGCCGGCCGATCTCCTTGGCCTCCAGCATCACCGCCGAGATGAAGCCGCGCACGTAGTCGTCGCCCATGATCAGGTCGGTGGTGCAGCCGGTGAGGGCGCTGATCGGGTTCACCGTCATGTTGCCCCACAGCTTGAACCACACGTCCTTCTGGATCTGCGGCGACAGCGTGGTGTCGATGCCCGTGCTCTTCAGCAGCGCCAGCAGCTTCTGCACGCGCGGCGTGGCTTCGCCCGAGGGCTCGCCGATGATCAGCCCATTGCCGAAGTGGTGCCGCACCACGCCCGGCGCATCCAGCGAGCAGCTCGCGTGCACCACGCAGCCGATCACGTTGCGTGACGGAATGGCGCGCGCGATGGCGCCGTCGGGGTCCACGGCCGCCAGCCGGTGGCCGGTGATCTCGCCGCCGAAGCCGCCTTCCAGGAACCACCACGGCACGCCGTTCATCGCCACCAGCACGACGGTGTCGGCGCCGATCAGCGGCCCGATGCGCTCGGCCACGCCAGCCAGCGCGGGCGCCTTCACGGCGATGACCACCAGGTCCTGCACGCCCAGGGCCTCGGGGTCGGCCACCGCGTTGACGGGCACGCGCGTGCGCACATCGCCCCGCATCAGCGACAGGCCGTCGCGCTGCAATGCTTCGAGCGTGGCGCCGCGCGCCACCACGTTCAGCCGTTCGCCCGCCTGGGCGAGGCCGACACCGATCCATCCGCCGATCGCGCCGGCGCCGTAAATACAAATCTTCATGAGCTCAGTCGCTTCGGTTCAGTTGCGGTACGAGGCGTCGATGCGGTCCACCTGCCGCACCAGCGCGTTGAATACGTCCTGCCCCGCGCCGTGATCGGGGCTGAACTGCAGCGCGTCGCGCGTGCAGCGCCGGGCGATCTCCTCGCTCACCGGAATCGCCTTGCCCATCGAGAAGGTCGCCATCTGGATCTCGCAGGCGCGCTGCAGCGTCCACAGGATGGCAAAAGTCTGCGGCAGCGTCTGCCCCCAGGCCAGCAGGCCGTGGTTGCGCAGGATCACCGCGTTGCGGTCGCCGATGCTCTTCAGGAGGCGCGGACCTTCGTCGGCATGGATGGTGATGCCCTCGAAGTCGTGGTACGCCACCATGTCGTGCAGCTGCGCCGTATAGAAATTGGTCTGCTGCAGGCCGCCCTGCAGGCAGGCCACGGCCACGCCGGCCGTGGTGTGCGTGTGCATCACGCAGTGCGCGCCTTCCAGTCCGTCATGGATGGCGGCGTGCACCGTGAAGCCGGCCGGGTTCACCGGATAGCTCGATCCGTCGAGCACCTTGCCCTGCAGGTCGATCTTCACCAGGTTGCTGGCCGTGACCTCGCTGTAGTGCAGGCCGAAGGGATTGATGAGGAACTGCTTCTCGCCACCCGTCACGCTGTCGGGCAGGCGCACGGTGATGTGGTTGTAGATCATCTCCGTCCAGCCCAGCATCGCGAACACGCGATAGCAGGCCGCGAGCTCTTCGCGCGCGGCGCGCTCGTCCGGGTGGATCGAGGGATGGACCAGCGCCGACGTGAAAGACGGCGCACTGGTGGCGAGTGTGTTCATGGCAGTTCCTTCTAAATGGCTTGCTCATTGCGCCAGCCGGTGGTCCTTCGCGGGGAACACCGCGGAACCGGCTTTGCCGGGCCGCTGGTGTTGCCCCTTGAGGGGGATTCGGCTACACGAAGTGAGCAAGAAACGGGGTGGTCTATCCCTCCGCGGTGAAGCCGACTTCCTTCACGATCGGCGCCCACTTGGCGGTGTCCTTCTTCAGCAGTTCCGTCAGCTCGGCCGGCGTGGAAGACATCGCTTCCAGGCCGAAGGTGCCGAGGCCGTCGATCACGTCCTTCTGCGCGAGCGCGCTCTTCATCGCAGCGTTCAGCTTCGCCACCAGCTCGGGCGAGGCCTTCGCTGGCAGGAAGAAGGCGAACCACTCGCTGTGCGCCATGTCCTTCAGGCCCTGTTCGCCGAAGGTGGGCACTTCGGGCGCGAAGCGGCTGCGCTTGGCGCCCGACACGCCCAGGATGCGCACCTTGCCGGTCGGCAGGTGCTGCGTGATGTCGCCGATGGGGCCCGACACCGCCGAGATGTTGCCGCCCAGCAGGTCGAGCATGGCCGGCTGCGTGCCGCGGTAGGCCGCGTGCTTGAGTTCGACATCGCCCTTTTTGCCCAGCAGCGCGCCGATGAAGTGCGGCGTGGAGCCGGCGGCCGGCGAGCCGTAGTTGGCGCCCGCCGGATTGGCCTTGGCCCATGCCAGGAACTCGGGAACGGTCTTCACGCTGGCCGGCACGGCCGGGCCCACGGCGAAGCCGAAGTCGAAGATGCAGGCCAGGCTGACCGGCGTGATGTCGGTCATCGGGTCGTACGGCAGCTTCTTGTAGATGTGCGGGTAGATCGTGAGGATCGAGGTCGGCGTCTGCAGGATGGTGCTGCCGTCGGCCGGCCGGCCCTTCACATAGCCCACGGCGATCTGGCCGCCGGCGCCGGTGCGGTTCTCCACCACCACCGTCTTCGCGTAGTCGCCGCCGAGCTTCGTCGCCAGGCGGCGGCAGGTGGTGTCCGAGGTGCCGCCGGCCGCGAAGCCGGTGACGATGGTCGCGGTCTCGATGTTCGTCGTCGCCTGCGCGAAGACGTTCTGGCCAAGGGTGGCCATCAGGGCGGAAGCGCTGGTGGTCTGCAAGATCTGGCGGCGCGTGAAGCTCATGGTGTCTCTCTCCGGATGGTGGTTATGGAGGATCGATCAGGACTCGTCGCGCAGCCAGGTGACCGCGCCCGAGTGGGTCACGGCGCCCTGGTGGGCAGGGCGCACGGTGAGCGCGTATTTTTCCAGCAGGCCGCCGCGCGCGACCCCCGCGTTTACCTCACGTCCGGCGAGCCGCGCAGCGATTTCCTCGGCCGCGAGATCGACCGTGATCGAGCGCGCCTCCGCCCGCGCGTCGATCGACACCATGTCGCCGTCGCGCAGCGCGGCGATCGGGCCGCCGTCCGCCGCCTCGGGCCCCGCGTAGCCGATGCACAGGCCGCGCGTCGCGCCAGAGAAGCGGCCGTCGGTCAGCAGCGCCACCTTGTCGCCCATGCCCTGGCCGTAGAGCAGGGCGGTGATGCCCAGCATCTCGCGCATGCCGGGGCTGCCCTTCGGGCCCTCGTTGCGGATCACGATCACGTCGCCCGCTTCGTAACGGCGGTTCTGCACGGCGGTCTGCGCTTCTTCCTCCGAATTGAAGACGCGTGCCGGGCCGCGGAACACGAGGCCCTTGAGCCCCGCCGTCTTGAGCAGCGCGCCGTCGGGGCACAGGTTGCCCTTGAGCACCGCCAGCCCGCCGTCGCGCGTGATCGGGTTGCCTGCCTCGCGCACCACGCGGCCGTCGGGCGCCAGCGCGCCGTCCAGTTCCTCGGCAATCGTGCGGCCGGTGAAGGTGAGCGCGTCGCCGTGCAGGAAGCCCTGCTCCAGCAGCGTGCGCAGGATGACGCCCGCTCCGCCGATGTAGAACACGTCGCGCGCCAGGTACTTGCCGCCCGGGCGCAGGTCGGCGACGAGCGGCGTGCGCGCGAAGATCTCGGCCACGTCGTCGAGGTGGAACTTGATGCCCGCCTCGTGCGCGATGGCCGGCAGGTGCAGCGCCGCGTTGGTCGAGCCGCCGGTGGCCGAGACGACAGCGCAGGCGTTCTCCAGCGCCTTGCGCGTGACGATGTCGCGCGGAAGCGGACCATCGCCCAACACCGCCCTCATCAGCTGCTTCGCCGCGCGGCGCATCAGCGGCGCGCGTTCGCTGAACACGGCCGGCACCATGCTGGAGCCGATGGGCGCGAGGCCCAGCGCCTCCGACACCATGCCCATGGTGTTGGCCGTGAACTGCCCCGCGCAGGCGCCGGCGGTGGGCAGGCAGGCGCGGCTCATCGCGTCGAGCTCGTCGTGCGTGGCGGTGCCGGCCAGCACCTTGCCGATGGTCTCGTAGGTGTCGACCACGTTCAGGTCCTGGCCGTCGGGCCCCGGCATCTGGCCCGGCAGCGCCGAGCCGCCGTGCACGAACACGCTGGGCACGTTGCAGCGGACCATGCCCATCATCAGCCCCGGCAGGTTCTTGTCGCAGGCGCCAATGGCGAAGATGCCGTCCCACTGGTGGCCGCGCGTGGAGGCTTCCACGCTGTCGGCGATGAGCTCGCGCGAGATCAGCGAGAAGCGCATGCCCGAATGCGCCATCGTCAGCCCGTCGCTGATCGACACCACCGGGCATTCGTGCGGCGTGCCGCCGCCGGCGTAGATGCCGGTCTTGGCGTGCTGCGCCTGCTCGCGCAGGTTGAGGTTGCACGGGCTCATCTCGCCGCCCGTGTGGAACACGCCGACGTGCGGGCGCGCGATGTCCTCGTCGTCCTGGCCCAGCGCGTGCAGGAAGCTGCGCGTGGTCGCGCGGATCGTGCCCTCGCGGATGGTGGCGGAGCGGAAGCGCTTGTTGCCGCTGTTGCTGCTGTTCGGATCGTCGGGCGTGGTCATCGGCTGGCGTCGGGGCTGGCTGGGCGTGGAAGAAGGAGGTGGGTCAGAACATGCCGTTCTTGTTCGCGGCGGTCTCGGGCACCGGCTGCACCACGTCCCAGTGCTCGACGATCTTCCCGTTCTCCAGCTTGAAGATGTCGACGATGGCGCTGCCGCGCGTGCCCGGCTCGCGGATCGCGTTGACGTGCAGGATCACGTAGTCGCCGTCGACGAAGCTGCGCTTGATCTCGCTCTTCGAGTTCGGAAACTTCTCGCGCAGGAAGGCGATGAACTTGCGGAAGCCCTCGGGCCCGTCGGCAGCCGTGGGGTTGTGCTGCACGTAGCGGTTGCCCACGTACTGCAGGGCCGCGTCGGCGTCCTTCTGGTTCAGGCCCTTCTCGTAGAAGGCGAGCACGGCCTGGCGGTTGGCTTCCTGTTGTGCGGTCGTCCCCTGCTTGCCGCCGCCCATGGGCGCGCAGGCGGCAAGGAACAGGGTGGCTGCCGCGGCCAGGGCCGCGAGGGTCGTGCGTTGCATTGCGAGTGCTCCCGTGTGAAGAAGAAAAGAGATCAGTAGCCGTTGGGCGAGGCCGCGCCGGGCGCCGCCTTGTACTTGGCCAGCAGCTGCTTCGCGGCGGCGGCCAGCACGATGGTGTCCACGCCCACCGCCACGAACAGCGCGCCGGCCGCGAGCCACTTGCGCGCCTGCTCCTCGGTGGTCGACAGGATGCCCGGCGCCTTGCCCGCCTTGAGGATGCGCGCGATGGCGTCGGCGATCACCGCCTGCACCTCCGGGTGGTTGGGCTGGCCCACGAAGCCCATCGAGGCCGACAGGTCGGCCGGGCCGATGAACACGCCGTCCACGCCCGGCGTGGCCGCGATGGCGTCGAGGTTCTTCATCGCCTCCACCGTCTCGGCCTGCACCAGCAGGCAGGTCTGCGCGTTGGCCTCGTGCAGGTAGTTGGGGTAGGCCTGCCAGCGCGAGGCACGGGCGAGCGCGCTGCCCATGCCGCGGATGCCCTCGGGCGGGTATCGCATGCCCTGCACCAGCCGCGCGGCCTGTTCGGCGGTGTCGACCATCGGCACCAGCAGCGTCTGCGCGCCGATGTCGAGGTACTGCTTGATCAGCGTCGTGTCGCCCACCGGGATGCGCACGACGGGATGCGAGCGCTCCGATTCAGGCTGAGCCGACCATGCGCTGGAAATGCCCTGCAGCTGCGCGAGCACCGAGCGCACGTCGTTGGGCGCGTGCTCGCCGTCGACCAGCAGCCAGTCGTAGCCGGTGCCGGCCAGGATCTCGGCCACGTAGCCGTCGGCCAGGCCGACCCAAAGGCCGATCTGGGGCTTGCCGGCCGCGAGGGCCTGCTTGAAGGTGTTGATGGGGGTGTGCATGGTGTTCTCTTCAGGCAAAGCGGAACGAGATGGAGCCCAGCGGGCCGTAGTCGGCATGGAAGGTGTCGCCCGGAACGGCGGTGGTCGGCCGCGTGAACGAGCCGCCCAGCACCACTTCGCCGGCCTCCAGGCATTCGTCCCAGGGCGCGAGCTTGTTCGCGAGCCAGGCCACGCCGGTGGCCGGGTGGTTGAGCACGGCCGCGGCCACGCCCGATTCCTCGATCACGCCGTTCTTGAAGAGCAGCGCGCTCACCCAGCGCAGGTCCACCGCGTCGGGCTTCACGGGCCGACCGCCCATCACGATGCCGGCGTTGGCCGCGTTGTCGGAGATGGTGTCGAACACCTTGCGCGGGGCCTTGGTGTGGCGGTCGAACTGCTCGATGCGCGCGTCGATGATCTCGATGGCGGGCACCACGTAGTCGGTGGCGGCCAGCACGTCGAAGATGGTCACGTTCGGGCCCTGCAGCTTCCTGCCGAGGATGAAGGCCAGCTCGACCTCGATGCGCGGTGCGATGAACCGCTTGAACGGGATGTCGCCGCCCTGCTCGAAGAACATGTCGTCCAGCAGCGTGCCGTAGTCGGGCTCGTCGATCTGGCTGGACTGCTGCATGGCGCGCGAGGTCAGGCCGATCTTGTGGCCCTTGACGGTGCGGCCCTCGGCGATCTTGGTCTTCACCCACTCGCGCGAGATGGCATAGCCGTCCTCGATGGTCATCTCGGGAAAGCGCTTGGAGAAGTGCTCGACCTGCACGCGCGACTTCTCGCTTTCGTGCAGCTCGGCGGCCAGTTGGGCGATGGTGGCTTGGGAGAGCATGTGGGTCCGTTCTTCTCTTGTCGTCGTTCAGCTCTTGTTGAACAGCGGATGCAGGTTGCTGTGCTTGCCGTCGTACACCTGCCCCGGGCTTTCGTCGATCTGCAGCGTGATGCCGATGTGGCGCTTCTCGAAGATCGGCGCGAAATGCGCGCGCACGTCGGCCAGCAGCTCGTCGCCGGCCTTCTTCTTCACCGCCTCCGAGCGCCCGGGGGCCATGCGGATGTTGAGGTACACGAAGGCGTAGTCGGCCTTGCCGTCGGCCACCGCGTAGTGCGCGGCGGGGTAGGCCAGAACGCGCGTGCCGCCGATGGGGAACACCGGCTTGTCGGCCTCGTCGCGCTGCTTCAGCATGGTGTCGGCCAGCGTGCGGCACAGGGCCGACATGTCGGTCTCTGCCTCGATGTTCGGCGTGTAGAGGATCACGAGATGGGGCATGGGTGCTGCTCTCCGTTCATTCCACCGACATCGTCGCGGCCGTGCAGGTCACCGCGAAGATCGGGATCGCCTTCATATGGAAGATCTCGCCCTTGCCGCGGGCGGCCGCCGCCACGCTGATGAAGGTGCGGATCTCGAAGCCGCCCTGGCCCGCCTCGCGGTAGGTGGCCTCGTCGCCGTAGTCGTCCTGCGAGAGCAGCGCCTCGCGGTCGTTGGCGCACCAGCGGCGCATGAACTCGGCGTCCCACTCGGCGTTGACCTTGCCCGAGTCGGGCGTGGCCGGCCAGTGCGAGATGCCGCCCGTGCCCACCAGCGCGATGCGTTCGGGCACCTTGTCGCAGGCGCGGCGCAATGCTTCGCCGAAGGCCCATGCGCGGTGCAGCGGCGTGAGCGGCGGGCCCTGGCAGTTGATGTTCACGGGGATGACCTTGGTGTCGAACTTCGGCGTGAGGAAGTTCAGCGGCACCATGATGCCGTGGTCGAACTTCCACTCCTCGGCATAGGCCACGTCCACCGTCTGCATCACCTCGCGGATCAGCCGCTGCGACAGCGCGGCGTCACCCGGGATGCGGTGCTTCTCGATGCCCAGCCACTTCGGGTCTTCGATGGGGCCTTCGTAGCTGTCGGCCATGCCGATCGCGTAGGCCGGCATGTTGTTCATGAAGAAGTTCGCGAAGTGCTCGGCGGCGATCACGATCACCGCGTCGGGCTTCGTCGCGCGCATCGCCTCGCCGAAGCGATGGAACTGCGCGTGGAACTCGTCCTTCACGGCCGGGTCGGCAAGATGCGCGCGGCCGGTGATGCCGGGGGCGTGGCTGCACACGCCTGCGAATACGAGACTCATCTCGATGCCCGCCCGGCCGCCCGAAGGGCATCGAGCGCCCCCTCGGGGGGCAGCGAACCACACAAGGTGGGGAGCGTGGGGGTCTTCATATTCCTGCCACTTTCTCGTCGGTTCCGGTTGTCATTGCATAGATGCCCGCGCGCACAGGGCCGTACTTGCGCACGCCCTCGCGCATGGCTTCGAGGTAGTCGGCCCACGGAATGCCCAGCAGCGGCGCGAAGTGCATCAGCAACTGGCCGTTGCATCCGAGCACGTAGAGCTTGCCGATGTCGCCGGTGTCGATGGCCTCGCGTTCCTCGTCCGTGAAGTCGTAGGCGCCCAGCAGTGCCGCGCGCGTTTCGCCGCCTTCGGCATAGCGCCGCTGCACTTCCTGCTCGCGATTGAGCGCGAACAGGAACTTCTGCATCGCATAGAGGCTCATCGTTCAGCCCTCGATCTGGATGTTGGCCTTGCGGATCACGTCGGCGTACTTCGCGATCTCGCTCTGGATGAAGGCCGCGAAGCGCTCCGGCGTGCCCGACAGCGACGCGATGCCGCCCTTCTGGAAGGCATCGGTCACGGCGGAGCTCGCGAGCGCGCGGTTCACCTCGGCGTTCATGCGCTGCACGACGGCGTCGGGCGTGCCGGCCGGGGCCAGCAGGCCGTTCCACGAATTGGACTCGATGGGCACGCCCTGTTCGGCCAGTGTGGGTATGGCGGGTGCGTACTGCGAGCGCTGCGCGGTCGCCATGCCCAGCGCCACCAGCTTGCCGCTCTGGATGTGGCCGCGGAACTCGGGCCAGTTGCCGAACATCATCGTCACCTGCCCGCCGAGCAGGTCGGTGAGCGCCGGGCCCTGGCCCTTGTAGGGCACGTGCACGATGTCCAGGCCCATCTGCAGCTTCAGCATCTCGCCCGAGAGGTGGGCCGAGGTGCCGTTGCCGAAAGAAGCGAAGCTCAGCGTGCCTGGCTTGGCCTTGGCGGCGTTGCGCAGGTCGGCCAGCGTCTTCAGGCCGCTGTTCGGATGCGTGGCGAGCACGTGTTCCGACATGCCCATGAGCGCCACGGGGCGCAGGTCCTTCTGCGTGTCGTAGGGCAGCTTGCGGATCAGCGTCTGGTTGGCCGTGAAGCTGTTGGCCACGCAGACGAAGGTGTAGCCATCGGGCGCGGCCTTGGCGGCGGCGTCCACGCCGATCACCGTGCCCGCGCCGGGCTTGTTGTCGACGATCACCGGCTGGCCCAGCGTCTTCGACAGCTCGGTGCCGACGAGGCGCGCGACGAAGTCGGTGGTGCCGCCGGGCGTGAAGGGCACGATCACGCGGATCGGCCTGGCGGGCCATGTGCCCTGTGCGCGTGCGAGCGATGGCAGGGCCGCGAGGGCGGCCGCGCCTTGCAGCAGCGTGCGGCGGCTCGAGTTCACGCCACGCCCCAGTGCGGAATGTGGTGCGAGCCCAGCGACACAGCCACGTTCTTCGGCTCGCAGAACACTTCGTAGCTCCAGGTGCCGCCTTCGCGGCCCGTGCCCGAGGCCTTGGTGCCGCCGAAGGGCTGGCGCAGGTCACGCACGTTCTGGCTGTTGACGAAGCACATGCCGGCCTCCACGGCGGCGGCCACGCGGTGCGCCTTGCCGATGTTCTCGGTCCACACGTAGCTGGAGAGGCCGTACTGGATGTCGTTGGCGAGCTCGATGGCGTGCGCCTCGTCCCTGAACGGAATCAGGCAGGCCACCGGGCCGAAGATCTCGTCCTGCGCGATCTTCATGCGGTTGTCGACGTCGGCGAAGACGGTGGGCGCGACGTAGTTGCCCTTCTTCACGCGGTCGGGCAGGTTCGACGGCGCTTCCAGCCCGCCGCACAGCAGCGTCGCGCCTTCCTTCGGGCCCAGCTCGATGTAGCTGCGCACCTTGGCCAGGTGGGCCTGCGAGATCATCGGGCCGACGATGGTCTTCTCGTCCAGCGGGTCGCCCACCGTGATGCGCTTCGCGCGCTCGGCGAACTTCGCGGCGAAGTCGGCATAGATCGACTGCTGCACCAGGATGCGCGAGCCGGCCGTGCAGCGCTCGCCGTTGTTGCTGAAGATCATGAACACGGCCGCGTCGAGCGCGCGGTCGAGGTCGGCGTCTTCGAAGATCACGAAGGGGCTCTTGCCGCCGAGCTCCATGCTGAACTTCTTCAGGCCCGCGCTCTTCACGATTCGGTTGCCGGTGGCTGTGGAGCCGGTGAAGGAGATCGCGCGCACGTCGGGGTGCGCCACCAGCGGCTCGCCGGCTTCCTTGCCGTAGCCGTGCACCAGGTTCAGCACGCCGGGCGGAATGCCGGCTTCCAGCGCCAGTTCACCCAGGCGCGCGGCCGTCAGCGGCGACAGCTCGCTCATCTTCAGCACGGCGGTGTTGCCGAAGGCGAGGCAGGGCGCGACCTTCCAGGTGGCCGTCATGAAGGGCACGTTCCACGGGCTGATGAGCGCGCACACGCCCACCGGATGGAACAGCGTGTAGTTCAGGTGCGTGGGCGTGGGGTAGGTGTGGCCGTCCACGCGCGTGCACATCTCGGCGAAGTAGTAGAAGTTGTCGGCCGCGCGCGGCACCAGCTGCTTGCCCGTTTGCGCGATGACCTGGCCGCAGTCGTTGGTCTCGGTCTGCGCGATCTCGGGCACGTTCTTCGCAATGAGATCGCCGAGCTTGCGGATGAGCTTCGCGCGCTCCGGCGCGGGCATGCCGGCCCATTTCGGGAAGGCTTCCTTGGCGGCGGCCACGGCCGCGTTCACCTCGGCCTCGCCGCCGGAAGCGACTTCGGCCAGCACTTCCTGCGTGGCGGGGTTGACGGTCTCGAAGTAGTCCGAGCCCTTGACGGACTTGCCGCCGATGAGATGGTCGATCTGTTGCATGAAGAGAGTCCGGTTCAGTCAGTCCAGTTTGATGTCGCGCGCCTTGATCAGGGCGTGCCATTTCTTGCGCTCCGAATCGGTGTAGCGCGTCATTTCGGTGGCGTCGGCGGGGCGTGCCTCCCAGCCGGCGTCGTAGAGCTTCTGCTTCACGCCGGCATCGGCCATGGCCTTCTGCAGTTCGCTGCCCAGCTTGGCCTGCACTTCCTTCGGCGTGGCCGCGGGTGTCACGAGGCCCTGCCATGTGTAGGCCTCGACGTTGGCGAAGCCGAGTTCCTTGGCAGTGGGAACGTTGGGCAGCTGCGGCACGCGCTCGCCCGACATGGCCAAGAGCGGGATCACCTTGCCGGCCTTGACGGCGCTCACGCCGCTGGGCAGGTCGAGCATCATCAGCGCGACCTGTCCGCCCATCAGGTCCTGCAGGGCCGGGGCGCCGCCCTTGTAGGGCACGTGCAGCATCGATACGCCGGCCTCGCGCTGGAACAGTTCGTAGGCGAGGTGATGCGGGCTGCCGGTGCCCGGCGTCGCGATGCTGTACTTGCCGGGCGAGGCCTTGAGCGCGGCCAGCAGCGCCTTCGCATCGGCGATGCCGGCATTGGGCGCGGCCGTGATGATGAGCGGCGAGCGGCCCATCATGCCGACGAGCGCGAAGTCTTTCTCGGCGTCGTAGGGCAGCTTCTTGTAGAGCGCGGGGTTGTAGACCAGCACGCCGTTGTCGGCGGAGAACACGGTGTAGCCGTCGCCCGGCGAGCGCGCGACGTTCTCCGACGCGATGATCGCGCCCGCTCCGGGGCGGTTGTCCACCAGCACCGGCTGGCCCATCTGCTGCGAGACCTGCGCGCCCACGGTGCGCGCGAGGAAGTCGGTGCCGCCGCCGGCCGGGTAGCCGACCACCCAGCGCACGGGCTTGGCGGGGTAGGCGGTCTGTGCAAGGGCCGTGGCCGAGACGGCCAGCGCGAATGCGGCTGCGGTGAACTTGAGGAGCTTTCTGCCGGTGATCATGTCGTGTTGTCTCCGCTGATCTGGTTATGGATATGGCAAGGAAAAAGCGCGCTGCGACAGCGCGCCGGCTCAGGCCGCCGCGATGGTGTTGACCAGCGCGCCGACGCCTTCGATCTCGGTGACGACCACGTCGCCCGGCTTGCAGTCGACAACCCCGTCAGGCGTGCCCGTGAGGATCAGGTCGCCCGGCGAGAGCGTCATGAAGCGGCTGAAGTACTCGATGAGGAAGGGCGCGTCGAAGATCATGTCGCGCGTGTTGCCTTGCTGCGTGACCGTACCGTTGACGGTGGTGCGCAGCGCGAGCGCCATCGGGTCGGCGATGTCGGCCGCGTCCACGAACCACGGGCCCAGCGGCGTGCAGGTGTCGCGGTTCTTCACGCGCAGGTTGGGGCGGTACCAGTTCTCGAGGTAGTCGCGGATGGCGTAGTCGTTGGCCACCGTGTAGCCGCCGATGAAGTCGTAGGCGTCGTCGCGCTTCACGTTCTTCGCGGTCTTTCCGACCACGATGGCGAGCTCGCATTCGTAGTGCATGAACTGCACGCCGGCCGGGCGCTGCGTGTGCTGGCGATGGCCGATGAGCGCGCTCTGGCCCTTGACGAACACCAGCGGTTCTTCGGGTGCCTTGAACTCGAGTTCCTTGGCGTGGTCGGCGTAGTTCAGGCCCAGCGCGAGGATGGTGCGCGGGCGCGCGGTGGGCGCGAGCGGCGGCAGCCACACGAGCTGCTCCTGCGGCACGACGCGGCCGTCTTCCAGCCGCACGGCGGCGTCGGGCTGGCCGTTGAATTCGTGACTGGTGCCGATGTGTTCGCGGCCCTCGAAGATGACGCGTGCGTGCTTCATGCGACTTCCTTCGCCAGCGTGTTGCTCAGGGTTTCGAAGCCCGGTGCGGAGATGTCGATGCGGTCTCCCGCGCGTGCCAGCGGGCGGCCGGGGCCGCAGCCGAGCATCAGCACGTCGCCGTGCGCGAGCGTCATGAATTCGCCGACGTCGGCGAGCAGTTGCCGTGCGGGGCGCACGAGCTGCGAGAAGTCGAGCGACTGCCTGAGTTCGCCGTTGATGCGCACCTCGACGCGGAAGCTCGCGGGGTCGGCCACTTCCTGCGCATCGCGCAGCACGGGGCCGATGCCGAGGAAGCCGTCGACGCACTTGAACTTGACCGGCGGGCGGAAGAAGCTCGCGTGCGGGATCGACAGGTCGTTCATCAGCACGAAGCCTTCCACGTCGCCCTCGGCGCCGATCACCATGCCGATGCTCGCGCCGACTTCCACTTCGGGCACCGCGGCGGGCACGGCGATGGCGCTGCCGTGCGGGCTCCAGGTGTTGGCCGTCTTCACATAGAGAACGGGGGCCTTCGGCGGTGCCTTGTAGGGCGGCTGCGTCATCTGCGGCGCGAGCGCTTCCGCCTCGGCTCGGAAGTTGAGCAGGGTGCCGTACACCGTGCCCGTGGGCAGGAAATGGGGAGTGATGCTGCTCATGGCGAGGGTTGCTCCAGTGCGATCAGTTCGTCGAGCAGCCCGTAGAGCTGCGCGAGCTTGGCCTTGCCGAGGGACTTTTCCATCCAGTCGTAGTGCGCCTCGATGCTGCTTCCCAGGCGCTTCACCAGCTTCATGCCGTGCGGCGTGGCCTCGACCACGGTGCGCCGCTGGTCGGCCGGATCGCGCGCGCGGGTGATGAGGTTGTCGCGCTCCATGCGCGCGAGCACGCCGGTGAGGCTGGGCCCGAGGATGAAGGCCTCGCGCGCGACGCGGCCGGTGTCGACCGCGCCGTGCTCGCCCAGCACGCGCAGCACGCGCCATTGCTGGTCGGACAGCGCGTGCTCGCGCAGGCTGGGCCGCGTGTGGGCCATCACGGCTTCGCGCGCCTGCAGCAGCAGGCGCGGCAAGTTGCGATGAGTGAATGTCGTGCTCAAGGCTTGTCTCTTCCGAAATTACTTAACATGTTAAATGAATCGTCGAAGCTTTCCTAGTGGCTGTTCCGATCGATTCGAAAACCTAGGGTATGCACGGATGAGCCGTGCGCCGCGGGAGCTGCGCGCTTCAGCGCGCGACCGGTGGCTCGCGGCGGCGCCGGTCGGCCTTGGGCAGGTTGGCCGCTGCAGCCACCATCGCCTCGCCGCGCGCGTGCAGGCGCTGCAGCATGTCGTCGAGCAGCGCCACTTCGTCGGCCTTCAGTGCGCCCAGCAGTTCGGTGTTGATGGCCGACACCAGCGGGTACAGCTGGGCGTGGAGCTTCCTGCCTGGCGCGGTGAGGCTGAGAAGCACGTGCCGCCGGTCGCCCGCGGGCTGCTCGCGCGACACCAGGCCCTTGCCGACCAGCGAAGTCACTGCGCGCGACGTGCGTGCCCTGTCGAGCTGCGCATGCTCGGCCAGTTGCGACGAACCCAGCGCGCCGTGGCCCGCCAGCGTGGCGATGAGCCGCCATTCGCGCCGCGTGATGCCGAAACGCCCTTCGCACAGCCGGATCACCATGCTGCCCGCCACCGACAGCAGCCGGCTCGTGCGGTAGAGCAGCAGGTCGTCGAGCGTGCGTGGCGGTGCGTGCATAGGCATAGGGGTTTGCCCGGGCGATGATTGATTAGATGAACCAATTGTCGGCGCTCTACAGTGGCCGCGACCCATCGCGCCGCACTGGCGGAAGAGAACGGAGACGAGACAGATGACGACAGACCCGCAGTTCCTGTACCAGCCAGGTCGCCGCCGCGCGCTGGCCGTGCTCGGCGGCATGGCCCTCGCGCCGCTGGCCGCAACCGTGCAGGCGCAGCCGGCCATTGCGCCCGGAACCCCCATCCGAGTGCTGATCGGCGTGCCCGCCGGCGGCACGCAGGACGTGCTCACGCGCGCCATCGCCCAGGAAGTGCGCGAGTCGCTCGGCCCGCTCATCGTGGACAACCGCTCCGGCGCCGCCGGGCGCATCGCGGTGGAAGCGGTGAAGACCGCCGCGCCCGACGGCCACACGCTGCTGCTGGGCACCGCCAGCATGATGACCATGTTCCCGAGCGCCTACAGGAACCTGTCGTACGACCCGATCAAGGACTTCCAGCCCATCATCAACGCGGCGCGCTTCGAGCTCGCGCTGGTGGTGCACAAGGACGTGCCGGCCAACACGCTCTCCGAGTTCATCGCATGGGCGAAAAAGCAGCCGGGCGGCGCGAGCTTCGCGTCGTACGGCGCGGGCACGCCCTCGCACTTTCTCGGCGAGATGCTCAGCCGCGCGGCGGGGCTGTCGATGGTGCACGTGCCCTATCGCGGCTCCACCCCGGCGCGCCAGGACGTGATGGGTGGCACCGTGCCGGCCTACTTCGACACCGTGGGCGGCGCGCTGCAGATGCTGCCGGGCGGCCGCGTCAAGGTGATCGCCACCAGCGGCGAGAAGCGCTCGCCGCTGATGCCCAGCGTGCCCACCTTCGTCGAAGGCGGTCTGAAGGACGTGGTGGCGACCGCATGGTTCGCCTACTACGCGCCATTGAAAACGCCGAAGCCGGTGCTCGACCAGCTGCGCGCCGAATTCACGCGTGCCGTGAACTCGCGCGAGGTGCGCCAGCAACTGCTGCAGAACGGCATGTACCCGGTGGGCGACGGCCCCGAGGCGCTGTTGAAGACGATGCGCGAGGACGCGGCGCGCTGGGCGGCGATCATGAAGGCGGTGAACTTCCAGGCGAACGACTGAGGAGGCAGCGCGCCCGGCCACCTAAACTCGAAGGATGGCCAAGGACAAATCACTTTTCGTCTGCAGCGAATGCGGCGGCACCAGCCCGAAGTGGCTGGGCAAATGCCCGAGCTGCGGCGCGTGGAACACACTCATCGAGCAGGTGGCGGGCGCGGGCAGCGGGCCCGCCAACAACCGCTTCGGCACCCAGTTCGCCTCGCTCGCGGGCGCATCGGAGCTCGCGACGCTTTCCGAGATCGAGGCGACCGACGTCGCGCGCACCCCCACAGGCATCGACGAGCTCGACCGCGTGCTGGGCGGCGGCATCGTCTCGGGCGGCGTCACGCTGATCGGCGGCGACCCGGGCATCGGCAAGTCGACGCTGCTGCTGCAGGCGGTCGATGCGCTGCAGCATGCGGGGCAGAACGCTCTTTACGTCACCGGCGAGGAAAGCGGCTCCCAGGTGGCGCTGCGCTCCAGGCGTCTGGGCCTCGACCACTCGCAGGTGCAGGTGCTGGCCGAGATCCAGCTGGAGAAGATCATCGCCACGCTCGACGCCACGCGCCCGGCCATCGCGGTGATCGACTCGATCCAGACCGTGTACTCCGACCAGCTCACCTCGGCCCCGGGTTCGGTGGCACAGGTGCGCGAGTGCGCCGCGCATCTCACGCGCTTCGCCAAGACCAGCGGCACGGCCGTGGTGCTGGTGGGCCACGTGACGAAGGAGGGCGCGCTCGCCGGTCCGCGCGTGCTCGAGCACATGGTCGACACGGTGCTGTACTTCGAGGGCGACACGCATTCGAGCTTCCGCCTCGTGCGCGCCATCAAGAACCGCTTCGGCGCGGTCAACGAGATCGGCGTGTTCGCGATGACCGAGCGCGGCCTGAAGGGCGTGACCAACCCGAGCGCGATCTTCCTGAGCCAGCACGCCGAGCCGGTGCCGGGCAGCGTGGTGCTGGTGACGCTCGAAGGCACGCGGCCGATGCTGGTGGAAATCCAGGCGCTGGTCGACAACGGCGGCCCGAGCCCGCGCCGCCTCTCTGTGGGCCTGGACCGCGACCGCCTCGCGATGCTGCTGGCGGTGCTGCACCGCCATGCGGGCGTGGCCTGCATGGACCAGGACGTGTTCGTGAACGCGGTGGGCGGCGTGCGCATCAGCGAGCCCGCGGCCGACCTGGCGGTGATGCTGGCCATCACCTCCAGCCTGCGCGGCAAGCCGATGCCCAAGGGCTTCATTGCATTCGGTGAAGTGGGCCTGGCCGGCGAGGTGCGCCCCGCGCCGCGCGGACAGGAGCGCCTGCGCGAGGCCGCCAAGCTGGGCTTCAGCGTGGCGGTGGTTCCAAAGGCGAACGCGCCCAAGAAGGGCGCGAAGGAAATCGAAGGGCTGACGATCCATGCGGTGGATCGCATCGAGGAGGCGATGGACGTGGTCCGCCGCCTCGACTGATCCGGTCTTCAGCCGGATCTGCGCATCAGGAAAAAATGACCCGGCGCGCACGCTGGCGCACCGGGCCTACCCTCCCTATCCCCCGATGTGCATCGTGAACGCCGGTCCGCTGTTGAGTACGCATTGGCCGCTGCCCAGCGTGGCCGAGTTCATCGAGTACTGGCAACTCAGGTTGCCGCCGCGGCTGCCCGTGGCGTTCGCCACGCCGTTGGCACGCGAGCCGGCGACCCGGGTTGCCTCTCCCTGAAACTGTTCACCGCCGATCTGTGCGTTGAAGTGGCCGCGGCCGTTCATGTCGTTGGTCACGGTGCCGGCGACGACGCCGTAGCGCGAGGCTTCGGCATTCGACGGGTACAGCCGCGCGTTGAAGGTCTGTGCGACCGGGCCCGGTGCGACGGCGTAGGCCTGCGAAGGCGGCGCTGCCGGAGCGGGTTGCCCGAGCGGCACGACATAACAGCCGCTGAGTGCGGCGGCCGTGAGCGTGGCGGCGAGGGTGAGACGAACGAATGTGACGGAGCGCGGAATGGTCATACGCTTTTCGGTGGCCCGGGCAGATGCCCGTGCGGCGAAATGTGCCAGCCGATGCGCCCGCGCAAAGTGCTTTTGGGGCCGAGTACCGTTTTTCGCCCCTTGCGGTAGTCGGGGTGGCTACTTCGAAGGGGCACTCGAGGGGCGGCGACAATGCGCGCCATGAATTTCAAGAACTTTCTATTGCCTCTGGGCGCCATCGTCGTCATGGCGCTGGCCTGGCGCGCGGGTGGATGGGGCGGTGTCGCCCTGGCCGGCGGCGCGATCGTGATGTTCCTGCTGCTGCACTTCAACCGCGCCATGCAGGTGCTCAAGCGGGCGGCAGAGCGGCCCGTGGGCTACGTGGCCAGCGCGGTGATGCTCAACGCCAAGCTCAAGCCGGGCGTGACGCTCATGCACGTGATCGCGATGACGCGCGCCCTCGGCGAACTGCGCTCGCCCAAGGACGAGCAGCCCGAGCACTACCGCTGGACCGACGGCGGCGGCTCGTACGTCGACACCGTCTTCAACGGCGGCAAGCTGCAGAGCTGGACGATGACGCGCCCGGAAACACCGGCTGACGACGAAGGCAACAACGACACGGCGGCCTAGGCCGCGCTCCCCTTGCGCCGGGGCTGCCGCCAGGGCGGATTCGTCTTCGCCTGGTGGCGAGCCTCCTTCGCGAATTCGGCGCATGCGTGCGTCATCAGGTCGGCCGAACGGTAGACCAGGAACACGTCGAAGTCCGGCAATTCGTCGGTGATCGGCAGCTTCTCCAGCAGATGCGGCTGCAGCCGCAGCGGCCCCGCGCCGTGGAACACGAAGTCCGACCACATGCTGATCAGGTCGGTCTGCGTGGCCAGTTGCAGGCCCAGCAGGTTCGACGCGCTCTGCACCATGCGCTTGGGCATCTCCAGCCCGTGCATGTTCATCGTGCTCACCAGCGGGCTGCCTGCGTCGTCGATGGGGTCGAGCACCAGCCAGTCGGCGTCCACCAGCGGCTGCAGCCTGCGCACGCGCCGCAGCGGATGGCCGGCGCGCACCGACAGGTGCATGGCCACCGAGAACAGCGGCTCCCATTGAAAGGCGTTGGTGCCCGGCCCGTTGCAGGTGGAGACCAGCCCCAGGTCGAGCCGGCCCTCGCGCAGTCCCTCGAAGATCTGCTGCGGCCGCAGCTCGAAGCCGCGCAGCGCCACGTTGGGAAAGCGCCTGCGAAACGACGCCATCGCATCGGGCAGCGGCCCGCTCGACGCCACGGCGGTGAAGCCGATGTTCAGCTGCGCCTCGTCGTGCCCGCGTATCGCTTCGATGTCTTCCAGCGCGTGCCGCAGTTCCTGCTCGACCACGCTCGCGCGCTTGACCAGCGCCGTGCCGTAGGCCGTGAGGCTCACGCCGCGCGTGGAGCGCGACATCAGCGTCACGCCGAGTTCGCGCTCCAGCTCCGAGATGGTCTTCGACAGCGCCGGCTGCGTGGTGTGCAGGCTGCGCGACGCCTCGTGGATGCTGCCGTGCTGCGCCACCGCCAGCAGGACGCGCAACTGTTGCAGCTTCATCGTGGTGCCGATCCAGCGAAAGGAGGCGTGTTGGGGCTTGTCCCGATGGCTTCCGGAGCCTCTTTATGACGGGGATGCCGTTTGGTTATCAGCATGAAAATTTGTGATTCTTCGCCGCAGCGCTTTGCCTGAATACTCCGCCGCGAACGGGCCCCAGGGTTATGCAGAGGCCCCCCGCAACCTGTACGTGGAGTGACATTAGATGAGCGAAGCCGCATTGCCCGCAAGCCCGATCGGAGGCTCTTCAGCAGCCACCGCCCATGCGCCCCATGCCACGCAGGGCAAGGGAAAGCAGAGCCAGTTCCGCCTGATCGCCGCCTGCTCGCTGGGCAATGCGCTGGAGATGTACGACTTCACGGTCTACAGCTTCTTCTCGCTGCTGATCGGCAAGCTGTTCTTCCCCTCCGACAGCCCCTACGGCTCGCTGCTGCTGGCAGTGGCCACCTTCGGCATCGGCTTCGTGATGCGTCCGCTGGGCGGCGTGATCATCGGCAACTACGCCGACCGCAAGGGCCGCAAGGCCGCGATGACGCTGACCATCGGCCTCATGGTGCTCGGCACGCTGTGCATCGCGCTCGCGCCGCCGTACGCGTCGGCCGGCGTCTTCGGCTCGCTGATGATCCTCGCGGGCCGCCTGCTGCAGGGCTTCTCGCTCGGCGGCGAGGTGGGCGCGGCCACGTCGATGCTGATGGAGGCGGGTGGCGTGAAGGGGCGCGGTTTTCGCGTGAGCTGGCAGCTCGCGAGCCAGGGTGTTTCGGCGCTGCTGGGCGCGCTCACCGGGGCGGCGCTGTATGCCGCGCTGCCGCAGGCCTCGCTGGAGAGCT
Organism: Variovorax xiamenensis; assembly: GCF_050916385.1. NCBI lineage: Bacteria > Pseudomonadati > Pseudomonadota > Betaproteobacteria > Burkholderiales > Comamonadaceae > Variovorax > Variovorax xiamenensis. The sequence continues at coordinate 446,457 of NZ_CP139038.1, forward strand.
GGGGCTGGCGCCTGCCGTTCCTGCTCGGGCTGCTGATCGCGCCCGTGGGCCTCTACATCCGTGCCCACCTCGAGGAAACGCATGTTGCCGAGAGCCACGAATCCAGCCCCATCGGCCGGCTGCTGCGCGAGCACGGCGGGCTGGTGCTCAAGGGCATCCTGGCCACCACGGCCGGCACCGCGACGATGTACCTCGTGGTGTTCTTCATGCCCACCTACATGATCCGCGTGCTGCACATGCCGCCGTCGCTTTCGCTGCTGTCGGGCTGCGTCACTGGCATCACGCTTTTCGCGGTGTCGCTCGTCGCGGGGCGGCTCGCCGACCGGCTGCCGAACCGCAAGCCGCTGGTGATCGGCTCGCTGCTCTTCAGCGTGATCGCGGTGTACCCGGTGTTCTGGCTCATCGGCCAGTACCCGAGCGTGCCGCTGGTGCTGTGCCTGTCGGCGCTGCTCACCGCGAGCGTGAACATCGGCACCACGCCGATGTTCCTGATGCTGCTGGAGATGCTGCCCGCCGGCGTGCGCGCCAGCGGCATCTCGGTGATCTACAGCGTGGGCGTGACGGTGTTCGGCGGCTCCTCGCAGTTCATCGTGACATGGCTGCTCGCGAAGACCGGCAACCCGATGTCGCCCGCGTTCTACATGATGGTCTGCGGCGTGCTGAGCCTCTGCGCGCTGCTGAGCCTGCGCGAACGCAAGGCGGCCTGAACTCCATCGACGAAGAAAGAAGAGCCCTCCGGATGACCCGCCAACTCAGCCCCCAGACCACCAGACTCCTGTCGCGCCTGCTGCCGCAGGCCGACGTCGACACACAGGCCTTCGTCGACATCCGCCGGCAGATCCATGCCAACCCCGAGCTCGGCTTCGAGGTGAACGCCACCAGCGAGCTGGTCGCGAACCTGCTGCGCAGCTGGGGCTACGAGGTGCACACCGGCATCGGCCGCACCGGCATCGTGGCGCAGCTCAAGCTGGGCAGCGGCACGCGCCGCCTGGGCATCCGCGCCGACATGGACGCGCTGCCCATCACCGAGGCCACGGGCCTGCCGTACGCGAGCCGCAACGCCGGGCGCATGCACGCCTGCGGGCACGACGGCCACACGGCGATCCTGCTGGCGGCCGCCAAGGCGCTGGCGAAGGCGCGCGACTTCGACGGCACGCTCAACCTGATCTTCCAGCCCGACGAAGAAAACCTCTGCGGCGCGCGCGCGATGATCGAGGACGGCCTGTTCGAGCGCTTCCCCTGCGATGCGGTGTACGCGCTGCACAACGCACCGGGCGTGCCGGTGGGCACCATGCTGGCGGTCGAGGGGCCGCTCACGCTGTCGTCCGACGTGGCCGACGTCACCATCAAGGGCGTGGGCGGGCATGGCGCCATGCCGCACCGCGCACGCGATCCGGTCGCGGCCGCCGCGGCGGTGGTGACGGCGCTGCAGACGGTGGTGGCGCGCAACGTGGCGCCGGACGACATCGCGGTGGTGTCGGTGGGCTTCATCCGCGGCGGCGCCACGCACAACGTGATTCCGCAGTCGGTGTCGCTGGGCCTGAACGTGCGCGCGGCCAGGCCCGAGACGCGCGCGCTGGTCGAGCAGCGCATCCGCGAGATCGTGAGCCTCACCGCGCAGGCGCACGGCGTGGAGGCCGAAGTCGACTACCGCGCGCTGGTGCCGCCGGTGGTCAACACGGCGGCCGAGACGCAGCTGGCCGCGCAGGTGTGCGCCGAGCTGGTGGGCGAGGAGAACGTCGTCAGGCAGGCGCCGAAGGGCTTCGCGGGCAGCGAGGACTTCGCCTGGATGCTCTCCGAGCTGCCGGGCTGCTATCTGCTGCTCGGCAATGGGGAGGGCGAGTTCGGCGGCTGCATGGTGCACAACCCCGGCTACGACTTCAACGACGAAGTGCTGCCGCTGGGCGCGGCCTGCTGGGTACGGCTGGCTCAGACCTACCTGGTTGCCTGAGCCGCGGCGCCCTCAGAACGGTGCGTCTTCCGTTTCTGCGCCTGCCGTAGCCTCGGCTTGGGCGGCAGCAGGCTTCGGCGCTTCGTCCGGCGCTGCCGCAGAGAACGCAGCCTCGCCGCCCAGCGCGTCGAGCAGCGCGGGCACCAACTGGCCCAGCTCGCCGGTGGCGATGGCCACGTCTGCGTCGAAGTTGTCTTCCTTCTTGCCGCCCGCGGCGCCGTCGCCCGTGCCTTCGAGGAAGGCGATCTTGCGGATCAGCAGGCCGTGCGTGAGCTCGAAGGACACGCGGTCGTCCCAGGTCAGCGCGAGCCGCGTGGGGCGCTTGCCGTCGGTGATGTGCTGCTTCACCTCGTCGATGTCCAGCGGGTGCTTGGCGTAGCGCACCACGGCCTTGGAGTCGTCGCTCGCCTTGAGCTCGCACTCGCGGTCGATGGTGAAGCCGGCCGGTGGCTCCTGCGTGAGCAGCCAGTTGGCCATGGCGGCCGCGGGCTCGATCTGGGTGTTGATGAGGGCCACGGCAAAGCCGTCGAGCGACTTCACGAGGCTGGTGACCACTTCGTCGGCGCGCGAGGCGTTGCCGCTGTTGATCACGAGGCGGTTCTCGGCCTTGTCGATCCACACCGTGACGCGGGCACTGCGCGTGAAGGCCATGGGCAGCAGCTCCAGGGTGATGTCTTCCTTGAGCTCCTTCTTTTCCTTCTTGCCGGGCTTGCGGCCGGTGGTGGCCTCGATGTGGGCGCAGCGCTCGTCGACCTTGCGGCGCACCACCGAGCCGGGGACCTGCTTGCTCTCGATCATGTATTCGACCAGCCACTGGCCGTCGATGGACTCCACCAGCGGGCCGTTGGCCTCGCCGCGCGGCTCGATCCAGCCGGCGGACTTTTCCTGCGAGGGGCCGCAAGGCACGAAGCGCTGCTTGCCGAGCCCTTCCTCCGCCTCGGCCAGTGTCTGGGACCAGGCGGGTTCGATGCGATAGACGATGACGTTCTTGAATACGGACACGGAAACCCTTTTTCCAACGGTTTGGACAGCCGGCCATTGTCGGGCACCTCGTTCCGGGCTCGGCCGTAAAATCGCAAGCTTTTGCGACTTCCCTTCCTGTCGCACCCCCACACCGATCCCAAAGGAATCAGGAAATGAGCTCGATCCCCCCCTCGCTGGACGACCGTGACGGCAAGATCTGGATGGACGGCGAACTCGTGGACTGGCGCGACGCCAAGATCCACGTGCTGAGCCACACGCTGCACTACGGCTGCGGCGCCTTCGAGGGCGTGCGCGCCTACAAGACGGCCGACGGCGGCACGTCGATCTTCCGCCTGGCAGAGCACACCGAGCGCCTGTTCAACAGCGCCAAGATCCTGCGCATGAAGATCCCCTTCACGCAGGAGCAGCTCAACGAGGCCCAGAAGCAAGTGGTGCGCGAGAACAAGCTCGAGAGCTGCTACCTGCGTCCGCTGATCTGGATCGGCTCCGAGAAGCTGGGCGTGAGCCCCAAGGGCAACAAGGTGCACGCCATGGTCGCGGCCTGGTCTTGGGGCGCCTACCTGGGCGAAGAGGGCATGAAGCGCGGCATCCGCGTGAAGACCTCCAGCTACACCCGCCACCACGTCAACATCACGATGACGCAGGCCAAGACGGTGAGCAACTACACCAACTCGATCCTGGCCAACATGGAAGCGCTGGACGACGGCTACGACGAGGCGCTGCTGCTCGACGCGAGCGGTTTCGTGTCGGAAGGCGCGGGCGAGAACATCTTCGTGGTCAAGGGCGGCGTGATCTACACGCCCGACCTGTCGGCCGGCGCGCTCAACGGCATCACCCGCAACACCATCCTGCACGTGTGCAAGGACCTGGGCCTCGAACTGGTGCAGAAGCGCATCACGCGCGACGAGGTCTACATCGCCGACGAAGCCTTCTTCACCGGCACGGCAGCCGAAGTCACGCCCATCCGCGAACTCGACCGCGTCGAGATCGGCAACCGCGGCGACGGCGGTGCCCGTGGCCCGATCACCGAGAAGATCCAGGCGGCCTTCTTCGACATCGTGAACGGCAAGAATCCCAAGTACGCACACTGGCTCACGAAAGTCTGAGAAGAAGAGAACCCATGTCCACCAATGCAGTAGTCGAACTCCTGGCCAAGGAGCTCAATCATCAGGGCGGCGTGTTCTGCCCCAGTCCCAAGGCCGACATGAAGCTCTGGAACAGCCACCCGAAGGTCTACCTCGACGTGGCGCGCACCGGCGAGGCCAAGTGCCCGTATTGCGGCACGGTGTACCGGCTGAAGGCTGGCGAAGTGGTGTCGTCGCGGCACTGACCAAGGCAGGCCGCTGAACCGAACGGCCCCGGCCGTCCGATGCCTCTTCAGGCAGCCGGGCGGGCGGGGTCTTTTTCCAGGCTTTCCAGGCTCTTCAAGCGCGATGGCAGCAGGCCGCGCCACGGGGCCGGGTCGTTCTTCTCCTGCGCGAGCCGCAGGTAGACCATCGAGATGAAGAGCAGCGCCAGGCCGATCTGCGCGTCGCGCATGGCCGAGTTCACGCTCGAGGCGATCAGCGCGATCAGCGTCGCCGCCAGCGCATAGCGGCCCGCGATGTCGGGCCGCTTCCATGCCTGCCAGACGGCGGCGACCATGATGACGAGCAGGCTCAGCAGGGCAGGCAGGCCGCCTTGCGCGCCGACCCACAGGAAGTCGTTGTGCGGCATGTTCGAGTCGGCGAGGAGCGCCGGGCCGCGCTTGTGCCACTGGTCGGTCCAGCCGCCTATGCCCCAGCCGGTGAGCGGACGGTCGGCGATCATGAGGCCGGTGTCGCGGTACATGTAGTAGCGGATGGCCCAGCTGCCCTTGAAGACCGCGCCGGCCTGAGCCTCCTCGATTTCCTGCACGCCGACTTCGACCTTGTGCTGCAGCTGCGGCAGCTGGTAGAGCCCGGCGCCCATCACCACGGCACCCAGCACCAGCGCGCCCACCAGCATCTTCAGGTGGCTGCGCCACTGGTGGATGCACACCACCGGAATCACCAGCAGCAGCGCGAGCACCGAGGTGCGCGAGGTCAGCGGCAGCGCCACCACCAGGCCCAGCCCGAGCATCAGCACGAAGGCCGGAATGGCGCGCAGCGGCTTGTGCGCGGCGATCTGCGCGATGCCCCACACCGCGGCGGTGGAGGCCACCACGCTGAAGAGCAGCGCGTTGCTGATCGACTTGTTGCCCACTTCCATCACCACCGCGCGCAGCGGCGACCAGATGTTGAAGCCGCCGACCGCGTAGAAGACGACGACCAGCACGATGTTCAGCGCGGCCACCAGCAGGAAGCCGCGCAGCGCCCATATCGCTTCCTCGCGCGAGAGCGCCATCGCCATCAGTATCGTGAGGCCGATGCGTATGCCGTGGAACAGGTTGGAGCCGGTCTCGGGGTAGTGCTGCCCGATGGCCAGCACGATGAGGGTCCAGGCGAAGTAGGCCACCACCGGCCACCACAGCGGGTTGGCGCGCAGCCGCGCATAGCGCTCGCCCAGGCCGCCGGCCACCAGCATGGTGAGCAGCAGCAGGATGGCCGAAAGATAGGTGACGCCGACCGGCATGAACACCACCAGCCCCCAGAACATGGCCGCGGGCCGAACGATGTGCGATCTCTGCATAGGGGCGGGATTTTAGGTTGGCATCTTGGAGCTGACCTGACTTCTCCCCCAGGCTTCGCGCACTTCGTGTCGCTTCGCCAACCCCCTCGCCGGGGGCGATGCCTGCGGCCCGGCAAAGCCGGTTCCGCGGCATCCCCGCGGGGGGCGGTGTCAGTGGCTGCGCGCGGCCGCCGGCAGGCGGATCACGAAGCTCGCGCCGCCACCGGGGCGGTCTTCGCAGCGCACGGTGCCGCCGTGCCGTTCGGCGATCGACTTCACCAGCGCCAGTCCCAAGCCCACGCCGCCGTTGCGCTCGCTGGCGCCGGGCAGGCGGTAGAAGGGCTCGAAGATGCGTTCGCGCAGTGCGGGCGGCACGCCCGGCCCGCGGTCGTTCACGCGCACGGTGGCGTAGCCGTTGGCACTGCCCAGTTCCACCGCGATCTCGCCGGCGCCGTAGCGGCGTGCGTTCTCCAGCAGGTTGCGGATGGCCCGGCGCAGCAGGCGCGACACGCCCGGCACGGTGAGCGTGGCGTTGTCGGTGCCGTCTGCAAGGTCGAGCTCGGCGTTGACCTGCGAGCATTCCTCGGCCGCCAGGCCGGTCAGGTCGACCGGCTCGATGGTGCCCATGTCGGCCTCGCTCGCGTCGAGCCGGCTGGCCAGCAGGATCTCGTCGATGAGCTGGTCGAGCTCGCCGATGTTGCGCGAGATCTCCTCGCGCGCCGACTGGCTCGGGTGCTCGCCCATCAGCTCCAGGCCCATGCGGATGCGGGTGAGCGGCGAGCGCAGCTCGTGCGAGGCGTTGGCCAGCAGCGACTTGTGCGAACGCACCAGCTGCTCGATGCGTTCGGCCGACGCATTGAATCGTTTGGATAGATCAGCCACTTCGTCCTGCCCTTCTTCTGTCACGCGCACCGAGAGATCGCCCTCGCCCCAGCGCTGCACGCCGCGTTGCAGCGATTCCAGCCGCTGCGTGATGCGCCGCACGATCGGGTACACGCCCAGTGCCACCGCCACGCCCACCAGCGCGATCATCCAGCCCAGCCCGAAGGGCGTGCGCCACGGCGCGAAGCCACCGGTGCCGGTAGGGCGCTCGCGCGGCGCCACGCGCAGCGTGATGGCCTTGCCGTCGCTGAGCGTCACATCGAACTCCAGGCCCTGGCCCGGCACGCGCAGGGCGGTGCCCGCGCCGATCGGCTTGTCCTGCGCGTCGAGCACCACCACGTTGCGCGGCACAGGCGCCAGCCGCTCGCGCTCGGCCTCGGCGGCCTCGCGCACGATCCAGTTGGCCATCAGCGTGAGGATCACGACGCCGCCCACCACCGCGAGCCAGATGCGGACGTAGAGATGGCGCGAATAGAGATTCAGCATGTTGTTGCGATGCGGCCGCCGCCGGGCCGCCCCAAGGCGAGCCGCGCCTCCCCCTTGGGGGGTGGCGAATTACACGGAGCGAAGCGAGTGAAAAGCCGGGGGGCAGACATTTCTAGTCTTGCTGCTTGGCGAAGACGTAGCCCACGCCGCGCACGGTAAGGATGCGCTTGGGATTCTTCGCGTCGACTTCGATGGCCGCGCGGATGCGACCCATGTGCACGTCGATGGAGCGGTCGAAGGCTTCCAGTTCACGGCCGCGCACGGCTTCCATGATCTGGTCGCGCGTGAGCACGCGGCCCGCGCGCTCGGCCATCGCCGTCAGCAGGTCGAACTGGTAGGAGGTGAGGTCGGCCACCGCGCCGCCCACCGACACGGTGCGCGCATTGCGGTCGATTTCCAGCGTGCCGAAGCGCATCACCGACGAAGCCTCGGCCTCGGTGACGCTCTCGGCGCGGCGGCGCAGCACGGCGCGGATGCGCGCCAGCAGCTCGCGCGGCTCGAAGGGCTTGGGCAGGTAGTCGTCGGCACCGATCTCCAGGCCGATGATGCGGTCCATGGGGTCGCCCTTGGCCGTCAGCATCAGTACCGACACTTTCGACAGCGGTCCGGGCAGCGCGCGGATGCGGCGGCAGACTTCGAGCCCGTCGGTGTCCGGCAGCATCAGGTCGAGGATCACCAGGTCGGGCGCGTGCTGCTGCAGCTGCTCGAGCCCTGCGGCGCCGTCGCCGGCATGGTTGAACGCGAAGCCCGACTGCGTCAGGTACTCGCCCACCATCTGCGCCAGGCGGGCGTCGTCTTCGATCATCAGGAGTTGGGGGGTGCTCATGCGCTTCATGGTCGTCCACCGGGAGCAAGCGGGCTTGAACGCTCCGTAAAGTTGGGTAAACCTCGGCAACCCCTGTCAACCGGCCATGCTGCGAAAAGCATAGCGCCGGTTGCAGTGGCCGTGGGCTCAGCCCCGCGCGAGCGGCCGCAACTGCAGCCGCAGCGACAGGGACGCGGAAAGTGGCAGGTCGACCGGCATGCCCGCGCCGTCGCCATTGCCGTCATCGAGATGTGCCAGGGATTCGAAGAGACCCAGCGACTGGGCCATGGGGTTGATCTCGGCCAGCGACTTCGCGGCTTCGGAGCGCGGCTGCGTGGCCACAGGAGCCGTGCCGCCTTCGCTGACCAGCGACCAGTCGAGCGCCGCGACGGTGCGCTCGCTCGGCTCGCTGGCGATCACCAGCGCCACCGCGAGCAGGCCTCGGCTGTCGGTGACGGAAGTCAGCGCGCCCACGGTGGGGGCGTCGTAGCCCACCAGCAGCACCGGTTCCTGGTCGCAGGCGGATTGCACGGCAGCTTCGAGCAGGCCCGACGCGAAGCTGTGCTCGTAGGCAGAGACCGCGTTGCTGGCCGCCATGCAGCCCGTGCCGATGGTCCAGTAGCCCACGGCCGCGTTGTGCACCGAGTTGTGGAACTTGGTGGGCGACAGTCCCTTCGGATCGCTCGCGAGCGTGCTGCACATGTAGTCGTTGATCGACAGGTCGCCGTGCGCCGACGTGAACACGCAAGGCACGTCGGCCGCGTTGCGGCCGGAGCCGGCGAGGGCGGCGGCGGCCACCTCGAGCGCCAGCGCCACGGTGTCGGGCGCGCGGCGGCGCTCGGCCGGCGCCAGCACCTGCGGCGAGGGCCGCTTGGCGGGCGGATCGGTCAGCGTGCCTTCGCCGCGGAAGGCGGCGCGCGCGGCGTCCCAGCCGGGCAGGGTGGGCGTCCAGAAGGCAGGGCCTTCGATGTAGAGGGTGGGGGGCTTGGGTGCGGCCTGGTTCATGTCGTTCATGCCGCCTTGCCGAAAACGAGCGAGCAGTTGTTGCCGCCGAAGCCAAAGGAATTGCTGAGGGCGTAGCGCACTTCGCCGCGCGCGGGCTCGAGCCGGATCTGCGGGCCGAAGCCTTCGTCCAGCGTGTGGGTGTTGACGGTGCCCGGCATCAGGCCGCGCTCGATCGCCAGCAGGCTGATGACGGCTTCGACGATGCCCGCCGCGCCCAGCGTGTGGCCCATGAAGCCCTTGGTCGAGCTGGCGTGCGTGCGTGCCGGGAAGCGGCGCGCCACCAGCGCGCCCTCGACCTCGTCGTTCTTCTGGCTCGCGGTGCCGTGCATGTTGATGTAGTCGATGGCGTCGGGCGTGAGGCCGGCGCGCGCCAGTGCCTCGTCGAGTGCGCGCTCGGCGCCCAGGCCCTCGGGGTGCGGCGTCGACATGTGGTGCGCGTCGCTGGCCTCGCCGTAGCCCAGCAGGAGCAGCGGCGCGGCATCGGCGCCGGTCTGCACGCGCTCGACCAGCGCGAAGCCCGCGGCCTCGCCAAGGCTGATGCCCTTGCGCGCGGCATCGAAAGGCCGGCACGGCTCGCTCGACACCAGTTCGAGCGAGTTGAAGCCGAAGAGCACGCTGCCGCACAGCGTGTCGGCCCCGCCGACCACCGCCGCGTCGGCCAGGCCCAGGCGAATGAGCCGCTCGGCCGAGGCGAACACCTTGGCGCTCGACGAGCAGGCGGTGGAGATGGTCTCGCTCGGGCCACTGATGCCCAGCAGCTGCTGCGCGAACATGGCCAGCGAATGCGGCGTGTGCACCGCGGCGCGGCGCTGGTCGGGCGGGAACATGCCCTGCGCGTCGAGCTGGGTGTAGGCCAGTTCGGTCTCGCCGATGCTGGCGGTGGAGGTGCCCAGCACCAGCGCGATGCGCGAGGCGCCGTACTTCTCGCGCGCCGCGGCCACGGCCTCGAGGAAGCCGTCGGCCTGCAGGCCCATCCAGGCCAGCCGGTTGTTGCGGCAGTCCCACTGCGCGAGCGATTCGGGGAGCCGGACCTCCTCGACCCCGTCGACGCGGCCGATCCAGGTGGGCAGCGGCGCGTCGCCGAAGTCGTTGGCGCGCAGCCCGCTGCGCGACTGCGCGAGCGCGTCGGCCAGCACTTCCTTGCCGACACCGACGGCGCAGGTGGCCGTGTAGGCACTTATTTGAAGAGGAGAAATTCGGGACGGCACGATCTTGTAGGTGTTGGGCTGTCGGTCAGGCGGACGATGGGCGCGCGGGGAAGGCAAGCAGAACGGAAAGGGCGCGCCGGCGAGGAAAGGAGATTGAAAGAAATTTCGAAGGAAACGAATGTATACCGGTACAGCCTACCAGTTGCGCGGCCCGTGCAGCGTCGGCCGTTTCCTATAAGGCGCAGGCCCTGTAGACCCCTATTGACGGCCCTGGGGGCTTGTGGTCGTCAGCCGCGAGGCCAGCGCCACCAGCACCAGCACCGGCGCGCCCAGCAGCGCGGTGCCGACGAAGAAGCTGCTGTAGCCGTAGGCGTCGACGAAGGCGCCCGAATAGCCGGCCAGGAACTTCGGCAGCAGCAGCATCAGCGAGCTGAACAGGGCGTACTGCGTGGCCGAATAGCTGATGTTCGTGAGGCTCGACAGGTAGGCGATGAAGGCCGCCGAGGCGATGCCGCCAGCGAGGTTGTCGGCCGAGACCACCGCGATCAGCGCCGTCAGGTCGTGCCCGCGCGTGGCCAGCCACGCGAAGAGCAGGTTGCTGGCGGCGCTGAGCACCGCGCCCAGCATCAGCACGCGCATCACGCCCAGTCGCATCGAGAGCACGCCGCCGACGAAGGCGCCCACCAGCGTCATGATCACGCCGTAGATCTTGCTGACCGAGGCCACCTGGTCCTTGGTGAAGCCCATGTCCACGTAGAAAGGGTTGGCCATGATGCCCATCACCACGTCGCTGATGCGGTAGATGGCAATGAGCGAAAGGATCAGCACCGCCTGCCACTTGTAGCGGCGGATGAAATCGGCGAAAGGCTCGACCAGCACGTTGCGCAGCCATTCGGCGGCGCTGCGGGCCTTGGGCAGGGCGCCCGGCACCGGCTCGGGCGACAGCAGCACCGTGACCACGCCGACGGCCATCGAGGCCGCCATGACCAGGTAGGCCGTCTTCCAGGCGCCGTTCTGGTAGGCGGCGGCGCCCGTGGCTGCCACGGCGGGCGCCACCTCGGCCCAGGCCGCGACCCACAGCACGCCGGCACCGGCCCAGATCATCGCGAGCCGGTAGCCCGTCTGGTAGGCCGCTGCCAGCGCTGCCTGCTTGCGCGCCTCTGCCGATTCGATGCGGAAGGCATCGAGCGCGATGTCCTGCGTGGCCGAGCCGAAGGCCACCAGCAGCGCACACCAGACCAGCGGCGTAAGCCCGTGGCGCGGGTCGTTCACCGCCATGCCCGCCAGTCCGGCGATGACCATGCACTGCGCCAGCAGCAGCCAGCCGCGGCGGCGCCCCAGCAGCGTGGTGAGCGGCGGCAGCGGCAGCCGGTCGACCAGAGGTGCCCAGACCCACTTGAAGCCGTAGGCCAGCCCGACCCAGCTCAGGTAGCCGATGGTGGTGCGGTCGATGCCCGCCTCGCGCAGCCGGAAGCTCAGCGTGCCCAGCACCAGCAGCAGCGGCAGCCCCGCCGAGAAGCCCAGCGCCAGCATGCGCAGGGTGGCGGGTTCCAGGTAGACCTTCAGCGCGTCGCGCCAGGGCGGAGAGGGGGGCGTGGGGGTTTCTGCGGGCGAGGCGGACATGTGCCCCGGATTGTCCATGAGCGACGCCCCGGGTTCCCGGCCTTCTTGTCTTCATTTGTTCCTATGATCCCGCTCCTATGTGCACACGATGCGATCTCCCCGCTTCCATCCCGTCCGCCGCTTCCGGCTGGAACCCCAGGCGTGCCTTCCTGCTGGCGGCGGCCGGCGCGGCCAGTGCTGCCCTTGCAAGGCCGGCCCTGGCGCAGGTCGACGTGGGCAGGGCCTCGGTGGCGCGCAACCTGGTGCCGGCGGACCAGATCGAGGCGGCCGGCGTGCAGCAGTACGGCCAGCTGCTCGAGCAGGCACGCGCCAAGGGCGCGCTCGCGGGCGAGAGCAATCCGCAGCTGCAGCGCCTTCGCGCGATCGCCAAGCGGCTCATTCCCTTCGCGACGCCGTGGAACTCGCGCGCCCGCGACTGGAAGTGGGAGGTCAACCTGATCGGCAGCAAGCAGATCAACGCCTTCTGCATGCCCGGCGGCAAGATCGCCTTCTTCACCGGCATTCTCGAGCAGCTCAAGCTCACGGACGACGAGGTCGCGATGGTGATGGGCCACGAGATGGCCCATGCGCTGCGTGAGCACGCCCGCGCCCGCATGGCCAAGAGCGCGGGCACCGGCGCGGCGCTCTCCATCGGTGCGCAGCTGCTCGGATGGGGGCAGGTCGGCGACCTCGCCGCGCGCGCCGGCACGCAACTCATCACGCTCAAGTTCAGCCGCGGCGACGAGACCGAGGCCGACCTCGTGGGGCTCGAACTCGCGGCGCGCGCGGGCTACGACCCGCAGGCGTCGGTGTCGCTGTGGAAGAAGATGGCCACGGCGTCGAAGAACCAGGGCGGCCTGAACTTCCTCTCGACGCACCCGAGCGGGCCGGACCGCATCGCCAAGCTGGAAGCGAACCTGCCGAAGGTCGAAAAGCTCTACCGCGACGCCAGGAAGAGCTGACCTGCCCGGTTCCACCCCTCTCATATCCAGAGGGGCGGAAGTGAATTCCCTCCGTCATTCCTGACCAGCGCGACCTCGCGTCGCCGTTGGCATGCCGCTTGCATCTCAACTTGTACACATGTTTGGATGCCTGAAGATGGTGCATGAAGAAAACCCGAAAAGCGGATCGCCCGAAGCCGCCTGGATCGCCAGGTTCGCATCGCCGCTGGCGCATGCGAAGGCCGGCGAGGCGCTGGGTTTCGCCCTGCCGCTCGCCGGGCTGCGCTTCGCGGTCAAGGACAACATCGACGTGGCCGGCGTGCCCACCACCGCCGCCTGCCCGGCCTTCGAGCGCCTGCCCGAGGTGCACGCAGCCGTGGTGCAGCGCCTGCTCGAAGCCGGTGCATCGCTGGCCGGCAAGACCAACCTCGACCAGTTCGCCTGCGGCCTGAACGGCACCCGCTCTCCTTATGGCGAGGTGCCCAATGCCTTCGACGCGCGCTACGTGTCGGGCGGCTCCAGCTCGGGATCGGCCTACGTGGTGGCCACGGGCGAGGCCGACTTCGCCCTCGGCACCGACACCGCCGGCTCGGGCCGCGTGCCCGCCGGGCTCAACAACATCGTCGGCATCAAGCCTTCGCGCGGCCTGCTGAGCGCCTTCGGCGTGGTGCCTGCCGCGCAGAGCGCCGACTGCGTCTCCATCTTCGCGCGCACCGTCGCCACCGCGGTCGACGTGCTGCTCGCCGCCGCGGGCCACGACGCGCGCGACCCGTATTCGAGAGACATCGACCTGCGCCGCGAGCCGCTGCCCGCGCGCTTCCGCTTCGGCGTGCCCGACAGGCTGAGCTTCTTCGGCGACGCTGCCGCCGAACAGGCATTCGGCGACGCGGTCGCGCGGCTGCTCGCCATGGGCGGCACGCCCGTCACCATCGCCTACGCGCCGCTCGCCGAAGCCGCCGCGATGCTCTACGAAAGCGCGCTGGTCGCCGAGCGCTACGCCGCCGTGCGCGAGTTCTTCGACGCGCACGAAGGCGACGTGATCGAGCCCGTGCGCGGCATCCTCGCGAGCGGCCGCGACTACGACGCCGCCGACGTGTTCGAGGCCCAGGCCCGCCTGCGCGCCATCGCGCAGAAGGTCGAGCCGATGTGGCGCGCCATCGACGTGCTGCTCGTGCCCACCGCGCCCACGCACTACACCCGCGAGCAGATGCGCGCCGACCCCGTGGTGCTCAACCGCAACCTCGGCGCGTACACCAACTTCGTCAACCTGCTCGACTACGCCGCGCTCTCTGTGCCCAGCAGCCTGCGCGCGGATGGCCTGCCTTTCGGCATCACGCTGATCGGCCCCTGCGGCAGCGATCTCGCGCTGGCCGAGCTGGGCCAGCGCTATCACCACGCGACCGGTCTCGCGCAGGGCGCGACCGGCCAGCCGCTGCCCGCGCCGCGCGCCATTCCGGGGCTCGCCGCGCCGGGCGCCGGCCTGCTGCCCATCGCGGTGGTCGGCGCGCATCTCTCGGGCATGCCGCTCAACGGCCAGCTCACCGAGCGCGGCGCGACGCTGCTGCGTGCCACAACGACTTCGCCCTTCTACCGGCTGCATGCATTGCCGGGCACGGTGCCCCCCAAGCCCGGGCTGCGGCGCGTGGCCGTCGGGGCAGACGAAGGCGGTGCCGCCATCGCGCTGGAGGTGTGGGCCGTGCCGCTCGCCCAGGTCGGCAGCTTTCTCGCGCTCATCCCGGCTCCGCTGGGGCTGGGCAGCGTCGAGCTGGCCGACGGCAGCTGGGTGAAGGGCTTCATCTGCGAGGGCCATGCACTGGCCGGCGCGCAGGACGTGACCCATCACGGCGGCTGGCGCGCCTACGTCGCGAGCCTGGCCACCCCGAGTTCCAACTGATCAGGAGTTCCGATGAGCATTCAACAAGACTCTTCCGCCGCACGCCAAAGACGCCGGTTGCTGCAGGCCGGCGCCGCTGGGCTGGCCGTGCTGGCCGCGCCCGCCATCGTGCGCGCGCAGGGCGCGGCGACGAAGCTGCGCATCGGCTTCTGGCCGGTGGCCGCCGGCCTGCCGTTCTTCGCGGCGGTCGACAAGGGCTACTTCAGGGAGGCCGGCCTCGAAGTCGAGCCGCTGAAGTTCGCCGGCGCGCAGCAGGTGATGGAAGGCATGCTCGCCGGCCGCTGCGACGGCAGCGCCAACGGCACCGGCTCGGCCAACCTCGCCATCGGCGAGATCGCGCAGCCCGGCCTGTTCAAGATCTTCTGCACCAACCCGAGCAACGCGAAGTACGTGCTCGACGAATTCATCGTCGCCAAGGACAGCCCCGTGAAGAGCGTGGCCGAGCTGGCGGGCAAGAAGGTCGCCTCGGGCCCCGGCATCCAGAACGTCACGCTGTGCAAGACCATGCTGGAGCGCGCGGGCGCCAAGGGCGCGACCGTGAGCGAACTGCCCATCGGCCAGCACGTGGCCGCGCTGGTCGCGGGCCAGGTCGACGCCTGCTACACGCTGGAGCCCACCGGCACGGTGGGCCGCATGAACGGCACCACGCGCGTCGTCGAGGCCGGCGTGGTCGCCAGATACATCCTCGGCGACCCGATGGCGCCCTGGCACGGCGGCGCGGCCAGCCTCACCAGCGAGTTCATCAAGAAGAACCCCGAGATCGCGAAGAAGTACATCGCCGCCTACGCGCGCGGCGTGGAGCTGGTGCGCAGCAAGCCCGACGAGGCACGGCAGTTCATGAAGGGCTACACCGCCATCGAGGGCAAGCTCACGGCCGAGGTGCCGCTCGCGTCGTACATGCTCTACAACGAGTTCAAGCCCAGCGACGTCGCGTACTTCCAGAAGTTCTACGACCTGTTCACCGAGAAAGGCATCTTCGAGAAGAAGGTCGCGGTGGACGGCCTGCTCTACAAAGGCTGACGACCATGGCCGAAGCAAGCACGACCACGGCCGCGCCGTGGACCCCGTCGGCAAGTGCTGCCACCGCGGCACCGAAGCCGCCGCTGCGCGAGCGTATGCTGCCCTTCATCGGTCCGGCGGTGCTCTTCATCGTTTGGGACCTGGTGGTGCGGCTCGGCTTCATCAAGCCGATTCTTCTGCCCACGCCCGCCGACACCATCGCCGCCCTCATCACCGGCCTGGCCGGCGGCCCGTTGCTCACCGACTTCGCCATGACCGTGTGGCGCACCGTGCAGGCCTTCGTCATCGCGGCGGTCGTCGGCGTGCCGCTGGGCGTGCTGCTCGGCAGCAACGAGAAGGCGTACCGCAGCGTGGAGTTCCTGATCGACTTCTTCCGCTCCACGCCGTCGTCCGCGCTCATCCCGCTGTTCCTGCTGATCTTCGGCGTGAGCGACGTCAACAAGGTCGCCATCGCGGCCTTCGGCGCACTGCTCATCGTGGTGTTCAACAGCGCCTACGGCGTCATCAACGCCCGCAAGCAGCGCGTGATGGCGGCACGCGTCATGGGCGCCTCGCGCTGGCAGATCTTCAAGGACGTGCTCGTGTGGGAAAGCCTGCAGCCCAGCTTCGTGGGCCTGCGCTCGGCGGTGTCGATGGCGCTGGTGATCGTCATCGTGGCCGAGATGTTCATCGGCTCCGACACGGGGCTGGGCCATCGCATCATCGACGCGCAGCAGGTGCTCAACGTGAAGAGCATGTACGCGGCCATTCTTGCGGCAGGCGCGCTGGGCTACGCCCTGAACATCCTCTTCCTGATCGCCGAGCGTCGCATCGTGCACTGGAGCGGAAGGTAATGGACCACCCCCAGGCTTGCTCGCTACGCGTAGCCGCCAACCCCCTGCGAAGGGGCGCTGCCTGCGGCCCGGCAAAGCCGGTTCCGCGGCAGCTCACGCAAAGATCCCGACAGGAGCGCATCCATGCGAGCTTCAACTGACATCGTCATCAACGGCCCGGTATACGCCGACGTTCCGAAGCCTGCCTTCAGGCCCGGCCCGGCAGGCACGCACATCACGATCCGCGGGCTCACCAAGTACTTCGCGGGCTGGCCGCTGTACGAGAACTTCGATCTCGACATCCCGAAGCACGCGATCGTCTCGGTGTTCGGCCCCAACGGCTGCGGCAAGTCCACGCTCATCAACATGATCGCGGGGCTCATCCCCATCGACTCGGGCGAGATCCTGTTCGACGGCAAGCAGCGCAAGGACACCAAGATCGGCTACGTGTTCCAGAACTACCGCGAGGCGATGTTCCCGTGGATGCGCACCATCGACAACATCGCCTATCCGCTGAAGCTCGAAGGGCGCAGCAAGGCCGAGGTCGACCGGCGCATGGAAGAGCTGGTGGCGTCCTTCGACGTGAAGTTCGACCTGAAGCGCTTTCCCTACGAGCTCTCGGGTGGCCAGCAGCAGACGGCGTCGATCATGCGCGCGCTCGCGCCCAGCCCCGAGGTGCTGTTTCTCGACGAGCCCTTCTCGGCGCTCGACTTCGAGATGACGCTCTTCATCCGCGAGAAGCTGCAGGAAGTGTTCATGCAGACCGGCACCACCATGCTGCTGGTGTCGCACGACCTCGAGGAGGCCGTGTACCTCGCCGACGAGGTGCTGCTGCTCACCAAGCGGCCCACCAAAGTCGCCGAGATCCTGCGCTACGGCGACGCGCGCCCGCGCACCGTCGAGACGCTGAGCACTGAAAGCTTCGTCGCGACCAAGAAGCTCAGCCTCGACATCTTCCAGCGCGAGGTCCGCCGGTGACGCCCGAGATCAACATTCCCGAGGTGCTGGCTGAAGTGCAGGCCGTGTTCGCACGCTACGAGGCCGCGCTGGTCGGCAACGACCGCGCGACGCTCGACGAGCTCTTCTGGAACAGCCCGCACACGCTGCGCTACGGCTTCTCGGAGAACCACTACGGCCACGCCGACATCGCTGCCTTCCGCGCCTCGCTGCCCGTGCAGAGCCCGCCGCGCGAACTGCTGCGCACCGTCATCACCACCTACGGCCGCGACTTCGCGACCGCGAACGTCGAGTTCTGCCGCGAAGGCAGCGGCAGCAACCAGACCGGCCGCCAGAGCCAGACCTGGATGCGCACGGCCGAAGGCTGGCGCGTGGTCGCCGCCCACGTGAGCCTGCTCGGCTGAGCCCCGGCAAGGGCACGTTTTTTGCACCTCAACCTGTAACGGAGAAGAAAGCCATGACCAGCCAATTCAACCGCCGCGATTCGCTCAAGACCCTTGCCGCGCTAGGCGCGGCCGGCAGCCTGGGAAGCTGGAGCGCACTCGCGAGCGCGCAAGCCAAGCCCAAGCCGCTCACCGTCGGCGTGATCTACGTCGGCGCGCGCGACGACTACGGCTACAACCAGGCGCACGCCATGGCCGCCGCCGAGATCAAGAAGCTGCCGGGCGTGAAGGTCATCGAGGAAGAGAACGTTCCCGAGACCGCCGCGGTGCAGAAGACCATGGCCGGCATGATCTCGCAGGACGGCGCGGGCCTGCTCTTTCCCACCTCGTTCGGCTACTTCGACCCGCACATCCTCGCGGTGGCGCCCAAGAACCCCGACGTGCGCTTCTCGCACTGCGGTGGGCTCTGGACCGAAGGCAAGCACCCGAAGAACGTCGGCAGCTTCTTCGGCTACATCGACGAGTGCCAGTACCTCAACGGCGTGATCGCCGCGCACATGACGAAGAGCAACAAGATCGCCTTCGTCGCGGCCAAGCCCATTCCGCAGGTGCTGCGCAACATCAACGCCTTCACGCTCGGCGCGCGCTCGGTCAAGCCGAACATCACCTGCAGCGTGATCTTCACGGGCGACTGGTCGATGGCGGTGAAGGAAGCCGAGGCCACCAACAGCCTGGCCGACCAGGGCTGCGACGTGTTCACCATGCACGTGGACGGCCCCAAGGTGGTTGTCGAGACGGCGGCCAAGCGCGGCAAGATGGTCTGCGGCTATCACGCGAGCCAGGCCAAGCTGGCGCCCAACGCCTACCTGACGGGTGCCGAATGGAACTGGCTCACTGCCTACAAGACCGCCATCGAGGCCGCGCAGAGCGGCAAGCCGCATCCCAACTTCCTGCGCGGCGGCCTGAAGGAGGGCTACGTGAAGATGTCGGCCTACGGCCCCATGGTGCCCGACGCCGCGAAGAAGCATGCCGACGAGATCAAGGCGAAGATGATCGCGGGCAGCTTCGACATCTTCAAGGACGTTATCAAGGACAACAAGGGCGCGGTCGTGGTGCCCGCGGGCAAGGTCCTGAAGCAGACCGACCTCGAGCTCGAGAAGATGAACTACCTCGTCGAAGGCGTCGTGGGCGGCGTCTGACCTTCACTCCGTCGACGACATGTTGCGCCCCGCGCTCTTCAAGGAACTGGCCCTGCCGGTGTTCGCCATCGCGGCGGCGCTGCTGCTGTTCGGGCTGGTGGTGGCCTTCGCCGGCATCGACGCGGTGGAGGTGTGGGCCACGCTGTTCAAGGGCGCGTTCGGCGACTGGTTCTCCTGGCAGAACACGTTGCAGCGCGCCGCGCCGCTGATGCTCACCGCGCTGTGCGTTGCGCTGCCCGCGCGCGCGGGGCTGATCGTCATCGGCGGCGAGGGTGCGCTGGTGCTGGGCGGGCTGGCCTGTGCGGCGCTGGCGCACGCGGTGCCGCTGCCCGGCAACGCCATCGGCACGGCCATCGTGTGCATCGCGGGTGCCGTCGCCGGTGCGTTGTGGATCGTGCTCGCGGGATGGCTGCGCCAGTACCGAGGCATCAACGAGACCATCAGCAGCCTGCTGCTGGCCTACATCGCCATCGGCCTCTTCAAGCATCTGGTCGAAGGGCCGCTGCGCGACCCTGCGAGCCTCAACAAGCCTTCCACCTACGCGCTGAACGATGGGCTGCTGATCGGCGGCATAGGCGGCTCCGACGTGCACTGGGGCCTGGTGATCGGCGTGGTGGCCTGCCTGGGGCTCGGGTGGTGGCTGCGCGCCACGGCCTCGGGCTTCTCGGTGCGGGTGGTGGGCGGCAATCCGCGTACCGCGCAGCTCGTGGGGCTGCCGGCGACGCGGCTCATTCTTTCGGCTTGCGGGCTCGGCGGCGCATGCGCCGGGCTGGCGGGTGCCATCGAGGTGGCGGCGGTGCACACCAACGCCAATGCCTCGCTGATCGCTGGTTACGGCTACGCGGGCATCCTGGTGTCGTTCATCGCGCGGCACAACCCGGTGGCCATCGTGCCGGTGGCCATCCTGTTCGGCGGCTTCGGTGCGGCGGGTAGCCTGCTGCAGCGGCGCGTCGGGTTGCCCGATGCATCGGTGCTGGTGCTGCAGGGCATCGCCTTCGTGTTGATTCTCGCGAGCGAGGGCCTGCGCACCGTCGACTGGAAGAAGTTCGGCGATCGCATGCTGCCCGAAGCCAGGAGCTACACATGACGGCCGACCAGTGGATCGCGCTGCTCGCCGGCATCGTCGGCGGTGCGCTGCGCGTGGGCGCGCCGTTCCTCTTCGTGAGCCTGGGCGAGTGCCTCACGGAGAAGTCGGGGCGCATCAACCTGGGGCTCGAAGGCGTGCTGGTGCTGTCGGCCATGGCGGCCTTCGGCGGCGCCTATCTCACCGACTCCGCGTGGCTCGGCGTGCTGATCGGCGCGCTGGCCGGCGCAGCGCTCGCGCTGCTGCACGGGCTGCTGTGCTCGCTCGACCGCGTGAACGACGTGGCGACCGGCATCGCGCTGATGCTGCTCGGCACCGGGCTGGCCTTCTACCTCGGCAAGCCGCTGATCCAGCCGCAGGCGCCGCAGATTCCCGCGATTCCGCTGGGCTTCTGGAGCGACAACCCGGTGGTGCGCTCCGCCCTGCAGCTCAATGCGTTGGTGCCCGTGGGCGTGGCGCTCGCTGTGCTGCTGTGGTGGGGTTTTGCGCGCACGCGCGCCGGGCTGCTGGTGCGCATGGCGGGCGATTCGGCGCAGGCCACGCGCGCGCTCGGCTACTCGGTCTCGGGCCTGCGCATCGCGGCCACCACCGCTGGCGGCTTCATTGCCGGCCTCGGCGGCGCGTCGCTCACGCTGTTCTATCCGGGCAGCTGGAACGAGGGCATCTCCAGCGGCCAGGGCCTGATCGCGGTGGCGCTGGTGATCTTCGCGCGCTGGAGTCCGTTGCGCTGCGTGGGCGCGGCGCTGCTCTTCGGCGGCGCGGGTGCCATCGGGCCGGCGCTGCAGTCCATCGGCATCGGCTGGGGCTATCACCTCTTCAACACCGTGCCCTATGTGCTCACGCTGGTGATCCTCGTGCTCACGTGCAGGCCGGGCAGTGCCGCCGCCGGCAGCCCCGGCGAACTCTCATCGACAAGGAACTGATTGCCATGACGACAAAGACCGTCGCCGCCGAGCCTTACGCCTGGCCCTACAACGCCAACATGCGCCCCGAGAACACGGCGCTGATCGTCATCGACATGCAGACCGATTTCTGCGGCAAGGGTGGTTATGTCGACGTGATGGGCTACGACCTCTCGCTGGTGCAGGCTCCCATCCAGCCGATCGCGCGCACGCTGGCGGCGCTGCGGCCGCTGGGCTATCACATCATCCACACGCGCGAGGGCCATCGGCCCGACCTCGCCGACCTGCCGGCCAACAAGCGCTGGCGCTCGCGGCAGATCGGCGCGAACGGCGTGGGCATCGGCGACGACGGGCCTTGCGGTCGCATCCTGGTGCGCGGCGAGCCGGGCTGGGAAATCATTCCCGAGCTGGCGCCGCTGCCGGGCGAGGTGGTGATCGACAAGCCCGGCAAGGGCTCGTTCTATGCGACCGACCTGGAGCTGATCCTGCGCACGCGCGGCGTCGAGAACATCATCCTCGCGGGCATCACGACGGACGTGTGCGTGCACACCACCATGCGCGATGCCAACGACCGGGGCTTCGAGTGCCTGCTGCTGTCCGACTGCACGGCCGCCACCGACCATGGCAACCACCTTGCGGCGCTGAAGATGATCACCATGCAGGGCGGTGTGTTCGGCGCGCATGCCAGCTCGCAGGCGTTGCTGGCCGCGCTCGGCTGACCGCGATGGGCGCCGCGTCTTCCCCCCACGCGATCGGCGGCCTGCCCGCGGGCAGCGGCGCGCTCGCGCTCGACACCTACGAGCTCACCAAGCGCTTCGGCGACTTCACTGCGATGGATCGCGTGACGATGCGCGTGGAGCCCGGCACGGTGCACGCACTGCTAGGCGAGAACGGCGCGGGCAAGAGCACGCTGGTGAAATGCGTGGCCGGCTTCCAGCGCGCGGAGGAGGGCAGCATCCTGATCGACGGGCGCGAGCAGGACATCGCCAACCCGATCGTGGCGCGCGCATTGGGCATCGGCATGGTCTACCAGCACTTCACGCTGGCGCCGGGCATGACGGTGGCCGAGAACCTGCTGCTCGCGGGCGGCAAGACGCCGGCGCTGATCGACTGGAAGCGCAAGCGTGCGGAGCTGGAAGCCTTTCTGGCGACCACGCCGTTCAGCCTCGATCTCGACGTGCGGCCTTCGGAGCTCGCTGCGGGCGAGAAGCAGAAGCTCGAACTGCTCAAGCAGCTGTACCTGAAGCCGCGCCTCTTGATCCTCGACGAACCGACCTCGGTGCTCACGCCGCAGGAGGCCGACGAGGTGCTGGGCCATGTGCGCGAGTTCGCGCGCAGCGGGTTGTGCACGGTGCTGATCATCACGCACAAGTTCCGCGAGGTGATGGCGTATGCCGACAGCGTGACGGTGCTCAGGCGGGGCAAGGCGGTGCACCATTGCCGCGTGGCCGATACCAGTCCGGCGCAACTGGCGCAGGCCATGATGGGGGGCGAGCAGGTCGCCTCGTCGCCGGCGCAGGGGCCGGTCGACAGGAAGCCGGTGGCCGTTGGCGCGCCGGTTGCGCTGAAGGTCGAGGGGCTGAAGGCGCAGGGCGATCGCGGCACGCTGGCGCTGCACGAGCTGAGCCTGTCGGTTCGCGCCGGAGAGATCCTCGGCGTGGCCGGCGTTTCCGGCAACGGGCAGCGCGAGTTGGTGGAGGCGCTCGTCGGGCAGCGTCCGCGCCTGGCGGGCAAGGTCAGCGTGATGGGACGGCCCTACGCCGCGCATCGCGCCGAGAACCGCGAGCTCAAGGTTCGCAGTCTTCCGGAGGAGCCGCTGCGCAATGCATGCGTCGGCGATCTCAGCGTCGCGGAGAACATGGCGCTGCGCGACTTCGACCAGCCGCCCCTGTCGCGCGGCGGCGTGCTGAGCTTTCCGTACTGGCGCAGCCGCGCGCGCGAGTGGATCGCCGAATACGGCGTGAAGACGCGGGGCGAGGGAGCGCCGATTCGAAGCCTCTCGGGCGGCAACGTGCAGCGCGCGGTGCTGGCGCGCGAGCTGGCGGGCGACATCAATGTGCTGATCGCAGCGAATCCGGTGTTCGGGCTGGACTTCGCGGCCGTTGCGGAGATCCATTCGCGCATCGTGCAGGTGAGGGAGAAGGGCGGGGCCGTTCTACTCATCAGCGAGGACCTCGACGAGCTGCTCGAGCTGGCGGATCGGATCGTGGTGATGAGCGAAGGGCGGATCGTGTTCGAGACTTCGGCTTCCGGAGCCGAGCGGCATGTGATCGGGGCGCATATGGGTGGCGGGCATCACGAGGTGGTCGCATGAGTGCTCTTGCTGTCGTCTCGAGAGCGCCCGGCGGGCGGCACGGCGCGGCCGCCCCCACTATGCCGGCCGCTTCGCGGCTCCCCTGCGGTGCTCGCGTTTCGCGGGGTCTCGCAGAACTCGCTTCGCTCAGACAGCTGCGAGCCCTTGTCCGCGAAACGCTGCGCTCCTCGGCGGCACAGAGGGGGCGACCGCGCCGTGCCACCCGCCGGGCTTGGTCGTGGAGTGATTGCCGCAGCCTTGGAAACACATGAGGACGAGCATGCGCATAGCACTGGCCAATCCGTTCCCCTACGAGTTCGACATTGATCGGACCGCGCTCGTGCTGATCGACATGCAGCGCGACTTCATCGAACCTGGCGGCTTCGGCGAGACGTTGGGCAACGACGTTTCGCTGTTGGAGGCCATCGTCCCTGCGACGAAAGCCGTGCTGGAAGCATGGCGGGAGGCGGGTGGCCTCGTGGTGCACACGCGGGAGGCGCACAAGGCCGATCTTTCGGACTGCCCGCCGGCCAAGCGCAATCGCGGCAACCCCACGCTGCGCATCGGCGACGAAGGGCCGATGGGGCGCATCCTCGTGATGGGTGAGCCGGGCAACCAGATCATCGAGGCGCTCGCGCCGGTCGAGGGCGAGATCGTGATCGACAAGCCAGGCAAGGGTGCCTTCTACGCCACGGGCCTGCACGAGCTGCTGCAGGCGCGCGGCATCACTCACCTGCTGTTCGGCGGCGTCACGACCGAGGTCTGCGTGCAGACCAGCATGCGCGAGGCCAACGATCGCGGCTACGACAGCCTGCTGCTCGAGGACTGCACCGAGAGCTACTTCCCCGCGTTCAAGGCGGCGACGCTCGAGATGGTGCGCGCGCAGGGCGGCATCGTGGGGTGGACTGCGCCGGGTGCCGCGCTGCTCGCGGCGCTGGATGGTCGCTCCTCTTCTTCTGCTTTTTCCTGACGCCCCGGCCCTGCGACTACCATTTCAACGTGTCTACTGCCCGAACCCACCCCGAGACTCCCGTTGCCGCCGCCGATGCGGCCGTTTTCCGCACGCGGGCCGACGAGGTCTATGCGCAGCTCAAGCGCGACGTGGCCGACTTCATCCTCGTGCCGGGCGACCGCTTCACCGAGAGCGAGATCAGCGACCGGCTGGGCGTGTCGCGCACGCCGGTGCGGCAGGCGCTCTTCAGGCTGCAGCAGGAGGGCTTCGTGGAGGTGCTGTTCCGCAGCGGCTGGCGCGTGCTGCCCTTCGACTTCGACCAGTTCGAGCAGCTCTACGACCTGCGCATGGTGCTGGAGACCACCGCAGTGCACCGGCTGTGCGAGACCGATCGCCACATCGATCGAGGCCTGCTCGAGACGCTGGCCGACATCTGGCTCGTGCCAGCGGCGCAGCGCAGTGCCGACATGGCGCAGGTGGCGCAATGGGACGAGGCCTTTCACTGCTCGCTGGTGGCGGCCGCCGGCAATGCCGAGATGGCCCGCGTGCACGGCGACGTGACCGACCGCATCCGCATCATCCGCCGGCTCGACTTCACCAAGCAGCCGCGCATCGACGCCACCTACGACGAACACGCCAAGATATTGAAGGCTGTGCGAGCGAACCGCGGCGACCAGGCCGCGATGCTGCTGCGCGCGCACATCGAGACCAGCCAGGCCGAGGTGCGCAAGATCACGCTGCACCAGGTGCATCTGGCGCGGCACGCGGGGAAGGCCTCGACTGCGCGCTGACCGGGAAGTCCCCCGAGTTCAGGCGCAACGGGGCGGGCCGATCAGTCTGCAGTGATGTTGCCGCGCTTGACGACACCCGCCCAGCGGTCGGCATCCTTCTTCAGCAGCGAGCCGAACTCCGCGGGCGTCGAGCTCGCCGGCACCATGCCCTGCGACTCGAATGACTTCGCTACCTCGGGCTGCTTCAGCACCGCCGCGATCTCCTTGTTGAGCCGCGCCACCACGTCCGGCGGCGTGCCCTTGGGCGCGAGCACGCCGTACCACATGTCGACGTTGTCTGCGGTCACGCCGGCTTCGGCCAGCGTCGGCACGTCGGGCAGTTGCGGCAGGCGCTTGCCGCTGCCGGTGGCAATGGCCTTGAGCTTGCCGACCTGGATGTGCTGCAGCGCCACGTGCACCGGCAGGAACATGTAGTCGATGCGCCCGCCGAGCAGGTCGGTCACTGCGCCGGCGGTGCCCTTGTAGGGCACGTGCAGCATCTCGGTGCCCGTGCCCTGCATGAGCAGCGCCATCGAGAGGTGGTGCGGCGTGCCCACGCCCGGCGTGGCGTAGGTCAGCTTGCCGGGCTCCGCCTTGGCTGCGCTCACCATCTGCTGCACCGACGACACCTTCTGCACGTTCGGGTTGGTCACCAGCAGCAGCGTGCCCCACGAGGTGAGCGACACCGGCGCGAAGTCGGCCACCGGGTCGTAGCTCAGCGAACGGTAGAGGCTGCGGTTCATCACCAGCGTATTGACCTGCACCAGCAGCGTGTAGCCGTCGGGCTTGGCGCGCGCCACGCGCTCGCTGCCGATGTTGCCGCTGGCACCTGCCACGTTCTCGACGATCACCGGCTGGCCCAGCTTCGCGGGCAGGCGGGCCGAGAGCTGGCGGGCGACCAGGTCGATGCCGGTGCCGGGCGTGTAGGGCACCACCAGCGTGATGGGCTGGTCGGGCCAGGCGAATGCGCTGGTGGCGACAGTCGCGGTACTGGCAGCGACGAGCAGGGTGGCGAGGGTCTTCTTGATCAGCGAGCGCATGGTCTGTCTGTCTCCGTGTTCTTCTGTGGGTTGCCTGTTCAGGTTCAAAGGTAGGAAGCGCGGGCCTTCAGGGCCGCGGGGTCGTAGCCGGCCACGCGCTTGTAGTTGTCCGAGATGGCCTGCAGCTCGGCGACGGGCACGACCTCGTCGATGCTTTCGAAGCGCTTGCCGCCCGAGCGCTCGAACACTTCGCGCAGGATGGCGTCGGGCGGGTTGCTGCGGTTGGTCAGCACCACCTCGGTGGTGGCCTTGACGCGCACGCGGTCGTAGTTTTCGAGCGCGGCCGTGCCGACGCCCGTCTTCTTCAGCGCGCCCGCGAGGTAGCGCGCGTCGATGATCGCCTGCCCCGCGCCGTTGGAGCCGCGCGGCACCATCGGGTGCGCGGCGTCGCCCAGCAGCGTGAGGCGGCCATGGGTCCAGCGCGGCAGCGGGTCCTGGTCGACCATCGGGTACTCGAGGATGGTGTCGGAGGCGAGGATCAGCGCGGGCACGTCGAGCCAGTCGAAATGCCAGTCGGCAAAAGCCGGCAGGAAGTCTTCGAGGCGGCCCGCGCGGCTCCAGTCGCGCATGGCGGGCTGCGGCGCGTGGATCTCGGCGACCCAGTTCACGAGCTGGTTGCCCTCGGCGTCGATGTTGTCGCGAATCGGGTAGATCACCATCTTGCCGACCGAGAGCCAGCCCGCGCGCACCATGCTGCCGCCCGATAGAAAGGGTTTCCAGCGCGCGGTGCCGCGCCACATGTTCACGCCCGAGTAGCGCGGTGCACCCTCGTTCGGATAGAGCTGCTTGCGCAGGGCCGAATGGATGCCGTCGCAGCCCACGGCAACGGCGCCGCGCACTGGTGGCGCATCTGCGAAATGCACGGTGACGCCGTCCGCGGCCTGCTCCACGTGCGTGCAGCGGCGGCCGCACACCACGCTGTCGGGGCCGAGGCGCTTGAGCGTCTCTTCGTACAGCACCGTCTGCAGGTCGCCACGGTGGATGGAGAACTGCGGCCAGTCGTAGCCCGCGTGCTGGCCCGCGGCTTCGCGGAAGACCAGTTGGCCGTGCTCGGAGAAGAAGACCGCTTCCTGCGTGCGCACGCCCACCTTGTCGAGGGCCTCCAGCAGCCCGAGTTCGGTGAGTTCGCGCACGGCGTGCGGCAGCAGGTTGATGCCCACGCCCAACGGCTTCAGCTCGGGCACGGCTTCGTACACGCGGCAGGGAATGCCGGCCTGGTGCAGGCTCAGCGCGAGGGTCAGGCCGCCGATGCCGGCGCCAAGGATGATGACTTCGTTGCTCATGATGATCGGTCGTTGCGATGCGTTCCTGTCTCGGCCCGCATTAGGAACTTGGATCGATCATTTGGGAAATTTAGATGTGATATGGATTTATCATGAATCCATATGAATCTATCGATCCGCCAGCTGCGCGCCTTCCTGCAGGTGGCGCGCGTGGGCAACTTCACGCGAGCGGCCGAGCAGGCGCACATCACGCAGGCGGGGCTCAGCATCCTGATCCGCGAAATGGAAAAGCAGCTGGGCTGTCGCCTCTTCGACCGCACCACGCGCGTGGTGAGCCTCACGCCCGCGGGCCGGCGCCTGCTGCCGGTGGTGGAGCGCATGGTGACCGACCTCGACGACGTGGCTGCCGAGCTGGGCGCCGAGGGCGATGCCGCACGCCAGACGCTGCGCATCGCGGCCACGCCGCTGGTGTCGTCGAATCTCCTGCCGCAGGTGTTCGCCAGCTTCCGCGAGGCGCATCCGCAGGTGAGCCTGCGTCTGTTCGACGCCGACCTGCGCGACGTGGAGGCGATGGTGACGGCCGGCGAGGCCGACGTGGGGCTGGGCTTCTTCTTCAAGGCGGCGCCGGGGCTGGCTCGCGAGCCGGTGGGACGCTTTCACCTGATGCGCGTGGCACCGATGGACGAGGCCGGGGAGCCTGGGGCCGTCGGCTCCGCGCCGTGGTCGGCGTTGCGCGGCGCCGAGCTCGTCGGGCTGCCGCCGGGCAACCCGATCCAGAAGGTGATCGACCAGCATCTCGCAGCCATCGGCCGTGCCGACGCGCAGCGCACGGCCTTCAACTTCTTCGGCACGCTGATCTCGATGGTGGAGGCCGGCTTCGGCACCGCCGTGATGCCGACCTTCGCGCTCGCCGCCTGTCGTCGCCACCACGTGCGCACTGACGTGCTGACCAAGCCGAAGGTGGGGCTCGACTTCTATCGGATCACCAAGCGCGGGGCGTACGAGACGGAGGCCATGCAGGCCTTCGTCGCCACGCTGGAGAAGGCGCTGCCCGAGCTGTCGCGATGATCGGACGGGCGCCTCGGGGGCTTACAGCTTGAAGTCGTAGTCAACCGTGATCGGCGCGTGGTCGCTGAACTTCACGGTCTTGTAGATCTGCTCGGTGCGCGCCAGCGCCGCGATCTTCGGCGTGGCGAGGTGGTAGTCCAGCCGCCACCCCACGTTGTTCGCGTAGGCCTGGCCGCGGTTGCTCCACCAGGTGTAGGCCTCGGCGGTGGTGTCGGGCTTGAGCATGCGGTAGACGTCCACCAGGCCCGCGCCTTCGGCGCCGGCGTCAAGCAGCTTCGTCATCCAGGCGCGTTCCTCGGGCAGGAAGCCGCTGTTCTTCTGGTTGCCGCGCCAGTTCTTCAGGTCGATCTCTTTATGAGCGATGTTGATGTCGCCGCACAGCACGAACTCGCGCTCCTTCTTGAGTGCCACGAGGTGCGGGAAGAAGCCCTTGAGGAAGCGGAACTTGGCCTCCTGGCGTTCCTCGCCCGAGCTGCCGCTCGGGAAGTAGCAGCTGATGACGGAGAACTTGCGCTTGGGCGTGTCGAAGCGCAGTTCGAGATACCGGCCCTCGGCGTCGAACTCGGCGTCGCCCCAGCCCACCACGACCTGGCTCGGAGCGTGCTTGGTGTAGACGGCGGTGCCGGCGTAGCCTTTCTTCTCGGCGAAGTGGAAATGGCCCTTGAGGCCGGCCATTTCCTCGAACCGGCCCTCGATGTCGCTGGCCTGGACGCGGATCTCCTGCATGCAAATACAATCCGGCGCAAGTTCGGCCACCCAGTCGGCCACGCCTTTGGTTGCGGCCGAACGCAGGCCATTGAGATTGAGACTGGTCAGTTTGAACACAAGGAATTTCCGATGGCTGTAGATGGTGAGAAAAGCAAAAGCAGCGCGATCGCCCAGGATTTCGTCCAGTTCGCCCTGGATGCCGGCGTACTGCGTTTCGGGGAGTTCAAGACCAAGGCCGGTCGGATGAGCCCCTATTTCTTCAACTCGGGGCTCTTCGACGACGGCGGCAAGATCGCCCGGCTCGCCGGATTCTATGCAGACCGCCTGATCGAGAGCGGCCTCGAGTTCGACATGATCTTCGGCCCCGCCTACAAGGGCATTCCGCTGGGCGCCACGGTGGCGGCCGAGCTGGCCCGCCGGGGCCGCAACTATCCCTTCGCCTACAACCGCAAGGAAGCCAAGGCGCACGGCGAAGGCGGCAACCTGGTCGGCGCGCCGCTCAAGGGGCGCGTGCTGATCGTCGACGACGTGATGTCCGCCGGCACCGCGGTGCGCGAGTCGATCGCCGCCATCGAGGCCGCAGGCGCCACGCCGCATGCCGTGTCCATTGCGCTCGACCGGCAGGAAAAGGCCACCGAGAACGGCGTCGACGTGGACCACAGCGCCGTGCAGTACGTGCGCAACCAGCTCGGCCTGTCGGTGATCGCCATCGCCACGCTGGACGACCTGCTGAGCTACCTCTCGGGCGCCGCCGCGGCAGACCTGGGCGCGCACCGCGAGCGCGTGCTGGCCTACCGCGCTCGCTACGGCGCCAGCTGAAGAGGCAGGGCCGCCGAACATGCACCATCCCGCACGCGACGATCACGGTACTCCGGCCCGCCTGCTGGCGGCGGCATCATTTCTTCTCATTGCCTCCTCGTTCTGCGGCACGTTGCAGGCGCAATCGCAGAAAGTGGAAGGTGCCTCCGCCGGCATCTACACCTGCACCGACGCCCGCGGCCGCACCCTGACGGCCGACCGGCCCATCGCCGAGTGCAGCGACCGAGAGCAGCGCGAACTCAACCCGAGCGGCTCCGTGCGCCGCAAGGTCGAGCCGACCTACACCGCGCGCGAACTGCAGGAGCGCGAGGACCGCGCCCGCGAAGCCGCCATCGTGGCTGCGCGCCTGACCGACGAGCGGCGCCGCGAGCGGGCCCTGCTCGTGCGCTACCCGAACCTCGCCACGCACGACCGCGAACGCGGCGAGGCGCTCGCGCAGATCGATGCGGTGACGCAGGCGGCGAAGAAGCGCATCTCCGAACTCGGCGAAGACCGCAAGAAGATCGACGAGGAGATGGAGTTCTACAAGCAGGACCCCGGCAAGGCGCCGGGCGCGCTGCGCCGCAAGATCGACGAGAACACGCAGAGCGTGGCGGTGCAGAACCGCTTCATCGCGGAACAGGAAGACGAGAAGAAGAGGGTGAATGCGCGCTTCGACGAGGAGCGCACGCGCCTGAAGACGCTCTGGACGCCGCAGAACGGCGGGAACCCGAGGTAACCCCCCAGGCTGCGCGCACTTCGTGCGCTTCGCCAACCCCCTGCCGGGGGCAACACCTGCGGCCCGGCGGAGCCGGTTCCGCGGTGTTTCCCGAAAAGACTTAGCTGAGCTTGGCCTTGAGCAGTTCGGTCACTTGCGCCGGGTTGGCCTTGCCGCCGCTGGCCTTCATGACCTGGCCGACGAGGGCGTTGAGGGCCTTCTCCTTGCCGCCGCGGTATTCCTCGACGTTCTTGGCGTTCTTCGCGATCACCTCGTCGAGGATCTTGTCGAGCGCGCCGGCGTCGTTCATCGGCTTCAGGTCCTTGGCCTCGATGATCGCGTCGACGTCGCTGCCTTCGCCGGTCCAGAGGGCTTCGAACACCTGGCGTGCGGCGTTGTTGGGCAGCGTGCCATCGGCGATGCGCGTCACCAGCTGGGCCAGCTGCTGCGCCTTCACAGGGGCGGCCTCGATGCCGATCTCGGCGGCGTTCAGGCGGCGCGCCATCTCGCCGGTGATCCAGTTGCTCGCGAGCTTGGGCGTGGCGCCCGCGTTCACGGCTTCGTCGAAGTAGCCGGCGAGCGCCGCGCTCTGCGTGAGCTGCGCCGCGTCGTATTCCGACAGGCCGTGGTCGCGCACATAGCGCTCGGCCATGGCGCGCGGCAGCTCGGGCATGGCGGCCTTCACGCGCTCGATCCAGTCGGCGGCGATGACCAGCGGTGGCAGGTCGGGATCCGGGAAGTAGCGATAGTCCGACGAGTCTTCCTTGGCGCGCATGGCGCGCGTCTCGCCCGTGTCGGCGTCGAACAGCACGGTGGCCTGTTCGATCTTGCGGCCGTCCTCGATCTCGTCGATCTGCCAGCGGATCTCGTAGTCGATCGCCTGCTGCATGAACTTGAAGCTGTTCAGGTTCTTGATCTCGCGGCGCGTGCCGAGCTTCTCGCCGGGACGGCGCACCGAGACGTTGGCGTCGCAACGGAAGCTGCCTTCCTGCATGTTGCCGTCGCAGATGCCGATCCAGGTGACGATCTTGTGCAGTTCCTTCGCATAGGCCACGGCCTCGGCGGTGGAGCGCATGTCGGGCTCGGTCACGATCTCCAGCAGCGGTGTGCCGGCGCGGTTCAGGTCGATGCCGCTATGGCTGCCTTCGTGCACCGACTTGCCGGCGTCTTCCTCGAGGTGGGCGCGCACCAGGCGCACCGTCTTCTGCTCCTCGCCCACGAAGAACGACACCGAGCCGCCCTGCACCACGGGAATCTCGAACTGGCTGATCTGGTAGCCCTTGGGCAGGTCGGGATAGAAGTAGTTCTTGCGCGCGAACACGCTGCGCGGCGCGATGTGCGAGCCCAGCGCCAGGCCGAGCTTGATGGCGCGCTCGACCGCGCCCTTGTTCATCACGGGCAGCGTGCCCGGCAGCGCCAGGTCGACCGCGCAGGCCTGCGTGTTGGGCTCGGCGCCGAAGGCGGTGGAGGCGCGGCTGAAGATCTTGCTCGCGGTGGAGAGCTGCGCGTGCGTCTCGAAGCCGATGATGACTTCATAGCCGCGCACCAGCGGGCCGGTCGGGCGGCCTTGTTGTTGTGCTTCGAAGGTGTTCACTGTCTCGCTCATTTCAGAAGCCCTCGGGCGTGCGTGCGTGCCAGTCGGTGGCCTGCTGGAAGCGGTGCGCCGCGTTGAGCAGCTTCGCTTCGCCGAAGTAGTTGCCGATCAGCTGCAGGCCCACGGGCATGCCGCCGTCGAAGCCCGCGGGCACGCTCATGCCGGGCAGGCCGGCCAGCGATGCGGGCAGCGTGAAGATGTCGGCGAGGTAGTCGGCCACGGGGTCGTCGCCGTGCTCTCCGAGCTTCCACGCGGTGGTGGGCGCGGCGGGGCCGGCGATCACGTCGCACTGCTTGAAGGCCTGCTGGAAGTCGTCGGCGATCATGCGGCGCACCTTCTGCGCCTGCAGGTAGTAGGCGTCGTAGTAGCCGTGCGAGAGCACGTAGGTGCCGATCATGATGCGGCGCTTCACTTCGTCGCCGAAGCCTTCGGCGCGCGTGCGTTCGTACATCTGCGTGAGTGCGCTCTTCTTGCTCGCGGGGTCGATGAAGTCCTTGGCGCGGTGGCCGAACTTCACGCCGTCGAAGCGGCTCAGGTTGCTCGAGGCCTCGGCCGCGGCAATGATGTAGTAGACGGGAATCGACAGCTCGGTGCGCGGCAGCGTGACCTCGACGCGCTTCGCGCCGAGCTTCTCGTACTGCGCGAGTGCGGCGTCGATGGCCGCGCGCACGCCGGGTGCCACGCCTTCGCCGAAGAACTCCTTCGGCACGCCGATGCGCAGGCCTTCGAGCGAGTCGTTCAGCGAGCGGCCGAAGTTCTCGGCGGGCTTGTCGAGCGAAGTTGAATCGCGGTCGAGGTCGGGACCGCAGAAGGCCGACAGCAGCAGCGCGCAGTCTTCGGCCGAGCGGGCCATCGGGCCGGCCTGGTCGAGGCTCGAGGCGAAGGCGACCATGCCGTAGCGCGAGGCGCGACCGTAGGTCGGCTTGATGCCGGTGACGCCGCAGAACGATGCGGGCTGGCGGATCGAGCCGCCGGTGTCGGTGCCGGTGGCCGCGGGGGCCAGACGTGCCGCGACTGCAGCGGCGCTGGCGCCGGACGAGCCGCCGGGAATGCGGTCGCGGTTCCAGGGGTTCTGCACCGGCACAGCCTTGTCGTGGCCCACGGCGGGCACGGCGACGTTCTCGTTGGCGGAACCCATGGCGAACTCGTCGCAGCTCAGCTTGCCCAGCGTGACCGCGCCGGCCTCGGCCAGGCGGCGCACCACGGTGGCGTCGAAGGGCGAGCGGTAGCCCGCGAGCATCTTCGAGCCGGCGGTGGTGGCGAAGTCGGTGGTGACGAAGATGTCCTTGTGCGCGATGGGCACGCCGGCCAGCGCGGGGGCATCGCCCTTGGCGATCAGCGCATCGGCGGCGCGGGCCTGGGCCAGCGTGGCCTCCTCGTTCACGTCGACGAAGGTGCCCAGCGACTCGTGCGCCTTCATGCGGCCCAGGAAAGCCTGCGAGGCCTCGACGGCCGAAACCTTGCGTTCGGCCAGCGCCTTGGCCAACTCGACAACGCTCAATTGGTGCAATTCACCGCTGCTGCTCATCATTCAATTACCTTGGGCACGAGGAAAAGGCCGGCTTCGACGGCCGGGGCGCTCTTCTGGTTGGCTTCGCGGTTGTCGGGTTCGCTCACCACGTCGTCGCGTAGGCGCAGCGTGATGTCTTCGAGCGCGGCCACCGGATGGGCCAGCGGCTCGACGCCGGCGGTATCGACGGAACGCATACGTTCGACTAAGTCGAAAAAGCCATTGATCTGGCTGAGCATGCGCTCGCTTTCATCGGAGGCCAGCTGCAGCCTCGCCAGCGAGGCGATGCGCTCAATATCGGAAGCGGAGAGTGACATAGGTCGGAACGGCCCAAAAAAGCAGAGGTATTCGCACGCCGGAGCCGGTGCTAATACGGGAATCAGAGGGGATTCGGGTATTATCCCGCCTTTGCCGCAACCCCCGCGAACGCGCCGGCTTTTGCGCCAAAAACGATCAATTCACCCCGTCAAACGACCCAAAAAATAGAGCGACGACCTGCCGATGCGCAGGCCGTGCTCAGAGGATTCCGCACATGTTTGGAGCTTTCCGTCGGTACTTTTCCACCGACCTTGCGATCGACCTCGGCACCGCCAACACCCTGATCTTCGCCCGCAACAAGGGCATCGTGCTCGACGAACCCTCGGTCGTCGCCATCCGCCACGAAGGCGGTCCCCATGGCAAGAAGGTGATCCAGGCCGTCGGCCGCGAAGCCAAGGCCATGCTGGGCAAGGTGCCCGGCAACATCGAGGCGATCCGCCCGATGAAGGACGGCGTGATCGCCGACTTCGTGATCACCGAGCAGATGATCAAGCAGTTCATCAAGATGGTGCACCCGCGCACGCTGCTCACGCCGAGCCCGCGCATCATCATCTGCGTGCCCTGCGGCTCCACCCAGGTCGAGCGTCGCGCCATCAAGGATGCGGCCGAAGCGGCAGGCGCCACCTCCGTCTACCTCATCGAAGAGCCCATGGCCGCGGCCATCGGCGCCGGCCTGCCCGTCAGCGAAGCCTCGGGCTCGATGGTGGTGGACATCGGCGGCGGCACCACCGAAGTGGGCGTCATCTCGCTGGGCGGCATGGTCTACAAGGGCTCCGTGCGCGTGGGCGGCGACCGCTTCGACGAAGCCATCATCAACTACATCCGCCGCAACTACGGCATGCTGATCGGCGAGCCGACGGCCGAAGTCATCAAGAAGAACATCGGCTCGGCCTTCCCGGGCTCCGAAGTCAAGGAAATGGAAGTCAAGGGCCGCAACCTTTCCGAAGGCGTGCCGCGCAGCTTCACCATCAGCAGCAACGAAGTGCTGGAAGCCCTGACCGATCCGCTCAACAACATCGTCTCGGCCGTGAAGAACGCGCTGGAGCAGACGCCGCCCGAGCTGGGCGCCGACATCGCCGAGCGCGGCATGATGCTGACCGGCGGCGGCGCGCTGCTGCGCGACCTCGACCGCCTGCTGGCTGAGGAAACCGGCCTGCCGGTGCTGGTGGCCGAAGACCCGCTGACCTGCGTGGTGCGCGGCTGCGGCATCGCCCTCGAGCGGATGGATCGCCTCGGCAGCATCTTCACGAGCGAGTAAAGGGCGAAAGCCATCATCGGCCGGCCTCTGCTTGCGCAGGCCGGCTTTTTGTTATTTGATTCCGCACCACCGTCGGGTCTGAATTCATGCCTCTGGGCACGCTCGATCGCACAGCGCCACCCCTGTTCAACCAGGGGCAGTCGGCACTCAGCAAGCTGATCTTCTTCGGCGCGCTTGCGCTGTTCCTCATGGTGGCCGACGCGCGCTTCCACATCGTGCAGCCGATCCGCGCGGGCATCGGCGCGGTGCTCTATCCGGTGCAATGGCTGGCGCTGAAGCCGGTGCAGGCGGTGCTGGGCGGCGGGCGCTATTTCGAAGACCTGCAGACCGCGCAGCGCAACGAGGACGACGCCCGCAAGGCGCTGATGATGCAGGCCGAGCGCGCTGCCCAGGCCGATACGCTCGCCCAGGACAACGCCCGCCTGCGCGAGCTGCTAGAACTGCGCCAGACCACCACCACACCGGGCCGTGCGGCCGAGGTGCTCTACGACGCGGCCGACCCCTACACCCGCAAGATCGTCGTCGACCAGGGTCTGGCCCAGGGCGTGCAGCCCGGCTCGCCGGTGATCGATGCGCGCGGCGTGCTCGGGCAGGTCACGCAGGTGCTGCCTTTCACGAGCGAGGTCACGCTGGTGATCGACCGCGACCTTTCCATTCCCGTGCAGAACACCCGCACCGGCGTGCGCAGCGTGGCCTTCGGCGACGCCTCGGCCCACGGCGGCGGGCTGGAGCTGCGCTTCATGGCCGCCAACGCCGACCTGCAGGAGGGCGACCTGCTCTCCACCAGCGGCGTCGACGGCATCTACCCCGCGGGCCTGCCGGTGGCGAAGATCGAGCGCATCGAGCGCCGCGCCGACTCGGCCTTCGCCCGCATCTACTGCGTGCCGCTGGCCCACGTGACGGCCGCGCGCTACGTGCTGGTGCTCGAACCTACCGGCACGCCCGCCGCGCCGCCGCCCCCGACGCCCGCCGTCACCCAGCGCAAGCGCCCCGAGGGCAAGCCCGGCGCCGGCAAGAACGAGAAGAAACCGGGAGCGCGCCCATGATCAAGCGTCCAGGCCAGCAGCAGCTCCTGCTGCCCGTCAGCCCGGTCTTCATGTGGAGCAGCCTCGTGGTGGCGCTGCTCATCAACATGATCCCGATCGGCCGCGCCGTCTGGATGCCCGACCTGCTGGCGCTCGTCATCGTGTTCTGGGGCGTGCACCAGCCCGCGCGCGTGGGCATCGGCGCGGCCTTCGTGTTCGGCCTGTGCATGGACGTGCACCAGTCGTCGATGCTGGGCCAGCATGCGCTGTCCTACACCACCCTGGGCTTCTTCGCGATCACCATCCACAGGCGGCTGCTCTGGTATCCGGTGGCCTCGCAGGCGCTGCAGGTGCTGCCGCTTTTCGCGCTGTCGCAGCTGATCGAAGTGGTCACGCGGATGATCGGCGGCGGCGTGTTCCCGGGCTGGACGGTGCTGGCCTCGCCGGCCATCGAGGCCGCGCTCTGGCCATTGGCCACCGCGCTGCTGCTGGCCCCCCAGCGAAGAACGCCGGAACCGGACGAGAACCGCCCCCTCTAAGCCCAGCCTTTCCCGCATTTGCCTTCGCACCTGCGCGCGCCTAAGCTCCCATCGCCATGACCGAAATCCGCAATGTCGCCGCCGACCTCGCGCGCTTCAAGCGCCGCGTGATCGTCATCGGGTTGGCGGTGCTCTTCGCGTTCGGGCTGCTGTGCGCGCGACTGGTCTACCTGCAGGTCACGCGCCACGAAGACCTGGCCGAGCAGGCCGAGAGCAACCGCACGGCGGTGGTGCCGGTGGTGCCCAACCGGGGGCTCATCCTCGATCGCAACGGCATCGTGCTGGCCTCCAACTACTCGGCCTACACGCTGGAGATCACGCCCTCGAAGGTGGGCGACGTCGAGGAGACCATCGACAGCCTCACCCAGGTGCTCGAAGTCTCGCCGCGCGACCGCCGCCGCTTCAAGCGCCTGCGCGAGGACTCGCGCAGCTTCGACTCCATTCCGATCCGCACCCGCCTGAGCGACGAGGAAGTCGCGCGCTTCGCGGCCCAGCGCTACCGCTTCCCGGGCGTGGAGATCAAGGCGCGCCTCTTTCGCAACTACCCGCAGGGCGAGCTGGCCTCGCACGTGCTCGGCTACATCGGCCGCATCAACCAGCGCGAGAAGACCGCGATGGAAGACTGGGACGAGGAAGACCAGGCCAACTACAAGGGCACCGACTACATCGGCAAGCTCGGCATCGAGCAGAGCTACGAGAAGACGCTGCACGGCCAGACCGGCGTCGAGCAGATGGAAACCTCCGCCGGCGGCCGCGCCGTGCGCCGCCTCGCCAGCCATCCCGCCACGCCGGGCAACACGGTCATGCTGTCGCTCGACATCAAGCTGCAGAAGCTGGTGGAGGACATGTACGGCGAGCGCCGCGGAGCGCTGGTGGCCATCGACCCCAAGACCGGCGAGATCCTCGCCTTCGTGAGCAAGCCCACCTTCGACCCGAACCTCTTCGTCGAAGGCATCGACAACGAAAGCTGGGCCGCGCTCACCGAGTCCATCGACAAGCCGCTGCTGAACCGCGCCCTGCGCGGCACCTACCCGCCCGGCTCCACCTACAAGCCCTTCATGGCGCTGGCGGCACTGCAGACCGGCAAGCGCGGCCCCAGCGTGGTGGTGAACGACCCCGGCTACTTCAACTTCGGCGGCCACCGCTTCGGCAGCCCCGAGGGCAACCTGGGCGGCGTCGACATGCGCCGCTCGATCCAGCTGTCGAGCAACATCTACTACTACTCGCTGGCCAACGAGATGGGCGTGGACTTGATCCACGACTTCATGAAGCCGCTGGGCTTCGGCCAGATCACCGGCATCGACCTCGGCGGCGAGGTGCGCGGCGTGCTGCCCAGCACCGAGTGGAAGCGCAACACCTACAAGCGGCCCGAGCAGAAGAAGTGGTACGCGGGCGAGACCATCTCGCTGGGCATCGGCCAGGGCTACAACAACTTCACCATGCTGCAGCTGGCGCAGGCCACCGCCGTCATCGCCAATGGCGGCCTCAAGCACAAGCCTCATCTCGCGCTGGCCACGCGCGACACCGTGAGCGGCAACGTGGTGCCCCTGCCGCAGCCCGCGGCGGAGAACCTGGGCTTCACGGCGGCCAACATCTCGGTGATCCGCGAGGGCCTGACCAGCGTGGTCACCAGCGGCACCGCGCGCGGCGTGTTCGCGGGTGCCAGCTACCAGGCGGCGGGCAAGACGGGTACGGCGCAGGCCGTGTCGATGGGCCAGAACACCAAGTACAACGCGCGCGCGCTCGAGGAGCACCAGCGCGACCACGCACTCTTCATGGCGTATGCGCCGGTGAACGACCCGAAGATCGCCCTGGCGGTGATCGTGGAGAACGCGGGCTGGGGCGCAGGCGCGGCCGCTCCCATCGCGCGCCGGGTGTTCGACTACTGGCTCGCCGACCAGTACCCGAGCGAGGCCGACATGGCCGCCATCAAGATCGGCAAGGCGACAGCGCCGATCGGCAAGCCGCGCATCGCGAGCGAAGTGGCCTGGCCCGCGGCCTCGGCCACGCCCGCTACTGCGCCCTGACCCGGCATTGCCCCCTCTCCCGGAGGCAGAGGGGAAAAGACACTCAGACCACCGTTCCGCTGACTTCGCCCAGGCCGATGCGCACCACACCCGCGCGCTCGCAGTAACCGCGGATCACCAGCGTGTCGCCGTTTTCCAGGAAGGTGCGCTTCTCGCCGTTCGGCAGCGTGATCGGCTGCTTGCCGCCCAGCGTCAGTTCCATCAGCGAGCCGGCCTCGTCGGGCTTCGGGCCCGACAGCGTGCCCGAGCCCAGCAGGTCGCCCGGCTGCAGGTTGCAGCCGTTCACCGTGTGGTGCGCGACGAGCTGCGCGGCCGTCCAGTAGCAGGCCTCGGTGGTGTTGCCGCGCGTGAGGCGCACCGGCGCCACGCCCTCGGCGCGCATCTTCGCGGTCTGCAGCAGCACTTCGAGCGTGATGTCGAGCGCGCCGCTCTCGCGGTTCGCGGGCGAGTCGAGATACGGCAGCGGCTGCGGGTCGCCAGCCGGGCGCTCGAACTTCGCGCGGAACGGCGCCAGCGCTTCCATCGTCACGATCCACGGCGAGAGCGCGCTCGCGAAGTTCTTCGAAAGGAAGGGGCCGAGCGGCTGGTATTCCCAGGCCTGCAGGTCGCGCGCCGACCAGTCGTTGAGCAGCGTCACGCCGAACAGGTGCTCCTCGGCGTCGGCGATGGCGATGGGCTCGCCCTGCGCGTTGCCGCGTCCGACGAGGAAGCCCAGCTCCAGTTCGTAGTCGAGGCGCTTCGAGGGGCCGAAGCTCGGCTCGGCGGCGTCGGGCGCCTTGGTCTGGCCATGCGGGCGCTTGAAGACCTGGCCGCTCACGCCGATGGACGATGCGCGGCCGTGGTAGCCGATGGGCACCCACTTGTAGTTGGGCATCAGCGGCTGGTCGGGACGGAACAGCTTGCCGATGGTGGTGGCGTGGTGGATGCCCGTGTAGAAGTCGGTGTAGTCGCCGATGCGGCAGGGCACGGTCATCTCGGCCTTGGCCTGCGGCAGCAGGGCCTTCGACCATGCGGCCTGCTTGTCGCTGCCTTCGGCGAGGCCGGCGGAGATGGCGGCGCGCAGCGCCTGGCGCTCCTTCGTGCCGGCGTCCATCAGCGCGTTCATGTCGTCGGTGTCGACGAGGCCCGCGGCGCGCAGGTCCAGCACCTGGTCGCCGATGGCGACGCCGATGCGGAAGGCCTCGCTGCTGCCGGCCGTGCGGAAGCGGCCGAAGGGCAGGTTCTGGATCGGGAAGTCGGTGCCGGCCTCGTTGGCCGATGCGACCCAGCTGCGCAGCTTCGGGTCATGGGTGGCGTTCAGTGCGGTCATGGAGGATGTCTTTCAGGCAAATGTTCTAAAGGGTCCGGACTCTTTCGGGGAACACCGCGGAACCGGCTTTGCCGGGCCGCAGGTGTTGCCCCCGGAAGGGGGTTGGCGGTCACACGAAGTGGGCAAGCCTGGGGGTGAGCTTTACTCTGCGGTCATGCCAGCCTTCTTGGCGACGTCGCCCAAGCGCTTGTATTCGGTCTCGGTCAGCGTCGTCAGCTCCTGAGCGGTCGAGCCGCGCGGCGAGAAGCCGGCCTGCGCCAGCTTGGCCTTCACGTCCGGCATCGCGAGCGCCTCGACGAAAGCTTCGTTCAGCGCCTTCACGACCGGCGCCGGCAGCTTCGCCGGGCCGTACACGCCGAACCACGGCTCCAGCGCGTAGCCCTTCAGGCCGGCCTCGGCCATCGTCGGCACGTCGGGCAGCGAGGGCGAGCGCGTGGGGCCCGCCACCGCCAGCGCGCGCAGCTTGCCGGCCTGGATGTGCGGCAGCGAGGCCGGCAGGTTGTCGAACATCACGCCGATGTTGTTGCCCAGCATGTCGGTGATGGCCGGGCCGCTGCCCTTGTAGGCGACGTGCACGAGATCCGTGCCGGTCATCTGCGCGAACATCACGCCGGCCAGGTTCATCGAGGTGCCGGCGCCCGCGGTGGCGTAGGGCATGCCCGGGTTCTTCTTCGCGGCGGCGATCAGGTCGGGCACCGATTTCACCGCCGAAGCCGCCGGTACTTCGAGCACGATGGTCGAGGTGCCCAGCAGGCTGATGGCGGTGAAGTCCTTGCGCGGGTCGAAGGCCATCGACTTGTAGATGTGCGGGTTCAGCGCATTGGTCGAGATCGCGCCGAAGCCGATCGTGTAGCCATCGGGCGCGGCCTTGGCCACCGCGTCCATGCCGATGTTGCCGCCCGCGCCGCCGCGGTTGTCGATCAGCACCGGCTGGCCCAGCTTCTCCGACACCTTCTGGCCCACCGTGCGCGCCACAAGGTCGGTGGTGCCGCCGGGGGTGTAGGGCACGATGAAGCGGATGGGCTTGGACGGATAGTCGGCGGCGTGCGCCAAGAAAGGTGCAGCGAGCAGGGCCACGGCCGCCGCGCGGCGTGTGAGGGTGAACACGGTCTTCATGCCTTGAATTGGTCTTTCAGACCGGCCCAGCAGTCGGCGTAGTCGGTGTCGAGCGCGGGGCTCTTGAGCGCGAAGTTCGTCGGGATGAACCGGTAGCGGCTCTCGAACATGAAGGCCAGCGTGTTGTCCAGCTTGTGCGGCTTCAGGTCGGCGTGGGTGGCCTTGTCGAAGGCTTCCTCGTCGGGGCCGTGCGGCACCAT
The DNA here is from genome assembly GCF_050916385.1 of Variovorax xiamenensis. Classification (NCBI taxonomy): domain Bacteria; kingdom Pseudomonadati; phylum Pseudomonadota; class Betaproteobacteria; order Burkholderiales; family Comamonadaceae; genus Variovorax; species Variovorax xiamenensis. The sequence goes on from NZ_CP139038.1 coordinate 487,606, forward strand.
GCAGTTGTGCAGGCTGGCGCCGCCGGGCTTGAAGCCGCCCGGCTTGGCGTCGTACTCGCCCAGCACCAGGCCCATGAATTCGCTCATCAGGTTGCGGTGGAACCATGGCGGGCGGAAGGTGTTCTCCATGACCATCCAGCGCGGCGGGAAGATCACGAAGTCGCAGTTGGCCGTGCCGGGCGTGTCGCTGGGCGAGGTCAGCACGGTGAAGATCGATGGATCGGGGTGGTCGAAGCTGATCGAGCCGATCACCATGAAGTGCGCCGTGTCGTACTTCACCGGCGAGAGGTTGCCGTGCCAGGCGACCACGTTGAAGGGCGACTGCTTCATCGGCGCCTGCCAGAAGCGGCCGCCGAACTTCTTGACGATCTCGTAGCCGCCTTCTTCCGTTTCGAAGACCGCCACCGGCGCCTGGAAGTCGCGCGCGTTGGCAAGGCCGTTCGAGCCGATCGGGCCGAGCTCGGGCAGGCGGAAGTGCGCGCCGTAGTTCTCGCAGACGTAGCCGCGAGAGAGACCGTCGGGCAATGCGACCTTGAATGCCATGCCGCGCGGCAGCACGGCGATTTCGCCGGGCTTCACGTCGAGCACGCCCAGTTCGGTTGTGATGACGAGGCGGCCCTGCTGCGGCACCACCAGCATCTCGCCGTCGGCGTTGACGAAGGCGCGGCGCTCCATCGAGCGGCCCGCGAGGTACATCAGCGAACCGATGCCGACCTGCGACTCGGCATCGCCGTTGGCCGCGATGGTGCGCATGCCGTCGATGAAGTCGGCCTTCGCCGCCGACTCGTCCAGCGGCTGGGGATGCCAGCGCAGCGGCTCCGGCGGCAGCGCGACTTCGCGGTCGGCGCCGGTGGTCCACAGCGGCTGCGCGTACGGCTGGTAGCGGCCCGACACCACCGAGGGTTGGCGGCGATACAGCCAGGTGCGGCGGTTCTCGTGGCGCGGCGCGGTGAAGGCGGTGCCGGAGATCAGCTCGGTGTACAGGTCGAAGGGGCCGCGCTGCGGGTTGTTGCGGCCCTGCGGCAGTGCGCCGGGCACTGCCTCGGAGGCGTATTCGTTGCCGAAGCCGCTCTGGTAGCGCCGTTCGGAGGACGGGGTTGCTTGGGTCATGTGCTTGCTCTTTCGGGAGTCGCGATGAGGTTGGAATGTGTTCCGGGCCGGGCGAATCTGCGCTCAGCCGGCGCGCGCCGCGTCGAAGGCCTCGCGCAGCACGGTCAGCGAACCGACGTGGTTGGCCAGCACGAGCACGAGGCGCGCGTTGAAGGCGTGGCTCTCCTCCGTGGAAAGCCCCTGGTGCGCCTCGATGAGCGCTTCGTAGAAGTCGTCGGGCGCCTCGAGGTTCGGCGCGGTGATCAGGTGTTGCTGTTGTTGATGCTGCTGCATGGTGTTCACGCCTTTGCCAGTGCGCGGTCGACGGCCGCACGGATATCCGCCGCCGAAGGCTGCCGCCAGCGTGCGCACACGTGCTGGTCGGGCCGCAGCAGGTACACGGTGCCGGGCCGCGCGTCGTAGCGCTGCGTGGCGAGCTCGCTGCCCTTGGCGCCGTCCTCGACGCGCACCACGTGCAACGGCAGGTCGCTGGCCTTCAGCTCGCCGAGGCTGCGCTCGGCCGCCTCGCCCTGGCCGAACACCAGCGCGGTGAACTGCGAGACATGGCATTCGCGCAGCAGCCAGCCGGTGCTGCCGTCTGTGTGCACCACGGGTGCGTCGGCGGCGGCGGCGCCCGGCACCATCGCGCCCGAGAAGGCGTCGGCGTCCGGCGTGTTGAGCGGCGAATCGCGCAGCACCGAAGGCACCGACAGCCGCCCGCTGTTGACCAGCGTGCGCGCGAAGGCGTGGCGCTTCGTCAGCTCCAGCACCGCGTCACGGAAGAGCCGGCTCACCTCGCTCTTGGGCGTGATGAAGTCGGTCGCACGGGTGGAATTGCGGATGTTCTCGTCGGCGGCGTACTCGCGCTCGCTGGCGTAGCTGTCGAGCAGCGCCTCGGGCGCCTGGCCCTGCACCACGGCGGCGAGCTTCCAGGCGAGGTTGTCTGCGTCCTGCACGCCCGAGTTGGCGCCGCGCGCGCCGAAGGGCGAAACGCCGTGCGCCGAGTCGCCCGCGAACAGCACGCGGCCGTGGCGGAAGCGCTCCATGCGCTGGCAGGCGAAGGTGTAGACGCTGGCCCAGCCGATCTGGAACTGCACGCCCTCGAAGCCGATGCTGTCGAGCAGGGCGCGCACGCGCGGCGTGATGTTCTCGGGCTTGCGCTCTTCCACCGGGTCGGCGTCCCAGCCGAGCTGGAAGTCCACGCGCCACATGCCGTCGGCCTGCTTGTGCAGCAGCACGCTCTGGCCGGGGTGGAACGAGGGGTCGAACCAGAAGCGGCGCTCGGTGGGCAGGTGCGCGTCCATCGTGATGTCGGCGATCAGGAAGCGGTCGCGGAACACGCGGCCCTTGGCTTCCAGGCCCAGCATCTGGCGCATGTTGGAGCGCGAGCCGTCGCAGGCGGCGACGTGGCCGGCCTGCAGCCGGTAGCTGCCCTCGGGCGTTTCCACCGTCAGCACCGCGCCGTCGTCGCCCTGCTCGATGCCGGTGACCTTGTTGTTCCAGCGCAGGTCGATCAGCGGCAGCGCCGCCGCGCGTTCGACGAGGTAGCCCTCGACGTAGTACTGCTGCAGGTTGATGAAGGCCGGGCGTTCGTGGCCGGGCTCGGGAAGCAGGTCGAAGCGGTAGACCTGCTCGTCGTGGAAGAACACCTTGCCCACGTTCCACGACACGCCCTTGTCGACCATGCGGTCGCCGCAGCCCAGGCGGTCGAACACTTCCAGCGTGCGCTTGGCGAAGCAGATCGCGCGCGAGCCGCTCGAAAGGGTGTTGTCGTTGTCCAGCAGCACCACGGGCACCTGCCGCAGCGCGAGGTCGATGGCCAGCGTCAGCCCGACCGGGCCGGCGCCGACGATCACCACCGGGTGGCGCGCAGGCGTGGCCGCGTCCTGGTCGGCGTGGCGGCGGTAGTCGAAGCGCAGGCTCTGATAGTCGATCACGTACTTGTCTCCGTGTCTTTGGTCTTCTTGCTCCTCCCCGTTCGGGGAGGGCTCGCCGTGATCAGCCTTCGAGGGCCTTCCACATCTCGACGTCGCGCTCGGCCGTCCATATGCGCGGGTCGGCATGGCCCGAGGCCTCGTCGTAGGCGCGGCTCACGTCGAAGGGCATGCAGTGGTCGAAGATCACCCACTGGCTGTACTTGGGCTTGAGCTTCTCGTAGGTTTCCTTGTAGACCGCGTTCAGGTCGCGCCCGGCCTTCACGCCTGCCTGCACGCTGGCGTAGACGTCGGAGATGAAGTCGCGCGTGCCGGTGAGACCTTCGGACACGGCCTCGGGCGTGGTCAGCGCCGCGCCGCGGCCCGGCACCAGTGCCACGGGCTTGAGCGCGGCGATGTTGTCCAGCGTCTGCGGCCAGTCCTTGAAGTAGGCGTCGCCGGCGTACGGCGTGGCGCCGAACTCGACCAGGTCGCCCGACAGCAGCGTGCGCTCCTGCGGCAGCCAGACGACGGTGTCGCCCTTGGTGTGGCCGCGGCCGAGCTGGATCAGCTGCACCTCGAGCTTGCCCAGCCACAGCGTCATCTTGCCGGTGAAGGTCATGGTGGGCCAGGTCAGGCCCGGCGGCACCGTCTCGACGTTCTGGAACAGGCGCGGGAAGCGGCCGATCTCGCTGGCCTTGTCCTGCTCGCCGCGCTCGACGATCAGGTCGCGCGTGTCCTGGCTGGCCAGGATGTGCTCGGCACCGTAGCCGGCCGCGCCCAGCACGCGCACCGCGTGGTAGTGGGTGAGCACCACGTACTTGATGGGCTTGTCGGTCACCTCGCGGATGCGGCGCACCACGTCGGCCGCCATGGCGGGGGTGGCCTGGGTGTCGGCCACCAGCACGCAGTCGTCGCCGATCACGATGCCGGTGTTGGGGTCGCCTTCGGCGGTGTAGGCCCAGGCGTGTTCAGAGATCTGGCTGAAGGTGACCTTCTTCTCTTCCATGTCGGCCTGGCTGGCGAATTTCTTGGCTTGGCTCATCGGTGTCTCCGTCGGTGGGGGTGGAATCTTGAAATTCGTTTAAGTCGAACGAATTTGCAGTTAACGAATGGCCGCAGTGTAAGCCGCAGATCAGTTAATGTCTAATCCCTTCTTCATGAACGAACGACCGGAAGGCGAGGCAGGCCATGGCAGCCAGTGACAACGACCGCGCCCAGCGCGGCATCCAGAGCATCGAAGTCGGCGGCCAGCTGCTGCGCGCGCTGGTGCATCACGGCCGGCCCATGGCGCTGAAGGACCTGGCGCGCGAGGCCGACATGACGGCCGCCAAGGCGCACCCGTACATGGTCAGCTTCGGGCGCCTGGGCCTCATCGAGCAGGACCGCGCCAGCGGCCACTATCTGCTCGGCCCGCTCGCCTTGCAACTGGGCCTCATCAGCCTGCAGCAGGCCGACCCGGTGCACATCGCCACCCCGCTGATCGCCCAGCTGGCGCAGCAGATCGGCCACACCGTGGCGCTGGCCGTGTGGGGCGCGCGCGGCGCGACCATCGTGCGCACGGCCGAGTCGCCCTCGCCGGTGCACGTGAACATGCGGCACGGCACGGTTTTCTCGCTCACGAACACCGCCTCGGGCCGCGTGTTCGCCGCCTACCTCGATGCCGGCGTGGTGCGCCAGCTACTCGAGGAAGAGCGCCAGCGCCAGAAGCAGCGCAAGGGCGCCGAGCCTGCCCCGACGGCCGGCATGCCGCCGGTGCAGCCGCTGCCCTCGTGGAGCGACTTCGAGCGCCAGCTGCAGGAAGTGCGCGCGCATGGCATCAGCCGTTCCGATGGCGAGGTCATCGAAGGCGTCAGCGCCATGGCGGCGCCGGTCTTCGATCACACTGGCGCCATCGTGCTCGCGGTCACCGCCATCGGCCCGGCCGGCATCTTCGACACTGCGTGGGACGGCGAGATCTCCCGCGCGCTCAAGGCCAGCGCCGACACCGTGTCGCAGCGCCTGGGCGCCACGCCGGCGCAGGCGGCTGCAGCAGCCAATTCCCCCAGAACAGAGAGATGACGCCAGTCACACCGGATATTTCTTCTTTTCCCATTTCCTCTCCCATCCGCGCCGCCACCGAGCTGCTGGCCAATGCCCGGCGCATCGTCGTCTTTTCCGGCGCGGGCCTGTCGCGCGCCTCGGGCATTCCCACCTACCGCGATGCCGACGGCCTCTGGAAGAGCCAGAACGCGCTGCAGTTCTCGCACGCCGAGGACCTGGCGCGCGACCCTTCGGGCTTCACGAAGTTCTGGGGGCAGCGCCAGTCGGTGATCGAGTCGGCCCAGCCCAACCCGGGCCACACCGCGCTTGCGCTGCTGCAGCGGCTGCGTCCCGCCACGCGGCTGGTCACGCAGAACGTCGATGGGCTGCTCACGCTGGCCGGTGGCCAGGATGTGCTCGAGCTGCACGGCTCGCTGCGCCGTTGGCGCTGCGACCGCTGCGGCAACCGCAGCGGCCCATGGCCTTTTCACCGCTGCCTGCGCTGCGGTTCGCACGCGCGGCCCGACGTGGTGATGTTCGGCGAGATGCTCAATGCCGGCGTGCTGCTCGACGCGCAGGTGGCTGCGCAGGAGTGCGATCTGTTCATGGTGGTGGGCAGCACCGCCATCGTCTACCCGGCGGCCGAGCTGCCGCAGACGGCGCTGTCGCACGGCGCGAAGCTCATCACGCTGAATCTGGAGCCGCTGCCGCACCTGGACGACGCGGCTGCCGTGGTGCTGCGCGGTACTTCCGAAGAGCTGCTGCCGCAGCTGCTGGCGGGTGTGCCGGGCTCGAGAGGCTGAGGGGGCTCAGCCCTTCCTGCCCCCGAGCAGCACCAGCGCTCCGCCCACCACGATCACGGCCACGCCGGCCCACACCGGCAGGTTGACCGTTTCCTTCTCCTTCACCGAAAACTCCAGCGGCCCGAGCTTGGCCTGGTGGGTTTCCTTGGTGAAGCTGAAGCTGCCCATGGCCAGCGATGCGATGCCGGCCACGATCAGCAGGATGCCGACGATGCGTGTTGCGTTCATGGTGTCGATCCTCCGTCCGTTGAATGGCTACTGCCGGGGCTGCTGCGGGGCTTGCTGCTGCAGTTGATCCACCCATTGCACCACCTCGGCCACGGCCGCGTCGCTGGCCGCGATCAGCGCCTTCACGCCGCCGGGCGCGTCCGCGCTGGGCGCGGGGCGGCGCACCGTGAAGAGGCGCTGGCCCAGCACCCGGTCGCCGCCGGTCGTGGTGCGGACCAGCGTGGCGCGCAGCCGCACCAGGCCCACGCTGGCGCTCGCGGATTCGAAGTAGTGGCTGAACTCGTCCAGCGAGATGCGCAGCGTGTCCGGCGTTTCGCCCCGGCCGCGCGAGATGGTGGCGGCCTCTTCCGGGCCGAGCACCATGCGGCGTTCCGAGAGCGTGTCGCGCAGCCGCTGGCGCAGCAGCTGCGAGGGCGGCAGGCTCCAGCGCGACTGGCCGTAGGGCCGCAGCTCGTTGGCATCGGCATAGCCCAGGCGGTAGAGGATCTGCGTGCCTTCCAGGCGCGTATTGCTCTCGAACTCGGCCAGCGAAAGCGTGGGAAGGCTGGCCGGGGCACTCGCCGCGGCGGGCATCGCCGGGCCGGGGCCGAAGTCGTAGAGCGTGGTGCGCGCGGGCTTGTCGGGCAGCGCGCCGCAGCCGGCGGCCAGCAGCAGGGCGCAGCCGAGCGCGATGGCGGCAGGGGTCTTGCGAATGGCGTTCATGGTCGGTGATCCTCCCGCGTTTCGAGTCCAGTCAGGGCCGCGTCGCCGCCGGCGCGTGGAAGCCCGGCTCGCCCGGGCCCGCGGCCGCGCCGCCGTTGCCGAACAGCAGCGATTGCGGGTTGTCGTTGATGCTGTCCGCCGCGCGGCCCAGCCGGCGCACGGCGTGCGAGGTGTCGTCGGCCACGCGGTTCACGCGCGGCAGCGTGGCGGCGTTGAACGAATCCACGGCCTGCGCCAGCGCCTTGGTGCCGTCGCTCAGTCGCTCGACCGGGCCGTCGGGCGCGTTCAGGCGGCCCACCGTGGTGTTGAAGTTGTTGGCCACGCGAGAGACGTCGCCGGCGGCCTTCTTCACCGAGGCCATGGTGTCGGGCAGCTTCGTCAGCGCGGGGTTCAGGCCGGTCTTCACCGTGTTGTCCAGCGTCTTGAGCAGCGTGTTGGCGCTGGCCGAGGCGGCCGCGATGTTCTCCAGCGCATCGGCGGCGCGCTTCTGGTTGGGGTCGCTCAGCAGCTGGTTGGCGCGCTTGGTCACTTCCTCGACCTGGTTGATGATGGCCTCGCCGCGGTCCTGCAGCTGCGCCAGCACCGAGGGCTTGAGCGGAATGCGCGGCGGGTCGTCGTTGTCCGGCTTGAGCGAGACGGTCGATTCGCCCTTGTCGTCCAGCGCGATGAAGGCCAGGCCGGTCACGCCCTGGTAGCTCAGCGTGGCGAAGCTGGAGGTGGTGAGCGGCACGCGCTCGTCGACCGTGATGCGCACCCGCACGTTGCCCTTGACCTTCGGGTCGAAGTCGATCGACGCCACCTTGCCCACCGCGATGCCGCGGTAGCGCACCATGGCCTGCGGCTGCAGGCCGCTGACGGCGTCGCGCGTGGAGAGTTCGTAGATGTTGCGCACGGTGCTGTCGCGCGTGAACCAGACCACCAGCGCGACGAGCGCGGCGATCAGTCCGAGCACGAAGGCTCCGGCGGCGATGGCGTGGGCCTTGTTTTCCATGGTGCCTACCTACCTTTCAGCGGCCCCCTCGGGGGCCGGCTTGTCATGCAGCGCTTCGAGGGCGCGCTGGCCGCGCCCGCCGAGAAAGTATTCGTGGATGAAGGGATGCGGGTACGCGATGACCTCGCGCGCCGCGCCGGTGACGATCACCTTCTGGTCGGCCAGCACCGCGATGCGGGTGCTCAGGTCGAACAGCGTGTCCAGGTCGTGCGTGACCATCACCACCGTGAGGCCCAGCTCGCGGTGCAGGCCGCGCAGCAGGTCGCAGAAGCTGTCGGAGGCCTCGGGGTCGAGGCCGGCCGTGGGCTCGTCCAGCAGCAGCAGCGGCGGGTCCATGATGAGCGCGCGCGCCAGCGCCACGCGCTTGATCATGCCGCCCGAAAGATCGGCCGGGCTCTTGTTGGCATGTTGCGGGCCCAGGCCCACCATCTGCAGCTTGACCAGCGCCGCGTGGCGGATGAGTTCGTCGGGCAGCAGCTTCAGCTCGCGCAGCGGAAAGGCTATGTTCTCCAGCACGCTGAAGGCCGAGAACAACGCGCCGTGCTGGAACAGCATGCCCACGTTGGCCGCGCCCGATGCGCTGAGCTCGCCGGGTTCCTGGCCCAGCACTTCGACATGTCCGCGCGTCGGTTTCTCCAGCCCGAGGATCTGCCGCAGCAGCACCGTCTTGCCCGTGCCCGAGCCGCCCACCAGCGAGAGCACCTCGCCGCGGTCGATGTGCAGCTGCAGGTCGCGATGCACCACCTGCTCGCCGTCGGCGCTCTGGAACACGGTCCACAGGCCGCGGATGTCTACCACGGTGGCGTCGGTGTCGGGGCGCACGGGCATGCTCATCCGACTGCTCCATTTCGCCAGAGAGGCGCGCGATCCGGGAACACCGCATGGCCGAGGCCAGGGACACCGCGGAACCGGCTTTGCCGGGCCGCGGGTGTCGCCCCCGGCGAGGGGGTTGGCGAAGCGACACGAAGTGCGCGAAGACTGGGGGAGTACGTCATGTTCACGCCCGGAAGCCGATGCCCTTGAAGAGCACGGCGAAGAGGGCGTCGACCAGGATCACGGCCGTGATCGAGGTGACCACCGACGAAGTGGTGCCGCGCCCCAGGCTCTCGGTGTTCGGCTTCACCTTCATGCCGAAGTGGCAGCCGATTAGCGCGATCAGGATGCCGAACACCGCCGACTTGGCCATGGCCAGCCACAGGTTCGAGATCGGCACCGCGCGCGGCAGCGCCGAGAGGAAATAGGCCGGCGAGATGTCGAGCGCCGCGTCGGCCGCCAGCATGCCGCCCGCGAGCGCGGCCATCGAGGTCCACAGGCTGATCAGCGGCATCGCGATGGCCAGCGCCAGCACGCGCGGCATCACCAGGCGGAAACCGTGCGGGATGCCCATCACGCGCATGGCGTCGAGTTCTTCCGTCACGCGCATCACGCCGATCTGCGCGGTGATGGCGGAGCCCGATCGGCCGGCGATCAGCACGGCCGCCAGCACCGGCCCCAGCTCGCGGATCAGCGAGAGGCCGAGGATGTTCACCACGAAGGTCTCGGCGCCGTACTGGCGAAGCTGCTGCGAGATCAGGTAGGCCAGCACCACGCCGATCAGCAGGCCGACCAGCGCCGTGATGTGCAGCGCCGTCGCGCCGAACTGATAGAGGTGCCCCGAGAAGTCGCGCCACGGCCCGCGGTGCGGCGCGCGCGCCAGCCGGCACAGGTCGAGCGCGAGCTGGCCGATCAGCGCGGTGAAGTCGCGCATCACGTACATGGCACGCGGCCCGTTGTGCGAAAACGCCCGGATGCGGTCGTTCAGGGAGGGCGAGGGCTCGTCGGGCGTGGCGACGGTGTATTGCGCCACCTGGTCGAGCACGGCCTTGTGCTGCGGCGACAGCTCGATGGTGGCGGGCCACTCGTGGCGCCAGTGCTCCCACAGGAGCTGCGCGCCGATGTGATCGAGCTGCTCGATGGGGCGCAGGTCCCAGGCGCGGTCGTCGGCGGGCGGGGCCGCCTTCAGGCTCTCGGCCAGCGCCTGCCAGGCCGGCTTGGACGACATCGCCAGCGTGGTCCAGCGGCCGCTGGCCACCGTCCACCGGCGGCCTTCCTGCTCACGTTGCCCGACGCGGGGCCACGCGCTGTCGGCGGCGGAGGCGTCGGCAGGCGATGGGGCGGGAGACATGGCTGGATGAAAAATGAGGCGGGTGAGCGGGAAAGTTAACAAAACCCGGTCCGGGTGCGCGCATCGTAACCGCGTGCATCCGGAGTCAAGGTGAGCCAGACCCTTCGTTTGCGTAGGGCACCACGCCGTTTCTTCATGTTTTCTTCAGGGCGCGAAGCCATCGGACAGGGCTTCGCGCAGCCAGCCCACGAATGCGGTCACCGCCTGCGGCACGTGCGTGGCGTAGGGCCGGATTGCATACAGGCGCTCGCCGAAGGCCCCCACCGAGCGCCACTGCGGCAGCACCTGCTGCAGCTTGCCCGACTGCAGCGCCGCCTGCGCGCTGAAGTCGGGCACCAGCGCGATGCCCAGGCCGCTGAGCGCCGCGTCGCGCAGCGCCTCGCTGTTGTTGGCGACCAGCGGGCCCGACACCGGCACCGTGATGCGCGGCGCCGAGGCCTTGGTCTCGAAATGCCAGGTCGGTGTTTCCTGCGCGCGCGGGTAGTGCAGGCAGTCGTGGCCGGCCAGCGCCTGGGGCTCGCGCGGCGTGCCGCGGCGGCGCAGATAGGCGCGGCTGGCCACCAGCACCGAGCGGGTTTCGCACAGCGTCCAGGCCACGTGCGTGTCGGGCGGCGCGGCCGTGTGGCGGATGGCAAGGTCGAAGCCTTCCATCGCGAGCGAGCTGAGCCGGTCCGACAGGTCGAGTTCGATGCGCACCTCGGGCTGCGCGCGCAGGAAGTCGGCCAGCCTGGGCACCAGCTGCTGGCGTGCGAAGGCCACCGGCGCCGTCACCCGCACCAGCCCGCGCGGCACGCCCGCGAGGTCGCGCACGCCGGCGAAGCTGTGGGCGATCTGCTCGAAGGGCGCGCGCATGTCCTCCACCAGCCGCTGGCCGGCCTCGGTGAGCCGCACGCTGCGCGTTGTGCGCTGCACCAATGGCGCGCCGGCGGCGCGCTCGAGCTCAGCGATGCGCTGGCTCATGGCCGCCTTGCTCACGCCCAGGCGCAGCGCGGCGGCGGTGAAGCTGCCCTGTTGCGCCAGCACCGTGAGCCAGTGCAGGTGCGTCCAGAGCGACTCGATATTTTGGGGTTTCATGGTTCGATTGTTCGTTATTTTGAACAATAAGTTCAGTCTTCGTGACTAGGCGAGGAACAACGCGCTGCCTAAACTGGCCGCACTCTTCCTTCGGACACAGCCTCTTTCAGGGTTCTCCCCATGCCTACTTCCATCGACCACTTCATCGGCGGCAAGCTCGTCGCCAACACCTCCGGCCGCACGCAGGACGTGACCAACCCCGCCACCGGCGCCGTCACCGGCAAGGCCGGCCTGGCCGACGCCGCGCAGGTCGACGCCGCCGTTGCCGCCGCGCAGGCCGCCTTCCCGGCCTGGGCCGACACGCCGCCGATCCGCCGCGCGCGCGTGATGTTCAAGTTCCTGCAGCTGCTCAACGAGCACAAGGACGAGCTGGCCCACATGATCACCGCCGAGCACGGCAAGGTCTTCACCGACGCGCAGGGCGAAGTCAGCCGCGGCATCGACATCGTCGAGTTCGCATGCGGCATCCCGCAGCTGCTCAAGGGCGACTTCACCGACCAGGTGAGCACCGGCATCGACAACTGGACGCTGCGCCAGCCCCTGGGCGTGGTCGCCGGCATCACGCCCTTCAACTTCCCGGTGATGGTGCCGATGTGGATGTTCCCGGTGGCCATCGCCGCGGGCAACACCTTCGTGCTCAAGCCCAGCCCGACCGACCCGACGCCCTCGCTGCGCATGGCCGAACTGCTGAAGGAAGCCGGCCTGCCCGACGGCGTGTTCAACGTGGTGCAGGGCGACAAGGCCGCCGTCGACGCGCTGCTGGAGCACCCCGACGTCAAGGCCGTCAGCTTCGTCGGTTCCACGCCCATCGCCAACTACATCTACGAGACCGGCGCCCGCCACGGCAAGCGTGTGCAGGCCCTGGGCGGCGCGAAGAACCACATGGTGGTGCTGCCCGACGCCGACATCGACCAGACGGTCGACGCGCTGATCGGCGCCGGCTACGGCTCGGCCGGCGAACGCTGCATGGCCATCAGCGTGGCGGTGCTGGTGGGCGACGTGGCCGACAAGATCATCCCCAAGCTCATCGAGCGCACGAAGACGCTGAAGGTGCTCAACGGCGAGAACCTCGCGGCCGAGATGGGCCCGATCGTCACCCGCGCCGCGCACGAGCGCATCACCGGCTACATCGCGCAAGGCGAGAAGGAAGGCGCGAAGCTGCTCGTGGACGGCCGCAAGTTCGACGGCAACACCGCGGGCGAAGGCTGCGGCGACGGCTTCTGGATGGGCGGCACGCTCTTCGACCACGTCACGCCCGAGATGCGCATCTACAAGGAAGAAATCTTCGGCCCGGTGCTCAGCTGCGTGCGCGTGGCCAACTTCAAGGACGCGATCGACCTCGTCAACGCCCATGAGTTCGGCAACGGCGTGAGCTGCTTCACCCGCGACGGCAACGTGGCGCGCGAATTCAGCCGCCGCATCCAGGTGGGCATGGTCGGCATCAACGTGCCGATCCCGGTGCCCATGGCCTGGCACGGCTTCGGCGGCTGGAAGCGATCGCTCTTCGGCGACATGCACGCCTACGGCGAAGAGGGCGTGCGCTTCTACACGAAGCAGAAGTCGGTCATGCAGCGCTGGCCGGAGAGCATCGGCAAGGGTGCCGAGTTCGTCATGCCTACGGCAAAGTAGCATGCAGGGCGGCGCGAGGGGCGCCGCTTTTTTTGTCGAAAAACCCGTCGAACAGAACAAAGAGAGACAAGGCAGCACGCCATGAGCGACACCCAATTCGACTACATCGTCATCGGCGCCGGCACCGCCGGCTCGCTCATGGCGAACCGCCTGAGCGCCGACAAGAACCGGCGCGTGCTGCTCATCGAGGCGGGCCGCAAGGACGACTACCACTGGATCCACATCCCGGTCGGCTACCTGTACTGCATCGGCAATCCGCGCACCGACTGGCTCTACAGCACCGAGCCCGACGCCGGCCTCAACGGCCGCGTGCTGCGCTATCCGCGCGGCAAGACGCTGGGCGGCTGCTCCAGCATCAACGGCATGATCTACATGCGCGGCCAGTCGCGCGACTACGAGCACTGGGCCGACCTCACCGGCGACGAAGGCTGGCGCTGGCAGAACGTGCTGCCGGCCTTCAGGAAGCACGAGGACCACTACCTGGGCGCCGACGAGATGCACGGCGCGGGCGGCGAGTGGCGCGTCGAGAAGCAGCGCCTGCGCTGGGACATCCTCGACGCATTCGCCGAAGCGGCGGTGCAGGCCGGCGTGCCGCACTCCACCGATTTCAATCGCGGCAACAACGAGGGCGTGGGCTACTTCCAGGTCAACCAGAAGAACGGCTGGCGCTGGAACACCGCCAAGGCCTTCCTGCGCCCGACCTGCTACGGCAGGCCCAACTTCGAGCTCTGGACCGGCGCGCAGGTCTCGCGCCTGCTCTTCGAGACGCAGCCCGACGGCACGCGCCGCTGCACCGGCGTCGAGGTGTGGAACGGCACCGAGAAGGTCACGGCGCTGGCTACGCGCGAAGTGGTGCTGAGCGCGGGCGCCATCGGCTCGCCGCAGATCCTGCAGCTCTCGGGCGTGGGCCCGGCCGAGTTGCTGAAGCAGCACGGCGTCGACGTGGTGATCGACGCGCCCGGCGTGGGCGCAAACCTGCAGGACCACCTGCAGATCCGCGCGGTCTACAAGATCTCGGGCGCGCCCACGCTCAACGTGATGGCCTCGTCGATGATCGGCAAGGCGAAGATCGGCCTCGAATACGTGCTCAAGCGCAGCGGCCCGATGAGCATGGCGCCCTCGCAGCTCGGCGCCTTTACGCGCAGCTCGCCCGATCGCGAATGGCCCAACTTGCAGTACCACGTGCAGCCGCTGTCGCTCGACGCCTTCGGCGATCCGCTGCACAGCTTTCCGGCCTTCACCGCGAGCGTGTGCAACCTCAATCCGACGAGCCGGGGCTCGGTGCGCATCCGCAGCAACCGCTTCGAGGACGCGCCGGCCATCGCGCCCAACTACCTGAGCACCGATGAAGACCGCAAGGTGGCGGCCGAGTCGCTGCGCGTCACGCGCCGCATCGCCGAGCAGCCCGCGCTCGCGAAATACAAGCCGCAGGAATGGAAGCCCGGCGTGCAGTACCAGACCGACGAAGACCTGGCGCGGCTGGCCGGCGATATCGCCACCACCATCTTCCATCCGGTGGGCACCACCAAGATGGGCGCCGACAACGATCCGACCGCGGTGCTCGATTCGCGCCTGCGCGTGCGCGGCGTGAAGGGGCTGCGCGTGGTGGATGCTGGCGCGATGCCCACCATCACCAGCGGCAACACCAACAGCCCGACGCTCATGATGGCCGAGAAGGCCGCGGGCTGGATCGTCGAAGACAACCGCTGAGCGGCGCGACTATCGGCGCCGCGCGGGCGGCCTCGGCGCGTCCGCCGGCGGGTTCTCCATCGCCGCGCGGCGGCGTGCGGCCGGCGCATTGCCCGCCATGCGCGCCTTCGCGCCTTCGAGCATGAGATCGACGCCGATCTCGAAGAGCGCGTCGGGCCCGGCCCGGCGGTAGTTGGCGAAGGCTTCGGCCAGCAGCGGCCGTGAGGCTGCGGCGGCGTCGAGCACCTGCTGCTGCTCGGCCGCGTCGGGCGGCGTCGCCTGCTGTTCCAGCACGCAGCCCACGGTGTAGCGGCCCAGCGCGATCAGCAGCGTCATCGCCTGCGGCGCCGGCAGGCCCAGGCGGACCACGGAAGCGAGTTGTTCCTCGACCATGTCGAGGTCGGCCGGATCGGGCTCGGAGCCCGCATGCAGCCGCGCGCCGTCGCGCCGCGCCAGCAGCGCCCGGCGGAAGCTGCGCGCGTTCTCGCGCAGGAAGGCGTCCCAGGTCTCGCCGGGCTGCGGCAGCTTGCGCTCGTGCACGCGGCGCAGGATCTCGCCGTTCATCGCGTCGAGCAGTGCGCGCTTGTTCCTGAAATGCCAGTACAGCGCGGGCTGCTGCACGCCGAGCCGCTCCGCCAGCAGCCGTGTGCTGAGCTTGTCCATTCCAACCTCGTCGAGCAGCGCGAGCGCCGTCTCGAGGATCACTTCGCGGTCCAGTTTCATTCCGATGTGCGTGCCGATGTCGACCGGGGAGGGTACTTCACAGCCTGGAATTTATCGCTGATAATTCCTTATCAATGATAAATTACAACACACTCCCAACCCCTTTCGCGAGCGGCCGCCATGCGCATGCCGTGATCCTCGCGATCGTCACGCTCGACGCGATCGGCATCAGCCTGGTCATGCCGATCGTGCCGAGCCTGCTGCGCGAGGTCGGCCACACCGGCGACCTCGGCTGGCGCTTCGGCGCATTTCTTTCGCTCTACGCGCTGATGCAGTTCCTCTGCGCACCGGTGCTCGGCGCGCTCAGCGACCGTTTCGGCCGCCGTCCGGTGCTGCTGGTGTCGGTGGCGGGCGCCGCAATCGACGCGCTCTTCATGGCCTTCGCGCCGTCGCTGTGGCTGCTGTTCGTGGGCCGCGCGATCGCCGGCATGACGGGCGCGAACATGGCGGTGGCCTCCGCCGCCATCGCCGACCTCACGCCCGAGAACCAGCGCGCGCGCTGGTTCGGCCGCATGGGCGCCTGCTTCGGCATCGGCTTCATCGCGGGGCCGGCGCTGGGCGGCGTGCTCGGCGACCACGGCGTGCGGCTGCCGTTCATTGCCGCTGCGGTGCTCAACGGACTGACCTTCCTCGCGGCCTTGCTGCTGCTGCGCGAATCGCGCCCGCCGAGGCTCGCTTCGCAGCCCTTCGATCGCGGCGTGCTGCATCCGCTCGCGCCGCTGCGCTGGGCGAAGAGCTTCCCGGCGCTGCTGCCGATCCTCGGTGTGTTCACGGTGTTGATGCTGGTGGGCGAGGTCGCGGGCACGACCTGGGTGCTCTACGGCGAGGACAAGTTCGCCTGGAACGGCACCATGGTCGGCGTCTCGCTCGCGGTCTTCGGACTGATCCAGGCGCTGATGCAGGGCTTCGTGGCGGGTCCGCTGGTCGAGCGATGGGGCGAGCGCGCTGCCATCGCCATCGGCACCGCGGCCGACTGCACCGCCTACGCGCTGCTGGCTTTCGCTACGCAGGGCTGGATGGCGCTCGCGCTGCTGCCGCTCCTGTGCACGGGCGGCATCGGAGCGCCCGCGATGCAGTCGATGCTCTCGGCCCGCGTGGGCGAGGCAGAGCAGGGGCGGCTGCAGGGCGTGCTCGCGAGCCTGTCCAGCCTGGCCTCGGTGTTCGGGCCGCTGCTCATCAGCCAGCTCTACTTCGCCTTCCGCGTGCGCTTTCCCGGCATCGTGTGGCTGGCAGGTGCGGTGGTCTACCTGCTGTGCATGCCGGTGCTGCTGCGCAGGCGCGAAGCGCGCGGCTGAAGAAGCATCACTTCTCTATCGTCTTGTTCCAGCGCGCGTTCCAAGCCGGGCGGTTCGCGTTGATGCTTTCCCAGTCGATGGTCACGGCCGTCTTCATCCACTTGTTGATGTCGGCCACCTGCGCCACGCCGTCGCCCACCACCGGCGCCTTCGGGTTGGTCGGGATCTGGGCGCCGTACTGCAGCACGTTGGCTTGAGCCAGCGGGCTCAGCAGGAACTCGGCGAGCTTCTGCGACAGCTCGGGCTCGGTGTTGTTGGCGATCACGCACTGGCCCACCATGAGCACCACCGCGCCTTCCTTGGGCGGCGCGTACTCGACCGGGATGCCCTTGCTCTTCATCGCCGCCACGGCCGTGGGCGTCAGCGGGAAGATCGCCGCCTCGCCGGTCTGCACCATCTCCGAGAGCTTGGCCGAGCTCGGGATGTACTCCAGCACGTTCGGCCCGATGGAGGTGGGCCAGGCCTTGAAGCCGGGCTCCACGTTCTTGTCGTTGCCGCCCTGGATGCGGTTGAACATCAGGAAGCCGTGCAGCCCGAAGGAAGACGACGACATCGACTGGAACACCACCTTGCCCTTGTACTTCGGGTCGGCCAGGTCCATCCACGAGGTGGGCGCGGCCCAGCCCTTCTCCTTGAACATCTTGGCGTTGTAGGCCAGGCCCGTCATGCCCAGGCTCACGCCGCTGGCCATGTCGTCCTTGAAGCGCGCGGCCGGGTAGATCTCGGAGAGCGACTGGCTGGGCTTCTGCTTCTGGCACAGGCCCATGCCGATGGCGCGAACCATCACGCCGTCGTCGAGGAACATCACGTGTATCTGCGGCCTGTCCTTGTTGGCCTGCGCCTTCGCGAGGATGTCGGAGGAAGTGCCGGGCACCACCACCACCTTCGCGCCGTAGGCCTTCTCGAAGGCGGGGAAGACGTACTGCGTATACGCCTTCTCCATCGTGCCGCCGTTCATGCCGATGTAGAGGGTCTTGGTCTGCGCACCGGCGATGCCGGCGGCCGCGAGCAGCGCGGCCAGGAGCGGGAGGGTTCTGATCGTGGACTTCGGGGACATGGCGATGCTCTCCATTCAGGTTCAGGTGTGGGAAACGGTGAGGGACTCTTCTGTTTTCTCGTCGTCGAATCGCCCGATGGCGAAGGCGTCGATGGGCGTCTCGGTGCGCCCGTCGCGCGCGAGGTCGGCCAGCACCTCGCCGGCGGCCGGGCCGATCTGGAAGCCCGCGCCCGCGAAGCCGAAGCCGTGGAACAGCCCGGGCGTGGTGCGGCTGGGGCCCAGCACCGGTTCGCGGTCGGTCAGGTAGCCCTCGGTGCCGCCCCAGGTGCGGATGATGTGCGCATGGCGCAGCACCGGCAGAAGCTCCACCGCCTGCACCGCGAGCGTGGCGATGCCGTCGCGTTCGGCGCGCGAGCGTTCGGCATCCAGCGTGATGCCCGTGCCGCCGCCCAGCACCACGTTGCCGCGCTCGACCTGCCGGCAGTAGATGCCGCCGCCTTCGACGCCGAGGCTCCATTTCATGAAGCGCGGCACCGGCTCGGTCACTGCCATCAGCGGGCTGCGCGCAAACATCGGCGGCGTCTCGCCGAACTGGCTCGCAATGGCGCCGGCCCATGCGCCCGCGCAGTTGAGCAGCACCGGCGCCTGCACCTCGAGCGCATTGCCGCTGCGCACCATGAACATGGCGCCGTCGTGCGCCACTTCGTCGACCTTGTGGCGCTCGAAGACCTGCGCGCCCGCGCGCTGCGCCGCGAGTGCGAAGGCCGGGGACACCAGTCGCGGATTGGCCTGCCCGTCTTCCGCGCACAGCGAGCCGCCCACCGCGCGCGTGCCGAGCCAAGGGCACTGCTCGCGAAGCCGCGCGCCGGAGATCAGCTCCAGGCCCAGGTCGAAGTCGCTGCTCAGCGCGCGGTAGCGTTCGAGCGAGGCCATGTCCGATTCGCTGCGCGCGATCTTGAAATGGCCCGAACGGATGTATTCGCCGTCGGTGCCCAGCAGCCCGGCCAGGTCGCCCCAGATGCGGTGTGCGCGCTGCGCCAGCGGCAGCTGGCTCACCGGCCGGCCCTGGCGGCGCACGCCGCCGTAGTTCACGCCGCTGGAACGCGAGCCGCAGAGGTCGCGCTCCAGCAGCACCACGCCGAGGCCCATGCGGCGCAGGGCCAGCGCGGCGGAAGAGCCGACGATGCCGCCGCCGACGATGGCGACATCGGTGCGCAGCTTCTTGATCGAACTCATGCGCCGCTCCCTTCGACCGGCACGAGCCTGATCGGAATCGGCTTGATCGGCGCCTGCCCGCGCAGCCGGCCCACCTGTTGCAGCGGCTGCCGCGTCGCGTGCGCGAGGATTTCGGCAGCGGCCGCGCCGCACATGCGGCCCTGGCAGCGGCCCATGCCGACGCGCGACAGGGCCTTGAGGCGGTTCATCTCGTCGGCGCCGGTGCTGGCGATGGTCTGGCGCAGCGTGCCGGCGGTGACGTTCTCGCAGCGGCAGATGACGAGGTCGTCGCTCGCGTTCTCCGCCCAGTCCTGCGGCACGGGGAAGGCGCGTTCGAGGCCCCGGCGGAAGCCTGCGAGCTTGTCGAGCTTGTGTTCGAGCCCGGATGCGCGCGCCGTGTCGATGGCGATGCCCGCGTCCTGCAGCAGTGCCAGCGCAGCGCGCTCGCCCGCCCACTCGGCCGCGTCCGCGCCCATGATGCCGGCGCCGTCACCCGCGAGGTACACGCCCTCCACGCTGGAGCGCCCCGCCGCGTCGCGCACCGGAAGGTGTGCGCGATGCAGCGGCGCGTAGTCGAAGCGGCAGCCGAGCAGGTCGGCCAGTTGCGTCTCGGAGCGCAGCGCGTAGCCGAAGCCCACCGCATCGCAATCGATCGTGCGTTCGGTCTCGCCGTCGAGCCAGGCCACGCCGGTGACGCGGCCCTGCGCCTCGTCGCCGAGCACGCGCAGCGGACGCACGCCGCCATGCAGCGCAATGCCGTGCGCGCGCAGCCAGCCCACGTAGTACATGCCCTTGGCGAGCACGGCAGGCTGCGCCAGCATCGCGGGCGCGGCGGCGACCTGGTCGGCGAGACGCGCGGTGTCGAGCACCGCGGCCACGTTCACGCCGGCCTTCGCATATTGATAGGCCACCAGGTAGAGCAGCGGCCCCGTGCCCATGAACACCACGCGGCGCCCGATGGCGCAGCCCTGGAACTTGAGCGCGACCTGCGCGCCGCCCAGCGTGTAGACGCCCGGCAGCGTCCAGCCCGGCACGGGCAGCACGCGGTCGGTGGCGCCGGTCGCGACGATCAGGTGGCTGTAGGGCACGCGGCGGTTGCCGCGCGTGGGGTTGTGCATCACGTCGAGCACCTGGTCCTGCGCGTTCCACGCGAGGCTGTCGGGGTGGTGCTCGATGCGGCCCTGCAGCGCGTCGAAGGCGGCGTGCACCGCGTCGGCACGCTTCGACTCGAAGCCGTAGAGCGTCTGCTTGTCGCGCGCGGCCAGGCTCGGAGGAGGCCGGCGGTAGATCTGGCCGCCGGCGCGCGAGGCCTCGTCGATCACCACGGGCTTCAGGCCGTGCGCCACCAGCGTCTGGGCCGCGCGCACTCCGGCCGGACCGGCACCGACGATCACGGGGCGGATTTCGCTCGGCGCCGTCATGCGCCATCCCTTCCGGTGACCAGCGCCATGCCCGGTGCGATGAAGGTCGAGCAGGCGCGAAAGCGCTCGCCCTCGCTGGTGGAGATCCAGCAGTCCTGGCAGGCGCCCATCATGCAGAAGCCCGCGCGCGGCAGGCCGCTGAACTCGTTGCGGCGCAACTGGCCGCACTGCGTGAGCACGGCGGTCAGCACGGTGTCGCCGGCCAGCGCGCTCGCGGGCACGCCGTCGAGCGTGAAGGGCACGGCCTCGCGGCCGGTCTTCTCGGCCACGCGATGCAGCAATGCGTGTGCGGTCATGGTCGTCTTCATCTATCTGCGCCCCACCAGGACGCGGTCGAGCCCGTACACGCGGTCGAGCAGCACCATCGCGAAGGCCGTCACCACCACCATCAGCGCAGACACGGCGGCCATCAGCGGGTCGATGGACTCCGTCGCATACATGTACATGCGCACCGGCAGCGTGACCGTGCTCGGCGAGGTGACGAAGATCGACATCGTCACTTCGTCGAAGCTGTTGATGAACGACAGCATCCAGCCGCCCGTCACGCCCGGCAGGATCATCGGCAGCGTGATGCGGCGGAACACCGTGGCCTGGCTCGCGCCCAGCGAGAGCGCGGCCTGCTCGGCGCTGCGGTCGAAGCCCACCAGCGCAGCCACCACCAGGCGCAGCGTGTAGGGCGTGACGATCAGCGCGTGCGCCAGCACCAGCCAGCCGAAGCTGCCCGCCCCGCCCACCAGCGAGAACAGGCGCAGCAGCGCCACGCCCAGCACCAGGTGCGGCACGATCAGCGGCGAGAGGAACAGGCCGTTGAGAAAGTTGCGCCCCGGAAACTCGTAGCGCGTGATCGCCATGCCGGCCGGCACCGCGAGCAGCGTGGCGATGGTGGCCGAGCTCAGCGCGAGCCACAGGCTGTTCCAGAACGACTGCATGAAATCGGGGTGCGCGAACACCGCCTCGAACCAGCGCAGCGAGAAATGCGTGGTCGGAATGGTCAGCGTGTTCTCGGGCGTGAACGCCACCACGCACACCACCACCAGCGGTGCCAGCATGAAGACGATGACGAGCGCGTTGAACGCGAGGGCGATGGGGCCGTTCTTGCTCATCGGTTCACCCCAATGCCTTCTTGTAGCGGCCTTCTACCAGCCGGTTGTAGCTCAGCATCACCGCGAGATTGGCGACGAGCAGCACCAGTGCCACCGCCGCGCCCAGCGGCCAGTTGAGCTCGCTCAGGTATTCGTCGTAGACGATGGTCGCGACCATCTTCAGCCGCCGTCCGCCCAGCAGGCCCGGAATGGCGAACGAACTCGCGGCCAGGCCGAACACGATCAGGCTGCCCGAGAGAATGCCCGGCATCACCTGCGGCAGCACGATGCGCCGCAGCGTGGTGAAGGGCGTGGCGTTGAGCGAGAGGGCGGCGTTCTCCACGCCGGGGTCGAGCTTCTGCAGCGAAGTCCACACCGGGATCACCATGAAGGGCAGCATCACGTGCACCAGCGCGATGACCACCGCCGCGTTGGTGTAGAGGATCTTCACGGGGCCGATGCCCACGAGCTGCAGCAGCGCGTTCACCGCGCCCTCGGGGCCCAGCAGCATGCTCCAGCCGAAGGCGCGCACCACCACCGACACCAGCAGCGGCGCGAGCACCACCAGCAGAAGCGCCGAGCGCCAGGGGTTGCGCATGCGGCTGAGCACATAGGCCTCGGGCGCGCCGACCAGCACGCAGATCAGCGTGACCAGCGCGGAGACCCAGAAGGTGCGCCAGAAGATGCCGAGGTAGTAGGAGTCGGAGAACACCAGCGCGTAGTGCGCGAGCGTGAACTCGCCCGACTTCGGCCCGGTGGCCGGGTCGTACACGTTGAACGACAGCACTGCCGTGAGCCCGAGCGGCACCACGAGCAGCACCGTGAACAGCAGCAGCGCGGGGCCGGAGAGCCACCACGCGGTGGCCTTGCTCTTCGATGCGCTCATGCTGCAACGGCCTTGTCTTCCGCCGGCAGCAGCCGCATGCAGTGCGCCGGCCAGTCGATGCCGGTGCGGCTGCCTTCCGCGAGAGCCTCGCGCCCGTCGTTGGGGCTCAGCACCATGAGCTCGCCCACCGCGGTCGCCACGCGGTAGAGCCACTGGCTGCCGAGGAAGAAGCGCTCCAGCACCTCGCCGTCGATGCGGCCCCGGCCCGGCGCCACCAGCTGCAGCTTCTCGGGCCGCACGCTCAGCAGCGCGGCGGCGTCGACGCTGAAGCCCGTGTCGTCCACGTCGAGCGAGAGCGCGCCGACCTCCACGCAGGTACGCTCCGCGCCGCTGCCCGACACGCGGCAGTCCAGCAGGTTGGCCTTGCCCACGAAGGTGGAGATGAAGCGCGTGCTCGGGTGCTCGTACACGCGCTGCGGATGGTCGATCTGCGTGGCACGCCCGCCTTCCATCACCACCACGCGGTCGCTGATCGACATGGCTTCGCTCTGGTCGTGCGTGACCATCACCGTGGTGGTGCCGACCTTGCGCTGGATCTGGCGCAGCTCGAACTGCATCTCCTCGCGCAGCTTGGCGTCGAGGTTGGACAGCGGCTCGTCCAGCAGCAGCACCGGCGGCTCAATGACGAGCGCGCGCGCCAGCGCCACGCGCTGCCGCTGGCCGCCCGAAAGCTCGCGCGGGTAGCGCGCGGCGTGCTGGTCCAGATGCACCAGCGCCAGCGCCTGCTTCACCCGTTCGGTGCGCTCGGCCTTGGGCATCCTGCGCATCTCCAGGCCGAAGCTCACGTTGTCGGCCACCGTCATGTGCGGGAAGAGGGCGTAGGTCTGGAACACGATGCCCAGCCCACGCGAGTTGGCCTTGGCGTGCGTGATGTCCTTGCCCGCGAGCTCGATGCGGCCGCTGCTGACGGCCTCGAAGCCCGCGATCATCTGCAGCGTGGTCGTCTTGCCGCAGCCCGAGGGGCCGAGCAGCGAGACGAACTCGCCCTTTTCCACCGAGAGATTCATGGCCGACACCGCGCGGGTGGCGCCATAGAACTTGGTCACGTCGGTGAGCTGTAGGAATGACATGGAACGGGCCTTTCTTCGGGGGCGAAAAAGATGGCTTCGGGCACCTTGCCTCGGCTTGGTGCGGGCCATGGACAGCTTGCTGTTCTTGATTCACTCTATTGCAACGATTGCGCCAGATCGCCTCGGGTATTCCATTAATCAGAATATTTCTTCAAATTATTCCGTTTAACGGAATATGATGGCCGCATCAGCCAAATCGAATTCCGCAGGAGGAAGGTATGGAGAGCACTTCGGCGGCACCCGCCGTCAGCAGCAGCGGCGTGCCGCGCGTCTTTTCGGTGATCCGCGCGCTCGGCGCGGTGCAGGCCGAGGGCGGCCGCGTGACCCAGATCGCACGCTCGGTGGGCCTCACGCAGGCCACCACGCACCGTTTGCTGCAGTCGCTCATGGCCGAGGGCATGGTCGAGCAGGACGAGCGCAGCAAGCTCTACCGCCTGAGCATCGATTTCTTCGCGCTGGCCGCGAGCGCCGGCAACCCCGGCGACCTGCGCTCCATCTGCCGTCCCGTGCTGCTGCGCCTGTGCGCCAGCCTGGGCGACAGCATCTTCCTGCTCGCGCGCAGCGGCTTCGACGCCGTGTGCCTCGACCGGAGCGAGGGGCCGTTCCCCATCCGCTCCTTCACCGGCGACATCGGCGGGCGCATCGCGCTGGGCGTGGGGCAGGGCGCGCTCGCGATCCTCGCCTTCCTGCCCGAGGCCGAGCGCGAGGAGGTGATCCGCTTCAACCTCTCTCGCGTGCGCGAGTACGGCGTGTACGACGAGGTCTACCTGCGCACCGAAATCGAGCGCGTTCGCCAGGCCGGCTTCGCGGGGCGCAACACCGGCCTGCTCGAAGGCATGGCCGGCGTGGCCGTGCCGATCCTCGACCGCGAAGGGCGCGCGGTGGCGGCACTGAGCGTGGGCACCATCGCCGACCGGCTGAATGCGGACCGCATGCCGACGGTGGTCGAACTGCTGAAACGGGAGGCCGCGACCATCGGGCCGAAGATCAATCCCTTCGACGCGACGCTGAGGCGGCCCGCGCAGAGCCTGGCGGGGTCGCCTGCGGGGCAGAAGATTCCCTTGCCCGAGGCGCCGGGGCCGGGCTGAACAAGGAGCCGACCATGAACAACCCCTCGATCCTCTACCCCGTCTTCGCCCTCGCGGCCCTCACCGGCATGGTGCTGCTGCTCATTCCCTTCACGCGCGTTCGCGCCGTGCTGCGCCGCGAGATCCGGGCGGCCGATTTCAGGCTGGGCGAGTCGGAGGCCGTGCCCGATGCGGTGCGCCTGCCCAACCGCAACTACATGAACCTGCTGGAGCTGCCGGTGCTGTTCTACGTGGTGTGCCTGATCTTCTACGTGGCGGCGCAGCCGACGCCCGCGGCGGTGTGGCTGGCCTGGGCCTACGTCGGGCTGCGGGCGCTGCACAGCGCTGTGCACCTGACCTACAACCATGTGCTGCACCGGCTCGGCCTGTTCGCGGCGAGCAACGTGCTGCTGGTGATGCTGTGGATCCTGGCGGCGACCCGGCTTGTGCGCTAGGCGCACGTCAACGGCCTGGGATCCTTCCTGAAACGCATCAGGTCCTTCCATATTTTCATTAGGCAATCGGGCGGGATTCGCTGATATTGGCCGGATTACGCCCCTCGGCCCTCGTTGCCTTCCTGTTCCCTTCCGTCCATCTGCCTCCCGGAGCGCGTCCATGTCCGAATCCCAAGCCCCCGTTTCCGTCGCCACCGAAGTCGAACAGCTGCTGCAGCGCCTCGGCGTGCCCCGCAGCGCCCACACCGGCGGCGAGCTGACGGTGCGCTCGCCCGTCAGCGGCGAGGTGGTTGCGCAGGTGCCGCAGACCTCGCCGGCCGAGGCCACGGCGGTGATCGGCCGCGCGCACGAGGCCTTCAAGGCCTGGCGCAACGTGCCGGCTCCGCGCCGCGGCGAGCTGGTGCGCCTGCTGGGCGAGGAGCTGCGCGCCGCCAAGGCCGACCTGGGCCGCCTCGTCACGCTGGAGGCCGGCAAGATCCCGTCCGAAGGCGCGGGCGAGGTGCAGGAAATGATCGACATCTGCGACTTCGCTGTCGGTCTCTCGCGCCAGATCTACGGCCTCACGCTGGCCACCGAGCGCGCCGAGCACCGCATGATGGAAACCTGGCACCCGCTGGGCGTGTGCGGCGTGATCTCGGCCTTCAACTTTCCGGTGGCCGTGTGGTCGTGGAACGCGGCGCTGGCGCTGGTGTGCGGCGACCCGGTGGTGTGGAAGCCCTCCGAGAAGACGCCGCTGACCGCGCTGGCCGTGCATGCCATCGCGCAGCGTGCCATCGAGCGTTTCGGCGACGCGCCCGAAGGCCTGCTGGGCCTGCTGCTGGGCCAGCGCGACATCGGCGAGCTGCTGGTGGACGACCACCGCGTGCCGGTTCTCTCGGCCACCGGCTCGACCGCCATGGGCCGCCAGGTGGGGCCGAAGCTGGCCGCGCGCTTTGCCCGCGCGATTCTGGAGCTCGGCGGCAACAACGCCGCCATCGTCACGCCCTCGGCCGACCTCGACCTCGCGCTGCGCGGCATCGCCTTCGCGGCCATGGGCACGGCCGGCCAGCGCTGCACCACGCTGCGCCGCCTGTTCGTGCACGAGAGCGTGTACGACCAGCTGGTGCCCAAGCTGGCCAAGGTCTACGGCAACGTGCAGGTGGGCGATCCACGCGAGGCCGGCACGCTGGTCGGACCGCTGATCGACCGCGCCGCCTTCGACGGCATGCAGAAGGCGCTCGGCGAAAGCCGCGAGGCCGGCGCCAAGGTGCACGGCGGCCAGCGCGTGGAAGGCATCGGCACGAAGGACGCCTACTACGTGCGCCCCGCGCTCGTGGAGCTGAAGTCGCACGAAGGCCCGGTGCTGCGCGAGACCTTCGCGCCCATCCTGTACGTGGTGCGCTACAGCTCGCTCGACGAGGCCATCGAACAGCACAACGCGGTGGGCGCGGGCCTGTCGTCGTCGATCTTCACGCTGAACATGCGCGAAGCCGAGCGCTTCATGTCGAGCTCGGGCTCGGACTGCGGCATCGCCAACGTCAACATCGGCCCGAGCGGCGCCGAGATCGGCGGCGCCTTCGGCGGCGAGAAGGAAACCGGCGGCGGACGCGAAGCCGGCTCCGACAGCTGGAAGGCGTACATGCGCCGCGCGACCAACACCATCAACTACTCGACCGCCCTGCCTCTGGCGCAGGGCGTGACCTTCGACATCGGCGACTGACCGATCGCTTCGCGGACTGTCCGGGCCTGCCGCTTCGCGCGCCAGGCGGGCAGCCGCATGCATTCATCGCAACCAGAACCACAACCAGGAGACAGAAAAAATGAGGATTTCCTTCAAGGCCATCGCTGCCGCAGCCGCGCTGCTGGCACTTTCGCTCGGCGCCACGGCCCAGACCGCCGCCGGCGGCACGCTCGACAAGATCAAGTCCAGCGGCAAGGTGGTGCTCGGCGTGCGCGAAGCCTCGCCGCCCATGGCCTACATGCTGGGCGCGGGCGAGAAGTACGTGGGCTACCACGTCGAGCTGTGCGAGCGCGTGCTGAAGGACATCGCTCCGCAGGCGAAGCTCGAGTACATGGCCGTGACCGCGCAGAACACCATCCCGCTGGTGCAGAACGGCACGCTCGACATCGGCTGCGGCCCCACCACCAACAACACGGCGCGCCAGCAGCAGGTGGCCTTCGCGCTCACCACCTACGTGAGCGAGGTGCGCATGGCCACCAAGGTCGACTCGGGCATCACCAACCTCGACCAGCTCGCGGGCCGCAACGTGTCGGCCTCCACCGGCACCACCGCCGTGCAGCTGCTGCGCAAGCGTGAGCGCGCGCAGAACGTCTCGTACAACACCATGCTCGGCAAGGACCACCTCGAGAGCTTCCTGCTGATGGAGTCGGGCCGCGCCGATGCCTTCGTGCTCGACGACAACCTGCTGGCCGGGATCATCGCGAACTCGAAGAACCCGTCGGCCTACCGCATCGTGGGCGAGCCGCTGGGCTCTGAGCCGATCGCGCTGCTCTTCCGCAAGGACGACCCGGCCTTCAAGGCCGCGGTGGACGACTCGCTGCGCCGCATGATGAAGAGCGGCGATCTCGAGAAGATCTACACCAAGTGGTTCGTGGCGGCCATTCCGCCGAAGAACACCAGCCTGAACCTGCCGATGAGCACCACGCTCAAGCAGCTCATCGCCGAGCCCAACGACAAGCCGCTGGAGGCCTACACCAAGTGACAGCAGATACCGTTGCCTTCTCTCCGGCGCAGCGCGTGCGCGCCATCGGCGTCTCGGAGATCCTGCGCATCACCGACCACGCCAATGCGCTGAAGCGCGCGGGCCGTCCGGTGATCGTGCTGGGCGCGGGCGAGCCCGACTTCGACACGCCGCAGAACGTGCGCGAAGCCGCGGTGCGCGCCATCGGGCGCGGCGACACGCGCTACACCGTGCTCGACGGCAGCCCGGCGATGAAGGCAGCGGTGCAACTGAAGTTCAGGCGCGACAACGCGCTCGACTTTGCGCTCGACGAGATCAGCGTGAGCGCGGGCGCCAAGCAGGTGATCTTCAACGCGCTGATGGCCAGCCTGAACCCCGGCGACGAAGTCATCCTGCCTGCGCCGTACTGGACCTCGTACGCGGACATCGTGCAGATCTGCGGCGGCGTGCCGGTGCCCGTGGCCGGCACCGAGGCCAACGGCTTCCGGCTCGATGCCGCGCAGCTCGAAGCGTCCATCACGCCGCGCACGCGCTGGCTGTTCCTGAACTCGCCCTCGAACCCGAGCGGCGCGGCCTACAGCGCCGACCAGCTGAAGCTGCTGTGCGAGGTGCTGTTGCGCCATCCGCAGGTCTGGGTGCTGGCGGACGACATCTACGAGCACATCCTCTACGACGGGCTGGCCTTCGCGACGCCCGTGGCGGTGGAGCCGCGGCTGCGCGAGCGCACGCTGACGGTGAACGGCGTGTCCAAGGCCTATGCGATGACCGGCTGGCGCGTGGGCTACGGCGCCGGTCCGCGCGCGCTGATCGCGGCCATGGCCGTGGTGCAGAGCCAGACCACTTCGTGTCCTTCGTCGGTCAGCCAGGCCGCAGCCATCGAGGCGCTGACGGGGCCACAGGACATCGTGGCCGAGCGCTGCGCCGACTTCCAGGCGCGGCGCGACTTCGTGGTCGCCGCGCTGAACCGCGCGCCGGGCCTGCACTGCCGCGTGCCCGAAGGCGCGTTCTACACATTCGCGAGCTGTGCCGGCGTGCTCGGCAGGCGTACCCGCGGCGGCGCGCTGCTGCAGACCGACAGCGACTTCTGCCGCTACCTGCTGCAGGACTTCGAGGTCGCGGTGGTGCCGGGCAGCGTGTTCGGGCTGGCGCCGTACTTCCGGATCTCGTATGCGACCTCGATGGCGCAACTGGAAGAGGCCTGCAAACGCATCGCCGCCGCCTGCGAAGCGCTCGAGTGATCGATCTCCTTCATCTCATCGGAAAAACTCCATGACCACACCCCGCACCGGCGGCCAGATTCTGGTCGACCAGCTCATCACCCACGGCGTCGAGCAGCTCTTCTGCGTGCCCGGCGAGAGCTTTCTCGCCGTGCTCGACGCGCTGCACGACGCCTCCATCGAAGTGACCGTGTGCCGCCAGGAAGGCGGCGCGACGATGATGGCCGAGGCGCAGGGCAAGCTCACCGGCAAGCCGGGCGTGTGCTTCGTCACGCGCGGGCCGGGCGCCACCAATGCGTCGGCCGGCGTGCACATCGCGCACCAGGACTCGACGCCGCTGCTGCTGTTCGTCGGCCAGGTCGCGCGCGACGCGCTGGGCCGCGAGGCCTTCCAGGAGCTGGACTACGGCGCGGTGTTCGGCACCATGGCCAAGTGGGTGGTGCAGATCGACGACCCCGCGCGCGTGCCCGAACTGGTGTCGCGCGCCTTCCATGTCGCGACTTCGGGCCGCCCCGGGCCTGTGGTGATCGCGCTGCCGGAGGACATGCTGACCGAGGCCGCGACGGTGGCCGACGCGCAGCCCTACGCCGTCACCGAAACCCATCCCGGCGCGGCGCAGATCGCCGAGCTGCAGCAGCGGCTGTCGCAGGCGCAGCGGCCGGTGGTCATCCTGGGCGGCAGCCGCTGGTCGGAGAAGGCATCGCGGCAGTTCGCGGACTTCGCGGCGGCGTTCTCGCTGCCCGTGTACTGCTCGTTCCGCCGCCAGATGCTGATGTCGGCCGATCACCCGAGCTATGCGGGCGACCTGGGCCTGGGCGCGAATCCGCGCATGCTGGAGCGCATCCGCAATGCCGACCTGGTGCTGCTGGTGGGCGGGCGCCTGTCGGAAGTGCCGTCGCAGGGCTACGAGCTGCTGTCCATTCCGCAGCCGAAGCAGGCGCTGGTGCACGTGCATGCCGATGCCGACGAGCTCGGCAGGCTGTATCGACCGGCGCTGGGCATCCACGCCACGCCGCAGGCTTTCGCCGAGGCCGTGTCCACGCTGCGGCCCGCGCGGGTTGCCGCATGGCAGGCGGAAACGAAGACCGCGCGCGAAGACTTCCTGCGCTGGAGCGACCCGTCGCCCATCCGCATTCCGGGCCCGCTGCAGATGGGCGAGGTCATGAAGCACCTGCGCGAGGTGCTGCCGGCCGACACCATCTTCTGCAACGGCGCGGGCAACTTCGCCACCTGGGTGCATCGCTTCTGGCCGTTTCGTTCGTATGCCAGCCAGCTCGCGCCCACCAGCGGCTCGATGGGCTACGGCCTGCCGGCCGGCGTCGGTGCCAAGCGCCTCTGGCCGCAGCGCGAGGTGGTGGTGTTCGCGGGCGACGGCGACTTCATGATGCACGGTCAGGAGTTCGCGACCGCCGTGCAGTACGGCCTGCCGATCATCGTGGTGCTGCTGGACAACGCCATGTACGGCACGATCCGCATGCACCAGGAAAGGCACTATCCGGGCCGCATCAGCGCCACGCAGCTGAAGAACCCGGATTTCCGCGGCTATGCCGAGGTGTTCGGCGGCCACGGCGAACGCGTGACCAGCACCGAGGAATTCGGCCCCGCGCTGGCCCGCGCCAGGGCCAGCGGCAAGCCGGCGATCCTGCATTGCCTGCTGGACCCGGAAGCAATCACGCCCGCCAGCACGCTGCAGTCGATTCGCAGGGCCGCGCTGGCCGCGGACTGAGCCGGCAGCGTCAGCGCAGGCCGCCTACGTATCGGGGCGGGGGCGTGGGCGGCTGGCCGTCGGGCTGCCGCGCCGCCAGCCGGGCGGCGCGTGCCAGCGGCTCCATCGCCTGCTCCAGCCGCGTGGCGAGCAGGTAGAGCTCCTCGTCCTTGGTGTCGGCCGCGTGCGCGCGGGTCATGCGCACGATCTCGGCGGCGTACTCGGCGTTGGTCGCCATCCATTCGGTGTCGGTCACGCGGCCGTGCTTTCGCCGCAGCGCCACGTGAAGGCGGGCGGCGAGGGCGATGCGTTCGCTTTCGGACATGGATGGCATGGTTCCTCCGTCGGTAGGTCAACTGCTCCCGAGATGTTCCCTGTGCTGTGCAAGATCGAGGCCCAGCAGCTCGCTGTCGGCATCCACGCGCAGGCCGACCATGACGTGCACCAGGAACAGCACCACCGCCGTCCCCGTCGCACTGAAGATGGCCACGCTGCCGACCGCGATCGCCTGCGTCAGCACGTCGCCGGTTGCGCCCGAGATGCGCGGGTCGGCGAACACGCCCGTCAGCAGCGCGCCCACGATGCCGCCGATGCCGTGCACGCCGAACACGTCGAGAGAGTCGTCCGCGCCCAGCAGGTGCTTCAGGCCGGTGGCTCCCCAGTAACAGGCCAGCCCGGCGATGGCGCCGATGGCCAGGGCTGCCGGCGGCGTGACGAAGCCGGCCGCCGGCGTGATGGCCACCAGACCGGCCACCAGGCCCGAGCACAGGCCCAGCAGCGACGGGCTGCGCCGCACGATCCACTCGCCGAGCATCCAGCTCATGGCGCCGGCGGCCGCCGCGATGTGCGTCACCAGCATGGCCAGCCCCGCGCGGCCGTCGGCCGCCACCGCCGAGCCGGCATTGAAGCCGAACCAGCCCACCCAGAGCAGGCCTGCGCCCGTCATGGTGAGCGCCAGGTTGTAGGGCTCGAAGGCTTCGCGGCCATAGCCCTTGCGCGAGCCGAGCGCGTAGGCGCACACCAGCCCCGCGATGCCCGCGTTGACGTGCACCACCGAGCCGCCCGCGAAGTCGAGCGCGCCCATCTGCGCGAGCCAGCCGCCGGGCTCCCACACCCAGTGGGCGATGGGCGCGTACACCAGCACGCTCCACAGCAGCGCGAACCACAGGATCGCCGAGAAGCGCATGCGCTCGACGAAGGCGCCGAGCACGAGGGCCGTGGTGATGATCGCGAAGGTGAGCTGGAACATCGCGTAGACCGGCTCGGGCACGTTGGGCGCCACGTGGCTCACCGCGAGCTGCCCGGCCTCCTTCAGGTACTCGAAGCCCGAGAACCAGAGGCGGGCGGTGCCGCCGAGCCAGGGCCAGCCCTCGGTGAAGGCCAGCGAATAGCCCACCGCGAACCAGGTCAGCGAGACCGCCGAGGCGATCGCCACCACTGCCGCCATGGTGGCCAGCACGTTCTTGCGGCGCACCATGCCGGCGTAGAAGAGGGCGATGCCGGGCAGCGTCATCAGCAGCACCAGCGCGGTCGAGGTCATCATCCATGCGGTGTCTGCCGCGTTGATGGAGGCTTGCGGTGCCAGGGCCATGGTCGCTTTTCTTCTTCAAGTGATGGACTCAGGCGCCCCGTGCACAAGTCGTGCCACGTCGTTAACTATCAGAAACACTTTGGTTTGCAAACCTGGCTTCCTCGGTAAGGCAAAGCGGGTAATTCCCAATGCACTGAGGAGGTGCGTGCCCCTAAAGTCTGCGCACTCGCGAACGGGCCCTGCTCGTGTGCCGAGGGTCCGAGGAGACAATCCCCCCAAGCAACAAGAAAAATCTTCAAAGGCTCCGTACGAGATGCCTGTTCGACTTTGGAAGGCGCCGCTGGTCGGCGCCTTTTTTATTTGCGCCAACGCTTGAGGCGCGGGCCTTTTTAGCTACTTTTTCGATAGCACCGGGGTGAGACAATCCACCCCCTATGGAAATGCTGGTGGTGACGGGCGCCTCTGCGCTCGCGGGTTTTGTCGATTCGATCGTGGGCGGGGGCGGGCTGATCCTGGTGCCCGCGCTGTTCGCCGTTTTTCCGGGCGCACCGCCCGCGACCCTGCTGGGCACCAACAAGAGCGCGTCCATCTGGGGCACGGCAGCCGCCGCCGCCCAGTTCAGCCAGCGGGTGCAGATGCGCTGGGGCGCCCTGTGGCCGGCCGCGCTGCTGGGCTTTGCGGGCTCGATGCTGGGCGCCTGGGGCGTCACCATGTTCCCGGGCGACTTCCTGCGCAAGGCGCTGCCGCTGATCCTGCTGGGCGTGCTGCTGTACACGCTGGCGCGCAAGGACATGGGCCGTATGCACGCGCCGCGCTTCTCCGGGCGCGCCGAGACGCTGGCGGCCTGCACCATCGGGCTGTCGATCGGGCTGTACGACGGCTTCTTCGGGCCGGGCGCGGGGAGCTTCCTGGTGTTCCTCTTCGTGCGCTGGATGGGCTACGACTTCCTCAACGCCTCGGCCTCGGCCAAGATCATCAACACCCTGACCAACGCCGCCGCGCTGATCCTGCTGGCCGCCAAGGGCCACGTCTGGTGGCACTACGGGTTGGTGATGGCGGTGGCCAACGTGGCCGGCAGCCTGCTGGGCACGCGGGTTGCGCTGAAGCACGGCGCCGGCTTCGTGCGCGTGGTGTTCATCGTGGTGGTGAGCGCGCTGATACTGAAGACCGCCTACGACGCATTCCTGAAATAGCGAAACACGAAAGTCGCCCGATGCCTCCCTCCGAAGACCCAGCCGAGCCGCCTGTCTCCGTCAGCTTCTGGCAGGCCTTCGGCTACTGGCTCAAGCTGGGTTTCATCAGCTTCGGCGGGCCGGCCGGGCAGATCGCGCTGATGCACCAGGAGCTGGTGGAGCGCCGGCGCTGGATCTCGGAAAAGCGCTTCCTGCACGCCCTCAACTACTGCATGCTGCTGCCCGGCCCCGAGGCCCAGCAGCTCGCCACCTACATCGGCTGGCTCATGCATCGCACCTGGGGCGGCATCGCGGCGGGCGTGCTGTTCGTGCTGCCCTCGCTCTTCATCCTGATCGCGCTGTCGTGGGTCTACATGGCCTACGGGCAGGTGCCGGCGGTGGCGGGGCTGCTGTACGGCGTGAAGCCGGCGGTGACGGCCATCGTGCTGTTCGCGGCCTGGCGCATCGGCTCGCGGGTGCTGAAGAACGCGTGGCTCTGGGCGATCGCGGCGGCCGCCTTCGTGGCGATATTCGCGCTGCAGCTGCCGTTTCCGCTGATCGTGCTGGTGGCCGGGGCCATCGGCTACCTGGGCAGCCGGGTGGCACCCGAACGCTTCGCGCCGGGCGGCGGGCATGCGGCGTCGGCGGCCTCGGCCGGCCCGGCGCTCATCGACGACGACACGCCGACGCCCGCGCACGCGCGCTTCGGCTGGGGCCGCTTCTGGCGCGTGCTGGGCGTGTTCCTCGCGCTGTGGCTGGGCGCCATGGGTGCGCTTACCGCGCTGTACGGCTGGCACGGCACGCTCACGCAGATGGGCTGGTTCTTCACCAAGGCCGCGCTGATGACCTTCGGCGGCGCCTACGCGGTGCTGCCCTACGTGTTCCAGGGCGCGGTCGACCACTACGGCTGGCTGGGCGCCACGCAGATGATCGACGGCCTCGCGCTGGGCGAGACCACGCCGGGGCCGCTCATCATGGTGGTGTCCTTCGTGGGCTTCGTCGGCGGCTGGAACCAGGCGTTGTTCGGCGCCGGGTCGCTCTTCACCGCCGGCGCGGTGGCGGCAACGGTGGTGAGCTTCTTCACCTTCCTGCCGTCCTTCCTGTTCATCCTGCTGGGCGGGCCCTTCATCGAATCGACGCACGGCAACCTGAAGCTCACCGCGCCGCTCACGGCCATCACCGCGGCGGTGGTGGGCGTGATCGTCAACCTGGCAGTGTTCTTCGCCTGGCACGTGCTGTGGCCCAAGGGAGCCGGAGGGGGCTTCGACGCGGCATCGGCGGCGATCGGGCTGATCGCCGCCGTGGCGCTGTTCCGCTTCAAGGCCGGGGTGATCCCGGTGGTGCTGGGCTCGGCCCTGCTGGGGCTGGCGTGGCAGCTGTTGCTGCTGCCACTGCTCGTGCGCTGAAGAGGATCAGTCCTCGACGAAGGCCTCTTCGCGCTTGGCCTTGATGGCCGGCAGGAGCACGATGCCCAGCAGCAGCACCGCCGCGACCAGCAGCCCCGCCGACAGCGGCCGCGTGACGAACACGCTCCACGCGCCGCGCGACAGCAGCAGCGCCCGGCGCAGGTTCTCTTCCATCATCGGCCCGAGGATGAAGCCCAGCAGCAGCGGCGCAGGCTCGGTGCGCAGCTTGATGAACAGATAGCCGATGAAGCCGAAGGCCGCCACCATCCACACGTCGAAGGTGTTGTTGTTGGTCGAGTACACGCCGATCGCGCAGAAGAGAACGATCGCCGGGAACAGGAACTTGTAGGGCACCGTCAGCAGCTTGATCCACATGCCGATCAGCGGCAGGTTCAGGATGATCAGCATCGCGTTGCCGATCCACATCGAGGCGATCAGGCCCCAGAAGAGCTCGGGGTTGCTGGTCATCACCTGCGGACCGGGCTGGATGTTGTGGATGGTCATCGCGCCCACCATCAGCGCCATCACCGCGTTGGGCGGAATGCCCAGCGTCAGCAGCGGGATGAAGGAGGTCTGCGCGCCGGCGTTGTTGGCCGACTCGGGCGAGGCCACGCCGCGGATGTTGCCCTTGCCGAACGGGACTTCGCCGGGGCGCATGCGGATCTTCTTCTCCAGCGCATAGGAGGCGAACGAGGCCAGCAGCGCGCCGCCGCCCGGCAGGATGCCGAGTGCCGAGCCCAGCGCCGTGCCGCGCAGCACCGCGGGCAGCATGCGCTTGAAGTCGTCCTTGGTGGGCCACAGGCCCTTGACCTTGTGCGTGAACACCTCGCGCTCGTCGTCGGGCTGCGAGAGGTTGCCGATGATCTCGCCGTAGCCGAACACGCCCATGGCGATGACCACGAAGCCGATGCCGTCGGTGAGCTCCGGGATGTCGAAGCTGTAGCGCGCCACGCCCGAGTTGACGTCGGTGCCGACGATGCCCAGCAGCAGGCCCAGCACGATCATCGCCACCGCCTTCAGCAGCGAACCCGAGGCCAGCACCACCGCGCCGATCAGGCCAAGCACCATCAGCGAGAAATACTCGGCCGGGCCGAACTTGAAGGCCAGCTCGGTCAGCGGCGGCGCGAAGGCGGCCAGGATCAGCGTGCCGACGCAGCCGGCGAAGAACGAGCCGAGGCCCGCGGCCGCAAGTGCCGGGCCTGCGCGGCCCTGCCTCGCCATCTGGTAGCCGTCGATGCAGGTGACCACGGACGATGACTCGCCCGGCAGGTTCACCAGGATGGCCGTGGTGGAGCCGCCGTACTGCGCGCCGTAGTAGATGCCGGCCAGCATGATCAGCGCCGACACGGGCGGCAGCGCATACGTGGCCGGCAGCAGCATCGCGATGGTCGCGACCGGGCCGATGCCCGGCAGCACGCCGATCAGCGTGCCCAGGATGCAGCCGATCAGGCAGTAGAGCAGGTTGGTGAAGGTGAACGCGACGCCGAAGCCGGTCGCGAGGTTGCTGAAGAGTTCCATGGCGGTGTTCTCCTCAACCAGCGATGAAGGTGGGCCACACCTGGATCTGCAGCTTCAGCGCCCAGATGAACGCCACGTAGCTGCCGGCCGCCAGGATGGTCGCGAGGATCAGCACGTCGCGCAGCTTGAAGTGCTCGCCCGCCATGCTCGAGATGATCGTGAGCGCGTAGATCGCGATGATCATCCCCATGGCCGGCAGCCCGATGCTGGGCAGCCCGCCCAGCAGCACGCCGAAGGCCAGGTTCGCGCCGAGCACGAAGGCCAGCGGCTTCCAGGCCCACTTGCCGATCGGGTCGCCGTCGGTGGTCTCGACCACCAGCGCCTGGAACATGATGATCGCGCCCAGCACCGCCAGCAGGATGCCCAGCATGAGCGGGAAGTAGCCCGGCCCCATGCGGGCGCCGTCGCCGATGGTGTAGGTGGTGGCGCCGATGGCGAAGGCGCCCCCCACGGTGGTGAACATGACTCCTGAAAAGAAGTCCGCCTGACTCTTTATCCGCATGTCTCGCTCCTCTTGTTATGGAGGAATGAGGGTCGGTCCGCGGGCCTGACCGTTGGCTGACCAGTGCGGTACGAACAAATGCGTACCGCATGGCAAGGGTTCTTCCCGGTTCGGGCGTTTTCCCCAATGAAAAAAGCTCCCGAAGGAGCTTTTCATCCAGAGGCCCGAAGGCCCTGAAGGGAGGAGAGCGGGAGGGCTCAGTAGCCGCCGCGGCCACCGCCGCCGTAGCCACCACCGCCGCCACCGTAACCGCCGCCACCGCTGCGGTCGCCGCCGTAGCCGCCACCACCGCTGCGGCCGCCGCCACCGTAGCCGCCGCCACCACCGCCGTAGCCGCCGCCACCGCTGCGGGGGGGACGGGCTTCCATCGGACGGGCTTCGTTCACCGTCAGGGCGCGGCCCTGCAGGGGCTGGCCGTTCATGGCTTCGATGGCTGCGAGTGCTTCGGCATCCGTGCCCATTTCGACGAAGCCGAAGCCCTTCGAACGGCCGGTGTCACGTTCCATCATGACCTTGGCGCTGACGATGGCACCGAACTCGCCGAAGGCTTGTTCGAGGTCGTTGTCACGCACGGAGTAGGCGAGGTTGCCTACGTAGAGTTTCTTGCCCATTGAGGGACTCCTGATTCAAACCAAACAAAAACAAAAAGCGATGGAGTCCCAGAATCACAACAAACAAAATGCGCTGTGGCGCGAAACTGACCGATCACCGAATTACGTGCACGGGAGCCGCAAGGCCCGCTGACACGTAGCGGGCATTATCCAGCCCGATTTGCAAAAAAACAGGGTGAATTTGTGTGTTATGGGGAAACTCCCCGGACAGACGGGCGGTTTCGCAACGGTTTGAGCAGGTCCGAAAGCCCGTTGTGGTCTATTTCATGCATCAGCGCGAGCAGCCTGCCGATCTCTCCCGAGGGAAAACCCTCGCGTGCGAACCAGTTCAGGTAATTTCCGGGCAAATCGGCAATCAGCGTGCCCTTGTGCTTGCCGAAGGGCATTTCGAGTGTCACCAGCCGTTGCAGGTCTTCGGGGTTCATCGCGTGCTCAGCCTCCCGTGCGTTTGACCGTGTGGCCCAGCTTCGCGAGCGCGGCGATCACCGTCTCGCGGTGGTCGCCCTGGATTTCGATCGTGCCGTCCTTCACCGTGCCGCCCGTGCCGCAGGCCGCCTTGAGCTGCTTGCCCAGCGCCAGCAGCGCCGCCGCGTCGAGCGCCACGCCCTTGACGACGGTCACGCCCTTGCCCTTGCGCCCCTTGGTCTCGTGCGACACGCGCACAATGCCGTCGGTGGCCGGCGTGCTGCGCGCCTTCTCGAGTTCCTTGCAGCGGCAACGGGCCACGGGCTCGCCGCATCCGGGGCACATGCGTCCGCCCCCGTCGGTGGAATACACCAGGGTGCTGCCGCCGGACTGGCTGGCGCGCTGCTGTTTCATCGTCGACATCCGATACGCCTCTTCGTACTTTCTTTCGCTGGTTTCCGCTCTCTGCCCGCTGCGCTCATCAAAAAACACATGCCATTCGATTCACTGGGCCTGGCCCCCGCGCTCGTGCAGGCTGCCGCCCGAAGCGGCTTCGCAACGCCGACGCCCATCCAGGCCGCGGCCATTCCCGCGATTCTGCAAGGCCGCGACGTGCGGGGCTCGGCGCAGACCGGTTCCGGCAAGACGGCCGCATTTTCCCTTCCCCTGCTGCAGCGCCTGGCCTCGCAGCCCGCGCAGGGCCCGCGCCGCGTGCGCGCGCTGGTGCTGGTGCCCACGCGCGAACTCGCGGGCCAGGTCGGCGACACCATGCACGACCTGGCGCAGCACCTGCCGCAGCGCCTGAAGATCGTCACGGCCTTCGGCGGCGTGTCGATCAACCCGCAGATGATGAGCCTGCGCGGCGGCGCCGACATCGTCGTCGCCACGCCGGGCCGACTGCTCGACCTGGTGGAGCACAACGCGCTGAGGCTCGACGCCGTCGCCATGCTCGTGCTCGACGAGGCAGACCGCCTGTTCGACCTGGGCTTCGCCGAAGAACTCGGCCGCATCCTCGAACTGCTGCCGAAGCGGCGCCAGAACCTGTTCTTCTCCGCCACCTTCCCGCCGGCCATCCAGGCACTGGCCGACCGCATGCTGCACGACCCCGCCATCGTCGACGTGCAGGGCGAGCCGGGCACCGCGCCCGACATCGTGCAGCGCGTGATCGAGGTCGACGCCAGCCGCCGCACGCAACTGCTGCGCCACCTGCTCGTGCAGCACGAGAACGAATGGGGCCGCGTGCTGGTCTTCGTCGCCACGCAGCACGCGGCGCAGACCGTGGCCGAGAAGCTCTACCGCAACGGCATCTACGCCGTGCCCTTCCACGGCGACATCGCGCAGGGCACGCGCAGCAACATCCTCTCGCAGTTCAAGCAGAGCCGGTGGGACGTGGTGATCGCCACCGACCTCGCCGCGCGCGGCATCGACATCGCGCAGCTGCCCGTGGTCATCAACTACGACCTGCCGCGCTCGCCGACCGACTACATCCACCGCATCGGCCGCACCGGACGCGCGGGCGAAAGCGGACTGGCGATCAGCTTCGTGAGCGCGGCGACCGAGGCGCACTTCCGGCTGATCGAGAAGCGCAACGGCCTGAAGCTGCCGCGCGAGCGCGTCGAGGGCTTCGAGCCGACGGAAACCGCGCCGCCGGTGGTCGATGCCTCGGGCACGGGCGGCATCAAGGGGAAGCGGCCGAGCAAGAAGGACAAGCTGCGCGCGGCGGCTGCGCTTGCTGCCGCGAAGGGGGACGCTGCCGGGAAGAACGACTGAGCAGCGGCGACGACCGACCGACGCTGATCAGCCCGCCGCGTAGTCCACCTGGTGCCGCGCGATCCGCAGGTCGCCCAGCTCTTCCCGCACCCGCAGATGCGCCGGATGCGTGGCATAGCCGTCCAGCGAGGCCTGGCTGTCGAACTCGCTGTAGAGCACCACGTCGCAGGCGTAGTCCACGCGGCTCGAGTCGATGCCCACTTCCATGTGCAGCAGGCCCGGGATCTGTCCGCGCAGCGATTCGAACTTGTGCTTGAGCAGCTGCGTGGCCTGCTGTTTCTGCGCCGGCGAATCGGCGCGCAGGTTCCACATCACGATGTGCTTGAACATGGATCGGCTTGTCTGGAAATGAAGAAGGAGCGAAAGCAGTGCGGCCGATCGTAGGCACGCCGCGCGCGAAACACCAGACGCCGCGCGGGGCGCCGGTGAAGAACAGTTTTCCGCTTTCGCGTCGTCAGGCGGGCTTGGACAGGAAGCTCGCCAGCAGGTCCACCGGCAGCGGGAACACGATGGTCGTGTTCTTGTCGGCGCCAATCACCGTGAGCGTTTCGAGGTAGCGCAGCTGGATGGCCTGCGGTTCCTGCGCCAGCACGCGCGCGGCCCTGGCGAGCTTCTCGGATGCCTGCAGCTCGCCTTCGGCGTGGATCACCTTGGCGCGCCGCTCGCGTTCGGCCTCGGCCTGGCGCGCGATGGCTCGCACCATCGATTCGGTCAGGTCGATCTGCTTGATCTCCACGTTCGACACCTTGATGCCCCATGACGCCGTCTGCGCGTCGAGCGACTCGCGCACGTCGAGGTTGAGCTGTTCGCGCTCGGCCAGCATGTCGTCGAGCT
The DNA here is from genome assembly GCF_050916385.1 of Variovorax xiamenensis. Taxonomy (NCBI): domain Bacteria; kingdom Pseudomonadati; phylum Pseudomonadota; class Betaproteobacteria; order Burkholderiales; family Comamonadaceae; genus Variovorax; species Variovorax xiamenensis. The sequence continues at coordinate 527,473 of NZ_CP139038.1, forward strand.
GGTGCTTGCCCAGCACCGAGCGCAGCGTGGTCTGGGCCAGCTGGCTGGTGGCGTTGAAGAAGTCCCTGACCTGGATGATGGCTTTCTCGGCGTCGACGATGCGGAAATAGACCACCGCGCTGACCTTCACCGACACGTTGTCGCGCGAGATCACGTCCTGCGTGGGCACTTCGAGCACCACGGTGCGCAGGTCCACGCGCACCACCTGCTGGATGGCCGGTATCACGAGCACCAGGCCGGGCCCCGAGACCTTCGAGAACCGTCCGAGGGTGAAGACGATGCCGCGTTCGTACTCCCGGAAGATCCAGATCGCGGAAAAGAGCAGCACCGCCAGCAGGACCACGATGACGGCGCCGGTGACTGCGGTGAGAGAGAGCATGACGGTCTCCTGCAACCCAGCGAAAGCGCTGGATGGTTGGACACCCGGCGCGCGGCGGCGTTCCGCGCGGCGCCTACCAGCCCATCTGCCTGGCCGCCAGCTCCTTCATGATCTCCTCGGCCCCGCCGCCGATCATCATCACCTTGACTTCGCGGTAGACGCGTTCGCTCACCGTGCCGCGCATGAAGCCCATGCCGCCGAGGATCTGCACTGCCTGGTCGGCGCAGAACTGCATGGTCTGCGTCGCGTGGTTCTTCAGCATGCAGATCTGCGCGACCCACTCGGGCGCGTTGTGGTGCCCGGCCGCTTCCAGCGCATCGCCTTGCGCAGACACGGCCTCTATCCACGCCTCGGTGGAGGCGATGCGCATCTGCATGTCGACCAGCTTGTGGCGCACCGCCTGGTGCCCGATGAGCGGAGCGCCGAAGGCCTTGCGCTCGCGCGCCCAGGCCAGCGCCTCGTCGAGGCAGGCCTGCGAGAAGCCCAGTGCGCCCGCGGCGAGGCCGATGCGCTCGCCGTTGAAGTTGCCCATGATCATGCGGAAGCCTTCGCCTTCGTTCCCGAGCAGGTAGCGCGCGGGCACGCGCACGTTGTCGAAGTGCAGCGTGGCAGTGTCGGAGCACAGCCAGCCCATCTTCGAGAGGCGCGTGCGCGTGAGGCCCGGCGCGTCGCCCGGCACCAGCAGCATCGAGATGCCGCCCGCGCCACGGCCCTCGCCGGTGCGCACGGCCACCGTGATCCAGTCGGCGCGCATGCCGGAGGTGATGAAAGTCTTCTCGCCGTTGACGACGTAGTGGTCGCCATCGCGCCGCGCCGTCGTGCGCAGCGCCGCCACATCGGAGCCGCCGCCGGGCTCGGTGATGGCGAGCGCCGCGATCTTCTCGCCGCGCAGCACCGGCGGCACGACCTCGCCGCGCACCGCGTCGCTCGCATGCAGCACCACCGGCGGCAGGCCGATGTTGTGCGAGAACAGGCTCGCGAGCACGCCGCCGCTCTTGCCATGGCGCGCGAGTGCGATCCACGCGGGCAGCTTGAGCGAGTACGAGGCGGGCGTGCCGCCGAGTTCTTCCGGATAGCCCAGGCCCAGCAGGCCGAGTTCGGCGGCGCGCGCATAGAGCGTGCGCGGAAACTCGCCCGCGTCGTCCCACGCTTGCACGTTCGGCGCGATCTCGCTTTCGGCGAAGCGCCGTACCGTGTCGGCGAGCGCGGCGCGGTCGGCTTGCAGTTCGGCGTCCATGCCGTGTTCAGCCGCGCGGCGGCCGCTTGGCGATGCCCATGGTCTTCGCGAGGATGCCCAGCATCACCTCGTCGGCTCCCCCGCCGATGGAGCCCAGCCTGCCGTCGCGATACAGCCGCGAGACGCGGTTCTCGAGCGTGAAGCCCATGCCGCCCCAGAACTGCAGGCAGGTGTCTGCCACCTGCCGCGTGAGCCGGCCGGTCTTGAGCTTGGCCATCGACGCGAGTTCGAGCACGTCTTCGCCCTTCACGTGCAGGTCGCAGGCGCGGTAGGTGAGCGCGCGCAGCGCCTCCACCTCGGTCTTGAGCTCGGCCAGCTTGAACTGCACCCACTGCTGGTCGGCCAGCGTGGAGCCGAACATCTGGCGTTGCTGCGCCCATTCGATGGTCTGCGCGATGCAGTCTTCCATCGGCTCCAGCGAACTCGCGGCCGCCCAGAGCCGTTCTTCCTGGAACTGCTGCATCTGGTAGACGAAGCCCTGGCCTTCCTCACCGATGCGGTAGCGCTGCGGCACGCGCACGTTGTCGAAGTAGATGAGGCCGGTGTCGCTCGAATTCATGCCGATCTTGCGCAGCTTCTTCGCCTTCTCGATGCCGGGGCTGTCCATCGGCACCATCACGAGCGACTTGTTGCGGTGCACGGGCCCGTCGCCGGTGTTGACCAGCATGCACATCCAGTCGGCCTGCAGGCTGTTGGTGATCCACATCTTCTGGCCGCTGATGAGATAGTCACCGCCGTCCTTGCGTGCGTGGCTCTTCAGGCCCGCCACGTCGCTGCCCGCGCCGGGCTCGCTCACGCCGATGCAGCCGACCATGTCGCCAGCGATGGCGGGGGCGAGGAACTCGCGGCGCAGCTCGTCGCTGCCGAAGCGCGCGAGCGCGGGGGTGCACATGTCGGTCTGCACGCCGATGGCCATCGGCACGCCGCCGCACGAGATATGGCCCAGCGCCTCGGCCATGGCCATCGCGTACGAGTAGTCCAGGCCCGCGCCGCCGAAGGCCTCGGGCTTGTTCAGGCCCAGCAGGCCGAGGTTGCCGAGCTTCTTGAAGACTTCGTGCGCGGGAAAGATCTCGGCTTCTTCCCACTCGTCCACGTGCGGGTTGATCTCGTCGTCGATGAAGCGGCGCAGGGTCTTCTGGATCTCGAGGTGTTCGTGGCTGTACTGCATGAAATGGTCTCCGGTCGATCTTTCGTTCGTCTGTTCTCTCGTTGTTCTCTACTTGTCCTGGAACACGCGCGGCGCCTGCGCGAGATGGAAGCCGTCGAAGGGCTTCACCGCGCGGCGCTCCCGCGCCTGCGCGTCGGGAAGCGCCATCGGCCAGCCCATACGCACCTGCGGGCGGGCGCCGTCCACGCGCAGCACGCTGCCACTGATGAAGCTCGCGGCCGGGCCCAGCAGGAAGACGATGGCGGCGGAGGTCTCGGCCTCGTTGCCGAAGCGCCCGGCCGGCACGGTCTTGCGCATGGCGCGCAGCATGTCGCCTGCCTCGGGCGGGTAGTGGTCCATGCCGCTCGATGCGATGTAGCCCGGCGCCACCGCGTTCACGCGCACGCCGCTCGCGGCCCATTCGAGCGCGGCTGTCTCGGTGAAGCTCACCATGCCCGCGCGCGCCGCGCCGCTGTGGCCCATGTTGGGCATGGAGCCCCACATGTCGGCCACGATGTTGACGATGGCGCCGCCGTGGGCCTGCATGCTCTGCAGGAAGCACTCGCGCGCGACCAGGAAGCCGCCCGTGAGGTTGGTGTGGATCACCGCCTCCCAGCCCTTGGCCGAGATCGCATGCAGCGGCGTGATGTACTGGCCGCCCGCGTTGTTCACCAGCCCGTCGATGCGGCCGTGCACGGCGACGATGCCCGCGACGGCCTCGCGCACCGCGTCCTCGTTGCGGATGTCGAAGGCCTGCGTGGAGGCCTTGCCGCCGGCGGCCTCGATCTCGGCGCGCACCGCGTCGAGCTTCTCGGGCTTGCGCCCGACCAGCACCACCTGCGCGCCCAGCGCGGCGAGTTCGTGCGCGGTGCAGCGGCCGATGCCGGAGCCGCCGCCGGTGACGACGACGACCTGCCCGTCGAACAGGCCGGGCGCGAAGACGGAACGGTAGTGGGAAGAGGCTGAGGTCATGCGTTTGGCTTTCGGAAAGGCGTGGAGGCGAGCACCGTCATGCATCGGCGACCTGCGCGACCACGTGGCGCGCCGCCACCTGCGCGCCCACCGCGACATGCAGGGCGACCCGGCCGGCGCGCGGCGCGCAGTGCACGTGCTCCATCTTCATCGCCTCGAGCGTGACGAGCGGCTGGCCCGCCGCAACGGCGTCGCCCTCGGCCACCAGCAGCGCGATCACGCGGCCGTTCATGGAGGCGCGCAGCAGGCCGTCGCCTCCGTCGGCATCGGCGCGGGTTGCGGCGACGTGCGTGAGGTTGTCGAGCCGGTGGGCCTGGCCGTCGTGGTGGAAGAACACGCGGCCGTCGTGCCGCGCGACGAAGGCCTGCGCGGAAAGTCCGTTGAAGGAGAAGCGCAGGCTGCCGTCGCCGGGCAAGGCGAGCAGAGCGAGCTGCACCGGTTCCTTGCCGTCGAGCGCGATGTCGAAGCGGCCGGCGCCGCGCGGCGTCACGCGTGCCGCGTGCACCGTGCCGTCGAGCTCGAAGCGCAGGGCGTTGGGCAGCGTGTGCGCCAGCGGAGAGGGCCAGCCGCGTTCGCCGAGCTGGAGCAGCAGCGCGGCGAGCAATGCGGCGCGGGTCCGGGCCGGCTCGTCATCGGCGAGCAGCGCGTCGATGTGATCGGCCACGAAGGCGGTCGTCGCCGCGCCGTTCGCGAAGACCTCGTGCGACAGCGTGCGCTGCAGCAGCTGCTGGTTGGTCGGTATGCCGAGCGCGACGGTGTCCTGCAGGCCGGCCAGCAGCCGCTGCCTCGCGTCCTCGCGCGTGCGGCCGCTCGCCACCAGCTTGGCGATCATCGAGTCGTAGAAGGGCGGCACCTCGGCGCCGTCGCGCAGGGCGTGCTCGGTGCGCAGCGCGGTAGAGGGCCGCCATGCCGCGAGCGTGCCGCCCTGGGGCATGAAGCCTTGCTTCGGGTCTTCGGCGCACAGGCGCACCTCGATCGCGTGGCCGGCGATGCGCACGTCCTGCTGCGCGATCGGCAGGGGCTCGCCGGCCGCGACGCGCAGCTGCAGTTCGACCAGGTCGAGTCTGGTCACTGCCTCCGTCACCGGATGCTCCACCTGCAGCCGCGTGTTCATTTCCATGAACCAGTACTGGCCATCGGCGTCGAGCAGGAATTCGAGCGTGCCCGCGCCTTCGTAGGCGATGGCCTTCGCCGCCGCCACGGCCGTGGCGCCCATGCGTTCGCGCAGCGCTTCGGAGACGGCGGGCGAGGGTGCTTCCTCCACCACCTTCTGGTGCCTGCGCTGCACCGAGCAGTCGCGCTCGCCGAGATGGATGGCGTTGCCGTGCCGGTCGGCGAACACCTGCACCTCGACATGGCGCGGTGCGACGATGGCGCGCTCCAGGATCACGGTGGCGTCGCCGAATGCATTGAGTGCTTCCGACTGCGCGCTGCGCAGTTGCTCGGCGAAGTTCGCGGCCGAGGTGACGAGCCGCATGCCGCGTCCGCCGCCGCCGGCCGTGGCCTTGATCATCACGGGCCAGCCGATGCGCGCGGCTTCGGCGGCGAGCGTCTTCTCGCCCTGGTCCTCGCCCTGGTAGCCCGGAATGCAGGGCACGCCCGCCGCCTGCATCAGCCGCTTGGCGCCGGCCTTGTCACCCATCGCGCGGATGGCCTCGGGCGAGGGGCCGATGAAGACCAGCCCGGCATCGCGGCAAGCCTGCGCGAAGGCCGCGTTCTCGGCGAGGAAGCCGTAGCCCGGATGCACCGCGTCGGCGCCGCTGGTGCGTGCGGCCTCGATGATCGCGGCGATGTTCAGGTAGCTCTGCGCGGGCAGGGGCTCGCCGATGCACACCGACTCGTCGGCGAAGCGCACGTGCTCCGAGCCGGCGTCGGCGCTGGAGTACACGGCCACGGTGCGAAAGCCCATGGCGCGCGCGGTGCGCATCACGCGCATCGCGATCTCGCCGCGGTTGGCGACCAGGATCTTGCGGAACCTGGCGATGGTGCTGTTATTGGTGGTGTTGCTGCTCATGGACGTGCCACCCCGAACTGCATGGGTTGCGTCGTGCGCGCATCGGCGTCGCGGCACACCGAGAGAACTTCGGCCAGCACGGCGCGCGTGTCGCGCGGGTCGATCACGCCGTCGTCCAGCAGCAGGGCGCTGGTGGTGAACACGCTCATCTGCCGGTCGAAGCGCTCGATGACCTGCTGCTGCATCGCGTCGATCTTCGACTGGTCGACCGCGCCCTTTCGCGCCATGCCTGCCTCCATCACGATCGCCATGGTCTTCGCCGCCTGCTCGCCGCCCATCACGGCGGTGCGCGCGTTGGGCCAGCTGAAGCAGAAGCGCGGCGCGAAGCCCCGGCCGCACATGCCGTAGTTGCCCGCGCCGTACGAGGCGCCGCACAGCAGCGTGACCTGCGGCACGGTGGCATTCGAGACGGCCTGGATCATCTTCGCGCCGTGCTTGATGATGCCGGCCTCCTCGTGTGCGCGGCCCACCATGTAGCCGGTGATGTTCTGCAGGTAGACGATGGGCGTGCGCGACTGGCAGCAGGCCTGGATGAAGTGCGTGGCCTTGGTGGCGCCGTCGGAGTCGATGGGGCCGTTGTTGGTGATGATGCCCACGGCGTGCCCCTCGAGACGGATGTGGCCGCAGACGGTGGCGCTGCCGTAGTGCTCGCTGAACTCCAGGAACTCGGAGCCGTCGGCGATGCGCGCGATGACCTCGCGCATGTCCACCGGCCGCCGCCCGTCGGTCGGCATGATGCCGAGCAGGTCGTCGGCGTCGTAGCACGGCGGCGCGAACCGGCGCGGTTCTTCGTCGCGTGCCCAGTCGATGCCGCCGAGGATCGAGCGGGCGATGCGGATGGCGTCGCGGTCGTCCTCCGCGAGGTAGTCGCCCAGGCCCGAGATGTGGGTGTGCATGACCGCGCCGCCGAGCTCTTCCTCGGTGGCGATCTCGCCCGTGGCCGCCTTCAACAGCGGCGGCCCCGCGAGGAATGCGCGCGTGCGGTCGCGCACCATCACGATGTAGTCGGAAAGCCCGGTCTGGTAGGCGCCGCCCGCGGTCGAGGAGCCGTGCGTCACCGTCACCACCGGCAGCCCCGCGGCCGAGAGCCGCGCGAGGTTGCGGAAGATGTTGCCGCCGCGCACGAAGTCCTGCACGCGGTAGTGCATGAGGTTGGCGCCGGCGCTTTCCACCAGCTGCACGTAGGGCAGCCTGTTCTCCAGCGCGATCTCCTGCACGCGCAGCTGCTTGTCCAGGCCCATGGGCTGCAGCGCGCCGGCGTCGATGCCGGAGTCGGAGGCGTTGACCATGCAGCGCACGCCCGAGACGTAGCCGATGCCGGAGATCAGTCCTCCGCCCGGCACGCTCTTCGCGAGATCGGGGTTGTCCTGTCCCAGTCCCGCGAGCGAGGCCAGCGGCAGGAAGGGCGCGCCGGTGTCCAGCAGCAGTGCGATGCGCTCGCGCGGCAGCAGTTGCCCGCGCCTGGCGAAGCGCTCGGCCGAGGCGCCGGAGGCCGCGACGGCGCGGGCTTCATGCTCGCGCACCTGGCCGAGCAGCGCCAGCATGCTGGACTGGTTGGCCTGGAAGGTGTCGCTGGCCGCTTGCAGCCGTGATTCGATGACTGGCATGTGAGAGTCCGTGCAGATCGTTTTTCTTGCTCTGCACGGACTCTAGGACGCGGGCGCCGCGCCCGCTTGCGCTTACTGGCTGGTGCCCGCCGGCCCTCCGGCGCGCATCTCAGCCGGCACGCACGCGCCGGGCGGCGACCGGGGCGTCGAGGCTGCTGCCCGTGACCACCCAGTAGATGAAGATCAGCACCGCGCCGGCCGTGCCGAACACCGTGAGGCCCATGTAGCTGCCGCCGATGGCCAGCGCGTCGACCGGCGCCGCGGCGGTGCAGACCATGCTGGCCGCGCTCATGCCCACGTAGTGCATGGTGCAGACCGCCACGCCCATCACCGCGGCGGCCGCGACCTTGTGCGTGAACTTGCGCAGGTTGAAGGCGAGCCAGAGGGCGGCTCCGGCGGCGGTGACGGCGATCAGCACCGACAACCCGACCGTCGCCAGGTCGAGGTTCATCGAGGCGCGCATGTTCATCGCGAACATGCCCATGTAGTGCATCACGCACACGCCCAGGCCTGCCAGCAGGCTGCCCGCGAGCCAGCCCGGCTTGCTGAACTTGCGCCGTCCGCCGGCCATGTACAGCGCGATGCCCGAGATCAGGATGGCCGCCACCAGCGACACCACCGTGAGCGGCATGTTGTACGAAATGGCTACTGGCAACCGGTACGCCAGCATGCCGATGAAGTGCATCGACCAGATGCCGATGCCGCCCAGCGCCACCGCCGCGCAGGTCACGACGGCGAGGTTGGGCTTGCCGTCCGCGCCGACCATCCGGCCGGCGCAGATCAGGGCCACCAGCGAGCCCGCGAAGGAGATGAGGAAGGAGAGCGCCACCATGCCCAGGGAGTACTCGGGCGACAGGATCTGGCCTACGACGAGCGGAGTCATGCGATGTCCCTTTCAGGTCAAAAGAGCGTTTCGCGGACCCCCGGTCGCCGGATGCGAACGGGACGCCGCAAGACGTCCCGCGCAGTCTGTAATGTTTGTTTTAAAAAGTAAACTGAAATTTACACTTATTGTTACGCTACCTTACCGGGCTGATTCGATATATCGCATTGTTGCGGTCGGCCGCCATGTAGACCGTGCCGTCGCGGCCCACTGCGACGCCCGTGACCACGTAGGGCGGCGGCAGTCCGGGGCCGGGCGCAAGGCCGATCGGCAGGTTCTCGGCAATGGTGCGACGGCTGCCGTCGGGCGCGATTTCCACCAGCCGCCGCGCCGCGCTCTCGGCGACGATGAAGCTGCCCCAGGGCGTCTGCGCCAGGCCCTCGGGCAGGGCCAGCCCCTCGGCCACCGCGCGCAGCGGGGCGCTGGCATCCAGCGGAATGCGCAGCAGCCGGCCGGCCGCCTCGGTCACGTAGAGCGCGCCGTCCTGGCCGACGATCATCTGCACCGGGCCGTTCAGGCCGCTGGCGAGTACTGACTTTTGCGCGAACTTCGGCCCGCTGGCGCGCGTGATGCTGCCGGTGGCGATCTCGGCGTAGATCACGCTGCCGTCGGGCATGGGAATGGCGTCGAACGGCGCCTTCAGGCCGTGGATGGTCTCGACCGTCTTCAGCGTCTGCCGGTCGACCAGCTGCACCGAGCCCGTGAACCACGAGCTCAGCGCGAAGAGCTTCGGCGACAGGCCGACGGCGAATGGGTAGTCCAGGTCGGGGTCGCGCTGCATGCGGAACACGTCGCGCACCTCGCCGTTGCGCACGTCGACCTGGCGGAAGCCGAAGACGTCGGCCACCCAGAGGTCGTCGCCGTCGATCTTCATGCCCGCCGGCGCCGCCACCTTGCCGCTGGTGAGCGTGCGCAGCTCGCCGGTGGCGGGGTTGAAGGCCTGCACTTCGTTGTTGGCCATGTTGGAGACGTAGATCGTCCCGTCCGGGGCGATGGCGAGGTTGTCCAGCGACGGCTGCAGCTGCTTCGCGACCGTCTTGCGGCCCGTGGCCAGCTCCACCCGCACCAGTTCGCCGCTGCGCGCGTCGACCACCCAGAGGTTGCCCTTGCCGTCGAGGTTGGCGGCCGCCGGAATCCTGAAGCCGTCGGCGATCACGGTGAGGTTGCCGTTGGCCGGATCGATCTTCACCACCTGGCCCTTGAACCACAGCGGCCCGTAGAGCATGCCGTCGGGCCCCACCTCGAAGCCGTTGAAGCCGCCCATGTCCTTCCTGATGAGCCGCGGCGGCTTCTGGCCCTCGCGGTCGATCTCCCACAGCGCGTCGCCGAGGAACACCTGCGAGGCGTAGAGCTTGCCGTTGCGGCGGTCGAAATCGAGCGAGTTGAGGCCGGGCAGGTCCTTGGCCAGCACGCGCATGGGGGCGGTGTCGCTCTCGCGGTAGCGCAGCATGCCCATGAGGTAGTTGGTCCATGCCAGCTCGCCCTTCGGGCCCACGGCGATGTCGTCGGCCTGGCCTTCGGGCGCATCGATGAATATCTTCGCCGCGCCGGTGTTGCGGTCGACTTCCCACATCGTGTTGCCCAGCACCGAGCCCGCGAGCAGCCGGCCCTTGGCGTCGATGGCCAGCCCGTGCACCCCGGCGAAGGCCGAGGGCGCGACCAGCGCCTCGGGCGCCGCCCACGAGGCGGGCCGGGTCGTCTGGTCCGCCGGCGCGGGCCGCGTGGCGGCGGATGCGGCAGGCGAGGCGGGAGCCTTGGGCGGGGCCGACGTCGGCGGCGCGAGGCTGCTGCAGGCGCCCAGCAGGGCGAGGGTGGCGGTCAGCGCAAGGGCGCCGATGCGTCGACGGGGCATGGTTGGCTTCTCCTCTTGTGGATGCTGCGGATGCGCGCAGCAGTCTAGGAGCAGGAAGGCGCCGCGGAGTCCCGGCGGGGACAGGATGCGGACTTTCGTTCGCTGTGGATTACCCGCGGCCTTCAGCCGCACTTCAGCCTGCGGATCAGCCGCGCAGGAGTTGCGTCGCGGTATGGATCAGCAGCCCCACCAGCCCGCCCACCAGCGTGCCGTTGATGCGGATGAACTGCAGGTCGCGCCCGATGTGGCGCTCGAGCTCGACCGTCATCTCCTGCGCGTTCCACTCGCCCACGCGCTCCTCGATGTAGCGGCGGATGTCCTCGCGGTAGCGCTCGATGGCCAGCGGCGCGGCCGCCTCGATCTGCTCGTTGATCCAGCGGCGGATGGCCTCGTCGCCCTGCAGCCGCGTGCCCAGCGCGGCCGCCATCGAGGCAATGCGCCGGCGGATGGCCGAGTCGTTGCGGCCCAGGTCGTCGTGCAGCCATGCGAGCAGTTCGCCCCACAGCCCGTGCAGGTAGTCGCCCAGCGCGGGGTGCGCGACAAGCTCCGCGCGGATCTGCTCGCCGCGCTGCTGGAACTCGGGGTCGAGCTTCAGGCGCACCACGAAGTCGTCGACGAAGTGGTCGAAGCGCCTGCGCATCGGATGGTCGGGTTCGGCCGCGAGCTCGCCGATGGTGCGCGCCACCGCCGCGACGATCTTGCGCGTGGCCAGCTTGGCCGCCACCTGGTCGAGGCCTACGTAGCGCAGCGTCTTGATCTCGCGCGCGATCGCGTCGGTGATGTGCGCCTGCACCTCCTCGCCTTCGAGCAGGCCGGCCACCTGCTGCAGCACATCGTCGAGCAGCGCCTGGTGGCGCCCGCCTGCGGTGAGCGCATCGAGCGCCTGGCCGGTGAGGCGCGAGAGGTCAATCTTCGCGAGGCCTGCCGCGGCGGCGCGGCCCATGAAGTCGCGCACGCGCTCGTCGTCGAAGGCCGAGAGGCCGTAGCGCGTGGCGGCCACGCCCCATTCGCCGAGTTTCTCGCCGCTGGCGGGCCGCGCCAGCCATTCGGCGACGCGGCCGGCCGCGTCGAACTGCCGCAGCTTGGCGAGCACCTGCGCGGTGCTCAGGAAGTTGTCGCAGATGAAGCCCGCGAGCTTGGCGCCGATGCGGTCCTTGTTGCTCGGGATGATGGCCGTGTGCGGAATCGGCAGGCCCAGCGGATGGCGAAAGAGCGCCACCACCGCGAACCAGTCGGCGATGGCACCGACCATCGCGGCCTCGGCGAAGGCCGCCACGTAGCCCCAGGCCGCATGCTGGTCGTGCAGCACGCTCGCCACCGCATAGAGCAGCGCGGCGCCGCACAGCAGGCCGAGCGCGACGCGCTTCATGCGCCGCGACGCGTCGATGTTGCCGCCGTTCTCAGCCAATGCTCGGCGTGGATGCCAGGCGCTCCATGAACAGCTCGCAGCGCGCGAGTTGTTCGAGGCTCACGAACTCGTCGGGCTGGTGCGCCTGCTCGATGCTGCCGGGGCCGCACACCACGGTGGGGATGCCGGCGTTCTTGAAGAGACCCGCTTCGGTGCCGAAGGCCACCAGCGTGGTGCGCTCCTCGCCCGAGAGGCGCTGCGCCAGCTTGGTGATGGGGTTGTCGGCCGCACCCAGGAAGCTCGGGATCTCGCAGATGGTTTCGAAGCTGAAGCCCGTGTCGGGCGCCACCTTCTTCATCGCGGGTTCGAGGCTGCCAGCGTAGGCGACCACCTCGGCCTGCATCTTGCCTGCGTCGGCGGTGGGCAGGTCGCGGAATTCATAGCGGAACTCGGCGTCGCGCGGCACCACGTTGTCGGCGATGCCGCCATGGAACTGGCCCACGCTCGCGGTGCTGAAGGGCACGTCGAAGCCTTCGTAGCGCGGCTCGCTGCGCTCGAAGCCCTCGGCCATGTCGCGCACCTTGCCGATCACCCGGGCCGCCATCTCGATGGCGTTGACCGACTTCGGCGTGAGCGAGGAGTGCGCCTCCTTGCCGCGCACGCAGCACTTGTAGCGGTACACGCCCTTGTGCGCGATGGCGGGCACCATGCTGGTGGGCTCGCCCACGATGCAGGCGATGGGCTTGATGCCGGCGTCGCGCATGTCGGCGATGAGTTCCTTCACGCCGAAGCAGCCGATCTCTTCTTCATAACTGAAGGCGAAGTGCACCGCGAAGGGCGAGTCGCTTTCCAGGAAGCGCTTCGCGTTCGACAGCGCGATGGCGATGAAGCTCTTCATGTCGGCCGAGCCGCGACCGTAGAGGCGCTCGTTCTGCACCACGGCCGAGAGCGGATCGACGCTCCAGTCCTGGCCGTCCCAGGGCACCGTGTCGGTGTGGCCCGAGACGATCACGCCGGCTGGCTTGCCTTCGCCCAGCGTGGCGAAGAGGTTCGCCTTGGTGCGTTCGGCGTTGTAGGTGATGCGGCTCTTGACGCCCAGGGCCGCGAGGTGGCTCTGCGCGAAGTCGATCAGTTCGAGGTTGCTGTTGGCACTGACGGTGTTCATGCGCACCAGGGTCTGGGCCATCAGCAGGCTTTGGGGGGAAAGCGTGTGGAGCATGCAACACATTCTCCCGGAAGTCGGCGCCGTGCGTGCATGGATGTCGAAGCTGTCACTCCGAGCGGGTACCCTGCGCCTCCCATCCAGACGGAGAAACCCCGACCATGCGCACTTCTCTTCAGATCGCCCTGACCTCCACCGCAGCCCTTGCCCTGGCGGCCTGCAGCAGTACCGGCCCCTCCGGCGGCGGCAACAAGCTGCTGACGCTGGACGGCAATCCGCCGCTGGTCATTGCCCATCGTGGTGCATCGGGCTATCTGCCGGAGGAAACCCTCGAAGCCTATGCCCGCGCCATCGAGCTCGGCGCCGACGTGATCGAGATGGACCTGATCTCCACCAAGGACGGCGTGCTCATCGCCCGCCACGACCCCAACCTCGCCATCAGCACCGACGTCGCCAGGCACCCCCGCTTCGCCTCGCGCAAGAAGACCATCAAGGTCGACGGCGAAACCCAGACCGGCTGGTTCAGCAACGACTTCACGCTGGCCGAGATCAAGACCCTGGGCGCGATCTCCACCGACCCCGAGCGCCCGCGGCAGTTCGACGGCAAGTACAAGGTGCCGACCTTCCAGGAAATCATCGACTTCGCCAAGGCCAAGTCGAAGGAAACCGGCCGCACCATCGCCATCTATCCCGAGACCAAGAACCCGACCTACTTCCGCGACCTCGGCCTGCCGATGGAGGACAAGGTCATCGCCGCCATCAACGCGGCCGGCTGGAACAGCAAGACCGCGCCCATCTACGTGCAGTCCTTCGAGCCGGGCAGCCTCAAGTACATGAAGAGCAAGGGGCTGAACACCAAGCTCATCCAGCTCATCGACGGCGACAGCGTCGACATGAAGACCGGCGCCGTGACCTTCGCGGTGCCCAGCGACCGTCCCTACGACTGGACCAAGGCCGGCGACAAGCGCAACTTCGACGTCATGGTCACGCCCGCGGGCCTGGCGGAGATCAGGAAGTACGCCGACGGCATCGGCCCCTGGAAGCGCTACATCGTGAGCGTCAAGGGCACCATCGGCGCGGACGGCAAGCCGGTGGACGTCAACAAGGACGGCAAGATCGACGACGCCGACGCGACCTCGATGGCGCCCACCTCGCTGATCGCCGACGCCCACAAGGCGGGCCTGTTCGTGCACCCCTTCACCTTCCGCAACGAGTCGCGCCGACTGGCCTCCGACTACGGCAAGGACGGCAAGAACGAATACGGTGCGTACTACAAGCTCGGCGTGGACGGTGTCTTCACCGACTTCACCGACACCGCGCTGGCCGCGCGCGCCGACTACCTCAAGAGCATCGGACGCTGATCGATCAGGGTATCGTCGGGGGCATGACCACCGACGACCTCTCCCCGCGCGACCTCGAACTGCTTCGCATGGCCATCCGCCTGTCGGATGAATCGAAGGCGCGCGGGCGCCATCCCTTCGCCGCGCTGGTGGCGAACGAGCATGGCGAGGTCGTCGTCACCGCGGGCAACAACTCGATGCCGCCCGAGGGCGACCCCACGCAGCACGCGGAGCTGGTGGCCGCCGCGCAGGCCGCGCGGCTGCTCACGCCCGAGGAACTCGCGCGCTGCACGCTCTTCACCAGCGCCGAGCCCTGCTGCATGTGCGCGGGCGCGATCTACTGGACCAACATCGGACGCGTGGTCTATGCGCTTTCCGAGCACGCGCTGCTCGGCCTGACCGGCGACCATCCCGAAAACCCGACCTTTTCGCTTCCCTGCCGCGAAGTCTTCGCGCGCGGGCAGCGGCGCGTCGAGGTCGTGGGGCCGCTGCTCGAGCAGGAAGCAGCCGCACCGCATGTGGGCTTCTGGAGCGGCGCGCACTGAAGGAGGGCACGGCGGATGGCCGCCTTGCCTCTGCTTGACCTCCAGCGCATGAGGACTGCGCGCGACTGAGCGTTTTCCGCGGTGCCTCGCGACGCCATAGTGGATAGACTGGCGTTTTGAGACGACACCCCATGAAACTCATCGACTCGCTCGTCACGCAGGCGGCAGGCATCGCCGCCATCCGACGTGACCTTCACGCACACCCTGAACTCTGCTTCGAAGAAGTCCGCACCGCCGACGTGGTGGCAGGCAAGCTCACCGAATGGGGCATCCCCATCCACCGCGGCCTGGGCACCACCGGCGTGGTGGGCATCGTCAAGAACGGCACCAGCAACCGCGCCGTCGGCCTGCGCGCCGACATGGACGCACTGCCCGTCACCGAGCTCAACACCTTCGCCCACGCCAGCAAGCACCATGGCAAGATGCACGCCTGCGGGCACGACGGCCATACGGCCATGCTGCTCGCTGCTGCGCAGCACCTGTCGAAGAACCGCAACTTCGACGGCACCGTGTACCTCATCTTCCAACCCGCTGAAGAGGGCGGCGGCGGTGCCCGCGAGATGATCAAGGAAGGGCTCTTCGAGAAATTCCCCATGGATGCCGTCTTCGGCATGCACAACTGGCCCGGCATGAAGGCCGGCCAGTTCGCGGTGAGCCCCGGCCCGGTGATGGCCTCGGGCAACAAGTTCTTCGTCAACGTGGTCGGCAAGGGCGGCCACGCGGCGCTGCCGCAGACAGGCGTCGATCCGGTGCCGATCGCCTGCGAGATCGTGCAGGCCTTCCAGACCATCCTCACGCGCAAGATGAAGCCGACCGATTCGGCCGTGATCTCCGTCACCACCATCCACGCGGGCGAGACCAACAACGTGATTCCCGACAACTGCGAGCTGTCGGGCACGGTGCGCACCTTCTCCATCGAGGTGCTCGACATGATCGAAGCGCGCATGAAGCAGATCTGCGACCACATCTGCGCCGCGCATGACGCGACCTGCGAGTTCCGCTTCGAGCGCTACTACCCGCCCACCATCAACACCGAAGCCGAGGCCGACTTCGCGCGCCGCGTGATGGGCGACGTCGTCGGCCCCGAGAACGTGCTGAAGCAGGAAGCAGCCATGACCTCGGAAGACTTCGCCTTCATGCTGCAGGCCAAGCCCGGCGCCTATGCCTTCATCGGCAATGGCGACGGTGCGCACCGCGACGTGCACCACGGCGAAGGTCCCTGCACGCTGCACAACGCGAGCTACGACTTCAACGACGATCTGATCCCGCTGGGCGCCACCTGCTGGGTGCAGATCGCGGAGCAGTTCCTCAGGAAGCCCGGCGGCACCGCCGCCTGATCGCCCAGCCACCGAGAAAGGTCCAGCGCCACATGATCGGAATCGCCGAAGCCTTTTCGCCGCGCTATGCACAGGCGCGCCAGAAATTCCTGCAGGGCTGCGTGAGCGCCGGCCTCACGGTCGAGCCGCATGCGCACCCGCTCAAGGGGCGCGAGGGCGAGGAGCTCTCGATGGACGTGGCGCTCGACGGCAAGCCCGATGCGCAGAACCTGCTGATCGTGAGCAGTGCATGCCACGGCGTCGAGGGCCATTGCGGCAGCGGCGTGCAGGTGTTCGCGCTGCACGACGCCGAATGGCGCGAGAAGGCGAAGGCGCAGGGCGTGTCGGTGCTTTACGTGCATGCGCTCAACCCGCACGGCTTCTCGTATGGCCGGCGCGTGACGCACGAGAACGTCGACCTGAACCGCAACTTCCTCGACTTCTCGAAGCCGGTGCCGGTCAATGAGCCGTACGCGAAGCTGCACGAGCTGCTGCTGCCCGACACCTGGCCGCCCACGCCGGAGAACCAGGCGGCCATCGACAAGTGGATCGGGAAGCATGGCGCCACCGCCTACCAGGCGGCCGTGACCAGCGGGCAGTACCAGTTCGACGACGGCCTGTTCTACGGCGGCAAGGCGCCGACCTGGAGCAACAAGACCATCCGCGAGGTGCTGCGCCGCCATGCGGGCAATGCGAAGCGCATCGCGTGGATCGACTTGCACACGGGGCTGGGCCCGAATGGCCTGGGCGAGCGCATCTTCGCCTGCCGCGACGACAAGGTCGCCTATGCGCGCGCCAACGCGTGGTGGGGCACGCCGGCGGCGCCGGTCACCTCCATCTACGACGGCTCTTCCACCTCGGCGCTGCTGCGCGGGCTGATGTGGGATTCGGTGTACGAGGAGTGCCCGCAGGCCGAGTACACCGGCATCGCGCTCGAATACGGGACGCTGCCCATGCTCGAAGTGACCGGCGCGCTGCGCGCCGACCACTGGCTGCACAAGCACCCCGAGGCGCCGGCCGACCTGGCCGACGGCATCCGGGCGCGCATGGTGGAGGCGTTCTACACGGACACCGACGCCTGGCGCGGGCAGATCGTCAGCCAGGCGCGCCAGGCCATGTTCCAGGCCGTCGACGGGCTGAGCTGACCCACCCCCAGGCTTCGCGCACTTCGTGTCGCTTCGCCAACCCCTTCAAGGGGGCAATACCTGCGGCCCGGCAAAGCCGGTTCCGCGGTATTCCACGAAAGAACTTCAGGTCCTGACGCGGCCGTCGCCCGTCAGCATCGAGAGCTCGACGAACTTCGAGCCCACGTGGTTCTTGGCCGAGAACGACACCTCGAAGCCGCCGAACTGCTGGCGGTCGATGCTTTCCAGCCCGGCGATCAGGCTCTCGCGCGTGGGCTTGCCCGGCGCCTTGCGCAGGCCTTCCACCAGCACCTTCGCGGCGAGGTAGCCCTCCAGGCTCGAGAAATTGACGCTGGCGCCGTTGACCTTGCGCGCCGCCTCGGCGAACTCGCGCGCCAGCGCATTGGCCTGGTTGTAGGGCGAGGGCACCACCTGGGTGATCATCACGCCGGCGCCGTCCTTGCCCAGCTCGTCCGCCAGCGCCTGCGTACCGACGAAGGACATGTTGAAGAAGGTGCCGCCGTAGCCCGCCTTGCGCGCTTCGCGGATGAAGGTCGCGCAGGCCTTGTATGCGCCCACCTGCACCACCGCGTCGGGCCGCGCCGCGACGATGGCCTTCACGGCCTGCGCCACGTCGGCCGAGTTGCGCTCCACCGTGGCCAGCGCGACCGGCTTGAGCTGCTGCTCGCCGAGCGCCAGCGTCACGCCGTCGAGCCCGGCCTTGCCGTAGGCGTCGTTCTGGTAGAAGACCGCGATCTTCTTCAGGCCCAGGTGGGTGAGCTGCTTCACCATCAGCGCCGTCTCGTCGTTGTACGAGGCGCGCAGGTGGAACACGTTCTTCTGGAAGGGCTCGCGCAGCGACATCGCGCCGGTGAAGGGGGCCACGAAGGGCACCTTGTCCTTCACCGCCAGCGGCAGCGCGGCCAGGCTGGTCGGGGTGCCGATGTAGCCGAAGAGGGCGAAGACGTCCTCCTCGATCAGCTTCTGCGTGTTGGCCGCGCAGCGGTCGGGCTCGTAGCCGTCGTCCAGGTTCTTGATGACCACGTTGCGGCGGCCCGGCTGGGCGTTGTACTGGTCCAGGAACAGCTTGGCGCCCTGGTGGAACTGGATGCCCAGCTGCGCCGCCGGGCCGGTGAACGGCGCCGACTGGCCCAGCATCAGCGGCGTGTCGCCCTGCGCCCGGGCGATGCCGAAGCCGCCCAGCGTGGCTGCCGCGCCTGCGGCCAGCGAAAAATGACGTCGATTCAACAACATGATGAAAACCCACTCCTGCGCTCTGACTCGCGCACAAATTAGACTTGCCCGATGGCCCACGCACCGGATACCTCGCTCGAAGAAGCGCCCTCCCAGCCCGCAACGACCACCGTGCTGGGCGCATGCCCGCACGACTGTCCGGACACCTGCGCGCTGGTCACCACCGTCAGGGACGGCGTTGCGGTGAAGCTGCAGGGCAACCCGGCCCATTCGCACACGGGCGGGGTGCTGTGCACCAAGGTGTCGCGCTACATCGAGCGAAACGACCATGCGGAGCGGCTGATACAACCCCTGAAGCGGGTCGGCCCCAAGGGAAGCGGCCAGTTCGAGCCGGTGAGCTGGGATGCCGCCCTGGACGACATCGCCGCGCATCTTCAAGTATTACAGGGAAAACCCGAAGCTATTGTCCCCTATAGCTATGCGGGCACCATGGGCCTGGTGCAGGGCGAGTCGATGGACAGGCGCTTCTTCCACAAGCTGGGCGCCACCCTGCTGGACCGCACGATCTGCTCGATGGCCGGCGGCGAGGCCATGCTCTACACGCTGGGCGGCAAGGTCGGCATGCGCATCGAGTTCTTCGCCGAGGCGAAGCTCATCCTGATCTGGGGCAGCAATTCCATCGCCAGCAACCTGCATTTCTGGCGCCACGCCCAGGCCGCCAAGCGCGCAGGCGCCCGGCTGGTGTGCATCGATCCGCGCCGCACCGAGACCGCCGACAAGTGCGACGAGCACATCGCCCTGCTGCCCGGCACCGACGCCGCGCTGGCGCTGGCCCTGATGCACGAGCTGATCGTGAACGACTGGCTCGACCACGACTACATCGCCAACCACACCCTAGGCTGGGAGCAGCTGCGCGAGCGCGCGCTGCAATGGCCGCCGTCGCGCGCGGCCGAGGTCTGCGGCATTCCCGAGGAGCAGATCGTCTCGCTCGCGAAGGCCTACGGCACCACGAAGCCGGCCGCCATCCGCCTGAACTACGGCATGCAGCGCGTGCGCGGCGGCGGCAACGCGGCCCGCGCCGTCGCCTGCCTGCCGGCGCTGGTGGGCGCCTGGCGCGACCGCGCGGGCGGCCTGCTGCTGAGCAGCTCGGGCCATTACCCGGTGGACCGCGCCGCGCTGCAGCGCCCCGACCTGCTGGCCGGACGCAAGCCGCGCACCATCAACATGAGCACCATCGGCGACGCGTTGCTCGACACCGCCAATCCGGTGAAGGCCATCGTGGTCTACAACAGCAACCCGGTGGCGGTGGCGCCCGAGTCGGCCAAGGTGGCGGCTGGCTTCGCGCGCGAAGACCTCTTCACCGTGGTGCTGGAGCAGTTCCGCACCGACACCGCCGACTACGCCGACTACCTGCTGCCCGCCACCACGCAGCTGGAGCACTGGGACATCCACTGCAGCTACGGCCACACCGACGTGCTGCTGAACCGCCCGGCCGTGGCGCCGCGCGGCGAGGCCCGCAGCAACGCCTGGGTGTTCCGCGAGCTGGCGAAGCGCATGGGCTTCGACGAGCCCTGCTTCTCCGATTCCGACGAGACGCTGTGCCGCACCGCCTTCGCCGAGCGCAACATCGATTTCTCCGAGCTGATGGCCCAGGGCTTCAGCAGCCTGAAGCTGCCCGAGGCTCCGTTCGCCGCAGGCCGGTTCCCCACGCCTTCGGGCCGCTGTGAATTCTTCAGCGACCGCCTGCAGGCCATGGGCATGGACGGCCTGCCCGACCACGTGCCCAACTGGGAGCCGGCAGGCAGCTCCACCGAATTCCCGCTGGCCATGATCTCGCCGCCGGCGCGCAACTTCCTCAACTCGACCTTCGTCAACGTGACGAGCCTGCGCGCCATCGAGGTCGAGCCGCTGCTCGAGATCCACGAGGCCGACGCCGCCGCGCGCGGCATCGAGGACGGGGCGACGGTGCGCGTGTTCAACAAGCGCGGCGAGCACCGCTGCCGCGCCGAGGTCTCGCGCCGCGCGCGCCAGGGCGTGGTGCACGGCATGGGCATCTGGTGGCGCAAGCTCGGCATGGACGGCACCAACGTCAACGAGCTCACCAGCCAGCGCCTGACCGACATCGGCCGCGGGCCGACCTTCTACGACTGCCTGGTCGAAGTCGAGAAGGTGTGAGGCCTCTTCGCGTTCTTCCGGCGCTTGCGTTCGCCGGCTCGCTGCTCCTGCTCACCGGCTGCGCCGACCTCGGCTACTACTGGCAGTCCGCCAGCGGCCACATCGGCATCATGCGGGCCGCCAAGCCGGTGCCCGAGTGGCTGGCCGACCCCTCGGTGTCGGCGGCGCTGAAGGCCAAGCTCGAGCTCACGCAACGCATACGCCGCTTCGCCTCCAGCGAACTCGGGCTGCCGGACAACCCCAGCTACAAGTCGTACGCCGACCTGCATCGCCCCGCGGCCGTGTGGAACGTGGTGGCGGCACCGCCGTATTCGCTCACGCTCAAGAGCTGGTGCTTCCCGGTGGCGGGCTGCGTGGGCTACCGCGGCTACTACAGCGAGGAAGCGGCCAAGGCCGAAGCCGAGGAGCAGAAGAAGCAGGACCTGGAAGTGGCCGTGTACCCGGTGCCCGCGTACTCCACGCTGGGCTGGATGAACTGGGCCGGCGGCGATCCGCTGCTGTCCACCTTCATCGGCTACCCCGAGGGCGAGCTCGCGCGCATCGTGTTCCACGAGCTCGCGCACCAGGTGCTCTACGTGGCCGGCGACACGGTGTTCAACGAGTCGTACGCCACGGCGGTCGAGCGCATCGGCGGGGCGATGTGGCTGCAGCGCGAGGCCGGCGAGCCGGCGCGGCGCGAATACGCGCAGTTCGACGCGCAGCGCCAGGAGTTCCGCGCGCTGGCGCTCGACACCCGCCGCGCCTTGACCAAGGTGTACGAGTCGCCAGAAGCCAAGGCCAAGGACTGGGCGAAGGTGGAAGTGATGAAGCAGGCAGCCATGGCCGACTTCCGCGATCGCTACGCGAAGCTGAAGGCCGGCTGGTCGGGCCCGCGCCAGAACGCCTACGACGCCTGGGTGGCGCGCGCCAACAATGCGGCCTTCGGCGCGCAGGGCGCGTACGACGACCTCGTGCCCAGCTTCGAGAAACTCTTCGAGCGCGAAGGCCGCGACTGGCCGCGCTTTTACACTGAGGTCCGGCGCATCGCCGCGCTGCCGACCACGGAAGAACGTCGCTCGGCCCTGCAGGCGGCGACCGGCATCCTGCAAACCCACTACAGCCCGGAACAGAAAAACGGAGATCACGGTGCCTGACATCCATATCGAACGCAACCACACGCTGGGCATCGCGAGAGCGCGTGTCGTCGCACGCAAGTGGATACAGCAGGCCGAACAGGAGTTCGGCCTCGAATGCGTCTACACGCAAGGCGAAGGCTGCGACACCGCCACCTTCACGCGCGCCGGCATCGACGGCACCGTCGAAGTCACCGACACCACCTTCAAGCTCGACGCGACGCTGGGCTTCCTGTTCAGCAGCTTCAGCGAAATGATCGAGCAGAAGATCACGCGCAACCTCGACGCGATGCTCGACGCCCCGCGAGGCGGCGGCACCCGCCTCGCCTGAGGCCCTCCGGCTTCAGACGATGGTGTAGCCGCCGTCCACCGGCAGCGCCACGCCGCTCACCATCGACGCGCCGTCGCCCAGCAGGAAGAGGATCGGCGCCACCACTTCATCCACCTGCGCGAAGCGGCCCAGCGGAATGTTCTTCAAGGCGGCCGCGCTCTTGGCCGGATCGGACCAGGCCTGCTCGGCCATCGGCGTGAGCGTGACGGTGGGGTTCACGCTGTTCACGCGGATGCCGTGCGGCCCGAACTCCAGGCACAGCGATCGCGTGATGGCGTCCATCGCGGCCTTCGAGGCGCAGTAGCAAAGGTGCGCATCGAGCGCGACCAGCGCGGCCTGGCTCGACACGTTGACGATGCTGCCGCGCACGCCGGCCGCGATCATCGCCTTGCCGCAGCGCGAGGCCACCAGCGCCGCCGCGCGCGCGTTGACGGCCATCACCGCGTCGAAGCTGTCGGCCTGCAGTTCGATGGCGGATTCGAGCAGCGCGATGCCGGCGCAATTCACCACGAGATCGAAGGCGGACAGGGCAGCGAGCGCGCGCTCCAGCGCCGGCGCATCGGCCACGTCGAGCACCAGCGGCGTGCAGCCGGCTTCGTTGTGCAGCGCCGCCAGTGCCGCGGCATTGCGCCCGATGGCCGTGACCTGTGCGCCCGCCTGCGCGAGCCGCACCGCCACCGCGCGGCCGATGCCGCTGCTCGCGCCGGTCACGAGGGCGCGGCGTCCGGAGAAGTCGAAGGAAATGGTCATTTCAGCCGCTGCATCGCATCGCGCAGCGCGGGGTAGAGCGATTTGTAGATGTCGAAGCGTTCGCGATACACGGCCTGCGCGCGGGGCTCGGGCCGCGCCCGCTCCACCAGCGTGACCCAGCCGCGCTCGGCGGTGGCCGCGTCGACCAGTCCGGCGCCGAGCGCCGCGAGCATCGCCGCGCCCAGTGCCGCTTCCACTTCCTGCTCGATGGTGAACACCGGGTAGCCCGTGATGTCCGCCACGATCTGCATCCAGAGATCGGAATGCGCCGCGCCGCCGACCACGATCAGCCGGTCGTCCAGCGGCTGGCCGCTCTGGCGGCCGGCCTCGATGTTGTGCTGCAGCGCGAAGCTCACGCCCTCGAGCACCGCGCGGTACAGGTGCGCGCGGCTGTGCGCGAGCGAAAGCCCGATGAACGCGCCCTTGGCCTGTGCGTCCCAGATCGGGCTGCGCTCGCCCATGAGGTAGGGCAGGAACACCAGGCCCTCGGCACCGGGCGGCACGTCGACCGCCTTGCGCTCGATGAGCGCGTGCGCGTCCTCGCCGGTGCGCGCCGCCTCCGCGATCTCGGCCTGGCAGAAGGCCTCGCGGAACCAGGTGACCGCGGCGCCCGCCGTGATCGCGCCGCCGAACACATAGCTGCGGTCCGCGCCGCGGTACACGTGCGGCATGGTGATGAGCTTGTGCCGCGCATCGACCGTGGGGCTCACGAAGCCCCAGCACATGCTGGTGCCGATCATCGCCACGTGGTCGCCGCTGCCGGTGACGCCCGCGCAGAAGGTGGCGACCGCCGCGTCGACCCCGCCCGCCATCAGCGGCATGCCTTCGGCAAGGCCCAGCTTCGCGGCCCATTCGGCACCCAGAGCGCCGACCACGTCGCTCGACTCCACGAGGCGTGGCGGCATCATGCGCGACGGAATGCCGAGCATGCGCATCGCTTCTTCCGACCACTGCCGGCGCGCCGCGTCGTACACGCCGCCGATGTTGCCGGCCGAGCTGTGGTCGACAGCGAGCTCGCCGGTGAGCCGCCAGTTGACGTAGCTGTTGGGCGGCAGGAAGTGGCGCGTCTTCGCCCACACCTCGGGCAGGTGCTCGCGCACCCACAGGATCTTGGTGAAGCCGTAGTAGCTGTCCACGCCGTTGCCGGTGATGGCCTGCAGCCGCGCCACGTCGACATTCGCGTTCACCGCGTCGACCTCGGCGGTGGCGCGCCGGTCCATCCAGATCAGGCAGGGGTGCAGCGGGCGCATGCCGTCGTCGACCGGGATGCCGGCGCCGCCGTAGAGGCTGCTCACGCACATCGCGGCGATGTCGGAGGGCGCGACGCCGCTGCCGGCCACGCAGGCGCGCACGCTCTCGCACACCGCGTCGAACCACACCTCGCAGTCCTGCTGCGCCCACAACGGCTTCGGCGTCTCGGGCTGGTAGGCCACGCTGTGCTGCGAATGCACCTTGCCGTCGATTCCGACGAGCAGGCACTTGGTGCTCTGCGTGCCGATGTCGACGCCGATCACGTATTTCATGGTGTCCTCTGGCTGGTTGTCTCTCAGGATCGGGGCTGCGGCTTCAGCAGCACCTTGATGGAATCCAGCGAGTTTGCCAGCGCGAAGGCGCGCTCCCATTCGGTCAGCGGAAAGTCGTGCGTGACGATGCCCTTCGAGGTGACGAGCCCGCGCGCCAGCAGGTCGATGGCCACGGGGTAGCAGTACGGCCCCAGGTGCGCGCCGCGCACGTCGAGCTCCTTGCGGTCGCCGATGATCGACCAGTCGGCGCTGGTCTCGGAGCCGAACACGCTGAACTCCACGAAGCGGCCGAGCTTGCGGATCATCTCCAGGCCCTGCGTCACGCCCGCGGGCACGCCGGTGGTCTCGATGTACACGTCGCAGCCGTAGCCGCCGGTCAGCCCTTTGACGATGGCGTCGGCGTTCTCGGTCTTCGGGTTGATGACGACGTCGGCGCCGTACTGCTTCGCGAGCGCGAGGCGCTCGGGCACGAGGTCGATCACGACCAGCTTCTTCGGCGTCTTCAGCGCGGCCACCTGCACCATCATCAGCCCCAGCGGACCGGCGCCGGCGATCACCACCACGTCGTCGAGCTGGATCTCGCCGCGGTTCACCGTGTGGATCGCGCACGAGAGCGGCTCGATGATGGCCGCGTCTTCCAGCGAGATGCCGTCGGGAATCCTGTGCACGCGGGCGGTGGGCGGCAGCCGCATGTAGTCGGCCATGCCGCCGTCGGCCACGATGCGCTGGAAGCCGAAGATGTTGTGCACCTCGCACATCCAGTACTTGCCCGAGGTGCAGAAGCGGCACTTGCCGCAGGGCACGATCTGCTCGGCGATCACGCGGTCGCCTTTCTCCACGCCGAAGTGCTCGGCCGCGCCTTCGCCCAGCGCCTCGACGTAGCCGAAGAACTCATGGCCCGGGATCACCGGTGCCTTCACCCACGAGGGCTGCCCGTCGCCGCCCCAGAACATCTTCGCGCCCGAGTGGCACTTGCAGTCGGAGGCGCAGATGCCGCATGCGGCGATGGAGATCAGCAGCTCGTTGGCGCCGATGACCGGCATGTCGACGGTCTCGAGCCTGTAGTCCTTGGGGCCGTGGCAGACGACGGCCTGCATGGAGGCGAGTTGCGAGATGGCGCCCGAGGTACCGGGCTGGAGCTTTTGATAGGACACGGGATTCCTTGAGGTCTTGGAAGGGAACGAGGGGGCAGGCGACGGGGAAGTCAGCGCTTGGCTTCCCGGCTGATGAAGATGGCGAGCAGCACGATGCCGCCCTTGATGATCAGTTGCAGGTACGGCGACACGCCGATCATGTTCAGGCCGTTGTTCAGCACGCCCAGCAGCAGCGCGCCGACCAGCGTGCCCACGATGGCACCGCGTCCGCCCGCGATGGAGGTGCCGCCCATCACCACCGCGGCGATGGCGTCGAGCTCGAAGCCCACGCCCACGCCGGGCTGCCCGCTGGTCACGCGCGAGGCCTGCACGATGCCGGCCACCGCTGCGGTGAAGCCGCTGAGCGCGTACACCAGCAGCTTGTAGCGCGACACCCGCACGCCCGACAGCCGCGTGGCTTCCTCGTTGCCGCCGATGGCGTACACGTAGCGGCCGAAGGGCGCCATGTTCAGCAGCACGTAGGCCGCGAGGTAGGTCGCCAGCATGATGAGGATCGGCACCTTGATGCCCGCCAGCACGCCGCCGCCGAGGAAGGCGAACGAGTCGGGCAGCCCGTCGATGGGGTAGCCGCCCGTGTAGATCAGTGCGATGCCGCGCGCGATGCCCATGGTGGCCAGCGTCACGATGATGGGCGGCATGCGCAGGTAGGCCACGCAGTAGCCGTTGAAGAGGCCGATCACCACGCCCACGCCGAGGCCCAGCGGCACGGCGAGCACCGGCGGCAGCCCGAACTGCACCATCAGCCCCGAGGCCAGCGTGCCCGAGAGCGCCACCACCGCGCCCACCGAAAGATCGATGCCGCCGGTGAGGATCGCGGCCGTCATGCCCACCGCGATGATCGCGTTGATCGACGACTGCAGCGCGATGTTCTGCAGGTTGCTCCACGAGAGGAAGTTGTCGGTCGCCACGATCATGAAGACCGAGATCGCGACCAGGCCCACCAGCGGAAGAAAGGCCGTCGAGCGGCGCAGCCGGGTGAAGAGCCCGCCGGCGGGAACCGGCGGCACGGGATGGGTGGCGGTGGCGTTCATTGCAGGCCCCCTTTGGTTGCGTGGCGCATGATGTCGCCGGAGTTGATGGAGTCGCCCTCGAGCGTGGCCACGATGGAGCCGCCCGAGAACACCGCGACGCGGTCGCACATGCCGACGATCTCGGGCAGCTCGCTGGAGATCATCACGATCGACTTGCCCTGCCGCGTGAGTTCGCGCATGAGCCCGTAGATCTCTGCCTTGGCGCCTACGTCGATGCCGCGCGTGGGCTCGTCGAAGATCAGCACCTCGCAATCGTGGCCGAGCCAGCGCGCGATCACCACCTTCTGCTGGTTGCCGCCCGAAAGCGTGGCCACGCGGGTTTCGATGCCGGGCGCCTTCACGCCGACGCGGCGCGAGAGCTCGGCGGCCGAGCGCTCTTCCGAGGCCCTGCTGACCAGCCCCGCGCTGCGGTGCCTGCCCAGGTTGTTCAGCGAGATGTTGAAGCGGATCGTGAAGTCGGTGATGAGCCCTTCCACCTTGCGGCTCTCGGGCAGCAGGCCGATGCCGTGCTCCAGCGCCTGCGTCGGGTCGTCCAGCCGCACGGGCACGCCGTTGCGCAGCACCGTCTTGCGATGGGCGCGGTCGGCGCCCATCATGCCCAGTGCCAGCTCCGTGCGGCCCGAGCCGACCAGGCCCGCGAAGCCGAGGATCTCGCCTTCGTGCAGCTCGAAAGCGTTGACGGGCCCGCCTTTCGAGAGCTGGATGTGCGGCACTTCCAGCACCTTGCGCCCGCGCGGCGCGGGCTGCGGCTTCGGCGGAAAGCTGTGCTCGATGCGCCGGCCCACCATCATCTCGACCAGCGCATCGACGTTCGTCTCGCCCACTTCGGCGTGCCCCGCGTTGGCGCCGTCGCGCAGCACGCTGATGCGGTCGCACACCTCGAAGATCTCGTCGAGGTGGTGCGAGATGAAGATCATCGCCACGCCCCTGGCGCGCAGCTCCCGCATGATGTTGAACAGATGCCCGGCCTCGTTCGGCGTGAGCGTGGCGGTGGGCTCGTCGAGCACCAGCAGGCGCGCCTTCAGCGACAGCGCCTTGCCGATCTCCACGAACTGCTGCTGCGCCACCGAGAGGCGGCAGATGGGCGCGTCGAGGTCGATGTGCACGCCCAGTTCGTCGAAGAGTTCGCGCGCCGAGCGCTTCATCGCCGCCTTGTCCATCAGCCCGAAGCGGTTCTTCAGGTAGCGGCCGAGGAAGATGTTCTCCACCGCGTTCAGGTACGGGATGAGGCTGAACTCCTGGAAGATGATGCCGATGCCCGCCGCGATCGCGTCGTTGTAGCCCGCGAACCTGCGCTCGCTGCCCTCGATGAGGATGCGCCCCTCGTCGGCCTGGTGGATGCCGCCGAGGATCTTCATCAGCGTCGACTTGCCCGCGCCGTTCTCGCCGAGCAGCGCGTGCACCTCGCCCTTGCGGATCGAGAGGTCGATGCCCGAGAGCGCCTTCACGCCGGGAAAGCTCTTCGAGACGCCTTCGAGCCGTAGCATTTCGGCTGTGTCTTCCATGGCCATGCCTCGCTCGGATGCGCCTTACCAGCTGAAGGTCTTCGCGCCCTCGGCGTCGATCAGCTTCACGTCGACAGGCACGGCGGCCGGCACGTTGGCGCCCCACTTCTTCGCCAGCGCGATGCCGATGGCCAGGCGGATCTGGTCGCGCGGGTACTGCGCGGTGGTGGCGATGAACTTCGAGCCCGGCTTCTGCATCGCCTTGATGGCCTCGGGCGCGCCGTCCACGCTGGCAAGCTTCACGTCCTTGCCGCTGGCCTCGATGGCCGCGAGCGCGCCCATGGAGCCGCCGTCGTTCACGCTGAAGATGCCCTTGAGGTCCTTGTTGGCCTGCAGGATGTTTTCGGTCACGGTGAGCGCGGTGGCGCGCTCCTGCTTGCCGTTCTGCGTGCTCACCACCTTGATGCCGGGGTACTTGGCGAGCGCCTCGCGGCAGCCCTTCACGCGCTCCAGGATCGGCACCACCGGGATGCCGTCGAGGATGGCCACGTCGCCCTTCTCGCCGATGTTCTTCGCGAGGTAGTCGCAGGCCAGCCGGCCGGCGTCGGTGTTCTTCGAGCCCACGAAGGAATCGACCGGGCCCTGCGCGTTGGCGTCCACCGCCACCACCACCAGGTTCGCCTTCTTGGCCGAGCGCACGGCCGACTGCACGCCGGTGGAGTCGGTCGGGTTCAGCAGCAGGATGTCGACCTTCTTCTGGATCATGTCCTCCACGTCGCCGATCTGCTTGGCCACGTCGTGCCGCGCGTCGGTGGTGACCACGGTCGCGCCGATGCTGGCGGCGGCTTCCTCCAGCGCCTGCTTCATGGTCACGAAGTAGGGGTTGTTGAGCTCCTGGAAGGTCATGCCGATGCGCAGCGGCTGCTTCGCCGCCTGGGCCTGCGCGGCCGAAGTGCCGCAGGCCAGCGCGGCGATGCATGCGGTGAGGGCGGTGGCTTTGAGAAGTTTCGTCATGGTGGCTGTCTCCTTGAGGTTGTCGCTGTCGATGAAAAACGCTGGCAAAGAGTCGCCCTGCGCGGCGCCCTGATGCGCCGCGCCGGAAACGACGCGGGGGAACGGTGGTGGCGGTGGCGCCGTGCGCTACGGCGGGCTGGCGGCGCGCGAGGCGGCTGCCTGCATGCGGTGGAACTTGCGGAACTTGGTCGGCGGCATGCGCTTGTGCAGCAGGAACTGCCGGTTGAAGTTCGACACGTTGTTGAAGCCCACGTCCATGCAGACGTCGAGCACGGGCTTCTCGCTGTTGGTGAGCAGCTCGCAGGCGCGGCTGATGCGCAGCCGGTTCACGTAGCGTACGAAGGACTGGCCCGTGTGCTTGCGGAAGGAGCGCGAGAACGCGCTCGGGCTCTGGCCCACCAGCTCGGCCAGCATCGGCTCGCGCAACTCGTCGCCGAGGTTGGCGGCGATATGCGCCAGCACGTTGTTGATGGCGTGCGACATGAAGGCCTTGGGGTCGGGCTTGAAGGCGGGGCTGGCGAGGCGCTGGCGGTCCTGGCCCTCGGCCAGCAGCTCGAGCAGCGACAGCAGCAGGATCACCCGGCGCAGGCCGCGCGCCTCCAGCAGCGATTCCATGATCGGCTTGGCCGCCGCGGCGGTCTCCGCCGAGAACAGCAGGCCCGAGCCCGACTCGGCCAGCAGGGGCTCGACGCGCTCGAACTCGGGGAAGGTCGCGGCCATGCTCTGCACCAGCGCGGCCGGGAACTGGATCACGATGCCGCGCCGCTCCACGCTCTGGCCGGCGGGCACGTCGCTGATCCAGTTGTGCGGAAGGTCGGGGCCCATCAGCACCAGGTTGCCCGGCTCGAAGTGGCCCACGTGGTCGCCCACGAAATACACGCCCTGGGTTTCGACGATGAGCTGGATCTCGTACTCGGGATGGAAGTGCCAGCGCACCGTGCGGTACGGGTATCCGTGCGCCCAGCAGGTGAACGATTCGTCACCGCGGACTTCGACGATTTCCAGGTCGGGTTGCATGGGGCGGACTGTACGAATCGCTCCCGACGCCAACAACCTGAGATAGCGCCCGGAGTTGATACTTTCTTGACCTCCGCGGGGCTGCCATAGGCCGGCGCATCCTGCCGCATTGCGCCGCAGCAAGGGCCTTTCTCCCCGGGGAGCGGGGCGGGCGAAGGCGGCCATTGCTGCACTGCGGAATCGGCCCGGCCGGCGGTGTCAAGAATTCATAGGTGTTTTCCCGCCCCGAAGCGTCTCGACCGAGCCATTGCGGCGGCGCGGCACACTCGGGCGCATGACGACGACCACCGCTTCCTCCACCCCCAACGCATCCGCTTCGGCAGCCGGCCCGCTGGCCGGCCTCAAGGTCATCGAGCTCGGGCAGCTCATCGCCGGGCCTTTTGCCGCGCGCACGCTGGCCGACTTCGGCGCCGAGGTCATCAAGATCGAGCCGCCCGGCGCGGGCGATCCGCTGCGCACCTGGCGGCTGCTGAAGGACGGCACCTCCGTCTGGTGGCAGGTGCAGTCGCGCAACAAGCGCTCGCTGGCGCTGGACCTGCGCGAGGCCGAGGCGCAGGCCATCGTGCGGCAGCTCGCGGCCGAGGCCGACGTGCTGGTCGAGAACTTCCGCCCCGGCGCGATGGAGGGCTGGGGCCTGGGCCCCGACGAGCTGCTGGCCGCCAACCCCGCGCTCGTGATGCTGCGCATCAGCGGCTACGGCCAGACCGGCCCGTATCGCGACCGCCCCGGCTTCGGCGTGGTGGCCGAGGCCATGGGCGGGCTGCGCCATCTCACGGGCGAGCCGGGCCGGGTGCCGGTGCGCGTGGGCGTTTCGATAGGCGACACGCTGGCCTCGCTGCACGGCGTGATCGGCGTGCTGATGGCGATGCAGCACCGGCACGCGACGGTGAGCGCCGAATATCCCAAGGGGCGCGGGCAGGTGGTCGACGTGGCGCTGTACGAGGCGGTCTTCAACTGCATGGAAAGCCTGCTGCCGGAATACGGCGCCTTCGGCGCGGTGCGCGAGGCCGCCGGCAGTGCGCTGCCGGGCATCGCGCCGACCAATGCTTACCGCTGCGCGGATGGCGGCTATGCCATCGTCGCGGGCAACGGCGACAGCATCTTCCGCCGGCTCATGGCCTGCATCGGCCGGCCCGATCTGGCGGCCGACCCGGCGCTGGCCGGCAACACGGGACGCGTCGCGCAGGTGGAAATGCTGGACGCCGCCATCGGCGACTGGGCCGCGCAGCGCACGGTGGGCGAGGTGCTGGCGGCGCTCGACGCGGCGCACGTGCCGGCCGGGCGCATCTACACCATCGCCGACATCGCGGCCGATCCGCACTACGCCGCGCGCGGCATGCTGCAGCAGGTACGCATGGCCGACGGCAGCGATCTCGCGGTGCCCGGCTTCGTGCCCAAGCTGTCGCTAACGCCGGCCAGCCACCGGCACAACGCGCCGGCGCTGGGGGCGGACACCGACGCGGTGCTGAAGGAGATCGGGCTGAGCGCCGACCAGATCGCGGCGCTGCACGAGCGGGGGATCGTGGGCTAGTTCGTCACGGGGCGATTCACGGGCGCGAAACCGCCGTCGTGCGATAAAGCGGCAAAGGAGAGAGTCCATGGCTGCAGCAGCGAACGAGCGACGGGAAGTCCGCAAGCGCGACAACAACGGCAATCTTCCGCCGGCGAAAAGCGAGCTTTCGGAGTCGGACGAAAAGAAGCTCGAGCGCCTGCTGCAGGAGCTTCGCCTGCGCCGCATGGCGCTGGAGCCGAAGTTCTCCGACGACGTCATCGTCTGGCCGCCGCGCAGCGCGGAGGAGGGCGGCGCGGAGCTGGCGACGCTGAGCGCGATCAACCTCGGCAACGCGGCGGATGCGATCGGCGAAGGCGTGCGCGGCCGCGGCGCGCCGAGGATGAAGCTCGTCAAGCAGGTCGAGGGCGTGTCGGTGATGCGCGCCAATTCGTCCGCCCTGCTGGCCATGCGCCGCAACACGCCGGGGCTGCGGATCGCGCCGGCCGCGTGGGCCTACCTGCAGTACATCCGCCCGCTGGGCGACGAGCTGGAGGCGAGCGCGATCCAGGTCGCGGCGGGCACCAAGGTCAAGCGTTTCGAAGTGCGTTTTGCCGACCCGCGGGGCAAGCCGGTGGCGGGCGTGCGCGTGAAGGCGCTCGTGGACTGGGACGGCGCGCACGTGCCGGCGGTGACCGACAGCCAGGGCATCGCGAACCTGGGGATTCCGGTGCTCTATCCGCGCGTGGAAATGATCCTGGTCGAGCCGGAGCACACGCACTGGTCGGTCTTCGTGAAGGGCTTCGACCGGGTCGACGCGCCGAAGCGGCTGAACGTGCTGGCGGCGCCGCTGGTGCCCGACAGCTTCCAGCTGCTGGCGAACTACGCGCCCTACGACCCGCAGGCGGGCGCGGGCGTGACGGTCGGCGTGATCGACAGCGGCGTCGGGCCCCATGCAGCCGTTGCCGTGGCGGGCGGCGGCTGCTTCGTCACCGGCGAGAACCCGGCGGATTTCCTCGACAACGGCATCGGGCACGGCACCCACGTCGCCGGCATCATCGCGGGCCGGATGGCGCCGGACACCGGCATCTACGGCCTGGCGCCCGCCTGCCGGCTGCTGGCCTACCGCGTCTGCCCGAAGAGCGGCGAGCGCGGGCGCGCCAAGTCGACCGACATCGCCAGCGCCCTCGACCGGGCGATCGCCGACGGCTGCCACATCGTCAACATCAGCATGGGCAGCCTGGAGCCGATGCCGGAGATGCCCGACATCCTCGAGAAGGCGCGCAACGCGGGCGTGGTGGTGTTCGCCGCCACCGGCAACGACGGCCAGCCGCTCTTGCGCTACCCCGCCCGCTACAGCCACACGCTGGCCGTGGGCGCGCTGGGGCGCGACGGGACTTTTCCGGCGGATTGCCCCGAGAGCTTCCAGGAAAGCGAGATCCGCCGCCGCAAGGAATTCGTCGCCGAGTTCTCGAACTACGGGCTTTCCACCGATTTCATCGGCCCCGGCGTGGCGGTGCTGTCGGCCTTTCCGGGCGATCGCTACGCCATGATGTCCGGAACTTCGATGGCCACGCCGTACTCCTCGGGAATGGCGGCCCGTTTGTTGTCAGGGGATAGCAAGCTGCTTAACATGCCAGGAGGCCCCGAAAAGGCCGACGCCATCGTCAGGATGCTGTCCAAGGCAGCCAAAAAGGTGGGTTGGCCGGCCGAGTACGAAGGTTTTGGAGTTCTGAAGTGACCAGCATCGTGTTGACCTACACAGGCAGTCCCCGCAAGAAATTGTCGGCGCAAGCACGGCTGCGCCGCTGCGTGCCGGGCGTGGTGCTGACGGCCAAGACCAGCACCCTGATGGAAGCCCAGGTCGACGAGGAGCAGCTCGCCGTCCTCGAGCAGAACCCGGAATGGGCCGTTTCCCAGCCCACCTTCGCGGAAATCCGCAAGCCTGTCTTCAACCTGAAAAACGCCAGGGCCAAGCTCGCGAAGTAGTCGCGAAGCGATTGCGCAACACGCATCCACCGGGGCCGAAGACGGCCCCGTCGTTTTTGGAGGGAGCCTTTCCATGTCCGATGCAGACATCCAGGTCGTGAGCAGCTCGTGGGCCGGCATCCAGCGCGTCGCCACGACGCCGAAGCCGCCGGAGTTCTTCCGGGGCCGCCAGGGCTACGCGCCCGGCTTCCTGGGGGACGACGGGCACGTGGAGCTGCCGGCCATCGGCGAGTCCATTTCCATGGACGACATCGCCACGCTGGAAGACGGCTCCTTCGAGCTCAAGTACCAGCACTTCAGCACGGTGCAGTGCATCTCGCGGCGCGTGCCGCTCTACTCGGCCTGCAACATCGACGGCGCGAAGTCGAAGAACGTTCCGCGCCACGACACCTGGAACTACGACGGCCGCATCAGGAAGGAATACCAGATGCTGCGCGAGGCCTACGGCCCCGGGCAGGACGGCAAGTTCTCGCGTGGCCACATGACGCGCCGGCAGGACCCGAACTGGGGCCCGCTCGCGACGGCGCAGCGGGCCAACATCGACACCTTCTTCGCCACCAACGCCTGCCCCCAGTGGCAGCCGTTCAACGACGGGCTCTGGGGCGACCTCGAGGACTACGTGCTCGGCAACGCCCAGGGCGACGACAAGCGCATCAGCGTCTTCACCGGCCCCATCCTGCGGCCGGACGATCCGGAGAGATTCGGCATTCGCATTCCGCGCGACTTCTGGAAGGTGGTCGCCTTCATCAGCGAGGCGACCGGCGAGCTGAGCGCCATCGCCTACCTGATGAGCCAGGGCACCTACCTGGATTCGGGCGTGGCGCGCGACCTGGAAGACTTCGGCACCTCGCAGCGCCCGCTTGCCTTCATCGAGGCCGAAACCGGGCTGCGCTTCGAGAGCCTGGAAGGCCGCGACGTGCTCGACGGCGCGGACCTTTCCTTCGTGCAGCCCATCCGGCGCTTCGCCGATACGAAGCTGCCGGGCTGAGCAGGCCGGTCGATCAGCCGCGCAGCGATTCGATCAGGTCGATGTACTTCTGCTTGGCCTCGTCGGCGCTCAGGCCCTTCTGGGCCGTCCACGCGTCCCACTTGGCGCGTGCGACGATGTCGCTGAAGCTGGGCTTCTTGGCGGTGTTGTCGCCTTCGGTGGCCTGCTTGAACAGGGCGTAGATCTTCAGCAGCGTCGGGTTGTCGGGGCGCTCGGCGAGCAGCTTGGAGTTGGCCTGGGCGGCTTCGAAGAGGGCGTTGAGGTCGGACATGTGGTTCAGGAAGATGGAAAGCGGAAAGCCTGCATCTTAAATCCTGCGGTACACAACCGTACCGGCGCTATCCCGCGTTCGACTGGCGGCGGCTCAGTCCCGCAAACCTGCCCGCGCCAGTTCCACGTCCAGCCGCTCCCGGGCGTCCGCCGGCTTCAGTGCCGCCGCCTTCTCGTAGAGCCGCGTCGCCTCGCCCATGCGCGATTCGCCGTGCAGCATCAACTGAGCGCGGGCGTATTCCATCATCCCGGCGGCCGAATGCGGGTGCAACTCGAGGCCGCGCTCGAACAGTTCGAGCGAGGTTTCGGAGCGCACGCCATAAGTCATGCGCCCCACCAGCGCGCCGACCTTGTCGATGACTTCCGCGTGGAACGAGGCCAGCGCGAGATGCGCGTCGGCGTGCCGTGGCTGCAGCTCGATCACCCGCTCCAGCGCGCCCTTGAGCTTGCTGCCCAGCCCCTGCGCCAGCGCGCGCGCCACGCTGATGCCCTGGCTGTAGCGGCCCAGCGCATACGACTGCCAGTAGAGCGCCTGGCAGTTGTCGGGCTCGGAATCGACCTGCGCGCCCGCGCGCTCGATCACCTGGCGGAACATCGCGAGCCGCACCGATTCGCGCGGCTCCAGGTAGTTGGCGTAGATCGCGGTCGCCTGGTTGGCCAGCGCCATTCCCTCGGGGCCCTGCAGCAGCCCGATGGCCGCGGCGCGCTCGAATTCGCCGCTGTGGTACAGCGCCCAGCCCTCGGCGAGCGCCGAGCCTTCGGCGGGCACCGGCAGTTCGTGGCCGGCGTGCAGGCGCGGCCAGTTGGGCAGCACGCTGCGCGCGTCGTAGCGGGGAGAGTCGGCCCAGGGCAGGGGAGTCCAGGGTTCGGTGCCGGCATTGGGGTTGGCTGCGCCGGAGGACATCAGCGAGAGCGGTTTGAAATCGTGGTGGGGCATGGTTCTAGACCGCCATATCGACAGGGGAAGCCGCGGCGCCGGCATTGCCGCTGCCGGGGTCCTCGCCGTTGTAGGCATTGCCGAGCGCCAGCAGATGCCTTCGTTGTTCGCGCCCCAGGTAGGGCGCCAGCAGGTGCAGCGCATGGAGGCCGCCGCGCATCAGCGCGCCCTGCGCGTGCTCGGGCTCCAGCGCCTCGCGCGGGTTGCGCACGTATTCGTAGCTCAGCCAGTAGGTCAGCACCACCACCATGCTCTGCGCGAGCGTGTCGACCTCGTGCACGTCGATCTCCAGGTGGCCGGCACGGCTCAGGCCGGCGATGAGCTGGCGGATGGCGCGCGCCTTGTTCTTCAGCACCAGCTGGAACTGGGTCTCCAGCCGCCGGTTCTTGCTCAGCAGGTCGTTGAGGTCGCGATAGAGAAAGCGGTAGCGCCAGATCAGCTCGAACAGGCTGTGCATGAAGAACCACGCGTCCTCCACGTCGTTCACGCCCTCGCTGGCGTGCAGCAGTTCGTCGAGCTCGGCCTCGTAGGCTTCATAGAGCTTGTTGATCAGCTCTTCCTTGGCCGGGTAGTGGTAGTAGAGATTGCCGGGGCTGATGTTGAGCTCGCTCGCCACGAGCGTCGTCGAGACGTTCGGCTCCCCGAAGCGGTTGAACAGGTCCAATGCGGCTTCGAGGATGCGTTGCGCTGTGCGGCGTGGCGCCTTCTTTGCCATGTCGGTGCCCCCGGATGTCTCGTTCGTATCTCTTGGGGACACTCTAGCGTATGTGCACCGCACCATGAAGGCACGGGACATGTTTTGCGGCGACGGTTTTCTTGTGCGGTGCCGCAATCGCGGCCGCCCCGTGGGCGGCCTGCGCGGGGTCAGCCGGCCTTGCTGCGGCGCAAGGTTTTCTTGGCAGCGGGCGCGGCCGCCTTGCGGGCCGCGGTCTTGCGCGCGGCGGTGGCGGTGCCCTGCTGGGCCTTCTTCAGCTGGGCTTCGAGCGCCTCGACGCGCGCCTGCAGTGCGGCCATGTCGGCGGCGCTGGGTGCGCCCAGCTTCTCCATCGCGCGCGCCACGCGCTCCTCGAAGATGTTCTCCAGCTTGCCCCACTGGCCGGCGGCCTTGGTGCCGAACTCGCTGGCGAAGCCGGCCATGCGCTGCTGGGCCTGGGCCAGGGTTTCCTCGGCGGCCTGCTGGGTCTTCTTCTGCATGCCGGCGCCGTCGCGCACCAGCGCCTCGAAGGCCTTGCTGCCTTCCTGCTGCATCTTGGCGAAGGCACCGAGGCCGGCAAGCCAGATCTGCTGGGCGGAATCCTTGATGCGGTCGGCGGCCTTGCCGTTTTCGTCGTCCTGGGTGGCCATGCGATTTCTTCCTTTGCGTGCAAACAATCGCCTGACTCTAGCCGCCCGGCGCGCTCTTCATTAGAGCTTCGCGTCTATGGGGCCAAGCTCCCCGGGGAACGCTCAGACCGTGCCGCCGGCCGCGCGGCTGGCATCCAGGTGCGCCTTGGCGCGCTCGGCCAGTGCCATTTCGCCGGGCGTGCCGGGCACGTAGGCCTCGACCGGCAGCGGCCGGCCGTGCGAGTCGACCGAGACGAAGACGATCAGGCATTCGGTGGTCTTCTCCATCGCGCCGCCCTTCATGTCGCCGCTGCGCACCTCGACCGAGATGTTCATGCTGGTGTTGCCGGTGTAGGCGAGGCGGGCCTCCACCTCGACGAGGTCGCCGATCATGATCGGCCGGTGGAATCGGATGCTGCCGATGAAGGCGGTGACGCAGTAGCGCTTGGCCCAGCTGGTCGCGCAGGCGTAGCCGGCCTCGTCGATCCACTTCATGACGGTGCCGCCGTGGACCTTGCCGCCGAAGTTGACGGTGCTGGGCTCGGCGAGAAAACGCAGGGTGATCGAGGACATGGGAGGCCGCCTTTGGTGAATATGGCTGTGACTATGGGGTGGGGAGCCGCGATTATGCGAGCGGGCATCGGCCTGCGGATGCCGCCGGTCGTCCCGGCGTGCACGCTCAGCTGCCGCTGAACAGCTGCGCCAGCGTGCGCCGCAGCCAGGCATTGCCCGGGTCGGCATGGAAGCGCTCGTGCCAGTGCTGCTTCACCGCGTAGTCCGACAGGGCGAAGGGCGGCTCCAGCAGCTTCACCGGCTCCTGCGTGGCCAGCACCTTGCCGAGGATGCGCGGCACCACCACCAGCAGCTCGGTCTGCGCCACGATGCGCGCCACGCTCAGGAAGCTCGAAAGCCGCACCACCACGTTGCGCTTCAGGCCCAGCCGCGCGAGCGTGGTATCGACGATGGCGTGCCCCGTGCCCGAGGTCGACACCACCGCGTGCGCCTCGGCCTCGAAGCGCTTGCGCGTGAGCTTCGTGCCGATGCGCGGATGGTTCCTCGCCGCCAGGCACACGAAGTTCTGCATGAAGAGCGTCTGCTGGTAGAAGCCCGCGTCCAGCTGCGGCATGAAGCCCACGGCGAGATCGACTTCGCCGTCCTGCAGCCGCCGGCCGCTGATCGTGGAGATGATCTCCGTCTCGATGTGCACCCCCGGCGCCGCGTGCCGCAGGTGGTCGAGCAGGCCCGGCAGCAGCACCACCTCGCTGATGTCGGTCATGCAGATGCGAAAGCGCCGCTGCGCCTGAGCCGGGTCGAAGCTGCTGCGGTTGCCCTGTGCCTGCGCGATCTGGGCCAGCGCCTCGCGCAGGTTCGGGTAGATGCGCTCGGCGTGCGGGGTCGGTTGCATGCCCTGCGCGGTGCGGGTGAACAGGCGGTCGTCGAAGTGGGCGCGCAGCTTGTTCAGCGCGGTGCTGGCCGCCGCCTGCGCCATGCCCAGCCGCTCGGCCGCCTTCGAGACGTTGCCGGTCTTGTAGACCTCGTCGAACACGGCGAGCCATTCGAGATCGAGCTTCGACATGCGGGCCTCCTGTCTGCTTACGGCAAAAGACACCATTATCGAAATTTCGAATTCCGTGTATTGGCTGTCGGTCTTGAGGAAATAGTGGTGCGAGCCAACAATGCCGCCAACGGAGACACCCGCCCCATGAAACCCGCCCCCTCGAATGCGGCCGAGCGCCGCGATTACTACGACCGCATCCGCCCGCTGCACCTCACGCCGCTGTGGGAATCGCTGCACGCGCTCGTGCCGCGCGAGCCGCAGACGCCCTGCGTGCCCGCGCTGTGGCGCTACGACGAGATCCGTCCGCTGCTGATGGAATCGGCAGACCTCATCACCGCCGAAGAGGCCGTGCGCCGCGTGCTGGTGCTCGAGAACCCGGCGCTGCCCGGCAATTCGTCGATCACGCAGTCGCTCTATGCCGGGCTGCAACTCATCATGCCGGGCGAGGTCGCGCCTTCGCACCGCCATGTGCAGTCGGCGCTGCGCTTCATCGTCGACGGCAAGGGTGCCTACACCACGGTGGGCGGCGAGCGCACCACCATGTACCCGGGCGACTTCATCATTACGCCCTCGTGGGCTTGGCACGACCATGGCAACGAGGGCATCGGCGGCAGCGTGGAGCCGGTGGTGTGGCTCGACGGCCTCGACATCCCGATGCTGCGCTTCTTCGACGCCGGCTTCGCCGAGAACGACGACTCCAAGGTGCAGCACGTCTCGCGCCCCGAGGGCAACAGCCTCGCGCGCTTTGGCCACAACATGGTGCCGGTGCGGCACGACCACGCGTCGGCCACCTCGCCGATCTTCAACTACCCCTATGCGCGCAGCCGCGAGGCGCTGGCGCAGCTGCAGAAGCAGGAAGCGCCCGACGCCTGGCTGGGCCACAAGCTGCGCTACATCAACCCGCTGACGGGCAGCTCGCCGATGCCGACCATCGCCACCAACCTGCAGCTGCTTCCCAAGGGCTTCGCCGGCAAGGCGCACCGCGCGACCGACGGCGCCGTCTACAGCGTGGTCGAGGGCCACGGCACGGCCGAGATCGCCGGCCAGCGTTTCTCGTTCGGCCCGCGCGACACCTTCGTCGTGCCCTCGTGGGCGACGCTGAAGCTGTCGTCGCCGGGCGAAGACGCCGTGCTCTTCAGCTTCTCCGACCGCCCCGTGCAGCAGGCCATGGGCATCCTGCGCGAAGCCTTCCTCGAAGACGCCTGAAGCACCAGGCGAACAGTCCCGATTCTTTCTTTCTGACCGTGTGCCGCCCCGAGCGGCAGGAGCCCCTCATGTCCTTCGTCTTCACGCCTCCTTCCATCGTCGGCCTGCCCATCGTGGGCTCCGACCAGCAGTTCCCCGTGCGCCGCGTCTACTGCGTGGGCCGCAACTACGCGGCCCATGCGCGCGAAATGGGCTTCGACCCCGACCGCGAGCCGCCTTTCTTCTTCTGCAAGCCGAACGACGACGCCTCCGTGGTGCCCGTGTTCGACGGCAAGGGCGCGTCCATTCCCTATCCGCCGCTCACCAGCAACTACCACTACGAGGCCGAGCTGGTGGTCGCCATCGGCAAGGGCGGCAGCAACATCCCGGTCGAGCAGGCAGCCAGCCACATCCACAGCTACGCCGTGGGCCTGGACATGACCCGCCGCGACCTGCAGATGAAGATGCGCGAGCAGGGCCGCCCGTGGGAGATCGGCAAGGCCTTCGACTTCTCCGCGCCCATCGCGCCGCTGCGCACGCTGGCCGACGTGGGCGAGATCAACGCCGGCGCCATCGTGCTCGAAGTGGACGGCGAGGTGCGCCAGAAGAGCGACATCACGCACCTGATCTGGTCGGTGAACGAAGTCATCGCCAACCTCTCGACGCTCTTCACGCTGCAGCCCGGCGACCTGATCTTCACCGGCACGCCAGAAGGCGTGGGCGCTGTGAAGCCGGGTCAGACGATCAAGGTGAGCATCGAGCGCCTGCCGTCGCTGACCGTCCGAATCGACTGACTGAATCCTCCGGAAAGCGCGGGCCCGCCATGACTCCATCGAAGAACCCTCCCACCGTGCTGCTGGTCGGCGGCGGCATCGGCGGCATGGCCGCCGCGCTGGCGCTCGCGCGCCTGGGCGTTTCCATCGACCTGCTCGAGCAGAGCGCCACCATCGGCGAGATCGGCGCCGGCCTGCAGCTCGGCCCCAATGCCTTCGCCGCGCTCGACGCGCTGGGCGTGGGCGAGGCGGTGCGCCGGGGCTCGGTGTTCACCGACCGGCTGGTGATGATGGACGCCGTCGACTGCGGCGAAGTGGCCTCGGTGCCGGTCGGCGAGGCCTTCCGCGCGCGCTTCAGGAATCCGTATGCGGTGAGCCATCGCGCAGACCTGCACGGTGCGATCCATGAGGCGGTGAAGCAGCATCCGCTGATCCGCTTCCACACCTCGGCGCAGGTCGAGTCCATCGACACCGGCGCCCAGGGTGTCACCGCCGTCACGCGCGACGGCCGGCGTTTCAAGGCCGACGCCATCGTGGGATGCGACGGCGTGAAGTCGGTGGTGCGCAGCAAGCTCATCGGCGATGCGCCGCGCGTGTCGGGCCATGTGGTGTATCGCGCCGTGGTGCCCGCGGCCGACATGCCCGCCGACCTGCGCTGGAACGCGCCCGTGGTCTGGGCCGGCCCCGACTGCCACCTGGTGCACTACCCGCTGCGCCACGGCGAGCAATACAACCTGGTCGTCACCTTCCACAGCCGCGAGAAGGAAGAGTGGGGCGTGACCGACGGCAGCAAGGAAGAAGTGCTCTCGTACTTCGAGGGCGTGCATGCGCGCCCGCGCCAGCTGCTCGATCGCCCGACCTCGTGGCGCCGCTGGAGCACCGCCGACCGCGACCCGGTCGAGCGCTGGAGCGAAGGCGCTGCCACGCTGCTGGGCGACGCGGCGCATCCCATGATGCAGTACCTCGCGCAGGGCGCGTGCATGGCGCTCGAGGACGCCGTGACGCTCGGCGAGGCCGTGAAGGCCTGCGGCTTCGACATGCCCGCCGCCTTCAAGCTCTACGAGGCGGCGCGCGTTGCCCGCACGGCGCGTGTGGTGCTGTCGGTGCGCGAGATGGGGCGGCTCTATCACGCCAAGGGCGTGGAGCGCCTCGTGCGCAACAGCCTGTGGCCGGGCCGCACGCCCGAGCGCTTCTACGATGCGGTCGAATGGCTCTACGCCTGGCGGCCGGAGCGCTGCCTGGACGACGCGCCGGAGTCGCTGCGTCCTTCGGCCGCGGCCGTCGCCGAAGCCGTGGCGACGCTCTCGCCGCACTGAAGCAGCTTTTTCTTTCAGCAATTCATAACCATCGAGGCCGAAGGCCCAGGAGACAACGACATGAATTTTTCGCGCGCACTGCTGACGGGCCTCCTGGCCCTGACGGCCACCACGGGAGCGCTGGCGCAAGCCGCCGACTATCCGAGCAAGCCCGTGACCCTGGTCACGCCCTTCGCCGCCGGCAGCGGCCCCGACGCGGTGCTGCGCCTCGTCTCCGACAAGCTCTCGCGCCTGTGGAACCAGCGCGTGGTCATCGACAACCGGCCCGGCGGCGGCGGCTTCATCGCCATCGACCAGGCCCGCCGCGCCGCGCCCGACGGCTACACGCTGCTGCAGCTCGACAGCGAGCACATCGCCGCGCTGCCGCACCTGTACAAGTCGCGCAACTTCGTGACGCTGCAGCACTTCGACCCGGTGGCATCGCTCTTTCGCACGCCCTTCTTCGTGGCCGTGGCCACCGAGTCGAAGTGGAAGAACATGGGCGACCTGATCGCCGCCGCCAAGGCCAACCCCGACGGCATCGTCTACGGCTCGTGGGGCGTGGGAAGCCCGGGCCACCTGGGCGCGCAGCAGCTGGAGGCACTCACCGGCATCCGCATGCGCCACGCGCCGTATCGCGAGGTGTCGCAGCTCTACTCCAACGTGGGCACCGGCGAGGTGCCGTGGGCCTTCGCGAGCATCCCGTCGAGCCAGGGCATCTACAAGGCCGGCAAGCTGCGCTACATCGCGGTCGCGGCGAGCAAGCGCATCCCGCAGATGCCCGACGTGCCGACCATGGCCGAGGCCGGCGGACCTGCATCGCTGGAGGTGAACTCCTTCGTGTCGCTGCTCGCGCCCAAGGGCGTGCCGGCGGCCATCAAGGCGAAGATCAATGCCGACGTCGCCAAGGTCATCGCCGATCCCGAGATCCGCGCCCGCTTCGACACCTTCGCCTTCGAGCCGCTCGCATGGTCGCCCGAGGAAATCGAGCGCAATGCCGAGGCCAAGTCCAAGGTGTACGGGGAGCTGGTGCGCAGGGGCAACATCAGCCTCGAATAGCGGAGGGCTCGGCTTGCCCGGTGTCTTCCTAGGCAGTTAAGCTGGCCCTCTTTGGTTTTGACAACTTTTTCACACTTTTTCTCCATGCACGCCACCAAGAGAGCCCTTTTGATCGCCTGCGGCCTGGCCGCCGCTGCCGCGCTGCCGCTGAGCGCCAGCGCACAGAACGCCGCCTGGCCGACCAAGCCGATCCGCCTGCTCGTGGGCTTCCCGGGCGGCTCCACGCCCGACATCGCCGCTCGCACCATCGCCGAGCCGCTGTCGAAGGCGCTGGGCCAGCCGATCGTGGTCGACAACAAGGCCGGCGCCTCGGGCAACATCGCGGCCGACCAGGTGGCCAAGGCCACCGACGACCACACGCTGGGCATCGTCATCAACGGCAACCTCACGTCGTCGAAGATGCTGTATCCCAAGCTGCCGTACGACCCGGTCAAGGACTTCACGTACCTCTCGCTGATCGCGACCGCCCCGCTGGTGCTGGTGGCGCAGAACAACCTGCCCTCGGGCGCCGCCTTCTTCGACGAAGGCCGCAAGGCCGGCGACAAGTGGAACTACGGCTCGGTGGGCATCGGCTCCGTCGGCCACCTGGGCATGGAACTGCTCAAGACCCGCGTGCCCGGCTTCAAGCCCGAGCACGTGCCTTACCAGGGCAACCCGCAGGTCATCACCGCGATGCTGGGCGACCAGGTGCAGATGGGCCTGATCCCGCCGGGCGTGGCCATGCCTCAGATCAAGGCCGGCAAGCTCAAGGCCATCGGCCTCACGGGCGGGCGCAGCGCGCTGGTGCCCGAGATCCCGCCGCTGTCCGACGCCGGCGTGAAGGACTTCAACCTCGAGGTGTGGGTGGCGCTGCTGGGCCCGGCCAACCTGTCGAAGGTGGCGCAGGCACGAATCAGCCGTGAACTCGAGATCGTGATGAAGAGCCCCGACGTGCGCCGCAAGCTCTTCGAGCAGGGCTGGCAGGCCGTGGGCACCTCGCCGGACGGCATGCGCACGCGCGTCAACGAAGAGGCCGCGATCATGACCAAGATCATTTCCGCGCGCGGCATCAAGCTCCAGTAATGACAGTCCAGACATTGAACGAACCGGCGCGCACGCTGCCGGTGTTCGGCGAATACGACGTGGTGGTGGTCGGCGGCGGCCCCGCCGGCATCGCGGCCGCCGTGAGCGCCGCGCGCCATGGCGCCAGCACGCTGCTGGTGGAGCGCTACGGCTTCCTCGGCGGCATGGGCACGGCCGGCGGCGTCACCAATTTCGCGGGCCTGTACGGCAAGCGCAAGGGCGAGATGACGCAGCTGGTGCGCGGCGTGGTCGACGAACTCATCGACCGCATCGCCGCGCTCAACGGCATGAACCAGCCGCAGAACGGCATGGGCGGGCGCATCTGCGTGCGCTCGTACGACACCTCGGCCTACAAGCTCGCCGCCGACCAGCTGCTCGGCGAAGCGGGCGTGAAGCTGCTGTTCCACGCGCTGGCGGCCGCCGTCGTGCTCGACGGCAAGCGCATCGCGGCACTGGTGGTCGAGACCAAGTCGGGCCGCCAGGCCATTCGCGCCAATGCCTTCATCGACGCCAGCGGCGACGCCGACGTGGCCGCCTTCGCGGGCGTGCCCTTCGAGGTGGGCGACGGCCACGGCAGCGGGCTCTTCCCGACCACCATGTTCCGCATCGGCCAGGTCGACGCGCCGGCCGCACTGGAGGCGGTGGGCGAGTTCAAGGCCATCAACGACTTCATGGCGCGCGCCGAGCAGCAGAAGCCGGGCGTCTACAAGTTCCCGCGCGAAGGCGCGA
Source organism: Variovorax xiamenensis (assembly GCF_050916385.1). NCBI lineage: Bacteria > Pseudomonadati > Pseudomonadota > Betaproteobacteria > Burkholderiales > Comamonadaceae > Variovorax > Variovorax xiamenensis. The sequence goes on from NZ_CP139038.1 coordinate 571,802, forward strand.
TCCTGCGGCCCAACAAGGACCCGCGCGAGTGGCGCGCCAACGTCACGCAGATCCGCAATTCGCAGGGCCGGGCGATGAACGGCGTCGACGCGCGCGAACTCACCGAGGGCGAGCTCGAAGGCCGCCGCCAGATCACGGAGTACTTCAGGTTCCTGCAGGCCGAGGTGCCGGGCTTCGCGCAGTCGGCCATCGTGGAGATCGCGCCGCAGGTCGGCATCCGCGAGACGCGGCGCATCCAGGGCCTGTACGCGCTCGGGCGCGAGGACATCCTGGGCTCGGCGAAGTTCGACGACAACATCGGCCTGAACGCCTGGCCCATGGAAATGCACGCCGACGGCCGCATCGAGTGGGCCTTCCCGCGCGACGAAGCCAACGCCTACAACCACCTGCCGTGGCGCATGCTTGTGCCGCAGACGCTCGACAACCTGCTGGTGGCCGGGCGCTGCGCATCGATGACGCACGAGGGCCAGTCGGCCGCGCGCGCGAGCGGCGGCTGCTTCGTCATGGGGCAGGCCGCGGGCACGGCGGCGGCGTCGCTGGGCGGCGGCGCGTTCGCCGGCGTGGACGTGGCGGCGCTGCAGCGGAAGCTGGCGGCCGACGGCGTCGACCTCGACCGCTGAGCGCGGCGGCGCGCTAGAGTCCGGGGCTTGATGAACTCGAACCCCGGACGAAACGTGCACTTCCCTTCGCTGTCGACACCCGCGCGCCGCACCCTCCTGGCGCTGTCCTGCGCCGCCATCGGCCTCTCGCTGGCCGGCTGCGCCAGCACTCCCGAAGGCGAGCCGGTGCACGGCAAGGACCGGCTGCTGAGCTTCTTCGCGGCCAAGGACGGCCGCAAGGTTGCCATCGCCGGCGAGAACTACCACTACGTGTTCGACGGCGATCCTTCCGTGGCAGCGCTGCTGCGCTGGGAAGGGCGCACCAAGGTCACGCCCGCGCTGCTGGGCGAGCTCAAGGTGGCGCGCAACCAGAGCTTCGAGGGCCAGTACGTGCTGATGGCCTTCGACGCCGACCTGACGCCCGAAGAGCGGGCCTTCCTGATCCAGACCGGCTTTGCCAAGACCGACGCGAAATTCGGCGACCGGCCCGGGCCGTCGCTGCGCTACTTCGGCACCGTCTACGGCAAGCGCTATGCGGCGGTGCCGCTGAAGTCGGCCGACACGGTCGACTTCTCCCGGCGGCAGTACCTGGGCTACGTCGAGCAGGAAACGCTCAGCGCCCCCTTCAGCAAGGCCGCGCCTTCGCCGCTGGTGTATGCGGACGACGGTTCGCTGCTGCTGTCCGGCGTGCCGGTGCGCGTGGTGCAGGGCGGTACGGACTACGGCTGCCGCGCCCGCCTCATGGGCGTGTGCTTCTACAAGTAGCCGGAGGCTGCTGACAGGCCCGCGACAGCCAGCGGGCGCGGGCTTTGCTATGGTCGAGGGTTGCTTTCCGATTGCTTTCCCCTCCGATGACCACCGATTCAGCCACCGCCTCCCGCCTCGTCAACGAACTCGTCGCGCTCATGCAGCTCGAGCCACTGGGCGGCGACCGCTTCAGGGCCCAGAGCGAGGACATCGGCACGCCCGCCGTGTTCGGTGGCCAGGTGCTGGGCCAGTCGCTGATGGCCGCGAGCCTCACCGTGGGTGCCGAGCGCCCCGTGCATTCGATGCACGCCTATTTCCTGCTGCCGGGCGAGCATGCGCCCATCGAGTACAGCGTCGATCGCGTGCGCGACGGCCGCAGCTTCACCACCCGACACGTGGTGGCGCGCCAGCAGGAGCGCATCATTTTTGAAATGTCGGCCTCGTTCCAGACGGTGGACGAGGGCGTCGAGCACCAGTTCGACATGCCCCAGGTGGCCGGCCCCGAGGGCCTGATCAGCGAGCTCGACCAGCGCATCGCCCTCGGCGACCGCCTGCCGGAGCCCTGGCGCACCAAGGCGATCCAGCCGCACGGCATCGAGTACCGCCGCGTCGATCCCGAGGACCTGATGGCGCCGCTGCCGCGCCCGACCTCGGCGCAGAGCGCCATCTGGATGCGCGCCATCGCGCCGCTGCCCGACGACCCGATGGTGCATCGCGCGCTGCTGGCCTACGCCTCCGACCACGGCCTGCTGCGCGCGGCGATGCTGCCGCACGGCCTGAGCTTCATGAGCGGGCAGGTGCGCCCCGCGAGCCTCGACCACGCGATGTGGTTCCACCGCGATTTCCGCATGGACGACTGGCTGCTGTACGTGCTCGATTCGCCCAGCGCGGGCGGTGCGCGCGGCCTGTGCCGCGGCAGCCTCTATGCGCGCGACGGCCGGCTCGTGGCCTCGGCCGCGCAGGAGGGCATGCTGCGCATCAGGAAGCCGGCGGCTCGTTCGTGATGAGCGTGGGCGGCAGCCCGTCGCGGCTGCGCTCGTCGAGCAGCCGCTGGTAGTTGTCGCGCAGCAGGATGCCGGCGTAGTACACGTGCTCGCGCATCAGCTGCTCGGCGCGGGCCGCGTCGCCTGAGATCACGGCCTGCACGATGCGGTGGTGGTCGTCGTGCGAGCGCAGGATCACGCCGTGGTCGTTCCACAGCATGATCCGGTCCGACGCGAAGGGCACCGCCTGCGCCTGCGCGCCGAAGCGCACCACCCACGGGTTGCGCGCGCCGTGCATCAGCGTGTTGTGCAGCTTCACGTTCATCTGCTGGTAGGGCGCGAGGTCTTCCACCAGCAGCTTTCCCTTGGCAAGTATTTCGTCGCCCTCGCGCAGGCATTCGCGCAGCAGGGCGGCGGTGGGCTCGTCCACGCCCAGCGCCGCGAAGCGCCGGCAGGCCAGCCCCTCCAGCACCGCGCGCACCTCGTAGGCCGCGAGGATGTCCTCGAGCGCGAAGGCGCGCACCAGGTATCCCTTCTTCGGCTGGTGGTCGATCAGCCCTTCCATCGCCAGCGCGGCCAGCGCGGCGCGCACCGGCGTGCGCGACACTTTGAGGCTTTCGGCGATCGGCACTTCCTCCACGCGCATGCCCGGCGAAAGCCTGCCGTGAAGGATCCAGGTGCGCAGCGTCTCTGTGACTTGTTGGGAGAGTGTGTCCATGTCAGGTATACATGATGCCGTGAAATTGAACGAATAGTTCGAGTTGTTAGGGTAAACGAGGGCGCATGAATGATTTCATGTATACACAATGCGGCCCTCGATCAACTTTCAAGCCGCTCTTGCGCGGCCCGGAGACCCTTCAGCCCATGGCGGACCATCATGCACAACCCCACGGCCGGCTGGCCCTCGTGACCGGCGGCGGCCGGGGCATCGGCGAGGCCGTGTGCCGCCGGCTCGCGGCCAGCGGCTATCGCGTCGTCGTCGCCGACATCGACGGCGGCAACGCGCGCGCCGTGGCGCAGTCGCTGGGCGAGGGGCACCACTTCCGCCAGTTCGACGTGAGCGATGAAGCGGCCGTCGAGGCCGTGTTCGACGACATCGAGGGCAGCATCGGCCCCGTCGCCGCGCTGGTCTGCGTGGCCGGCGTGCTGCTGATGCCGGGCGGTGAGCGCTCCCTCATCAAGGACACCACGCTCGAAGACTGGGAGCGCACCTTCGCCGTGAACGCGCGCAGCGTCTTCCTCTGCGGGCGTGCATACCTGCGCCGGCGCGAGGCGAAGCCCGTGGCGCACGGGCGCATCGTCACCTTCGGCTCGGTGGCGGCGCAGCTCGGCGGCTATCGCTCCAGCGCCACCTATATCGGCGCCAAGTCGGCGGTGCTGGGGCTTACCAAGGCCATGGCGCGCGAATCGGCGCACATGGGCATCACCGTCAATTCGGTGGCACCGGGCCTGATCGACACCGACATGCTGCGCGGCACCGTGCGCAGCAGCGGCGCGCTCGACGCGGCCGCCGCCAACATCCCGCTCGGGCGCATCGGCACGGTGGACGACGTGGCGGGCGCGGTCGACTATCTGGTCTCGGAACAGGCGGCGTACATCACGGGCAACGTGATCGACGTCAACGGCGGCTACCGCATGCAGTGACACGGCAACGCACCGGTCCTTCACCCCTTCATTCCAACGAACGGAGACAGCTCATGAAAAAGAACTTCCTGATTTCTGCATTGGCCCTGGGCGCAGTGCTCTGCGCGGCCTCGCCCGCCGCGCTCGCGCAGGCCGAGCCCGGCCTGACCGACAAGACCATCAAGATCGGCATGTTCTCGCCGATGTCGGGCGCGTCGATGAACTACGGCTTCGACGTCATCAACGCCGCGAAGATGTACTACGACAAGGTCAACAAGGAAGGCGGCGTGAACGGCCGCAAGATCGAGCTCGTGGTGGAGGACGACCGCTGCAACGCCAACGACCTGCTGGCCGCGGTGAAGAAGCTCACCGAGCAGGACCAGGTGTTCCTGCTCAACGGCGGCTCCTGCTCGGCCGCCGTGGTGGGCGCGCGCGAATACGTCGAGCGCGCGAAGATCCCGCTGGTCATGCTCAACGCCTCGGGCGACGGCGCGCTGTATCCGCCCTCGAAGTACATCTACGGCGCGTTCTCCATCTCGCAGCACGCGGTGGGCGGCTCGATGGTGCAGTTCGCGAGCGAGCACCTCAAGGCCAAGAAGATCGGCTACATCAACCACGACGACGCCTACGGCGGCTGGAACCTGGAGTCGGCCCAGGCGCAGGCCAAGGCGCTCGGCGGCATCGACCTGCAGGTGCAGTCCGTCAACCCGAACATCACCGACGTCACGGCGCCCATGCTGAAGATCAAGGCCGCCAACCCCGACGTGCTGCTGCTCACCACCTACGCGCGCCCCGTGAGCCTGATCGTCAAGCGCGCCTTCGAGCTGGGCTTCAACAAGCCCATCGTGCTGGCCGTGAATTCCACCGCCGACCTGAAGCAGCTGGTTGAGAACGTGGGCAACAAGGACGCCTTCAAGAACGTCTACATCCAGGAAGTGCTGGCCGACGTGCCCGGCGGTCCCAAGCTGAAGTGGGTGTACGACATGTACAAGGCCTCCTACCCCGACCTGGCCTCCAAGCCCGGCTACCCGCAGACCTACATGCCCTACGGCATTCCCTCGGCCATGGCGGTGGTCAACGCGCTGAAGGCGGCCGGCCCCAGCCCCACGCGCGAGAAGGTGCTCACGGCGCTGTCGACGATGAAGTTCGACTCCGGCGTGATGGCCGGCCCCATCGAGTTCGGCCCCGACGACCGCGCCGCGCAGGAAGCGGCCATCTACATCAAGTTCGACGGCAGCAACATGGCGCTCGTGCCCGGCAGCTACAAGAGCGTGTGGAAGTACAAGCCCTGAGGGCGGCTGCGATCTCATGAGCCTTTCCGACATCTGGCTTTTCGTGCAGCAGGGCGTGCTGTCCGGCATCGTGACCGGCAGCGTCTATGCGCTGCTTGCGGTAGCGATCGTCATGGTTTTCAAGACCACCGACGTGCCGAACTTCTCGCAGGGCGAGATCTTCATGGCCGGCGGCTACGCCGCGCTCTTCCCGCTGGTGGTGTGGGGCTGGCCCTACTGGGGCGCGGTGCTCGCGAGCATCGCGGTCACGGCATTGCTCGCCGCGCTCTTCCAGCGCGTGGTGATGCAGCGCGTGACCGCCTCGCGCGGCGTGGGCGTGCAGCTGGTGATCGCCACGCTGGGCTTCGCCTACCTGCTCAAGGGCCTGGTGCGCAAGACCGGCCTGGGCGATACGCCGCGCTCGCTGCCTTCGCTCGTGCCACAGGACCCGATCATGATCGGACAGGCATCGCTCACGCTGCTCGACCTCGCCATCTTCGGATCGGCCGTGGTGGTGATGGTGCTGCTGTACCTGATGTTCACGCGCACCCGCACCGGCCAGGCCATGCGAGCGGTGGGCATGAACCCGCGCGGCGCGCAGATCGTGGGCGTGAAGCTCGGCAGCATCCGCATGCAGATCTGGGCGCTCACGGGCGTCATCTCGGCCATCTCGGCGCTGCTCATCACGCCCAAGATCCTCATCACGCCGGACATCGGCCACATCGCTATCCTCGCCTACGCGGCAGCCATCGTCGGCGGCTTCACCAGCCTGCCGGGCGCGGTGGTGGGCGGCTTCATCATCGGCATCGTCGAAAACCTGGTGGGGCTCTTCATTTCGTCCAACGCCATCGTGGTCGCGCCCTTCGTGGCGATCATGGTGGTGCTGCTGGTGCGCCCGCAGGGCCTGCTCGGCGGAAAGCCGCAGGTGAAGAAGGTATGAGCGTGTCTTCCGCTTCTTCTTCCCCTTGGCGTGATCGCGCGGTGCTGCTGGCCATGGCGCTGGTGCTCGCGGTGCTGCCATTCACCACCAGCGGCTACGTGCTGTACGTGGTCAACCTGCTGATGGTGTTCACCGTGCTCGCGCTCGGCATGCACCTGGTCATCGGCGAGACGGGGCAGTTCGCGCTCTCGCACGCGGCCTTCTTCGGCATCGGCATCTACACGGCCGGGCTCATCAACAACCAGTGGCAGCCGCCGTTCTTCGTCTCGATCCTCGCGGGCGCGCTGCTCTCGGCCGCGCTGGGCTGGGTCATCGGCCTGCTGGCGCTGCGCATGCGCGACATCTACCTCGCGCTCGCCACCTTCGCCTTCGGCGAGGCGATGCAGTGGGTGTTCCTGAACTGGGAGTCGGTGACCAACGGCTCCAACGGCCTGCAGATGAAGCCGGCTTCGCTGGGCGGACTGCAGCTGATGAACGACCTGCAGGCGTATCCCTTCGTGGTGGCCATCGCGGCACTGATGCTGTGGCTCACGGTGGCGCTGTCGCGCTCGCGGCTGGGCTCGGCTTTCCGCGCGGTGCGCGAGAGCGACGTGGCGGCCGTTGCCATGGGCGTGAATACGCGCGCGGTGAAGGTCACGGCCTTCGTGCTGTCGGCGGCCTTCGCCGGCGTGGCGGGCGGCATGTACACGCTCTTCACCTCGTTCATCCATCCGGAGAGCCTGGGTTTCCAGACCACCATCCTGATCCTCACGATGGTGGTGGTGGGTGGCCTCGGCTCGGTGCGCGGCGCGGTGGCGGGCGCCATCGTGTTCGGCCTGGTGTCGGAGCTGCTGCGACAGGCGCCGTCGTACCAGGAAATCATCTATGGCGGCATCCTCATGCTCTTCATGATGTTCCTGCCCAAGGGCATGGCGTCGCTGTTCGCGGCTCGCCGCAAGGCGCAGCGCGCCACCTCGGTCAACGCGGCGGAGGCCACGCGATGAGCGCGACGGCATTCCTCGACGTGCGCGACATCAGCGTGGTGTTCGGCGGCCTCAAGGCGGTGAACGGCCTCTCGTTCCAGGTGGAGCAGGGCCGCATCCACGCGCTGATCGGACCGAACGGCGCGGGCAAGTCGACCACCTTCAACTGCATCTCGCGCTTCTACACGCCCAGCAGCGGCAGCGTGGTCTTCGAAGGCCAGGAGCTCACGCGCGTGGCGCCGCACCGCATGGCCTCGCTGGGCATCGCGCGCACTTTCCAGAACCTGGAGCTCTTCGCCGAGCTGTCGGTGCTGGAGAACGTGCTGCTCGGCACCCATTCGCGCGCCGCCGGCACGCTGGGCCGCCTGCTGCGCCGGCCCGACCGCGAGACCGAGGACTACGCCCTGCACCTGCTGGAGCGCGTGGGCCTGGCCGACGAGCGCGACCAGCCCGCGCGCGACCTCGACTTCGGCCGCCAGAAGCTGCTGGAGCTGGCGCGCGCGCTGGCCATCAAGCCCAGGCTGCTGCTGCTCGACGAGCCCGCGGCGGGCCTGCGCAACCGCGAGATCGAAAGCCTCGACCGGTTGCTGAAGGAGCTGGTGGCGAGGGACGGCATCACCGTGCTGCTGGTCGAGCACGTGATGCAGCTGGTGATGTCGATCTCGGACCGCATCACCGTGATGGCCTTCGGCGAGAAGATCGCCGAGGGAACGCCTTCGGAAATCGGCAGCAATGCGCGCGTGATCGAGGCCTATCTGGGCAAGGGAAACGGGAAGGGAGCCGCGCATGGCTGAGGAAGCACTGTTGTCGCTGCGCGGCATCTCCGCGGCGTACGGCCGCATCCAGGCGCTGTGCGACGTGTCGGTGGAAGTGCCCGAGGGGCAGATCGTCGCGCTGCTCGGCAGCAACGGCGCGGGCAAGACCACCACGCTCAACTGCATCTCGAACATCGTCGACTGCACGGAGGGCGAGGTGCGCCTCGCGGGCGAGCGCATCGACCGCCTCGGCTCCGACGCCCTGGTGAAACGCGGCATCGTGCAGGTGCCCGAGGGCCGGCAGGTGTTTCGCGACATGAGCGTGCGCGAGAACCTCGACCTCGGAGCCTACCTGCGGCGCGACCGCGCGGGCATCCGCAACGACCTGGAGGCGGTGTACGGCATGTTCCCGCGCCTGAAGGAGCGGCAGGGCCAGATGGCCGCCACGCTCTCGGGCGGCGAGCAGCAGATGCTGGCCATCGGCCGCGCCGTGATGGCGCGCCCGCGCGTGATGCTGTTCGACGAGCCGTCGATGGGCCTCTCGCCGCTGCTGGTGGAGCAGATGTTCGGAATCATCGAGCGGCTGCACCGCGAACAGAAGATCACCATCCTGCTGGTCGAACAGAACGTGCAGCTCGCGCTGGCGGTGTCGAGCTACGGCTACATCCTGGAGAACGGCGAGATATCGCTGCACGGCCCTGCTTCGCAACTGGCCGACGACGAGGCCGTGCGCCGCGCCTACCTAGGCGTCTGACGGCGCCTTCGCAAAAGGAAACTTCATGCTTCTCGAAGACAAACTCGCGCTCGTCACCGGCGCGGCGCGCGGCCTGGGCGAGGCCATCGCGCGCCGCATGGCGGCCGAAGGCGCGCGCGTGCTGGTGGTGGACCGCGACCTCGACGTGGCGCGGCAAGTGGCTGCATCGATCCGCGAGGCTGGCGGCCGCGCCGATGCAGAAAGCGTCGACGTGAGCGATGCCGCCGCCGTCGATGCGCTCGCTGCACGCATCGCCGCATCGCACGGCGACATCGAAATCCTGGTGAACAACGCCGGCATCTCCGCGCGCTCGAAGTTCGACGAGCCCGGCGCGCGCGAGGCCTGGGACCGCGTGATGTCGGTCAACCTGCAGGGCGTGTTCAACGTGACGCAGGCCTTCGTGCCGGCGCTCAAGCGCACGCAGGGCAACATCGTCAATCTCTCTTCCATCGTGGCCTTCGGCGCGGGTATTTCCTCGGCCGGCTACGTGGTGGCCAAGGGCGGGGTGCGTTCGCTCACGCAGGTGCTGGCGCGCGACCTCGCACCGTACGGCGTGCGCGTGAATGCGGTGGCGCCGGGCCTGATGGTCACCGACATGACGGCCGGCCAGCGCGAGACCGAGCACGGCACCGATTGGTATTTGACCCGTGTGCCGGTCAAGCGGCACGGCGAGGCCGACGAGATCGCCGGGCCCGTCGTCTTTCTCGCTTCCTCGATGGCGAGCTACGTCAACGGCGTGGTGCTGCCGGTCGACGGCGGCTACCTGGCGGTCTGACGGCTGCCTTCCAACGGAACAAACATGAACAACAGCAGTGAAGAAAAGCCGCTCGTCCTCGTGACCGGCGGCGCCAGCGGCATGGGTCGCGCCATCGTCGAGCGCATGGCGCGCGACGGCTGGCGCGTGGTGATGGCCGACTACAACGGCGAGCTCGCGCAGCGCGAGACCGATGCGCTGCGCGCCGAAGGCCTCGACGTGGAATGCCGCGCCATCGACCTGACCGACGAGCCGGCGGTTCGCGCGATGGTGCAGGCGCTGCCGCCGCTCACCGCGCTGGTCAACAACGCGGGCATCTTCGACGAGCGCAAGTTCATGGACGTGAGCTCCGCCGACTTCCGCCGCATGTACGAAGTCAACCTGCTTGCAGTGGCCACGCTCACGCAGGAGGCCGCGCGCAAGATGGCCGACGGCGCGCGCATCGTCAACATCGCCTCGCGCGCCTACCTGGGCGCGAAGAACCACCCGCACTACGTGGCCTCGAAGGCCGCGCTGGTGGGCTACACGCGCGCCAGCGCGATGGAGCTGGCGCCGCGCGGCATCATGGTCAACGCCATTGCGCCGGGGCTAGTCGACACGCCGCTGCTGCGCGCGCTCTCGCCCGAGCGGCTGGCCGCGCAGCTCGCGCTGCAACCCACGGGCGCGGCCGGCCGGCCCGAGGACATCGCCAACGCCGTGGCCTTCTTCGCATCGCCCTCGACCTGCTTCGTGACCGGGCAGGTGCTTTTCGTCGACGGCGGCAAGTCGCTCGGCGGATCGGGGGCCTGATGGCGCAGCAGCAAGACGAGAAGACCACGTACGACGTCGTGGTGATCGGCAGCGGCGCGGGCGGGCTCTCGGCCGCGCTCACTGCGAAGCTGGAAGGGCTCGACGTGCTGGTGGTCGAGAAGACCGACCGCATCGGCGGTTCCACCGCGATCTCCGGCGGTGCCGTATGGGTGCCGCTCAACGATCAGGCGGAAGCAGCCGGCCATCCCGACACGCGCGAGAAGGCGCTGACCTATCTGCAGAACACCGTGGGTGCCGCCGGCGACGAGGCGCTGCGCCACGCTTTCCTCGACGCCGGCCCGCGCGCGCTGCGCTACCTGCGCGAGCGCACCGACGTGAAGCTCGCGGCGCGCACCTACTCGCCCGACTACTACCCCGACCGCGAAGGCGCCGCCATGGGCGGGCGTTCGCTCGACCCCATCGAGTTCGACGGCCGCCTGCTCGGCGCGCACTTCAAGACCCTGCGCGATCCGCTGCCCGAGTTCTGCGTGCTCGGCGGGATGATGGTCAACATGACCGACGTGAAGCACCTGCTCGGCGTCTGGCGTTCGTTCGCTTCGTGGAAGCACGGCGTGAAGCTGGTGCTGCGCTACTTCGGCGACAGGCTGAGCGGCCATCACCGCGGCACTCGCGTGCTGCTGGGCAATGCGCTGGCGGCGCGGCTCTTCCACGGCGTGCTGAAGCAGGGCATTCCGTTCTGGCTCGACACGCCGGCATTGGGGCTCGAGCAGGACGCGGGCGGCAAGGTCACCGGCGTGAAGCTGCGCCGCGATGGCAAGGAAATCACCGTGCATGCGCGTCGCGGCGTGGTCATCGCCACCGGTGGATTTCCGTGGAATGCGGCGATGCGCGGCCAGCACTATCCGGCGCCCACCGGGCCGTATTCGATGTCGCCGCAGGACAACGCGGGCGAGGGCATCGCCATGGCACGGCAGGCCGGCGGCACGCTCGGCACCGGGCACGCGGGGCCGGCGCTGTGGGCGCCAGTCTCGCTGCTCACACGGCCCGATGGCAGCGTGCTGCGCTATCCGCACCTGGTGTGGGACCGCGCGAAGCCCGGGCTCATCGCGGTCGATGCGCGCGGCGAGCGCTTCGTCAACGAGTCGACCTCGTACCACGAGTTCGTGCGCGGCATGTACCGCGCGAACGACAAGGCCACGAGCATTCCGGCGCTGCTGGTGTGCGACAGCGACTTCGTCGAGAAATGGGGCCTGGGACTCGCACTGCCCGGCGGCCGGCCGCGCGAGCATCTGGTGCGCGCGGGATATCTCTTCCGCGCCGACACCCTGCAGGACCTGGCGAAGCAGGCGGGCGTGGACCCGGCCGGGCTTGCACGCACCGTCGCCGCATACAACCCGCCCGCCGCGCAGGGGCAGGACCCGGCCTTCGGCAAGGGCGGCGACGCCTACAACCGCTACCTCGGCGACCCCGAGCACCAGCCCAACGCCTGCCTCGCCCCGCTGCAGAAGGCGCCGTTCTACGCGGTGAAGGTGTACCCGGGCGACATCGGCACCGCGCTCGGCATCCGCGCCGACGGCAACGCCCGGGTGCTCGATACGCAGGGCGCTCCCATCGCGGGCCTCTACGTGGCCGGCAACGACATGCATTCGGTGATGGGCGGCGAGTACCCCGCGCCTGGCATCACGCTCGGCCCCGCGCTAACCTTCGGCTGGGTGGCCGGCATGCATCTGGCGCACGGCTCCGAGGCTCAGCTCTGAAACACAAGCTCCCCGCATCATCATCATGAAAATCTTCTTCTCTCCTGCTTCCCCCTTCGTGCGCAAGTGCATGGTCGTGGCCCACGAGCTCGGCATTGCCGACCGCATCGAGAAGCTGCCGAGCGCGGCCGGCCCGGTGAAGCGCGACGCCACCATCATTCCGAAGAACCCGCTCGGCCAGGTGCCCACCTTCATCACCGACGACGGCCAGGTGCTGTTCGACAGCCGCGTGATCTGCGAGTACCTCAACGCCACGCAATCGGGCAAGCTGTTCCCGTCCGACGGCAAGGAACGCTGGGCTCGCCTCACCGAACTCGCGCTCGCCGACGGCATGACCGGCGCCGCATTGCTCGCGCGCTACGAGAACGTGCTGCGCCCCGAGGAGCTGCGCTGGGCCGACTGGACCGACGGCCAGCTCGCCAAGGTGCGCACGGGCCTCGAATGGCTGGAAACCGCCGCGCCTTCATTCGGCGACCGCGTCGACATCGGCACCATCGCCTTCGGCTGCGCGCTGGGCTACATGGACTTCCGCTTTCCCTCGGTGGACTGGCGCGCCGAGGCGCCGAACAGTGCGAAGTGGTTCAAGGCGTTCAACCAGCGGGCTTCGATGCAGGCGACGTTGCCCACTGCCTGAGTTTTTTTGTTCGGGGTGCGATCACGCCGACGGGGGACATTCGCGGAGGGGAGTACCCGGCGGCCTGTGCACGCACCCCGGACACAGCCGAAAGTCTCCACTTGGCAGGAGATCCGAATCCTTGGCTAAATGCGAGCTCTCGCATGAACCAAGGAATCCCGAATGTCTTCTGAAGACCAGAAAAAAGTAGCCATCGTCACGGCAGGCGGCAGCGGCATGGGCGCCGCCGCGGCACGCAAGCTCGCCGACGACGGCTTTCGCGTGGCCATCCTGTCGTCGTCGGGCAAGGGCGAGGCGCTGGCCGCCGAGCTCGACGGCATCGGCGTGACGGGCTCGAACCAGTCGAACGACGACCTGAAACGCCTCGTCGACAAGGTGGTGGCCGAGTGGGGCCGAGTCGACGTGCTGGTCAACAGCGCCGGCCATGGCCCGCGCGCGCCCATCCTCGACATCACCGACGAAGACTGGCACCGCGGCATGGACGTGTACCTGCTGAGCGCGGTGCGCCCCGCGCGGCTGGTCGCGCCGCTGATGGTGCAGCAGGGCGGCGGCGCCATCATCAACATCTCCACCTTCGCGGCCTTCGAGCCCGATCCGGTGTTCCCCACATCGGGCGTGTTCCGCGCCGGCCTCGCGGCCTTCACCAAACTCTTCGCAGACACCTATGCAGCGAAGAACGTGCGCATGAACAACGTGCTGCCGGGCTTCATCGACAGCCTGCCAGAGAAGGCCGAGTTCCGCTCGCGCATTCCGATGGGCCGCTACGGCAAGAGCAGCGAGATTGCAGCCGTCATCGGCTTCCTCGCGTCCGAAGGCGCGGGCTACATCACCGGGCAGAACCTGCGCGTGGACGGCGGCATCACGCGATCGGTGTGAGGCTTCCATGAAGACCCCCGCACAGGCGCTGGAGAATGCGCACCGCACCGTCCAGTCGTACGACGCGCATGCCCGCGAGTACAACGCGATCGTGGCTGAACATCCGCTGCAACCCGAAATCGCGGATTCGATGCGGCGGATGATGGAGTTCGTGCCCGCCGACGGCAGCGTGCTCGAGATCGGCTCCGGTCCGGGGCGCGACGCCGACTTCGTCGAGTCCCTGGGCGGCGTGGTCCGGCGCACCGACGCGGCGCAGGCATTTCTCGATCTGCAGGCGCAGCGGGGCAAGAAGGGCGATCTGCTCGACGTCGTGACCGATGCGCTGGGCGGGCCGTACGACGCCGTCCTCGCGATGTGCGTGCTGATCCATGTCGATCGCGCGCAGGTCCCCGGGGTGCTGCGCAAGGTCTTCGATGCGCTCAGGCCTGGCGGCGTCTTCCTGGTGTCCATGCGCGTCGGTGAAGGCGAGAAGACCGGCGAGTACCACACGGTGTGCTGGGATAAGGACCGGTTCGCCGCAGAGCTCGTGGCGGCCGGCCTGCACCCCTGCTGGGAGATGGAGCGCATCGGCCGCAACGACGAGGCGTGGGTCTACTTCCTCGCACGTCGCCCGCAGCAGCCCTGAGCCGGCAAGCGCATCGTCTCGTTCCTGCTCAGCCGAAGGGGTTGGCCGTCGCGAACCACAGGCCGATGCCGGTCGCGATGATGAACGCCCCGTCGGTCACGCCCGCCACCAGGAAGAACTTGGTCTGCAGCGTGTCGACCAGCTCGGGCTGGCGTGCGGTGCTCTCCAGGAACTTCTGGCCGACCAGTCCGATGCCGAGGCATGAGCCGAGGGCGGCGACGCCGATCAGCAGGGCCACTGCGAGGGGAAGGATGTTGAAGCCGGTCATGGTGTTTTCTCCTGGTTGGTTGGTGAATCGAGGCACTGATTGCTTCCTCGATGGACGTACTTTCCCAGAGCGGCTGCGCACGGTCCATGACGTGTGAGGTCATGGCCGGCGCGCAGCCGATGCGGCGCGACAAAGAAAAAAGCCGCCCGTGAAACGGGCGGCTCCTTCGCGGAATACCGCGGAACCGGCTTCGCCGGGCCGCAGGTGTTGCCCCCTGCAAGGGGGTTGGCGCAGCGACACGAAGTGTCGCGAAGCCTGGGGGTTTACGGAAGCTGCGTCCAGTTCTGGTTGTTGCCGCCGTTGCAGGTCCAGGTGATCAGCGCCGTGTCCTGTGTGGTCGAGCTGTTCGGCACGTCCAGGCACGAGCCCGAGGCCCGGTTGCGCAGGGTCGCGCCGACCACGCTCCACTGCGCCGTGTTACCGGACGAGCAGGCCACCTGCACCACGGCCGCGTTGGTGGTCGCGGTGCCGCTTTGCGCCAGGCACAGGCCGCTGTGCTCGGCCTTGAACTGCACGAAGCCGTCGTTGGTCTGCGTCACGGTGAAGCGCTCGTTGCCGGCGTTGCCGCACGGCCACTGCACCACCGTCGTGCCGCTCGTGGTCGCCGCGCCCTTGACGTTCACGCACAGGTTGCTGTGGTTCGAGCGGATGCGCGTGACCACCGGCGTCGGGTCGTTGTCCAGCGAGCGCACGTATTCGCGCAGCGCCACCACGTCGTTGGACGGCAGGCTGGAGGCGTTGCCGTGGCCGCTCGTGAGAACGTCCTGCAGCGTGGCCGCCTGGCCGTTGTGGAAGAACGCGGTGGTGTTCCACGTGCCCAGCAGCGTCGGCGTGTCGAAGCCCACGCCAGCCAGCGGCTGGTTCATGCCCTTGCCGGAGGATGCCTGGATCGTGCCCACGTCATGCCGCACGCCGTCGCGGAAGGTGGCGCCGGTGTGGCAGGTCGCGCACTGGGCCGTGTTGAACACGGTCTGGCCGCGCGCCGCGTCCACGCTGAGGCTGCCGTCCGCCGCACGCGCGGGGCTGCGCATGTACTTGGTCAGCGAGGTCAGGTAGGCCGCGAGGTCGTCGAGCTGCGCGCTCTTGCCGGCCTTGGGCGCGCCCAGCGGGTCGGAGGTGGCCGCGAAGTCCGCGTTCGTCAGGAAGCCGGTGCCGCCGAACTCGTTGCGGATGTCGTTCTCGAAGTCCTGCACCTCGTCGAAGTTGGCCGTCCAGTGCAGCTTGCCGTGGCCCAGGCCGCGCCGGCCCTGCAGGCTGATGGTGCGGCGCAGGCCTTCGCCGCGCTGGGTGAAGTCCCACACCATGCCGTCGTCGCCGCCGTCCGCATGGCAGCTCGCGCAGGAGATGTAGTTGTCCTTGCTCATGCGGCGATCCGACGCGTTGTAGAACACCTGCTTGCCGCGCAGCGCCGCCGGCGACATGGGCTCCGCAGCCACCGTCGACACGGTCTGCAGGAAGGTCGGCACATTGGTCTCCGACGACAGCACCGTCGCCACGTCGTGCACCGTCACCGAGCGCGCCAGGAAGTTGTTGACGAACAGCCGCTTGCGCGTCGCGTCGAGGTACAGGCCGTGCGGCGCGCTGCTGGCGTTGATCTCGCCGCGCACCGCGCGGCTGTACGGATCGACGATGGCGACGCGGTTGCCTTCCATCTGCGCGACGAACAGGTAGTCGCCCGAGGGGGAGAAGAGCGCCGCGCGTGCCGGTGCCCGGTCGTCGAAGTCGATCTGCTCGCCGAACTCTTCCGCCGCCGTCTGCAGGTTGACCTGCGACAGGATGGAGCGCACCGTCTGGTCGTGCACCAGGTTGTTGCCGTCCCGGTACTTGCCGCGCACGATGTTGTCCTTCTTCGAGGGCAGCACGGCGCGCGCGCCGTCGGGCGAGATCACCACCTGGCTCAGGTAGTTGGCCACGCCGCGCGCGCGGCTCTCGGTGTCCACCGTGGTGGTGTCCACCGGCAGCGCGACGGTGCTGATGGCGCTCATGCTCTGCAGGTTCACCTTGTGCAGCTGGCCGCCAGTCATCTTCGACTTGAAGCGCGTGACGTAGGCCACCTGCGAGCCCGACTCGACCGCGATGCCGCGCAGCGCGCCCTCGAGCGCGACCGCGCCGGTGGTGGTGCCGTTGCTCGGGTTGAAGCTCATCAGCACCGACTTGCTTTCCATCGTCAGCAGACCCTTGGTGCCGTCGGGCGTGAAGGCCACGCCGTAGGGGCCGCTGCCGTAGGCCAGCGGCACGGTGGCCGAGAGGCTGCCGTCGGCGGCATTGAGCACCACCAGCTTGTCCTCGCCCTGCACCGTGACCCAGATGCGTCCGTCGGGACCGACGGCCAGCGTCTTCGGCTCGTCGCCCACGCGCACTTCCCAGCGCTTGACGAGGCTCTGTGAGTCGATGGCGGCGACCGTGCCGCTGTCGGGGTTGACCGAGTACACCGAGTTCGCGTCGCCCGCGATGTTGGTGGTGTGCGTGGGCGCCTTCGCCGTCACCGGCATGATCACCGTGAGGTTGTAGGCGTAGAAGGTCTCGCGGCCGCTGGCGTCCTTCACCGTCAGCGTCACCGTGAAGTGGCCGGGGCGCGTGTAGGTGTAGCTGTAGTTCGCCTGGTTCGAGTAGGCCGTCTGCGTGCCGTCGCCGAAGTTCCAGCGGTACTGCGCGCCGCTGCTGCCCAGCGTGGCCGGGTTGAACACCAGCTGGCCGTTGACCAGCTTGGGGCCGCCGCCGATGCCCGGGTCGCCGATGATGGCCTGGCCGCGCAGCGTGTTCACGTCGGTGTCGCTCAGCACGCGGCCGTAGACGCGCACTTCCGCCAGCGTGCCCTTGAAGAGCGCCGCGTTGCCCTGGATCTGGCCGAGCACTGCGAACTTGTTCGGCAGGCCCTTGTTGCCGGTGGGGCCGGTGGAGGTGGTCTTCGTGCCGTCGACGTACACGGCCTGCGCGCCGGAGGCGGCGTCGCGCGTCATCACGACGTGGTGCCAGGTGCCGTCGTTCACCGCCGCGGTGGAGGTGGTGCCGCCGTCGTTGCCCACCGAGAGCTTGATGCGCCCGCTGTTGTCGAGCCAGCCCCAGAACACGTCGTCGGCGCCGCCGGACTGGTCGCGCCCGAAGATGCCGGGCGCGGTCCACGAGTTCGGGCCGCCGGCCTGCGTGGTCTTCATGTAGAAGCTCAGCGAGGCGCTGCCGCCCAGCACGGTGGCCACGGTGTCGCTCTTCAGCGGCACGCCGGCCGTGCGGTTCGCGAAGTTCAGGCCGATGCTCTCGAAGGCGTCGCCGGTGGCGGGCGTGCCGTTGTTGGCGCCGATCTGGTCGGAGAGGTTGCCCGCCAGCGTCCAGTAGTGCATCAGGCCGATCTCGGCGGCGTTGCCGGTGTGGAACACCGACTTGTAGTCCGCGCCGATGGCGTTGCCCGCATAGTCCTTCACGCCGTTGGCCGGCAGGAACACTTCATAGCTGGTGCCGGGCTGCAGCGGCTGCGCGGGGTGGAAGTTGATGATGCCCAGCTGCACGCTGTAGGTGCCCGCCAGCGTGTTGCCGCCCACCGGGCGCACGATGAAGGTGTTGGAGTTCACGCTCTCGGGCCGGATGCTGTCGCTCATGCCCAGGCCGATGCGCGAGGTCAGCGCCTGCTGCTTCGCGTTGTTGGCGGGCGAGACCTGCCTCACTTCCGGCTTGGTGGTGTCGGGGTCGACCTGATGCACGACGAAGCCGCTGCCCGAGCCGTGGTCGTTGCCCACGAAGATCAGGTTGCCGAAGGCGGCGACCTGGCCGTTGTCGGAGTGCGAGAAGTTCGGATCGTCCTCGCGCAGGATGCTGCCGCGGCCCACCTCGACGTGGTTCAGCGGATTGCTCACGTCGACCTTGTGGATGTAGGTCTGCGCGCCCTGGATGACGTAGTTGTCCTGCGTGGCGCAGTAGAGCTGCTCGTCGATGACGAGGCGGTTGTCCTCGGCCAGGAAGTGGGCGCGGTCGCTCAGGTCGTAGCTGTACATCTTCGCGCCGCCGCCGCGCGCCGAGGCGTGCAGCGTCTTGCCGTCGAAGCAGGTCGCGTAGTAGTTGGGGTTGGAGCCCACGGTGTCCAGCACCTTGGGGTTGAGCGGATCGGAGATGTCGAGGCTGGAGAAGCCCGCGGTGTTGTCCATCGAGGTCAGCACCATGTGGTTGCCCATGGTGAAGATCGGGCCGATGCGGAAGCCGCCGAGCTCGCCGGTGGGCACCGGGTTGGGCTTGCCGGTGCCGCGGTTCGCCACCACGGCGTTGGCGGGGTCGGTGGCATCGACGATGAAGATGCCGCGGCCCGCCGACGCCACGTACAGGTAGGGCGCCTGCCACCAGAGCTGCCAGGCCACGTTCTCGTAGTCGCCGCCGTTGACGCCGGGCAGCGCGAGCTTCTTCACCTGCTTGATGTCGTTGACGTCGGTGAAGTCCCAGAACTCGACGCCGTTGATGCTGGGCAGCACCACGTACGTCTTGCCGCCGATCTTCGCGGTGCCGAAGGAGTGCGTCTCGCGGAACTCCTGCGTGCGGCCCTCGGGCTCGTAGATCTTCTTCACGAGCTTGATCTGGCGCGGGTTCGAGATGTCGTACAGCAGGAAGCCGCCCGGGCCGAGGCCGCTGTCCGGCGCGAAGGAGGTCAGGAAGTAGCCGTTGACCATGATGCCGGCGTTCATGCCGTAGTCCTTGCGGCCGGGGTAGGTGGCGGGCACCTCGCGCGACTCGTAGGCACTGCTGTGCGCCGGGTCGAGCGGGTGTGCCGCGCTGGTGATCATCGAGACCGGCTTGAACAGCTCGGCCGAGGTGTAGGTGAGATTGCCGAGGCCCGGTCCCTGCAGGGGGAGAGGATCGGCCACGGCTTCGGCCATCGCCGTCGCCATGTTGTTCAGGGTCGTCATCGGACTGACCCCCGTGATTGCCGCGTGCGTCAGCAGCGTGACGAACGGCAGCAGGAACGCCATCAAGTAATACCGGATTTTCATCGTCGCCTCCAGGTTGTTTGAAGTCCGCAGGGGAACCGTTTTCTTCTTGGCCAACTAACTCCGTGTTTGTCTTGTCTTGTCTCGTCGTCTCTCTCGTCTCTTCCTCTTGCCCGCCTGCGCGCGTGGCAGAAAAACGCGCGCGCAGGACGCACCCCGGCGGGCGACGCATCCGTCGCCCGCCGTGAGCTCTCTTCCTTCTTTCTTCCTCCTAAAGAGGGCGCGTCTTCGTCATGTCATTTCGCGCCACCCGATTCGTAGATGTCCCATGCCTCCTTGGCGCTGGCGCCGCGGTGGATCATGGCCATCAGCGCGTCCACCACCGCCGACGGATTGCCGTGCTGGTAGACGTTGCGCCCGTACACCATGCCGACGGCGCCTTCGTCCATCAGCACGCGCGAGCGCGCGAACACTTGCTGCAGGTCCTCGCGGCCGCCGCCGCGCACGAGCACGGGGCAGCGTGCGGCCTGCACCACGCGGTGGAAGTCCGCGGGATTGGTGGTGGGGTCGGCCTTGATGATGTCGGCACCCATGTCGCGCGCCAGGCGCACCAGCGTGACGATCTTCTCGGCGTCGCCGTCCACCGAGTAGCGGCTGCCGGCCGAGGGCGCCTGCATCACCAGCGGCTCGATCATCAGCGGCATGCCGTAGCGGTCGCAGTCGGCGCGCACGCGCGCGATGTTCTGCACGCACTGGCGGAACAGGTCGGGCTCGTCGGGCAGCATGAAGAGGTTGACCACCACGCAGGCGGCGTCCTGCTGAACCGCGGGCAGCACCGGGTCGTGCTCGTTCTGCAGCACGGCCCACATCACGCGGTGGCGCGTGGCGTTGTAGGGGTTGCCCATGTCGATGCGCATCACGAGGGCCGGCTTGTCGCGGCCCGGGCGGTCCTGCAGCAGGTCGGACTGGCCGTAGTTGAGCTGGATCGCGTCGGGGCGGGCGGCCACGAGGCGCTCCATTACCGAGGGCATGTCCTCGAGGCCGTCGAGGAAGCTGGGCTCGTTGCACACGCCGTGGTCGAGCGCGATGTCCAGGCAGCGCCCGTTGTTGAGCAGCCTGTTCAGGCGTGCGGTCTTGTCCTTCGACATACGGAAAGAAGTCCTTGTGTGTTGGTGTGACAGAAAAAAGAAGGCCGCTCAGGCCAGCGAGCCCAGGTGCCTGCCGGCTGCCGCGTCGATCAGCTCCAGCGCGGCGTCGTGCAGGCGCACCGAGCCGGCGCCCGCGTTCTCGATGGCCTGCTTGCTCACGCGCGCGCCGCACAGCGCCACGGAGATGCTTCCGCGCGCCAGCGTCCAGGCGATCATGAGTTGGCCGAAGGAGCATTCGAGCTGCTTGCGCAGCGGCTCCAGCTCCTCGAAGAAGGCCTTGAGCTTCGCGCGGTTCTGCGCGCTGAATCGCGGGTTGGTGGCGCGCTGGTCGTCGCCGGTGAACTTGCGCTGGGGGTCGATGGGGCCGGCGAGCAGGCCGAGAGCCAGCGATGAATAGCCCAGCACCGCCACGTTGTGCTCGGTGCAAAGCGGCACGAGCGTCTGCTCGATCTCGCGGTCGATCAGGCTGTAGCGCTCCTGCGCGGCGTCGACGGGGCCGTAGCGCAGGTACTCGGCCAGCGTCTCGGGGCTCACGTTGCTCACGCCGATGGCGCGGATCTTTCCCTGCTTCTTGAGTTCGAGCAGCGCGTCCATGGTCTCGGCCACGGGCGTGGTGGCGTCCTGCCAGTGGGTGATGTAGAGGTCGATGTAGTCGGTCTGCAGGCGCTTCAGGCTCTCTTCGCATTCATGGAAGATCGACTCGCGCCCGAGGTAGCGGTACACCGGATGGCCGTCCTCTTCGAAGAAGTGCGTTCCCTGTTGGGTGTGCCAGACCAGGCCGCACTTGGTGGCGATCACGGCCTCGTGGCGCCGGCCCTTCAGCGCGGTGCCGACGATGCTCTCTGAGCGCCCGAGGCCGTAGGCCGGCGCGGTGTCGATCAGATTCACGCCCGCGTCCAGCGAGGCCTGGATGGCGAGCACGGCGGCCGCGTTGTCGCCGCCGCCCCACATCCAGCCGCCCATGGCCCAGGTGCCCAGGCCGATGGCGGAGCACTCGATGCCCGAGGGGCCGAGGGTGGTCTTCTTCATGTTCGATGCGTTGCTGCTGTTGCTCATCGCTTGGTCTTTCTCGTGTTCATGAGGTGGTCGATGGTCACGGCCGCGAGCAGGATCACGCCCTTGATCACGTCCTGCCAGTAGGGCGACACGTCGAGCAGGATCAGCGAGCTGGTCACCACCGACAGCAGCGCCAGGCCCAGCACTGCGCCGAGCACCGTGCCCGAGCCGCCCTTGAGGCTGGCGCCGCCGATCACCGCGGCGGCGATTACATTGAGTTCCATGCCCACGCCGAAGGTGGGCGTGGCGGCGCCGAAGCGCGCGGTGTAGATCACGCCCGCGAGGCCGGCCGAGGCGGCGCACAGCACCGTGACCCAGAACTTGACGTGGCCCACGCGGATGCCCGAGTAGAGCGCCGCCTTCTCGTTGCTGCCGGTGTAGAACACGCGGCGCAGCAGCGAGGAGCGGCGCAGCACGAAGTCGCTCACCACCACGATGGCCAGGAAGATCAGGATCACCGCCGGAACGCCGAAGAGCGTGCCCTGGCCGATGAACTTGAACTCGGCCGGCAGCGAGAACAGCGACTGGGGCGTGCCCTGCGTGAGCGCCAGGCACAGGCCGCGCACGATCACCATGAAGGCCAGCGAGGCGATGAAGTGGTTCAGCCCGATGCGCGTGACGCAGCCGCCGATCATCGCGCCGATCATGGCGCTGGCTGCAATGGCGATGAGCCCCGCCGTCCACGGATCGAACCCCATGAGGAAGAGCTTGCCCGTGACCACCATCGCGAAGCACACCACCGAGCCCACCGACAGGTCGATGCCGCCGACGATCAGCAGGATGGTCATGCCCACCACCACGATGCCCTCGATGGAGAACGACAGCAGCATCGCGCGCACGTTGTCCCAGGTGAGGAAGTAGGGCGAGGCGAAGCTCATGCCCACGCACAGCGCGGCGATGATGAGCAACAGGCCCAGCTCGCGCATGCTGGCAAGTCTGCTGGCGGGTTTCACGGGGCCTCCTCCTCCCGACTGGCGTGGCTGGAGACCGGGGGCGGTCCCCGCATCGAGTTGTGCTGGGTAATTCATGCTGTCGCTTCCTCTTCGCAAAGTCCGGAGGCCAGCCGCAGCAGCGCCTCTTCCGTCATGTCCTTGTCTTGCACCTCGCCGGCGAGCCGGCCGTCGCGTATCACCAGCGCGCGGTCGCACAGCCCGATGATCTCGGGCAGCTCCGAGGAGATCACGATCACGCCCACGCCCTGGCTGGCCAGGTCGCGCAGGATGTGGTGGATCTCCGACTTGGCGCCCACGTCCACGCCGCGCGTGGGCTCGTCCATCAGCAGCACCGACGGGTTGGTGGCCAGCAGCTTGGCGATGGCCACCTTCTGCTGGTTGCCGCCCGACAGGCTCGCCACGTCGATGTCCACGCCGTCCGACTTGAGCTTGAGCCGCGCGCCGAGGCTCACGGCCAGCTTGTGCTCGGCCGCGCGCTGCAGCAGGCCGAAGCGCGAGCTGACGCGCGCGAGCGCCATCGATGCGATGTTCTGCGCGATCGGCAGGTCGAGATACACGCCCGCCGCCTTGCGGTCTTCGCTGAGGTAGGCGATGCCTTCGCGCAGCGCGTCGCTGTATTTGCGGATGGTGAGCGGCCTGCCGCGCAGGCGCACGCTGCCGCCGCGCGCCGTACGCAGGCCGCAGATGGTCTCGGCGAGCTCGCTGCGGCCGGCGCCCATGAGGCCCGCGATGCCGAGGATCTCTCCGCGCTTCAATCTGAACGACACGCCGTGCACGCGCTCGCCGTCGGCGATGTCCGTCACCTCGAGCACGTGCTCGCCCGATGCGGGCTCTTCCTGCTTCGGTGGGTAGTAGTTGCCCAGGTCGCGCCCCACCATGCGGCGCACCAGGCCGTCGGCGTCGAGTTCGGCCAGCGGGCCGCTGTGCACGTGGCGGCCGTCGCGAAGCACCGTGACACTGTCGCAGTGCGCGAAGATCTCCGCCATGCGGTGGCTGATGTAGATGATGCCGATGCCCTGCGCCTTGAGGTCGTGCAGCACCCTGAAGAGCGCGGCCGACTCGTTGTCGGTCAGCGCGGCGGTGGGCTCGTCGAGGATCAGCACCTTGCAGTCGAGCGTGAGCGCCTTCGCGATTTCGATGAGCTGCTGCGTGGAGATGCTCAGGTCCTTCACCAGCGCCGCGGGGTCGACGTCCTGGCCCAGCCGCTGCAGCACCTTGGCGGCGCGTTCGTTGAGGCTCGCGTAGTTCATCCACGCGCTCTTGCCGGCGTTGATCTCCGGCATGAAGATGTTCTCGGCCACCGTGGCGTCGCCGCACAGGGCGATCTCCTGGTGCACCAGGCCGATGCCCAGGCGCATCGCGTGCGCCGGGCCGTCGATGACCACCGCCTGGCCGTCGAGCGAGATGGTGCCCTCGTCCGGCTGGTGGATGCCGTCGATGATGTTCATCAGCGTGGACTTGCCCGCGCCGTTCTCGCCGCAAAGGGCGTGGATCTCGCCGCTGCGCAGCGAGAAGTCCACGCCCGTGAGCGCGCGCGAAGCGCCGAAGCGCTTGCTGATGCCGCGCAGTTCGAGCAATGCGCTCACTGCGTTCACTCGCCGATTCCCTTGGTGCCGCGGCGGGCGAGGTACTTGTCCCAGTAGAAGTCGTCGGCGTTGGCCTTGCTGACCACCGACAGGCCGTTGTCCAGGAAGGGCACGGCCATCGGGTTGGTGCCGTTGCGCTTGGCGTCGTTCATCGGATCGATGAGGCCGGGGTTCTTGGCCAGGAACAGCATCATCATGCCCATGTAGCCCTGCATGCCCTGGTTGGGGTTGATGGCGCCGAACACGTCGCCCGACTTGATCATGTCGAGGATCTTGGCGTTCACGTCGCAGCACATCACCTTGATGTTCTTCTTGGTCTCCACCTTGGCCTGCGCCGCGCCGAGGGCCGAGTTGGCTTCCGGCATGAAGAGGGCGCCCAGGTTCGGGTTGGCCTGCGCGAGGCTCAGCACTGCCTGGTAGGCCTTGTTCGGGTCCTGGTTGCTGGCGGCGCGGCCGACCAGCTTCATGCCGGGGTGCTTGGCCTTCATGCGGTTGACGAATGCGGTGATGCGGCGGTCGTGGTTGTCCTGGCCGGGGTTCTCCAGCACCGCGTATTCGCCCTTGCCGCCCAGCGAGGCTGCGATGGCGTCGGCCGCCTGGTTGCCCTCGCGGTCGTTGTCGGAGGTGACGAAGGAGGTGCGCTTGGAGTTCGGCGAGTCGGCCGCGAAGGTGACGACCGGGATGCCCATCGCCGCGGCGCGGTTGATCGGCTCGATGAACGGATCGGGGTTCATCGGGTGCAGCAGGATGCCCGCGGGCTTGCGCGCCAGTTCCTGCTCGAAGGACGCGAGCTGCTTGTTCACGTCGTACTCCGGCGTGCCGGTGTAGCGGGTGCGAACGCCCAGCGTGCGGCCGAGCTGCTTCATCATTTCGTAGACCGGAAACCAGTACTCGACCCCCGACACCATCACGTTCATCACGTAGACGTCGCTCGAATTGCCGCGCAGGCCGCCTGCCGCGGCGGGGGCAGCCGCCTGCTGCTGCGCGAACGCGCTTGCGCCGGCCAGGCCGATGCCGGCTGCGGCTGCGGACTTCAGGAAATTACGCCTCATTTTTGTCTCCTCACGTTGGGTGGCACAGCTTGTGGCTGCCGCTTTTCAGGGCAGCCCTTGGAACCTCTTTGTCACATCAGTTGTTATGACAGGCTAGAATGTACGCGCTGGCCGTTTGCAGGGATAACTAGGGGAAACGCTACTGGCAACGCGCTTTTATTCAGCCGAAGCTGTTATGACATGAAGCCAAACATACTGATCGGCATCGACATGGGGTCGAGCAGCCTGAAAGCCCTGGCCCTGGAAGCCGGGAGTGGCCGCAGCGTCGCCCTGTCACGAATGCCATTGCCGCACGACCGGCTGCCCGGAGGGGGATGCGAAGTGGGGGCCACGGCCATCCGCGCGGCGCTGACCCACGTGCTGCGCGACGTCGCCCATCAACTCGGAGACCGCGTGGCGGAGGTCCGCGCCATCGGCTGCACCGGCCATGGCGCGGGGCTCTATGCGCTCGACGCGCGCAACGAACTCGTGGGCGGGCGCGCCGTCGCCTCCACCGACCAGCGCGCCGACGCGCGTGCCCGTTCCCTCGCGCTCGGCCACGGCCCGGCGCTCTTCGCCGACGTGGGCTGCCAGCCCTGGCCCGGCCAGCCCACGGTGATCGCCGCCGAGCTGCTGGGCACCGATGCCGTGCAGCGCGGCGCGGTGCGCCGGCTGATGTTCGCGAAGGACTACCTCGGCTTCCTGCTGACCGGAGAGATCGCGACCGATGCGAGCGATGCGAGCACCGCAGGGCTGGTATCGATCGCGACGGGCACATGGTCCCAGGCGGCCTTCGACGCCTCGGGCATTGCCGACCTCGGCCCGCGCGCCTTCGGTCCGCTGGTGCCCAGCGGCGGGCTCGTCGGCAGGCTGCTGCCTTCGGAAGCCGCGCTGTGCGGCCTGCCTGCCGGCGTTCCCGTGGCGATGGGCGCCATCGACCTGCTCGCCTCGATGACCGCGATCTGCGCCGAGGGGCGCTCGCGCGCGGTGTCGGTCTTCGGCACCTGGTGCGTGAACGCCGTCATCGGGCCGGTGATCGAGCCCAAGCCCGCGGTGGCCGCCGTCGTCAACTTCGGCCGCGAGGACAAGCGCCTCTACATGGAGAACAGCCCCTCGTCGATGGCCAACATCGCCTGGCTGGCCGGTGTGCTCGGGCTGCCCGATTCGCGCGCGGTGGTCGACCTGGCGATGTCGGTGCCGCTGGGTGCCGGCGGCCTGCGCTTCCTGCCTTTCGTCAACGGCGGCGGTGGCGTGACTGCGGGCTTCGTCGGCCTCAAGAGTCATCACACGCGCGGCGACATGGCGCGTGCCGTGGTCGATGCGGTGGCCGCGCTGCATGCGCGCCACGTCGCGCGGCTCGCGGCCTGCGGGCTGCCGGTGTCCGCATGCACCGTGCTCGGCGGCGGCGCGAGCGACACGCGCCTCGTGCGCCTGCTGGCGGGCTTCCTCGGCCATCCGGTGGAGCGCTGCGCCGACGACGAAACCGGCGCGCGCGGCGCCGCCATCTACGCCGCCATGTCGCAGGGCATCGACCGCGCGGAGCAGGGCAGCGCCCTGCTCGCACCCTGCGACACCGTCGAACCCGACGCCGCCCAGGCGCGCGCCCATGCCGACTTCAATGCCGGCTTCAACGAACTGATCGACACCATGTCTCCTGTGTTTTCCCATCTGGCGGGAGGTGCCCGATGAGCGCGTGGCAACTGCCCTTCGTGCGCCCCGCATCGCTGGCCGACCGTCATTTCTCCACCGTCATCATCGGCGCCGGCATCAACGGTGTGGGCGTGTTCCGCGACCTGTGCCTGCAGCGCGTGGACTGCCTCATCGTCGACAAGGGCGACTTCAGCGCGGGCGCCAGCAGCGCGCCCTCGCGCATGATCCACGGCGGCCTGCGCTACCTGGAGAACGGCAGCTTCTCGCTGGTGGCCGAGGCCACGCGCGAGCGCAACCTGCTGCTGCGCAACGCGCCGCACCTGGTGCAGCCGCTGAAGACGGTGGTGCCGCTGTCGAGCTTCTTCGGCGGCCTGATGAGCAGCGCGCTCAAGTTCTTCGGGCGCAAGCCGCCGCAGCGCACGCGAGGCCTGCTGGCGGTGGCCGCGGGCCTGCGCCTGTACGACCTGCTGGGCCGCCGCCAGCGCGTGATGCCCAACCACCGCATCAGCCGCGTGCCGCCGGGCGACCGCAGCCTGTTCCGCGCGGCGGTGCGCTGGACGGCCACCTTCTTCGACGCGTGGATCAGCCACCCCGAGTGGCTCATCCTCGAGCTGATCGGCGACGCCTGCCGCGACCAGCCGCGCTCGGCCGCGGCCAACTACTGCCGCGTGATGGGCTGCGCGGGCAACATCATCACGCTGCGCGACGAGATCACCGGCGCGCTGGTGCGCGTGACGGCCGACACCGTGGTGAACGCCAGCGGCGCCTGGCTGGACCGCAGCACCGCGGTGCTCGGCGGCGGCGGCCCGCGCGTGATGGGCACCAAGGGCTCGCACCTGGTGCTCGACCATCCTGCGCTGCGCGACGCGCTCGAAGGCCGCATGGCGTACTTCGAGGCGGTGGACGGGCGCGTGTGCATCGTCTATCCCTTCCTCGACCGCGTGCTGGTGGGCTCCACCGACATTCCGGTGGACGACCCCGACAAGATCGTGACCGAGCCGGAGGAGGTCGACTACCTGCTCGAGGTGCTGGCGGAGGTGTTCCCGAACCTGCGCTTCGGCCGCGGCGATGTCGTCTACACGTATGTCGGCGTGCGGCCTCTCGCGCGCTCCGACGCCGACAAGCCGGGGCAGATCTCGCGCGACCACTCGGTGGTGCTCGATCCGCCGAGCGCCACGCGCGACATTCCGGTCATCGGCCTTGTCGGCGGCAAGTGGACGACCTTCCGGGCGCTCGCGGAAGAGGCGGTCAACGAAGTGCTGAAGCAGCTGGGCCGCCCCCGCACGGCGTCGACGGACATGCTGCCGATCGGCGGCGGCGCCGAGCTGCCGGCCGACGCGCAGGCGGTCGAGCGTTTTCTCGATCGCCTGGTCGCAGCCTCGGGCATGAGCCGCACGCGCGCCCAGGTGCTGCTGCGGCGCTACGGCTCCAAGGCGCTGCCGCTGGCGCAGCGCCTCGCGGCCTCGGGCGACATGCCGCTGCGCCACGCGCCCGGCTACTCCGTCGCCGAGCTGTCGTACCTCTGTCTCGAAACCGGCGTGGTCCATCTCGACGACCTCGTGATCCGCCGCACGCTGCTGGCCATCCGCGGGCTCGTCACCGACGCCGCGCTGGCCGAGATGGCGGGCATCGCCGCCGAGGCGCTGGGCTGGGACGCGGCACAGCAGCACGCCGAGCTGAAGGCCTGCGCCACCGCGCTGCGCGAGCGCCACGGCGTGCCGCTTTCGCCGGTGGCAGCCGATGCGCCGGCATCTTTCGATGCATCATTGACGACTCCTCAGGCCCTGGGCCAACCCTCGACGTGAACTCTCCGACCGAAATTTCGACCGTGCTCGACCGCGACTCCGAGTCGCCCCTGTGGGCCCAGTTCCGCGACGCGCTTCGCATGCAGATCCTGCAGGGCGTGCTGCCCATCGGCGCCAAGCTGCCGTCCGAAGCGGAGCTCGGCGAGCAGTTCGGCATCTCGCGCATCGTGGTGCGCGAGGCGCTGGCCGACCTGGTGCGCAACAACCTCATCTACAAGATCAAGGGCCGGGGCGCCTTCGTTTCGGCGCGCGAGCGCGACGAAGATTTCGTCTCCACCGTGCTCGGCTTCTCCGACGAGATGGAGCGCAAGGGCCGCTCGGTGCGCACGCAGATCCTCACGCAGGAACTGCGCGCGCCCAACGAGCAGGAAGCGGCCTCGCTGGGCCTCACCGACGACACGCAGGTGGTGGCGCTCAAGCGCCTGCGCAGCGTGGACGGCGAGCTGCGCCTGCTGGTGGAAACCGTGGTGCCCGCCGACCTCGCGCCGGGCCTGCACCGCACGCGCCTGGACGACCGCTCGCTCTACGACGTGCTGCGCCGACAGTACGGCCTGCGTCTCGTGCGCGCCGAGCGCTGGATCGACGCCGTGCTGCCCGACGCCGACACCTGCGCGCTGCTCAATTTGCCGCAGCCCGAGCCGCTGCTGCGCATCGAGTCGATCGCCTACGGCGCCAACGGCAGGCCGCTGGAGCACTACCGCGCACTGCACCGCTGCAAGACCAGCCGCCTGCACGTGCAGACGACGACCTGAGATTTCGCTTCAGCTCCTGGCCGCCTTCGAGGGCCAGAGCACCGAGGCGATGGCCACCATCATGAGCGCCACCGCCACCCAGTCCTGCCAGTGCACGACTTCGCCCAGCCACACCGCGCCGCTGAACACGCCGAGCACCGGGATGAACATCACGCTCAGCGTCGAGGCGATGGGCGGCAGGCCGCGCGCGAGGTAGAACCATGCGGCGTGCGCGAAGCCGAAGATCAGCACTGCGTTGTAGCCGATCGATGCCCATGTCACGCTGTTCGGCCAGTAGAGCTGGTCGCGCTCGAAGAGCAGCGAGAGCACCGTCATCACCACGGCCGTCATCGCCGTCATCCAGAACGAGAGCGTTAGCGTCGGCAGGCCGATGCGCGTGTGCCGCAGCAGCTGCGTGCCCAGCGCCCACGTGGCCGCGGCCACCAGTGCCAGCGCCACGTAGCCGGGCCGGCCCGAGAGATTCGTGAGCTCGTGCCACAGCAGCAGGCCCACGCCGACCGCGCAGGCACCCACGCCGAGCCACGCTCGCCGCGTGAGCACGGCCGAGAACAGCAGCGCGCCGATGACGGCGGAGAACACCGGCATCGTGTAGCCCAGGATCGCCGCACGCCCGCCCGAGAGCGCCTTCACCGCGAGGATGATGCAGGCGTGCCAGACGAACATATTGGTGGCGCCCAGCCACACCAGCTCGGGCCACGCGCTGCGCGGCACGCGGAACGGCACCTTGAGCCACACCAGCGCGAGTGCCAGCACCGGCAGCCCCAGCCAGATTGAAGTCGCGCGAAAGCCCAGCGGCGGATAGTCGGCCACGCCGAGCTTCATCACCGGCCAGTTGAAGCCCCACGCGAGGGTCAGGAGAACGAGGAGGACGAACTGGCGCGGGGTGAAAGAGGGCATGGGGCGCGATTGTGGCGCGCCCCGTGCATTCCTGCTGGGGCGCGGCTACTTCAGCAGCCGCTTCAGGTACCGTCCCGTGTGGCTCGCCTCGTTCGCCGCGATGTCCTCCGGCGTGCCCTGGCCCACCACCGTGCCGCCGCCGGCGCCGCCTTCGGGGCCCATGTCGATGAGCCAGTCGGCGGTTTTGATGACGTCGAGGTTGTGTTCGATCACGACGATGGTGTTGCCTGCGTCGCGCAACTGGTGCAGCACCTTCAGCAGCAGCTCGATGTCGGCGAAGTGCAGGCCGGTGGTCGGCTCGTCGAGGATGTAGAGCGTGCGGCCGGTGTCGCGCTTGCTGAGCTCCAGCGCGAGCTTCACGCGCTGCGCCTCGCCGCCCGAGAGCGTGGTCGCCGACTGGCCCAGCTTGATGTAGCTCAGGCCCACGTCGAGCAGCGTGCGCAGCTTGCGCTCGATGGTCGGCACGGCCCTGAGGAAGTCGTGCGCGGCCTCGACCGTCATCTCCAGGATCTGCGCGATGTTCTTGCCCTTGTAGAGCACCTCGAGCGTCTCGCGGTTGTAGCGCTGGCCGTGGCATACCTCGCAGGGCACGTACACGTCGGGCAGGAAGTGCATCTCGACCTTGACCACGCCGTCGCCCTGGCAGGCCTCGCAGCGCCCGCCCGCCACGTTGAAGCTGAAGCGGCCCGGCCCGTAGCCGCGCTCGCGCGCGGTGTTGGTCTCGGCCATGAGTTCGCGGATCGGCGTGAACAGGCCCGTGTAGGTGGCCGGGTTGCTTCGCGGCGTGCGGCCGATGGGGCTCTGGTCGACGTTGATGACCTTGTCGAAGTACTCGATGCCTTCCACCGACTCGTGCGCGGCCGGTTCCTCGTGCGCGCGGTAGATGGTGCGCGCGACCGCGGTGTAGAGCGTGTCGTTCACCAGCGTTGACTTGCCCGAGCCCGACACGCCCGTCACGCAGGTCAGCAGGCCGACGGGGAAGGCCACGCTCACGTTCTTCAGGTTGTTGCCGGTGGCGCCGACCACGCGGATTTCCTGCAGGTCGGTCTGCGTCGCCAGGTGCGCGGCCTCGCGCGCGGCACGGCGCTCTGCGGCGGGGCTGGGCGGGAAGCGCGGGGGCTTCTTGCCTTCGTGGAAAGCGGGCTGCTTCACCGCCGGCAGCCACGCGGTGCGGTGCTTCGGCACTTCGATCTTGCGCACGCCCGAGAGGTACTGGCCGGTGAGCGATTCGGGGTTGGACGAAACCTCGGTGTAGGTGCCCTGCGCCATCACGCGGCCGCCGTGCACGCCGGCGCCGGGGCCCATGTCGATCACATGGTCGGCGGCGTGGATCATGTCCTCGTCGTGCTCGACCACGATCACGCTGTTGCCGATGTCGCGCAGGTGCTTCAGCGTGCCGATGAGGCGGTCGTTGTCGCGCTGGTGCAGGCCGATGCTGGGCTCGTCGAGCACGTACATCACGCCCGTGAGGCCCGAGCCGATCTGCGACGCGAGGCGGATGCGCTGCGCCTCGCCGCCCGAGAGCGTCTCGGCGCTGCGGTCCAGGCTCAGGTAGTTCAGGCCCACGTCGTTCAGGAATTTCAGGCGCAGGCCGATCTCGCGCACCACCTTGTCGGCGATGTCGGCCTTGGCGCCGCGCAGCTTGAGCTTCTGGAACCAGTCGAGCGAATCGCGCAGCGTGAGGCGGCTGAGCTCGAAGATCGCCATGCGCGGGCGCTCGGCGCCGTTGTCGGCGGTGCTCTCGTCGACCAGGAACACGTTGCGCGCCTCGGGCCGCAGTCGCGAGCCGCCGCAGTCGGGGCAGGGCTGCAGGTTGCGAAAGCGCGCGAGGTCTTCGCGCACCATCACCGAGTCGGTCTCGCGGTAGCGCCGCGTCATGTTCGGGATGATCCCCTCGAAGGGATGCTTCTTCGTGAGCTTCTTGCCCGCGAAGTTGCCCGACTCCATGGTGTAGTTGAACTTGATCTCCTCGGCGGCCGAGCCGTGCAGCAGCACGTGCTGCACCGAGGCGGGAAGCGATTCGAAGGGCGCGTCGACGTCGAACTTGTAGTGCTTCGCGACGCTCTCGATCATGCTGAAGTAGTAGCCGTTGCGGCGGTCCCAGCCCTTGACGGCGCCGCTGGCCATCGACAGCGAGGGAAAGGCCACCACGCGCGCCGGGTCGAACACCTCGCGGTTGCCCAGGCCGTCGCAGGTCGGGCAGGCGCCCACGGGCGAGTTGAACGAGAAGAGGCGCGGCTCCAGCTCCGACAGCGAGTAGTGGCAGATGGGGCAGGCGAACTTGGCGTTGAACAGGTGCTCCTTGTCGGGCGCGCCCTCCGCGCCGAGCTCCAGCGCGATGGCGCGGCTCTCGGCCAGCCGCAGCGCGGCCTCGAAGCTCTCGGCCAGGCGCTGCTGCATGTCGGGGCGCGCGCGCAGGCGGTCGATGACGACGTCGATGTCGTGCTTCTCGGTCTTCTTGAGCTTGGGCAGGTCGTTGTATTCGTAGGTCTGCCCGTCGACGCGGAAGCGCACGTAGCCGGCGGCCTGCATCTCGGCGAAGAGCTCGAGGAACTCGCCCTTCTTCTCGCGCGCCACGGGCGCCAGGATCATCAGCCGCGGCTCGTCGGGCAAGGCCAGCACCGCATCGACCATCTGCGACACCGTCTGCGCCTGCAGCGGCAGGTGGTGCTCGGGGCAGTAGGGCGTGCCGGCGCGCGCGTACAGCAGGCGCAGGTAGTCGTGGATCTCGGTCACCGTGCCCACGGTGGAGCGCGGGTTGTGGCTGGTGGCCTTCTGCTCGATGCTGATCGCGGGCGAGAGGCCCTCGATCACGTCGACGTCGGGCTTGTCCATGAGCTGCAGGAACTGCCGCGCGTAGGCCGACAGGCTCTCCACGTAGCGCCGCTGTCCTTCGGCATACAGCGTGTCGAAGGCCAGGCTCGACTTGCCCGAGCCCGACAGGCCGGTGATGACCACCAGCTTGTTGCGCGGGATGTCGAGGTCGACGTTCTTCAGGTTGTGGGTGCGCGCACCCCGGATGCTGATGCGCTGCTGCGCCAGCACCGCGCCGAGGTAGGTATTGCGTTCGAGTTCCGCGTCGCGAGCGCTTTCCGCGTCGGCGTATTCAGTGGCTTTTGAATTCAAGGGGGCGATCGTCCGAGGGCAACCGGACATGATAGACCGCCCGCGATTTCATGGCGAGGGGGAGGGAACCGGCGGTTCGGACTTCGGGGTTTCTGCCGGCGGAGGGTGCACCGCTTCGGTGCCGGCGGAGGTGTTGATCGCCCGGCCCACCATGTGCTCGGCCAGCGTGTCGTACAGCGGGCGGCTGATCATGCGGGAGATCAGGCTGGCCAGCATCGCGGCGGCCATCAGGCTCAGCACCATCGAGTGGCCGTCGACCATTTCCATCACGATGATGAAGGCGGTCAGCGGCGCCTGCGTCACCGCCGCGAGGAACCCGGCCATGCCCATGGCGATGAGCGCCGGACCCTGCTCGCTGCCGGCCAGCCGGGCCACCGCGTCGCCGATGCCCGCGCCGATGGACAGCGACGGCGCGAAGATGCCCCCCGGCACGCCGCACCACGCCGTGAGCCAGGTGGCGACGAACTTGAGCACGGTGTAAAGCGGCGTGAGCTCGTCGTGGCCCTGCAGCATCTGCTTGACCGCCTCCGAGCCCGCGCCGAAGGTGACGCCGCCCGTGACCAGCCCGATGACGGCCACCGCCAGCCCGCCCACGGCCGCGAAGCGCACCGGAAAGCGCGCCCGCCAGCGATTGAAGCGCCCGGGCGCGCCGGTGAGCGAGGCGATCAGCAGCCGCGCGAACAGCCCGCCCGCGGCGCCGCTCAGCAGCGTGACCAGCAGGCCGGGGCCGAACACGTCCCAGCCCAGCCGCGGCACGCGGATCACGCCGAAATAGCTGATGTTGCCGAAGGCCGAGACAGCCACCAGGCCCGCCAGCACGATGGCCGTGATGATCAGGCCGCTGGAGCGCGCCTCGAGTCGGCCCGATAGCTCCTCGATGGCGAACACAACGCCCGCCAGCGGCGCATTGAAGGCCGCCGCGATGCCGGCCGCGCCGCCTGCCACCAGCAGCGCGCGCCCGTCGATGGCCGTGTTGGGCGACAGCCAGCGCCGCGCATGCTGCATCACGCCGGCCGCCACCTGCACCGAAGGCCCTTCGCGTCCTATCGAGAGGCCGGCCGCGAAGCCCGCCACGCCCAGCCCGATCTTGGCGACCGTGAGCCGCAGCGAGGCGAACACGAAGCGCCGTTCGCCGGGCAGGGCCGGATGCAGGGCGGCCTTGATCTGCGGAATGCCGGAGCCGCCCGCGCCGGGAAAGAAACGCAGCGTGAACCAGACGATGCCGGCCGTGAGCAGCGGCGTCGTCAGCAGCACGGCCCAAGGCCAGGCGCGGTAGAAGCGGTGGAACTGGCCGAAGACCCAGTCGCTGGCGAGCGTGAAGCCCACCACGAAGAGCCCCGCCGCGATGGCGTAGCCCAGCACGATCGCGCGGTCGAGCCAGACACGCCCGCTCGACAGCTCGGCGCGCAGATGCTCGAAAAAGTCAGGTTCCCGATTCATCGCAAAGTCCCATTCTGGCATCCGGCGGGAGTGCGGGCAGCCGCCTTGGGGCACAATCGAGGGTTCTTCTCAACCTTCTCCTCCATCTACTTATCAGGGGCAGTGCATATGGCATCGGTCAATAAAGTCATCGTCGTCGGCAATCTGGGGCGCGACCCCGAGATGCGTACATTCCCGAGCGGCGACCAGGTCGCGAACGTCACAGTGGCCACCACCGATCGCTGGAAGGACAAGCAAAGCGGCGAAATGCGCGAAGCCACCGAGTGGCACCGCATTGTCTTCAACGGCCGCCTGGCCGAAATCGCCGGCCAGTACCTGCGCAAGGGCTCGCAGGTGTATGTCGAAGGAAGCCTGCGCACGCGCAAGTGGACCGACAAGGACGGCATCGAAAAGTACACCACCGAAATCCGCGCCGACCAGATGCAGATGCTGGGCAGCCGCCAGGGCCAGGGCGGTCCGTCGGGTCCTAGCGATGACGACGGCGGCTATGGCGGTGGCGGCGGCTACTCGCAAGGCGGCGGCGGTGGCGGTGGCGGCTACGCCCCGCGCGCGCCTGCCGCAGCACCGCGCGCTCCGGCGCCGGCTCCGCGCCAGGCTCCGGCCAAGTCGTCGTCGGGCTTCGACGACATGGACGACGACATTCCGTTCTAGAGCCGACTTTTCGGTTCGTGATTGAAGGGCCTGCTCTTTCGAGGGCAGGCCCTTTGCACTTCTCAGGGCCTGCCGAGCGTCGCCAGCTTCTTCCTGGCCGCCTGCAGAAGGCCGCTCCGTTCGACAGGCAACGCCGCCTTGGTGTCCCCGAGCGCGATGATCTCGTGCACGGTGCTCGCGGAAAGCTTCGACGCCAGCGGATCGCGCGGCGACATGCCGTTGAGCCGGGCGAGCGGAATGACGTGCACATTGAGGTGCCGTCCCATGGTCTTCGAAAGCTTTTGGCAGGCCGCCGCCATGGTGGCTTCGTCGGGAACCAGCTGACCATGCGCGACCAGCAGTTCGATGGTGCCCTGCGCGTCCTCGCCCAGCACGAATGCGCGCACGACCGAATCCTTGAACTTGGAGCGCAACATGGAGCGGATCGGCTCCGCCGCGGCGAACGACCGCCGCGCGATGCTGCGCAGCTGGTCGTGGAAGACGAAGGAGCGGTCGATCTGGATGGTCTCGGGCTGCTCGGCCTTCGCGGCCTGCCGCTTCACGATGCCGCTGCCGACCAGATGCCCGACGGTGGCGGTGGCTTCCGGCTCCGCCAGCCTGGCGCGTCGCGCGAGTTCGACGGTGGGGAACTGCTCATCGGCTGGCGCCGCATACAAGACCGTGAGCAGCTTCTGTACTTCGGGAGAAAAAAGAAAATCCGCGGCGCTCATCCTTGCCTTGTTGCTGCTGACACGAAGCCCGCATTATCCGAGCCTCATCCGGCGGCAGCCCGGGCGCCGGCGCATGACGAGGACCGCGCCCGCCCGTGTTCGCGCAGGCCGCGCAGGTTCACCTCCATGCCCGTGCTCTCCTGCTGCTCGTGCAGCCATTGCACGACGCGCTCGGCGCGCCTCACGCCGATGCCCCGCACCGGGTACCACCAGGTCAGGCCGGCATCGTTGATGCGTTGCGTCAGCTGTTCCAGCGTGCCGAAGCCGGCCTGCGCGAGCCTTTCGGACAGCAGCGGGTCGAACCAGGCGGCAACGCTGTCGTGCGCCTGGGGCGCGTCTGCGCGAGATTGAAGAAGTGTGTCCATGGTGTCTCCCGGCGCGGAACGGGGAGAGTGACGGCCCGCGATGATTCCGCGCGTGTTGTGGATCGGATCGGCTGTGCTTTGCACGGGGCATGCCAGTGCGCCTGCGCGTTGATCCACAAGAGATTTCCTGGTTCGCCGGTCGGGCGGTGTAATTTATTCAGGCAAATGTCGTGTCCAATTTTCGGACACATGTCTGTCGGCCGATCAGGGTTTACTAGGTCCAGGGCCTTGCCACCAGCCCGCCACCAGCCCCGAGAGGCATAGTTGCCAGCTCCGGCCCCACACTCGGAACTCCATGGACCTGCGCACCCTCCGCTACTTCATCGCCGTGCTCGAAGCCGGCAGCCTCTCCCGCGCGGCGGGGGCGCTCTACGTGGCGCAGCCCGCGCTCACGGCGCAGATCAAGAAGCTGGAAAGCGAACTCGGCGTGCAGCTCTTCGAGCGCTCGCATGCAGGCGTCACGCCGACATCCGCCGGGCTTCGGCTCTACGAAGATGCCCGCCGCCTGCTGAGCGACGCGGACGCCATGCGCGAGCGCATCCAGCGCCTGCCGCAGGGGCCCGAGGGTTCGGTCACGCTGGCCATTCCGTTCCTGCTCGCCTCGTTGCTCATGGGGCCGGTGCTGGCCGCGCTCAAGGAGTCGCATCCGCGCGTGCGCGTCTTCGTGCTCGACGGCCTGAGCCTGACGGTGTGCAAGGCCGTGCTGGAGCGCCGCGCCGACGTGGGCATCCTGGTGGACACCCCGCCCCTGGAAGGGTTGCGCTGCAGGCCGATGGCGCAGGAGGGCATGTACTTCTGCGGACGCGATACCGGCGGCCACGTCGGCCGGCTGCTGCGCACGCCGCCCGCGCCCCGGCGGCGCTCCGCGAAGGCGGATGCCCGCGTCGCGCCGCCTGCGTATCCGCTGATCGACCTGGCCGATGCCGCGGCGCAGCCGTTGGTGCTGCAGTCGCGCCGCTTCGCGATCCGGCAGGCGGTGGAGGGCGCGGCGAGCGCCCGCGGCGTGCCGCTGAACATCGTCCACGAGCACGACTCCGCGCGCGTGATCCGCTCGCTCTACCTCAACGGTGCCGGCTTCACCTTCGTGCCGGCCTGCGCGCTGAACGACAGCCCGCCCTCGGGCGACGGCTGGGTGGTCGCGCGCGTGGTCAACCCCGAGCTGTCCCGCGCATACACACTGGTGACAACCGAACGGCCGCTCGATGCCGTCACGCAGGTGGTGGTCGATGCACTGGCGTCGCAGGCGCAGCGCCTGATCGAGCAGCGCAGGTGGATGGCCGAGTGGACGATGAACGGCTGACCGCCGCGGCGCGGCCTCGCGCGGCAGGCCATCAATTCCCTTGATGGCCCCGGATCAGCAAACAGTATTTCTCCTGCAGCCCCGCTTCTGGAAAAGTGCCGGCAACCGCAAAGGCGGAACGGCGACAGGCGAATTGCCGGTCGCGGCATCCAGGAGACGAGCATCAATCCCCCATCCATTTCCTCACGGCGCTTGGTCGCCAATGTCGGCGCACTCGTGGCGCGCAGCGCGCGTGCCAACGGCCGGCGCGTCGCGGTGACGAGCCCCGCGCGCACTCTCACCTACGCGGAGCTGGAGCAGCGCAGCAACCGCCTTGCCAACGCGCTGCTGGGCCTCGGCCTGGCGCGCGGCGACCGCGTGGGCATCTACCTGGCCAACTGCGCCGAGATCGTCGAGATCGAGATCGCCTGCTACAAGGCGGGCCTGGTCAAGGCGCCGTTCAACTCGCGCCTGTCGCCGAGCGAAGTGGGCGAGATCGCCGCCAACAGCGAGGCCGCGATCATCGTCACCACCAGCGAACGCGCAGAGAGCTTCCGCGCGCACATCCGCGGCGAGATGCCGCGCCTGCTGCTGCTCGACGGCGACGCCGCGACGAACTACGACGCCGCGCTGGCCCGCGCCAGCGATGCCTTCACGCCGGTGGAGGTTCATGCCGACGAGCTCGCGGTGCTGCACTACACCTCGGGCTCCTCGGGCGTGCTGAAGGCCGCGATGCAGACCTTCGGCAACCGGCTCGCGCAGCTGCGCAAGTTCCTGATCCGCTCCGAGGGCATGCACGAAGGGCACATCCTCGGCCTCGTGGGGCCGGTCACGCACGCATCGGGCATGCAGATCGTGCCGGCGCTGTGCAGCGGCGTGACGATCCGCCTCTTCTCGGGCTTCGAGCCGGGGCGCTT
Organism: Variovorax xiamenensis; assembly: GCF_050916385.1. Classification (NCBI taxonomy): domain Bacteria; kingdom Pseudomonadati; phylum Pseudomonadota; class Betaproteobacteria; order Burkholderiales; family Comamonadaceae; genus Variovorax; species Variovorax xiamenensis. The sequence continues at coordinate 610,373 of NZ_CP139038.1, forward strand.
CATCGCCGACATGCGCGCCGACCGCGTGACGCACACCTTCATGGTCCCCACCATGATCAACATGCTGCTGGCCGAGCTCGAAGGGCAGTACCGCCCGCTGCCCGACCTGCAGCGCCTGGGCTACGGCGCCGCGCCGATGGCGCCGGCGCGCATCCTCAAGGCCATGGACGTGTTCGGCCCCGTGCTCTCGCAAGGCTATGGCGCGGGCGAGACCACCTCGGGCGTGTGCGCGCTGACCACGCACGACCACCTGCATGCCCGCGCCGAGCGGCCCGAGCGCCTGGCCTCCTGCGGCCGCCCCTTGCTCGAGTGCGACGTGCGCATCCTCGACGACGAAGGTCAACCAGTGGCCACCGGCGAGATCGGCGAGATCGTGGTCGGCGGCGAGGACATCTTCGCCGGCTACTGGCGCGCGCCCGAGCTGACGGCCGAGGTGCTGAAGAACGGCCGCTATCACACGGGCGACCTCGCGCGCATGGACGAGGAGGGCTACGTCTACATCGTCGATCGCAAGAAGGACATGGTCATCAGCGGCGGCTTCAACGTCTATCCCTCCGAGGTCGAGGCGGTGCTGTTCCAGCACGAGGCGGTGCAGGAAGCCTGCGTGTTCGCGATTCCCGACGACAAGTGGGGCGAGTCGGTGGCGGCGCACGTGGTGCTCAAGCCCGGCCGCGCGGCGGAAGGCACGGCCATCGACGCCTTCTGCGGCGAACGGCTGGCCGGCTTCAAGCGGCCGCGCCACATCGAGTTCGTGGCCGCGCTGCCGAAGAACCCCAACGGCAAGGTGATGCGCAAGGCGGTGCAGGCACCGTACTGGGCAGGCCAGGAGAGGATGGTGAACTGAGATGGATGCGACGACGACACCCGCGATCGCTTCGGCGCCGGTCTTCGCGGGCCCCTTCGAGGGCTCGGAGCGCGCCGCGGAAGTCATCCTGCGCGTGCAGGCTTTCCTGAACGGCGAGCTGGCTGAACTGGCGCGCGAGCACGACGTGGACAGCGAGCGCGGCGCTCCACGCGAGCTGCTGCAGCGCGTGTGGAAGCGCTCGCGCGAGCTGGGCTTCTACGGCATGACGCTGCCCGAGAAGATGGGCGGCCTGGGCCTCTCGGTGCTGGACCATGCACTCATCAAGGAAGCGATCTACGCCACCGGCTCGCCCTTCGCGCCGCACGTGTTCGGCGAACTGAGCGGCCCGCCGCGCGTGGGTGCGCTCGCGCGCTTCGCGACGCCGTGGCAGATGCGGAACTTCATCGTGCCGGTGGCCGAGGCCGAAAAGGCCATCTGCTTCGCGCTGACGGAAGAGCAGGCCGGCTCCGACGCCGGCGCCGTGCAGACGCACGCGGTGCGCGACGGCGACGACTACGTCGTCAACGGCCGCAAGCGCTTCATCTCGGGCGCGCCCTTTGCCGACTTCGCGGTGCTGGTCGCCTCCACCGCCACCGACCCCGCGCAGCGGGAGGTGTCCGCCTTCTTCGTCGACCTGAAGGCGCCCGGCGTGCGCGTGGAGTCGGGCTACAAGACCATGGCCGGGCAGTCGGGCACCGGCAACATCGTGTTCGAGAACGCGCGCGTGCCGGCCGCCAATCTCATCGGCGAGCAGGGCCGGGGCCTGGCGCTGGCGCTGGGCCGCATCACCGTCAACCGCCTGCTGCACTGTCCCGCGATGGTCGGGCTGGCGCAGGTGGCGCTGCGCGACGCGCGCGACTACGCGCTGCAGCGAAAGCAGTTCGGCCGCGCCATCGGGCAGTTCCAGGCCATCCAGCACATGCTGGCCGACATGGCGACCGAGCTGGCGGCGGCGCGCGCGCTGATGATCCACACCGCGCGCCAGATCGACGCCGGCTCGGATGCGCGCGCCGAGGCCTCGATGGCCAAGCTGTTCTGCTCCGAGACCGCCTTCCGCGTGGCCGACCGCGCGGTGCAGATCCACGGCGGCGAAGGCATCGTGCAGGGCCGGCGCGTGGAATTCCTCTTCCGACTGCTGCGCATGTACCGCGTGCTCACCGGAACCAGCGAGATCCAGCGCAACACCATCGCCAGGGAGCTGCTGGCATCCGAGGCGGGCTGAGAAGAAAACGGGACAAGACAGGACGAGGCTGGCGGCGCATCGCCGCCTTCCGGATTCCACGAAGACAGGAGACAAGACAATGACCGATCCGTATCGCCGCAAGGTGCTGGGGCATGCCCTGGCCGCCATGCTGCTGCCTCTTGGCGCCGGCCTCGCGCGCGCCGACGAGGCCTACCCGAGCCGTCCCATCAAGTGGGTGCTGCCCTACCTGGCCGGCACCGGGCCCGACATCACCGCGCGCATCCTGGCCGAGGCCGTGGCGCCGGTCATCGGCCAGCCGGTGGTGATCGAGAACAAGGCCGGCGCGGCCGGCAACATCGGCGCGCGCATCGTCGCCAAGGCGCCGGCGGACGGCTACACCTGGATCTACTCGGCCGCGCCCATGGCCGCCAACATGCGCATGTACAGGAACCCGGGCTACGACGCGCTGAAGGACTTCCGCCACGTGATGCGGCTGGCGAGCTCGGACGTGGTGCTGGTCGTGAACGCCAGCTCCGACATCCGCAGCCTGGCCGACCTGGTGGCCAGGGCCAAGGCTCACCCCGGGCAGCTCGCGTATGCCTCGGGCGGGGTGGGCACGCCGTCGCACCTTGGCGTGGAGATGCTGCTCGCGGCCGAGAACGTCAGCTCGCTGCATGCGCCCTACAAGGGCGCGTCGGAACTGGTCAACGCCGTGCTGGGCGACCAGGTCGTGTTCGGCATGCCGATCTTCAGCGTGGCCTATCCGCAGATCCTCGCCGGCAAGCTGCGGCCGCTGGCGGTGGCGGGTGCCCGGCGCAACCCCGTGCTGCCGCAGGTGCCCACGCTGGCCGAGCTGGGCGTGAAGGGCGCGGAGCTCACCTCGTGGGGCGGCATCTCGGTCCCGGCGGGCACGCCCGATGCCGTCGTGCAGCGCATCCGCGCGGCCTTCGAGAAGGCGCTGGCGCAGCCCAGGGTGGTCGCGGCGCTGCAGGAGCAGGGCGGCAGGGTCGACATGCAGGACAGTCCGACCTACACCACCGGCTTCACTAAAGAGATGGTATTCACCGAGGCCATGATGAAGAGGGTAGGGCTGGAGCCGCTCTGACATTGCGTGCCGCGAGCATGACTTTGGGCACTTACGGTGCCATGCGGGCGGCACATAGCATCCGGAGATGACAGAGACCGACAGGCCCGCATCCACGACTCCGGAGACATCGCAAGACCCCGCCCGGCCGCGCGCCATCCTGGTCGTCGACGACCACGACCTGGTGAGGATGGGCGTGTGCGCGCTGCTGGAGGCCAACGTGTCGGCGACGCCCCTGGAGGTGCTCGAGGCCGGCAATCTCGCGGAAGCGATGGCCGTCTATGAAGACAACCAAGACGCGATCGAGCTGGTGCTGCTCGACCTGGCCCTGCCCGACACGCAGGGCCTGAGCGGCCTCATGGAATTCCGAGCGCGCCATCCCGCCGCGCGCATCGTGGTGCTCTCGGGCACCGGGACCACATCGCTCGCGCAGGACACGCTCGCGCAAGGGGCCATGACCCTGGGCGCCTTCGCATACCTGCCCAAGTCCGCGACGCTGCGCGAGGTCGTGAGCTTCATCCGCGCCTGCGGGCTGCTGGGCGGCGACGCGGTGAACTACCAGCCTCCCGTCGTTGCGGCGCCGGCCGATGCCGTGGCGCCCTTGTCCAGCAACGCCAGGCACAAGCTCACGAAGCGGCAGCTGCAGGTGCTCAACTGGCTGCTGGAAGGAAAGAGCAATCACGAAATCGCCGTGCTCGCCGACATCAGCGAAGGCACGGTCAAGAACTATGTGGCGGGCATCCTGCTGCAGTTCGGCATGCGCTCGCGCGCGCAGTTGATCAGCAGCCTGCGCTGAGCCCTGCGCGGGCAGGAAAAACGGGGCTCGATGAAGACCCCGAGGGGAGACAAGGGAAATGAACGACGACCATCCGGCCCCCGGGCGACTGCCCGTCGACGCCACGCTCGAGATGCGCGTGCTGCGCGAGCACGTGGCCTCGCTGTACGCGGGCCACACCACGGCCATCGTGGCGCACATGGGCTTCGCCATCGGCATCGGGTGCTTCGGCTACTTCTATGTGGACCCGGCCTTCAGGCTGCTGATCGTCGCGCTGATCACGACCATCGTGCTGGTCGACATTTACGCCATCGCCACGCCGCGCTGGACGCCGCAGGTGCCGCTGTCCGACAGTCCCTACTGGGCGAGGAAGTACACCCGCATCGTCACCGTGATCAGCACGGTGACCGCGCCCAGCAGCCTCTTTCTCGTGAGCATCCAGGATTCGATGCTGACCACCTTCGTCACGGTGGTCATCATGGGCAGCTGGACCCGCGCCGTGCAGGCCCGCTGGCCGCTGCGCACGGCGATGTTCGGCTACGGCATTCCGATGATGAGCGGGCTGATCATCTCGCTCGCGTGGTACGGCGGCGCGCTCAACTGGTTTCTTGCCGGCTTCGCCTTCGTCAACCTGGTGCTGACGCTGAGCGAGGGCGTCAAGCAGAACAGGCGGCTGACGGCCACGCTGATCCTGCAGTTCGAGAACGAGGCCCTCGCGGCCCAGCTGCGCGAGCAGATCGCGGCCACCGAGCGCGCGAGCGCCGAGAAGACTCACTTCCTGGCCGCCGCCAGCCACGACCTGCGCCAGCCGATGCATGCCATCGCGCTGTTCGGCGCGGCGCTGGGCAACACGCTGCGCCACCGGCCCGAGGTGAGGAACGTCGAGCGCCTGATGCGCTCGGTCAACGCGCTCGGCGCTTCGCTGGACACCATGCTCGACATCTCCCGCCTCGACGCGGGCGTGGTGCAGCCCCAGCCGCACGCGCTGGAGCTCGACGAGCTGTTCCTGCCGCTGCACAACACTTTCTCCGTACAGGCCGAGCGCAAGAGGCTGCAGCTGCGCGTGCGCGCCAGCGGCCTGTGGGTGCACAGCGATCCGCAGCTGCTGTATCGCATGCTCTCCAACCTCGTCGACAACGCACTCAAGTACACCCGCCACGGCGGCGTGACGGTGGCGGCGCGCAGGCGCGGCGAGCAGGTGTGGATCGAAGTGCGCGACACCGGCATCGGCATCGCCGCGGAACAGGCGGACCGGATCTTCGAGGAGTTCTACCAGGTGAACAACCCGGGGCGCGACCGCTCGCGCGGCCTGGGCATCGGCCTGTCGATCGTGCGACGCCTCGGCCGGCTGCTCGATCATGCGGTGCAGCTGCGATCGCGCCCCGGACGCGGCACGTGCTTTCGCCTCACGGTGCCGCTGGCCGACCCGGCGGATGCATCGCAGGAAAGCCCCCCGGTGCAGGAGTTCGAATCGCCCGTGCGCCATTTCTTCCAGGTGCCGGAGCTGGGAGGCCGGGTGCTGCTGATCGACGACGAGGAAGACATCCGCGAAGCGATGACCGAACTCATGCGCGCCTACGGCATCGACGTGGTGGCGGTGGCCGACGAGGCCGAGGCCGTGGAAGTGCTCATGCAGCCCGACGCCGACGTGAACCCCGTGGCATTGCTGATGTGCGACTACCGCCTGGCCGAGGGCGCCGAGGGGCTGCAGGTCGGGCTCCGGCTGCGCGATCGTTTCCGGCTCGACGCGCCGATGCTGCTGATCACTGGCGAGACCGCGCCCGACCGCCTTCAGCGCGTGCGCGAGTGGGGCGTGCCGGTGCTCTTCAAGCCGGTCAGCGCGGCCACGCTGATGCAGGCCATCGTCGAGCTCGTGCACGTCGATGCGCGCGCGGACAGCGCCTGAGCTCGCCGCGAGGCCGGCGAACTGGCACTGACATTCCTGGGCGCGCCGCGCATCGGCGTGACAGCGAATGTCAGGCCAATACATGCGTTTCCGACGCAATGCATGCGATTGCATTCACCCCTGCGCGCAATGGCACGCCGTGCGGCGGCGCACGCGCTTGGGCATGCATGTTGCTGAATCATCTCTTTACAGATTTCGGCAAGGATGCATTCGTTGGACGACGACAACCAGAACGGCTTCTCCCTGGATCGCCGCGTTTTCTTCCTGGGCACTGCGAGTGCCCTGGCCCTTGGAACCACGGCCTGCGGTGGCGGAGGAGGCAGCTTCTCCTTTCCGCTGGCGGGCACCGGCGCGCAGACGACGACCACTGCCACCGGTGCTGTCGACACCACTGCCACGGCTACCGACCCCGCATCGGCGACGCCTGCCGCGCAGGCCCGGAAGTTCATCCACCCCGGGCTGCTGCACACCGAGGCCGACTTCGAGCGCATGCGCCAGAAGGTCGCGGCGCAGGCGCAGCCATGGCTCGACGGCTGGAACGCGCTGACGTCGAACGGCCGCTCGCAGCTGGGCGCGACGCCAAGGCCATTGGCCACGGTGATCCGAGGCGGAGACGACTCGAACTTCGCGCAGATGTACATCGACATCGCGCGCGCCTACCAGCTCGCGCTGCGCTGGAAGGTCTCGCAGGACAAGCGCTATGCCGACCTCGCGGTCGTCTTCCTCAACGCATGGTCTTCGACGATGACCACGCTCACCGGCAACTCCGACCGCTTCCTCGCGGCGGGCATCTACGGCTACCAGTTCGCCAACGCGGGCGAGATCATGCGCAGCTACGAGGGCTGGGCCGCGAGCGACTTCGCGCGCTTCCAGGACATGATGCTCACGCTGTTCTATCCGCTCAACCACAGCTTCCTGCTCGACCACAACGGCTCGGAGATCACCAACTACTGGGCCAACTGGGACCTGTGCAACATCGCCTCGATGCTGGCCATCGGCGTGCTGTGCGACCGCACGGACATCTACGACGAGGCGATGAGCTACTTCAAGGCCGGCCAGGGCAACGGGGCGGGCCTGCAGGCGGTCTATCACGTGCATCCCGGCTACCTCGGCCAGTGGCAGGAAAGCGGCCGCGACCAGGGCCACTGCACGCTGGGCATCGGCCTCGCGGCCGCGTTCCACGAGATGGCGTGGAACCAGGGCGACGACACCTACGGCTACGAGAACAGCCGCTTCCTCGCGGGCGCGGAGTACGTCGCCAAGTCCAACCTCACCGACAGCAGCACCGGCACCTTCTACACCGTGCCCTACTTCACCAACGTCAACAGGCAGGGCACGCAGTCGGTGCTGTCGACGGCGGGGCAGGGGCACCGGCGCGTCGTCTGGGAGAGCATCTACAACCACTATGCGAACCGCCTGGGCGTCGCCACGCCCTACAGCCTGCTGCAGGCCATCCAGATGCGGCCGGAGTCCGATGGCGGCAACGGCGACCAGCTGGGCTTCGGCACGCTGACCTTCACGCGCGACCCGCTCGCGGCACAGGGCAAGCCGAGCGGCCTCACGGCGCGCGTGCGCGGCACGCAGGTGCTGCTGTCGTGGTGGGGCTGCCCCGACGCGCAGAGCTACACCGTCAGGCGCGCAAGCACTGCCGGAGGGCCCTACACCGACATCGCATCGGGCATCACCGACACGCTCAGCTTCATTGACAGCAGCGTTGCGGCTGGCGATGTCTGGTACTACGCGGTCGTCGCGATGAGCGCTTCGGGCGAGAGCGCGGCTTCCAACGAGGAGCGCGCGGCGATCAAGGCCGAGCTGCTGCTGCAGCTGAAGTTCGATGAATCCACAGGCACGCAGGCCGCCGACGCCATCGGCCGGTTCGCGGCCGGCGAGCTGCAGGGCGATGCGACGTGGACCGCCGGACGCCAGGGCAACGCCGTCGCCCTCGGGGGCACGAACGGCTACGTGGCACTGCCGGCGGGCGTGGCGAAGAGCTTCGCCGACTTCAGCATCACCGCGTGGCTCTACATCGACACCCTCGCGACGTGGTCGCGCGTCTTCGACTTCGGCTCGGGCACGCGCCGCTACATGATGCTGACCGTGCGCAACGGCAGCGGCGTGCCGCGCTTCTCCATCACCACCGAGCACGGCTACAACGAGCAGGTGATCGACGGATCGGCGGCGCTGCCCACCGGCCGCTGGGTGCACGTCGCGGTGACGGTGTCGGGCACGCTCGGCACCTTGTATGTCGACGGCGTCGAAGTCGCTTCCAACGCGCAGATGAGCCTTGCGCCCATCGACCTCGGCGCGACCACGCAGAACTGGCTGGGCCGTTCGCAGTACGCGAGCGACGCCTATCTGAAAGGCCGCATCGACGATTTCCGCATCTACGGCGGCGCGCTGGGCAGCGCGGGAGTGGCGGCGCTGGCGTTGTAGGCGTTGTACGCGGCGCGCCGGTCGCCGCTTCAGCTGCTCTGCCGCACCATCAGCTCGAAGCCCAGGTCCATCGTTCGCTCGGCGACCGTTTCTCCGCGCATCAGCGCCAGCAGCATCGCGGCGGCGCGTTCGCCGATCTCCTGGCGCGGGGTGCGCACGGTGGTCAGCGGCGGCAGCATCTGGTCGCTGCCGCCCAGATCGTTGAAGCCGGCGATCGCCACGCGCTGCGGCACTGAAACGCCGGTGCGCAGCGCGGCGAGCAGCCCGCCCTGGGCGAGGTCGTCGTTGCAATAGAAGATGGCGTCCACGTCGGGGTGGCGCGCGAGCAGGTCCTCGAACTGGCGGCCGCCCAGCGCCATGGAGGTCGGGCCTGGCACCAGCAGTTCGAGCGCCGGATCGTGGCAGCCGGCGGCGCGCAACGCCTCGCGATAGCCTTCCAGGCGCAGCATCACGCGCGGATCGAGCTGGCCGGCGGCATACGCGATGCGCCGGCGGCCTCGCTGCAGCAGGTGCTGCACGATGGCACGGCCCGCGTCCTGCTGCGAGAACCCCACGCTGTGGACGCCGGGCTCGGTGGAGGTTTCCATCAGGTACACGCAGGGCGCATTGGCGCGCTCCAGCGTCTGCACGGCCGCGGCGCTGCGGTCGAAGCCCGTCAGCAGCACGCCCGCCGGCCGCTGCGAGAGGTAGCTGCGCAGCAGCGCCTCTTCCTGCGCCGGGTCGTAGTGCGTCACGCCGATCAGCGACTGGAAGCCGTGCGGCGACAGCGCGTCCTGCACCGCCTCGAGCAGCTCCACGAAGAGCTGGTTGGTCAGCGAGGGGATCAGCACCGCCACGTGCGAACTGCGCGCCGAGGCCAGCGCGCGCGCCGCCACGTTGGGCACGTAGCCGAGCTGGTCGACCGCCGCCTGCACCCGTGCCTGCAGCTCGGGCGCCACGTTGCGCGCGCCGCGCAGCGCCCGCGACACGGTGATCGGGCTCACCCCGCAGGCGCGCGCCACGTCGTCCAGGGTGACGTGGCTGGAAGAGCGGGAGCGCGGGCGGTCGGGGGTGTCGGCCATGGTCGGTCGGGTCTCAGGGTTAATACCAATCCGGATTTGGATAGCGCTGTCCTAGGATAGCGCTATCCCAGCCCATGGCCGATTCGGATAAACCCGAGCGCACACCAGAGCTGGCTTTTTTTGAATTGTGCGGGATAGCGCTATCCGGAAGCTGTCCCACCCGCCGGGCCGCCGTCTTGCCTTCTTCTTCTTTCTTGGAAGGCCCGGATTCAGGAGACAACCCATGTTCGGAATGAGCCAAGAGATCTTCCTGCTCGTCGACGCCCTGGTGGCGATCCTCGGGCTGATCCTTCTGATCACGCGCTGGCGCGTGCACCCCTTCATCGCGCTGACGCTGGCCGCCGGCTTCCTCGGCCTGACATCGGGCATGCCGGTGGACAAGGTCATGAAGTCCTTCCAGGACGGCTTCGGCGGCGTGCTGGGCTTCGTGGGCATCGTGCTCGGCCTGGGCACCATGCTCGGCAAGATGATGGCGGAGTCGGGCGGCGCCGACCGCATCGCGCGCACGCTGATCGACGCCTTCGGCCGCGAGCGCGTGCACTGGGCGATGATGTTCGCGGCCTTCCTGGTGGGCATTCCGCTGTTCTTCGAGATCGGCTTCGTGCTGCTGATCCCGCTGGTGTTCATCGTGGCGCGGCGCACCGGCGTGTCGCTCATCCGCATCGGCATTCCGCTGCTGGCGGGCCTGTCGGTGGTGCACGGCCTGGTGCCGCCGCATCCGGGGCCGCTGCTGGCCATCGGCGTCTTCAATGCCGACATCGGCAAGACCATCTTCTACGGCCTGATCGTCGGCCTGCCCACCGCGATGATCGCGGGCCCGATCTTCGGCAAGTTCATCTCGAAGTACGTGCCCGGCGAGGCCTCGCCCGAGCTGATGGAACAGCTGGCGCGCGAGCCCGAGGCGCGCGAGCTGCCCGGCTTCGGCATCACGCTGCTCACCGTGCTGCTGCCGGTGGCGCTGATGCTGCTGAAGACCTTTGCCGACGTGGCGCTGGACGAGAAGAACGTCGTGCGCCAGTGGATGGACTTCATCGGCCACCCGATCACCGCGCTGCTGGCGGCGCTGCTGCTGTCGCTCTACACCTTCGGCGTCGCGCGCGGCTTCACGTCGAAGCAGATCATGAAGTTCGTCGACGACAGCCTTGCGCCCACCGCGGCCATCGTGCTGATCATCGGCGCGGGCGGCGGCTTCAAGCAGATGCTGGTGGCCAGCGGCGTGGGCAACGCGATCGGGCAGATGGCGCTGCATGCGCAGGTCTCGCCGATCCTGCTCGCATGGCTGGTGGCGGGGCTGATCCGCATCGCCACCGGCTCGGCCACCGTCGCCACCATCACCGGCGCGGGCATCGTCGCGCCGCTGGCGACCATGGTGCCGGGCGTGAACCGCGAACTGCTGGTGCTGGCCACCGGCGCAGGCTCGCTGATTCTTTCGCACGTCAACGACGCGGGCTTCTGGCTGGTGAAGCAGTACTTCAACATGACGGTGGCAGAGACCTTCAAGACCTGGACCGTGATGGAAACGCTGATCTCGGTCGTGGCCATCGTCTTCATCATGCTGCTGAGCATGGTCGTCTGAGGAAACGAGCCATGGGCCGCATCGTCATCGGCGTCGACATCGGAACCACCAGCACGAAGGCCGTGGCCTTCACGCCCGCCGGGCGCGTGCTGGCGCACGACACGATCGAATACCCGCTGCTGCAGCCCGAGGCCGCGGCCGCCGAGCAGGACCCGGAGCAGATCTTCCGCGCGGTGCTCGCGGCCATCGCCAGCTGCGTGAAGCAGTGCAAGGCCGCGCCTGCCGACGTGCTCGCGGTGTCCTTCAGCGCGGCGATGCACAGCCTGATCCTGGTCGACGACGCGGGCGCGCCGCTCACCAACAGCATCACCTGGGCCGACCACCGCGCCTCGGCCTGGGCTACCCGCATCCGCGACGAGTGGGACGGCCTCGCGATCTACCGCCGCACCGGCACGCCGATCCATCCGATGTCGCCGCTGGCCAAGCTGGTGTGGCTGCGCCACGAGCGCCCCGAACTCTTCGCGCGCGCAGCGCGCTTCGTCGGCATCAAGGAGTACGTGTTCTTCAGGCTCTTCGGCCAGTGGCAGGTCGACCACTCGATCGCCTCGGCCACGGGGCTCTTCGACATCGTGCGGCTCGACTGGGACGAAGCGGCGCTCGCGCTCGCCGGCGTGAGCGCCGGGCAGCTCTCGAACCCGGTGCCGACCACATGGCACGTCGAAGGCCTCGCGGCCGACGTGGCCGCGCAACTGGGCCTGTCGCGCGACACGCCTTTCGTGATCGGCGCCAACGACGGCGTGCTTTCCAACCTCGGCGTGAACGCGATGGCGCCCGGCGAGGTGGCCGTGACCATCGGCACCAGCGGCGCGATGCGCACCGTGGTCGACCATCCCATGACCGACCCCGAGGGCCGCACCTTCTGCTACGCGCTCGCCGAGCGGCGCTGGGTGGTGGGCGGTCCGGTGAACAACGGCGGCATCATCCTGCGCTGGGTGCGCGACGAGTTCGCCTCGGCCGAGGCCGAGACTGCCAAGCGCCTTGGCATCGACACCTACGAGGTGCTCACGCGCATCGCCGAGCGCGTGTCGGCCGGCTCCGAAGGGCTGGTGTTCCACCCCTTCCTCACCGGCGAGCGCGCACCCTACTGGAACGCCGACCTGCGCGGCTCCTTCTTCGGGCTGGGCATCCACCACCGCAAGGAGCACATGATCCGCGCGGTGCTCGAGGGCGTGATCTTCAACCTGCACAGCATCCTGCCGGCGGTCGAGTCGATCGCAGGGCGCAGTGCCCGCATCAAGGCCACCGGCGGCTTCGCGCGCTCGGGCATGTGGCGCCAGATGATGGCCGACGTGTTCGATCGCGAGGTGGTCGTGCCCGAGAGCTTCGAGAGTTCGTGCCTCGGCGCCGCGGTGCTCGGGCTCTATGCGCTGGGCCACGTCGATTCGCTCGACGCGGTCGCGGGCATGGTCGGCGCCACCCATCGCCACACGCCCAACGCCAAGAACGCCGCGCTCTACCGGCAACTGCTGCCGGTGTACCTCTCGCTGCCGCGCAAGCTCGGCGAGGAATACAGGCTGCTCGCTGCGTTCCAGCAGCAGACGGCCGTGCCACCGCCGGCGCGGCGAAGCTGACGGCCCGCGGGTCGTCGTTGTCCATCGGAGATTTGCTGGAGGAAAACCGGTCTTGCTGAACACGATGACACCCGCTTCCGTCCCTCGCGCGCATCCGCATGCGAAAGCCGCACGGCCTGCGTCGCCGCTGCAGAGGCACGGCTCGCGCGGCATGGAGGCGATCGCATGGCGCATGCCGGCGTCCCCGACGCCAGCCCGCGCGGGGGAAACGAGCGACATCTCCGCCACGGTCCGATGCGAGCCGGCCACCGCACCTGCGGCCCATGCGAGCACGACGCAATGCCTGCACGATCACGAGCTGCACCTGATCGGCACCACGCCCGCGCGCCTGCGCATCGGCAGCGGCGCGGACGAAGAGACGCACAGCTTCGCGCCCGGCACCGTCGTGCTTCTCGGCCCCCGGCTGCCGCGCAGCCTCGCTTTCGAGCATCGCATGCAGCTGGGCAGCGATGGCGGACTGGTGCTTCGCTTCAGCGACGAGCCTCTGAGGCGCGGCATGGCGCTCTTTCCCGAACTCGCCGACGCAGGGCCGCTCTTGGCCCGTGCGCGGCTGGGCGTGCAGTTCGTCGGACTGGAGGCGGGCACGCTCGCGCGCCTGCGCCGCATCGAAGCGCTGCGCGGGCTCGCACGCTTTGCAGAATTCGCCGCGCTGCTGGACGAGCTCGCGCAGTGGAGCGACTACCGCGTGCTCTCCGGCGTTGCCCTGGCCGGCGAAGGCCTCGGCGACGACGCCCGCGCCTTGCGCATGCACAAGGCGATCGACCACATCCGCGACAACTACGCCGAAGACCTGTCGCTGGCCGAAGTGGGCGCCATCGTGGGCATGCGCGAGAACGCCTTTTCGCGCAGCTTCCGCCGCAGCACCGGGCAGACCTTCACCGACTTCGTGATCGGCCTGCGCGTGGCCAGGGCCTGCCGGCTGCTGGCATCGACGCGCCAGCATGTGAGCAGCATCTGCTACGAGGTGGGCTTCAACAACGTCTCGAACTTCAACCGGCACTTCCGGCGGATCGAGGGGATGACGCCAGGCGAGTTTCGCGCGCGCCATCCGGGAGCCGCCGGCTGAAGCGCCGCGCGGTGCTCGCGGGAGCCTTCGACCAGGGGCTCACCGGAAGTACCAGACGACGTAGCCCACGAACACCAGGTACAGCGGGCCGGCGCAGACCAGCAGGCGGCTGTCCATGACGCCTTTGCGGAAAACCGACCACAGGAAGGCAACGGCCAGCATCGTGACCAGCGCGGCCACCATCAGCGGGCCGTCGAACAGCCACGGCGTGAAGAAGAGGCCCAGCGCGCTCGGGATCGTCGCCTGGATCATCATCGCGCCGGAAATGTTGGCCAGCGCCAGCCGCTCCTTGCCCTGGCGGACCCAGATCAGCGCGTTCATCACTTCCGGAAGCTCCGTGGCCACCGGGCTCAGCAGCAGCGCCACCATGTGCGCCGGCATGCCGAAGGCGGTGCCCAGCGATTCGAGCTGCATGACGAAGATGTGCGAGGCGAATGCGACCACGCCCAGCGCGGCCGCCGTCTGCAGCACGACCCAGGACATGGCCGGGCTGGTGTCCCGGGGCCTGATCTTCAGCGGCTCGAAGCCCGCCGGGCCTTCGCTGGGGCCGCCCCGGAGTTCGCGCCAGACGTAGATTGCGTAGGCCAGCAGGAACAGCACGCCGAGCCACGGCTTGACGGCGAAGACGAGGAGGCCGAGGCCGGCCTTGACCACGAAGATCGCCATGAACCAGGCCTGGTCCCGGCCCAGCCTCTTCTGGTCGACCTCCACCACGTGCCCGCGACCCGCGCCACCCGGCTTGCGGCGATTGGCGAGCAGCGCGGCTCCCACCACGGCATACGCGAGGGTCGCGAGCACCAGCGGGCCACCCAGCGCCGCGCCCACGCCGATGTCCTTTTGCGCGGGCGTGCTTCCCATCACCACCGCGGTGAAGGTGACGGCGCTTTCGGGCAATGCCGTGCCGAATGCGGCAAGCACGGTGCCGGTGGCGGTGGCACTGAGATTCAGCCGGTGGCCGAGCCACTCGACGCCGTTGACGAAGTATTCGCAGGCGAAGTAGATCGCTGCCGCGGACAGGACGAACAGAGCTGCTGTGAGGAACATGGACGTGGGGCGCCGGACAAGCAATGAACCGATGGCACAGCAGCGTGGCTCGTCCGGCTGACGGAACACGCTGTGGCCAAAGGTCTCGCTGGTCGGTCCGGAAGCCAGGCTGAAGCTGGTCCGGATCGCTGCCCACGCCATGGGATTCGTCGAATCCCAAGAATGTTGACGTGAGCTCCTTTCGCGAACGAAAGGCTGGCTACTCCCCAATGACAGGAGCCGCGATTCTCCCAGACGTCGCGGCGAAAGAAAAGCAGAAAGCGGCCGGTGGGTGCGCCGCTCAGGCTTGCGCCGGGGGCGCAGGCACGTGCGCCTCGTGCTGCGGCAGGTCGTCCGTGATCGTGAACCACGGCGCCTTCGAGCCCACGAAGATGTGCGCGCTCGGGCGGATGGAGGGCGCATCGACCAGCGTGCCCAGCGTGACGTGCACGAACTGCCCGTCGCGCACCACCGAGCAAAGCAGCGAGCCGCACTTCGCGCAGTGCAGGTCGCCCGCGTCGGGCTTGCCGTAGATCGTGAGTCCGTCCCCTCCCTGCGTGATGGCGAACTTGCCGCGCTCGATGCCCGCGAAGGGCTTGAAGGCAGAGCCGGTCGCGCGCCGGCAGTCCGCGCAGTGGCAGTTCAGCGAGTAGCCGAATTCATCCGCCACCTCGTAGTGAACGGCGCCGCACAGGCACCTGCCGGCAAGCATGCTCAACCCGCGAGGCTCACGAACACGTTCTGCACGTCGTCGTTCGCGTCGATGGCAGCGAGGAAGCTCTCGACTTCTTCCAGCGCCTCGGCGCTCAGGCTCGCCGGATCGACGGGGTTCTTCGGCTTGTAGCCCAGCTTGGCCGACAGCACGGTGAAGCCCTGCGCCGGCAGGGCGCGGCTCACGAGGTCGAGGTCGGTGGGGTCGGTGAGGAAGACGGCGGGGTGGTCTTCGCCGGCCGGCTCGAAGTCTTGCGCGCCGGCCTCGATGGCGGCCACTTCGGGGTCTGCGTCGGGCTTCGCGGGTTCGGCCTCGATCATGCCGACGTGGTCGAAGTCCCACGACACCGAGCCCGAGGTGCCCAGCTGGCCCTTGCGGAACAGTACGCGCATTTCAGGCGCGGTGCGATTCACGTTGTCGGTGAGGCATTCGACCATCACGGCCACGCGATGCGGTGCGAAGCCTTCGTAGATCACGTGTTCGTAGTGCACGGCCTCGCCCGTGAGGCCCGCGCCCTTCTTGATGGCGCGGTCGAGCGTGTCCTTGGGCATCGAGACCTTGCGGGCCTGTTCCACCACCAGCCGCAGGCGCGCGTTGGAGGCCGGGTCGGCGCCGTTGCGCGCGGCCACCACGATTTCCTTGACGAGCTTGCCGAACAGCCGGCCCTTGGCGTTGGCCGCGATGTCCTTGTGTTTGGCTTTCCATTGGGCGCCCATATGCGTTTCCTTGAATGAATATGTATTGCTTGCGGCCTTGTCTGGCTCTTTTGAAGAAAGAAGGGCTGGATGACCGGGAGGGGCGACTACTGTAGCCTTCTTCCCATGACCGCTCCACAAGACACTTCCTACGTCACGCCGTTCGAAGCCGGCAACGGCAACCAGACCGCCACCTGGGCCGAATGCATCGCCTTCTACGAGCGGCTGGCCAGAGACTTCCCCGGCGTGCTGCGCTGGGGCGAGATCGGGGTCTCGGACACCGGCGTTCCCCTTCACGCCGGCGTGGTCACTTCGGACGGCGTGTTCGACCGCGAGACGCTCGCGCGGCAGGGGCGTCCGGTGTTCTTCAACAACAACGGCATCCATCCCGGCGAGCCCGAGGGCATCGACACCTGCATGGCGCTGGTGCGCGACTTCTGCACGCAGCCCGAGAAGCTGGCCGCGCTGGGCCGCACGGTGTTCCTCTTCATCCCGGTCTACAACGTGGACGGCTGCATCGACCGGCAGAACACCTCGCGCGTGAACCAGCTCGGCCCCGAGTCCTTCGGCTTCCGCGGCAACGGGAAGCACCTGGACCTGAACCGCGACTTCATCAAGTGCGACAGCCTCGCGGCGCAGGTCTTCAACCGCTTCTTCACCGCGTGGGACCCGGACGTGATGGTCGACACCCACACCTCCAACGGCGCCGACTACAGCTACACCATGACGCTGATCCCGACCCAGCCCGACAAGCTGGGCGGCGGGCTGGGTGCCTTCCTGCGCGAGAGCATGCTGCCCGCGATCTACGGCGGCATGTCGCAACGCGGCTGGCCCACCTGCCCGTACATGAACCTGCTGGCCGAGACGCCCGACGACGGCATCGAGGACTTCCTCGACACGCCGCGCTTTTCCACCGGCTACGCCGCGCTGCACCACACCATCGGCTTCATGCCCGAGACCCACATGCTCAAGCCCTTCGCCGATCGCGTGGCCTCGATGCGGGCGCTGGTCGAGACGGTGCTCGACTTCAGCATCGCGAACGCGGCGCGCATCCAGCAGCTGCGCAGCGAAGCGAAGGCCGCCGCCGCACGGCAGGCCCGCTGGCCGCTGACCTGGCGCAACGACCGCAGCCGGCCCGCCGGCCTCCGCTTCAAGGGCTATCGCGCAGTCCGCAAGCCCAGCCTGCTGGGCAGCTACGAGCGCCTGGCCTACGACCGCAGCCAGCCGTGGGAGAAGGACATCGTGCATTTCGACCGCTGCATCGTGGGAGAGACGGCCGCCGCGCCCAGGGCTTATCTCGTGCCCCGGGCATGGCGCGAGGCGATCGAGCGGCTGGAGTGGAACGGCGTCGAGCTGAAGCGGCTCGACGAAGACCGGCTCTTCGACGCGGCGCGCGTGTACCGCATCCGCAGCGTGACTTCGCGTCCCACGGCCTATGAAGGCCACATGTTCCACGACGAGGTCGAGCTCGCCGAGAGCACCGAGCCGTTCCAGGCGCGCACGGGCGACGTCCTGGTTCCGCTGGACCAGCCCCGTGCCCGCTACGCGGTCGAGACGCTGGAGCCGCAGGCCCACGACAGCTTCTTCCGCTGGGGCTTCTTCAACAGCGTGCTGGAGAAGAAGGAGAACTTCTCGCCCTACGTCTTCGAGGACACCGCGCTGCGCATGCTGGAGGAAGAGCCCGAACTGAAGCAGCGCTTCGAGCAATGGAAGCTCGATAACCCGGCGCTGCTGGGCGACGAGCGCGCGGTGCTGGGCTTCATCTTCGCGCACGGCCGCCGCCATGCGGAGATCGGGTGGCGCCGCTATCCAGTGGTCGCGCTGATGTAGCCGGGGCTCACGCCGCCGGCCTGAACCCCGGCAGCGCATGCATGCGCCGCCGCAGCGCCTCCACGAAGGCCGTGACCCTCGCCGGCCGGTACAGCCCCGGCGGCAGCGCGACGTGCACGCCGATGGGCTCCAGCCACCAGTTGGGCAACACGCGCTTCAGGCGGCCGGCCTGCATGTCTTCATGGCACATCCATGGCGCGGCAGCGCCGATGCCCGCGCCGTTGAGGATCGCGCGGTAGCTCGCGAGCAGGCTGTCGGTGCGGATGGGGGTGTCGAGCGGCACGATGCGCGAGCGGCCCGCGCGGTTGATGAGCCGCACGTTGCCAGTCACGTACGGGATCAGGCCCACGCACGGCAGCTGCGGCAGCCGCGCCAGCGTGACGGGGCCTGTGCGCTTCAGCAGCTCGGGCGTGGCGATCAGCACGCGCTCCATGCGGCCCACCGTGCGGCAGACGAGGCCGGGGTCGCGCACCTCGCCCACGCACACCCAGCATTCGGCGCCGGAGGCCGCGAGGTCGACCACGCGGTCGGTCAGCGTGAGTTCCACGCGCAGCTGCGGATGCTCTGCGCGCAGGTCGGTCACCGTGTCGGTGAGAAAGCCGGTGCCGTAGCCGGAGGGGCCGATCACGCGCAGCGTGCCCTCGGGCCGGCTCTGCCCGCCCTGCAGCCGCTGCGACAGGCCCGACCAGCGGTCGGTGAGGTCGTGCGCCTCGGCCAGCAGCGAGCGGCCTTCGTCGGTGAGCGAGAAGTTCGCGGTGTTGCGGATCGCCAGCTTGCAGCCCAGCAACCGCTCCAGCTCCAGCAGGCGGCGGCTCACGGTGGGCTGTGTGGTGTCGAGCAGGCGCGCCGCCTTGCTGAGCGATCCGCTCTCGCCGATGCGGATGAAGGTGTGCAGCAGGTCGAGCCGGTCGTGGGTGTTCTTCATGCGCCAGACGTATAGCACTTCATCGGCCCATACGTCTACCCGCGGCGGCGGGCTCTGCCTATCGTCGTGGCCGTTCAAGACCTGCGATGAATGGATATTTCCCGATGAGCGCCTCGATCGAAGACACCCCCCGCACCGTGGGAGACACGCCCAAGGGCGGTTCCGTGCTCGGCTTCTATGCCGCCAAGGGCACGCCGCGGCCGCCGCGCATCGCGCACGGCGAAGGCATCTACCTGTGGGACACGGGCTGCCGCCGCTTCCTCGACGCGACGGCCGGTGCGGTGGTCGCGAACATCGGCCACGGCAATCCGCGCGTGCTGGCGGCCATGCAGGAGCAGGCGGCGCGCGTGACCTTCGCCTACCCGCGCTTCTTCGAGAGTGAGCAGAGCATCGAGCTGGCCGACCGCGTCTGCGCGCTGGCGGGCGAGGGCTTCGACCGAGCCTTCTTCGTCTCGGGCGGCTCGGAGGCCAACGAGTCGGCGATCAAGCTGGCGCGGCAGTACGCGGTGGTCACGGGCCAGCCGCGCCGCGTCAAGGTGATCTCGCGCAACCCGAGCTACCACGGCTCCACGCTGGGCGCGCTGGCGGTGACGGGCGATGCGCACACCCAGTCGATCTACGGGCCGATGGTGCGCGAGATGCCGAAGGTGAGCGCGCCGCTGTCGTACCGCGTGCCCGCCGGCCACACCGCCGAGAGCCACGCGCTGGCCTGCGCCGACGAGCTGGAGACCACCATCGTGCGCGAGGGCGCCGACACGGTGCTGGCCTTCATCATGGAGCCGATCGGCGGGCTGTCGACCGGCGCGGCGGTGGCGCCCGCCGTGTACTTCGAGCGCGTGCGCCAGATCTGCGATCGCCACGGCGTGCTGCTGATCTATGACGAGATCATGAGCGGCGCGGGCCGCACCGGCGCCTTCCTCGCGGCTCACCACTGGGCCGGCGCGCGGCCCGACCTGGTCACGCTGGCCAAGGGGCTGGCGGCGGGCTACACGCCGCTGGGCGCGCTGCTGGCGCCCGACCGCATCGTCGACGCGGTCGCGGGCAGCGGCGGCTTCGTGCACGGCCACACCTACTTCACGAACCCGCTGTCGTGCGCGGTGGCGAACGCGGTGCTCGGCGAAGTCATCCGGCAAGACCTGGTGAACCGCGCGCGCGACATGGGCGAACTGTTGATGGCGCGCCTGCGCGAAGTGGCGGCGCGCTCGCCCATCGTGGGCGACGTGCGCGGCAAGGGCCTCTTCACCGCCATCGAGATCGTGGCCGACAAGGCGACGAAGCGGCAGCTGCCGGCAAGCTTCAACGCGCCGGCGCGGCTCACCGAGCACGGGCTGAAGCACGGTATCGCGCTGTACAACCGGCGCGCCAACCTGGGCGCCTTCGGCGACTTCCAGATGATCACGCCGCCGCTGACCATCACGCCGGCCGAGATCGACGAACTCGCCGACCTGCTCGAACGTTCGCTGCACGGCCTGGCCGACGAGATCGCGGCCAAGGGCCTGGCCACCGCGGCATGACGATGCAACAGCAGAAGATTCTTCCGCCCCACCGCAGCCTGCAAGTGCCCGGCGTGCACGGCTACACCGACCGCAAGAGCGTGGCCGCCGGCGAGGTCGTGCGCTTCCATCTCAGCAGCGACGTGCCCTACACGCTCTCCGTGTGCCGGCTCGGCCCCGACACCGAGGGCCGCACGGCCGACACGGTGCTGCACGCCTTCGAGCCTTCGCCCGCGCGCGTGCATCCGATCCACCCGGGCTCCTATGTGCTGGTGGAGCGCGGCCTCGGCCATCCGTTGCGCGCGCTCACGCTGGAGTGCTGGGTGCAGGTGTGGAGCGTGGGCGCGCGCCAGAGCGTGATCGGGCAGTTCGACCTGCCCGCCGCCTGCGGCTACGGCCTCTTCGTCGACGAGGCGGGCCGCGCTGTGTTTCATCTGGGCGACGGCGGCGCCTTCCGTCCGGAAGGCGAGCTCGCGGGCGGCTCGCTGGTGCCGAAGCGCTGGCATCACATCGTCGCCACCTGGGACGGGCGCGAGACGGTGCTGTGGATCGATGGCGAGGCCGTCGCGCGCGGCCGCTTCGACGGCCTGGTGCAGCCGGGCAGGGCACCTCTGCGCCTTGGCGGCAGCGGCATCGACGGCCTGGCGGACGCGTTCCTCGAAGGCGACATCGTCATGCCGGCGATCTACTCCCATGCGCTGGAGGCCGATGAGGTGAGGGCGCGTTTCGCCGACCGCGGCCTGCGCACGCCGCGCGGCCGCACCGTGCTCGCCTGCTGGCCGTTGCGCGAGGAGCGCGGCGACGTGGTGGCCGATGCCAGCGGCCACCAACGCACCGGCCGCATCGTCAACCACGGCACCTGGATGATCGTCGGCCCGGCCTTCGAACCGGCGCGCGTGAACGAGTTTTCCGACGACGGCTACGACCCGCTGGCCGACCCCACGCGCGGCCACGGCCTGCGCCTGGCGAGCGACGATCTCTACGACTGCCGCTGGCCCGAGAGCCATGCCTTCCGCATTCCGGCGGACGCGAAGTCCGGCGTGTACGTGGGGCGCGTGCGCTTCCTGCTCGAGGGCAGGCCCGCCGAGTACGACATCGCGTTCATCGTGCGCCGCGCCGCGCAGCGCGCTCCCGCGCCGGTGCTGGTGCTGTGCGCCACCAACAGCTGGCTGGCCTACGCCGCCACGCCCTTCGCGAAGAACACCGCGAGCGACCCGGTGTGGCCGCGCCGCTCGGCGGGACTGGAGAACAGCCATCCCGAGGCGCCGGCCTTCTGCAGCTACACCTACCACCGCGGCGGCCAGCCGACCTACCAGGTGGGCCTGCGCATGCCGTGGCCCAACGCCAGCCCCAACGCGCTGTACGACCCCGCCGATGCGGGCTTCAGCCAGTGGACCCGGCTGGAGCGTCGCCTGCACGTGTGGCTCGATCGCTGCGGCTACGACTACGACGTGGTGAGCGATCTCGACCTGCACCGCGACCCGGGCCTGCTGAAGGCCTACGAGACGGTGTTCATCAACGGCCACAGCGAATACTGGTCGCAGCCTGCCTGCGACGGGCTCGACGACTACCTGTCGGACGGCGGCACCGCCATCGTGCTGTCGGGCAACACCATGTACCTGCGCGTGAGCTACGACGAAGACTGCACGGTAATGGAGCAGCGCAAGGTGCGCGGACCGGGCGACGAGGACGGCGCGGAATCCGTGGAGCTGCGCCCGCCCGCCGGCCCCTACGGCGAGCAGTACCACTCGCAGGACTGGGCGCGCGGCGGCCAGTTCAGGCAGGCCGGGCGCTCCTGCGCCGAGCTCATCGGGCTCGAATCGGCGGGCTGGGCCTTCGCCGACGGCGACGACTTCGGCGTGTACCACGCGACGCAGCCGAAGCACTTCCTGTTCACGCAGCCGCACGCGCTGGGCATGACGGAAGGCGCCACCTTCGGCCACGCGCCGGGCGGCGGCCTGCCGCGCGCCATCGGCCACGAGTGGGACCTGAGCGTCGCGACGCTGAACCGCATGACGCGCAGGCTGCCCGCCGGAGAGAGCCTGCCAGAGCCGCAGCGCGGCATCCAGGTCATCGCTGAGGGGCGCAGGCAGCGCCCCGGGCGCCTCGACGCGTACCTCGACTACTACTCGCAGCCGACCGACTCGCTGGACGGGCTCTCGGCCGAGATGATCTATTGGGAGCGCCCGCAAGGCGGCCGCGTGTTCAACGCAGGCGCCGTCGGCGCGAGCTGGGTGCTCGGCGCCGACCCCTGTTTCGAAGGGCTGCTGCGCAACGTGCTGCACCACTTCGGCGTCCGGCCTACGACTGGCGCGGACCTTGCAGTTCAACCACCCCTGGAGCACGCAGCACCATGAGCACAATCGCCCCACGCACGGCAGCCATGTCCGATTCCGCCGAACCATCAGCCACAAGGCAGAGCACGCTGCGGGTCATCACCGCCATCTCCATCGGCAATGCGCTGGAGTGGTTCGAGATCGTGATCTACGGCTTTCTGGCCGTGACCATCTCCAAGCTGTTCTTCCCGGCCGAGAACGACACCGTGTCGCTGCTCATCACGCTTGGCACTTTCGGCGTGACCTTCGTGATGCGCCCGGTCGGCTCGCTGGTGCTGGGCGCGTATGCCGACGCGCGCGGACGCAAGAACGCGCTGACGCTGTCGATGGCGCTGATGCTGTGCGGCACGCTGCTGATCGCGGTGGCACCCACCTTCGCGCAGATCGGGCTGTGGGCGCCGGGGCTCGTGATCCTCGCGCGGCTGCTGCAGGGCTTCGCGGCGGGCGGCGAGTTCGGCAGCGCCACCGCGCTGCTGGCCGAGCAGGACCCGCGCCGGCGCGGCTTCTTCTCGAGCTGGCAGTTCGCGAGCCAGGGCATCACCACCTTCCTGGCAGCGGGCTTCGGCATGGGGCTCAACGCGCTGCTCACGCCCGAGCAGCTGCTGTCGTGGGGCTGGCGCATCCCGTTCTTCTTCGGCTTGCTGATCGGCCCGGCGGGCCTGTACATCCGCCGCCACCTCGACGAAGGCGTGGAGTTCAAGCGCGCCGCGCAGGAAGCCACGCCGGTGCGCACCACGCTGGTGGACCAGCGCGGGCGCACGCTGGCGGCGATGGGGCTCATCATCCTCGCGACCATCGTGGCCTACACGGGGCTCTTCATGCCCACCTTCGCGGTGCGCCAGCTGGGCCTGCCGCCTTCGATGGCCTTCGCGGGCACCTTCTGGTTCGGCGTGCTGCAGTTCGCGCTGGTGCCGCTGTTCGGCAGCATGTCGGACCGCGTGGGGCGCATTCCCGTGATGCGTGCCGCGGCGCTGGTCATGCTGGTGATGATCGTGCCGCTGTTCTACCTGCTGGTGAACCATCCCTCGGTGCCGGCGCTGATGCTGGCGCTCACCGCGATGGGCGTGGTGGCTTCCGCCTACTGGGGGCCGATCTCGGCGGCGATGTCGGAGCTGTTCCCGGCGGCCACGCGCGGCACGGGGCTCTCGGTGAGCTACAGCTTCGGCGTGGCGATCTTCGGCGGCTTCGCGCCCTTCATCAGCGCCTGGCTCATCACGGCCACGGGCAGCAAGATCGCGCCGGCGTTCTACGTGGGCTTCGGCGTGGTGGTGAGTCTGATCGCGCTGCGCGCGGCGCGCGGCTACGGCGTGAAATGAAATAGCAGTTTTTTCCAAGCCGGGGTGGCGCGCCGCTCCTAAGCTGCGGCCATTCCTCAACTCCCTTGGAACGGATGGCCATGCGATCGAGCGACGCGCAGCAGAAGACAGAAGATTTCCACCGGCTTCATGCCGGCCCCGGACCGCTGGTCCTGGTGAACGCATGGGACGCCGCCAGCGCCCGCATCGTCGAGCGTGCCGGCGCCACGGCCATCGGCACCACCAGCGCGGGCATGGCCTGGTCGCTGGGCTACGCGGATGGCGAGCGCATGCCCGTCGGCGAACTGATCGCGGCCTGCGCGCGCATCTGTCGCGTGGCGGGCGTGCCGGTGAGCGTCGACATCGAAAGCGGCTTCGGCGAGAGCGTCGCAGCGGTGCGCGAGGTGGCGGCTGCGCTCGTCGACATGGGCGCTGCCGGCATCAACATCGAGGACGGCACCCGCCCCGGCACGCGCGAACTGGCATCGCCCGAGCTGCTGCGCGAGCGCATCGCCGCCATCCGCGAGCTCGATTCGCGCTTCTTCATCAACGCACGCACCGACGTGTACTTCGTGCCCTGGGACGACCCGGCCGCGCGTTTCGAGGAGGCGCTGCGCCGCGCGAAGCTCTACGCAGCGGCGGGCGCGGACGGCATCTTCGTGCCGGGCATGTCCGATCCTGACGAGATCGCGCGACTGTCCGGCGCGCTTGGGCTGCCGCTGAACGTGTACGCGGGCTATGCGGGCGCGCCGACGGCAGATGCCTTCGCGCGGGCCGGCGCGCGGCGCATCAGCCTCGGCTGCGGCCCGCTGCAGTCGGCCCTGGGGCTGGTGAACCGCATCGCCGCCGAGGCCTTCGGGCAGGGCCGCTTCGCAACGATGGGCGAGGGGATGCTGTCGGTCGGGGAGCTCAACGCGCTCTTTCCCGCCCCGGCCTGAGCCCTGCGTCGGCCGGGCGGGTTCGGGTACAGTGGGCGCCCCTTGCCGCAGCCCAGCCCGTCCGAAACCGTCTCTTCGCACAGCATCCGCCTCGATGCGGTGACGCTGGTGCGCGGCAGCCACCAGGTGTTCGAGGGGCTGACGCTGAGCCTGCAGGAGAAGCGCATCGGCCTGGTCGGCGACAACGGCGCGGGCAAGAGCAGCCTGTTCCGCCTCATCAGCGGGCTCGACCAGCCGCAGCAGGGGCGTGTGGTGGTGCATGGCTGCGACACGCAGGCCGACCGCAGGCAGCTGTCGAGGCACGTCGGGCTGATGTTCCAGAACCCCGACGACCAGATCATCTTTCCGACCGTGGCCGAGGAACTGGCCTTCAGCCTCACGGCGCGCGGCGAGACGCGGCAGGCGGCGCGCCAGCAGGCACACGAATTCCTCGCGCGGCGCGGGCTCGAGGCCTGGGCCGGGCGCGCAGTGAGCGAGCTGAGCCAGGGCCAGCGCCAGCAGGTGTGCCTGCTGGCGCTGCAGATCAGCGAGCCCGCCACGCTGCTGCTCGACGAGCCCTTCGCCAGCCTCGACCTGCTGAGCCAGGCACGGCTGGCCGCGCAGCTGGAAGAAAGCGATCACCAGATCCTCGTGTCCACCCACCTGCTCGAGCACGTCTACGACTTCGAGCGCGTGCTGTGGCTCGAGCAGGGCAAGGTGCGCGCCGACGGGCCGGGCCGCGAGATCTGCGAGGCCTATGCCGAGAACGTGCGCGAGCGCGCCGCGCTGGAGCGGAGCCGCCGTGCGTAGCCTCTATTCGGAACAGCCGACCTGGCTGCACGCGATCGCGGCGTGGGTGAAGCTCGCCGTGCTGTCGGTGTGCGGCACGCTGCTGGTGCTGGTCGAGCGGCCCGCGTACCTGGCCGCCGCCTGCGCGATGGTGCTGCTGGTTTTCGCCTCGCTCGGGCAGCCGGCGTGGCGCCGCGTGCGCATGCTGCTCGGCGTGGCGGTCGCGGGCGGGCTGATCGTCGGATTCCACTGGGCGATGGGCACCACCGCGCTCGGCGTGGCGAGCGCGCTGCGCCTGGCGAGTGCGGCCACGCTCGCGCTGATGCTCACGCTCACCACCCGCTTCGAGGACCTGCTGGCGGTGCTCGAGGCCGTGCTGCACCCGCTGCAGCGCCTTGGCGTGCCCACGGAGCGCATCGCGCTCGGCCTTGGCCTGATGCTGCGCTTCGCCGAAAATTTCTATGTGCAGTGGCAGCGCCTCGACGACGCCTACCGCGCCCGCTCCGGCCACGGCGGCGGCCTGCGGCTGCTGGCGCCGCTGACCATCCGCACGCTGCAGACGGCGGAGCGCGTGGCCGATGCGCTGGCCGCGCGGCTCGGGCGCTGATCTTCTTTTTCGTCTTTCATCTTCTCGATTGCCATCGCCATGACCACCACTTCAGGCTCCCTCGCTTCCTCCCGTTCGCTGGCGTACATCGCGCTCTTCGCGGCGCTGATGGCGGTGTTCGGCCTGATCCCCAAGATCGACCTGCCCTTCGGCGTGCCGATCACGCTGCAGTCGCTGGGCGTGATGCTCGCTGGCTGCCTGCTGGGGCCGCGCCGTGGCTTTTTGGCCATCGCGCTGTTCCTGCTGGCGGTGGCGCTCGGGCTGCCGCTGCTGCCGGGCGGCCGTGGCGGCTTGAGCGTGTTCGTGGCGCCGGCCGGCGGCTTCCTGTTCGGCTGGATGTTCGGCGCCTTCGCCTGCGGCCTGCTGATGCGCCTTGCGGCGCGCCGCATCGGTGGCGCCACCGGCCTTCCGCTGCTGGCGGCGGCGTTCCTGTCGGCGCTGGTCGGCGGGATCGGCGTGGTCTACGCCTTCGGCATCGTCGGGCTTTCGTGGATCGCCCACATGTCGCTGTCGCAGGCCGCGCTGGCGATGCTGGTGTTCATTCCGGGCGACCTCATCAAGTGCGGCATCTGCGCGATGCTCGTGCAGACGGTGATGCGCGGCATGCCGGGCTGGCGGCTCGACCGCGACTGAGCGGCTTCCTTCAGCCGGGTCGCCTCAGGACGGTGGCCGACACGTAGTCCTTGCGCGGGCCGTGCACCACGTGGCGGATGGTGAAGGAGCCGTCCGGCAGGAAGCGGTAGCTGCTGTCGTAGGTGTCGGGCGTGCACAGGTGCGTGGCCGAGCCGGCGAGCACGTCACCGTCACCCTTGCCGTCGCGCACGATGGCAATGGCGTGGAAGAGGCGCGGCGGCGTTTCGGAGAAGTGCACCGCGAAGCCGCCGGGCGCGCGCTCGAAGATGTATTCGCGGTGCCCGTCGAACTCCTTGCCGTCGGCCAGGCGGATGCGGCCTTCCTCGCGGTACTTGAGCGTTCCGGCTTCCAGCGGCGTGAAGGTGGCGACGCCGCTCATGGTGGCCTGACCCTCGATGTTGCGCTGCAGGCTCCATTCGCCCGCGAGCCGGTCGAACACGGTGTCGGGGCTGCCCCAGGGGGACAAGGGCGGAGAAGGGGCGGGGGCCGGATCGCTCATGCGGGGGACTCTACGACAGGCGGTGATCTGCCTTCCTGGCGGTTGATTGTTTCCATGGTGTGAACACCGTGGTTCCATTGTCTAAGGGTTTTTACTTAGATGACGGGCGCACAATTCTTCCCATGGACCAGCCCTTCAGCTGATCCAGACCAAGAAACAAGAACCGAACCAATTGAAGGACCAATCCAAATGACCGCCTCGAAGCTCCTCTCCGCCGTTTCCCTCGCCCTGCTGGCCGTTGCCGGCGGTGCCCACGCCGAAACCTATGAAGGCGTGCACCAGCTGACCTCGGCCGCCAGCCGCGCCGAAGTCGCCAGCCAGGCCGTTGTTGCCGCCCACAGCGCCAACCCCTACGCCACCGGTGCCAACGCCGGCCCGGCTCAAGTGATCGTCTCGACGGCCAGCCGCTCCGCCGTTCGCGCCGATGCAGTGGCCGCCGCCCGCAGCGGTGACCCGTATGCCGAAGGCGCTTCGTCGGGCGTGGCCCCGATCGTGGCCAGCTCGGTGGATCGCGCAGCGGTTCGCGCCGCAGCCCGCGCTGCCGCTCACGGCGACGCACTGCCGCTGTAATTCGCTGCAGAGCTGAAGACATAAGGCCGGGCCATGCGGAATGCATGGCCTGGCCTTTTTGCGTCTGGCGTGTGGTGGTGGGGTGTCAGCGATCAGGCAGCCGCCGCAGCGCGGCGGTGAGGATGGGCGTGCCGATGTCGTCCGCCGCGTCGCGCAGTTCGACCGACCACCGCGGGGCATCGAGCCCGGAGTCCGCGCGCAGCTCGCAGGCATAGAGCACCCGGCCGTCGCGTGCTTCCTCGCGCGAGGCGATGGCTTCGCCGCAGCATTCGCTGGCTGCGTCGAGGGTGCGGTGCCGCATCAGCCGCACGGCGATGCGCTGCGGCGCCACCGTGCGTTCGCCTTCCTGCGCGGTGGGCACCGTGGCGCGCAGGCGCAGCTCCAGTGGCTCGCCGGCGCGAAAGCCTTCGCCGCGTTCCAGCGACATGTTCTCCAGCGCCACCCGCACCCGGCGGCGCTCGCGCAGCCTCGTGACGACGGCCATCACCGCCAGCACCGAGAAGACGCCGAAGAACGGCAGCCCCACCAGCATCCAGAGCCAATGCCAGCCGCCGGCCAGCGACCAGCGCATTGCCTGCAGGCCGAACACCGCCATGAACACCAGCACCGCGAGCGCGACCAGCCAGGCGAGCCAGTCGGCGGCCGGCTTCGGCGCGCGCTCCGTGGCCTGCGGCATGCCGGAGGTCCACGCGGTGGGCAACTGATCGTCGATCGGCGGGGCTGGAAGAGGGGGCTGGTGCATGAAGAGCCGCGAGCATAGCCAGTCGCATGGCGGCTTCGCGCCGGTGCCGCCCGCAGGCCGTCCGGCAGAGCCGGCTTCGCCATAAGTCGCATTGCCTTGCCATGACGCATCCTTCATGATGCTGCGGTGCGAAAGGGTGGCTGGAAGGACATCATGCTTTCGCATTACTGCGCCACCGTGGTGCGCCCGGGTGAAAATACGAACACGCTTCCGCCAGGAAAAAAGAAAGCATGACCCGTTGCCGCGAGGCGGCAGCCCAACACGCATGGCCCTTACTCTCGACCCCGAAGACACGCGCGGACGCATCCACGACCTGGTGTGGAGCGGTTTCCATCCCGATGCCGATGTCGAGTGGATGATCACCGACGAGTACCTCGACCCCGACGAGATCACCTACGAGGACCGCGCCTGGGTCAAGGCCGAGGCCGAGAGCGCATGCGCCGCCAAGCGCGCCGCCGAATCCGGGTGGCCCGCGCAGACCGAATACGACAGGCTCGAAGCCGTGTTCGCGCAGCTGCGCAGCGAGAAGATCATCGCCCTGCACCGCGCGGGCAACACGCTTGCCGACGGCCACGACGACGTGCGCGAGCAGTGGCGCGCCGCGGGCCGCATGGACTCGGGCATCCGCGGCTGCTGCTTCTATCACGCGCAGGATCTCGAACGGGCCGTGCGCACCGGCCGCCTGCACCTGGCCTTCAGCGGCGGGATGATTCCCGAGATCGAGCAGCGCGAAGCGAACACCGTGGCCGTGGGCCACCGCATCGTCGAGCTGCTGCGAGCGGCCGGCTTCGGCGCGCAGTGGAGCGGCAGCATCGACGAGCGCATCGAGGCCGACCTCGGCCAGTGGCGCAAGAGAGGCCCCTCCGCGTGAGCGTGCAGGCCTGGCAGCCGCCGCGCCGCATCGACGCGATCGATTTCTGGCTGCGCTCGCGGCTCCTGGCCACGGCCCACGCACTGCGCGAAACGCTGCGGCCCTCGGCCCGGCGATGGAATGCCGGCAGCCACGCACTGGCCGATGCGCCCGTGCTCGCGCAATACCGCTCTCCCCTGTGGACCGATGGCCGCGCGGACGAATTCCCACTCGTCGCCGGCAAGGTGCAGAACCTGCGCGTGGCGCGGCGCGCCTTCGATGCCGTCGAGGTGCCGGCCGGTGAAGTGCTGAGCTTCTGGCGCCAGCTGGGCAGGCCGGGCGCATGGCGCGGCTTCGTGCAGGGCCGCGAGCTGCGCGGCGGCTGCGTGGTGCCTACGCTGGCCGGCGGGCTGTGCCAGCTGTCGAACGCGCTCGCCACCGTGGCTGCGCGCGCGGGCTTCGAGCTGGTGGAGCGGCATGGGCACACCGCGCGCATCGAGCAGGCCGGCGAGCCGGGCACGGATGCCGTCGACGCGACCGTGTTCTGGAACTACATCGATCTCAAGGTGCGCGCCAAGCACGCATGGCGGCTCGAAGTGGAGCTGACCGGCGCGGAACTGGTGCTGCGTATCCGAGGCCGTGGCATGCCTGCGGTGCCTCTCGCGCCCGTCACGGTGCGCCGTGCGAACGACGACGCGAACGCCGCGCTGCCGGTGGCGCGCGGCTGCCTCAGTTGCGACCAGACCGCGTGCTTCCGCCATCGCCCGCAGGTCGATGTCGGCCCGGAAGGGCTCACCGCCGCACTGCTCGACGGATGGACGCCGGAGTTCGCGCGCTACCTGCGGGAAGAGCATCCGCGCGCTCGGCGCATGCAGCCGGTGCCGATGCGGCTCGCGTTCTGGCGTCGGCCCGCAGCGGGCTGGCATCGCGAGCCGGTCGCCGACGGCGTTGCGCCCGCGCTGGCACCGTGGGCCGCGAGCCTGCGGCGCGCGCTGTGGCAGCGGCTGTGGGCACGGCAGGCGGAACGGCGGCAGGCCAGCCTGATCGATGGCCAGCGCTGGCTCGCGCAGGCTTTCGCGGCGCGGCTGAAGCCGGAGCACACGCAGCTGGTGGTCGAACAGTCGTTGTTGCCGCATCTGCAG
This sequence comes from Variovorax xiamenensis, assembly GCF_050916385.1. NCBI lineage: Bacteria > Pseudomonadati > Pseudomonadota > Betaproteobacteria > Burkholderiales > Comamonadaceae > Variovorax > Variovorax xiamenensis. The sequence continues at coordinate 640,930 of NZ_CP139038.1, forward strand.
CGCCTCGGTGCGCTCGACGGCCGACGTGTGATCGTGCTGGCCAGCGCGCTGCCGATGGCCGACATCGAGCAGCGGCTCGACGATGCTTCGCGGCGCTGGCCCGATGACGCCACCTTGCGCGACTTCCGCGCCGATCCGTCGCTGGTGCGTGCCGAGTCGCAGGCGCTTGCGCGCGCGTCGGTCATCGTCACGCCGCATGCCGAGGTGGCGCGGCGGCTGGCGGCGCTTGCTCCGCAGGCGCTGCTGGAGCGGCTCGAATGGGTGCTGCCCCAGTCCAGGACAGCCATTCGCGCCGATGCCCGGGATGCCGGTCTTCCTCTCGTCGTCTTCGCCGCGAGCGCGCTGGCGCGCAAGGGTGCGCGCGAACTCGCGGCGGCGCTGCAAGGCTGGCCGTGCCGGCTGCGCGTGCTGGGCTCGGCTTCGGACGACGCGCGGCTCTGGCAAGGCATCGGCCGCGTCGAGCACATGAACTGGCGAGGCGACTGGCTGGCCGGTGCCGATGTCGTCGTGCTGCCCGCGCACGTCGAGCATGCACCGCGTGCGCTGCTGAGCGCCGTGGCGGCGGGCGTGCCGGTCGTTGCATCGACGGCGTGTGGCCTGGGCGCCCTGGGCGGCGTACGCGAGATCGCGCCCGGCGACGTGGAAGCGCTTCGCGCCGCGCTGCGTGCGGCCTGCGCTGCCTGAACGGAGAACACACTTGGCATCGATAGAACAGGCTCGCGCAGCCCTGGCTCCGCATGGCGCGCTGCAGCCGCAGCTCGCGGCCGACCATTGGCGCGGCGAAATCCCGCTGCCCGAAGCCGTCGCGGTCTTCTACGAGCAGGTCGGGCCGCTCGGCAACTGGATCAACGAGCGCGTGGGCCATGCGGGGCTTACCGTGCCTACCGCTGGCAATCCCTTCAGCATCCCGCCGCTGTCGCGCCTGTGGCAACTGCAGGCCGGCTATCGCTGGCACGGCATCACCGGCGAGCGCCTCGCCGCGTGGCCCGGCCACTGGCTGGTGGTGGCCGACCAGGGCGCCGACCCGTTCATCCTCGACCTGAACACCGGCGCGATACAGTTCGCCCGGCATGGCGCGGGCGCCTGGGAAGAAGACGAACCGCTCTTTGCCGACATCCTGGAGATGGCCGCGTGCCTCGGCACCATCGGCCAGGTCTGGGACGAGGCGGGCGACGACATCTTCACGGACGACTATTCGGTCAACCCGGTGCACCGCGTGCGCCTGGTCGAGCGGCTCACGCCGCTGGTCGGCGCGAACCGGGCCGACGATCTCGCGGATGCCTTCGACTGGTAGAAGGCAAGCCACGGCAGAAGAAAAAACGGGAGCAGCATTTCAGACATGACCATCGATCTCCAGACGCTCAAGTGCGGCGAGTGCGGCAGCAGCGTGCTCAAGCGCACCGGCCTCAACGAATACACCTGCGAGCACTGCGGCTCCGTCACGCTGGTGGAGGACAACGTCTCCGATCGGCTGGAGCGCGTGCTCAACCAGGTGAAGAACGAAGCCGGCCGCCGCCTCGCGGCTGAAGAAGCGCGCAGGCAGGCGCTCATGATGCGCAAGGTCGGCATCGGGGTGGCCGTCGCGGTAGGCGCGGTGCTGCTCTTCAGCGTGGTGGGCGTGTTCCTCGGCAGCCGCAATGCCGACACGCGCGGCGCGTCCGCCTCGCAGCGCGTGGTGGCCGCGGTCGACCGCACCATTCCCACAGACGGCCTCAAGCTCGACGAGCCGCGCCAGGTGCTCGTGGGCAGCGGCAGCTCGGCCAGCCCCAAGCTGCTGGTGGTGGCGCGCAACGAAACCGGCAAGCCGCTGTCGCGCGCCGGCGTCCGCGCCGTGTACTTCGACGGCGACAGCAAGCTCGACGAGCGCAGCGAGATGCTGCCCGTGGCGGTGCTGGAGCCCGGCGAGAGCGCACCGGCGCTGATCGACATGCCCAGCGGCAAGAACGTCACGCGGCAGGAACTGCGCGTGCAGAAGCTGGCCGAGCCCTACAGCGCGGTGAAGGGGCCGCGCATGGTGTTTTCGCGCGTGCGGCTGGTGCAGCAGGGCGACCGCGTGCGGCTGGTGGGCCGCATCGTCAACGACCGCAAGGACGCCACCGTGCTCGGTGGCTTCGAGGTGCTGGCCACGCTGTACGACGACGCGGGACAGGTGATCGGCTTCGGCCATGGCTACGGGCAGGCCAACGAGATACAGCCCGGCGGGCGGACCTCGGTGGACGTGAGCATCGCGCGCTTCGGCCGCGCGGCGGCCATCGCGGCATGGGACTACCGCATCGGCTACAGCACGGTCGAGGCCTCGGGCTCGCGCACGCCGGTGCTGAGCAGCGGCGACCGCGTGATCCGCACCGCGGGCGGTCCGGAGTCCTTCAATTCAGAGCTGCGCCTGGGCACCGACGACCTGCTGGCCGAGGACAGCGAGCGCTTCGACGACAAGCTGCTCGAGCTGCTGCCGCTCGTGGACGGGCGCAACAACATCCAGCAGCGGCTCTTCCTGGGCGAACTCGTCAATCGCAGTGCCGACGCCGTAGTGCTCGCGCCGGGCGGCGTGATCTCGCGCTTCAGCGGCAACAAGGCGCACGGCACGACCACCATCGCGGGGCTGGCATACCTGTACCCCGGCGAGCGCTTCCCCATCTACCTGGAGCCGCAGGACATGGAGCGCATCACCGACACGCGCATCGAGTGGAAGCCGATGCGCCGCGCCGCCTTGCCCGGCCCGCGCAAGCCTCTGGAGGTGAAGGTGACGGGTACCAAGGCCGAGATCGGCAGCGTGCTGCTCAACTTCAGCCAGCGCTTTTCGTACAAGTACGTTGTGGTCAGCGGCAGCGTGAAGAACCCCGGGACGGGCATCGTCGGCAAGGTGCGGCTTTGGGTGAGCCTGCGCGACCGCAACGGGCAGCTCACCGGCTTCAAGCTGGTGGACAACCTGCCGGCCATCGCGCCGGGCGAGAGCGTGCCCTTCCAGGCGAGCGTGGAGCAGAACGGGCGCGACTTCGCGAGCGTGACCACGCTATACCAAACCGAATAGCCCCTCGGGCGACGGAATTGGGCGGTTCGCGCCATGATCGCGCCCATGATTCCGTTCTCCATCCTCGACCTTTCCCCGATCACCGAGGGCAGCGACGCCGCGCAGTCGTTCCGCAACTCGCTCTCGCTGGCGCAGCATGGCGAGAAGCTGGGCTACACGCGCTACTGGCTGGCCGAGCACCACGGCATGCCGGGAATCGCGAGCGCGGCCACCGCCGTGCTGCTGTCGTACGTGGGCGCGGGTACATCCACCATCCGCATCGGCGCCGGCGGCGTGATGCTGCCGAACCACTCGCCGCTGGTGATCGCCGAGCAGTTCGGCACGCTCGAGTCGCTGTACCCGGGGCGCATCGACCTCGGCCTGGGGCGTGCGCCCGGCTCCGACCAACGCACCGCGCGTGCCCTGCGGCGCAACCTGGAATCGGACGCCGACCAGTTCCCGCAGGACGTGATCGAGCTGATGGACTTCATGTCGAAGAGCCCGCAGCAGCCGGTGCGGGCCGTGCCCGGCGCGGGGCTCGAGGTGCCGGTGTGGATCCTCGGATCGAGCACCTTCGGCGCGCAGCTCGCGGCGCACCTGGGCCTGCCCTATGCCTTCGCTTCGCACTTCGCGCCGCAGCAGATCATGCAGGCCATCCAGATCTATCGCGAGACTTTCAAGCCTTCGGCGCAGCTGCAGAAGCCGTACGTGATGCTGGGCTTCAACGTGTTCGCGGCCGACACCGACGAGGAGGCCGAGTTCCGCGCCACCTCGTGGCAGCAGGCCTTCGTGAACCTGCGCAGCGGACGGCCCGGGCGCCTGCCGCCGCCGGTGGAGAACTACCGCCAGAAGGTCGGGCCGGCGGAGAATGCGCTGCTCGACTCGGTGCTGTCGTGCTCCGTGGTGGGCTCGGTCGAGACGGTGAAGAAGGGCGTGGAAGCCTTCGTCGCGCGCACCGGCGCGGACGAACTCATGATCACCTCGCAGGTGTTCGACCACGTCGCCCGGCTGCGCTCCTACGAGCTGCTCGCAGAGGCCTTCGGGCAGAAGAAGCCGTAGAGGGTTTCAGGCCCGCTTGCGGGCTTCTTCATCGACAAGATCCTTCTTCGAAAGCTTGCCCACCGGCGTCTTGGGCAGCTCTGCGCGGATCTCCAGGGCACCGATCATCTCGTGCTTGCCGAGGCGGTTCTTCAGGAATGACTTGAGCTCGTCGAGCGTCAATTCGGGAGCGCCATCCTTCAGCTTCACGAAGGCCTTGGGCGACTGGCCGCGGTACTCGTCGGGAATGCCGATCACGCAGACCTCGGCCACCGAGGGGTGCTCGTACACCGCCTCCTCCAGCACGCGCGGGTAGACGTTGTAGCCGCCGCACAGAAGCATGTCCTTGGTGCGGTCGACGATGTAGAGGTAGCCGTCGGCGTCCATCTTCGCGACGTCGCCGCTGCGGAAGTAGCCGTCGGCCGTCATCGACTCCGCCGTGGCCTTGGGGTTGTTCCAGTAGCCCTTCATCACGTTCGGGCCCTTGATGCAGAGTTCGCCCGCTTCGCCGAAGGCGGTGATGTCCTGCGTCGGGTCGTCCAGGCTCACGAGCTTGATGCGCACCCGCGGCAGCGGCATGCCGCACGAGCCCGCCTTGCGCAGGCCGCGCGCGGGCGTGAAGGTGCCCACGGGCGAGGTCTCGGTCATGCCCCAGCCCTCGTTGAGGTGGCAGCCGGTGAGCTCGAAGAAGCGCTGCTCCACCTCCACCGGCAGCGGCGCGCCGCCGGAGCCGCAGAACTTGAGCGATCGCAGGTCCATCTCCTTCGCCTTGGGGTGCGAGAGGATCGCGGTGTACATCGTCGGCACGCCGGGGAACACGCTGATCCGGCTGGCGGCGAGCTCGTTCATCACTGCGTCGACGTCGAAGCGCGTGTGCAGCACCAGAGCCGCGCCAAGGCGCACGCCGAGCAGCATCGCCGCGCTGAGCGCGAAGATGTGGAAGAGCGGCAGCACCACCAGGAAGCGCTCGGTGCCTTCGGCCAGGATGGGCGGATCGCCCTTGGTCGACTCGTAGTACTGCGCCGAGGCCGATGTGAGGTTGGCGTGCGTGAGCATCGCGCCCTTGGGCAGGCCGGTGGTGCCGCCGGTGTACTGCAGCACGACGATCTCTTCGGCGAGGTCGCCCAGCGGATGGGTCTTGTGCGTGCCTTCGCTCTTGAGCAGATCGGCGAAGCGCACGTGCCGTTCGTCGATGGGCACCGGGGCGATCTGGCCGGCGCCCTGCAGCTGGGCCTGCACCTTGTCGCCCATGGCACCGTAGTCGCCGAGGCTGCCGACCACCAGCGTCTTCAGGCGCGAGTTGTCGAGCAGGCGCGCCATCTGCGGGTACAGGTTGACGAGGTCGAGCGTGACGAGGATGTCGGTGCGGCTGTCCTCTATCTTGTGGGCCAGCACGCGTTCGGCGTCCAGCGGCGAGTAGTTCACCACCGTGCCGCCGGCCTTCAGCACCGCGAAGAAGGCGATCGGGTAGTGCGGTGTGTTCGGCAGGTAGAGGCCGACGTGCACGCCGGGCTTCACGCCCATGTCCTGCAGGCCCTTGGCGGCGCGCTCGACCGCGGCGCCGAACTCGCGGTAGGTGATGGCCTGGCCCATGAACTCGACGGCAGACCGGTCGGGCCAGCGCTCGACGGCCTCGTCGAGCATCTGCTCCACCGGCTTCACGGGAAGCTCCGCGTCCCAGCGCATGCCGGGCGGATAGGCGCGTGTCCAGGGAGTGCTGTCGCCGAAGGATGCGGCGGGGGAAGCTGGGGAAGGGGTGGCCATGCGTCTTGTCTCCGCTGGTTGTTGTCTGTTGCAAATCGCCTGGCGGATCTGTGCCGCCTTCATGCGGAGTCACTTTAGCGCCGGCCTTCTCGCGGCGAACCGGGCTGCTGACAAACCGGCGACACGGGTTTTCCCGATTTCCCACACGCCGGAAGCCCCTTCCACGGGGCTGGGACAATAGGGGGCTTATGGCAAAGCATCGGATCGTTGTGGGACTGAGCGGCGGAGTGGACTCCGCGGTGACGGCGCACCTGCTCAAGCAGCAGGGGCACGAGGTGGTCGGCATCTTCATGAAGAACTGGGAAGACGACGACGACAGCGAGTACTGCTCGTCGAACATCGACTTCGTGGACGCCGCCAGCGTGGCGGACGTGCTGGGCATCGAGATCGAGCACGTCAACTTCGCGGCCGACTACAAGGACCGTGTGTTCGCCGAGTTCCTGCGCGAATACAAGGCCGGCCGCACGCCCAACCCGGACGTGCTTTGCAACGCGGAGATCAAGTTCAAGGCCTTCCTCGACCATGCGATGCGCCTGGGCGCCGAGAAGATCGCCACCGGCCACTACGCGCGCGTACGGCTGAACGAAGAGACCGGCAAGCACGAACTGCTCAAGGGGCTCGATCCCTCGAAGGACCAGAGCTATTTCCTGCACCGCCTGAACCAGGCGCAGCTGTCGAAGACGCTGTTCCCGGTCGGCGAGCTGCACAAGACTGAGGTGCGCCGCATCGCCGAGGAAATCGGCTTGCCCAATGCGAAGAAGAAGGACTCGACCGGCATCTGCTTCATCGGCGAGCGGCCATTTCGCGAATTCCTGAACCGCTACATCTCCAAGGAGCCGGGCCCGATCAAGGACGACCGCGGCCGCAAGCTGGGCGAACACCAGGGACTGAGCTTCTACACGCTGGGGCAGCGGCAGGGGCTGGGCATCGGCGGCGTGAAGGAAAAGGGCGCGCAGCGCGGCTCGGGTGACCACTCGCCGTGGTTCGTGGCGCGCAAGGATGTCGAGAAGAACACGCTGTGGGTGGTGCAGGGGCACGACCACCCCTGGCTGCTGTCGTCTCAGCTGAAGGCGGACGACGCGAGCTGGATCGCTGGCGAGGCGCCGGTGCCGGGCGGCTATGGCTCGAAGGCGCGCTACCGGCAGGCCGATGCAGCCTGCGAGATGGATGCGGTGGATGGCGGTGCGAACCCGGCCGTCTTCGGCTTGCGCTTCGGCGACCCGCAATGGGCCGTGACGCCGGGACAGTCGGCGGTGCTCTACGACGGCGAGCGCTGCCTCGGCGGCGGCGTCATCGTCTGAACACGGCCTCGTTCTTCTTTCTTCAGGGCTCTGATCGCACCGATTCGTCGACGTGGACCACGTCGAGCGGGTGGCGCTTGCCGGCCAGGTAGTCTTCGATGCACTGCAGCAGCAAGGGGCTGCGGTGACGCGCCACGCTCGCGCGGATCTCGTCGGCCGTCATCCAGACGGTGCGCACGATGCCTTCGTCGAGTGCGCGGCCTTCCTCGAACGCTCCCAGCAGGCCCGCGAAGGCGAAGCGCATGTAGGTGGTGTCTTCGCCGCGCTCCGCCAGCGGGCGGGAGCGTGCCATATAGATGCCGATGAGCGCAGTTGGCGTGAAATGATGGGCTGTTTCTTCCAGCGTCTCGCGCGCGCAGCCTTCGGCTGGCGATTCGCCGGGGTCGAGATGGCCGGCGGGCGTGTTGAGCCGCAGGCCATCGGCGGTCTGCTCCTCGACCAGCAGAAAGCGCCCGTCGCGCTCGATCACAGCGGCAACGGTGACGTTGGGCTTCCAGCGCGGACTTGCCATCTTTTACCCTCTTATTTCAGAACATAGCCGCTGAAGCGCCAGACGCGGTCCTGGTCGAGGTGGAAGCTCACGAGTTCGCGCACGGTGCCGCCGGGCTTGTTCGCGAAGCGGGTTTCGTACTCGACGCTGATGTACTGGCCTGCGGTGTCGGCGTCCGGATCCGCGACGACCTGGCGATTGACCGCCACCCAGGTGCGCATCTGGGGCGCGCCGATGGGGGCACGGCTTCGGGCGACCTGGCTGGTGAAGTCTGCGCGCGTCACCCGCTTGCGGGTGGCCGGGGTGGCTCCGTCCCATAGTTCGCCGGCCCGGCCCTGGTCGATCATCTGGATCGCCAGCATGCCGCCGCGCACCATGTCGCTGGCCTCGACTTCCTCCGCAGCGGTGGCAGGGCTCAGCCAGCTCCAGAGCAGTGTGATAGCAAGCAGCAACCGGATCATCGGGTTCATTCGTCTCGTTCCTTGGTCGGTAAGCGCATGGCGCAGGCCGTTGGAGAGACTACCCCAGCTCGGCTGGAATTCCTGGTTCAGCGTGCGCCGGCCCCGGACAGCGCATCGGCCTCGATGGTTTCGAGCCGGTAGCCCAGGCCGTAGATGGCCAGGAGCAGGAAGCCGTTGGCCGGGCGCAGATCGAGCTTGGTCCTCAGGCGCGATATGTGGGTGTCGAGCGAGCGCGACAGCGCCTCGATGCCGAGGCCCCAGACGGCCTCGTGCAGATGTTCCCTCGAAAGCAGTCGGCCGAGGTTCTGGAACAGGAAGAGTGCGAGCTCGTATTCCCGATTCTTCAGTTCGACCTGTACGCCTCGTACTTTCAGGACGCGTGAAGGCGGATAGAAGTGATAGGGGCCGAAGATCAGTTCGTTTTCGTGCTGGGCCGGGTATGAGCGGCGCAGCAGCGCGTTGACACGGGCTTCGAGCTCGCCGGCGCGCGCGGGCTTGGCCATGAAGTCGTCGGCGCCTGCATTGAGGCCCTCGACCATGTCGGCCTCGCCGGGTTTGTCGGACACGAAAAGAATGGGAAGGCGGCTGTTGAGATCCCGGCGGATGGTCGTTACCACCTCGGGGCCCTTCATGTCGGGGAGATTCCAGCCGAGTATCAGCAGGTCGAAGGTCTGGCGGCGCATGGCCTGCAGCAGCGCCTTGCCTTCCGTGTAGGGATGGCACTCGTGCTCGAGTGCCGTCATGGTTTGGTTGATCCGCTTGAATTGATCTATACCGTCGTCGAGTACCGCGATTCGCATTCCAGCCCCTTTTTTCCTCCCTTCGTCAGCTTCCGTGAACTGGCGATTGATTAAGCAGAAGTGTATCTATCTGCGACTAAGGTAAAGTTTTTGGGATTGCAACTAATGCACGCAAATCTGGGTTTTCTGTTTGCTTGTTAACGAAGTTGGCAGCAGTTGGATACAAATGGAGATTTTGATTGACGAGCTTCCGTCAGTCATTGGCAGTACCTTGCCGGGCAATCCGGCTGGAATCTGTCCGGGACACCCTCGGGAACACGCTGCGGTCCTCCCTGCGAGCCGCTATCGAATACCCGAATTCGCTATCAATTGAATAGCTGAAGTTATAGTATCCATAAGCTCCTCGAAGCTTTGGGATGAAAACGACAGAGCACTCCGGCGACAGCGATCGGCTGTAATCTTGCTGTAAGCTCTGCGCGCATTCCCCCTGTGCCCCTTGCTCTGAGGAGATCTCTATGCTGATAGGCGTGCCCGCCGAGACACTGGCAGGCGAAACCCGCGTGGCTGTTACACCTGAGACGGTGAAGAAACTGGTCGCCTCAGGGCACACCGTACGGGTGCAGTCGGGAGCAGGCGTCGCGGCCAGCGTCACCGATGGCGCCTACCAGACCGCAGGCGCGGAGATCACCGACCAGGCGGGCGCCTTCTCCGCCGACATGGTCCTCAAGGTGCGTACGCCCACCGACGCCGAAACCTCGCTGCTGAAGTCCGGCGCCGTCGTCATCGGCATGCTCAATCCCTTCGACGCGGCCGGCCTGCAGCGCCTGGCCGCCGCCGGCGTCACCGGTTTCGCGCTCGAAGCCGCGCCGCGCACCACCCGCGCCCAGAGCATGGACGTGCTCTCGTCGCAGGCCAACATCGCCGGCTACAAGGCCGTGATGATCGCCGCCGACAAGTACCAGCGCTTCTTCCCGATGCTCATGACCGCGGCCGGCACGGTGAAGGCCGCGCGCGTCGTCATCCTGGGCGTCGGCGTGGCCGGCCTGCAGGCCATCGCCACCGCCAAGCGCCTGGGCGCCGTCATCGAGGCATCCGACGTGCGTCCGAGCGTCAAGGAGCAGATCGAGTCGCTGGGCGGCAAGTTCATCGACGTGCCCTACGAGACGCAGGAAGAAAAAGACGCGGCCGAAGGCGTCGGCGGCTACGCGCGGCCCATGCCCGCGAGCTGGCTCACCCGCCAGCAGGCCGAGGTCGCCAAGCGCGTGGCGCTGGCCGACGTGGTCATCAGCACCGCGCTCATTCCGGGCCGCGCCGCACCGACGCTCATCACGGAGGACATGGTCAAGTCGATGAAGCCGGGCTCCGTCATCGTCGACATCGCGGCCGGCAAGGGCCCCGACGGCGTGGGCGGCAACTGCCCGCTGTCGGAAGCCGACAAGACGGTCGTGAAGCACGGCGTGACCATCGTGGGCGAGACCAACCTCGCCGCGCTCGTGGCGGCCGATGCATCGGCGCTCTACGCACGCAACGTGCTCGACTTCCTCAAGCTCATCGTCACCAAGGAGGGCGCGCTGAAGATCGACCTCGAGGACGACATCGTCGCCGCCTGCCGCGTCACGCAGGACGGCCAGGTCACGAAGAAGTAACCCAGCCCGCCGAGGAGAAGAACATGGACATCGTCTCTCACACAGTCATCAACCTGATCATCTTCGTGCTGGCCATCTACGTCGGCTACCACGTCGTATGGACCGTCACGCCAGCGCTGCACACGCCGCTGATGGCCGTGACCAACGCCATCTCGGCCATCGTGATCGTGGGCGCCATGCTGGCGGCCGCGCTCACCGACACGCCGCTGGGCAAGACCATGGGCGTGCTCGCCGTGGCGCTGGCCGCGGTGAACGTCTTCGGCGGCTTCCTCGTCACGCGGCGGATGCTGGAGATGTTCAAGAAGAAGGACAAGAAGGCCGCACCGAAGGCTGAAGAGGGAGCCGCCAAGTGAGCATGAATCTCGTCACGCTGCTGTACCTCGTCGCCAGCATCTGCTTCATCCAGGCCCTGAAGGGCCTGAGCCATCCCACCACCTCGATCCGCGGCAACATCTTCGGCATGACCGGCATGGCGATCGCCGTGCTGACCACCGGCGCGCTGATCTACAAGCTTGCCAGCGGCAACCTCAACGGCCTGGCCTACGTGCTGGTCGCGCTGGTCGTCGGCGGCGGCTTGGGCGCCTACATGGCCAACAAGGTCGAGATGACCAAGATGCCCGAGCTGGTCGCCTTCATGCACAGCATGATCGGCCTGGCCGCGGTGTTCATCGCGGTGGCCGCAGTGGCCGAGCCGCACGCTTTCGGCATCGCGCTCAAGGGCGATCCGATTCCGAGCGGCAACCGGCTCGAGCTCTTCCTGGGGGCGGCCATCGGCGCCATCACCTTCAGCGGCTCGGTGATCGCCTTCGGCAAGCTCTCGGGCAAGTACAAGTTCCGCCTGTTCCAGGGCGCGCCGGTGCAGTTCGCGGGCCAACACATGCTGAACCTCGTGCTGGGTCTCGCGACCATCGGCCTGGGGCTGGTGTTCGTCTTCACCGAAAGCTGGCCGGCCTTCTTCGCGATGCTGGCGCTGGCCTTCGTGATGGGCGTGCTCATCATCATCCCGATCGGCGGCGCCGACATGCCGGTGGTGGTGTCGATGCTCAACAGCTACTCGGGCTGGGCGGCCGCGGGCATCGGCTTCAGCCTGAACAACGCGATGCTGATCGTGGCCGGCTCGCTGGTGGGCTCCTCGGGCGCGATCCTGAGCTACATCATGTGCAAGGCCATGAACCGCTCGTTCTTCAACGTGATCCTGGGCGGCTTCGGCGGCGACGCGGCCGCGGCCACGGGCGGCGCGAAGGAGCAGCGCCCCGTGAAGAGCGGCAGCGCCGACGACGCGGCCTTCGTGCTAGGCAACGCCGAGACGGTGGTGATCGTGCCCGGCTACGGCCTTGCCGTGGCTCGCGCCCAGCACGCGGTGAAGGAACTCGCGCAGAAGCTCGTCGAGAAGGGCATCACCGTGAAGTACGCGATCCACCCGGTGGCGGGCCGCATGCCTGGGCACATGAACGTGCTGCTGGCCGAGGCCGAGGTGCCCTACGACCAGGTCTTCGAGATGGAAGACATCAACGGCGAGTTCGGCCAGGCCGACGTGGCGATCATCCTGGGCGCCAACGACGTCGTGAACCCCGCCGCGCACACCAAGGGCAGCCCGATCTACGGCATGCCGATCCTGGAGGCCTACAAGGCCAAGACCGTCATCGTCAACAAGCGCTCCATGGCCGCGGGTTATGCCGGCCTGGACAACGAGCTCTTCTACATGGACAAGACCATGATGGTCTTTGGTGATGCTAAAAAAGTAGTGGAAGATATGGGCAAGGCCATCGAATAGGCCGAAGGTCCCCGTCCGCGCTGCGGACGAGCTCTTCGCGGCGCCACTTCGTGCGCCGTTTTCGTTTTCAACAGTCCGACTCCCGGAGGAGACAAAACAATGACCGATCGTCCCTGGCTCAGCAGCTATCCGCAGGGTGTGCCCGCCGATATCGACGCCTCGCAGTACCCATCGCTGGTCGCGCTCATGGAAGAGAGCTTCACGAAGTACGCCGACCGCACGGCCTACAGCTTCATGGGCAAGGACATCAGCTACGGCGAGACCGACAGGCAGAGCAAGTCCTTCGCCGGCTACCTCCAGAGCCTGGGCCTCGCCAAGGGCGACCGCGTGGCGGTCATGATGCCCAACTGCCCGCAGTACCCGATCGCGGTCGCGGGCATCCTGCGCGCCGGGCTGATCCTGGTCAACGTGAATCCGCTGTACACGCCGCGCGAACTCGAGCACCAGCTCAAGGACTCCGGCGCGAAGGCCATCGTCATCATGGAGAACTTCGGCACCACGCTGCAGCAATGCATCGCGAGCACGCCGGTCAAGCACATCGTGCTGGCTTCCATGGGCGACCGCCTCGGCTTCCTGAAGGGCGCGCTCGTCAACTACGTGGTACGCAACGTCAAGAAGATGGTGCCTCCCTTCAGCCTTCCGGGCACGGTGCGCTTCAACGACGCGCTGGACAAGGGCGCGGGCGTCACGCTCAAGCCCGTGGCCATCGGCCCCGACGACGTGGCGGTGCTGCAGTACACCGGCGGCACCACCGGCGTGTCGAAGGGGGCGGTGCTCCTGCATCGCAACGTGATCGCCAACGTGCTGCAGTCCGAGGCGTGGAACGAGCCGGTCATGAACAAGGTGCCGGCCAACGAGCAGCCCACCGGCGTTTGCGCGCTGCCGCTGTATCACATCTTCGCGTTCACGGTCGGCATGATGCTGAGCATGCGCACCGGCGGCAAGCTGATCCTGATCCCGAATCCGCGCGACATTCCCGGCGTGCTGAAGGAGCTGTCGAAGCACACGATCCACAGCTTCCCGGCCGTCAACACGCTCTTCAACGGGCTGGCGAACCACCCCGACTTCAACACCGTCAACTGGAAGAACCTGAAGGTCTCGGTCGGCGGCGGCATGGCGGTGCAGGCCGCTGTCGCGAAGCTCTGGCTCGAGAAGACCGGCTGCCCGATCTGCGAGGGCTACGGCCTCTCCGAAACCTCGCCCTCGGCCACCTGCAATCCGACCAACAGCACGGCCTACACCGGCACCATCGGCCTGCCGCTGCCGAGCACCTGGCTCAAGCTGCTCGACGACGACGGCAACGAAGTGCCCGTCGGCGAGCGCGGCGAGATCGCGATCAAGGGCCCGCAGGTGATGGCCGGCTACTGGCAGCGTCCCGACGAGACCGCCAAGGTCATGACGGCCGACGGCTACTTCAAGAGCGGCGACATCGGCGTGGTCGACGAGCGCGGCTACTTCAAGGTGGTCGACCGCAAGAAGGACATGATCCTGGTGTCGGGCTTCAACGTGTACCCGAACGAGATCGAGGATGTGGTCGCACTGATTCCGGGCGTGCTCGAGTGCGCCGCGGTCGGCGTGCCCGACGACAAGACCGGCGAGGCCGTGAAGCTCGTGATCGTCAAGAAAGACCCTTCGCTCACGGAGGCTCAGGTGCGCGAATACTGCAGAGCAAACCTTACGGGTTACAAGCAGCCGCGCATCGTAGAGTTTCGTACCGACATGCCGAAGACGCCGGTCGGCAAGATCCTTCGCCGCGAGTTGCGCGACGCCAAGAAGTAAGTGCCGGAATAAGGGTTCGGCCCGGGTGGGGCCGAGGCATCGATCTTGCATATTCGCGGGTCGATGCTCAGGTTTGTCTTTACCCGTTTGAGTCTGTTGGTGCCGACCTTCTTCGGCATGACATTGCTCGCCTTCTTCCTCATCCGGCTCGTGCCGGGTGATCCCATTGAAACCATGGCCGGCGAGCGCGGAATCGACCCCGCGCGCCATGCCGAACTGCGCACCGCCTACGGCTTCGACAAGCCGGTGATCGTGCAGTACGGCATCTACATCGCCCGCGTGCTGCACGGCGACCTCGGCAAGTCGCTCATCACGCAGGACACGGTGATGAGCGAGTTCCTCTCGCTCTTCCCGGCCACGGTCGAGCTCGCGGTGTGCGCCATTCTTTTCGCGCTGCTGCTCGGGCTGCCGGCCGGCATCCTCGCGGCGGTGCGGCGCAATTCCATCTTCGACCACGGCGTGATGGCCACCTCGCTCACCGGCTACTCGATGCCGATCTTCTGGTGGGGGCTGCTTCTGATCCTGTTCTTCTCGGTGCAGCTCGGATGGACGCCCGTGTCGGGCCGCATCGCGGTGCAGTACTACGTCGAGCCCGACACCGGCTTCCTGCTGATCGACGCACTGCGCGCCGGCGACACCGGCGCCTTCTGGTCGGCGCTGCACCATCTCGTGCTGCCGGCCGTGGTGCTGGGCACCGTGCCGCTCGCGGTCATCGCGCGCATGACGCGCTCTGCCATGCTCGAGGTGCTGGGCGAGGACTACATCCGCACCGCGCGCGCCAAGGGCCTGTCGCGCTTTCGCGTGGTGGGGCTGCATGCGCTGCGCAACGCGCTCATCCCGGTCGTGACCGTCATCGGGCTGCAGGTGGGCGTGCTGTTCACGGGCGCGATCCTCACCGAGACCATCTTCTCCTGGCCCGGTGTCGGCAAGTGGCTCATCGAGGCCATCGGCCGGCGCGACTACCCGGTGCTGCAGGGCGGCATGCTGCTGCTCGGCGGCATCGTGATGCTGGTCAATCTTCTCGTAGACGTGGCGTACGGCGTCATCAACCCGCGCATCAGGCGCTGAGCTTCCCCATGGCGACAACCACGCAAATCACCGTTTCCGACGGTGCGGGCAAGAGCACCGCACCTCCCGGCCCCTGGCGCGAATTCTGGACGGCCTTCTCGGCCAACCGCGGCGCGGTCATCGGGCTCGCCACCATCGTCGTGCTGCTGCTGGTCGCGCTCTTCGCACCGTGGATCGCGCCGCACGCGCCCAACGAAACCAACAGCGCCGCCTTCCTGCAGCCGCCGGCGTGGCAGCAGGGCGGTTCCATGAGCTACCTGCTGGGCACCGACGCCATCGGGCGCGACATTCTTTCGCGCCTGATGTACGGCGCGCGCCTGTCGCTGTCGATCGGCGTCGCGGTGGTGGCGCTGTCGGTGGTCGTCGGCATCGTGCTCGGCCTGATCGCCGGCTTCTTCCGCGGCGTGCTCGAGATCGCGATCATGCGGCTGATGGACATCGTGCTCACGCTGCCCAGCCTGCTGCTGGCCATCGTGATCGTCGCGATCCTCGGGCCGGGCCTCATCAACGCGATGCTCGCGGTGGCCATCGTGGTGCTGCCGCACTATGTGCGCATCACGCGCGCCGCTGTCATCGCCGAGGTCTCGCGCGACTACGTCACGGCCGCGCGCGTGAGCGGCGCCGGCACGCTGCGGCTGATGTTCCGCGAGGTGCTGCCCAACTGTGCTGCGCCGCTGATCGTGCAGGCTTCGCTCGGCATCTCCACCGCCATCCTCGACGCGGCGGCGCTCGGCTTCCTCGGCCTTGGCGCGCAGCCGCCTTCGCCCGAGTGGGGAACCATGCTGGCCGACGCGCGCGAGTTCGTGCTGCGCGCATGGTGGGTCGTCACCTTCCCCGGCATGGCGATCCTCGCGGCCGTGCTGGCCTTCAATCTTCTGGGCGACGGCCTGCGCGATGCGCTGGACCCGAAGCTCAAGCGCTGAAGCAAAGGAAGGAAGAAAGATGCCTTTGCTTGACATCAAGGATCTGCACGTCGAGTTCCCGACCCAAGGGGGCGTGCTGCACGCTGTGGACGGCGTAAGCCTCTCACTCGAAGAAGGCGAGGTGCTCGGCATCGTCGGCGAATCGGGCTCGGGCAAGAGCGTCACGATGATGGCGCTGATGGGCCTCGTCGGCTTCCCGGGCCGCGTGCGCGCGGAGCACATGCGCTTCGCCGGCAACGACCTGCTCGGCATTTCCGACAAGGCGCGCCGCGCCCTGGTCGGCAAGGAAGTCGCGATGATCTTCCAGGAGCCGACCACCAGCCTCAACCCCTGCTTCACCATCGGCTTCCAGCTGATGGAGACGCTGCGGCTGCACCTGAAGCTCGACAAGCGCGAGGCGAAGAAGCGCGCCACCGAGCTATTGGAGCAGGTGGGCATTCCAGCCGCCTCGTCGCGCCTGGGCAGCTTTCCGCACCAGCTCTCGGGCGGCATGAACCAGCGCGTGATGATCGCGATGGCCATCGCCTGCAACCCGCGCCTGCTGATCGCCGACGAGCCGACCACCGCGCTCGACGTGACCATCCAGGCGCAGATCCTCGACCTGCTGCGAGACCTGCAGAAGGAGCGCGGCATGGCGCTGGTGCTCATCACGCACAACATGGGCGTGGTCAGCGAGATGGCGCAGCGCATCGCCGTGATGTACGCGGGACAGGTGATGGAGCACCAGCGCGTCGACCGGCTCTTCGCCTCGCCGCAGCATCCCTACACAGAGGCGCTGCTCGCGGCGCTGCCCGAGCGCGCCGCGCCCGAGGGGCGGCTCGCCACCATCAGCGGCGTGGTCCCCGGCGTGCACGACCGGCCGGCCGGCTGCCTGTTCGCGCCGCGCTGCGGCTACGTCACCGAGCGCGCCTGCCAGGTGCGACCGGCGCTGCGTGAGTCGCACGGCGCCGAGGTGCGCTGCCACTTTCCGCTCGGCGATCCGGGGCGCAGGGAGGCGATCGCGAGCGATCCGCCGAAGCGGCAGGCAACGGAGGTGGCGGCATGAGCACGGCCTCCAGCAACGAAGTGGTGGTCGAGGCGAAGAACCTCCAGCGCACCTACGACGTCCGCCGCGGGCTGTTCCGCGCGCCTTCGCAACTGCGTGCGGTGGGAGACATCTCCTTCAGCATCGAGCGCGGCCGCACGCTGGCCGTGGTCGGCGAATCGGGCTGCGGCAAGTCGACGCTGGCGCGCATGGTCTCGCTGATCGAGAAGCCGACGGCAGGCCAGCTCACGCTGGTCGGCGCCGATGCGGTCGACACGCCCGCCGAGCGCAAGCGGGAGCTGCGCCAGGCGGTGCAGCTGGTGTTCCAGAACCCGTACGGTTCGCTCAATCCGCGCAAGAAGATCTCGACGGTGCTCGAAGACCCGCTGGCCATCAACACCAGCCTGGGCAAGCAGGAGCGAGCCGCAAAGGCGCGGGACATGCTCGCGCGCGTGGGACTGCGGCCCGAGTACGCCAACCGCTATCCGCACATGTTCTCGGGCGGCCAGCGCCAGCGCATCGCGATCGCGCGCGCCTTGATGCTGAGCCCGCGCCTGCTGGTGGCCGACGAGCCGGTGTCGGCGCTCGACGTGTCGATCCAGGCGCAGGTGCTGAACCTGCTGGCCGACCTGCAGGCCGAGCTGGGCCTTGCATATCTCTTCATTTCGCACGACCTCGGCGTGGTGCGGCACATCGCGCACGACGTGCTCGTGATGTACCTCGGCCATGCGGTGGAGCAGGGCCCGAAGTCGCGCATCTTCGCGCGGCCGCTGCATCCGTACACGCAGGCGCTGCTGGCCTCCACGCCGGGGCTCAGCAGCCAGCGCATCGTGCTCAAGGGCGAGCTGCCCTCGCCGCTGAATCCACCCTCGGGCTGCGTGTTCAGCACGCGATGCCCGCACGTGGAGCAGCGCTGCCGCGAAGAGCGGCCGCTGCTGCGCATGCTCGACGAGCGGCAGGTGGCCTGCCACTTCTCGGAGAAGTTCCTCGAAGGCGCGCCGCTGGTGCGCGCCGATGTTCCCTCCGCCGCCTCCATCGCGATGGCGACGAATCCCTAGCGTTCCCTCAGTTTCCGTTTTCGTTCTCGCAGTTTTTTCAACCGTGTATCAAGGAGTCCACATGAAGACCCAGCCCACCGTTTCGCGCCGCTCACGAAGCCTGGCGCTCCTGGCACCGACAGCGCTTGCGGCCCTTACCCTGGCCTGCGGCGCGGTGTCCGCCAAGACGCTGGTTTATTGCTCGGAAGGCAGCCCGGAGAATTTCTATCCGGGCATGAACACCACCGGCACCTCGTTCGACGTGACCACGCAGGTCTACAACACCATCGTCGAGTTCGAGCGCGGCGGCACCAAGGTCGTGCCCGGCCTCGCCGAAAAATGGGACATCTCGGCCGACGGCACGGTCTACACCTTCCACCTGCGCAAGGGTGTGAAGTGGCACACCACGAGCAAGAGCTTCAAGCCCACGCGCGACTTCAACGCCGACGACTTCATCTTCATGCTGGAGCGCCAGTGGAAGGAGAGCGACCCCTTCTTCAAGGTCACGAGCCAGAACCACTCCTACTTCAACGACATGGGCATGCCCAAGCTCTTGAAGTCGGTGGACCGCATCGACGACTACACGGTGAAGATCACGCTCAACCAGGCCGAGGCGCCGTTCCTCGCGAACCTGGCGATGCAGTACGCGGGCATCCAGTCGAAGGAATACGCCATCGCGATGCTGAAGGCCGGCACGCCCGAGAAGGTCGACCAGGACCCGATCGGCACCGGTCCCTTCTACCTCGTGCAGTACCAGAAGGACGCGATCATCCGCTTCAAGGCCTTCCCGCAGTACTGGGGCGGCAAGGCCAAGATCGACGACCTCGTGTTCGCGATCACGCCCGACGCCTCGGTGCGCTGGGCCAAGCTGCAGAAGGGCGAGTGCCACGTCATGCCCTACCCGAACCCGGCCGATCTCGACGCGATCCGCAAGGACCCGAACGTGCAGTTGCTGGAGCAGCCCGGCCTGAACGTGGGCTACCTCTCGTACAACACGACGAAGAAGCCCTTCGACGACGTGCGCGTGCGCAAGGCCATCAACATGGCGATCAACAAGAAGGCCATCATCGACGGCGTGTACCTGTCGACCGGCGTGGCCGCGAAGAACCCGATCCCGCCGACCATGTGGTCCTACAACGACGCGGTGAAGGACGACCCGTACGATCCCGAAGCCGCGAAGAAGCTGCTGGCGCAGGCCGGCTTCCCCGACGGCTTCTCGACCGACCTGTGGGCCATGCCGGTGCAGCGCCCGTACAACCCGAACGCCAAGCGCATCGCCGAGCTGATGCAGGCCGACCTCGCCAAGATCAACGTCAAGGCCGAGATCAAGAGCTTCGAGTGGGGCGAGTACCGCAAGCGCCTGCAGGCCGGCGAGCACCAGATGGGCATGCTGGGCTGGACCGGCGACAACGGCGACCCGGACAACTTCCTCTACACGCTGCTGGGCTGCGCCTCGGCGAAGTCGGCCAGCGGCAGCAACATCTCGAAGTTCTGCTACCAGCCTTATGAAGACCTCGTGGTGAAGGCCAAGAGCACCGTGAAGCAGGCCGACCGCGATGCGCTCTACAAGAAGGCGCAGCTGATCTTCAAGGAGCAGGCGCCGTGGTTCACCATTGCGCACGCGGTGCAGCTGAAGCCGGTGCGCAAGGAGGTCATCGACTTCAAGCTGAGCCCGTTCGGTCGCCACACCTTCTACGGTGTGGATATCAAGCAATAAGCGGAAGGTGACTGTCGCGCCCATCGCCATCGTGGCGGCCATGCACGAGGAGCTGGGTGCGCTCCTCGCGCTGATGCCCGACGAGCAGCGCGTGCGCGTCGCGGGCCGCGACTTCTGGGTGGGCCATCTGCATGGCTGGCCGGTGGTCGCGGTGCTGTCGCGCATCGGCAAGGTCGCTGCGGCCATCACGGCCACGGTGCTGCTGGAGCGCTTCGGCGCGCGGGCCATCGTGTTCACCGGCGTCGCGGGCGGGCTCGCGCCGGGCGTGAATGTGGGCGACGTGGTGGTCGCCACGCAGCTGCTGCAGCATGACCTGGACGCATCGCCGATCTTTCCCAGATACGAAGTGCCGTTGATGGGGCTGTCGCGCTTCGCGGCCGACACTGCCATCGGCGATGCGCTGGCCGCGGTTGCGCGGGAGACGCTGCGCGATCCGGTGGCCCTGGTGGGGCAGGAGGCCGTCGACGAGTTCGGCCTTCAATCGCCGAAGGTGCATCGCGGCCTGCTGGTGAGCGGCGACCGCTTCGTCTCGACCACCGCCGAGAGCGCGGCGCTGCAGCGGGCCTTGCCCGATGCGCTCGCGGTCGAGATGGAGGGCGCGTCGGTGGCGCAGGTGTGCCACGACTACGGCGTGCCCTTCGCCGCCATGCGGACGATCTCCGATCGTGCCGACGATGCCGCGCACGGCGATTTCTCGCGCTTAGTCGTCTCGGTGGCGAGCCGCTACAGCCTCGCGCTCGTCGATGCGTGGCTGGCTTCGTTGTCGCCGCAGGAGCTCAGCTGAGCGAAGGCGTGCGGCGGCGCGGAATGTCGCGCAGCAGCGGCGGGATCGACAGCGCGAGCAGCAGCGCTGCCAGCGGCACCACGCAGACGAAGCCCACGTACTTGAAGCCCAGAGCGCCCATTGCGCCGCCGAGCACGAACATGCCGACCAGCCCGCCGGCGCGGCGCATGCGGCTGCGGTCGTGGCGCACGATGAGGGCCGGCGCCGGTGCCGACTTCGAGCGGCGGTTCCAGTAGAGCATCTTGCCGATCTCGATGCCCATGTCGGTGATGTTGCCGGTCATGTGGGTGGTGCGGATGCTGCCGCCCGAGGTCTTGGACGCCACCGCGTTCTGCAGGCCCATGATGAAGGACAGCAGCAGCACGGTGAGGGGCACCGCGAAGGGCGTCGCCCAGGTCAGCGTGATGGCGCCCATGAGGCCGAAGGGAAACATCAGCGCCGCCTCGAGCATCAGCGGCAGGGCGTACACGCCGTGCATGCGGTGCTGGCGGCCCCAGTTCACGAGCACCGCGCAGACGGCCGCGCCGGTCACGAAGGCCAGGATCGCGCCCAGCGCATTCAGCAGCAGCTTGACGTTGCCCAGCACCATGCCGTCGGCCAGCTGCGAGGCGAAGCCGGTCATGTGCGAGGTGTACATGTGCAGCACGAGGAAGCCGCCTGCGTTGACGGCGCCGGCGTTGAAGGCCAGCAGCAGGCCGAGCGCGGCGTTGGTAGACGGCGCGCGGTGGCGGTGGGTGAGGAATCGAAGTCTGCGCAAGGTGGCTCTCCGGTCAGCGCCTGGCTGCCGGCCACTCTAGCACTCCGGGAAAAGCGCCCGGCGCGTTGCTTGCGCCTACTTCAGCCAGCCGCGCCGGCGGAAGTACCACATCGGCACCAGCGCGCTGGCCGCCATGAGCACGATGGCGTAGGGGTAGCCCATGGCCCAGTCGAGCTCGGGCATGAACTTGAAGTTCATGCCGTAGATGCTGGCGATCAGCGTCGGCGGCAGCAGCGCCACGCTGGCCACCGAGAAGATCTTGATGGTCTTGTTCTGGTTGATGTTGATGAAACCGACGGTCGCATCCATCAGGAAGTTGATCTTGTCGAAGAGGAAGGCCGTGTGGTTGTCCAGCGACTCGATGTCGCGCAGGATCTGTCGTGCTTCCTCGAACTGCTCGGCGTTGAGCATCTTGCTGCGCATCATGAAGCTGACGGCGCGGCGCGTGTCCATCACGTTGCGGCGGATGCGCCCGTTCAGGTCTTCCTGCCGCGCGATGGCGCCGAGCACCTCGCCGGCCAGCTCGTCGCTGACGTTGCCCGAGAGCACCTTCTTGCTGGCGGCCTCGAGCTCGTCGTAGATGTTCTCCAGCGAGTCGGCCGAGTACTCGGCGTCGGCGTCGAAGAGCTTGAGCATGACTTCCTTGGCGTCCTCGATCAGCCCCGGCGCACGGCGCGCGCGCATGCGCAGCAGGCGGAAGACGGGCACGTCCTCGTCGTGGATCGAGAACAGCACGCCGCGGCTGCGCAGGTCGGTGTTGTGCTGGTTGAGGATGAAGGCGACGCGCACCGCGCGCGGGGCTTCGTCGTCGTCGATCAGGAAGTCGGAGCGGATGTGCAGCTCGCCGTTGTCTTCCTCGTAGAAGCGGGCCGATTCCTCGATGTCCTCGTCCATCGCGTCCTCGGGGATGGACAGGCCGTAGTACTGCTTGATCCAGCGCTTCTCTTCGAGCGTGGGCGACTCGAGGTCGACCCAGATCGGCTGGAACCTGGAGAGCTCTTCGAGGGCCTCGATTTCTTCCTGGACTAGGCGGCCGTTGGCGAGCGTGAAGATGTTGAGCATGTGGCTCACTCCCGGGAATGACTGACTGGACGATGGGCGAGGGAGGGGGCGCTTTCAATTCCCCGGCCCGACGTGCGCGAGAGGCGCGAAAAAGGCGTCAGCGAAAGGGAGTTGAAAGCTGCCGAGACGGGGCGGTTTCCATTGGAAAAATCTCCGGGTTGCAGCGAGGCGCGATTATGTCACCGGCCACATGTCGGCGAGGTGGCTGGACTGGACGGGCATACAGTAAAGTCGTGCTCCATGCAGAGCACTGCGCTTCCCGTTTTTTCCGCCGCGCCGAAGACCCAGGCCGAACGCCTGGCGCAGGCGCTGGCTTCGCTCAACGAGGCGCAGCGCGCGGCTGTCGAGCATGGCGTGGGGGCGGCTGTCGCGGCGCCCGACGAGCGCCCGCTGCTCGTCATCGCCGGGGCCGGCTCGGGCAAGACCAGCACGCTGGCGCACCGCGTCGCAACCCTCATCGCCGGCGGCGTCGATCCGCAGCGCCTGCTGCTGCTGACCTTCTCGCGCCGCGCCGCGCAGGAAATGGAGCGCCGCGCCGGCCGTGTGCTGGCGCAGGTGCTGGGCCTGAAGTCCGAGGCGCCGCCCTCGCTGCCGTGGGCCGGCACCTTCCACGGCATCGGCGCGCGGCTGCTGCGCGAATACGCGCCGCAGATCGGGCTCGACGAGAACTTCACCATCCATGACCGCGGCGACGCCGAAGACCTGATGGGGCTGGTACGCCACGAGCTGGGGCTTTCTTCCACCGTCAACCGCTTTCCGCGCAAGGGCACCTGCCTGTCGATCTATTCGCGCTGCGTGAACACCCGCGCGCCGCTGGCCGACGTGCTCAAGGAGGCCTTTCCCTGGTGCGACGAGTGGGAGGCCGAACTCAAGAAGCTGTTCGGCGCGTACGTCGAGGCCAAGCAGCGGCAGAACGTGCTCGACTACGACGACCTCCTGCTCTACTGGGCCGAGATGGCCGCCGAGCCCGCGCTGGCCGCGCACATCGGCGCGCGCTTCGACCATGTGCTGGTCGACGAGTACCAGGACACCAACCTGCTGCAGGCCTCGATCCTGCTGGCGCTCAAGCCCGACGGGCGCGGCGTGACGGTGGTGGGGGACGATGCGCAGTCGATCTATTCCTTTCGAGGCGCGACGGTGCGCAACATCCTCGACTTCCCGTCGCAGTTCACGCAGGCCGCGCGGGTGGTCACGCTGGAGCGCAACTATCGCTCGACGCAGCCGATCCTCGACGTGTCGAACCGCGTGATCGCGCAGGCCGCCGAGCGGCACGCCAAGACGTTGTGGACCGACAAGCCCTCTGCGGGCAAGCCGTTGCTGGTGCTCGTGCCCGACGAGGCGGGGCAGGCGCGCTGGGTGGCCGACAAGGTGCTGGCGCATCGCGAGGGCGGGCTGGCGCTGAAGTCGCAGGCGGTGCTGTTCCGGACCTCGACGCACAGCGCGGCGCTCGAACTCGAGCTGGCCCGGCGCAACATTCCGTTCGTGAAGTTCGGCGGGCTCAAGTTTCTCGAAGCCTCGCACGTGAAGGACCTGCTCGCGGTGCTGCGCTTCGCGCAGAACCCGCGCGGGCGCATGGCGGGGTTTCGCGTGACGCAACTCATCCCGGGCATCGGGCCCGCCACGAGCGCGCGCCTGCTCGACGCGATGGAGCAGGCGGCCGACCCGGCCCGGGCCGTGCGCGAGTTCGTGCCGCCTGCTGCGGCACGCGCGCAGTGGGACGACTTCGCGAAGGCCTACGAGGCCCTGCGAGAGCCCGCGCTCAAGTGGCCGGCCGATGTCGAACTGGCGATGGACTGGTATCTGCCGCACCTGGAGCGCCTGTACGAGGACACCTCCGGCGTGCGGCGCGCCGACGTGGAGCAGCTCGCGCGGCTCGCGGCCGGGTATGCCTCGCGCGAGCGCTTTCTCACCGAGCTCACGCTCGATCCGCCCGAGGCCACCAGCGACCGCCCGGGGCCGCCGCTGCTCGACGAGGACTACCTGATCCTCTCGACCATCCATTCGGCCAAGGGACAGGAATGGAATTCGGTGCACGTGCTCAACGTGGTCGACGGCTGCCTGCCGGCCGACGTGGCGCAGAGCGCGCAAGAGCTGGAAGAAGAAAGACGGCTGCTCTACGTGGCGATGACCCGGGCGCGCGACCATCTGCACCTGCTGGTGCCGCAGCGTTTCTACGTCACGCAGCAGGCGGCGCGCGGCGACCGGCACATGTATGCCAACCGCACGCGCTTCATCGCCGATGCCGATCTGGAAGGCTTCGAGCAGCAGACCTGGCCGCCTCCGCCGGAGCGGCCGCCGGCCGTGCCGCCGCCCAGCTCGGTGATCGACCTGCGCAACAGGATGCGGGCGGCCTGGCGCTGAACGGGGAGGGCGAGGGTGAGGGCACGAACAGGCCCTTTCGCCGTCATGGTCACCACCTGGCCGCGCCTGGCCGCCGCTGAAACACTTGTTCCAGAAGTGCCTCATCGCCTGCCCCGTGCGTGCCAGCCGCTATCGATTCGCTAGCGTGTGAAAAGCTGCTCACGAAGCGGCAAAACCCCGGGCAACTCAGGTATTGCAATACCGTGACAGCTTGGGCATAGTGAATCGACCTTCCCCTCTTTCTCCTCTTCTTTCCTCCCCCCTCTTCTCCCTCTCGAACCCCCAAGAGAACTCCCGTTTCGCCGGCCAAACCGCATCCCGCGGCGCGGTCATTTCCCCAACCGTCAATTCCAGGAGGTCATTCATGAATTTGACGATCAGCGGTCATCACCTCGACGTCACACCTGCCTTGCGCACCTACGTCACGAGCAAGCTGGACCGGGTCATCCGACACTTCGACCAGGTGGTCGATGTCAAGGTGATCCTCACGGTGGAAAAGCAGAAGGAAAAGGAACGCCGCCAAAGGGCGGAATGCAACATCCACGTCAAGGGCAATGACATGTTCGCGGAGTCGAGCCACGCTGATCTCTACGCTGCGGTCGATGAACTGGTCGATAAGCTCGACCGCCAGGTGGTGCGCCACAAGGACCGCCTGCAGGACCACCATCATGCGGCACCCAAGCGCGTGATGTAGGAGCCCCCGGGCTCGCATCGCAAGGCCGCCTTCGGGCGGCGTTTTGTTTTCCGACTGCAGAACTAGGGCTTTTGGCAAGCGCCCAGAGGAGAGCACGAGGCCTCCGGGCAACATGTAGACAGAAAGTAAATAGGGGGACTGGGGGTTTTTACCAAGCGGGTGCATAATCGCCCCCGCTCTGCACCCACCATGAATCGCCTCGCGTCCATCCTGCCGCCCGCTCAAGTGCTCGTGAGCGTTGACGCTACCAGCAAGAAACGTGCTTTCGAAGAAGCCGGCCTGCTGTTCGAAAGCCTTCACGGTCTGGGCCGTGCCCTCATCACCGACAGCCTCTTCGCGCGCGAGCGCCTCGGCTCCACCGGCCTGGGCCACGGCGTTGCCATTCCGCATGGCCGCATCAAGGGCCTCAAGTCGCCGATGGCCGCTGTGTTCCAGCTGGCCAACCCGATCGGCTTCGACGCCCCCGACGAGCAACCCGTCGCACTTCTGATCTTCCTGCTGGTTCCCGAAGCGGCCACGCAGAAGCACCTCGAAATCCTCTCCGAAATCGCCGAGCTGCTGAGCGACGCCAGCCTGCGCGAGCAGATCAAGTCCAGCACAGACGCCACGGCCCTGCACGACCTGATCGCCGGCTGGCAATCCACCCAGGTCGCCTGAGCGCGTGGGTTGGCGCGCGGCTGCTGATAAGCTGCGCGGCTCCTTCTTCCCTCATTCCAACGCAATGCCGGCGCCCGCGCGCCGTCTCCTGAACGCATGAAGCCGACCGTCATCAGCGCCGATGCCATGTTCGAGGAGTTCCGTGGCTCGCTCCGCTGGGAATGGCTCGCGGGGCTGGGCGCGTCGGAGCGCCAGTTCGACGCGGAGGTCATCAGCCGGGCGCAGTCGGCCGCCGACCTCGTCGGCTACCTCAACTACATCCACCCGTACCGCGTACAGATCCTCGGCGCCCGCGAGGTGGCCTACCTGACGCGCGGCAGCGAGGAAGACTGCGCGCGGCGCATCGCCCGCATCGTCACGCTGGAGCCGCCGATGCTGGTGCTGGCCGACGGCCAGGCCGCGCCCGACGAGCTGCTGTCGATCTGCGAGCGCGCGCAGTTGCCGCTCTTCGCCACGCGCGAGTCGTCGGCCTTCGTGATCGACCTGCTGCGCGCCTACCTGTCCAAGCACTTCGCCGAACGCACCTCGATGCACGGCGTGTTCATGGACATCCTGGGCATGGGCGTGATGATCACGGGCGAGTCGGGCCTGGGAAAGAGCGAACTCGGCCTCGAGCTGATCTCGCGCGGCAACGGCCTCGTGGCCGACGACGCGGTCGATCTCTACCGCATCAACCAGAACACCATCGAGGGCCGCTGCCCCGACCTGCTGCTGAACCTGCTCGAGGTGCGCGGCATCGGCCTGCTGGACATCCGCGCGATCTTCGGCGAGACGGCGGTGCGCCGGAAGATGCGGCTCAAGCTCATCGTGCACCTCGTGCGGCGCGACAGCTTCGAACGCGACTACGAGCGCATGCCCTCGGCGCCGCTCACGCAGGACGTGCTGGGCATCCCGGTGCGCAAGGTCATCATCCAGGTGGTGGCAGGGCGCAACATCGCCGTGCTGGTGGAGGCCGCGGTGCGCAACTCGATCCTGCAGCTGCGCGGCATCGACACGTATGCCGACTTCGTGGCGCGGCACCACAAGGCGATGGAAAGCTCGCGCGACGGGGACTGATCGATCCCGGCGGGGGCGGCCGCCGCCGGGCTGCGTTTCCTTTTCCCGCTTTCTAGCTTCGTATCAGCGCTTCTTGGCGCAATCTCCGCAAAGGCCGTACAGCGACATGGCGTGATCCTGCAGGATCCAGCCCTTGTCTTTGGCGATCATCTGCTGGCGGCGCTCGATCTCGGCGTCGTAGAACTCCTCGACCTTGCCGCAGGAAGTGCAGATCAGGTGGTCGTGGTGGGTGCCTTCGTTCAACTCGTAGACCGCCTTGCCGCTTTCGAAGTGGCTGCGCTCCAGGATGCCGGCCTGCTCGAACTGGGTGAGCACACGGTAGACCGTGGCAAGGCCGATGTCGGAGTGCTCGTTGAGCAGCACGCGGAACACGTCTTCCGCAGTCATGTGCCGCTGGCTGCCGGTCTGGAAGATCTCCAGGATCTTCAGGCGCGGCAGGGTGGCCTTGAGGCCGGTATTCTTGAGTTCGTCGATGTTGGCCATGTTGGTTCCTGCACCCCTGGCGGGGCTGCGGCAAAAGGCCCCGAAAAGGCCAGCCGCTACAATGGCCGATCATATCGCTACCCCCTTTTCCTCCCATGCCTGCCATCTTCCAACGCCGGCCCTGGCTGCTGGCCGCCGCCGTCGCGGCAACGCTCGGCCTCGGTGCCTGCAGCGGTTTCACCGAGCGCACGCGTGGCGCGCTGGCCGCCGTAACCCCCTACAAAGTCGAGGTGGTTCAGGGCAATTTCGTGTCGAAGGAACAGGTCGCGGCGCTCAAGCCGGGCATGTCCCGCCAGCAGGTGCGTGAAATCCTGGGAACCTCGCTGCTGAACGACGTGTTCCATTCCAACCGCTGGGACTACGTCTTCACCATCCGCCGCCAGGGCGTCGATCCGCAGGAACGCCACCTGACCGTGTTCTTCAACGGCGAGTTGCTGGACCGCTTCGAGGGCGACGAGATGCCCAGCGAGGAAGAATTCGTCGCCACGCTCGACACCCGCAAGAAATCCGGCAAGGTGCCCAACCTCGAAGCGTCGGAAGACGATCTCAAGAAATACGCACCCAAGGACGACGGCAAGAAAACCGACGCCGACAACAAGGGCTCGGCCTCCGCTTCCCTGCCGCCGCTGCCGGCCGCCTACCCCCCGCTCGAAGCCGCGCGCTGAGCGCTTGCTGGAGCATCGGCGGCAGCGGGCGGTGCCGCCGAGCCGGCTCAGGCGGCGTCCGTTTCGTGTCGATCCATGCTCCCGGCCTTTCCTGACTGCCTCGGGCCGTTTCGAAAATCCTCGAAGACTGACTGAATCCGCGTGACCGAATCCACCTCCACTCCTTCCGCCAATTCCGCCTCCGAGCCGCGCCGCGTCGCCATCGCCGGGGCTTCGGGCCGCATGGGCCACATGCTGATCGAGGCCGTGCGCAACGCGCCCGACCTTCGCCTGGCAGGCGCCCTCGACATCGCCGGCAGCCCGGCCCTCGGCACCGACGCAGGCGCCTTCCTGGGCTTCGACAGCGGCGTGTCCATCGTGTCCGACCTGCGCGCCGGCCTGAAAGACGCGCAGGTGCTCATCGACTTCACCCGCCCCGAAGGCACGCTGGCGCATCTCGCGGTCTGCCGCGAACTGGGCGTGCAGGCCGTCATCGGCACCACGGGCTTCAGCGACGCGCAGAAGGCCGAGATCGCCGAGATCGCGAAGGACATCGCGATCATGATGGCCCCCAACATGAGCGTGGGCGTCAACGTCACCTTCAAGCTGCTCGAGATGGCCGCCAAGGCCATGGCGACCGGCTACGACATCGAGATCATCGAGGCGCACCACCGTCACAAGGTCGACGCGCCTTCGGGCACCGCGCTCAAGATGGGCGAGGTCATCGCCGACGCGCTGGGCCGCGACCTCAAGGACTGCGCCGTGTATGCCCGCGAAGGCATCACCGGCGAGCGCGATCCGTCCACCATCGGCTTCTCGGCCATCCGTGGCGGCGACATCGTGGGCGATCACACCGTGCTGTTCGCCGGCACCGGAGAGCGCATCGAGATCACCCACAAGTCGTCGAGCCGCGTCACCTACGCCCAGGGCAGCCTGCGCGCGGTGCGCTTCCTGGCCGGCCAGCGCGCGGGCCTGTTCGACATGTACGACGTGCTCGGTCTTCGCTGACCGCGCGGCACCAACCAAGGACCGCCGATGAGCGTGCTCGAACTGCTGGCCCACGGTGACGGCGTCAGCCGCTCGGTGGCCGCGCTGCTGCTCGCGATGTCGATCGCGAGCTGGGTCATCATCCTCTGGAAGGCGTGGCTGCTGCGCGGCGGCACGCGCGACGTGCTGCGCAGCATCGCGGCGTTCTGGCAGTCGTCCACGCTGGCCGACGCCGAGCAGAAGCTCAAGGCCTTCGACCGCGCGACGCTCGTGTCGCCCGCCGTGTCGGCCATCCGCAGCGTGGCCGCGGGCGAGCCGGCCGGCACGCTGGGCGCCACGGTCGACCGCAACCAGCGCCTCACGCGCGTGCTGCGCGACGCCCTGCACGGTGCGCTGCGCCGGCTGCAGGCCGGGCAGATCCTGCTGGCCACGGTCGGCGCCACCGCGCCTTTCGTCGGGCTGCTGGGCACGGTCTGGGGCATCTACGGCGCGCTGACGGGCATCGCCGGCCAGACCGGCGGCTTCACCATCGACAAGGTGGCGGGCCCGGTCGGCGAGGCGCTCATCATGACGGCCTTCGGTTTGGCCGTGGCCATTCCGGCCGTGCTGGCCTACAACGTCTTCGGCCGCGTCATCGGCCGCATCGAAGCCGAGCTCGAAGGCTTCGCGCACGACCTGCTGGGCAGCTTCGGCGCCCCGGCCGCGCCTGCCGCGCCGCCGCCCGCGCGGCCGATGCCGGTCTGAGAGCAGCCAGGCAGAGCCGCAACCATGGCCTTCGGTCGCACATCACTGGGCAGCGCCACCGGCGGCGGCGGGCGCGCCATGGGCGCGGGCGCGCAGCGGCCGCTGTCCGACATCAACGTCACGCCGCTGGTCGACGTGATGCTGGTGCTGCTGGTGATCTTCATCATCACCGCGCCGCTGATGGCCAGCTCGATCAAGCTCGACCTGCCGCAGACCGACGCCGGCCAGCCCAACGACGCGCCCAAGTTCGTGAGCCTCTCGGTCGACGCATCGGGCAAGGTCTTCCTCAACGACAAGGCCGTGACCGACGAGGAACTGGCGCAGCAACTCGAAAAGGCAGCCGCCGACAGCAAGGACACCGAGGTGCAGCTGCGCGCCGACCAGACCGTGCCTTACGGCAAGGTGGTGGCGCTGATGGGCATCGCGAACAAGGCCGGGCTCAGCCGCATCGGCTTCGTGACCGAGGCGGAGGCTGCGCCGCAGAAGCCACCTCGCTGATCTGACTCTTTTTTCGTGGACACCGCGGAACCGGCTTTGCCGGGCCGCAGGTGTCGCCCCCTGCAAGGGGGTGGGCGGCCACACGAAGTGGGCAAGCCTGGGGGTTAGCCAAGTACTACTGGCTTGGTGTGCCAGATCTCGTGCGCGTACTGCGCAATCGTGCGGTCCGACGAGAACCCCCCCATTCCCGCCACGTTGAGGATCGCCATGCGCGTCCACGCGTCCGAGTCGCGGTACAGCGTATCGACTTCGGCCTGCTTCGCCACGTAGCTCGCGTAGTCGGCCAGCAGCAGGTAGTGGTCGCCCCAGTTCACCAGCGCGTCGTAGATGCCCTGGTAGCGCGACGGCTCGCCGGGCGAGAAGGCGCCGTCGCGGATCGCGTCGAGCACGCGCTTGAGCTCGGCGTTCTCCTCGTAGATTTCGCGCGGCTGGTAGCCCCGCGCGCGGATGTCGGCCACCTCGGGCGTGGTGTTGCCGAAGATGAAGATGTTCTCGGGACCCACGCTCTCGCGCATCTCGACGTTCGCGCCGTCCAGCGTGCCGATGGTGAGCGCGCCGTTGAGCGCGAACTTCATGTTCCCGGTGCCCGAGGCTTCCGTGCCCGCCGTGGAGATCTGCTCCGACAGGTCGGCCGCCGGCATGATGATCTCCGCCAGGCTCACGCTGTAGTTCGGCAAAAACACCACCTTCAGCAGCTTGCCCACGCGCGCGTC
Source organism: Variovorax xiamenensis (assembly GCF_050916385.1). Lineage (NCBI taxonomy): Bacteria > Pseudomonadati > Pseudomonadota > Betaproteobacteria > Burkholderiales > Comamonadaceae > Variovorax > Variovorax xiamenensis. The sequence goes on from NZ_CP139038.1 coordinate 672,139, forward strand.
GGCGTTGATGGTGGCGGCCACGTCGTTGATGAGCCGGATGACCAGCTTCGCCATCGCATAGGCCGACGCCGCCTTGCCCGCGAACACCACCACGCGCGGCACCATGTCGATCGGCGTGCCCGCGGCCTGCGCATCGAGGATGCGGTGATAGCGCGTCACCACGTGCAGCACGTTGAGCAGCTGGCGCTTGTATTCGTGGATGCGCTTGACCTGCACGTCGAACATCGCGTCCGTGTCGATGTCGATCTTCAGGTGCTGCTCGACCCAGTTGGCCAGCCGCAGCTTGTTCTCGCGCTTGGCGTGGCGGAACGCGCGCACGAAGGCCGGCTGCGCGGCCATGGGCTTGAGCGCCTCCAGCTGCGACAGGTCGCGCCGCCAGCCCTTGCCGATGCGCTGGTCGAGCAGCGCCGCCAGCGGCGGGTTGGCCTGTGCCAGCCAGCGGCGCGGCGTGACGCCGTTGGTCTTGTTGTTGAAGCGCTCCGGAAAGATCTTCGCGAAGTCCGAGAAGATCGACTGCTTCATCAGCTCCGAGTGCAGCCCCGACACACCATTGACCGAATGGCTCGCGAGCACCGCCACGTAGGCCATGCGCACGCGGCGCTCGCCGGTTTCGTCGACCAGCGAGAGGCGGCGCATCAGCTCCACGTCGTTGCCCACCTTCTGCGTCACCGTGGCGAGGAACTTCGCGTTGATGTCGTAGATGATCTGCAGGTGCCGCGGCAGGATGCGCCCCAGCATCTCCACCGGCCAGGTCTCCAGCGCCTCGTGCATCAGCGTGTGGTTGGTGTAGCTGAACACCTTCTGCGTGTGCGCCCAGGCCACGTCCCACGCGAGGCCGTGCTCGTCGAGCAAGAGGCGCATGAGCTCGGGCACCGCCAGCACCGGGTGCGTGTCGTTCAGGTGGATGCTGACCTTCTCCGAGAGCTGGTCGAATGTCTTGTGGTTGCGCAGGTAGCGGCGCAGCAGGTCCTGCACGCTGGCGCTGCAGAAGAAGTACTCCTGGTGCAGGCGCAGTTCGCGGCCCGAGGGCGTGGAGTCGTCGGGGTAAAGCACGCGCGAGACGTTCTCCGAATGGTTCTTGCTTTCCACCGCCTGCATGTAGTTGCCGCGGTTGAAGGCCGAGAGGTCGATCTCCTCGGTGGCGCGCGCCGACCACAGCCGCAGCGTGTTGGTAGCCTGCGTGCCGTAGCCCGGGATGATGGTGTCGTAGGCCACCGCCAGCACGTCGTGCGTATCGACCCAGTCGGCCGCGCCGGGCGGCACGTTGGCTCCCTCGCGCTTCTGCACGTGGCCGCCGAAGCGCACGCGGTAGTTCACCTCGGGCCGCTGGAACTCCCACGGGTTGCCGCGCGTGAGCCAGTAGTCGGGCGTCTCCACCTGCTGGCCGTCGACGATGCGCTGGCGGAACATGCCGTACTCGTAGCGGATGCCGTAGCCCATGCCCGGCACGCCCAGCGTGGCCATCGAGTCGAGAAAGCAGGCAGCGAGGCGCCCCAGGCCGCCATTGCCCAGCGCCGCGTCGGGCTCGCGTTCGGACAGGGCCGCCATGTCCACGCCGAAGTCGGCCAGCGCCTCGCGCACTGTGTCGTACAGGTCCACCGCGAGCAGCGCGTTGGTGAAGGTGCGCCCGATCAGGAACTCCATCGACAGGTAGTAGACGCGCTTCAAGTCCTGCGCGTAGTTGGCGCGCGTGGTCATCATCCAGCGCTCGACCAGCTGGTCGCGCACCGCCTGCGAGGTGGCGTTGAGCCAGTCGTCCTGGCTGGCCGCGACAGGGTCCTTGCCGACCGCGTAGATCAGCTTGTTGGCCACGGCGCGCTTGAAGGCCGCGACGTCGCGGTCGGGGTGGTCGTAGGCGAAGTCCTTGATCGTCATGGGGCGCTCCCGGAAGAGGGTTGTTTCATGCTTTGCCGGTACACGTCGATGTACTGCGCGGCCGCCGTGGCCCAGTCGGCCGGCCGGCGCATGGCGTTGCCGCGCACGCGGCGCCAGTCGGGCGCGCGCTCGTAGAGCGCGAAGGCGCGGCGCAGTGCGCGCTCGTAGTCGGCGGCCTCGAAGCGATCGAACACGAAGCCGGTGGCATCGCCGCTGGCCAGGTCTTCCAGCGAGCTGTCGACCACCGTGTCGGCCAGCCCGCCGACGCGGCGCACCAGCGGCAGGCTGCCGTACTTGAGGCCGTACATCTGCGTGAGGCCGCAGGGCTCGAAGAGAGAAGGCACCAGCGTCACGTCGCCGGCACCGAAGAGCTGGTGGGCCAGCGTCTCGTTGTAGCCGATGGTCACGGCCACCGACTGCGGCGCGGCCGCCGCGCGCTGGCGGAAGGCTTCCTCCAGCCAGGCCTCGCCGCTGCCCAGCAGCGCGAGCTGCCCGCCCTGGGCCAGAAGCGAATCGAGCCCGCCGAGCACCAGGTGCAGGCCTTTCTGCTCGGTGAGGCGGCTCACGACGATGAAGAGCGGCGCGTCGGGCCGCTCGGCCAGCCCCAGCTGGTGCTGCAGCACCGACTTGCAGCGCGCCTTGCCAGCCATGTGGCGGCCTTCGGGCGTGTGATAGCCCTGGATGAGCGCCGTGTCGGTGGCGGGGTTCCAGACCTGGTCGTCCACCGCGTTGAGGATGCCGCTGAGCACCGCGCTGCGCTGGCGCAGCAGGCCGTCGAGCCCGCAGCCCTGCTCGGGCGTCTGGATCTCCAGCGCGTAGGTCGGGCTCACGGTGGTGAGCCGGTCGGCGAAATACAGGCCGCCCTTCATGAACGAGACCTGGCCGTGGTATTCGAGGCCGTTCATCTGGAACGCCGGGCCGGGCAGGCCGAGCTCCGGAAAGTGCCAGGGCGCGAAGATGCCCTGGTAGGCCAGGTTGTGCACGGTGAAGACGCTGCCCACGTGCGGGGCTCCGGCCTGCCGCGCGAAGTGCAGGTAGGCAGGCGCGAGCGCGGCGTGCCAGTCGTGCGCGTGCACCACCTCGGGCTGCCATTGCGGATCGAGCCCTTGCGCCAGCTGCGCCGCCGCCCAGCCCAGCAGCGCGAAGCGGCGGTGGTTGTCGCCGTAGGGCTGGCGGGAGATGTCCTCGTAGGGGTTGCCGGGCCGGCCGTAGAGCGCCGGCGCGTCGATCACGTAGGCCGGGATGCCGGGCGCGCCGTCGATGTCGATGTGCCCGAGCCGCAGGCCGAAGCCTTCGCCCCACGGCGCGTCGAAGGCAGCCACCGGCGCGAGGTCGCGCACGCCCGCCACGATGGCCGGAAAGCCCGGCAGGAGCACGCGCGCATCCTGCCCGGCGGCCATGAGCGCCAGGGGCAGGGCGCCGGCGATGTCCGCCAGGCCGCCGGTCTTGAGGAGGGGAAAGAGTTCTGCGCTGACCTGGAGGATTCGCATCGTGTTCGGATCAGGCTGCAGCCAGCCGTTTCAGCATCTCGCGGGTGACCAGCACCACGCCGTTCTCGGTGCGCTCGAAGCGCGCGGCGTCCGCCTCGGCATCTTCGCCGATCACCATGTCCTCCGGTATGACGCAGGCGCGGTCGATCACCACGCGGTTCAGCCGCGCGCCGCGGCCGACTTCCACGTCGGGCAGCAGCACGGCCTCGTTGATCTCGCAGAAGGAATGCACGCGCACGCCCGAGAAGAGCACCGAGCTGCTGACCTTGGAGCCCGAGACGATGCAGCCGCCGGAGACGATGGTGTTGACCGTCATGCCGTGGTGCCCGTTGCGGTCGAGCACGAACTTGGCCGGCGGCAGTTGCCGCTGGTAGGTCCAGATGGGCCAGTCCGTGTCATAGATGTCGAGCTCCGGGGTGATGGAGGCGAGGTCGAGGTTGGCTGCCCAGAATGCATCAATCGTGCCCACGTCGCGCCAGTAGGTCTTGGCCTCCGGCCCGCGCGAGGCCCGCGTGACGCACGACATGCCGAAGGGATGGGCCAGCGCGCGGCCCTGGGCCACGGCGCGGGGAATGATGTCCTTGCCGAAGTCGTGGCTCGAGTCGGGATTCGCGTTGTCTTCCTCCAGCAGCTGGTAGAGGTATTCCGAATCGAACACGTAGATGCCCATGCTCGCCAGCGCCGTGTCGGGCTTGCCGGGCATGGCGGGCGGATCGGCGGGCTTCTCGAGGAAGTCGGTGATCTGGCGGCCGTCGTCCACGGCCATCACGCCGAAAGCCGTGGCCTCCATGCGCGGCACCTCGATGCAGCCGACCGTACAGCCCAGGCCGTGCTCGGCATGGTCCTTCACCATCAGCGAGTAGTCCATCTTGTAGATGTGGTCGCCGGCCAGCACGACCACGTAGTCGTGCTTGGTGGAGCGGGTCTGGATGATGTCCAGGTTCTGGAACACCGCGTCGGCCGTGCCGCGGTACCAGTGCTCGTCGCCCACGCGCTGCTGCGCGGGCAGCACGTCGACCATCTCGTTGAGTTCGGCACGCAGGAAGCTCCAGCCGCGCTGCAGGTGGCGCATGAGCGAGTGCGACTTGTACTGCGTGACCACCGCCATGCGCCGGATGCCCGAGTTCAGGCAGTTCGACAACGCGAAATCGATGATGCGGAACTTGCCGCCGAAGTACACGGCCGGCTTGGCGCGGCGGTCGGTCAGCTGCTTGAGGCGGGAACCTCGCCCGCCGGCCAGCACCAGTGCGATGGTGCGGCGAACCAGTTGATGGGCCTGCAGCTCCTGCTGCTGAGGCTGCGGTAGCTGCGCTTGCGGTGTGAGGTTGTCCATCCTGAGTCTCCGTTTGTTGGTCGTTCGCGTGGCCGGGATCCGCCGTCAGAGTTTCTGCATCGAGACTAGCACCGCGCCGTGCGGCTGGCTTCTACGTTCTTGCAATCCCGATGCTCGAAAAAGGCACTTGTGCCGTGCCTTCCAGCGCCTGGGGGCTGTCGTCCGGATCGGCCTGCGGATCCGTGCAAAGGCAAAGGCGCCACGCACCCGGAGGCAGCGTGAACGACACGGTTTGCGGACCCGCGTTCACCATCAGCAGCCATGAGCTTCCATTGCCGACTTTTTCTTCTGCATGCCCGAAGTGGATTGCAAGGGCCGTGCCCGTGCTCCAGTCGGCGGGCGCCATCGGCTCGCCGTCGGGGCGCAGCCAGCGGATGCCGGCCGAGCCTCCGGCCGGGGGCTCGGCCGGCCACCAGCGCGTGCTGCGCAGGGCGGGGGCTTCGCGGCGCAGCGCGGCGAGGCGCGCGATGAACGCGCCCAGTCGAGCTGCGTCGCTGCCGGGGGCGGAGGTGCCTATCCACGCAAGCCAGGTGGTTTCGTTGTCCTGGCAGTAGGCGTTGTTGTTGCCCTGCTGGCTGTGGCCGAGCTCGTCGCCGGCCAGCAGCATCGGCGTGCCCTGCGACAGCATCAGCGTGGCGAGCAGCGCGCGCTGCAGGCGGGTGCGCAGGGCCAGCACCGCGGGGTCGTCGCTCGGGCCCTCTGCGCCGCAGTTGTTGCTCAGGTTGTGGCCATGGCCGTCGCGGTTGTTCTCGCCGTTGGCCAGATTGTGGCGCTCGTCGTAGCTCACCAGGTCGCGCAGCGTGAAGCCGTCGTGCGCGGTGATGAAGTTGACGCTGGCCGTCGGCGCGCGGCCGTGGTGCGCGAACTGGGCGCTGGAGGCCGCGAAGCGATGGGCGAAGTCGCCGGGCTTCGCCCTGTCGTCGTGCTCCTGCCGCAGCCAGAAGCCGCGCTGCGTGTCGCGGTAGCGGTCGTTCCATTCGAGCCAGCCCGGCGGGAACCCGCCGAGCCGATAGCCGCCGGGGCCGATGTCCCAGGGCTCGGCGATGAGCAGCGTGCGCGAGAGCACCGGGTCTTGCGCGATGGCGGCGAAGAAGGGCGCGCGCGCATCGAACCCGCGTTGCGCGTCGGCGCGGCCGAGCACAGGCGCGAGATCGAAGCGGAAACCGTCGACGCCCATCTCGCAGGCCCAGAAGCGCAGGCTGTCCATCACCAGCTGCAGCACGCGGGGCTCGCCGAGGTTCAGGCAGTTGCCGGTGCCGGCCCAGTTCTCATACAGGGCGCGGTCGTCGGCGCGCAGGTGGTAGTACAGGGCGTTGTCGATGCCGCGCATCGACAGCGTGGGGCCGAGCTCGTCGCTCTCGGCGCTGTGGTTGTAGACCACGTCGATCACCAGCTCCATGCCGCGCGCGTGGATCGCGTCGGCCATCGCGCGGAACTCGCCGGTGGGCGTGGTGCCGGGGCGGCCGCTCCAGTAGCGGGCTTCGGGGGCGAACCAGCCGATGGTGTTGTAGCCCCAGTAGTTGCTCAGGCCCATGCGGAGCAGGCGCTGCTCGTCGGCGCGGCGCTGCACGGGCATGAGGCTCAGGGTGGTGATGCCCAGGTGCTGGAGGTGGTCGAGCACTGCGGGTTCGGCGAGGCCGGCGTAGGTGCCTCTGAGTGCCGCTGGGACGGCGGGGTGGAGTTTTGTGTGGCCCTTGACGTGGAGTTCGTAGAGGACGCGGTCGCCGGGGGCGATGCGGGCGTGGCCTGCTGCGTGCCCTTGGTTGGTCGGTGCCGGCGCTACCCGGGCCTTGAGGGCGATGGCTGCGTTGTCTCGGGTGTCTCTCTTTTCTGGGTTCGCCGGGTCGTGGCCCAGGAAGAGGTCGCTGCCGTCGTAGGTGCCTACGATCTCGCGGGCGTATGGGTCGAGGAGCAGCTTCGATGGGTTGAAGCGCTGGCCTGCTTTGGGGTTCCAGGGGCCGTGGACTCGGTAGCCGTAGACGAGGCCTGGTTTGCCGCTTGGGAGGTGGGCGTGCCAGATGCCGTCTGTTTGTTCTTTCAGTCTTAGGCGTTGTTGTTCGTTCTTGCCTGTGGTGTCGAAGATGCAGAGGTCTACTGCTTCTGCTGTGGGGGCTGCTATTGCGAAGTTGACGCCCTGTTGCGAGGGGGTTGCGCCTAGGGGGTAGGGGTTGCCTGGGCTCAGCATCTTGCTTGCTCTCGATGGGGTTTGCTTCCCGAGGCCGGGTCTCGGCCCGGCAGCCGACCTACTTTTCTTTGCTTCGCCAAAGAAAAGTAGGCAAAAGAAAGGCGACCCCACTGTCTGCGACCCCTGCGCTTCGCTCCGGGGCAACCTGCGGTGCTCACGTTTCGCGGGGTCTCGCAGAACTCGCTTCGCTCAAACAGCTGCGAGCCCTGATCCGCGAAACGCTGCGCTCCTCGGCGCAGCCAGAGGGGAGGGGAGACGTACGGGCCATCGCGTTGCTCGGCCCCCAAGGCACTGCAGGCGCTTCGCGCCTGCAGTGCTTGGAATGAATCGTTGCTCTTGCTGGCGGCGCGGAAGTTGAACGCGTGGCCGAGCGAAGCGAAGGCCAGTCCAGGCTGTTCAGAAGGCCGAGCGCAGCGATGGCCTGCTCGGTCCCAAACTCCCTTCTGGCTGCGCCGAGGAGCGCAGACGTAGGAGGGATAAGGGCCGCAGCTGTTTGAGCGAAGCGAGTTCTGCGGACCCCCTCCTACGTCGAGCACCGCAGGTTGCCCGTAGCGAAGCGAAGGGACGCAGACAGTAGGGTCGCCTTTCTTTTGCCTACTTTTCTTTGGCGAAGCAAAGAAAAGTAGGTCGGCCGCCGGGCCGAGACCCGGCCCCGGGAAGCAAACAACCTCAAAGATCAAACCAGCACCCACATCAAGGTCCCCAGCGGCGGCACGCTAATAGACAAGGAGTCCGTCTTCCCATGCCAAGCCACAGGAGCACTCTCGACAACCCCATTCCCAACCCCACTTCCCCCATAGACAACCCCATCCGTATTGATGACCTCCCGGTAGGACCCGCTAGAAGGAACCCCCAGTCGATACCCATGCCGGGGCACTGGCGTGAAGTTGCAAACCACGACAACAAACGCCCCATCCCGAGCCCGCCGCACAAACGCAAACACCGACTGATCCGCATCGTCATGCACGATCCACTCGAACCCTCGCGCCTCATGGTCGAGCTCATGCAGCGCAGGAAAGTGCCGATACACGTTGTTCAGGTCACGCACCAGCCTCCGCACCCCCTGATGCGACGCATGCTCCAGCAGATGCCAATCCAGACTCCGATCGGCACTCCACTCCGCGTACTGCGCGAACTCCCCACCCATGAACAGCAGCTTCTTCCCCGGATAGGCCCAGAGGTACCCATACAGATTGCGCAGTCCCGCGAACTTCTGCCACTCGTCACCGGGCATGCGCCCGATCATCGATCCCTTGCCATGCACCACCTCGTCATGCGACAGCGGCAACACGAAGTTCTCGCTATGCGCGTACATCAGCCCGAAGGTGATCTGCCGGTGATGGTGCTTGCGGTAGACCGGATCGGTGCCGGCATACGCCAGCGTGTCGTTCATCCAGCCCATGTTCCACTTGTAGTGGAAGCCCAGCCCGCCGTCCTCGGGCGGCCGGGTCACGCCGGGAAAGCTGGTCGATTCCTCGGCGACCGTCATCGCGCCGGGCCGCTCGACGCCCACCACGCGGTTCATGCGGCGCAGGAATTCGATGGCCTCCAGGTTCTCGCGCCCGCCGAGCGCGTTGGGCACCCACTCGCCCGACTTGCGGCTGTAGTCGCGGTACAGCATCGAGGCCACCGCGTCCACGCGCAGGCCATCCACGCCATAGCGCTCCAGCCAGTACAGCGCATTGCCGACGAGGTAGTTACGCACCTCCGTGCGCGCGTAGTTGAAGATCAGCGTCTGCCAGTCGTTGTGGAAGCCCTCGCGCGGATCGGCGTACTCGTACAGCGCGGTGCCGTCGAAGCGGCCGAGGCCGTGCGAATCGGTGGGGAAGTGCGCGGGCACCCAGTCGAGGATCACGCCCAGCCCCGCCGCGTGCGCGGCCTCGACGAAATGCTTGAAGTCGCCCGGCGTGCCGAAGCGCGAGGTTGGCGCATAGAGGCCGATGGGCTGGTAGCCCCACGAGCCGTCGAAAGGATGCTCGCTCACGGGCAGCAGCTCGATGTGCGTGAAGCCCATGTCGCGCGCGTACGGCACGAGGGTGTCTGCCAGTTCGCGGTAGTCCAGCCACTCGTGGCCGTTCTTGCGGCGCCACGAGCCCAGGTGCACCTCGTAGATGCTGATGGGCGCGTCGCGCCCGTTCGCGGCGGCGCGGCCCTCGGGCATCTTCACCGGCGCGGGCAGGGGCTGCACCACGCAGGCGGTGTCGGGGCGCAGCTGCGCCGAGAAGGCGAAGGGGTCGGCCTTGCGCAGCACCTCGCCCTGCGCCGACAAAATCTCGAACTCGTAGCTGTCGCCCACGGACACGTGCGGCGCGAAGATCTCCCACACGCCGCACTCGCGGCGCAGCCGCATCATGTGGCGCCGGCCGTCCCAGTTGTTGAAGCTGCCGACCACCGACACGCGCTTCGCGTTCGGCGCCCAGACGGCGAAGGCCACGCCCTTCACGCCGTCCATCTCGCGCAGGTGCGCGCCCAGGCGCTCCCATGGCCGCAGATGCGTGCCCTCGGCCAGCAGCCACACGTCTGTTTCGCCGAGCACGAACGGAAAGCGGTACGGGTCTTCGAGTCGCGAGGTGTGCGTGTCCCAGTCGACCTGGAAGGAATAGCCCATGCGGGCCTCGGCGGCCGGAACGAGCCCGCTGAACAGGTCGGATTCAGGATGGCGCGCGAGTATCGACAGCGGCCAGCCGGTGCGCGAATGCACCACGGCCACGTGCTGGGCGCCGGGCAGCAGCGCGCGCACGACGAGACCCTCGGGCGTCTCGTGCGGGCCGAGCACGGCAAAAGGGTCGCCGTGCTCCGCGCGCATCAGCGCGTGGATTTCGGACTCTGGCAGCGGCTTCAGGGGCATGGTGGTCAGGGGCTCGGCTTCAACCTTCCCCGGCGGGCGTGCCGAAGAAGACGCCGTATGGCGCCAGTTGCAGCATGCGCTTTCCGTCTAAGGTGTGAATGACGGAAGTTGCCGCCAGCGGCTGTCCGACAAGAGGCGCCAGGCCCTCCGGCAGCGGCATCGACATCGGCTCGCCGCCGAAGTTGAAGATCGCCTGCATCGAGGACGCGCCGTCACCGCGCCGCTCGAAGTGCAGCAACCGTGGATCGAGGGTGTCGATGAAGCGGATGCCCCCGGTGCGCAGCAGCGGCTGCGTGCGCCGCCATGCCAGCAGGGCGCGGCTGAAGGCCAGCATCGAATCGGGGTCGGCGGCCTGTCGCTCGATGGCCAGCGGCAGGTGCGGGCCGTACATCGGCAGCCATGGCGTGCCGGTGGTGAAGCCGCCGTTGGGCGTCTCGCCGGTCCACGGCATCGGCGTGCGGCAGCCGTCGCGGCCCTTGAACTCGGGCCAGAAGGCGCGGCCGTACGGGTCCTGCAGCAGCTCGAAGGGCACCTCGGCCTCGGGCAGGCCCAGTTCCTCACCCTGGTAGATGCTGGCGCTGCCGCGCAGGGACAGCAGCAGCGCGAGCCAGAGCCGGTCGCGCCGGGTGTCGGGTGCGCCGCCGTCGCTCCAGCGCGTGGCGACGCGCGGCACGTCGTGGTTCGACACCGCCCAGCAGCCCCAGCCGGCGGTGTGCGCGAGCGCGGTGTCGAGCGCTTCGACCTGGTGGCGAAGGTGTGCGGTGCTGTGGTCGGCCGTCAGCAGGCTGAAGCTGTAGGCCAGGTGCAGGCGCTTGCCGAGCTCGGTGTACTGGGCCATCACCGGCGGCGCGTTCTCGTCGCCGACCTCGCCCAGCGCAACCGCGCCGTAGTCGTCGAGCAGCCGGCGCAGGGCTTCGAGGAACGCCAGGTTCTCGTGCTGGCTCTTGTCGTACAGGTGCTGCTGCATCGCATACGGGTTGTCGGCGCGCACCGTGCTGACCTCGCCGATGGACGCCAGCGAGGCCGGCGGGTTGTCGCGCAGCAGCGCGTCGTGGAACTGGTGGTTGCAGGCGTCGAAGCGGAAGCCGTCCACGCCGCGCTCGCACCAGAAGCGCACCTCGCCCAGCAGCGCCGCCTGCACCTCGGGGTTGTGGAAGTTGAGGTCGGGCTGCTCGGCCAGGAAGCTGTGCAGGTAGTACTGGCGCCGGCGCGAATCCCACTGCCAGGCGGGGCCGCCGAACACCGACAGCCAGTTGTTGGGCGGCGTGCCGTCGGGCTTCGGGTCGGCCCACACGTACCAGTCGGCCTTGGGGTTGTCGCGCGAGCCGCGGCTTTCGGCGAACCAGGCGTGCTGGTCGGAGGTGTGCGAGAGCACCTGGTCGATGACGAGCTTCAGGCCCAGCTCGTGCATGCGCGCCAGCATGGCGTCGAAGTCGTCCAGGGTGCCGAAGATCGGGTCGACCGCGCGGTAGTCGGACACGTCGTAGCCGAAGTCCTTCATCGGCGAGCGGAAGAAGGGGGAGACCCAGATGGCGTCGACGCCGAGGCTGGCTACGTGCTCCAGCCGGGACGTGATGCCCGGCAGGTCGCCGATGCCGTCGCCGTCGCTGTCCATGAAGCTGCGCGGGTAGATCTGGTAGATCACCGCACCGCGCCACCATTCGCTGTTGCTGCCGTCGGTTTTGCTGGCCATGCCGGTCCCTGTGGTCTGAAATCATTGTGGCATGCGAAATCCGGGCCAGTGATACGGGCTTGCGGGGCGGCGCAGCGTGGCGTGGGGGTTCGTGAAGCTTTCTACACTGAGCGCCGTTCCCGGTTTTCAAAATGACGATTCCTGATCCCGTTCCCCCTTCTTCCGCCTCCTCCCTGGCCGCGCTCGAGGCCCGGCTCGCCCAGGACCTCTCCTACCTCGGCTGGCCCGCCCGCAACTGGATGCCGCCGCGGCAGGCCGCCGGCGGCGAAGCCATGATCGACGTGGCCATCGTCGGTGGCGGGCAGGCCGGGCTGGCCGCCTCGGTGGCGCTGGCGCAGCTGGGCATCCGCGCCGTGATCTTCGACCGCTCGCCCGCCGGCAGCGAAGGCCCCTGGGCCACCACCGCCCGCATGGAGACGCTGCGCTCGCCGAAGGAGCTCACCGGTCCCGCGCTGGGGCTGCCCGCGCTCACCTTCCGCGCATGGTTCGAGGCCCAGTTCGGGCTGGAGGCCTGGACGGCGATGGACAAGATCCCGCGCCTGCAGTGGATGGACTACCTCGTCTGGTACCGCCGCGTGATGGGCGTGGACGTGCGCAACGGCATGACGGTGACCGCGATCCAGCCCCTGCCCGACGCGACGGGCGTCCGCCTCGAACTGCGCACGCCCGAGGGCGAGCTCAGCAGCGTGCTGGCCCGCCGCCTGGTGCTGGCCACCGGACGCGACGGTCTCGGCGGCCCGGCCGTTCCCGCCTTCGTGAACGCCCTGCCGCGCTCGAAGTGGGCGCATTCCTCCGACGAGATGGACTACGGCCGGCTCAAGGGCCTGCGCGTGGGCGTGATCGGCGCCGGCTCTTCGGCCATGGACAGCGCTGCCACCGCGCTGGAAGCCGGCGCCCAGAGCGTCGAACTGCTGATCCGCCGTACCGACCTGCCGCGCGTCAACAAGGGCAAGGGCGCCGGCGTGCCGGGACTCACGCAGGGGCACTACGACCTGCCGGACGAACTCAAGTGGCGCATCCGGCACTACATCAACGTGCTGAACGTGCCGCCGCCGCACGGCAGCACGCTGCGGGTGTCGCGCCATCCCAATGCCTTCTTCAACTTCGGCTGCCCGGTGCTGGCCATCGAGCCGAAGGGCGACGCGATGGTGGTGTCGACGCCCAAGGGCGATTTCGAATTCGACTTCCTGATCGTCTCGACCGGCTTCAAGGTCGACTGGCCCAATCGCCCCGAGTTCGACGGCATCGCCGCCCACGTGCGCACCTGGAAGGATCGCTTCCAGCCCGCCCCCGGAGACGAAGACCAGGAGCTGGACGACTCGCCCGACCTCGGCCCGGCCTTCGAATTCAAGGAGCGAGCGCCCGGCGAATGCCCGGGGCTCGGGCGCATCCACTGCTTCTGCTATCCGGCGGCGCTGTCGCACGGCACGGTGTCGGGCGACATTCCGGCCATCAGCGATGGCGCGAAACGACTGGCCAGCGGCATCGCCAGCCTGTTCTACCGCGAGGATTTCGACCATCACTGGGCCAACCTCGAGGAGTTCGCCGAGCCTGAGCTCTTCGGCGACGAATGGACGCCTGCCCTGCCGCCCAAGGAAAGAAATTGAGAAAAACCGAACCATGACAAGCACTACCGATGTGATCGATGCCGTCGTCCCCCTGACGCCGGACCAGCCCAGTTGGGCGCTGCGCCGCCAGCGCGAAAAGGTGCTCGCCGCGACGCAGGGCAGCTACGACGCGATGTTCTCGCCCACCGTCGAGGGCATCTCGATGACCGAGCGGCTTCTGGTGGCGCTGCATGCCTGCCGCGTCTCGAAGGCCGACAGCCTTGCCGTGCACTACCGCGACCGGCTGGCGGCCGAAGGCGCCGACGCCGCCGTGGTCGCGGCTGTCGATGCCGGCAAACCCGTGGCCGACACGCGCCTGCAGGCCGTGCTGGCCTTCACCGGCAAGCTGATCGAGCGCCCCATCGAAGGCGACAGGGCTGCCGTGCAGTCGCTGGCCGAAAGCGGCCTGTCGACGCCGGCCATCGTTGCGACGAGCCAGCTGATCGCCTTCCTGTCGTACCAGATCCGCGTCGCCGCGGGCCTGAAGGCGATGGCCGCGCTGGAGGTGTCGGCATGAGCGCCCCGATCCGCATCAAGGGCTTCACCAACGAAGTGCTCAAGTGGAAGCCGTGGCTCGACGTGGTGAACGTCGACACCGCCACGCCCGAGCAACTGGCGGCGCTGGACGAGATGAGCCCGCAGGCACGCACCTCGCCGTATTTCCTGGTGCTGGCGCACCAGCCCGAGATATTGCTGCAGCGCTCCATTGCCTTCAACGCGATCATGTTCGCGCCGGGCGGCATGCCGCGCGCCGAGCGCGAGCTGGGCGCCACGGTGGAGTCGCGCGTCAACGGCTGTGTGTACTGCGCCTCGGTGCACGCGCAGCGCTTCGAGCAGCTGGCCAAGCGCAACGACGTGATCTCGCAGGTGTTCGAGGAGCCGGCGGGCGCGGGCACCACGGCGCGCGAGAAGGCGATCGTCGAGTTCTCGATCAGGCTCGGCGCGGAGCCCGACAAGGTTTCGGCCGACGACATCCGCAAGCTGAAGGATGTCGGGCTGGGCGAGCTGGAGATCCTCGACCTGATCCACTCGGTGGCCATCTTCGCCTGGGCCAACCGGCTGATGCTCAACCTCGGGGAGCCGGTGTTCCCCGAGGAAGCCGACGGCTCAGCCTAGGCGCGCGAGCAGGCCTGCGACTGTCTCGTTCGCCAGGCCCAGAGGATCGATCAGGTCGTTTCCGCGGCGGTAGTCGACGCCGTTGACCAGCGAGGCCGCGTCCACGATGGTGCGGGTCGCTGGCGTGGGAACCCCGGCGATGGCGCCCAGCGCCTCGACGAAGGCCAGGCCGTAGGGCATGTCCTCGCTCACGTAGCGGGTGTCGGTCTGAGTGGGGCCCGGCGGGCCGCCGCGCTTGGCGTGCAGCTCGGCGGCGATGTCGGCGAGCTTCTCCGACTCGGTGCCGAAGGAGCGGGCGAAATGCGCCTCGATGGGGCCGAGCTCGATGCCGAAGGCGGCCGCCACGGCGCGGCGCTCGGTATCGAGCGCCTCGATTGCGCGCGCCACGCCGGGCGTCATGCAGTGGTACTGCGGCCAGTTCTCGGCGCGCTCGATGCGCGTCCAGTTGAAGACCGCGAGCGGCCCGTGCGACTGCGGATTGACGTTGGCCAGGGCGCTGGCGAGCGCGCTGCCCTGCGGGGAAAAGCCCTCGCCGAAAAGCTCCGTGCACAGCGCGACGGCTTCATCCACCCGGGTGCCGGGCAGGGCGGAGACGCCGACCGCCTTGCGCCGCGTCATCACCCTGACCTGCGTGCCCGATTCGCGGCGCGCGGTCAGCACGGTGGTGCCGAAGCTGGCGACAGTGATCCGCCGGCCGGCGCGCACTGCGGCTTCGTGCAGATAGAGCGACGACAGCGAGGCCATCGAGCTGACGATCACTGTCTGGCCGTCGCGCAGGAAGGGCAGCAGGGAGTCCATCACCTGCCTGTGGCCGTTGACGGGCAGGGCGAGCAGGAGCACGTCGGAGGCGGCGCAGAGCCCGGCCGCGTCGTCGGCTACATCGACGCTCACCGAGAACGACTGGATGCCGCCGGCTTCCAGCGGCTGCGTGCGCAGCGCGTCGGCGCCTCGTCCACCGGGCGACCAGACGGTGACGCCGTGGCCGGCCTGCCGCAGCCAGGCCGCGCTGCCCAGCGCGATCGCCCCGGCGCCCGCGATGCCGACGCGGTATTTGTGGCCCGCGGGCTCAGTCAACCTTGATTCCGCCTTGCTTGATGACCTTGGCCCAGCGCTGGCTGTCCTCGGTCACGACCTTGCCCAGAGCCGCCGCGCCGCCGCAGGTATTGACCGCGCCAAGCTGGGCGAAGCGCTGCTTCGTCTCCGGCAGGTTGCAGACCTCGACCAGCGCCGCCGAGAGCTTCTCGATGCTCGCCGACGGCATGCGCGCCGGCGCCATCACACCGACCCAGACCGGCACTTCCATGCCCGGCAGGCCCGTGGCCTCGCCGATGGTCGGGGCCGAGCCCATGCTGGGCAATGCCGCGCGCGAGAAGGTGCCGAGCACGCGGGCCTTGCCGCTGGCGACCATGGGCTCGATCGAGGCCACGCTGGTCACGATGGTCGCCACCTGCCCGCCCAGCAGGTCGGTGAGGGCCGGCGCGGCGCCGCGGTAGGGCACATGCAGCAGGTTCACGCCGCTGGCCTGGGCCAGCAGCGCACCGGTCAGGTGCGAGACGGTGCCGTTGCCGGTCGAGGCGTAGGTGACCTGGCCCGGCTTGGCCTTGGCGTCGCGCAGCACGTCGGCCACCGTCTTGTAGGGGCTTTCGGCGCGCACCGACAGCGTCATGGGGGTGTCGGCGACCAGGGCGACCGGCACCAGTTCGTGCACCGGGTCGTAGGGCAGCTTGGCCTGCAGGTGGGGCGCGATGGTGACCGCGCCGCCGGTGGCCAGCAGCACCGTGGCCCCGTCGGTCGCCTTGGCCACCGCGTCGGCGGCCACGATGCCGCCGGCGCCGGCCTTGTTGTCGATGATGACCGGCTGGCCGAGCTTGTCGGTCAGCTTGGCGCCCAGGTAGCGGGCGATGACGTCCTGGGCGCCGCCGGTGGCGAAGGGCACCACGATGCGCAGGGGCTTGTCGTTCTGCTGGGCCCAAAGAGGCGTGGCGGCGAGGCCGGCGGCGACCGCGAGGGCCAGGGCGAGGTGTTTCAGGCGCAATTTCATGGTGCTTCAGGCGGTGCGGAAAGCCTGCCGGGCGGCAGGCGTTACCCGCGCAACACGCAGGTTACGTGCCCCGAGTCTAGAGTCTGCGGGCCGGGCCTTCGCCCGGGCGCGATAATCCCGCGTTCCCGGCCGCTCCGAGCCGGGCTCTTGCCGAACCGCCATGAATCCCAGCTACAAACCCAGCGACGTCGAGTCCGCTGCCCAGGCGCAATGGAGCGCCGCCGATGCCTACCGCGTCACCGAGGACGCGAGCCGCAAGAAGTACTACGCCTGCTCGATGCTGCCGTACCCCAGCGGCAAGCTGCACATGGGCCACGTGCGCAACTACACGATCAACGACATGCTCACGCGCTACCTGCGCATGAGCGGCTACAACGTGCTGATGCCCATGGGCTGGGACGCCTTCGGCCTGCCGGCCGAGAACGCGGCGCTGAAGAACGGCGTGCCGCCGGCCAAGTGGACCTACGAGAACATCGCCTACATGAAGGGCCAGCTCCAGGCCATGGGCCTGGCCATCGACTGGAGCCGCGAGATCGCCACCTGCGACCCCAGCTACTACAAGTGGAACCAGTGGCTGTTCCTGAAGATGCTCGAGAAGGGCATTGCCTACCGCAAGACCCAGGTCGTGAACTGGGACCCGGTCGACCAGACCGTGCTGGCCAACGAGCAGGTGATCGACGGCAAGGGCTGGCGCACCGGCGCTACGGTCGAGCGCCGCGAGATCCCGGGCTACTACCTGAAGATCAGCGACTACGCCGAGGAACTGCTGGAGCACACCCAGCACAAGCTGCCGGGCTGGCCCGAGCGCGTCAAGCTGATGCAGGAAAACTGGATCGGCAAGAGCGAGGGCGTGCGCTTCGCCTTCACGCACGACATCAAGGGCGCCGACGGCAAGCTCATCCAGGACGGCCGCATGTACGTGTTCACCACGCGTGCCGACACCATCATGGGCGTGACCTTCTGCGCCGTGGCACCAGAGCATCCGCTGGCCGCGCACGCCGCCACGCTCGACCCCAAGGTCGCGGCCTTCATCGAGGAGTGCAAGAGCGGCGGCACCACCGAGGCCGAGCTCGCCACGCAGGAGAAGAAGGGCGTGCCCACCGGCCTGACGGTGACGCACCCGATCACCGAGGAGCAGGTGCCGGTGTGGGTCGGCAACTACGTGCTGATCGGCTACGGCGACGGCGCCGTGATGGGCGTGCCCGCGCACGACGAGCGCGACTTCGCCTTCGCCAACAAGTACGGCATCGAGATCATCCAGGTGGTGCTGGTCGACGACGAGCCGCACTTCGACTATCACAAGTGGCAGGACTGGTACGGCGACAAGCAGCGCGGCGTGACCATCAATTCCGACAACTTCAGCGGCATGACCTACAAGGAGGCCGTGGCCGCCGTGGCGCATGCGCTGGGCCAGAAGGGCCTGGGCGAGCTGCAGACCACCTGGCGCCTGCGCGACTGGGGCGTGAGCCGCCAGCGCTACTGGGGCACGCCGATTCCGATCATCCATTGCGAGGAGCACGGCGCGGTGCCGGTGCCCGAGAAGGACCTGCCCGTGGTGCTGCCCACCGACTGCGTGCCGGACGGCTCGGGCAACCCGCTGCACAAGCACGAAGGCTTCCATGCCGGCGTGGTCTGCCCCGTGTGCGGCAAGCCCGCGCGGCGCGAGACCGACACGATGGACACCTTCGTCGACTCGTCGTGGTACTTCATGCGCTATTGCGACCCGAAGAACGACGAGGCGATGGTGGCCGGCGGCGCCGACTACTGGATGCCGATGGACCAGTACATCGGCGGCATCGAGCACGCCATTCTTCACCTGCTGTACGCGCGCTTCTGGACCAAGGTGATGCGCGACCTCGGCCTGGTGAAGGCCGACGAGCCGTTCAGCAAGCTGCTGACGCAGGGCATGGTGCTCAACCACATCTTCTATTCGCGCAACGAGAAGGGCGGCAAGGACTACTTCCCGCCCTCCGAAGTCACGCCGGTGCTCGACGCCCAGGGACGCATCGTCGGCGGCACCGCCGCCGACGGCACGAAGGTCGAATACGGCGGCGTCGGCAAGATGGGCAAGAGCGAACGCAACGGCGTCGACCCACAGGACCTGATCGAGAAATACGGCGCCGACACCGCGCGCCTGTACACCATGTTCACCGCGCCGCCCGAGGCCACGCTCGAGTGGAACGATGCGGCCGTCGAGGGCAGCTACCGCTTCCTGCGCCGGGTGTGGAACTTCGGCGTGTCGCAGGCCGACGTGGCCCCGGTGGCCCTCGCCGGCCAGTCCTTCGGCAAGAACGCCCAGGCGCTGCGCCGCGAGGTGCACACCGTGCTGCGCCAGGTCGACTACGACTACCAGCGCATGCAATACAACACGGTGGTGTCGGGCGCGATGAAGCTGCTCAACGCGCTGGAAGGGTTCAAGCCCGACGGCAGCGCGGGCGACGCGGCGGCGGTGCGCGAAGGCTTCGGCATCCTGCTGCGCTGCCTCTACCCGGCCACGCCGCACATCGCGCAGCAGCTGTGGAATCAACTCGGCTACGACAAGGACATGGGCGGCCTGCTCGACGCGCCCTGGCCCACGGTCGACGTGGGCGCGCTGGTGCAGGACGAGATCGAACTCATGCTGCAGGTCAACGGCAAGCTGCGCGGCAAGCTCAGCGTGCCGGCCGGCGCGTCGAAGGACGAGATCGAGAAGCTCGCGCTGGCCTGCGACGACTTCGTGGCCTTCGCCGAGGGCGCGTCCGCCAAGCGGGTGATCGTGGTGCCGGGCCGCCTGGTCAACGTGGTCATCTGAACCGAACCGCCGAACGAACGACTCAATCAACCAAGCAAGCATGAACACTCGCAATGTCTCGCTGCCGCGCCGCGGCTTCCTTCTCGGGCTGACGGCGGCCAGCGCCTCGCTGGGCCTGGCCGGCTGCGGCTTCGAGCTGCGCAAGGCGCCCGTCTTCGCGTTCAAGTCGCTGTCGGTGTCGGGCAACTCGGCCATGATCAACCAGATCCGGCGCGAGTTGCGGGCGGCGGGCACTGTGACGGTGATGTCGGCCGAGGATGCGTCCAAGGCCGATGTCGTGCTCGAGATCCTGAGCGAGGACCGCAACCGCATCGTGATCTCGACCAACTCGGCCGGACTGGTCCGCGAGTTGCAGCTTCAGCTGCGTGTGCGTTTCAAGCTGCGCACGCCAGGCGGCAAGGATCTGCTGCCGCCCACCGACGTCTCGCAGACGCGCGACCTGAGCTTCAACGAGACCAACGCGCTGGCCAAGGAAGGCGAAGCCGACCTGCTGTTCCGCGATATGCAGTCGGACATCGCGCAGCAGCTGATGCGCCGGCTGGCGGCGCTCAAGGAAATCTGAGGCCGGCTCCTTCTTCTCTTCCATGCAACTTGCCAGCGCCCAGCTCGGGGCCCATCTGCAGAAGGGCCTGAAGCCGCTCTACACGATCCACGGCGACGAGCCGCTGCTCGCGCAGGAGGCGGCCGACGCCATCCGCGCCGCCGCGCGCGCGCAGGGCTACACCGAGCGCAGCTCGTACACCGTGGCCGGCGCGCATTTCGACTGGAGCGCGGTGCTCGCGGCCGGCGGCTCGCTTTCTCTCTTCGCCGACAAGCAGATCGTCGAGATCCGCATTCCCTCGGGCAAGCCCGGCAAGGACGGCAGCGCGGCCCTGCAGCAGCTGGCCGAGTCGGCGCCCGGCAACGACAGCACGCTCACGCTGGTGATGCTGCCCAGGCTGGACAAGGCCACGCGCACCGGCGCCTGGTTCTCGGCGCTGGAGAACAACGGCGCGAGCATCCAGGTCGACCCCATCGATCGCAGCGTGCTGCCGCAATGGATCGCACAGCGTCTGGGCCAGCAGGGCCAGCGCGTGATGCCCGGCGACGAGGGCCAGCGCACGCTGCAGTTCTTCGCCGACCGCGTGGAGGGCAACCTGCTCGCTGCGCACCAGGAGATCCAGAAGCTCGCGCTGCTGCATCCGGCCGGCGAGCTGAGCTGGGAGCAGGTGGAGGGCGCGGTCAACAACGTGGCGCGCTACGACGTGTTCAAGCTCTCCGAGGCCGTGCTTGCGGGAAATCCGCAGCGGGTGGCGCGCATGCTCGACGGCCTGCAGGCCGAGGGCGAGGCCGAGGTGCTGGTGCATTACGCCATTGCCGAAGACATCCGCGCCCTCAAGCGCGTGAAGGACGCCATGGCTTCCGGACGCCCGCTGCCGATGGCGCTGCGCGAGAACCGCATCTGGGGCCCGCGCGAGCGTGCCTTCGAGCGCGTGCTGCCACGCCTGGACGACCGCATGCTGACCCGGCTGCTGCGCGCCGCGCACGTGGTGGATGGCATCGTGAAGGGGTTGAAGCAGCCCGACTGGCCCGCCAGCGGCTGGCAGGCCCTGCAGCGGCTGGCGCTGATGCTGTGCCGGGCTTGCAGCAGCGCAGGCGGCGCCCCGCGGCGCGCCTGAGCCCATCGGTCCGGCTGGCGGCTCCAGCCGCCAAAAGGCCTGCGCCAGCCGGGCCGCGGGCCGGCGTGGGAAAATAGCCCGATGAACGCGTTCAACGTAAGCGAACACATGCAGACCCTGGGTCTGCAAGCCAAGACCGCCGCATTCCTCATGGCCCGCGCCGATGCGGCCAGCAAGAACAAGGCACTGAAAGCGCTGGCCCGCCGCCTGCGCGAAGCCGGCCCGGCACTGGCCGTTGCCAACCAGAAGGACCTGGAGCGCGCCACCGCCGCCGGCCTGCCGGCCCCGATGGTCGATCGCCTGAAGCTCACGCCCAAGGTCATCGAGACCGTTGCCCAAGGCTGCGAGCAGCTCGCCGGCATGGCCGACGTCATCGGCGAGATCATCGGCATGAAGCAGCAGCCCAGCGGCATCCGCGTGGGGCAGATGCGCGTGCCGATCGGTGTCTTCGGCATGATCTACGAGAGCCGGCCCAACGTGACCATCGAGGCCGCGAGCCTGGCCATCAAGAGCGGCAACGCGGCCATCCTGCGCGGGGGCTCGGAAGCCATCGAGTCGAACAAGGCGCTGGCGTTGCTGGTGTCCGAGGCGCTCGGCGAGGCCGGCCTGCCGGTCGAGGCGGTGCAGCTGGTGCAGACCACCGACCGCGAGGCCGTCGGCCAGCTGATCGCCATGCCCGAATTCGTCGACGTGATCATTCCGCGCGGCGGCAAGGGCCTGATCGAGCGCATCAGCCGCGATGCCAAGGTGCCGGTCATCAAGCACCTGGACGGCAACTGCCATGTCTACGTGGACGACACGGCCGAGTTCGAGATGGCGCTGCGCATCGTCGACAACGCCAAGACCCAGAAGTACAGCCCCTGCAACGCCGCCGAAGGCCTGCTGGTGTCGGCCGCGGTGGCCGAGGATTTCCTGCCCGAAATTGCCGCCATCTTCGCCGCCAAGGGCGTGGAAATGCGCTGCGACCCGGCGGCCGCGGCCATCCTGCGCGAGAGCGAGGCGCTGGGCGCCGCCAACCCGGCGGCGAAGATCACCGACGCGGTCGAGTCCGACTGGTACGAGGAATACCTCGCCGCGGTCATCAGCATCAAGGTGGTGGCCGGCGTGGACGAGGCCATCGCCCACATCAACCGCTATTCGAGCCACCACACCGACGCCATCGTCACGCGCGACCACGTGCATGCACAGCGCTTCCTGCGCGAGGTGGATTCGGCCAGCGTGATGGTCAATGCGAGCACACGCTTCGCGGACGGTTTCGAATTCGGGCTGGGTGCCGAAATCGGCATCAGCACCGACAAGTTCCATGCGCGCGGCCCGGTGGGCATCGAAGGACTGACCTCGCTCAAGTACGTGGTGCTGGGGCAGGGCGAAGTCCGGACCTGATCCGGTCCGATGCGCCCGCGCGTGGTCTTGTCATTGGGGCGACCAGCCCCAAATCCTACAATTCCACTCCACCTTTAAGCACAAAACCAACAAGGCCGCTGCATGGTTCCGCATCTAGTCACCGCCCTGACCGGCCCGATCAACGAACTGGAGCAGCGGGTGCTCGACTCGATGCCCGCCATCGAGCGCTGGTTCCGGCTCGAATGGATGGAGCACACGCCGCCCTTCTACAGCGCCGTGGACATCCGCAACGCCGGCTTCAAGCTGGCTCCGGTCGACACCAACCTGTTTCCGGGCGGTTGGAACAACCTCACCAAGGAAATGCTGCCGCTGGCAGTGCAGGCCGCTCAGGCCGCCATCGAGAAGATCTGTCCGGAGGCGCGCAACCTGCTCGTCATTCCGGAAAATCACTCCAAAAATACCTTTTATCTCGCCAACGTCGCGCAACTCGTGCGCATCTTCCACATGGCGGGGCTCAATGTGCGCATCGGGTCGATCGATCCGGCCATCAAGTCGCCCAAGAAGATCGAACTGCCGAACGGCGAGACCGTGACGCTCGAGCCGGTGGTGCGCAGCAAGCGTCGTCTGGGGCTGAAGAACTTCGATCCCTGCACAATTCTGCTCAACAACGAGCTTTCTGCAGGAACGCCCGGCATCCTCGAGGATCTGCACGAGCAGTACCTGCTGCCGCCGCTGCACGCGGGCTGGTCGGTGCGGCGAAAGAGCAACCACCTGCACAGCTATGAAGAGCTGTCCAAGCGCTTCGGCAAGCTGCTGGGCATCGACCCGTGGCTCATCAATCCGATCTACGCCCGCGCCGAAGGCGTCGACGTGGCCGAGGGGCGCGGCATCGACGTGCTCACGAGCCATGTGGATGCGGTGCTGACCAAGGTGCGCCGCAAGTACAAGGAATACGGCATCAACGAGAAGCCCTTCGTGGTCGTCAAGGGCGGCCACAGCGGAAGCGGCAGTCCGGGCGTGGTGACGGTTCGTGACGCCAAGGACGTCGAGGCGCTGATCGGCAAGCCGCGTACCGGCGCCGCCAGCATTGCCCCTGCCGCCAGGACGGGCGCCGGCCGCGACCTGCGCGAGCCCACGGAGCTGATCGTGCAGGAAGGCGTGCTCACCAACGAGCGCGTGCACAACGGCGTGGCCGAGCCGGTGGTCTACATGATGGACCGCTACGTGGTCGGCGGCTTCTACCGCGTGCATTCCGAGCGCGCCGCCGACGAGAACCTGAAGCTGCCGGGCGCCAGCTTCGTGCCGCTTGCTTTCTCTGAAAGTGCGCACTTGCCACAGCCGGGAGCCAAGCCTGGCGCCAGTGCACCCAACCGCTTCTACATGTATGGGGTGGTCGGCCGACTGGCCATGGTGGCCGCCAGCTACGAGATGGAAGCGACCGATCCGGACGCCGAAATCTACGAATGATTGCCGGGGGCGGCTTGCCTAGGCGGCGGGCAACGGCAAAATAGCGGCCCCACAGCAACGGAAACAAAAGGGCGGGAGGGCGAAGAAGGTGGACTAAAGTTCACCTTTCGCACCCCGGCGTGCCTGACTGACGCGTCGATTCCAGCAGCCTGTCCTTTTCCCATCGACCTCGTGTCAGCCCCCAAAAATCTCTCAGCCGGCCTGATCGTCGGCGCCATCGGCGTCGTCTATGGCGACATCGGCACCAGCGTGCTGTACGCCGTCAAGGAAGTGTTCGGCCACGGCCACGTGCCTTTCACCGTCGAGAACGTCTACGGCATCCTCTCGATGTTCTTCTGGACGCTCACCGTCATCGTGTCCATCAAGTACGTCGTGCTCGTGCTGCGCGCCGACAACGAAGGCGAAGGCGGCCTGGTCGCCATGCTGGCGCTGGCATCCCGCGCGGTGGCCGACAAGCCCAGGCTGCGCCACCTGCTGCTGGTGGTCGGCATCTTCGGCACATCGCTCTTCTACGGCGACGGGGTCATCACCCCGGCCATCTCGGTGCTCTCGGCGGTCGAGGGCCTGGAGGTGGTGTCGCCGCACTTCACGCACTACGTCATTCCGCTCACGCTGGTCGTGCTGTTCTGCCTGTTCGTGGTGCAGAAGCGTGGCACCGCGGGCATCGGCAAGTTCTTCGGGCCGGTCACGCTGACGTGGTTCATCGCCATCGCGGTGCTCGGCGTGTCGCAGATCCTGCACCACCCCGAGATCCTGAAGGCGCTGAATCCGTTCTACGCGCTGAAGTTCATGTGGGACAACCCGGGCACCAGCTTCATCCTGCTGGGCGCCACCGTGCTGTGCGTGACCGGCGCCGAGGCGCTGTACGCCGACCTCGGCCACTTCGGCAAGAGCCCGATCCGCATCGCCTGGTTCTCGGTAGTGATGCCGGCGCTGACGCTCAACTACTTCGGCCAGGGCGCGCTGCTGCTGGAGAACCCCGAGGCGGTGAAGAACCCGTTCTTCATGATGGCGCCCGAGTGGGCGCTCATTCCGCTGGTGCTGCTGGCTACCGCCGCTACCGTGATCGCGTCGCAGGCCCTCATCACCGGCGCCTTCAGCGTCACGCGCCAGGTCATCCAGCTGGGCTACCTGCCGCGCCTGAACATCGAGCACACCAGCGTGCGCACGGCGGGCCAGATCTACATTCCGCTGGTCAACTGGGGCCTTTTCGTGGCCATCGTGCTGGCGGTGGTCATGTTCCGCTCGTCGAGCAGCCTGGCCGCGGCCTACGGCATCGCCGTGACCACCGACATGCTGATCACCACGGTGCTGACCTTCTTCGTGATCCGCTATGCGTGGAAGCTGCCACTGGCGCTCTGCATCGCCTCGACCGCGGTCTTCTTCGTGGTCGACTTCCTGTTCTTCGCGTCGAACCTGCTCAAGCTCTTCGAGGGTGGCTGGTTCCCGCTGCTGATCGGCGGCTTCGTCTTCACGCTGATGATCACGTGGAAGGAAGGCCGTCGCCTGATGGGCGAGGCGCAGCACGCCGATGCCATCGACCTGAAATCCTTCCTCGACTCCGTGTTCGTGAGCCCGCCCGCGCGCGTCGACGGCACGGCCGTATTCCTCACGGCCGAGCCGGGCGTGGTGCCGAATGCGCTGCTGCACAACCTCAAGCACAACAAGGTGCTGCACGAGCAGAACATGTTCGTCACCGTGCGCAATCACGAGGTGCCGTGGATCCCGATGGACAAGCGCATCGAGATCGAGGCGCTGGGCCACCACTGCTGGCAGATCATCGTGCACTACGGCTTCAAGAACGACATCGACCTGCCGCGCGCGCTCGAGAACGCCCGCATGCGCGGCTGCCAGCTGGAGCAGATGACGACCAGCTACTTCCTGTCGCGCGACGTCGTCATTCCGACGCTGGGCAGCGGAATGGCGCCATGGCGCGAGAAGCTGTTCGCGCAGATGCACCACAACGCGAGCGGGGCGGCGGCCTTCCTGGGGCTGCCCAACAACGCGGTGGTGGAGCTGGGGTCGAAGATCGAGATCTAGCGGAGGGGCGGCGGGGAAGGAAAAGAAAAGGCCCCCGCCGGCAAGGACATCGCCGCTTCCGGCAACATCGCGCCCGTTACCCCGGCAGCGGCAACGACAGCCGCCGCCGGCACAGCAGCAAGAAAGAACGCCTGATGAAAAACCTGCTCTTCGTTGCCGATCCGCTCGATCACTTCAAGATCTACAAGGACACGACCTTCTCGATGATGCGCGAGGCGCAGCGCCGCGGCTACCGCATCGCTGCCTGCCTGCCGCAGGACATCCAGTGGAAATCGGGCGGCATGGTCACGGCCACGGTGCAGCAGATCACGCTGACCGGCGACGCCAGGGACTGGTATCGCATCGACATCACCGAGGCCAAGGCGCTGAAGGATTTCGATGCCGTGCTCATGCGCAAGGACCCGCCCTTCGACGCCGAGTACATCTACGCCACGCACCTGCTGGAGCAGGCCGAGCGGGAAGGCGCGCACGTGGTGAACAAGCCGCGCGCGCTGCGCGACCATCCCGAGAAGCTGGCGATCATGGAGTTTCCGCAGTTCGTCACCCCCACGCTGGTGACGCGCAGCGCGCAGGCCGTGCGCGACTTCCACGCGGAGCACGGCGACATCATCCTGAAGCCGCTCGACGGCATGGGTGGCATGGGCATCTTCCGCGTGAAGCAGGACGCGCTGAACCTCGGCTCCATCGTCGAGACGCTCAACAAGG
The DNA here is from genome assembly GCF_050916385.1 of Variovorax xiamenensis. Lineage (NCBI taxonomy): Bacteria > Pseudomonadati > Pseudomonadota > Betaproteobacteria > Burkholderiales > Comamonadaceae > Variovorax > Variovorax xiamenensis. The sequence continues at coordinate 698,332 of NZ_CP139038.1, forward strand.
ACGGTGCCGAAACGATCATGGTGCAGCGCTTCGTGCCCGAGATCTCGCAGGGCGACAAGCGCATCCTCATCATCGCCGGCGAGCCGGCGCCTTTCGTGCTGGCTCGCATTCCGCAGGGCACCGAGGTGCGCGGCAACCTGGCCGCGGGCGGCAAGGGCGTGGCGCAGCCGCTCACGCCGCGCAACCGCGAGATCGCCGAGACCGTGGGCCGCGCGCTGGCGCCGCGCGGGCTGCTGCTGATCGGGCTCGACGTGATCGGCGACTCGGTCACCGAGATCAACGTGACCAGCCCGACCTGCTTCCAGGAAATCACCGAGCAGACCGGCTTCGACGTGCCGGCGATGTTCATCGACGCGCTGGAAGCGACCCTGCGCCAGCAGGGCCGCTGACGCTACCTCAGCGTTCGATCAGAAGTCGATCGTGCCGCTCACCGCGAAGGTGCGCGGCGCACCCAGCACCAGGTAGTTGCTGCCCTGCGTGCCGCCCACCGAAGCCCAGTACGACTTGTTGAAGAGGTTGTCGATGCGCGCGCGCAACGTGAGCAGGCGGCCGTTGCCGAGGTCGACCAGGTAGCGCGCGCCCACGTCGACGCGCGTCCACGACGGCACCGACTGCGTGTTGGTGGCGTTGGCGTACTGCTTTGAGGTGTAGAGCACGCGGGCGTTCAGCGACAGGTTGCGCATGCCGGGCACGTCCCATTCGGCGCCGATGTTGGCCTGCTGCTTGGCCACGCCGATGGCGGTCAGGCCGTCGGTGGCGCCGCCTTGCGTGTTCTTCTGCTTGGCGTCGAGCAGCGTCAGGCCGCCGAGCAGGCGCAGGCCCTTGGTGGGCTGGCCGAAGACCGAGAACTCCAGGCCCTGGTTGCGCTGCTTGCCGTAGAGGCCGTAGGTCTGGCCCGAGTAGTAGTAGGTGGGCTGGTCGGTGGTGAAGAACGCCGCGCTGGCACCGAGCGTGCCGCCGTCGTACTTGACGCCGATTTCCTTCTGCTTGGCCTGGTAGGGCGCGAAGATTTCGCCGGCATTGGTCACCGGGCGGTTGTTCACCGTGGTGCCCGCGACATTGCCCTTGACCAGGCCTTCGATGTAGTTGGCGTAGGCCGAGACGGTCGGCGTGATCTTGAACACGACGCCTGCGACCGGCGTGGTCTTGCTCTTGTCGTAGGTGCTCGTTTCCTTGAGCGTGTTGTAGGCGTAGCTGGTCTGCTCGATGGTCTGGCGGCGCGCGCCGAGCGTGACGAGCAGGCGGTCGTCCATGAACGACATGGTGTCGGCGATGGCCACGCTCGAGGTGTCGATCCTGTCGGTCAGGCGCGGGTTGTCCAGCGTGTTGCCCACGAATGCGCCGTTGGCGACCGGGTAGGGCGACGCGTACGGCGTGTAGATGTTGTTGCGCACGCTCTGCGCCGAGATGGCGTAGGCGTTGTCGCGGTCGTTGCTGTACTTGGCCGCCGAGACCACCACCGTGTGCTTCACCGGGCCGGTGGCGAAGTTGCCGCGCACGCCGATCTCGGCGGTGCCGATGCGGTCCTTGCGGGTGTTGCTGAAGCGCGTGTTGCTGGTGTTGCCGAAGGCGTCGGTGAGCGTCGGGTTCGACAGCACGTTGTCCTCGCTGCTGCGGCGCACGCCGCCGGCAGCCCAGGCCGTGATGTTGTCGGTGATGTCGACTTCGCCGCGGAAGGTGGCGAACTTGTCCTTTTCCTTCGAGTAGGTCCAGGGCTGGGCGAAATTGGTGCGGGCGTCGGGCGCGCGCGGGATCGGCAGCGTCGACGAAGGCGTCAGGCTCGGGCGGCCGTCCTTCAGGTCGTAGTCCTGGTAGCCGAAGTCGGCCGACAGGCGCACGTTGCGGTTGTGCCAGTCGAGTCCGATGCCGAAGGCGCTGAGCTGCTGGTTCTCGTTCTTCACGCCCGTGCCGCCCTCGCGGCGCACCGCGTTCACGCGAACGCCCAGGCTGTCGTCGGGGCCGAAGCGGCGTGCCAAGTCGAGGTTGACGTAGCCCTGGCCGCCGGTCTGCACGCCGAAGCCGACGCGGGTGAGTGGCTCGTTGGGCGCGCGCTTGGGCAGCAGGTTGATCGCGCCGCCGATGCCGCTGCCGCCGGGGGCGGCACCGTTGAGGAAGGTGTTGGCGCCGCGGAACACTTCCACGCGCTCGAAGAATTCCGAGGCGATGTACTGGCGCGGCAGCATGCCGTAGAGGCCGTTGTACGACACGTCGTCGGAGTACACGGGGAAGCCGCGCACCACGTAGAGCTCCTGGAAGTTGCCGAAGCCCCGGGCCTGGCGTACCGACGGGTCGTTCAGCAGCACGTCGGCCACGCTCTTGGCCTGCTGGTCCTGGATCAGCTCGTTGGTGTAGTTGGTGCTGGAGAACGGCGTGCTCATCATGTCCTGGTTGCCCAGGATGCCGACCCGCCCGCCGCGCGAGACCTGTCCTCCGGCATAGGGCTTGGTCAGGCCCTCGGCCGATGCGTCGGCGCTGGCCTCGACGGTCACGGTGGACAGCGTGCCGCCGCTCGACACCACCGGGGCCGCCGGCTCCGCTGCGGTGGTCTGGGCCAGGGCTGCGGCGGCATTCAGCGCGAGCAGCGTTGCGACCACGGTCGGCCGGAGATGGAAGAGGGAAGCGGGCATGAACGGTCCAAATATGCAAATGAGAACCGTTATTGTTTACTTGTATGAGCCTGTCCGCCGATACTTTCTTGCAATGTTGCGAAAAAGTGTCAGTCTAAAGACTGACACCGGCTTCAGCGGGCGACGCGCTGCCCGTCCACGAACACCTGCAGCTCGCCCGGAGCGAACTGGGTCCACGTTTCGTTGGTGGTCAGCGGCGCGGTCACGACCACGGCGACGCGGTCGTTGGGCGTGGTGTGCTGCGCGAAGTCGATTTCCAGGTCTTCGTCCGACAACTGCGCCGTCACGAAGGGGTGGCGGCGCTCCACGTACCAGAGATTGGTCGAGGCATGCGCCCACAGCGCCTGCCCGTTGGACAGCATGAAGTTGAAGGTGCCATGGCCCGCGAGCTGCGGCGCCAGTTCGCGCAGCGTGAGCGTCAGCTCCTCGATGCTCGGCACGCCCGCGTGCGACTTGGCCAGCTCCTGCATGATCCAGCAGAAGGCGTGCTCGCTGTCGGTGTTGCCCACCGGATGGAAGTTGCCGTGCAGGCGCGGGCGGAATTCCTTCAGGTCGCCGTTGTGGGCGAACACCCAGTAGCGCCCCCAAAGCTCGCGCACGAACGGATGGCAGTTCTGCAGGTTGACCTCGCCCTGCGTCGCCTTGCGGATGTGCGCGATGACGTTGCGGCTCTGGATCGGGTAGCGCCGGATCAGGTCCGCCACCGGCGATTCGCTCGCCGGCTGGTGGTCGACGAAGTGCCGCAGCCCGCGATCCTCGAAGAACGCGATGCCCCAGCCGTCGGCGTGGTGGTCGGTGCGGCCGCCGCGTTGCGCGAACCCCGTGAAGCTGAAGGTCACGTCGGTCGGCGTGTTGCAGTTCATCCCTAGCAATTGGCACATGACTGCGATTAGACCGCGATTCGCGCGCCCGCCGCGCCGCTGCATTCAGATACCGTGCAGCGCCGCCATCTCGTCGATGAGCCCCCGCTGGAACGCATCGAAGCGCGCCGAAGGCTGCTGCAGGCCGAAGAACTCGCTGAACGGATCTTCCACCTCCGTGCGATGCCCCGACAGCTCCTCCACCACAGCCAGCCCGCAGAAGGGCACGCAGGCTTCCGAATAGCCGCCCTCGTGCACCACCACCACCCGCCCGTCGCAATGGCGGGCCGCCAGCGCGTTGACCTGCCGCATCATCTGGCGGAACGATTCGGGATGCAGCTGCATCCGCGCCAGAGGATCCACGCCGTTGGCGTCCAGCCCGCTCGCCACCACGATCAGCTCGGGCCTGAAGCGGTCGATCACCGGCGCCACCATGCGCTCGAAGGCGTACATGTAGGCGTTGTGGCCGCCGCCGGGCTGCAGCGGAATGTTGACGTTGAAACCCAGCCCCTCGCCCTCGCCTCGGTCTTCCGCGCCGCTGTAGCCGGGCGGAAAGCAGTTCTCCTGGTGCAGCGACAGCGTCAGCACGTCGGGGCGGTCGTAGAAGATTGCCTGCGTGCCGTTGCCGTGGTGCACGTCCCAGTCGATCACCGCCACGCGACCGAGCTTGTGGCGCGCCTTCATGGTCTCGATGGCCACCGCGATGTTGTTGAACAGGCAGAAGCCCATGCTGTGCTCGCGCAGGCAATGGTGGCCAGGCGGGCGCGTCAGCGCGAAGGCGTTGCGGTGGCGGCCCTGCAGCACGCTGTCCATCGCGGCGATGGCCAGGCCGGTGGACAGCTTCGCGATCTCGTAGCTGCCCGGCCCGAAGGGCGCGACCTCGCCCAGGTCGCCGCCGCCGGCGTCGCTGGCGGCCTTGAACTTCTCCAGGTAGCTCGCGGGGTGCACGCGCCGCAGGTCTTCCTCGGTGGCCATCGGCGCGCCCAGCAGGTCGAGCCGGGCGCTCAGGCCGGACACGTCCATCAGCGACTTGATGCGGCGCTTGGAGTCGGGCGACTCCGCCATGCCGCTGCCGGCCATGGGCTGCACCCAGCCGCCCACGGGCAGGAACAGCGCATGCAGGCCGCCCGGCACGTGCCAGAAGGTGCGTTCGTCGTGAAAGAAGGCGGTGGTGGCGGTCTTCATGCGGTGCGTCCTCGCGTGGATTCGGAAGTGAGGGAAGAAGAAAGATCGGAAGCAGAAGAAGGCGAAGTGTGCTCGCGCGACGGCGGATGGCGCTGCACGCTCAGCCCGCGCCAGCCCCAGCGTTCGCGCGCCAGGCCCCACAGGCCGCGCGGCGCCAGCAGCATCACCGTCACCGCGATGCAGCCCATGGCGATCAGGTACCAGCCGCCCGACATCGCGAACCAGGTGTTGAACAGCTCGCGCAGCCCGAAGTAGATGACCGCGCCGATCAGCGGCCCCTCGATGGTGCCGATGCCGCCGATGATGACGATGAACATCGCCGTCACAACCCAGTTGATGTCGAAGGCCGAGTCGGGCGAGACGAACATCGTGCCCATGAAGTGTGCCGCGCCCGCCAGCCCGAAGCCCAGCCCCGAGAGCACGAAGGCGATGAAGCGGTTGCGCCACACGTTCACGCCGATGCTGGTGGCCGCCAGCTCGTTGTCGCGCACCGCCATCAGCCCGAGGCCGAAGGGCGAGCGCATCAGCAGGTAGACCCCGGCCACGGCGGCGAGGCCGATGGCGCCAGAGATCCAGAACGCGTTCTGCTGGAAGCTCTCGGCCTCCACCAGCCGCACCGCCTGCAGCGGCACGCCCGACTCGCCGCCGAAGAGCGGAAACTTCGCCACCAGCAGCCGCACGATCTCGGCCAGCACCCACATGCCGATCGAGAAGTAGGCATCGCGCAGCCGGAACATCAGCGGCGCGACCACTGCAGCCAGCAGCGCAGCGCCCGCGCCGGCCACCGGCACCATCCAGTAGGGCGAGATGCCGAGCCGGTCGGAGGCGATGAACAGGAGATAGGCTCCGATGCCCACGAAGGCCTGGTGGCCCATCGACACCAGCCCCGTGTAGCCGGCCAGCAGGTTCCACATCTGTGCCATGGCCAGCGTGACGAGCACTTCGCTCAACAGGCGCAGCGTGCCGCCGTCGGCCACCGTGGGCGCGAAGGCGATGGCCGCCGCGGCGGTGGCGAAGCAGATCCAGGGAACGGGAGAAGAACGGTCACGCATGGAGTTCGCCGATCAGGAGCGTGGGCCCGCGAGGCCGTTGGGACGCACCATCAGCACCACGAAGAACAGCAGGTGCGCATACAGCGCGCCTGCATTGGAGTCGAGCCGCTGCCCCGCGAGCTGCGCCACGCCCAGCGCGATGCCGCCCACGAGTGCGCCCCGGAAGGAGCCCATGCCGCCGATGATGACCACCTCGAAGGCACCCAGCAGCCGCTCCACGCCCGAGAACGGCGTGAACGAGGTGCGCAGCGCGAGCAGCAGCCCGGCCACCGACGCGAAGGCCAGCGACAGCCCCATCACCACGCCGTACACGTGGGCCGGCCGCACGCCCATCGTGCGTACGATCTCGCGGTGGTCGGAGGTGGCGCGCACGATCAGGCCGAAGCGCGAGCGCTGCAGCAGCCACTGCAGCGCGCCGAAGGCCAGCACCGCGAGCACCAGCACCAGCACCGGATACCAGCCGATGCGCAGCCCGCCGATCTCGAAGCCGGCCGTGGCCAGCGCGCCGCCGTCGAGCGCGCGCGGATCGGCGCCGAAGAGCTCTGCCATCAGGTTGCGCAGCACCACCGCGATGCCGAAGGTCACCAGCACCGGCGTGAGCGGATCGTCGGTGGCGACGGCGCGGTTCAGCAGCAGCCGCTGCAGCAGGTAGCCGGTGCCGAAGGCCGCCAGCCCCACCGGCACGATGAAGAGCAGCGGCGACACGCCCGGAAACTGCGCGGCCAGGAACACAGCGAAGTAGGCCGCGAGCACCACGAACTCGCCATGCGCGAGGTTGACCATGCGCATCACGCCGAAGACCAGCGCCAGCCCGAGGCCGAAGAGCGCATAGAGGCCGCCGAGCAGCACGCCGTTGATGATGGTTTCGATCCAGGCCACGACCGCTCTTTCTTCTTCAGTGTCCGAAGTACGCGTTGGCGATCTGCTGCGCGCTGAAGTCGCTCGCGCGCCCCGCCAGCGTCACGCGCCCCTTGAGCAGGCAGTACACGCGCTGCGCGATGCGGCAGGCGCGAGTCACGTCCTGCTCCACGATCAGCAGCGCCGTGCCCTGCGCGCGGATGTCGACGAACGCGCGGTAGATCTGCTCGATCACCACCGGCGCGAGGCCCAGCGAGATCTCGTCGCACAGCATGAGGCGCGGATTGGCCATGAGCGCGCGGCCGATGCTCACCATCTGCTGCTGGCCGCCTGAGAGCTGCGTGGCCGGCCGATGGCGGAACTCGCGCAGGATCGGGAAGAGCGCATAAACCGTCGCCAGCGACCAGTGGCCGGGCCTCTGGCTCAGCGCACCCATGCGCAGGTTCTCCTCCACGGTGAGCGAGGGAAACAGCATGCGCCCCTCGGGCACCAGCGCGATGCCGCGGTGCGCGATGCGCTCGGCCGGCTCGGCCTCGATGGCCTGCCCGTCGAAGCGGATGGCGCCGCGGCTGCGACGGCCCAGGCCCGCGATGGCGCGGATCAGCGTCGACTTGCCCGCCCCGTTGGCACCGATCAGCGCGGTGGCCTCGCCTTCGCCCACGTCGAGCGACAGGTCGAACAGCGCCTGCAGGTCGCCGTAGTGGCTGCACAGCTCGCGCACCTCAAGCAGCGGCATGCCCGGCCTCCGCGCGTTCCGTGGCTTCTTCTTCTCCCACGCCCATGTAGATCTCGCGCACCTCGCGGCTGTCCATCGCGGCGGCGGGCGCATCCTCCAGCAGCTTGCGGCCGAAGTTCAGCACCATGATGCGGTCGGCCACCGCCATCAGCGCCTGCGCGATGTGCTCGATCCAGATCATCGCCACGTCCTTCTTGAGCTCCAGCACGAGCGCCACCAGCACCTGCACCTCGGCTTCGGTCAGGCCGCCGGCGATCTCGTCGAGCAGCAGCAGGTGCGGCCGCGCCGCGAGGCCCTTGGCCAGCTCCAGCCGCTTGCGGTCCAGCAGCGGCAGGCGGCCGGCGGGCGTGTCGGCGCGATCGGCCAGCCCGGTGCGTTCCAGCACCGCCCGGGCCTCGCGCTCGGCCTGCGCGCGCGGCAGCCGCGCGGCGAAGCTGGCGGCTGCCAGTGCGTTCTCGTAGGCGCTCAGGTGCGCGAAGGGCTGCGGGATCTGGAAGGCGCGTGCCACGCCCAGCCGCGCGCGCACGTCGGCGCGCAGGCCCACCAGTTCGCGGCCCTCGAGCTTGATGCTGCCGGCATCGGGCACGGCCACGCCGGTGATCAGGTTGAAGAGCGAACTCTTGCCCGCGCCATTGGGCCCGACCACGCCAAGGCACTCGCCGCGCGCGAGCGAGAGCGAGACCCCGTCGGCCACGACGATCTCACCGTAGCGCTTGCACAGGCCTTCGATGACGAGGCAGCTGGTCATGCGAGTGTGTTGTGGAGGCTCAGGCGGACTTGAGCTGCGACAGCAGCTTCAGCTCGTCTTCCACCGGAATCTGCGTCGCCGTGCTGTTGTGCGTGATGACCAGCTCGTACGGAAACTTGGCGCCGGCCTTCGTCTTGCGCCACTGGCCCGCCACCATCGGCGTGACGGCCACGCTCTTGATCGGGCTGCCCTTGAAGTCGATGCGCCCGACGATCGAGTCCAGCTGCAGGTTGGCCAGCGCGTCGCGCACCGCCTTCTTGTCCTTCGGATTGCTCGCGTTCTTCAGCGCCGCAATGCCCACTTCGAAGAGCGCGTGGCCGTAGCCGATGGGCTGCGTCCACTGCTTGCCGGTGCTGCTTTCCCAGTCGGCCGCCAGCGCCTTGGCGCTCTGGCCAGTCAGCGACGACTTGAACGGGAAGCTCGGCGTCCACCAGATCTCGGTCGACATGCCGTTGCCCGCCGCGCCCAGCGATTCGACCGCGCTCGGGAACAGGAAGGCCGCCGCCATCGTCACCACCTCGGGCCGGTAGCCCGCCTGCTGCGCCTGCTTCCAGAAAGTGGCGAAGTGGTTCGCGTAGGCGAAGCCCGAGACGATGTTCGCGCGCGCCGCCTTGAAGCTGGAGACCTGGTTGCTGAAGTCGTCGGTCGCGATCTTGAAGAAGCCGCCGTTGGTCTCCTTGTAGCCGCGCTGCTTCGCGCCGTTGGGGATGCCGTTGGCCGGATCGGCGAAGGCGTGGCCCGGGCCGTTGTCGATGTAGAGCGTGCCCAGCGTGCGTTCCACCTTCAGCGGCTCCCACATGCCGAAGAAGTTCTTCAGCACGTCGTCGGCGCCCCAGAAGAAGTGGAACGAGAACGGAAAGCCCTTCTGCGGCGTGGAGCCGCGCCCGAAGGTGATGGCCTGCCACGGGCCCATGGTGGAGACCATCGGCACGCCGTTGACGTCGCAGAGCTGGCCGGCGGCCAGCGCGGCGTCGCTGTCCTGCACCAGCAGCAGGTCGACCTTCTCGCGCAGCAGCAGCTCGCTCGACATGGTGGCGCCGCGGTTGGCGTCCGACTGGGTGTCGCGCACCACGATCTCGACCTTGTAGTTGGTGCCGCCGATGGTGAGCCCGTCCTTCAGCGCGGCGCGCACGCGCTCCAGGCTCCACGGATCGGCCTCGCCGAAATTGGCGCGCACGCCCGACAGCGTGGTGAGGTAGCCGATCTTGATCGTCTTCGATTGCGCATTGGCCAGCACGGGCACGCCGGCCAGCGCGGCCGCGCCGCCGCCGATGACGAGTTGGCGGCGCGTGAGCGCGCCGGAGGCTTCGCGGAAAGAGTCGGCGGTCATGGTGGTGTTCTCCTTGGCGTGTGGAGGATGGACAGCAGGGCAGGGTGGCATCGTCTCTCCGCACCGGCGCCATGCGTTATCGAAAACTGGCAAAAGGCAGGCAGCAGTCCGCGCGCCTCACTCGGGCCGCAGGTTCACCGACTTCGCGATCGCCCGATAGCGCTCCACGTCGGCCTGGTAGGCGCGGCGCAGCTCGGCCAGCGGCTGCTCGGGCGGCACCTTGCTGCCACCGAGCTCGATGCCGCGGCGGATCTCCGGCTTCTGCATCATCTGGTTGAAGGCCGCGTGCAGCCGCTGCTGCGTTTCCTCGGGCACGCGCTGCGACACCTGCACGCCCGACCACAGGCTGTAGACGAAGTCCTCCAGCCCCTTGCTGTTGCGCATCAGCGGAATGGCGGCGAAGCGCTCGTGCGGCACGGTGGCCGCGAGGCCCAGTGCCTTGACCTTGCCGGCGTCCAGCAGGTCGGGCACGTTGCCGGCCAGCGGCATGAACACCAGGTCGATCTGTCCGCCCAGCAGGTCGTTGACCACCGGCGCCATGCCCTTGTAGGGCACGTGCAGCATCTTCGTTCCCGTCTGCTGCGTGAAGCGCTCGCCCAGCAGGTGGTAGAGCGAGCCCGGGCCGATGCTGCCGTAGCTCAGCTCCTTCGCATCGGGGCGGCGCAGCATCGCGACCAGCTCGTCGACGCTGCCCACGCCCAGGTCCTTGCGTGCCAGCAGCACCATCGAGGTGACGGCCATCACGCCGATGGGGCGGAAGTCCTCCGCCTTGTAGCGCGCACTGGCCAGCGTGAGCGGCGTGAGCATCAGCTCCATCGGCGAGCCCAGCAGCAGCACCGAGCCGTCGGCGGGCGCGTTGGCTGCCTTCATCACGCCCAGCGATCCGCTGGCGCCGGGCACGTTGTCGACGATGGCGGTCTGCCCCAGCAGCCGCGAGAACTCGGGCGCGGCCAGTCGCGCGTTGATGTCGGAGCCGCCGCCGGCGGGGTAGGGAACGATCAGGCTCAGGGTCTTGCCCGCCGGGCCCTGGGCTGCGGCGAGCCCGGTCAAGGTGGAGAGGCCGGCGGCAAGGCCGGCGCCGATCAGTGAACGTCTGCGCATGGGTTGTCTCCTCGTGTCGTTTGTTGTCGGGGTCCGGAATTCAGTGCGCGTTCTGCAGCGGCGGCGGGCGCACATCCGCGAAGGGCGTGGCCTTGTGCCAGCCGTGCGCCATGCGCAGCACCTCCAGGTCGGCGCCGGGCCTGCCGATGAGCTGCAGCCCCATCGGCAGGCCGCGAGTGCCGGCCTCCTGCGAGAAGCCGGCCGGTATCGCCATCGCGGGCAGGCCGGCGAGCGAGGGGCCGATGGTCACTTCCATCCAGCGGTGGTAGGTGTCCATCGCGCGGCCACCTACTTCGCGCGGCCAGTGCTCGTCGGCGGAAAGCGGAAACACCTGCGCGGCCGGCAGCACCAGGAAGTCGAAGCGCTCGAAGAGCTTCAGCAGCGCGCCATGCCACTGCGTGCGCGTGACTGCGGCCTCATGCAGCATCGCCGCGCTCAGGCGCTCGCCCTGTTCCACTTCCCAGCAGGCCTCGGGCTTGAGTTGCGCGCGCGTGATGGGGTCGGCATGCAGGCCGCGCAGCGCGCCCGCGACGATGAAGCCGCGCAGGCGCAGCCATGCGGTCCACAGCGCGTCGAAGTCGAAATCGGGAATAGTGGCGTCGACGCTGCAGCCCAGCGTGTCGAAGTGCCGCAGCGCCGATTCGCACAGCGCCATCACGCCCCGCTCCATCGGCAGATGGCCGCCGAGGTCACCCAGCCACGCGATGCGCCGGCCGCGCAGCTCGGCGTCGAGCGGCTGCGCGAAGACTTCGCCGTCGCCCGCGAGGCTCAGCGGCGAGCGCTCGTCGTGGCCGGCCTGCACCGACAGCAGCCATGCCACGTCCTCCGGCGTGCGGCCCATCGGCCCTTCGCAGCCGAGCTGCTGGAAGAAGAGTTCGGGCCCCGGCCCGGTCGGCACGCGGCCCAGCGAAGGGCGCAGGCCGTAGACGTTGTTCCATGCGGCGGGGTTGCGCAGCGATCCCATCATGTCGCTGCCGTCGGCCACCGGCAGCATGTGCAGCGCGAGCGCCACCGCGGCGCCGCCGCTGCTGCCGCCGGCCGCGTGGTCCGTGCTCCATGCGTTGCGCGTGGTGCCGAACACCGTGTTGTAGGTGTGCGAGCCGAGGCCGAATTCCGGCGTGTTGCTGCGGCCGACGAAGATGGCGCCCGCACTGCGCAGGCGCTCGACCATGATCGCGTCGTGCGCCGTGACCTGCTTCGCGAACACCGGGCTGCCCATGGTGGTGGGCATGCCGGCGGTGGCGACGAAGTCCTTGGGTGCCATCGGAAAGCCGTGCAGCCTTCCCACCGCTTCTCCGCGAGCGAGGCGCGCATCGCAGGCGTCGGCCTGCTGCAGCAGCTGTGCCGTGGGCTGCAGCGAGACCAGTGCGTTGACGGCCGGGTTGAAGCGCTCGATCTGCGCGAGGCAGGCCTGCATCAGTTCGCGGCATGAGAGCTCGCGGCGCTGCAGGGCGGTGGCGAGCGCGCGGGCGCTCAGCGTAGTCGGCGCGGTCGAAAGGGAGGCGGACATATGGCGGTCAACGATAGCGACCGCCTCGCCAAGCCAGTATCGAAAAACGGCAAACTTCGCGCGCCCGCCGCGCGCGGTGGCTGCCTCAGTGGTGCGTGACCGCCGCGTTGCGCAGCGTCTGCGAGGGCAGTTCGCCGAACTGGCGGCGGTAGTCGGTGGCGAACTGGCTCAGGTGCCAGAAGCCCCAGTGCGCGGCGATGTCCTGCACCGCGCGCGATTCGGGCCGCTTGAGCGCGCGGCGCACGCCATTGAGGCGCAGCGCCCGCAGGTAGCGCGCCGGGCTCAGGCCCAGCGTTTCCTGGAAGCAGTAGTTGAGCTTGCGCTGGCTCGCGCCGATGCGGCTGCACACCTCCAGCATCGACATCGGCTCGTCGGGCCGCGACATCATCAGCTCGCAGGCGCGGCGCACCACGCGGCGATGCGCCTCGGTGGAGCGCAACTCGCGCAGGTCGATGTCCTCGGGCAGCGCGCTGAGCCAGGCCAGCAGCACGTCGTCGCGCAGCTGCATCGTGGCGACGGGGTCGTCGAGCAGGGCGGGCATGTCGTCGAGCGCGGTGAAGGTGCCCCGCAACGTGCCGCGCAGCGACTGCATCGTCGCGTCGTCGAAGTGCAGCACCACGCGGCGTTCGAGCCATGCAGGCGGCGCGCGATCATTCAGGCGCTCGGCCAGCGACTGCAGCAGCCCGTTGTCGACCACGATGCCCGTCAGCTCGAAGCCCGCGGGGCTGCACAGGTCGAGCTCGTCGCAGCGGCCGACCATCACCGATTCCGTGTCCAGCCGCTGGCCCGAGAAGCGGGCCTCGCCGTCCTGACGGCATGTGAGCGCGAAGCCGCAGCAGTCGGGATTCATCTCGCCATGCTGGCGCAGCGCGCGGTTGGTGGTCTCGCGCACCAGCCGCAGGCCGGGCAGCTGCACGTGATCGAGAAAGCCCGCGAAGCTGCCGCCGGAGAGCATGTCGCACTCCAGGTGCCAGCCGTTCTGTCCGCTGGCATAGGCGTCGATGTCGTGCGTGTTGAGGGTCCAGCGCTCTACGGCGGGCTGATGATGTTGGGAGGAGGCGGTCTGGCAGTTCATGGCGGTCCGGCGGGTCATCGGCAAGGGTGTGCGTGGCCCTCCCTCAAGCAATCTCCAGACCAGATTGTTTCGTTGACAACGATTTCAAAGTGACAGGACAAACCCCTAAGCGCAAGGGGCGAGTGCCTGTGCGCAGGCTATTCGAGCTCGCCGCTGGGCTCGAAGCCGGTGGTGCTGTCGAAGAGCTTCTGCACGATGGTCTGCAGCACCTGCTGCTCCTCGGGCGTGAGTTGCGCGAAGAGGCGCTGCGCGGTGTCGTGCGCGAGCGGCACCATGTCGCGATACAGCGCGAGGCCTTCTTCTTCCAGCGACACGATGACCTTGCGGCGGTCCTCGGCCGATGGATGCATGTTGGCCAGACCCAGGTCCACCAGCCGGTGCTGCGCGCGGCTCACGCGGGCCTTGTCCATGCTCGTCTTCTGTGCGATCTCCAGCGCCGAGAGCGCACCGTACTTGCCCAGCACCACGACGATGCGCCACTCCGGAATCTGCAGCGAGAAGCGGCTGGCGATCGACTGGCCCACCGTCTGGCTCACACGATTGGCGACCACCGAAAGCTGGAAGGGCAGGAAGGTCTCGAGGTCGAATGCATCGACGCTCGCGTTGCTGCGCGCGCGCGTGGAGGTTTTGGAGCTTGGCCGTGAGGGAGTGCGTGAACGGGGCACGGTGCGAGTGTGTGGTGGGTGTGCGTGTCGTCGATGGATCGGAGCGAGGAACAGTATAGGAAGGCCTTCGCGCATCGCGAACAGGGCCGCGCGAGGTTTGCCAGTTTTCGATAACGCCGCATGCGGGTCGCTACCTATCGTGCAGGCATGGACTACCCCGAACTCGCACTGCACATCGCCGGCCGGTGGCGCACGCAGACCCAAGGCGGCCGCCGCGCCGTGATCGACCCCGCCACCGAAGAAACGATCGCGCACCTGCCGCTCGCAGGCCGCGAGGAGCTGGCCGAGGCTGCCGAAGCCGCGCGGCGCGGCTTCATTCAATGGCGCGCGAAGAGCGCGCTCGAGCGCTGCAACATCCTGCGCACTGCAGCGCAGAAGATCCGCGAGCAGGCGAAGACCATCGCGCAGGTGCTCACGCTCGAACAGGGCAAGCCGCTGACCGAGTCGGTGCGCGAGGTCACGCTGTCGGCCGACATCGTCGACTTCCAGGCGGAGGAGGCCAAGCGCCTCTACGGCCGGCTGGTGCCGCCGCGCGTCGAGGGCATTCTTTCGCAGGCCGTGGTGCGCCGGCCGGTGGGGCCGGTGGCGGCCTTCACGCCGTGGAACTTTCCGGCCAACCTGCCGGCGCGCAAGCTGGCGAGCGCGCTCGCCGCGGGCTGCAGCGTGGTCATCAAGCCCGCGGAGGAAACGCCGGGCACCTGCATGCTGCTGGTGCGCGCCTTCCTCGATGCGGGCGTGCCGCCCGAGGCGCTCAACATGGTTTGCGGCGAGCCGGCCGAGGTGTCTTCGTTCCTCATCGACCATCCGGCGATCGCCAAGGTGTCGTTCACCGGCTCGGTGGCGGTGGGCAAGCTGCTGGGCGAACAGGCGGCGCGCCACGTCAAGCGCTTCACCGGCGAGCTCGGCGGCCACGCGCCGGTGATCGTCTGCGAGGACGCCGACTTTTCCTTCGCGCTCAAGAGCTCCATCGCCGCCAAGTTCCGCAACGCGGGGCAGGTGTGCGCTTCGCCGATCCGCTTCTACATACCGCGCAGCCGCTTCGGCGAATGGAGCGAAGCCTTCGTGCAGGCCGCGCGCGCATTGCGCATGGGCCCGGGCACCGATGCTGCCACGCAGATGGGCCCGCTCGCTCACTCGCGGCGCATCGAGGACATGCAGCGCTTCGTCGACGACGCCGTCGAGCGCGGCGCGCAGCTGCTGTGCGGCGGCCAGCGTGCGAAGTGGCCCGGCTACTTCTTCGAGCCCACCGTGATCGCCAACGCGCCGCCAGACAGCCGCGTGATGCGCCAGGAGCCCTTCGGCCCCATCGCGGTGCTGCAGCCCTACGACACGCTCGACGAAGCCATCGCGGGCGCCAACGCCTTGCCCTACGGACTCGGCGCCTACGCCTTCACGCGCGACCTGCAGACCGCGCACCGCCTCGGCGAGGCGCTGGAGGCCGGCATGGTCGGCATCAACCACTTCGGCGTCTCGCAGCCCGAGATGCCCTTCGGCGGCTGGAAGGAAAGCGGCATCGGCCAGGAGATGGGCGCCGAAGGCCTGCTGCACTACACCGAAGTCAAGACCCTCACCGTCGGCGTGCCGGCCTGAGCACGCAATGCAAATTTCCGGAGACAACGCATGACATCGACCGATGCCGCCGCAGTGGCGGCACTCAAGCGCGACAACGCCCAGTACCTGTGGCACCCCATGGCCCATCCGCAGGCCATGCAGAAGACGAAGCCGGACATCATCGCGCGCGGCGAGGGCTGCTGGATCTGGGACGTCGACGGCCACAGGATGCTCGACGGCGTCGGCGGCCTGTGGGCCGCGAACCTCGGCCACAGCAACAAGGCGGTGCGCGACGCCATCGTCGCGCAGCTCGACGAGCTGCCCTTCTACAACGTGTTCCGCGGCACCACCCATCCGCGCGCCATCGAGCTGTCGAAACGCATCGTGCAGACCATGGAGCCCGACGGCGTGGCGGCGGTGTTCTTCAGCAACGGCGGCTCCGACGCGGTGGAAGGCGCGCTCAAGCTCGCGCGCCAGTACTGGAAGCTCAAGGGCCAGGCCGATCGCCACAAGTTCATCGCGCTGCGCCAGGGCTATCACGGCGTGCACTTCGGTGGCATGAGCGTCAACGGCAACCTCAACTTCCGCCGCGCCTACGAGCCCCTGCTGCCCGGCTGCTTCCACGTTGACACGCCATGGCTGTACCGCAACCCGTACACGCAAGACCCAGAGGAGCTGGGCGAGATCTGCGCCACGCTGCTGGAGCGCGAGATCCTCTTCCAGGGCCCCGACACCGTCGCAGCCTTCATCGCCGAGCCGATCCAGGGCGCGGGCGGCGTGATCGTGCCGCCGCCCAACTACTGGCCGCGCGTGCGCGAGATCTGCGACAGGTACGGCGTGCTGCTGATCGCCGACGAAGTCGTCACCGGCTTCGGCCGCGGTGGCGCGATGTTCGGCACGCGGCTGTGGAACGTGAAGGCCGACCTGTGGTGCCTCGCGAAGGGCATCTCCTCGGGCTACGTGCCGCTGGGCGCCACGGCCATCGGAGCGAAGGTGGCCGAGGCGTTCATGGACGACCCGACGGGGCAGGCCGCGGTGGGCCACGGCTACACCTACAGCGCGCACCCGGTGGCGGCTGCTGCCGCGCTGGCCACGCTCGACCAGATCGAGGCGCTCGACGTGCCGGGCAACGCCGCGCGCGTGGGCGCGCATTTCCAGGCACGCGTGCGGCCCTTCGTGGATCGCTTCAGCTTCGTCGGCGACGTGCGCGGCATGGGCCTGATGCTCGGCATCGAGATGGTGGCCGACAAGGCCACGCGCGCCACGCTGCCGCGCGGCAACCCGGTCGCGGCGAAGGTGGCGCAGGCCGCCTACCGGCGCGGGCTGATGGTGCGCATCTCGGGGCCGAACCTGATCCTCTCGCCGCCGCTGGTCATCACGCGCGAGGAGGTCGACTTCATGGTCGATGCGCTCGAAGGCGCGTTCGCCGAGGTGGAAGCGACGCTGTGACACCGACCGTTCCGACCATCCTCCTGATCGGCACCGCCGATACCAAGAGCGCCGAGCTGCTCTTCATGCGCGAGTGCATCGAGGCCGGCGGCGGCCGCGCGGTGGTGATGGACGTGGGCGTGCTCGACGGCGCGCCCTTCGTGCCCGAGATCACCCACGTCGAAGTGGCAGCGGCCGCAGGCAAGACCGTCGCCGAAGTCGCGGCCAGCGGCGACGAGAACACCGCGATGACGCTGATGGCTCACGGCGCCGCGAAACTTGCAGCCCGCTGGCAGGCCGAGGGTCGCATCGACGGCATGCTGGCGCTGGGCGGCACCATGGGCACCGACCTCGCGCTCGACGTGGCGCAGGCGCTGCCGCTGGGCGTGCCGAAGGTGCTGGTCTCGACGATCGCCTACTCGCACCTGCTGCCGCCCGAGCGCATTCCGCCCGATCTCATCATGGTGCTGTGGGCCGGCGGTCTCTACGGCCTCAACAGCCTGTGCCGCTCGGCCCTGAGCCAGGCCGCTGGCGCGGTGCTGGGCGCTTGCCGCCAGGTGCGCGCGCCGGCCTTCGGGCGGCCGCTGGTGGGCATGACCTCGCTGGGCTCCAGCGCGCTGACCTACATGAAGACGCTCAAGCCCGCACTGGAGTCGCGCGGCTACGAGGTCGCGGTGTTCCACACCACGGGCATGGGCGGGCGCGCCTTCGAGGCGCTGGCCGCCGAAGGCCGCTTCTGCGCGGTGATGGACTTCAGCCTGCAGGAGCTGGCCAACCAGCTCGGCGGCTCCTGCGTCAACGCAGGCCCCGACCGGCTGCTGGGCGCCGGCCGCGCGGGCACGCCGCAGATCGTGGCGCCGGGTGCGATCGACATGCTCGACTACCCCGCGTGGCAGCCCATGCCCGCGGGGCTCGAAGGCCGGCCAGCGCACATGCATAACCGGCTGCTGGCCTCCGCGCTGAGCGCGCCCGATTTCCGTCGTGGCGTCGCGGCCGAGATCGCGCGCCGGCTGGCCCGTGCCGAAGGCGCCACCTGCGTGCTGATGCCGCTGCAGGGCATCGAAGGCTGGGACCGCCCCGGCGAGCCGCTACACGACCCCGAGGGCCTCGCGGCCTTCACCGACGGCCTGCGCGGCAGCATCGGCAATGTCACGCGGCTGATCGAGCTGGACGCGCACATCAACGACGACGCCTTCTGCGACGCCGCGCTGCGCGTGTTCGACGCATGGGTGGCCGACGGCACCGTGCCCGAGGGGAGGCCCGCATGAGCCACGGCACGCAGGCACTTGTGCTGGACTTCGGCGGCGTCATCAGCCGCACGCTGTTCGAGACGCACGCGCTCACCGAGGAGGCGCTCTCGTTGCCGCGCGGCACGCTGACATGGCGCGGCCCCTTCGACATCGCGAGCGATCCGCTGTGGCGCGACATGCAGGCCGACAGGATCTCCGAGCGCGACTACTGGATGGCGCGTACCCGCGAAGTCGGCTCGCTGGTGGGCGAGCGCTGGGACCGCATGGAAACCTTCGTGCAGCGCGCGCGCGGCGCCGACCCGGAGGCGGCGATCCGGCCCGAGGCGATCGCGGCCATCGACGCGGCACGCCGCGCGGGCTGCAGGCTAGCGATCCTCTCCAACGAGCTCGACCTGTTCTACGGCGCCGACTTCCGCAAGCGCCTGCCCTTCATGTCCGCCTTCGACGTGGTGGTGGACGCCACGCACACCGGCATCCTCAAGCCCGACGCGCGCGCCTACCGGCAATGCATCGAGCAGCTCGGCCTGAGCGCCGATGCCTGCGTGTTCGTCGACGACCAGCTGCGCAACATCGCCGGCGCCGAGCGCGTGGGCATGCGCACCGTGCACTTCGACGTGATACATCCGGGCGCGAGCTATGCGAAGGCCCTGGCCTTGCTGGGTGTCGCTTCTTCCTCTCTCGATTGATCTTTCTTCCGATGACACCGACCTTCGAACCTACCGTGCCGCGCGAGCGCGTGCAGGCCCTGATGCAGGCCGAACAGGAGCGCTACGCGCGCACCCACGCCCGCTCCGGCGAACTCTATGCCCAGGGCCAGCAGGCCTGGCTCTACGGCGCGCCCTCGCACTGGATGCGCCGCTGGATCGGCGGCTGGCCGCTGTACGTGCAGGACGCGCAGCTGCCCTACGGCGCGCGCTTCGTGGACGTGGACGGCAACGGCTATGCCGACTTCTGCCTCGGCGACACCGGCGGCATGTGCGGCCACGGTCATCCCGCCATCGTCGAGGCGATGGCGCGGCAGGCGCGCGTGGGCACGTCGCTGATGCTGCCGAACGACGATGCTGCCTGGGTCGGCGAGGAGCTCGCGCGCCGCTTCGGCCTGCCGTACTGGAACCTCACGACCTCGGCCTCGGACGCCAACCGCGCCTGCATCCGGCTGGCGCGCATGGTCACGGGCCGGCCGCGCGTGCTGGTGTTTTCGGGCTGCTATCACGGCTCGGTGGAAGAGGCGCACGTGGAGCTGCGCGACGGCGCGATCGCGATGCGCAACAACATCCATCCCAACGGTTTTCCGCACGACAAACTTTCGGCCGTGGTCGAGTTCAACGACCTGCCGGCGCTGGAGCGCGCGCTGCGCGCCGGCGACGTGGCCTGCGTGCTGGCCGAGCCCGCGATGACCAACTACGGAATGATCGCGCCCGACCCCGGCTTCCACGAGGCGCTGCGCCGCCTCACGCGCGAGACCGGCACGCTGCTCGTCATCGACGAGACCCACACCATCTCCAGCGGCCCGGGTGGCTACACCCGCGAGCACGGGCTCGAGCCCGACATGTTCGTGATCGGCAAGGCCATCGCGGGCGGCATCCCGGCCGCCGCCTTCGGCCTGAGCGCGGAAACCGCCGAACGCGTCTGGCAGGTGCTGCCCAAGCTGCATCCCACGCAACGCCAGTCGGCGCATGCAGGCTTCGGCGGCACGCTGGCAGGCAATGCGCTCACCGTGGCCGTGATGCGCGCGGTGCTGTCGCAGGTGCTGACTCCGGAAGCCTTCGAGCGCATGCGCACGCTCGCGCAGCGGCTGGCCGATGGCGTCAACGCCAGCATCGCGGAAGCGGGCCTGCCGTGGCACGCCACCAAGGTCGGCGCGCGCGTGGAAACGCTCTTCTGCTCCGACGCGCCGCGCAACGCCGCCGACGTGCGCCGCACGCGCGACGGCGATCTGGAGGCACTGCTGCATCTCTACCTGATGAACCGGGGCGTGCTCATCACGCCCTTCCACAACATGATGCTGTGCTGCCCCGGCACCACCGAGCGCGAGGTGGATGAGCACAACGCCGCGTTCGCCGACTTCGTGCGGGAGTGCAGGGGATGAGCGCGGGCGACGCGTTCGGCCTCGAAGGCAAGGTCGCGCTCGTCACCGGCGGCGGGCGCGGCATCGGCGCGGCCATCGCGCAGGTGTTCGCCGAGGCCGGTGCCTCGGTACTGATCGCCAACCGCACCGGCAGCGCGGGCGAGGCGGTGGCGGCCGCGCTGCGCGAGCGCGGCCTTCGCGCACAGGCGCTCGCCTGCGACATCGGCCGGCGCGACGAGGCCGAACGTGCCGTGGCCGAGGCGGCGCGCATCTTCGGCGCGCTCGACATCGTGGTCCACAACGCCGCCGTCAATCCCTGGGCCGCGATCGACGCGATGACTGATGAGCAGCTCGAGCAGACGCTGGCCGTGAACCTCAAGGCCTGCTTCTGGCTCGCGCAAGCGGCGGTGCCGCACATGCGCGCGCGCGGCGGCGGGCGGCTGCTGGTCACCTCGTCGGTGACGGGGCCACGCGTCGCGATGCCGGGCAGCGCGCACTACGCGGCGAGCAAGGCGGGCGTGAACGGCTTCATCCGCACTGCTGCGCTGGAGTACGCGCGCGAGGGCATTACCGTCAACGGCGTGGAGCCGGGCTACATCGCCAAGCAGGGCGGCTCGCTGCTGTCCGACCCGGTGAAGGCGGCGCGCATCGCGCGGCACATCCCGGCCGGCGAACTCGGGCGGCCTGAGGACATCGCCTACGCGATGCGCTTCCTGGCCAGCCCGGCGGCGCGCTACATCACGGGGCAGACCATCGTGGTCGATGGCGGCTCGACGCTGCCCGAGAACCCGTTCTTCGCGGAGCAGGCATGACAGGGCGCCTGCAGGGCAAGGCCTGCCTGGTGGTCGGTGCGGCCACCGGCATCGGTGCCGCCGTGGCTGCACGCTTCGCTGCCGAGGGCGCGCGCGTCGCGGTGGCCGGCTGGCCGAAGCCGCAGCCGGTGGGCGATGGGCCGGCTTTCGATTGCGACGTGACCGACGACGCGGCCGTCCGTGCCGCCGTGACAGCGGTGCAGGCCGCCTTCGGCCGCATCGACGTGCTGGTGAACTGCGCAGGCATCGTGCGCAACGACGACGCGGCCGACATCGACGACGACGACTGGCTGCGCCTGCACGAGGTTAACCTCGGCGGCACCATGCGCTGCCAGCGCGCGGTGCTGCCCGGCATGGTGGCTCAAGGTGGCGGCGCCATCGTCAACATCGCCTCGGTCGCGGCATTCAATGCCGGAGCAGGCATGGCTAGCTACGCCGCGAGCAAGGCCGGCGTGGTCGCGCTCACGCGTTCGGCGGCGCAGGCCTACGGGCCGCAGGGCGTGCGCGTGAATGCGCTGTGCCCCGGCTGGGTCGATACGCCGATGAGCCGGCAGGAGATGCGCGACCTCGCAGCCGAGCGCGGCATCGACGAGAGCGCCGCGCACGCCCAGACGGTGGCGCGCATCGCGCTGGGCCGCATGGCCACGCCCCAGGAGATGGCGGCCGTGTGCCTGTTCCTCGCCAGCGACGAGGCTTCATTCATCACCGGCGCTGCGCTGGTGGCCGACGGCGGCGCGCGGGTGCCGGCATCGGCGCGGGCCGCGTGAGCCCTAGCGCAGGAACTTGCCTTCCTTCGTCACCCGCACCATTTCGATGAAGCGCGAGCCGGTGTTGCTGGCGCCGGTGAAGTCGATCTCCATGTTGCTCATGCGCAGCTTCATGGCTTTCAGCGTGGCGTGCAGCTTCGCGCGCGTGAGGTCGCGGCCCGTGCGGCGCAGCGCCTCGATCATCACCATCGCGTTCACGTAGCCCTCGTAGCTCAGGTAGCCGATGTCCACCTTGGCGCGCTCGGCGAGTTGGCGGTATTCCTTCGCGCCGGCGTCGACCTCGCTCCACGGGTAGGGCACGATCTGCGAGATGGCCAGGCCACTGGTCTTGTCGCCCACCAGTTTCGCGGTGACGTCGCCCGGCACGATCGACATGCCGTAGAACATCTGGCGCCCGCCGGCGGTCCATGCGGCCTTCATCACCTCGCCGCCGATGCCGCCGCCCAGGTACATGATCACCGCTTGCGCCTTGCTGTCGGCCAGCGCCTTGCCGGCGGCCTCGTTGGTGCTGCCGTCGCCCTTCACCGCCACCGCCGCCTCGGGCTTGAGCTTCAGCGCGGTCAGCGCCTCTCCGACGAGCCTGGCGACTTCGGCGCCGCCGGGGTTGTCGAGGTAGGCCACCGCGATGCGCGAGACGCCGATGGTCGTCAGGTGCTGCACCAGCGCCTGCGCCTCGCGCGCGAAGGTGGCGCGAACGAAGTAGCCCGAGCCGCCGACCTTTTCGCGTGCCGAGTCGGACACCGCATACGCGCCCACCAGCGGCGCGCCGCTCTGGCTCAACACCTTGGCTGCGGCCGCCGTGGTGCCGGAGCCCACGCAGCCGAAGAAGGCGAAGGCGCGATGCTCGCCCAGCAGTTTCTCGTAGTTGGCGACGGCCTTCTCGGGCTGCAGCTCGTCGTCGAGCGACACCAGCCTGATCTTGCGGCCCGAGAGCCCGCCCTGCGCGTTGACGGCGTCGAAGGCCAGCCCCGCGCCGGCCATCACCACCTTGATCGGCACGCCCAGCGGGCCGCTCAGGATGCCGGTGTGGCCGAGGACGATCTCGCTGTCGGTGACGCCGTTCTCGGCGGCCAGGGAGGATGAAAACGGGCCAAGGCTGGCCACTGCCGCAGCCGAGGCGGCGATGAAGTTTCTACGGTGCATGGGGGCTGATTGCGATACAACTTATAACAATTGAATGCGAAAGCCCCGTCTTCCGCCGCCGGGGTTTACCCCGTGTTGCGCGGCGACCCCGCCTGTTCTCCAGACCCCTGGCGCAGTTGCCACGCCGCGCAGATGGCCAGCGCGCAGAGCCCGGCCAGCATCGCGAACACCTCGTCGAAGGCGGCCAGCCGCGCCGGGCTGCTCATCGGGTTGGCCAGCGAATCGCCGTGCGCCGCGAGGCGCCACTCGAGCACGATGGCGCACAGGCTCACGCCGGCCGCGCCGCCGAGCATGCGCACGAAGTTGATGGCGCTCGCGCCCTGCGGAATCAGCGGCTTGGCCAGCGGCCGCATCGAGCCCAGGTTGAGCGAGGGCAGGATGAAGCCCAGCCCGATGCGCCCGATGATCGCGAAGGCCACCAGCAGCCACAGCGCGCTGTCGAGCCGCAGCACCATCATCAGCGCGAACGAGGCCGCCAGCAGCGCGAGGCCGATGGTCACCAGCACCCAGGTCGGGTGCTTGTCGGCCAGGCGGCCCACGCCGGCGATGGTGAGCGCCAGCACGATGCCCGCCGGCAGCAGGATGGTGCCTACGTGCGACGCCGACAGGTGCAGCCCCACCTGCATGTACACCGGCAGCAGGTAGGTGGAGCCGAACAGCGCCGTGCCGTAGATGAAGGCGACCACGCTGCCCATCGCGAACTGCCGGTAGCGGAAGAGCGCGAGGTTCATCAGCGGCGTGCCGCCCGAGGCCGCGAGGCGCCGCTGCCACCACACGAAGATGCCGCCCGAGGCCAGCGCGCCCGCGAGCAGCAGCGCCGCCTGCAATGGCGAATCGCCGCGCAGCGCCACCAGGCCGTTGAGCAGGCACAGCGTGCCGACCGTGCCCAGCGCCAGTCCGCGCGCGTCGAGGCCGTCGCCGCGCGTGGCGGCCACGCCGCCGGGCGCGGTCTTGGGCACGAACTTGTAGGCCAGCCAGAGAGAGGCCAGGCAGAACGGCACCACCATGAAGAAGATCGAGCGCCAGCCGAACAGGTCGACCAGCACCCCGCCGATGCTCGGCCCCACGGCCGGTGCCAGCACCACGCCCATGCCGAAGATGCCGCTGGCGCGCCCCTGCTCGTGCGGCTCGAAGGCGCGCAGGATGATGATGGCCGGAATGGGCTGCACCACGCCCGCCGCCAGCCCCTCGGCCACGCGCGCGAACAGCACCAGCGAGAAGTCGTTGGCCACGCCGCCCACGATGCCGCCCACCAGCAGCAGGAGCATCGTGCCCACGTAGGTGCGCCGGTAGCCGTAGCGCGACAGCAGCCATGGCGTGGTGAGCATCGACACCGTCATCGCCACCATGAAGCCCGAACTCACCCACTGCGCGCGCTCCTGGCCGAGCGAGAAGTGATGGCTCATGCCGGGGATCGCCACGTTGACGATGGTCGAGGACATGATCGATGCCATCGTTCCCACCATCACGGAAAGCAGCAGGTACCAGCGGTAGCGTTCGCCATAGCGCTGGCGCATCGTGCCGATGGAGGGCGGGGCCGGCGTGGTCGCGGCTTCTTGGGGCTGTGGGGAGGTCATGGGGCGGCGGAATGTCTCGGGTCCGTCGTCCTACAAGCATATCGGGCTTTGCGCGGCGGCAAATGAAAGGGACGGCCGCAAAATCGGTCCGCTGTCCCCTCCGCGTCAAGAAGATCGATCAAGACAACTGCCGCATGAACGCTCCATCCGACGATCAAGCCAACGCCCAGCCGGTTGCTGCCGGCGAAGCGGAAGGCGCGCCCACGCTCGCGGCCGAACTGGCCGCGCCCACCGTCAGCCGCGCCTACCGCTGCCAGTGCGACCGCCCCGTGTTCCTGCGCAACAGCGAGTGCCTGGCCTGCCACACGCCGCTGGGCTACGTGATCGAGCGGCTCGGCGTGATGCCGCTCGCGCCCGCGGAAGGCGGGGGCGCGCAGCCCGACACCTTCACCGTGTTCGGCGATCCGAATGGCAAGACCTACCGCCGCTGCGTGAACTTCATGACCCCGGCCGGCTGCAACTGGATGGTGCCCGCCGCGCGCGAAGGCGAGCAGCTGCCCCCCGACACCCAGGGCCTCGCGCCCGGCTACTGCCTGGCCTGCAGCGTCACGCGCACCATTCCCGATCTTTCGGTGGAAGGCAACGGCGAGCTGTGGCTCAAGCTCGAGACCGCCAAGCGCAGGCTCATCTCGCAGCTGCTGGCGCTGGGCCTGCCGGTGGTGAGCCGCCACGCCGATGCCGTTCACGGGCTGGCCTTCGACTTCCTGAGCAACACGCCGGGCGGCCCGCACGTCATGACCGGCCACCAGCACGGCGTGATCACCCTCAACGCGGAGGAGGCCGAGGACGCCGTGCGCGAGCGCATCCGCGCCGAGATGCGCGAGCCCTACCGCACGCTGCTGGGCCACTTCCGCCACGAGATCGGCCACTACTACTGGGACCTGCTGGTGCAGCCCACGCAGTGGATCGACGACTTCCGCACCCTCTTCGGCGACGAGCGCGCCGACTACGCCGCCGCGCTGCAGACGCACTACGAGCAGGGCCCGCCGCCCGACTGGGCCGATCGCTTCGTGAGCAGCTACGCGAGCACCCATCCGTGGGAAGACTGGGCCGAGACCTGGGCCCACTACCTGCACATGGCCGACACGGCGGACACGGCGATGAGCTTCGGCGTGGACGCGACCAATGTCGAGCTCGCGAGCGATCTCTTTACGCCTGCCAACCTGTGGCAGCCCGACGACCCCGACGCAGGCAAGTTCCTCGACTTCGTCAACGGCTGGGTGCTGCTCACCAACGTGCTCAACGAGCTGTCGCGCAGCATGGGGCAGCCTGACTACTACCCCTTCGTGATGCCGCGCGTGGCGGTGGGCAAGCTGCAGTTCATCCACCGCGTGGTCACGCAGCAGCGGCCGGGCGATGCGCCGACGATGGTGGTCGCGGCCGACGTGGCCGAGCAAGCGGCACCGGAGCCGCAGCAGGACCCCGGTCAGTCCTGAGGCGCAGCGCCCGTCGCGCAGCGCATGCAGATGCATGCCAGCCCGCGCATCTCTTCCGGCAGGTTGGTGAGCGGCGCCTTGCTGAAGTCGACCTGCATGCACCAGCACGGCGGCTGCGCCTGCCCGGTCTCGCGCTCGATCTCCATCGCGCAGCGGTTCGCCTCGCCGCACAGCGGGCAGCGCGTGGCATCGATCAGGCCGGGGACGGCCTCGGTGGTCATCGTGAAATCTCGAAGGCTGGCAGCTTCTTCGCGACGATGTCGTTGCGCAGCGCCGCGTACACCGGCAGCCCGCCGCTGTAGGCGGGGTAGTCCTCGCCCTCGATCAGCGGCAGCAGGTAGCGGCGGCACTTCTCGGTGATGCCGTAGCCGTCGTCGGAGATGAAGTCGCGCGGCATCGGCTTCTCGACGTTCGCGACCGATTCGAGCGGCGCGCTGCCGATGCGGTATGCGTACGGAACGTCGGAGATGCGCTCGATGGTCGGCATCACCGCGTTGCGGCCTTCCAGCGCGAGTTCGACCGCGCGCTGCCCGAGTTCGTAGGCCTGCCGCACGTCGGTGGCCGATGCGATGTGCCGCGCGGCGCGCTGCAGGTAGTCGGCCACGGCCCAGTGGAACTTGTGGCCCAGCGCTTCCTTGATCATCTGCGCCACCACCGGCGCGGCGCCGCCCAGCTGCGCATGGCCGAAGGCATCGCGCGTGCCCTGCTCCGCGAGGAAGGTGCCGTCGGGGTGATGGCAGCCTTCGGACACCACCACCGAGCAGTAGCCGTGCTGCTTCACCAGCTCGTCGACGCGCGCGAGGAAGCGCGCCTTGTCGAACTCGATCTCGGGGAAGAGCACCACCACCGGAATGCCCTGGTCCGAGGCCAGCCCGCCTGCCGCGGCGATCCAGCCCGCGTGCCGGCCCATCACCTCGAGCACGAACACCTTGGTGGAAGTGGCCGCCATCGAGCGCACGTCGAACGAGGCCTCGATGGTCGACACCGCCACGTACTTGGCGACCGAGCCGAAGCCGGGGCAGCAGTCGGTCAGGGGCAGGTCGTTGTCGATGGTCTTTGGCACGTGGATCGCCTGCAGCGCATAGCCCATCGACTGCGAGAGCTGGCTCACCTTGAAGCAGGTGTCGGCCGAGTCGCCGCCGCCGTTGTAGAAAAAGTAGCCGATGCCGTGCGCCTTGAACACCTCGATCAGCCGCTCGTACTCGCGGCGGTTCTTCTCCAGCGACTTGAGCTTGTAGCGGCAGGAGCCGAAGGCGCCCGATGGCGTGGTGCGCAGCGCCGCGATGGCCTCGGCCGATTCGGCGCCGGTGTCGATCAGTTCCTCGGTCAGCGCGCCGATGATGCCGTTGCGCCCTGCGTAGAGCTTGCCGATGCGGTCGGGATGCCGGCGCGCCGTCTCGATCACGCCGCAGGCCGAGGCGTTGATGACCGAGGTGACGCCGCCCGACTGGGCGTAGAAGGCGTTGGGGATGGACATGCGCATCGAGTGAACTCTGGGGCAGTGGGCTTGGTAGCAGCGGCGCACCGCGCCCAAAACCGGTAGTTGAAGCCTGCGATTCTGCGACGGCGGCAAATTGCTAGCAAATGGCGTTGCTGCAGTAGCTCTGCTGCTCCTGCATGGCCTGCAATTGCCCCTGCACTTGGCACAGCATGGCACAGGTACTTTTGAGACATGACACACCCAATGTCGCGCCGAAAGCGTCAATTTTCAGCATTAAATGTCAAAAAATGTAGATCAATAAACAAAGGATAATCGGCACACCTGTTGCTGAATTGAATAGAGCTCCGCAGTTGGAGTTCATTTTCATATTCAAAAGGTAATTTTTATGAACTATTCCAAGGTGATCGCCGCGCAAAAAGGTTTTACACTGATCGAACTCATGATCGTTGTTGCGATTATTGGTATTTTGGCGGCTGTAGCGCTTCCCGCCTATCAAGATTACACGGCAAAGGCACAAGTTGCGGCCGCGCTGGCCGAAATTACACCTGGCAAAACAATTGTTGAGACAAAGATTACTGACGGCGTGGCCGTCACTGCCGCGGCCACAATCGGCCTGCAGGCCTCCACAAAACGCTGCTCCGCCATTACTCCCACATTCGCTGTAGCTAATCTTGGAGCCGGAACCATCGTATGCACGATGATTGGCGGCTCACAAGTGAGTGGTAATACAATTACTTGGACACGATCGGCGGACAACGCAAACACCAATCCGGGCTCTTGGACGTGTACGACCAACGTTGATGCAAAGCTAAAACCAAAGGAATGCTCCTAATTAAAAACTCCGGATGGCAATGGCGGGTTTCTTTCGTCATTGCCATTTAATTAATGTGGAGTTAAAAATAAATATTTCAAATATTTTAAGATAATGAAAAAAATGGGAGTTCTGCTTCATGAAGGGTTTACCTATCAGTGTGGCTACGTGCGTTGTTCTCACAGAGCGTAGTCGGCGCACTTGGTGGCGGCGAATTGCGGACGGGAGGGTGACACGTTTGGCCGACGACGCAAGGGGTCGAGCCATGCTTAGTCTGGAAGAGGTCGCGCCATTCATTTGCGTGCCGCTTAACCAATTGGACTTCGATTTTCTCGTGCTAGCCGACGAGGGCAATGCGGATGCACAGAACGACATGGGGCAGTTGTTTTCGAACGCTGGCAAGCCAAAAATTGCGTTGTACTGGCTCGAGCAAGCTGCACGGCAAGGTCACGCAGATGCCATGCAATGGTTGGGGCGCTGCTACATCGGGGGCGAGGGTGTCCCTAGAAATAAAAACATTGGCTTGATGTGGATAGCCAAGGCAGCTGCGCACGGTCACGTCATTGCACAAGCCCAAATGCGGGATTCGTTTCGTATTTCGCCGGTAATCGATGGCGGACTTAACTCATCGCTGCACTTTCGTTGAAAAGCGCAGCGCAGAGCACTGAAAATCTGCGTTACGCACAGCTCGGCACTGCAATCATTTGCCATCTCAGTGAGCGGCTATTCGGGTAGGACAAATTTCATGCACCTATCCCGAACATCTATGTTGTGCTGTAGCCATTCTTCCCCGATGCTATGCGAGGCTGGCGAAGATGGGATCCCTCAAACGCCTACATGGAAAGGCTTGGATGCCATGATCACAGGTGCGGTATTCGCTCCAGTGATAAATGTTTGTCGCCGGTCAGCAGCTGGCGTCCCAAGCTGATATACCTTGGCTTAACACCATCTTTGAAGAGCTTGAAGAGCCGCCGAGTGGGCGCTCTGTATAGCCTTGGCTTCCCGTCCCCCTTGCCCGTTACGAGAGGCTCGGCGGTTGACGCTGAAGAAATGCGTTTGGTCACTGTTTTATCAGGGGAACACCGGCGCGCGCTTCTGCAGAAAGGCGCTTACGCCTTCGCGGAAGCTGGGCCGGTCGATCAGCTCGCGCTGGCGCTCGCTCTCATAGTGCAGCTGTTCCTTCAGCGTGTGGTGCTCGGAGGCCTCGAAGGCTTCGCGCGCCTCGATCACCGCATGCGCCGGCAGGCGGGCGAGGCGCTGCGCGATGCCCCTGGCCTCTTCGAGCAACTGCTCGTCGTCCACGCAGGCCCAGATCAGGCCCCACTGCACCGCGCGGCCCGCGCCCACGCGCTCGTCGAGCAGCGCCATGCCCATGGCGCGTGCACGGCCGGCGCGGCGCGGAATGGCCCAGGTGCAGCCCAGGTCGGGCACGATGCCCAGCTTCGGCAGGAAGGGCAGGTAGAAGTAGGCGCTGCGCGCGGCGATGGTCACGTCGGCCGCGAGCGCCAGGCCCACGCCCGCGCCAGCGGCCGGGCCGTTCACCGCGGCGACAACCGGCACCGGCAGCGTGCGCAGCGTTTCGATCAGCGGGTTGCTCAGGCTCTGCATCCACTCGGCGGTCTGCGTGCCGAGCGACTTGCCTTCCTCGGGCGGCGTCATCGCGCTCAGGTCGGCGCCCACGCAGAAGGCCTTGCCGGCGCCGGTGAGGATCACGGCGCGCACCGAGTGGTCGTCGCGGATGCGCTCCAGCGCGTCGCGCAGCTCGACCTGCAGGTCGCGCGCGATGGGGTTGAGCTTGGCGGGCAGGTTCAGCGTCAGCGTCGCGATGCCGTCGGCCTGCTCCTGGAGGATGAAAGGTTGTGGGGGCGTGTCGGAACTCATGGCATCGATGGTTCGATGCGCATGGGGGTCGGTCAAGCCGGGGACAACCCGTGGGGCAGCAGTCGCCATGGCGACCATGCGCGAGAGCGCGTCCGCAGCGGCATCGCAGCCGGTTGCGCATCCGACACGGTGATGCACGACGACTCCAGCGCCGACACCAGCACGCGCCGGTGGTCGGCGCTCTCGAAGCGCTCCCCGGGCTCCAGCACGATGTCGCGCGTGTCGCTGTCGAGGGTGACCCACACCGAACCGCTGCGGCATTCGATGCCCACGCCCGCGCCATCGGGCACGGCGAAGACGGAACGCTTCGGCAGGCTCACGTGGAAGCGCGAGGTGCTGGAGGAGAACGTGATCGAGGGCGAGTCGGAGGCGGAAGAGGTACTCATGGCAATCTCCATTGCATTCGTCATGCGAATGAATATAGTGAGCCACTCCCTTCATTGCACACGGTCATTCGGAACTCGTTGCATGCATCCAGAGAATGCGAAAGCCCCCGGAGCCATGAGCGGCGAGTTGCCTCCGCTGGAGCTGCTGCGCAGTTTCGAGGCGGCCGCACGCCGGCTGAGCTTCACGCTGGCGGCCACCGAGCTGCACCTCACGCAGTCGGCCGTGAGCCGGCAGATCCAGCAGCTCGAAGCAAGCCTGGGCGTGCTGCTGTTCGAGCGCCGCCACCGCGCGCTGTCGCTCACCGAGGCCGGCGGTGTGCTGCAGCGCGCCGTCACCGACAGCCTCGAGCGCCTGCGCGACGCCACGGCGCGGGTGCGTGCGAGTTCGGCGCCGCGCCAGGTGGCGATCACCACCACGCCGGGCTTCGCGTCGATCTGGCTTATTCCGAAACTGGCGCGCTTCACTGGCAGCCATCCGCAGGTTGATGTGCGGGTTTCGGCGACGCTCGACGTGCTCGACCTGGAAAGCAGCCGCATCGACCTGGCGGTGCGCTTCGTGCCCATCGGGCGTGGCATCGGCCCGGCGCTGTTCGAGGAGTCGGTGATCCCGCTGTGCTCGCCGCAGGTGGCCGCATCGCTGCGCCAGCTCTCCGACTTCTCGAAGCTCACGCTGCTCACCGTCGAGTACCCCGATCACAGCGAGGCTCCCACAGCCGACTGGGAGCCGTGGCTCAAGGTGATGGGGCTCGAAGACCTGCGCATGAAGAGCACGCTGCGCTTCACGCAGTACGCCGATGCCGTGTCTGCCGCCGTGGCGGGGCAGGGCGTGGTGATCGGGCGGCTGCCCTTGCTGAGCGAGCTGGTGCGCGATGGCCGGCTCGTGGCGCCGCTGGGCGAGGGCGCAGCCTCGCATCGCGGCTACTTCATCGAGATGTCCAGGCGCGCCGCGGGCAACCGCGACGCGCAGGAGTTCGCGCAGTGGCTGCGCGACGAGGCCGAGGCCGCGCGGCAAAGCTGACTGAGGATCAGCCCGGCAGCAGCACCTTGTTCACGACGTGGATCACGCCGTTGGACTGGTAGACGTTGGCGATCGTCACCATCGCCGTGCCGCCCTTGGCGTCGGTCACCATCACGTTGCCGCCGCTCATCGTCGCGGTGAGCGTGCCGCCGCTCGCGGTCTTCAGCATGGCCTTGCCGCCGCCTGCGTTGATGGCGCTCATGAGCGCCGCGCCATCGAGCTTGCCGGGCACCACATGATAGGTCAGTACCTTGGTCAGCGTGGCCTTGTTCTCGGGCTTGAGCAGCGTGTCGACAGTGCCTGCGGGCAATGCGGCGAAGGCCGCGTTGGTGGGCGCGAACACGGTGAAGGGGCCGGGGCTCTTCAGCGTGCCGACGAGGTCGGCGGCCTTCACGGCGGCGACCAGCGTGGTGTGGTCCTTCGAATTCACGGCGTTGTCGACGATGTCCTTCGTGGGGTACATCGGCGCACCGCCGACCATCGGGTTCGACATGCCGCTGCTGCTGTTGCCACTCATGCCCATGCCGCCCGCGCAGGCTGCGAGAAGGACGGAGACACTGGCGGCGATCACGAGTTTCTTCATGGAAATCTCCTGGAAGGATGGTTTGGTTTTCGAGGCTCTCTGTGGAAACCGCCAACAGCTCGGAGGCGCGACGCGCTTGAATGGGATACGCCACGTTCGCGCAACCGGATTCACCAAATCCAAGAAAAGAAGCGCGTAGGCTTTGCGCCACAGCCGCTTATGCGGTGCTTGCGCATCGCATGCGCGATCGACAGAATCCGCCCTTCGTTTTTCAGCAACAGTCTTTGCTCCCTTCGCGCCCGGTGACGACCAACCTCCCTGGCGACACATCAATCCAATGAACCGTTACCTGAACACCTGATCCGCACACCGACCGCCCCGGCCGGATGTGCATGCCATGCACCCGCCCGCGGCCAGTCGACAAAGGCCCCGCGCAGCCATTCGCCGGGGCTTTTTTGTTTTTCGGAGTGTGTGCACATGAGTGCTCAACGAAAGGCCCGCGACGACGACAAGCGTCTGGGCCGGTTCTATTTTTCGGTGCCGAATGCGGCACCTCGCAATCCCGTGGTGGCCGCGCTGGCACGTCGCGAAGCAAGCCAGAAGGCGGGCCGCCATCTGCGCACCCACAGCGCCGAGCGGCGCGCGCAGAAGGTGGCGCTGCAGAAGGCAGCGCGCGACTTCAGGGGGAGGAGCGACGATGCGTGACGACATGGACAAGGTCATCGTCGAGCGGCCGCGCCGCGGTGGCGGCGTGCAGGGCGATGGGCGCAAGTGGCGCAACAGCAAGGAGCGTGGCTCTCGCCTGGGCATGACGCATGGCTACACATACCCAAAGGGCCTCAACGAGAACCTCTCGCCCCTTAAGCGCTGGCTGCACAAGCAGGTGCACCGGCCGTGGGACAAGGTGTATGCGGAGCTGTGCAGCGGCATCGACAAGCGCAGCACGGTGCAGGCGCACATCTTTGAACACATCGACGACTTCGTCGAACGCGCAGCGGTGCTGCGCGATGGCGAAGTGTGGGTACGGTCACGCTGGTGGAACGACGGCAGTCGCGCGCCGTTGAATCAGGCTTCGCATGTCGAGCTGTTCGTGCATCCGGTCACCGGCATCCTGCTGCCCAACCGGCGTCTCGCCCAGGCCCGGCGATGGGCTCGCGGCGAAAGCGATGAGCGGAGCGGCAAGAAGACGCACGCGTCCTTCATCGTGATCGACGACCTCACGCAATGGCACCGCGTGGACGGCTACTGGTACGAGATCACGCTGGCGCCCACGCCGCCGATGAAGGCTCCGGGCGTCTGGGACAAACGCTTCGACGTGCTGCGGCGCTGTTTCGTCAAGACCACCTGTACATGGGGCCGGCCGGAGTTCGGCGTATCGAGCAACCAAGCCATGTACGGACGACCGGATGTCTATGCCGCGACCAAGCGCCAGTTGAGCCGCAAGGAGATCCGGGCGAGGCTGGGTGAAGAAACCTGATGCCGCTCGTCAGGTAGAGACAAGGGCGCATCGCGCATGATGGAGACGCCCGCGTCGTCGTCGATGAAAGAAAGCACCATGAATCTCACCGCCTCCAACTGGTTCCTCTGGGCCGTCCTGTCGGCCGTCTTCGCAGCGTTGACGGCCATCCTCGCCAAGCTCGGCCTGGCCGGCGTCGATTCCGACATGGCCACGCTGGTGCGCACCGTGGTGATCTTCGCTGTGCTCCTGGTCTTCGTGAATGCCA
This sequence comes from Variovorax xiamenensis, assembly GCF_050916385.1. Taxonomy (NCBI): domain Bacteria; kingdom Pseudomonadati; phylum Pseudomonadota; class Betaproteobacteria; order Burkholderiales; family Comamonadaceae; genus Variovorax; species Variovorax xiamenensis. The sequence goes on from NZ_CP139038.1 coordinate 731,895, forward strand.
CCGGCAAGTGGACGAACCCGCTGCAGCTGTCGCCGCGCACCTGGCTCTTTCTTGTTCTCTCGGGGCTCGCGACGGGCGCGTCGTGGGTCTGCTACTTCCGCGCGCTGAAGATGGGCAATGCCTCGCAGGTGGCGCCGGTGGACAAGCTCAGCGTGGTGCTGGTGGTGCTCTTCGCGGTGATGTTCCTCGGCGAGCGCCCCTCCGGCCGCGAATGGGCCGGTGTCGCGATGATCGCCGGCGGCGTGCTGATGCTGGCGATCAAGCGCTGAGCTGCGCAGCTGCCCGCGCGGGTGCGCGCGGCAGCAGGAAGAACGCCGTGGTGCCGGCGGCCAGCATGCCCGCGACGGTGAGGAACACCGCGCGGAACGGCTCGACGCCATTCGCCACAGCCCACGACGCGGCCACGCCGGTGGTCCACTGCATCAGCGAGACGCCGAGGAACATCGCCATGTTCATCAGCGCCATCGCGCGGCCCGTCATGGCGGCCGGGTAGGCGTTCTTGGTGTACGCGTACTGCAGCACGCTGTAGCCGGAGAGCAGGCCGTAGACGATCGGCAGGCCGATGTCGACCGCACGCGAGTGCGTCAGCGCCATCGCCCCGAACATCAGCGTGCCGGCGAGCGCGCAGCCCATCATCCAGCGCGTGCGCCGCGCGCCTCCCGGGTCCATGCGGCCGAAGAGCGTGGGGCTGATCATGCCGGCGACCGTCATCACCAGCGCGACGTTGCCGCTCGCCACCAGCGAGAGGCCGTGGCGGTCGTGCAGCACCGGGCCGAGCCACAGGCCGCGCAGCGTGATGAAGGCGGCGTACGACACGCAGGCGAAGCACAAGAGCCCCAGCGTGTGGGGCATGGCGAACAGCGGCAGCAGTTCGCGCACGGCCTTGCGCAGCGACTGGCGCTCGCCGGTCTGCGTGCCGAGATCCGCTGCGGCCGCGCGTGCCGGTTCGCGCACGCGCCAGAAGATGAGCGCCCACGAAAGCACCGCGAACGCCGCCAGCACCGCATAACCCACACGCCACGACGAAGCCTCGATCAGCAGTGCCAGCGGCGTGCCCGTGAACAGGATGCCCATGCCGGCGAGGCTCATCACCAGGCCCGACATCGCGGTGAAGCGCGAAGCATCGAAGTGCCGCGCGATGAACACCGTGCAGGCCAGGAAGGCCGGCGCGCATCCCACGCCGATCAGCGCCTGCCCCAGCAGCAGGGCGTGGAAGTTGGGCGCCATCGCGCACAGCACCGCGCCCGCGATGGCCAGCGGAAAAGCGGTCAGTACCGTGCGGCGCACGCCGAACATGTCGATCGACACGCCCATCGCGAGCTGCATGATCCCGAACATGAAGTGGAAGGTGCCCGCCCAGGTGCCGAGCTGCTGCGGCGTGAGGCCGAAGTGGCCGGCGAGCGGCGTGGCCATCATGGCGCCGACGGTGCGGAAGGCCTGGCTCAGTGCGAAGGCGGTGGCCAGTGCCACGAGCATGGCGGCCGCGGAAGAGGACCAGCGCGGCGGAGGCGGCGATGCCGCGTTCGTGTTCATCGGAAGGGGAGGGGCGGGAAGCGGAGGGAGAACCCCGTCGATGCTAACGGCATGCCGCCCATCATGCAGAACGGCGCCCGAGGGCGCCGTTCTTCTTGCATGCTTCAAGCCCGGCGCGGTGCCGGGCCTGCGGAGGCGATCAGGCCTCGCCCTTCACCTTCAGGCGCCATGCGTGCAGCAGCGGCTCGGTGTAGCCGCTGGGCTGCTCGATGCCCTTGAACACCAGGTCCTGCGCAGCCTTGTAGGCGGCCGAGGTCGCGAAGTTGCCGGCCATCGGCTGGTACAGCGGGTCGCCCGCGTTCTGCTCGTCGACCACCTTGGCCATGCGCTGGAAGGTCTCGTCGACCTGCGCCTTGGTCACCACGCCGTGCAGCAGCCAGTTGGCGATGTGCTGGCTGGAGATGCGCAGCGTGGCGCGGTCTTCCATCAGGCCGACGTTGTGGATGTCGGGCACCTTCGAGCAGCCCACGCCCTGGTCGATCCAGCGCACCACGTAGCCGAGGATGCCCTGCACGTTGTTGTCGATCTCCTGCTGGCGCTCTTCGGCGGTCCACTTGGCTTCGGCCGCGATCGGCACCTGCAGCAGCGCGTTGAGGATGTTGTCGCGCTCGGCGTCGGCGTCGATCTTCTCCAGCTCCTGCTGCACCGCGGTCACGCTGACCTGGTGGTAGTGCAGCGCGTGCAGCGTGGCGGCGGTGGGCGAGGGCACCCAGGCGGTGTTGGCGCCGGCCTTGGGGTGGCCGATCTTCTGCTCGAGCATCGCGGCCATCAGGTCGGGCATGGCCCACATGCCCTTGCCGATCTGCGCCTTGCCGCGCAGGCCACTCGACAGGCCGACCAGCACGTTGTTCTTCTCGTAGGCGCCGATCCACGCGCTGGACTTCATGTCGCCCTTGCGGATCATCGGACCGCCCTGCATGGCGGTGTGCATCTCGTCGCCGGTGCGGTCGAGGAAGCCGGTGTTGATGAAGGCCACGCGCGCGGCGGCCTCGGCGATGCAGGCCTTCAGGTTCACGCTGGTGCGGCGCTCCTCGTCCATGATGCCCAGCTTCACGGTGTTGGCCGGCAGGCCCAGCAGCTGCTCGACGCGGCCGAACAGCTCGCTGGCGAAGGCCACTTCGGCCGGGCCGTGCATCTTCGGCTTGACGATGTAGATGCTGCCGGTGCGCGAGTTGCCCTTGCGCTTGAGGTCGATGGTGGCGATGGTGGTGGTCACCACGGCATCGAGGATGCCTTCGGGAATCTCCTTGCCGCCGGCATACAGGATGGCCGGGTTGGTCATCAGGTGGCCCACGTTGCGCAGGAACATGAGCGAGCGGCCGTGCAGCTTCACGGGCTTGCCGTCGGCGCCGGTGTATTCGCGGTCGGCGTTCAGGCCGCGCGTGAAGGTCTTGCCGCCCTTGGCGACTTCTTCCGTCAGCGTGCCTTGCACGATGCCCAGCCAGTTCGAGTACGCGACCACCTTGTCGGCCGCGTCGACAACGGCCACCGAGTCTTCCAGGTCGAGAATCGTCGAGAGCGCGGCTTCGAGCACCAGGTCGCTCACGCCGGCGGCGTCGCTCTTGCCGATGGGCGTGGAGCGGTCGATGCGGATGTCGAGATGGATGCCGTTGTGCTTGAGCAGCACCGACGACGGCGCGGCGGCGTCGCCCTGGTAGCCGATGAACTGCGAGGCGTCGGCCAGGCCGGTGCTGCTGCTTTGCAGCGCGACGACCAGCTTGCCGTCCTTCACGCTGTAGCCGGTGGCGTTCTTGTGCGAGCCGTTCTGCAGCGGCGCGGCCTGGTCGAGCACGTTGCGCGCGAACTCGATGACCTTGGCGCCGCGCACCGGGTTGTAGCCCTTGCCCTTCTCGGCGCCGCCGGTCTCGGGAATCGCGTCGGTGCCGTACAGCGCGTCGTACAGCGAACCCCAGCGCGCGTTGGCAGCGTTCAGCGCGTAGCGCGCGTTCAGGATCGGCACCACCAGCTGCGGGCCGGCCTGCAGCGCGAGTTCGGAGTCGACGTTCGCGGTCGTGGCCTTCACACCCTTGGGCTGGGGCAGCAGGTAGCCGATCTTCTCGAGGAAGGCGCGGTACGCCGGCATGTCGGCGATGGGGCCGGGGTTCTTCTTGTGCCAGGCGTCGAGTTCGCTCTGCAGGCGGTCGCGCTCGGCGAGCAGGGCGATGTTCTTCGGCGCGAGGTCGCTGACGATGGCGTCGAAGCCCTTCCAGAAGACGTCGCTGGCCACGCCGCTGGCGGGGAGGACCTTGTCCTCGATGAAGCGGTGGAGCTCGGTCGCGACCTGGAGTCCGTGGGCGGTGGTGCGGGCGGTCATGTGGGGTTTCTCCTTGAGAAAAATGCAATCCTGGGACGAACTTTATTCGATACTTTGCTGGCGAGTAAGGGCCGGAAGCGGGATTTATCCGTGACAAAAATGAAGGTAATCGATGGCAAGAGGCCCGTAGTGCAGAGGGTAGGCACTGATAAGAAGGCTGCAAGCGCCGGATATATTTAACTTCTTAAATAAATCGGCTCTTCCAGCACGCCCGTTCCATGATCCTCCTGGCCTCCAACGAAAACCCCCTCGGCATGCCCGAATCGGCCCGCCGCGCGGCCGCCGAAGCGCTCGCGGGCGCCGGTAACTACCCCGACAGCAACGGCACGGCGCTGAAGAACGCGCTGGCCGCCCGGCTCGACGTGCCGGCCGACTGGCTCACGCTGGGCAGCGGATCGAGCGAGATCCTCGAACTGGCGGCGCAGGTGAGCCTGAAGCCGGGCGAGGGTGTCGTCTATTCGCAGTACGGTTTTATCGTCTACGCGCAGGCCACGGCGCATGCCCATGCGCACGCAACCGTCGTGCCATCGCGCGACTTCGGCCACGACCTCGACGCGATGCGCGCCGCCATCGGCGACGACACGAAGCTGGTGTTCGTCGCCAACCCGAACAACCCGACCGGCACTTTCATCGACGCAGCGCCGCTGCTGGCCTTCCTGCAGTCGGTGCCCGCGCACGTGACGGTGCTGCTGGACGAGGCCTATACCGAATACCTGTCGCCAGCGCAGCGCTACGACAGCATCGAATGGGTGCGGCGCCTGCCCAACCTGATCGTCGCGCGCACTTTCTCCAAGGCCTTCGGGCTGGCGGGGCTGCGCATCGGCTACGGCGTGTCGCAACCGGCGCTCACTGCGCGCATGAACGCGCAGCGTCCGCGCTTCAACGTGACGACGCCGGCGCAGGCAGCGGCGGTGGCCGCGCTGGGCGACGCGGAATTTCTCGCGCGCACCTACGAGCTCAACACCGCGGGCCGCGACCAGCTCGCCGCCGGCTTCAAGGAGCTGGGCCTCGAATACGTTCCTTCTTCCGGCAACTTCCTGATGGTGCGGGTCGGCGATGCGCAGGCGGTGCATGCGCGCCTGCTGGCTGCCGGCATCGAGGTTTCGCTGCTCGGCCCCTATGGCCTGCCGGAGTGGCTGCGCGTCAGCATCGGCCTGCCCGAGCAGAACCGCGCGGTCCTGGCCGCCTTGCGCTGAGCCGAGCGAACAAGGCCGGGATGAACCCGGCGGGTCCGACATTTCCACAACGCCACGAGGAGACAAGACCATGAAACGCCGTCAGTTCGCAGCGCAGGCCGCTGCCGCCCTTGCCGTCACGGCCGCCGCGCCGCTGGCCTTCGCGCAGCAGGACCGCACGGTACGGATACTGGTCGGCTTTCCCCCGGGCGGTTCGGTGGACGTGGTGGCGCGCCTGCTGGCCGACAAGATGCGCGTGTCGCTCGGGCAGAACGTCATCATCGACAACAAGCCCGGCGCGGCGGGCCGGCTCGCGATGGGCGAACTCAAGCGTTCGGCGCCCGACGGCCACACGCTGGCCTTCTCGCCCAGCGGCGCGATGGTGATCCACCCGTGGCTGTACCCGAACCTCGGCTACGACCCGGCGAAGGACTTCACGCCGATCGCGCTCGGCAGCACCTTCGACTTCGCAGTCACCGCCGGCCCGGGCGCGCCGCCCGGCGACCTGAAGGCGGTGCTCGCGTGGATGAAGGCCACCCCCGCCAAGGCGAACTACGCCACCTCGGGGGCGGGCACGGTGCCGCATTTCGCGGGACAGCTGATCGCGCAGGCCTCCGGCGTGCCGATGACGCACGTGGCCTATCGCGGCGGCGCGCCGGCGGCGCAGGACCTGATCGGCGGGCAGGTGCCGCTGATGGTCGACACCGCCTCGGAGACCATCGAGCACCATCGCGCCGGCAAGGTCCGCATCCTCGCGGTGACGGGCGAGCAGCGCAGCCGCGCGCTGCCCGAGGTGCCCACGCTGAAGGAGGCGGGCATCAACGTGACGGCCGATGCCTTCTTCGGGCTGTACGGGCCGCCGGGGATGTCGCCGGAACTCGTCGCGCGCATCGACAAGGCCGTGGCCGAGGCGCTGCGCATGCCCGACGTGCAGGAAAAGATCTACGCGCTGGGGCTTTTGCCCGCGCATGCCGGGCCGGCCGAACTGGCGGCCATTCAAGCCGCGCACCTGAAGCGCTGGGAAATGCCGATCAAGAACTCGGGCTTCAAGGCCGAGTCCTGACCCGCTGCCTCAGACCTGCCCGCTGAGTTCCTTCGCCGCGGCGCGCACGGGCTCGATGTAGCGCTCGTCGTAGCGGTGCGTGGGCATCGTCAGCGTGACGGCCGCCGCCAGGCTGCCGTCGGCATGGAACACCGGCGCCGAGATGCCGGCCAGCTCGGCCGTACGGTCGCCCACCAGCGCGCACCAGCCCTGCGTGCGGATGGTGTCGTAGAGCTTGCGTTCCTTCGCGCCGCGCGGCAGTTCGGCTTCAGGGCCGAAGGCGATCAGCACGCGCGCGCCCGCGCCGCGATCGTTGGGCAGCAGGTCGCCGGCGCGGACGTGGTCGCGCACCACGTGCGACGAGTCGACGCGGAACTGGCACAGCCGCACCCAGCTGTCGCCCTGCGCCTGCCGCACGTGGTACGCCGCGCTCTCGCCGGTGGTCGCGACCAGCGCGCGCAGCACCGGCAGCACGATGCGGTCGAGCGACTGCGATGCCGTGTAGAGCCCGTGCAGCCGCGCGATCTCCATGCCCAGCGCGTAGCGGCCGTCGTCCTGGCGGCGGATCAGTCGCGCGTGCTCCAGCGACGCCAGCAGCCGCAGCACGGTGCTCTTGTAGAGCTGCGTGCGTTCGGCGAATTGCGCGAGCGACAGCGCCTCGTCGCCCGGCTGGAAGGCCGAGAGCAGGCTCAGCGCGCGGTCGACCGCGGCCGCGCCGCCGGGGGCGGCATTGAGGTCGGAGACGGATTCGGTCTGGGCTTTGCGGGGCATGAAGGGAAGGAGTTGGGAATGGCTCGGCTTGACAGTCGGGGCGGATCGACGGTCTAATTCTGTTTAACGGAATATAGTTCTGTAAGACAGAACAGTCAAGCAATTCCAGAACAGGAGACGGATTCGATGACACCCCCCGACGTCCTTATCAGCGAGGTCGGTCCGCGCGACGGCCTGCAGTCGGTCAAGGCCACCATGCCCACCGCCGACAAGCTGCGCTGGATCGACGCGCTCTACGCCGCCGGCGTGCGCGAGATCGAGGTCGCTTCCTTCGTGCCCGCGAAGCTGCTGCCGCAGATGGCCGATGCCGCCGAGGTGGTGCGCCATGCCGTCACGCTGCCCGGCCTGGTGGTGATGGCGCTGGTGCCCAACCGCAAGGGCGCGCAGGCCGCGCTCGAGGCCGGTGCGCACAAGCTCACGATGCCGGTGTCGGCCAGCGTGGCGCATTCGCTGGCCAACGTGCGCAAGACGCCCACCGAAATGGTCGAGGAGGTGCGCGCCATTTCCGAGCTGCGCCGCGAGATCGCGCCGCAGGTGAGGCTCGAGGCCGGCATCTCCACCGCCTTCGGCTGCACGCTGCAGGGCCTGGTGCCCGAGGACGACGTGATCCGCCTGGCCGCGCAATGCATCGGTGCCGGTGCCGACGAATCGGGCCTGTCCGACACCGTGGGCTACGCCAACCCCGCGCAGGTGCGCCGCCTCTTCAAGCGGCTGCGCGCCGAGATCGGCAGGCACGCCGGCGCGGCCCACATGCACAACACGCGCGGCCTCGGCATAGCCAACTGCCTCGCGGCCTGGGACGAGGGCGTGCGCACCTTCGACGCATCGCTCGGCGGACTCGGCGGCTGCCCGTATGCGCCGGGTGCCTCGGGCAACGCAGTCACCGAAGATCTGGTCTTCATGTTCGAAGCCATGGGCGTGCGCACCGGCATCGACATCCAGAAACTCATCGCGGCGCGCGCGCCGCTCATGGCCGGCCTGCCCGGCGAACCGGTCTACGGCATGACGCCCGAGGCCGGCCTGCCGAAAGGCTTTGTCCAGGAACACATCGCTCATGTCTGAAGCCAATCCATCGTCGAACCCGCTGCCGTACGCCGGCGTCCGTGTCGTCGAGTTCACGCACATGGTCATGGGCCCGACCTGCGGCCTGCTGCTGGCCGACCTCGGCGCCGAGGTCATCAAGGTCGAGCCCATCGAGGGCGACAACACCCGCCGCCTGCTGGGCTCGGGCTCGGGCTTCTTCCCGACCTTCAACCGCAACAAGAAGAGCATTGCGCTCGACCTGAAGAAGCCCGAGGGCGTGGAGGCCGCGCTGCGCCTCATTGCCACCGCCGACATCGTCAGCGAGAACTTCAAGCCCGGCACGATGAAGAAGCTGGGGCTCGACTACGACACGCTCAGCAAGCTCAACCCGCACCTCATCTACGTGAGCCACAAGGGCTTCCTGCCCGGCCCCTACGACCACCGCACGGCGCTCGACGAAGTGGTGCAGATGATGGGCGGCCTCGCCTACATGACCGGCCGCTCGGGCGACCCGCTGCGCGCGGGCACCAGCGTGAACGACATCATGGGCGGCATGTTCGGCGCCATCGGCGCGATGGCCGCGCTGCGCCAGCGCGACATCACGGGCAAGGGCTGCGAGGTGCAGTCGGCGCTGTTCGAGAACAACGTGTTCCTGGTCGCGCAGCACATGATGCAGTTCGCCGCCACGGGCAAGGCGGCCGACCCGATGCCCAGCCGCATCTCGGCCTGGGCCGTGTACGACGTGTTCACCGTGAAGGACGGCGAGCAGATCTTCCTGGCGGCGGTGAGCGACAAGCAGTGGGCCATCTTCTGCAAGGCCTTCGGCCTCGACGAGATGCTGGCCGACCCGCGCCTGAAGACCAACAACGACCGAGTGCTGGCGCGCGAATGGATGATGCCCATCCTGCGCTCGCACCTCGCGAACCACAGCGCGGCCGATCTCGCCGCGGTGTTCGAGAAGAACGAACTGCCCTTCGCGCCCATCACCAGGCCGCAGGAACTGTTCGACGATCCGCACCTCAACGCCACCGGCGGCCTCGCGCCGGTGCGCATGAACGACGGCAGCATGGCGAAGGTGCCGCTCATGCCGTTCACGCTCGACGGCGAACGCCCGGGCATCCGCCTGCAGCCGCCGCGCGTGGGCGAGCACGGCCGCGAGCTGCTGAAAGAAGTGGGCTACAGCGACGAGGAAATCGCCGCGCTCGAAACACGACACATCACCCTCGGAGACTGACCTCATGTTTTTCAATGCACGGCGTGCCTTTCTGGCGTGCGCCGCGGCCGCCGCATGGCTGAACGCCGCCCCTGCCCTTGCCGACACCGCCTGGCCCGACAAGCCGGTGCGGCTCATCGTTCCGTACACGCCCGGCGGCGCCACCGACATCGTGGCTCGGCTCGTCGCGCAGAAGCTCGCCGACGACACCAAGTGGACCTTCATCGTCGACAACCGCGCGGGCGGCAACGGCAACATCGGCATGGACGTGGTGGCCAAGGCCAAGCCCGACGGCTACACCATCGGCCTGGGCCAGACGGCCAACCTCGCGATCAACCCGACGCTGTTCCCGAAGATGCCGTACGACGCATTGAAGGATCTGGTGCCGGTGTCGGTCGTGGCCTCGCAGCCCGTGGTGCTGGTGGTGCGCGCCGACGCGCCGTACAAGTCGCTGGCCGAACTGGTCGCCGCCGCCAAGGCCAAGCCCGGCGAGATCAGGCAGGCCCTCGCGGGCACCGGCACGCTGGGCCACATGGCCGGCGAGGTGCTGGCCAAGCGCGCGGGCTTCACGGTGCTCAACGTGCCGTACAAGGGCGCGGCCCCTGCCATCACCGACCTGCTCGGCGGCCAGACCGACTACATGTTCGCCACGCCGCAGGGCGCGCTCTCGATGGTGAAGGGCGGCCGCCTGCGTGCGCTGGCCGTCACCTCGGCCAAGCGCCTGCCGGTGATGCCCGACGTGCCCACCGTCGCTGAAAGCTACAAGGGCTTCGAGGCGGTGGACTGGAAGGCGCTCGTCGCGCCGGCCGGCACCAGCCCCGACATCGTGAAGAAGCTCGGCGCCGCCGTCGACAAGGCGCTGGCCAAGCCCGCGACCATCTCGCAGCTGCTGGCCGAAGGCAGCACGCCCGTGGGCGGCACGCCGGAGCAGGCGGCGCAGTACATCAAGGCCGAGCATGCGCGCTGGGGCGCGGCGGTGCGCGAGGCGGGCGTCCGGCCCGAATAGGGAGGCGCCCTCCAGGCGGCGGGCGATATAGTTCCCGCCCCATGGACCGCCTGAAGCAACTCGAATCCTTCGTCTCGGTCGCGACCCGCGGCAGCCTCACCGCCGCGGCCAAGGCCGAGGGCGTGGCACCCGCGATCATGGGGCGCCGGCTCGATGCGCTGGAAGAGCGCCTGGGCGTCAAGCTGCTGGTGCGCACCACGCGCCGCATCACGCTCACGAACGAAGGCAGCTCCTTCCTCGAGGACTGCCAGCGCCTGCTGGCCGAGTTCGCCAATGCCGAGGCTAGCGTGAGCGCCGGCGGCCTCAAGGCCAGCGGCCACCTGCGCGTGACGGCGCCCGCCGGCTTCGGCCGCCGCCACGTCGCGCCGCTGGTGCCGCGCTTCCATGCGTTGCACCCCGAAGTGACCATTTCGCTGAACCTCAGCGACCGCGTGGTCGACGTCACCGGCGAGAGCTTCGACTGCGCGGTGCGCGTGGGCGACCTGCCCGATTCTTCGCTGGTGAGCGTGCGCTTGGCCGACAACCGCCGCCGCTGCGTCGCCACGCCGGAGTTCGTGCGCCGCCACGGCAAGCCGAAGCATCCGGGCGAGCTCTCGCGCTTCGCCTGCCTCACGCTGTCGAGCGACGCCTCGCAGACGCGCGGCTGGGCCTTTCGCGTCGTCAACGAGGAAGGCAACCAGGAACTGATCCACCTGCGACCGAGCGGCCCGCTCGACTGCTCCGACGGCCAGGTGCTGCACGACTGGTGCCTCGCCGGCCACGGCATCGCCTGGCGCAGCACCTGGGAGGTCGAGGCCGAGATCGACGCCGGCCTGCTCGTGCCGCTGCTCGACGAGTTCGCCGCGCCGCCCAACGGCATCTACGCGGTGTTCGCGGGCGCCAAGCACATGCCGCTGCGGGTGCGACTGTGGCTTGATTTCCTCAAGGAGCAGTACGGGAATCCGGAATTCTGGGGAGGAAGGGCCTGAGTCGCATCAGCGGCGTCACAATCTGTTTGCATTTGCAACCCCACAGAGAAGAAAGCCATCGATGACGCTCGAAGCCATCCTCGCGTACCTGCACTTGCTCGCCATCCTGACGATGGTTGTGTTCATTTCCAGCGAAGCGGCGCTGTGCCGCGTGCAGTGGCTCAACGCGGCGGTGGTCGAGCGGCTGGCCAGGGTCGACATGGTCTACGGCATCGCCGCCATCGCGGTGCTCGCCACCGGCATCGCGCGCACCTGGTGGGGCGTGAAGGGCACGGCCTGGTACTGGACCAACCCGCTGCTGCACGTGAAGCTGGGGCTCTTCATCATCGTGGGCGTGGTGTCGATCTTTCCGACGCTCACGTATTTCCGCTGGCGCAAGACGCTGCGCGCCACCGGCAAGCTGCCGCCCGAGGCCGAGATCGTCAAGACGCGCAAGCTGGTGATGATCCAGGCGCACCTGATCGCGCTGATCCCGCTGGTGGCGGTGTTCCTGGCACGGGGCTTCGGCAAGTAGGCGCGGCATGGGGCGCGCCGGCATCCAGCTCCTGTTTGCCGGAACGATCTTCAGCAGCGCGTTCCTGCTGTTCCTGGTCCAGCCGCTGATCGCGAAGCAGATCCTTCCGTGGTTCGGCGGCTCGGCCGCCGTGTGGTCGATCTGCATGGTGTTCTTCCAGGTCGTGCTGCTCGCGGGCTACGCGTATTCCGACTGGGTCGCGCGCCACCTGCGCATGCGTGCGCAGGCCGTGCTGCACGTGGGGCTGCTGCTCGCGAGCCTGGCCTTCCTGCCGATCGTGGTCGGTGCGCAGTGGAAGCCGACCGGCGCCGAAGACCCGGCCTGGCGGATCCTGGGCCTGCTGTTCGCCACCATCGGCCTGCCGTATTTCCTGCTTTCCACCACCGGGCCGCTGGTGCAGTCGTGGGTGGCGCGCACGCCGTGGGGCGCGCAGGTGTACCGGTATTTCTCGCTGTCGAACCTGGCCTCGCTGCTGTCGCTGCTGAGCTATCCGGTGCTGATCGAGCCCTTCAGCACGCTGAGGCAGCAGGCGCACGGATGGTCGTGGGGCTACGGCGCCTTCGTGCTGCTGTGCGCGGGCACCACGCTGTACATGGCGCGCCGGTGGATCGAGGAAGCGCCCCCGCAGGCGCAGCCCGCGCCCGCGGAGGGCATGCCGCCGCGCGTCATCGACTACTTCCTGTGGCTCGCATTGCCGGCGCTGGCCTCATGGCTGCTGCTGGCTGTGACGAACCACATCACCCAGAACGTCGCCGCGGTGCCCTTCCTGTGGGTGCTGCCGCTGTCGCTGTACCTGCTGACCTTCGTGCTGTGCTTCGAGAGCGACCGCTGGTACCGGCGCGGCGTGTTCCTGCCGCTGGCGGCCGTCATGCTGCTGATGTGCGCCTTCGGGCTCCAGCATCACATCGGCGCCAACGTGCGCATCGCGCTGCCGCTGTACGTATCGGGGTTGTTCGTGCTGTGCATGTTCCTGCACGGCGAGACTGCCAGGCTCAGGCCGGGGCCGCGCTATCTCACGCGCTTCTACCTGATGCTGTCGCTCGGCGGGGCGCTTGGCGGGGTGACGGTGGGGCTGGTCGCGCCGCATGTGCTGGCGGCCTACTACGAGTTGGGGCTCGGCCTGATGCTGACCGCGCTGGCGGCGGCGGCCGTGCTGCGCCAGCGGGTCTGGCTGCGGGTGGGCTGCGTGGCGCTGGCGGCCTGCTGCACTTTTTTCCTGCTGCGGCAGATCGCCAGCGACAACCTGGGCGCGCGCAGCCTGCAGCGCAGTTTCTACGGGGCGCTGCAGGTCTACGACATGAAGCGAGATCCGCCTTCGGACAGCACGCGCCAGCTGGCGCACGGATCGGTCAAACACGGCTCGCAGTTCGTCGACCCTGCGCGCCGGCGCGAACTCACCACCTACTACGGCCAGACCTCGGGCATCGGCCGCGCCATCGCCGCGGCGCCGGACGGGCCGAGGCGCGTGGGCCTGATCGGGCTGGGGGCCGGCACGCTCGCGGCCTATGGGCGCAGCGGCGACGTCTATCGCTTCTACGAGATCAACCCGCAGGTGTTCGTGCTGGCGGACAGGGAGTTCAGCTTCCTGCGCGACAGCGCCGCGCGCATCGAGCGCATTTCGGGCGATGCCCGGCTGGCGCTGGAGCGCGAGCCGGCGCAGGGCTTCGACGTGCTCGCGGTGGATGCCTTCTCGGGCGATTCGGTGCCGGTCCACCTCCTTACGCTGGAGGCGATGGACGTCTACCTGCGGCACATGCGGCCCGACGGCGTGATCGCCTTCCATGTGACCAATCGCTTCCTGGCACTGGCGCCGGTGATCGCCAGGGTGGCCGCGGCGCGGGGCTTGCACGCGGTGCTGGTGCACGACCTGGCGGAGCAGTCCGACTGGCTCAATCGCACGGACTGGGTTCTGGTTGCGCGCGATCCCCAGGCGCTGGCGCGCGAGCCGGTAAGGGCGGGCGCGGCGCCGATCGCCATCGAGCCGGGGCACAGGCCCTGGACCGACGACTTCAACAACCTGCTCGGCGCGCTGAAGTAGCTGGCGGCGGCCAAGGGGAAGGAACGGGAAAAAAAAGGCCCGCATATGCGGGCCTTTTTCACGATTGTGAATTCAGTGCAGTGCCGTTTCAGGCCTTGGCTGCGTCAGCGGTGCACTTCTTGATGAAGCTGTTCTTGGCGGCACCGGCGAGGGCCTTGCCGTTCTTGTCCACGGCCTTGGCCGCGCATGCGGGACCTGCGGCTGCCTTGGCTTCCTTCTCGCACTTCTTGATGGAGCTGGCCTTGGCGGCGCCGGCGAGGGCCTTGCCGTTCTTGTCCACGGCCTTGGCGTCGCAGCTGGCGCCGGCGGCGGGGGCTGCTGCGGCAGGGGCGGCAGCGGCGGGGGCTGCGGCCGGTGCGGCGGCCTTGTCTTGAGCCTGTGCTGCGCCGAAGGAAAGGCAGGCACCGAGTGCAAGCAGGGAAAGGAGCTTCTTCATGGTGATATGTCCTCGCTAGGTTGAGTTGTGACAGGTTCCCCGCCTCGGGGCCGACCATCGTAACGGGCCAAGTCAACGATCGGATGACCATCGTCAACTGCGCCCGGGTTTGCCCCCGGTAAAATTTCCGGATGCTATTGGTCAAACAGGAGCTGCTCGCGGCGCTCGCGAACACGCTCGAATCCCTCTCGCCCGGCGCCGGCTCCAAGGCCGCGTTCGAGTCGCCCAAGATGGCTGCGCACGGCGATTTCGCCTGCACGGCAGCGATGCAGCTCGCCAAGCCGCTGGGGCGCAAGCCCCGCGAACTGGGCGAGGAATTGAGCGCCGCGCTGCTCGCCACCCCCGCGTTCGCCCAGTGGGTCGACGCCATCGAGATCGCCGGGCCCGGCTTTCTCAACATCCGCCTGAAGACGGCCGCCAAGCAGCAGATCGTGCGCGAGGTGCTGTCGGCCGGGAATACTTTCGGCCAACAGCCGGCCACCGGCGAGAAGGTGCTGGTCGAGTTCGTCTCGGCCAACCCGACCGGTCCGCTGCACGTGGGCCACGGCCGCCAGGCCGCGCTCGGCGACGCCATCTGCAACCTGCGCGCCTCGCAGGGCGAGAGCGTCTGGCGCGAGTACTACTACAACGACGCCGGCGTGCAGATCCAGACGCTGGCCAACAGCACGCAGCTGCGCGCGCGCGGCTTCAAGCCCGGCGACGCCGAGTGGCCCAGCGGCGAGAAGGCGCCTGCATACAACGGCGACTACATCGCCGACATCGCGGCCGACTTCAAGGCGAAGAAGACCGTCAAGTCGGAAGACCGCGAAGTCACCGCCAGCGGCGACATCGAGGACATCGACGCCATCCGCGAGTTCGCCGTGGCCTACCTGCGCCGCGAGCAGGACCTGGACCTGCAGGCCTTCCGCGTGCGTTTCGACCAGTACTACCTGGAGTCCAGCCTCTACACCAGCGGCCGTGTCGAGGACGCAGTGCGCAAGCTCGTGGCCGCCGGCAAGACCTACGAGCAGGACGGCGCGCTGTGGCTGAAGTCGACCGACTACGGCGACGACAAGGACCGCGTGATGAAGAAGCAGGACGGCACGTACACGTATTTCGTGCCCGACGTCGCGTATCACATCGCCAAGTGGGAGCGCGGCTTCCACAAGGTCATCAACATCCAGGGCACCGACCACCACGGCACCATCGCCCGAGTGCGCGCCGGCCTGCAGGCGGTCGGCGAGGGCATCCCCGAGGGCTACCCCGACTACGTGCTGCACACCATGGTGCGCGTGATGAAGGGCGGCGAGGAGGTCAAGATCAGCAAGCGCGCCGGCAGCTACGTCACGCTGCGCGACCTGATCGAGTGGACCAGCACCGACGCGGTGCGCTTCTTCCTGCTGAGCCGCAAGCCCGACACCGAGTACACCTTCGACGTCGACCTCGCGGTGACGAAGAACAACGACAACCCGGTCTACTACGTGCAGTACGCGCATGCGCGCATCTGCTCGGTGCTGGCCGGCTGGGGCGGCGACGCCGCCGCGCTCAAGGACGCCGACCTGTCGCCGCTGGAGAGCCCGGCCGCCCAGGCGCTGATGCTGCTGCTGGCCAAGTACCCGGCCATGCTGACCGCCGCGTCGAAGGACTTCGCCCCGCACGACGTCACCTTCTACCTGCGTGAACTGGCAGCCAGCTACCACAGCTACTACGACGCCGAGCGCATCCTGGTCGACGACGAAAAGGTCAAGCTGGCCCGCCTGGCGCTGGTCGCCGCGACCGCGCAGGTGCTGCACAATGGCCTCGCGATTCTCGGCGTCAGTGCGCCGAGCAAGATGTGAACTCCCTCACCATGAAGAAGACAAGAAGTCAACGCGGCAACATCGTCATCGGCCTGATCATCGGGCTGGTGCTCGGCCTGGGCGTCGCGCTGGGCATCGCGGTCTACGTGACCAAGGTGCCGATCCCGTTCGTGACCAAGACGCAGCGCGGCGGCGCCGAGCAGGACGAGGCCGAGGCCCGCAAGAACCGCGACTGGGACCCGAACGCGCCGCTGGCCGGCAAGGCGGGTGCTCCCAAGCCGGCCGCGCCGGCTGCCCCGACCGGTCCGGTCAACCCCGTCACCGGCGAGCCGGCCACCGGCAACACCGCCGCGGCCCCAGCCACCGCTTCGCCCAACACTGCGCCCCCGGTGCCTGTGGTGGTGGCGCCCAAGCCGCGCACCGCGCCGGTGCCGGCCGAGGCCAACGCCCTGCCGTCGTCGAACGATCCGCTGGGCGACCTGGCCCGGGCCCGATCGGGCAGCGTCTCCGGCTCCGGCAGCACGACCACCGCGTCGGCCGCGCCGAGCAGCAGCAGCGGCAACGCAGGCAGCAGCTCCGGCCCCGATCCGTTCATGTATTTCGTGCAGGCCGGCGCCTTCCGCACCACCGAGGACGCCGAGGCGCAGCGCGCCAAGCTGTCGCTGATGGGCGTCGAGGCCAAGGTCACCGAGCGCGAGCAGGCGGGTCGCACCGTCTACCGCGTGCGCGCCGGCCCCTTCAACAAGAAGGACGACGCCGACCGCCTGAAGGAACGGCTGGACGGCGGCGGCATGGATTCGGCGCTGGTCCGCGTGCAGCGCTGATCCGGCGGGCAGCCGACACGAATAGCCCCTAAGCTTCGCCGCGCGGCGTTTGCCGCCACCATTCATCGCCTCGGGCGCGCCAGTTGAACAGGGGAGTGGAACTCCCCGCGGCGCGCCGGCTCAGTCTGCCGTACCAACTGGAGAACCCTTTCAATGAAACGTCGTGACTTTTCGCTGGCCGCCACTTCGCTCGGGCTGATGTCCCTGGGTGTCACCACGGCCCATGCCCAGGCGCGTGTGCCCAAGGCCGGTTCCGAGTACCTGGTGCTCGACAAGCGCGTTCCCGTCGACGCGCCCGCCGGCAAGGTCGAGGTGGTCGAGTTCTTCTCGTACAACTGCCCGCACTGCAACGACTTCGAGCCGACGCTGGAAGCCTGGCTCAAGACGGTGCCCAAGGAAGTCGCCTTCCGCCGCATTCCCGTTCCATTCGTGGGCAACGACGTCGAGGCCAAGCAGCGCCTGTACTACACGCTCGAAGCCATGGGCAAGGTCGACGAGTTCCAGCCCAAGGTGTTCAACGCGATCCACGCGCAGCGCCAGAACGTGAACGGCGACGCCAACATCATTGCCTGGGCCACCGCCAACGGCCTGGACGCCACCAAGTTCAAGGAAACCTTCACCTCGTTCGGCGTGGCCAGCAAGGCCAAGCGCGCCTCGCAGATGACCGATGCCTACAAGGTGGCCGGCGTGCCGGCGATGGCCGTGGCCGGGCGCTGGTACGTGGATGGCGAGACCGCCGGCAACATGACCAAAGTACTTCAGGTCGTGAACTATCTGATCGGCGAGGCGAAGAAGGGCTGAGCCCGGAAAACCCGAGCCGTGCCGCGCTGTTGCGCGGTGTTTCTGGTAGAAAGCCAGAAGGAAAGTCAAGCCCGCTTCGGCGGGCTTTTTCATCTGTGCGTGCGGGGCAGAAGCACTCAGCCGCATACAATGCTCAGCAAGTTTCGTGCCTCTATGACATTGCACTCCTACCCCACCACCCCCTTCCTGCGTCGCATCGGCCGCCTGGCCGCCGGCGCGCTGCTGCTGGCAGGCCTGGCCTCGGGAGCCGTGGCCGAGACCGCCGACCGCTCCAAGCCGATGAACATCGAGTCGGACTCGATGCGCTACGACGACCTGAAGCAGACCAGCGTGTTCACCGGCAACGTTTTGGTGACAAAGGGCACGATCATCATCCGCGGCGCGCGGCTGGATGTGCGCCAGGACGCCGAGGGCTACCAGTACGGCGTGGTCACCGCGGCACCGGGCAAGCGGGCCTACTACAAGCAGAAGCGCAATGCGCCCGACGAGTGGATCGAGGGCGAGTCGGAAGTCATCGAGTACGACAGCCGCGCCGACAACGTCAAGTTCATCCGCAACGCGACCATGCGCCGGCTGCTGGGCGCCACCCCGAACGACGAGAGCCAGGGCGCGCTGATCGTCTACGACCAGAGCAATGACACCTACACCGTCAACGGTTCCACCGTGCCGCCGAACACCGCCGTGAACGCCTCGGCCCCGGGCGGACGCGTCAGGACCATCCTCACCCCCAAGGCCGCCACCGCCCCGGCTGCCGGCGCCTCGGCCCCGGCCGGTGCGAAGGCACCGCCGCCGGCTCCCACCCCGGCGCCCGGCAAGGGCCTGCGCCAGAGCACCACGCTCGGCAGTGACCAGGGAGACACGCGCAAGTGATCGAATCCGCAGGAACGCAGGACGCCAACGGCGCACCGGGCAGCCGCCTGGTCGCGCGCGGCCTGAAGAAGAGCTACGGCAGCCGCACGGTCGTCAAGGACGTCTCGCTCGACGTGCAGAAGGGCGAAGTCGTCGGGCTGCTCGGGCCGAACGGCGCCGGCAAGACCACCTCGTTCTACATGATCGTGGGCCTGGTGCGCGCCGACGCCGGCGACATCACCATCGACGGCGAGCCGATCGCCCACATGCCGATCCACCGCCGCGCCCGCATGGGCCTGAGCTACCTGCCGCAGGAAGCCTCGATCTTCCGCAAGCTCACGGTCGAGGAAAACGTGCGCGCCGTGCTCGAGCTCCAGAGCGAGCCCGACGCGAACGGCAAGATGGTGGCCCTGTCGAAGGAGCACATCGAGGAGCGCCTGACCGACCTGCTGGCCGACCTGCGCGTCGACCACCTGCGCGATTCGCCTGCGCTGGCGCTGTCGGGCGGCGAGCGCCGCCGCGTCGAGATCGCGCGCGCGCTGGCCACGCAGCCGCGCTTCATCCTGCTGGACGAGCCCTTCGCCGGCATCGACCCCATCGCGGTGATCGAGATCCAGCGGATCATCAGCTTCCTGAAGGAGCGCGGCATCGGCGTGCTCATCACCGACCACAACGTGCGCGAGACGCTGGGCATCTGCGACCACGCCTTCATCATCAGCGACGGGCACGTGCTGGCACAAGGCACGCCTTCGGAGATCGTCGACAACGCCGAGGTACGCAGGGTGTACCTGGGCGAGCACTTCCGCATGTAAGGGGCGGGGGCGGTTTCCACCATGAAGCAAGGGCTGTCCCTTCGCGTTTCGCAGCATCTGGCACTCACGCCGCAGCTGCAGCAGTCGATCAGGCTGCTCCAACTCTCCACGCTCGAGCTGAGCCAGGAGGTGGAGCAGATGCTCGACGAGAACCCCTTTCTCGAGCGCACCGCCGAGGAAGCCGTGCGCGAGGAATTCGGGCTCGAGACGGCGGACGCTCCGATCCCGCGCGACGACGGCGGTGACGGTGGCGAGGGCGGCGAAAGCGACTTCGCGCCCACGGCGCCCGGCCCGGCCGCCACGACCTCTTCCGAAACCAGCTCCACCGCGGCCGCCGACTCCGACGGCCCCGCCGCCGAAATCGCCGAGCGCGAGCCCGACTGGGAAGGCGATGGCACCGTCGACATGGCGCCCGACGACAGCGAATGGGGCGGCGACGCCCCGGCGCGCCAGAACAACGCCGGCGACGACGATCGCGCCGATGCCACCGAGCTCGCGCGCAGCCAGGAGTCGCTGCAGTCCTTCCTGCACCGCCAGGCGCTGAGCCTGCGGCTGAGCGAGAACGACAGCGCCGCGCTGCGCTTTCTCATCGAATCGCTCAACGACGACGGCTACCTCGAAGACTCGCTGCCCGCGCTCGCCTCGGGCCTGGCCGGCGACGACAACGACCAGTTCGACGACCTCGTGCACCACTTCCAGGTGGCGCTCGGCCTGCTGCAGAGCCTGGAGCCCGCCGGTGTCGGCGCGCGCGACCTGGGCGAATGCCTGAGCATCCAGCTGCGCGCCATGGCCAGCGACGACGAGACCGAGGAAGAAGAGCAGGTCCGCAAGACCGCCATCGCCATCTGCAAGCAGCCGATGGAGCTGCTCGCGCGCCGCGACTTCAAGCGCCTTGCCACGCTCACCCGCAGCAACGAGGAGCTGGTGCGCTCGGCGCTGCAGGTCATCGCGCGGCTGGAGCCCAAGCCGGGCCGCAGCTTCGTCGACGTCGAGCGCAACATCATCATTCCCGACGTGATCGTCACCAAGACGGGGCGCGGCACGAACGTGAAGTTCCGCGTCATGCTCAACCCCGAGGTCATGCCGCGCCTGCGCGTGCACGACATCTACGCCGGCGCGCTCAAGTCGCACAAGGGCGAGGGCAGCCAGGCGCTGTCGCAGCGGCTGCAGGAGGCGCGCTGGTTCATCAAGAACATCCAGCAGCGCTTCGACACCATCCTGCGCGTGAGCAACGCCATCGTCGAGCGGCAGAAGAGCTACTTCGTGCACGGCGAGCTGGCCATGCGTCCGCTGGTGCTGCGCGAGATCGCCGACGAGCTGGGCCTGCACGAATCGACCATCTCGCGCGTGACCACCGCCAAGTACATGGCCACGCCCTTCGGCACGGTCGAGCTCAAGTACTTCTTCGGCTCGGCGCTGGGCACCGAGACCGGCGGCAACGCATCGAGCACCGCGGTGCGCGCGCTCATCAAGCAGTTCGTCGGCTCCGAGAGCGTGAAGAAGCCGCTGTCGGACAGCCAGATCTCCGAGATGCTGAAGGAGCAGGGCATCGAGTGCGCGCGCCGCACCGTCGCCAAGTACCGCGAGGCGCTGCGCATCGCGCCCGCCAATCTTCGCAAGGCCCTGTAGAAAGACACCGCCGATGAACCGAGGCCTGATGTCGCGCTGTGGGCATTGGGTCTTCGCCATGGTGGCGGTGCTGCTGCTCGCAGGCTGCGCCACGCTGCCCGACGAGGCACCGCGCACACCCACCAAGGCCATGGCCGTCTCGGCCGACACCGCGCTCGGCAAGATCGCGCTGGCTTCCCAGCCCGACCCCGACCTCAGCGGTTTCCGCCTGATGCCCGGCGGCGACTTCGCCTTCGACACCCGCATCCAGCTGGCCCGCCGCGCGCAGCGCACGCTCGACGTGCAGTACTACCAGATCGAGAACGACGAGACCGGCCGCTACCTGCTGCGCACCCTGCGCGACGCCGCCCAGCGCGGCGTGCGCGTGCGGCTGCTGATGGACGACCTCTACACCTCCGGCGAAGACGAGCTGCTGCTCGGCCTCGCCGCCACGCCCAACGTGGAGCTGCGGCTGTTCAACCCCTTTCCGGCCGGGCGCGGCAGCCTGCTGAAGCGCTTCACCGCCTCGCTCTTCGACTTCAGCCGCGTCAATCGCCGCATGCACAACAAGCTCTTCATCGCCGACGGCGCGATGGCGGTGGCTGGCGGGCGCAACATCGGCAACCAGTACTTCAGGCGCACCGCGGGCGAGAACTTCATCGACCTCGACACCTTCGTCACCGGCGCGCTCATCCCGCGCCTGGGCAGCCTCTTCGACCAGTACTGGAACAGCGTCTACGTGCGGCCGATCCAGTCGGTGGCCGGCAGCAGTCTCTCGCGCGAGGAGCTGCAGAAGCGCTTCGAGCTCGCCACCGGCCCCGACACCACGCCGCCGCCGCCGAAGCCCGCGCCCAACGACCTGCTCGGCTACAGCCCGATGGCGGAAGACCTCGACGCCGGCAAGCTCGGCCTGATCTGGACCACCGCCGAGGCGTATGCCGATTCGCCCGAGCGCGTGATCGGCAAGACAGCTTCCTACGGCGGCGTGCCGCTGCTCGACGTGGACAGCGTGCGCTACAACGTGGTCGAGCAGATGCGCCGCGCCCGCTCCGAGGTGACCATCGTCTCGCCCTACCTGATCCCCGGCGCCTCGGGGCTGGAGGTGATGCGCGAGATCCGCGGGCGCAACGTGAAGATCAGCGTGGTCACCAACTCGCTGGCCGCCACCGACGAGCCGCTGGTGCACACCGCCTACCGCCGCTACCGCCCCGACATGCTGAAGCTGGGCGCCGACCTCTACGAGCTGAGCACCACGCGCACGCGCAGCAGCGTGCGGCTGGGCCTCTTCGGCACCTCGGTGGGCCGGCTGCATGCCAAGTCGGCGGTGATCGACCAGCGCATTCTTTTCGTCGGCTCGATGAATTTCGACCCGCGCTCCGAAACGCACAACACCGAGATCGGCCTCTTCATCCGCAGCCCCGAGATGGCGCAGCAGGCGCTGAAGCTCATCGACGTGCTCAAGCAGCAGGGCGCCTACAGGCTGCGCTTTGCCGAAGGCAGCAACGAGTCGCGCATCGAGTGGGTGAGCGACGACGCCGGCAAGCTCACCGTGCTGAGCGAGGAGCCCGACTCCCGCTTCTGGGACCGGACCATGCTCGAGATACTGGCGCCGCTGACGCCCGAGAGCCTGCTCTAGGGCGAATCGACATTCAAACGTGGCCGCGAAGGACGAATGCCGGGCGCAGTGCAAGGCGCGGGGAGCGCCGCGTAGCTCGGCTACGCAAGCGAGCCGCAACGCCGCAATGCGCCCGGCATTCGTCCTTCCCTTCGGGTTGGCCCGCCTTGCACCCGCCTGCTTTGTCGGCCGGCTTGACCAGAGATGACTCTGGCCTGCGCCGCCCTGCGCACATCCGGGTGCAAGGCGAGCCAACGCGGCCACGTTTGAATGTCGATTCGCCCTAGGTGCCGCGCACGGCCGACCACACGAGCCGCAGCCCGAGCAGCCCCATCACGCCGCCCGCAGCGCGGTCGATCCAGACCTTGTAGCGCAGGTAGGCCGAGCGCGGCGCCGCCGACGACAGCGCCAGCGCGACGATCGAATACCAGCCCGTCTCGATGCAGAAGATGACCGCCGGCACGGCCAGCGCCAGCACCAGCGGCACCTCGCGCGGCAGGAAGGCCGCGAAGATGCTGGCGTAGACCACCGCCGTCTTCGGGTTGCTCACCTGCGTGGCCAGGCCCAGCAGGAAGGTGCGTTTGCTCCGACCCTGCGGACGCTGCGAAGGGTCAGTGGCCTCCTGCGCCACTGCCAGCGGCTGTCGCGCGCCGCGCCAGATGCGAAAGCCGAGGTAGACGAGGTAAGCGCCGCCCAGCCCCTTGATCGCCAGGTAAAGCGCCGGCACCGCAAGAAACGCCGCCTGCAGCCCCGCCAGCGCGGCGATCGAGAAGGCCAGCCCGCCCGCGCCCATGCCCAGCGCCGCCGCGAGGCCGTCGGCGCGCGAAGTCACGGCGGTGCGCGCCACCATGACGAAGCTGGGGCCTGGGCTCATCGCGCCTACGGTCATGGCGCCGGCGATGCCGAGAAGGGCGAGGGTGGTGTCCATCATGGCCTTGTCTCCATTCGGTGCGAGTTCATTGCGTCATTGCACGTTGACCGCTTCGACCTGCACCAGCAGCTTCACCTTGTTCTCGAAGCCGAAGTTCAGGCCCCAGGTGATGCCCCAGTCGCTGCGCTCCACGGTGGTCTCGAAGTCGCCGCCGCACACCTGGCGGTTGATCAGCGGGCTCAGGTAGCAGTTGAAGCGCACGGCCTTCAGCGTCACCGGCTTCGTCTGGCCCATCAGCGTGAGCTTGCCGGGCACGTCGACCACCTTGTCGCCGGAGAACTCGATGCGGTCGGCCACGAAGCGGCCGGTCGGAAACTCGGCCACGTTGAAGAAATCCTTGCTCTGCACGTGGCGGTTGAGCAGGTCGACGCCGGTGTTGATGGAGCTGATGTCCATCGTGATGTCGACCTTGCCGCTGCTGCCGGTGCCGTCGATCTGCACCGAGCCGTCCTTGGTGCTGAAGCGGCCCCGGTTGGTGGTGGTGCCGTAGTGGCCCATCTCGTACATCACGAAGGTATGCGTGGGGTCGATCACGTAGTTGGCGTTCTTCGCCGGGCCGCCCGCGGGCTTGGCGGCCACCGGCGGCGCGGTGTATTCGGGCTGCTGGGGCAGTTGCTGCGCCGTGGCGGTAGCGAACACGACGGCCGACACGGCCGTGGCGAGGAGGAGCTTCTTCATGGCATTGCCTGCTTGGGTCATGAAAGAGAGAGAAGAAAACCGGGTGAGGGAAGGGCGGGAGCGGCCGGGCGGCGGTTCACAGCGGCCCGAGGCCCGCGAGCGTGAACTTGAAGCGCACCTGCACCTCGTTGCCGACCACCGAGGTGTCGGTCCATTCGCCTTCGCCGATCTTGTAGTCGAGCCGCTGGATCGTAAGGCTTCCGCTGGCCACCGAGTAGTTGCCGCCGGGCGCCGGCGCGATGCTGACGGGCACCGTCACCGGCCGCGCGACGCCCTTGATGGTGAGCTTGCCCGCCATCTCGAACCTGCCCTCGCCCAGCGCCTTGATGGCGCTCGACTGGAAGCTCGCCTGCGGGAAGTGGGCCGAGTCGAACCACGGCTGCTTGGGCAGCTCGGCGTCGCTCATCGGAATGCCGAAGCCCGCGCTGGTGGTGTCGATGTGCAGCACCACGCTGCCGCCCTCGGGCTTCTTCGGATCGAAGGCGACCTGCGCGTCGAACTTCTTGAAGGAGCCTTCCACGGGCACGCCCATCTGCTTCGTGACGAAGACGATCTGGCTCTTGTCGGCGACGAGCTTCGCGCCGGACGCGGTCGCGGGCTCGGCGCCGGCGGGCAGCGCCGTTGCAACCAGCAGCAGCGGCAGGGAAAGACGAGAAAGAAGGGAACTCATGATCGAACAGATTCCTAGCGTGGCCCGGGCCACATGCGTTTGAGCAGACCGTCGCGGTCGATCCAGTGATGCTTGAGCGCCGCCGCCACGTGCAGCAGCATGACGCCCGCCAGCGCGAAGGCGCAGTTGCGGTGCAGCGGCTGCAGCACCGCCTCGGCGAAGTCGTGGTCGGCGGGCACGAAGTCGGGCAGCGCCAGCATGCCGAACCACGACACCGGCATGCCCATGGCCGAGCTGTACGCCCAGCCCGACAACGGCACCGCGAAGAACAGCAGGTACATCAGCGTGTGGCTGACGCGGGAGCCCGCCTTCTGCAGGCCCGACATGCCCGGCGGCAGCGCCGGCGGGCGATGCCCCAGCCGCCACAGCAGCCGCAGCGCCGACAGCGCGAGGATGGTGACGCCCGCCCACTTGTGCCAGTTGTAGACCTTCAGCCGCAGCGGCGAGAACGGCAGCCCCGTCATGTAGAGCCCCACGCCGAACGAGGCGACGATCAGCACCGCGAGCAGCCAGTGCAGCGCGATCGCGAGCGGGTCGTAGCGCAGGCCGCGCGAGCCGGCGGCAAGGGAGGTGGAGGGCATGTCGGTGGACATCGGAGGCAGGGCGGCGGCCTGTGCGCGGAGCATATCCGGAAGCGATGACCGGCAGCACGGCCCGTGCCAGCTTCGGCGCAGGCTCAGCCGCGCGCCTGCTGCGCGCCCAGCAGCATCCGGCGCAGCTCCTGCGGCTGCACCGGTTTGCGCAGCGCATGCCAGCCTCGTTCCGTGGCCAGCCGCTGAGTGGCTTCGTTGATGTCGGCCGAGATCAGCGCGATCGCCAGCGACGGCTTCTGCCGCTGCAGCCTTTCGGCCAGAGCGATGCCGTCGAGCGCGCCGGGCAGGCGGATGTCGCACAGCGCCGCGTCGAGCGCGCGCAGGTCGGCCAGCGCCAGCGCCTCGGCGGCACTGGCGTAGACGCGTGGTTCGACCTCCCACTGCCGCAGCAGCGCGGCGAGGCTGTCGGCCACCACCGCGTTGTCTTCCACCACCAGCACCGCGAGGCCGGGGCGCAGCCCGCGCGTTGCATCGGCTTCGCCATCTTCCGCGCCGGCCGGGGCGGCGGGCACCGAGGCCACCGCCGCTCCCTCGGGCGCGGCGGGCAGCTCGAAGGCGAACACCGACCCCTGGCCCGGCGCCGAGCGCAGCGACACTTCGATGCCCAGCTGCGCCGCCAGCCGCCGCACGATCGCCAGGCCCAGCCCATGGCCGCGCTGCAGGTTGCGCTCCACGTTGCCGATCTGCTCGAAGTCTTCGAACACGCGCTGCTGGGCCTCGGCCGCGATGCCGATGCCGCTGTCGCGCACTTCCACCCGCCAGGCCCGGTCGGCGCCGCGCCGCCGCGCCCGCACCGCCAGCAGCACGCGCCCGCGCGGCGTGAACTTGACGGCGTTGTCGGCCAGGTTGGCGAGCACGCGACGCAGCGAGACGGTGTCGCTCCAGGCGACGGCGTCCGGCGGGCAGCGCACCAGCACCCGACCGTCGCCGGCCTGCCGCGCCAGCTCGTGCAGCAGCGGCGCCAGCGCCACGCTGGTCGGGCGTAGCGGATCGACGGCGGCCTCGATGCGGCCGATTTCCAGCAGCTGGTTGGTCAGCCCTTCCAGCGCCTGCTGGGCGCGCGCCAGCGAGCCCACCGTGTGCTGCACCGCCTCCAGGCCCGCGCCGTCGTTCAACTGCTGGCGCAGCACCTCGGCCTGCAGGCCGATGGCCATCACCGGCTGGCGCAGGTCGTGGTTGGCGGCCGAGAAGAAGCGCAGCCGCTCGGCCTGCGCCTGCTCGGAGGCGCGCAGGCCGGCCAGGGCCTGTTCGCGCAGGCTGTGCTCGTTGAGCCGCAGGCCGATGTTTTCCTCGAGCTGGCGCGATCGCTCGGCCACCAGCTTCCACATCATTGCGGTCAGGCCGATGCCGATGACGGCCACAGCCGCCATCACGGGTGCGCCCAGCCAGAGGCCGATGACGATGATCGGCGCCAGCAGCAGCGTGATCGCCAGTTGCGTGGCCGGCGTGTAGAACGACACCGAGAAGGCCGACGACAGCGTCATGCCCATGATGATCAGGCCCAGCAGCAGTTGCAGGTCGGCGCGCCCGGGGGCGAACAGCAGCACGCCGGCCAGCCCGTGGGCGAGCTCCCAGATGGCGGTGCGCAGCGTGTGCGCGCGCTGTGCCTCGCGCAGCGTGGCGGGCGTGAAGGGCTCGGGCAGCCGTTGCGGGAAGAAGCCGCGCATCACCGTCACTGCGGTGATCAGCGCGATCCACACCAGTGCGCGCGTCAGCGAGACCTGCCAGGCGAAGAGCGCCGCCACGCCGCAGTTCAGCAGGTATTGCGCCAGCAGCACCGGCCCGATGGGGCGGATCGACAGCCGCAGCACCTCGCACTGGATCGCGAAGCGGTCGCTGCCATTGCCATCGCCACTGCCGGTGGTGGCCGGCGCTGGCGGGATTGCGGGGGTGGGGGTCATCGGCAAATCGACTATATAGAGGAAGGTTCGCGTCGCGGCGACAATGGAGTCCCCTAGTCGGGCTTCCCGATGGCCAGTTTTCCGTGAACGATCTCTCCTTTTTCCTGCCTTGCGCCGCCGGCGTCGAGGAATTCCTCGCCCAGGAGGTGCACGCCCTGACCGGCCGCGCCGGCCAGGACCTGCTTTCCCTGCGCGGCGGCGTGCGCGTGCGCGCCGACTGGCGCGACGGCCTGAAGCTCAACCTGCACAGCCGCCTCGCGCAGCGCGTGCTGGTCGAGCTGGCCCATGGGCCCTACCGCAACGAGAACGACCTCTACGCCATCGCCAGCGGCGTGGCCTGGGAGATCTGGTTCACGCCGAAGCAGACCTTCAAGATCGAGACCACCGCCCAGCACAGCCCGCTGCAGAGCCTGAACTTCGCCACCCTGCGCATCAAGGACGCCATTGCCGACCGCTTCCGCGCCAGGGCCAACGGCGTGCGACCGAGCATCGAGACCCAGTGGCCCGACTGCCGCGTGTTCGCGCACCTGACCACCGACACCTGCACGCTCTACATCGACACCAGCGGCGAGCCGCTCTTCAAGCGCGGCTGGCGCCAGGACAAGGGCGACGCCCCGCTGAAGGAAACCCTGGCCGCCGCCATGCTGGCCGCCAGCGGCTGGTGGAACCCCGAGACCGGCGAGGTGTCGGACCAGCCGCTCTACGACCCCTGCTGCGGCAGCGGCACGATCGCCATCGAGGCGGCGCAGATCGCGCGCGGCATCGCGGCCGGATCGCTGCGGCGCTTCGGCTTCGAGAAGCTGCTGCCGTTCCAGGCGCACGTGTGGTCGGCCATCAGGCAGGAAGCCGGGGCGGCCGTGGCCGGCGATGGCGCCCCGGCGGTCTTCGGCTCCGACGTGTCGCACCGCATGGTCGACTTCGCGCAGCGCAATGCCGAGCGTGCCGGCGTGGCGCAGGCCGTCGAATTCCGTGGCGGCGACGCGCTGCAGCGCATGCCGCCGGCCGAAGGCGGCGTGATCATGCTCAACCCGCCGTACGGCGAGCGCATCGCCGTGGGCGGCGTGGCCGGCGCGGGGCGTCCCGGCGCGCGGGAGGCGGCCCAGTCCACAGAGGGCGACGGCGGCGACTTCTTCCCGCAGCTCGCCACCCACTGGAAGAAGAACTACGCCGGCTGGACCGCCTGGGTGCTCACGCCCGACCTGAAGCTGCCGAAGCTGATGCGCTTGAAGGAATCGCGCCGCGTGCCGATGTGGAACGGGCCGATCGAATGCCGGCTGTTCCGCTTCGACATGGTCGCGGGCTCAGCGCGCAGGTAGCGCAGGCTCGCCCTCGGGCCTGGGCTGCTGCTGTTGTTGCAGCTGCTGCTGCTGCTGCGGTTCCTTGGCCTCCTTCGGCCGCACGGCGCAGGCCGCGTTGATCGTGCGCGTGACCAGCTCGAGCGCGCCGGCCAGGGTCACGGGCCGCACGTCGCCTTCCTCGAAATGCCTCACCGCGATCGGTTCGCCGACGAAGTTCGGATGCCCGAAGTAGGTGGTGCTCAGGTAGCGCGCGCTGCGGGCCTCGCAATCGACCCGGGCCTGGGCCTGGAAGGAGCGGTACCTGACGCCATCGCGGCCCGTGCGGTCCTTCGGCAGGCTCATGCGAAGGCTCACGAGGCGCTTCGAGCCGTCCGCCTCGACGCTGGTCGGATCGACCTGCACGTAGCTGGCGCTGTCGTCGCCGGGCGTACCCGCCAGCGTCAGCCATTCGGCCCGCGCATCCAGGGATGCGATCAGGGCAAGGCAGAGCAGCGGAAGGCGTTTCATGAAAAAAGAAAGGGGTGCGGAGATGGGCGGAATGTCCGATTGTCGTCGGCCGGGCTAACGAGGGCCTGACCGCGGCATTGCATGGTGCAACATCGGCGCAATTCCCCGCACATTCCATGACATTGACAGAACCCAATACCGGCCTCGTCGTCATCGACACCAACATCGCGCTCGACCTGCTGGTCTTCGAGGACCCGGCCTGGGGCTCGCTCACCGCGCGGCTCGCCGCCGGAGAACTGAGCTGGCTTGCCACGGCGGCCATGCGCACCGAACTGGAGCGCGTACTCGGCTACCCGCTGATCGCCCGGCGCATGGCCCAGCGCGAACTGCAGGTGTCCGCGGTACTGGCCGATTTCGACGCCCGCGTGCGCATGCTCGAAGGCATCCCGCCGCGCGCCCCCTGCGTGTGCAGCGACCCCGACGACCAGGTCTTCATCGACCTGGCGGTGGCGCACAAGGCACTGCTGCTGAGCAAGGACCGGGCGGTGCTGTCGATGAAGAAGCGGCTGGCGCTGCGCGGGGTGGTGGTGCAGGCGGCTTATGGGGCGTAGCGGCCGTCGGGTGTTGGTGCCCGGCGTCAGGAAGCAATTGACAACTTTTCCTTCATCGAGAGGTTTTGAAGCGTCACTAGATTTCCGGCAAGGCCACGCCATGCCTCCAATCTCGTGATGAGCGGAAATCTCCCAGTCATTCTTCCTGTCGTTCGCGCGCTCTCCATCGCCATCGGTGCGATCGTGCTCGGCCTTGTCTTCTACAAGCTCATCGGGCCCGTGGGCCGTTGGTACGAGCTCAACTTCGCGAAGAACGACAACGACCTGGGCCGCGCGTACATGGTCGCGCTCGCCGTTCAACTTGCGTCGCTGTTTGCGGGAGGCTGGCTCGGCGATTTGGTGTTTCGCAGATGGCGCCGGAAGAGGTATGAGGCATGACTCTGTCTGACCTGATGCGACTGCTCGTCCGGCTGCTTTGCATCCTTGCAGGGGCTCTGGCGTTCAGCTTTCTCGTGACCAAGGCCGTGCTCGTTCCCATCGGGCAGTGGTACGAAATGAACAAGGCCCAGGATTTCAACGACCTGTCTCAAGCCTATGTTCTCGCGCTTGTCGCTCAGGCGATTCTTGCCGTCATCGGAGGTTGGCTCGGCGACCGGCTGTTCCGCAGATGGCGGCGCAAGCAGCTCGACCGCAGCTAGTGCTGCATCCCGTTCGCAGCCTGCAGATGCCACCGCCCCAGCAGCCGCGCCACCGCCCGCACGCGCTGCGTATCGCGCCCCCACCGCCGGCTCGCCGGCAGCTTCTGCGCCCACTTCATTCGCCTTGCAGCATTCGTGATGCGCTCGCGCACTTCCTCGCTGACGCCGGCCAGCGCCGCGTGCCAGTGCTGTCCGGCGGCCTGCGGGGCGGCGGCCTCGAGCATCATGGCGGTGGAATGCAGGTAGCTCAGCCAGTCGCGGGCCTGGCATTCGGCCAGGGTCATGACCTCGGCGGGGTCGTCCTCGAAGTCGATGTAGCCGATCACGCCGTCGGGGCACTGCACGAGGTTGCGGTCGAAGGCCTGGCTGAGGTGCTGGCCGCATACGTGCACGGCGGCGATGGCGGCAAGGCCTTCGCGCCATACCGACAGCAGCGCGGCGGGGCCGGCCGCCGCCGCCTGGTCGAGCCGCTCCTGCAGCACCACCGTTGCGCGGCCGCTCTCGCCCAGGTCGGAAATCAGCAGGCCGTCGGGCTGCTGCGCCAGCACCACCGGCACGCGCAGGCCGGCGGCCGCGAGCTGCTTCAGGCGTCGCGCCTCGGTGGCGATGGCCGCCTCGCCGCCCGGGTTGGGCACCGGCTTGATGATGTCCAGCCGCGCCATGCGGGCGACCGCCGCCATCACGCGGTAGCCCCACTTGCCGTGCCGGGGGCCGGCCTTCTTGAGCCACACGCGTTCGCTGCCGAAGCGGTGGCTGGCCACGTTCTTCTTCTGCTGCGGCAGGGTTGCGCGAAGGAATTCGGCGTAGTCGCCGGGCGCGGGCGGATTCGGCGAAATCGCGTCGAGGGGCGCGGGCGCCGAAGCTGCGCCCTTGCGCGTTTGCAGGCGCCGGCTGGCGCCTCTACTCAGTGGGTTCATGCGGCCATTGCGAAGCCCGTCACAAGCCCCTGCGGGCCCTGCGTGACGGGCTGGAAACTCTCTGCACTGGCCAGCGGCCAGTAGGTACGGAAGACATTGTGCTGCTCGTCGAGCGGGCCGAGCAGGGCGCCCGGCTGCACCTGCATCACCAGGTTGCTCAACAGGCGCACCTCGGTGTCGGAAATGCGGCGCACGATGTGGTGCGCGGTGATCTGCTGCGGATGGTCGAGGCCCGCGGCCTGCACCAGCTCCTGCAGCGCATGCAGCGTGCTGTGGTGGAAGTTGTGCACGCGCTCTGCCTTGGTCGGCACCACCAGCGCCTTCTGGCGCAGCGGGTCCTGGGTGGTCACGCCGGTGGGGCAGTGGCCGGTGTGGCAGCTCTGGGCCTGGATGCAGCCCAGCGCCATCATGAAGCCGCGCGCCGCGTTGCACCAGTCGGCGCCCAGCGCCATCATGCGCGCCACGTCGAAGGCGGTGATCACCTTGGCGGCGCAGCCGATCTTGATGCGGTGCCGCAGGTTCACGCCCACCAGCGTGTTGTGCACCAGCAGCAGGCCTTCCTGCAGCGGCGCGCCCACGTGGTCGCTGAACTCGACCGGCGCCGCGCCGGTGCCGCCCTCGGCGCCGTCGACCACGATGAAGTCGGGCGTGATGCCGGTGGCCTGCATCGCCTTGACGATGCCGAACCATTCCCACGGATGGCCCAGGCAGAACTTGAAGCCGGTGGGCTTGCCGCCCGACAGCTCGCGCAGCCTGGCGACGAAATGCATCATCTCGGTCGGCGTGGAGAAGGCGCTGTGCGAGGCGGGCGAGATGCAGTCCACGCCCACCGGCACGCCGCGCGCGGCGGCGATCTCGGGTGTGACCTTGGGCGCCGGCAGCACGCCGCCGTGGCCGGGCTTGGCGCCCTGGCTCAGCTTGATCTCGATCATTTTCACCTGCGGGTCGCGCGCGTTGGCGGTGAAGCGTTCCTCGCTGAAGCTGCCGTCCTCGTTGCGGCAGCCGAAGTAGCCCGAGCCGATCTCCCAGATCAGGTCGCCGCCGTGCACGCGGTGGTGCTGCGAGATCGAGCCTTCGCCGGTGTCGTGCGCGAAGCCGCCCATCTTGGCGCCCTTGTTGAGCGCGAGGATGGCGTTGGCCGACAGCGCGCCGAAGCTCATGGCGGAGATGTTGAACACGCTGGCGCTGTAAGGCTGCGTGCAGACCTGCGCGGGGTTCGCACCTGCCGGCTGGGGCGTGCCGCCGATCACGATGCGGAAATCATGATCGGCCAGCTTGGTCGGCCGCATCGAGTGGTTGATCCACTCGTAGCCCGCGATGGTCACGTTCATCTGCGTGCCGAAGGGGCGGTTGTCGGGGTCGCCCTTGGCGCGCTGGTACACCAGGGAGCGCTGGGCTCGCGAGAACGGGGCCGCCTCGGAGTCGCTTTCGATGAAGTACTGCCGCATTTCGGGGCGGATGAACTCCAGCAGGAAGCGCAGGTGGCCGATCACCGGGTAGTTGCGCAGGATGGCATGGCGGGCCTGCCGCAGGTCGTGTACGCCGGTACCTGAAAGTACCGCGAACACGACGACGCCGATCCAGGCCAGCCAGAGGTGGGGCGAAACCAGCACGAACGCCAGGCATGCCACCAGACCGACCACGCACAGGGCGAAGGCGCTGTAGCGCGTCGGAAACGGAATAATCGTGGGCATAGAAATAGTCTCGACCGTGGCCTGCTGCATCATAGAGGGCTGCCTCGAACTTGCCATGACGACCATTCCCGACCCCATTTCGCCCCCTGAAAGCGCCCCCGCAGCCCGCACTCCCCTCGGTCCCGACGATTTCGACGCCCTCGACCAGGCCCTCGACGCCATGCGCGAGCATGACGAGGAAATCCCCCAGTGGGAGTTCTGCGAAGGCTTCATGGCCGCCCTGATCTGCACCCGCCGGCCCATCCTGCCGTCCGAATACTGGCCCGTCCTGCTGGGCGAGAACTTCTCGTCCGCCCAGCACATGGAGTTCGTCTGGAACTGGAAGCGCCGCTGGATCGAGATCGAGGAAGGCCTCGACGCCCCCGTCGAGACCCTCGACGACGAGCGCAGCTGGCAGCCCGAAGTGCTCGACACCCGCGGCGCCATCGCCTCCCTGCCCGAGGAAGAGCGCGCCGAAGTGGCCGGAGAGGCCATTCCCTCCTTCGCCCAGGTCTGGGCGCTGGGCTTCATGTACGCCGTGGAGAACTGGCCCGAAGACTGGGCCGAGCCGCGCGACAAGGACGCCGCGCGCATGCTGAACGACGCGCTCGACAACATCGTCGCCCTCACCGAGGACGACACCGGCAAGCCCACGCTGTCGATGTACAGCGACGACGCCCCGCCCAGCGTGAGCCAGCAGCGGCTGGACGACTTCGGCGCCGCCATCTGGGCCGTGTACGACCTGCGTCAGCTCTGGAAGAGCCTGGGGCCCAAGGCCGAGACCATCCGCAAGGAAGCCACGCCCGGACGTAACGACCCTTGCCCCTGCGGCAGCGGCAAGAAGTACAAGAAGTGCCACGGTGAATAACTGGGCTCACCCCCAGGCTTCGCGCACTTCGTGTCGCTTCGCCAACCCCCTTGCAGGGGGCAATACCTGCGGCCCGGCAAAGCCGGTTCCGCGGTATTCCTGAATGAATTCCGATCCGGCGCAGCGGCCCGTAGCCCAGTCGCTCACGCCGCGCGCGGCATGGGCGATGGTCCTGGCGCTGTGCGCCGGGGTCGCGCTGAGCCAGGCCTTCCGCACGGTCGGCGCCATCATGGCCAGCCCGCTGCAGGCCGATTTCCATCTCTCCGCACAGGCCCTCGGGATCTTCTCGGGGGCCTTTCACTTTGCGTTCGGCGCGATGCAGCTCTTCATGGGCATCGGCATCGACCTGCACGGCGTGCGCCGCACGGTGCTGGTGGCCTTTCCGGTCGCCATCGCGGGGGCGCTGCTGTCGGCTGTGTCGTCCAGCTACCTGGTGCTGGTGGCCGGGCAGGCGCTGATCGGCGTGGGCTGCGCGCCGGCCTTCCTGGTTTGCACGGTGTTCATCGCGCGGCACTTCCCGCCAGCGAGCTTCGCCACCGTGTCGGGCATCGTGCTGGCCGTCGGCGGCCTGGGCATGCTGGCCACCGGCACGCCGCTGGCCTGGCTGGTGCAGGCGTATTCGTGGCGCGCGGGCTTCCTGGTGCTGGCCGTGGCCGCCGCGCTGGCCTGGCTCGCGATCTGGCATTGGGTGCACGAGCCGGCCTCGGCCGTGCCGGGCAAGCGGGAGTCCATTCCCGAGGCGATCCGCCAGTTCGGCGCGCTGTTCGCCATGCCGCACACGCTGGGCATCATGGTGCTGGGTGCGGTCACGTATGCCGCCTTCATCTCGCTGCGCGGCCTGTGGCTGGGCCCGCTGATGATGGAGCGCCACGGCTACTCGCTGGTGCAGAGCGGCAACGTGGCGCTGGCGGTGTCGGTGATCTCGCTGTTCGGCGCGCCGCTCTTCGGCCGGCTCGACCGCGACGGTGCCTCGCGCCGCCGCTGGATCGTGATCTGCTGCCTCGGCTATGCAGGGCTCTTCGGGCTCATCGCGGTGCTGCACTCGGCCTGGCTCGACATCGCCGGCATGGTGCTGATCGGCGTGCTCTCGGGCTTCATCGTCTGGCAGTACGCCGACGTGCGCGGCGCCTACCCGGCCACGCTCACCGGCCGCGCGATGGCCGTGTTCACGATGGCGATGTTCCTTGGGGTGGCCCTCATGCAGTGGGGCACGGGCGTGGCTGCCTCGGTGGCAGCGGCGCATGGTGCCGATCCGCTGACGGCCGTGCTGGGCACGATCGCTGTGCTGCTGGCGATCGGCATCGCGGCCTTCGCGTGGCTGCCCGCTCCGAAGACCGAATCGCCTAGATCTTGAACGCTCGTTGAATGTCCGGCCGCACCAGGTCGACGTATTCGCGGTGCTTGCGGATATAGCCCGCGATGAACTGGCACACCGGAATCACATGCAGCCCCTTGCCGCGCGCCTCGCCGAGCACATGCTTCGCGATGCCCGAGCCTACGCCCTTGCCCTCGAATTCGGGCAGCACCTCGGTGTGGGTGAACATGATCGCGTCGGTCAGCAGGTTGTATTCGGCATAGCCGGCCAGCTTGCCGTCAAGCGTGGCCTCGTAGCGGTGCTGCGCTTCGTTGTTGGAGAAGGCGAGGGCGGTGGTGTCGTTGGTGTTGCTCATGGCTGTCGTGCGAGAAAGGTTGCGAGGTTGGCTGCTGCGGTGGCGCGCACCTTCTTGCGCAGCATGGGCGACCAGCCGAGCAGCAGGCCCGGCGTGCCGAGCGCCTGGCGCGACCAGGTCCAGAAGGGGAAGCTGTCGCGGTGCGTGGCGATCAGCCCGTCGGGCGTGAAGGTGAAGCGCGCGTCGATGCTGTTGTCGACGATGCGGCCGGTGGCGGTGAAGCGGTAGTGCGCGTCCCAGTGGGCGCTGCCGGTGCTGTCGTCGGCCTTCACGTCGCGCCAGGTCAGCTTCCACACGTCGGCGCCCTTGGCCTTGGTGCCGCCGGCCAGCATGCGCCACATGCCGCCCACCTCGCGGCGCCCGCGCAGCGAGAAGGCCTCGTCGTCGAACACCGCGTCGGGCGCGTAGCAGGCCTCCATGGTCGGGGCGTCTAGCTTCGCGAAGGCGCTGTAGAAGCGCTCGATGGTCTGGGCATTGGTGGCTGCGGTCATGAGGCCTCTTGGAGTTGATCGGTGCGGCGCCGCGTCAGATCGACGCCGGGATGTTGCGCGCCAGGAAATCATAGACGGCGCGGATGCGGCGGTCGGTGCGGATCTCGCGGTGCACCGCGAGCCAAACCGGCAGCGACTTGATCTTCAGCTGCGGCAGCACGCGCACCACGGCGCTGTCGGTGCGCGCCAGCGATTCGCTGATGAAGCCGATGCCCATGCCCTGTCGCAAGGCTTCCCAGTAGGCGCCCATGTCGTCGGTGCGGAAGCAGAAGTGCTCGCGCTGCAGCGGCGTGCCCAGTTGCGCGGACATGCGGATGATGGTGTCGAGGCTGTCGTAGCCCAGCACGTCGTGCCGGTACAGGTCGGAGGTCTGCCGCGGCGTGCCCCGCCGGCGCAGGTAGTCGACATGGGCGAAGGCGCCAAGCGCGAAGGTGCCGATGCGGCGTGCCACCAGCGTGGCCGTCGTGGGCTGCGTCATGCGGATGGCGATGTCGGCTTCGCGCTGCAGCAGGTTGCTGACCTCGCTGGTCGACACCAGGTCGACCTGGATCTCCGGCAGCTCCTGCCGCATGCGCACCAGCAGGCTGGGCAGCATCTGGCGCGCGGTGGCCTGGCTGGCCGAGATGCGCACCGAGCCCGCCGTCCGCGTGCTGGCGCCCGAGACGCTGCGCGACAGCGCCACCGCGCCGCTTTCCATGGCACGGGCCGAGTCCGCGAGGCGCGCGGCCATGGCCGTCGGCAGCAGGCCCCGGCCGGTGCGCTCGAACAGCACCACGCCGAGTTGCGACTCCAGTTCGGCGATGTGGCGGCCCAGCGTCGGCTGGCTGGTGCCCGTCGCGCGCGCGGCCTTCAGCAGGCTGCCATGGTCGAGCGCGGCCAGGAATGCGCGCACCAGCCGCCAGTCGAAGCCAAGCTCGTTGTCGGGTTTCATCCGGTATTCAGTTCTGAATAGCAGTTATGGAAGCTTAAGCCATTGTTAACTGCCGGCGCGCTTTCGATAATCCGCGCAATGGATGAGCGTAGAAACTTTGTCCGGCTGCTGGGAGGCGGCGTTGTCGTGGCGGCAGGGGCTGCCGCGCTGGCGACCTGGTGGCTGAATTCGGAAGTGCCCGCGGCCGCGCTGGAGATATGGAACGGCCCCGGCGACGAGCCCGACGTGCGCAAGCGCGCCGTGGCCTACGCCGTCACCGCCCCCACCGCCTACAACTGCCAGCCCTGGCTGGTCGACCTGCGCGAGCCCGACGCCATCGTGCTGTATTGCGACCGCGAGCGCGTGCAGCTCGAGAGCGATCCCTTCGGCCGACAGGTGCTCATCGGCCACGGCGCCTTCATCGAGCTGCTGGTGATGGCGCTCGCGCAGCAGGGCGTGCAGGCCAGCGTGCAGCTGTGGCCGCAGGGCGAACTCGCCGGCGAGCCGCTGCGCTGGCCGCACATTCCGGTGGCGCGGCTGCGGCTGGCGGGCGGCGGCGCGCCCGATCCGCTCTTCGCGCAGGTGCTGCGGCGGCGCACGCCCAAGCAGCGCTTCGACCTCATGCGGCCGGTGTCCGCCGACATCCTGCAGGGCCTGACCTCGATGGTGCCCGCGAGCGGCATGGTGAGCTCGGCCGGCACGGTGGACATGGCGCGCGTGCTGCCGCTGCGCAGGCTCTGCGCCGCGGCCGCGCGGGTGGAGCTCACCACGCCCGGCACCGCGATGGAAAACCTGCGGCTGCTGCGCGTCGGCCCGCAGGAGATCCTCGCGCATCGCGACGGCTTCTCGCTGAACGACCCGGCGCTGCGCATCGCCGTCGCGCTGGGCCAGTTCGACCGCCGCGTGCCGGCCTCCGAGGAAAGCCTTTCGTTCCGCCAGACCCTGCAGCTCTTCGAGGACCAGGCCAACACCGCGATGGGCTTCATCTGGCTCAGCACCCGCGGCAACAGCCGCACCGAGCAGATCGCCGCGGGCCGCGCCTACGTGCGCCAGCAGCTGCGCGCCACCGACCTGGGCCTGGGCATGCACCCGATGAGCCAGCCGCTGGAGGAGTTCGCCGAAATGGCGCCGCACCACGCCGCCGCGCACGACATGCTGCTGGGCACCGCGCCGCCGCGCGACCGGCGCAGCCCCACGCTGCAGATGATGTGCCGCCTCGGCTACCCGATGGCGCCGGTGCCGGCCGCGCCGCGCCGACCGCTCGCCGACTTCATGACTGTCTGAGCGCGGCAGCCTGCCGGCTGCTCAGTGCGCGAGCAGCAGCTCGACCAGCGTCTGCAGCGAGTGGTGCACCGTCGCCGCGCGCACCGTGGCGCGGTCGCCGTCGAAGCGGCGGCGCTCGGTGCGCACCTCGCCGTCGACCGACCAGCCGAACCACACCGTGCCCACCGGCTTTTCCGGCGTGCCGCCCGTGGGGCCGGCCACGCCGGTCACGGCCAGCGCAACGCGCGAGGGCGGCGAATGCACGATCGCGCCCGTGGCCATGGCGCGCGCCACCGGCTCGCTGACGGCGCCGTGCGCGGCGATCACGCCTGCGTCAACGCCCAGCAGTTCGGTCTTGGCTTCGTTGGAATAGGTGATGAAGCCGCGCTCGAACCACACGCTCGAGCCCGTCAGGTCGGTGCAGGCCGCGCCGATCAGCCCGCCGGTGCAGCTTTCGGCGGTGGCCAGCATCCAGCCCTTTTTCTGCAGCAGCTCGGCCAGCACCACGACCAGTTCGGGGGTGTCGTGGTCCGCGAGGGCTTTCTTCAGTTGCATGGGAGAGGAAGAAGGGAAGAAGAGGAATTCATGGTGCTCACCACGCGCGCCACAGCGCGATGACCAGCAGCGTGCAGAAGGCCGCCACAAGGTCGTCCAGGATGATGCCGAAGCCAGCGCGCCACCAGCCCACCTGCACCGCGTTGCGCTGCTTGAAGAGCGCATCGGCCCAGGCGACCGGGCCGGGCTTGGCGGCATCGAAGTAGCGGAACAGCAGGAAAGCGATGGTCTGCGCGAGCAGGCCGGCGGGTGTCACCAGCCACAGCACGATCCAGAAGGCGACCACCTCGTCCCACACCACGGGGCTGGGGTCGGCCACGTTCATGTCGCGCGCGGTCACGGTGCAGGCCCACCAGCCGATGGGCAGCGAGGCCGCGATGATCCAGCCGATGGTGGCCGGCGTGAACCACAGCTGCATCACCGAGAACGCCACCCAGGCCCACAGCGTGCCCACCGTGCCGGGCGCAAGGCGCGAGAGCCCCGAGCCGAAGCCCACCGCGATGAAGTGCGCGGGGTGGGACAGCAGAAAGCGCAGCGTGGCGCGCCGCATCGGTGGTTGGGGCATGGCGCCGGAGGTCGTGGTGGACGAGGAAGGGGAAGAAGACGAAGTATTGGAGGAAGCGGCTTGCATCGGGGAAGGAGTGTCGCGCATCTGCGGCCCGGCCGGCTCGGCTGCGTTTTATTTATCAAAGCAATAGCTTGTTTAATTGGTGCGTGGCGCCTAGTATTCGGGCTCGCTCCGTTCCTCCGGATTCAGATCTTCTTTCCGCCCGCGCAATGTCTTCCGCGTCTTCTTCTTCCTCTTCCGCAGCCTTGAATTCCCCGTCTCCCACCGCCGCCTGGAGCGAGCTCTTCAGTGGCCGCAACGGCTGGCGCGCGCTGGCGCTGACGGGCGGCGTCGCGCTGCACGCGATCAACGTGCACATCGTGACGACGGTGCTGCCGTCGGTGGTGCGCGAGATCGGCGGGCTCGACTGGTACGCCTGGAGCACCACGCTCTTCGTGGTCGGCTCGATCCTCGGCGCCACGCTGTCGGTGCGGCTGCTGGCGGTGCTCGGCCCGCGCGGCGCATGCCTTGCGGCGCTGGCGGTGTTCAGCGCGGGCTCGGTGGGCTGCGCGCTGGCCCCGGCCATGCCATGGATGCTGGCGGGGCGCACGGTCCAGGGGCTGGGCGGCGGGCTGCTCGCGGCGCTGAGCTACGGGCTGATCCAGCTGGTGTTCGAGCAGCGGCTGTGGCCGCGCGCGGTGGCGCTGGTGTCGGGCATGTGGGGCGTGGCCACGCTGTGCGGGCCGGCCGTGGGTGGGCTCTTCGCGCAGGCCGGGCACTGGCGCTGGGCCTTCTGGTTCCTGCTGCCGGTGGCGGCGGCGCAGGCGCTGCTGGTGCTCGTGCAGCTGCGGCCCTCCGCCGGCGTGAAGCATGAACGTCCCGCCGCCGCGCCGCGCGTGCCGGCGCTGCAGATCGGCCTGCTCGCGGCCTCGGTGCTGGCCATTGCCGCCAGCGGCCTCGTGCCCGACCTGCGCTGGCAGGCCGTCGGCGTGGCGGCGGGGCTGGCCATCGGCTTCGTGGCCACGCGCATCGACAGCCGCGCCGCCGTGCGCGTGCTGCCGCGCGGCGCCTATGCCGTGAGCATGCCGCTGGGCGCCATCTACGCCAGCGTGGCGCTGCTGCTGATCGGCAGCACCACCGAAATCTTCGTGCCGTACTTCCTGCAGCTGCTGCACGGCCACTCGCCGCTGGCAGCGGGCTATCTCACCGCCGCGATGGCGGGAGGCTGGAGCGCGGGCTCGCTGCTGTCGTCGGGGCGAAGCGGCGCGGGAGCCGACCGCATGCTGCGCGCCGGGCCGGTTGCCTGCACGCTGGGGCTGCTGGCGCTCGCGTGGCTGCTGCCTTCGCCCGGCGCGATCGACGCGGGCTTCGAGACCGTGCTGATCGCCCTCGCGCTGGCAGCCGTGGGGCTCGGCGTGGGCATCGGCTGGCCGCATCTCATCACGCGCGTGATGTCGCTCGCGCCGAAGGGTGAGCAGGGCCTGGCCTCGGCCTCGATCACCACCGTGCAGCTCTACGGCATGGCCGTGGGCGCGGCGGTGGCGGGGCTGGTGGCGAACGCGGCGGGGCTCAGCGTGCCGGGGGGCGTGGAGGGCGCGAAGTCGGCGGCCGTGTGGCTGTTCGCGGGCTTTGCGTTCGCGCCGGCGGCCGCCGCGTGGCTCGCGTATCGCGTCGTCGCACGGCGCAGTTGGTGAGGCGGCTCAGGCCACCACGCCTTCCCACGCCAGTGCCTTGCGGCGAGCCCGTATGCGCTGGCCTTCGCCGCGCAGCATGCCCACCAGGTCGTAGACCTCGGCGGGCAGGTGCGCGCCGCGCCAGGCCACGTGCTGGTCGGCGCGGCACAGCACGAGGCGGTGCGTGTAGGCCTTGGGCACGTCTTCCGTCTCTATGTCGAGCACCGTGAGCGGCATGCTGTAGGCGGCCGCGGCGCGCTCGAGCGGGCGCACGTCCACGCTGCGGTCGAAGCGCAGCATGGTGTAGCCGGGGCCGAAGGCGTCGTAGAGCGAGCGGCCGTCGGCCAGCCAGAAATGCGGCGCGCGGCAGCCGGGCACGGTGGAGGGCGTGAACTCGCCCATGGAGTAGGGCGGCGCCATGTGCTCGCCGTCCGCGATGATGATCGGCGAGCCGCTGTAGAAGTAGCCGAAGTTCAGGCCGCCGCAGCAGAACTGCTGCACGTTCAGCTCGTAGGCCTCGTGGCCGATCTCGGCGCGCAGCGCGTCGCCGGCGGGGCCGGGCTCCTCGATGTTGTGCGGTACGGCGCGGCGCGCGCGGATCATCTTCTGCGCGTGGTTCATCGCGAAGTTCGACACCTGCTCGGTGATCGGCAGCCGCTCGGCCTCGTAGGCGTCGAGCATGGCCTCGTCGCCCCAGCCCTGCACCACCGCGCCCAGCAGCCACGAGAGATTGAGCGCGTCGGCGATGCCCGCGTTCATGCCGTAGCCCGCGTAGGGCACCCACAGGTGCGCCGCGTCGCCCGCGAGGAACACGCGGCCCTCGCGGAAGCGGTTGGCCACGAGGCGGCGGCCGATCCAGTCTTCCTTGCTGATGACTTCGTACTCGAAGTCGGGGCCCACGCCGAGGATCTCGCGCAGCGAGCGGTCGCGGTCCACCGAATCGAACTCGGGCTCCTCGGCGTTCAGGTGGTTGTGCACCAGCCAGGTCTCGCGCCCGTCGATGGCGAACATCGTGCCGCAGCGCCGCGGATTCATGGCGTAGTACGACCACGCCGGCTTGCCCGGAATGAGCGCGCGCAGGCCAGGCGCGCGGATGAAGGTCGACTGCACCCGCTGTATGACCGCCGTGCCCTCGAGCTTCGCGC
This sequence comes from Variovorax xiamenensis, assembly GCF_050916385.1. NCBI lineage: Bacteria > Pseudomonadati > Pseudomonadota > Betaproteobacteria > Burkholderiales > Comamonadaceae > Variovorax > Variovorax xiamenensis. The sequence goes on from NZ_CP139038.1 coordinate 773,694, forward strand.
CGATCTGCTTGCGCACCGCCGATGAGCCGCCGTCGCAGCCCACCATGTAGCGGCAGCGGATGCTGCGGGTGACGCCGCTGTCCATGTCGGTGGCGATGGCGGTCACGCCGGTGTCGTCCTGCGTGAAGCCCGCGAACTGCGTGCGGTTGAGCAACTGCACGCCCGGCAGCGCGGCCGTGTGCTTCAGCAATATGGGCTCCAGGTAGATCTGGTTGATGCGATGCGGCGGCTCCGGCGTGGGCCACCATGCGTCGGGGCCCTCGGTCTCGGTGTAGCGGTCGCGCCGGCACGGGATCGGAATGCGCGTGAGCTCCGTGCCGGTGACGCTGGTGCGGAACACCACGTCGTTCGGGTAGTCGGCCGGCAGCCCCGCGTCGCGCAGCTTCTGCGCCACGCCCAGTCGGCGGAACTGCTCCATGGTGCGCGAGGCCACGTGGTTGCACTTCACGTTCGGCGGCTCGGCGAAGCGGCGCGTCTCGCAGATGAGGACCGAGATGCCGCGCGAGGCGAGGTCCATGGCCAGGGTGAGGCCCACCGGGCCGGCGCCGACGATCATCACGTCGGCCTGCAGTGCGGAGGTGTGGTTCGGGTCGGTCATGTTCTGGCGGATGCCTGTCGTCAGTCGAGCCTGATGCGGGCGGTCTGGATCACCTTCGCCCACTTCTTCGTTTCGGATTGGATATATGCCTCGAAGGCCTCGGGCGTGGTCGGCGCGGGTTCGGCGCCCAGGTTGCGCATCGTGGCCCTGATCTGCTCGTCGCCGAGCGCCGCGTTGATCTCGGCATTGAGCCGCGAGACGATGGCCGCGGGCGTGCCGGCGGGCGCCACCACGCCGAACCAGCCCGTGGAGTCGTAGCCCGCGAGCCCGCCCTCGGCCACCGTGGGCACGTCGGGCAGCATCGGCACGCGCTGCGCGCTCGTCACCGAGAAGGCGACCAGCTTGCCCGCCTTGATCTGCTGCAGCGAGGCGGGCAGGTCGACCAGCGCGAGCGGAATCTGCCCCGCGATGGCGTCGAGCGCCGCCGGGCCCGAGCCGCGATACGGTACCTCGACGAACTTCACGTCGGCCATCTGCGCGAAGAGGGCGGCCGACAGGTGCATGGCCGTGCCGTTGCCGCCATGGCCGATCGACAGCGTGCCCGGGCTGGCCTTCGCCAGCGCGATCAGCTCGCGCTGCGTACGTGCGGCGATGGAAGGGTGTCCCACGATCACGAAGGGCGTGGCCGCGACCATGCCCACGGGCTTGAAGTCCTTCACCGGGTCGAAGGGCATCTGCGGATAGAGGCTGACGTTGGCCGTCAGCGCGCCCGCCGCGCCCAGCCCCAGCGTGTAGCCGTCGGCGGGCGTCTTGGCCACCAGCGAGAGGCCTACGTTGCCGCCCGCGCCGGGCTTGTTGTCGATGACAACCGGCTGGCCCAGCTTCTCGTTGAGGCGCGGCACCAGCAGGCGCATCACCGCGTCGGCGCTGCCGCCGGGCGGGAAGGTCACGACCAGGCGGATGGGCTTGTTCGGGAAGTCGCCGGTGGGCTGGGGCGGCGACGAAAGCGTTTGCGCGAAGCTCCTGCCGCCGGTCAGCGCCGCGCCGGCCGCGGTGAGCAGCAGCTGTCGGCGAAGCGCGCTCTTCCCGGGGGCAAGAGGTGCAGCGGCCATCAGGACTCCTTGAATGTGATGTGTCTTTTCGATGATTGAACGATGGCCGGATTCATTCGTAAATCAAGAAATTTCTAATGAAATATCATCTTTGCTGATGAATACGAACTTCAGTCCTACGATCCGCCAGCTGCGTGCGTTTCTCGCCGTCTACCAGCTGAAAAAGCTCAGCGCGGCGGCGCAGCGGCTGTTCGTCACGCAGTCGGCGGTGAGCATGCTGATCCGCCAGCTCGAGGAAGGGCTGGACACGCGCCTGTTCGACCGCACCACGCGTTCGCTCAAGGCCACGGCGGCGGCCGAGCAGATGATGATGACGGTCGAGCGCATCCTGCGCGACGTGGATTCGCTGTCGAACGACTTTCGTGAACTGGCCACGCTCGAGCGCGGCCGCGTCACCCTCGCCATCACGCCCACGCTCGCGGCCTTCCTGCTGCCCGATGCGATGCGTGCGTTCAACGAGCAGCATCCCGGCGTGCGCGTGCTGGTGAACGACTGCGCGCCCGACCAGTTCGTCTCGCGCATCATCGGCGAGCACGTGGACTTCGGTATCGGCACGCCCGAGCGGCCGGGCCCCGAGGTCGAGGTGCAGCGCCTCATGCGCGACCACCTCGCCGTGGTCTGCCGCGACGACCATCCGTTGGCCAAGGCCCGCGTGGTGCGCTGGAGCGACCTGGGCGGCCACCCCGTCATCACCGTGCGCCCGGGCTATGGCGTGCGCCCGCTCATCGACGGCACTGCGGCCGAGGCGGGCGTGGCGCTCGACGTGGTGAACGAGGTGTCGTTCCTCTCCACCGCCATCTGGATGACGGCCGCCGGCATGGGCGCGTCGATCATGCCCTCGGCCTTCGCGCGCGCGGAGGCCGACCCGTCGCTGGTCATCAAGGTGCTGAGCTCGCCGCGCGTGGCGCGCGACATCTCCATCGTCACCAAGCGCGGCCACTCGCTCTCGGCCGCGGCGCGCGCCTTCATCGATGCGCTGAAGCGCTCCCTATAATTTTTCCGGCACAACAACAGGAGGGCCCGGCCCATGAGAACTTTCATTCAACGTCTCGGGGCCATGACGCTCCTCGTCGCCTTCAGCCTTGCGCTGGTGGCCTGCGGCAACAAGGAGGCCGAGCAGCGCAAGGCCTTCATCTCCTTCCTGCAGACCCGCGTGCTCGACAAGCCCGGCCTGCGCGTGCCGGTGCCCAGCGCGGAAGAAAAGGCCTCCTTCGGCGACTACGCGCAGCACTACGCGGTGATCACCGACTTCAACGAAGGCATGAACAAGTCCGTGAGCCAGCCCATGACGCAGATCATGGCCAAGGGCGCGCTGCGTTCCATCGCCGACCTGCCCGCGCGCCGCGACGACCTCAAGGCCGCGAAGGACGGCCTCACGGGCCTGCGCACCGCGCTCGACCAGCAGTCCGCCAAGGCCGATGCCGCGCACGCGCAGCTCAAGCAGCCCGACGACCTGAAGCAGGTCTACGACAAGGCCTTCGAGAAGACCGTGACCACGCCCTCCGCCACCTTCAAGGAAGTGTTCCCCGCGCTCGACAAGGTGTTCGACAGCGCGCTGGCCATCGGCGACTTCCTGGAGAAGAACAAGTCGAAGATCCAGATCAGCGGCAGCAGCGTCGCCGTGACCGACCCTGCCGTGCAGGCCGAGCTCAACAAGATGCTGCAGCAGCTCAACGGCCAGTCGGCGGCCATCAACGCCGCTCAGCAGAAGATGCAGGCGGTGGTGCGCGGAGGATAGGCTCTCCCCCAGGCTGCGCGCACTTCGTGTCGCGCGCGCCTTCCCCCTTCCGGGGGCAACACCTGAGGCCCGGCAAAGCCGGTTCCTCGGTGTTTCCCGAAAGAGAGGGATTGCAGGAAAACTAGACGAAGTGGTCGAACGAGCCGAAGCGCTGCGACACCGGCGCACCGGCCGCGTCGACGATGCGCAGGCCGGCATCGGCCTCGATGCGGCCGATGCGCGTGACGCGCGTGGAGCTGTCCATGCCTGCCTGCCCGACCGCGTTGCGCGCCGAGGCGGGCGCGGTGAAGACCAGCTCGTAGTCGTCGCCGCCTGAGAGCGCGCAGGTGCGGCGAAGCTCCTCGCCCAGGTTGCCGGTGTCGACCGAGATCAGCGCAGTGGCCGCGTCGACGTCCAGTGTGGCGCCCACGCCGCTCGATGCGAGGATGTGGCCCAGGTCGCCGATCAGCCCGTCGCTCACGTCCACGGCCGAAGAGGCGATGCCGCGCAGGGCCTGCCCGAGCGCCACGCGCGGCGTGGGCTGCTCCATGCGCCTGCGCGCCGTGTCGAAGGCGTCCGCCGGCAGCGTGATCGTGCCGCGGAACACCTCGAGGGCGAGACGCGCCTCGCCCGGCGTGCCGCTCACCCAGATGTCGTCGCCCGCGCGCGCGCCCGAGCGCAGCAGCGCTGCGCCGGCCGGCACTTCGCCGAAGACCGTGATGCAGATGTTGAGCGGGCCGCGCGTGGTGTCGCCTCCCACCAGCTCGCAGCCGTGCGCGTCGGCCAGCGCGAGCAGGCCGCGAGAGAAGCCTTCGAGCCAGGGCTCGTCCACGCCGGGCAGCGCCAGCGCGAGCGTGAAGGCCAGCGGCTTCGCGCCGCAGGCGGCCAGGTCGCTGAGGTTCACCGCCAGCGCCTTGTGGCCCAGCCGCGCCGGATCGACGGTGGAAAGAAAGTGCCGTCCTTCGACCAGCATGTCGGAGGAAACGGCGAGCTGCATGCCGGGAGCCGGCGCGAGCAGTGCGCAGTCGTCGCCCACGCCGAGCGGGGAGCGCGTGGCGGGGCGCTTGAAGTAGCGTGCGATCAGGTCGAATTCACCCATGGGGGTGAGAGCATAAGCGCTACGCCGCCGGATGGAATTCCCTGCGCGGCAGGCTCAGCGCCTGCAGCAATCGGGTGCCGGCATCCGCAAGAACGTCCTCGTTGTGGATCTCGATGGCGGCCAGCCCCGGCGGAATGCGGAAATCGAGCGCGCGCTGCACGCGGGCTTCCACCATCTCGGCGGACTCGCGCGCCCGTGCCGTCAGGCGGCGGCGCAGCGTCTCCACGCTGGCCGTGACGTGCACGACCGTCATCCGCGGAAAGCGCCGTGCGGCTTCGGGCAGGTAGGCGCGCGATCCGTTGACGATGACGGTGCCGCTGTCGCGCGGCGGCGTCAGCTCGGCATGGCGCACGCCGTAGCACAGCCCGTTGGCTTCCCAGTCGAGCCCGAAGGCGCCGGCTTCGCGCAGCCGCAGGAAGCCGGGCAGGTCGACGCTGTCGTGCTGCTCGCCGCCGGCGGTCGCGGCGCGCGTGATGGTTCGGCGGGCGAAGGCGACAGGGGCGTCGTGCGGAAGGTGATCCTTCAGCCAGCCGAGCAGGCTGTCCTTGCCGGCGCCGGAAGGGCCGGCGACGTAGACGAGGCGGCCGGTCATCGGCCCAGCTCCATCTGCGCGAGGCACATGAAGTCGGCCCCGGGCGAGGGCTCGGCGAAGAGGCTGATGGCCTCGAAGCGCAGCGGAGGCCGCGATGACAGCAGCGGCGCGAAGTGCTGCCGTGCCGCCGCCTGCAAGGCCGCCACGACATCCGGCTCGACGCCGTGCAGCGATCCGGTCAGCGACATGTGGAAGCGGAAGCGGTCCATCACGAAGGGATAGCCCCAGCGCAGCAGCAGCGCGTCTTCCTCGGGCGTGAGGCCTGCCGCGCGGCGCCGCTGAAGCTCCGAAGGCGGCAGCGGCTCGGCGAAGGCGTGCAGCTGCATCACGCAGGCATCGGCCGCCGCGCGCAGCGATGCGTCGGGGCGAGCAGGCACGAGCGCGAGAAAGTCGTCGAGCAGCGCGACTTCGAGCGCGGGCATGTCGAAAGGCTCCAGCGTGCGGCAGAGCGCCTGCATGCCGGCGCGAAGCTCCGCCTCGGTGAACCGGGGCTTCAGCACGAAGGGCGCCGCGAGCGTGGCGTGCCAGCCGTAGCGCCGTGGCGCGGCGGTGAGCTTCTGCTGGAGCTGGGCGGGCACTCCCGCGATGTCGGGTAGCGGCCATGTGCGCCCGCTCGCCGCGCAGCGGCCGAGCCAGCGGCTGCCGGCTTCCCACCATGCGCTTTCGACCGGCGGCGCGAAGTAGGCGGCGTAGCGGTGCTCACTCATCGTGGGTCACCGTCAGCGAGATGCGGTCGCCCGCGAACCAGGTGCGGGCGTATTCGATGGGCACGGCGGCGGTGTCGATGTTGACGCTCTCGACGAAGAGCACCGGCCGGGTCACCGGCTGGCGCAGGTGGGACGCCACCGTGGGCTCGGGCATCTGCGCGGTGATGCGGCTGTCGCGCCGCGTGTAGTCGTCCACGCCGTGGGCCGCGAAGCCCGCGGTGATGGAGCCGGTCTCGCGCACCACATCCTCGAGCGTCGCGAAGCGCGGCAGCGGGAAGAAACGCTCGCTGAAGTGCAGCGGCTGTCCTTCGGCATCGCCGATCACATTGAGGCACAGCAGCGTGCTGCGCGTCGCCACGTCCAGGGCGCGGGCCTGTGCTGCGGTTGCGCGCACCGTGCTGGCCGCAACCACGCTCAGTGCGCCGCGCAGGCCGGCCAGCGCCATGCGCTGGTGGTGCCGCGGCCGCTTGACCAGCGCGAGGTCCATCGCGAACTCCTCGACGTAGGTGCCGCTGCCCTGCGTCACGCGCAGCAGGCCCTGGCTCGTGAGGTCGGCCAGCGAGCGGCGGATGGTGTGGCGGTTGACGCCGTATTGCTCGGCCAGCGCGTGCTCGGGAGGAAGCCGCTGTCCCGGTGGATAGACGCCGCGCGCGATGGCGTCGGCGATGTCGGCTGCGATGCGGGTCCAGAAACTGTCGCGCGGTGGGCGTGCTGGAAGCGATGCGGAAGAACTTGTCGTGCTTGTCATGAAGTCGTCTTGAGCGCTCTCTAAGCTCGCGCCGGTTGTCGAATTTGTCTATACAACTTTGAGAGTATCACTTACATGTTTCATGCTTTTGACACGGAACCGCCCGGTCGCCCGCTGGACCGCGCCCAGTGGATGGCCACGCTGGCGCGGGCTCCGCTGGAGCTGCTCGAGCCGGCGCTCGGTGCCCACGCGCAGGGTACGCCACAGTGGCTGCGCGCGCCGGAAACCGGCCTTGTGATGGTGCAGGGCCGCGCGGGCGGCTCGGGCGAGCGCTTCAACCTCGGCGAAGTCACGGTCACGCGTTGCGCGCTGCGCCTGGGTGAGGCCGGCTCCGCGGTGGGCGTCGCCTACGTCATGGGCCGTTCGCACCGTCATGCGCAACTGGCCGCCGTGGCCGACGCGCTGCTGCAGGACCCGGCACGCCAGCCCGCGCTGGACGCCCAGCTGCTCGCTCCCGTGCGCAGCCATCTCCAGCAGCTGCGCGCGCGCCGCCAGGCCAGCGCGCAGAGCAGCAAGGTCGAGTTCTTTACGGTCGCGCGCGAAGCCGGCGACGCCGAAGGCGAGGACGATTCCGAATGAGTGCGCTCGATCTCTCCACCCTGGGCGCCGGCTTTTCCGACGCGGCACTGGGCAGCCAGTCGGTGTTCCGCACGGCGTTGCATGCGCTGTCGCATCCCGGCCGCGTGGTCGCCCTCGCGCACGACGCGCAGACACCGTCGCGCGGCCACCCGGCTTCCGCCGCGCTGCTGCTCGCGCTGCTCGATCCCGACTGCACGCTCTGGCTCTCGCCTTCTCTCGCCGGCAGCGACGCCGCTGCCTGGCTGCGCTTCCACACCGGCTGCGTGCTGGTCGACAAGCCCGAGGCCGCGCAGTTCGCATGGGTGGCACAGGGCGACGAATGCCCGCGCCTGGACAGCTTCGCGCAGGGCAGCGACGCCTATCCCGACCAGTCGACGACCTGCGTGGTCGACGTGGTCGGCCTCGCCGAAGGCGGTGCCGCCGCATGGACGCTGCGCGGCCCCGGCATCCGCGACAGCGAATCGGTCGCTGTCGACGGCCTGCCGCGCACCGGCGCGACGCCCTTCGCCGCGCAGTGGTCCGCCAACCAGGCCGCCTTTCCGCGCGGCGTCGACATGTTCCTGGCCGCGCCGGGGCAGATCGTCGGCCTGCCGCGCACCACGCGCATCGAACAGGAGGCTTGAGATGTACGTTGCAGTCAAGGGCGGCGAGACCGCCATCCTCAACAGCTACAGGCTGCTGGCCGAACAGCGCCGCGGCAATGCAGACACGCCCGAGCTGTCGGTGCAGCAGATCCGCGAGCAGCTCAGGCTCGCCGTCGACCGCGTGATGACCGAGGGCTCGGTGTACGACCCCGAGCTCGCCGCGCTCGCCATCAAGCAGGCGGCAGGCGATGTGGTCGAGGCCATCTTCCTGCTGCGCGCCTACCGTGCCACGCTGCCGCGCCTGGGCGCCAGCGTCGCGCTCGACACGGCGCGCATGCAGCTCGACCGCCGCATCTCCGCCACCTTCAAGGACCTGCCCGGTGGCCAGGTGCTGGGCCCGACCTACGACTACACGCAGCGCCTGCTCGACTTCACGCTGCTTGCGAACGGCCAGCAGACCGCTGCTGTACCCGCTGCGACACCGACGGCCGAGGCGCCGGCCTTCACGCCACGCGTGGTCGACCTGCTGAACCACGAAGGCCTCATCGAAACGCACGAGGTCCCGCCCGGCGACCCGGCTCCCGTGGACCTCACGCGCACGCCGCTGCGCTTTCCCGCCGACCGCGCGACGCGCCTGCAGAACCTCGCGCGCGGCGACGAGGGCTTCCTGCTGGCCATGGCCTATTCGACGCAGCGCGGCTACTCGCACAGCCACCCTTTCGTCGGCGAGATCCGCGTGGGCACGGCCGAACTGGAGATCGTGCCGGAGGAGCTGGGCTTCGCCATCTCCATCGGCGACATGGCGCTCACCGAGTGCGAGATGGTCAACCAGTTCGCCGGCAGCAAGACCGAGCCGCCGCAGTTCACCCGCGGCTACGGCCTGGCCTTCGGCCACAGCGAGCGCAAGGCGATGGCCATGAGCCTGGTCGACCGCGCGCTGCGCGCCGAGGAACTGGGCGAGCCCGTCGAGGCGCCCGCGCAGATGCAGGAGTTCGTGCTCTCGCACAGCGACAGCCTCGAGGCCTCGGGCTTCGTGCAGCACCTGAAGCTGCCGCACTACGTCGACTTCCAGTCCGAACTCGAGCTCGTGCGAAAGATGCGCGCCAACGGCGCAGGAGAAGACCCGCAATGACCGCCGACACAGCAACCACCACCAGCTACAACTTCGCCTACCTCGACGAGCGCACCAAGCGCATGATCCGCCGCGCCATCCTCAAGGCCGTGGCCATCCCCGGCTACCAGGTGCCCTTCGGCTCGCGCGAGATGCCGCTGCCCTACGGCTGGGGCACGGGCGGCATCCAGGTCACGGCGGCGGTCATCGGGCCGAAGGACGTGCTCAAGGTCATCGACCAGGGCTCGGACGACACCGTCAACGCGGTGAACATCCGCCGTTTCTTCCAGCGCACCACCGGCGTGGAAACCACCACGCGCACCGTCGATGCCACGCTCATCCAGACCCGCCACCGCATTCCCGAGGCGCCGCTGGCCGAAGGGCAGGTGATGGTCTACCAGGTGCCCGTGCCCGAGCCGATGCAGCGCCTGGAGCCGCGCGAGGCCGCCACCCGCACGCTGCACGCGCTGGCCGAGTACGGCCTGATGCACGTCAAGCTCTACGAGGACATCGCGCGCTACGGCCACATCGCCACCACCTATGACTACCCGGTGCTGGTCAACTGCCGCTACGTCATGTCGCCTTCGCCGATCCCGAAGTTCGACAACCCCAAGCTGCACATGAACCCCGCGCTGCAGCTCTTCGGCGCGGGCCGCGAGAAGCGCATCTACGCCGTGCCGCCCTACACGCCGGTCGAGAGCCTGTGCTTCGACGACCACCCCTTCGAGGTGCAGCGCTGGGACGTGCCCTGCGCGCTGTGCGGCGCGACCGACAGCTTCCTCGACGAAATCATCACGGACGACCGCGGCACCCGCATGCACGTTTGCTCGGACTCCGACCACTGCCATTCGCGCCAGCAGGAGCAGCAGCCCCAGGCTCCCGCGCCCCGCAGCGAACCCGAACAGGCTCTTGCATGAACACTCCCGACACCAACTCCCCCTTGCTGCGCGTGCGCGGCATCGCCAAGCGCTACGGCGAGCGCGTGGCGCTGCACGACGCTTCCTTCGACCTCTGGCCCGGCGAGGTGCTCGCCGTGGTCGGCGAATCCGGCTCCGGCAAGTCGACGCTGCTCAACGCCATTGCCGCACGCGACAAGCCCGACGCAGGCAGCGTCGAATTCCAGGTGCGCGGCGGCGGCCTGCAGGAAGTGTTCTCGATGACCGAGGCCCAGCGGCGCATGCTCGCGCGCACCGACTGGGGCTTCGTGCACCAGAACCCGGCCGACGGTTTGCGCATGGACGTGTCGGCCGGCGCGAACGTCGGCGAGCGGCTCATGGGCCTGGGCGAGCGCCACTACGGCCGCCTGCGCGCCACTGCCGCCGAATGGCTGGGCCGCGTCGAGATCGACCCGGCGCGCATCGACGACGCGCCGCGCACCTTCTCCGGCGGCATGCGCCAGCGCCTGCAGATCGCGCGCAACCTCGTGACGCAGCCGCGCCTGGTGTTCATGGACGAGCCCACGTCGGGCCTCGACGTCTCGGTGCAGGCGCGCCTGCTCGACCTGCTGCGCCAGCTCACGCGGCAGATGCAGCTCGCGGCCATCGTCGTCACGCACGACCTGGCGGTCGCGCGCCTGCTCGCGCACCGCATGCTGGTGATGCAGCAGGGCCGCGTGGTCGAGGCCGGCCTCACAGACCAGGTGCTGGACGACCCGCAGCACGCCTACACCCAACTGCTCGTTTCCTCGGTACTGCAACCATGATGGCTCCTCCGATGCTTCAACTCCAGGGCGTGGCCAAGCGCTTCACGCTGCACCGCCAGAACAGCCTTGAGCTGCCCGTGTTCGACGACGTGGACCTGAGCGTGTCCGCCGGCGAATGCGTGGTGCTCGACGGCGCCTCGGGTCTCGGCAAGAGCACGCTGCTCAAGCTGGTCTATGCCAACTACCGCGCGAGCGCGGGCCGCATCACCGTGCAGTCGCCCGCCGGCCCGGTCGACGTGACGCAGGCGACGCCGCGCGAGATGGTGAGCCTGCGGCGCGACACCATCGGCTACGTGAGCCAGTTCCTGCGCGTGATCCCGCGCGTGCCGGCGCTCGACGTGGTGGCCGAACCACTGGCCGAGGACGCGGGCGACGACCCCGCCGCGATCGAGGCCGCGCGCGAGGAAGCACGCCGCTGGCTCGCACGCCTGCGCATTCCGGAGCGGCTGTGGCACCTGCCGCCCGCGACCTTCTCGGGCGGCGAGCAGCAGCGCATCAACATCGCCCGCAACATGATCAAGCCCAAGCCGCTGCTGCTGCTGGACGAGCCCACCGCCTCGCTCGACGCGGCCAACACCGACACCGTGATCTCGCTGATCCGCGAGGCCACGGCGCGCGGCGCGGCCACGGTGGGGATCTTTCACGATGCCGAAGTCGGCGCCGCGGTCTCGACGCGCCGTGTCGACGTGGGCGCCTTCAGGAGCAGCCGGCCATGAGCACGACGACGGTATTCGCCAACGCACGCATGGTGCTGCCGGGCGAGGTGGTTTCGGGCGCGCTGACCGTCTACGGCGGGCGCATCGCCAGCATCGACAGCGGCCCCACCGCCGAAGGCACCATCGACCTCGATGGCGACTTCCTGCTGCCCGGTCTCGTGGAGGTGCACACCGACAACTTCGAGCGCCACCTGATGCCGCGCCCCAAGGTGCACTGGGGCCCGCTGCCCGCGCTGCTGGCGCACGACGCCGAGATGGCGGCCGCCGGTATCACGACAGTGTTCGACGCGCTCGGCGTGGGCGAGGCCGACCCCGACAGCGTGCGCGGCAGCACATGGGAGGCGACGCTGACCACGCTCGACGCCTGCGCCGCGCAGGACCTGCTGCGCGCGGACCACCACCTGCACGTGCGCTGCGAGCTGCCGGCGCCCAACACGGTCGAGCTGTTCGAGCCCTTCCACGGCCATCCGCGGCTGTCGCTGATCTCGCTGATGGACCACACGCCGGGCCAGCGCCAGTGGGAGAACATCGAGATCGCCCGCGTCTACTACACCGGAAAGAAGGGCTGGAGCGACAGCAAGTTCGACGAGCGTGTTGCGCAGGCCGGCGCGCTGCAGGCCGAGTACGCGCTGCCGCACCGGCGCTACTTCGTCGAATATTGCCGCACGCACGGCATCGCGCTCGCGAGCCACGACGACACCACGGTGGCGCATGTGGAGCAGGCGCACGCCGAGGGCGCGAGCATGTCGGAGTTCCCGACCACGCTGGCCGCGGCACGCGCAGCACACGGGCTGGGCCTCTCGAACGTGATGGGCGGGCCGAACGTGATGCGCGGCGGATCGCACTCCGGCAACGTCGCGGCGGCCGAACTGGCGCGCCACGGGCTGCTCGACATCCTCTCGTCCGACTACGTGCCCAGCAGCCTGCTGGGCGCCGCGATGCGGCTGGTGCACGACGGGATCGTCACGCTGCCGCAGGCCGTCGGCATGGTGACGCGAACGCCGGCGCGCGCGGCGCGCCTTCACGACCGCGGCGCGCTCGAGGTCGGCCTGCGCGCCGACCTGGTGCAGGTGCGCATGTGCACGCTGCCCGACGGCGTGCGGCATCCGGTGGTGCGCGGCGTGTGGCGCGAAGGCCGAAGGGTGCTCTGACAGGCCCTGACATTTGGTCGTCGCCGAAGTGTCTCCGGCTCGTCACACGGGCTGGTGAAACTGCACTTGTCTAGACGACTTTGAGACAAGCAATGAACACCCTCCTGCGCATCCGGCATCTCGACAAGCATTTCGCCAACGGCCGCCACGCCCTGCGCGACATCAACATCGACGTGGCGCGCGGCGACATGGTCGCGCTCATCGGCGCCTCGGGCTCCGGCAAGTCGACCCTGCTGCGCCACATCGCCGGGCTGGTGACGGCCGACGGCGGTTCGCAGTCGCTGGTGGAGATCGACGGCTGCTGCGTACAGAAGGGCGGGCGCATTCATCGCGACATCCGCAAGGTGCGCTCGCAGGTGGGCTTCGTGTTCCAGCAGTTCAACCTCGTCGCGCGGCTGCCGGTGCTGGTCAACGTGCTCGTGGGTTCGCTGCACCGCATGCCGTGGTGGCGCAGCCTGGCACGTGTGTTCACCGCGCAGGAGCGCGCGCAGGCGCTCGATGCGCTGGCGCGCGTGGGCATCGCCGACTGCCACGCCCAACGCGCTTCCACGCTCTCGGGCGGGCAGCAGCAGCGCGCCGCCATCGCGCGCACGCTGGTGCAGGGCGCCAAGGTGGTGCTGGCCGACGAACCCATCGCCTCGCTCGATCCGGAGTCCTCGCGCAAGGTCATGGAAATCCTGGCGCGCATCAACCGAGAAGACGGCTGCACCGTCATCGTCTCGCTGCACCAGGTCGATGTCGCAATGAAGTACTGCCCGCGCGTCGTGGCGCTGAACCAGGGCCGCGTGGTGTTCGACGGGCCTTCGTCCGCGCTCACGCCCGAGCTGCTGCACGAGCTGTATGGCGTGCAGGCCGAAGAGCTGCTGCGGCCCGTCGCGCCCGAACCCGCTCCACCGGTTGCCGTGCCGTGGACGGCCCAGCCGGCAAGCGCAGTCTGATTTTTCTTGGGGGGGCGTCTCCGGGCGCCTCCCGCGTCTTTCTCTCCGTCCTCTCTTTCATTCCCTCGTTCCTCTTTCACTTCCTGGAGTCATCCATGATCAAGAAACTCATCGCCGCCGCGGCGTTCGGCCTCGGCATGGCCGGCGCGTTCGCGCAGGACACCCTCAACATGGGCCTCATCTCGACCGAGTCGTCGCAGAACCTCAAGGCCGACTGGCAGCCGCTGATCGACGACCTGAGCAAGCAGACCGGCCTGAAGGTCAACGCCTTCTTCGCGCCCGACTACGCCGGCATCATCGAAGGCATGCGCTTCAACAAGGTGCAGCTCGGCTGGTTCGGCAACAAGTCGGCCATGGAAGCCGTGGACCGCGCCAACGGCGAAGTGTTCGCGCAGAAGGTCAACGCCGACGGCACGCTCGGCTACTACTCCTACCTCATCGTCAACCGCGACAGCCCGCTGCAGACGCTCGACGACGTGCTGAAGAACGCCAAGAGCCTGAGCTTCGGCAACGGCGAGCCGAACTCCACCTCGGGCTACCTGGTGCCGGGCTTCTACGTCTTCGCGCAGAACAAGATCGACGCCAAGACCGCGTTCCGCATCACCCGCAGCGCCAACCACGAGACGAACGCGCTGGCCGTGGCCAACAAGCAGGTGGACGTCGCGACCAACAACAGCGAGAACCTCGAGAAGATCAAGGAGCGCTTCCCCGAGAAGTACAAGGACATCCGCGTCATCTGGACCTCGCCGCTGATCCCGCTCGACCCGCTCGTGATGCGCAAGGACCTGCCCGAGGCCACGAAGACGAAGATCCGCAACTTCTTCATCAACTACGCCAAGTCCGACCCGCGCGAGAAGGAGATCGTCATGAAGATCTCGAAGCTCGCGGGTTTCAAGGAGTCGAGCGACAAGCAGCTGCTGCCGATCCGCCAGATCGAACTCTTCGGCCAGCGCAACAAGATCGAGGCCGATGCCGCGCTGGGCGATGCCGAAAGGAAGGCGAAGCTGGCCGACATCGACAAGAAGCTGGCCGCGCTGAACTGAGCGCAGCGCCGCTTTCTTCCCGACGACCGTTCGTTCGCCTCTCATGTCTTCCTCGATCCCGATGAACCGCCCGCCGCTCGCCACGGCGCCCCCCAAGCGCAACCTGGCGTGGCAGCTCTCCTGGGCCGCGCTGCTCCTGCTGCTCGTGGCCTCCTGGAAGGGCGCCGACATGCGCCCGCTCGACCTCATCCGGGACGGCGGCAACATGGCGACCTACGCCGCCGAGTTCTTTCCGCCCGACTTCACGCAGTGGCGCGTCTACCTGCAGGAGATGGTGATCACGCTGCAGATCGCGCTGTGGGGCACCGTGCTGGCGGTGGCCACGGCGGTGCCGCTGGCGCTGCTGGCCTCGGCCAACATCGTGCCGTGGTGGATCTACCAGCCGACGCGCCGCCTCATGGACAGCTGCCGCGCCATCAACGAGATGGTGTTCGCGATGCTCTTCGTGGTGGCCGTGGGCCTCGGCCCCTTCGCCGGCGTGCTGGCGCTGTGGGTGCACACCACCGGCGTGCTGGCAAAGCTCTTCTCCGAGGCGGTGGAGGCCATCGACCCGCAGCCGGTGGAGGGCATCCGCTCGACCGGCGCGAGCGCGCTGCATGAGATCGTGTACGGCGTGCTGCCGCAGGTGATGCCGCTGTGGATCTCCTTCGCGCTCTACCGCTTCGAGTCGAACGTGCGCTCGGCGTCGGTGGTGGGCATGGTGGGGGCCGGCGGCATCGGCGTGGTGCTGTGGGAAATCATCCGCGGCTTCCAGTACGCGCAGACCTGCGCCGTGATGATCATCATCGTGATCAGCGTCAGCGTGATCGACCTGGTGTCGGCGCGCATCCGCAAGGTGCTGATCTGATCTGAGTTGAGCAGGAAAGGACTGCCGCAATGGCATTGACCCTCGACGACATCGCCCAACTGCTGGCCGGCCCCGGCCAGCGGCAATATGGCCACGAAGCCGTGAGCCAGCTGGACCACGCGCTGCAATGCGCGGCGCTCGCGGAAGAAGCGGGCGAGACCGCCGAGACCGTGGTGGCGGCGCTGCTGCACGACCTAGGCCACCTGCTCGCGCCCGGAAGCGTGCAGCAGGAGGAAGAAAAATCTGAAGAGGGCGAAGCGATGCCGGCGCGCGACGACCTGCACCAGTACATCGCGCTGCCCTTCCTGCACGGGGTGTTTCCGCCGGGCGTGCTGGCGCCGATCCGCCTGCACGTCGAAGCGAAGCGCTACCTCTGCACGCAGGGCGGCTACTGGGACACGCTGTCCCCCGCGTCGAAGCACAGCCTGGTGCTGCAGGGCGGCCCTCATACGCAGGACGAGGCAGACGCCTTCATGCGCGAGCCGTTCGCCGAGGAATCTCTGCGCGTGCGCCGCTACGACGACCTGGCGAAGGTGCGGGACAAGGCGACGCCGCCGCTCGCGCACTACCTGCGGAAGATGGCGCTGGTCGCGCTGCCGCAACAGCAGCGGCCCGCGCCCTGAGCGGGCTCAGGCCTGCCCGCGGAACCTCAACGCCGCCTGCCGCACGACCTCGGCCAAGAGCCTTTCCTTGCCCTGCTTCTCGCGCAGCCAGCGCGCGTCGTTGCGGTTCGCTTCCACGCTGGTGCGCAGCTCGCCCAGCGCCTTCGTGGCGTTGAGCGCCTCGCTGTGCCACTCGAGCTGCGTCATCGTCATCAGGATGTGGTCGCGCAGCGGCATGTGCTGGCCGGTGGCGGGGTCGACGTACACCGCGTCCAGGCCGAAGCGGCAGGCCTGGAAGCGGTTGTAGGTGTAGACGAGGTAGTCGTCTTCGGTCGGCTCGAAGGGCTGCTCCTGCAGGAACCATGCGGCCAGCGACTGCACGTAGCCCGCGAGCGCGGCGGCGCGCTCCACCGTGAGCGGCGTGTCGAACACGCGGATCTCGATGGTGCCGAACTCGGGCTTGGGGCGGATGTCCCAGTAGAAGTCCTTCATGCTGCGCACGACGCCGGTGCGGGTCATGCGCTCGAAATACGCCTCGAATTCCTTCCAGCTCAGCGTGAAGGGCGCGCGGCCCGACAGCGGGAACGCGAACACCGAGTTCAGCCGCGCCGAGTCGAACTGCGTGTCCTGCCCCTGCACGAAGGGCGAGGACGCCGACAGCGCGATGAAGTGCGGGATGTAGCGCGACATGCGGTGCAGCATCAAGAGCGCCGCGTCGGCATCGGGGCAGCCGATGTGCACGTGCTGGCCGAAGATGGTGAACTGCTTGCTCAGGTAGCCGTACAGCTCCGACAGCTCGCGAAAGCGCGGCTTGTCGTAGATGCGCCGCTCGTGCCACTGCTGGAAGGCGTGCGTGCCGCCGCCCACCACCGCGATGTTGAGCTTGTCGGCATTGCGGATCAGCGCCTCGCGGATGGGCGAGAGCTGCGTGATCACGTCTTGTGCCGAGTGGCAGATGTCGGTCGAGATCTCGATCATGCTCGAGGTCATCTCGGGCACCACGCTGCCGGGCAGCGGGGTCTGGGCCATCAGGCGCAGCATGTCCTCGGCGTAGGGAGCCAGGTCGTAGTCGTGCGTGTTCACGAGCTGAAGCTCGAGTTCCACGCCGAGCGACAGCGCCTCCGACTTGTTGAAGGGCTCCAGCTTCACCGCGCGGCTCGCCGGATCGGCAGGCAGCGGCGCCGAGCGCACGTCGTCGCTGTCCGGATCGATGGGGGTGACTGCGTTGGTGCTCATCGCTGCGTGTCCTCCGTGATGCTGAAGGCCCGTGGCGCCCAGGGCACCGAGCTCTCGCCCACCGCGTGGATGGCCAGGGTGGCGAGCACCGCGCCCACCACTTCCATCAGCAGGATCGAGGGCAGGGCCACCTGGGTGATCATGGTGCCCAGCAGCGGCGAGGCGGTGGCGAAATTGGAGGCGATGAGCAGTGCGATCGACGACAGCGGTGACATCGCGCAGCCGACCCAGAAGGCCTGCTTCCAGCTCGCGCCGCTGCCGGGGTTGGCGACCGCCACGCCGGCGATCTTGGTCAGCAGGCGCACGCCGATCACGGCCAGCACCACGCTGGCCACCGGCAAGGTCCAGTCGGCCTGTGCCGCCACGATGGACACCAGCACGAACATCAGCATGGTCAGCAGCGATGAGGCCGTGCCCAGCTGCCGTTGCCAGGCCCAGGGCTTGGGGTTCAGCGTCTTGAGCAGCACGCCGCCGATCAGCGCCGCCAGCGGCGCGGAGCCGCCGATGTGCGCGGTGAGCGCGGCGCCCGCCGCGATGATCGCCAGCAGCAGGATCGATGTGTTCTCGCTCGACGGGCTCATCACCCGCAGCGCCGAGCGCAGCGCGAGCGCCATGATCGCGCCCACCACGAACGACAGGCCCAGCACCACCGCGATCGGGTAGAGCTTCTGCAGCATGGTCTGCGGCGCGCGCTCGATCAGCCCCGCCTGCGCGTAGCCCAGCGCCAGTGCGTAGAAGGTGTTGAGCGTGGCCAGCGTCATCGCGCGTTCGGTCACGGGGCCGGCGGCGCGGGTGTCGATGATCACGCGGCTCAACACCGCCGGCGAGGCGACGATGGCCATCAGCGCGATCGGGTTGGCCACCGGCTCGGGCAGGCCCAGCAGCGAGAGCATCCAGTACACGCCGAAGTAGGTCAGCGTGGCTTCGAGCAGGCTCTGCACCAGCACCATCGGGTTGTGGCGGAACCAGCGCAGCGGCAGCCGCCCGCCCGCCTCGAACAGCACCACGGCCGCGCCGAGCTCGAGCAGGAAGAGGCTGATGCCGCGCAGCGGCCAGATCGCGCCTTCGAAGCCGGCGAAACCCACCACCGCGCCGACCAGCGAATAGCCGATCACCTTGGGAAGCCCGAGGTAGCGTTGCACGAGGTGGCCGGAAGCCGCCGCCGCCGCCAGCAGCAGCGACCACAGCACGGTGGGCAGGCCGGCCGAGGGGCGCACCCACTCGGACCAGAAACCCAGCAGATCGTTGAGGAAGCTCGTCAAATTCATCCAGGAAGGAAAAAGCTCACCGGGCGGCTGCGCCAGCGGGCCCAGATCGCGCTGCGGATGCGCGCGCGGTCACCGAGGCTCACGCTGTGCGCTCGCAGCGCCAGGCGGAAAGCGAAGTAGAAACTCACGCTCACATTGAGCGCGCCAATGACCGGGATCGCCGCCACCGCCCACCACAGCGCAGGCTGCTGCAACACCGCGAGGCCGGTGGACGTCGCCGCGGCGGCGATCTGTCCGGCCGACAGTGTCACGTGCCGCACGTCCAGCCCGAGCCCGAAGAAACCCGCGAACGCGGGCAGCAGCCCGAGCATGAGTCCCAGCGAGATGTTGGAGGCGAAGCCTGAAATGTTGGTGCGCATGAAATCGGCCCAGCGGCGAGCCCGTGCGGCGCCGAGAAAAGCGCCGATGCGGGGGTTGTAACGCATTGCAGAGTCCATCCGATGCAGGACAAAGGCGTTTTCTGTCCATCCGGCGATGATGCTGGCCGAAAACAGCAGGATGCCGGTGATTGCCGCGAAAAGCGGGGTCGGCCCGGCCAGTGAAAGCGATTTCAGCGTGGCCGCGGCATGGGCCGCGTCCAGCAGCGGCCGCCCCAGCGCGAACTGCACCAGCAGGCAGACGGCCGCCATCGCCGGCACTACCACCAGCACATTGCCCAGCACCGCCGCCACCTGCGAGCGCACCAGGTTGGCGACCTCGTCGACGAAATCGTCCACCGCCGCGTCCGACTTGATGTCGCGCAGCCGCGCGGCCATGGCCGGCGCCGTCATCGCGGGCTGCTTGGTGGCCAGCGTCAGGTGCAGCAGCTGGATCGCCACGAAGCTGGCCGCGTACATCAGCCCCGCGCTCAGCCCGCTCCAGAAGGCCGACAGGCCCAGCGCGTAGATGGCGAACTTCAGCAGCACCGTGATGGAGGTGAGCGCGCCGCCGCCCGCGGCCTTTTTCACCATCTGCAGGTAGCTGGCGCGGTCGCGGGTGATGTAGTGCTCGCCGGTCTCGGCGCTGCGCTCGGTCACCTTGGCGGCCAGCATCGAGGAGTTGGAGGCGATCAGCGCCCGGATGCTGTTGCGCTCGCCTCCGGCCAGCACCAGCCGGCCGACCAGCCGCGCCACGCTGGGCCCCGGGTTGGGCGCCATCAGGCAGTCGAGCAGCTCGCGGATGCGCAGTACCCGCTCGCGCAGCTGGCGCAGCCGGAACACCAGGCCGACCGAGATGCCGTTGTCTTCCAGGTGCGTGTAGACCGAGGCGGCGCCGGCGCGGCAGGCGTCCAGCCGGTCGCGGAAGACCACGAAGGCGGCCTGCAGCGCCTCTTCGTCGCGCGGCTCGCCCGGGCGGTCGAACATCTGCTCGCGCAGCTCGTCGAGGTCGGCCATCAGCGCGTGGAAGGGGCGCGTCTCGCCCACGGCGTCGGCGCTCATGCGCAGGCGCAGCTCCGGCGAGAAGCCGGCGGCCACCACCTGGCTGCTGCAGTAGGTGACGGCGTCCATGACGGTGTGGCGCCAGCGCGGCGCGCCGTCTTCGTCGAGCGCCGCGTCGGCCAGCAGCGCGCCGATGCGCCCGAGCTGCGTCTCGTCGAGCAGGGCGATCCAGCCCGCGTCGAACACGCCGGGCAGCACCATGCGGAACAGGTCCGAGGCATCGGTGGTCTCGGGCGTGCCGGGCAGGATCTTGCGGCGCAGCCGCTCGCTCAACTCGCTGGCGAAGGCGGTGCGCGGGGCGAAGCCGTAGTCGGCCAGCAGCGCGGTCAGGTCGACCGTCTGCGTGAAGGCGCGCCACCAGGCGCGCAGCCGTTCGCGCAGCTCGGGGCGCGCCTCGATGGCGTCCAGCAGCAGCTGCACGCGGCCGATGGCCGCCTGCGGCGAGGCGCGGTCGCCGCGCACCCAGTCGAAGATGTTGATGAGCCAGATGTGGCGCTGCGCCACATCGGCCGTGGGATCGAGGCCGGCAAGCAGCCCCTGCAAGTCGCGCGATGCGGCAGCCATGTCGGGGGGCGGGGGGAGAAAAAGGGAGAAGGGGCGCGCTGTGCTCAGTGCATCAGGGCATCAGTGCAGGACACGGGAGACGGGCGCTCCGCCGATGTCGGCTTCGAGCACGAACATCGGGATCGGCACGTCGAAGCGCTCGCCTTCCTCCGTCACCACGAAGTAGCTGCCGTGCATCGTGCCGCTCGCGGCCTGCAGGCGGCAGCCGCTGGTGTAGCGGAAGGTCTCGCCGGGCGCCAGCAGCGGCTGCTGGCCGATCACGCCCAGGCCCTTGACCTCCTGCGAATGCCCCGAGGCATCGTTGATCAGCCAGTGGCGGGCGATCAGCTGGGCGGACACCGGACCCGTGTTCGTGATGGTGACCGTGTACGAGAAGGTGTAGATGTTGTCCTTGGCCGAGGACTGGTCGGCCAGGTAGCGCGGTTCGACCTGTACGCTGAAGGGGCTGTGTGACATGGGGCGCATGGTAACGGAGGCCTTTGGTCGGGCTTGCGCCGGCTGCGAGAATCGGGGTCATGAGCACCCCGTTCCGCATCGCGCCCTCCATCCTGTCCGCCGACTTCGCGCACCTCGGCAAAGAACTGACCGACGTGATCGCGGCCGGCGCCGACTGGATCCATTTCGACGTGATGGACAACCATTACGTGCCGAACCTGACATTCGGCCCGATGATCTGCCAGGCGCTCAAGCCCTACGCCAAGACCGCCGACGGCACCCCGGTGCCCATCGACGTGCACCTCATGATCCAGCCGGTCGACGCACTGGCGGCCTCTTTTGCGCAAGCGGGCGCCGACTACATCAGCTTCCACCCCGACGCCTCGCCCCACACGCACCGCAGCATCCAGGCCATCAAGGCGGCCGGCTGCAAGGCCGGGCTGGTATTCAACCCCGGGCTGGGCCTGGAGGCGCTGGACTGGGCCATCGACGACATCGACCTCATCCTCATCATGAGCGTCAACCCCGGCTTCGGCGGCCAGAGCTTCATCGACTCGGCCCTGCGCAAGATCGAGCAGGCGCGCAAGCGCATCGAGCAGAGCGGGCGCGACATCCGCCTGGAGGTGGACGGCGGCATCAAGGCCGACAACATCGCGCGCGTGGCCTCGGCCGGCGCCGACACCTTCGTGGCCGGCAGCGCGATCTTCAACGCCAAGGACTACGGCGCCGTCATCGCCGACATGCGCAAGCAACTGGCCGGCGTCGTCAGCGCCTGACCTTTCCGCCGCCCTCGACGTTGTCGGCTTCCAGCGCCCGGTCGGTGTCGACCAGGCCGCGCTCCACGTCCTCATGGGCCTGGCGGCCCACCCTGGGCGGATGGCCGTCCCGGGTCTGCTGGCTGTCGGACGACTGATCGTGCTCGTGCGGCAGGCGCGGCGCCGGGTCGCCGTCCTGCTCCACCCTGGTCTTGCCGCCGCCGGTGTCCTTCTTCGCGGGATCGGCCGGCGGTGCCTTCCCGTGGCTGCTCTTGCTGTTCATGCATGCGCTCCTTTGACAAAGGCGGAGCCTGCGCCGCCGCCCCGGCCGGCCCGGTAGGACAGCCGAGGCAGCCCCTGTAGGCGCCTGTTCGATGCCCCGTGCTGCTATCAAACGCATAGCGCTTTTGCCTGCCGGGAAAAGGCTCCGCAATAATCCCCGGATGTCTTCCGATCCTTTCGCCGGCGTGGCCACCGACAGCCTGCGCATCCATGCCTTCGCCTCGCTGAACCCCGGTCCCCGGCTGCTCGTGATGGGCGGCGTGCACGGCGACGAAATCTCCGGCACCCTGGGCATCGAGCGCGTGCTCGCCGAATTCGGGGCCGGATCGCTGCAGCTGCTGCGCGGCGAACTGACCATGGTGCCGGTGGCCAACCCGCTCGCGCGCAGGCGCCTGCAGCGCGAGGGCGAGCGCAACCTCAACCGCCTGTTCCGCCCCTCCGAGGCGCCGGCCGACTACGAAGCCCGCGTGACCAACGTGCTGGCCCCGCTCATCGAGCGCCACGAGGTGCTGCTCGACCTGCATTCCTTCCAGAGCGAGGGCGAGGCCTTCGCCATGATCGGCCCGCGCGACAACACCGGCACGCTGGAGCCCTTCGCCCGCTCGTACGAGGAAGGCCAGCTCGCGCTGCACATCGGCACGCCGATCGTGGTGGAAGGCTGGCTCGACATCTACGCCGCCGGCCTCGCGCAGCGCGCGGGCGGAGCGCCGGCCAGCGAGGCCGAGCTCGACTTCGGCCGCGGCACCAACGAATACATCCGCAGCCGGGGCGGCTACGGCGTCACGCTCGAATGCGGCCAGCATCTCGATCCGCAGGCGCCCGAGGTGGCGTGGCGCGCCATCCGCCGCACCCTGGCGCTGCTGGGCATGGCCGAGCTGCCCGAGGGGCTTTCCGGCGGCCCCGCGCAGCCGCCGAAGCTGCTGCGCCTGGCCAGCGTGACCGACCGCCTGCACGAGGAAGACAGCTTCGTGCGCGACTGGGCCACCTTCGACGAAGTGCAGCGCGGCGAACCCATCGGCATGCGCCACGACGGCACGCTGCTGAGCGCGCCCGACGACGGCTTCATCGTCTTCCCCAACGCGATGGCGCTGCCGGGCGCGGAGTGGTTCTACTTCGCGCGCCCCAGCGAACGCCGGCTCGGGCCGGTGACCGGGGCCACGGGCGCAACCGGCGCGGCCTGACGGCCCCTGGGGCCGCGTTCCTACATCGGGCGCGCCGCCGCGGCGCACATTCTCGGGGGAAGGAGTGTGCTGCCATGCCCGTCTCGAAGAAAGCTCCCGCGCCGCGCGTCCTGTGGAAGGGCGCCATCAGCTTCGGTCTCGTCCACATACCGGTGGCCCTGTATTCGGCCACCGTCGACCACGGCATCGATTTCGACTGGCTCGACAAGCGAACCATGGACCCGGTCGGCTACAAGCGCGTCAACAAGAAGACCGGCAAGGAGATCGCGCGCGAGCAGATCGTGAAGGGCATCGAGTACGAGAGCGGCGAGTACGTCGTCCTCAGCGACAAGGAGATCGCCGCCGCCTACCCGAAGACCACGCAGACCATCGAGATCGAGAGCTTCGTGCCGGCCGACGGCATTCCCTTCGTGTACCTGGAGCGCCCCTACTACGTGGCGCCCATCAACCGCGGCGCCAAGGTGTACGCGCTGCTGCGCGAGACCCTGCAGCGCAGCCGCCGGGTGGGCGTGGCCCGCGTCGTGATCCAGACCAAGCAGCATCTTGCGGCGCTGGTGCCCGTGGGCCCCGGCCTCGTGCTGAACCTGTTGCGCTGGGGCGCCGACATCCGCCCCTGGACCGACCTGCCGCTGCCCTCCGAAGACGCGAAGAAGGCGGGCCTGCGCCAGCGCGAGCTCGAGATGGCGAAGGAACTGGTCGAGGACATGAGCGCCGACTGGGACCCGGACGAATTCCGCGACGAGTTCAAGGACGAGATCCTGCGGCTGGTCGACAGGAAGGTGAAGGCCGGCCAGACCGAGACCGTAACCCAGCCCGAACCGGAAGAAGGACAGGAGCAGGCCGGCGAAGGCCGCGGCGCCAAGGTCATCGACCTCACCGAGCTGCTCAAGCGCAGCCTGCGCAAGGGCGGCGGCAAGGCCAGGGAAGCCGATGCCGAAGAAGAGGAGGAGGAAGAACCGGCACCCAGGCGCCCCGCGGCGAAGAAACGCAAGACCGCCGCGAGAAGCACCGCCAGCACCACGCGCAGGGCGCCGGCCCGCCACAGGCGGGCCGCCTGAGTTCGCCGGGGAGCGCACGCCATGGCACGCACCGCATCATCCTCGTCATCCACCGCTCGCAAGGCGCTCGCGCGCTATCACGGCAAGCGCGACTTCTCCCGCACGCCTGAACCCAAGACAGGAGGCCGGCGCGGCAGGGGCACGCTGGGCTTCGTCATCCAGAAGCACCACGCGAGCCACCTGCACTACGACTTCCGGCTGGAGCTCGACGGCACGCTCAAGAGCTGGGCCGTGCCCAAGGGGCCATGTCTCGATCCCGGCGTGAAGCGCATGGCGGTGCACGTCGAGGACCACCCGATCTCGTACGCCGACTTCGAGGGAACCATCCCGCCGAAGCAGTACGGCGCGGGCACCGTCATCGTCTGGGACCGTGGCGACTGGCTGCCCGATGGCGACGCGCGCAAGGCACTCGCGGCCGGCAAGCTCAAGTTCGAGCTGCGCGGCGAAAAGCTTCACGGCCACTGGACGCTGGTGCGCATGCACGGCAAGGGCGACGAATCGCACGAGCCGTGGCTGCTCATCAAGGAGCGCGACGGCGAGGCCCGCGCGCTCGACGACTACGACGTGGTGGACGAAGAGCCGGCGAGCGTGATCACCGGCCTGGGCGTGGACGAGGTGGGGCAGGCGCCGAGGAAGAAGCAAGCGAAGGCCGCGCCGGCGAAGAAGACCACCGTGAAGAAAGAGAAGAAGGCCGCGCTGCCCGCCACCTTCGAGCCCGAGCTCGCCACCCTCGCGTCCTCTCCGCCTTCATCTCCCGGCGACTGGCTCTACGAGCTCAAGTTCGACGGCTACCGCCTGCTGGCGCGCATCGACGGCAAGGGCAAGGTCCGCTGCTTCACCCGCAACGGGCACGACTGGAGCGCGAAGCTGCCCGCGCTCGTCGAGGCGCTTTCGGGGCTGCCCGCCGGGCCGGCCTGGCTCGACGGCGAGATCACCGTGGACGGCCCCAACGGCGCACCCGACTTCCAGGCGCTGCAGAACGCCTTCGACCGCGGTGCCACCGCGTCCATCGTCTACTGGCTCTTCGACGCGCCATTTCTCGACGGCGAAGACCTGCGCGACCTGCCGGTCGAGGAGCGCCGCGCAAGGCTCGCCGCGCTGCTCGCCGGCAGGCCGCCTTCGCCGCAGCTGCGCCTGAGCGACGCCTTCGACGCCTCGCCGCGCGAACTGCTGGCGGCGTCCGCGCGCATCGGCTTCGAGGGCATCGTCGCCAAGCGCAAGGGCTCGCCGTACGTGTCGCGCCGCTCGCCCGACTGGATCAAGCTCAAGAACCAGCAGCGCCAGGAATTCGTGATCGGCGGCTACACCGCGCCCAAGGGCACGCGCGCCGGCTTCGGCGCGCTGCTGCTGGGCGTGTACGACGAGGCCGGCGGCCGGCTGCGCTACTGCGGCAACGTGGGCACCGGCTTCGACGCGAACCGGCTCGCCGACATCAAGGCGAAGCTCGACAAGCTGACTGTGGACGACTGCCCCTTCGAGCCCGCGCCGCGCGGCGTCAGGGCGCAGTGGGTCAAGCCTTCGCTGGTGGCCGAGATCGCCTTCGGCGAATGGACGCGCGAACACCGCGTGCGCCAGGCCGTGTTCCAGGGCCTGCGCGGCGACAAGCCCGCGCGCGAGATCCGGCGCGAACGGCCGCAGCGGGCCCGCGAGATCGAGGCGATGGCGACGAAGTCGCCGCCCGCCAGGAGCGGCACGAAGGAAAGAAGCAGATCCATGTCCCTGAAGATCTCCCACGCCGAGCGCGTGATCGACAAGCACAGCGGCATCACCAAGGGCGAACTCGCCGCCTACTACGACAGCGTGGCCAAGCTCATGCTGCCGCACCTGCGCGGCCGGCCGGTGTCGCTTGTGCGCGCCCCCGACGGCGTGGGCGGCGAGCTGTTCTTCCAGAAGCACCTGCAGGCCCGCGAGATCCCGGGCGTGAATCAACTCGACCCCGCGCTCGACCCCGGCCACGAGCCGCTGCTGCAGATCGACTCGAAGGAAGGCCTGCTGGGCGCGGCGCAGATGAACGTCATCGAGCTGCACACCTGGAACGCCACCTCCGACGACATCGGCAGGCCCGACCGCATGACCTTCGACCTCGACCCCGGCGAAGGCGTCGATTGGCCGCAGGTGCAGGAGGCCGCGATGCTGGTGCGCACGCTGCTCGACGAGCTGGACCTGCCGGCATTCCTGAAGACCAGCGGCGGCAAGGGGCTGCACGTGGTGGTGCCGGTGCGCCGCCAGTACGACTGGGACACCGTCAAGGGCTTCTCGCAGGCCGTGGTGGCGCATCTCGCGCAGACCATTCCGGCGCGCTTCGTCGCCAAGAGCGGTCCTCGCAACCGCGTGGGCAAGGTCTTCGTCGACTACCTGCGCAACGGCTTCGGCGCGACGACGGTGAGCGCGTGGTCCGCGCGTTCGCGACCGGGGCTGGGCGTGTCGGTGCCGCTCGCGTGGGACGAACTGCCGGCGCTCGCAGGCCCCGCGCAATGGACCGTCGCCAACGCGGCCGGGCGCTTCGAGACCGGCAACAAGCCATGGGCCGGCATGGAGCGCCGCCGCAAGAGCCTGGCCGCCGCGATGAAGCTGCTCGGCTACGAGCCGCGGAAGTGATGTGACCTGTCGGCAGGGCTGCAGCCGGCGGCGCGCCAAGGAAGGCTGCCGCCAGCTTCGGCGCCCGCCTGCTCCGTGGTGTCGACTATTGGCACCAGCAGGTGCTTCGCACCGAGGTCCTGCAGTTGCTTGATCAGCGCGCGATGCCGATGGTCGCCGTCGCGGTGTAGCCCGCGCTGACGCTGCCGCTCATGGCCGGCGTCATCGCGGCGATCTGCGCCGCCGTGTTGTCGCCGAACACGTTGTCGGTCGAAAGCGAGATGGCCGCGAAGTTCGCCACGCTCTTGGTGTAGCCGGTGGCGTAGGGGTAGACCGCGCTGCACACCGCGCTCGGCATCGCGAGCTGCGAGGTGAGGATGGCGTTCTTGCCCGTGGTGGCGGTGGACAGGCTCTGGAACACCTCGAAGTGGATGTGCGGCCAGCGCCCCGAGTAGCAGCCGGGGAAGATGGTCGTGAAAGTCACCTGGCCGTTGCTGTCGGTCACCTGCACGCCGCGCAGGTAGCTTTCGGTGGGCGCCGAGTACAGCGAGTAGTTGCCGTCGCGGTCGCAGTGCCAGAGGTAGATGGCATAGCCCGAAAGCGGCGCGCAGCTGGAGGAGGTGTTCGCCAGCGTGAGCGTCAGCGCCACCTGCACGCCGGCGGCCTGCGTGGTGGTGCCGATGAAACTGCTGCGGATGTCGCTGCGCACGATGCCGCTGGCGGTGAGGATGTCGGAGGTCGAGCCCGAGGACGTGTTGGTGCCGTCGGCCGGATAGGGCCCCGCCGTCTCGCCGGGGAGGGCGGTACAGCTGCTGCTCGTGGTGGAGCTGCTGCTGCTCGAACTCGAACTGCCGGTGCTGATCGTGCTGCTGCCGGTGGTCGCGGTGCCCGACGTGGCCGTCGAGGTGGTGCCCGATGCGGCCACCAGCCCCGCGAGGCTGGCACTGCCGCTGTCGGAACTCCCTCCGCCGCCGCAGCCGGCCAGCAGCATCGCCGGGCCGGCCGCTGCCGCCGACCCCAGCCATGCCAGCGCCTTGCGCCGCTGCAGGCCGAGCTGCGCCGCCATCAGCGGAAGGTCGTCGGCCAGGTGGTGGCCGTGCATGGGCTCGGCCGGTGCGTGCTGGTGCTTGCGTTTGTGCTTCGGCTCACAGTCGGAAATCGACACTTTTGCTCCTCGATCGTGGATGGAGCCGCGAGCGTCGTGGGGCGGTGTTGCCCGCAGATTTCACCGTGTTGCGGCGTATTGCGATGCGGTGCACCGCAACCGGAAGGCAGGCTTAGAGGAGCGCTTCTTCCGTCGTGACCTCGAAGCGCTTGAGCGTGTTCGCGCCGAACACCATCGTGATCGGCACGTCCGCCGCGTCGCGCCCGCGCGCGATCACCACTCGGCCGATGCGCGGCGTGTTGTGGCGTGCGTCGAAGGTGTGCCAGCGGTCGCCGAGATAGGCCTCGAACCACGCGCTGAAGTCCATCGGGGCACGCGCGGGCGGCACGCCGATGTCGCCGAGGTAGCCGGTCGCGTAGCGCGCCGGGATGTTCATGCAGCGGCACAGCGTGATCGCCAGGTGCGCGAAGTCGCGGCACACGCCCGTGCCTTCGCGAAAGCCCTCCAGCGCGGTGCGCGTGGGCCGGGCGTTCGCGTAGTCGAAGCGCAGGTGCCCGTGCACGAAGTCGCAGATCGCCTGCACGCGCGGCCAGCCCGGCGCCGTGTGCGCGAAGCTGCTCCAGGCGAACGCCAGCAGGTCGCTGTCGACCTCGCAGTAGCGGCTGGGCAGCACGAAGCTCAGCGTGTCCACCGGCAGGTCGGCCGCGGCATGTTCGCGGGCCTCGAAGTCCGCCGGATCGGGCTGGCCCGTGTCGTAGACGAGAGCGCGATTGCGCAGGCGAACGCTCTCCACGCCCGCGGGAACGTGCACGCGCGCGCAGCGATTGCCGAAGCCGTCGAGGTAGTGGTCGGTGGGAAGCGGCGGGCTGAGCACGATGTTCTCGCCGCCCTGCAGGTCGCCGGCCCGCGAGGGGTGCACCTGCAGCATGTGGATCAGCGCCGTGGGAGCGGTCACGCCCAGTTCGATGTCGAAGCCGATTCTGATCAACATGGTCGCTCCATGCTATGCAGCCGCGCCGGCCGCTCCCACGGGTGGAGCCCGCGAAGCTTCGTAGGCGGGTGCGATGCGCTGTCGGCCGGCTCCTACCGCGCCCTCGGGTCTTCTCCCACAGCGGTGGAGGGGGCGCCACTACGGGCCGCGCACCGCTTGAAACATAACCTTCGGATTCTTGCAAGTTCATTCGCCGCAGAGGGGCGAAAAACGGAGGGGAAATCATGGAGTTTTCAACACTTTTCGACTCGTTCGCCAACGGCTGGGGCGACGAGATCCTCGTGTGGGGCGTGGCCGCGGTGGCAGGTTGCATCTGCCTGATCGCCGTGGTCAATGTGCTCGACATGTTCCTGGACAACGGCGAGGCCGGCTGACGAGCCCGCCTTCCTTTCACGAACCTTCAGCGATGAAAGATCCCAACAAGTCCCCGATGTCACCCCAGAACAAGGCCGCGGCGGGCCGTCGCGCCAGTGCCGTGAAGGCAGGCGCCGGCGATGCCGCGAACCCCAAGCAGCAGCAGCTCGAAGGCTTCACCGTCGAGCACCCCACGACCCTCACCACCAACCAGGGCCTGCAGCTGCCGGACAACCACAACTCGCTGAAGGCGGGCGCGCGCGGGCCCACGCTGCTCGAAGACTTCATCCTGCGCGAGAAGATCACGCACTTCGACCACGAGCGCATTCCCGAGCGCGTGGTGCACGCGCGCGGCTCGGCGGCGCACGGCTTCTTCCATGTCTACAAGTCGATGTCGCAGTTCACCTGCGCCGACTTCCTGCAGGACCCGGACGTGAAGACGCCCGTGTTCGTGCGCTTCTCCACCGTGGCCGGCTCGCGCGGCTCGGCCGACACCGTGCGCGACGTGCGCGGCTTCGCCGTCAAGTTCTACACGCGCGAGGGCAACTACGACCTGGTGGGCAACAACATCCCGGTGTTCTTCATCCAGGACGCGATGAAGTTCCCCGACCTCATCCACGCCGTCAAGCCCGAGCCGCACCACGAGATGCCGCAGGCCGCGAGCGCGCACGACACCTTCTGGGACTTCGCCTCCTTGATGCCCGAGAGCACCCACATGCTGATGTGGGCCATGAGCGACCGCGCCATTCCGCGCAGCCTTCGCATGATGGAAGGCTTCGGCATCCACACCTTCCGCTTCATCAACAGCCGCGGCGAGAGCCACTTCGTGAAGTTCCACTGGAAGCCCAAGCTCGGCATCCACGGCCTGGCGTGGGACGAGGCGCAGAAGATCGCCGGCAAGGACCCCGACTTCCATCGCCGCGACCTGTGGGAATCCATCGAGAACGGCGACTTCCCCGAGTGGGAGCTCGGCGTGCAGCTCATTCCGCAGGACAAGGAACACTCGCTGGGCTTCGACCTGCTCGACCCCACCAAGCTCATTCCCGAAGAGATGGTGCCCGTGCAGAAGATCGGCCGGCTGGTGCTCAACCGAAACCCCGACAACTTCTTCGCCGAGACCGAGCAGGTGGCCTTCCACCCCGGCCATCTCGTGCCCGGCATCGACTTCACGAACGACCCGCTGCTGCAGGGGCGCCTGTTCTCGTACACAGACACGCAGATCTCGCGGCTGGGCGGCGCCAACTTCCACGAGCTGCCCATCAACAAGGGCGTGTGTCCCTTCCACAACTTCCAGCGCGACGGCATGCACCGCCAGACCATCGCGCGCGGCCAGGTGGCCTACGAGCCCAACACGCTGGGCAGCGGCACCGAGTTCCGCGTGGACGGCGGCAGCCATGGCTTCCAGTCGTTTCCCGAGGAGATCGATCCGCCCAAGGTGCGGCGGCGCAGCGCCTCCTTCGACGACCACTTCACGCAGGCGCGGCTGTTCTTCGAGAGCCAGAGCGCGGCCGAGAAGGAGCACATCATCGCGGCCTTCCGCTTCGAGTTGTCGAAGCTGGAGGTGCCGGCCATCCGCCAGCGCATGGTCGACAACCTCGCGCACGTGGACGAGAAGCTCGCGCGCCGCGTGGCCGAGCCGCTGGGCATCGGCGAGCCCGATGCCAAGGCGGCGGCGGGGCGGGCGGGCTTTCGCGACCATCGCATGTCGCTGCCCATCGACGAGTCGCCCGCGCTGAGCATGGCCGACACCGGCGACGGCTCCATCCGCACGCGCAAGATCGCGATCCTCGTGGCCGACGGTGTCGACTCGGCCTCGCTCAAGCCCATACGCGACGCGCTCGAACAGGCCGGCGCGCAGTGCAAGGTGGTGGGCCCGCGGCTGGGCACCGTCGCCAGCGCCTCGAAGCGCCAGATCGAGGTGGACGCCACCTTCGTCAACACGCCCTCGGTGATGTTCGACGCGGTGCTGGTGCCCGCGGGCGCCGACAGCGCAGCGGCACTGGCGGGCATGGGCGACGCGGTGCACTTCGTGCTGGAGGCCTACAGGCACTGCAAGGCGATCTGCACGGTGGGCGAGGGCGCGCGGCTGCTGTCCACGCTCGGCATCGACGAGAACACGCCGCCGGACGACGCGCCCGCCGGCGTGGTGGTGGCCGAGACGCCGGTCACCAACCTGGGCGACAGCACCGCGGCCACCGGCATCGCGCAGCGCTTCGTCGCCGCCATCGCGAAGCACCGCCACTGGGACCGCGCGAACGTCGACGCGGTGCCCGCCTAGGTCCGCAAGCCCTGTTTGCCGTAGTCCTTTAGCGCTAGACCGTATTGCGAATAGGCGCGGCTGGGGGCCGCTCCTAGACTTTCCCTCCGAGGCCTGAACGGCGCGCACTCCCGCGACGTCGATGGTCCGCCACGGCGGACTCACAGGGCCAAACGCGGGGGTCCAATGGCGTGGTTTTCGAGATGGGGATGGGAGCGCCCTGCACGTCATCGTGCTGGCATCGCAGGTGCGCTCGGTCTGGCCGGCATTCTTCTGATGGGCTGGGGCCTTCCGGCTTCGGCGCAGGCGCCAAGCGCGGAAGCCGCCGCCAGCAAGGCGGAGCAGGCCCGCCTCGCGGACACCGACACATTGCTGGCGCTGACCAGCGAAGGCGCGGTGCTCTACGGGCAGGACTCGGTCAAGCTCTCCGGCTATCAATACTGCAGCCAGGCCGTCGCGCTGGCCGAGGCGGGCGAATTCCGCCAGAGCGTGCGCGCCGCGAGCAAGGCGCTGCACCTGGCCAACGCCACCAACGATCCGAACCTCATGGCCATGGCCAACCGCGACCTGGCCATCGTCTACAGCTACTCCGGCCAGCTCGACAAGGCCGAGGAGTTCGCGCGAGAGGCGCTCAAGCACCAGGCGCGCGACCCCAAGCTGGTGGTCGGCCCGGTGCAGAAGGTGATCGGCGACGTGCGCTCGCGCCGCGGCGACTATTCGGGCGCGGTGCTCAGCTATGACGAGGCGCTGGCCAACAGCTCGCAGCGCTATGCGCCGCTGGTGCAGGCCTCGCTGGTCAATGCGCTGATCGAGTCGGGCGACCCGGCCAGGGCGCGCGAGGTGCTGGGCACCATGGCCCCGCCGAAGGATGCGCCGCTCACCGCGCAGCTCGACCGCACCCGTGCCCGGCTGCTGCTGGCCGAGAACAAGCCCGCCGAGGCGCGCGATGCCTATCGCGCTCTCACCGCACGGCAGGTGGGCGCGGACACCGAGTACTACCGCCTCTGGGCCTGGGACGGTGTGGCGCGCAGCGAACTCGCGCTGGGTCAGAAGCAGGCCGCGGCCGAGGCCGTGGGCCGCGCGCTGGGCGACGTGGACAAGGTGCGCGCCAGGTTCCGCAGCGAGGAATTCAAAATGGGCCTGTTCTCGGACCTGCAGACGGTGTTCGAGCGCGGCGTGGCCATCTACAGCGATGCTGGCGATGCGCGCCAGGCCTTCGAGGTGAGCGAGCACAGCCGCTCGCGCGCGCTGCTCGACGCGGTGCGCGGCCGCGCGAAGATCAACGAGCAGGCCGCCAACACCGTCGACCTCGCCACGCTGCAGCGCACGCTGGCGGCCGACGAGCGCGTGGTGCAGTTCCACTCGCTGCCCGACCGCCTCGTAGTGTGGGTGGTGGGCCCGGACAGCATCGTCGAGAAGACGGTCGCGGTGAAGCGAGACGACCTCAACGAGCTGGTGGAGACCTTCCGCAACTCCATCGTGCGCGGCCGGCGCGCCGCCATCACCAACGCCGACAAGCTGGGCGCCGCGCTGCTCGGGCCGCTGGGCCTCGCGCCGGGGCAGCGGCTGGTCGTGGTGCCGCACGGGCCGCTGCACTACCTGCCGTTCCAGGCGCTGCGGCTCGATGGCCGCTACATCATCGAGACGCATCCGGTGGCGGTGGCGCCGTCGATGAGCATCGCGGTGCAACTCGCGCAGCGCACGCCGCGCGTGAACGCGTCGCTCACCGCCTTCGGCAATCCGCGCATTGAGGACAAGTACGACCTGCCCGGCGCCGAGACCGAGGTGAAGCAGCTCGCGCGGCTCTTCCCGCGCAACGCCGTGTACATGGGCGCGGCCGCCACCAAGACCCAGTTCCGCGACGTGGCCGCGCGCTCGCCGCTGATGCACGTGGCTGCGCATGCCGAGGCCGACGCGGTCGATCCGCTGTACTCGCGCATCCTGCTGGCCAACGAAGGCGGCAAGCAGAATTTCCTGGAAGCGCACGAGATCCTCGGCCTGCCGATGGACGGCACCGCGCTGGTCACGCTCTCGGCCTGCGAATCGGGCCTCGGGCGCATCGCGCAGGGCGACGAGGTGCTGGGCTTCACGCGCTCCTTTCTCTCGGCAGGAAGCTCCAGCCTGATCGCTTCGCTGTGGCCCGTGTCGGACGACGCCACCGCCGTGCTCATGAGCACACTCTACGGCGAGCTCTCCAAGGGCCGCGACATCCAGAAGGCCATGCAGGCCGGGCAGCTCGCGGTGCTGAAGGATCCCAAGATGTCCCATCCCTTCTTCTGGGCGCCGTTCAACCTGATCGGCAACTGGCGCTTAACGGTCGGGAGTTGAAATGAAAGTCCGTCAACGTCCCACGCCGATCGCCTTCGCGGTCACGGCCCTCGTCAGCGCTACCTTGCTGATCGCCGCCCAGCGCGCGCACGCCGCCGATGCGGACGGCAGCGGCACCGAACTGCTGCCCACCAAGGATCCCTGCGGCAGTTGCGACCGGCCCATTGCCCAGGCCCCGACCGGGACCGTCGCCCCGCAGAGCCTGCCCGCGCCGCCGCGCAACCCGGGCGGACCAGCCGGAGCGACATTCAAGCTCAACGACTTGCGCCTGAACGGCGTGAAGGCGCTGAGCAACGAGGAGCTGCAGGCCATCACCGGCCCCTACATCGGCCGCGACGTGACGCTGTCCGATCTCGAGGAGCTCGCCAAGGCCATCACGGCGCGCTACAAGGAGCGAGGCTATTTCCTCGCTCAGGCCGTGGTGCCGGTGCAGACGGTGCGCGACGGCATCGTCGAGATCAGCGTGATCGAAGGCCGCCTCGGCAAGGTCGACGTGACGGTCGCGCCCGATGCGCCCATCGCCGAATCGCGCGTGCGCGGCTTCCTCGCGCCGCTTCAGCCCGGTGCCGCCGTGAGCGCGCCGGACTACGAGCGCGCGATGCTGCTGCTGTCGGACCAGCCCGGCATCAAGGTGTCTTCGGGCCTGCAGGAAGGCACGCAGCCCGGCACCACAGACCTCGCTGTGGAGGTGACGGCCGCACCGCGCTGGGCCTTCACCGCCGAGGGCGACAACCACGGCACCAAGGAATCGGGGCGCTACCGCGTGGGCGGCACGGCGCGCTGGCTGAGCCCCTTCGGCATCGGCGACAACCTCGACATGCGCCTGATGGTCTCCAACAGCAACGCGCTGCAGTTCGGCCGCATCGCCTACGAGGCACCCATCGGCACCAGCGGGCTGCGCGCGGGCGTCGGCCTCTCGCGCGTGAGCTACGAGCTGGGCGGCCAGTTCGCCGACCTCGACGCGCGCGGCCGTGCCAACGTGCTCGATTTCTCGCTGAGTTATCCGGTGATCCGCCAGCGGCAGCAGAACCTCTTCCTGCGCCTGGGCGTCGACGTGAAGGACCTCACCGACGAACTGCGCGCGGCCGACTACAACTCGAAGAAGCGCGTCAACGGCCTGAGCCTGGGCTGGACCTGGGAGCGCCGCGACGAGCTGCTGGGCGGCGGCTACTGGGCCAGCTCCGGCACGCTGTACCACGGCAACCTGTCGATCCGCGATCCGGAAAGCCGCGACTTCGACCGCGGCGTCACGGGCCACCGCACCGAGGGCGGCTTCACCAAGCTGAGCTTCCAGTTCTCGCGCCTGCAGTCGATCGTGCCGCGCCATTCGCTGTACCTGTCGGTCGGCGGCCAGTGGGCCAGCAAGAACCTCGACGCGTCGGAGAAGCTCGCGCTCGGCGGCGCACGCGCGGTGCGTGCCTACCCTTCGGGCGAACTGCTGGTGGACCAGGGCGTGATCGGCACCGTCGAATGGCGCTGGTCGCTCAACGAGGAACTCACGCCCTTCCTCTTCTACGACGCCGCGCACGGAAAGATCGTGCGCAACCCGACGCCCTATGACGGCGTCAACAGTCACAGCCTGCGCGGCTACGGCGTGGGCCTGAGCTGGTCGCGCCCGGGCAATTTCTCGATCAACGCGACGCTGGCCTGGCGCGCCGGCACGCCGCCCGCGCAGACCGACGGCGGAGGCCGCAACCCCCGCCTCTTCGTGCAGCTCATCAAGGCGTTCTGACCATGAAGCAACGCAACCGATTCACGCAGCGGCGGCTCCGGCTTCGCCCGCTTGCCCTGTCGCTGATCTGCGCAGGAGCCGCGCCCGCCATGGCGCAGGTGCTTCCCACCGGCTTCAACTCCATTGCCGGCGGCGTCACGATGACGCAGAGCGGCAGCGTGATGAGCATCACCCAGCCGTCGCTGCGCGGCATCGCGAGCTGGCAGACCTTCTCCATCGGCGCGGGCGGCACGGTCAACATCGCGCAGCCGAGCACGCGCGCGGTGCTGCTCAACCGCGTGGTGGGCGACGGCATGACCATCCAGGCCTCGCGCATCGACGGCACGCTGAGGACATCGCTGATCGGCAACCCGAACCTGCCGGGCGGCAGCGTGTTCCTCATCAACCCGAGCGGCATCGTGTTCGGCAAGGGCGCGTCGGTCAACGTGGGCGGGCTGGTGGCCTCCACGCTGGACATCGCCAACGACAACTTCATGCCCGCCGGCTCGGAGAACAAGGCCTTCGACAAGAGCGAGCAGCTCGTCTTCGTCGGCCCGGCCAACAGCATGGCTCAGGTGCGGCTGGAGCAGGGCGCGTCGATCACCGCGGCGCCCGGCGGCACGGTGGCGCTGGTGGGCGGATCGGTGCGCAACGACGGCGAGATCAACGTCGCGCGCGGCTCGGTGGGCCTGGTGTCGGCCAGCAAGCTCACGATGAACCTGGACTTCGACGGCGACGGCCTCACCACCTTCAAGGTGCCGCTGGACGGGCAGACCACCTTCAAGCTCGCCGACCTGCAGGCCACCGACAAGACCACCACCGAGCAGCTGATGAACACCGGCAACGTCACGGCCGACGGCGGCCGCGTGGTGCTGATGGCCGCCGCCGCCGACGTGGATGCGCGCCAGCTCGTGGTGAGCCAGACCGGCGTGATCCGCGCCCGCTCGCTGACTTCGCGCAACGGCGAGATCGTGCTCGACGGCGGCCAGTCGGCCGCGCGCAGCAACGAGATGCTGCTGGGCGGTACCCTGGACGCGAGCGGCACCGAGGCCGGCGTGGCCGGCGGCTCGATCACCGCGAGCGCCGACTACGTGCGCCTGTCGGGCCTGACGGGCGACGCCAGCGGCGGCAGCAAGGGCGGCAGCATCCAGGTGGCGGGCAGCTCGGCCATCAGCATGTCGCCCGACTCCGTGCTGCGCAGCAACGCCACCGGCGCCAACGGCCAGGGCGGCACGGTGGACCTGAGCGCCGACTACACGCACGTCTCCGGCCAGATCCAGGCGCGCGGCGCAGGCAGCGGCGCGGGCGGCACCATCACCACCACCGCGCGGCAGGTGGAGGTGACCGAACTCGCGCAGATCGACGCGGCCGGCGGCGCGGGCGGCGCGAATGGCAAATGGATCGTCGAGTCCAAGGGCAACCTCAACGTCGACAACACCGTGCCGGCCTACGACCCCACGGACTACGGCCTGAACACCGCCGACACGCGCGTGAGCTCGGCCGCCATCGGCAACGCGCTGGGCCGCTCGACCGACGTGACGCTGCGCACCGGCTCCAACGACGGCGAATCGCACGACGTGGTGTTCCAGGAGGGCGCGAGCGTCGTCAAGACGCAGGGGCGCGACGCGCGGCTCACGGTCGATTCGCTGCGCGACATCCAGATGTTCAACGGCTCCTCGATCCGCTCGGAAAGCGGGGCGCTGCATGTGGATTTCGACGCCAACTCGGCCGGCGGCAACCAGGGCGGCGTGATCGAGCTCGACAACGCGAGCATCGCCACCAACGGCGGCAACATCCGCTTCTACGGCCAGGGCGATGCGGCCAACGGCTACGCGGTCGGCGGCATCGCGCCCACCGACGGCGGCCCGAATGTCGGGCGCGCCGGCGTCTCGCTGTTCGACAGCTCGCTGAACACCTGCGCGATGGCCTCCGGCGCCTGCGGCGGCAACGGCTCCATCACGCTGCGCGGGCAGGGCACCAGCACCTCGGCCGGCGACCCGAGCTACTACGTGAGCTCCGACGGCGTGCAGGTCTCGGGCACCAGCCTGACCACCGGCGGCGGCAACATCGCCATCACCGGCGTGGGCGGCATCGGCGCGGGCGGCGTGCTGCTCGACAACACCGAGGGCAACAGCACGGTGCTGCGCACCGGCACGGGCGATGTGAGCATCACCGGCACGTCGCGCAGCTGGACCGCCACCGATCCGGTCGCCGTGTACGGCGGCACGGTGGACTTCGTCGACAGCTCCTTCCCCGACGTGACGACGAGCAACGTCGGCGGCATCTCGATGCGCGGCGTGACCATCGACTCCGGCGGGCGCGTGGCCATCGACGGCACCGGCGGCGACATGCAGGGCCTCACGGCGAACAGCGCCTTCCTGACCTCGGCATCGGCCGCCAACGGCGGCGCCGGCGTGGCCTACGCCGCGGGCAACGGCGTGACCATCTTCGGCGGCAGCATCACGGCCGGCAAGGGGCGCGACATATCGATCTCGGGCACGGCGGGCGGCAAGAGCTTCACGGTGGACGGCGGCGCCGCGACCATCGGCGACGACGCATCGGCCGTGGCGCTCGCGATGGAGGCCGGCGGCACCGTGCGCGCCGAGGGCGGGCGCATCGCGATCGACGGGCGCGGCGGCGACGTGCGCGTGGGGCGCGTGAACGTGCGCGACGTGCCCTCGGGAACGGTCTTCCTGCCGGTGCTCGATGTGTCGAGCAGCACCGGCGTGGGCGGCACCGTCAGCCTCGCCGGGCGCAACGTGCTGGTGCTCGATTCGTTCGACAACGTGACCACCATCGACGCGGGCGGCGCGGGCCAGTCCGGCACCATCGACGTGCGCGCCACCGGCACCATCGCCATCAGCGACCAGGCCAGCCTGCGCGCCGACGCGAGGTCGGCCACCGGCAACGGCGGCACCGTGAACGTGATCGCGGGCGACACGCTGCGCGGCTACGGCAGCATCTCGGCGCGTGGCGGCGCGAGCGGCGGCAACGGCGGCAGCATCGAGACCTCGGCGCCGCACTTCGACCTGACCGGCCTGCGCGTGGATGCCTCGGCGCCCGTGGGCACGGCGGGCAAGTGGACGATCGACCCCTACAACGTCAACATCGCGCACGGCACCGCCTCGGGCAGCCTCACGGGCAACCCCTTCGATCCGCTGGCGAACTCGACCATCCAGGACGGCGACATCAACAACGCGCTGGACGGCGGCACCAGCGTCACGATCACCACGGGCACCGGCGGGGTCGCGACCGACGGCAACATCAGCTTCGCGGCCGACGCCGCCATCGTGCGCAGCAAGGGCTCCGCGCCGCTGACCTTCGAGCTCGACGCGGCGCACAACATCAACGCCTTCAGCAACAACTCGATCCAGTCGAATTCGGGTGCGCTCAACGTGGTGCTCAACGCCGGCGTGGGCGGGCAGAACGGATCGATCTTCCTGAGCGGCGCGAAGATCGCCACCAACGGCGGCAACGTCACGATGACGGCCGACACCAGCCCCACGGGCAACCAGGCGATCGGCATCACCAACACCACGATCGACACGCGGACCACCGCGCTGGGCGACGCCGGCCCCGGCGGCACCGTGCAGATCACGGGCAAGCGCGGCACACCCACCTTCTCGGGCTTCACCGCCACGGTGCAGCTGAGCGGCGCGACCATCCAGAGCAGCACCGGCGACGTGACCATCACCGGCACCTCGCCGGGCGGTACCGGCGTGCGCATCGGCGCGGGCACCGGGCCCAGCCAGATCCTCACCACCAGCGGCGACATCAACATCACCGGCATCGGCAGCGGCGTGACCGACCCGAGCACCGGGCCGCTCGCGGTGCAGGCGGTCGATCTGAGCAACGTCACGGTGCGCAGCATCGACGGCAACATCGGCATCCGCGGTCTCGTGACGCCGGGCGTGCTCAGCGAC
Organism: Variovorax xiamenensis; assembly: GCF_050916385.1. Lineage (NCBI taxonomy): Bacteria > Pseudomonadati > Pseudomonadota > Betaproteobacteria > Burkholderiales > Comamonadaceae > Variovorax > Variovorax xiamenensis. The sequence goes on from NZ_CP139038.1 coordinate 812,923, forward strand.
AAGTCGGGCGGCGTGCTGATCGCCAACAACGCGCTGGTCACCACGCTGGGCACCGGCGACATCGACGTGGCGGGCGAGTCGCAGGCCAACGGCACCGGCATCACGCTGGGCACCGGCGGGCGCATCGACGGCAACCGCAACGTGGTGCTGCGCGCGAGCAACGACGGCAGCACCGACGCGGTGGTGCTGACCGGCACCGTGCGCGCGGGCAGCGTGCTCAACCTGCGCCCCGGCGGCGTGGACGCGGCCGGCAACGCGGTGGACCGCACGGCCAACCCGATCACGCTGGGCGGCACGGCGGCCAACGGCTTCGCAGTGTCGGCCGCCGAGTTCTCGCGGCTCGACGCGCCCACCATCGTGGCCGGCAGCAACGCCCACGCGGGCAACATCAGCGTGGTGGGGCCGCTCACCGTGCCCGGCGCGCTGACGCTGCAGAACACCGGCGGTGGCGGCGGCATCCAGCTCGGCGGCGCGCTCACTGCCTCGACCGTGGGGCTGATCTCTGGCGGCAACATCACGCAGACGGCGGCCGCGCCGATCACCGCCGGCACGCTGCTGGCGCGTTCCACCGGCGGCAGCGTGCTGCTGGACCAGGCGGCGAACAACGTCAGCGCAGACACCTTGGGCGGCGGCGCGGCCGGCGCCTTCCGCTACGTGGACGTGGACACGGTCAAGCTCGGCTCGGTGAGCGTCACCGGCTACGACGCGGCGGGCAATGCGCCGCAGCTGGTGTCGGCCACCTCGATGGCGGCCGACACCGTGTTCGTGCGCACCCTGAGCGGCGACCTGCTGCTGGGCACCAACGTGAGCAGCGCCAACGGAACCGACCTGGTGGCCGCCTCGCGCTTCCAGAACACCGGCGGCTACACCATCGCCGGCGCGCCGTGGCGCGTGTGGGCCGACACCTGGGTGGGCGAGACGCGCGGCGGGCTCACGGGGTCGGGGCTCTATCCCAACCTCTATCACTGCTCCTACTCGGGACTGTGCGCGGTGAGCATTCCGGCCGGCGCCAATCACTTCATCTACGCGCAGCAGCCGGTGGCCACGGTGCTCATCGGCAACGCGACCCGGCCCTTCGGCTATCCGAACCCGCTCTTCAGCTACCTCGTGACCGGGCTGATCCTGGGCGACACGGGCGCGGGCTTCTCCGGCTTCATGTTCTCGCCCGCGCTGCAGGCGAGCCCGCCGGGCGTGTACCCGATCAACGGCGCCTTCACCTCCGCCGAGGGCTACAGGGTCAATGTGGTGCCGGGCAACCTCTTCGTCGGCGGGGTGCCGAACCTGCCGCGCCCCGATGCGCTGCGCGACCTGCCCGCCACCTGGGTGTACGACCGCAACATCGGCCCGCCGCCGATCTGCTTCGCCACAGGGCCGCTCGATGGCGACCGCGCGGAGCAGGGCGGCGACGTGCTGGCGCGCGAATGGTCGCGCGTGCGCTCGCGGCCCAACCTGTCGAGCTGCGTCGACACCGAGAAGCGCAACGGCTGCGCCGATTTCTAGCCGGCGACCGGGTTACGCCAGGCCGCGTGCACGGCGGTTGGACAGCACCACGTTGTCCTTCGGGATGACCTGGCCTTCGCGCATCGCCGAGATCCACGCTTCCGTCGTGGTCACGGCAGCGAAGTTGCTGTGGAACACCACGCTGAAGACGCGGTGGATCTCCTCCGCCGTGACCTTGCCCGCCGCGTTTTCATAAGGCAGCGCGCCGCTGGCGTCCGACAGGAACTCCACGCTCAGCCCCCGGTGCATCGCTTCGAACACGGTGGAGGCGTCGCAGTTCTGCGTCATGTAGCCGGCCACGCTCAGCGTGTCGATCTCGTTGCGCGCGAGCCATTCGGCGAAGTCGGTGCCGGTGAACACGCTCGGAAAGCTCTTGGTGACCAGGTGGTCGTGCGGCCGCTTCGCGATCTCGGGGTGAAGCTGGCCGTTGTGCGCGTCGGCCTGGAACACCGGCGCGCCCTTGGGGGCATGGTGGCGCACCACCACCACCGGCGTGCCGGCGGCGCGGGCGGCGTCCATGGCCTTCGTCACGTTCGGCAGCGTATCGAGGATGGGCGGGTACTCGATCGGCAGGCCGCCGCCTTCGAAGTACTCGTTCTGCACGTCGATCACGACGAGGGCGCGGCGCGGCGTGGTTGTGTTGCTGCTCATGATGGGCTCCTTCTCTTGTGTGGTTCGGATGGCTAGATTCTTCCCGGCGGCGACATGCTTCGAAAGTGGCCCGAAAGCCATTCATCGATAAGATCGGGCCATGACGCAGCAAACCGCCGAAACCGTAGCCGTCGTCGCCTTCGACGGCATCAGCCCCTTCCACCTGTCCGTGCCCTGCATGGTCTTCGGCGAGGACCGCACCGAGACCGGCGAGCCGCGCTTCCGTGTGAAGGTGTGCGCGCCCGAGACCGGCGAGCTGCGCACCAACGCCGGCTTCGCGCTCGTCGTCTCGCACGGGCTCGAGGCCATCCGCCGCGCGCAGATCGTGGTCGTGCCTTCATGGCGCGACGACTGCTCGGCGGCGCCGCCGGAGCTGATCCGCGCGCTGCAGGCCGCCCACCGGCGCGGCGCCATCGTGATGGGGCTTTGCCTCGGCGCATTCGTGCTGGCCGAGGCGGGCCTGCTCGACGGCCGGCCCGCCACCACGCACTGGAAGCTGGCGCCGATCTTCGCGAAGCAGTACCCGAAGGTGAAGCTGCAGCCCGAGGTGCTCTACGTGGACGACGGCAGCGTGCTCACCTCCGCCGGCACGGCCGCGGGCATCGACTGCTGCCTGCACCTGCTGCGCGTGCGCCATGGCGCCGAGACGGCCAACCGCGCCGCGCGGCGCATGGTGGTGGCGCCGCACCGGCAGGGCGGGCAGGCGCAGTACATCGAGCAGCCCGTGCCCGCCACCGCCGAGCGCGACCGGCTCGCGCCGCTGCTCGAATGGCTGGGCCGGCACCTCGACAGGCCGCACGAGCTCGACGACCTCGCGCGCCGCGCGCTCATGAGCCGGCGCAACTTCACGCGGCGCTTTCGCGAATCCACCGGCACCACCGTCGGCCAGTGGATGCAGAACCAGCGCCTAGCGCTCGCGCAGCGGCTGCTCGAGACCACCGACCACCCGGTGGAGCGCGTGGCCACCGGCGCCGGCTTCGGCTCGGCGGTGTCGCTGCGCAAGCACTTCCTGTCGGCCTTCAAGGTGTCGCCGACGGCGTATCGCCAGCAGTTCTCGCGCGCCGGGGTCGGCTGACCTCCAGGCTCTGGCGGCTCAGTGCGCCGGCACCTGTCGCCGCGTGGTGAGCAGCGCCCGCAGCTTGGCCGGCGCGACCGGCTTGGTCAGCAGCATCACGCCGCCATGGCGCAGCCGCTGCAGCACCTCGGGCCCGGTGGCGCCCGACACCAGCACCGCGAGCGCTTCGGGCTGAAGCCGCTTGGCGGCGTCGATCACGTCCACGCCGTCGCCTTCGCCCGCGAGCTGCAGGTCGCACAGCACCGCGTCGTAGTGGATGTCGCCGGTGCCCAGCCGCGCGATGGCCTCGGCGCCGGTGCTCACGCACTCCACCTGGCAGCCCCACTGCTCCAGCAGCGCCCGGCTGCCGTCGAGGATGGCGGGGTCGTCGTCCACCACCAGGCAGCGCAGGCCGGCCAGCGGCGCGGGCGCCACGGGCGCCGGCTGGGGTGGCGTCACGTCGGCAAGGCGCGCGGCCGGCAGCGTGAAGGCGAAGGTGCTGCCGGCCTGCAGTGCCGAACGCACGGTGATGCGCGTGCCCAGCAGCGTCGCGATGCGCGCGCAGATCGCCAGCCCCAGCCCGAAGCCGCGGCGGCGGTCGCGCTCGGTGTTGGCCACCTGGTAGAACTCCTCGAAGATCCGGCCCTGGTGGATGGGCGCGATGCCCACGCCGTTGTCGCGCACCTCGATGCGCACACCGCCCGCGGCGCGCCTTGCCGCCACCAGCACCGTGCCGCCCTCGGGCGCGTGGCGCAGCGCATTGGTCACCAGGTTGCCGACGATGCGCCGCAGCATCGCCGCGTCGGTGCGCACCGCCAGACCCCGGTCGCTCCAGCGCAGCCGCACGCGGGCCTCGACGGCGGCTGCGGCGTGCTGCGCGTCGAGCTGGTCGAAGAGCTCGGCGAGCGGCACCTTGGCGATGGCCGGCGTGAGCACCTGCGCATCGAGCCGCGAGATCTCCAGAAGATCGTCGAGCAGCACGCCCATGAACTCGGTGCTTTCCTGCAGCCGCAGCACGGCCGGCCGCTGCGCAGGCGTGGCGCCGGGCAGCAGGCCGTCGATGAAGAGCCCCATGGCATGCAGCGGCTGGCGCAGGTCGTGGCTCGCGGCCGCGAGGAAGCGCGCACGCGAGAGCGCCGCCTGCTCGGCCTCGGCCATGCGCTGCAGCGCGACGGCGGTGGCCTCGCGCACGCGCTCCTCGCTGATCTGGCGGTTGCGCTGCAGCCGCTCGGCCAGCCGGTCGATGTCGTGCGCCAGCACCGCGAGCTCGTGCGTGCCGCGCGTGCCGCCTTCCACCACGTCGCAGCGCACCTCGAAATGCCCCGCCTCCAGCGCCGCGACCGTGCGCGACACGCGCCGCAGCGGCCGCGCCACCGTGCGCGCCATGTGGCGCACCGAGGCCCACGCCGCCATCAGCGCGACGAGTGCGATGCCCACGCCCGCGAAGAGCGAGCGGCTGCGCTCGCGCGTGTAGGCGGTGGTGTCGCGGAAGGTCTGCACCAGGCCGATGGGCGTGTCGCCCGCGGCGGTGGAGCCGGCGGGCGCGAAGGCGCTGGCGCGCGAGGCCTCGCGCAGCGTGACCGGCGAGGTGAACATGCGCAGCTGCGCGAGCGACGGCGTCTTGGGCCCGGCCGTCACGTAGATGCCGGCGCTGTTGCTGATCTCCACGCGCGTCACCTGGCCGCCGCGCAGCGCGGCGTTGGCCACGTTCTGCAAGGCCGGCACGTCGCCCGCGTAGAGGCTCAGGTCCGACATGGCAGCCACCTGCTTCGCCACGGCCTGGCCCTCGGCGTCGAAGGCGGCTTCGAGCGTCTGCAGCCGGTTGTGCGTGAACCAGCCGGTGAGCGCCAGCGCCACCGCCGCGCAAGGCACCACGCCGAGGCGGAACAGGTCGCGCTGCAGGTTGCCGCGCACGACCAGCGTGTGGGCCGACTGGAAGGATGCGGGCGGCGGCGATGGCGAGGACGGCGCTGGCGCGGCGGCGCCCTCCGTCCCCGAGGGCTGCGCCGGGTCCTGGGAGGGTGGGGCGCTGCTCATCGTGGGGCCGCGAGCCGGTCGGTCAGTTCCCGTTCTTCCGGCAGGCGCAGGCCGAGTCCGCGTGCCACGGTCGCGTTGACGCGCACGGTGGCGGGCGTCGCCGCTTCCACCAGCGGTACGGTGCTGTTGTTGCTGTTGCCCCCGGCCGTGCCGGCGCTCGCGACCTTCTGCCCGAGCTGCCGCGCCTGCTGGGCGAGCTGCGAGGGCGTGGAGACCGCCGCCGCCAGGCCGCCCGAGCGCACCAGGCCTTCGCTGGCGCCGAACACCGGCAGGCCCGCGCTCGCCGCGGCGCGCAGCACCGAGAGCGTGGCCGCCTGGTTGTCGCCGATGAGGTCGGGCAGCACCATCAGCGCGTCGCTCTGCGGCACCACGAGGCGCAGCGCGGAAGCGAGGGAGCGCGCGTCGGGCGCGTATTCCACGCGCAGGTCCCACGCCGGGTTCGCGCCTTGCGCGGCACGTTGCAGCTCGCGCACCAGCGGCTCCGACTCGGGCGTGGCGACCACGCCCAGCCGGTGCTTTTGCGGCAGCACCGCGTTGACCAGCGCGAGCTGGTCGGCCATGGCCGGGTCGCGCAGCAGCACGCCCACGCGGCGGTCGCCGCGCCGCAGCGACGGGCTGGAGGCCTTGAGGGTTTCGTATTCGAGCCTGCTCAACATCGCCAGCACCAGCGGCTCCTGCCCCGGGCGCTCGATGGCGGCGCGCGCGGCGGCGGCACCCACGGCCATGGTGAGGGGGGTGTCGGCGGCGGTGCGAAGGCTGCGCGTGCGCACGCCCGCGTTGGCGGCGCGCTCGGTGTCGGGGGCCGCGGCAGCTTCCGGCTGCGCGGCGGTGGTGGTCCCGCCGGGCGCGACGCGCACCAGGTCGAACCTGGCGCCGGGCTCCTGGTCGGCGCGCAGCTGCTGCACGAATTCGGAAGACGCCGCCATGTCGTCGCCCATCAGCACCGTGAGGGCAGCCGCCGTCGCGAGCGTGCTGCCCGCGGCCCATGCGAGCCCCGCCGCCAGCGCGGTGCGGGCGGCGCGCCACAGCCTTCTCGAAGAGGGCGGGAGGACGGGATTCACGGCAACAAACATGGACTGCTTCCGCAGCGAGGGGCGATGATCCAATGTAAGGACGACCCCTTCTTCGCGCGATAAGGCGGAGGGCTTATGTCAGTGTCGGCGGTGGCCTGCCCGCGTGACGGATTCCACAGGGAAATGGCCGCTCGGCCTATGTCCGATGGCGTACCCAGGCGCTTACCGCGCGCTCAGGCCTGCGCAGCCGCTGCCGCCGCGCGCTGCGCCTGTATCGCCTGGCGCAGCACGCGCGGCGACACCGGCTTGTAGAGCACCGTGATGCCGGCGCTCGCCACCTCGCGCAGGCGGTCGGGCTTGGTCTCGCCGGTCACCAGCAGGCGCGCGGTGCCGGCGCCGATGCCGCGCGGATGGCGCTCCAGCGCGGCGATCACGTCCAGGCCGTTGTCGCCGCCTTGCAGCAGCAGGTCGCTGATGACCACGTCGGGCGGCTGCTCCCAGGTGTCGGCCATGGCCAGCGCCTCGGCGCGGGTCTGCGCGGGCATCACCTCGGCGCCCCAGTTGGAGAGCACCACCGTCAGGCCCTCGAGGATGGTGCGCTCGTCGTCGATCACGAGGATGCGCACGCCGGCCAGGCTCTCCTCTTCCTCGATGGCGGCGATGGCGGGCGATGCCGCGGGCGTCGGCAGGGCGGCCGGCGCCGAGCGCACCAGCACCCGCACGCAGGTGCCCTTGTGCAGCTTCGAGCTGAGCTCCACGCGCGTGTTGAGCAGCTCGGCCAGCCGCTGCACCGTGGCCAGGCCCAGCCCCATGCCGCGCGCACCGCGAGACGCCTGCCGGGCGGCGGGTTCCACCTGGTAGAACTCCTCGAACACCCGCGCCTGGTGCTGCGCGGCGATGCCCACGCCGGTGTCGACCACGTCGATGCGCACGCCCCGGCCGCGCCGGCGCGCGCCGATCAGCACGCCGCCCTCGATGGTGTGGCGCAGCGAGTTCGACACCAGGTTGTTCAGGATGCGCGAGAGCATCACGTAGTCGCAGCGCACCCACACGTCGGTCTTGCGCACCACCAGCCTCAGGCCCTGCTGCTCGGCCACCGGGCGGAAGTTGCGGCTGATCTCCTCGAACAGCCGGTCGAGCGGGAAGTCGACCCACTGCGGCTGCAGCACGCCGGCGTCGAGCTGCGACAAGTTCAGCAACTCGGAGAAGAGCCGGTCCAGCGAATCCACGCACTCGCGGATGTGGCCGATGCGCTGCAGCTTCACCGGATCGCTCTCGCCGTTGGCCAGCCCGTCGGAGAACAGCGTGAGCGCGTGCAGCGGCTGGCGCAGGTCGTGGCTGGCGGCGGCCAGCAGGCGGGTCTTGGCCTGGCTGGCCACCTCCAGCTGCTGGTTCTTGCGCGCCAGCTCGGCGGTGGCCTCGTTGATGCGGCTCTGCAGCAGCCGGTGGCTCTCGGCCAGCGCGCGCGCGGCCTCGTTGAAGCCCTGCTGCAGGTGGCGCACCTCCGCCGTGCCCTCGATGGACACGCTCGCGTCCTCGCCCGCGCCGAGCCGGTCGACCGCCTTGCCCAGCGCGCGGATCGGCTCGCTGATGCGGCGGGCCGCCCACCAGCCGGCCAGGCCCACGCCCACCAGGCTGATCGCCAGCACCAGCCCCACGTTGAACCACACCGAGCGCCGCGCGCTCTGCACGGCCGCCAGGCTCATCTCGACCATCACCTTGCCGTTGTGGCGGCCGTCGTCGCCCACGATGGGCACCACCACCTGCAGGCCCTCGGCGCGGGCGCGGTCGATGGTCTCGGAGTTGGCGACGATCTCGCCGTCCTCCGTCCAGATCTGCACCTGCTGCACGTTGGGCTGGTAGGTGCCCGACTGGGCGGTGCGCGCCAGCGCCCGGCGGTCCATGCGCGCCAGCGGCGCCTGCGCCACCGTGGCCACCTGCAGCGCCACCGTCTGCGCGTTGGCCCGCATCAGCTCGGTGAGGTTGCCCAGGTGCTGCCGCGTCAGCACGGCGATGGCCGCCAGCGTGGCCAGGGCCGCCGGCACCATCGCCAGGAGGATCAGCTGCTGGGCGAAGGTCAGGCGGCCCAGGCCGCGGATGACGCGGAAATTCCAGTTCATGGGGGCATCGGACGCATGGGCGCCGAGCTTATGAGGGCTATCCGCAGCGGGAAAGCTAGGAAAAACATCACAAAAATTGCTTGCAATTGATATTTAATGGCGTCCGCGCTGCCCATGTTAGACCCGCCGATGCGCGCCGGCCCTATGTCTTTCGCTCCAGAAATGCAGGCTTCCATGCGCCGATTCGCCGAGTTTCCAGTCGCCCTGCTGCGCGCGGCGGCCCTGGCATTGCTCGCGGCGCTGCCGCTGGCGGCGCCGGCCCAGGTCAATCCGCTGGACGGCCCGGTGCGCTTCGGCATCCTGCCGCTCGGGGGCGCCTTCGAGTCGCGCAGCGACTGGGACCCGCTGCTGGCCGAGCTCAGCCGCGCCATCAACCGCCCGGTGAGCGTGCTGTCGGTCAACTCGTACGAGGCACTGGAGCAGGCCATCCAGCGCGACGAGGTCGACATGGCCTTCCTCTCCGGGAAGATGGCGCTCGACGCCGTCACCCAGCGCCGCATGAAGGTGGTGGCGCAGGTGGTGCGACACGACGGCCTGCCCGGCTACCGCGCGCTGCTGCTGTCGCGCAAGGCGCCGCCCTTCAATTCGCTGAAGAACCTGCTCGACCAGCCCGAGCGCTGGAGGCTGGCGCGCGGCGAGAAGCAGTCGGTGTCGGGCTTCATCGTGCCGCAGCTGCAGCTCTTTTTGCCGAACCACATCGCGATGGAAACGCGCTTCCAGAGCGAGATCGTGGGCACCCACCAGGCCAACGCGCTGGCCGTGGCCAACAACGAGGCCGACGTGGCCACCAACAACACGGCCGACTTCGAGCGCTTCAAGACGCGCTTCCCGGCCGAGACCGAGCGGCTGCAGGTGATCTGGGAGTCCGACCTGATCCCGCACGCGCAGATCGTGGTCCGGCGTGAATACACGCCCGAACTGCGCAAGCGCGTGCAGGCCTTCCTGGTCGCCTACGGCCGGGCCAAGGGGCCGCGCGGCGACGCCGAGCGCGTGGTGCTGAAGTCGCTGCACGACCTGGCCGGCTTCGTGGCCGCCGACAACAGCTCGCTGCAGCCGGCGGCCAGGCTGGCCTACCAGCTCGCGAAGCAGAACGCCATGACCGCGCAATGGGTGAACGACGCCGCGCGCGAAGCCCGCCTGCAGCGCATAGAGAGCGGCTACGCCGACCAGGTCAGCGTGCTCAGGGACGTTTCGCCGTGACCGTGCGGGGCAAGCTCTGGCGCACGGCCGCCTTGCTGCTGGCCCTCGTCGCCCTGCCTGTCGTGGCGCAACAGCAGCAGCAGCAGGCGACGGCGGCGGCGGTGTCGCCCGCCGAGAAGGGCGCGCCGCCTGCGGCCATCAGGATGCTGCGCTTCGGCGTGCTGCCGCTGGGCGGCACCGTCGAGTCGCGCGCGCTGTGGACGCCGCTCATGAACGACCTGGGCCGCGCCCTGGGCATGCCGGTCAGCATGTATTCGGTGCCGACCTACGAGGAGCTCGACCGCGCCATCGGCCGCGACGAGATCGACATGGCTTTCCTCTCGGGGAAGATGGCGCTCGACGCCGTGATGCAGCGGCGCATGAAGGTGGTGGCGCAGATCGCGCGGCACCCGGGCCTGCCCGAGCACCGCGCCGTGCTGCTGGTGCGCAAGGCCGGCCCGCTCAACACGCTCGAGGGCCTGCTGGCGCAACCCGAGAAGTGGCGGCTCGCGCGCGGCGACAGCCGCTCCGTCACCGGCTTCATCGTGCCGCAGAGCCAGCTCTTCCTGCCGCACAACATCGAGATGGAGACGCGCTTTCGCAGCGAGTTCGTCGGCACCCACCAGGCCACCGCGCTGGCCGTGGCCAACGGCGACGCCGACGTGGCCACCAACAACACGACCGACCTCGAGCGCTTCCGCCAGCAGTTCCCGGTGGAGGCCGAACGGCTGCAGGTGGTTTGGGAGTCGGAGCCGCCGCCCGGTGCGCCGATGGTGGTGCGGCGCGACTTCCCGCCCGAGTTCCAGGCGCGGCTGCAGAACTTCCTGACCGGCTACGGCAAGGCCAGGGGCGCGCGCGGCGACGCCGAGCGCGAGGTGCTCAAAAGCCTGCGCGCGGCCTACGGCTATGTCGCGGCCGACGACAGCGCGCTGCTGCCGCAGGCGCGGCTGGAGCACCAGCTCGGCAGGCAGCGTGCCATGGCCGCGTCGTGGGTCAACGAGGCCGCGCGCGAACAGCGGCTGCAGCGCATCGAGAAGACCTACACCGAGCAGGTCGAGACGCTGCGCGCCGCGGCGCGCTGAGCACGCCCGCCCGCCGCGCGCCGGGCGAATCTCCACTACTCCCTTCGCCGTAGCTCCAGGCCTTCGCCTAGGCCATTAGCTAGGCCTTAAGGCGGATTTGCCACCAGCCCCCCGAGCCGGAAACTTCGTGTTTCTTTCAGGCAACCCTTGCCGTTGACGGAGTGCGGATGAGTTGGCGAACAAAAGTGGTCTGGAGCGAGGGGATGCTGTTGCAGCCTCAGCACCTGCAGCAGAGCGAGCGTCATGCCGATCACGCGCGGCACGTGCTGTTGCGTTCGACCACGCCCTACGCATGGGGCTTCGCCGAACTGGAGATCGACCCCGCCGCGCTCACGCTGGGCAAGCTTGCGCTGGTGCGCGCGGTCGGCGTCTTCGGCGACGGCACCGTCTTCGACATGCCGGCGGTCGACCCGCTGCCCGAGCCCATCGACATTCCGTCGTCCATGCGCGACGAGGCCGTGGTGCTCGCGCTGCCGCTGCGCCGCGCCGGCGCGCGCGAGGCCGACGCGGAAGAATATGAAGAGCTGGTGCGCCACCGCGTGCTCGAGTCGGAAGTGCCCGACTCCAACACCGCCGGCGAGCGCACCGCGATGCTGCAGCTGGGCCAGCTCCACACGCGGCTGATGCGCGCCAGCGAGGCCACCGACGCCTGGACCACCATCGGCGTGGCCCGCGTGGTCGAGCGCCGCGTCGACAACCAGGTGCAGCTCGACCGCGCCATGCTGCCGCCGCTGCTCGACGTGGCCGGCCATGCCGTCATCCGCGCCTGGCTCGACGAGCTGCTGGGGCTGCTGCGCCAGCGCGGCGAGGCGCTGGCCGGCCGGCTCACGCAGGGCGGCACCGGCGGCGTGGCCGAGATCGCCGACTTCATGCTGCTGCAGGCCGTGAACCGCAACGAGGCCATCTTCGCGCACCTCGCCAGGAGCGCGATGCTGCACCCGCAGCATTTCTTCGAGCACGCGCTGGGCCTGGCCGGCGACCTCGCGAGCTTTCGCGACTCGCGCCGCGTGTCGCGCTTCGGCCCCTACATCCACGACGACCTCGCCATGAGCTTCAGGCCGCTCATGGACGACCTGCGCCGCAGCCTTTCGATGGTGTTCGAGCAGTCGGCGATCCGCATCGACCTGCACGACCGCAAGCACGGCGTGCGCGTGGCGGTGGTCACCGACGTGGAGCTGCAGCGCAAGGCGACCTTCGTGCTCGCGGTGAGCGCGAGCATGCCCAGCGAGGCGCTGCGCGCGCGCTTTCCCACGCAGGTCAAGATCGGTCCGGTCGAGCGCATCCGCGATCTCGTGAACCTCGCGCTGCCGGGCGTCACGCTCACGCCGATGCCGGTGGCACCGAGGCAGATTCCCTTCCACACGGGCGCCAGCTACTTCGAACTCGAGACGCGCAACAGCGACCTGTGGCGCCAGCTCGAGCAGTCGGGCGGCATCGCGATGCACATCGCGGGCGACTTTCCGGGCCTCGACCTCCAGTTCTGGGCGATCCGAGCATGACCCCCAGTCTTCGCGCACTTCGTGTCGCTACGCCAACCCCCTTCCAGGGGGCAACGCCAGCGGCCCGGCAAAGCCGGTTCCGCGGCGTTCCACGAATTGGCGCCATCAGCGTGGAGCCATCATGAGTACACCTCCCGATCCCTTTGCCGCCTTCGAGTCGGAGCGCACGGTCATCAAGCCCAAGCCGCGCACGCCGGGCGGCACGCCGAGCGCGCCGGCACCGGCGCCGTTCTTCGGCGGCGCCGATCCCACGCCGGCCGCAGACGTCGGCGAACTGGGCCTGCTCAATCCGCTGGTGTCGGCCGCCGGCAAGCTGCTGGTGCTGATCGGCAAGCTGCGCAACCTCGCGCAGCCGCCGAACGTGCCGGCGCTGCGCGCATCGACCGCCGACGCCGTGAACCAGTTCGACGCCAGCGCGCGCCGCGCCGGCGTAGGCAACGAGTCAGTGCTTGCCGCACGCTACGTGCTGTGCACCGCACTCGACGAAGCCGTGGCCAACACACCCTGGGGCGTGCAGGCCGGATGGAACAAGCAGAGCCTGCTGGTGCAGTTCCACAACGAGACCTGGGGCGGCGAAAAAGTCTTCCAGCTGCTGGCCAAGCTCGCGCAGGACGTGCCCACGCACCGCCAGCTGCTGGAGTTGATCTACAGCGTGCTGGCGCTCGGCTTCGAGGGCCGCTACCGCGTGATCGACAACGGCCGCGCGCAGCTCGACTCGGTGCGCCAGCGCCTGGCCGACCTCATCGCCAAGGACCGTCCGCCGGTGGAGGCCGAGCTCTCGCCGCACTGGCGCGGGCAGGGCGCCGGCACGGTGCGGCTGCGCGAGTCGCTGCCGCTGTGGGTGTTCGCGGCCGGCTTCGCGCTGCTGCTGGCGCTCGCGTGGTTCGGGCTTCGGCTCACGCTCAACTACCGCTCCGACACCACGTACGCGGCGGTGTCCAGCCTGCGCGCGCCCAACATCCAGATCGCGCCGCCCGCGCTGCCGGCGAAGACGCCGCGCCTCGCGCGCTTCCTGGAGCCCGAGGTGAAGCAGGGCCTCGTCACCGTGACCGACGAGGCCGACCGCAGCGTGGTGCGCCTGCGCGGCGATTCCTTCTTCAGCTCCGGCAGCGCCGAGCCGATGGCGCAGTCGCTGCCGGTGCTGCGCCGCATCGGCCAGGCGCTGGCCGAGGTGAAGGGCGACGTGCTGATCACCGGCCACTCCGACAACCAGCCGATCCGCTCGCTGCGCTATCCGTCGAACTGGCACCTGTCGGCCGCGCGCGCCGACGCGGTGAAGGGCGCGCTCTCCACGCTGGTCGATCCGGCGCGCATGCGCTCCGACGGCAAGGCCGACGCCGAGCCTGTGGCGCCCAACGACACGCCGGCCAACCGCGCGAAGAACCGGCGCGTCGAGGTCGTGCTGCTGACCGGGCCCGACGGCGCCGCAGGCAGCCCGGCGCCGGCTGCCGCCGCGGTTCCTGCTCCTGCTCCGGCCACGGGAGCGACGAAATGATCAAGAAAATCTTCGGCTTCCTCTTCAGCCCGCTGCTGCTCACGCTGCTGGCGCTGATCGTCGTCGCGCTGCTGATCTGGTGGATCGGCCCGCTGGTGAAGATCGGCTCGCTCGCGCCGCTCGAAAGCGAGACCACGCGCGCCGTCGTCATCGGCGTCATCGTGCTCATCGTGGTGCTGCGCGCGCTGTACCGCCGCTGGCGCGCCCGCCGCGCGAGCCAGCACCTGACCGACGGCCTCATGAAGGCGCCGGCCGCCAAGGCCGATGCGCCGGTCAACGGCGAGCAGAAGATCCTCGACACCCGCTTCAGCGAAGCCGTCGCGACGCTCAAGCAGATGCGCATGCACGCCGCCGGCAAGAAGCCGGGCTGGCGCGACTGGCTCTCCATCTCGGGCGGCAGCTATCTCTACGACCTGCCCTGGTACGTGTTCATCGGCGCGCCGGGTGCGGGCAAGACCACCGCGCTGGTCAACTCGGGCCTGAGCTTCCCGCTGGCCGAGAAGTTCGGCCCCGGCGCCATCCGCGGCGTGGGCGGCACGCGCAACTGCGACTGGTGGTTCACCGACGAGGCGGTGCTCATCGACACCGCCGGGCGCTACACCACGCAGGACAGCCACCAGTCGGAAGACAAGAGCGCGTGGGAAGGCTTTCTCGGCCTGCTGAAGAAGGTGCGCCCGCGCCGACCGCTGAACGGCGTGTTCCTCACCGTCAGCGTGGCCGACCTGCTGAGCCAGGGGGCGGAGGCGCGCACGCAGCTCGCGGCTTCGATCCGCGCGCGCCTGCTGGAGCTCGACGGCAAGCTCACCACGCGGCTGCCGGTGTATGTGCTCGTCACCAAGAGCGACCTGCTCTACGGCTTCACCGACTACTTCGACGACCTCGGCAAGGAACAGCGCGCGCAGGTCTTCGGCTTCACGCTGCCGGCCGACGAGAACCTGCAGGTCGAGGAGAAGGGGCTCTCCACCGCCTTCAACCGCGAGTTCGCGCTGCTGCACAACCGGGTGAACGACGGCCTCATCGCGCGCATGCAGCGCGAGACCGACGGCAATCGCCGCGCGGCCATCTTCGGCTTTCCGGCGCAGTTCGGCTCCATCGGTCCGCTGCTGTCCGACCTGCTGGAGCAGGTGTTCACCGGCTCGCGCTTCGCGCAGCCGCCGTGGGTGCGCGGCGTGTACTTCACCAGCGGCACGCAGGAAGGCAGCCCCATCGACCGCGTGATGGGCAGCCTCGCGCGCAGCTTCGGCATCGAGCGCGCGATGCTCGCGCCGCAGAAGTCCAGCGGGCGCAGCTACTTCCTTACTTCGCTGCTGCGCGAGGTGGTGTTTCCCGAGCAGCGCCTGGCCGGCGCCGACGTGAAGCTGGAGCGCCGCCGCCACACGCTGCGCGTGATCGGCGTGACGGCGATGACGCTGCTCACCGTCGGCCTGCTCGCGGCCTGGGGCTACAGCACGCTGCAGAACATGAACTACCTGAAGTCGGTCGAGGCCCGCGTCGAGCCCGCCCGGCAGAACCTCGCGGCGCTGCCGGCGCGCGTGCAGAACCTCGTGGAAGTCGCGCCCGTGCTGCAGAGCCTGCGCGACATCTGGAAGACGCCCGACAACCGCCAGGGCGACGAGCCGCTGTCGATGACGCTGGGCCTCTACCAGGGCGACAAGCTCGACGCCGCCGCCATGCTCACGCACCAGCGCGCGCTCAACGACGCCTTCCTGCCGCAGATCGCCAAGCGCATCGAGGACCAGCTGCGCACCGCGCAGAAGGACAACCTCGAATTCACCTACGAGGCGCTCAAGAGTTATTTGATGCTCTACCAGCCCGAGCACTTCGACGCCGAGGCGCTGAAGGCCTGGATCACCCTCGACTGGTCGCGCAACCTCGACCGCGGCATTCCCGAGGACCAGCGCAAGCAGCTCGAGGACCAGCTCGACGTGCTCATCGCCCAGGGCCCGCCGCGCTCGCCGCTGAAGATGGACGAGAACCTCGTGCGCAGCGTGCGCGCCGTGCTCGCGAGCTATCCGCTGGAGCAGCGCGTGTTCAGCCGCCTGAAGCGCCAGCGCGCCAGCAAGGACATCCCGGCCTTCAGCGTGGCCACCGCCACCGGCCCCTCGGGTCCGCTGGTGTTCGAACGCATCAGCGGCAAGCCGCTGTCCGATGGCGTGCCGGGCATGTTCACCTACGACGGCTATCACAAGCGCTTCCAGAACGAGGTGACCGTGCTCACCGGCCTGCTCGCGAATGAAGACCCGTGGGTGCTGGGCCAGGACCGCAACGCCGCCGACCGCCTGCGCGACGTGGCCGCGCTCGGCGCGCTGACCGACCGCGTGCGCCGCCTCTACCTGGAGGAATATGTGAAGCAGTGGGAGGCGCTGCTCGCCGACGTGCGCCTGATCCGCGTGAACGGCCTGGAGAAGAACATCGAGACCGCGCGAATCCTCTCGGGCGTCGATTCGCCGCTCGCCAACTTCCTGCGCGCCGTGGTCAAGCAGACCACGCTGATCCCCGCCGCCGATGCCAACAAGGACGTGGTCAGCAAGGCCACCGAGACCGTGCGCAACACCCGCAAGGGCCTGGAAGACCTGTTCGGCAGCGACCCCGGCCGCCAGGTGGCGCCGGGCAAGCGCATCGAGAGCATCGTGGACGACCGCTTCGAGTCGCTGCGCCGGCTCGTCACCGCCGGCGGCCCCAACCAGCCCGCGCCCATCGACGACGCTCTGAAGCTCTTCAACGAGGTCTACGTGTACCTCAACGCCGTCGACACGGCAGTGAAGGGCCGCACCTCGCCGCCACCGGGCGACGTGGCCGGCAAGCTCAAGTCCGACGCCGGCCGCCTGCCCGAGCCGGTGCGCTCGATGATCGAGAACCTGAGCCAGGCCGGCGCCGCGCAGGCGCAGGTGGCCGAGCGCGGCAACCTGAGCCAGGACCTGCGCCCCGTGACCGAGTTCTGTGCGCGCGCCATCGCCGGCCGATACCCCTTCGTGCAGAGCAGCAAGCGCGACGTGCTGCCCGAGGACTTCGGCCAGATGTTCGGTCCCGGCGGTCTGATGGACGACTTCTTCCAGAAGCGCCTGGCCTCCATCGTCGACACCAGCACGCGCCCGTGGCGCTACAAGCCCGTGGCCGAGCGCGGCGCCATCACCACGCAGGCGATCGCGCAGTTCGAGCGTGCGGCGCGCATCAAGGAAATCTTCTTCCGCGGCGGCGGTCGGGGCCCCTCTATGCGGCTGGACTTCAAGCCGGTGGAAATGGACGCGGGCATCACCCAGTTCATCCTCGACGTCGACGGCCAGCTCGTGAAATACGCGCACGGCCCCGTCGTGCCCATGGCCGTGCAGTGGCCCGGACCGAAGGGCAGCAACCAGGTGCGCATCCAGGTCAGCCCGCCCTCGACCACCGGCAGCTCCGGCTCGGCGATGGATGGCCCGTGGGCCCTGTTCCGCACGCTCGACGACGGCCAGCTCGAGGCGGGCGACGCGCCCGAGAAGTTCTTCATCACCTTCCAGATCGGCGCGCGCAAGACCCGCTTCGAGGTGACGACCAACAGCGTGCAGCACCCCATCCGCCTGCGCGAGTTGCGCGAGTTCTCCTGTCCGGAGGGGCTGTGAGCATCGAGCCTTCCTCGCTTCTTGCTTCCACCACCGCGCTGCCCGGGTGGTTCGGGAAGCTGCCGGGCATGGGCGACTTCGCGCACCGGCGCCTGCCAGAGCCCTTCCGCGCCGTGTGGGACCAGTGGCTGCAGCGGGGCATGTCGCGGCTGCGGGATCAGCCGGACTGGACCGAGCGCTATCTGGAGGCGCCCATCTGGTGCTTTGCGCTGGGGCGGCAGGTGGCTGGCGATCAGGCGTGGATCGGCGTGCTCATGCCTTCCGTGGATGGGGTGGGGCGGTACTTTCCGTTTGCCATTGCGGTGGAACTGGACGCGGACTCGCCCGGGACCTTGCGGGGGGAGGCGCTGGCTGCCGCGCTGGGGTGGTGGGCTCATGCGACGCAGGCTGCGTTGGAGGGGCTTGATGGGGATCTGGATGCGGTGCGGTTCGATGCTGTGCTGCAGCGGTTGTTTGTTGGGGATGTCGTTGCTTCTTCTTCGGGTGGTCGGGAAGGGGTTGTGGAATCTCTGGAGCTGCCGGTGGCGGGGGCTTCGTTGTGGTTGAGTGATCCTTCTGTTGGAAGTGGGATACGGATGCTCAGTACCGGGTTGCCTCGGGATGAGCAGTTTGAAGCTTTGTTTCTGGGCTTTGCAGAGGAGGGGTGAGATGTACGCCTCTTCTTGTTTTGCTTTCCGGAGCCGGGTCTCGCCCCGGCGGGCGACCTACTTTTCTTTGCTTCGCCAAAGAAAAGTAGGCAAAAGAAAGGCGACCCTACTGTCTGTGTCCCTTCGCTTCGCTACGGGCAACCTGCGGTGCTCGGCGCAGGAGGGGGTCCGCAGAACTCGCTTCGCTCAAACAGCTGCGGCCCTGATCCCTCCTGCGCCTGCGCTCCTCGGCACAGCCAGAAGGGAGTGGGACGCGCCATCGCTGCGCTCGGCTACCGAACAGCCTGGACTGGCCTTCGCTTCGCTCGGCCGTGCATTCAACCCCAGCGAACCAAGCAAGACCAATGACCCATTCCAAGCACTGCAGGCGCAAAGCGCCTGCAGTGCCTTGGTGGCCGAGCAACGCGACGGCCCGTGCGTCTCCCCACCCCTCTGGCTGCGCCGAGGAGCGCAGCGTTTCGCGGATACGGGCTCGCAGCTGTTTGAGCGAAGCGAGTTCTGCGAGACCCCGCGAAACGCGAGCACCGCAGGTTGCCCGCAGCGAAGCGGAGGGTCGCAGACAGTGGGGTCGCCTTTCTTTTGCCTACTTTTCTTTGGCGAAGCAAAGAAAAGTAGGTCGGCCGCCGGGCCGAGACCCGGCCCCGGAAAACAACCCATCAGCAAACTCAAAAAAGGAGCCAGTCAATGACCGACTCCAACGAAGACGACCGCACCCGCGTAGTCCCCAAATCACCCCAGCAGCCAACGACAACCGGCGACACCGCCGCAACGGTAATCACAGCCGGCGCGCAGCCCACGAGCATGTCCGGCTCGAACCCCGTGACCAGTCCTGCCACAGGCGCAACGGAAGCAGGCCTCCTCCCCGTAGGCAGCCGCCTGGCAGAGTTCGAAATAACAAGAGTCATAGGCCAGGGCGGCTTCGGCGTCGTCTACGAAGCCTGGGACCACACGCTCGAACGCGTAGTAGCCATCAAGGAATACCTCCCGACCTCGCTATCGGCAAGACAGCAGGACGGCACAGTCGTCCCCCTGTCGGAGAAACACAGGGAAACCTTCGACCTCGGCATGCGCAGCTTCATCAACGAAGCCCGCCTGCTGGCCCAGTTCGACCACCCGTCCCTGCTGAAGGTCTACCGCTTCTGGCAGGAAAAGGGCACCACCTACATGGTCATGCCCTTCTACCGCGGCGAAACGCTCAGGGAGGCGCTGGTCTCCATCCCCGCCGGCGTGGACGAGGCCTGGCTCATCCGCATCATGGACGGCGTGACGCAGGCACTCGCGGTGATGCACAACGCCAACTGCTACCACCGCGACATCGCACCGGACAACATCATCCTGCTCGAAGGCTCGGGCCGCCCGGTGGTGCTCGACTTCGGCGCGGCGCGCCGCGTGATCACCGACAAGACTCAGGCGATCACGGTCATCCTCAAGCCGGGCTACGCGCCCATCGAGCAGTACGCCGAGATGCCCGACATGTCGCAGGGCGCATGGACCGACGTGTACGCACTTGCGGCGGTGATGCACGTCGCGGTGTGCGGGCGCGCGCCGCCGCCTTCGGTGGCGCGTCTGCTGTCCGACAGCTACGTGCCGCTCGCGGGCAACGAGATCCTGCGCAAGCGCTACAGCCCGCGCCTGCTGGAGGCGATCGACGCGGGGCTGGGCGTGCGGCCCGAGCAGCGGCCGCAGTCGATGGCGGAGCTGCGCGCGGCGCTCGACCTGGAGGTAGGGCACAGCATCGCGCCGGTTCCGCGCACGCAGCCGCCTTCGTCGGCGGGCGGACGGGCGTCGTCCGGCACGAATGCCGATGCGGCCACGGTCATCGCGGGGAAGGCCGGCGCGAAGGCGCCTGCGCCCGCACCCTCGCCGACGGGAAACAAGGGCAACAACAACAGCAGCAGCGGCGGTGGCGGCAGCAAGACCGTCGTCGCCCTCGCATCGATCGCCGTGCTCGCGGCGGCGGCCGGCGGCGGCTGGTGGTGGTTCCAGGGGCGCGGCGGCGCGAACGACAAGCCGGTCGTCGCCAGCACGCCGGCTCCGCCGTCCGACACGAAGGTCGCGGAGGCACCACCGCCCCCGCCGCCTCCACCACCGTCGCCACCTCCGGCCCCGCGCACGCCGGCCGAGTCGCTTCAGTCGCTCGCGACCGGTGCCGCGCCCGGCTTCGACGTGACGGCCACGCCGAAGAAGGCCGAGGTCGCGATCGGCAAGGACCGGCTCGCCTTCGAGGTCCGCAGCAAGCGGGAGGGCTACGTCTACGTGTTCCTGCTGTCCAGCGGCGGCGAGATGTTCCTGCTGTTCCCGAACCTGCTCGACAAGTACAACAAGATCACCGCGGGCGGCACGCTCTCGCTGCCGCGCGCCTCGTGGCCGATGGACGCGGGCGGGCCGGCCGGCACCGACCAGTTCGCGGTGCTGGTGAGCGAGCACGAGCGCGACTTCAGCGCCGCCGGCGTGCAGAACGATGGCGTGTTCCCGGTGTTTCCGCTGCCCGTGCTGGCCGCGCTCGAGGCCACGCGCGGCACCGGTCCGTCGCCGCTCCTGGGCAAGCCGGTGTGCGCGCCCAACACCCCGTGCAACGACGTCTACGGCGTCGGCAATTTCAAAATCGTCGAGAAGTAATCGTCTGCAGAGCGTCGGCCTTCGGGCCGTGACTACTTTCCGGACAAGGAGGCTTTCATGATGACCACATCGCAACCGCGGCAGCACCAGGCACCCGACAGGCAGGGGCCGCGATATCTCGGCTGCGCGCTCAGGTGGAGCGCTGCCGCCGCCATCGCGGCCCTGGCGGGCTGCACCACGCCGCCGCCCGCCGCCACAGGCACCGCCGCGGCCACGACCGACACCACGGCCGGCACCACCGCCTCGCGCCCGCCGCCCACCGGCGCCAGCGTGGCCGGCCAGGCCCGCACTTTCTCGACCCAGCTCGCCACCTACACCTCGGTGAGCTTCGACTCGGTGCCCGGCTGGTCGCGCGACGACTTCTCCGAGAGCTGGCCCGCCTTCCTCGGCAGCTGCAAGGTGCTGAACGGACGCGGCGCCGAGTGGAAGGAGGTGTGCGACCGAGCGCAGAAGGTCGACGGCAAGAACAACAACGCCATCCGCGGCTTCTTCGAGGGCGAGTTCTCGGCCTACCAGATCCGCGACGACGACCGCCGGCCCGACGGCGTGGTCACCGGCTACTTCGAGCCCGAGATCGCGGGCGCGCGCCAGTACGGCGCGCCCTTCATCTACCCGGTGTACGGCCAGCCGGAAGACATGCTCTTCGCCGACGCGCGCAAGCTGCCGCCTGGCACCGGCACGGTTGCGGCCCGCGTGGACGGGCGCAACGTGGTGGTGCAGACCGGCCTGAGCACGCGCGACATGGGCGCGCCGGGCCTCTACGCGCTCGACCTCTCGGGCATCTCGCGCGACACGCTCGACCGCAAGGTGCGCCTGCGCATCGAGGGCAAGCAGCTGCTGCCGTACTACACGCGGGAAGAGATCGAGACCAAGGGCGCGCCCAACGCCAAGGTGCTGGCCTTCGTGAGCAGCGCCACCGCGCTCTACGAAATGCAGATCCAGGGCTCGGGCCGCATCCGCATGGCCAACGGCGACATCGTGCGCGTCGCCTATGCCGAGCAGAACGGCCAGCCCTTCCGCCCGACGCTGGCGCAGGCCGCCAACGGCAAGCCGCGCAGCCCGGTGAAGGTGCGCGGCTCTTCCATCGAGCTGCAGCTCGACGACGGCGACGACGACGACAGCGACACCGGCGCGGTGGCCAACGGCACCATCCGCACGCGCGGCTTCACGCTCGCGCGGCCGGTGGCCAGCGGTCCGGTGGTGGTGCCCGGTCGGCGCCCGGCGGCCGGCGGCGCGGTGACGGGCTCGGGCATCAAGGACCCGAGCTACGTGTTCTTCAAGGAATCGACGTCGCCCGTGGGCGGCCCCGTGGGCGCCTTCGGCGTGCCGCTGTCGGCGGGGCGCTCCATCGCGGTCGATCCGCGCAGCACGCCGCTGGGCTATCCGGTGTTCGTCTCCACGCGCACGCCCGGCAGCGGTGCGCCGATGCAGCGCCTGACGATTGCGCAGGACACGGGCGGCGCCATCCGCGGCGCGGTGCGGGCCGACTATTTCTTCGGCAACGGCCAGCAGGCCGCGACCAACGCGCGCCGCATGAAGGAGCGCGGCCAGCTGTGGATATTGCTGCCGCGCGGCCTCGCGGTGGCGCAGGCGGCCGTGTCCTCGGCGATCCGCACGCGCGGCGGGCCGGTAGGCGCGAACCTGCCGCAATGCCTGGTGCCTTCCGAGGGCAGCTGCGTCGACGATTGAAGGATCGAGGCATGCGAGACCCCGGGCCAATTGCCATTCCGTCGGCCCGCGAAGCGAGGCCCGTTCGGGGAACACCGCGGAACCGGCTTTGCCGGGCCGCAGGTGTTGCCCCCTGCAAGGGGGTTGGCGAAGCGACACGAAGTGCGCGAAGCCTGGGGGTGAGCCGATGATCGAAACGCTGTCGTCCGCGGAAAGCTCTGAGCTCGTCCGCCTCTGGCGGCGCAGGCAGACGCTGTCCCCCGACGACATGGGCGCCATGTACCGCATCGTGGGCGATGCGCTGGTGGCCTGCAATCCGCCCGAGCTGCAGGTGCTGGGAGAGGGCCGGCAGGAGCTGGTGGCGCAGTTCATCTACGTGAAGGTGCTGCGGCTCGACGCCGATCCCGACGAGGCCGAGGAGCGCGCGGGGCACAGTGCGCCGTCCACGGCCTTCGCGTTGTGTGCGTACTTTCGCCGCTACCTCATCGACTGCACGCGTGCCAGTTCCTTCCGCCGCAAGCTCTCCATCGGCGACCAGATCACCGAGGCGCAGCTGGAAGACGAGATCGGCGCCGGCGAAGACCTGGAGGGCTGCCTCGCCGAGCACGGCCTGAGCATGCAGGCCGTGCAGCAGGCCGCGCGCGACTTCATCGCCGAGCTGCCCGAGCCGGAGCGCCTGCTGCTGTGCGAGGGCTTCGGCAAGGAGGCCGAGGGCGGGCTCTCGGGCATCGCCTCGCGCCACGCCATCGCGTCCTACCACTACCGCGCGGGCCGGCTGGGCCTGGTGCACAAGCGCGAAGGGCTCACGGCGGACTACGCCCGCACGCGGCTCGGCGGCTGGATCCAGCAGACGCTGGGCATCGCCATCGAGCCCGACAACATGGCGGCGATCCTGCAGGTTTTCAAAATCCTCGGTGCTGAAGCGTCTTACGCCTGAAGACATAGCCATTCAGGAACAGACGCCATGACCCACGACCTCTGGCCCCCGCTCAGCGTGATACGCCACGCGCTGGAAACGGCCGGCGCGGCCACTGTGCCGGATGCCGGAACAGGAGAAGGCGAGCCCGGCACGGCCACCGTGGCCATGCCCGGAACACCGCCGGGAACGCCGGCCGGGTCCGCCGCCGCCGCGTCCGACCTGCTCCTGCCCCTTACCGAATTGGCCCGGCGCCGCGAGGCTGTCGCCCAGCGAGGCTTTCCGGCCCGCTGGGCGCCGGGCCGCCTCGTCAGCGTGGTCTACCGCGGGCGGCTGCTGGGCGTGCTGCTCGACCGCTGCATCCACGACGACCTCTGGCAGGGCTGGATGGCCGCCGGCGAGGCCGACTGGGCCTGTGCCTTCGACGTGCTGCTGGAGCCCGAGGACGAGCCCTTCGAGCCGATGTTCGGCGTGATCCAGACATGGAACGTGCTCACGCTCGAACCGAGCCCGCAGCTTTGCGCGCGCGTGCTGGGCGAGGTCTCGGCCACGCGGCTCGCGGCCATCCGCGCGGTGCACGACGAATGGGCCGCGCGCGCGGCGCTGGCCATCGCGCCGGAGCCGGGGCGCATCGCGCTGCGCGGCGTGGGCGGCGGCGTCTTCTCGGTGCTGTCGGGCACGCCGCTCGGGCCGGAAGACCCGCGCACCGACTACCAGGACCTGTACCGCGACGTGGGGCTCGAACTCGGAACCGCCCTGACGCGGCCTCAGGACAGCGAGAAAGCACCTGCGGCTGCCGCGCCTTCGCGCGCCAGGCCGCAGCCCGGCCCCGAGGGCGGCTGGTGGGGCAGCATCCGCCGCTGGTTCGGTGCCGAGGGCTGGGCGCGCCCGGCCTTCGCGGTGCTGGCGCTGTGCGTGGTGATCCAGAACGTCGGGTTGATCGGCGGCCGTGGCGCCGCCGAAGACGACGAGGTTCGCTTCCGCGCGGTGCCCACCGCACCCGAACCGGCGCGCGCCGACCTTTTCGTGCGCTGGAAGCCCGGCGTGCGCATGGACGAGGCCGACCGGCTGCTGCAGTCGGTCTCGGCCGACGTGGTGGGCGGGCCGGGCGGCGACGGCGCATGGCGCCTGCGGGTGCCGCAGCCCGTGGAGGCGCTGGCGACGCTCGCCGCCTCGCCGCTGGTGGAATCGGCCGGCCCGGCCCGGGAGCGGCGGCCATGAACGCGCGCGCCCTGCCTGCCGGGGGGCATGCTGTCCGCCCGCATCTTCATCACCCGCGGCCGAAGGGGCGGGGCGTCACGCAGCTGCGCTTTCTCCAGGTGCTGCTGGTGCTGTGGCTGCTGGCCTGCTGCAGCCTCGCCCTCGCCACGCAGCGCGCGCTGCTCGTCGGCGTCTCGGAGCTCGTCAACCAGCCGCAGGCGCTGTGGCTGCAGGCGCCGCGCAACGACGTGATGCTGGTGCGCGACGCGCTGCTGAAGCAGGGCTTCGCAGCGTCCGACATCGCGATGCTTGCCGACGGCGTGAGCGGCGCTGCGCTGCCCGAGTCGCAGGCCATCTACGACGCATTGGCGAAGCTGCTCGCGCAGTCGAAGAGCGGCGACTTCGTGCTGCTGTACTTCTCCGGCCACGGCACGCGCCTGCGCGACATCGTCAAGCGCTACCAGGAGCCAGACGGGCTCTCGGAGAACTTCCTCGCGCGCGACGTGCGCGGCACGCTCGGCAGCGACAACGCGCTCGCGGGCGACCTGCGCGACGTGGACTTCGATGCGTGGATCCAGTCCTTCCTTGCGAAGAACGTGTTCGTGGCCTCGGTGTTCGACACCTGCTCCGCCAACTCCATGACGCGCGGCACCGCCGACGCGCCAGCCACCGCCGAGGGCCCGCCCGACGACGAGGTGCGCTGGCGCGGATTGCGCGCAACGCAACTGACGGGCGGTGCGCCGCCCGCGCGGCAGCCGGCGCCACCCGCGCCGGCCGAGTCCGTTCCGCGTGCCCGATACGTCGCCTTCTTCGCATCGGAAAGCCACCAGATCACGCCCGAGCTGCGCCTGCCGCGCAAGGCGCGCAACGCGAGGCCCCAGGGCCTGCTGACCTGGGCGATGGTCGAAGCTCTTTCGCGCAAGCCCGCCACATGGCGGGAATTGTTCGATGGCGTGCTCGCTCTGTACCCGCCGGTCATCGACGAGCTCGCGCAGCGCTTCCCCACGCGCGAGCTTCCATCGCCGGTGGCCGAAGGCAACCTCGACGCACCGCTGTTCGCCAACAGCGGCGCGCCCGCGTCCACGCGCCCCGTGTGGCGCGCGCAGCGCAGCGGCGACAGCCTGGCCATCAAGGCGGGCCTGCTCGACGGCCTCGCGCAGCAGCAGGAGCTGCGCGTGCTCGCGACGCTGGACGACGGCACCGTCCGCGGCGCGCCGGCCGCCGTGTCGCAGATCAAGCTCGGCAACGCATGGCTCGCGGTGCCTTCGGCGTTGAAGGACGTGCCGGGAAGCGCCTTCTGGAGCGTCACGCCCATGGCCGAGCCGGCCGCCACCGCGCTGCGCGTGCGCGCCGACAAGCCGCTGCCCGCCGGCCTCAGCCTCGACTACCCGGCCGCGATCCGTCCGGCCGACGACGCGGCCACCGCCGACGTGCGCTGGACCGATCTCGGCCCCTCGGGCCAGCGCCTCGAACTGCTCGCGCCGCTCTTCGGCGCCACCGTTTCCACCGTGGTGCTGCCCGACACCGCCGCGCTGCGCCGCCGCCTGCAGGCACTGGCGCAGCTCAAGTGGCTCTCGCAGCTGCAGGGCTACGGCAAGGACGGCCAGCTCGACGGCTTCGACGCGGCGCTCGAAGTGTGGAACGGCGACCGCATGCTGCGCAGCGTGCCGGTTGCGCAAGCGGCCAACGCGCTGCCCGCGGCGCGTGCCGGCGAGCGGGTGCGCCTGAGCGTGCGCAACACCAGCGGCCGTTCGCTCGACCTCGTCATCGCCGGCATCGACGCGCGCGGCAACCTGCAGCCGGTCTATCCCGACGAGTCCGGCGAAACCAACCGCTTCAAGCGCGGCACGCCCGAGCAGCCTTCGGTGAAGCGCTTCGACCTGCCATGGCTAGATGCCGCGGGCGACGCGCGCCTGCTGGTCATGGCCGTGCCCGCCACGCCCTACAGCGCGCCGCGCCTTTTCGGCGTGGGCTATGCGCAGGCCGATGTGTCGGAAGTGCGCGTGCGCGGCGGGCAGCCGCCGGCCGAGAGCGGCGAGCGCCAGGTGTTCGCGGCCCTGCTGCGCAGGAGCGGCACGGCGGACGCGGGAGCCAGGCCATGACGGTTCCAGTTCTTCTTCTTTCCTGTTCTTCTTCTCTCGATATCCGGAGGTGATATGGCATTCCTAGACGACGGCTCCTGGAGCCCTGAAGACGCCCGCCAGTTCTACGAGCTGATCGGCACCGGCTCGGCAGAGACCGACCTGGTCATGCTGATCGAGAACAAGGGCGCGCCGGTCGAGGGCGAACTGGAGCGCAGCTTCGACGACGGCAAGGCGCGCCTGAACATCGGCGGCTACTACTGGTCGGTGCAGGTGCCGGAGTCTTCCAGCCAGAACCAGGTGGTGCCCAACAACCTGATCGTGGCGCGCCGCAGCGACGCTGCCACCGCCACCATCGCCAGCCTGCTGCGCGCGCAGGAGAAAGACCTGAAGGTGATGATCAGCGCCTTCAAGTCCGGCGGCGACGATCGCTCGCCCGATGCGCAGTCGACCTTCGAGCTGGTGCTGGAGAACGCGCGCATCTGCCGGCTGGTGCTGAGCTCCGGCGGTCATTGGGGCGTGCCCTCGGAGCTGATCTCCATCAGCTACCGCACGGTGAAGGTCCGCTCGGCCCCGCAGAAGACCACCGGCCTGCGCGGCGCGGTGCGCGAATGCCAGTTCACCCGCGCCTGAGCGGCACACCCAGCCCAGCCACAAGGAGCCGCACGTCATGACGACCGCAGCCGAATTCCTCAAGGCCGCCGACCCGGCAGCCGCCCTCAAGGCCCTGAGCGACGATGTGCGCGCCAAGCCCTCCGACAGCAAGCACCGCGTGTTCATGGCGCAACTGCTGTGCGTGCTGGGGCAGTGGGAGCGCGCGCTCAACCAGCTCACCGTCGCGGCCGAGCTCGACGCGCTGGCCGTGCCCATGAAGCAGGTCTACGGCGAGGCCGTGCGCTGCGAGGGCCTGCGCGCCGAAGTGTTCGCCGGCACGCGCACGCCGATGATCTTCGGCCAGCCCGACGAGTGGCTGGCGCTGCTCATCGAGTCGCTGCTGCGCCAGGGGCGCGGCGAAAGCGAACTGGCCGAGGACCTGCGCCAGCGCGCCTTCGACGGCGCGCCCGCCATCGGCGGCACCATCGACGGCAAGCCCTTCGAATGGCTCTCTGACGCCGACATGCGCCTCGGTCCGGTGCTCGAAGCCTTCGTCAACGGCAAGTACTACTGGATTCCGTACGCGCGCCTCGCGCACATCAAGATCGAGCCGCCCGAGGACCTGCGCGACTGCGTGTGGATGCCCGCGCACCTGCAGTTCGAGAACGGCGGCGAGACCCTCGCGCTCATCCCCACGCGCTACGAGGGCACCGAGAAGGTGGAAGACGGCGAGCTGCGCCTTGCACGCAAGACCGAATGGCGCGAGCTGCGCCCCGAGGTCTGGGCCGGCTACGGCCAGCGCGTGCTCGGCAGCAGCGACGGAAACGAGTACGCGCTGATGGACGTGCGCGAGATCCTGTTCACGCCGGCCGAAGCGGAGGCCGAAGCGCCGGCCGAGGGCGCCGTCGATGGCTGAGCTCACCGCGCAGGAGCGGCTGCAGCCTTCGCTGCTCGATCGCCTCGTCGACAACGCGCCCGACGAGAAGCGCGAGAGCGACGACAAGCGCACGCTGACCAAGCAGGCGCTGCGCCAGGCCGTGCTGCGCGACCTGGGCTGGCTCTTCAACGCCACCGGCTACGGCCTCTCGATGGACGACAGGCAGTACCCGAACGCGGCGCGCTCGGTCATCAACTACGGATTGCCTATGCTGTCTGGCCAGTTCACCTCGTCGGTGCAGCGTGTCAGCATGGAACAGGCTTTGAAGAACGCAATCCTGCAGTTCGAGCCGCGCATCCTGTCCCGAACACTCGAAGTCGAACTCATCATGGAAGGCCCGGCACTGGACTCCCACAACAGCATCGGCCTGCAGATCCGCGGCATGCTGTGGGCGCAGCCCGTGCCGCTCGAGTTCCTCATGCGAAGCCGCGTTGACCTGGAAGAGGGCCGCATAGAGATCGTGGACATGGCGCAAAACCCGAGATGAGTCCGCCATGGACCCCAGGCTGCTGAGTCTGTACGAACAGGAACTGCGCTATTTCCGCGAAAGCTCTTCCGAGTTCGCACGCGCATTTCCAAAGATTGCGCATCGACTTGGCATCGAAGGCCAGGAGGTCGCCGATCCGTACGTGGAGCGGCTCATCGAGGCCACTGCATTCCTTTCTGCGCGCGTGGGCCTGAAGCTCGACGCCGAATACCCGCGCTTCACCGGCCACCTGCTCGACATCGTCTATCCGCACTTCCTCGCGCCGACGCCGGCGATGGTGGTGGTCTCGTTCGCGCCCGACCCCGACGACGCCAACCTCGCCACCGGCCCGAGCCTGCCGCGCGGCAGCGGCCTGCGCGCGCGGCAGGCGGTGGGACAGAACACGCACTGCGAGTTCCGCACGGCCAGCGCCTTGCGCATCTGGCCCGTCGAGGTGCAGCGCGCGCAGTACTTCACCTACGCGCCCGACCTGCCGCTCAACACGCATCCGCAGTCGCGCGCGATCCGCGGCGGCCTTCGCATCACGCTGCGCGCCACGGCCGGCCTGGACTTCAGCCAGATCGCACTCGACGACCTCGTGCTGCATTTCGGCGGCGCGGAAGACGTGGCCTGGCAACTGCATGAGTGCGCGCTGGGCCAGCCCATCGGCGTGCTGGTGCGACCGCTGGGCACGGGCGGCGCGTTGCAGGGCACCGCGCGCAGCCTGCCTCCGGGTGCCATCGGTGCTGTCGGCTTCGAGGACGACGAGGCGCTGCTGCCCGTTACCGCCACCGGCTTCTCGGGCTTCAGGCTGCTGCAGGAGTACTTCGCGTTTCCCCAGCGCTTCCAGTTCGTGCGCATCGGCGGGCTCAGGGCATTGCTGGCGGAGATGCCGGTGGCCGAGGTCGAGATCGTGCTGCTGTTCTCTCGCGGCGACGCGGCCCTCGAAAAGCTCGTGAGCGCCGACAACGTGATGCTGCACTGCGTGCCCGCGGTGAACCTCTTCAGCAAGCGGCTCGACCGCGTGCCGCTGACCGAGGGCGTGAGCCAGTTCCACCTGGTGCCCGACCGCACGCGGCCGCAGGACTTCGAGGTGCACACCGTCACCGAGGTCATCGGCCATGGCACGCCGGGCGCCGACGCGGCCGCGGCCGAGCAGCCGTTCCGGCCCTTCTATTCGGCCTTCCACGGCAGCCGGCTGAGCCATCCGGCCTACTTCACGACCACGCGCGAGCCGCGCATGCTGTCGGTGCGCCAGCGCACCGAAGGCAACCGCAGCAGCCACATCGGCTCCGAGGTCTACATGCAGATCGTCGATCCGCAGCAGGCGCCGTACGCGGCCACGCTGCGGCAGCTGGCGGTGACCGCGCTGTGCACCAATCGCGACCTGCCGCTTCTGATGCCTCTGGGTCGCGAGAACGACTTCGACTGTGTCGACTCGTTCCCCGTGCAGCGCGTGCGCATGGTGCGCGGGCCGTCGCGGCCGGTGTCGCCGGTGGTGAGCCAGGGGCTGGGGTGGCGCGTGGTCGATCACCTGGCGCTCAACTACCTGTCGCTGTCCGACAGCACGCCGGAGCAGGGCGCTGCCGCGCTGCGCGAGACACTGATGCTCTATGCGGTGCATGCGGACGAGATGCGCCAGGGCCAGGTGCGCGGCCTGCTGTCGGTGAAGTGCAAGCCCGTGGCGCGCCGCCTGCCGCTGAAGGGGCCGATCGCCTTCGGGCGCGGCCTGGAAGTGACGCTCGAGGTCGACAAGGATGCCTTCCACGGCCACAGCAGCTTCCTGTTCGGCGCGGTGCTGGCGCGCTATCTCTCGCGCCACGTGGAGGTGAATCATTTCGTCGAGACCGTGCTGCGCATCGCGGGCAAGGGCGAGACCATGCGCTGGAGGCCGCTGTGCGGGACGCGGCAGATCCTGTGACCGGCGCGGCCCGCGCGCCCGAGCAGGGCGGTGGAACCGTGCAGGCCCGCGTCGATGCCGCGCTGCGTGGCTGGTCGGCCGAGCCCTGGGCCTTCGACTACTTCGCGGTGATGCGCCGGCTCGAATCGGTCGCGCGCACCACGCCGCGCTGGGGCCGCGCATTGCTGCCCGGCGCCGAGCCGGTGCGCGTGGGGCAGGAGCCGTCGCTGTCGTTCGCGCCCGCGAGCTTCAGCCGCTTCGAGCCCGCCACAGCGCATTCGCCGCCGCGCCTGCGCCAGCAGTTCTTCGGCTACATCGGCCCCAATGGGCCGCTGCCGGTGCACCTGAGCGACTTCATCCGCGAGCGCAGCCTGAACCATGGCGATCCGACGTGGCTGGCCTTTCTCGACAGCTTCTCGCACCGCTTCTCGCTGCACTTCTATCGCGCGTGGGCGCAGTCGCGTCCCGCCGTCGCGCTGGACCGGCCGGGCGAGGACCGCTTCCGCCTGCAGATCGGCGCGCTGGTCGGCATCGGCGCGCCGGGTCGCGTGGACCGCGACGAGATCCATGACGACGCGCGCCTGCACTTCTCGGGCTGGCTCGCGCGCCGCGTGCACAACGTGGAAAGCGTGGAGTCGGTGCTGTGCAGCTACTTCGGCGTGCCGGTGAAGCTGGAACGCTGGGTCGGCCACTGGATGAGCCTGCCGGCCGGCGAGCTCACGCGGCTGGGGCAGGGCGAGAGCTCGCGTGCCATGGGCATGGGCGCCATGCTCGGCACCCGCGCGTGGGACCGCCAGCACCGCGTGCGCCTGCACCTCGGGCCGCTCACGCTGGAGCAATACCGCATGTTCCTGCCCATAGGCAATGCGCGCCCCGTGCTCCAGCGCTGGATGCAGCAGCTGCTCGGCGACGAGCTCGAGTGGGATGCCGAGCTCGTGCTCGAGAAGGCGCAGGTGCCGGCCACGCGCCTGGGCGACGCGAAGGGCAGCGCACCGCGCCTCGGCTGGGTGTCGTGGCTCGGCGAGCGCCCGCGCTCGCGCGACGCGGCCGACGTGCGTATCGGCAACCAGTCTTTCAACAAGCCCATCTTCATTCGTTCAGAAGAGATACGGAGTCCCTCATGAGTGAAATCAGCCGCACTGCCCTTTTCGGCAAGCTCAACTCGCTGGCCTACAAGGCCATCGAAGGCGCCACCGTGTTCTGCAAGATGCGGGGCAATCCGTACGTGGAGCTGGAGCACTGGTTCGCGCAATTGCTGCAGGCGCAGGACTCCGACCTGCACCGCGTGATCCAGCACTACGGCCTCGACGTGTCGGTCATCGCCAAGGACATGACCACCGCGCTCGACCGCCTGCCGCGCGGCGCCACCGCCATCAGCGACTTCTCCCCGCACATCGAGAACGCCATCGAGCGCGCATGGACCTACGCCACGCTGCAGTTCGGCGAGGCGCAGGTGCGCACCGGCTACCTGCTGGTGGGCATGCTGAAGACGCAGAGCCTGCGCAATCCGCTGTTCGGCCTGTCGAAGCAGTTCGAGAAAGTGAAGGTCGAGGACCTGGCCGACAACTTCGCCAAGGTCTGCGACGCCTCGCCCGAGGCGCAGATGCGCGCGCAGGACGGCACCGGCATGGGCAGCGGCGCGCCCGGCGAGGACTCCGGAGCGATGGCACCGGCCGCCATGGGCAAGGGCGACGCACTGAAGAAGTTCGCGGTCGACCTCACCGAGAAGGCGAAGAAGGGCGAGATGGACCCGGTGACGGGCCGCGACGAGGAGATCCGCCAGATCGTCGACATCCTCATGCGCCGCCGCCAGAACAACCCGCTGCTCACCGGCGAGGCCGGCGTCGGCAAGACCGCGGTGGTCGAAGGCTTCGCGCAGCGCCTGGCGCGCGGCGACGTGCCGCCGCAGCTGAAGGACGTGAAGCTGCTCACGCTCGACATCGGCCTGCTGCAGGCCGGCGCCAGCATGAAGGGCGAGTTCGAGCAGCGCCTGCGCCAGGTGATCGACGAGGTGCAGAGCTCGCCCACGCCGATCATCCTTTTCATCGACGAGATCCACACGCTGGTGGGCGCGGGCGGCGCGGCCGGCACCGGCGACGCAGCCAACCTGCTCAAGCCCGCGCTGGCGCGCGGCAACCTGCGCACCATCGGCGCCACCACCTGGGCCGAGTACAAGAAGTACATCGAGAAAGACCCGGCCCTTACCCGCCGCTTCCAGGTGGTGCAGGTGCCGGAGCCCGACGAAACCAAGGCGATCCTGATGCTGCGCGGCGTGGCCAGCGTGCTCGAGAAGCACCACCGCGTGCAGCTGCTCGACGAAGCCATCGAGGCGGCCGTGAAGCTGAGCCACCGCTACATTCCCGCGCGCCAGCTGCCCGACAAGGCCGTGAGCCTGCTCGATACGGCCTGCGCTCGCGTGGCCGTGTCGCAGCACGCGACGCCGCCCGAGGTGGAAGACTGCATGCGCCGCATCGAGGGACTGACGGTCGAGCAGGAGATCATCGGCCGCGAGGAAGCCATCGGCATCGACGTGACCAAGCGCGCCGCGCAGGTCGCCGCGCTGCTGGCCGAGTCGAAGGTGCAGCTCGATGCGCTGAATGCACGCTGGCAGGAAGAGAAGGGGCTGGTCGACCGGCTGCTGGAGCTGCGCAGCAAGCTGCGCGCGGGCAACAAGCCGGTGGACACGCCCGCTGCAGCCACGGCCACCGATGCCGCCGCCCCCGCATCCGCAACTGCCGAACCCGCGCCCGACCGCGCCGCGCTGCTGGCCGAACTGCACGAGCTGCAGGCGAAGATCCACGCGGTGCAGGGCGAGTCGCCGCTCATCCTGCCTTCGGTCGACGAACAGGCCGTGGCCTCGGTGGTCGCCGACTGGACCGGCATTCCCGTCGGCCGCATGGTGAAGAACGAGGTGGAGGCCGTGCTCAAGCTCGCCGACACGCTCAACCAGCGCGTGATCGGACAGAAGCACGGGCTGGAGATGATCGCGCGGCGCATCCAGACCTCGCGCGCGCGGCTGGACAACCCGCAGAAGCCCATCGGCGTGTTCATGCTCTGCGGCACCTCCGGCGTGGGCAAGACCGAGACCGCGCTCGCGCTGGCCGAGGCGCTTTACGGCGGCGAGCAAAACATCATCACCATCAACATGAGCGAGTTTCAGGAGGCGCACACCGTCTCCACGCTCAAGGGTGCGCCCCCGGGCTACGTGGGGTATGGCGAAGGCGGCATCCTGACCGAGGCGGTGCGTCGCCGTCCCTACAGCGTGGTGCTGCTCGACGAAGTGGAGAAGGCCCACCCCGACGTGCACGAGATCTTCTTCCAGGTCTTCGACAAGGGCTGGATGGAGGACGGCGAGGGCCGGATGATCGACTTCAAGAACACCATCATCCTGCTGACCACCAACGCCGGCAGCGAGCTGGTGATGAGCATGTGCCGCGACCCCGAGCTGCTGCCCGACCCCAACGCGCTGGCCGACGCGCTGAAGGCGCCGCTGATGAAGGTGTTTCCGCCCGCGCTGCTGGGCCGCATCGTCACCATTCCCTATTACCCGCTGTCGCCCGAGATGATGAAGAAGATCGTGCGGCTGCAGCTGGGCCGCATCAAGAAGCGCGTGGAGACCAACCACGGCGTGCCCTTCGAGTACAGCGACGCGGTGGTCGACCAGGTGGTCGCGCGCTGCCAGGACCCGGAGTCGGGCGGGCGCGTGATCGACGCGATCCTCACCAACACCGTGCTGCCGACGATCTCGGTCGAGTACCTGCAGCGCCTGGCCTCGGGCGGCGAGATCCGCCGCGTGGCGCTCGATGTGAAGGACGCCGACTTCACCTACGCCTTCGACTGACAAGCCTCCACCCCAAGAGAAAAAGATGGCCGACAACGAGTTCCGCATCGAGAGCGATTCCCCCGCCAAGGACGACCTGATGTTCTGGCGCATCGTGGGACACGAGGCGCTGGCGCGCCCGTCGGCCTACGAGCTCACGGTGATCTCGACGAACAAGGCCATCGATGCGAAGGACATCCTCGGGCATGCCTTCGACGTGGTCATCGGGTTCAAGGACGCCGATGGAGGCACGCACGAGCGCCACTGCCAGGGCCACGCGGTGCGTTTCGTGCGTGCGGGCCACATGGGGCGGCACTACGAATACCGCATCACGCTGCGCTCGTGGTTCTGGCTGCTCACCAAGCGCGCCAACTCCCGCATTCTGCAGGAGAAGAAGGTGCTGGAAGTGCTCGACGCGGTGTTCGAGGACAGCCCCATCAAGCGCTTCAAGAAGACCAAGGCCGACAACGTGGTCGGCACGCACAACCCGCGGCGCTACTGCGTGCAGCACCAGGAGAGCGACTACCGCTTTCTCTCGCGCCTGCTGGAGGACGAAGGCATCTACTACTGGTTCGACGCGCACGACGCACCCGGCACCATGCACCTGTCGGATGCCAGCGACATGGCGCACGAGAAGCTGCCCGCCGCCGACACCCTGCGCCACATGGCCGTCAACGCCGCGGAGCCGCGCTTCAACGAGATCTCGCGCTGGGTGAGCGGGCGGCAGTTCGACACAGGCAAGCACGCTTCGCGCGACAGCGACTTCAAGGCCATCAAGAAGAAGCTGGGCGCCGACATCGACGCATCGGACGACCACGAGCTGGCGAGCCTGGAGCTGTTCGAATTCCCGGGCGGTTATTTCAGCGGCGACGACGCCGAGACCCGTGCCAAGCTGCGCGGCGACGAGCTCAACGCGCGCCGCGACCGCCACTGGGCCGTGACGCCCTGGCCCGACGTGACGGCAGGGCGCGGCTTCAAGTACGAGGGCGACCCCGACGGCACGCGCAACGGCGACTACATCATCGCGGCCTGCACCTTCGTCGCCAGCCATCGGGGCTACGAGGGCGTGAGCGGCAACACGCAGGCGCAGCCGGTGCACGCCGCGCTGGCCGACGTGCTGCGCGACGACGCGGTGAACGCCGACACGCTGCCCGTGCTGGAAGAGATCATCGCGGCCACGCCCGCGCTATCGGCCGCGCAGACCGGCAGCAGCATCTTCCTGCTCACCGTGATGCCGGTCGAGCGCCTGTTCCGCACGCCGCGCCTCACGCCGCGCGTGACCATGCCGGGGCCGCAGACCGCCATCGTCGTCGGCCCGAAGGGCGACGAGCTGCACGTGGACGACCACGGCCGCGTGAAGGTGCACTTCCACTGGGACCGCTACGACGAGAGCAACGAGAAGTCGACCTGCTGGATCCGCGTGTCGCAGCCGTGGGGCGGCAAGGGCTGGGGCGGCTACTTCGCCCCGCGCATCGGCCAGGAGGTGATCGTCGACTTTCTCAACGGCGACCCCGACCGGCCGATCATCATGGGCCGCGTCTACAACGACGAGCAGCCCATACCGTACAAGTCGCCCACCCAGAGCGGCTTCAAGACCCGCTCCACGCCCGGCGGCGGTTCCTCGAACTACAACGAGATCATGTTCGAGGACAAGAAGGGCGAGGAGAACATCAACATCCACGCCGAGCTCGACATGAGCCGCAGCGTGGAGCGCGACGACTCCACCACCATCGACCGCGACCAGAGCGTCACCGTCAAGCGCGACCAGACCAACCACGTGGACCGCGACCGCAAGAGCACGGTGACGCGCAACGACACCAACATGGTGGTGGTGGACCAGAAGAACACGGTCAAGGGGAAGCAGAACAACCAGGTGGTGGGCGACCGCACCACTTTCGTCGACAGCAACGACAAGACCATGGTGACCGGCACCAGCCTGAGCGACGTGACCGGTGCGCGCACCGACACCTCGCGCGCCGGCGAAACCCGCAACGTGATCGGCAACCAGACCATCACCGTCAGCGGCAACGTCACCTACAAGGCCGCGAAGATGAGCTTCGAGGCCGGGCATATCGACTGGATGGTGACGGGGGCGAGCTCGAAGTACATCACGGTGCCCACCGGGCCGCTGCACCTGATGGCCAACAAGATCAAGCTGATGAGCAACACCGGTATCGAGATGATGGCGGTGGGCAGCATCGACGCGACCTCGGTCGGCTCCAACACGACCATCCTCGGGCCGAACACCAGCGGCTACATCGGCACCAACAGCGAAGCCAACCTGGGCATCGCGCGCTCGACCTTCATGGGCATGAGCATCGACAACGCGCTGGCCATCGCCATCTCCAACTTCGGAGGCGTGGCCATCGATACCGCGCTGGGCGTCAAGCTGTCGTCCGGCCTCGCGCCGGAGATCCAGGCCTTTCCGGTCGACGTGGAGCAGGCCGCGCTGCACACCTTCACCCCCGGCGCGGGTGCCGGTGG
The DNA here is from genome assembly GCF_050916385.1 of Variovorax xiamenensis. Lineage (NCBI taxonomy): Bacteria > Pseudomonadati > Pseudomonadota > Betaproteobacteria > Burkholderiales > Comamonadaceae > Variovorax > Variovorax xiamenensis. The sequence continues at coordinate 849,484 of NZ_CP139038.1, forward strand.
CGCGGGCGGAGCCGCGGTCGCCGGCATGCTCGGAGCGGTTGCGGGCCTTGCCAGTGCGGACGCGGACATCGCCGCGACACTGAAGCAGTACGCCGACGCCGCCAATGCGCTGGACAACGCAGCCAACGAGGCCGACGCCGCGCACCTGCCGGGCCTTGCGGGCCGGCTGCGCTCGCTCGGCGCGATCACGCGCAACCGTCGCACGGAAGGCGTGATCGGCAGCATCCCGGTGATCGGCACCGTCGCGATCGCCGGGGGTGAACTGATCGTCGGTGCCTTGGGTGCAGCCGGCGTCGGCACCGGCGGCGAACGACTGGCTGCCGACGAGTCCGTCAACGCGGACGGCTCCGCCGCACCGCCCCCGCCTCCGCCGGCTCCACCGGCCCCGCCGCCTGCACCAGGAGTAGGCGCCCCCGCGGAGCCGACGCAGGAGTGGAGCCCGACGCCGCCAGCACCGCCGCCGCCACCGCCACCGCCGCCGCCACCGCCACCGCCACCGCCACCGCCACCGCCACCGCCACCGCCGCCGCCGCCGCCACCGCCGCCGTCATCCGACCCGCTGGACGGAGGGGTGCCGCCGAACGACGACTGGGAATGAAGAGGGCTGTCGATCGACCATGCAAGTCCTCAAACCCCAGGCGCTCGGCTTGTCGACGCGCCCCATCGAGTACCGCAAGCGCTTCGGGCTCAGCATCAGCGCCTGCCTGCACCTGCCGTTCGCGCAGGGCGAGCGCGGAACGCTGTGGGCGGAGCAGTCGATGTGGTCCTTCCTGGCGAAGGAGATGGCCCAGCCGATGATCGACGAGGGCGTGGCCAAGCTCACGCCGGAGTTCCTGGTGCACGGCAAGGCATTCCCGCCCCCGGACCGGCCCGACGGCTGTGCCGTGAGGGCCCGCTTCGGTACGCAGGAAAAGACCTTGCTGGTACTGGGCGACCGCTACTGGGACGGATCGAAGCCGAGCAAGGCCCGGCCTTTCGCGGAGATGCCGCTGGACTGGACCAGGGCCTACGGCGGGGCGGACTTTCCCCTCAACACCGCAGGCCGCGGCAGGCAGAAGGCGGATGGCGTGGCCTGGCTGCCCAACATCGAACTGCCGCATGACCGCCTCCTTCGCCCCGATCAGGCCATCGCGCCCGTCGGCATGGGCGCGCTCGACGTGACGCATCCGCAGCGCGTGCAATACCGCGGCACCTACGACGCCGACTACCTGAAGCTGCACGCGCCGGGCTTCGCGCCGGACACCGACTGGCGCTACTTCAACCTCGCGCCGCCGGACCAGTGGATGGGCGCGGCGCTCGTCGGCGACGAGCCGTTCTCGTTCGAAAACATGCATCCGGAAAAGCGCCTGATCGAAGGCCGCCTGCCGGGCATGCGGGCCCGCGTGTTCGTCGGCTACCGCATGGCGGTCGGCGAGCCCAAGGTGCGCGAGGTTCCGCTGCGGCTGACGACGGTGTGGTTCTTTCCGCATGCCGAGCGCTGCATCGCGATCTTCCAGGGCCTGGCCGAGGTCGGCACCGACGACGGCTCCGACGTGGTCAGCCTCATGGGGGCGGTGGAACGCATCGGCCAGGTCCGCTCCGATGCGCACTATCTCGACGCTGCCGCGAAGCGTGCCGATCCGAAGATGGGACCGATCTACGCCATCGTCGACAGCGACCTGCTCCCGGAGGGTGTGAGCACCGTCGACCCCGATGTGGAAGCCGCGAAGGCACCCTTCGGGACGGAGGGACTGCAGGGCGAAGCGCAGCGCCGTCGCGCCGGGATGGATGTGGCCTTCGCTCGCGAGAAGGCCATCTCCATGGGCAAGGACCCGGACGCACTGGGCATCCGGATGCCGCCGCGCGAGAAGGTTCCGGTGGGTGACGAACTGCCGCCCTACCTCGAGAAGAAGATGAAGGAGGCCGAGGCCCAGCGGTGGGCGGCGGTCGAAGATGCGGTCACGGTCATCGAGCGCGCGCTGGCGATGTCGCAGGAGCAGAAGATCGACCTCGCCAAGCTGCAGCACCGCGGTCCGCCGAAGTACGACCCCGACAGGCACATGGCCGAGATGCGCGCGCAGGTGGCCATGGGAACGAGGCCCGTCGACCTGGCGCCGATCTATCCGAAGCTGTGCCAGATCGAGGACGCGCATCGCGCGGGCTATCTCCAGTCCGCGCACATGCAGCCGCCGGCCTACCCGATGGCCGCGGGCGAGGCGGTGAAGCTGCGCGGCGAGATGGCACGCGCCAGCGCCGCGGGCATCAAGTTCTTCGCGGGCATCGACCTCACCGGCGCCGATCTCTCGGGCCTCGACCTGCGGGACGTGAACTTCGAAGGCGCGTGGCTCGAGAGCGCGAACCTCGCCAATACCAATCTCTCCGGCGCCAACCTCGCGGGGGCGGTGCTGGCGCATGCGAATCTGGAAGGCGCGATCGCCATCGGCACGAAATTCGGCAAGGCCAACCTCGGCAAGGCGCGGCTCGCCCGAGGCGTCTTCGACGATGCCGACTTCAGCGGCGCGACGCTCATGCACTGCGCATTCGCCGGCACGCAGATGCGGCGCGCGACATTCGCGAAGGCGAACCTGCTGCACACCACGTGGGGCGAGGCCGACTGGGCCGGTGCCGACCTGAGCGGCCAGGTCTTCCACAAGCTGGACCTGAAAGGCATGCGTTGGCCGGAGGCGAACCTGTCCGTCTGCAACTTCATCGAGTCCGACCTATCGGGCGTCGACATGCACGGCGCGAAGATGGAGAACGCGACCTTCGTGACCAGCAAACTCGACGGCGCAAGGATGATGACGGCACATTGCGCCGGCACCGTGGCGGTCAAGGGAAGCAGCCTGGCCGGTGCGGACATGAGCCAGGCCGACCTGCGCCGTTTCAACTTCGGCGCCTCCGATGCGCGCGGCGCCAAGATGATTCGCGCCGTGCTCGACGGCGCCAATCTCTGCGAAGCCCTGCTCGAGGGCGCCGACATGCGGCTCGCCAGCGCCAAGGGCGCTCTGATGCGCAAGGCCGTCTGCACCAACGCGCTGCTGTCGGGCGTGAACTTCAGCGACGCCATCTTCCAGTCGGCGGATCTGCGCGGGGCCGACCTGCGGCGCAGCAATCTCTTCGGCGCCGACCTCGGGCGCGTGCGGCTGGACGGCTCGACGAGCTTCGACGACGCATTGCTCAAGCGGGCGCGAACATGGCCACGGCTCACGCCGGAACAGCAGGCCGCAGCATGAGCCCGAACCTGCTGGCCATTGCAGTCAGCGTCGGCGAGGCGCTGGAAGGCCTCGACCTGCGCAAGGGGCGCTACGCGGGCCTCGCGCTCGGCGGCGGCATCTTCTCCCGGGTCAATTTCGCCGAAACGGACTTTCGTGGCGCCGACCTGCGCGAGACCGTGTTCGACGCATGCGACCTGCGCGGCGCCATCGCATCGGGCGCCAACCTGCGCAAGGCCGTCTTCAACCGCTGCAAGCTCGACCACGCGGACCTGCGTGAAGCCAACCTGCACGGCGCCGTGTTCACGGAGTGCGACCTCACGCACGCACAGATGGCCCAGTCGGCGATGACCATGGCCACGCTGGCGCGTTGCCGGCTGGACCATGCTGTGCTGCGCGGCGTGCAGCTCGATTCCGCCGTCATCAGCCAGTCGGTGCTGCTCGACGTATGCGCCGACGACACCAGCTGGCAATACACCACGGTCAACGAATGCGATCTCTCGCACCTGACGTGGACCGGCGCGCGCATGCTGCGCAACGTGTTCTTCAAGACCTCGCTCAAGGGCATGTCGTTCGCGGGGCTGGACCTGAACGGCTGCCAGTTCTCGTCCGCCGACCTGAGCGGGGCCGACTTCAGCGGCGTCACCTTGCAGCAGTGCAATTTCCAGGGGGCGACGCTCGATGGCGCGAAGTTCGCGAAGGCGATCGCACCATCGGCGATCTTCTGCGCAGCCACCGGCAAGGGCGCCGACTTCTCGGGAGCGCGCCTGCGCCAGGCTCTCTTCACCGGCGCCGTGCTGCCGCAGGCCGTGTTCGCGGGCTGCGACCTGTACCAGACCCATTTCGCGGGCGCGAAGGTGCAGGGCGCCAACTTCGGCGGCGCCGAGCTGACATACGCCGACTTCAGGCATGCCGATCTCACCTCGGCCGACCTGCGCCGCGCCACCATGCTGCGCACCGTGCTGCATGCCGCCATCACCGAGAACGCGCAGATGAGCGACCGTGCGCGCGCGCTCGAGACCGATCCGGAGCTCGCGGAATCGGAGCGCTGGCAGCCGCTGGTCGCCTGATTGCCTGATCACCAGATTCGCCGGATGAACGAACACAGAGGGAACACGCCATGAACAACGAAACAACGCTGAAGACCCGTGCACGCCAGCGCCCGGCCGCGAAGGCCATCGGCGGCGAATGGTGCGTGGGCATCCTGGGCACCGACGCGAAGGGCCGCCAGGTCGTTGCCAGCGGCGACCTGAAGCTTCGCGCCCGCCGCGCCGCGAGCTGCCTGCTCGAGCCCGCGGCCGGCGACAGCGTGGCCTGCCTGCGCATCGCGCCCGACGAAGTCTGGGTCATGGCCGTGCTGCAGCGCGAGGAGGGCACGGTCAATGTCGTGAACTGCGAAGGCGGCGACATGCGCATCGCCGCGGAGGGCGGGCGCATCGAGCTCGCGGCCGAGGAGCTCGACATCGCCACGCAGCGCACGCGCCTGGCCACCGACAGCGCCGACGTCGTCGGCCGCCAGCTCAGCGTGGTCGGCACCAGCTTGAAGCTCGTGGGCTCGGTGCTGTCGTCGGTGATGGACCGCGTGCAGCACTTCAGCAGGCACTACCTGCGCACCACCGACGGCATCGATCGCGTGTCGGCCACGCATGTGGAGTGCGAGGCGCAGCAGCTGATGCGCCTCGAGGGCGAGCACACGCTGGTCAACGGCCGCGAACTGGTCAAGGCGCGCGGCGCGCAGATCCATTTCGGCTGAGGCGACAGCGAAGGAAAAGAAAAATGTTCGCCAACTGCCAGCTGATGGGCACGGACATGGGCTTTCCCGATGTCTGCATCACGCCCGCCGCGCCGTCGCCGATTCCGGTGCCGTATCCGAACATCGCCATGGGTCCGATGGCGATTCCGAACTGCCCGACGATCCTCATCATGGGCGGTCCGGCACACAACCTCGGCACCACCATTCCGATGACCAACGGCGACAACTCCGGCGTGCTGCTGGGCGTGGCCTCGGGCACGGTGATGGGGCCGAGCCGCCACCTCACCGGCGCCTTCACGGTGCTGCTGATGGGCATGCCCGCGTCGCGGCTGACCAGCGTGTCGCTGCAGAACAGCACCAACTGCCCGGGCGTGCGCACCGTGCCGAGCCAGCCGCTGGTGTTGTTGCTGGCGCCTTAGCGCGCAGTGCAGATGCCTTGGCGGTGACCGGATGGCGCCGCCAGTACAGAACAGGGGAGAAGCCATTCATGGCAGACAAGGAGTTCCGCATCGAGAGCGACTCGCCCGTGAAGGACGAGCTGATGTTCTGGCGCATCGTGGGTCACGAGGCACTGGCACGCCCGTCGACCTATGAACTCACCGTGCTGTCGGAGAACAAGGCCATCGAGGCCAAGGACATCCTCGGCCGCGCCTTCGACGTCGTCATCGGCTTCGAGGACGCCGACGGCGGAAAGCACGAACGCCACTGCCAGGGCCATGCGGTGCGCTTCGTGCGCGCGGGCCACGCGGGGCGCTACTTCGAATACCGCTTCACCCTGCGCTCGTGGTTCTGGCTGCTCACCAAGCGCAGCAACTCGCGCATCCTGCAGGAGAAGCCCGTTCTCGACGTGCTCGACGCGGTGTTCGAGGACAGCCCGATCAAGCGCTTCAAGAAGACCCGCACCGACAACGTGGTCGGCACCCACAAGCCGCGCCGCTACTGCGTGCAGCACCAGGAGAGCGACTATCAGTTCCTATCGCGGCTGTTGGAAGACGAAGGTATCTATTACTGGTTCGACGCGCACGATGCACCCGGCACCATGCACATGTCGGACGCGAGCGACATGGCGCACGACAAGCTGCCCGCCATCGGCACCCTGCGTTATGTGTCGAGCGACGCCGCCGAGGCGCGCTTCAACGAAATCTCGCGCTGGGTGAGCGAGCGGCAGTTCGACACCGGCAAGTACGCCTCTACCGACAGCGACTTCAAGGCGATCAAGAAGAAGCTGGAGGCCGCGGGCGGCACGCCCGACAAGCACGAGCTGGCCGAGTTCGAGGCATTCGAGTTCGCGGGCGGATATTTCAACGGCGGCGATGCCGACGACAAGGGCAAGCTGCGCGGCGAGGAGATCGGCGCGCGCCGCCAGCGCCACTGGGCGCTCACGCCATGGCCCGACGTGGCCGCGGGGCGCAGCTTCAAGTTCGAGAACGACCCCGACGGCACGCGCGACAACGACTACGTGATCGCCGCCTGCACCTTCGTCGCGAGCCATCCGGGCTACGAAGGCGCGGACATCGAAGAGCCGCCGACTTCGCCGACACGGCTTTTGAAAGAAGCGCTCGCAGACGACGCCGTGCTGGCCGACACCCTTCCGGCCTTCGAGACTGTCGCCGCGCGCATGCCGTCGCTCGACGCGAGCCGCCCGGGCAGCAGTGCCTTCCTGCTGACGGTGTTCCCGGTCGACATGCCTTTCCATCCGCCGCGCCTCACGCCGCGCGTGGTCATGCCGGGGCCGCAGTCGGCCATCGTCGTCGGCCCCTCGGGCGAGGAGATCCATGCCGACGACTTCGGCCGAGTGAAGGTGCACTTCCACTGGGACCGCTACGACAAGAGCAACGAGAAGTCGACCTGCTGGGTGCGCGTGTCGCAGCCCTGGGCCGGCAAGGGCTGGGGCGGGTACTTCTGCCCGCGCATCGGGCAGGAGGTGATCGTCGACTTCCTGAACGGCGACCCCGACCGGCCGCTGATCGTGGGCCGTGTCTACAACGACGACCAGCCCATTCCCTTCGGCACCCATACGCAGAGCGGCTTCCGCACGCGCTCCACGCCCAAGGGCAGCGCGGCCAACTGCAACGAGTTCCGCTTCGAGGACAAGAAGGGCTCGGAGCAGGTGTACCTGCACGCAGAGAAGAACCAGGACATCGAGGTCGAGAACGACGAGACGCACTGGGTCGGCCACGACCGCACCAAGACCATCGACCACGACGAGACCACCCACGTGAAACACGACCGCACGGAGACGGTCGACAACAACGAAACCATCACCGTGCACGGCCAGCGCACCGAAACGGTGGACAAGAACGAGACCATCACGATCCACCAGAACCGCACCGAGACGGTGGACCTGAACGAGACGATCTCCATCGGCCAGAACCGGACCATCACCGTGGGCGCGAGCGAAACCGCCACGGTGGCGCTGCAGCGCACGCACACGGTGGGCATCAACGAGACCATCACGGTGGGCGCGGCGCAGGAGATCACGGTGGGCGCGATGCAGGCGGTGACGGTGGGGGCGAGCCAGACGATCAGCGTGGGTGCGAACCAGTCGAGCAGCATCGGCGCCAACCGGTCGGTGGATGTGGGGGCGAACCTGTCGACGAACGTGGGCGCCGACGAATCGCGCAGCGTGAGCTCGGGCCGGAGTACCAGCGTGAGCAAGGACGATTCACTCTCCGTGGGAAAGAACCTCGTGATCGACGCGGGCGATTCGATCTCCATCACCACGGGTAGCGCCAGCATCACGATGAAGAAGGACGGGACCATCGTGATCAAGGGGAAGGACATCACGATCGATGCCTCTGGAAAGATCAACCAGAAGGCGAGCAGCGACATCGTGATGAAGGGTTCGAAGATTCTGCAGAACTGATTTCACGTGAGGAGAGAAAGCATGAGTGGCAGAGACCTGATCGAGGCGCAGCTGGCAGCAAACGTCACCCAGGAGGCGATCGTGGGGCCGTGGCACGCAACCGTCGTTGGCGAGTTGGTAGCCATCGCCGATGAAGGACGCACGCCCCTCGTCGTGTTCGCGGGGCAGCCCGGCACGGCGGCACTGCGCGCGCGCAGCGTGGTCGATCTGCACGGCGCGCACATCGGCCGCGCCGTGGTGCTGATGTTCGAGCAAGCCGATCCGGCCAGGCCCATCGTGATGGGCGTGCTGCGCGGTGCCGCCGGCTGGCCGCAATCCGAGGTGCCCGCGCCTGCCCAGGTGGAAGTGGATGCCGACGGTGAGCGTCTTCTCGTCAGCGCGCGAGCACAGATGGTGCTGCGCTGCGGCAAGGCGAGCATCACCCTGACGCGTGCGGGGAAGGTGCTGATCCAGGGCAGCTATGTGCTGAGCCGGTCGACGGGTGTCAATCGGGTCAAGGGTGCAGCAGTGCAGATCAACTGACCGCAGGAACGAAAACGGAAACCGGGACATGGAAGTCGTCAATTCAACCGGCATGACGGTGGGCTACACGCAGGGTGTGGAGCCTTCGGGGCGAGAGTTGCTGGTCGTGGTGGTGAAAGGGACCTTCGCCATTCCCGACGCCACTCGCGGCGGCGAAGCCGCTCTGCAGCCGCACGCGGTGCAGCGGCCCCTGATCGTGGCCGACACCTTCACGGGCGAGCCGGGCTACTCGGCTCCGGCCGAAGAGGTGGACTTCGCGCCGCGCAAGCACCGCTGCGATGTGCTGGTTTCCGGTAGCGCATACGCGCCGCACGGGGAGCCGGCCGAGCGCGTGCTGGTCGGGGTTCGCATCGGCGGCTGGCGAAAGGCCTTCGCGGTGGCGGGGGACCGGCAATGGCTTTGCGGCCTTTCGGGCGCGCGTGCCTCGGCACCGGAGCCCTTCATCACGAAGCGCATTTCCTACGACGTGGCCTTCGGCGGCGTCGATGCGCGTCATGAAGACCCCGACCAGCACGGCGCATACATGCGAAACCCCGTGGGGCGTGGCTGGCATCGTCACCTGCAGGCCCGATACCTCGACGGCGCACCGCTGCCGAACACGGAAGAGATCGATCGTCCGGTCGATACGCCCGACGGCACCTTCGCACCGATGGCACTCGGCCCACTGGGGCGCGGCTGGGCCGAACGCCTGCCGCATGCGGGCACCTACGATCAGGCGTGGATCGACCATACCTTTCCCTTCCTGCCGGCCGACTTCGACGAGGCCTACTATCAAGCCGCGCCCGTCGATCAGCAGATCGGGTTTCCGCTGGGCGATGAAGAGGTCGTGCTCATGAACCTCAGGCCCGAGGGGCAGACCCGCTTCCGCCTGCCGCGCCGAGAAGTACCGGTGACCTTCTTCCGGCGCAAAGGAGGCCGCGAGGAAATCAATGCCACGCTCGACACCATCGCAATCGATGCCGATCAGGGCTTCGTGACACTCGCATGGCGGGCCACGCTGCCGTTGAAGAAGGGCATCTTCGAGATATCCAACATCCTTGCCGGCCGCATGTCGAGCGGCTGGTGGCGTGCGCGCGAACTGGGCAAGGAGTGGCATCCGTCGCTTGCCGACCTTGTGCGGACCCGGCGCGAGGCGGCGGAGGAAGAGGTATGAGCGTCGTGCCGATCGTCATCGGTCGCGCGGGCCTCGTCACCGGAGTGGGGATGGACACCGCCGCCACGTGCGCGGCAATTCGCGGCGCGATCGACAACTTCCAGCAGACGGGCTTCAGGGACACCGGTGGTGAATGGATCATGGGCTGCGAGGTGCCGCTGGCTCTGCCCTGGCGCGGCGAGAAGAAGCTGCTGAAGATGGCCGCGCGTGCCATCGGGCAGTGCCTCGCCGGGTGCGACCGCGAGGACTGCGAAGCGATGCCGTTATTACTGTGCCTGCCCGAAACCGACCGCCCGGGCCGGCTGGTGCCCGACGATGCTCGATTCCTCGAGCTGCTGGAGGACGAACTGGGCCTGCGGTTCAATGCCCGCTCGTCACTGATTGCGCAGGGGCATGTGTCCGTAGCCGTGGCGCTGCTGCAGGCCCGCCGGATGATCGTCGAGGGACACGCCCAGCGGGTGCTGATAGCCGCGGCCGACAGCATGTTGAGCGGTGCCACGTTGGCCGACTGCGAAGCACGCGACAGGCTGCTGACAAGCGAGAACTCCGACGGCTTCATTCCAGGGGAGGGCGCGGCCGCGCTGCTGGTGGAAGCCATGGGCGCGCGGCCCGGGCCGCAACTGGTGTGCCGTGGCCTGGGCTTTGCGCTGGAGCGCGCGCACATCGATTCCGAGGAGCCGTTGCGCGCCGAAGGGCTTGCCGAGGCCATCCGCCAGTCGCTGCGTGACGCCGGCTGCGGCGAGAGCATTCTCGAATTCAAGATCATCGACGCCTCGGGTGGGCAGTATGCGTTCAAGGAGGCCACGCTCGCGTTCGGCCGCATAGACCGCACGAAACGCAGCGAGTTCGATGTCTGGCATCCGGCCGACTGCATCGGCGAAGTCGGTGCACCCATCGGTGCGGTGATGATCGCTGTGCTGAAAGTCGCCTGCGAGAAAGCCTATGCGCGCGGCGACAACGTTCTGCTGCACCTGGGCAACGACGACGGACGGCGCGCGGCGATGGTGTTTTCCTGGCACCAGGGCGGGAGCTGAGCAGACATGGCCAACCAGGTTTTCGCCAATGGCCGCGAGGTCGCCTGCAAGGCCGGTGCGGGAAAGACCATCTGTGCCACACCGGACGTCTGCATGACGCCACCGGAGAATCCCGCAACGCCTCCAGGCGTTCCTGTGCCGTATCCGAACACCGGCCTTGCCTCCGACACCACCGACGGCAGCCGCACGGTGCAGATATCCGGGCAGGAGGTCATGCTGAAGAACAAGTCCTACTTCAAGACCTCGACGGGAGACGAGGCCGGCTGCGCCGCCAAGAAGGGAGTGGTGTCCAGCAAGAACAAGGGCAAGGTCTACTTCATCGACTGGTCGATGGACGTCAAGTTCGAGGGCGAAAACGCGGTGCGTCACCTCGACAAGACCACCAACAACCATGGCAGCCCGATTGCCAATGAGTCGATCCCGTGGCCCTTTGTCGACTCGATGGCCGACGCCGAGATAAAGGCGCTGTGCGACAAGGACCGCGAGCAGGAAAAGACCGCCTGCAAGGGATACAAGAAGAAGGCTGGAGGTCCCGGCAAGGATGTGTGCGAGGAAGCGGGCATCGGCAGCGCATTCACGCGCAGCAAGGGCGCAACCACCACGCGCGCGCGCAATGCCAGCGAGAACCCGTGCTCGGCCGCGCGCCGCTGCAGGTTGACTCCGTACAACGCGGAGCCGAGGGACGGCATCACGGGCTGCTGTCCCGCGCAGACCGGCGACCACATCGTGCCGAAGAGCTCCTTCTTCGTGAGCTCGGTGAGCAACGGAAAGAAGATGCCCGGCTGGGAGAAGTACGACATCGATACGGCGCCCTGCATGTGTACCGAAGGCGGCAGTTGCTCGGGCACGCACGGCCTGCGGCACGCGCATCACAAGACAACGGCGGGGCCAGGCGTGTCGCCCGGCGACCACCGCTCCTTCAACGCCGAGGTCGCGCACTGCGCCGCCGGGGCGAAGGAGGTGGCGCCGCAGTGCAGCAAGGAATGTATCGAGGCGCAGCTCAAGCAGGGCCACAAGGGCATGGGCGATCAACGCAAGGCCGTCAAGTATTCGCCCACCGGAAAGAACGACATGTCGAAATTCGCGGAACTGAAGAAGACCATCGCTGCCGCGCTGGCCAAATTCGGTCGTGCCGCTCGCTGAATCCCAAGGAGTTCTCCATGACAACACGAGCTTCCGATACACGTGAATTCGTACGCGGTGCGGCGCGCTTCCACGACCTTGTCTACGTCATCAGCAAGAGCCGCGTGCTGATGGGCCAGGAGATCGCGCACAGCAGCCTGGTGGCGGTCGACCAGGGGCTGTGGAGCGATGCCGTCGATACGGACTGGGATGCGAGCGCGGTTGCGATAGCGCGCGGCCCCGATGAATGCGTGGTGCTCGTCGGAGAAGACGGCGATGTGGTCACCTATGCAGGCGGCAGTTCGAGCGAAGAGGCCATCGTGCCGCCACCCGTGATGATCCGCAATGCGAAGGACATCGCAGGGCGCGTGTATGCCTGCGGCATGAAGAGGCAGGTGTTCCAGCGGCTCGACGGGCAATGGGTGGATCGCAGCGCACCGCGCGCCGACGACATCGAGAAGTACGGTTTCGAGGCCATCGACGGCTACGCCAGGAACGAGATCTACGCCGTCGGCTGGGGTGGCGAGATCTGGCAGTACGACTCCGCGGCCTGGGCGCAGCGCGCGAGCCCCACCAACGTGATCCTCACCGCTGTGTGCTGCGCGGGCGATGGTGTCGTCTATGCGGCGGGACAAGGCGGGGTGATGCTGCGCGGCCGCCACGACGTGTGGTCACTGGTGCAATGGCAGGACGAAGTCACGGCCGACCTGTGGGACTTGTGCTGGTTCCAGGACCGGCTCTATGTGGCGACCATGTCGGCGCTCTACACCTTGGACCGCGACACGCTGGTGCCCGTGGATTTCGGCGACAGCGGACCGGCCACCTGCTACAGCCTTTCAGTGGCCGAAGGCGTGCTTTGGTCGGTAGGCCGCGCCCACGTCGCGTCGTTCGACGGCACCGTCTGGCGTACCTACGATTGAATGGGGAGCCGATGTCATGAGCGCGGTCGCTTCCCCGTCCATCGCCGACGCCCTCGTTCCCGAGCCTGTTCCACTCGTCGTGACACGCCATGCCGAAGAGTCGGCGCTGCTGTGCGGGCAGCGTTTCTTCATGGTGCGTGCGGGCCACGTCAAGCTGCACCACCTGCGTCGCCTCGACGATCGCCTGGCCGCGCATCTCGACGGCCTGGCCGTGGCGGGCGAAGCCGGCAGCCGGGCTGCCGACGAGGCGCTCGCCAACCTCGGGCCCGGCGAGGTGTTCACATCCTTTGCGCTGGCGCTCGACAATCGCGACGACCGGCGCATTGCGCATCTTCTGGCACTGGCCGAAGCTATCGCGGATGCGCGGGAGGCCGTGGCGCTTGCCGTCGGCTGGGTATCGGCGCAGTCGCTGCGCGGCACTGTCGGCAACCTGCTGGCGTCGCCGCAGGCGTTGCTCCGGTTGGTAGGCATTGCGGCCTGCGACTTCCACCGGGTCGACCCGGGCGATGTGCTGGCCGGCGCCATGACCGATCCCAACGTGTTGCTGAGGGCTCAGGCGCTCCAGGCAGCAGGCGACTGCGGCCGAAGCGATCTGTTGGGGAACTGTGTGGGCGCACTGGATGACGAGGACATGGCTTGTCGGTTCTGGGCTGCGCGATCGGCTGTGCTGCTGGGGGAGCGCCACAAGTCGATCCCCGTGCTGCTCGACGCGGTTCGAGTGCCCGGCGGGCACTTCCGGACACCAGCCCTGGCGTTGCTGCTGAAGCTCGTCGGGTCGGCGCGCGCCGCGCCGTTGCTGAGATCGCTGGTTGCCGAGCCGCAAGGCGTGCGCGACGCGATCCGTGCAGTGGGCGTCGTGGGTGACACGCATGCCGTGCCATGGCTCATCGCCCAGATGGCCGACCCTCTGCTCGCGCGGCTGGCGGGGGAAGCCTTCACGACCATCACAGGAATCGATCTGGCGTTGAACGACCTGGAGATCAAACCCATGCAGGGCGCGCAAGCCGCAGACGCAGACGACCCCGAAGCCGTCGACGTTGCCATGGACGAAGACGAGGGCCTGCCCTGGCCCGACCCCGTCGGGTTGCTCAACTGGTGGGATGCCAATGCGTCCCGGTACCCCGGTGCGGGCGAGCGCAGCTTCATGGGGGCAGCACCCTCCTGGTCGCACTGCCTGCGGGTATTGCGCGGAGGCTGCCAGCGGCAACGGGCGGCGGCGGCGACATATCTGTGCCTGCTGCAGCCGGGAACGCAGCTGTTTCCAACCGCTGCTCCTGCCTGGAGGCAGGAGCGATGGTTGACCCGGATGCCCGAGGAATGAGGCGGGTTCGCCGATGGCGACGAAATACGTTCTCGCGGCGCTGGCGGTCGTCTTCCTGATCGCGGCGGTCGCGCGGCGTGCGCGCGGTGGCCCGAAGGACCCCGCCACCCGCACCTGGCTCCTCATAGCCCTCATCTTCACCGCCGTCGCAGCCTGGCTGCAATGGCATACCTCTTAAGGCGAGATTGCCAACATGCCCCACGGAATGAATACTCCTTGCGAGTTTGTTCGGGCGCATTCAGGCGCAGCAGAGCCTTCGGGGGCCGATTCATGATCCATATCGCTGTCATCACCCGGCAAGGCGCTCCGGCGGGGCAGTCCATCGCGGCGGACTTCGGCCCCAATGGCGGCACCATCGGCCGGGCCGACACCAACACGCTGGTGCTCGACGATCCCGATCGCACGGTCTCGCGCGTGCATGCGCAGGTGCTGTGCCGCGACGGGCAATACTTCGTCATCGACCGGGGCAGCAACCCGATGCAGTGCAACGGCGTGTCGCTGGGCTCGGGCAAGGAGGCCGCGTTGACCGATGGCGCGCGGCTGGTGGTGGGCAGCTTCGAGCTCACGGTGCGCGTGACGGCCGGTGCCGCCGCGCCACCGCCATCGCTGGCCATTCCCAACACGGTGCTCGGGGCGCCCGCTGCTGCGGCGCCGTCCAGCGACGACCCTTTCGCCGATCTGCTCGCGGGCCTCGCTCCGCCGCCTGCACCCGCCGCGGCCGCCGCGCCTGTCGCCGCGTCACCCGCGGCCGCGCTGCCCGATTCGCTGCTCTTTCCCGATCCGATGGAAAGCGGCTCGCGCAACGTGCAGGCCGCGCAGGTCGATCCTTTTGCGAACCTGCTCGGGCCCACGCCGTCGTCCGCACCGGTGGCGGGGCTTGGCGCGCTCGACGATTTCTCCGACCTGGGCGCGCCGCCCGCGCATGGCAAGGCGGCGAACATCGACGAGCTGTTCGGTGGCATGGGCGGCGGTGGTGGTGGCGGCATCGGCGGAGATCCGCTCGCGCTGTCGCCGCTGGCCGATCCGCTGCTGCAGCCGAATACCGCGTCCAACGCCGATCCGCTGGCCGCGCTGCAGCAGGCGGCGCCGGCCACGCCCACGCCGCGCCCCGATCATCTGCCTATCGACCAGTTCGGCTTCACGCCGCCGAAGGCCGTCGAGCCTCCCAAGCCGCCGGCACCCGCGCCTGCTCCGGTGATGGCACCGGCGCCCGCACCAATACCAGCACCTGTGTCCGCACCGCCGCTGGCGCAGTTCGACGACATGACCGGCCAGCCGATACGCATCAGCGGCCCCGAGGGCTCCGGCAGGCCGCTGGAGCCGTTGAGAGCGCCGGCACCCGCTCCGGCTCCGCGCCCCGCGGCACCGCCACCCGAGCGCATGGCCAGCGACGACGAACTGCTCGCTGCCTTCCTGCGCGGCCTGGCGAGCACGCACCAGCCGCCCGAGATGCTCACGCCGGGCCTGATGGAGCGCATCGGCTCGATGCTGCGCAGCGCGACCGAGGGCACGCTGCAGTTGCTGCTCACGCGCCAGGAGTTCAAGCGCGAGGTGCGTGCCGAGGTCACGATGATCGCGGCGCAGGCCAACAACCCGCTGAAGTTCTCGCCCACGGTCGAGGTGGCGCTCGCGCACCTGCTGGGGCCCGGCGTGCGCGGCTTCATGCCGCCCGAGGCCGCGATGCGCGATGCCTTCAACGACCTGCGCGCGCACCAGTTCGGCGTGATGGTGGGCATGCGCGCCGCACTGGCGCACGTCATCGCGCGCTTCGAGCCGGCGGAGCTGGAGAAGAAGATCAGCGCGAAGACGGCGCTCGACGCGCTCTTCAGCGCCAACCGCAAGGCCAAGCTGTGGGACCAGTTCGTGTCGCTGTACGGCGGCATCGCGAGCGAGGCGGAGGACGACTTCCACAGCCTCTTCGGAAAGGCCTTCCTCGAGGCCTACGAGGAGCAGATGGCACGCCTGAAGTCCGACGCCTGAGGCCCTGCAAGAAGAACAAAAAGCAGCAGGCACGACAAACGAACAACACGACAACAGCAGCACCCGCGAGGCACCCCGCTTGGAAATCGAAATCGTCACGCTCTCCCGGCAGGGAGGCCGCACCTACAACGAGGACGTGCACGGCCACTGGTACGACGAGCGCTATGTCGCCTGCCTGGTGGCCGATGGCGCGGGCGGCCATGGCGGCGGCGACGTGGCGGCGGCCACCGCGCGCGCCAGCATGCTCGGCGGCTTCTCGGCCGCGCCGGGGCTCGACGAAGCCACGCTGCGCGCACTGGTGGAGCAGGCCAACCGCGACGTGGTGGCGCGCCAGGCCGAGGGCGGCAAGCTCGCGGGGATGCGCTCGACCATCGTGTTCGCGGCCATCGATCTCGAAAGCCAGGCGCTCGCCTGGGCCCACAGCGGAGACAGCCGCGCCTACCTGTTCCGCGGCGGCGCCATCGTGGCACGCACCACCGATCACAGCCTTGTGCAGCAGATGGTGGCCGGCGGCATGCTCGACGAAGAGGGCGCGCGGCTGCATCCGCAGCGCAACATGCTGCTGTCGGCGCTGGGCTCCATCGAGGAGGAGCCCGACATCGCGGTCTCGGAGCGCATGCGGCTGCTGCCCGGCGACGTGCTGCTGCTGTGCAGCGACGGCGTGTGGGAGCCGCTGGGCGACGAATGCCTGATCGACACGCTGCACGCCTCGCGCACGCCCAGCCAGTGGACCGAGCTGATCGATGCACAGGTCAAGGCGAATGCCAAGCCGGGCCACGACAACTACACGGCGCTCACGCTGTGGGTGATCGAGGACGACGGCGACGACGTGACGCGGCTGATGCCCGAGAACGCCGCGTCGACCGACTCCTGATTCCTTTCTTTCCTTCTTCCCGGCCGGCAAAAAGAAAGGGCCCCGAGGGGCCCTTTGCTTGTGAGTACCGGCGATCGATCGATGCCGCTCGCTCAGGCTCCGCCCGTGGTGGGCACGGTCTGGGGCGCGACATAGGTGTACTTGCTCGCCGTCTTCTTCACCTTCTTCAGCGCGCTGCGCAGCAGCTGCGGCATGTCCTGGCGGTTGGGCAGGTTGGTGTAGTTGTCGATGCCCTGTTCCTTGCAGCAGTTGGCGCAGCCGTTGTTGAGCAGGTCGAGCGCATAGCGCGTCTTGCTCAGCGTGCTGGATGCGCCGGGCTCGCGGAACGGATCGAAGATGCCGTCGGGCAGCACCTTCTGTC
Organism: Variovorax xiamenensis; assembly: GCF_050916385.1. NCBI lineage: Bacteria > Pseudomonadati > Pseudomonadota > Betaproteobacteria > Burkholderiales > Comamonadaceae > Variovorax > Variovorax xiamenensis. The sequence goes on from NZ_CP139038.1 coordinate 866,581, forward strand.
CGAGCGCGATCGCCTGCGTCTGGAAGTGCGTGATGTGCTTCTGCGTGATCGGCCCGTAGTAGCCGTCCACGACGATCACCTCGGTCTGGCCCGGGGGCGGGTCCAGGTCGTGGTTGAAGCCGAGCAGCTCGTAGTAGAAGATCTTGAACAGCGCCTGCACCAGCATCACGTCTTCACGCGTGTTGGAGCCGATCCGGCCTACCGACCAGTCGATGTTGTAGGCGGTGAGCAGAGCGCCGCTGGTGCCTATGAGTGGGGTGCTGAATGCCATTGCATTGCTCCGGTGAGGACGCGTGGAAACCGCACCGGGCACTGGCGCGCCCGATGCCGTGCCCTGCGGGTCCGTCGTCCGTCAGCGGGTCTCGGTGGTCGCGACGTTCCAGCCGAACTTGACTTCGCCGCCGGCCGCGCCCTTGTCGTCCTGGGCCTTGTAGGCGAACTCGATGTCCTTGAACGAGCACGACACCTGCTCCTGCACGTCGCCGCCCTGCGCGCCGCCGGGGCCGACCATGGCGATGAAGACTTCCTTGAGCGTGACCTTCAGGTACTCCTGCTGGCCTTCGCCCGACTTGCGGCAGGTCAGGACCATGTCCTTGAAGTGCTTGCCGCTCACGCAGTTCTTGGCAAGCACCGGGGAGGCCTTGTCGTAGGTGTGCGTGAAGTGGAACTCGCCGGGGGTGGCCTTGCCCTTGCCCGAGCCGCCGCCGGAGCCGGCGCCCGAGGCGTTGCTCACGTTCCAGGTCCACGACGAGATCTCGATCTCGTCCTTGTGGTCCTTGTGGGAAGACTCGCCCTTGACGCCGTCGAGCTTGATGTGAAAGTCAGAAGACATGTTCCTACTCCTTGGAACCCGATTGCGTTCGGGCAGTTGCTGTTGATGATCGAGACGGATGCCTGGGCTGCCGCCGGCTTGCTGGCAAGACCGGTATGTGGCAGCTGTTGATAGAACGAAACGGGAGCCGGAATTTCAAGAAAGTCCGGCCCGTTTTTTTCAGGTTTTCACGCGCCGCCCTTGGCCGAAGGCAGCTTCGACACGAGGCGCAGCGAAACCGTGAGGCCTTCGAGCTGGTAGTGCGGGCGCAGGAAGAACTTGGAGGTGTAGTAGCCCGGGTTGCCTTCCACTTCCTCCACGATCACCTCGGCGGCGGCCAGAGGCTTCTGGGCCTTGGTGATCTCCGAGGAGTTGGCGGGGTCGCCGTCCACGTAGTTCATGATCCATTTGTTGAGCCAGCGCTGCATGTCCTCGCGCTCCTTGAAGCTGCCGATCTTGTCCCGCACGATGCACTTGAGGTAGTGCGCGAAGCGGTTGCAGGCGAAGAGGTAGGGCAGGCGCGCCGCCAGGTTGGCGTTGGCCGTGGCGTCCGGGTCGTCGTACTCGGCGGGCTTGTTCAGCGACTGGGCGCCGATGAAGGCCGCGAAGTCGGAGTTCTTGCGGTGGATCATCGACAGCAGCCCGGCCTTCGAGAGCTCGGCCTCGCGGCGGTCGCTGATGGCGATCTCGGTGGGGCACTTCTGGTCCACGCCGCCGTCGTCGCTCGGGAAGGTGTGCAGCGGCAGGTTCTCCACCGCGCCGCCCGACTCGATGCCGCGGATGCGCGAACCCCAGCCGTAGAGCTTGTACGAGCGGTTGATGTTGGTCGCCATCGCGTAGGCCGCGTTGGCCCAGGCGTACTTGTTGTGGTCGGCGCCGGCGGTGTCTTCCTCGAAGTCGAACTCTTCCACCGGGTTGGTGTTGGCACCGTAGGGCGTGCGCGCCAGGAAGCGCGGCATGCACAGGCCGATGTACTTGGAGTCGTCCGACTCGCGCAGGCTGCGCCAGCCGGCGTACTCGGGGGTGGAGAAGATCTTGGTCAGGTCGCGCGGGTTGGCGAGCTCCTGCCACGACTCCATCTGCATCAGGTTCGGGCTGGCGCCGGTGATGAAGGGTGCGTGCGCCGAGGCGGCGATCTTGGCCATCTCGCCGAGCAGCTCCACGTCGGGCGGGCTCTGGTCGAAGTGGTAGTCGCCCACCAGCGCGCCGAAGGGCTCGCCGCCGAACTGGCCGTATTCCTGCTCGTAGATCTTCTTGAACATCGGGCTCTGGTCCCAGGCCGCGCCCTTGAACTTCTTCAGGTTCTTGGCCAGCTCCTGCTTGGAGATGTCCATCACGCGGATCTTGAGGTTCTCGTCGGTCTCGGTGTTGTTCACCATGTAGTGCAGGCCGCGCCACGCACTCTCGAGCTTCTGGTAGTCGGGGTGGTGGATGATCCTGTTCACCTGGTCGGTGAGCTTCGCGTCGATCGCGGCGATCATGGCCTGGATCGACTTGGTCACGTCCTTGCCGATGACGGTGCTGTTGGCCAGCGCCTGCTGCGCCAGCGTGAGCACCGCGGCTTCGACGGCGCTCTTGGCTTCGTCGCTGCGCGGCTTGAATTCCTTCTGCAGCAGCGACGAAAAGTCGCTGCCCGCGTACGCGACATCTTTCAGCGCGCTCTGTTCGAGTGCTTCGGTGGCCATGGTGGTTTACTCCTCGTGATCCTGTGTGGCGGTCGGATGGATGTCAGGCGGCCGGCGTGGCGCCGCCGTCCTCGGGTTTCTTGCTCGCGGCCAGCGTCTGCAGCAGGGCCGGGTCTTCGAGCACCTTGGCCAGCAGGTCTTCGGCGCCGCCCTTGCCGTCCATGTAGGTGACGAGGTTCGACAGCTGCGTGCGCGCTTCGAGCAGCTTGTTGAGCGCGCCGACCTTGCGCGCCACCGCGGCGGGCGAAAAGTCTTCCATGTTCTCGAAGGTGAGCTCCACCTTCAGGTCGCCTTCCCCGGTGAGCGAGTTCTCCACGGCGAAGGCCGCGCGCGGCTTCATGGCCTTCATGCGCGAGTCGAAGTTGTCGACGTCGATCTCCAGGAACTTGCGGTCGGCCACCGGCGCGAGCGGATCGGCCGGCTTGCCCGAGAGGTCGGCCAGCACGCCCATCACGAAGGGCAGCTGCACCTTCTTCTCCGCCCCGTAGAGCTCCACGTCGTACTCGATCTGGACCCGGGGCGCCCGGTTGCGGGCGATGAATTTCTGACTGCTCTTGGCCATGGAGATGCTCCTTGCGGGTGTGAATGGGGGCGGATGTGGATGAAGGGAAGAAGAGAGCCGGGCTTACTCGGAAGGACGGCGGCCCGTGACCGTTTCGATGGTGTCCATCGCGTTCGGCGCGAGGTTGGCCATGATCTCGAGGAAGCTCACGCCGATGAGCTTCTTGGCGCGCTCGATCAGCAGCGGCGCGGGGTTGCCCGGCTCGGCCTGCTCGAGATAGCGGATCACGCGGTCGAGCATCTGCACGGCGTCCTGGCGGCTCTGGATCTCGCCGCGCGCGGCGGGGCGTGCGGCGGCATTGCCATTGGCCTGTGTGTCGGAAGCGGCGTCGCCGGAGTCCTGCACGGCCGCGTCGGCAGGTGCGCCGCTGGCGGAGGCGCATGCCTTCTGCAGCACGCGGGCGATGGAGCGCAGCGGGTCGAGGTCGAATGCATCGGCGCGGCCGGTGCGATCGGCGATGAGCTTCCTCAGCTCCTCGACCAGCGCGGGCACGCCGAGCGCGGCCTGGATCACCTCGGGGCGCTCGGACTGGATGGTCTCCAGGCCTCCCTGCACCTGCGCCATCGAATAGGTGGCCTCGCCGCCGACGGCCGTGAGCGTGTTGTGGGCGATGGCGATGTCGCGCACGCGGATCGGACCCACGCCGCGTGCGATGCCGACCTGCGCCTCGTACAGGTCGCGCAGCCCCATGGTCTCGTCGGTCAGCGGCGCGAGCGCGTTCAGGCGCATCGTCGGGTCGTTGTCGTCGTCGGCATCCAGCTTTGGATGTATGCCGTCCCAGAAGGTGTCGAGCAGGCCGTTGAGCAGCCGCAGCCCAGCAGCGAAGCCTTCCACGCCCTGCATGCGGGTGGAGGCGCGCAGCAGCAGCACGGCGGCACGCACGTCCTTGCTGCGGCGCAGGATGTTCTCGGCCTTCTCGCCCACCTCGCGCCACTCGGGCTCGACCGCGGGAATCACCGTGTCGCCGAACTGCTGCTCGGGCTTGCCCTGCGCGTCCGCGACCAGCGCCATGAAGTCCGCGTCGTACTCGAGATCGTCGCCGCACGGCGACGCATCGCCGATGGGCGCGAGCAGTGTTGCAGCGAGTTCGTTGTTCAGCATGTTGCCTGTTCGAGTTCGCTGGTGATAATCAAAGATGCGTCTTGACCGGTCAATGCAACGAAGGGAATAGCATGCGCACGCTGGGTACACACCATTCGTCCTATGAGGGCTTCCTCGGCGCGGCAACGCGGCGCCGCATCGCGATCCTTGGCCTTGCTGGAGCGGGTCTTCTGCTTGCGGGCTGCGCGGCGAAGCCGGTCGTCACCACGGTGGCCGTCACGCTCACGGCGGGCGCAGACGCCAATCCCGACGCGCGCGGCCGCGCATCTCCGCTCACGGTGCGCGTGTATGCATTGAAGTCGCCCGGCCCCTTCGAAGGCTCCGACTTCTTCTCGCTCTTCGAGAAGGACCAGGCCACGCTGGGCGCCGAGCTCGTGCAGCGCGAAGAAGTGCTGCTGCGGCCCGGCGAGACGAAGAAGCTCGACTTCAACCTGCCGCCCGACGCGAAGTCGATGGGCGTGATGGCGGCCTACCGCGACCTCGACCGTGCGCGCTGGCGCGAGGTTCGCCCCGTGGTCACCGGCAAGGCGCAGTCGCTCGACGTGACCCTCGGCGCGCGCGCGATGCGCATCGACGCCAAGTAGGCTGCGCTCTCTTGCTCACGACGGCCTTCCCGGTCGCACCAGGGGCTGGTCGACGGGAAGGAAGTGCTCGAACAGGTCGTGCACGAAGGCGCCGCCGGCAGCATCCGTTGCGGACGCCGTGAGATAGAAGCCGCGCCAGCGTGGCGCGCGCGGTCCCCTGCCGTGGTTCTCGAACAGCACCTGCGCGTACTGGCGCAGCCCGGGCTGCAGGGCGCGCACTGCTTCCACGAATTCATGAATGGCGAGCCGGCCGGTGGGGCCGGGCTGCTCGCGCAGCAGCGGCATGCGCAATGCGTGCAGCTGCCGTGCGATGGGCTCGAACACGGCGTCGAGCCGCTCGCCCGCCGGTGTCTCGATGAAGGCGGAAGGGTCCGTCAGCCTGTGTCCCAGCGCCTGTGCGAGCACCTCGGGCGGCAACGCGCCACGCAGGGTCGCGTAGCCGGGCAGCCGTTCGAGCCCGGTCACGACGAGGTAGGTGGGCATCTGCAGGCGAAGGCCGTCGCTGGCCTCGCCGAGCAGGCGGCGCGTTCGCGCTGCGAGCGACTTCAGCTCGGTGGCGTCGGCATCCAGCAGGTCGGCGGCCGCCACGCCCACCACGAAGCCGTTGAGCGGCAGCCGGTCGCGCCGCTCGGCCAGCGCGAGCAGAGAGTGCAGCCACAGGCTGCGCAGCCGCGGCGTGCCGGCCACGTCGCCGACCGCGCCAGCATCGATCTCGACGGCTACCAGCCGGTGGGTCAGCCACCAGCGCCACCATGTGCCGCCGGAGGCTGCGTCCACGCGCTCGGCATGCGCCGTCGCGAGCAGGCCCGCGAGGTTGGCCGATGCATCGCCGATGCAGAGGAACCACGGCACCGGCGCCGAGGGCCTGGCCCATGGCGCGCGGCGCATGGCCTGCTGCGCGTGCGCCATGCTTTCCTTGAGCGTGTCGACGGCCGTGGTCGCTGCGCCAGCCTCGTCCTCCGGTTCGCCGACCGCCGCAAGGCGCTTCTGCAGCCCCCGCCGGCGCGCGCCCCGGCCCGCGTCGCGCACCGTCGCGTACAGCAGGCCGAAGCCCAGCAGGCACAGCGACAGCAGCAGCCAGAAGCGGTGTGCGGGCGACAGCAGCAGGGCGTTCATCGCGAGACGGTCTCCAGGAAGACGAAGTCGGCGATCAGCCGGTCGCTGTTCTTGCTGGCCGCCAGCGACTCGCGCAGCCGCAGCAGGTAGGCCGAGGCCAGCTCGAAGGGCGGCCTGTCGGCGGTTTCGGTGAAGGGCGTGGGCGACGAAAGCACCGTGATCAGCACGCTGCCGAAGGGCGGGCTCACCAGCCAGCTCGAAGGAATGTCGCGACCTATCTCCAGCGTCTCGCCGGCGTGCAGCCGCGTGGGCGCTTGCCCGGCGTTCAGGTGCATGACCGAGCCGTCGACGGTGTAGTAGTCGACCCAGATGTAGCTGTCGTGGCGCGGCGCGGTCACCTGCACGCGCACGTTGTCGCCCTCGCGCAGGCGGCCGTCGCGGGCCGAGGGCGCGTCGATGTCCAGCCCGTAGGCTTTCTCGATGTTGCGCGCCTGGTAGGGCTTCAGGATGGCGAACACCTCGCAATGGGGCCACACGCGAAGGCCGATGTCGAAGCGCGGCGCCTTCACGCCCGGCATCGCGCTCACCTCGTGCTCGACGCGCGGCAGGTCGCCGGGCAGCGAGACGAAGCCGGTGACCCGCGTGCGGCCGTCGCGGTCGACGCTGGCCGTGAGGTCGGCGCAGGCGAAAGTCTGCAGGTGCTGCTCGATGCGCTGGGCCAGGCCGGTGGCCGCGGCGGGCGGGCCGCTGGACCAGAGCCACAGCATGTACAGCAGCGGCAGCGCGAATGCCAGGGCGGCCGCGCCGAGCAGCAGCGTGCGGTCGCGCCGGCGCGTGTCGTTGGGGCCGCGCGGGTCGGGTACCTCGTAGGGTTGCGGCGTGATGTGCTCCTGCACCAGGCTGCCCGTCGACAGCGGGCGCAGCAGGAGCTGGCGCCCGTGCAGGTCCTTCAGCTTGCCCAGCTCGCCCTGGTCGCCCTCCTCGAAGTAGTACTGGCCCTTGAAGCCCAACGCCAGTGCGTGCCAGTACACCTCGCGCACCGCATCGTCGCTCGCGCCCAGGGCCGAGAGGTGATGGAAGAACTCGCTGTGCGCGTTGTTGGAGTTGAAGAGCTGCACCTGCAGCGGAGCCGCGGTGCTCGCCGAAGCGGCTGCATCGGGGTGGCGCGCGAGGATCTCGTCGATCCAGGCCACCATCGCGAAGGCGGCCGATTCGATCTGGGCCGCGGGCGTGCCGGCTGCCTGCGCGGCGGCGCGTGCCGCATCGAGCTGCTGGCGGGCCTGCTGCTGCGCCGCATCGTGCGAGAGCAGGGGCGTGCCGGACGCGATGGACGCGTCCAGCGCGAGGCCGGACGAGATGAAGCTGGAGAAGCAGTCGAGAAGGCGGGCCATGGGCGGGCCCGCTCATTCATGCGTTGCGAAGGATGCCTTGCACCGGCGTCTGCAGCGATGGCACATGCCCATGTCCCCGGTTCCTTCGAGTAGGCGACCATTCTTTCAAAGGGCTTGCAACGGGCGCCATATCGCTTGGGGTCTATGCCGTTGGTGGGGCTTGCGGCCTTGCTGCGCGGGGATTTCGCCGGTATCTTCAGCGTCTGCCGTGCTTTGCACGCTGGGACACGGGGAAAAGACATCATGAAAATACTGATCGCCGACGACCACCGGCTCGTCATCGAGGCGGTCAAAGCCAAGCTGTCGGAGCTGGAGCCCGGCATCGAATTCGTCCTGGCGATGAGCGTCGACGAATTGCTTGCCGGAGCCACCGACGACCTCGACCTGGCCCTGATCGACCTCAACATGCCCGGCGCCGATGGCCAGGCCCACATCGACGAAATCCGGCAGCGCCATCCGGCGGTGCCGGTGATCGTGCTGTCGGGCTACGAAGACCCGGCCATCATGCGCAGCGCGCTCGAGCGCGGCGTGCTCGGCTTCATTCCCAAGGCCTACTCCCCCGACGTGATGCTCTCGGCCGTGCGGCTGGTGCTGGCCGGCGGCGTGTACGTGCCGCCGATGATGCTGACGGCGGTGCCGCCCGGCATCGTGGCCGGCATGACGCAGCAGGCGGGCACCGAGGCGCTGGTGCGCGGCGCCGGCGGTGCCGCCGGCAGCAGCGGCGGCGGTGGCGGCACCCAGACGCTGGAGCACCTGCGCAGCGTGCTCACCGAGCGGCAGGTCGAGGTGCTGCAGCTGCTGTCGCAGGGCAAGCCCAACAAGCTGATCGGGCGCAGCCTGGGCATCAGCGAGGGCACCGTGAAGATCCACCTGGCGGCGATCTTCCGCGCGCTCAACGTGCGCAACCGCACCGAGGCGGTGGTGGCGGCCCAGGCGCTGACCGAGGCGCAGCAGGCCTGAGCGGCCTTGCGCCTTCCGGTCCGCATCCCTTTCCATTCTTCTCACTGCACCAGCAGTTCGAACTCCGCCACGCTCAGCGTGCCGGTGTTGGCGAACTCGATCCGGTACTTGCTGTAAGCCTCGGTGCCGGCCTTCAGCGCGAAGGGGCGGGTCTGCTGGCGCCACATGAAGCTCTCGTTGCTGCGCTCGTCGAGCGTGACCCATGCGACACCGTCCTTCGAGGCCTTGAGCTTCCAGCTCTTCGGATCCTGGCTGGAGTCCTGCGTGCCCGAGGTCAGGGTGTAGATCCGGGGCACGCTGGCGGGCTGGCCTGTGGCGGCGTCCGCCTCGATCCATGCGTTGGCCGAGGTGCTCTGCCAGGCGGTGTCGGAGTCGCGGTCGTACAGGTTCGCGGGCTGGCCGGCCGTGCTCGACGAAACCGTCCAGGTGCCCGTGGGCAGCAGCGACGTGAGCGGCGACGGCTTCGCATTGCCCTGCGTGATCGAGCCGGGCACGTCGTTGTCGCCCGTGCCCCATGACGAGGGCTGCGCGCCCATGACGAATTCCAGCGTGGCGCCGTCCGCGATTTCCTTGTGCTGCAGGTAGCTGCGGGTGACCGGCTGGCCGTTCAGGCGCAGGCTCTGCACATAGCGGTTGGCGTCGCTCACGCCGGAAGCGGTGATGACGATGCGCTTGCCGTTCTGCAGGTTCACGACCATCTTCGGAAAGTAGGGCGCGCCGATCGCGTACTCGGGCCGGCCCATGCTCACCGGATAGAAGCCCATGGCGCCGAACACGTACCAGGCCGACTGCTCGCCGTTGTCCTCGTCGCCGATGTAGCCGCTGCCGTCGGGCACGCCGTTGCTGTCCAGGCCGGCGGTGTAGAGCTTGCTCATCACGTCGCGCAGGTACTTCTGGCCCTGCGACGGAGCGCCGGCGTAGTTGTACATGTAGATCGAGTGATGCACCGGCTGGTTCGAGTGCTGGTACTGGCCGACGCCCGCCAGCACGCTGACCGCATGGGCTTCCTTCACCTCGTGGATCACGCCGCCGTAGCTGCCGCCGCCCGTCGAGGGCGCGGCGGAGAAGAAGGCGTCGAGGTTGGCCTTGAGCTGCGCCCTGCCGCCGTGCAGGTTGGCCAGGCCCTGGCCGTCCTGCGGCACGAGAAAGGCGTACGACCAGGCATTGCCCTCGGTGTAGCCGTAGCCCCAGGTGTCGGGCGCGACGCTGCCCCACTTGCCGACGCTGTCGTCCCACGCGCCGGCGCTGTTCTTCGAGCGGAACCAGCTGCCCTTCCAGGTGCCCGAGGTCTCGGACGAGAAGAGCTTCGCGTAGTTCAGCGCGCGGTTGTAGTAGTAGGCGGCATCGTCGGACTTGCCCAGCGCCTGCGCCATCTGCGCGATGCCGAAGTCGTTGAGGTCGCCTTCGAGCGACCATGCGACGTGGCCCGGCGCGGGGTCGCCGATGGAGACCTCCGTCGGCAGGTAGCCGTGGAAGACCGACCTGTTCATGCCCTTGCGGCCCTTGGCCCCGTCGGTGCTGTTGACCGAGGCGTTGCGCAGCATCGAGGCGTAGGCCGAGTCGACGTCGAAGTTGCGCACGCCCTTGAGGTACGCGTCGGCGAAGATCACGTCGGAGCTGGTGGCGACCATGCTGTCGCGGTAGTCGGGGCCCGACCAGCGCGGCACCCAGCCTCCGTCCTTGTAGGCGTTGACGAATCCGTCGAGCATCTCGCCCGCCTGCGTCGGCAGCAGCAGCGAGTAGAGCGGCCATGTGGTGCGGTAGGTGTCCCAGAAGCCGTTGTTGACCCAGATCTTTCCCTGCTTCCTCGGCGTGCCGGGGATGTAGGGGCTCATGTAGGTCGCCGTGCCCTTGCCGGTCGCCGGGTCGCGCACGTTCTCCCATGCGGAGTTCGGGTAGAGGAAGGCCCGGTACATGTTCGAGTAGAGCGTGACCTTCTTCTGCTCGAAGGCCTTGATGGCGGCCGGCGTGGCCGAGTCCTCGGCGCTGCCCTCCACCTGGATGGTGTTGAGCTTGTCGTCCCACGCGGCGGCCGCGAGCTGCTGGACGCTGTCGAAGCTCCTGTCGCCGATCTCCTGCGCCAGGTTGTCCTTCGCCTGGTCGATGCTGATGAAGGAGGTGGCGATCCTCATGCCCACGGCCTTCGCGTTGTCCGGGGTCGAGAACTGCAGCCAGGTCTTGATGTTGCCGGCGTCTATTCTTTTGGATGCCGTGATGGGCGCGTCGAACTTCGCGTGGAAGTACATGACCGGCGCGTTCTTGTCGCCGTTGTTGTCGGCCATGCCCGAGACGGTGTTGTCAGTGGTGTCGACGCTCAGGTCGCCGTCGCCCTCGCTGGCGAAGCGGTCGAACAGGATGGTGGCGGTCGACATGCCGGCGGGCATGGTGAAGCGGAAGTAGGCCGCGTGGTCGGTGGGCGTGATCTCGGTGCGGATGCCGTTGTCGAAGATCACGCTGTAGTAGTGGGCATGAGCGACTTCCTTGACGCGCGAATAGGTCTGCGCGCGGTTGTCCGGGTTGAGCTTGTTCACGTCGCTGACCGGCATGATCGAGAGCGACTGCCTGTTGCCGATCCACGGGCTTGGCTCGTGCACCGTGGCGAAGGACTCGATCGTGGTGATCGGCGAGCCGTCGGACGTCTCGCCCGTGCTCGTGTCGAACTGGTAGAACCAGTTGTTGTCGCCGCGGTTGATGGGCGTCCAGAAGTTGAAGCCGAAGGGCACCGCGATGGCGGGGAAGGTGTTGCCCCGCGTGAAGTCGCCGCTCGAGTTGGCGCCGCGCATGGTGTTGATGTAGTTCGCGAGCGATTGCTTGACGAAGCCGCTGCCTGCGGGCCCGGCGGGAGTGTCCGGCGTTGCGGCGGGTGCAGTCGTGGACGCGGGCGTGGCGGTGTCGGGGCTCGCAGCCGTGTCAGTCCCGGTGCCGGTGGCGCCCGTGCCCGGCGGGGGAGTGAACGCGATGTTCGTTCCCCCGCCTCCGCTGCCACCGCCGCATGCGGTCAACGATGCCAGTCCCATGGCCAGCGCGAGCTGGCGCAGTCTTCGTGTGTTCATCTGCTGTTGCCCCCTTTTGATGAGTCGCACCGTGATGCGCGGTGCAGTCTAGGGACGGGACAAAGCGCAGGCGCCTGTGCTTTCCCGCAAGCAATGCAGCGTTGCGAACGCAACAAACAGGGGCGCGGCGGACCACCGCGGTTGCTACCAGCGGTAGGTGAACTTCGCCTGCACCGCGCGCCTCTGGCCGAAGTACTGGCCGTTGCCCGCGACGTAGCTCCTGTCGGTGAGATTGGTGGCGTTCAGCGCGAAGCTGTAGGGGCCCTGTTCGTAGCGCAGGGCCGCGTCCACCAGCGTGTAGGGCGGGTTGTAGCTGCTGTTGTCGGTGCTGGCCGGCACCTTGCCGACGTGGCGTATGCCGCCGCCGATGCTCCAGCCCTTCAGCGCGGGGCTGCCGAAGCGGTAGTCGAGCCACAGCGAGGCGGTCTGGCGCGCTGTGTTGAGCGGCTGCTTGCCGATTTCCGCGGGGTTCAGGCTTTGCGTGACCTTGGCGTCGAGCAGCGTGTAGCTGGCCACCAGCTTGAGCTGTTTCGTGAGCGCGGCGCGCGCCTCGAATTCGGGCCCGCGCGTGCGCACCTCGCCGATCTGCGAGACCGGGCCGGGCACGTACGGATCGAAGGTCGGCGAGTTGTTCTTGCGCAGGTCGAAGACCGACACGGTGAAGAGCGCGTCCACGCCGGGCGGCTTGTACTTCAGCCCCACTTCGAACTGCCTGCCCAGCTCGGGCTGCAGCAGCGTGCCGTTGGCGATGGCGCCCGGCAGCGGCGTGAACGAGGTCGAGTAGCTGAAGTAGGGCGCCAGCCCGTTCGGCGACAGATAGAGCAGGCCCGCGTTGTAGGTGGTCTTGGTGTTGGTGTCGATGCCGAAGGACGAGGTCACCAGCCGGCTCACGCTGCTGCGCGCGCGGTCCTGCCGCACCGTGAGCCCGAGCGACCACGGCCCCTTGCGCATCTGGTCCTGCACGTAGAAGCCGCGCTGCGTGATGCTGCTGTCGTTCAATCCGTTCAGGGGCGGGTCGGACACGGGCTGGCCGTAGACCGGCGCGAAGGCGTCGATGGACGGCGCCGGGCCGATGCCGTTTTGCTGCGAGCTGGCCTGCCGCTGGTACTCCATGCCCATCAGCAGCGTGTGCGAGACGGGGCCGGTGCTGAAGCGGCCTTCGACCTGCGTGTCGAGCGTGGTGCTGCGGTTTCTTTCGCTGGCCCGCATCACCTGGCGATCGAGCGTGCGCTGGTCGCTCTGGAAGCCGCTGCCGTAGACCTGCCGGTAGTCGATGTCGAGCCTGGCGTGGCGCGCGTTCTGCCGCAGGGTCCAGTTGTCGTTCAGCTGGTGTTCGAACAGGTAGGTGAGCGAGAAGGCGTCGCGGTTGTAGCGGTCGTAGCCGGGCTCCCCGGTATAGCGCTCGCGCGGGATGCTGCCCCACGGGTTGGGCGTGATGAGCGCGCCCTGCGGCCAGATGCTCTTGGGCGTCGTGCGGTCGCGCGTGGCCTCCGCCATTAGCGTGACCTTGGTGCGCGAGGAGGGCGTCCACGTCAGCGAGGGCGCGATGAAGCTGCGGTCGTCGCGCGAGTAGTCCGTCTGGCCGTCGCTGTTGCGCAGCACGCCGTTGAGCCTGAAGAGCAGGCTGCCGTCGGCGTTCATCGCGCCACCGAGGTCGAAGCTGCCCTGCCGCCGGTTGCGGTTGCCCACCGACAGGCTCACCTCGCGCACCGCCTCCGCCGAGGGCCGCTTCGACACCATGTTGATGGCGCCGCCCGGCGCCGACGGGTCATATACAGCGCCCGGCCCCTTCAGCAGCTCCACGCGCTCCAGCGCCTGCGGCTCGACCAGCCAGCGCGTGGCGAAACTGTTGGTGGGGAGCTTGAAGCCGTCGAGGTACTCGGCGGGCGCGAAGCCGCGCACCGTGAGCGAGGCGAAGCGCGTGTCGTAGCCGGCCACCTCGGTGAGCACGCCGGCCGAGTAGCGCAGCGATTGCTCGACCGTGTGCACGGCCTGGTCGTCCATCTGCGCGCGCGTGACGACGGTGACGGCGCGCGGTGTCTCGAGCAGCGGCGTGTCGATGCGCGTGGCCGAAGCGCTGCGCCGTGCCACGTAGCCGTCGACCTGGCCGTCGGCGCGCTCTTCCTGCGCCGTGACGGTGAGCGTGGGCAGGATGGCGCCGGGCCCCGAGACCGCCGCGGCCGAGGCAGCGGCCGGGCGTACCGCGTAGGCGCCGCTGGCGCCGGGCACGGCCTCCAGCAGGTGCGGCGAGAGCAGTTCGGCCAGGCCTTCGGCGACCGTGCGGCTGCCGTGCACCGCGGCGGCGTTCTTGCCGCGCACCAGCGCCGGGTCGAAAGACAGCGTGATGCCGGCCTGACGCGCGAAGCTGCTGAGCGCGTCTTCGAGCGCCCCGGCCGGAATGTCGAAACTGGCGCGCGCGGGCGCCCCCGCCGGCTGCGCCTGCGCGCGCGCGGACCCCATGGGCGCGACCCATCCCGCCGCGACGCCCAGCAGCAGCGCGGAAAGCAGGGTGGGCCTCGACTGCCGGAACCGCCAGAACCCGGGATGGCGGTCCGCAGAAAGCCTTCTCAACGTCGCGCGACAGTCAATGTGCCTCCAGTGCCGCGTTCGAGACGGACCGGCAGTGTGCGTACCAGCGCTTCCAGCGCGCGGCCGACCGGGTCGGGGCCGCTGAGCTGGAAGACGCCCGAGACGCGCAGCGATGCCGCATCCGCGTCGCAGAGCAGCGGTGTGGCGTGGTAGCGCGCCAGCTCGGCGATGAAGGCATCCAGCCTCATCTGCCGGGCCACCAGCGCGCCGTCGGTCCAGGCGTCGGGCTCGAAGCTGCGGTCCACGACGCGCTGGGGCGGCTGCGCCGCGCCGCCGCGCACGATGTAGCCGTCGCCGGCCTGGGCGACCACCGGCTGCGCGTCGCCGGCGGTGTGGATGGCCACGCGGCCCTCGGTCATCGACAGCCGCGTCTGGTCGTCCTGCTCGCGCACGCCGAAGCGCGTGCCCAGCGCCTCGAAGCGCGCGTGCGGCGTCTCGACCCAGAAGGCGCGGTGACCGAGCAGCGAGCCGCCGTCGGCGCCGGTGCGCACGAAGAGTTCGCCTCGCTGCAGCACGATGCGCCGGCGGCGCGGCGAGAAGATCACCTGCACCTCGGAGCCGGTGTTGAGGTTCAGCTCGGTGCCGTCGGACAGCGTCACGCGCTTGCGCTCGCCCACGGCGGTGGCGTAGCTGGTGCGGCTCTCCCAGGGCTGTTCGCGCCAGACGAGGAGGCCGATCACGCCTCCGAGCCCCATCACGCCGAGCACGCCGAGCACCCCGAGCGCGCGGCGGCGGCCCTGCTGCGCCCGCAGGCGCGTGGCCGCCTGCAGCGCGCCGTGCGCCAGCGCGCCGCCAGCCTCGCCCATGCGCGGCACCTGCCGGAAGGTGTCTTCCACGGCCTGCACCTGCTGCCAGGCCTGCTCGTGCGAGGGATGCGCGGCACGCCATGCGCCGCATTCGTCATGGGTCTTCTCGTCGGCGCTGCCGGAGCCCAGCCGCACGGCCCAGCCGATGGCCTGGTCGAGCAGCTCGGCGGCCGTGGCCGTGCCGTCGCCCGACAGGGAAGAAGAGGAAGGAGAAGGGAATGCAGGTTTCATCGCAGCGCCAGGCAGTGGCGGATGGCCATGGCCATGTATTTCTCGACCGAGCTCAGGCTCACGTTCAGGCGCTGCGCGATCTCGGCATAGCCGAGACCGTCGAGCCGCGAGAGCAGGAAGGCGCTGCGCGCCTTCGAAGGCAGCCCGTCGAGCATTGCGTCGATGCGCACCAGCGACTCGACCAGCAGCATCTGCGCCTCGGGCGAGGGCGCCTGCGGCTCGGGCAGCGCGGCAATGGCCTCCAGGCAGGCGCGCTCCAGCGTGCGCCGACGCACATGGTCGACCACCAGGCCGTGCGCGATGGTGGTCAGCCAGGCGCGCGGCTCGCGGACTTCGTCGATGTCGCGCGGACGGCCCAGCACGCGCAGGAATGTGTCCTGGGCCAGGTCAGCGGCGTCGCCCGGATGGCCCAGCTTGCGCCGCAGCCAGCCGAGCAGCCAGCCGTGATGGTCGCCGTAGAGGCTTTCCACGCTGCGGGAAGGAGGGCGATCCGGCATGGAGGAGGGCGAAGGGAAGTCGTTCGGGAACGCGGCGAGTGCGGCAGGCATGAATCTATCTCACTGCGTTGACGTTTGTGAACGGCGCGCCGCCCTGGTCGCGCATCCCGTCGGAAACCGGTGGCCCCGGGTCTGCATGATGGGCGCGA
The DNA here is from genome assembly GCF_050916385.1 of Variovorax xiamenensis. NCBI lineage: Bacteria > Pseudomonadati > Pseudomonadota > Betaproteobacteria > Burkholderiales > Comamonadaceae > Variovorax > Variovorax xiamenensis. Next base: position 882,056 of record NZ_CP139038.1, read on the forward strand.
GCGTCGACATGACCGTGGGCCCCGCGCGGCCCTGCTCGCAGCGGCCGAGGCCGAGCGAGAGCACCAGGCCGGCCACCGCCGTGCCGAGGCAGCAGCCGTCGACAAGCCAGGAGCGCGGGGATCTACCGGCGGCTTCCTCGTCGCGAGTGAACCGCGGCCCGAAGAGCCGGCGCGTGGCCATCACAGCAGCCCTTTCGGCGCACGCGCCGTACGGGCCCCATGCAACGGAAACCGCAGCGTGAGGCAGCCATCGCCCAGCGGCGAGGGCGCGGTGTAGATGCGCGCGCTGTGACGCGCGGCGATGGCCTGGCAGGCGTGGGCGAGCGGCGACGCGGGCCGGCCGATGCCTGTCTCGAAGGCCAGCGAGAGGCGGGGCGGCACATCGGCTGCGTCGCCGGCGGAAAGCTCGGCCTCGCGCAGGCTCACCACCGCCTGGTGCCCTTCGGCGCGGGCCAGCACGTGCAGCGTCGAGCCGTTCGGCAGGGTGGTGGCTGCAGTGTCGGCGATGTGCGCCATGAGCCGGGAGAGGTCGCCCGCGATGGCGGCCACCGTCAACGGGGCGTCGGGCACGGCGAGTTCGAGCCCGATGCCGCGCTGCGCCAGCGTCGCCCCGTGCACGGTGGCGAGCGAACGCAGCGGTTGCCGCAGGTCGATGCGTTCGCGCGCGGCGGCGGGTTGCTGCTGCGCCGCGAACTGGGCCGTCGGCGTGCCCGAGGCGCGCGTCGCGAGCGTCTTGCCCGTGAGCCAGGCGGCGCCGAGTGCGAAGAAGGCAGCCACCACGAGGCCGAGGCTGGCGGTGCTCATCGGGCGATCTCCCGGCGGCGCGGCGCGGGCGACGGTGAGTGATGACGGCTGTGGCAATGGCTGTTGTTCCGAAGCATGGGGAGGCGGTTCCTCTTTCGGTTTCAGGTGGATTCACTTCCTTGCCGAACGAAATCCGCAAACCCTCAATGGCGCGCCGAAAAAATCGGATGTCAGCGCCTGCACTCGGGCGCAGCCTTGTCCAGCATGGCCACGATGCGCGCCACCAGCCGCTCGCTGTAGGCCGGGGCGGGGTGCAGCACGTCGGCCATCTCGGCGGGCTTGAAGGACACGGCGCCCCAATCGGCGAACAGCGTGCCGGTCTCGCCGGCCACCTTGCGGGCGATGTCGTCGGTCGCGTCCCGGCCGGTCGCGGCGAGCGGCTGCCGGCTGAGCCCGGTGATGACCGCCGTGCGCCCCTCGGCCTGCACGTGCGCCACCATGCGGCGCAGCGCCGGCTCGTAGGGCTGGCCCGACATCCCGTCGTTGATGCCGTGCTGAAGCACCACGAAATGCGTTGTGAGCGGCGCCGTGGAGAACGCGGGCGCGCGCCGGGCGGCGCTGGAGCCCGGCTCGCTGCTGTCGACTACCGTGTAGGCGGGGCGCAGGCGCTTGAGCATCGCGGCGGGCGGCTCGTCGAAGCGCAGGTTGCCGGCGTAGCCACCATGCAGGATCGAGTCGCCCTCGAAGGTGACGGTGCAGTCGCGCCGGACTGGGGGCTGGGCCTCTGGCGCCGGCTGCTGCCGGGCGGCGGCGCTGCTGCGGCTGACGCTGTCCCTGCTGCCCCCGCAGGCGGGGACCAATGCGCCGATCGCGAGGATGGCGAGCAGCGTGAACGCGATGTCGGACAGGCGGACGCAGGCCGCGCGGCGATGTGCGGGAATAAAAACCAAGGCAATCTCCGGATGGCGCCCCTGGCGATTCAGGGGCGTTCATCCGGTTGCCGAACGAGACGCAGGAACCCGCAATACGGGCCGCAAAAAAAGCGTGGCGTCAGTCCTTCGACGCCACGCAGGCCATCTGCAGCTGCTGCAGGTGCGAGCGGAAGGCGACCGCGTCGTGCCAGCCGTCCACCACGAACCGGTGGTCGCGCGCGGCGGGCACGTTGGCGGCAGGGGCCACGCTCACCCGGTAGCGCTCGTCCACGGAGAACGCGACGTGCAGTGTCTCCAGCCGCAGCGAGGCCGTGGCCTCGCGCTCGCCGGGCGCGGCGGTCGCGAGCCGAAGGATGCAGGGCGTCGCCAGCGTCAGCCTCGCATCCACGCTGCGCGCCTCGTGCCGCAGCATGCCGTTGAGCGCATGGACGTGCTCCTCGGCACTCATGTCGCGTGCGGCAGGCGCGTCCTTGGAGGGATAGCCGTCGGTGCAGGCGCCGGTCGCCGCCGCGATGGCGAGGCCGGCGGCGATCCAGCATCGCCGCCGTGTGGGCACGCGCGCCTTCACACCACCAGCGAGACGATGCCGGCCACCCCCGTGCAGGCGGCCACGCCGGCGAGCAGGCCGGCATCGCGATGGTTCGAGACGAGGCGTTCGCGCCATGCGAGGTACAGCAGCAGGAGGCAGGCGCCGAAGATGATCAACGTGAGTTCGTTCATGGGAAAGAAGAAGAGAAAAAAGGGCGAAAAAGGGTTGCGCCGGCCATGCCCGCGCGGGACGACGACGAATGCGACACGCAGGCACAGCGGCCCGCGTGTCGCGCGTTTCGAGGATGTCGATGGAAAAGGAAAAGACGCGGACCGGCTGGTCCGCGCCATCGCCTAGGCGGCGATGTCGTCGTGCATGCGCGGCGGCTTCAGCGGAACCCGTGGCACGCGGGACGCGGGCGTGTGCGTGTGTTGCGGCGGTGGCGCGTCGCGCCACGCGGCGTGATGCAGCGTGGCGTTGCGCAATCCGCAGATTTCGGAGAGATCAGGCGCGAGCTCGGTGGCCGGCGACCGCTCCTCGAGCGTGGTGAGAGGCTCCGCCGGCGCCTCGCAGTGGGAGCCGGGCAGATGAAGCCCGGCGGCGACGGGTGCCATCGCCGCCTCGTGCGACTGCGCCAGCGCGGCAAAGCTCTGGCAGCCCAGTGCGAGCACGAGCAGCAGCGACAGGAGCCAGCGGGGCATCGTCGGGAGGAAGGGAAGCTGTCGGAGGTGTGTGTCTTCAGCGCTTGGCGAAGACGCCGTTCCACGCGAACACCGAGTTGGGGGCGTTCACGCGCAGCGGCAGTGCGGCGGGGCTCAGCGGGGCTTCCTTCTTCCTGGGCTGCGACGGTTCGTGCTCGACGCGCACGCCCTTGGCCAACTGGTCTTCGACCAGGCTCTGCAGCGTGACCGAGCCCAGGAATTCCATGACGTGGTGCTTGGCGGATGCCCAGAGCGCTTCGGTGGAATAGCAGCCCTTGCCGCCGCCCTCGTTCTTCCTCGACGAATCTTCCGCGTCGGACAGCGGTTGGCCGTCGACCGAGGCGAGGATGTCCGCCACCGTGATTTCGGACGCCCGGCGCGTCAGCGTGTAGCCGCCGCCCGGCCCGCGTGTCGCCTTGATCAGCGCGTGCTGGCGCAGCTTGCTGAACAGCAGTTCGAGCGACGAGCGGGCAATGTGTTGGCGCTTGCTGATAGACGCCAGTGGCACGGGGCCGTCCTGCTCGCGCATTGCGACATCGATCATGGCCGTCAAGGCGAAGCCGCCCTTCGTCGTGAGACGCATGGAGTGTTCCTCGGTGTTGGGTTTTTGCAAACGATGGGGCATAGGTGTGCAAAAGGCCCCGAAAAGTTTCCGGGGCATGAGGACGACGGGTTTTGAAACAGTTTGCAAAAGTGCCGGCGCCGGCAGGCATTCGCCCGGCATCGGACGGCGGGGAGCGGTTTTCCGGTGCTCTGTAAAGTGTCGGGCGATTCCGCAACTCTGTTCGTCCGCCCGCCTTGAACTCCATTCCCCTCGACCGCACCCGCTTCGATGCCGCCATCGTCGACCTCGACGGCACCATGGTCGACACGCTGGGCGACTTCGCCGCCTCGCTCAACCGCATGCTCGACGATCTCTCGCTGCCGCACGTGGCGCCCGCCGCCATCGAGACGATGGTGGGGAAAGGCTCGGAGCACCTGATCCATTCCGCGCTCGTGCATGTGATGGCGTCGCCCGATGCCGACGCGAAGGCGCGCGCGCTGTTCGAGCGTGCGTGGGAGCGCTACCAGCACCACTACCTGGCGGTCAACGGACGGCATTCGGAGGTGTACCCGGGCGTCATCGACGGGCTGAAGGCGCTGCGTGCGCAAGGCCTGCGGCTGGCCTGCCTCACCAACAAGCCGACTTCGTTCGCCAAGCCGTTGCTGGCCGACAAGGGGCTGGACGGCTTCTTCGAGCTGGTTTTCGGCGGCGATGCCTTCGAGCGAAAGAAGCCCGACCCGCTGCCGCTGCTGAAGACCTGCGAGGCGATGGGCACGACGCCCGCGCGCACGCTGATGGTTGGCGACTCGAGCAACGATGCGCGCGCCGCGCGTGCGGCGGGCTGCCCCGTCGTGCTGGTGACCTACGGCTACAACCACGGCGAGCCGGTGCGCGGCGTGGATGCCGACGGCTTCGTCGATTCGCTGGCCGAGCTGGTGCCGGCCGCCCGGCGGTAGCAGCTTCGGCTACTGCTTGCCGAGCAGCGCGTCCTTCAGCTTCCAGTCGGCCGGGTTCGGGCCGAGCCAGATGCGCAGCAGCGCATTGAAGAAGGCCTGCTCCTTGATCGGATCGGGCTGGGGCACGCCGCGCACGGTGATCAGCGTGCCGGTGCCGGGCAGCCAGTCGATGGTGAAGGTGTCGCCGGTCTTCAACTGCTTCTGGTCGGCGAACATCTGGCCCATGCGCAGCAGGCCCGGGATGAGGTTGACCATCTCGCTCTTGGGCGAGTTGTCTTCCACGCCCTTGGTGAAGAGCTTGCCGAGCTCGTTCGCGTCGATGTCGCGCAGCATGGTGATGGCCACGCGCTTGGGGCCGGGCGCGGCCAGGGCCTCCTCGGGCGTCGACACCTTCTTGCCGACGTACAGGCCGGCCGTGTAGACCTTGAAGATGGCCTTGTAGCGGATGCCCGCGCCATTGAGCACGAGGGGCGTGCCGCGCAGGTCCATCTGGTCTTCGAGCTTGACGCCGCCCACGTCGACCTGCGCGGCCGAGGCGCCGAGGCTGGCGGTTGCGAGGCAGGCAGCCAGGGCGAGACGAGAGAACATGGTCGTGAACGGAAGGGCGGTCAACGCTGTCTCCTTGGAATTTTGCGAACGGTCGTTCGAATGTATCTTTTTGTTCTACTCCTTCGGCTTCGGGGGAACCCTGAAAGCCACCGCCGGAGCGGCCGGTTGCGCCTGCGGGCGTTTTCGTGGGCTAAACTCCGCGACTCATATGTTCGTTCATCACATCATTCAAACAGGTGAAGGCAGCCGGGGAGCCTGGCCCTGGCGTCGCCATACTTCGCTGACTGTTTGATTGCGCGGCGCACGCCGTGCGCCCGCGGTTCCGGACCGGCATGCACGCCGACACCGGGCCACCCGTGAATGACCTTGCCGCCGGCCGAAGGAGCGCCGCAGGCAACTGGAGAACGAATCCGTGATCACCGAACTTGAATTCAAGAGCCTCAGCGCCCAGGGCTACAACCGCATTCCGCTGATGGCTGAGGCCTTTGCAGACCTCGAGACCCCCCTTTCCCTTTACCTCAAGCTGGCCCATTCGCAAGGCGGCGGCAAGCACAGCTTCCTGCTCGAATCGGTGGTGGGCGGCGAGCGCTTCGGGCGCTACAGCTTCATCGGACTGCCGGCGCGCACGCTGCTTCGTGCCAGCGGCTTCGGCGCCGAAGCCGTCACCGAGGTGGTGACCGACGGGCTGGTGGTCGAGACCGTCAAGGGCAATCCGCTGGACTTCGTGGCCGAGTACCAGAAGCGGTTCAAGGTGGCGCTGCGGCCGGGCCTGCCGCGCTTCTGCGGCGGCCTTGCCGGCTACTTCGGCTACGACACCGTGCGCCACATCGAGCGCAAGCTCGAGAAGAGCTGCCCGCCCGACGCTCTGGGCTGCCCCGACATCCTGCTGCTGCAGTGCGAGGAACTGGCCGTCATCGACAACCTCTCGGGCAAGCTGTACCTCATCGTCTATGCCGATCCGAAGCAGCCCGAGGCCTACGCAACGGGCAAGCGCCGCCTGCGCGAACTGAAGGAAAAGCTCAAGTACTCGGTGAGCGCGCCAGTCGTTAAGCCGACGCAGCCGCATCCGCCCGAGCGCAGCTTCGCCAAGGCCGACTACCTTGCGGCGGTGGAGCGCGCCAAGGAAATGATCGCCGCCGGCGACTTCATGCAGGTGCAGGTGGGCCAGCGCATCAGCAAGCGCTACACGGAGTCGCCGCTGTCGCTGTATCGCGCGCTGCGTTCGCTGAACCCGTCGCCCTACATGTACTACTACAACCTCGGCGACTTCCACGTGGTGGGTGCTTCGCCCGAGATCCTGGTGCGCCAGGAGAACACGGGCGAGGGCGAGCAGAAGATCACCATCCGTCCGCTGGCCGGCACGCGCCCGCGCGGCGCGTCGCTGGAGCTCGACAAGGCCGCCGAAGTCGAACTCATCAACGATCCGAAGGAGCGCGCCGAGCACGTGATGCTGATCGACCTCGCGCGCAACGACATCGGCCGCATCGCCAAGACCGGCACCGTGAAGGTGACCGAGGCCTTCGCGGTGGAGCGCTACAGCCACGTGATGCACATCGTGAGCAACGTCGAGGGCACGCTGAAGGACGGCATGACCGCCATCGACGTGCTCAAGGCCACCTTCCCGGCCGGCACGCTGACCGGCGCGCCGAAGGTGCATGCGATGGAGCTCATCGACGAGCTCGAGCCCACCAAGCGCGGCCTGTACGGCGGCGCATGCGGCTACATCAGCTACGCGGGCGACATGGACGTGGCCATCGCGATCCGCACCGGCATCGTGAAGGACCAGATGCTGCACGTGCAGGCCGCTGCCGGCGTGGTGGCCGACTCGGTGCCCGAACTGGAGTGGAAGGAAACCGAGGCCAAGGCGCGTGCGCTGCTGCGCGCGGCCGAGCTGGTCGAGGAGGGGCTGGAATGAGCGCCGCGCCCGATACCCAGAGCGACTTCTCGCACGAGATCATCGGTGCTGCCGTCGAGGTGCAGCGCGTGCTTGGCACGGGGCTCGACGAAGCGGCCTACGCAGCGGCGCTGGCCATCGAACTCGCCGAGCGCGAGATCGGCTTCGCGCGCGACGTGGCGCTGTCGGCCAGCTACAAGGGCCGTTCGCTCGGCGAGGTGTATCGCGCGGGCTTCGTGATCGAGCAGTCGGTCATCGTCGAACTCAGGGCGGTCGACGTGCTGACCGACCTCCATCGCGCGCAGGTGCTTGCCGCGCTGCGTCTCTCGGGCCTCAAGCTGGGCCTCCTGATCAACTTCAACGTGTTCCCCGTCGTCAAGGGCGTGCACCGGATTGTGAGCAAGCCATGAAACTGCTGATGATCGACAACTACGATTCGTTCACCTACAACATCGTCCAGTACTTCGGCGAGCTGGGTGCGGACGTGCAGGTGCATCGCAACGACGAGATCACCGTGGAGCAGATCGGCGAGCTGATCGCCTCGGGCGTGACGCGGCTGGTGGTGTCGCCGGGGCCGTGCTCGCCGGCTGAGGCGGGTGTCTCGGTGGCTGCCATCGAGGCCTTTGCGGGCAAGCTGCCGATCCTGGGCGTGTGCCTCGGCCACCAGGCCATCGGCGCTGCGTTCGGCGGCAAGATCGTGCGCGCGCAGCAGCTCATGCACGGCAAGACCAGCGAGATCACGACCACGCAGGAAGGCGTGTTCGCGGGCCTGCCCCAGAGGTTCGTCGTCAACCGCTACCACTCGCTTTCCATCGAGCGCGAGAGCTGCCCGAAGGCCCTGGCTGTCACCGCCTGGACCGACGACGGCGAGATCATGGGTGTGCGGCACACCGGATTCGCGCACGACGTGCGCATCGAAGGCGTGCAGTTTCACCCCGAATCGATCCTCACCGAGCACGGCCACGCCATGCTGAAAAACTTTCTGGACTAGCCGACCATGACAGACCGTACACCCCTCGTCGACCTGCGCAGCGACACCGTCACGCAACCCACGCCCGCGATGCGCGAGGCCATGATGGCGGCGCCCCTGGGCGACGACGTCTTCGGCACCGATCCGAGCGTGAACGCGCTGCAGGAAAAGATCGCGGCCATGCTGGGCTTCGAGGCGGCGCTGTTCGTGCCCACCGGCACGCAGAGCAACCTGTGCGCGATCCTGTCGCATTGCGGGCGCGGCGACGAGTACATCGTCGGCCAGCAGGCGCACTGCTACCGCTGGGAAGGCGGCGGCGCGGCGGTGTTCGGCAGCGTGCAGCCGCAACCCCTCGACCATGCGAGCGACGGCACGTTGCCGCTGGCGCAGATCGAGGCGGCCATCAAGCCCGACGACGCGCACTTCGCGCGCACGCGGCTGCTGGCGCTGGAGAACACGCTGGGCGGCAAGCTGCTGCCCTTCGAGTACGTGCAGGCCGCGACCGAGCTTGCGAAGAGCAAGGGGCTGCAGCGACACCTCGACGGCGCGCGGCTCTTCAATGCCGCGACGGCGCAGGCAGCGCTGAACAAGCGCAGCGACATCCGAGCGGAAGCCCGCCGCATCGCGCAGTGCTTCGACAGCGTGTCGGTGTGCTTCAGCAAGGGGCTGGGCGCACCGATCGGCTCGGCGCTGGTCGGCTCGCGCGAATTCATCGCTCGCGCGCACCGCATCCGCAAGATGGCGGGCGGCGGCATGCGGCAGGCCGGCCTGCTGGCCGCGGCAGCCTCCCACGCGCTCGACCACCACGTCGACCGCCTGGCCGACGACCACGCGCTGGCGCAGCGCCTGGCGCAGGGGCTCGAAGGCATCGAGGGGCTGACGGTCGAGGCGCCGCACACGAACATCGTGTTCGTCGATCTCACCGGCGCCGCGCAGGCGCGCTCCTCGGAGCTGCTGGCGAGCCTCAATGCGCAGGGCATCCTCGCGACGGGGCTCTATCGTCTGCGCTTCGTGACGCATCTCGATGTCGATGCAGCCGGCGTAGACCGTGCCGTCGCTGCCATCCGCGCTTTCTTCAAATCCTGAAAACGGCGAGAACGCGATGCCCGATCTTCCTCATCTGCTCGCATTCATCGCCGCCGGCTGGCTGCTGAACCTGACACCGGGACCCGACGTGCTCTACGTCGTGACGAACTCGCTGCGCTCCGGCGTGCGCGCCGGCATCGTGGCCGGGCTGGGCATCACGGCCGGCTGCTTCGTCCACATCTTTGCCGCTGCCGTCGGCGTGGGCACGCTGATGGCGACGTCGGCGACAGCCTTCACGGTGCTCAAGTACATCGGCGCGGCCTACCTGCTGTACCTGGGCGTGCGCATGCTGATGTCGAAAGCGGCGCCGCCCACCGACCTCGATGCGGCCGCCGCCGCGGTGGGCGGGGAGCGCAGCCTGAAGGCGATCTTCCTGGGCGGCTTCTGGACCAACGTGCTCAACCCGAAGGTGGCGTTGTTCTTCCTGGCCTTCGTGCCGCAGTTCATCGCGCCGGGTACCGGCAACACGGCGCTGGCCTTCGTGCTGCTGGGCGTGCTGTTCAACGTCAACGCCATTCCCGTCAACGTGGGCTGGGCCCTGGCGGCGGGCTGGATGGCGCGGCGCAGTGCTGTGCAGAAGGGCATGCACTGGCTCGACCGCGCCGCCGGCGTGCTGTTCATCGGCTTCGGCCTCAAGCTCGCATTCACCGACGCGCCCGCCGCCGTTCGCGTCGGCCGCTGATTCATTCCGAGGAGACTTTCCATGATCACCCCCCAGGAAGCGCTGCAGCGCACCATCGAGCACCGCGAGGTCTTCCACGACGAGATGCTGCACATCGTGCGCCTCATCATGAGCGGCGAGTGCTCGCCCGTGATGATGGCCGCGCTGATCACCGGCCTGCGCGTGAAGAAGGAAACCATCGGCGAGATCACCGCCGCCGCGCAGGTGATGCGCGAGGTGTCGACCAAGGTGCCGGTGAAGGACGCGACGAACCTCGTTGACATCGTGGGCACCGGCGGCGACGGCTCGCATACCTTCAATATCTCGACCTGTTCGATGTTCGTGGCTGCTGCCGCGGGCGCCAAGGTGAGCAAGCATGGCGGGCGCAGCGTGTCGAGCAAGTCGGGCAGCGCCGACGTGCTGGAGTCGCTGGGCGTGAACATCAACCTCAAGCCCGAGCAGATCGCGCGCTCCATCGAGGAGTGCGGCATCGGCTTCATGTTCGCGCCGAACCATCATCCGGCGATGAAGAACGTCGCGCCGGTGCGCAAGGAGCTCGGCATCAAGACCATCTTCAACATCCTCGGGCCGCTGACCAACCCGGCCGGCGCGCCGAACATCCTGATGGGCGTGTTCCACCCAGACCTCGTGGGCATCCAGGTGCGCGCGTTGCAGCGGCTGGGCGCCGAGCATGCCGTGGTGGTCTACGGGCGCGACGGCATGGACGAGATCTCGCTCGGTGCCGCCACCATGGTGGGCGAGCTGAAGGACGGCGAGATCCGCGAATACGAACTGCACCCCGAGGACTTCGGCTTCCAGATGTCGAGCAACCGCGCGCTGCGCGTGGAGACGCCCGAGCAGTCGAAGGCGATGCTTCTGGGCGTGCTCGACAATCAGGCAGGCCCCGCGCTCGACATCGTGCTGCTGAACTCCGGGGCGGCGCTATATGCGGCGAACGTGGTCGATTCGGTGCAGGCGGGCGTGGAGCGCTCGCGCGCCGCCATCGCTTCCGGCGCGGCGAAGGCCAAGCTGGCTGAGCTGGTCAAGGCCTCCGCGACCGTCTGAGCTTCAAGAGAACAGGAACCCCAGAAGCCATGTCCGACATCCTCGACAAGATCGTTGCCGTCAAGCACCAGGAAGTGGCTGCGGCACTGAAGCGTGCGCCGCTCGAAGCCGTGCGATTCGACGCGGAAAGCCGCGTGCTGACGCGCGACTTCGAAGGCGCCCTGCGCGCCAAGATCGCGGCAGGCCACGCCGCGGTGATCGCCGAAGTCAAGAAGGCTAGCCCGAGCAAGGGCGTGCTGCGCGCGGACTTCATTCCGGCCGACATCGCGCAGAGCTACGCGGAGGGCGATGGCGAGATCAGCGCGGCCTGCCTTTCGGTGCTGACCGACAAGCAGTTCTTCCAGGGTGGCGTGGACTACCTCAAGCAGGCGCGTGCATCGTGCGACCTGCCGGTCTTGCGCAAGGACTTCATCGTCGATGCGTACCAGGTGTACGAGTCGCGTGCGATGGGCGCCGATGCGATCCTGCTGATCGCCGCCTGTCTGGACGACGCGCAGATGACGGACTACGAAGCCATCGCGCGCGGGCTGGGCATGGCTGTTCTGGTGGAGGTGCACGATGCGGCCGAACTCGATCGTGCGCTCAAGCTGAAGACGGCGCTGATCGGGGTCAACAACCGCAACCTGCGCAACTTCGAGGTGTCGATCCAGGCGACCATCGACCTGCTGCCGAAGCTGCCTGCCGATCGCCTGCCGGTGACCGAGTCGGGCATCGGTACGCGAGAGGACGTCGCCACGCTGCGCGCGGCCGGCGTCAACGCATTCCTGGTCGGCGAGGCCTTCATGCGCGCCAAGGAGCCCGGCGAGGCCCTCGCGGCGCTGTTCAGATGAGCCGGCCCGATCAACTGTCGAGCAGCGATCCTGCCGACTGGCCGGTGGCGGAAGGCTGGCAGCCGCTGGTCGACGAGTTCTTCGGCAGCGCCGTGGGGCAGAAGCTGCAGGGCTTCCTGCGCGAGCGGCTCGACGCGGGTGCCGTGATCTTTCCGCCGCAGCCGTTGAGGGCACTGGAACTCACGCCGCCGGACGACGTGCGCGTGGTGATCCTGGGGCAGGACCCATATCACGGGCGTGGCCAGGCCGAGGGGCTGGCGTTTTCCGTGGCACCCGGCGTGGCGCTGCCGCCGTCGCTGCGCAACATCTTCAAGGAACTGCAGCGCGATCTGGGGACGGCGCCGCCGCCGTTTCCGAATCCGGGCGGAAGTCTGGTGAAGTGGGCCACGCATGGCGTGCTGCTGCTCAACACCTGCCTGACGGTCGAAGAAGCGCAGCCAGCCAGCCATTCCGGGCGTGGCTGGGAGGTGCTGACAGATGCCGTCATCCGTCATGTTTCAAACGGCGCCAAACCTGTTGTTTTTATGCTGTGGGGCTCGCACGCCCAGAGTAAGCGGGCGTTGATCGACGTTAAGCGCCATAAGGTGCTGATGTCGAATCATCCATCGCCTCTTTCGGCCCAGCGGCCGCCGGTGCCGTTTATCGGCTGCGGACATTTCGGCGAAGCACGCGCTTGGCGGGAGGCGCAGCGGTCGGCGGGGTGAAAACTTAGGCGATAATCGTGGGCTAACGCCTCGAGCGGTTTCCCGGCATCTTTGTTGATGCTTGGGTTTCTGAGTAGTCACAAAACCGTGCTATATTTCGAGGTTCGCCGGAGAGGTGGCCGAGTGGTTAATGGCAGCAGACTGTAAATCTGCCCTCTTACGAGTACGCTGGTTCGAATCCAGCCCTCTCCACCAGCGATGAATTTGGTTTCTAGGAGCGATTGGATTTCGCGCTTTGGGTGCCTTGGGTGCCCCCGATGCGGGAGTAGTTCAATGGTAGAACCCCAGCCTTCCAAGCTGATGACGCGGGTTCGATTCCCGTCTCCCGCTCCAGAGACCCGGTTCGGCGCCGGAAGCGAATTTGGTTAGATAAAAAGCCCTTTTGGCTCAGTGGTAGAGCACTCCCTTGGTAAGGGAGAGGTCGCGGGTCCGATTCCCGCAAAGGGCACCAGTTTTTGGGGGTTGCAACGGCAGCATTGCGACCCATCTGCATACGTTGGAAACGTTTTTTTCGGAGTCGAAAAATGGCAAAAGGTAAATTCACCCGCACCAAGCCGCACGTGAACGTGGGCACGATCGGTCACGTCGACCACGGCAAGACCACGCTGACGGCTGCGATCGCAACGGTGCTGTCGTCGAAGTTCGGCGGCGAAGCCAAGGCCTACGACCAGATCGATGCTGCGCCTGAAGAAAAGGCCCGCGGCATCACGATCAACACCGCGCACGTCGAGTACGAAACGGCCAACCGCCACTACGCACACGTCGACTGCCCTGGTCACGCCGACTACGTGAAGAACATGATCACCGGCGCCGCCCAGATGGACGGCGCCATCCTGGTGTGCTCGGCCGCCGACGGCCCGATGCCCCAGACCCGTGAGCACATCCTGCTGGCTCGCCAGGTGGGTGTGGGCTACATCATCGTGTTCCTGAACAAGTGCGACATGGTCGACGACAAGGAACTGCTCGAGCTGGTCGAAATGGAAGTTCGCGAACTCCTCGACAAGTACGAATTCCCTGGCGACGACACCCCCATCATCCACGGCTCGGCCAAGCTGGCCCTGGAAGGCGACAAGGGTGAACTCGGCGAAGGCTCGATCATGAAGCTGGCCGAAGCCCTGGACACGTACATCCCGACGCCCGAGCGCGCCGTGGACGGCACGTTCCTGATGCCCGTGGAAGACGTGTTCTCGATCTCGGGTCGCGGCACCGTGGTGACCGGCGCCGTCGAGCGCGGCGTGATCAAGGTCGGTGAAGAAATCGAAATCGTGGGCATCCGCCCGACGGTCAAGACCACCTGCACCGGCGTGGAAATGTTCCGCAAGCTGCTGGATCAGGGTCAAGCCGGCGACAACGTGGGCGTGCTGCTGCGCGGCACGAAGCGCGAAGAAGTCGAGCGCGGCCAGGTGCTGTGCAAGCCCGGCTCGATCAAGCCGCACACGCACTTCACCGCCGAGGTGTACGTCCTGTCGAAGGACGAAGGCGGCCGTCACACGCCGTTCTTCAACAACTACCGTCCGCAGTTCTACTTCCGCACGACGGACGTGACCGGCGCGATCGAGCTGCCCAAGGACAAGGAAATGGTCATGCCCGGCGACAACGTCAGCATCACCGTGAAGCTGATCGCTCCGATCGCCATGGAAGAAGGCCTGCGCTTCGCTATCCGCGAAGGCGGCCGTACCGTGGGCTCGGGCGTCGTGGCGAAGATCCTCGACCTGTAAGCCGAACGCGAAGAGTACCGGAGGGGTATAGCTCAATTGGCAGAGCGTCGGTCTCCAAAACCGAAGGTTGTAGGTTCGATTCCTACTGCCCCTGCCACTTAGGTGGCACTCCGAAAAGCCCGTCGCGTCCCGACGGGCTTCGGCGTCTCAAGAGACGCATTGAATTGAAGGCCTTCGGGTCACAGGAAATCAGCCGAATATGGCCACTTCTCAAATCGAAACCGTGAGCACCGGCGCCGACAAGGCCAAACTGGCCGCGGCGGTGGTGTTGGCAGTGGGCGCCATCGTGGCGTTCTATCTGCTGGCGCGTCAGGGCTCGCTGGTGCAATGGGCTGCGCTGCTGGTCGGCCTGGCTGCGGCGGTGGCTGCCTTCGGCAGTTCGGAGAATGGTCGCCAGTTGTGGGCGTTCGGTCGTGATTCGTGGCGCGAGGTCAGGAAGGTCGTCTGGCCGACCCGCAAGGAAGCGATGCAGATGACGGCTTATGTGTTCGCCTTCGTGGCGATCATGTCCGTCTTCCTCTGGCTCACCGACAAGACGCTCGAATGGGTGTTTTTCGACCTCATTCTGGGCTGGAGAAAATAAATGATCGACGACGCAGTTGAAACCACGCCGAGCGCGCCGGAGGAAGAAAACACCTCCGTGCTGGCTCCTGCCGCCAACCCTGATCTGCGTTGGTACGTGGTGCATGCCTATTCGGGCATGGAAAAGGCCGTCGAGCGCAACATCACCGAGCGCATCAACCGCGCCGGCATGCAGGACAAGTTCGGCCGCATCCTGGTTCCGACCGAAGAGGTGGTTGAGATCAAGAACGGCCAGAAGCGCACCACCGAGCGTCGTTTCTTCCCCGGCTATGTGCTGGTCGAAATGATCATGGACGACGAAAGCTGGCACCTGGTGAAGCACACCAACAAGGTGACGGGCTTTGTGGGCGGCGCCAAGAACCGTCCGGCCCCGATCTCGCAGAAAGAGGTCGAGGACATCGTCAGCCAGATGCAGCAGGGCACCGAGAAGCCGCGCCACAAGATCGAATTCACCGTCGGCGAATTCGTGCGCGTCAAGGAAGGCCCGTTCACCGACTTCAACGGCACCGTCGAGGAAGTCAACTACGAGAAGAGCAAGGTCAGCGTGTCGGTCATGATCTTCGGCCGCGCGACGCCTGTGGAACTCGAATTCAGCCAGGTCGAAAAGACCTGAGCCCCGGACCGCGAGGTCCGAGCCATTCCCGGCTGCGCGTTGTCCGACTCGGCGCGCGGCTTTGATCGAAGAGTCGTTTAACCCCGGGGAGCCTCGGCCGCAAGCCAAGGCGATATCACCCGCAAGGAGCAAAAAGCATGGCGAAGAAAATCGTCGGCTTCATCAAGCTGCAAGTGCCAGCTGGTAAGGCCAACCCGTCCCCGCCGATCGGTCCCGCACTCGGTCAGCGCGGTCTGAACATCATGGAATTCTGCAAGGCGTTCAACGCGCAGACGCAGAGCTACGAGCCGGGTCTGGCACTGCCGGTGGTCATCACCGCTTTCGCCGACAAGAGCTTCACCTTCATCATCAAGTCGCCCCCGGCTGGCGTCCTGATCAAGAAGGCCATCAAGCTCGAAAAGGGTTCCGCACGTCCTCACACCGACAAGGTCGGCAAGATCACGCGCGCCCAGCTCGAAGAAATCGCAAAGACCAAGATGAAGGACCTGACCGCCGCCGACATGGACGCCGCGGTTCGCACCATCGCTGGTACGGCCCGTTCGATGGGCGTGAATGTGGAGGGCGTGTAAATGGCCAAGATCACCAAGAAGCAGAAGTCGCTCGAAGGCAAGGTCGACAGCACCAAGCTGTACCCGCTGGGTGACGCGATCAACATCGTCAAGGAAGCCGCTACCGCCAAGTTCGACGAGTCGATCGACGTGGCTGTTCAGCTCGGTATCGATGCGAAGAAGTCGGACCAGGTCGTGCGTGGCGCCGTCGTGCTGCCCAACGGCACCGGTAAGACCAAGCGCGTCGCCGTGTTCGCCCAGGGCGCCAAGGCTGAAGAAGCCAAGGCCGCCGGCGCCGACATCGTCGGCATGGACGACCTGGCTGCCATGGTCAAGGCTGGCGACATGCCTTTCGACGTCGTGATCGCTGCCCCTGACGCCATGCGCGTCGTCGGTACGCTCGGTCAGATCCTCGGCCCACGCGGCCTGATGCCGAACCCGAAGGTCGGTACCGTGACCCCGGACGTCGCCACGGCCGTGAAGAACGCCAAGGCTGGTCAGGTTCAGTTCCGCGTCGACAAGGCCGGCATCGTGCACGGCACGATCGGCCGCCGCTCGTTCGACAACGACAAGCTGCAAGGCAACCTCGCCGCGCTGATCGACGCTCTGGTCAAGGCCAAGCCGGCGACCAGCAAGGGCGTGTACCTGCGCAAGGTGGCTGTTTCGTCGACCATGGGTCTGGGTGTCCGCGTGGACACGCAAACCATCTCGGCGAGCTAAAGAGATTTGCTCCACCTCGCAAGGGTGGGGCGGATGTGGTGGGTCGCGGCGGCTTCGGTTGCCGCGGGCCATCCAAGACCGCTGGTGTGCAGGGTGCTGCACTTAAACGCCGGACCTCCCTGTTCGGTATCCAGCGCAGATGGCGATCCCGCTGCAAGGAATCAGAGTTTCGATTTTTGTTCCTGACAGTTGGTCGCTGCATGAAGCGCGATCCCAGGCTCCGGCCGAAGATCGCATTAAAAGGAGTAGACCTTGAGTCTGAATCGCAGTGAGAAAGAAGCGGTCATCAGTGATGTGACCAGCCTCGCCGCAAAAGCTCAAACGCTCGTGATGGCGGAATACCGTGGCATCACGGTGGCCGATATGACCAAACTGCGCAACGAAGCGCGCAGCAAGGGTGTGACCCTGAGTGTTCTGAAGAACACCCTGGCCCGCCGTGCTGTCGCTGGCAGCCCGTTTGAGATCGTCGGCGACCAGATGACCGGCCCGCTGATCTACGGCTTCTCCGAAGACGCTGTGGCCGCCGCCAAGGTGGTGGCCGATTTCGCGAAGACCAACGACAAGCTGGTCATTCGCGGCGGCGCCTTCGGTGGCAAGGCCCTGGATGTCGACGGCGTGAAGCAACTGGCCAACATTCCTTCGAAGGAAGTTCTGTTGTCGCAGCTGCTGGGCTTGATGCAATCCCCGATCTCTCGTACCGCCCGCGTGCTCGCGGCGCTGGCCGAGAAGCGCGGTGGTGGCGAAGCTGCGCCCGCCGAGGCACCGGCAGAAGCACAGGCAGCCTGAGCTGCTTGCGTTTGAAACATTCAACCCAATTGTTAGGAAACAAAAATGGCATTCGATAAAGACGCATTTCTGACCGCGCTCGACAGCATGACGGTCCTGGAACTCAACGACCTGGTGAAAGCCATCGAAGAGAAGTTCGGCGTGAGCGCCGCTGCAATGGCCGCTCCGGCTGCTGGTGGTGGCGGTGGCGCCGCTGCTGCCGTCGAAGAGAAGACCGAATTCAACGTCGTGCTGGTTGACGCCGGCGCGAACAAGGTTTCGGCGATCAAGGCAGTGCGCGAAATTACCGGCCTGGGCCTCAAGGAAGCCAAGGACCTGGTGGAAGCCGCTCCCAAGGCTGTCAAGGAAGGCCTGTCGAAGGCTGACGCTGACGCCGCCAAGAAGAAGCTGGAAGACGCCGGCGCCAAGGTGGAACTGAAGTAATTCAGACCCGCTAGAGGGCTGGAGGTGCCTGAAAAGGCCCTCCAGCCTTTGCCGCTTTCAGAGCGCACTCAAAAGCCGGCTCGTTGCCGGCTTTCCCGGAGACCCGAAGGGCCCCGGAAAAGCCAGAGCGAGATGTTTTTTGAGTGTCTTCTGACCCCGACTGCAGAAGACCCCTTGGTTCGGGCGATGTGCAACGCATCGCTGTCCGCCAACGGCTGGTAGTGGCCAGCCGCCAAGCAGTGGTGCCTCGGCATTGCTGACAAGTCGCTGAAGATCTCAAGCACCGGAGCTCTCATGGCCCAATCGTCCGCGTACAGTTACACCGAACGCAAGCGCATCCGAAAAAGTTTCGGCAATCGCGACAGCGTCGTCGAAATCCCCTACCTGCTGCAGATGCAGAAGGACGCATACACCGCGTTCCTGCAAGCCGGCATCCCCCCGAAACAACGCACCGTCGAAGGCCTGCAGGCCGCGTTCGACGCCGCCTTCCCGATCGTCTCGCACAACGGTTTCGTCGAGATGAAGTTCCTCGAGTACAACCTGGCGAAGCCGGCGTTCGACGTGCGCGAATGCCAGACCCGCGGCCTGACCTTCGCGTCGGCCGTGCGCGCCAAGGTGCAGCTCATCATCTATGACCGCGAGTCGTCGACCTCGCAGTCGAAGGTGGTCAAGGAAGTGAAGGAACAAGAGGTCTACATGGGCGAAGTGCCGCTCATGACGGACAAGGGTTCGTTCATCATCAACGGTACCGAGCGCGTGATCGTGTCGCAGCTGCACCGCTCGCCTGGCGTGTTCTTCGAGCACGACAAGGGCAAGACGCACAGCTCGGGCAAGCTGCTGTTCTCGGCCCGCGTGATCCCCTACCGCGGTTCGTGGCTCGACTTCGAGTTCGACCCGAAGGACATGCTGTACTTCCGCGTCGACCGTCGCCGCAAGATGCCGGTCACGATCCTGCTGAAGGCCATCGGCCTGAACCCGGAATCGATCCTCGCGAACTTCTTCGTGAACGACAACTTCCGCCTGATGGACAGCGGCGCGCAGATGGAGTTCGTCTCCGAGCGCCTGCGCGGCGAAGTCGCGCGCTTCGACATCACCGACAAGTCGGGCAAGGTCGTGGTCGCCAAGGACAAGCGCGTCACCGCGCGCCACACGCGTGAGCTCGAGCAGGGCGGCACCACGCACATCAGCGTGCCGGAAGACTTCCTGATCGGCCGCGTGATCGCCCGCAACATCGTCGACGCCGACTCCGGCGAAATCCTGGCCAAGGCCAACGACGAGCTGACCGAAGCGCTGCTGAAGAAGCTGCGCACGGCCGGCGTGCAGGACGTGCAGGTCATCTACACGAACGAACTCGACCAGGGCGCGTACATCTCGCAGACCCTGCGCATCGACGAGACCGTGGACGAGTTCGCCGCCCGCGTGGCCATCTACCGCATGATGCGCCCCGGCGAGCCGCCGACGGAAGACGCCGTGCAGGCCCTGTTCCAGCGCCTGTTCTACAACCCGGACACGTACGACCTGTCGCGCGTCGGCCGCATGAAGTTCAACGCCAAGGTCGGCCGCGACGAATCGACCGGCCCGATGGTGCTGACCAACGAAGACATCCTGGCCGTGGTCAAGATCCTCGTTGACCTGCGCAACGGCAACGGCGAAGTCGACGACATCGACCACCTGGGCAACCGTCGCGTGCGTTGCGTCGGCGAACTGGCCGAGAACCAGTACCGCACCGGCCTGGCTCGTATCGAGAAGGCCGTGAAGGAGCGTCTGGGCCAGGCGGAGCAAGAGCCGCTGATGCCGCACGACCTGATCAACAGCAAGCCGATCTCGGCCGCCCTGAAGGAATTCTTCGGCGCCTCGCAGCTGTCGCAGTTCATGGACCAGACGAACCCGCTGTCCGAAATCACCCACAAGCGCCGCGTGTCGGCCCTTGGCCCGGGCGGTCTGACGCGCGAACGTGCAGGCTTCGAAGTGCGCGACGTGCACGTGACCCACTACGGCCGCGTGTGCCCGATCGAAACGCCTGAAGGCCCGAACATCGGTCTGATCAACTCGCTGGCCCTGTACGCCCGCCTGAACGAATACGGCTTCATCGAGACGCCGTACCGTCGCGTGGTCGACAGCAAGGTCACCAACGAGATCGACTACCTGTCGGCCATCGAGGAAGGCAAGTACGTCATCGCCCAGGCCAACGCGGCCCTGGACAAGGACGGCGTGCTGACCGGCGACCTGGTCTCGGCGCGTGAAGCCGGCGAATCGATCCTGGTCGGTGCCGAACGCATCCAGTACATGGACGTGTCGCCCGCGCAGATCGTGTCGGTGGCCGCATCGCTCGTGCCGTTCCTCGAGCACGACGACGCGAACCGCGCGCTGATGGGCGCCAACATGCAGCGTCAGGCCGTGCCCGTGCTGCGCCCCGAAAAGCCGATGGTCGGTACCGGCATCGAGCGCGTTTCCGCGGTCGACTCCGGCACCGTGGTCACGGCCACCCGTGGCGGTATCGTCGACTATGTCGACGCGACCCGTGTCGTGGTGCGCGTGAACGACGCCGAAGCGGCTGCCGGTGAAGTCGGTGTGGACATCTACAACCTGATCAAGTATCAGCGTTCGAACCAGAACACCAACATCCACCAGCGTCCCATCGTCAAGCGCGGCGACAAGATCGCCAAGGGCGACGTGGTGGCCGACGGCGCATCGACCGACCTCGGCGAACTGGCTCTCGGCCAGAACATGCTGATCGCGTTCATGCCCTGGAACGGCTACAACTTCGAAGACTCGATCCTGATCTCGGAACGCGTCGTCGCCGAAGACCGCTACACCTCGATCCACATCGAGGAACTGGTGGTGATGGCTCGCGACACGAAGCTGGGCGCCGAAGAAATCACGCGCGACATCCCGAACCTGGCCGAGCAGCAGCTCAACCGCCTCGACGAGTCCGGCATCATCTATGTCGGCGCCGAAGTGCAGCCGGGCGACACGCTGGTGGGCAAGGTCACGCCGAAGGGCGAGACCACGCTGACGCCTGAAGAGAAGCTGCTTCGCGCCATCTTCGGCGAGAAGGCTTCCGACGTGAAGGACACCTCGCTGCGCGTGGACCAGGGCTCGCAAGGCACCGTGATCGACGTGCAGGTGTTCACCCGCGAAGGCATCCAGCGCGACAAGCGCGCCCAGCAGATCATCGACGACGAGCTCAAGCGCTTCCGCCTCGATCTGAACGACCAGCTGCGCATCGTCGAAGCCGACGCGTTCGACCGTATCGAGAAGCTGCTGACCGGCAAGGTCGCCAACGGCGGCCCGAACAAGCTGGCCAAGGGCACCAAGCTCGACAAGGCCTACCTGTCGTCGGTCGAGAAGTTCCACTGGTTCGACATCCGCCCGGCGGAAGACGAAGTGGCAACGCAGCTCGAGTCGATCAAGAACTCGCTGGAGCAGACGCGCCACAGCTTCGACCTCGCGTTCGAAGAAAAGCGCAAGAAGCTCACGCAGGGCGACGAGCTGCCTGCTGGCGTGCTCAAGATGGTCAAGGTGTACCTGGCCGTCAAGCGCCGCCTGCAACCCGGCGACAAGATGGCCGGCCGCCACGGCAACAAGGGTGTTGTGTCGAAGATCGTTCCGGTCGAAGACATGCCCCACATGGCCGACGGCACGCCGTGCGACATCTGCCTGAACCCGCTGGGCGTGCCCTCGCGGATGAACGTGGGCCAGGTTCTCGAAGTGCATCTGGGCTGGGCCGGCAAGGGCGTGGGCCAGCGCATCGGCGACCTGCTGCAGCAGGAGGCCAAGGTGGCCGAGCTGCGCAAGTTCATGGAGCAGCTGTACAACGGCTCGGGCCGCCAGGAGAACATCGCTTCGCTGAGCGACACCGAACTGCTCGAGATGGCTGCGAACCTGCAGAACGGCGCGACCTTCGCGACGCCTGTGTTCGACGGTGCCTCGGAAGAGGAAATCCGCGGCATGCTGAAGCTGGCCTATCCGGACGACATCGCCAAGGCCAAGGGCCTGACCGACAGCCGCACGCAGGCCTACCTGTTCGACGGCCGCACCGGCGACCAGTTCGAGCGTCCCGTCACCGTCGGCTACATGCACTTCCTGAAGCTGCATCACCTGGTGGACGACAAGATGCACGCCCGCTCGACCGGCCCGTACTCGCTGGTCACGCAGCAGCCCCTGGGCGGCAAGGCGCAGTTCGGCGGCCAGCGTTTCGGGGAAATGGAAGTGTGGGCGCTCGAAGCCTACGGCGCTTCCTACGTCCTGCAGGAAATGCTGACCGTGAAGTCCGACGACGTGCAAGGCCGTACCAAGGTGTACGAAAGCATCGTCAAGGGCGAGCACTCGATCGAAGCCGGCATGCCGGAATCGTTCAACGTGCTGGTCAAGGAAATCCGTTCGCTGGGTCTCGACATCGAGCTCGAGCGTTCCTAATTTGAAAAGGGAAAGAGTCTTATGAAATCGCTACTCGACCTGTTCAAGCAATTCACGCCTGATGAGCATTTCGATGCCATCAAGATCGGCATGGCTTCGCCCGAGAAGATCCGTTCGTGGTCCTTCGGCGAGGTGAAGAAGCCCGAGACGATCAACTACCGCACGTTCAAGCCCGAGCGCGACGGTCTCTTCTGCGCGAAGATCTTCGGCCCCATCAAGGACTACGAGTGCCTGTGCGGCAAGTACAAGCGCCTGAAGCACCGCGGCGTGATCTGCGAGAAGTGCGGCGTCGAAGTCACGCAGACCAAGGTGCGTCGCGAGCGCATGGGTCACATCGACCTGGCCGCGCCCTGCGCCCACATCTGGTTTCTGAAGTCGCTGCCGTCGCGCCTGGGCCTCGTGCTCGACATGACGCTGCGCGACATCGAGCGCGTGCTGTACTTCGAAGCCTACGTGATCACCGACCCCGGCATGACCCCGCTGAAGAAGTTCGGCATCATGTCCGAGGACGACTACGACGCGAAGCGCAAGGAATACGGTGACGAGTTTGTCGCCAAGATGGGCGCCGAAGGCATCAAGGACCTGCTGGAAGGCATCGAGCTCGACAGCGAGATCGAACGCCTGCGCGGCGACCTGACCGGCTCCGAAGTCAAGGTCAAGAAGAACTCCAAGCGCCTGAAGGTGCTGGAAGCCTTCCGCAAGTCGGGCATCAAGCCCGAGTGGATGGTGCTCGACGTGCTGCCCGTGCTGCCGCCGGACCTGCGTCCGCTGGTGCCGCTGGACGGCGGCCGCTTCGCGACCTCCGACCTGAACGACCTGTACCGCCGCGTCATCAACCGCAACTCGCGCCTGCGCCGCCTGCTGGAGCTGAAGGCTCCGGAAATCATCGCGCGCAACGAGAAGCGGATGCTGCAGGAGGCAGTCGACTCGCTGCTGGACAACGGCCGCCGCGGCAAGGCCATGACGGGCGCCAACAAGCGCGCGCTGAAGTCGCTGGCCGACATGATCAAGGGCAAGAGCGGTCGCTTCCGCCAGAACCTGCTGGGCAAGCGCGTCGACTACTCGGGCCGTTCGGTCATCGTGGTGGGCCCGACGCTCAAGCTGCATCAGTGCGGCCTGCCGAAGCTGATGGCGCTCGAACTGTTCAAGCCCTTCATCTTCTCGCGCCTCGAAGCCATGGGCATCGCGACCACGATCAAGGCTGCCAAGAAGGAAGTCGAATCGGGCACGCCGGTGGTCTGGGACATCCTGGAAGAGGTCATCAAGGAGCACCCGGTCATGCTGAACCGCGCTCCTACGCTGCACCGCCTGGGCATCCAGGCCTTCGAGCCGATCCTGATCGAAGGCAAGGCGATCCAGCTGCACCCGCTCGTCTGCGCGGCTTTCAACGCCGACTTCGACGGCGACCAGATGGCCGTCCACGTGCCGCTGTCGGTGGAAGCGCAGATGGAAGCTCGCACGCTGATGCTGGCCTCCAACAACGTGCTGTTCCCGGCTTCGGGCGAACCGTCGATCGTTCCTTCGCAGGACGTGGTGCTGGGTCTGTACTACACGACCCGCGACCGCATCAACGGCAAGGGCGAGGGCCTGGTCTTCTCCGACATCGGTGAAGTCCAGCGCGCGCTCGACGCCAACGAAGTCGAACTCACCGCCAAGGTGGCAGTGCGCATCACGGAGTACACCAAGAACAAGGAAACCGGCGAATTCACGCCGTCGACCTCGCTCGTGGACACCACCGTGGGCCGTGCGCTGCTGTCCGAGATCCTGCCGAAGGGCCTGCCGTTCTCGAACATCAACAAGGCGCTGAAGAAGAAGGAAATCTCCAAGCTCATCAACGTCTCGTTCCGCAAGTGCGGCCTGAAGGAAACCGTCGTCTTCGCAGACAAGCTGCTGCAGAACGGCTTCCGCCTGGCGACCAAGGCCGGCATCTCGATCGCCATCGACGACATGCTGGTGCCTTCGGAGAAGCACGGCATCATCGAGCGCTCGGCCAAGGAAGTGAAGGAGATCGAGCAGCAGTACGTCTCGGGTCTCGTGACCTCCGGCGAACGCTACAACAAGGTGGTGGACATCTGGGGCAAGGCCGGCGACGAAGTGTCGAAGGTGATGATGGCCAAGCTGTCGAAGCAGAAGGTCATCGACCGCAACGGCAAGGAAGTCGAGCAGGAGTCCTTCAACTCGATCTACATGATGGCCGACTCGGGCGCCCGCGGTTCCGCGGCCCAGATCCGCCAGGTGGCCGGCATGCGCGGCTTGATGGCCAAGCCTGACGGCTCGATCATCGAGACGCCCATTACCGCGAACTTCCGCGAAGGCCTGAACGTGCTGGAGTACTTCATCTCCACCCACGGTGCCCGTAAGGGTCTGGCCGACACGGCGCTGAAGACGGCGAACTCGGGCTACCTGACCCGTCGTCTGGTCGACGTGACGCAAGACCTGGTCGTGACCGAACAGGACTGCGGCACGCACGGCGGCTACCTGATGCGCGCCATCGTCGAAGGCGGTGAAGTCATCGAATCGCTGCGCGACCGTATCCTCGGCCGCACCGCAGCCGACGACGTGCTGCACCCCGAGAACCGCGCCGTGCTGCTGAAGGCCGGCGAGATGTTCGACGAGGACACCATCGAAGCGCTGGAAGCGCAAGGCGTCGACGAGGTCAAGGTCCGCACCGCGCTGACCTGCGAAACCCGCTTCGGCATCTGCGCGACCTGCTACGGCCGCGACCTGGGCCGCGGCGGCCTGATCAACATCGGCGAAGCCGTCGGTGTGATCGCCGCCCAGTCCATCGGCGAACCGGGCACGCAGCTGACGATGCGTACCTTCCACATCGGTGGTGCCGCTTCGCGCGCCGCCATCGCCTCGAGCGTGGAAGCCAAGTCGAACGGCTCGATCGGCTTCAACGCCACGATGCGCTACGTGACCAACAGCAAGGGCGAGTTGGTCGTGATTTCGCGTTCGGGTGAGATCGTCATTCATGACGAGCACGGCCGCGAGCGCGAGCGCCACAAGGTGCCGTACGGCGCTACCCTGACGGTCAAGGCCGACCAGCAGATCAAGGCTGGCCACGTGCTGGCCAACTGGGACCCGCTGACCCGCCCGATCATCACGGAATTCGCCGGCAAGACGCAGTTCGAAAACGTCGAGGAAGGCCTCACGGTCGCCAAGCAGGTGGACGAAGTGACCGGTCTGTCGACCCTGGTCGTGATCGACCCGAAGCGCCGCGGCGCCGCCAAGGTCGTTCGTCCGCAAGTGAAGCTCATCGACGCCTCCGGCGCCGAAGTGAAGATCCCGGGCACCGACCACTCGGTGACGATCGGCTTCCCGATCGGCGCCCTGGTGCAGGTGCGTGACGGCCAGGACGTGGGCCCCGGCGAAGTGCTGGCGCGTATTCCGGTCGAAGGCCAGAAGACCCGCGACATTACCGGCGGTCTGCCGCGCGTTGCCGAGCTGTTCGAAGCCCGCTCGCCGAAGGACAAGGGCATGCTGGCCGAAATGACCGGTACCGTGTCGTTCGGCAAGGAAACGAAGGGCAAGATCCGCCTGCAGATCACCGATCCGGAAGGCACGGTCTGGGAAGACCTCGTGCCGAAGGAAAAGAACATCCTGGTGCACGAAGGCCAGGTGGTGAACAAGGGCGAATCCGTGGTCGACGGCCCGGCGGACCCGCAGGACATCCTGCGCCTGCTGGGTTCGGAAGAACTGGCGCGCTACATCGTGGACGAAGTGCAGGACGTGTACCGCCTGCAGGGCGTGAAGATCAACGACAAGCACATCGAGGTGATCGTTCGCCAGATGCTGCGCCGCGTCGTGGTCGACAACCCCGGCGACACGAGCTACATCTCCGGCGAACAGGTCGAACGCAGCGAAATGCTCAACACTAACGACGCCCTGCGCGCCGAAGGCAAGATTCCCGCGACGTTCACCAACCTGCTGCTGGGTATCACGAAGGCATCGCTGTCGACCGACTCGTTCATCTCGGCTGCTTCGTTCCAGGAAACGACGCGCGTGCTGACCGAAGCCGCGATCATGGGCAAGCGCGACGAACTGCGCGGCCTGAAGGAAAACGTCATCGTCGGCCGCCTGATCCCCGCGGGCACCGGCATGGCGTACCACCAGGCACGCAAGGTGAAGGACGCCATGGACGAGGCCGAGCGCCGCGCCATCGCCGAATCGGAAGCAGCCGAACTGGCCGGTTCCGGTGAAGCCGATGCGGCTGCCAGCACGACGGAAGCCAGCGAAGGCGCTGCGACCGAATAACTGGTTAGCATCACCGGCCATGACCGGTACACCACGCCCCCCGACCGCCCCCGGTTGGGGGGCGTTTTTCTTTGTGTCTGCATGAGGAGGCGTTGTCGTCGATGAGCGTGTTGCCCGAATCGCTGGCCGGCTGGATCGTGGTCGCGGTCCTGCTGTTCTGGTTTGTCGGTGCCTACAACCGGCTGGTGCGCCTGCGCGCGGCCGTGCTGCAGGCCTATGGCCAGCTCGACGCGGCGCTGGGCAAGCAGCTGGATTTCGTGCAGGCCAGCATCGCGGCCGGCCCGCCGCCCGAAGCCGCGTCGACCGGCGAATCGCTGTCTTCCATCGCGCCGCTGCAGGCAGCGACCGCGCAGCTTGCGACGCTTCTGGGCGCGACCCGGCTGCATCCGCTGGACGCCGGCGGCATGGCCGCGCTGGCCACCGCGCTGCAGGTATGGGTCGGTGCCTGGCGGCGCCAGCATCCGGACGAGGTGACGGTGTTCGATGCCGACGGCACGCTGTCCCGGCCCGCGCAACTGCAGCCCGGGTCCGTAGCCGCGGTCGTTCCCGGTACCGCCGAGCCGATCGCCTGGCCCGAGCCCTCCGCCGCGGCGGAGATCGCGCGCAGCCAGTTCAACCAGGCGGTGGCGCTCTACAACGCTGCCATCGCCCAGTTCCCGGCGCTGCTTGTGGCATGGGCCGTGCGTCTGCGTCCGGCGGCGCCGCTGCTCTGAGCCTGGGCGGCGGTGCGCCGCCCGGGTCTTTCCTCTTTCCTTGTACGAAGTCCGGCTTTTGGCCGGACCGTTACCATCGTCCCCAACTTGTCAGAACTACCCTCCGACCCCTCCCGCAGAGGCCATGGCGACACGCCGCCCCTGCAACAACCTCCGCTCTGGCGCCAGTTGCAACTGACGGCGGCCGCGCTGGCGTCGATCCGCGCCGGCACCTCGGGCTCTGTGGCCTTCGATGCCGTCGAGCCTGCGCTGCGGCCCGGCGTGCAGTCGCTCGGCTTCCAGGTGCTGCGCTGGCTCGGCCGCGCCGAGGCGCTGCGCCGCCATCTGGCCAAGCGCACGCCGCCGCCCCTGCCCGACGCACTGCTGTGCACCGCGTTGGCGCTGGCGTGGGACGCCACGCATGCGCCCTACGAGCCCTTCACGCTGGTCGATCAGGCCGTCGAGGCCGCCAAGCGCAATCCCGCCACGCGGGCGCAGGCCAGCTTCATCAACGCCTGCCTGCGGCGCTTCCTGCGCGAGCGCGACGAGCTCGTGGCGGCGACCGACTCCGAACCGGTCGCGCAGTGGAACCATCCGCGCTGGTGGATCGAGCGCCTCAAGCGCGACCATCCGCGCGAGTGGCAGCGGGTGCTGGCCGCCGACAACGCGCAGGCGCCGATGACGCTGCGCGTCAACGTCCGCAAGACAACCGCCGCCTCCTATCTGACCGAGCTTGAAGCAGCCGGCCTGGGCGCGACGCGCGTGGGCCCCAGCGGCCTGCAACTGGCGCGCGCCCGTCCCGTGCAGCAGCTGCCCGGTTTTGCCGACGGAGCCTGCTCGGTGCAGGACGGAGCTGCGCAGATGGCCGCGCCGCTGCTGCTCGACGGCCTCCTGCCGGCGACGCCCGGCACTGCGGCGCCGTTGCGCGTGCTCGACGCCTGCGCCGCCCCCGGCGGCAAGACTGCGCACTTGCTCGAAATGGCCGGCCCAGGTGCTATCGATGTCACCGCGCTGGAAGTCGATGCCGTCCGCAGCCGCCGCATCGATGAGACCCTCGCCCGCCTCGGGCTCGAGGCCAAGGTGCTCGTCGCCGATGCCGGGCGGCCCGCCCAGTGGTGGGACGGCACGCCCTTCGACGCGATCCTGCTCGACGCGCCTTGCACGGCCTCGGGCATCGTGAGGCGCCACCCCGACGTGCGCTGGCTGCGCCGCGAGAGCGACACGGCCCAGCTCGCCGCCCAGCAGGCCGCGCTCCTGGAGGCTTTGTGGCCGCTGGTGCGGCCCGGCGGGCGACTTCTTTACTGCACTTGCTCCGTGTTTCGCGAAGAGGGTTCGCAACAAATTGATGCGTTTCTTGTACACAACACCAACGCACGATTGCTGCCATCGCCAGGCCATTTGCTGCCCCAAAGCGGGTCGAATGCCCGTGGCGTCCCGGACAATGCCTCTGGTGACCACGACGGCTTCTTCTACGCCCTGCTTGAAAAGCGTCCGCGTTGAGCGACGGCGCCGGCTGATCCTGTCGCTGCCCGTCCTGCTCTGGATCTGGGCGATGTGGATGGCCTTCATGCCGGCACCTGCTGCCGCCCAGGGGCGCTCCGGCGCCGCGATCACCCAGATGCGCCTTGAGCAGGCCGATGACGGCGTCTACTTCAGCGCCGCCGTGCAGTTCGAACTGCCCTCGCTCGTCGAGGAGGTGCTCGACAAGGGCATCGCCATCTACTTCGTGGCCGAGGCCGAGCTATTCCAGGAGCGCTGGTACTGGACCGACCGCAAGGTCGCGCAGGTCACGCGCCACATGCGCCTTGCCTACCAGCCGCTCACTCGGCGCTGGCGGCTCAATGTGTCGGCGGCGCCCATGACCGGTGCGGCCGGCCTGGGCATCTCGCTGAACCAGAACTTCGACACGCTGGGCGACGCGCTCGACGCCATCAAGCGCGTCGGTCGCCTGCGCATGGGCGACCTGGCCGAGATCGGCGACGACCCGCAGCACCAGGTCACCTTCCGCTTCAGGCTCGACACTTCGCAGCTGCCGCGCCCGTTCCAGATCGGCGTGGTCGGCCAGGCCGACTGGAACATCGCCGTCGAGCGGACGGCCAAGCTCCCGCTGGAGAAGCAGAAGTGAGCACTTCGGGGCGCAGCGGCTCGGCGGCCTCGTCCGCCGCGAGCCGCGCGCGGGCCAGGCGCTGGGCCATTGGCGTCGGCGCCGCGCTGGTCACGGCCATCGGCCTGGTGCTGATGTTCCTGCTGGCGCAGGCCACCAACAACCGCGCGCTGTACGAACGCTATTACGTGCGCCTCTTCGGCATCAACGTCGTGGTGGCGGTGCTGCTGGTGCTGGTGATCGGCTGGGTCGCCTTCCGCCTGCTGCGGCGGCTGCGGCAGGGCAAGTTCGGCAGCCGGCTGCTTATCAAGCTGGCGGCCATCTTCGCGCTGGTGGGGGTGGTGCCGGGCGCGCTGGTCTATGTGGTGTCCTATCAGTTCGTCGCGCGCTCGATCGAGAGCTGGTTCGACGTCAAGGTCGAAGGCGCGCTCGATGCCGGCCTGAACCTCGGCCGGGCCACGCTCGATTCGCTGTCCGACGATCTCGCCGTCAAGACGCGCGGCGCCAGCGCGCAACTGGCGCAGGTGCCCGATGCGAGCGCGGGCCTGGTGCTCGAGCGCATCCGCGACCAGCTCGAAGCCAGCGACGTGATCCTCTGGACCGGCTCCGGGCAACTTGTGGCCAGCGCCGGCACCTCGCGCTTCCAGCTCAACCCCGAGCGGCCGACAGCGCAGCAGTTCAAGCAGGTCCGTCCGGAGCGCGCCGTCGCGCATGTCGAAGGGCTGGACGAAACCGCCGTGCCGGGCGCGACGCCGCCGGCCGCGAGCGTGCGCGCGCTCGCGATGGTGCAAAGGCCCGGCTTCGACTTCGACACCGCGCCGCGCTATCTGCAGGTCACGCGGCCGCTGCCGCCGGCGGTGGTTGCCAATGCGCTGGCCGTGCAGGAAGCCAACCGCGAATACCAGGAGCGGGCGCTCGCGCGCGAAGGCCTGCGCCGCATGTACATCGGCACGCTCACCCTGAGCCTGTTCCTCGCCGTGTTCGGTGCGGTGCTGCTGGCCGTGCTCTTCGGCAACCAGCTCGCGCGGCCGCTGCTCGTGCTGGCCGACGGCGTGCGGCAGGTGGCGGCCGGCGACCTGCGGCCCACCGCCGTGCTGCAGGGCAAGGACGAACTGGGCGGCCTCACGCGCTCCTTCGCGGTCATGACACAGCAGCTGGCCGATGCCCGCGGCGCGGTCGAGAAGACCATGGGGCAGCTCGATGCCGCGCGCGCCAACCTGCAGACCATCCTGGACAACCTGACCTCGGGCGTGATCGTGCTCGACGCCAAGGGCACGGTGCTGTCCACCAATCCGGGCGCGACCCGCGTGCTGCGCGCGCCGCTCGCGGCCTACGAGGGCCGGCTGCTCATTGAAGTGCCGGGGCTGGCCGAGTTCGGCGCCAAGGTGCAGCAGCAGTTCGAGGATTTTCTCGTCGAGCGCATCCAGCACGGCCTCGACCACTGGCAGCACGCCTTCGAGCTGCATGCCTCGGGCGCCGATCTGCCGCAGCAGGACGGCGCCATCAACATCGTCGCGCGCGGCGCGGAGCTGCCCGGCGCTGCGCGGCTGCTGGTGTTCGACGACATCTCCGAGATCGTCTCGGCCCAGCGTGCGCAGGCATGGGGCGAGGTCGCGCGACGGCTCGCGCACGAGATCAAGAACCCGCTCACGCCGATCCAGCTCTCGGCCGAGCGGCTCGAGATGAAGCTCTCGGGCAAGGTCCAGCCGCCCGAGCAAGCCGTGCTCGTGAAGTCGGTGAAAACCATCGTCGACCAGGTCGATGCGATGAAGCGGCTGGTGAACGAATTCCGCGACTACGCGCGCCTGCCCGCGGCCGACCTCAAGCCCGTGGACCTGAACGCCTTGCTTGCCGACGTGCTGCAGCTCTACAGCGCGGAGAACCTGCCGATCACGCTGCGTTCCGAACTCGACGAGCGCTGCCCGCCCATCAGGGGCGATGCGCAGCAGATCCGCCAGGTCATACACAACCTGTTGCAAAACGCACAGGACGCCGCGGAGGCCGCCGCCACCGGTACGGGCAAGGTGGGCGAAGTCACCATCCGCACGCGGCTCGGCGACTCGGGGCAGCGCGTGCGCCTGACCGTGCAGGACAGCGGCCCGGGCTTTGCAGAGAACATCCTGAAGCGCGCCTTCGAGCCCTACGTCACCACGAAAACAAAAGGTACTGGTTTGGGCCTCGCGGTCGTCAAGAAGATCGCCGACGAGCACGGCGCGCGCATCGAGCTTTCGAATCGCGTCGTCGATGGGGCTGTAGCAGGGGCACAAGTCTCGCTATCATTCGCGCTGGCAAGCGAGCCGCGGGCAGCGGCCGCTCACACCGAAGATTCGTCGAAGTCTTCCGCCGCCTGAGCCGCACGAATGTCCGTCGCACAGGCGATGGATGGGCCAGAGGACTCAACATACCATTGCGGACACCAGCGCACACAACAAGCAGCACTCATGGCAAACATTCTCGTGGTCGATGACGAGCTGGGCATCCGGGACCTGCTCTTCGAAATTCTCAATGACGAGGGCCACAACGTGGAACTCGCGGAGAACGCGGCCGAAGCCCGCGCTGCACGCCAGCGCGCACGCCCCGATCTCGTGCTGCTCGACATCTGGATGCCCGACACCGACGGCGTCACGCTGCTCAAGGAGTGGTCCACAGCGGGCCTTCTGAGCATGCCCGTCATCATGATGAGCGGCCACGCCACCATCGACACCGCGGTCGACGCCACGCGCATCGGCGCATTCGCCTTTCTCGAAAAGCCCATCACCATGCAGAAGCTGCTCAAGGCAGTGGAGCAGGGACTGGCCCGCGAAAGCGCGCGCCGCGCGGCAGCGGGAGTGGTGCCCGCGCCGGTCACCGGCAGCCAGGCCACCGCCATCACGACGACAGGCGACAGCCTGCTGATGGCGTCGCTGGCTTCGGTGCCCGTGGCCGACACCGGCCCGCAATCGACGCAGAGCTTCGACCTCGACCGCCCGCTGCGCGACGCGCGCGACGGCTTCGAGAAGGCGTACTTCGAGTTCCACCTGGCGATGGAGAACGGCTCCATGACCCGCGTCGCCGAGAAAACCGGCCTCGAACGCACCCATCTCTACAGAAAGCTCAAACAACTTGGCGTCGATCTTTCAAGAGGGCGCAGAAGCGCTGTATAATTTGAGGCTGCACACAGCAACGGCCCGGTAGCTCAGTTGGTAGAGCAGCGGATTGAAAATCCGCGTGTCGGTGGTTCGATTCCGCCCCAGGCCACCATATTCAGCAAGGCGCTACAGCTATCAAGGTTGTAGCGCCTTTTGCTTTCTATCCCCACTGTGGGATTTCAGCTCAGTCCACATGCAACTCCGGCGGTCCGCCGTACTAGGCTTGTATTACGCCGTGTCGCGCGCCCACTGATCGTTGCAAAACTGTCGTCCGTATAGGGCGCCATCCTAGGAGCAAGCATGCTTCCGACTGTCGATTTAGGACAGTGTGACGCGGAAGTTCGATGCGACGTGCGCCAGCTAGCTCCAAATTCGGCCTTCAAGGTGATCACTTTGCGCTGAGGTCCTTGCCCGTTGAGCGACGTGATAAACGTGGTGAGGGTTTCTGGCTCTAGCGCGTTAGTGCGTGGCATTGAAGATTGCACTTCACCTGCCTGCACAGATTCATATCAATATCCCTGTGCTCGGTCGCCATGGTCCTCAGTTTGGACATCGGCGCGATCTCGCGATTCGCGCACCGGTGCATCAGTTCGCTCGAGGCGCAGGTAGCGCGCAATGTCCGCAGGTCGCACGAGACGCTCAGTGCTTCGCGTCATCCCTCATCCCCTTTGGTGCGCTCTCCTAAGCCTTTCCATTGGGACGTTGTCCAGCTCGTGCACCAGAACTCGGTGATAGTGCCCGTGTTGTTCTCACACCGTTGAAATCCAACCGGGACAGAGCGATGAACGCTGCGTCCCTCATGGTTTGATGATCGGCAGGCCGTAGACGGCGTGTACTTGGTTCGCAGCTGAGGTGTTCAGCGCGACTCCCGGCTGGAAACAACAAGGCCCCGAAGCATTGCCGAGCAACGGGGCTCAGAGGAGGGCGCCGGATGTCTCAACGACACTCAGGCGCAACCTGATCGAGAGCCTTCACAAGCTGTTCTGTCAGGCGAGTGCTCTGCCTCTGCGCAGGATGCACGGCGTCGGCCATGTCAGCGGCGACCACGGGAACGGCTCCCCAGTCAGCGAAAACAGCGCCCTCTTCTGTGGCTACGCGGCGTGCAATTGCGCTGTATGCGTCATAGTTCGCAGTGCCGGTGATCGTTCGCGAAATGCCCGTGATGATCACCCCGCTGCCCAGGGACTTCGCACGCTGCGCCATGGCACGCAAGGGCGCCTCATAGGGCAGGCTGTTCCCGGCATCGTTCAGGCCGTGACCCAAGACAACGATGCGTGTGTCGATGGCATGGTTCACCATGGCGGGCATGCGCAGTTGCGCGTTGTCGCCGGCTACCGTGCGGTCCACTACCCGATAGGCAGGGCGCATGCGTCGGATTCCCGCTGCCGGCGGCTCCGCTAAACGGCCAGCCGGGAAGAAAGACCCGTTCAGAATGGAGTCACCATACAAGGTGACGCTGCAATTGCGCCCGGGAGCCGCTGGCTTCGAAGGCGTCGCGACAGGCGCTGCTGTCCGCTCGGGAACCGTGGAACTGGTGCCGCACGCCGCCAATACGGCGGCCAGTACGATGGTTGCGATCTTCTGGACCTGGTTCATGAAAGAGGGCTGACTGCTGCTCGGAAGCCAGCGAGTCTACACAGCGAAATTGCCCTCTCTATTGACCTTGCGCCGCAGCCGATGAAGGGGATTCCCCCAGCTTTTGCCTGATCGCTTCCAGCATGCGATTGCCCAGCGTCAATTGACCGTGCGTTGAAATGTGCGTGTCGTTCGGAAAATAGAAATCCTTTTGTTTGATCTTCTCATGCTGGGCAAACGTGAAAAGGTCGGGGCCGAGACTTGTCTGCTGCAAAGCGTTGACGAAGCCCTGGGAGTGATCGGGCTCGAGGTAGGTTGTCCACTTGTTCGGGATCACCATCCAGAGCACCGGAGTCTTGGCGTGAGTCGCCACGGAGGCTTCCATGCTCGCGACCGCCGCAGAAGTCAGGGGGCCACGAATCACGTCATCTGCCAAGAACAATGCCATGTCGCAGCGACGGTGACTGAACAACGTGCAGCCCTCGACCACCGGGCGTGCCATGGTCATGTTGTTGCAACTCCTGCGCATCCTGCCGGCAATCGCCGCATCGGTGCACTTGCGTGTCATCCAGCCAGAGTGAAGCTGGGCTTCCCAGTTCAGGGCAAAGCCGGGGACATGTTCCAGAGGCGGTGATGGCGGTTCGATCGCTGCCGCAATCAAAGGAGGCCGCAGCGGCGTGCACTTTCGAGTTTGCGTGACTCGCACGTTCAGGAAGCGCTCCACGCTTTCGATGATGACCAGCCTGCCCCGAAAGCCGATCTGCGAAAGCCACTCGTCGAAATCGGAGCAGAGCATTTCATCGAGCTGCGACCAGTACACGGTCGAAACAGAATGGCTGTTGCTCGCCAGCACAGACTGCCAGACGTGCGAGGCGGAAAAGCTGTCTCCGATTACCAGGATGTCAGCCTTGTCGATCGGAGCACCGTCAAGCAGTTGGGGATCGATTTCCGGCGGTGCGATCTTCCAGCCGAATTCATCTTCCGAGATGCGTCCGATCCGGGAGAGGTCTCCGTACGGTGCAGCTGTCAGCAGTGACTGCAGCAGGGCACACGCACATAAGACGAAGCCCGTGAGGAATATGGACAGCCAGAGTCTCGCAGGCGTCATTGTTGAAGTGGGGTGTGCACGGCGCTCATGGGCGCTATGCTACCTGTCGCGGCGCTCTTTGATTTCAGGCGATCTTCAAGGGAGCGGGCTGGTGGGCCCCATGCCACGTGGGGCTCCCGATGCGTGGTGGCCAATCTTTTGGGCTCCGGTTCGTGCCAGCCAAGTCCCAGTCGCCAGCGTCGCTAATGGCTCTGCGTGACATTTGGGAACGTTCTTCACCATCCCGATGTGCGCCGTACCTCGGGGGCACGCGTTGGACACGCATCAGGGCAACTCCTTGCCCTCCAGGAGATGAAAGAAATGACTTTCCCCCGCCTCACGCTCAAGCTTGCTGCCGCAGGCGTCCTCGCCGCCGGTGCCTTGTTCGCCGCCGCATCCGCCAACGCCGGCACGAGCTGGTCCGTCGGCATCAACGTTCCCGGCGTGGTCGTGAGCGAGCCTGCACCGGTCTACTACGAGCCGGCGCCCGTGTACTCGCGGCCTGCCCCGACCTACTATCAGCCCGCTCCGGTGTATTCCGCTCCGGCGCCTGTCTACTACGAGTCCGGACCCACCTGGGAAGAGCGTCGTGCCCAGCGTTGGGAAGAACGCCGTGAATGGCGCCGCCGCCAGTGGGAGCGCGAGCAGCACCGCCGCTATTACGAAGATCGCTACTGAGCGGCCAGGCTGCGCTCCTCAGTCGAGCACCAGCTGCGTCTGCGTGACGACGGCGCACAGCTTGCCGTCCGCATTGGTCACCGAGGTCTGCCACACCTGAGTCGTGCGTCCGCGATGCAGCGCAACGCTGGTGCCGGTGACCGTCGTGCCGACGCGCGCGCCCGCGATGAACTTGGTGCTCGAGTCGGTCGTCGTCGTGCGCTTGCCCTCGGGCAGGTTGACGATGGTGCCGACCGCGCCGAGCGTGTCCGCGAATGCCATGTAGGCGCCGCCGTGGAGGATGCCGCCGGCGGTGCACAGGTCGGGCCGCACTTCCATCTGCGCGACCACGCGCTCGGGGGCGAGTTCGGTGAGCCGAACGCCCATGAGGCCGGGGAAGATCGTGTCGAGCAGTTTCTGCATCGCGGCGATGTCGGGCATGAATGTCTCCTTTGTTCTCGTGGAAGTTCGATGCCGATGAAGGCTCAGCCGGCCGCAGTCGCGCGCCGCAGCGCCGCGCGCGCGAGCAGGCGCGTGGAGTCCAGCGTCGGCAGCGCCGAGTTGCCGTCGTTCAGCACCAGCGGCAGCTCGGTGCATCCCAGCACCACGGCGTCGCAGCCGCGGGCCTTCAGCCCGTCGATCATTCGACGCAGCACGTCGGTCGATTCGGGCCTGATCACGCCGCGCACCAGCTCGTCCATGATGACGCGGCCCATCGTCGCGCGCTCTTCGGCATCCGGCCGCACGGCCTCCAGTCCTGCCGCCGACAGCGCCTGCGGATAGACCTCGCTGTTCACCAGCCAGTGCGTGCCCAGCACGCCCACGCTGCGAAAGCCGCGCGACACGGCTTCGGCCGCGACCACCTCGGCGATGTGCAGCCACGGCAGCGGCGACTGCGGAAGAACCAGGTGCATCGCCTGGTGGATGGTGTTGTCGGGGCAGATCAGGAAGTCGGCGCCGGCCGCCGCGAGCTTGCGCGCCGACGACAGCATCAGCTGCGCGACGCCGTCGATGTCGCCGCGATCGAGGCAATCCACGTACGCCGCGAGCGAATGCGTGTGCATCGAGACCTCGGGGTGCGCATGAGCCTGGCCCATGTAGCTGGCGCCTTCGACGCACAGCGTGCGATAGCAGAGCGCAGCGCCTTCGGCCGAACAGCCGACGATGCCGATGTGAAGTGGCATGAAGCAAATCTCCAGAAGGGACGGAAGCAGCGGAGGATGTTCTCACGACCTCCGCGACACCGCCATGCCCGCCTGGCGGTCGAGCCGCAGCGTCATCAGCGTCGCAACGGCCATCAGCAGGCCGACCACGTACCAGGCATGCCGGAAGTCCGCGAGCTCCACCGCCGGCGCGCCGCGCAATGCCTGCGAAGCGCCAAGCACCATCGCGCCCAGCGCCACGCCCAACGCGAGCGACACTTGCTGCAGCATCGTGCCGAGCGTGCTCGCGCCGGCGCGTGTCTCGTCGGGCACGTCGGCAAAAGCCAGCGTGCTGATGGCGGTGAAGTTCATCGAGCGCGCCATGCCCGCCACGAACAGCAGCGCGCACATCAGCGGCAGCGGGTCGCCGGGCGACAGCAACCCGCAGCCGAAGAGCGTTGCGGCGCAGATGGCGCCGTTCACCGTGAGCACATTGCGGAAGCCGTAGCGCCGCAGCACCGCCGTGGTGGCGCTCTTCATCGCGAGGTTGCCCGCCATGTACACCAGCAGCATCGAGCCCGCGTGAAAGGCGCTCATTCCGAAGCCGATCTGGAACATCAGCGGCAGCAGGAAGGGCGAAGCGTTGATTGCGACTCGCGAGACGAAGCCGGCCGTCGCGGTGGCCAGCGCGTAGGTAGGTACCGCCAGCGCGCGCAGGTCGAGCAGCGGCGCCGCCGCGCGCCGCGCATGCTGCACGGCGGCCAGTGCCGTCACCACGCCTGCCGCCAGCAACCCGAGTGTGACGGCCGAGCCCGGCTGCGGCCCGCCAAGGCGCGTGAGGCCTTCGACCAGCGCGGCCAGTGCGATGGCGGTGAGCACGAAGCCGGTCGCGTCGAAGCGCACCGGCGCCGCGTCGGCGCGGCGCGGAAAGAGCCGCATCACCAGCCACAGGCCCACGAGGCCCAGCGGCACGTTCAGCAAAAAGATCCAGCGCCACGACGCATGCGTGGCAATGAGCCCGCCCAGCGGCGGACCGATCACCGGCGCGATGAGCCCCGGCCAGGTGATGGTGCCGATGGCCTCGATCAGCCGGTGCTTCGGCGTCTCGCGCAGCACCACGAGCCGTCCCACCGGCGACATGAAGGCCGCCGCCGCGCCCTGCAGCACGCGCGCCGCCACGAACACCTCGAAGCTCGGCGCGAGC
This sequence comes from Variovorax xiamenensis, assembly GCF_050916385.1. Classification (NCBI taxonomy): domain Bacteria; kingdom Pseudomonadati; phylum Pseudomonadota; class Betaproteobacteria; order Burkholderiales; family Comamonadaceae; genus Variovorax; species Variovorax xiamenensis. The sequence goes on from NZ_CP139038.1 coordinate 919,876, forward strand.
CCGCAGGCGAGCGAGGCCAGGGTGAAGGTGCCGACCGCCAGCGCGAACACCCGTCGCGCGCCGAAGCGCCCCGCGCACCACCCCGCCGCCGGCACCAGCGCGGCCATCGCGATCAGGTAGACCGTGACGCCCAGGCTCGCATCGAGCGCCCCGATGCCGAAGCCGGCACCGATCGCCGGCAGCGCGGTGACGATGACCGTGGCGTCCAGCGTTTCCATGAAGAAAGCGGCAGCCACGGTGAGGGCGATGCGCTTCGAGGCTGTGTCGTTCATGCGGCGAAGTCTGACACCGGCCGTCGGATAGCGCCGACAGCGGGTGGGATCGGGTCTCGTAACTATTCGGCGCCCCGAATTGAATTTCTATTGATTTCCGGAATTCGGCTTCGGCGAATTTTTATTCGGGAGGGAATTCCCTTATTCGGGAGGTCGTCATGTATTCTTTGTTTCGACCTGTGAGTCAATTTTGCGCCAATTTGAATTGAATGCTATTAATAAAGCATTACTTTCGAGGCGTTTCGCGCGTTTTCACTGTGAAATCTACGACTTAGCGTTGCATTGCAAATTTTGTCAACGTTGTTAGATTGTGTTTTCAATGGCGCCTCCGGGAGCCTCTGAATAATTAATTGATCTGACGATGGAGGCGAAATGGTCCCGTTGGAAGTCATTGGAAAAAGAGGCGGTGCGGTCAATAAGCTGGCTGCATCGGGCGAGGTTTCCCTCACGGAGGCATCGGTGGTCCGCATGGACCTGCCGCGCGCGCAGGTCAGGGGCATGCGCCGGGTCGGCAACGACCTGGTCGTCACCACCGTATCGGGCGAGACCATCACGCTGCACGATTTCTTCGGCTGGCCGGGCGAGGCGCGCAGCGACCTCGTGCTGCGCGACGCCGACGGCGGCCAATGGCTGGCGAGCCTCGGTGAAGGGCAGGGCGAGGTCGCCGCCGGCTACACCGGCATCGATTCGGTCGAGCCGCTGCTGGCCAACGCCTCGGCGGGCGCCGGCGTGCTGCCCTGGGTGATCGGCGGCGGCGTGCTGGCCGGCGCGACGCTTGGCGGTGGAGGCGGAGGTGGTGGCGATGGCATCGCACCGTTTCCGCCGTCCCCGCCGCCGCCACCACCTCCTCCTCCACCGCCTCCGCCGCCCGGCGACACCACCCCGCCCGAGCGGCCCACCAGCCTGCCCAGCAACGGCACGGCCATCGCGGGCACGGCCGAGCCGGGCGCAGTGATCAGCGTCATCGACGCTTCGGGCCGCGTGATCGGCAGCGCGACAGTCGCGCCCGATGGCAGCTACACCGTCACCCTGGGCACCAAAGCCCCCGACGGCGCGGTGCTGCAGGTGGTGGCCACCGACGCAGCCGGCAACGCGAGCCCGCCCGCCAGCGTCACGGTCGACGGCGCGGCACCGGCGGCGCCGATCCTCAATCCCACCGACGGCACGCCGATCTCCGGTTCGGCCGAGCCGGGCGCGGTGGTCACGATCAGCACGGCCGCGGGCGAGGTGCTCGGCAGTGTCACGGCGGGGCCCGACGGCAGCTTCAGCTTCACGCCGGGCGCGCCGCTGCCGGTCGGCACGGTGATCCATGCGGTGGCGCGCGACGCGGCCGGCAACACCGGCGCGCAGGGCACGGCCACCATCGAGGGCATCTCGCCCACGCCGACGGTCGACCCGACCGACGGCAACCCCATCACCGGCCGGGCCGAACCGGGCGCCGTGGTCACCGTGGTCGACAACCTCGACCACGTGCTCGGCAGCGCCACGGCCGGCCCCGACGGCCGCTACAGCATCACGCCCTCGAGCACGCCGGCCAACGGCACGCTGCTGCGCGTCTTCGCCACCGACGCGGGCGCCCAGCAGAGCCTGCCGGCCACCGTCACCGTGGACAGCGTGCCGCCCAACGCGCCGACCGTGCAGGCGACCGACGGCAGCCCGATCACCGGCACCGCCGACGCGGGCACGGTGGTCACCGTGCGCGACGGCAGCGGCACCGTGATCGGCAGCGCCACCGCGGCGCCCGACGGCAGCTACAGCATCACGCCCGCCACCGTGCCGCCGAACGGCACGGTGCTGAACGTCACCGCGACCGACGCGGCCGGCAACGCCAGCGCGCAGGCCACCACCACCGTCGACAGCGTCGCGCCCGCCGCGCCCGTCGTGAACCCGACCACCGGCGCCACGATCACCGGCACGGCCGAAGGGGGCGCGCTGGTCACGGTGCGAGACGGCAACGGCACGGTCATCGGCAGCGCCATCGCCGGCCCGGACGGCCGCTACACGGTCACGCCCTCGACGACGCCGCCGAACGGCACGGTGCTGCATGTCACGGCCAGCGACCCCGCGGGCAACACCAGCCCGGAGGCCACGACGACGGCCGACAGCGCCGCGCCGCCCGCGCCTACGCTCGACCCGACCGACGGCAGCCCGATCACCGGCACCGCCGAGGCGGGCGCGCTGGTCACCGTGAAGGACGGCGCGGGTACCGTGATCGGCAGCGCCACCGCCGGCCCCGACGGGCGCTACAGCATCACGCCCGCCACGACGCCACCGAACGGCACCGTGCTGCACGCCACCGCGACCGACGCGGCCGGCAACACCGGGGCCGAGGCGACCGCCACCGTCGACAGCGTGGCGCCGGGTGCGCCCACCATCGCGCCGACCGACGGCAGCCCGATCACCGGCACGGCCGACATCGGCGCGCTGGTGGTGGTGAAGGACGGCGCAGGCACGGTCATCGGCAGCGCCACGGCAGGGCCCGACGGCACCTACAGCATCACGCCCGCGACCGTGCCGCCGAACGGCACGGTGCTGCACGTCACGGCCAGCGATGCCGCGGGCAACACCAGCACCGAGGCCACCGCCACGGTCGACAGCGTGGCGCCCATTGCGCCCACCATCGCGCCGACCGACGGCAGCCCGATCACCGGAACGGCCGAAGGTGGGGCGCTGGTGGTGGTGAAGGACGGCGCTGGCACGGTGATTGGCAGCGCCACCGCGCTACCCGATGGCACCTACAACATCACGCCCGCGACCGTGCCGCCGAACGGCACGGTGCTGCACGCCACAGCCACCGACGCAGCCGGCAACACCGGCCCCGAGGCCACGGCCACGGTCGACAGCGCGCCGCCCATCGCGCCCACCGTGAACCCGACCGACGGCAGCCCGATCACCGGCACCGCAGAGGCGGGCGCATTGGTGGTGGTGAAGGACGGCGCCGGCACCGTGATCGGCAGCGCCACCGCCGGCCCCGATGGCAGCTACAGCATCGTGCCGCCGGGCACGCCGCCGAACGGCACGGTGCTGCATGTCACGGCCACCGACGCGGCCGGCAACACCGGCCCCGAGGCCACGGCCACCGTCGACAGCGTGGCGCCCGGCGTGCCCACTATCGCGCCGACCGATGGCAGCCCGATCACCGGCACGGCCGACATCGGCGCGCTGGTTGTGGTGAAGGACGGCGCGGGCACGGTCATCGGCAGCGCCACGACGGGGCCCGATGGCACTTACAGCATCACGCCGGCCACGACGCCGCCGAACGGCACGGTGCTGCACGTCACGGCCAGCGACGCGGCCGGCAACACCAGCACGGAGGCCACGGCCACGGTCGACAGCGTGGCGCCCATCGCGCCCACCATCGCGCCGACCGCCGGCAGCCCGATCACGGGCACCGCGGAAGCGGGCTCGCTGGTCACCATCACCGACGGCAACGGCAACACGGTCGGCAGCGCCACAGCGCTGCCCAACGGCACGTACAGCATCACGCCCGCGACCGTGCCGCCGGACGGCACGGTGCTGCACGCCAGAGCCACCGACGCGGCCGGCAACACCAGCCCCGAGGGCACCGCCACGGTCGACAGCGACTCGCCGCTGATCGCCGTGGCCATCGTCAACGACGCCAACCACGACGGCTTCATCAACGCCGCGGAGCTGGGCAGCGGCGTGACGGTGAAGGTCACGCTCGTCGCCGGCGCGGCCGTGGGAGACGTGATCGAGGTCACCGACGGCACCACCACCTCGAGCGTCACGCTCGGTGCGGCGGACCTGGCCAACGGCTTCGTCGACTTCAGCTTCGCCGCGCCGCCGGAGGGCGCCACGCTCACGGTGAACGCCACCAGCCGCGACCTGGCAGGCAACGTGGGCGCGCCGCCGGTCAGCGCCAGCGCCGTGGTCGACACGCTGCTGGCGCCGCCGGTGCTCACGGTCGGCAGCATCACCCCCGACAACATCGTCAACGCGGCGGAAGCCGGCGGCAACGTGGCGGTCAGCGGCACCGCCACCGGCACGCAGGCGGGCAACGTGGTCACGCTGGTGGTCAACGGCGTGAGCTACAGCGGCACGGTCGATGCCGGCGGCAACTGGCGCATCGACGTGGCCGGCAGCGACCTGGTGGCCGACGCGGACCACACGGTGGCCGCCAGCGTGGCCGCCACCGACGCCGCCGGCAACACCGCCAGCGGCTCGGCCAGCCAGGCCTACGAAGTGAGCGTGGCCGTGCCCGTGGTCACCATCGGCACGCCGGTCGCGGGCGACGGGCTGGTCAACGCGGCGGAAGACGGCGCGCTGGTGGTCGGCGGCACCACCGCGAACATCCCGAACGGGCAGGTCGTGACCGTCACCTTCAGCGACGGCGCCAACACCGTGACCGCCACCGCGGTGGTCGCGGGCAACGCCTGGACGGCCACGGCGGCCGACATCAGCGGGCTGTCGAACGGCCCCGTCACCGTCCGCGTGGAAGTGCAGGACACCGCGCTCAACACCGCGAGCGACACCCTCACCGTCACGCTCGACAACGCGGCGCCGACGCAGACTGCGAGCCTCACCGGCTACACCGACGATGCGGGCACGCTGCAGGGCACGTTCCCGGCGGGTACGCCGACCGACGACGCCACGCCGGTGCTCAACGGCACGCTGAGCGCGGGGCTCGGGGCGGGCGAGGTGGTGCGCATCTACGACGGCACCACGCTCATCGGCACCGCCTCGGTCACGGGCACCACGTGGACCTTCGCGCCGCCGGCGCTCGCCGACGGCAGCAGCCACACCTACACGGCGGTGGTTGCGGACGCGGCCGGCAACGAAGGCACGCCTTCCACCGGCTTCACGCTCGCGGTCGACACCACCGCGCCGACGCAGACTGCGAGCCTCACGGGCTACACCGACGACACCGGCACGCTGCAGGGCACGTTCCCCGCGGGCACGCCGACCGACGACACCACGCCCGTGCTCAACGGCACGCTGAGCGCGGGGCTCGGCGTTGGCGAGGTGGTGCGCATCTACGACGGCGCCACGCTCGTCGGCACCGCCACGGTCACCGGCACCACGTGGACCTTCGCGCCGCCCGCGCTGGCCGACGGCAGCAGCCATACCTACACGGCGGTGGTCGCGGACGCGGCCGGCAACGAAGGCACGCCCTCTGCAGGCTTCACGCTCGCGGTCGACACCACCGCGCCGACGCAGACGGCGAGCCTCACCGGCTACACCGACAACACCGGCACGCAGCAGGGCACGTTCCCCGCGGGCACGCCGACCGACGACACCACGCCTGTGCTCAACGGCACCCTGGGCGGCGCGCTCGTCGCGGGCGAGGTGGTGCGCATCTACGACGGTGCGACGCTCATCGGCACCGCCACGGTCACGGGCACCACGTGGACCTTCGCGCCGCCCGCGCTGGCCGACGGCAGCACGCACACCTACACGGCGGTGGTCGCCGATGCCGCGGGCAACGAAGGCCCTCGCTCGGCCGGCTTCACGCTCGCGGTCGACACCACAGCGCCGACGCAGGCGGCCACGTTCACCGGCTACACCGACGACGCCGGCACCGACCGTGGCGACTTCCCCGCGGGCACGCCGACGGACGACACCACGCCCGTGCTCAACGGCGCGCTGGGAGCGGCGCTCGGGGCGAGCGAGGTGGTGCGAATCTACGACGGCGCCACGCTCATCGGCACCGCCGCGGTCTCCGGCACCACGTGGACTTTCGCGCCGCCCGCGCTGGCCGACGGCAGCACCCACACCTACACGGCCGTGGTCGCGGATGCCGCGGGCAACGAGGGGCCGCGCTCCGCGGGCTTCACGCTCACTGTCGATGCCACGCCGCCCGCGCAGACCGCCGCCATCGCGAGCTACACCGACAACGCCGGCACCAGCCAGGGCGACTTCCCTTCGGGCACGCCGACCGACGACACCACGCCGGTGCTCAACGGCACACTGAGCGCGGCGCTGGCCGCGGGCGACGTGGTGCGCATCTACGACGGCACCACGCTCATCGGCACAGCCACGGTCACGGGAACCACGTGGACCTTCGCGCCGCCCGCGATTTCCGACGGCAGCACGCACAGCTACACCGCCGTGGTGGCCGACGCCGCCGGCAACCAGGGCGCGCTTTCGGCCGCGTTCGTGCTGGCCGCCGACACCACAGCGCCGCTGCAGGCCGCGGCCATCGCCACCTACACCGACAACGCCGGCATCGACCGCGGCGAGTTCGGCAACAACACCGTCACCGACGACACCTCGCCGGTTCTCAACGGCACGCTGAGCGCGGGGCTCGGCGCGGGCGAAGTGGTGCGCATCTACGAAGGCGCCACGCTGCTGGGCACCGCCACGGTGACGGGCACGGCCTGGAGCTTCGCCGCGCCGGGGCTGGTCAACGGCACCACCCACACCTACACGGCCGTGGTGGCCGATGCGGCCGGCAACGAAGGCCCGGTGTCGGCGGGGTTCACGCTGTCGGTTAGCACCACCGCGCCGGCGCAGACCGCCACCATCGCCAGCTACACCGACAACGCCGGCACCAGCCAGGGCGACTTCCCCGCGGGCACGCCGACCGACGACACCACGCCCGTGCTCAACGGCACGCTGAGCGCCGCCGCCGGCCCGACCGACGTGCTGCGCATCTACGACGGCGCCACGCTGCTGGGCACGGCCACCGTCACCGGCACCACATGGAGCTTCGCGCTGCCGGCGCTGGCCGATGGCAGCACGCACAGCTACACGGCCGTGCTGACCGATGCCGCCGGCAACGAAGGCACGCCGTCGCCGGCCTTCGCGCTCGCGGTGGACACCACCGCGCCCACGCTCACCGCCGCGCTCACCGGCTACACCGACGACGCAGGCACCGACCAGGGCAGCTTCCCCGCGGGCACGCCGACCGACGACACCACGCCGGTGCTCAACGGCACGCTGAGCGCACCGCTGGCGGCCGGCGACGTGGTGCGCATCTACGAGGGCGGCACGCTGCTGGGCACCGCCACCGTGAGCGGCACCGCATGGAGCTTCGCCACGCCCGTGCTGGCCGGCGGCAGCAGTCACACCTACACGGCGGTGGTGGCCGACGCGGCGGGCAACGAAGGCGCGCCTTCCGCAGGCTTCACGATCACCGTCGACACCACCGCGCCGCTGCAGACCGCCGGCATCGCGAGCTATACCGACGACACCGGCACGCAGCAGGGCACGTTCCCTGCGGGCACGCCGACCGACGACACCACGCCTGTGCTCAACGGCACCCTGGGCGGCGCGTTGGCCGCGGGCGAGGTGGTGCGCATCTACGACGGCGCGACGCTCATCGGCACCGCCACAGTCACCGGCACCACCTGGACCTTCACCGCGCCCGCGCTGGCCGACGGCAGCACCCACAGCTTCACCGCCCGGGTGGCCGACGCCGCGGGCAACGAAGGGCCGGCGTCCGCGCCATTCACGCTCACGGTCGACACCGCTGCGCCGGCGCAGACCGCGAGCTTCACAGGCTATGCCGACGACACGGGCACCAACCAGGGCAGCTTCCCCTCGGGCACGCCGACCGACGACACCACGCCGGTGCTCGGCGGCACGCTGAGCGCGCCGCTGGCGGCCGGCGACGTGGTGCGGATCTACGACGGCGCCACGCTGGTCGGCACCGCCACGGTGACGGGCACCACGTGGACCTTCGCGCCGCCCGCGCTCGCCGACGGCAGCACGCACAGCTACACGGCCGTGGTTGCCGATGCGGCCGGCAACCAGGGCACGGCATCGCCGGCGTTCACGCTGACCGTCGACACCACCGCGCCCGTGCAGACCGCCAGCCTCACCGGCTACACCGACGACACCGGCACGCAGCAGGGAAGCTTCCCGGCGGGCACGCCGACCGACGACACCACGCCGGTGCTCAACGGCACGCTGAGTGCCGCGCTGGGCGCGGGCGAGGTGGTGCGCATCTACGACGGCGCCACGCTGGTGGGCACCGCCACCGTCAACGGCACGGCATGGACCTTCGCCACGCCGGCGCTGGCCGACGGCAGCAGCCACACGTACACCGCCGTGGTCGCCGATGCCGCCGGCAACGAAGGCCCGGCTTCCGCGCCGTTCTCGCTCACCGTCGACACCACCGCACCGGCGCAGCTCGCAACCGTCGCGAGCTTCACTGACAACACCGGCATCGTGCAGGGCGACTTCCCCGCCGGCACGCCGACCGACGACACCACGCCCGTGCTCAACGGAACGCTGAGCGCGGCGCTGGCCGCGGGCGACGTGGTGCGCATCTACGACGGCGCCACGCTGGTCGGCACGGCCACCGTCACCGGCACCACATGGACCTTCGCCACGCCCGCGCTGGCCGACGGCAGCAGCCACACCTACACGGCAGTGGTGGCCGATGCCGCCGGCAACGAAGGCACGCGCTCGGCCGGCTTCACCTTCGGCGTCGACACCACGCCGCCGGCGCAGACCGCGGCCATCGCGAGCTACACCGACAACACCGGCACCAACCAGGCCGACTACGGCAGCGGCACCACCACCGACGACACCACGCCGGTGCTCAACGGCACGCTCAGCGCGGGCCTGGCCGCGGGCGACGCGGTGCGCATCTACGACGGCGCGACCTTCCTCGGCACCGCCACAGTCACCGGCACCACGTGGACTTTCTCGCCGCCCGCGCTGGCCGACGGCAGCATCCACACCTACACGGCGGTGGTCGCCGACGCGGCCGGCAACCAGGGCGCGGCGTCGCCCGGCTTCACGCTGATCGTCGACACCACGGCTCCGGCGCAGACGGCCGCCATCGCCAGCTACACCGACAACGCAGGCGCCACGCAGGGCAACTTCCCCGGCGGCACGCCGACCGACGACACCACGCCGGTGCTCAACGGCACGCTCGGCGGGCCCATCGGCGCGTCGGACGTGGTGCGCATCTACGAAGGCGCGACGCTGCTCGGCACGGCCACCGTCACCGGCACCTCATGGAGCTTCGCGCTGCCCGTGCTGGCCGACGGCAGCACGCACACCTACACGGCGGTGGTCGCCGATGCGGCGGGCAACCAGGGCACGCCCTCGGCGGGCTTCACGCTCACGGTCGACGCCACGCCGCCGGCGCAGACGGCCGCCATTGCCACCTACACAGACAACGCCGGCAGCCTGCAGGGCGACTTCGCCGGCGGCACCAGCACCGACGACACCACGCCGGTGCTCAACGGCACGCTGAGCGCCGCGCTGGGCGCGGGCGAGGTGGTGCGCATCTACGACGGCGCCACGCTGGTCGGCACCGCCACCGTGAACGGCACCGCGTGGACCTTCGCCACGCCCACGCTCGCCAACGGCAGCACGCACACCTACACGGCGGTGGTCGCCGATGCCGCGGGCAACCAGAGCGCGCCTTCCGCGGGCTTCACGCTCACGGTCGACACCACGCCCCCGGCACAGACCGCCGCCGTCGCCGCCTTCGCCGACAACGTGGGAACGGTGCAGGGCAGCTTCGGCAGCGGCACCGTCACCGACGACACCACGCCGGTGCTCAGCGGCACGCTGAGCGCGGCACTGGCTGCGGGCGACGTGGTGCGCATCTACGACGGCGCCACGCTCGTCGGCACCGCCACGGTCACCGGCACCACATGGACCTTCGCGCCGCCCGCGCTGGCCGACGGCAGCACGCACACCTACACGGCCGTGGTGGCCGACGCGGCCGGCAACCAGGGCACGGCCTCGGGCGGCTTCACGCTCACGGTCGATGCCACGCCGCCCGTGCAGAGTGCCGTCATCGTCAGCTACACCGACAACGCCGGCACCAACCAGGGCAGCTTCGGCAGCGGCACCGTCACCGACGACACCACGCCGGTGCTCAACGGCACGCTGAGCGCCGCGCTGGGCGCGGGCGACGTGGTGCGCATCTACGACGGGGCCACGCTCGTCGGCACCGCCACGGTCACCGGCACCACGTGGACCTTCGCGCCGCCCGCGCTCGCCGACGGCAGCAGCCACAGCTACACCGCGGTGGTGGCCGACACCGCCGGCAACGAGGCGGCCGCCTCGGCGCCCCTGACGCTCACGGTGGACACCACGCCGCCCGCGCAGACCGCGCTGATCGTCAGCTTCACCGACGACGTCGGCATCAACCTCGGCAATTTCGGCAGCGGCGTGCCCACCGACGACACCACGCCGGTGCTCAACGGCACGCTGAGCGCCGCGCTGGCCGCGGGCGAGGTGGTGCGCATCTACGACGGCGCCACGCTCATCGGCACCGCCACGGTCGCCGGCACCGCCTGGACCTTCGCCACGCCGGTGCTGGCCGGCGGCAGCACGCATGTGTACACCGCGGTGGTGGCCGACGCGGCCGGCAACCAGTCCGCGGCCTCGGCCTCCTTCACGCTCGCGGTGGACGTCACAGCGCCGACCGCCGCCATCGACATCGCGTCGATCAGCGACGACACCGGCAGCAGCCTCACCGACTTCCTCACGCGCGACACCTCGCTCACCGTCAACGGCACTGTGGGCGCGCTGGGCGCGGGCGAACGCGCGCAGATCAGCATCGACGGCACCAACTGGATCGACCTCGCCGTGACCGCCGGCGCGTGGTCGTTCGTGGACGCGCGCGTGCTCACGGGCGGCACCTACACCTACCGGGTGCGCGTGATCGACGCGGCCGGCAACCTCGGGCCGACCGACACGCAGGCGGTGGTGGTGGACCTCACCGCGCCCACGCAGGTGGCGGCCATCGCCAGCTTCACCGACAACCTGGGCGCGGTGGTCGGCAACTTCCCGGGCGGCGGCGTCACCGACGACACCACGCCGGTGCTCAACGGCACCATCAGCGCCGGCGTGGCCGCGGGCGACACGCTGCGCATCTACCAGGACGGCGTGCTGGTGCGCTCCATCGTGCTCGCGGCCGGCCAGACCAGCTGGACGTATGCGCCGCCGGTGCTGGGCTTCGGGCTGCACAGCTACACCACGACGCTCGTCGACGCCGCCGGCAACGAGAGCGCGCCGGGCACGCCCTTCACGCTCACGGTGGACGCGCTGGCCACGCTCACAGCGCTGGCCACCGACACCGGCTTCTCGTTCTCGGGCGGGTTCTCGAACAGCACCACGGTGCTCAACACCGACTTCGTCACGCGCGATTCGACGCCGCTGCTGACCGGCACCATCGGCCGGCCGCTGCAGGCCGACGAAGTGGTCACCATCAGCCTGGACGGCGGCCTCACCTGGATTCCGGTGCAGGACGTGGACGGCGCCACCACCTGGAGCTACGCGCCGCCCGCGTTCGCGGCCACCGCCACCGTCGCCGCGCAGGTGCGCATCGAGAACGCAGCCAACGGAACGCACGGCAGCGCGGTGACGACCAGCTTCACTGTCGACCTGAGCGCGCCGGTGCTCTCGCTCAGCGCGCCCGATTTCGTCAACGCCGCCGCCATCGACCCCGACGGCGACAAGACCATCGCCGCGGGCACGGCAGTGTTCGGCAGCACGGTGGACGGCACCGTGGAGGCCGGCGCCACGGTGGCGCTGATCAACGACGTGAACCACGACGGCACCTACACCGAAGGCGTGGACACGGTGCTGGGCTTCGCCGTGGCGGACGCCAGCGGCGCGTGGTCGATCTCGGCCGCGCTCGCCGCGTCGGCCACGCCGTACCACCTCGGCTACGTGGTGTGGGACGCCGCGGGCAACCGCACGCGCCTGAGCGCGACCAGCGAGGTCGACGTGGTGACCACGCTCGACCACCTGGCCGCCGCGGCCAGCTCGCACGGCACCAGCAACACCACCGGCTTCGGCGGCGGGATGGCGATCAACCTGCAGGGCAACTGGAGCTTCGCGGGCGACCAGGCTGTCTACAACGGCACCTCGCGCACGTCCTACGTCACCAGCGATCTCGCGGTGCAGCTGCTGTCGGGCGGCGGATCGACCGCGTACTCGTTCTTCGACTACAACATGGACGGCATCCTCGACGTCCTCGGCACCGACAACAACGCGGGCGGCGTCAACAGCACGCCGCTGTGGACCGGGGCGCTGGGCCTGGGCTACACGCCCGGCGCGGTGGGCACCGGCCTCACCGGCGTGTCGAACGGCGGCGTGGCGGTGCTCGACATGGACGGCGACGGCTTCCTGGACGCCATCGTCGGCGACGGCGCGGGCGACTCCGCCTCGTTCATCAAGAACACCGCGGGCGTCCTCGGGACCTACGGCAACAGCACCGGCATCGGCCTCACCGCCGCGGGCATCGCCAACCTGCAGACCGGCCGCGAGGTCTCGGGCGTGGACCTGAACAACGACGGGCGCGTGGACCTCGCGCTGCACACCACCACGACCACCACGCTGGGCAACAACAACGACTTCACGCTCACGCTGCTCGCCAACAACGGCAAGAGCAGCCTCAACGGATCGAACTGGACCGAGTCGCAGGCCATCAACGACGTGTTCGCCACCAACGCGAACACCCAGAACTCCTCCGATCCGGTGTCGCTCACCTGGGCCGACTTCAACAACGACGGCTGGCTCGACCTGTACGTCAACAGCAGCAGGGCCGCCAGCGCGAGCAGGGTCTACCTGAACAACGCGGGCACCCTGTCGACCACCGGCGTCGCGGTGGCCAACGACACGCTGGCCGGCGACGCCTCGGTGGCGGTGGACTGGAACGGCGACGGGCGCATGGACGCCATCGAGCTCGACTACGCCACCGGCGTGGCCAACCTCTACACCAACAGCGGCAACGTGGCCGCGGGCGGCTGGGCCACGCGCCAGCTCGCCAGCCTGGGCGCCAACAACGTCAACAGCATCGCCTCGGCCGACTACGACTGGGACGGCGACGTCGACCTGCTGGTGGGCATGAACGGCAGCACCGCCACGCAGCTCATCGCCAACACCAACCAGGTGAAGGACGGCACCTCGCTGCACCTGCGCATCCTGAACGCGCAGGGCTACAACGTCTATTTCGGCAACACGGTGCAGGTGTTCAACGCGCAGGGCGCGCTGGTGGCCACGCAGATCATCAATCCGCAGTCGGGCAGCTGGGGCAACGACAGCTCGGGCATCGTCAACGTCTTCGGGCTGGACCCTACGCAGACCTACACGGTGAAGCTTCTGGCCAACAGCAACGGCGCCTCGTCCACCTACAGCTGGACCGTGACCCCGGGCGACGCCACCAGCGCCCAGGTGCTGAGCACCACCGACACGGCCGTGCTGCTGCCCAACGTGATGACGGGCACCGGCTACGACGATGTCTACGTGGTGAACAACGTGCTGGGCGGCAGCGCTGTCTACAACGGCGGCGGCGGCTGGAATGCGCCGCTGCTGCCGGGCGAGACCCGGACCTGGTCGGCCACCGGCGGCATGGACATCGTGGACTTCCGCAACGCCAACAACGGCGTGGGCGTGGACCTCACCACCAACCTCGTGACGGGCTGGGGCATCCTGGGCACGGTGAACAACGTCGAGGGCGTGCGCGGCAGCGCGCTGGGCGACACCTTCGTCGGCAGCCTGGGCGACAACATGTTCGAGGGCCGCGGCGGCAACGACACCTACTTCCTGGGCGTGGGCGGCGGCAACGACAGGGTGGTCTACAACGTGGTCAACGCCGCCGACAAGGCCACCGGCGGCAACGGCAGCGACGTGGTCAACGGCTTCACCCTCGGCAGCATGGCCAGCGCCGCGAGCACCGATGCCGACCTGCTCGATCTCGGCGGGCTCCTCGCGGGCTACACCGGCACAGCCCACGTGTACCGCGACCCGGCCACCGGCAACTACGCGCTCGACCCCTCGTCGGCCGGCCTGCTCAACTACATCCACGTGACCACCGCGGGCGGCAACACCTTCATCGCCGTCGACCTCGGCGGCACCGGCAGCTTCGGCGCGCCGCTGATCACGCTGACCGGCGTGACCACCTCGCTGGAGACGCTGCTGGCCAACGGCCAGCTGCTGGTGGGCGGCGCGGGCAGCACCGGCATCCAGTCGCTCGGGGCCTTCGACACGGCCGCCGCCGACACCGCGGCGGCGCAGAAGGCCGAGGTGGCGCCCGCCGATCCCGTGCCGGACCCGCAGCCCGCGAGCGCGCCGGAAACCACGGCGACGCCCCAGAGCACGACGGAAGGGGGCCACGAGACCCTGCTCTACAAGCTGCTCGTGGCGGCCGGCGACACCGGCGGCAATGCCTTCTCCGAGGTGAACGACTTCCAGGTGGCAGCCTTCGACACCGCGCCCGGCGCCGACCGCATCGACCTGTCGGCGCTCCTGACCGACTATGCGGCCCACACCGGCGATCCGCTCGCCAACTACCTGCAGCTGACCCAGTCCGGCGGCAGCACGGTGCTGAGCATCGACCGCGACGGCGCGGGCAGCGCCCACGCGATGACGCCGCTGATCGCGCTCAACGGCGTGAGCACAGATCTCGCGACGCTGCTGGCCAACCATCAGCTGGTGGTGGTCTGAGCGGGTGAAAGATCGCATCGCCCTTGCCGTGCTCGCATCGCTGGCCCTCGCTGGTCCCCCGGCGCCCGCGCGGGCGGACGACGGCGGCCTGAAGGTCTCGCGCCGCCTCGCGCCCAGTGCGCTGGCGCAGGAACTCCGCGTGCGCCCCGGCCCCGCGCTGCCCGAGGCGCCCGCCAGCACGCAGCCGCTTGAACTGAACGAGGCGGTGCGCCAGGCGGTGGCGCGGCATCCTTCGATCTCCGACGCCATTTCCACGCTGGCGCAGCAGCAGGGCGGCGTGGACGTGGCGCGCGCCGGCTACTACCCGCAGGTGCGCGTCGGCGTGGGCGGCGGCACGAGCAGCAGGACCGTATCGCAGGGCGGGCGCACCGGCACCCTGGCCTCGGCCTCCGTCTCGCAGATGCTCTACGACTTCGGCAAGGTCGACGGCGCGGTGGCGCAGTCGGAGGCGCTGGTGCGGCGCCAGCAGGCGGCCATCCTCCGGCAGATCGACGCAGTGGCGCTGCAGGCGGCCGAGGCGGTGGTCATGACGCACCGCTACCAGTCGCTGTACGCCATCGCGCAGGACCAGGTGCAGGCGGTGGAGGCGGTGCTGGAGACCGCGCGGCTGCGCGCCAACGCGGGGCTGAGCACGAAGGCCGATCCGATCCAGGCCGAGTCGCGCGTGGACAGCGCGCGCGCCAACCTGCTGCAGGTGAAGTCGCAGCTGGCGCAATGGCGCGAGCGGCTCGGCACGCTGCTGGGCGCGTCGGTGCCGCAGCAGATGGCCGCGCTGCCCGACACGCTGGCCGGCACGCTGCGCATCGACACCCTGCCCGACGCGAGCCTGCTGCCCGACGTGCTCGCGGCCGAGGCCGATCGCCGCGCCGCCTCTGCGCAGCTCGACGTGGCGCGGGCGCAGCGCTATCCCACGCTGAGCATCGACGCCAGCGTGAACAAGGCCATCGGCGGCGTGAACCCCGCCACGCTGGAGCGCAACGGCACGTACCACACGGTGATGCTGAACCTCTCCAGCGTCATCTACCAGGGCGGCGCGCTCGATGCGCAGGTGCGCGCGGCCACCGCGGCCGAGGAGGCCGCGCGCATGCGCATCGAGACCGCGCGCCTGAACGCCGGCGACCAGGCACGCAACTTCCGCGAGCAGGTGATCGGCGCGCAGGCGCGGCTGGGCGTGCTGGCCGACCGCCGCCGCAGCATCGTGGAGGCACGCAATCTCTACCGCGAGCAGTACACGCTGGGCACGCGCTCCATCCTCGACCTGCTGAACGCCGAGCAGGAGATCTACCAGGCCGCGGCCGAGCAGGAGGCCGTGCTGCACGACCTGTGGGCCAGCCGCGTCGGCTACATCGGCGCCACCGGCCAGGCCCGCGCCTTCTACGGGCTGGACAACACCACCGTGCAAGGCATGGAGCTGCTCCCATGAACGACATGCGCCAACCCGCCGGGCCCGCACTCGAGACGCCGAGCGACGACGCGGCCGGCGCCGCGCACGCACGCTGGCTCGACGCCATGGTCTACGTCGCGCGCCACTACGGCATCGGCAAGTCGGAAGAAAGCGCGCGCGTGGCGATGGCCTGGGAACGCGATGCGCCGCAGGACACGCTGCTCGACCACATGGCGCGCCGGCTCGGCCTGGCGCTGCGCTGGGCCGAGTTCGACGAGGCGCTGCTCGACCCATGGCGCCTGCCGCTGGTGGTGGAGCTCGACGACGGGCAGGTCGGCGTGGTGCGCGCGGCCGACGGCCAGGGGCGCATCGGCCTGCTGCTCGGCGGCGACCAGGGCCTGGAGACGCCGCTGCCCGCCACCGGGCTGCGCCAGCGGGCGAAGCGGGTGGCCATATTGCGGCCCCTCACGGCGGTGCCCGACGCGCGCGTGGACGACTACATCTCGCCCTACCGCGCCGGCTGGTTCCGCACCATCGCCTTGCGCGACTGGCGCCGCTACGGCGACATCGTGCTGGCCTCGGTGTTCGCCAACGTGCTGGCGCTGTCGAGCATGGTGTTCTCGATGCAGATCTACGACCGCGTGGTGCCCGCGCAGTCCGAGTCCACGCTGTGGGTGCTGTTCGGCGGCGTGATGATCGCGATCGCGTTCGAGCTGATGCTGCGCGTTTCGCGCACGCACATCTCCGACCTGATCGGCAAGCGCGCCGACCTGAAGGTGTCCGACCTGGTGTTCGGCCATGCGCTGCGCGTGCGCGCGGATGCGCGCTCGAAGTCGACCGGCTCGTTCATCGCGCAGGTGCGCGAGGTGGAGCAGGTGCGGGAGCTGCTCACCTCCACCACCATCGGCGCGGTGGCCGATCTGCCGTTCTTCCTGCTCTTCCTGGTCGTGCTGTGGCTGGTGGCCGGTCCGCTGGTGCTGGTGGCGCTGGCAGCGGTGCCGCTGCTGGTGATTCCGGGGCTGCTGGTGCAGCGGCCGCTCGCGCGGCTGGCCAACGAGGGCATGCGCGAATCGGCGCTGCGCAACGCGCTGCTGGTGGAGGCGGTGGAAGGCATCGAGGACATCAAGCTGATGCGCGCCGAGACGCGCTTCCAGAACCAGTGGAACCACGCCAACGACGTGTCGGCCAGCATTGGCATGCGCCAGCGCTTCCTCACCGGCCTGCTGATGACGTGGACCCAGGAGGTGCAGAGCATCGTCTACGCGGTGGTGCTGCTGGCCGGCTGCTTCCTGGTGATCAAGGGCGACATGACCACGGGCACGCTGGTGGGCGCGTCGATCCTGGCGTCGCGCATGATCGCGCCGCTCGCGCAACTGTCGGGCGTGTTCGCGCGCTGGCAGCAGGCCAAGGTGGCGCGCGCGGGGCTCGACCAGCTCATGCAGCGCCCGGTCGACCAGCCCGAGAGCGCTCGGCGCGTGCACGTGGCGTCGCTGCGCGGCAACTACGAGCTCGCGGGCGTGGAGTTCCGCTACGGCAAGGAAGACCGCAGCCCCGCGGTCGCGGTGCCGCAGCTGCGCATCCGTGCCGGTGAGAAGGTCGCGCTGCTCGGGCGCATGGGGGCGGGCAAGTCGACGCTGCTGCAGCTCATGGCCGGGCTGCATGCGCCGCAGCGCGGCCACGTGTCGCTCGACGCGCTCGACATCGGGCTGATCGACCCGTCCGACCTGCGCCGCGACATGGGCCTGCTCACCCAGAACGCACGGCTCTTCCACGGCTCGGTGCGGGAGAACGTCACGCTGGGCATGCCGCTGGCCACTGACGCGCAGGTGCTCGAGGCCATCGCCATGGCCGGCGCCCTGCCTTTCGTGCATTCGCGCGCCGAGGGGCTGGACGAGCTGATCCACGAGGGCGGGCTGGGCCTGTCGGGCGGCCAGCGGCAGGCGCTGCTGCTGGCGCGCACGCTGATCCGGCAGCCGTCGATCGTGCTGCTCGACGAGCCCACCGCGCATTTCGACGAGGTGACCGAGCGCCAGGTGATCGACGCCGTCGCCGCATGGGCCGCCCCGCGCACGCTGGTGGTGGCCACGCACCGCATGCCGGTGCTGCAGTGGGTGGACCGCATCGTGGTGCTCGACGGCGGTCGCATCGTGATGGACGGCGCGAAGGACCAGATCCTGGGGAGGCTCTCCAATGGCCATGCGTGAGGCCTCCGCGGCGCTCGTCTCTCCCGCGGAGCCGCCGCTGCCGCGCGCCTCGCTCGTGGTGTGGATCGTGGGCGCGATGCTGCTCGTGCTGTTCGGCTGGGCCTGGTTCTTCAGGCTCGACGAAGTCTCCACCGGCACCGGCAAGGTGGTGCCGTCGTCGCGCGAGCAGACCATCCAGTCGCTGGAAGGGGGCATCCTGGTCGGCCTGAAGGTGCGCGAGGGCGACATCGTCGAGGCCGCGCAGGTGCTGGCGCAGCTCGACCGCACCAAGACCGAATCGACGGTGCAGGAAAGCGCCTCGCGCGTGCGCGCCGCGCTGGCCATGGCGGCGCGGCTCACGGCCGAGGTGAACGGCACGCCGCTGGTGTTCCCGGCCGAAGTGCGTGACGAGCCCGACCTCGTGCGCACCGAAACCGCGCTGTACCAGTCGCGCCGCGAGCAGCTCGCCAGCAGCCTTGCAGGCGTGACGCAGGCGCTTGTGCTGATGCGTCGGGAGCTTGCGCTCACCGAACCGCTGGTGGCGCGCGGTGCCGCGAGCGATGTGGAGGTGCTGCGGCTGAAGCGCCAGATCAACGAGGCCGAGACCAAGGCGGCCGACCTCAAGGGGCAGTACTACGTGAAGGCGCGCGAGGACCTCGCCAAGGCCAACGCCGAGATCGAGGCGCAGCGCTCGGTGACGCGCGGGCGCTCCGATTCGCTCACGCGGCTGACCTTCGCTTCGCCGGTGCGCGGCATCGTGAAGGACATCGCCGTGACCACCGTGGGCGGCGTGCTGCCGCCGGGCGGCAAGCTCATGGAGATCGTGCCGCTGGACGAGAAGCTGCTGGTCGAGGCGCGCATCTCGCCGCGCGACGTGGCGTACATCCATCCGGGGCAGGACGCGACGGTGAAGGTGACGGCGTACGACTACTCGATCTTCGGCGGCCTGCCGGGCAAGGTGACGACGATCTCGCCCGACACCATCCAGGACGACGTGAAGCGCGACGTGTACTACTACCGCGTGTACATCCGCACCGATGCCGATCACCTGAAGAACAGGCACGGCGAGCGTTTTCCGATCGTGCCCGGGATGATCGCCACGGTGGACATCCACACCGGCAGCAAGACCGTGCTCGACTACCTGCTGAAGCCGCTGAACAAGGCGCGCGAGGCGCTGCGCGAAAGATGAAGCCCATGGCCGCTCCCCACATTCGCGGCATCCAGCACATCCCCCGGCGCGCGCCGGGCGTCACGCAGCAGGCGCTGGATCTCATGGGCGAGCGCTTTCGCGCCGCGTTCGCGCAGGGCGACCATGCGCAGGCACTGAAGTTCGCCACGCAGGCCTGGCATGCCACGCACAGCCCGCAGCCGCTGGCCGACGTGGCGCTGTGCCAGATGCGGCTGGGCCAGTCGCAGCAGGCCTACGACACCTACCGCCGCGCCATCGTGCAGCTGAAGACCGCCAACACCTTCGACGGGCTGGCCGAGGCGGCGGGGCAGCTGGGCAGGAACGACGAGGTGCGCGAGTACGGCACCGCCTCGCTGCGGCTCAAGATGCAGGAGGCCGAGCGCGAGCTGCCGGCCGCCACGCGCGCCGCGCCGGTGCTGCCGCGCTTCGACCCGGCGGCGCGCGAACGCAACGCCATCGCCTTTAGCCTGTTCGGCGCCGACCCGCGCTATGGCGAGATGGCGGTGCTCAACGCGCGCGCCGCGCGCGAGCTGTTCGCCGAATGGCATTGCCGCTTCTACCTCGACGCCACGGTGCCCGAGGGCGTGCGGCAGCGCCTCGCGCACGAGGGCGCCGTCGTCATCGACGTGCGGGGCATCGGCGGCCATGACCTGCCCGGGACGATGTGGCGCTTTCTCGCGCTCGACGACCCTGCGCTGGACCGCGTGCAGTTCCGTGACGCCGACGCGCTGCTGTCCACGCGCGACCAGGCGGCGGTGCGCGCATGGTGCGCGTCGGACCGGTGGTTCCACGTCATGCGGGACTACCCGACGCATTCGGAACTGATGCTGGCCGGCCTCTGGGGTGCCTGCACGGGCCTGTTCGCCGGTGTGGCCGCCGACATGCGCGCGTACCTGAAGAGCGGCCCGTTCTCCGCGCGCTATGCGGACCAGCACTTCCTGCGGCACCGCGTGTGGCGCGTGGCACGGCACAGCGTGCTCGTGCACGACGCGTGGTTCGACCTGCCCGGCAGCCAGCCCTTTCCGCCGCACGCGCCGATGGCCGTGGAGGCGCGCTATGCCCATGTGGGCGCGAACATCGGCGCGCCGTCGATGCACGTGGCGCACGTCACGCCCGACGGCACTCGGGTGACCTGGACGCTCTACGACGCGCTCGGGCAGGCGGTGTGCGCGTACGACGCGGTCGTGAGCGGCAACGGCTTCGCCGCGGGCATTCCGGCGCCGTACGCGGCGGAACTCTCGGCGGGGCGGTGGAAGGTCGTCGTGCGCTGAGCGGGCAGGGCATCCGATGCACTCAGGGTTTTCCCCGAGGTGCCGGTCCGGCGGTTCGGACGGGGGGCGCCGGCGCCATCCGGGCGGTCGGCGGGCCTTGCCGGCCAGCAAGCGTCGGTCTTCAATGAAATCAACGACTTAGCGCTGCCGCCGGCCCTTGCGGCGCGTGGCATGTCGATTGCTGAGTCATCCGACCGGCCGCGCCTCTTCCTGGGCTCTTCCTGCGTGCCCGGCCACCGAGACTGGAGACACACCCATGAGCACCCCCGCGGAACACCCGAGCGCACCCAAGCCTTTCTACAAATCCCTGTACTTCCAGGTCATCACGGCCATCGTGCTCGGGGTGCTGCTGGGCCACTTCTGGCCCGACACCGGCGCCTCCATGAAGCCGCTGGGCGACGGCTTCATCAAGCTGATCAAGATGATCATCGCGCCGATCATCTTCTGCACGGTGGTGGTCGGCATCGCCGGCATGGAAGACATGAAGAAGGTCGGCAAGACCGGCGGCATGGCGCTGCTGTATTTCGAGATCGTCAGCAGCATCGCGCTGATCGTGGGCCTCGTGCTCGTGAACGTGCTCAAGCCCGGCGCGGGCATGAACGTCGACGTGACCCAGCTCGACACCAAGAGCATCGCGGCCTACACCGGCCCGGGCAAGATGCAGAGCACCACCGACTTCCTGCTCAACATCATCCCGAACACGGTGGTGGATGCCTTCGCCAAGGGCGAGATCCTGCAGGTGCTGCTGATCGCGGTGCTGTTCGGCTTCGCGCTGCACCGCTTCGGCGGCCGCGGCACGTTGGTGTTCGACGTGATCGAGAAGGGCTCGCACGTGCTCTTCGTGATCGTGGGCTACATCATGAAGGTCGCGCCCATCGGTGCCTTCGGCGCCATGGCCTTCACCATCGGCAAGTACGGCGTGAGCTCGCTGCTGCAGCTCGGCCAGCTGATGGCCACCTTCTACGCCACCTGCCTGCTGTTCATCTTCGTGGTGCTGGGGCTCATCGCGCGCTTCCACGGCTTCAGCATCTGGAAGTTCATCAAGTACATCAAGGAAGAACTGCTGATCGTGCTGGGCACCTCGTCCAGCGAATCGGTGCTGCCGCGCATGATGGCCAAGATGGAGAACCTGGGCGCGAAGAAGTCGGTGGTCGGCCTCGTGATTCCGACCGGCTATTCGTTCAACCTCGACGGCACTTCCATCTACCTGACGATGGCGGCGGTGTTCATCGCGCAGGCCACCAACACCGACATGACGCTCACGCAGCAGCTCACGCTGCTGGCCGTGCTGCTGCTCACCTCGAAGGGCGCGGCGGGCGTCACGGGCAGCGGCTTCATCGTGCTGGCGGCCACGCTCTCGGCGGTGGGCCACGTGCCGGTGGCAGGGCTGGCGCTGATCCTGGGCATCGACCGCTTCATGTCAGAAGCCCGCGCGCTCACCAACCTGATCGGCAACGGCGTGGCCACGCTGGTGGTGGCCAAGTGGACCGGTGACCTCGACACCGTGCGCATGAACCAGCACCTGAACCAGGAAAGTTCGGCCGAGGCCAACGAGCCCGAACTCGTGCTCGACGCCACCGAGACGCACATGCCCGTCAGCTCCGCGCGACAGGCTTCCTGATCCTCCCTCCGGCCCCGCCCTGGGGCCATCGGGCTGCCACTAATGCGGGCGGCCCGGCCTTGTGCAATAACGGGCCCATGAATCCAAGGGAGCCGGCCCGGCGTTTCGACTCAACTTCCGACCAGGCGACGAGAGGATGGCGCGGCCTGCCCCGATGGGGCGGGGCGCTGGCCCTGGTGGCCGTGGCCGCCTTCGCCGGCCATCAGGTCGCCATGCAGACCGGCCTGGCGCGCCTGCGCGAGGCGGCCGACCACCGGCTCGACATGCTCGCCACCGGCCTCGACGCCGACCTGGCCCGCTTCGACTACCTCCCCGCGCTGCTGGAGATGACGCCCCTCGTGCCGGCAATGCTCGGCACGCCCACGGACGCGCGCCTGCGCGACTCGGTCAACCGCTACCTCGACGGCGTGAATGCCGCGGCGGGGGCGGAGATGCTCTACGTGCTCGACGCCTCCGGCACATCGCTGGCCGCTTCCGACTGGGACAAGCCCGGCACCACCGTGGGCCAGGACCTCTCGTTCCGGCCCTACGTGATCGACGCGCTGGGGCAGGGCCGGGGCCGCTTCTACGGAGTTGGCATCACCAGCAAGAAGCCGGGCTACTACCTTTCCTATGCCTTGCGCCGCGGCCAGACCTCGCGCGGCGTGGTGGCCGTGAAGATCAACCTGGAAGAGGCCGAGCGCGCCTGGCGCAAGCTGCCGGGCGACGTGGCGCTGATCGACCAGCGCGGCGTGGTCATTCTTTCGACGCGCGAGGACATCAAGTTCAGGCCGCTGCTGCCGCTCGACGCCCTGCAGCGCGCCGAGGTGCTGCGCTCGCGACCCTACGGCGAGGCCACGCTGCAGCCGCTGCAATGGACGCAGAAGGAAGCACTGGACCGCGACGTGACGGTGATCGCGCTCGACGGCGTCGACCAGCTTGCCTCCGCCCGCACCTTGCGCGGCGCGCCGTGGCAGCTGGTGGTGCTCGACAACCTGGCGCCGCTGCGCGTGGCGGCGCGCAACGCGGCCATCACCGCCAGCCTTGCCATGACGGTGCTGCTGCTGGTGGCCGTGGCGCTGTGGCAGCGCCGTCGCGCGGTGCGCCAGAAGCTGGCCAACCAGGCCGCGCTGCAGGCGGCGCACGACACGCTCGAATCGACCGTGGCGGCGCGCACCGCGCAGCTTCGCGCCGCGCAGGGCGAGCTGGTGCATGCCGGCAAGATGGCCGCGCTGGGGCAGATGTCGGCCGGTGTGGTGCACGAACTCAACCAGCCGCTCACGGCGATGCGCACGCTGTCGGAAAGCGCCGCCATCCTGCTCGACAAGAACCGCCTCGACGACGTGCGCGGCAACCTGGAGCGCATCCGCGGCATGGTCGACCGGCTCGCCCGCCTGACCTCGCAGCTGCGCACCTTCGCCTACAAGAGCGAACTGCCGCTGGCGCCGGTGCTGCTGTCGCACGCGATCGCCGACGCGCAGGTGATCGTTGCCGAGGCTTCGCGCAAGCAGCGTGTCACCATCGAGGTCGACGTGCAGCCCGCCACGCTGAGCGTGATGGCCGAGGAGGCCGCGCTGGGCAGCGTGCTCGCCAACCTGATGCGCAACGCCATCGACGCCATGCAGGACGCGCCGGTGCGCACGCTGCGCCTTCAGGCGCGGCCGAAGGAGGGCCGCGTGGTGCTGTCGGTGACCGACACCGGCCCGGGCATTCGCCCCGACATCCTGCAGCGCCTGTTCGAACCCTTCGTCACCGGCAAGGCCGCCGGCTCGGGGCTGGGACTGGGTCTCGTGATCTCGGCACAATTGGTGCGGTCCATGGACGGCACGCTGCGCGCGGCCAACCTGGACGGCGGCGGGGCCTGCTTCGTCATCGACCTGCCGGCGGCCATCGCCGTGATGCACGACAGCAGCAGCAACCCGCCGGTTCCCGACGCCCTTTCCATTGCACAACAGGAGTGATCCCCAAGTGAGCGAAGCCCCTGCCATCCGGGTGATGCTGATCGAGGACGACGAAGACGTCCGCGTCAGCACCACCCAGGTGCTGACCCTGGCCGGTTTCGAAGTCGAGTCCTTTCCCAGCGCCGAGCGCGCCCGCCCGCACATCTCGTTCGGCGTGCCGGCCGTCGTCATCAGCGACGTGCGCCTGCCGGGCCTGAGCGGCACCGAGTGGCTGCCCGAGCTGCGCGGCGTCGACCCCGAGCTGCCGGTGATCCTCGTCACCGGCCACGGCCACATCGCGATGGCCGTGCAGGCCATGCGCGAGGGCGCCTACGACTTCATCGAGAAGCCCTTCAGCTCCGAGCGGCTGGTGGCCATCGTGCGCCACGCCATCGAGCGTCGGCAGCTCAGCCTGCAGGTGCGCGCGCTGCGCGACGCGCTGGAGAACTGGCAGGGCATCCAGTCGGTGCTCATCGGCCGTTCGGCGCAGATGCAGCAGGTTCGCCAGACCGTGAAGACGCTGGCCGAGACTTCCGCCGACGTGCTGGTGTACGGCGAGACTGGCACCGGCAAGGAGCTGGTCGCGCGCTGCCTGCACGACCACAGCGCGCGCCGGCGCCAGCATTTCGTGCCGCTCAACTGTGGCGGCCTGCCCGAGTCGCTGGCCGAGAGCGAGTTCTTCGGCCACGAGGCCGGCGCCTTCACCGGCGCCAGCCGCATGCGCGTGGGCAAGTTCGAGTACGCCAGCGGCGGCACGCTGTTCCTCGACGAGATCGAGAGCATGCCGATGGCGGTGCAGATCAAGCTGCTGCGCGCGTTGCAGGAGCGCAGCATCGAGCGCATCGGCTCCAACAAGACCATCCCCTTCGACTGCCGCGTGGTGGCCGCGAGCAAGGACGACCTGAAGGCCATGAGCGACCAGCAGAAGTTCAGGGCCGACCTGTACTACCGCCTGGGCGTGGCCTTCATCGAGCTGCCGCCGCTGCGCGAGCGGCGCGAGGACATTCCGCTGCTCTTCGAGCACTTCACGCTGCAGGCCGCGAGCCGCTACGACCGGCCCGCCCCGCTCCTGAGCAACGCGCAGCTGGCCGACCTGATGGCTTACGCCTGGCCCGGCAACGTGCGCGAACTGCGCAACGTGGCCGACCGCTTCGTGCTCGGGCTGCTCGGCGAGCGCCTGACGCAGACGCATGGCGGCGCCGGTGGCGGTGCGCAGGGCGTGCCCGCCTTGCCGCGCGGGCTGCCGCAGCAGGTGGAATCGTTCGAGCGCGCGGTGATCGTCGAGGAACTGCGGCGCCAGCGCGGCGACCAGCCGGCCACCGCGGCCGCGCTGGGCATCGCGCGCCAGACGCTGCACGACAAGGTGCGCAAGCTGGGCCTGACGGTCGACGAGTTCAAGTAGCGAGGCCGAGGGCCTTCCGCTTCCTTCCGGTCGTCAGGCCTGGAACTGGTAGCCGGTGCCCCTCACGGCGTGCAGCGGTAGCGAAATGCCCGCCGCCGTCGCCTTGCGCCGCAGGCGGCTGACCACCGCGTCCACGCGCTGCAGGTCGAAGTTTTCCAGGTCGCCGCCGCCCAGCGCGGTTGCCAGTTGGGTCCGGTCGACGGGCTTGTTGCGCTGCTTGAAGAGGCTGGTGACGATGGCCCGCTCCGACATCGTGAGGCGCAGCGCCCGGCCCTCGGGGTCGTAGAGGATCCAGTCGCCTTCCTTGAGAACCCAGCGCCCCGTGCCGCGGGGCGCTTCGGGTTGTAGCGGCTGCTGCAGCCGGCCGGCGCTGCTTTCCGCCGCCTTGATGCGCCGGTGGATGCCTTCGAGCGAGGCGGCGAGCTCCTCGGCATGCACCGGCTTCACGAAATAGGCATCGGCGCCGCCGCGCAGGCCGCGCACCCGGTCGTCGAGGCCGCCGCGCGCGCTCGCGAAGACGATGCCGACGTTGCTGGCCGAGCGCAGATGCTGCGCGATCGAAAAACCATTCTCATCCGGCAGTTCGATGTCGATAACCACGATGTCGCAGCGGCTGACCGCATAGGCCCTGTAGAACTCCGCGGCCGTCGAGAAACCGCGGGCTTTGAAACCGAGCTGGTCGAGGCTGTAGACCAGTGCTTCCTGAAGGTCTTCTTCGTCTTCGATCAGATAGACGGTTATCTTTTTATCGGGATTGGAGTTGGAGATATTCATGGTGCACCTCTCTTTGACCCGGGTGTCGAGAGTGTTGGGCGCCGAAGATAGGTCGGATATATATCAACAGCATGAAAAGAAATAGCTGTCTTGTTTTTCTGATGGGGCTGGCGTTGTGGCTGATTTCGCAAAATGCACAGGCTCTTGTTCTTCGTGATGACGAAGGAATAAAGGAACCCGTATCGCTGTCGGGAGAAATCGAGATATTCAAGGATACATCCGGAAATATCTCCATCGAGGACATTCTTTCCGCCCGGCCCGGCATCGATTTTATCGCCGGCAATACCCGCCACCGGCAGCTGGATGCCGGCGAAGTCTTCTGGCTCAGGTTTTCATTGCAGCAGGAATCCGGCGCGCCTTCGGAATGGGCGGTGCAGATATTTCCGAGCTGGGTCGACGACATAAGGGTCTACAGCCAGGATGCGTCGGGGGAGATCTCGGCCGACCGGCTGGGCGACCGGCAGCCGTTCGCAAGCCGGGCCCTGCCGACCAGCATGCTGGCCTTCCCGGTGTCCGTGGACGCTTCGCCCAGGACCTACTACGTGAGGGTGAAGACGCACGGGCTGGCTCCTCTTTGCCTGCACGCCTGGCAGAAGGCGGGCCTGCAGCGCACCGAGTCCAACCGGCTGGCCTTCCTGTCGGCGTTTGCCGGGGCCATCGGCGTCATGGTGCTCATGAACCTGATCTTCTGGGCCTGGCTGCGCAGCAGCATCTACCCGGTCTACGCGCTCTTCCTGGTGTTCATGCTGGTCGCGGTCGCCTCGATGCTCGGCTATGCGAGTTCGCTGTTTTTCCCCGGGGAGCCGTTGCATGCGGACCGCTTCGTGGACGTGACCTCGTGCGCGCTGATGTCGATAGCCGCCGTATTCGTCTGCCGGTTCTTCGACTACGAGCAGTACTCGGCCTGGGCGGCGTGGTTCATGAAGTCGGCGGCGGTGGCTTTTGCCGCGATGGCGGTGCTTTCCGTCTGGGGCGTCGATAGCGCCATCCACGCGGCGGCTTACCTCCAGATCGTCGTCGGCTTCTTCAACCTGGCGTTCTTCGCGTGGCTGATGATCCACCACCGGGCATTCCAGTTTCTCCTGGCCGCCCTGGTCTTCACCGGCGTGAACCTGTCGTGGACCTTCTACCTGCTGGTGCTGCTGGGGCTCGTGAAGATGGCGCAGCCGTTCGTCCTCGAGTCCTGGATCCCGATGCTGCAGCTGGCGAACCTGGCGCTGCTCAATTTCGCGGTGGCCAGCCGCTCCAGGCAGGCGGAGCTGAAGCTGCGGGCGGAACGCAAACGCGCCTTCAACTCGATGAAGGTCGCCAAGACCGCGCTCGAGGAAAAGGTCCGCCAGCGCGAGTTCGTCGCCGTCGTCTCGCACGAGTTCCGCACGCCGCTGGCGGTCATCGACGCGGTGGCGCACGCCCTCGAGCTGTCGCCGTCGGGGAGGGACGAAGGCGTGAAGCGCGCGGTCGAGAAGATCCGCAAGGCCACCCGCCGCCTCGCCGCGCTGATCGAGAACATCCTGCAGGACGACGCGCTGGAGGTCGGCTCGACGAGGCCGTCGGCGCGCAGCTTCGACCTCCATGACGTGATCGAGAACGTCCGCGGCGTCGGGCTCCCCGAGGAAAACGCCCGGTTGCGCATCGACTCGGCGCTGGGCCGGGCGATGTGCGTGGGCGACCAGGCGAAGGTCGAAATGGCGATCCGCAACCTGATCCAGAACGCCCTCAAGTACTCGCCCGCGGATTCGGTGGTCACGGCGCGGTGCGAGGTCGGCGAGGAGCTCTTCAGCGTCACGGTTTCGAACCGGGGGACACCGATTCCGGACGGCGAAAGAAACACCCTCTTCGAGCGCTATTTCAGGGGCGCCACGTCTGCCCAGGTGCCCGGTTCGGGGCTCGGGTTGCACATTTCACGGACCATTGCCCGGCTGCACGGCGGCGATGTCGCACTGGTTTCCAGCGATGCCGGCGGCACGGTCTTCCGCCTGACCGTGCGGCTGGAGCCGGCTCACGGTAACGGCCAGGGGGCTGCTGCCGGGGCCGGCATCGGAGACACGAAGGCTTCAGGTGTTGTCGTGTTGGAAGTGTGAATTTTTCGATGCCATAAAGAAAACGTTTTCATGATTTTTCTTGGTATCTATCGACATCTTCAGTCATTCATCGGCATTGACTTCAGGCGAAGACAAGAAACTTTCCGGGCCATCGATTGAATTCGTGATCTTTTGCTAGGAGGAATACAAAAGTTTGCATTTTATGCATGCACGAATGCGCCAATGTCGGTCATTCGTAGTCAATGACTGACATTGTCTGAATTGGTTGCAAATAGATAAATTCCCCAGCCCGAAAGGTCATGGGGATCCGGCGTAGCGCCTCTTTCCGTGACTTCCATTGTTCAACGGAGAGTTTGGAATGATTTCGCCGGAGTCCCGCGCCCAAGGTCTGTGCCTCGACAAATTCCAGGCTATCCGCCTCCCGCCGGGGCGTGAGCCGTCCCCGTCCCCATCCCCCGCCGCCTTCGATCTGCTGGGCGACTTCGTCAGCGCACTGCAGGCGGGACAGGACTGCGGGCTGATCCTCCTTCCGCTGCCGGCCGACGCGAACGTCCATTGGCTGGACTCGATTCGCGGGCTCACGGGCGCGCCGCTGCTGTTCGCGGTCAGTACCGACAGCACGGACGCATTGCAGCGCATCGACCGCGATTTCAAGGGCGATAGGAATTTCGACTTCGTTCTTCATCCATTCGACCTGGGCGAGGTCAAGTCGAAGGTCCAGGGCCTGTTGAACCGGACCACCCTTGCCGCGCATGGAGCCGCAAGAAACGAATTCCTGATTTACCGGGGTTACCGTTTCAAGATCGGCGAACGCCGGGTATTTCACGAAGGGCGGGAAATCTACCTGCAGCCCCGCGAATTCGACCTGGCCCTTGAATTGTTCCGCAACAGGGATTGCCTGCTGAGCCGGGAGCGGCTTTACAGCCTCCTGTGGCGCGACACGGTCAGCTTGCGTTCCCGCGCATTGGATGTCTGCGTTTTCAAGATCCGCAGAAAACTGAATATCGAGCCGGCAAATGGATTGATGCTGAGGGCCGTGTTCGGGCAGGGATACAAATTGCACACGGTCTCGTCGATGACCGGCAGATGAATTGAGGGTTGCCTGAGCCGCAGGCAATTTTTTGGCCGGCGCTTGCGACCGGAAGCGCCGGCCTCTTTTTTGATTCTTGGTTTTTCTTTTCCAGGGTGCATCCATGCCTGATCGCATGAGCTCCCGGGAATTCACGTGTCGGTTGAAAAAAAGGGAGTAGAAAAAATGATTTCGTTGAAGGTAGTCAGCAAGCGCAGCGGGGATGCCAGCCAGGTTTCGGTGAACGAGGTGTTCCTGAAGGAGGCAGTGGTCGTCCGGGTGGGTCTGTCCAGGGAGCAGATCAAGGGCATGCGCCGCGTCGGCAACGACCTGGTCGTGACCTCCGTCTCGGGTGAGGTAGTCACCGTCCGGGACTTCTTCGCGTTGTTCGATGGCAACAAGAGCGACCTCGTGCTTGACGACGAAAAGGGGGGCCTGTGGCTGGCCGGTTTCGGGGAAGGGCAGGGTGAGCTGGCGCTCAGCTATTCGGGCATCGACTCCATCGAGCCCTTGCTGCTGCAGCAGGACTTCAACTTCGGCGTGCTGCCCTGGCTGGTGGGCGGCGGACTGGCCCTCGCGGGCGCTGCTGGCGGCGGAGGTGGAGGTGGAGGAGGAGGGGGCGGCGGCGGTTTCCCGATGCCGCACGTGCCGCTCGCGGCTCCCGTCGATTCGACTCCGCCGGGCAGGCCCACCGTCAACCCGACCAATGCCAGAACGATCACCGGCACGGCCGAGCCGGGCACGACCGTCAGGGTGACCGACAACACCGGCAAGGAAGTCGGCAGCGCCACGGTCGCGCCCGATGGCAGCTATGTGGTCCGGCCCGTCACGCCGCCGGCGCACGGCACGGAGCTTCGCGTCGTCGCGGTGGACCCGGGCGGCAATGTGAGCCCCGAGGCCCGGACGACCGTCGACAGCATGCCGCCCGCTGTGCCCACCGTCCGTCCCACCGCCGGCACTTCCATCGCCGGCACCGCGGAGCCCGGCTCGACGGTCACCATTACCGACGCACGCGGCACCGTGATCGGCAGCACGACCGCCGGCCAGGACGGCGCCTACAGCATCACGCCGCCGGCGCCACTGGCCGACCGCACCGCGATCAGCGTCGTGGCCACCGACGCCGCAGGCAACGCGAGCGCGCCCGCCACGGCCACAGTGGACAGCACGGCACCGGCACGGCCCACGGTCGACCCCACCAATGGCAGCTCGATCTCGGGCACGGCCGAGCCGGGCGCCCTGGTCACCGTCAAGGACGGCACGGGCAAGGTCATCGGCAGCACGACCGCCGGCTCCAATGGTGCGTACAGCGTGGCGCCGCCGACGCCCCCGGCCGACGGCACGTCGATCAGCGTCGTGGCCATCGACCCCGCGGGCAACGCCAGCCAGCCGGTCACCACAACCATCGACAGGACCCCGCCCGCCACGCCCAAGGTCAACCCGACGGACGGCAGCCCCATCACCGGCACCGCAGAGCCCGGCTCCGTGGTCACGGTCACCGACGACAAGGGCGCGCTCATCGGCAGCACGACCACTGCAGCGAACGGCGTCTACAGCTTCACGCCCGCGAAGCCGCCTGCGAACGGCGTGGTGATCAAGGTCGTCGCCTCGGACGCCGCCGGCAACGCCAGCACGCCCGCCACGGCCACCGTCGACGGCACGCCGCCGACTCCCACCGTCAACCCGACCAAGGGCAGCCCGATCACCGGCACTTCCGAGCCCGACTCCGTGGTCACGGTCACCGACAGCGCAGGCACCGTCATCGGCAGCACGACCACCGCGCCCAACGGCATCTATTCCCTCGTCCCCGCAACCCCTCCGGCGCACGGCACCGTGATCCACGTCGTGGCGAAGGACCTCGCCGGCAACGTGGGCCGGCCTGCGACGACCACCGTCGACAGCAAGGCGCCCGACGAGCCCGTAGTCAACCCGACGAACGGCAGCACCGTCGCCGGCACGGCCGAAGCCGGCTCCCTCGTCACGATCAAGGACGGCACGGGCAAGCTGATCGGCAGCACCACCGCGGATGCCGCCGGCAAGTTCGGCATCGTCCCGGCGACGCCGCTGGCGAACGGCACGGCGCTGCGCGTCACCGCCACGGACGCAGTCGGCAACGTGAGCCCCGAGGCCTCGGCCACGGTGGACGGTGTGCCGCCTCTGGCGCCCTCGGTCGATCCGACGCATGGCAACCCGATCACCGGCCGCGCGGAGCCCGGCTCGGTCGTCACTGTCAAGGATCTCGCGGGCAATGTCATCGGCAGCGCCACCGCCGGCTCCAACGGCGTCTACAGCCTCGTGCCGAAGACGCCGCCGGTCAACGGCGTGGTGCTGCGTGTCGCGGCCACCGATGCCGCGGGCAACACCGGTCCGGAAACCCGGGCGACGGTCGACGGCGTTCCGCCGGCACGACCCACGGTCAACCCGACCGCCGGCAGTTCGATCACGGGCCGCGCCGAACCCGGCTCGGTCGTCACCGCAAGGGACGACACGGGCAAGCTCATCGGCAGCGCCACAGCCGAAGCCAACGGCAACTACAGCATCACGCCATCGGCACCGCCCGCGCACGGCACTGCACTGCGCATCGTCGCCACCGACGCCGCGGGCAACGACAGCCCCGATGCGAAAGCCACGGTCGACAGCCTGGCGCCCTCCGCGCCCACCATCCATCCGAGTTCCGGCCGCTTGATCACCGGCACCGCCGAACCCGGCTCGGTGGTCACGATCAGGGATGGCGCTGGCAAGCCCATCGGCAGCACGACCGCCGACGCGAGCGGCAAGTTCGGCCTCGTGCCCGCCACGCCTCCCGCCGACGGCACACAGGTCAGCGCCGTCGCCACCGATGCGGCCGGCAATGTGAGCCAGCCGGCCACGGGCACCATCGACAGCACCGCTCCGCTCTCGCCGGTGATCAACCCGACCGACGGCAGCCCCATCACCGGCACGGCCGAGCCCGGCTCGGTGGTCACGGTCAAGGACGACACGGGCAGGCTCATCGGCAGCACGACCGCCGACGCAGCCGGCAAGTTCAGCATCGTTCCGGTGACGCCCCCGGCAAACGGCACGGTGATCACCGCAGTGGCGACCGACCTGGCCGGCAACGTCGGCGCGCCGGGCTCCACCAAGGTCGACAGCATGGCTCCGGCAAGGCCCGCGATCGACGCGACCAACGGCAGCCTGATCACGGGCACGGCCGAACCCGGTGCCATCGTCACCGTCAGGGACGGTGCCGGTGCACTGGTCGGCAGCGCGGCAGCGGATGCCGGCGGCCGCTACAGCATCAAGCCCGCGACGGTTCCGGCGCACAACACCGTGCTGCGCGCCGTCGCGACCGACGCCGCGGGCAACACCAGCCCCGAAGCCAGGGCCACGGTCGACAGCGACCTGCCCGCCGCGCCCAAGGTCGATCCGACCGCGGGCGGCGCCATCACGGGCACGGCCGAGGCCGGCGCCATCGTCACCGTCAAGGACGGCAGCGGCAAGCTCGTCGGCAGCACCACGGCCGATGCCGGCGGCAAGTTCGACATCAAGCCGGCGACGCCCCTGGCGCACGGCACGGTGCTCGACGCCACCGCCACCGATGCGGCCGGCAACACCAGCCAGCCCGCGAGAACCACGGTCGACGGCAAGGCGCCCGATGCGCCCGTCGTCAACCCCGGCAACGGAAGCACCATCGCAGGCAGCGCCGAAGCCGGTTCCGTCGTCACGATCAAGGACGACGCGGGCAGGCTCATCGGCAGCACGACCGCCGACGCCAGCGGCAAGTTCAGCATCGCCCCGACGACGCCTCCGGCAAACGGCACGACGATCAGCGCCGTGGCGACCGACCCGGCCGGCAACGCCAGCGCGCCCGGATCCGCCACGATCGACGGCACGCCGCCGGCAAGGCCCACCATCGACGCGACCAACGGCAGCCTGATCACGGGCACGGCCGAGCCCCGCTCGATCGTCACCATCCGCGACGGGGCCGGCGGCCTCGTCGGCAGCGCCGCCACCGATGCCGGCGGCCGCTACAGCATCAAGCCTTCGGTCGTTCCGCCGCACAACACGGTGCTGCGCGCCGTCGCCACCGACGCGGCTGGCAACACCGGCCCCGAGGCCAGGGCCACGGTCGACAGCGACCTGCCCGCCATGCCGAAGGTCGACCCGACAGCGGGCGCTTCCATCACCGGCTCGGCCGAACCCGGCTCGCTGGTCACCATCAAGGATGGCGCCGGCAATCTCATCGGCAGCACCACCGCCGATGCCGGCGGCAAGTTCGGCATCAAGCCGGCAACGCCTCCGGCACACGACACCCAGCTGAGCGTGACCGCGACCGACGCAGCGGGCAACACCAGCCAGCCCGCTTCGGCCAGGGTCGACAGCAAGGCACCGGCCGCGCCCACGGTCAAGCCGACCAACGGCGGCACGATCGCCGGCACGGCCGAGGCCGGCGCGGTCGTCACCATCAAGGACAGTGCAGGCAAGCTCATCGCCAGCACCACCGCCGATGCCGGCGGCGCCTACTCCGTCGATCCAGCCACGCCGCCGGCGAACGGCACGGTGCTCGACGTCACCGCCACCGACGCGGCCGGCAACACCGGCCCGGGCGCCACGGCCACGGTCGACCGCGTTCCGCCGCAGGAGCCCACGATCGATCCGACCAATGGCAACCTCGTTTCCGGCACGGCGGAGCCCGGCTCGGTCGTCACCGTTCGCGATGGCCTCGGCAACGTCGTCGGCAGCACGACGGCCTCGGCGTCCAACGGCGCCTACAGCATCAAGCCCGCGACCGTCCTGGCCGACGGCACGATGCTGCGCGCCGTCGCCACCGACGCCGCCGGCAATGCCAGCTCCGAAGCCAGGGCCACGGTGGACGGCGTCGTGCCCTCCGCACCCACGGTCAATCCGACCAACGGCAGCCGCGTCGAAGGCAAGGCCGAAGCCGGCGCGATCGTCACGGTCAAGGACGACGCGGGCAACCTCGTCGGCAGCACCGTCGCCGCGCCCAACGGCAGCTACAGCATCGTGCCGGCCACGATGCCCGCGCACGGCGCGGTGCTTCACGTCACCGCAACCGACGCCGCCGGCAACACCAGTCCCGAAGCAAGGGCCACGGTCGATCGCACGGCGCTTCCGCCTCCCACCGTCAACCCGACCGACGGCAGCCCGATCACCGGCACGGCGGAGGCCGGCTCGGTGGTCACCATCAAGGACGACGCGGGCAAGCTGATCGGCAGCACCACCACCGACTCCCAGGGCGTCTACAGCCTCACGCCGGCCGTCACGCCGGCGCATGGCACGGTGCTGCACGTGGTCGCCACCAACCCGGCCGGCACCGCGAGCCCGGAGGCCACGGCCAGGGTCGACAGCGTGGCGCCGCCCGTGCCCACGATCGACCCGAGCAATGGCAGCCAGATCACCGGTACGGCCGAAGCAGGCGCCGTGGTGAAGATCACCGACGACACGGACAAGCTCGTCGGCAGCGCGATCGCCGCACCCAACGGCACCTACAGCATCAAGCCCTCGGCCATTCCGGTGCACGGCACGGTGCTGCGCGCCGTCGCCACCGACGCCGCGGGCAACATCAGTCCCGAAGCCAGGGCAACGGTCGATCGCGTGCTGCCTCCTGCGCCGAAGATCGACCCGACGCAGGGCAGCCTCGTCACCGGCACGGCCGAGGCAGGCTCGGTCGTCACGGTCAGGGACGACGCAGGCAGGCTCATCGGCAGCACGACCGCCGACGCCGGCGGCGCATACAGCATCAAGCCCGCTGCCACGCTGGCGAACGGCACCGTGCTTCGCGCCGCTTCCACCGACGCTGCCGGCAACGCCAGCCCCGAAGCGAGGACCACGGTGGACAGCGCCGCTCCGGCCGCGCCAACCGTCAAGCCGACGAACGGCAGCACCGTCACGGGCACCGCCGAGGCCGGCTCGACCGTCACCGTCAAGGACGGCGCGGGCAAGCTCGTCGGCAGCGCGACGGCCGATGCAGGCGGCAACTACGCCGTCAAGCCGGTGACCGCGCCCGCGCACGACACGGTGCTCGAAGTCACCGCCACCGACGCTGCCGGCAACACCGGCCCGGCCGCCACGGCCACGGTCGACAGCAAGGCTCCCGACGTGCCGACGATCGACCCGACCCACGGCGAGCCGATCACCGGTCGTGCCGAGCCCGGCTCTGTGGTCACCGTCAGGGATGGCGCAGGTCAGGTGATTGGCAGTACGACGGCCGGCGCCAACGGCGCCTATGCGATCACTCCGGCCAAGCCGCTGGGTGACGGCGAGAAGATCACCGCCGTGGCCACCGACGCCGCCGGCAACGCCAGCTCGCCCGCCAGCGCGACGGTGGACGCCGCGCCTCCCACCCGGCCCACGGTCGACCCGACGAATGGCGCCACCATCACGGGCAAGGCCGAGCCCGGTTCGGTCGTCACCATCAAGGACGGCGCCGGCAATGTGATCGGCAGCGCGACCGCCGACGCAGGCGGCAACTACGCGGTCAAGCCCGCGACTCCGCCCTCGCACGGCACGACGCTCAGCGTCGCCGCCACCGATGCAGCCGGCAACACCGGCCCGGCCGCCACGGCCACGGTCGACAGCGCGCCTCCGGCCGCGCCAACCGTCAAGCCGACGAACGGCAGCACCATCGCGGGCACCGCCGAAGCCGGCTCGATCGTCACCGTCCGCGACAACGCGGGCAACACGATCGGCAGCGCGACGGCCGACGCGGCCGGCAACTACGCCGTCAAGCCGGCGACCGCGCCCGCGCACGACACGGTGCTCGAAGTCACCGCCAGGGATGCCGCCGGCAACACCGGTCCGGCCGCCACGGCCACGGTGGACAGCAAGGCCCCCAATGCACCGACGGTGGAGCCCACGCACGGCAACGTCGTCGCGGGCCAGGCCGAACCCGGTTCGGTCGTCACCGTCAGGGACGCCTCGGGCAACCTGATCGGCTCCGCGACCGCGGGGACCAACGGCGCATACGCCGTCTCGCCGTCCAGGCCGCTGCAGGATGGACTGAAGCTCAACGTCGTGGCCACGGATGCCGCCGGCAACGCCAGCGCCCCCGGCACGGCAACGGTGGATGCCGATGCCCCGCTCAAGCCCACCGTCAATCCGACCAACGGCAACCTGATCGCCGGCACGGCCGAGGCCGGCTCCGTCGTCACGATCACGGACGACGCGGGCAAGCTCATCGGCAGCACCACAGCCACGCCCGGCGGCACGTACAGCTTCAGGCCCGCGACGCCTCCGGCCCACGGCACGGTGCTGCGCGTCGCGGCGACCGACGCCGCCGGCAACACCAGCCCCGAAGCCAAGGCAACGGTCGATGCCGTGTCCCCGGCCGCACCGGTCGTCAACCCGACCAGCGGCGATCCGATCACCGGCACGGCGCAGCCGGGTTCGCTCGTCACCGTCAAGGACGGCGCGGGCAAGCTCGTCGGCAGCGCGACGGCGGATTCGAGCGGCAACTACGCCGTGAGGCCGGCGGTCAAGCCGGCGCACGACACGGTGCTCGAAGTCACCTCCAGCGACACCGCGGGCAACACCAGCCAGCCTGCGACAACCACCGTCGACAGCAAGGCTCCCGATGCGCCGACGATCGACCCGACCCACGGCGAGCCGATCACCGGTCGTGCCGAGCCCGGCGCGGTCGTCACTGTCAGGGACGGCGCAGGCAAGGTGGTCGGCAGCGCGACCGCGGGCGCCAACGGCGCCTACGCCATCGCGCCGTCCAAGCCGCTGGACGACGGCGTGAAGATCACGGCAGTGGCCACCGACGCCGCCGGCAACGCCAGCACGCCCGCCACCGCGACGGTGGACGCCGTGCCTCCGGCAAGGCCCACGATCGGCGCGACCAACGGCAGCACCATCGGCGGCACGGCCGAAGCCGGCTCGGTCGTCACGATCAAGGACGGCGCGGGCAACCTCATCGGCAGCACGACCGCCACGCCCGGCGGCACCTACAGCCTCACGCCGGCGACGCGCCCGAGCAATGGCACCGAGCTGCGCGTGTCGGCCGCCGACGCCGCGGGCAACACCAGCCCCGAAGCCAGGGCCACGGTCGACAGCGCCGCTCCGGCGGCGCCCACCGTCAAGCCGACGAGCGGCAGCACCATCACCGGCATGGCCGAGGCGGGCTCGACCGTCAGCGTCAAGGACGGCGCGGGCAACGCCATCGGCAGCGCCACGGCC
Organism: Variovorax xiamenensis; assembly: GCF_050916385.1. Taxonomy (NCBI): domain Bacteria; kingdom Pseudomonadati; phylum Pseudomonadota; class Betaproteobacteria; order Burkholderiales; family Comamonadaceae; genus Variovorax; species Variovorax xiamenensis. The sequence continues at coordinate 957,562 of NZ_CP139038.1, forward strand.
GACGCCGGCGGCAACTACACGATCAAGCCGGCGACGGCCGTGAAGCACGACACGGTGCTCGAGGTCAGCGCCACCGACGCGGCGGGCAACAGCAGCCCGGCCGCCTCGGTCACGGTCGACAGCAAGGCGCCCGACGCGCCGACCATCAAGCCGACCTCCGGCGCCACCATCGCCGGCACGGCCGAGGCCAGCTCGGTCGTCACCGTGAGGGACAGCTCCGGCAATCTCGTCGGCAGCACCACCGCGGGCAGCAACGGCGAATACAGCCTCACGCCCGCGACGCCGGTGCCCAACGGCACCCTGCTGCGCGTGGTCGCCGCCGATGCCACGGGCAACGTCAGCCAGCCCGCCACCGCCACGGTCGACAGCGTGGCGCCTGTCATCGCCATCACCATCGTCGAAGACGCCAACAACGACGGCTTCATCAACGCCGGCGAGAAAAAGGCCAATGTGACCGTGAAGGTCACGCTGGTGTCGGGCGCCGCCGTGGGCGACGTCATCAGCCTCACCGACGGCACCAACACGCCCAGCGTCACGCTGAGCGCGGCGGACGTCGCCAATGGCTTCGTCAATGTCTCGTTCCCCAACCCGGTCGAGGGCGCGTCGATCCGCGTCAGCGCGACCAGCCAGGACCTGGCCGGCAATGTCTCCAGGCCCGCGGCGACCGACAGCGCGGTGCTGGACACCACGGCGCCGGCCACGCCGGCCACCGCTTCCGCCACGGACAACGTCGGCGCGACGCAGGGCGCGGTAGCCAACGGCGGCTCCACCGACGACACCACGCCCACCTTCGCCGGCAGCGGCGCGACGCAGGGCGAGGTCGTCAAGGTGTACGACGGCGCCACGCTGCTCGGCAGCACGACGGCCAGGGCCGACGGCAGCTGGGAGTTCACGCCCTCGGGGCTCGGCCAGGGCGCGCACAGCGTCACGCACACTGTCACCGATGCCGCCGGCAACACCAGCGCCGCCAGCGCGCCGCTGGGCTTCTCGGTCGACACCTCCGCGGTCGCCGTCAGCGTCACCAAGGCAGGGGAGACCCGCCAGGGGCGTCAGGTCAAGACCCGCCCCGCCGGGTTCACCGACGACACCACGCCGGCCATCGTGGGCACCGCCACGCCGGGCGCCGTGGTGAGCATCAAGGAAGGCTCGGCCGTCCTGGCTTCCACCACGGCGGATGCCGCCGGCAACTGGAGCCTCGAACTGCCCGTGCAGGCGGAGGGCGCGCACAGCTACAAGGCCACTGCGGTGAACGCCGCGGGCACCAGCAGCGAAACCTCGTTCGCGCTCACCATCGACACCACGCCGCCGGCCGTGCCGGTCATCGCGGCTGTTGCGGACGATGCGGGCACGGTGCAGGGAGCGCTCTCAAGCGGCGCCGCGAGCGACGACACCCGCCCCACGCTCAGCGGAAGCGGCGCGACGCCGGGCGACATCATCACCGTCCACGACAACGGCAGCGTCATCGGCAGCACCACGGTGCAGTCCGACGGCCGCTGGAGCTTCACCACCGCGGCCCCGACCGCGCCGCTGGCCGAGGGCGAGCACAGGCTCACCGTCACGGCGACCGACCCGGTGGGCAACCAGAGCCAGCATTCGGCCGCGTTCGTGATCGACGTGGACACGACGGCTCCGGCCCGGCCCGGACCCATCGCGGGCTACATCGACAACACCGGCGCGGTCCAGGACCCGGCGAGCACGGCTTCGTTCACCGACGACACCACGCCCGGCTTCAGGATCGCCTCCGTCGCGGCCGGCCTGACGCCGTCGCTGTACGTCGACGGCGTCAAGGTCGCCGCCACCTACGACCCGAACACCGGCACGCTGACGCCCACATCCACTCTCGGCGAGGGCGCGCGCGCCATCAGCTACACGCTCACCGACGCGGCCGGCAACGAGAGTTCGCGCTCGAACGACTTCAGGCTCACCGTGGACGTAACGCCGCCCCCGGCGCTCGACGCGTCCCGCATCCAGGTGCTCGACAACGTGGGCGCCGTGCAGGGTCCGCTGGCCGCCGGCGCCAAGACCGACGACAGCAAGCCCGAATACACCGGCAGGACAGACCCGGCGCAGGTGTCGAGCATCAACGTCTACGACAACGGCAAGCTCATCGGCAGCACGGCGGTGAACGCCGACGGCAGCTGGCGCTTCACGCCCGAGCTGCCGCTGGCCCTGGGCGAGCACAGCCTCACCGCGCGCGCCGTGGATGCGGCGGGCAACATCGGCGCGGCCACGCCCGCGTCGACCTTCACGCTGGTCGGCGATCCGCCCGCGGCGCCGGCCATCATCGGCGTGAGCGACGACAAGGGCAGCGTCACGGGCAACGTCGCCCAGAACGCCAGCACCGACGACACCACGCTCACCCTCAACGGCACCGGCACGGTCGGCACCGTGGTCACTGTGTATGCCGACGGCGTGGCCGTGGGCTCCACCAGCGTGGCTCCCAACGGCACCTGGAGCGTGACCACCAGTCCGCTGGGCGGCGATGGCGTGAAGAACCTGAGCGCCGAGGCGGTCGACGGCGCGGGCCAGGCCAGCCCGCGCACGGGCCTCTATCTGGTCGTGCTCGACACCACGGCCCCCGCCACGCCCGGCGTGGTCGTGGCCACCGACGACCAGGGGCCGGTGCAGGGCGCGATCGCGTCCGGCGCCACCACCGACGACACCACGCCCATCTTCAGCGGCAGCGGCGTGAAGGCCGGCGATACCGTCCGCCTGTACGACGGCGGCGCCCTGATCGGCAGCATCACCGCGGCGACCGACGGCGCCTGGAGCATCACGCCCAGCACGCCGCTGGTCCGCGGCACGCACCGCATCACCCACACCGTCACCGACGCGGCGGGCAACACCAGTGCCGCCAGCCCGGTGCTGGACTTCACGGTCGACTCCTCGGACGTCGTCGTGAGCATCGACCAGGTGGCCGACGACCAGGGCAGCATCAAGGCCAACCTCGCACCCGGCGCGCGCACCGACGACACCACGCCCACGCTCGTGGGCAAGGCCACGGCCGGCGCGGTCGTGACGGTCAAGGAAGGCCAGACCACCCTCGGCTCCACCACGGCGGATGCCGGCGGCAACTGGCGCCTCGCGCTGCCGGCGCAGGGCGAAGGCACGCACAGCTACACGGCAACCGCGGTGAACGCCGCCGGAAAGCAAGGCGACGCCACCATCTCGCTGACCATCGACACAAGCGCACCCGATGTACCGGCCATCGCCGGAGCCGGCGACGACGTCGGCCTGGTGCAGGGCCCGATCGCCAACGGCGGCTTCACCGACGACGCCACGCCCACGCTCACGGGCAGCGGCGCGACGCCGGGCGATGTCATCAGGATCTACGACAACGGCAGCGCCCTCGGCAGCACCACGGTCAAGGCTGACGGCAGCTGGAGCTTCACGCCGACCACGCCGCTGACCGAAGGGGCGCACCGCCTCGCCGCCACGGCCATCGACCCGGTGGGCAACGAGAGCCCGCAGTCCGGCTCCTTCACGGTCAACGTCGACACCACGCCGCCCGCGACCAGGGCCACGCTCGCAGCCATCAGCGACGACACCGGCTCCAGCAGCAGCGACTTCGTCACCAGCGACCGCACGCTGGTGCTCACCGTCAAGGCCGACTTCGCCATGGAGGCGGGCGCGAAGGTGCAGGTCTCGCTGGACAACGGCAAGACCTGGCACGACGCCAGCGCCACCGGCGGCGGCTCCTACCAGTACGACAACACGGGCGTGGCTCTGGCCGACGGCAGCTACACCTTCCTCGCGCGGGTGGTGGACGCCGCGGGCAACGCGACACCCGCGAGCTCGCAGGTCGTGGTCGTCGACAACGGCGGGCCTACCGCCGGCAACGCCGTCGCGATCACCGCCTACGCCGACGACGTCGCGCCCAATGCGGGCGACTACGCCAGCGGCACGAGCACGAACGACGCCACGCCGACGCTCAAGGGCACGGTCTCGGGGCTGAAGGCCGGCGATGTCGTGCAGATCCTCGAAGGCAACTCGCTGCTGGGCACGGCCACCGTGAGCGGCACCACCTGGGAGTTCAGGCTTCCGGCACTGGCCAACGCAAGCACGCACACCTACACGGCAGCCATCGCCAACGCCGCCGGCAACAAGGGCACGACCTCGGCGGACTTCACCCTGTCCGTCGACACCGCGGCCCCTGCCGCCGCGCCGGCGATCGACAGCGTCACCGACAACATCGACCCGGTCCAGGGCCCGATCGCACCGGGCGGCACGACCAACGACGCGCGCCCGGAACTGAAGGGCTCGGGCGCCGAGCCCGACGGCACGGTGAACATCTACGACAACGGCACGCTGATCGGCAGCACGAAGGCCGATGGCACGGGCAACTGGAGCTTCGAGCCCGCGCGGGGCAAGGAGCTGGCCGAAGGCGTGCACAGCCTGAGGGTGAGCAGTGTCGACGCAGCCGGCAACGAGGGGCCGAAGTCGGTGCCGCTGGTCTTCGTGGTCGACACCGTGGCGCCGTCGCAGACCGTAACGCTCGCCCGCGCCATCGACGACGTCGACCCGGTCTCGGGCAACATCCCGGCCAACGGCAGCACCAACGACGCTTCGCCCAGGCTGGAGGGCACGCTCTCCGCCGCGCTGAGCGGCACCGAGCAACTGCGCGTGTTCCGCAACGGCGTGCCCGTGGGCAACGCGACCGTCAACGGCACGGACTGGAGCTTCGAGGACTCGGGCCTTGTGAGCGGCACCACCTACAGCTACGAGGCCAGGGTCATGGATGCGGCCGGCAATGCCGGCGCCGCCTCGAACAGCCTGGGTTTCGCAGTCAACACTTCGGCGGTCGCCGTGACGGTGCAGATCCAGCGGGTGCAGGACAACGTCGATCCGGTGCGCGGCAGCGTGGCGGACGGCGGCTCGACCAACGACGCGGCGCCGCTGCTCAATGGTTCGATCTCGGCCAATCTCTCCGCGGGCGACGTGGTCCAGGTACTGCGCAACGACACGGTGATCGGCACCGCAACGGTGAGCGGCGTGCACTGGCGCTTCAGCGACAAGGGGCTCGTCGACGGCACGACCTACCGGTACACGGCCCGTGTCGTGAACGCGGGCGGCAACCAGGGGCCGGAGAGCGCGGCCCACTCCATCACGCTCGACCTGAGCGCCCCGGGCCAGACGGTGACGATCACCGACTACACCGACGACCGCGATCCGCAGAAGGGCAACTTCGCATCGGGCAGCACGACCAACGACCCGACGCCGCTGCTCAACGGAACGCTTTCCGGCCCGCTTGCCGCGAACGAGGTGGTGGCGATCTATCGCGACGGCGTGCGGGTCGGTGCCGCCGTCGTGAACGGCACTGCCTGGAATTTCGAGGACAAGGGCCTCGTCGACGGCACCAGCTACCGCTACACCGCCCGCGTCGAGGACGCGGCGGGCAACCAGGGAGCTGCCTCGGCGGAGCTCACGCTCACCGTCGATCGGACCGCGCCCACGGCGGCGCCTTCCATCGACAGCGTCGTGGACGACGTGGCGCCGGTCACGGGCCCTGTCTCCCCGCGCGGCACGACCAACGATGCCCGTCCCGAGCTGAAGGGTGCGGGAGCGGAGCCCAATGGCACCGTCAACATCTACGACAACGGCACGCTGATCGGCACCGCGGTCGCGGATGCCGCGGGCAAGTGGACTTTCACGCCCGCGGTCGGCAAGGAGTTCTCCGACGGCCTGCATCGCCTCACGGCGAGAAACGTGGACGCGGCAGGCAACGAAGGCCCGCAGTCGACGCCGGTGGTCTTCACGGTCGACACCGTCGCACCGACGGCGGCTCCTTCCATCGACCGTGCCGTCGACGACGTCGGGCCGGTCACCGGCGCCATCGCGCCGGGAAGCACGACCAACGACGCGCGCCCAGAACTGAGGGGCTCGGGAACCGAGCCCAACGGCATCGTGAACATCTATGACAACGGCAAGCTGATCGGCTCCACGACGGCGGACGGCACCGGCAGGTGGAGCTTCACGCCCGAAGCCGGCAAGGAACTCGCCGACGGCGCGCACAGCCTGACGGCGCGCAACGCCGACGCTGCCGGCAACGAAGGCCCGCAGTCGGCGGCGCTGGCCTTCACGGTCGATACGGTCGCACCGCCGTCCGTGCCTTCCATCGACGGCGCCGTCGACGACGTCGCCCCCGCCGTCGGCCCCATCGCCCCGGGCGGTGCGACCAACGACAACCGCCCCGACCTGAGCGGCGCGGGAGCCGAGCCCAACGGCCTGGTGAGGATCTACGACAACGGCACGCCGATCGGTTCCACCACGGCGGACGGCACCGGCAAGTGGAGCTTCACGCCCGAGGCCGGCAAGAAGCTGCCCGATGGCGCGCACAGCCTGACGGTGAGCAACGTCGATGCGGCGGGCAACGAAAGCGCGCAGTCGGCGCCGCTGAACTTCACCGTCGACACGAAGCTGCCGGCCAACCTGGCGAAGATCACGGGCTACATCGACGACGCAGGGCCGGTCAAGGGCACCTTCGGCAGCGGTACCACCACCGACGATGCCGATCCGGTGCTCGCCGGCACCCTGACGACCGCGCTGGGCACGGGCGATACGGTCAGCATCTACGAAGGCAACACGCTGCTCGGCACCGCGACGGTGAACGGCACCGCCTGGACCTACGACCTCGGCAATCTCGCGGACGGCTCGACGCACACCTATCGTGCCGCCGTCACCAGCGCCGCGGGCAACCAGGGCACCATGTCGGGCAACTTCAGCCTGAGCGTGGACTACGCGCTCACGGTCAACCGCCAGTCGACCGTCGACACCACGCCGCTCGTTACCGGATCGATTCCCTTCAAGCTGGTCAACGGCCAGTACATCGAGGTCACGGTCGCCGGCAAGACCTACAGTTCGGCCGACGGCTCGGTGGTCGTCGATTCGCAGAACAGCACCTGGTATGTGCAGGTGTCGCCGGCGATCGCGGTCGGAACCTACGACGTCCAGGCCGTGGTCAAGAGCGCCGCGGGGGTGAAGGTCGCGAACGACGACACCAGCGGCGAACTGGTCGTCTCTGCCGCGCCGACGGTGACCGTCGGCTCGGCGGCCAGCGATCCGAACCAGAAGGCCACGGCCTACACGCTCGGCGAGAACGGCATGTGGCGCATCCACAGCAACCAGACCATGCTGGACGCCAACGGTACCGACAGCGGCTCGCTGGGCAGCTTCAGCCAGACCTACCTGCGAAGCAACACCAATGATCCGACGGTCACAGGGCACAACCTCGCATATGGCGGACGCAACTATGTCCAGAACGCCACGTTCATGGACTTCAACCGCGACGGGTACATGGACCTGTTCGCGGAAGACAGCACCTACGAAGACGGCCAGCAGGCCTTCTCCTACGACGGCCGCGGCTATACGGCCATCCAGGTCGGAGCACCGACCAGCCTGGGCGGCGACAAGCTGACCGCGGGCAGCGCGAACGTGTTCAGCTGGTACGGAGGCGTGGTGGCTTTCGACAAGACGGGCGACGGTTTCGCCGACCTGGCCTATGGCGACCAGACGCCCGACGACGGGCTGAGCGGCGGCGGCTACAACACCCAGATCGTCCTGAACGTGGACGGGACCATCCTCGGCATGGTCAAGGACGGCAGCTATGCCTACACCCGCGAAGGCACCAATGGCTTGCCGAACTCCTCCAATGCCGGCAATGCCACCTTCGACATGGAGCTTTCGGGTGTCGACCTGAACAACGACGGCAAGGTCGATCTCGTCTATCACGGATCGGCGGGCACCACCAAGATCGGCGGGCCGGAGGCTGCGCCGTTCGGCGGGACTTACAGCAGCGATCCGCACCGCCTTGTCGTCGCTACCAACAGGGGCGACGGCACCTGGGAGAACACGCAGATCATCGAGAAGACGTTCCAGCGTCCCGACGACGATCCATACATGAGCAACGGCATCTCCATGACCTGGGCCGACTTCAACGGCGACGGCTACATGGACCTGTTCATGGGCCGGGGCTATGGCACGCCACTCGAAGACCAGTACCAAAGCCGCATCGTGTTCAATGACGGCACGGGCAAACTGAAGATGCTCGACTTCGACGGCAACAAGATCGGCTCCGCGCCGGCAGGTATGTACTTCTTCGACGACACGGGGGGCACCTTCAACGGCCTCCGGCTCGAGGGTGGCCCTTCGCTTTCGGTGGACTGGAACGGCGACGGCAAGATGGACGCCATCGAGCTGCCCGGCTTCGGCAATGCCGGCGGCATGAGGAAGGATGGCGTCACCGGCCCCATCAATCTCTACACGAACACGAGCTCGGGAGGCTCGGTCAGCTTCCAGACGACCAATCTGCTCGGTGGCTTCTTCGAAGAGATCGGGGTGTGGACCGGCGATCCGCGGACCAACGACGCCGTCACAGGCGCCGTTGCGGCCGACATCGACTGGGACGGCGACCGGGACCTGCTGGCGTTCACCCAGCGGGGCAACACGAAGTTCATCACCAACAACAACACGGTGGCCGACGGTACGTCGCTGCACTTCCGCATCCTCGATGCGCAGGGCATCAATTCGCTGTACGGCAACACGGTGCAGCTCTTCGACTCGAAGGGCAAGCTGGTGGGCACGCAGATCATCAACCCGCAGTCCGGCAACCAGACCAACGACAGCTCGGCGATCGTCGACTTCTACGGGCTCGATGCGAAGGAGACCTACACGCTGGCGCTCCTGCGCATCGCAAACGGCAAGGCGGCGGACGTCGGTGGCGTGGGCGCCCTCGGCGGCAACACCATCGAGAACGTCAACACGGCCTGGACCGGGCTGAAGGCGGGCGAGGCGAACCATGCCTTCGTGCTGACCACGGAATCGGACACGAGCGTCGCCAACGCCAACATCGGCAACGGCATCGTCGGCACCGGGTACAACGACACCTTCTTCGCCACCCTCGGCAACGACAAGTTCGAAGGCGGCGGCGGCGCGGTGACGGTGTCCGGCGTGCGAGCCTGGAGCAACACCGGCGGCGTCGACATCGTCGACTACAAGCTCGCCGGCAGCACGCCGCTCACGATCGACCTGGGCAATTCCGGCGCGCAGAGCACGGGCTTCGGCACGGCGACCTTCCGGAACATCGAGGGCCTCGCAGGTGGAAGCGGTGCCGACACCTTCACCGACAACGCTGCGGACAACCAGTTCGAAGGGCGGGGCGGCAACGATGTCTTCAACCTCACGGGCGGAGGCCGCGACACGCTGCTCTACAGGCTGCTGGCCTCCAGCGACGCCACCGGCGGCAACGGAGCCGACTCGGTCAACTCGTTCACGGTCGGGACTTTCGAGGCGACGGCCAACGCGGACCGCATCGACCTGAGGGAACTGCTCGTGGGCTACAGGGCGGACGCGGACGGCGCCGCGCGCTACATCAACGGCGTCGCCACCATCGACGCCGGAGAGACCATCGGCGAGTACCTCAGCGTGACCGTCAGCGGCGGCAACACCACGCTGAGCATCGATCGCGACGGCTCGGGCGGCGTCTACTCGGCAACGCCGCTGATCACGCTCAACGGCGTGACCACCGATCTCGCGACGCTGCTCGCCAACCATCAGCTCGTGCTGGCCTGAGCTTCGTTTCCGGCCGGAGGAGGGGTACCCCGCGGGGCCCTTCCTTCCGGCCGGGCCGACGAAACCACGCATATGCTGAATCTTCGCAATATCTCCCGCGCCGTCGTCATCGGCGGCGGAACCGCGGGCTGGTTCGCGGCGCTGACCCTGCGCCGCATGTTCGGGCCGCAGGTCGAGGTGCGCGTGATCGAGTCGCCCGCCATCGGCATAGTCGGCGTGGGCGAGGGCGGCCTGCTCAACCTGATCGATGCGCTGCGCCGCAACGGCATCGACATCAACGAATTCGCGCACGAGACCGGCGCGGCCTTCAAGCTGGGCTTTTCCTATGAAGGCTGGCGCACCGGTGCCGCGGATGACCGCTACTACCACCTCTTCGGTCGCTCCGGCCTGCCGGAGACCGACTGGGTCGAGGCCGGGTTCCATCCGCTGTTCTCCGGCATGGTGAAGGAGGGCATCGAACTGCACCGATACATCCCGGGGTTTGCGTCGATCGCGGCCAACGCATCGCAGCAGGAGGCCGCGGCGATGTTCAGGCGCGGGGAAAGATCGGGCCTGTCGGTGTCCTTCCATTTCGACAGCCACAAGCTGGCCGACTACCTGCGCCGCGTGGCCGTCTCGCGCGGCGTGGTGCACCAGCAGGCCCGCGTCGATGAGCTGGTGTGCGACGCGCAGGGCATGGCGCGCGCCGTGCGGCTCGAAGGCACCGAGGAGGCCGTGGGGCTCGATCTGCTGATCGACGCCTCGGGCCTGGCGCGCCTGGGCATCGGCAAGAAGCTCGGCATCCGCTGGCGCTCGTTCTCCGAATACCTGCTGCTCGATCGCGCCGTGCCTTTCCACATGCCGCACCCGCAGCCGAATCCGTCGCTGGTCACCCGCGCCATCGCGATGCCGGCGGGCTGGATGTGGCAGATACCGCTGGTCGAGCGTGTGGGCGCGGGCTATGTGTTCAGCAGCGCCCATGCCGACGAGGCGCAGGTCATCGACGAGATCCATCGCCGCATCGGCCCCGATGTCGAGCCGATGCGCATGCTGCGCTTCGAGCCCGGCCACTTCGAGCAGGTATGGGTCGGCAACGTCATGGCGCTCGGGCTTGCCTCGGGGTTCGTGGAGCCACTGGAGGCGACTTCCATCGGCCAGATGCTGGAGCAGCTGCGCAACTTCGAGCGAATCGTCACCGCCGGCGACGGCGTGGTGTCGGGCCACCTGATCGACGGCTTCAACGAAGCCAATGCGCGGTGCTGGTCGGGCATACGCGATTTCCTGCGCATGCACTACGACTGCCCGAGGCGCGACACCGCCTTCTGGCGCGACGTGGCGGCCACGCCGCTGCCGCCCAGCTATGCGGAGCTGTGGGCGTGCTTCCAGCAGCGCACGCCGCGGATGGTCGATGTGCAGAACTACGCGATCAACGGATGGCAGGGAATCTTCCACGTCATCAACTGGCTCTTCGTGGCCGCGCCCCTGGGCGTGGTGCCGCGCGAGGCCGCCGCGGCCGAACTGGCGAGCCTGCCCGCGGCCAGCCGCAAGCGCGTGGCGGCCTACATCGAGCAGGTGCGCGCACTCGGCGCGGCCGCCGATTTTTCTTCAAGGGAGGACCGAAGCGCGTGAAACCAGGCACAAACCTCTGCGCGGCCGCATGGCTGGCTCTTGCCGGCCTGCCCGCGGCTGCGCAGGACGATTCCGTCGAACTGAAGCCCACGCGGCGACTGGCGCCGAGCACGCTGGCCCGGGAGTTGGGAGCCGCCCGGCCTGCTTTGGCCCTGCCGTCTGCGGCGCAGGCGGCCGCCGAAGACTCGAAGCCGCTGGAACTGGCCGACGCCGTGCGCCGCGCGGTGGCACGCCACCCCTCCATCTCCGACGCCATCGCAACGCTCGCGCAGCAGTCGGGCGGCGTGGAGGTGGCGCGCGCCGGCTACTACCCGCAGGTGAAGCTCGGCGTGGGGGCCGGTACCGGCAATGGCGCCTCGGGCGCCGTTGGAAGGCGCGGCGCCGGCGCGCAGGCCACGGCCTCGCTGTCGCAGATGCTCTACGACTTCGGCAAGGTCTCCGGCGCGGTCGACCAGTCCGAAGCGCAGGTGCGGCGCCAGCAGGCCGTCGTGCTCAGGCAGATCGACGCCGTCGCGCAGCAGGCTGCCGACGCCGTGGTCAGGACGCACCGCTACCAGTCGCTTGCCGCGATCGCGCAGGAACAGGTCAAGGCCGTCGAGAAGGTTCTCGAAACAGCGCGGCTGCGCGCAAGGTCGGGCCTGAGCACCAAGGCCGACCCGTTGCAGGCCGAGTCGCGCGTCGACAGCGCGCGTGCCAACCTGCTGCAGGTGAAGTCGCTGCTCGCACAGTCGCGCGAGCGCCTGGCCACGCTGCTGGGCGGACCCGCGCCGCAACTCGTGGCGCCGTTGCCGCAGCGACTTGCCGACGGGCTGCGCATCGACCAGTCGCTGCCGGACGCCAGCATCCTGCCCGATGTGCTGGCCGCCGAGGCCGACCGGCGTGTCGCCGCGGCCCAGCTCGACATCGCGAGGGCGCAGCGCTATCCCACGCTCAGCCTCGACGTGTCCGCCAACAAGGCCATGGGCGGCAGCAACTCCGCCGCCACGGACCGCAACGGCATGCAGCACGCGGTGATGCTCAATCTTTCCAGCGCGATCTACCAGGGGGGCGCGCTCGATGCCCAGGTGCGTTCGGCCACCGCGGCCGAGGAGGCCGCGCGCATGCGCATCGAGGCCGCCCGCCTGAACGCCGGCGACCAGGCACGCAGCTTCCGCGAGCAGGCCGCGGGCGCGCAGGCACGGCTGGGCGTGCTGGCCGAGCGGCGCCGCAGCATCGCCGAGGCGCGCGACCTCTATCGCGAGCAGTACACGCTCGGCACGCGCTCCATCCTCGACCTGCTCAACGCCGAGCAGGAAATCCACCAGGCCGCGGCCGACCAGGAAGCCGTGCTGCACGACCTCTGGGAAAGCCGCATCGGCTACATCGGCGCGACCGCACAGGGCCGCGCCTTCTACGGCCTCGACAACACCACCGTCCAGGGAATGGAACTGCTTCCATGAATCTGCCTCCGCAGTACACCAGCTGGCTCGACGCCATGCTCTGCGTCGCCCGCCACTACGGCATCGGCGCTTCGCAGGAGAGCGTGCGCGTCTCGCTGGCCTGGGAGCGCGGCGCGCCGATGGACACGCTGCTCGACCACATGGCGCGGCACCTGGGCCTCGCGCTGCGGCTCGATGCGTTCTCCGGCGCGCAACTCGACCCGTGGCGGCTGCCGCTGATCGTGGAGTTCGACAGCGGCGAAGTCGGCGTGGTGCGCACGGCCGACGCCGAGGGAAAGCTGGGCGTGCTGCTCGGCGGCGACCACGGCCTCGAGACCGCGCTGTCCGCCGATGAACTGCGCCGGCGCGCGAAGCGGGTGGCCATCCTGCGGCCCAACACCGCGGTGCCCGATGCGCGCGTGGACGACTACGTCAGGCCCTATCGCCGCGACTGGTTCTGGGCCATCGCGCTGCGCGACTGGCGCCGCTACGGCGACATCGTGCTGGCCTCCGTCTTCGCCAACGTGCTGGCGCTGGCCTCGACCATCTTCTCGATGCAGATCTACGACCGCGTGGTGCCGGCGCAGTCGGAGCCCACGCTGTGGGTGCTGTTCGGCGGCGTCATGCTCGCCGTGGCCTTCGAGTTCCTGCTGCGCATGTCGCGCACGCACATCTCCGACGTGATCGGCAAGCGCGCCGACCTCAAGGTGTCCGACCTCGTCTTCGGCCACGCGCTGCGGGTGCGCACCGACGCACGATCCAAGTCCACCGGCTCCTTCATCGCCCAGGTGCGCGAAGTCGAGCAGGTGCGGGAGCTGCTCACCTCCACCACCATCGGTGCGGTGGCCGACCTGCCGTTCTTCGTGCTCTTCCTGGTGGTGCTGTGGCTGGTGGCCGGGCCGCTTGCGCTGGTGGCGCTGGCCGCGGTGCCGCTGCTGGTGATTCCGGGGCTTCTCATCCAGAAGCCGCTCGCGCGGCTGGCCGGCGAGGGCATGCGCGAATCGGCGCTGCGCAACGCGCTGCTCGTGGAAGCCGTCGAGGGCCTGGAGGACATCAAGCTCATGCGCGCCGAGCCGCGCTTCCAGAGCCAGTGGAACCACGCCAACGACGTCGCGGCCGGTGTGAGCATGCGCCAGCGCTTCCTCACGGGCCTGCTCATGACCTGGACGCAGGAGGTGCAGACCATCGTCTACGCGGTGATGCTGCTGGCGGGCTGCTTCCTCGTGATGAGGGGCGACATGACGACCGGCGCGCTGGTCGGCTCGTCGATTCTTGCCTCGCGCATGATCGCGCCGCTCGCGCAGCTCTCCGGCGTGTTCGCGCGCTGGCAGCAGGCCAAGGTGGCGCGCACCGGGCTCGACCAGCTCATGCAGCGCCCGGTCGACCAGCCCGAGCGCGCGCGGCTGGTGCATGTGTCGGCATTGCAGGGGCGCTACAACGTCACGGGCGTCGAATTCCGCTACGGCAAGGACGACAGGAGCCCGGCGTTCGCGGCCGCGCAGCTGCAGATACAGCCCGGCGAGAAGATCGCGCTGCTGGGCCGCATGGGCGCCGGCAAGTCCACGCTTCTGCAGCTGCTGGCCGGCCTGCATGCGCCGCAGCGCGGCCACGTGTCGCTCGATTCGCTCGACATCTCGCTGATCGATCCATCCGACCTGCGCCGCGACGTGGGGCTGCTCACGCAGAACGCGCGGCTCTTCCATGGCTCGGTCCGCGAGAACGTCACCATGGGCATGCCCCTGGCGACCGACGAGCAGGTGCTGGAGGCCATCGCCATGGCTGGTGCCCTGCCCTTCGTGCAGTCGCGCCCCGAAGGGCTGGGCGAACTGATCCACGAAGGCGGCATCGGCCTCTCGGGAGGCCAGCGGCAGGCGCTGCTGCTGGCGCGCACGCTCATACGGCAGCCATCCGTCCTGCTGCTGGACGAACCCACTGCGCATTTCGACGAAGTCACCGAGCACCAGGTCATCGAATCGATGGGGGACTGGATGGCGACGCGCACGCTGGTGGTGGCGACGCATCGCATGCCGGTGCTGCACTGGGTGGACCGCATCGTGGTGATCGACAACGGGCGCGTCGTGATGGACGGGCCGAGGGACCGGGTTATTGGAGAGCTTTCCCATGGCAACAACACCAGCAGCAGCAACATCGCCTGAGCCGGGCGGCCCGCGGGCTCCGGGCGGCGCGGTCGTGGTGGCGGATGCCGCGCCGGCCACGCAAGCCGCGCGGAACAAGGCCGTCGGACTGACCACGCAGCCCGATCCCATGGACCTGAGCACCCCGGCCATCCCCGCCCCTCCGCAGGGGCCGCCGGTGCTTCCTCCGGCCGCGCGCTATTCGCCGCCCGAGCCGCCGCTGCCGCACTCCTCGCTGATCGTCTGGATCGTCGGCGCGGCGCTGCTGGCGCTGCTGTCGTGGGCCTGGGTCTTCGAGCTCGACGAGGTGTCGACCGGCACTGGCAAGGTGGTGCCCTCGTCGAAGGAGCAGATGGTGCAGTCGCTGGAAGGCGGCATCCTGGTCGACCTGAAGGTGCGCGAGGGCGACATCGTAGAGGTGGGGCAGGTGCTGGCGCAGCTCGACCGCACCAAGACCGAATCGACGGTGCAGGAAAGCGCCTCGCGCGTGCGCGCCGCGCTCGCCATGTCGGCGCGGCTGGCGGCCGAGGTGGGCGGCACGCCGCTGGAGTTTCCGGCCGAGATGCAGTCCGACACCGACCTCGTGCGCACCGAGACGGCGCTCTACCGCTCGCGCCGCGAGCAGCTTGCCAGCAGCCTTGCCGGCGTCACGCAGGCACTGGTGCTGATGCGCCGCGAGCTTGCGCTGACCGAGCCGCTGGTGGCGCGCGGTGCCGCGAGCGACGTGGAAGTGCTGCGCCTGAAGCGCCAGATCAACGAGGCCGAGACGAAAGCGGCCGACATCCGCAGCCAGTACTACGTGAAGGCACGCGAGGAGCTCGCCCGGGCCAATGCGGAAATCGAGGCGCAGCGCTCGGTGACGCGCGGGCGCTCCGACTCGCTCACGCGGCTGACTTTCGCCTCGCCGGTGCGCGGCATCGTGAAAGACATCGCAGTGACCACCGTGGGTGGCGTGCTGCCTCCCGGAGGTAAGCTCATGGAGATCGTCCCGCTGGACGAGAAGCTGCTGGTCGAGGCGCGCATCTCGCCGCGCGACGTCGCCTTCATTCACCCGGGTCAGGATGCGACGGTGAAGGTCACGGCATACGACTACGCCATCTTCGGCGGCCTGCCTGGCAAGGTGGCGACGATCTCGCCCGACACCATCCAGGACGACGTGAAGCGCGACGTGTACTACTACCGCGTCTACATTCGCACCTACGCCGACCACCTGACGAACAGGAGCGGCAAGAGCTTCCCGATCGTGCCCGGGATGATCGCCTCGGTGGACATCCACACAGGCAGAAAGTCGGTGCTCGATTACCTGCTCAAGCCGCTGAACAAGGCGCGCGAGGCGCTGCGCGAGCGTTGAGTCCAAGGCGGGAAGGCGAAGATGACGACCAGGAAGAAGCCATCGGCTCCGGGCCGCAAGGCCGCGATCACGCAGCAGGCGCTGAACGCGCTGGGCACGCAGTTCCGCGCTGCCTTCGCGCAGGGCGACTACGAAAGGGCGCGCAATTTCGCGACCCAGGCCTGGCAGGCCACGCACAGCCCGCAGCCGCTGGCCGACGTGGCGCTGTGCCTGCTGCGGCTCGGCCAGCCGCAGCAGTCCTACCACCTCTACCGCCGCATCGTCGGCGAGCTCGAGACAGCCAACACCTATGACGGCCTGGCGGAGGCGGCAGGGCAGCTCGGCAAGCGCGACGAGGTGCGGGAGTTCGGCTCCGCGTCGCTGCGGCTGAAGCAGCAGGAGGCCGCGAAGGAGCCGGCTGCGGCCACGGTCGGCTCGCCCGCGCCGCGCAGCTTCGACGGGCGCAACCGCCATCGCAACCTCATCGCCTTCAGCCTCTTCGGCGGCGACCCGCGCTACTGCGAGATGGCGGTGCTCAACGTGCGGGCCGCGCGTGAGTTCTTTCCGGCATGGGTGTGCCGCTTCTACGTCGACGACTCGGTGCCGGCCGATGTCTGCGGGCGGCTGCTGCGCGAGGGCGCGTCGGTCGTCGACGTGCGCTCCGTGAGCGGCGGCGACCTGCCGGGCACCATGTGGCGCTTTCTTGCGCTCGACGATCCAGCGGTCGACCGCGTGCAGTTCCGCGACGCCGATTCGCTGCTCTCCTCGCGCGACCAGGCGGCGGTGCGCGCATGGTGCGCTTCCGACCGCTGGTTCCACGTCATGCGCGACTACCACTCGCACACCGAGCTGATGCTCGCCGGCATGTGGGGCGCCTGCGCGGGCGTCTTCTGGGACATGGCGGGCGACATGCGCGCCTACCTCAAGAGCCGGCCCTTCTCTTCGCGCTATGCCGACCAGCACTTCCTGCGGCACCGCGTCTGGAAGGTCGCCGAGCGCAGCCTGCTCGCGCACGACGAATGGTTCGACCTGCCGGGCAACAAGCCCTTTCCGCCCCATGTGCCGATGACGGTGGACGCGCGCTACGCCCACGTGGGCGCCAACATCGGCGCCCCCTCGATGCAGGTGGTGCACGAGGCGCCCGACGGCACGCAGGTCCGCTGGACCCTGTACGACGCCGGCGGCCAGGCCGTCTGCAGCTACGACGCCGTCGTGCGCGACAACGGCTACGAGGCCAGCATTCCGGCGCCCTATGCGGCGGAGATCTCGGCCGGGCGCTGGAAGGTCGTCACGCGCTGAGCGGCCTGCAGACCTTGCACCGGCAGGGTGCAATGGCGGGCCGCGATCCGGCCCCGGCTAAGATTCGCCCACAGAGACGAACGACGCCGGACCCACAGACGCCATGGCCACAAGCAGCCTTCAGGAACGCAAGCAACGAGAGCTGGAGCAACGCCGCAAGGAGATTCTGAAGGTGGTGCGCAGGATGATCGTCAAGAGCGGCGCCCGCGAGATCACCATGCGCAAGGTGGCCGAAGAGTCGGGCTTCTCCAACACGGTGGTCTACGCGCTTTTCGGCGACAAGGCCACCATGATCACCAGCGCGATCGACGACGACCTGATTCGCCTGCACAAGCTGATGCGCTCGGCGGTTGCAACGGGTGCCACGGCTCTGGAGCGCATCCGGCTGGCCTGCCATGCCTACGTCGAGAACGGCCTGAAGCATCCCGACCAGTATTTCCTGGTGTTCATGGAGCGCCGTCCGGCCGCGCCCATCGAGACCTCCACGCTGACCTTCGGCGACCCGGAGAACGACCCCTACGCCTTCGTCTGCAGCCTCATTGCACAGCTGGCAGACGAGGGCTACGTGGCGGCCGACGAGAAGCAGCTGGCCGTGGCGACGCAGATCATCTGGGAAGGCATGCACGGCATGACCTCGCTGCGCGTATCCACCGGCGACGACCCATGGATCGAGCGGCTCGATGCCGCGCCGCACCTCGACCTGCTGCTCGACATCCTGCTGCTGGGCATCGTGCAGCGCTTTCCGGGAAGCAAGTCGGCGGCGGCGATCAAGCTGTTGTCGTCGTCCGGCAAGCGCTGACCCGCCGGTGCCGCTTCAGCGCACCAGCAGCTTCATCATCCGCTCGAAGGTCTTGCCGTAGGGCGGCCTGAACAGGCCCAGGCCGTTGAGCGCCGACTGGTGGAAGATCGGCTTCATCTTCGAGAAGGTGCGAAAGCCGTCCTCCCCGTGATAGGCGCCCATGCCGCTGGCGCCGACACCGCCGAAGGGGAGGTCGTCCTGCGCGACGTGCAGCAGGGTGTCGTTGATCGACACGCCGCCGGTCACGGTGTCCTGCATCACCCGCTCGATGGTCGCGCGGTTCTTTTCGAACAGGTAGAGCGCGAGCGGGCGAGGGTGGGCGTTGACGTACGCGATGGCCTCGCCGATGTCGCGATAGGGCAGCACCGGCAGCAGCGGGCCGAAGATTTCCTCCTGCATCACGCGCATGCCGTCGTTCACGCCGGTCAGCAGCACGGGCGGAAAGCGGCGTGTCGCGGGGTCGGCGGCCGTGTCCGACAGCGGCACGGCCACCGCGCCCTGCTGCTGCGCCGATGCCGCCAGCTCCTGCAGCCGCGCGAAGTGGCGCGGGCTCACGATGCTCGTGTAGTCGGCGTTGGTGGCCAGCGCCGGGTACATCGCGCCGAACACGCGCCGCGCGCTCTCGGCGAAGCGCTGCTGCTGGCCTTCGGGCACCAGCACGTAGTCGGGAGCGATGCAGGTCTGGCCCGCGTTGAGCGTCTTGCCGACCAGGATGCGTTCGACCGCCTTGTCGAAGTTGGCCTCCGGCCCGACGATCGCGGGCGACTTGCCGCCCAGCTCCAGCGTCACCGGCGTGAGGTGCTCGCTCGCGGCGCGCATCACATGGTGGCCGACGGCGGTCGAGCCCGTGAACAGCAGGTGGTCGAAGGGCAGGCTCGAGAAGGCGCGGGCCGTCTCGGCGTCGCCGTTGACGATCGCGATCTCGTCGCTGGCGAACTGCTTGCCCACGAGGCCGGCGAACAACTTTGCGAAGCGCGGGGTGAACTCCGACTGTTTCACCATCAGGCGGTTGCCCGCCGCCAGCGCAGCCGTCATCGGCCCCACCGCCAGGTACAGCGGGTAGTTCCACGGCACCACGATGCCCACCACGCCCAGCGGCTGCGGCATGAGGCGCGACGACGCGGGCTTGAACCAGAGGCCGGTCGAGCGGCGGCGCACGCGCATCCAGCTCTTGCCGTGCGCCAGCGCATGCTGCAGGCCCTCGATGGAGGGGAACACTTCGGCGAGCTCGGTTTCCTGCGATGCGCGGTGATGGAAGTCGGCGCTGATGGCGGCGGCGATCTCGCCGCGGTTGTCCTTCACCAGCGCACGCAGGCGCTTGAGGCGGTCGGCGCGCTCGCTCCATGGCGGCGTCTGCGCGCGCAGGCTCGCGGCGCGCATCGTGTCGAAGCTCTGTCGCATGTCGTCGTTTGTCATGGTTCTCCTGATGACGGCATCAGCCCGCCTGCTGGTACACCGGCCAGTGATCCTGCACCTTGCCGCCGCGCAGCGTGACCAGGTCGCCGAACTGCAGCAGCACGCCCTCGGCGATGGCGGGCCGCAGGAACACCTGGTCGTCCACCTTCAGGCCGGTGGCCGGCGAGCCGTTCACGTTCTCCTGGTTGGCACTGTGCCCGAGGATGCCGTTGAACTGCAGCCCCTTCGGCGACTCGTATTCGGCCAGCCAGTAGCCGCCGTAGATGTAGTAGGTCTGGCGCTGGTTCACGTCCCACCACGAGAAGACCTTCGACTTGCCGTCCAGCGCGGGAATCTCCACCGGCCCCGCGGCCTTGATGACCGGCGTGGCGATGAAGGCGGCCGGCACGTGTTCGGCCAGCGTCTCGATGTCGTAGTGCGTGGGCTTGAGCAGCGCGGTGCCGGTGCTGACCTCGGTGCTCAGCTTCTCGGCCTCGTGCAGCTTGTAGCTGGGGCTGCCGCCGGTGTTGAGCGTGAGGCCGTCCTTCCACAGCGCCGGGTACTGTCCGCGAGCGTGATCGACGAAGCCCTGGTAGATCGCCATGGCCTTCGCCAGCAGCTCCTGCGGCGTGCCCAGCGCCTTCGGCACGCCGAAGCCGACGTGCGCGTCGTAGCCCATGAAGCCGGCGAACTCCAGCTGCTGCGGGTTGGCCGCGATCATGTCGAGCATGCGGCCCAGCGTGGCGTTGTCGGCCACGCCGCCGCGATGCAGGCCGACGTCGATCTCGATGTTGATGCGCATCCGCGTGCCCAGACCCCTGGCCAGCGCCAGGTACTGCTGCAGCCGCTCGGGCGTGTCGAGCAGCCACTGCAGCTGCCGCGATGCGTCGAACGGGCCCTTGTGCTGCGCGTAGAAGAGCTCGGCCGAGCGCACCGGCAGCGGCTTGCCCATGAGGATGTCGAAGTCCGGGAAGATGCGCGCATCGATGTTCAGGAAGGGCTGGTGGAAGGACATCAGCCGCTTCGTGCCAGAGCGCTTCGCCACGTAGCCGATCAACTCCTGCGAGGGCAGCGACTTCTCCACGATGCGGTAGTGCTTGCCGCCCTGGCGCAGGCTCTGCATGACCAGGTCGATGTTGCGGTCCATGCGGTCGAGGTCGATGACCATGCAGGGGCGCATCGGGCCGTTCTTCTTCAGCTCCTCGTTGAGCGCGGCGAAGTAGCCGTCGTGCGGCGCGCCGTTGTCGCCGGGGCGCAGCGCGAAGGCGCCCACGGCGCCCACCGCCGCGACGCCGGCGGCGCCCAGCAGGATCTTTCTTCTTCTCTTGCCGCTCATGCAGTGACTCCGAACAGTTGACGCAGATAGGGGTTGAGCATGCGCCCCTGCGGATCGAGCTTGGCGCGCAGTGCGAGGAAGTCGTTCCAGCGCGGATAGAGCGTAGCGAGCTGCGCGGGGCCGAGGTCATGGAGCTTGCCCCAGTGCGGCCGGCCCCGGTACTTGCGGTAGATGGGGCCGATCTCGGAGAGCAGGTAGTCGTAGGGCTCGCCCTGCGCCGCGTGCACGGCGATGGAGCAGCTGTCGCGCTCGTGGAAGGGGCTCAGCCATGCGTCGTCGGCCTTTACGAACCGGAACTCCAGCGGAAAGAACACGTCGTCGCGGCGCTCCAGCGCGGCGATCACCTCGCGCACGCAGGCGATGCCATCCTCGCGCGGCACGTGGCATTCGGTCTCGTTGAACTTCGTCGGGCGCTGGGTGGACAGCAGCTTCCACGAGCGGTTCTTCGCCTCCTCGGTCTGCTCGCCGTCGATCAGCCGGTTGGCCACCCAGCGGCGAAGCGACGGAAACCAGCCGAGCCAGTCGCGCAGCCGGCGCAGGTCGCGCAGCATGTCCTCGTCGGCCGAAGGCGGCTGCACCGTGTCGGCGCCGTCGTAGACATCGTTGACGATGCCCGCCGCGTAGCCGGTGTGCGGCAGCACGTAGAACTCGAAGTTGCGGTGCTTCTCGGCCAAGGCCGGCGCTTCGTCGAGCATGGCCTGCAGCGGCCTGAGGAACACCCTTCGGTGCAGGTTGAAGGCAGGCAGCACGCGCACCGTGGCCTGCGTGAGCACGCCCAGGCTGCCGAGCGAGACGCGCGCGGCGGCGAGCAGCTCGGGGTTGCGCTGCTCGCTGCACTCGAGCACCTCGCCCTGCGGCGTCATGAGGCGCAGCGCGACCACGTCCGCATGCAGCGCGGGCAGCGTGCGGCCGGTGCCGTGCGTGGCGGTGGCGATGGCACCCGCGAAGGACTGCGTGTCGATGTCCGGCAGGTTGCGCAGCCCCAGGCCCTTGGCGTCGAGTTGCCGCGACAGCAGCGCGAGGCGCGCGCCGGCCTGCAGCGTGACGGTCTGCGCCTGCGCATCGACGGACACCAGCTCCGACATGCGGTCGAGCGAGACCATCGTGGACTCGGTGGGCACCAGCGGGGTGAACGAGTGGCCGGCACCCACGCAGCGAATGCCGCCCGGGCCGGCCTTGCGCAGCACCTCGGCGAGTTCCGCCTCGCTGCCCGGCGTTTCGATGGCGCGGGGCACGCAACGCTGGATGCCGGACCAGTTCGTCCAGGCGATGGGCTGCGGCGCGGCGGGCACAGCAGCTGCCGGCGCGGCCGTATCGGCTGCCGCATGGGCTTGCAGGCCGCGTCCCGCGAGTGCCGCGGTCACCGCGATGCCCGCGCCGGCCTTCAGCACCGTGCGGCGGCCTTCGCGGTCCTGGTTGGCGGCGTTGTCGTTCATTGGCGTTCGTCCTTTCCCTGGCTCATGAATCCGATCAGCGCGCGCATGTCGGCCGCGCTGCAGTCCGCGCACAGGCCTTTCGGCGGCATGGCGTTGAAGCCTTCCATCGCGTGCTTCACGAGCTGCTCCATGCCCTTGTCCAGGCGGGGCTTCCACTGCGCGGCGGAGCCGGTCAGCGGTGCCTTTGCGTCGACGGAGGTGTGGCAGGCCGCGCACGAGCGCTGGTAGATCGCGCGCAGCGCCGGGTCGGCCGGCAGCAGCGATTCGGCCCGTTGCGCGTCGGACATGGCGGCGGCCTGCGCCGGCTCCTGCCTGCAGGCGGCGATGCCGGCGAGCAGCAGGGCCGCGAGGCCGCAGCGCACGAAGAAGACTGAAAAAGCAGGTCGCATGCGCGCGTGGTCCCCGTTGTCTCGTTGCATGTCAGAAGCTGTGGCGGATGCCGATGGTGGTGCCGGTCTGCGTGTGCGCCACCGTCGGGCTCTGGCCGTTGATGCCCACGAGCTGCGCGCCGACCAGTCCGCCGCGGTAGACGGAGCGGTCGATTTCCGCGTAGAGCATCGTGCGCTTCGACAGCGCATAGCCCGCCACCAGCTGGAACTGGCGCGCCGATCCGTCGAAGTCGGCGGTGTAGCCGCGCTGCCGCGTGAACCACACGTTGGCCGCGAGCGTGAGCAGCGGCATGGGCTTCCAGGTGACGCCGCCGAGGACCATGCGGCGCTTGCTGAAGCCACCCGGGATGCTCGGATCGACCACCTGCGCGGGCGAGATGATGCCCAGCCCCGCGAGATCGACCGGACCGAACGGCCCGTTGGCGAACGAAGTGAAGTCGTTGTCGCGCCGGTTCTGGATGTAGCCCGCCTGCACCGTGACCGAGTCGCCGATCACGAACTGCGCGCCGGCCGTGTGGATGTCGAACTTCGCGCGCGAGTTGTCGTCGACGGTGCGCATCCACGCGCCACTGAGCTTGACCGGGCCCTTCTCCGGCACGTAGGCCGCGCCGACGCCGTACTGGCTGCCGCGCCGTCCGCCGCCGCCTGGGCGGTCGCCCTCGCCGATGGCGTACTGCGCCAGCAGCACCACGTCGCCGAGCTGCGCGCCGTAGTGGATCATGTTGTTGGTCTTGCTCGCCGCCAGCAGCGTGTGCTCGGGCTTGAAGGCGTTGAAGTAGTCGGCCCAGAGGTTGGAGCCGTAGGCCAGCGAGGCAGCCTCCATGGCCACGTTGTATTGCCGCCCGAAGGTGAGCTGCCCCCACGAGGACGACTGCAGGCCCACGTACGAGATCTGGAAGTAGGTGGTGTCGTCGGGCGTGAGCTTGCCGTTGCGGATGTCGAAGCGGCTTTCCATCTGGAACAGCGCCTGCAGGCCGCCGCCGAGGTCCTCTGCGCCCTTCACGCCCCAGAAGCTGTCCGACAGGCCGCCGCCGCTTCTTGTCATGCGCAACCTGGAGCGGGTGCTGACCGGCGTGCCGTCGGGCGCGTAGTCGGTGGCGTTGGTTTCGTAGCGCAGGCTCGCGTCAACGGTGCCGTACAGCGTGAGGCTGCTCTGCGCCCATGCGCCGCCGGCGCACAGCGCCACGCCCAGCGCGGCGGCTGTTCTTCTCTTCATGTTGTCTCCTTCATCTGCCCAGACCGAGTGGGGGCGCGGCTCGCTCGTGGGCGGGCTCGTCGCCGGAAGTGCGCCGTGTTTCCGGCGCGGAGCGGATGTTAGAACGATGTTCTTGAAAAAGCCAATGTTTTATTAAGAACCGTCGTTCTTGTGTCTTGGGCCGATGAACGGATGCTGCGGGCGCACAAAAGCATCGCGCCCCGGAGTCGGGGCGCGATGCTTTCGGAAAAGGAGGGAAGGAGCGGCCGTGGCGTGGCCGCCGCCGTCAGAACGGCTCGACCGGCAGCGCGCGCTTGTGCGCGCTCTTGCGATGCGTGGAGAGGATGATGCGGCGCGCCTCGGCCGACACCGGCTTGCCTTCGAGGAAGTCGTCGATCTGTTCGTAGGTCACGCCGAAGGCGTCCTCGTCGGGCTTGCCCGGCACCAGCGATTCGAGGTCGGCGGTCGGCACCTTGTAGACCAGCGCGTCGGGCGCGCCCAGCAGCTGCGCCACCGCGCGCACGCGGCGCTTGTTGAGGCCGGTGAGCGGCGTGATGTCTGCCGCGCCGTCGCCGAACTTGGTGAAGAAGCCCATCAGCGCCTCGGCCGCGTGGTCGGTGCCGATGACGATGCCGTCGTGCGCGCCGGCCACCGCGAACTGCGCGATCATGCGCTGGCGCGCCTTGATGTTGCCCAGCACGAAGTCTTCGTGCGCTGCGTCGCGGAACGTCAGGTCGCCAGCCTTCAGCGCCGCGAGCATGCCGTCGGCGGCGGGGCGGATGTCGACGGTGATGGTGCGGTCGGGCTTCATCACCGCGAGCGAGGCCTGCGCCTCGGCCTCGTCCTTCTGAACGCCGTAGGGCAGGCGCATCGCGATGAAGGTGGCGTCGTAGCCCGTAGCGCGCAGCTTCTCGACCGCGCGCTGCGCGAGGCAGCCGGCGGTCAGCGAATCGACGCCGCCGCTGATGCCCAGCACCAGCGTCTTCAGGCCGGTCTGCTTCAGGTAGCTCGCGAGAAAGTCGACGCGCCGCTCCAGCTCGCGGGCTGCATCGAAGACGGGCGCGACATGCAGCGCCGCGATGATTTCGCGCTGCGTGTCGTCGACGGGAGAGAGGTCTGCGCTCATGGTGTGGAAGGGCGTGTGAAGTGAATCAGAAATCGACCAGGCTGAGGCCGATGCTCAGCACGGTGCGCTTGCGGTTGTAGTCCACCAGCGTATCGCCATAGCCCGAGAACAGCTGCGTGTGGAAGCGCAGGTTGCTCTTGGTCGGGTCGCCGATCGCCTTGAGCCACTCGAGGCGGATCGAGCCGCGGCCGCTGTCGCGCAGGTTGTTGCGCACGGTCACGGCGAGCTGGTTGTCTCGGTTGAGGTTCCAGCGGCCGGTGATCTCGGCGCGGCCGTAGTAGTCGGCGATGTCGGGGTTGTCGTCCTTCGCGGCGCTCTCGGAGATGCGCTTCCAGATGCGGCCGGTGATGGTGAAGCGGTCGTCCAGCTCTGCGCCGCCCATCAGGTAGACGCGGTTCCAGCTGCGCGACAGCGGCAGGCTCTGGCCGTTCGACTGGTGCACGATGCCCAGCCCCGAATAGCGCCAGCGCCAGCCGCCCGGCAGCTTGAAGTCGGTCGGGTAGACATACATCAGCTCGGGCTCGTGGTCGGTGGTGCGGAAGGGCCGCGAGATGGAGCCGTTGAACAGCTGCCAGGTCGACTGCTGGCTGTAGGCGAACCACAGCGAGTCCTTCTTGACCGGATCGTTCTGCGTGAGCATGCCCTGGGCGAGCTTGGTGCGCACCGACAAGCCGATGCGCATCTCGTTGGCCTGGTAGGCCACCGGGTCGGCGGTGTGGCCGGCCGAGGGCGAGGTCGGCGTCTCGGGCTTCTTGGTGGCGGCCGAGACCGACACGTTGAGCGGGCGATAGCCGCGGAAGCCGAAGGTGCCGCAGTCGGTGGCGTTCTCCAGTTCCCAGAAGCGCGAGAGAGCGGAGTACTGGCGGTCGCGGCAGCCCTCGGTGGTGGCCACCGAGACCACGCGCGTCGCGGGGAGCGTTCCGTCCACCGGCGGCTGCGTGCTCGCGAGCACCGGAGGCGCCGCCGGCACTGCCGCCGCGGGCAGCGTCTGCTGCTGCGCCCAGCGGTCGAAGCAGGCCAGGCGTGCCTCGTTGTTGGCGCCCAGCGCGGTGCACTGCTGCCAGGTGAGCTGCGAATCGGCCAGCGGGCTCGGGGGCTTGTCCACGGCCTGCGCGTGGGCCATGCCCGCCGCGCCGCCGAGGCACGCGGCCACGGCCGCGAGCGTGTTGAACCTGAAGCGAGATCGCGAGATGGTGGTCGTCTTCGTCATTGCTTCTTTCCTTCCTGTGACGCGGGTGGCGCCGTCTTGCTGAGCACGAACGGGTGCGTGCTCTCGTCGGCGGCATTGCGCCAGGTGCCCCTGAACTCGCGGCCGCACGAGGCGGTCTGCAGCTTGCCCGACCACACGCCGCTGATGGCGCGGCCGTCCTGCGACTCGTCGATGGAGAGCGCGCCTTCGTCGTCCACGTCGCCCGCGAGCTGCGCGACCGTGGCCTTCGCAGGATTCGCGCCGTTGCGCGTGATGGTGCCGCGCACGCCGTCGTAGTCGGGGTGCTTGCCGAGCTGCACGACGGCCACGGCGGGCAGGTTGTCGAAGCGTGCTTCCCAGTTGCCGTACAGCGATTCGAGCGGCAGGTCGCGCGCGTCAGTGGGGCAGTCGGGATTGCCGCCGTGCATCGAGGCGCAGCCCGAGAGAAGGGCAAGGACGCCGGCCAGCAGCGCGGTGATCGTGGCGGTCTTCTTCATTGGCTTCGTCGTCGTCGTCATCTTCATGGTGCCGAGGCCGCGGCGGCGGCCTTGGCGGCGCTGTCCTGCGCCTTGCGCGCGAACTCGGCGCGCAGCGCCTTGAGCTTCTCGCGCGGGTCTTCCTTGGTGGTGGCCTTGTCCAGGCCCATCTCTGCGATGAAGCGGCTCGGTATGCAGGGCACCATCTCGCGGCCCTGCTTGCGCTTCTTGGTCCAGCTCACGGCCAGGCTGCGCTGCGCGCGGGTGATGCCCACGTACATCAGGCGGCGTTCTTCCTGCAGGCGCTGCAGCGTGTCCTCGCTCACCTGCTGCTGGCGGCCGTTGTCGTCGTCGAGCTTGAAGGGCAGCAGGCCCTCGCTCACGCCGATGAGCATGACGTGCGGCCATTCGAGGCCCTTGGAGGCATGCAGCGTGGAGAGCGTGACCATGTCCTGGTCCTGCTCGCGCTCGCTGATGGTCGACAGCAGCGAGATGGTCTGCGCCACCTCGAGCAGGCTCTTGCGCTCGCTCTCGATGCCGCCGCTGTCGGCGCCCGAGGTGTCGTCGAGCGTGCCGCCGGCGCGCTGCGACATCCAGTCGACGAACTCCAGCACGTTGGTCCAGCGCGAGGCCGCCGCGGCTTCGCTGTCCTCGCCGTCGTACAGGTGCTTCTCGTAGTCGATCTCCTTCAGCCAGTCGAGCATGAAGGTGCGCGAGTCTTCCGCGCCCATGGTGCGGCGCGCGCGGTATTCGAGGTCGTTGATGTAGCGGCCGAACTCGTGGATGCCCTCCAGCGTGCGCTTGGGCATCACGCTGGGCAGCGAGGGGCTGAAGAGCGCCTCGAACAGGCTCAGCTTGTACTGGCTCGCGAAGGTGCCGAGGCTGGCGAGCGTGGTGTGGCCGATGCCGCGCTTGGGCGTGGTGATGGCGCGCAGGAACGCCGGGTCGTCGTCGTTGTTGACCCACAGGCGGAACCAGCCGCACAGGTCCTTGATCTCGGCGCGGTCGAAGAAGCTCTGGCCGCCCGAGACCTTGTACGGGATCTGCGCTTTCCGCAGCGCCTGCTCGAAAACGCGCGCCTGGTGGTTGGCGCGGTAAAGAATGGCGAAGTCGCGGTACTCCTTGTACTGCTTGCCCTGCGTGATGGCCTCGCCCGCGCGGATGCTCACGATGCGCGCCACCGCGCGCTCGGCCTCGTGCACCTCGCTGTCGGCATCGACGATGCGCACCGGCTCGCCTTCGCCGAGCTCGGAGAACAGCGTCTTCGGAAAGAGCTTGGGGTTGGGGCCGATCACGTTGTTGGCCGCGCGCAGGATGGCGCTGGTGGAGCGGTAGTTCTGCTCCAGCTTGATGACCTTGAGCGCAGGGTAGTCCACCGGCAGCTTGCGCAGGTTGTCCAGCGTGGCGCCGCGCCAGCCGTAGATGGACTGGTCGTCGTCGCCCACGGCCGTGAAGTGGCCGCGCTCGCCGGCCAGGGCCCTGAGCACGTCGTACTGCGTGGCGTTGGTGTCCTGGTATTCGTCCACCAGGATGTGGCCCATCATCGCCTGCCACTTGGCGCGCACTTCGGGAAACTCGTAGAGCAGCTTCAGCGGCATGCCGATGAGGTCGTCGAAGTCCACGCTCTGGTAGGCCAGCAGCCGCTCTTCATAGCGGGCCATGATCTTCGCGGTGATGCGCTCGTTGTCGTCGGCGGCCTGGGCCTCGGCCTGAGCCGAGTTCAGGCCCATGTTCTTCCACTTGCTGATGGTCCACTGCCAGATGCGGGCGGTGGCCGCGTCGGTGGTGCCGCCCGCGTCCTTCAGGATCTTCGTCACGTCGTCGGCGTCGAGGATGCTGAACGCGTTCTTCAGGCCCAGCACGCCGCCGTCCTCGCGCATCATGCGCACGCCCAGCGCGTGGAAGGTGCACACAACGACCTTGCGCGCGTCCTTGCCGATCAGGTCCTTGGCGCGCTCGCGCATCTCGGCGGCGGCCTTGTTGGTGAAGGTGATGGCCGCGATGCGCTGCGGCTGGATGCCCGACTGGATGAGCCGGCCGATCTTGTGCGTGATCACGCGCGTCTTGCCCGAGCCCGCGCCGGCAAGAACCAGGCAGGGACCGCTCATGTAGTTGACCGCTTCGAGCTGTGCGGGATTGAGACCGTGAGACATGGGAGAAAAAGAGAACCTGAAGAGGCCGTGAAGAACGCCGTTGGGAACGGCTGGCGCAAAGCAAAGCGGCCAATGATACGGGGGCGGCCCCCGCCGGGTTTGTAGGCCGGGCACTCCGATGCGGCCGCGCGGGCCGGCAAACGACAATGCAGCGGTGCTGCCTGTATTCCTTGTTACTTTCCCTTTCTTCGCGCTGATCGCGGCCGGCTATGGCGCGGCGCGCGCCCGCATCCTGCCGCTGGACGCCATTCCCGGCCTCAACACCTTCGTGCTGTATTTCGCGCTGCCGTGCATGCTGCTGCGTTTCGGCGCGGGCACGCCCATCGGGCAGCTGCTGGACGGCAGCGTTGCACTGATATGGGGCATCTGCGCGCTGGCCGTGGTGGCGGGCGTGGTGGCGTTCACGCGGAATGCGCGCGTGGGCTGGAACGACGCGGCCTTCGGCGCGCTGGTGGCCGCCTTTCCGAACACCGGCTTCATGGGCGTGCCGCTGCTGGTGGCCATTCTTGGCGCGCAGGCGGCGGGGCCGATCATCATCACGATCGCGTTCGACCTCGTCGTCACTTCCTCGCTGTGCATCGCGCTGTCGCGGCTCGACGGGGCCGGTGGCGCCGGGCGGCACGGCGCCATGCTGGCCGCGCGCAAGGCGCTGCGCGGCATCGTGGTCAACCCGATGCCGTGGTCGATCCTGCTGGGCGTGCTGCTGTCGGCCGCGCGCTGGCCGCTGCCGGGGCCTATCGAGCGCACCATCGCCATGCTGGCCGACGCGGCCTCGCCGGTGGCGCTCTTCACCATCGGCGCCGTGCTGGCCCGCTCGGCGCTGCTGGCGCGCGAGCACGACGCCAGCGCGGCCGTGGCCGAGGCCATGGGCGCCACCGGGCGCATGCCGGCGGCCAAGGCGCCCTGGAGCGACGTGCTGCCGGTGGTCGCGGTGAAGCTGCTCGTGCATCCGCTGCTGGTGTGGGGCCTGGGGCTGGGCGCCATGGCGGCGGGGCTGCCGCTCTCGCACGCGGCGCTCGTCACCATCGTGCTGGTCGCTGCGCTGCCGAGCGCGAGCAACGTGTCGATGCTGGCCGAGCGCTTCGGCGCGGACAACGGGCGCATCGCCCGCATCATCCTGTGGACGACGGTGATCGCCTTCCTGAGCTTCCCGCTCGCGGTGAGCGGGCTACGGGGTTAGCACGCCGAGCTTGAACGGGTCGGCATCGGCCAGGCGCTCGCACTTCGAGAAATCGCGGCCTTGGGTGCCGTCGCAGTAGTACGTGTTGTAGATGCGGCCGAAGAGCGTGGGGCTCGCGGTGAAGAGCACCCCGTGGTCGGGCTGCCAGTTGTCCTTGGCGGTGGGCGGGGCGCTGGCCTCGATGGGCTTGGCGGCGGAAGGAGCCGATGCGGCCGATGCCGATGTGGGCGTGAACTCGGCCAGCGTCTTGTGGGCCTCGTCGCCGCGCCAGCGCACCGCCAGTTCGGCGGCGGTGGGGCGCTGCGCCACGGGCAGCAGGATGCCGTTGACCTGCAGGCCGTAGCCGAAGCGGTGGGTCTTGCCGGCCAGGAAGGCGTAGGCGCAGGCCGCCATGCACTGGCCGCGCACCTCGGTCTGCACGCCGCTCGCGCGGATGGCGTCGGCGAAGGCGCCGGCCGCTTCGGCGGTGCCGCCGAAGGAGTCCTCGAAAACCACGGTATGGATTGTTCCGCTGCCCAGCTGCTCGGTGAATTCCTTGAGCATGGTGCCGTCGAGCATGCCCGACACGACGAGGCGGCTGCCCTGCAGTTCCAGATCGGCCGCCGGGGCGGACGGCACGGCGGCGGCGAGCGCGAGGCCGGTGAGGCACGATGCCAGCGAGAGGGACCAACCAGGACAAGACGGCGGTTTCACGGCGACCTACCTTTGCAACCAGTGAGCGAGGCAGTTTGGAGTGGGCGATCCCCGGCGGGTTCGCGTCTTTACAGCTTGAGCAGCGCCGGGGTGTGCCGTCAACTCTTTTTTCACAAATTTGCGGTAGTTCTGGGCATGTCGTAAGACATAGCTACCCGCTACCACTTCAGATGAATGCTTGGGTTTGCAGATGCGCTGCTACAGTGCTTCCAAGTCAAAGATGTGAATGGGGCGCGCGATGGCAATTCTGGTTCGCATCCTTTTATGGCTGGCCTGGCTCTCTGCCGTCGGCTGGTTCTGGCATGCCGGCAAGTTCGGCACCGCCACCGCGATCGCACTCGCGGCGCTGAGCCTCGTGGTGTTCGCATGGCCCGTGAGCGTCGCGCGGCGCAGGCACAACGAGCTGCGCTACGTGGACATGGGCAAGGAGCCCACCGGCTACCACTGAGAACCGCGGTCTGCGGGCGGGCCCCGGGCCCAGGCGCGGCGGCCCGTATTCAGATGCTGTGCGGATCGACGTCGACCAGCCAGCGGATCACACCCTTGCCCTCCGGCGTGCGCCGCAGTTCGTGCAGCAGCGGCTGCCATGCCGACAGCAGCTTCTGCAGCGCGGCGCGCGAGGGGCTCTCGATCAGCATCTGCGCGCGCTCCACGTTCGCCACGCGCTGGATCGCCAGCGGCACCGCCGGATAGCGCGTGACGATGTCCGCGCCCGGCAGCGCCTCGGCCTGGTCGGCCGCCGTGTTCAGGAAGCCCTGCGCCACCGCCTGCTCGCGCGCGTCGGCCCGCAGCAGCGCCTGGAACGCGAAGGGCGGCATGCCGGCGGCGCGGCGCTCGTCGAGCTGCTGCGCGGCGAAGGCGGTGTAGTCGTGCTTGCGCAGCGCCATGAAGAGCGGGTGCTGCGCGTGGTGCGTCTGTATCCACATCTCGGCCGTCGCGCCCTGCGCGGCGAGGTACGCGGCGTCGCGGCCCGCGCGGCCGGCCGACTGCATCAGCAGGCTGAAGAGGCGCTCCGGCGCGCGGAAGTCGCTGGAGAACAGGGCGCCGTCGGGGTTCACCGCGGCCACCAGCGTGATGCGGCGGAAGTCGTGGCCCTTGGCGATCATCTGCGTGCCCACCAGCACGTCGACCTCGCCCGCGTGCACTGCCGCGAGCTGCGATTCGAGTGCGCCCTGCTTCTTGGTGCTGTCGGCGTCGATGCGCGCGATGCGCACGGCGCTGCCGTCGGGCCGCTTCACGGAAGAGAACAGTTCCGCCAGGTGCTCCTCGAGCCGCTCGGTGCCGCGGCCCACCGGCGCGATGTCGGGGTTGCCGCAGGCCGGGCAGGCGCGCGGCACGCGCTCGGTGAAGCCGCAGTGGTGGCAGCGCAGCGTACGGTCGATCTTGTGGAACACGCGATACGCGCTGCAGTGCGGGCACTCGCTCTTCCAGCCGCAGTCGCCGCAGGCCAGCACCGGCGCATAGCCGCGCCGGTTGAGAAAGATCATGCTCTGCTCGCCGCGCGCGATGCGCTTGCCGATGGCGTCGAGCAGCACACCCGAGATCACCGTCTTCGGCGGCTGCAGGTTCATGTCGACCAGCCGCACGGCAGGCAGCTCGCCCGCGCCGATGCGCGAGGGCATGGCCAGCCGCACGTAGCGCCCGCCCGGGTCTTCGCCTTCGGCCGGGCGGCTCTGGTGCCAGCTTTCCAGCGACGGCGTGGCCGAGCCCAGGAGCACCTTGGCCTTTTCGCGCTGGCCGCGCCACACGGCGAGGTCGCGCGCCGAGTAGCGCGCGCCTTCCTGCTGCTTGTAGCTGGGGTCGTGCTCCTCGTCGACCACGATGAGCTTGAGCGCCGGGATCGACGCGAACACCGCCATGCGCGTGCCCAGCACGATGCGCGCCGCGCCGCTGTGCGCCGCCAGCCAGCTCGCCAGGCGCTGCGGGTTGGTCATGCCGCTGTGCAGCGAGACGACGGCCTCGTCGCCGAAGCGGGCCTTGAAGCGGGCCTCGAGCTGCGGCGTGAGGTTGATCTCGGGCACCATCACCAGCGCCTGGGCCTCGGGCTCGCGCGCGAGCAGGTCGGCCACGCAGCGCAGGTACACCTCGGTCTTGCCACTGCCGGTGCTGCCGACCAGAAGGAAGGTGCCCGACTCTGCCTCGATGCGCGCCAGCACGGCCGTCTGCTCGGCGCTCAGCGCGACCGGGTTCGCGGATTCGGTCGTCTCGGCCACCGGCCCCGCCGCGCTCTTGCGCTTGAGGCGGCGAGCCAGTTGCGCCGTCGACAGGTCGCGCAACTGCGGCGGCAGCGCGGCCAGCGCGATCTCGCCGATCGAGCGCTGGTAATAGCGCGCCGCAAAGGCGACGAGGTCACGCCAGCCTTCGCCCAGCGGTGCCAGCGCGTCGAGCGCCGCGCCCACGGGCTTCAGCGCCATGTCGGGCTCCGCGCCTTCCAGCGAGACCGGCTCGTTCCAGACCACGCCCAGCACCTCGCGCTTGCCCAGGGGCACGCGAACCAGCGTGCCGGGCGGCATCGGCTCGGCGCTGGCGTAGCTCAGCAGGTCGCCGAGCGCGGCGTGCGCGGGCGTCTGCACGGCAATGTCGAGCCGCCAGGGCAGCGCCGCGGGGGCACCGTTCGTCGGATCGAGGGCCTCGTCGAGTGGGAGGCGGGCGGTGGAGATGGGGCGGTCCTTCTTGGAGAGGTTTGTTAAAAAGACTTTGAGCAAGGGCGCTTAAGTCGTTGATTTTTCAGCGCTTTGGCCCTCGTCCAGAGTTTCTGTGGATAACTTTGTTGACAAGCAGGCTGGACTCGCTGCCAAGCCTTGAAAATCAAGGCTCTGGCTGGATTGCCCGGAAAAAAAGCAAAGTTCAAATCCTATATAAATCAACGACTTAGCTTTGCTATCTCTTTGGAAGCAAGGAAGATGGGTAACCCGGAAATCTTGCGCACTGCAACACGTGTTTTGTGCATAAGTGCGGTTGCATATACCGTTTTTGCGCTTGACAAACGGCTGCGGGCCGATTTTCCGGGGGCCGCCGCCGCTGCGTCAGCCCGTTTCCGCGGATAACAGTCTCAACGGCGCATTGCCCGCGACCTGGCGTGCACCGCCTCCACCAGCGCCGCCACGTGCTCCGGCGGCGTGAACTGGCTGATGCCGTGGCCCAGGTTGAAGATGTGCGTCGGGCCCTGGGTGGCGCGGTCGGTGTGCGGCTTGCCGAAGGCGTCGAGCACCTTAGCCACCTCGGCCTCGATCTGTGCAGGCGGCGCGAACAGCACGTTCGGATCGATGTTGCCCTGCAGCGCCTTGGCCTTGCCGTCCGTGCCTTCAGCGATCTGGCGGCGCGCGGCGCCCAGGTTCACGGTCCAGTCCACGCCCAGCACCTGGCAGTCGAGTTCGCGCATGGCGTCGAGCCACAGGCCGCCGCCCTTGGTGAACACGATGCGCGGCACCGGCTGTCCGTCGGCGCCGTTGCGCTTCAGGCCGGCCAGCACGCGGGCGGTGTAGGCGAGGCTGAATTCCTGGAACGCGCCGTCGGCCAGCACGCCGCCCCAGCTGTCGAAAATCATCACGGCCTGCGCGCCGGCGTCGATCTGGGCGTTGAGATACGCGGCCACCGAATCGGCGTTGACCGCGAGGATGCGGTGCATCAGGTCGGGGCGGCCGTAGAGCATGCTCTTGACGAGGCGGTAGTCGCTGGAGCCCGCGCCTTCCACCATGTAGCAGGCCAGCGTCCACGGGCTGCCCGAGAAGCCGATCAGCGGCACGCGGCCGTTCAGCGCCTTGCGGATCGAGGCCACGGCGTCGAACACGTAGCGCAGCTTCTCCATGTCGGGCACTTCGAGCGCGGCCACCGCCGCCTCGTCGCGCACCGGGCGCGCGAAGCGCGGGCCCTCGCCGGCCTCGAAGGACAGGCCCAGGCCCATGGCGTCGGGCACGGTCAGGATGTCGGAGAAAAGAATGGCCGCGTCGAGCGGATAGCGCTCCAGCGGCTGCAGCGTGACCTCGGTGGCGTAGCCGGTGTTGGTGGCCAGCCCCATGAAGCTGCCCGCCTTCGCGCGGGTGGCCACGTACTCCGGCAGGTAGCGGCCGGCCTGGCGCATCAGCCAGACGGGCGTGTGGTCGGTGGCCTGGCGCCAGCAGGCCCGCAGGAAAGTGTCGTTTTGCAATGGGGCGAAAGGCATTTCCCGATTGTCGCAGGCGCCCCCGCATTGACCGACAGCGCATTTTGAGTTGCACCAACCTGCCCCGGTGATCCAAGGCGCGCCGCAGCGCCGAGCATCCGCCCGGAACAACAAATCCGGACAGAACATGGCGCAACAGGTTTTCGACTTCGTGGTGGTGGGAGCCGGCTCGGCCGGCTGCGTGCTGGCGCACAGGCTGGTGCAGGCGGGCCGCAGCGTGCTGCTGCTGGAGGCCGGCCCGCCCGACGACGACCGCTTCATCCACATGCCCGCCACCTTCGTGCGCGTGATCGGCACCGAGCGCACCTGGGCCTACGAGAGCGAGCCGCAGAGCGCCGCGGCCGGCCGCAGGATGTTCGTGCCGCAGGGCCGCACCCTGGGCGGCGGCAGCTCGGTCAACGCCATGGTCTACATCCGCGGCACGCCCGCCGACTACGACGGCTGGCAGGCGCAGGGCTGCGAAGGCTGGGGCTGGCGCGACGTGCTGCCGTGGTTTCGCAAGGCCGAGGCCAACGCGCGCTTCGCCTGCGGCCTGCACGGCACCAACGGGCCGCTGAAGGTGAGCGACACGCGCTTCCGGCACCCGCTGAGCCTGGCCTTCCTGCGCGCCGCGCAGCAGAGCGGCCTGGCCTACAACGACGACTTCAACGGCGCCGAACAGGCGGGCGTGGGCTTCTATCAAACGACCACCTTCGAAGGCCGCCGCGCCAGCACCGCGGCCACCTACCTCGCGGCCGTGCGCGGCAACCCGAAGCTCACCGTGGTCACCGGTGCCCACGTGACGCGCGTGCTGACGCAGGACGGCGCCGCCACCGGCGTGGTCTACCGAACGGGTGCGCGCGGCACTGGCGAGGACATGGTGGTCACGGCCAGCCAGGAAGTGATTCTTTCGGCCGGCGCGCTGGCATCGCCCAAGCTGCTGATGCTCTCGGGCATCGGCCCCAGCGCGCAGCTGCAGTCGCTAGGCATTGCGGTGGCGCGCGACCTGCCCGGCGTGGGCGAGAACTTCCAGGACCACCTGGAGGTTTCGGTCTACGGCCGCACGCGCGAGCCGATCAGCCTGCTGGGCAACGACCGCGGGCTCACGGCGCTCAAGCACGGCCTGCAATGGACGCTCTTCAACACCGGCCTGCTCACCTCGAACGTGGTCGAGAGCGGCGGCTTCGTCGACACCACCGGCGAGGGCCGGCCCGACCTGCAGTTCCACGTGCTGCCGGTGCTGGTGGGCGACGTCGACCGCGAGCCGCTGGCCGGCCACGGCATCTCGATCAACCCCTGCTTCCTTCGACCGAATTCGCGCGGCAGCGTGCGGCTGCGCAGCGCCGACCCGATGGCGCCGATCCTGTTCGACGGCGGCTATCTGCAGGCACAGGAAGACGTCGCCACGCTGGTGCGCGGCGTGAAACTCGCGCGCCGCATCCTGCGCGCGCCGGCGCTGCGCGAGCTGGTGTCGGAAGAGCTCGCGCCTTCGGCCGCCGAGGACCTGGCCGACGACGCCATCGAAGCCTACGTGCGCCAGCGCGCCAAGACCGTCTACCACCCGAGCGGCACCTGCCGCATGGGGCGCGACGAAATGGCCGTGGTCGATGCGCGCATGCGCGTGCACGGCATGAAGAAGCTGCGCGTGTGCGACGCCTCGGTGATGCCCTCGCTGGTCAGCGGCAATACCAACGCGCCCACGGTGATGCTGGCCGAGCGCTGCGCCGACTTTGCGCTGTCGGGCAATTGACTCTGCGCCTTCGGTCAATCGCGGATTCGCGCCGAAACCTAGAGTCGATCCCGACGAGAACAAGGAGACAGAGCGAATGAGTTCCACAGGAAATTCCATGGCCGGCAAGGTCGCGTTCATCACGGGCGGCGGTACCGGCATCGGCGCGGCGGTGGCCGCGCAGTTCGTCGCGGCGGGCGGCCGTGTCGTGCTGATGGGGCGGCGCCTCGCGCAGCTCGAGGCGGTCGCTTCGAAGCTCGGCGGGCTTGCCGTTGCGGGCGATGCTGCGAGCACCGACGACGTGCGGCGCGCGCTGGCCCAGGCGCGCGAAAAGTTCGGCCGCGTCGATGTGCTCGTCGCCAACGCGGGCGGCCACGGCATCGGCGATGCGCTCTCGACCGACGACGCATCGTGGGCGCTCTCGACGCGCCTGAACCTCGACACCGCCTTCGTCTGCGCGCGCGAACTGCTGCCGGAACTGATCGAGCGGCGCGGCAACATCGTCGTGCTGTCTTCGCTCGCCGGCCACTTCGCGGGGCCGGGCGTGGTCGGCTACGTGACGATGAAGCACGCGCTCATCGGCCTCGTGCGTTCGCTGGCGCGCGACTACGGCAGGCAGGGCGTGCGCGTGAACGCGGTATGCCCCGGCTGGGTGCGCACCGAGATGGCCGACGAGCAGATGCAGGTGCTCGTCGACAAGTACCGCCTGCCCGATGCCGACGCGGCCTACGACCTCGTCACGCGCGACGTGCCCATGGGCCGCGTCGCCAGCCCGGAGGACGTGGCGAACGCCGTGATGTTCCTCGCATCGCCGCTGGCCGCGATGGTCTCCGGCGGCTCGCTGATGGTCGATGGCGGCGCCTCCGCCGTGGACCTTCCCACCATCGCCTTCGCGCACGACGCCTGAGGAAGAACAACGTCATGAGCACCGACACCACCACCAAGCCCGCCGACTGGAAGACCTACGACCAGTTCGCGCTCGGCATCGCCACCAACCGCCAGCCCCCCACCGACGCGCTTGCCGGCCAGACGCTGGTGCTGGCCTTGCCCGGCTTCCGCCTCACGCTGAAGCCGCGCACGCAGCACACGCTGGGTTGGCGGGAAGAGGGCGCGCGCGGCGGACATGCACAGGCCGACTGGTACGAGGCCATCGAGGTCGCGCCCGACACCTTCTTCCTCGACATCACCCAGGCCAGCCGCCCCACCGAGGCGCTGACCGTTGTGCTCAACACGCGCACGCGCCGCGTGCTCGCCATCCGTTGCAGCATCGTCAGCGCCGAGGAAGCGGCGGGACAGCCACGCGTGCCGCAGGACTTCTGGCCCGGCACGCTCGAAGGCGACGCTGCCGCATCGGGCATCGAACCGCATGCCACGCGCGACCTCATCGGCCTGCGCACCTGGCAGATCTACAGCCCCAACCACACCTACGAGCACACCTACCTGAGCTCGGAGCGCTATGCCTGGCAGTGCCTGGTCGGCGTGCAGCGCGGCCACGGCGACGTCGACCTCGCGAGCTACTGGAAGTTCGACGACGGGCAGTACATCTTCACCTTCCGCGAGTTCCTGATTCCGGTCGCGTCGGTGTTCTTCTTCGACTTCGCGCAAGGCCGCTCGACCGGCAAGTTCCTCGGCGTCACCGGTGCCGGCGAAGTCGCCAACAACCCCGCGGGCGCCTTCATGCGCAAGGCCTCGCAGACCTTCTATCCGCCCGAGTTCGGGCCGGTCTGATCCCTTCCGTTCTTTTTCGCTGTCACACCCAGGAGCTTCACTTCATGCGCACGCCCCACCAGATCGTCGCCGACCACTACGCCGCCTCCGACCGCCAGGACCTCGAAGCCATGTTCGCCGACATCGCCGACGACGTGCAGTGGACCGAGATGGCCGGCTTCCCTTGCGCCGGCACGCACGTCGGCCCGGCGCAGGTCATCGAGAAGGTCTTCAAGGCGCTGGGCGCCGAGTGGGAGGGCTACCGCTTCGTGCTGGAGCGGCTGGTCGATGGCGGCGACACCGTGGTCGGCATCGGCGACTACCACGGCCGCAACCGCGCCACCGGCAAGACCATGCACGCGCGCGTCACCCATGTGTGGCAGGTGCAGGGCGGCAAGGTGCGGCGCTTCGAGCAGTTCACCGACACGCTGCTCGTGGCGCGGGCCATGCAGTGACGACGACTCCCTTCTTTTTCTTTTCAACGCATCGCCCCGGAGCCTCTTCATGAATCTGCGAGACCTGTCGATCGAACACCTCGGCCAGGTGGGCCTGCTGGCGCAGCGCCGGCGCGGCAACCACATCGACGGCCGCGAGGAAGCGCCCGTGAGCGGCAGCTATCTGCCCGTGGTCGACCCCGCCACCGAGATGACCGTGGCCGAGGCGCCCGACAGCGACGCGGCCGACGTGAACGCGGCCGTCGCCAGCGCGCGCCGCACCTTCGAGAGCGCCGCGTGGAAGTCGCTGCGACCGGCCGATCGCGAGCGCATGCTCTACACGCTGTCGACGCTGATCGAATCGCATGCCGACGAACTCAGCGCGCTCGAGACGCTGCAAAGCGGCAAGCTGCGCGGCATCGCGCGCATGGTCGACGTGGGCGCCGGCGCCGAGTTCGTGCGCTACATGGCGGGCTGGGCCACCAAGCTCGAAGGCCAGACGCTGGACAACTCCATCGGCATTCCGGGCCCGCAGTGGGTGACCTACACGCGGCGCGAGCCGGTGGGCGTGGTAGGCGCCATCGTGCCGTGGAACTTCCCGCTCGCCATCGCGCTGTGGAAGGTCGCGCCCGCGCTCGCGGCCGGCTGCACCGTGGTGCTCAAGCCTTCGGAAGAAACGCCGCTCACCGCGCTGCGGCTGGCTGAGCTGGCGATAGAAGCGGGCTTTCCGCCGGGGGCGCTCAACGTGGTGTGCGGGCGTGGTGCGACGGCCGGCGCGGCGCTCGCTGCGCATCCGGACATCCGCAAGATCAGCTTCACCGGATCGACCGGCGTGGGCCGGCTGATCGGCCATGCCGCCGTCGACAACATGGCGCGCTTCACGCTGGAGCTGGGCGGCAAGTCGCCGCTGATCGTGCTCGACGACGCCGACCCGGCCGCGGCGGCGCAGGGCGCGGCCAACGGCATCTTCTTTCACCAGGGGCAGGTGTGCACCGCGGGCTCGCGCGTGTACGTGCAGCGCGGCATCTTCGACAAGGTGGTGTCGCAGCTCGCGCAGGTGGCCGAGGGGCTGCACATCGGCTCGGGCTTCGATCCGCAGGCGCAGTTCGGCCCGCTGGTGTCGCGCCGCCACATGGACCGCGTGATGGCGCACATCGACGGCGCGGTGGCCGAGGGCGCGACGCTGGTCACCGGCGGCGGCCGCGCATTCGACGGCGGCTGCTTCGTGAAGCCCACGGTGTTCGTCGACGCGAAGCCCTCGATGCGCATCGTGCGCGAGGAAGTGTTCGGCCCGGTCGCGACGGTCGTGCCCTTCGACGACGTGGAAGACGCCATCCGCATGGCCAACGACAGCGCCTACGGCCTGGCGGCCAGCGTGTGGTCGAACAGCCTCTCGGCCGTGCACCGCATCGTGCCGCGCCTGCAGGCGGGCGTGGTCTGGGTCAACGCGCACAACGTGCTCGACAACGCGCTGCCGCTGGGCGGCGTGAAGCAGTCGGGCTACGGGCGCGACCTGGGGCGCGCGGCGGTCGAGAGCTTCACCGAGCTCAAGAGCGTGTGCATGGCGGTGTAGCCGCCGCAGTTCCGGTCACGAGAAAGAACAGGAGACATCCATCATGAAGAGACACCAGAAGAAGATCGCGCTGTCCGCATTCGTCGGCGCAATGGGCATCGCAGGCGCGGGCGGTGCATGGGCACAGTCGGGCCCCGACTGCGGCCTCAACACCGGCAAGCCCGCAACTGGCGAGCCCATTCCCATCGGCGCGGTGGTCGGCAAGACCGGGCCCGACGACTTCAGCGCCTCGGGCCAGGCGGCGGCCGCGTACTTCAAGTGCGTGAACGCCAACGGCGGCATCAACGGCCGCCTGATCGACTACATCGTGGTCGACGACCAATGGAACCCCGAGACCGCCGCGCAGGTCGCCTCCAAGCTCGTGAAGGACCGCAAGGTGGTCGCGCTCGCGGGCAGCACCAGCTTCGTGGAGTGCGGCGCCAATGCCAAGATGTACGCCGACGAGGGCGTGATGGTCATCGCCGGCACCGGCGTGCCGCGCGAATGCTTCAACGCGCGCAACTACGTGCCGGTGAACGCGGGGCCGCGCGTGTCGGCCACCATCGCCGCGATGTACGCCGCGCAGAAGTACAAGGCCAAGAAGATGGTCTGCATCATTCCGAACATCCCGAGCCTGGGCAACTGGGCCTGCGAGGGACCGAAGGAGTGGGGGAAAAAGAACGGCGTGGAGGTCGAGACCATCGCCATCGACCCGGGCTCGGCCGATGCTACTTCGACCATGCTGCAGGCGGCGGCCAAGAAGCCCGACACCATCATCATGAACGTGCCCAAGGGCATCCTGGTGCCCATGCTGGCCGCCGCCGAGCAGCAGAACATCGGCAAGAAGATCCACTTCGTCTCGGCCGCGCCGGCCTACAACGCCGACGTACCCAAGGCCATCGGGCCCTACTGGAAGGGCAACTTCGACGTCAACCTCGAATTCAACCCGCTCGAATCGGCCGGCCCGGACAACAAGAACTGGCTCGCGGTGATGGACAAGTACGGCGCGAAGAGCGACCCGCGCGACACCTTCTCGCAGGCCGGCTACCTGGCCGCGCGCATCGTGACGCAGGCGCTGCTGAAGATGGACCCGAAGAAGATCGACCGCGCGAGCGTGACCGACGCGCTGCGCAAGGTGAGCGACTTCAAGAGCGACATCCTCTGCAAGCCCTTCTACGTGGGCAGCGGCAACCGCCACAACGCCAACAACAGCGGCCCGGTCGCCAGCCCCGACGGCAACGGCTGGCGCTTCGCGCCCGGCGGAT
The DNA here is from genome assembly GCF_050916385.1 of Variovorax xiamenensis. Lineage (NCBI taxonomy): Bacteria > Pseudomonadati > Pseudomonadota > Betaproteobacteria > Burkholderiales > Comamonadaceae > Variovorax > Variovorax xiamenensis. The sequence goes on from NZ_CP139038.1 coordinate 999,114, forward strand.
GCCTGACGGCGGAAGACCCGGAGCTGGTCGACATCCGCGCCGACGAGCAGAAGATGGGCCTGAAGTAGGCACGCCTTGCCATGGAGGAATACCTGCCCTTCGTCATCTCCGGCCTGGGCCTGGGCGCGGTCTATGCGCTCTCGGGCGTGGGGCTGGTGGTGCTCTATCGCTCGTCGGGCGTGCTGAACTTCGCGTTCGGTGCCATCGGCGCGATCGGCGCCTACGTGGCCTGGTCGATGCTCGAGGCCGACTGGCCGCAGGGCCTTGCGTGGTGCGCGGCCATCGTCACCTCGATGCTGCTGTCGCTGGCCTATGGCCGCCTGCTGGCGCCGCGCCTCTCGCACCGCGACCCGACCATCCGCAGCATCGCCACGCTGGGCTTTGCGCTGGTGGTGGTCGGCTTCACCGAGTGGTACTGGGGCGAGCAGCCGCGCCGGCTGGTGCTGCCGACCGATGCGGGCGCCATCGACTTCGTGCTCGGCGAGGTCGACGTGCGGCTCACCCACACGCGCGCGCTGGGGCTCGCGCTGGCCGTGCTGATGATGGGCGGCGTCGGCCTGCTGCTGTCGAAGACGCGCGTGGGCCTGAAGATGCGCGCGCTGGCCAACGATCGCGACCTGAGCGCGCTGCTGGGCATCCGTGTGCTCGGCGTTGACACGGTGGCCTGGGTGCTCAGCGGTGCCTTCGCTGGCGTGTGCGGCCTGCTGCTCGCGAACATCGTGCGGCTGCAGGCCACGCTGCTGACCTTCCTGGTGATTCCCGCATTCGCGGCGGCCATCATCGGGCGTCTGCATTCGCTGCCGGCCACGGTGGCGGGCGGCATCGCCATCGGCGTGCTGGAGGCGTTGGCGATCACGGTGCCTGGCTTCGCGTCTTTCCGCACGGCCACGCCGTTCCTGATCGCGCTGGCGATGATCGTGTTCTACCGCACGGGGACTCGGCAGGCATGAGCAGCGCTTCCTCGACCATTGCGGAAGCGATGCCGGTGCAGGAGGTGCTGCCGGCCTCGCTCGCCGAAGCCTCGCGCCGCGCGCGCATCTCGCTGGCGGTGATGGTGGGCAGCGTGCTGCTCATCGGCCTCGTGGTGCCGTGGCTGGCCAACGCCTACTGGATCAAGACGCTGACTTCATCGCTCGCGCTGTCGATCGCGGCGGCCGGCGTGGCGCTGCTCTACGGGCAACTCGGGCTGGTGTCGTTGTGCCAGTACGCGCTGCTCGGCGCGGGCGGCTGGATCGCGCTGCGCGCGGGGCACGGGCTGGGCTGGCCCTTCGAGCTGTCGGTGCTCGCGGGCGGGCTGCTGTCGTGCGCGGTGGGCATGCTCGCGGGGCTGCCGGCGCTGCGGCTCAAGGGGCTGTACCTGGCGCTCGTCACGATGATGATGGCGGGCGGCTTCCAGGTGGTCATCAACGTCACGGGCTTTCCTGACGGCGGCGCCGGCTGGCTGGGCCGCGTGTTCGGCAGCGAGCGGCTGATGATGCCCAGGCCCGCGCTGGCGTTGTCCGACGCGGCGTACTTCCGCTACGTGGCCGTGTGGCTGGCGGCGGTGCTGGTGCTGATCGAGCTGCACCGGCGCACGCGCGCCGGGCGCTCGTGGGCGCTGATCCGGCGCGGCGAGGCGGCGGCCGTGGCGGCAGGCGTGAGCATCCTGCGCTACCAGACCTGGGCCTTCGGCCTGGCCGGCTTCTGCGCTGGCGTGGCGGGCGCGCTGCTCGCGGGCGGCGTGGGCCAGCTCGACGGGCGCGCCTTCACCGCCGGCGATTCGGTGATGCTGTTCGCGCTCACGGTGGTGGGCGGGGTCTATCACTGGGCCGGTGCGCTGATCGCGGGGCTGCTGCTGCGGGCGGTGCCGGCGCTGCTCACGGACTTCGGCGTCAATGGCTACCTGGCGATGATCTTCTTCGGGGTGGCGCTGTTGCATGCACTCATCACAGCGCCGAGCGGCATTGCAGGGCAGTTGGCGGGGTTCATCGACGCGGTCCGCAAACGGCTCACGGGTGTGGGCAAGGACGCAGCGTCATGATCCGCATCAGCGATCTCACCGTCGCCTTCGGCGGCGTCAAGGCCATCGATGCGCTCACCGCCGAACTCGACGCACCGGTGTGCGGCCTCATCGGCCCCAACGGCGCGGGCAAGACCACGCTGGTCAACGTGCTCAGCGGCCTGGTGCTGCCGCGCAGCGGAACGGTCGCGGTGGATGGCGCCGACCTGCTGGGCCTCAAGCCCATCGAGCGCGTGCGCTTCGGCTTGCGCCGCTCGTTCCAGACCGAGCAGGTGGTGGAAGACCTGAGCGTGTGGGACAACGTGCGCGCCTTGCTCGACCATGTGCCGCATGCGCGCGGCGATGCGGTGGCGCAGGTCGCGCGCGCGCTGGCGCACACCGGCCTGCTCGACGTTGCCACGGTGCTCGGCCACCGGCTCAACCTGTTCCAGCGCCGCATGCTGGAGATCGCCAAGTCGCTGGTCGGCGCGCCCAAGCTGCTGCTGCTCGACGAGCCCGGCGCGGGCCTCACCGAGCAGGAGGCCGGTGCGCTGCGCCGCGTGATCGGCTCGGTGCACGCCTTCTGCGGCGCGCAGGTGCTGCTGATCGACCACGACGTCGACCTGATCGCCGCCACCTGCACGCAGACCCTGGTGCTCGACTTCGGCCGCCGCCTCGCGCTCGGCCCGACGCGCGAGGTGCTCGACGACCCGGCCGTGCGCAAGGCCTACCTCGGAACGGAGTGACAAGCACATCATGCTGAGCGTGAACGATCTGCGCCTGCAGCGCGGCGGCAAGGCCGTGCTGCACGGCATCGACCTGCAAGTGCCGCCCGGTGAAGTGACGGCGCTGTTGGGCGCCAACGGCGCGGGCAAGTCGAGCACGGTGATGGCCATCGGCGGCGCGCTACCGTTGACAGGTGGCCGCATCGAGGTCGAGGGAAATGCGCTGCACGGCCAGCGACCCGAGCGCGTGCGCGCGCTCGGCGTGGCGGTGGTGCCTGAGGGGCATCGCGTGCTCGGCGATCTCTCGGTGCTCGACAACTTGCGCGCAGCCGCCACTGCGTTGCCGGCGGCGCGCGTGGCCGACGCGGTGGAGCAGGTGCTCGCGGTGTTCCCCGAACTGTGCGTGAAGCTCGCGCTGCCCGCGCGTTCGCTCTCGGGCGGGCAGAAACAGATGGTCTGCATCGCGCAGGCGCTGATCGGCAAGCCGCGCTACCTGGCCATCGACGAGCTCTCGCTGGGGCTCGCGCCCACGGTGGTGAAGCGGCTGGTGGAGGTGGTGCAGCAGGTCGCGCGCGAAGGCGTGGGCGTGCTGCTGATCGAGCAGTTCACGACGGTGGCGCTCGCGGTGTCGAGCCGGGCCTACGTGCTGGAGCGCGGTCGCATGGCCTTCGCGGGGGCGTCGCAGGAACTGCGCAGCCGGCCGGAGATACTGCACAGCAGCTATCTCGCGGCGGCCTGAAGACTTTCCTTACTTCGGCGTGCCGCCCGGCTTGGGCAGGCTGTGAGGCTTGGCTTCGCGCGCCTCGGCGCGGGCCTCGCCGGCCTTCTCCGTCTTGCTGGGCGCCGGCACGGCCGAGCCCTCGCCGCGCGCGGTGCCTCCGTCCTTGATGCGTACCGCGCCGGGTTGCTTGTTGTTCTTCTTCGCTTCGGCGGCCGCCTGCGGCTTGCTGTCGAAGTCGGCCTCGGCTTCGGCGCTGTGGGCGTGCGGCTGTTGCGCGAAGGCGGTGGAGAAGAAGGCGAGGGTGCCGAGGGCGAGCAGGGTGCGTTTCACGAAAGGTTCCTTCCTGTTGAGTTGGTGGAACCGACTCTAGGAAGGCAGCCTGCCGGAGAAGCCGACGCCGCGATTACGCTTTCGTCATGTGCGGCACCGCGTACCGTGTCGCGGTCAATGGATCAGGCCATTCCGCACGGCATACAGGACAAGCTCGGCAGTGCTCGACACACCCAGCTTTTCCAGCAGATGCGCGCGATGGGTGCTGACGGTCTTCACGCTGATCAGCATCTCCTCTCCGATGTGCGTCAGCGACATTCCCTTGAGCAGCATCAGCATGATCTGGTGCTCGCGCGTCGTCAGCCGCTGGTGGGGTGGGCGCATGTCGATGCCCCGGCCCTGCTGGTGAATCTGCGACGCGAGCGCGCTGCTCACATACTGGCCGCCGCCGGCCACGAGGCGTATCGCGCCCATGAGCTCCGTCGGTTCCGAGTCCTTGGCGACGTAGCCGTTCGCCCCTTCGCGGATGGCCACCAGCGCGTACTGCGTTTCCGGATACATCGACAGCACGAGCACGGGAAGCCGCGGCCACCTGATCCGCAGCGACGCGAGCAGGTCGAGCCCGCTGCGGCCTTCGAGGTTGATGTCCAGGAGAACCAGGCTGAAGCGGCACTGCTGGAGCAGCTCGAGCGCCTGCGCGAAGTTGCTGGCCTGGCCGGCAACGCGGATGTCGCTCTCGTCCAGCATCAGCCGCTGCAGGCCCGAGCGGAATATCGCGTGGTCGTCAACGATCAGCAGGTCGATCATCCGGCGGCCTTCGGCTTTCAGAGCAAGGGAGCGCGCAGCTCCAGCCGCGTTCCATGGCCGGGCGTGGAATCGATGCGCAGGGAGCCTTCGATCTCCCGCGCCCGTTCGCTCATGCCGAGCAGACCGAGCGCGGGCCTGGGCAGCGATGCCGGGGCGAAGCCGTGGCCGTCGTCCTTCATCGAGAGCACGACTTCGTCTTCGATGGAAGCCAGGTGGACCTCGATCGATCCGGCCTGCGAGTGGCGTGCCACGTTGGTCAGCGCTTCGCTGAAGATCCGGTAGACCGCAAGCGCCCGTCTCGGCGAAAGGCGCACGGACATCTCCTGCGAGTGGACCTGGTGGGCAATGCCGTGGCGCTGGGAAAATTCCTGCAGATCGCGCTGCACCGCGACCGACAGGTCCAGATGATCGAGCGCGCTCGGACGCAAGGCCTCGGACATGCGCTTCACCGCGTCGATGGTTTCCTGCGTCAGCCCGAGGATGCCTCTGACCAGCTCGCGCGTCTCTTCGCTTTCGGTGCGCTTCAGCACCCGCGAAGCATCCATCTTGATCGACGTGAGCATGCCGCCCAGCACGTCGTGCATGTCGCGGGCGATGTCCTGCCGCTGCTCCTCCAGCTTCCGGGTCGTGTGCGCGGCGAGGTCCCGCAACTGCTCCTGGGATGCGCGAAGCTCCTGCTCGTTGCGCAGCTGCTGGGTGACATCCACGCCGACGCCCATGACCGCGGGCCGCCCGCGAAACGTCATGCGCGAGCCGTGCACCTCGATGTACACCGTGTGCCCGTCGCGATGCAGGCCGCGCGTGACGAACCGGAGGCTCGGCGGCGTGCCTGCCAGCCTCAGGTGATACAGCCTCAGCACCTCGGGAAGGAAGTCGGCGGGAACCGCTCGCGACAGGTGGACGCCGATGATCTCCGCGGGCGTGTATCCGATCAATGCCGCCCAGGTGGAGTTGGCATAGGCGAAGCACTCGTCCTGCAGTATGTAGATCCCGGCGAGCGACTGCTCGACGATCGCGTGGAAGGGGATGTCGGGCAGTGGTGGGTTCTGGGCCATGGAAGTGGCAGGTCGCTACTCGGGAGAGGGCGCGAGCCTACCTGGAGGTGATGTTGCCATCCAGCGTATATGCCTTGAAGAAGTCCCAGCTGATCTGCGAAGCATCGGGCCCCTTGGGGTCGCTGAAGGCCATGCCCGGCTTGCCGCCGCTCCAGGCATGGTTCATTCCTTCGATGGTGTACATCTGGACCAGGACCTTGCTGTTGTCGCTGCTCATGTAGGTCTCCTTTTTGTAGGCACGTTTCTCCGGAGTCTCGGCGATCGATTCCGTGCTGCTCGGCTTGTTGCGCTTGTACCCGTCGTCGTACGAAACCTGGCCTGCCGGATTCTGGTAGGGCACGGAGTCATTGTCCCTGGCATCGTCGGCGAGGTCGTTGGTCTGGACGAACTGCTGGGCCGCCTGCCTGCCGTTCTTCGGGTTGACCACGATGTCCGTGGTGCCGTGGAAGACGAGCATCGGCACCTGGCGGCGCAGCTTCCCGCCGCACTCCCAGGCGTCCTGGCCCCGCATGTCGGGGTCGAAGATGCTGCCGAACGGCAAGACCGCGATGTCGCTGACGGGGCCGGTGGCGGCCTTGTACATCCCTCCGGAATGGATCGCCGCGGCGGCGAAGACATCCGGGTAGCAGGCGGCCATGATGGCGGTCATGCCTCCTCCCGCGGAGATGCCCGCGACATACACGCGCTGGCGGTCCACGACGCTCCTGTAGGAAGTCATCACCTCCTGCAGGATCCCGTGGATCGCGCCGGCTTCGCCCGAGTTGCGCGCCTGGTTCTCTGGGTTGTAGAAGTTCCAGCATCCCATCGGGTTGCGCACGACCGGCTCCTTGGGATAGACGACGATGAAGCCTTCCCTGTCCGCGATGTCGTTCATGCGGCTGACCTCCGCCATGTTCTCCGGGTTCGAGGTGCAGCCGTGCAGCAGCAGGAGAACGGGCATCTTCGCTCCCGAAAGAACGCTGGCGCCGTAGCCGGAAGGCAGCCACACCTTGTACGTGTAGGTGTTCAGGAGAAAGGGCCACGATGCGACGAAGATTCCGTCCTTCCATTGGCCGGCTGGAGTTCCGGCGAAGCACAGCGACGCACACAACAAGGGAACGATCCGCAGCGCCTGGATGAGCGCGCGGGCTTTCTTGAAGAACATGGATTGCCTCCTGGGGTCTTGTGGATCGCAGGCTGCATGCAGCGCTGCGCCACGGATTTGACTGACCCGTCGGCACGGCTGCCATCGGAAGATTCTGATTGCGGCAGGGGGTTATCCCGTCCACCGAGGCGCACTTCCGCGGGTTCAGGGGCCCGGGGAGCCCGAAGGCCTGCTCCCGGTCGCGCCCTAGTGCGTCAGCATTGCCGACGCGGTGGTCTTCTCCGCCTCGCGCCGCTGGAACTCGCGCGGCGACACGCCGTACTGCGCCTTGAACGCGCGGCAGAAATGCGCGCTGCTGTTGAAGCCCCAGGCGAAGGCGATCTCCGACACCGACGCGCGCCGGCCCGCCGCGTTGCGCAGTGCCTCGCCGCAACGCTCCAGGCGCATCTGCCAGATGAAGCGGTCGAGCGTCTGGTCTTCGTCCTCGAACACGCGGTGCAGGTAGCGCTTGGAGCAGCGCAGCTGCTGCGCGATGAGGTCCAGCGACAGGGCCGGGTCGGCGAGGTGCGTGTGAACGAACTGCTTCACGCGCGCCTTGAGCACGCCCGGCACCGGGTGCGCGCCGAACTGTTCGTCGGAGTGCGTGGCCAGCGTGGAGGCCAGCAGGCCCAGCACCGTGTCGCTGACCGAACGGCCGACCGCGTTGGGCAGCGAGGGCAGCTGGTCGGCCAGCGAGGTGAGGAAGGAGCCGAGCACCGCGTAGAGCCCCTGCATCGCGGGCGTGTGCGCCTCGCAGGTGTGCAGGTCGGGAATCTTCATGCCCTTGAACTGCTGGCGCGGGATGGTGATGGCCAGCAGGCGCGAGCGCTCGGGGTTGGTGATGGCGTAGGGCACGCGCGGGTCGTACAGGCTCCAGTCGCCGGGGTGCAGGTGGAACTCGCGGTCGCGCTGCGAGATGTGGCCGTGGCCTTCGAGCTGCAGCACCAGCTTGTAGTGCTCGTCGAGTGCGATCTCGCTGCGCGTGTCGGGGCGCGCCACGCGGTGCGAGGGCGCCTCGATCATGAACATGCCCAGCGGGCCGAGCTCGTAGGCGTCCATGCGCGCGTCGAAGGTGCCTGCGTCCAGGCATTGCACGCTCAGCGCGCCGAAGTAGGAGGTGTTGATCCGGCCCCAGCAGGCCTGCCGGTCGGAGGGGTGTTCGAGCAGCGTGCTGAAGTGGAGTGCGTTCATGCCGTGGGTTCCCTGGAAGGCGCCCGGAAGCGCCTCCGCAGGATAGGCATGCGACGGCGCGACATCATCGGTGTTTCCACCCGGGGCACGGTGGGTGTTGCGCTCCCGGTCAATGCGCGGTGCGCGCTGGGTCAACGCACGGGCTTGCCGCCGAACGTGTCCGCCATGAGGCCGATGAGCCACTGCAGGGCCGGGTCGGCATCGTGCGCGGCCGTCCACAGCAGGGAGACCTCGTAAGCCGGTGTTTCGAAAGGCAACGGGCTCACCGCCAGCCCGAGCGCGTCGCGCCAGGTGGCGGCGGCGAAGGTGGGCACGGTGGTGATGGCGGGCATCTGCCGCACGATGAAGGGGCTGGTCGCGAAGTTGCGGCTCGAGAAGACGACCTTGCGCGTGTGGCCCTGCTCGCGCAGAAGGTCGTCGACGAGGCCGCTGAGGTCCGCGCTGAAGGAGGTGAGCAGGTGCGGGTGGCGCAGGTACTCGGCGAGCGTGATCTTCCTGCCGCGCACTTTCACGAGCGCCGGGTTGTAGACGCAGACGAAGTGCCAGCCGAAGAGCGCGCGCTGCCGGTGCCAAGTGGCGCAGTCGATGAAGACGCCCACCGCCAGTTCGATCTCTGCCGCATCGAGCATGGCTGGCGCGTTCGTGCGGTCGGCCTCGCGCGCGATCAGCCGCACGCCCGGCGCCTCTTCGGCAAGCCGCTGCATGAGACGCGGCATCAGCGCCACTTCGAGCGCGTCGCTCAAACCGATGCGGAACACGCGCTCGGCCTTCGCCGGGTCGAATGCCGGCCGCGCATGCAGCGCCTGCTGCAGCGACAGCAGCAGCGGCTCGATGACGCGCGCGAGTTCGAGCGCGCGCGGCGTCGGCGTCATGCCGTGCGAGGTGCGCACGAACAGTTCGTCGCCCAGCGCGGCGCGCAGGCGCTTGAGCGCCCCGCTCAGCGCAGGCTGGCCGATGAACAGGCGCTGTGCCGCGCGCGTGACGCTGCGTTCGTGCAGCAGCGCGTGGAACACCAGCAGCAGGTTCAGGTCGAGCCGCCTGAAATCACTTTCGTTGATGTATTCCATGGTTCCAAACGATTTGAATGATAGTGCCGCGCTCCCTAACCTGAGGTCTCTTTCAGCAGCATTCAAAGGAATCGACATGACCCAGCAGGAACAACAACAGACCGTGGTGGTGGTCGGCGGCTCGTCGGGCGTGGGGCTCGAGACCGTGCGGCGCATGGCGGCGACCGGCGCACGCGTGATCGCGACGGGGCGCGACAACGCCAAGCTGCAGGAGGCGATCGGCGGCCTCGGCCCCCAAGTGAGCGGCGCGGCCTTCGACGCCTGCGACCGCGGCGCGCTCGATGCCTTCTTCGAGAGCACAGGGCCCATCGACCACCTGGTGCTGACGCTCAGCGGCGGCGAGGGCGCGGGCGAGTTCACGCAGCTCGACCTGCAGTCGCTGCGCCGCGGCTTCGAGGCCAAGTTCTGGCCGCAGCTCGAGGCGGCGCAGGCCGGCGCGCGCGTGCTGCGCAAGGGCGGCAGCCTGACCTTCGTGACGGCGATTTCGGCGCGCAACTCGCTGCCCGGCACCGCGGGGCTGGCGGCGATCAACGGCGCGATCGAGTCAATGGTGGGCAGCCTGGCGCGCGAGCTGGCGCCGAGCCGCGTGAATGCGGTGTCGCCGGGCCTCGTCGACACGCCATGGTGGAACCGCGTGCCCGCCGCGATGAAGGACGACCTGTTCCGCCAGCAGGTCGAGACGCTGCCCGTCGGCCGCGTGGGCCGGCCGCAGGACGTGGCGCATGCGATCCAGTTCCTGATCGAGAACGGCTACACCACGGGCACCGTCATCGAGTGCGATGGAGGGCTGCGGCTGGTGTGAACCAGCGGCGCCGGCAGTACCCGAAAGTTCCCGGAACGGGGCATGCACGGGGCGGACATCGAAATGTTTTGTTGAAAAAACGGCGGCAGATACAGAGCGATACGCAGGGCCGGGCGAACGGCGGTGCCAGGGGCGACATTCGCACCTGTCAGCCCTTCCACCACGAACCAACCGATCATCAGGACAGCCCAATGACATCGTCGCTCCAACTGCCCCGCAGAACCTTCCTCGCAGCCGCCGCCCTCGGCGCCGCGGCCACCCAGCTCGCAGCGCTTACCCCGGCCTTCGCCCAGGCCGCCGGCGCGCCCCGGCGGCTCGAACCGCTCAAGAGCATCGATGCCGGCACGCTCAACATCGGCTACTACGAAGCGGGCCCGGCCGACGGCGCGCCGGTGATCCTGCTGCACGGCTGGCCCTACGACATCCACATGTTCGTCGACGTGGCGCCGGCGCTCGCGGCTGCGGGCTTCCGCGTCATCGTGCCGTACCTGCGCGGCTACGGCACCACGCGATTCCTCTCGGCCGACACGCCGCGCAACGGGCAGCAGTCGGTCGTCGCCGTCGACATCATCGCGCTGATGGATGCGCTGAAGATCCAGGTCGCCACCGTCGCCGGCTGCGACTGGGGCGCGCGCACCGCCTGCATCATGGCCGCGCTGTGGCCGCAGCGCGTGAAGGCGCTGGTTTCGGTCAGCGGCTACCTGATCGGCAGCCAGGAGGCCGGCAAGGTGCCGCTGCCGCCGCAGGCCGAGTTGCAGTGGTGGTACCAGTACTACTTCGCGACCGAGCGCGGCCGCGCGGGCTACGAGAAGAACCGCCACGACTTCGCCAAGCTCATCTGGCAGACCGCCTCGCCCAAGTGGAACTTCGACGCCGCCACCTTCGATCGCAGCGCCGTGGCGCTCGACAACCCCGACCATGTGGCCATCACGGTCCACAACTACCGCTGGCGCCTCGGCCTGGTGGAGGGCGAGGCCAAGTACCAGGCGCTCGAGGACCGGCTCGCCAAGGCGCCGGTGATCGGCGTGCCGACCATCACGCTCGAAGGCGACGCCAACGGTGCGCCGCACCCGGAGCCCAGCGCCTATGCGAAGAAGTTCTCGGGTCGCTACGAGCATCGGCTGGTCAGCGGCGGCATCGGCCACAACCTGCCGCAGGAAGCGCCCGAGGCCTTCACGAAGGCGGTGATCGACGCCGCGCGCGGCTGAGTCGACAAGGCCCTGAGCGCAAGAGCGACGACCATGTGGAACATCCAACAGGCCTACATCGACGGCGCCTTCGTGCCCGTGCAGGGCAGCGAGCGGCTGGAGATTGTCGGCCCGGCCACCGGGCAGCCGATTGGCACCGTGACGCTGGCGAACCGCGACGATGCGAAGCGCGCGATCGAGGCCGCGAGCCGGGCGCAGCCGGCGCTGGCGGGCAGCACCAAGGCGCAGCGCATCGACATGCTCAGGCGCCTCGAAGCCGCCGTGCTGGCGCGCACCGAGCAGATCTGCGAAGCCACGATCGAGGAGTACGGCGGCCCGCTGGCCCGCTCGCGATGGGTCAGCAATTACGCCTCGCAATGCTTCGCCGACACGGCGCGAATGCTGGAGGACTACGACTTCGAACGGCGCATGGGCGATGCCATCGTGCGCATGGAGCCGGTCGGCGTCGCGGGCCTCATCGCGCCCTGGAACAGCACCGCCGGAAGCATCTGCAGCAAGCTGGCCTCGGCCATCGCCGCGGGCTGCGCATCGGTGATCAAGCCCAGCGAGTTCAGCCCGCTGCAGGCGCGGGTCGTGACCGAGGCGCTGCACGAGGCCGGCCTGCCGGCGGGCGCCATCAACGTGCTGCTCGGGCGCGGCGGCGACGTGGGCGACGAGATCGCCACTCATCCGGCGATCGCCAAGATCTCGTTCACCGGCTCCACGGCCACCGGCAAGCTCATCGCACGCGCGGGCCTGGAGACGCTGAAGCGAGTGAGCCTCGCGCTCTCCGGCAAGTCGGCCACCGTGGTGCTGGACGACGCCGACCTGGCCACGGTGCTGCCCATGGCACTGGGCTCGGCCTTCATGAACAACGGCCAGGCCTGCGTGGCCGGTACGCGCCTGCTGATTCCGAGCGCGCACATGGCGCAGGCCATCGAAGGCCTGCGCGCGGCGGCAGCGGCCATGCGCGTGGGCGACCCGCGCGACCCCGCCACCGCGGTCGGGCCGCTCGCGAGCAAGGCGCAGTTCGAGCGCGTGCAGCGTTTCATCCGCCGCGGACTCGAACAAGGCGCGACGCTCGTGGCCGGAGGCGAGGGGCGCCCGGACGGCTTCGACAAGGGCTGGTTCGTGCGGCCCACCGTGTTCGCGGGAGTACGCAACGACATGGACATCGCGCGCGAGGAGATCTTCGGGCCAGTGCTCTCGGTGATCGGCTACGACAGCGAGGATGAAGCGGTGGAGATCGCGAACGACTCGCCGTACGGATTGCAGGCCTACGTCTTCTCCTCGCAGCAGCAGCGCGCGCTGGACGTGGCTTCGCGGCTGCGCGCCGGCACAGTGCTGGTCAATCGTGTCACGCCCGAACTGAGTGCGCCTTTTGGCGGCGTGAAGCAGTCGGGCATCGGCAGGGAGTTCGGGCTCTTCGGCATGGAGGCTTTCCTTGAGCCGAAGACCGTGGCCATCGCGCGGCTCGGCTGACATCGCGCCACGGCAGCGCTGACGGGGCAGGCGTTATCCTGCCCCATGCTTTCTACAGACTCCGCTTCCACCGCGTTCGCCGAATCAGCATCGGTGAATGCCGGCAGGAGGCAATCGAGGGCCCGGGAGTGGCTCCGCCGCGTTCTCCTTTTGCTGTGCATCACGATGGGCGCTTGGCCCGCGTTCGCGCAGACGAAAACAACGCTTGTGCCCGTGCCGCAGATGAAGACGCGCGTGGTCGATCTCACGAACACGCTGGGCGCGAGCGAGGCCGATGCGCTGCGCCAGGAAATCTCGGAGCTCGAGAGCAGCACGCAGGCGCAGCTCGCAGTGCTGATCGTGCCGACGACGGGGCAGGAGGCGATCGAGCAGTACGCCACTCGCGTGTTCGCGCGCTGGAAGCTGGGCCGCAAGGACGAGGACGACGGCGTGCTGGTGCTCGTCGCGCTGAAGGACCGCAAGATGCGCATCGAGGTCGGCAAGGGCCTCGAGGGCACGATCACCGACATCCAGGCGGCCGCGATCATCGACCGGCAGATGGCGCCGCGCTTTCGCAATGGCGACTATGCGGGCGGCGTGCAGGCCGCGGTGCGGGCGTTGTCGCAACTGATCGGCGCGCCGGCGGCATTGCCGCTGCCCGACACGCTCGATTCCGATGCATCGCCCACGCCGCTGCCGGTGGACGAAGAAGCCGTGCGCGAACCGACGGCATCCGGCGGAGGCCTGACGCCAGAGGGGAAAGCCTTTCTCGGCGTCATGCTGTGGAGCATCGGCGTGGGGGCATGGCATGGCCTCGGCGCGGGGCCTCTCGTCGGCACACGGCGCCGCACTTCGCGGCCCACTTCGCGGCCCGCCTCGCGCGGCAAGCGTTCGGGCAAGCGCGGGCGCCGCATCCAGCGCCCCGAGCCCTGGGCCGAGGCGCTGCATGAGATCGAACCCGAAACGCCTCGCAAGCCGCGCGACTGGCGGCTCGTGCTCGGCCTTGTCGGCGCGGGTCCGCTGGGCGGGGCCGCCATGCTGCTGAATCCGTTCATGGCGGGGTTCCTGGCCATTCCGGCGCTCTTCCTGTACGGCCTTGGCTATCTATGCGGACGAGTGAAGGAAGTGGCCTATGTGCTCGGCGGCATCGCTGCGGTGATCGCCGCGTTGGTCTGCATTGCCTTCATGGTCGGCGGCGATGTGTTCTGGCCGGGCTTCCTGTGGGCGCTGGCCATCGGCGGCGCGAGCCTCTTGGTCGCAGTCATCGTCTTCGGCATCCGCAACACCTGGCGGGACGGCAGCGCGCTCGGCTTCGCGGTCCGGTGGATCGTCGTGCTGGGTGTGGTCGGCGCGGTGGTCGTGATCACGGAGCCTGGCCCGTTGCCTGACGAGACATGGATTCCCGCCGGGATCGCGACCGTTCTCGCGCTGCTGTTCATGTTCGTCTTCCCGATCGTCGGCGCGGGCAGCGGCGATGGCGACAGCTCCGACAGCGGCTGGAGCAGCGGCTCGTCGAGCAGTTCTTCGAGCAGCAGCAGTAGCAGTTCGTCGTCGGACAGCTCTTCGTCCGGCGGTGGCGGCTCCAGCAGCGGCGGCGGCGCCTCGGGCAGCTGGTAGCTGTCGCTCAGACCACCGGCACGCGACCGGCGTCGGCCGGGTTCACGTTGCGCCGGTACAGCACCAGCGTGGCGATCAGCCCGCACACTGCGGCGGCCGTCATCCACAGGCCGGGCGCGCCCTTGTCGCCGGTCATCTCGATCAGCCCCGTGGCGATGGCGGGCGTGAAGCCGCCGAAGATCGCGGTGGCCAGGCTGTAGGCCAGCGAGAAGCCGGCGGTGCGCACGCTCACGGGCATCACCTCGGTGAGCGCGACCACCATCGCGCCGTTGTAGCTCGCGTAGAGGAACGACAGCCACAGCTCGACTTCGAGCATGCGCGCAAAGCTCGGCGCGCCCACCAGCCACTTGAGCGCCGGGTAGGCGGTGAGGATGGTCAGCACCGTGAATGCGATCAGCAGCGGCTTGCGGCCCACGCGGTCGGACAGCGCGCCCATGATCGGCAGCCAGATGAAGTTCGAGATAGCCACGCACAGCGTGACGACCAGCGCGTCGGTGGTGCTCAGGTGCAGCACGGCCTTGCCGAAGGTGGGCGTGTAGACGGTGATCAGGTAGAACGACACGGTGGTCATCGACACCAGCATCATCCCGGCGATCACGAGGCCCCAGTTGGCGACCATCGAGCGGAAGATCTCGCGCGCGTCGGGGCGGTGCTTGCGCGCCATGAACTCCTCGGTCTCCTGCAGCGAGCGGCGGATGATGAACAGCACCGGCACGATCAGGCAGCCCACGAAGAAGGGAATGCGCCAGTAGAAGTCGCCGATCTCCTGCGGCGTGAAGGTCACGTTGAGCCAGTAGCCGAGCGCGGCCGCGACGACGATGGCCACCTGCTGGCTGGCCGACTGCCAGCTCACGTAGAAGCCCTTGTGGCCCGGCGTCGCCATCTCCGACAGGTACACCGACACGCCGCCGAGCTCCACGCCGGCCGAGAAGCCCTGCAGCAGCCGGCCGATCAGCACCAGCAGCGGCGCGGCGAGGCCGATGGTGGCGTAGGACGGCACGCAGGCGATCAGCAGCGTGCCCAGCGCCATCAGCGCGAGCGTGACGATGAGGCCCTGGCGGCGGCCGACGCGGTCGACATACGCACCCAGGAAGATCGCGCCCAGCGGACGCATCAGGAAGCCCGCGCCGAAGGTCATGAAGGTCAGCATCAGCGAGGCGAACTCGTTGCCGGCCGGGAAGAAGGCCTTCGAGATCTGCGTGGCGTAGAAGCCGAACAGGAAGAAGTCGAACATCTCCATGAAGTTGCCGCCGGTCACGCGCAGGACGGTGGCGAACTTGGAGGAGGAAGCGGTGGAGGCGTGGGCAGCCGTGCGCGGTTGCTGCGCGGTGGAAGGCGCGGGATTCATCTCGTTGTCCCCTGTGGCATGTGTGTGCGCCGAGGGTAGGCCGGGCTCCCCGACCGCTGCCTGACTGCGCCGGTCAGGTAGCTGTCACCGTCACGCGGGGCGCTGGAGGACCAGGAAGCTCCAGTGCACGTCCGGGCGGCCGAGCATGTCGTCGCGCTCGCCCAGGAAGCGCTGCCGCAGCCCGTGCCGGGCCGCGAGTTCGATGGTTTCCCGAGCCGACACGTCGAACATCCGCCGTCCCTCGGGCACGGGGCCGTGGCGCAGCGACATCGCGATCTGCCCGCCTTCGGCCACCAGCGCGGCAAGGGCCTGCATGGCGGTGGCACGCTCGGCGGCGTCCAGGTGCATCCAGACGGCGGTCAGCAGGATCAGGTCATGGCGCATGTCCAGCGTCAGGGTGCGATGCAGGCCGGGCAGGTGGTCGTCGATCCACTCGATGGGCAGCGCGGCATGGCGGTGCATGCCTTCAGCGCGCAGCTCCGGCGTGGGCTCGACCGCCACCACCCGGTGTCCCGTTGCGGCGAGCGCCGCGGCGTCCCGACCGGAGCCGGCGCCGATGTCCAGCACACGGGCCGGAGCCTCGGGAAACAGGTGCAGCACTTCGCGGTGGACGTCTTCGAAGCGCAGGCTTTCATACTGCTGCGCCAGTGCGGCGGCATTGGCGCCGTAGCCGGCCGTTCCCGGGATCTCGCTCATCCGAGGGGCGCGCCTCGCGTCAGGTCTTGTACTTGATCGAGCAGCCGTAGGGCCGCGTCGCGGACGCCGAGATCGGCTTGCCGCCGAAGGCTTCGCCCAATGCCTGGTTCACGTAGTTGGTCGCGGTCTTGATGTCGTCCACCCGCGCCGAGGCGATGCTGTCGATGCCGCCCGCGTACACCAGCGTGCCCTTGGGATCGATGATGAAGATGTGCGGCGTGGTGCGCGCGCCGTAGACCTGGCCGATGAGTCCGTCCTCGTCCATCAGCACGGCGGTGGGCGCGGCCTTCTGCGACTTCATCCAGGCGTCGAGCGCGTCGGGCTTGAGGTAGTCGGAGGCGGCGCGCTCGGTGGAATTGATGGCCAGCCACACCACGCCCTTGTCGGTCGCGGCCTTCTGGGTGGCGGGCATGTTGCCGCTGCCGTAGTGCTTGCGCACGAAGGGGCAGCCGGGGTTGGTCCATTCGAGCACCACGAACTTGCCCGCGAAGTCGGACAGCTTGTGCTTGGCGCCGTTGGTGTCGACCGCGACGAAGTCGGGCGCCTGCTGGCCCACGGTGGGAGCGGCTGCGGCGTTGTTGCCCATCAGGAAGGTGGCGCCGAGCGCCACGGCTGCGGCGACGACGGCACGGCGGGAGGCCCGGCTCAGGGCGGCGCGGGCATTGCGCGCGGCACGGAAGGAACGCGAGTCGGCGGTTGGCGAAAGAGACATGGCCAGCTTGAACTCCAAAACAAAATTCCAAACAACAACTGCAGCTTAGAACGGTTTCTTCAAGTGCATGTGACAACCCATGTCACGCCGGTGGTCAAAGAGCCGCGATGGCGGCGCGGACCTCGTCCTTGCCCAGTATCTCCGTCAGCACGACCGGCGGCTTGCCCGGCGCCTGCAGCACGTACACCGGCACGCCACTGCGTCCCAGCGCGGTGAGCGCGGCGGTGATGGCGGGGTCGCGGCGGGTCCAGTCGGCGCGCAGCATGGCGACCTTCTTCGCGTCGAAGTCGGCCAGCACCTGCGCGTCGGACAGGGTGCTCTTCTTGTTGTACTGGCAGGTCACGCACCATGCGGCGGTGAAGTCGATGAACACCGGCCGGCCGGCGTCCGACAGCTGGGCCACGCGCTCGGCGGACCAGGGCTGCCAGCGCTGGCCCGTCGTGTCCTTCGTGCCGGCCGAGGCCAGCTTCGCGGGCTCCACCACCTGCAGCACGTTGCGGCCGATGGCGGCGGTGAGCACGGCGGTGAAGGCGATCAGCACGCCCGCGATCACGACCCGCGCGCGCCCGCGCAGCGTGAGCGCCCAGACGATGGCTGCCATGCACACCAGCAGCGCGAGCAGCGTGCCCGCGCCGTCGATGCCGCTTTGCTGGCCCAGCACCCACACCAGCCACGCCACGGTGGCGAACATCGGGAAGGCGAGCAGGCGGCGCAGCGTGCCCATCCACGGGCCGGGCTTGGGCAGCAGATAAGCCACCGCGGGCACGAAGCCGGCCACGAGGTACGGCAGCGCCAGCCCGAAGCCCAGCGCCGCGAACAGCAGCAGCGCCTGCGCCGCCGGCAGGCCGATGGCGAAACCCAGCGAGGCGCCCATGAACGGCGCGGAGCAGGGCGATGCGATGACCACGGCGAGCACGCCGGAAAGGAAGTCGTTGGCCAGCGGATGCTTGGCCTGCGCGCTGCACACCGACGAAGGCGCGGCGCGGCCGAATTCGAACACGCCCGCGAGGTTCAGGCCGATCAGCGTGAAGAGCGCCGCCAGCGCCGCCACCACGCCCGGCGACTGCAGCTGGAAGCCCCAGCCCAGCCCGGCGCCGGCCGCGCGCAGCGCCAGCATGCCGCCGCCGAGTGCGAGGAAGGACAGCATCACGCCGCCCGTGTAGGCCAGCCCGGCCTTGCGGTGCGCGCTGGCGTTGCCCGCCTGCCGCGCGAAGCCCAGCACCTTGATCGCGAGGATCGGGAACACGCAGGGCATCAGGTTGAGCAGCAGGCCGCCGAGCAGCGCGCCCAGCAGCGCGGCCACGAAGGTGGTGGAAGAGGGGGCGGGCAGGTCGCCGGACTTTGCGGCCACGGCATTCGCGGCGTTGGCCGCGAGCGCCGCCTGCAGGGCCGGCGACACCTCGGCGGCGCGCGGCGCGGCGGCCGTGGGCCATGCGCCCGACACCGGCGCCTCGGCGCGCCATGCCACCGGCTGGCCGGCCTGCCGGTCGGCTTCGGGCAGCGTCACCACCACCGGCATGACGGTGGGGCTCGCGCTGCGCTGGTCGGCCAGCGGCATCGTTGCGGTCCAGGTGTCGCCCTGCCAGGATTGGGTCCAGTCCTTGCCGGAGACGGCCGCGGTGCGGATCACCTCGGGGGTCTCGGGGAAGAACTCCAGCGTCTTGCCCTGCGCGGCGGCGGGCAGGCCCTCGAGCCGCACCTTCAGGTTGTGACCGTCGACCTCGACGGTGCCGGGCCTGGCCAGCGGCTGGGGGCGGGCGGCCAGGGCGGTGTCGAACTCGGCCTTGTGCAGCGCGGTCGAGCCCTGCAGCGGCAGGGCCAGCGTGAAGGTGCCTTCCTCGGGAATGCATTCCTTGCGGCAGACCAGCCAGGAGGCCTTGAGCTGGATGTCCATGGCCGGGGTGCCGCCCAGCGCCACCGGCGGCTTGTAGAGCGTGGACACCTCCAGCGGCACCGGCAGCAGCACGGTGTTCTCGTAGCCGTAGTTGGCGAGGCTGCCGACGGGAATCTTCTTCGGCGCCGGCCATGCGATCTCGCCGGTGGACACGCCGGCGGGCAGCGTCCACGTCATCTCGGTGGGAAGGCCGGAGTCGCCGGCGTTCTTCCAGTAGGTGTGCCACTCGGGCTGGTGCGCGATCTGCAGGCCGACCCATACCGGGGCGCCCGGCGTCACGCCGTCGGGGGCGTGGGCAATGAGTTCGGCGCGCACATGGGGGGTGGTGACCACGGCGCCCGGCTTCGATGCAAGCTCGGGTGTCGATTGCGCCAAAGCCGGCATACTGGCTGCGGCTGTTGCTATCAGAAGCGTAGCGAATTGGATGCGCGGGAAGATCATGCCGTCAGTCGGAGCAATCGGTAGGGGCGAAGTTCCGGGCGTTTCAGGCGGCCGCCGTGGCCTGCGGAGCCCAGCCCAGCACCACGCGGCGGCTGCTGGCGCTCTTCTTCTCTATCTTGGTGACCACCACCGCCCCGATCTCGGCGGTGTTTGCAACATGCGTGCCGCCGCAGGGCTGGAAGTCGATGGGCGTCTCTCCTGCGCCCGTTCCACCGATGCGGATGGTGCGCACCGTGCCCGTGCCGCGCGGCGGCTGCACGCTCATGCTCTTGACCAGCGCGGGGTTGGCGTCGAGTTCCTCGTCGGTGATGGCGCCCACGGTCAGCGGGTGGGCCGCCTCGACCAGCCGGGCGAGGCCGGCCGTCAGCGAGTCCTTGTCCAGCGCGTCGGTCATGTGGAAGTCGAGCCGTGCGTACTCGGGGGTGATGGAGCAGCCGTTCACCGGCTGCGGCACCAGGTGGCACAGGAGGTGGGTGGCGGTGTGGAAGCGCATCAGGCGGTGGCGGCGCTCCCAGTCGATGCTGGCAGCGACCGCGTCGCCGGGTTTCAGCGCGGCCAGCAGGTCGGCCTGCCCGGGGGCCGGTACGTGGATGAATTCGTCCGTCGGCTGGCCCTCGGCGTCCTTGGCCTTGCGGGTGTCGGCGATGACGATCTCGCGCCCGTCGGCCATGGCCAGCACGCCGCTGTCTCCCGCCTGTCCGCCGCCCAGCGGATAGAACACCGTGCGGTCCAGCACGATGCCGGTGTCGTCGATTCGCACGATGCGGGCGTCGCAGCTGCGCAGGTAGGCGTCGGCGCGGAACAGGTCGTCGGTCATCCGGCGATGGTAGCGGCGATGCGCGAATGAGGTGCGCCCACGCCAGAAAGCGCCCACGGCCGACACTCCCCGGCCAGCCCGCCTTGGGATGATGCGCCGCATGCGGCAGTCGGCCGCGCGAAGGATCACGCATGAATCGACCGCAGCAAGCACCCACCCGCACGGCGTCTTCATGGCCACGCACGGCGGCCACGGCCCTGGCCGCCGTGCTGCTCGCCGCCGGCTGCGGCGAGGCCGCCAAGCTCGCGCCCGAGCTGACGACCGGCCCCCGCCCGCAGCTGGCCGAGCCCAACAAGACCCTGATTCCCACCGTCAACGTCGCCCCGGCCGTCGGCTGGACCGACACCGCGGCGCCCGTTCCCGCCGAGGGCCTGAAGGTGACGGCGCTGGCGCGCGGCCTCGACCACCCGCGCTGGGTCTACACCCTGCCCAACGGCGACATCCTCGTGGCCGAGAGCAACAAGCCGCCCAAGCCGGCCGACAGCAACGACGGCGGCAGCGGCCCCATCGCCAAGATCCGCAACTGGGTCATGGGCAAGGTCATGGGACGGGCGGGCGCGGGCGTGCCCAGCGCCAACCGCATCACCCTGCTGCGCGATGCCGACGGCGACGGCATGGCCGAGGTGAAGCAGGTGTTCATGAGCAACCTGCGCTCGCCCTACGGCATGGCGCTGGTCGGCAACGAGCTCTTCATCGCCAATGCCGACGCGCTGGTGAAGGTGCCCTACACCGAGGGCCAGACCTCCATCGGCGCAAGCCCCACGCTGGTGACGCAGCTGCCGGCCGGCATCAACCACCACTGGACCAAGAACGTGATCGCCAATGCCGACGGCAGCAAGCTCTACGTGACGGTCGGCTCCAACAGCAACATCGGCGAGAACGGACTGCCGGCCGAACAGGGCCGCGCCGCGATCTGGGAGGTCGACACGAAGTCCGGCGAGAAGCGCCTCTTCGCCAGCGGCCTGCGCAACCCCAACGGCATGGGCTGGGAGCCCGACACCAAGGTGCTGTGGACCGTGGTGAACGAGCGCGACGAGATCGGCAGCGACCTCGTGCCCGACTACCTCACCTCGGTGAAGGACGGCGCCTTCTACGGCTGGCCCTGGAGCTACTACGGCGGCGTGGTCGACGCGCGCGTGCAGCCGCAGAACCCGGAGATGGTCGCCAAGGCCATCGCGCCCGACTACGCGCTGGGCTCGCACGTCGCGCCGCTGGGCATGGCCTTCTCGCGCCCGGGCGGCATGCCCGAGCAGTTCGCCAGCGGGGTCTTCATCGGCGAGCACGGCTCGTGGAACCGCAAGCCCAAGTCGGGCTACAAGGTGGTGTTCGTGCCCTTCATCGGCGGCAAGCCCAGCGGGCCGCCCGTCGACGTGCTGACCGGCTTCCTGAATGCCGACGAGAAGGCGCACGGCCGCCCGGTGGGCGTGGCGCTCGACAAGGGCGGCGCGCTGATCGTGGCTGACGACGTGGGCAACACCGTGTGGCGGGTGTCGAAGGCGAAGTAGCCTCCGAGCCTTTCGCCGCGGTCAGGCCCGGCGGGCCGACGACAGCCGGGGCACGAGCTGGGCCACGGGTCCGTCGACCTTGCGCCGTGCCGTGTCGCCGCGAAGATGGTCGAAGAGCAGCGCGATGGCCTGTTGCGCCACTTCGTCCAGATGCAAGTCCACGGCCGTGAGCGGCGGCACGCTGGTGCGCGCGCGAAGGCCGTCGTAGCGGGTGGCGACCATCACGTCTTCGGGAATGCGCCGGCCGGTCTCGAGAACCGCTGCGACGGCGCCCGTGGCGAACGCATCCACCGGCACGCAGAAGGCGTCGATGCCGGGGTGGGCCGCCAGCAGCGCCAGCGCGGCGTCGCGGCCGCCGCTTTCGCCCTTGGCCTCGTCGACCAGCGACAGCAGTGGCGCCTGCCCCTGCGCGGCGGCGAACGCCAGGTAGGCGGCCTGGCCTTCGAGGTAGGAGTTGCGCTGCGCCGAGCCCAGGATCATCGCGATCCTGCGCGCGCCCTGTGCATGCAGGTGCTCCAGCAGCAGCCGGGTGGTGTCGCCCGAGTGGATGTCGACGTAGGGCGGCAGGGCCGCTCCGCTTTCGGCGGCATCGGCGGGCTTGCCGATGGCGACCACCGGCAGGCCGCGCCGCAGCAGGTAGTCCATGTTCGGGTCGCCGGCGGAGGGCTCGATGACCAGCGCCCCGTCCACGTCGAGCAACTCCATCGGCACGCGCCCCGTTTCCATGGGCGGGGCCAGCACCAGTGCCAGGTTCCGGTCGAGTGCGGCGGAGGCCGCCACGGCCGCCACCTCCATGAGAAAGCCGAGCCGCGAAGGGCCGCCCGCCACCGCGAACGGCATCGACGACAGCAGCACGATCATGTGCGCCTCGCCCGTGCGCAGCCGCTGGGCGTTGCGGTTCGGCCGGTAGCCGAGCTTCAGGGCGGCCTTCTCGACGCGCGCGCGGGTTTCGGCATCCACCTGGCCGCGGGCGTTGAGCGCATGGGAGACGGTGGTGGGCGACACGCCCGCTTCCCGCGCCACGTCCTTGATGTTCGCTCGCGGCGATGGCTCGGTACTCATCCCGTTGACCTTTTCAAAAACCGGTGCTTCAATTCCCAAATCGTTTTGGGCGCCTTGTCCCGGAATGTACTTCACCCGCCTCGGCGGATTTTTTTGCGAGCACGCCCAAATCGATTTGGGCGCCAATCCGGTCAAAGGATTCGATCATGTCCCGTGTATCCGACGCCCCTGCCGTCGACGCCGTGCTGCCCGTTTCGCAACTGCTCCTGTTCGGTCTGCAGCACGTGCTGGTGATGGCTGCCGTGCCCATCACCTCCGTTTTCCTGGTGGCCAAGGCGCTGGGCCTGCCCGCCGCGCTCACTGTCAACCTGATCAGCGCCACCTTTCTCCTGTGCGGCGTGGGCACGCTGCTGCAGTCGTTCGGGCCGTGGAAGTTCGGGGCGCGGCTGCCCTTCGTCATGGTGCCGGGCGGGGCGCCCATCGTGATGTTCGTGACCATTGCGCAGCAGCGCGACCTGCAGACCGCCTCCGGCGCGGTGATCCTCACGGCGCTGTTCTATTTCCTGGTCCTGCCGGTGTTCGCGCGCTGCCTGCGCTACTTTCCGAAGATCGTCATCGGCACCCTGCTGCTGCTGGTGTCCATCAATCTCGTGAAGGTGTACGGGGGCATCATCGCGGGCAAGGCCGGCTCGCCGACCTTCGCCGACCCCGCGAACATCGGGCTGGCGCTGGCGACCATCGGCTTCACGGTGCTGTTCGCGCGGCTTTTCAAGGGCATGCTCGGCCAGCTCGCGGTGCTGCTGGGGCTGCTGGCGGGCACCCTGCTGGCGGCGGCCTGCGGGCTGATGGATTTCGGCTCCGTCGCGGCCGGCCCGCTCTGGAGCGCCCCGACGCTGCTGCCCTTCGGCATGCCGCACTTCGACGTGGTGGCGGCCGTGCCGCTGCTGATCTTCAGCGTGATCTCCATGGTCGAGGCCACCGGCCAGACGGTGGCGGTGGCCGAGGTGGTGGGCCGCAAGGTCGATCCGCGCGACGCCGTGCCGCGCACCATCCGAGGCGACGCGCTGGTGTCGCTGGCGGGCGGGCTCTTCGGCACGTCGATGATCATCACGAGCGGCGAGAACATCGGCATCGTGCGCGCCACCAACGTGCGTTCGCGCTACGTCACCGCCACGGCCGGGGCGATCCTGATCCTCATCGCGCTGTCGGCGCCGCTGGGCCGGCTGGCCAGCGCCATTCCCTCGGCCGTGGTGGGCGGCACCGCGATGGTGGTGTTCGCGATCATCGGGACGATGGGCATCGACATGCTGCGCAAGGTCGACCTGCACGAGCGCGGCAACATGTTCGTGCTGGCCGGCGCGCTGACCATGGGCCTGCTGCCCATCGTCGTGCCGGGGCTCTACAGCCGCTTTCCCGACACGCTGCAGCTCGTGCTGGGCAACGGGCTGGCGATGGGCTCGCTCACCGCGGTGATGCTCAACATGGTCTTCAACCGCGTCCACGCGGAGCGCGCCGAGATGGCGCCGACGGCGCCAACCTCGCAGGCATGAGCCCGGCCGCGCTTCTTCATCTTTCTCCTTTACCTGTTCACCATGTCTCCTGACCTCGATGCCGCGATGCTCGCGGCCGACGAGCTGCTGCTCGTTCCCGACCACCTGATGCTGCGCGACGGCCCGGCCACCGGCCATGCCGTGGTGGTGGCCGACGGCCTGTTCCGGGATGTCGGCCCCGCCGGCGTCCTTGCCGCGCGCCACCCGCATCTCACGCCGCTGGCCATGCCCGGCAAGCTGCTGATGCCCGGCATGATCGACGCGCACCACCACCTGACCCAGTCCTTCGGCAAGTCTCTGGCCTATGGCGAGCCCTCCGAGATATTCCGCCGGGTGTGGGTGCCGCTCGAATCCAGCCTGGACGACGAGTTCGTCTACCTGGCCTCCAAGCTCGCGGCGCTCGAGTCGCTGCGCGGCGGCTTCACCACCGTGTGCGACGCGGGCACACGCGCGCCGGGCGACATCGGCGCCATCGCTGCCGCCGTGCAGGAAGCGGGGCTGCGCTGCGTGCTCGGCCTGATCTGCAACGACGGCGGCAACGACAGCAGCGCCGGCGAGCGCCGTGAGATCCTGGCGCGGGCCGCGCATTTCCTGGACCGCTGGCCGCGCGAGGGGCTGGTGCATCCGTCGCTCGCCATCTCGGTGCCCGAGGCCGCGTCCGACGAGATGCTGGCCAGCGTCTCGGCCCTTTGCGCCGAGGCGCGCACCGTGTTCCAGACGCATGTCAACGAACACCTCGCGTCGGTCGAGCGCTCGGTGGTGCAGCGCGGCAGCCGGCCGCTCGAGCTGCTGGCGCGGCTGGGTGCGCTGGGCCCGCAGGTGCTCATCGCGCACGGCACGCTCGTCACGCCGTCCGAGCTCGTGCTGCTGCGCGACACCGACACCGCCGTGAGCTACAACCCCGTCGCCAGCCAGTGGAAGGGCAATGCCGTGGCGCCCGCGAACCTGATGGCGGCCATGGGCATCCGCTTCGGCCTCGGCACCGATGCCACGCGCAGCGACGCCTTCCGGCTCATGGACGCGGCCGAGGCCGCGCAGAAGCTGGCCTTCGGCCTGGCCGTCGGCGATGCGTCGAGCGGAGGCGGCTGGACCTGGTTCGACCACGCCACGCACGAGGGCGCGCGCGCCGTGGGCCTGGACCGCCTGACCGGCGAGATCGCCGCGGGCAAGCAGGCCGACTTCCTGATCGTGGACGTCGACACGCCCGAGATGTGCACCTCCGTCGATCTCACCTGGGACCTGGTGCGCCTGGGCAACCGCGACCAGATCACCGCCGTGTTCGTGGCCGGCCGCCTGCGCCTGTGGGAGGGATGGCCGCCCGACTGGGACGCGCGGGCGCTGCAGCGCCGGCTCGCGGAGATCGCGCATGCGGCGATGGACCGCGCGCCCATCCAGCGCCTGCACCCGACGGCGGCCGAGCATCGGCGCCTTTGCCGCGAGCGCGTCGACGGTGGGCTGGGTCCGCAGTGAGCGCGCAGCATCTTCTTCTCGTCTCCGCCGCAGTGCTGTTCGCCGCCTTCGTACAGGGCGCGACCGGTGTCGGCTTCGCGCTGATCGCCGCGCCGGTGATCGGCATCGTGCGCCCCGACCTGCTGCCGGTGTGCGTGCTGGTGCTGATGCTGCCGCTGAACTTCTACGTGATGTGGCGCGAGCGCGGCGCGATCGACCGTGTCGGCGCGGGCTGGATCAGCGGGGGGCGCCTGCTCGGCACGGCCGGCGGGCTCTGGGTGCTGGCGGCGTTGAGCGCGAGCCACCTGTCGCTGTTCGTCGGCGCATCGACCATCGCGGCGGCGCTGGTCACGCTGATGATGCCGGCCTTCTCGCCGGGGCGCGGCGCCTTCGTTGCCGCGGGCCTCGTCACCGGCGTCACCGAGACCGCGACCGGCATCGGCGGGCCGCCGCTGGCGCTGGTCTACCAGCACCAGCCGGCGCCGGCCATGCGCTCGACCATCGCGCTGTGCTTCCTGGTCGGCGAGCTGGTGTCGCTGGTCACGCTGATGGCGGCGGGGCGCATCGACGGCTCCCAGCTGCTGGCCGCCGCGCAGTTGCTGCCGGCGTTGTTGGTGGGCGCCGTGCTCAGCCGGATGGTGCACCGGCGCATCAACGGCCGGGTGCTGCGCGTCTTCGTGCAGGTCTTCGCGATCGTGTCGGGCGCGGCCCTGCTGCTGCATTCATTCTGAATCCGGATCGCCGTGCGCGGCGCGCCAGGCCGAGCGGCCGAGCTTGTAGAGCCGGTGCCTTCGCAGCGCGTGCCCTTCGGGCACCAGCGGATGGTCGAAGGCGCCTTCCACGTCTTCCGTCATGCCGATGCGCTGCATCACCGCCGCCGAGCGAGTGTTGTTCCACGCGGTGAAGGCGACGATCTCGTCCAGCCCGAGGCGCTCGAAGCCCACCTGCAGCGCGGCCCGCGCCGCCTCGCTGGCGTAGCCATGGCCCCACCACTTGCGCGCGAAGCGCCATCCGATCTCCACGCAGGGCGAGAAGGGCAGCTCTGCCACCGGTGAATTGAGCCCGGTGAAGCCCATGAACTCGCCCGAGTCCTTGTGCTCCACCGCCCAGAAGCCCCAGCCGTTCTCGGCGATGCGCGAGCGCGTGCGCGCGACCGCCGCGTCGCTGTCGGCGCGCGTGGGCAGCGGCAGCAGGAATTCCATCACCAGCGGATCGCCCGCCAGCTCGAAGAAGGGTGCCAGGTCGCTGTCGCGCCACTGGCGCAGACGCAGGCGGGGCGTGTCGGATTCGATGATGTCGGCAGTCATGCCATCGATTGTGTCGCACGGCAAATATGTCATGACGTGATATATTCGCAGCCGTTCCGTCGACCGCACCGCCATGGCTCCCACACCCCGCAAGCTCGCCAAGAAGGACTTCGAGGCGCTCTCCCAGTTCCGCTACCAGATGCGCCGCTTCGAGCGCTTTTCCGAGCGCGCCGCGCAGGCCGAGGGCCTCACGCCGCAGCAGTACCTGGTGCTGCTGCACATCAAGGGCGTGCCCGGGCGCGACTGGGCCTCGGTGGGCGAGATCGCCGAGCGCCTGCAGCTGCAGCCGCACGGCGCGGTCGCGCTGGTCACGCGCTGCGAGGCGCTCGGGCTCGTGCAGCGCCGGCCCAGCGAAACCGACCGCCGGCAGGTCGAGGTGCACCTGCTCGCCGAGGGCGAGAAGCTGCTGTCGAGGCTGGCCGAACTCCACCGCGCGGAACTGCGCTCGCTCAAGGGCGTGTTCGACGTGCCGCAGATCGATCTTCCCGACGCCCCGTGAGCACCATGACGACCAAGGCTTCCTCCCACCCGCCGCGCGGCGACTTCGCGCTCAACACGCGGCTCATGCGCATCACCGTCATGGCCGCCTTCATCGGCGCCATCAGCACCGTGGCCGCGCGCGTGCTGCTCGACCTGATCCGCTTCTTCACCAACCTGTTCTTCTTCCAGACCTTCTCTCTGGCCGAGCGATCGCCGGCCACGCACACGCTGGGCGCATGGGTCATCGTGGTGCCGGTGATCGGCGGGCTCATCGTCGGGCTGGTGGCGCGCTACGGCTCCGACAAGATCCGCGGCCACGGCATTCCCGAGGCCATCGAGGCGATCCTGTTCGGCAAGAGCCGCATGTCGCCGAAGGTGGCGCTGCTCAAGCCGCTCTCGTCGGGCATCGTCATCGGCAGCGGCGGGCCCTTCGGCGCCGAGGGGCCGATCATCATGACCGGCGGCGCCATCGGCTCGCTGATCGCGCAGCACTTTCATCTCACTGCCGCAGAGCGCAAGGCGCTGCTGGTGGCGGGCGCCACCGCCGGCATGACGGCCGTGTTCGGCACGCCGGTGGCCGCCGTGCTGCTGGCCGTCGAGCTGCTGCTGTTCGAGCTGCGCCCGCGCAGCCTGCTGCCGGTGGCCGTGGCCTGCGCGGTGGCGGGCTTCGCGCGGCCGCTGCTGATGGACCCGGGCCCGCTCTTCCCGCTGCAGACGGCCGTGCCGGGCCCGCTCGCCATGCTGTCGTGCGTGATCGCGGGCGTGCTGTGCGGCGCGCTGTCGGCGTCGCTGTCGATCTCGCTCTACAAGGTGGAAGACTGGTTCGGCAAGCTGCCGATTCACTGGATGTGGTGGCCCGCCATCGGCGGCCTCGCGGTGGGCATCGGTGGCTGGCTGCAGCCGCGCGCGCTAGGCGTGGGCTACGACGTCATCGGCGACCTGCTGCACAACCACCTCGCGCTCGGCGTGGTGCTCGCGCTGCTGGCGGTGAAGGCCGTCATCTGGGTCATCTCGCTGGGCTCGGGCACCTCGGGCGGCGTGCTCGCGCCGCTGCTGATGATGGGCGCGGGCCTCGGCGTCGTGCTGTCGCATGTGCTGCCGGGCAACGACCCGGCGCTGTGGCCGCTGGTGTGCATGGCGGCCACGCTTGGCGGCGTGATGCGCGCGCCGCTCACCGCCACCATCTTCGCCTTCGGGCTCACGCACGACAGCAATGCGCTGCTGCCGCTGCTGGCCACATCGGCCGTGGCCTACGGCTTCACCGTGCTGACGATGCGCCGCTCGATCCTCACCGAGAAGATCGCGCGCCGCGGCTATCACATCTACCGCGAATACGGCATCGATCCGCTGGAGCGGCATTCGGTGGAAGAGGTGATGACGCGCGAGGTGCGCAGCATCGACGCGGCCATGCCGGTGACGCAGGCGCTGTTCGAGCATTTCGGCGAAGGGCAGGCGCACCGCGCGTTCCCGGTGCTGCGCAACGGCACGGTGATCGGCGTGGCCGACCGCGCGATGCTCGCCGCGCGCGGCACGAGCGACCCGATCGCCACGGTGGGCGATGCCTGCGCCGACGTGCCGCTCTACTTCGCGCTGCCGGGGGAAAACTGCCGTGCCGTCGCCACGCGGCTCGCGCGCCACAGGCTGGAGCGGCTGCCGGTGGTGAAGGACGCGCAGTCGCTCGCGCTGGTGGGCATCGTGGCGCGCAGCGACCTCATCAAGCCATCGCTCGCGCATTTCGATGAAGAGGAAAAGCGCGAGCGCATGCGCGGACTGCCGTGGCAGTCCACCTGAGCTAGGCCTGGAACCCCGCCAGCACCACCTTGCCCTGCGCCTTGCCGCTCTCGATGAGCGCGTGGGCCTTGCGCAGGTTGGCGGCATTGATGGTGCCGAAGCTCGCGTTCGCGGTGGTGCGGATGCGGCCCGCGTCGACCAGCGCGGCCACCTCGGCCAGCAGCGCGCCTTGTTCGGCGATGTCGGGCGTCTCGAAGCGCGAGCGCGCGAACATCATTTCCCAGTGCAGCGAGATGCACTTGGTCTTCAGCGGCATCGCGTCGAGCACCTTCATGTCGTCGATCACCGCGAGCTGGCCCTGGGGCTTGAGGCTTTCGATGATCTGCGCATAGTGCTGGTCGGTCTGCGTGAGGCTGGCGACCATGTCGACCTCGCCGATGCCGGCAGCCTTGAGCTCGGCCGCGAGCGGCTTCGAATGATCGATCACCGCGTGTGCGCCCAGCTCCAGGCACCATGCGCGGGTTTCGGCGCGCGAGGCGGTGGCGATCACGCGCAGCTTGGTCAGCTGGCGCGCGAGCTGGATGAGGATGGAACCCACGCCGCCCGCGCCGCCGGTGACCAGCAGCGTCTGGCCCTCGCCGCCGCCCTTGGGCACGCGCAGGCGGTCGAACAGCAGCTCGTAGGCGGTGATGGTGGTCAGTGGCAGCGCGGCGGCCTGCGCGTCGTCGAGGCTCTTCGGCGCCAGCGCCGCGATGCGCTCGTCCACCGCGTGCAGCTCGGCGTTGGTGCCGGGGCGGATGATCGAGCCCGAGTAGTACACGCGGTCGCCGGTCTTGAAGTTCTTCACGCCGGAGCCGACGGCCTCGACGGTGCCGACCGCGTCCCAGCCCAGCACCTTGGCCTGGCCGGCCTCGGGCGCGGCGTTCTTGCGGACCTTGGTGTCCACCGGGTTGACCGACACCGCCTTCACGCGCACCAGCAGGTCGCGCGTGCCGGGCACAGGGGTTGGCAGCTCGATGTCCTGCAGCGATTCGGGGTTGTCGATGGGGAGGGGCTGGTAGTAGCCGACGGCTTTCATGGCGAATGCACCTTTCAGTAACGATGACTGAACTGTAGGATCGCAAGGCCGATTTGATAAGTAAGCCGAAATCAGCAACAGTTTCAAATGAAGATTGAAAATATCTCCGACCTGCAGGTGCTGGTGCACACCGCCCGCGCCGGCACGCTCACGGCGGCGGCGCATGCACTGGGCATCACGCCGGCCGCGGCCAGCGCCACGCTCAAGCGGCTGGAGGCGCAGCTCGGCGCGCGGCTTTTCGAGCGCTCGACGCGCGCGATGCGGCTCACGCCGCAGGGGCAGACGCTGCTCGACTACGCGGTGCGGGCCTTCGAGCTGCTGGACGAGGGGGAGTCGCTGGTCACGGCGGATCGCGGCGAGCTGGTCGGCACATTGCGCGTGGCCTCGCCGTCGGACCTCACGCGCAGCACGCTGCTGCCGTGGTTCGACGAGTTCCTGGCGCTGCATCCGGGGGTGCAGCTGTCGCTGTCGGTGGGGGACCGGCCGCTGGATGTGATGCGCGACGAGGTCGACGTGGCGCTGCGATACGGGGCGCTGGCGGATTCGCGGCTGGTGGCGCGGGCGTTTGCGCTGACCAATCCGCTGCTGACTGCTTCACCCGACTATCTGCGGCGGCATCCGGCACCTCGGGTGCCGCAGGACCTGGCGCATCACAACTGCCTGATCTTCAATCGCTCGGGGCGAAGGCACCGGGTCTGGCGGTTTGCGCAGAACGGGCAGTGGACGGAGGTGCGGGTGAATGGGAACCGCAGCGTGGATGACGCTTCGCTGGCGCGGGAGTGGACTGTGGCGGGGTATGGGATTTCCTTGAAGTCTGCTTTGGATGTGCGCAATGACATTCGGGAAGGGCGGCTTGTGCGGTTGTTGGGGGATTGGGAGACGGAGCCTTATCCGTTGCATGCGTTGTTGCCTAGTGGGAGGTTTGTGCCGGCTCGTGTGCGGGCTTTCGTTGACTTTCTTGCGGGGAAGTTCGAGGCCTTGCTGGCGTTGGCTTGAGGTTTGTTTTCCGGGGCCGGGACTCGCCCCGGCGGGCGACCTACTTTCTTTTGCTTCGCCAAAAGAAAGTAGGCAAAGAAAAGGCGACCCCACTGTCTGCGACCCCTTCGCTGTGCGAAGGGGCAACCTGCGGTGCTCGCGTTTCGCGGGGTCTCGCAGAACTCGCTTCGCTCAAACAGCTGCGAGCCCTGATCCGCGAAACGCTGCGCTCCTCGGCGCAGCCAGAGGGGAGGGGAGACGAACGGGCCTTTGCTTCGCTCGGCCTTTGCCCCCTCTCCCGTTGGGAGAGGGTTGGGGTGAGGGCTGCGGCGCTTGATACAGCCGCGCTTCTTGCTTTTCAGATCATCGGCGTCACCGCACCGTCCATCGCCACGATTGCGCCGGTCACATAGCTCGCCTTCGGCGACGCCAGGAACAGCACTGTGTTGGCCACTTCCTCCGGGGTCGCGATGCGGCCCAGTGGCAGGCGGGCCTTGGCTCGTTCCAGCGCTTCGTCGGTGCCGATGCCTTGCAACTTCGCGTCGGCCTTCATGCCTTCCTGCAGGCGCTCGGTGAGGGTGAGGCCGGGGTTCACTGCGTTCACGCGCAC
Source organism: Variovorax xiamenensis (assembly GCF_050916385.1). Lineage (NCBI taxonomy): Bacteria > Pseudomonadati > Pseudomonadota > Betaproteobacteria > Burkholderiales > Comamonadaceae > Variovorax > Variovorax xiamenensis. Next base: position 1,030,713 of record NZ_CP139038.1, read on the forward strand.
GCCCTTGGCAGCGTAGGCGGCGGCCATGCCGGCGCTCACGAGCATGAGGGCGGCGTTGGCGGCGCCGCCGGCCATGTGGACGGGGCTGGCGACTTTGCCGCCCTGGCCGATGACGTTGACGATGGCGCCGCGTCCGCGCTGGCCCATGCGCTTGACCACGGGGTCGATCATGTGGATGTAGGTGAAGTACTTGGCGTCCATCGCGTCGTGCCATGACGCGGGCGTGAGGTCGTCGGGCGGGGTGCGGCGCGCGGCGCCTGCGGAGTTGACGAGGATGTCGACTGGGCCGAAGGCTTTTTCGGCGGCGTCGAGGGCGGCCACGGCGCCGGCCGGGTCCTTGAGGTCGGCTGCTTGGATGGACACGCGGCCCTCGGCCTGCGGGAACGATTCGAACAAGGTCTTGCGGCCCTGCTCTAGGTTGGAGAGGTCGCGCGAGACGAGGCTCACGCGCGCGCCTTCGCGCAGGAAGCCGAGGGCGCAGGCCAGGCCGATGCCTTTGCTGCCGCCGGTGATGAGTACGTGCTGGTCCTGGAGCTGGAGATCCATGAAACGGGTCCTTGGTGGATGGGGTGCGGCGATTCAATCACCACCGCGAAACCCCTGCACGCGCCCCGGCCGGACGGACCGCAGGCTCTCAGCGTTTCTTCGTGGTCTCGGGCTCGAGGGCGGCCGGCGTGGTGTCGATGGCGTCGCGCAGGTGGCCGTTGTTGTCGTGGTGCACCAGCAGCTGGCGCGTGCGCTGCCAGGTGGACAGGCGCGCGGGCGGCACTTCGATGTAGGTGGCCAGCGCGGACAGGGACGACTTCTCCTTCACGGGCGGCGCCTCGCGGCGGTGCTGTCGGCGGCGCCACGGCGCCATGACCAGCATCGACACCAGGATCGCGCAGATCACCAGGCCGTACAGGCTCAGCAGGTGCAGCACCTCGGGTTGCGAGCGCGCGCCCAGCACGTAGGGCCATGCGTACCAGACGGCGCAGAACCAGATCGCGATGGTGATGGCGGGGCGCAGCAGGCGCAGCCACAGGTACATGGCCAGCGCGCGCTGCGGCGAGCGGCCGCTGCCGAAGGCGCGCAGCGGGATGCGCGCGGCGTCGATGATCGGCTCGTCCACCGGGGGCTGCCCCCAGGAGCGGCGGCGGCTCGGCGGCGCGGCGTCGTTGTGCATGTCGGGCGGATAGCTGGAGGGGAACACGGACTCATGGGACATCGGAGACTCCTCGGTCGGGGCTTGTCCACACCGCGCGTTTGCCCCGGCGGCGTATCAGGGCTTTGGGAAAGGCGATCACGGTGGTGGCCATCGTGATGGTCCAGAAGGCGATCGGGTACCAGATCGTTCCGGCGAAGTAGCGCAGCAGGTCGCGGTCGTAGCGGCGGTCGATCCACAGGCTCAGCAGCATCTGCAGGATGCAGGTCATGGCCAGCAGCGTGCCCTGCCAGTGGGGCAGCAGCGCCGAGTGCCAGGACGAGTCGTGCGGCAGGAAGGGCCGCACCAGGCTGATGGCCAGCACCAGGGCCATGGCGTAGGCCCAGAAGATGCTGGTCATGTACTCGAAGTAGATCGGCCACATGCGCCAGTGGCGCGGCCGCAGGATGTGCGAGCTGCAGCGCAGCATGGTCTGGATGCCGCCCATGGCCCAGCGCAGGCGCTGCTTCCAGAGACCGCGCAAGGTCTCGGGCATCAGGATCCAGCACAGCGCGCGCGGCTCGAAGCGCAGTTGCCAGCCGGCGATCTGCAGCTTCCAGCTCATGTCGATGTCCTCGGTGAGCACGTCGGGGCTCCAGAAGCCCACGTCGAGCACCGCGCGGCGGCGGAACATGGCGATCACGCCCGAGACCGTGAAGAGCGTGCCCACCAGCTGCTGCGATCGCTTGATGAGGCCGATGATCGAGGAGAACTCGCCCACCTGCATGCGCCCCAGCAGCGTGGTGCGGGTGCGGATGCGCGGGTTGCCGGTGACCGCGCCGATGCGCTCCGAAGCCAGCATCGGCAGCAGCAGCCATGCGATGGCGTCCTCGTCGATCAGCGCGTCGCCGTCGATGCCAAGGATGTACTCGCCGCGCGCGAGCTGGCAGGCGGTGTTGAGCCCCACGGCCTTGCCCTGGTTGCTGGCGTTGTGGATCACGCGCAGGCGGCCGTATTCCTTGGTCATCTCGTCCAGCAGCTCGCCGGTGCCGTCGGCGCTGCCGTCGTTCACGGCGATGACCTCGCAGTAGGGATAGCGCGTGCGCATCAGCTGCTCGATCACCTCGCGCAGGTGCGGCGCCTCGTTGAAGCACGGCACCACCACCGTGACCAGCGGGAGCGAGGGCAGGAGCTCGAGCGGATTGACGTCGACGTCGCGCTGGCGCTCGAAGACCCACGCGTGCGAGAGGCCGCCGGCCATCCACACGTAGGCCATGAAGAACGGGTAGTAGAAGACGAAGCCGAACAGCAGCGAAGGCAGCGTCTGCGCGAGGAACTGCATGGCGGGGCTCATGGCGAGCGTTCTCCTTGCGCCGCACGCGGCGGGCTTTCGGTTTCGGCCGGGGTGCGCAGCGCTCGCGGCAAGAGGGTGCGCACCGAGATCGCGCGGCGCACGGTGTCGAGCGAGGGCTGGTCGTTGAGGAAGTCGTCGGGGTAGTAGCCCAGGTGGCGCACGCCGACGCGCTGCAGCAGCGTCCACTGGCGCGAGAGCTCCGCGTCGGCCACGGGCTTGCCGGTGCGCCAGTCGCGCGCCTGCAGTTCGAACACGGTGCCGTCGAGGCCGCGCGGCGTGTCGGCGGCGCGCCGGGCCAGGCGCGCGAGCCAGCCGTCGGCATCCGCTTCGCGCTCCATGCGCGGCATCGCCATCAGCGCGACGTAGTCGTAGGCGGCGAGCGAGGCCTCGTAGTTCTGCGCGAACCACTGCTCGGCCTGGGGCTCGAGCACCGGGCGGGCGTAGAGGTTGCGCGCTGTCTCCAGCGCGGGCCGCCATGCGCCGGTGCGCGCGGCGAGTTCCTGCGTGAACTCGATCAGGTAGCGCGTCTTGGCAGCGGTCCAGCGCGCCGTCAGCTCCGGGTTCGCGCGGATCGCCGCCACGTCGGACGGCAGGCCCCATTTCGCGTAGGTGGCGAGCGCCGCGGGGCTCGCGTCCTCGTCGTCGGAGAGCATCGCGTCGTCGTGGAACAGCAGGCCCTCGAAGAAGGCGTGGCGGCCCAGGTCCTCGTAGATGTCGCCGACCAGCGCGCGCACCGCGGGGTCGAAGGGCGTGAGGCGGTGGTAGCGGTCGGCGTGCACCTTGCCGTCCTGCGCCGTCACCGTGTGCGTGGCGAGCGGATTCGATGCCGGCAGCCTGAAGGCCGTCACCGGCATCCAGGCGTAGACCTTCACGCCGGCGCGGCTGCGCAGCTGCCAGGCCGCGCGGCCGAACAGGTCGGCGCGCACCGGCAGGTGGCGGTTGGGAAAGTACAGCGCGTCGGCCACGCCGTCGCCGTCGGGGTCGGCGTAGGCCTGAAGGAACACCGCGCGCGGGCGCACGGCGGCCACGCGGTCGATCAGCATCGAGAGGTTGCGCTCCTGCTGGGCCGGATCGGGGTCGTACACGTAGTCGAGGTCCACGTGCATCACGCGGTTGACCGGGCGCTGCTCGCCGCCCACGGGGCTGCGCAGCATGCGCTCGTAGGAAGGCGCTTCGTTGTCGTAGGCCGCCAGCGCGCGGCGGATGCGCGCGAGCGGCACGTCGGGCGCGTTGGGGCCGTCGTCGAGCGTGAAGGTGATCGGCATGCCGGCGCGTTTCGACGCCTCGAGCGCGGCGGTGTTGTAGGCGCCGTAGGGCCACACCATCGAGCGCACCTTCGCGCCGGTGCGCTTCTCGATGAGCTCGCGGCTGCGGCGCAGGTCGGCCTCGACGCGTCGCACGTAGGCGTCGTCGTCCTCGTAGCGGCCCGTCTTCGGGTCGTAGCGGTGCGTGGTCGCGGCCGGCAGCAGGTTGCCCTGCGGGTTGGCGACGATGCCGGTGTGCATCGCGTCGCTGTGGCTCGCGAACTCGACGAGGCCCGAGCGCGCCATCTCGGCCGCCTCGCTCCACAGCAGGAAGTTCTCGCGCGGCGCGGGCTTGTCGCCCCAGTGCACCTGCTGTCCCTCGGGCACCTCGAGCCAGCTCGTCACCAGCGCCATCACCGCCGGGTAGTTGTAGCGCTTGAGCAGCGGAAAGACCTTGGTGTAGGCGCTGCGGTAGCCGTCGTCGAAGGTCAGCAGCACCGGCCGGGGCGGCAGGGGCTTGGCGCCGGCGCGCGCGTCGACGATCTGCTGCAGGCTCACCGGGTGGTAGCCGTTGTATTGCAGCCATGCGAAGACGCCGGCGAAGGTGTGCTCGTCGACCGCGGTCTCGTCCGGCGACGTCTCGAAGCTCTCGCGCACGTTGGCGCGCACGTCGTGAAAGGAGATCACGCGAAAGCTCCTGCCGTCGTCGGGGTCGGCCGGCGGCAGCGGCTGCGCGAGCGCCGGCAGCGCAAAGGCCAGCAGCATCAGCCACGGCAGCGCCGCGCGTAGGAAGGCGAGTGGGGTGTTGTGCTTCGTCGTTCGCATCGTCACGGCAGGGGTGTCGAGAGATTCAGGAAGACGCCGCGCTGTCGTTCGCGCACGCCGTCGTAGGGATGGCTGGAGACGACCAGCCCGTAGCGCAGCGTGAGCTTCGGCCCGAAGTTCCAGCGGTGCTCGTAGCGCAGGCTCCACATCGGCCCGCTGCCGAAGCCGGCCTGCCGGTAGCTGCCGCCGCCGAGCTCCACGGCCTGGAAGAACTGCCGGTCGTCGCGCTTCCAGTTGAGCCACTGCGCGCGCACGCTCAGCTGCACGCTGGAGTCGCTCGACGGGTTGAAGTAGGGCGCGTCGATGGCGCGGCCGCGGCCCGCGTCGGCGCCCAGCCGGGTCTCGAGCTGGAAGGCCGGCGTGCTGATCCAGCGTTCGCGCCAGCCGATGTCCAGGCCGTCGCGCCGGTTGCCGTCGCTGAAGTCGAGCTGCTGCCACTTCAGGTCGAAGCGGCGCGATTCGTCGACCACGTAGCCCACGCTCGCGCCGAACTCGTGCGCGCCGATGCCGGCCACGCGCGCCTTCCAGGGCAGTTCCCGGCTGTCGCCGTCGTAGGTGGCCGACAGCCGCCATGCGTCGCCCGCGCGGTAGTCGAGCCGGCCGGCCACGCTGTTGCGGTAGGGGCCGGCGTTCGCGTGCTGCACGATGCCTTCGGCCAGCCAGCGGCCCTGCTCCCAGCCCAGGCCGATGCCGCCGCGCGCCCAGTTCGCGTTGCCGATGTCGGTGGTGCCGCGTCCCAGCGTCTGCTCGTAGAACACGCGCCAGCGGTCGTCGATGAGGCCCGAGCTGAGCCGGCTGTCGATGCGCCATTCGTGGTTGGCGATGGCCGCGCCGCCCGAGGAGGCTTCGGCATCGACGTCGAGCCTGGGCCCGACCAGCGCGCGCCGCTTGCGTTCCATCTCGCGCACCTGCGCCGCCTCGGGCACGTCGGCGGCGAGCGATTCGGCCTTCCGACGGGCCTCGGCGAATTCGGATGCATCGAGCAGCGCCTCGACGTGGCCGATGCGCGCGCTGGTGTCGTAGGGGGAATCGGCCGCCAGCGCCTCGTAGCGCGCCACCGCGGCCTCGGGGTGCTCGCGCAGCCGCTCGGTGAGGGCCGCGCCGTGCACGTAGCCGGCGTTGAGCGGCGCTTCCCGCGTCAGCACCGAGAAGCTCTGCTGCGCGAGCGCCGGGCGGTCGGAGTAGAGCTGGACCAGGCCGCGCAGGCCGCTGACATCGCTGTACTCGCCGTTCGGGCGGCCGGCCTCGGGCGCGAGCCGCAGCTGCGCCGGCGTGGCGGCTTCGATGCGCCGCAGCAGCGCCTCGGCGTCGGCGGCGCGGCCCACGTCCAGGTAGGCGTAGACCAGACCGAAGTAGGCCTCGCCGGGCATCGGCAGGTCGGCGCCGCCCCAGGCGATGGCCGCTTCGTAGACCGGCACGGCCTCGATCGAACGGCGTTCCTGCGCGAGGGCGCGGCCCACGGCCTCCAGGCCGTAGGCGGGGAGCTTCGCGTCCGTGGCGCGCAGCGTGTCGTAGAGCGCGATGGCCTCGGCCGGACGGCCGCGTTCCACCAGCGCCAGCAGGCGGTCGGACTGCAGCCGCACCCGCACCGTGCGCCATGCATCGGCGTCGCCCGGCTCGGCGTTCGGGGCTGCAGCGTCGACCCGGGCGAGCGCGGCTTCCTGGTCGGCCAGCACGCGGTCGAGCGCGACGACGCGTTCGGCGCCCAGGCGCTGGTCGCGCGCGCGTATCGCCCAGCGCAGCCGCTGCGCGAGCGCCTCCTGCTGCAGGGTGGAAAGCGCCAGCGGCGAGAAGCTGCCGGGGCTCGTGCGCTCCATTGCCTCCGCGTTCTCGAAGGCGCTCGACGCGGCGCCGCTGGCCGCGAGCAGGAAGTCGGCCTCGCGCCGCAGGTCGACGCGCGCGGGCCGCAGCGCGCCGGCCTCGGCGTAGGCGCCGAGCGCCTGCAGCGTGTCCTTGTCGGCGCGTGCGATGGCGCCGCGCAGTTCGAGCAGCGCGACGCGGTCGTCGATTTGCGTGGGGGCCGGTTGCGACAGCGCGCGGTACAGCGCCTGTGCGGCGGCGATGTCGCCGCTCTCGAGGCGCCACCAGGCTTCGTGGATGCGCGGCTCGCGCGCATCGGGCTGCCGCGCGCGCCAGACGCCGATCGTTTCGCCCTGCAGGGCGGAGTCGTGCGCGCGTCGTGCGGCCACCGCGAGCGGGCCCAGTGCGTAGTCGGCCAGTTTTGAAGGAGCGGCCTGGCGGCCCAGCGCCACGGCCTCGGCGTACTGGCCATCGGCGGAAGCGACCGCGATGGCGTCGGAGGCCACGCGCCGGCGGGCGTCGCCGTCGATCGGCGAGGCGAGCCATGCCTTCAGCTGGCGCAGCGTTTCGGCGCCGGTGACGCGGCCTTCGCGGCGCGCGACGATCAGCGCATCGTGCCGGTGCGCGTCGTAGGGCGACGTGCTCTGGTCGATGGCCACCGGCAAGGCGGGCGCCGGCTGCGATTGTGCAAGCGCCGCCGGCGCTGCGAAGGCCAGCGTGCACGCCAGAGGCAAAGGGGGAAATTTCTGCGCGGTCTGCGCGAATCGACGAAGCAACGAACAGGTCGGCGCCGGGCTGCGCGTGACCATGGACGTGCCTCCAGCTTTTTTCTGGATGAACACCTTGCTCCCTTGGAAATCCGGAAAAGAAACCCCGGCGACCCATGACGACGCCGCAAGGACCGGGGTTGCCGATGTGACAGGCCGGCAGCCCCGCTCAGAGAATCAAATCTGGAATTACTTTAGACATCATTGTTAACAAGGGCAAACAAAAGACCAAGGATTCGGTTGTATGTGTGAATAGATTCGCGTTTTAGGCGCCTGCGGCTATCGCTTTTGTCGGACAGACTCCCGAGCCGCAGGCAACTCCCCGCGGCCGGCCCGGCCTAAGATCGCGTGATGAACGCACCCCAGGCCTCTCCGGTTCCCTTGCCGCCGCCCCCCCGCTTCTGGTCGCAGCTCACCACGCGCGACTTCGCCGCGCTCGACGCGGCGGCCACCGTCGCGGTGCTGCCGCTGGGGGCGACCGAGCAGCACGGCCCGCACCTGCCGCTGGGCGTGGACACCGTGCTGGCCGACGGCATCGTCGCCGCCTCGCTGCCGCTGCTGCCGGCCTCGCTGCCGGTGCTTTTCCTGCCCACGCAGCAGATCGGCCTGAGCCCCGAGCACGCGCGCTTCGCGGGCACGCTGACGCTGTCGGCCGAAACGCTCATTCGTATGTGGAAAGAAATCGGCGCGGGCGTGGCGCGCGCGGGCGTGAAGAAGCTGGTGCTTTTCAACGCGCACGGCGGCCACGTGGGCGCGACGGACATCGTGGCGCGCGAGCTGCGCGCGGAGCACGGGCTGATCGTCTACAGCGTGAGCTGGTTCAACCTGCCGCTGGGCGACGCGGGCGCGCAGTTCAGCGCACAGGAGCACCGCTTCGGCGTGCACGCCGGCGAGATCGAGACTTCGATGATGCTGGCGCTTTCACCGCAACTCGTGCGCATGGGCGAGGCGCGGGATTTCGATTCCACCTCGCGGCAGCGCGCGGCCGACTACGCCATCCTGGGCAACGGCAAGAGCGCCAAGCTGGGCTGGGCCATCGAGGACTACAACCCCCACGGCGCCGCCGGCAACGCGGCCGCAGCCACGGCGGCGAATGGGCAGGCGGTGGTCGATGCAGCAGCGCGACAGCTCGCGCTGCTGCTGGAAGAGGTGTCGCGCCTGCCGCTGGAAACGGCCAACACCGGGCCGCTGCCCTGAGCTCCTGAGTTCCTGAAATCCGGTCAGGCGGCGGCCAGCACCCCGGCGAACATGCCCGAGTCGACATTGCCGCCGCTCAAACACACGCCCACCGTCTTGCCGCGCCAGCGCTCCTGCTGCTGAAGCGCGGCGGCCAGCGCCGCAGCGCCCGCGCCCTCGGCCACGTTGTGGGTGTCGCTGAAGAGGATGCGCATGGCCTGCGCGATCTCGCCGTCGGTGACCGTCACCACGTCGTCGGCCTCGCGAATGATCACTTCCACCGATTCGGGCACCGGCGTGCGGCAGGCCATGCCGTCGGCCAGCCGCGTGGTCACGGGCGACTCGACCGGCTTGCCGGCGCGGAAGGAATCGCGGTACGCCGTGGCATGCGCCGACACCACGCCGATGAGCTTCGTCGACACGCCGCAATGCGCACGCGCCGCCGCTGCCGCCGCGAAGCCCGAGCCCAGGCCGATGGGCACGAACAGCACGTCGGGCGGCGTGCTGTTGCTCTTCAGCGCCTCGAAGAACTCCACGTAGGCCGTCGAGACGCCGCGCACCAGCTCGCGGTGGAACGAGGGCACGCGGTGCAGGCCGTCGCGCTCGGCCAGCGCGGCCGCGTGCTCTGAGGCGGCCTGGAAATCGTCGCCGTGCTCGATCAGCGTGACGCCGAGCGCGCGCATTGCTGCGTTCTTCTCGGTCGAGTTGCCGTGCGGCACCACGATGGTCGCGGCCAGTCCGTGGCGCCGCGTGGCGAAGCCGACCGACTGGCCGTGGTTGCCGCGCGTGGCGCTGATGGCGTGGCGAACTGCGGGCTGCTCGCGCGCCAGGGTCTCGAAGTAGGTGAGGCCGCCGCGGATCTTGAATGCGCCGGCCGGCGTGTGGTTCTCGTGCTTGGCCCACACGGTGGCGCCCAGGCGCTGCGAGAGCAGCGGCCAGGCGTACTGCGGCGTGGGCGGCATGGCCGCGCACACGGTGCGCTGCGCGGCTTCGATTTCTTCGCGGGTGAACCTCATCGGGTGTCCTTGCTCATTTGCGTTCGGTGAGCGCAACGCGCACGGCCAGGGCCGCGAGCACGCTGCCCATGACGTAGCGCTGCGCGCGCAGCCAGCCAGCGCTTTGCGAGAGCACGGCCGTGATGCTCGCGGCCCCGACGATCATCACGGTGTTGACCAACGCGCTGGCCGTCATCTGCGCGATGCCCAGCTGCATGCTCTGCAGCAGCACCGAGCCGCGCTCGGGGTGGATGAACTGCGGGAAGAACGAGAGGTAGAACATTGCCACCTTCGGGTTCAGCAGGTTCGTGAGAAAGCCCATGCGAAAGAGCTTGCCCGGCGGATCGGCCGGCAGCGCGCGTTCCTCGAAGGGCGCGCTGCCGCCGGGCTTCACTGCCTGCCAGGCGAGCCACATCAGGTAGGCCGCGCCGGCGATGCGGATAGCGTCGAACGCGAGCGGCACCGCCAGCAGCAGTGCCGTGAGCCCGAGCGCTGCCGCGAACAGGTGCACCAGGAAGGCCAGCAGCACGCCGCCCAGCGAGATGAGCCCGGCGCGGCGGCCCTGCACCAGCGTGCGCGAGACGCAATAGATCATGTTCGGCCCCGGCGTGAGCGCCAGCAGCAGCGAGGCGAGGGCGAAGAGGGCGATTTCGGCGAGGCTCAGCATGTCGTTCTTCCTTCTTGCTTTCTGTCAGAGTCCCTGGGACTCGAGGGTGACGCTGCCGCGCGGCGTGTCGAGCACGGCAACCAGGTTGGGCGGCCCGGCATCGACCTCCATGCCGGTCATGCCGATGGCCGCGAGCGCGGCCGCCAGTGCCGGCGCGCGCGGATGCACCGCACGCAGCGAGCGCAGCACCAGGCCAGACGCCGGCATGGCGTCGGTGGGATGCACCGCGCCCCACTGGATCAGCGTGGGCAGCGTGCCGTAGAACAGCCGCTGGCCGTCGTCGCGCACCGTGATCTGCCATTCGAGGCGGCCGGCGGGCGTGTCGCGCGAGGCTTCGAGCAGCTGGCCGCGGTCGATGTGCGCGTGCTCCTCGCGAGCGAGCGCGCGTATCGCCGCATGCGCGTCGGGCACGCGGGCGGCGAAGTGGATCAGCCTCGGGCCGTGCTTCACCAGCCCGGCCTGCAGCGCCGCGTCGTCGAGGTCGAACCAGCGGCGTGTCTTGGGCCGCGAGGGATGCTTGCCCGGCTCGATCGCGATGATTTCCGCGTACGTGGCCGGAAAGGCATCGCCCGAGACGTTCAGCAGGCGGTTGTGCGTACCCATCAGCGGATGCGATCCGCCCGGCGCCGGCGTGACGCCGAGCGTGGCCTCGCACCACGCCACGCCCTCGGCGAGCGAGGCGGCGGCGATCACAAGGTGGTCGAGCTGCGCGTGCATGGCGGTGTCGTGCCTGCTCAGAGCGAGACGCTGCCGTCCACGCAGGTCACGGCGTCGCCGCCGACCCAGATCCGGCCTTCGGCGTCGCGCTCGATGTAGACGCGGCCCGCGCGGCCCAGGCACTGGCCCTGCGCCGCGAGGTAGCGCTCGGGCATGTGGCCGTCGGCGATCAGCCATTCGGCGAGGCTGGCGTTGAGGCTGCCGGTGACCGGGTCTTCCTGCACGCCGATGGGCTCGGCGAAGGCGCGCACTTCCAGGTCGATGCGGGTGCCGTCCTCGTTCGGCACCGCGGGCCGGTTGCCGAAGGCGCGCGCCTCGCGGTTCGAGCGGCCGATGAGCAGCGAGGTGTCGTGCGCCGCGGGCACGCCCGCCACGCCGGCCTTCACGCCCAGTTCCTTCAGCGCGCGATGGTCGGGCTGCAGCGCCAGCACCGCGTCGGCGTCGTTCACCAGCAGCCCGAACCAGACCGGGCCGTTGTCCAGCACCTGCGCCGCGATGACCTGCTGCGCCTTCAGGCCCAGCGCGCCCGCCACCTTGGCAAGCAGGGCGGGGCTGGGCGCGCTGCGCTTGAGCGGCGGCGCGGCGAAGGCCAGCCGGGTGCCGTCGCGGCGCAGCGGCACGAGGCCCGCGCCGCACTGCTGCACGACCATGCCCGCCGCCTTGGGCTTGCCGCCGGCCTGCAGCCATGCGTGGCAGCTGCCGATGGTCGGGTGGCCGGCGAATGGCAGCTCGCCGCCGGGCGTGAAGATGCGCACGCGGTAGTCGGCGGCCGGGTCGGTGGGCGGCAGCAGGAAGGTGGTTTCAGACAGGTTGGTCCACTGCGCGAAGCGCTGCATGGAGGCGTCGTCGAGGTCCTGGCCGTCGATCACCACCGCGAGCGGGTTGCCGTAGTAGGCGGTGGCGGTGAAGACGTCGACTTGCTTGAAGGGGCGGGATTTCATCTGGTTCATTCGAGAGTGAGGTCGAGCACGCCGCGCGTGCCCGGGCGGGAAAGCAGTTCGGCATACCAGCGCTCGACGTTCGGCCAGGCCGGCCGGCGGTACTCGGCGCCGGGCAGGCCGAACCAGCGGTGCGCTTCGCAGCCCACCGGGATGTCGGCCATGGTGAAGCGCTGGCCGCCCATGTAGGGCTGGCGCGCGAGGTGGGCGTCGAGCATCGCGAAGAGCGCCTCGCTGTCGCGCACCGAGGCTTCGATGAGCGCCGGCTGGCGCTCCGAGGGCGGCGTGCGCACCCATTGCACGAAGGCGTCGCGGCTCGCGCGGTTGAGCGTGGTCTGCTGCCAGTCCATCCAGCGCTCGGCATCGAAGCGCGCGGGCAGCTCGGCCGGATAGAGGTTGCCGTGCGAATGCTTCGCGCAGAGGTAGCGCACGATCACGTTCGATTCCCACAGCGTCACGCGCTCGGCGCCTTCGCCGTCGTCGATGGTGGGCACCATCGCGTTCGGATTGAGCGCGAGGTATTCGGGCGTCTGCACCACGCCGAACTTGCCGCCGGCCTCGGTGCGCTGGAAGTCGAGCCCGAGCTCCTGCGCGCACCACACCACCTTGCGGACGTTGATCGAGCTGATGCGGCCCCAGATGTTGAGCATGTTTGGTCTCTTTCTTTCTCTTCTTGATTCTTCGGTTGTTCAGTCCCGCATGACGCGCGCCGTGCCCGACACGCGGATCGAGCTGCCCGGCGCGGGCGAAATGTCGGCATGCAGGCGCGACAGCATGCCCATGTCCTCGCCCTGCACGACGTCGATGGCGCCGCCGTGCGGCCAGCCGATGTCGCGCAGGTAGCCGGCCAGCGCGGCCGTGGCGGCGCCGGTGGCGGGGTCTTCGTACACGCCGCCGGACGCGAAGGGGTTGCGCGTGTGCAGCAGTTGCGCGGTCTCGGCGAAGACCAGCACGATGGTCGTGAGCCCGGCGCGGGCCATCAGCGCGCGGCCGGCCTCCAGTTCGTAGTGCATCGCCGATAGCGCCGCGCGGCTTGCCAGGGCCAGTACCAGATGGTCGGCACCCGCATGGGCGACGGCCGGCGGGATGCGCGGGTCGAGGTCTTGCGGCGAATAGCCGAACAGGGCCAGCGCCTCGGACAGCAACCCGGGCGATGCCGCGGCGCTGCGCGTGGGTGGCGACTGCAGCGCAGCCTCGACCACGCCGCCATTGCGTCGGCCTTCCACGGTGATCCGCGCCTGGTTGAGCTCCAGCGGGAACACGCCGTCGCCTTGCTGCATCGCCAGCGCGGCGCCCAGCGCGATCGTCGCGTGACCGCAGAAGGGCACTTCGGATTGCGGCGCGAAGTAGCGCACGCGCCAGCTGCCAGCATCATCGGCGGGAGCTGCGAACGCGGTTTCCGAAAAGCCGACTTCCGCGGCAACGCTCTGCATCCGCGCCGCGGGCGGCAGCGCATCGGCGATAACGACGCCGGCTGGGTTGCCGCCCGTCTCTCCATCGGAGAAGGCAGCGATCTTCAGGACATTCATGAGAAGGCCTCTTCAGCGGGGCGAGGGGCGGTCGAGGAACAGCAGGCGCACGGCCAGCCCCAGCATCACGGCCGCGAGCAGGCCGCTCTGGAAGCGCGCCGCGCCGGGGCGGTCGTGCAGCCAGCGTCCGACCTGGCCGCTGCACGCGCCCAGCAGCGTGTTGAAGGCCAGCGCCGCCATCGACAGCACCACGCCCAGCTGCACCAGCTGCAGCGGCACGCTGCCGCGCGAGGGGTCGACGAACTGCGGCAGGAAGACCATGAAGAACAGCAGCGCCTTCGGATTGACGAGGTTGTTCAGCAGCGCCATGCGCACGATGCGGCCGAAGCCGGCGGGCTGCGCCTGCGCCCCCATGCGAAGGCCGCCGCTGCGCAGCGCCTGCACGGCGAGCCACACCAGGTACAGCGCGCCCGCATAGCGCAGCACGTCGAACGACGGCGGCCAGGCGGCCACCAGCGCGGTGACGCCGGTGGCGGCGAACAGCGTGTGCACCAGGTCGGCCGCCGAGATGCCGATGGCCGCCGCGAAACCGCCGCGCGGACCATGGGCCACGCCGTGCGAGAGCACGAAAGCCATGTTCGGGCCCGGCGACAGGAACAGCGCCAGTACCGCGAGCAGGAAGAGCGAGAGCGTCGCGAGGCCGATCACGGGTGGCTCCTGGGTCGTGGTTTCAGGCCTGCGCCACGGCCGGCGTCTTCTCGCCGAGCAGCGCCAGTTCTTCGCGCAGCGTCTGCGCCAGTGCGGCGATGGCGGTGTCGATCTCATCGACGCTGGCCGTCACGAACGACAGGCGCAGCGTGCGCGGATCGCCTTCGCCGGCGTAGAAAGGCGCGCCGGGCACGAAGGCCACGTTGCGCTCCACGGCCTTGGGCAGCAGCTTCACGGTGTCCACGCCCTCGGGCAGGCGCGCCCACAGGAACATGCCGCCCTTGGGCGCGTTGAACTTCACGTCCAGGCCCTTCATCTCGCGGGTGAGCGCGGCCATCATCGCGTCGCGCTGGCGCTTGTACAGGGCGCGGATGGTGGGCACGTGGGTGTCGAGGAACTTGTCCTTCATCACGGCCGAGACCATGCGCTGGGTGAAGATCGGCGTGTGCAGGTCGACGGCCTGCTTGGCCTGCAGCAGCTTCGGGTAGATCGACTTGGGCGCCACCAGGAAGCCCAGGCGCAGGCCGGGAGCCAGCACCTTCGAGAACGAGCCGAGGTAGATCACGCCCTCGGGGTTGCGCGCGGCCAGCGGCAACGGCGGGGCTTCGTCGAACCAGAGTTCGCCGTAGGGGTTGTCTTCCACGATGGGCAGGCCGGCGGCGGCAGCGGCCGCCGACACGGCGGCGCGGCGCTCTTCGGTCATGGTGCGGCCGGTGGGGTTCTGGAAGTTGGGCAGCAGGTAGATGAAGCGGGCGTCCTTCGCCTTGGCCACGAGGTCGTCGACGATCACGCCCTCGTCGTCGCTGGCCACGCCCACGGGGTGCGGCTCCATCGGGCCGAAGGCCTGCAGCGCGCCGAGGTAGGTGGGCGTTTCGACCAGCACCTTGCTGCCCGGATCGATCAACACCTTGGCCACGAGGTCGAGGCCCTGCTGCGAGCCGGTGGTGATGAGCACCTGAGAGGCGTCGACGTCCCACGGCAGCATGTCGGCCACCGCCTGGCGGAGCGGCGCGTAGCCTTCGCTGGCCGCGTACTGCAGCGCGGCCTGGCCGTCGTTGTGCAGCACCTCGGCGCAGGCGTCGGCGAAGGCCTGGATCGGGAAGGTCTTGGGCGAGGGCAGGCCGCCGGCCAGGCTGATGATGCCCGGGCGCTCGGTGACCTTGAGGATTTCACGCAGCACCGAGGGATTCATCTTGGCGGCGCGGGCGGCGAGTTTCCAGTTCATGGCTTTCTTCTTTCAGGCGGTGAGGTGTGAGATTCGGATGAATAGAGGGTACAGGCGGGGCGGGATTCAGTCCGCCCGGATGTCGCCACGGTATGCGACATGGATTTTGTTGCCGTCCGGGTCGCGCAGGTAGGCGCCGTAATAGCCATGGCCGTAGCGTGGGCGGGGGCCCGGCGGACCTTCGTCGCGGCCGCCGTGGCGCAGGGCCGCCTCGTGGGCGGCATGCACGGCAACGGCCGAGGCCGCGTTGAACGCGACCATGCTGCCGTTGCCGACGCCGGCGGGTTCGCCGTCCAGCGGGATGTACACGTAGAAGCGCGGCAGCGCCTGCCCCGGCGCGACCCAGCAGGCCGCCTCGGGGCCGCCGTCGGGCACGACAGGGCGGCGCTCGAGGCCCAGCGGGGCGAGCAGCGCGTCGTAGAAGGCGGCGGCGCGCGGCAGGTCGGTGCAGCCGACGGTGACGTGGCTGAACATCACCGGCTCCTTCCGGGGCTGGCCGCGCCGGCGGGTAGCGGGGCCGCGGCCGGCGAGGCAGGCGGCTGGGAGAGGCGCTTGCCGATGACCACCGTGGCCACCACGGCCACGGCGAAGCCCAGCGTCACCACGTCGAGCGGCTCGCCCAGGATCGGGATCGAAGCCAGGATCGACAGGAAAGGCTGCAGCAGTTGCGTCTGGCTCACGCGCAGCGCGCCGCCCAGGGCGAGGCCGCGGTACCAGGCGAAGAAGCCGATCCACATCGAGAACATGCCGACGTAGACGAAGCCCAGCCAGGAGGCGGTGGCGACGGGCTGCGTCGGCCACAACGCCAGCGTGGCCGGCAGCGTGACCGGCAGCGCCATCACGCACACCCAGCAGATCACGCGCTCGGCGCCCAGCGAGGGCGTGACCTGCGCACCGTAGATGTAGCCCAGCGAGGCGGCGATGACCGCGCCCACCAACAGCAGGTCGGCCCATTCGAAGCCGAAGCCGTGTCCGCTCTGGCTCGCGCGCAGCACCGAGAACACCACCACCAGCAGGCTGCCCGCGATGGCGCAGAGCCAGAAACCCAGTCGCGCGCGCTGGTGCAGCACCCAGGCCGCAACGGCGGCCGTGACCAGCGGCAGCAAGGCGGTCACCACCGCCGCATGACTGGCCGTGACCACGCGCAGCGCGTAGGCCAGCAGCAGCGGGAACCCGATGGCATTGCCCAGCACCGCCATGCCCAGCGGCTTCCACTGGTGCGGCGCCGGACGCGGCGAGCGCGTGACCAGCAGGAAGATCGCCGACAGCACACCCGCCAGCGCCGCGCGCCCGAGGGTGACGAACCACGGCGACAGCTGCGGCGCCTCCTGCGAGCCGGTGGCCAGGCGCGTCATCGGAAGCGTGATGGCGAACATCGCCACGCCCACGACACCCAGCCACATGCCGAGCGTTTCGTCCTTCACGTCGAGCTTCATACGCCCACCATCCACCAGGCCGTGAGCACGAGCACCAGGCCCATCGCGCGGTTGAACCACAGCAGCCGCGAGCCCTTGGCCAGCCAATCGCGCAGCATGGCGCCGACCAGCGCATAGGCGAAGTTGCTGGCGAAGGCGTAGGTCAGCATCACCGGCGCCACGATCGCGAAACGGTGCAGCGCGTCGGGCTGCCCGGCGATCCAGCCGGCCACCAGCGTGAGCGCCAGCAGCCAGGCCTTGATGTTGACGAACTGCAGCATCACGCCCTGGCCGAAGCCGACCGAGAGGCTCTTGCCGTCGGCCCTGCCGAGCGTGGCGCTGCCGCTGAGCTTGTACGCGAGCCACAGCAGGTAGCCGATGCCCAGCGCCTTGATGGCAAGCCGCAGCGACGGCATCGCCACCACCAGCGCGCCGATGCCGGCGGCGCACAGCGCCAGCAGCAGGGTCCAGCCGACCGGCACCGCCACCACGAAGCGCATGGCGCGGGGCAGGCCGCCGTTGGCCGCCAGGGCGGTGGAGAGCGTGGTGTTGGGGCCGGGCGAGAAGCTCATCGCCGTGGCCAGCACCAGCAGCGCGGTGAATTCTTGCCAGTTCATGACACACACTCTAAACTTGAGACCATTACAGTTCCAGTACAGATGATCGAACAATCACCCAATCTGTATTGGTCATCCCTTCGACACAGAAGCCAGGGAAACCGGCACAGCCCGGACGACGCATGCTCACTCGCACTTCCACACAGTCGCTGACGGGGCAGCTCGCCGACCGCCTGGCAGAGCGCATCCGCACGCGGCTGCTGCCGCCGGGCGCGCGCCTGCCCTCGGTACGCGAATGCGCGCGGCAGCAGGGCGTGAGCCCGTACACGGTGGTCGCCGCCTACGACCAGCTGCTGGCGCAGGGGCTGGTCGAAGCCCGGCGCCAGCGCGGCTTCTACGTGCGCGATTCCGCCCCGGCGCAGGACGGCCGCCCGGCCAGCGGCGCCGACGCCAACGGCGTGATGGGCATGCCGGCGGCCATCGCGGTGCAGATGATGGCTTCGCGCGTGCCGGCCGATGCCAGCTCGCTGATCCGCAGCATGTTCCACCGCCCCAGCGACAAGCCGCAGCCGGGCATGGGCGTATTCCCGCCCGACTGGATGGCGTCGACCTTCATGCCCACGGCCGTGCGGCGCGTGACCGGTACAGCCGCGCTGCAGGAGCTGTCGCTCCAGTACGGCGAGCCCGCCGGCGACATGAGCCTGCGGCGCAGCCTGTCGCAGAAGCTGGTGGGCATCAACGTGCCGGCCTCGCCGGACCAGATCGTCACCACCGTGGGCGCCACGCACGCGCTGGACATCGTGAGCCGCACGCTGCTGCGCCCGGGCGATCCGGTGATGGTGGAGGAGCCGGGCTGGGCGCTCGAGTTCGCCCGGCTGGAGGCGCTGGGCATGCGCATCCTGCCCGTGCCGCGCCGCGCCGACGGGCCCGACCTGGAGGTGATGGCGCAGTACTGCAAGCTGCACAGCCCCAAGCTCTTCGTCAGCGTGAGCGTGCTGCACAACCCCACGGGCTACAGCCTCACGCCGGGCAGCGCGCACCGCGTGCTCAAGCTGGCCAACGAGTACGACTTCCACATCGTCGAGGACGACACCTACAGCCACCTCGCGCCCGAGCACGCTACGCGGCTGAGCGCGCTCGACGGGCTGCAGCGCACCATCTACGTCAGCGGCTTCGCGAAGATCCTGGCGCCCAACTGGCGCATCGGTTTCTTCGCCGCGCCGCCCGACCTGAAGGAGCGGCTGCTCGAAACCAAGCTGCTGGCCACGCTGACCTCGCCCACGCTCTTCGAGCGGGCCTTGTCGTGGTGCATCGACCAGGGGCAGCTGCGCCGGCATTCGGAGCGCGTGCGCATCCGGCTCGACGGCGCGCGGGGGCGGGCGGTGAAGCTGGCCATGGCGCACGGCTGCACCTTCGCGTCGGAGCCGGCGGGGCTCTTCGGCTGGGTCGACACCGGCGTGGACACCGACGCGCTCACGCAGCGCATGCTCGACCAGGGCTACCTGCTGGCGCCGGGCTCGCTCTTCCATGCGCGGCGGCCGCCGAGCACGATGATGCGCATCAACTTCGCGACCTCGCAGGACGCGACCTTCTGGAAGGTTTTCAGCAAGGTGCGAAGCGAGCTCTGACCGGCGGCCCGTGTTCCGCGAAGGGCAATCCACATTGGGAAAAGGCGGTACGGGAGGGCCAAACCCCGGAGGCTTGGAGTAAGCTGGCAGCACAAGAAAATCCATACCCAGCACCCAGGAGACCTCCCGCATGAGCAACGCCAGCAAGCCCTTCGACTTCAGCCAGTTCGTTCCCGGATTCGACTTCCTGAAGAACCTCGCCGGTGGCGCGGCATCGGGCAACGGCTCGATCCCGGGCATCGCGAGCTGGGTGGCGCCCACGCTGAGCGTGGAGGAAGTCGACAAGCGCATCCAGGAGCTCAAGACGGTGCAGTACTGGCTCGAACAGAACGGCCATGCGCTCAAGGCCACCATCCAGGCCCTCGAAGTGCAGAAGATGACGCTGTCGACGCTGCGCGGCATGAATGTGCGCATGGAAGACATCGCCAGCGCGTTCACCCGGCAGGCGGCCGCGATGGCGCCCGCACCCGCGGCGGCGGCAGCTCCGGAGCCCGAGCCGGAGGAGATCGAGGACGAGGAAGAAATAGCCGAGGAAGAGATCCAGGAAGCCCCGGCGCCGAAGAAATCGCGCAGCAGGCCGGCTTCCGCCAAGGCGACGAAGGCCGCGGCGGCCGACGGCGCCGGCGTGGTCGACCCCATGCAGTGGTGGGGCTCGCTCACCGAACAGTTCCAGCAGATCGCCAGCACGGCGCTGCAGGACGCGGCCCAGCTGAAGGTGCCGGCCATGGCCCAGCCGCTGGCCGATGCGGTCGGCTCGGTCATCGGCAGCAAGCCGGCGGCGGCCCGCAAGCCCGCTGCAGCCGCGAAGAAGACAGCGGCACCGGCCGCCGCCAAGAAGAAGGCGTCGACCGCCGCGCGCAAGCGAACCTCCGCGCGGCGCTGACGTCATACACACATCATTTCCTGAAGAGAACGGGTTGGCACGCATCATGAAGTTGTTTCCCTCCGGCCATGCCACCCATCCGCAATGGCGAATGGCGGCAGGCCTCGTGCTCGCGCAGTTGCGGGCGCAGATGGCGCTGCCCGACTACGCCTCGTCGCCGACGCTGGGGCTGCTCTACATCACCGACCACTACGCGAACGACGCGCAGGACATCCTCGACCACCTGAGCGCCGAACTGCCGGAAGTGACCGACTGGTCGGGCACCGTCGGCGTCGGCGTGTCGGCCAACAACGCCGAGTACTTCGACGAGCCTGGCATGACCCTCATGCTCTGCGCCCTGCCGAGCGACCAGTACCGCGTTTTCTCCGGCGTCGCGCCGCTGGGCAATTCGGAAATGAGCGGTTTCGAGGCGCACACGGCGCTGGTGCATGCCGACCCCGCCACGCCCGACCTGGCCGAGCTGATCGGCGAGATGGCGGGGCGCACCGACACTGGCTACCTGTTCGGCGGCCTGTCTTCAGGGCGCGGCGGCTCGCTGCAGTTCGCCATCGGCGGCAACGGCAACATCCGCGGACATGGCGCCGCGGGCGGGGTGTTTTCGGGCGGGCTCTCGGGCGTGGTGTTCGGCGAGGGCGTGCGGCTGGTGTCGCGCGTCACCCAGGGCTGCCAGCCGCTGCGCTCGGGCGCGGTGCGCGAGCGCGAGATCACCGAGGCCGACGGCAACCTGCTGCTGAAGCTCGACGGCGAGCCGGCGCTCGACGTGCTGCTGGCCGACCTGCAGGTGTCGCTCGAACGCCCGCAGGAGGCCATCGACGCCGTGCGCAACACCCTGGTCGGCCTGGCCGACGCAGGCGCCGACGGCATCCGCCGCACCGGCGACCTGGGCGCCGACGTGCTCGTGCGTCACATCATCGGACTCGACCCCACGCGGCGCGGCATCGCCATTGCCGACACGGCCGAAGCCGGCATGCGGCTGACCTTCTGCCGCCGAAACGCCCAGGCGGCGCGCGCCGACCTGATGCGCATCTGCGCGGAAATTCGCGAGGAACTGGAGCCTGAGGAGCAGACGCTGGCCACCGCCCGCGCCGTGGCGGCGGGCGAGGCCGAAGCGGCGCCGCATCCGGCAAGGCGCATCGCGGGGGCTGTGTACGTGAGCTGCTCCGGCCGCGGCGGGCCGCACTTCGGCGCACCGGGGGCGGAATTGCAGATCGTGCGGCACGCGCTGGGCGATGTGCCTCTGGTCGGCTTCTTCGCCGCGGGCGAGATCGCCCGGCACCATCTGTATGGGTATACCGGGGTGTTGACGGTTTTCACCGCCAACGACTGATTCCAGACTCGACGCGAAAAAGCGACGGGTGGGTTTCCGGCGGAAACATGCATCGCTAGAATCCGCCCGCTTTCTTGAATCTCTGCTGCTGCAAGAAAGAGCCAACCGCGCATCGTCAGTGATGCGCGGGCGATCTCTTTCGCCTCTCCACGCAAAGTGCGACGAGGCAGGAAACCGACACGGTTTCCCCAATGGAACAGCAGCCATGAGCGACCTTCGTTTCTCCAGACTTCAGCGCGCCTTTTCGCGCGCTGGCATTGCCGTCGACTACTGCGACGGCGTTTATCACCTCCGCCATGAGGCCTCGCAGGCCACGGTGCTCCTGCCGCCCAGTCTTCCGCTGGAAGAAAAGGCGGTGAATCAGTTGCTGGCTTTTGCCAGCGTGCGCTCGCCCGACGGCGAGCGGGGCGTGTGCAAGGCCTGTGCGACACCCGACTTCCATCCGGGTTCTGTCGCACCTGTCGGCAGCGTTGTCGCGACCGATGCCGACTTTGTCATTCCTGCAGCGGTGGGTACCGACATCAACTGCGGCATGCGGCTGCTGACCACCGGGCTCACGCTCGACCAGGTGGCGCCGCACAAGACGCGGCTGGTCGAGAGGCTCACGCGCAGCCTGCTCGACAGCGGGCGCGACGTGCCGGTGCACACGGCGGCATTCAGGGCGCTGTTCGATGTGGGGCCGTCGGCATTCCTCGAAGCGGTACAGGACGGCGGGCTATGGTCGGCGTGCGACCGCGACCGGATGCAGGCCGAACTCGATGCCTGCATCGGCCTGGCGACGTTCGGCGGCAGCGCGCGGCATGCGCCCGAGGCCTACACCGGCGTCCGCCATGAGGTGTTTCGTGACCCCTGCCTCGGCACGCCGGGCAGCGGCAATCACTTCGTGGAACTGCAAGTTGTCGACCATGTGATGGACCGTCACGAGGCCTATCGCGCCGGCCTGAAGGCAGGGGACGTGGTCGTGATGATCCACAGCGGCTCGCGCGACATCGGGTTCCATGTGGGCGGCCGCTGGATGGACCGTGCCCGCAGCGAATGGCCCAAGGGCCTGCGTCATCCGAGAAGCGGCCTGTATGGCCTGACGGGACCGCTGGCCGACGAATATCTGGAGGCCATGGGCGTGGCGGCGCGCTACGCATGGGCAAACCGGGTCGTCCTGGCCGAACTGGTACGCAAGGATTTCGCGGATTTGCTGGGTGCCACGTCGTCGAGACTAGTCGTGGACGTGCCGCACAACGTCGTGCTGCGGGAACATGGCATGAACATCCACCGGAAGGGAGCGACGCCGGCGAATGCGGGCGATCTGGCGCTGATTCCCGGCTCGATGGGCGACTACTCTTATCTGGTGGCCGGACTGGGGCACGAAGACTGGCTCTGGTCGTGCAGCCATGGCGCTGGCCGGCGGATGCGCCGGCAGCAGGTACGCGCGATGCGGCCGGCGCCCGTCGACGTGCAGGCAAGCTGGCAGTGCGTGACCTTGCGGGAGGAGCGCCGGATCGAGGAAGCGCCGCAGGCCTACAAGCCCATCGGCGAGGTGATCGACGCGCAGGAGCGTGCGGGCCTGATCCACTGTGCGGTGCGGCTCAGGCCCTGGATCACGTTCAAGGCGTGATCCGGGGTTTGCCGGTTCGTCAGCCCAGTGCGGGTTGGGGGATGCGCGGCTTGGGGGCCGGCATCCCCGTGAACGCGAAATCGACCTCCGGCTCCAGCCCGCTCACGATCCGCGCGATCGACTTGCCCGAGCCGCAGGCGTGCGTCCAGCCCAGGGTGCCGTGGCCGGTGTTGAGGAACAGGTTCGGCAGCTTCGTCTTGCCGATCAGCGGGACGTTGCTCGGCGTGGCGGGGCGCAGGCCGGTCCAGAACTGGGCCTGGGTGGTGTCGCCGGCGCCGGGAAAAAGCTCTTCGACGCGACGCACGATGGCTTCGCAGCGCACGCGGTTCAGGTCGCGGTCGTAGCCGTTGAGTTCGGCCGTGCCGGCGATGCGCAGCCGGTCGCCCGACGCCGAGGTGTAGCGCGAGAACACGAGCTTGAATTCGTCATCCGTCAGCGAGACCTGGTGGGCCTTCGAGGCGTCCTTGACGGGCAGCGTCACCGAGTAGCCCTTGGCCGGGTAGATCGGCAGGCGGATGCCCAGCGGCGCGGCGTACAGCGGGCTGAGCGAGCCCATGGCCAGCACGAAGGCGTCGCCGCGGATGCGTTGGAAGCGGCCTTCGCTGTCGGTGGCCTCGACGTGGTCGATGCTGCCGGCGGCCTCGCGCAGCGCGGTCACGGTGTGGCTCATCAGGAACTTCACGCCCGCGGCTGCGGCCAGGCCCACGAGCTCGCGGGCGAAGCGGTTGGCGTCGCCGGATTCATCCTCGGCCGTGTAGGTGGCGCCGGCCAGCTTCGGACGGATGTGGGCGAGGGCGGGCTCGATCTTCACGGCCTCGTCGGCCGAGATGACCTGGCGCTCGCAGCCCAGGGCGCGCATCTGCTCGGCGGGCTCGAGGGCGCCGTCGAACTCCTTCTGCGTCGTGTAGAAGTGCAGGATGCCCTGTGTGCGCTGGTCGTAGCTGAGACCGGTGTCGCGGCGCAACTGTTGCAACATCGAGCGGCTGTATGTGCCGAGACGAACGATCTGTTCGATGTTGTGGCGGGTGCGCGCCGGGGTGCATTCGCGCAGGAACTGCAGGCCCCAGAGCCACTGGCGCATGTCGGCGCGCATGCGGAAGAGCAGCGGGGCGTCTTCCTTGCCGAGCCATTGCAGCACCTTCAGGGGGGCGCTGGGGTTGGCCCAGGGTTCGGCGTGGCTGACGGAGATCTGCCCGCCGTTGGCGAAGCTGGTTTCTGCGGCCGGGGTCGCCTGCCGGTCGATCACGGTCACTTCGTGGCCGAGTTGCTGGAGGTAGTAAGCCGAGGTCACGCCGAGCAGGCCGGCGCCGAGAACGATCACGCGCATTTCAAGTACCTTTTGAGGATGCAGCGCTTGAACGGCGGGTGTTGTTTGCTATCGAATGAATAGCGAAAGCAACTGGACGACCGCAGTCCAAGTTGCCGCTCCCCCTGTCCTCGGTACCTGAGAGATTCACCCGCTGCGCCCGCAGAGGGTTTGCTCCTTCGGTGCGCCACGTGGCGTGGCGGCTCTCCAGACGGCGTTTCAGTTGGTGCAGTACAGGCCCGTGAGGACCGACCTGAGCGTTTATGGGAGTTTGCGCCTTCGGTAGGGCCACCGGGGTGGCCCGCTCTCCTGCAGTGGGGGGATTGTAGGTGGGGCTCGCGCGGGCGCCAACCTTTGATTTTTCTCCTTTTGCCCGATGGGATAATCGCCTGTTGATTTGCCGCAGGGCGATCGTTCCACACAACAGCAGGGGACTTCATGATCCTGGTTACCGGCGGTGCCGGCTTCATCGGCGCCAATTTCGTACTCGACTGGATCGCGAACAGCGACGAGCCCGTCATCAACCTCGACAAGCTGACCTACGCGGGCAACCTCGAGACGCTCGCGTCGCTCAAGGGCAACCCGAAGCACATCTTCGTTCAGGGCGACATCGGCGACAGCGCCCTCATCGACCGCCTGCTGGCCGAGCACAAGCCGCGCGCCGTCGTGAACTTCGCCGCCGAGTCGCATGTCGACCGCTCGATCCACGGCCCCGAAGACTTCGTGCAGACCAACGTGCTCGGCACCTTCCGCCTGCTCGAGTCGGTGCGTGGCTTCTGGAGCGCGCTGCCGGCCGATCAGAAGTCGGCCTTCCGCTTCCTGCACGTGTCGACCGACGAGGTCTACGGCTCGCTCTCCAAGACCGACCCGGCCTTCACCGAAGAGAACAAGTACGAGCCGAACAGCCCCTACTCGGCCAGCAAGGCGGCCAGCGACCACCTCGTGCGCGCCTGGCACCACACCTACGGCCTGCCGGTGCTGACCACCAACTGCTCGAACAACTACGGCCCGTTCCACTTCCCCGAGAAGTTGATCCCCCTGATGATCGTCAACGCGCTGGCCGGCAAGAGCCTGCCCGTGTATGGCGACGGCATGCAGGTGCGTGACTGGCTCTACGTGAAGGACCACTGCAGCGCCATCCGCCGAGTGCTCGAAGCCGGCAAGCTCGGCGAGACCTACAACGTGGGCGGCTGGAACGAGAAGCCCAACATCGAGATCGTCAATACCGTGTGCGCGCTGCTCGACGAACTGCGCCCCCGTGCCGACGGCAAGCCCTACAAGGAACAGGTCACCTACGTCACGGACCGTCCCGGCCATGATCGCCGCTACGCCATCGACGCGCGCAAGCTCGAAGCCGAACTCGGCTGGAAGCCCGCCGAAACCTTCGACACCGGCATCCGCAAGACCGTGGAGTGGTACCTCGCGAACAGCGAGTGGGTGCGCAACGTTCAAAGCGGCGCCTACCGCGAATGGGTCGAGAAGCAGTACGACAACAACGCGAAGGCCGCGGCATGAAGCTGCTGCTGCTGGGCAAGGGCGGACAGGTCGGCTGGGAACTGCAGCGCAGCCTGGCGCCGCTTGGTGAACTGGTCGCGCTCGATTTCGACAGCACCGACCTCCACGCCGACTTCAGCCGTCCGGAGGAGCTGGCCGACACGGTGCTGAAGGTCCGCCCCGACGTGATCGTCAATGCGGCAGCGCACACCGCCGTCGACAAGGCCGAGAGCGAGCCCGAGTTCGCGCGCAAGCTCAACGCCACGTCGCCCGGTGTGGTGGCCGAGGCGGCGCAGAAGATCGGCGCGCTGATGGTGCACTACTCGACCGACTACGTTTTCGACGGCAGCGGTACGAAGCCCTGGAAGGAAGACGATGCGACTGGTCCGCTCAGCGTGTACGGGCAGACCAAGCTCGAAGGCGAGCAACTGGTGGCGCGGAACTGTGCGAAGCATCTGATCTTTCGCACGAGCTGGGTATATGCGGCGCGCGGGGGCAACTTCGCCAAGACGATGCTGCGGCTGGCGAAGGAGCGCGACAAGCTGACGGTCATCGACGACCAGTTCGGTGCACCGACCGGCGCGGAACTACTGGCTGACGTGACGGCGCATGCCATTCGGGCGACGTTGCAAGATTCTTCCAAGGTCGGGCTCTACCACGCGATTGCCGGCGGCGAAACGACGTGGCACGGTTACGCGCGCTTCGTGCTCGAACTGGCTCAGCAGGCCGGCGTCGAACTCAAGGCCGGACCGGATGCGGTCGAAGCCGTGTCGACCAGCGCTTTCCCGACGCCTGCGAAGCGCCCGCACAATTCGCGGCTGGACACCTCCAAGCTGCAGACCGCTTTCGGCCTGCGCCTGCCGCCATGGCAGGAAGGCGTCGCGCGCATGTTGCGCGAGATCCTTTGAACTTCACGAGAAGAAGAACATGACCAAGACGACGCAACGCAAGGGCATCATCCTGGCCGGTGGTTCGGGCACGCGCCTGCATCCCGCGACCCTGGCTATCAGCAAGCAACTGCTGCCGGTGTACGACAAGCCGATGATCTACTACCCGCTCAGCACGCTCATGCTGGGCGGCATGCGCGACATCCTGATCATCAGCACGCCGCAGGACACGCCGCGCTTCCAGCAGCTGCTGGGCGATGGCAGCCAATGGGGCATCAACCTCCAGTACGAAGTGCAGCCCAGCCCCGACGGGCTCGCGCAGGCCTTCATCATCGGCGACAAGTTCGTCGGCAACTCGCCCAGCGCGCTGGTGCTGGGCGACAACATCTTCTACGGCCACGATTTCGTGCACCTGCTGGCCGATGCCGATGCGAAGACTTCCGGTGCCACCGTGTTCGCGTATCACGTGCAGGACCCGGAGCGCTATGGCGTCGTGGCGTTCGACGACAAGGGCAAGGCGAGCAGCATCGAAGAGAAGCCGCTGAAGCCGAAGAGCAGCTATGCGGTCACCGGCCTGTACTTCTACGACAACCAGGTGGTCGACATCGCGAAGGCGGTGAAGCCGAGTGCGCGCGGCGAACTGGAGATCACTGCCGTCAACCAGGCGTACCTGGATCGTGACCAGCTCAATGTGCAGATCATGCAGCGGGGCTATGCGTGGCTCGATACGGGCACGCATGACAGCCTGCTGGAAGCGGGGCAGTTCATTGCGACGCTGGAGCATCGGCAGGGGTTGAAGATTGCGTGTCCTGAAGAGATTGCGTGGCGCAATGGATTCATCACGAGTGAGCAACTCGAGAAGCTGGCGGCGCCGCTGGCCAAGAGCGGGTATGGCAAGTATCTGAAGCATCTGCTGGGTGAGGAGGTCCGCTCGTGAAGGCGACACCGACAGCAATTCCCGATGTGTTGATCATCGAGCCGAAGGTGTTCGGTGATGCACGAGGGTTCTTCTATGAGAGCTTCAACGGCCGGGCGTTCGACGAGGCTGTGGGGCGGCATGTCGAGTTCGTCCAGGACAACCATTCGCGTTCGGCGAAGGGAGTCCTGCGCGGATTGCACTATCAACTGGCGCAGACGCAGGGCAAGCTGGTACGCGTAGCGCGCGGCGCCGTGTTCGATGTGGCCGTGGACATTCGCCGCACTTCACCGACCTTCGGCCAGTGGGTGGGCGTTGAGCTCACGGAAGACAATCACAAGCAATTGTGGGTGCCCGAAGGTTTTGCGCACGGCTTCCTGGTACTGAGCGAATCGGCTGATTTCCTCTACAAGACCACTGACTACTATGCGCCGGCCCATGAACGGGCCATCCGATGGGATGACAAGGCCGTTGGAATCCGTTGGCCGGACATCGGCATTGCGCCGATCCTCTCCGCGAAAGATCTGGCGGGGCAATCAATGGATCAGGCGGAGCTTTTCGAAAGCTGAAGTTTTTGCCGCGTGTTGCGTTCTGAATGAATGAGCTTGTTTGATAGGGAATGAACAAAAATGACTGATATGGCGGAATTCGAGAAGAATCTGCGCGGCCGCCGGATTTTCGTGACGGGCCACACCGGTTTCACGGGTGGGTGGGCTTGCCTGTGGTTGCAGTCGATCGGGGCCATTGTCGAAGGCTATTCGCTGCCCGCGGAGACAACGCCGTCGCTGTTCGCGGCTGCAGGGCTCGAGAAAGACGTGCCGGGCACGATGGGCGACATCGTCGACTACGAACGCCTTCTGGCCGCGATGCAGGCCTTCAGGCCCGAGCTGATCCTCCACCTCGCCGCGCAACCGCTGGTGCGGCGCTCGTACCGCGAGCCGCTGCGGACCTTCCTGGTCAATGCCCAGGGCACCGCGCACGTGCTCGAGGCAGCCCGCGTCACGGGCGGTGTGCGTGGCGTGGTCTGCGTAACCACCGACAAGGTCTATCGCAACAACGAGTGGCCATGGCCCTATCGGGAAAACGATCCGCTGGGAGGAAAAGACCCCTACAGCGCATCGAAGGCATCGGCCGAGATGGTCATCCAGAGCTATGCCGCGTCCTATCCTTTTGCCGAGGACAAGGGGCCCGCGATCGCCACAGCGCGTGGCGGCAACATCGTCGGTGGTGGCGACTGGTCCGAGGATCGGCTCATTCCCGACTTCGTTCGCAGCGTCGTGAACGCGACGCCGCTGACGCTGCGCTACCCGCAGGCCACGAGGCCATGGCAGCACGTGCTGGCGCTTGTTCATGGCTATCTGTTGCTGATGTCCAAGCTGATCGGCCCGAATCCGCAGGATGTCGCGCGGGCCTGGAACCTCGGGCCGCACGACCCGAAGCAGTATTCGGTACGCGAAGTCCTGGAATTGATGAGCGACGAATGGCAGCGCCCCTCGCTCGAGTTCATGGACAACCCGCTTCCCGAAGCCGGCGCACTGGCGCTCGACAGCTCGCTGGCCCACAACCTCCTTGGCTGGGTGCCGGCATGGGACACGCATCGCGTGGCGCGAGAGACGGCCGCCTGGTATCGCAAGTATTACGAGGCGCCGCACGCCGCGAAAGACATTACCCTCGCTCAGATCGATGCCTGGCGCGGAGACATTCGCGAATGATGTATCTCGTCGGTGGGCGAGGGCGTCTGGGGCAGGCGGTTTGCGCATCTCGCCCGTCTGGTGAGTTCTCGGTGCTGGACCGCACTGTCTATGAAGACTGGTGGCGACCCGGTGCAGCGGGTCTGGTGGAGCAGTTCTTCAGCGTCGCACCAGCAAGGTCCGTGGTGCTGGTCACTGCAGGATTGCTGGACCCGGCGTTGTCCGCCACCGAGCATCGCCAGGTCAACGTAGATCTGCCGAAGCGGATCATCGAGGGTGCGTGCAGGGCAGGCCTGCGCGTCGTGACATGCGGCACCGTGATGGAGCGATTGACCCGGCATCCGAACCCGTACATCGCGAGCAAGGCGGAGCTGGGATTGTTCGCGGAAGAGCGCGCAGCGGCCGGCGACGCTGTCCTGCATCTGCAGATTCATACGCTCTATGGCGGCGGCGTGCCTGCGCCCTTCATGTTTCTGGGGCAACTCTTTGATGCATTGCGTCACGATCGTCCATTCGAGATGTCGCCGGGCAGGCAACTGCGCGAGTACCATCATGTCGAAGACGAGGCGGTAGCCTTGCATGCCCTGGTCGATGCAGGCGCTGTAGGGGTGATGCCCTTGAGTCATGGCGCGCCGGTTACCCTGGCCGAACTGGCCACTCACGTGTTCGATGCCGTGGGCCGGCCGGACCTGTTGCGCATCGGGGCGCGTCCCGAACCACCCGACGACAACTACGCGACGGTCTTGCCAAGGCCGGGGCTGCTCGAACAGATCGTTTTCAGGCCAGCGCTGCAAGGAGTGGCGGCCTATGTTCAAGCCCAGTTATCAAAATCAGAACTGCAGAAGCAAGCATGAACGGAGGTAGTCATTTGTCCGCAACGAGACCTCTCGTGTCCATTGCCATTCCGGTGCTCAACGAGGCGGGCAACCTCGAGGCCTTGTACGCCCGACTTGTTGCCCTTGGGGAACGCATGGCCGATCGGTGCGACCTCGAATTCGTCTTCACCGACAACCATTCGGAAGACGCCACCTGGCCGATGCTCGCGAAGCTGGCGGAAAAGGACAGTCGCGTGCGGGCGTTGAGGTTCTCGCGCAATTTCGGATTCCAGAGTTCGATCCTCGCCAACTACCTGCATGCGCGCGGCGACGCCGTCATGCAGATCGATGCCGATCTGCAGGATCCTCCGGAGATGCTGGAGGAGTTCTTCGCACTCTGGCAGCAAGGATTCCACGTGATCTACGGCATCCGTCGAAAGCGGCGCGAGGGCATGCTGATGAACCTGATCCGCAAGTGCGGCTACTGGGTCATCGACAGGGTCAGCGAACATCCCATCCCCCGCGATGCAGGGGACTTCCGGCTGGTCGACCGGGCAGTGATCGAGGCAATAGCGAAGTCGCGCACCAGCAATCCCTATCTTCGCGGGATGATTGCCGGGATGGGCTTCAACCAGACCGGCATTGCCTACGACCGCGATGCACGGACTGTTGGGGAGAGCAAGTTCAATGTCATGCGCTTGATGCGCCTGGGATTGACGGCTGTCTTCAATCATTCGACGGTACCGCTTCGCATGGCGTCCTTCCTGGGCGTCGTCATCCTCCTGGGATGCCTGGCAGCATCGGTGTACTACGTTGCCCTGAGACTGCTGCAACCCGACCTGCCGCGCGGATTTGTCAGCATCCAGTTGCTGGTCCTTTTTGGCATTGGCCTCAACGCGTTCCTGCTCGGGATCATCGGCGAGTACATCCTGCGGATCTACCGCATCCTCCGCGCGGACCCGATCGCCATCGTCGAGCGCAGCCTTAACATGCAACCCAACGATCTCAAGCTCTAGGAACAGATACCCATATGAAAGCAGTCATCCTCGCGGGCGGCCTCGGCACCCGCATTGCAGAAGAATCCGACACCAAGCCGAAGCCGATGGTCGAAGTCGGCGGACGGCCGCTGTTGTGGCACATCATGAAGATCTATGCGCATCACGGCATCAAGGATTTCGTGGTGTGTCTTGGCTACAAGGGTTATGTGATCAAGGAGTTCTTCTTCAACTACTACCGGCACATGTCGGACATGAGCATCGACCTGCGCAACGGCGATCACCAGATCCTAAACAGCCAGGCTGAAGACTGGCGCATCACGCTCGTCGACACCGGTGCGGAAACCATGACCGGTGGCCGCCTGAAGAGGGTTGCGAAGTACCTCGACAATGAGACTTTCTGCCTGACTTATGGCGACGGCCTCTCCGATGTGAACATCGGTGCCGAGGTCGAGTTCCACAAGCGCCATGGCAAGCTCGCAACGGTGCTGGCGGTGCAGCCTCCCGGGCGCTTCGGTGTCTTGAACATCGATGCCAATCAGAAGGTTTCGAGCTTCGAGGAAAAGCCCAGCGACGAAATTGGCTGGATCAATGGTGGCTTCTTCGTTCTGGAACCAAAGGCGATCGACTATGTTGCCGACGACACCACTTCCTGGGAGCGTGCTCCGCTCATGAACATCGCGCGCGATGGCGAACTGGCCGGCTTCCAGCATCACGGCTTCTGGCAACCTTGCGACACGCTGCGCGACAAGCGCGAACTTGAAGCGCTCTGGCACAGCGGCAAGGCGCCCTGGCGCACCTGGGAGTGAAGCAGCTTCTGCGATTCGCGGTTGTCGGTGTGTTGAACACCGCGGTCGGGTATGCCGTGATATTCGCCTGCATGTATCTGGCAGGCCTGAGCCCGGTGGCCAGCAACGTCGTGGGCTATGCCTGCGGGTTGGTGGTTTCCTACACCCTCAACAGGACGTTCACATTTCGCAGTGCCGCGGGCAAGAAGCGGGAGATCGTCCGTTTCCTGTCGATCTTCATGGTGGCCTATCTGGCCAACATCGGTGCGTTGATGCTGTTGATCGACCACGCGGGCATGCACAAGGGATGGGCGCAACTGGTGGCCGGCGCGGTTTATACCGGGCTCTTCTACCTGTTGAGCAAGTACTACGTTTTCGCCGAATCGCATTCGCGAGCAACCGGCCGCTGAGGGCTGGTGCCCGGCTGAAGAGAGCAAAGATCCGACTGGATGATGGTAGAGAAAAACAGGCATTCGTTCTTCAACCGCGCATGCGTCCTGCTGCTGCCTTCGCTGGCCATCGTGCTCGCGTTGTGGCTCCCCTTTGGTTTCTCCATGGGAGGGCTGGTCGAGGAGTGGGATCTGCTCGGTCTGTTCACCGAGCATGGGCCGTTTCTCATGGTGCATCTCGATGGCCCGTTGCCTGCCCATGCAATCCGGCCGCTCATGCCGCTGAGCTTTGCGCTCTCCTATCTCGCCGACCGTGATTCGTTCGACGCCTGGCATTGGTTGACGATCGCATCGCTCCTGGCCAAGGGCGGTGCGATGACCTATCTCGTGAGCCGCGCCACAGGGTCGCGCGGCTGGGGAGTTGTAGCTGCGGCGCTGCTGATCCTGTATCCCGCCGACACGATGCAGATGTCGCTGCGCAGTATTCACATCAACATTGCAATCGCACTGGTGCTTGTGGGGAGTGCATTGCTTGTGGTCGCCTTCGAGATGCGCGGCCTGATGCGCGCCGTCGTCACGGCCGTTGCCGGAGCGTTCCTCTATCTTGTGAGCCTTGGCATCTACGAGGCGGGACTGGTGCTCATCGCCTTGCCCCTGGCCGTGCCCTTCGCGCGTTACGGATTGGGCCGGCTCCTGCATTTCCGCAGGCGGGAACTGGGGCTGGCGGCCATCTGGGTCGGCAGCGTCTGCTTGTACCTGGCGTATGCCGCCTGGGCCTCGCACAAGGTTGCCAGCTATCAGGCCCAGGTGACCGGTGGTGGCAAGGGGCCGCTGGCCACTGCGATTGCGGCACTGCCGAAACTGTTCACGATCGGTGGCCTGCGTGCCCTCGTGGGAGGCTGGGTCGATGCCTGGCACATGGTAATCACCGAGTACTCGAGCTACCTGTACCTGGGGTGTGCGGTCGCAGCGATTGCCGCCGCTGCGCTTGTTGCTGTGGTGATGGGGCGGGGCAGGGGGGCGATGGTCGAAGGCGACGATCCCTCATCCAGGTGGTTGCCGCCGCGCCTGGTGCTGGCCGGCCTCATTCTGATGCTGGCCGGCTACGCGCCCTTTCTCACTTCGCCGTATCACATCGTCGTGAGCCAACGGACCTTCCTGTGGGCCACGCCTGGCGCGGCAATGGTCTGGACGGGATTGCTTCTGATGGTTTGGCGTTGCGCGCGTACTCCGGCGGTTGCCGGCGCATGCCTGCTTCTGGTGCTTGGCTTCGGCGCCCAGCTTTTCCAGTTTCATCACTACACCGAGCTCACTCAGAGGCAGCGCGCCGTGTTGCGCGACATTGTCGAAGCCACCGATGTACCCGCGGGCAAGAGCGTGCTGGTTCTCGATGGAAGCAGCCAGATCGGCCACTCATGGTTCTTCGTGAATGGCGATATGGTGCGAAATGCACTCAACTATCTGTATGGCCGATCGCTGGGGCCCGTCGAGGTCTGCCGCTCGCCCAGCATGGAATGGGAGCGTGCCGATCAATTCGGACGCAAGGGGCGTTGCGTAAAGAACGATGCCGGGTGGACTTTCGAGTACGCAGCCTCGGTGAGTGGGCCTGGAAGCCTGCCTTCGACGGTGGAGCCCGCCAAGCATTTTTCAAAGGATGACACGGTGGTTGTCTCCGTTCATGAGGACGGTGTGCCTGTTGCTTCGACGCAGGAACAGGCGGAGCGCAAGCGGAAGTTGCAAACGGGTGATGACGTTGTTGCCCGTCGCTATCGAGGTGTTCTGGCAGCACGATCTTCAGACAGGTTTGCTCCGATGTTTCGCGACGAAACCGTTGGAGCCAGCTACCGGTGGAGCTTCGGTGACTGGTGGAACCTCGACCTGCCGACGCGTGGTGCGGGCTGGCGTGAAGCGGAATGGACGGTTCCCAATGGTCTGAAGCAGTATGCCGCCGCGTGGATGATGAACTCGACAGCAGACGTTCTCTTCGAGCTGGCGCCTTCGGCAGGCAGCTACCGCATTCAAGGGGTGTTCGATCAATTCGCCAGCGACGCCGTGCGCGAACGCATGAGCCTGCGGATCAATGGTCGATCGGTGGCGATGCGATGGACATCTTCGAATCGATTCGAGGCCGAGGTGCCAGCTGGTGCATTGATTCAGGGCACGAATCGCATCGGCTTCGTCACCGAAGCCGACGAAAAGTATTTCGGCCTCGCGGGTCGGCTTGACTGGTTCGAGGTAACGCCTGCGAGCACCGCCGCGACAGAGGCCGCGGCCAGCCGCTGAATTGGCTGGCGTCGCCTGTCTGTCAGCAGCGCATCACTGCGCGGCGGGCGCCGCCAGCATGCTTTGCAGGGTTTCCTGCAAGGAGGGCGCTTCCAGGGGAATGCCGTTTGCCGACGCGACGCGATTGAGCTTGCCGGGGTTGCCACACAGGCGGTGAACTTCGTTGGGGCGGACGAAACGTGGATCCACCTCGATTTTCATACTGTGCCCGGTCAACTGCTCGAACGTCTCGATGACGTGGCGCAGTGTGTAGGGACGGCCCGTGCATACGTTGTACGCCTCACCCGGTTCACCGTGCGAGAGCAGCAGCAGGTAGGCGGCGCATACCAGCCGGATATCGTTGAATTCGCGTTCGACGTCGAGGTTGCCGAGTGACACCGATGCTGCTCGTGCCGCGAAATGCTTGGCGAGCTTGGGAATCACGAAATTGGGATCCTGCCCCGGGCCCGTGTAGTTGAACGGACGCGTGATGATCAAGTTCAGCCGACCGTTGTATGTGCGAGCCATGTGCTCCATGGCCAGCTTGCTCATCGCATAGTGGTTGACCGGCGCCGGCGGCTGCGTCTCCTGCAAGGGCGACTGATCGCTGTTCCCGTAGATGTTCGCACTGCTCGCGAGCAACACGCGCCGCGGCGGACGCGGCAGCTGCGTCAGCGCGTCGAGCAGGTTGGTCGTCCCGAGCACATTCACCGAGTAGAAGGCGAGCTCATCGGCATGGCCGACAAAGCTGATGGCGGCGAGGTGAACCACTGCCTCGGGCTCGACGGACATGACCTCGTCGAGCACCGCGGCTTCGTCGGTCAGATCGGCGCGCGAGGCAATGACCTGATGGCCGGCAGCAGCGGCCTGCCTTGCAAAGGGGCGGCCGGTAAAGCCGTCCGCGCCGGTCAACAGGATCTTCAAAACGAGAAACCTTGGGTATTTCGCCGGAGGTCAGCCTCGACCATCATCTGGCAGAGTTGCTCCAGCGTGGTATGCGGTTCCCAGCCGAGCTTGGCCTTGGCGCGCGCAGGATCGCCGATCAGCAGATCCACTTCGGCCGGGCGATAGAACTTCGGGTTGATCCGCATCACGGTCTTGCCGGTTGCGGTATCCACTGCGAGTTCACTCTCGTCCGAACCCTTGAAGTCGACCTCGATGCCCGCGCCCTTGAAGGCCATCCGTACGAAGTCGCGCACAGTCTCGGTGCGGTTGGTCGCCAGAACAAAAGTGTCCGGCTCATCGGCTTGCAGCATGCGCCACATCCCCTCGACATACTCCTTGGCAAAGCCCCAGTCCCGCTTGGCGTCGAGGTTGCCCAGTTCCAGCACGTCGAGCTGGCCGAGCTTGATCTTCGCCACCGAATCGGTGATCTTGCGAGTGACGAATTCGCGGCCTCGCAGCGGGCTCTCGTGATTGAAAAGGATGCCGCTGCTGCCGAAGATGCCGTAGCTCTCGCGGTAGTTCACCGTCATCCAGTGCGCGTAGAGCTTTGCGACGCCGTAGGGGCTGCGGGGATAGAACGGCGTGTCCTCGATCTGCGGGATCGCCTGGACTTTGCCGAACATCTCGGAAGTCGAGGCCTGGTAGAAGCGGATCTTCGGATTGACCAAGCGGATGGCTTCCAGAAGATGCAGTGCACCAATGCCGGTGATCTGCGCGGTTGCTGCGGGCTGATTGAAGCTCACGCCCACGAAGCTCTGGGCCGCCAAGTTGTAGATTTCGTCCGGCTCGGCATCGCGGACGAGCGTCAGGGAACTGCCGAGGTCGGTCAGGTCGTACTCGACCAGATGCAGATCGGGGTTTTTCTGGATGCCGAGTTCTTCGATGCGCCAGAAATTGACGGAACTGGTTCGGCGGTACGTTCCATAGACAACGTATCCCTTGCTCAGGAGCAACTCCGCCAAATAGGCGCCGTCCTGTCCGGTGATGCCGGTGACGATAGCGCGTTTCTTCATAAAAATCCTTCCCGATAAACTTAACTTGTGACCCGGTGTGGGTGGATATTGTGCCGTGAGCCGGTACGGGCGGCTCTGGGGCTGCAGCTTCAGCCGGCAGGAGGGGTGTCCCAGAAGGCTGCTTCGACGAAGCGCTGGGAACTCTGCCGCCAGTTGAGATAGTGCAGATCCTCCGAGCGGACCTGCGTTCCTTCCTGCGTCTGGGCCAGCCATTGGCGCACTGCATCGGACAGCGCTCGTGCGTCGCCGGAGAAATAGAGTGCGCAGTCGCCGCAGACCTCGCGAAAGACCGGAAGATCGCGCGCGATCAGAGACAGACCACGCTGCGCTCCCTCGATCAGGGGTAGACCGAATCCTTCACCTTCCGAGGCCGTGATCAGGCATGGCGAGGCCGAGTACACCAGTTCGAGGTATTCGTCGCTCGCTTTTTCCACCCAGATCAGCCGCTCCCCCTGCTCGGGATGCTTGCGCAGCCGCTCTGCCAGCTCCTCGACCATCCAGCCTTGCTTGCCGACGATGACCAGGTTGACGTCGAGACCTTCTGCCCAGAGGGTTTCGAAGGCATCCAGGGCAACGGAGTGGCCCTTTCGAGGCTCGACGGTGCCGACCATCAGAAAGCTCGTCCTGGCCGCAATTGCGCGCATTGCGGGGCCGGCACTTGGCGGCAGGCCCTTCGAGGCGACGGTGCTGAGGTCGGCGCCCAGCGGAAAGGACCGCACCTGCAATTCGTTCGAGCGATGAGGCGCGTTGTCGGCCACCCATTCCTTCAGTTCGTTGGCGACGGCTTGCGAGATGCAAAGCGCGCCGTCGAACTCGGCAATGGTGCGAAGCCAGCGTGCGTGCAAGGCCGCGCTTCCTTCCGGGAAGCGATGCTTCATCAGGACGGGCAGCAGGTCGTAGACAACGAACTGAACGCGAACTCCGGCATTGCGCATCTGGCGGAAATACGGTGCCTGGAAGTAGACCGGGTCGTGCATCAGGTCGAGCCCGATGAAATGATCTCCCTCGCCGTAGCTGATCGGCGTGTCCTCCAGCGTGTCCTCGGGGCAGCCGAGGAATTTCAGGGTGTAGCGTCGCGCATACCTGTAGCCCAGTCGTTGGGAATCCCCGTACACGGGCTCTACACGGAAGCCCTCGGGTGGCGATTCGATCAGTTCGCGAAGCAGCGACTTGACGACGCGTTGGATGCCGGTATGGAGGTCCTGATAGACCATGGACGAAACATCGAGCAGCAGTTGCTTCGCCGGTCTTGGAGAGGGGAAGTTGGCCGCAATCGCCGATGCAACCGTGTTCTTCTCCTCGGCATTCAAGGCCGGTGCAATCTTCGCCATCCTGGTGATCAACGCATCGCGCCCATGGTCGCGGCTGCGTGCGAACTGTTCGATGGCTTGGACGTACTGCTGGCCGCAGCGCTCGGGCGAGTGATGCTCGTTGATGTACCGCCGGGCCCTGGCGCCCAGTGCCTTGCGGCCTTCGACGTCCTGCCAGAGTTGTTGCAGAGCCTCGGTCAACTGGGCGTCCGTGAACTCGTCTTCGAGCATGCAGAGGCTGTCCTTGGGAAGCCACGCCATCGCGCCGTGTGCATTCGCAATCGTCGCGACACCGTGGTTCATGGTGTCGAGGACTGCCGCAGACGTTTC
Organism: Variovorax xiamenensis; assembly: GCF_050916385.1. Classification (NCBI taxonomy): domain Bacteria; kingdom Pseudomonadati; phylum Pseudomonadota; class Betaproteobacteria; order Burkholderiales; family Comamonadaceae; genus Variovorax; species Variovorax xiamenensis. The sequence goes on from NZ_CP139038.1 coordinate 1,068,284, forward strand.
GCCTCGCGATCTGCCGCGCAGCTGCACCGCGACGTCCGTCGCTCGCAGGTAGCGACGGAACGTCGCCTCGTCCGCCCATCCGGTGATATGCACGTTGGGCAAGGGAAGGTCGTTGATCGCTGACCGGATGGCGTCGCCATAGGCGTCCTGTCCGTTGTCTCCGACAAAGACCAGGCGGCAGCGGGGGTCGATCCCGAGCGGCGAATTCTTCCAGGCCCGCAACAGCCGGTCATTCAGCTTCGTGATGCCCAGCAGCCCGAATGCGCAGACCAGGAAGTCGTCGTCCGTCAGTCCCAGTGCACGACGATCCTCCTCGCGCGATTCGGGGTCGTGACTTTCGGCTGGTCGGCGCAGCAGTGGAATCAGCGTGGTCTGCGGGGCGGATGCCGCCGCGTACCAGTGCTTCATAAGCCCGAGGGAATAGTTGGAGTGAAAGATGATGCCTTGCGCTCGCCGGATGACTTCAAAGCTGCACGGATACCGGGAGACCACGGTGGAGACATCCCCGATCCGGTTTCGATCGGCCAGGGCCTGATAGCCGTGCGAGTCGTAGAGCGCACGCTCGAGGCCGCGGTATCTGCCGCAGAGAAACTCGAGGTGCCACTGCGCGTCGCCCAGGAAAAAATCATGCAGGACGACCGTGCCTGGCACCGTCTCCAGCAATTCGAACATGTACTCGTGGAACTCGGAGTTTCCGATGTGATAGAGCACGCGGTCATAGCTGTCGGCATGGGCAATCAGGTACGCCCCATCGCGTACGGGAAAGGCCTGCGACAGCTCCGGCGATTTCAGCCTCTGCGTATCGACGATGAGTTCCAGGTCATAGAACTTCGCGAGTTCGGGCAGCAATTCGGCGCTGTAGTCCGCAATACCGCTGCGTTGAGGCGGCAACGGAGAGACATAGGCGAGTCTGGGACGCTTTCCGGGAAGTGCCGGCGGTGAAATGGCGTCGGAGGCAGCCTTCTCGATGTCCTCGACCGCGAGGCGCACTGCTTCTGTCAGCTCGGCGGAGACCGGGGCGTCGTTCGTTATCGACGTCTTCCGAGGCAACGCTCTGGCGATCACGACCGGAACAGAGGGCTTGGCGCCAGGCTGGGGCGCCGTATCGGGAGCAAGCGTATATACGACGTCGGGATGCAGGCGGGCAATGACGGCTCCGCTCAGGTATTCCGATGCCTCGTGGGCCGCCGCAGTTTGCAGACTCTCCGCAGGCAACGACTGCCAGAGGTGAATGGAAGCCGGCGGAAGAATCCCGATGAGTTTGCTGCGTGCCTCGGAGACGCTTTCAGAAAATCGTCCGTCGAGCAGGATATGGGTGTCGTGTCTTTCATGAAGAGCCAGGGCAAGCGCCTTCGAGAACGTCAACTCCAAGGCCCGTTGTGCATCAGAACCATCCGCTGCAGATTTCGATACCCGAAGATCCAGCAACACCCGCATCAATCGACCCCCTTTTTGTTCTTACCGTGAATGTTTAACTGATTCCAGACCGACCGTGCGTCGTCTGACAGCTCGTCAGAAGGTCGGTCAGGTGGTGCTGCTTCCGGCACAGGCGCCGGTTGAGGCTCGACGGCCCGGCGCATCCGGGCCAATGCAAAGCCGCGCATCCGTATATAGACAGCGCGCAGCGGAGCGTGAATTCCCAGCTTCTGCGCAACCTTCGAAATCCGCCTGACGATGGGGCCGGGCCTCGGATGCCGCAAGAATGCCTTGATCGCTCCAAGCCGCTCTCGCAGACTGGCGCTGTGCACGGCAAATCCGCGCCTGTCCAACTCCTGGAGCTTGTCCGCCGTCTGCACACCTTGTTGTTCCAGGATTGCGACCCTGGCCTCCAATGCAGCTGCAGTTGCCTTGGCTTGCCGGGCCTGGGTTTCGACAATCGCGAGCAGCTTGTGCAGTTGCCTCTCACGGGATTCCGCCCTGGCCTCCGCCTCGCTCAATTGCTGCTGCACGACTTCGTGGTGCTGGTCATACCGCAGGGCAAGTTCGGGCAGCGACAAACCATACTCTTTCGAGAATGCCTGATCCTGTGCATGGAGTGCCGCGATCTCTCCGTTCTTCTGGGCGACTACTGCGTAGTCGGGGCTGACGCCCGCGAGCACCGAGATCAGTGATACGGGAGCAGCGCTATGCAAGGAAGCGGCTTCCTGGAGTCTCAAGATCTTTTGACGCTGAAATCCTGCGTGCTCGACCACGAAAGCCAGCAACTGAGAGGGAATCGGTTTTACGTGCGAGGGGTCCAGATAGAAGTTGGATGTGCCGACCTCGATGTTCTCCGGATTTGGCGTCTCGAGGATGAGCAGTCCACCCGGGACGAGGACACGCAGGGCCTCGGCCACGATCGCCTGCAACTCTTCGAACCTGATGTGTTCGACTACATGGAACGCAGAAACCAGCACCAGACTGCTGGAAGGGGTTTGCCTGAGGGTCGCAAGCCCTTCCGAGTGGGCAACATCGAGGCCTCGTTCCCGGCAGGCTTCGAGCATGCCTTCGTCCAGATCGACACCTCGACCCTCCAAGCCCAGCTTGGAAAGGAGCTCCAGCCACTCGCCTCGCCCACATCCGATGTCCAGGGCGGACGCCGGTGACTTCAAATCCAATAATGGCTGTACGAAGGGGATGTAGATTTCAAGCCGAGATCTAATGAGTTCTCGCGAACCGCGGTATTTGTCTTCGAAGGCGCGGTAAAAAAGGGCGCTCATTTGTCTTGTTGCCTTCTGCGTGGGAATGCGTCGTTGTAGTAGTGCTGTAGCAGATATTGCCAACCTGAGGCAGGATTCGAGGCGTTTCTGATACAAAAAAGATACAAATTCTAGTGGCGGCGCTCAGTCCCGCCGCTTTCGACGCGTCGATCTATCAAAGCTCAATCTTGGGGGGCCGTGATGCTGCGGCAGAGGCGCAACACATGGCTCAGGCTGGCGTGGCGCTCTTCTTTCTATTTGCCAGCTTCGGTCCCTGATTTGATGAAGGCGGAATCTTAACTTCGGCACCACTCCTTCTCTGGCCAGCTTGCAGCGAAGGAGCTACAGCATGTGAAGGACTCCCTCTTCGTGTATCTCAAACGCATGCGGGGACGATAACGAGGACGAGGGCGCACGTTTCATTAAGTAAACTCAAGCGGTGATTCGAGTTCGAACGCTGGCCAAGGGCCTGTGGTGGTTGATGACGCCTTGGCTTTTGCCGAGGCGAGTTCGAGTGCGTCAAGCCAACATCGAGGCAGCCCAGGCAGCAGCATTCCGCGATGCGCAGGTGCAGGCAGGCTTGCAATTGGTTCGGGAGAGCATGACTCGCCCCACCGGCTCTATTGCAAAGTCGGGTCCGAGCGGCACGGATGCTCTGAGTGAGATGCGAGAGGCCGCGGCTGGTGATGCTGCATTTCTGTCACCCTGGCCGCGCCAGGATGAAGCAGAGATTGACGACGTGTGGTCGGCCGCCAGATGGTGCATCGATTTGGCGAGATCGCATCCGGAGATCCGAGGGGTCTTGCCTCGCAAGGTGGCAAATCCAGAGGGAGATGCCCCTCAATGGACGCCGGAGGGTGAGAAGGCACTGGCTTCGCTTTCGCCAAGAGCTCTTTCCTGCGTGATGGCGCTGCTCGAGAGCGAGCCTTCGTCCCGTGCGAGGCAGGTCTTCCTGTTCCAGGAGGAGCTCCGGTCACTGGTGCCGCATGGCTTGACCCCGGCTGGGTGGCCACATCTCCTGCCTTGGTTCATGCGCTACGGCTTGGTGGCCGGCAAGCTGCGCGTCGAGGAGGTCTGGTGGCTTTTTCTCGAGGCGGCCCGGGATCCCCGTCGCGAGCTGATGCTGGCCCATGCGTTCACGCCTGCGTGGCAGCAGAAGCACCCGGACGGCACAACAGTCTTCGGGCGCGAGGCCTTTGCCGCATGGTTCGCAGTCGAATACACGGCTTCCGGCGATTGGTTGAATGCTGCGACCTGGCCGGAGTGGGAAGATCCCGCTTCTCAGATCCGTGCCGGCTATGTAGCCACGGAGTCTTGGAGGGCCGCCCATCCTGATGCATTCGCCGACGCCTCGCGCGCGGGTGCGCTGGTGACCTGGTTGGCGTCGCCGGAGAGCCCGTTGTCCGAGGCGCTGCGTGCGTGGTGTGCCGAGCTCGATCCTTCGGTCCTGGGTGCCGAACTGGCGAAGCCGGGTGTCAATGTCATCGGCCATTTCTGCTACCCCTCCGGTCTTCGGGTTTCCGTCGAATCGTTGGTGACTGCACTGGGCTTGAATGAGGTGGTGACTTCATTGCGCGACATCCGGACCGATGCGAAGGACGACCCCCGCCATACCGACTTCCGCGGCTTTGAAAGCCATGACATCACGATCGTTCATGTGCAGCCCGAGCCCTTGCTCGATACCGCCTATGAGCGCTCGGATCTCTTCGAGCGATTGCCGCGTCCGTACCGGATCGGCTATTGGTATTGGGAGTTCGACTCCATTCCCGATTCATGGGTTGGGCATGCGCAGAAGGTGGACGAAGTCTGGGCTGCCACCGAGTTCGTAGCGCGCGGCCTGCGCGAGCGTCTCGCTCTTCCAGTTCGGACTCTGTTTCCCGGTGTTCAGTTGGCGCCTTATGCTCGACGCGGCAAATCGCACTTCGGCATGAGCGAGGAGCCCTACACCTTCCTCTTCGTGTTCCACATGATGAGCGTGATGGAGCGAAAGAACCCGCTGGGATTGATACGTGCATTCAAGGCGGCCTTTGGCGAAGACGATGGCGTGCGCCTCGTGCTCAAGACATCCTTCGGTGATCGGCATCCGGGGCAGTTCGACGTGTTGAAGAAGGCTGCGGTCGGCGACAACATCGTCCTTATCAACGAGGTCTACACGCCTGACAACCTCCTCTCGCTGATGGATGCCTGCGATGCCTATGTGTCGCTCCATCGAAGCGAAGGCCTGGGTCTGACGATGGCCGAGGCAATGCTCATGGGCAAGCCGGTGATTGCAACCAATTTTTCAGGCAACGTCGACTTCATGGATGAGACCAACAGCCTGCTTGTGTCGTACAAGCTTGTGAAGCTGGGCCAATCCATTCCGCCCTATGACGCCGAACTCGAATGGGCAGAGCCATCCGAGGAACATGCCGCCCAACTCATGCGACGAGTCTATGACAACCGGGAATGGGCACGTGGACTAGGAGCGCAAGCCAAGGCAAGCGCCGAAATGAATCTATCGCTCCAGCACGCCGGCAAGAAGATCAAGGATCGTCTCCAGGAGATCAAGGCAGCACAGCGGGACTCGCAAGCGGGACGCTGAGAGCGGTGCCCGCCGGCGGTGGAGGGCAGGCAGGCGTCCGTTACTGCTCCACGATCCGCCCATGCTCGAGGTGGATCACCCGATTGCATTCCTTGGCGATGAGCTCCGGCGAGTGCGACGCGAGCACCAAAATGCCGGACTTCGAGACCACGTCGCGCATCCGCTTCTCTGCCTTCTCGGTGAATTCCGCGTCGCCAACGGAAAGCCACTCGTCCATCAACAGGATATCGGCCTCGACGCTCGTCGAGATCGAGAATGCGAGCCGCATCATCATGCCGGTCGAGTAGGTGCGCACAGGCATGTTCACGTATTCGCCCAGACCGCTGAACTCGCAGATCTCGGGAGTGAGGCGGTCGATGTCCTTCTTGCTCATGCCCATCACGAGGCCACGCAGCATGATGTTTTCCACACCTGTTGCGTCCATCTCGATGCCCAGCGAGGGGTCGATCAGGCTGGCCACGGTGCCCTGGCGCGCGAATTCGCCTGACGACGGCTCGTAGACCCCGGCAAGCGTGCGCAGCAGGGTCGACTTGCCCGCGCCGTTGTGGCCGATCAGCCCGAGCCGATCTCCGCTCTTCAGTTCGAGGTTGATGCCGCTGAGCGCCTGCACCACGGTCACGCCGGTTTCCTTGCCGAACCGGCCGCCGGTCACGGAAGCCGCAAGCGTCTTCTTGAGCGAGTTCGCGCCGGCCCCGTAGATCGGGAAGTTGACGGCGACGTTCTTGAGTGAAATGAAAGCCATGGATCAGAGCCAGTAGACGACGCGGCGGCGGTACTTCGAGAACACCAGGATGGCCAGCGCCACGCAGAGCACCGTCCAGAACAGGATGCCGATCCAGCTGTGGATGTGCGCGGTGCCACCCATCAGCGGCGTGCGGAGCAGGTCCAGCATCTGCGCGAAGGGGTTCCACAACACGTACTTGGCGCGGCCGGGGAGGTTTTCAGGCAGCCAGAAGACCGGAGTAAGGAACATCAGCATCTGCATCACGCTGGTGACGATCTGCGTGACGTCTCGATAACGCGTGCAGATCAGCCCCAGCAGCAAGCCGAGTGCATGCGCATTGATGATCAGGACAACGAAGGCCGGCACCACCATCAGTACCGACCAGGACAGCGAGACTCCGGCCCAGATCGCCACCGGGATGTAGAGCACGATCTGGTGCGCGAACTGGATCAGGTTGCGTGCCAGGCTGCGCCAGACGAACAGGCTGATCGGGAAGTAGCCCTGCTTGAGGTAGTTGGACGATCCGACGAAGGCATTGCAGGCGTCCGTCACGATGCTCGAGAAGAAGGCCCAGAAGATGATGCCGAGCGCAAGGTGAGGGAAGAAGCGCGAAAGCTCGCTGCCGAACAGGGAGCTGTAGAGCGGTCCCATGCCGGCGATCATCACGCCCATGCTCAGCGTGAGCCACATCGGCCCGAGCATGGAGCGGCGATAGCGAAGGACGATGTCGAACCAGGCGAGGGTCCACCAGATGTCGGTGCGGCGGGTGCCCTGCCACCAGTCGGACAGGGCGCTTCGATGTAGATTGGAGTGGACTTGACTCATGTACGGCCGTAGGTGTCTGCAAGGCGGACGATGTCGTCTTCGCCCAGGTACCCGCCGCATTGGACCTCGATGAGCACCAGTTCCTCATCGCCAATGTTGGTCAGGCGATGTTTTTCCTTAAGGGGAATGTAGCGATATTGGCCGGGGAGGGTTTCGTACTCGGTCTCTCCGATCTGCACGATCGCGCGTCCTTGCACCACCACCCAATGCTCCGCGCGCTGATGGTGATACTGCAGCGACAGTGCCTCGCCGGGGCGCACCGTGATGCGCTTGACCTTGTAGCCTTCTTCTTCCTTGAGCGAGGCGTAGGTTCCCCAGGGACGATGGACCACCGGCGGGAGATGCACCGTCTCGTGCTTGCGGGCCTTGAGCACGTCGACGACCTTCTTCACTTTCTGTGCGCTGTCCTTGTGAAGCACCAGGAGCGCGTCGGGCGTGTCGACGATGACCAGGTCGTGAACGCCCACGGTGGCAACGATCTTCGGGCCATAGCTCTCGACCTGCACATGCGTGCCGGTCGTATCGAGAGCCACGACATCGTCGGGAAGGGTGTTGCCGCTGGCATCGGGCGTCAGCGCGTTGGACACCGCGGGCCAGGAGCCCACGTCGCTCCAGCCGAACTTGGCAGGAACGACATGCACGTTGGAGGCATGCTCCAGCACCGCGTAGTCGATGCTGATGTCCGGCTGCAGGCCGAACGCGTGCAGGTCGAAGTTGACCGCGTTGCCGGAGGCCTTCGAGGTTTCCAGCGCATGCCTTGCCGCACGGATCACGTCGGGCGCGTGCTTCTCCAGCGCCGCGATGATCGTGTCCGCCGTGAAGGCGAACATGCCGCTGTTCCAGTAATAGCGGCCCGTCGCCAGGTATTTCTGGGCGGTCTCCAGGTCGGGCTTCTCGACGAAGCGCTTGACCGACTGGCTCTCGCGCGAGACGTGTTCGACTTCGATGTAGCCGAAGCCCGTGTCGGGGCTCGTCGGGCTCACGCCGAACACGACGAGATTGCCTTCCTGCGCCAGGCGGAAGGCCTCGGTGGCGCTTGCGACGAAAGCTTCCACGTCCGGGACGAGATGGTCCGCGGACAGGACGAGCATCACGGTGTCGCCGCTGAACTGGCGAACGCATTGAAGCGCTGCCAGCGCGATGGCCGGGCCGGTGTTGCGCCCCTTGGGCTCGAGAAGGAAAGTCGTGGCGGGCGGGTCGCTCATCTGCCCGAGCACGTCCTTCGTGAGGAAAAGGTGGTCCTTGTTGGTCACGACCATCAGGTCGCCGGTGCCGCATGCCTGCCCACGCTCGACGGCTTGCTGAAGCAGAGTGGAATCGCCGAGCTTCATGAACGGCTTGGGAAAGGCCTGGCGCGAAGCAGGCCAGAGCCTGGAACCGGCGCCTCCCGAAAGCACCACAGAGAGTAGCCTCATCGTTTTCCTTTAGCTTTTTAACCGGCCAATTTTACGGGAGCCCTCCGGTGGACTGGCCGGGCGGACGAAACGCCGGCCTTCCGCCCTCTTTGTTGCGGCTGGTTGCGAAGATAATGCCCTCCCGCAAGGCCCGCGGCGCCAGGTCCGGCATCGCCCCGGCTGATTCAGCTATTCGTCAAGGCTCCGTCCCGCCCGTCCCTCGGGTGCCCAATCTCTCTATGAAATCTGTCTATCGATTCATCCTCGGCCTGGCCGGACTCTGGCAAGGACCCGGAATGATGGGGCGCGTGCAGCGGGCATGGCGAATGTTCAACAAGTCGGGCTGGCCGGGCATCCGTTGGGAGCTCGGGCGGCGATTCGGCGGCTACAACGACTACACGAAGTGGGTGCAGCGCTACGACACCCTGACGCCCGAGCTGCGCGAGAAGATCGTCCAGCGCGTGGCCGCCATGAAGGACCGGCCGCTGATTTCGGTCGTGATGCCCACCTACAACCCCAAACCGGCCTGGCTTCGCGAGGCCATCGAGTCGGTGCGCAGCCAGATCTACCCGAACTGGGAGCTCTGCATCGCGGACGACGCCTCGCCTTCCGCCGAGGTGCGCGAGATCCTCAAGTCGTACAGCGAGAGCGATCCGCGCATCAAGGTCGTATTCAGACCGAAGAACGGCCACATCTCGGCGGCCTCCAACAGCGCGCTCGAGCTGGTCTCCGGCCCCTGGGTCGCGCTCATGGACCATGATGACCTGCTGCCGGCCCATGCGCTCTTCTGGGTTGCCGATTGCATCGCCGCCCATCCCGACGTGAAGCTGATCTACTCGGACGAGGACAAGGTCGACGAGGGTGGTCACCGCTTCGGGCCCTATTTCAAGTCGGACTGGAACGTCGATCTTTTCCGCTCGCAGAACATGTTCAGCCACCTGGGCGTGCTCTCGACCGAGCTCATGCGCTCGGTCGACGGCTTCCGCGTGGGCATGGAGGGGTCGCAGGACTGGGATCTCGTGCTGCGCTGCATGGAGCGCGTCGAGCCCGCGCAGATCCGCCACATTCCGCGCGTCCTGTATCACTGGCGCGTGCACGTCGAAAGCACCGCCAAGTCGATGAATGCCAAGCCCTACGCCGCCCTCGCGGGCGAACGGGCGCTGAACGAACACTTCGAGCGCACCGGCGTGCGGGCAACGGCCGAGCACCTCGATTTCGGGTATCGCGTGCATTACGCCTTGCCCGATGTCTTACCGTTGGTTTCCGTGATCATCCCGACGCGTAATGCCTTGCAGCTCACGCGGCAGTGCGTCCAGTCGATTCTGGAGAAGACCAGCTATTCGAACTACGAGATCATCATCGTCGACAACGGCTCCGACGATCCCGACACGCTGGCCTGGTTCAAGCGCATCGCCGCCGAGAAGCCGAATGTCCGCGTTCTACGCGACGACCGCGACTTCAACTACGCGGCGCTGAACAACGGCGCGGTGAGGGTGGCCAACGGCGAGCTCGTGGCGCTGGTCAACAACGACATCGAGGTCATCACGCCCGACTGGCTGAGCGAGATGGTGAGCCTTGCGCTGCAACCAGGCGTGGGAGCCGTGGGCGCGCGGCTGTGGTTCCCGAACAGGACGCTCCAGCATGCGGGTGTGATCCTCGGCGTGGGTGGCATTGCCGCTCATTCGCACCGTCGCATGCCGATGGGCCGCGAAGGCTATGCCGGCCGCGCGGCGCTGATCCAGTCGCTTTCGGCGGTCACCGCTGCCTGCCTCGTGATCCGCAAGGGCCATTACCTCGAGGTCGGCGGGCTCGACGAAGTACACCTGAAGGAATCGTTCAACGACATCGACTTCTGCCTGCGGCTTCGCGAGGCGGGCCTGCGCAATGTCTGGACCCCCTATGCCGAACTGTTCCATCACGAGTCCGCGACCCGTGCCAAGGATGTCTCGCCGCAGAAGCAGGCGCAGTTCCAGGAAGAGGCTGCCTACATGCACAAGCGCTGGGGCGACCTGATCCAGAACGACCCTGCCTACAGCCCCAACCTGATGCTGGCCCGAGAGGACTTCAGCTACGCCTGGCCGCCCCGCGTGGCGCCGGTCTGACCTGATGGCCCTCGAAGTCTCGGTCGCGCTGTGCACCCGCAACGGCGCGCGCTATCTCCCCGACCAGGTGCGCAGCATCTGCGCGCAGGAGCCCCTGCCGCGGGAGATCGTGCTGTCCGACGACGGCTCCTCCGATGACACCCTGGCCGTAGTGCGCGACACCCTCGCGCAGTGCGGCGTGGCCGACCGCATCGCGCTGCGCGTGTTCAGCAACTCGCCGCCGCTGGGCGTCACGCGCAACTTCGAACAGGCTGTGCGCGCCTGCAGCCACGACCTCATCGCGCTGTGCGACCAGGACGATGTCTGGCATCCCGGCCGGCTCGCGCGCATGGTGGCGCAGTTCGAGGCCCGGCCCGATCTGCTGCTGCTCCACACCGACGCACGGCTCGTCGACGGCGACCTGAAGCCGCTGGGCTCCACGCTCTTCCACGCGCTCGAGGTGCAGCCTGCCGAGCTGGAAGCCATCGCGAGTGGCGAGGCCTTCGGCGTGCTGCTGAGGCGCAACCTCGTGACGGGCGCCACGACGATGTTCCGCAAGACATTGCTCGATGCGGCGCTGCCGTTCGCGCCCGAGTGGGTGCACGACGAGTGGCTCGCTGCCGTGGCCGCGGCCACCGGCCGCGTGGACGTGCTCCCCGAACCGACCATCGACTACCGCCAGCACGGCAACAACCAGATCGGCGCGCGTCGGCTGACGTTGTCCGAGAAGGTGGCGAAGGCCTTCGTTGCGCGGGGCGACAAGCACGTGGCGCGGCTGCGCCGGGCCGAGGCGCTGCTGCAGCGCCTGGAGCAGCTCGGTGGGCGGGTGCGGGCAGGTTGCCTGGATGCGCAGCGCGACAAGGCCGCACATCAGCGGTTCCGGGCCGGATTGCCGGCGGCGCGTCCGCTGCGCCTGCTGCCGATCCTTCTGGAGGCCGCGCGCGGCCGCTATGAACGCTTCGGCCGCGGCAAGCAGGCCATCGTGCAGGACGTCTTCGAGCGCGGCTGACCGTCTGCGCTGAACGGCTTGCTAGCGGCCTTGCAGCCGCAGGTACCGCCAGAACGAGGCCGACAGCCACACCTTCAGCAGGCTGGTCACGTGCCAGTACAGGTATTTCTTGCTCCGATGGCTCTCGCGCTGCGCGTCGTGCCGGGCGAGCAGGTTCTCGCCTACCTGCAGCTTCCAGCCCGCGAGCCGGGTGCGGGCGCAGATGTCGAAGTCCTCGCCGTACATGAAGAACTTCTCGTCGAAGCCGCCGACCTGCCGGTATGCCTGACTGCGAAACAGCATGAACAGGCCTGGAATCCAAGCCGGCACCGTCGGCCGCACGTAGCCGGGCTTCTTTCTTCCTACGATTTCCAGCGGCGTGAGCAGCGCCCGGTGCGGCTCCGGCTCGGTCTTGCCGGGCTCCAGGATGCGCGGCGTCAGCAAGCCGGCGTCCGCCGCAGCCTGTGCGAGCAGCGGGGACAGCACGTCGTTGTCGAAGCGGATGTCGGGGTTCAGCACCAGGAACCACTCGGTGTCGCAGCGCTCGAAGGCCTGGTTGTGATTGGCCCCGAAGCCCTTGGGGCTCGCGTTCTCGATCCTCTCCACCCTGAAGCCCCAGTTGCGGCCGGCAAGAACGTCGGCCTCGGGGATGTTCAATGTAAGCAAAACCTTGTCGATGACGGCGCGGCTGTGCCTGTCCAGCTGCTCGAGCAGCGGCAGCACCAGTGCGAGCTGGCCGTGGCTCACGATCGAAATGGTGACGGGAAGGCGGGAGGGGGAGGGCGTGGGCATGGTCTAATTTCGCCCGGGAATTCTAGGGTTCCCCAACCCCCACACATGATTGCTCTGATCGTCATCAGTTTCTTCGTCGCCGCCTTCTCGGTCCAGGTGTTCATGCGACGTGCGCGGCGGCATGCCCGCCTCTACGGCGCCGACATGCCCCAGCGCTTCCACAAGGGCCACGTGCCGCGCCTGGGCGGTGCGGGCATCCTGTTGGGCATGGGGGCCGCCTGGCTGGCCGCTGGCATCACTGGTACCGACCCGTTCAATGTGTCGTGGCCGGTCACGACCTCGATGCTCACGCTGGTGTGCATCCTGCCGGCGGTGCTGGGCGGCATCGTCGAGGACGTCACCCAGCGCGTGAAGGTGCGCTACCGGCTGGGCCTGACCATCGGCTCGGCGCTGCTGGTGTGCTGGCTGCTGGGTCTGGGCGTGGCGCGCACCGGCTTCGAGACTGTCGACGGCTGGCTGGCGATGGTTCCCTATGCCACCGTGCTCTTCGCGGCGCTTGCCATCGGCGGCCTGCCGCATGCCTTCAACATCATCGACGGCTACAACGGGCTCGCGGGCACCGTGGCCGTGCTGGTCTGCCTGGCGATTTCCCACGTGGCGCTGCAGGTCGGCGATCGGCAACTGGCAGCCATGGTGATCTGCCTGGTCGGTGCCACCTTCGGCTTCCTGGTGTGGAACTACCCGCGCGGCAAGATCTTCGCCGGCGACGGCGGTGCCTACGTCTGGGGCATGGTGATCGCCGTGGCCTGCGTGACGCTGGTGCAGCGCCACCGCGTGGTGTCGCCGTGGTTTCCGATGCTGCTGCTGATCTACCCGGTGTGGGAAACGCTGTTCTCCATCTACCGCAAGCTGGCGCGCGGCCAGTCGCCCGGCACCGCCGACGCGCTGCATTTCCACCAGCTGATCTTCCGCCGCATCGTGCGCGTGGCCTTCGCGGACGACGAGGCGCGGCAGCTGCTGGCGCGCAACAACCGCACTTCTCCGTATCTCTGGATGTTCGCGGCCCTGTCGGTGGTGCCTGCGGTGCTGTTCTGGAACAACACCATCGTGCTGATGTTCTTCTGCCTGCTGTTCGTCACCACCTATGTGGGCGCCTATCTGATGATCGTGCGCTTCAAGGTTCCCCGCTGGCTGCGGCCCTGACGACATCTTTCTTTGCGAGAATTTCCCCCGTCCTTCGCTTCGGAGCCTGACCGCCCATGACCGACCCCGTCCTCAACATCCCCCCGCGCGACAAGGCCGAGATCCTGGCCCAGGCGCTGCCGTACATCCGCAAGTTCCACGGCAAGACCATCGTCATCAAGTACGGCGGCAACGCCATGACCGACCCGGCGCTGCAGGCCGACTTTGCAGAAGACGTTGTGCTGCTCAAGCTGGTCGGCATGAACCCGGTGGTGGTGCATGGCGGCGGCCCGCAGATCGAGGCGGCGCTCAACCGCCTGGGCAAGAAGGGCAGCTTCATCCAGGGCATGCGCGTGACCGATGCCGAGACCATGGAAGTCGTCGAATGGGTGCTGGCCGGCGAGGTGCAGCAGGACATCGTGGGCCTGATCAACCAGGCCGGCGGCAAGGCCGTGGGCCTCACGGGCCGCGACGGCGGCCTGATCCGAGCTCAGAAGCTCAAGCTGGCCGACCGCGCAGATCCCAACGTGCATCACGACGTCGGCCAGGTCGGCGACATCGTCTCCATCGATCCGAGCGTGGTCAAGGCGCTGCAGGACGACGCCTTCATCCCGGTGGTCAGCCCCATCGGCTTCGGCGAGGAGAACGAGAGCTACAACATCAACGCCGACGTCGTCGCCGGCAAGCTCGCCACCGTGCTCAAGGCCGAGAAGCTCATGCTCCTGACCAACACGCCCGGTGTGCTCGACAAGGACGGCAAGCTGCTCACCAACCTCAGCGCGCGCGAAATCGACGACCTGTTCGCCGACGGCACCATCTCCGGCGGCATGCTGCCCAAGATCGAAGGCGCGCTCGACGCGGCCAAGAGCGGCGTGAACGCGGTGCACATCATCGACGGCCGCGTGCCGCACGCGATGCTGCTGGAAATCCTGACCGACCAAGCCTACGGGACGATGATCCGCGCCCGCTGACGGGCCGGGTGGGCGCGTGCTTACTGCGCTGTGCGAGAATCAATTGATTACATCTTTGCACGCGCTCCCATGCAGAACGAAGAGACGACAGGTGCTTCCGGCGTAGACACGCCGACGGAAACGTCCACCCCTCCGGTGCGCAAGCGCCCGAAGCCGGGAGAGCGGCGCGTGCAGATCCTGCAGGCCCTGGCCTCCATGCTGGAGCAGCCCGGCGCCGAGCGGGTCACCACCGCCGCGCTGGCGGCCCGGCTCGAGGTGAGCGAAGCCGCGCTGTACCGTCACTTCGCGAGCAAGGCCCAGATGTTCGAGGGCCTGATCGACTTCATCGAGCAGAGCGTCTTCACGCTGGTCAACCAGATCCTCGAGCGCGAGGGCACCAACGGCGCCCAGCAGGCCGCTCGCATCCTCACGTTGCTCGTGCAGTTCGCCGAGCGCAACCCCGGCATGACCCGCGTCATGGTGGGCGACGCGCTGGTCTACGAGAACGAGCGCCTGCAGCAGCGCATGAACCAGTTCTTCGACAAGATCGAAGCCACGCTTCGCCAGGTGCTTCGCGGCGCGGCAGCGGCCGACGGCTCGGCCACGCCCAGCGTCGACGCGCAGGTGCGCGCCGCGGCGCTCACCGCCTTCGTGGTGGGGCAGCTGCAGCGCTTCGCGCGCTCGGGCTTCCGCCGCGCGCCGTCCGAGCACCTGGAAGCGACGATCGCGCTGATCGTCTGACGTCTGACGGGGTACCCTGCAGGGGCCCCGGCCGGCTCGCCTTGAGCTTTCCCGCGGAGTAGCATCGTCCAGCCCCTCGCCGCCAGCCCCGGTGGCGAGCCGATGTTTGCCCTGTTTCCTCCACGGAGGGCGCATGAGCCTTGGCACGGTCGGTCCGATGGAGCCCCGCTCGTCGCGGGTGCCTGCGCATGCCTGATGCGGCGCGCGACCACCAGGGCCTGCGGACCATCCTCCTCACGGCGGTTGCCATGCTCGCGTTCGCGGCCAATTCGCTGCTGTGCCGGCTCGCGCTGCAGCGCAAGGGCATCGACCCGGCGAGCTTCGGCAGCGTCAGGCTCGTGGCGGGAGCGCTCATGCTGGGGCTCATCGTGCGCTTCAGGGCACAGGCGCCAGCCTCGTCGGCCCTATCGGCCCGCGCCGACTGGCTGGCGGCCGTCATGCTGTTCGGCTATGTCGCCTTCTTTTCCTTCGCCTATCTCAGCCTGCCGGCGGGCACGGGCGCGCTGATCCTGTTCGGGGCGGTCCAGCTGACGATGTTCGGCGTGGGCCTGCGATCCGGCAGCGAGCGCTTCGGTGCGCTCGCATGGCTCGGCTTCGCGATGGCCGCCGGCGGGCTCGTCTACCTCGTGTCGCCGGGCATTGCCGCGCCGCCATTGCTGGGAGCCGTGCTGATGGCGGTCGCGGGCGTGGCCTGGGGCGTGTATTCGCTGCGGGGCCGTGGCGTGGCCGATCCGCTGGCCGCCACCGCGCGCAACTTCACGCGGGCCGTGCCGCTGGCACTGGCGCTGAGCCTGGTGTTCGTGGCCAGCGCCCACGCGGATGCGACTGGCCTCGTGCTCGCCGTCGCCTCCGGCGCGCTCACCTCGGGGCTCGGCTACGTGGTCTGGTACGCGGCACTGGGCCGCCTCGGCGCCATGCGCGCGGCCACCGTGCAGCTGTCGGTGCCGCTCCTGGCAGCGTTCGGCGGCGTGCTGTTCCTGTCGGAGGCGATCACGCCGCGGTTGGCGGCGGCCTCCGTGGCGATCCTGGGCGGCATCGCGCTCGTGCTCAGCCAGAAGTCGCGAAGCGTCGCCCGCCGGTAGCAGCCGGTGTCAGGGCCTCAGGCGACAGCCACGCCCACCTTGGCGCCCGCCGCGACGATTTCGCTCCAGGTCGCGTCATCCACCCAGATCCCGTCCTTGCGCCGCGCCACGCGCGCCTTGCGCTCCGGCTCGCCGGCGATCTGCACTTCGTCGAAGCCCTGTCCGGGCGGGCTCTGCCGCAGCCAGCCGACGAATTCCCGCGCTTCCTCGTCGAAGGACTTCTGCGTGCCCAGCCGCGCCGGGTCGATCAGCACCGTCAGCATGCCGTTGAGCACAGTGCGCGCCGCGTCCGCCGGCCGGTGCCAGGTGCCGCCGCCCGTGAGCGCGCCGCCGAGCAGCTCGCAGGCCACTGCCATGCCGTAGCCCTTGTGCTCGCCGAAGGTCATGAGCGCACCGAACAGGCCGTTGCCCTGCGGCACGACCACCACGCCCGGGTCGTTGGTCGGTGCGCCGTTCTCGTCGATCAGGTAGCCGTCGGGCACGCGCTCGCCCTTGTTGTGCGCCACGCGCATCTTTCCCTGCGCCACGCGGCTGGTCGCGTAGTCGAGCACGAAGGGCTCCGCGCCCGAAAGAGGAATGCCGATGCAGCACGGGTTGGTTCCGAAGCGCCCGTCGCCGCCGCCCCAGGGCGCGACCACCGGCCGCGACAGCACGTTGACGAAGTGCATGGCCACCAGCCCCTGCGCCGTCGCCATCTCCGCGAAGTGCCCGATGCGCCCCAGGTGATGCGCATGGGCCAGCGTGAAGATGCAGCTGCCGTGCTGCTTCGCCCGTCCGATGCCCAGCTCCATCGCCTGCACACCGACGATCTGCCCGTAGCCGTGCTGGCCGTCCAGGCCCATCAGCGTGCCGATGTCGAGGTTCACGCGCACCGCGGCGTTCGGCTTCAGGCCGCCTTCGGCCACCGCGTCGATGTAGCGCGGCAGCATGCCCACGCCGTGCGAGTCGTGGCCGCTCAGGTTGGCCAGCACCAGGTTGGCCGCCACCTGCTGCGCCTCGGCGGGCGAGCTGCCGGCGGCTTCGAGGATGCGGGCGACGTTGGCCTGCAGCTCGTCTGCATTCAGTGTTCTGGACATGGATCAGGCTCCTTTCGCGTTCAGCGTGATGGCGTAGAGCGACGTGGTCGCGCAGATGAAGAGGCGGTTGCGCTTGGGGCCGCCGAAGCACACGTTGGCGACGCGCTCGGGCAGCAGGATCTTGCCCAGCAGCGTGCCGTCGGGGTGGTAGGCGTGCACGCCGTCGAGCGCGCTGGTCCAGATGCGGCCTTCGGTGTCGAGGCGGAAGCCGTCGAACAGGCCGCTGGTGCATTCGGCGAACACCTCGCCGCCGCTCAGGCTGCGGCCGTCGGCGCCCACCTTGAACTTGCGGATGTGCCGCGGACCGTCCGGCGCATGGCTCGCGCCCGTGTCGGCGATGTAGAGCAGCGACTCGTCGGGCGAGAAGGCCAGCCCGTTCGGCTTCACGAAGTCGTCGGCCATGAGCTCGACTTCGCCGCTTTGCTGATCGATGCGGTAGACATGGCAGGCGCCGATCTCGCTGTCCGCCTTCAGGCCCTCGTAGTCGGAGAGGATGCCGTAGCTCGGGTCGGTGAACCACACGGCACCGTCCGAATGCACCACCACGTCGTTCGGCGAGTTGAGCCGCTTGCCCTTCCAGTGAGAGGCCAGCACGGTGATCGTGCCGTCGTGCTCGGTGCGCGTCACGCGCCGCGTGAGGTGCTCGCAGCTGACGAGTCGGCCTTCGCGGTCGACCGTGTTGCCGTTCGTGTTGTTCGACGGCTCGCGGAAGGTGCCCACCGTGCCGTTGACCTCGTCGAAGCGCAGCATGCGGTTGTTCGGAATGTCCGACCACACCAGCGTGCGGTGCGCCGCGAACCACGCGGGGCCCTCGCACCAGCGCGCGCCGGTCCACAGGCGCTGCACGCGCTCGGGGCCCGGAATGCAGCCCTTGAAACGCGGGTCCAGTTGCTCGAAGCCGGTGCCTTCCAGGAAGCCGAAGGGGAGAGTCGCCATGCTGTTCCTCGTCGTCGATGGGGTCGTTCGTTCAGGTCACATCACCGCGCCGACCTGCCACGGCACGAATTCGTTCTGGCCGTAGCCGTGCTGCTCGCTCTTCGAGTGCGCGCCCGAGGCCGTCGCGAGCACCAGCTCGAAGATGCGCTGGCCCATCTCCTGGATCGAGGCCGTGCCGTCCACGATCTCGCCGCAGTTGATGTCCATGTCTTCCTCCTGCCGCTGCCACAGCGCCGAGTTGGTCGCGAGCTTGAGCGAGGGCGAGGGCGCGCAGCCGTAGGCCGAGCCGCGCCCGGTGGTGAAGCAGATCAGGTTGGCGCCGCCGGCCACCTGCCCGGTGGCGCTGACCGGGTCGTAGCCGGGCGTGTCCATGTAGACGAAGCCGTGCGCGGTGACGGGCTCCGCGTATTCGTACACCGCCTCGAGGTTGCTGGTGCCGCCCTTGGCTACCGCGCCCAGCGACTTCTCGAGAATGGTGGTGAGCCCGCCCGCCTTGTTGCCCGGCGAGGGGTTGTTGTTCATCTCACCTTCGTTGATCTCGGTGTAGTGCTCCCACCACTTGATGCGGTCCACCAGCTTCTGGCCGACTTCGCGTTTCACCGCGCGGCGCGTGAGCAGGTGCTCGGCGCCGTACACCTCGGGCGTTTCGCTCAGGATGGCCGTGCCGCCGTGCGCCACCAGCAGGTCGACCGCCGCGCCCAGCGCCGGGTTGGCGCTGATGCCCGAGTAGCCGTCCGAGCCGCCGCACTGCAGCCCGATGGTGATGTGCGCCGCGCTGCAGGGCTCGCGCTTCACCGCGTTGGCGCGCGGCAGCATCTCGTTGATGAGCGCCACGCCCTTCTCGACCGTCTTGCGCGTGCCGCCGGTGTCCTGGATGTTGAAGGTGCGGAAGTTCTCGCCTTCGGCCAGGTGCCCGGTCGCGAGCCAGGCGTTGATCTGGTTGGCCTCGCAGCCGAGGCCGACCACCAGCACGCCAGCGAAGTTCGGGTGCGTGGCGTAGCCCGTCAACGTGCGTTCCAGGATCTGCATGCCCATGCCCTGCGTGTCCATGCCGCAGCCGGTGCCGTGGGTGAGTGCCACCACGCCGTCCACGTTCGGGAAGGCCGCCAGCGCCTGCGGGTTGGTCTTGCGCGAGAAGTGGTCGGCGATGGCGCGCGCGGCCGTGGCCGAGCAGTTCACGCTGGTCAGCACGCCGATGTAGTTGCGCGTGGCCACGCGGCCGTCGGCGCGCCTGATGCCCATGAAGGTGGCTTCGCGCTTCGCCGGCGCGGGCTTCACGTCGGCGCCGAAGGCGTAGTCGCGTTCGAAGTCCCCCTTGTCGGGGCCCATGTCGAGGTTCTGCGTGTGCACGTGCTCGCCGGCGGCGATGGGGCGGCTCGCGAAACCGATGATCTGGTTGTAGCGGCGCACCGGCTCGCCCTGGCCGATGTCGCGCATCGCGATCTTGTGGCCTGGCGGGATCAGGCCGCGCACGGCCACGCCTTCGACGGCGGTGCCGCCGAGCAGCTGGGAGCGCGCGATGACGACGTCGTCGGCGGGGTGGAGTCGGATGTAGGGAGTCATCGTGGGTTTTCTTCTCGTATTCAGGAGGCCGGATTCAGGAGGCCCGACTCAGGAAGCCTTCGTGCGGCGCCAGCTCGCGCTGAACCGCTGGTGGAACTTGTCCATGTGCTCGTGCATGGCGCTGCGCGCGGCGGCCGGGTCGCGCGCGGCGATGGCGTCGAGGATCAGCTCGTGCTCGCCGATGGCCTCCTGCCACGACTCCATGGTCTCGAAGTAATCGATCATCCGGGCGAAGATCGGCCCGTGCCGCGACTCCCAGAAGCCCTGCACCGTCTCGGTCAGCACCACGTTATCGCAGGCGTTGACGATGGCCAGGTGAAAGGCGCGGTCGCCCTCGTGGGGCACCTCGTTGCGCGCGGCCATGTCGCGCATCATGCGGATGGCGCGGCGCATGGCGTCCACGTCCTTGCGCTTGCCGTGCTGGGCCGCGGTGGCGGCGGTCTCGCCCTCCACCATGCGGCGCGCGCGGATGATCTCCAGCGGCCCCCATTCGATGCCGGCCGCACCGTTGGGGGGCGGGGGCGTGCGCTGCGAGCGGTCGAGCACGTACACGCCCGAGCCGGTGCGCACCTCGACCCAGCCCTCCACCTCCAGCGCGATCAGCGCCTCGCGCACTGAGGGCCGGCTCACGCCCAGTTGCCGGGCGAGGTCGCGCTCGGCGGGAATGCGCGCGCCCACCGCGAACTCGCCCTTGCCGATGAGCTCGCGCAACTGTTCGGCAATCTGGCGGTAGAGGCGCTGGGGTTCGAGGGTCTGGATCGGCACGGAAACGGTGGGGAGGGAAGGAGGCGGAAGGAGTTAAGGGTTGTCCTGAATTGGCCAAGTGGTCAGGCCAATTCAGAATACGCCATATCGCCCGGACCATCATCGGGCCTAACCCGAGGACACGGCCCCAGGACATGGCCCGAGGAGACGCCCCATGAGATCGAAGGTAAAGACCGCCCCGGTCACCGCCGCCGGCCGGGGCATCGCGGCATGAACCAGCTCGACTTCAAGGGCCGCCACGCGGTCGTCACCGGCGGTGCCACGGGGTTGGGCTTCGGCATCGCGCAGCGGCTCATCGCCTCGGGCGGCAGCGTCACGCTGTGGGACCGAGACGAGGAGGCCGCCGCGAAGGCCGCCGAATCGCTGGGCCCCAGGGCCTTCGCGCTGAAGGTCGACGTGTCGCAGCAGCCTTCGGTCGCCAAGGCCGTGGCCGACACGCTGGCGCATGCGCCGCATATCGACGCGCTGGTCAACAGCGCCGGCATCACCGGCCCCAACACGAAGCTGTGGGACTACCCGGTGGACGCCTGGCGCCAGGTGATGGAAGTCAACATCAACGGCGTGTTCCTGTGCTGCCGCGAGGTGGTGGCGCAGATGCGCACGCAGGGCGACGGCGGCGGCTACGGGCGCATCGTCAACATCGCCTCGGTGGCCGGCAAGGACGGCAACCCCAACGCCAGCGCCTACAGCGCGAGCAAGGCGGCCGTCATCGGCCTGACCAAGTCGCTCGGCAAGGAGCTCGCCGACACGGGCATCCGCGTGAACTGCGTGACGCCCGCGGCGGTGAAGACGGCCATCTTCGACCAGATGACGCCAGAGCACATCGGCTTCATGCTCTCGAAGATTCCCATGGGCCGCTTCGGCACGGTGGAAGAGGTGGCCGCGATGGTCGGCTGGCTTTGCACCGAAGACTGTTCGTTCTCCACCGGCGCGGTCTTCGACCTCTCCGGCGGACGCTCCACGTATTGATCAATTCAATGCACTGAAAACTGAAAGGAAAGCATGAAACTCGTCCGCTACGGCAACCCCGGCAAGGAAAAACCCGGCCTCATCGACGACAACGGCCAGCTGCGCGACCTGAGCGCCGTCGTCAAGGACATCGGCCCCGAGCAGCTCGGCGACGCCGCCCTGGCCAAGCTGCGCAAGCAGAAGATCGACAAGCTGCCGCTGGTCAAGGGCAAGCCGCGCTTCGGTTGCCCCGTGGCGAACGTGGGCAAGTTCATCGCCATCGGCCTGAACTACGCGGACCACGCGGCCGAGTCCGGCCTGCCGGTGCCCAAGGAGCCAGTGGTCTTCACCAAGGCCAACAGCTGCGTCCAGGGCCCGAACGACCCGGTGATGCTGCCCAAGGGCTCGGTCAAGACCGACTGGGAAGTCGAGCTCGGCGTGGTCATCGGCACCCGCGCGCGCTACGTGCCGCAGAAGAGCGCGCTCGACTACGTGGCCGGCTACTGCACCATCAACGACATCAGCGAGCGCGAGTACCAGATCGAGCGCGGCGGCACCTGGGACAAGGGCAAGGGCTGCGACACCTTCGGCCCCATCGGCCCGTGGCTGGTGACCCGCGACGACGTGCCCAACCCGCAGAAGCTCGCGATGTGGCTCGACCTGAACGGCCAGCGCGTGCAGACCGGCAGCACCAAGACCATGATCTTCACCGTGGCCAAGATCGTGAGCTACGTGAGCCAGTTCATGACGCTGATGCCGGGCGACGTCATCACCACCGGCACGCCTCCCGGCGTCGGCATGGGCATGAAGCCGCCGCTCTTCCTGAAGAAGGGCGACGTGATGACACTGGGCATCGAAGGCCTGGGCGACCAGCGCCAGGAAGTGATTCCCTTCAAGCTCTGAGCCCGGCCGGCTCATTCATGGCCATGGCGCGGCGCACCCAGGCGTGTGCGCCGCGTCCCTCCCGAAGAATTTCAAGAACAACGGTGGTGGAGACAGACGATGAGACGGTTGGTGATGAAGGCGCTCGTGCTGGGCGCAGGGTTGATCGTGGGCGCGGCGAGCATCCAGGCCGCCCCGGTCACGCTGAAGTGGGCGCACGGCTACGAGACCAGCGAGCCGTTCCACACGCAGGCCGAGGCCATGGCGCAGAAGATCAAGACGGCCACGGCGGGGCGCGTCGAGATCCAGATCTTTCCGGCCAGCGCGCTGGGCGGTGAGGCCGACTACAGCAAGAAGCTCGCTTCCGGCGAGATCGACATGGCCTACATCGGCCTCAACGTGCTCTCGCGCGACTACGCGCCGCTGGGCGTGGTGGGCTTTCCCTTCCTGTTCACCGACCCCGACCACGTGCGCCGCTTTCTCGTGAGCCCGGTGTTCGACGAGCTGCGCAAGGGCTACGAGACGCAGAGCCGCAACCGCCTGATGGCCGCCATCTACTACGGCGCGCGGCACATCACCTCGAACAAGCCGGTCAACGCGCCGAAGGACATGCAGGGCCTGAAGCTGCGCGTGCCGGACGCGCCCACCTACAAGCTCTTCGCGAAGAGCATGGGCGCCACCGCCACGCCGATGCCCTTCGCCAAGGTGTACGACGCGCTCAAGAGCGGCGAGATCGACGCGCAGGAGAACCCGCTGCCGACCATCCTCGCGAAGAAGTTCTACGAGGTGCAGAAGAGCGTCACGCTCACGGGCCACATGTACGACATGCTCGGCATCGTGATCTCGCCCGGCGCGCTGCAGCGCATGAGCGAGAGCGATCGCACCATCGTGAATGACGTCATCCGCAAGGACGCCGTGTGGGCCAGCGTGCAGATCATCGCGCGCGAACTGGTGGCCGAAGGCAAGCTGGGCGAGACCGGCATCAAGGTGATCCGGCCCGATCGGTCGGCTTTCGTCGAGGCGGCGTTGAAGACCGTGTCGCCGACCGAACTGCAGGCGCGGCCGGGCGACTACGAGAAGATCCGCGACCTGGTGAAACCCGGGGCGCATTGAGGCTCTCCGCCGCCTGTCTGCGATCATCCGTCGCATGCAGGCGCCTCCGGTCCATCGCTGCCAGGTCTTCGGCTCCCCGTGGGAGGGCGTATACGGCACGTCCATCGACAGCGCGCTGCACTACGGCCGGCACTGGCACGCGACCTACGGGCTGGGTCTGCTCGAGCAGGGCGCCCAGAGTTCGGCCAGCGGGCGCGGCAAGGTCGATGCCTATGCGGGCGACCTGATCACCACCAACCCCGGCGAGGTGCATGACGGGCAGCCGCTGGGCGAGCCCTCGCGGCGCTGGCGCATGGTGTATCTCGATCCGGGCGTGATGGCGGGCATCAGGGGCGACGCCGGTCTGGACGTCGAGTTCACGCGGCCCGTGCTCAAGGACGACCGGCTGCGCCACACGCTGCAGCGGCTGTTCGTGCGGCTCGACGCGTGGCACGCCGACAAGGAGGGCCGTGCGGAAGAGCTGGCCTGCGAGGAATCGCTGGTCGAGGTCTGCGGCCTGCTGCTCGAAGCGCATTCCACGAGGCCGCCACCGCCTTCATCCACGGCCGGCGGCGACATGCGCCGCCTGTGCGAGCGGTTGGCCGACGACCTGCACGAGCCGCCGAAGCTCTCCGACCTCGCCGAGATGGCCGGCCTCAGCCGCTACCAGGTGCTGCGCCGCTTCGAGAAAGCCTACGGCGTGCCGCCCCATGCATGGCTGCTGCTGCAGCGCGCCGAGCGCGCGCGAGGCCTGATCCGCCGCGGCACGGGCCTTGCCGACGCCGCGGCCGCCAGCGGCTTTGCCGACCAGAGCCACATGACGCGCATCTTCGCGCGTCACTTCGGCTTCACGCCCGGCGCGTGGCAGCGGGCCTGCCGCTAGGCCCTGTTCAGCGCAGCACGCGGATCAGTTCGTCGTACACCAGCCGCACGCGCGCCGGCACGGGTGCGCGTTGCGAGCGGTACACGTAGATCGGCCATGGCTCGGGCGCCTCGGCCTGGAGCACCGGCACCAGCGCGCCGGTCTCGATCGGGGGCTCGGCCAGCGAGCCGATCAGCTGGGCGAAGCCCAGGCCCGCGAGCACGGCGGCGCACTCGGAGTCGAAGTCGTCGGTGACGAAGGCCGGCGAGGTGATCGCGAGCTGCCTGTCCTTGCGGAACATCATCGGCCAGGGCCGGCCCGACTTGCGGTCGATGAGCGCTGTGAGCGGCATCGAGGCGAGCGCGTCGATGGTCTTCGGCACGCCGGTGCGCGCGATCAGAGAGGGCGCGGCCACCACGTGCAGCGCCATCCGGCCGACCGGCCGCGCGACGAAGCGCGCGTCGCGCAGCGGGCCGACGCGCACGCCGATGTCGATCTGCTCGCCGACCACGTCGGCATGCGATTCCGATACGCGCAGGTCGAGCACCAGGCCCGGGTGCGCGGCGAGCATCGGCGCCAGCGCCTTCGGGATGAGTTGCCGCCCGAAGATGCCCGGCGCCGTGACGCGCACCGTGCCCTCGTGCTGCGAAAGCGCACGGCGGTCGGTGCGGTGGAACAGCTCGTCGACGCCGCTCAGCGCGGTGCGCGCCCGCTCCAGCAGCCGACGGCCGAAGTCGGTGAGCTGCACGCCGCGGGTGCTGCGGTGGAAGAGCGGTTCGCCGAGTTCGTCTTCCAGCTCGCGCACCGCGCGCGTCACCACCTGCGGCGACACAGACAGCCGCGCGGCGGCATCGCGGAAATTGGCGGCATCGGCGGCAGCGCAGAACACGCGCAGGGCTTCGAGGCGGTTGGACATGGTGTGGAGGGTTCCTTTTCAAGGAATTCTGAAGTCGCCAGAGTTTCATTTACGGGAACGCGTGGATTTTCCACACTGCATGCACTTCTTCAACACCTCGTTCAAGCCAACCGAAAGGAATTTCCCATGACATCCGTTCAAGACAACATCAAGGGCAAGGTCGCCATCGTCACCGGCGCGAGCAGCGGGCTCGGCGAATCGACGGCACGCCACCTGGCCGCGCGCGGCGCGAAGGTGGTGCTGGCTGCACGCCGTACCGACCGGCTCGACAAGCTGGTCGCCGAGATCCGCGAAGCCGGCGGCGAAGCCATCGCCGTGGCCACCGACGTAGCGAAGCGCGCCGACCTCGAGAAGCTCGCCGACGCTACCGTCGAAGCCTTCGGCCGCATCGACGTTCTGGTCAACAACGCGGGCGTGATGCCGCTGTCGCCCATTCACAAGCTCAAGGTCGACGAGTGGGACCGCACCATCGACGTCAACATCAAGGGCGTGCTCTACGGCATCGCCGCGGTGCTGCCGCGCATGCAGGCGCAGGGCAGCGGGCATATCGTCAACGTCGCGTCCATCGCCGGGCTGAAGGTGTTCACGCCGATCGGCACCGTCTACAGCGCGACCAAGCACGCGGTGCGCGCCATCTCCGAAGGCCTGCGCGTGGAAGTGGGCAACAGCGGCGTGCGCGTGACCATCGTGTCGCCCGGCGCGGTCGAGTCGGAACTCAAGCTCGGCAGCACCGACGCCGAGAGCGCCGCCGGCGTGAAGGCGTTCTACGAGGCCAACCAGATCCCGGCCGATTCGGTGGCGCGCGCCGTGGTCTACGCCGTGGAGCAGCCCGCCGACGTGGACATCAACGAGGTCGTGCTGCGGCCCGTGTCGCAGGAGTTCTGACCTCAGGGGCCGTACGGCCCTGAAAGGGAGGAATGCGGGACGGACCCGATTGCGGTCCGTTTCGCATCAATTAACCTTCAATAGCCAAAGGTTAATTGCTGCGGCTGAAGTGCAAAGCCCTGCAAAATAGAACGACCGTTCGTTTTTGCATGGAAATTCCACGATGACCGCAGCAGCCGTTCCCGCCAAGCCCGCGCGCGCCGCCCAGAAAGGGCAGCAGACCAAGGCCGTCATCGTCGACGCCGCGCTGGCACTGGCCGCGCAGATCGGCCTCGAGGGGCTGTCGATCGGCGCCGTGGCCGAAATCACCAAGATGAGCAAGTCGGGCGTCTTCGCCCACTTCGGCTCGCGCGAAGAACTTCAGATCTCTGTGGTGCGCGAATACCACGCGCGCTTCGAGCAGGAAGTGTTCTTCCCCGCCCTGAAGGCGCCGCGCGGCCTGCCGCGCCTGCGCGCCATGTTCGCCAACTGGATGAAGCGCACCTCGACCGAGATCGACTCGGGCTGCATCTACATCAGCGGCGCCTCCGAATTCGACGACCGCCCGGGCCCGGTGCGCGACGCGCTGGTCGAGTCGGTCAGCATCTGGCAGGCCGCCGTGCTGCGCGCCATCGTGCAGTCGCAGAGCGAAGGTCACCTGCGCGCCGACGCCGATGAGCGCCAGGTGGCGTTCGAGATCCACGGCCTGATCCTCGCGCTGCACTACGAAGCGCGCTTCCTGCAGGTGCCCGGCTCCATCGGCCGCGCCAACACCGGCTTCGACAACATCCTCGCGCGCGCCGCCACGCCCGACGCGCCCAAGCCCGAAGCGGCCGCCGCACCGGCGGGCCGTCGCCTCAAGACCGTGCGCTGACCGAAGCGCGCGGCTCGTCCCTTTTTCGTTTTCCCTTTCTTTTTTCTATCTAGCTTCGACCAGGAGAGTTCCGGATGCCTACCTACAACCCCCCCGTACGCGACATGCAGTTCGTGCTGCACGAAGTGCTCAACGTCGCCGAGGAGCTCAAGGCGCTTCCGGCCCATGCCGAGACCGACGCCGACACCATCAACGCGGTGATCGAAGAGGCCGGCAAGTTCGCCGCCGAAGTGACCTTCCCGCTGAACATCAGCGGCGACGAGGAAGGCTGCACGCTCGACAAGAACACGCATGAAGTGAAGACCCCCAAGGGCTTCAAGGACGCCTACGCCAAGTACGTCGAAGGCGGCTGGCCCGCGCTGTCGTGCGACCCGGCCTTCGGCGGCCAGGGCCTGCCCTTCGTGGTCAACCAGTGCCTGTTCGAGATGCTCAACAGCGCCAACCAGGCCTGGACCATGTACCCCGGCCTGTCGCACGGCGCGTACGAAGCGCTCGCAGCGCACGGCACCGACGAGCAGAAAAAAACCTATCTTCCCAAGCTCACCAGCGGCGAATGGACCGGCACCATGTGCCTGACCGAGCCGCATTGCGGCACCGACCTCGGCCTGCTGCGCACCAAGGCAGAACCGCAGCCCGACGGCACCTACCGCATCACCGGCAACAAGATCTTCATCTCGGCCGGCGAGCACGACATGACCAGCAACATCATCCACCTGGTGCTGGCACGCCTTCCCGACGCGCCCAAGGGCAGCAAGGGCATCAGCCTGTTCGTGGTGCCGAAGTTCAAGGTCAAGGCCGACGGCTCGCTGGGCGAGCGCAACCCGATCTTCTGCGCCGGCCTGGAGCACAAGATGGGCATCCACGGCAACGCCACCGCGCAGATCGTGATCGAAGGCGCCGTCGGCACCATGGTGGGCGAGCCCAACAAGGGCCTGGCCGCGATGTTCGTGATGATGAACGCGGCCCGCCTGGGCGTGGGCAACCAGTCGCTGGGCCTGACCGAAGTGGCCTACCAGAACGCGCTGGCCTACGCCAAGGACCGCATCCAGATGCGCTCGCTCTCGGGCGTGAAGGCCAAGGACAAGGAAGCCGACCCCATCATCGTGCACCCCGACGTGCGCAAGATGCTGCTCACGGCCAAGGCGTACGCCGAAGGCGGCCGCGCGCTGCAGATCTTCTGCACGCTGCTGCTCGACAAGGAACACAACCACCCCGACGAGAAGGTGCGCAAGGACTCCGGCGAACTGGTCGCGCTGCTGACCCCCATCGTCAAGGCCTTCATCACCGACAACGGCCACACCGCGACCAACGCCTGCATGCAGGTCTTCGGCGGCCACGGCTTCATCAAGGAATGGGGCATGGAGCAGTTCGTGCGCGACAACCGCATCAACATGATCTATGAAGGCACCAACACCATCCAGTCGCTGGACCTGCTGGGCCGCAAGGTGCTGGGCAACAACGGCGCCTCGCTGAAGAAGTTCGGCAAGCTCGTCGCGAAGCTGGTGGAAGAAGAAGGCGTGAACGAGAAGATGGCCGAGTTCATCAACCCGATCGCCGGCCTGGGCGACCAGCTCACCAAGTTCACCACCGAGATCGGCTTCAAGGGCTTCCAGAACCCCGACGAAGTGGGCGCCGCTGCCGTCGACTACCTGCGCGTGGCCGGCCACTTCGTGTTCGGCTACCTGTTCGCCCGCATGGCACAGGTCGCGCTGCGCGAGATCGCCGCCGGCAACACCGACCCGTTCTACGTCGCCAAGCTGCAGACCGCGCGCTTCTACTTCGCCAAGCTGTTCCCCGAGACCGCGACGCTGATGCGCACCGCGCGCGCCGGCAGCAAGGTGCTGATGGACACCGACGCCGCACTGGCCTGAAGCCGCGGGTCTTTCCTCAACCGACATCCAACCTGGAGCCGCTCATGAAAGCAACGCTTGCAGCTGTCCTGTTCACCGTCACCGCCGCCTCGGCCATGGCCCAGGGCGCCGGCATCACGCCGGTGGGCCTGTGGCGCAACGTCGACGACAAGACCGGCGAGGTCAAGGCCGAGATCCGCATCGCCGAAACAAACGGTGCGCTGAATGGCCGCATCGAGAAGTCGTTGAAGAAGGACACCAAGCCCGACGCGGTCTGCGACGAATGCAGCGACGACCGCAAGGGCAAGCCCATCGCGGGCCTGGAGATCATCCGCGGCGGCAAGAAGGCCGAGGGCAAGGACGTCTGGGAAGGCGGAAAGATCCTCGACCCCGAGAACGGCAAGGAATACCGCGCGAGCTTCACGCCCGTCGATGGCGGCAAGAAGCTCGAAGTGCGCGGCTATCTCGGCCCCTTCTGGCGCACCCAAACCTGGAACCGCGTTCCCTGACCCACCCCCGTTGCTTGCTCACTTCGTGTAGCCGCCTCCCCCCTCAAGGGGGCAACACCAGCGGCCCGGCAAAGCCGGTTCCGCGGTGTTCCCCGAACTGATTCAAAACTTCAAAGCCCAGTTATGTCCCGATTTCAAGTGAAGAAGGTCGCCGTGCTCGGCGCCGGCGTGATGGGCGCGCAGATTGCGGCCCACCTCGTCAACGTGCGCGTGCCTGTCGTGCTGTTCGATCTGGCCGCCAAGGAAGGCCCGAAGAACGGCATCGTCACGCGCGCCATCGACAACCTCAAGAAGCTCAAGCCCGCGCCGCTCGGCGACGTGGCCGACGCCGGCCTGATCGAACAGGCCAACTACGAAGACGACCTGGCCAAGCTCGGCGAGTGCGACCTCGTCATCGAAGCCATCGCCGAGCGCATGGACTGGAAGCTCGATCTCTACAAGAAGATCGCGCCGCACGTCGCCAAGCATTCGATCCTGGCCTCGAACACCTCGGGCCTGTCGATCACCAAGCTCAGCGAGGCACTGCCCGAAGCGCTGAAGCCGCGCTTCTGCGGCATCCACTTCTTCAACCCGCCGCGCTACATGTTCCTGGTGGAGCTGATCAACACGCCCACCACGCAGCCGCAGGTGCTCGACGACCTCGAGGCCTTCGTCACCAGCACGCTCGGCAAGGGCGCGGTGCGCGCGCACGACACGCCCAACTTCATCGCCAACCGCGTCGGCATCGCCGGCATGCTGGCCACGCTGAAGGAAGTCGAGAAGTTCGGCCTCACGCCCGACGTGGTGGACGACCTCACCGGCAAGAAGCTGGGCCGCGCCAGCTCGGGCACCTTCCGCACCGCCGACGTAGTGGGCCTCGACACGATGGCCCACGTCGTGAAGACGCTGCAGGACAACCTCAACGCCGAGACCGATCCGTTCTACGCCAACTTCGCTACGCCGCCGGTGCTCGCGAAGCTGCTGGAGCTGGGCAACCTGGGGCAGAAGACCAAGGCCGGCTTCTTCAAGAAGGCCGGCCGCGACATCCTGCGCTTCGACCTGAAGAGCGGCGAGTACGTGCCCGCCGGCGCCAAGGCCGACGAGGTGTACGGCCGCATGCTCAAGAAGCCCGCGGGCGAGCGCCTGAAGCTGCTGCGCGAGAGCGAAGGACCGCAGGGCCAGTTCCTCTGGGCCATCCTGCGCGACGGCTTCCACTACGCCGCCGTGCACCTGGGCGACATCGCCGAGAGCGCGCGCGACATCGACTTCGCCATGCGCTGGGGCTTCGGCATGAAGCAGGGCCCCTTCGAGCTCTGGCAGGAGGCCGGCTGGGCGCAGGTCGCCAAGTGGGTGCAGGAAGACATCGACGCCGGCAAGGCGCTGAGCAGCGCGCCGCTGCCCAAGTGGGTGTTCGAAGGCCCCGTGGCCGAGGCCGGTGGCGTGCACACGCCCGAAGGCTCCTGGAGCGCTTCGCAGAACAAGTTCGTGCCGCAGCGCCGCCTGCCGGTGCATGACCGCCAGCTCTTCCCCGAGAGCGTGCTCGGCGCGAACGCGGCCGATGCCAACACGGCCGGCACCACCATCAGCGACGAAGGCGACGTGCGCGTCTGGACGCTCGACGGTGAAGTGCTCATCGCCAGCATCCATTCGAAGATGCACGCCATCAGCCCCGACGTGGCCGAGGCGCTGGGCGCCGCGGTCGACCTGGCCGAGGCTGAATACAAGGGCCTGGTGATCTGGTCGCCCGACGAGGTGTTCTCCGTCGGCGCCGACCTGCAGGCGATGCTGCCGGCCTTCGTGGTCGCCGGCATCAGCGCGGTCGAGGGCGCGGAAGAAGAGCTGCAGAACGTGATGCTCAAGATCCGTTACGCCAACGTGCCGGTCATCTCCGCCGTGCGTGGCATGGCGCTGGGCGGTGGCTGCGAACTGGCCATCCATTCGGCAAAGCGTGTGGCAGCGATGGAAAGCTACATCGGCCTGGTCGAAGTGGGCGTGGGCCTGATCCCCGGCGCGGGCGGCCTGACCTACATCGCTCGCCGCGCGGCCGAGAACGCGTCGGCCTCGACGGGCACCGACCTGCTGCCCTTCCTCACCGAAGGCTTCACCGCCGCCGCGATGGCGAAGGTGGGCACGGGCGCGCTCGACTCGAAGAAGCTGGGCTACCTGCTCGACAGCGACGTGATCGTGCCGAACAAGGACGAACTGCTGTACGTGGCGCTGCAGCAGGCGAAGGCCATGGCCGACGCCGGCTACCGCCCGCCGCTGCGCCGTACCTTCCGCGTCGCGGGCCGCAGCGGCGCCGCGACCATCAAGGGCCAGCTCGTGAACATGCGCGACGGCGGCTTCATCAGCGCGCACGACTTCCACATCGCCAGCCTGATCGCCAACGTGGTCACCGGCGGCGACGTGGACGCGGGCTCGCTCGTGACCGAGGAATACCTGATGACGCTGGAACGCAAGGCGTTCTGCTCGCTCATCGTGCACCCCAAGACGCAGGAGCGGATCATGGGGATGCTCAGCACCGGCAAGCCTGTGCGCAACTAAGGACAGATTTCATGAGCAAGCAAGTACAAGACGCCTACATCGTCTCCGCAACCCGCACGCCCATCGGCAAGTCGCACAGGGGCTACTTCCGCAACTACCGTCCCGACGACCTGCTGGCCACCACGCTGCGCGCAGCGCTGGCTGCGGTGCCGAGCCTCGACCCGAAGGCGATCGAGGACATCATCTGCGGCTGCGCGATTCCCGAATCGCAGCAGGGCCTGAACGTTGCGCGCATCGGCGCGGTGCTGGCCGGCCTGCCGACCAGCGTCGGCGGCATCACCGTCAACCGCTTCTGCGCCTCGGGCCTGTCGGCCGTGCAGATGGCCGCCGACCGCATCCGCGTGGGCGAGGCCGACGTGATGATCGCAGCCGGCGTCGAGAGCATGAGCATGGTGCCGATGATGGGCAACTCGCCCTCGCTGTCGCCCTCGATCTTCGAGCGCGAAGGCGACGTGGGCATCGCCTACGGCATGGGCCTCACGGCCGAGAAGGTCGCGCAGCAGTGGAAGGTGAGCCGCCAGGCGCAGGACGAGTTCGCGCTCGCCTCGCACCAGAAGGCGCTGGCCGCGCAGCAGGCCGGCAAGTTCGCCGACGAGATCACGCCCATCGAGGTGACAGACCGCACGCCGAACCTCGAGACCGGCGAGTCGATCGCCAAGACCCGCACCGTGAACCTCGACGAGGGCGCGCGCCCGGACACCAGCATCGAAGGCCTGGCCAAGCTGCGCACCGTTTTCGCCGCGCGCGGCACCGTGACGGCGGGCAACAGCTCGCAGACCTCGGACGGCGCCGGCGCGCTGATCCTGGCGAGCGAGAAGGCGGTGAAGCAGTTCGGCCTCACGCCGCTCGCGCGCTTCGTGAGCTTCGCCAGCAAGGGCGTGCCGCCGCACATCATGGGCATCGGCCCGATCGAGGCGATTCCCGCCGCGCTGCGCTATGCCGGCCTGAAGCACGAGGACATCGACTGGTTCGAGCTCAACGAAGCCTTCGCCGCGCAGTCGCTGGCCGTCATCAACACGCTGGGCCTCGATCCGTCGAAGGTCAACCCGATGGGCGGCGCCATTGCGCTGGGCCATCCGCTGGGCGCCACCGGCGCCATCCGCTCGGCCACCGTGGTGCACGCGCTGCGCCGCGAGAACCTGAAGTACGGCATGGTCACGATGTGCGTGGGCATGGGACAAGGCGCCGCAGGGATCTTCGAGCGCGTCTGATCGATAACGCGCAAGGCACCGCGACGAGTGCCGGTTCAACGAAGGAGACAGCCTCATGCAGACGCAGCAGCTTCCGGTCGACGGCGGCGCACAGCAACTCGCGGTGCGCCGCTACGAACCCGCCGGCACGCCGCGCGCGAGCGTGGTGATCGGCGGCGCGATGGGCGTACGCCAGTCCTTCTACGAGCCTTTCGCGCAATGGCTCTCGCAGCAGGGCCTGCGCGTCTGGACCTTCGACTACCGGGGCTCCGGCGACTCGCGCGGCGGCGTGCCGCTGCGCGAGGTCGATGCCGACCTGTTCGACTGGGCCCACGACTACGAGGCGGTGATCGACGCGGCCAGGGCCGCATCGCCCGACTCGCCGCTCTACCTGCTGGGCCACAGCCTCGGCGCGCAGCTGCCGGGCTTCCTGCAGCGGCCCGAGAAGGTCGACGGCCTCGTGAGCATCGCGGCGGGCAGCGGCTACTGGCGCGAGAACGCGCCGAAGCTCAAGCGCACCATCCTCTACTTCTGGTTCGTGCTCGTGCCGCTGGTCACGCGGCTGTTCGGCTACTTCCCGGGTCGCAAGCTGAAGAAGGTCGGCGACCTGCCGCGCGGCGTGATCCTGCAGTGGCGGCGCTGGTGCCTCAATCCGCGCTACAGCGTCGGAGCCGAAGGCGAGCTGGCGTCGCAGAGCTACAACCGCGTGCGCTTCCCGGTGCTCGCGCTGTCGATGACCGACGACGAGCTCATGACGCTCGCCGGCACCAAGAGCCTTGTGAGCCTCTACGGCGGCGCGCCGAGCGCGGTCGAGCGCATCGCGCCGGCCGACGTGCAGGCACGGCGCATTGGCCACTTCGGCTTCTTCCGCGAGCAGTTCAGCCAGAGCCTCTGGCCGAGCACGGTCGACAAGCTGCACAGGCTCGCATCGCTTACTGCGGTGCAGCACGCCAACGTCCCGCACACGACTGCGTGACGCTGGTCACCGGAGGCACACTGCCGATCATGAGCACGCAGCAGCACCCCTTCGACAAGGCCCTGAAGATCCACCACAGCGACATCCGCGTGGGGCACTTCACCGGCACGACCAGCCCCGACTACTGGAACATGGTCGGACCCTTCGGCGGCACCACCGCGGCGCTCGCGCTGCAGGCCGTGATGCAGCACCCGGACGTGCTCGGCACGCCCATCGCGCTTACCGTCAACTACGCGGCGGCAATCGAGGCCGGCGCGTTCGACATCCAGGCCATTGCCGTGCGCACCAATCGCTCGACGCAGCACTGGACAGTGCAGATCACGCAGGCCGGTGCCAGCGGCGCGCCCAACATGACGACCACCGCCACGGTGGTGACGGCCGCGCGCCGCGAGACCTGGGGCGAGAGCGACATGCCGATGCCCGAGTCGCCGAGGCCCGAGACGGTCGATCGCATGAGCATCGGCCCGTCGGGCGTGGCGTGGATCAACCAGTACGAGATGCGTCCCTTCAGCGGCGGCATTCCGTCGAAGTGGGATGGCAGCCTGCATCACAGCGAGACCCGCATCTGGCTGCGCGATGCGCAACCGAGGCCGCTCGACTTCGCCTCGCTCGCCGCGATGAGCGACATGTTCTATCCGCGCGTGTGGCTGCGCCGCGCGAAGCACGTGCCGGCGGGCACGGTGTCGATCACCACCTACTTCCATGCCGGGCCGGAACAGCTCGCCGAGGTCGGTACCGGCTACCTGCTGGGCCGCGCGGCGGGGCAGCAGTTCTTCAACGGCTTCTTCGACCAGACGGCGCATCTGTGGAGCGAGAAGGGCGTGCTGCTGGCCACCTCGAACCAGATCGTCTACTACAAGGAATAACGACATGGCTGCCCTGCAGAAAGCCGCGCTCATCGTCGGCGCCGGCGACGCCACCGGTGGTGCCATCGCACGCCGCTTCGCGCGCGAAGGCTTCGCCACCTGCGTCACGCGGCGCAGCCTCGACAAGCTGCTGCCGCTGGTCGCGCAGATCGAGGCCGACGGCGGCCGCGCCCATGCCTTCGCCTGCGACGCGCGCAAGGAAGAGGAAGTGGTCGCGCTCGTCGAGCAGATCGAATCGACCATCGGGCCCATCGAGGTGATGGTGTTCAACATCGGCGCCAACGTGCCCGAGAGCATCCTCAACGAGACCGCGCGCAAGTACTTCAAGGTGTGGGAGATGGCCTGCTTCTCGGGCTTCCTGAATGGCCGCGAAGTGGCGAAGCGCATGGTGGCGCGCGAGATTCCGCAAGGCGGCCATCGCGGCACGATCATCTTCACCGGCGCCACGGCCTCGCTGCGCGGCGCGGCGAACTTCGGCGCCTTCTCGGGCGCGAAGATGGCGCTGCGCGCGCTGGCCCAGTCGATGGCGCGCGAACTGGGACCGCAGGGCATCCACGTTGCGCATGTTGTGGTCGACGGCGCCATCGACACCGAGTTCATCCGCAGCAACTTCCCCGAGCGTTATGCGCTGAAGGAAAGCGACGGCATCCTGAACCCGGACCACATCGCCGACACCTACTGGATGCTGCATTCGCAGCCGCGCGACGCATGGACGCACGAGATCGACCTGCGGCCTTGGTCGGAGAAGTTCTGAACAATTCCAGGAAGGAGACAAAGCCCATGACGAAATCCGTCGACTTCTATTTCGACTTCGGCAGCCCCGCCGCCTACCTGGCCGCGACGCAGCTGCCGCACGTGTGCGCCGACACCGGCGCGCAGCTGGTGTGGAAGCCCATGCTGCTCGGTGGCGTGTTCCAGGCCACGGGCAACCATTCGCCCGCCGAGATCAAGCCCAAGGGCCCGTACATGACGACGGACCTCAAGCGCTTCGCGAAGCGCTACGGCGTGCCCTTCGCGCACAACCCGCACTTTCCGATCAACACGCTGCTGCTGATGCGCGGCGCCACCGGCATCCAGGCGCAGGAGCCGGCGCGCTTCGGTGCGTACGTCGATGCGATCTTCCACTCGATGTGGGTGGAGCCGAAGAACCTGAACGACCCGGCGACCGTCGGCGCCGTCCTGCAGAATGCCGGCTTCGACGCGAGCGCGCTGCTCGCGCTGGCCGGCGCGCAGGAAACCAAGGACCGTCTCAAGGCCGTCACGCAGGAAGCCGTGGAGCGCGGCGTGTTCGGCGCGCCCACCATGTTCGTCGGCGACGAAATGTTCTGGGGCCAGGACCGGCTCGATTTCGTACGCGAAGCACTCGACGCCGCCTGATGGCGGCACCACCCGTTCTCTTCAAGGATCTTTCATGAGCGACATCCTCGTCCACACCGAAGCCGGTGTGATGACCATCACCTTCAACCGCGTCGACAAGAAAAACTCGATCACCAGCGGCATGTATGCCGAGCTGGCCGATGCGCTGGCCAATGCCGAGAGCGATGCGGCCGTGCGCTGCGTGCTGATCCAGGGCGACCCGACGATCTTCAGCGCGGGCAACGACATCGGCGACTTCCTCAACGGCCCGCCGTCCACGCAGGAATCGCCGGTGTTCCGCTTCCTGCGCGGCATCGCGACCTTTCCGAAGCCGCTCGTCGCGGCAGTGTGCGGCCCGGCCGTGGGCATCGGCACCACGATGCTGTTCCACTGCGACCTCGTCTACGCGGGCGACAACGCAGCCTTCTCGATGCCCTTCGTGAACCTTGGCCTGTGCCCCGAGGCGGCTTCGAGCCTGCTGGTGCCGCAGATGCTGGGCTACCACCGCGCGGCCGAGGCGCTGCTGCTGGGCGAACCCTTCATGGCCGAGGCCGCGCTCGAAGTGGGCCTGGTCAACCGCGTGGTGCCGCCGACCGAGGCGAATGCCATCGCGCAGGCTCAGGCGCGCAAGCTTGCGGCCAAGCCGCTGAGCGCGCTGGTGGAAACCAAGCGCCTGCTGAAGAAGGGCCAGATGCCCGCTGTGCTGGAGCGCATGGGCGAGGAGGGCGCGAGCTTCGGGCGGATGCTGCGCGAACCGGCTGCCAAGGAGGCGTTCAGTGCCTTTATGGAGAAGCGCAAGCCGGATTTCTCCAAGGTCTGATGAGGGTCTGAGGCGTTTTCCCGGGCTTGCACGCTTAAACTGTCCGGCGTGCAAGCCTCGGAGACAAGAACGCTCACAACGCCCAGCCAGCGGGCGCACGATGCTACTGAAAAAGTAGCATCCGGCCTCTCGCGCCGGCGTACTTTCGGCTTGCTGGCAGGAGCCCTTGCGGCGCCCTCGCTGGCCCTGGCGCGTATTCGGCCGCTGCGCATCGGCATCATCGGTTCATGGTCGGGGCCCTATGCGGGCGGCGGGCGGCAGTTCGATGCCGGCATGTCGGTGTGGCTGGCCGCGCACAACCAGCAGATCGCCGGCCGGCCGGTGGAACTCCTGCGGCGCGACGTGCCCGGCAGCGCGCCCGACCAGGCGCGCCGCCATGCGCTCGACCTTGTGGAAAGCGAGCGCGTCGAGCTGCTCGCGGGACTGGACTTCAGCTCCAACGCCTATGCCGTCGGCAACGTCGCCACGCAGGCGAAGCTGCCGCTGGTGGTGATGAACGCAGCCTCGTCGGGCATCACCGCGCGCTGCCCGTTCGCGGTGCGGGTGTCCTTCACCATCGGCCAAGTCACGCTGCCGCTGGCGCGGTGGGCGCTGCAGCAGGGGCTGCGCGACGTCTGCACGGTGGTGGCCGACTACGCCTCGGGCGTCGACGCCGAAAGCGCCTTCGTCTCGGGCATCACCGCGGGCGGCGGCCGGGTCGGCGCGATGCTGCGCGTGCCGCTCGCCACGCTGGACTACTCGGCTTACATGCTGCGGCTGCGCGAGCTCAAGCCGCAGGCGGTGTTCTTCTTCCTGCCTTCGGGGCAGATGCCGGCAACCTTCCTCAAGTTCTGGCGCGACCGGGGCATGGCCGACACCGGCATCCGCCTGTTGGCCACGGGCGACGCCACCGACGACCACTACCTGGAAGGCATCGGCGAGCTGGCCGACGGCCTCGTCACCAGCCACCACTATTCTTTCGCGCACGAGTCGGCGGCCAATCGCCGCTTCACGGGCGTCTTCGAGACGGAATACGGCAGTCACCTGCGCCCGGGCTACTTCGCGGTCGCTGCCCACGACGCGCTCGCGGCCGTCGATGCGGCCATGGCTGCGCGCGCCGGCGCGACCGGGGAGCGGCTGGTGGATGCGTTCCGCGGCCTGAAGCTCGACAGCCCGCGCGGCCCGGTCGAGATCGACGCTCATACCCGCGACATCGTGCAGACCGTGTACATCCGCCGCGTCGAGCGGCGCGAGGGCCGCTGGGTCAACCGCGAGTTCGAGCGCTTCGAGCGGGTGCGCGACCCGGGCGTCTGAGCAGAACGGTTTTGCTTATTCTTCCTCTGCCGGCTTCTCGATCGGGCGCGGACGGCCGTTGTCGTCGATGGCCACGTAGGTGAAGGTGGCCTGCGTCACCTTGATGTACTCGCCCTGCGCGCGGAAGCGTTCTGCGAATACCTCCACCGTCACCGTGACAGAGGTGCGCCCGACACGCACCAGCTTCGAATAGAACGACAGGATGTCGCCCAGCCGCACCGGCTGCTTGAAGATGAATTCGTTGACCGCCACCGTGGCCTGACGGCCCTTGGCGTAGCGCGCCGGGATCACCGAGCCGGCCAGGTCGCACTGCGCCATGACCCAGCCGCCGAAGATGTCGCCGTTGACGTTGCAGTCCGCCGGCATCGGGATGACCTTGAGCACCAGCTCCATGTCGGTGGGCAGGCTCTTGAGGGTGGCTGCGGCCGTGGCGGCGGCACTGGAAGTATCTGACATGGGCACAATCTGGAACAAACAAGCAACCACGATTGTCCTCCATGCGCCGCAGCGGCGAAGCCCTTCCTTCCTCCCACGCAGCCGGCGGCCAGGCGCCGGCACCCGCAGGCGAACGCTCCGACTGGGCTACCCTGCGCAGGCTGTTCCCCTATCTCTGGCAGTACAAGTGGCGCGTGCTCGCCGCGCTGGCCTTCATGGTGGGCGCCAAGGTGGCCAACGTCGGCGTGCCGGTGCTGCTGAAAAACCTGGTCGACACGATGACGCCCAAGCCCGACATGGCCCAGGCGCTGCTCATCGTGCCCATCGGGCTGCTGCTGGCCTACGGGCTGCTGCGCTTTTCCACGTCGCTCTTCGGCGAACTGCGCGAGCTGATCTTCGCCAAGGCCACCGAGGGCACGGCCCGGCAGATCGCGCTGGAGGTGTTCCGCCACCTGCACTCGCTGAGCCTGCGCTTCCACCTGGAGCGCCAGACCGGCGGCATGACGCGCGACATCGAGCGCGGCACGCGCGGCGTGCACTCGC
The DNA here is from genome assembly GCF_050916385.1 of Variovorax xiamenensis. NCBI lineage: Bacteria > Pseudomonadati > Pseudomonadota > Betaproteobacteria > Burkholderiales > Comamonadaceae > Variovorax > Variovorax xiamenensis. The sequence continues at coordinate 1,107,381 of NZ_CP139038.1, forward strand.
TTATTTCGATGTCGCTCTACAGCATCGTGCCGACCATCATCGAACTGGTGCTGGTGCTCACGATCCTGGGCGTGAAGTTCGACGCCTTCTTCGTCTGGATCACCGTGGCAGCGCTGGTGCTGTACATCGTCTTCACCGTGACGGTGACCGAGTGGCGAACGCAGTTCCGCAAGACCATGAACGAGCTCGACTCGGTGGCGCAGAGCCGCGCGGTCGATTCGCTCCTGAACTACGAAACCGTCAAGTACTTCAACAACGAGGACTTCGAGGCCGGCCGCTACGACGCCAGCCTCGACCGCTACCGCAAGGCCGCCATCAAGAGCCAGCGCACACTGAGCATGCTCAACACCGGCCAGCAGGCGCTGATCGCCATCAGCCTCGTGCTGATGCTGTGGCGCGCCACCTCGGGCGTGGTGGCCGGGCACATGACGCTGGGTGACCTGGTGATGGTCAACGCCTTCATGATCCAGCTCTACATTCCGCTGAACTTCCTTGGCGTGATCTACCGCGAGATAAAGCAGAGCCTGACCGATCTCGACAAGATGTTCGTGCTGATGGAAAAGGAGCGCGAGGTGCGCGACGCGCCCGATGCGCAGCCGCTGGCCGGTGCCGACGCCACGGTGCGCTTCGAGGACGTGAGCTTCGCCTACGAGCCCGCGCGGCCGATCCTCAAGCACGTGAGCTTCGAGATTCCGGCGGGCAAGACGGTGGCGGTGGTCGGGCCCTCGGGTTCGGGCAAGTCGACGCTGGCGCGGCTGCTGTACCGCTTCTACGACGTGCAGCAGGGGCGCATCACCATCGGCGGCGAAGACATCCGCGAGGTGACGCAATCGAGCGTGCGCCACGCCATCGGCATCGTTCCGCAGGACACGGTGCTCTTCAACGACACGGTCGAATACAACATCGCCTACGGCCGACCGGGTGCCACGCGCGAAGAGGTGGAGGCCGCAGCGCGCGCCGCGCGCATCCACGACTTCATTGCCGCCACGCCCAAGGGCTACGAAACGACGGTGGGCGAGCGCGGCCTGAAGCTCTCGGGCGGCGAGAAGCAGCGCGTGGCCATCGCGCGCACGCTGCTGAAGAACCCGCCGATCGTGATCTTCGACGAGGCCACCTCGGCGCTCGACTCGGCCAACGAGCGCGCCATCCAGTCCGAACTCAAGAGCGCCGCGCAGGACAAGACCACGCTGGTCATCGCGCACCGGCTGTCGACGGTGGTCGATGCGCACGAGATCCTGGTGCTGGAGTCGGGCGTGATCGTCGAGCGCGGCACGCATGCGCAGCTGCTCGCGAAGCAAGGGCGCTACGCCCAGATGTGGGCTTTGCAGAAGAGCGAAGCAGCGCCGCTGATGTAGCGCGATCATCCATTCCTTCTTCTTTTCATCGATCCCAGGAGTTCAGACGTGCCGAACAAGATCCCCCTGCTGGTGCTCAACAGCCTCTCGAGCGCCCACCAGGCCCAGATTGCCGAGATCTACGACATGACCTACGCCTTCGGTCCAGCCGAGCGGGCGGCCGCCATTGCCGAACACGGCAGGAAATTCCGCGCCGTGCTGACCATCGGCGTCATCGGCATCACGCCCGAGGAAATCGCGGCCATGCCCGCGGTGGAGCTGATCTGCTGCATGGGCGCAGGCTACGAAGGCGTGCCGCTCGAGGTGACGCGCGCCCGCGGCATCGCGACCGCCAACGGCGCCGGCACCAACGACGACTGCGTGGCCGACCATGCCTTCGGCCTGCTGATCGGCATCGTGCGCGAGTTCCGCAAGCTCGACCGGCTGTGCCGCGAAGGCGTGTGGCGCGAGGCCATTCCGCAGCCGCCGAACGTGTCGGGCAAGAAGCTGGGCATCCTGGGTATGGGCACCATCGGGCAGAAGATCGCCAAGCGCGCCGCGGCCTTCGACATGGAGGTCGGCTATCACAACCGCAAGCCGAAGGAAGGCGTTGCACAGCGCTACTTCGACGACCTGAAGTCGCTGGCCGCATGGGCCGACTTCCTCGTGCTGGCCGCCCCGGGCGGTCCGGCGACGAAGCACCTGGTCAATGCCGAAGTGCTCGACGCGCTGGGGCCGCAGGGCTACCTGGTGAGCATCGGCCGCGGCAGCGTGGTCGACACCGAGGCGCTGGCGGCTGCGCTGCGCGAGAACCGCATCGCCGGCGCCGGCCTCGACGTGTACGAGAGCGAGCCGAAGCGGCCCGAGCAGCTGATCGGCCTCGACAACGTGCTGCTGACGCCGCACATGGCCGGCTGGTCGCCCGAGGCGACGCAGAAGTCGGTGGACCACTTCCTCGCGAATGCCGAAGGGCACTTCGCGGGGCGCGGCGTGGTCACGCCGATCTGAGGCCTCAGCCGAGGGCGGGTGGCCGGTGCGCCGCCCAGCCGCATGCCTGGTCGTAGGCATGCCCCAGCCGCAGCACGTCGAGGTCCGAATGGATCGGCCCGGCCAGCTGCAACCCCATCGGCAGGCCGCCTTCGCCGAAGCCGGCGCGCACGTTCAGCGTCGGCAGGCCTGCCAGCGTGAAGGGCGTGACGATCTCCATCCAGCGGTGATAGGTGTCGCTCTTCACGCCCGCCACCCCGGCCGGCCAGTGCAGCTCGGCGTCGAAGGGAAAGACCTGCGCGGTCGGCGCGAGCACGAAGTCGAAGCGTTCGAACAGCTTCAGGAATGCGCGGTACACGTTCGATCGGTACACCGAAGCCTGGTACAGCGAGGCCGCGTCGAGATGGCGGCTCTGCTCTATCTCCCATTGCGCCTCGGGCTTGAGCTGCGCAAACAGCTTCGGGTCGCTCAGGTAGGCGCCCAGCTTGCCGCCCACCAGCAGTTGCCTCAAGCGCAACCAGGCGCTCCAGTTGTGCTCGCGCGGCACGTCGAGCGTGCAGGGTTCGACTTCGCAGCCGATGTCGCGGAAGGTGCCGAGCGCCTTCTCGCCCAGTTCGTGGATGCCCGGCTCCAGCGGCAGGTCGGGCCAGATGCTGCCGAGCCAGCCGATGCGCAGGCCCTTGCCGTCGCCCTCCAGCCGCAGTTCATCGGGCGAGGGCAGGGCGTGCGGCGACGACAGCGGCACCCGGGTGTCGAAGCCCGCCTGCACGGCCAGCAGCCGCGCCGCGTCTTCCACCGTGCGCGCCATCGGGCCGTCGCAGCCCAGTTGCTGGAAGAACAGCTCCTCGTCGGGGTTGCCCGGCACGCGCCCGCGAGAGGGCCGCATGCCGATCACGTTGTTGAAGGCCGCCGGGTTGCGCAGCGAGCCCATCATGTCGCTGCCGTCGGCCACCGGCAGGATGCCCAGGGCCAGCGCCACCGCGGCGCCGCCGCTGCTGCCGCCCGCGCTGCGATCGGGCGCGTAGGCGTTGCGGGTGATGCCGAACACCGTGTTGTAGGTGTGCGAGCCGAGCCCGAACTCGGGTGTGTTGGTCTTGCCGATGACGACGGCGCCGGCTGCCTTTGCGCGCGCCACGTGGAGGCTGTCGGCCCGCGTGGCCGAGCGCGGCGACAGCGGCGAGCCCATCGAGGTCGGCAGGCCGGCGGCATGGCTCAGGTCCTTCACCGCCAGCGGGAAGCCGTGCATCCAGCCGCGCCTTTCGCCGCGCGCCAGCTCGGCGTCGCGCTCGTCGGCCTCGGCCAGCGACTGCGCCGGATCGCGCAGCGACACGATGGCGTTGAAGCGCGGGTTCAGCGCCTCGATGCGGGCCAGCGAGGCCTGCATCACTTCCCGGCAGGACACCTCGCGCGCGGCGATGCGGCGGGAAAGTTCGGTGGCGCTGAGGTCGAGCAGGTCGGCTGAGGGCATGGCGGATGAGGGAAAAGGAGGGGGCGCCCAGTATGGCGCGGCGCTCGCATAATCGCCGCGTATGGAAACCAAGTGGCTCGAAGACTTCATCAGTTTGGCGGAAACCCGCAGCTTCAGCCGCTCGGCTCAATTGAGGCACGTGACCCAGCCGGCGTTCTCCCGCCGCATCCAGGCACTTGAAGGGTGGGCCGGTACCGACCTGGTGGACCGCAGCTCTTACCCGACGCGGCTCACTCCGGCAGGACAGACGCTCTACAGCCAGGCCATCGAGATGCTGCAGTCGCTGCAGAGCACCCGCGCCATGCTGCGCGGCCACTCTGCTGCCGGGCAGGACGTGATCGAGATCGCCGTGCCGCACACGCTGGCTTTCACCTTCTTCCCCTCGTGGGTGACCAGCCTCAGGGAGCATTTCGGCCCCATCAAGAGCCGCCTGATCGCGCTGAACGTGCACGACGCGGTGCTGCGGCTGGTCGAAGGCAGCTGCGACCTGCTGATCGCCTACCACCACCCCTCGCAGCCGCTGCAGCTCGACGCCAACAAGTACGAGATGGTCAGCCTCGGCGAGGAAACCGTGGCCCCCTGGGTCAAGGCCGATGCCGAAGGCGCGCCGCGCTACCGGCTGCCGGGCCGACCCGGCCAGCCGCTGCCCTACCTGGGCTACGCACCGGGCGCCTACCTGGGCCGCGTGGTCGACCAACTGCTCAAGGAATCGGGCACCGCCATCCACCTCGACCGGGTCTACGAGACCGATATGGCCGAGGGCCTGAAGGTCATGGCGCTCGAAGGGCACGGCATCGCCTTCCTGCCACAGAGCGCGGTGCGCAAGGAGATCAAGGCCCGCAAGCTGGTGAGCGCACTGCCGCCCGAGATCGACAGCCTGGAGGCGACGATGGAGATCCGCGCCTACCGCGAGCGCCCCGGCGCTCCCGCGCCCGTGAAGGCCGGGGCCGGCCGTGCCGCCATCAAGGCCGCCGACAGCCTGCAACCCAAGCGCACGGCCGATGCGCTATGGTCTTATCTCGTCGGCACCCAGCCGCAGCGCTGAGCGCCATCACTCAACTGCCACGGAGATTTGTGCACCGCACAATCTATAAATGCCGCGCATAGGGCTTCCCGCAAAAGGCATTGGCGCCTTGAATCCGGCGCCTCTACAGTCGCGGCTGCTTTTTAGCCGCTGTCACAGCAACCCCCACGGCACGCGCCCTGCGCGTGCTTTTTTTTAAGCCGAGGAACCTCTCATGAGCTCCAATTTCAGGACGGAACACGACTTCCTCGGCGACAAGCAGATCCCCGCCGTCGCCTACTGGGGCGTGCACACGGCGCGCGCGGTCGAGAACTTCCCCATCTCCGGCACTCGCATCTCGGCCATGCCCGACCTGGTGCGCGCGCTGGCCTACGTGAAGAAGGCCGCCACCCGCGCCAATGCCGACCTGGGCGCCATCGACCGCGACCGTGCCGCGGCCATCATCCTGGCCTGCGACGACATCGTCGACGGCAAGCTGCTCGACGAGTTCGTGGTCGACGTCATCCAGGGCGGAGCGGGCACCTCGACCAACATGAACGCCAACGAGGTCATCTGCAACCTCGCGCTGGAAAAGCTGGGCCACGAGAAGGCGCGCTACGACGTGCTGCACCCCAACGACCACGTCAACGCCTCGCAGAGCACCAACGACGTGTACCCCACTGCCGTGCGCCTGGCGCTGTGGTTCGCCATCGACCGGCTGCTCGAGTCGATGGCCTCGCTGCGCCGCGCCTTCGAGGCCAAGGCGCTCGAGTTCAAGGACATCCTCAAGATCGGCCGCACCCAGCTGCAGGACGCCGTGCCCATGACGCTGGGCCAGGAGTTCCTGACCTACGCCATCATGATCGGCGAGGACGAAGCCCGCCTCGGCGAGGCGCGCGCGCTCATCGAGGAAATCAACCTCGGCGCCACCGCCATCGGCACCGGCATCAACGCGCCGCACGGCTACGCCAACCTCGCCTGCCAGTACCTCGCCGAGCAGACCGGCGTGCCGCTGAAGCAGGCCGCAAACCTCATCGAGGCCACGCAGGACACGGGCGCCTTCGTGCAGCTGTCGGGCGTGTTGAAGCGCGTGGCCACCAAGCTCAGCAAGACCTGCAACGACCTGCGCCTGCTCTCGAGCGGCCCGCAGGCCGGCTTCGGCGAGATCAGGCTGCCGGCGCGGCAGGCGGGCTCTTCGATCATGCCGGGCAAGGTCAATCCGGTGATCCCGGAAGTCATGAACCAGGTGGCCTTCGAGGTCATCGGCAACGACATCACCGTGACGCTGGCGTCCGAAGCCGGCCAGCTGCAGCTCAACGCCTTCGAGCCGATCATGGGCTGGAGCCTGTTCAAGAGCATCCAGCACCTGAGCCGGGCCTGCACCACGCTGCAGCACAACTGCGTCGAGGGCATCGAGGCGAACCGCGAATTCCTTGCGAAGAGGGTGCGCGAGTCGGTCACGCTGGTTACCGCGCTCAACCCGCTCATCGGCTACGAGAAGGCCGCGCTCATCGCCAAGACGGCGCTGGCCACCGGCGGGCCGATCGACCTGGTGGCCGAATCGCTGGGCATCATGACCCGCGCCGAGATGGACGCGCTGCTCGTGCCCGAGAACCTCACGCAGCCAGTGCGCCTCACGGCCGCGCCGGTGCCGGCGGCCGCCGAGCCGACCGGCGTGGCTTCGGGCACAAAGGCTGCTTAGTGAAAGTCGGACAATGCCAGGAGGCAGGATCGCACCATGCTGGCGCCGCGATGCGCATGGCCGGTGCAAGCTGTGTGTGTATGCACCGGGTTGGTCCGGGTATCACGCAAAATGCGAGTGTCTAGAATTTAGTTGTATCTGTTTCAGTCACCCTCAGGAGTTTTCCGTATGAAAAAACAAGTATTGGCATTGGCGGTTGCGGCACTGGCCGCTGGCGGCGCGATGGCGCAGGCCAACGACACGCTGGCCAAGATCAAGGCTTCCGGCGTCATCACCGAAGGCGTGCGTGAATCTTCCGGCCTGTCGTACACGCTGGGCAACGGCCAATACACCGGCTTCCACTACGACGTCTGCGCCAACATCATCAAGGACCTCGAGAAGGCCGCCGGCAAGAAGCTCGAAGTCAAGTACCAGCCCGTGACCTCGCAGAACCGCATTCCGCTCGTGCAGAACGGTACCGTCGACATCGAGTGCGGCTCCACCACCAACAACGCCACCCGCCAGAAGGACGTGTCCTTCGGCGTGACCACCTACGTCGAAGAAACCAAGATCGTCGTCAAGGCCAACTCGGGCATCAACTCGCTGGCCGACCTGAAGGACAAGACGGTTGCAACCACCACCGGCACCACGCCGCTGCAAACGGTGCGCAAGCAGAAGCGCGCCGAGAACCTGACCTTCAAGGAGGTCTACGGCAAGGACCACTCCGACAGCTTCCTGCTGCTCGAGACCGGCCGTGCAGACGCCTTCGTGATGGACGGCTCGATCCTGGCTGCCCTGGCCGCCAAGTCGAAGTCGCCCAAGGACTACAAGATCCTGCCCGACGTGCTGGCCGTCGAACCCATCGCCATCATGATCCGCAAGGACGACGCCGCCTTCAAGAAGGCCGTGGACGACAGCATCAAGGCACAGGCCAAGTCGGGCGAACTCGCCAAGCTGTACGACAAGTGGTTCCTGAAGCCGATTCCCCCGGCTGGCGTGACCATCGGCCTGCCGCTGGGTGAAGCCACCAAGAACGCCTGGGCCAACCCGAACGACAAGCCCGCCGAAGACTACGTCACCAAGGAATAAGCGCCGCGTCGCTGCGTGATGACGCCCACCTTTCGCGGTGGGCGTTTCTTTTCAAGGGACTGGTTTTCGTAGAGACGGTGAAGAAGGAGTAAACACAAATGGGCAACTGGGATTGGCAGGTTTTCCTGCAGGACCCCGGGGGGGAATATCCGAGCTACCTGCAATGGATGCTCTCGGCGTGGGGCTGGACCGTGTCGGTCGCGCTGCTGGCGCTGGTGGTGGCACTGGTGCTGGGCTCGATCATCGGCATCATCCGCACGCTGCCCGACAGCCCGTGGCTGGTGCGACTGGGCAATGCCTGGGTGGAGCTCTTCCGCAACATTCCGCTGCTGGTGCAGATCTTCCTCTGGTACCACGTGATCCCGGCGCTCATTCCCGTCATGAAGGGCGTGCCGAGCTTCATCCTCGTGGTGCTCGCGCTGGGCTTCTTCACCTCGGCGCGTATCGCCGAGCAGGTGCGCTCCGGCATCCAGGCGCTGCCCAAGGGCCAGCGCTACGCGGGCATGGCCGTGGGCTTCACCACCGTGCAGTACTACCGCTACGTGATCCTGCCGATGGCCTACCGCATCATCATCCCGCCGCTCACGAGCGAGACGATGAACATCTTCAAGAACTCGTCCGTCGCGTTCGCCGTGTCGGTCGCCGAACTCACCATGTTCGCGATGCAGGCGCAGGAAGAAACCTCGCGCGGCATCGAGGTCTACCTTGCCGTGACGGCGTGCTACGTGGTCTCGGCGCTCGTCATCAACCGCCTCATGGCGTTCATCGAGAAGAAGACCCGCGTGCCGGGCTTCATCGTCTCGGCCGGCGGCGGAGGACACTGAAATGATGAATCTCGACCTGTCCTTCTACAACTGGGACGTCATCAGCAACTTCGTCGTCAAGGGCTTCTACTTCAGCGTCACGCTGACGGTGGTCGCCACGATCGGCGGCGTGATCTTCGGCACCCTGCTGGCGCTCATGCGCCTGTCGGGCAAGAAGTGGCTCGATGCGCCCGCGGCCCTGTACGTCAACGGCATGCGAAGCATCCCGCTGGTGATGGTGATCCTGTGGTTCTTCCTGCTGGTGCCGGCGTCGTTCTATTCGCTGTTCGGCTCGGTGGGCTCCAACTACCGCTCCGAGATCTCGGCCGTGATCACCTTCGTCGCGTTCGAGGCCGCCTACTTCAGCGAGATCATGCGCGCGGGCATCCAGTCGATCCCGCGCGGCCAGGTCAACGCCGGCCAGGCCGTGGGCATGACCTACAGCCAGAACATGCGCCTTGTGGTGCTGCCGCAGGCCTTCCGCAACATGCTGCCCGTGCTGCTCACGCAGACCATCATCCTGTTCCAGGATACTTCGCTGGTCTACGCCATCGGCGCCTACGACATGCTCAAGGGCTTCGAGACCGCCGGCAAGAACTTCGGCCGCCCGATCGAGGCCTACCTGCTCGCGGCTGTCGTGTACTTCGTCATGTGCTACGCCCTTTCTTGGCTGGTGAAACGCCTGCACAAGAAGATCGCCATCATTCGCTGAACGAGTGGCTGAACCGGAGAGAAAGAAATGTCCGAAAAAATGATCGAAATCAAGAACGTATCCAAGTGGTACGGCCCGGTGCAGGTGCTCAACGACTGCTCCGTGAACATCGCCAAGGGCGACGTGGTGGTGGTGTGCGGCCCGTCGGGCTCCGGCAAGTCCACGCTCATCAAGACCGTGAACGCGCTCGAGCCCTTCCAGAAGGGCGAGATCACCGTCAACGGCATTCCGCTGCACGACCCCAAGACCAACCTGCCCAAGCTGCGCTCCAAGGTCGGCATGGTGTTCCAGCACTTCGAGCTGTTCCCGCACCTGTCGGTGACCGAGAACCTCACGATCGCGCAGATCAAGGTGCTGGGCCGCACGCCCGACGAAGCCAAGACCCGCGGCCTGAAGATGCTCGACCGCGTGGGCCTGATGGCGCACAAGGACAAGTTCCCGGGCCAGCTCTCCGGCGGCCAGCAGCAGCGCGTGGCCATCGCCCGTGCGCTGTCGATGGACCCCATCGTCATGCTGTTCGACGAACCCACCTCGGCGCTCGACCCCGAGATGGTCGGCGAAGTGCTCGACGTGATGGTGAACCTGGCCAAGGAAGGCATGACCATGATGGTGGTCACGCACGAAATGGGCTTTGCGCGCAAGGTTGCCAGCCGCGTGATCTTCATCGACGTGGGCGGCCGCATCCTGGAAGACTGCTCGAAGGACGAGTTCTTCGGCCACCCGGAAAACCGCCAGCCGCGCACCAAGGACTTCCTCAACAAGATCCTGCAGCACTGACTCGCTGCGGCGCAGTAAGAGAAAGACAAAAGCCACGCTGCCTTGCCGCAGCGTGGCTTTTTTCATGGCGCCTGCAACGCCTTGTCGAAGAAGGCCGGGATCTCGCGGCCCAGCCGCGCCAGCAGTGCCTTGCGGTCGAAGCCCGGCGCGTCGGCCCTGATGTCCCCGTCGTCGGTCGGGATCGAACTGCTCGGCGTGTCCATGAATGCGAAATGCCAGGCGCCGGGAACGCGCTCGAGCTCGGCGCCCGGCATGTTCCGGGCGATCCATTCGGCATGGAAGCGCGGTACGAGGAAGCGGTCCTGCTCGGCCTCGTAGATTCGCGTGGGCACCCGCACTTGCGCGAGCGATTCGGCCGTGAAGAGCACGCCCGCCGGAGCCATCGCCACCACCGCGCGCACCCTGGGGTCGCGCAGCGAAGGCAACTGCGGCGATGGCGGCGACGAAGCGGCCGGGCTGGCCGTGGCGGCAGTCGCAGCGCCATTCCGGCCGACACCGCAGAAGACCGGATCCGCAGCCCGCTCGCTCTCGCAGTGCCTGCCGATGCGCGACAGGTCCGCCTGCCCACCGGCCAGCGCCAGCGCGGTGTAGCCGCCCGCGGAGTGCCCCACCACGCCGACGCGGAAGCCCGCGGCATCGCTGGCGATACGGTCCTTCCATTGCGGGTCCTGCAGCAGCGCGTCGATCACGCGCGACACTTGCTTCGGCCGCTGCGCGAAGTAGGCGGCCGGGCCCTTCTGCAGCAGCGAGCCGTCCTGCCAGTTGTCGCCGGGATGCCGCAGCGCGGCGACCAGATACCCGTCGCGCGCGAGTGCCTCGGCGATGCTGCTGTGGCCCAGCTCCGTGCCGCCAAGGCCGTGGCTCAGCACGATCAGTCCCTTGAACTTGTCCTCGGGCGGCGCCTGTATTGCTGCCCGCACGGTGAACGGCCCCATGGGAGTTTCGCGTGCGGTCGCCTGCGTCGGGTAGTACAGCGCGACAACGGTGGGCGCATCGTCCGCCGCAGCGCCAGGAATGCGGACCTGCCGCCATCCGGCCTCCGAGGCCAAGGCCTGGAAGCACAGCATCAGGCTGCCGGCGAGCAGCAGGGCAGGGCGGACAAGGGCTCTTCGCATCTCGGATCTCCTCGGTGGATGTGGAGCCCGGATGGTCGCGATGCGGTCGCATCGCTTCCATGGGATTGCGACGAAGTGCGGGAAAGGCGGTGTGAAATGACCGGATGCAGCGATTCGTCACGCGCACTTGCGGCTGCGTATGTCAGGCTTGACCACTCGTGATGGCCGGCGCTGTCGAATGCGGGTTTTCCCTGATCTTTCGGTTTGTCGATTCCCACCCGCCCCGTTCGACGTGCTATCGAGGGTCGTCCTCGTTTCTTCTTCAGGAGCAATCAATCATGGCTACCAACACAGTCCGTCTACACCGTGTCCTGCGTACCTCGCCCGACAAGATCTATCGCGCATTCGTCCAGCCCGGCGCCTTCGAGCGCTGGCTCCCGCCGTTCGGCTTCGTCGGCAAGGTCCACGCCATGGAGCCGGTGGTGGGCGGGGCCTGGCGCATGTCCTTCACCAACTTCGGCAGCGGCCACAGCCACTCGTTCGGCGGGAAGTATCTGGAGCTCGTGCCCGGCAAGCGCATTGCCTACGACGCGGCTTTCGACGATCCGAACCTGCCCGGCACGATGAAGACGACCGTGGTCCTGACCGAAGTGTCCTGCGGCACGGATGTCTCGATCGTGCAGGAAGGCATCCCGGAAGTGATTCCGACGGAGATGTGCTACCTGGGGTGGCAGGAGTCGCTGGTCTCGCTGGCTCAGCTGGTCGAGCCGAACATTCCGGGCTGAACTCGGGCACGGGGCCGTATCCGGAAATCCGGGCCATGCGGCGGTTACAGCCCCGCACACTGCGAACGCCGCATCTCTGTACGCTGTGCAGGAGCACAACCTCAGGAGAGCGCGCATGGCCAGAAACATCGAGGAGTTCTTCGCTCGCTACGAGGAAGGGGCGAACTCCTTCGATCCGGACCTCGTGGCTTCGCTGTACACGTCGGAGTTCATGGCCGGCGATCTCAACGGCGTGTCGTGTGGCCGGAACGATCAGGCGCTTCGCGATGCCTTCATCCAGCGCAAGGAGTTCTTCCACAAGATCGGCTTCAGGCGTGCCAAGGTCCTGCATGTGGAGCCGACGCCGCTCGACGGAAAGTACACGATGGCCAAGGTGCACTGGCACATGACGTTCGAGAAGGAGCCCGGCCACCCGCTCGAATTCAGGTTCTTCATCACGTACTTCCTGTACGACCCGGGAACCGGACCGAAGGCCGCGTTCTGGATCTCGCACGACGACGAGCAGAAGGTCATGCGCGACGCGGGCCTCATCTCGGGCTGAAGCCCGCGTGGCCTGGCTCGGCCACGCTTGAACTGGCTCAAGGCAGCCGCGAAATCCTCTGCGTCAGCAGATCGAAGAACCCCTGCGCATCCCCTTCCGCGATCCAGTTCACATTGGCCGGCTTCTTCAGCCCGCCATACCAGTCCACCACCGTCTGCCCGAACCCGAGCCCTTCGCGGCTGTCGACTTCCACGTTCACCTTGCGCCCCCTGAAGAGCGATGGCTGCAGCAGGTAGGCGACCACGGTGGCATCGTGCACAGGCCCGCCGGGCAGGCCGTAGTACTGCATGTCGTGCTGCACGTACGCGTCGAGGATGTCGGCCACGGTCCGGCCGGCCTGGTTGCCGAGGCCGCGCAGCTTGGCGATGCGCTCGGGGCTGGTGAGCACCTTGTGCGTGAGGTCCAGCGGCAGCATGGTGATCGGCACGCCGCTCTTCAGCACGATCTCGGCCGCGTGCGGATCGGCGAACACGTTGAACTCGGCGGTGGGCGTGATGTTGCCGCCGTTGAAATGCGCGCCGCCCATGAGCACCAGCTCGCGAAGGCCGCGCGTGATGTCGGGCGCCTGCGTGAGCGCCAGCGCGAGGTTGGTTTCGGGGCCGAGCATCGCGAGCGTCACGCTCTTCTCGGGCGCGGCGCGCAGCGTGCGGATCAGGTAATCGACCGCATTGCCCTCGGCCAGCGGCTGGCTTGGCTCATGCACCTTCACGCCGGTGATGCCTTCGCTGCCGTGGATGTCGGCCGCATAGATCGGCGTGCGCAGCAGGGGGCGCGGTGCACCGGCATAGATGGCGACGTCGGGCCGCTTCGCCCACTCGCGCGCGAGGCGCGCGTTGCGCGAAGTCTTCGAAAGCGGCACGTTGCCGGCCACGGTGGTGAGCGCCTGGATCTTCAACTGCTCGGGCGAAGCCATGGCGAACAGCAGCGCGATCACGTCGTCGGCGCCCGGGTCGGTGTCGATGATGAGCGTGTGCGTCGTTGCCGGGGTGGCGTCGGCGGCGTGGGCCTTCGGGGCGATGAAGCTGGCGGTCAAGAGGGCAACGAGTCCGAGAAAAAGAATCGGGAAGAGCGCGGCGAGGCGCGATGGCAGCGCCAGTGCTGCGGGCCTTGAATGCATGGGGAAGACTCCTTGCGGACGCTGTGAAGAAAGCGCCTCTCGAATCAGTCTGCCAGAGCATCGCGCGGCACGAACACCGGAACGCGAAGGCATTTTCGATGCGCTCGCGCGTGGCCGCAACGTTGCGCATACCAAGGCGTTAGCGCATCGGAAAGGCCGAAACTGAAAGTGCGCAAGGCACGGCGAAGAGGTTTCATCCGCCGTGCCCGAGGCCATGCCCCGCGTGTTGCAAAAACGCCGCTTGTTCAGGCCACGCCCGAGCCGGACGGCCGCAGGCGCTGCGCGAAGAAGGCCAGTATCTCGTCGCGCGCAGCCACCGTGGGCTGCCCCGCTTCGTCGATCAGGTGCGCCGTCACCACGCTGTGCGGACTCGCCACCACCTGCGCGAAGAAGGGCGGCGTATTGGTGTTGGCCGCGCTGTCGGGCAGCACGCGCGCCACGAAGCGCTCGCCCAGCGCCTGCGAGAAGGCCGCGAAGCGCTGCGCCCTGCAGTGCCTGTCGCCCTCGAAGCGGTAGGCCATGGCGGTCAGGTCCTCACGCTCCAGCCGCTCGCGCACGGAGGCCAGTTCGTCCGGCGACATGTTCGTGGCCTCCGGCTTGTCCATCGGCAGCGAGGGCTGGCACACCACCGGCGCGAGCATCGCGGGCTCCAGCATCATCGAGAGCGCGAAGTTGCCCGTGAAGCACATGCCGATCGCACCGACACCGGGCCCGCCGCACTCGGCATGCGCGAACCGCGCGAGCGAGCGCAGCCACTGCGTGACCGGGCTCGACTCGTTGGCCGCGAAGGCGCGGAACTCCGCGCTGACGCAGGCGCGCCCGAACACCGCGATGCCTTCTTCCGCGCCGGGCACCGCGCCATCACGCCCGAACAGCGAAGGCATGTAGACGGTGAAGCCCGCGTCGCGCACCCAGCGTGCGAAGCGCGCTACGTGCGGGCTGATGCCGGGCATCTCGGTCATCACGATCACGGCCGGGCCCTGGCCCATGAAGTAGACCTTCTTCTCGATGCCGTCGAGCGTGATCTGGCGCGCGGTGAAGTCGTCGAGCGGGTCGTCTTCGTTCAGGGGGCGTTGCTGTGCCATGGGGTTTCCTTTTTGCCGTTCAGGTCGTGCGAAAGCCGTGAAGCTTGTATTGGACCTTCGGCCTCATCAGAATGACAGTGTCCAATTCGACTCCTTTCAGGCTTTATCGGCCAACCATTCAGATGCATGACTTCACCGTGCTGGTGCTGCCCGGCGCCTTCAATTCCAGCGTCGCGGTCACCATGGACATCCTCGGCGCAGCCGAAGCGATGGCTGCCCGCGCGAGCGTCGCGCCGCCCCGTTGGCGGGTGTGCTCGGTGCACGGCGGCCCAGTGCAACTGCGCGCCGGCATGAGCCTCGACACAACGCGCATGCCCGTGCGCCCGCGCGACGATCGTTCCACATGGGTGGTGCCGGGGCTCGGCCTCAACACGCCCGGCGAGATCCGCCGATGCCTCGAGAGCGACGACGCCGTCAAAGCCATCGCAGGCCTCGCACGCCACGCCAAGGCCGGCGGGCAGGTCGCGGCCTCGTGCTCGGCCGTGTTCCTGTTGAACGCCGCCGGCCTGCTGCAGGGCCGGCGCGCGACGGTTTCATGGTGGTACGCGCCGCTGCTCGCACGCATGTCGCCCGGCTGCACCGTCGATGCCGACCGCATGGTGTGCTCCGACGGCCCAGTTGTCACCGCGGGCGCCGCCTTCGCGCAGACCGACCTGATGCTGCACCTGCTGCGCGAGCGCTGCGGCAGCGCGCTCACCGATCTGGTCTCGCGCATGCTGCTGATCGACGGCCGCCAGGCGCAGGCACCGTTCATCGCGGCGGAGGTGCTGGCCAGCGGCAACGACCTGGTGGCGCGGCTCGCGGCGCGGGTCGAGTCGGCATTGCCCGAGGCGCCGGCGGTGAGCGAGCTGGCGCGCGAGTTCTGCATGTCGGAGCGCACGCTGTCGCGCCACATCCGCAAGGCCACCGGCAAGAGCACGCAGGCGCTGGTGCAGAGCGTGAGGCTGCGGCGCGCCCGCGCGCTGCTCGAGTCCAGCCGCATGACGGTCGAGCAGGTGGCGGGGGCAGTGGGGTATCAAGACGCCACGGCATTGCGGCGCCTGATGAAGAAGGTGGCCGGAGCGAACCCCAGCCGCTACCGCGCCTGAGCAGGCGCGGCGGCTGTCGGCATTACTTCTTGCGCGCCGCGATCGCCTGCTCGGCCTTCGCAACCAGGTCCGCGCCGACGGTGGCCTTCCACTTGTCGTACACCGGCCGCGTCGCCTTCACGAACTCGGCGCGCTCGGCCGGCGTGAGGCTGGTCACGGTCACGCCCATGCCGGCGATGTCCTTGAGCACGGGCTTGTCGGCTTCCACCAGGCCCTTGCGTGCGATGACGATCTCTTCCTTGCCCGCATCGATGGCCGCCTGACGCACGATGGCCTGGTCGGCCGGCGTCCACGAGGCCCAGATTTCCTTGTTGACCACGAACACCAGCGGGTCGGCCACATAGCCCCAGGTGGTCACGAACTTCTGGCCCACGGTCTGCATCTTCAGCACCGTGAACAGGAAGAGCGGGTTCTCCTGGCCGTCGACAGCGCCGCTGGCGAGCGCTGGCTGTGCATCGGCCCAGCTCATCTGCGTGGGGTTGGCGCCCAGCGCGGTGAACATGTCGGAGTAGATGGGCGAGCCCACCACGCGGATCTTCATGCCCTTGATGTCGGCCGGCGACTTGATCGGCTTCTTCGAGTTGGTGATCTCGCGAAAGCCGTTCTCGCCCCATGCGAGCGGCACCACGCCGGCCTTGTCGAGCGTCTTGAACATCTCCTTGCCCACCTCGCCCTGCGTGAGCGCGTCGATGGCCGCGTAGTCGGGCATCAGGAAGGGCATGGAGAACAGGTTGAGCTGCTTGACCTGTGGCGACCAGTTGATGGTCGAGCCCACGGCCATGTCGATCACGCCCTGGCGCAGCGCGCTGAACTCGCGCGTCTGGTCGCCCTGAATGAGCGACACGCCCGGGTACAGCTTGATGTTGATGCGGCCCTGCGTGCGCTCCTTCACCAGGTCGGCCCAGATCTTCCCGGCCTGGCCCCACGGCGTGGGCGGGCCCAGCACCAGCGACATCTTGTACTCGGGCTTGTAGGCGGCCTGCGCCATGGCGCCGGACGAGAACATGCCGAGGGCGGTGGCAACGGCTGCGAGGCCGAGCAGGGTGCGGCGGAATTTCATGATCAAGGCTCTCCTAATAATGGTTCTGCGACGGGACGGACGAAAGAATGAAATCAGTAGCCGAGCTTGCGCGGCAGCCAGAGCGCGAGCTCGGGGAAGATGATGACCAGCACCATCACCACGAACATCGAGAACAGCATCCAGCCCACCCAGCGCACGGTTTCTTCCATGCGCACCTTCGCGATGCGGCACGACACCATGAGGTTGACCGCCAGCGGTGGCGTGAACTGGCCCAGCGCCACCTTCAGCGTGAGGATCACGCCGAACCACACCGGGTCCCACTTGTAGTACTGCACGATGGGCAGCAGCAGCGGCACGAAGATCAGGAAGATCGACACGCCGTCGAGGAACATGCCCACGGTGATGAGCAGCAAGATGAGCAGCGCCAGGATGCCGTACTCGCCCAGCCCCGAGTTCACGATGGCGCGCGTCACCGGGTCGATCACGCCCAGCGTCGAGAGCGAATACGCGAAGATGCCCGCCAGCGACACCACCAGCAGGATCACCGCCGAGAGCTCGCCCGACTCGCGCAAGATCACGAACAGGTCGCGCACCTTGATGGTCCGGTGGATGCACATGCCCACGAAGAGGCCGTAGAACACCGCCACCACCGCCGCCTCGGTGGGCGTGAACCAGCCCGCGCGCATGCCGCCGAGGATGAGCACCGGCGCCGCCAGCCCCCAGGTCGCTTCGCGAAAGCTCTTCCAAAAAGGCGGGCGCGGCAGCGTGGCCTCGAGCGCGCCCATCTTGTGCTTGCGGGCGAGCCACACGGCCGGAATCATCAGCGCCAGGCCGGCCATCACGCCGGGCACCATGCCGGCCGCGAACAGCGCGGGCACCGAAGCGCCGGGCACCAGCACCGAGTAGACGATGAAGGCGACCGAAGGCGGAATGAGAATGTCGGTGGCCGCCGCCGCGCCCACCACACTGGCCGAGTAGGCCGCGGGGTAGCCGGCGCGCGACATGGCCGCGATCATCACCGCGCCCACCGCTGCCGCATTGGCCGGGCCCGAGCCCGAGATGCCGCCGAGGAACATCGCCACCGCAATCGCCACCAGCGGCAGCATGCCGGGGCCGCGCCCCACGATGGCAATGGCAAAGTTGACGAGGCGCAGCGCCACGCCCGAGCGGTCGAAGATGGAGCCGACCAGCACGAACATCGGAATGGCCAGCAGCGGATATTTGCCGAGGCCGGCATAGAAGTTCTGCGGCACGGCCAGCAGGCCGAACCACTGGGCGTCGCTGTTGGCCAGCGCAATGCAGGCGGCGCCCGCCAGGCCCAGCGCGGCGCCGATGGGCACGCCCACCAGCATCATCACGACGAAGGCGACGAAGAGCAGGGTGGCGATCACGACGCGTCGCCCTTGCTGTTGTTGTCTTCAGCGTCTCCGTGCGTCGTCTCGCGTCCGCGGCGGATCATGAGGCCTATGGCCCGCAGCGCGATGGCGAAAGACACGATGGGCAGCCAGATCGAATACCACCAGGAGGGCAGGCCGATGCCGGGCGTCGTCTCCTCGAAGCGGTAGTCGTCCCACACCATGCGGATGCTGAGCGCGCCGATGAGCGTGAAGAGCACGGCGATCATCAGCGCCCCGAACTGCGCCAGCCGCTTGCGCCGCGCCATCGAGCCGCTTTCGGAGAAGTACTCGATGCGGATGTGCCGGTCGCGCGCCACCGCGGCCGAGCCGGCCACCAGCGCCAGCATGATCATGAGGAACACCGAGAACTCCTCCGTCCAGGCGAAGGAAGAATCGGTGAAGTAGCGGACGATGACGTTGGCAAAGGTGATGAGCGCCAGCGCGCCCATGATGATGACCGTGAGCCAGTCCTCGATGGCAAGGGGAACCTTGGTCGGTTCGTCTGCGGCTTCGATGTCGGGGGGAATGGGGCTGGCGGCGTCCAGCGTGGGGCCGGACTCGGGTGGAGTTGTCATCGCAGGATGGTCAGTGAGGCACGCACGAACGCCATGTCACCGGGCGGACGCCGGGACGCGTTCCGTACACCTCGACAGGGAAACTGTTACCGATGCTAGGGGGTCCATGACCATTCATGTATCGGGGGTTTCCTTAGCCGGGTGGCCTGGGGCGGGGCTTTGGGAGCGGCTTTCGGGGCGTGTGCACAGGGCGCCGGGGAGTGCGGCTGTGGGATTGGTGTTTCGAGCGCTGCGGCGGATTGCAGAGGGACGTGCGGAAGCGTGGCACTGAACTCTTGTGAGACACCGGCGGTGGACAAGCGGAAGTCGAAGGGCAGTGAACTCGGAAAGTCGACTTTGACTGCCCCGCAAAACCGGCGTCGGCAGCATCCAGCCACGGTTCTCAATGAGATGGCTACGCTGTAGGCGGCAAGTGACTGGTCCAGCGGACGACGAACGCTCCTGAAGAGACATCCACCGTCACAATGTCCGTCATGGAGCGAGCCACCCAAGCAAAGGCCCGGGATCAAAGTCGTACTTCTGTTGAATCTCGCTACGCTGACGAAAGATTTCTTTCCGTCTGAGCTCCAGCATCGCCACTATCGATTCGTCCTCCCACTCCTCGGCGCGAAAGACCCCTAGCAGCTGGTCACAAGTGCGGTAAAGCCTGATTGGTCTATGGGCAAGTAGGTCCTTTATTTGGCTGGCGATGTGAGCGGCAAGGCGATGAGGAACTCGACCCTTGAGAGTTTGTTTGGTCGCGGCGATAAGTGACAGAGGCCCTATATCACCTGGCAGAAGCTGCAAAGCATCCGCTTGGTAAGGTTTTTCGAGCCAGTAATCTAGGTCTGCCAGGCTGTCGAGAATGACCGGCAGGCACTCGTTCAAGTCGGATCTCCATTCAGGAGGAATCCGCTTCGAATGTCGGCGGGCAAACAATGCCGTCCACACTGGCCGTAGGTAATCGCCTGTGGTGTGAACCTTCTTGCGCAGGAGGATGTTGAACAATCGATCGAGATCTTCGTCCTTTAGTTCTGAGACGAGTTTCGCGAGCGTTGGAGTGGCCGA
The DNA here is from genome assembly GCF_050916385.1 of Variovorax xiamenensis. Lineage (NCBI taxonomy): Bacteria > Pseudomonadati > Pseudomonadota > Betaproteobacteria > Burkholderiales > Comamonadaceae > Variovorax > Variovorax xiamenensis. The sequence goes on from NZ_CP139038.1 coordinate 1,126,946, forward strand.
CTCCCCACGGCCAATCAACTCCGACCATGCGATCTCGAAGGAGCCGCTAGAGCCATCGCACGCAATTTGCTCAATTACTTGACGCCAGGTAGACCCAGCAGAATGGTGCGTACCGATCCACCACAATGGCTGCGGGCTACCGCAGAACACGCGCACAGCTGCATCGAGAACTTCACTTGGCAAGGCAGTCATGATCGACGCAGCTGAATCCAAGTCCAAAAGATCAGGGGCGATGACCTTGGCTACCTCAGGCGGCACCGAGCGTCGCGTAAGTGCGGCGGCCGTGATCCATCGCTTATCGTCTCTCGGGGCAGCGACCGCGTTGAGGACTCGTGTTCGATCTGCTTCGCCCAGAACTTCCCAGCCATCAATCAGGTCTGCCACGATCCTCAGCGTTGCTGCAGTTCCGTTGACCCCTAGAAGCTTGGCTATCCGCTCCTCTCGATCGGAAGGTGTCTGCTCCGTTGCTTTGAGCAGCAGAGTGGTGATCCCCGCCTGAAAATCAGAGAGGACCTTTCCGCGCTGGGCCTGACGGAGTACCCATCCGATCACCGAATCCACGACGTCGAGCTTCACATGGTGTGGTAGGTGGTCCAGACAATCTTCGACGACGCTATACATTCTGGCGTCATTGAACACGGCACCGACGGGAAGGGCACGGATCGCACTTGGGAAGGTAGCGGAAAAAATTTCCCAAGGAGTCTCAGTTCGTGATCCCGTGAACTCCTCGCGGCCGAAAACCGTCAGCACCGGTAGGACTGCGGCCGCAGCCCCTGGTGCACTACAGGTGTTTGCGAGCCGCTCTAACAGCAGGCCTCGCCGCGAAGAACTGAGTTTTCCCCACGCTCGTATGCATCCCTCGAGCGCCGCCTTGGCAACGCTGGGGTGCGTGTCGCTGAAGATCGAGTCTAGGACGGACTCGTCGTCAGATCGGTCCACCCGCAGCCATGACTTGGCGGCGGCTGCGCGTATGGCTGCCTCGTCGCGCTGGAGGAATATTTGAGCGTCCCAAGCGCTCAGCTCCCTCGGCGTTTGCAAAAAATAGCGGATGAGGTTTACCAGCGCTCCAATGTCCACAGCTCCATTGGCCCGCCTAAACGACGCCAGGTCCCCGGCGACTTCTGGAGAGGATATGGGACGCAGAAGTTCGAATACGTCGCTAGACTCATCGATTAGGTCTATCGCGTATCCGTCGCCGCTGATCCATATAACTGATTGGACGTCAACATCGGTGCAGCCAACCCAGGTGCCCACGTCATCCTGCAATTCGACCGGAAGGGATGAGAGATGTCTCAGCAGAAATGCTAGGCAAAGGTCTCGAGTTGCGATAAACCTGCACCTTGTGACGCCCTCAATGGCCAGTTCGACAACTGCGTCTCGCCATGGTGAGTCTCCTACTTGGTCAAACACACCATCAAGGTTGCGTGCTGCCGCACGGGAAACACGCGGCTGTCGCGTGAACAGCGCACGCCTAAGAGCAGAGATGAGTCGCTTGCCAGATGCGGTGCTTCTAGGTCTTGTTGCCCATCCCGCCGCAGCTCGGTAGAAAGGATGACTGAACGTTGCTCCATCACCTTCCACCGACAGAATTCGATGGGTCTCCAAGTACTCAATTCGGTCTTCGTGCGCTCTGTTGTGCACGGGAGTCGATTCGTACTGTATGCGCTTCTGCAGCATTGCGGCAGCCTTACTCCGCAACGAGAATTCCCCATCTTCTGCTTTGGCGCCAGGTAGGCTGTCGCCCCCGCTTCCCAGAACAAACGCGATGGACTCAGGGTCGATTCGTTCTGAGGGCGTTGAGCCTACCCATAGAGCTAACAAAACATCCTCGCAGCCATCGCTGCGGAGGGTCTGAGCAAAGGTTTCTGCATCTTCACGCGCCAGGCGCGCGCAGTCGCGTAGATCTGCTCCCAGAGGGAGCCGATGGTGATGGGCTGCCAAGTGAGTGAGACAGCCGGGCTCCAAATCGAGGGTGCTGTCCTGAAGTGCAATGGCCACCCTTGTGGCTAATTCCGACGGGACCTTGAACTCAGCCGCATGCCGTTCCCACACTGCTGCTTGAAACGCCGGCGTCGCAATGCTCGCGTCAATCCACGTCTTCCCTGCCGTTGTGACTTGGTGCACGCTCGTTCGACCTGAGGCACTAAGCAGTCTCTCTTGGCCTTGACAAACGATCAGAGCATCATGCTTGTGCAACCGTTTGATGAGCTTGTCCAACTCTCGGAGAACTTTTTCTCCCTGACTGCCGTTGTATTCGACGGGGTCGTCTAGCAGCACCAACCGCGGAGAAGGTCCCGGCTGTTGCAACACTCGAGCTGCCGCTTCGACGTCGAACATAAGCTTGACGTCGTATCCTTGATTGACGAAGTCTGCCGCGATCCGCCGTGCTGCATCTGATTTGCCAACGCGCGTTCGCCCGGAAAGCAGCAAAACCCTCTCGTCCGACAACATCTTCGTCCATTGCGTCTCGTCGCCGCGCTCGACGTAGTTCGTAGGCCGGATTGTTGTGCCGCGGGCGTCAGCCACGATTGCACGAGTGCCTGGATATGCATCATTACGTGACCGCTTGCATTGGGCAACATGATCCAAGATGCGATTCAAGATATCGGGAAGGCGATCCTGCGGAACACCGCTCAGTGCTGCATGGCATGCAGAAACTACGTCCTTCTTGCGCCGATACTCAAGCACTAGTACACGTCGAAGCACGTCCTTCAATTTTCTTGCATCAGCTGTAGCTACGAATTCGGCGATGGCCTTCTTGCGTGCAACATGCAAGAGGCTGCCGGGTGTACCGTCTGGAACAACAAGTAAGCACGCGTCGAGCAACTGGGAGACCACGGCCTTTGTTATGCGATTTTCAGGATGGGGGTCGCCAAGCCACTCAGGATCGGCAACGAAAACGGAGGCCGAATCATCACACCGCCCGGAGAACACTAGCAATCCCAACCTGTTTGGGTCTCGATAGAGGCGGTTAAGCAGGAAGTCGGCCTTGCCGTAAGCAGGGAAGTGGCAAAGAACTTCTGCGACGCGATCGAGGCCGACGTTGCTCTTCGAGCCTTTGACCTGTACCTCGATTGTGGTTGGTATAGGGTGCCTCGGAAGTCGGAGTTCTCCATCTTCTCCTTTGTGTGGCTCGACCAACATCTGCGCACCTTCATGAGCGAAGAACCGCAGCATCAGCTCAATACAGACTAGGTCTTGTAGTTCGTACTTCTCTGGGGAAACCGTGGCGATACTCAAGCTTTTATCTCCGATAGCTATTTCCTTGCCGGCAGCACAGTGGGCATTCCTGCGGCAGCGGGAGATTGCTTGTGCGCTCCGTGGGTCGACCGTGCGTGGGAACGTCATCTGCGTATCGATGGCAGGCCCATCTCTCTATGCGGGCGACGCCTAAAGCGGACTGTGTATACCCAAATATTCATCGACTCCTCCAAGCCAACTACAGTCTATGCGCAACACACGGATGATCAGCATGGAACACTCAGTTGCCGACGAGGCCTACTCCAAAAAACCCAACTAGGCCGAATTGCCTTTGTCACAAAGACTACAGCCGCCGGACCCCTGAGCCTTCGTTCTCTAGGCGGGCTGCGAACCTCGCAGCCCGCAGGCCAACTGCTATCCGCCAGCCTCAGGCGCCCCACGCCGCGCCTTCTCACTCATCTGAAACAACTCCCCAGCCTTGCGAGCCATCTCAGCCGCAAGCCAAAGTAGATTGTTCAACTGCCGAGGCCCATCTCCGCTGCACCAGTCGATCTCTTCCCCGTGGCAAACCCACAGTAGAGCTTCGAGCTGAGTAAGGGTGTTTTCAAGAAGATCCGCAGGGTCTTGTTGGGCGGTTTCTGCGGAAGCTACCGGCGTAGTTGGCCGGGCTATAGTCTTGGTAGCCATTGATGTGCGCTCCTTAGAGGTGATTGCACGTTTTTGGTTAGACGGCCGCGGTGTTACGAGCACCCTGGCCGTCGCCTTTTGATACCTCGCATCTGCATCAGTGCTTTCGCACCGACAACCTGCCGCGAGGCAAGCAGCCTTCAAACATCTCGGTGGTGGCTTGGTGTGTGCGCCTTTCTTGTCCCCTTGTTGGGGTATCGAGTGACAGGGGCATTCACTCTAGAGAAGAACCCGGCAAAGCAGCCGCTGCTGCAGCACGAAGTCGCGAAGACTGCCAACAAATGCAGCTTCCGCAATGCGCTGCACATGCGCCTCGTGAGCCGCGCTGTGCCAGTCAACAGAGCCAGGAGTGGCACTCAACGCTCAGGCCGATGGGGTGCCTTGCGCAGCGAAATAAAGGAGGAGGCCGAAGGCCGGGGGACATTCGCGGAGCAAGGTACCCCGTCGGCCTGAGCGCCCCGGATGCGAATGAGCGGAGGGCTTCAGTCCATCCAGCCCCGAGCCCGGTCCAGATGCTCACGGCACTCGCGCACCATGCGTTCCAGCAGTTCCGCGCAAGTCGGAATGTCGTCGATCAGCCCGATGCACTGGCCGGCCGAGACCACGCCGCCGTGCACCTCGCCAGACTCCAGCGCCGCACGTCCGCGCGCGCCGGCCACCAGCGGGCGCACGTCCTCGAACTCGCAGCCGCCCGGACGGTTCTCGGTGGCCACCACTTCTTCGGAGATGGCGTTGCGGAACACGCGCGCCGTGTTGTGCAGGGTGCGGAACATCAGCTTGGTGTCGCGCTCGGTCGCCTCCACCAGCGCCTGCTTGATGTTGTCGTGGATCGGCGCCTCCTTGGTCACACAGAAGCGCGTGCCCATGTTGATGCCTTCGGCGCCCAGCGCCAGCGCTGCCGCCATGCCGCGCCCGTCGGCGATGCCGCCTGACGCGATGATCGGAATGCGCAGCTTGCGCGCCGCCACAGGCAGCAGCACCAGGCCGGGCACGTCGTCCTCGCCCGGATGGCCCGCGCACTCGAAGCCGTCCACCGACACCGCATCGACGCCGTTGCGCTCCGCCGAGAGCGCGTGGCGCACCGAGGTGCACTTGTGGACGATCTTCACGTCGTGCTCCTTCAGCGCCGCGATGAAGTCCTTCGGGCTGTTGCCCGCGGTCTCGACGATCTTCACGCCGCTGTCGATGATGGCCTGCACGTACTCCGCGTAAGGCGGTGGCTTCACCGCCGGCAGGATCGTGAGGTTCACGCCGAAGGGCTTGTCGGTCATCGTGCGCGTGCGCTCGATCTCGCGGCGCAGGTCGTCGGGCGTGGGCTGCGTGAGCGCGGTAACGATGCCGAGGCCCCCGGCGTTCGACACGGCCGACGCCAGCTCGGCGCGGCCCACCCATTGCATGCCGCCCTGGATGATCGGGTAGCGGATGCCCAGCAGTTCGGTGATGCGGGTCTTCATCGTCGCGGCCTCTCTCTTACAGCGCCTTCACCAGTTCCGGCACGGCCGTGAACAGGTCGGCCACGAGGCCGTAGTCGGCCACCGAGAAGATCGGGGCTTCTTCGTCCTTGTTGATCGCCACGATCACCTTGGAGTCCTTCATGCCGGCCAGATGCTGGATCGCACCCGAGATGCCTGCTGCGATGTACAGCTGGGGGGCGACGATCTTGCCGGTCTGGCCCACCTGCCAGTCGTTCGGGGCGTAGCCTGCATCGACGGCCGCGCGGCTGGCGCCGAGACCGGCGTTGAGCTTGTCGGCCAGGGGGGCCATCACTTCGGTGAACTTCTCGGCGCTGCCCAGGGCACGGCCGCCCGAGACGATGATCTTGGCTGCCGTCAGTTCGGGACGCTCGCTCTTCGTGACTTCCCGGCCCACGAAGCTGCTCTTGCCGCTGTCGGCCACGCCTGCAGCCGATTCGACGGCTGCGCTGCCACCCGTGGCTGCTGCCGCATCGAAACCGGTCGTGCGAACGGTGATCACCTTGGTCGCGTCGCTGCTCTGCACCGTGGCAATCGCATTGCCCGCGTAGATCGGACGCTCGAAGGTGTCGGCGCTCACCACGGCCGTGATGTCGCTGATCTGGGCCACATCGAGCTTGGCAGCCACGCGCGGGGCGACGTTCTTGCCGTTGGCGGTCGAGGGGAACAGGATGTGGCTGTAGTTGCCGGCGATGGCCAGGACTTGAGCTGCGACGTTCTCGGCGAGGTTCTCGGCCAGGCTCGGGCTGTCGGCCGCGATGACCTTGGAGACGCCGGCGATCTGGGCGGCTGCCTTGGCCGCTTCAGCGGCATTGGCGCCAGCCACCAGCACATGGACATCACCACCGCAGGCCAGCGCCGCGGTCACGGTGTTGAGGGTGGCCGGCTTGATGCTGGCGTGGTCGTGTTCGGCAATAACAAGTGCGGTCATGTTCAGATCACCTTCGCTTCGTTCTTCAGTTTGTCCACCAGCGTTGCAACGTCAGGCACCTTGATGCCGGCACCACGCTTCGGCGGCTCAGCGACCTTCAGCGTCTTCAGGCGGGGCTTCACGTCCACGCCCAGGTCCTCGGGCTTGACCGTGTCGAGCTGCTTCTTCTTGGCCTTCATGATGTTGGGCAGCGTCACGTAGCGCGGCTCGTTCAGGCGCAGGTCGGTGGTGATGACCGCGGGCAGCGTGAGTGCAACGGTCTCCAGGCCGCCGTCGACTTCACGGGTGACGGTGGCCTTGTCGCCAGCGACTTCGACCTTCGAGGCGAAGGTGGCTTGGGGCAGATCGGCCAGCGCAGCCAGCATCTGGCCGGTCTGGTTGGCGTCGTCGTCGATCGCTTGCTTGCCGAGGATGACCAGCTGGGGCTGTTCCTTGTCGACCAGCGCCTTCAGCAGCTTGGCCACGGCCAGGGGCTGCAGTTCTTCAGTCGTCTCGACCAGGATGCCGCGGTCGGCGCCGATGGCCATCGCGGTGCGCAGGGTTTCCTGGCTCTTGGCGTCGCCGCAGGAGACTGCGATCACCTCGGTGACCACGCCCTTTTCCTTCAGCCGCACCGCTTCTTCAACGGCGATCTCGTCGAAGGGGTTCATGCTCATCTTGACGTTGGCAATGTCCACTCCGGTGCCGTCGCTCTTCACGCGCACCTTCACGTTGTAGTCGACGACCCGTTTGACGGGGACCAGAACCTTCATGGCTGTTCCTTTGAATGACGAAGAAGAGAAGAAATGAGGAAGTGAGGAAGTGAGGAAGTGAGGAAACGGCTTACTCGAGCTTGGCGCCCGACTGCTTGATCAGGCGCTCCCACACAGGGCGCTCTGCCTTCCATGCGGTGGCGAAGAGCTCGGGGGAACTTTCCTTGACCTCGAAGCCCATGGCCGCGATGCGCTCGCGCACGTCGGGCTGCTGCGTGGCCTTGCGCACTTCCTCGGCGATGCGGTCCACGATGGGCTTGGGCGTCTTCGCGGGCACCGCGATGGCGAGCCAGCCGGTCACGCGGTAGGCCTCGTCCTTCAGGCCCTGCTCGGCCAGCGTGGGCACGTTGGGCAGCGTGCTCATGCGGCGCTCGCCGCTCACGCCGATGGCACGGATCTTCCCGGAGTCGATGTGCGGCTTGGCCACCAGTGCGCTGGCATACGCCATCTGGATCTGGCCGCCGATCAGGTCCTGCATCATCGGCGCCTCGCCCTTGTAGGCGACGTGGCTCATGTCCGACTGCGTCGAGAGGCTCATGTGCGCGCCGGCCAGGTGCGGGTAGGCACCGATGCCGTACGAGCCATAGGCCACCTTGCCCTTGTTGGCGACGACGTACTTCAGCAACTCGGGGCCGGTCTTGGCCGGCACGCTGGGGTGCACCACCAGCACCAGCGGCGCCGCCGCGATCTGGAAGACCAGCGTGAGGTCGCGCGCCGTGTCGTAGGGCAGCTTCTCGTAGAGGAACTCGTTGGTCATCAGCGAGTTGCTCAGGCCCAGCACGATGGTGTAGCCGTCGGGCGCCGACTTGGCGACTGCGTCGGTGCCGATGATGCCGGCCGCGCCGGGCTTGTTGTCGATGACGACGGGCTGGCCCATGCCGGCCGACATCTTCTGGCCGATCACGCGTGCGAGCACGTCGGTGGCGCCGCCGGCCGCGAAGGGCACGACCATGCGGATGGGCTTGTTCGGGTAGGGGGCCTGTGCATGTGCGGGCGTCAGCGCAACGAGCGCCGCGGCAGATGCGGCTGCGCACAGCAGGGCGCGGCGGTTCGAGTTCGTACGGGTCATGGTTTGTCTCCCTTTGGGTTTCAGAAAGTCTCGAAGAAGAAGTTCAGTTGAGCGCAATGCGGGTCTTGAAGGGCAGGGGCTCCAGCGCCTTGTGCAGCCGCTCCTGCAGCGGCGCGGCCAGCGCGCCCGCCGCAGCGCCGTCGATCTGCACGCGCACGAGGCTCTCGCCCTCGGTCTTCACCACGGGCCGCGCGGCCTCGGGCACGCCCAGCCCGGCGCAGGCTTCGGCGACGGCGGCGTTCACCACCTGCAGCGCGGCCATCGCGCGCAGCTCGGGCTTGTAGATCTTCCCGACGTTGGTCATCGGCATGGTCGCGATCACCGACACCCACTTGGGCCGGGCCGGAGCCTCGTCCACGCGAGCGGAGGTGAAGGCCAGCAGCTCTTCTTCCGTCGCCGAGGCGCCGGGCACCAGCGTCGCGAAGATCACGGGCAGCTCGCCCGCGTAGGCATCGGGTGCGCCGACGGCCGCGCACAGCTGCACGGCGGGGTGCGCGCCCAGTGCGTCCTCGATGGTCTTGGGGTCGATGTTGTGGCCGCTGCGGATGATGAGGTCCTTCGAGCGGCCCGTGAGGTTGAGCCGCTCCTCGTCGTCGATCCAGCCCAGGTCGCCGGTGGCGAGCCAGCCGTCGGCGGTGAAGGCCTTGGCGTTGTCCGCAGGGTCCACGAAGCCGGAGAACACGTTGGGCGACTTGAAGAGCACCATGCCCTGCTCGCCGCGCGGCATCTCGCGGTCGCTGGCGTTGCCGTTCTCGTCGAGCGCCACCACGCGCATCTGCATGTACGGCAGGCGAAAGCCTACGCAGCCCGCGGGCCCGTTCACGCCGGGCGGCGTGATGGTCGAGATGCCGGCCATCTCCGTCATGCCCAGGCTCTCGTGCACGTGCAGGCCGAACAGGCGCTCGAAGCGCGCGGCCAGCTCGGGCGCGAGCACGGCGGCGCCGGTGCGGCAGTAGGTGATCGACGAGATGTCCGCGCCGTCCAGCGGCACGTTGGCCAGCGCCGCAAGCACGGTGGGCACGGCCGACAGCGAGGTCGGGCGGTACTTGGCCACCAGCTTCCAGTAGTTGGCCAGCACCTCCTTGTTGCGCAGCAGCGAGGGCGTGGGAATGATCACCTCCACGCCCGCCGACAGCGACGAGAGCGAGGCCGGCAGCACGCCCGCCACGTGGAACAGCGGGTAGCCGTTGATGGAGATGCCGTTCTCGTTCATGCCCGCGACCTGCACGCTGGCCCATGCGGTGAACACCTGCGCGCCGTGGCTGTGGCGCGCGAGCTTGGGCGCGCCGGTGGTGCCGCCGGTGTGGAAGTAGGCGGCGATGTCCGAAGGAGCGATGTTGCGGCCGCTCACGAGGCGGTCGTCGGGTTGCGCGGCGCGAAGCACGTCGAACTCAGCGACGCATTCGGGCAGTGCACCGGCTGCGCCGGGCGCCTCGTCGTGCGGTGCCACGCGCAGCACGGTGGTGAGCGTCGGCACCTGGCCGCGCAGGCGCATGGCCTTCGACCACATGCCCGACTCGGCATCGGAGCCGTAGGCGATCAGCACCTTGGCGCGGCCGGCGGTCATCAGCGCGACCAGCTTCTCGTCGGTGAGCAGCGGGTTCAGCGGCTGCACGATGCCGGCCGCCTCGCCGCCCCACAGCGCGAGGTGGTACTCGAGGCAGCCTGGCAGCAGCACGGCGACCGCGTCGTCGGGCCCCACGCCCAGCGCGTGCAGCATGTTGGCGGTCTGGTGGATGCGCGAGAGCAGCTCGGCATAAGACCAGCGGATCGGCTCGTCGGCCGGGTTGCCGGTGCGCAGGAAGGTCAGCGCGGTCTTGTCGCCGAAGGCATGGCCCGCGTTGCGGAAGATCTCGTAGGTGCTGCGCACGGTGAGCGCCTGCTCGAGCGGCGTTTCCTCCAGCTTGCGGATGTCGGCGAGGCTGCGCACGGGCAACGCGGGGCGGAACGGCGCGCTCACCGGTGTGCCGTAGTCATTCTCGTATTTCTGCGTCATGTCTGTCTCCTTTGTTTCGTCGCCCTGCGGACCTGTGCGTTCTACTGGTTCGTGATGTGGTTGTCGCGAATCACCTTGCCCCAGCGCTCGAAGTCTTCCTTCATGCGCACGCCGGTCTGCTCGGGCGTGCGGTAGGCGGCGAAGGTGCCCACGCTCTGTAGCTTTTCCTGTACTTCCTTGTCGGCCAGCGCCTTCTTCAGCTCGGCGCTCATGCGGTCGACGATGTCCTTCGGCGTGCCTGCCGGTGCCAGCAGGCCGCCCCACGAGGTGGCGTCGAAGCCCGGGAAGCCCTGCTCGGCCACCGTCTTCACGTCGGGCAGCAGGCTCACGCGCTGGCCGGAGCCGACGGCGATGGCGCGCAGCTTGCCGGACTTGATGTGCGGCAGCACGCCCACGAGGTCGGAGAACATCGCGGGCACCTGGCCGCCGATCAGGTCGGTCACGGCCGGCGCGCTGCCGCGGTAGGGCACGTGCTGCATCTCGAACTTGCCGATGGTCTTCAGCTGCTCGGTCGTCAGGTGGCCGAAGCTGCCGGAGCCGGCGCTCGTGTAGTTGAGCTTGCCGCCCTCGGCCTTGGCCTTGGCGATCAGGCCCTGCACGCCGGTGACGTCGGGCAGCGACTTCGGATTGACCACCAGCACGATCGGCAGGTCGTAGATGCTGCCCACGGGCGTGAAGTTCTTGAAGATGTCGTAGCCGGGCGATGCGTAGAGATGCGAGGCCAGCAGCGTGGGCGTGGCCAGCGTCACGAAGGTGTAGCCGTCGGCCGCCGCGCGCGACGCAGCCGCCGCGCCCACGGTGCCCGAGGCGCCGCTGCGGTTGTCGATCACGATGCTCTGGCCCAGCGCCACCGACATCTTCTGCGCCACGATGCGCGAAGCCACGTCGGTGGGGCCGCCGGGCGGGAAGGGCACGATCAGCGTGATCGGCTTGGCGGGCCAGGCCTGGGCGAAGGCGGTGCCGGCCACCAGGGGCAGGGCGAGAGCGAGGAGGGCGCGGCGCAGGGGGCTGCGCAGGGAAAGGGATGCCATTGGTTTGTCTTCCTTGGGATTTCAGGGGTCTTTTTCTTCAGACGACGCCGTTCGTCTTCAGCGCCGCGAGCTTCTCGTCCGACAGGCCGAGCAGCGACTGCAGCACGTCGTGCGTGCCTTCGCCCAGCGTGGGCGGCGCGCTGCGCACCGGCAGGCGCTCGCCGTCGAAGCGGTAGGGCGGCGCCAGCACGTTGACGGTGCCCGCCATCGGATGCGGCTGCGTGGTCACGAGGCCGGCATCGGTCGCGCGCTTCGATTGCAGCGCCTCCAGCAGGCCCAGCACCTCGCCGCACGGAATGCCGGCGGCAGTGAGCTTTTCGAGCAGGTCGACGCGCTGGCGCTTCGCCAGTTCGGCGTGCAGCTCGGGCAGCAGCGCGGCGCGGTTGGCCGAGCGCAGGATGTTGGTCTTGAAGCGCTCGTCGGCCGCGAGGTCGGGCCGCTCGATCACCTCGGTGCAGAAGCGCGCGAACTGCGAGTTGTTGCCCACGGTGATGACCAGCGGGCCGTCGGCCGCGTCGAACACGCCATACGGCACGATCGACGGATGCGAGTTGCCGTAGCGCGGCGGGTCTTCGCCCATGAGCAGCGCCTCGAGGCCGTAGTAGGCGGTGATCATCAGGCCGCAGTCGTACAGCGCCATCTCCACGTGCCGGCCCTTGCCGGTCTTCTCGCGCTGGTAGAGCGCCGCGAGGATGGCCTGTGCCGAGTACATGCCGGTGAACAGGTCGACGGCGGCCACGCCGAACTTCAGCGGCGGCTGGTTGGCTTCGCCGTTGAGCGCCATCAGGCCGGCCTCGCCCTGCACCACGAGGTCATAGCCCGGACGCGCGGCTTCGGGGCCGGTGCGGTCGTAGCCCGAGATCGAGCAGTAGATGAGGCCCGGATGCTCCTTGCTCAGCTGCTCGTAGCCCAGGCCCAGCTTGTCGATGCCGCCGAACTTGAAGTTCTGGATCACCACGTCGCACTGCTTCGCGAGGTCGCGCGCGAGCTGCTGGCCCTCGGGCGTCTGCAGGTCGAGCGTGACCGAGCGCTTGTTGCGGTTCACGCTGTTGAAGTAGGCGGTCTCGGTCTTGCCCACGCGCAGGCCCCAGTCGCGCGTGTCGTCGCCGCGGCCCGGATGCTCCACCTTGATGACTTCGGCGCCCATGTCGGCCAGCACCATGCCGCACCAGGGGCCCGCGAGGATGCGGGACAGATCGAGAACGCGAACGCCGGCGAGCGGCAGCGATGAATTCGGCAATGGCATGAGATCAGCTCCCTGGAAACGAGAAAGCCTCACACGGTGAACACGGCGTGCGAGGCGGAAAGGCGGGTCGGGCAGCCCGCGTCAGGACGCGCCCTGCTTCTGGCGGCGCAGCGCGGCGAAGTCGGCCTTGCGCTTGCCGAGGAAGGCGCCGATGCCTTCGGCCGCTTCGGCATCCGCCTGCGACTCGACCATGTACACGGCCTCGGCTTCGAGCTGCTCTTCCAGCGTGGAGCGGTGCGCCTGTCGGCACAGCGTCTTGATGCGGGCGCTGGCGCGCTGCGGTCCACCGGCCACCTTGGCCGCGAGCGCGATGGCCTCGGCCAGCGCCGCGCCCTTGTCGGTCAGGCGGTTGACCGCGCCCAGCGCGTGCAGGCGCTCGGCCGGCATGCGGTCGCCGGTCAGGCACATCTCGGTGAGCACCTGGCGCGAGACGAACTCCGAGAGGAAGGCCGTGGCGCCGCCGTCGGGCGTGAGGCCGACCTTGACGTAGGCCACGGTGTAGAAGGCGTCGCGCGCCGACACCAGCATGTCGCAGGCCAGCGCCATCGACAGGCCAGCGCCGGCCGCGCCGCCTTCGACGGCCGCGATGACGGGCTTGCCGCAATCGCGGATCGCGCGGATCAGGTTGTTCAGGCCTTCGAGCTTCTCGCGGCGTTCGGACGCGGGCAGTTCGCGGCGCTTGGCCAGCAGGTTGAGGTCGCCGCCGGAGCAGAAGAAATCGCCTGCGCCGGTGAAGACGATGGCGCCGACCTCGGGGTCGTTCTGTGCATCGGCGAGCGCGGCCGAGAGTTCGGCGTACAGCGTCGGCGTGATCGCGTTGCGCGCGGCCGGGTTGCTGTTGGTGAGGATGCGCACGGCACCCTCCTGCGAGATCAGCACGGTCTTGTTGTCGCTCATCGCGCAAGCTCCTTGCCCAGGGCGATATAGCGCTGCAGGTGGTGGTCTTCGTCGCCCAACTGGTGGTCGATCATCACGAGGCGCTTGGCGTAGTGGGGCAGGGGCAACTCCCAGGTCATGCCGATGCCGCCGTGCATCTGGATGCTTTCCTGCGCCACCAGCGCGCCGATGCGGCCGATGCTGAACTTGGCGGCCGACAGCGCGCGCTCGCGCGTCAGGCGGTCGCCGGTGTCGATGGCGGCAGCGGCGTTGATGACGGCCGAGCGGGCCTGTTCGATTTCGAGCAGCAGGTCGGCCATGCGGTGCTGCAGCGCCTGGAAGCTGCCGATCAGCGTGCCGAACTGCTTGCGCGTGCGCAGGTATTCGAGCGTCGCGGCCTTGGCGGCTTCCATCGCGCCCACGGCTTCGGCGCAAAGCGCGAGCACGCCGCGTCCGATGGCGCGCTCCAGCGTGGCGTGGCCCTGGCCCTCGGCGCCGAGCAGCGCGTCTGCGCCCAGCTTCACGCCGTCGAACGAGAGCTCGGCGACGCGGCCGCCGTCGATGGCAGGGCAGCCGCGCACCGTGAGGCCAGCCGTCTTCGCGGGCACGAGGAACAGCGAGATGCCGGCTTCGTCGTCCACCTTGCCCGAGGTGCGGGCCGAGACGAGGAACAGGTCGGCCTGTTCGCCCTGCGGCACGACGGCCTTGGCGCCGTGCAGCACCCAGCCGTCGCCGTTGCGCTCGGCCTTCGTCTGCACGCGGGTGCGCTCGTAGTGCGTGTCGGCCTCGTCGTGCGCGAAGGCAGCGATGGTCACGCCGTTGATGATGTCGCCGATCTTTTCCTTCTGTGCATCGCTGCCGGCGGCGCTGATCGCCTCGCCGACCATCACCGCGCCCAGCAGCGGCTCGATCACGAGGCCGCGGCCCAGTGCCTCGAAGACCACGGCGATGTCGAAGCCGCCGCCGCCGAAGCCGCCATCGGCCTCGCTGAACAGCGCACCGATCACGCCGAGCTCGGCGAACTGCTGGAAGATTTCCTTGCTGAACCCGTGCTCCGACTTCGCGATGCGGTCGCGCGCGTCGAAGGCGTACCGCTCGCTGATGAAGCGGTTCAGGCTGTCGGCGAGCATGCGCCGGTCTTCGGTGTGTTCGAAGTTCATGGCATGTCTCCTTTACAGCCCGAGGATCATCTTGGAGATGATGTTCTTCTGGATTTCGTTCGAGCCGCCGAAGATCGACAGCTTGCGGTTGTTGAAATAGCGCGAGGCGGCGGCCGATGCGTAATCGGGGCCGAAGGTCTCGCCGGTGTAGCCATCCTTCAATGCTTCCGCGATGAAGGGGCGGCCGTACACACCCATCGCGCGGCGGGCGAGCGACGAGATTTCCTGGCGGATCTCGGTGCCGCGGATCTTCAGCATCGAGCTTTCCGCGCCCGGCACGCCGCCGCCGGCCACCGCCGCGATCACGCGCAGGTTGGTGGTCTTCATGTTCTCCAGGTCGATCTCGACGCGTGCCATGCGTGCGGCGAAGGCCGGGTCGTCGGCCAGCGGCTTGCCGTTCTTGGTCTGCGTGGCCGCAATGCCCTTCAACTGTTCGAGCGCGGCCACCGAGAAGCCTACGCCCGCGATGTTGGTGCGCTCGTAGGTCAGCAGGTACTTGGCGCAGGTCCAGCCCTTGTTCTCCTCGCCCACGAGGTTCTCGGCGGGCACGCGCACGTCGGAGAAGAACACCTCGTTCACTTCATGCTCGCCGTCGAGCGTGATGATCGGGCGCACTTCGACACCGGGCGACTCCATGTCGATCAGCAGGAAGCTGATGCCTTCCTGCTTCTTCGCCTCGCGGTTGGTGCGCACCAGGCAGAAGATCATGTTGGCGTGCTGGCCCAGCGTGGTCCAGGTCTTCTGGCCGTTCACGATGAAGTGGTCGCCCTGCGCGTCGATGCCGCGCACGGCGGTGGTCTTCACGGCAGCCAGGTCGGAGCCCGCGCCGGGTTCCGAGTAGCCCTGGCACCACCAGTCGGCGCCGTTCAGGATGCGCGGCAGCCAGTAGCTCTTCTGCGCCTCGTTGCCGTACTTGATGAGCACCGGGCCGAGCATGTTCACGCCGAAGGGCACGATGCGTGGCGCGAAGGCCAGTGCGCATTCGTGTTCGAAGATGAACTTCTCCACCGCCGTCCAGCCCGGTCCGCCGTACTGCTCGGGCCAGTGGTTGGCGAGCCAGCCGCGCTCGTTGAGAATGGCGTGCCATTCCTGCATGTCGGCCTTCTCGAGGATCTTGCCGCTGCGCACTTTCTCGGACAGCCGCACCGGCAGCTTCGCGGCCAGGAAGGCGCGCACTTCGCTGCGGAAGGCTTCTTCTTCGGGGTTGAAGTTCAGGTCCATGGCGGACTCCTCAATAGATTTCGAACAGGCCCGCGGCGCCCATGCCGCCGGCGATGCACATCGTGACCACGGCGTACTTGGCGCCGCGGCGCTTGCCTTCGATGAGCACGTGGCCCGCGAGGCGCGCGCCGGTCATGCCGAAGGGGTGGCCGATGGAGATCGCGCCGCCGTTCACGTTGAGCAGTTCCGAGGGAATGCCCAGCTTGTCCTGGCAGTAGATCGACTGCGAGGCGAAGGCCTCGTTGAGCTCCCACAGGCCGATGTCCTGCACCTTGAGGCCGTGGCGCGCGAGCAGCTTGGGCACTGCGAACACCGGGCCGATGCCCATTTCGTCGGGCTCGCAGCCGGCCACTGCGAGGCCGCGGAAGGCGCCCAGCGCCTTGATGTTGGCGCGCTCGGCATCCTTGGCTTCCATCAGCACGCAGGCCGACGCGCCGTCCGACAGCTGCGAGGCGTTGCCGGCGGTGATGAACTTGTCCTCGCCCATCACGGGCTTGAGCTTGGCGAGCGCCTCGTAGGTGGTGCCGCGGCGGTTGCAGTTGTCTTCCGTGGCGGTCACTTCGCGGTAGGTGACTTCCTTGGTTTCCTTGTCGGTCACCGCCATGGTGGTGGTGCAGGCGACGATCTCGTCCTTGTAGCGGCCGGCGATCTGCGCTTCTTCGGTGCGGCGCTGGCTCTCTGCCGAGAAGCGGTCCTGCGCCTCGCGGCTGATGTTGTAGCGCTTGGCGACGATGTCGGCGGTTTCGATCATCGCCATGTACAGCTCGGGCTTGTGCTCGACGATCCACGGGTCCATGCCGCTGTCGCCGCTGTCGGTGGCGCTGCGCGAGCGGATCTGCGAGATGCTCTCCACGCCGCCCGCGATCATGGCCGGCGCGCCGTCCACCACGATGCGGCCCGCGGCCATGGCGATGGCCTGCAGGCCCGAGGCGCAGAAGCGGTTGACCGTGGTGCCGGCGATGCTGATAGGCAGGCCCGCGCGGATGATGGCCTGGCGCGCGATGTTGCGGCCGGTGGTGCCTTCGGGATAACCGCAGCCGAGGATGGCGTCCTCGATCAGCGCCGGGTCGAGGCCCGAGCGTTCCACCGCCGCCTTCACGGCGAAGGCCGCCAGCGTGGGGCCGGGGGTGATGTTGAATTCGCCGCGGTGCGCCTTGGTGAGCGGGGTGCGGGCGGTGGAAACGATGACGGCTTCACGCATGGGGATGTCTCCTGGACGGCTGACTGGAATGGACTCTGATCACTCGGACTGGTTGAGGCTCGCGAAGTCGGCGCCGCGTTCGACCAGCTGCACCAGCAGCGGCGAGGGCTTCCAGAAGATCGGGTCTTCCTTCGCGAACTCCTGGATGTCGGCCAGCACCTTGGGCAGGCCCACGGTGTCGGCGTACTTCATCGGGCCGCCGCGGTGGCGCGGGAAGCCGTAGCCGTAGAGGAAGGTCACGTCCACGTCGAGCGGGCGCAGCGCGATGCGCTGGAGCACGACGTTGGCGCCTTCGTTGATCATCGCGGCCATGTAGCGGCGCATGATTTCTTCCTCGGTGAAGGCGCGCGGCTTGATGCCCGCGCGCTCGCGCTCGGCGTCGATGATGGCCAGCACCTCGGGGTCGGGCACTCCGGTGCGCGCGCCTTCGGGGTACAGGTAGTAGCCGCGCTGCGTCTTCTGGCCGAACCAGCCGCGCTCGCAGATGCGGTCGGCCACCTGCACATAGCGGGCCTTCGGGTCGCGCGTGGCGGCCTTGCGCTTGCGCGTGGCCCAGCCGATGTCGCCGCCCGCGAGGTCGGACACCTGGAAGGGGCCCATCGGGTAGCCGAAGTTGCGCACGGCGGCGTCGATGTCGTAGGGCGATGCGCCGTCTTCCATCATGTGGTCGGCGGCCTGGCGGTACACGGCCAGGATGCGGTTGCCGATGAAGCCGTCGCACACGCCGGCGCGCACCGGCACCTTCTTCAGCTTCTTCGCCAGTTCGAAGCCGGTGGCGACCACGTCGGCGCTCACCTTGGCGGGCACCACGATCTCCAGCAGCTTCATGATGTTGGCGGGCGAGAAGAAGTGCAGGCCCACCACGTCCTGCGGACGCGAGATGCTGGCAGCGATTTCGTCGATGTCGAGATAAGAGGTATTGGTGGCGATCACGGCGCCGCGCTTGCACACGCGGTCGAGCTCGGCGAACACGGCCTTCTTGACGCCCATTTCCTCGAACACGGCTTCCACCACGATGTCGACGCTGGCGAGCGCGTCGTAGCTGGTGGAGCCCGAGAAGCGCGCCATGACGGCTGCCTTGGCCTCGGGCGTCATGCGGCCCTTGGCGATGAGGCCGTCGTACACCTTCTCCACGTTGGCGCGGCCGCGCGCGAGTTGCGTGTCGTCGCGCTCGATCATGGTCACGGGCATGCCGGCGTCGAGCATCGCCACCGCGATGCCCGCGCCCATGGTGCCGCCGCCGACGATGCCGGCGGACTCCAGCGCGCGCGGCTTGGCGGACTTGGTTTCGGGCGCCTTCAGCACTTCGCGCTCGGCGAAGAAGGCGTGGATCAGGCCGGCGCGCTGCGGGCTGTCGATGCATTGCAGGAACAGCTTGCGCTCCAGCGCCATGCCTTCGTCGAAGGGCAGCGTGAGCGCGGCTTCGACGGCCTCGACGATCTTCATCGGCGAGAACAGGCCGCGGCTCTTCTTTGCGGTGTCGGCGCGCGCGGCCTCGAGGGCGGCGCGGGCGGCTTCCTTGTCGGCCAGCGCGCCGGCTTCGCGCGTGCGGCGCACCGGGGCCTTGGCGGCGACCAGTTCATTCGCGTAGGCGAGGCCTTCGGCGCGCGCATCGGCTTCGGTGCCGAGGCGGTCGACGAGGCCGAGCGACAGCGCTTCCTTCGCGCCGGCGTGGCGGCCGCTGAGCATGAGTTCGATGGCGGGCTTCACGCCGATCAGGCGCGGTGCGCGCTGCGTGCCACCCGAGCCGGGCAGCAGGCCCAGCGCCACTTCGGGCAGGCCCAGTTTCGCGGTGGGCGAGGCGATGCGGTAGTGGGTCGACAGCGCCACTTCGAGGCCGCCACCGAGCGCGGCGCCGTGGATCGCGGCGACCACCGGTTTCGTGCAGTTCTCGATCTTCAGGCACACCTCGGGCAGCGAGGGCGGCTGCGGGGTCTTGCCGAATTCGCGGATGTCGGCGCCCGCGATGAAATTGCGGCCCGCGCCGACGAGCAGCACCGCCTTGGCCGCGCCATCGGCTTCCGCCGCGTCGATGGCGGCCGCGAGGCCGCGGCGCACATCCACGCCCAGGGCGTTGACGGGCGGGTTGTCGATGGTCACCACGAGCACGTCGCCTAGACGTTCGAAGGTGACGGGACCGGTGGACGTGGAGGGGCTGGGAGTGGTGGTGGCCATGTGCGTGTCGCTTGTCTCTTGCGTTGCGGACCGTGCGGGTCCGAGGCTCTGGGGTGAACCCAGCATTCTTGGCCTGAGGCACTGCTTTGACAATTGCATAGCCGGTTGACAGACTGTCAAAGGATTTTTGACACAATCGGCCCATGGACCTCCAGTCGCTCACCCTGTTGGTGGAAATCCTCGACGCCGGCAACCTGAGCGCGGCGGCGCGCCGGTTGAAGATGACCCGCGCCAACGTCAGCTACCACCTGAACCAGCTGGAGCGCTCCGTGGGCGCCCAGCTGGTGCGCCGCACCACCCGCCGCGCCGAGCCGACCGAGATCGGCCTGCGGCTCTACCAGCACGGCATCGCCATCCAGGCCGAACTGCTGGCGGCGCGCGAATCGGTGACGACGCTGGGGCAGGGCCTGCAGGGCCGCGTACGCCTGAGCGTGCCCAGCGGCTACGGGCAGCTCGTCATGGCCGACTGGCTGATCGACTTCAAGCGCCAGTACCCCGGCATCGTGCTCGACGTGGTGTTCGAGAACCGCATCGAGGACCTGCTGCGCGACGAAGTCGACATCGCCATCCGCGTGATTCCCGAGCCGCCGCAGAACCTTGTGGCGCGCGCGATGGGGCCGGTGCGCTACGTGGCCTGCGCCTCGACCGAATACGCGGCGAAGAACCCGCTGCCGGTGCAGCTGGACGCGCTGCAGGGCGCGCCGGTGGTCACGGCCGCCGTCATCGGCCGGCAGCTGCGCGTGTCGGCCTACCAGGGCGAGACGAGGCGCGAGGTGATCCTGGAGCCGACGCTCATCTCGGAAAACTTCCTGTTCCTGCGCCAGGCCATCCTCGCGGGCCTGGGCATCGGCCTCGTGCCCGACTACGTGGTGCAGGAAGACGTGCGCCGCGGCGACGTGGTGACCACGCTCGACGACTGGCGCCTCTCGATCTTCGGCACCCAGATGTTCATGCTCTACATGCCGAACCGCCAGCACACGCGGGCGATCCGGACGTTCATCGATTTCGTGCTGGAGCGGGTGCGGGTGCCGGAGTGAAGCTGCGGCACCCGCGTCGTGGTGCTCAGGGCACGGTGCGGTAGGTGGTCCGCTCCGACGTGCCCTGGCCCGTGGTCACGACCAGCCGCCCATCGATGGCAACCATGCCCGGGGCGTCCGGCGTCGAAAACGGGCGGCTGCGCTCGATCTGCCAGGTGGCGAGGTCGGTGGTGGACACGGCGTTCTGTTCCGTACTGCCGATGGTCGAGTTGGACGTCGGGCTGATGAACAAGCGACCGTCGAGTACCGCGCAGTGGAGGCTGTTCTTGGGGAAGGTGGCAGGCAGACCACCGGCGATCGTGAAGTTGGCGCCGTCTGAAGAAGTGGCGACCTTGTCGCCGACCAATAGCAGCGAGCCCTTCCAGTTCAGCGCACAGGTCGGCTTGCCGAGTTCCGCCGGCAGCCCTTGCGCTATCTGCGTCCAGTTGACGCCGTCGTTGTCGGACTTCCACACGTTGCGCACGTCGCCGCTGGCCGTGCGCCCGGCCACCACGTACAGCGTGTTTCCGACCTTGGCCATCACGTGGTCCATGCGGCCCGGGAATTCGGCTGCCGCGGTCTTTTGCGTCCAGTCGGTACCGTCGAATTTCCAGACATGGTTCAGGTACTGACCTGTCGGTTTGCCATAGCTGCCGACGGACTGACCGGCGCTCAGGTAGATGGCGTCGCCGTCGCTGGCCAGGGCGAACCCCTTGGTCGATACCGACGGGATGGTCGGAGGCAGAAGCTTGACCCATGTATTGCCGACGTCGCTGGAGGTCCACGTCTCCATCGTGGCGTCGTAGTAGTTCGCGGCTTCCACCACGAGCTTGCCTTTGACGTGGCTCAGTGCAAAGTTGTCGGTGAACCCGGCGTTTTTCTGGGCTGCTTCCCAGCGCGAGTAATGCAGCGAGGCCGGATCGATCACCGTGATCTTGTAGGGCACCTGCCACGGCGAGCCTTCCACGGGCTGCGAGCAGACCAGCGGGTTGGCGTCGTAGCACGCGCGCACCTCGAAGTTGCCGGTGTGCACGCCGGGAGCCAGCGCCGGGTTGGTGCTCATGGTGGCCGTGTATTGCAGGCCCGCGCTGGCGATCTTGATGTTGGTCGTGATCACGCCCTTGGGCTCGATGATGCCGACGTTCACCGGCGCCGAGATCACCTTGGTCGACGTCGCGACGACGGCGAAGGTCTTGGACGCATTGGGAAACACCGTGAGCTCGACCGGCGACGGATTGAACGTCAGCCATGCACCGGCTGGATTGTTGGCGGGTGGCGGCGTGTTGTTGGCCGGGGGCAGTGCCAGCCCGGGGAATCCTCCGCCTCCACCACCTCCGCCACCGCCGCCGCACGACGCGATCAGGGTGGAAAGAACAAGCACGCCCAACGAGGCGGCATGGCGCTTCTTCATTTGTGTCTACCTTTGCGAGATCGATCGAAAACCGGGACGCCGGTCAAAGACCAACCTCCTCCCCCGCCGCGGCGACACGCTCGCACGCTCCACCTCTGCGGGCGGAACTGGCGCATCCCGCGCACCCCCTCAGGTACACGGGACCGGCGGCCCACCGGTCCGATCAGACGGACGATGGCCGCGCTACATGTCGATACAGCGCGGGCATCCTAATCAGCCGTCTAGGCAAAGACAAGAGCGAAAGCCCCGCTGCGCGGCGGGGCGAGAAACGGCCTGGAGCGACGGCTAGCCGGCGGAGCGCCGGTCGCCCGTGGCGCTCTCGTAATACCGCGCCTTGTCCACGTACATCGCCCGGTCGGCGCGCTGCAGCGCGGTCTCCAGCGGCTCGTCGCCGTGGCAGGTGGCCAGTCCGATGGCCAGGCTCAGCGCGTGGCCGCTTTGGCCGGCGTGGAACTGGTTGTTCATTTCCAGCAGCGTGAGGATGCGCTCGCGCATCGCCTCGGCGCCGCGCTCGTCGGTCATGGGCAGCAGCACGGCGAACTCGTCGCCGCCGATGCGCGCGGGCCAGGCCGGCAGGTCGACGGCCTTGTCGAGCACCTCGCCCATGCGGCGCAGCAGCGAGTCGCCGGCGGCGTGGCCTTCCTGGTCGTTGACCTGCTTCAGGCCGTTGAGGTCGATGGCCACGATGGACACCGGCCACGGCCCCTTGCGCGAGAGGCGGTTGAGCTCCTCGGTGTAGTAGGTGCGGTTGCACAGCTGCGTGAGCACGTCGTGCTTGCCGAGGTATTCGAGGTACGCCTCTGCCTTCTTGCGCGCGGTGATGTCGACCAGCGACACCAGCACCAGGTCCCAGGTGTCGAGCCGGTCGTCCTGCACCGCGAACTGCATGTGGATGTTCAGCACCTCGCCCGAGAGCGAGTAGTTGAGCACTTCGCGGTGCTGCACGGTCTTGCCGTTCCACAGGTCCTGCAGCTGCTCGGCGAACGACTCGCGCATCTCGTCGCGGAAGATGCGCGAGAGATTGCCCAGCAGCGTGGTGAGATCGGGCGCGCCGAACATGCGCAGCGTCTCGTGGTTGACGTCGATCACGCGGATCTCCTGCATGCAGCGCGTGACGAAGTCGGGGTGCACCTTGATGAAGGTCGCGAAGTCGGTGATGCCGCGCGAGCGGATGGTTTCCAGCAGCGAGCGCACCGCGCTGAAGTCTTCCACCCACAGCGACACCGGCGAGCGGTCGAACAGGCTGCGCGCGTAGATCGCGCTCTCGTCGCGCAGGCGCTGCGCGGCCACGCGCTCGGTGACGTCGTCGAGTGCCACCAGCACGCGGCTCCAGCTGTCCTCGTAGCCGGGCAGCACGCGGGCGCGCACGCGCACGTCGAGCCTGCGGCCGTCGAGCGCGTAGTTGACGGTCTCGCTCTCGAAGCTGAGCTGGCCGCGCCAGAGCTGGTCGAGTTCGTGCACCACGGTGGCCGACATGTCGCCGCGGAACACGCGGTCGAGCGCGTCCAGCAGGGTCTGCTCGCTGTCGGCGCCGAAGAGCTTCAGCGTGTGCTGGTTGACCCGCAGCACCTTCAGCAGCGCCATGCAGTCGCTCACCCGCTGCGGATC
Organism: Variovorax xiamenensis; assembly: GCF_050916385.1. Lineage (NCBI taxonomy): Bacteria > Pseudomonadati > Pseudomonadota > Betaproteobacteria > Burkholderiales > Comamonadaceae > Variovorax > Variovorax xiamenensis. Next base: position 1,149,999 of record NZ_CP139038.1, read on the forward strand.
GGCCTGCAGGTGCGCCACCAGGTCGGTGATGCCCTCGGCGCGCCAGCCGTCGAGCTTGCGCTTGAGGTCGCCGTAGTCCTCGATCCAGAGGGAGACCGGCGCCAGGTCGAACATGGCGTCGAGGTCGCCGGCGGTGGAAGGTAGAACCGTGGAGCTGGAGGTGGCGGCGGGCAGGGCCATCGATGAAGCTTTCGTGGAAGCGGCTGCAGCCATTGCTGGTGGATGCCGGCGGAACGAGGTCTTAATTATTAACTGCTGCCAACCCGGCTCAGCGGCTGTAGAGGCCCACCACGCTCTGGCCGCCCAGCGCACGGCCCTTGAGCGCGGACAGCAGTGCGTCGCGGCCCAGGCCGGCCGGCAGGCTGCCGGGCGCGAGCTCGGAGGCGATGACGGTCACCACGTAGTGATGCGGCCGGTCGCCTACCGGCGGGCACATGCCGCGGTAGGCGGGCGTGCCGGCCACGTTCGGGCCCATGGTGAAGTCGAAGTTCGAGCCCGCCGTGCCTTCGCCGGCCTTGAGCTCGCCGCGCTCGGCCGCGATGTTGTAGGCCACCCAGTGCGACACGCCCAGGCCGGCCGCGCCGTCGGGATCGAACACCAGCACGGCGACCGACTTCGTCTTGGCCGGCAGGTTGCTCCATGCCACCGGCGGCGAGATGTTCTTGCCGCCGCAGTCGCCCACGCCCGCGTGCTCGGACGGGATGGTGCCGTTGTCGGCGAAGGCGCTGGAGCTGACCTTCATGCCGGAGGAGCCCTTGCCGCCGCCGGACGAGGACAGGCCCGCGCAGCCCGCCAGGAGGCCGGCCAGCGCGAGCGCCGCCGCTGGCAGGGCCAGATGCGGGAGAGTGCGAAATCGGGTGTTGCAGTTGCGCATGTCTTTTTTCTCCTGGATGGTTGTCTTCTCTTGTCTTCTCTCGCCTGGCCTTCAGTCGGCGGCGCCGGGCCACACGCTGCCGTCCGCCTTCTCGTGCACGGCCACCGGCGTGAGCCGCGCGCCGCGGCAGGGGCCGCCCACGCACTTGCCGGTGTCGGGCTCGAAGATCGCGCCGTGCCGTGCGCACATCAGGAAGCGGCCTGAACTTTCCAGCACCTGGCCCTCGAAATCAAGCGGGCCGCCCGCGTGGGGGCACTGGTTGAGGTAGCCGTACACGGCGGACTGCCAGCGCACGGCGAAGGCCGGGGCGCCGTCGGGCGCGGTGAAGATGGCGGCGAGGCCGCCGTCGGCGAGCGCCGGGGCGATGGGGCTGGGCTGCGTCGTACTCATTCCTGTGGGTGCACCTGTCGTCGGGAGGCGGGCGGCCCCGGGGGCCTTCCGCGAAACGACAGTATCTCCTGCGAGGCGGGGCAAGGCCGTCCGCGTGGCCGATCGCGCGTAGGTAGACGGCACCTGGTGGGCGCCCGGCGGGCTTTTTTTCGTCCGCGTGGAAAATTTGCGCATTCCCGCGAACCGTCTGGCGGGTTCGACGCCTCTCTGTGCCCGAGGGTCTTCCTCATGCACTCAAAAGGATCGAAGGAATCGCCATGCTCTACGCCAAGAACCTCCCCGGCTGGGAACGCGCGCTGCGCATCGTCATGGGCTTCGCCGGCCTCGCTTTCGCCGCCATCGGCTGGAGCACCGCCGGCTTCGGGCTCGCCGTGGCCATCGCCCTCATGGGCGCGATGCTCGCGCTGACGGGCCTGTTCGGCTTCTGCCCCATGTGCGCCATGGTCGGGCGCAAGCTCGACGGCAGGGAAGGGCGCTGAACGATGGCCTCCGGCGCCGACCGCACCGGCCTGATCCATGCCGCGCAGACTGGCGACCCGGCGGCCATTGCGAACCTGCTCGCGGTCTGCCAGGCCGACGCGCGCCGCTACGCCTGGCGGCACTGCCAGGCCAGCGACGTGGACGACGCGGTGCAGGAGTCGCTGCTGGTCATCGCGCGCAAGGTCCGGGGGCTGAAGGCCGCGGCGGCGTTCTCGTCGTGGCTCTTCACCGTCATCCGGCGCGAATGCCTCAGGCTGCAGCGCGCGATGTTCCGCCACGACCCGCTCGACGACGACGTGGCCGAGCGGCAACTGGCCAGCCGTGGCGACGCCGCGCTGCGGCTGGACCTGACCCACGCGCTCGAATCGCTGCCCGCGCACTACCTCGAGGTGGTGCTGCTGCGCGATTTCGAGGAGCTGACCATCGCCGAGATCGCCGAACGGCTGGGCGAGCCGGCGGGCGCCGTCAAGAGCCGGCTGCACCGCGCACGCACGCTGGTGCGCGAGTACCTGCTGGGGGCCGATGCGACAATCGGCCCGCAATGACAGACACCCTCACGATCACCCGCCCCGACGACTGGCACCTGCACGTGCGCGATGGCGCCGCCCTCGAAGCCGTCGTTCCCCACAGCGCCCGCCAGTTCGGCCGCGCGCTGATCATGCCCAACCTGCGCCCCCCCGTGACCACCGCCGCGCAGGCCGTGGCGTACCGCGACCGCATCCGCGCCGCCGTGCCCGCCGGCACGGGCTTCGAGCCGGTGATGTCGCTCTATCTCACCGACAACCTGCCGCCCGAGGAAATCGCGCTGGCCGCCGAGGCCGGCGTGCGCGCCCTCAAGCTCTACCCGGCCGGCGCCACCACCAACAGCGATGCCGGCGTGACCGACATCCGCAAGACCTACAAGACGCTCGAGGCCATGCAGAAGCACGGCCTGCTGCTGCTGGTGCACGGCGAGGTGACCGACCCGGCCATCGACCTGTTCGACCGCGAGGCGGTGTTCGTCGACCGCGTGATGATCCCGCTGCGCCGCGACTTCCCCGAGCTGAAGGTGGTGTTCGAGCACCTGACCACGAAGGAAGGCGCCCACTACGTGCGCGACGCCGACCGGTTCACGGCAGCCACCATCACGGCGCACCACCTGCTCTACAACCGCAACGCCATCTTCACCGGCGGCATCCGCCCGCACTACTACTGCCTGCCCGTGCTCAAGCGCGAGACGCACCGCGTGGCGCTGGTCGAGGCGGCCACCAGCGGCAGCGACCGTTTCTTCCTGGGCACCGACAGCGCGCCGCACCCGGCCCACCTGAAGGAACACGCGCTCGGCTGCGCCGGCTGCTACACCGCGCTCACCGCCATCGAGCTGTACGCCGAGGCCTTCGACAACGCGGGCGCGCTCGACAAGCTCGAAGGCTTCGCGAGCTTCCACGGCCCCGATTTCTACGAACTGCCGCGCCACACCGACACCATCACGCTCAAGCGCGAGAGCTGGACGGTGCCGGAGACCGTGCCCTACGGCGACGCCACGCTCAAGCCGCTGCGCGGCGGCGAGACCGTCAACTGGAAGCTGGCATGACGATTCCCTCGCTGCGCGTGATGCTGCTGATCGACGCCGACAATGTGTCGGCCGAGGTGATCGAGCAGGCGGTGCAGCGCACCATGGACGAATACGGCGCCATCCACGTGCGCCGCGCGTATTGCAACGCCGAGATGGCGGTGAACCGGCAGGCGCTCTTCAAGCGCCTCTCGGTGCGGCCGATGGTGAACCTGTCGGCCGGCAAGAACAGCACCGATATCGCGCTGTCGGTCGATGCGATCGACCTCGCCATCGCCGAGCGGCCCGACGTGGTGGTGCTGGTGTCCTCCGACTCCGACTTCGCGCCGCTCGTGATCCGGCTGCGCGAGAAGGGCTGCCGCGTCTGCGGCATCGGCCAGCAGGGCAAGACGGGCGAGGAGACGGTCGGCATCTACGACGCCTTCACGGACATCGCGCACAACGCCGTCGCCAAGCCGGCGGCCCGTACGGCGCCGGCGAAGAAGACGGCCGCTGCCAAGACCACGCGTGCCAAGGCCGCGCCCGCCGCGAAGAAGGCCGCGGCGAAGACGGCGGCGCGCAAGACCACCGCGAAGGCCGCCAGCAAGCCAGAGCCGCAGCCCCAGCAACCGCCGCCTCCGTCGGAAGCCGCCGAATTCATCCTGCAGGCCGCTCCGGCTCTGCGCAGCGGCAAGGACGTGCCGCTCAACGACGTGGCCAAGGCCCTGCGCACGGCCGGCCTGCTCGGCAAGAACAGCAGCTCGCTCAAGCTCTTCGAGAAGCTCACGGCGGAGTTCTCGCTGATGCAGCACCCCGACCGCATCCGCTGGACGGGCGCCCCGGCGCCTTGACCCTGCCGGCGATCGACTGGACGCGGCCATGGCTCGCGCCCTATCGCGCCGATGGCGAGGCGGCAATGCGGGCGGTCGCGCGCAACGATGGCTGCGTGGCAGCCGCCCTGCAGGGCATCGGGCACGCATCGGCGCCCGATTTCGTGAGGCAGGACGCGCTGCCGGTCGGGCACGCCTATGAGGCCCACGTCTTCCAGACCCGCACGGTTCCGACCCGCGACAACCTGCACGATTTTTTCAACGGCCTGGTCTGGCTCGCCTTTCCACGGACGAAGCGCCGCCTGAACGAACTGCAGGCCGGCGAGATCGCCCGCGACGGCATCGGCGCCACGCGCGGTCCGCTGCGCGACGCGCTCACGCTGTTCGACGAGAACGGCGCATTGCTCGATGCGCCGCCCGCGCTGTGGCAGGCGCTGGTCGCGCGCGACTGGCACACGCTCTTCGTCAGCCGGCGCGGGTTGTGGAGCGAGGCGCGGCTGCTGCTCTTCGGCCATGCGCTGCTCGAGAAGCTTGTCACGCCGCGCAAGCCGATCACCGCGCATGTGCTGCTGCCGGTGCATGGCGCTGACGGCCCGGCGGCGCTCGACGACGCCTCGGTGGCCGCCGCGCTGGACCCGCGGCGGCTCGAGGCCAAGCCCTTCGTGCCGCTGCCGGTGCTCGGCGTCCCCGGCTGGTGCGGCGACAACGAGGCAGCGGGGTTCTATGACGATCCGCAGGTGTTCAGGCCCTTGGCCGGTCGGGGAATACCGGGGGCCTAGAACTTTTGCTCCTATCATGGCTCCACCGGCGGTTGCCGACCGGAGCGCCCAGAACACGCACAACACCCAGGGCTTCCACGCCGCGAACCGCTCGAATGCGGCTTGAAGAGGGCCCCGGGGCCCTCATCTGGGTGGCAGGTTTCCCCACGGAGAATTCAACTTGAAACGTATCCTTCTGTTTGTCCTGACCAACGTGATGGTCGTCGCAGTGCTCGGCGTGGTCGCTAGCCTGCTCGGCGTCAATCGCTTCCTCACGGCCAACGGGCTCAACCTGACCGCGCTGCTCGGCTTCGCGCTGGTGATGGGTTTCGGCGGCGCGATCATCTCGCTGCTCATCAGCAAGCCCATGGCCAAGTGGACCACCGGGCTGCACATGATCGACAACCCCCAGTCGCCCGACGAGGCCTGGATCGTCGGCACGGTGCGCAAGTTCGCCGACAAGGCCGGCATCGGCATGCCCGAGGTCGGCATCTTCGAGGGCGAGCCCAACGCCTTCGCGACCGGCGCGTTCAAGAACTCGTCGCTGGTGGCCGTGTCCACCGGCCTGCTGCAGAACATGACGCGCGAAGAAGTCGAGGCCGTCATCGGCCACGAGGTCGCGCACATCGCCAACGGCGACATGGTCACCATGACGCTGATCCAGGGCGTGATGAACACCTTCGTCGTGTTCCTGTCGCGCGTGATCGGCTATGCGGTCGACAGCTTCCTGCGCCGCGGCGACGACCGCAGCTCGGGCCCCGGCATCGGCTACTACGTGAGCACCATCGTGCTCGACATCGTGCTGGGCTTTGCCGCCGCGATGGTGGTGGCCTGGTTCTCGCGCCAGCGCGAATTCCGCGCCGACGCCGGCGCCGCCGCGCTGATGGGTCAGAAGCAGCCGATGATCAACGCGCTCGCCCGCCTGGGCGGCCTGCCGGCCGGCGAACTGCCGAAGGCGGTGGAAGCCATGGGCATCACGGGCAGCATCGGCAAGCTGTTCGCCACGCACCCGCCGATCGAGGAGCGCATTGCGGCGCTGCAGAGCGCGCAGCGCTGAGCTGCTCGCGAGTCACCAGGAAACAAAAAGGGGCTGGTCGATTGACCAGCCCCTTTTTCGTTCGGCGAAGCGAGTGGTGCCCGTTCAGAGATTGAGTGCCGAGATGGCCGCCATGCCCTGCTTGATGTTGTTACGCGCAGCACCTTCCACCGACATGCGCAGGCGGGTCGTGCCCACGAGCGAATCGAACGCACCACCCGTGTAGGTCGACTTGATGACCTGGCGCATTGCCACCGATTTGTCAGAGGTCTTGATGAGCGTCCAGCCCGCTTCCATGTCGACCGTGAACGCGGCGCCGAAAGAAGGCTTGGTCAGCTTGGAGATCGCGACCGACAGCTCGTAGTCCCCGCTCTTGCCCTTGACGATCTCCTTGAACAAGGCCGACTGGGTGATCGATTTCTCGATGGCGGCGCGCAGGTCGTCATCGGCGATGTCCGAGCTCCACATGGGATTCGTCTCGTTGCCACCGCCGGTCTTGACCGAGAGCGAATAGGGCAGCTTCTTGCTCGATGCGGTGGGAGGAGCCGTCATGGCATCGCGATTGGCCGGCGAGGCACAACCTGCGAGGACGACGACAACGGCGAGGGTGGCCAGCGCAGCAGCGCGGCGAAAGGCGTGGTGAATCATTTCTGCTTTTCCGATGCTTTGAAGATGTTGCCGACCACTTCGTCGACCATTTCCGGCGGCGAGAGACGGGTCAGCGAGGTGTGGAGCGAATTGCCGGTCGCCAGCGGGAAATCGGACTTCGGGTCTCGTACCGTGACGGTGAGTTCCATCAGGTACATGGTGATGTCCCACCACCACTTGTCGACGTAGGTCACGACGGCATCGACCTGTTCGGTTGGTTTGCCGTTGTCGACTACCTCGAGGCCGCGCTTGCGCAGGTTGCCGGCGATCAGTTCCTGGACCGTGCCGTCTTCACCTCCGAGCTTCTTGACCTGCACCACGCGCAGCTTGTCCAGATTGGCCGAGGGGTCGACGGTGGCTGTCGCGCGATTGACCGCGCAACCGCTCGCGAACACCGAAACGGCCACGGCTGCGAGTAGCAGCCTGATGACTCTTTTCAATTGTTTTTCTCCTCCGCCCGAAATTGGGCCGGAGGAATGTAACTGAAAATGTATGGAAAAGTTTCCGGCCTGCTGATGTTGGTGACCGGACCGTGAAATCAGTCCTGCGCGTCGGTGCTGTCGGGTGCTGGCGCCGGAGTTTCGCCTGCAACTGCGGCTTCCTGTGCAGCCGCTGCCGCCTGATCGCGCCGAACGCGCTGCAGCGTACGCGTCACCTCGGCAGGGTTCATGCCGTACATCTCCGCAAACTCCTTCTCGCTGCGACCACTCGCCTCGAAGGCACGCAGCAGCGCCTCGCGCTTGGCGGCCTGTTCGGCCAGCTGGGCGAGGGCTTCGTCGAGCACGGCGTTGTTGTTCGCGTCGCGCGAGCGCACCAGCACGGCGTAAGCCTCGCGGTCGAGGCCCGAGGCTTCGACGGCGCGGGCCAGGCGTGCCACGAGTTGCGGGCGTAGGTCTTCGCCGGTGCGCTGCGAGCGACGGCGGTGCAGTTCGAGGATGGCGTGGTGCACGTGCTCGGGCGCCACCGGCTCGGCGACGTTGCCGTCGAGGTCATGGCGCGGATGGCCGGCGGCCACGCTTTCGAGGTAGCGCGTGGAGCGTGCGTGCAGGCCCATGGCCACCTTGAGGTCTTCGGCCTTGAAGTCTTCGGGGTGGCGGGCAATCAGCTCTTCGTACACGCCGAGCTTCAGCGGCAGGAAGCGCGCGCCGAACAGGTTCGGGTACAGCTCGAACAGGCGCTCGAGCGCGGGATGCACCTTACGTTGCGGGCGCGCCGGCTGCTGCGGTTGCTGCTTCTGCTGCGATTGCTGCTGCTGGGCCTGGGGCTTCCTCGGCTTGCGTTGCTGATGTTGCTGCTGCTGCGGGCGCTGCCTTGCCTGCGTGGGGGCGGAAGCGGCGTCTGCAGTGGCTTCGGGCGCCGTCGTCGCGCCTTCGGTGCCGCCCCGCAGGGCCTGCAGTTGCTGTGCCATGTCCAGGCGCTCGCCACGGGGGCGGCGCGACTTGTTGTTCGGGTTGGCGGTGGTTGCTTCGGTCATTCTGGAGATTCGGCGCAGGGGCGCGAAAGCAGGAAGGAATTCAGTTGGATGATGCGCTCGCGCATGCGGCGCGGCGGGCGGAATGTGGTGCTGGGCGCATTGTCGTTTCTGTCGTCATCGCCGGCTCAGGTCAGCGCCGAGGCGCGTGCAGCCTGCCTTCCGATCAGCAGCCGGAACGGCAGCAGCATCAGCACGCCGACGGCCAGCTTCACCGCGAGGTCGCCCAGCGCCCAGGTGAACCACGGGCCGTCGGTGCCCGCGAAGGCGATGCCCCAGAACACGATGCTGTCGAGCACCGCGGCGATCACCGTCGCCACCAGCGGCGCGCGCCACCAGAGGCCGCGGCGCAGGCGGTCGAAGACGCCGATGTCGAGCAGCTGCGAGGCGATGAAGGCCAGCCCGGAAGCCGCCGCAATGCGCACAGGCGCGAGCAGCAGCGACACACCCACTGCTACGGCAAAGCCCACCCACGCCACGCGACGCGCCATGCCGGGGCCGAAGCGCCGGTTGACGAGATCGCTCACGAGGTAGGCCACCGGATAGGTGAAGGCGCCCCAGGTCAGCCAGTCGTTGATGGCGAACTGCACGAGGATGTTGGAGGCGAGCACCACGGCCGCCATCGCCAGCGTGGCGACGATCAGGTGGCCCAGGGTCGGGTGCTCGAAGCGGATGGCGGACTGTTGCTGCATCAGGCGTTCGCCGCGGTGCGTTCGCGTTCGGACTCGGCCAGCACGCTGCGTGCCACGGCCTCGGCCACCTTGATGCCGTCCACGCCGGCCGACAGGATGCCGCCCGCGTAGCTCGCGCCTTCACCGGCCGGGTACAGCCCGCGCACGTTGAGGCTCTGGAAGTCGTCGCCGCGCGTGATCTTGATGGGCGACGAAGTGCGCGTCTCGACGCCGGTGAGTACCGCGTCGTGCGTGTCGAAGCCCTTGATCTTGCGGCCGAAGGCAGGGAAGGCCTCGCGCATCGCCTCGATGGCGTAGGCGGGCAGGGCCTTGTGCAGGTCGGTCGGCGTCACGCCCGGCTTGTACGAGGGGACTACGCTGCCGAGCGCGGTGGAAGGCTTGCCGGCGATGAAGTCGCCCACCAGTTGGCCGGGCGCGCGGTAGTCGCCGCCTCCGAGCACGAAGGCGTTGCTTTCGAGCTCGCGCTGCAGCGCGATACCCGCGAGCGCGTCACCCGGGTAGTCGCGCGGGTCGATGCCCACCACGATGCCCGCGTTGGCATTGCGCTCGTTGCGCGAGTACTGGCTCATGCCGTTGGTGACCACGCGGCCCGGCTCGCTGGTGGCCGCGACCACGGTGCCGCCCGGGCACATGCAGAAGCTGTAGACCGAGCGGCCGTTGCTCGCGTGGTGCACCAGCTTGTAGTCGGCGGCGCCCAGCAGCGGATGGCCTGCATGGCGGCCCCAGCGCGCGCGGTCGATCAGGCCCTGCGGATGCTCCACGCGGAAGCCGATGGAAAAGGGCTTGGCCTCGATGTGCACGCCGCGCGCATGCAGCATCGCGAAGGTGTCGCGCGAGCTGTGGCCCAGCGCCATCACCACGTGGTCGGCACGCAGCTCGCTGCTCTGGCCGGTCGTCTGGTCGAGCACGGTGAGGCCGCGAAGGTGGCCGTTCTCGATGCGCACGTCGGTCACGCGCTGCTCGAAGCGGATCTCGCCACCCAGCGCCACGATCTGCTCGCGGATGTTCTCGACCACCTTCACCAGCTTGAAGGTGCCGATGTGCGGATGCGCGACGTAAAGAATCTCGGGTGGCGCGCCGGCCTTCACGAACTCTTCCATCACCTTGCGGCCGAGGAAGCGCGGGTCCTTGATCTGGCTGTAGAGCTTGCCGTCAGAGAAGGTGCCGGCGCCGCCTTCGCCGAACTGCACGTTCGACTCGGGGTTGAGGACGCTCTTGCGCCACAGGCCCCAGGTGTCGCGGGTGCGCTGGCGCACCGTCTTGCCGCGCTCGAGCACGATGGGCCTGAAGCCCATCTTCGCGAGCATCAGCGCCGCGAAGATGCCGCAGGGGCCGAAGCCGATCACCACGGGCCGCAACGGCAGGCCTTCGGGCGCGCTGGCCGGCGGCGTGTAGCGCATGTCGGGCGCGCTCTGGATGTGCGGATGGCCCGCGTGCTTCGCGAGCAGGTTGGCCTCGAGCTTCGCGTCCGCCAGCTGCACGTCGCAGATGTAGACGGTGAGCAGGTCGACCTTGCGGGCGTCGAAGCTGCGCTTGTAGACGTTGTGGGAAACGATCGCCTCGGAGGGGACGCCGAGCGTCTTGGCGATCAGTGCGACCAGTGCCTCGGGGGCGTGGTCGAGCGGTAGTTTGAGTTCGGAGATTCTCAGCATGGCGTGGGGCTTGTGACTATCAAGCAGGCGGCCATTTTAGCTTTGCTGTTTGTGGAACACCGCGGAGCCGGCTTTGCCGGGCCGCAGGTGTTGCCCCCGGAAGGGGGCGGCGCAGCGACACGAAGTGCGCGCAGCCTGGGGGTGAACCAGTTCAGGCCGGCAGGAAGCCTTCGACCGACAGGTAACGCTCGCCCGTGTCGTAGTTGAAGCCCAGCACCACCGCGTCGGGCGCCAGCGAGGGCAACTTCTGCGCGATGGCCGCGAGCGTGGCGCCCGAGGAGATGCCCACCAGCACGCCTTCCTCGCGCGCGCAGCGGCGGGCCATTTCGCGGGCCGGTTCGGCATCCACCTGCAGCACGCCGTCGAGCAGCGAGGTGTCGAGGTTCTTCGGAATGAAGCCCGCGCCGATGCCCTGGATCGGGTGCGGCGAGGGCTGGCCGCCCGAGATGACGGGCGAAGCCACCGGCTCCACCGCGAACACCTGCAGCTTCGGCCACTTCTTCTTGAGCACCTTCGCCACGCCGGTGATGTGGCCGCCGGTGCCCACGCCGGTGATCAGCACGTCGATGCCGTCGGGGAAGTCGGCGGCGATTTCCTCGGCCGTGGTGCGCACGTGCACGTCGACGTTGGCGGGGTTGTTGAACTGCTGCGGCATCCATGCGCCGGGCGTGCCGGCCACGATTTCCTCGGCGCGGGCGATGGAGCCCTTCATGCCGTTGGCGCGCGGCGTCAGGTCGAAGGTGGCGCCGTAGGCCAGCATCAGGCGGCGGCGCTCCACCGACATGCTGTCGGGCATCACCAGGATCAGCTTGTAGCCCTTGACGGCCGCCACCATCGCCAGGCCGATGCCGGTGTTGCCCGAAGTGGGCTCGACGATGGTGCCACCGGGCTTGAGCGCGCCGCTCTTCTCGGCGTCTTCCACCATCGCGAGCGCGATGCGGTCCTTGATCGAGCCGCCGGGGTTGGCGCGCTCGGACTTGATCCAGACCTGCTGCTTCGCATTGCCGAACAGCCGGTTGATGCGAATGTGCGGCGTGTTGCCGATGGTCTGGAGGATGTTCTGGGCCTTCATGGGATCTCCTTGGGATCAGTCAATGCGTTTGTCGGACGGACAGCGCGCATTGTGAGACCAGCCCATGACCCCTCGCCCACCGAGCCCTATGCCGGCCCGGGGGTGAACTTCATCGCCACGCCGTTCATGCAGTAGCGCAGGCCGGTGGGCTTCGGGCCATCGTCGAACACATGACCCAGGTGGCCGCCGCATCGGCGGCAGTGCACCTCCGTGCGCGCCATGCCGAAAGAGCGGTCCTGCCGTTCACCCACGGCCTTGTCCAGCGGCTGCCAGAAGCTCGGCCAGCCGGTGCGGCTGTCGAACTTGGTCTTCGACGAGAACAGGTCGAGCGCGCAGCCGGCGCAGCTGAAGCGCCCGGCCCGGTGTTCGTCGTTGAGCGGGCTGGTGTAGGGCCGCTCGGTGCCTTCCTGGCGCAGCACCGCGAACTGGTTGGGCGTGAGCAGCTTGCGCCATTCGGCCTCGGTGTGCGCGACCTCGAATTTCTCGTTCTCCGCCGCCTGCGCTGGGCGTGAGCCCCAGCCGAAGAACTGGGCAATGGCCAGCCCCAGCGCGGAGGTTCCGGCGGCAATGGCGAAGCGGCGTCCTGTGTCTTGCGTCATATCTGGCTTTCAGCTGTTGGTGGAGCGGAATATCGTTTTCGATATGTTTTGTGGAATACAACGATGTACATTCGCCAGTCGGCTGCGAGAGGGCAGTCGAAAGACCGACGGCAGCGTTGCTCCCCTTAGTTCGGGCCGGGTAGGCACCGGGTTACAGCCGGAAGAACGCATTTCGCTATGTCGGATTGAATACATTGAGGATGGAGACTTGGGTATGGATTGGTCCAGAGGCTGGGTGCCGGGCGCGGTCGCGCTGCTGCTCGTGGGTTGCGGTGGAGGGGGCGACAACAACGGCGGTGTTTTCTTTCCGATCGCGCCGGCTCCCGCGCCTGCGCCTACACCGGCTCCGCCACCTCCGCCCGCGCCGCCACCGGCCTCGGCTCCCGCACCGGCGGTCCAGCTCGGCGGCGCCGTCGACCGCCCGGCCGCCTTCACTGAGGCCGATCTCGCGGCGCGCACGCCCATCACGCAGACCGTCAATTTCTCCAGCGGCAGCGGGCCGCAGACGCACACCTACACCGGCGCCGGCCTCTGGCCGCTGCTGAGCGACGCGGGCATCCAGCTCGATGGTGCGATCAAGAACGACGTGCTGAGCCGCTACCTGCTGGCCACCGGCGCCGACGGCTACAAGGTTGTGTTCGCGCTCGGCGAACTGAGCCCCGATTTCGGCAACAAGCCGAGCGTGGTCGCATACGCCGAGACCACGTCGGGCACCTCGGCCCCGCTGGGCACGGCGGACGGCCCGTTCCGCGTGACGGCGCCAGGCGACGTGAAGGGCGGGCGCTACGTGTCGAACCTCGTGCGGCTCGACGTGATGGCCGCGCCCACGACGGCGGCCGGCGTGGGCGGCGGCACCTCTACCTCGTTCGCCGTCTCGGGCAAGGTCGGCACCTCGATGAGCTTCGACGCCACCGCGCTCAAGGGACTGACGCCCGCGCCCGACCTGACCATCGGCGCCAACGTGTACCACGGGGTCAGCCTCTGGACGCTGCTGAGCGGGCTGGGGCTGCCCACCACGCCGAAGAACGCGACGCTGGGCATGTTCGCGGTGGTCACCGGCAGCGACGGCTACCGGGCCACGCTCTCGCTGGGCGAGATCGATCCGAACTTCGGCGGCAAGGCGGCCATGGTCGCCTACCAGATGAACGGTGTGGACCTCACCACCACCACCGGCTTCGCGCGGCTCGTGGTGCCGGGCGAGGTGAAGCAGGGGCGCTCGGTGTCGAACGTGATCGCGATCGAGGTGTTCTCCACCCTTGGCCCCTGACCGAGATCAGCCGGCCAGTGCGCGCCGCTGCCGCAGCGGCGCCTTCCACAGCTCCGCCAACAGCACGCCCGCCACCGTGAGCACACCGCCCACCGCGTGGTAGGCCGCCAGCGATTCGCCGATGACCACGGCCGCGATCATCACGGTGAACAGCGGAATCAGGTTGAAGAACATGCTCGCGCGGCTCGGGCCGATGTGGGCCACGGTGTGCATCCACATCAGCGGCGCGAGCATCGAGGCGCCGAGGCCCGCGAAGCCGACCAGCGGCAGGTTGGCGGCCGACAGGCCCATCTTCGGCATCAGCAGGTACATCGGCAGCAGGGCGATCACCGTGAACACGATCTGCAGGTAGAGCAGCTGCAGCGCGGGCACTTCCTTCATGCCCCAGCGCTTGAGCAGGATCACGTAGACGGCATAGGCCAGCATGGCCAGCAGCATCAGGCCGTCGCCCATGTTGGCGCCGCTCTTCAGCAGGGTGCTGAGGTCGCCCGAAGACACCACCACCGCCACGCCGGCGATGGACACCAGCGAGCCCGCCACCGCGCCGGCCGTGAGCCGCTGGCCCAGCAGCAGGATCGACAGCGCCAGCACCATCATCGGCGTGAGCGAGCCGATGATGCCCATGTGCGTGGCCGTGGTGAGGTAGGCCGCGTAGTAGGCCAGGCTCTGGTAGGCCACCATGCCCAGCAGGCCGAGCACCGCGATGCGGCCCAGCTGCGGGCGCACGGCGCGCCAGTTGCGCAGCACCGGGCGCAGCGCCAGCGGCGTGAAGAGCACGGCGGCCAGCAGCCAGCGGTAGAAGCTGATCTCGGTCGGCGCGATGGTGCCGGCCGCCATCTTGCTGACGACGGTGTTGCCCGACCAGATGACGACGGCGAGCAGCGGAAAAGCGTATTGCCACATGAAGACAGTCCTTGGAGTACGGGGCTATCATCGATTTGTCCGTCCTGCGGCATATAGCTCAATCAGGACAATCCGTCCGTCATTCCGGACTCTCTTTCGCAAAGGAGCCGAACCGCATGGCCGACAAGCTGCGCCTCCTGGCCATCCAGGACGTGGAGGGCATGGAAGGCCCGTTCTACTTCCGCTACGACGACATCGGCGCCGACACGCATGCCGCGTCGCACAGCCACAGCTGGGGCCACCTGAACTACGCCGCCCACGGCACCATGCAGATGGACACCGAGGGCATGCGCTTTCTTTCGCCGCCGCAGTACGCGGTGTGGATTCCGCCGAAGGTGGTGCACAGCTGCACCGCGCGGCACGCCATCGTCTACCGCTCGATCTACATCGCGCCCGACCTGTGCGGGCGCCTGCCCGCCGAGCCCTGCACCGTGCACATCAGCCCGATCATCAAGAGCGTGCTGGCCGACTTCGCCGCGCGCGACCTGCACGTGCCCCGGACGCCGGCCGACCTTCGCCTTGCGCATGTGGTGGTCGACCAGCTCGAGCTGGCCGAGGTGCAGCGCTGCTACCTGCCGGCGGCGGCGTCGCCCGCGCTCGTCTCGGTGCTCGACGCCCTGCAGGCCGAGCCCGGCGACCACCGCCCGCTGGCCGACTGGGCCGACAGCGTGCACATGACCGAGCGCACGCTCGCGCGCCAGTGCCAGCGCGAGCTGGGCATGTCATTCGGCGACTGGCGCCAGCGGCTGCGCTTCCTGCGCGCCATCGACGCGCTGGAGGCCGGGCGCACGGTGCAGGAGATCGCGTTCGACCTCGGCTACAGCACCGCGTCGGCCTTCATCGCGATGTTCCAGCGCGAGGCCGGCACCACGCCGGAGCAGTACCGGCGCGAGTTCTGTGGGGTCGCCTGAAGGCCGGGCGATAATCCACCCCGTGAAGCACGCCAGACCGCCGCTGGTGCAAGTGCCGAAAGGCCGCACTGGAGGAACGTCCGGACTGCACAGGACAGCGCAGGAGTTAACGACTCTCCACCGTGAGGTGAGGATCAGAGCAACAGAGACGAGCCGATTAAGTTCGGGTGAAACGGGCAATCTCTGCGCGCAGCAACACCAAGTAGGCCAGTATCGAGGTGGTTCCGCTGAGCTGGCGGGTAGGTGGCATCGAGCCGTCTGGTGACAGGCGGCCCAGAGTAATGGCGGTCACGCCGCAGGTTCCGCAAGGGGCCTGCGGTGCACAGAATCCGGCTTATCGGCGGGCTTCACACTTTTCTTCTTCTCCCCCTTTTCGGTTTTTTCGCGCCCTTCGGCCCTGAAGGCTGGCGCGAGCCTTGCCGCCTGCAGGGATTGGTAGTTACCCGTATAATCGATAGCATGCTAATTAATAGGCGACTATCTTGAGCAACCCATCCACCTCCCAACCGACGCGCGAACAGGCGCTGATGCGGCTCGGCACGTCGCTGGCGGTGCTGCAGCGCGGCTACCGTGCGGCGGCGGACAAGGCGGTCGCTCATGTGGGCGTGTCGCAGACGCTGGCCTACCCGATCGTGATGCTCGGCCGCATGAACGGCGAGGTGCGCCAGGGCGTGCTGGCCGAGGCGCTGGGCATCGAGGGCCCGTCGCTGGTGCGATCGGTCGACCAGCTGGTGGAAGCCGGCCTCGTCGAACGCCGCGAAGACCCGGCCGACCGCCGCGCCAAGACCCTCCATCTCACCGAGGCCGGCCAGGCCGTCTGCGAGCCCATCGAGGCCGCGCTGACGCTGATGCGGGTTTCGCTCTTCGAGGGCGTGTCCGACGAAGATGTCGCGGCCTGCCTGCGCGTGTTCGCCGTGCTCGAGGAGCGCATGGGCGTTCGCGCCGTGCAGAGCCTGCCGCCGCCGCCATCGCAGGAAGGGCGCAGGTAGCCCGATGGCCGCGTTCAGCCTGCCGCGCTTCAGCCGCGCGGAGATCCTCTTTTCCGCCAAGAGCTTCACCGCAGCGATGCTGGCGATGTACCTCGCCAGCCGCGCAGGCCTGCCTCGCCCGTTCTGGGCGCTCATGACCACCTACGTCGTTGCCCATCCGCTGGCCGGCGCAGTGCGCTCGAAGGCTGTCTATCGCTTTCTCGGCACGCTGATCGGCAGCACCGCCACCGTGCTGCTGGTGCCGGCGCTGTCCAACGCGCCCGAACTGCTCACGCTGGTGCTCGCGTTGTGGGTCGGGCTGTGCCTGTGCATTTCGCTCTTCGACCGCACGCCGCGTTCGTACGTATTCATGCTCGCGGGCTACACGGCGGCGCTGATCGGCTTTCCCTCGGTGCAGACGCCGCTCGCGCTGTTCGACACCGCCGTCGCTCGCGTGGAAGAGATCGGCCTGGGCATCTTCTGCGCCACGCTCATCCACAGCCTCGTGCTGCCCGCGGGGCTCGCACCGACCGTGCTGGGCCTGCTCGACCGCACGTTGCAGGACGCGCGCAAGTGGCTCGGCGATCTCTTCCAGCCTGCCGGCCGTAGCGGCGGTAATGGCGGCGACCCGAAGCGCCTCGACGACGACCGCCGCCGCCTCGCCGGCGACATCACGCAGCTGCGCCTGCTCTCCACCCACGTTCCCTTCGACACCACGCACCTGCGCTGGACCGCCGGCGCCATCCGCGCGATGCAGGACCGCGTCGCCGCGCTCACGCCCGCGCTCTCTGCCGTCGAAGACCGCCTGCTGGCGCTGGAGCAGGCCGAAGGCGCCATCGCGCCCGACGTGGCCGCCGTGCTCGCGCAGGCCGCGCAGTGGCTGCGCGAAGAAGCCGAACCCACCGGCGACGCCGCAGCGCGCGCCGAGCGCCTGCAAGCCCTGCGCCGCGCCATCGATGCACTCAGTGCCACGCCGGCGACCTCCGAACCACAGACTCAATGGAGCCGCGCCCTGCGCATCGGCCTCGCAGGCCGCCTCGAAGAACTCGTCGACGGCTGGACCGCCTGCGCCCAGCTTCGCCAGGACATCGACGAAGGCCTGAAGGGGGCAGCCCCGCTGCGCCGCACGGCTGCGCTCGGCAGCCGCGTGCTGCACCGCGACTACGGCATGGCGCTGCTGTCGGCGCTCGCCGCCGTCATCGCCATCTGCCTGTGCGGCGCCTTCTGGATCATCACCGGCTGGCCCATGGGCTCGGCCGCGACCATGATGGCCGCCGTCTTCTGCTGCTTCTTCGCCACCATGGACGACCCGGTGCCGGCGATCCACGGCTTCCTGAAGTGGACGCTGTGGTCCGTTCCGATCTCGGCCGTCTACGTGCTGGTGCTCATGCCCACGGTGCAGGACTTCGGCATGCTGGTGCTCATCTGCGCGCCGCTTCTCCTGCTGCTGGGCTTCTACCTGCCGCGCCCGACGCACTTCATGCCCGCCATGGCGCTGGTCTTCGGCGTGTGCGGCACGCTCGCGCTGCACGACACCGCCAGCTCCGACCTGGTGAGCTTCATCAACAGCATGATCGGCCAGATCGTCGGCGTAGTGGTCGCGGCGCGCGTCACGCGTCTCGTGCGTTCAGTGGGCGCCGACTGGAGCGCGCGGCGCATCCAGCGTGCCACCTGGCGCGAGCTGGGCGACATGGCGGCCTCCTCTCAACCGCAGTACGCGCAGAGCGACGCCTATGCCGTGCGCATGCTCGACCGCATCGGCCTGCTCGCGCCGCGCATCGCGCAGGCCGGCGGTACCGTCGAGGGCGTGGCCGCCAACGACGCGCTGCGCGACCTGCGCATGGGCGCCGACATCGCCGTGCTGCAGCGCGTGCGCGGCCAGCTGCCGCTGGCCACTTCGGCGGCGCTGCTGGGCGGCATCTCGCGCTTCTTCCGCCAGCGTGCCGAAGGCCGCATGAACCCGCGTCCGCAGAGCCTGCTGCCGCAGATCGACGAGGCCCTCGGCGCCGTGCTCGACGCGCGCGACGCCGCTTCCTCCTCCGCCTCGCGCTCGGCCGTCACCGCACTGGTCGGCCTGCGCCGCAATCTCTTTCCCGACGCGCCGCCCGTGCTGGCGAGCGCAGCGATCAACAGCAAAGGAGCTTCCGCATGATCGGCGAAGCCAGCTTCTACGGCCTGTACCTGCCCTGGATCATGGTGCTCGCGCTCGCGGCACTGCTCGCGCTGTGGGGCGTGCGCCGCCTGCTCGCGGCCACCGGCGCCTATCGCTGGGTGTGGCATCCGGCGCTCTTCGACATGGCGCTCTACCTGCTGCTGCTCTATGCGCTGAGCCGCGCCAGCGCCTACCTCCAATGACAACAACGAGATTCCCATGAAAGCCGCCCGAACTCCAACCGACAGCAATCCGTGGGCCCAGCGCCTGGGCCGCATCCTCATCACCCTGGTCGTGGTGGCCGCCGCCGTGTGGGCCGGCCTGCGCCTGTGGGACCACTACGAACTCGCGCCGTGGACGCGCGACGGCCGCGTGCGCGCCAACGTCGTGCAGATCGCGCCCGACGTGTCGGGCCTCGTCACCGCCGTGCCGATCCACGACAACCAGCCGGTGGCCGCCGGCACGCTGCTGTTCGAGGTGGACCGCGCGCGCTACGACCTCGCCGTGCGCCAGGCCCAGGCCGCGCTCGCCGCGCAGCGCGCCGTGAGCGCCCAGGCCCAGCGCGAGAACGCGCGCAACACCGGCCTCGACGAACTGGTGTCGAGGGAGTCGCGCGAACAGACCCGCTCGCGCGTCGAGCAGATGCAGGCGGCCGTCGCGCAGGCCGAGGTGGCGCTCGATTCGGCTCGCCTCAACCTGCAGCGCGCCGAAGTGCGCGCGCCCACCGGTGGCCTCGTCACCAACCTCGACCTGCGCCAGGGCAGCTACGCCGCGGCGGGCCGGCCGGTGCTCGCGCTGGTCGATGCGCAGTCCTTCTACGTCGAAGGCTATTTCGAGGAAACGAAACTGCCGCGCATCCACCTCGGCGACCGCGTGCGGGTCACACCCATGGGCGGCGGCGCGGTGCTCGAGGGCGCGGTCGAGAGCGTGGCAGCCGGCATCGCCGACCACGACCGCTCCACCAGCGCCAACCTGCTGCCCAGCGTGAACCCGACCTTCAACTGGGTGCGGCTCGCGCAGCGCATTCCGGTGCGCATCAAGCTCGATCCGCTGCCGCAGGGCGCGAGGCTCGTCGCGGGCCAGACGGTCACGGTGCAGGTGCTTGAGAACAAGCCCGTGCAGAAGACGGCGGCGACCACCTCCGCACCGCAGAAGGGATGAACGACATGACCAGCTTCGCATTCCGCCTCGCATCGCTGGCCGCCGCCGCCGCGCTCGCGGCCTGCGCGGCGGTCGGCCCCGACTACAAGCAGCCGCCCGAGGCGCTCGCCAGCCAGGCCGCCGCCGGCAAGCCTTTTGCCGAAGCGCCTGCCAACGCCGCGCCGCTGCCCGCGCACTGGTGGCGCCTGTATCACGATCCGCTGCTCGACAAGCTGGTCGAGCAGGCCCTCGCGCACAACACCGACCTGCGCCAGGCCGTCGCGAATCTCGAGCGCGAGCGCGCCATCGAGGACGAGACCGCAGGCGCCAAGTACCCCACCATCGGCGTCAACGGCGGCCCTTCGTTCGGCCACGTCTCGGGCCTGTCGCTGCTGCAGAAGGGCTACGAGCCGCCGAGCACCTTCAACTACAGCGCGGGCGCCTCGCTGTCCTACCAGGTCGACCTGTTCGGCCAGATCCGCCGCGCCATCGAGGCCTCGCAGGCCAGCACGCAAGCCGCCGAAGCCGCGCTCGACCTCGTGCGCGTGAACGTCGCGGCCGGTACCGCGCGCGCGTACGCCGAAGCCTGTTCCACCGGCCTGCGGCTGCAGATCGCGCAGAAGTCCGTCGCGCTGCAGCAGGACGCCGTCAACGTCACCGACCGCCTGCAGCGTGCGGGCCGCGCAGGCGCCATCGATGCGAACCGCGCACGCGCGCAGCTGCAGCAGTTGAACGCCGCGCTGCCGCCGCTGAAGGCCGAGCGACAGGGCGCGCTGTACCGCCTCGCCACGCTCACGGGCGCGCTGCCGCAGGACTTTCCGCGCGAGGTGGCCGACTGCACCGTGCCTCCGCGCGTGGCCGGCGTGCTGCCGGTGGGCGACGGAGCCGCGCTGCTGCGCCGCCGCCCCGACATCCGCCAGGCCGAACGCAGCCTCGCCGCATCGACCGCGCGCATCGGCGTGGCCACGGCCGAGCTCTATCCGAAAGTCACGCTGGGGCTCTCGGGCTCTTCCGTAGGCCATGCCGACGGCTTCGGCCGCAAGGACACCTTCGCCTGGAGCCTCGGCCCGCTGATCTCGTGGACCATTCCGAACACCGGCGTGGCGCAGTCCCGCATCGCGCAGGCCGAGGCCGGCACGCGCGCCGCGCTTGCCAAGTTCGACGGCACCGTGCTCACCGCGCTGCGCGAAACCGAGACCGCGCTCGCCACCTATGCACGCGAGCTAGACCGACGCGCCGCGCTGCAGGCCTCTCGCGACGAAAGCGCCAAGGTCGCGGCGCAGGCGCGCCAGCTCTACCAGAACGGCCGCACCGGCTACCTCGATTCGCTCGACGCGGAGCGTTCGCTGGCCG
This sequence comes from Variovorax xiamenensis, assembly GCF_050916385.1. Lineage (NCBI taxonomy): Bacteria > Pseudomonadati > Pseudomonadota > Betaproteobacteria > Burkholderiales > Comamonadaceae > Variovorax > Variovorax xiamenensis. Next base: position 1,170,726 of record NZ_CP139038.1, read on the forward strand.
CCAGCGAAGCCGCGCTCGCGGCCAGCGAAGCGCAACTGGCCGACGACCAGGTCGTGCTGTTCATGGCGCTTGGCGGCGGCTGGGAGTCCGACGAAGCCCATCTCGCGCAGGGGTCGACACCGGCCAACCCCGGGCAATGACGCCGACCACCACATCCGCGCAGCCGCAGCGCCGCCCGCACGCGCCGCTGTGGCTGCTCGCGCTGGTGACTTTCAGCGGCACGCTGGCCATGCACGTCTTCGTGCCCGCGCTGCCCATCGCCGCCCAGAGCCTGGGCGCCGGCATCGCCGCGATGCAGATGACCGTGAGCCTCTACATCTTCGGCCTTGCGGTGGGCCAACTGGTGTACGGCCCGCTGGCCGACCGCTTCGGGCGGCGGCCGGTGCTGCTGTGCGGGCTGGCCATCTACTGCGTGGCGGGCCTCGCCGCCGCGCTGGCGCCCGAGGTGCATTCGCTCATCGCCGCGCGGCTGTTCCAGGCCATCGGCGGCTGCTCCGGCCTCGTGCTGGGGCGCAGCATCGTGCGCGATACGGCCGAACCGCTGGAAGCCACGCGCCGGCTCGCGCTGATGAACCTGATGGTCACCATCGGCCCGAGCCTCGCTCCGCTGATCGGCGGTGCGCTGGCCACGGCGCTGGGCTGGCGTTCCATCTTCTATGCGCTCTTCGGCCTGGGCGTGGTGGGCTTTCTCTTCACCTGGCGCATGCTGCCCGAGACCGGCGCGCCCGGCGCCGCGGTGAACGTGCGCGAACTCGGGCGCAACTACCGCAAGCTGCTGGCCTCGCCGGCCTTCCTGGGCTTCTCGATCGGTGGCGGCTGCGCTACCACGTCGATGTATGCCTTCATCGCTTCGGCGCCTTTCATCTTCGTGGACCAGCTGCACCGGCCGGCGCACGAGGCGGGCATCTACCTCGCCATCCTGGTGTCGGGCGTGTGGCTGGGCAGCTTCCTCACCAGCCACCTGATCTCGCGCGTGCGGGTCGACCGGCTCATGATCCGCTCGAACGCGCTGAGCGTGGCCGCGGCCTTCGTGCTGCTCGGGGCGGCGCTGACCGGCCATCTCTCGGTGCCGCTGATCGTCGCCTGCATGTTCCTCTTCACCGTGGGCGCCGGCATGGCCTCGCCGGCCGCGCTCACGCAGGCGATCAGCGTCAACCCGCAGGTCATCGGCTCGGCCTCGGGCCTCTACGGCTTCACGCAGATGGCCGTGGGCGCGCTGTGCACCGCGCTCGCGGGCATGGGGCACAGCAATCCGGCGCTGGCCTCGGCCATCGTGCTGGCGGGAGCGGGCATCGTGGCGCAGCTGTCGTTCGCGGTCGCGCTGCGCACGCAGAAGCGTGCGGCTGAAGCAACGAAGCTCAGCGCGTGAACAGCCAGCCGCCCTTGGGCTGGCGCACCAGTTCGTGGCGCTTGATGGCGCGCTCCTCGCCGTCGTCGCCCACGTAGACCACCTCGAAGCGCAGCAGCTTCGGCGAAACCATCTTCCAGTTCTGGATGCGCTTCACCGTCACGCAGGCGGTCTTGTCGTGGTACTGCATCTCCGACATCGGCCCGCCCTGGAAGCCAGTGCCGTCGAACAGGCGCCCGGGCGCGGCGAAGGGGTTGAGCACCGCGCCGTTGCGCGCGGTGATGCAGCCTTCGGTGCGCACGAAGGATTCGATGGTCGGCGAGGCGCTGCGCACCACCTTGCCCACGGCCGGGCTCGGGGGCTTGCTGGCGATGGCCTCGCGGATGCGCTCGACCTGCTCCTCGGTGATGGGCGCGAGGCCGTCCTTCGAGACGATGGGCGGCGGCGGTGCCGGCGGCGGGGGCGGCGGTGCGGGCGTGAGGTAGGCACAACCCGTCACCAGTGCCAGCGGCACGGTGCAGGCCAGGGCAGTGCCCGGTGTTCCGAACTTCATGACTCAGTCTCTCCCTGAGGGCGGCCCCTGGAGGCCGCGGGCTGGAAATTGCGGGCCGCGAACATGCGGTGCATCGTCGTTGTCGTCCTCTGTCTTCTCTTCCCGACTCTTCTTCTTCGTTCTTGCCTGTTGTTGTCAGAAGCGTTCGTGGGGTGCAAGGTAGCGCCACTGCCCGGGCTGCAGCCCCGCCAGCGGCACGCGGCCGATGCGGATGCGCCGCATCGCCAGGATTCGCAGGTTCACGCCGTCGCAGATGTGGGCGATCTGCCCCGGCCGCGCGCCCTTGAGCGCGAAGCGCAGGCCGGTCTGCTCATCGGTCTGCCGTCCGATGCTCACACGCGCCGGCGAACGCTCCAGCCGCGCGAGCACCTCGGGGCTTACCGCGCCGGCCACGTCCACCATCACTTCGTGTTCGAGGAAGGCCGCGTCTTCGTGCAGCTTGCGCTCGACGCGCCATTCCTGCGTGTAGGCCACCAGCCCGCTCGCGCCGGTCTCGAGCGGCGTCATGCAGCGCTGCCCCCTTGCATGCGCCGGCAGGAAGCGCAGCCCGGCGCGCTCGGGTTCGTGGTGGTTCGATGCAATCAGCAGTTGATGCGCGTTGTCGGTCGCCATGCCGGCAGGCTTGTACAGCAGCAATGTGACGGGTTCCACCGGCTGCGGCTTCACGCCGGCCTCGATCTCCACCCGCTGGTGCGGCAGCACGCGCGATTGCGGCAGCGTCTGCTGCACGCCGTCCACGCGCACCGCGCCGTTCTCTATCAGCAGCTCGGCTTCGCGGCGCGATACGCCGGCCAGCGCCGCCACGCGCTTGGCGAGGCGGATGCCTTCGTCTTCGGCGGGAGCATTCATGTTCATCGGGCCGCCGCCAGCTGGCGGATGCGCGCCACATGCGCGGCCAGCGAGCGCGCCGCCACCGGCCACATGCGCTCGGGCACGTCGTCGTAGGCCAGCGGAAGCCATTGCTCGGGCGTGCCTTCGGGCAGCGTCTGCATCGCGGCGGCGATCTTGGCCTCGCGCTTCAGGCGGTGCGCCTTCAGCATGCCGATGGCGATGCGGGCGAAGCCGATCACGTAGCCGTGCGCGGGCAGGATGAACTCGATGCCGCCGGCCTCGCAGGCCTTGTCGAGCGCATCGAGCGAATCGAGGTACGCGCTCATGTCGCCGTCGGGCGGATCGATCACCGTGGTGCTGCCGTTGAGGATGTGGTCGCCCGAGAAGAGCAGGCCGTCTTCCTCCAGCACCAGGCACAGGTGGTTGGCCGCGTGGCCTGGCGTGTGGACCACGCGCAGCGTGTGCGTGACGGCCTCGCCGGCGTCGTTGGTGCCCGAGAGCAACAGGCGTTCGCCGTCGTCCAGTTCGCGCTCGGGCGTGAAGCGCGCGGTGGCGCGTGCCGTCGGCTTCGAGGCCAGTCCTAGGATCGGTGGCTTGCTGCCGTTCTTGCACAGCGCCTGCAGCGGCGCCGCGCCCGGCGAGTGGTCGGCATGCGAGTGCGTGCAGACGATCATGCGGATGTCGCCGCGCGTGGCGCGCCACAGCCGGCCGATGTGGTCGAAGTCGTTCGGGCCCGGGTCGATCACGATGTAGCCCGTGGCCGCGTCGCCCACGATGTAGCTGTTGGTGCCGGGGCCGGTCATGATGCTGGCGTTGGGCGCGGTCAGGCGCATCACGTTTTTCAGCAGCGGCACCGGGGTTTCGCTCTGCCAGTCGAGCGCGTGCAGCACCTGGCCGTCGGGGCAGACCAGCGCGAGTTCGCCGTAGGGCGACTCGTGCTCCATGTAGCGCGCGTCCTCGCCCTTGAGCAGGCCGGCGCGCGGGCAGCTGGTCCACAGCGGAACCTCGCCGGCGCAGGCCGCGAGCAGGGCGTCGACCGTCGCATAGGTGGCCATGCGCTGCAGCGTGCGCACGGTCGGGAAGATCATGAAGAAGGTGCCGGCCTCATGGCGCGCCAGCGCATCGGCGGGGCGCACCCAGCAGGGCTCAAACTGCTCGTTCTCGTCGGCCGTGGGCGTCTGGCCCTCGGGCATGCGCGCCACCAGGAAGGGCACGTCGAAGCGACGGGGCAGGTCGCGGTCGGTCATCCAGTGCGCGAAGGTGAAGACGCGGTCGGAATCGAGCACCAGGCCGCGCGCGGCGCACTGGTCGGCGAAGGCGGTGCCGGCGGTGTTGCCACGGTCCATCGCGGCGATGGCCTCGGCCGTGACGGGGCTGCCGTCGACGTGGTGCGCGAGCAGGATGCCCAGCTCCTCGAAGGCCTCGCGGATGGCCGCGATGGCCTGCGTGCGCTGCACGCGGCTCTGCGTGGGGCGGCGCGTGGCGATGCGCTTGGCCGCCTCGTCGGCTTCGTCGATGTGGCCGCCGGGAAACACGTACGCGCCGGGCGCGAAGCTGGCGGTGGCGGAACGGCGGGTCATGAGCACTTCGATGCCGGCGGCGCTGTCGCGCAGCAGCAGCACCGTGGCGGCCGGGCGCAGGGGCGCTGGCTCGCGTGGGATATGTAGTTGTTGGGAGGAACGGACCATGGGCCAATTATGGAGAGCGGGCGCGGTACGTGCATGTCGCGCATAAGCTCATATGGAATCGGGCATCAGCCGCGCGCCACAATGCGCGCCTGCACTGTCTGCATTGAAGACAAAAGACTGACCGACCGAAAGACTGCAATGGCTCATTCTCCACTCACCCGTCTTGCCAGATTCACCAGATTCACCCGCCGCGGGCTGCTGCTGGCCACGGCATCGCTCGCCGTGCCCGCCGCCTTCGCCCAGCACGCCGCGCACGACTGGCCGCAACAACCCGTCACGCTCATCATGGGCTTTCCGGCCGGCTCGGGCGTGGACGTGGTGGCCCGCGCCATCCAGGAGCCGCTGTCGAAGCAGCTCGGCAAGCCGGTCATCATCGACTACAAGTCGGGCGCCGCGGGCAACATCGCCAGCGACTACGTGGCCCACTCCAAGCCCGACGGCTACACGCTCTCGTTCGGCACCGCCGCCACGCATGGCAGCAACGCCGCGCTCTACAAGAAGCTGCCGTTCGACGTGGAGGCCGACTTCGTGCCGGTGGCCCCGGTGCTCGACGTGTCGAACGTGCTCACCATCAATCCCGACGTGATCAACGTCAAGACCTTGAAGGAATTCGTCGAGCTGGTCAAGGCCAACCCCGGCAAGTACAACTATGCGTCTACAGGCAACGGCGCCGGCACGCACATGGCCTTTGCCGAGTTCAACTCGCGCCTGGGCCTGAACATGGTGCACGTGCCCTACAAGGGCGGCCCCGAGGCCATCACGTCGGTGGTGCGCGGTGAAACGTGCTGCATCATGAACCAGGTGCAGACCGTGCTGCCGCACTACAAGGCCGGCAAGGTGCGCCTGCTGGGCGTGACCACCGCCACGGCCGTGCCGGCGGTGAAGGAGGTGCCCACCATCGCGTCGAGCGGCCTGCCCGGCACCAAGGGCTTCGACAGCTCGATCTGGTTCGGCATCTTCGCGCCCAAGGGCACCGACCCGCAGATCGTCGACAAGCTCAACGCGGCAGTGAAGGCGGTGCTCGAGACCCCCGAGATCCGCGAGCGCTTCGAGAGCCAGGGGAACACCGTGCGCATCGAGTCGCCGGCGCAGTTCAAGAAGACCGTGCACGACAACCGCGTGAAGTGGGCCGAGGTTGCCAAGGCGGCGAACATCAGCATCGACTGAAGCCTCGGGGGCGTGCACAGGCCGCCGGGTGCTCCCCTCCGCGAATGTCCCCCGGCCTGCGGCCTCCTCCTCTATTTCGCTGCGGGGAGCACCCGACGCGCTGTGCACGGGGCACGCTGTCGGGGCGCTGCCGGCATGGGGGCACGGCCCATCAAAGCGTCTTGGTCAGCGTGAGGATGAAGCGCGCCTTGTTCGGCGAGTAGGTCTGCTTGCCGAAGGCGCCGAAGCCCAGGTCGACACCCGGATTGCTCACTGAAAGGTACGAGCTCTGCTTGTTGGCTCCCTGCACCGAGCCGGCCAGCGACAGGCCGTTGCCGAAGTCGTAGCTCGCGCCCACGTTGTAGTCGACGTAGCTCTTGTAGCCCAGGCTGCGGATGTCGCTCGACATGTTCGTGTAGCCCACGGCCACCTTCAGCGTTACCTTGGGAAAGATCTCCTTGCTGTAGGCCAGGTTCAGGTAGCCGGTGTTGGTGCCCTTCAGGCCCGAGCCGGCCTTGTTGCCGGCGTAGTTGAAGTAGTCCTTCGACACCGTGTGCGAGTACTTCAGCGTGAACGAGCCGATGGTCTCGTCGGTGTAGCCCGCGCTGCCGTAGAGCTCCGTCGTGTTGCCCGACGAGTTGCCCGGATAGATGTACGTGAGCGCGCCCACGTCCATGTCGAAGGGGCCGGCCTTGAATTTGTAGCCGCCGTAGATGTCGCTCTCGATGCTGTTGCCCTTGAGCCAGTTGACGCTGGAGTTCCAGTTGCCCACGTAGAAGCCGCTGTCGCCGAAGGCGTAGTCGAAGCCGCCCTGGATGGCGGGCTTGAACGCGCTGGTCTTGGCATAGTCGTTCTTGCCCAGCATGTCCTGGTCCTGGCCGCGGAACTTGTAGTTGCTGGTGAGTGCCACGTTGCCCGTGAGCTGCGCGCTCGCGAGCATCGGAAGAGCGGAAAGAACAGGAAGGGCGAGCACCGGCAGGGCGGTGCGAAGGATGTTTTTCATCGAAAGAATCGCTGACGTATGGAGGAGCCGGCAGCGTAGGAGCGGGCGCCTAAACGCCGCGTAAAAATCGAGGCCCGCGGCGCAAAAGTTTCATCGAGACGCGGGCCGCGACGGAACTAGGAGGCCTCTTGCCTGGCGGCCGACACCGCGGCGCGTAACGCCAGCAGGTAGCTGTCCACGCCGAAGCCGCAGATCTGCCCCTTGACGATCTCGGCGAAGACCGACTTGTGGCGGAACTCCTCGCGCGCGTGGATGTTCGACATGTGCAGCTCCACCACCGGGCAGGTCAGTATTGCCAGCGCATCGCGGATGCCGTAGCTGTAGTGGGTCCATGCGCCGGCGTTGATCAGCACCGCGTCCTTGCCCTGCTCGAAGGCCTGGTGGATGCGTTCGCACATCGCGCCCTCGCTGTTCGTCTGGTAGCTCTCGACCTCGGCGCCCAGCTCGCGGCCGAGCGCCTGCAGTGCGGCGTCGATCTCTGCCAGCGTGGTCGTCCCGTACTGCTTCGGGTCGCGCTTGCCGAACATGTTGTGGTTGATGCCGTGAAGCATGAGCACGTTCATCGCTGTTTCCTTCCGTGGTGTTGATGGTTTGGTCGGTGACGGTGTCGCCATCAGCGCGATGGCTGCCATGACGCGAGAAGCTCGCGCGCCGCTGTGCACGCTCCAGCCGCGCGCTCCGCGTGCCCGAGCGCCGGGTGGGTGCTGCCGGTCGGCACTTCCACGCCGACGGGTATGTCCCGCGGCAACGCGTCCATGAAAGCCTTCAACGGCAGTTCGCCTTCGCCGGGAAACAGGCGCCCTTCGCGCGCCTCGGCCACGATGCCGGCATCCGTCGGGTCTTTGCGCGGCGCATCGCACAGTTGCACCGAGCCCAGCGCGCTGGCCGGCACTTCCCGCAACATTTCCGCCGTGCCACCGGAGCGGAACAGATGCAGCACGTCGATCAGCAGTCGCCCGTTGGCCCGGCCCGCGCGCTTGACGATTGCGAGCGCCTGCGGCAGCGTGCCGACGATGCGGAAGCGCATGAACTCCAGGTCCACCCCGAGGCCGACGTTCGCCGCGAGATCGCACAGCGCGCCGAAGCGGTCGACGAGGCGACCCGCGTCGGTATCGTCGCCCGACACGTTGATGCGCCTCGCGCCCAGTTCCGCAGCCAGTGCCAGCACCGGAGCGAACTCGCCGATGCGGACCTCGGGCGTGAGCGGAATGAATTCGACGTCGTGGATGCCCACGCCGGCATCTGCCATGCGACGTCGCCACATCGGCACCGTGGCCGCGCTCGGCGGATACGAGACCGCACCGGGCGCGGCGGGAAGGATGCGGATGCCGACGTTCTGGAAGCCGGCCTCGGCCGCAAGGTCGAACAGCTCGGGCGGCGCCACGTCGAGCACCGTCAGGTGGGCAATGGACAGGGGCGTCATTTGTGGAGCACCTGTCCGAGAAAATCGCGCAGCCGCGCGTGCCTCGGGTTCATGAAGAACTCTTCCGGCGGCGCCTGCTCGACGATCTCGCCGCGGTCCATGAAAAGCACTCGGTCGGCCACCGCGCGCGCGAAGCCCATTTCGTGCGTCACGCACAGCATCGTCATGCCTTCCTCGGCCAGGCCGATCATGGTGTCGAGCACTTCCTTCACCATCTCGGGGTCGAGCGCAGAGGTCGGCTCGTCGAAAAGCATGATGCCCGGCGTCATGCACAGCGCCCTGGCAATGGCAACGCGCTGCTGCTGGCCGCCGGAGAGTTGCGCCGGGTACTTCTTCGCATGCTCGGGAATGCGAACGCGCGACAGGTACTTCATCGCCGTGGCTTCGGCTTCGGCCTTGCCCGTGCCGCGCACCTTCATCGGCGCGAGCATGCAGTTCTCCAGCACCGTTAGATGCGGGAACAGGTTGAACTGCTGGAACACCATGCCGACCTCGGCACGCACGGCCTTGACGTTTCTCGCGTCGGCACCGAGGTCGATGCCGCCGACGACGATGCGGCCCTTCTGGTAGGGCTCCAGCCGGTTGATGCAGCGGATGGTCGTCGACTTGCCCGAGCCCGATGGTCCGCAGATGACGATGCGCTCGCCCTTGCGCACCTTCAGGTCGATGTCGGTCAGCACCTGCATCGTGCCGTACCACTTGCTGACCTTTTCCATCGAGATCACGGTTTCCGCGCCGACCGCATGAGGCACGGCGTGGTCCGGGGCGATGCCGGAGTCCTGGGAGGTCATGACTGGCGCCATCACTTCGTCACCACGCGGGGCAGGGCGGCTTCGGTCTCGCCGGAGGCCGGCAGGTCCTTGTCCATCTCCTGCCCGATCCATTTCTTGTAGAGCGCGGGCAGTTCGCCGCTGGCCATCTTGCGCCCGATGAAGTCGTTGATGTAGCCGACCCATTCGCGCTCGCCCGGCCGCACGGTGGCGCCCTGGAAGCCGCGTGCCACCACCAGCTTGACCTCGTACTTGCCGGCGCCCGCGACCTGTGCGATCGGGCCCAGCTGCGAGTTCGCGGCGCCGGCCAGATCCACCTGGCCCGAGAGCAGCGCCTGCACCGCCGCGGCATCGTCGTCGAAGCGCTGGATGGTCGCGCCCGTCCTGGCCTGCGTCACCGACGAGTCCTGCACGCTGCCGCGCGGCACGCCGATGCGCAGGCCCTTCAGGTCGGCGTAGCTCTTCATCGGCGGCGAGCCGGTCTTGCCGATCAGCACCGTCTCGAGATACGAGTAGGGCCGCGAGAACAGCACGACCTTCTGCCGGTCGGCAAGGATCGTGACCACCGCCGTAAGCATGTCGACCTGCCCGGTCAGCAGCGCCGCTGTGCGGTTGGCCACCGTCACCGGCGTGAACTCGGGCTTCACGCCCAGGTCCTTTGCGAGCATTTCCGCGAACTCGATGTCGTAGCCCGTCAGCTTGCCGCCCTTGTCGCTGAAGCCCCAGGGCACCTGGGCCACCTGCGCGCCGATCTTCAGCACGCCGGCCTTTTTGATTTCGGCCACTTTCTGCGCTTGTGCGAGGCCTTGCATTGCCAGCCCCAGCAGCAGCACGAGCGCGGCGCGGCGGATGAATTGTCTGAACATGATTTGTGCTCCTCGGGTGGATGCGGTGGGATCCGCGGTTCTCTGTCTGTCGGAAGGGAATCGAAAAGGGGAGTCAATGACCGGCGGCGAAGCGCCGCTCCAGCCGTGCGCTGTAGCGCGACAGCGGAAAGCAGATCGCGAAGTAGCAGGCCCCCACCAGCCCGAAGGCGAGCAGCGGCTTGTAGGTGATGCTGGAAACCAGCTGGCCCGAGCGCGAGAGTTCGACGAAGCCGATGATGGCCGCCAGCGACGTGCCCTTGATGAGCTGCACCAGGAAGCCGACCGTGGGCGCGAACGACATGCGCAGCGCCTGCGGCAGCACCACGTAGCGCATGCGCGCGCCGTAGCCGAGCCCCAGCGCGGCGGCGGCCTCGGTCTGCCCGCGCGGCACCGCCTGGATGCCGCCGCGCCAGATCTCTCCGAGGAAGGCGCCGGCATGCAGCGTCAGCCCCACGGCCGCGGCCACCCAGACGTTGACCTTCCATCCGAGCACCGGCAATCCGTAGAACACCAGGAACAGCTGCAGCAGCATCGGCGTGCCCTGGAAGAAGTCGATGAAAGCGGCTGCGGTCATGCGCAGCCCCTTTGCGGGCGCCGTGCGCGCCAGCGCCACCAGCAGCCCCGCCAGGCTGCCGCCGATGAAGGCGATGGCGGACAGCGCGAGCGTGGCGCCCAGGCCGGCGGCGACGAGCCAGAACTCGGTCAGCGTGAAGTCGCGGATCATGATCGCCTCCTCACCGTGCGGGGTACGAGAAGTACAGCCGGTCGATCGCCTTGAACACTGTCGAGAAGATCGTCGACATCGCCAGGTACAGCAGTGCTGCGACGATGTAGACCTCGAAGCTGCGGAAGGTGGCCGAGTCGATGTTCTGCGCGACCGATGTCAGCTCCTCGGCCGAGATCGACGAGACGATGCTGGTCGTCAGCAGCAGCATCACGAACTGCCCCGTCAGTGCCGGATAGATCGTGCGCAGCGCGGGCTTGATGACCACGCAGCGCAGCGTCTGCAGGGGGCTCAGGCCGAGCGCCGCGCCGGCCTCGAACTGCCCGCGCGGCACCGACTCGATGCCCGTGCGCAGGATCTCCGCCGAGAAGGCTCCGAGGTTCAGGCTCAGCGCCAGCACCGCGGCTGTGTTCGGCGTGAGGCTGACCCCGAGCGATGGCAGGCCGAAAAAGACGAACAGCACCTGCACCAGGAACGGCGTGTTGCGGATCAGCTCGATGTAGGCCTCGGCGAGCCAGCGTAGCCCTTTCACCGGCGACCGCTTGCCGAGCACGGTCAGCAGGCCCGCGGCCAAGCCTATGGCCACCGACACGGCGGAAAGCCGCAGCGTCAGCCAGCAGCCTTCGGCGAAGGCTTCCCAATGCGGCAGCAGCACCGCGAAGTCGAATGTGTAGCTCATGGCTGTTTGCTCTTGTCTCGTTGAGCGGTTCTTGTTCGATGTCTCTCTCTGTCTCACTGCAGGGGCCTGCGTGAAGGCCCGGCGCCCGCGTCGGGGCGCGTGCGTGTCCTACGAAGGCAGGGTCACGCTGCCTCCGGTGGCTGCCGCCTCCGTCACCGCTAGGGTCGCTTCGAGCGTTCGGAAGCCGTCGAGCGCGGAGCACACCGGCTCTTCGCGGCCCTCGATGAGTGCGGCGAAGTGGCGTATCTGCTCGGTGTACGGGCAGCCGGTGTGCACGGCGGTGCGCTCCTGCGTCAGTGGGTCGTGCCAGCCCTCGGCCGGGCCCTGGTCCTCGCGGTAGCGCCAGAGCTCCAGGCGCGGCAGCGTCAGAGAGCCCTCGGTGCCCGAATAGAAGTGCGCGTTGATGTCCTGGCGCGGAAAGCGCTCCGCCTCTCCCACGCCCAGGTCCCAGTTCCAGGGCGCCACCGCCGTGTCGGACACCGTGACCGTGCCCAGCGCGCCATTGCGGAACCGCAGCACCACCGCGGCCGTGTCCTCGACCTCGAAGCCGCGCACCGCATTCGAGGCCAGCGCCTGCACGCTCTCGATTTCGCCGTAGAGATGGCGCATCAGGTCGATGTCGTGGATCAGGTTGATCAGGATCGGCCCGCCGCCCTGCTGGCGCCGCCACGTCACGTCGAAGTAGTCGCGCGGCTTGAACCAGGTGCACAGCACCGTCGCGCTCACCGGGCGCCCCAGCGTGCCCCCGGCAACGATGGCCCGCGCCCTGCGCATGATCGGGTTGTGGCGGCGCTGGTGGCCCACCAGCACCGGCAGTCCGGTGGCCTTCGACGCCTCGCAGATGCGCCGTCCGTCTTCGAGCGTGTCGGCGATGGGCTTCTCGACCAGCACCGCCGCGCCGCGCTCCAGGCACTCGATGGTGATGCGCGCATGCGTCGCGTTCGGCGTCGCGACGACCACGCCCCTGGGCATCGTCTCGGCGAGCATCGCGCGATGGTCTGCGAAGCAGGGCACGCCGGCCGAGCGCGCCAGCTCGGCCGCCGCCGGTGTCGGATCGGCGATGCCGACCAGTTCTACGTCGGCGCTGCTCAATGCGCGATCGATGTGGGTCTTGCCGATCAGGCCTGCGCCGATGACCGCGATGGGGAGTTTGCTCATGGACCTTGTCTCGTTGGCTGTAGGAACTGCCGCGGAGTCTAGTAACAACAGAGAGAACTACAATCCGCCTTCTGTTGAACCGGTATCAACAGATCGTTGATAAAAAAGCCATGGACCTGAAAGACCTGGAAGTGTTCTGCGAGGCCGCCCGGCGCTCCAGCTTCGCTGGTGCCTCCCTCGAGATCGGAACCACGTCGGCGCACATCAGCAAGCGCATCGCCATCCTCGAATCGCAGCTCGGCGTGCGCCTGTTCCACCGCACCACGCGGCGCGTGGTGATCACCGAGGACGGCGAGCGCGCCTACCAGTGGGCGCAGCGCATCCTCGACGACGCCAACGCCATGTCGGAAGCCTTCAGCAGCGCCAAGAAGGAGCCCTCGGGCCCGCTGCGCATCGCCACCAGCCAGCGGCTCGGGCGCGAGCACGTCGCGCCCATCCTGTCGGCACTGGGCAAGCGCTATCCGCGCATCGAGGTCTGGCTGGAGTTGATGGACCGGCGCGTCGACCTGATCACCGAGAACTTCGACCTCGACATCCGCGTGGGCGACCCCACCCAGCCACGGCTCATCGCGCAGCGCATGGTCGAGAGCCGGCGCATCCTCTGCGCCTCGCCCGACTACCTCGCGCAGCACGGCCATCCGAAGACCGTGGCCGAGCTTGCGGAGCACGAGTGCCTGCTGTTCCGCGAGCGCGACCAGCCTTTCGGCAACTGGCGGCTGATGGGTCCCCGGGGCATGGAGGCCGTCAAGGTGACGAGCCGCTTCAGCTCCAACCACAGCGACGTCGTGCGGGGGTGGAGCATCGACGGCAAGGGCATCTGCCTGCTGTCGATCTGGGACGTGGCACAGCCGCTGGTCGAAGGCCGCGTGACGCGCGTGCTGCCCGCGTATCACGAGCCGGCCGACATCTGGGCCATGACCAGCACCCGCACTGCCGGCTCGGCAAAGGTCCGTGTGTGCGTGGAGTTCCTGAAGAAGCAGCTGGCGAACGGGCCGCATGCGCTGAACATCAACCCCGAGGTGCCGCGCGGCTGAGCGCCTTCCTCAGCCGCGGCGCGAGCGCTTCGTGGCCGGCATCGTCATCGCCACCACCCCCGCCACCACGCAGGCCAGCCCGAGCCACGCCGTGGCCGCCAGCGTCTCACCGAGGAACACCACGCCGATCGTCACGCCGATGGGCACGCGCAGATAGGCCTGGGCGGCGGTCGACATCGGCCCCAGCGTCTTGATGAGACGGAAGTAGATCGTGAAGGCCAGCGCGGTCGAGAGCACTGCGAGTGCCAGCACCGCCACCATCGATGCAGAAGAGGGCGAAAGCGTCCACGGCCTGTCGACCACGAGGCTCGCGGGCAGCAGCATCGTGGCGCCGCTGACGAGCGAACCCGCGGCCGGCACCATCGGGTCCAGGCCCTTGAACACGCGGCCGAACATCGCGGCGCAGCCGTAGCAGACGGCTGCGGCCACCAGCCCGAGCTGAGCGAGCAGCGAATGCCCGAGCCCGTTCAGCGCCTCGAAGCCGACGATCAAGCAGATGCCCGCGAGGCCCGCGCCCACGCCGAACATGCGGCGCAGCGTCGGTTTGTCGGAACCGCCGAGGCCCAGCCCCAGCAGGAAGATGAAGATCGGCGAGGTCGAGTTGAGGATGGTCGCCAGCCCCGCATCGACGCTGCGCTCCGCCCATGCGATGAGCGTGAAGGGCAGCACGCTGTTCAGGCAGGCCTGGAGCGCGAAGCGGCCCCACATCGCCGGCTCCTTCGGCAGCTTCACGCCGCGCATGCGCAGTACCGCGAGCAGCAGTGCGCCTGCAATGAGCGTGCGTGCCGCGATCAGCGTGACCGGTGGAATGGTCGCGACGCCGATCTTGATGAAGGTGTACGAGGCGCCCCAGCAGGTGGCGAGCAGCGCGAGCAGTGCCCATTCGAGGGCGAGGCTGGCCTGGGGCTTGTCGATGGAGGAGGGTGTTGATGCGTGCATGGTGCGCCGATCATTCCCTCACCAGCGCGGCCACACTTCGGCCGCGAACGAAGCGTGGATGCCTCAGTGGTCGTGCGCGTGCGGCTTGCTGTTCACGCCGCCGTTCAGCAGCGTCGCCAGGTCGACTTCCTGCTCGGCGGCCGCCCCGGCGATCACGCGCTGCTCCAGCTCGTCCAGGTGCTCCAGCGCCACGGCCAGCGCCTTGTCGAGCGACTTGCCCGTGGCCAGCGCCTCGATGATCTGCTCATGCTCGCGCGGCGCGCAGCTCGCGGCCTCGGCGGAGTCGTACAGCGCCTTGTAGAGCTCGGTGTTCGAAATAAGCCGCTTGATGTACGACAGCAGCTCCTCGCTTTCCGCCATCTGCGCCAGCAGCAGGTGGAAGTCGCCCGCCAGCTTGATCGCGTCCTCGCGCCGGCCTTCCTTGAAGGCCTTCTGTTCCGCCTGCACGTGCTTGCGCAGCGCGGCCACCTGTTCGCGCGAAAGGTTGCCGAACAGCGTGGTCACCAGCCCGGCCTCGACGATGCGGCGCGCGCGGTAGATGCCGCGCATGTCGTCGATGGAAGGGTTGGGCACGAAGGCGCCGCGGTTGTGCTCCAGCACCAGCCGCTTTTCCGACCCGAGCCGCACCAGCACCTTGCGCACCGCGCCGCGCGTGCAGCCCAGCGCCTCGGCCAGCGCGCGTTCGCGCAACGGCGTGCCGGGCCGCAGCTTGCCGCTGAGCAGCGCCTTCGACACGGCGGCGTAGACGCGTTCGTCCACGTTCGCGTCGTCGGCTTCCGTGAGTTCGGGGGAGGGGGCGGTCGCTGGGGTCTTGCGGGCGGCGGAGGGCATAGGCAGCCGGATTATTGCTTGCGCGATGTCGCCTCCGGGTAAGCCCTTGGATTGACTCGCCCGGTCGTGCTCCGTACCATTCGCGCCGTTTGGTTAACCAAAATAAATTGTATGGTTAACCAAAATCACAGAAAATCCCAACCAGAGACATGAATCGAGGCTCTCCATGAAATCCGCCAAATGGCTTGCCGCACTGCCGGTCGCCGCCTTCTTCAGCGGGGGATGGCTGTCCTCCATCGCGCCCACCTTCGTGCTCGGCATGCCCTTCCTGATGGTGTGGAACGTCAGCTGGCTGGTGCTGACCTCGCTGATCATGGTGGTTATCGACCGCGCAGAGGGTGACATCGACGCGTCTTCCTCGGCATCGGCCAACGGAGAAGCGCGATGAACGCCGCGCTCGGAGTCATCGCCCTGTTCGTCGTCGGCGCGCTGGGCCTCGCGGTGCTCGCGCGGCGCGGCCGCACCATGAACCTGGAGCAATGGGCGCTCGGCGGGCGCGGGCTGGGCGCCATCATGGTGTTCCTGCTGATGGCGGGCGAGTCGTTCTCGACCTTCACCTTCCTGGGCGCGAGCGGCTGGTCGTACAGCAAGGGCACGCCGGCCTTCTACATCCTGGCCTACGGCGGGCTGGCCTACCTCATGGCCTTCTGGATGCTGCCGGCCGTCTGGCGCTACGCCACCACGCACAAGCTGGTGTCGTTCTCGGACTTCTTCGCGCACAAGTACGACAGCCGCCCGCTCGGCGTGCTGGTGTCGGTGGTGGCGCTCATGGGCATGGTCGCGTTGCTGACCATCCAGTTGCGCGGGCTGGGCATCATCGTGTCGGAAGCCTCGTACGGCTCCATTGCGCCGCAGGTGGCGATCTGGATCGGCACGCTGGTGATGGTGAGCTACATCCTGTTCTCGGGCATCCACGGCTCGGCCAGCATCGCTATCGTGAAGGACATCCTGATCCTCGCGCTCGCCGTGTTCCTCGGCATCTACCTGCCGTGGCACTACTACGGCGGCGTCGCGCCGATGTTCACCGCCATCCACGCCGCCAACCCCGGCTTCTTCGAGTTCCCGAAGGAGGGCCTGAACCTCACCTGGTACAACTCGACCATCCTGCTGACGGCGCTGGGCTACTACCTCTACCCGTTCAACCTCACCTCGGTGTACGCGGCAAAGAGCGCGAGCGCGGTGCGGCGCAACACCATCCTGATGCCGCTGTACCAGGTGGTCATCGCCTTCCTGTTCCTGGTCGGCTTCGCGGCCATCCTGCAGGTGCCGGGGCTCAAGGGCTCCGACGTCGACCTGGCCCTCTTCGGCCTCGTCAAGCACACCTTCGACCCGTGGTTCGTCGGCGTGATCGGCGGCACGGGCGTGCTCACGGCGCTGGTGCCGGGCTCGATGATTCTGCTGACGGCCTCCACCGTGATCGGCAAGAACGTCTACAAGGAAGGCTTCGCGCCCCACGCTACCGACAAACAGGTCTCGCGCGTGGCGCGCGGCGTGCTGCCGGTGTTCGCGCTGGTGGCGGTGTACTTCGTGCTGCGCGGCGGCACCACCATCGTGGCCGTTGCCATCTTCGCATCGAGCCTGCTCACGCAGCTGCTGCCCTCGCTGCTCTTCAGCCTCAAGAAAAAGCCCTTCGGCAACAAGCACGCCGCCTTCGCGGGCATCCTGGCCGGCGGCGCCGTGCTGGCCTTCATGATGACCACGGGCTCGAACCTCGGTACGCTGTTCCCGGCCGCGCCGGTGGTCTTCAAGTCGCTCAACACCGGGCTGGTGGCGCTGGCGACCAACGCGCTGGTGTTCGTGATCGTCGCGCTCGTCACCCCGCGCACGACGCCGCGCGCCGCCATCGCGCAGCCGGCCTGATGAAGATTTTTTCGAGAAACGGATTCCCACCATGTCATCGCTCCTGATCCGCAACGTGCGCCCCATGGGTGCTTCCCCGGTCGACGTGCGGGTGCAGGACGGACGCATCGCCGAGCTCGGCACCGCGCTGGCAGCGTCTGCCGGCGCCGCCGTCGAGGAAGGCCACGGCGCCTTGCTGCTGCCCGGCCTCGTCGAAGGCCACACCCACCTTGACAAGACGATGTGGGGAATGGACTGGTACCGCAACGAGGTCGGCACGAACCTCACCGACAAGATCGAGAACGAGCGCGCCTTCCGCCACACAAGCGGGCACGACGCGGCCACGCAGTCGCTGGTGCTCGCCAAGGCATTCCTCGCGCTCGGCACCACGCGGCTGCGCACGCACGTCGACGTCGACACGCAGGCCGGCCTGCGCCACCTCGAAGGCACCCTGCGCACGCGCGAGGCGCTGCGCGAGGTGCAGCAGATCCAGGTCGTCGCCTTCCCGCAGTCGGGCCTGCTGGGCCGGCCCGGCACCGCCGAGCTGCTCGACCAGTCGCTGGCGATGGGCGCCGACGTGCTCGGCGGCCTCGACCCCTGCGCCATCGATGGCGACCCGGTGAAGTCGCTCGACGTCCTTTTCAACATCGCCCACAAGCACCAGCGCCCCGTCGACATCCACCTGCACGAGCCCGGCGCCATGGGTGCCTTCTCGCTCGACCTGATCCTGCAGCGCACCGAGGCGCTCGGCATGCAGGGCAAGGTGGCCATCAGCCACGGCTTCTGCCTCGGTGACGTCAGCGAACGCGAGCGCGATGCGTTGCTCGCCCGCATGGCGAAGCTGGGCGTGGTGCTCGTCACCAGCGCGCCGCCTTCGCGCACCGTGCCGCCGCTCATGGCCTGCAGGCAGGCCGGCGTGACAGTGCTCGGCGGCAACGACGGCATCCGCGACACCTGGTCGCCCTACGGCAACCCCGACATGCTCGAGCGCGCCATGATCATCGGCCTGCGCTACAACCTGCGCCGCGACGACGAGATCGAAGTGGCGCTCGACACCGTCACCCACTCCGGCGCGCGCGGCTGCGGCTTCGAGAACTACGGCCTCGTGCCCGGCAACCGCGCCGATCTCGTGCTGGTCGACGCGCAGACCGTCGCGCACGCCGTCGTCTCGCGGCCGGTGCGCAAGCTGGTGGTGGCGGGCGGGCGCGTCGTCGCGCGCAACGGCATGCTGAGCGCCGACCTGGCGGCCTTGTGAAGGCAGGGGGCAAGCACGACGGAGGCATCGCCTTCGCGATCGTCATCGTGCTGGTGGCGCTGAACCTGCGCGCCTTTCTCACGTCGAGCAGCCCGCTGCTCGAACCCATCCGCACTGCGACGGGCATCGGCTTCCATGCCGTGGCGCTGCTGACGGTGCTGCCGATGTTCGCGATGGGCGCCACCTCGCTCTTCGGCGCGGCCGTCGGCCAGCGCATCGGCGCGCGCGGCGGCGTCGCGCTCGGGCTCGTGGCCATCGCCGTGGCTTGCGCCAGCCGCTACGTGGCTGGTGGTGCTGCAGCGCTGCTGTGGAGCGCCGCGCTCGCGGGCGCTGGCGTCGGCCTGGTGCAGGCGCTGATGCCCGGCGTGGTGAAGCAGGCCTACCCGGAACGCATCGGCGTGATGACTGGGCTGTACTCCGCCGCCATCATGGGCGGCGGCGGACTCGGCGCCATGGCCAGCCCGTGGGTTGCGCATGCACTGGGCGGCGACAAGGGACCCGACTGGCACGCAGGCCTCGCGATCTGGGCCCTGCTCGCGACCTTCGCGCTGCTGTACTGGCTCAACATGCGGCGCATCGAAATCACTTCCGTCGCCGAGGCGCCGGGCCTTCGCGGCCTTTCATGGCTGCGCTGCTTCGGGAGCCGCCGCGCATGGCTGCTGGCCGCGTGCTTCGGCCTCATCAACGGCGGCTACACCAGCCTCGTCGCCTGGCTGCCGCACTTCTACGCGCAGCAGGGCTGGACCGCGCAGCAGGGCGGCTCCGTGCTCGCGCTGATGACTGCCGCGCAGGTGGTTTCCGCGCTTGCAATGCCCGCCATCGCACGCAGCCGTGGCCGCGACCTGCGGCCCTGGCTGGTGCTCACGCTCGCCGCGCAACTCGCAGGCTTCTGCGCGCTGACCTTCGACGCGCCCGTGCCGGCAGTCGCCATCGCCGTCGTTCTGGGCTTCGGCCTCGGCGGCGCGTTCTCTCTGTGCATGGTGCTCGCGCTCGACCATCTGCCCGACCCCGCGCAGGCCGGTGCCCTCGCGGGCTTCATGCAGGGCGTCGGCTTCATGATCGCCGCACTCGCGCCCTTCGTCACCGGCTGGGTGCGCGAGCAGACCGGCGGCTTCACGCTCGCGTGGGCCTATCTCGCAGCGGTCGTGGTGGTGCTGCTGCCGCTCATGCTGCGCTTCGACCCGCGCCGCTATGCAGCCGCCACGGCGGGCCTCTTCGTTGCGCGCGGCACTCAAGCCGGCGCACCATCCATCACCGCGCTCGACAGCGCGGCCACCAGAAAGGTCTGAACACGATGTACCAGGAACAGTTCATGCAGCGGGCGATCGCTCTCTCTGCACAGGCGCTGAGCGAGCCCGGCACCGAGCCCTTCGGTGCCGTCGTCGTGAAAGACGGCGTGATCGTCGGCGAAGGCTTCAACCATTCCGTCGCGCACCACGACCCGACATCGCATGGCGAAGTCGAAGCGATCCGCGATGCATGCCGCAAGCTCGGCACCGTCAACCTGCAGGGCTGCGAGCTCTACACCTCGTGCGAGCCCTGCGCCATGTGCGTGGCGGCGATGCACATCGCGGGCATCGCGAAGCTGTACTACGCGGCTTCGCTTGCGCAGTCGGGCAAGGCTTTCGAGGGCGTGACGGTGGCGGCCCGGCATCCGATCGATGTGGAGGCGCTGCGCGCCGAGGCTGGTGCGGCGCTTGCGCAGCGCAGCTTGCCTGCGGAGCAGAAGATGGATCGCGAGGCAGTGGAGATTCTTTCGGATTGGGCTGCGACGCGCAGAGGTTCCTGAGCGGCCTGCGACGGCCACTTGGTCAGCGAGTAGCCGGGGGTGTATGCAGTGGATCACCAAGTTGGCATGTGCATTCGTGCGGACAAGCCGGCAGGAAGTCGAGCTGCACTCCAAGAACTCGCGGGTCTTCGGCAGCACTGCTCGCAAGCGAGCTGGGGTCTGCAACATAGCTGCTTTTCGGGAGTGAGACTCTGGCGCTGAAATGCAGATCTTCTCGAAGAACGCGAGCTACATTGCGCGCCCGCTCCAGACCCAGGCCTTTGGGATCGTGGTCTCGCTCTTCCGGGTTGACTGATGCTCCGATGTAGATCGCCTCATGGTTGGCGTATCGCGCCCGAAGTTCCTGCATCCAGACGCGAAGCTTCAGGGTCTGGTCGGCGGTTACCGTCGCAGAGTCGCGATCGAAGTACACATAGAAGACCTTGATGGGGCTGCATGCGAGCACGGCGGCCGGGCTGAGCATTGCGAAGGTCAGAGCCAAGGCTCCCAGGAATCGAAGGTGCTTGATCACGATATGCCTCAACCGGTAACGCCGAGGATATAGGACGCGAGACTGTCCGCATTGAAGCGAGACCGGGCATCTTTCGCGTGCTCTCTCGACCGCGTTGTTCCGTACCAGGTGTCATTCGAAGAAAAGGTGTCATCAAAATGGGTCACCTCATGCACCAGCGCCAACAGCCTAGAGTCACCATCCATCACCGCGCCCGTGTCGAAGTTGGTTTTGTTGTCGAACTCGAAATTGCAGAAGATGGGCGCGATTGCAATGGTGCGGGTGGCTGTATCAGGCTTGCACACTGCCGCAGCGGCGCCATTCATGCTTGCCAGGACGCAAGTCGCGATCTTGCCTCCCTCTATGTATCGAATGAAGTTCTTCGGCTCCAGTTCTTGGAGCACAAGAGCGCATGCGGCCAAACCCTTTTGCAGATGCTCCCGAATGCTCTGGTCAGCCGTGCCGAACCACTCGGTTGCTCGCGCCTGGGCCTCCTTGTCCCAGCGCGCCAATTCAGGGAGCCGTCTTTTCACGATGTAGTCGACCGCCATATCTCGCAGCTTTATCACCAAGACGGCGAACTCCCTGTTCGTCATGTTCGAGCAGATTCTTTCGGTCTGCTCGGCTTCGGGTGGGTGAGTGACATGCTCGTCCACCGCCTGCTTCAAGGCGGCGATCTCTCCGGCAGGCCAGGTGGTCGCGATCGTGGGCGTTGCCGTGGCATGGTGCGCCCCGTCGTCATAAGTCGACGTGTGTTGCAGGGTGGCGCGCAATGGTTGCGGTGCCACGCAGTGGCAAACCACGACGTCTCCTTCCAGAGCAGCTTCCGAAATGAACTCCGGGCGCCGTGGCCCTCCGGCCTTGACGATGATGCCCACGCTGTTGCAGCCCTCGCAGTAGGCTCGGCCACCGATCAGTGCGATCCGGTGCCCATGCAGATCAAAAAGGGCGCCGTCGTAGGGCAACACCCGGCCACCGGAGACCGGCGGATCTCCGACCACAAGAATCTTTCTTTCCATTGAATACGCTCCCGTCGTGTGACGGTGCGTTGTATGGGGCTGGGCGCGCTAACACTGTTGTCTATCGTCAACCGCCCAGGAATTTCTCACGGATGGAACGAGTTCCACATTGACGCTGATTTCCTGCGCTGCCTTTCAGGCGCATAGAGCGTCGCGACGCGTCATCTGAATTCACGACGATGTTGTTACTCACCATTCCGCCAACCTCTGAATAGAGTGACCTCACGGCGCCACACGCGGCGCACCACGAGGAGTCGGCAATGTTCATCACGAGAAGCAGCGGCAGCGCGACAAGGCGGCCTTCCGCCAAGGTCGCGCGTGCGCTCGAAATCCATCGAAGCGTCGTGGCGTGCAACGCGCACATCGCGCGCGGCAGCGACAGCACCCACGCACTCACCGCAGCGCTGATGCTGCCTTGCTACAAGACCGAATTCCGCAACCTCGTACTCGCATTGACCTCCGACGAAGAGCGCGAACTTAGGTACGCGCTCGATGCGCTTTGCGATTGCGCCGCATGAAGAAGAGAACCTTCGCGCCAATTTCCGGCGCTCGAGGTTTCATTCCGAATGCTTGCGCGGCTTGCGGAATTACAGAGTTGGATTGAACGGGATTCCACTCGTAGCGGCAAACATGCCGAGCGCCCAGACTCCGCTTCCCCGGCCGGGAAGTCATTTCATGGAAGTCATTTCTCTTGAAAGGAGTTGGCAATGGCGGAAAAGCAGAAATTCACCATCCTCTCGTTCGTTGGCGGTGGCATACGGGGCCTGATGTCCGTCACCATCCTGAACAAGCTGTACACGAAGTACCCGCAGATCATCGACAACACCGACCTCATCGCCGGATGCTCGACGGGCTCGATCATCACCAGCGAGCTGCTCGCGGGAACGAAGCCGCAGGACCTCATCACCTTCTTCACCACGAAGGAGATCGACTTCTACAACAAGATGAACTCGGACCCGAACGTGCCCGCGTACTCGATCGACGAGGTCTTCGCCTCGCAGCTCAAGTTGCACCCCACGGCGAAGGTGTCCGACCTCGGGCGCTGCGCGCTGTTCGTGTCGTTCAACGTCGGCGGTGCCGCGCTGAAGGACGGCGTGAAAACGCCGACGCCGTGGGAGCCGGTCATGTACACGAACATGATCGCGGACCACGGCGACGTGCTGGTCGCGAAGGCGGCCACGTCCAGCGGCGCGATGCCGGGGCAGCTGGGCTCGTACGAAGGCAACATCGACGGCGCCTTCTTCAACCACGATCCGACGGTTGCCGCCATCGCGCTGGCCGTGAAGGCCGGGTACGCGCTGGAGGACATCACGGCCATCACCATCGGCACCGGCCTCATGTACGACTGGATCGCGAGCGACACCCACAACTGGGGCGCCAACCAGTGGATGACCGGTACGCCCAATCCGTTCAACGTCACGCCGCCCTTTCTCATGAACCAGTCCACGCCCGGGCCGGTGCTAGACGCGAGCCTCAGCGGCACGTCGGCACAGATCATGCCCATGCTCGCCGGATTCCTGCTGGGCGACCGCTACGCGAACATCAACCCGACGCTGCCGTTCTTCATTCCGGAGAACACCACCTACCCGCAGGCCATCGACCTGCTGCAGGCCAAGGGCAAGTCGGCCGACACCGCGAAGGCCGAAGCGCTGCTCCAGGCCTACTGGGTGAACCATTCGCTCGGTCCCGTCGCGCCCCCCGCAAACGCCTCCGCCAATCGCGCGTGAGCGGCACCCCCGAACGCATTTCTGAAACAGGAGGAACGATGTCGATCATTGAAGAGAACACTGCCGAAGCAGCCGCCGGCGTCCTGGACTCGCAGGACCTCGGCCCGCATGTCATCCAGCAATTGCTGCCCACCCGCTACGTGCTCGATGTGGACGGCGGCAGCACGAAAGAAGGCACCGCGGTCATCTCGTGGACGCGCAAGTCGGACAAGGGCAGCACCAACCAGCAATGGATGTTCGTTCCCGCCGGAGGGAACAACCCGGGATGGTGGTATCTGCAGACGAACATGGGCACTGGCCTCGTGATGACCGTGGTACCCAAAGGCATCGTCCCAGTGCCTCCACCCACACCCATCGTGATGATGAAGAGGGGTGCTGTTGCCGACAGCAGCCTGCAGCTCTGGTGCCTGCTGCCCACCGAGAAACTCGGCTACTGGTACATCCAGAACAAGAGCGGTGCGAGCAACTCGGCGACGCCGATGATCCTGACGCTCGACGGCGACAAGACCGCTGCGCGTGCAGTGCTTGGCGCCATCAGCTTCACCGGGTTTGAAACCCAGGCCTGGGGGTTTGCGCCGGCGTAGTCGCAGCAGCACGCAGAGCAGTCAGTCCCAGGCCGGCGACAGACCGGCCGGGTCCGTCAGGCGCTCATTGCGGTCGAGCGCCGCGATCTGCGCCATCTCGGCGTCCGTCAGCTTCAGCTGCAGCGCCTTCAGGTTGCCCTCGAGGTTCGCGCGCTTGGTGGACGACGGAATCACCGCGTAGCCCAGCTGCATGGCCCATGCCAGCACCACCTGCGCGGTGGTCGCGCCGTGCGCCTTGGCAATCGCCTCGATCACCGGGTCGTTGATGACCTTGCCGTAGGCCAGCGTCATGTAAGAAGTGATGTGGATGCCCGCGCTCTTCGCGAATTCAGCCACCTTGCGGTTCTGCAGGTAGGGGTGCAGCTCGATCTGGTTGGTGGCGATGTTCTGCGCGCCCACGGCCGCGATGGCTTCCTTCATCAGCGCGATGTTGAAGTTCGACACGCCGATGTGCTTCGTGAGCCCCAGCGCCCTGGCTTCGGCCAGCGCGCCCATGAACTCGGCCACCGGCACCGCGTTGCCGGGCGAGGGCCAGTGGATCAGCGTCAGGTCCACATGGTCGGTGCGCAGCTTCGCGAGGCTGTCCTTCAGGCTGGGCACCAGCTTGCTCTTGGCGTAGTTGTCGGTCCAGATCTTGGTGGTGATGAAGAGGCTCTCGCGGGCCACGCCGCTTTCGGCAATCGCCTGGCCCACCTCGGCCTCGTTGCCGTAGATCTGCGCCGTGTCGATGGTGCGGTAGCCCACGTCGAGGCCGTTCTTCACCGAGTCGATGACCACCTGGCCCTTCAGGCGGAAGGTGCCGAGGCCGAAGGCGGGAACGGGGTTCTTCGTGACGTTCGTGTTCATGGTGTCGTCCTTGTGCGTTGAAAAGAGAGAAGAAGAAAAAGAAGAGAGGAAGGGGAGGTCAGTGCCCGACCGGCACCGGCCCCGAAGCCCGCACCGGAATGCCGGCACGGCGGTCGAGCGTTCCGCTCCATTGCGTGAGGGCCAGCGACACCAGCACCACCAGTGCGCCAATCCACGGCGTGTGCATCAGCCCCAGGTGGGTCACGATCAGCCCACCGGCCCAGGCCGCGCCGGCAATGCCCAGGTTGAAGGCCGCGATGTTCAGGCCCGAGGCCACGTCCACCGCCTGCGGCGTGAAGCGCTCGGCCTGCTTCACCACGTACACCTGCAGCCCCGGCACGTTGCCGAAAGCCACCGCGCCCCACATCAGCACCGCGAGCAGGGCCAGCCACTTGTGCGGCGCCGCGAAGTTGAAGAGCAGCAGCACCGCGGCCAGCAGCGCGAAGATGATCTTCAGCGCCGGAATCGGGCCCTTGCGGTCGGCCAGCTTGCCGCCCCAGATGTTGCCCACCGCCACCGACACGCCGTAAACCAGCATCACCCAGCCCACGGCGCCAGCGCTGAAGCCCGACACCTCCGTGAGGATCGGCGCGAGGAACGTGAACGGAATGAACGAGCCGCCGTAGCCGATGGCCGTCTTCGCATACACCAGCAGCAGGCGCGGCTCGGCCAGCACTTTTGCTTGCTGCGCCAGCGAGGCCGGCGGCGTGTGGCGGATGTTGCCGGGCACGAAGACCCAGCTGCCGACGAACGCGACCACGCCCAGGGCAGACACGGCCAGGAAAGTCTCGCGCCAGCCGAAGTGCTGCCCGATGAACGTGCCCAGCGGCACGCCCGTGACCAGCGCCACCGTGAGGCCCGTGAACATGATCGCGATGGCGCTCGCCGCCTTTTCCTTCGGCACCAGGCCGGTGGCGATCGTCGAGCCGATGGAGAAGAACACCCCGTGCGCCAGCCCCGTGAGCACGCGGGCGGCAATCAGCGATTCATAGCTCGGCGCCTTCCACGCCAGCAGATTGCCGAGCGTGAACAGCGCCATCAGCCCGAGCAGCAGCGCCTTGCGCGGCAGCTTGCCCGTGAGCGCGGTGAGCACCGGCGCGCCAATGGCGACGCCCAGCGCGTAGAGGCTGACCAGCACGCCGGCGGAGGGGAGGCCGATGTTGAGGTCGGCAGCGACTGTGGGGATGAGGCCAACGATGACGAACTCTGTCGTTCCGATGGCGAAGGCGCTGAGGGTCAGCGCCAGTAGGGCGATGGGCATGAGGGCACTCCTTCTGGGATGTAGAGGAGTGTCTTGTGGTTATCTTTGCGGATAAATAGAGGATTAGGAAGAAGATATTTGCTTTCTAGTCAAAAGTAGGTGCTGCCTGGTATGGTTGCCAATCGGCCCTCCGCTAGCGTGCAGAGTCGTCATATCCGGTGTTCTCACAGCAGCGATACATAGGAGGAAGGCCTGGGTGCCGGCGCGGCTTGTGCGCTAGGGCTGCTGGAGGACGCTGAAAGGATCTGGTCTAACATCCGGACACAAAGCCTAGGAGGAGATCCAGTTGGAGTCATCCCGCCACCCCACCTTTCGTTCGAGGCGACGACGCGATAGCGCAGCACCATGCGCAGTGATGCCGTCGTCACCGGACGCAAGATCGCGAATTCTTTGCTTCGCGTTCGGACAATGTGGGTCTCTCTCCTTAGCGTTCGATCTAGTGTTCGCGCCCGAGCCAAATCCGCTGCGCAGGAGGGCTTCTTGACCCAACGATTGCGCTTCTTGCTCGACACAAACGTGTTGATACCGCTGCAGGATTCGTTTCAAGTTTTGGAACAGAATCTCGCGAATTTCGTTCGCTTGGCGAGTGTCGGGGGGCATCCGTTGCTCTACCACCCCGCAACAATCACCGATCTCGAACGTGATGTCGACGAACGTCGCCGTGAGCGCAGTCTGCAGCGCATCAAGCAGTACCCAGCGTTGGAGAGTGTGGCTCCCTGCCCTTGGAATACACCCACCACAAACGCAAACGACGCATGCGATAACGAAATTCTCTATGCGCTCGAGTGCGATGCTGTGCATGCACTTGTCACGGAGGATCGACGCATCCATGCCAAGGCCCGAGTTCGTGGCCTTAGTGATCGTGTCTACACGATCCAGACAGCGGAGGACTGGCTTCGGCGCTTGCATGAACCCCGCCAAGTCTCTCTGCCGAACATCCAAGATGTGCCTCTTCACAGTCTGACGCCACTGTTGGCCTCCACGTTCTTCGATAGTCTGCGAGAAGGCTACGGCGGATTTGATGATTGGTTTCGCCGCAAGGCACGAGAGAACCGCATGGCGTGGGTCTACCGAGACGAAAGTGAAACCCTAGCTGCGATATGTGTTTACGCCTCGCAAACCGATGAGAGGATTAATGAGGCCGGTGAGCAACTTGCTGGCCACGCGCTGAAGCTCTGTACCTTCAAGGTAGGCGAGACTGTCAGAGGTCGAAAAATCGGTGAGCTTTTTCTCAAGGCGGCGTTTCGTTTCGCCACGGAGAATGCTTGTGAGCACGTATTTATTCATGCTGATCCGGAGCGGCACGACTACTTGATTCGCCTGCTACAGGACTTTGGTTTTGAAGAGCGTGGACAGTACGCTGGCGATCTGGTGCTGGTTAAGCCACATCCCCAAGTTGCTCCTACTTGGGACACACTGCCACCACTCGACTACACGCGCCGCTTCTTTCCCCACTTCCGAAAAGACGGCTCTGTTCAGAAGTTCCTGATTCCGATCCAACCACCATTTCACGAAACCCTTTTTCCAGACTACAAGTCTCAGCAGCAGCGGCTCTTTGGCGTCATCGGCAACGTCGGCAATGCGATCAAGCTGGCTTATCTTTGCCATGCGCAAACCAATGCGATCCATCCAGGCGACGTTGTACTTTTCTATCGCACGGAAGACGAGAAAGCTGTGACATCCATCGGAGTGGTGGATCGGTTCGAAATCTTGAATGACGCGGCGAAAATCGCTAGCTTGGTTAGCCGTCGTACTGTCTACGCGCTCGAAGAGATCGAAGCAATGGCCAATCGAAAAACCAAAGTAATCCTCTTCCGGCTGGTGGAACACCTACCGCATGCTGTTTCCTATGACCGTCTCATCCATGAGCACGTAGTCACTGGCCCGATTCAATCCATTCGTAAAGTTTCCGATGTCGCTTTTTCTCGAGTGCTCGCCGCCGCAGGTCGGTAGAGCCATCTTGTTGTCGATCAAACCAAAATATTCAGATCTCATTCTGTCTGGCGAGAAGCGCGTTGAGTTTCGGCGAGCATGGGCCGCGGAGGAGGTAAAACTCATCGCTATTTATGCGAGTTCTCCAGTACAGCGAATTGTTGCTCTTGTCGAAGTTGAAGATGTGATCAGGGGATCATCCACTGCGCTATGGAGCTACTGTGTAGAGAGAGGAGGGGCGTTGACTCGGCGTGAGCTCTTCGACTATTTCGAGGGGAAAAAGCAGGGATGTGCGATTCTGTTGGGTGCAGTACGAAAGCTGAACAGACCTCTCGATCCCAGATCACTGCTCAAGGAATTTACACCGCCGCAGTCTTTCCGATATCTCACGTTGACCGAGCTCGAGAAAATCGAGAAAAAGACTGCAACTGATAAAGGCTCAGCATGACGATCTTTATCGCGGGCGTCCATGGTGTCGGTAAGACATACTTGGCAAAGCAGGCTACTCTTCGACTCGGACTGAAGTACGCGACTGCTAGCCAATTGATTAGAGAGGAGCGGGGGCACACCTCTTGGAATTCCAGCAAGCAGGTCGATGAAGTCGCGGCTAATCAGGCGGCGCTGGTCGCTGCGGTGACTCGAATCAAGGCTGATAAACAAGCACTAGTTCTGGACGGTCACCTCGTTCTGAGAAAAGACGTCGGTCAACACCTGCGACTGCCTGATTCGGTTTTTCACGATCTCGGTTGCACCTCCATCATCTTGCTAGCGTGCCCAACTCCCGTCGTCTTGGAGCGACTTGTGGCCAGAGGGGATAACAGCTGGGATGAGGCCGAGATGGCCTCCTTCGCTAGGGCTGAGGCTGAACACGCTGCGTTTGTTGCGAGCTCGCTTCGAATTCGGTTGATAGAGCTGAAATCCCCTTCGATAGATGAGTTCGATGAGGCGCTGAAGCAAGTGTTGTAGACGTGTACTACGCGAGCACTTTGCGATCGAGCCGATTGCCTTCGCTGTCAGTCTGAGAACCCCGATACAGGAGTCCGACTCCTCTCAAAGAAGTGAACACCAGAACCAAGGCTCAAAAAATCGGCGCGCGGGGGCACAAATGGCTCTTCGCGCACGTGGAGGAACATCCCCACTGGCTGTCGCGAGATCTGGGGGAGGATTTCGGCATCGACGCGGAGTTTGAGCTCACGGAAAACGGACTGCGTGGAGATATCTTGAAGGTGCAGATCAAGACGTCGGAGAGGGTGGAATGCAGTGATGCAGGTGTGAAGTTCATCATCGAACGGCGGTACTTCGAGTATGCAGATGCGTGCCGCATTCCGGTGATATTCATACGAGTCGATCTTGAGACTCGCCAAGCTTGGTATCTTTGGCTTCAGGATTGGCTTCTACAACAGCGTGCATCTGACAACTCGCTGATGGAAGATCAGCAGTCTTGGGTAATTTGGGTGCCACAGCGCCAGACACTGCATGCAGGTCTATCGGGCGACCTTAAGGCTATTGCCCGCTGGGAGGGGAAGGCACAGCTTGCGTTGAGTTTGATGGGAACAATGCGAGCCGCAGCGGCAATCAACGATTATTCGACGATGCGGTTGCTCGCAGATGCAATCGTCGGCAGTTCGGACGGGCTGGGGCAAGCTGGTCTGAACGCTCTGATTGACCAAGCTGTCAGTCTCGGAGAGCGTTTGCGGGGAAGTCTTGAAGGCAATGTGGTGTCTGCGCAGCTCCTCGAGATGGTGCGACGTATAGGCGGACTGGTCACGGCTCCTACGATTGATCGGATAGTTTTGCGGGGCGATTCTTACTCTCGAATCGGACTCACTGCCCTCGGGATTTTGTACGACGAGCATTTCGCGCATATCACATCACTTGCATTGCCCATGAGGTTCATGAACATCGAACCTCGAGTTGCCTACTACTGTGCGTTCCGAGAGGCATACCCCGGCCAAAAGTCAGTCGACCCCTCTGTCGATCCTTCTGGTTTTTACTTTGCTGGCCTGCAATATCTTCGACCGGAAATGTATTGGGATAAGTACGCGAATCGAGGTCCATCGGCCCTCCTAGATTATTTGGTGCCCCTTACAAACTCTGAGTTGGGATGATGGCGCGAGACAAGGTAGAAACTCTGAAGAAAGCTTCCATTCATCATTCGCGGGAACATCGTTGAGCTTTAAGGCCACGATCTTGTCGATATACTGCGCCCGTCGCGCTAGGTGGTGCGACCGGGTTTGGAAGCCTGATGAAGCCCCTGCGAATCTTGGAGTCCATTTCATGGCTGAATCCGCTCGCACCCGCGCGCAATCTCGCAATCCTTCCGCTTCTATCAACCCCGCGTCATTTGATCTCGACGACCTCGCCCTGCAAGCCTGCGACGACGCCGAAAACCTCAACGACGTGATGCGCGCCTACGCCGCGCTCAGGAAGCTTGTCGACACCAGCGCCCTGAACGACAGCGAGGAACTCACCCCCAGCCGCACCGAGCTGAGCGCCTTGCTCGGTGTGCTCAACGACGCGCTGACGGTGCGCATCGACGCCATCAACCTCGCGGCCGGCGCGGTGCGCGAAGCGCTGCAAGGGCGCGAGCCGGGCCTCGCCTGAGGCGGCGGCGAAGGGGCGGTCAATCGACGAGTCAGCCCCACCACGCTGCCTTCGAGACAGATTGACCTCAGCCGCAAGACCATGACGCATGATGGCGGGCCACCCCGATAACCCCCAGTCATGCAACGAACCTTGATGCGCGCATTGGCGCTGTGCTGCGCTTGCGCCGCCTTGATGGTGGCGGGCGCATGCACCTCGACGCCCGAGAAGCCGCCCGCCGCCGCGGATGCGGCCACCTATCCGGCCGCTTCGTGGCAAGCCATTCCCGCATCGTCCCTGAGCGATGCGTGTCGGCGCGACCTCGATGCGGCGCGCGACTACCTGCATACGCTGGACTCCACCGCCCTCATGGCTGTCCAGGACGGCCGCGTGCTGTTCAGCTACGGCCCCGTGCAGACGGTCAGCATCGTGTTCTCCGCGCGCAAGAGCGTGTTGTCGATGATGTACGGCAAGTACGTGGCGAGCGGCACGATCGATCTCGACCGCTCTCTCGCCGACCTGGGCATCGACGACATCGGCGGCCTGCTGCCGGTCGAGCGCCAGGCGCGCGTGCGCGACCTGCTTTCGGCGCGCTCCGGTGTCTATCACGCGGCAGCCAACGGGGGCGACGATGCGTCCGCCGCACCGCCACGCGGGTCACAGAAGCCCGGAAGCTACTTCCTCTACAACAACTGGGACTTCAACGCGGCCGGCACGGTGTTCGAGCAGCTGACCGGACGCAGCATCTACCGGACGTTCGCGGACGACCTCGCGACACCCCTTGCGCTCGAAGACTTCGATCTGGCCCGCCACAAGCGAAGCGGAAATGCCAGGCTGTCGCAGCACCTGGCCTACCCCTTCTTCCTGTCCACTCGCGACATGGCGCGGCTGGGCTACCTGATGCTGAAAGAGGGCAACTGGCGCGGGCAGCAACTGATTCCGGCCGACTGGGTCAGGCAGATGACGCAGCAGCGAACGCCCTCCACGGACATGCATCCGCCGCACACGGCTCGCCGGGGCTTCGGGTATGGCTACCTCTGGTGGCTGCTGGAAGAGCCTCCGGACTCGCCGCTGAGCGGCGCCTACATGGCCTGGGGCGTCCATGGCCAGTACATCCTCGTGATTCCGAAACGGCAGATGGTGGTTGCGCACAAGCGCGAGGTGCCGGTGGCGGGCAACTGGAATGTGAGCTGGGTCGCGCCGAAGGACTTTCTGCGCGCGGTCCGCATGATTGCGGATGCTCCTTGTCGCTGAGTGAGGCTGAGTAAGGGCTGAGGCGCCGGGCGTCTCGAATCACGGTGAAGCTTGGATGTGCACGGGCCCTTCGAAGTCGTTCCCCGGTGCGGCACCGGCGGGTGTGGCCGCTAAGCGCCGTGGATCGCCAGCATGACCCAGAAGGTCACCCACAGTGCGCCTGCTCCAAGCAGATACATCCCCAGCAGAAAAGCGGCCAGATAGCCGATTCGTTGCCAGATTCGAGGGGCGCTCGGAACGAAGCGCCAATAGATCCAGGCCGCCCATACAAAAAGGATCGCGGCAGTGATCGGAACGATGTTCTCGAAGAGTGGTTGGAATTTGCGCTGGTCCAGCGCCCCCACAGCCACGAACATGGCCGGCATCGCGAGGAACCACGCCAGGACGTTGAGAAGAAGACGTGCCCAGACCTTGATCATCGGATTGTTTTTCCCTTGAAGAAATGCTCCGGCGCTGATGTTTCCCGGCTCGGAGCCTGATGCGGAGGCATTGAGATTGAGGGCACGCAGCCTGGGCTGCTTCAAACGCACAACGTTCACCGCTGCTTGGGTGACGCTGAGGGGCCTTCAATTCCCTTGCAGCATGAAAGCGTCCTGGCGCACGTCTACCGCTTGAAACCGGGAATCGGGACTGGGTTGCAGTCCGGCAGCTTCAGGCCTTCGACGTCCGGGTAGAGCTGGAGTGAGGCGAAATCGTTACTGTCACCCAGGCCATTCACGGGTGACCTATATCCACGAGCGACGGTGGTAATCGGAGGCTCGGTTTTCAACAGCATGCGAAGCGCTCTCGCCGCATTGGCTGCACGCTGCTCAGCCAACGCCTTTGCCTCGTGGGGCGCCGCACCGGATGCCCCGACCTCTATCGAGGCGCGCACGTACATGGAAAAGTTTGCATAAGAGCGATCTAGCCATTTGACAAGCTTGATGACCTGCGATCGATCCAGTGCCGTTGAGTTGCCCTCGAAGCTCAGCTGGGTCTGCGTGATGTAGCTGCATGCTGATGCTTCTCCCGCTGCAAGTGCCCAGATTAGGGCGAGGAGTCGGCTTTTCATTGTCGGGGGGGCTGTGGCTTGTAAAGAGGGTCTCCCGATTGGCAAGGGCATTCATGCGGACAGGCCGGTAGAAAACTGACATCCACCCTGACGCCTTCGCTTTTCTCGAGCTGCTTCAGATATGCGGAAACAGGCGCTTCGACATAGCTTCGTTTCGGAAGCTCGATCTTCGCTGGAGCGATCTTCAGCGTCTCTTGAAAAACGCGAGAGATGTTGTGTGCACGATCCATTCCCAGACGGTCAGGGGTTTGTTCACCAGGCTCAGTAGAAGCGGTGACGTAGAAGGTTTGGTGGTTTGGATAGCGCCGGCGAAGGTCAGTCACCCAGTCCGCCAGTCTCAAGACTTGATACGCGGAGACATCCGAAGAGTTGCGCTCGAAATACACCCCTCTGACCTTGATCGGTGAGCATGCATGCGAAGACAGGGGCGCCATCACGGCGAGGATTGCCATCAGGACGGACAGAGCTGCGTTGTGACTTTTCATACGATTCCGAGGACGTAGGAGGTGATGCTGTCTGCGTTCGCCAGCAGAGCGGCGTGGTTCTCGCTTCTGACGTTTTTTCTTGATTCGGTTGCTCCGTACCACGTGTCGTTCGAGCTGAAGGTGTCATCGAAGTGCGTGACTTCATGGATCAAAAAAATGAGTCTTGAGGGGCCGTTGGTGGATTCGCCGGTGTCGAAGTTGAATGTATGGTCTCTGTACCCGCAAAAGGGAAGAGCGATTGCGATGGTGTGCGTGCCGACATCCGACTTGCAGGCAGCACCATCGGTCCCCAGTGCGCTTCCCATGACACAGGTCGCCAGCTTTCCACCTTCAATGAAGCGCACAAAGTTCTTTGGCTCCAGGCCTTTGAGAACGCGAACGCAGGCGGCCAATCCTTTCTGGAGATATTCACGCGTGTCCTGGTCGGCGATGGCGAACCATGCTTCCACATGTGCCTGCGCCTTTTTATCCCAGCGCTCGAGTTCGGGCAGCCGCTTCTTTGTGATGTAGTCGACCGCCATATCGCGCAGGTTCATTGCCAAGACTGCGAACTCCTTGTTCGTCATGTTTGGGCAAATGTTCTCGGTTTGTTCGGCCTCGGGCGGATGTGTGACGTTGTCATCCACTGTTTTCTTGAAGGCAGCCATCTCGGGACTCGAGAGCGTGGCCGCTGTCGAAGTCAGCGGGAACACGCCAATTGAATGCGCGGCGTCATCGTCGCAATCCGCTGATTGCTGTAACACCGACAGCAGCGGCTGCGGCCTCGGGCAGTGGCACACCACCACGTCTCCCTCTAGCGCCATCTCCGATATGAACAACGGCCGCCGCGGCCCTCCCGCCTTGGCGATGATGCCGACGCTGTTGCATCCTTCGCAGTAGGCCCTGCCACCGATCAGCGCGGGTCGATGGCCGAAGAAATCGACCATCGGGCCATCGTAGGGCAGCACCCTCCCGCCAGCGGCCGGTGGATCACCGACCAAGACAACTCTGCGCATCATCCTGAAACCTCCCTTGTTGATTCGGGGAGTTGTAGAAGGATGCGCGTGTTGACACTGTGGACCAACGTCAACCGGCTACAGATTTTTCACGCTGGCTGGAGTTTTCGATTTCGAAGATGCGCTGCAGGCTGGCGCGGTTCGATCCTTTCCTTGGAGCAGTTCGCTTTCGAGCTGGCTCGGATCGTCAAGCAGTCGATCTGCCTGGCTGCCCCATGTCACGATCTTTCATCTCCCCCAGCAACCACTCCCGAAACGCCACGACCCGCGCGTCCTCGCTGCTCCCCTGCGGACACACCAGGTAGTACGCATACGGCTGCGCCATGCGCACGCCGATGTCGAACAGCCGCACCAGCCGCCCCTGCGCCAGGTCGCCCGCGATCATGTCCAGGTCGGCCAGCCCCACGGCGCCGCTTTCGAGCACGGCCTGCACCACGAAGCTCGAATCGGTAAAGCCCACGAGGCGGCTGTCGTCGATGTCGTTGCCGTCCACGCCGGCCGCGGCCATCCACATGCGCCAGTCGGGCCAGGTCATGGTGTCGGTCTTCCAATCGACATGGCAGAGCGTGAGGTTGTTGCGCAGCAGGTCGCGCGGCTCGTTCAGCGGCGGTCCGGTCTCGATGAGCCTGGGGCTGCACACGGGCACGATGAGGGTGTCGAACAGCCGGTCGGCGCGCGCGCCTTCGTAGCTACCGGTGCCGAAGCGGATGGCAATGTCGATGTCGTCGGCCTCGAAGTCGCGCAGCTCGTCGGTGATGTCGAAGCTCAGCTCCAGCCCCGGGTGGGCGGCCCTGAACTTCGGCAGCCTCGGCAGCAGCCAGTTGGTGGCAAAGCGCGCGCTGAGCGACACGCGCAGGTGCGCCGCGCTGCGCGTGAGCTTGCGCGCGCGGCCGGCGGCGCGGTGCAGGCTGTCGAGCGCATCGGCGGTGGCCTCGAACATCACGGCGCCGGCGGGCGTGAGCTGGATGCTGCGGCTGGTGCGCGTGAAGAGCACCACGCCGAGCTGGTCTTCGATTTCCTTGATCTGGTAGCTCACGGCCGCGGGCGTGAGCCCCACCTCGTCGGCCGCGCGCGTGAAGTTCAGGTGCCGCGCGGCCGCCTCGAAGGTGCGCAGGGCGCGCGTGCCGGGGAGCATGCGGCTGTTGCCGTTGCTGCTATTGGTGCTGCTGCTGTTGTTCGTCATCGGCGTGGATGCCATCGATCTTCAAGCTCCGTTTGACGGTTCGTTGAGAACTACTCGTTTCTCATCGCGGGGCGGGCGCGGGACGATCGGGCCAATCAAGAAACCATGGATTGATTGGAGCAATCGGATGTCTGCCAGCCTGAACCCGTGCGACGCGCGCCCTGACGATGAGGGCGCTGCTGTTGTTGATGTTGTCGGTGTCGCCGCGACGGAGAGAAACAAGGACCCCCTGCATTGGCCCGCGCGCATGTGGATCGCGCTGCTGATCTTCAGCGGCGTGATTCTGCTCGATGGGCTCGACATCTCGATGATCGCGGTGGCAATCCCCGAGATCCAGCATGCCTTCGGCATCGGCGCGGCCACCGCGCAGTGGCTGGTCAGCGCGTACATCCTGGCCTTCGGCGGTTTTCTGCTGCTGGGCGGGCGCTGCGCCGACCTGTTCGGCCGTAGGCGCGTGCTGGTGGCGGGGCTGGCGGTGTTCGCGCTGGTGTCGGTGGGCGGCGCCTTCGCCACCGATGCGGGGCTGCTGATCGTCTCGCGTTTCGTCAAAGGCATGGCGGCGGGCTTCACCGGGCCGGCCGCGATGTCGCTGCTGACCACCACCTTTGCCGAAGGGCCGGCGCGCAACAAGGCCTTCGGCATCTTCAACCTGTTCGAGGCCTCGGGGTACTCGTCGGGCCTGCTCATCGGCGGGCTGCTGGCGGCGCTGAACTGGCGCTACATCTTCGTGCTGCCGATTCCGGTCGCCGTGCTGCTGTTGCTGGCCGCGCTGCGCTACCTGCCGCCCGATGCGCCGCGTGTGAAAGGAGCGCAGCGGCCGCGACTCGACATCGGCGGCGCCGTCACGCTGGTGGCGGGCATGCTGCTGATGGTGTTCACCGTGGTGTCGGTGGAAGAGGCGGGCTGGTCGTCGCCGCGCACCCTCATCGGCTTCGCGGTGGCCGCGGCGCTGCTGGTGGCCTTCGTCGTCATCGAACGCACGGTGAAAGAGCCGCTGGTGCGGCTGGGCATCTTCCGCAACCGCGCACTGGTGGCCGCCAACATCAGCGCCGCGCTGCTGTACGGTGGCGCGATGGGCTTCCAGTTCCTGATCGCGCTGTACCTGCAGAACATCCAGGGCTGGAAGCCGTGGCAGATGGCGCTGGTGCTGCTGCCGGCGGGGCTGATGGTGGTGGTGATCGGTCCGAAGATCGGCGCGCTCATCAGCCGCTTCGGCGTGACGCGCGTGCTGATGGTCGGCCTGCTGGCCTTCGTGCCGTGCTACCTGCTGATGCTGCGCATCGGGCCCGAGCCGGATCTGTGGGGCGTGCTGCTGCCGGCTTCGGTGCTGTGGGGCCTGGGGTTCGCGCTGAGCATCTCGGCGCTGATGGTGGCGGGGACGAACGGCGTGGCCGACGATGAGCAGGGGCTGGCGGCTGGGTTGTTGAACAGTTCGCTGCAGGTGGGGGGGGCTTGCGGGTTGGCGGTGTTGACTGCGGCGATTGGGCCTGGGACGGAGTTGGGGATGCTTTATGCGGGAGTGTGGGTGGTGTTGGGGTTTGCTGTTCTGACGTTGGCGGCGCAAGCGATACGGGTCAAGCGGTGACGTATCCATGGCGCCCGTGCTATGCGCCATGGATCGCCATCATGATCCAGAAGGTCACCCACATCGTGCCCGCACCCAGCAGATACAGCCCCATCAGGAGAATGGCCAGATAGCCGATTCGCCGCCAGATGCGAGGGGTGCTCCGAATGGAGCACCGGTAGAGAACGGTGCGCCTATGGTTGTTCATCTCTTCGTTGCGGCGGAATCAATGGTGTGTGGGGAGGCGCCTATCTGACATGAACATTCATGCGGACAGGCAGGAAGAAAGTCGAGCTGCACGGCCCTGACACCTTGGCTCCTCTCCAACTCCTTGAGATACGCGGACGCAGGCTTTTTGACATAGCCTCGCTCCGGCAGATAAATCTTCGCTCCATCGAACAGCAGGTTTTCCCGGAGAACGCGCGCAACATTGCGTGCCCGCTCCATTGCGAGGTTGCTCGGAGACTGTTCGCCAGGCTCGGCGGAGGCGCTGATGTCGATGGATTCATGGTTCGGATATCTCGCATGCAGGTCGGCCATCCAATTAGCCAGCCTCGACACCTGTGCCGCGGATACCGTCGCTGAGCCGCGATCGAAGTACACGCCAATGACCTTCATCGGACTGCATGCGTGGGCGGGAGGCGCGGCAACCAACACCAAGAGGATTGCAGTCACGCGCCAAAAGGCCGGGCGATATCTTTTCATGGGACGCCAAGTATGTAGGCCACGATGCTGTCTGCATTTGAAAGGAGGGCAGCGTGGTTTTCGCTTCTCACGCGTCGCCTTGAGTTTGCTGTCCCGTTCCAGGTGTCATTCGATCCGAAGGTGTCGTTGAAGTGGGTCACTTCGTGGATCAGGATCACGAGCTGCGAGTTGGCATCCATGACTACGCCGGTGTCGAAGTTGACCACGTTGTCTTCGTAGTAACAGAAGGGGAGGGCGATCGCAATGGTGTGCGTGCTTGTGTCCGATGGACATGCTGCAGCATCCGTCCCGAAAGCGCTGCCCATGACGCAGGTGGCCAGCTTGCCGCCCGCAATGAAGCGGACGAAATTCTTGGGCTCAAGAGATTTCAGCACTCGCACGCATTCGACCAAGCCTTTCTGCAGATGCTCCCGGGTGCGTTGATCGGCTACGGCGAACCACGCTTTGACATGAGCCTGCGCCTGTTCGTCCCAGCGCTCCAGTTCGGGCAAGCGTTTCTTCGTGATGTAGTCGACCGCCATGTCGCACAGCCTCATTGCCAGCGTTGCAAATTCCTTGTTTGTCATGTTCGGGCAGATGTTCTCGGTCTGCTCGGCTTCCGGTGGATGCGTGACGTGGTCGTCGACGGTCTTCTTGAAGGCTGCCATCTCCGGAGTTTTTGCTTCGGCCGTCATCAGGGGTAGCGCAGACTGGTTCGGCGTGACGCCGCTTGCATGCCAGTCTTCATCGTCATATTCCGCAGAGTGCTGCAGCACGGACAGCAGAGGCTGTGGCGCCGGGCAATGGCACACCACGACGTCCCCCTCCAGCGCTATCTCCGATATGAACTGTGGGCGCCGTGGCCCTCCTGCCTTCGCGATGATGCCAACGCTGTTGCATCCTTCGCAGTAGGCCCTGCCGCCGATCAGTGCGGGGCGATGCCCAAAGAAATCGACCATCGGGCCATCGTAGGGCAGCACCCTCCCACCGGGGGGCGGCGGATCGCCGACCACTAGAACTTTGCGCATCATCCGGAAACCTCCCTGTTGTGTCTGGGAGTTGTAGAAGGAAGCGCGTGTTGACACGGTTGCCCAATGTCAACCGGCTAGAAATCCTTCACGCAGCTCTTGGTTTTCGCGTTCTGGAACAACGCAGCGTGCGCCAAAGAGGGCCAAAAGCACTGCAAGCTACGTCGTTTTAAGAGTCATCCATGCGATTCGAACTGCCGATCTCTTTGTTGCTCATCGGCATGTTGGCGGCGAGCCCTGCCCATCCATGCTCTCGTGCATTTGCCATTGACCTCGACTTTGCAGCTGGTTCCGCTGCTCTCGAGAAGACAGAGATCCTGAAATTGGTGCGCTGGCTCGACAGGTGGCGAAAGGAGTTTCCGCGATTGGAGGGGGCCAGAGTCGATGGGATCGCTCCTGCGAACGCCGAGGGCGCAAAGGCGCTTGCGCATCGCAGGGCCTTGGCAACGGAACGTGCGCTCCGGATGCTTCTGGACGAGGTGCCGATTCACGTCACATCTCATCTCGGTTCGTCTTCATCGACGTTCAAAGGCGGGAACTACGCGGCGATCGACCTTGTTCCCTTTCAATCTGATCTTCCTGATTGCAGCCCGGCCCCGATCCCGGGATTCAAGCGATGAAAGCGCGAAGTCAACGCCCCAAGCGACCAGGGAGGTTTGGATTGCAGGGGGCTTCAGGTTTCGCATTCGACCCGCGCCTTACCCCCACGGCAAAAAGGTGAAATCACCCCCGCCACATCCAACCCCGTCTCCGGTGCGTAAACGCCCCAGCAGCGAGGAGCTGCTGCCGTCCGTCTACCCATCTACAACCAGGAGAACCCTCATGCACACCACCCGTCTCATCGCCGCGCTCGGCGTCGTCCCGGCAGCTGCCGTGCTTGTCACCGCATGCGGCTCGATGTCTTCAGGCTCCATGGCCCCAGCATTCAACCAGTCGAGCCTGCCGCCGACGATCCAGGTGCCGGCGGGCAACAAGGTCGCCATGGAAACCGTGGGCAAGGGCGACATCACCTACGAATGCCGCGACAAGGCCAATGCGCCCGGCCAGACCGAATGGGTGTTCGTCGGCCCCGACGCCAAGCTGTGGGACCGCGGCGGCAAGCAGGTCGGCAAGTACTACGGCCCGCCGGCCACCTGGGAGTCGAACGATGGCTCGAAGCTCACGGCCACGCAGTTGGCGGTGGCGCCTTCGGGTCCGACGAGCCTGCCGTTCCAGCTCGTCAAGGCGAATCCGGCGGTGGGCACCGGTGCGATGACGGGCGTGACGTACATCCAGCGCGTGGCATTGCAGGGTGGTGTGGCGCCGGCGAACGTGCCGTGCACGCCGGCCACCAAGGGCCAGAAACAGGTCGTGCAGTACCAGGCCGACTACATCTTCTGGAAGGCGTCCTGAGCGCAGGGGGCGGTCAGGCCTGCGTGGCGCCGGTCTTCCTGCTGGCGGCCACGGCCGAAGCAACACCGATCGCCCCCACCAGCAGGCACACCGCAAAGATCACCCCGCGCGTCTGCGTCGCATCCGCGAACGCGCCGACGATCAGCCCAGCCAGCGGCTGCGTCAGGTTGTTCAGCAGCACGATCACGCCGGTGGTCTTGCCGTAGTCCTGCGCCGGAATGATCCGCTGGCGGTGGATGCGGATGTAGATGCTGAACATCTTGTCGAAGCCGATCACCAGCAGGAAGCCGGCCGCATAGCCCCAGTGGCTGGTGCTCGCGGCGGTGAGCAGGCCGCCGGCCAGTATCAACGCGTAGGCGGTGACACCCATGCGCTTGAGCGGGATCGACCCGCGGATGATCGCCAGCAGGATCGCGATGGTGGCGACGGCCCCGAGCGTCTGCAGCCCGGCGTAATAAGTGGCCGAGCGCTGGTGCAGGCCGGTAACCATCGCGGCGGCGGATGCCAGGGTGGTGCCGAGCATCAGGTTGACGCCGGAGGTGAGCATGGTCAGGCGCAGCAGCCCCGGCAGGCGCAGCACGTGGCCGAGGGCAGTGATGATGGGCTGCAGGAAGTGGCCCGGCGCGCCCTGCGGTTCGTGCAGCCGCATGGAGTTGCCGCGGCGCCAATACGAGGTGGCGACGTCGGCCAGCAGGAAGAAACCTGCGGCCGCGCCGACCACCGCCTGCCACGGCCACAGCGCGAACAGGGCGGCGGCCACCAGCGGGCCGAGCACGGTGCCGGTCTGTTCGGCGGTCTGCGCATAGGCCAGCACCTTGTCGAAGCCGTGCTGCGTGGCGATCTGCGGCAGCATCACTTCGCGGGCCATCACGCCCTGGGTGGTGAGCACGCCGCACACCGCCGAGAGGCCCACCAGCCAGCCGATGCCGCCCATGGCTTCGTTGGCCAGCACGCCGAGCACGCAGACCAGCGCGCGAAGAATCTGGCTGCCGCGCAGCAGCTTCAGCGGCGACACGCGGTCGCACAGCGCGCCGCAGACGGGAAACGACAGAAAGCGCGGCAGCGTCTCGGCAGCGAAGGCGTAGCCGGACCACGCCACGTCCTGCGTCACCTGGAACACCACCAGCGGCACCAGGAACAGCAGGATCTGGTCGGCGAGCCTGGAGAGGAACAGCGAGAAAAGAAAGGCCGGGAACTTCATCGCGCCGTCATGTCCCGCGCAGACCCCGAGGGGAGAAGGGTGAGAGGCGCGGCGAGGGCGGGCATGCGCTGAAGATAATCGAAACATGATCGCGCTCGACTGCTACTACAGCCTCTCCTCCCCCTGGGCCTACCTCGGCGGCCCGCAACTTCAAGACATCGTGCGCCGCCACCACGTGCGGCTCACGCTCAAGCCTTACGACTTCCAGGCAGTGGTGCCGCAGACCGGCGGCATTCCGCTGAAGACGCGCCCCGAGCCGCGCCGCACGTACCACGCACTCGAGCTCGCGCGCTGGAGCGACTACCTCGGCATGCCGATGAACCTCGAGCCCGCGCACTACCCGAAGGGCGCGCCCACCGATCCGAACTGGAACAAGTACCCGGGCTGGATGGTGATCGCTGCACAACTGAAGGGCCTCGACGCGCAACCGCTGTCGCAAGCGCTGCTTCGCGCGCTGTGGGCCGAGGAGCGCGACACCTCGAAGGCCGAGGTGCGCATCGCCGTGGCCGACGAGAACGGCTACGACGGCGCCTCGCTGCAGGCAATGGAACAGTCGGCCGAGGTGCTGGCCGTGTACCGCGCCAACAGCGCCGAAGCGGTGGAGGCGGGCGTGTTCGGTGCGCCGACCTTCATCCTGAACGGCGAGCGCTTCTGGGGGCAGGACCGGCTCGCGTTCCTCGACCGGGCGCTGGACAAGTTGCGCGCGGCGGGCTGAGCGCCCTGACGGTCACAGGGCCGAGCGCGGCAGCAGCGCCGGTATCAGCGTGCGGTTCATCCGCTCGCGCCACCAGCGCAGCGCCTGTCCCTGTGCACCGGTCTTCCAGGCCAGCCAGAAGGCTTCGGGAGCACGCGGCTCCTCGGTGGGCAGCTCGACCAGCGTGCCGCGCTTCAACTCGTCCGTGATGCAGGCGCGCGGCAAAAAGCCGTGGCCCAGGCCGGCCACCTGGCAGGCGATCTTCGCGGGCATCGAGGGCACGGTGATGCGCGGCTGGCCGGCCAGCAGGCCGACGGTGCGCTCCGACAGCGTGCGTGCGCTGTCGCCCACCACGATGGCGTTGCACTCCAGCAGGTCGCCGCGCTGCAGCGGGCGGCCGAGCCGCGTGAGCGGGTGCGTGGGCGCCACGCAGAAGGCGAAGTCGAGGCTGCCCACGGTCACGGCCTGGTAGCCGCCGCCGGCCGGGCCGTCGCCGGCGGCGATGACGATGTCGGCGCGGCCCTCGCGCAAAGCTTCCCAGCTGCCGGTGAGCGCCTCGCAGCCGATGCGCAGCCGCGTGCCGCAGCGCAGGTCTTCGAAGGCGCGGATGTCGCCGATGAGGGCCTGCGTGGGAATGAGCGAGTCGTGCACGAGGCGGATCTCCGACTCGTAGCCGGTGGCGATCTGGCGCATGCGCGATTCGAGGTCGCTCGCGGCGCCGAGCAGCCAGCGGCCTTCCTTGAGCATTTCTTCCCCGGCGGCGGTGAGGCTCACGCGCGGACCGTTGCGCTCGAAGATCAGCATGCCGAGCTGCTCCTCCAGCTTGCCCACGGCGTAGGAAATGGTGGAGGGCACCTTGTTCAGATGCGAGGCGGCTGCGGCGAAGGAGCCGTGGCGCGCGATGGCATCGACGATCTCGATGGCTTCCAGGCTGAGCTTGAGCATGCGATGGCCCGTGGAGGGTGGAAAATCTATGTTCGAAAAATTCGAACGTTGAATATGAAAAGTTTCGTCGATGACGGCCTCTGGGCCCACGATGATTCGTTCCATGCCAAGGAGATTTCTCTCCGGAAGCGATTGTGAATCAGATCGAACATTCAACCAACCCATAGGAGTTTTTCACATGTCCATCAAAGCCACCCCCACCGCCGGCGCCAAGCTGCTCACCCCCACCGACCACACGCTGGTGATGATCGACTTCCAGTCGCAGATGGCCTTCGCCACGCACTCCATCGACGCCGTGAACCTGCGCAACAACGCCGCGCTGGTGGCGCAGGCGGCGGCCGGTTTCGGCGTGTCGACCATCCTCACGACGGTGGCCGAGAAGAGCTTCTCGGGCCCGATGTTCAGCGAGATCACCGACGCCTTCCCGGGCCAGAAGATGCTGGACCGCACCTCGATGAACACCTGGGAAGACGCCGCCGTGATCGAGCGCGTGAACCAGATCGGCAAGCCGCGCATCGTGCTGGCGGGCCTGTGGACCAGCGTGTGCATCGTCGGCCCGGCGCTGTCGGCGCTGGACCAGGGCTTCGAGGTGTACGTGATTGCCGACGCCTGCGGCGACGTGTCGACCGAGGCGCACAACCGCGCGATGGAACGCATGGTGCAGGCCGGCGCGCAGCCGATGACCTCGCTGCAATACCTGCTCGAGCTGCAGCGCGACTGGGCCCGCGGCGAGACCTACGAGCTGACCACCGGCATCGCGAAGAAGGTGGGCGGCGCCTACGGCCTGGGCGTGACCTACGCCAAGACCATGTTCGGCGCGCACGAGGGTTGATCGACAACACCGAGGCCGACGAGATCATGAAGCCCTATGTCCTGTCGCTCGCGCTCGGCCTCCTGGTCGGCGTGATCTACGCACTCTTCCAGGTGCGCTCGCCGGCGCCGCCGGTCATCGCCCTGGTGGGGCTTCTCGGGATCCTGCTCGGCGAGCAGATCCCGCCGCTCATCAAGAGCGTGATCAAGCCCGACGCGGTGGCCACCTCGTGGCTGCACCACCAGGTCAAGCCGCATGTGTTCGGCGAACTGCCGAAGTGCGCGCAGCCGGCGGGCGCGAACACCGCCGAGGCCCCGTCCTCCGGAAGGCGCGACGCATGAACCCGTCCGCAGACCCCAGCCGCCGGCGCCTCCTCGGAGCGCTCGGCGCCACCCTCGCAGCCCCCGGCCTCGCGGTCGCCTCTCTTTCCAGCAACATGACCAACACCGAAACCCCCGACCTGATCCTGCACAACGGCCGCTTCACCACGCTGGACCGCGCCAACCCGGTGGCCGACGCCGTGGCCATCAAGGACGGTCGCTTCACCCGCGTCGGCCGCGCCGAAGACGTGCTGCCGCTGGCCGGCGGCGCCACCCGCGTGATCGACCTGCAGGGCAAGCGCGTGCTGCCGGGGCTGATCGAC
The DNA here is from genome assembly GCF_050916385.1 of Variovorax xiamenensis. NCBI lineage: Bacteria > Pseudomonadati > Pseudomonadota > Betaproteobacteria > Burkholderiales > Comamonadaceae > Variovorax > Variovorax xiamenensis. The sequence goes on from NZ_CP139038.1 coordinate 1,214,974, forward strand.
AATCACCTGCACATCATCCGCGGCGGCCTGAACTTCAACATGGAGCTGCGCTGGGACGGCGTGCGCAGCCTGGCCGACGCCATGAACATGCTCAAGCGCCAGGTGGCCATCACCCCCGCGCCGCAGTGGGTGCGCGTGGTGGGCGGCTTCACCGAGCACCAGTTCGTGGAAAAGCGCCTGCCGAGCATCGAGGAACTGAACGCGGTGGCGCCCGACACGCCGGTCTTCATCCTGCATTTGTACGACCGCGCGCTGCTCAACGGCGCCGCGATGCGCGCCGTGGGCTACACCAAGGACACGCCCGCGCCTCCCGGCGGCGAGATCGTGCGCGACAGCGCCGGCAACCCCACGGGCCTGCTGCTGGCCAAGCCCAACGCGGCCATCCTCTACGCCACGCTGGCCAAGGGCCCGAAGCTGCCCTTCGACTACCAGCTCAATTCCACGCGCCACTTCATGCGCGAGCTCAACCGCCTGGGCGTGACCGGCGCCATCGACGCGGGCGGCGGCAACCAGAACTACCCCGACGACTACGAAGTGATCCAGAAGCTCGCCGACGACGGCCAGCTCACGATCCGCCTGGCCTACAACCTGTTCACGCAGAAGCCCAAGCAGGAAAAGGAAGACTTCCTGAACTGGACCGCCAACTCCAAATACAAGCAGGGCGACGACTACTTCCGCCACAACGGCGCGGGCGAGATGCTGGTGTTCTCGGCCGCCGACTTCGAGGACTTCCGCCAGCCGCGCCCCGAGATGGCGCCCGAGATGGAAGGCGACCTGGAAGGCGTGGTGCGCATCCTGGCGCAGAACCGCTGGCCCTGGCGCATGCACGCCACCTACGACGAGACCATCAGCCGCTCGCTCGACGTGTTCGAGAAGGTCAACAAAGATACGCCGCTGGCCGGCCTGAACTGGTTCTTCGACCATGCCGAGACCATCTCCGAGAAGTCGATGGACCGCATCGCCGCGCTGGGCGGCGGCGTGGCGGTTCAGCACCGCATGGCCTACCAGGGCGAATACTTCGTGGAGCGCTACGGCGCCGCCGCTGCAGAGGCCACGCCGCCGGTCAAGCGCATGCTGGAGCGCGGCCTGAAGGTCTCGGCCGGCACCGACGCCACCCGCGTGGCCTCGTACAACCCGTGGGTGTCGCTGTCTTGGCTGGTCACGGGCAAGACGGTGGGCGGCCTGCAGATCACGCCGCAGCGCAACCTGCTCGACCGCGAACAGGCGCTGCGCATGTGGACCGAGAACGTCACCTGGTTCTCGAACGAGGAGGGCAAGAAGGGCCGCATCCAGGCCGGCCAGCTCGCCGACCTCGTGGTGCCCGACCGCGACTTCTTCGCCTGCCCCGAATCGGACATCGCCGACACGACCGCGCTGCTGACGATGGTGGGCGGCAAGGTGGTCTACGGCGCCGGTGCCTTCGCCTCGCACGACGAGGGCTCGGTGCCCCCGGCCATGCCCGACTGGTCGCCCGCGCGCACCTTCGGCGGCTATGCCGGCTGGGCCGACAAGAAGGAAGGCGCGCCGCTTCAGAAGGTGATGCGCAACGCTGCGATGTCCTGCGGCTGCGCCAACAACTGCAACGTGCACGGCCACAGCCACGCCACGGCCTGGAGCAGCAAGCTGCCCGTTGGCGACCTGAAGAGCTTCTGGGGCGCGCTCGGCTGCGCCTGCTGGGCGGTGTGAGGAAGATGACGATGCGCTGGACAACCACCCCCCTGCTGCGCTGGATCGCCCTGTTGCTGCTGTGCGCGGCCTATCTGCAGGGCGGCCTGCAGAAGGCCTTCGACTTCCCGGCGGCCATTGCCGAGATGAACCACTTCGGCCTCTCGCCCGCCGTCCCGCTGGCGATCGCTGTGATCGTGCTGGAGCTTGGCGCCGCCGCGATGATCCTCACCGGTCGCCTGCGCTGGCTCGGCGCGCTGGCCCTGGCCGGCTTCACGCTGATGGCGACTTTCGTGGCGCTGCGCTTCTGGCAGATGCCCGTCGGGCAGGAGCGCTTCATGGCGGCAAACTCCTTCTTCGAACACCTGGGGCTGGTCGGCGGCTTCCTGCTTGTCGCCTGGCTCGACCTGAAGGAGCGTGCACATGTCTGATACCTCGCACGGCGCAACAGCGTCGGCTCCGCAACCCGGTGCCTTCGCGCCGCTTCGCCAGCCGGTCTTCGCGGTGCTGTGGGCGGCCACGGTACTCGGCAACATCGGCAGCTTCATGCGTGACGTGGCCAGCTCATGGCTGGTGACGGACCTGTCGGCCAGCCCGACGGCGGTGGCGCTGATCCAGACGGCGGCCACGCTGCCGATCTTCCTGCTGGCCATTCCGGCCGGCGTGCTGTCGGACATCCTCGACCGGCGGCGCTTCCTGATCTTCGTTCAGCTGGTGCTGGCGGCGGTGAGCGGCACGCTGCTGGTGCTCTCGCACACCGGTGCGCTCACGGTGGAATACCTGATCGCGCTGACCTTCGTGGGCGGCATCGGCGCGGCGCTGATGGGGCCGACCTGGCAGTCGATCGTGCCGGAGCTGGTGCCGCGTTCCGACCTGAAGGGCGCCGTGGCGCTGAACTCGCTGGGCATCAACATCGCGCGCTCCATCGGGCCGGCCGCTGGCGGGCTCATCCTGGCGAGCTTCGGCGCGGCGGCCACCTACGGCGTCGACGTGCTGAGCTATGTGTTCGTGATCGCGGCGCTGCTGTGGTGGAAGCGCCCGCCGGCGGGGGACACCGCGCTTTCGGAGAACTTCCTGGGCGCCTTCCGTGCCGGCATGCGCTACACCCGCGCCAGCAAGGAGCTGCATGTGGTGCTGCTGCGCGCGGCGGTGTTCTTCCTGTTCGCCAGCTCGGTGTGGGCGCTGCTGCCGCTGGTGGCGCGCCAGATGCTCGACGGCAGTGCCGGCTTCTACGGCGTGCTGCTTGGCGCGGTGGGCGCCGGCGCCATCGGCGGTGCGCTGGTGATGCCCCGGTTGCGCGCCCGGCTCGATGCCGACGGAATGATGCTTCTGGCCTCGTTGCTCACTGCCGCGGTGATGGGCGCCCTGGTCTTCGCGCCGCCCAAGTGGCTGGCCGTGGCACTGCTGCTGGTGCTGGGCCTGGGCTGGATCGTGGCGCTGACCACGCTCAACAGCGTGGCGCAGTCGATCCTGCCGAACTGGGTGCGCGGACGCGGCCTGGCCGTGTACCTGACGGTGTTCAACGGCGCGATGGCCGCCGGCAGCCTGGGCTGGGGCCTGGTGGCGCAGCAGATCGGCGTGCCGATGACGCTGGTGGCCGGCGCCGTGGGGCTGGTGGTGGCGGGCCTGGTCTTCCACCGCGTGCGGCTGCCGGCCGGCGAGGCCGACCTGCAGGCATCGAACCACTGGCCGGAGCCGCTGCTGGCCGAGCCGGTGGCGCACGACCGCGGGCCGGTGATGATCCAGGTGGAGTACCGCATCCGCAAGGAGGACCGCCCTGCGTTCCTGGATGCGATGAAGCGCCTGTCCCTGGAGCGCCGCCGCGATGGCGCCTACGCCTGGGGCGTGCACGAGCACACGGCCGACCCGGAGCGGGTGATGGAGTGGTTCCTCGTCGAGTCGTGGGCGGAGCACTTGCGCCAGCACCATCGGGTGTCGCATGCCGACGCCGACCTGCAGAGCGACGTGCTGCGCTTTCACATCGGGCCGGACAAGCCCGAGGTGCATCACTTTCTTGCGCTCTGATTTTTTCCGGCGGCTGCCGCCGGACTTCGAGGAAAGACTCCCTTTCCTCCCTTCTTTCCCTTCACCTGACTTCACTGAAAACCATGACAACTCTCACACTGCGCGACGGCACCGAGCTCTACTACAAGGACTGGGGCTCGGGCCAGCCCATTCTCTTCAGCCACGGTTGGCCGCTCAGCGCCGACATGTGGGATGCCCAGATGCTGTTCTTCGCGGAACGCGGCTACCGCGTGATCGCGTTCGACCGGCGCGGCTTCGGCCGCTCGAGCCAGCCGTGGACGGGCTATGACTACGACACCTTCGCCGACGACATCGCCGAGCTGATCGAGAAGCTCGACCTGAAGGACGTGATCCTCGCGGGCTTCTCGATGGGCGGCGGCGATGTGACGCGCTACATCGCGCGCAAGGGCAGCGCTCGCGTGACCAGGCTCGCGCTCATCAGCGCCGTGACGCCGTTGTTCATGAAGACGGCCGACCACCCGGTGGGCCCCGACGCCTCGCTGTTCGCGGGCATTCGCGCCGGTCTGGCCGCCGATCGCCCGCAGTTCCTCGACGACTTCAGCACGCTCTTCTACGGCACCAATCGCCCCGGCGCCAAGGTGTCGCAGGGCGTCTTCAAGCAGACCCTGCAGATCGCTCTGCAGGCCTCGATCAAGGCCACCATCGACTGCGTGACCGCGTTCTCGGAAACCGACTTCCGCCCCGACATGGCCAGGATCGACGTGCCCACGCTCGTGATCCACGGCGACGACGACCAGGTCGTGCCCTTCGAGGCCACCGGCAAGCTCGCGGCCGAGATGATCAAGGGCAGCCAGCTCAAGGTCTACGCAGGCGCGCCGCACGCCACCTGCACCACCCACAAGGACCAGGTGAATGCCGACCTGCTGGCGTTCATCCAGGGCTGATCGTCCGTGGCGTCCGCGGCGCATGCGCGGACGCCTCCTTCCCCACCCGAGACCATCTTCATGACCACGCCTCCTTCCCCCGTCGTCCAGGACAATCCGTCGAAGCACCGTTTCGAGTTCGCATCGCAAGGCGAACGCGCGGTTGCGATCTACAGCCTTGCGGGCGACGTCATCACCTTCGTCCACACCCTGGTGCCCGAGGCGCTGCAAGGGCAGGGCGTCGCCAGGCAACTGGTGCTCGCGGGCCTGGCCTCCGCTCGCGAGCGCGGCCTGCGCGTCGTTCCGCAGTGCCCCGTGTTCGCCGCCTACATGCGCACGCACCCCGAAACGCACGACCTGCTGTCCGACGAAGGCCGCGCGCTGCTCGGTCTCTGAGGCGCCCGGCTTCCCGGCGCCGCAGGGGAGGGCTTGGGCCCATGGTCGCCAGGGGCGATGGCCGTGGCGATAATCCCGGGATGCGAATCCGCTTTACCAAGATGCAGGGAGCCGGCAACGATTTCGTCGTGCTGGACGAAACGCGCGGCACGCTGGGCCTCAGCGCCGCGCAATACCGCTTTCTGGCCGACCGCCACTTCGGCGTCGGCGCCGACCAGATCCTCACGGTGCGGCCTTCGCCTGCCGAGGGCATCGACTTCCAGTACGTGATCCACAACTCCGACGGCGGCGAGGTGGAGCAGTGCGGCAACGGCGCGCGCTGCTTCATGCGCTTCGTGAGCGAACACCACCTGACCGAGAAGAAGCAGGTGCGTGTGCAGACCCTCTCCGGCGTCATCGAACCCCGCATGGGCGGCGACGGCCGCGTGACGGTCGACATGGGCGCCCCCATTTTCGAACCCGCGCGCGTGCCCTTCGACCCCGCCGGGCTCGATCCGCAGCCCGAAGGCGGCTGGCACAAGTGGCACCTGGCGCTGGGCACCCGCGCCGGCAGCGCTATCGTTTCAGTAGCTGTGCTCTCGATGGGCAACCCGCACGCCGTGCAGGTGGTGGACAACGTCGACACCGCCCCGGTGGCCGAGCAGGGCCCGCAGATCGAGCACCACCCGCGTTTTCCGCAGCGGGTGAATGCCGGGTTCATGCAGGTTGTCGATCGTTCCAACATCAGGCTGCGGGTGTTCGAGCGCGGCGCCGGCGAAACGCTGGCCTGCGGCACCGGTGCCTGCGCGGCGGTGGTGGCGGGCATCCGCCTCGGGCTGCTGGAGCGCCGCGTGGATGTGCAGACGCACGGCGGCGTGCTGACGATCGAGTGGCAGGGGGAGGGCCAGCCGGTGCTGATGACCGGGCCGGCCGTCACGGTCTTCGAGGGAGACATCGAGGTGCCGGAGCTGCCATGACCAACTTCACGAGCAACAACAACGACGCCAACGCCATGAACCCGATCACCGAAGACGACATCGCCAACTACCTGGCGAACACGCCCGACTTCTTCGAGCGCCATGCCCAGCTGCTGGCGCAGGTGCAGCTCACCAGCCCGCACGGCAACCGCGCCGTGAGCCTGCAGGAGCGCCAGGCCGAGATGCTGCGCGAGAAGATCAAGGCGCTGGAGCATCGCCTGATGGACATGATGCGCCACGGCACCGAGAACGTCGTGATCGCCGACCGCCTGCAGCGCTGGACCACCGGCCTCCTGACCACGCGCGACCCGCGCAGCCTGCCGTACCGCATCGCGGTCGACCTGCAGTCGCTCTTCCTGGTGCCGCAGACGGCCATCAAGGTGTGGGACTGCGGCAGCGAGTACCTCAACGAGGCCTACGCCCAGTGGGTGAGCGACGACGTGAAGGCGCTGGCCACCTCGCTGACCTCGCCCTACTGCGGGCTCAATTCGGGCTTCGAGGCCTCCAGCTGGCTGCCCGAGCCGCAGGCCGCGATGTCGATCGCGCTGATTCCGCTGCGTCCCGGCCCCGAGTCGCCGGCCTTCGGCCTGCTGGTGCTGGCCTCGCCCGACGCGCAGCGCTTCAACGCCGAGATGGGCACCGATTTCCTGGAGCGCATCGCCGAGCTGTCCTCGGGCGCGCTTTCGCGGCTGCGTCCTTGAAACGTCCGCGCTGGTTGCGGCGGCCCTGGCAGGTCGTGCTGGCCTGCGGGCTGGCGGTTGTGATTCTGGCGTACGTGGTTGCCTGGGCGGTGGCCTGGTATCGCGCCGAGGAGCTGCTGGCGAACCCGCCGCAACGCCCGGCCGACGCTGCGCTGATCCTGGGTAGCCGGGCCTACCTGCATGGCAAGCCGAACCCCTGTCTCACGGGACGGGTAGACACGGGCATCGCGCTGGCGCAGGCCGGCGTCGTCAGGCAGCTCGTGTTCACCGGCGGCGTCGACTCGGAAGACGGGCGCATCGAGGCCGAAGTCATGCTTCAGCATGCGATGGCCGAGGGTTTCACCGGTCCGATGCTGCTCGAGCGGGCTTCGACGTCCACGCGCCTGAACCTGGCGCTCTCGACGCCGGTCCTGCAATTGGCGGGTGTCCGAAGCGTGGTGATCGTGTCGGAGCCTTATCACCTGTGGCGTACCGAGCGGCTGGTGAAGATGAGCGGCTTCGACAAGAACTTCGATGTCCAGTACGCCGCGGCGCCCACCTCCTGCTGGCGCACCTGGGGCATGGTGTTCAAGGGCGCGTTGCGCGAGCCGGCGGCCATCATCAACAATGCCGGGCATGGGTATCTCTTCTGACCCGGCTGCATCCGCTCCGTCGACTTCCCCGGACTGGATCGAAAAATACCTGGAGCACGTGCGCGTCGAGCGCCGGCTCGCGGCGCGCACGGTCGAGCTCTATGCCTTCCACCTGCAATCCCTGCGCGAGCACGCCGACGAGGCGAAGCTGCCGCTGGACCGCGTGCAGACCGCCCACATCCGCCGCTGGATGGCGCAGCTTCACAGCGCCGGGCGCGAGCCGCGCGGCATCGCGCTGGTGTTGTCGTGCTGGCGCAGCTTCTATCGCTGGCTGGGGCATGAGGGGCTGATCGGCTTCAACCCGGTGCAGGACGTGCACGCGCCGAAGGCCGGCAGGCCGCTGCCCAAGGCGCTGGGCGTCGACGACGCGGTGCGGCTCGCCGAGCTGTACGACCCCGAGGCCGACCCGTGGACCGAGGCGCGCGACGGCGCCATCGTCGAGGTGCTCTACGGCTGCGGCCTGCGCGTGAGCGAGCTCACGGGGCTCGACGCGCAGGCGAGCAACACGGCGCGCGGCTGGATCGATCTCGATGCGCTGGAGGCCAGCGTGCTCGGCAAGGGCAGCAAGCGCCGCATCGTGCCCATGGGCAGCAAGGCGGCCGAGGCGGTGCGCGACTGGCTCGCGGTGCGCGACGACTGCCCCGGGCTGACCACGGCCCGGCTGCGCGACCCCCAGGCGGCCGGCGCGCTCTTCATCAGCGCCAAGGGCATGCGGATGTCGTCGCAGGCGGTGTGGAAGCTGCTGCGCGAGCGCAGCCTGAAGGCCGGCCTCGCGGCGCCGGTGCATCCGCACATGCTGCGCCATTCGTTCGCGAGCCACGTGCTGCAGTCGAGCAGCGACCTGCGCGCGGTGCAGGAACTGCTGGGCCACGCCAACATCGCGACCACGCAGGTCTATACGCGGCTGGATTTCCAGCACCTGGCCAAGGTGTACGACGCGGCGCATCCGCGTGCGAAGGCCAAGCCCGAGAACAACAAGTAAGCAAACGGAAAAAATGAAAACCCTTCGCCTCAAGCCCGGCAAGGAGCGCTCGCTGCAGCGCCGCCATCCCTGGGTGTTCGAATCCGCCATCGCGCGCGGCGGCGCCGATTCCGGCGAGACGGTGCGTGTCGAGTCGCACGACGGCTCCTTTCTCGCATGGGCCGCCTTCAGTCCGCTTTCCAAGATCCGCGCGCGGGCCTGGAGCTTCGTCGAGACGCAGCGCATCGACGCGGCCTTCCTCGCCTCGCTGTGCGCCCGCGCCGTGGGCGCGCGGGGCCTCTTCGACCTGCAGAGCGACGGTGTGCGGCTGGTGCATGGCGAGGCCGACGGGCTGCCCGGGCTGATCGTCGACCGCTATGGCGACACGCTGGTGGCGCAGTTTCTCTCGGCCGGCGTGGAGCGCTGGAAGGGCGTGCTGGCCGATGCGCTGCTCAAGGCCACGGGCCTGACAAAGCTCTACGAGCGCTCCGACGCCAGCGGCCGCGAGCGCGAGGGCCTGAAGCCGGTCACCGGCTGGTTGCGCGGGGAGGGGCCGACCGAAATCGTCATCCGCGAGCACGGCTGGAAGCTGTCGCTCGACGTCGCCACCGGCCACAAGACCGGCTTCTACCTCGACCAGCGCGACAGCCGCCAGCGCTTTGCCGAGCTGGCGCAGCACCGGCGCTTCAGGCGCGTGCTGAACTGCTTCTGCTACACGGGCGGGTTCACGGTGGCGGCGCTGGCGGGGCTCAAGGCCGCGGGTGTGCTCGAGGGCGCGCAGCTGGTGTCGGTCGATTCCTCGCTGCCGGCGCTGGAGCGGGCGCGCGGGCATCTGGCGCTCAACGGCTTCGAGGGGCAGGGCATCGAGACCGAGTTCCTCGACGCCAACGTCAACACCGTGCTGCGCGAGTTCATCGACCAGGGCCGTACCTTCGACGCCATCGTGCTCGATCCGCCCAAGTTCGCGCCCACGGTGGCGCATGCAGAGCGCGCCTCGCGGGCCTACAAGGACATCAACCGGCTGGCGCTCAAGATCCTGGAGCCGGGCGGCGTGCTGCTGACCTTCTCGTGCTCGGGCGGCATCAGCGCCGACCTGTTCCACAAGATCGTGGCCTCGGCGGGGCTCGACGCGGGCGTGGACGGCTACATCGCCGAGCGGCTGGGCGCGGCGCCCGACCATCCGATGACCATCGAATTCCCGGAAGGGGAGTACCTGAAGGGCCTGGTGGTGGTCAGGAAGCCAGCCTGAAGAGAGACAAAAGGCAAGAAGGGCGGGGCTTGACCCTGCCGCCAACGCAACTCAGTGGCATTGGCTAAACTGCCGGGCCGCGCCTCCCACGGCCCCCATTTCCTGTTTTCCGCTTCCGGAGCACTTTCCCCATGGCCCTCATTCCCGCGACCATCCTCACCGGCTTTCTCGGCTCGGGCAAGACCACGCTGCTCAAACGCATCCTGACCGAGGCCCACGGCCAGAAGATCGCGGTCATCGAGAACGAGTTCGGCGAAGAGAACATCGACAGCGACATTCTCGTGACCGAGTCGAAGGAGCAGATCGTGCAGATGAGCAACGGCTGTGTCTGCTGCACCATCCGCGAAGACCTGCGTGAGGCGCTGCAACTGCTGGCCGCCAAGAAGCGCCAGGGCCTGCTCGATTTCGACCGCGTGGTGATCGAGACCACCGGCCTGGCCGACCCCGGCCCCGTGGCCCAGACCTTCTTCATGGACGACGAGATCGCCGAGAGCTACCTGCTCGACTCGATCCTCACGCTGGTCGACGCCAAGCACGCGCCGCAGCAGCTCAACGACCGTCAGGAAGCACGCCGCCAGGTGGGCTTTGCCGACCAGATCTTCATCAGCAAGAGCGACCTGGTCGCGGCCGAGGAGACCGACGCGCTGATCCACCGCCTGAAGCACATGAACCCGCGCGCGCCGCAGCAGAAGGTGCATTTCGGCGAGGTGCCGCTGAAGGACGTGTTCGACCTGCGCGGCTTCAACCTGAACGCCAAGCTCGACATCGACCCCGACTTCCTGAAGGAAGACGACCACGACCATCACGACCATGACCACGCGCATGGCGAGCATTGCGACCATCCGTCGCACAAGCACGAAGGCCATGGCCACCATCACCACGTGGACGACGACGTCAAGAGCTTCGTCTACAAGGCCGACCGTCCGTTCGACCCGGCCAAGCTGGAAGACTTCCTGGGCGCGATCGTCAACATCTACGGTCCGCGCATGCTGCGCTACAAGGGCGTGCTGAACATGAAGGGCACCGAGCGCAAGGTGATCTTCCAGGGCGTGCACCAGCTGATGGGCAGCGACCTGGGCCCCGAGTGGGGCAAGGACGAGGCGCGCCAGAGCCGCATGGTGTTCATCGGCATCGAACTGCCGCGCGAGATCCTGGAGCAGGGGCTGGAGCAGTGCCTGGTCTGAGCCCGGACTGAAGGTTTCCTGAAAAAAACGGCGCTGGCCTCATGGGCCAGCGCCGTTTTTCCTTGGGGTGGGGTGGCTTTATTTACTTGCCCGCGCCACCCATCCCGCCCAGCGGCTTGCCGTTGACCTTCAGGGCACTGTCGCTGAACTCGACCTGCGCGGTGACGTCGTCGCCGTCGCGCTTCACGAAGCCGTTCTCCTCGCCCTGCTCGACCAGGCCGGCCACCATTTCGGGCGGGGGCGTCTGGCCGCTCTCGGCGCCGGTCTCGGCCAGCTTCTCGAGCCACTTCATGGGCAGCCGCGCGTGGGCCTTGAGCACGCCGCGCTTCATCATCAGCGCCGTGCCGGGCAGCTGCAGGTCTTCGTCGGTCACGCCGGCCATGCCGACGGAGTAGCCGAGCTCGGCGCGCTTGCCGTCGATCTCGACCAGCAGCTTGTCGATGCCGGCTTCAGGGGCGTACTTGGCCATGGCCTTGAGGTCGGGCGCGAGCTGTTCGGCCAGCGCCTGCATGGCCGCCTGGGAGGCCTTGCTGCCGCCCTTGCCGCAGCCGCTGGCGGCGCTGGACTGCATCCAGGCGTCGGCCAGCTTCTTGTAGCCGGCGGCGTGGATGCGGCGTCCGCCGCTGGTCAGCTCGAACTTGTCGATCTTCGTCTCGCCGATCTTGCCGGTGCCCTTGAGCGTGGCGCTGGAGGCGTAGAGGCCGTCCTTGGTGCTCGCGTCGCCCACCAGGTCGATGTTCTGGAGCAGGACGGTGGGCAGGGCCTTCGGTGGTTCCGAGCCGTCCTCGGCCGCCTTCTTCTTGACGGCGAATTCCAGGGAATCGAGCCGGCCCTCGCTCTTGCCGGTGGCCAGCATCCAGCCGGCGCTGCTGTCCATGTCGGCCTTGGCGACGAGCTTGCCCATCTTCACGGTCACGCCGCTCTTTGTCTCGCTGAAGTCCAGGCCGGGCATCGTCAGGTCGTAGCGCGCCTGGGTGCGGGCGGCGTTGACTTCGACGCGGGCCTGCAGGCCCTGCCAGTCGAGACGGCCCTTCCCGTCCTCGGCCAGCTTGGCGGGCGCGACCTTGAAGTCGGTCGTGAAGGCGCCGTCGAAGCCGACCTTGGTGCGGGCCGACACGGGCTTGGCCTCGCCGAAGAGCTTCTTGACCTCGGCCTGCGCCTTGGCGTCGAGCACCAGTTCGCTGTCGATGGTGGCGGCCGCCAGCGTGCCGCCGGCCAGCGGGCCGTGGTGGATGGTGTCGCGGATGGTCAGGCGCAACTGCTTCGGCGGCTTGATGGCGGGGGTGTCGTCTTCCTCGCCGTCTTCCTTTTCCTCTTCCTCGGCGGCGGCCGGCTGGCTGGCGGCGGTATCGGCCGCGCAGCCGATTTCCAGCGTGACGGTGCTGACGGCGCCCAGGAAGCCGCGCTCGTACTTGCGCTCGGTCACGCGCACCAGCGCGGTCTGCTTGGGCAGCTCGTCCAGCGCGGTGTCGTAGCGCGACTTGATCTGCGAACCGGCCCACCAGGTGCTGCCGCCGTAGGCGACGGCGATGGCCGCGGCCAGGACTCCCAAAACTGCTTTCTTGTTCAAGGCTTGTGCTTTCTTGTGTCTGTCTTGCGATTGATCGGAATGATCGGATAGGCCCCCTGCGCCATATGGACAAAGGCCGGGGCCCGCGCGCCACCCCCTCCGGCGGCGCCGGGCGATGCTAACGGAGTCGGACTGCGCGCCGGAACATGTCCCGCGACTTCGAGTTCTCTATACAATCGCGCGCCTGTTTCGCAAGCCACGTCCGGTTCCAAGGGACAAGATGTGACTTCCGGCACGGGGCGCCGTACGTTTCTGGCGGGCTTTCGGGGGTATAACCCCGGGGTTCGCCACTTGGCGGGCACCCCGACAACGGGGGCCTGTGCGGTCTGATGGCCGCAAGGGGCTCTCATGGGAGGAGACACCCAGTGAAAGCGCGTTCCAGTTCGTCCAAGGAGCCAGTCACCGTGAAGAAACCCGCCGCCAAGGCCACGCCAGCAACCAAGCCCGCCGCAAAGAAGGCGCCGGCTGCGAAGCAGGCTGTACCCGTGGCCAGGAAGGTTTCCGCCGCAGCGACCAAGGAGAAAAGCGCGCCGTCCAAAAAGCCCGCAGCACCACCGGTAAAGGCCGTGACCGCTGCGACAAAGAAGTCCGCCAAGCCTGCAACTGCCGCCACGAAGACCGCGGGCGCGGGCCCATCGTCATCCAAACCCGTCGGCCGTCCTGCGGCTGTTTCCTCTGTCCCCCCGATCCCCATGAAAAAAACGGCTGCCGCCTCCACTTCCGCCCCGGCGACACCCTCGATGCCCGCTCAAACAGCCACGCCCGCTCCCGCCGCGCGTGGTGGCCGCGTGTCCCGGCTGTCGCAACTGACCGTCCCCTCGATGCCGCAGTCGGTGGCATCGACGGCCGCCAAGTCCACTTTCTCGCAAAGCCATTCCAACGCGCTGGTGCCCCCGCCGCCCCTCGCCATCAAGAAAGACCCGAAACTGGCCAACAACTGGAAAACCAAGTCGCCCGCGGAACTGAGCGATGCCGAAGTCATCGCCATGCCGGACGACGAGTACATGAACGAAAAGCAGATGGCGTTCTTCCGCCTGAAGCTCGAAGAACTCAAGCGCGGCATCCTCGAGAACGCCGGCGAGACCACCGAGCACCTGCGTGAAGACACGGTGGTCGTGCCCGATCCGGCCGACCGCGCCACCATCGAGGAAGAACATGCTCTCGAGCTGCGCACCCGCGACCGCGAGCGCAAGCTGCTCAAGAAGATCGAGCAGTCGATCCAGCGCATCGACGCCGGCGACTACGGCTACTGCGACGAAACCGGCGAGCCCATCGGCGTCGGCCGCCTGCTGGCCCGTCCGACGGCCACGCTGTCGCTCGAGGCGCAGCAGCGCCGCGAACTCAAGCAGAAGATGTTCGGGGACTGAAACACGCACAAGGTAGATAAAAGCCAGCGTCTTCGATAGCCTTCGCCGAATGCCAAAGGAAGATTCGGGCCGCCTTTTTTCCAAGGTGGCCAAGTTTGTCCGCAATCCCCTGAAGGATTGGTCGGAGTTGGATGCGCCTTCCTCATCCACTTCGGCCTCGGACTCCTCGCTGCCCGCGCAGACCTACAGCCGGGAAATGCTGAAGGAGATGATCGAGCGGCGCCAGCGCAACGACTTCGTGCGCCGGCGCGAGTTCGACATGCTGCGCAAGCTGCGCCAGCGCGAAGCCGCCGCGCATGCCTTCGAGGCGACGGTCACACCGTCTTCCTTCAACGTCAACAGCACCTCCGAGAAATCGGAGGGCCGCGCGCTCACGCTCAAGAAGATCGACGAGATCGAGCAGCAGATGTCGCAGCAGTGGTGGAAGGGGCGTGGGCCGAACGGAGAGGTGCTGGTCAACCAGCCGCCCGAGGCAGGTGCCGAGACCCTGCCGCCGGTGGATACCGACGAGCTGCTGTCCGAGCCCGCTCCGCCATCGCTGCAGGTGGAAGCGGCCCAGGGTGACGACGATGCCCCCGCTGCTCCGGCCGTGGCGGCCGGCGTGCCGCTGCTGTCGTCGCGCCTGGCGCACGACGGCGCGCTCGAGGAGGCGGTGATTCGCTTCGCGCACGGCGACGACACCGGCGCCGAGGCGATCCTGCTGCAGGCGCTGGCTTCTCCTCCCGACAGCGTGTCGCCCGCCGAAAGCCCGGCCGACGCGGCCTCCGAGCGCGACGACAACCGCTGGCGGGCGCTCTTCGACCTTTACCGCGCGACCGGCGATGCCGCCAAGTTCGCCGCCGCCCGCATGCGCTATGCGCAGCGCATGCGGCGCATGGGCCCCGACTGGGTCTCGCTCGAGGAGCTGGCGCGCAGCGTCAAGGCCGTCGCCGCGAGCGAGGAGGCGGCCGGCGTCGCCGAAAGCGGCGCTCCCGCCGACTGGGTCTGTCCCGCGCGCCTGGCGCGCGAGGGCCTCATGGATCTCACCCGGGCTCTCTCGAAAGCCGGCTCCGTGTGGACGCTCGACTGGCGCGGCCTTCATGCCATCGAGCCCGAGGCTGCCGCCCCGCTGCGGGTGCTGTTCGCCCACTGGGCCGATTCGCCGGTGCAGCTGCGCTTCATGGGATCGGCTCAACTGCTGGCCGTGCTGTCCGAGGCCGCGCCCAACAACGAGCGCGGCACCGACGACATCTGGTGGCAGCTGCACCTGGCGGCGCTGCGCATGATGCACCTGCCCGACGACTTCGAGCTGGTGGCGCTCAACTACTGCATCACCTACGAGGTGTCGCCGCCTTCCTGGCAGGACCCGAAGGGCGAATGCACCGCGCTGGCCGCGCCGCCGGCGAGCAGGCCCAGTTCGGTGTGGTCGCTGCTGTCGGTCGGTGGCGATTCCGAGAGCTTTCCGTCCACCGACAGCGGTTTTGCCGCGCTGGCGGGCGACCTGCGGGGCGAGTCGCTGTCGAGTTGGCAGCGGCTGGACAACGACCTGCGCCACACCACGGCACCCGTCATCTCGTGCGCGGCCCTGCTGCGCATGGACCTCGCCGCCGCGGGCACGCTGCTGAGCTGGGTGCGCACGCGCGACGCCAACGGCGAGCGCGTGCAGTTCGTCGACGTGCACCGGCTGGTTGCCGCGCTGTTCAACCTGGTAGGCATTGCCGATCATTCGACAGTGACGGTTAGGAAAAACTAAAACCCGCGCCGCCTTGCGGCGGTTGCATTGCCGCCGCGCACCCCCAGATGGCTGCGATGGAACAGTTTCACGGCACCACCATCGTGAGCGTGCGCCGCAAGACCCCCCAGGGCGACCAGGTCGCCATCGGCGGGGACGGGCAGGTCACTCTCGGCAACATCGTCATCAAGGGCACGGCGCGCAAGGTGCGCCGCCTCTATCACGGCAAGGTGCTTGCCGGCTTCGCGGGCGCCACGGCGGACGCCTTCACGCTCTTCGAGCGCTTCGAGGCCAAGCTCGAGAAGCACCAGGGGCACCTGACCCGCGCAGCGGTCGAGCTCACCAAGGACTGGCGCACCGACCGTGTGCTGCGCAAGCTCGAGGCCATGCTCGCCGTGGCCGACGCCACCACCTCCCTCATCATCACCGGCAACGGCGACGTTCTGGAGCCCGAGGACGGCGTGATCGCTATCGGCTCCGGCGGCGCCTATGCCCAGTCGGCGGCCAAGGCGCTGATCGAGAACACCGAGCTTTCGGCCGAGCAGATCGTGCGCAAATCGCTGGCGATCGCCGGAGAAATCTGCATTTACACGAACATGAACCACACGGTGGAAGCGCTCTGACCATGTCCATGACCCCCCAGGAGATCGTCTCCGAGCTCGACAACCACATCGTCGGCCAGCCGGCCGCCAAGCGCGCCGTGGCCATCGCCCTGCGCAACCGCTGGCGCCGCCAGCAGGTCGACGACAAGCTGCGCCACGAGATCACGCCGAAGAACATCCTCATGATCGGCCCCACGGGCGTGGGCAAGACCGAGATCGCCCGCCGCCTCGCACGCCTGGCCGACGCGCCCTTCATCAAGGTCGAGGCCACCAAGTTCACCGAGGTGGGCTACGTGGGCAAGGACGTCGATTCGATCATTCGCGACCTGGCCGAAATCGCCGTCAAGCAGACCCGCGAGGCCGAGAGCGTGAAGGTGCGTGCGCGTGCCGAGGACGCTGCCGAGGAGCGCATCCTCGACGTGCTGCTGCCTGCGGCGCGCGGCGCCGACGGCACCTCCGCCGCGACCGACTCCAGCAACGCCACCCGCCAGGCCTTCCGCAAGAAGCTGCGCGAGCACCAGCTCGACGACAAGGAAATCGAGCTCGACCTCGTCGAGGCCCGTGCCCCGCTCGAGATCATGGGCCCGGCCGGCATGGAGGAAATGACCGAGCAGCTTCGCGGCATGTTCGGCCAGCTCGGCGGCGGCAAGCGCAAGACGCGCAAGCTCAAGATCGCCGAGGCGCTGCGCCTCCTGACCGACGAGGAGGCCGCCAAGCTCGTCAACGAGGACGAGATCCGCACGCAGGCGATCGCCAACGCAGAGCAGAACGGCATCGTCTTCATCGACGAGATCGACAAGGTCGCCACCCGCAGCGAAGCCCAGGGCTCCGACGTGTCGCGCCAGGGCGTGCAGCGCGACCTGCTGCCGCTGGTGGAGGGCACGGCCGTCAGCACCAAGTACGGCGTGGTTCGCACCGACCACATGCTGTTCATCGCGAGCGGCGCCTTCCACCTGAGCAAGCCCAGCGACCTCATTCCCGAGCTGCAGGGGCGCTTTCCGATCCGCGTGGAGCTGCAGTCGCTCTCGGTGGCGGACTTCGAGAGCATCCTCACGCAGACCCGCGCGTCGCTCGTGAAGCAGTACCAGGCGCTGCTCGCAACCGAGGGCGTGACGCTCGAATTCACGCCCGAAGGCGTGAACCGGCTGGCCACCATCGCCTTCGAGGTGAACGAGCGCACCGAGAACATCGGCGCTCGCCGTTTGTCGACCGTGATGGAGCGCCTGCTGGATGAGGTAAGCTTCGACGCGACCCGCCTCGAAGGGCAATCGATCCGCATCGATGCCGCCTATGTCGACCAGCGCCTTGCGGCACTAAGTCACGACGAAGACCTTTCGCGCTTCATCCTCTGAAGCCGCTTCTCCTCCCCCTGTAACGGGGGAATCCTTCACGCATCACTTTCACTGCGTGAGCTAAGTACTTCATTTTCAACGAAATTCGCCGATTCCAAGGATTTGGAATCGGCGCTAAGTCGTTGATTCCATTACAAAAAATAGCCCATACGGCCAGTTGCTTCCGAAGTGTTTCCTGCTACAGTGCAAAAAAGTGCAGTTAAGTGGGAAAAAGTGCGAGTAGTGCCCCTTTCGGGTGCCGCAGCACTCCCAACACAGGGGTTTCGTGGTCGTGTTTCAAGGCGCTTCATCGCTCAGTCTGGATGCCAAGGGGCGGCTCTCCGTGCCGACCCGGCATCGTGACGTCCTGAGCGCGACGGCAGGCGGCCAGCTCACGATCACCAAGCATCCGCACGGATGCCTGATGGTGTTCCCCCGTCCCGAATGGGAGAAATTCCGCGAGCGCATCGCCGCGCTGCCGATGTCGGCGCAGTGGTGGAAGCGCGTCTTCCTGGGCAACGCCATGGACGTCGAGATGGACGGCACCGGCCGCATCCTCGTGTCGCCCGAACTGCGCGCGGCCACCGGCATCACGCGCGAGACGCTGCTGCTGGGCATGGGCAACCACTTCGAACTCTGGGACAAGGCCACCTACGAGGCCAAGGAGGCCGAGGCCACCCAGGGCGAGATGCCGGACGTATTCCAGGACTTCGCGTTCTGAGGGGCACCGTGAACACGCCCTGGACCCACACGACCGTCTTGCTCGGCGAGGCGGTGGAAGCTCTTCTTTCCGGCAGCACCGCGGCCACCGGCACCTACGTGGACGCCACCTTCGGACGGGGAGGGCACGCGCGCGCGATCCTCGCGCGGCTGGCGCCGGAAGGCAGGCTCATCGCATTCGACAAGGATGCGGAAGCAGTGGCCGAAGCAGCGCGCATCTCGGATGCGCGTTTTTCCATCCGCCACCAGGGATTCCGCTCGCTGGGCGAACTGCCCGACGCGAGCGTCGCCGGCCTGCTGATGGACCTGGGCGTGAGCTCGCCGCAGATCGACAACCCGGTGCGCGGTTTCAGTTTTCGTTTCGACGGCCCGCTCGACATGCGCATGGACACCACGCGCGGCGAGAGCGTGGCCGAGTGGCTGGCAACGGCCGAACTACAGCAGATTGCAGAGGTGATCCGTGACTATGGCGAAGAACGGTTTGCTGTTCAGATTGCAAAGGCGATTGTTGCTCGCCGACAAGAACGGGGCCCAGTTTCAACCACCGCCGAACTGGCCGAGCTCGTGGCTGGCACGGTCAAAACCCGCGAGCCGGGCCAGAACCCTGCAACGCGCACATTTCAGGCTTTTCGGATTTTCATCAACGCCGAGCTTGAAGAGCTGCAACAGGCGCTAGAAGCCAGCCTCTCGGTGTTGAAGCCCGGCGGACGGCTCGCGGTGATCAGCTTCCACTCGCTCGAAGACCGCATCGTCAAGCAGTTCATCGCCAAGCACTCGAAGGAGGTCTACGACCGCCGCGCGCCGTTCGCCGCGCCCAAGGCCATGAAGCTGCGCGCACTGGAGCGCATCAAGCCCTCGGAGGCCGAGGTGAGCGGCAATCCGCGAGCGCGCAGCGCCATTCTGCGAGTGGCAGAACGCACGGAGGCCGACTGACATGGCCCGCGTGAACCTGCTCCTTCTGATGGCCGTCATTGCGACGGCTTTGTACCTTGTGCACACCCAGTACCTGTCGCGCCAGCTCTATACCGAGCTCGACCGCGTGCAGCAGGACGCCCGCCGCCTCGAGACCGAGCGCGACCGCCTGCAGGTCGAGAAGCGCGCACAGGCCACGCCGCTGCGCGTGGAAAAGCTCGCCAAGGAGCAGCTGCAGATGCGCACCACCTCGCCGGCGATCACGCAGTACGTGCGCCCCGACGGCTCGGTGATTCCTGCCGTCGCCCCGGTGGCGCCGATGCCGGCCACCACGACCAAGCCGGCAGCCCAACCGGCGGCCAAGCCGGCCACCGCAGCGAGGACCGCGCGATGACCCGGGGCAACCGCAGCGTGCGCTACACCACCAGCCCCTTGCTTGCGAGCAAGACGCCGGTTTGGCGCAGCAAGCTTATCGTCGCCGGCATCGCCTTCGGCTTCCTTGTGCTGGCCGGCCGCGCGGCCTACGTGCAGGTCATCGGCAACAGCTTCTTCCAGCGGCAGGGCGAAGTGCGCTTCGCGCGCACGCTGGAACTGCCGGCCAACCGCGGCCGCATCCTCGATCGCAACGGGCTTATCCTGGCCTCCAGCGTGGTCGCGCCCAGCATCTGGGCCATTCCGGAAGACATCGAGCGCGACGACCCCGAGGTCCGCGCCAAGCTCAAGCAGGTGGCCAAGCTGCTCGAGATGCCGCAGAAGGACTTCGACAAGAAGCTGGAAGACGAGGACAAGACCTTCGTCTGGATCAAGCGCCAGGTCGACGAGCCCATCGCCAAGCAGATCGCGGCGATGAACCTCAAGGGCATCTACCAGCGCAAGGAATACAAGCGCCAGTACCCCGAGGGCGAGGCCGCCGCGCACGTGGTGGGCTTCACCAACGTGGAAGACAACGGCCAGGAAGGCATCGAACTGGCATTCAACAAGGACCTGGCCGGCAAGGCCGGGTCGCGCCGCGTCATCAAGGACCGCCTGGGCCGCGTGGTCGAGGGCGTGGGCGAGACCGTGCCGCCGCTGGACGGCAAGGACATCCAGCTCAGCGTCGACAGCAAGGTGCAGTTCTTCGCCTACCAGAAGCTGCGCGACGCCGTGACCGCGCGCAAGGCCAAGGCCGGCAGCGTGGTGGTGCTCGACTCCGTCACCGGCGAGGTGCTGGCGCTGGCCAACTACCCGAGCTACGTGCCCGACAAGCGCCAGAACCTCACCGGCGAGCAGCTGCGCAACCGCGCGATCACCGACACCTTCGAGCCCGGCTCGACCATGAAGCCGATCACGGTGGGCATGGCGCTGGAGGCCGGCCGCGTGAAGCCCTCGACGCTCATCGAGACCGGCCCCGGCCGCTACCAGATCGGCGGCTTCACCATCAGCGACACGCACAACTACGGCACGCTGACGGTCGAGGGCGTGATCCAGAAGTCGAGCAACGTCGGCGCGCTCAAGATCGCCCAGAAGATGACCCCGCACGAGATGTGGGACACCTACACCGCGCTCGGCTACGGCCAGAAGCCGCAGATCCAGTTCCCCGGCGCGGTGACGGGCCGGCTGCGCCCCTGGAAGACCTGGAAGCCGGTCGAGCAGGCCACCATGGCCTACGGCTACGGCCTGTCGGCGTCGCTGTTCCAGATGGCGCATTCGTACACCGCGTTCGCGCACGACGGCTCGCTCATCCCGGTGACCATCCTCAAGAACTCCGAGCCGCCGGCAGGCGTGCGCGTGTTCTCGCCGTCGAACGCGCTGGCGGTGCGCAAGATGCTGCAGATGGCCGCGGGCCCCGGCGGCACCGGCACGCGCGCGCAGACGGTCGGCTACTCGGTCGGCGGCAAGTCGGGCACGGCCCACAAGCAGGTCGGCAAGGGCTACGCCAGCAACAAGTACCGCGCCTGGTTCACCGGCATGGCGCCCATCGAGAAGCCGCGAATCATCGTCGCCGTGATGATCGACGAGCCCAGCGATGGCCAGTATTTCGGCGGCCTGGCGGCCGCTCCCGTGTTCAGTGAGGTCGTGCAGCAGACGCTGCGCATGATGAACGTACCGCCCGATCTGGCGGTCAAACCGCTTGTGATGACGCAGGGCGTCGACGAGAGCTTCTGAACATGCTGACCTTCACTTCCCCCCAACTGGTCGCCGCCTGGCTGAAGGAGCGCGCGCCGCAGGCCGCGCTGCACGCCGACAGCCGCGCCGTGGGCGCGGGCGACGTCTTCATCGCCTGGCCCGGCGCCGCCACCGACGGCCGCAGGCACGTGGCCGCCGCGCTGGCGCAGGGCGCCGCCGTCTGCCTGGTGGAGCACGAGGGCGTCGAGCCCTTCGGCTTCGATGGTGATGAGCGCATCGTGAGCTACCCCGGCCTGAAGGCCGCCACCGGCCCGATCGCCTCGGCCTACTACGACAACCCCTCGGCCCTGCTCGAAGTGCTGGCCGTGACGGGCACCAACGGCAAGACCTCCACTGCCTGGTGGCTGGCCGAATCGCTTTCCACGCTGCGCGCGGCGGGCGGCGTTCGCGTGATGAAGCCCGACGGCACCATGCAGCGCGACGCGCCGTCGCCCTGCGCGGTGATGGGCACGCTGGGCATCGGCGTGCCGCCCGAGCTGACCTACACCGGCCTCACCACGCCCGACCCGGTGATGATGCAGCGCGAGCTGCGCTCGCTGGTCACGCGCGGATTCGGCGCCTGCGCCATCGAGGCATCGTCCATCGGCATCGCCGAGCGCCGCCTCGACGGCGCGCAGATTTCGGTGGCCGTGTTCACCAACTTCACGCAGGACCACCTGGACTACCACGGCAGCATGGACGCCTACTGGCAGGCCAAGGCCGAGCTGTTCCGCTGGCCCGGCCTGCGCGCCGCGGTGATCAACATCGACGACACGCACGGCGCCAGCCTCTGCGCGAACCTGATCGACGCCGGCATCGGCGCGCTCGACGTCTGGACCGTCTCGGCCGGCGGCAAGCCGGCCCGCCTCGTGGCGCGCGACATCGGCTACGACGCGCAGGGCCTGCAGTTCTCGGTGGCCGAGCACGGCACGGCCTCCGTGGAGCGCCTGTCGACCGGGCTCATCGGCCAGTACAACGTGTCGAACCTGCTGGGCGTGCTCGGCACGCTGCGCGCGCTGGGCCTCACGCTGGCGCAGGCCGTGGCCGCCTGCGCCAATCTCACCAGCGTGCCCGGCCGCATGGACCGCGCGGGCACCGGCGAAGGCGCTCCGCTGGCCGTGGTCGACTACGCCCACACGCCCGATGCGCTCGACAAGGCGCTGATCGGCCTGCGCCCGCTGGCCAGGCAGCGCGGCGGCGCGCTGTGGTGCCTGTTCGGCTGCGGCGGCGATCGCGACCCGATCAAGCGCCCGATGATGGCCGCCGTTGCCGAGCGCCAGGCGGACCGCGTGATCGTCACCAGCGACAACCCGCGCAGCGAAAAGCCCGACGCGATCATCAGCCAGGTGCTGCGCGGCTTCTCACGCCCCGACGCGGCGCAGGTGCAGCCCGACCGCGCGGCCGCCATCGCCGACGCGATCGCGCAGGCCGCGCCGCAAGACGTCGTGCTCATCGCCGGCAAGGGCCACGAGGCCTGGCAGGAAATCGCCGGCCAGCGCATCGAGTTCTCGGACAAGGCCCATGCGCTGCAGGCGCTGGCGAAGCGAGGAGCAGCGGCATGAGCGCTACCACGACCGCGCCCCTCGACATCACCCTGGCCCGGATCCAGCAATGGATTCCGGGTTCGCGCTTGGTGGGCGACGGCTCCATCGTCATCGCCCGCGTGCACACCGACACGCGCACGCTCGCGCCCGGCGACCTGTTCGTTGCGCTCAAGGGCGAGCGCTTCGACGCCAACGATTTCCTCGCCGAGGCGAAGAACCAGGGTGCGGTGGCCGCGATCGCGCACCACGGGCTCGAAGCCGCGGGCCTCGCCGGCCTCGAAGTGCCCGACTCGCTGGTCGCGCTGGGCGCGCTGGGCGCGGGCTGGCGCGCGCAGTTCGACCTGCCGCTGATCGCCGTGACCGGCAGCAACGGCAAGACCACGGTCACGCAGATGATCGCGGCGGTGCTGTTCGCCTTCCGCGCCGAACGTGCGTTGGCTACTGCCGGCAACTTCAACAACGAGATCGGCGTGCCGCTCACGCTGCTGCGCCTGCGCGCGCAGCACCAGCGCGCGGTGCTCGAGCTGGGCATGAATCATCCGGGCGAGATCGCGCGGCTGGCGGCCATCTCGCGCCCGACCATCGCGCTGGTCAACAACGCGCAGCGCGAGCACCAGGAGTTCATGGCCACCGTCGAGGCGGTGGCCATCGAGAATGCCGCCGTGTTCGCGGTGCTGCCGGAAGACGGTACGGCCGTCTTCCCCTACGGCGACGAATTCACCTCGCTGTGGACCGACATGGCGCACGACGGCGGCTCGCGCCGCTGCCTGACCTTCGGCGAGCACGAGGACGCCGACGTCTCTCTGCTGCGCGCCGAATGGAAGCAGGGCGCCTGGGCCGTGGGCATTCGCACGCCGGTGGGCGACTTCGATGCGCGCCTGCACATCGCGGGCCGGCACAACGTCGTCAACGCGCTCGCCGCCACGGCCTGCGCGCTCGCGGCGGGCGTGTCGCTGGAGACCATCGGGGCCGGCCTGTCGGTCTTCGAGCCGGTCAAGGGACGTTCGCGCGCCAGCGAGATCGCTCTGCCCGGCGGCCATTCGCTCACGCTGGTCGACGACAGTTACAACGCCAACCCCGATTCCGTGATCGCCGCCATCGACGTGCTCGCGGCCCTGCCGGGCCCGCGCCTGCTGGTGCTCGGCGACATGGGCGAGGTGGGCGACCGCTCGCCCGAGTTCCACGCCGAGGTCGGCGAGCACGCCCGCCAGCGTGGCATCGAGTCCGTCTATGCGCTGGGCGCCGCCACCGCGCACACCGTTGCCGCCTTCGCCGGTGCCGACGGACGCCATTTCCAGGAGTTCGACGCGCTGAGCGCGGCCGTGCTCGCGCGCCTGCCGCAGGTCGGCAGCGTGCTCGTGAAGGGATCTCGCTTCATGAAGATGGAGCGCGTGGTGCAGGTCGTCGAGCAGGCACAACAACAACCACAACAACAAGAGGAGGGCGGCCATGACGCATGAGCCGCGCGAAACCACATGCTGCTGACACTGGCCCAATGGCTGCAGACGCTGTCGCCCGAGTTCGGGTTCCTGCGCATCTTCCAGTACCTCACCTTCCGCGCGCTGATGGCCGCGTTGACGGCGCTCGTGGTCGGCCTGGTGGCCGGCCCCTACGTCATCCGCCGCCTCGCCGCGCTCAAGATCGGCCAGCCGGTGCGCGGCTACGGCATGGAGACCCACCTCACCAAGAGCGGCACGCCCACCATGGGCGGCGTGCTGGTGCTGTTCTCCATCGCGTTCGCCACGCTGCTGTGGTTCGACATCTCCAACAGGTTCGTGTGGATCGTGCTGTGGGTCACCATGGGCTTCGGCGCCATCGGCTGGGTGGACGACTGGCGCAAGGTGGTGCGCAAGGACCCGGAAGGCATGCGCTCGCGCGAGAAGTATTTCTGGCAGTCGGTGGTGGGACTGATCGCGGCCTTCTACCTGCTCTTCAGCATCTCGGAGAGTTCCAACTGGCGCGTGGTGCAGCTGTTCTTCGCGTGGGTGCAGTCGGGCTTCGACCTCGACTTCCCGCCCAAGATCAACCTGCTGGTGCCCTTCTTCAAGGAAGTGAGCTATCCGCTGGGCGGCATCGGCTTCGTGATCCTCACGTATCTCGTGATCGTGGGCGCGAGCAATGCCGTGAACCTGACCGACGGCCTCGACGGTCTGGCGATCATGCCGGTGGTGATGGTGGGCTCGGCGCTGGGCGTGTTCGCCTACGTCACGGGCAGCGCGGTGTACTCCAAGTACCTGCTGTTCCCCAACATCCCGGGCTCGGGCGAGCTGCTGGTGTTCTGCTCGGCCATGGCCGGCGCGGGGCTCGCGTTCCTGTGGTTCAACACGCATCCGGCGCAGGTGTTCATGGGCGACGTGGGCGCGCTGGCGCTCGGCGGCGCGCTGGGCACCATCGCGGTCATCGTGCGCCAGGAGATCGTGTTCTTCATCATGGGCGGCATCTTCGTGGTCGAGGCGATTTCGGTGATGGCGCAGGTCACGTACTTCAAGTACACGAAGAAGCGCTTCGGCGAGGGCCGTCGCGTGCTCAAGATGGCGCCGCTGCACCATCACTTCGAGAAGAGCGGCTGGCGCGAGACGCAGGTCGTGGTGCGCTTCTGGATCATCACGATGCTGCTGTGCCTCGTGGGCCTTTCGACGCTGAAGCTGCGGTGAACGACAGAAGAAGAAAAGCATGCGGCATCTGAAAGACCTCCCCGTCCTCATCCTCGGCCTCGGCGCGTCCGGGCTGGCGATGGCGCGCTGGTGCGCGCGGCACGGTGCGGTCGTGACCGTGGCCGACACGCGCGAGGCGCCGGCGTTGCTCTCCACGCTGCACGAGGAGCTGCCGGGCGTGACTTTCATCGGCGGGCCGTTCTCGGCCGCGCTGGTCGAAGGCACGCCGATCCGCGCCGTGTATCGCTCGCCGGGTCTGTCGCCCGAGACCATCGCGCCGGTGGCCAATGCGGCGCGTGCCGTCGGGCTGCCGGTCGGCGGCGAGCTGGACCTGTTCGCGCGTGCGCTGCTGGATCTGCGCACGGTGGAAGTGCCGGTTGTGGACGCCGAGCCGGAACCCGAGGCCGAGCCCGAAACGCAAGCTCCGGCCGAACCCGTGGCCGAAGCGGCCGTGGAAGCCGTCGAGCCGGAGCCGCAGGCGCAACTGCCGCTGGACGAGCCTGTGGCTGTCGATCAGGCAGCGGCCGAGGCCGAACCGGCACAGCAGCCTGCTGCCCCTGCCGAAACCGAGTCGCCTCCTGCCGAAGCCGCCGCCGAACCCGCTCCCGAAGCGACCGTGCCCGCACAGGCCGAAGCCATGCCGCGCGATCCGTCGATGAGCGTTGCCGTGCCGCAGCCGCCGCAGGCCGAAGAACAGCCTGCGCCTGCCGAAGCCGCCGCAGAGCCGGTGGCAGAAACCGCGCCGGAGTCGGCACCGGAAGCCGCCGACGCGACCACGGCCGAAGCGCCGGAAGCTACCGAGGCCGCTGTTCCTGAGGCTGCGCCAGCGGTGCCTGCTCCCGCGCCCGCCACCGTTTCCCGCCTGCCGACCACCGGCAAGCCCTACGTCCCGACAGCAGCCAAGGAAGCCGCGGAGTTCGTCGCGCGCATCGCCGAGCTCTCCGCCACCAACCCGGCCTCGGCCGCCGTCGAGGAAGAGCCGTCGCCCCAACTCGAACTGGCTCCGCCCGTCGAGCCCGAGGCGCCCAAGGGCTACACGCCCGCGGTGCTGGCCATCACCGGCACCAACGGCAAGACGACGGTCACCTCGCTCACCGGCCAGTTGGTCGAGCGTGCCGGCAAGACCGTGGCCGTGGCCGGCAACATCGGCCCGACGCTGCTCGACACGCTCACGGCGCACATGGATGCCGAGACGCTGCCCGACGTGTGGGTGCTGGAGCTGTCCAGCTTCCAGCTCGACGGCGTGCAGGGCTTCGAGCCCACGGCCGCCACGGTGCTCAACCTCACGCAGGACCATCTCGACTGGCACGGCGACATGGCCGCCTACGGCGCGGCCAAGGCGCGCATCTTCGGCGCGCACGGTCTCATGATCCTCAACCGCGACGATGCCGGCGTGATGGCCATGCTGCCCGCGCCCGTCAAGGTCAAGCTGCAGCGTCCGCAGATCCGCACCCACGTCACCTTCGGCTCCGCCATGCCGCTGCGCCCGGGCGACTACGGCATCGAGCGCGTCAACGGCATGGCCTGGCTGGTGCGCGCGCTGGAAGCCGACGAGACACAGAAGCGCAAGCGCGGTGCCGTGGTCGAGGAGGAAATCTTCCTGCAGCGCCTGATGCCCGCGGATGCGCTGCGCATCCGCGGCCGTCACAACGCCATGAACGCCCTCGCGGCCCTGGCGCTGGCCAGTGCCGCCGGCTGCCCGCTGAACGCCATGCTCTACGGCCTGCGCGAGTACCAGGGCGAGCCGCATCGCGTGGAGCCCGTCGCCGTCATCGACGAGGTCGAGTACTTCGACGACAGCAAGGGCACCAACGTGGGCGCCACCGCCGCCGCGCTGACCGGGCTGGGCGAGGAGCGACGCGTGGTCGTCATCCTGGGCGGCGAAGGCAAGGGACAGGACTTCGAGCCGCTGGCTGCGCCCGTTCGCCAGTACGCGCGCGCCGTGGTGCTCATCGGCCGCGACGCGCCGATCATCGAAGCCGCGCTGGCATCGACCGGCGTTTCGCTGCTGCACGCCGCCTCGATGGACGAGGCCGTGAAGCTCGCGTCCGCGCGCGCCAACCCCGGCGATGCCGTGCTGCTGTCACCGGCCTGTGCGAGCTTCGACATGTTCAAGGACTACGCGCACCGCGCCGAGGTGTTCCGCGAGGCCGTGCAGGCCTACGAGGACAGCCCGCGCGGCCTGGGCGATTCGACGACGACGACGGAGGACCCGGTTTGAACTCTGCCGCCTCAGGCGCCACGCCCAACGCATCCACCAGCCGTTTCGGCGGCTGGTTCAGGCGCGCGCGCAGCGGGATCGACTCGCTGCCCGTGCACCTGCCCGTGCGGCTGGGCGGCGCCGGCATCGCGCAGACGAAAGCCACGCCGATGCGCGTGCTGGGCTTCGACCAGGCACTGGTCTGGGTCACGGTCGCGCTGCTGACCTGGGGCCTGATCATGGTGTATTCGGCCTCCATCGCGCTGCCCGACAACCCGCGCTTCGCGCGCGCCGGCTACAGCGCCTCGTACTTCCTCACGCGGCACGCGGCCTCGGTGGTGTTCGCCTTCATCGCCGCGCTGCTGGCCTTCCAGATTCCGATGAAGACCTGGGAGCGCGCCGCGCCCTGGCTCTTCGTGGCCTCTCTGCTGCTGCTGGTGGCGGTGCTCATTCCGCACATCGGCATCAACGTGAACGGCGCGCGCCGCTGGCTGCCGATGGGCTTCATGCGCTTCCAGCCCTCGGAGCTGGCCAAGCTCGCGATGGTGCTCTACGCCGCCAGCTACATGGTGCGCAAGATGGAGATCAAGGAGCGCTTCTTCCGCGCCGTGCTGCCGATGGGCGTGGCGGTGGTGGTGGTCGGCATGCTGGTGATGGCCGAGCCCGACATGGGCGCCTTCATGGTGATCGCAGTGATCGCCATGGGCATCCTGTTCCTGGGCGGCGTGAACGCGCGCATGTTCTTCCTGATCGCCGCGCTGGTGGTGGTGGCCTTCGGCACCATCGTCGCGAGCAGCCCGTGGCGCCGCGAGCGCATCTTCGCGTACCTCGATCCGTGGAGCGAGGAGCATGCGCTGGGCAAGGGCTACCAGCTGTCGCACTCGCTGATCGCCATCGGGCGCGGCGAGATCTTCGGCGTGGGCCTGGGCGGCAGCGTCGAGAAGCTGCACTGGCTGCCCGAGGCGCACACCGACTTCCTGCTGGCCGTGATCGGCGAGGAGTTCGGCCTGGTCGGCGTGCTGCTGATCATCGGCCTGTTCCTCTGGCTCACGCGCCGCATCATGCACATCGGCCGCCAGGCCATCGCGCTCGACCGCGTGTTCTCGGGTCTCGTGGCCCAGGGCGTGGGCGTGTGGCTGGGCTTCCAGACCTTCATCAACATGGGCGTGAACCTGGGCGCGCTGCCGACCAAGGGGCTGACGCTGCCGCTGATGAGCTTCGGCGGCTCGGCGATCCTGATGAACCTGATTGCGTTGGCCGTGGTGCTGCGCATCGACTACGAGAACCGCGTGCTCATGAGAGGAGGCCGCGTATGACCGGCCGCACCGCACTCGTGATGGCCGGCGGCACCGGCGGCCACATCTTCCCCGGACTCGCGGTGGCCGAGGCCCTGCGCGAGCGCGGCTGGAAGGTGCACTGGCTGGGCGCGCCCGGCAGCATGGAAGAAAAGCTGGTTCCGCCGCGCGGCTTCGCCTTCGAGCCCGTGCAGTTCGGCGGCGTGCGCGGCAAGGGCCCGCTCACGCTGTTCCTGCTGCCGCTGAAGCTGCTGCGCGCCTTCTGGCAGAGCATGGGCGTGGTGCGCCGCGTGAAGCCCGACGTGCTGGTGGGCCTGGGCGGCTACATCACCTTCCCGGGCGGAATGATGGGCGTGCTGGTCGGCAAGCCGCTGGTGCTGCACGAGCAGAACTCGGTCGCAGGCCTCGCCAACAAGGTGCTGGCGGGCGTGGCCGACCGCGTGTTCACCGCCTTCCCCAATGTGCTGAAGAAGGCGCAATGGGTGGGCAACCCGCTGCGCGCGGCCTTCACTTCCAAGGCCGAACCGGCCGAGCGCTTCGCGGGCCGTACCGGTCCGCTGAAACTGCTGGTGGTGGGCGGCAGCCTTGGCGCGCGCGGCCTCAACACAGTGGTACCGCAGGCGCTGGCGCGCATCGAGCCGGCCGCGCGCCCGCAGGTGCTGCATCAGAGCGGCGCCAAGCAGATCGACGAGCTGCGCGCCAACTACGAGGCCGCTGGCGTCGAAGGCGAGCTCACGCCCTTCATCGAAGACACCGCGCAGGCGTACGCCGACGCCGACATCATCGTCGCGCGCGCCGGCGCCAGCACCGTCACAGAAATCGCGGCCGTCGGCGCAGCAGCGCTGTTCGTGCCTTTCCCCTCGGCGGTCGACGACCACCAGACCACCAACGCGCGCTTCCTCGTGGACGCGGGCGGCGGCTGGCTGGTGCAGCAGGCCGACCTCACTCCTGAATTGCTGGCTGACTTGCTACAGAAAACCGGGCGCGATGCGCTGATAGAGAAGGCCGCGAAGGCCAAGACCATGCAAAAGACAGAGGCTGTGGAAGCCGTCGTCCGAGCCTGCGAGGAGCTTGCCAAATGAAGCACGCGATTCGTCACATCCATTTCGTGGGCATCGGTGGGTCCGGCATGAGCGGCATCGCCGAGGTGCTGCTCAACCTGGGCTACAAGATTTCCGGCTCCGACCTGGCCGACAGCGCCACGCTGCGCCGGCTCGCGGGCCTGGGTATCGGCACCTTCGTGGGCCATGCCGCGGCGCACATCGTCGGCGCGGACGCGGTCGTCACTTCCACGGCGGTGCAGTCGGACAACCCCGAGGTGCTGGCCGCGCGCGAGAAGCGCATTCCGGTCGTGCCGCGCGCGCTGATGCTGGCCGAGCTGATGCGGCTGAAGCAGGGCATCGCCATTGCCGGCACGCACGGCAAGACCACCACCACCAGCCTGGTGGCGAGCGTGCTCGCCGCCGCCGGGCTCGACCCGACCTTCGTGATCGGCGGGCGCCTGAACAGCGCCGGCGCCAACGCGCAGCTCGGCAGCGGCGACTACATCGTGGTGGAGGCCGACGAGTCGGACGCCTCGTTCCTGAACCTGCTGCCGGTGATGGCTGTGGTCACGAACATCGACGCCGACCACATGGAAACCTACGGGCACGATTTCGCGAAGCTCAAGAAGGCTTTCGTCGACTTCCTGCACCGCATGCCGTTCTACGGCGTGGCCATCCTGTGCACCGACGATCCGGCGGTGCGCGAGATCGTGGCCGACGTGACCTGCCCGGTCACCAGCTACGGCTTCGGCGAGGAAGCCCAGGTGCGCGCCATCGACGTGCGCGCCGTCGGCGGCCAGATGCATTTCACCGCGCAGCGCCGCAACGGCGTGACGCTGCCCGACCTGCCCGTGGTGCTGAACCTGCCGGGCGAGCACAACGTGCTCAATGCGCTGTCGGTGATCGCGGTGGCCGTCGAACTCGGCATCTCCGACGAGGCGGTGCAGCGCGGGCTGGCCGGCTTCAAGGGGGTGGGCCGCCGCTTCCAGAGCTACGGCGAAGTCTCGGTGCAGGGCGAGGGCGCCACGGGCACTTTCACCGTGATCGACGACTACGGCCATCACCCTGTGGAAATGGCCGCCACCATTGCGGCCGCTCGCGGCGCATTCCCTGGCCGCCGGCTGGTGCTGGCCTTCCAGCCGCACCGCTACACCCGCACGCGCGACTGCTTCGAGGACTTCGTGAAGGTCATCGGCACGGCCGACGCGGTGCTGCTCGGCGAGGTCTATGCCGCCGGCGAGGCGCCCATCGTGGCGGCCGACGGCCGCACGCTGGCGCGCGCGCTGCGCGTGGCGGGCAAGGTCGAGCCGGTGTTCGTCGACGACATCGCCGCGATGCCGCGCGCCATTCTCGACAACGCCCGTCCGGGCGACGTGGTGCTCTCGATGGGCGCGGGCTCCATCGGCGCGGTGCCGGCCAAGGTGGTCGAGCTCGGCGCGAGCGGTGCCGCAGCCACTGCCGCCGCGGCCTCTTCAACATCCGAGCGCGCTTCGCGCAAAGGGAGGGCCTCATGAGCCTTCAGGACCCCAAACTCTTCGGCAAGGTCGCCGTGCTGTTCGGCGGCAGTTCCGCCGAACGCGAAATCTCCCTGATGTCGGGCACCGGCGTGCTCGAAGCCCTGCGCTCGCGCGGCGTGGACGCGCATGCCTTCGATCCGTCGCAGCGCGAACTGGCCGAGCTGAAGCATGAAGGCTTCGCGCGCTGCTTCGTCGCGCTGCATGGCCGTCATGGCGAGGACGGCACCGTGCAGGGCGCGCTCGAACTGCTCGGCATTCCCTACACCGGCTCGGGCGTGATGGCCTCGAGCGTGGCAATGGACAAGGTCATGACCAAGCGCATCTGGCAGGCCGACGGCCTGCCCACGCCGAAGTACGTGCGCCTGGCCTTCGACCAGCAAAGCCGCGAGCAGATCATGGCCGTGCCCGACGTGCTCGGCCTGCCGGTGATCGTGAAGCCGCCGCGCGAGGGCTCGTCCATCGGCGTGACCAAGGTGCAGGGCTACTCGCAGATGCAGGACGCGGTGGCGCTCTCGGCCAAGTACGACGCCGACGTGCTGTGCGAGGAATTCATCGAGGGCGAGGAAGTGACCTGCGCCGTGCTCGGCCACGGGCTCGACGCGCGCGCGCTGCCGGTGGTGCGAATCGCCGCGCCCGAGGGGGCCTACGACTACCAGAACAAGTACTTCACCGACGACGTGAAGTACCAGTGCCCGAGCGGCCTGCCCGAAGCCGAGGAGCGCGAGATCCAGCGCATCACGCTGGCCGCCTACCGCACGCTCGGCTGCCGCGGCTGGGGCCGCGCCGACGTGATGATCCGCGCCAGCGACCGCAAGCCCTTCCTGCTCGAGATGAACACCTCGCCCGGCATGACCAGCCATTCGCTGGTGCCGATGTCCGCCCGCGCCGCGGGCATCGCGTACGAGGAGCTGTGCCTGCGGGTGCTGGCTTCCGCCACGCTGGACGCAACGGGAGGCTCGCTATAGCCATGGCCGACAGCATCCCAGCGCCCTTCGACGTCAAGCTCATGAACATCGTCGCGAACATTGCCTTCGCGATGGTGGCGCTCATGCTGCTTGCCGCGGGCGCGTGGTGGGTGCTGCGCCAGCCTTTCTTCCCCATTGCCGGCATCAAGGTGGACGGCGAGGTCACGCACAACAACGCGGTCACGCTGCGCGCCAACGTGGCGCCGCAGCTGTCGGGCAACTTCTTCACCATCGACCTGGCGCGCGCGCGCGCGGCCTTCGAGTCGGTGCCGTGGGTGCGCAGCGCGGTGGTGCGCCGCGAGTTCCCGAACAAGCTGCGCGTGACGCTGACCGAGCAGGTGCCGGTGGCCAACTGGGGCGACGAGGCGGGCTCGAAGCTCATCAACGGCTTCGGCGACGTGTTCGAGGCCAACGTGGCCGAGGTGGACGACAACCTGCCGCGCCTCGATGGCCCGATCGAGCAGGCCGGCCAGGTGCTGGGCATGTACCGCGTGCTGCAGCCGCAGTTCCAGCCCTACGACCTCAGCATCGACGAGCTCACGCTGTCGAGCCGCGGCAGCTGGAAGGTGGTGCTCGACAGCGGCGCCGAGATCGAGCTGGGCCGCGGCCAGGGCGAGGAAGTGACGGCCCGCCTGCAGCGCTTCCTGAAGACCGTGACCCAGGTCGCGGGCCAGTACCGCCGCACCATGGCCGACGTCGAAGGCGCGGACCTGCGCCACAACGACGCGTATGCATTGCGGCTGCGCGGCGTCACCACGGTCTCGCCAGAGGCCCCAAGAAAAATCAAGTAGCGAATACCGAGGAATCGAGGACATATCCCAATGCCCAAAGAATACAAAGACCTGGTCGTAGGACTCGACATCGGCACCGCCAAGGTGATGGTGGTCGTGGCCGAGGTGCTGCCCGGCGGCGAGCTCAAGCTGGCCGGCCTCGGCATCGCGCCGAGCAACGGCCTCAAGCGCGGCGTGGTGGTGAACATCGACGCCACCGTGCAGAGCATCCAGCAGGCGCTGAAAGAGGCCGAGCTGATGGCCGACTGCAAGATCAGCCGCGTCTACACCGGCATCACCGGCAGCCACATCCGCGGCATCAACTCCAGCGGCATGGTGGCGGTGAAGGACAAGGAAGTGACGCCCGCCGACGTGGCCCGCGTGGTGGAGACGGCGCGCGCGATCAACATCTCGAGCGACCAGCGCCTCTTGCTGGTGGAGCCGCAGGAGTTCGTGATCGACGGCCAGGACGTGAAGGAGCCGATCGGCATGAGCGGCATGCGGCTCGAAGCCAAGGTGCACATCGTGACCGGCGCGCAGAGCGCGGCCGAGAACATCATCAAGTGCGTGCGCCGCTGCGGCCTGGAAGTCGACCAGCTCATGCTGAACCCGCTGGCCTCCAGCCAGGCGGTGCTGACGGAAGACGAGCGCGAGCTGGGCGTGGTGCTGGTGGACATCGGCGCGGGCACGACCGACGTGGCGATCTTCACCAACGGAGCGATCCGCCACACGGCGGTGATCCCGATCGCGGGCGACCTCATCACCAGCGACATCGCGATGGCGCTGCGCACGCCGACGAAGGACGCGGAAGACATCAAGGTCGAGAACGGCTTCGCCAAGCAGCTGCTGGCCGATCCCGAGACGCAGGTGGAAGTGCCGGGCCTTGGCGACCGCGGCCCGCGCATGCTGAGCAAGCAGGCGCTGGCCGGCGTGATCGAGCCGCGCATCGAGGAGATCTTCTCGCTGGTGCAGCAGGTGGTGCGCGAGTCGGGCTACGAAGAGGTGCTGTCGTCGGGCGTTGTGCTCACGGGCGGCAGCGCCGTGATGCCCGGCATGGTGGAGCTCGGCGAGGACATCTTCCTCAAGCCCGTGCGCCGCGGCATCCCGAAGTATTCGAGCGCGCTGTCGGACATGGTCGCGCAGCCTCGCGCGGCGACGGTAATGGGCCTGCTCGAGGAAGCACGCTTCGCGCGCATGCGTGGCTTCAAGGTCGCGCAGAAGAATGGGTCGGTAAAGACTGCATTCGGACGTTTCAAGGACTTCATCGTGGGGAATTTCTAGCCATGATCAAGTCTCCACTCTGGCTCGCGCGCGGCAGCCCCCCAATGCATTTCAACGAGCGATGGCGACGAACAGGTCCACCATCGCGACGGTCTCATCGTTGATCCCGTCAGTACACAAGAAATATTCACAGACACATAACGGCAACTGCAAGATTCAAGGAGTTAAAAATGACCATCGAAATGATCGAAGTCGAAGAGTTCAACCAGGGCACGCAGATCAAGGTGATCGGTGTCGGCGGTGGCGGCGGCAATGCGGTCGCCCACATGATGGAGCGTGGCGTGCAGGGCGTTCAGTTCGTCTGCGCGAACACCGACGCGCAGGCCCTGCAGCGCAGCAACGCACACAAGATCATCCAGCTGGGCACCAGCGGCCTGGGCGCCGGCAGCAAGCCCGAGAAGGGCCGTGACGCGGCCGAAGCGGCGGTGGACGACATCCGCGCCGCCATCGACGGCGCGCACATGCTGTTCATCACCGCGGGCATGGGCGGCGGCACCGGCACCGGCGCGGCACCCGTGATCGCGCGCGTCGCGAAGGAAATGGGCATCCTCACCGTGGGCGTCGTGACCAAGCCCTTCGACTGGGAAGGCGGCCGTCGCATGACCAATGCCGACGCCGGCCTGACCGAGCTCGAAGCGAATGTCGACTCGCTGATCGTGGTGCTCAACGAGAAGCTGCTCGACGTGCTGGGCGAAGACGTCACGCAGGACGAGGCCTTCGCGCAAGCCAACGACGTGCTGAAGAACGCCGTGGGCGGCATCTCGGAAATCATCAACGAGTACGGCGGCGTGAACGTCGACTTCGAAGACGTGCGCACCGTGATGGGCGAGCCCGGCAAGGCCATGATGGGCACCGCCGCCGCGGCCGGCCCCGACCGCGCGCGCATCGCCGCCGAACAGGCCGTGGCCTGCCCGCTGCTCGAAGGCATCGACCTCTCGGGCGCCAAGGGCGTGCTGGTGCTGGTGACGGCATCGAAGAGCTCGCTGAAGCTGAACGAGTCGAAGCTGGCGATGAACACCATCCGCGCCTACGCTTCGCCGGACGCGCACGTGATCTACGGCGCCGCCTACGACGACAGCCTCGGCGACGAGATGCGCGTCACCGTGGTGGCCACCGGCCTGTCGCGCCCCGACGCACGTCGCCAGCAGCCGACGCTGGAAGTGATCCGCACCGGCACCGACAACATCCCGTTCACCGTGCCGACGCTCGGTGGCGTGGGTCATGCCGGCGGCACGGGCGGCAGCCAGCCCAACTACGACGGCATGGCCGTCCCCAGCGTGTGGCGCACCAACCGCACGATGGCCGCAGCGAAGGTGGACGCGCTGTCTTCGGGCGGCATGGACGACTTCGAGATCCCGGCCTTCCTGCGTCGTCAAGCTGATTGAGAGAACACCCCATCCGATGGCCTCGCTGGAGGCCATCGCGGGGGTGAACTCGGCCAGACGCAGAGGGCACGAGGGAGCGTAAGGGGCACAGGGACGACCTGAAAGGGACGTCTGCTGGCTCTAGGCGCTGCGCTCGCCTCGTGCTCTTTGCGTCCATTTCAGGCCAATTCGAAGGAATTGCATAGAACCCATGTCTATCGGTGCCATAGCGAGGGGCATAGGCCGTCACGCCCGTCGCGCGCCTAAAATCCCCGCCGTGCTGCAACAACGAACCCTCAAGTCCATCAGCCGCGCCGTTGGCGTGGGGCTCCACAGCGGACAGCGCGTGGAGTTGACGCTGCGGCCGGCTCCGGCCGACACGGGTATCGTGTTCCGCCGCGTGGATCTGCCCGAGCCGGCCGAGATCCGCATGACCGCCGAGTCGGTCACCGACACGCGCCTCGCGTCCACGGTATCGACCGGCGGCGCCAAGGTGCAGACCGTCGAACACATCATGTCCGCCTGCGCGGGCCTGGGCATCGACAACCTCTACATCGACATCACGGCCGACGAAGTGCCGATCCTCGACGGATCGGCTTCCTCATTCGTGTTCCTGCTGCAGAGCGCGGGCATCGCGCTGCAGAAGGCGCCGCGCCGCTTCATCCGCGTGACCCGCAAGGTCGAGGTGCGCGAAGGCGAGGGCGCCAACGAGAAATGGGCGAGCCTGGAGCCGTACCACGGCTACAAGCTGAGCTTCGAGATCGACTTCGACCACCGCGTCGTCAATTCCACCGGCCAGCGCGTGGAGTTCGATCTCGGCACCGGCTCCTACAGCCGCGACATCGCGCGTGCCCGCACCTTCGGCTTCACCAAGGAAGTCGAGTACATGCGCAGCAAGGGCCTCGCGCTCGGTGGCGGCCTCGACAACGCCATCGTGATGGACGACACCAAGGTGCTGAACGAAGGCGGCCTGCGCTACGACGACGAGTTCGTGAAGCACAAGATCCTCGACGCGATGGGCGACCTGTACATCATCGGCAAGCCACTGCTGGCCGCCTACACCGCGTTCCGCTCGGGCCACGCGCTCAACAACAAGCTGCTGCGCGAACTGCTTTCGCACAGCGACGCCTACGAGATCGTGACCTTCGAGGACGAGAAGCGCGCCCCGCGCGGTTTCGGCGAAGTCGCGCGCGCCTGGTAGGCACCCGCTCCTCACATGCTTCTGTTCCGCTGGGCCATCCTGCTGCTTTTGCTGGTGGCCGGCGTGTGCTTCGCGTTCTACGCGGGCACGGGGCAGGTCAAGTACCGTCGCATCGGCTGGATCGTGCTGAAGTGGACGCTGCTGGCGG
Source organism: Variovorax xiamenensis (assembly GCF_050916385.1). NCBI lineage: Bacteria > Pseudomonadati > Pseudomonadota > Betaproteobacteria > Burkholderiales > Comamonadaceae > Variovorax > Variovorax xiamenensis. Next base: position 1,251,967 of record NZ_CP139038.1, read on the forward strand.
CCTTCGGCTTCTTCGCGGTCCTGATCGCCGAGCGGGTCGCCTGAGCTTTCTTCAGCCGGCGGTCTCCTGCCGGCAGATGAAGAGGCTCAGGTAGGACGGCGTGCGCTGAGAGACTTCGCGCAGCGTCACCTCGTCGAAGTCCTTCGGCACGTTCTCCACCACCAGCTGCCGCAGCGCCTGGGCCGCTTCCGTCTCGTTGTCCCGCGGGTTGTAGCGGACCTGCACGCCGCGGATCAGGTAGCCGGGAACGGCATTGCTCGCCTCGGGAAATTCGCGCAGCCGCCAGGTGACGTCGCCGCGCGAGGCCTTCAGCTTGCCGAGCAGTTCGCGCGCGGGCGCTTCGTTGCGCGCGCGGACCTCCGGGTTGCGTTCGCTCGTGCAATACAGGATGTCCACCCGGAAGCCGGCGAACTTCCCTGATGACGAGTTGGCCGGCGGCTTCGTCGCCGCCGCGGCGCTGCGGTTGACCTCGATGGCCTTCTGCTCCTGCGCGAACTCCCCGGCCTTGCCGGCCTCGGCACGCAATACCGGATCGGCGAAGGACAGCGCCACGAGCGGAAAGAGCCGGCCCGCCAGGTCTTCGGAAGCCACCGAATTGATAAGCGCGAAGGCCGCCTGCTCGCGGCGATGACGCCCCGGTGCCTTCTCGTCCATCTGCAGCACCTCCACTACCTTCTCGTAGACGTACTGGTCGCGCTTGAAGCGTGTTTCGTCGAGCGAAATATCGACCCGCTTGCGTTCGAACTCGATGCGAAGCGCCTCGTTCGCCTGCGCCGAAGCCGCGGCGCGATGCTGGGCGTCTTCAGCGGCCCTCTTCGAATCCTCGGCCTTGTATTGCCAGTAGAGGCCCAGCGCCGCCGCGAGCACCGCGATCAGCGCCGACGCGCCACTGGCCCATTTCGTGACCTTCTCCGCCCGCGACGAGGGCGCGGGCGTTCCTCCACCGTGATCCTCTCCTGCCATGGTTCGCTCCCGATGTTGTTGACGCTGGCGCGAAGTCTGTCACTGCGCCTGTGCGGCGGCCTCCCTGTAAATGGGGAGGCTTGGCGCGGAGAGTGTCCGGCGCTCGTGTTTCAGTTTTCGGTCAGCGCCTGCAAGGCCTGAACCTGCCGCGCCAGCAGCGGTCCCTTGCGATGCGCGGGCACCAGCAGCATGACCGTGTCTCCCAGCGCCTTCGGCCGCCCCCAGGGCGCGTGCAGCTTGCCTTGCGCGAGCAGCGGCGCGACGAGGCGCTCTCGGCCCATCAGCACGCCTTCGCCATCCAGTGCCGCCTGCAGCGCGAGGCTGTAGAGCGAGAAGTCCGGCCCCGCCGCGAGCGCTTCGGCTTCGGCCACCGTGGTGCCGGGCCGCACGGCCTGCAGCCAGCGCTGCCAGTCGTCGCGCCAGACGGTGTCGTGCAATCCGCCGCAGCGTTCGAGCAGTTCCGCCAGATCGTCGAGTGCGCGCGGGCGACCGGTGGGCAGGGTCTGGCGAAGGCGCGGGCTGCACACGGGCAGCAGCCGGTCGCGTACGAGCGGGATCGACTGCGCGCCTGCCGGAGCCTCGATGCGCTCGCCGGCCTGCGCATAGAAAAGGCCCAGATCGAAGGGCTCGCGACGGAAGTTCGGCGGCTGCTCCAGCGCAGTCACCGACACCTGCACGCCGGGCAGTTCCGCCTTCAGGCGCGAGAGCCGCGGGGACAGCCACAGCTGCGCCACTGCAGGCAGTGCGGCCACCTGCAGCGTGCTGCGTCGCGCGGCGGTCTGGGTCTCGTGGCGCAGCGCCTGCACGGCCAGGCCGAGCTGGTCGACGGCCGCGCTGAGGGCCGGCAGGGCACGCCGCCCGTGCGCGCTGAGGCGGATGCCCTGGCTGTGCCGCTCGAAGAGCGCCCCGCCGGCCCATGTCTCCAGCGCCTTGATCTGCTGCGCGACGGCGGCCGGCGTGACGAAGAGCTCCTCGGCCGCGCGCGCGAAGCTGCCGTGGCGGGCCGCCGCCTCGAAGGCGCGCACGGCGGTGTGCGGCGGGAGGCGGGGGCGCGGCGGTGCGAGCGGCATCGGGTGATCCTTCAGGCCAAGTTTTTCTATGGCCCGGGGCCAGATTATCCGGTTTGCCCGGCCGGTGGCGGCGCGCGACGATTCGTGCATCCGTCACTTCCAGCGAGATCCGCCGCATGCCCGCCGCCCTGCAACGCCGCCCCTGGGTTCCCGCCGCCAGCGAGGACCACGTGCTCTCCATCGCTTCCGATGCCTCCGCGCGCGATGCGGCAGGCGTTGCCGCCGAGATCGAACGCCTGGTGGCCGACAACCATCGCATCCACGACGTCGAGGGCCTGAACCTCAACCCCGCCACCAACGTGATGAACCCGGCCGCCGAGGCGCTGCTGTCGCGCGGGCTGGGCTCGCGCCCGTCGCTGGGCTATCCGGGCGACAAGTACGAGATGGGGCTGGAGGCCATCGAGCGCATCGAGGTGGTCGCCGCCGAACTGGCGGCCGAGGTGTTCGGCGCGAAGTTCGCCGAGGTGCGCGTGAGCTCCGGCGCGCTGTCGAATCTCTACGTGTTCATGGCGACCTGCAAGCCGGGCGACACCATCGTCGTGCCGCCTCCCAGCATCGGCGGCCACGTCACGCACCATGCGGCGGGCGCGGCGGGGCTCTATGGGCTGAAGCCGGTTTCCGCGCCGGTGGATGCCGACGGCTACACGGTCGACATCGTTGCGCTGGCGAAGCTGGTGCGCGAGGCGAAGCCGAAGCTCATCACCATCGGCGGCAGCCTGAACCTGTTCCCGCACCCGGTGCCCGAGATCCGCGAGATTGCCGACAGCGTGGGCGCGAAGCTGCTCTTCGACGCGGCTCATCTCTCGGGCATGGTGGCCGGCAAGGCCTGGCCGCAGCCGCTGGAGCAGGGCGCGCATGCGATCACCATGAGCACCTACAAGAGCCTGGGCGGGCCGGCCGGCGGGCTGATCGTGTCGAACGACGCGGCGCTGATGGAACGCATCGACGCCATCGCCTACCCCGGCCTCACGGCCAATTCGGATGCGGGCCGCACGGCCGCATTGGCCCGCGGGCTGCTCGACTGGAAGGTGCACGGCACCGCGTACGCAGCGGCGATGCGCGAGACGGCGCAGGCACTGGCTGCCGAGCTCGACGCACGGGGACTGCCCGTGTTCGCTAAGGCGCGCGGCTTCACGCAGTCGCACCAGTTCGCGCTGGAGGCCGCACGCTGGGGCGGTGGGCAGCGTGCCGCAAAGAAGCTCGCCCAGGGCGGCTTGCTGGCCTGCGGCATCGGCCTGCCGATCGCACCGGTGGAAGGCGACATCAACGGCCTGCGGCTCGGCGTGCCGGAGATCGTGCGGCTCGGCTTCACGCCCGCGGACATGCCTCAGCTTGCGGACTGGATCGCACGCGCGCTCGAGGGCGACGCGGCATCGGTGGCCGCCGAAGTGCGCGAGCGCCGCAAGCGCCTCGGCGAGCTGCGCTACATCGTGCGCTGAGAGTTCGCCTTCAGCGCGAACGCCCCTGCCGGTAGGTGCCGGCGGGAACGGCCGCGTTCGTCTTCGACAGCTCGGCCGCCTCGGCCAGCCGCGCCATCGAGCGTCCCACCTGCGCGTGCGTGATGGCGATGCCCAGCGCGTCCGCCGCGTCGGCGCCCGGCAGGCCCGGCAGGTCGAGCAGCCGCCGCACCATCTCCTGGACCTGCGCCTTGGCGGCCTGGCCGTGGCCGGCCACGGCCTTCTTCATCTGCAGCGCGGTGTACTCGGCCACCGAGAGGTTGTTGGTGACCAGCGCGGTCACGCAGGCGCCGCGTGCCTGTCCCAGCAGCAGCGTCGACTGCGGGTTGACGTTGACGAAGATGATTTCCACCGCCGACGCATCGGGCTGGTAGCGCGCGGTGATCTCCGCAATGCCGTCGAACAGCACCTTCAGTCGCGCCGGCAGGTTGCCGGTGCCCAGGTGCCGCGTGCTGATGGTGCCGCTGGCCACATAGCGCAGCGCATGGCCGTCCGCGTCGACCACGCCGAAGCCGGTGGTCTGCAAGCCGGGGTCGATGCCGAGAATGCGCATGAAAGGAAACGTAAAGGCCTAAGCCCGGGAAAAGAATGTCAAAAGAGTTGCGAAGAGAGGGCTGAAGCCGCCTGATCGTGGGCAGAATGCGCCCCGGTCCGTACAGTCCGCCCCGCCACGCGCGGGGCGCGCCATTCAAGGAAGCGAATGTGAATGTAGTCGAGTCCTCCGCGCAGCAGCAACTGGACGAGGTGCAAGCCTTGATCGCGCGCCTGCAGATGCACCCCGCCGAACGCGCGACCGCCAGTTTCCGCCGCATCGAGCTGCTCGACGACCTGGGCCGCCGCAAGGAAGCGCTGGCCGCGAGTGCCAGGCTGCTCGACGAGTTCGCGGCGAAGCCCGAGGTCGGCGTGGTTGTGCCCTGCTGCCAGACGCTTCGCCTGCTGGCCCACATGCTGCGCCAGATGCACCGCCCTGCCGACGCGCTCGCCACGCTCGACCGCCTGATCGCGGCGCACGGCCAGCGAGCCGAGCCCGAGATTCGCGAGCACATCGCCCACGCGCTCTACCAGCGCACATGGTGGATCGACGAGCCCGCCGCGCGCTGCGAAGCCTGCGACGCCATGAGCGAGCTGCTCGACAGCCAGCCCGATGCCGCCTTCGACACCTGGCGCGTGGAGGCGCGGCTGCTCAAGGCCGAGGTCGAGCATCACCGCGGCCTGCCGCAGGATGCGCTGGCCACGCTGGAAGATGTCATCGAACGCTTCGACGGCAGCACCGATCCCGGCGTGGTGCTGCGCGTGGCGCGTGCGCGCCTGGCCTCGGTGCTGAACCTGCGCGAGCTGGCGCAGCACGCCCAGGCGCAGGTGATGTGCCTCGCGGTCGCCGACCAGATCGAGGCCGGCCTCGCCCATGCCGCGCCCGAGCTGCGCATCGAAGGCGTGCGGGCGCTGACGCTCTTCTTCGATGGCTTCGGCATCGACGAGCACGCGAATCGCGCGGAGCTGGTCGGCTGGCTGCTCGACCGCTACGGCCACGACGCCTCGCCGCAGGTGCGGCGCATGGCGGTGCGGCGCGCCTACGACTGGTCGGTGGGCCTGCGCGAGTCGGAAGACGGCGAGGCCGCGCTGGCCGCCTGCGAACGGCTGCTCGCCACCTTCGGCGCCGACACCGATCCCGCGGTGCATCGCACCGTGACGAGCGCGCTGCTCAACAAGGGCTTCGTGCTGCTGGAGCGGCTCGGCCGCGCCGAGGAGGCGCTCGAGGTCTACCAGCAGCTCACCAGGCAATTGCAGGGTGCGCCCACGGCCGAGCTGCAGGACACGCTCGCCAAGGCCACTGCCGGCCGCCAGGCCTGCCTGAAGCGGCTGCGCAAGGCCGACGCCGAAGGCAACCTGCCGGAGCTTCCGGCAGAGGTGCGCGACGAGGTGCGAGACAAGGTCAAGCAGGGCCGCAAGCACGGCGATGCGGGCGAGTCGCGCGAGGCCATCGCGCTCTTCGACGAGGTGCTGGCCGCGCATGCCGCCTCGCCGCACCCGGAACTGCGCCGCCAGTGCGCGCGGGCGCTGGTCCACAAGGCTTTCTGCCTGGTCGCGCTCGAGCGCTTCGACGAGGTGGTCGCCGCCGCCGAAGCCATGGACGCGCGCTACGGCGCCGACCCCTCCACCGAGATGCAGGAAACCGTCGCGCTGTGCCTTCAGTACAAGAGCACCGCGCTCGATCGTCTCGGCCGGCACGACGACGAGATGCGCGTGCACGACGAGATCGTCGCGCGCTGGGGCAACTCGGAGCTGCCCGACCTGCGCGGGCGCGTGGTGGGCGCGCTGTTCCGCAAGGGCGCGACGCTTCGCCAGGCGCGCCAGCTCGAGGCTGCGGTGGCCTGCTACGACGAGGCCATCGCGCGCACCAGCAGCGCGCGGGAAGGCACGCTGCAGCTGTGGGCCGCCAAGTCGATGATCAACAAGGCCAAGGCGCTCGACAAGCTCGGCGACCAGGCTGGGCAGATCAAGGCCTATCGCACTCTCATCGCGCGCTTCGGCGAATCGGGCGATGCGGCGCTGCGCGAGCGTGTCGTCAACGCCTGCGAATGGCTCGCCGAAGCCGAAGGCCGCCAGGGCCGCGTGGACGCGCAGCGCGCGGCCCTCGAGGCCGCGCTGGGACGCTTCGGCACCGCGCTCTCGGCCGAGCAGCGCACGCGCCTCACGCGCGAACTACAGGCGCTGAAGGCCAAGGCGCTCGGCCGCAAGGCGAAGGAAGTCTTCGGCCGAGTGGTGCGGCGCAAGGCCTGAACCAGGTCTTTTCGGCGCTTGACGCCGAGCTGTCTCAGGGGTTCTTCCAGGAATACCGCGGAGCCGGCTTTGCCGGGCCGCTGGTATTGCCCCCTGCAAGGGGGTTGGCGAAGCGACACGAAGTGCGCGCAGCCTGGGGGTTTGCCAAATTCACGCGTTGAAGTACCAGCGGATGGAGTGGAAGAAGATGGGGGCGGCGAAGCACAGCGCATCGACCCGATCCAGCAGGCCGTTGGCACCCGTCACGCCCGCGTCCTTGCGGCCCCAGTTCGGAATGCCCCGGTCGCGCTTGAGCGCCTTCATCACCAGGTGCCCCATCGAGCCCGAGATGCACGCGATGACCGACACCGCGAGCGCCTGGCCGAACTTGAAGGGCGTGATGAACGAGAACAGCGCGCCCACCAGGCTCGCCACCGCGATGCCGATGGCCCAGCTGGTCCAGTTGAAGCTGCGGCTCACGTTGGGCGCGAAGGGCGCGCGCTGCATGCGCCGCGAGATCAGGTGCTGCACCAGCACCGAGGTCTGCACCACGAACACCAGGAAGAAGACGAGAAAGGCGCTCTTGCCCTCGTAGCCCGGGAAGCTCAGCAGCAGCAGTGCCGGCACGTGGCTCATGCCGTAGACGCAGACCATGATGCCCCACTGCAGCTTGGCGTTGCGCTCCAGGAACTGGCTCGGGTCGTTGGCCAGCGCGCTGGTCACCGGGATCGCGAGGAAGACGTACACCGGGATGAACACGGTGAACAGGTCGAAGCGCGCCGTGGCCACCAGCCAGAACTGGATCGGCAGCACCACGAAGAAGGCGAGGATCAGGCTGCGGTGGTCGCCGCGCCGCGTGGGCGAGAGCGTGATGAACTCGCGCAGCGCGAAGAAGGAGATCAGCGCGAACAGCACCGTGGCCACGGTCTCGCCGAGCGCCCAGCCGATCCAGAAGACCAGCACCATGAACCAGGTGGTGCCCAGCAGCTTGCGGAAGTGCGCCAGCTCGGCCTGCCAGGCGGCGTCGTGCACCGGGTTGCGCTTTTCCCTGAAGCTCAGGAAGAAGGCGGTGGCACTCACGATCGCGAGCACGCCGAAGATGATGAGAAAGAGCGCCGCGACCTGCTGGGTCGGGCTTAGGCTTCGCAGGAACTGGTTCATGTCGTCGTCAGACGTCGCGCAAGGCGATCACGGCGGCACGCGCCCGGTCGAGGAAGGGGCGGCGCTCCTCGCCTTCCTCCACGCGGACCGGCGCGCCGAAGGTGACGGAGCACAGGATGGGCACCGGCACGATCTCGCCCTTGGGCATGACGCGCTGCACGTTGTCGATCCATGCCGGCACCAGCACCACGTCGGGGAACATCGTGGCCAGCGTGTAGAGGCCCGACTTGAACTTCTGCGGCTCGCCGGTGTGGCCGCGCGTGCCTTCGGGGAAGATGATGATCGAGTCGCCACTGCGCAGGGCCTCGACCAGCGGGGCCAGTGGATCGACAGCGGGAGCGGCCGCTACGGGCGGGGCTTCGGGTTCTGCCGGTGGTGGCGGCGGCTCGGGTGCCGGAGGAGGCGGTGGAGCAGGGGGCTCCGGCAGGTCGAGCCGGCCTTGCGCGCCGGATACGACGGTTTCCAGGGGAGGCTCGGGCGGAGTCAGCGGCAGCAGCGGTTCCATCGAGGGCTCGATGCGCTCGGCCGGCGACGCAACCGGTGCACGCGCGGCGGGCGGCGGTGGTGGTGCTTCGGCCGCGACCGGTGCCGTCGGTACCGTTGCCGCTGCGCTTGCCGCAGCAGGCGTTGCCTGCCGCTCCACGTAAACCGCGTTGAACACTTCCGTCGTGATCCAGCGCTTGACCGGCGTGTTGGCCCAGTAGTCGCGCGCCGCGATGGGCCGCGTGATGCTGCGCAGTTCTTCCGGCAGCGCCGCCCAGATCATCACCAGGTCGGCGTGGCTCTGGTGGTTGGCGAAGTAGATGCGCTGCTCGGCCTTGGGCGGACAGCCGTACCAGCGCGCCTGCGCGCCCGTGAGCAAGCGGACGATTCCAAGAAGCAGCCAACCCGTGAGCTTTGCCAGCATATGGGCGCGATGATACGGGTCATGCGATGGCGTTTCGATCCTCTTTCTCTGGCGTGGGCCGCGGCCCTGTTTCTGATGTTGCTGCTGCTGGCCACCGTCGGCGCGCGCTGGGGCTGGCTGCGCAGCTTCTTCGGCGACGTGCTGGCCGTGGTCTGGGTGTACTTCGTCTTCAAGACGGTAGTCGCCGCTCGCGTGCTGCCGCTGGCATTGGCCGCTCTGGGCGTGGGCCTTGCGGTCGAACTGGGCCAGTACCTCGCGGCGACGTGGCACCTGCATATTCCGAACCGCGCGCTGCGCATCGTGCTCGGCAGCACGGCCGACTGGTGGGACGTGCTGGCCTACACCATCGGCTTCGCCGCCGTGCTGGCCATCGAGGGCCTGCGCGGTGCGGACGTCTTCAGGGCAGCTCGGCCGCGGGCATCCGCGCCATGACGGTCGAGGCGCGTCCGCTCAGATAGGGCGAGCCGGCGCGCCGCTCGAAGAACTTGGGGCTGGGCAGCATCACCGCGAGGCGCGCGGCCTCGTTGGCGCCCAGGCGCGAGGCCGGCTTGCGGAAGTAGTACTGCGACGCCGCCTCGGCGCCGAACACGCCTTCGCCCCACTCGACGTTGTTGAGGTAGATCTCGAGAATGCGCCGCTTGTCGAGCAGCACCTCGAGCAGCGTGGCCAGCACCAGCTCCTGCCCCTTGCGCAGCATGGTGCGCTCGCCCGACAGCAACAGGTTCTTCGCGAGCTGCTGCGTGATGGTCGAGCCGCCGCGCAGCTGCACGGGCTTGACCGGCCTGCCGCGTGCCGCCGCGCGCGCGGCGCGCTTGGCGGCCAGCTCTTCCGCCCTGGCGTTGCGCTGGCGCGCGCGCTCGATGGCTTCCCATTCCACGCCGTTGTGGTCGACGAAGCCGGAGTCCTCGCTCGCGATGACCGCCCGCTTGAGCGTGTCGTTGATCTGCGCGTAGGGCACCCACTCCTGCCGCCAGCCGCCGCCGCGGCCTTCGTGCACGGCGATCTGGAATGCCTCGGAGCGCTGGAACGCGGTGCTCTGCGGATCGATCACCGCCATGGCCGCGATGCGCGCCACGAAGAACAGCTGCAGTGCCACGCCCGCCACCGCGATGCAGGCGATGAGGCGCAGCACGGCCTTCATTTGAGTTCGGCGCGGACCTCGGCCAGCACCTGGGCCGAAGGAGGCCGCACACCGCGCCAGATCTCGAAGGACTCGGCCGCCTGCTCGACCAGCATGCCGAGCCCGTCGCGCGCCACGGCGCCGTGCGCCTCGGCCCAGGCCATGAAGCCGGCGGCGGCCGGGCCGTACATCATGTCGACCGCGAGCCCGCCTTCGCGCAGCACGCTGGCCTTCACCGGCACCGCGTCGCCCGCGAGGCTGGAGGCGGTGGCGTTGACCACCACCTCGAAGGCGCCCGGCACTTCGTCGAGCGCCCAGGCTTCGAGCGAGGCGCCGTGGCGCAGCGCGATGGCCGCGTGGCGGCGCACCAGCTCCACGGCCTTGTCCACGGTGCGATTCGCGACCACGACGCGCGACGCACCCGCGTCGAGCAGCGGCCCCAGCACGCCGGCAGCGGCGCCGCCCGCGCCGATCAGCAGCAGCGCCTTGCTCTGCAGCGGCACGCCCGCGTTGCGCACGATGTCGTTGACCAGGCCGATGCCGTCGGTGTTGTCCGCGTGGATGCCGCCGTCGGCCTCGAAGCGCAGCGTGTTCACCGCCTGCGCGAGCAGGGCGCGCTCGCTGGTGTGCTGCGCCAGCGCCGCGGCCTCGAACTTGAAGGGCACGGTGATGTTGCAGCCGCGCGCGACGTCGCCGCGTTCGGCGGCCTCGCTGCGGAAGGCCGCGATGCCTTCGGCGAACGCGCCGAGCGGGATCAGCCGCCGGCCGTATTCCATCTGCTGGCCGCAGAGCTCGGCGAAGCGCGCGTGGATGCGGGGCGAGCGGCTGTGCTCGACGGGATTGCCCATGACGCAGTACTGGTCCATGGTGTGTGCCTTCCTTCGTTGCGCCTGTTGCTGGCGGCTGGGCTGCTTCCGATTACTGCGAAGAGAGTTCGACCGACCCGTCGTGCGCGAAGCGGAAGTGCGGCCGGATCACGATCTGGTCCGCGTGCTCCTTGCGCATCGCGTCGGTGAAGGTGCCGAAGTTGCCGACGCTCGCAACGATGGCCTGGGCCCGCTTGTCGAGCACGGGCACGCCCGAGCTTTCGTCGATCACCGTCGAGAGCAGGCGACCGTCGAAATTGACGGTGATGGTCATGGTGAGTTCGCCGTAGAGCTTCTTGCCGGCGAGCGTCGGGAAGTTGGCCGTGCCCTGGGCTTCCACCCGGCGGCGCAGCGAATCGACGTAGGTGGCGAAGGCGGCCTCGCGCGTGAAGGGGCTGAGGAAGCGCTTCTTGGGACGCGCGTTCTCCTCGTTCACGCGGCGTTCGATCTCGGCCAGCAGGTTGATCATCTGGCGGCGCTTTTCTTCCTGCGCCTTGGCTTCGGCCGGATCGCCGGGGTTGCGCGGATCGGGTGCGGGCATCGCGGCCAGGTCGCGCTTGAGCTGGGTGAGCATCTGCATCTGCTCGGCCTGCATGGCGTCGACCTTGCGCTGCGCGTCCTCGAAGGAGTCGCCCACGGTGGTGAAGCTCGACGGCGGCAGCGGGCTGGTGGCGCGGCCCTTGTCGAGATCGCCGCCGCCCGCGAGCGAGGTCTGCGCGCGCAGCCGGGCGGCAGGGTCGGGCTTGTCGTTGGTCTTGGTGTTGACCAGGATCACCTCGAGTGGCGTGTCGCTGAAGACCTTGTTGAAGGATTCGGGATCGACGAAGCGCACCGTGAGCAGCGCGGCGTGCACAACGACCGACACGCCCAGTGCAATCTGCAGCGTGCTGAGGTCCTTGAAGTTCATTCTCTAGACTCCTCCAGGGGCCGCATCTCTCCGGACGATCCGCCGGGGTTCATGCAGGCGTGTTTTCTTCGGGTGCTGCCTCGCTGTCGCTCAGGTCGACGGCAATGGCGATCGGGCCCGCCACCACTTCTTCCTCGCCGTCGTCGCCTTCTTCTTCGGCGGATGCGCCGGCCTTCGGCGCGTCGAGGCGTTCGAGCACCGTGCCGCTCACGTCGAGGGCGATCTCGTCGATCTCGCCGAGCTTCACGCGCAGGCGCGCGCCGCGCTCCTGCTGCCCGGCCACGGGGAACACCAGCGGCAGCGTGTCGGCACGCACCAGCGCGCCGTTGGGCATGTCCTTGATGACGGTGGCCTCGAGTTCGGTGATGCCCTGCTGCTGCAGGTACTTCAGCGTCCAGAAGCGCTCCATGCCGCCCTGGTAGGAGTTGTACGCGGTGTAGGCCGCGTCGAAGCCCGAGAGGATCGAGAACAGGTCGGCGTCCTTCGGCTTGAAGGGCGCGGCCAGCGCGGCGGTCTTGCCGTGGCGCGCGGCGGCAATGATCTGCCACTGGTTCACCAGGTCGGTGTAGCGGCGCAGCGGCGAGGTGCTCCAGGCGTAGCTCTTCACGCCCAGGCCCGCGTGCGGCAGCGCGCGCGTGCCCATGCGCACCTTGATGCCGGGCGCGAGGCTGGCCTGGCTGCGGTAGAGGCCGGGCACGCCGAGCTCGCCGAGCCAGCCGCCCCAGCTGCTGTTGGCCAGGATCATCGCCTCGGACACGATCAGGTCGAGCGGCGCGCCGCGCTGGCGCGTGCTGATCTGCACCTGCTCGCCGCCGGTGGGCTCGGCGCCGTCGTTGCCGACGAGGCGGAAGTTGTAGTCGGGCCGGTTGAAGTTCTCGGGCTTGCCGCGCACCACCTCGCGCTGGGCCTTCAGCTGCTTCGCGAGGCGGAACAGGAAAGACAGCGGCGCGCGCATGCGGGTCGCGGCCTCGGGAGTGCCGTCAGCCTGGAACGAGGCGTCTTCGAGCCACTGCTGCGTGACGACGGTGTCGAGCTGGTCGTGGCGCAGGTTGGCGACGATGGGCACGCGTTCGAGCTTCGTCTCGGTGGCCTGCAGTTCCAGCGTGGCCTCGTCGAAGCGCGCGTAGAGCGACACGGCCGGGCGGTCGCCGCCTTCGAGCAGCGTGTAGGTGTCGACCACCTCGTCGGGCAGCATCGTGATCTTGTAGCCCGGCATGTAGACCGTGGACATGCGCGCGCGCGCCACGTTGTCGATCGGGCTGCCCGGCGTCAGTGCCAGCGCCGGCGCGGCGATGTGGATGCCGACCGTGACGGTGCCCGTGCCGAGGCCCTGCACGGAGAGCGCGTCGTCGATTTCGGTGGTCTGCGAATCGTCGATGGAGAAGGCCTGCACGCCCTCGGCCAGCGGCAGGTCGTCGGCGATGGCCTGCGCCGCAAGCGCGGGGAAGCCGGTGCCCTTGGGGAAGTTCTCGAACAGGAAGCGCCGCCAGTGGAACTGGTAGGGCGAGTCGATGGCGCCGGCGCGCTCCAGCAGGTCGAGCGGCGGACGCTGCGTGGCGCGCGCGGCCTCGACCACGGCCTTGTATTCGGGGGCGTTCTTGTCGGGGCGAAAGAGGATCTTGTAGAGCTGCTCGCGCACCGGCGCGGGGCACACGCCCTCGGCCAGCTGAGCGGCCCATTCGGCGATCTGCGCCTGGATGGCCTTCTTCTTCTCGATGGCGGCCAGCGCCTGCTGGACGATCTCGGCCGGTGCCTTCTTGAAGCGGCCCTTGCCGGCGCGGCGGAAGTAGTGCGGTGCCTCGAACAGCGCGAACAGGGCAGCGGCCTGCTGGGCGAGCGAGGGCTTCTCGCTGAAATACTCGGCGGCCAGCTCGGCAAAGCCGAATTCGCCCTCGGGCGCGAATTCCCAGGCGAGGTCGAGATCCATGGCGGCGGCGAGCGAGCGCCCCTCGGCGATCAGGTCGGCGGGCGACGGTTTCTCGAAACGCAGGACGATATTGGCGCCCTTGACCTTGACGCGCTTGCCGGTGTCGAGCTCGACCTGCGCCGATGCTTCGGCCTCCGACAGCACGCGGCCGCCGAGGTACTTGCCGGCTTCTTCAAACAATACAAACATGGCCCGGATTGTCCCATGCTGAACCCGCCGGAATTCCGGGGGCAGGCGCTGCGGACGAGCGCGGGGAGCCTAGATCGGGTTGATGAAGGCCATCACGTCGTCGAGATGGGCCTTTTCGAAGTCCGACAGCGCGTGGTCGCCGCCCTCGAGCAGCTTGATGTTGCTGTCGGGGTAGCGCGCCGACATCTCGTGCCAGTCGAGCGCCTCGTCGCCCTTGGCGATGATGGCGAACACGCGCTCGGGCCGCGTGAGCGGGCCGACTTCCATCGCGCGGAGCTCGTGGATGTACTCGGGGCGGAAGTAGAAGTGCTCGGCCGGGTCGTGCCAGGCGGTCTGGTCGCCGATGTAGAGCATGAGGTCGCGCGCGGGGTGCACGGCCGGGTTGAGCAGCACCGCGCGGCAGCGCGTCATGCCGGCCACGTAGGTGGCGTAGTAGCCGCCGAGGGACGAGCCCACTACCGCCATCGACTTGCGTGGCCAGTGCGCGATGCCCTTCATCACCATGTCGATGGCGTCGTGCGGCGACGGCGGCAGCTGCGGGCACCACCACTGGAGGTTCGGGTGCCGCCGCGCGACGCGGTCCGCGACGACCCGGGCTTTGGTCGAACGAGGCGAGGAGCGGAAACCGTGCAGGTAGAGCAGGTGAGTGGTTTGCGGATCCATGCGAGGAAAAGAAGGGAGGTGCGGCGGCCGCACCTCGCTTGCCGTGACCAGGTAATTCTGCATGAGGTCTGTTCTCGCGAGGCCGCTTCCAACATACAAAAAACCCGGCTGTACGGGTTCTTCGGTAAAGCCATAGCTTACTGAGCCCCGGATCGCGCCGGCGTCGCGCACGCCCTCGTGCGGGGCATGCCATGCATCTGGAATTCGAAAGTATTCAGGCTGTGGCCGCCGCAGCTTGAATGACCTACATTCCGGCTACTTCATCTGCGCAGGAAGGTGCGAATGTTCCCGGCAAAAAAGCGGCGAGAGTTTCATGCAGCCCCTTTGTCGGGCATATCCCATGAACGAGGGATGCGCGAGCGGATTCCCGGTACGTGCCGAGGCTTATGCTCTGCCCATGAACTTTGAGGCTCAGGACGACGCGACGCTACGCCGCTGGGGCGTGCTCGTGGTCGAGGACGACAGCCGCGCGCGCGCCTTTTTCGAGGCGAGCGTGCAGCGCAGCCCGCGCCTTTTCTGGCTCGGCAGCGCAGGCACGGTGCAGGAAGCGCTGGGCTGGCTCTCGCGCACCACCACCATTCCCGACGTGCTTCTGGTCGACCTGGGCATGCCCGACGGCACCGGGCTCGACGTGATCCGCGACGCCGTGTCGCGCTTTCCGGGCTGCGAGCCGCTGGTGGTGTCCGTCTTCGGCGATGAGGAAAACGTTCTCGCCAGCATCGAGGCCGGCGCCGTGGGCTACATCCACAAGGACGCCGCGCCCGAGGACATCGCGCAGACCATCGTCGAGATGAAGGCCGGCGCCTCGCCGATCTCGCCCATGATCGCGCGGCGCGTGCTCGCCAAGTACCGCAGCCTGCAGACGGCGGCGCCCTCCGGCACGACGCCGGGCTCGGCGCCCGAGGCCGCCGCCGAGGAGGCCGACCGCGGCCTGCTCTCGGCGCGCGAGCACGAGGTGCTGACGCTGATCGCGCGCGGCTTCTCCTATGCGGAGATCGCCAGGCTCAAGGGCCTGAGCGTGCACACGGTGCAGACCCACATCAAGAATCTCTACGGAAAGCTCGCGGTGCATTCCAAGAGCGAGGCGGTCTTCGAGGCGACGCGTCTCGGCCTGCTGTCTCATCCGGGCTGAGCGCAGATGCGACCGAACTGGGTGTCGCTGGTGATGCCATGGCTGGCGATGCTCCTGATGGGCCTCGCCGGCCTTTCCGGCGCTTCCGTCGCGGCCGCTTCCGAGGCGCCGATCGAGCTGCGCCAGGGCACCGTGACCACCACCGTCGATGGCGTCACTCGCACGGAGCCGGTCGAGCTTTCCTATCACTGGGACCGGCAGTTCAACGGGCGCCCGGGCACCGCCAGCTTCGAACTGCCGTTCACGCTCGAGGCCGAGCCCGAGACGCCGTGGGGCATCTTCATTCCGCGCGCGGGCAACGTCTTCGAGGTGCAGCTCAACGACGCGCTGCTGCAGACCTATGGCGACATGAAGCGCGGCAATGACGCCGACTACGCCAAGGCGCCCATCTACGTGCCCGTGCCCGGCAAGCTGCTGCGCAAGGGCGATAACCTGCTGCAGATCCGCCTGCACGCCGACACCGCCCGCCTCGCGGGGCTGTCGCAGGTGGTCGTCGGGCCGGCCGCGACCGTGCGCAACGAGCTCTTCGAGAGCGCCAACGCATGGCGCTTCACCGGCTCGGTGCTGCTGATGGCCTTCAGCCTGATCGTGGGCGGCATCGCGCTGGCGCTGTGGCTCACGCAGCTCGACGTCGATGCAAACGGCATGCCGCGGCGCGTGGCCATCTATTTCTGGGCCGCGCTGGCGGAGTTCTTCTGGGCGGTACGCATGGCCGACGGGCTGGTCGCCGAGCCGCCGCTGTCCTGGGGGCCGTGGGGCGTGCTGATGGCGGGCTGCTATGCCGGTTGGGCGGCTGCTTCCATGATGTTCGTCTACCACCTCGCGGGCTGGGCCAACGAGCGCGCCCACCGCTGGGTGCGCTGGCCGGTGGCCGGCGTCGTGGTCGGCACGGTGCTGTTCAGCGCGCTCTCGCTGCAGCGGGATGAGCCGGCCTGGTTCACCGCCTGGCTCGCCGTGGAGCTTGTGTTCGTCGCCGCCTTCGTCGGCGCCTTTGCCCTGGCCACGTTGCGCAGCCCGAACGACGACCGGCTGCTGATGGCCGGCGCGGCGCTGGTCACGGTGGCCCTCGCCGCGCGCGACTGGCTGGTGATCCGCCTGAGCGACGCCTACGGCGAAACCACCTGGGTGCGCTATTCGTCGGTGTTCTTCGGCGCGGTGCTGCTGCTGATCGTGCTGCGGCGCTTCCGCACGGCTGCCCTGCAGGCGCGCGGCTCGGTCGCCGCCCTGGCCGAGCGGGTGGCGCAGCGCGAGCGCGAGCTGGCGGCCACCTATGCCGAGCTCGAGGCCGCGGCCCAGGTGCAGGCGCGCACCCATGAGCGCGAGCGCATCCTGCGCGAGATGCACGACGGCGTCGGCTCGCACATCAGCTCGGCGATCCGCCAGCTGCAGTCGGGCCAGAGCAGCTCGGGCGACCTGCTGCGCACGCTGCGCGACTCGCTGGACCAGCTCAAGCTGCAGATCGATTCCATCCACCTGCCGCCCGGCGACGTGGGTGCGCTGCTCGCGGCGGCGCGCTACCGGCTGGAGCCCCGGCTGGCGTCCTCGGGCATCGAGTTCGAATGGGCGGTGGACGAGGTGGAGCCGGTGGCGGGGCTGGACGCGCACGGCATGCGGCAGCTGCAGTTCCTGCTGTTCGAGTCGATCTCCAACGTGCTGCGGCACGCCCAGGCCACCGTGCTGCGCTTCGAGGCCGGCATGCAGGGCAAGACGGTGCAGCTGCGCGTGATCGACAACGGCAAGGGCTTCGACACGACCAAGCTCATGCCGCGCTCGCTGGCGGAACGCTCCGGAGCCATCGGGGCCCGGCTTACGGTCGAAAGCCGACCCGGGCGCACGGTCGTTCAGCTCGAATTCGACTGAAGGGGCCGGCGGGGCTGGGATAATCCGCCCTCATGTCCGCCGTTTTCAACCAGCCCTCCCTGGCGCGTCGAATTGCGCCCATCTTCCAGGGCTTCGACGGCTTTCTGGCCTTCGCCGTGATGCTGCTCGCCTTTGCCGGGCTGCTCACCATGTATTCATCGGGCTACGACCACGGAACCCGTTTCGTCGACCACGGCCGCAACATGCTGCTGGCCGGCTTCATCATGTTCGTGGTGGCGCAGGTGCCGCCGCAGCGGCTGATGCTGGCGGCCGTGCCGCTCTACACGATGGGCGTGGCGCTGCTGATGGCGGTGGCGCTGTTCGGCATCACCAAGAAGGGGGCCCAGCGCTGGATCAACGTGGGCGTGGTCATCCAGCCCAGCGAAATCCTGAAGATCGCCATGCCGCTGATGCTGGCTTGGTGGTTCCAGCGGCGCGAAGGCCAGCTGCGGCCGCTCGACTTCGTGGTGGCGACGATGCTGCTGGCGGTGCCGGTGGGGCTCATCATGAAGCAGCCCGACCTGGGCACCTCGCTGCTGGTGCTGGCGGCGGGGCTGTCGGTGATCTTCTTCGCCGGGCTGCCCTGGAAGCTGATCGTGCCGCCGGTGGTGATCGGCGCGGTGGCCATCACGCTCATCGTGAGCTTCGAGTCGCGGCTGTGCACCGACGGCGTCGACTGGCGCGTGCTGCACGACTACCAGAAGCAGCGCGTGTGCACGCTGCTCGACCCGAGCAAGGACCCTCTGGGCAAGGGCTTCCACATCATCCAGGGGATGATCGCCATCGGCTCCGGCGGCGTGGGTGGCAAGGGCTTCATGCAGGGCACGCAGACCCACCTCGAATTCATTCCCGAGCGCACCACCGACTTCATCTTCGCCGCCTATTCCGAGGAATTCGGGCTCATGGGCAACCTGGCGCTGATCTCGGCCTTCATCCTGCTGATCTTCCGGGGGCTGGTCATCGCGGCCAACGCCGGAACGCTGTTCTCGCGCCTGCTGGCGGGGGCGGTGACGATGATCTTCTTCACCTACGCCTTCGTGAACATGGGCATGGTCAGCGGCATCCTGCCGGTGGTGGGCGTGCCGCTGCCGTTCATCAGCTACGGCGGCACCGCGATGGTGACGCTGGGGCTGGGGCTGGGCATCCTGATGTCGATCGCCCGGGCGAGAAAGCTGGCGCAGAACTAGCGCCGGAGTGTCCTTCGGGGCAGCGCGGAAGAGGGTGGCTGCCTAGAATGGCGTTCATGATCTCTCGCGAACCCACCATCGAGCGCCTCGCCACGGCGCAACAGCTCCTTCTCACGCCGTTCGGCCTCGACGAATCGCACCTGAGCAAGGCTCTGGCCGAGATCACCGCGCACCGGGTGGACGACGCCGACCTGTACTTCCAGTACACCCGCAGCGAGGGCTGGAGCCTCGAAGAGGGCATCGTCAAGACCGGCAGCTTCAGCATCGACCAGGGCGTCGGCGTGCGCGCGGTCAGCGGTGAAAAAACCGCCTTCGCCTATTCCGACGACATTTCCGAGGCCTCGCTCCTCGACGCGGCGCGCACCGTCCGCTCCATCTCCTCCGCCGGCCGCGCCGGTAAGGTGAAGACGGCGGCCCGCAAGATCGCCTCCAGCCGCTCGCTCTACCAGGGCATCGACCCGATCGCCACGCTCGACAGCACCGCCAAGGTGAAGCTGCTCGAGAAGGTCGAGAAGCTCGCCCGCTCGCGCGATCCGCGCGTGGCGCAGGTGATGGCGGGGCTGGCCAGCGAATACGACGTGGTGCTGGTGGCCCGCGCCGACGGCACCCTGGCCGCCGACGTGCGGCCGCTGGTGCGCCTGTCGGTCACCGTGATCGCCGAGCAGAACGGCCGCCGCGAGATCGGCTCCGGCGGTGGCGGCGGGCGCTTCGGCCTGGCGTATTTCTCCGACGAGCAGATCGCCGAGTACGTCGACCATGCCGTGAAGGCGGCCCTGACCAACCTCGACGCCCGCCCGGCCCCGGCCGGCGAAATGACCGTGGTGCTCGGCTCCGGCTGGCCCGGCATCCTGCTGCACGAAGCCATCGGCCACGGGCTGGAGGGCGACTTCAACCGCAAGGGTTCGAGCGCCTTCTCCGGCCGCATCGGCCAGCGCGTGGCGGCCAAGGGCGTGACCGTGCTCGACGACGGCACCATCGCCGACCGCCGCGGCTCGCTCAACGTCGACGACGAGGGCAACGCCAGCCAGCGCAACGTGCTGATCGAGGACGGCATCCTCAAGGGCTACATCCAGGACGCGCTCAACGCCCGCCTGATGAAGGTCAAGCCCACCGGCAACGGCCGCCGCGAAAGCTACGCCCACGTGCCGATGCCGCGCATGACCAACACCTACATGCTCGGCGGCGACAAGGAGCCCGACGAAATCGTCGCCAGCATCAAGAAGGGCCTGTACGCCACCAACTTCGGCGGCGGGCAGGTCGACATCACCAGCGGCAAGTTCGTGTTCTCGGCCAGCGAGGCCTACTGGGTCGAGAACGGCAAGATCCAGTACCCGGTGAAGGGCGCGACCATCGTGGGCAACGGCCCCGACGCGCTCACCCGCGTGACCATGATCGGCAACGACATGGCGCTCGACTCGGGCGTGGGCACCTGCGGCAAGGAAGGGCAGAGCGTGCCGGTCGGCGTCGGCCAGCCTACCCTGCGCATCGACGGCCTGACTGTAGGTGGAACGGCTTAGGACTTTCGGCACTTGCCGGCTGTTTCCTTCGGTTGCTAAGCTGCGCTCCTTTTTTGCGAACGACGAATCAAGGAGCATTTCGATGGGGAACAGGATCAACTCGCCCGCCGTGCTGTGGGCTGTGACCGCCGTGTTGGCGCTGGCTACCGCCGGTTGCGCATCGCGCGGCAGTTCGGGCAGCCAGCCTGAGGCAGCGCCTGCGGCGGCCGCTCCGGCAGCTCCCGCGCGTGGCGGTGCCAAGGCAGGCATGGATGCTCAGGGCAACGTGGTGGATTCGTCCAAGGTCGAGGCCGGCAGCGGCCGCACCGTCAAGGGCCTGAACGGCTACGAAGGCGAGATCACCGGCAACCCGGCGCGCAACAGCAAGTTCGCGCGCCTGCAGATCGGCATGAGCGCCCGGCAGGTCACCGACCTCGCCGGCCAGCCCACCGATCAGGGCGCATATGTAACCGGCAAGGCCTTCATTCCCTTCTATTTCGGCAGCGACCGCCACCGTTTCGAGATGACCTACAAGGGCCAGGGCCGCCTGATCTTCGCGGGCGGCGGCATGGGGGATTTCTCCTCCGGCAACCTGATCTGGATCATTCACAACGCCAACGAATCAGGCTACCGGTAAACAACAGCGAGCCCGGTCCCTTGACCGGGTTTTGCTTTTCCGTGCTACATTGCCAACCCATGTCCGCTCTCCGCGCTTACTTTTTTGCCTACTTTTGGTTCCCGGTTTCCGGCGGACGAGAGGCGAGCGCGTAAAAAGCACATACGAATACCCTCCCAAAACCGCCGGTGGCCTCAAGCCCCGGCGGTTTTTTCTTGGCCCCTCGATTCCCACTCCAGCACACAGAAGGAACAAGCACCATGAGCACGAACCTCCCCCCCACCAGCGACAGCTGGTATGCGCGCGTCGAAAAAACCAGCAAGACCGACGACGAACGCATCAAGGACATCAACGTGCTCCCCCCTCCCGAACACCTCATCCGCTTCTTCCCTATCCGCGGCACCGCGGTCGAGACGCTGATCGAGGACACCCGCCAGCGCATCCACAACATCATGGCCGGCAAGGACGACCGGCTGCTGGTGATCATGGGCCCGTGCTCCATCCATGACCCGGCCGCCGCGCTCGAGTACGCCCGCCGCCTCAAGATCGAGCGCGAGAAGTACGCCGGCACGCTGGAGATCGTGATGCGCGTGTACTTCGAGAAGCCGCGCACCACGGTCGGCTGGAAGGGGCTGATCAACGATCCATACCTGGACGAGAGCTTCCGCATCGACGAAGGCCTGCGCATCGCGCGCCAGCTGCTGATCGACATCAACCGCCTGGGCCTGCCGGCGGGCAGCGAGTTCCTCGACGTGATCTCGCCGCAGTACATCGGCGACCTGATCTCCTGGGGCGCCATCGGCGCGCGAACCACCGAAAGCCAGGTGCACCGCGAACTCGCCTCGGGCCTGTCGGCACCCATCGGCTTCAAGAACGGCACGGACGGCAACATCCGCATCGCCACCGATGCCATCCAGGCTGCGGCGCGCGGTCATCACTTCCTCTCGGTGCACAAGAACGGCCAGGTTGCGATCGTGCAGACCAACGGCAACCGCGACTGCCACGTGATCCTGCGCGGCGGCAAGGCGCCCAACTACGACGCCGCCAGCGTCGAGGCTGCGTGCAAGGACCTCGAGGCGGCCAAGCTGCCGCCCACGCTGATGGTCGACTGCAGCCACGCCAACAGCTCCAAGCAGCACCAGAAGCAGATCGACGTGGCGAAGGACATCGCCGGGCAGATCGCTGACGGCTCGAAGCGCGTCTTCGGCGTGATGGTCGAAAGCCACCTGCTGCCGGGCGCCCAGAAGTTCACGCCGGGCAAGGACCAGCTCTCGGGCCTCGAATACGGCAAGAGCATCACCGACGCCTGCCTGGGCTGGGACGATTCGGTGCAGGTGCTGGACACGCTCTCGCAAGCGGTCAAGCGTCGCCGGGGCTGAAAGAGGCTAGAGCAAGCCGGCCAGGTCGGGCCAGTGGTGCCGCATCGACGCAGCCTCGTCGCTGTCGGGCGGCACCATCGAGAAATCGGCGAAGTCGAAGCCCGGCCCGACCATGCAGGCGACCAGCGTGTAGTCGCCCGAACTGTGCGCCTGGATCGGCCGCGCCGCCTGCCACTGGCCGGCAGGCACCACGTGCTGGGGACGCGTGCCGTGCGCGTCGACCGGGCCCAGCCTCACATGAGCCGGAGCCGTGCGCATCGCGGCATCGCAGGTCCACAGCGCGAGCGGCACGCCTTCCAGATGCACCCAGACCTCGTCGGAGAGCACCCGGTGCCAGCGCGAATGCTGATTTGCCTCGAGCAGGAAGTAGATGCTGGTTAGGGCGCTGCGCGGCTCGCGGCCATCGGCAGGCGTGACGCTCGAGATCGAGCGGAACACCTCGCCGTACCAGCCGCCCTCGGGATGAGGCTGCAGCTTCAGGGTTTCGATCAGTTCGCGTGCACGTGCAAGGGGCGCCATGGCGGTCATGATGCCGCCGCCGTTCGCAGCGCCGCAAGCAGTTTGTCGTGCACGCCGCCGAAGCCGCCGTTGCTCATGCAGACGATGTGATCGCCCGGCCGCGCTGCGGCAACGACCTGCTGCACCAGCGGCTCGATGGCCCCGGCGACCTGCGCGCGCTCGCCCATCGGCGCGAGCGCGGCGGCGGCATCCCAGTCGAGTCCGGCCGTGTGGCAGAACGACAGGTCCGCCGATTCGAGGCTCCAGGGCAGCTGTGCCGCCATCACGCCCAGCTTCATCGTGTTGCTGCGCGGTTCGAATGCCGCGAGGATGCGCTCACTTTTGCGGCCAGCGTCGTCCAGCTTCTTGCGCAGGCCGTCGAGCGTGGTGCGGATGGCGGTGGGGTGGTGGGCGAAGTCGTCATAGACCGTGATCGCGCCGCCGTCGCGCTCGACCGTGCCGCGCAGCTCCATGCGCCGGCGCACGTTGCGGAAGCTGCCGAGAGCCCGGGCTGCATCGGCCGGCGCCACGCCCACGTGCTCGGCCGCGGCGATGGCGGCGAGCGCGTTCATCTGGTTGTGCAGGCCGGAAAGCTCCCATTCGACACGGCCGACCGCCTCGCCGCGCAGCAGCACGTCGAAGGCATCGTGCGTGCCGCGCGCCTGCCATTCGCCGCCCGTGCCGAAGCGTGCGAGTTCGCTCCAGCATCCCTGGGCCAGAACGCGCTGCAGGCTTTCCTCGGTGGCGTTCACCACCAGGCGCCCGGTGCCGGGCACGGTGCGAACGAGGTGATGGAACTGGCGCTCGATGGCGGCCAGGTCGTCGAAGATGTCCGCGTGATCGAACTCGAGGTTGTTCAGCACGGCGGTGCGCGGCCGGTAGTGAACGAACTTGCTGCGCTTGTCGAAGAAGGCCGTGTCGTATTCGTCGGCCTCGATCACGAATGCGGGGCCGTCGCCCAGCCGGGCCGAGACGCCGAAGTCCAGCGGCACGCCGCCCACGAGGAAGCCGGGGGCCTTGCCGCCTTTTTCCAGGATCCAGGCGAGCATCGAGGTGGTCGTCGTCTTGCCATGCGTGCCAGCCACGGCGAGCACGTGGCGGCCCAGCAGCACGTGCTCGGCCAGCCACTGCGGGCCGCTGGTGTAGGGCTTGCCGGCGTCGAGGATGGCTTCCATCAGCGGGAACTTGGGGCTTCCGTCGGCCAGCCGCGCGCGGGAAACAACGTTGCCGACAACGAACATGTCGGGCGCCAGGGAGAGCTGGTCGGCGCCGAAGCCCTCGATCAGGTCGATGCCGAGGGCGCGCAGCTGGTCGCTCATCGGGGGGTACACGCCGGCGTCGCAGCCTGTGACCCGGTGGCCGGCTTCGCGCGCCAAGGCGGCCACTCCGCCCATGAAAGTGCCGCAGATACCCAGGATATGAATGTGCATCGGTCGATTCTAGGTAAGCGGTGTGCGGCGCCTTCGGCAGGCTGGCGCGTTTGTCCCGCGCTCCGTACTGATGTTCATGTGAGGGGCGCCTACTGCGGGCAAAATGCCCCGATGGACACGTCCAAGCGTGAAATTGCAGCCACCGCAGCCCGCCTCGTTGTCGAGGAGGGGCTCGAATATGGGCCGGCCAAGCGGCGGGCCCTGCGCGACCTGGGGCTTTCCGCGCGCACGGCGCTGCCGAACAACGACGAGGTCGAAGCCGAGGTGCGCGAGTACATCGAGCTTTTCTGCGCCGACACCCAGCCGCAGGAATTGCATGCATTGCGCCTGCTGGCGCTCGAATGGATGGAGCGGATGGCCGCCTTCCGCCCCCATGTGGGCGGTGCCGTCTGGCATGGAACGGCCACACGGCTGTCAGACATTTACATTCAGTTGTTCTGCGATGATCCCAAATCGGCCGAGATAGCCCTGATCGACCACCATGTGGACTACGAACCGCGCATGGTGACCGGCTTTCATGGCGAGCAGGTCGAGGCCCTGAGCGTGCATGCGCCGAGCCGCGCGCTCGGCGAGGAAATCGGCGTGCATCTGCTGGTGTACGACCTCGACGACCTGCGCGGAGCCCTGAAGCCCGATGCGCAGGGGCGCACCCCGCGCGGCGACCTGCCCGCATTGCGCCGACTGATTGAACGAGAAAAGGACAAGTGAATGACTTCTTCGCCTACCCGACGCGGCATGCTCTATGCCGGCGTGGCGGCAGCGGCTGCGGCCGCCGGGCTCGGCGGTGCCTGGTGGAAGGAGCGCGGCAGCGCGGGCGCTGCGGGCGGAGGGGAGACGCTCGACGCGGCCTTCTGGGGCCAGAGCTTCGAGCGTCCGGAAGGCGGTGACCTCGTCCTGTCGAGCCTGCGCGGCAAGCCGCTGCTGCTCAACTTCTGGGCAACCTGGTGCCCGCCCTGCGTCGAGGAAATGCCGATGATCGACGCCTTTTTCCGTCAAAACAGCTCGAACGGATGGCAAGTGGTCGGATTGGCCATCGATCAGCCGAGTGCCGTGCGCAAGTTCCTGCAGCGCACGCCGGTCACCTACCCGACCGGCCTGGCTGGTCTCCAGGGCACGGAACTGGTCAAGAACCTGGGCAACACGGGCGGCGGGCTGCCCTTCACGCTGGTCCTGAACGCGAACGGCTCCGTGGCCGCCCGTAAAATGGGCAAGCTCGAAACGACCGACCTGGACACTTGGCGGCGTGAACTGGTTCATGGTTAGAATCAGTTGCTTACGCTGGCGTTAGACGCCGAACGCCGAAAATCACCGATTTTCGAACAAGTTATATCCTGAAGACCGGCACAGCCGGCACTGGAGTCCCATGGATCTGCGCAAACTCAAGACACTGATCGATCTGGTGTCCGAATCGAATATTTCCGAACTGGAAATCACGGAAACCGAAGGTAAGGTTCGCATCGTCAAGGGCGGCGGCGCCGCGCCGGTGCAGTATGTGCAAACCCTGGCAGCGCCTCAGGCCGCTGCCGTCGCGCCTGCCGCGGCCGTCAATGCTCCGGCGGCTCCCGCCGCAGCCGGTGCCCCGGCGGCGGAAGCCGTTGCATCGGGCCACGCGGTGAAATCGCCGATGGTCGGCACCTTCTACCGTTCGTCGAGCCCGGGTGCCCCGGCGTTCGTCGAGGTCGGCAGCAAGGTCAACGAGGGCGACACCCTCTGCATCATCGAGGCGATGAAGATCCTCAACGAAATCGAGGCCGACAAGTCCGGCACCATCACCCAGATCCTCGGCGAAAACGGCCAGGCGGTCGAATACGGACAGCCGCTGTTCATCATCGAGTAAGCATGTTCAAGAAGATTCTGGTTGCAAACCGGGGGGAGATCGCCCTCCGGATTCAGCGCGCCTGCAGCGAACTCGGGATCAAGGCCGTGATGGTCTATTCCGAGGCCGACCGCGACGCAAAGTACGTCAAGCTCGCGGAAGAGGCTGTCTGCATCGGCCCGGCTCCCTCGGCGCAGAGCTATCTCAACATGCCGGCGATCATCTCGGCGGCCGAGGTGACGGACGCCGAGGCGATCCACCCCGGCTACGGCTTCCTGAGCGAGAACGCGAACTTCGCCGAGCGCGTGGAGCAAAGCGGCTTCCAGTTCATCGGCCCGACGCCCGACAACATCCGCACGATGGGCGACAAGGTGTCGGCCAAGCAGGCCATGATCAAGGCCGGCGTGCCTTGCGTGCCGGGCTCGGAGGGCGAGCTCTCCGACGACGCCGCCACCAACAAGCGCATCGCGCGCGCCATCGGCTACCCGGTCATCATCAAGGCGGCAGGCGGCGGCGGTGGCCGCGGCATGCGCGTTGTGCATACCGAGGCTGCGCTGGTCAATGCCATCCAGATGACCAAGGCGGAGGCCGGCGCGGCCTTCAACAATCCGGCCGTGTACATGGAGAAGTTCCTCCAGAACCCGCGCCACATCGAGATCCAGGTGCTTGCGGACAAGCACAAGAACGCGGTCTACCTCGGCGAGCGCGACTGCTCCATGCAGCGCCGCCACCAGAAGGTGATCGAGGAATCTCCCGCCCCCGGCATCCCTCGCAAGCTGATCGAGAAGATCGGCGAGCGTTGCGCCGCAGCCTGCAAGAAGATCGGCTACCGCGGCGCCGGCACCTTCGAGTTCCTCTACGAGAACGGCGAGTTCTACTTCATCGAGATGAACACGCGCGTGCAGGTGGAGCACCCGGTGACCGAGTTCACCACCGGCATCGACATCGTCAAGACGCAGATCATGGTCGCCGCCGGCGAGAAGCTGCCGTTCACGCAGCGCCAGATCCAGATGCACGGCCACGCCATCGAGTGCCGCATCAATGCGGAAGACGCCTGGAAGTTCACTCCCTCGCCGGGCCGCATCACCATGTGGCACCCGCCGGGCGGCCCGGGGGTGCGCGTCGACTCGCATGCCTACACCAACTACTTCGTGCCGCCGAACTACGACTCGATGATCGGCAAGATCATCGTCTACGGCGATACGCGCGAGCAGGCCATGGCCCGCATGCGCACGGCGCTGAACGAGACGGTGATCGAAGGCATCCAGACCAACATCCCGCTGCACCGCGAGCTGATGGTCGACGCCAAGTTCATGAGCGGCGGCACCAACATCCACTACCTCGAAGAGTGGCTGGCCGCGCACAAGCGCTGAGCCTGGAATATCGCGATGTTTGAACTCCGCCTGATGGCGCCTGAAGACCGGGTCGAGACGCTCTGCGAAGCGCTCGACGCACTCGACGCATTGAGCGTGTCGGTGGAAGACGCCGACGCGCAGACCGATGCCGAGCAGGCGCTGTTCGGCGAGCCGGGCATGCCGCCGCCGAAAGAGGGCTGGCAGCGTTCGCGCGTGATCGCGCTCTTTCCCGACGAGGCGCAGGCGAAGGACGCCGCTTCGGTGCTCGCGCTGCAGGATTTCTTCGATGAAGGCTGCGAGGTGCTCGGCATCGCGACCGTGCCCGAGCAGGACTGGGTGCGCCTGACGCAATCGCAGTTCGCGCCCGTCGAAGTCACGCCCGAGTTCTGGATCGTGCCGACCTGGCACGAGCCGCCCGAGCAGGCGAAGCAGGTGATCCGGCTCGACCCGGGGCTGGCCTTCGGCACGGGCACGCACCCCACCACGCGAATGTGCCTGCGCTGGATCGCGACGCGCGGCGAGGGCGCACTGGCCGGCAAGCGCGTGCTCGACTATGGCTGCGGCTCCGGCATCCTGGCGATCGGCGCGGCGAAGTTCGGCTCCACTGATATTGACGCCGTCGACATCGACGAAGCAGCGGTCTCCTCGACCGTGCTCAATGCCGAGGCCAACGGCGTGAAGCTGAAGGCCGGCCTGCCAGACGCGGCCAAGGGCGAATACGACATCGTGCTGGCCAACATCCTGGCCACGCCGCTCAAGCTGCTCGCGCCCCTGCTGCGCGGCCATGTGAAGGCGGGCGGATCGCTCGTCATGGCCGGCATCCTCGAGCGCCAGGCCGACGAACTGAAGGAAGCCTACGCGCCGTACGCGGTGCTCGAAGTCAGCGACAGCGAGGACGGCTGGATCCTCATGACTGCTCGCTGCTGAGCGGCAACTGCCGGGGTGCCTGGCTGGCTGGCGGGCTTTTTGCGTCGTCCCGTGGCCCTTCTGCAGTCCTCCTGCAGCGAGAGCCCAACCCTACAATCGCCCGGTCATGAGTCTCGTCACGCGCTGCCCCGCCTGCACCACCACCTTCAAGGTGGTGCGCGACCAGCTTCGCATCTCGGACGGTTGGGTGCGTTGCGGCCGCTGCAGCAACGTGTTCGACGCCACGCTCGACCTGCACGAGACGTCCGATGGGGCGGCGCCTGTGGTGCAGGGCAGTGGCTACATGCCGGGACTGGTCGAGCAGCCTGCCGCGGAGCCGGTGCCTCCGCCCGAGCCTCCTGCGCCGCCTCCGCATCCTCTTTCTTCTCCGGCACCTGAGCCCTTGCCTCCGGCCGAACCCGAGGCGGTAGAGCAGGGGCCTCCGTCGTCATCCGTCGAGGACGCGGACTTCTTCGACGACGAACCCGAACATCAGCGTCAGCGCCAGGATTGGCATTCGCACGAGGAGCACCTGCTTCCGCCAGATGCCCTGGTGCTCGACCAGACGCCTGCGATCGCGCCGCCGTCGCCGGTGCAGTCACCGCCTCCTCCGCCAGCGTCGCCGCTGCCCGCGTTCTCGCTGACCCTGCCCGAGCACGGCCTCGCCGCCGACGAGCCGTGGTCCGACCTCGATGCCACCCAGCCGGCCTGGAAGCCGCCGCCGAGCACGCTGCCGCCGTTTCCGAACATCGACCTGAATCTCGCGTCTCCGCCGCCCCCGCCGCCACCACCGGCGCCGCCCCTGCCGGTCACGCCTCGCGTCATCAAGACGCGCGCACTCATCGAGCGCGCGAGCGATGACGACAACGGGGGCGCGGCGGACGAGCGCGAGCAACTCGAGAAAGATCACGACCAGGTGCAGATGCAGAAGGCGCTGCGCCGCGCCCGCATCAAGTCGGCCAAGATCGCGAGCGCCAAGGCGCGCGAGGAGCGCGCGGCCGCGAAAGCGCCGGTCGTGGTGGTGCGTGAAGAGACGGAAAGCGAAGCCGACGACAGGCACGATCCCGTGCTCTCCCCGGTCTTCGAGCCGCCGCCGGGGCACCCCTTCGCGGAAGACGACGAACCGCTGGCGAAGGCGCCGGGCTTCTGGCAGCGCAGGGGCGTGCGCGTGCTGCTTGCTCTGCTGGTGGTGCTTGCGGCATTGCTGCTCGTGCTGCAGATCGTCCGCCACGAGCGGGACGGCATCGCGGCACGTCAGCCCAACCTGCGGCCCGCGCTCGCGACGTTGTGCCAGTACACGGGCTGCGAACTCGGCGCGCTGCGCCAGATCGGCGACATCGTGATCGAAGGCGCGGCTTTCGCGCGCGAGAAGAGCGGCAGCAACGACTACCGCCTGAGCTTCACCCTGCGCAACAGCGCCACCGTGCCGCTGGCGATGCCGGCCGTCGAACTCTCGCTGCTCGACACGCAGGAGCGTGCCGTGGTGCGCCGCGTGCTGATGCCGGCGGACTACGGCGCTCCGGCGGTGCTGGCCTCGCGCGCGGATCGCGCTGCTTCGCTGCCTCTGACCTTGTCCGCTTCCGAAGCGGCAGCGCTTCCGCCCGTCGCGGGCTATCGCGTCGAGGCTTTCTATCCCTGAGCGGGGCGCGTGCACGCATGCGTCCTTCTCGCTTTCATCAACCACTCAACACAACCAACGGCTAACCATGGCAGCAGTGATTTGCGGTTCCCTCGCATTCGACACCATCATGACTTTCGAGGGCCGGTTCGCCGACCAGATTCTTCCCGACCAGCTGCACATCCTCAATGTGTCCTTCCTGGTGCCGACGCTACGCCGCGACTTCGGCGGCTGCGCGGGCAACATCGCCTACAGCCTCAATGCGCTGGGCGGTGCGGCGCTGCCCATGGCCACGCTCGGCAGCGATGGCGCGACGTACCTCGAGCGCATGCGCTCGCTGGGCATCAGCACGGAGTTCGTGCGCCAGCTCGACGACACCTTCACCGCGCAGGCGATGATCATGAGCGACGTCGACAACAACCAGATCACCGCCTTCCACCCCGGCGCGATGCAGCAGGCGCACATCACCAAGGTGGCTGCGCGCGACGACATCAAGCTCGGCATCATCGCGCCCGACGGCCGCGACGCGATGCTGCAGCACGCCGAGCAGTTCGCCGCCGCGGGCATCCCGTTCGTGTTCGATCCTGGCCAGGGCCTGCCGATGTTCGATGGCGAGGCGCTGCGGCATTTCGTCGATCTGGCGAGCTGGGTGGTGGTGAACGACTACGAAGGAAAGATGCTGTCGCAGCGCACCGGCTGGAGTCTGGCCGAGATCTCGAAGCGCGTGCGTGGCCTGGTGGTCACGCTGGCGGCCGAGGGCTGCGAGATCTGGACAGATGGCGAGCGCGAGCACGTGCCGGGCGTCGTGGCCACCGAGGTGGTCGAGCCCACGGGCTGCGGCGACGCATGGCGTGGCGCGCTGCTGTTCGGCCTGGAAAAGGGCTGGCCGCTCGCGCAGTGCGCGGCTCTGGGCAACAAGGTCGGCGCGATCAAGATCGCGCAGCGCGGCCCGCAGAACTACGAGATCGATCGCAAGGCGCTGGGCCTCTGACCCTTCTTGCCGCAAGCGCCCGGCGAAGGTCGGGCGATTGGGGGAATAAAAAAAGCCCGGCACCGTGAGGTGCCGGGCTTTTTGCCTTCAAGGCCGCTGAGAAAACTCAGGGCTTGCTGGCCGTGGGGAACGGCCATGCTGCCTGGGGATTCAGCGTCGTTTGCGCCGCAGGGGCAGGCGCTACGGCGGCAGCCTTGGCAGGGGCAGCGGCCTTGGGAGCCTTCTTCGCAGCAGGCTTTTTGGCAGCAGGCTTTTTCGCGGCTTTCTTGGCCGCAGCCTTTTTGGCAGGGGCCTTCTTGGCAGCAGCCTTCTTCGCAGGCGCCTTCTTGGCAGCGGCCTTCTTCGCCGGGGCCTTCTTGGCAGCAGCCTTCTTCGCAGGCGCCTTCTTCGCTACGGCCTTCTTGGCAGGAGCCTTCTTGGCAGCGGCCTTCTTCGCCGGTGCTGCCTTCTTCGCTGCTACCTTCTTTGCCGGAGCCTTCTTGGCAGCGACCTTCTTGGCCGGTGCCTTCTTGGCGGCTACCTTCTTGGCAGGAGCCTTCTTGGCGGCGACGGCCTTCTTAGCCGGAGCCTTCTTTGCAGCGGCTTTCTTAGCCGGAGCTTTCTTTGCAGTTGCCATTTCTATTTCTCCTTGATCAAGTTGAAAAAATCAACCTATTGAAGCACTCCACGCACGTTGGGTAACGTGAAGCGATTCATGGTGTTGGAATCTTTGCTCCAGCACCATGAACACCTGAGCCCTCGTCCATGCCGCGCTCTTCGGCGCGATCGGTGGCAAGGGCAATTCTTGAATTCATTAATTCTTTTCGAAAGATTCAATCCCAGGAGAGCGCACCACCCGACTGGTATTCGATCACGCGGGTTTCGAAGAAATTGCGCTCTTTCTTCAGGTCAATCATTTCGCTCATCCACGGGAACGGATTTTCTTCGTTCGGGAAGAGCGTTTCGAGGCCGATCTGCTGTGCACGCCGGTTGGCGATGTAGCGCAGGTAGCCCTTGAACATGGAGGCGTTCATGCCGAGCACGCCACGGGGCATGGTGTCTTCGGCGTATTTGTATTCGAGTTCGACGGCGCGCATGAAGAGCGCCTTGATCTCCGCCTTGAACTCCGCCGTCCAGAGGCCGGGGTTCTCGAGCTTGAGCTGGTTGATCAGGTCGATGCCGAAGTTGCAGTGCATCGACTCGTCGCGCAGGATGTACTGGTACTGCTCGGCGGCGCCGGTCATCTTGTTCTGGCGGCCCAGCGCGAGGATCTGCGTGAAGCCGACGTAGAAGAACAGGCCTTCCATCAGGCAGGCGAACACGATGAGCGACTTGAGCAGCGTCTGGTCGGTCTCGTGGGTGCCGGTCTTGAAGTTGGGGTCGCTGATGGCGTCGATGAACGGGATCAGGAACTGGTCCTTCTCGCGGATCGACGGCACTTCGTTGTAGGCGTTGAAGATCTCGCTCTCGTCCAGGCCGAGCGACTCGACGATGTACTGGTACGCGTGCGTGTGGATCGCTTCCTCGAAGGCCTGGCGCAGCAGGAACTGGCGGCATTCGGGAGCCGTGATGTGGCGATAGGTGCCCAGCACGATGTTGTTGGCGGCCAGCGAGTCGGCGGTCACGAAGAAGCCGAGATTGCGCTTGACGATGCGGCGCTCGTCTTCGCTCAGGCCGTTCGGATCTTTCCACAGCGCGATGTCGCGCGTCATGTTCACTTCCTGCGGCATCCAGTGGTTGGCGCAGGTGGCGAGGTACTTCTCCCACGCCCACTTGTACTTGAACGGCACCAGCTGGTTGACGTCGGTCTGGCCGTTGATGATGCGCTTGTCGGAAGCCTTGACGCGCTGGGTGGATTGGGTGGTGGCGGCAGGCGTTGCTGCTGCCGCTGCAACCGGGCGCACTGCAGCGCCGTCATCGAGCGTGCTGAATGTGCGGAGGGCGGGTTGCGCGATCGACGAAGTCGGAGCGTCCACCGAACGGCCCGCGGGCAAGCCGCCGGTCGATGCGTTGTGGTGCTGCAAACCTTGTTGCATATCCTTTGGTAAGGAGGGCTTGACTTCTTCGTCCCAGGTCAACATAGAAAAATCCAATGCTCAAATTATCGGAGTAACGATGTGAGTTGCAAAGTGCTCGTTCACATCGCACGCCATTTATGTGGTTGTTATGTTGCTCGCATGCATCGCGCGATGTCAGTCAATGCCTTGATTGAATGAACGTCGCGCGATTTCGCATGCACCTCACTGATTCACAGTCGCGAGCATCGACGCGTTATTGGCACGCTTCGCAGGTCGGATCGTCCACGCCGCAGAACGCGATGTCGGTGGCGGGGATCGCGCTCATCTGAGCCTTCGCCGCAGCAGCGGCAGCTTCGAGTGCGCTCATGCCGGAAGAGGGCGCTTCGCTGCCCGACGACACTGCGTTGAGGCGGCCCGACTGCACCGTCGACTTCTCGGCGTGCGTCGCGCTCTGCGTGCGCAGGTAGTAGGTGGTCTTCAGGCCGCGCAGCCATGCCAGCTTGTAGGTGTCGTCGAGCTTCTTGCCCGATGCGCCGGCCATGTAGATGTTCAGCGACTGCGCCTGGTCGATCCACTTCTGGCGACGCGCGGCGGCTTCCACCAGCCAGGTGGTCTCGATCTCGAACGCGGTGGCGTAGAGCGCCTTCACGTCCTGTGGCACGCGGTCGATGGGACGCAGCGAGCCGTCGAAGTGCTTCAGGTCCATGACCATCACGTCGTCCCACAGGCCCAGGCGCTTCAGGTCGCGCACCAGGTAGTGGTTGATCACGGTGAATTCGCCCGACAGGTTCGACTTGACCGAGAGGTTGCCGAAGCAGGGCTCGATCGAGGCGTCCACGCCAATGATGTTCGAGATGGTCGCGGTCGGGGCGATGGCCACGCAGTTCGAGTTGCGCATGCCGTCGGCCTTGATCTTCGAGCGCAGCGAGTCCCAGTCGAGGGTGGCCGAGCGGTCGACCTCGACGTAGCCGCCGCGCTGCTTCTCGAGCAGGTCGAGCGAGTCGATCGGCAGCACGCCCTTGTCCCACAGCGAGCCCTTGTAGCTCGAGTACTTGCCGCGTTCCTTGGCCAGCTCGGTCGAGGCCCAGTAGGCGTGGTAGCAGATGGCTTCCATCGACTCGTCGGCGAACTGCACGGCTTCCTGCGAGGCGTAGGGAATGCGCAGTTCGTACAGCGCGTCCTGGAAGCCCATCAGGCCCAGGCCGACCGGACGGTGGCGCAGGTTCGAGTCGCGCGCCTTCTTCACGGCGTAGTAGTTGATGTCGATCACGTTGTCGAGCATGCGCATCGCGGTCGACACGGTCTTCTTCAGCTTTTCCTGGTCGACCTTGCCGTCCTTCAGGTGCTGCAGCAGGTTCACCGAACCCAGGTTGCACACGGCGGTCTCGGTGTCGCTGGTGTTCAGCGTGATCTCGGTGCACAGGTTCGACGAGTGCACCACACCGGCGTGCTGCTGCGGCGAGCGCACGTTGCAGGCGTCCTTGAACGTGATCCAGGGGTGGCCGGTCTCGAACAGCATCGTGAGCATCTTGCGCCACAGGTCGGTCGCCTGGATGGTGCGGCTCGGCTTGATCTCGCCGCGGGCAGCCTTCTCTTCGTAGGCGACGTAGGCCTTCTCGAACTCGGCGCCGAACAGGTCGTGCAGGTCGGGCACGTTCGAGGGCGAGAACAGCGTCCAAGTGCCCTTTTCCATCACGCGGCGCATGAACAGGTCGGGGATCCAGTTGGCGGTGTTCATGTCGTGCGTGCGGCGGCGGTCGTCGCCGGTGTTCTTGCGCAGCTCCAGGAACTCCTCGATGTCGAGGTGCCAGGTTTCGAGGTAAGTGCAGACGGCGCCCTTGCGCTTGCCGCCCTGGTTCACGGCCACGGCCGTGTCGTTCACCACCTTCAGGAACGGCACCACGCCCTGCGATTCGCCGTTCGTGCCCTTGATGTGGCTGCCGAGCGCGCGCACACGGGTCCAGTCGTTGCCCAGGCCGCCGGCGAACTTCGACAGCAGCGCGTTTTCCTTGATCGACTCGTAGATGCCATCCAGGTCGTCCGGCACGGTGGTCAGGTAGCAGCTCGACAGCTGCGAGCGCAGCGTGCCGGCGTTGAACAGCGTCGGCGTGCTCGACATGAAGTCGAACGACGACAGCACTTCGTAGAACTCGATGGCGCGGGCTTCGCGGTCGATTTCATTCAGCGACAGGCCCATGGCCACGCGCATGAAGAAAGCCTGCGGCAGCTCGATGCGGGTCTTGCGCACGTGCAGGAAGTAGCGGTCGTACAGGGTCTGCAGACCGAGGTAGTCGAACTGGTTGTCGCGCTCGGCCTTCAGCGCCGCGCCCAGGCGGGGCAGGTCGTACTGCAGCAGCTTCTCGTCGAGCAGGTCGTTGTCCACGCCCTTCTTGATGAACTGCGGGAAGTAGTCGGCATACGCGGTGGCGCGATCGGCGGGCATCACTTCGCGGCCGATGATCTCCTTGAAGATCGTGTGCAGCAGCAGGCGCGCGGTGGCGAAGGTGTAGTCGGGGTCTTTCTCGATCAGCGTGCGGGCTGCCAGGATCGAGGCCTTGTAGACCTCGTCGAGCGGCACGCCGTCGTACAGGTTGCGCATCGTCTCGGCGACGATGGGGGCGGCCGTGATGCTGTCGCCCAGGCCTTCGCAGGCCGACTCGATCAGGCTCTTGAGTTCGTTCAGGTCGAGCGCGACCAGCTCGCCCTTGTCCAGCACGTGCAGCGCGGGAGCGGCCGGCACTTCCTGCTCGCCCTGCTTCGAGCGCTCCTGCGTGCGGCGTTCGCGGTACAGCACGTACGCGCGGGCGATCTCATGGTGGCCGCCGCGCATCAGGCCGAGCTCGACCTGGTCCTGCACGTCCTCGATGTGGAAGGTGCCGCCGCCCGGACGCGAACGCACCAGTGCGCGGATCACGCCCTGCGTGAGCACGTCCACCGTCTCGCGCACGCTGGCCGATGCCGCGCCCTGGGTGCCGTGCACGGCCAGGAAGGCCTTCATCATCGCGATGGCGATCTTGTTCGGCTCGAAGGGAACGACGGCGCCGTTACGGCGGATGATCTGGTAGTGGGCCAGGTTCTGGCTGGTGGGGGAGCCAGCAGTGTCTCGCTGCTGTTGCGACGGCGTGGAGGGAACGGCACGCGGGGTCGATTGGGGGTTCAGGGCTGTTTGCATTCGCTTCCTCTCGGTTGGCAATTCTTGTTGGATGGCGGCGCCTGGGCCGGGCACCGCGTCGGTGTGTGTGACCGGACGGAGGACACTATATCTAGGGTGCATGGGGCATACAACCCACTAGATGTAGCGTTTTCCAACGGATACAAGGATTGCCGGTATTACTTCCGCAATAGAACACCTGCAGAGATGCCCCATGAATACTGGCCTATGGTCCCGCAACCCGCATGGGCCGTGGCTTGCAGGGCGATTTGGGCCTGCAGGGCGCATGGTTGCTGCATCGCGCGTTTGAAATTCTCTCATTGCTGCGGCGCAAGAGCGTCGCATCGCGGGGCGTCGCGCGATTGAAAAAATTAGAGCCCGATCACCTGCTCGGGAAACATCTGTGGCCTCCAGCCGAGTTGCTCGCGCAGCAGGCGCCAGTCGAATCCCGCCCCCGGGTCCTGCTTGCGGCCCGGTGCGATGTGCTCGTGGCCGGCGATGTACGCGACCGGAAAGTGCTGCGCGATGGCGGCGCACAGGCTCGCCAGCGTCTCGTATTGCGGCTCCTCGAAGGGCTGGCCTTCCAGGCCCTCGAGCTCGATGCCGATGGAGTCGTCATTACAGTTGCCGCGGCCGCGCCAGGACGACACGCCGGCATGCCACGCGCGATCGTCGCAGCTCACGAACTGCCAGAGCTCGCCGTTGCGCCGCACGTAGAAATGCGACGAAACCTCCAGCCCGCGTATCGACTGGAAGTAGGGGTGCGCGTCCCAGTCCAGCTGGTTGGTGAAGAGCTCTTGCACCGCGTCGCCGCCGTACTCCCCGGGCGGCAGGCTGATCGAGTGCAGCACGATGAGATCGATCTGCGCGCCCTGCGGCCGCGGCCCGAAATTGGGCGAGGGCAGGGCTTTCGCGAAGCGGTACCAGCCGGCCTGCCAGAGTGCGTCGCCGGGCGCCGCGGGGGCTTCTTCAGTCGTCGACATGGCTGCTGCTCGCGCCATCGTCGCCGTTGGGCGTCGTGATGCCCAGGCGCGCGATGCGATAGCGGATCTGGCGCAGGCTCATGCCGAGCCGCGCGGCGGCCGCGGTGCGGTTGAAGCCGCTTTCATGCAGCGCGCGCACGAGGATCTCGCGCTCCTGCTGGTCGAGATAGGCCTGCAGGTCGGAGGGCAGAGGCGGGGGCGCGACCTTTGGAGGCGCGACCGGCGCGGCGATCGGCAGCGCAGCCGCCGCGACGACAGACGCGTCGGCAGCGGGCGAGAGCGGAGCCGGCGCGGATGCCGCGGCTTCGGCCGCGGCCGTGAAGCCGCCCATCAGGTCGAGGTGCAGCTCGTCGCCGTCGTTCAGCGCCACCGCGCGGTGCAGCAGGTTCTCGAGCTCGCGCACGTTGCCGTTCAGCGGATGCTGCGCGAGGCGGCGCAGCAGGTCGTCCGACAGGTGAGGCACCGGCAGTCCGCCGTCCTGCGCGATGCGCGAGAGCAGCGCGTTGCACAGTGCGGGAAGGTCCTCGCGGCGGTCGCGCAGCGCGGGCACCGCGATCTCGATCACGTTGAGGCGGTAGAAAAGATCCTGGCGGAAGCGGCCGGCCTGCACTTCGGAGTGCAGGTCTTTATGGGTGGCGCTGACGATGCGCACGTCGACGGCGTCTTCCTGCGTCGAGCCGATCGAGCGCACGCTGCGCTCCTGGATCGCGCGCAGCAGCTTCGACTGCATGGCCAGCGGCAGGTCGCCGATCTCGTCGAGAAACAGCGTGCCGCCGCGTGCGGCCTGGAAGTAGCCGTCGCGATCTTGCGACGAGCCGGTGTACGAGCCCTTCTTCGCGCCGAAGAACTCGGCCTCGAGCAGGTTCTCGGGAATCGCGCCGCAGTTCACCGCGACGAAGGGGCCTTCGCTGCGCTGGCTGCAGGCATGCACCGCGCGCGCGACCAGTTCCTTGCCGGTGCCCGATTCGCCCCGCACCAGCACCGGTGCCATGCCGCGTGCCACCTTGGCGATGCGCGACTTGACGAGCCGCATCGGCTCCGATTCGCCCACGAGGCGGTCGAGCGCGGCGATGCCGGTGCCGGAAGTGACCGGCGCTGCCTCGCTTGCCGCGTTGCCGGTGTTCGCAGGCGCCGCCTGCGCGGACTTGACCACCGGCTGTGGCGCCGTCCGCGCCTGCACTGCGGAGGCCACGACCGCGCGGAACTGTTTCAGGTCGACCGGCTTCGTGAGGTAGTCGAAGGCGCCGGCCTTCAGCGCTTCGACCGCGTTCTCGGCCGAGCCGTAGGCCGTCATCACCACGCAGCGCTCGCTGCGCTGGTCCTTCTGGATGCGGTGGATGATTTCCATGCCCTGTCCGTCGGGCAGCCGCATGTCGGTGATCACCGCGTCGAAGCGGCCAGCCTCCAGGTGTTGCCAGGCTTCCGACACGCTGCCCGCCGCCTCCACGCGATAGCCCTCGCGCAGCAGCGTCAGCTCGTACAGCGTGCGCAGGTCGGGCTCGTCGTCGATGACCAGGATCTGCGCCGGCCGCTGGGTGGAAGAAGAGGGGGAGGTGCTCACGGGCGCTATTGTGTCAGCCGGTTTTCGCTGGGTGCAAAGCTGACGAAGAATTCGTTGCCTTCCGGTCCGCCCGGCACCAGCGCGCGCCGCTCGTAGCCGATGGTGGCGCCGTGCCGCCGGCACAGCTCGCGGCACAGGAAAAGACCCAGTCCGCTGGAGCGGCTTTCGGAAGAGAAGAAGGGCTCGAACAGATGCCGCTGCACCGCCGGTTCGAGCGGCGCGCCGTCGCTCCACACCATCAGGCTCGGGCGGCTGGTGCCGCTGCGCTGCAGCGCGGTCAGCACCTGGATCGAGCCTTCGCGTGTGCCGGCATAGCGCGAGGCGTTGTCCAGCAGGTTCACGATCAGGCGCCGCAGGTGCTCGGCGTCGAAGCGCACCTCGCTGGCCGGCGCATCGAGCGACACCAGCACGCCCTTGCGCTGCGTCTGGCGCACCCATTCCTCGGCCAGCACCTGCACCGCGGGGTCGAGCACCAGCTGCTCGCCCAGCGACAGCACGCGCTGCTGGCGCGCGCGGGAGACATCGAGCACGTCGTCCACGATGCGCGCGAGCCGCTGCGCGTTGTGCTGCACCATGCTCGTGAGCTTGCGGTGGGCGGGGTCGGTCAGATCCTCGTTGAGCAGCGCGCTGGCCTGCGTGATGGCGGCCAGCGGATTGCGGATCTCGTGCGCCACCGCCGCCGACATGCGGCCCATGGCCGCCAGCTTCTCGGTGCGGATGCGGGCCTCGAGCTCGCGCAGGTCCTGCAGGAACATCACGCACAGGCTGTCCGCGCGCTTCTCGCTGGTGGGCGTGAGCCGCGTGCGCACGCGCACTTCGCGTGCGGCGCCGCGCGCCTGCGCCACCGGGATTTCCTCGGTCTGCGGCGCGCGCCGCGCGAAGGTCTGGCGTGCCAGCGCCGCCAGTGCGTGCCAGGCGGGCTGCGCATGCAGCGGGAAGGGCAGCGTCAGCCTGGCCAGGCCCTGGCCGAGGATGGCATCGGCCGCCGGGTTGGCGGCATGCACCAGGCCCTCGGCGTCGATCACCAGCACGCCTTCGCTCAGCGTCTCGATCACCAGGTCGTTGACCTGCGCCTGCATCTGCGCGCTGCTGCGGTTGCGCTGCGACACGGCCTCCTCGCGCGCCAGCCGGCGGGCCATTTCATGGGCGAGCAGCGCCACCACGAAGAAGCCGGTGCCGGTGAGCGCCGCCTGCACGAAGCGCGGCGACGAGTCGACCGGCTGCTGCAGCCAGTGCCAGCCGGCGTCGGTCAACAGCAGCAGCGTGACGGTGGCGGAGGTGCCCAGGCTCACGATCATGGTGCCCAGCACCGCGCTCATGAGCACCGGCAGCGCGAACAGCGGCGTGTAGTTGACGTTGCCGCCCTGCAGCACCTGCAAGGCGGTGAAGGCCGCCAGGTCGATGCCGACGGTCATCAGCCACGGCGCCGTGAAGCCGCGGATCGGCGGCTGGAAGCGCGAGTAGCGCATGCCCAGCCAGGTCGCGGCCAGGTACAGCGCCGAGGTGGCGATGGCCGCCGTCTGCATGGTCTGCCCGATCGCGAAGGCCACGCCCTGCAGCAGCATCAGCACCAGCGCGACGAAGCAGCGCGCGCCCATGAAGCCGCGCCAGAGCCGGCCCAGCGCCGTGCTTTCGCCCGGGCTCTGGTCGAGCACGTCCCAGTCGGTGACCGGCTCGCCGCGCGACCAGAGAGGGGTGCTCATCGTTGCGTGGCGGCTTCGCGGTGCGCGGTGCTGCAGTAGACCGCACCGCCGGGGCCGGCGATGGCTTCCGTGGCCGGCAGGTGCAGCCCGCAGTGGGCGCAGCGCACCATGGCCTGCGGCGTGCCGGCCGCCGCGCGCTGCTGTTGTTGCTGCGCCTTGGCCGCGCGCTCGCGGATGGCGTCCTGCATTTCTTCGCGCCGATTCTTGCGCCAGAGCCAGATCGCGATCCAGAGCACCGCGAGGACGAGGAGGTATTTCATTTCAGACGGGAGGGCGTGCCAGCACCACTTCGAGCACGAAGCGCGAGCCCACGTAGGCCAGCAGCAGCAGCACCGAGCCGGCGTACAGCACGCGGCGCGCGGTGCGGCCGCGCCAGCCGAAGCGTGCGCGGCCGATCAGCAGGATCGCGAAGGTGATCCACGCGAGCACCGAGAAGATGGTCTTGTGGTCCCATTTCCAGACGCGGCCGGCGGAGCCGTACAGCTGTTCGCTGAACAGCAGGCCCGCCAGCAGCGTGGCCGACAGCAGCACGAAGCCGGCGGTGACGAAACGGAAGGTGAGCCGCTCGAGCGTGAGCAGCGGCACGCCGCCCTGCGGCTCGGCGGCAGCGGCCAGTCGGATCTGCTTTTCGGCGCGGGTGATGAGCCAGGCATGCACCACGGCGGCGCCGAAGAGACCGTACGAGGCGATGCCCAGCGCCAGGTGCAGCGGCAGCCACGGCGAGGCTGTCACGTGCAACGGCGTGCCCGGGAAAAGGATGGCCAGCAGCACGGCGGCCGCACCCAGCCAGGCGAGCGCGCGCCGCACCTTCAGCTGCGGATACATGCGGCTTTCGACCGCGTAGACGGTGAGCACCAGCCACGCCGTGACCGACAGCGCCGGCGCGAAACCGAAGCGCGGCTCGCTGCCGATGAGGCCGTGGGCGAGCACGGCGGCATGCAGGAGCCATGCGATTCCGAGTGCCCACTGGGTCGATTGGCGGCTGAATTTCGCGCCAGCGGCGGCGACAAAACCGTAGGCAACCGCTGTGGCGATGCCCAGCGCCACGCCGAGCGGGGAGGGGATCGCTAAAATCATCGGCCGGAGTTTAGCGTCTCACTCTTGCGTTCCCGGCGCCCGGCTTCAAGTTCTTTCCCGTCTCCCAGGCTTCTCATCCGGCCCGCGCCGCAGCGGGCAACAAGGCATCCCCCTCATGGCCACCGCCCTCACAGAAAAGTTCTCCCGCCTCGTCAAGACGATGAGCGGCCAGGCCCGCATCACCGAAAGCAACGTGCAGGACATGCTGCGCGAGGTGCGCATGGCGCTGCTGGAAGCCGACGTGGCGCTGCCCGTGGTGCGCGACTTCGTCGCCCGCGTGAAGGAAAAGGCGCTCGGCCAGGAAGTGCTGGGCTCGCTCAAGCCGGGCCAGGCGCTGGTCGGTATCGTCAATCGCGAACTCGCCGCGACCATGGGCGAGGGCGTGTCCGACATCAACCTCGCGGCCCAGCCGCCGGCGGTGATCCTCATGGCTGGCCTGCAGGGCGCCGGCAAGACCACCACCACCGCCAAGCTCGCCAAGCACCTGATCGAGAAGCGCAAGAAGAAGGTGCTCACCGTGTCGGGCGACGTGTACCGTCCGGCCGCCATCGAGCAGTTGAAGACCGTCACGAAGCAGGCCGGCGCCGAGTGGTTCCCGAGCACGCCCGACCAGAAGCCGCTGGACATCGCGCGCGCTGCGCTCGACCACGCCAAGCGCCACTATTTCGACGTGCTGCTGGTCGACACGGCCGGCCGCCTGGCCATCGACGAAGTGCTGATGGCCGAAATCAAGCAGTTGCACGCGGCGCTCGACCCGGTCGAAACGCTCTTCGTGGTCGACGCCATGCAGGGCCAGGACGCGGTCAACACCGCCAAGGCCTTCAAGGAAGCGCTGCCGCTGACCGGCATCATCCTGACCAAGACCGACGGCGATTCGCGCGGCGGCGCGGCGCTGTCGGTGCGCCAGGTGACGGGCGTGCCGATCAAGTTCGCGGGCGTGAGCGAGAAGATCGACGGCCTCGAAGTGTTCGATGCCGAGCGCCACGCAGGCCGGATCCTGGGCATGGGCGACATCGTCGCGCTGGTCGAGCAGGTCACGGCCGGTGTTGACGTGGCTGCGGCGCAGAAGCTCGCGGCCAAGGTCAAGAGCGGCGCGGGCTTCGACCTCAACGACTTCCTCGGCCAGCTGCAGCAGATGAAGCAGATGGGCGGCCTCTCCAGCCTGATGGACAAGCTGCCCACGCAGATGGCCGCCAAGGCCAGCGAAGCCGACCTGAGCCGCGCCGAACGCGACATCCGCCGCAAGGAAGGCATCATCAACAGCATGACGCCGCTGGAACGCCGCAAGCCCGAACTGCTGAAGGCCACGCGCAAGCGCCGCATCGCCGCCGGCGCAGGCGTTCAGGTCCAGGAAGTGAACCGCCTGCTCAACGAGTTCGAGCAGATGCAGGGCATGATGAAGAAGATGAAGGGCGGTGGCCTCATGAAGATGATGAAGCGCATGGGCGGCATGAAGGGCCTGGGCGGAATGGGTGGGCCCGGCGGGCCTAAGCTGCCGTTCTGAGCAGCGGACACCTCGCACACATATATATAGGAAGGCCCGCCGGTGTGAACCGGCGGGCCTTCCGTCTTTCAGGTCACGACTTCGTAGACCGTCTCGTGCGCCTCGACCGGCGCGGGCAGCTCCCAGCGGTGCAGCATGCGCTCGATGCCCGCGTTCGACAGCGTGGTGTCGCGCTCGCGGTTGCGGCGCATCAGCTCCGAGTGCGGTACTTCGAGGTACACCAGCTCGATGTGCGCGTGGTAGGCCCACAGCAGGTCGAGCGTCTTGGTGCGCATCTGCTGGCTCAGGTGCGTCGCGTTCCAGACGAAGCGCTCCTGCCTGCGCAGCAGCGCCTTTGCTTGATCGACCGCGTGGTGCGCAGCGAGCCCGTCGTTCTCGCCGTGCTTCAGGCCCAGTTCGGCGCGCGCATCGTCGAAGGACACCACCGGCCAGCCCTTGCGGTGCTGCGCCACCCAGTGGTTCTTGCCGCTGGCTGGCAGGCCGCACATCACCGTCACCTGCGATCCTGCGTTCTGGAACAGCGGGTAGTCGGGGCTGGTGTCGGCGCCGCGGAAGTAGGCCAGGCGCGTGTGGGCGTCGGCCATCTTTCTCGGGCCGTTCCAGCAGCCTTCCTCCTGCGCCAGCTGCTCGAAGAGCGCGATGTCGGCCATGCTGTCCGCGCGCTTCTCGTAGTGGCGGCCCAGCATGTCGCAGCGCGCCACGCAGCACACGTCGGGCAGGCTCAGCTCCCACGAGAGCTTGTGCACCAGCCACTCGGGCCGCACGCCCTTGCGCGAGGCGAAGGCATGGAAGGGCACCTGGTGCACCGCGATGATCCGGCACACCGCCTCGCGCAGCGCGAAAGGCACGCGGGCCTTCCACATCAGCACGCGCACGTCGACTGCGCCACGGCGCGAATGGCCGGGCTGGCCGATGCGGCCGCTGGCTTCGTCGATCACCGTGGTGTCGGGCTTGGCGATGTCGTGCAGCAGGCAGGCCATGAACAGCATGAAGCGGCCGTCGGCGTCTGCGCGCTGGTAGTGCTCGTCCTGCATGAGCGCGTCGAGCACCATGCGCGTGTGGATGCCGACGTTGCCTTCGGCGTGGTAGTACGGGTCCTGCGGCGTCTCCTCGAGGCGCAGCAGGGCCGGCAGCAGGTCGCAGCATTGCGCCCAGTCGGTGCCCTTGCCGGGGGCTGGCAGCAAGGCGCGCAGATCGTCG
Organism: Variovorax xiamenensis; assembly: GCF_050916385.1. NCBI lineage: Bacteria > Pseudomonadati > Pseudomonadota > Betaproteobacteria > Burkholderiales > Comamonadaceae > Variovorax > Variovorax xiamenensis. The sequence continues at coordinate 1,295,417 of NZ_CP139038.1, forward strand.
TATGTCATCGCTGCCTCCCTTGGTTTGCCAGTTCGGCGGGATTGCGCAAGGTGCGCAGGCCCAGGTCCTGCCATGTCACCTGCGGCGTCGGCGCGTAGAGATCCACGCCCGGTGCGAGCTGGTTCGGCAGCACCGGCCGGCGGCTGTGATGCGAGCCCGAATCGAGGATGGTCTGGACGAAATCCGGGCGCACCCACTTGTAGCGGCCTGTCACCTGGCCGTCCGATTCGGTCTTGAGGTACAGGCCCTCGGCGAGGTCCGACAGGTCGGTCTGCTGCCGCACGAGATCGAGCGGCTGGCCTTCCTGCGTCACGGCCTGCTCGAAGGCCGTCTTCCAGTCCGCGCTGCGCGCCAGCGAAGGCCGCACGAGCGAGCGCAGAGCCTTTGCGTGGCGCGGCATCTCGCCTTCGTAGAGCACGGGCACCGGCAGTACCGGGCCGCCTTCGAGCAGCGCGTGCCGCGCCGGCGTCGAGAGAAAGCACTGCGACTGCCGGTCGTAGATGTCGAACTCCAGGAAGAAGGCCGGCAGCCGGTCGTACCAGCAGCTGTGCTTGGCGAAGCACCATTCGCCGTACATCACGTAGCGGTCTTCGAGCCGCTCCAGCAGCGCAGCTTCATGGGCGGCGGCCCAGTGCTTGAAGAGATTGAACTGCCGCTCGCCGGCGCCGCCCGCAAGGTAGTGGCCGCGCGATTGCAGCAGCAGTTCACCCGCCGAGGTGAACGACACGGCTGCATTGGCGCCATCGAGCTTTTCCTCGATGACGACGTGCATGCCGTGCAGTTCCGTCAACGGCGTCTGGCCGTCGTCGCTGTCGCCCGCTTGCAGACGCGAGCCTTCCAGGTGCGCAGTACGCGGGTACTTGAGCAGCGGGATCGATGAAAGAGAAGAGAGGGGAAACACGTTAGTTCTCCGGATGGAAACCAGGAAGAACCGACAACGTGCGGGAGCGAAGCTGGAAGCTGGGGAACGGATTGCGGTCAGCGGAAAGCGCAGCTTGGCGCCCGACATGACCGGCAATGAAGCGGTGTTGTCGGCGTCAGAGAGTGATGACGGCGAAACGGGGCACTTGGCGCTCCTGTGGATCGAAGGGATCCGTGGGTGGATGAAAAAAGAAGTGCGCGATTCTAGCCACGCGCCATGAAAAAAGCCGGCCCAGGGGCCGGCTTTTCGAGGCGGTGTGTCTTCAGCGCATCAGGCGGTTGCCAGCGCTGCCGGGCGAGCCAGGCGCAGCGCGTGCATCCATGCGCGGCGCAGCACGGCCGGCGAGCGCGATTCCTCGGGAATCAGAAGGTAGCCGCGGTCGCGCAGCGTGGTGCCCAGCGCGATCTGGCTGGTCAGCACGGTCAGCGGGATCGCCAGCAGCAGCGGCAGGCCGACAGGCATGAGCCACACCAGCGCGCTCGGGTCGATCATGGCGACGCCGACGGCCAGCATCGCGATCACCAGCGTCATGGGAGCCAGCTGCGAGGCAGCGACCTTCCACGGCACGGCGGCGGCTTCGCGGGGAGGCGACTTCCAGTCGAGCTTGATGCCGGTGAGGGCGACCAGCACGAACAGCGAGTGGGCCAGCATGCGGACCGGAGCCTGCACGATGGCGAGGGCGCTTTCCATCACCGAGCTCTTCACAAGGCCCCACACACCGCCGTACTGGCGTTGCTCACCGCGCATCAGCACGGCGGCGATGCCCAGCACGCGCGGCAGGAACAGCAGGCACAGGGTCCAGACCCACAGGCCGGCCAGTTCGGCGGGCAGAACACTCCAGCTCGAGACCAGGCTCGAACCGCTCAGCCACAGGGCCGTGCCCAGCGTCAGGAACGCGAGCCACAGCGGGGCCGACACATAAGCCATGGTGCCGGTCACGAACATCGCGCGGTGCACCGAGTGGATGCCGGGCTCGGCCATCAGGCGGGCGTTCTGCAGGTTGCCCTGGCACCAGCGGCGATCGCGCTGCAGTTCGGCCAGCAGGTCCGGCGGTTGCTGCTCGTAGCTGCCGACCAGGTCGGACACCAGCCACACGTGATAACCGGCACGGCGCATAAGCGCTGCTTCGACGAAGTCGTGCGACATGATGCCGCCCGACATGCCGCCGGTGCCCTTGATCGGGGCCAGCGCGCAGTGCTTCATGAAAGGCTCGACGCGGATGATCGCGTTGTGGCCCCAGTAGTGCGACTCGCCCAGCTGCCAGTACTGCATGCCCAGCGTGAACAGGCGGCCCGTGACGCGCGAGGCGAACTGCTGTGCGCGGGCGTGCAGCGTGACGTGGCCGATGGCCTGCGTCGCGGTCTGGATGATGCCGGCGGTGGGGTTGGCTTCCATCAGCTTGACCATCGAGGTCAGGCAGTCGCCGCTCATCACGGAGTCGGCGTCGAGCACGACCATGTAGCGGTAGTCCTTGCCCCAGCGGCGGCAGAAGTCGGCCACGTTGCCGGCCTTGCGGTGCGTGCGGCGGGTGCGCAGGCGGTAGTACACCTCCACTTGCGGCTGGTTCGGGCTCTCGGCCAGCGCAGCGCGCAGGTCTTCCCAGGCGGCGCGCTCGGCGGCGGCGGTCTCGGGGTTGTAGCTGTCGGACAGCACGAACACGTCGAACTGCTTCGCGTGGCCGGTGGCCGCGACCGATTCGCAGGTGGCGCGCAGGCCGGCGAACACGGTGGCAACGTCCTCGTTGCAGATCGGCATGATGATCGCGGTGCGTGCCTCGGGGTTCATCGGGTGGTGAGCCACCTTCTTCGCCGAGAGGGAGTGCTTGTCACCGCGCACCGAAACGTAGAAGCCCATGAGCGCGGTCACGAAACCGGTCACGACCCAGCCCGACAGCAGGCCGTACAGGCCGATCTGGCCGTATTCGAGCCAGAGGTTGTCGTAGTCGGGTTGCACGCTCGCGAAGAGCGAGGACGCGATCACGGTGCTCAGCAGGGTGAGCATCATGAAGGCGAAGCGGCGGCGAGCCGCGGCGCGCTGCCAGGGCTGCTTGGCTTCGGTGGTGGGGTGAGCGCCGGCTTCGGCGTCACGGCCCGCGCCGAGCTTGACCAGCGCGGCGGTGCCGAGGCTGTTCCAGAAACCGCGCCAGGGGCGGGGCGTCATGGAGCCGCGGTTGACCGGGGGAGCGGTGACGGAGTTGGGATGGCGTTCTTCGCGAACCTGGCTGCGGCGCGAGAAATCGGTGTCGGCCAGCACGTTCAGTTGGGAGAAGTCGTTCGGCTTCATGCGGTTTACCAACGTTGCTTGTCGAGGGAGGGGGTGTCGCCAATGGCCGGAAGGCGCTTGAAGACGCAATCCGTTGCGGCGCCGCCGGCGCTTGCGAGCGCGGCCAGCGAATGGCCCGCGGCGCGGGGCCGCGAGGGGGAAAACTGCTTTTGACGCAGGCCGTCGCGCTGCTGGCGCAGTGCGAAAGATGGGCTGGTAAGTGCTGTCATGCCTGTACAGGGGCAAACCCTGTGCCAGGCTGGAAAAATGCTTTCAGATCAACGACTTGGGCGAATCAGGAAGCGTTTTTCGCCGTGGAAGGCCGCCGGAAGGCCTCCAAACCCCTGTTTTTGTCGCCGAATCCCGACAAGCTTGGATGGCTGTCGGGGCTTGGTCATATAAATCAACGACTTAGCGGCGTCGCTACTCGGCGACAGGGTCCCCGCCGGCAGCGACAGCGTCGGCCTTGAAGTGCCCCGGCGTGAGCTCGTGCTTCTGCAGAAGCCGGTAGAACTCGGTCCGGTTGCGGTCGGCCAGGCGGGCCGCGTCGGCCACGTTGCCGTCCGTCAGTTTCAGCAGGCCGACGAGGTAATCGCGCTCGAAACGCTGCTTGGCCTCGGCATAGGTCTGCACTTCCACCGTCGGCACGCGCAATGCCCGCTGCACCAGCGCCAGCGGGATCAGCGGCGAGCTCGACAGCGCGCAGACCTGTTCCACCACGTTGTAGAGCTGGCGCACGTTGCCCGGCCAGGCGGCCATGGTCAGCGCCTTCAGCGCCTCGGGCGCGAAGCCCGAGAGCCGCTTGCCGTACTTGGTCGACAGGCGCTGCAGGAAGTGGTTGGCCAGCAGCGGAATGTCTTCGCGGCGCGCCGACAGCGGCGGCAGCGTGAGCGTCACCACGTTCAGCCGGTAGTACAGGTCCTCGCGGAACTGGCCGGCTTCCATCGCGGCGTCGAGGTCGCGGTGCGTGGCCGAGACGATGCGCACGTCGACCTGGATCGACTGGCTCGCCCCCAGCGGCCGCACGGCGCGCTCCTGCAGCACGCGCAGCAGCTTGACCTGCAGGGCGGGCGGCATGTCCCCGATTTCGTCCAGCAGCAGCGTGCCGCCGTCGGCCTGCTGGAACAGGCCCTTGTGATTGGCGTGGGCGTCGGTGAAAGCGCCCTTCATGTGGCCGAAGAGTTCCGACTCGAGCAGCGCCTCCGGAATGGCGCCGCAATTGACCGCCACGAAAGGCTTGTCTGCGCGCGCACTCGCCTTGTGGATGGCGCGCGCCAGCATTTCCTTGCCCGCGCCGGAATCGCCGCGCAGCAGCACTGAGGCATCGGACTTGGCGACCATGCGCGCCTCGGCCAGCAGCTCGGCCATGCGGTTGCTGCGGCTCACGATTTCGGCGCGCCAACTGTCGTCTCCGGCCTTGCTCGGCGTGGCGGCGGGGGCGCCGAGCGCCAGCGCCTGCGCGATCTTCTCGAGCAGCTCGCGCCCGTCGTAGGGCTTGGTCAGGTAGGTGAACACGCCGCGCGCCGTGGCTTCCACCGCATCGGGAATGGTGCCGTGCGCGGTCAGCAGGATCACCGGCAGCGAGGGATGGCGCTTGCGGATCTCGTCGAAGAGCTGCAGGCCATCGCGCCCGGGCAGGCGCACGTCGCTCAGCACGAGCTGCGGATGCTCGATCTCGAGCTGCGTGAGCGCCGTCTCGGCCGAGGTCACGGCCGTGACCTGGTAGCCCGCCGAACTCAGCCGCATCGAGAGCAGCCGCAGCATGTCCGGGTCGTCGTCGACCACGAGGAGGCGGGCGCCGGTGGTGCTCATTGATTGGGCTTGTTTCCGTTGGGCGGCGCGGCGGGCACGGCCGACGCCGGGTTGGTGTTGGGCCGCGCGAAGCTGCGCTCGATGGCGCGCAGGGCTTCGATGCGGTCGTTCAGCTGGTCGATGCGGCGCTGGCTGTCGCGCAGCTGCTGCACCTGCTTGTCGCGGTCGTCTTCCACGCGGCGCTGCTCGACATAGCGCGCGGCCAGCGCGCGCGCCAGCGGCTGCAGCGCCTGCGCCTCGGGCGCGGGATTGGCGATGACTCGCTGCAGCAGGCCCAGCGCGCGCGCCAGGTCGGCCGGCACGCGGGTCTGCGAGAGCAGCAGCGCCACTTGCATCTGCGCGGTGGGCGAATCGCCCGGGTCGCCCACGCGGGCGATCTCGGCGCTCAGGTCGGCGCCGTTGAGCGGGCGCACCTTGTCCGCGTACGACAGCATGGAGGCGACCGGCCCCTGCGTCATCAGCGTGAAGAGCGAGGAGGCGGGCTGCGTGGCCGGCGCCTTGGGTTCGGCTTCCACCGGCATCACGCGCGGCACGACCGGAGGCGGCGGCAGCGCATCGGCCTCCGCGGGCGGCTTGGGCTGCGAGGCGCACGCGGCCAGCAGCAGGACGAAAGGCACGGTCATCGCCCCGGCGACGGAGGAACGGCGGACGAACGGAAAAGACATGGGTCGAAGAAAGGACGCGAGGCGTTCGGACAGTTTTTCTGGAGAGGGGAAGCCGGGGTGGTCAGGCCGTGCGCGGCAGTTCGATGCGGAAGTGGGCACCGGGACCGCCGGGCTGCAGTGTGATGCGGCCCCCGTGGGCTGCAATGTACTCCTGCACGATGGAAAGTCCGATGCCCGTGCCCTTCACAGTGTGTTCAGGCTGGCGCTCGCCGCGGAAGAAGGGTTCGAAGATCCGGTCGCGGTCGCCCTCTGCGATGCCCGGCCCGGCGTCGTTCACGTCGATGTGCACCGCCTCGGGCGTTCCCGACACGGCCAGCGTGATGACACCTCCCGTTACCGAAAAGCGGATGGCGTTGCTCAGCAGATTGGCGATCGCGGTGCCGAGCTTGGATCGGTCCACGGTGATCGCGATCGGGTCGCCCTCGGCGCGCACACGCAGGCCATGCGACTGCCACTGCAGGCGCTGGGCCTCGATCTGTTCCTCTATCAGCGGCAGCAGCTCGGTGCGCTCGCGGCGAAGTTCGCGCGCCTCGAAGGCGGCGGCGTTGAAGCGCAGCAGCGCCTCGATCTGCCCCTGCAGCGACACCGTGTTCTGGTTCAGGATCTGCGCGACTTCGAGCTGTGCCGGATTCAGCGGACCGGTCACGCCGTCTTCCAGCAGCGACACGCCTTCGCGCAGCGCGGCCAACGGCGTCTTCAGCTCGTGCGACACGTGGCGCAGGAAGCGGGCCTTGTCGGCGTCGAGCTCGGTCAGGCGCAGCCGCAGCCATTCGAGCTGTTGAGAAACGCGCCGCACGTCGGCCGGGCCGCGGATGTCGATGGGCTCGTCGAGCCGGTTCTGGCCGAGGCCGACGATGGCCTGTTCCAGCCGCTTGAAGGGCCGCGCCAGCCAGATGCCGAAGGCCAGTGCCAGGGCCGCGGCCAGCACGCTGGCGGCCACCACCTCGCGCATCAGCCGGCGGCGCGCGTTCTCGATGCGCCGGGCCAGCGCGTCGTTCTGCGTTTCGATCAGGAACTGCGCCTGCTGCGCGAGGTTGGTGTTGAGCGCGTCGAGCTCGCGGAACTGCATCGCCATCGTGCTCTCGCGCGTGAGGGCGCTGTCGGCGCTGCCGCTCATCAGGCCCTCGATCACGCCGAGCTGCGTGCGCCACATCTCGATGCCGGCGGGCGGCAGGCCGTTCTTCTCCAGGCGCTCGAGCACCTGGTGCGCCTCGCGCGCTGCGTCGTCGAAGCGGCGGCGCAGCACCGCGTCGTTCAGCACCAGCGACTGGCGCCCGGCGCGCTCCATGGCGGCGCTTCGTTCGGCCAGCGACTGCGACGCGCCCGACAGGCGCAGCGCGCGCGCAGCCGCGTCTCGGCTTTGCGTCATGAGCGCGTCGTACTGCAGCACCGAGCGCAGCGCCACGCCGACCAGCAGCGCGGTGATCAGCAGAAAGGCGAAGAGCAGGAGCTGCTGGAACGAGCCCCGTATGGACGGTCGCTTCGCCATCAGTGGTGGGCGAGCGCCATCGGCGATTCGTTCGTCACGACTTCGCCGCGCAGCGTGTAGGCCAGCGAACGCGTGATGCGCAGGTCGATCATCTGGCCGACCAGCCGCGCGTCGCCTTCGAAGTTGACCACGCGGTTGCAGACGGTGCGGCCCATGAGCTCGTTCGCGTCCTTGCGCGAGGCGCCTTCCACCAGGACGCGCTGCGTGGTGCCGACCAGCGCCTGGCCGAAGCGCTTCACGTTGGCGTCGATCACGGCCTGCAGCGTGTGCAGGCGCGCGAGCTTCACCTCGTGGGGCGTGTCGTCGTGCAGCGCCGCGGCGGGCGTGCCGGGGCGCGGGCTGAAGATGAAGCTGAAGCTGGCGTCGAACTGGCAGTCGTCGATCAGCTTCATCATCCTGTTGAAGTCGTCCTCGGTCTCGCCGGGGAAGCCGACGATGAAGTCGCTGCTCAGGGCCAGCTCGGGGCGGATGGCGCGCAGCTTGCGCACCGTGCTCTTGTATTCCATGGCGGTGTAGCCGCGCTTCATCGCCATCAGGATGCGGTCGCTGCCGTGTTGCACCGGCAGGTGCAGGTGGCTCACGAGCTGCGGCACCTTGGCGTAGGCCTCGATCAGGCGCGGCGTGAACTCGTTCGGATGGCTGGTGGTGTAGCGGATGCGCTCGATGCCGGGAATCTCGGCCACGTATTCGATGAGCAGCGCGAAGTCGGCGATCTCCGACGTGTCGCCCATCCTGCCGCGGTAGGCATTCACGTTCTGGCCCAGCAGCGTGATCTCGCGCACGCCCTGGTCGGCCAGGCCGGCGATCTCGACCAGCACGTCGTCGAGCGGGCGGTTCACTTCCTCGCCGCGGGTGTAGGGCACCACGCAGTAGCTGCAGTACTTGGAGCAGCCTTCCATGATCGACACGAAGGCGGTGGCGCCTTCCACGCGCGCGGGCGGCAGGTGGTCGAACTTCTCGATCTCGGGGAAGCTGATGTCCACCTGCGGGCGGTCGAGCCGCTCGCGGTCGTTCAGCATCTCGGGCAGGCGGTGCAGGGTCTGCGGGCCGAACACGATGTCGACGTAGGGCGCGCGCGCGATGATGGCCTCGCCCTCCTGGCTGGCCACGCAGCCGCCCACGCCGATCTTCACGCCCCTGGCCTTCAGGTGCTTCACGCGGCCGAGGTCGGAGAACACCTTCTCCTGCGCCTTCTCGCGCACCGAGCAGGTGTTGAACAGGATGAGGTCGGCCTCGTCGACGTTCTGCGTGGGCTCGTAGCCCTGCGCGGCGTTGAGCACGTCGGCCATCTTGTCCGAGTCGTACTCGTTCATCTGGCAGCCGAAGGTCTTGATGAATACTTTTTTCATGGGGAACTCTCTCTCGTGGCCCTCGCTTGAAGAAAGAAGGGAGGGCACGGCGGCAGGGCGCGCGGGAGAACCGCCGCGCCAGCCGTCTTTCTTGCTTACTGCGTATTGATGGTGTCGTTCGAGGTGAACGGCCAGATGTTCAGGAACGGCTTGTCCAGCGATTCGCGGCTGGCGGTGGCTTCGCCGGGCGTGAGGATCCACACCTCGCGCAGCAGCCCGGCGGCATCGCGCGTGTAGTTGACGAGGTACTTCTGGCCGACGATCGCACCCGCCATCACCAGCATGTTCTGGTCGCTGCGGATGCGCGCGCCGGCGCCCAGGCGGTCAGGCTTGCCGTCGAGTTCGACGTCGGGCGCGTTGGTCACCATGAACTTGCCGCGCAGGGTGCCGATGGGGAACACGCGGCCGCCCACGAGCGACTCGTTCTGGGTCTGGGGGCGGGGAACCTCGTCCTGTGCGCTGGCGGCGAGCGGCAGCAGGCTCAGGAGGCCGAAAAGGCCCGCAGCAGCAATGGTTGCTGTGCAAGGCGCTATGAAAGTGAGAGCATTCGTGGATTGTTTCTTGCAGCGGTTCATGGGGTTTATCCAGAGGCTGTGGACCGGCGATTTTAGCGATGGGCCCCTGTTCGCCCGGGCCGGCCACAGCAAGTAGTGCGACTTTCGGTTGACCTGCTTTACATTTCTTTACGGGCCCCATGATCACCAGGAGTCGGCCGCTGATCCAATAGTCGGTGTCAGCCCAAAGTGCACAAGAACCCATGAAGAAAAATGTCGCCGTCGCCCTTGCGGGCGTGTTGATCGTAGCCGTCGCGGGCGGGTGGTGGAGCATGTCCGGAGACAAGTCCACCGCCCAGAATGCCAAGGCCCCGAACGCCAAGGGCGGCGCCGCGGCTGGCGGTGGCGCGCCCGCGCTGGTGACGCTGGCCACGGCGAAGAAGCAGGACGTGCCCGTGACCGTGCAGGTCAACGGCAGCGTGGTGTCCCTCAACAGCGTCGACCTGCGCCCGCAGGTGACCAACACGGTGAGCGCGGTGCACGTGAAGGAAGGCCAGTTCGTCAAGGCCGGCCAGCTGCTCTTCTCGCTCGACGACCGCAACGACCAGGCCAACCTCGCGCGCGCGAAGGCGCAGCAGCAGAAAGACGAAGCCACGCTGGGCGACCTCGAGCGCCAGTACAAGCGCAGCCAGGACCTGGTGGCGCAGAACTTCATCGCCAAGAGCGCGGCCGACGCAACGCTCTCGCAGCTCGAGGCGCAGCGCGCCGCCGTGGCCGCCGATCGCGCGGCCGTGCAGTCGGCGCAGGTGGCGCTGGGCTATGCCACGCTGCGCGCGCCCATCGCGGGACGCATCGGCGCGGTGAACATCTATCCGGGCACGCTGGTGCAGCCGACGCTGTCGCTGGTCACGGTCACGCAGCTCGACCCGATCGCGGTGAGCTTCCCCGTGCCCGAAGGCAACCTGCAGGACCTGCTCGAGGCCGCGCGCTCGCGCTCGAAGGTCGAGGCCGTCGTCACCGGCCGCAAGGAGCCGCTGACCGGCACGCTCGATTTCGTCGACAACACTGTCGATCCGCAGATCGGCACGGTGCGCGCCAAGGCCGTGTTCGGCAACGCCGACCAGAGCCTGTGGCCGGGGCAGTTCGTCGGCACGCGCATCACGGTGCGCACGCTTAGCGGCGTCACCGTGGTGCCGGCGGCGGCGCTGATGATGCTGTCCGACGGCGCCTCGCTCTACGTGGTCGACGAGGCCAAGACCGCCACGCGCCGCAAGGTGAAAGCGTTGCACACCTTCGGCACGCAGGTGGCGGTGAGCGGCGTGGAGGCCGGCGAGCAGGTGGTGATCGAGGGCAGCCAGAACGTGCGACCCGGCGGCAAGGTGCGCGTGGATGCGAAGGCCCCGGCAACGGCGCCGGGCGCTCCCGGTGCTCCGTCCAACGGCACCACGGGCGTCACCCCGGGCAGCGCGGCGTCTTCCGACGGCACCGACATCAAGCCGCCGCGCCAGGAACGCGCATGAACATTTCCGAGCTCTGCATCCGCCGTCCGGCGATGACGGTGCTGCTGTCCGCCGCCGTGGTGGTCATCGGCATCTTCGCGTACTTCAGCATCCCGGTTGCCGCGCTGCCCAGCTACAACACGCCGGTCATCAACGTCAACGCGCAGCTGCCGGGCGCGAGCCCGGACACCATGGCGTCGTCGGTGGCGCTGCCGCTGGAGAAGCAGTTCTCGACCATCCCGGGCCTGCAGACCATCAGTTCGGTGAACACCCAGGGCGTGACCTCGCTCACGCTCGAATTCGTGAGCAGCCGGGACATCGACGCCGCCGCCGTCGACGTGCAGGCCGCGCTGCTGCGCGCCCAGCGCCAGCTGCCGCAGGAGCTGACGCAGCTGCCTTCGTACCGCAAGGTGAACCCGGCCGACGCGCCGGTGCTGTTCATCGCGCTGATCTCGTCGTCGATGAATCCGTCGGAGCTCAACGACTACGCCGAGAACCTCATCTCGCCCACGCTCTCGACCATCGACGGCGTCGCACAGGTGGGCGTGTACGGCCGCAAGGCCTTCGCGGTGCGCATCAAGGCCAACGCCGACCTGCTGAACGCGCGCAACATCACGCTCGACGAACTCGCCAAGGCGGTGAACTCGGCCAATGCCAACACGCCGGTCGGCGTGCTCGACGGCCCGCGCCAGACGCTCACCATCCAGGCCAATCGCCAGCTCATGAAGGCGGCCGACTTCGCCAAGCTGATCGTCGGCCAGCGCAACGGCGCGCCGGTGCGGCTCGACGAAGTCGCCACCATCGAGGACAGCTTCGAGTCGGTAAAAACTGCCAGCAGCTTCAACGGGCAAGACTCCATCTCGCTGGCCGTGCAGCGCCAGCCCAATGCCAACACCGTGCAGGTGGTGGACGCGGTGCGCGCGCTCATTCCGCGCTTCAAGGCCGAGCTGCCGCAGTCGGTCGAGATCCAGATGGTGAACGACCGCTCGCTGTCGATCCGCGAGGCGGTGCACGACGTGCAACTCACGCTGCTGGGCACCATCGCGCTGGTGGTGCTGGTGATCTTCCTGTTCCTGCACCGGCTGGTGGCCACGCTGATCCCGGCCGCGACCATCCCGATCTCGCTGATCGGCGCGGTGGCGCTGCTCTATGCCTTCGGCTACAGCCTGGACAACATCTCGCTGCTGGGCATCACGCTCGCGGTGGGCCTGGTGGTGGACGACGCCATCGTGGTGCTGGAAAACATCATGCGCTACGTCGAGAAGGGCATGGACCCGTTCGCCGCCGCGCTGCGCGGCGCGCGCGAGGTGGGCTTCACCATCGTGTCGATCTCGATCTCGCTGGTGGCCGTGTTCATCCCGATCTTCTTCATGCCGGGCGTGATCGGCCTGCTGTTCCACGAGTTCGCGGTGGTGGTGGCGCTGGCGGTGCTGGTGTCGGCCGTGGTGTCGCTCACGCTGGTGCCGATGCTCGCGAGCCGGCTGCTCAAGCAGGTGCCGCGCAAGGAAGGCGCGATCGACCACGAGGAAGAACACCCAGAGCCCGGCACCGCCATCGGCCGTGCCTTCGAGCGCGGCTACCGCAAGGTGCATTCGACCTACATGAGCACCCTCGACTGGACGCTGATGCACCGCAAGGTGATGCTGCTGGCGGCGGCGCTGACCTTCGTCGTCACCGGCTGGCTGTTCGCGACCATCCCGAAGGGCTTCTTCCCCGAGGAAGACATCGGCCAGATCCAGATCACGACCGAGGCCGCCGAAGACATCTCCTTCACCGCCATGAAGGCCCTGCAGGACCGCGTGGCTGCAGCGCTCAAGGACGATCCGAGCGTCGACTACGTGAGCTCTTTCGTCGGCGTGGGCGGACCCACCGCCACGCAGAATTCGGGCCGCCTGTTCGCGGTGCTCAAGCCGCGCAGCGAGCGCCCGCAGATGTCGAAGGTGCTCGAGTCGCTGCGCCAGCGCTTCCGCGAGATCCCGGGCATCGCCGTCTACATGCAACCGGTTCAGAACCTGCGCCTGGGCGGCCGCCAGAGCAAGGCGCGCTTCCAGTACACGCTGCAGAGCGTGAACGCGGGCGAGATGGTGCCGTGGGCCACGCGGCTCATGGAGCGCATGCGCGCCGACCCCGACTTCCGCGACGTCACCAGCGACTCGCAAAACCGCGGCCTGCAGGCCACGCTCGAGATCGATCGCGACAAGGCCGGCGTGCTCGGCGTGGCGGTGGGCGACCTGCGCACCGCGCTCTACAACGCGTATGGCGACCGCCAGATCGGCAGCATCTACGGCCCGAGCAACACCTACCAGGTGATCCTCTCGGCCGCCGACAACGACCGCCAGTTCGAGGAAGACGTCTCGCGCCTGTCGGTGCGCAGCACCACCGGCAAGCTGGTGCCGCTGTCGGCTTTCTCGACGGTCAAGCGCACCGTGGGCCCGACCGCGGTCAACCACCAGGGCCAGTTGCAGGCGGTGACGGTGTCGTTCAACCTCGCGCCCGACGTGCCGCTGGGCAACGCGACCGCGAAGATCGACCGCTTCAAGGACGAGCTGAAGATGCCGCAGTCGATCATCACCACCTACGGCGGCGATGCGGCGGTGTTCCAGAGCTCGCAGTCGAGCCAGGCCGTGCTGCTGGTGCTGGCGGTGCTGGTCATCTACGTGCTGCTGGGCGTGCTCTACGAGAGCTACATCCACCCGATCACCATCCTGGCGGGGCTGCCTTCGGCGGCCGTGGGCGCGCTCATTTCGCTGAAGCTCTTCGGCTTCGACCTCACGCTGATCGCGACCATCGGCATCCTGCTCCTGATCGGCATCGTGAAGAAGAACGCGATCATGATGATCGACTTCGCCCTCGAGGCGCAGCGCACCGAGGGCATGAAGCCGGTGGATGCGATCCGCGAGGCCTGCCGCCTGCGCTTCCGCCCGATCCTGATGACCACGCTGGCCGCGCTGATGGGCGCGCTGCCGCTCGCGCTGGGCCTGGGCGCCGGCGCCGAACTGCGGCAGCCGCTGGGCGTGGCGGTGGTCGGCGGGCTGATCTTCTCGCAGGTGATCACGCTGTACATCACGCCGGCGATCTACCTCGCGCTCGACCGCTACAGCGGCACGGGGCCGATGGTGGACCTGCCGGGCGAGGCGCAGGCCGAGGTGTCGCACTCGCAGCACTCCCACGCCTGACGCTCGAGGAGAGCGGGCTTTGCGCCCGCGCCGCCTCGTCAGGTCGTGGTTTCGTCGAGCGCGCCGTCCACCAGGTGGGCGGTGTCGCTCCAGCCCACGAGGCTGAAGCCCTCGGGCGTCCACAGCATGCGGTTGATGGCTGCGTTGCCGAGCTGCCAGGTGCGCGGCGCCTGCAGCTCCTGGCGGGTGGCGGCGCGGTAGAGCACGTCCATCACGCCGCCGTGCGCGACCAGCACGACGAGTTCGCCCGGATGGCGCGCCGCCAGCTCGGCGGCCACGCCCGTCACGCGGTCGCGGAAGGTCAGCAGGCTTTCTCCGCCCGCTGGCTCGAATTCGGGATCGCGCTCGCGCCAGAGCCTGGCCTGCACGGGCAGGGTGGCCTCGATCTCGGCGAAGCTCATGCCTTCGAAGGTGCCGAAGGCGCGCTCGCGCAGGCGCGGCTCGGGTTGCACGGCCAGGCCATGGGGCTCGGCGATGGCCTGGGCGGTCTGCCAGGCGCGCGACAGGTCGCTGGCGTAGACGACGCCGATGGGCTCGTCGGCCAGCGCCGCGCCCGCGCGCTGCGCCTGCCAGACGCCGGTGGCGTTGAGCCCGATGTCGAGCTGGCCCTGGATGCGGGTGTCGACGTTCCAGGCGGTCTCGCCGTGGCGAACGGCGATCAGGCGGGTGGGTTCTTCCATCCGGTGAATTCTAAAAGCCGCTATTTCCGGGCCTGCGCCGTCGGCAGCTCGATGTTGACCCGGCGCTCGCCCTGCGGCGGGTTCGGGAAGCCCTGCAGCGCGGCCTGGAACATCACCGGCAGGATCGCCGCGCTCGAGGTGTAGGGGCCGTCGTTGCGGGCGCGGGTCTCGTAGACCACGCGGTTGGAGCCCGCCTCGCGCAGCACGATGCTCACCTCGCGCTCGTACCAGGGATTGGCCGGCGGCGCGAACACCGGGCCGCCGTACCAGCCGCCGCCGTACCAGCGCCGGCCGTAGTAGCCATAGCCGCCGTAGCCGTAGCCCCAGGGGCCGTTGTAGAGCCACGGATCGGCCCAGGGCGAGAGGCCGGCCGTCACGCGCGCGCCGATCTGCGCGGTGTACTGGGCCTTGGCGTCGTCGCGGCGCAGGCCGACCTGGTCGAGCGCCGCACCGGCCATGGCTTCGAGCGATTCCTGCCGCGCGCCGTTGGCCTGCTGCGAGGGCAGGCGGTCGAAGCGGTAGGTGGCGCCGGGCGCCACGGCGCCGATGGAGGAGAAGCTCTTCACGTCGCTGTCGACCACCCAGGAGGTGGCGCAGCCCGTCAGGCTGGCAGCGAGAAGAAGAGCCGGGATCGCAGATTTCATGAGGGTCTCCGGGCACTGGTGCCCCAAATTCCCCTGGGTTGCCCGTTCAGCCCTGGAGGATGCGCAGGGCGGCAGGTGCCTGGGAGAGCAGATCGAAGGAAGGCGGGTCGAAGGCCTTGTCGCCCTCGTCGTCCGCCACGCCGGTCGCCTTCAGACCCTTGAAGTCGTGCCGCGTTCCGTCGAGCAGGTGCGAAGGCACCACGTTCTGCAGCGCGGTGAACATGTTCTCCACGCGGCCGGGATACTTCCTGTCCCATTCGCGCAGCATTTCTCCTACCTGCTTGCGCTGCAGGTTTTCCTGGCTGCCGCAGAGCGTGCACGGAATGATCGGGAACTCGCGGTGCTGGGCCCAGCGGATGGTGTCCTTCTCGGACACGTAGGCCAGCGGGCGGATCACCACATGCCTGCCGTCGTCGCTCACCAGCTTGGGCGGCATGCTCTTCAGCTTGCCGGCGAAGAACATGTTGAGGAAGAAGGTCTGCAGCATGTCGTCGCGGTGGTGGCCCAGCGCGACCTTGGTGGCGCCCAGCTCGTCGGCCACGCGGTAGAGGATGCCGCGGCGCAGCCGGCTGCACAGGCCGCAGGTGGTCTTGCCCTCGGGAATCACGCGCTTGACGATGCTGTAGGTGTCCTGGTTCTCGATGTGGAAGTCCACGCCCAGCTCGCTCAGGTACTTGGGCAGCACTTCCTCGGGAAAGCCGGGCTGCTTCTGGTCGAGGTTGACCGCGACGATGTCGAAGTGAATGGGCGCGCGCGCCTTCAGCTTGAGCAGGATGTCGAGCAGCGCATAGCTGTCCTTGCCGCCCGAGACGCACACCATGACCTTGTCGCCCTCTTCGATCATGTTGTAGTCGACGATCGCCTGCCCGACCTGGCGGCACAGGCGCTTCTCGAGCTTGTGCGTCTCGCGCTCGATCTTCATGGAATTGGCGGGAGAGGAGGCGGTGGCGTCGGCGGTGGCGGGCGCCTCGTCGATCCAGACGGCGTTCATGGGCAGGCTGCTTCGGGGAGTCGGGGGAAGGGGGTGATTGTCCCCGATCCCCATTTCACCCGCCATCGGGTCCGTTTACGGTTGCTCCGGCCACCCCGATCACACCGGCCGCGGGCAACGGGGATTCCGGGAAGGCCTGCCGCATCGCCTCCACGAAGAGCCGCAGCCGCGCCGGATAGAAGCGCGCGTACGGATACACGATGTACACCGGCGCGGGCGTGCCGTGCCACTGTGGCGCCAGGTGCACCAGCCGCCCCGCCGCCAGCTCCTCGGTGAGCATCCAGGCCGACGACACCCCGACTCCCACGCCCAGCACGGCCGCGCTGCGCAGGGCGTAGAGGCTGTCGGTGATCATGCGCGGGCGGATCGGCACCCGGCACACCTCGCCCGTGCCCTCGTGCGTGAACACGGCTTCGGTCCGGTAGAAATTGCGCGCCGCCAGCCAAGGCAGGGCTTCGAGCTCTTTGGCGTGCACCGGCAGCGGCGTGCCGGCCGCGAAGAGGGAGGGCGCCCCGACCGCGATGCGCGGCACGTCGAACAGGCGGATCGCGACGGCGTTGGGGTCCGTCACCTCGCCGACGCGGATCGCGCAGTCGACGCCCTCGGCAATGAAGTCGGGCGTTTCGTCATGCGGGCTGTCGTGCAGCAGCCATTCGACCGTCACCTGCGGATGGCGCTGCAGGTAAGAGGCCAGCGGCCCGACCAGCAGCTGCTGCCCGAAGGCATGCGGCGCCACCACGCGCAGCCGGCCCTCGGGCTGGTCGCCCACGCCGCGCAGTTCGGCCTCGAAGGCGCCCCAGCTCAGGATCAGCTCCTTGGCGCGGTCGAAGCAGCGCTCGCCGTCTTCCGTGAGCTTCATCGCGTGGGTGGAGCGCTGCAGCAGCCGCACGCCCAGCGAGCGTTCGAGCGCCTGCAGGCGGCGGCTCACGGTGGGCTGGGTGGTGCCCATCTGGGCGGCGGCGGCCGACAGGCTGCCGGCCTCGACGATGCGCACGAAGGTCTGCATCAGCTCTATGCGGTCGGCTGGAGGCGGGGGCGGGAGAGGCTTGGCCATGCGCCGAGCGTATATCAATTGTTCGACGCACAGGCCTACCTTCAGAGTGGAGAGGCCCGCAAACTCCGGCCTTCGTTTCTCGAATCCAAGGGTTTACACCATGTCTTCCATTCAAAACACGCATGAAAAGCTGCCAGGGTCGCTGATCCTGCTGCTGGCCGCCAGCGCCGGCTTCGGCGTGGCCGCGCTGTACTACAGCCAGCCCATGCTTGGCGTGCTCGGCCCCGACATCGGCGCCTCGGCCCGCTCCGTGGGCTTCGTGCCCACGCTCACGCAGCTGGGCTACGCGCTCGGCATCCTGCTGCTCGCGCCGCTGGGCGACCGCTTCGACCGGCGCCGCATCATCCTGGTCAAGGCATCGGTGCTGGTGCTCGCGCTGTTGGGCGCGGCGTTCTCGCCCTCGGTCGCGCCGCTGCTGGCGGCGAGCCTCGTCATCGGCCTCGCGGCCACGATGGCGCAGGACGTGGTGCCCGCTGCCGCCACATTGGCGCCCGAGGCGCATCGCGGCCGGATCGTCGGCACGGTGATGACCGGGCTGCTGCTGGGCATCCTGCTGTCGCGCGTGCTCGCCGGCTTCGTGGCAGAGCACTTCGGCTGGCGCGCGATGTTCGTCGTCGCGGCAGTGAGCATCGCGCTCATCGGCGCTGCCGCTGCGCGCGGACTGCCGCGCCTGCGCCCGACCACGCA
Source organism: Variovorax xiamenensis (assembly GCF_050916385.1). Lineage (NCBI taxonomy): Bacteria > Pseudomonadati > Pseudomonadota > Betaproteobacteria > Burkholderiales > Comamonadaceae > Variovorax > Variovorax xiamenensis. The sequence continues at coordinate 1,313,141 of NZ_CP139038.1, forward strand.
CCTGGGCTACGGCGCGCTGCTGGGGTCGCTGGCTGGGCTGTGGAAGCGCCATGGCGCGCTGCGCCGCGCGACTTTCGCGCAGGCGCTTCTGTCCGTGGGCTTCAGCGCCTTCTGGTCGACGCTGGCCGTGATGCTGCATGGCGCGCCGTTCCATCTCGGTAGCGCGGCCGCCGGCGCCTTCGGTCTGGCCGGCGCGGCGGGTGCGCTGGCCGCGCCCATCGCCGGGCGCCTCGCGGACCGCCGCGGCCCCGAGCTGGTGATCCGCATGGGTGCCGCGCTGGTCGCCGTCTCCTTCGCGGCGATGCTGTTCGCTCCGCTGCTAGCCGCTCCGGCCGCGCGGCTGGGGCTGATCGTGGTTGCCGCCATCGGCTTCGACTTCGGCCTGCAGGCCGCGCTGATCGCGCACCAGACGGTGGTCTACGGCATCGACCCCGGCGCGCGCAGCCGGCTCAACGCGGTGTTCTTCACGGGGGTGTTCGTCGGCATGGCCACGGGCTCCGCGCTGGGTGCCCTGGTGCTGGCGCAATGGGGGTGGTCGGGCGTGGCGGCGATGGCTTCGGTATCGGCGCTCGGCGCGCTGGCCGTGCGCATGTGGCCGGCGGCAAAGAGGTCCGCGGTGGCCTGCGGCTCAGCAGCCTGAGTGCCGCGGATGGCTGCGGCTCAGCTCACCACTCGCCGGCTTCCATGCGGATCGCCACTTCGCAGTCGTCGAAGATCTCGAGCTTGGCGATCTTCACGCGCACGCCCAGCACGCCGGGCAGCTGCAGCAGGCGCTGCACCAGCTTGCCGATCAGGCTCTCGAGCAGGTTGACGTGCTCGGCGGTGCACTCGTCGATGATGATGAGGCGCACCTTGCCGTAGTCCAGCACATGGAAGATGTCGTCGTCCTGCGGCAGCAGCGGCTGCTCGCCGAGGTTGAGTTCAGCATCGACCTGGATCGGCTGAGGCGCGACTTTTTCGTGGTCGAGGATGCCGAGGTTCGCGTCGAAGCGCAGGCCCATCAGGGTGAGGGTCTGGTGGCCATGGGTGTGCTTGGTGGAAGACATGGTGGTGCTCACATGAGCGAGAAATCGCGCTCGAATTTCATCAGGTGCTGGCCGCCGTCCACCAGCAGCGTGGTGCCGGTGATCGAGCGGTTCTCCAGCGCGAACTTCACCGTGGCGGCCACGTCCTCCGCAGTGGACGAGCGGCCCAGCGGCGACAGCTTGTGCAGTTGCGCGAACTTGTCGTCGTCCAGCATGTGGCTCGCCAGCGTGAGGCCGGGCGCCACGCCCACCACGCGCACGCGCGGCGCGAGGGCCAGCGCCAGCATCGGCGTGGCGGCTTCGAGCGCGGCCTTCGACAGCGTGTAGCTCAGGAAATCGGGGTTCGGGTTCCAGAGTTTCTGGTCGAGCAGATGGACCACCGCGCCTTGCGCATCGCGCGCCGCCACATGTTCGTGCAGCGCCTGCGCCAGCAGGATGGCCGCGCCGGTGTTGCTGCGCGCATGGCGTTCCATGAGCGCGTAGCTGAAGGTGGCGGCCTCGTCGTGCTCGAAGAGGGCGGCGCTGTGCACGACGGCATCGACGGCGCGGAAGCGTGCGACCACGCGGGGCAGCAGCGCGCGCGTGGCCTGTTCGTCCTCGAGGTCGGCCGAGAACAGGGCCGAGTCGCCCGAGAGCGCGGCGCAGTCGGCCACGGTCTGCTCGGCCTCGGCGCGGGAGTTCCGGTAGTGCACCGCCACCTGCCAGCCACTCGCCGCGAGCGCGAGAGCGATCTCGCGGCCGAGCCTACGGCCTGCGCCCGTGACGAGGACCGTGCGGGGAGAGGTGGAGGCTGGGGAGGCGGGGCTCATGCGGGGAGAGAGGGGAGAATGGCGCTGTGACGACAAAGACGACCCCCAGCAGTTTACCCACCGCCCTCGACCACCTCATCGCGCGCTCCGTCGAGCGCGCGGGCGGCTGGATAGGCTTCGACCGCTTCATGGCCCTCGCGCTGTACGCGCCCGGCCTCGGCTATTACGCCAACACGCTGGCCAAGTTCGGCCACATGCCTTCTTCGGGCAGCGACTTCGTGACCGCGCCCGAACTCACCCCCATGTTCGGCCAGACCCTGGCAGCGCAGGTCGCCGAAGCGCTGGAGAAGACCGGGACCGACACGGTGTGGGAGTTCGGCGCCGGATCGGGGGCGCTCGCGGTGCAGCTGCTGCATGCGCTCGACGGCATGGGGCGCACCGACGTGCGCTACCGGATCGTCGACCTGTCGGGAACCTTGCGCGAGCGGCAGCAGCAGGCGCTTGCCGCGCATGCGGGCCGCGTCGAGTGGCTCAACGAACTGCCTGAGGCGATGGAAGGGGTGGTCGTCGGCAACGAAGTGCTCGATGCGATGCCGGTGCAGTTGCTGGCACGCGTTGGTGGGCAGTGGTTCGAGCGGGGTGTTGTGCGCAATGCCGCGGGCGATGGATGGGCCTGGGCCGATCGTGCGACAGAACTGCGGCCGCCAGTCGATGTGCCCGGCGAGCACGACTACCTCACCGAGATCCATCCGCAGGGGAAGGCCTTCATTGCGACCCTGGCGGATCGGCTGGAGAAGGGGGCTGCGTTTTTCTTCGACTACGGGTTTCCCGAGGCTGAGTACTACCACCCGCAGAGGCATATGGGGACTGTGATGTGCCATCAGGGGCACAAGGCTGATGGTGATCCGTTGTCCGACGTCGGGTTGAAGGACATCACTGCGCATGTCGACTTCACCGGGGTTGCTCTTGCTGGGCAGGATGCGGGGCTTGCTGTGTTGGGGTATACGAGCCAGGCGCGGTTTCTGCTGAATTGCGGGTTGCTTGGAAGGATGGAGCAAGGGTCTGTTACTGAGCGGGGGATGGCGGCTCGGCTTGTGCATGAGCATGAGATGGGGGAGTTGTTCAAGGTTGTGGGGTTTGCTGTGGGGGAGGGATGGGATGCGATGGGGTTTGTGGAAGGGGATCGAAGTCATACGCTTTGATCTTTGATGGGGGTTGCTTCCCGGGGCCGGGACTCGCCCCGGCGGGCGACCTACTTTTCTTTGCTTCGCCAAAGAAAAGTAGGCAAAAGAAAGGCGACCCCACTGTCTGCGACCCCTTCGCTTTGCGAAGGGGCAACCTGCGGTGCTCGCGTTTCGCGGGGTCTCGCCCAAACTCGCTTCGCTCAGACAAGGGCGAGCCCTGATCCGCGAAACGCTGCGCTCCTCGGCGCAGCCAGAGGGGAGGGGAGACGCGCGGGCCATCGCGTTGCTCGGCCTCCAAGGCACTGCAAGCGCTTCGCGCCTGCCGTGTTTGGAATGAGGCATTGGGTCGGTTGAAGCCGTCGCGATTGAATTGAGATTCCGGGCCGAGCGAAGCGAAGGCCAGTCCAGGCTGTTCAGAGGCCGAGCGCAGCGATGGCCTGCTCGGTCTCCAACTCCCTTCTGGCTGCGCCGAGGAGCGCAGACGTAGAAGGGATAAGGGCCGCAGCTGTTTGAGCGAAGCGAGTTCTGCGGACCCCCTTCTACGTCGAGCACCGCAGGTTGCCCGTAGCGAAGCGAAGGGACGCAGACAGTAGGGTCGCCTTTTCTTTGCTTACTTTCTTTTGGCGAAGCAAAAGAAAGTGAGTCGGCCGCCGGGCCGAGACCCGGCCCCGGAAAGCAATCTCTCAGCAGCCCCAACCCAAAGCCCCGAATTACAAAGTCATAAGCTAGCAACAAAGAGTTCGTTGGTGAACTCCACCCCGGCACCTACATTCCCGGCATGACTGCCGCCCCTTCCAGCAGCGATACCAACGCCGCCGCACAGCACTTCGAAGTCCGCCCCTTCGCCGCTCCGGTAGGCGCAGAAGTCATAGGCCTCGACATCTCGAAGCCCATCAACCCGGAAGACTTCGCTCGAATCCACAAAGCCCACCTCGACCACCACGTCCTGGTCTTCCGCAACCAGCAGGTCACCCCCCAGGAACACATCGACTTCAGCCGCCGCTTCGGCCCTCTCGAGATCCACGTCCTCCACCAGTTCCAGCTCAAGGACCACCCCGAGATCCTCATCGTCTCCAACATCAAGGAGAACGGCGAGCCCATCGGCCTAGGCGACGCCGGCGTCTACTGGCACTCCGACATCTCGTACAAGCCCAAGCCCAGCCTCGGCTCCCTGCTGCACGCCCAGGAGCTGCCGAGCGAAGGCGGCGACACGCTCTTCGCCGACCAGCATCTCGCATGGGAAGCGCTGAGCCCCGAGCTGCAGCAGCGCATCCTTCCGCTGAAGGCCGAGCACAGCTACCTCGCCAAGTACGAAGAGCTGCGCGCGAAGAACCCGTGGCGCCCCAAGCTCTCGCAGGCGCAGATCGACCAGGTCGCACCCGCGGTGCAGCCCGTGGTGCGCACGCATCCGGAGACGGGGCGCAAGGCGCTGTTCGTCAGCGAGCATTTCACGACGCGCATCGTCGGCCTGCCGCAGGACGAGAGCGATGCATTGCTCGCCGAGCTCTTCGCGCACAGCGTGAAGCCGGAGTTCGTGTATCGCCACGCATGGGCACCGCACGACCTCGTGTTCTGGGACAACCGCTCGCTGATGCATCTCGCGGCCGGCACGCCCGACCACCTGCGCCGCCGCCTGAACCGCACCACCATCGTCGGCGACACGCCTTTCTGATTCTTCTTCTCTCTCGATTCCCAATCCAATGAACCGCTTCACCCGCAAAGCCGCGGCGCTCGTCGCCGGCCTCGGCCTTCTGGCCGGCAGCCTTTCCGCGCACGCCGAGGGCCAGATCCGCATCGCCGAGCAGTTCGGCATCGTCTACCTGCTGCTGAACGTGGCGCAGGAGCAGAAGCTCATCGAGAAGCATGCGAAGGCCGCGGGTGTCGACGCCAAGGTCGAATGGGTCAAGCTCTCGGGCGGCTCGGCGGTGAACGACGCGCTGCTGTCGGGCAACATCGAGATCGCGGGTGCCGGCGTGGGGCCGCTGCTCACGCTGTGGGACCGCACCAAGGGCAAGCAGAACGTGAAGGGCGTGGCCTCGCTGGGCAACTTCCCGTACTACCTGGTGACCAACAACCCGAACGTGAAGTCGATCGCCGACTTCACCGACAAGGACCGCATCGCACTGCCTGCCGTGGGCGTGTCGGTGCAGTCGCGCGTTCTGCAGTTCGCATCGGCCAAGCTCTGGGGTGACAAGGAGTTCAACAGGCTCGACAAGATCAGCGTGGCGGTGCCGCACCCCGATGCGGCGGCGGCCATCATCAAGGGCGGCACGGAGATCACGGGGCATTTCGGCAATCCGCCGTTCCAGGAGCAGGAGCTCGCTGGCAACCCGAACGCGCGCATCGTGCTCAATTCGTACCAGGTGCTGGGCGGTCCGTCGTCGGCGACGGTGCTCTACGCCACGGAGAAATTCCGCAGCGAGAACCCGAAGACGTACAAGGCCTTCGTCGATGCGCTCGACGAGGCGGCGAAGTTCGTCACGGCCAATCCCGAGAAGGCAGCGGACATCTACCTGAAGGTCAGCAACGCGAAGCTCGACCGCGACCTGCTGCTGAAGATCATCAAGAACCCCGAGGTGCAGTTCAAGACCACGCCGCAGAACACCTATCCGCTGGCCGAGTTCATGCACCGCGTCGGCGCGATCAGGAACAAGCCGGCTTCGGTGAAGGACTACTTCTTCGACGATGCGCAGAACGTGTCGGGTAATTGAGTGAGCACGGCAGCGGTTCTGGATTCGCGGGGTGACACCCTCTCCCATCGGGAGAGGGCGGAGCCCTTGGCATCGCCGCCAGCCCTCACCCCAACCCTCTCCCGCGAGCGGGAGAGGGCGCAAGGCAAGAGTGCGCCGCTGCTTCAGGTCGACAACGTCAGCCTCGAATACCGCACCCCAGAGCGCGTCGTGCGCGCCACGCACCGCGTGAGCTTCGACGTCCATGCCGCCGACCGCTTCGTGCTGCTCGGTCCCTCGGGCTGCGGCAAGTCCACGCTGCTGAAGGCCGTGGCCGGTTTCATCCCGCCGGTCGAGGGCGAGATCCGCCTCGACGGCCGGCGCGTGGCGCAGCCCGGGCCCGACCGCATCGTCGTGTTCCAGGAGTTCGACCAGCTGCCGCCGTGGAAGACGGTGAAGCAGAACGTGATGTTCCCGCTGCTGGCCTCCCGCACGCTCGGCAGGAAGGAAGCGGCCGAGCGCGCGCTGCACTACCTCGACAAGGTCGGCCTCTCGAAGTTCGCCGACGTGCATCCGCACCAGCTCTCCGGCGGCATGAAGCAGCGCGTGGCGATCGCGCGTGCGCTCGCCATGCAGCCGCGCGTGCTGCTGATGGACGAGCCTTTCGCCGCGCTCGATGCGTTGACGCGCCGCAGGATGCAGCAGGAACTGCTCGAGCTGTGGGACGAGGTGCGCTTCACGCTGCTGTTCGTCACCCATTCCATCGAGGAGGCACTGGTGGTGGGCAACCGCATCGCGTTGCTGTCGCCGCATCCGGGACGCATGCGTGCAGAGATCAACAGCCATGCCTTCACGCTCGACAGCCTGGGCGGCGCCGAATTCCAGGGCACGGCGCAGCGCATCCACGACATGCTGTTCGAGGAAGAAGCCGGGGAGGCCACCGCATGAGCGCCGTCGTCCCGCCGATTCGCCCCGAGTACGAGCGCACGCTCGAGCCCTTCACCGAAGTACCGCTCGAGCGCCGGCTGCCGCTGGGCGAGCGCATCTGGTCGCAGGCATGGCTGCGCAAGGGGCTGATCCTCGCCGTCATCGCCGTGCTGTGGGAGCTTGCCGCCCGCTGGCAGAACAACGACCTGCTGCTGCCCACCTTCACCGCGACTGCCGCGGCGCTGTTCGATGGCCTCGCGAGCGGCGAGCTGATCGAGAAGGTGCGCATCTCGCTGGCCGTGCTGCTGCAGGGCTACATCGCCGGTGTGCTGCTGGCTTTTGCGCTCACTACGCTCGCGGTGTCGACGCGCATCGGCCGCGACCTGCTGGACACGCTCACCTCCATGTTCAACCCGCTGCCCGCCATCGCGCTGCTGCCGCTGGCGCTGCTGTGGTTCGGGCTGGGGCGCGGCAGCCTGGTGTTCGTGCTGATCCACTCGGTGCTGTGGCCGCTGGCGCTCAACACCTACGCCGGCTTCCAGGGCGTGCCCGACACGCTGCGAATGGCGGGGCGCAACTACGGGTTGAAAGGCCTGCGCTACGTGCTGCAGATCCTGGTGCCGGCGGCGCTGCCGTCGATCCTGTCGGGGCTGAAGATCGGCTGGGCCTTTGCCTGGCGCACGCTGATCGCGGCGGAGCTGGTGTTCGGGGCCTCTTCGGGCAAGGGCGGGCTGGGCTGGTACATCTTCCAGAACCGCAACGAGCTGTACACCGACCGCGTGTTCGCGGGCCTCGCGCTGGTGGTGCTGATCGGCCTGCTGGTCGAGAGCCTGGGCTTCAGGACGCTGGAGCGGCTGACGGTGCGGCGCTGGGGGCAGCAGCGCTAGCCTGCTGCCGGCTAGCCGCCCGTCTTCTTCGCGCCAGTGGCCTGCCGCAGCGCGCGCAGTTCGCTGTTGAGGAACTCGTTGGCGTCGCGCACCGTGCCGTTGGTGAGCTTCACCCTGTAGGCCTGCCCCGTCATCTCCGAGCGCGAGGCGCAGCGCTCGATGAAGTCCTCGGCCGTGACCAGTTCCTTCTTGAAGTAGTCGTACTTCGCCTGCATGTGCTTGGCCGCGTCGGAGGCGTTGTATTCGCTGCCGTTGCGCAGGAAGATCATCGAGCTCATCTTCGCGACGCGCTGGATCAGCGTGTCGATCAGTTTGTCTTCCGTATCGGAGGGCGTGGCGTGGGCCAGCAGGGTCGAGGCGCCGAGCACGAGGGCCAGCAGCGCCGAGCGAAGGTGGGTGAAAGAAGCCATTTGTCGTAGTCCCTGGCAAATTTCGGGCCATGCTAGGGCTGGCCGGCCCGGCGTGTCAAACCCGGCCCGGCTCGGGTCTAATTGCACGTTTTGGCACGCGTTTCCCACTCTTCCATGAGCTCTTCCATTTCCGACCTCTCGCCGATCGCCGAAGCGCTGGCCGATGCCGCCGCCGCCAAGTCGATGCACTACTTCCGCACGCCGCTGGACATCATCACCAAGGCCGACGAAAGCCCCGTCACGCTGGCCGACCGCGCCGCCGAGACGGCCATGCGCGAGATCCTCGCCGCGCGCGCCCCGGCCGACGGCATCTACGGCGAAGAGCATGGCCCCGAGCGGCTCGACGCCGACCGCATCTGGGTGCTCGACCCCATCGACGGTACGCGCAGCTTCATCACCGGCTCGCCGCTGTGGGGCACGCTGATCGGCGTGCTGCAGGGCGGCCGCGTGGCGCTGGGCATGATCGACATGCCGGTGCTCAAGGAGCGCTGGATCGGCGTGGCGGGCAAGGGTGCCACGCGCGACGGCCAGCCCGTGCGCGTGAGCAACTGCACCGAAGTGGCCAAGGCCCGCATCGTCACCACCTCGCCCGACATCTTCGCGCCGGCCGACTGGAGCGCCTTCGACAGGCTCAGCCGCCAGTGTGCGATGCGCCGCTTCGGCGGCGACTGCTACGGCTACGCCCAGCTGGCGGGCGGCACCATCGACCTCGTGGTCGAGACCGGCCTGCAGCCCTACGACTACCTCGGCCCGGCCGGGCTGATCGAGGCGGCCGGCGGCGTCGTCACCGACTGGCAGGGACAGCCACTGGGGCTGAAGTCCGACGGCCGGGTGATCGCGGCGGCAACGCCCGAACTCCACCGACAAGCGATGGCGATTCTCTCGGCCTAGACTGTCGTCCTATGTTCCGCTGGCTGATCGTCGTCGTCCTCGCGCTGGTGCTCATGAGCGGGCTGACCGCCTGGCTGCGCCGCTTCGGCTTCGGACGGCTGCCCGGCGATTTCGAGTTCCGCGCCTTCGGCCGCGAGTGGCAGCTGCCGATCGCCAGTACGGTGGTGCTCAGCATGATCGCGGCGCTGGTAGCGCGCCTTCTGTAGACAGAGCAGAGAAACGAAACAAGGAAAAGACGAACAGCGATGAGAGCCTGCGTAGACATCGGCGGCACCAAGGTGGCCGTGAGCCTTTCCGCTTCGAGCGACGCGCCGCTGATCGGCCGCCGCAGCGAACCCACGGCCAAGACCGGCGACAACGACGCGGTGGCGGTGCAGATCATGCGGATGATCGACGAGGTCTGTGCGGAGCAGGGGGTCGATTCCGCAACCATCGACCGCGTGGGCGTGTCGTCGGCCGGACCTTTCGAGTTGCGCGACGGCAAGGTCGAGCTGGCCACGCCCAACATCTGCGGCGGCATCGCCGGCCCGGCTAGGGGTCTGCCCAACAACTGGATGACCGCGCTGGTCGAAGCGCCGCTGGCAAAGCGCTTTTCCCGCGTGCGGGTCGAGAACGACGCGGTGGCCGCGCTGGAGGCAGAGCGCCACTGGGGCGCGCTCAAGGGCATGGACAACTGCGCCTACGTCACCTGGAGCACCGGCGTCGGCGTCGGCCTGTGTGTGGACGGCCGTGCGCTGCGCGGCAAGAACGGCAATGCCGGCCACGCGGGCCACAGCTTCGTGGTGGACGACGCCAGCGGCGCGCTGTGCGGCTGCGGCAACGTGGGCGACGTCGAAGGGCTGATCGCCGGCAACTCGATCGCGCGCCGCTTCGGCCAGTCCGCAGCCGATCTCTTCAGCTCGGCGGCGGCCGGCGAGCGGCATTCGCTGGAAATCGTCGATGCGCTGTGCCGCGTGATGGGGCGCATGCTCTACAACCTGATCGCTACGCTCGACCTGCAGGGCATCAGCCTGGGCGGAAGCGTGTTCTGGCACCACCGCGATTTCCTGCTGCCGAGGCTGCAGGCGCACATCGACGGCAAGCTGCCGCCGCTCACGCAAGGCGTGCGCCTCGTGCCCGCCGGCCTGGGCGACAAGGTCGGCGACTACGCCGCGCTCGCGCTGCTCGACTGAACGAACGGACGGTCAAGCCCACGCAACCCGGCGAACCATGACCCCGCTGCCTCGCCGTCGCTCGTTTGCTTATCTGCTGTGGCTGGTGGGCGGCTTCATCGGCGCGCATCGTTTCTATCTGGGCAGCTACCCTGGCGGCGCGGCGCAGCTCGCGCTGCTGGTGTACGGAACCGCCGGCCTGCCGGGCGGCCGCTTCGGCCTGATGGTGCTGCTGCCGTGGATGTTGTTCGACCTCTGGTGGATCCGTCAGCGGATGAAGCAGCTGCAGGAACAGGCTCCGGCCAGTGACGACGACGGGGAGGACGCAGCCCTGCCCGCCGCGCGGCAGGCCTCCCGCCGTCCCGCGCCGAGGGAAGCCGGCAAGGACTACGACCTCGCCGCCCTCGCCGAAGCCAACAAGCTGCAGGAGCGCTTCGTGGCCGCCGCCGAGGCCGGTGACTGGACGCAGGCCGTCGCCATCGGCGAGCAGATCGTCGCCGCCACGCGCCGCGTGTTCAAGGGCCCGCACCAGAACCTCGCGATGACCCTGTGCATGCTGGGCCAGGCCTGCTACCAGATCGACGCCTTCGACAAGGCGCGAGCCAGCCTCGAAGAGAGCCTGTCCATCGGCCGCAAGCTCGGCATGCCCGCGGAAGACATGGACGTCGCGCGCAAGGCGCTGGACCTGACGCTGGTCGGCGTCGAGCAGCGCAAGGCCCGCGGCGCGAGCACCGACGAACAGGGCGCGCTGCTGAACCTGCTGGACGACCGCGAGGCCCGCTACCGCGACGCGCTCGCCCAGGGCGACCTGCAGAGCGCCGAAAGGCTCTGCACGGAGGCCATTGCCGCCGCCCGTCGCCTGCATGGCGGTGCGCACAGGGTCGTGGTGCTGCATTTGTCCAGCCATGCCGAGCTGTGCCGCCGGCTGCGCTGGAACGGGAAGGCCCAGGCCTCGGCCGACGAGGCTCTCGCCATCGCCGCGCAACTGGGGCTCGACGACAGCTGGCGGCGCGGGCCGACCAACACGCTCGCGCTGCTGCACGCCGCCGCCGGGCGGGCCGACGAGGCCGAGGCGCTCTACAAGAAGACCATCGCCATGGCGGTGTCCGAGGCGGGTGGCGGTTCCAGCGACGGCGTGGTGCGTGCCTTCAACAACCTCGCGTTCCTCTATGCCGAGTCGGGGCAGGACGCGAAGGCCGAGCTCTGCTACGCCCGCGCGCTGGTGCACCTCGACAAGCTCCCGCCGGGCGAGGGCGACACCGAGCTGCATTCCGACATGCTCAACAACTTCGCGAGCCTGTTCATGACGCGCCGCGACTTCACCCGGGCGCGGGAGCTGTTCGAGCGCTCGCTCGACATCCAGCAGCGCAGCTGCCGCGGCATCTCGTCGGCGGCCGCCAATGCGCACAACGACCTGGGCCTGATCGCGCAGGAAGAAGGCGACCTGCGCCAGGCGCTGATGCACTTCAAGCGCACGCTGCTGCTCAACCAGATCTGCGCGCCGGACCACTTCAGGAACATCGACAACGCGCAGCGCAACGTCGAGAGCGTGAGCATCGCGCTTGCCGCAGTGGCGCGCGCGGCTCGCATGGAGCCGAGCACATGAGCATCGGCGCCGCCTTCTACGCCCTCGACCGCTACCGGCTGCGTGCGCTGGTGATCGATCCGTCCACCGTCTCCGGCTTCCTGAACTCGCCTGCGGCGAAAGGCGGTCCGCACGACAGCCAGACGGTGGAGCAGGCCTGGGACGTGGTGCGCACGCTGATGCCAGAGGCGGTCGATGGCGAAGAGCTCGACGGCACCGACGGGCTGGGCTGCATCTACCTCACGGCCGCCCATGTGGAACGCGCGGCGGCGCGGCTTGCGCAGAGCGACGTGGCGGCGCTGGTGGGGCGCTTCACCGCCGAGCCGGCGAAGTTCGGCGAGCTGTACTGGGCCAGGGTCTGGCAGGACGGCGAGAGCGGCGCGCGGGATCTCGCGGGCTTCATGGACGGCGTGAAGCGCTTCTTCGCCGGCGCGGCCGCAAGGCGCGACGCCGTCGTGTTCTACATCGTCTGATCCGCGCTGCGCAGTGCGGAGCTAGCGCGGCGGCTGCACGGCCGACACGATCTCGCCGAGCCGCCTCAGCCCCGCGTCCACCGCCTTCGAATAAGGCCAGCCGCAATTGATGCGCAGGTAGTTGTCGAAGCGTCCCGAGTTCGAGAACTGCGCGCCCGGCGCCACCAGCATGTGCTCGCGCAGCGCGGCGTCGAACACGTTCACCGACGAGCGCTGCTCCGGCAGCTCCACCCACAGCTGCAGACCGCCGCGCGGCAGGTTCATACGCGTACCGGCCGGGAAGTAGCGGGCGATGGCGTCGGCGGTCTGGTCGCGCTGCATGTGCAGCCGCTCGCGCAGGCGGCGCAGGTGGCGGTCGTAGCGCCCGCCCGCGATGAACTCGCCCGCTGCGATCTGCGCCAGCGCCTCGTTGTTGCGGGTCTGCGCGTACTTGAGCATCTCCACCTGCGCATGCCAGCGCCCGGCGGTGATCCAGCCCAGCCGCAGCCCCGGCGCCAGCACCTTGTGCAGCGAGGCGCAATAGATCACGTTGCCGGTGCGGTCCCACGACTTCAGCGAGCGCAGCGGCGCGTCGGTCTCCACGAGGTCGCTGTAGGTGTCGTCCTCGACCAGCGCGATGCCGTGGCTCTCGCACAGGTGCGCGAGCCGCTGCTTGTGGCTGTCGGGCATCACGCTGCCCATGGGGTTCTGCAGGTGCGGCACCACCACCACGGCCTTGATGTCGTCGTAGGTGTGGATGGCGAGGTCGAGCGCCTCCAGCGAGATGCCGGTCTGCGGGCTGGTCGGGATCTCCAGCGCGCGCAGGCCCAGGCTCTCGAGCACCTGCAGCAGGCCGTAGAAGGTGGGCGACTCCACGGCCACCGTGTCGCCCGGCTTCGCGATCGCGCGCAGCGCGAGGTTCAGCGCCTCGATGCAGCCGTTGGTGACCAGCACTTCGTCGGGTGCCACCGTCATGCCCACGCGCAGGCTGCGCTGCGCCACGGCCTCGCGGAACTGCTCGTGGCCCTTCTGCGACGAGGCGGTGGTCAGCAACTCGGGGCGCTGGCGCAGCGCGCGCGTCATCGAGTTGCGCAGGGCCTCGGCGGGATACAGCTCGGGCGCGGCGCGGGCGATCGCGAAGTTGAGCTTCACGCCCGTGTGCCGCCCGCGCGCCATGAAGTTGGCCATGCGCTCGCGCATGCTCACGAACTGCGCCGGGTCGGGCGGCACGTCGGCCGCCGGCTCTTCCATCGGCGCGATGGCCAGGCGCTGTGGCCGGCGCACGAAATACCCCGAGCGGTCGCGCGCCTCGACCCAGCCGTCGCTTTCCATGGCGCGGCAGACCTGCAGCGCGGTCGACAGGCTGATGTCGTGCAGCCGCATCAGGCTGCGCAGCGAAGGCAGCTTGTCGCCCTGCTTGAGCGAGCCGGTGTGGATCGCATCCACGTAGTGCGCGGAAAGCTGGCGATAAAGCGGTAGCGAGTCCATGGGTCGATGTTCCCCGTACGGGGCTTCCGAAAACAGATGCAGTTGTCCGGAAAAACGACCATAACAGATGCGTTTGCAGCCCGGCTGTTCCGGTCGCAATAGCCATGGCGTGTGCCTGTTTTTCAGGCAGCCGAATTCCTACGATGAGCCGTCATCCACCCGAGGTTCGCCATGATCACCACTCTCTCCCAAGCGCCCGATTCCATCGTTCTCGAACCCGGGCAGTCCCTGCGCACCTCGGTCGAGGCCGGCGCCTGGCTGCAGCTGGCCGAGGGCCGCGCCCGCGTGGTGTCGCCGCCCGGCTGGTTCGGCGAGACCGTGTTCATGACCGAGACGCTGCTCGAGGAGGGCGACATGCACCGCCTGCCGCGCGGGGGCTGGATCGAGGTGTCGGCGCTGACGCCGGTGCACCTGCGGGTGCACGCGCCGCTGGCCGCGAGGGCGGCCGCTCCCGCCGAGGCCCGGCCGGTGATGCGCTTCGTGCGGCTGCTCACCGGCTGGTGACGGTGAAAGGCCGGGCGCTCAGCGTTCGGTCGCCGCCTCGCGCAGCGCTTCCAGGAAGCTGCGCCGCCACCAGTGGATGTCCTGTTCGCGGATGCGCGACAGCAGCTTCTGGTGCCGCTCGCGCCGCTCCTCCAGCGGCATCTGCAGCGCCTGCTGCACCGTCTCGGCGGTGCCGTGGGTGTCGTAGGGGTTCACCAGCAGCGCTTCCTTCAGCTGCTCGGCCGCCCCGGCGAAGCGCGACAGCACCAGCACGCCCGGGTCGGCCGGGTCCTGCGCCGCGATGTATTCCTTGGCGACGAGGTTCATGCCGTCGCGCAGCGGCGTCACCAGCCCCACGGCCGCCGCGCGGCACAGCCCCGGCACGCGCTTGCGCGCCACCATGCGGTGGATGTAGCGCACCGGCATCCAGTCGAGCTCGCCGTAGTCGCCGTTGATGGCGCCGCACAGCGACTCGAGCTCGCGCCGGATGTCGGCATACGCGTCGACCGTCTCGCGCGTGGGCGAGGCGATCTGGATCAGCGTGGCGCTGCGCCGGTTCTCGGGGTAGTTCGCCAGCAGTTCGCGGAACGAGCGCACGCGCTGCGGGATGCCCTTCGAATAGTCGAGCCGGTCGATGCCCAGCAGCAGCCGGCGCTGCGAGTATTCGCGCTTCATCGTCTCGTACATGTCGCGCGACTCCTTCGCATGCGTGAGCGCCGCGAACTCGTCGACATCGATGCCGATGGGAAAGGCCGCGCTTCGCACCGTCTGCCCGTAGGCGCGGTACATGTCGTCGCCCAGGTACTCGCCGTTGGCCTCGTTGCGCACGTAGTGCTCGAAGTGCTGCACGTCCTGCTGGGCCTGGAAGCCGATCAGGTCGTAGGAGAACAGCGAGCGCATCAGCCACTGGTGCTGCGGGATGGCCGCCGTGATGATCTGCGGCGGCAGCGGAATGTGCAGGAAGAAGCCGATGCGCTGCCTGCAGCCCATGGCGCGCAGCTCGGCCGCCAGCGGTATCAGGTGGTAGTCGTGCACCCAGATGATGTCGTCGTCCTTCAGCAGCGGCAGCAGCTTGCGCGCGAAGAGCTGGTTCACGCGCCGGTAGCCGCCGACGAAGCCGGCGTCGAAGTGCGCCAGGTCGAGCCGGTTGTGGAACACCGGCCAGAGCACGTCGTTGCTGTAGCCCAGGTAGTAGCTGTCGTGGTCCTCGCGGCTGAGGTCGAGGGTGGCCAGCGTGACCTTGCCGGCCTGCTGCCGGTGCAGCTCGCCTTCGCCGGTCGGGCCGTCCTCGACGATCTGGCCGCTCCAGCCGAACCACAGGCCGCCGCTTTGCTGCAGGCTCTCGCCCAGCGCCACGGCCAGGCCGCCGGCGGCCGGCTTGCGCGGGTCCGCCACGCGGTTGGAAACTACGACGAGTCGGCTCATATGGCGGAGTCCCAGGGGGCCGAGAGTCGCACGGCCGCGTTGATGATGCCGACCATCGAATAGGTCTGCGGAAAGTTGCCCCACATCTCGCCCGTGACCGGGTGCGTGTCTTCCGACAGCAGCCCCAGCGGGTTGCGCGCCGCGAGCATGGTCTCGAAGATCTGGCGCGCCTCGGCCTTGCGGCCGATCTTGGCCAGCGCGTCGATGCGCCAGAAGGTGCAGATGTTGAAGGCGGTCTCGGGCTTGCCGAAGTCGTCGGCGGCCTCGTAGCGGCGCATGTAGGGGCCGTCGCAAAGCGTCTTTTCCATCGCGTCGACGGTGGAGATGAAGCGCGGGTCGCGCGCGTCGATCAGGCCCACTTCCACCATCAGCAGGATGCTCGCGTCGAGCTCGTGCCCGCCGAAGCTCTCGGCGAAGGCCTGGCGCTCCTCGCACCACGACTTGGCGAGGATCTCTTCCTTCATGCGCGCCGCATGGCCGTGCCAGTAGGCGGCGCGTTCGGCCAGCCCCAGCGTGCGCGCGATCTTGGCGAGCCGGTCGCAGGCAGCCCAGCTCATCAGGGCAGAGCTGGTGTGCACGCGCGCGCGGGTGCGCAGCTCCCACATGCCGGCGTCGGGCGTGCCGTAGACGGCCACCGCGCGCTCGCCCACCGCCTCGAGATGCGGAAACTCCGCCAGCCCCGCGCGGCTGAGCAGCCGGTGGTCGTGGAAGGCCTGCGCCGCGCCGAGCACGATGTTGCCGTACACGTCGTGCTGGAAGTGCTCCTGCGCCTGGTTGCCCACGCGTACCGGGCCCATGCCACGGTAGCCTGGCAGGCCGTCGACGAAGGACTCCGGCAGTTCGCGCTCCAGCCCGATGCCGTAGAGCGGCTGTATGTGCTCACCATGCGAGCCGATCACCACGTTGCCCAGCCAGCGCAGGTAGTCCTCCATGGTGCCCACCTCGCTGAGCGAGTTGAGCGCGCGCACCACGAAGAAGGCGTCGCGCAGCCAGCAGTAGCGGTAGTCCCAGTTGCGCTGGCTGCCCGGCGCCTCGGGAATGCTGGTGGTCATGGCCGCGACGATGGCGCCCGTGTCTTCATACAGCGAGAGCTTGAGCGTGATGGCCGCGCGGATCACCGCGTCCTGGTACTCGAAGGGAATGGCCAGGCGCTTGCTCCAGACGCGCCAGTACGAAATGGTCTCCTGCTCGAAGCGGCGCGCGGTGTCGGCGATGCCGTCCATCAGCGTCTCGTCCACGCCGAACATGAAGTTGTATTCGCGCGAGATCACGAAGGGCTGGCGCGAGAGGATGTGCGAGATCGAGGCGTCGGTGTTCAGCCGAAGCGTCACGTCGGGCCCGACGTAGCGGATGTGGTTGCTGCCGCGCGTGACCTCCACCGGCGCCGACGAGCCCCACTGGAAGCGCGGATCGAGCGACACGCGGATGCGCGGCGCGCCCGCGATGGGCCGCACGCGGCGCACGATCATGAGCGGGCGGAAGTAGCGCGAGCGGCTGTAGAAGCGCGGCGCGAAGTCGGTGATCTCGATGCCCTGGCCGGCGCTGTCGAAGAGCTGCGTGCGCAGCACGGCCGTGTTCGGCTCGTACCACTGCTTCGCCTCGGCGAAGTCCTCGATGTCGATGCTCCAGGCGCCGGCATCCTCGCCGGGGTGCAGCAGTGCGTTGAACACCGGGTCGCCGTCGAAGCGCGGCAGGCAGCACCACACGGCGCGCCCGCGCCCGTCGATGAGCGCGCTGTAGGCGCAGTTGCCGATCACGCCCACGTTGAGCGAAGGCTCGGCCGGCGGCGCGAAGCCGCGCGGACCGGGGGCGGCGGCTGCCTGCATGTCGACCGGCGCGCGGTCGTCCGGGCCGGCCGCGCCCGCCAGCGCCTGGCCGGCGCGTTCCTCGGGCGCCGCCGGCAGTTGTTGTTCGCTCATCGGGGGCTCCTCGGTGATTCTTCGGGTTGGCTGGTTGTGTCCTGTGGTCGCGCGGCGAGCATGTCGCGTGCCTGCACCAGCCATTCGTACACGGCGCGCGGCGATTCGAGCCGGTGCAGCGCCAGGCTCGGGCCGGAGCCGACCTTGACGGCGATGCCGCCGCGCGGCTGCACCACGGCAAAGCCGCTCTCGTCGGTGGTGTCGTCGCCGAGAAAGACCGGCACGCGGCCGGCGAAGGGCGCCTCGGCCATGAAGGCATCGATGGCGATGCCTTTGTTGACGCCCGCGGGCTTCACCTCGAACACGAACTTGCCGTGCATCAGTTCGAGCTGCGGATCGAAGGCGATGGCGCGCGACATCGCATCGCGGCACACCGCCTCGAGCTGCGGCGCGAGCCGGTAGTGCAGGGCGATGGCCGCGTGCTTGCGTTCCACCAGCAGGCCTTCGTGCACGCGCGCGAGCTCGTTGGCGATGTCGAGGATGGGCACGAGGTCGGGCGCGCGCTGCTCCTGCATGCGGCCTTCGGCGTCGCGGCGCTGCACGCCGTGCTCGCCGGCCGCGGGCAGCCGCAGCGGCGCGAGAAAACGGTCGATGGAGTCGATCTGGCGGCCCGACACCACGGCAAGCGCGCCGCCGAGCTGGTCGCGCAGGTCGCCCAGCAGGGGCACGAGCGCCGGTGGAATCTCGATGGCTTCGGGCGTGGGCGCAAGCCCGACCAGCGTACCGTCGAAGTCGAGAAAGAGGGCTGCGTCCCGGCCCAACGGAGGAGGCAACTGCGAGTTGCTGGAGGACTTTGGCATCGGGGAAAACCTTAACACGCACCGTGCGCGGCGCTTGTCGGCGAAAGTCCAATCTCCCACGGACTTCCGCGGGGCCGGATCGGGAGCGGGGTCAGTGCGCGAGCGGCGGCGGCCCCGGCGCCAGCTCGGCGAGCGCGCGCAGCAGCATCGCGGGGTTCACCGGCTTGAACAGCACCGGAATGCCCGAGGCGCGCACGCGCTGCAGCCGCTCGGGCGAGGTCTCGCCCGTCACCAGCAGCAGCGGCGCCTGCAGTCCGAAGCGGCGCTGCAGGCGCAGGCCCACGTCGAGGCCGTTCTCGCCGTCGCACAGGCGGTAGTCGCACATCAGCAGCGCGAAGGGGCGCTCGTGCGCGTCGGGCCGGCCCAGCAGCTCGGCCGCCTCCGCCTCGCTGGACACTGCATCCAGCGCGAGATCGTGGGCCCGGAAGAGGCCGGTCATGGCCTCGCGGATTTCCGCCTCGTCGTCGATCAGCAGGATGCGGCCGTGCACTGGCCGCGCCGTGTGGCTCGCGCCTGCCTCGGTGGCGCGGCGCGGTGCGGCCAGCTCCGCTTCCGGCATCGCGACTTCCGCCGCGGCCGGCAGCTCGAGGCGGAAGCTGCTTCCGCGGCCCGGGCTCGACTTCAGCCGCACCGGGTGCTGCAGAAGGCGCGAGAGCCGCTGCACGATCGACAGGCCGATGCCCAGCCCCTGCGCGCGGTCGCGGCCCGGGTTGTGCACCTGGTAGTACTCCTCGAACACGCGCTCCTGCTGCTCGGGCGCGATGCCGATGCCGGTGTCGAACACCTCGATCCACACCACGTCGCCGCGCGCGCGGGCCCGCACCGCGACGCCGCCGCGCGTCGTGTACTTCAACGCGTTGTCGACCAGGTTCGAGAGCATGCGGTACAGCAGTTGCGCGTCGCTGCGCACCCACAGGCCGCTCGCGCGCACGCGCAGCTGCAGCTGGCGCTGCTCGGCCCGCGCCGCGAACACGTGGTTGAGCGAGCGGAAGAGCGCGTCCAGCGAAACGGGGGCAATGGTGGGCGTGACCACGCCCGCGTCGAGGCGCGACACGTCGAGCATGGTGTCCAGCGAGTTGCCCAGCGCATTCACCGCGCGCATCAGCTGCTGCGCGTTGCGCCCGCCGTGGTGCTCGCGCAGTTCGTTCTCCAGCGCGGCGCCGAAGAGGGCGATGGCATGCAGCGGCTGGCGCAGGTCGTGGCTGGCGGTGGCGAGAAAGCGCGTCTTCTCGGCGCTCGCGCGTTCGGCCGCGGCGATCTGCCTGCCGAGCTGCCCGGCCAGCGCCTCGTTCTCGAAGCGCAGCACCAGCGAGTCGGTCAGCAGCTTGTGCTGCTGGCCGCCCACGCGCAGCGTGAACAGCAGATAGCCCAGGCTGAAGAGCGCGAGGAAGAAATGCATGGCGTCGCCCTGCCAGGCCAGCGCGACGATCAGGCTCAGCATCATCGGCAGCGTGTAGCCGTAGAGCGCGGGCTTGAGCGGCCACAGCAGTTGCATGGCCCTCGCGCAACTGCCGATGATGACCACCGTGATGACCGAGGTCACCGGCAGGTCGCCGGGCGAGATGAAGAGCAGCGGCGCGCTGGCCGTGGCCGCGCTCACGATGGTGACGGTGCGCGAATGCCTGCGCGCCCAGCGCCTGGTGTCGGCCAGCGGCACGCCGGGGTGCCAGCGCGGCATGAGGAAGAGCAGCAGGCCCAGCGAGAGATGGGCCGCCATCCATAAGAGGATCCACGGGCGCGGCTGATGCAGGTAGATGGCCGTGCCGAGGGCCGCACCAAGGCCGAAGTGCACGAACACCGACGCGTTGTAGGCCGCATAGACCGAGGCCATGTGCTCGCGCAGCACGCGCAGGCCCAGTTCGTCCGGCCCGGGCGGGCGCGGGAAGTCGGCGGATTCGTGTGACGGCTTCGGCGCGGTGGCATTCACCCGGCCGATGCTATCGGCCGGGTTCGCGTGGGGAAGTGTCGGAAGTCATGTCGCGGCGGGTTGCCTTCACGTGGCCTCAAGCCTGGTCCGTCGACGCCGCGACGGCATCGACGCGGGCGCGGTGGATGGCCTCGCCGATCTTCGGGCCGGTGGCGCCGGACTGCTGGGCGGCCCTGGCCACCACGTCGGTGGCCACGGACGCCGCCGTCTTCAATATGTGGAGCAGGCGTGGGCGCTGCGGGTAGAAGGCGCTGGTGTCGGGGTCGGGGTCGAGCTCGGGGCGGCTGCGCGCGTCGCACTCGCAGGCCAGCAGCGCCTCGGCGAAGCGCTCGGGCTTGCGGAAGGCGTCGCAGCGCTCCAGCAGCCGGACCAGCCCGGCGGCGTCGAGCGCGCCACTGCCGTCGATGTGACCGTGTTCGCGCGCCACCACCTCGGCCAGTTCGCGGATGTCCACCGGCACGCGCCAGCGTTCGCATACGGCCTGCAGCGAGGCGAGGGCGGGGGCACCCTCGTCGTCTTTCTTCCTGCCGAAGCCGTTGGTCAGGCAGGCGAAGCGCACGGCCAGCGATGTATTCAGCCGGGCGGCGGTGTCGATCGCCCGCATCGTCCACTCGCCCGCATCGATCTCCGGCAGCAGCACGGCGAGCGCGCCGCATTCGCGCAGCACGTCGAACATGCGCGAGGGGCGCGTTTCCATCAGGCCGCGCGAAAGCTCCTGCCACACGCGCTCGGGCACCAGTGCATCGACCTCGCCGGCCGCGACCATCTCGCGCATCAGCGCCATGGTTTCCGGAGCGACGCCGAAGTCGTCGAAGCGCGCGGCGAAGCGCGCCACGCGCAGGATGCGCACCGGGTCTTCGCGGAAGGCGTCGGTCACGTGGCGCAGCACCTTGTCGCGCAGGTCGCGCTGGCCGTGGAAGGGGTCGGCCAGCTTCTCGGGCGTGGGGTCGAAGCGGCCGTCGGTGCTGACCAGTTCGGCCGGCAGCGCGATGGCGTTGACGGTCAGGTCGCGGCGCGCCAGGTCTTGTTCGAGCGTGACGTCGGGCGCGGCATGCACGGTGAAGCCGCGATAGCCCGGCGCGCTCTTGCGCTCGGTGCGGGCGAGTGCGTATTCCTCGCGCGTGTCGGGGTGCAGGAACACCGGAAAGTCGCGCCCCACGGGCAGGTAGCCGCGAGCCACCATTTCCTCGGGCGTGGCACCGACCACCAGCCAGTCGTGGTCGGACACGGGGCGCTCCAGCAGGCGGTCGCGCAGGGCACCGCCGACGAGAAAAATTTTCATGGCCGCAGTGTAGGGATACTCCCCCCTGTCAAAAATAGAACGGTCGTTCGATAATCCGCGGCGCAGACCGGGCAATCGTTCGTCATTCGGGCGATCTTCAGCGGCGGTCACAGCCGACGCCCGCATCCGCAGAGGGATATTCAACCAAAAGGATTCACATCATGAAGAAAACAATGATCGCGTTGACGGCTCTGGGCGCCCTGGCGTCCGGCAGCGCCATGGCGCAGCAGGCCGGCGACTGGGTCATCGGCACAGGGTGGTTCCATCTGTCACCGCAGGACTCGAGCAAGCCGCTGACCGTGACTTCGCCCGTCCAGAGCGTGCTGGCCGGCTCCGGCGCCAGCGTGAGCGACTCCGACACCCTGGGTCTCAACGCCACCTATTTCATCGACAGCCACTGGGCGGTGGAAGGCGTCTTCGGCGTGCCCCCGAAGTTCAAGCTCAACGGCACCGGCACGCTCGGCCGCGTGGGCCAGCTCGGCGAGGCCCGCCAGTGGAGCCCGACGATCCTGGGCAAGTATTTCTTCAATGAAGGCACCGATGCCTTCCGCCCGTTCGTGGGCCTGGGTGCCACCTACGTCTGGTACAGCGACGTCAAGCTGACCCCGAACCTGCAGAGCGCGCTGGCCTCGCAGTTCCACCAGTCGCCTTTCACTGTCAACACCACGGCCAAGCTGGACAGCAAGTTCGCGCCGGTGATCAACGTGGGCGCTGCCTACCAGTTCGACAAGCACTGGGGCATCTCGTTCTCGGTCTCCTACATCCCCCTGAAGACCAAGGCCAAGCTGACGACGACCTCGATTTACGGCCTGCCGGTTGCCACCAGCGAGGCCAGCCTGAAGCTGAACCCCATCGTCACCTACGTGGCGGCCACCTACAGATTCTGAACCGGGCTCGCCCCCAGGCTGCGCGCACTTCGTGTCGCTGCGCCAACCCCCTACCGGGGGCAACACCTGCGGCCCGGCAAAGCCGGTTCCGCGGTGTTCCGCGACATGCACCCCTCCCTCTGAGCGCCCTGCTGTCTTCCGAAGGCCTTACCGCCCCGTGCGGTAGGGCTCTTCGAACTGCAGGAAATCCTTCTCCGCCAGCCCCGCGTCGATCCAGGCCTTCACGCCCGGCAGCGCCTGCACGCGCTCGATGTAGGCCGAGATGTGCGCCGGCACCGGCAGCCCGTAGGTCCTGATGCGCGTGCCCACCGGTGCGAAGTAGGCGTCGGCGATGCCGAATTCGCGGCCGAAAAGCATCGGGCCGCCGTGTTCGTCGAGCAGGCCGCTCCACATCTGCACGATGCGCGCGAGGTCGCTGGCGACTTCGGGCACCTCCTTCATCAGCCGCGCGCCCACTTCGGGCAGCGAGGCTTCGAGGTTCATGCCGCAGTGGTTGCGCAGGCCGCCGAAGCCGGCGTGCATCTCGGCGCAGACGCTGCGCGCGCGTGCGCGGTCGGACTTGTCCCGGGGCCAGAGCTGCTTTTCGGGGAAGGTCTCGGCGAGGTACTCGGCGATGGCCAGCGTGTCCCAGATGACGAGGCCGTCGTCTTCCACCAGCACCGGCACCTTGGCCACCGGGTTGAGCGCGCCGATGGTGTGCTTGAACTGCGAGTCGGCCTCGAAGGAGTCGAAGCGCACGGCGACTTCCTCGAAGTCGATGCCGGCCTGCTTCATCAGCACCCAGGGCCGCATGGACCATGACGAGTAGTTCTTGTTGCCGACGTAGAGCTTGCGCATGAGGGGTCTCCGGTCCGTTGCAGGGCTGAAAAAAGCCTTCGATGCTAGCCGTGCGCCGCACCGCGATTGATGCCGAACGCGGCGCGAATTGATGCCTCGGCGTTCGTTCAGTGCCTGCGGGCGTCGCCGTCCCTGTCGTCGCCGCTGTCTTCCTTGCCGTTCTGCTTGCCCGGCCCGGCGACACGCTCGACCAGGCTCACGAGGCGCGGCACCAGCGCCAGCACCGCGAGCGCGAGCAGCGCGCTCGTCACGGCCGTCACCTCCCGGCCGAGCCCGCAGGCCATGCCGATGGCGGCCGTCATCCACAGGCCGGCGGCGGTGGTCAGGCCCTGCACGTGGCTCTCGTCCTTGCCCTGCTTGAGGATGGTGCCGGCGCAGAGAAAACCCACGCCCGCCACCAGCCCCTGTATGACGCGGCTCATGTCGGCCGGGACGATGCCGGTCTGCTGCGGGATCAGCACGAACATCGCCGAGCCGATCGCCACCAGCATGTGGGTGCGCACGCCGGCCGCCTTGCCCTGCTGCTCGCGCTCGAAGCCGAGCACGAAGCCCAGTGCGCCAGCGAGCGTGAGGCGCAGCACGATGCGCGTGAGCTGCGCGACGTCGCCCACGTCCGAGAACTCGGACGCGAGGGTGTCGAGGACCTCGTCGCGCCAGCTCATTTCAGGCGGCCGGCTTCAGGGAAGGTCCTTGTTCGGCTCGGGCTCGGAGGCGTCGCGCGGGCCGACGCGGCCCAGGCGCTCCTTCAGCGACTGCGGCCGGCCGCTGATGATGGCGGCGTAGTTGGTGGTGTTGGCCAGCACCTTCTTCACGTAGTCGCGCGTCTCGTTGAAAGGCACGTTCTCGGCCCAGATGGCGGCGTCGAGCACCGGCCCGTTGCGCCAGTTGCGCGGACGGCCGGGGCCCGCGTTGTACGCGGCGGCCGCCAGCGCCATGGAACCGTCGAAGTCGTCGAGCGCGAGCTTCAGGTAGTTGGTGCCGATGGTGATGTTGGTCTCGCGGTCGTTGATCTGGCTCGGCGAGAAGTCGGTCAGGCCGATCTTGCGGGCCGTCCAGCGCGCGGTGGCCGGCATGACCTGCATCAGGCCCGATGCGCCGACGCCGGAGCGAGCGTCCATGATGAAGCGGCTTTCCTGGCGGATCAGGCCGTAGACGTAGGCCGGGTCGAGGCCGATGTCCTGGCTCTTGCGCAGCACCGTGTCGTGGAAGGGCATCGGGAAGCGCTGCTCCACGTCGACCACGCCCTTGGTGCGCTCGCTGGTGTTGATGCAGCGGTCCCACACCTCGCGCTGGCAGGCGAAGTCGGCAGCGGCCAGCAGCGCGCGGTCGTCCATGCCGCCCTTGTCGTGCAGGTTGGTGGCGTAGTTCCACTCGCGCGTGCCCTCGGGACGCAGGCCGATGGCGATGGCATAGAGACCCCGGGCGAGCGAGGGGTTGCTGCGCGCGGCAGCCTTTTCCTCGGGCGTGAGCGGGGCGGGGCGGGTGGGCACCACGGTGCGCTGGCCCAGCTCTTCCAGAGCCAGCATTTCGTAGAAGCCGCGCGAGCCGGCGATGCTCTGGTAGAGCTCGCGGGCCTGGGCGCGACGCTCGTCGCCGCCGGCGCTGGCCAGGCCTCGCGCCTTCCAGTAGACCCAGGTGGGGTCGAGCTGGGCGGTCTCGCTCATGGCGTTGATGGCGGGCACCACTTCCTTCCACTGGCCGGCGCGCAGTGCGGCGCGCACGCGCCAGCCGAGCATGTCGTCGGAGAGGTCGCTGTTCTTGGTGACATTGGCGAAGTAGCTGCCGGCCTGCGGCCACAGCTTGATGGCGCCGGCGCGGCCGATGGTGCCCCAGAGCCAGTTGCGCTCCTCGCCGGAGAGCATCGGGCCCCACTTGCTGTCGAGCTGCGAAGCGGCCAGCTCTGGGTCGGCGATGGCGACCTTGATGAGCGCCAGCACCACCAGTTCCTTGCGCGACTTGGCCGCCACGAAGGCGCGGCCGGTCAGGAACTTGGCCGAACTGGCGTTGAGTTCCTCGAAAAGCGGCAGCGCATCGGGCGCGGCGATGGTGACGGCGGCGCGCGCGGCCTGCGGGCGGTTGGCCTCCATGGCCAGTCGGGCCTTCTTCCAGACGTCGTTGGTCGACAGCAGGCGGGCGGCGGTCATGCGGTCGGCGGCGGTGAGGCAGCCGTCGTCCAGGTCCTTCTGGGCGAACCAGTTGCGGCGCACCTCGTCGGCCTGCGCCTGCGTGGCGGTGCCGCTGCGCAGCGTGTCGACCAGGATCGCGTAGCAGCGCACCTGCGGGTCGTCGCCCATGCGGAAGCCGTCGAGCGAGGCGGAGAAGTTGTCCCAGTCGCGGCGCTGGCCGGTGAGCAGCAGCCAGTCGTTGCGCAGGCGGTCTTCCTGGTAGGTGCCGGGGTAGCGGGCGTAGAAGTCCTGTACTTCGTTGGGCGCGGCTTCCTGCAGGCGTGCCTTGAGTTCCCAGTAGGCGGCCCAGGGTTCGAGCGCATGGCCGCGGGCCTGCGGCAGCAGGGCTGTCAGCCGGGCCTTGTCGCCACGCTGGAAGGCCTGCTTCATCTGGATCAGGACATCGTCGTTGGTGTTGCTCTGGGCTGCGGCAGGCTGCTGCGAGAGCAGGGCGGCGAGGGCAACGACCGCGGAAAAAACCAGTGCGGGGACCGCATTGCGCGGATGGCTTCGCTTGGATGCCAAAATGCTTGGGAACTGCATCGGGGGATTATGGACAAGTCAAAGGGTGCCGACACTTCGGCAACGGCGAGTTTTCTTAAGGAACAGTTGAGAAAGGCACTCATCGAGCAACGTCTTGCGATGCCTGACCGGCTGACACGCGCCGACCTGCTGCAGCGCGTGATGCGGATCTGGCTCGTGGGCCGGCCCGATACCGTGATCGGCGCCTACTGGCCCATCAAGGGCGAGTTCGATCCGCTTCCCGCCCTGCACCGCTGGAAGGAAGACGGCGAGCTCATGGAGGAGCCGCAGCGCCGCCGCATCGGACTGCCGGTGATCGACAAAGTTCACAAGACCCTGACCTTCCACGCCTGGTATCCGGGCTGCCAGATGGAAGAGGACGCCTATGGCATTCCCAAGCCCAAGGACACCGAGCTGATCGTGCCGACCCTGCTGTTCGTGCCCTGCGTGGGCTACAGCGCCGGCGGCTACCGGCTGGGCTACGGCGGCGGCTTCTACGACCGCACGCTGGCGGCATTGGAGCCGAGGCCATTCACCGTGGGGCTGGGCTTCACCAACGGCTTCGTCGCGGACTTCGAGCCCGAGGCGCACGACCTGCCGCTGGATGCCATCCTGAACGACAACGGCGTGGTCTGGCCCACGAGCTGAGCCGGCTCCGGCCCCTCAGTCCATGTTGTCGACAGTGTCCGGATCGGGCACCTCGCCGATGGTCTCCCGCGTGGTCACGGCCTGCAGTTGCAGCCAGTCGCAGAAGGCCCTGATCTCCGGCCGCTGCACGCTGCGCGGCCCCGCGATCAGCCAGTAGGACATCGGCGAATCCATGCGGTGCTGCGGCAGCACCTCGACCAGGTCGCCGTTGGCCAGGCTCTCGGCGATCAGCGAGCTGCGCGCCAGCGTCACGCCCTGGCCGGTGAGGGCGGCCTGCACCATCTGGTAGGCGTAGTTGAAATAGAGCCAGCGCTTGGGCTGCGCGCGCTCCAGTCCGTTCACCTCGAACCAGCGGCGCCAGGTCAGCCATTCGAGGTGCGTGCGGTGGGCGTCGCCTGCCTCGATGAGCGTGAACCGCGTCATGTCGGCCGGCGTCTTGATCGGCGGGCTGCTCTTCAGCAGCCAGGGGCTGGCCACCGGCGTCAGCGTTTCGCCGAAGAGCCGCACGGCGCCCGAGGGCATGGCCTCTCGCGGGCCATAGCGCAGGGCGATGTCCACGTCGGCCACGTCGAGGTCGACCGCCACGTCGCTGGCGTCGATGCGGATGTCGATCTCGGGGTTGTCGCGCTGGAAGGCCTCCAGCCGCGGGATCAGCCACATCGAGGCGAAAGAGGCGAAAGTGGTCAGCGACACGCTCTGGCGCCCCGCGCTCTGGCGGATCTGGCGCACGGCCGTGTCGATGCGCGGCAGCGACTGCTGCACCGCCAGCAGCAGCAGGGCCCCGGCGCTGGTGAGTTCCACCGCGCGGGTATGGCGCAGGAACAGGGCCACGCCCACTTCTTCTTCCAGTGACTGGATCTGGCGGCTCACGGCCGACTGGGTCAGCGCCATTTCCTCGGCGGCCGCCCGGAAGTTCAGGTGGCGGGCCACCGCCTCGAAGGCGCGCAGATGCCCGGCGGAGATCGGGCGGGAGCGCAGATGGGTCTGGGAATGTTGCATGGGTATGAATCCGGGGCGGCTCGCAGCCAATCAATTGATGCGAAACCAGCATCAGTAGGCTACCTCGTTTTCATTGGACCGCCAACGCCGGAGAAACGATCATTCATTCCCGAACTGCGCTATTGCCTCTTTCTGTCAAGCGCCTCGGCAAAGCCCCAAGGAGTTACACCATGTCCACCGCCGTCTGCACCACCGAATCGCTCTCGTCCCTGTCCGTCCCGGCTCGCGCCGCCACCGTTCCGCCGGCAGTGCGCCGCGGTGCCTGGCAGATCGCTCCCGGCGAGGCGATGAGCCTGAAGGCGCGGGCGGCCAGCATCCTGCGCGTCAGGCAGGGCCGAGTGTGGATCACGCCCGACGCCACGCTCGCCAATCCCAGCGAAGACCTGGTGCTCGCACCCGGCGAATCGCTGATGGTGGCCGCGGGCCAGCGCATCGTGATGGAGGCGTGGGATGGCTATGGAGCCACCTACAGCTGGGACAACGCCTGATCGTTCCCAGTCCTCCAGGTGCTGAAAAAGGCGGCTTCGGCCGCCTTTTCCTTTTTGGGGCGTTCTTTGGGGGGCGTCAGCCGTTGATGTCGAAGCTGGGCAGCAGCGCCAGGAAATGCCGCAGGGCCGTCTCCCCGTGCAGCGCGTGCACCCCCGCCATCAGGTCCGGTCCCTCGCATTCCGCCAGGCCCATGCCGAAGCCGCTGTAGCGACGAACCCCCAGCGGGGCTTCGTGGACCACCCTGACGCCGACGTGGCGCTGGTCTTTCTCGATGCGCTGCATCAATGCGCCGACGGCTTCGGGCGGGCCTTCCAGGTGCTGGCAGAAGCGCAGTCCGTCGAAAACCAGCAGGCCTGTGATGCCGTGCAGCGCGTTGTGCGCTCGGGCCCGGGACGTGATGAGGCCAACGGTGTCTGGCGGCAGGCCCTGGGCCAGCGTGCTGCAGTAAAGAATCTCGTACAGCGGTAGCTTTGCTTCTTCTGTCATGCGTCTTCGTTGGTAAGGGCGTGCGCAGTGTAGGCAAGCCCCGGGGCGTCATGAAATGTCAAAAGACACAGGCCGTGCGCCTATAGTGAAGCGTGAAATTCGAGGACTACACCGCCGCCACCGCGCCCCCACAGGGCGCGAATCCCTGCCACCGCTGCGCGCTGCGGCTGCTCGATGCATTCCTGCCCTGCACGCCCGACGAGCTGAAGACCATCCAATCCTTCCGCACCGGCGCGCGCCGCGTGGAAGCCGGCGGTTCCGTCATCGACGAACACCGGGCGAGCACCCAGCTCTTCACTCTCTATTCGGGCTGGGCCTTCCGCTACAAGACGCTGAGCGACGGCCGGCGGCAGATACTGAGCTTCCTGCTGCCCGGCGACTTCATCGGCCTGCAGGACGAGTTCGCCGACGGCCAGACGCACGGCGTCGAGGCGGTCACCGACGCCACGCTGTGCGTCTTCTCGCGCGACCGGCTCTGGGACCTGTTCCACGCCCGGCCCAAGCTGGGCTACGACATCACCTGGCTGGCCGCGCGCGAGGAAAAGATGGTCGACGACAGCCTCGTCACCGCCGGCCGGCGCAACGCCGGCGAGCGCGTCGCCATGCTGCTCATGCACCTGTACCGCCGCGCGCAGCGCGTGGGCATGGTGCGGGACGGCTGGGTGGAATTTCCGTTCAGCCAGCAGCACATCGCCGACGCACTGGGGCTGTCGCTGGTGCACACCAACAAGACATTGAAGCGGCTGCAGCGCCTTGGCCTGCACCGCATCGACGCCGGCTGGCTGCGCATCATGGAGCCGCATGCGCTGGAAACGCTGGGCGACTACTTCGAGCGCCCGATGCGGCCGACGCCGCTGATCTAGAGCTCCGCTCCGGCGCCTTCAGCGCGCCGCCACCAGTTCGCGCAGGTCGTCCTGGTAGGCCTGCAGCCGGCGCACCGCCTGCGCGCGCTGGCTGGCGCTCGTGCCGTTGTGCATGGCGGCGGTGTTGCGGCAGCCTTCCTGCAGCAGGGCCTGCTGGTGGTCGCGCCAGGGCCCGGGCGGCGGCTCGGCGATGCGCTGGATGTAGTCGTGCAGCGCGGCGCGTGCCTCGGCCGGCGAAGGCTTGCCGGCGACGAAGCCGCGCAGCAGCCTGAGCGCCTCCTGCTGGCGCTTGCGGCGCTCGGCGTCCGCCAGCTTCGGGTCGAACACCGACTGCGCGACCTGCTGCTTCAGCAGCTCGCGCTGCTCGGCGCTCAGGCGGCCGTAGAAGTCCTCGGTGCGGTCGAGGAACTGGTCGTAGCGCTTCTCCTGCACCTGGGCCGGCGTGCGGTCGAGCCAGTCCTTGCGGTACTCGGCGTTGTTCTTGGCGTACTTGCGCTCCAGCTGCTGCAGCTGCGCCTCGCTCAGGCTCAGCGCCAGCTCGGTGCCGGCGGACTCGGCGCGATCCGTCACGGCCAGCAGGCGCTCGCGGATGCGGTCGGCCATGGCGCAGACCTGCTCCGGCGTCACCTCGCCCGGGGCCATCGCCTGGGCTTCCTTCAGCAGCGAGGCCAGGCGCGGCAGCTCGTTCTGGCGGTGCCAGGCCAGCAATTGGGTGAGCTCGTCGCGCACCTTCGGGGTCTGGGCGCCGTCGAAATCGAGGTAGCCGTCGAGCCACCAGTAGCTCACCGTCGGCAGGTTGTTGTAGGCCAGCTGGATCGCGCTGCAGGCGCCCAGGGCGGTCACCACGAGCAGCGCGCCGATAATTCGGGTCACTGCAGAGATTGCCGAGCAAGTCGCGCAACGAATCCTGGAAAAGAAACGCATGAATCAGCCTCCGCAACAGAACCACGACGCCGGACCGATCGACGTCGTCATCATGGCCGCCGGCAAGGGTACCCGCATGAAGAGCCGGCTGCCCAAGGTCTTGCACCGGCTTGGCGGCCGGGCCCTGCTGGCGCACGTGGCGGGCACCGCCGCGCGCATCGGGGCTCGCGACGTGGTGGTCGTCACCGGCCATGGGGCGGCCGAGGTCGAGGCCTCCATGGCCGGCGGCATCGGCAACGCCATGGTGCGCTTCGCGCGCCAGGAGCCGCAGCTGGGCACCGGCCATGCCGTGCAGCAGGCCGCGCCGCTGCTGGCGGACGACGGCACGGTGGTCGTGCTCTCGGGCGACGTGCCGCTGATCGGCGAAGAAACCCTGCGCGCGCTCGTCGCCGCCAGTGCCGGCGGCAAGCTGGCGCTGCTGACCATCGCATTCGACGACCCCACGGGCTACGGCCGGGTCATCCGCTCAGGCGGCACGGGCGACGTCCAGGCCGTGGTCGAGCACAAGGACGCCACCGAGGCCCAGCGCGCGGTGCGCGAGATCTACAGCGGCGTGATGGCCGTGCCCGCGCGCCTGCTCAAGGGCTGGCTCGGCCGGCTGGACAACGACAACGCCCAGGGCGAGTACTACCTGACCGACGTGGTGAAGCTCGCGGCCGCCGACGGCGTGCCCGTGGTCGCGCACATCACCACCGACGCGTTGCAGGTGGCCGGCATCAACAGCCCCGCCCAGCTCGCGGCGCTGGAACGTGCCTGGCAGCTGCGCCAGGCGAATGCGCTGATGGAGCAGGGCGTGCGCCTGGCCGACCCGGCGCGCTTCGACCTGCGCGGCACGCTCGAATGCGCGGCCGACGTGGAGATCGACGTCAACTGCGTGTTCGAGGGCGCGGTGTCGCTGGGCGAGGGCGTGCGCATCGGCGCGAATTGCGTCATCGCCAATGCGCGCATCGAGGCCGGCGCGGTGATCCATCCGTTCACCCACATCGAGGGCGAGAAGGCTGGCGTGACGGTGGGCGCGGGCTCGCTGATCGGCCCCTTCGCCCGCCTGCGCCCCGGCGCGCAGCTGGGCGCCGAGGTGCACATCGGCAACTTCGTGGAAGTGAAGAACTCCACGCTAGCCGCCGGCGCCAAGGCCAACCACCTGGCCTACCTGGGTGACGCCACCGTGGGCGAGCGCGTGAACTACGGCGCGGGCAGCATCACCGCCAACTACGACGGCGCCAACAAGCACCGCACCGTGATCGGCGACGACGTGCACGTGGGCAGCAACTGCGTGCTGGTGGCGCCCGTCACCATCGGCGCGGGCGGCACCATCGGCGGCGGCTCGACCATCAACAAGTCGACCGAGCCGGGCGCGCTCACCGTGGCGCGCAGCAAGGCGGTGAGCTTCCCCAACTGGAAGCGGCCGCAGAAGAAGCCGAAGGCCTGAGGGCCTTCCTTTCCTTGTTCTCTATGCCCCGGGTGCCAGCGGCACCCGGGGTTCGAACTTCGCGCGCTTCAGGCTGAAGAAGGCCTTGACGTTGCGTACGTTCGCATCGGCCGTGAACAGGCGCTGAGTGAGCGCGCCGTAGTCCTGCATGTCGCGCGCCGCCACCACCAGCACGAAGTCGGGGCCGGGCGACACGCGCCAGCATTGCTGGACCGCGTCGTCGGCGATCACGCGCGTCTCGAATGCGTCGAGCGAGGCGGCATCCTGCCGGTCCAGCGAGATCTCGATCACCGCCTGCAGGCCGTGGCCCAGCACCGTGGCGAGCCTGTCGGGCGACAGCAGCGCGACCTGGCGCTCGATCAGCCCGATGTCGCGCAGCCGTTGCACGCGGCGCAGGCAGGTGGGTGGGGAGATGCCGACGTCCGCGGCCAGGCGCTGGTTGGTCTGCGAGGCGTCGCGCTGCAGCGCATCGAGCAGGCGCAGGTCGGTTGAATCGAGCGAGATTGATTCCATATATGAAGAAATTATGGAATAAAACTCCATATGTATGGAGTGGAGAAATAAAAGTCCGAAATCAATTGAATTTCGAATGCATATTTCTTTCTTGCCTTCCTACCATCGAGCCTCTTCTTCATTCAAAGGCAGCTCACCATGTGCGGCATCGTCGGGGCAGCGTCCCATCGCAACATCGTTCCGGTCCTCGTGCAGGGCCTTCAGCGGCTCGAGTACCGCGGCTATGACTCCTGCGGCGTGGCGGTGCATGCCGGCGGCCTGACGCGGGCGCGCACCACCTCGCGCGTGGCCGACCTCGTGGCGCAGGTGCGCGACGACAAGGTCGAGGGCCTCACCGGCATCGCCCACACGCGCTGGGCCACGCACGGCGCGCCGGCGGTGCACAACGCGCACCCGCATTTCAGCCATGGCCCAGGCGCCGACGCGCAGGCCGCGCGGCCGGGCCGCATCGCGCTCGTGCACAACGGCATCATCGAGAACCACGAAACGCTGCGCGCCGCGCTCGAAGCCAAGGGCTATGCCTTCGAGAGCCAGACCGACACCGAGGTCATCGCCCACCTCGTCGACAGCCTCTACGACGGCGACCTCTTCGAGGCCGTGAAGGCGGCCGTGCTGCAGCTGCACGGCGCCTACGCCATCGCCGTGATCTGCCGCGACGAGCCGCAGCGCGTGGTCGGCGCGCGCGCGGGTTCGCCGCTGATCCTGGGCGCGGGCAAGGACGGCGCCGAGAACTTCCTCGCCAGCGACGCGATGGCCCTGGCCGGCGTGACCGACCAGATCATCTACCTGGAAGAGGGCGACGTGGTCGACGTGCAGCCCGGCAAGTACTGGATCGTCGACAAGAACCACAAGCCGGTCACCCGCCAGGTGCGCACCGTGCTGGCACACAGCGGCGCCGCCGAGCTCGGCCCCTACCGCCACTACATGCAGAAGGAAATCTTCGAGCAGCCGCGCGCCATCGGCGACACGCTCGAAGGCGTGGAAGGCATCGTGCCCGAGCTGTTCGACGGCATCGGCCAGGACGGCGCCACGGGAGCGAGCGCGCATCGCGTGTTCCAGGACATCGACAAGATCCTCATCCTGGCCTGCGGCACCAGCTACTACAGCGGCTGCACCGCCAAGTACTGGCTGGAGGGCATCGCGAAGATCTCCACGCAGGTCGAGATCGCGAGCGAATACCGCTACCGCGAATCCGTGCCCGACCCGAAGACGCTGGTCGTCACCATCAGCCAGTCGGGCGAAACGGCCGACACGCTGGCCGCGCTGAAGCACGCCCGCTCGCTGGGCATGGAGCAGACGCTGACCATCTGCAACGTCGCCACCAGCGCGATGGTGCGCGAGTGCAAGCTGGCGTACATCACGCGCGCCGGCGTGGAGATCGGCGTGGCCTCGACCAAGGCCTTCACCACGCAGCTGGCGGGGCTCTTCCTGCTCACGCTTGCCATCGCGCAAAGCAAGGGTCGCCTCAGCGATGCCGACGAGGCACGCTACCTGAAGGAGATGCGCCACCTGCCCGTCGCGCTGCAGTCGGTGCTCGCGCTGGAGCCGCAGATCATCGGCTGGGCCGAGGACTTCGCGCGCAAGGACAACGCGCTCTTCCTGGGCCGCGGGCTGCACTACCCGATCGCGCTCGAAGGTGCGCTCAAGCTCAAGGAAGTGACGTATATCCACGCCGAGGCGTACGCCGCCGGCGAACTCAAGCACGGCCCGCTCGCACTGGTGACCAGCGAGATGCCTGTGGTGGCCGTGGCCCCCAACGACGCGCTGCTCGAGAAGCTCAAGAGCAACCTGCAGGAAGTGCGCGCGCGCGGCGGCGTGCTCTACGTGCTGGCCGACGGCGACACGAAGATCAAGAGCAGCGAGGGCCTGCACGTGATCCGCATGCCTGAGCACTACGGCGCGCTCTCGCCGATCCTGCACGTGGTGCCGCTGCAGCTGCTGGCGTATCACACGGCATGCGCGCGCGGGACCGATGTGGACAAGCCGCGCAACCTGGCGAAGAGCGTGACGGTGGAGTGAGCGCGGAGGCCGACGGGTGCGCTACTGCAGCATGCGCGCCGGCACCAGCTCTAGCGAGCGCAGCTTGGGCTCCTCGTAGACCGAGTCCTCGGCCGGATAGCGCAGACCCGGAATCTGCGCTGCCTTGGCGCTGGCCCATATGACGCTTTCGCCTGCCGGCAGGGTGTCGATCTGCACGGTGTGGATCGGATCATCGAAGGCCGCTTTGGCGGCGATGAAGGACCACCCTCGCGCCCGGAACGCCGCGATCAACTCCCCGAGTGCAGCGGCGTTGATCCTGCTCGTGTGCAGCAGCATCACATGGGCGGGGCTGCGGCCGAGGACCCGCCGGGCCAGGCCGTCGTAGTAGGCAGCACGGTCCAGCAGATGCTCGATGTACGCGGCCTTCACGCGATCGGCTTTCTCGGCATTGCCTTCGTCCAGCCAGGCCGCATAAAGCTGGTTGTAGTACCAGTCGCTCGCATCGATCGAAACCGGCGCCGCCCTGTAGCCCGCGGCCCGCATCCACAGGCGCATGCCGTCCCGCTTGGCGAGCGTGTTGCCTTCCTTCAGATACGGAAAGCGCAGCATCTTCGTCCAGCCCGGCATCTGGCTCAGCACGGCGTCGGCCTCCTTGACATCGCCGATGAAGTCCGCGAGCGGCACTTGAGGCGATCCCAGGCTGCGGTGCCGGGACGTGTGGTTGCCTACCGCGTGGCCCGCGCGCGCCCAGTCGCGGATGAGGTCCAGTCCCTGGGCACGGCCAGTGCGCACGAGTGTCGGAAACACCATGGACGTGATGCTCGCATCGTGGAGCGTCTCCAGGATCTGCCGGTTCCATGACGGGGCCGCGGGCTCCTTCAGAGGGTCGAGGCCGTCGTCGAATGTCAGCGCCAGGGTCTGGGCCAGCACGCAGGACGAGCCGAGAGCGAAGAGAAGCGCGGCAAGGTCGCGACGCAATGCGGTCATGGCGCAGCGGTCGGCAGAAGCTGGAGCAGCTCGTCGCGTGCGCGCAGGCCCGCGTTGGGCTTGATGGCCTGCTCGTCCTGGATCAGGCGTGCAAACACCAGCCTTCGCTCGCCCTTGGTAGCCCAGCCCACGTACCAGCCGTAAGCGCGGCTTGCGTCATAGCGGTTGTCGCTGCCCGGCGACCCGGTGCCCGTCTTGCCATGCACGGCCCAGCCGTCGACCGGTGCGCCGTAGCTCGCGATGCGTGCGGTCATGTCGAAGGCATGCGCACTCACCGGCAACTGGCGACGCACGATCCTGCGCATGAACGCAAGCTGTTCCTCGGGGGAGATGCGCAGGGAGCTCATCACCCAGACGCCGTTCTGCCCGGGGTCATCGACCGGCACCGCAGAGACATCTGCATTGCCATACTGAAAAACCTTCGCGTAGTGCGCGAAGCGCTCCTGCCCCAGGCGCTTCACGACCTGCTGCGAGTACCAGAAGACGGAGTCCCTGATCCACGTTGTCGGCGTGATGTCACGTCGCCAGGCATCGCCACCCCAATCCGGATATCCCGCCTGATACGACAGGGCAGGCTGTTCGGCGTCCTTCAACACGCCTGCGTCGTATCCCATGAGGCTGATGGCGAGCTTGAAAGTCGAGGCAGGCGTCACGCGCCCGGAGCAGGCGGGGCCTCGCTGCAGGACGACCTTGCCGGAATCGGCATCGGCGATCAGCGTGCACAGCTCGTGCGCGGTTGCGAAAGGGGCTGAAAGAAAGACGGCCGCTGCTGTCGCGGCGACCTGGAGGGCGCGGTTGCGCATGTTTGTTGTTTGTTTCTGCGGGAAGGAGAGGAGCGCGGTGCCGGGCGTGCTTCTGGAGCATCTTGCGACACCGAAGATCGAAGGTGCCGGCCCGGTATTCGTGCGTGGTGCAGGGCCCACGGCCAGCGCATCGAGTCTAGCGTTCCGCGCCATGAGGGCGTGTCACAGGAGAGCGAAAAGCCTCGGATGGTGGCGTTGCTGCGAACCCGGTTCGTGCATGACGGTACGGGCCTGCTTCCGTCCTCTCTCCAGCGATTTGCGCAAGTGCGCGTTCTGCGTGCGTGCTCGCATTTTCATAGTTCTTCGCTATCAATTTAATACTATCAATTGCGTTGAAGGATGGGCATCTCAAACCTAGACTGGCTTCGCTTTCGCGCCCCACCCCGCAACCAAAGGAGAACCACTTGTCCGATGAAGCCAAATGCCCGTTCCCGGGCCATGCAACCACCGGTACCGCACGCCGCGCCGCGACGAACACAGACTGGTGGCCCAACCAGCTCAACCTGAAGCTGCTGCACCAGCACTCCGCCAAGTCCAACCCCATGGGCGAGGCTTTCGACTACGCGAAGGAGTTCAAGACCCTCGATCTCGATGCGGTCGTCAAGGACCTCCGCGCGCTGATGACCGATTCGCAGGACTGGTGGCCCGCCGACTATGGCCACTACGGCCCGCTCTTCATCCGCATGGCCTGGCACTCGGCCGGCACCTACCGCACCTTCGACGGCCGCGGCGGCGGCGGCGCGGGCGCGCAGCGCTTCGCCCCGCTCAACAGCTGGCCCGACAACGGCAACCTCGACAAGGCGCGCCGCCTGCTGTGGCCGATCAAGCAGAAGTACGGCCGCAAGCTCTCGTGGGCCGACCTGATGATCCTCACCGGCAACGTCGCGCTGGAGTCCATGGGATTCAAGACCTTCGGTTTCGCCGGCGGCCGTCCCGACATCTGGGAGCCGGAAGACGACGTCAACTGGGGCGCCGAGAACAAGTGGCTGGGCGACGAGCGCTACAGCGGCGATCGCGATCTCGCCAACCCGCTCGCGGCCGTGCAGATGGGCCTGATCTACGTGAACCCCGAGGGCCCGAACGGCAACCCCGATCCGCTGAAGTCGGCCCGCGACATCCGCGAGACCTTCGCCCGCATGGCGATGAACGACGAGGAAACCGTGGCGCTCACCGCCGGCGGCCACACCTTCGGCAAGGCCCACGGCGCCGGCGACCCGACCAAGGTGGGTGTCGAGCCCGAGGGCGCCGACATCGAGGAGCTGGGCCTGGGCTGGAAGAACAGCTTCGAAAGCGGCATCGGCGTGCACGCCACCACCAGCGGCATCGAAGGCGCCTGGACCCCCACGCCCACCAAGTGGGACAACAGCTACTTCGAGACGCTCTTCGGCTACGAATGGGAACTCACCAAGAGCCCGGCCGGCGCGCACCAGTGGAAGCCCAAGGGCGACACCGGCGCGAACACCGTGCCCGACGCGCACGACCCGTCGCGCCGCCACGCTCCCATGATGACCACGGCCGACATGGCCATGCGCGTGGACCCGGCCTACGAGAAGATCTCGCGCCGCTACATGGCCAACCCGCAGGAGTTCGCCGACGCCTTCGCCCGCGCCTGGTTCAAGCTCACGCACCGCGACATGGGCCCGCGCGCCCGCTACCTCGGCAAGCTGGTGCCGAAGGAAGAGCTGATCTGGCAGGACCCGATCCCCGCCGTCGATCACGAACTGGTCGACGACAAGGACATCGCGGCGCTCAAGGCCAAGGTGCTCGCCTCGGGCCTGGGCATCGGCCAGCTCGTGCGCACCGCCTGGGCATCTGCCTCGACCTTCCGCGGCAGCGACAAGCGCGGCGGCGCCAACGGCGCGCGCATCCGCCTCGCGCCGCAGAAGGACTGGGAAGTGAACCAGCCGGCCGAGCTGTCGAAGGTGCTGTCGGTGCTCGAAGGCATCCAGAAGGAGTTCAACGCGGCGCAGGCCGGCGGCAAGAAGAAGATCTCGCTGGCCGACCTGATCGTGCTGGCCGGCAACGCGGCGGTCGAGGCCGCCGCCAAGAAGGCCGGGCAGGACGTGACCGTGCCCTTCTCGCCGGGACGCATGGACGCCTCGCAGGCGCAGACCGACGTCGAGTCCTTCGCTCCGCTGGAGCCGCTGGCCGACGGGTTCCGCAACTACCTGCGCAAGGGCACCAACCCCGCCGCCACCGCCGACCTGCTGCTCGACAAGGCGCAGCTGCTGCGCCTGGGCGCACCCGAGATGACGGTGCTGGTCGGCGGCCTGCGCGTGCTGGGCGCGAACTTCGGGCAGTCGCCCAACGGCGTCTTCACCAAGCGGCCGGAAACGCTGAGCAACGACTTCTTCGTGAACCTGCTCGACATGCGCACCGGCTGGAAGAAGTCGGCCGCGGATGCCAACGTGCTCGAAGGACGCGACCGCACCAGCGGCGAGGTGAAGTGGACGGCCACCACCGCCGACCTGGTGTTCGGCTCCAACTCGCAGTTGCGCGCGCTCTCCGAGGTCTACGGCTCCAGCGACGCGCAGCAGGTGTTCGTGCGCGACTTCGTGGCCGCCTGGGCCAAGGTGATGAACCTCGATCGCTTCGACCTCAGGTGATCGGCCGCGGCAGGAGGCCGGCCTCGGCATGCCTCCCGCCGCGTGCAGCAGCAGCGAATGAATGAACGAAGCCCCGGCCCGAAGCAGGCCGGGGCTCTTCAGCAAAAGAATGACAGCAGGAGACAACCATGCTCGTCGTGAAAAAGGACAAGGCGCCTGCGGCACCATCCTCGGAGTTCTTCCAGCCCGAGCAGTGGCTGCATCTGCTCGAACAGCTGGACATCATCCTGGCGACCGTGCAGGGCGACGACTCCAATCCCATACTCCGCCGCTTCGGCCCGCGCCGGCGCAACGCCATCGTGCGCCGCCTGATGCTGGAGCGCAGCCGCCTCGTCAAGGAGATGGAAGCCTTCGGCCAGGAATCGCTCCTGAACTTCGCGCGGAACAACCCGCTGGCGGGCGCTTCGCCCTCGGCCGCGCGCCGTCACCTCGATGTCGAGTTCAGGCTGCTCGGCGAGGCCTTCGACCAGTGTTCGAAAGATCTCTCGCCCGACAGGCAGGCCGCGCTGAGAAAGTGGCTGCTCGCGCGTTCGCACATGCACCAGGAGCACGCCCGGTTTCTGCAGACCTATTGACGGGGGATCGACGGGGCCGGTGCGAAGGCTGTTACCGTCGCTGACGACGGCCAACGCCTAGTTGCCTTCGACACCAGCAGGAGCCTTGCATGAAACCCCAGCCCATCGAATACGCGGATGCGTCAGCGGAAGTCCGCGCGGTCTTCGACGACATCAAGAACACGCGCAACGTGCCCGACGTCAACAACTTCTGGAAGTACCTCGCCAACGATCCCGCCACGCTCAGGCGCACCTGGAGCAGCCTGAAGGAAGTGATGGCCCCCGGCGCGCTCGATCCGGTGGTGAAGGAAATGGTCTACCTTGCCGTGAGCGTCACCAACAGCTGCGGCTACTGCATCGCGAGCCACCACGCCGGTGCCGAGAAGGCCGGCATGACGCCCGCGATGTTCGCCGAGCTCATGGCCGTGGTCGGCATGGCCAACGAGACCAACCGGCTCGTCAACGGCTATCGCGTGCCGATCGATCCGGCCTTCGACAAGTAGCGGCGGGTGCGCGCGGCGCTCAGCCGATCGTCATCAGGCTCGCGTTGCCGCCCGCAGCCGCGGTGTTGGTGCTGATCGCGCGTTCCACCACCAGGCTTTCGAGCGGAATGCGCGCGTCGCCCGGCGCGAAGCCGCGCACGCCGACGATCGGGCCCGGCCGCGCGGCGATGCGCCGCATCACTTCCGAGAGGCCGTCCGCATTGCCGTGATGCAGCGCGGCGTCGAACATCACGGTGTCCGAAGCCCAGTCGTTCGCGATGGCCACGCATTGCTGCACCTCGGCCGGCAGCGATGCGCGCAGGCCTTGCGCGGCGGCATCGGCGGGCCAGATCGCGCTGCTGCCTACCGCGAGCACGGCAGCGAGCTGCGTGAGCCGGTCTTCTTCCGCGTCGGCCAGGCACAGCACCGCCTCGCGCGGCTCCAGGCTGTAGACGTTGCGCTCGCCGGTCGGCCCGGCCAGCGTGCGTGAACCGCCGGAGCGCGACTGGGCCGCGAAGAGCGCGCATTGCGCCGACAGCGCGGGCCGGCCCGTGGCATCGGCCCAGCGCGACAACGCCGAAAGAGCGGCCCGCGAAGCCGGCGCGGCGCCCGCCACCGCGTGCGCCATCGCATCGTCCGGCCGCGCCGACAGCATGCGCAGCATGTACAGCGGCCCGCCGGCCTTCGGCCCGGTGCCCGACAGGCCCTCGCCGCCGAAGGGCTGCACGCCCACCACCGCGCCCACGATGTTGCGGTTGACGTAGACGTTGCCCGCCTTCGCGTGCTCCACGATCTGCGCGATGGTCTCGTCGATGCGCGTGTGCACGCCCAGCGTCAGCCCGTAGCCGGTGCCGTTGATCTGGCCGACCAGCGCACCGAGGTCGCGGCGGCGGTAGCGCACGAGGTGCAGCACCGGGCCGAACACCTCGCGCTGCAGCTCGGTGATGCTGTCGAGCTCGATCAGCGTGGGCATCACGTAGGTGCCGTGGCGCGTGTCCTGCCCGTGCTCGCGGCCCTGGCGGAAGACCGCGTGGCCGCGCGAGCGCATCGCCTCGACGTGGCGTTCGATGCCGTCGCGCGCCTCGGCGTCGATCACCGGGCCCACGTCCACCGCGAGGCGAGCGGGGTTGCCGATGGCGGCTTCGGCCATCGCGCCCTTGAGCATCGTGAACAGCCGGTCGGCCGCTTCCTCTTGCACGCACAGCACGCGAAGCGCGGAGCAGCGCTGGCCGGCGCTGTCGAAGGCGGAGGCCATCACGTCGGCCACCACCTGCTCCACGAGCGCGGAGGAGTCGACGATCATCGCGTTCTGCCCGCCGGTCTCGGCGATGAGCGGCACCGGCGCGCCGTGCGCGCCCAGCCGCTGCGACAGCGTCTTCTGCAG
Organism: Variovorax xiamenensis; assembly: GCF_050916385.1. NCBI lineage: Bacteria > Pseudomonadati > Pseudomonadota > Betaproteobacteria > Burkholderiales > Comamonadaceae > Variovorax > Variovorax xiamenensis. Next base: position 1,353,953 of record NZ_CP139038.1, read on the forward strand.
GATGCGCGCCACTTCGGTGGAGCCGGTGAACATCACGCCCTGCACCCGCGCATCGGCCACCAGCGCGGCGCCCACCGTCTCGCCGCGGCCGGGCAGCAGCTGCACCGCCGCGCGGGGGATGCCGGCCTCCCACAGCACGCGCACAGCCTCGGCCGCGACCAGCGGCGTCTGCTCGGCCGGCTTTGCGAGCACCGGGTTGCCCGCCGCGAGCGCGGCCGCCACCTGGCCGGTGAAGATCGCCAACGGAAAGTTCCACGGGCTGATGCAGGCCATGGGGCCGAGCGCGCGGTGCGTGTCGTTCGAGAAATCGCTGCGCGCCTGCGCCGCGTAGTAGCGCAGGAAGTCGACCGCCTCGCGCACTTCGGCGACGGCGTTGGCATACGTTTTTCCGGCCTCGCGCGCGAGCAGGCCGAGCAGCCGGGGCATGCCTTGTTCGAGCTTGCCGGCGGCGCGTTCGAGCAACGCGGCGCGTTCGGCAGGCGGCGTGGCGGCCCATGCCGGCGCAAAGGCGTGGGCCTGCACGATGGCCGATTCGACATCGGCGAGCGTGGCTTCGCGCACCTGGCCCACTACGTCGCGATGATCGGCGGGGTTCAGCACGTTGGCCGTTTCGCCATCGTCGTGCACGGCTTCGGCGAGCATCGGCGCGGCGCGCCATGCTTCGGCCGCGCTGTCGTGCAGCACCTGTCCCAGTGCGCGCAGGCTCTCGTCGCTCGCCAGGTCCATTCCGCGCGAGTTGGCGCGCTGCGTTCCGTACAGCGCAGCCGGCAGTGCGATGGCCGGATGCGGCAGTCCCGTCGCGCCTTCCTGCACCGCCATGTGCTCCACCGTGGCGACCGGGTCTTCCACCAGCACTTCGAGCGGGATCGTCGGGTCTGCGATGCGGTTCACGAAGGAGGTGTTCGCGCCGTTCTCCAGCAGCCGGCGCACGAGGTACGCCAGCAGCGTCTCGTGCGTGCCTACCGGCGCGTAGATGCGACACGGCCGTGCCAGCGGCCCCACCACCTGCTCGTACAGCGGCTCGCCCATGCCGTGCAGGCACTGGAACTCGTACTGCCCGGGCCTGTAGCGCGACGGCTCGGCCATCGTGTAGATGGCAGCCAGCGTGTGCGCGTTGTGCGTGGCGAACTGCGGGTACACCTGGTCGGGTGCGTCGAGCAGCTTGCGCGCGCAGGCGAGGTACGACACGTCGGTGTAGGCCTTGCGCGTGTAGACGGGGTAGCCGTCGAGCCCGTCGAGCTGCGCGCGCTTGATCTCGCTGTCCCAGTACGCCCCCTTCACCAGCCGCACCATCAGCCGGTGGCCGCTGCGGCGCGCGAGGTCGATCACGAAGTCGATCACGAAAGGGCAGCGCTTCTGGTAGGCCTGCACCACGAAGCCGATGCCATTCCAGCCCGCGAGCGCGGGCTCGAAGCACAGCCGTTCCAGCAGGTCGAGCGAGAGCTCCAGCCGGTCGGCTTCCTCCGCGTCGATGTTCAGGCCGATGTCGTACTGCCGCGCCAGCAGCGCGAGATCGCGCAGCACCGGATACAGCTCGGCCATCACGCGCGAGTGCTGCGCGCGGCTGTAGCGCGGGTGCAGCGCCGACAGCTTGATGGAAATGCCCGGGCCCTCGTACACGCCGCGCCGGTTCGATGCCTTGCCGATCGCGTGAATCGCCTCCTCGTACGCGACGCGGTAGCGCTTCGCGTCTTCCATGGTGAGCGCGGCCTCGCCGAGCATGTCGTACGAATAGCGAAAGCCCTGCGCCTCGAGCTCGCGCGCGTTGGAGAGTGCCTGCGCGATGGTCTCGCCGGTGACGAACTGCTCGCCCATCATCCGCATCGCCATGTCCACGCCCTTGCGGATCAGCGGCTCGCCGCCCTTGCCGATCAGGCGCGTGAGCACGGCCGACAGGCTGGTCTCGCTGTGCGTTGCCACCAGCCTGCCCGTGAGCAGCAGGCCCCAGGTCGCGGCGTTGACGAACACCGAGGGGCTGCGGCCCGCGTGCGACTGCCACTGGCCGTGCGCGATCTTGTCGCGGATCAGCGCGTCGCGCGTGCCGGCATCGGGAATGCGCAGCAGCGCCTCGGCCAGGCACATCAGCGCCACGCCTTCCTGCGACGACAGCGCGTATTCCTGCAGCAGCCCCTGCACGAGGCCGGAACGGCCGCCCGCGCTCTTGCGGTCGCGCAACTGCTGGGCGATGCGCAAGGCGAGTTCCTGTGCTTCTTCCGCCTGGCCGTCGGGGAGCCGCGCCTGCGCGAGCAACTGCGGCAACACCTGCGGCTCGGGGCGGCGGCATGCCGAAGTGATGCGGGCGCGCAGCGGCGCGGGATCGGTCGGCAGTCCGTCGGCGAATGCCGCGAAGGAAGAGGGCAGAGGGTCTGGGCTCATGAGCGGCTCGTGCTTGAGATAAGTTGGATGATCCGCGCCCCGCTGCCGAATTTGTGTTCGAAGAGATGTGTTTCGGCAGAGTAAATCGCAGGTAAACCAGCGGCGCGGTCAGGTTGGTTCGGCGCGGCGGGGCAGAGAATCCGCCTTCCATTCCGGGAGTCGCACAAACATGCCGAGCTACAGATGGTTCTTCCCCGTGGTTCTCGCGGCCGCATGCATCGCGCCCTGGCCGGCGCTCGCGGCAACGGCCGATGCATCCGCCTGCCTGAACTCGGCCGCCGCCGAGTGCTTTCGCAGCTTCACGCCGCCAGGGGCCGAAGGCGCGCTTCGCTACTACTCGTCGCTCGACCCCGAAGCACCGGCGGGCACCGCGGCCGCACCGACCCGGGCGCTGATCGCCATGCACGGCCATTCGCGCGACGCCAACAAGACATTCGAGGCCGCGCTGCGCACCCTGCGCAACGCAGATGCGCTCGGCGACACGCTGGTGGTCGCGCCGCTCTTCCAGGTCGCCGCCGACAAGGCGGTGGCCGGCCGCTGCAACACGGCGGGCGTGCCGGCCGCGCAGCCCGGCGACCTGCTGTGGACATGCGGCTCCTGGCTCGAAGGCGCGCGCTCGGCATCGGGCAATCGCGTCGGCTCCTTCGCGGTCATGGACGCGCTGGTGGCCGACATGGCGCAGCGCTGGCCCAGCCTGCGCACCATCACCGTCGCGGGCTTCTCGGCCGGCGGGCAGTTCGTGCAGCGCTACATCGCATTCACGCAGCACGACGGCACCGCGGCGGGCAAGCCGGCAATGCGCTACGTGGTCGCCGATCCGAGCACGTGGCTCTACTTCGATCCGGTGCGGCCGCAGTTCTCGGCCGACGGTACTTCCGTTACCAGCTTCCTGGTGCCCGATGCAGCCGCGTGCCCGCAGATGAACCGCTGGAAATACGGCACCGACGACCTGCCCGCGTACCTGGGGCGCACCGCCGCGCAGGCACGCCGGCAGTACGCGCAGGCCGACATCAGCTATCTCGAAGGCGCGCTGGACAGCAACGATGCCAAGGGCACGGCGTACCGCGTGCTCGACAAGTCGTGCGCGGCGGCGGCGCAGGGGCCGTTCCGCATGCAGCGCGGGCTGGCCTACGCGCAGTACGACCGCAAGCTGCTTGCGCCCGACAAGCGCCGCGAGGTCGTGGTGGTGCCGGGCTGCGCGCACGACGTGGCCTGCGTCTTTCCTTCGGAGGCCGCGCGCGCGGCGCTGGTCGGCCCTTCGCGCTGACCGGAAGAATCCGCCGGCGGGCTTGACGCAATTTCCTTCATAGTGGATATTTCATCCAATATGAAGGAAATCAAGGATTCGGCCGAGACGGAAGCGCCGTCCGGCCTCAACGACCGCATCGCCCAGCGCGTGCGCGACCTGCGCGCGGCGCGTGGCCTTTCTCTCGACGCACTGGCCGCGCACTGCGGCGTCAGCCGTTCGATGATCTCGCTCGTCGAGCGCGGAGAAAGCAGTCCCACCGCCGTGGTACTCGAAAAACTCGCGACAGGTCTCGGCGTGTCGCTGGCCTCGCTCTTCGAGGCACCGGCGCCCGCTGCCGATCCGGTGTCGCGGCTGGCCGACCAGCTGCAGTGGCGCGACCCGCACTCCGGCTACCTGAGAAGAAACGTGTCGCCCGGCGGCTTCGCATCGCCCATCCAGATCGTCGAGGTGGAGTTTCCGCCCGGCGCCCGCGTGGCCTACGAAACCTCGGCGCGCGAGCCGCTCATCCACCAGCAGGTGTGGGTGCTCGACGGCGTCATCGAACTCACGGTGGGCGACGAGCAGCACCGGCTCGCTACCGGCGACTGCCTGGCGATGGTGCTCGATCGCCCCACGAGCTTTCACAACCCTTCGCGCAAGAGCACCCGCTACGTCGTCGTGATCGCGACCATGCCTTCCGCGGCCGCTTCCTGGAGATGAGATGAACCGAACCACGGCTTCCGACGACAGCACCCCGCGCATCCGCCTGCTGGATGCGGTTACCGACGGGCAACTGCGCGAACTGGCCACCGTGCTGGCCGATTGCGTCGAGGGCGGCGCGTCGGTGAGCTTCATGCAGCCGCTGACCGAGGCGCGCGCACAGGCCTTCTGGCGCCATGTGGCCGACGGCGTGGCGAACGGCGAACGCGCGCTGCTGGTGGCTGAGGACGACGAAGGCATCCTGGGCACCGTGCAGGTCGTTCTGGCCCAGCCCGAGAACCAGCCGCATCGCGGCGAGGTTGCGAAGATGCTCGTGCACCGCCGAGCGCGCCGCAGGGGCATCGGCGCGCTGCTGATGAAGGCGGCCGAAGAGCTGGCGCGCGAGCGCGGCAAGACGCTGCTGGTGCTCGACACCTCCAGCGCCGATGCCGAACGGCTCTACGAGCGCTCGGGGTGGCTGCGCGTCGGCTCCATCCCCGGCTATGCGCTGCTGCCGCAGGGCGAGCCATGCGCCACGACCTTCTTCTATCGCGAGCTCAATAAGTGACGAGCGCCAGCGCGATGGATCGCGGCTTCGACGAACTGCTGCAAGAGGCGCAGGCCCGCCCGCTCATCGGCTGGGACCTTTCCTGCGATGGCCGCATCACGACGACGGCCACGCCGTGGAACTTCGAGAAGACCGTCGAGGCGTATGCGCGCAGGTCGCCCGACATGCTCGACATGGGCACGGGCGGCGGCGAGTGGCTCAGCAGGCTGGCCTTTCGTCCGCCGCGCACCGTGGCGACAGAGGGATGGGCGCCCAACGTCGCCGTCGCGCGGGAGCGGCTTGTGCCGCTGGGCGTGGAGGTGGTCGAAGTGGAGGGCGCCGACGACAACGCGCTGCAGCCGGATGGCGCGGAGCAGGCGCGCCTGCCGTTCGATGACGCGTCCTTCCATCTCGTCGTCAACCGGCACGAATCCTTCGTCGCCGCCGAGGTCCATCGCATCCTCGCGGTGGGCGGGCGCTTCGTCACGCAGCAGGTCGCGTCCGACTTCAACGCCGACTGCTACGCATTGCTCGGCCTTCCGATGCCCGAACTCCCGCGCTGGAAGCTCGACACCGCCGTGGCGCAACTGGAGCGCGCGGGCTTCGGTGTCGACGACAGCGCGGAGGGCGCCGAGCTGATCGCCTTCGCCGACATCGGCGCCTTCGCGTGGTACCTGAAGCACGTGCCGTATGTCTGCCCGGAGTTCGACATCGACGGTTGCCGCGGCGCGCTGCAGCTCCTGCACCGCCGCATGCAAGGCGGCGAGGCGCTGGCGATGCGGCAGAAGCTGTTCTGGGCGAGCGCCGCCAAGGTGGCCTGAGTGGTTCGTGGCCCCAAGGGCCCGGCCTACCGCGCGCCGAAGGTCGCGTTCTCGAACAGATCCTTGAACTCGCGCGGTTGCGAGCGCCAGTACTGGTGCGGCGCCTTCACCCGCGCGCCCAGCTCGGCCGCGGCATGCCACGGCCAGCGCGGGTCGTACAGGATCGCGCGCGCCAGCGAGACCGCGTCGGCCTGCCCGTTGGCGACGATGGCTTCCGCGTGCGCGGGTTCGGTGATGAGCCCGACCGCGATGGTCGGCAGTCCGACCTCGGCCTTGATGCGTTCCGCGAACGGCACCTGGTAGCCCGCGCCGAGCGTGATCGCCTGCTGCGGAGAGACGCCGCCGCTGGACACATGGATCGCCGCGCAGCCGCGTGCCTGAAGCGCGTGCGAGAACGCGACGGTGCTGTCGAGGTCCCAGCCGCGCGGCACCCAGTCGCTGGCCGAGACGCGCACCCACACCGGGCGGTCGGCAGGGAACACCTCGCGCACCGCCTCGAAGACTTCGAGCGGAAAGCGCAGGCGGTTTTCCAGGCTGCCGCCGTATTCGTCCTCACGGTGGTTGGCGATGGGCGAGAGGAACTGGTGCAGCAGATAGCCGTGCGCCGCATGGATCTCGATGCCGTCGATGCCCAGCCGCGCGGCGCGACGTGCGGCGGCCACGAAGGCGTCGCGCACGCGCGCCAGTCCGGCGGTGTCGAGCGCGATGGGTGGGTCTTCGGTGGGCGCGTGCGGCACGGCCGACGGGGCCCAGGCCTTCCAGCCGCCGGGTTCGCCGGGGCGGATCTGCTTGCCGCCTTCCCATGGTGCGCGGCTCGAAGCCTTGCGGCCCGCATGGCCGAGCTGGATGGCGACCTTGATCGGCGAGTGCGCGCGCACCGCATGAAGCACCTTCGCCAGGCCTTCCTCGTTGGCGTCGGAATAAAGCCCGAGGTCGCCGGGCGAGATGCGGCCGTCGGCCTCCACCGCCGTCGCCTCGATGATCAGAAGCCCCGCGCCCGAGAGCGCGAGATGGCCCAGGTGGATCAGGTGCCAGTCGCCCGGCGTGCCTTCCGTGGCGGAGTACTGGCACATCGGCGCGATGACGATGCGGTTGTCGATCTGGAGGGAACCGAGCCGCAGGGGCTCGAAAAGATGGCTTCGGGGGCTGTCGCTGATGCTCATGAGGGTGTGGCTCCGCAGGTCCGGTAATTCTGCTGTGGCAGCGCGATCGGTGCAGCCGCGGCGGCGGAAGCCTTGCGGCTCGATGCGGTATGGATCAGCAGCGCCGCGATCACCATCGCCATGCCGGCCGCCTCGCCCGCCGTGGGCAGGCGGCCCATCGCCGCGCTCATCAGCAGCGCCGACACCGGCACGAAGTTGAGGAAAGCCGTGCCCGTGACGGCGCCGAGCGCGCGCACGCCGTAGTTGAAAGCCAGCACCGAGATGGCCGAAGGCACCACGCCCACGAAGAGCAGCGCATGCCACGACAGGCGCAGGCCCTCCACGCTCGGCACCGCGGACCAGCCCAGCAGCGAAGCGCCGACAGCCGCCGCCAGCAGCACGGGCCACGAGGCCAGCACCGTGAGCGCGGTGTACTCGATCACGTCGAGCTCCGGAAAGCGCGTGGTGCCGCGCGTGTACCAGACCCAGCCCAGCGTGCCGCCGAAGGCGATCGCGTCGCCGAGCAGCGTGCTCGCCCCGGCCGAGGAGCCCGCGCCGCCGGTCAGCAGGCCCGACACCGTCGCCACGCCCAGCAGCGCCAGCGCGCTGGTCAGCAGGGTGGTGCGCGTGGGGCGCACGCCGTCGAGCAGCCAGCGCACGAGCTGCGTGGTCATGGGCGTGGTGGCGATGATGACCGCGCCGTGCGATGGCACCGAATGCGCCAGCCCCACCAGCAGCATCACGCTGAACACGCCGAAGCCCGCGGCGCCGCGCAGCGCCAGCGGCCCCGCGTGCCGGCGCAGCTTGCGCCAGGGCGCCGCGCCGCGCGGCAACACCAGCAGCACGAAGAGCAGCGCCGACAGCGTATAGCGGATCAGCGTGAACCAAACGGGTTCGACGTGGTGGAGCACGCCCTTGCTCACGAGGAACAGGGAGCCCCACCCGGAGGTGGCGAGCAGCAGCGCGGCGGTGCCGGCGATGCGTTGGCGACGGGACATGGGAAACCAGCCTTTTCTTGCGATGAATCGATGTCCCGAGGATGGGCGCCCGACGCTCCGAATGCCATTCGCTTCTTTGGACAGGGGGCTCCAAAAAAGCGAACGGACCGGTCCGGCCCCGAAGCTCACAATCCGTTCCCATGGAGCTCTACCAACTGAAGACCTTCGTCGCCATCGCCCGCGAGGGCAGCCTGACCCGCGCCGCAGAGCGCGTGTTCACCAGCGCGCCCGCGGTGAGCGCGCAGCTCAAGGCGCTGGAGGACGAGCTGGGCGTGAAGCTCTTCGAGCGCACGCCGCGCGGCATGTCGCTCACGGAGGCCGGCGTGAGCCTGCTCGACGAGGCCGAGCGCACGCTGGCTTCGGCGATGCGCATGCGCTCGGCGGCCGACCAGCTGCGTGGCGCGGCGCAGGGCGTGGTGCGCTTCGGCACGGTGGTCGATCCGGTGGCACTGCGGCTGGGCGAGGTGCTGGTGAAGCTGGCGGAGCGCCATCCGCAGGTCGCGCTGCAGCTCAGGCAGGGCCTCTCGTACGAGACGCTCTCCGCCGTGCAGCGCGGCGATCTCGACTGCGCCTATGTGCTCAGCGACGGCGAGCGCATCGAGGGGCTGGAGCTGCACCGGCTCGGCGCGGTCGATCTCGTCGTGGCGCTGCCGCCGCCGGTGGCCGAGGCGCATCCCGACCTGTCGCTCGACGAACTCACGAACCTGCCGTGGGTGGGCACGCCGCCTTCGTGCATCCTGCGCGTGCATCTCGAAAAGCTCTTCGCGGGCGCGGGCCGCGAATACCGGCAAGGCCGCACGGCCGATGGCGAGAGCGCCATCCGCAGCATGGTCGCGAGCGGCATGGGCGCGGGGCTGATGCGGCTCGACCAGGCGCAGCAGGGCGAGCGCAACGGCGAGCTCGCGATCTGGAAGGGATGGCGCTCGCATACGTGGCTGTGCTGGGTCGCGCCGGCTGGAGCGCGGCGGCCTGTCGCGGTCGAGGCGGTGCGAGAGGCTGTGATGGAGGCCTGGGCCTGAGGCTGGGTTGCTTATTCGTTCATTCGCACGCACCCCAAAACAGCGAACCCACACCGCACGCAATTGCTAGTCGCACCGCCGCGCGATCATTCTTAGAAGCTTCTTCTTAACAGGCATATCGAACGGCGTATTGCCCGCCCACCGAGCCGCCGATACCTTCGATGCGCGCCTCATCCGAGGCGCTATTCGCTTGGAAAACGGACAACCACATGGCTCATTCGATCTCCGCGCTTCGCCTCGTCGCAGGCCGGCGCTGGCAACAACTCCTGGCTGGCGCCGCACTGCTCGCGGCCGCCGCCTTTTCATCGGCCGCCGAGCCCGCGAAGGACCACCCGCTGGTCGGGCGCTACGAAGGCTCGGTGATGGATGCCTTCCAGAGCAAGAACTACGACGAGGTCGGGCTCATCCGCGAGCCCATCCAGACCTGGGGCGACCCCAGGCCCACGCCCAACCGGCTGCAGGTGGCGGGCAAGGTCTCGCTCTACTACTACCACCTGCCCGAGGGCCGATCGTTGCTCGAGGTGCAGCGCAACTACGAGGCGAGCCTGAAGGCCAGGGGCTTCCAGATGATGTTCTCCTGCGCCAGCAACGACGGCAGCTGCTACAGGAAGGACCCGGAGCGCAGCAGCCCCAACACCGACGTCTCCGAACTCGCGGATGCCGTCGACACGCCCGAGTGGCCCATGATCGGCCTCGGCCGCAACTACGTGAGCACCTATTTCGGCACCGGCGGGCGCTACCTGCTGGCCCGGTACGACAACCCGAACGGCGGCAAGGTATACGCCAGCATCGCGCTGGCCGAAGGCAACTTCCGCGGCAACTTCGCCTTCGTGAAGGTGGTCGAGACCAAGGCGATGGAAACCGACAAGATCGTCTTCGTCGATGCCACGGCCATGCAGAAGGGGCTGGCCGAGAACGGCCGCGTCAATCTCTACGGCATCCATTTCGACCTGGACAAGGACGTCATCAAGCCCGACTCGCAGCCCACGCTCGACGAGATCGCCAAGCTCATGCGCAGCAACCCCCAGCTGCGCGTGCAGGTGGTGGGCCACACCGACGCGCAGGGCGACGAGCCGCACAACGCCGACCTCTCGCGCCGCCGCAGCGTGGCCGTCATCGCGGCGCTGGCGAAGACGGGGCTCGACGCGCGGCGCTTCACCTCGCGCGGCGCGGGCTCGAAGGAGCCGGTGGCGCCGAACACGAGCGAGGACGGCCGGGCGAAGAACAGGCGCGTCGAGCTGCTGCGGCTGTAGCGGGTCAGCCAGCGGTCAGTCTGCAGGCAAATCCCATGGATTGCCGGGATGGCGGGCCGTGCCGTGGCCTGTCATCATTCGCGGCTGCATGAATCACGACCCGAAGAATCCACTTGCAGATCTGTTGAACCGCGCCAGGCAGGCCCTGGCGGACCCGGCGGGCATGCTGCCTCCGGCGGCGCCGGCCACCGCCGAAGCGGGTTGCGTGGTCTTCTTCGCCATCGGCGAGAGCAACAGCCGGGCCCGCGTGGCCTCGGGCCGCGGCGCCGGCATCGAAGCGGCATGGCGCGCCGCCGCCGATGCCGTCACGACGCAGGCCAGGCGAGCCGCGCAGCCGCCGCAGCGCCTGCGCGCCGAGATCGTCGACAAGGTCGTGCCCATGAGCTGGGGCGAGCTGAAGGCCAGGCTCGCGCAGGCCAAGCGCAACTACTTCAACGAGGGCATCGCCTTCGACGCGCGCTTCGAGTTCGCGCTGCTCGCGCAGGAGATGCACGGCAGCGCGATCCTCTACAACGGCGACGTGGACCATGCCGAGCCCAACACCGGCAACCTGCGCCTGCACACCAAGCGGCGCTTCGGCCGCGAACTCGACTTTCCTTCGGACGACGCAACGCCGGTGTGGTGCTTCACCACGCGGGCCGTGTATGTCGATGCGAAGGGCGCGTGGCCCGTCACCGCCGAAGGGCAGGCAGCGGGCTTTCGCGAATTGCGCGACTGGAGTGCGCAGCAGGTGCATGCGCTGATCGACGACGCCGGCAACTACCTCGCGCAGCAGGTCAAGCCGACGGGCGAGTTCCACTACGGCTGGTTTCCCTGCTTCGACCGCACCATTCCCACCTACAACACGCTGCGCCACGCGAGTTCGACCTACGCGATGCTCGAGGCGTGGGAGCTCACGCGCAACGACACGCTCAAGGCCGCCATCGACCGCTCGCTGGCCTTTCTCACCCGCACGCTGATCCGACCGGCCAACCTGCCGGACGGCACGCGCGCGGCCTACCTGCTGGACATCGGCAGCGAGATCAAGCTCGGCGGAAACGCGGTGTGCCTGCTGGCTCTGGTCAAGTACACCGAACTCACGGGCGACGAGCAATACCTGCCGCTGCTGGAGCAGCTCGCGCTGGGCATCCGCCACATGCAGGATGCGCAGACCGGCAGCTTCGTGCACGTGCTCAATGCGCCCGCGCTCGACGTGAAGGACAAGTTCCGCGTCATCTACTACGACGGCGAGGCTGCGTTCGGGCTGATGCGCCTGTACGGCCTCACGCGCGATGCGCGCTGGCTCGCGGTGGTGGAGAAGGCCTTCGAGCACTTCATTGCCGCCGAGCACTGGCGCGCGCACGACCACTGGCTGAGCTACTGCGTCAACGAGCTCACGCGCTACCGGCCCGAGCAGCGCTACTACCGGTTCGGCCTGCAGAACGTGTCGGGGTATCTCGACTTCGTGCTGGAGCGCATCACCACCTTTCCGACGCTGCTCGAGCTGATGATGGCCGCGCGCGAGATGGTACTGCGGCTGGAGGCCGACCCCGAATTGCGCCCGCTGCTGGCCGGGCTCGATCGCGACAGGTTCGACCGCGCGCTCGAATACCGCGCGCGCTACCTCGCCAACGGCCACTTCTGGCCCGAGCTGGCGATGTTCTTCCGCAACCCGGCGCGCATCGCGGGCTCGTTCTTCATCAAGCACCACAGCTTCCGCGTGCGCATCGACGACGTGGAGCACTATCTGTCGGGCTACGTGGCGTACCACCGCATGCTGAAGGCGGGCGAAGGCGCAGCTGCAGCCGATGCCGCAGGCAGTGCCACCGGCACCGGCACCGTCGCATGGGGCGGCGACGTGAACCTCTCGCGCCGCCAGCACTACCGGTTGAAGGAGCTCGGCGGCGCGCACAGGATGCTCGGCGACATCGCCGCGCTGCGCGAGGCCGACCTTCGCATCGTGAATCTCGAATGCGTGGTCGCCACCGTCGGCGAGCAGGGCGTGGACAAGGGCGAGGCCGGCCCTTACTACTATCGCGCGCGCCCCGAGATGCTCGCGGTGCTGACCGAGGCCGGCATCGGCATGGTCGCCACCGCCAACAACCACAGCGGCGACTACGGCCCCGAGGCGCTCATGGAGCAGCAGGCCCTGCTGCAGGTCGCGGGCATCGCCCATGCGGGCACCGGCCGCACGCCCGAGGCCGCGCTGCGCCCGGCGTTCCGGCGCGCGGGCGGCGTGCGCGTGGCACTGTTCTCGCTCGACGCCACGCAGCAGCGCTTCGCCGCGACGGCGGAGCGCGCGGGTGCGGCCTGGCTTGCGCTCGACGATCCCGCCGCATGGACCGCCACGCTCGCGCCGCGCATCGAGGCCGCGCGCCGCGAGGCCGACGTGGTGCTGGTGGCGGTGCACTGGGGCGCCAATCTCGAGACCGAGCCGTCGCAAGCCGAGATCGCGGTCGGCCACGCCATCGTCGACGCCGGTGCGGACGCCGTGCTCGGCACCTCTGCGCACGTGCTGCAGGGCATCGAGATCTACGACGGCAGGCCGATCCTGCACGACGCGGGCGACCTGCTGTTCGACTCGGTGCGCGACGACTTCGCGGACTCGGGCGTGTTCACGCTGAAGCTGAGCGCGCGCGGCGTGGAGGAAGTGATGTTCACGCCCGTGGGCGTGGGCTTCGGCTTTTCGCGGCAGCTGGAGGGCGACGAGGCGCGGGCCCTCGGCGAGCGCTTCGCCGCGCAATGCAAGGCGCTCGGCACGCAGATGGTTCCGCAGCCTGGCGGGCGCTGCATGGTGCGGCTGTCGCCGCCTGCGCGGCCCGTGTTCCAGGCGAGTCCGGCCGGTGCGATCGCCCAGGCTTTCCAGCCGGCTTCAGCCATCGCACCGCTGCCCGCGCCGCGGCCCGAGTGGCTGGTGGATGCGGTGCCCGAAGAAGCACGCATCACGCCGCTGCAGTTCGGCCCGCTGCGTCTCGTGGGCCTGCGCTGCACGCCGCGGCAGATCGTCGGGCGGCGCATGCTGTGGGTCGAGTCGTACTGGAGCGCCGACGCTCCCGTCGCCGCCGACCTGCGCCTGCAGTTCCGCGCGATGCCGATGCGCAGCACCCGCATGCCGCCATGGGGCGAGGGCATGGACCACGACCCCTGCGACTGGATGTGGCCCACCAGCCGCTGGGAGCCAGGCCGTATCTACCGTGACCGCTACGGCCTGCGCCCGCCGCGCGCGGGGCTGCTGGAAAGCGACGCGCTCCAGATCGAGGTGCGCGTGCGCGGCGACTGGCCCGACCTGCCGCCCGCGCGGCGTCTCGCGCTGTGGTGCGGGCTGCGCGTGCCGGACGCGCCCGTGCCATTGCCGCAGCGCCCTGCGCCGGTGCTGTCGGCCGACCGTCCGGGGGCAGGCCCCGAACCCGCGCCCGTGTGGACCGCCCAGCAGCTGCAACAGGCAACGGGCGGCCGCTGGCTGGTGGAGCCACCGCCGGGCTGGTTCGTCAATTCGGCGGTGCGCGGGCCGGTGCACATGGGGCTGCTGCCGAAGCCCTCGCTCTTCATCGCATCCGACTTCCGCACGCTGGCCGTGCACGAGAGCTACAGCAAGCCGCGCTCCGACAACTGGGACCGCCATTTCGAACTGCCCAGGCTCCAGTCCGCACTGGCCGGCGCCGTGGTCGCGCATCCGGTGGAGGGGCTGGACGCAGCCTTTCCGCTGCTGCAGGTGGACGATCCCATCGCCGCGATGCTCGCCATGGGCGCTGCCGCGCGGGCACGCTACAAGGGCATGGTGGTGGGCGTGACCGGCACGGTCGGCAAGTCGTCCACCATCGCGATGCTGCGCGACCTGCTGCCCGCGCGTGCGCGCGTGCACACCACCGTCGACAACTACAACTCGCGCGTCGGCGTGCCGGCCATGCTGGCCAACCTCGGGCCCGACGTGGACGTGTGCATTCTCGAAATGGCACAGAGCGGCCTGTGGATGGACCGCGGCCCCATCTCGCTGGTGGCCCGGCCGCACGTGGCCATCATCACCGAGATCGGCCTGTCGCAGACCCGCCAGGCATCGACGCTGGAGCTCACGGCCGCCTACAAGTCGCGCATCTTCCTGGGGCTGGAGCCCGGCGGCGTGGCGATCGTGCCCGACCACATTCCCTGCCTGCGCCAGGTGGTGGACGCCGCCGCGCTGACGGCCGGCGCGATCTGGGTGGTGGGCAGCGGGCCAGATGCCAACGTGCGCATGCTCGATGCCCGGCCCGAGCCCGGCGGCGGCTGCCGCGTGCGGGTTGCCGTTCCCGGGCGCACCTTCGAGTACCTGTTCCCGCTGGAGAGCGCGGGGCTGGTGCGCAATTCGCTGCTCGCCTTCGCGGCGCTGCTGGCCATGGGCTTCGACGGCGATGCGGCCTGCGCGCGCATGCCGCAGGTGCGGCTGCCTGCCTCGGTGATGCAGGTTCGTGCGCTGCGCACCCAGGCCGGCGTGCAGGCCACGCTGATCGACGACAGCTGGAACGCCGAGGTCATGTCGATGCGCAACGCCATGGAGTTCGTGCGCACCTGGCAGCGCGCCGACAACGGCCCGGTGCTGCGCAAGATCGGCGTGCTGGGGCGCATCGTCAACCTCGACAAGGAAGCCGAGGCCATGCACCGCAGCCTCGCGGCGCCGCTGCTGGCCTCGGGCATCCAGCATCTCGTGACGCACGGCGACGAGATGCGCTGGCTGCGCGAGGAGGTGCCCGCCGAGCTGCTCGGCCCGCACTTCGACGATGCCGCGCAGCTCGCGCTCTACCTCGGCGGCGCTCTGCGCGACGGCGACCTCGTGCTGGTGAAGGGCGACCGCGTCGGGTCCGACTTCGGCAGCATCCCGGAGCTTCTGCAAAGGCTATGACGGTGCCGCACATGTTTCGAAGGCTGCGCTTCGTGCTGCTGCTCGTGGCGCTGGCGCAGACTGCCTGCGCACAGCGCACCGGCCCGGACGTGCCCCGCGTCTTCGCCGCCGGCGCCGACGAGGTGCTGTACTGGAACCAGCCCGCCGACCGTGCCCGCTGCCCCGACCGCAAGGGCTTCCTGTGGGTGCAGGCCGCCGAGGGGCCGTCTTGCATCCGCTACTTCGCGAGCGACGACATCGACGGCGCGCGCATCGCCATCGTGCAGTTCTCGGGCGACCGCGACGGCGTGATGGACCAGGCGCCCACGCGCATTCCCGAGAACACCGAGGCGCTGCGCATGCTCGACGCGCAGCGCAGCCGCGACCGCGCGGGCGTGCCGTGGATCTTCGTGGCCAGGCCGGGCACCTACGGCTCATCGGGCGACCATCGCAAGCGCCGGCAGCTCGTGGAGTTCCACGCGCTCGATGCCGCACTCGACGCGCTCATGCAGCGCCACCGGCTGCAGCGCATCGTCATCGTCGGCCACAGCGGCGGCGCCACCGCGGGCGCCGCGCTGCTCACGCTCGGGCGCACGCGCGTGGCCTGCGCGGTGCTCACTTCGGGCGCCTATGGGCTGCTGGAGCGCGCGCGCATGCTGGGCCGCTCGAAGGACGGCCGCACCGACACCACCGGCAGCACGCAGTTCTACGACCCGCTCGACCACGTGGGCGGCATCGTGCGCGACCCGGCGCGGCGCATCGTGCTGATCGGCAGCCGCGAGGACCGGAACACGCCCTACGCGCTGCAGGAGCGGTTCGCCGATGCGGTGGCCAAGGCCGGCCATCGCATCGAACTGCGCACCCACGCGGCCGAGCCGCCCGACTTTCACGACCTCAAGGACCGCATCGCGCTGCACACCGCCTCGCAGTGCGCGCGCGAGGCGCTGTTCCCCTGAGCAGGAGACGCATGAGCAATCACGAGCAAGAGAAAAGAAGCGGCGCCGGCATCGCCTCGCGCGAATACGGCCGCATGCCCGATGGCCGCGCGGTTACCGAATACACGCTCGACAACGGCCTGGGGCTGAGCCTGAGCGCCATCAACGTCGGCGGCATCGTCACCGCGCTGCGCGTGCCGGACCGGCATGGGCGCAGCGGCAACGTCGTGCTGGGGCTGCCGTCGCTTGCCGACTACCTGGGGCCGCATCCGCACCTGGGCACCATCGTCGGGCGCTATGCGAACCGCATCGCGGGCGGGCGCTTCACGCTCGACGGCACCACCCATCAGCTGGGCCTGAACAACGGCCCCAATTCGCTGCATGGCGGCGCGACGGGCTTCGGCAAGCGCTACTGGGAGATCGCGCCGCTTTCGGCAAAGGAAACGGGAGACGACTGCATCGCCATCGAGCTCAGCTACACCAGCGCAGGCGGCGAGGAGGGCTACCCCGGCGAAGTGCGGCTCACGCTGCGCTACACGCTGAGCACCAGGGCGAACACATGGCGCATCGACTACAGCGCCATCGCCGACAGGCCCACCGTGCTCAACCTGAGCCACCACGACTACTTCAACCTCGCGGGCAGCGGCTCGGTGCTGGACCACCGGCTGACGCTCGCCGCGAGCCGCTACTGCCCGGTGGACGAAACGCTGATCCCGTTGGGCACCGCCGACGTGGCGGGTACGCCCTTCGACTTCCGCACCGCGACCCGCATCGGCGAGCGCATCCGCGAAGGCCACGAGCAGTTGATGCGGGCGCATGGCTACGACCACAACTGGGTGCTCGATCGGGCACGGGCCGAACACGGCCTCGCGCTCGCCGCGCGGCTGGAGCACGAGGCTTCGGGCCGCGTGATGGAGGTGCATACCAGCGAGCCCGGCGTGCAGTTCTACTCGGGCAACTTTCTCGACGGCAGCCTCTTCGGCAGCGCGGGCGCGAGCCTGCGGCAGGGCGACGGGCTGTGCCTGGAGACGCAGCATTTCCCCGATTCGCCGAACCGGCCGGAATTTCCGTCGACGGTGCTGCGGCCCGGCGAGCGCTTCCACAGTGCCACCGAGCATCGGTTCGGATTGCCGGGCTGACGCGGCGGCTGGTCAGGCCCGCTCTCTCGCCTCGCTCTGGATGATCTGGTGCAGCGTGCGCAGCAGCACCTCGGGCTGCACCGGCTTGAACATCACCACCAGGCCGCTGGCATAGGCCGCGCGCACACGCTCGGGGTCGGTGTCGCCCGTGACGAGGATGGTGGGCACGCGGCGGCCCGCGAGCTGGCGCAGCTCGGCGGTGGCCTGGATTCCGTCCTGCGGATCGGCCAGCCGGAAGTCGACGATGAAGGCGTCGAAGCCCTCGGGCGTGGCCCGCACCTGCGCGCAGGCGTCGGCCAGCCGGCTGGTGATTTCGATGCGCTCGCAGTAGGGCGCGAGCCACATGCGCACGGCTTCGCCCACGGGCTGCTCGTCGTCCAGCAACAGCACGCGTGGTGGCACGAGCGGTGTTTCCGTCGTGTCGACACTGGCAGTGTCCGGGGTGGCCGCCGGTGCGAGGGCCAGCGGCGCCGGTGCCGCCGGCGGCCGGCGCGGCAGGTCGACCCAGAACACGCTGCCGCGGTCCTGCCGCGAGCGCACGCCGATCTCGCCGCTGAGCAGGTCGACCAGCCGCTTGACGATGGCCAGCCCGATGCCCAGGCCGCGCGCCACGTCGCGCTGCGGGTTGTCGACCTGGTAGAACTCGTCGAACACATGGGGCAGGTGCTCGGGCGCGATGCCCAGGCCCGTGTCCCACACGGCCAGCCGCAGGCGGTCGCCGCGCGGGCGGGCGCTCACGAGGATGCCGCCGCTTCGCGTGTACTTGAGCGCGTTGTCGACGAAGTTGGTCAGCACGCGCAGCAGCAGGTCGGGGTCGGTCTGCAGCCATTCGGGCGCGGTGTGGAAGCGCAGCGAGAGGCCCGCCTGCTGGGCCCGGGGCTCGAAGAGCTGCGCGAGCCGAAGGAAGAGCGGGTCCACCGCGATCTCCATGGGCTGGGGCACCACGGTGCCCGCGTCGATCTTGGAGATGTCGAGCATCGCGTTGAGCAGGCCGCTGACCGCATCGGTCGCCTGCACCACGCGGCCGGCCACGGGAGCCAGCGGGTGCTCGGCGAGGTCGCGCTCCAGCGAGCGCGAGAACAGCGCCAGCGCATGCACCGGCTGGCGCAGGTCATGGCTGGCCGAGGCGAAGAAGCGGCTGCGCTCGCGGTTCAGGCGCTGCAGCTCGAAGGACTGGCGCATGAGCTGTTCGCTCAGCAGCTCCTTGTCGATCTGGTCCGAGAGGCTGCGCCGGATGAGCTGGTGCTGCGACAGCGCATAGCGCGCCATCGAGCCGCCGAAGAGCAGGCCGACCACGCAGGCGAACCAGCCGTCGGTGCCGCCCATCCAGGCGAAGCGCGTCACCACGCCCAGGGTGAGCGGAATGGTGACCACCGGCACCATCGCGCGCCAGGTGGCGATCACCGGCACCGAGCCCATCAGCACGGCGAACATGCCCAGCAGCAGGATCAGGATGCGCGTGGGCGATTCGGTGCCGGGCGGCATCAGGGCCCAGGGCGCCAGCGTCCACATCGCCATGTAGGTGCCCAGCGGCAGCATGAAGCGCCATGCGCCGTCGGGCTGGCGCAGCGTGAATTCGGGCTCGGGATAGAGGCGCGCGTTCCAGCGCATGAACACCAGCCGGAGGCTGAGCAGCGCGCAGGTCGCGATGCCCCAGGTCAGCGCGCCGAGGCCCCGCGTCATCCAGAAGAACACGCCCGCCATCGCGATGGCGGCCGCGAGCGCCGTCAGCACCGTGGGCGGGCCCATCACGAACATGCGCCGCAGCAGGCGTTCGCGGACCAGCTGGGCGTGGGAGTCGGCGATGCCGGGCGGGGCGTCGGTGCCCGCGATCGTGCCGTCCGCCACGGAGGAGGTTGAGCCCTGCGTACTCATGGGCGGCAGTGTAAGGGGGCGATGTGTGGCCCCCGAGTCAGTAGAGGCTGTAGTGGTAGTCGTAGCTGCGCATCCACAGCCGCGGCTTCTTCGGCTCGTCGAAGCTCAGCTGCAGCAGGTTGCGCGGATGGGCTGTGTCGACCAGCAACTGCTTTTCGCTCTCGGGGGAGGCGGCCTGCGAAAGGGCGAAGCGCTTGAAGACGCTGGTCAGGGCGGCCTCCGCGGTCTGCGGCCTGTAGTCGTCGTCCAGCAGCAGTTCGGGCTCGGCGATGCGTTCCTGATGCAGCCAGTACCAGACGCCCTCGTGCGGCGTCCCGGGCTGCGCGCCAGGGTTGCCCTGGTCGCCCGTGGTGTTGGGCGGCTCATCGGGGATAACGCCCTCAGGGTCCCAGGCCAGTGCGCCGAGGCCGTCGCCGATTTCGACGAAGACCGTCACGCTGCGGCGGTAGCGTGCGAGGACTGAGGGAGGTAGCAGGTTGTCCAGGCTGAGTTCTCCGTTGCTGCCGCTGCTGTAGCCGCCGAGTCCGAGCAGCAGGCTCGCCGCCGTCTGCAGGTTGTGGGGCTGCAGGAGGTACGAGTTCCCGATCTCGATGCGGGCCTGTGACAGCACCTCGCGCAACGGCGAGGGCAACGAGATGCCCAGGCGGGCTTCGGCTTCGAGCAGGGCGACTTCGGCGGTGGTGCCTACAGGCAGGGCGGGGGCGCTGATTTCCACCAATCGGGAGAGATCGGCAAAGGCGCGGATCCGGTCGACCAAGGGCTTGTCTTGGTCGTAGAGGGGATGCGAAAGCCGTGACATGTCGAGCACGGACCAGCGCCTCTTGAACGAAGTGGATTTCCCTTGCGCGTCGACATGCGAGCCGCGCAGTTCGAGCTGCTGGAGTCCAGCGGGCAGGTCGAACACGACGGAGGGCCGTTTCTTCAGGCCGGGCAGCGTGGCCATGTGCTCCAGCCGGGCGATGGCCTTGCCGTCCGCCAGCACGTCGGCATGCACCTGCTCGCCGACCTGCAGCCAGGGGTGGATGCCCGCCTGCCCCTTCACCGCCCGCTGCGGCGGCGTGTCCTTCTTGAAGATCCTGGAGAAGAGATTGCCGAGGGAAGAAGAAGGAGTCGCTGGCATGTTCGATGTCTGTATGTCGTCTCTGAAGTCGATGCGCAGGTGGCGCGGAGCAGGACGCCGAGTATCGTTTCACGAAACTCCTGCATGCACTTCACTTCGACTTCACCGGGCGCGAGCACACTGCGTCCCGACAGCGGTTCGGCGCTGGTAGAGGCCGAATAAAAGGGGGGAAACAAAACCGCTCAGGGACCGCCTCGATGCCAGCCGCTGTCGCCATTCAACCCGGCGTGTTCAAGGCCCTCAAGCCTTGAACACGGCCACAACCCTCAAGCTCCCGCTCTCCTCAGGCCTTCGACGACAGGCGCCGCCGCGCCTTGACGGCGGAGGCGAGCCCTTCGAGCACCGGCACCGTCTGCGCGAAGCCGATGCAGGCATCGGTGATCGACACGCCGTGCTTCAGCGGCACGCCCGGCTTCAGGTCCTGCCGGCCTTCCTCCAGATGGCTCTCGATCATCACGCCCGTGATGCGCCGCTCGCCGCCCGCGATCTGTGCAGCCACGTCTTCGGCCACCACGATCTGGCGCTGGTGCTGCTTGCTGCTGTTGCCGTGCGAGACATCGATCATCACCTGCGGCCGCAGGCCGTTGGCCAGCAGCGCCTCGCAGCTGGCCGCGACGTCCGCCGCCGAGTAGTTGGGCGCCTTGCCGCCGCGCAGGATCACGTGGCAGTCGTCGTTGCCGCGCGTCTCGAAGATCGCAGACATGCCCATCTTGGTCATGCCCATGAAGGCATGCGGCGCGCGGGCCGCGAGGATGGCGTCGGCCGCGACCTTCACGCTGCCGTCGGTGCCGTTCTTGAAGCCCACCGGGCAGCTCAGGCCCGAGGCCAGCTGCCGGTGGCTCTGGCTCTCTGTGGTGCGTGCGCCGATGGCGCCCCAGGCGATCAGGTCGGCAATGAACTGCGGGCTCAGCAGGTCGAGAAACTCGGTGCCGGTCGGCAGGCCCAGCGTGGTCAGGTCCAGCAGCAGGCGGCGCGCGCGCTCCAGCCCTTCGTTGATCGCGAAGCTGCCGTCCAGGTGCGGGTCGTTGATGTAGCCCTTCCAGCCCACGGTGGTGCGCGGTTTCTCGAAGTAGGCGCGCATCACGATGAGCAGGTCGTCCTGCAGCGAATCGGCTACCTTCTTGAGGCGCTGCGCGTATTCGATGGCCTGGTCGTGATCGTGGATGGAGCACGGGCCGACCACCACCACCAGCCGGTCGTCGCGATCGTGCAGCACGTCGGCGATCTCCGCGCGGCTGCGCTCGACCAGCGCCAGCGTGTTGTCGCGCACGGGCACGCGCTCCTGCAGCAGCGCGGGCGTGATGAGCGGACGGACGGCGCCGATGCGCACGTCGTCGATGCGGGTGGTGTCCAGCGTGCTGTCGCGGGAGCCGATTTCTGCGTCGTGGAGGGGGTCGTCGAGGCGGGGCATGTTCGTGGTGTGATTTGCAAAAGGGGCTGCCCGATTGTCCTCTCAAGGCGTCGGGCGATTTTCCGGGGGCGGCATCGAGGCCCAGAATGGCGGCATCGCAACGCCTGCCACCCCGCAGCCCATGATCTCCCCCGACCTGCTGAAACGCATGTGCGAAGCCCGCCATCGTCTCCGGTACGAACTGGAGCCTTCGGCGCGGGTGGCGGATCTGGCGCGCGAGGCCGGTCTTTCGACTTCGCACTTCATCGCCCAGTTCGCCGCGTTGTTCGGCGAGACGCCACTGCAGTGCCGCACGCGTGCGCGACCGGAGCGCGCGCGGGAACTGCTGCTGTCCACCGACGAGCCCGCCACGCAGATCGGCCTGGCGCTGGGCTTCACCGACCTGGGGAGCTTCTCGCGTCTCTTCACCCGTCACTTCGGCGAACCGCCGAGGGCCTACCGGCGAAAGGCGGGGCCTGCGGTCGCCGTGCCGGCTGGCTGCATCGCACTCATGAACCAGGCACTCGCGGCCGGCGACCGGGATTTCGGCGAAGTCGCGTCCGGCGATGCGGGGCAGGATGGCGGCTTCATCCACCCACGGCACTGAACCCCTTCATTCATCATGCGCATCAACCTAACGAGCATCTTCGTCGACGACCAGGACAAGGCCCTGGCCTTCTACACGCAGGTTCTTGGCTTCGTGAAAAGCCAGGAGATCCCGCTGGGCGCGTACAAGTGGCTCTCGGTGCGATCGCCCGAAGGCGGCGACACGGAGCTCTCGCTCGAGCCCAACGCCAACCCCGCGGCCCGCGCCTATCAGGAAGCGCTGATGGCCCAGGGTATCCCGGCGACGGCCTTCCAGAGCGATGACCTCGACGCCGAGGTCGGTCGCCTGCGGGCGCACGGCGTGCGCTTCACGATGGACCCGATGGACCAGGGCCCCGTCAGGCTCGCGGTGTTCGCCGACACCTGCGGCAACCTGATCCAGATCTACCAGCCCCGCGGCTGAGGCTGTCCTTCTTCTTCTCTTGTTCCTTCAGCCCGCGAAGAGGGCGGCCGGCACGCCCGGGCTGTCGATGCGCACCCTGAAGAGGCCACCGGCCAAAGGCTCGGCCGCTTCCTGCTCGGGCGTGAGGCTGTTGCGCGCGGTCGTGATGTAGAGCGTGCGCAGGTCGGCGTCGCCGAAGGCGCAGTCGGTGACGTGGCTCGCGGGAATCGCGATGCGGCACAACTCGGCCGCGCTCACCGGGTCGTGGCAGGTGACGCAGGAGCCGCCCCAGTGCGCGATCCAGAGCCGGCCGGCGGCGTCGGTGGTCATGCCATCGGGCAGTCCGTCGGGCTTGGGGAAGCGGTGCCACACGCGGCGGTTCGACACGGTGCCCGCTTCCATGTCGAAGTCGTAGGCATACAGGTTGTTGAGCGCCGTGTTGTTGAAGTACATGGTGCGGCCGTCGCCCGACCAGGTCGGGCCGTTGGTCACCTCGAAGCCGTCGTCGTGCTTCGTGCAGGTGCCGTCGGCGTCGTAGCGGTAGAGCGCGCCGGTGGGCGCCTTGCAGTCGAAGTCCATGCTGCCGGCCCAGAAGCGGCCGCGCGCGTCGCACTTGCCGTCGTTGAAGCGGTTGCCGGTGCGCTCGGGCTCGGGCTTGTGCAGGTACCGGGGCTTCGCGTCGTCGCCGGGCGCGGTGGTGTCGAAGAGCGCGAAGCCGCGGCGCAGCGTGATGAAGAGGCCGGGCGCCGATGCGCGCTCGGCAATCGCGGTGATTTCCTCGTCGAAGGTCCAGGTGCGCTGCGCGCCGGTGGCGGGGTCGTAGCGGAAGAGGCGCGGCGTGAGGATGTCGATCCAGTAGAGCGCCTGCTCGCGCTGCGACCACATGGTGCCTTCGCCGAGATTGGCTGCGGCGGGCCAGATGCACTCGGCTTCGCCGATGACGGAAGGAGGGGGAACGAGGCTGCTTGTCTCTTTGCTCATTTGGTCTTTCTTCTTTCCTGTTCGTGTCTTGTCTTCTTGACGCGGCGGATCGTATCAAGGCATATTGATAACTGAAATTGAAAATAACTGCATCAATGGATATGCATATTGCAATGTCACTTGATGCGCATCCCGGAGACTTTTCTTGAAATCCCCCCAGTTTTCCGTCCATCCCAGCCTTGCGGGCCGCACGGTGTTCGTCACCGGTGGCGGCAGCGGCATCGGCGCAGCCATCGTCGCCGCGTTCGCCGAGCAGGGCGCGCGCGTGGCCTTCATCGACATCGCCGAGGGCGCCAGCGCCGCGCTGGCCCAGCAGATAGAAAAGGCCGGCCACGCCGCGCCGTGGTGGAGAGCTTGCGACGTGCGCGACATCGCCGCGCTGCAGAAGGCGATTGCCGACGCGGCAGCGGAACTCGGCGACTTCGCGGTGCTGGTCAACAACGTGGCGAGCGACGACCGCCACACGCTCGAGTCGGTCACGCCCGACTACTACGACAACCGCATGGCCATCAACGAACGGCCCGCGCTCTTCGCGATCCAGTCGGTGGTGCCGGGCATGAAGCGCCTGGGCTTCGGCTCGGTGGTCAACCTGGGCTCCACGGGCTGGCAGACCAAGGGCTCGGGCTACCCCTGCTACGCGATCGCGAAGTCTTCGGTGAACGGCCTCACGCGCGGGCTCGCGGTGGACCTGGGCCGCGACCGCATCCGCATCAACACCGTGTCACCCGGCTGGGTGATGACCGAGCGGCAGGTGAAGCTGTGGCTAGACGAGGAGGGCGAGCAGGCCCTCAAGCGCAACCAGTGCCTGCCAGACAAGCTGATGCCGGAGGACATTGCGCGCATGGTGCTGTTCCTGGCGTCGGACGACGCGAAGATGTGCACCGCGCAGGAGTTCACGGTGGATGCCGGCTGGACCTGAAGCCGCGACGGGGCACGTCGTCCCTCAGTCGATCTCCATCTCCAGCTTGCGCCCGTAGACGCTGACGCTGGCCGTCTTCAGCGCTTTCATCATCACCTTCGCCGCCGGCGACGGCAGCCGGTCGGTGCGCGTGATGATGCCGAAGGCGTCCATGTGGCAGGGCATGTCCAGAGGCAGCAGCGACACGATGCCGTGCGACGCGTAGTAGCGCGCCACGTCGGTCGCCAGCACCGCCACCATGTCGCTCTGCTGCAGCATGCGCGTGATGAAGAGCAGGGCCGAGCTCTCGATGGTGTTGGTCGGCGGCGCGAGGCCTTCCTCCTGGAACATCAGCTCGAAGCGGTGGCGCAGCACGCTGCCCGCGGGCGGCACGATCCAGCCGGCGCCCACCACGTCGCGCAGCGTGAGGCCGCTCACGCCCAGCAGCGGATGGCCGGGGCGCACCAGCGCGCACACGGGCTCCTCGCTCAGCGCCTCGTAGCGCAGCTGCGACTTGTCGTGCTCGGCGAACAGCCGCGCCACGAGGATGTCGAGCTTGCCCTGCTCCAGCCGCTCGATCAGCACGGGGCTGGTCTCGATTTCCAGCGACACGCGCAGGTCGGGGTGCTCGCGCTTCACCATCGCCACCGCGGGCGGCATCAGCGTGAGGCCGGGCGCGGTGATGGCGCCCACGCTCACCTGGCCGAAGCGCCCGGCCTTCAGCGCGGTGAGTTCGTCGTGCGCCTGGTTCAGGCTCGCGAGCGCGACGCGGGCGTGGCGGATCATGGTCTCGCCGTACCAGGTCGGGCGCATGCCGCGTGGCAGGCGCTCGAACAGCGGCACCTCCAGCACGTCTTCCAGGTCCTTCAGCAGCTTGGAGGCGGCCGGCTGCGTCATGTTGAGCACCTGCGCCGCGCGGTGGATGTTGCCTTCCTCGGACAGCGCCACGAGCAGCAGCAGCTGGCGGGTCTTGAGGCGGGCGCGGATGAACCAGTGGTTGTAGTTGGTCATGTCTCCGGGCTTTAAACAAAGGACTGATCGGGTTTTCCAGAATCCGGCGATCGATATGCATTTTGCTTAAAAAACGATTGGATTGATATCAAATCTGTTCCTAGACTGCGGGCACTCCAAGAACAACAGAGACAAGGTCCACGCCCCGGTGATCCATGGCGAGCTCCATCAGAACGTGCGGCAGTACATCAACGGCCGCTGGGAAACCAGCGCGACCACCGGTGTGAGCGCCAATCCCTCGGACACCAGCGAAGTGGTGGCCGAGTACGCACGTGCCGATCGCCGTCAGGCCGAGGCCGCCATCCGCGCCGCCACCGAGGCATTTCCGCACTGGAGCCACAGCACGCCGCAGCGCCGCGCCGACGTGCTCGACCGCATCGGCACCGAACTGCTCTCGCGCAAGGACGACCTCGGCATGCTGCTGGCGCGCGAGGAAGGCAAGACGCTGGCCGAGGCGGTGGCCGAAGTGGCCCGCGCGGGCCAGATCTTCAAGTTCTTCGCCGGTGAAGCATTGCGCGGCGGCGGTGGCGAGAACGTGGCCTCGGTGCGCGCGGGCGTGCAGGTCGACGTCACGCGCGAGCCGGTCGGCGTGGTGGGGCTCATCACGCCGTGGAACTCGCCCTTCGTCGTGCCCGCATGGAAGATCGCGCCCGCGCTGGCCCACGGCAACAGCGTGGTGTTCAAGCCGGCCGAGCTGGTGTCGGCCTGCGGGTGGGCGCTGGCCGAGATCATCAGCCGCGCCGCGTTGCCGGCCGGCGCCTTCAACCTCGTGATGGGCAGCGGCCGCGAGGTGGGGCAGGCGCTGGTCGACAGCCCGCTGGTCGATGCACTGAGCTTCACCGGCTCCATGGGCAACGGCGAGCGCATCCTGCAGGCGGCGGCCGCGCGGCGCGCCAAGGTGCAGCTCGAGACGGGCGGCAAGAACGCACTGGTGGTGCTGGCCGATGCCGACCTCGACCGCGCCGTCGACTGCGCGGTGCAGGGCGCGTATTTCTCCGCCGGCCAGCGCTGCACCGCGTCGAGCCGGCTCATCGTCGAATCGACGGTGCACGACGCCTTCGTGGCGAAGCTGCGCCAGCGCCTGAAGACACTGAAGATCGGCCACGCGCTGGAGCGCGGCGTCGACATCGGCCCGGTGGTCGATGAAGAGCGCCTCGCGCAGGATCTCGCCTGGGTCGACGTGGCGCGCGATGAGGGCGCCGAGCACGTGTGGGGCGGCGAGGCGCTGGAGCGCGCCACCACCGGCCACTACATCAGCCCCGCGCTGTTCCTCGCCAAGCCCTCGCACCGCATCGCGCGCGAGGAAATCTTCGGGCCGCTGGCCTGCGTGCTGCGCGCCGACGACTACGACGAGGCGCTGGCGCTGTGCAACGACACGCCCTTCGGCCTGTGCGCGGGCATCTGCACCAATTCGCTGAAGCACGCGATGCATTTCAGGCGCCATGCCGTGGTCGGCATGACGATGGTCAATCTGCCGACCGCGGGGGTGGACTTCCACGTGCCCTTCGGCGGCCGCAAGGGGTCGGGCTACGGGCCGCGCGAACAAGGGCGCCACGCCGCGGAGTTCTACACGACGGTGAAGACCGGCTACATGCTGGCCTGAACCGGACGGGCTTTCGTTTCATCACTCACGCCAACAGCCAACCAGCCAACCGGCATTCCTCGAATCATCAAGAAGGAGACATCCCATGACCATGAATCGCCGCACCCTCAACACCGCCCTGGCCGCCGCCGCGCTCGGCGGGCTCCTGCCTGCTTCCGTGCTCGCGCAGAAGAAGCTCGTGCTCGGCTTCGCGCAGGTGGGCGCGGAGAGCGAATGGCGCACCGCGAACACCGAGTCGATCAAGTCTTCCGCCAAGGAGGCTGGCATCGAGCTGAAGTTCTCCGACGCGCAGCAGAAGCAGGAGAACCAGATCAAGGCCATCCGCTCGTACATCGCGCAGAAGGTGGACGTGATCGCTTTCTCGCCCGTGGTCGAGTCGGGCTGGGAGACCGTGCTGCGCGAGGCCAAGGCCGCCAAGATCCCGGTTGTGCTGACGGACCGCTCCGTCAACACCAAGGACGACTCGCTCTATGTGACCTTCATGGGCTCCGACTTCACCGAGGAAGGCCGCAAGGCCGGCCGCTGGCTGGTCGAGAAGATGAAGGACCAGAAGGGCGAGGTGAACATCGTCGAGCTGCAGGGCACCGTGGGCTCGGCCCCGGCCATCGACCGCAAGAAAGGCTTCGAGGAAATCATCAAGGCCGACCCGAAGTTCAAGATCATCCGCTCGCAGACCGGCGACTTCACGCGCGCCAAGGGCAAGGAAGTGATGGAAGCCTTCCTGAAGGCCGACGGCAAGAAGATCAATGTGCTCTACGCGCACAACGACGACATGGCCATCGGCGCGATCCAGGCCATCGAGGAAGCGGGCCTGAAGCCGGCGAAGGACATCGTGATCATCTCCATCGACGGGGTGAAGGGCGCCTTCGAGGCAATGATCGCCGGCAAGCTCAACGTATCGGTCGAGTGCAGCCCGCTGCTCGGGCCCCAGCTGATGCAGGCCGTGAAGGACATCAAGGACGGCAAGACGCTGCCCAAGCGCATCGTGACCGTGGAGAGCATCTTCCCGATGGAAGTCGCCGCCAAGGAATTCCCCAATCGCAAATATTGAGTACTCCCCCAGGCTTCGCGCACTTCGTGTCGCTTCGCCAACCCCCTCGCCGGGGGCAACACCAGCGGCCCGGCAAAGCCGGTTCCGCGGTGTTCCCTGAAAGACCTGCCCTTATTGAAAGACGGAGTTCCTAGCACCATGAAACGCAATTTCCTCAAGGCCTCGCTCGCGGGCATCGCACTGGCCATCGTCGGCTTCTCGCCGCTGGCCAACGCGCAGGACAAGGGCCTGATCGCCATCTCCATGCCCACCAAGTCGTCGGCGCGCTGGATCGCCGACGGCGCCAACATGGTCAAGTACTTCAAGGACAAGGGCTACAAGACCGACCTGCAGTACGCGGACGACGACATCCCGAACCAGCTCGCGCAGATCGAGAACATGGTGACCAAGGGCTCCAAGGTGCTGGTCATCGCGGCCATCGACGGCACCACGCTGTCCGACGTGCTGCAGAAGGCTGCCGACAAGGGCGTGAAGGTCATCGCGTACGACCGCCTCATCAAGGGCTCGAAGAACGTCGACTACTACGCCACCTTCGACAACTTCCAGGTCGGCGTGCTGCAGGCGCAGTCCATCGAATCTGCGCTGGGGTTGAAGAGCGGCAAGGGTCCGTTCAACATCGAACTCTTCGGCGGCTCGCCCGACGACAACAACGCCTTCTTCTTCTACAACGGCGCGATGTCGGTGCTCGACCCCTACATCAAGAGCGGCAAGCTGGTGGTGCGCAGCAAGCAGATGGGCATGGACAAGGTCGGCACGCTGCGCTGGGACGGTGCGGTGGCGCAGGCGCGCATGGACAACCTGCTGTCGGCCTTCTACACCAAGGACCGCGTCGACGCGGTGCTGTCGCCGTACGACGGCCTCTCCATCGGCATCCTCTCGTCGCTCAAGGGCGTGGGCTACGGCTCGGGCTCGCAGCCGATGCCGGTGGTGTCGGGGCAGGACGCGGAGATTCCGTCGGTGAAGTCGATCCTGCGCAAGGAGCAGAGCTCCACCGTGTTCAAGGACACGCGTGAGCTGGCCAAGGTGACGGTGTCCATGGTGGACGCGATGCTCTCGGGCAAGACGCCCGAAGTGAACGACACCAAGACCTACAACAACGGCATCAAGGTCGTGCCTTCGTACCTGCTCAAGCCGGTGAGCGTGGACGCGTCGAACTGGAAGACGGTGCTGGTCGACAGCGGCTACTACAAGGAAAGCCAGATCAAGTGAGCGTCGACGGTCGCACTGCCGATGCCGCCATCCTCGAGATGCGCGGCATCACCAAGACGTTTCCCGGCGTGAAGGCGCTGAGCAACGTCAACCTCAGCGTGCGCGCGGGGGAGATCCACGCGGTGGTCGGCGAGAACGGCGCGGGCAAGTCGACGCTCATGAAAGTGCTGAGCGGCGTCTACCCGTGCGACTCGTACACCGGCGAGATCTTCTTCGAGGGCGAGGAGCGCCGCTTCAGGGGCATCGCCGACAGCGAGAAGCTCGGCATCATCATCATCCACCAAGAGCTGGCGCTGGTGCCGCTGCTGTCCATTGCGGAGAACATCTTCCTGGGCAACGAGATCGCCAGCGGCGGCGTGATCGACTGGTTCGCCGCCTATGCAAGGACGCGCGAGCTGCTCGCCAAGGTGGGCCTGAAGGAGCCGCCCACCACGCTGGTGACCGACCTGGGCGTGGGCAAGCAGCAGCTGGTGGAAATAGCGAAGGCGCTGGCCAAGGAGGTGAAGCTGCTGATCCTCGACGAGCCCACCGCCAGCCTCAACGAGAACGACAGCGACGCGCTGCTGATGCTGCTGCTGGAACTCAAGCGCCAGGGCATCGCGTCGATCCTCATTTCGCACAAGCTCAACGAGATCGCGAAGGTGGCCGACTCCATCACCGTGCTGCGCGATGGCGCGACGGTGGAGACCATGGATTGCCGCGGCCAGCCCATCAGCGAAGACCGCATCATCCGCGGCATGGTCGGGCGCGACATGGCGCACCGCTATCCGCAGCGCGACCCGAAGATCGGCGAGACCGTGTTCGAGGTGCGCGACTGGCGCGTGCACCATGCGCTGCACGCCGACCGGGAGCAGATCAAGGGCGTGAGCCTGAACGTTCGCCAGGGCGAGATCGTCGGCATCGCCGGCCTCATGGGCGCGGGCCGCACCGAGCTGGCCATGAGCGTCTTCGGCCGCTCCTACGGCCAGCGCATCAGCGGCTCGGTGTTCATGCATGGCAAGCAGGTGGACGTGAGCACGGTGCGCAAGGCCATCGACCACGGCATTGCCTACGTCACCGAAGACCGCAAGGGCCTCGGGCTGGTGCTCGAGGAAGACATCCGCAAGAACATCAGCCTCGCGAACCTGGATGCGATTGCCGACAGGTCGGTGATCGACAACGGGCGCGAGTTCAAGGTGGCCAACGAGTACCGCAAGGCGCTCAACATCCGCTGCTCGGGCATCGAGCAGCTGGTGGTCAACCTTTCCGGCGGAAACCAGCAGAAGGTGGTGCTGAGCAAGTGGCTCTTCACCAAGCCCGAACTGCTGATCCTCGACGAGCCCACGCGCGGCATCGACGTGGGTGCCAAGTACGAGATCTACACCATCATCGACAGGCTTGCGAGCGAGGGCAAGGGCATTCTCATGATTTCTTCCGAACTGCCGGAGCTGCTCGGCATGTGCGACCGCATCTACGTGATGAACGAGGGGCGCTTCGTCGCCGAGTTTCCGGCTGCGCAAGCTTCGCAGGAGCGCATCATGCACGCCATCGTGAGTTCGGGGAGTTCCGTTCATGTCGCAGCCTGAAGTCAACGCGGTGAAAGCCGCCGTTCCCGCGGCGGAGGGCGCATCGGCGAAGCTGCATGCCGGCTTCTTGAAGAACAACCTGCGCGAATACGGCATGCTGATCTCGCTGGTCGCGATCATGGTGCTGTTCCAGGTGCTGACCGACGGCACGCTGCTGCGGCCGCTGAACCTGACCAACCTGCTGCTGCAGAACAGCTACGTGGTCATCATGGCGCTCGGCATGCTGCTGGTGATCGTGGCGGGGCACATCGACCTGTCGGTGGGCTCGGTGTGCGGCTTCATCGGCGCGCTGGCTGCGGTGCTGATGGTGGAGTACGACTGGCACTTCGTGCCGACGGCCATCGTGAGCATCCTCGCGGGCGCGGTCATCGGTGCGGCGCAGGGCTGGTTCGTGGCGTTCCGCAAGATCCCTTCGTTCATCGTCACACTCGCGGGCATGCTGGTCTTCAAGGGCCTCACGTTGGCGCTGCTGGCGGGGCAGTCGGTGGGGCCGTTCCCGGTGGAGTTCCAGCGGCTGAGCTCGGGCTTCATTCCCGATCCGCTGGGCGGCGACACGCTGCGCACTACCTCGCTGATCGTCGGCGTGCTGGCTGCAGCAGCGCTGGTGTTCTTCAAGATGCGCGGGCGTGCCAGGCTGGCGGCGCACGGCATGGAGCAGGAGCCGTACGCCTTCTTCCTGGTGAAGAACCTGTTCTTCGCGGCCATCATCCTGTTCTTCAGCTACCTGCTGTCGACCTACAAGGGCCTGCCCAACGTGCTGATCGTGATGGCGGTGCTGATCGTGGTGTACGACTTCGTCACCAACCGCACCACCGTCGGCCGGCGCATCTACGCGCTGGGCGGCAACGAAAAGGCGGCGCGTCTCTCGGGCGTGAAGACGCAGCGGCTGGCCTTCCTCACCTTCGTGAACATGGGCGCGCTGGCGGCGCTGGCGGGCCTGGTGTTCGCGGCGCGGCTCAACACGGCAACGCCCAAGGCCGGCCTGGGCTTCGAGCTCGACGTGATCGCGGCCTGCTTCATCGGCGGCGCATCGGCCTCGGGCGGCGTGGGCAAGGTGATGGGCGCGGTGATCGGCGCCTTCATCATGGGCGTGATGAACAACGGCATGTCGATCCTCGGCATTGGCATCGACTACCAGCAGGTCATCAAGGGGCTTGTGCTGCTGGCGGCGGTGTTCATCGACGTCTACAACAAGAACAAGTAACGGGCAGCCGCACATGGCAGAAGACGGAAGCACCGCCGCCCCCGTACTCCAGCTCAGGGGCATCCACAAGCAGTTCGGCGGCATTCCGGTGCTGCGCGACGTGCGGCTCGACCTGCATCCGGGCGAGATCCACGCGCTCATGGGGCAGAACGGCGCCGGCAAGTCGACGCTGATCAAGGTGCTGACAGGCGTGCTGCCGTCCAGCGGCGGCGAGATGCTGCTCGAAGGCCGGCCGATCCGCCCGCACTCGCCGCTGGAGGCGCAAAAGCTGGGCATCAGCACGGTCTACCAGGAAGTGAACCTGTGCCCGAACCTTTCGGTGGCGGAGAACGTGTTCGCCGGGCGCTATCCGCGCAAGGGCGCGGCGCAGGGCTTTCGCATCGACTGGGCGGCGGTGAACCGCCGCGCCGAGGAGCTGCTGGCGCGCATCGGCCTCGACATCGATGTGACGCGGCTGCTGTCGGGCTACTCGGTGGCGGTGCAGCAGATGGTGGCCATCGCGCGTGCGCTGGGCGTTTCGTCGAAGGTGCTGATCCTCGACGAGCCGACTTCCAGCCTCGACGACGACGAGGTGGAGAAGCTGTTCGAGGTGCTGCGCAGGTTGCGCGGCGAGGGGCTGGCCATCGTCTTTGTGACGCACTTCCTCAACCAGATGTATGCGGTGTCGGACCGCATCACCGTGCTGCGCAACGGTGCGTGGATCGGCGAGTGGCGCGCGGCAGATCTTGGGCCGCAGGCGCTGATCGCCGCGATGCTGGGCCGCGAGCTGGCGGCGCAGTCCGCGCGGCCGGCAGCATTGCCCGAGTTCGACGAGGCCGCGCCCGCGCTGCTGCAGATCGAAGGGCTGGGGCAGGCGGGCCAGCTGCAGGCGACCGACCTGCGCGTGCGCGCGGGCGAGGTCGTCGGCATCGCGGGGCTGCTCGGCGCGGGCCGCACGGAACTCGCGCGGCTGCTGTTCGGGCTGGAGACGCCGGATCGCGGCGTGCTCAAGGTCGACGGCCGCAGTGTCTCTTTCTCGAACCCGGCCGATGCGATCCGCGAAGGCCTGGCGCTGTGCCCCGAGGAGCGCAAGACGGACGGCATCGTCGCCGAGCTGTCGGTGCGCGAGAACATCGCGCTGGCGCTGCAGGCGCGGCTGGGCACCAGGCGCTTTCTCTCGCATGCCGAGCAGACGGCGATGGCGGAGAAGTTCGTCGCGTCGCTGGGCATCAAGACCGCGAGCGTCGAGACACCCATCGGCCTGCTGTCGGGCGGCAACCAGCAGAAGGCCATGATCGCGCGCTGGCTCGCGACCGAGCCGCGCCTGCTGATCCTCGACGAGCCCACGCGCGGCATCGACGTGGCGGCCAAGCAGGAGATCATGGAAGAGATCCTGCGACTCGCGAAGGCCGGCATGGCGGTGATCTTCATCTCCTCGGAGATGAGCGAGGTGGTGCGCGTGGCGCACCGCATCGTGGTGCTGCGCGACAGGAAGAAGGTGGGCGAGCTGCCGGGCGGCTCGACCGAGGACGAGGTCTGCGAAATGATCGCCGCGGCATGACGAACCCGAAGAAGAACCTTTTCTCGGCGGCGATGCATCACCGCCTCGCCTGGCCCATCGTCACGCTGGTGCTGCTGCTGGCGGTGAACACCGTGTTCAACGCCAGCTTCCTGCACCTCGAATGGCGCGACGGCCATCTCTACGGCAGCCTCGTCGACATCCTGAATCGCGCGGCGCCGCTGGTGCTGGTGTCGCTGGGCATGACGCTGGTGATCGCCACGCGCGGCATCGACATCTCGGTGGGCGCGGTGGTGGCCATCGCGGCGGCGCTGGCGGCCTGGATGATCGGCGGCTCGGTGTCCAGCGACACGAGCCGCTTTCCGATGCCGCTCGCGATCCTTGCGGCCGTCGGCATCGCGCTGGTGTGCGGGCTGTGGAACGGGCTGCTGGTGGCGAAGGTGGGCATGCAGCCGATCATCGCGACGCTGATCCTGATGGTGGCGGGGCGCGGCATCGCGCAGCTGATCGCCGACGGGCAGATCATCACCATCTACTACAAGCCCTTCTTCTTCCTGGGCAGCGGCTACCTGCTGGGGCTGCCGTTCTCGCTGTTCATCGTGGCGGCGGTGTTCGCGCTGCTTTACCTGGCGATCACGCGCACGGCGCTGGGGCTGTTCATCCAGGCGGTGGGCATCAATCCGACGGCGGCGCGCGTGGCGGGCGTGCAGGCGCGGCGGCTGATCGTCGGCGCATATGCGTTCTGCGGCGCCTGCGCGGGCGTGGCGGGGCTTCTGATCAGCTCCAACGTGAAGAGCGCGGACGGCAACAACGCGGGCCAGCTCATCGAGCTCGACGCGATCCTGGCGGTGACGCTGGGCGGCACCGCGCTCACAGGCGGACGCTTCAGCCTCGTGGGCAGCGTGATCGGCGCGCTGATCATCCAGACGCTGACCTATGCGATCTACTCGCTGGGCGTGCCGCCCGAGATCAACCTCGTGGTGAAGGCGGGCGTGGTGTTCGTGGTGATGCTGCTGCAGTCGCCGGAATTCAGGTCGCAGGTGCGAACGCTGGTTCAGCGGCCGGTGCATGAAGGAGCGCGGCCATGAGCGCGGTGATCGAGACCGCCGCCTCGCCCAAGCCTGCGTCCGTGCGTACGAACGGCAGGAGCAACGGAAGACTCAACCCGAAGTACCTCCCGCTGGTCGCGACCATCTCGCTCTTCGTGCTGGTGGCCACGCTGGGTTCGGTCTTCTACGACGGCTTCTTCTCGGCGCAGGTGTTCCTCAACCTGCTGATCGACAACGCCTTCCTCATCGTCGTCGCGGTGGGCATGACCTTCGTGATTCTTTCCGGCGGCATCGACCTGTCGGTGGGCTCGGTGATCGCGCTCACCACGATGGTGTCGGCCTCGCTGGTCGAGAAGCACGGCTGGAGCCCCGGCATCGTGATTCCGCTGGTGCTCGCGATGGGCACGGCATTCGGTGCGTTCATGGGCGTGCTCATCGAGCGCTTCAGGCTGCAGCCCTTCATCGTCACGCTGGCGGGCATGTTCCTGGCGCGTGGGCTTTGCTACCTGATCAGCATCGACTCGATCAGCATCACCAACGAGTTCTACTCGGAGGTCTCGCAGATCCGCATCCCGGTGTGGGGCGAGGCCTCGGTGTCGATCAGCGCGGTGATCGCCATCGTGGTGCTGCTGGCGGCGATCTTCATCGCGCACTGCACTTCCTTCGGCCGCGCGGTGTACGCCATCGGCGGCAGCGAGCAGTCGGCGATCCTGATGGGCCTGCCGGTGCGCCGCACGCTCATCGGCGTGTACACGCTCTCGGGCTTCTGCTCGGCGCTGGCGGGCGTGATCTTCACCTTCTACATGCTCTCGGGCTACGGCCTGCACGCGATGGGGCTGGAGCTCGACGCCATCGCAGCGGTGGTGATCGGCGGCACGCTGCTCACCGGCGGCGTGGGCTACGTGGCGGGCACGCTCTTCGGCGTGCTGATGCTCGGGATCATCCAGACGCTCATTTCCTTCGACGGCACGCTGAGCTCGTGGTGGACGCGCATCGTCGTGGGCGCTCTGCTCTTCGTGTTCTGCCTGCTGCAGCGCTTCTTCACCTCGCGCGCACCACGGCGCTGAGTGCTTTCAATCTCTTTCCCTCAGGACAATTCGCATGCCGGACACCCCTCCGAAGAAACTGCGCTCGACCGAATGGTTCGGGTCGGCCGACAAGAACGGCTTCATGTACCGAAGCTGGATGAAGAACCAGGGCATTCCCGATCACGAGTTCGATGGCCGGCCGATCATCGGCATCTGCAACACCTGGTCTGAGCTCACGCCGTGCAACGCGCACTTCCGCAAGATCGCCGAGCACGTGAAGCGCGGCATCTCGGAGGCGGGCGGCTTTCCGGTGGAGTTTCCGGTGTTCTCGAACGGCGAATCGAACCTGCGGCCCACCGCGATGCTCACGCGCAACCTCGCGAGCATGGACGTGGAAGAAGCGATCCGCGGCAATCCGGTCGACGCGGTGGTGCTGCTCACGGGCTGCGACAAGACCACGCCCGCGCTGCTGATGGGTGCGGCGAGCTGCGACATACCGGCCATCGTGGTCACGGGCGGGCCGATGCTCAACGGCAAGCTCGAAGGCAAGAACATCGGCTCGGGCACGGCCGTGTGGCAGCTGCACGAATCGCTGAAGGCGGGCGAGATCAACCTGCACCAGTTCCTTTCGGCCGAAGGCGGTATGTCGCGCTCGGCAGGCACCTGCAACACCATGGGCACGGCCTCGACCATGGCCTGCATGGCCGAGGCGCTGGGCACCTCGCTGCCGCACAACGCGGCGATTCCGGCGGTCGATGCGCGGCGCTATGTGCTCGCGCAGATGTCGGGCATGCGCGCGGTGGAGATGGCGAAGGAAGGGCTCACGCTGTCGAAGATCCTCACGCGCGAGGCTTTCGAGAACGCGATCCGCGTGAACGCGGCCATCGGCGGATCGACCAACGCCGTGATCCACCTGAAGGCGATCGCGGGGCGCATCGGCGTCGAGCTGGAGCTGGAAGACTGGACGCGCATCGGCAGCCACACGCCGACCATCGTCGACCTGATGCCCTCGGGGCGCTTCCTGATGGAGGAGTTCTATTACGCGGGCGGCCTGCCGGCGGTGCTGCGCCGGCTCGGCGAGGCCAAGCTGCTGCCGTACCCCGGCGCGCTGACGGTGAACGGCCATTCGCTCTGGGACAACGTGCGCGATGCGCCCAGCCTCGACGACGAGGTCATCCGCCCGCTGGACAAGCCGCTCATTGCCGACGGCGGCATCCGCATCCTGCGCGGCAACCTGTCGCCGCGCGGCGCGGTGCTCAAGCCCTCGGCCGCGTCGCCGGAGCTGCTGAAGCATCGCGGCAAGGCGGTGGTGTTCGAGAACCTGGAGCACTACAAGGAGCGCATCGTCGACGAAAACCTTGAAGTCGATGCCAGCTCCATCCTCGTGATGAAGAACTGCGGCCCCAAGGGCTACCCCGGCATGGCCGAGGTCGGCAACATGGGGCTGCCGCCGAAGCTGCTGCGCCAGGGCATCAAGGACATGGTGCGCATCTCGGATGCGCGCATGAGCGGCACGGCGTACGGCACGGTGGTGCTGCACGTTGCGCCCGAAGCTGCGGACGGCGGGCCGCTCGCGGCGGTGCGCGACGGTGACTGGATCGAGCTCGACTGCGATGCGGGGCGCCTGCATCTGGACATCAGCGACGAGGAGCTTGCTTCTCGGCTGGCTTCGCTCACCGCATCCGACAAGCAGCCGATGAGCACGCGCGGCGGCGGCTACCAGAAGCTCTACGTCAACCACGTGCTGCAGGCCGACGAAGGCTGCGACTTCGACTTCCTGGTCGGCTGCCGTGGCGCGGCCGTTCCCCGCCACTCACACTGAATCACATCAAGACACCATGACCCCCAGATACCGCGGCATCTTCCCGGTGGTGCCCACCACCTTCACCGAACAGGGCGCGCTCGATCTCGAGAGCCAGAAGCGCTGCGTCGATTTCATGATCGACGCGGGCTCGGACGGCCTGTGCATCCTGGCCAACTTCTCGGAGCAGTTCGTGCTGTCCGACGAGGAGCGCGAGTTGCTCACGCGAACCATCCTCGAACACGTGAAGGGCCGCGTGCCTGTGATCGTGACCACCACGCACTACAGCACCAAGGTGTGTGCCGAGCGCAGCCGCCGTGCGCAGGACATGGGCGCGGCGATGCTGATGGTGATGCCGCCGTACCACGGCGCGACTTTTCGCGTGCCGGAGCCGCAGATCTTCGAGTTCTATGCGCGGCTGTCGGACGCGGTGGGCATTCCCATCATGATCCAGGACGCGCCGGCCAGCGGCACTGTGCTGTCGGCACCGTTCCTCGCGCGCATGGCGAAGGAGATCGAGCAGGTGGCGTATTTCAAGATCGAGACGGCCGGTGCGGCCTCGAAGCTGCGCGAGCTGATCCGCCTTGGCGGCGACGCCATCGAGGGCCCGTGGGACGGCGAGGAAGCCATCACGCTGATGCCCGACCTCGACGCCGGCGCGACCGGGTCGATGACGGGAGGCGGGTATCCGGACGGCATCCGCCCGATCATCGAGGCGCACCGCTCGGGCGGCCGCGAGAAGGCTTTCGCGCTCTACCAGCAGTGGCTGCCGCTCATCAACTACGAGAACCGGCAGGCGGGCCTGCTGGCGTGCAAGTCGCTGATGAAGGAGGGCGGCGTGATCGCCTGCGAGGCGCCGCGCCACCCCTTGCCGGCCATGCACCCCGACACGCGTGCCGGCCTGATCGAAACCGCGAAGCGGCTCGATCCGATGGTGCTGCGTTGGGGGAGGTAGGGAGAGAAGAGAGGGAGAGAAAGACGCTGGAGAAGCCGGGGCCGGTCAGGCCTTGGCTTCGGGAGCGCTCTTTTCGAGTTCGCTGACCTGCAGCGACAGATCGAACAGCTTGGACTTGCTGGCGTAGTAGCGGTCGAGGCGCCACTCCTTCAGGATGTCCATGGCGAGCTGGAAGCTCTTGTAGTCGAGCTCGTAGAGGGTAATGAGTTCGAAGCTGCGTTCGGACTCCAGAGCCAACACGAGCTGGGCCAGGATTTTGGCCGATTCGTTGGCCGGGTCCGTTTCGATGAATCGGCGAGCGACCTTGATGGCATTCATGAGAAAGGGTTCCTCGGTGGGCAGGGACCGGGAACTATAGCTAGCATGCGGCGGGCTTTTGTGACAGAAATATGACAGTAGGGGCATCGCCATTTGCGTGGAAATGGCGATGCCCCCGCTCAAAAAGACTGCTAATCAGCGCATGGGGGCGGGCATCGGCCGGGGCATGGGCATCGGTTGCGGCATGGGCTGCGGCATCGGCTGCGGGGCCATGGCCGGCGGGGGCACCGGCACCATCGTGGTGGTGACCGACTCGCGAATCAGGCCGCCGCCCATCACGCTGCCGTCGACGTTGGTCGTGGTGTTTCCGCTGCTGCCGAGCACGCGGGCCTCGCAGGCGGCTCGGTCGGACGGCTGCTGCTGCAGGCCGCAGCGCGCGAGCGCGTTGGCGCGGTAATCCGGGGCGCTGGTCAGGCCGCCACGCGCGGCCGCCTGGCGTGCTGCACCCGCTTCGCGGATGCAGGCAGCGCGATCCTGCTGGTTATGGCCACAGACGGCCAGTTCCTGTTCGTAGGTGCTGGACGATTGCCCGCGTGCGGGCGGGGCTGCCGAGGCGGCTGCGGAGACTGTCAGTGCTCCGACTGCGAGCACGGTGAAGAGCATCGAACGCGTATTGCTTTTCATGGATGACTCCTTGAGGTGAGCTGGATAACCTGGGAAAGATTGGACTGCCCGGATCGGACCGGGTTCATTCATCGATCGATCAACGCGCGGGCACGGTCTGCGGCGGCAGGGGCGTCACGGTTTCGCGGATCACGCCCCCGCCCATCACGCTGCCTTCGGTGGTGGTGCGCGAACCGCCCTTGATGCGGGCTTCGCAGTCGGGCTGTTCGGCGGCGGGCAATTCGCTGCAGCGGGCGAGCGAGTTCACCTGCTCGCGCGCGGGGCTGGGGCTGGTGAGTCCGCCGCGCCCGGCTTCCTGGCGCGCCGCGCCGGCTTCACGCAGGCAGGCGGCCCGATCCTGCTGCACGCCGTCGCAGGTGGCGCGTTCCTTCTGCATGCGGGCGTCGCTGCCCGGGGCTTGCGCGCCAGCTGTCTGCGCGCCGAAAACGATGAAGCCGCCAGCCGCGAAAAGGGCCGTGGCGGAAAGAATGGAACGAAGGGTTTTTCTCATGCGGGCTCCTGTGAATGCACGCCCCTGCGTGAGGTGCGTGACCGGAGCCCCAGTGTGCTGTCGGCGGGCAGCAGCAGTCTGTGGGACAGCCGCACGCCGCTGAACGGGCCGGACTCGCCCCTGCGTGTGGGACGTGTCCGGCAAGGCCGGCTTCAGCCAGCTGCGATGCGCTGGGCCAGGTGAGCGAGCGCTTCCTCGACCTGGTCGACGAGGATCAGCGAGAGGTCGCCCGGCTGCAGGCGCGCCAGCGCGGCGTCGATGGCCACGAACTCGCCGCGGATCTCGTCGATGTAGCGCGTGCGGGCCGCGCCCTGCAGGCCTTGGCGCAGCAGCGCCATGACTTCGCCGTCGGCACGGCCGCGCTGCGCAGCGTCCTGATAGAGGATCACGTCGTCGAAGGCTTCGCCGAGGATGGCCGTCTGGTCGCGGATGTCCGAGTCGCGCCGGTCGCCCGCGCCGCTGATCACCACCGAGCGCTTCTTCGCCGGCATGGTGTCCACGGCCGACACCAGTGCGCGCATCGCATCGGTGTTGTGGCCGTAGTCGGCGATCACGGTCGCGCCGCGGTAGTCCATGACGTTGAAGCGTCCAGGCACGCCGGCCGCGTCGTTCATGAAGCTCGCGAGGCCGCTGCGGATGGTGTCCCAGTCGAGGCCCACGGCCCACGCCGCGGCCACCGCGGCCATCACGTTGTCGACCTGGAATCCGATGGTGCCGCCGCGCGTGATGGGCACGTCGCGCAGCGCGATGCGTTCGCGCCACGAGCCTTCGGCGGCCACCAGCGTGTCCTGGTCGACGTACACGGTGCGCTTGCCTTGGGCGCGGTGCGTGGCCATCACCGGGTGCATGCGGTCGGCGGTGAAGAAGATCACGTTGCCCGGGCAGCCTGCGGCCATGGCGGCGACGTTGACGTCCGCCGCGTTGAGCACCGCGTAGCCATCGGGCGCCACGTTGCGCACGATCACGCGCTTGAGCACCGCCAGGTCTTCGACGGTGGTGATGTAGTTCAGCCCCAGGTGGTCGCCGCTGCCGACGTTGGTGACGACCGCCACCTGGCAGCGGTCGAAGCCGAGGCCCTCGCGCAGGATGCCGCCGCGGGCAACCTCGAACACGGCCGCATCCACGTCGGGGTGCATCAGCACGTTGCGCGCGCTCTTGGGGCCACTGCAGTCGCCGCTGTCGGTCTGGCGGCCGTCGACGTACACGCCGTCGGTGTTGGTCATGCCGGTGCGCAGGCCGCTCGACGCGAGCAGGTGGTTGATCAGGCGCGCGGTGGTGGTCTTGCCGTTGGTGCCGGTGACGGCCACCACGGGAACGCGGCCGTCGTCGCCATGGGCGAAGAGAGTGTCCATCACCGCCTCGCCCACCGCGCGGCCACGGCCGAACGAAGGCGAGATGTGCATGCGCAGGCCGGGGGCGGCGTTCACTTCGACCACGCCGCCGTGCTGTTCCTCGAGCGGGCGCAGCACGTTCTCGCAGACCATGTCGACGCCGCAGATG
This sequence comes from Variovorax xiamenensis, assembly GCF_050916385.1. Taxonomy (NCBI): domain Bacteria; kingdom Pseudomonadati; phylum Pseudomonadota; class Betaproteobacteria; order Burkholderiales; family Comamonadaceae; genus Variovorax; species Variovorax xiamenensis. The sequence continues at coordinate 1,395,099 of NZ_CP139038.1, forward strand.
TGCAGGCCGACCATCTGGGCCGCGTCGATGGCGCGTGCCGCGACTTCGGGGTGCACGGTGTCGGTTACGTCGGTGGCGGTGCCGCCGGTGGAGAGGTTCGCGTTGTTGCGCAGCACCACGCGCTGGCCGCGCGCGGGCACGCTGTCGGGCGTGAGGCCCTGCGATTCGAGCCGGCCGACGGCGATGTCGTCCAGGCGGATCTTGGTGAGCGATGTGGCATGGCCCTCGCCGCGGCGCGGGTCGAGGTTCACCGTGTCGACCAGCTGGCGCACGGTGGAGCTGCCGTCGCCGATCACCTGCGGCGGATCGCGGCGAGCGGCGGCCACGAGGCGGTCGCCCACCACCAGCAGGCGGAAGTCGAAACCGGGGAGGAACTTCTCGACCATCACTTCGCCGTAGACCGCGGCCGATTCGTAGGCCGCGAACAGCTCTTCACGCGAGTTGATGTTGACCGTGACGCCCTTGCCCTGGTTGCCGTCCTGCGGCTTCACCACGACCGGCAGGCCGATCTCGTTGGCGGCGGCCCAGCCGTCCTCGGCGCTCGTCACGGGGCGGCCCAGCGGCACCGGCACGCCGGCGGCGTTGAGCAGCTGCTTGGTCAGTTCTTTATCTTGCGCGATCGACTCGGCGACGCCGCTGGTGCTGTCGACCTCGGCGGCCTGGATGCGGCGCTGCTTGGAGCCCCAGCCGAACTGAACCAGGCTGCCGCGCGTGAGGCGGCGGTACGGAATGCCGCGCGCAACCGCTGCATCGACGATGGAGCCGGTGCTCGGGCCCAGGCGCTCGGATTCGTCGAGGTCGCGCAGTTCGGCGATGGCGGCTTCGGCGTCGAAGGGCGTGTCGGCCTGCGCGGCGGCGATCAGCTGCTCGGCCAGTTCGGCGGCGCGGCGGCCCACGGCCTCCTCGCTGTACTGGAACACGACCTGATAGACGCCTTCTTCCATCGTGGGAGAGGTGTGGCCGAAGTTGACGGCACAGCCGGCCTGGGCCTGCAGCGCGACGGCGGCGTTCTCCAGCACGTGCGCCAGCGCCAGCGGCTGGCCCAGCACCATCGGGTGCAGTTCGCCGATGGTGGGGAAGCGCGCGCGCAGGCGGTCTTCGAAACCGGCCAGCTTGCTGATGGCGTTCTCGTCGCCCTGGCAGGCCACGACCGCCTCGATGGCGGTATGGCGGCTCCAGAGGTTGGGCCCGCGAAGGGCTCGGGTGCGGGTGACTTTCATGGGGCTGCGAGAGCTGCTGCTGTCTATCTGGCGAGGCGAAGGTGCCTCAGGCGAATTGGGGTTGTTGGAGAGGCTGGGTCTGCGAGAGCTGCAGCGAGGCCAGCGCGGCCTGCAGGTCGGCCTCGAAGGCTTCTACGCCGGCACCGATCAGGTTCAGCGGAATGCCCATGGCCCAGGCCGCGGCCACGGCGGCCAGCAGGCTTTCGAGGCTCACGCCGGCATGGGTGGCGCGCCACACGGTCAGGCGGCCGAGGCCCGGCAGGAACGATTCGCTGCTGCCGTTGGCCAGCACCACGCGGTCCTGCCGCACGAGCACGGCCTTGCCGCCGGCGGTCTGATGTGCAGTGAGTTCAGGAGCTTGCGCATCGGCCGAATAGAGGATGACGGCGCCGTCGCACAGCGGAGCCAGGCCGGCCACGCGGGGGTCGGCGGCATTCAGCACGGCGGTGCCCTCGGGCAGCACCACGTCGACCTGCGTGCGCAGCACCTTGACCATCTGGTCGCTCTCGGTGATGTCGTAGTCGGCCAGCGCTTCGCAGCCTTCGAGGTCGGTGACGATGCCGACTTCGCAGCGGTCGTAGGAGAGGCCGTCGCGCAGGATGGTCTCGGCGCCGTTCTCGATCACCACGGCCTGCACGGCGCGGTTCACGAGCAGGCGGTGGCCGGCTTCCCAGTTGGCGCTGTCGCGCGCGTCGACGCGGCGGCGCTCGAGGAACAGGCCGTCGCGGCAGGCCAGGCCGGTGTGGCGGCCGCCCAGGTTGATGAGCCAGGCCACCAGGCGTGCCAGCACGGCGGTGTCGCGCGAGCCGGCGACGCCGACCACGGGAATGCGCCCGGGCGCGTCGTTGGGGAACAGGTGGTCGCAGATCGCGCGGCCCACCGGGCGCGGCGAGCCGACGGCCGGCTTCAGGTGCATCAGCAGGCCGGGGCCGGCGTTGACTTCGACGATCGCGCCGCCCTGCGGGCCGAGGGGCTTGGAAATGTCCTGCGCCACGAGGTCGATGCCGGCGATGTCCAGGCCCACCACGCGGGCGGCCAGCACGGCGGCGTGCGCGACTTCGGGGTGGACCAGGTCGGTGCAGTCGTTGGCCATGTTGCCGTTGCGCTGGATCGTGACCACGCGGCCGGCGGCGGGCACGGCGTCGGCGTTCAGGTCCTGGCGCTTGAGCTCGAGCTGCAGCTTGGCGTCGGTGTCGACCACGATCACGTCGAGCGGGAACTCTTCCTCGGCGCCGCGGCGCGGGTCGCTGTTGAGCTGCTTCTCGATGAGTTCGCGCACGCTGGCCTTGCCGTCGCCGGTCACGGTGATGATCTCGCCGCGCGCGGCCGCCACGACCTCGCCGCCCACCACCAGCAGGCGGTGCTCGTGGCCGCGGATGAAGCGCTCGACCATCACGTCGCTGCCCTCGGGCTCGGCGACCGCGAAGGCGGCCATGACTTCCTCGCGGGTCGTCAGCTCGAGCGAGACGCCGCGGCCGTGGTTGGCATCCGACGGCTTCACGACCACGGGCAGGCCGATGTCCTCGGCGGCTTCCCAGGCTTCCTCGGCGTCGGAGACCACCTGGCCTTCGGGCACGGGCACGCCGCAGCTCGCGAGCAGGGACTTGGTCAGCTCCTTGTCGCTGGCGATCGATTCGCCGATGGCGCTGGTGTAGTCGGTCTCGGCGGTCCAGATGCGCTGCTGGTTGGCGCCGTAGCCCAGCTGCACCAGGTTGCCGCTGTTCAGCCGCATGTGGGGAATGCCGCGGTCGGTGGCGGCGGACACGATGGCGGCGGTGCTCGGGCCGAGGTAGCAGTCTTCCACCTTGGCCTTGACCGCGTCGACCGCCTTCTGCACATCGGCGGCGGTGAACGGGTCGTTGTTGATGGCTGCCATCAGCAGGCGGTGGCCCTCGGCCAGTGCCACGCGGGCGACCTGCTCGTCACGGGCGCGGAACACCATGCGGTAGACGCCGTGCTCCGAGGTGCTGCGGGTTTGCCCGAAGCCGGTCGGCATGCCCGCGAGGTTCAGCAGTTCGATGACGACGTGCTCGAGCACGTGGCCCGACCAGGTGCCTTCGGTCAGGCGCTGGATGAAGCCGCCGCGCTCGCCGACGCCGCAGTGGTGCTCGATCAGCGCCGGCAGCAGGGCGGTCAGGCGGTCGGTGAAGCCGTCGATCTTGTTGGAGGGGAAGTCTTCGAGCTGGCCCAGGTCGAGCCAGACTTCGAGCACGGGACGGTAGGTCCAGAGGTTGGGGCCGCGCAAATAATTGATGCGCAGCAGTCGGATGTCGTCGAAACGGGTCATGCAAACGTTCGATGTGCTTTGGCCGAGCACCACGGCGCCTTCAAGCGCGCCCATGGCTATCGGTCAGAATCGGCGCCCGACCTGGGGCGCCATGACGCGGTCCAAGCGGCCCGCGACGGGCAAGAGTCAAAGAAACACAATGCAACATCACGATCCAGTCGGCACCCGGGAGGGCGAAACAGAAGCGGCACTCAAAAACCGCCTCGCAGTCGCGGAAAACGTTCTGGTAACACTGACGGTTGACCTCGACGACCAACTTCGCTTCGCTTCCGGCCTAGTCGCCCTGACTGACCGGAGGCTGATTTCGCTCGATCCCGATGGGACTTGGCGTGAGTGGCCGCTAACCGACGCGGCCCTGGAATTGCGCGTTTCCGACCACGCGGGCGTCGGCACCCTCGACCTGGCGGGCCCCGCCGGCAGGCTCGCACGGTGGCGCTACACCCTGGCCGGGCAGGTTTCCGCCCTGCGGCTCCTGAAGCTTTTCGGGCAGCGCATGTCGGGTGTCGCCAAGGAGACACCCGAGGCCATCGAGACGGCCGACGGCGAGGATTCCGCCGACACCGAGCTCCAGACCCCGCCCTCCACCTGGGTCCTGCTGCGCCTCGGCCGCTTCGCCAAGCCCTACCGCAAGCAGCTGATCGCAGGGTTTCTGCTGACCCTGTTCTCCACGGCCGCCACGCTGGTGCCGCCGTACCTGACCATCCCGCTGATGGACGACATCCTGATCCCGTTCCAGAACGGGCAGAAGATCGACACCATGCGCGTCGGCCTGTACCTGGGCGGCCTGCTGATCGCGGCGCTGGTCGGCTGGGGGCTGGGCTGGGCGCGCACCTACCTGCTGGCGCTGGTGTCCGAGCGCATCGGCGCCGACCTGCGCACCACCACCTACGAGCACCTGCTGACCCTGCCGCTGGACTATTTCGGCGGCAAGCGCACCGGCGACTTGATGGCGCGCATCGGCTCCGAAACCGACCGCATCAACGTCTTTCTCTCGCTGCACGCGCTCGATTTCGCCAACGACGTGCTGATGATCGTGATGACCGCGGTCATCCTGATCTCCATCAACCCGCTGCTGGCGGTGGTCACGCTGGTGCCGCTGCCCTTCATCGCCTGGATGATCCACGTCGTGCGCGACCGCCTGCGCACCGGCTTCGAGAAGATCGACCGCGTCTGGTCCGAAGTGACCAACGTGCTGGCCGACACCATCCCCGGCATCCGCGTGGTGAAGGCCTTCGCGCAGGAGCGCCGCGAGGCCGAGCGCTTCCGCGTCGCCAACACCTACAACCTGCAGGTCAACGACAAGCTCAACCGCACCTGGTCGCTGTTCACGCCGACCGTGTCGCTGCTCACCGAAATCGGCCTGCTGGTGGTCTGGGCCTTCGGCATCTGGCAGGTGGCGCGCGGCAGCATCACGGTGGGTGTGCTCACCGCCTTCATCGCCTACATCGGCCGCTTTTACACCCGGCTCGACTCCATGAGCCGCATCGTCTCGGTCACGCAGAAGGCCGCGGCGGGCGCCAAGCGCATCTTCGACATCCTCGACCACGTGAGCAACGTGCCCGAGCCGGCCAATCCGGTGAAGGTGGAGCGCGTGCAGGGCCGCATCGAGATGAGCGGGCTGGGTTTCCGCTACGGATCGCGCGCCGTTATCCACGACCTGGATCTGCGGATCGAGCCCGGCGAGATGATCGGCCTCGTGGGCCACAGCGGCTCGGGCAAGAGCACGCTGGTCAACCTGATCTGCCGCTTCTACGACGTGACCGACGGCGCCATCAAGGTCGACGGCACCGACATCCGCCGCTTCGCCGTGGCCGACTACCGCCGCCACGTCGGCCTGGTGCTGCAGGAGCCGTTCCTGTTCTTCGGCACCATCGCGCAGAACATCGCCTACGGCAAGCCCGACGCCACGCGCGAGGAAATCGTCGCCGCCGCGCGCGCCGCGCATGCGCACGACTTCATCCTGCGCCTGCCGCACGGCTACGACTCGCTGGTGGGCGAGCGCGGGCAGGGCCTGTCAGGCGGCGAGCGCCAGCGCATCAGCATCGCGCGGGCACTGCTGATCGACCCGCGCATCCTGATCCTCGACGAGGCCACTTCGGCCGTGGACACCGAGACCGAAAAGGAAATCCAGAAGGCGCTCGACAACCTCGTGCAGGGCCGCACCACCATCGCCATTGCGCACCGCCTGTCGACGCTGCGCAAGGCCGACCGGCTCGTGGTCATGGACCGCGGCGAGGTCGTCGAAGTCGGCCCGCACGATGCCTTGATGGCGAAGCAGGGCGCCTACTGGCGGCTCTATCAGGCGCAGCTGCGCCAGGGCGACGACGACGCGAGCGAAGGCGCCGCCGACGAGCGCGCCAACGCGCAGGCACCGCTGGCCGTCAGCCACGCAGCCCATCCCGCGGGGGACGCATGAACAGCAACGACAAGAACGACAGCAACAACGGCTTTCAGCTCGAGCGCGACCCCTTCGGCCGGCTGGTGCTGACCGACGCCCAGGGCGAGCGCCACGTGGGCATCGTGCCCGTACGGGCCTTTCCGCTGAGTGCGCCCGGCCAGGGCATTTCGCTGGTCGGGACTGAAGGGCGCGAGCTGGTCTGGATCGACATCGTCGACCAGCTGCCGCAACAGGCCAGGGCCCTGCTCGAGGAAGACCTTGCGGTGCGCGACTTCGCGCCCACGCTGCTGCGGCTGCACGGCGTGTCGAGCTTCGGGGTGCCCAGCACCTGGACCATCAGCACCGACCGTGGCGAAACCAGCTTCGTGCTCAAGGCCGAGGAAGACATCCGCCGGCTCGAAGGCGGCGCGCTGCTGATCGCGAGCGCGCATGGCGTGCAGTTCCGCATCCCAGATGTGAAGACGCTGGACCGGGCGTCGCGCAAGCTGCTGGAGCGCTTTCTCTAGCCTCGGAAAAAGGCCCCGGAAGGGGCCTTTTTTGTGAAGCGCCGGTGCACCGGCTCTGCGTGGCGCACGCCTTGAGAAGAACTCAGTCCAGCAGGTCCGAATATTCGCCACGCTCGTAGGCGTCGGCCGTCTTCCACGGCAGCGTCTTCGGCGCCGGGATGGACGAAGCAGTCATCACATTGAGCGAGGTGCCGTGCTCGTTGCGCTGCTCGATCCTGCGCGCGTAGCGGCCGACCGTGTCCCATTCGATGCGCAGCGTGCTCTCACCCTGCTGCAGCTCGTAGCGCTGCACGCCCTTGCCGGCTGTGCCCAGCGATTTCATGCGCGGCAGGCTGGCCGGATCGACCAGCCAGTAGGCGTTTGCCCACGAACCGCCGTAGCCCACGTTGCCGTAGTTGGCCTTGTCGATCTCGATCAGCTTGCGTTGCTGCCGCAGCACCATGTTCACCAGCACTTTGCCGGCCGGGTCGCGGCTCAGCCAGAGCGGTGCCGCCGTGTTGTCGGCGTGCGAGTGGCCGATGTGCACCTTGCCTTCGCTGGCCTCGTGGTCGTGGTTGGCGCGCAGCGCTGGCGGCAGCTCGCGTTCGATCCACACCGTGCCGGCGCGGCGGAACATCAGGTCGGCGTAGCGGCTTTCGCGCTGCACGCCGTCCTTGCCGATCGACATCACATGATGCTGGATGCGCAGGTTCTGGTCGGGCGCCTCGGCATCGCCGGCGGCGCCGGCTGCCAGCGGAAGGCCCGCGAAGGACGCGAAGGCCGTTGCCGCCAGCAGCGTTTTCAGTGCCACGGATGCGCTCACAGTCCGGCCGCTTCCTTGACCTTGTTGAACACCTTGATGTTCTCCACGGTGCCCTTGAAGATCTTCGAACCGGCGCCGCCCGCGAACAGCATCACGTCGCCGCCGCCGTGGGTTTCCGCGCCGGGCGAACCGAGGTTGATGCCGACTTCCTGCAGGAAGTTGTCGTCGGTGGTGTCCATCGCGGTCTGGTCGTCGCGCGATGCCGCGCGCGCCGGGGCGATCCACGGCTTGTTGCTGTCTTCGGCGTTGACCTGGCTGGAGCCGGTCGCGTTGGGGCGGCCGCCGTTGCCGAACACCAGCGTGGTGTACGGGTTGCCGTCCGCCGCCTTCGCGAGCTTGCCGTCCGAGTAGCTGTTGACCTTGCCGAGGATCGGATTGCCGATCTTCGGATAGCCGTTGAAGGCGATCGCATGGTCATGGTCGGCGGTGACCACCACCAGCGTGTTCTTCAGGCCCGGGTCCTTCTTGTTCATGAAGTCGAGCGCGGTCTGGATGGCCGTGTCGAAGGCCAGCGTGTCTTCCAGCGCGCGCTTGGCGTTGGTGCCGTGCAGCGCGTGGTCGATGCGGCCGCCTTCGACCATCAGGAAGAAGCCCTTGTCGTTCTTGCTGAGAATGCCGAGCGCCTTCTCGGTCATGTCGGACAGGCTCGGCTGGTCGAGGTTCTGCTTCACGCGGTCGAGTTCATAGGCCATCTCGCTTTGCGAGAACAGGCCCAGCAGCTTGCCCGTGGCAGCCGTGTCGACGGCCTTGAGCTTGGTGCCGGTATCGACGTAGGAGTAGCCCTTGGCCTTCATTGCGGCCACGAGGTCGACTCCGTCGGTGCGCTTGCTGCTGGGGTTGGTCGCCACCGGCAGGTAGTTGCGCTGGCCGCCACCCATCAGCACGTCGACGCCGTCGAGCAGCTTGGGGTTGTAGTTGGCATGGCCCGGCACGCTCTGCTCGGCGATGGTGTTGTAGCCGTTGCGGTTGCAGATGTGCGAGTAGGTGGTGGCCGGGGTGGCGTGGCCCACGCGCGTGGTCGACACGGCGCCCACCGAGCGGCCCTTGGCCTTGGCGAGCTCCAGGAGCGTGTCGGCGGCCTTGCCGTTGGTCGAGGGGCAGGTGGTGTCCTCGCCATTGATGTACTGCTTGCCGGTGCTGTCGACGGCGACGGTGTCGCTCGACATCGAAATCACCTCGTTGCGCATCTTCACGCCGGTCATGTATGCGGCCATGGAGGGAGCGCTGTCGGTGGTCTGGCCGTCGAGCGAAAAGGTCTTCACGCGGGCGGCGTACGGCAGCGACTGCATGACTAGGTTGGCGCGCTCGGGGCTCACCAGCGAGCCGGGCTTGGCGGCCAGCTGCTTCTCGCCCTTGTAGATGCGGGCAGCGGTCACGGTGACCGGGCCCATGCCGTCGCCGAGGAAGAAGATGACGTTCTTGGCTTCGCCGGCGGCGTGCGCGGTGCCGGCCAGGGTGCCGGCGGCCGCGCAGACGAGGGCGGCGGCCAGGCGGGTGTTGCGGGTGATGCGGTTCATGGTCGTGTTCATGGTTGTGTTCGTCGATGAGCGCTCATTGCCCTTCACAGGCCGACCGCCTTCTTGATGAGGCCGAACACGTCGGTGTTGGTGATCACGCCGGCGAAGTTGTCGGCGCCCAGGCCCTGCGCGCCGAGGAACACGTCTGCACCGCCATGGGTTTCGGAATCGCTGGCCGCATCCATCGGCACCACGGCTTCCTGCTTGTAGTCCTTGTTTTCCAGCTCGGCGTCGGAGATCGGGCCGCGCGTGGCGAGGCGGCGGGGGCCGTTGCCGAAGCCGATGATGGTGTAGGGGTTGCCGTCCACGTCCTTGCTGGTCTTGCTGGTGTCGACGTAGTCCTTCACGAGGCCCAGCACGCCCGGCTTGCCTGCCTCGGTCTTGCCGGTGCGCGCGGCGTAGCCGTTGAGCTGCAGCGTGTGGTCGTGGTCGGCCGTGACCACCACCAGCGTGTTCTTCAGGCCCGGGTCGATGGCCTGCATCTTGTCGAGCGCCAGCTTGATGGCGTCGTCGAAGGCGCCCGTGTCCTGCAGCGCGCGGCGTGCGTTGGTGGCGTGCAGCGCGTGGTCGATGCGCCCACCTTCCACCATCAGGAAGAAGCCCTTCTTGCGCGCGGCCAGGGCGTCGATTGCCTTGCCGGTCATCTCGGCCAGGCTCGGCTCCTTGGTGGCGTCGCGGTCGAGGTCGTAGGCCATGTGGCTCTTGGTGAAGAGGCCGGCGATCTTGGTGGCGCCGTCGGCCGGCAGCTTGTCGAACTCGGTCTTGTTGGCGGCGAAGCTGTACTTCGCGGCCTTCAGCTCGGCGATAAGGTTGCGCTTGTCGTTGCGCTTGCCGCCGTCTTCCTTGGCGGTGAAGTAGTCGGTGCCGCCGCCGAAGAACACATCGACGCCGTCGCCCAGCTTGCCGTTGTAGCCGGTGCCGCCCGGCACGAGTGCCGCGGCGATGGTGTTTTCGGCGTCGCGGTGGCACACATGCGAATACGTCGCGGCGGGCGTGGCGTGCGTGATGCGGGTGGTGGTGACCACGCCGGTGGCGTAGCCCTTGGCCTTGCTCTGCTCGAGCAGCGTTTCCACGGCCTGGCCGTTGCCCGAGGGGCAGGTGCTGTCGAAGTTGGTGTGATAGACCTTGCCCGAGGCGTCGGTGGCCTTGGTCTCGGGGCTCATCGAGATGACTTCGTTGTTCATCTTCACGCCGGTCATGTAGGCCGACATCGAAGGGGCGCTGTCGGTGACCTGGGCGTCGTTCGAATAGGTGTGGACGAAGGCCGTCTCGGGCAGCGTGTCCATCGTGAGGTCGCCGTCTTCGCCGACCTTGTAGATGCGCGCGGCGGTCATGGTGGTGATGCCCATGCCGTCGCCCAGGAAGAACAGCACGTTCTTGGGCGTCTGCGCCGCGGGCGGGGGCGTGGTGTTGGACGGCGGGATGAACGGCAGCACGATGCCGTTGTTGTTGCTGCCGCCGCACGCGGACAGCAGTAGCGAGACGCCCAGCAGCGCTGGGGCAATGAAGCGTTGGGTCATGATTCCCTCGGGTGGTTGTTCGACCGGTGCGCCGGGCGCGCACCATTTGTGGATGTGAAATCTAAAGACGTCAGATGACCCGGCCGTGACGATTTGAAAGCCGAATGAAAGTTCAGCGCTCTTCTCGAAATAAAGGCGCGAACTGTCTTTGGCGTGTCATGCACGCCAGCTAGCCGAGGCGACTCAGCGTGACGCGAACCGGCGCAGCGCCACCGCGCCGGCCGCCGCGGCCGCTCCGCTCACCAGCGTGCCCCAGGCGATGTCGATGAACGACAGCGCCAGCGGCCAGTCGCGGATCACGGCCAGGTTGGTGAGGTCGTAGGTGCCGTAGCAGAACAGGCCGAACAGCCCGCCCAGCAGCGCCGCCCGCATCACGCCCTGCGCCCGCAAGCCGGGCACGATCGCGAACACCATCAGGCCGACGGGGTAGGCCAGGTAGAAGAGGGCCGCGAAGCCCAGTCGCGGATTCGGCGACATCAGCTCGCCCATGGCCTGCTGGTACATGTCCTTGGCGGCGAAGCCGAGCCAGAGCGCGTCGAGTGCAAGCAGCACCGCGAAGGTGACGGCCCATGCAAGCAGGTGTTTGGCGCTCATGCGCGAGATCGTATCCGCGCCTCCGGGGCGGCCTGCGAAAATCGCGCCTTTGGACTACGGCGGCCCGCACCGCCGTCGACGGACATGCCTCTGCACACCACCGCCCTCGTTCTGTTCTCCGGCGGCCAGGATTCGACCACCTGCCTCGCCGATGCGCTCTCGAAGTACGAGCGCGTCGAAACCCTGGGCTTCGACTACGGGCAGCGCCATCGCGTCGAGCTCGACGTGCGCGGCACTATCCTCGCGAAGATGCGCGAGCGCTTTCCCGACTGGGCGCCGCGCCTGGGCGAAGACCACGTGCTCACACTGGCGGCCCTGGCGCAACTCGGCGGCTCCTCGCTGACGGAGGAGGTCGCCTTCGCCATGCAGGCCGACGGCCTGCCCAACACCTTCGTGCCCGGGCGCAACCTGCTCTTTCTTACGCTGGCCGGCGCGCTGGCCTACCGGCGCGGGCTGCAGGTGATCGTCACCGGCGTCTGCGAAACCGACTTTTCGGGCTACCCGGACTGCCGCGACGACACCATGAAGGCCATGCAACTCGCGCTGTCGCTGGGGCTGGAACGCCGCCTCGTCATCGAGACGCCGCTCATGTGGATCGACAAGACCGAGACCTGGCAGCTGGCGCACCGCCTTGGCGGCAAGCCGCTGGTCGACCTGATCGTCGAGGAAACCCACACCTGCTACCTCGGCGACCGCGTGCACCGCCAGGACTGGGGCTACGGCTGCGGCGAATGCCCTGCCTGCGAGCTCCGCAGGAAGGGCTGGGAGCGCTACGCCGCCGCCGGCTGAGCGGCCGAGGTGTTCAGGCGGTAGCGCGCGCCGCCGCCGTCTTCCTGCGGCACGAGCACCCAGCGCTGGTTGTGGAAGTCGCCCACCGCTGCACGGTGCGCGATCGACACCATCGCTCCTCCTGCGGCCTTGACTGTGTCCGCGAGGCGCTTGTAGAGCACGCTCTCGGCCTGGGCATCGAGCGCGCTGGTGATTTCGTCGGCGAAGAGCCATGCCGGTTTCTTCAGCAAGACCCGGGCAATCGCCAGCCGCTGCTGCTCGCCGCCTGAGAGCTTCTGGCTCCAGGCGTCGTTGTCGTCGAGGCGGTTCACCAACTCGGGGAGCAGGGCGTCGTTCAGGGCCTGGCGCAACTGATCGTCGCTGAAGTTGGCGGCCGGGTTGGGATAGGTCAGCGCGTCGCGCAGCTTGCCGTCGGGGACATAGGGGCGCTGCGGCATGAACGCGACGTTCTCGGGCACCTGCAGCTTGCCCTTCGAGAAGGGCCAGATGCCGGCGAACGAGCGGAACAGTGTCGACTTGCCGCTGCCGGAAGGGCCTTGCAGCAGCACGCTGTCGCCGGGCTTGACCGACAGCGCGGCGCCCGCGAGGAGCGGCGTGCCGTTGGGCAGGGCGACCGCGAGGTCGTCGGTGTGCAGGCTTTCCGATGGTGTGCTCTGCAGGGTGGCCTCTTTCGATGCATGGGCAGACATGCTGTCGTCGAAGCTGGTGAGACGGTCGCTGGCGGCGCGCCACACGGCCACGCGGTCGTAGTTGTCGACGAACCAGCTGAGCGACTCCTGCACCTTCTCGAAAGCCGAGGAGATCTGCATCAGGTGTCCAAGCTGGAACGCGCCGCCGAAGTACTGCTGGGCTGCCACGAGGAACGGAAAGATCACTGCCGCCTGGCCGAAGAAGGCGGTGAAAGTGAGAAGGTTCTTCTGTTGCTTGATCAGCAGCAGGTAATTGCGAAGGACATCGCCGAAGCGCAGATCGAGGTGGCCGCGTTCGACCTTTTCTCCACGGTCGAGCGCGATCGCCTCGCTGTACTCCCGCACGCGCACCAGGTGATGCCGGAAATCGGCCTCGTAGCGTTGCTGCTTGAAGTTGAGCCCGATCAGCGGCTTGCCGATGAAATGCGTGATGACCGTGCCAGCGATCGAGTAGCCGAGTGCCACCCAGACCATTGCGCCGACGATCTGGTGAGTGGTGCCGCCGAAGGTGAACGAGAAATTGCCCGACAGCGTCCAGAGCAGCCCGATGAAGCTCAGCAGCGTGACGACTGCGTTCAGCACTCCCATCGAGAGTGTCATCGTCGCGCTGGTGAAGATCTGCATGTCTTCCTGAATACGCTGGTCGGGGTTGTCGGGCGTCGTGCCTTCCTTGGTGGCGTAGCGCGCCAGTTCCAGCTCGTAGAAGGTGCGGTTCGCCATCCAGCGGCTGAGATAGTTCCGCGTCATCCAGGCGCGCCAGCGCAACTGCAGCAGTTGCGTCACATAGAACTTGAGCACCTGCAGCGCGATGTTGAAGAAGGCCAGCACGGCGAACACGCGGACCTCGCGCCAGAACACCGTCGCGTCCTTGTTCTGCAGCCCGTCGTAGAAACGCCCGTACCACTGGTTGAAGAGCACCAGCGCATAGACGTAGGCAAGGTTGAGCGCGACGATGGCGGCGAACATGCCCCGCGCCCGCCATTTCTCCTCCGACCTGAAATAGGGCGCCGCAAGCCTGATTACGCGGCGCAAGACCTGGATGAACGAGCCAGCGCGAGCTGTGACTGATGGGGACATTCGGGTTTCCTCGCAGGCGCTCGCGCGCCGGTCATAGTGAGGAGACCATCGTAGACAAATGTTTCTTAAACCGGCCTGAAACCGGTCCTGGCCCGCGAAAAGGGCCCGTCAGCGCAACAGCACCCGCCCGGCGGTCGTGAGGAAGTGGGCCAGCGGCGGCGTCGGCAGGTCCTTGATCTTCGCTTCCTCGTCCCACTGCCGCAGCCGCACGGCGTCGCCGGCCCACTGGTGGGTGGCGAAGCGCTGGGCCGCCTCGGCGTCCATCACGCCGCCCTGCAGGGCGAGGCTGCGCACGGAATCGGGAGAAAGCCTGGAGAAGTAGTCGGGCTGCGTGGCGCAGAGGTAGCGCTTGGCGTCCACGTGCAGCCTGATCGGCTCGCGCACCTCGACGTCGAATGCGCCGCGCAGCAGCGGCAGCGCGATGTACTGGTGGCGGTCGTCGATGCCCAGCTGGGTAGGAGAGTGCGAAAGTGTCTGGTGCTCGGCGATGAGCAGGTGGCCCAGGTCGTGCAGCAGCGCCGCTGTGACCAGCGAGTCGCTCGCGCCGGCCTGCTCCGCGAGCCAGGCGCATTGCAGCGCGTGCTCCAGCTGCGACACGGGTTCGCCCGCGTACGCGATTCCGCCACGTTCGGCGAACAGGCGGGCGATCTCGGCGAGGTCGAGTGTCATGACGGTGAAACGGGGCGGGAGATGCGAAAACAAGGGGCAATAAGTCCGCGAGTCTGCCGCCGTGCGGTGACACGTGGATGACGAGGCCGTTGCGAAACGGCCGGGAGCGGCCGATTTTCAGCGCATTTTTGGGGATTTGGGTTTTTTTGAGGCATCTGACAAATCTCTGTCACATGCCGCTGCCAGCATCGCCCCCATTCGTCGCCGAGTGGAATTTGCGTACTTTCGCTTGCCCGTTCGCGGTTCCGCGTGGCGTCTCTTTCTCCGCTCCACTTTCTTCTCCCAAGGAACCACCTCCATGCTGCATCGTTCGATCCGCTGGGCCGCCGTGCCGGCCGCTCTGCTCTCGCTGGCCTTCGCCGCATCGGCCCAGGGCCGCACCGAACTGCTGGTCTACACCGCGCTCGAAGCCGACCAGGTCCAGGCCTACAAGGCCGCCTTCGAAAAGGAGAACCCGAGCATCGAACTGAAGTTCGTGCGCGACTCCACCGGCATCGTCACCGCCAAGCTGCTCGCCGAAAAGGCCAACCCGCAGGCCGACGTGGTGTGGGGCCTGGCCGCCACCTCGCTGATGCTGCTCGACAAGGAAGGCATGCTCCAGCCCTACGCGCCCAAGGGGCTGGACGCCATCAAGGCCAACATGCGCGATGCGGCCAACCCGCCCAAGTGGGTCGGCATGGACGTGTGGTCCTCGGCCATCTGCTTCAACACCGCCGAAGCCCAGAAGAAGAGCCTGCCCAAGCCCACCAGCTGGGCCGACCTGACCAACCCGGTCTACAAGGGCCAGATCACCATGCCGAACCCCGCCGCCTCGGGCACGGGCTACCTGATGGTGTCGGGCTGGATCCAGATGATGGGTGAAGAGAAGGCGTGGAAGTACATGGACGCGCTGCACCAGAACATCGGCATCTACAGTCAGTCGGGCAGCAAGCCCTGCCGCCAGGCCGGCGCCGGCGAGTTCGCGCTGGGCATGTCCTTCGAATACCGCGCCAACAAGACCAAGCGCGACGGCGCTCCCATCGACATCGTGCTGCCCAAGGAAGGCCTGGGCTGGGACATGGAAGCCACCGGCATCATGAAGACCAGCAAGAAGCAGGACGCCGCCAAGGCGCTGGCCGACTGGGCCGTGACGAAGCAGGCCAACGAGCTGTACGCCAAGAACTTCGCCGTGCTCGCGCTGCCTGGCATCCAGGAGAAGCTCGAGTTCGTGCCGGGCGATGTCGAGAAGCTGCTTGCCAAGAACGACTTCAACTGGGCCGCCGCCAACCGCGAGCGCATCCTGACCGAATGGTCGAAGCGCTACGAGGCGAAGTCGGAAAAGAAGCCTCTCTGATCCTGGCATCGAAGCAAGACGGTATCCGGCCATGACGAGCAGCAGCTTTCTTTCCCTCCGCGGCATCGGCAAGTCCTTTGGCGCCACACGCGTGCTCGACGGCATCGATCTCGACATCGAGCCCGGCGAGTTTGTGTGCCTGCTCGGCCCCTCGGGCTGCGGCAAGACCACGCTGCTGCGCATCGTCTGCGGCATCGAGCGTGCCGACAGCGGCCAGATCCTGCTCGGCGGCCAGGACATCGCGGGCCTGCCGCCCGCGGCGCGCGGCTTCGGGGTGGTGTTCCAGTCGTACGCGCTCTTTCCCAACCTCACGGCCGCGCAGAACATCGCCTACGGCCTGCATCCCACGGGCGCGCTGGCCCGCGAGATGGCCAAGCGCTCGCGCGAGATGCTCGACCTGGTCGGGCTGGCCGCGCATGCCGACAAGTACCCCGTGCAGCTCTCGGGCGGCCAGCAGCAACGCATCGCGCTGGCCCGTGCGCTCGCGCCCAACCCGCGCCTGCTGCTGCTCGACGAGCCGCTCTCCGCGCTCGACGCGCAGGTGCGCGCCACGCTGCGCAGCGAAATCCGCGCGCTGCAGAAGCGCCTGGGCATCGTCACCATCATGGTCACGCACGACCAGGAAGAGGCCCTCTCGATGGCTGACCGCGTGGTGCTCATGCACAACGGCCGCATCGAGCAGGCCGGCACGCCCGACGAACTCTATCGCCAGCCGCGCACCCGCTTCGTGGCCGGCTTCGTGGGCCGCATGAACATGCTGCCCGCCACAGTGCTGGCCGACGGCAAGGTGCGCGTGCGCGACAGCGAGCTGCTGTGTGCGCCCGGCAACCTCAGCATCGGCTCGCAGGCGACCGTGGGCATCCGCCCCGAGCACGTGGTGGTGAAGCGCTTCGGCACCGAACTCGGCGCCAACAGCTTCGCCGCGCGCCTGCTCGACACCGAGTTCTTCGGCAACCGCACGTCGGCCCGGCTGGCCTGCGAGCCGCTGGGCATCGAGATCGAAGCCGAGCTGCCCGCCGATGCCCGCAGCGGCGGCGACGAGCCGCTGGTGCCCAGCAGCATGGTCCACATCCAGCTGCCGCTGAACGCGCTGTCGGTCCTGGCGCATTGAGCATGAGCAGTTCTCCCGACGCCATCGCCGTCGCGCCGGTGGTGGCGATGCGCCGCAGCGCGTTCGACCGCGAGCGCTGGCTGACCGGCGCAGCCGTGCTGCTGGTCGTGCTGCTGCTCGTGGTGATCGTCGCGCTGCCGGTCGGCGCGCTGGTCGGCAAGAGCTTCTTCGATCGCGAGGGCGCCTTCGTCGGCCTCGCCAACTTCGCGCGCTACCTCGAGAACCCCGCGCTGGTGCAGTCGGCATTCAACAGCGTGGGGCTCGCGGCGATCAGCGCCGTGATCTGCACAGGCATCGCCTACGTTTATGCCTACGGGCTTACGCTGTCGTGCATGCCGGCCAAGGGCGTGCTGCGCGCGGTGGCGCTGATGCCGCTGCTCGCGCCTTCGCTGCTGCCGGCGATCAGCCTCGTCTACCTGTTCGGCAACCAGGGCCTGTTCAAGGGGCTGCTGGGGGACGTGTCGATCTACGGGCCGCTGGGCATCGTGCTCGGCTCGGTGTTCTGGACGCTGCCGCACGCGCTGCTGATCCTCACCACAGCCATGGCCACCTCCGACGGCCGGCTGTACGAAGCCGCGCAGACGCTGGGCGCCTCGCGCTGGCGCATCTTCCGCACGGTGACGCTGCCTTCCACCCGCTACGGCCTGATCGTGGCCGCGATGGTGGTGTTCGTGCTGGTCGTCACCGACTTCGGCGTGCCGAAGGTGGTGGGCGGCCAGACCGGCGTGCTCGCGACCGACATCTACAAGCAGGTGGTCGGGCAGCAGAACTTCCAGATGGGCGCGGTGGTGGGCCTCGTGCTGCTGATTCCCGCCGTGCTGTCCTTCCTCGTCGAGCGGCATGTGCGCGGCAAGCAGGCCGCGGCGCTGTCGGCGCGCGCCACGCCCTATCAGCCCGAGCCCGTGAGGAAGCGCGACCGCGCGCTGCTGGTGTTCTGCGTGCTCACGGCAATTGCCATCCTCGTGATGATCGGCATGGCGGTGTTCGCGTCGCTGGCCACCTACTGGCCCTACAAGCTCACGCCGTCGTTCAGGAACTACGACTTCAGCAACATGGACGGCGGCGGCTGGGGCAGCTACTTCAATTCGCTGCGCATGGCTGTCTGCGCCGCGGTGGCGGGCGCGCTCGTCACCTTCGTGTCGGCCTACTTCGTCGAGAAGCCGCGTCACTTCGGGCTGCTGCGCGAGCTGCTGAACCTGCTGGCCAACCTGCCGCTGGCGGTGCCGGGGCTGGTGCTGGGCGTGGGCTACATCTTCTTCTTCATCTCGCCGTCGAACCCGCTGCGCGCCATCTACGGCAGCATGACCATCCTCGTGGTCTGCACGGTGGCGCATTTCTTCTCGGTGGCGCACCTCACCTCGCTCACCGCGCTGCGCCAGCTCGACCGCGAGTACGAGCTGGTGTCGGAATCGATGGGCGTGCCGTTCTGGCACACGCTGTGGCGCGTGCACCTGCCGGTGGCGCTGCCCACCGTGCTCAACGTGGGCGGCTATTTCTTCGTGAACGCGATGACCACCGTGTCGGCCGTCGTGTTCCTCTATTCACCGCAGACCACCCTCGCCGCCATCGCCGTGCTCAACATGGACGACGCCGGCGACGTGGCACCTGCCGCCGCCATGGCCTCGCTGATCATGCTCACGGCCGCCATCGGCCGGGGCCTGTTCGCGCTGGCGGGGCAGTGGGCACTCAAGCGCACCCAGACCTGGAGACATCGTTGACAAGCGCAACCCCGCAAGCAAGCAACCCCGACAGTTTCGACCTCATCGTGGTCGGCGCCGGCATCGTCGGCCTGGCCCATGCCTACACCGCCGTGCAGCGCGGCCTCAAGGTCTGCGTGATCGAGCGCGACGCGGCCGCCATCGGCGCGTCGATCCGCAACTTCGGCTTCATCACCATCACCGGGCAGGCGCCCGGCGACATGTGGCGCCGCGCCATGCATGCCCGCGGCGTGTGGAACGAGGTCGCGCCGCAGGCCGGCATCGAGGTCGTGCACCGCAACCTGTGGCTCGCGGCCTATCGCCCGGAAGCGCACGACGTGCTCGAAGCCTTCATGCGCACGCCGATGGGAAAGGGCTGCGAGCTGCTCGACGCCGCCGATGCGCAGGCCAAGGCTCCGGCGCTGAGCCTCGCCGACGCGCGCTCGGTGCTCTTCAGTCCGCACGAGCTGCGCGTCGAATCGCGCACCGCCATCGGCCTGCTCACGAAATGGCTGGCGGAGGCGCACGGCGTGACCTTCCGCTTCGGCGAGACCGTGCACGAGGTGGAAACGCCGCGCGTGCGCACCTCGCGCGGCACGCTGCATGCGGAGCGCGTGGTGGTCTGCACCAACACCGACCTGCACGGACTTTTCTCCGACCGCATCGCCGCGCACGACCTCACGCTGTGCCGCCTGCAGATGCTGCGCGTGAAGCCCGAGGCAGGGTTTCGCCTGCCGGGCTCGGTGATGATGGACCTGAGCCTCGTGCGCTACGAGGGCTACAGCACGCTGCCCGAAGCCGCCGCCCTGCGCGCGCGCCTGGAGCAGGAAGAAGCCGCGTCGCTCGGGCACGGCATCCACCTGATCGTGGTGCAGAGCGCAGACGGCTCGCTGGTGGTCGGCGACTCGCACCACTACGCCGACGCGCCCGAGCCCTTCGCGATGGAGGAGGTCGACCAGCTCATCCTGCGCCACCTGCGCAGCACACTGAACCTCGAATCCGCGCAGATCACCGAGCGCTGGACCGGCGTGTATCCCTCTTCGAAGACCACGCCCTGCCTGATCGACGCGCCCGACGACGCGACGCGGCTGGTGCTGGTCACCAGCGGCAGCGGCGCGAGCACCGGCTTCGGCATCGCGCACGACGTGTTCAACGCTTGGTGACAGCCGGCAACAAGGCCGCCACCGGCACCGCTATCCTTCTTCCAGAGACTCACATTCCCGCCGCCATGAACGCCCACAACCACTCGCAACTCAAGGCCGTCGTCTTCGACTGGGCCGGCACCATCCTCGACTTCGGCTCCTGCGCCCCCATGGGCGCCTTCGTGAAGCTGTTCGAGCAGTTCGGCGTCGACATCACCATCGCCGAGGCGCGCGGCCCGATGGGCATGGCCAAGTGGGACCACATCAAGGCGCTGGGCACGCTGCCGCGCATCGCCGCGCAATGGGAGGCGAAGCACGGCCACGCCTTCAACGATGCCGACGTCGACAGGCTGTACGAAGTGTTCACGCCGATGAACGCGGCCAGCGTGCGCGACCACGCCGACTTCATTCCCGGCGCGCTCGAGGCAGTGAAGGCTGCGCGCGATCGCGGCCTGAAGATCGGCTCCACCACCGGCTACAACCGCCCGATCATGGAAGTGGTCGTGCCCATCGCCGCGGCTGGCGGCTACTCGCCCGACAACCTCGTGTGCGCCGGCGACCTGGCCGAAGGGCGCCCTTCGCCGCTCATGATGTACCGCTGCTTCGCCGACCTCGGCGTGTGGCCGCCGCACACCGTGGTGAAGGTCGACGACACGGGCGTCGGCCTGCAGGAAGGCCTCAACGCCGGCACCTGGGCCGTGGGCCTCGCGGTGAGCGGCAATGCCAACGGCCTCACGCTGGCCGAATGGGAGGCGCTCGACGAAGGGCAGCAGCAGGAGCGCCGCGCGCGCGCCACCACCGACCTCGAAGCCGCTGGTGCGCACTACGTGATCGACAGCGTGGCCGACCTGCCGCAGGTGCTGGAAGACATCGAGCGCCGACTGCTGGCCGGCGAACGGCCCGCCGCCACCGCCGCCTGACAGGCGGAAGAAAGCGGCAGCGTCCGACTTGACGCGCCGCAACGCGGGCCTAGCATGGCCCGCATGCGAAGCACAGCCTTTGTCCTTCTCTTCTGCCTCGGCCTGCTGACGGCCGCGTGCGACGACAAGCCGACGAAGCCCGGCGTGCCGGTGCCCAAGGCGATTGCGGTCGCACCGCAGCAGAACTGAGCCCCGGCATCATCCGGGGCACGGTCGAGGTCGGATCACTCCAGCGTCATGTGCGACGCAGTGACGATCTGCGCCATGCGCGTTCGCTCCTCCGCCAGAAACTTCGCAAAATCGGTCCGCGCCAAAAGCATCGGCTGCGCGCCGCCGCGCTCGGTCTGCGCGATCAGGTCGGCGTCTTCCCTGTAGGCCTGCAGCGTGACCTCGGCGATGCGGTCGAGGACGGCTGGCGGCGTGCCTTTCGGCGCGAAGATGCCGCCCCAGTGCTGCATGAGGATCGTCGGAAAGCCTTGCTCCACCGTGGTCGGCACCTGCTTCATCGGCCCCGTGCGCTCGCGCGCCGCGAGCGCCAGCGCATGCAGCCTGCCCGACTGCACGAAGCCCGCGACGCCGATGGGCGCCTCGGAAGCCAGGTCGACCTCGCCACCGACGATGGCGTTCACCGTCTGCGAGCCGCTCTTGTAGTGCACCAGCGTCACGGGTACGCCCAGCGCCGACTCCACCATCTCCGCCACGAAATGCCCCGTGCTGCCGCTGCCCGCGGTGCCGAAGTTCAGGCGCCCCTTGGCACGGGCCCAGGCCTGCAGTTCCTTCAGGTTCTTCGCCGGTACGCTCGCGTTGGTGACCAGCACCGAGGGCGCGGTGCTGGTGCCCACCACCGGCACCAGGTCGGTCTCGGCATAGGGCATCTTCGGCCGCAGCAGCGCGTTGGCGATGGCGCCGTTGCCGGCCGACAGCCAGGTGTAGCCGTCGGGTGCGGCCTTGGCCACGTACTCGCTGCCGATGATGCCGCCCGCGCCGGGCCGGTTGTCCACGATGATGGTCTGGTTCAGCCGCTTGCCTTGCGCCTGCGCCATGGCGCGCACATTGGTGTCGCCGGGGCCGCCGGCCGAGAAGGGCAGCACCAGCCGGATCGGCTTGGCGGCCGGCCACGGGTCCTGCGCGCGGGCGGGCAGGGCGGCGGTGCCCGCCAGCGCGAGCAGGCCCAGCGAGAACGCGCGGCGGTCGGGGTGTTTCATGGTGTCTTGTCTCCGTCTTTCTTTTGTCGAAGGGGCTGCGCGTCAGTCGAAGGCCGCCGCCACCGGCGGCGCCAGCAACGCAAGCAGCTCGCGCACGTCGGGCAGGTCCTCGATGGAGCGCACCATCTGCTCGATGGCCTTCTGCCGCGCGCCGTCGATCAAGCCGTCGGTCAGCGTGCGGTACTTGGCCGCGACTTCGTCGCTGCTTTGCGGCGATTCGATGGCGCGCGACGAGTTGCGCTCGACCTCGATGCGCTGCCCGTCGGTGAAGCTCACCGCCAGCCGCACGCGGCCGCGCTTGAGCGGGCCGCCCGCGTCGAACTCGGGCTGGTGCCGCACCTCGATGCGCGGGATCAGCGCCCACACGTCGTCCGCATCGATGCAAGTCGGCGCGAACTGCTTCACCATCGCCTCGCCGTCGAGCACCGCCACGGCCAGCGCATAGCCGATGTTCATCTGCGCGCCGATGGGCGTCAGCGGCCGCTCGGGCACCCACCAGCCGTGGTGGTAGACCGCGTGGCTCACCTCGACCTCGATGCGTGCGATTTCCTCAGGCACCAGCTTGCGCCGGGCATCGACGTCGAACAGCGCGTCGAGCGGCGAGTGGATGCCGCCCATCGCCGCGTAAGGCTTGATGACGATGCGCTCCACCTCCCAGCGCTCGCCCAGTGCTTCCGTGATCTTCGATGCGTCGGGGTCGTGCCCCTCGCCGAAGGTCGACAGGAAGCCGCCGTACTCGCGCTCGAACACGCGCTTGATGCCGGTGTAGCCGCCTTCGGCGAGCACTGCCGCGTAGAGCCCGTTGCGCGCCGAGAAGCCGTGGTGCATGCGCTTGCACATCGCCTCGTACTGCGCCGCCATGAGCCCGGCCGACTGCGTGCCGGCAAGGCCCAGCGCGTCTTCGATGCGCGCCGCGTCGAGTCCGAGCAGCTTGCCGACCGCGGAAGCCGCCGCATGCGTGCCGAACACCGAACCCGAATGCCAGCCGCGCGACAGCATCTGCGCGCCGTGCAGCGCCATGCCCACGCGCGGGCCGACTTCGTAGCCGGCGAGTGCGGCTTCGAGGAACTGCCGCCCGCTCACCTTTGCGTCGCCTTCCGAAGCGGCCCACAGCGCGGGCAGCACGATCGACGCGCTGTGCAGCGGCCCCAGCGGGTGGTAGTCGTCGAGCTCGAAGCCCTGGATGAAGGTGCCGTTGAGCAACGCCGCGCCCGGCGCGCTGGTGCGCTCGCCCCAGCCGACGATGGTGCGGTCGCCGCGACCCTCGAACTTCCGCACGATCTGCGCGGCGGTGCGCGACCACGGAAGCTGCGCGCCGACGATCGCGCATGCGATGCCGTCGAGCGTGAGCGCCTTGGCGCGTTCGCGCGCGGAGGCGGGCGCGTCGTCGAGCCGGAAGCCCGCGAGCCAGTGGGCGAGGCGGCCGGTGGGGCCCGTGGGATCGGTGGCGACGGTGGTTGTCTTGTTCGCTTGCATGAGGGAATCCTGAAAAATGAACCGGGCTACTCGAGCGGATAGAGCTTCACGAGCGCCGCCATGCGCTCGCTCTCCTCGCGCACCTGCGCCGCGAAGGCGGCCGGTGCGTTCACCACTGGTTCGGCGCCGGCCGACGCGATGGTCTTCTGCACGTCGGTGTCCTTCACCGCCTCGCGCAGCGCGGTGACGATGCCCTGCGTCACCGCCGGCGGCGTGCCCTTGGGCGCGAACAGGCCGAACCAGGTGACCGACTGGAACTGCGGGTAGCCGGCCTCGGCGGTGGTCGGCACCTCGGGCAGCGCGGCGGCGCGCTTCTGCCCCTGCGTGGCGAGGATCTTCAGCGTGCCCGCCTTGTAGTGCGGCAGCGCAGCCGTGATGCCGGTGAACGCCATGTTCACGTTGTTGGCGATCATGTCGGTCACGATGGCGCCCGTGCCGCGGTAGTTGACGACGATCAGGTTCGGCAGCCCCGCCTCGGCCGCGAGCTGCTTCGCCGAGATGCGCGCCAGCGACTCGCCCGTGCCCAGCGAGCAGGGCTGCGCGGCGGTCTTGCAGTACTGGACGAACTCGCCGAAGGTCTTCACCGGCAGCTTCGCGCTGGCGACCACGGCGGCGGGCGATTGCGACACCGCCGTCACCGGCTCCAGCCGCGCGAGCGGGTCGATGCCCTTCAGGCCCGGCGTGTACTTCGTGACGACGATGGACGGCACCTGCAGCAGCAGCGTGTAGCCGTCGGGCTTCGCTTCCATCACGCGGCGCGTGCCGATCAGCCCGTCGGCGCCGGGCATGTTCTCCACCACCACGGGCTGCTTCCAGATCACGCCGAGCTGCTTGGAGATCGCGCGCGCGGTGGCGTCGGTGCCGCCGCCGGCCGAGTAGGGCACGATGAGCGTCACGGGGCGCTCGGGGTGCCAGGCGGCCTGGGCGAAGGCCGATGGCGCCAGGGCGCACAGGGCCGCCGCAGGCAGCAGGGCGCGGATCGTTCGAGGCCTTATGGGCCTGAAATGGTTGTCGAACATGTTGTCTCCGTTTTTTGAATGAATGAACTGGTGGCGCGACGCTTTGCTCAGGGCGGCGGGGGCGTGACCGTCCGGCCGCGCCAGTCGCGCTGGTAGACGCCGTCGAGGCGACCGCGCGTCAGTGCATGGGCACGGAGCCAGGGCAGCAGGCTCCCATCGCGTGAAAGATCGGGCGGCGGTGCGGTGTCGAGCGCGTAGAGCTGGAACACGTAGCGGTGCGGGCC
Organism: Variovorax xiamenensis; assembly: GCF_050916385.1. Lineage (NCBI taxonomy): Bacteria > Pseudomonadati > Pseudomonadota > Betaproteobacteria > Burkholderiales > Comamonadaceae > Variovorax > Variovorax xiamenensis. Next base: position 1,419,294 of record NZ_CP139038.1, read on the forward strand.
ATGGCCGGGCAGGGGGCGCGGGCCGTCGTATCCGTCGCGGCCCAGGCCGTTCGGCGCCAGCGTCACGCCCGGCGGCGCGGCCCCGGCGTTCAGCCTGCCCTCGGCCAATGCGTCGACGGAGGCGGGGCCCCATGCGAGCAGGTGCGTGATCGCGTGCGGCAGCGGCACGTCCGGGTCTTCGCACAGCAGCAGCCAGTGCGTGGCCTGCGGTGGCAGGGCGGCCCATGCGAGCGCGGGCGAGCGGTTGTCGCCGACGCCTTCGCCCGCTTGCCGCATCGGCATCGCCCCGCCATGCGTGAAGTCGGTGCTGCGCAGGGTGACCGTGGCGGGCAGCCGCGCGAGCACGGCGTCGCTGCAGGCCAGGCTCGCGTCGCCGGCATGGCGGCCGCGCATGAGCAGCCCGGCCCAGCGAAGCACCCACGGATGCCGGCGCAGCGGCGAGGCGGCAGTGCTCAAGCGGCGGCTCCCTGCGCGGCGGGCCAGGCCCAGGGGCGGCGCGTGCGGTCGGCCCGCTGCCACTCGCGGATCAGCGCGTCGTCCTTCAGCGTGAGGCCGATGTCGTCGAGGCCGTGCAGCAGTGCTTCGCGGCGCAGCGGGTCGATGTCGAAGGAAGACACCTGCCCGTCCGGCGCGCTGATCGTCCGCGTCCGCAGGTCGACCGCGACCTGGGCGCCGCCCGCGCACTGCGCCGCCAGCGCCTCGACCTGCGCGGCGGGCCAGCGCACCGGCAGCACGCCGTTCTGGAAGCAGTTGTTGAAGAAGATGTCGCCGAAGCTCGGCGCGATCACGCAGCGGATGCCAAGCCCCATCAGCGCCCACACCGCGCCTTCGCGCGAGGAGCCGCAGCCGAAGTTCTCGGCCGCCAGCAGCACGGGCGCGCGCCGGAACTCCGGCTGGTTGAGCACGCAGGAGGGGTCTTCGCTTCCGTCGGGCCGCAGGCGCAGCGCCTCGAAGGCGTAGGGGCCGAGCTGGTCGCGCTGGAAGGCGGTGAGGCGTTCGATGCGGATGATCACGTCGGTATCGACGTTGGCGCGCATCAGCGGCACGGCGGCGCCTGTGACGGCGGTGAACGGGGTCATGGTCATGCGAGCGTCCTCACGTCGGTGATGCGGCCGGTGATCGCGGCGGCTGCGGCCATCGCGGGGCTCGCGAGGTGCGTGCGCGCGCCGGGGCCCTGGCGTCCGACGAAGTTGCGGTTGGAGGTGGACACGCAGCGCGCCTGCGGCGGCACCTGCTCGCCGTTGGCGGCCACGCACATGCTGCAGCCGGGTTCGCGCCACTGGAAGCCGGCGGCCTCGAACACCTCGCGCAGGCCTTCGGCTTCGGCGGCGCGCTTGACGTTCTCGGAGCCGGGCACGACCCAAGCCGTGACGCCATCGGCCACGCGGCGCCCGCGTGCCACTTTGGCGGCGGCGCGCAGGTCGGGCAGGCGGGAGTTGGCGCAGGAGCCGATGAAGACCCAGTCGACGGGCGTGCCGGCGATGGCCGTGCGCGGCGCGAGGCCCATGTAGTCGAGCGCGGCTTCGATGGCGCCGCGCGAGGCGTCGTCGGATGCCGTGGCCGGGTCGGGCACGATGCCGTCGATGGCGATGGCGTCCTCGGGGCTGGTACCCCAGGTGATGGTGGGAGCGATGGAGGCTGCGTCGATGACTTCTTCGCAGTCGAACACGGCATCGGTATCCGAGCCCAGCGAGAGCCAGTACGCGGCGGCCTCCTCGAAGGCCGTGCCGGTGGGCGCGAAGCTGCGGCCGCGCACCCATTCGACCGTGCGCTCGTCGGGTGCGATCAGGCCGAAGCGCGCGCCCAGTTCCACCGTGAGGTTGCACAGCGTGAGGCGCGATTCGACGTCGAGCGCGCGAACCGCCTCGCCCGCGAACTCGATCGCGTAGCCCACGCCTGCCGCCGCGCCCAGCTTGCCGATGATGTGCAGCGCCAGGTCTTTCGCGGTGACGCCCGCGCCGAGCACGCCGTCGCAGCGGATGCGCATGCGCTTCGGCTTCTGCTGGCGCAGCGTTTGCGTGGCCAGCGCGTGCGTGCTCTCGGAGGAGCCCACGCCGAAGGCCAGCGCGCCGAGTCCGCCGTTGGTGCAGGTGTGGCTGTCGCCGCAGATCACGGTGAGGCCCGGCAGCACGATGCCCAGCTCGGGCCCCATCACGTGGACGATGCCCTGGCCCGGCTGGCCGAGGTCGTAGAAGCGCACGCCGGCGTCGGCGCTGAGCTTGGCCAGCGCGCCGTGCAGCCGGCCGCCGAGCGGGAAGGTGCCGGGCTTGCGGCCGGGCTGGCTCGAGGCCGCGTGGTCGGGCGTGGCGAAGACCAGCGCTGGGTCATGCAGCGGCAGGCCGCGTGCAGCCACCTCGGCCAGTGCGGGCGGGCCCGAGAGGTCGTGCAGCAGGTGGCGATCGATGTGCAGCAGGGCCCAGCCGTCGCCGAGCTCGCGCACGACGTGCGCGTCCCACAGCTTGTCGAAGAGGGTGCGCGACATGTCAGCGGCTTTCCATGGTCGCACCCGCGTTGAACCGCGTGCGCAGGGCGTCCCATTCGTCGGCACCGAATCTGCGGAAGGTCTGGGCCACCGTCGCGTTCACCGTCGGTGCCTTGAAGGTCGCCTTGAGCTCGGCCAGCGCAGCGTCGCCCGCCTCGATGGCGGCCTTGAGCATCAGCCCCGGCAGGATCGCGAGCTTGTAGCCCATGGCCTCGGCCTCGCGCAGGTCGAACACCGGCGTGCGCCCGCCTGGCACCACGTTCAGGAGGCAGGGGCCCTGCACGCGCTTCGGCACGGCGGCGGCTTCCTCGGGCGTCTGCGTGGCTTCGACGAAGGCCATGTCGGCGCCGGCCTGCAGCGCGGCATTGGCGCGCTCCACGGCCTCGTCCAGGCCCAGCATGGCGCGCGCGTCGGTGCGCGCGATGACGATGAAATCCTTCGTGCGGCGCGCTTCCACCGCGGCGCGGATCTTGGAGACGAACTCCTCGCGCGACACCACTTCCTTGCCGTCCAGATGGCCGCAGCGCTTGGGCGAGACCTGGTCCTCGATGTGGATGGCGGCCACGCCGCGCGCCTCGTACTCGCGCACGGTGCGCGTCACGTTCAGCTCGTTGCCGTAGCCGGTGTCGGCATCGGCGATGAGCGGAATGGCGACCGAGCGCGCAATCACCGCGGCGTTGTCGACCATCTCGCTCATTGTGAGCAGGCCGAAGTCCGGAAAGCCGCGCGCGGCCGAGGTGCCGGCGCCCGTCATGTAGACGGCGCCGAAGCCGGCCTGTTCGATCAGGCGCGCGCCGATGGCGTCGTAGGCGCCGGGGGCGATCGCCATGCCGGGCGCGGCGAGCAGGCGGCGGAGCGTGGAAGAGGAAGTCATGGCGGGGCCTTGCGGATCGGCGTTTGAGTTTATGTGTTTATATTCTAAGTACAACTGGACGGATTCCGCAAGCCGCCGCCGAAGCCGGCTTCCGGGCGTCTTGCTATGCTCGACCTTCGTTTTCCCTTCCGTCATGGCACGTCCTCCCGCATCCGCTCCCTCGCTCGAACGCGGCCCCGGCACCTCGCTGCACCGTCAGCTGTTCGTCGTCCTGCGCGACGAGATCACGCGCGGCGTCTATTCGTCCGGCGCCTTGCCGAAGGAAGAAGCGCTGTGCGAGCGCTTCGGCGTGTCGCGCATCACGGTGCGTCGCGCGCTGGCCGACCTGGCCTCGCTGGGCCTCGTCGAGCGCCGCCACGGCCTGGGCACCTTCGTGCGCGCCGACCTGCCGCAGGTGCGTGCGCGGCCCAGCCTCGGCCTGGTCGACGGGCTGCGCAAGGCGGCGCTCGAAACCGACGTCGAGGTGCTGGAGGTCGACCAGGCCACGGCGCCGCCCGACGTGGCCGCGTTGCTGCAGCTGGAGCCCGATGAGAAGGCGGTGCACGCGCTGCGCCTGCGCAGCATCGACGGCGTGCCGGTCATGCTTACCGAGGCCTGGGTGCCGGCACGGCTGGGCAAGCGCGTGTCTGCCAGCGCGCTGCGCAAGCACGCGCTCTACGAGATCCTGATGGCGCAGGGCGTGAAGTTCGGCCGCGTGGTGCAGGAGATCACGGCCGAGGTGGCCGACCCTGCGCGCGCGCGGCTGCTGCAGGTGGAGACCGGCGCGCCGCTCTTGAAGATGGTGCGCCTGCTGCACGACCTCGACGCGCAGCCCGTGCAGCATCTCACCGTGTCGCTGACGGCCGAGCGCAGCCGAATCCTGATGGACATCGCGGGCGACACCATCAACACGCTCACCGCGGGGCAGGTGGTGCACGACGTGCATCCACAGCCGTCGCCACCGAAGCGGCGAAGCTGACGCCGCCTCGAACAAGGAAAAGAAGACAACGATGACCCACGCGGAGACAACGCCCCCCAACCAACCCAGCCAACCGATTCACCAGCCCGATTCGCGTTACGCGATGGTCCGCTTGGGCCTCACGCTGCTGATCATGACGGTCGGCAGCAGCGGCATGTACGTGGTGTCGGTGATGCTGCCGGCGGTGCAGGCAGAGTTCGGCATCGCGCGCGCCGATGCCTCGCTGCCCTACACGCTGCTGATGCTGGGCTTCGGCTTCGGCGGCGTGCTGATGGGCAAGCTGGCCGACCGCATCGGCGTGATGAAGCCGCTGCTGATGGGGGCGGTCTTCCTGGGCGCGGGTTATGTCGCCACGGGTTTCTCCAGCGGCATCGTCAGCTTCACCGTCGCGCAGGCCCTGCTGGTCGGCCTGCTCGGCAGCTCGGTGGCCTTCGCGCCGCTGGTGGCCGACACATCGCTGTGGTTCGTCAAGCGGCGCGGCATCGCGGTGGCGGTGTGCGCCAGCGGCAACTACCTGGCGGGCGCGGTGTGGCCGCCCATCGCGCAGCACTTCGTGGAAACGGTGGGCTGGCGCCAGACCTACATCGGCATGGGCATCTTCTGCGGCGTGACGATGGCGCTGCTGGCGCTGTTCTTCCGCGCGCGCCCGCCCGCGCTGGCCGAGGTTGCCCCCGCGAGCACCGCCACGGGCGCGGCGGCGCCGGTGCGCGACATGACCCGGCCCTTCGGCCTGAGCATGGGCGCGGCGCAGAGCCTCTTGTGCGTGGCGGGCGTGGCCTGCTGCGTGGCCATGGCGATGCCGCAGGTGCATATCGTGGCCTACTGCGGCGACCTGGGCTATGGCCCGGCGCAGGGCGCGATCATGCTGTCGCTGATGCTGGGCTTCGGCATCGTGAGCCGGCTGGTGTCGGGCGCCATCTGCGACCGCATCGGCGGGCTGCGCACGCTGCTCCTGGGCGGCGTGCTGCAGTGCGTGGCGCTGCTGCTGTTTTTGCCCTTCGACGGGCTGGTGCCGCTCTACGTGATCTCGGCGCTCTTCGGGCTGTTCCAGGGCGGCATCGTGCCGTCGTACGCGATCATCGTGCGCGAGCACTTCCCGCCGAAGGAAGCGGGCGGACGCGTGGGCACGGTGCTGATGTTCACGCTCTTCGGCATGGCGCTGGGCGGCTGGATGTCGGGCAAGGTCTTCGACCTCACGGGCAGCTACCACGCGGCCTTCATCAACGGCATCGGCTGGAACCTGGTGAACGTGAGCATCGCGAGCTTCCTGTTGTTCAGGACGCTTCGGCGATCAGGTGGCCGAGTGTTTGCATTGCCCGCTCGCTGACCGCGTCCCACGGGTGGCCGTAGTTCAGCCTGAGGCAGTTGCCGAAGGCGCGCGTGGCCGAGAAGATCGGGCCCGGCGCCACGCTGATGCCGAGTTCCAGCGCCTTGCGGTGGATCTCCAGCGCGTTCGCCCTGGCCGGTAGTTCGACCCACAGGAAGTACCCGCCCAGCGGCCGTGTCGCGCGCGTGCCCGCCGGAAAGTAGTGCCCCACGGCCTGCGCGAAGCTGGCCTGCTGCACCGCCAGCGTCTGGCGCAGCTTGCGCAGATGCCTGTCGAGCCCGCCTTTCTCCAGGTAGCTCGCGAGCGCCAGCTGCGCCGGCGCAGAGGTGCTGAGCGTGCTCGACAGCTTCTGCCGCGCGACCTTGCGCGCGAAGCGGCCGGCCGAGGTCCAGCCGATGCGATAGCCCGGCGCCAGGCATTTCGAGAAAGAGGAACAGTGCAGCACCAGCCCCTGCGTGTCGAAAGCCTTGGCCGGCGGGGGGCGCCGCTCGCCGAAGTAGAGCTCGGCGTACACGTCGTCCTCGATCAGCGGCAGCCCGTGGCGCGCGAGCAGTTCCACCAGCGCCTTCTTCTTCGCGTCGGGCATCAGGCTGCCCAGCGGGTTCTGGAAGGTGGTCATGAGCCAGCAGGCGGCGGGCTTGTGCGCCGCGATGGCGAGCTCCAGCGCTTCCAGGTCGATGCCCTCGCCGGGATGCGTCGGCACCTCGACGGCACGCAGGCCCATGCGCTCCAGCGCCTGCAGCGCCGCGTAGAAGGTGGGCGATTCGACGATCACCGTATCGCCCGGTCGCGTTACCGCCGAGAGGCAGAGGTTGAGGGCTTCCAGCGCGCCATTGGTGACGACGATCTCGTCGGCCGCTACCTGCATGCCGTCGGCCAGGTAGCGCAGCGCAATCTGCCGGCGCAGCGCCGCGCTGCCGGGCGTGAGATCGTCCACCGTGCTCCACGGGTCGAGCGACCTGGCGCTGGCGGCCATGAACTGCCCGAGCCGCGCCAGCGGAAACAGCAACGGGCTCGGAAAGGCCGAGCCGAAGGGCACGACCTTGCGCGACATGCTGGCTTCGAGGATGTCGAACACCTGGTCGCTCACGTCGAGCGACTTCGGCCCGCCGGCGGGGCGCGAGGTGAGGGTGGTTTCGGGCGGCGCGTCGCGCAGGCCGCCGCCGGTCACGTAGTAGCCCGAGCGGTCGCGCGCCCGCACCAGGCCTCGCGCCTCGAGCAGGTAGTAGGCCTCGAACACCGTCGACGCGCTGACCCCTCGGCTCTGGCCGGTGTGGCGCACCGAAGGCAGGCGGTCGCCGGTCTTGAGGGTGCCGTTGCGGATCGAGGCCTCGATGTCGGCGGCCAGGGCTTCGTATCTCTTCATCGCTGGGGGTGTTCGTTCGGAGGCACTTTATCTGCACCGGTCAATTGGAGCGAATCTGCATCTGTTTTTTCCGGCCGGCCTGGGCCACACTCGACCCATGTCCAATCTCTTGCGCGCGCTGCGCGCCGTTCTCTGGAGTTTCATCGGGCTGGGTGGCCGCCGGGCCGACGCCGAGAGGCGCACGGCGCAGGTCGGCATCCTGCCGTTGATCGGCGTGGCCCTCGTGATGGTGCTGCTGCTGATCGCCGGGCTGATCACGCTGGCGCACTACGTTGCCGGCACATGAAGAAGCGCGCGCTCAGGTTCCTCGCGCTCGGGCTGCTGCTTGCCATGCAGGGCATGGCGAACGCGGCCACGCCCGCCACCGTGCCCGACACCATCGAGCAGCGCGTGGCCGCCTGCATCGCCTGCCATGGCCGCGAGGGTGCGACCACCAATGCAGGCTACTTTCCGCGGCTGGCGGGCAAGCCGGCCGGCTACCTGTTCAACCAGCTCGTGAGCTTCAGGGACGGGCGCCGCTTCAACAGCGACATGGCGTACATGGTCCAGCACCTGTCGGACGCCTACCTGCGCGAGATGGCCGACTACTTCGCCGGGCTGCAGCTGCCGTATCCGCCCGTTTCCCCCGTGAGCGACGCGACGCCCGATCAGCTGCTGCGCGGCCGCCAACTGGTGCGCGAAGGCGATGCGGCGCGCGGCATTCCCGCCTGCGTGCAGTGCCACGGCGCGGCGCTCACGGGCGTGCAGCTGGCCATTCCGGGGCTGCTGGGCCTGCCGCGGCTGTACGTGTCGTCGCAGCTCGGCGCCTGGCTCACCAACGAGCGGCATGCGATGGCGCCCGACTGCATGGCCGACATCGGCCGGCGCATGAGCACCGCCGACATCAACGCCGTCGCGAGCTGGCTCGCCGTGCAGCCGATGCCGGCCGACACCAAACCCGCGGCCTCGCTGCCCGCACCGCTGCCCATGACCTGCGGCGGCATGCCGAAGTGACGGAGCCGCGCCCATCATGAAACTGCGACACCTCGCCTGGACGCTGCTCGCGCTCGTCGTGCTCGGCGCCGCTGCCGTCGGCGGCATCGTGGCGATGAACCTGCGCGGCGAAGACCCGCTGCCCGCGCAGGCCGAAGCCTTCCAGTCCACGCCGCAACTCGTCGAGCGCGGGCGCTACCTCGCGCTGGCCGGCAACTGCGCGGGCTGCCACACCACGCGCGGCGGCGAGCCCTATGCGGGCGGCATGCCGATCGACACGCCCTTCGGCACCGTCTATTCGAGCAACCTCACGCCCGACGACAAGGCCGGCATCGGCGGCTGGAGCAGCGCGCACTTCTGGCGCGCGATGCACAACGGCCGCAGCAAGGACGGCCGCCTGCTGTACCCGGCGTTCCCGTACACCAGCTTCACGCAGGTGACGCGCGAGGATTCCGACGCGATCTACGCCTACCTGCGCAGCGTGCCGCCCTCGGCGGCGCCCAACCGGGAGCACCGGCTGCGCTTTCCGTACGACACGCAGGCCGCGCTGGCCGTGTGGCGCGCGCTCTCGTTCAAGCCCGAGCCATTCGTCGCCAATGCCGGCAAGCCCGCCGAATGGAACCGGGGCGCCTACCTGGTCAACGGCCTGGGCCATTGCATCGCCTGCCACGGCAGCCGCAACTCGCTGGGCGCGACCGAGACGAAGCTGGGGCTGTCGGGTGGCCTCATCGCCGTCGAGAACTGGTATGCGCCTTCGCTCACCGATCCGCATGAAGCTGGCGTGGCTGACTGGCCTGCTGCCGACGTGGTGGCGCTGCTCAAGAACGGCACTGCGCCGCGCGGATCGGTCATGGGGCCGATGGCCGACGTGGTGTTCCGCAGCACGCAGTACCTGAGCGAGGCCGATCTCACGGCGATGGCGAGCTACCTCAAGGACCTGCCCGACGCACCAAAGCCCGCGGCCGACACGGTCACGACAGCGAAGGCCCCGATCCGCCGCGACGCCAGCACCATGACGCGCGGCGCGAAGATCTACGACCAGCGCTGCGCCTACTGCCATGGCGACCAGGGGCAGGGCGCGGCGGGTGCCTATCCGCCGCTGGCGGGCAACCGCGCCGTGAACATGGCGCGGCCCACCAACCTGATCCAGGTGATCTCGCACGGCGGCTTCCTGCCTTCGACTTCGGGCAATCCGCGCCCCTACGGCATGCCGCCCTTCGGCCAGACGCTGGACGCGGCCGAGGTAGCGGCCGTGCTCACCTACGTGCGCGGCTCCTGGGGCAACGACAGCGCGCCGGTCACGCAGCTCGACACGATGCGACGCTGATCGACCGATCGATCAGATGTTCGTGCTGGAGGGAATCCGGCTCGGCAGCAGATGCTCGTAAGGCCGCGTGCGCGTGGCGTTGCGCTGGCCGATGGTGGCCTCGATGCCCGCGAGCGCATTGCGGAAGCGCTCCAGCGGCCCGCCTTGCCCCGCGATGGCAGGGTCCAGCAGCACCGGCAGATGCGGGAAGACGTTGTCCTTGTACTCGCCCAGCGGCCGGTAGTACACGCCGCCGAGGATGTGGAACAGCAGGATCTGCTCCTGCGCCGCCAGCCGCGAGGGCAGCATCTGAGACCAGCTCGCCTCGTTCTGCCCCACGCTCGTTGTCGGCGCCGGCGTGCCTTCGGTGCCCGCGCTGAAGGGCGCATAGGTCATCACCGAGTACTGCGGGAAGTTCACGGCCGCGTGCTGCGCGCTGGCGTTGAAGATGATGGCGGTGAGCACGTCGATCAGCTGCGCGCGCGTGGTGATCGCGCGGAAGCCGTGCACCTTGCCGCTGGTGGCCAGCTCGGTGGCCCAGGCCTTGAGCTCGTAGTCGCCGGTCACGTCGGCGTCGCTCAGGTAGTAGGTGGCTACGTAGTCGCCCACCCACTGCGCGATCGCGTTCCACACCAGCAGCGCGTCGTCGCGGTACGGGTAGTCGGGCAGCGCGGTCGCATCGTCCACGCCGCGCGTGCGCAGGTCGTTGGGCAGCATCATGCGGTCGTAGAAGTCGTAGGCCAGCCGGTCGCGGCCGCACTGCTGCTGCAGCGTCTCGATGGGCGCGGCGAGGATCACGTCGCCCGTGGTCAGCGGCGCCATGATGATCAGCGTCGCGGCCTCGTTGATGAACATCGCGCCTTCCAGGTGCGGCGACAGCAGCCGGTTCAGCGGGTGCGCGGTCGCGAGCTGGCGCTGCGTGGCCATCGCGAAGGCTTCCGACATCAGGTGCGTGCGACCCAGGTGCACGAACATCTCGTGGTAGTTGAAGTCGGCCACCTGCACCACGGTCTTGGCCGATTGCCAGGCCCAGTACGCCTCTGCGTTGGCCGTGTCGTCCACGCGCAGGAAGATCGCGTTCGCGGCCGGGTCCTGCCCGCATTGGATGGCGACCGGCACCAGCGAGCGGCCGGTCTTCGGCCGCGCGAACAGCGCGATGGGCGCGTGGATGTAGCCCGTGCCCGTGAGCGGCTTGATCTGCGGGCCGGCGGGCGCCATGTCGCCCAGGCCTTCGTAGTCGAGGATGTAGAGCCGGCCCGAGGCGGCAGCGTCGGCGAGGCTGTCGCCCGCGCCCATCACCTGCCGGTATTGCGCGTCGCCCAGCGGGAACTTCGCCGGCAGCGTGGTAGCGCGCTGTATCAGCATCGGGTTGGGCCCCGACACGCGCATGGCGGCGAACAGGTCGTTGTCGTGCAGCAGTTGCGCGATGGCGGGCTTCTCGATGGTGACGAACAGCGCGTCGTACTGCGCCACCGTCTTCGGCCCGTTCAGCGCGCCCAGCGGGCCCTGCGACAGCAGGTCGTGGTGGATCTGCTTGAGCTGTGTGGCGATGTCGCCCGCCGTGCCGGTGAGCGTGCTCAGCAGCGCCAGCACCGCGGCCGGCAGCGTCGCCAGCCCGCCGTTGGCGGCCAGCAGCTGGTCGAAGCTGGCCTGCAGGCTCGCGAGCCGCGTGCGCAGGTTGTCGAGCGACTGCAGGCTGCCCGAAGCCAGCGCGCTGGTGGCGAACGAGGCCGCGAAATTGGTGACGGCCTCCAGCGCCTTCGCGATCGTCTTGAGCTGGTGCTCCAGCGCGGGCAGTTCGGTCGCGGGCACCACCGCGCCCATCGGCACGCCGGCCAGGTTGATGTGCGATTCGGTCCAGAGATAGGTCGCCTGCCGTCCCACCAGCTCGAGCCGCCGCAGCGTGGCGCTGATCGGGTCGATCTTCTGCGGCAGCGTGGGCTTGAGCACCGGTAGTGCGGCCGAGGCGGTGGATGTCTTGCCGGCCAGCAGGCTCAGGCCGCCCGCCGAGGCGGACCATTTGAGGATGTCTCTGCGCTTCATCGGGGAGTTCCCTGTCGTTGTGAATCTTGGGAAGGCCGACGGGGTGGTCGGCCACAAAATCGAACGCTCGTTCTATTTGTGGCCGGATTCTGCGGAGGGGCTCCGGCGTTGGCAATCAGGGTTGCTGCCTACCTCGAAGGTGCACAGCCGGAACCGCCGAAAGCTGGGAGGCAAGTCAGGCCGGGGTCAGGCAGTGTGCGGGTGCCGCGCGGCTTCGTACAGCGTGCGAGCCAGGTCGCGGTGCCTTGCCAGCAGCGGCGACAACTCGAGCCCGGTGAATTCTCCATCGCGGACGCGGACCACTCCGCCGATCACGCTCAGCGACACCGAGGCCGGCATGCAGAACACCAGCGCCGCCACCGGGTCGTGCCCAGCGCCCGCGTGGGCGACGCCGCGCATGTCGAAGGCCACGATGTCGGCCGACATGCCGGGGGCGATAGAGCCGATGTCGTCGCGGCCCAATACCTTCGCGCCGCCCAGCGTGGCGATTTCGAGCGCCTCGCGCGCCGTCATCGCGGCCGGGCCGTAGCCCACGCGCTGCAGCAGCATCGCCTGCCGCGCTTCGCCCAGCATGTGAGCGCCGTCGTTTGACGCGCTGCCGTCCACCCCCAGCCCCACGGGCACGCCCGCGCGGCGCATTGCGCCGATGGGCGCGATGCCCGAGGCCAGCCTCATGTTGGAGCAGGGGCAATGCGCCACGCCGGTGCCGGTGCGGCCGAAGAGCGCGATGCCGGCCTCGTCCAGCTTCACGCAGTGCGCATGCCAAACGTCGCGGCCGACCCAGCCCAGGTCTTCGGCGTATTCGGCCGGCGTCATGCCGAACTTCTCGCGCGAATAGGCCACGTCGTTGTCGTTCTCGGCCAGGTGCGTGTGCAGCGACACGCCGCGCTCGCGCGCGAGTTCGGCCGACAGGCGCATCAGGTCGCGCGACACGGAGAAGGGCGAGCAGGGCGCGAGCACGATGCGGCGCATCGAATGGCGCGAGGCGTCGTGCCAGCGGTCGATGAGCCGTTCGCTGTCGCGCAGGATCGCTTCCTCGGTCTCCACCACCTCGTCGGGCGGCAGGCCGCCGGCGCTGCGGCCCACGCTCATGCTGCCGCGCGCCGCGTGGAAGCGCATGCCCATCGCGTCGGCCGCCTCGATCGAGTCGTCGAGCCGCGAGCCGTTGGGAAACAGGTAGAGATGGTCGCTGGTGGTGGTGCAGCCCGAGAGCATCAGCTCGGCCATCGCGGTCTGCGTGGACACGCGGATCATCTCGGGCGTGAGACGCGCCCACAGCAGGTACAGGTTGGTGAGCCAGCCGAAGAGCTCGGCGTCCTGCGCCTCGGGCACCGCGCGCGTGAGGCTCTGGTACATGTGGTGGTGCGTGTTGACCAGGCCGGGCATCACGGCGTGTCCGTGCATGTCGATGGCTTCGGCGCGGCCTTCGCGCAGGGCGTCGAGATACATCGCTGGCAACTGCGCGGTCTCGCCGACCCAGGCGATGGCGGGCCCTTGCATCACCACCGCGCCGTCGCGGATCTCGCGTCGCGCGGCGTCCATGGTGACCAGCACGTCGGCGTGCCGGACGATGCGCAGCGGGGAGGGCGTGGTGGCGGTGGAAGTGTTCATGATGTCATTCGGTCCCATGCGAGGTGCGCGCCGCCAGTGTGAAGGATCGCTCCCTCGACAGCACGCCGTTGTAGAAAAGATTGAGCAGCACCGCTGCGCAGGTGCCCAGCACGATGCCGCTGTGCGTCAGCGGATGCGTCCAGGCCGGAAAGTGCTGGAAGAAGTTCGGCGACAGCGTGGGGATCAGCCCCAGGCCGATGGAGATCGCGATCACGTACAGCGCATGGCGGTTCTGTGAGTGATCGATCTCGCCGAGGATGCGTACGCCCGTGGCCGCCACCATGCCGAACATCACGATGCCCGCGCCGCCGAGCACGAACTGCGGCACCGAGGCCACGATGTGCGCGATCTTCGGGAAGAGCGCGAGCGCGATGAGCAGCACGCCGCCGCCGGCCGCCACGTAGCGCGAGCGCACGCCGGTGACTGTCACGAGTCCCACGTTCTGCGAGAACGAGGTGTACGGGAAGGTGTTGAACACGCCACCGATCACCGTGCCCAGGCCGTCGGCGCGCAGGCCTCGTGTGAGCGCGTCGGTTCCCACCTTGCGGCCGGTGATCTCGCCGAGCGCGAGGAACATGCCGGTGGATTCGACCAGCGTGATCAGCATCACGATGCACATCGAGGCGATGGCCGTGAGCTCGAAGCGCGGCATGCCGAAGTGGAAGGGCGTGGTCACCGCGACCCAGCTTGCCTCGGCCAGCCCGTCGAAGTGCATGCGACCGAGCGCCAGCGACAGGCCGACGCCGAAGACGATGCCCAGCAGCACCGCGATGTTGGCAACCAGGCCTTTGCCGAAGCGCGTGATCGCGATGATCACCAGCAGCACCGCCGCCGCGATCGCCAGGTTCACCGGCTCGCCGTAGGCGGGATTGGCCACCGCATGCGCCACGCCGTCGACCATGCGGGTCGCGGTGGGCTGCCCACCCGCGGCCCAGTTGATGGCCACGCCCATGAGCGACACGCCGATCAGCGTGATGACCGTGCCCGTCACCAGCGGAGGAAACACGCCCAGCACCCGCCCCATCAATGGCGCGACCAGCATGCCGAACACGCCCGCCACGATGGTGGCGCCGTAGATCGCGGGCAGGCCCAGCGAGGGATCGATGCCGATGGCGATCATCGGGCCGACCGCCGCGAAGGTCACGCCCATCATCACCGGCATGCGAATGCCGAAGCGCCAGAAGCCGATGGCCTGCACCAGCGTGGCGATGCCGGCTGCGAACAGGTCGGCGTTGATGAGGAAGGCGATGTCGGCCTTGGATAGGCCGAGCGCGCCGCCCACGATGAGCGGCACCGCCACCGTGCCCGCGTACATCACGAGCACGTGTTGAAGGCTCAGTGCGCCGCAGCCGCCGAGGGGAAGCTTCTGGTCGACCCCTTCGCCGTCTCCTGCGGGGGTCTTTTTATCGTTCGAAAGCATGTGGACCTTTCTTTCCTGCCGATGAACCGGCGCGGCAGTCTAGGAGCGATGCATTCGCACGCGCAAAGTCAATAAATGACCCGCCCTGTGCACAAAAAGTGGACGGACTCGGGCGGCGCGATCAGGGCGCCAGCAGCTCGTCGAGGCTGGCCACCACGTGGTTCGCGAACAGCTCGGCTGCGGGGCTCGGAGGCTGCGCGGCGCGGGTCTCGAGTGTGAGCGTCTGGGCGCGCAGCGCGGCGTCGCGCAACGGAACGAAGACCAGCGAGCCTTCCTGCCGCTCCTCGTCGACGTCGAGCCGGTTGAGCAGCGTGATGCCGCCGCCTTGGCGCACGAGCCGGCGCATGAGCGCGGTGGAAGTGGTTTCGACGACCGGCGAGGCGCTGACCCCAGAGAGCCCGAAGGCCGCATCGAGGATCGGCCGGATCGACAGCGAAGGTGCCGGCAGGATCAGCGGATAGCCGACGCACTCGGCCAGCATCGTCGTCGCATGGGCAGTCAGCGGGTGGCCGGGTGGCACCACCGCGCCGATCGGCCACTCGCTGGCGAACAGCGTGCGAAAGCCGGCGGTGCCGGGCACGTCGTAGGCCAGCGCCAGGTCGGCATCGCCCTCGCTCACGCTGCGCAGCACCGCCGCGATCGGCAGGCCCAGCAGCTTGAGCTGGATGCCGGGGTGCGCCTCGCGAAAGCGCTGCACCACGGCCGGAAGGAAGGAGTCGGCCAGGCCCGCCGTGGTGGCGAGCGTGACCTCGCCCTGGCGCAGCCCGCGCACGGCCTCGATGCGCTGGCGCACGAGGTCGAACTCGTGCAGCGTGCCGCGCGCGTGGGCCAGCACGATCTCGCCCACGGGCGTGAGCTTCAGCGTGTTGTGTATGCGCTCGAAAAGCGGGGCGCCCAGCTCTTCCTCGAGGTTGAGGATCTGCCGGTTGACCGCCGTGGGCACCACATGCAGCTGCTCGGCCGCCTTGCGGATCGATCCCGCGCGAACCACCTCGACGAAATAGCGAATGACCTTGGCGTGCATGTTTCCCCCGCGCCGCTGGGGCGCGGGGCGAATCATGCATGCGGGTTCAGAGGTCGGGCAAGCCCATGGCCGGGTCGCTCACCGTGTGCTTGCCGGTTTCGACGCGGCCTGCGAAGCGGCGGTAGTAGGCCGGGTCGGCGTCGCAGGTGACGGCGAAGTCGTACCACTGGCCGCTGGCTGCGAGATCCCAGGGCTGGTCTGCGTTGGCGCCGCCGTTCACGGTCGCGATCCAGGGGCCGTCGTTGCGGTAGGCCTTGGCGGTGATCGTGAACCTGCACGCGGCCTTGCCGTCGTTGCGCATGTTCAGGTAGACGTTGCCGTTGGTGATGTCGTAGCACACGCGCACCTCGGGTTGCG
Source organism: Variovorax xiamenensis (assembly GCF_050916385.1). Lineage (NCBI taxonomy): Bacteria > Pseudomonadati > Pseudomonadota > Betaproteobacteria > Burkholderiales > Comamonadaceae > Variovorax > Variovorax xiamenensis. The sequence goes on from NZ_CP139038.1 coordinate 1,435,034, forward strand.
CCGCACCGCCCGCGCGCAGGGTGTTGAGGTTGCCCTTGAAATGGCGGTGGAAGCCGTTGGGGCCGAGCACCCACAGGTCGTAGGCACCGGCGTCGTCGGCCATCGCGGCCCAACTGTCGTCGAGTGCCTTGCCGGCCTCGAGCATGTAGCGGCGCGGCAGGCGGTCGAGATGCAGCCTGTCGTAGACGTGGAACACGGCGGCGGCCTTGCCGGTGTTGAGGAAGAGCAGCTTGAGCTTTCCTCCGACCGCATCGGCGAGGGCGCTGGTGTGCAGCTCGTAGGGCAGCGCGCGCGAGGGCCGCGTGCCGGTGGGCTGGCGCGGCAACTGCGGATCGGGCGGCAGCGGCACCTGCGTCAGCGCTTCCTGGTCGAGGCGCAGCTTGTCGGCCTCGGTCCGGTTTCGGCGGCCGGTGAGCGTGGGCAGGGTCTCGCTGTTGGGCGTGGCGAAGTTGAAGGCGCTCGTGAGGTCGCCGCACACCGCGCGGCGGTAGGGCGAGATGTTCGGTTCCTTCACGCCGAAACGGGCTTCGAGAAAGCGCAGCACCGAGGTGTGGTCGAACACCTGCGAGTTGACCCAGCCACCGCGGCTCCATGGCGAGATCACGTACAGCGGCACGCGCGGGCCGGGGCCGAACACGCGGCCGTCGGGCTTGGGCTGCGAGGTGCTGCCTTCGGGCGCCGGCTGCGTGAAGTACTCGTGCGCCATGTCGGCATCGGCGAGCGTCGTCTTGCCGGCCTTCGATTTGTCGGGGTTGACCGAAGGCGCGGAAGGCGAGGGCACGTGGTCGAAGTAGCCGTCGTTCTCGTCGAAGTTGACGAGCAGCACGGTCTTGCTCCAGACCTCGGGCACGGCCGTGAGCGCGTCCAGGATTTCCTGCAGGAACCAGGCGCCCTGCACCGGGCTGGAGGGGCCGGGGTGCTCGCAATAGACGGAGGGCGCGTTGATCCAGCTCACCTGCGGCAGGCGGCCGGCCTTGATGTCGCGCCTGAAGGCGTCGAGGTACTCCTCGGGCTTGCTGCCCGGCAGGGTGTTGGCGATGCCCTTGTAGAGCGGGTTGCCCGGGTTGTCGCTGGCGGCGTCGTAGGCGTGATAGGGCACTGCCTGGCCGCTGTCGGAATAGGGCACGTTGGGCTCGCCGCCGCTGGAGACCGGGAAGGGCGAGGCCCGGTTGGCGCGCCTGAACTGGCGGAAGGCCCCGAGCATGTTGTCGCCCCATTCGTCGGGCATGTTCTGGTAGCAGATCCAGCTCACGCCGGCGTCTTCCAGCCGCTCGGCGTAGGTCTTCCACGTGTAGCCGGTGTTCACGGCCGACGCGCGCCCATCGAGCCAGTCCCATTCGTTGGTGACGAAGGCCACGCCCTGCGCGGTGGGGCCGTTGGTGCCGGTGATGTGGAAGGAGCGGTTGGCATCGGTGCCGGTGTGCATCGCGCAGTGGTAGCTGTCGCACAGCGTGAAGGCGTTGGCCAGCGAGAACTGGAACGGCACCTCGGCTTCCTTGAAGTAGCCCATGGCCGCGCTCGTCTTGTGGCGCGCCCATTGAGAGATGCGGCCGTTGTCCCAGGCGTCCTGGCTGTCGCCCCAGGAGTGCGGCGTGCCGCTCACGCGCTGCGCGTTGCCCTTGGTCTGGTCGAGGTGGTAGGGCAGCACGATCTTGCCGTCGGCATCGCCCTGCTGCCACACGTTGCGCCCGCCCGGCAGCGGAACGGTGAAGCGGTCGCCGAAGCCGCGCACGCCCGGCAGCATGCCGAAGTAGTGGTCGAAGGAGCGGTTCTCCTGCATGAGGATCACGACGTGCTCGACGTCCTGGATCGTGCCGGTCTTGTTGTTGGCCGGAATGGCGAGCGCGCGGCGGATGCTCGGCGGAAACGCACTGAGTGCGAGGGCTGCGGCGCCGGTGGTGGCGGTGCCCGTGAGGAACTTGCGGCGTGAATTCATGGGGGAGGCTTCTTGTCGTGTTTTTTCGGGCACTCAGGGTGCGCAGCGTTTCTCGGGCTTGACGCCGGTGTCCGGCGGGGGCGTCGTGGTGGGCGGGGTGACCGTGCCGGGCAGGCCGGCGAAACCGCCGCCACCACCGCTTCCGCCGCAGGCGGAAAGTACGCAGGCAACGAAGAACAGCGCGCAGGCGTGACGCGTGCGCGAGGTGACGAGTCGCATGGGGAGATCCTCTCTCGGTGTTGTGCCGCAGAGGCTAGAAAGGCTCAATGACGTCGGGATGAATTCCGCGATGTCAGGGATGTAAGCGCGCGTTGCACGCGCTCGTGCACCGGCTCAGGACTCGTTGCTGATCCCGCTGGACACATGCCCCGCAGGCACATGCCGCGAGGCCGCATCCACATGCCCCGTCTGGTCGTCGAAGAAGAAGTCGGGCTCGAACTCGCGCAGGAACTCGCCCTTGGGCAGGCCGCCGAGGAACATGGCCTCGTCGACGCGGATGTTCCACTTCATGAGGGTGCGGATGGCGCGCTCGTGCGCCGGCGCGCTGCGTGCGGTCACCAGCGCGGTGCGGATGCGCATCTGCGCGTTGCCGGCCATCTGCAGGCGGTGCAGCGCCATCAGCAGCGGCTTGAACGGGCCTTCGGGCAGGGGCAGGTCGGCCTTGCTGAGTTCGTGCGCCTGGAAGGCATCGAGGCCATCTTTCTGGTACACGCGCTCGGCCTCGTCGGAGAACAGCACCGCGTCGCCGTCGAAGGCGATGCGCACTTCGTTCGGCCATGCGTCGCTGGCCTTCACCGATTCGACCAGCACGCGCGCCGCCGGAAAGCCGGCGTTGAGCGCCTCGCGCACGTCCTGTGCGTTGACCGAGAGGAACAGGTGCGCGCGCAGCGGGCGCAGGTAGCCGAAGGGCGGGCGGCCCTGGGTGAACACGCCGCGCTGCAGCCGGATGTCGGCCGCCGCGCTCGACTTGAAGATGCGCATGCCCGAGACCGGGTCGTTGCGCGAAAGGATCACCACCTCCACGCGCTGCACGCCATCGTCGTTGAAGCGCAGCAGCTTGCGGATCAGCGAATAGGCGATGCCTGGAGCGGCCGGCACGTCGATGCGGTCGAGCTGCAGCTTCATGTAGCCCTCGTTGTCGCCGGCCTCGAAGACCTTGTTTTCTTCTTCGAGGTTGAACAGGGCGCGCGAGGAGATCGCGACCACGAGCTTGTCTTCGAGGGTTACGGGCATGTTGCGTGCGTCCTGCGCTGCGGGCCGGCCGTCGTCACTTGACGAATTGATTCAGCTGGATGATAGGCAGCATCACCGCCAGCACGATCAGCATCACCACCCCGCCCATCGCCACGATCAGCAGCGGCTCGAGGATGGTGGCGAGGTGCATCGCGCGGCGCTGCACTTCGGCGCCGAGCTGGTTGGCGGCGCGCTGCAGCATCAGCGGCAGCGTGCCGGTCTGCTCGCCCAGGCGCGCGAACATCGACACAAGGCCCGGAAAGCGTTTCTTCTGCGCCAGCGCCGAGGCCAGCGGCGCGCCTTCGCGCACCAGCACCAGCGCGTCGAGCGCATCGGCACGCATCGCGCGGTTGCCCAGCGTCTCGGAAGCAGCCTGCAGCGCGCGCAGGATCGGAACGCCGGCCGTGGCCAGCATGGCGAGCGTGCTCGCGAAGCGCGCCGCGTTGTAGCCGCGCGCGAGCTTGCCCACCAAAGGCAGCTTGAGCCAGGCCGCGTCGAACTTCAGACGCAGCGCTTCCTGCGCGAGTGCGAGCTTCGTGCCGATGGCGGCGAGGACCACGGCGGCCAGCATCCACCAGCCGTAGTTGCGCACGCCGGCGCTCAGCGAGAGCATCACCGTGGTGAGGAAGGGCAGCGAGCGCTTGGTGCCCGCGAACACCTGCGCCACCTGCGGCACCACGTAGCTCACGAGGAAGATCACGATCACGATCGCCACCAGCGTGACGATGGCCGGGTAGAGCGCCGCACCGATCAGCTTCTGCTGCAGCGCCTGGCGTTCTTCCAGGTCGTCGGCGAGGCGGTCGAGCACGAGGCCCAGGTTGCCGCTCTGCTCGCCAGCGCCGATCACGGCCGTGTAGATGGGCGAGAACTCGCGCGGATGCGCCGACAGCGCGCGCGCGAACGGCGAGCCCGCATTGACTTCGGCGCGCAGCGACGCGACGAGGTTGCGCTGCTGGTCGGACTCGGCCTCGTCGGTCAGCGCCGTGAGCGCGCGCTCCAGCGGCAGCCCCGAAGAGACGAGGCCCGCGAGCTGCCGCGTCCACACGGCGAGCCCGGTCGAATTGAAAACGCGCTTGCCGCCGCCGAGCCATCGCCCGAGGCCGCTGCGCTGGCCGGAGCTTCCGGCATGTTCGCTGCCCACCGGCTTGACCGACAGCGGAATGAGCGCCTGCGCCCGCAGCAGGCTGCGCGCGCTGCGGGCGGTGTCGGCCTCCAGCACGCCTTCGCGCGACTGGCCGCTGGCGTCGATGGCTTCGAATGCGTAGGCGGGCATCTCTTTTTTTCTTGCTCGCTACTCGCGGGTGACGCGCAGCAGTTCGGCGCGCGAGGTGATACCGGCTTGCACCAGCCGCTCACCGTCCTCGCGCATCGAGCGCAGGCCGCCGCGTTCGCCGGCTTCGAAGAGCTGGCTCTCGGCCGCCTTGCTGTGGATGAGCGCCTGCACTTCGTCGTCCGCCACCAGCAGTTCGAAGATGCCGGTGCGGCCCTGGTAGCCGGTCTGGCCACACACGTCGCAGCCCGCGCCAGCGCACACCGTGCAGACCTTGCGCACCAGGCGCTGCGCGAGCACGCCCAACAGCGACGAGCTCAGCAGGAAGGGCTCCACGCCCATGTCGGTCAGGCGCGTGACGGCGCTGACGGAGTCGTTCGTGTGCAGCGTGGCCAGCACGAGGTGACCGGTCAGCGAGGCCTGGATGGCGATCTGCGCGGTCTCGAAGTCGCGGATTTCGCCGATCATGATCACGTCCGGGTCCTGCCGCAGGATGGCGCGCAGGGCCTTGGCGAAGGTGAGCTCGATCTTGGCGTTGATCTGCGTCTGGCCCACGCCCGGCAGCTCGTATTCGATGGGGTCTTCCACCGTCATGATGTTGCTGCGGGTGGCGTCGAGCCGGGCCAGCGCGGCGTACAGCGTGGTGGTCTTGCCCGAGCCGGTCGGGCCGGTCACGAGGATGATGCCGTGCGGCTGCGCGATGAGCTTCTCGAAGCGCTCCAGCGTGTCGCCCTGCATGCCCACCGATTCGAGCGTGAGCTTCGATTCGCTCTTGTCCAGCAGGCGGAGCACCGCGCGCTCGCCGTGCGCGCTCGGCAGCGTCGACACCCGCACGTCGACCGCGCGCGTGCCGATGCGCAGCGAGATGCGCCCGTCCTGCGGCAGCCGCTTCTCGGAGATGTCGAGGTCGGCCATGATCTTCAGGCGCGAGATCAGCGCCGCGTGCAGCGCGCGGTTGGGCTGCACCACTTCGCGCAGCGTGCCGTCGATGCGAAAGCGCACGGACGAGGTGCGCTCGTAGGGCTCGATGTGGATGTCGCTGGCGCCGTCGCGCGCGGCCTGCGTGAGCAGCGCGTTCAGCATGCGGATGATGGGCGCGTCGCCCGCGCTTTCCAGCAGGTCCTCGACCGCCGGCAGCTCCTGCATCATGCGCGAGAGGTCGGCGTCGCTCTGGACCTCGCTCACCACCGCGGCGGCACTCGACTCGCCCTGCGCGTAGGCCGCGCTGATGCGCTGCGCCAGCGGGCCGTCGGCCAGCACCTCGAAGGCCTGCACGCCGTATTTGCGCGAGACCTCGCCGACCGCGCTGCGCGCCGGGTGGTTCGACATCCACAGCGTGTAGCGGCCGTCGTCGGTCTCCTCCAGCAGCAACTGCTGGCTGCGTGCGAAGGCGTAGGGCAGGGGATAGCGATTGGACATCGGGGGCAGTATCAGGGCAGTTCCCGCGCGCTCACCGGGTCGGCGGTGGGGGGCAGGGCGCCGCGCAGTGGGCTGGGCGCCAGCTTGCGGCTGTCCGCGGCGGGTTGCGGCGGGGGAATCAGCTGGGTGCCTTCGAGGCGCGAGCCGCCGCGCGCGGAGGTCGACGGCGACGGGGCCGACGACGTCGGTGCCGCATTGCGCGACGGAGGCACCAGCTCGGGCAGGATGTTCGAGCCGTCCACGCCGCGCAGCATCACGTTGGAGGTGTCGGGCTGCGTGCGCTGCTGCATGCCGCGGATCTCGTCGTAGCGGTCGTACGAGAAGGCCTCGGTGGCAGTCGCGTCGCGCATCACCGCCGGGCGCAGGAACATCATGAGATTGATCTTTTCGCGCGAGCGGGCCTGGCTCTTGAAGAGGTTGCCGAGCACCGGAATGTCGCCTGCGAGCGGCACCTTCTCGACCGTGTTGTTGTAGGTGTCGGACAGCAGGCCGCCGAGCATGACGAGGCCGCCGTCTTCCACCAGCACGCTCGATTCGATCGAGCGCTTGTTGGTGGTGGGGCCGTTCTGGTTGTTGACCGTGTTCGCGTCGACCGTGGAGGTCTCCTGGAAGATCGTCAGCTTCACCGTGCCGTTCTCGTTGATGGTCGGGCGCACGCGCAGCGTGAGGCCGACGTCCTTGCGCTCGACGGTGGTGAACGGGTTGACGCCGACCGAGCCCGAGGTGCTGGCGTACTGGCCGGTCACGAAGGGCACGTTCTGGCCGATCACGATCTTGGCCTCTTCATTGTCCAGCGTCAGCAGGTTGGGCTTGGACAGCACGTTGGCGTCCTTGTCGCTGTCGAAGAAGCTGGCGATCGCGCCCAGGATGTACTGGCCGCCCACCTTGCCGGCGATGCCGAGGTTCATGCCGGGCGTGATCGCGCCAGCCAGGCCGGCGGCGTTGCGCGTGGCCAGCGCCTGGGTGAGCGTCAGCAGGTTCGCGCCGGCCACCGAGGAGTTGGTGCCGATCACAGCGTTGCCGCCCAGCGCGCTCTGCCATTGCACGCCGAACTTCGCGGCGGCCGTGTCGCTCACCTCGACGATCAGCGCCTCGATCATGACCTGCGCGCGGCGGCCGTCGAGCTTGTCGATCACCGCGCGCATCTGGCGGTATTGCGGCTCGGGCGCCGTGATGATCAGCGAGTTGGTCGACGGGTCGGCCTGGATCTGGCCACCGGTGGAAGGCTGGTTGGCGTTGTTGAGCGGCGCGCTGGCGGCGGCCGAGGTGCCGTTCTGGCTGCTGTTGTTCAGGTTCACCTGCATGGCCTGCGGCGCGCTCTGCTGGGGCGCGGCGCCGGCCGTGGCGCCAGGCGTGCCCGGCGTGGCGTTCAGCTGGTTGGCGGCCATCGCGGCGCGCAGCGTGGCCGCGAGGCGCACCGCGTCGGCGTTCTTCAGGTAGACAACGTAGATGTTGCCGGCCGCGCCGTTGCTGCTCTCGGCGGCGGGGCGGTCGAGCTTGTCGACCAGCGTGCGGATGAGCGCCACGCGCGCCGGGTTGGCCGCGCGGATGATCAGCGAGTTGCTGCGCGGATCGGCCATGAGGGTGGTGCGAAACGACGCATCGGCCGCGCCAGGGGCGGCAGCAGCGCCGGGCGCGCCCGAGCCGCCGCCGTCCACCAGCCGCTGCACCAGCGGCACCATGTCGGTGGCGACCGAGTGCTTGAGCTGGATGATCTCGATGTCGGAGGCGTTCGGCACGTCGAGCGACGCGATGATGCGCGCCAGCCGGCGCATGTTGTCGGCGTAGTCGGTGATCACGAGCGAGTTGTTGCCCGGGTTCACGTTGATGGTGTTGTTCGGCGGGATCAGCGGGCGCAGCACCGGCAGCAGGTTGTTCGGCGACTCGTAGTTGAGCCTGAAGATCTGCGTGACGATCTGGTTGCTGCCGTTCGACGCCGTGGCGCTGATGGAGGTGTTGACGGTGCTGCTCTGCAGCTTGGCGTCGGCCTCGGGCACCACCTTGTAGAGCCCGTCGGCTTCCACCACCGCGAAGCCCTGCAGGCGCAGCGCCGAGGCGAACTGGTTGAAGGCCGCCGCCGGCTGGATCGCGCGGTCGGTGACGAGGTTCATCGTGCCCTTCACGCGCGGGTCGACCACCACGTCGCGGCCCGTGACCACCGCCATGGTGCGGGCCACGGCCTCGATGTCGGCGTTGGAGAAGTTCAGCGTGATCGGCTCGCCGCGGCGCGGCGCGTCGCCGGTCTGCGCGAACGCGGCGGGCGCGGCCTGCAGGAACGTGGCGGCGATCAGCACGCGCACGGCGAGTGCGACGGTGCCGGTCGAAAACAGTGGCTTCATCATGAGGATCAACCCAGGGTGATGATCGAACGCGCGTTGTCGCGTCGTCCGATGATGTTCAACAAATTGGAAAGTGCGTCTTCGCGGCCGGGCGCGGCACTGGCTTCGCCGTTGAAGCGGAAGGAAGTGCCGGTCCAGCTGCCGCTGCCGTTCAGCTCGAGGCTGCCCTCGCGCGTGCTCAGCAGCAGCGTGGGGCGGCTGCCGCCTTCGAGCGTGAGCCGGTAGCTGCCCATCGGCCGAAGGGTCGACAGGCTGGAGGAAACATCGGTGGCGTCCAGCGTCGCCTGGCCGGCGATGCGCAGGGCGGGGCCGTCCCATTGCATCGAGAAGGCCTTGGTGTTCAGGTCGAGCGCGCCTTCGAGCTTGAGCGTGTTCCACGGCGCGCCCAGCCCCATGAGCAGGGTTGCGGGCCAGCGCGAGCGGCTGTCCTGCCAGGCCAGCTGCATGCCGCCGGCGCGCGGGCTGGCCTTGAGTTCGAGCGGCTGCGCGGCGCAGCAGGGCAGGTCGAGGCTGGCGGCGATGCCGTTCCAGCTCGGGCGCATGCGCCAGTGCAGCAGGCCGGGCAGCGACACCGCCTGCATGCCGCCCGCGCCGCTGGCCAGAACCACGGCGGCCGTGCCGTTCCAGATGGTGCCTCGCGGATTGGTCAGCACGAGGCGGCCCTGGCTCCAGCTCGACAGCGCCGCCGACAGCCAGCGCGCCGGCGCGAACAGCACCACCGCCAGCAGCACGCCGGTGGCGGCGCCGAGCAGGGCCCAGCGCCAGCCGCGGCGCGGTCGGGGTTCGGGGATGGGAGGGCGGCTCAGCATGCGGGTCTGCTGTTCCTCATCGCGCGGCGGGCAGCGCCATGACGACGGTGCCGTCCCAGCGGACCTGCGGCGTCTTCGGCGCGTCCTTGGCTGCGGGCGACGATGGCTGCGGCGTCGAGGTCGGCGCGCGGGTCAGGTGGACTTCGCGCGGCACCGCGTGCGCATTGCCGCGCGCCTGGCCGAGCCATTGGGCGACGGTGGAGGCGGGAGCTGCGCGCAGCGAGACGGTGGCCGCGCCGTCGCCGCCGGATGCCATGAGCTGCGCGTTGCTGGCGCCCAGGCCTTCGCGCACGGAGGTCTCGAGCGCGCGCAGCGCGTCGTCGCGGTTCAGCCGGGGCTGCGACTGCAGCGCCTTGGCGCGGGCCTGCAGCGTGGCCATCTGCTGCAGTTGCGCATCGAGCTGCGCGTGTTCGGCAGGCGCCGCCGACAGGGTGCGCAGCGCGGGGGCGAGCGCGATCCACCAGAGCAGCGCCAGCGCCACGAGGGCCGCTGCGGCGTAGACCATGCGGCGCTCGCGCGCTTCCAGGGTGGCCCAGCGGGCCTTGAGCTGTTCGCTGAAATTCATCGGTTGGCCTCGGCCTGTACCAGCAGGAGGTCGCCCTCGGTGCGCACGTTGTAGCCACGCGGCGCCATCGCGCCGGTGATCTGGGAGACCTCGGAGGGCTGCAGGCCCAGGCCGCGCAGGCGCAGCTGGCCGGCGCTGTAGTCGACGGCGCTCGGCACCTTGCCGGGCGGGAGGACGGCGGCAAGCGCGCCGACCATGGGTTCGAAGTCGCTGTTCGCCACGTCGCCCACGGCCTGCTGCAGCGAGGCGACCTCGCGTTGCATCTGCACCGGCGCGTCGACCACGATCTTCACCGAGGGGAAGGTCTCGGTCAGCATCGCCTTGGCGGCCTGGCGTTTCGATTCGAGCGCGCTGCGTTCCTTCCAGGCCCAGGCGTTGAGGCCGATGAGCTGGGTCAGCAGCAATGCGACCACGCCCCAGCGCGCGGCGCGCCACTCGGGCGCATAGCGCAGCGTCTGAACCACCGAGGCGAACTTCTTGCCGGCGCGCGCGCGGCCGGTGACCGCGAGGTCGAACTGCGCGAGCTCCCAGGGCGTGCGCGCGGCCTGCAGCCAGCGCTGCGGCGATTGCACGATGGGCACGCGGCGCTGCAGCAGGTACTCGGCCGCCTCGGCCACGGCGGGTTCGGTGGAGATGACGGCGGTGTCCAGCGGCAGGCCGTCCGACAGAGCCTGCCCCGCGCCGGCCAGCGGCAGCGAGACCACGCCGTCGGCGTCGCACACCGTGAGCCGCGACGTTTCGGGTTCGCCGGTGACCAACAGCAGCGGCGGGCCGTCGGCGGGCTGCGGCGTGAATTCGGGAACGATGCGCACCACGCGCCTGCCGGCCGCTTCGAGCCCGTGCACGACGCTGCGCAGCCAGATGCGGTTGCAGGCCGCGACCCACACGGGCGCGCCGGCCTTGGCATCGGGCTCGAGCGCGAAGTGCAGGGCCTCGGGCTCGTCGAGCAGGTGTTCTTCGAGCAGGCCGTCGAGCACGGCGCGCAGCTTCGAGGCGCTGCCCATGCTGCCCTTGGGCAGCGTGACACGGTGCCAGGAGAGCGCGGCGGAAGGAATGCCGAGCATGACCTCCGCGCTCGAGGGCAGCAGCGCCAGCAACGCCCGGCCCTGGTTGCGCAATGCAATGCCGTCGTCGCCTGCCTGGGCCCAGTCGTACTCGCCCGCGGCATCGGCCGGAGGGAGGGGGGCAATGAGCAGCAGGGGAGTCATGTGGATCTTGGAAAAGCCGGTGATTGTAGGTGCGCGTCTGACACGATGGCGCTCTGTTTTTCATAGCGTATCACGCTGATGTGACGCGCTCTGGAAGGCTTTTTGGCTACAAATAATGCATCGAAATCAGGGTTTGACCGGAGTGATCGTTGCGCCGGCGCCGCGCGTGCGCCAGATCGTCGTCACCGTGACACCGCTTCGCTGTAGCAACGAGCGTTCCTCCACGTAGGTGCGATCGAGCCGCAGCTTGCCGTAGACCTCGAAGAACTGGGTGCCCACGCCGTGCTGCGCCGCATTGAAGGGAGCGGTGCCGCTGGGAAGGGCGGCGTTGGCGGCGGCAATGTCCTTGAAGAAGGCGCGCGAGCGGCGATCCACCAGTTGGCGCGCGCTGGCGATGTTGAGCGACTCCATGCTGGCGCTGATGGCCTCGGCGCTGGCGGTGTTGAGGTTGAGCGTGGTCTTCACCGGCAGGATCGTCACGTACGGCTCGAGCGCCGCGGCCGTCGAGGCCGACAGGCCCAGCCATACGAGCTGCGAGACCTGCTGCGGCATCAGCGGCGCGGCGCCGGAATCGCCGCCGCCGCTGCCACTGCCGTCGGTCGAAGTGCCCGTGGCCAGCGCGGCCGCGAGGCCCGTGGTCATCAGGCTGAGTTCCGATACGGGCAGGCCCAGCAGGTTGAACAGCCGGGTGAAGGTGGCGACGGCCGCGGGCACCGGCTTGCCGTTGTCGACCAGCGAGAGCACGTTGAGCTTGGACTGCGCATCGACGATGCGGCCCGAGAGAAATGCGTCGGGCAGTCCTTCGAGGTTGTCGCTCGCCACGTTCTTCTCGGCCGAGAGGAAGCTCGTGAGCCGCGCTTCCTCCAGGGGCACCGCCCATGGCTCGCCCAGGTGGTCGGGGCCGCCGGCGCGGCCGTCTTCTCCAAGGATGAGGCGCGACCAGTCGAGCGCGCCGATCAGCACCCAGGCCGCCTGCACGCGCGCGCGCTCGGCGCCTTCGACTTCGGCCGAGCGCCATTGCTGCCACAGTGCCGCGGCAGCGAAGGTGGCGACGAGCATCACGGTCAGCATCGCGGCGAGCAGGGCAGCGCCGCGCTGGCGCGGCCTTGCGCCGGTTTTTTTCTTTCCGTGCAGCGACGTCATGACGATTTCGGCGCTCCGACGGTCGGCTTGACCCAGTCGCGCGTCAGCGTGCCCGAGAGGCCTTCACCCGGCGGCAGCGTGATGACGAGGCGCACGCCGTCCGGCATGGCGACGATCGGGCCCGAGGGGTTGTTGGGGTTGGGCTGGGTGACGGGCAGCTGGCTGGCCGGTACCCAGCTGTTGTCGCGGAAGAAGAAGATCTGCCAGCTGTTGGCCGGCACCAGCGGAACGTCGCTGTAGCCGCCGTTCGAGCCGGCGCCGCCATCCTGCGCCCAGGCGGACGCGAGGTTCCAGGCCTGCTGCCATTCGCCGCGCGTGGTGAAGGGCAGCGACTGCCAGCGCCGCCAGCGCACGCCGTCGGGGCCGGATTTCAGCGTCCAGGCCACTACCTGCACCGATGGCGCGGTGTTGTCGCTGCCGCGGCGCGTGAGCCGCAGCACGCGGCCGTCCCAGTCGATGGGGCGCGTCTGCGCGAGCGTGGTCACGGCGTCGAGGTCGGCGCCCCATTGCGCCAGCGTGGCCTGCAGCGTGAGCACGGCGTCGGCGCGCTGCTGGTTCTGCGTGGTGGCGCGCGACATGCTGTCGAGCCCGCGCCAGCTCACGAGCGAGAGAAGCGCCATCACCGCGATGGCGACGAGCAGCTCGATCAGCGTGAAGCCGCGCGCGGTGCGGACGCCAGCGTGTTGCCGCATCGCTCAGTACCTCCCCACCACGGTGGAGATGCGCAGGATGGGCGCGTCGGCCTCGTCGCGCACCTGCACGTCGACGCGTCGGAAGTTCGGGTTCAGCGTCGGGATGGTCGAGGTGGTCACGTTGAACGAGACGCCGGCCTGCAGGCAGATCGAGCCCGAGTCGCCCACCGCCGGCATCTGCCTCGAGAGGCGCGCCTTGGCGAGTTCGTTCTCGGCGCACAGGTCGGCCAGCACCAGGTCGGACTGGCGCTGCGCATTGCGCGTGAGCGACATGGTGGCCTGCGAGCCCGCCGCCAGCGCCAGCGCGACGATGCCGAGCGCGATCAGCACCTCGATCAGCGTGAAGCCGCCGATGCGCGAAGGCGAACGCGAGGCGGGAGGGCGTCGCGCCTTCATTGAACCGCCGAGACGGTGAAGGGGCGCACTCCGTCGGTCGCGATGCGCAAGGCGCGCGCGGGCGGGCCGGCGGAATAGAGCATGACCTGCTGCGCCGCGATGATCGGGTCGGGCCCGAGCTGCAGCGCGGGAATCAGCGTGCCGTTGGCGAGCGAGACCTGGGCGGTGATGCCTTGGGCGGCCCAGCCGTCGGGCAGCGAGCCGGGCAGGAGACCGTCGAACCTGAAGCTGCCCTCCACCGGCCGCCAGCGCACCACGATGCCGCTGGCGCGCGACTGGGCGCGGGCCGATTCGAGCAGGGCCGCGAGGCGGTCAGCTTCGCGGTCGAGGTTGGCGGCGTTGGTGTCGCGGATGGCGAAGCTCACGGCGGCGGTGGCGATCGCGATGATGGCGATCACCACGATCAGCTCGAGCAGCGTGAAGCCGCCGGATCGGTTGAAGTGGGGGCGTGGATGCGGGTTGCTGGGCGGGGCGCCCTTGCCGCCGCTGCTACTGCCAACTGCCGATGTCGGCATTCTTGCCCTCGCCGCCGCTCTGGCCGTCGGCGCCGAACGAGAGCACGTCGATCTCGCCCTTGATGCCCGGGTTCAGGTACTGGTACGGATGGCCCCAGGGATCGTTGGGCAGCTTCTCGACGTAGGGCTTCCAGTTGGGAGCGGCCGGGCCGGTGGTCGGTCGCGTGAGCAACGCCTGCAGGCCCTGCTCGGCGGTCGGGTAGCGCTGGTTGTCCAGGCGGTAGAGCTTGAGCGCCTGCATCAGGTTGTTGATGTCGGTCCGGGCGGCCGTCACGCGGGCGTCGTCGGCGCGCTCGATCACGTTCGGGACGATGAGTGCCGCCAGCACGCCGATGATGACCAGCACGACCATCAGTTCGATCAGCGTGAAGCCGCGTTGGGCGGTACGGGTAGCGGCACGGAGGAATTTGTTCATAGCTTGGGCAGACATGATTCGGAAGGCGCGCTGCATGATAATCCGCGGCCATGACAAGTCCTTACTCCGCTGCCCGCTGGCATGCCCCACTTGCAACGACGGGGCTTTGGGCGCTGGCGGCCGGCGCCGCGGCGTTCTGGGCGCTCCGGCTGGCGTCGCCGACCGATGCCGTCGCGGCCGCCGCGAGCATGCCGCGGCCTTCGGTGGCGGCGGATTCGGATTCGGTGGCGCGCCTGCTGGGCGTGTTGCCCGAGTCCCGCACGGCGCCCGTGGCTCCGGAGGCGGCCAGCCGCTTTGCGCTTTCGGGCGTGGTGGCCGATCCTTCCAAGCAGGGGGCCGCGCTGATTTCCATTGATGGAAAGCCGCCGCGGCCGTTCCGAGTCGGTTCGACGGTCGGCGAGAGCTATGTGCTGCAGGCGGTGGGACTGCGCTCGGCGACGATCGGCATGCACGCCGACGGGCCGGCGGCGTTCACGCTGCAACTGCCGGTGCGTGCGCCGATCAGCGTTTCCAGCCCCGCGCTGGCTGCGGCGCCGGTCGTGGCTGTGCCGCCTGCGACGATGCCGGCAGTGGCGGCTCCGCCGCAAATGCCCCAGCAGCAGATGCAGCCCCCTCCGCCCCAGCCCGGCGGTTCGTTGCTGCAGCAGCCGGCCGCGATGGCTGCGCCGCCGCAGCAGCAACAGGCGGCCGCGCAGTAGCCCCTCAGAATTTCGGATCGATGAAGCGAAGCCGGCCTTGCGCCGGCTTCTGCTTTTTCAGGCCTGCAGGAAGAGCCGGTAGGCCGGGTTGGCCGTTTCCTCTACGTAGGGATAGCCCAGCGTCTTGAGGAAGGCGTCGAACTCAGCGGATTCGCCGGCCGGCACCTGCAGTCCGACGAGGATGCGGCCGTAGTCCGCGCCCTGGTTGCGGTAGTGGAAGAGGCTGATGTTCCAGCTCGGCTGCATCAGGCTCAGGAACTTGAGCAGCGCGCCAGGGCGCTCGGGGAACACGAAGCGCAGCAGGCGCTCGTCGTGCGCGAGGCCGGTGCGTCCGCCCACCAGGTGCCGCAGATGCTCCTTGGCGAGCTCGTCGTGCGTGAGGTCTAGAGCGTCGAAGCCGTGCGCAGCGAAGGTTTGCGCGATGAAGGCCGATTCGCCGCGCGCCGACGTCGTGAGGCCGACGAACACATGCGCCTTGGCCGCATCGCTTATGCGGTAGTTGAACTCGGTCACGTTGCGCAGTGCGCCGCCGCCGGTGCCCGGAGCTTCCGAATCGCTGGCGGGCATCTCGCCGATCAGTTCGCAGAAGCGGCGGAAGCTGCCGCGCTCTTCGGGCATGGTGACGGCGAACAGCGCCTCGCGTTCTTCGCCGACCTCGGCGCGTTCGGCAACGAAGCGCAGCCGGTCGAAGTTCATGTTCGCGCCGCACAGGATCGCTGCATAGGTTTCGCCATGGCGGCCGTGCTGCGCGACGTACTCCTTGATGGCCGCGACGGCCAGAGCGCCTGCGGGCTCGACGATGCTGCGCGTGTCCACGAAGATGTCCTTGATGGCGGCGCACACGGCGTCTGTGTCGACGGCGATGTATTCGTCGACCAACTCGCTGGCGATGCGGAAGGTTTCCTCGCCGACGAGCTTGACGGCCGTGCCGTCCGAGAACAGGCCGACGTCGGGAAGGTTGACGCGCTGGTGGGCGGCGACCGATTGCATCATCGCGTCGGAGTCGTTCATCTGCACACCGATCACCTTGACCTCGGGGCGCACGGCCTTGATGTAGTTGGCCACGCCGGAGATGAGGCCGCCTCCGCCGATCGCGACGAACACCGCATCGAGCGGGCCCTGATGCTGCCGCAGGATTTCCATGGCGATGGTGCCCTGGCCGGCGATGACGTCGGGGTCGTCGAAGGGATGCACGAAGGTCAGGTTTTGCTTTGTCTGCAATTCGAGCGCGTGCAGATAAGCATCCGAATAGCTGTCGCCGTGCAGCACGATTTCTCCGCCGAAACCACGCACCGCATCGATTTTGAGTTTGGGCGTGGTGACCGGCATCACGATCACTGCGCGAGTGCCGAGCTTGCGCGCACCCAATGCGACACCTTGCGCGTGATTGCCGGCCGATGCGCAAATCACACCGCTTGCCAATTGCGCTGCACTCAAGTGCGCCATCTTGTTATAGGCGCCGCGCAGCTTGAAGCTGAATACAGGTTGCTGGTCTTCGCGTTTGAGCAGCACGGTATTGCCGAGCCGCTCGCTGAGTGCGCGTGCCTTCTCGAGCGCTGACTCGACAGCAACGTCGTAGACACGGGCGTTGAGAATTTTTCTGAGATAGTCGGCGGGCGTCAGCGCCTGATTAGCGGGTGCATTGCGCACGATTTTTTCCATGGGAGTTTTCATTTGCTAACCGTCGATGATAAGAGGCATCGGGATTGCATGCGAGTTATGGCATGGACACAAATGTCATAAACCTCTTCAACAAGGCTCCAGCTGCAAATGATTCGGGATTTTTTGGACGCACCTATCCCGCGATTCATACGACCGCCAATCAAATTACAAATGAGCAAAATCTGTTATCAATTTCTGTCAGCGACCTTTCGAAGGGGCTGATGCAAGCGGAAGCCGCGCGCGTTCAGCGAAAGGAAATTGGGCGTGCCACGTGGCAGGTGATGGGCAACAGATTGCGTGCGCACATCGTTCCGTTGCTGGGCGATGTGCCAGCGCAGTCGTTTGCAACCGCGGATGCGCAGCGCTTGATCGATCACCTCGGAGAGCAGGGCTTCACAAGCACGACCATTGCCCAGTACCTGGTGTTGTTGCGCAAGGTGGTGACGCATGGCGTGCACATCGGTGTGCTTCGGGACGCGCCTGCTTTTCCGAAGGTCAAGGTGCGCAGCCAGCCGCGAGGTAGCTTCAGCGTTGCCGAGTACCGCACGATCATCAGGACCGCGCGCAGCCTGCGCGGGCATTCGCACCCGGTGCTGGATCAGCTTGCGGCCGGCGAGCGTTTCTGGATCGCGCGTGAATTGCTCGCGATGCCGGACGAACTGCCATGGCTGGTCCGCTGGATGGTGAACACCTTCGTGCGTCCCAGCGATATCAAGTTCATGAAGCACAAGCACATCGAGGTCGTGCGCGGCAAGCATGTCTATCTGCGGATGAACCTGCCGGAGACCAAACGGCATAGCCAGCCGATCGTGAGCCTGTGCCCTGCTGTGCGGGTTTATGAGTGCCTGCTGGCTTATCGCGGGGAGCGCGGGTATGGCGGAGCGGAAGACTATGTCTTCATGCCGCAGCTGAAGAATCGCGAGCACGCCTTGGCTGTGCTCAATTTCTTCTTTCACTGGGTGCTTGAAAAAGCGGGACTCGAGAAGGGACCGCTGGGTCAGTCGAGAACCCTGTACTGCCTGCGCCACACCGCAATCACGCTGCGGCTTCTTTATGGGCAGGGGATCGACATGCTGACCTTGGCGCGCAACGCGCGCACGAGCGTCAACATGGTCGAGCGTTTCTACGCGTCGGTGTTGAGCGGAGAAATGAATGTGGGCTTGCTGCAGAGCCGGCGAAGCCGGGCGAGCTGATGGGGCGAGGGGGAAACGACAAAAAGCCGCCCGGCGTGAGCCGGGCGACTTGAGGCTTCGTTGCCGCTTCGAACTGGCGGGAGCCAGCATCGGAGTCAAACAAGAAGGTTGAACGCCGTGATGATCAGAATCAGAAGGCGTGGCGGATGCCGAAGTCGTAGCCCGTCGAGGTCTTTGGCGTGAACACACCCTCCGAAGCCTTGTAGAAGCCTGGGCCGCCCACGGTCAGCGCTGCGCCGTTCTTGTTGCTCACGCGAGCGATCGTTGCGTACAGGGCCGTGCGCTTCGACAGGTTGTGCACGTAACCCAGAGCCAGCTTGTTGGCCCTCGGGTCAGCAACTCGCGGCATGAAGAGGGTGGCAGGTCGGTTGTAGTCGTACTTGACGGCCGAGTAGGACGCGCGGATCAGGCCCGCGCCGACGGGCACGGTCACGCCGAGCAGGTAGCCGTTCAGATCCACGTCGGGACGTGCACCGGCGATCGGCGTGATTTCGTAGTCGCGCGAATTCTTCGCGCGCGACAGTTCGCCGAACAGCTTCACCGGGCCGAAGTCGTACGAAGCGCCCAGGTTGAACGTCTTCACATAGTCGGTGGTGCCTGCGTAGTACTGGTCGCCGACCGTGCTGTTGCCGTAAGCCACCGCCACGTCCAGTGGGCCGTTGGCATAGCCGATGCGACCGCCGATGTAGCGACCCGCACGGCTCTTCGAGGTTGCGCTGTCCTTCGGGGTGAAGCTGCCGCCGCTGTACTTGTCGTTCTCGTGGAGCGCGTACATCACTTGGCCATAGAAGCCGCCGAGGTTGGACGGCAGGAAGTAGCCGATCGAGTTGCTGGCGCGGGAGTAGTTCTGGTTGCCGCCGAAGCCGCCGGTATCCTTGGCGCCGTAGGTCGTGGCGTTGAAGCCGTTGGCCGTGTTGATCAGGCTGGAGCCAACGCCATTGGTGCCGAACGGGTCGAACACGGTGTCGTTCCAGAACGTCGGGGTGTAGTCACGGCCCAGACGGATTTCACCGAAACCACCCGACAGGCTCACGGTCGAGCGGCGGACGAAGCTCGAAACGCCGGTGGCGCCGTCGTCATTGGTGATCGGGGCTTCGAGCCAGAAACTGGCGGCCAGTCCGCCACCCAGATCTTCCGTGCCGCGGAAGCCCAGGCGGCTGCTGTTGTAGGCCGAGTTGGCCAGCGCCCTGCGGCTGACCTTGACGCCGCCTTGGTTCGTGTAGGTGGGAACGTTGAAGCTGTTGCGCAGAACGGTGGGGTTCATGTCGCGCGAACTGGACGAGTAACCGCTGATCGACGCGTCGACCACACCAAACAGAGTGACGGACGACTGAGCCGAGGCAACACCGGCGACAGCCAGGGCAGCCAGAGCAACTGCCCTTTCGACGCGAAAACTAGAGTGGTGGCCGGACTGACGGGGCCGTCCTGAGCGGCAGTCCGGAAAGAAAAAAGCCCCGAGCTTTGCAGCTCAGGGCTAAATCCACCAATTGGAAGGGTGGAGGAGACAACTGGGTGCGCATACGTTTGCGCAATGAAATAAAGTATATCGGCTGTTTGTTGCGTTGCAACAAGCGAGTGATGCTTTTCCCACACACAAACGGGTGTCGGCGTGCATTTTGCCCGGCATCCAAGACCTGGAAACCCGAAAACCATGGAATGCACAGTAAGTTGGACCGGCGACGCGGGCACGCGCTCGGCCATGGGCTTCGTTGCCGAGACGGGCAGCGGCCACGTCCTGATGATGGATGGCGCTCCTGACGCCGCGAAGCCCGAGAACGGCGGACAGAACCTCGCGGCGCGGCCGATGGAAACCGTTCTGGCCGGCACCGGAGGGTGCACCGCCTATGACGTGGTGTTGATCCTGAAGCGCGGGCGCCACCGCGTCGAACGCTGCAGCGTCAAGCTGACCAGCGAGCGCGCCGAAAAGGACCCCAAGGTGTTCACCAAGATCCACATGCATTTCACCGTGGCAGGCAAGGGAATTCCGGCCTCCGCCGTGGAGCGGGCGATCGCGCTGAGCCATGAAACCTATTGCTCCGCAAGCATCATGCTAGCGAAGACTGCGGAGATCACAACCAGTTTCGACCTGATCGAAACCTGAGCCCGCGGCCTAGATGCGGTGCGCCAGCGTGGTCATTACGCGGGAAGCCACGCGCATCAGTGCCTTGGCCGGGGCTGGAAGCTCCGCCGCGCCGGCATCGACGGCCTGCGACGCGTGGCGGGCTTCATCGAGCTTCATCTGCTCGACCACCGCCCTGGACGCACTGTCGCCTTGGGGGAGGCGATCAAGGTGGCTGTCCAGATGGGCCTCCACCTGCCGCTCCGTTTCCGCGACGAATCCCAGGCTCAAAGGGTCTCCGAGACGGCCCGCGACGAGGCCGAGGCCGAAAGCACCCGCATACCAGAGCGGGTTCAGGAGCGAAGGGCGCGCGCCCAACTCGTCCAGCCGCTGTCGGGTCCATGCCAGATGATCGGTTTCTTCATGCGCTGCCTCGGTGAAATGGGCGCGTAGAGCCGGATCACGTGCCACGGCTGCCTGGGCCGTGTAAAGCGCCTGAGCGCAGACCTCGCCGACATGGTTCACCCGCATCAGTGCGCCGGCTTCCCGGCGTTCCCCTTCGGACAGTTCTCCTTGGGCCTGCGACGGAGCTGGAATCGTTCGCGTGGCATGGGGGCGGGCAAAAAGAGTGCGCAACGCTGCGTCTGCTGCGGTCAGGACTGGGTCGATCTGGAGCGTCATGCGTCTATTTGAACGCACATGCGAAATGCCCCGCCGGGAGCTCATGATTTTTCACATCGTGGTGTATCACTGGGCCTAAGTCCTTTGTTGCAAGCGTGCAACGAAACGCGCGGGCCATCCAAGATTTCGGGCGATTTGTTTTGCCCTGCCGCAGCGGCTCTGGTGCAATAGCATCAACTTCCCAAAAGGAGGTTGGCCCGGGGTCCGGTGGGAGCACAAAAGTGCCAGTCACGGTGAGCCCTTCGCACCGGAGCCCTATGTTTAACCTTGGAGAAACTTGCAATGAAAAAATCTCTAGTTGCTCTGGCTGCCCTGGCTGTTGCCGGTGTTGCCTCGGCTCAGTCGTCCGTCACTCTGTTTGGTGTGGTCGACGCGTCGGTCAGCGGCTACTCGAACACCGCGCGCGACAACCGCGCGACCGTTTTCCCCAACGCTTTCGGCATCCCCGTCTACCTGAACCAAGGTTCGGTCAAGACCAGCCGTCGTGAACTGGCTAACTCGGCTTACAACTCCAGCCGTCTGGGCTTCCGTGGTACGGAAGACCTGGGTGGTGGTCTGGCAGCCAGCTTCTGGCTCGAAGCTCCGATCCAGAACGACAACGGCCAAGAAGGCATTGCAACGTTCGCACGTCGCTCGACCGTGAGCCTGTCTGGCGGTTTCGGTGAAATCCGTCTGGGCCGTGACTACACCCCGACGTTCTGGAACGACACCGTGTTCGACCCGTTCGGCACCAACGGCGTTGGTACCAACCTGATCTCGACGGCTAACGGCCAGTTCGGCGCTTTCGGCACGCCCGCAGCTTCGACCGCTCCGTTCACCAACGTTGGCACCAGCAACTACGTTCGCGCCAGCAACACGATCGGCTACTTCCTGCCGCCGAACCTGGGTGGCTTCTATGGCCAGTTCCAGTACGGCTTCAGCGAGAAGACCAAGTACAGCTCGGGCATCTACACGCCTGACGTGGCCAACAGCCAGCGTCAAGGTCGTTACATCGGCGGCCGCTTCGGCTACGCAAACGGTCCTCTGGACGTTGCGCTGGCTTACGGCAGCAGCACGGTTGGCGACCAGTACTACGCTGGCACGACCACCAAGGTCAACACGCTGAACCTGGGCGCTTCGTATGACTTCGGTCCCGTGAAGCTGTTCGGTGAACTGTCGAAGGCCAAGAACAAGATCGACTACGAAGTGACCCCGCTGGCTGGCGGCCGTCCCGACATCGATCTGACCGGCTACCTGCTCGGCGTGACCGTGCCGGTCGGCGCTGGCCTGATCCGCGCTTCGTGGTCGCACGTCAAGTACGACACGAACCAGCCGTTCAACCCGTTCGCTGTGAACAACAGCGATCCGAAGGCTAACAAGATCGCTCTGGGCTACGTGCACAACCTGTCGAAGCGTACGGCCCTGTACGCAACGATCGCTCGCGTCAGCAACAAGAACGGTGCTGGCCTGACCGTTGGTGGCCCGTCGTTCTACAACAACGCAGCTGGCGCCTTCACCCCGAAGAGCTCCACCGGCTACGACTTCGGTATCCGTCACGCTTTCTAATCTGACGCTGGCGCAAGCCAGCTTCGGTTAAAAAGTCAAAAGCCACTCGACGCAAGTCGGGTGGTTTTTTTTTGTCCGTTTTCCGCCTGGATCCTTCGGGAAACCACGAGGCGCACCCCCGGGGAACCACCGTGCGGGCACGCACCTTGCACTGCTAGCATGCCCGTTCACTTTGCTTGCTGAATGATCGCCTTTGTACTGCGCCGCCTGATCCAGGCCGTGATCGTGATGATCGCGGTCGCGTTCATCGCCTTCCTTCTTTTCCAATACGTCGGCGACCCCGTCGTGTTCCTCCTGGGACAGGACGCCAAGCCCGAGCAGATCCGCGAACTGCGCGCCGCATTGGGGCTCGACCAACCCTTCTTCGTGCAGTTCTGGCACTTTCTCGTGAATGCCGCGCAGGGCGAGTTCGGCCTGAGCCTGCGCCAGGGTGCAAAAGTGTCGCGCCTGATCGGCGAGCGCTTTCCGGCCACGCTCGAACTCGCGCTGGTCGCCGCCGTGCTGGCGCTCTTCATCGGCATCCCGATGGGCGTGTACACCGCGCTGCGCCGCGGCACCTTCATGAGCCAGGTGTTCATGACCGTGTCGCTGCTCGGCGTGTCGCTGCCGACCTTCCTGATCGGCATCCTGCTGATCCTCGTCTTCGCCGTCACGCTGGGCTGGTTCCCGAGCTTCGGCCGGGGCGACACGGTGAAGTTCGGCTGGTGGACCAGCGGCCTCTTCAGCGCCGACGGCTGGCAGCACATCGTGCTTCCGGCTGTGACGCTGGCGATCTTCCAGCTCACGCTGATCATGCGGCTGGTGCGCGCCGAGATGCTCGAGGTGCTGCGCACCGACTACATCAAGTTCGCGCGCGCACGCGGCCTTTCGAACCGCGCCATCCACTTCGGCCATGCGCTCAAGAACACGCTGGTGCCCGTGATGACCATCACCGGCCTGCAGCTCGGCGGCCTCATCGCCTTCGCGATCATCACCGAGTCGGTGTTCCAGTGGCCCGGCATGGGCCTGCTCTTCATCCAGGCCGTGACCTTCGCCGACATCCCGGTGATGGCCGCCTACCTCTGCCTCATCGCCCTGATCTTCGTGGTGATCAACCTCGTGGTCGACCTGCTGTACTTCGTGGTCGATCCGCGCCTGCGCGTCGGCAAGGCAGGGGGGCACTGACATGGCGGCAGCAGCCACTCCCATGGTTCCGCGACTGAAGGCCTCCGGCCGCGCGTTCGCGCACATCGCGAACTTTTACCCCGAGATCACCGCCTTCCGCCGCGACCTGCACGTCCACCCCGAGCTCGGCTTCGAGGAGGTCTACACCTCCGGCCGCGTGCGCGAGGCGCTGCGTGCCTGCGGCGTGGACGAGATCCACGAGGGCATCGGCAAGACCGGCGTGGTCGGCGTCATCCGCGGCCGCTCGACGGCCAGCGGCCGCATGATCGGCCTGCGCGCCGACATGGACGCGCTGCCCATGCGCGAGGACAACGACTTCGGCTGGCGCTCCGCCTGTGACGGCCTCATGCACGGCTGCGGCCACGACGGCCACACGGCGATGCTGGTCGGCGCCGCGCGCTACCTCGCCGAGACGCGCGACTTCGACGGCACGGCAGTGCTCATCTTCCAGCCCGGCGAGGAAGGCTTCGCCGGCGCGCGCGTGATGATCGAGGACGGCCTGTTCGACCGCTTCCCGGTCGACGCCGTCTACGCGATGCACAACTGGCCCGCCATGCCGGCCGGCACGGTGGGCATCAACCGCGGCGCGATGATGGCCGCGGCCGACCGCATCACCATCGAGATCAAGGGCAAGGGCGGCCACGGCGCGCACGCCTACCAGACCATCGATCCGGTGATCGTGGCGGCGCACATCATCACAGCGGCCCAGACCATCGTCTCGCGCAACGTGCGCCCGATCGACGCGGCCGTCATCAGCATCTGCGCGATGCAGGCCGGAGACCTCGGCGCGATGAGCGTGGTGCCCGGCGAGGCCACGCTGGTCGGCACCGTGCGCACCTTCAGCTCGCGCGTGCAGGCGCAGGTTGAGCAGCGGCTCAACGAGCTGTGCGCGGCCATCGCGTCCGGCTTCGGCGCCACTGCCAGCGTCAAGTACGAGCGCATCTACCCGGCCACCATCAACACCTCGCCGGAAGCGATGTTCGCGGCCGACGTGGCCGAGTCGCTCGTCGGCGCGCGCAATGTCGAGCGCAGCATGGAGCCCAGCATGGGCGCCGAGGACTTCTCCTTCATGTTGCAGAAGAAGGCCGGTGCCTATCTGCGCATCGGCCAGGACGTGCGCGACGGCGCCTACCTGCACAACAGTCGCTACGACTTCAATGACGAGATCCTGCCGCTCGGCGCCGCGCTGCACGCCGGCCTGATCGAGCAGGGCATGCCGCTTGCCGCTACCCGCGGCGCGCAGCCAGGGAAAGCCGCCGCCACCGCGGCGACGTGATTTGTTTGATTCCAACCCGAGGAGTGTTCCCATGAGTTTCAAGAAGAATGTGGCCGCGGCCGCCGTTTTGTGCGCCCTGGGCGCCGTCAGCATGGTCGCCGGCGCGCAGACCATCCGAATCGCGAACCAGGGGGACGCGCTATCGCTGGACCCGCACTCGCTGAACGAGTCGCTGCAGCTGAGCGTCACTGCCAACGTCTATGAAACCCTCGTGGGACGCAACAAGGACCTGACCCTTGCCCCGCTGCTGGCCACCAGCTGGAAGCAGACCTCGCCGAACGTCTGGCGCTTCGAACTGCGCAAGGGCGTGGTGTTCCACGACGGCACGCCGTTCACCGCCGACGACGTGGTGTTCAGCTTCGCGCGCGCCCAGGGCGACGGCTCCGACATGCGCGCCACGCTCAGCGACATCAAGGCCGTGCGCAAGGTCGGCGACCTCGCCGTCGAGATCGAGACCAACGGCCCGTTCCCCATCCTGCCCGACGTGATCTCGCTGACGATGATCATGAGCAAGAAATGGTGCGAGGAAAACCAGGCCACCAAGCCGGTGGACCGCCGCAAGGGCATCGAGAACACGGCCTCCTTCAAGGCCAACGGCACCGGCCCGTTCCGCGTGCGCGAGCGACAGCCGAACGTGCGCACCGTGTTCACGCGCAACGGCACCTACTGGGGCAAGATCGACGGCAACGCGCAGGAGATCGTCTTCACGCCCATCGCCAACCCCGCCACCCGCGTGGCCGCGCTGGTCTCCGGCGAGGTCGACGTGATGGAGCCGGTGCCGGTGCAGGACATCGCCCGCATCAACGCCGCGCCCAACGCGCGCGTGATCACCGGCCCCGAGCTGCGCACCATCTTCCTGGGCATGGACCAGAAGCGCGACGAACTGCAGTACTCGAACATCAAGGGCAAGAACCCGTTCAAGGACAAGCGCGTTCGCCAGGCCTTCTACCAGGCCATCGACATCGCCGGCATCCAGCGCACCGTGATGCGCGGCGCCTCGCGTCCCACCGCGCTGCTGGTCGGCCCCGGCATCAACGGCTGGACCGCCGAGCAGGACAAGCGCCTGCCCTACGACGTCGATGCCGCCAAGAAGCTGCTGACCGAAGCCGGCTACCCCAACGGCTTCGAGGTGTCGCTGAACTGCCCGAACGACCGCTATGTCAACGACGGCCAGGTCTGCCAGAGCGTGGCTTCCAACCTCGCGAAGATCGGCGTCAAGGTCAACCTCGTGGCCGAGACCAAGGGCACCTACTTCCCGAAGGTGCTGCGCCGCGACACCAGCTTCTACATGCTGGGCTGGACCCCGACCACCTACGACGCGCACAACGCGCTGAGCTCGCTCACGGCCTGCCCGGACGACAAGGGCACCGGCCAGTTCAACCTGGGCGCGTACTGCAACCCCAAGCTCGACGAGCTGACCAAGAAGATCCAGTCGGAGACCGACAAGGCCAAGCGCAACGAGATGATCAAGGAGGCGTTCAAGATCCACGCCGACGACGTGGGTCACCTGCCGCTGCATCAGCAGTCGCTGGCGTGGGGCGTGAGCAAGAAGGTGGAGCTGGTGCAACTGGCCGACAACTTCATGTACTTCAAGTGGATGAGCATCAAGCCCTGATGCCGCCGGCCGCTTGCTGGTTGAACAGGGCGGCCTGACCATGGGCCCGCTTCTTGCGGGCCCATTCCTTTTGCTTCACGATGAAAAATAACCCCCACGCTCCCCTTGCTGTGCAAGGTCCGCTGCTCCCCGAGGGAGCAGCTTTTCTGCTTGGGGCGGCCCGGCGATGAAAAAAACACTTGCCCGCTGGCTCGACAGCGATGTCGGCTACAGCTTTCGCACATCGCCCGTGGCCATGGCCGCGGCGGTGATCGCGGCGGTTTGCGTGTTCTGCGCGGTGTTCGCAGGATGGGTCTCTCCGCACAACCCCTTCGACCTCGCCACCCTCGAACTAGGCGATGCGCGGCTACCGCCCGCATGGAGCGCCGAAGGCTCCTCCAAGTACCTGCTGGGCACGGACGACCAGGGCCGCGACATCCTCTCGGCTGTCATCTACGGCGCGCGCATCTCGCTGATCGTCGGCCTCGTGTCGGTGGTGTTGTCGGTGGCCGTCGGTGTGGTGCTGGGGCTGCTGGCCGGCTTCTTCGGCGGCTGGCTCGATTCCTTCCTCATGCGCGTGTGCGACGTGATGCTGTCGTTCCCGCCCATCCTGGTGGCGCTGCTCATCGCCGGCGTCGGCCGCGCGCTCTTTCCCGGCGCGCACGAGTCGCTAGCCTTCGGCGTGCTGATCATCTCCATCTCGCTGACTGGCTGGGTGCAGTACGCGCGCACGGTGCGCGGCTCCACGCTGGTGGAGCGCAACAAGGAATACGTGCAGGCCGCGC
This sequence comes from Variovorax xiamenensis, assembly GCF_050916385.1. Lineage (NCBI taxonomy): Bacteria > Pseudomonadati > Pseudomonadota > Betaproteobacteria > Burkholderiales > Comamonadaceae > Variovorax > Variovorax xiamenensis. Next base: position 1,461,631 of record NZ_CP139038.1, read on the forward strand.
GCGTCACGGGTGTGGCGCCGCTGCGCATCATGCTGCGCCACGTGCTGCCCAACGTGCTCGGGCCGGTGACGGTGCTCGCCACCATCCAGGTGGCGACGGCGATCATCACCGAGGCCACGCTGTCCTTCCTGGGCGTCGGCGTGCCGCCGACCTCGCCCTCGCTGGGCACGCTCATCAGCATCGGCAACCAGTACCTGTTCTCGGGCGAATGGTGGATCACGGTGTTCCCGGGCCTGATGCTGGTGCTCATCGCGCTCAGCGTGAACCTGCTGGGCGACTGGCTGCGCGACGCGCTCAACCCACGGCTGCGATGAAAGAGGTCACGTCATGAGCCTGTTGCAAGTCAAAGACCTCGTCGTCGAGTTTCCCCACCGCCGCGGCACGCTGCGCGCGCTGGACCGCATTTCCTTCGACATCGCGCCCGGCGAAATCCTCGGCGTGGTGGGCGAATCGGGCGCCGGCAAGTCGCTCACGGGCGCGGCCATCATCGGCCTGCTCGAGCCGCCGGGCCGCGTGGCCAGCGGCGAGATCGTGCTGGAAGGCCAGCGCATCGACAACCTCGGCTTCGAGGCGATGCGGCCGATTCGCGGCCGCAAGATCGGCGCGATCTTCCAGGACCCGCTGACCTCGCTGAACCCGCTGTACACCGTGGGCCGCCAGCTGGTCGAAACCATCCGCGCGCACCTGCCGGTGACCGAGGCGGAAGCCCGCAAGCGCGCCATCGGCCTGCTGCAGGACACCGGCATCCCGGCCGCCGAGCAGCGCATCGACCACTTCCCGCACCAGTTCTCCGGCGGCATGCGCCAGCGCGTGGTGATCGCACTGGCGCTCGCGGCCGAGCCCAAGCTCATCGTGGCCGACGAGCCGACCACCGCGCTCGACGTGTCGATTCAGGCGCAGATCATCCAGCTGCTCAAGCAGGTCTGCAAGGAACGCGGCGCGGCGGTGATGCTGATCACGCACGACATGGGCGTGATCGCCGAGACCTGCGACCGCGTGGCCGTGATGTACGCCGGGCGCATCGCCGAGATCGGCCCGGTGCACGAGGTCATCCACCAGCCCGCGCATCCGTACACCTCGGGCCTGATGGCCTCGATTCCCGACATGACCAGCGACCGCGAGCGCCTCAACCAGATCGACGGCGCGATGCCGCGGCTGAACGCCATTCCGGCCGGCTGCGCCTACAACCCGCGCTGCCCGCGCACCTTCGCGCGCTGCCTGGTGGAGCGGCCCGAGCTCATGCACGCCGGCGCCACGCGCGCCGCCTGCTGGCTGCACGACGCCGCCGATCCGCATGCGGGCCAGGCCGAGATCGCCGCGAAGCACCATGACGCGATGGCGGCCGGCGAACGCGCCACGCCGGAAGCGGCCGAGACCATCGTGGAGGTGACGCGATGAGCGCCGTAGCGAACGAACCTCTCGTCGTCGCGCACGACCTCGCGCGCACCTTCGACGTGTCGCCGCCATGGCTCAACCGCGTGCTCGAACGCAAGCCGCGCGTGCTGCTGCATGCGGTGGACGGCGTGAGCTTTTCCATCGAGCGCGGCAAGACGCTGGCGCTGGTGGGCGAATCGGGCTGCGGCAAGAGCACCGTGGCGCGGCTGCTGGTGGGCCTGTACGCGCCCACGCGCGGCGGCCTGAAGTTCGACGGGCAGGACGCGCACGCCGCCTTCAAGACCGCCGAAGGCCGCAAGCTGCGCCGCCGCATCCAGATGATCTTCCAGGACCCCTACGCGAGCCTCAACCCGCGCTGGATCGTGGAGGACATCATCGGCGAGCCGCTGCGCGAGCACGACATCCTCAGCGACAAGGCCGCGCTGCGCGAGCGCGTGGGCGAGCTGCTGAAGTCGGTCGGCCTCTCGCCGCTGGACATGAGCAAGTACCCGCACCAGTTCTCGGGCGGCCAGCGCCAGCGCATCTCCATCGCGCGCGCTCTCGCCACGCAGCCCGAGTTCCTGGTGTGCGACGAGCCCACCTCCGCGCTCGACGTGAGCGTGCAGGCGCAGGTGCTCAACATCATGAAAGACCTGCAGCGCGAGCAGGGCCTGACCTACCTCTTCATCTCGCACAACCTCGCAGTGGTGCGCCACGTGGCCGACCAGGTCGGGGTGATGTACCTCGGCCGGCTGGTCGAGGTGGCGGACAAGCAGGACCTCTTCTCCACGCCGCGCCATCCCTACACGCGCATGCTGCTGGACGCCATCCCGCAGATGAAGCAGACCGGCCGCGCCCGTACCCCGGTGCAGGGCGAGGTGCCGAACCCGCTGAACCCGCCCGCGGGCTGCGCCTTTCATCCGCGCTGCCCGCATGCGAACGCGCGCTGCTCGGCGGAGCGGCCGAAGCTGTCGAGCATCGGGGGCGTGCAGGTGGCCTGTCACGCGGTGGAAGAAGGGCGGCTGTGACCGGTGCCGGCGTGATCGGCTGGCCTGAACACTTTCCGTACCGACCGCACCTGCGCTTCTGCTCGCTGGGCAACGAGAACGTCGCGGAGGTGATGGAGAGCTTCCGCCTCGCCAGCGAGCGGCTCGGCTACACCACCAGCGTGGAGGCGGTGCCGAGCGTGGACAACGTCGACATCAATCTGTTCTTCTTCGCGATGGGGCTCTCGCTGCCGTCGGACGAAGAACTGCCGCCCAACGCCATCGTCGTCAACTTCGAGCCGGCGCTGCCCGAACTGCTGGAGCGCCTGCCCGGCTACCGGCGCCTGCTCGAGCGCGCCTGCATCTGGGAATACAGCCTGGAGAACATGGTGTGGCACCAGGCGCTGGGCATCCTCAGGTCCGACCACGTGCCGCTGAGCTTCGAGCCGCTGGCGACGCCGCTGGTGCCGGAAGAGACCGTGCCGGACGACGCCCGGCAGGACATCGACGTCATCTTCTTCGGGGAAACGACGCCCCGGCGCCTGCAGGTGCTGGAAGCGCTGAAGGGCGCCGGGCTGCGGGTGGCCCACCCTTTCGGCAAGCCATGGACACCCGCGGAGCGCGACGCTCTGCTGCCGCGCGCCAAGGTCGGCCTCAACATGCGCAAGGACGATCGGACGGCCACCGCCGAGCTGCCGCGCCTGTCGATACTGCTTCGCCATCGCAAGGCGGTGGTGTCCGAGCTGTATCCCCATTCGGAGATTCCGGCCGTGCTCAGGGAGGCGGTCGAGGGATGCGCGAAGGAAGAGCTCGTCGATCGGGTGCGTGCATTGGTGGCCGATGCTCCGCGGCGGCGCGAACTGGAAAGGGCAGGGCCGCAGGCGCTGGAAAGCCTGCAGCCGCAGCACACGATCCTGGCCGCCGCGATGCATCGCTACCTCGCCGCCGCGTCGCAGCGGCTGGCGAGTCGCAGGGCCGTGGTGGCTACGGACCACGTCTCGCGGGGTTCCGTCCTGATGGTCACGCGCGACGACGCGGCTCGCGTGGCCGATGTGCTCGACTCGATCGCCGCGCAGACCCTGGCTCCCCATCGCATCGTCGTGGTCGACGACGCCTCGACCGACGGCACGGTGGCCGTGATCCGCGAGCGGATGAGCGCCGACTCGCGCCTTGCCGGACTCCGGCTGCTGCAGGCTCCGGCGTCGATGGGCTGGGCCGGTGCCGCGCAATGGGGACTGTCGCAGGCTGAGGGCGACTGGCTCGCGCTGTGGTCGCCGGCAGTGCGCGCGGAAGCGAACCGGCTGCAGGTGCAGGCTGCGTTCCTGCAAGGCTCGCCGGCGGTCGGCGCGGTGGGGGCCTGGCAATCCTTCGGCGATGCCGGAGCCCGGCGCCTGCCGGAGATGCATGCGCAGATCCTCGCCGGCCTGCTGGCCCACATGCCCTGCGAGCAGCCGCTGCAGATGGGCTGCCTGATGTTCTCGCTGCCGCGCATCCGGCAACTCGGCCTGGGCTTCGACGCCACGTTGGGCCGCTTTGCCTGGATGGGGCTGTCGATCGCCCTCGCCGGTGACGGTGCCGTGCTGGCCAACCTGGATGTGGTGCTGGGCCGGGAAGCCGAGAGCGCGCCTGCAGCTCCCACGGAGGCCGATGTAGTCGCGCTCCTCCATGTCCGCGAACGCCTGCTGCCGCTGGTCTTTCCGAATCTGCCATCGGCCGATGCGCGCCGGCTGGCTCGCCTCTACGGCCAGCATTGGGCGCCCGATGCATCCGACGCCACGGCACTGCTGCGCGAGATGGCGCTGGCCTGCGAACGGCACGAAGACGTCCACGTCGTGACCGCGTTGCGCCGCGAGTGCCTGCGCGTGCTCGAGGTGTATGGCTCGAACCGGCGCCTCCCGCCGGGCTATATCGGCGAACTGATGCGCGAGCCCCTGCTGCGCGACTTCCTGGCGCCGCTGGGTGAACGCATCCTGGCCTTCGCGCCACCGGAGACCCGGGCGGCTTCATGATCGAAAAAGTGTGCGCAAAGGCACTGCCTCGCGCCGGAGACTGTTGCAGAGTGCCGCCATGCCACTGACGACGACTCTCGCAACGACCGAACTGGGCCGCCGCGGCTTCCTGATGGGAACAGCCGTGGGTGCAACCGCGGTGCTGGCTTCCCTGGCTTGCAGCGTGCAGGCTGCCGGTGCCGCCACGCGCCGCATGCCGGTGATCTTCATCGGCCATGGCTCGCCGATGAATGCCATCACCGACAACGCCTTCACGCGCCGGCTGGCGACTTGGGGCAAGGAGTTGCCGCGGCCGTCGGCGATCCTCAGCGTGTCGGCGCACTGGCTCAGCCGGGGCGCCACCGGCATCGGCATCCAGGAGCGGCCGAAGACGATCCACGACTTCGGCGGCTTTCCGCAGGCGCTGTTCGACATCGAGTACCCCGCGCCCGGGCACCCGGCGCTCGCCCGCGAGGCCGTCGGCGCGGTGAAGCAGGCGCCGGTGATCGCCACCGACCAGTGGGGCCTGGACCACGGCACCTGGACGGTGCTGAAGCACCTCTATCCCAAGGCCGACGTGCCGGTGTTCCAGCTCAGCATCGACTACGACAAGCCGGCCGCCTTCCACTATGCGGTGGGCCGGGACCTGGCCGCACTGCGCGACAAGGGCGTGCTGGTGATGGGCAGCGGCAACGTGGTGCACAACCTGCGCGCCACCGACCGCGGAACGCCGGACGGCCCGAGCGCCAGCCGGCCGTGGGCGCAGTCGTTCGACGATGCCGTGAAGTCGGCGCTGGCGGGCCGCGACGACCGGGCGCTGGTCGACTACGCGAAGCTGGAAGGCGCGTCGACCGCCGTGGCGACGCCCGACCACTACTACCCGTTTCTCTACGCGCTGGGGGCCGCCGGCAGCGGCGAGCGCGCGAAGACGATCTACGAAGGGTTCCAGTCGGGCACGCTCAGCATGCGTTGCCTGCAGTTCGGCTGAGCGGGCGCGACGAGGACGGGAGCGGGCGTTACTGCTCCTCGCCCCAGGAGAAGCCGTCGCGCGCGATCATCGCGCTCGATGCGCTGGGGCCCCAGGTGCCGGCCGCGTAGGGGCGCGGGCCGCCGTCCGATTCCCAGTTGTCGATCAGCGGCTCGACCCAGCGCCATGCTTCTTCCTGCTCGTCGCTGCGCACGAACAGGTTGAGGCGGCCGTCGATCACGTCGAGCAGCAGGCGCTCGTAGGCGCCCACGCGCTCGGAGCCGAAGCGTTTGTCGAAGTCGAGGTCGAGCTGCACCGGCGCCAACTGCGCGGCCGCACTCTGGTTGCCGTTGCTGCGCTGGCGGTTGTCCTGGGCTTGCGCGAGCATGTGCAGCTCCAGCCCGTCCTTGGGCTGCAGGTTGATCACCAGCTTGTTGACGTTGCCGGCCGGCGCGCGGTAGATGGCGTGCGGCGTGGGGCGGAAGTTGACCTCGATGCGCGCGTCGCGCGAAGCCAGTCGCTTGCCGGTGCGGATGTAGAAGGGCACGCCGGCCCAGCGCCAGTTGGCGATTTCGGTGCGCAGCGCCACGAAGGTCTCGGTGCGGCTGTCGGGGTTCACGCCCGGCTCGTCGCGGTAGCCCGGCACCCGCTCGCCGTAGGCCGTGCCGGCCGTGTACTGGCCGCGCACCGCGTGCAGGCCCAGGCTCTCGGGCGTCCAGGGCTTGAGCGCGCGCAGCACCTTGAGCTTCTCGTCGCGGATGGCGTCGGCGTGCGCGTTGATGGGCGGCTCCATGGCCACGGCGCACAGCAGCTGCAGCGCGTGGTTCTGCACCATGTCGCGCAGCGCGCCGGTCTGGTCGTAGAAGGCGCCGCGCTTTTCCACGCCCAGGTCTTCCGCGATGGTGATCTGGATGTTGGCGATGTGCTCGCGGCGCCAGATGGGCTCGAACAGCGCATTGCCGAAGCGCATCGCGAAGAGGTTCTGTACCGAGGGCTTGCCAAGGTAGTGGTCGATGCGGAAGACCTGCTTTTCCTCGAGCACCTTGCCCACGGCGGAGTTGATGGCGCGGTTGGAGGCCAGGTCGTGGCCCAGCGGCTTCTCCAGCACGATGCGGGTGCGCGGGCCATTGAGGCCGGCCGCGGCGATCTGCTCGACCACCTGGGTGAAGAGCGCGGGCGCGGTGGCCACGTACATCACCACCGTCTTGGCATCGCGCTGGTTGAGCAGGCTGGCCAGGCGGGCGTAGTCGTCGGGCTTGGAGAGGTCCATGCGCAGGTAGTGCAGCATGGAGGCGAACTTCTTGAACTCCTCGGGCGAGGGGCGCTTGGCGCCTTCGACGGCGCTGAAGCGCGACTGGATCAGCTCCCGGTACTGGTCGTCCGACAGGTCGTCCCGCGCCACGCCGACGATGCGTCCGTCGGGTGGCAGGCTGCCGTGGCGGAATGCCTGGAACAGCGCGGGCATGAGCTTGCGCCACGCGAGATCGCCAGTACCGCCGAACAGAACGAGATCGAAGCTCATGAGAAAACTTTCCTTCCTTGTCTGAATGCCTAGCCAGGCCGCCGGGTCGCGAATGCGACTGCGCCAGCCACGATGGTACTTGTACGGATTCGCGGGGCCTGTACTAAAGCTACGCTGTCCGACGGCCGCGAGGCCTTTTTTTATTGCTCGGAGCAGGACAGAGGAAGAGAAACCAGATGAAGAAAAACAAGATTCTTGCCGCGGCGGCGCTGCTGGGCCTGTCGGCCGCGGCTTCGGCCCAGACCGTCAACGTGATCTGCTCGGTCCAGGCCGAATGGTGCAGCGTGATCTCCACGGTCTACGCCCGCACCACCGGCGTGCGCATCAACATGGCGCTCAAGGGCTCGGGCGAGGCCCTGGCCCAGCTGATCGCGGAGAAGGACAACCCCAAGACCGACGTCTGGTTCGGCGGCACCGGCGACCCGCACCTGCAGGCGGCCGAGCAGGGCCTGACGCTCGAATACAAGTCGCCCACGCTGTCGCAGCTGCACCCCTGGGCCCAGCAGCAGGCCAAGCAGTCGGGCTACAAGACGGTGGGCATCTACTCGGGCCCGCTGGGCTTCGGCTACAACCCCGAGCTGCTGGCCAAGAAGAAGCTGCCGGTGCCCAAGACCTGGGCCGACCTGCTCAAGCCCGAATACAAGGGCGACATCCAGGTGGCCAACCCGGCCTCCAGCGGCACGGCCTACACCATGATCGCCACTCTGGTGCAGCTCATGGGCGAGGACAAGGCCTTCGACTACCTCAAGGCGCTGCACAAGAACGTGGGCCAGTACACCCGCTCGGGCACCGGTCCGATCAAGGCGGTGGCGCGCGGCGAGACGGCCGTGTCGATCAGCTTCGTGCACGACGGCCCCGGCGAGAAGATGCAGGGCTTCCCGGTCGAGACGATCACTCCGAGCGACGGCACCGGCGCCGAGATCGGCTCCATGAGCATCATCAAGGGCGCGCGCAACCTCGACGCCGCCAAGAAGTTCTACGAATGGGCCCTGACGCCCGCCGCGCAGGAGCTGGGCGCCGCCAACAAGCAGTTCCAGCTGCCGAGCAACGTGAACGCCAAGCTCGACCCGCGCATTCCCGACTTCAAGAAGATCAAGTTCATCAACTACGACTACGCCAAGTACGGTGCCAGCGCCGAGCGCCGCCGCCTGATCGCGCGCTGGGAGAAGGACGTCAACTCGCTGCCCCGGTAAGTGGAAGCGCGTTCCATCGAAGGCGCGCCGGTCAATCCGGCGTCGCTGGCGGCGGCCCGGCGCTCGCGGCGCTGGGTCTGGGCATGGGTCGCGCTGGGCCTGGCGGCCTACCTGCTGCTGCCCTGGTATGCGATCCAGGATTCGACCTGGTACGAGGCCGTTCCGCAGGTGTTCAGCCAGGCGGAGGGCGCCAGCGGGCTGATGCAGGCCGCGACGCAGGGCCGCAGCTGGCTCTTCGTGGGGCTCGCCGGGCTGCTGCTGTGCGCCGTGGGGGCGTGGCTTCCGGCCGGCAGGGCGCAGGGGCGCTGGCTGTTGGCCGGCGGCCTGATCGGCGCCCTGGGGCTCGCCGTCACCGGCTTCACCATCGGCGCGCGCGGCTGGAGCGTGGCGGCGCTCAATGCGCAGTTCGGCGAGCTGGCCATCAACCAGTTCGGCATCGGCGCGGGCGGCTTCGTGGCGCTCACGGCGCTGGTGCTGCTGGCGGCCTTCGGCATCGCGCGGCTGGGGCTCTTCAAGGGCGACCTGTTCGTTGCGGCGGCCGTCGTCGGCTGCGGCGTGCTGATGGCGCTCTTCATCGCCTATCCGGTGAGCAAGGCGCTGTCGGGCGCGTTCTTCAATGAAGACGGGCAATGGTCGATCACAGCCTTCGTCGCGCGCGTGTTCACCGAGCGCATCTGGGGCCTGGGTTGCCTCGCGGGCGGCGTGCGCTGCGGCGTGGCCTGGAACACGCTGGTGCTGGCGCTGCTCACGGCCGCCGGAACCACCTTCCTCGGCACGCTGATGGCGCTGATGGCCGAGCGCGGCAGCAAGCGCGGGCAGGGCGCGCTGCGGGTGCTGGCGCTGCTGCCGATCATCACGCCGCCCTTCGTGGTGGGGCTGGGGCTGATCCTGCTGTTCGGCCGTGCTGGTGGCGCAGCTCTTCGCCTTCACGCCCATCGCATTCATGATCATGCGCGGCGTGGTGCAGGGCATCGCGCCCAGCTTGGAGGAGGCCGCGCAGATGCTGCGCGCCGACCGCCGCCGGGCTTTCTTCACCATCACGCTGCCGCTCTTGAAGCCCGGGCTGGCCAACGCCTTCCTGGTGGGCTTCATCGAGAGCATCGCCGACTTCGGCAACCCGGTGGTGGTGGGCGGGCAGTTCTCGGTGCTGTCGACCGACATCTTCTTCGCCATCGTCGGCGCGCAGTACGACCAGGGCCGTGCCGCTTCGCTGGCCTGGGTGCTCACGCTGTTCGCGCTCGGCGTGTTCGCGCTGCAGCGCGGGCTGCTCGGCAAGCAGAACTACACCACCGTCAGCGGCAAGGGCGATGCCGGCATCCCGATGGCGCTGCCCGACGGAGTGCGCCGCGCCATCCTGTGCATCGCGCTGCCGTGGATCGCGTTCACCGCCGTGGTCTACCTGTTCGCCTTCGCGGGCGGCTTCGTTCAGACCTGGGGCCGCGACTACACCTTCACGCTCAACCACTTCAAGACTGCGTTCGCGCTGGAGTGGGGCCAGTTCGGGCTGGTGTGGGCCGGCACGGCGTGGAACTCGCTGATCACCACGCTCAAGCTGGCGGGCATCTCGGCGCCCATCACCGCGGCGCTGGGACTGCTCATCGCCTGGCTGCTGGCGCGCAACGAGTTCAGGGGGCAGGGCCTCTTCGAGTTCGGCGCGCTGCTGGCCTTCGCCATTCCCGGCACCGTGCTCGGCGTGAGCTACATCCTGGCCTTCAACGTGCCGCCCTTCGAGCTCACGGGCACGGGGCTCATCATCGTGCTGTGCTTCATGTTCCGGAACCTGCCGGTGGGCGTGCGCGCCGGCACCGCGGCCTTCAAGCAGCTCGACCGCTCGCTCGACGAAGCCTCGCTGATGCTGCGCGCATCGACCTCGCAGACGCTCTTCAAGGTGGTGCTGCCGCTGCTCAAGCCTGCCCTGGTGGCCGCGCTGGTCTACAGCTTCGTGCGCGCCATGACGACGGTGAGCGCTGTGATCTTCCTGGTCACGGCCGAGAACGAGCTCGCTACCACCTACATCATCGGCCGCGTCGGCAATGGCGACTACGGCATCGCGCTGGCCTATTGCACCGTGCTCATGATCCTGATGTCGCTGGCCATCGCGCTGGTGCAGTGGGTGGTGGGGGAGCGCAAGCTGGGGCGGCGAGGCGCCGCGCAACAACAACACCAGGGGCTGGCATGAACGGCATCGAATTCCGCAACATCACCAAGCGCTACGGCACCGACAAGAATGCGCCGCTGGCCGTCAAGGGCATCAGCTTCGAGGTGCCGACGGGCACGCTCACCACCATCCTCGGGCCCTCGGGCTGCGGCAAGACGACCACGCTGCGCATGATCGCGGGGCTCGAGTCGCCGACTTCGGGCTCGATCTTCATGGGAGGGCGCGACGTCACCACGCTGGGGCCGGCCGAGCGCAACGTGAGCATGATGTTCCAGAGCTATGCGCTGTTCCCGCACATGAACGTGATCGAGAACGTGGCCTACGGCCTGCGCATGAGCGGCGTGAAGAAGGAAGAGGCCGCGTCGCGGGCGCGCGAGGCGCTGCGCGGCGTGGGCCTGGTCGGCTTCGACGAGCGGCTGCCCAGCGAGCTCTCCGGCGGCCAGCAGCAGCGCGTGGCGCTGGCGCGCGCGCTGGTGCTGGAGCCGGCGGTGCTGCTCTTCGACGAGCCGCTGTCGAACCTCGATGCCCGGCTGCGCCGCGAGATGCGCGAGGAGATCCGCGCGCTGCAGCAGCGGCTGAAGCTCACGGTGGCCTACGTCACGCACGACCAGAGCGAGGCGCTGGCGGTGAGCGACCAGATCATCGTGATGGACCACGGCGTGATCGCCCAGCGCGGCACGCCCGAGCAGCTCTACGGCCGGCCCGAGAGCGAGTTCGTGGCCGGCTTCATGGGCGAGGCGATGGTGTTCCCGGCGGTTGCGGAAGCCGACGGCAGCGTGGCGCTCGGCCCGCTGCGCCTGCAGCCGCGCTACGCGGTGGCGCCCGGCACGGTGAAGGTGGCCGTGCGGCCCGAGGCGTGGCAGATCGGGGGCGGCGGAACTTCAGGCGGTCTTCCGGCCACATTGCGCAAGGCGGCCTACCTCGGCAGCTTCTACGAATACGGCTTCGACACCACCCTGGGGCCGGTCTTCGTGGTGTCGACCGACCTGTCGAACCCGTTGGCGGCCGGCGCGCAGGCCACCCTGTCCCTGGGAGCCCATGGCGTGAGCGTGGTGCCCGGCGCATGAAACAATGGCGCCATGAACGTGGTTTTCGATCTGGGCGCCGTGCTGTTCGCATGGGAGCCCACGCGGCTGGTACAGGCCCATCTCTCCCAACACGCACCCACTGACGCCGCTGCGGCGGCCATGGGGAGGGCGCTTTTCCATCACGACGACTGGACCAGCTTCGACTGCGGCACCCGCACGCTGGCCGACTCCATCGCCCGCATGTCGGCGCGGCTGGCGCTGCCGACCGAGCCGCTCTTCGCCATGCTCGACGGGCTGGGCGAGCGGCTGGAGCCGATCGGCGTCACCGTCGAGATGCTCGAGCAGCTGATCGCGCACCGCGACGCCGGGCAGCCGCTGCGCCTGTACTACCTGTCGAACATGCCCTCGCCGTACGCCCGCGCCATCGAGCGCCGGCATGCCTTCATGGGGCGCTTCGACGGCGGCGTGTTCTCGGGAGACGTGAAGTTCCTCAAGCCCGAGCGCGAGATCTACGAGGTGCTGGCAACGCGCTATGCACTCGATCCCGCGCAGACCGTGTTCATCGACGACTCGGCCGCCAACGTGGAGGCTGCGCGGGCCTTCGGCTGGCACGCCATCCATTGCACCGCGCCGGCCATGCTGCCTTCGCAGCTGCAGCGCTACCTGCCGGTCAGCGCGACCTTGCCGGTATCGAACCCCAGGCTGCGGGCGTAGTCCAGTTCCGCCTGCAGCAGCGCGTCTTCCAGGCGCGGAGCTCGCGAGAGAACCCAGAGGTATTCGCGGTCGGGCGTGCCGACCAGCGACACCTGGTAGTCGCGGTCCAGCTTCAGGATCCAGTAGTCGCCCCAGACCATCGGCAGCCAACCGAGCCACGCCGGGGCGAAGCGCACCTCCAGCCGCCCTGCGCCGGGCTGGCCCGCCACCGGCACCACGCGGGCGGTGCCCAGGGCTTCGTCGAAGTTGCCGTCATCCCGCAGGCAGCGGTTGCGCACCTGCACGGTGCCGTCGGCCTGCGGCGTGTACTCGGCGCTCACCGGGCCGGCGCATGCCTTCTGGAAGCGGTTCGGCAGCCGGGCCTGTTCGTGCCAGATGCCTGCGTAGCGCTGCAGGTCGACAGGCGCCACCACCTGCAGCGGCGCGCGCATCAGCGGAGCACCGTCGGCCGGACCGACCGGGCGAGCACGCAGGGCGCGCGCCGTGCGTGCCGCATCGATGGCGAACCATGCGGCCACGCCGCCCACGACGAAAGCAGTGGCCATGGCGCCTATCGCGTTGCCTGTGCGGCGGTCGTCGAAGGGTCGCAGGGCGACGGTCGCGTCGGGGCGTGAGCGTGGGTTCATGGGCACTCCTGGGCTTGAAAGGAAAAGGAACGAAAAGAGAAGAAGAAATTCGGCGTAACGCTCAGGCTAGCCGCGAGCGGTGGGGCCCGGGCGTCAGCCACGGACCACAGGCCGTGTAGGGCGGCAAGGGGCCGCGAGGAGGGCTGCGCGAAAAGAGGGTGGCCGACAACCCCACTCGTCTCAGGCCGATGGAGCCGCCCGGAAACCCGTGCTACGGTGCGCATGAAAACATCGGCCTGTGCGCAACAGCGTGCAGGTCTTGTCACAACCGGCACAGGATAATGATTTCATGAACCAACTCGATGCACTCCGCCAGTGGACCACCGTCGTCGCCGACACCGGTGACTTCAAACAGCTCAGCATTTCCAAGCCGCAGGATGCGACCACCAATCCGTCGCTGATCCTCAAGGCCGTGCAGAAGCCCGAGTACCGGCCTCTGCTCGACGAGACCGTGAAGAAGCACGCAGGCAAGCCGCTCGACGAGGTCATCGACCGCCTGCTGGTGCGCTTCGGCACCGAGATCCTCTCCATCATCCCGGGCCGCGTCTCCACCGAGGTCGACGCCCGCCTGTCCTTCGACACTGCCGCGACCGTCGCGCGCGGCGAGCGCATCGTCGCGCTCTACAAGGCCGAAGGCATCGACACCGGCAAGCGCCTGCTCATCAAGGTGGCCTCCACCTGGGAAGGCATCGAGGCCGCGCGCCAGCTCGAACAGAAGGGCATCCGCACCAACCTGACGCTGCTGTTCTCCTTCGCGCAGGCCGTGGCATGCGGCGCGGCGGGCGTGCAGCTCATCTCGCCCTTCGTGGGCCGCATCTACGACTGGTACAAGAAGTCGGCTGGCGCCAACTGGGACGAGGCCGCGAACGCGGGTGCCAACGACCCCGGCGTGAAGTCGGTGCGCCAGATTTTCGACTACTACAAGCAGCACGGCATCAAGACCGAGGTCATGGGCGCGAGCTTCCGCAACGTGGGGCAGATCAAGGCGCTGGCCGGCTGCGACCTGCTGACCATCAGCCCCGAGCTGCTGGCCGAACTGGCCGCGAGCAACGAGCCGCTGCAGCACGCGCTCGACGCCAAGTCCACCGGCGCCGACGTCGCCAAGGTCAGCTACGACGAAGCGGGCTTCCGCTTCGCGCTGAATGAAGATGCCATGGCCACCGAGAAGCTGGCCGAAGGCATCCGCGCCTTCGCGGCCGATGCCGTGAAGCTCGAGAAGCTCATGCAGGAAAGCGGCAAGTAAAGATGGCCATGACCCTTCGCTGCGACCGCGCGCCGGCCTGGGCGCAACTGCAGGCCGGCTTCGACACCGCGGGCCGCCAGTTCGACCTGCGCCACGCCTTCGTGGACGACGCGGGCCGCTTCGAGCGCTTCAGCCAGGAGGCGCCCTTCGTGTTCGCCGACCTGTCGAAGAACCTGATCGACGCGCGCACCGAGGAGCTGCTCTTCAAGCTGGCCCGCGAATGCGGCCTCGAAGCGCACCGCGACGCGATGTTCGCCGGCGAGCACATCAACAACACCGAAGACCGCGCCGTGCTGCACACGCTGCTGCGCGCGCCGGCCGATGCGCCCACCGGCCCGAAGACGGCCAATGAACTGCGCGAGGTGCACGCCACGCTCGACGCGATGCTGGCCTATGCCGAGAAGGTGCGCGCCGACCACACGATCACCGATGTGGTCAACATCGGCATCGGCGGCTCCGACCTCGGCCCGCAGATGGCGGTGCTGGCGCTGGCCGAGTTCGCCGCGCCGGGCAAGCGCTTCCACTTCGTCTCGAACGTCGACGGCCATGAGCTGGCCGGCGTGCTGCAGGGCCTGGCGCCGGAGCACACGCTGTTCCTCATCGCCTCCAAGACCTTCACCACGGCCGAGACGATGACCAACGCGCAGTCGGCCAAGCGCTGGTACGAGCAGTCGGGCGGCACCGACATCTCGGGCCATTTCGCGGCGCTCACCACCAACGTGGAAGCGGCGAAGAAGTTCGGCATCGACACCACCTTCGGCTTCTGGGACTGGGTGGGCGGGCGCTATTCGCTGTGGTCGGCCATCGGGCTGCCCATTGCGCTGGCCATCGGCGCGGAGGGCTTCCGCCGGCTGCTGGCGGGCGCGCACGCGATGGACGAGCACTTCCGCACCGCGCCGCTGGAGCGCAACCTGCCGGTGCGCCTGGGCCTGCTCGACGTCTGGTACCGCAACTTCCACAAGTTCACGAGCCGCAGCATCGCGCCGTATCACAGCGCGCTGAAGCGCGTGCCGGCCTACCTGCAACAGCTCGAGATGGAAAGCAACGGCAAGCAGGTCGATGCGAGCGGCAAGCCGCTGGCCTTCGGTACCTCGCCGGTGCTCTGGGGCGAGCCCGGCACCAATGGCCAGCATGCCTACTTCCAGATGCTGCACCAGGGCACCGACGTGACGCCGCTCGAGTTCGTGGCGGTGCGCGATGCCTCGCACGACCTCGAAGGCCATCACCCCAAGCTGCTGGCCAATGCGCTTGCGCAGGCGCAGGCGCTGATGGTGGGCAAGCTCGACGAAGGCGGCCACAGGAACTTTCCCGGCAACCGGCCGAGCAGCTTCTTCGTGTTCGAGAAGCTCACGCCCGAGGCGCTGGGTGCCTTCCTCGCGATGTACGAGCACCGCGTGTTCACGAGCGGCGCGGTGTGGGGCATCAACAGCTTCGACCAGTGGGGCGTGGAGCTCGGCAAGGTACTCGCCAAGGACATCGAACCGCGCCTCGCGTCGGGCGATGTCACGGGGCTCGACGCTTCCACCGCGGGCCTGCTGAAGCGGCTTTCGAGCTGATCGAGGGCTGCGGGAGAGCCATTTAGGAGCCTTTTGTTTTAAGCCAGGCTATGGCTTCCGGCTGTATTTGCCGTTGAAAGACGCGTCTATATGATGGCCCCGGGAAATTTCCCTGGGACCAATCACAAAAGAGGAGTCGATCAATGGATTTTCTAACAGCGGTCAAGACCTGCTTCAACAAGTACGCCGATTTCAACGGCCGTGCATCTCGTTCCGAGTACTGGTGGTTCGTGCTGGCCGAGGTGATCGTTCTGATCATCGCCAGCCTCATCCACCAGTATGTGTACGGCATCGCAGCCCTGGCCTTCCTGCTGCCCGCGCTGGCCGTCGGTGCCCGCCGCCTGCATGACATCGGCAAGAGTGGCTGGCTCCAGCTCCTGATGATCATCCCGATCGTCAATCTCGTGCTGATCTACTTCTACGTTCAGCCTTCGCAGTCCGAGTCCAACAACTACGGCGCCGCACCGGCTGCCTGAGTCTTCCGGGTTTCCGACACGAGTAAAAAGGGCCGCGCAAGCGGCCCTTTTGCCTGGCGCCGGCCGATGCGTCACGCCGTGGCCTCCGCAGAGGCTTGCGCACGCACGGGCGCGCCGCTCGCCATGCGCACGCACAGGTCGAAGGCCTGCTGCAGCCCCTCGATCTTCGCGATGCCTTTGCCCGCGATGTCGAAGGCGCTCCCGCTGGCCGAGGTGGCCACCGGCACGGGCAGGCCGCCGTGCAGCGTCACGCCCTGCTCGAAGCCCATGAGCTTCATCGCGATCTGGCCCTGGTCGTGATACATCGACACCACCGCATCCACATCGCCGCGCCGCGCGCCGATGAACACCGTGTCGGGCGAGAAGGGGCCGCGCGCGTCGAGGCCCTCGGCGCGCAGCTGCTCGATGGCGGGCGCGATGATCTCGATTTCCTCCATGCCGATGGAGCCGCCGTCGCCCGCGTGCGGGTTCAGCCCCGTCACCGCGATGCGCGGCTGCGCCACGCCCGCGCGGCGCAGCGCGGCGGCGATGATCTTCACCGCGTCGCCCACGCCCTGCACCGTGATGTGGCTGGCCACGTCCTTCAGCGGGATGTGCGAGGTCACGCGCGAGGTCCACAGCGAGCCCGTGAGGTTGAACTCGCAGACGAAGCCCGTCACCTCGAAGCGCTCCTGCATGTAGCGCAGCTCGTCCTCGTGCACCAGGCCGCCCAGGCGCAGCGAATGCTTGTTGAGCGGCGCGAAGAGGATGCCTTCGGCCTGCCCGCGACGCACCGCCAGCGTGGCCAGCTCCAGCGCCTCGAACGAGGCCTTGCCCGACTGTTCGTTCGATTCGCCCAGCACCGGCTCGCTGCCCGCCATCCAGTCGCGCGTGAGCAGGCTGAGGCGGCCGTCCTCGAAGCGCAGTGCGTCGAGGCTGTCGACCTGCAGCGGGTCGAGCTTCGCGCCCGCCACGCGCTCGCCGGCCGCGAGCACCACCGGGTCGGCGATCAGCAGCACGCGCGCGGCGTCGAGGTTGCGCTGGCGCGCCAGCAGCTTCACGGCCATCTCGGGGCCGACGCCGCTCGGGTCGCCGAGCAGCACGACGATGCGCGGCTTCGCTGAGGTCACGCCTGGAGTCTTGGAGGAGGAGGGGGACATGGTGTCGGTCGGATGCGGTTGAAGTTGAAGAAGACAGAAGGAGAAAGAGAAGGAGCCCGGCCGCCTCATTCGGCCTTGATGTTGGCGTCGCGCACGAGCTGTCCGTAGTGGTCGAACTCCTGCCTGTTCATGGCCGCGAAGGGTTCGCCGGTCAGCCCGCCGGGCTCGCCGCCCAGCGCCTTGATGCGCGTCTGCACGTCGGCCAGCTTCAGCGTGCGCGAGAGCTCGGCGCTCAGCCGCTCGACCGCGGGGCGCGGCGTGCCGGCGGTGACGTAGAGGCCGTACCAGGTGGACACGTCGGCGCCCTTGATGCCCTGCTCGGCGAGCGTCGGCACATCGGGCAGCTCGGGCGAGCGCTGCGGCGCGCTCACCGCCAGCGCGCGGAACTTGCCGGCCTTGATCTGGCCCATGGCCGAGGAGGTGCTGTCGAACATCATGTCGACCTCGCCCGCGATGATGTCCACGTGCGCCTGCGAGCTGCCCTTGTAGGGCACGTGGATCGACTTCATGCCGGTGGCCAGGTTGAAGGCCTCGCCGCCCACGTGCTGCGTGCTGCCGATGCCGGAAGAGGCGTACTTGAAGCTGCCCGGCTTCGCGGCCATGGCCGTCACCAGGTCCTTCACCGACTTGTAGGGCGAGCTTGCCGACACCACCAGCACGTTGGGCATCACGGCCACCAGGCCCACGGGCTGCAGGTCCTTCAGCGGGTCGTACTTGAGCTTGAGGATGTGCGGCGCCACCGCCTGAGCGGTGTTGGTGGCCAGCAGCAGCGTGGCGCCGTCGGCCGGCGCGCGGGCCGTGAGCTCGCCTGCGATGGTATTGGAGGCTCCGGGCCGGTTCTCGACCACCACGGGCTGCTTGAGGGAGGGCGAGAACTTGTCGGCCAGCACGCGCGCCAGGATGTCGGTGCCGCCGCCGGGCGAGGCGCCGACCATGATGCGCATCGGCTTGTCGGGGTAGGGCTGCTGCTGTGCACCGGCCGGCGCCGCCGCCGCCAGCAGCATCGCGGCCACCAGCCCTGCCGCGCGGGCGAGAAAGAAAGGCTTCATCGGGTTTGTCTCCTGCTTGTAGTGGCGCCCAGCGTACGGAGCTTTGCCCGCGCGATCCAATCGAAAAAGCCGGGATCTCCATATACTTTTGTGCATGATCCAAGGACCTTCCGACGCTTCGCTGATGCTCCTCGTGCGGCCGCGCCAGCTGTTGCTGCTGGCCCGGCTCGACACCCATCGCCACCTGGGCCGGGCGGCCGAGGCCATGAACATCAGCCAGCCCGCGGCCACCAAGCTGCTGCAGCAGTTGGAGGATTCGCTGGGCGAGAAGCTCTTCGAGCGCCTGGCGCGCGGCATGGAACCCACGCCCTACGGCGAGATCCTGATCCGCTATGCCCGCCGCGTGCTCAGCGACTTCGGCACCGCCCGCGAGGAAATGCTCGCTTTGCGCTCGGGCCTCAGCGGCGCCCTGCGCGTGGGCAGCGTGCCCGGCGCGGTGCCGGGGCTGCTGGCGCCGGCTCTCGTGGAGTACCACCGCAGGCACCCGCAGGTGGCGGTGTCGGTGGTGGTCGAGACCAGCGACGTGATCCAGGCGCAGCTGGAGCAGGGCGACGTCGACTTCGTGCTGGGCCGCCTCACCGACGGCCATGACGAGGCGAAGTACGCGAGCGTGCCGCTGCTGGGCGAATCGCAGGTGGTGGTGGTGCGGGCCGCCCACCCGGTGTTCGAGCGCGCCACCGTCACGCTGGCCGAGATGGCGGGGTGGTCGTGGGTGCTGCAGCCGCCGGGCTCGCCGCAGCGCGGGCGCTTCGAGGCGGCGATGCGCGAGGCGGGCATTTCCGAGCGGCTCGACATCATCGAAACGGCATCGCCCATCGCCATAACCGCGCTGCTGGAGAACTCCGACATGGCGGCTGTTATGCCCGCCTCGCAGGCCGACCACTACGCCCGCCTGGGCGTGTTGCGCGCCGTTCCGATCGAGTTGCCGGTGCGCGTGCCGCCCATCTGCCTCATCACCCGCACCGACCGGGCGCTGTCGCCCGCGGCCGCGCAGCTGCGGCGCCAGCTGCTGGGCGGCGCCTGAAGCCTTTGTGCTGCTGTTTTCCATGCTGTATTGCGTTAACTAGGGAATTCACTAGCCAACTGGTGCATGAAAGTACTGGTGGTGGCGGCGGCAGTACCAAAATCGCAGGCGTGCTTCTCCAGAATTCGCGGCACGGCGACCCGACAGGACCTGGGCGTCGCTCACCTCTAGGAGACAAACATGAAGCGTTTTCTGAAAGCGGGCCTCGTCCTCGCACTCATCGGTACGGGCGTCGTCTCGCAGGCCGCCACCGAACTCGTGATCGCGACCGTGAACAACGGCCACATGATCGAGATGCAGAAGCTCACCCCCTTCTTCGAGAAGGCCAACCCCGACATCAAGCTCAAGTGGGTCACCCTTGAAGAAGGCACGCTGCGCCAGCGCGTGACCACCGACATCGCCACCAAGGGCGGCCAGTTCGACGTGATGACCATCGGCCTGTACGAGACGCCGATCTGGTCGAAGAAGGGCTGGCTCAAGCCCATCGCCACCGATGCCGCCTACGACGTGGACGACCTGCTGCCCGCCATCCGCGACGGCCTGTCGAACGAGGGCAAGCTCTACGCCGCGCCCTTCTACGGCGAGAGCTCCATGCTCATGTACCGCAAGGACCTGGCCGACAAGGTCGGCGTGAAGTTCTCCGAGCAGCCCACCTGGGCGCAGGTGAAGGAGTTCGCCGACAAGGCCAACGACCCGAAGGCGGGCGTGTACGGCATGTGCCTGCGCGGCAAGCCGGGCTGGGGCGACAACATGGCCTTCCTGACCACGCTGGTCAACACCAACGGCGGCCAGTGGTTCGACATGCAGTGGAAGCCGCAGATCGACACCAAGGCCTGGAAGGACGCGATCGGCTTCTACGTCGACCTGATGAAGAAGGACGGCCCTCCGGGCGCGTCGGCCAACAGCTTCAACGAGAACCTCGCGCTCTTCAATGAAGGCAAGTGCGCGGCCTGGGTGGACGCGACCATCGCGGCCTCGTTCATCAGCGATCCGAAGCAGTCGAAGGTGGCCGACAAGGTGGCCTTCGCGCAGGCGCCCACCGCCGTCACGCCGAAGGGCGCCAACTGGCTGTGGTCGTGGAACCTCGCCATTCCGGCCAGCTCGACGAAGGACGAGGCGGCGCAGAAGTTCATCAAGTGGGCGACCTCCAAGGACTACATCGCCCTCGTGGCCAAGGAAACCGGCTGGGCCTCGGTGCCGACCGGCACGCGCAAGTCGACCTACGCGAACCCCGAGTTCCAGAAGGTCGCCAAGTTCGCCGCGGCCGAGAAGAAGGCGATCGACAGCGCCAACCTCACCGACAGCACGCTGCCCAAGTCGCCGTACGCCGGCGTGCAGTACGCGGCCATTCCCGAGTTCCAGGCCATCGGCGTGGCGGTGGGCCAGCAGATGAGCGCGGCGCTGTCGGGCAAGGTCACGGTCGACCAGGCGCTGAAGACTTCGCAGACGGCGGCTGAGCGCGAAATGAAGAAGGCTGGGTACTACAAGTAAACCCCCAGGCTGCGCGCACTTCGTGTCGCTACGCCAACCCCCTTGCAGGGGGCACTGCCAGCGGACCGGCAAAGCCGGATCCGCGGCAGTCCTGACCTAAAGCCCAGGGACCCAGAACATGAAAAGACTCCTGCCCCGCGCCCTCATGGCGCCCGCCGTGCTCACGCTCTTCGCCTGGATGATCGTGCCGCTGGTGATGACGTTGTACTTCTCGTTCGTGAACTACAACCTCATGCAGCCCGGCGAGCGCACCTTCGCGGGCATCGAGAACTTTCACTACTTCATCACCGATCCCGACTTCTGGCCGGCCACCTGGAACACGCTGCTCTTGATCGGCAGCGTGATCGTCATCACGGTGGTGTTCGGCGTGCTGCTCGCGCTGCTGGTGAACGAGCCCTTCCCGGGACGCGGCATCGTGCGCGTGCTGCTGATCTCGCCCTTCTTCGTCATGCCCGCGGTCAACGCGCTGCTGTGGAAGCACATGATGATGAACCCCATCTACGGCGTGCTGGCCGACGTGTGGCGCGCTTTCGGTGCAGAGCCGGTCGACTGGCTCACCGACGTGCCGCTGCTGTCGGTGATCATCATGGTGGCCTGGCAGTGGCTGCCTTTTGCCTGCCTGATCTTCATCACGTCGCTGCAGTCGCTGGACCGCGAGCAGATGGAGGCCGCGCGCATGGACGGCGCGAGTTCGTTCCAGCGCTTCTTCTATCTCACCGTGCCGCACCTCGCGCGCCCCATGGCGGTGGTGATCATGATCGAGATGATCTTTCTGCTCAGCGTGTTCGCCGAGATCGCCATCACCACCAATGGCGGCCCGGGCAACGAGAGCACCAACATGACCTACATGATCTTCAAGCAGTCGCTCATGAACTTCGACGTGGGCGTGGCTTCGGCGGGTGCCCTCTTCGCGGTGGTGCTGGCCAACATCGTGGCCGTGTTCCTCATCCGCATCATCGGCAAGAACCTGGACTGAGGAGCCGCACGCCATGCAACAGACACAAGCTCCCAGCAACTTCCTGCCGCAACTGCTGCGCACCGTGGGTGCGTGGGCCGTCGCGCTGCTGCTGTTCTTTCCGCTCGGCTGGCTGTTCCTCACGGCCTTCAAGACGGAGCTGCAGGCCATTCATGTGCCGCCGCTTTTCATCTTCGAGCCCACGCTCGACAACTTCGGCGAGGTGCAGCGCCGCAGCGACTACCTGCTGTACGCGCGCAACTCGCTCATCACCAGCCTGGGCTCGACCATCCTCGGCCTGCTGATCGCCGCGCCGGCCGCGTACTCGATGGCCTTCTTCCGCACGAAGAAGACGCGCGACATCCTGATGTGGATGCTCTCCACCAAGATGATGCCGGCCGTGGGCGCGCTGGTGCCGATCTACGTGATCGCACAGACCGCGGGCATGCTGGACTCGCTCACCGCGCTGACCATCGTGTTCACGCTGTCGAACCTGCCGATCATGGTGTGGATGCTCTACAGCGCCTACAAGGACATCCCGCCCGAGATTCTGGAGGCCGCGCGCATGGACGGCGCCAACCTCTGGACCGAGTTCCGCCACGTCGTGATGCCGCTGTCGGTGGGCGGCCTCGCATCCACCGGCCTGCTGTGCCTGGTGCTGAGTTGGAACGAGGCCTTCTGGGCGCTGAACCTCACCTCCGCCAAGGCCGGCACGCTGGCCACGCTCATCGCCTCGTACTCCAGCCCCGAGGGCCTGTTCTGGGCCAAGCTGTCCGCGGCCTCGCTGATGGCCATCGCGCCCATCGTCGTGTTCGGCTGGTTCAGCCAGAAGCAACTCGTCCAGGGCCTCACCTTCGGCGCCGTCAAGTAAAGAAAGGGAGACATCTCATGGCCTACCTCGAACTCAAGAACATCAAGAAGAGCTTTGGTGAAGTCAACATCATCAAGGGCGTCGACCTGCAGATCCAGAAGGGCGAGTTCATCGTCTTCGTCGGGCCCTCGGGCTGCGGCAAGTCGACGCTGCTGCGGCTGATCGCCGGGCTGGAGCCCATCACCAGCGGCAACCTGCTGCTCGACGGCAAGGACATCACCTGGGCGCCCTCGGGCAAGCGCGACCTCGCGATGGTGTTCCAGAGCTATGCGCTCTATCCGCACATGAGCGTGTACGACAACATGTCCTTCGCGCTCAAGCTGGCGGGCGTGTCGAAGAGCGAGATCAAGACCAAGGTCGAGTACGCGGCGAAGACGCTCAACCTCACGCAGTACCTCGATCGCACGCCGAAGGACCTCTCGGGCGGCCAGCGCCAGCGCGTGGCCATCGGGCGTGCCATCGTGCGGGCGCCGAAGGTGTTCCTGTTCGACGAGCCGCTGTCGAACCTCGACGCCGCGCTGCGCGGCAACACGCGCGTGGAAATCCACAAGCTGCACCGCGCGCTGGGCGCGACCACCATCTACGTGACGCACGACCAGGTCGAGGCCATGACGCTGGCCGACCGCGTGGTGGTGCTGAAGGACGGGCTCATCGAGCAGGTCGGTACGCCGCTGGAGCTGTACGACCGCCCGGCCAACCAGTTCGTCGCGCAGTTCATCGGCATGCCGTCGATGAACATGGTGGCGGCGAACGCGATTCCTTCCTTCTCCGCCGCCACCGGCGGGCGCCTGCCGTCCGACGGCTTCCTGGGCGTGCGCCCCGAAGGCCTGCGCGTGCATCCGAAGCAGGGCGCGCCGGTGTCGGACGTGCTGGGGCGCGTGGAGCTGATCGAGGCGCTGGGTGCCGACACGCTCATCCACGTCGACGTGGCCGGGGTGCCGCTGATCGCGCGGCAGAACGACCGCACGCCGCTGCAGGCCGGCGACGACGTGGCCGTGGAGCTCGATCCGTCGGTGCTGCATCTCTTCAACCGCGAGGGCCGGTCGGTCGCCGCGTGAACTTCATCCATCTACCGTTTTTTCAACAGACATCCCCGTGACCATCGCGCAAACTCCACCGGCTCTCACCGAGTTCACGGTGCTCCATCTCGGCCTGGGCTCGTTCCATCGAGCCCACCAGGCCGTGTACCTGCAGCGGCTGATCGACGCGGGCGACACCCGCTGGTCGCTGTCGGGCGCCAACATCCGGCCGGACATGGCCGACGTAGTCGCCGCGCTGCAGGCGCAGGGCGGCCGCTACACGCTCGAGACCGTCTCTCCCGCGGGCGAGTACCGCTACGAGGAGATCGGCGCCATCCGCGAGGTGCTGCCCTGGGAGCGCTCGCTGGCCAACGTGATCGCGCGGGGCGCGGCGCCCTCGACGCGCATCGTCTCGTTCACCGTGACCGAGGCGGGCTACTACCTCGACGACAAGGGCCGGCTGGACCTGTCGTTCGCCGACCTGGCCGCCGACGTGGAGCGCGCGCGGCGCGGCGAGACCGGCGGCGAGGGCGTGACCATCTACGGCGCCGTCTGCGCCATCCTGCGCGCGCGCAAGGCCGCGAATGCGGGCCCGGTCACGCTGCTGAACTGCGACAACCTGCGCCACAACGGCGACCGCTTCCGTGCCGGCCTGCTGGAGTTCATCGAACTGGCGGGCGATGCCGACCTGCTGGCCTGGGTGAACGCGAACACGCGCTGCCCGAACGCGATGGTCGACCGCATCACGCCGCGCCCGCCGCCCGAGCTGCGCGCGCGCGTGAAGGCCGCCACCGGGCGCGACGACGCGGCCGCCATCACCGGCGAGAGCTTCATCCAGTGGGTGATCGAAGACAACTTCATCGCCGGCCGGCCCGACTGGGGCCGCGTGGGCGTGGAGCTGGTCGAGTCGGTGCAGCCTTACGAAGAGGCCAAGATTCGCATCCTCAACGCCACGCACAGCTGCATTGCCTGGGCGGGCACGCTGGTGGGGCTCGGCTTCATCCATGAAGGCACGCACGACGCGGCCATCCGCAAGATGGCCTTCGACTACGTCACCGACGATGTCATTCCCTGCCTGAGCCCCAGCCCCATCGACCTGGCGGCCTATCGCGACGTGGTGCTCGACCGCTTCGGCAACCCGGCGATCCGCGACACCAACCAGCGCGTGGCGGCGGACGGCTTCTCGAAGATTCCCGGCTTCATCGCGCCGACGGTGCGCGAGCGCCTCGCGGCCGGCCAGCCCATCGACAGCGTGGCGATGCTGCCCGCGCTGTTCCTGGCCTTCCTGCAGCGCTGGCACAAGGGCGCGCTGCCCTATGCCTACCAGGACCAGGGCATGGACGAGGCGGTGGCGCATGCCATCTGCGACGCGGCCGACCCGGTCGTCGCGCTGTGTTCGGACG
This sequence comes from Variovorax xiamenensis, assembly GCF_050916385.1. Classification (NCBI taxonomy): domain Bacteria; kingdom Pseudomonadati; phylum Pseudomonadota; class Betaproteobacteria; order Burkholderiales; family Comamonadaceae; genus Variovorax; species Variovorax xiamenensis. Next base: position 1,486,413 of record NZ_CP139038.1, read on the forward strand.
CGGGGCTGTGGGGCAATCTCGCGGGCGATGCCCGTTTGGTCGACGCCGTGCGCCGGGCCGGCGAGCGTGTCGCGCTCTTCGTGCAGGCCAAGCCATGAGCGGCCGCCTGCAGGACCGGCATGTGCTGCTGACCGGCGCGGGCGGCGGCATCGGCCTGGCCGTGGCGGCCGCCTGCATCGCCGAGGGCGCGCGCTGCACGGTGATCGACCGCGCGGCGGCCGCGCCTGAAGCCGTGCGCGCGCTGCAGCAGCGCCATCCCGACGGGCTGGCCTACATCGCCGCCGACGTGACCGACACCAAGGCCATCGCGCACATGCTGGCCGAGGCGCAGGTCGCCTTCGGGCCGATCCACACGCTGTTCAACAACGCGGCGGTGTTCGACCTCGCGCCGCTGCTCGACAGCGACGAGGCTTCGTTCGATCGCCTCTTCGCCGTCAACGTGAAGGGCATGTTCTTCGTGATGCAGGCCGTGCTGCGCCACATGGTCGAAGCCGGCACGCAGGGCGCGTCGGTCATCAACATGGCCTCGCAGGCGGGGCGGCGCGGCGAGGCGCTGGTGTCGCACTACTGCGCGACCAAGGCGGCCGTCATCAGCTATACGCAGAGCGCGGCGCTGGCCATGGCGCCGCACGGCATCCGCGTCAACGGCATCGCTCCCGGTGTGGTCGACACGCCGATGTGGGACCATGTCGACAGCCTGTTCGCCAGGGCCGAAGGACTGCCGCTTGGGGAAAAGAAGCGGCAGGTCGGCCTGGCGGTGCCGCTCGGACGCATGGGCGTGCCGGACGACATCGCGGGGGCGGCGGTGTTCCTCGCCAGCGACGAGGCGCGCTACATCACGGCGCAGACCCTCAACGTCGATGGCGGCAACGTCATGAGCTGATGATTTCCTGCATGCCTGCAAAGCGATGAACGAAGACTTCCACCTGTACCTCGACAGTGCGGACCTGGCCGAGCTGAAGACCTGCCTGCCCCACCCGGTGGTGCACGGCGTGACGACCAACCCCACGCTGCTCAAGCGGGCCGGCATCGGCCGCGGCGCGGTGCCCGGTTTGCTGAAGCGCTGCATCGAATTGGGCGCGCGGCAGGTGCAGGCTCAGGTGTACTCGGAGGACGCCGACGGCATGCTCGAGGACGCGCGGGTGCTGCTGTCGCACTTCGAGCCCGGGCAGCTCGTGGTGAAGATTCCCGCCACGCGCCAGGGACTGGCCGCCGGCGCGCAGCTCATCGCGCAGGGCGTGCCCGTCACGTGGACCGCCGTGTACGCGCCCGAGCAGGCGCACTTCGCGGCGCAGCTCGGTGCGGCCTATGCGGCGCCGTACCTCGGCCGGCTGGAAGACTCCGGCGTCGACGGCCTGGCGCTGATCGCGCAGATGCAGGCGCTGGTCACGCAGCGGCCTTCTTCCGGCACGCGGCTGCTGGTGGCCAGCATCCGTTCGCGCGAGGCGTATCTTTCGTTGCTGAAGCTCGGCGTGAGCGCCATCACCATTCCGCCGCGCCTGTTCTCCGAGTTGCTCGACCATCCGGCCACGCTGGCCGCGGAGCGCGGCTTCCTGGCCGACGCGCGCGACCTGCCCTGATCCAGCCAGAATCCAGACACCATGCGCATTGCACTCACGGGCGAAGCCCTCATCGATTTCACCGCCAGCGAGGCTGGCACCCTGGCGTTCCTGGGGCACGAGGGCGGCTCGCCGCTCAACACGGCCGTGGCCTGCGCGCGGCTGGGGCAGCCGACCGGCTTTCTCACGCAGCTCTCGACCGACCTGTTCGGCGAGCGGCTGATGGGCTTTTTGCAGCGCAACGGCGTGGACACCAGCTTCATCCTGCGCAGCAGCGCACCATCGACGCTGGCCTTCGTCGAGCGCACGCCGCAGACCAACCGCTACGCCTTCTACACGAGCGGCAGCGCCGACGCTACCTGGGCGCCCGAGCCGCTGCCGCAGCTGCCGCCCGAGTGCCGCTTCCTGCACTTCGGCTCGATCTCGCTGCTGCAGGACCCAGCCGCCACTCGCATCGCCGACCTGGTTGCGGCGAACCGGGGGCAGCGTGTGATCGTGTTCGACCCCAACGTGCGGCCCAGCCTGATCAACGACATGGCCGCCTATCGCGAACGCGTGACGGGCTGGTTCGGCATGGCCGACCTGGTCAAGCTCAGCGACGAAGACGCGGCGCTGCTCGCGCCCGACCAGCCGGTCGATGCGCTCGCCGCCGAGTGCCTGAAGGCCGGCGCGCGCGCCGTGATCGTCACGCGCGGCGGCGACGGCGCGACGCTCTGGCGCGCGGGCCATGCGCCGCTGAGCGTGGCAGCGCCGCGCGTCACCGTGGTCGACACCATCGGCGCGGGCGACACCTTCACGGCCGGGCTGTCGGTCTCGCTGCTCGCGCATGGCATCGAACGGCCCGGGCAGCTCGACGGGCTGCGCGACGAAGACTGGAAGGCCGTGATGGGCTTCGCCGCCACCGCCGCCGCCCTCAACTGCACCCGCGAGGGTGCCGATCCACCGACGCTGGAGGCGGTTCACGCCGCGCTGGCGAAGGCACAAAATACCGCTGTTGCTGCTGCTTCCCGGCCCTGAGCCGAGCTGTCATCATGACGACGTCCACCCGCAAGCGTTCGATTCCCCGCCAGCGCCAGCCCGAGCTGGAACGCGACTTCACGCGCTCCCCTTCGCTGGGCTACGAGACCCCCGAAGAGACCGGCCTGGTGCGATGTCTTGCGCACGGCTTTCCGAGCCCGCTGGTGCGATGGCACTTCCATGAAGACTACGAACTGCACCTGATCACCGAGACCTCGGGCAAGGCCTTCATCGGCGACTGGATCGGGCCGTTCCAGCCCGGGCACCTGGTGCTGTGCGGGCCGCGGCTGCCGCACAACTGGATCTCGCTCGACGTGCCCGAAGGCGGCGCGGCGGGGCGCGACAGGGTGATCCAGTTCCGCCACGAGCCCATCGAGCACGCGGCGGCGCAGATTCCCGAGTTGCGCGAGGTGATGCAGCTGCTGGAGCGCGCGCGCCACGGCATCGAGTTCTTCGGCATGTCGCAGCAGGCGCAGGCGCACTGGGACAGCATCAAGGCCGCGCGTGGCGTGCGCCGCCTGGGCCTGTTCCTCGACTTCATGGCCGACCTGGCGCAATGCACCGACTACCGGCTGCTGTCGAGCGTGCAGATGCAGGGCGCGCAGGGCGCGGACGGCGACGCGCAGGTCGACCAGATCAATGGCATCGTCAACCGCATCACCAACAACATGGCCGACCCGATCTCGATGTCGGACGTGGCGGCCGAGCTGGGCATGAGCGAGAGCCGCTTCAGCCGCTTCTTCCGGCGTTCCACCGGCAACAGCTTCACAGACTTCGTCAACCGCGTGCGCATCAACAGCGCCTGCCACCTGCTGATGCAGACCGATCACTACGTGACCGACATCTGCTACCAGGTGGGCTTCAACAACGTGGCGAACTTCAACCGCCGCTTTCTCGAAATCAAGGGCATGACGCCGAGCGAGTTCCGAAAGCAGGCCGACACGCGCTTCGGCAGCGGCATTCCTTCCTAAGCACCGACACAAACCAGGGGGCTCATCTTGTATCTGGGACTCGACCTCGGCACGTCCGAGCTCAAGGCGCTCTTGCTCGCCGACGACCACCGCATCGTGGGCGTGGCCCGCGCGCCGCTCACCGTAGAACGGCCGCAGCCGCTGTGGTCGGAGCAGGCGCCGCAGCAGTGGTGGCAGGCGCTAGAGGAGGTGATGCGTGCGCTCGGCAAGTCGCATCCCGAAGAGCTCGCGGCGGTGCGCGCCATCGGCCTTTCGGGGCAGATGCACGGTGCCACGCTGCTCGACGAAGCGGGCGAGGTGCTGCGCCCCGCGATCCTGTGGAACGACGGCCGCAGCGGGCCGCAGTGCGAAGCGCTCGCGCGTGCCGTGCCCAGGCTCGGCGAGATCGCCGGCAACCTCGCGATGCCCGGCTTCACCGCGCCCAAGCTGCTGTGGGTGCGCGAGCACGAGCCCGAAATCTTCAGCCGTGTCTCGCGCGTGCTGCTGCCGAAGGACTGGCTGCGCTTCATGCTCAGCGGCGAAGCCGTCAGCGAGATGTCCGATGCGGCGGGCACGCTGTGGCTCGACGTGGGGGCGCGCGACTGGTCCGATGAACTGCTCGCGGCCACCGGGCTGACTCGTTCGCACATGCCGAGGCTGGTCGAGGGCAGCGAGGTGTCGGCGCTGCTCAAGCCCGAACTTGCGGCGCGCTGGGGCCTGCGCGACGACGTGAAGATCGCGGGCGGCGCGGGCGACAACGCGGCGAGTGCGGTCGGCATGGGGCTGGTCGAACCGGGGCAGGGCTTCGTGTCGCTCGGCACTTCCGGCGTGGTGTTCGTCTCGACCGACCGCTTCCTGCCGAACCCCGCGCAGGCGATGCATGCCTTCTGCCATGCGCTGCCGAAGCGCTGGCACCAGATGTCGGTGATGCTCTCGGCCGCGAGCGCGGTGAGCTGGGCCGCGAAGACTTTCAAGTTCGCCGACGAGGCCGCGCTGCTCGAAGCAGCGGCGAGCGTTTCGCCGGCGCAGCGCGAGCGTTGTCCGCTCTTCCTGCCGTATCTCTCGGGCGAGCGCTCGCCGCACAACAACCCGAACGCTCAGGGCGTGCTGTTCGGCCTCACGCACGCGCATGGGCCAGCGGAGATCGCCTACGCCGTGGTCGAGGGCGTGAGCTTCGGCCTGCGCGACGGCTTCGACACCCTGCGGCTGCCTGCCGACATGCCGCTGCGCGAGATGGCGCTTGTAGGCGGCGGTGCGCGCAGCGTGTGGTGGGGGCAACTGCTGGCCGACATCTTCGGCGTGACGCTAACGCTCTATGCGGGCAGCGAGACGGGCGGGGCGCTGGGCGCGGCGCGGCTGGCGTGGCTGGCCGATGGCGGCGAGGTCGCGGAGGTGTGCACGCTGCCGCCGGTGAAGCAGCAGTTGATGCCGTCGACCGAGGGTGCCGATGTCCGCAGGACAAGGCACGCGCGCTTCCAGGCGCTGTACAAGTCGCTGCGAGACCAGTTTCAGTAACCGGCACGATTGCCACGACCATGAAAAAAGCCCGTCGCAGACGGGCTTTTTTCATTTTGCGGGACACCGCGGATCCGGCTTCGCCGGTCCGCAGGTGTCGCCCCCGGTAGGGGGTAGGCGTAGCGGACACGAAGTGCCCGCGCAGCCTGGGGGCGAGCCAATTACATGCCCATGCCGCCCATGCCACCCATGCCGCCCATGTCGGGCATGCCGCCGCCGGCAGGAGCGTCGTCCTTCGGAGCGTCAGCCACCATGGCTTCGGTCGTCAGCAGCAGCGAGGACACCGAAGCGGCGTTCTGCAGTGCGGTGCGGGTGACCTTCGTCGGGTCCAGGATGCCCAGCTCGAGCATGTCGCCGTACGTGTCGTTCGCAGCATTGAAGCCGTAGTTGCCCTTGCCGGCCAGAACCGCGTTCACCACCACCGAGGCTTCGCCGCCGGCGTTGTTCACGATTTCGCGCAGGGGAGCTTCGATGGCCTTCAGCACCAGCTTGATGCCGGCGTCCTGGTCGGCGTTGTCGCCCTTGACCTTGTCGCCCACGGCTTGCTTGGCACGCAGCAGAGCCACGCCGCCGCCGGCAACTACGCCTTCTTCCACTGCAGCGCGGGTGGCGTGCAGGGCGTCTTCGACGCGAGCCTTCTTTTCCTTCATTTCGACTTCGGTGGCAGCGCCGACCTTGATCACGGCAACACCGCCGGCCAGCTTGGCCACGCGCTCTTGCAGCTTTTCACGGTCGTAGTCGCTCGTGGCTTCTTCGATCTGCACGCGCACTTGCTTCACGCGGGCTTCGATGTCGGCAGCAGCGCCGGCGCCGTCGATGATGATGGTGTTTTCCTTGCCCACTTCGATGCGCTTGGCCTGGCCCAGGTCGGCCAGCGTCACCTTCTCGAGCGTCAGGCCCACTTCTTCAGCGATGACCTTGCCGCCCGTCAGGATGGCGATGTCTTCCAGCATGGCCTTGCGGCGGTCGCCGAAGCCAGGAGCCTTGACGGCCACGACCTTCAGGATGCCGCGGATCGTGTTCACGACCAGCGTAGCCAGGGCTTCGCCTTCGACTTCTTCGGCAATGATCAGCAGGGGACGGCCAGCCTTGGCGACTTGTTCCAGCGTGGGGAGCAGGTCACGGATGTTGCTGATCTTCTTGTCGAACAGCAGCACGAAGGGGTTGTCGAGCAGCGCCGATTGCTTCTCGGGGTTGTTGATGAAGTAGGGCGACAGGTAGCCGCGGTCGAATTGCATGCCTTCGACGACGTCCAGTTCGCTTTCGAGCGACTTGCCGTCTTCGACAGTGATCACGCCTTCCTTGCCGACCTTGTCCATCGCGTCGGCGATGAGCTTGCCGATGGTTTCGTCGCTGTTGGCCGAGATCGAGCCGACTTGGGCGATTTCCTTCGACGTGGTGGTGGGCTTCGAAGCCTTCTTCAGCTCTTCGACCAGGGCCGACACGGCCTTGTCGATGCCGCGCTTCAGGTCCATCGGGTTGATGCCGGCGGCCACGTACTTGAAGCCTTCGCGAACGATGGCTTGAGCCAGCACGGTCGCGGTGGTGGTGCCGTCACCGGCGTTGTCGCTGGTCTTGGAGGCCACTTCCTTCACGAGCTGGGCGCCCATGTTCTGCAGCTTGTCCTTCAGTTCGATTTCCTTGGCGACCGACACGCCGTCCTTCGTGACGGTGGGGGCGCCGAACGAGCGCTCGAGCACCACGTTGCGGCCCTTGGGGCCCAGGGTCACCTTGACTGCGTTGGCCAGGATGTTCACACCCTCGACCATGCGTGCGCGGGCTTCGCCGCCGAAGACTACGTCTTTTGCTGCCATGTTCTATTACTCCGAATGGGGATCTGTTGAATTACTTCTCGACGACTGCGAACAGGTCGTCTTCCTTCATGACGAGCAGCTCGTCGCCGCCGACCTTGACGGTCTGGCCGCTGTACTTGCCGAACAGGACGCGGTCGCCGACCTTCACGGTCAGAGCGGCCAGTTCGCCCTTGTCGTTGCGCTTGCCCGGGCCCACGGCCAGGACTTCACCCTGATCGGGCTTCTCGGCGGCTGCGTCGGGGATCACGATGCCCGATGCGGTCTTGGTTTCGCTGTCAACACGCTTGACGATCACGCGATCGGCCAAAGGACGAAGTTTCATTGCATCTCCTGGATGTATGGATAAGAAACGGGTTTGTGGTCGGGTGCCGGACCGGAGACCGGCAGCCCATCGGCTGGAAGCGAGGGCTGTTAGCACTCATCAGCAGCGAGTGCTAATCATAAGGGCAATCGATGACTTTTCAAGGATGCGGGGCGGCCGCGGGGCCTTTGTGGGCGTCGGTTGTCGGTTCTCAGCTAACTCAGAACTCTTCTCAGCTAACTCGGAACTGCACGACCGTGCTTTTTTGAGGAGCTGCTGCTACAGGTGGCGAGGACGCCACTGAACGTTGATGGAATGCTGCGCGATCGCCAATCTTTAATCAAATTTTACCCGGATGAAAATTAACGCGGAGCGCTGAACCAGCAGAATGATTGCCTTGGGATAGGGCGGAGCTTCTCGGCGGTCGTCAAGCTTCGGGCCCACTTTCCGCTCCAGACTGTGAGCAGCCGATCGCGCATGCCGCGGCGAAGGACTGCTTCGGCCGAGAGCGAACGTTCGGCCAGCTTGCCCTCATCGGTGGCTTTTTGGCCCCACGCGCGGCCGGAAGGGCGCCCATAGCGGGTAGGCGATGCGGTGCCACATGCGGCTTCCGCGTGAGCTCAAGCAGCGTCACTCTCGGGAAACGCCAGGCTTGACGATGGCTCTTCCGGGCCGGAATTCATCCGCTCAAGGAGATCGCAGAGCCAGCCACTCATCAAGCGGTCCGACAATTGCCCGGAATCGCGCGCGATAAGCGTGGCGCCTATCCACGCCATCGTATGGCAACATGAGCGAAAAGTTACAAATCAGATAGAGAGGATGACATGTGGCATGACATCGAGGCGGAGGTCGATCTGCTCAACTTCGGCGTGGTGGCGCGCGCGGCTGCGGACCTGATTCGCCAAGCTGGCGGTAGTCCGCTGACCATAGGCGTCTCGGGCGGTTGGGGCGCGGGGAAGTCGACGCTGGTCAAACTGACCAAGGCCGACCTCGAGAGGGCAGAGCCCTTCGGCGCAGCTGCTAGCCCGTACATCGTGATGGAGTTCAATGCTTGGCTCTATCAGGGGTACGAGGACGCTCGGCAGGCGCTCTTGCAAGCTGTCTCCGACCGACTCCTCGAAGAGGCGAAGAAACGGGAGGGCTTCGTCGACAAGGCAATCGCTGTTGTCAAGCGCGTCAGGTTGCTCAAGCTGGCACGCTTGGCTGCGCCCGTGCTTGCGCATGCCGGCATTGGCTCTATCGCCGGCGGGCCGCTTGGCACATTCATTGGCGCAGCGACGGGCCTAGCCAAGGGACTCTCCGATGAGACCAAGCGCGAAGAGAACTTGGCCGCGCTCAAGGATGCCTACGCAGACCTGAAGCCTGAGTTGAAAGAGCTGGTCGGGGAGCGGGAAGACGACTCGCTGCCGAAGGAGATTCATGCTCTCCGGAAGGCGTTCGAGGAGTTGCTCGCAGATATGGGTGTGACGCTGGTGGTGTTCGTCGACGACCTGGACCGTTGCCTGCCACACACTGCTATCGCAACTCTTGAAGCAATGCGGCTGTTGCTGCACGTGAAGAACACCGCGTTCGTCATCGCTGCAGATGAAGCCATGATTCGCGGAGCTGTCCGTGCGCACTTCGCAGGCATGGACATTGAAAGCGGTCTGGTGACGAGCTACTTCGACAAGCTCATCCAGGTACCACTGAAGGTCCCTCGCCTCGGGGTCAACGAAGTGAAGGTCTACCTCGCTCTGATGATGGCCGATCTCGCCGCCAGGCAGCAGCAGCTCACGCCGGAATTCCAACAGCAAGGCCAGAAGGCGCTGCTTGCCCTGTTGAAGACCGCGTGGGGCAAAGGCATCTCGCGCGAGGACTTGACCAAGGCCTATGGCGATGGCGCGAAGAGCATCGCCAGCGAACTCGACATTGCTGACCAGCTTGCGCCGTTGCTGGTCAGTGCAACAGACATCGCTGGCAATCCGCGACTCATTAAGCGGTTCATGAACAACTTGATGATTAGGCTGACCATCGCCAAGGCGATGGACATGCCGATTGCGATTGAGGAGCTTGTGAAGGTCCAGCTGCTTGAGCGCGTTGCATCGCCGGCTGCTTTCGAATTTTTTGTGAAGGCTGTCGCTGCAAACCCGGATGGCAAAGCGGAGTTCTTGGAAGCGCTTGAGCGGGCTGCTCAGGCTGACGAGGAGTACTTCACCCCACACCCGTCTTGGTCTACACCCTTCTACCAACAGTGGGTGCGTCTGAGCCCGCGCCTGAGCGGTTCTGACTTGCGTGCGCTGCTGCATCTCAGCAGGGACCGCTCGCTCGGCCTGGCGGCGTACGACGAACTGTCCGAGGAGGGCAAGCGTCTGCTTGAGGCAACGATGGAAGCCAAGGAAGTCTCCAAGATACTCGTGCCGCAGCTTACGGCACTCGGCCAAGCTGACGTGTCTCGCATCCTCACCCGCGTCATCCGGAAGGCACGGGATGGCCACTGGAACGCAGTCGACCTTCTTCGGTGCCTCAACTGCACCGAAGCCCATCCTGAGCTGGGCGAGCAGTTCGTTCAAGCGCTGGAAGAAATTCCTCCGGGAAGCAGGCCTTACGCAATCTTGCCCAAGCTGAAGAGCAAGCCCTGGGCAGCCTTGTTGCTCACCGATTGGCGCGACGACCCTGAGTCTTCGGAGCAGGTCAAGACGTACCTGAAATCCTCCAAGGGAGGGAAGTGATGGGGACCTCGACTTCAAGCCGCGGTCCGGGCTCAAATGTGAGTCTCGACCCGCCATGGCTCGACGACGTTCTTGACGGGCTTGGCGGCGATGCAGTTCCGCCCGCCGACGGTGAGCCAGTGCCGCCGACGGGTGCTTCAGGAACTGCGCAGCCAGCGCGCTATGCGGAGGCGCGTCGAGAGCTCAAGAAGTTCATCAAGAGCGGTAATACCGACCACCTTCGTGATGCCATCGGTTACTACTCGCGCAAGGGCAGCGGTGGTGCCAGCGCTGCATCGACCCGCATGCGCGCGTCGACGCGAGGAGGAGCGGAGCTCTTCTCGTTCCTCAACGCGGTCAGCCAAGGCGCGTCGGCTGAGGCGCGCCAGTGGGTGCAAGACCTCCAGAGCAAGAATCCGACGGCCGACGACATCGTGGATGCCATCGTTCGTGAGCTCTCTCCACCGGGCGGTAGCGCAGATGAGGAAGCTCTTCGCGACTCCATGGCGTCGGCATTGACCGAGCTCGTCATCGAGAACCCAGACATCGACCTCATGCACCTGCGGACGTCCGACATCTGGGAACTGATGAAGAGCTACCTTGCATCGGAGGTGGCGCATCGACTCTGCTTCGACCTTGGCCCTCTCTTGGAAAGCGCGAAGGTCGACCCAGTCGCCGCAGTGCAGCGCGAGCAGGACATGCGGATTTTCATCAAAGAGGAGGTCGGGGCACACCTCGACCTGCTTCGGGAGTCGAGGCCGAATCCCTCTCGTTCAGACCTTGATGCGATCTTCCAGGAGACCCTGAAGATGACCTTCGAACTGTTTGAGGCCGGCCTATGACTCGTGTCTTTTGCGGTCCGAAGGACCATATCCCTCCGCAGCGTGAGGCTGATGTCGAGTACGTCTCGATGTACGAGCACGAAGGGCTGGCGGACGTCAGCACGGTGGGAACAGCGCTCATCAAGGACATCCTCGCTTCCGGCGTCGCGCCGAGTGCCCGCAGCTGGGATTTCCTGTCGTTGGCGCTGGCGGTCAACGCGGCGGACAACGTGGTTGAGCGGGCCCCGAGCCCCGACGGTTGGACTCGGCAGATTGAGCTGGAGGTGGTGCTCTACGAGTCCGAGCCGTACCAAGCGCTAGCTAAGGAAATCGAGCAGGCGTTGCGCTTCCTGACCGGCGACTTCTGGAGGCTGACTTTTGTTGATGGTGGCTATCCGCCGCCGCGGCCTAAGTCGCCTGTGCGGTTTGACGCCGACTGCGTTTGCTTGCTCTCAGGAGGCCTAGACAGCCTGGTGGGGGCGCTGAACCTCACCGAGCAAGGTCGTCAGCCGCTGCTGGTGTCGCAGACGGCAAAGGGCGACAAGGAAACGCAGAGCCTCTTCGCGACGGGGCTTGGAGGGAATGAGCGGCATCTACAGTGGAACCAGAACATCCGCCCCAAGGTTGATGACATTGAAGGTTCGACACGCGGGCGGTCCATCGGCTTCTTTGCCTTCGCCGCAGTCGCCGCTGAACATCTCGCCACGGTGAGACCCGACCTTCCAGGGCCAATCGAAGTCGTTGTCCCCGAGAACGGCCTGATCAGCTTGAACGTGCCGCTCAATCCCGGCCGTGTGGGTAGTCTGAGCACGAAGACGACGCATCCCGTGTTCATGGACCGTCTGCAGAAGCTATGGGACGCGCTAGGCATTCCCGCGGTGCTGCACCTGCCATATGCCGCCAAGACGAAGGGCGAGATGATGGCTGAATGCAGGGTGCCAGACGTGCTGGCCCAGGTCGCGACCCAAGCGACCAGCTGCGGTCGTTTTGTCCGGAACGGCTACAAGCACTGCGGCCGTTGTGTTCCATGCTTGGTCCGCCGCGCGTCGTTCATCCGCGCCGGCATCGCGGACGACACGACCTATGTTTACCCCATGCTCAGAGGCGCGCAGCTCGACAACGACCCCAACGACATTGGTGCAGTCGCGGCGGCAGTGCTGAAGGTCGAGCAGAACGGGGTGCGCGTCTTCACCGCTGGCCAGTTGGCCTTTGCTGAGCCAAGTCGGCGGCGAGAGTTCGAAGAAGTGGTCCAGCGAGGGCTGGCAGAACTGGGTGTGCTGATGCGACAGCAACATGTCCTGTGATCGACCTCCATTCGCACCTTGACCTATATCCAGATGGTCTCGCTCTCGCGCAGGAAGTGAACCGAAGGAATGAGTTCACGCTCGTGGTGACGACGAGCCCACGTGCCTACAGGGCCACGTCCCGGGTGTTCGCAGAGCTGCGCAACATCGAGGTGGGGCTTGGCCTTCATCCCGAGGTTGCTGTGGCCAAACAGGGCGAGCTCGACGACCTACTTGCAGGCATCGCAAAGGCGCCTTTCATTGGGGAGATTGGGATGGACGGTTCGCCTCGGTTTCGCGGCTCGCTGTCCGTCCAGGAACCGATTTTTCGAGCAGTTCTTTCGGAATGCGGTCGACATCCTGGGAAGGTGATGAGCATCCACTCGCGTGGGGCTGAGCGCCGTGTGGTGGAGCTGCTAGCTACGACAAAGCACGCAGGCATCCCACTGCTGCACTGGTTCTCCGGTGCCCTGGCGGAGCTGGAGAATGCCATTCGAATCGGGTGCTGGTTCAGCGTTGGGCCTGCGATGCTGGAGGGCGAGAAAGGTCGAGCTCTGATCGCTCGAATGCCTCTGAACCGGGTGCTGCCTGAAACGGACGGACCCTTCACGAGTGTCGGAGGAATGCCTCTCCTGCCTTGGGACGCATGGTCTGTGCGCAAGCCACTGGCGGGAATCTGGGGCATGCCGATCGAGGACATTGGGGAACAGCTACGGCAGAACCTGCATCGGTTACTTTCGCAAACTTAGTTAGCCAAAGACATCAGGCGCTGACCAAGCTCAATTACAACTTGTGCCAGTTTGGCGAGGGGGCGCGATCGCAGTCAAGAAGCGGATCACGTTGGCGAAATCCTTCTGGTAAACCCAGGGTTGGCTTAGGACATGTGGCCGCACAACTTCAAGTGCTCCGCGTGATTTTGGGAGGGAGGTATGTCGGGCAACAGTCGCGGAACATTCTCCCGTGAGCGCCCGATTGGTTCAACCTGCGATGGTGTCTTTAACTACCTCAGCCTACTGATAGCTGTCATTCGCAGTCGACTGCTCATGGCCCGAGACCTGACCTCGGTGTCGATCAGCCCGACCAGCCGCAGTCGCTGCAGAGCGGAAATGCGGGCCAACAGACCCGACGGCTCCATCGGAGTCCGATCTCGACAGGTGAGCACACAGAAGCTGCGCGTTCGGCCGCAGCTCAGGTTGTGAGGCGCGTTCGCTTCTGTGGGGACATATTGAACAGCTGGTTCCGGAGCAGCCCGCTCGAAACACCTTGATCTGCTCCCCATACTCCTGACGGACTTTCGCGATCCTCTCTCCATCTTGGAGGCGCAGTTCGGCGCGCTCTTGCGCTAACGCAGAACGCCGAGCCCGCAACGACTGAATTAGAACTTCATCGGGGAAAGCTTGCCGTCTCGCATCTTCGATCAGGCCCGTGTAAATGCCGGCCAAGTCAGTGATGCATTCGCGAGCACTTTCGAAGGCGATCGCTTGTTCCTGGGTCCAAAGGGGCTTCGTCGGAGGGGGCATGAGCGAATTCTCCCTCCTGCGTACAGCGGTACCCAGTTCGATCAGAGTTCCTGCGCTTCGCAAGAGGTGGGTGGGTCATCGCGGCAGGGGACTCCGTAGATTCGAGAGGTATTTAGCGGGTGCTAAATTAAATTCAAGAAATACATTAATTTCAGATTGATTGAAAACAAAAGATTGAAACCTAGAAAGCCAAATTTAAGCGAAATCTAAATAAATCAAGTAATTACTTGACGCGATGAAAGGCGGGCTGCGAAGGCGTTGAAATTGCGCCGAAATTGATGCGTAGTCCTTGCTGGTCCGTCGAATTTCAGAAATACTTGGGTGCTGTGAGGCACCACGATTTTCATTCCACACATGAGGCTCCGTCACCGGCGTCAGTGATTGAGGTATTGACCTTCAATCGACTGTTTGATCAATTCGGACCGTTGCTTCCGGTTGAAGACGCCTGGAAGCTGCTGCATTTTCCAACCAGAGATTCATTTAACCGCGCGATCCTGAAGGGGCGCCTGCCGCTTCGCCTTATTCGCCCCCCGGGACGGCGCGTAGGGTTCTTGGCCACCGTTGATGTGGCTACCTATCTAGCCACACTTGCGACAGACGCTGTCGAGGAGGGTTCGACCATGTAAAGCAAAACGCCGAGTCCCCTTTCGAGAAATCGGCGCAGCCAGCAGCCGGTGAGAACTGCCTAAGGATTCGTAGCCCTTTAGGAAAGTATCTCTCCAGTTAAAGGTCGCGTCAAGCATCCCTGCGCCCGTCTCTTTCGATGGGCTCAATTGGAAAGGTACACCTATGGAAAATCCCACTCGGGATGTCGTCACGCGCTCGCCGAAGCGCATGGTCGGCATCCTCAATTGCAGGTGGTTTCAATCCACCGCTATTCACCACGAAAGCCGTCTGGAGAAGCATTTTGTGCTGCGCACGATGCTTTCGCCGCTCGTCCGCGGCATTCGGCATCAGCCTTTCACCTTGAGCCTAGGCGGTAGCCGAAGCTATACGCCGGACTTCTTGCTGACCTTTGTCGATGGACAGACCGCTGTCGTGGAGGTCAAACGCGCTGAACGAATTCCTGCTCTGAGGGAGCGCTTTGACGAAATCACAAAGCGCTTGGCTGCGGACAGCAGAACATTCTTTGTTGCCCACCAAGGACAGATCGAGGGACAGCGGCGTGCCGAGCGCGCCGCGCTGCTGAGGCGCTATGCCATGTTGCAGCTGAAAGAGGGATTGATCAACGCCATTGCCGAATTCGTCGCAAGCAAGCCGGCAGGCGTTGCGATTGGCGCAGTCATGAAGCACTGCTCAGCCACGCAAGAGGTCGTTTTCCACGCCATCGCTCGGCGTCACATCGTCACTGGTCGTCAACTGCTACTTAGCAAGGACGATCTCGTCTTCACCCCTACTCAGGAGATCGGCAATGTCGTTGCTCAGTTTGGAACCTGGTTTGGTTGTTCGCCGTGGGGGCCGCACGCTGGAACTGATCCGCGTGCTCGAGTGCAACAAGATTCAGTTCGAGGACCAACTGACGCGTTTGGTGACCACATTCACGCTCGCCAATTTTCACTCGATGCTTCAGGTTGGGCAACTGACACCTGTTCTGGCTGAAGAAGCGCCGCAGCCTGCAGATCAGCGGCCGCAGCGCGTAGTCGTCGACTTGTCCAGCTTGAGCCAGAAGGACCGAGCGCAGTTGGAAAGACGCATGAGCTACGTGAAGGCATTGAGAAAACGCCTACTGACGCGTGGGCAGCGCAGCAAGGTTGGCAACGCTATCAAAGAGATAGCCACGAAACTTCAGGACGAGAGGCCGCCGGGGACGTCCACGGTACTCAGTTGGATGCGATGTTTCGAGCTCTCGCAGATGAATCCCGCTGCGTTGTTGTCAGGCAATCGGCATCGCCTTCGTCAAAGAACTTTGTCGACATTGGTTGAGGATGTCATCGACAAAAAGCTGCGGACGGTCTACCTGACCCGAGCCCGGCATACCCTGCGTCACACGCTTGATCAGATCCGCATCGAACTTGATCGCAAAGTCAAGCAAGGGAAGGTCCCTGCGGATCAAGCGAAGGTGAGCCTCTCGACAGTCAGCAGGCGCTTGGCAGACCTCTCGCCCTACGATCGCGACCGTGCGCGATACGGGCTCGCCTACGCTCGCGCCCGGTTTCGGACAAGCGTCGAGGGTGTGACTGCGGTGCGACCGCTTCAGCGGTTGGAATGTGATCACACGCCACTGAATTGGGTGGTGATCTGCGACCGTACTGGGTTACCGCTTGGGCGACCGACATTGACCATCGTCATCGATGCATTCAGCGGGTATGTCGTAGGTCTCTACGTTAGCTTCTACGGACCGGGTTTGACGTCAGTTCTGAATGTCATCAAGAACGCGATCCAGCCGAAAGACGAGTTCGCCAAGGCGGCCGGTACCCAAAAGCCCTGGATCGCCTTCGGGATCGGCGAGACCTACGTTCTGGACAACGGCCTGGAATTCCATTCGCCGCAGTTTCAGCTTGCATCATGGGAGCTCGGCACCGATCTGGAGTACTGCCGGGTACGTACGCCTTGGCTCAAACCCAAGGTCGAGCGCTTCTTTGCGAACCTGGATCACTTTTCCTTGGCGAATGGTCGTGTACATAAGCCGAAGAGCAACGAGCTTCGGCTTGATCCGTCCAAAGACGACTGCATCACCTTCAGCGACTTCGTCACGGGATTGATTCGCTTTGTGGTCGACGCCTACCCGTTCGAGCTGAACAGCCGGCGATTGCAGACGCCTTTCGAACTCTTCGAGGAAGGCATGGATCTGCTGCCGCCGCCAACGTTTCTGAGTTCCACCAGGCAACTCGACATGATCGCCGCGATGAGCAAGGAGTTGACAGTTGCCCAAGGCGGGGTGGAGTTTCACGGTCTTAGCTATTCGAGCAGCGAGCTTTCAGACCTGAAGCGGGCCGTAGGCAGCAAGTTCAAGACGCTGGTGAAGTGGAATCCAGACGATCTTTCGTATGTGTACTTGAAGAATCCGAGAAGCGATGAGTGGCTTGTAGTTCCAAGCCTACGGCGCGAGTACACCGAAGGGCTGTCCTGGGTCCAGCATGGACTCATCCGCAAGCACGCGCGTGAAAAGCATGTCGCGGGTGGCGATCAGGAGCGACTGATGCGCGCGAGGCAGGAGCTTCACGAGCTTTGGATGAACCCCCTTGCACGGCGAAATCGCCGCCAGGACCTGCGCACTGCCGCGAAGTTCTCAGGGCTGTCTTCCAACCAGATCGTCCTTGCCGATGCAAATGCCATCGCATCACCATTGCCTGCTTCTCGGGTCGTCGCGCGAGAAGAGGTCTATCTCTCAATACCTGACGTTCCGTCGTATGAGGGCTTCCGGATGAGGTCGACATGAGAGTCGTAGAGCCGGAGGGCATTGACGACCTCACAGAATATGAGATCGAAGACCGCCGGGTCCTTGAGCGTCGCTACAGAACCTATTCGATCTCTGCGCTCAGGGCAGCCCTGCCGATCGACGAGGTTTTCGTCGCTCATGCCCAGTTCATGCGTGCCGTCAACGCTGTAAGCCGTGTCTACGAGCTCGCCAGGGAGACTTCGATGCCGCAGGGAATGTACCTCGAGGGTCCAGTGGGGACGGGGAAATCTTCGGTCCTAAGGTACTTCAAGGCGTCGTTGCCCAAACAGACGCTCTTTGATGACGAACGCCGAGTGATCACCATCCGTGCGAAGAAGAACGCTTCAGCCGCCCAGCTGGTGGGTGCCGTGTTGCGCTGCTACGGCTATCCGATTCGAAGAGTCGCAAACGATACGCTGGCGCCACGGGTCGACGTCACCAAGGAGGCCATCCGGCAGAAGGGAACTCGCCTGATCGGGATTGATGAAGCATCGAACCTGCTGCATTCGCCGACTCGGCGATTGGCGTCTGCGAAAGGCGATGGCACATCTGCGACTGACTACATCTGCGAGGTTATCGACGACACGTGCATAGGAGTCGTGCTGCTTGGCTCTGAGCGGCTCGCGAGTTTGGAGCAGACCGATCCTGCGCTAGCTAGCCGTTTGACAACGCACGAACGCCTGGAGAACTTCTTCTATGACGACGAATGGGTGAATTTTGCCCGTGCCTTCCTGGGTCAATGCACGGGTTTTGATCTCAGCTTCTTCTTGAGCGGTGCCGGGCTCAAGACCCTGCATCGCGTTGTGGAAGGGAACGTCCGCACATTCAAGCGGTTCGCCACCGAGTGCTGCCTTTGTACCGCCAACGAAGGGGCCGGAGTGCTGCTTGAGTCGCATGCAGCGAAGGCTTTCCGCGCCGTGTTCGGTGGCGCTTCAGAGCATCAGTGCCCCTATGCTCACGCGTCGTAGCTTACCAATCACAAGAGTGCCCGCTGCGAATGAGTCGGGGATGAGCCTCTTGCTTCGTATCGCCGGCGCGAACTTGACGACCATTTCCTGGCTGCGGCGTAGCTTGAACGTGTTGCAACCGCGGCCATTTCGATCCGAGGATGCCGCGCGACTGGCTTCCCTGGTCGACGTCTCGCCGCAGGAGTTGGCGAGTCGTTTGCCAGAGTATGGCTTCTTCCATGGGCGCGCGGTCACACGGTACTTCGGGGCAGTCTCTTTGAGTCGTCCGCATCAACGTTTTGCTCGGCCGCAGGTTTGTCCGGAATGTCTCCACACGACGGGAGTCTGTCGCGCCGAATGGGATTTCAGCTGCTACACAGTCTGCGAGGAGCACTTGATGCCGATGGTCGATCAGTGCACCTCGTGTCGGCGTCGATTGACGTGGAACCGGCCTGCCGTTGATGTCTGCGTGTGTGGTGCGTACATTCGTTCTGCGGACCAGCATCATTCTCGGGAAGGTTTTGCCTATCTGATTTCAAAGCAGATTTCCGCAGCTCTTCGCGGTGCAGCTCTGGCGTTGGGTGAGGGGAGTGAGTGCAAATACAAGTTCCCCGCGTGGTGGGCGGACTTGTCTCTGGATGGTTGCATGCGGATCCTGACGGCGATAGGGGTCATCGACAGACCGCTAGCCGCGATCAAAGTAGCTGAGCTTCAACGGGCATCTTCCGAAGCGTGGCGAGGCATTGTGGAAAGAGGCCTGGCTCGCCTTCAATGGGCAACCGTGCATCAGGGTGAAGAACTCCAGCAGCTAGCACCAGTGATTTGGGAGGGAGGCTTGGAGAGCATTGCACTTGATCAGGCTTCCCTTGCGGATCGACAGGCGGCTCAGTACCTGGCCGAAAGCATCCTAAGGTTGAAGTTCGCTGGACGATTCGGGAGCCTTCGAGGTCCGTTGAGCCAGCGTTCTTTGTTCTGAGGCTCAGAATGAAGCAAGAGATTTTCGGCGTCTGCGCACCGGCGTTTGACGAAGCGCCGTCGTCTTGGCTCAGCAGGGCTGCCGCTACTCAAGCATTGACGCCACGTGACCTGTGCAAGTGGTTGGGCCTACCACCTCGGCGGGACGTGGACTCCAGCTTCTGCATTCAGCAAACCAGAGAGATTGCCGTGCGATGCGGTCTGCGCTCCGATTCGTTCGATTTTGCATGCCGGATGTTGAGGGTCGGTTCAGCCTTGCGTATGAAGAGAGCCGTCCTCTGGTCCGACCGGGGGCGTCCGCGCTATCGTTTCTGTCCCAAATGCCTCCAAGATCAGAGCACACCGTACTTTCCTGTTCACTGGCGTTTCGATCCGTGGCGCCTGTGTTTCAGGCATCAATGCCTGATGGAGGAGGAGTGCTGGAACTGCCACGAGCCGGCTATCTTGCCACGGCACATGCAGCAAGCAGCAGGCGGCGCCGGGGTTACTTTCATGAGCCAATGCTTCGGCTGTTCCGAACTGCTCTGGCGTATTGCACCGATCTACGTGAATCAACTGCCTTCCTCCATGCTGTCTCCTCTAGGAGCCGCTCAACTCGCAAATGGCTGCGCATTCGTTTCGGCTGTTGCGCATGGACGCATGACGAATCTCCTGGGCAGGAGAGTACGCATCGAGACAGAGCTCCCGTTAATGGAAAGAATGCAATTGCTCGTGGGGGTAGAACAACTAAGTCCAGGAAGATTTCGGGGGTAGCAGAAGCTTGCAGCCAGTTTCAGTCCAGGCCTCCTCCTGGCAGTTAGACGGTCTTATATGGTCACCCATACTGTGTCGAGCCCAGAGCTTGCCCGCGATCCGGATGGCACAACGCGTCTGGCTGCCGAGGGACCTGTGTCCATTATCGAGCGAGGAAAACCGGCATTCGTGCTGATGAATATTGATGACTATGACAAGCTCAGTGGCAGACGGCGCGAGATATCGCTACTTGAACTGATGGACAGCATGCCGTGCACTGATGGCGTCGACTACGAGCCGCCGCCAGCCGCCATCGAGTTGAGCGCACCAGAAGCAGGAGTCGTCATGTCTAGAGCTGAAATGAGCAAAGAAATGCCGAGTGCGTCCTCGCTCATCGGGACGGAAGAGCAAGACTTCGAGTGGCTGCATCACGCCTTTGCCCTTCGGAAGCGCAGAGAAGCGGAAGCACCCAGTGAAGGACGGACTAGCGATGGCCACTATGGACCTGCAATTCTGGAGGTCGGCGGCGACAAGTTCGTTGCTGTCAACTTCCGCAAGTTCTACGACGCTAGTCCCATGCAGCAAGTCTGCATTGTCAAAAGAGGGATCAATGCGCGCTTGGTCGATGTCCTCGCGACCTTGATGCATATGCCGAAGGAGAGGGTGATTGATATGCTGGGTTTGACCAGAGCCACGGTCATGCGAAAGAGCCGCAAGCAGGTGGCGCTGTCGAGCGACGAATCCTCTCGTGTCATGGGCTTGAGCAAGCTCATTGGTCAAGTTCAGGTCATGGTGGAAGAGTCGGGTGCACCAGAGGATTTTGACGCGGCGGCATGGGTTGCCCAATGGTTGGATCAACCTCTTCCCGCCCTAAATGGAAGGCGCCCCGGAGATCTGATGGATACGGCAGAAGGCCAAGCCATCGTGTCTCAGGTGCTCAGGCGATTTCGCAGCGCGGCGTACGCATGACGGTTCGCCTCCGTCGGATCGTCTCCAATATGCTTGACTAGACGGTCGCCGCTTTCTACGGCAGGTCGCGCTCCACGTGCAGCTTGGCCGCTTCTTTGAGCGAGCGCCCCCGGTTCAACCTGCTTGACCTTCGTCTACGCAAGCCAAGCTTGGCTGAGAACGGTCAAAGCAAGATGACTTCACCGCGCCCTTACCTGCGCGGTGTTTGCAGCACGCTACTCCTATATTCGCCTGCTCGCCTCAAAATCTTCAATGATTTGTCGGGCGGCTCCCGAGCATTGGATCAAGACCCCGATCTCCCGCCGAAAACTGGCCTCACCCGGGTCGGCTGAGAGCCAGTTCTGACTGGTAATCAAAACATTGTCGTCGTCCCACGCAAGTATCTTTGCGTGCAGGCGGGGATCAATCATCGCCTGTAACATCACTCCATCGCTTCCTGCGCTTGACGTAAGCCTCGCAGTCATGCTCGTGTTGACGTGTCCGCTTTGTGTGCCGTAGTAGATCTGCACGTCCAAACCTCGCTCCCGAGCCGCGGCCGATGCAGGGACCACAATTGCCGCTCGCGTTGCCGCTCCGAGGCGATGGCTGGTGACGAAGATTCGTTTGATTGCGCGATCCCTGGCCATGCGAACGAACTGTGCGTGCTGAGGTCCCAGCACAATCGTGACTTTCGCCCGGATACCTCCGGTAATCGGCCGCTGGAACCGCGCCTTGTCAGCGAGTTGTGCCATCTCGCTGGTTAGTTCGGTCCAGTGACGATCCGTGCCTTTGGTCAGATCAGCGATTTGCTCGAGCACGGCCGCGACAACCCTCCCGTCGCTGAATCGAGCCGAAGCCTCATAGCTTTGAAAGTTCGACGACAGCCAGTTGCAGGAGCCCACGACGGCCATCATGCGGCCCTCTCGTCCATCGTCTGCGCAAAGGATCTTTGCGTGCGAGCGCGTTGAAAAGCGGTGCACGCGAAAGCTGCTTTGCAATCCATCTTGCTGAATGCGGTCGCAGATGTTCTTAACGCTCTGAACCGTGCCCGCAACATCGGTCTTGTCGTCATCTTCCCCCCACAAGATGTCGACAACTGCACCGCGCCTGACCGCGTCATGAAGAAGGGGATGCACGGCGGAGAACGCCCCTTCAGAAATGAAGGTTGAATGAATGATGATGCGTTGGCGCGCACGCTTGATCGTCTCCTGCAGCAGATCTCTATGCGCCGCCCCCCCGAGAATCAGATCGCCGTGCTTGAACGACGCGACAATAGGCTCAGGAAGATCACGATCTATGGTAGCTGGCCGCGCGCCCGGATCAAACGACGGTGAATGAGATCCTCCGGGATGCTGCGGCGCATTCAACGCTGCTTTTTGAACAAGCTCGATCAACTCTCTGGGTGCTCGTGGAGGTAGACCCTCGACCGCTCCGTTCCTGACAGTTGCAATTGCCCATCGATCTACCATTCTTTCCCCGGCGGCCTCGACACCCATGAATCTCTCGTCAACTTCAAACAATGTCGAAAGGATTCCCGCCGTATCGTCGGACGGTTCAATATCTCTGGGCGCTAGCCAAACCAACCGCTCACGTTCTGCGCGTAACTGCACGACGTGCTTCTCGAAAAAAGGAAGCTCTCGGCTTCTATAAAGAGTACCTGTCAATTTATCGATGACGAAGTTCATCCATCGACTCATCGTTTTGGATACTTGGGGCAATTCTTCGTCGTTGACCACTGCTTGGCCGGCAGCACTGATACGAAATTGAACTCCCTTGGGGTCCTGCAATAGATCGACCCAGCCTGCTCGCATTAATCGAATCAAGGCCTCCAATACCAATCGTCGAGGTACGTTAGCCGCTTGAGAAAGTTCGCCAACCGTCCTTGGGCTTGTGGCCAAGGCAGCGAGGAAGACATGCTCCACCAGACTCCATGGACGCCCTTTCGCAAGGAAAAACTTGCGCTTCCCTTTGACGACCGGGATTGCTACCCGTATGAGGCTCATTGAGCGCCTCCTTTTTTTATCAACTTATGCGCGGGCACACGTGCGATTGACCCGTTTTTTTCGCCTTTTTCAAGATAGTCGAGCATCTCTTTCATGAACTTGATCTTCTGTGCTTCCAAGTCACCTTGAGGTGCTGCGACCACTTCCCTGAGAAAATCCAAACTTGCAATTAGGACGAGTTGCCACTTCGCGCGACTCAAGAGCACGTTCATACGTCTAGGGTCACTCAGAAAACCGAAGGCTAGTTGAACCGAAGAATGGTTGTTGTTGCGAACGAGGGAAACCAGCACGATGTCCGCTTCGCTGCCTTGAAAGGAATCGACCGTGAAGCACCGTTGCCCGTTGTGCGATGGTGCGCGAAACTCCGAAAGATGCTGGAGTTTTCCGCCTGCTTCATCTCTTAGAGCGCTATCCAACCGCTTTCGTTGTTGACCGTATGGTGACAAAACGGCAAGTGTGGGAGGCCGCTCAGTGTCTGTAGCACGCAGAATACTCAGGGCTTCGACGACTGCATCGACTTCCGAGGGGTTGTGCCAAACTGGCGTGCGGTCGCCAAACTGCTGCCCCATGTTGGCTTGAACGTAAGGCATATCGATGACCACGATAGGTGCAAGCGGAAGTCGCGCTGGATCGGTCGATTCAAACGGTCTCCGCGCTGTTTCAAAATGCTCTTTACACCCAGGGTCCGTATCCAAGTCGCCATAGAAGCATCGCGAAACCATGTCAGCTATCACGGGGTGCATGCGGTGCTGAGCTGTGAGTTTCTTGGCAATGGGGCGTCCCCCTTTTTTTGACCTCTGACGCTCGAACTCGGTATCGATCGTTGAACCGAAGTAGGTGAGCAGGCGAAGAGCTTCCGAGCACAGGGCTGGTAGCCGCTTGTCCTCGTTGTCTTCGTCGAACATGTCTTCTGCCGCTGAATCGCGCAAGGAGCGCACGACGAATTCCTTGCCCAGGCGCCTGGCCCGCTGGACACGCTCAGGTTGGGAGAGGAGTGTCTTGAGCTGATCTGAAAGGAATGCCGGCAGTTGTTGATGATCACCGATCATGAGTCGGCGGTGTGAGAGCAGCAGCGGCGATATGAGTTCACTACCGGTCGCTTTGGCCGCCTCCTCGACAATCGCCCAATCAAACTGGCCCCGTTCCTCAATCAAGCGCTCAAGTTCGCCGGAATTTGTGGTCGCAAAAACCACGTTCGCTGCGCGAGCGACCAGCCCTTCGAAAACCCGCAGCGCTTGTTCAGGACCTCTTCCGGCGATTGAGCTTTTCGCATCTGCTTCAGTTGCGCCAACGGTCGAAGCTGCCGCCAGTCCGGACAACAGGCCTCGAAGGCGAGGCGGGATCTCCTTGGCGAGTTCGCTTTTAGCGAGTCTCTGAATGAGTGCACGACTTTGAATTTGAATATCGAATTTACTCGGCGGCTCCGTAGTATCTTTCTTGCTCGAGCGAACAATGAGTGGAGCCTCCGATGAAGCGGAAAGCAATCGATTCTCAAGCTCGTCCATGAGGTGATCGATTGCAGCATTGCTCTGTGCGGTTAACAGCAGCCTCGAAGCTGGCTCGTCTTCGAACCTGCGTTGCACAAGGTCTCGAACTAATCGAGTCTTTCCCACACCGGGCGGCCCTTGCACGAGAAAAAGCGGCAGCGTAGAAGTTAGCTGTTGGAGTGCCTGGCGCTTTGGCACATCGAGATGAAGGAAGGCTTCGTCCTCTTTTAGGCTATCGTGGCTGTCAACGATCCGACGGCGCGGATCGATGATCATGCGCAGCAATTCCTGATGATCTTTCAGCGCCGCGAGCGCTTTTGAGCGGCGTCGCAATTGCACGTCCTGCCCGGCAGAAGCGACAAACATCACGGGATCTCGAAGTGGCACCGCACTATCCGGTCCCGCAAACAGGAACCTGTCCGGTTCGCCTCTCATTGATATCACGCGCTGGAACTGCCACTCGCTTGCCGACGCATCGCGGTCACCGACCGATCGGCCATCGGTAAGCATCCATGTTTCGGATACCGAATTCTCGTTGTTGATCAGTTTCGGAAATCGCTCCCCTGGAGGCTTCAGACCCAGTTCGTTCGACAAAGCCTCCCGTTCGGCATCCTTGCGAAGAGTGACGCATAGCCACTGATTTCCCTCATCAGTCTCGTCCATCAAGCTCGGCGGCAGCGTGTGTAGCTGAACTGCAAATACGTTGGCTGCTCCATGGATCGCTTCAAGCAGTTGCAACAACTCCAGCGCACGATGGGTCAGTTGTTCTGGCGTCGGAGGCGCGCTCTCCTGTTCGAAGGTGCGTTGCACGTCCTCCCACGAAGAAAGTCTGCCTCTTAGCCGCGGAAATTTGTCATGGGCCTCGCGCAGGAGAAGAACTTCCAGCGTTTCCGGAGCCAGTAATTGCTGTCCGACCAGCGCCGCAGGTGGTGGGGCCGTATCAACTGCTTCGCAGTATGCGAATTCCCAAGTCGAATTTGTGGTGTTTGGAGCACGATATTCTTGCAGCCGATAATGCAGTGCGCGTCCGCGCAAGACCATACGAAATGAGGTTGCCCCCTGAGGCTTGACCGCTAGAAGCAGGGGTGAGTCGATCAGATCATTGACAACGAAATCGCGCTGAGCCTCTGTGTCGTCTGTCTCGATCTCGTTGTCGGATGCTTGGCGAATACGTTCGGCCAGAACGGTGCCGACGCCCAGACGAACTGCCAAATGAAACTTCGCCCGGCGGCTGGCTGCTTCGGCCGCCAGTGCTCGAAGTACCGCATCGATTCGCGAAGCCACCGTTTCACCATTCAACGGAGAAAGAGGTAGCATCTGAACGAGCCCACGCAATAGGCGCGCTTCGTCGACTGTCAAGTAGTCCGCGATGTCGGAGGGCGCAATCGACGCGTCTACGAGTCGCTCGCGTTTCACTCCTAAAAGATCCCCGAGCAAGAAACCAAACAAGGTCCAATCTCGTACGAATGAGTCCGAGGGTAAGGCACCTTGTGTACCCGATGTTCCTCGTGCAGCACGATCCGTACTAGCGATCCGCATCGACCACTCGAACCCGGTCAATTGGAAATCGGTTTCGGATCCGCCGGACGTCAGGACAGCCCAACCGTCCAGATTCCTGTGCAGTAGACCTTGCCCATGCAAGGCCTCAAGTCCCAGCGCGAGACGCTTGAAATTGGACCAAATCCTCGATCTATTCGAAGCGATGCGGGGCAACTTCAGCCAGTGGTCGCTTCCTGGGATATTCAAGAATGTTTGTAGCGGCTGGCGCTGCCCGGGAGCAAGGATTAAGTAAAAACCCTTGCCATCGAACCCTGCATCATGCAAATGTGCGATTGCATCGGCAGCTCCCGGGTATCCCGCTAAGCGATGGAGTTGGCGCAACTCATGGCGCCAAATAGGTTCCAGGTCTTCGTCGAGGGCTCCGCTATTGCGTGCCCATTCCTTGACAAGGACCGGTGTTCCGTCAGAGGTCGTTCCCGCATACACGCCAGGTCGCCCCAATTTGATGTCTGGCTTCTGCAAGTAGGCTTGATCGAGGGTGTACTCGGCCAAAAAGCCGTCCTTGCGCCGGCGTCGCACCGTCATATCCTTCTCCTCATTTTTTGCTCTCGCGCCAAAATATCGGATTCCAGTCTGCGTAGCGCGGCTGTCTCTGCGGCACAAGAGTAACTGATCGGCCAGCAATATGGCGGCAACTCAGTGTTGCCATTTCCATCACATCCAGCCTCGCTGCCAAGATGCCCTGGCGGGCGCATATGTGCATCCCCCGTTTGTGCGATGCCGGTCATGAGATTGCACATGTAGCATCGGCGGCCAAAGTTGTCAGGAGGTCGCATCATGAGCATCCGAACCTGTGCCCTGGGAGTCGGCCTGGTGTTCCCGCCACGCCTGCGATGGCCAAATACAAAGATGCCGCCAGGGGTTGTCACGGCGACCACGTCTTCGACGCGGCTGCCTGCGACCGGAACTATTTCGGCGCACAGCGCAGTGCATGCACTCAGGTGTCGGCAATCGCGTCGTCAGCGAGCCGTGCTGTAGCTCTCTAGCGGCACTGGCACGTTGTGGCGTGTCATCTTTTCGTGCGCTGATACGCCCCTATCACCGGCCGCGTCAGCGCGCATTGGGTCAGGGTGCTGCGCCGAACCAACTTAATTAGGAACGCCCATGAAAACGGTGAGCCGCAGAATGCTACTGCAGATGGTTACGGGCGCCACTGCGCCCGGGTTCGTACTCGCGCGGCCGACGGAACCGGCAGCCACTGCACCGTCGGCCGCGGCTTCAGGTGCGGCCGGCGTGGCCCTTACCCCTCCTGAGTGGATGGACCAGTGGATTGGGCGTTGGAAAACGTCGGGAAGGGATGTTGAGGGTCTGTTGTACCTAGGCAGGTTTGCCGATCCGGTTTACTTCCTGACCAAAACCATTTCATGGAAGCCCAATGCGAATCAGAAGGGCATGTACCCGCAGGTCACCGTCCCCGTTGGATTCGTCACGGATTTCGCCAGCATTCCTCGGCCTTTCTGGTCGATGCTTCGACCCGACGGAGATTACGCCTATGCCGCGGTAATCCATGACTACCTGTACTGGGCGCAATCCTTCTCCCGCGAGAAGAGCGACATGATTTTCAAGCTTGCAATGGAAGATTTTAAGATCGGCAGCGCAGAAGTCGGCGCCATCTACGCCGGAGTCCGCGCCGGAGGGAAAATTCCATGGAACGAGAACGCCAAGTTGAAGAAGCGAGGCGAAAAGCGTGTACTCAAGGTCAATCCCACTGACCCAACCACCAAATGGGATCAGTACCAGCAACGTTCCGGCGTCTTCGCCAAGTAGCCAGGACGGGCCGAACATTCCGCTTTGTTAGCGGTATCGACTGTGCGCGCTGCCTAATGGTTGGACTCGCGAAGCACATTGGGTCTGCAGTGGTAATCGTCGCCGCGTTGGTGGTCGCCAGCGCGCCCCCTGAAGCTCGCGCACAATCCGCATCGACCCGCCGTAACGAGGCCACATCCGTGTCGTTGGCGACGCAGGCGTTTCTGCCGCTTTTCGCGAAGTCTGACTGGATGGCCAGCTCCTTCAGTCCAGATGGGCGCTTTCTGCTCGTCGTTGACGAGACTCGGTCGTTCATCGTTGACGTTGTCGACGGGCGGGAACTGCGTAGCATCCAGCTTCCCAAGGGCGATAGCGCGCTGTGGTCACGCGCTGTGCCGCCGTCGGGACCCGACTACCGCTGGATGGTGACCACAAGGGAGGGGCGACTGTTGCAGGTTGACGGTCGTACCGGCGCAGCGACGACGCTTCGTTCGTTCCCGCCCACAGCTGCCCATATCAAGTATCGCGACGACGAGTTCGTGTTCGAGTTCGTCTCGCCCTCGACGGTGGTCGTCCTTCTCAACAGAAGAAGTGAGCACAAGAGCAATGGGACTACCCGAACAACTAACGATCGCAAGCTGCTGCGGCTGTCTTTGAGCGCCGGAAGTCCGGAGGCCTCCGCATCGGTGGCCGATGCGCTCTACGACGCGAATCTGACCAACCTACTCGCCGTTAACCGGGAGGCCCGCTACATTGCACTGGCGTCCCGTGAAGGAACGCGCGTCCTAGTCTGGCGATTCGACCCGCTACGCACATCCTCGGCTCCATTTTCGCTTGCGTGCGTCTACGATGGTTCTGAAAAGCTGCGCGCGATCACCCCGTTTGGCCAAGGCTTTGTTGTGTTCAATACGGTTGGCAAAGCCAGAGTGCTGGATCCGCAGGAATGGACTGCCAATACTTGCACAGTTCACCGCCCGATAGATCCAGCCAGTGTCCGATGTGGCTTCGATGCCAGCGTCGCCGCGTTCGCGGGACGCGGAAGGACGCCGAAGGAACTCTTTGTCGTCGACAATGACTACGCAGTCGTTCGTTTGACAGCTGACCTACGCCACTGCGTGTTCGAGCGAACCGCCTTGGGGAACGTGAAGCAAGCATTCTTTTCTGCTCCCATCTTCAAACCGTCCGACCTGACCGCGAAGTTGGTCCCGGAATGGAACGGGTTTGCGGCGGCACCGTTGGGCGATGCGGTTACCGTGGTCGCTGGCACCAGCTTGGTCCGGCTCGACCGCTCGAACCCCAACCCCGTGATGGTTCAAAGCCTCGCGGGCCGGCCTACCGGTGCCGTCGAAGTCGAGACTGGGCCCAACTTCATCCTTGCCTCCAGAAGCTTGGCGCCGGTACGCACCTTCGACGTGGTCAGTGGCCAGCTACGCACGCACGATTACGACTATCGCCGCTACTTGGACGAGGCATGGTTCTTCAACAAGCCATTTGCGATCGTGAGCGGGCTCGGGGCCATTGTGATTCTTGAGCGCGATGGCCAGCTCCGGTTCCACGAATCACTCGCATCGGTGGACACGACCCAACTCCCGCGACCGCAGAAGCTCGCGATCACGTCGCCCAGTGCCTTGTGCGCTTCGAGCGATGGGCGCCGATTGTGGGTACTCTCCGCCGGAAATACCGTCACACGATTCGATCTGGACGAACAAGGCAAATTTTCCAAGATCGCGAGCCTGAGTCTGGGGGAGCACCACGACGCCTTCAAGATCGCGTGTGACTCACGAGGCGCGAGCGCAGTCGTCGCCGACTCTCTTTCGGACGCAGTGGTGGTCTTCGAGGCATCGCACAACACGATCCGCCAGGCTCAGACACTTAACGTGCCCGGCTCGTCCAAGCTGATGGTGCGTCCATCGCTGTCTGGCGATTCCAGCCTTTTGGCCGTCGGCCCCTATTTATTCTTCCGGACCTCGATCGGACTGCCCTTCAGGCGTCACGGCCGTATTCCTGGAGCGAACCGGTTGGTATTCAACCCGCAAGCGGACCGTCTCGCAGCCTTCGGGCCGCAGTCCAAGCTGTACTCGCTGAGCCGTGCGGGCGGCGAGGTCCGCCTCTCGTCGATGCCGGGCCACCTCGGCATGGCTGAGGACGGTGCGTTTCTCGGCGAGTTCCTGGTCGTTCTACGTGATGCCGACCAACTCGAAGCAATCGCCCCAGACGGCGCGGCCCTCGGCAAGTCGGCGTTCGGGGATCAGGCTGTCTGGCTCTTCACCGACGGTAGAGGGCGCTTCGACACCTACGACCCGGAAGGCGCGGCCTCTGCGTACTGGGTGATGCGCGACGACCCAATGCGCGCGCTCGACCCGGAGCTCTTTATGCGCGACTATCTAGAGCCTCGCCTGCTCCCGCGCCTCATGGAATGCAAGGCCGAGGAAGCTCGTAGGCCGGAGGCCTGCACAGAAGCGTTCGCGTCTATCCGGCCGGTCGACACCCTCAATCGCGCCCGACCGGACATCGAATTTCTGGGCGTAGAACCCGGTCCGAATAACACCGTCACAGTGCGGCTGCGTGTCTTCAGTACGCAGGAAACGGCCAAGCCCGCGAACACCGACAGTCGAAGAAGCAGTGGCGCATTTGACCTGCATCTGCGACTCAATGGCCAGTTGGTGGCGCGCCGCCCTGCAATAGGAGCGGCCACGGCATTAAAGCAACCCATGGACGTCGAATGGCGTGATCGAAGTCAACTACTCTCAGGTTCCGGCAGCACTGAGGTGATCATCCCCGGGATCCGTCTGCCCCATCGGGAGCGCGCTGGAGAGGTTGAGTTTTCCGCCTACGCTTTCAACAACGACCGCGTCAAAGGACCGACGCGCACGCGTCAGTATTCGGTGCCTGCTGCCAACGGCTTTCATCGGCGGGCTTTCGTGGTGGCAATCGGCAGCAGTGCGTACGAGGACGAAGCGCTTGACCTACGCTACCCTGCTAATGACGCACGCAAGCTCATAGACACCGTGGTTCCTTCGCTGCGTGCGACCAACCGGTTCGCGGAAGTGATTCCGATCCTGTTGACCAGCGAGTGGGAGGGGACCGCCGCCGATCGGCGGGTGGTTAAGGCCGCCACGACCAAAGAGCGCATCCGCCAAGTTCTAGAGAGTATTAGCGGTAGTGTGCGTGATCCCGGGGTGGCCTACAGCCCATCCACCCCCGATGACACGGTGATCGTTCTCTTTTCCGGCCACGGATTGAACCTGGCGCAGGAGTTCTACCTTGTCCCGTACAACAGCGGCCTAAAGTCGGCAGAAGCATCCGGGCGACCGATTCTTGATCCTGGAAAGCTAGTGTCCAGCTCTGACTTAGCGTATTGGCTACGGGATTTGGTGGCCGACGACGTCGTACTGGTGATCGACGCCTGTCATTCTTCAGCCAGCGTCGAGACGGCCGATTTCAAGCCCGGGCCGATGGGAGCCCGCGGCTTTGGTCAACTGGCCTATGACAAAGGAATGCGGGTACTTGCCTCTACCCGCCCCAATGATCTGGCTTGGGAAAGTCAGGACAAGAGCCAAGGCCTGCTGTCGTATGCATTGTTGCAAGAGGGCTTGGCTGAGCGCAAGGCTGACCGGCGGCCCAGCGATGGAGCCATCACCATGGGCGAGTGGCTGCAGTATGCAGTGGACCGCGTGCCCGCGCTCTACGGCGAGACCTCACGTTCGGGAGCACTCGGCGCAGCGCGACTGGTGACCTTCGACCCTGCGAGCCGCCAAGCCCGAGAGGTATCGGTCAACGGCAGACAGGTTCAAGCCAAGAACCAGCAACCTTCTGCCTTCAGTTTCCGGCGAGGGCAGGACACCACCCTATCTGTGCCTGTAACGAAGCGGTACCAGTGACGACATGATTGAATGCTGACTCGTCGCAGCTTGCGATCTACTACTCTGTTTTTTGAATGATCTCCAACAAGGTGCCCGTAGCCGAGAAGTCTCCTAGCGAGCATTTGCTCATGGCCGCGTATTGGATCGTTGCCATCGTCATCCTCGCCGCACTGGCCGTCCTGTTGGTGTACCTCCATGCTTTCGCCGGGCACAAAATGTCCGGCGATCCAGGCGATTGGGGAGCGTTCGGAGACTACGTCGGTGGGCTCATCAACCCGCTCGTCGGGATCGCCACGGTCACGTTGATCTTCCTGACGCTCATGCTGCAGAGGAAAGAGCTGCAGGCCTCGCTTGAAGAAATGCGTCGTGCCCATCGAAGTGCGGTGCTTCAGGGATTTGAGCAGTCACTGTTCTCTTGGCTGGCTAACTATCACTCGCTTCTTTCGGCCACGAAAAGCAAACTCGGCGGCGAAGGACGTCAAGCCTTGACAACCATGTACGAGCAGCGCTTCTCGAGCGTGATTGCGATGCAGAGGCATCAACGTGCCGAAGGCCTTGGGGCTCTCGACGAAGAGGAAGCGAAGATCCATCTTGGGGAAATACGAAGGGCGTCCGCAGCCGGCGACGCCGAAGAAAAGGGCAATCTCTCCAACGTTTTCATCATCGCGCTCTGGGGCTACAAAGAAGTCATCCGTACACATCGATCGGAGTTGGATGCGGTCTTCCGCACCCTATACCGTCTGCTGCGGTGGATCGACACCTCTGAACTCGACGATGTTCAAAAGTGGCACTACGTCGCGCTTGTGCGCGCGCAACTTTCCTGGATCGAGTTGGTTTTTATTCTCTACAACTGCCTCACACCGGAAGGCGAAAAGTTTGCTGACCTAGTCAATGACTATGCGCTCTTCGACAATCTGGAGGGGGCGCCCGATGAACTAATTGATGTCATCGCGCATGAGTTCACGGTGTCGCCCCCGTCTTCGTTCACGGCGAACCTGCCACCAGAATCATGGCCATTTAACGAGGCTGCGTTCTCCTCCGAGGTCGCCAAAGTCAAACGCAAGCTGCCACCCTCGGCGTAACAGGTGCTTTGGGGGCGGTTGATATGTGGCGGCGCATAGCAACTTAGTAGACTGCAGGCGCAGAACGTTATTTTTTGAATTGCATCCAAAAGCCTGAATTGAAATGCCAGGGCCTGGCCAAGTGCGAAGCGTGTGTGGTTCCTACCTGATATGCGTCCGGTAATCGCGCGCAACTGCACGCGCGGCGGGCCCTTGCATCATGAGCATCATCGCGCTGCCTACTGGGTTTGTCCAAGCTCGCATGGTTCGTCAGGCGGCCGCCGGTTCGAAATCGCGGATAGTTGGTGGGCTGCGCCGCAGTCGGCGCAACCTGACGGTAGTCGCTGTCCAGCGTAGTTGCTTAGAGAACGAGAGTTGCAGATGACATGGATTGATGATTTTGTTGAGCGCGTGTTTCCGGTAGATGCAACGAATCTGCAAATCGAGGCAGGCTTCGCACTTAAATACGCGCATATCCCCGAGCGTCTTTTTAAATATCGTGATTGCAACCAAAATTCTATAAAAAACCTTCGGGAGGATACGATTTGGTTGGCCGATCCAAATTCGTTTAACGATCCGTATGATTGTCACCATTTCATTGACCACCGAGGTCTCATGGATCGTTCGTTGCGAACCCTCTCTCCAGAAATTCGCAGAATGCTCCCGGCAAACAAAGTCTCAGGACTTGAAGAAATTTTGGCTACAGCAAAGGATCCTACAGATGTGCTTATAGACGCGCTGCTCGGAGAAGAGGAACCAACTAGGCGCGCAGCTTTGAAGGCCGGTTTGCTCGCAGGACGAAATGCTCTATTTGAGAAAATGGCCAAGGCTGGTGACGAGATTAAATCCGGCTTCCGACTTTGCTCATTCTCAGCGCGAGTTGATTCGACCCTTATGTGGTCACATTATGCGCGCAATCATCAAGGATTTTGCATCCAATATAACATTCAAGGGCTTCCGCCGAGTGACCTTCGATCGCGTTTTATGTTTCCTGTGGAATATCGAGATGAAGTCTTCGATGCCACGGAATGCATGGTTCTAGTTAATACGCCAAAATTCAATAACATTCACCTGAATCGTGCGGCGCTTATAAAAAGCAAAGATTGGAGCTACGAGGAAGAGTGGCGGCTGGTTTTTGCAAATGGGCTGCTTGATAAACCACAATCGTGGAAAATGCCTGCTCCCACTGCTGTATATTTGGGTTCTCACATCCTGCCTGCCGATGAAACGGCGCTCAAAGAAATCTGCAGCAATAAGGGAATTCCGATGTTCAAGATGAGCCATTCGCGGAGTCATTTCGCTATGACTCCCACAGCTCTATGAGGAAGGCCTATCTAGCAGCAAGATATACTTGGGCCTGTGGCTGTAGTGGAGTTCATTGTCGGGATAAAGACACTGAACTCCGCAGATCATGCATGTAAGGTCTGCATTGCAACTCCTCCAGTTATGCAAATCGCTCTGCGCAGGGTTCAGCGTCGGTGCTTAGAGATGATGAGGCCGCCAGCAGAGGCGGGTGAGTGGCAGCCATAGAGCAAGTCGGCCCTAGCCAGTTGTCTGCTAGGGACCGGACAAGCGCTGTGATCTTGCCGGACGAGGTCGCTCGGGATCCGTCTGCCGCGTCATTAACTTTCTTTAGTACCCCTTAGTCCTCTAATAGATGAAAAGGAAGAGGCAAGCGCCAGCCAGAGCATTCAGAGTTAAATGAAACAGATGGACGATTATTCAAAGTAAAGTGAGACAAGAGTTCAGGAATTCATGAACAAGAACGGTCTAAGTCGTTGATCTTCAAAGATCTGCGGTACAGCGTTGAGGGGGAATCGACATCGGTTCCCGGCTGGCTCAGAGCCCTTTCCAGCCGACTCTGTGCTGCACGACCGTACTTTTCCGAGGGGCGCTGCTAAAGCAGGCCGCAGGGAGACGCAGCTGAACGCACATGAATGCGCTTGATCGCTTGACCGTGGTTGAAATTCACCCGGATAAAATATGACGTCGGAGAAAGTCCGACGGGCCGGCGGAAAGATGGCCCCTTGAGGTATGAGGGTAGCCAATGCAGCCCTCATCCATCGCCGGTCGTCAGAGGTTCTCGGCGTAAAACGGCGCCAGCTTGCCAACCACGGTGTCCACATATTTGGGAACCCAGTAGGTCTCGATGTGCGTGGCGCCCTCGACCTTGAACAGCTCCTTGCTCTTCGCTCCCGTCGCCTTCGCAAACGCTTCCTCGGTCATGTAGAGGCTGTCGGCCTTGCTGCCGGCAATCATCAGCAGCGGCTGCTCTATCAGCCCGATCTGGTCGGTCGCGTCCCAGCGCATCAGGTCCAGCAGGCTGCTCGTGGTGTACCTGAAGGTGGAGCCGGGATGGGCGTGCGTCCTCCAGTAGTACTCGTAGCCCTGCCGATACATCTCGAAGGGCAGCGCGGCGATCTGCGCATCGGTCATGTCGGCATCGCCCGAGTAGAGAGGCGTTCTCCCCGCCATTTGCCGGGCGCGCGCGTCGGAAGCCTGCCGGAGGCGTTGCTGGATCGTGGCAAGTTGCGAATCGGCGAAGCCGTTGCGACGAACGCGCCCCGAATTGAACATGCTGAGCGTCGCGACCGACTTGAATCGCTTGTCGGTCTTTGCCGCGGCCAGCGAATAGCCGCCACCGCCGCAGATCCCCAGCAGGCCGAGACGCTCGGCATCGACGCCCGGATAGGCGGTGATGAAGTCCGCCATGCCGTGGATGTCCTCGATGCGATTCGCCGGCGTATCCACCGAACGCGGCTGCCCGCCGCTTCCGCCCTGGTATGCGGCATCGGCGGCAATGGTGACGTAGCCCGACTCGGCCAGCCGCTGCGCATACAGGCCGGCCGTCTGCTCCTTCACGCCGCCGTTCGGGTGCGCGACGACGACCGCGGCGTACTTCTTCTTCGGATCGAAGTTCGCAGGCGTATAGACGTTGGCGACGATGTCCAGGCCATTGAGCTTGTACTTCACCGGGTGGATGTTGACCTTGCCGGGTTCGTTGGCCGTGATGGCGCCGCCGTACACCAGCGTGAAGGGATTTTTCCTGTAGTCGGCAGCGACTGCGGAAAGGGGCATGGTCATCGCGGAGACTCCAGCGGTTGCGATCGAGAGGACGAGCGCAGAGGTTCCAAGGAACTCGCGCCTCTTTTCGTCGACGGCTTCATGGTTCATTCAAACTCCAGTTCTTCGAGCAGCCTCGCCGCACCGTGCGGCTGGGCAAGAGCAATCAATCCAGCTTCTTCTCGGCCAGAAACTTCGACACCAGGTCTGCAATCTCGACGTTGTTCAGGTCGGACATCAGGAAGTGCGTGTTGCCGCGAACCCCGATCTCCGGGAGATGCACCAGGCGGGCATCGCCGCCATGCTTGTTGACGGCGTCCACCCAGTGCCGCGCCATGGCCAGCCGCACGCGCCAGTTGTCCTGGCCGCGCTCCGGGGTCGGCTCCACGGGGAAGTTGTCGCCGTAGTAGATGACGATGGGAATGCGGGTGAGCTTCTCGAACTCCGCCGGCGACACCGCCTCGGGCGTCAGCGTGCCGGCAGCGCTGGGCATCGCCAGCGGCAACTCGCCTTTCGGAAAGATGAAGCCGCTGCCGGGCTCGAGCGCGACGATGGCCTTCACGTTGGGGTTCCTGATCGCCGTCAGCCAGCCTGGCCCACCGCCCTGGGAATGCGTGAACAGGATCGCCGGGCCGGTCTTCGCGAACAGTGCCGACATGGCGTCGGAGATCACGGCGGCGTCGTAGGGGCCGGTGTTGGGCGTGACCGAGCGGAAGAACTGCTCGAGGGTCTCCGGCTTGCGATCGAACTGCACGTTGTCGAAGTAGTTCGGCCATTTGCCGATACGGAACTGGTCGAAGAACAGCGGATCGTTGGGCGTCGGCTCGGTCGTCGTCGCGATGGTGCTGTTGCCGGCGCGCCCGCGGCGCGGCTGATCGACCAGATAGACCGGGAAGCCGCGGCGCAGGAACAAGGTCTGGAATCCCTCCCGACCGTCCGAGGTGCTCTCCCAGCTGCGAGCCGATTGGAAGGCGCCGTGCAGCATCACGATAGGCAGCGCTCTCGGGTTCTGCGGGACTTGATAGAAGGCGTAGAGATGATCGCCGTGGAAGCTCTGCCCCGCGGCGGTCGGCTTGTTGTTGTCGTAGTCGCCGGGAGTCTTCAGGACCGTGCCGCCGACGGCGAAACTCCCCTGGGCCTGGATCGTCAGCGGACCTGGGACGTTGCCGCGATACATGGCACAACCTGCCAGCAGGCTCGTCATGACGATGCTTGCGCTCAACAAGGTGCGGATGAAGCTCATGTTCCATCCTTCGATGCGGCAGCAAGGGCCTGCACAAGTGCTTCGCTCGCGCGACCGGCGGCTTCGGGCCCGACCCCGTCGGCCAGCGCTTGCGTCAGTTGCCGCAACTGCGCGGCGCTCAAGCCCACGCGCAGACTCGCCCGCATGTGCGAGCGCAACTGCGCCTGCGCGCCCGGGGTTGCAGCGAGCGCGCCGACGGTGGCCAGCTCGCGGCTTTGCCAGTCGAGGTTGTCGCGCTCGAAGATGTCGCCGAACAAATGGGCCTGCAGGAACTGGTTGATGACGGGCGCGAACTCGAACACGGCGCCCTGAACCGGACCACCGGAAATCTCGGTCTGGTTCGCCCGTCCCACCAAGACCAGTTCGTTGCCCGTGGCAATCGCCCGAGCGGCTTCCCGGCCCCGCGCGTCATGGATGCCGCGCTGCTTGCGCGCCTCCACGACCTTCAGCAGCTCGCCAAGCGCGTTGAGGCTTCTGGGGAAACCTGCGTAGGCATACAGCTGCACCAGGACTTCCTTGGTCTCGCTGACGGTCAACCCCGCATCCAGGCCGCGATTCAACGCGGCGTTGAGCCTGGGCATGTCGCTGGTTGCCGTGAACGCGGCAATCAGCGGAAGGGCTTGTTGCCTGGCAGAGAGCGTTTCGGACCTGGGATATGCACGTGCTGCCGCCCGTGGCGCGTCGCCGGCGGAAGCACCGAGACCGGCGCTGGCCAGGGCGGTCCGGTAGTCCTGATCGGAGACCTTGTCCTGCCAGGTCACCGAGATGCCGTCTTCCTTCTCCGCGATGGCGACATGGGTCATCGCGCCGTCGGGGCCGGCACCATGCCAGTGGCGCACATTGGCGGGAATGGTGACGACGTCGCCGGGACGGATGGCCTGGGCAGCTTGCCCCTGCTGCTGCACCAGGCCCAGCCCGGCCGTGACGACCAGCGTCTGCCCCAGCGGGTGGGTGTGCCACGCCGTGCGAGACCCCGCCTCGAAGCTCACCGTTGCGCCGCTGGCTCTTCCAGGCGGCAGCGCCTGGAACGGCGAACTGATGCGCGCGATGCCGGTGAAGTTCTCCGTTGCGCCTGTGGCGACCGGCGAGGACGACGCCGTACGCACCTCCACGACCGGCGGCGCGGCGGCATCGGCAGGAGCCTGCGCTCCGGCGGCAGCGGCCGCGCCGCTGATGGCCATGCAAAGCAGCGATTTCATGAGAGAGCCTCCTGTGGCTGTGTTCGAGTGCCGCGGCGCGGCAAGACGATGAAGACCCAGGACACGAGCAGCGCGAGCCCGAGCAACAAGGCGCCTGTGTTCATGGCCTTTGCTCAGATGTCCAGCTTGCGCTCGGACATCCACTTGACGATGGCCGGATCGCGGTGCGAGAAGAAGCTGCTCGTGTTGGTGTCGAGCGCCGCAATGCGAGCCATGTCCGTGTCGTCGAGCGCGAAGTCGAAGATGGCGATGTTCTCGGCCATGCGCTCCTTGCGCACCGATTTCGCCAGGGCGACAACCCCTCTTTGCACCAGCCACCGCAGCACGACCTGCCCGACGGACTTGCCGTACCGCTCGGCGATGGCCAGCAGCGCCTCGTTCTGGAAGAGGCCGTTGCGCCCTTCGGCGAACGGGGCCCAGGCCTCGGCCTGAACGCCGATGTCGTTCATGAAGGGGACGCTTTCCAGCTGCTGCTGGAAGGGGTTCACTTCGATCTGGTTGACCGCCGGCGCAATCTCGTTGAACGCCTTGATGTCCATCAGGCGGTCCGGGTGGAAGTTGCTCACGCCGATGGCGCGCAGCTTGCCGGCACGGCAGGCGTCTTCCATGGCGCGCCATGAGCCGTGAACGTCGCCGAAGGGCTGGTGGATCAGGTAGAGGTCCAGGTAGTCGAGCTGCAGTCGGCGCAGAGACTTCTCGATCGCCAGCCGGGTGCGTTCGTAGCCGGTCTCCTGGACCCAGAGCTTGCTGGTGACGAAGAGCTGGTCGCGCGCGATGCCGCTGGAGCGCAGGCCTTTGCCGACCGCCTCTTCGTTCATGTAGGAGGCGGCGGTGTCGATCAGCCGGTAGCCGGCTTCGATGGCGTCGACGACGCTGCGCCGGCATTCGTCGGCGTCCGCGATCTGGAAGACGCCGTAGCCGACCACGGGCATCCGGAGGCCGTTGTTCAGGGTGACGTGTTGCATGAGTGGCTGCCCTTGATGATTCGTTGAGGTCGAACTCTAGGCATCGCACTGGCATCTGAATAGTGACATTCAGGTTGATTTATTGGCATCTGAATGATGACAATGCCGCGAAAGAGGAGCCCCTTCATGGCAATCAACGAGCTTCGGTCCATCACGACCTTCATCAAGGCGGCGGAGCTGGGCAGCCTGCGCAAGGCGGCGCTCGCGCTGGGCATCAGTCCGCAAGCGGCGAGCAAGGCGCTGGCCCAGTTGGAGGCGCATCTGGATGCGCGGCTGTTTCATCGCACGACGCGCGTGATGTCGCTGACCGATGCGGGGCAACGACTGTTCGAAGACGTGCAGCCCTCCGTGCTGGGAATGCAGCGGGCGCTGCAGACGGCCAAGTCGGCGAAGGACGAGTTTGCCGGCCCGCTTCGCATCACCGGGCCGCGAACGACGTTCCAGCCGATTCTCTGGCGTCTGGTGGAGGAGTTCTGCGACCTGCATCCGGGAATACAGCCCGACGTGCTGCTGGAGGACCGGATCGGCAACTGGGTGGAAGACCGCGTCGACGTGGGCTTCCGGCTCGGGCCGTCACCCCATGAAGGGGTCATCGCGCGGCGGCTGTTTCCCGTGCAGCTGCCGATCTGCGGCGCGCCTTCGTACTTCCAGCAGCACGGCGTGCCGGCTTCGCTGGCCGACCTTGCCTCGCACCGCTGCAGCGCCTATCGGCATCCGAGCACGGGGAGGGTTCTGCCATGGCGCGTGAGGATCGGCGACCAGGCCATCGACCAGCCCGTCGTGCCGGCGATCTGCAGCAACGACGAGCTCTTCGAGTTGCAGGCCGTCCTGGCGGGCAAGGTGCTCGGCCAACTCGCGGGCGTGACGGCCGCGCCCTATATCCGATCGGGCCGGCTGGTCCCCATCCTTGTCGACCACATGCCCAACTACGCCAGCTACTTTGTCTACTTCGGCAGCAGGTCTTCGCAGCCGATGCGTGCGCGCGCGTTCATCGATCTGGCGGTCCGGCGACTCGGTGAAAGCTCGGAATACGTGCTCACCGAGAGGGACCTGCAAGCCGGCCGACGCCGGGGGCGCGCCGGCAGAGCGAAGCAAGCCCCCGAAGAACGTTGAGGTCGATGACGCAGCGGAGGTCGGGCAGCAAGGCGTCGGTGACCGCCGGCGCCGCGCCGAGTCACTCGACAGTCATGAAGCGGCCCTAGCATCCGCACCCAACATGCCCCCCGGGCGGCGGCCTTCGCCGGGCGTTTCGAAATTCATGCGGCATGACCTTCCCCTTTCATTTCATCTGGCCAGCCTTGCGCTTGCGGGCTGCATGACGCTGCTAGCCGTGCAAGCGCGCGCACAGTCGCAGGAGGCCGTGGCCGCAAGGGACGACGGGCGCGGAGCTGAGCGCATGCGCTTCGACATCGCGCGCCAGCCGTTGCACGCCGCGCTCGAACAGTACGGCTTGCGAACGGGCCTGCCGGTGTTCTTCGACGCCGCGCTCGTCGCGGGGCGCGAATCGACCGCCGTGCAGGGGCTTGCCACGCCGGTCGAGGCGCTGCGCACGCTGCTGCAGGGTACGGGGCTGGTCGCGGACTATGCCGGCACGACCACTTCCTTCGTGCTCAAGCCCGAGCGCGCCGATGCGGCGTCGGCCCCGGACGCGAGCGAGGCGCCGGCCACCGCCTCGTACGACGGCAGCTACGACGGCCTCGTGCAGACCCGCATCTGGGAAGCCTTCTGCGGCAATCCGCGCACCGCCCCCGGCGCCTACCGCGCGGCGATCCGCTTCGTGATCGACGGCACC
This sequence comes from Variovorax xiamenensis, assembly GCF_050916385.1. Classification (NCBI taxonomy): domain Bacteria; kingdom Pseudomonadati; phylum Pseudomonadota; class Betaproteobacteria; order Burkholderiales; family Comamonadaceae; genus Variovorax; species Variovorax xiamenensis. The sequence goes on from NZ_CP139038.1 coordinate 1,526,843, forward strand.
GGCCGCATCGCCAATGCCTTCCTGCTGCACACCAGCGGCGATCGCGCGCGCGACGGCGCAATCCTCGAGACCCTGCGGCAGACCCGCATCGACCGCCCGCCGCCGCCCGAGATGGCGCAGCCGCTCACGATGCTGATCCTGCCGCGCTCGCAGACGCCCGGGCTCGAGTGCCCGGGGCGCCACTGAGGAGCCGCGCCACCGTGCCCGAGAACGCACTCCCGGCCCTGCGCAACTTCCTGGTCTCGCGCTACGACGAGCTCAAGCAGCGGCTCGCACGCCGGCTCGGCAACGCCGATCAGGCCGGCGACGCATTGCAGGACACGTGGCTGCGCCTGGAAAGCCGCGACGACATCGACGGGGTGCGCGACCCGGCTTCATACCTGCTGCGCGTGGCGGTCAACCTGGCCTATGACCAGCTCGGCCGGCAGGGCCGGCTGGCCACGGCTGAGGAGATCGACGCGCTTCTGGAGGACGCGCCCGATCCCGCGCCCGGCCCCGAGCAGATCGCGGAAGACCGCTCCGAGATGGCCGCGCTTGCGGCGCTCATTGCACGCATGCCGGCGCGCCGCAGGCAGGTGCTGGTCATGGTGCGCTGGGAACACCTGCCGCAGCGCGAGGTGGCCGCGCGGCTCGGCATTTCGCTGCGCACGGTGGAGAAGGAACTGAAGGATGCCCACGACTACTGCGCCGCCCGCCTGGGCCGGCCGCTGCCCACGCCGGGGGCTCATGAAAAATAAAATGCGGGTCCACGCGCCCAGAGCCGTCTTATCGATATGAGCACGACCGTCGAGCCCGGCACGACCGCCCAGGTCCAGCGCGAAGCGCAGGCCTGGCTGCGTCGGCTCACCTCTGGCAGGGCCACGCAGCGCGACGTGGAGGGCTGTCGCCGCTGGCAGGCGACGAGCGCGCTGCATGCGCAGGCCTTCGCCGAGGCCAGGCGGTTGTGGAAGGCGCTCGACCCGGCCATCGATCAGATGATGGCCGGGCAGCCGGCGCTGCTGGCCGAACATCGCCAGGGTACCCGGCAGCAGACGGAGCACCGTCCGGTGCTCGCGCGCCGTGCTTTCCTGGGCGCCGCGATGGGCGCGGCCGGCGCTGCGGGTGTCGCCGCCGTCGTGCATCCGCCGCTGGGTCTGTGGCCTTCCATCGGTGAATGGAGGGCCGACTTCCGCACCGCCACCGGCGAGCAGCGCGCGGTGGTGCTGGCGGAGGGCATCGACCTCCTGCTCAACACGCAGACCAGCGTGCAGCGCCGCACGCTCGATGGCCGCACGGTCGGCATCGACCTGATCACGGGAGAGGCGGCGGTCGATCTTTCTTCGGCCACCGGCGCCTCGGCCACCCGGCCGTTCGGCGTGGTCGCGGGCGCCGGCCGCAGCGACGCGCAGGCGGGCCGCTTCGAGGTGCGCTACCTCGACGGCAGCGCCTGCGTCACCTGTATCGAAGGCAGCGTGCGCGTCACGCATGCCACGGGCACTGCGCGCACGCTGCAGGCCAGCCAGCAGGTGGTGTACGACGCGGCTTCGATCGGCGAGGCCGGCGGCGTTCCGGGCGCAGAGGTGTCGGCCTGGCGCTCCGGCGTGCTGGTGTTTCGCGGGACGCCGCTGGCAAGCGTGGTCGCGGAAATCAACCGCTATCGCCCGGGCCGCGTGGTGCTGCTGGCACGTGGGCTGGCCGACCGCCCGGTGAGCGGGCGTTTCGCCATCGCCTCTCTCGACACGGTGCTGGTGCAGATCCAGCGCTCGTACGACCTCGGAGCGCGTGCCCTGCCGGGCGGCGTGCTGGTCCTTAGCTGATGTTTGTGACAGTGCGATTGGCCCCCGCGGCCGGTCGGGATTGAGAAAGTTGGCGGTTTTCCTCGCGGTGTCCGGTCTGTCCAGTAAGGGGCACAGATTCTGTGCTTGCGCATTTCATTTCTTACCGGGCGTCAGATGAACAAACACGAGGGACACAACAGCCATGGCCGCCGCAAGCCGGCCTCTGTCGTGCATGCAAGGACCTTTCGCTTTTCGCCGCTGGCACAGGCCATGGCACTGGCGCTCGCCGCTGGCGCGGCCGCCACGCCAGCCCAGGCGCAGCGCGCATTCAGTCCGGCATGGTTCAACGCCAAGGGCGCCGCGCAGAGCACCGCCTCGGCCACCGGCATGCTGCCCAACGGCATGCCGGCATCGACGCTCGCGAGTCCGCAGGGACAGCAGCAGCGCGCGAACGAGCAGCTGCAGCAGTCGATCAGCAACCTGAACCTCGCGGCGCGCAGCATCGCGGCGCAGCAGGCGGCACAGGCCGCGGCGCGTGCGGCCGCGCAGGGCGACCCCTCCGTGCCCGACGGCCTGGCCGACGGCGGGCTGAAGGTCGACACCAACGCGCTGACCGCCGGCTGGCGCAATGCCCGGGCGCTCGACGCCGACTCGCAGCGCAACGTCGATGGCCGCACGGTCGTCACCGTGCAGCAGACGGGCGACAAGGCCATCCTGAACTGGGAGACCTTCAACGTCGGCAGGAACACCACGGTGCAGTTCCAGCAACAGGCCGACTGGGCGGTGCTCAACCGCGTGAACGATCCGGCGGCGCGGCCTTCGCAGATCCAGGGGCAGGTCAAGGGCGACGGCACGGTGCTCATCGCCAATCGCAACGGCGTGGTGTTCAGCGGCACCAGCCAGGTCGACACGCGCAACCTGGTGGCCGCCGCCGCGCGCATCTCCGATTCGCAGTTCAACACCAACGGCATTTACAGCGCGGGCACCACGCCCAGCTTCACCGATGCGCAGGGCAAGGTCGAAGTGCTCCCGGGCGCGCGCATCGCCACGCGCACGCCGGCGATTTCCACCGACGGCGGCGGCTACGTGCTGCTGGTCGGCAAGGAAGTGCACAACGCCGGTGATGTCGCTACCCCGCGCGGCCAGACGGCATTGGCGGCCGGCGACAGCTTCATCATCAAGAAGGGCGCCGGCACCGGCGGCAACCAGGCCTCCAGCACGCGCGGCAACGAGGTCACGCCGCAATTCAACACCGACAGCCTCGCGGGCAAGGTCGTCAACACGGGGCTGATCGTCGCGCGCGAGGGCGACGTGACGATGGCCGGGCGCGACGTGCGGCAGGACGGCGTGGTGCTCGCCACCAGCACGGTCAACAACCGCGGCACCGTGCACCTGAACGCCGTGGGCGAGGACGGCAAGGCCGCGCTCGGCCGGGGCGCCACCACGGCGGTGGTGATCGAGGACGACGGCAAGACCACTGCGCTCGACAGCCAGCGCGACGGCCTGCGCGGCCCCGCGCTGGTCACGGGCGACGTCAACGTGGTCGCGGTGGCCGACCGCCGCGACCAGTCGCGCATCGAGATCGCCAGCGGCGGCACGGTCGACTTCCTGGGCGAGTCGCTCACGCTGGCCACGGGCGGCCAGATCGCCGTCACGGCCGCGAAGCGCGCGCTGGTGCGCGACCGCGCGCAGCTCGACGTCTCCGGCGCCGTGGGCGTGAACCTGGCGATGGAAAGCAACAACGTCAAGGTCAACATCCAGGGCAACGAGCAGCGCGACGCGCCCCTCAACCGGGACGGCAAGGGCCTCAACAGCAACGACGTTTGGATCGACCGTCGCAACCTGGTCTTCGTGCCCAAGGGCACCAACGGCTACACCAGCGACCGCTGGTACACCGCCGGCGGGCTGCTGGAGGTGGGCGGCTACCTGGGCACCGAAGGCCACACCGCGAGCGAATGGATGGCACAGGGCGGCACCGTCAGCTTCGGCGGCACGGACGTCGTGACGCAGGCCGGCTCGAACATCAACCTCTCGGGCGGCACGCTGAACGTGCAGACCGGCCTCATGCGCCAGAGCTGGCTCAAGGGCGCGGACGGGCGCCTGTACGAAGTCTCCAAGGCACCGGGCGACCAGCGCTACGAGGGCCTGTACCGCGGCTTCGAGGACGCGCACAAGCGCTGGGGCGACAAGACCACCGGCTACTTCTACAACCCGCTGATCGCCCCGCAGCAGCGCCTCGAAAACGGCTACACGGTGGGGCGCGACGCCGGCCAACTCGTGATCGCCACCGGCACGGCCGTGCTCGAAGGCCACATCACCACCGAGGCCTTCCAGGGGGCGCGGCAGACGCAGGCGCCGAAGGCGGAACTCGACGGCTATGACCAGTCGCACAACGCAGCAGCCCGCCGGGGCGAGCTCATCGTGGGCGAGTACACGCCCATGTTCGACCGGCGCACGGGCGCGCTGAGCCACCGGCTGGGCGCCACCATGTCGCGGGTGGAACTGAAGGAGACCGCCGAGCGCATCGCCGCGGGGCTGGACCTCGACACGGTCCTGCCGACCGAGCGCAAGGACCGGCTGGTGCTCGACACCGCGCAGCTCAACGGCCTGGGGCTGGGCGCGGTGCGCATTGCCGCGCGCGGGCGCATCGAAGTCAAGTCCGACCTGCAGGTGGCCTCGGGCGGCAACATCACGCTGTACGGCGACGACGTCGCGGTGCAGGCGAACCTTGGCGCGCGCGGCGGCAGCATCGCGCTGGGCAACGTGCTCGCGCTGCCTGGCCCCAGCGGCTCGCTCGACACCTTCGTCAATGCGGTGAAGCCCACGGGCGACGTGACGCTGGCCGAGGGTGCGAAGCTGGACGCGAGCGGCCTGTGGAGCAACCTCGAGCTCGACCCGCTGGCGGAGAACATCGCCTACGCCAACGGCGGCAGCGTGTCGATCCGCGCTTCCGGCGACGTGGCGCTGCACCGCGGCAGCAGCATCGACGTGTCTTCGGGCGCGGTGATGCGCGCGGGCGGAAAGGCGCAGGGCGGCAAGGGCGGCAGCGTGACGCTGGCAAGCACCACGCGCACCGGCACCATCGATCTCCACCCCGATGCGCGGCTGGTCGGCCATGGCGTCGCGGGCGGCGGCACGCTGTCGGTGACGGCCCGCAAGGTGCTGATTGCAGATTCGTCGGCAGGCATCGAGGCCGGCACGCTGGTGCTGGGCGGCAACTTTTTCGACAAGGGCTTCTCCGCCTACGAGCTCAACGGCAGCGAAGGCCTCGCCGTGGCCGAGGGCACGCAGGTCGACGTGACGATGCCGGTGCTGCGCCTGCGCGACGACGCACGCCACGTGTCGACGGCCAGCGGTGCGGCGCGAGCCCTCGAGCTCTGGACCCCGCCGCTCTATCAGGAAGACGCGGTGAACAGCGTTCTCGTGCAGCGCAAGGGCGCGAGCCTGGGCCTGCAGGCCGGGCGCAACCTGCTCTCCGAGATCGATCCGGGTGCCAGCCCGCTGGCCATCGGGCGCGGCGCGCGCATCGAGGTCGACCCCGGCCAGGCCATCGCGCTGCGCGGGGCCGGCCAGATCACCATCGACGGCACGCTGAACGCGCACGGCGGCAGCATCGACGTGCGCCAGCAGCAGTACGGCTTCCTCGACGTGGCCGATCTCACCCCCGACGCCGACGGCAAGGTGCACACGCGCTCGATCTGGCTCGGCGACCACGCCGTGCTCGATGTGTCGGGCCGCGCGCACACGGCCACCGACGTGCACGGGCGCACCTACGGACGCGTGGACGCGGGCGGCAGCATCGTGCTGGGCGGCGTGATCGACCACGACCGCGCCGTGGCCACTTCGGCGGACGCCTACGTGATCGTGCGCCCCGGCGCGAAGCTCGACGCCTCGGGCGCGCAGGCGGCGCTCGATGTGCCCGGGCTGGGCCGCACCGACGTCGCCACCGACGGCGGGCGCATCTCTCTGAGTTCCTACCTCGGCCTGCACATCGACGGCTCGCTGCGCGCGGCGGCCGGCGGCGCGGGCGCGGCGGGGGGCTCGCTGGACATCGCGCTCGAGTCGCCGCTGTACCGCGCGGCCGGCCTCCAACGCGCGCAGCAGGAGGCCATCGTTCCGCGCGAACTGGTGGTGTCGCAATCGCAGTCGCAGCCGTCGTCGTTGCCGGAAGGCCTCGCGCCCGGCCAGGCCGACGCGGCGCTGCGCTACGGAAAGACCGTGCTCTCGGCCGACCGGCTGGGTGCCGGTGGCTTCGACAACCTCACGCTGCTGGCCAACGGCCAGCTGTCCTTCGACGGCGACGTGTCGCTGCGCATGGGCCAGAGCCTGACGCTGTTCTCGAGCTCGCTGTCGCTGGCGGAATCGTCGAACGCGTCGGCGCATGTTCGACTGGCGGCGCCCTACGTCAAGCTGTCGGGCACGGGGGCGTACTACGCGAGCCCCGGCGTCCTGCGCCCGCGCATGCTGCACGGCATGACCCCGCTGGACTCGAAGGCCGTGTTCTCGGTGCAGGCCGGCCAGTTGCTCGACCTCGGCAACAGCCTGTCCTTCGGCACCGAGGGGAGCTACGCGGCGCAGAGCGAGTTCAAGCCGGTGCACGTCGAGCGGCGCGGCTTCGAGAAGGTGGAGCTGGCGAGCGACGGCGACATCCGCTTCCTGCTGGCCAACGACAACGACACGCGCTCGCGCGTGTGGACCCACGGCGGCCTCACGCTCGCGGCGGCGCAGCTCTATCCGGAGACCGGCGCCGTCGCGCTGGTGAATGCGGGCTATCGCATGGACCCGGTGCTGCTGCGCATCGTGTACGACCCCGACAGCGTGCTGCGCATCGAGCGCCGCGGCGACACGCAGGCCGCCGTTCCGTATTCGGCCTTCGGCACGCTCGACTTCAGCGCCGCCGTGATCGAGCAGGGCGGCGTGCTGCGCGCGCCACTGGGCAACATCAGGCTGGGCACCGATCTCAATCAGGGCGCGCTGCGCGTGGCGCTGCTGCCGGGCAGCATCACCTCGGTCAGCGGCGCCGGGCTTGTCATGCCCTACGGCGGCACGACGGATGGCATCGACTACAGGTACGACGGCCTCGCGGCGCGGCTCATGGGGGACGGCGGCGGCGCGGGCATCCGCCTGGGCGCCGAGTACGTGGACGTGCAGGCAGGCGCGCTGCTGGACATGTCGGGCGGTGGCGAACTCACCGGCGCGGGCTTCATCGCGGGCCGCGGCGGCTCGACCGACGCGCGCTTCCATCCGCTGATGCAGATCGGCGCCGACGGCCGCTTCTCGCTGCCTTCGTTGTCCACCAACGCGGTGTACGCCATCGTTCCCGGCGTGCAGCCGCTGGCCGCGCCGGCCAGCGGTCCGGCGGGCGCCTCGAAGGCGGCCGTGGGCCGGCAGATCACCATCGGCGCCGGCGTGCCGGGGCTGCCCGCGGGCACCTACACGCTGATGCCTTCCACCTATGCCCTGCTGCCGGGCGCCTTCCGCGTGGAACTCAACGGCGCCGCGAAGAGCGTGGGCGCCATGGGCCAGGCGCTGGCGATGCGCAACGGCTCCTGGGCGGGCACGGGGCAACTGTCGGTGGCCGGCACGGGCCTGCGCGACAGCCTGCCCACGCAGGTGATCGTGACCCCGGCCGACGTGCTGCGCACCTACTCGCAGTACAACGAGACCAGCTATGCCGACTTCGTGCGCGCCGACGCCGCGCGCCGGAGCGTGCCGCGCGCGGTGCTGCCGGCCGATGCCGGGTCGCTGGCCTTCGTGCTGGGCCGGGGGCGCAGCGACATGTCGCTGGACTTCGAAGGCCTCGCGCGCTTCCAGGCGGCGCAAGGCGGCCGTGGCGGCAGCGCCATGGTGCTGGGCGGCGACATCGAGGTGCTGGGCACGGGGCAGCCGCGAACGTCGGGCTTCGAGGGCGCTTCGGTGCGCGCGGACACGCTCAACGACCTGCATGCCGACCGGCTGGTGGTCGGCGCGCGGCCCGTCGTGATCTACGGCCAGAGCGGGCGCTACGTCGGCTTCAACGAAGTGGCGAGCGACGTGACGCTGCGCGCGGGCGCGTTGCTGAAGGCCCCGGAAGTCTTTCTGGCGACCCGTCGCAACATGGTCGTCGAGGCCGGCGGCGGTATCTCCACGCTGGGGCAGGGCGCTGCGATCTACGACTCGGCCGCGGGCTTCGTCTACCAGCCCGGCGCGACGAACCTGCTGGCCGTGTCGAACGGCCGGCTCGACGTGCTGGCACCCGCCGCCGAGGGCGCGGGTTCGATCCTGCTGGGCGTGTGCAAAACGTCGTCGTGCAACGCCAACAGCACCCTCTATTCGGAAGGCACGATCACGGCGGCCACCAACGGCGCGTTCGAGCTGAGCGAAGCGGCGCGCTACGGCACGCGCCACCTCGCGCTGGCGGTGGGCGGCGTGAATGCCGGCTCGGTGCCGGCGCTGGCCGACGCGCAGGCGCGCGGCGTGCTGGCCAGCGGCCTCACGCTGAACCAGGACGTGCTGCAGCGCCTGCTGAACGGCGACAGCAGCACCGGCGCGCCGGCGCTCGAGTCGCTCACGCTCACGGCGCGCGATGCCATCAACTTCTACGGCAATGTCACGCTCGACACCATTGACCCGGCCACGGGCAAGTCGCGCCTGGACACGCTGGTGCTCGGCACCCCGGCCATCTACGGCGCGGGCGCGGCGGGCGACGTGGCAACGATCCGCACGCGCAATCTGGTCTGGAGCGGCGCAACGCAGGCTCCCGGCACGGTGGTCACCGGCGGCGCGGGCACCGGCAGCGGCACGCTCGACATCCGGGCCGAACGCATCGAGCTCGGCGAGATGCCCCACACCGTGAGCAACGGACAGGACGACGACGCGCGCCTCGCGCTCGGCTTCACCACCGTCAAGCTGGGCGCCACCGAGCGCCTTGTCAGCAGCCGCAAGGGCAGCCTGGCGGTCTACCAGAGCCAGGGCGCCTACGAGGCCGGCAAGGGCTACGCCTACAGCGGCGGCAACCTGGAGATCTCGACGCCGCTGCTCACCGGCGAGGCCGGCGCGGTCAACCGCATCACGGCCGGCGGCACGCTGCGCATCGCGGCGCCCGAAGGCAGCACGCGCGACGCGGCGGCGGCCAGGGACGTGAAGGCGCTGGGCGCCGAGCTCTCTCTCAGCGCGCAAGACATCGTGGTGGACACCGCCATCGTGCTGCCCACCGGCAAGCTCACGATGAGTGCGCAGGGCGACATCGCGCTCGGCGACGGCGCGCTCCTCGACGTGGGCGGACGCAAGCTGGGCTTCAACGACCTCGACAAGTTCAGCTGGGGCGGCGACATCAGCCTCGAAAGCCAGGCCGGCAGCATCCGCCAGGCGGCCGGCGCGACCATCGACCTGTCGGCGCAGGAGAACCGGGCCGGCACGCTCAAGGCGGTGGCACTCGGTGCCTCGGCGGGCGTGGTCGACCTGCAGGGCCGCATCCTCGGCGCCAGCAGCGGCCACTACGATGCCGGCGGCACGATGGTGCCGTTCAAGGCGGGCAGCGTGGACATCCGCGCGCAGCGACTGGGCGACAGCGGCTCGCTCGACGACCAGTTCGCGGGCATCAACCGACGCCTGAACGACGGCGCGGTGTATGGCAGCCGCAGCTTCCAGCTGAAGCAGGGCGACCTCGTCATCGGCGACGGCCTGAAGGCGGGTGAGGTGAACGTCTCGGTCGACAACGGCAGCCTTACGGTGCTGGGCACGATCGATGCCAGCGGGGAACGCGTGGGCAGCATCCGCCTCGCGGGCAGGCACGGCCTCACGATCGGCGGCGGCGCGCTGCTCGACGCGCATGGCACGGTGCTGCGCGTGGACAGCCGCGGCAAGATCATCGATGCGCCCAATCGCGCCATCGTCGAACTCAGCAGCGGCGACGGCACGCTGACGCTGGCCAGCGGCGCGCACATCGACCTGCGCCACGGCACCAGCGCCACCGTCGGCAACCAGCCCGGCCAGCACGACGGCCAGAAGCGCGGCACGCTCGAGTTGAACGCGCCGCGCACCGGCGAGACCAGCGGCGACATCAGGATCGACGCCAGCGGCAGCCTGAACATCGAGGGCGCACGCTCGATCGCGCTCAACGCCGTCTGGCGCTACGACGACAGCGACCCGCTGGCCGTCATCAAGGACGGGCTGGACTCGGTGAGCGGCCGTCCGTACCGCGAGATCACCCAGGGCTACCTGGACCAGAAGCACGTGCAGAGCACGAAGTTCATGGACGCCGCGCTCGCCAACGGTGAGCTGCTGCACGGCAAGCTCGCCGGCCTGAACAACGCCACCTATGCCGACGCGCTGCACCTGCGCCCCGGCGTGGAGATCGTGACCGGCAAGGACCTCGTGGTGCAGGGCGACCTCGACCTGTCGGGCTACCGCTACGCCAGCCTGAACCCGCGCACGCAGAAGACCGGCGTGTACGGCTCCGGCGAAGCGGGCAGCCTGGTGCTGCGCGCCGCCGGCAACATGGACATCTACGGCAGCATCAACGACGGCTTTGCGCCGCCGCCGCTGACGCCCGAGGAGAACGGCTGGGCGCTGGTGCCGGGCGTGCAGCCCTACAACGGCGACCTGGTGCTGCCGATCGGCGGCGTGCGCCTGGCCGAGGGCACGACGTTTCCGTCGGGCGCGACGCTGAACTACGACCTGCCGATCCAGGAGCTGACACTGGGCGCGGCCGTGCGCCTGCCGGCGTCCGCGACGCTGGCGCAGCCTCTCACCCTGGCCGCCGGCACCGTGCTGGCCGCCGACGTGCGTGACGCATCGGGCAACCTGCTGCATGCGCGGGGCACCTTGCTGAAGGACGCCGTCACGCTGGCCGCGGGCACGCAACTGGGCGCCGGCACGCCGTTGCCGCGCGGTACCGCGCTGCGCGCCATGCTGTGGCCCAAGGGCGTGCCGTTGCCGGTGGCCTACGAGAACGACGTCGTGCGCAACACCGTGCTGCTGCGCGGCGCGCTCGACCTGGGACGCGGCGCGCTGATTCCCTCGGCCACGCGCGTGGTGCTTGAAAACGGCGTCGGCTACATCGAGCTGCGCCCCAACAGCGACGGCACGCGCGGGCGCAACTGGGCGCTGGCGCCGATGCTGCCCGCGGGCAGCGAGTCTTGGGCGGTGCGACTGGTGGCGGGCGCCGACCTGGGTGCGGCCGACACCCGCATCGCGCTGGCGAACACCGGCAGCCTGCGCCTGGCCGACACGCATTACGGCGCCACCGTCACCAAGGGCGGCGGCACGCTTGTCTGGGCGGAGAACAACAACTGGGGCATGCCCGCGGGGCAGCCGGTGACCAAGGAAGAGGAGGCGTTGTGCCCGCTCCTGGACCCGGGCGATTGCATCACCAAGACCGGCATCGTATGGGCGCCGGGCAACGTCTTCGGCGAGCCTGCGGGCACGACCGTTCCCGATGAATACCTGGTGCTCTGCGACATCATTGCCGGCTCCTGCATCGACTACGGCTCGGCCGTCAACGTGATCGCCGCGCACGGCCAGGGCATCAGCGTGGTGCGCACGGGCACCGGCGATCTCGACCTGATCGCCTCGGGCGACATCGACGCCCGCTCGCTCTACGGCATCTACACCGCAGGCACGCAGTCGGCCGGCGTCGACGGCCGCTTCAACCGGGCACGCGGCAACGCGCCGGGCGCGACCAGCGTGCTCGGCGCGGGCGGCTCCGACTACGAATCGCTGGTGGCGGGCGACGGCCGCATCTACCAAGCGTGGTTTCCCGAGGCCGGCGGCAACCTCACGGTGCGCGCGGGCGGCGACCTCACGAGCGACATGCTGTCTACGTCCGCCAACGACGCGGCGCAGAAGGCCAGCGTGGGCGTGGGCAACTGGCTCTGGCGGCAGGGCGACGGCAGCGCGCAATTGCCGACGGCGTGGTGGATCAACTTCGGCAGCTACGCGGTGGACCCGGCGGGCCTGCTGGCCGCCGACGTGAAGCCCTCGCTGGTTGGCTTCACCGGCTTCGGCGCACTCGGCGGCGGCAACGTGCAGGTGCAGGCCGGCGGCAATGCCGGCATGCTCGAGCGCAAGGGCACGGCGCGCAGCCAGGGGCTGGTGGTGGCGGTCGGCAGCACCGGCCGCGTGGCCGATGACGGCAGCATCGTGCTCACGGGCGGTGGCGACATCGACATGCGCATCGGCGGCGGCGTCAACAGCTCGCAACTCGCGCGCGGCAACGCCAACACCACCTTCGTTCCGAACCACGACCTGCAGGGCGCGCTGGTCAACCTTCGCGGCGCCACGCAGCTGAGCGCGGCGTCGGTCGGCGGCATGATCCTGGGCGGGCGTGACCAGAAAGACCCGCGCGCCTTCGACCCTTTCAGCTCGAACCGCGCCGAATCGACCGGCGGCCTGGTGCTGGTTCCCGGCGACTCGGCGATGCGCATCGACACGCTGGGCGACCTGGTGGTGGGCGCGGCGGCCGATGCCGGCCGCGTGCGCATGCAGAACAGCTCGCCTTTCAGTACCGGTTCCGGCACCTACGGCGGCGGCGGGCTGAGCTGGTTCTCGCTGTGGACCGACCGCACCGCCATCGACCTGTTCTCGGCCGGCGGCAGCCTGACCCCGAGCACGCAGATGAGCGAGTCGACCCTGCAGTCGCTGACCACCAGCGTCAATGCGTCGGCCAGCGACTACCGCTTCGTCTATCCGGCGATCCTGCGCGCGGTGGCCGCGGGCGGCAGCATCTACAACGGTGCGGCGGCCAACGCGGCGAGCGACGGCGTCAATGAATTCGCGTCGCGCACGTCGCTGCTGCTCGCGCCGTCGCGCAGCGGCCAGCTGGAGCTGCTCGCCGGGGATTCGCTGTACATGGGCAGCTACCCGATCAACCAGTCGGGCGCGGACCCGGCGGCAATGCCCAGCCCGTCGAGGCCGGCCTTCGCCGGCTTCAACGGCAACACGCGCGTGGCCAGCAACCTCGGCACGGAGGGGCTGACGATGACGGCCCGCACCGACCCGTTCCGCCTGTTCGCGTTCGCTCCCGAAACCTACGCGGCCACCGATGCGCTGCGTACGCCGTCCCGCTTCTATGCGATGACCGGCGACATCGTGGGCCTGCGAAGCGGCGAGATCGTCGCGCGCGAAGACGGCAGTACCTGGTACGAAGCCGCGGCGCCGAGCTGGGTGATCGCCGGGCGCGACATCGTGAGCGCGGGCACCGTGCTCGGGCAGCCCACGCTGGCGAGCCTGGGTGGCTCGAACAATGGTGCGAGGTCCAGCGGCAACCTCGCGATCCACAACCATGCGCAGGACGTCTCGCGCGTGGTCGCCGGGCGCGACATCCTCTACAGCAGCTTCAACGTGGCGGGCCCCGGCACGCTGGAAGTCAGCGCGGGCCGCAACATCGCGATGGAAGATCGCGCGGCCATCGCCAGCCTGGGCCCGTTGACGCCGGGCGACAAGCGCCCGGGCGCGAGCATTGCGATGATGGCGGGCACCGGCGCGCAGGGCGCCGACTACGCGGGTTTCCTGGCGCGCTATCTCGACGCGGCCAACCGCGCGCAGGCCGGCACCTCGCTGGCCAGCCAGCCCGGCAAGGTCGTCGAGACCTACGAGGCGGAACTGCTTGCGTGGCTCTCCGACAAGGACAACGGCCTGGGCTTCAGCGGCACGGCGAGCGAGGCCCGGGCCTTCTTCGACGCGCTGCCGGCCGAGCAGCAGCGCGTGTTCGCGCGCCAGGTGTATTTCGCCGAGCTGAAGGCGGGCGGGCGCGAGTACAACGACGCAAGCGGCGCGCGCTTCGGCAGCTACCTGCGCGGTCGCAACGCCATCGCCGCGCTCTTTCCGCAGAGCGATGCAGCGGGCGGCGCCATCAGCTATCGCGGCGACATCACCATGTACGGCCCGGCCGGCGTCAACACGCTGTTCGGAGGCGGCATCCAGATGTTCACGCCCGGCGGCGCGCAGGTGTTCGGCATCGAGGGCAATGCGCCGGTGGCCAGGGGCGGCATCACGCCCGGTGTCATCACCCAGGGCAAGGGCGACATCTCGATGTACTCGCTGGGCAGCATCCTGCTGGGCCAGAGCCGCATCATGACCACCTTCGGCGGCCACATCACGGGCTGGTCGGCGCAGGGCGACATCAACGCCGGCCGCGGCTCGAAGACCACGGTGGTCTACACGCCGCCCAAGCGCGAGTACGACCAGTGGGGCAACGTGACGCTGTCGTCGAACGTGCCGAGCACCGGTGCCGGCATCGCGACGCTGGCGCCGATTCCGGAAGTGCCGGCCGGCGACATCGACCTGATCGCGCCGCTGGGCACCATCGACGCGGGCGAGGCGGGCATCCGCGTCTCGGGCAACGTGAACCTGGCCGCGCTGCAGGTGGTGAACGCCGACAACGTGGCGGTGCAAGGCAAGAGCACGGGACTGCCGGTGGTGGCGACGGTGAACGTGGGCGCGCTGACCAACGCCAGCGCCGCCGCGTCGCAGGCCGCGACGGCCGCGCAGGACGTGCTCCAGCGCGAGCGCCAGGCGCAGCGCCAGGCACTGCCTTCGGTGTTCACGGTGCGCGTGGTGGGCTTTGGCGACGAGCCTGCGGGCGGGGCGCCGGGCACCGGGGAGGTTCGGCGCAAGCCGGCGGAGCAGGCGAGCTACGACCCGTCGGGCTTCGTCCAGATGGTGGGGCACGGTGCACTGACCGACGCGCAGATCGGACGGCTCAGCGAGAACGAGCGCCGCGGCCTGCCGCGCGGGCGCTAGGCCTCTCTACCGCGCCATGACCATGTTCATGCAAGTGCCCTGCGGCGAGGCCGCAGAGATCGACTGCGCCCCGCCGCCGCCTGAATTTCCGCATCCGGATCTCCAGGCGCTGCTGGTGACGAACTACACCGCGCTGCACCGGCGGCTCACGCGGTACCTGGGCTGCGCCGACGCGGCCAGCGAGAGCCTGCACGAGGCCTGGATGAAGCTGGCCGGAGTCCGCTTCGAAGGCACGCTGCAAAGCCCGGTGGCCTACATCTACCGCGTGGCCTGCAACGCCGCCACGGACCGTCTGCGCGCCGAGCGGCCGTGGCAGTTCACGGGCACGGAGGAGGACATGCTGGAGCACCTGGCCGACCACGCGCCGGGGCCCGCACTCATCGCCGAGGCGCGCTCCGACCTGCAGGCGGTCGAGCGCGCGATGCAGGTGCTGCCCAACCGGCACCAGGACATCCTGGTGGCGCTGCGGGTGCACGAGCTCACCCGGCAGGAGGTGGCGGTGCGGCACGGGCTGTCGCTGCGGCGCGTGGACACCACGCTGCGTCAGGCGCTGCTGCACCTGTCTGTCCTGCCGGTCGGCCGCTTCGGCGGACAGCAGTCATTCAAGGCTGCTGCCGAACCTGCGGCATGACAGGCATCGAGGCGAGGTCTTCTCGACGACCGAGCCAGGATTCCTGTTTCTCGTCTGTGCGAAAAAACTCGGCGATGCTGCGTGGCAAGATCGATCTGCGCGCCGCAGCATCGGGCCGGCAGGCGAGCCAACAGTCAAACCATTCATGAAGTTCGGATACACCATCATCTACGTGCCGGATGTCGATGCTTCGCTGCAGTTTTTCGAGCAAGCATTCGGCTTCTCCAGACGCTTCCTGCATGAATCCGGAACGTATGGCGAGCTCGAGAGCGGGGGAACGACGATTGCGTTTGCGGCGCACGAGTTGGCATCCGCGAACTTCGAAGGCGGTCATGTTTGCGCTTCGGAATCGGCGAAGCCTTTGGGGATGGAGCTTGGCTTTGTCACCGACGATGTCGAATCTGCGCATTCGCGTGCACTGGCGGCCGGTGCGACCGAACTGGCTCCGCCTCGCGCCAAGCCCTGGGGGCAAGTCGTGTCCTATCTGCGCTGCCCGGATGGCGCTCTCGTCGAGCTTTGCTCGCCCATCGGCGCCTGACGTGCACGGGCTGGTTCGGGCCATGACCGGCCATTCGCGCAGTCGCAGCCAAGCTGGCGCACGAATCAGTTTCTCGCCGCGCTCCTGAACGCAGCAGAAAGCGCGTCCACGGCATCCCGCGGTCGACCTTCCCGGACCCTGGAGTGCAGCAGGACAGGCAAGCGCGGCAAGTCGGGTAGACCCAGTCTGGGACCCACGTCGACGCAGCCCAGGGGCAGCATGCGCGGCGCCAACGCCGCGACCCCCAGCCCGGCCATCACCGCCGCCGCAACGGCTGCGACGCCGCCGCCCACAAAGACCTCGGTCCAGGGGATGCCGGCCGTATCCAAGAGTTGCGCCGCCAACGCGCGCACCCCGCAGGGCTGCGCCATCGTGGCCAGCGGCAGTGGCTCGCCCGCGCGGTGCTGCCAGTTCGTGGCAGCGAACCAGCCGAAGCGCTCCTGTGTCAGGACCTTCCCGTCGGTCCGACCGGCGTGCAGCCGGACGATGACCGTGTCGAGTTCCCGCCGGTCGAAGCTCTGGAGCAGATCGCCCGACGAGCCGATCCGGATATCGATCAGCAGCTGCGAGTCTTGCGCGTTCATGCGGGCGATCAGCGCGGGCAGCTCCGGTCCCGCCACGTGGTCGCTGATGCCGATGGTCAGTCGCTGGCGAGCGCTTGCAAAGGCCACCAGCGCGCGATCGTGGACCGCCAGGAGTTCTCGGGCATGCCCAAGGAAGGCGGCACCCCGCGCCGACAGTTCCACATGCCGGGGTGTTCGCTCAAGGAGTCGGCAGCCCAGCCGGTCTTCAAGACGTTTCAGTTTCTGGCTGATCCCTGCCTGAGTGGTCTGCATGACTTCTGCGGCGCGCGTGAAGCTGCCCAGTTCGGTGATGCGAACGAAGGCCTGAACGGCGTCGAGATTCAGAGGGCGATCAGTCATGACAAAAGATTGTTATTGAGATAATTATCAATAGCAAATCGGAATACATAACATCCGCTGTTTCAACATGACTTGGAGTAGCGATGCCGATCATTCACATCTCGATGCGCGCAGGAAAGCCAGAGGCCTACCGGCAGGCGATCTTCGACAGCCTCTATCGCGCCTTGCGTGACGCGTTGAACGTGCCGCAGGACGATCAGTTCATGACGATCACCGAGCACGAGGCCGCCAACTTCCGATACGGAGGGGCCTTTGGAGTCGCGCGCAGCGACGATCTCCTTTACATCCAGATCACCGTTTTCAACACGCGCACCGCTGAGCAAAAGAAGGCGCTGTTTCAGCGCATCGCGCAGCTGCTGGCCGAGAGCCCGGGGATACGTCCGGAGGATGTTTTTGTGACCATTGCCGATGCTCCCAAGGAGAACTGGTCCGTCGGGCACGGGTTGGCGCAATTTGTCTGAGGAGTGGCTGCTTTGGGTGGGCCATGTCTGCAACGGGCCCATACGCGACGGTAGCGCGACCGGCTACAGTCGGCCAGGATCTGACACTCGCGATGGTCCGGCTCACGCGCCTGGGTCTACGGATTGCCTAGGCTGCCAGGGCGTTTCAGCCCTTTCGCATGGTGATTGCATGAAAAGGGCAAGTCACTGCGCAATCGCTGCAGCCCGTGCACCGATCCGCGTCTTGAAGCGTCGACGACTTCTTCCATTGCTGGACTTCAAGGCTGAGAAGGTGAAGGTCGCACGCGGCGACGCACCAGCCGCAGCCCGTACAACGCGCGGCGTCGACAACGGGCAGCCAACCGGGTCTGTGCGGGCGGCGAGGCTGATGTACATCCATCTATGATTCCAACGAGCCGTATCGGCCCAGAAGGTAGCATGCCGCCGGTTTCATTCAGCCAGAGCCAAGCATTCGATATGACACCTCGTTTCCCCAACATCCAGAGTGCGGTTGAAGACTCCTATGCCATGGAGCGCACAAATGGGTTTCTTTGCTTAGCAGCAATGAGATCCTCAACAACCTTCTTTGCGATGCAAAGACTGGCTGCAACTGGTGGACTAGCCCAGTTGAAGGACTGTCCTCCTTGGCTCGTGGCGGAGCTCTATCAATGGATGGATGTGTATGCGGAGAAAGGTAGGCTTTGCTTTTTATCCAATCTCGGCGAAGTCGATCATTCCGCGCTTGCCAAGAGGTTGCTGGAGATCCTTCCCCCCAAAGAGTCATTCGGTCCATCAATCAACTTGCAGGTGGCTGAACTGCACCACCCCTCGGGAAGGGTACAGAGGCACTTTACCTATTACGTTTTCCCTCAAGATGGCTTCCACATACTACATGGGCTCCATCGCGAGTACTCTGAAACGGGCGTACTTGAAGAGACAGAGTTCAGGCATGGAGCAGCACTCAGTCACTCGCGCACATTCGGTGCCACCGGCCACGAAGCCAGAGGTTCGAGCGCCGCCTAACCCTTCCGTCAAGCCGGGCGCCGCCTCTCGTGGCAAACGCTAGGCGTCCGTAGACGGCGTTTGGCCACTTCCGCTTCGGGCAACTTTCTGCATGCTTCTTGTAGCGGGATCCGGCCAGAGCCGATCGGTCGCTCTGTTTGGAGAACTTAAGTCACAACCAGTCATTCGAGAAGAACATGCACTTCGAAACCAGTGATGAGCTGCTGAATTTTGTAGAGAACTGGGTAGGCTTCAGCGGATCAGGTTATGACTACGACGCTAAAGGGCTACTACTCCTGTTGAGAGCCAGTCTTAGAAACATGCAAAAGCACTTCATCGAAGGAGACTTTGAGGATCTACAGGGCTTTTTTAGCGATGAAGATCGAGGGATTCTGAGCCAGCTCTTGCATTCGCCCAGCTAAATCAAAAATGACACCTACCGGCCACAACCAGTCATTTGCCTCTTGCCAGTTACTTTGAAGCTATCCCTATCTCTGGTTTACCTGTCAGAGAGGCGTGGAGATTGAACCACCATGTCCCAACTCACAAAAACCTCGCTTCGGGCGCGACTGGATGCGATTCCTTGGAGCAATTTCAGGACCTGCCTCGGCCCAGCGGACAAGATGGGGGAAGTACTGGAACGCCTCGCAAGTACCGACTCGGCCGCTGCACTCGCTGCAAGCCGCGAACTCTGGTGCGATTTGGTTTCGGGTGGTATCGGCCCTCCGCCAGTAGCGATTCATGCGCTCCCGTTTGTTCTCGACGTCTTGCCTCAAGCCGGTGAACAACTGACGACTGAACTCCTTGAGCTTATCTGGCGCTGCGTTCACTTCGACCGACCAGATGAGACGGCAACTTTTCAAGAGCTGCGGCGCATGGTCATCGCGCAGCGCACGCGCCTGTTCGGGTACGTCACCGACCCCAACCAGGAAATAGCAGAGTTGGCGAAGGACATCCTTGCCGATATAGGTGAGAAGACCGTCAGCAGTAAGCCCGCTTAAGAGGGGGGACTGTCTGTTGTAGGCCCACTGACGGCGGCGCGCCTACGGCAGAATGCGGCCAGCAGAAGACTTTCGGCAACAACCTTTATTCGACCGACTATGCGCATCCTCACCTCCGACGACGTCGTTGTAGTTTCCCAAGAGAGCCTAGCTGATTCAGACGCCTCTGCGGTCATCGAATCGAATGTCTCGTTCGTGAACGCTTTGCGCAGTGAGTATTTGCGACAGGAGGAAATCTCGCGCAACGCATGGCTTAGCTACTACGCAGACTACTACCTGCGTCAAGTAGAGAACGGTGGGTTCTCACAATTCCTATACAACTCCAAGCGCGCGGAGCCCGGAATGACATTCGTGCGCCAAGGGCTGGACGCAATCGGCGCGCGTCGGCATCTCGCGTTGCTAAAGGAAGGAGAATCCCTCGCCGACTCACTGGGCTCACGCATTCGCAAGTTTTTCTCATCTGGTTATTTCGGAAAGAACACGGAACGCGATCGACTTGATGTGATCACCGAGCGCTTTTATCGACTGAATGAGACGGAAAACATCGAACAACTGAACGCCGCATGGTTGAAGTCGAACCCCAAACTTTTGGCCATCCCCCACGCAGCAATGCGTGAGCAGGTGGAGTTGAGAGCAAGAGCTCTTCCAGACCGCGGACAACGGGAGGCAGCGGCGAGGGACAGCGAACATGTATGGATGAAAAACATTCGGGCAGTGTGCGCGGCGGCGGATCAGCAACTCATCCGACTTAATGCTGGGAGCGGATACATGCACGAGGGAAAGACCGTTTTCGCTCATCACTTCTCTACCGACAAGGGCCATCACTTCATGATCGAGGTTGATGGTCAATCGATGCTTTTCGACGGTACAACGAAGCAACGAATATTGGCGTTACCCTCGATCTCCGATTCTTAGCGAGATATCCCCGTTCGGCCAGAACCAGCCGTTCAACAAGACCCCCGAATTCATGCTGAATGCTTTCGATGAACGCTCCATACAGCCAAAAATCACCAGGACCTTGGTCTCCATCTGAGCACGAGTTTGAGCTTGCTGAGGAAGCGTTTGACGAATGGAAGCGGACTGGGTCCACCAGCCTTGGGTGCCCCCACTGTTCGGCGGAACTAAGCTTCTTTGACGGTGGCAGTGGCCACTCGATCAAGTGCAGCGGTTGCCAACTCAGCTACACGGTCCGGGGCATTTAGCAGCTGTCGGCCAGTATCGGTCGTTGCGAATAGACTTCTTTAGAGCAGTGCGTCAAGTCAAAATAATTTCACAGAAGGCTATCTATGCGCACTCGCCGCGCACACTTCTGGCTGTGTTGCATGCCCGGTCAGATCGAGAATTACGAAGAGCGGCTATCCGGCACGCCGATGAGAATTCAACGAGCCAAGGAGCCCTTGAGCAGGTTCGGGCCATACAGCTATATCTTCATCGATAGCCCGACATATGACGAGCCTATCGAGTTTGTTTTGGAGTCGCTTCTCGACATTCTGGAGCCGTATACCGAGATGATGCTTGGGCTAGAAAAATCTCTCGCGGGCATTAAAGTAGAAATCAAAAGCAGCAATCCGAGATACGACGAACAGATTGACTCAAAAACGTTCGTCAGGTTCGCAGCACTAAATCTAGATGTGGCATTTGCTTTTGAGTATGTACCTGAAGACGTTGGGACTTCGTTAAATCTCCTCTGAGTAAAGAAACGCCGTAAACGGCCGCTTTGGCGCCCCGAATTCGCGAGGATGAAAGACCGCAGTGGGCCGTGAGCCGAAGTTCGCTGCGCTCTAAAGCAGCCGTTCGCCCAATGCGCTAGCAGCATCACACTGCTTGCCCATATCCCCTGGTCTTTCCAGTTCTAACGGTCGGCGCCCCAGATCTCGCCGCACATCAAGCCCTGGGCGCGGTCGATGTCGCAGGCGAGTGCGTCGCGCTTCTTTTCTGCGAGGCCAGTTCGCAGATAGCCAAGGCCGTAGTACACGTCCCTGTGGATTGCCACGACACCGAGGACTGGGTCCCAGTCCTCGCGCGGCAACCAGTCGGTGAGCGACGCCAATACCTCGTTGTCCAACGCGCGCGCAGTTGGTCATGGTCGGCAAACAGCCAGGCGATACGTCGACGCCGCTCGTTGTGAATCCAGCCCGTCCAGACTGCGGACGATTTCGTCAATGCAAGCCATGCAAGCGGCCAGAAGGGCTTCGAGTTGCGTCCCTCTCAGGCGCTTGAGCGTCTTGTCTCCGGTCCATCGCCAGGCAAGGACCACGGCTAGCGAGCTTCCCCGGGCAAGCTGCAGCCGGTGTAGTACACACGGCACCCGGTATCACCATCGCTGCTGCAGATCGCCATGCTCTTCTGTATGGCCTCCTCCTTCGTGCCTGCACCGGCTGTACTGAATCCGCGGCTGCCAACGCTCATCGCGCCGCACCCGTTGGAGTAGGAGAGCTGAAGCTTGCAGGGCGCTCCTCCCTTGGCCTGGCAATCCGCCAATGCCTTGCCTGCGGCACCTTGCTCGCTGCGCTCCCCGGTGGCAGTTCCGAGCACGCCCTTCACTCCGTCGGTGGCGATCGCCCCCCAACGAGACCCCACCTGGAGGGGGGCGCCACGGTCGTTGGGCTTGGGGGATTGCTGCGAATTGAGTGCGGGCCCGCAGGACGTCGCGCTATAGGGAATCCAACCCGAAGGGCAAGCCACCTGCGCGTGAGCCTGGGAGCCGAAGAAAAGCACGCTCTGCGAGGCCAGGAAGAATACGAGGGGTGCTCTTTTCATGATCTTGTGATCTCTCCACTGCCATCAGCTTCGGAATCGGCCGGTCGAAACGCTGAACACCCGATCAGTTGTTGAGCACGCCGAATGGCAACGTCCATCCCGGAAGGCTGCTCCCCGCGTTCAACGGCACGTGACCGTAGGGCAGGAACGCCGGGCCGGAGCGACGCTGCGCCGTCTCCTTCGGCGTATGACCGAACTCGGCCTTGAAAAGGCGATAGAAGTACTTCTCGTCCGCGAAGCCATGACTCCATGCGATCTCGGCGATTCGTACATGTTGACGCTGCGGGTCGCTGAGCACCTGATAGGCATGACGCAATCTCCTGCGCCGGATCTGCCGCATGATCCCGCCGTCTTCCTCGAACAGCTGATAGAGCTTGGCCCGCGACACGCCGACGTCCCGGCAGATCCGTTCGGGTGTCAGGTCAGGCTCCAGCAGGTGCTCATCGATGTGATGCCGGATCCGCTCGAGCAGGCCCCTGCGGATGGGGCTGCTTGCCTCGTGAATCGCCTCGACCGTTGGCGAAACGGCGGCGGCCATGAGCAGCAGCGTCGACTGGACGACGCCGGGCACGTCCTTCTGTTGCAGGCTGGAGAGATTGCGAAACAGCGACAGTATCTGATCGCCCAGGAGGCGGCCGATGCCGCTTCCGAGCGTTCGATCATGCAGAAGTGCGGCGGAGCCGGGCAGCAGGTGCCTGGGCACGACGACGCTGATCACGTCCCCGGCTTCGACCATGCAATCGTTGATCTGCGCAACATCGTAGAAGAACAGATCGCCGGGCTTCTTGATGGAATCCGGGCCCATCGATCGACGGGTCACTTGCCCGCTGAGCAGCAACGTAAAGCGAAAGGATTCCTGGCCGTCCAGGCGGATGCGCCGTGCGTTGCGATGGACCGCGTAGGTCAATGGCCTCGGCCGCTTCGGCCAGCGCCTCCCCGAGATGACCAGCGGGCCGAGTGCAGCGCCGGTGGCTTCCGCGTCGAATGCGCCGTAGCCGTCATCCTCGAACCGGCAGTCGCAGAGGTTGTCCTTGACCCAGAGGTGAAATCGATCCCGCTCGGGGTAGTCGACCGTGGAGAACCTGAAGACAGGAACGGCGTCCGACTCATCCATGGCAACGAGCTCTCTTCTCATGACCCGAGGATCATCGCCGATCGGCGTTGCAACACAGGCAAACCGCTCCGGGAACATCTCATCTTGTGAGCCTCGACGGCATCCAGGCATGCATCGGACATCTTCGTGGCGTCGCAACATCGAGCGCGCATCCTAGTCCGGCACTTTCGGGACCGAGGTGCAATTTCATCTACATCGGGTGGAAACTGGACACTGCCGCACCCGCTACGCTTCGACGATCGTTGCGTCAGCCTCGCCTTGACGCAGCTTCATACCAAGCTCTCGTCATGCTGTCACACCCATTGCTGAATCTCGTTGATGCATCTGCCGTGCCGGAGGCTGCGCGACCGGGTGCATCAACGAATGCGCCCGCACCGCGCGCGATCGGCCCGATCTTCCGGGACGAACTGATCCGGCGTGCCGTTCCCAGGGGAAAGATGACCGACTTCCATGCTGGCGCAAGACTTACCGAGGAGGGTTGAACATGGCCAGCAAACTGCGTGAGCGATACACATGGTCCGCATCGAGATCTCCGATCACCATGAGATTTCTGCCGCCCCTGCTCATCTGCCTGTTCGGCATCCAGCCGCTCGCTCATGCGGAGGGTGGCTGCCCCGCCGGCACGGTTCCCGAAGGCGGGCCGGGAACGTCCTCCTGTCGGCCTCTTCCTGGCTCGGGCCAACCGGGGGCGCAGGCCTCTTCAGGGCCGCGAAGCGTCACGTACATCGAGCGATGGGGAGCTGTCGCCCTGGATGCCCAGTACACGGGCAACATCGGTGCGTCGCGCGACAAGTCCAGCCGGGCCGAGGCGGAAACAATCGCGATGGCGAACTGCATTTCCCTGGGCTCGAAGAAGTGCGAACTGGTTTCCGCATACTCCAACGGATGCGTCGCGCTCGCGAAGAGCGACACCCACTACAGCGTTGCGAGCGCACGCAAGTCGAGCGAAGCGGAAAGCAACGTGCTGGGGCTGTGCGCCGATACCTCCTGCAAGGTCGTCTACAGCAGGTGCAGCATGGCAGTGCCCATTCGCTGAGCCGCCAGGCCAACCAGGGACACCCTCCGCGCTCTGCTGCCTGCTCGGCACGAGTATCAAGCGATGGCGCCATCACGAGACAGGCGTGCGATCTACTCCCGTCGGTCAAAAGTCCTGATCAAGGCACCGCAACCAAGACTTCGTACGACAAGGTCGAATGCCTCGGCCGACTCCCGGCGCGCGTGGGGACCGGGACGATCGACGGTCGACGAATGGCGCCACGCTAGACGAGGTTGTGCCCGCCATCGATGCGGATGGTCTCGCCCGTGGTGAACTCGCTCGTCATCAGGTAGATGTAGGCGGGGGCGATGTCGGCCGGCATCGCGATCCTTCTCGCCGGCAGGCGGGCGGCCATGCCTTCGAAGAAGCCGGCCTTGGCATCGCCGACCGCGCTGTCCCACATCGGCGTGTCGACCCATCCGGGCGACACGATGTTGACGCGGGTCGGCGCCAGTTCCAGCGCCAGTGCGCGCGCGAAATAGCTGAACGAGCCTGCGATCGCCGACACCACGGAGCCTCCGGGAACCGGCGGCCGGTCCTTGTTGATGCCCGAGGTGAAGGTCATCGAGCCGCCCGGCCTCAGCGTTGCCGCGGCATGCTTCGCCAGCACGACCGCGCCGAGGAGCTTGCTGTCGACGAAGGCCCGCACGGCCTGCATGTCGGTGCTCGCGATGGGGTCGCCCGGTGGCAGCGTTCCGGCCGTGGCGACGAGGTGGTCGAACGGGCCGACCTTCCCGAACAGCTGGGACACCTCGTCTTCGTTCGACATGTCGGCGGCAATGCTTTCGAGACGAGGGCTCGCGCCCAGCGTTCGCTGCGCGGCCTGCAGCTTCTCCTGCGAGCGGCCGACGATCACGACATCCGCGCCATGCTCGAGGGCTGCCGCGGCCACGCCGAGCCCGATGCCGGAGCTGCCTCCGACGATGACGATCTTCTGATTGGCGAGTGCTTGCATGTGAATCTCCTGCGTTCGGTGGTGGGGTGATCGGAGGGAGCCGGACTGGCCGGGTCTTGCTGATTCCAGTGAGTGACGTTCATCAATTGATGGTCATTCTGGTCATCGCCTGATGGACAGACAAACCAGAAATTGGCAAGAATCTGTGAGTACTGCTCACAGATGCCATGCCCCGCAAGCTTCCACCGCTCAACACCTTGCCGTGCTTCGACGCCGCCGCGCGCCACCTGAGCTTCTCGAAGGCCGCGCAGGAGCTCCATGTCACGCCCGGCGCCATCAGCCGGGCGATCAAGCACCTCGAGGAGCAGCTGGGCATCCTGCTGTTCGAGCGCGAGACGCGCTCGGTGCGGCTGACGGCCGTCGGCGAGCCCTATGCGCGGGCGGTCCATGCGGTGCTCGAGCAACTCGCAACGGCCACCGAATCGGCGACGACACGCCGGTCCGACTCGATACTGACCGTCAGCACTTCCGGCGGCTTCGCGGGCAAGTGGCTGGTGCCGCGCCTGCATCGCTTCCACCGCGCGCACGACGACATCGACGTGCGCGTATCGACCACCGGCAGGCTGACCGACTTCGTCGGCGACGGCATCGACATCGCCATCCGCTATGGCGCGGGCAGCTATCCGGGGCTCGCTTCGGAATTTCTCGCTGCCGAGGAGGTGTTCCCGGTCTGCAGCCCCAGGCTCATGAAGGGCGCGCATCCGTTGCGCAAGCCACAGGACCTCAAGCACCACACGCTGATCCGCGATGGCTATCCGATCGACTGGGCGGCGTGGCTCGGCAGCGCCGGCGTCAAGGGCGTACGCGCCCAGGGCGGGCTGACCTTCGATGCCTACACCTTCGCGATAGAGGCCGCCGTTCAGGGCGAGGGCGTGGCGCTCGGCAGGACCATGCTCGTTGCGGACGATCTTTCATCGGGCCGCCTGGTCCGGCCGTTCGAACATGCCGTGAAGGCGGCTTCCAGCTTCTACGTGGTCTACCCGCCGGACGCGATCCGCCAGCGCAAGGTGCGGGCCTTCCGCGACTGGCTGTTCGCGGAGATGAAGGCGCAGGAGGCTTCGCGCCCGCTGGCCTGAAGCGGGCGAGTCCACCGGCATCCGCGTGCACCAGTTGCTGCCGGGTGCAGCCCGCTGACCTATGATCCGCAGCAACAAGCCCGGAACCGGGCGGCGACAGCCACCCGTTTCCTGTCGTCGGACTTCACAAGGCCCGACGACGCTTCGGCTCCTGTTGGACTCAACACGAGCAGATCAAGATCGCATGATCGTGCGACCTCCGGCGATTCCGTCACCGGCGCCATCGAACCAGCTTCGACGGCGCCATGCCCAGGAGTTCGACAGTCATGCAATCGCAACAGGAAGCCCCGCGCCTCCCGATCCTGATATTCCTTTCCGCGCTCGCGGTCCTTCCGGTCAACATGTTCGTGCCGTCGCTGCCGGACATCGCGAGGGATCTCGGCGCCGATTTCGCGCTCGCCAACATCGCGGTCGCCGGCTATGCCATCGCGACGGCCTTCGCGCACCTGGCCGCGGGCGCGCTGTCCGACAGGTTCGGGCGCAAGCCCGTCGCGTTGTTCGCGCTGGCGATCTTCACGATCGCATCGGTGGGCTCCAGCCTTGCGAACGACATCTGGACGTTCCTCGCGTTCCGGCTGTTCCAGGGCAGCGTCATCGCGGGCTACGCGGTGTCCCTCGCCGCTATACGGGACACCTCCGAAGAGCAGGCGGTGGCGAGCCGCATCGGCTACGTGTCTTCCGCGTGGGCGGTCGCCCCGATGATCGGTCCGATGGCCGGCGGGGCGCTCGGCACGCAATTCGGGTGGCGCTCGAACTTCGTCGTGTTCGCCATCCTCGGCGTGGTCGGCCTGTGCCTCGTGAGTTTCCACCTGCGCGAAACGAATCGCCATCGCGCGAGCTCGATACGCCTGCAACTTGGCGGCTATCGCGAGCTGGGCCGGTCGGCGCGGTTCCGGGCGTACGTCTGCTGCATGGCCTTCTCGATCGGAACGCTGTATGCCTTCCTGGGCGGCGCACCTCTGGTCGCGGCCCGGGCCGGCGGAACGTCGAGCGTGATGCTCGGCTTCTACATGGGCCTGGTGCCCGCGGGCTTCATCCTCGGAAGCTATGTGGTCGGGCATGGCGGCGCGCGCCACACGGCGACCGCGCTCATTCTTGCCGGCCGCGCTCTCACCTGCGCAGGCCTGTCGATCGGCCTGCTGCTCGCCGCCGCAGGCGTCGTGCATCCGCTCGCGTTCTTCGTTCCCTGCATCGCCGTGGGCATCGGCAACGGCTTGACGATGCCTGCCGCGAACGCGCGGGTGCTGTCCATCCGGCCGGGCTTTGCAGGCACGGCTTCAGGATTGGCGGCGGCGCTCACGGTGATCGGTGCTGGAGTCGTCTCGTTCGTGGCGGGGCTGGTCGTCGACGCATCGAACGCGCGCCTTGCAGTGCCTGGCGTGATGCTGGCCTCGTCGTTGCTCTCCTTCATCGCGGCGATGTTCATCGTGCGCGCGGAAAAGGCGCAGAGCTGAGGTATCGCAGGCTAGGCCCAGTCCTTCAGCCCGCTCACAGCTTCGACAGCGGCGTCTGAAGGTCTGCGAGCCGATCCGCATCGACGCTCGTGCCGCGCTCGATCAGCCGCCGCCCGAATCGCAGGTCGCGCGCCGCGTTCGGCCCGAGCGCGGCAACGACCTTGCCCGCATCGAGAAAGAACACGACGAAGCTGTCGCTCTCCATGTCGCCACGCATCACCACGCGATGCCCGGGTGCCGGCATGCCGAATATCTGCAGGTTGATGCCGTACTGGTCGGACCAGAACCACGGAAGCGGCTGGTGGTTCACCTCGATGCCCAGCGCGGAGCGCGCGGCCGCGATGCCTTGCTCCTGGGCGTTCTGCCAGGACTCCAGCCGCATCCGGCGGCCGGCGCGTTCGCAGTGCCAGACGGCGACGTCACCGGCGGCGAGGATGTCCGGGTCCGATGTGCGGCATTGCGAGTCGACCACGATGCCGCCTTCGCACTGCAAGCCCGCTTCGCGCGCGAGTTCGTCGTTGGCGACCAGGCCGATGCCGGCCAGCACCACGTCGCAGGCCAGGGTCCGTCCGTCGACGATCGTCGCGATCAGGCCGGCGCCATCTTCAGCCTGCACCAGGCGTTCGATGCCCGCGCCCAGTTCGACGCGAACGCCGTTCGAGGCGTGAAGGCGCAGCAGGTAGCTGGAAATCTCCGGAGGAACGGTGCGTTCGCAGAGCCGCTGCATTGCTTCGACGACGGTGACGTCGAGGCTTTTCTTCCGCGCAGTCGCAGCCACTTCGAGCCCGATCCACCCGCCGCCGACGACCAGCAGCCGCTTGCCCGGAACAAGCGCGGCACCCAGCGCGGTGGCATCGTCGAGGTTGCGCAGTGTGAAGACGCCAGGCAGCTCCGATCCCGGAATGGCCAGCTGCCGGGCCCGGCCTCCGGTGCAGAGGATCAGCTTGTCGTATCCGACTACGTCGCCACCGCTCAGGTGCAGCTGCTTCGCGGCGCGGTCGATGCGCGTCGCGCTCACGCGTGGGCGCCATTCCACGTCCAGTGCATCGAAGGCTTCGGGCTTCTGCAGGCTGGTCGTCTCGGGAAGCGCTTCGCCGGCGAGCACCGCCTTCGACAGGGGAGGGCGCTCGTAGGGGCGATGCGCCTCGTCGCCGACCAGCACGATCCTGCCGGCGAAGCCCTCGGCGCGCAGCGTCTGCGCCGCCCATCCGCCGGCCTGGCCGGCGCCGACGATCGCGATCGTCCGTTCTTCCGCGCTCATGGCAGGTCAGTCCAGCGAAAGAAACACCCGCCCGCCCTCGATCTTCACGGGATAGGAGCGGATCGCCTCCGTCACCGGCGCGCAGGTGGGCGCGCCATTGCGCACGTCGAACCTGCCCTGGTGCAGCGGGCACTCGATCTCGTGCCCCTCCAGGAAGCCTTCGCACAGCCGGGCATGCCCGTGCGTGCAGATGTTGTCGGTGGCGTAGACATTGCCTTCGACGCTGTAGAGCGCGACTTCATTGCCGGCCACGACGATGCCGATCACGTCGTCCGCCGGTACGTCGTCGAGCGCGGCGGCGTCGGTCCATTGCAGGTCACTCATGGCGGGCCTCAGATCGGGTAGATGATGGAGTTCGGGATCATTTCGCTGTCGTAGATGACCTGGCGCGAAGCGAACTTCAGGCCCTCTTCGGTGCGTACGACCACGTCGATGTAGCGGCCCACGCTGAAGACGCTCGAGAGCTCGGAGAGCTTGGTGCGGAACACGGCGTAGTTGGCCTCCGACTCGATGCGCCCCGGCTCGGCCTTCAGCACGACCGGTGCGCCCACCACATGGCGCTGGTAGTACGGGTCGTGGAAGAGGGTCTCGCGGATGCCGTACACGCGGTCCTTCAGCATGCCCTTGCTCTCGAAGGAGAGCGTGGCGAGCGGAAAGCCGCGGTCGTGGTTCTCGCGCGGCTGCAGCCGGTAGGTGCAGTCTTCCGTGAAGAACTCGGGCCAGAGTTCCCATTGGCTGGAGCTCACGGCCTGGGCGTAGCGGGCGTAGAGCTGCGAAAGCTCGAAGTAGTCCTGGAAGTCCATCTCAAGCCTCCATCACCTTGCGCCAGTACTCGTACATGCCCCGGATCAGCGTCTCGGTGACCATGTGGTCGGTGTCGCCGACTTCGCGGCCGCCGAGTTCGGCGAGCGTGCGATGGAACGGCTTCTGCTCGAAGCCCTTCTGCGAAAGCTCGATCACCTCGCCGTCATCGGCCGAGACGAAGCCCGCGGGGCCGAAGAGGTTGGCCTGGCGCAGGCGGCGCTGCGTCATCTCTTCGGTGTCGTCCTCGAATCCGAAATGCGTCCACACGAAGTCGAAGGCGCCGGGGCCGGCGGGCTGTATGTGCCGCGTGGAGACGCTGTTGACCTGCTGCTGCAGGATCACGCTCGGAAAGAGCGTCATCATCACCGCCGTCGGGCCGCCCCACCAGGGCTCGGGCACGATGTCGAGGAAGCGGGGGTCGTTGAGCTGCATGCTTTCCTTGAAGCTCGACACCTGGGTCACCTGGTCGGCCTTGCCGCTCGCGCCGCGCGTGGAGATCATGGCGGCGTGCCGGTGGTGGCGGTCCATCTTCAGCTCCGACTTGTTGTCCGCGCGCCAGAGCCCGAAGGTCACGAACCAGGTGTGCAGCAGGCCGGGGTGGTATGGGTCCTTGATGTTCTCCTGCATGAGCTTCCAGTTGCCCGGAATGCGCTGGCGGTTGTAGCCGAGGATGGTGAGCTTGCGGCCATTGAAGAGCCGGTCGAAGTAGCCCAGGATCTCCGGCCCCATGAAGTCTTCGAGCGACTCGATGTCGGGATCGAAGGCCGCGAAGACCACGCCTCCGCGCCGTGCCACCTTCAGCTTGTTGAGCCCATGCTCGGCGGGCTTGAAGTCGGCCGGCATGCCGCCGTTGACCTTGCCGTCCTGCTTCACGCCGCGGCGGAAGGGCACGCCCTGCAGGTCGCCCGTGAGCGTGTAGTTCCACTGGTGATAGGGGCAGGTGAAGCCGCCGTCCTTGCGGTTGCCGTGCCGCTCGCGGCAGAACTGCATGCCGCGATGGGCGCACACGTTCTCGACCACGCTGATGGAGTCTTCCGCGTCGCGAACCATGATCACCGAGCGTTCGCCCACCACCGTGCGCTTGAAGTCGCCGACAGCCGGGATCTCGGCCTCGAGGCCGACGTAGCTCCAGTGACTGCGGTAGAAGAAGCGCTCCAGCTCCTGGCGGTGCAGGTCGGCCTCGGTGTAGGCCATGAAGGGAATGCGGCTGGTGCCCTGGCTTTCCCAGTGGATCTTCTGGGGGAAGACTGCCGATGCGGTGTCGTCCATGTTGGTGTCTCCTTTGCCGCCGCGCGGAATGGCGGCGTTCGTCTCTCGTGGGTGCGTCGATGATCCCCATTCGGGCGCCATCGCTCAATAGAATGTGATCAATAGTTCATATTGATTTCAAGAATGTGAGACGACGCGCATGGAGCTGAAGGACATCGATCTCAACCTCCTAGTCGTCTTCCAGCAGCTGCTCGTCGACCGCAGGGTTTCCAAGGTGGCGAGCAGCCTCGGCCTTTCGCAGCCGGGCGTGAGCAACGCACTGGCGCGGCTGCGCAAGCTCACCGACGATCCGCTCTTCCTGCGCACGCCCAACGGCATGGAGCCCACGCCCTATGCGGAGCAGCTCGCGGAGCCTACGGCGCGTGCGCTGCAGGTCATCCATGCGGCGATCAACCAGAAGGCGTCGTTCGACCCGGCCACCTCGAAGCGCGCCTTCACCGTCGGCATGACGGACATCGGCGAGATCTACTTCCTGCCCAGGCTGATGAAGGAGATCGCGCGCGTCGCGCCCAACGTGTCGCTCAGCACCGTGCGCAACACG
Organism: Variovorax xiamenensis; assembly: GCF_050916385.1. Lineage (NCBI taxonomy): Bacteria > Pseudomonadati > Pseudomonadota > Betaproteobacteria > Burkholderiales > Comamonadaceae > Variovorax > Variovorax xiamenensis. The sequence goes on from NZ_CP139038.1 coordinate 1,558,128, forward strand.
GCGGTGAACCTGCGGGATGAAATGGAAGCAGGCCACGTGAGCCTCGCGATCGGCCTGCTGCCGCAGCTGAAGGCGGGGTACTTCCAGCGCAGGCTCTTCAGGCAGCACTACGTGTGCATGTTCAGGCGCGGCCATCCGCTGGACAGCCGCAAGAAGGTCTCGCTCGAAGACTTCTCCGCCGCCGACCATGTCGTGGTGGTCTCGGACGGAACGGGGCACGGCAAGGCCGACGAATTCCTCGATCGCAAGAAGATCACGCGCAAGGTGGTGCTGACCGTGCCGCACTACGTGGCCGTGGGGCACATCCTGCACGACTCCGACCTCGTCGCGACCGTGCCCGAGAGACTCGCGCAGGCACTGGCGGGGCCGTTCGACCTGTCGTACGTGCGCCATCCGGCGAAGCTGCCGGAGATCGCGATCAACCTGTTCTGGCATGGCCGCTTCCACAAGGACCCCGCGATCGCGTGGCTGCGCTCGCTGATCATCGGGCTCTACGGCGAGGGCGGCCCGGGCTAGCGGGGCTGGCCGGCTACTGCCGGGGAATCAGCGGCGACGAAGGCACCACCGGCGGCGGCCGTTGCGGATAGACCGAGGTGCCGAACGTGTTGCCCATGCGATGGCCGGTGGCCGCGCGGTTGAAGAGGCCCAGTTCGTTGGAAGGCCGCTGCACGATCGCCTCCGATGCAAGACCCGGCTGCACCGCGTCCGGCGTGCGCGCGGTTGCAGGAGGACGCAGCTTCTCCGTCAGGCAGTCGTAGGAGGGCGTGCGCTCGCCGTTGACGGTCACCTCCACGCAGGGTCGGGCTTGGGTGGCAGTCGCATCGGTCTCCTGCGCGGATGCGCTGAGACAGCATCCGAGCAGGAGCACGACGGCGATGCCCGGAAGACGAAAAGCCATGCGTGTATCTCCTGCTTCCAATTCATTGCTCGCGGCGAGCCACGCAGTCTAGGCATCGCACAAGTCGATGGGAAGACCCGTTCTCGGGAACACGGCTTTCATCCTGCGGAGGTCCTTCTTCTTAAGCGCGAAGAAACGGCCGGATCGTTCGTGGTGCCGATTTCTTGATGAAGTTTTTGTGACAAACCGACAGTCGCCGCGCATGCCGTGCGTCTAGGAAAGGTACGCCGCAGCGACACGAGGGCTCTCTGTTCATGAGCGCGCTGTCTTGTGCGCTTCACCCATGAGAACAGAGCTGCAAATGCAAGAAACGAAGAAGAAAGGCCGACAGAAACGCCACAGCCGCAGTACCGCGTGGCTGGCGGTGTTCGCGATGACTGCGCAGGGAGCGGCCTTCGCGCAGGCATCCGGAGCCGCGCCTCAACCCGCACCCGCGGCCGCGACTCCGGCGGCGGAAGCAGCCGAGCCCGTGCGCAAGGTCGACATCAGCGAATACATCGTGCGCGGCAACACCGTGCTCGACGCGCGCGCCATCGAGAAGGCCGTCACGCCGTTCCTCGGTCCGGACCGCACGCTGAAGGACGTGGAAGGCGCGCGCGATGCGCTGCTCGCGGCCTACCAGGCGGCGGGCTATCAATCGGTGTATGTCGACCTGCCCGAACAGCAGGTCACGCAGGGCGTGGTGTTCCTGCGGGTCAACGAGACCCGCGTGGGCCGCGTGCGCGTGGTGGGTGCCGAGTACAACTCGCCGCTCGAGGTGCGCGACCAGGTGCCCGCGCTGAAGGAGGGCGGCGTGCCCAACTTCAACCAGGCGCAGACCGAACTCGCCGCTCTCAACCGCGGACCGAAGCGGCAGGTGATGCCGCTGGTGCGCCAGGGCGCGATGCCGGGCACCATGGACGTCGACCTCAAGGTCGAGGACTCCAGCCCCTGGCGCGCGAGCGCCAGCCTCAACAACGACTACAGCGCCGACACGCGCAAGCTGCGCGCCAGTTTCTCGCTGGGCCACGACAACCTCTGGCAGCTGGGCCACAGCGCCTCCATCAGCTTCTTCGGCGCGCCGCAGGACCTGAACCAGACGAAGGTGATCTCGGCCACCTACGCGATGCCGGTGCGCGGCACCAACTGGAGCCTCGAGGCCAACGCCTTCTCGTCCGACAGCAACGTGGCCACCGTGGGCGGCACCGACGTGCTCGGCAAGGGCCACTCCATCGGCGTGAAGGCGACCTACACCGTGCCCAACGCTGGCGACTGGTGGCATGCCTTCAGCATCGGCATCGACTTCAAGAACAACAAGGAAGCGCTGACGCTCAAGGGCAGCGGCGACACGGTGCCGCTCAAGTACGCGCCGATCACGCTCTCCTACTCGGGCTTCCGCCAGTCGGAAAAGAGCCAGTACGGCGTCGGCGTCTCGCTGGTGGTGGGCACGAGCAGTTCGTTCAAGTACGGCAGCGACTGGGCCGCCTTCGACTACAAGCGCTACAAGTCCTCGCCCAGCTTCATGGTGCTGAAGACCGACCTCAACGGCACCCACACCTTCGACGGCGGCTCGCAGCTCGCCTTCCGCTTCAACGGCCAGATGACCGATTCGCCGCTGGTGTCCAGCGAGCAGATCGCAGGCGGCGGCATGAACTCGGTGCGCGGGTATCTCTCGGCCGAGGCGACCGGCGACTACGGCGTCGTGGGCTCGGTCGAGCTGCGCAGCAAGCCGCTCACCTTCCTTGGCAGCGCGGTCGAGAGCTGGCGCGTGTATGCCTTCGCCGACGCGGCGCGGCTGCGCCTGAAGAACCCGCTGCCCGAGCAGGAAGACCGCTTCTCGCTGTATTCGGTCGGCGTGGGCACCACTTTCAAGTTCGGCCAGTACTTCGCGGGGCGCGTCGACATCGGCTATCCGCTCACCGACGGTCCGCGCACGAAGAAGCACGACACGCGCGTGAATTTCAGCCTCACCGCGAATTACTGATCCACGCCGCACCCATTTCTTTTCACGAGTTTCCGGAGAACCCTGTCATGCGACGCATCCTTTTCATCGCGCTCACGCTGGCGAGCACGCTCTTGCCGGGCCTGGCCCATGCCTGGTGGCAGGCCGAGTGGGCCTATCGCAAGCCCATCACCATCGACGCCGGTCCGCAGGCCGGCGCCATCGGCAGCGATGCCGGCCGCATGCCGGTGCTGGTGCGCCTGCACACGGGCAACTTCAAGTTCGAGGGCGTGAGCGAGACGGGCGCCGACCTGCGCTTCGTCGCCGCGGACGACAAGACCGTGCTCAACCACCAGATCGAGCAGTTCGATCCGCTGCTGGGCATGGCGCTGGTCTGGGTCGACGTGCCCAACGTCTCCGCCGGCACGCCGCAGAAGCTGTGGATGTACTACGGCAACCCCAAGGCCCCGGCCTCGGGCAACGGCCAGCGCACCTTCGATCCCGACTACACGCTGGTCTATCACTTCGCCGAAGGCGCAGTGCCGCCGCGCGACACCACCGCCTACGGCAACAACGGCCAGACCGCGGCCGTGCCGGTGGAAGGCACGGTCATCGGCAAGGGCGCGCAGCTCGGCGCCGCCGCGCTGATGCTGCCCGCCACGCCCTCGCTCGCGGTGCAGGCCGGCGGCGCGCTCACTTTCTCGGCATGGATCAGGCCCGATCAGCTCGGCGCGCGCCAGGCTGTCTACACGCGCCGCGACGCGGCCGGCGAACTGGTGGTGGGCATCGACCAGGGCGTACCCTTCGTGCAGGTCAACGGCCAGCGCAGCGCGCCGGGCCAGCCGGTGCAGGCGGGCCAGTGGTCGCACATCGCGGTGAAGGCCGAAGGCGAGAGCGTGGCGCTCTTCGTGGGCGGCCGCCGCGCCGCGTCGGTGGCGGCGAAGCTGCCGGCGCTGAACACGGCGGCGGCGCTCGGTGCCGACGCGCCGGCCATCGCATCCGGCGCACAGAGTGCACAAGCCACCGGCTTTGCGCCCTTCACCGGCGCCATCGACGAAGTGCGCCTGTCGAAGGTGGCGCGCGCCGACGCGCTGCTGCTGGCCGACGCCGTCTCGCAGGGCGCCGAGTCGCGCCTCACCGCATTCGGTGCCGACGAGCAGCAGGCCGGCAAGAGCCACTTCGGCTTCATCCTCGCCGCGATGCCGCTGGACGCCTGGGTGGTCGTGGGCGTGCTGGGGCTGATGATGGTGCTGTCGTGGGCCATCATGATCGGCAAGGGCCGCAGCTACGGCGCCACCGAGCGCGCCAACGACATCTTCATCGAGCACTTCCGCGAGGCCGCGGGCGCGCCGCTCGACCGGCTGGCGGTGAACAACACCGTGCCGCAGGATGTGCGCGCCGACTCCTCGCTGTGGCGCCTGTACGAAGTGGCCATCGACGAGATGCGCCGCCGCCATGACCGCGGCTACGACCTGAACGCGGTTTCCAGCGCCACCATCGGCGCCATCCGCGCCGCGATGGACGGCGTGATGGTGCGTGAGACCGAGCGCATGTCCAAGCGCATGAACTGGCTGTCGACCACCATCGAGGGCGCGCCCTACGTGGGCCTCTTCGGCACGGTGATCGGCATCATGCTGGTGTTCGTCGTGGCGGCCATGGCCGGCGCGGTGGACATCAACTCGGTGGCCCCCGGCATGGCGGCCGCGCTGCTGTGCACGGCGGCCGGCCTGGGCGTCGCGATCCCGGCGCTGTTCGGCTACAACTGGCTCGCCTCGCGCTCCGACGCCATCGGCGCCGACATGGCGGTGTTCGTGGACGAGTTCGTCACTCGCCTTGCCGAAGAGCAGGGCGAAGGCCGCGCCGTGGCGCAGGTCGTGGCCTTGCGCGCTTGAGGGAGCCGAGACGCCATGGCAAACCCCGCAGCCAGGTTCGGCGCGCGCAAGCGCACGGGCGGCATCAACATCACGCCCTTCGTGGACGTGCTGCTGGTGGTGCTGGTGATCTTCATCCTCACCAGCAACGCCAGCATTCCGGGCATCAAGGTCGACCTGCCCAAGGCCAGCGCTTCCGTGGCGCTGGAAAAGCCCAAGACCAAGGCCATCACCATCGACAACGCGGGCAACGTGTTCCTCGATGCCTATCCGGTCACGCTGCCGGAGCTCGAGGAGCGCCTGCGCACCGAGAAGGCGCTGTCGCCCGACTTTCCCGTGATCGTGCGCGGCGACGCCAGCGTGCAGTACGCGAAGGTGGTCGACGTGCTCGACCTGCTGCGCCGCATCGAGCTGAACCAGATCGGCCTCGTGACCGGCAAGCAGAAGTGAGGGCCGCAGCGTGAACCCTCGCAACCCGACTTCCGCCGCCGGCGCGCGTCGCACGGACGGGCAGGCTGGGCTGTGGCGCCGCTGGGGTGGCTGGGTCATCGGCCTGGGGCTCGCTGTCGCGCTCGTGGCGCTGGTGTGGCATCTGCTGAGCGACACCGCGAGCACGAAGCGCGTGGTGGCCGACGCACCGATGCTGATGCTGCCGCCTCCACCGCCGCCGCCTCCACCGCCGGAGCCCGAGAAGCTGCCCGAGCCGGAGCCGGAAAAGATCAAGCCGGTGGCCGAGCCCGAGCCCAAGCCCGTCGAGCCGCTGGAGCCGCCCAAGGACGACACGCCGCCCAGCCCCTCGAAGGACCTCGGCGACCCCGTGACCATGGACAGCGCCGCGCAGGCCGGCAACGACGCCTTCGGCATCCAGGCCGGCAGCGGCGGCGGCATGAGCGGCACCGGCGCGGGCGGCGGCCTCGGCAGCGGCTCGTATGCGCGCTACGTGTCGAGCCTGCTGCAGCAGGCGCTGTCGCGCGATGCGCGCACGCGCCAGCTGGTGTTCGACGACATCCAGATCGACCTGTGGCTCGGCGCCGACGGCTCGACCACGCGGGCGCAGCTGGTGCGCGGCACCGGCACGCCCGACATCGACGAGGCGGTGCTCGCGCTGATCCGCGGCCTGGACCGCGTCGACGAGAAGCCGCCCGCGTCGCTGCGATTCCCGATGCGCGTGTCCATGAGGGGGCGCCGGCCATGAGCGCCGCGACGAGCGCCCCGACTCCTGTCCCATTCAATCCTGCGAACAAAGCGATGAACCAACTTCAACGACACATCCCGATCCTGCGCCGGTGCGCGCTCGCGGCGGCCGTGGCCTCCGTGTTCGCCCTGTCGGCAGGCCATGCTTCGGCACAGGCCGCGGCAGCAGCACCTTCCGAAACCGCCATGGTCAAGCTCATCCGCGGCCTGATCCAGAGCGGCACGCTCGCCAAGGACGTGGGCGAGGCCCTGCTCGCGCAGGCCCAGACCGAGGCCCTGGCCGCGCAGCAGGCGCAGCAGCGCCTGGCGGCGGCCTCCACCGCCGCGTCGGCCAGCGTGGCCGGCGGCGTGCGGCTCGAGGCGGGCGACGTGCGCGTGCCCTACATCTCGCAGACCGTGCGCGACCAGATCCGCGACGAGGTCAAGGCGCAGGTCATGGCGCAGGCGAAGGACGAGGGCTGGGCCGCGCCCAACGAGACGCCCGAGTGGAGCAAGCGCATCCGCGTGGAAGGCGACGTGCGCGTGCGCAACGAGTCGCGCGGCTACGCGGGCAACAACAGCAACATCGAGACCAACTGGAGCGAGTTCAACAAGGGTTCTGGCTACGACATCAACCAGAACACCAACCTCGCGCTGCCGCCGCTGCTGAACACCCGCCAGGACCGCCGCAACCTGTTCCGCGCCCGCGCGCGGCTGGGCGTGTTCGCCGACCTCAGCGAGAACACCAAGGCCGGCGTGCGCCTGGCCTCGGGCAGCGACGACAGCCCGGTCTCGACCACCCAGACGCTGGGCGGCGGCCTCGGCAAGAAGAGCGTGTGGCTCGACCAGATGTGGATCTCGCACAAGCCGGTGGATTGGCTCACGGTGACGGCGGGCCGCTTCGGCAACCCGTTCATGTCGACCGACATGCTGTTCTCGAACGACCTGAACTTCGACGGCATCGCCGCGCAGTTCGAGAAGAAGCTGGCCTCCAACCGCGACCTGACGCTCTTCGGCACGCTGGGCCTGATTCCGCTCGAGTACAACTCCGACAACTCGCCCGGCCGCAGCCAGAACAAGATGAAGAGCGAGAACAAGTGGCTGCTCGGCGCGCAGGCCGGCGCCGAGTGGAAGATCGACGAGGACAACCGCCTGCGCGGGGCATTGGCCTACTACAACTTCCGCAACATCACGGGCCAGATTTCGCAGCCCTGCGCGCTGTATGCGGGCGACGACGGCTGCAACACCGACTGGTCGCGCCCGGCCTTCATGCAGAAGGGCAACACGCTCATGCTGCTGCGCGACATCAAGCTCGACCCGCTCAACCCGGCCGGCACGCCGCAGCCGCAGTACGTGGGCCTGGCCTCGAAGTTCCGCCTGATCGACCTGAACCTGCGCTGGGACACGCAGCTCGCGGGCAACAACCTGCGGCTGGACGCCAACTACGTGCGCAACACCGCCTACAGCGCCACCGACATCTGGAACCGCGCGGGCGTGCGCAGCATGATCGTCAACAACTTCGGCGCCACCGGCGGCACCACCAAGGCCGACTTCAAGAGCGGCGGCAACGCCTACATGCTGCAGGCCACCTACGGCAAGCCGGCGCCGGCCAACCGCGGCGACTGGAACGTGCTGGCGGGCTACAAGCGCATCGAGCCCGACGCCATGCCCGACGGCTACAACGACTCGACCTTCCACGGCGGCGGCACCAACGCGCGCGGCTACTTCCTGGGCGGCTCGTACGCGATCGACAAGAACATGTGGTTCACCGGCCGCTGGATCTCGACCAAGGAGGTCTACGGGCCGCCGCAGTCGATCGACACGCTGCAGCTCGAATTCAATGCGCGCTTCTGATGCGCGTGCCTGACCGGAAGAACGAAGAGAAGGAGCACGCCGTGTCCAGAAAAATCTTCCCGGCGCTGCTGCTGGCCTCGCTGGCCGCCATGGCCGGAACCACCCACGCGCAGCAGCCACCGGGCGGCCAGAGCATGGAGGAGCGGCTGCGCGCGCAGCTGCGCGCGACCACCACGCAGCTGCAGCAGGTGCAGAACGAGCTCGCCGCGCTGAAGGCCGGGCAGCAGCAGCCGGCGATGGCGCAAGCCGCGCCCGCGAAGCCCGAGCTCGACGTGCTGAAGAAGGAGCTCTCGCAGACCCAGGCGCAGCTCGCCGCCGAGCGCCAGGCACGCGAGGCAGCCAGCGCCGGCAGCCAGCAGTTGCGCCAGCAGGCGCAGGCGGCATCCGACAAGGCCACCGCGCAGGTCGCGCAATACCGCAACGCCTACGACGAGCTGCTGAAGATGGCGCGCACCTCGGAAGCCGAGCGCCAGCGGCTTGCGACCGAAGCCGCCACGCACCGCACCGCGATCACGCAGTGCGAGGCCAAGAACGCGCAGCTCTACGCAGTGGGGCAGGAGATCCTGGGCGCCTACGAGACGATGGACGTGGGCACCGTGCTCGCCTCGCGCCAGCCCTTCGCGGCGCAGAGCCGCGTCAAGTACGAGCAGATCGCGCAGCAGTACGGCGACAGGCTGTACGAGAGCAAGTTCGACGTGCGCGCCGTTGCGGCACCCGCACCCGCTGCCGCCGCCAGTGCACCGGCGGCCGGGGACAAGGAGCGCAGGCAATGAGGAGGCGCCTCAAGTCGTCGTCGGCAGCACTGGTGCTGCTTGCTTCCTCGGTCGGCATCGCAGGCGCGCAGGCTCCTGCGCCCGCCCCCGTCGTGGCACGCCTTGGAGAAATCACCGTGGGTCAGGACGAAGTCGAGAAGCTGCTGCAGGCCTTGCCCGAGGGCGAGCGTGCCGCCGTGAAGGCCGACCGCGCGACGCTCGACGGCTGGCTGCGCGACCGCCTGCTGGGCGAGGCGGTGCTGCGCGACGCCCGCGCCAAGGGCTGGAGCGAGCGGCCCGAGGTCAAGGCGCAGGTCGATGCCGCCGCGCGCGAGATCGCCGCGCGCATCGTGAGCACGAGCTACCTGGAGTCGGTGAGCCGCGTGCCGGCGGACTATCCGCCGGACGCCGACATGCAGGCCGCCTACGAACAGGGCAAGGCCAACTTCAACCTGCCCGCCGCGTACCGCGTGGCGCAGATCTTCCTGGCCACGCCCGACCGCGACGCGGCCGCCATCGCCAGGGTGCGCGACGAGGCCGGCAGGCTGGCCCGCCAGGCGCGCACCGGCGACTTCGCGGCCGTCGCGCGCGCCAGCTCGCAGGACAGGCGCAGCGCGGAGCGCGGGGGCGAAGTCGACACGCTGCCGCTCGCGCGCATCGTGCCGGAGCTGCGCGACACCGTCGCACGGCTGAAGCCGGGGCAGGTCAGCGATCCGGTGCAGGCCGAGGCGGGCTTTCACGTCGTGAAGCTGCTCGAAGTGCGGCCCGGGCGCAGCGCCACCTTCGAGGAGATGAAGCCGAGGCTGCGCACCGCGTTGCGCCAGCAGCGGCAGCAGCAGCTCCTGCAGGCCTACCTCGCGCAGATCGCGCCGGGTACGACGCTGAGCATCGACGGTGCTGCGCTCGACGCGGCGCTGAAGAAGACCAACTGAGCGCCTGCGCGCGCCCGAACGAATCCATTCACCACAAAAGCAAGCAGGGGTCACCCATGAACCAAACAGCGAACAACAACAACGAAACCGCGGACAGTGCGATGGCACCGGGCGCCGATCTGCTGGACGCCGTCACGCCCGAACAGGTGTCCGACGCCATCAAGGCGGCCGGCGGCGCCGTGACCGCCATCGAGCAGGACGGCGTGGTGCGCCTGCACAGCGCGAGCCACGGCATCGGGTTCCAGGTGCTGTGGGGCAACCCCGTCACCACCACCCAGTACACCGACTTCACCCTGAGCTGCCCGCTGCACGTGCAGGGCGGCACCCTGCCCGATGCCGTGCTGGCCTCGTGGCACCGCACCAAGCGTTTTGCGCGCGTGGCCCAGCACGGCGACTTCGTCGTGCTCGAGATGGACGTGGTGGTCGCGGGCGGCGTGAGCCCGGCGTACCTCGTGTTCGCCGTGCGGCTGTGGATGCAGATGATGGGCGAGTTCTTCCTGCACCTGCGCAACTACGGCCCTGCCGGGGCCGCGCGCGGCGATGCGGCGAATGCCGCCGCCACCGCAGGCGCGCAGGATCCGGCGGCCGCCTGAGCATGGCCGGCACGCAGCAGCGGCAACAGCAGCGAAGCGGCGCGATGCCGGCAGGCACCGCGCGGAATCCGCCGTCCGACCTGCACGATTCGCCGACGGCCCGCGCCATCCGCGCGACGGCCCGCCAGGCGCAACGCACGCATCGTGCCGAGACCGTGCGCGTGCGCCAGCGCGCGGCGCTGCTCGCGCTGCTGGCGAAGACCATGGCCGAGCTGCACATCTCGATGGCCGAGCTCAATGCCGCGCGCCGCGCGCTGTCGCGCTGGAAATCGCCGCAGGAGCCCGACGACTCCTGAGCGCGGAGCCTGCCGCGGCGAGCGAACTCCCGAGAATTTTCAATCGGACTGACACGCACCGCTGCCACGATGAACGGGTTCACCGCCTTCGATGTTTCCTGTTCCTGGAGTGAAAGATGGCCGCACGTTCAACCCCTTGTCGCGCAGGTCGTCGTTCCCTGGTGCAGCGCGGCTTCACCCTCATCGAACTGATGGTCGTGCTCGTCATCATCGGCGTGCTCGCCGCGCTCATCGTGCCCAGCCTGATGGACCGCCCCGACCAGGCACGCGCCACCGCGGCCCGGCAGGACGTGGCCGCGATCATGCAGGCGCTGAAGCTCTACCGCCTCGACAACGGCGCCTACCCGGCCTCCACGCAAGGCCTGCGCGCGCTGGTCGAGAAGCCCGCCACCGGCAAGGTGCCCGCCAACTGGCGCACCTACCTCGAGCGCCTGCCGGCCGACCCGTGGGGCAATCCCTACCAGTACCTCAACCCCGGAACCAACGGCGAGATCGACGTGTTCTCCATGGGCGCCGACGGCGAGCCCGGTGGAGAGAAGGCCAACGCCGACATAGGCTCCTGGTAGAGCCGGGTGGCTGGCGTGGCGATGGGCATCGGAGCAGGCAACGGCCGCCGGGCGCGGCAGTGCGGCATGGCGGTGGTCAGCGCGCTGCTGATCGTCGCGGTGATCGCGCTGCTGGCCGCGAGCCTGCTGGGGCGACAGTCGGCGTTCATCCGGACCACGCAGGGAGACCAGCTGCGCGTGCAGGCCCGCTGGCTGCTGCGAGGGGAAATCGGCGAGGCCCAGCGCGTGCTGCGCGCGGACGCACTGCGCGAGCCCACCACGCGGCTCGACGGGCTGTGGACGCAGCCGTTCTCGCGCGCCGCCTCGGGCCAGGTGGCCGGCGACGGCGGCCGCCTCGTCAGCGAAATCGCCGACGAACAGGGCAAGTTCAACCTGCGCAATCTCGTGGACCAGTCGGGCGTGGACCCCGACGAGGCGGAAGTGTTCGGCAGGCTCTGCGCCACGGTGGGCGTGCCGCGGGCGCAGGCCGGCGCCATCATGCGGCGCGTGGTCGTCAGCCTGGGCGATGCGCAGCAGCCGGGGACAGGCGCTGTGTCCGACGAAGTTCGCGCACGGGCCGTCCGGCTGGCCGAGAGCCTGGGCTTGCCGCAGGAGCTGCCGCGCAACGCGCAGGCGCCCCGCCTGCGTGCGCTGGAAGACCTGCTGGCCGTGCCCGGCGTCGATGCGGCGACGATCGCGAAGCTCGCACCCTTCGTGACCGTGCTGCCCGAGCGAACCTGGATCAACGCGAACACCGCGCGCGCCGAACTCGTGGCCGCCGGCGTGCCCGGGCTCTCGCTCGACCGCGCGCGGGCGTTGCTCTCCACGCGCGACCACGGCCAGTGGTTCGTCAACAACGGCGACTTCGCCAATCGACTGAAGATGCCCGGACTCGATTCGGCCAACGTGCGAATGGGCGTCACCAGCAACTGGTTTCGCGTGGCGAGCGTGCTGGACACCGCGCGCACGCAGTTCGTTCAGGTGGCGCTGCTCCATGACGACAAGGCGGCCCTGCCGCGCGTGGTCTGGCTGAGGGAGGGCGTGTGAAGGCCGAGGTGCTGCGCCTTCAGCTGCCTCCGTGGCCGGGCGGCGAGAGCGAGGCTTCGCAGGCCGAAGTGCGCTGCGGCTGGCGCGAGCCCGGCGGCGACTGGCATGACGGCGGCGCGCGCATGCTCGATGCCGTGGCCCGCGACTTCCAGCCGAAACGGCTGGAGGTGTGCCTGCATCCCGCCGATGCGCCGATGGCCGCCTTCGCATTGCCGCCGCTGTCCGGCAGGCGCCTGCGCGCAGCCGTGCAGGGCGCCATCGAACCCTGCGCCTTGCAGCCGCTGGACGCGTTGGTGACGGGCTTCGGTCCACGCGGTGCCGATGGCAGCGTGCCCGCCGCATGGACCGGGCGCGCCGTGATGAATGGCTGGATGGGCGTGCTGCGCCGGCACGGCCTCCCGGTGCGCGAGCTGCGGCTGCCCGTCGCCTTCCTGCCGAACCCCGGGCAGGGGTGGACCGCATGCCTGATCGATGGATGGATCGCCGTTCGCACCGGCCCCGATCAGGGCTTCATGCAATGGCTGCCCGAAGGCACCGATCCCACGGCGGGCCTCGTGGCGCATGCGGGTGGCGCGGCCGCTCTTCCGGCCGTGCAGTGGGCCGGCGACGACGATGCCCTGGTACGCTGGTCGGGCGAGGGCTGGAACTGGTCGCTGCAGGCGGACGACCTGGCCGATGGCCATGCGAGCGCCGGCCTGGCACTGGCCAAGCCGATTGCAGGCTGGGCCGTTCTCGCCATCGCGGTGTGGCTCACGGGGTTGAATGTCTATGCGGCCCGGCTCGCGACGCAGGGCCAGGCGCTGAAGCGGCAGATGGCCGCGCGGGTCAAGGCCGCGTTTCCCGACGTGCCGGTGGTCGTCAATCCATTGCAGCAGACGCGCCAGCAGCTGGAGGCGCGCGCGGCGGGCGCGCCGCAGGGTGCTGCGGTCGGCGGCGATTACGCGGGGCTTTCGCGCGCGGCCGTGAACCTGCTGGCGCAGACGCCGGCGGGGCAGATACAGGCGCTGCGCTACACGGCGGGAGAGCTGCGCATCCAGTGGCGCGAAGGCGCTGCTCCCAATGCGCAGGCACGGCAGGCGCTGCAGGCCCAGGGCAAGGAGCAGGGCCTCGCCGTCGCGGACGACGCGGGCGTGCTGCGGGTAACGACGGCTCCTGCTTCCGAACCGGCGAAGGACGCGCAGTGATTTCTTCCGAGCGCCTTCGTCCATTGGCCCGACGCCTGGAGCCGCTGCAGCGGGGATGGCAGGAAGGCGCCGCGCGCTGGCGCGCGCTGCCCTCGCGCGATCGCCTCGCCATCGGGGCGGCTGCATTGCTGGTGGTGCTGGCCTTCCTCTGGCTGGCGCTGACGAAGCCGGCGCTCGATGCCGTCGCCCGCTGGCAGCAGGAGCTGCCGAAGCTGCGCGCGCAGTCGGCCGAGCTCGACCGATTGCTTGTGGGCGTACGCGGCAGTGGTGTCGCAGGCCCGAGCGAATCGCCGCAAGCCGGGCTGGACCGTGCCGGCCTGCAGGGGTTCTACCGGCTGCAGGTCGTCGTATCCGACGCGCCCGCGGCCACTGGCAGCGCGCCGCCCGCGAAGGCATGGCGCATCGAATTCGACAAGCCCGTCGAGGCGGCGCTGGTCTTTCCATGGCTGACGGCGGTATCCGCGCGCAGCGACATCGAAATCATCGGCGCCGCGCTCGACAGGGCGGACGGCGCCGCCGCCGCGACAGGCAGCCCGCAAGGGCTGGTGCGCGGCGTGGTGGACCTGCAGTCCACGCAACACTACAAGGACGGCCCGTGACACGAGAGCGAAAGGGCGCAGCGATGCGCCGATGGACGGTGGCGTGCTGCATCGGGCTGTGCGGCTTCGCGACAGGCGCCGCGACCTCCGCGCCGCCGCCGCCGGCCGGTCGCGCGGCATCGGCAGCAATGCCGCAGGCAGCGAGCGCCGGCAGGGACGAGAAGGTGGTGCTCAACTTCGTCGACGCCGACATCGCTTCGGTGGTTTCGGCGCTGGCCCGCTTCCTGGGCCGCACCTTCCTCTTCGATCCGCGCGTGAAGGGACAGATCACGCTGGTTTCCGAAGGCGAGGTGTCGTCCTCGACGGCCTACGGCATGCTTTCGTCGGCGCTGCGCATGCGCGGTTTCGCGATCGTCGACGTGGGCGAGGTGAGCCGCGTCGTGCCGGTGGCCGACGCGAAGCTGCAGGGCGGCTCGGTCAACGCGCGCAATGCCGGCGGCGGCATGGCGACGCGCACCTTCCGCCTGAACTACGAGAACGCCGAGGCGATGGTGCCGGTGCTCAAGCCGCTGGTCGCGGCCGAGAACAGCATCGCGGCCTATCCGGCGAACAACACGCTGGTGGTGACCGACTACATCGAGAACCTCGAGCGCCTGGCCCGCATCATCGAGAGCATCGACACGCCGACCTCGCTCGACTCGGAGGTCATCAAGCTGCGCAACGGCGTTGCCGTGGACATCGCGGGGCTCGCTACCGAACTGCTCGAGGGCAGCGGCGAGAAGGGCCGGCGCGACATCGTGGTGCTGGCCGATCCGCGCTCCAACAGCATCGTGATCCGCTCCAGCAGCCCGGGGCGCACCTCGCTCGCGCGCGAACTGGTCGCCAAGCTGGAGAACGCGCAGAGCGATCCGGGCAACCTGCACGTGGTCTACCTGCGCAACGCACAGGCCGCGTATCTCGCGGGCGTGCTGCGAGGCCTGCTGACGGGCGAGTCGCTCGACACGGCGGCCACGGGCGGCGGCTCGGTGCGCGCGGCGCTCGGCTCGGGCGGCATGCTCGGCGGCGCGGGAGCCGCCGGAGGTGCGAACGGAAACAGCGGCACGGGCAGCAACAGCTCGACGAACCGCGGTACCGGCACGGGGTCGGGCACGGGCGGCAACGCAGGCTCCGGCAGCAGCCTGCGCGGCGGTGCGCTCTCGACCGGCGGGACGGGGGGCGGCACAGCGGGCGCCGCCGGCAACGGCAGCGGCACTGCCTTCTCGGCCGGCGGCGTGACGGTGCAGGCCGACGCCACCACCAACACGCTGATCATCGCGGCGCCCGAGCCCATGTACCGCAGCCTGCGCCGCGTGATCGACACGCTCGACCAGCGGCGCGCACAGGTGCTGGTGGAGAGCCTGATCGTCGAGGTGACCGAGCGCGACGCATCGGAGCTGGGCATCCAGTGGATGGCCGGCGGCGGCAACGGGCGCGGCGTGCGCGGAGGCACCAACTTCGGCGCGGCCACGCTGAACCCCAACGCGCGCAACACCATCGAGGCGATGCCCCGGGGCCTGAACATCGGCATCGTCGACGGCACCGTCAACCTGCCGGGCGTGGGCGAGATCCTCAACCTCAAGCTGCTGGCGCGCGCGCTGCAGGCCAAGGACGGGGCGAACATCCTGTCCACGCCCAACATCCTCACGCTGGACAACGAGGCCGCTTCGATCATGGTGGGCAAGACCGTGCCCTTCGTGAGCGGGCAGTACATCACCAACGGCAACAGCAGCACCAACCCGTTCCAGACGATCCAGCGCGAGGACATCGGGCTGAAGCTCAACATCCGGCCGCAGATTTCCGAGGGCGGCACGGTCAAGCTCGACATCTACCAGGAGGTTTCGTCCATCGACGAGCAGACCTCGGGCGCGGCCGGCATCGTCACCAACAAGCGCGCGCTGGACACCAGCATCCTGGTGGACGACGGGCAGATCATGGTGCTCGGCGGCCTGATGGAAGACAGCGTGACCAACGGCACCGAGGCCGTGCCCGGCCTGGGCTCGGTGCCGGTGCTGGGCAACCTCTTTCGCTACGACAAGAAGCAGCGGGTCAAGACGAACCTGATGGTGTTCCTGCGGCCCTACGTGATTCGCGACGCCGCCGCCGGCCGGGGCCTCACGCTCGACCGCTACAACTTCATGCGCACGCAGCAGGGCCGCGCGCGCCCGGTGCCGCGCGGACTGCTGCCCGACGTGGGCGGCCCCGCGCTGCCGCCGGCGGATGTGCCGACGGCGGGCCGCGCCGCCGAGGTCGACCTGCGACCGCAGAGCTGGGACCGCACGCGCGAGCAGACGCCTCCGCCCACCGCGTCCGCGAGCGAGGTACGCCAGGCGCCGGCCGAGCTGGCGCCGCCGCCGCCGGTGCTGCGCTCGCAGCTGCCGGCGGGCGTGACGCTGGACTCCGACCCCGCCGCGCTGTTCGGTGGCGCCAACGACAAGGTCGCCGTGGTGCAGATCGCCGACGTGAAGGCCGAGCAGGATGCAGTGAACATCGTCAAGCGGGTGCGCATCAGCGGCATCGGCGCCTACATCGTGGGTGGGCCGGGCGGAGAGGGAAACCTGGTGCGGGCCGATGTGCCGCGCGATCCGAAGGCCGTGGACAACGCCATCGCCGTGCTGCGCGAGCTCGGCTACCGGCCGGAGTTGGTGAGCTCCCCGTGACGACCGCTGTCGGCACCGTGCTGCCGCACGCCTGGGCCCGCAGCCAGCGCGTCGTCGCGCAGCCGGCGAGCGACGATGGAACCGAGGCCGCCTGCATCGTCGTGTGCCCGCGCACGCCGGGCTGGGCCGTGGCCGAGGCGCGCCGCATGCTCGGCGGCCTGCCGCTGCGGCAGGTCGACGAGGCCGCAATGGATGCCCTGCTGGCCCGCAGCTACGCCGACACCGGCGATGCCGCCTCGGTGGTCGGCGCCGTCGAACAGCAGGTCGACCTCGACCGCCTGATGCAGGACATGCCCGCCGTCACCGACCTGCTCGACGCGCAGGACGACGCGCCCGTCATCCGCATGATCAACGCCCTGCTCGCGCAGGCGGCGCGCGACGGCGCGAGCGACATCCACCTGGAGTCCTTCGAGACGCACTCGGTGGTGCGCTTCCGCGTCGACGGCACGCTGCGCGACGTGGTGGCGCCGCGAAGGGCGCTGCATGCGGCGCTGATCTCGCGCATCAAGATCATGTCGCAGCTCGACATCGCCGAGAAGCGGCTGCCGCAGGACGGGCGCATCACGCTGCGCGTGGGCGGCCGGCCGATCGACGTGCGTGTTTCAACCGTGCCCACCGCGCACGGAGAGCGCGCGGTGCTGCGCCTGCTCGAGAAGGACGCGGGCCGCCTGCGGCTCGAACGGCTGGGCATGGCGAGCGATACGCTGGCCGAGCTCACGCGGCTCGTGCGGCAGCCGCACGGCATCGTGCTCGTCACCGGGCCCACCGGCAGCGGCAAGACCACCACGCTGTATGCGGCGCTGGGCCAGCTCGACCTGGGCACCAGCAACATCCTCACGGTGGAAGACCCGGTGGAATACGACCTGCCCGGCATCGGCCAGATACCGGTGCACGGCAAGATCGGCATGACCTTCGGCGCCGCGTTGCGCGCGGCGCTGCGGCAGGACCCTGACAACATCATGATCGGCGAGATCCGCGACCTCGAGACCGCGCAGATCGCGGTGCAGTCGTCGCTCACCGGGCACGGCGTGCTGGCCTCGCTGCACACCAACGACGCGGTCTCGGCCGTCACGCGCATGAGCGACATGGGCATCGAGCCCTTCCTGCTGTCGTCTTCGCTGCTCGGCGTGCTGGCGCAGCGGCTCGTGCGCTGCCTTTGCCCGGCATGCAAGATCCCGCGGCAGCAGCCCGACGGCAGCGTCGTTTACGCGCCGGTGGGCTGCGCGGCATGCGGCCATTCGGGCTTCAAGGGGCGTACCGGCATCCACGAGCTGTTCGTGGTGCATGACGACATCCGCAGGCTCATCCACGAAGGAGGCGACGAGCAGGCCATGCGAGCGGCCGCCGTCAGGCACGGCATGCGCTCCATGCGCGAAGACGGCCAGCGCTGGGTGCGCGAGGGCGTGACCACCGCCGAGGAAATCATGCGCGTCACGCGCGACGCCTGAGCACGCGCGAGGGCAACGACATGGCACGCTTCGAATACGAGGCCGCGAGCGCCAGCGGCGAGCTCCAGCGGGGCAGCACCGAAGGCGAATCGGCGCGCTCGGTGCGCGCGCAGCTGCGCGAGCGCGGCCTCACGCCGCTCGACGTTCGCGAGAAAGCCGCGAGTGGCGGCGCGCTCGCGTGGCTCAACCCGCGGCTGGGCGCGGCCGATTTGTGCTGGGCCACGCGCGAGCTCGCGAGCCTGCTCGGCGCGCGGCTCACGCTCGAGGCCGCGCTGGTCGCGACCATCGAGCAGGCCGAGCGCAAGCACGTGGCCGAGTCGCTGAGCGCCGTGTGCGACAGCGTGCGCGCGGGCATGCGGCTGGCCGATGCGCTGGGCGACCGCCCGCGCGACTTCCCGCAGATCTACCGTGCGCTGGTGAGTGCCGGCGAGGACTCGGGCGACCTCGCGCACGTGATGGAGCGGCTCGCCGACTACCTCGAGAACCGCGACAACCTGCGCGGCAAGGTGCTCACGGCCTTCATCTATCCGGCCATCGTCGGCTTCGTGTCGCTGTGCATCGTCGTCTTCCTGCTGGGCTACGTCGTGCCGCAGGTGGTCGGCGCATTCGCGCAGGCGCGCCAGGAGCTGCCGGCCATCACCCGCGCGATGCTGGCTGCGAGCGCCTTCGTGCGCGAATGGGGATGGCTCACCGCAGGCGCGATAGCGGGCGCGTGGACGCTGGGGCGCATCTCGCTGCGCGACGCGGCGCGCAAGCTGCGATGGCACGCGCTGCTCTTGCGCGCACCCTTGATGGGCCGCTTCGCGCTGGGCGTGGACACAGCGCGCTTCGCCTCCACGCTGTCGATACTGATGGATGCGGGCGTACCGCTGCTGCGCGCACTGGAGGCCGCGCGGCAGACGCTGGACAACGAATGGATCAAGCAATGCGTGCTCGAAGCCACTGGCCGCGTGAAGGAGGGCACGCCGCTCGCCGCGGCGCTCAAGGCCCAGAAAATCTTTCCGTCGAACCTCGTTCACCTGGTGGCCAGCGGCGAGAAGACGGGTGCGCTGGCGGCGATGTTCGAGCGTGCGTCGTTAAATCTTTCGCGTGACCTCGAACGCCGCGCGATGCGCCTCACGACCATGCTCGAACCCTTGATGATCCTTGCGATGGGCGGTGTCGTGATGCTCATCGTGCTCGCCGTGCTGATGCCCATCATGGAGATCAACCAGATGGTGCGCTGAGCCCTTCGCGGGCCTCTTGTTCGGGAGTTTTTCCCTCTGTGTTCCCGAGTTTGTTTCGGCCTCCTGTCACCTCCGGAAAAGAAGATCAATGACGTCGCCAGAGGGGCGGCACAGGTAGCGAAGAGGCAGGTGTTCATGAAGAAACAGGCCTGTCTCTGGCAGCTCAATTCTTATTGGTCAATGCAAAGGAGTTTCCCAATGCGTGCAATGTTCAAGCCGGTCGCGATGGCGACCGTGATGGTGGCGGGTCTTCTGGCTGCTGGTGCAGCTTCGGCCCAGATCGCAGTCGGTGGCGGCGCAACCCTGCCCGAGCCGCTGTACAAGGACCTGCTGCCCAGCGGCGTCGGCCAGACCAACTACAGCTACACCGGCACCGGCAGCGGCGCCGGCAAGAAGGCTTTCCTGCTGAACAACGCGCAAGCCACCGCCGGCAGCGAGTTCCGCGACGAGAGCCAGGCTGCCCGCCCGATCTGGTCGACCACGCAGTCGGTGCACTTCGCCGGCAGCGACTCCGCCCTGACGGCCGCCGAGCGCGACGCCTACAAGGTTGCCCACATCGAATCGTCGCCCGGCGTTCCGGTGACCGGTGCAGCCGCCTGGGGCCCGCTGATCCAGATCCCGGCCGTCGGTGCCGCCGTTCTGGTTCCCTACAAGAGCTCGACCACCAGCGCCGTGACGAACCTGGACGTGTCGGACGCGAAGATGTGCGCCGTTTTCTCGAAGACCGCCGGTGGCCGTACCTGGGGTGAACTGCTCGGCACGACCGACACCACGCCGATCCAGGTCGTCTATCGCAACGAGACCAGCGGCACGACCGAACTGCTGTCGCGCTACCTCGTGGCTGCATGCCCGGGCAGCGGCTTCGTCGTCTCCAACAACTTCCGCACGGTCGTCGCCGGCGCCATCCCGGCCGGCACGCCGCAGCCGCGCCTGTCCACCGCTCCTGCCGACCCCGCAACCGACGCCATCTGGTTCTTCGCCGAAGGCAACGGCGGCGTGGCTGGCTCGTTCGGCACGGCTGGCCGCATCGGCTACCTGAGCCCGGACCCGGCCTACAACCCCAGCAACAACACGCTGGTCGCGAAGGTCAACGGCTTCCTGCCGGTCTCCGCCTCGATCAAGACGGCCCTGGGCAGCCAGTCGCTGCCCATCGGCGGCGCTTCGACCGATCCGCTCGCATGGGTTCCCGCCTATGTGAAGCCCCCGGTCTCGGGCACCGGCGCCAGCTACCCGATCTTCGGCACCACCAACCTGCTGGTGAACCAGTGCTACAAGGATCCGGCAGTCACGACCAAGGTCCGTTCGTTCCTGACCCGCCTGCTCGCCCCGAGCTCGCTGATCGCCACGCACGGCTTCGTCTCGCTGCCTGACGGCACCAGCGGCACCCAGAACTGGAGGTCGACCATCATCTCCACGTTCCTGACCTCGACCAGCGCCCAGGCCATCGGCAACACGAACGTCTGCAACGGCATCGGCCGTCCGGTGACCAACTGATCGCCATCTGATCGCGTGTCCTTCCGCGGCCGTCGCAGCAAGGTGCTGCCGGCTGCGGGATTGCCCCGGGGAAACCGGTTGCGCGCATGCGCGGCCAGGACCTCGGGGCTTTCTCGTGTGCACGCGACCGACCGTGGAAATGCGATGCCAGGACCCAGTTTTGCAATGTCACGCGAAAGTCACCACCGAGAGATAACGTTGTCCGGGTTGACCGAGGGGCTCTGTGTATCGGCCAGCGAACGCGGCAACCCAGGAGCATGTGCGCCCACCCGGTATGAGAGTGAATTCGGCATCGGTCGGTGTCATGGCACTGGCGTGGTGTCTCGCGGGTGGATGCGTATCTCTCGTCACGTGCGCCGTGCATGCGCAGCAGGCGAATGCGGCAGCCCCGGCGCCGGCGGCACGCATCGAATTCGACATTGCCCCGCAGCGGCTGGGAGACGCCATCGCCGCCTACAGCAAGGCGACGGGGCTGGACATATTGATCGACGGCATTCATGCGCAACGCCTCTCGGCAGCGGTGCGCGGCACGTTCACCGCCATGGAGGCTCTGGAGGCAATGCTGGTCGGCACGGGATTGGAGGCGCGCCATGCGAGCGCGACGTCGGTGGTGATCCGTGCATCGCGCATGGCAGGTGGAATGGCTGCGCCTTCCTTGCCGGAAGCCGAAGGCATGGAGGAATCGGGGTTCAAGGAGGGGGAAGTCTTGCATCAGTCCTACGCCGCCCAGGTCCAGAGGGCCCTGAACAGCACCCTGTGCGGTTCGACGCAGACGCGTCCGGGCAGCTACCGCCTGGCGCTGCAGCTGCACCTGGACACGCGCGGCGTGGTGGATCGCTTTCGCCTGTTGAGCACGACGGGCGTTTCCGATCGCGACGCCGCCATACAGATCCGGCTGCGCGGCATGGCCGTCGGCAGTCCGCCTCCGCCCTCGCTGCCGCAGCCGCTGGTCATCCTGATGCTGCCGGAGGGGCCCGGTGCGTGGTCCGATTGCGAGTCGGTCGGTGGCGACGCGGGTGGGCGCATCCAATGAGCGACGGCATCTCGTCCACGCTGCGCGCGCGCATGGTCGCGCGTTATGTCGAGCTGCGCAGCAAGCTCGAACGCATCGTCGGCTCGCGCGACGACGCGGCCGATGCGATGCAGGAAACCTGGCTGCGGCTGTCCACGATGAGCTCCGCCGCAGGCGATGGCGGTACGGTGAACAATGCCGACGCCTACCTGCTGCGCATGGCCGCGAACATCGCCATCGACAGCTACCGGCACGACAACGTGCTGCTGGTGCACGGCGAGATCGATGAACTGGTGCACATCGTGGACGAGGCGGGCGATCCCGAGCGCATTGCCAGCGCGCGCAGCGACGTGCGGGCCCTGAGCCGGGTGCTGGGGCGCATGCCCGCGCGGCGCCGGGCGATCCTTGTGGCGGCGCGCGTCGAGGGCCAGCTCAATGACGAGATCGCCCGGCGTCTCGACGTGTCGCTGAGCACGGTCGAGAAGGAACTGCGCGCCGCGCTGGAGTTCTGCAAGAAGCATTTGCCGGAAGTGGAGGCCGCCCAGCGCGGCCACTTTGCCGGTCCGAGAAAATACTGATGAGCGCCATGTCTTCCCCAGATCCCGAATCCCTGCTTCAACGCCAGGCCGAAGCCTGGTGGGTGCGGCTGCATTCGGGCCGGGCCACCCGGGCGGACGCCGAGGCATTCCGCGCCTGGGCGACTCACAGCGCGGCGCATGCGAAGGCCTGGCGCGAGGTGATGCGCACATGGTCGGCCCTCGATCCGCTGCTGGCCGAAGAGGCCGCGCGCCAGGCATCGCGCGCCAAGGCGTTCTCCTGGTCCGGCTTTTCGGCAGCCTTGCACTCTCCCGGGCGCAGGGCTTTCCTCGGCGGTGCGGTCGCGGCTTCGGTGGCCGCGGGCGTGGTGGCGGTTCATCCGCCGCTCGGTCTCTGGCCTTCGATCGGTGAACTCACGGCGGACTACCGTACCGTCACCGGCGAGCAGCGGCAGGTGGCGCTGGCGCAAGGAGTCAGCGTGCGCATGAACACGCAGACGCTCATCAACCGTATCGGCGCGGGCCCGAATCCGCGCGGCATCTCGCTGGTGGAGGGCGAGGCGGAGGTCGTGGCGAACGGCGCGGGCGAGTTCCTCGTCGAGACCGGCGGCGGCCGGCTGCTGGCCCGCGCGGCGAGATTCAACATCCGCCATACCGGGCCGCAGGTCTGCGTGACCTGCCTCGACGGCCGCGTGACGGTGTGGGTCAACGGCGAGCAGCGCTCGCTCGAGGCAGGGCGCCAGGTGACCTACGACAAGGCGGGCCTGCAGGAGGTCGTGCGCGCGGACGAGGCCAGCGTGAGCACCTGGCAGACGGGCGTGCTGTCCTTCGACCGCATGCCCCTCGCGGAAGTGATCGACGAGATCAACCGCTACCGCCCCGGCAAGGTCTTCCTGCGCAACGAGGAACTGGGCCGCACGCTGGTGCGGATGCAGCTGAACCTGCGCAGCATCGACAACGCCCCGGTGATGATCCGCGAACTCTACGGCGCGCAGATGCGCAGCCTGCCGGGTGGCATCGTGGTGCTGAGCTAGCCGATGCGAAATTAATTTACGGGTTGTGCCAGGCAGGCTCGTCATGAGGGTATGGAACCGACGCCTCATGACGACCGGCCGCGCAACCCGCGCAGCGACGACGCCTGCCTGGGCGAAGCGCTGGACTGGATCGTGCGACTGAACCGCCTTCGCGTGAGCGAGACCGACGTGCTCGCGCTCGAGGGTTGGTGCGCGCGCAGCACGGCGCATGCGCGGGCCTGGCATGAGGCCACTGCGCTGTGGGCGCTGCTGTTGCCCGCCGCCTGCGAGCTTTTGCAGCGCAGGCGCCGTCGCGACGTGGCCGGCCGCTCGAGGGCGGCAGCCGGCGCGGCCGGCGGTTTCCGACACACCGGACGCAGCGCCGCATCGGGCCCTGCATCGGACACATCTTCTTCCCCGCAATTGCGGCCCAGGCACTCATGGTCTTGAATCCGTACACCCATCGTTCGCGCCGCAGCAAGGCGGAACCTCGCGAACCGGCCGCCAGCGGCGATCTCAGGCTGACGCCGCTCGCGCGCTCGGTGGCCGTGGCGCTGGCGGCGCTCGGCGCCCTGGCCCAGGCGCATGCGACCCAGGCCCTGAGCCCCGCGTGGTTCGCCAACAAGGGCGCGGCGCAGGCCGGTGCCGCGCAGACCGGTCGCCTGCCCAACGGCATGCCGGCATCGAGCCTCACGAACCCCGCACAACAGCAACAGCAGGCCAATGCCCAGCTGCAGCGTTCGATCGGCAACCTGAACCAGGCTGCGCAGGCCATCGCGGCCCAGCAGGCCGCGCAGGCGGCAGCGCGCGAGGCGGCGCTGCGCAACCCGTCGGCCGTTCCCGACGGTCTTGCCGAGGGCGGCCTGCGGGTCGATACCAACAGCCTCACCGCGGGCTGGCACAACGCCCAGGCGCCGGTTCAGTCGCAGCAGGCCGATGGCCGCACGAACGTCGCGATCCAGCAGACCGGCGACAGGGCCATCCTGAACTGGGAGACCTTCAACGTGGGGCGCAACACCACGGTGGAGTTCAGGCAGCAGGCCGACTGGGCTGCGCTCAACCGCGTCAATGATCCTCAGGCGCGGCCTTCGCAGATTCAGGGGCAGATCAAGGCCGACGGCACGGTGCTCATCGCCAACCGCAACGGCATCGTCTTCAGCGGCAGCAGCCAGACCGATACGCGCAGCCTGGTGGCCGCGGCCGCACGCATCAGCGACGAGCAGTTCAAGGCCAACGGCATCCACAGCGCGAAGACCAGCGACAGCTACGCCCCGAGCTTCACCGACGCAGGCGGCGCGGTGAAGGTGGAAGCGGGCGCGCAGATCACCACGCGCACGCCGACCTCCGTGAAGCAGGGTGGCGGCTACGTGCTCCTGCTGGGCAAGGAAGTGAGCAACGCAGGCAGCATCGCCACGCCGCGCGGACAGGCGCAGATGGCCGCGGGCGATTTCTTCATCGTGCGTCCGGGCCAGGGCACGGCGGCCAACCAGGCTTCCACCACGCGCGGCAACGAGGTGTCGCCGCAGTTCAATGCCGACAGCACGGCGGGGAGCGTGGTCAACACAGGGCTGCTGCAGGCGCCCGAGGGCGACATCACGATGGCCGGCCGCAAGGTGGTGCAGGACGGCGTGGCGCTGGCCACCACCACGGTCGACGTGCGCGGCACGATCCACCTGCTCAATTCGGCGAGCGACAAGCTCGGCAGCGTGACCGTCACGCAGCGCGCGTTGAACGCGGTGCTGCTGGACGACAGGAACGGCCGCACCGCGCTCGACAGCCAGCGCGAAGCCGCGATCGCCGAATCGGCGCAGCAGAACAGCCTTCGCACGGCCACCGGCGTCTTCGACAACCTCTCGCTGCTGGACGACCGGCAGGACCTTTCGCGCATCGAGATCGTCTCGGGCGGCAACGTGCTGTTCGAAGGCGGGTCCACCACGCTCGCGACCGGCGGCCAGCTGGCGGTGAGCGCGGGCAAGACCGGCGGGCGCAGCACGGTGGCCGACGGCGCGCGGCTCGACGTGTCGGGCGCGGTGGGCGTGCAGGTGGCCATGGCCTCCAACAACGTGCAGGTCAACATCCAGGGCAACGAGCAGCGCGACGCGCCGCTGAACCGCGACACCTCGATGCTGAACAACGCGAACGTGTGGATCGACCGCCGCAAGCTGGTGCGCGTGGCGGCGGGCACCGGCGGCTACGACAAGGAGCGCTGGTACACACCCGGCGGCCTGCTCGAAGTCGGCGGGTACCTGGGCCTGCAGGGGCACCGCATCGGAGAGTGGGCGGCGCAAGGCGGCAGCGTCACCTTCGGAGGCGGCGAGCTGGTCACGCAGGCGGGCTCGAACATCAACCTGTCGGGCGGCACGCTCGACGTGCAGACCGGCGTCATCCGCCAGAGCTGGCTCAAGGGCAGGGACGGGCGGCTCTACGAGGTGTCGAACGCGCCTGCCAACGTGGAGTACACCGGCCTGTACAAGGGCTTCGAGGACGAGCACAAGCGCTGGGGCGACAAGACCACGGGCTACTTCTACAACCCGCTGATCGGGGCGCAGAGCCGGCTGGAGAACGGCTACACCGTTGGCCGCGACGCAGGCCGGCTGGTGGTGGCGACCGGCGCGGCTGTGCTGGAAGGCGACATCACCGCCGCTGCGTACCAGGGGCCGCGCCAGACTGTGAAGGGCGATGCCGCACTCGACGGCTATGCCCAGTCGCACAACGCGGCGGCGCAGGCCGCGCAACTGGTCTTCGGCAGCTACACGACGGGCTACAACGCCCAGGCCGGACAGATGCCGGTAGGTACCTTCCGGGCGCTCGCGCCCACGTTCCAGCGCATCGTGTTCGACGACAAGCAGCCGGTGCTCGGCGCAGCCCTCGCACCCGAGACCGCGCTGCCCGAGGAGCGCAGGAACACGCTGTACCTGGACAGCAAACGCCTGAGCGGCTTCGGCCTCGGCGCGATCACGGCCGTGGCGGGCGAGAGCGTGACGGTCGACGACGCTCTCGCCGTGGCGCCGGGGGGCAGCATCGAGCTCTTCGCCACCAAAGTCGCGGTGAACGCGGACCTCGCCGCGCGCGGCGGCGCCATCGTGCTCGGCAATGCGGCGACGCCACTGATGCGCGCCGGCCTCACGCCCGTGCTCCTGGCGACACCGACGGCCAAGAACCCCGGCGAAGTCGTCGTCGCCAAGGAGGCGAAGCTCGACGCGCGCGGACTCTGGACCAACCTGCAGCTGGACCCGGAAAGCGGTGCCGGCCTGCCGTACATCGACGGCGGCCGCGTCGACATCCGCAGCGCGGGCGCGGTGACGCTCGCGGGCGGCACGTCGATCGACGTGTCATCGGGCGCGGCCGTGCTGGCCGGCGGCAAGACACGCGGCGGGCGTGGCGGCGACGTGACGCTGGGTGCGGACATGCTGCCCTCGGGGCAGGGCACGCATGCCATGCTGACGATCGACGGCGACATTCGCGGCTACGGCGCCAACGGCGGCGGCACGCTGAAGCTGATTTCGGGCGGAGGCATCGTCGTCGGCGGCCAGGTGCGCGGCGCCGGCGGCGGCGTGCTGAATGCGGGCGAGCGCGCGCCTCTGGACCTGATCCTCCTGCAGGACTATCAGGTCCGGGCCGGAGATGTGCTCCCCGTGGACTACAGCTACGAGCGCAAGCGCGCGCAGCCGGGCGAGGCGGTGGGTAGCGTGCCGGTCTTCGGCACCGACGCGCCGAATGCCGTGGTCCTCGCGGCCGACTGGACGCCCCCGCAGGCAGCCGTGGGCGCCCTCAGCGCCTATGTCCTGCAGGTCATCGTCAATGGCGTGCCGCGAAGCATTGCCGTGGGCCGGGCAGGGGACGGGACCGTCATCGAGACCCTGCCGGCGGGCGCCACGCTGATCGGAATCTCCTCGACCAGCGTCTTCCCGCTGGGATACGTGCTGCCGGCGAACGTCTTTCCGAACGGAATTTCGGTCGTTCCCCAGAACGTGACGGTCGCCGCCGGCAACGCGGCGCCGGCGGATTTCACGATCAGGAGCGGCGCGCAGGTGGCGGCCGGTTCCGTCTTCAGGCAGGACGTGGCCACCCGGTCCAACACCGCGATCGACGCCGGCGTGCTGCGCTCGGGCTTCGCGCGCTACGACCTCAACGGCCATCTCGGCGTCGTCGTGGCCGACAACGCAAAGCTCGATGTCCGGATGCCCGCCTACCGGTTCACCGACGGGTCGAAGACCGTCGCGACCGGCACCGATCCCGCTGCCGCGATGGAGCTGTGGACGCCCCCCCTGTGGACGGAAGACCCGGTGAAACGCACGCTGACGCAGCGCGGCGGCGCCAGCCTGACCCTGCAATCGACGGTCGCCTCGGGCACCGAGTCGACCTTCGGCGGCCCGATCGACATCCGCCCGGGTGCTTCGATCGACGTCGATCCCGGCCAGTCGATCACCCTGCTGGGCCGCGACGTCACTGTCGACGGCCGGCTCACCGCGCCGGGCGGCACGATCGCGATCGACCGGCCGCAGACCACGGCGCTGGGAACGCCGGGCCTGATCTGGATCGGCGGCAATGCCGTGCTCGATGTCGCGGCGCGTGCGGCGACCGCGCGTGACACCTTCGGCCGTACCTACGGACAGGTGTCCGACGGCGGCACGATCAGCATCGGCGGTGCGCTCGACTGGGACAAGACGGGCGAGGCCAAGGCCGCCGACGCGTTCGTCGTCATCCGACCGGGTGCGCTGCTCGATGCCTCGGGCGCCAGTGTCGTGCTCGATCCTCCGGGCAATACCACCGGCCCGGTTCCGGCGTCCATTGCCGTAGCCAGCAATGGCGGCTCGATCGTGCTCAAGTCCAACCAGGGCCTGTACCTCGACGGAACGTTGCGCGCGGCCGCGGGAGGCGAAGGCGCCGCGGGCGGCACGCTCGGCATCGCGCTCGCGTCGCCGGTCTATGACAAGGCGACCACTCGCGGCGACGTGCTGCGTCATCGCGAACTGGTGCTGGCGCAGGAGCAGGGCCACAGCGCGGTGGCGGCGGGGCAGAGCGCGGCGGACGCAAGGCGCGGGCTGCTCACCGGGACCGCGCGCCTCGGCGTCGACCGCATCGAGGCCGGGGGCTTCGGCAATCTCTCGATGCTCGTCGACGGCTCGCTGAGCTTCGACGGCAACGTCGTGCTCGGCATGAGCCAGAGCCTGCGCATGTATGCCGGCACCTACGCGCACAGCGAGAAGACGGCGCCGGGCGCGACGGTGTCGCTGTCCGCGCCCTACGTGCGGCTGGCGGGCACGACGCGCAGGGCCACGGGCGAGGGCCGGATCATGCCGATGGCCCATTGGGAGAACGGCCCTTCCCTCCAGCAGGCCGATGGCGCGTTTTCCGTGCTCGCGGACCTGGTCGACGTGCGGGACGCGGTCGGCTTCGGTACCCGCGCGAACGTCGATCTCGGCCTCTCGGGCTACACGGTGGACCGGCGCGGGTTCAAGGAAGTTGAGCTCACGAGCCGCGGCGACGTGCGCCTGCTCGGCTCCTCTCTTGTGACGCAAGGCAACGTGCGCCTGACCGCCGCGCAGATCTATCCGGGAACCGGCACGAGCAACTCGATCGTGGCCGGCTATGTCCGGGGCGCCGACGCGCGCCAGAGCTACGCACGCGACAGCATCATCGCCATCCGCCGCCAGGGCGAAGGCGAGGTCGCGATGCCTTACTCCGCCTTCGGCCGCATCACCTTCGGTGCAGAGACCGTCGAGCAGGGCGGCATCGTGCGCGCGCCCCTGGGGCAGCTGACCCTCGGCACGGAGTTCGACCCGGTCACTTCGGCCACGAACCGCGTGACGCTGCTGCCGGGCAGCATCACCTCGGTGAGCGGCGCGGGGCTGCTGATGCCCTACGGCGGCACGGTCGACGGCCTGAGCTACCAGTACAACGGCCAGCCTGTGGCGCTGCGCAGCGTGAGCGACCAGGCCAACGGCATCAAGGTGAGCACGCGCCACCTGGACGCACAGCAAGGCTCGGTGCTCGACCTGTCGGGCGGCGGCACCCTGGCCGGCGCCGGATTCGTCAGCGGACGCGGCGGTTCGGTCGACGTGCTGGCAACGCCGCTGGCCAACGCGAATCCCGCCAACGGCTTCAGCCGGGCCGGCAACGCGGTCTATGCCATCGTTCCCGGAAGCGCCGCGAGGTACGCGCCGGTGGCACCCGAAGCGGGCTTCGGCACGCCGGGGATCGGACAGCAGATCACCGTGCCCGCCGGCGTGCCGGGCCTGCCGGCGGGCACCTATACGCTGATGCCTTCCAGCTATGCGCTGCTGCCGGGCGCCTATCGGGTGGAAATCGGCGCGGCCGACCGCGTGGGGCTCTCGGGCGTCACGAGCATCGGCAACGGCTCCTATGTCGCGGGCGGCTATCTGGGCGTGGCCAACACGTCGATCCGCGAGGCGCTGCCGAACCAGGTCGTCATCACGCCGGCCGACAAGGTACGCACCTACTCGGGCTACAACGAGACGGACTACAACGCCTTCGTGCGCGCCGACGCGGCGCGGCTGGGCTTCCTGCGCGCGGCGATCACCTCGGATGCGAAGACGCTGGACATCATGCTGTCTCGCCCGTCCGCGGACGAGCAGGACCGGACCGCGCTGAAGTTCGACGGCGACCTGCGCCTCGATGCCCAACCCGCCAGCGCGGGCTTCGGCGGCACGGTGAACGTGCGCAACCTCGGTGAAGTTCTTGCCGCCGGGCAGTCGGCCGACGAGAAGCTGGCAGGAGCATCGGTCTACGACAGCGAACTGAACAGGCTGGGCACCTCGCGCCTGGTGCTCAACGGCGCGCTGGGCAACACCTACGGCCAGCGCGGGCGGATCGTCGAGATCGAAGGGGCCGGCAGCCTGGTCGTGCGCAGCGGCGCGAACCTGTCGGCGGGCGAGCTCGTCCTGGCGGGCGCGCCCCGCGTTGCGGACGGCCGGATCACCGTCGAGGAAGGGGCCTCGCTCGGCACGGTCGGCAGGACCACGAGGAGCTTCGGCTCGAGCGACGGCTATGTGTTCGTCGGCACCGGCGTGGTGGCGTTGTCCAACGGCTGGTTCAACCTCCTGCTCGCGCAGCCCAACGCGGCGCAGGGGCCCGGAACGGTCGCGATCGACATCGGACGCTGCGTGAGCGCGTCGTGCACCGGCGAGACCCGCATGGTGTCGGAGGGCACGCTGGCGATCGCCACCGGAGGATCGCTGGCCCTGGGCGACAACGTCTCGTATGGAACGCGCAACCTTTCGCTGGCGCTGGCCACGGTCAACCTCGGCGAGAACGCGAGCATCGCCGCCGCGGACGCCGGCGGGCAACTGCCGAACGGCCTCGTGCTCAACCAGGCGAGGCTGGACAGGCTGCTGGCCGGCAATACCGCCACGGGCGCGCCGGCCCTGGAGACGCTGACCCTCAATGCGCGCGATGCCGTGAACACCTACGGCGCGGTGAAGCTCGATGCATCCAGCCTCCAGCGGCTGGTGCTAGGCACGCCGGTGATCCATGGCTACGGCGCAGCCGGCGACGTGGCCGCCATTCGCGCCGGCGAGTTCGTCTGGACGGGCACCGAAGGCACCCCCGGTGCCTCTATCGCCGGGCTGCCGGGTGGCGGCACGCTCGACATCGCGGCCCGCTCGATCGTCCTCGGGCACGGCCCGTATGCGCAGGCCAACGGCACGCAGACCGATGCGCGGCTGGCGCTGGGCTTCGCGGACGTGAAGCTCTCGGCCTCGGAACGCGTGACCTCCGATGGCAGCAGCACGCTGTCGGTGTATCAGCGGCAGGGCGCCTACGTGCCGGGCACGGGCTATTCGTACGAGGGCGGCAACCTCGCGATCACGTCGCCGCTGCTGACAGGGCAATCGGGCTCGAAGACCCGAATCACCGCGGGTGGCGCAATCAGGGTGGCCGCACTCGAAGGCGCGGCCGCCACATCGAGCGACGCATTGGGCGCAACACTGGAGCTGAGGGGGAAAAGCATCGGCCTGGAGGGCAGCGTCGTGCTGCCCTCCGGCAGGCTGGTGCTGGCGGCGACCGACGACATCGTGCTCGGCGGCGCCTCGCGCATCGACCTGTCGGGCCGCAAGGTGGCGCTGTTCGACGTCGACAAGTACAGCTGGGGCGGCGACCTCGTGCTGTCCAGCGCGGCGGGCAACATCACGCAGGCTGCCGGCTCGCTGATCGACGTGTCCGCGCGTTCGCATCGCGGCGGCACCATCGAGGCGACCGCGCTGGGGGCGAACGCGGGGCACGTCGACCTGCGCGGCGCGATCCGCGGCGGCAGCAGCGGCACCTACGACGCGGGCGGCACGGTGGTGCCCTACGACGCGGGCGAACTCACGGTGCGCGCGCAGACGCTCGGCGACTTCGCCGGCCTCAACGCCCGGTTGAACGAGGGCGGCGTGTTCGGCGCGCGGCGCTTCCAGGTCAAGCAGGGCGATCTGGTCGTCGGCGACGGCGTGAAGGCCCGGGAGGTGTCCATCACCGCCGATGGCGGCAGCCTGCGCGTGGATGGCCGCATCGATGCCAGCGGCTTTCAGGTCGGAACGATTCGCCTCGCATCGAAGGGCGACCTCACCGTCAATGGCACGCTCGACGCGCACGGCACGGGCCTGCGCGTGGACAGCTACGGCAAGATCATCGACAGCCCCAACCGCGCCATCGTCGATCTCACCAGCAGCGAAGGCACGCTGACGCTGGGCGGCGGCGCGCGCATCGACCTGCGCGCCGGAACCGACGTGCCGGTGGGCACGAAGGCGGGCCAGAACGATGGCCGGGCGCGCGGCACGCTCGACCTGAATGCGCCGCGCACCGGCGAGGACGACGTGGCCGTGGCGGTCAATGGAACGCCGGCGATCCAGGGGGCGAAGACCATTGCGGTCAACGCCTTCCGCACCTACCGCGATGCGCCGCAGGCCAGCCTGCCCGACGTGTCGGGCGAACGGCCGCAGCTCATCACGCAGGGCTACCTCGATCGCATCGACACGGACAGCCAGCGCTTCATTGACGCTGCACTCGGCAACGGGGCCCTGCGCAGCCGGCTGTCCGGACTGGGCGCCTACCACCTGCGGCCGGGCGTGGAGATCGTCAGCGACAGCCGCATCAACCCGCAAGGCGGCCTCACGATCGAAGGCGACCTCGACCTTTCCGGCTACCGGTACGGCCCGGACGCCAACCGCGGCGATCCGGCCCGGCGCGGCTTCGGCGAGCCCGGCCGCCTGGTGATCCGCGCGGCCGGCGGGCTCAATGTCCATGGCAGCATCAACGATGGCTTCGCGCCGCCTGCCAAGACGCCGGACGACAACGGCTGGGTGCTGACCGAGGCCCACTTCCCGACCTTTGCCGGGTTCGGTGGCGACATCGTGGTGCCGATCGACAACGTGGTGCTCGACACGGGCACGATCTTTCCGGCGGGAGCGACGCTCAACTACAGCGTGGACGTGGCGGCGATGAAGCTGCCGGCGGGGACCGTGCTGCCGGTGGATGCCGTGCTCACCGGTCCGCTGAACCTGTCGGCGGGCACCGTGGTCGGCGCCAACATCTACAACGCCGACGGGTCGGTGGCCTACGCGGCCGGCACGGTGCTGCGAAACGTGGCGACGCTGACTGCCGGCATGCGGCTCGGCGCCGGTACGGCGCTGCGTGCGGCCGCGGACGTGGCCGCGCTGACGTGGCCCAAGGGCGTGGTGCTGCCTGTGACGATGACCACCACTGGCCAGACCAGGCTCGCGCGTGGATCGCTCATTCCGTCGTTGACCTCGGTCGAGCTCCCGGGCGACCTGCCCATCGACCTGCGCCCTTCGGCGAACGGCGCGCAAGGGCGCAACTGGGCCGTGGCGCCGATGCTCGGCGAAGGCGCCACTTCATGGGACGTGCAACTGGTTGCGGGCGCCGATCTCGGCTCGGCCGACCGGCGCGCACTGAATCCGGCCTCGACTGCGGCGATCAGGCTGGCGGATACGCATGCGATCAGGGACTACACGATCAGTGCCTCGACGATCTACTTATGGGGGCCCAACGACCTGGGCCACGAGGAAGGGTCGAAGGTCGACGACATCGATCTGATCTTGTGCGAGATCGAGCCCTCCTGGTGTGTGCCGGTCGCCGGCGGTCCACCAACCATCACTGGAAGCCGGATCGTTGCGCCGGCCTTCAGTGTGTTGCGAACCGGCACTGGCGACCTCGCACTGCTTGCCGCCGGGGATATCCGCATGGACTCGCTCTACGGCGTCTATACCGCCGGATCGGCGACGGCCGCCGACCCCGCTTACAGCCGGCCACGAGGCAAGGATGCGAGTGGGTCGCCGATCGGCCCGCAGTCCGAACTGCTCGACTATGGCTCTAGCCTGGCGGGTTATCGCGCCTGGTATCCCGACCAGGGAGGCAACGTGCTGGTCTCTGCCGGTGGCAACCTTGTAGGCGACCTGCTCGGCACGGGACTATCGAGCGCCATATCGGGCAACTGGCTCTGGAGGCAGGGCTCGGGCAAGACCGCCATCGATGAGGCGATTCCCACTGCATGGTGGATCAACTTCGGCGCTTACACGAGTACGGCGGACAAGGCGAATGACCGGAAGGCGCCGG
This sequence comes from Variovorax xiamenensis, assembly GCF_050916385.1. NCBI lineage: Bacteria > Pseudomonadati > Pseudomonadota > Betaproteobacteria > Burkholderiales > Comamonadaceae > Variovorax > Variovorax xiamenensis. Next base: position 1,591,733 of record NZ_CP139038.1, read on the forward strand.
ATCTTGCCGGTTTCACCGGCATCGGCACGCTGGGCGGCGGCGACGTGCGCATCCGTGTCGGCGGCGAGGCGGGAGCGATCGGGCTGCGCGGACTCCAGACCAGCGGCACGGAGCGCAGCGAGGGTCTGGTGGTTGCCGTGGGCAGCACAGGCCGGGTCGGCGCCGATGGCACTCTCACGCTGACCGGCGGCGGCGACATCGACATGCGTATCGCGGGTGCGCTCAATCCCAATCGCAATCTCAGCGCGGGCTCGGAGAAACTCATTCTCACCGGCGCCATCGCGAACCTGCGCGGCGCCACGGAGGTCAGCGCCGGATCGATCGGCAGCCTGAGCCGGCAGTACCTCTCGGGCACGTTCAGGTTCTCCGATCCCGTCGACACGCGGGCCATCGATCCGTTCGTGTCGAGCTATGCCGATGCCCGGGGCGGCATCAACCTCGTGCCGGGCGACACGGCGATCCGGTTGCAGACACGCGGCGACCTGGTGCTCGGCGGGGCATCCGATCCGGGGCGCAGCGACACGCCGAACAGCTCCGCCTTCTCGGTGGGAGGGAAGGCGTCCCAGTCCGGCGGGCAGGGCTGGTTCAGCCTCTGGACCGGTCGCAGCGCGATCGACCTCGTCTCCGCCGGTGGCCATCTCACGCCCACGATGGCGTCCGGCGACGACACTCAGCTGCGCACCACCACGAAGGATGCGTGGATCGTCTATCCCTCGATCTTCCGGGCCGCGGCCCTGACGGGGAACCTCTACTACGGCTACGCGGCATTGCCGCATACGGTAGGCGATCCCGCCAAGATCGGCTACGGCCTGACCCTTGCGCCTTCCGCCACGGGCGAACTGGAAATGCTCGCGGGCGGCTCCCTCTACGCAGGCCAGTACTCGGTCGGCATGTCGGGCACGGGCACGGCATTGCCGACGCCCTTCAATCCGGCGTTCGTCGGCCAGGCCTACGGCGCCGGCAAGGTGCTCGCGACCAATGTGGCGGCGGACGGCCTGGCGATCTCGGGCACCACCGATACGCCGGTGCTTCTTCCGACGCTCTTCGCGTTCGGCCCGAATACAGCCGCGGTTCCCCTGGATCGCGCACCCGATGCGTCCCCCATGCGGTTCTATGCCGCCGGCGGCGACATCGTCGGACTGAAGACGGGCGAAGTCGTGACGCGCGGCGAAAGCACCTGGTACAACGCCGCCGCGCCGGTGCGCGTCATGGCGGGCAGGGACATCGTCAACACCGGTGTCGCGCCCGGAGGCTCGACCGTCGGGCCCAAGGAACTCTCGGGCAGCCTGCGCGGCAACCTCGTCGTCCACGACAACCCGACCGACGTCTCCATCGTTTCCGCCGGTCGCGACATCCTGTATGCCAATTTCGACGTGGCCGGCCCGGGCACGCTCGAAGTCTCGGCCGGGCGCAACCTGCTGCAGGCCGACCGCGGCGGCATCACCTCGATCGGGCCGGTGGTGCCGGGCGACAAGCGCCCCGGCACGTCGGTCGCGATCATGGCCGGCGTGGGGGCATCGGGGCTGGACATGTCGCCCATTCGCGCGCGCTACCTCGATCCGTCGAATCGCGCAGACGCTTCCCAGCCGCTCGCCGGCCAGCCCGGCAAGGCCGTGAAGACCTACGAGGCCGAGCTTGTCGCATGGCTGAAGGACCGCTACGGCTTCGAAAGCGGCGGCAGCACCGTACAGGCGCTCGCGTACTTCGACGCACTCACGCCCGAGCAGCAGCGCATCTTCCTGCGGCAGGTCTACTACGCCGAGCTGCGCGCCGGCGGCCGCGAATACAACGATGCTGCGAGCAGCCGCAAGGGCTCGTACCTGCGCGGCCGCGAGATGATCGCCACGCTGTTCCCCGACCGCGACGCGTCCGGCCGCGAGATCGCGCGCAGCGGCGACATCACGATGTTCGGCGGCTCGGGCGTGCGCACCAATTTCGGCGGAGACATCGAGATGATGGCGCCGGGCGGGCAGATCATCCTGGGCGTGCAGGGCGCGGTGCCGCCGGCCAGCTCGGGCGTGATGACGCAGGGGCAGGGCGACATCCGGCTCTTCAGCGAAGGCAGCCTGCTGCTGGGGCTGTCGCGCATCATGACGACCTTCGGCGGGGGCATCCTCGCCTGGTCGGAGAAGGGTGACATCAACGCGGGCCGGGGCTCGAAGACGACGGTGCTGTTCACGCCGCCGAAGCTGGTCTACGACAACGTCGGCAATGTCGAGATCTCGCCGCAGGCACCGAGTTCGGGCGCGGGCATCGCGACGCTGGCGCCGATTCCCGAGGTGCCGCCGGGCGACGTCGACCTGATCGCGCCGCTGGGCACCATCGATGCGGGCGAGGCCGGCATCCGGGTGTCGGGCAGCGTCAACGTCGCGGCGCTGCAGGTGGTGAACGCGGCCAACATCCAGGTGAAGGGCGAGTCGTCCGGCCTGCCGGTGGTGGCGTCGGTGAACGTGAGCGCGCTCACCAACGCGAGCGCCGCGGCCTCGCAGGCCGGCGCGGCCGCGCAGGAGGCGTTGCAGCGCGATCGCGCCGCGGCGCGGCAGGCGCTGCCCTCGGTGTTCACCGTGCGCGTGCTCGGCTTCGGCAACGAGCCGGCCGCCGGCAGCGGTGCCGGCAACAACAGCAGCAGCAACAGCAGCAGTGACGGCGGCGATGCCTCCGACGGCAGGAAGGGCGTGCAGGCCAGCTACAACCCGCGCAGCGTGATCCGCGTGCTGGGTGGCGGCGGCCAGCTGCCGCCGTCGGCGAGCCGGCAATTGACGGACGAGGAGCGCGCCAACCTGCAACGTTGACCTGCGCCCCTGCGCGTGCCTGTTCGTCCTTCCTTGTTCCAAGGCCTGGCCAAGCCCGTTGCCGGAGATCCCGGCTGTGTCTTGCCAGGCGTTCAGCAAAGCCCATCATGACTCCAGAAACCCAGGCCATCGGCCGCGTGCCGGACCGGTTCTCCATGCTGTTCCAACCCGGATGGCAACTGCGCGAACAGTTGCGCGATCTGCGTGATCTGCGCGACCTGCGTGATGACGATGACGAATGCGTCGTCATGCCGGCACCGCAGGCGTGCACGCAGAAGCCCGCCGCAGCGGCTGCGCAGGCGCCCGACCTGCAGGCGCACCTGGCGACGCACTACGCGCAGCTGCACCGGCGCCTGGAGCGGCACCTGGGATGCGCGGACTTCGCGCGCGAATGCCTGCACGACGCGTGGCTGCGCCTGGGCGAGAGGCAGCCGCAGGAAGCGCCGGCGAACCCCGACGCGTACGTCTATCGCGTGGCCTGCAATCTCGCGATGGACAGCCTGCGTTCGCGCAAGCGCTGGCCGGGAGGCGCGAACGAGGAGGATGCGGACCTCGACGTCATCGCCGACCTGCAGCCGGGCCCGGAGCTGATCGCCGAGGCGCGCTCGGAGGTGGCGGCGGTGGACCGCGCCATGCAGCGCCTGCCGCGCGGCCACCGCTCCGTGCTGCTGGCGCTGCGCCTGCATGAGATGTCGCGCCAGGAAGTGGCCCGGCGCCACGGCGTCTCGGTGCGCAGGGTGGACACCACGCTCAGGCAGGCCCTTGGCGTCCTGCGCTGAGCCGTCGATGAGCCATAGGCGGGTGCGTTGCCTGCCTGCCCCTGCGGAAGTCCCGCTCGCGCAGCCGTCACGCATCCTGTTGCATAGTCATTCGGGAACTGGAGGAAACAGGTGATGAAGTGGACGACACCCATGCGGGTCACCATGCAGGAGTTGGATGCCAGGCTCTCGAAGATCGTCGAACGCGCGCGAGAGGGCCCGGTGGCGGTCAACCGCTACGGATCGCCATGGGTCTGGATCGTGAGCCACCAGGCCTGGGTGCAGGCCGACAACCTGCGGGCCCTCGTGCCCGAGGGCCATCCGCTGGTGGCGCTGCACGACCTGGTGGAAGACGCGCTGCGCTACGAGCGCCCGCTGCTGGCCGACCTGGAGCTGCAGTACGGCAGCCGCATCGGCGCATCGACGCTGCTGCGCAGCCTGGTGCTGCAGATCGTCTACTCGCTGGAAGACGGCGAGAAGGTGCACGAGAGCCTCACCTACAACATGCTGTTCCGCTGGTTCGTGGGCTTCGAGAAGTTCGCCGACGAGCTGCCGGGCCGCGTCGAGTTCACGCGCGACCTGAACGCGGTGGGCGCCGATCCGCGCGTGGCGCGCGTGATCACGCGCTGTCTTTCCAATACCTTCCTGCCTGAATCGGGCGATGGCGATTTCCGCGTCAATCGCGGGCTGCTGCATGCGCTGTCGACCTGGGCCTGCGCGGCGGTCGTGCCGGAGGCGCGGCCGCACCAGGCGGCGCGCTGAGGAGAGATGTGGATGCCGGCGCGCCGGCAACCTCGGCCGTTATGGCGTCGCAACGGTTGCGGGCGCTGCCTTTGCGATGCCGGGCGTGGCTGGCTGCGGCAGCGCGGGCGCAGCAATGCGCTGCGGCGTGCCGGCCTTGTCGATCACCACCGCGTCGGCTTCGACGGCACTCAGCGTGACCGACTTGCCGAGCGCTTCGCCCGTGCGGTAGGCGCGTGGCGCCGCGTCGTTGACCGAGAGCACGGCCACGCCATGCTCGCCGGACTTGATCAACCCCTTGACCGCGATGTTGGCGCGGATCTCACCGGGCCCGAACCATGCGGCGATCGCGTCGGCCGAAGGATCGGCCTGTGTGGTCGGCGCGGGTGGCGGCGGTGCGCTCGGCGCGGGGGCGGACAGCAGGCGTGCCCATGTCGCCACGCCCGCCGCCACGAGCAGCAGGCCAGCGGCATGGACGGCGTATCGGACGGATGGTTTCACGGGCTCGGTCATCGTTGCTTTCCAGGTGGTTGCCGCCGCGGCGGGCGTCGGGCGTCCTGTCTATCACGCCCTCGTTGGGGTTTCGTGTCAGCGGCTTCATGGCGGCATCACACGTGCTGCCTAGCATCGCGCGAGGCTTCTTCGATGGGCGTCGCAGGATGATGAAGATGTTGTGCATGTCGGCGCGAACACGGCGCGCGGGCGAGAGCGGCTTCTCGCTGATCGAGCTGATGATCGTGATGGTCATCGTCGGCATCGCGACCGCTGCTATCAGCCTCGCCGTCGCGCCCGATCCGGCGCAGGAACTGCGGCGCGATGCGCGCGAGCTCGCCCTGCGGCTGGCCGTGGCGCAGAACGAAGTGCGCATCGATGGCCGCGTCATCGCATGGCAGGCGGATGCCGACGGCTACCGGTTCGCGCGCGGCACATGGCAGGCCGTGCCCGGCAGCGCGATACCCACGGTGTCGACGCTCGGTGCTCTCGACACCTTCAACCGCGACGACGAACTGCGTCCGCGCCAGTGGCGTGCGGGGCCGGTGGAGGTGACGCCTGCGCGGCCGATCCTGCTGACCTCGGAGCCGATCGGCGCCGCCTGGCGGCTCGAGCTGCGACGTGGCGGTGTCACGGTGGCCGTGCTGCGCGATGCCGCGGGCGGCTATGAAGTGAAGTAGCAGTCCATGAACAACGCGCCGTGCCCGCGCGAGTCGGGCTTCACGCTCATCGAAGTGCTGATCGCGCTGGCCATCGTCAGCATCGCGCTGGCGGCGATCGTGCGGGCTTCGAGCCTGACTATCACCAACCTCGGGCTGCTGGAGCAGCAATCGCTGGCGATGTTGTCGGCGGAGAACCGGCTCGCGGAGCTGCGCATGGCGCAGTGGCCTGTCGCGCCGGGCGTGGTGCGCAGCGCCTGCCCGCAGGGCGGCCTGCGCCTGGTCTGCCGAACGGAGGCTGGCACGGCCGTCGACGGGCTGCGCAGCGTGACGGTCGACGTCTACCTGGCCGAGGACGGCGACCGCCGCCTGGCTTCGCTGCGCACGCGCGTGCAGGACGCAGGAGCGGGCAAATGACGACGACGCGAGCGCACGCACAGGCCGGCTTCACGCTCGTCGAGGTGATGATCGCCATCGCCCTCATGGCGGTGCTGAGCGTGATGGCATGGCGCGGCCTCGACAGCGTGAGCCGCGCCAACAACGCGCTGGAGCGCCGCACGGAAGAAGTCGCACGGCTGCTGCGCGCGCTCGACCAGCTGGAGCGCGACTTGTCGCAGCGCGCCACCACGGAGCTGCCGGGGCGCGAGGGCGGTGGCGCGGCACCGGCCATCGCGCTGCTGCCGGCATCGCTGCAGGTGCGCAGGCAGACCGAGCTGCCGTTCTTCATGGAGATCGTCAGGGCCGCGCCCGCCGCGCCGGGTTATTGGCAGCGGGTGCAATGGTGGCGTCGCGGCAGCGTGCTCTATCGCGCGGCGGGGCCGGTGGCGGCGTCCTTTCCGTTGCCACCGCCCGATACCGGCGATCGCGTGGCGTTGCTGGACGACGTGACCGCTTTCGAGCTTCGGGCGTGGGAGCCGGGGGCCGGCTGGCGGCCGCTGCCGGCGGTTGCGTCCGCACGCGCGGGGGCGACGGGCATGGAGTTGGCGCTGGGAATGCGAGCAGGCGCGGATCGCCAGGTGCAGACCTATCGCCGGGTCTTTCCGCTCGAATGAGCGGACGGCCCCGACCGGCGCGATCTACAACTGGTCCGTCGGCACGAACCACGAGAACAGCAGCAGCTGCAGCCGGGTCAGCATGCTCGAGTCGGGTTCGCTGTCGAGCACCTCGTTGTTGACGTCGCCCGTGCCTACCCACTGCACGTTCTGTCCGTCGGGCTTGAGCGTGACGCGGTACACGCCCTCGATGTCGTCGAGCTGGTAGGCGAAGAGCAGGGCCTGCGTCAGGTCGAAGCTGCGCACGCGCACGCCGAACTCGGTGTTCAGGCGGGCGGAGCGCGGGTCGAGGTTCATGGAGCCGAGCAGCACCCATTGCCGGTCGACCAGCGCCAGCTTGGCGTGCAGCCGCCCGCGCGCCTTCTTGAGCAGGGTGCGGAACTGGTCGCTGCGCTTGAGCTGCTGCGTGCTCACCTCGTACAGGTTCACGCCCAGCTTGAGCATGTCGACGCGGTAGCGGTTGTAGTTGATGTTGACCAGCGGCTCGTCGCTGTCGGCCAGCGAGTTGGTGATGACGGTGATGTTCACGCCATGCTCGCGGCCCATGCGGATGCGCTCCATGCCCTCGTCGCCCGGAATGAAGTAGGGCGAGATCACCACCACGTTCGAGCGGGCCGTTGCCAGCATCTCGTGGAAGCGCTGCGCCAGCGGCTCGGTGGGGCGCGCCATGACGCCCAGCGCCTTGTTGGGGCTGTCGGCGGATGCGTGGGCCTCGGCGCGCATCCACTTGGCTTCGTCGATGTCGGCGAGCTGGGTGGCCAGCGGCGGGTCGCCGAGCAGGTCGGTGACGGGCAGCGGATCGGGCGGCGGCGCGTGGGCGGGGGAGGTGGCTTCCTCGAAGTCGGCCTTCAGCTCCTGCGGCGTGCGGCTGGTGCTGGCCACCCGCAGCAGGGGGTAGACCACGTCGCTGTTCCAGTAGGTGTCGAAGATGGCGGCGGATTCGGGCACCACGGGGCCGGCCAGCAGCAGTTCGAAGTCGATGAAGTTGGCGCTGTCGCTGCGCAGGAAGTATTCGTCGGCGAGGTTGCGCCCGCCCGCGATGGCCATGGCGCCATCGGCCACGAACAGCTTGTTGTGCATGCGGTGGTTGAGCCGGCGGAAGTCGGAGAAGAACTCCAGCCAGCGGCCCGACGAGTGGTCGCGCGCGTTCACGAAGGGATTGAAGAGCCGCACCTCGGCATTGGGCTCGGCGGCCAGCCCGAGCAGGAGGCGGTCCATGCCGGCCGTGTAGAAGTCGTCGAGCAGCAGCCGCACGCGCACGCCGCGCCGGGCGGCGTTGCGCATCTCGCGCAGCAGGAGACGGCCGGTCTTGTCGTTGCCCAACTGGTAGGTCTGGATGTCGAGCGACGACCTGGCGCGCCGCATCAGTTCGAGCCGCGCGTCGAGCGCGAAGGAGGCTTCGATCAGCGGCCGCATGCTGCTCAGGCCGTCGGGCGGGTTGTTGAGGCTGGTGGCCGCGCGGCCCAGTTCGGTGGCCGGCGAGGCCGCGATGGCCAGCGTGGGCGGCTCGGGCGTGCGCGGCGGAAGCCCGGCGCAGCCGGTGAGCGCGACGGCAGCCACGAGCGCCATCAGCCGCAGAGCCGGACCGCGCAACGCGGGAAACAGGAGGGCGATGAGCTTGAGCATGAAGGCTGCCAACGCACTGGGAGCGTGCGGGCGGCATCGTAGCCGGTTCGCCTTCGGCCCGAAGACGCAATTTCGCAACGTAACGCCCTTCACTCAGGGCGGTGATTCGGAGAAGCGGGAATTTGTCACGCCTAAAATGCGAATCGTTCTTATTAATTTATAGAGGAGCGGAGCGGGAATGAAGAGGTTGGTGGCGCGGCGCAAGGTCGCATCGGTGCTGGCGGGATGCCTGGCGATCTACACACAGCATCAGGTGCTGGCCCAGACGACGAATGCAGCCTCGCTGCCGGAAGTGAGGGTCGACGCGGGAGCCGAAGCCGAGACCGCGACCTCGCCGGTGATCGGCTACCGCGCGAAGAACGCCGTCACCGCCACGAAGACCGACACGCCGCTGGCCGAGACGCCGCAGTCCGTGACCGTCATCACGCGCGACCAGATGGTCGACCAGGGCGCGACCAACCTGCAGGACGCGCTCACCTACGCCGCCGGCGTACGCTCCGATGCCTATGGCATCGACTCCCGCTCCGACAGCTTCTCGGTGCGCGGCAGCGACCCGACCATCTACCTCGACGGATTGCAGACCTATTCCTCCGGCTGGTACACCGCCACGGCGCGGCCCGACCCCTACACCCTGGAGCGCCTCGAAGTGCTGCGCGGACCGTCGGGCATGCTCTTCGGAGCGGGTACGGCGGGCGGGGTGGTCAACATGGTCAGCAAGCGGCCCCAGCAGGAGGCGTACCGCGAAGTGGGCGTGCAGCTCGGCTCCTTCGGCCGCAAGCAGCTGCAGGCCGATCTCACCGGCCCGCTGACGGCTGACGGCGACTGGTCGTACCGGCTGGTGGCGCTGCACCGCAAGTCCGATACCCAGGTCGACTACGTTCCGGACGACCGCTCGCTCATCATGCCGTCGCTCACCTGGCGGCCGAGCGCCGCGACCTCGCTGACGCTGCAGGCCCTGTGGCAGAAGGACAAGACCGGCAGCACCTCGCAGTTCTTCCCCTGGCAAGGCACGATCCTGCCGAACGTCAATGGCCCGCTGCCGTCGAGCCGGTTCATCGGCGAGCCGGGCGACGGCTACGACACCGAGCGCAAGACCTTCGGTTGGCTGTTCGAGCACAAGTTCAGCGACCAGTGGACTTTCCGCCAGAACTTCCGCGCGTCGCGCACCTTCAACGACTCGCACTACCACTACGCCGATTCCTTCTCCCAGCCCGGCGGCTGGTCGCTGGACCCGGTCGGCCAGCGCCTGCTCGGCCGCTACAACGACAAGTCGCTGGCCTGGACCAGCATGTCGGGCATCGACAACCACGTCGAAGGCCATTTCGACACCGGCGGCGTGCGCCACACGCTGCTCGTGGGCGCCGAGTATTCCCGCCAGCGCCAGGACAAGACCGAAGGCTCCGTCTACAGCTCCATCGACGCCTACGCGCCGGTCTACGGCATCGGCTACGTGCCCGTCACCGAACTGACGCGCAAGCCGCGCACTACGCAGCGCAATGCCGGCATCTACGTGCAGGACCAGATGAAGTGGAACAACTGGATCTTCGTAGCCGGGCTGCGCCATGACCGCAGCACCGCCGGCACGGCGGGCAGCGCATCGGAGACCACGAGCGCCACCTCGCGCCGCCTGGGCGTGATGTACACGCTGCCCTCCGGCTGGTCGCCCTACCTGAGCTACACCGAATCCTTCACCCCGCAGGCGGGCTCCGACGTCGACGGCAAGCTGTTCAAGCCACTGCGCGGCGAACAGGTGGAAGCCGGCGTCAAGTACCAGCCCCAGGGCTCGCCGACGAGCTTCACCGCCTCGGTGTACTCGCTGAAGGAAAAGAACCGCACCGTCTTCGACAGCACCAACCCGAACTACGGCCGGCAGGTCGATGCGACGAAGAACAAGGGCGTGGAGTTCGAGCTCAAGACCACCGTGGCGCGCGATCTCGACCTCATCGCCAACTACACCTACATTGACGTCGATCACAAGCTCACCGACACGCCGCGCAACCAGCTGTCGGTCTGGGGCAAGTACCGCTTCTCCATTGCCGGCGTGCCCGGCTTCTCTGCCGGCGCCGGTGTGCGCTACATGAGCGGCTTTCGCGACGTGGAAGGCGCCAGCGCGGGGCCGTACGTGCCTTCGGTGGCCCTGCTCGACCTGATGCTCGCCTACGAGTCGGCCAAGTGGCGCTACGCCCTGAACATCAACAACGCGACCGACAAGACCTACTTCAGCACCTGCCTGTCGCGAGGCGACTGCTGGTACGGCGCGCGCCGCAACATCGTCGCCAGCGCGACCTACCGTTTCTAGAATCCTTTCCTCCAACAGAGCCGCCACGACATGAACAGCCGAAAGATCAAGACCTGGGCCTGGGTGCACAAGTGGAGCAGCCTCGTGTGCACGGTGTTCATGCTGCTGCTGTGCATCACCGGCCTGCCGCTGATCTTCCACCACGAGATCGGGCACCTGCTGGGCACCGAGGTCGAGGCGCCGAAGATGCCGGCGGACACGCCGCGCATCAGCCTCGACCGCGTGCTCGAGGTGGCGAAGGCCAAGCACCCCGACCGCGTGGTGCAGTTCGCCTCGCAGCCCGAGGACGACGACGGCCTCTGGTTCGTCACGCTCACGCCCACGCCGGCGCCCACCGAAGACTTCAAGTCGGTCGCGGTCGACGCGCGCACGGGCGCGGTGCTCGCCCAGCCGAAGTTCGACGAGGGCTTCATGTACGTGATGTTCAAGCTGCACGTCGACCTTTTCGCCGGGCTGCCGGGCAAGCTCTTCCTCGGCTTCATGGGCCTGCTGCTGCTGGTGGCCGTCGTCTCGGGCGTGGTGCTCTATTCGCCCTTCATGCGCAAGCTCGACTTCGGCACGGTGCGGCGCGAGAAGCGCCCGCGCCTGAAATGGCTCGACCTGCACAACCTGCTGGGCATCGTTACGCTGGTGTGGGTGTTCGTGGTGGGCGCCACCGGCATGATCAACACGTGGGCCGACCTGGTCATCAAGTACTGGCAGTACGACCAGCTCAGCGCGCTCATGACGCCCTACAAGAACGAGCCCGTCGTGGCGGTGAACGAGCGCGCCTCGGTGCAGCGCTCGATGGAAGCCGCGATCCAGGCGACGCCCGGCATGAAGCTGTCGTTCATCGCTTTCCCGGGCACGTCGTTCTCGAGCCCGCACCACACGACCTTCTTCCTGCGAGGCAACGAGCCCTTCACGTCGAAGCTCTTCCAGCCCGTGCTGGTCGATGCCAAGACGGCCGAGGTGACCGCGTCGCCCAAGCTGCCCTGGTACCTCTGGGCGCTGCTGGTGTCGCAGCCGCTGCACTTCGGCGACTACGGCGGCATGCCGATGCAGATCATCTGGGCGCTGCTCGACATAGCGACCATCATCGTGCTGGGCAGCGGCCTGTACCTGTGGCTCAAGCGCGGCAACACCGTGCCCGCGGCTTCGAAGAAGAAGCCGGAAGAACATGAAGAGCGGCAGCACGCCCCTGTCGGCGCCGCCCAACCCGAGCCGGTACCGGCGATGAAGGTCCAGGCATGAAGCAGCATCACGGCTTCTGGCACATGTGGGGCTGGCCCCTCGTGCTGGGCGTGCTCACCACCTTCGGCCTGATCTCGGCGCTCTTCAGCGACGGGGGGCTTGGCGACATCCTGGCCTGGATCGCGCTGGGCATTCCGTGCCTGGTGTGCATCTGGTACGGCTGGTGCAGGAAGCCGGCCGACAAGGCCCAGAACCAGCACTAGCCGGCAGCGCGTCCTAGTTTTCCCTGAGAGTCGCGCCACCGCGACACGCGCGGTCGGCGCGCCAAAGCAGAATCGGCGCGATGAACCTCGCGCCCGTTGCTCTCGCCGCCGCCGGTTTCCTCCTGCTCGCCGCGTCGCCGGCCGCGCGGGCGCAGCAGGAGCCTCCGGTGGATCCGAACGGCGGCAGCAATACCGGTCGCGGCAACGGCGCGAGCCTTCGCGAGATCACCGTGACCGTGCCCCGCGGCGAGGTGGCTCCCTTCAACGTGCCCGGTTCGGTCGACCGCGTCGACGGCGACGAGATGCGCGACAGCCGCCTGCAGGTCAACCTGTCGGAGGGCCTCGGCGCGGTGCCGGGGCTGCAGGTGCAGAACCGGCTGAACTACGCGCAGGACCTGCAGCTTTCCATTCGCGGCTTCGGCGCGCGCTCGACCTTCGGCGTGCGCGGCGTGCGGATCTACGTCGACGGCATTCCCGCGACCCTGCCCGACGGGCAGGGCCAGACCTCCAACATCGACATCGGCTCGCTGGACCGCGTCGAGGTGCTGCGCGGGCCGTTCTCGGCGCTCTACGGCAATTCGTCCGGCGGCGTGGTGCAGGCCTTCACCGCCTCGGGCGAGGGGCCGCCGCGCCTGTCCTATTCGCTCGCGGGCGGCAGCTTCGGCACCTGGCGGCAGTCGCTGCAGCTCAGCGGGTCGCAGGGGGCGGTCGACTACCTGCTCGACGCGAGCCGCTTCCACACCGACGGCTGGCGCGAGCACAGCGCCGCGAAGCGCGACATCGTCAACGGCAAGCTCGGCATTGCGCTGGACAACGGCGACAGGCTCACGCTGGTCTTCAACAGCGTGCGCATCGACGCGCAGGACCCGCTGGGCCTCACCGCCGACCAGTACGCCCCGGCGCCGCGCAACGCGCCGCTGGCCACGCAGTACGACACCCGCAAGACGGTCGAGCAGGCGCAGGCCGGCCTGCTCTACGAGCACCGCATCGATGCCACGCAGGGGCTGCGCCTCATGGTCTACGGCGGCCAGCGCAAGACCACGCAGTTCCAGTCGATCCCGCCTTCGGCGCAGCAGAACCCGCTGCACGCGGGCGGCGTGATCGACCTGTCGCGCCAGTACGGCGGCATCGACCTGCGCTGGAACGCCGCGCTCACCCTGGCCGGCCGGCCCTTCGACATCGTCGCGGGCCTGGGCTACGACAGCCTGCGCGAAAAGCGCCGGGGCTACGAGAACTACCTCGGGCCGGTCTCGGCCCCGGTGCTCGGCGTGCAGGGGCGGCTGCGGCGCAACGAGCTCAACGAGGCCTGGAACCTCGACCCCTACGCGCAGGCGACATGGCGCTTCTCCGACCGATGGACACTCGAGGCCGGCGTGCGGCACAGCAGCGTGCACTTCAACTCGCAGGACCGCTACATCGTTGGAGCCAACCGCGACGACAGCGGCAGCGCGCGCTACAGCAAGACCCTGCCCGTGGCGTCGCTGCGCTACCAGGCCACGCCGGACCTGGCGCTGTACGGCTCCATCGGGCGAGGCTTCGAGACGCCGACGCTGAACGAACTCTCCTACCGGGCCAACGGCGCGAGCGGACTCAACTTCGCGCTGCGCCCTTCGGTCAACGACAGCATCGAGGTCGGCGCGAAGGCGCGGCTGGCCGGGGGGCTGCTGACGGCCGCGCTGTTCCAGACCCGCACACGCGACGAGATCGTGACGGACACCAACATCGGCGGCCGTGCCACCTTCCAGAACGCAGGCCGCACGAAGCGCAACGGCTTCGAGCTCGGCTGGCAGCACGAGACCGCGAACCACTGGCGCACGCAGCTGGCCTACACATGGCTGGACGCGACCTACCGAGACGCCTTCTGCTCGCCTTCACCCTGCGGGGCCGCGAACACGGTGGCCGCGGGCAATCGCATTCCGGGCATCGCGCGGCAGTCGCTGTTCGCATCGCTGGGCTGGGTGCCGCCCGAAGGCTGGCGCGCCGGTGTCGAGATGCGCGCGCTGGGCCGCATCCTGGCCAACGACGCCAACACCGCGAGCGCGCCGGGCTATGCCGTCGCCGCGGTGTACGCGGGCTACCTGAAGAAGTGGGAGCGCTGGGAATTCAATGCCTTCGCGCGTGTCGACAACCTGTTCGACCGGCGCTACGTGGGCTCGGTGATCGTCAACGAAGGCAACGGCCGCTACTACGAGCCGGCGCCGGGGCGCAACTGGACGGTGGGCTTGAGCGGCGCCTACCGGTTCTGAGGCGCTGGAATGAAAAACGGCGGGCAATGCCCGCCGTTGTTTCGTTCAATGTCGCATGCTCAGAAAGCCGCGGGCCGCCATTTCAGCAGGCGCTTCTCCAACGAGCTCAGCAGGAAGTCGGCCGCCAGCGCGACAACCGCCAGCACGATCATTGCCGCGAATACGCCGCTGGCGTTGAATGCGCCCTGGGCGGTGGAAATCAGCAAGCCGATGCCTTCCTTGGCGCCGAGGAACTCGCCGACCACCGCGCCGACCAGCGCGAAGCCGAAGCTCACGTGCAGGCTGGCCAGGATCCACGACATGGCCGACGGGATCACCACAGACATCGTCAGCTGTCGCGGCGAGGCACCCAGGATCTGCGCGTTCGCGATCATGTACTTGTCGGCTTCGCGCACGCCCTGGAAGGCGTTGCCGAAGACCACGAAGAACACCATCACCACCGCCAGCGCCACCTTCGAGGCCATGCCCAGGCCCAGCGCGATCACGAAGATCGAGCCCAGCACCACGCGCGGGATCGAGTTGGCGATCTGGATGTAGAGGCTGAACACATCCGACAGCAGCTTGTTGCGTCCGAGGACGATGCCGCACAGCACGCCGGCGACCGAGCCGATGAGGAAGCCGATCACCGTTTCCTCGAGCGTCACCGCGACCTGCATCCACAGCGAGCCCTGCGAGGTGCCGTCGCGCATCCATTCCACGAGCTGGTCGTAGATCATCGAGGGCATCGAATAGAAGAACGGGTCGATCCACTTCAGGCGCGCCGCGATCTCCCAGCCGCCGAGCGCGACGACCAGCACGATCAGCCGCAGCGCGATGATCATGCGGCGCCGGCCGCGGATGGCCGCCTGGGCGATTTCGGACTCGCGTGCCAGCGCGGCGTCGCTGAGCGAGGAGGGCAGCACGGCCGCCGTGGGAGTAGAGGAGGGGGTCATGGTCTTCGTTGCCGTTGTTGTCGTCATGGCGTTCACTGGATCACCACTTCTTCGCGCAGGTCGTCCCAGATGTGCCGCGAGAGCTCGATGAACTGCGGGTCGTAGCGCACCTGCGCCATCACGCGCGGGCGCGGCAGGTCGATCTCGTACACGCGCTTGAGCGTGGCGGGGCGCGCCGAGAGCACGAACACGCGGTCGGCCAGCGCGATCGCCTCTTCCAGGTCGTGCGTGACGAACACCACGCTGCCGCCGTTGCCCGACCACAGCTGCAGCAGCTCGTCCTGCATCAGCGTGCGGGTCTGCATGTCGAGCGCGGAGAAGGGCTCGTCCATCAGCAGGATCTCGGGGTTGTTGATGAAGGTCTGCGCCAGCGCCACGCGCTTGCGCATGCCGCCCGACAGCTGGTGCGGGTAGTGCTTGCCGAACTTGGCCAGGCCCACGCGGTGGATCCATTCGTTCGCGAGCTCCAGGGCTTCCTTCTTCGGCTTGCCGCGGAAGATCGGGCCGGCCGCCACGTTGTCTTCCACGCTGCGCCACGGAAACACCGCGTCGGCCTGGAACACGAAGCCGATGCGCGGGTCGATGCCCGTCACCGGCTGGCCCATCACGCGCACGTCGCCCACGGTGGGCTTGAGCAGCCCGGTGATCATGTTCAGCGTGGTCGACTTGCCGCATCCCGTGGGCCCGACGATGGCGACGAACTCGCCGCGCGCCACCGACATGCTGAAGTTGCGCAGCGCCACGGTGGCGTTGCCGTCCTGCGAGATGAAGCGCAGCGAGACGTCGTTGAAGTCGATGGCCGAGGTCACGGTGCTGCCGTTGCTGCTGGGGGGAATTCCGTTGCGCATGGTCACTTCGCCGCCGTCGCTGCCGCGGCCAGGTAGGCGTTGCTGTAGGTCTTCGACAGGTCGATGTTCTTGCTCTTCACCAGCGGCTTGTAGGTGGCGAGCACCTTCAGCACGTTCTCGGGACCGCCCGCGGGCATCTTCGCGTCGGCGGTGAACATCGGCAGCGAGGCTTTCAGCGCCTCGACGTACAGGGCCTTGTCGTTGCCGTAGTAGTCGCGCGGCATCTTGTCGGCAATGTCCTCGGCGCTGTGGGTGCTGATGTATTGCATGGTGCGGGCGAAGGCGCGCGCCAGCTTGGTGGCCTCGGCCTTGTGCGACTCGGCCCAGGCGTTCTGCACGTAGAGGCTGGCCGCGGGGTAGAGGCCGCCGAGCGCCTTGACGGTGTCGGGCTCGGTGCGCAGGTCGACCAGCACCTTGGCGTCGCCGGTCTTGAGCATCTGCGATACGGTGGGCTCGGTGGTCATGCCGGCCTGGATGCGGTCCTGCTTCATGGCCGCGATGAAGGTATTGCCGGCACCCACGGGCAGCAGCGAATAGTCCTTCGAGGCCACGCCGGCGCGGTCGGCCAGGTAGCGCGTGAGGAAGTCGGTGGACGAGCCCAGGCCCGTCACGCCCAGCGTCTTGCCGCCCTTGGCGTCGGCCATGGTCTTGAAACCGGCGGCCGCGGCCTTGGTCGAGACCAGCTCGACTTCGCCCGGCACCTTGCAGAACACGGCGATGGCCTGGATCTCCTTGCCCTTGCTCTGCAGGTCGATGGTGTGGTCGTAGAAGCCCACCACGCCCTGCACGGCGCCGGCGATCAGCTGGTTCTCGGCGTCCACGCCGGCGGGCTGCGACTGCAGCTCGACGTTCAGTCCCTCATCCTTGAAGTAGCCCAGCGTGTCGGCGAGCTTGGCCGGCAGGTAGATGATCTTGTTGATGCCGCCCACCATGATGGTGATGGGCGCATCGGCGGCCTGCGCGAGCGGTGCGGCGGCGGCGAGGGCGGTGCACAGGGCTGCGGCCAGCAGGGTGCGTCGGGATGCGGGCATGGTGGACATGGTGTCTCTCCGTGTTGGTATCGAATCGGAATCCGCGTACAGCTGACACCTGCCGCGGGACGGGGCCAGTCTAGGAATCGGCATCCTTCAGCCAGCTTTCGGCGGCTCGCGCGATTTCTCATGGTTATCCCTAGGGCGGCGCGATGCCTGCCATGCTTCCTAGAATCCACGGCCACCATCCCCGACCCTCATGAAGCTGCTGCTCATCGAAGACAACCCGCAACTCGCGCACTGGCTTTCCAGCCTGCTGCGGGAGCAGGACTTCGTGGTCGACCACGTGGACCACGGCGAGGCGGCCGACCGCCTGCTGCTGCAGGGCGGCTACGACGTGGTGCTGCTGGACCTCAACATCCCGGGCATGTCGGGCAAGGCCGTGCTGCGCCGGCTGCGCGAGCGCGGCGACGCGGTGCCGGTGATCATCCTCACGGCGACGGCGTCTCTCGACCAGAAGGTGCTGTGCCTGGAAATCGGCGCCGACGACTACCTGGTGAAGCCGTTCGAAATACGCGAGCTGGTGGCGCGCATCAAGGTGCTGGTGCGCAGGCAGATGCCCGGCAAGGCCAACGACATCGCCTGCGGCGACCTGCGCTACGACCTGCGCACGCGGCAGTTCACGCTGGCCGGCGAAGAGCTGTCGCTGCCGCCACGCGAACGCACCCTGCTGGAGACGCTGATGCTCAAGGCCGGCAGCACGGTGTCGAAGCAGGCGCTGATCGACGCCATCTTCGGCCTCGACGACGAGCCCAGCGCGGACGCGGTCGACATCTATATCCACCGCCTGCGCAAGAAGCTCGAGGCGAGCCAGGCGACCATCATCACGCTGCGCGGCGTGGGCTACCTGCTGCGCACGCGCCAGGAAGGCTGACGATGAGGCGCGCCAGCCTGCGCCTGCGGCTCGCGCTGTGGCTGCTGCTGCCGCTGTCGGTGTTCGTGGCCATTTGCGGCTGGCTCAACTGGCGCAACGCGGCGGAGGTGGCCGACTACGTGCAGGACCACGACCTGCTGTCGTCGGCCAAGGTGCTGTCGGACCGGCTGATCTGGGAGGACGACGACGTGAAGGCCAGCGTGCCGCCCTCGGCGCTGAGCCTGTTCGTGTCGGCCGAGCGCGACCACGTGTTCCTCAGCGTGATGGGAGCCGACGGCGAGGTGCTGGCCGGCTCGCCCGACTTTCCGCTGCCCGCCGTGCGCAAGCCCGAGGGCACCGACCGCGCGCAGTGGTACGACACGCAGTTCGCCGGCTGGCCGCTGCGCGCGGTGGTCACCACGCGCTCGATGTACGAGGCCGGGGGCGCGCGCGACATCACGATCGCCGTCGGCAAGACCGAGCGCAGCCGCGACCACATGCTGCGCACGCTGTGGTGGCCGTCGATGGAATATCTGCTGATCGCGCTGGCGCTCGCCATCGCGCTGGCGGTGGTGGCCCTGACGCTGGAACTGCGCCCGATCGTGCGGCTCAGCCAGCAGCTCGCGCAGCGCGATCCGATGCACCTCGACCTCGTCGTCGATCCGCAGGCGCTGCATTCGGAGCTGCGGCCTGTGGCCGACACCATCAACCGCTTCGTGGCACAGCTCAAGGCGCATTCAGAGGCGCAGCGCCGCTTCATCGCCGACGCGGCGCACCAGCTGCGCACGCCGCTGGCCATGCAGGCCTCGCAGATCGAGTTCGCGCGCTACACGCGGCAGCACCGCGGCGAATGGGACACGCGCCGTGCCGACATGGATGCGATGTGGCTGGCCATGCAGACCAGCAACCGGCAACTGGTCGATGTGACCAACAAGCTGCTGTTGCTGGCGCAGGCCGAGCATGGCGATGCGCACACGAAGCTGGAGCAGGTCGATCTATCTGCAGCAGCGCTGCGCTGCGTGGAACAGCTGGCGGCGCTGGCCGATCGACGGGGCATCGACCTGGGGCTGGAGTCGGAGGCGGGGCCGCGGGGCGCAATGGTGATGGCGCAGCCCGCGCTGCTCGATGCGCTGGCCACCAACCTGCTGGACAACGCGCTGCGCTACACGCAGGAAGGCGGGCGCGTGACCGTCGGGGTGCGGCGCGTGGATGGAGCTGTCGAGCTGAGCGTGGAAGACAACGGCTCGGGCATTCCGGTCGAGGCGCGGGAGCGCGTGTTCGAGCGCTTCTACCGGGTTGCGCAGGACACCGAGGGCACCGGCCTCGGACTGGCCATCGTGCGCGAGATCGCGCGGGCCTTTCAGGCGGACGTGCGCCTGGAGTCGAACCCGCGCGAGGCGCACGGATTGCTGGTCACTGTACGTTTTCCGGCGACCACCGCCTGAAGCAGGCGATCGCCGGGAAATCGCAGGATCAGAGGCCGGCGGCTGCGCGCAGGGCGGCTGCCTGCGTGGTCGCTTCCCAGGTGAACTCGGGCTCTTCGCGGCCGAAGTGGCCGTAGGCGGCGGTCTTCTGGTAGATCGGGCGCAGCAGGTCGAGCATCTGGATGATGCCCTTCGGGCGCAGGTCGAAGTGCTCGCGCACCAGTTCGGCGATCTTCTCGTCGGGGATCACGCCGGTGCCTTCCGTGTACACCGTGATGTTCATCGGCTGTGCCACGCCGATGGCGTACGCCACCTGGATCTGGCACTGGCGCGCCAGGCCGGCGGCCACGATGTTCTTGGCCACGTAGCGTGCGGCGTAGGCGGCCGAGCGGTCGACCTTCGACGGGTCCTTGCCCGAGAACGCGCCGCCGCCGTGCGGGCAGGCGCCGCCGTAGGTGTCGACGATGATCTTGCGGCCGGTGAGGCCGCAGTCGCCCTGCGGGCCGCCGATGACGAAGCGGCCGGTCGGGTTGATCAGGTAGCGCGTGTCCTTCAGCCACTCCTTGGGCAGCACCGGCTTGATGATCTCCTCGATGATGGCTTCGTTGAACGAAGCCTTCATCTTGGTGGGCGTCTCGCTCTGGTCGGGGCTGTGCTGCGTGGAGAGCACCACGGTGTCGATGCTGTGGGGCTTGCCGTCCACGTAGCGCATCGTCACCTGGCTCTTGGCGTCGGGGCGCAGGAAGGGCAGGCGGCCGTCCTTGCGCAGCTGGGCCTGGCGCTCGACGAGGCGGTGCGCGTAATAGATCGGCGCGGGCATCAGCTCGGGCGTTTCGTCGCAGGCGTAGCCGAACATCAGGCCCTGGTCGCCGGCGCCGGTGTTCAGGTGGTCGTCCGATGCGTGGTCGACGCCCTGGGCGATGTCGTTGGACTGCTTGTCGTAGCAGACCATCACGGCGCAACCCTTGTAGTCGATGCCGTAGTCGGTGTTGTCGTAGCCGATGCGCTTGATGGTGTCGCGCGCGACCTGGATGTAGTCGACGTGCGCGTTGGTGGTGATTTCGCCGGCTAGCACCACGAGGCCGGTGTTGGTCAGCGTCTCGGCGGCCACGCGGCTGCGCGGGTCCTGCTCGAAGATCGCGTCCAGGATGGCATCCGAGATCTGGTCTGCGACCTTGTCGGGATGGCCTTCGGAGACGGATTCGGACGTGAAGAGGAAATCGTTCGCCATTTGTTCAAAACTCCTTGAATTGACTTGGCGCGTTGCCAACTCTGCGGAGCCCTGGCGAACGCTTTAGCAGATGTCGATTTCTCGACCCGGCACAATCGCACTGCTGCGCTTGTGTTTGTCGCCCTGCAAGTTGTTCCGTAACTCGGCGACAATTTGCATTCTATTCGAGCCGCGCAATACCATGCGCGCGCGTCCGTGTTTTGACTCCCTCCCGTATTCGATGATCACCCTGTTCCGCCTGCTTGCCCGCGTGCCGATGCCGCTGATGCATCGGCTCGGTGCATTGCTGGGCTGGCTGGTCTGGTGGAGCGCGCCCGGCTATCGCCGCCGCTTCAGGGCCAATGCCGAGAGCGCGGGCTTCGGCCCCGAGCAATACCGTCCCGCCATCGCCGCCGCCGGCAAGATGGCTTCCGAGCTGCCCTGGCTCTGGCTGCGCCCGCAGGGCCAGACCGTGCTGAACCGCGTGGTGCGCTGGGAAGGCGTGGAGGCCTTCGAGGCCGCCATGCAGGCGAAGAAGGGCGTCATCCTGGTCGCGCCGCACCTCGGCAGCTGGGAGATGTGCGGCCAGGCCATCGGCGAGCGCTTTCTGTCGACTTATGGGCCGATCACCGCGCTGTTCCGTCCGGCGCGCAAGAAATGGATGGCCGACCTGATCGCCGCCGGCTCGCGCGACAGGCCCGGCCTGCAGACGCTGCCCACCAACAACACCGGCGTGCGCGGCCTGATCCGCACGCTGCGCAGCGGCGGCTACACCGGCATCCTGCCCGACCAGGTGCCGCCGCTGGGGCAGGGCGTGTGGGCGCCTTTCCTGGGCCGCCCGGCCTACACCATGACCCTGCTTCCCCGCCTTGCGCAACAGACCGGCGCGGCCTGCTTTCTCAGCGTGTGTGAACGCCTTCCGAATGCGGCCGGCTACGTGATCCGCTTCGAGCCCATCGTCGGCACGGCGCTGACGGACCCGTCGGCTTCCATCGAGGACGCCGCTGCCGCCATGAACGACGGCATCGGCCGGCTGATCCACAGCCTGCCGGGCCAGTACGTGTGGGACTACGCCCGCTACAAGGAGCCGCGCGCCGAGCGCGTGGTCGCCGCGGCAGGGGAAGCCGCATGAGCCTCGGATCCCGACTCGGCATCGGCTTCATGCGAGTGATCGCGCCGCTGCCGCTGCCCGTGGTGCGCGGTTTCGGTGCGTTCCTCGGCCGCATCCTGCATACCGTCGCTGTGCCGCGGCGGCGCGTGGTCGACACCAACCTGGCGGTCTGCTTCCCGGAGAAATCGGAAGCCGAGCGCCGTGCGATCGCACGCGAGAGCTTCGTTTATGTAGCGCAGTCGTGGCTGGACCGCGGCTGGCTCTGGCATGCGCCCGAGAAGACGGTGGCGAGCCGGCTCAAGATCGTTGGCGCGGCCGCGGAGATCGACGAGATCGCCCACGGCGACGAGCCCATGATCCTGTTCGCGCCGCATTTCTACGGCCTCGATGCCGCGGCCACCGCGCTCACGATGCACACGGCGCGCCCCTCGGCCACCATCTACACGACCCAGCGCGACCCGATGATCGACGCCTGGATCCGCGAAGGCCGTACCCGCTTCGGCGACGTGGCGGCGCTCAACCGGGTGGACGGCATCAAGCCGGTGCTGCAGGGCCTGCGCAAGGGCGGCCTGCTGTACCTGCTGCCCGACATGGACTTCGGCCGCGACCAGACCATCTTCGTGCCGTTCTACGGCGTGCAGGCGGCTACGGTGCCCTCGCTCTCGCGCTTCGCGCGGCTGGGCAAGGCCAAGGTGGTGCCGGTGGTCGCGAAGCTCACGCGCGAGGGCTACGAGATCGAGATCCTGCCGACCTGGCAGAACTTCCCGACCGACGACGTCGAGGCCGACACGGCGCTCATGAACGAGCGGCTGCAGGGGTACATCGACACGATGCCCTCGCAGTACTACTGGGTGCACCGCCGGTTCAAGACGCGGCCCGACGGCGAGCCGCCTATCTACTGATTCGACTCCGGCAGCGGGCCCTCAAGGGTTGCGCTGCAGGAAGCCCTCGATCTCGCGCGCGACCAATTGCGGCTGCTCGTGCACGATCCAGTGGGTCGCGTTCGGCACCTTCTTCAGCTCGAGCTTTGGCACGTACTCGTCGAGCCCTTCGAGCAGGCCGGGCAGCAGAGCCGCGTCGTCGAGCGCCCAGAACACGAAGGTGGGCACTTCCACCACCAGCCGCTCGCGCGGCAGCACGGGGATGCCGTCGATGGTCTGGCCCGGCAGCGGCGGCTTCATCGGCGTCACGCGATAGAGATTGCAGGCGCCCGTGAGGCCCGCGCTCCAGACCTCGCGGTACTGCTGCTTCACTTCCTCGGTGAGCCAGCCGAAGCCGTCGGGGCCGGCCTTCATCAGCAGGAAGAAGGGCCACATGCGCTTGAAGTCGTCGGCCGCGAGCAGCGCCTCGGCGTCGGGACGCGCGAGGAAGTTCATGTAGGCGCTCGCCTGCTGCTGCGCCGGGTTGTTGCGCAGCTCGCGGGTGAAGGTGCCGGGGTGCGGCGAATTGATGATGACCAGCCGGCCGACCTGCTGCGGGAAGGCGTTGGCGTAGCCCCAGCCGAAGGCGCCGCCCCAGTCGTGGGCCACCAGCGCGGCCATGGTGCCGTCGGCGCTCTCGGTGGCGGCGAGTTGCTGGATGTCCTGGATCAGCAGGTGCGGCTTGTAGGCCGCCACGTCGGTCGGCGAGCTGGATTTCTCGAATCCGCGAAGGTTGGGCGCCACGCAGCGGTAGCCGCCGTGGGCCGGGTCGGAGAAGTACTCGAGCAGTTCGTCCCAGATGAACGCGGCCTCGGGGAATCCGTGGAGGAACACCATCAGCGGCCGGCCCGACTGGCCGGCGGCGCGGCAACTCAGGGTTGTGCCGTTGGGCAGGCTGCGCTGGAATGTCTCGATCATGCTTCTTGTCTCCTTCGGGTTGACGGTAGTCGCTATTGTTTTGATAGTGAACTTCGCAGATGGGACGGTCGGTGCAGCCTGTCTGATCGTCAGGCGGCTGCCGGCGGTGGTTCAGGCTCGGGTTCGGCGGCCGATTTGTCGGCGTCTTCCGGGTGCACCCAGCGCCAGAGCAGCTCCGCCGCCTCGCCCACGCCCTGCTTCTTCAGGGCCGAGAACAGTTTCACCTCGCCGCCACCGGCCTGCAGTCGCGTAATGGACAGCACCTTGGCGCCTTCGCTGCGGGTGAGCTTGTCGGCCTTGGTCAGCAGCACGAGGAACTTCAGGCCTTGCTGCACGCGCGGGCGGATCACGTCGAGCAGGATCTCGTCGAGTTCGGTCAGACCGTGGCGCGGATCGCACATGAGCACCACGCCGCGCAGGTTCTCGCGGGTCATGAGGTAGTTGCCCATCACGCGCTGCCAGCGCAGCTTTGCCTCGCGCGGCACGGCCGCATAGCCGTAGCCGGGCAGGTCGGCGAGCACCGCGTCATCGACCTTCTGCTTGCCGATGCCGAACAGGTTGATGTGCTGGGTGCGGCCGGGCGTCTTGGAGGCGAAGGCCAGGCGCGTCTGCTGCGTCAGGGTGTTGATGGCGGTCGACTTGCCCGCGTTGGAGCGGCCGACGAAGGCGATCTCGGGCAGGTCGAAAGGGGGCAGGTGCTCCAGCTGTGGAGCGCTGGTGAGGAAGTGGGCGGTGTGCAGCCAGCCCAGCGCCATGCGTTCGCGTTCGGCAACCTTGGGGTCTGCGGCGGGCGCCGCGCGGGGAGGATAGGCAGCGGGCTTGGCGCGCGGGGAGGGCATCTACGGACTTTCGAAACAGGGCCCACATTGTAGAATCGTGAGGTTTTGCGCCATAAATTCGAAGCCCCCGATATGAAGTTGTTTGCCAATATTGTGCTTGCGGCCCTCGTGGGCATCGCATCCAGCGTGAGTTTTGCAGCTGATGAACACGCAGCTGCTCCCGCCGCCGCAGCGGCAAAACCGGCCAAGCCGGACCCCGCCAAGGGGGACACGCTCTTCAACGCAACGCCGGCAAACAGCCAGAGCTGCGCTTCGTGCCACAACGCCGACGGCAACTCCGCCATCGCCGCCAACCCGAAGCTGGCGCAGCAACATCCCGAATACATCCTCAAGCAGCTGCAGGACTTCAAGTCCGGCGCGCGCAAGAGCGCGATCATGAAGCCGCTGGCCTCGGCGCTGTCGGAAGAAGACATGCGCAACATCGCCTGGTTCGTGGGCTCGAAGAAGGTCAAGCCGGGCTTCTCGAAGGACAAGGACACCATCGCGCTGGGCGAGAAGATCTACCGCGGCGGCATCGGCGATCGCCAGATCCCGGCCTGCGCCGGCTGCCACAGCCCCAACGGTGCAGGCATTCCGGCTCAGTACCCCCGCCTGGGCGGCCAGAACGCCGACTACACCGTCGCCCAGCTCACCGCCTTCCGCGACAACGTGCGCCTGAACAGCCTGCCCATGACCGGCGTCGCCGCCAAGCTCAACGACAGGGAAATCAAGGCGGTCGCCGACTACATTGCCGGTTTGCGTTGATGATGGCGCTCCCTGGAGCGTGACCAGCCGCCGATAACAACCCAGACAAAGGGCGGGCCGATCCAGCAGGATGGCCCGCCCTTTTTTGTTTTTTCTCCTCTTCTTTCTTCCTGATTTCGCCCGATGTCCGTCTCCACCCATGGCCTTCGCGTTCATCGCGGCCCGCAGGTGCTTCGCGCTGCGGTGGAGCTGCTGTCGTCGATGCGCTTCGCGATCGCGCTGCTCACCATCATCTGCATCGCGTCGATCATCGGCACGGTGCTCAAGCAGCACGAGCCGATCAACAACTACATCAACCAGTTCGGGCCGTTCTGGGCCGAGCTGTTCCGCGCGGCGCGGCTCGACTCCATCTACAGCGCCTGGTGGTTCCTGCTGATCCTTTTGTTCCTGGTGATCAGCACCACGCTGTGCATCGTGCGCAACACGCCGCGCATCCTGGTCGACCTGAAGACTTTCAAGGAAAACATCCGCGTCCAGAGCCTGAAGGCCTTCGGCCAGCGTGCGGAAAACACGCTCGGCGAAGCGCCTGAGGCCGCGGCAAACCGCATCGGGCAACTGCTCGTGAGCGGCGGATGGAAGGTCAAGCTGCAGCGGCGCGAGGCCGGCGCCGACGGAAAGAGTGCCGAGGGCTGGATGGTCGCGGCGCGCGCCGGCGGGGCCCACAAGCTCGGCTACATCGCGGCCCACAGCGCCATCGTGCTGGTGTGCATCGGCGGCCTGCTCGACGGCGACCTAGTGGTGCGCGCGCAGACCTGGTTCAACGGCAAGAGCGTGTTCACCGGCGGCGGCATGATCGCCGACGTGCCGCCGCAGCACCGGCTGTCGGCCAGCAACCCGACCTTCCGCGGCAACATCCTCGTGCCCGAGGGCGGGCAGGGCAGCGTGGCCATCCTCAACCAGTCCGACGGCGTGCTGTTGCAGGAACTGCCGTTCTCCATCGAGCTGAAGAAGTTCATCGTCGACTACTACTCGACCGGCATGCCCAAGCTCTTCGCCAGCGAAGTCGTGCTGCATGACCGCGAGACGGGCGAGCAGGTGCCCGCGCGCATCGAGGTCAACCACCCGGCCAGCTACAAGGGCGTGGAGATCTACCAGTCGAGCTTCGACGACGGCGGCTCCAAGGTGAAGCTCAAGGCGGTGCCGATGGCGGCCGCGGCCAAGCCTTTCGAGGTGGAAGGCATCATCGGCGGGCCGAGCACCGAGATCACCAACGGCAAGGACAAGCTCACGCTGGAATACGCCGCACTGCGCGTGATCAATGTCGAGAACTTCGCCGACGCGAACGCCATGGGCAGCGGCGCCGACGTGCGCAAGGTCGACCTGCGCCACGACATCGAGTCGCGCCTGGGTGCCGCCAACAAGACCAACAAGCCGAAGGTGCTGCGCAACATCGGCCCGAGCATCGGCTACAAGCTGCGCGATGCCGCCGGCCAGGCGCGCGAGTACCAGAACTACATGGTGCCGGTCGATACCGGCGACGGCCAGCCGGTGTTCCTGCTGGGCATGCGCGAGAAGCCCGAGGAGCCCTTCCGCTACCTGCGCGTGCCGGCCGACGACCAGGGTTCCATGGACGGCTTCGTGCGCATGCGCGCCGCGCTCGGCGATGCCGCCACGCGCGAGCGCGCCGTCGAGCGCTACATCGCCAAGGCCACCGACCCCAAGCGGCCCGAGATGGCGGAGCAGCTGCGCGTGTCGGCCACGCGCGCGCTGGCGCTCTTCGCGGGCAGCGAGCGCGCCAAGGCCGACGCCACCACCGTGGGCGGCTGGCAGGCCATTGCGGAATTCATGGAAGTCAACGTGCCCGAGGCCGAGCGCGAGCGCGCCGGCGGGGTGCTGGTGCGCATCCTCAACGACGTGCTGTTCGAGGTGCTCAACCTGAGCCGCGAGGGCGCGGGGCTTGCCGCGCTGCCGAACGACGAGAAATCGCAGGCCTACCTGACGCAGGCCGTGCTGGCGATCAGCGACGCGCACTTCTACCCCGCCCCGGTCGCGATGATGATGACCGACTTCACGCAGGTGCAGGCCAGCGTGTTCCAGGTGGCGCGTGCCCCCGGCAAGAACATCGTCTATCTGGGCTGCCTGTTGCTGATCGTCGGCATTTTTGCCATGCTGTACGTGCGCGAGCGCCGTCTGTGGGTATGGCTGACGCCCGGCGGCACGGCTTCCCAGGATGAAGCGCACGGTACGGCCGCCACGATGGCGTTCTCGGTCAATCGCAAGACCATCGACAGCGACCGCGAATTCGAGCATCTCAAACGCAAGCTGCTCGCCCTGAACAAAGAAGACCACGGGACAACATGAACACCACGACCCTCACGCTCAATGAAAGCTGGCTCTCGCGCCGCAACCTGTTCGACTGGGTGTTCGCGGCGCTGGTGGTGGCCGGCGGCCTGTTCGCCTTCGCGCGCCACGCGGGGTCGATGGACTATTACGAGAAGCCGATCCTCGTGGCCGCGATGGTCTCGCTGATCGGCATCTGCTGGTTCTGGCGGCCGCTGCGCGTGCTGGCCATCGTGGTTGCTGCCGCCTCGCTGCTGGCCATCGCGTCGTACCAGGGCGATCTGGCGCGCGCCGACACTGTGTTCTGGCTCAAGTACTTCCTGTCGAGCCAGTCGGCCATCCTCTGGATGAGCGTGCTGTTCTTCATGAGCACGCTGTTCTACTGGCTCGGCTTCTTCGGCGGCAGGCAGTCGGACACCTTCGACGCGATCGGGTCCCGCCTCGCCTGGGCGGCGGTGACGATGGCGCTGATCGGCACCATGGTTCGCTGGTACGAAAGCCACCAGCTCGGCCCGGACATCGGCCACATCCCGGTGAGCAACCTGTACGAAGTCTTCGTGCTGTTCTGCTGGCTGACGGCGGCCTTCTATCTGTACTTCGAGGAGCGCTACAACACGCGCGCGCTGGGCGCCTTCGTGATGCTGGTGGTCAGCGCGGCGGTGGGCTTTCTGCTCTGGTACACGATCGTGCGCGAGGCGCACGAGATCCAGCCGCTGGTGCCGGCCCTGCAGAGCTGGTGGATGAAGCTGCATGTGCCGGCCAATTTCATCGGCTACGGCACCTTCGCGCTCGCGGCTATGGTCGCGTTCGCCTACCTCATCAAGGAGCAGGCCGACGAAAAGCGCTGGTACAAGCTCACGCCGATCTGGCTGCTGGGCGTGGCGCTGTGCTTCGTGCCGGTGGCGTTCCGCCAGCGCGTGCAGGAAGCCGGCGGCAGCTACTGGGTGATCTATGCCGGCATCTCGGCGCTGATCGCCGCGGGCATCCTGCTCGGGCGCAAGCGCATCGCGGCGCGCCTGCCGGCCAACGAGGTGCTCGACGACGTCATGTACAAGTCGATCACCGTCGGCTTCGCCTTCTTCACCATCGCCACCGTGCTGGGCGCCCTGTGGGCCGCCGACGCCTGGGGTGGCTACTGGAGCTGGGACCCGAAGGAGACCTGGGCGCTGATCGTCTGGCTCAACTACGCGGCCTGGCTGCACATGCGGCTGGTGAAGGGCCTGCGCGGCACCGTGGCCGCCTGGTGGGCACTGGGCGGGCTGGCGGTCACCACTTTCGCTTTCCTCGGCGTGAACATGTTCCTGAGCGGGTTGCACAGTTACGGCACCCTGTAGGTGCAGGCCTGCGGGCTTTCGCGAAGAATTATTGAAACCACGCGCCGCGACGGCGCGTAACCAGATCAGGGTTGGCCACGAACTACCCTGAGCACAACGATTCCGCGAAAGGCCCGTCATGTCGTTCCATTCCCGTCCGGTCCGCCGCAGCAGCACCAACAGCGGCGGCAACGGTTTCATCCATCCGCTGTCCAGCGAGATCACGTCCCGCGAGGTCTACGAGGGCCGGCGCGACATGCTGAAGCTCATGGCCGGAGGTGCCGCCGGAGCCGCGCTGGCGGCCTTCGCCTCGCGCGAAGCCCTGGCGCAGGCCGAGCGCCCCAACAAGCTCGCGCCGCTGCCCGGCGCCAAGTCGGCGGTGCCCGGCGCCATTTCGATGGAGAAGGTCACCGATTACAAGGACGCCTCCACCTACAACAACTTCTACGAGTTCGGCACCGACAAGGCCGATCCGGCCAAGAACGCCGGCACGCTGAAGACGCGGCCCTGGACCGTGGAGGTGGAAGGCCTAGTCAAGAAGCCGGGCAAGTACGGCATCGAAGACCTGCTGAAGCTCAGCGCGCAGGAAGAGCGCATCTACCGCCTGCGCTGCGTCGAGGGCTGGTCGATGGTGATTCCGTGGGTCGGCTATTCGCTGGCCGAGCTGATCAAGAAGGTCGAGCCGCAGGGCAACGCCAAGTTCGTCGAGTTCGTGACGCTGGCCGACCCGAAGACCATGCCCTTCGTGGGCTCGCGCGTGCTCGACTGGCCCTACACCGAGGGCCTGCGCATGGACGAAGCGATGCATCCGCTCACGCTGCTGGCCTTCGGCATGTACGGCGAGGTGCTGCCCAACCAGAACGGCGCGCCGGTGCGGCTGGTGGTGCCGTGGAAGTACGGCTTCAAGTCGGCCAAGTCGATCGTGAAGATCCGCTTCGTCGAGAAGGAGCCGAGCACCGCCTGGAACAAGGCCGCGGCCAACGAGTACGGCTTCTATTCGAATGTGAACCCCAACGTCGACCATCCGCGTTGGAGCCAGGCTACCGAGCGCCGCATCGGCGACGGTGGCGGCCTGTTCGCCAAGCGGCGCAAGACCGAGCTGTTCAACGGCTACGAAGCGCAGGTCGGCCAGCTTTACGCGGGCATGGATCTCAAGAAGAACTACTGAACCGGCTCCTGCGCGCGGTCATCGCCCCATGAACAAGCTGCTCATGCATCCGGCGACCAAGCCGGTCATCTTCCTGTTGTGCCTGCTGCCGTTCGCGCGGCTGGCCTATGGCGCGTTCACCGACGGGCTGGGCGCCAACCCTGCCGAGTTCCTGATCCGCGCCACCGGCGACTGGACGCTGCGCTTCATCTGCATCGTGCTGGCGGTGACGCCGCTGCGCGTGATGAGCAAGTGGAACGCGCTGGCGCGCTACCGCCGCATGCTGGGCCTGTTCGCGTACTTCTACGTGGTGCTGCACCTGCTGTGCTACAGCTGGTTCGACATGGGATTCGAGTGGGGCGATATCGCGAAGGACATCGCCAAGCGGCCGTTCATCCTCGTGGGTTTCTCGGCCTTCGTGCTGCTGACGCCGCTGGCGGCCACCTCGTTCAATCGCGCGATCAAGGCGATGGGCGCCAAGCGCTGGCAGATGCTGCACAAGCTGGTCTACCTGATCGCGGGGCTCGGCCTGCTGCACTTCTTCTGGATGCGCGCGGGCAAGAACAACTTCGCGGAAGTGTTCGTCTATGCCGCGATCATCGCGGTGCTGCTCGCGTGGCGCGTGTGGAATTTCGCGAGCAAGCGCAAGCAGGCGAAGCCGGCGGCAGGCGCAGTGCGCAACGGCGAGAAGCCGCTGCGCACCGGCTGAGACTCATCAGCCGTCGATCTCGCTGCGCAGCTGGTCTTCCATCGTCTCGCGACGGCGGATCAGCCTGGCGCTCGCGCCGCTCACCAGCACCTCGGCGGCACGGCCGCGCGTGTTGTAGTTGCTGGACATGCTCATGCAGTACGCACCTGCCGACAGCACGGCCAGGAAATCACCGGCCAGCACGTTGAGCGCGCGGTCGCGGCCGAGCCAGTCGCCGCTTTCGCAGACCGGGCCGACCACGTCGTAGGTCGTGGCATTGCCCGCGCGGGCACGCACCGGCACGATGCGCTGGAAGGCCTGGTACATCGCGGGACGCGGCAGGTCGTTCATGGCCGCGTCGACGATGCAGAAGTTCTTGTCCTCGCCGGGCTTGGTGTAGAGCACCTCGGTCAGGCACACGCCGGCATTGCCGACCAGCGAGCGGCCGGGCTCGATCACCAGCTTGCGCTGGCCGAAGCCGCGCGCGTCGAGCTTGGCGAGCAACTGCTGCCACAGCGAATCGGCCTTGGGCGGCACTTCGCCGTTGTAGTCGATGCCCAGGCCACCGCCGAAGTCCAGGTGATGGATCGGCACGCCCGCTGCCTCGATGGCCTCCACCAGGTCGAGCACGCGATCGCAGGCGTCGAGGTAGGGCGACGCTTCGGTGATCTGCGAGCCGATGTGGCAATCGATGCCCACCACCTCCAGCCCCGGCAGCCTCGCGGCATGCTTGTAGGCCTCGACAGCGCGGTCGTGCGCAATGCCGAACTTGTTGCCCTTCAGGCCGGTGGAAATGTACGGGTGCGTCTTCGGATCGACGTTCGGATTGATGCGGATGCTGATCGGCGCACGCTTGCCTTCGGCAACCGCCACTTCGTTGAGCACGTCGAGCTCGGCTTCGCTCTCGACGTTGAAGCAGGCGATGCCGGCCGCGAGGGCCTGGCGCATCTCGGCGCGGGTCTTGCCCACGCCCGAGAAGATGATCTTCTTCGGATCGGCGCCGACGGCCAGCACGCGCGCCAGTTCGCCGCCCGAGACGATGTCGAAGCCGCATCCGGCTTCGGCGAACACGCGCAGCACGCCGAGCGAGGAATTGGCCTTCATCGCATAGCAGATGAGGGCATCTCGGCCCTCGAAGCCGCGCTGGTACGCCGCCAGGGCGTCCAGCATCCACTGCTTGGAGTAGACGAAGAGAGGGGTACCGTGCTCGCGGGCCAGCGCATCGAGCGCGACGCCTTCGACGTGCAGCGTGCCGTCGCGCTCGGCGATATGGGGCTGGCCGGGGAGGGAGATGGTGGCGCCGGAGGTCACTTGCGTTGCTCCGTGCCGGTGTTGCTGTTGCTGTTGCCGGCCGGTGCGCTGGCGGCAGCGGCTGGCGCCGGCGCCGCCTGGCTGGATGACGGCGAAGATGAGGAGCGCAGGCTGTCCGGCGTCATGAGCTCCGGCAAGGTGGCGCGCCCGGCGGAGGCCGGATCGGTCGGCAGATACAGCGCGCCGCGCTGTCCGCAGCCGGCGACAAGCCCGGCGGTGCCCACGGCGAGGCAGACCATGAGCGCAGCGCGGGCGCGGGTGCTCACTAGAATTTGGTGAACGTTCAACATGCCGAAATTGTAATGACCGACACCGAGTACATGGATCGCGCCGAGGCCGCTCTTGCAGCCATCGAGCTGGGCTGCGACCGCATCAACGAAGCGAGCGATGCCGACATCGACAACCAGAGGGTCGGCGGGATGATCACGATTTCATTCCGCAACGGCAGCCAGTTGATCGTGAACCTGCAGAAACCCCTTCAGGAAATCTGGCTTGCCGCGCGCTCCGGCGGATACCACTACCGGCACGATGGCAAGGCCTGGCTGGACACCAAGACCGGGGAGGAGTTCTTCGGCAACCTGTCGCGCGAGGCGACGCTGCAGGCCGGGCAGCCGCTGAGCTTCGCGGCCGCCTGAGCTTCCTTCTTCGCCGCCGCACCCGCCGTCAGTTGCGGAACAGGTCGAGGATGCGGTTGCGCTCCTCTGGTGGGGCAGGGGGGCTCACCGGAGCCCCTGTCAGGGCTTCCGCCGGCGCCGCAGGTGCGGACTCCACACCAAGGCTTGCAACGCCGCGGCCCGGCGCATAGTCGTCGTAGTACCACTCGCCGCCGACGTTCACGATGCCCGAGGGCGGATTGGCCGACAGCTCGGTCACCGGCACGCCCTTGATGGCGGTTTCCATGTAGGTGATCCAGATCGGCAGGCTCAGGCCACCGCCGGTTTCGCGGTCGCCCAGGTTGCGCGGCGTGTCGTAGCCGATCCACGAGATGGCCGTCATGGTGGGCTGGAAGCCGGCGAACCATGCGTCGAGCGAGTCGTTGGTGGTGCCGGTCTTGCCGTAGAGGTCAGGGCGCTTGAGCATGGCCTGCGCCTTGGCGGCGGTGCCGCCGCGGGCCACGGAGTTCAGCAGCGTGTCCATGATGAAGGCGTTGCGCTGCGGAATGACGCGCAGCGACTCGTTCAACAGCGGCGGCTGCTTGTCGACCAGCATCTTGTCCTTGTGGTCGGTGATGCGCGTGACGAGGTACGGATTGACGCGGTAGCCGCCGTTGGCGAACACCGAGTAGCCCACCGCCATCTGCATCGGCGTGACCGAGCCCGCGCCCAGCGCCATCGGCAGGTAGGCCGGGTGCTTTTCCTTGTCGAAGCCGAAGTTGGTGATCCATTCCTGCGCATAGCGCGTGCCGATGGACTGCAGGATGCGAATCGACACGAGGTTCTTCGACTTCATCAGCGCGGTGCGCATCGACATCGGGCCGTCGTAGCCGCCGCCGTAGTTCTTCGGCTCCCAGGGCTGGCCGCCGGTGGTGCCGGCGTCGAAGAAGAGCGGGCCGTCGTTGATGACCGTGGCGGGCGTGAAGCCCTTCTCGAGCGCTGCGGAATAGATGAACGGTTTGAAGCTCGAACCCGGCTGGCGCCAGGCCTGCGTCACGTGGTTGAACTTGTTCTTGCCGAAGTCGAACCCGCCGACCAGCGCCTTGATGGCGCCGTCACGCGGGTCCATGGCGACGAAGGCGCCTTCGACTTCCGGCAACTGGGTGATTTCCCAGGTGTTCTTCGGCGTCTTCACCACGCGGATGACCGCGCCACGGCGGATCTTGATGTTCGGCGGGGCCTTGTCGGAGAGTCCCGACTGCGCGGGCTTGAGGCCTTCGCCGGTGATCTGTACAGGGTCGCCGTTGCCGCGCACCGCGTCGATCTGCTTGGGCGTGGCCTTGAGCACCACCGCGGCCATCACGTCGCCGTTGTCGGGGTGGTCGCTGAGCGCATCGTCGACTGCTTCGTCGAGATCCTTGGAATCGTTCGGCAGGTCGACGAACTTCTCGGGGCCGCGATAGATCTGGCGGCGCTCGTAATCCATGATGCCCTTGCGCAGCGACTTGTAGGCCGCTGCCTGATCGGCTGCGACCAGCGAGGTGTAGACCTTGAGACCGCGCGTATAGGTGCTGTCGCCGTACTGGGCATACATCAACTGGCGCACGGTTTCGGCAACGTACTCGGCGTGCAGGCGGTTCGGGTCCGCGGCGTCGCGCAGGTGCAGCTCTTCCTTCTTGGCTTCGGCGGCCTGTTCGGCGGTGATGAAGCCGGCCTCCTGCATGCGGTCGATCACGTAGAACTGGCGGCCGCGCGCGCGCTGCGGGTTGTTGACCGGATTGTTGGCGCCCGGCGCCTTGGGCAGGCCCGCCAGCATGGCGGCTTGCGCGATCGTGAGTTCCTGCAGGGGCTTGCCGAAGTAGGCTTCGGAGGCCGCGGCGAAGCCGTAGGCGCGGTTGCCGAGGTAGATCTGGTTCAGGTAGATCTCGAAGATCTGGTCCTTGGTGAGCAGGTGCTCCAGCTTGAAGGTGAGCAGCACCTCGTAGATCTTGCGGGTGAGCGTTTTCTCGGAGCTCAGGTAGACATTGCGCGCCACCTGCATGGTGATGGTCGACGCGCCCTGGCTCTTCACGCGATTCATGTTGGCCAGGCCCGCGCGCACCATGCCCTTGTAGTCGACGCCGCCGTGGTCGTAGAAGCGCGCGTCTTCGGCCGCCAGGACTGCGTCCTTCACGACTTTCGGAATGGCCGAGATCGGCGTGAGGTTGCGGCGTTCCTCGCCGAACTCGCCGATCAGGATGCCTTCGGCCGAGAACACCCTCAGCGGCAGCTTGGGCCGGTAGTCGGAGAGTTCGCTGATGTCAGGCAGGTTCGGGTAGGCGACCGCGAGGGCCACGGCCACCACGCACAGCACCGCCAGCACCCCGGCCAGCGCGATGCCGAAGCCCCAGAAGAAAAGGCGTAGCAACCATTTCAGCCAGGTCGGGCGCGTGGAGGGGGATTTCTTGGCTGGCCCTTTGGGGCTGGAAGTTTCTTGCATGAGGGGCCGCACAGAGTCACCCGACATTATAAAAAGCCGCCCCTTCCGCACGATTCGATCTTTGTGGGGCTTGCATTGCTCTAATTCAAAAGTTACAAAATGCGGTTTTGACGTCAGGTTTTGACAACGCTTCGGGGTTTTGCCCTGCGGCGTTGCTTGGTTGCGGGTACGCCTGCTGCTAGCATGCAACCGAATTCAATTTTTTCTATTGGTTACAAATACAGGGGAAGAGGAACCTAACTTGGCTGCTCTTGGATCATTGTTTCGTCGTCAGAACGCTCCCCTGCTGGGGCTGGACGTAAGTTCGTCCAGCGTCAAGCTGGTCGAGCTCGGCCGTGAGGCCAGCGGCAAGCTGGTCCTGGAGCGCTGCGCCATCGAGCCCCTGGAACGTGGCTGGATCACCGACGGCAACGTCGAGAAGTTCGACGAGGTGGCCGAAGCCGTCCGCCGCGTCATCCGCAAGAGCGGCACCCGCACCCGCAACGTGGCGCTGGCATTGCCGCCATCGGCCGTGATCACCAAGAAGATCATTCTTCCGGGCGGCATGAGCGAGCAGGAGCTCGAGATCCAGGTCGAGTCCGAAGCCAATCAATACATCCCGTTCTCGCTCGACGAAGTCAGCCTCGACTTCTGCGTGACGGGGCCGAGCGCCACCTCCGCTGGCGACGTCGAAGTGCTGATCGCCGCCTCCCGCAAGGAAAAGGTCCAGGACCGCGAAGGCCTGGCCGAAGCGGCCGGCCTGAAGGCGATGATCCTCGATGTCGAGTCCTACGCTTCGCGCCTGGCCACCGCTCGCCTGATCGAGCAGCTGCCCGGCAAGGGCGTCGATTCGATCGTGGCGCTCTTCGAAGTGGGCGCCTTCACCACCAGCATGCAGGTGCTGCGCAACCAGGAAGTGCTGTACGACCGCGACCAGGCGTTCGGCGGTGCCCAGCTCACGCAACTGATCGTGCGTCAGTACGGCTTTTCCGCCGAGGAAGCCGAAGCGAAGAAGCGCAGCGGCGACCTGCCCGATGACTATGGCTCGGGCGTGCTCAAGCCCTTCGTTGAAAGCATTGCGCAGGAAATCGCTCGTGCGCTCCAGTTCTTCTTCACCAGCACGCCGCACAACCGCGTCGACTATGTGTTGTTGGCCGGCGGATCGGCATCGCTTCCGGGCCTGACCAACGCGGTGACCCGGCAGACCTCGTTCGCCTGCTCCCTGCTGAATCCCTTCGAAGGGATGGAAATCAGCTCGAACGTTCGCGAGAAGAAGGTCCGCCGCGAGGCGCCGTCCTATCTGACCTCGTGCGGGCTGGCCATGCGGAGGTTCCTGCAGTGATCCTCATCAATCTGCTCCCGCACCGCGAAGCTGCGCGCAAGCGCAGGCGCGAGGCTTTCTATGGCACCTTGGGCGCCGCGGCAATCCTGGGCGTCCTGATCGCCGGCCTGGGCTACCTCTGGTTCGAAGCCCAGATTTCGGCGCAGCGATCAACAAACAGCTTTCTGCAGGCCGAGATCAAGAAGCTCGAGGTCGAGATCAAGGAAATCTCGACGCTGCAGGAAGAAATTGCCGCGCTGCGCGCTCGCCAGCAGGCTGTCGAAGACCTGCAGGGCGACCGCAACCTGCCCGTGCACCTGCTCAACGAACTGGTTCGCCAGCTGCCGGACGGCGTCTACCTGACCAACATGAAGCAGGAAAACCAGACGGTCACGCTGCAAGGCATGGCTCAGTCGAACGAACGGGTCTCCGAACTGCTGCGCAACCTCGGTAACAACAGCCCCTGGCTGGTGAAGCCTGAGCTGGTCGAAATCACGTCCGCGAACGTGAACCTGAATCCGCGCGACCAGCGTCGCGTGGCGAACTTCACGATGCGTATTGGCCTGAAACGCCCCACCGATGCTCAGAAGGCCGCCGCTGAGAAGGCTCTGGCCGCAACGGCGCAGTCCAAGGGGTAACCGATCATGGCAAGCAATCGCCCCTCCCAGAAAATAGACGTCGCCGCTGCATTGCAGCGCTTCGGCGACCAGTTCCGCGGGCTCAATCCCAACGATCCGTCGGCATGGCCTTCGGTGCCCCGCTATGCGCTCTGCCTTGCAGTCACGGCGTTGGTGCTGGTCGCACTCTGGTTCGTCTGGCTGACAAATTCGAACGACGAACTCGAAAGCGAACGCGCCAAGGAAGTCACGCTCAAGGCGGACTACCAGAAGAAGGTTGCGCAGGCTGCCAACCTCGAGTTGCTGAAGAAGCAGCGCGAGCAGGTGCAGCAATACGTGACCTTGCTCGAGAAGCAGTTGCCCAGCAAGGCCGAAATGGATGCCCTGTTGTCGGACATCAACCAGGCAGGCCTTGGCCGCAGCCTTCAGTTCGAGCTGTTCCGTCCGGGACAGGTTTCGGTCAAGGACTACTACGCCGAACTCCCGATCGCCGTTCGCGTGACTGGCCGTTACCACGACATGGGTGCTTTCGCGGCCGACGTGGCGGGCTTGTCGCGCATCGTGACGCTTAACAACATCTCCGTCACTCCGCAAAAAGACAAGGACGTGCTGACGATGGACGCCACCGCGCGCACCTATCGCTATCTCGATGACGAAGAGCGGGCCGCGCAGAAGCGTGCCTCCGCACCGAAGGCGAAGAAATGAAGATCGCCGCCAAAGTACTGTGGCTGACGCTTGCCGCGTCGGCATTGAGCGCCTGCGATTCGGGTCAGGAGGACCTGCAACGCTGGATGGCCGAGCAGCGCGCCCAGGTGAAGCCCTCGGTGCCGCCCATTTCCGAGCCCAAGAAGTTCACCCCGCAGGCCTATACCGAGGCTTCGGCCTTCGAGCCTTTCAACATCCTGAAGCTGACGCAGGCGCTGCGCCGCGAATCGAATCAGCCGAGCACCTCGGAGCTGATCGCGCCTGAACTTGCGCGTCGCAAGGAAGCGCTCGAGGCTTTCCCGCTCGACTCGATGGCCATGGTCGGCAGCATGAACCGCAACGGCCAGCCAGTGGCGCTGCTGCGTGTGGACAAGCTGCTCTACAAGGTGCGCGTAGGCGAATACCTGGGACTCAACTACGGGCGTATCACCCGAATCAACGAAACCGAAATCGCCTTGCGTGAAATCGTGCAAGACGCCGCCGGTGAATGGATCGAACGCGTCGCGACGCTGCAGCTGCAAGAGAGTGCGAAATGAACCAAAAGAAATCAAAGATGGCACAGTGGCTGCGCGCTGCCGGCCTGGGTCTGCTGGCCTTCGGTGCATTGGCCGTGGCCCATGCGCAAAACGCCATCGAGGCCGTGACCAGTTCGACCCAGTCGGGCTCGGAAGTGATCCGCATCGATCTTGCGCAGCCGCTCACGGCGGTCCCTGCCGGATTCGCCGTCCAGACGCCAGCACGCATCGCGCTTGACTTTCCCGGTGTCACGAATGCCATCGGCCGCTCCGCCATCGAGGTGAACCAGGGCAACCTGCGCTCGGTGAACGTGGTGCAGGCGGGTGAACGCAGCCGTGTGGTGCTGAACCTGAAGCAGGCGACTGCGTACAAGGCCGAGATCCAGGGCAAGTCGCTGCTGGTGGTGCTCGAGCCGGTGGCTGGCGCTGCGCTCGCTGCGCCGGTTTCCACGACCTTTGCCGAAAACCGCAACCGCGACACGCTGCCCCTGCGCGATGTCGACTTCCGCCTCGGTTCCGACAGTACGGGCCGGGTCATCGTCGACCTTCCGAACAACCAGGTGGGTGTGGATGTCAAGCAGCAAGGCAAGAGCCTTGTCGTGGAGTTCACCAAGTCGACGCTGCCTGAAGGCCTCCGTCGCCGCCTCGACGTAGCTGACTTCGGCACTCCAGTCCAGCTGATCACTTCGCAGCAGGCGGGTGACCGTGTGCGCATGACGATCGACGCCAAGGGCGACTGGGAACACAGCGCCTACCAGAGCGAAAACCAGTTCGTGGTCGAAGTCCGTGCCCGCAAGGTCGATCCGACCAAGCTGACGCAGGGTGTTGGCTACAACGGCGAAAAGCTGTCGCTCAACTTCCAGAACATCGAGATCCGCTCGCTGCTGCAGGTGATCGCCGACTTCACGAACTTCAACATCGTGACCTCGGATTCGGTAACCGGCGCGCTGACGCTGCGGCTTAAGGACGTGCCCTGGGACCAGGCCCTGGACATCATCATGCAGGCGAAGAACCTGGGCATGCGCAAGAACGGCAGCGTGCTGTGGATCGCGCCCAAGGATGAAATCAACGCCAAGGAAAAGCTCGAGTTCGAGGCCAAGGCCGCGATCGAGAATCTGGAGCCGCTGCGCACTCAATCGTTCCAGCTCAACTACACCAAGGCGATTGCCATTGCGCAGGGCTTGACTGGTACGGGAGCGTCCGGTGGTGGCGGCGGCGGCGGCGGCGGAGGTGCGGCAGCTCGTATCCTAAGTCAGCGCGGCAGCGTTATCGCGGAGTCGCGGACCAATCAGCTGTTTGTCTCGGACGTGCCCTCCCGCTTGGCCCAGGTGGCAGAATTGATCCAGAAGCTGGATGTTCCCGTTCGCCAGGTGCTGATCGAGGCCCGCATCGTCGAGGCGTCAGATACCTTCGGCAAATCACTCGGCGTGCGACTGGGCGGCGGTATTTCGGGCGAGCGTTTTGCGTCATCCGCCGGTAATCGCGCCTACGGCAACGTTGGTGTAATGCCGGTCGTCACTCCAGGTACCAATGGCGGTCCCAGCACGGCCACGACCACCTGGACCAACTCCAACTTCATCAATCTCCCAGCAGGCGACGCAGGCGGCACCGGCAACGCAGCAGGCACCTTCGCGATCTCGCTCTTCAATTCGAGTTTCTCGCGCATGCTGAACCTCGAAATCTCTGCACTCGAGGCCGACGGCAAGGGCAAGCTGGTGTCCAGCCCCCGCGTGATCACTGCCGACCAGACCAAGGCGCTGATCGAGCAGGGGGAAGAAATCCCGTACCAGCAGGCCACGTCCAGCGGCGCCACCTCGATCTCGTTCCGCAAGGCGGTGCTGAAGCTCGAAGTCACGCCGCAGATCACGCCTGAAGGCAACATCATCCTGACGCTGGACGTGAGCAAGGACGCCCGCGGCGTGAATACCTCGGCTGGCCCGGCAATCAACACCAAGCACGTGCAGACCGAGGTGCTGGTCGAGAACGGCGGCACGGTTGTCATCGGTGGTATCTTCGAGCTCACCGAAACCAATGACGAATCGCGCGTGCCGGTGCTGGGTGAAGTGCCCTATCTGGGTGCACTGTTCCGCAAGCGCGAACGCGTTGCCAACAAGACTGAAATGCTCGTCTTTATCACCCCGAAGATGATTACCGACCGCAACGCCGCGCGCTGACGCGCGGGCGTAGCAGCCACCGCGTGGCGGTCGCACTCGTCGGCTTGCCCGGCGCCGGAAAATCCGCAGTGGGCCGGCGCCTGGGGATGCGGCTGGACCTTCCTTTCGTAGATACCGACCACGTGATCGAGCAGCGCATAGGCTGCTCGATCCGCGATTACTTCGAGCGAGAGGGCGAAATCGCCTTCCGCGACCTCGAGCAGACGGTGATCGCCGACCTGGCCGCCAACGCCCAGGGCGTGCTGGCGACCGGCGGCGGAGCCGTCCTCCGGGAAGCCAACCGCAAGCAACTGCACGATCACTTCCACGTGATCTATCTGCGCTCCTCTCCTGAAGACCTCTTCCGACGCCTGCGCCACGACGTGAAGCGTCCTCTGCTGCAGGTGGCCGATCCGCTGGGGCGGCTACGGGAGCTGCACGATGCGCGCGACCCGTTCTACCGGGAAACCGCCCATGACGTGGTCGACACCGGCCGCCCGACGATCGCCATGCTGGTGAACATCATCGTGATGCAGCTCGAGTTGGCGGGCATCGTCGAGCCGGGCGCCCACCCCGAAGAGCCCCCCGCCTGAGCCTGCCCGCGCCGCAGCGCCTAAACTCGCTGCCCATGTCCCTGCCCGAACTCTCCGCTCCGCCAGAACACGTCGACATCCAGCTCGGCGACCGCAGCTATCCGATCTTGATCGGCGCCGGCCTGCTGGACGACCCGCGGAGCTTCGATGCCACGCCTGCCTCGGCCACGGCCCTGATTGTCAGCAACACCACGGTGGCGCCGCTCTATGCGAAGGCGCTGCAGGCCGCGCTGGCGGGCCGCTTTCGTACGGTTCACCTGCTCGAGCTGCCCGACGGCGAGGCATACAAGAACCTGCAGACGCTGAACCTGATCTTCGACGAGCTGCTCGGTCGCGGCAGCGACCGCAAGACCGTGCTTTTCGCCCTGGGCGGCGGCGTGGTGGGCGACATGACCGGCTTCGCGGCCGCCAGCTACATGCGCGGCGTGCCCTTCGTGCAGGTGCCGACCACGCTGCTGGCGCAGGTCGATTCTTCCGTCGGCGGCAAGACGGCCATCAATCACCCGCTGGGCAAGAACATGATCGGCGCGTTCTACCAGCCGCAGCTCGTGGTCTGCGACTTGGCGACGCTCCAAACCCTGCCTCCGCGCGAGCTCAGCGCCGGCCTGGCCGAAGTCATCAAGTACGGCCCGATTTACGACATGGCCTTCCTCGACTGGATCGAGGCGAATATCGATGCCCTGGTCGCAAGAGAGCCGGCTGCGCTGGCCCATGCCGTCAAGCGCAGCTGCGAAATCAAGGCGCTGGTGGTCGGGCAGGACGAGCGCGAGACCGGCCTGCGCGCGATCCTCAATTTCGGCCACACCTTCGGCCACGCGATCGAATCGGGCCTCGGCTACGGCGAATGGCTGCACGGCGAGGCCGTGGGCTGCGGCATGGTCATGGCGGCACGGCTGTCGCAGCGTTTGGGCGGTGTCGATGCCGCCTTCGTCGAGCGGCTCACGCGGCTGATCGAGCGGGCCGGCCTGCCGATCGTCGGCCCGGCGCTGGGCGCTGACCGCTACCTGGAGCTGATGCGCGTCGACAAGAAATCGGAAGCCGGCGAGATCCGCTTCGTGGTGATCGACCGGCCCGGCTCGGCGGTGGTCCGCAGCGCGCCCGACGCGCTCGTGCGCGAAGTGC
Organism: Variovorax xiamenensis; assembly: GCF_050916385.1. NCBI lineage: Bacteria > Pseudomonadati > Pseudomonadota > Betaproteobacteria > Burkholderiales > Comamonadaceae > Variovorax > Variovorax xiamenensis. The sequence goes on from NZ_CP139038.1 coordinate 1,633,480, forward strand.
TCGCGCAGAGCTGCGCGCAGCAATGAGCCTTGCGGCCTATGCCTGCCAGCCCGCGCGCTCGCGCGGCCGTCGGCATGCGGAGCCGCCCGCGCCCACGCGCGATGCCTTCCAGCGCGACCGCGACAGGATCGTGCATTCCACCGCATTTCGGCGGCTGGTCTACAAGACGCAGGTGTTCCTGAACCACGAAGGCGACCTGTTCCGCACCCGGCTCACGCATTCGCTCGAAGTGGCCCAACTCGGTCGTTCGATCGCGCGGGCCCTGCGCATCAACGAAGACCTGGTCGAGGCGATCGCGCTGGCGCATGACCTGGGCCACACGCCCTTCGGCCACGCGGGCCAGGACGCGCTCAACGACTGCATGGCCGGGAACGGCGGCTTCGAACACAACCTGCAGAGCCTGCGCGTGGTCGATGCGCTGGAGCACCGTTATCCGCAGTACGACGGCCTGAATCTCAGCTTCGAGACCCGCGAGGGCATCCTCAAGCACTGCTCGCGTGCGAACGCCGAGCGACTGGAGGCGGCCGAGCCCAACGGCGTGGCGCGGCGTTTCCTCGACCGTACCCAGCCGGGCCTGGAAGCCCAGCTGTGCAACCTGGCCGATGCGATTGCCTACAACGCTCACGACATCGACGACGGCGTGCGCTCGGGGCTGATCACGGTCGAGCAGCTGTCCGGCGTCGAGCTGTTCGAGCGTCATCGTCGCGAAGCGCTTGCCGAGCATCCGCAGCTCCAGGGGCGCCGCGTGCTCTACGAAACCATCCGGCGCATGCTGAGCGCGCAGGTCTATGACGTGATCGACGCCACGCGCGCGGCGCTCGAAGCGCTGGCGCCGGCCGACGCCGACGCGGTACGCAAGGCCCCTCCCGTCGTCGCGTTCAGCGACACCATGCAGGCCCAGTCCGAAGACCTGAAGCGTTTTCTCTTCCACAACCTCTACCGGCATCCCCAGGTCACCCAGACCACCGACCAGGCGCGGCAGGTGGTGCGGGAGCTGTTCGAGGCCTACCTGGAGCGCGGCTCCGAGATGCCGGCCTCCTATGCCGAGCGGCAGGACAGGCATCGCGCCGTCGCCGACTACATCGCGGGCATGACCGACCGCTTCGCCGTGCGCGAGCACGAGCGGCTCACAGGCCGCCGGGGCATCGCATGAGCAGCCAGGCCGGGCGCCCACGCGTTCCCGCTGCTGCGCTGGCCGTGCTGCTGGGCGGCGTGAGCGGGGCATTGCACCTGGGCAAGCTGCCGCCCGCCGTGCCGGCGCTGCAGGCATCGCTCGGCATCGGCCTGGTCGAGGCCGGGTTCCTGCTCTCGCTGGTGCAGGTCGCGAGCATGACGCTGGGACTGCTGGTCGGCCTGGCGGCGGACTCCATCGGGCTGCGGCGCAGCATGCTGACGGGGCTCGTGGTGCTGACAGTCGCTGGCCTGCTCGGCGGCATGGCCGGCACGGGGCTGGGCGGCGGCGGGACGCATGCCGTGCAATGGCTGCTGGTGCTGCGCGCCGTGGAGGGCGTCGGATTCCTGCTGACTGTGATGCCGGGCCCCGGACTGATTCGCGCCCTGACGCCTCCGGGCGCCGACAAGGCGGCGCTGGGCCTGTGGGGCGCCTACATGCCGCTGGGCGTGGCCCTCGCGCTGCTGCTCGGGCCGGCCCTGATCGCCTGGGGCGGCTGGGTGGACTGGTGGTGGGCACTGTCGGCCGTCTCGGCCGGCGCGGCGCTCTGGCTCTGGATGGTGGTGCCCGCAGACCGGCTCCGTCCGGCCGCGGCGGGCCCGGCTTCCGGCGGATGGGCGTCGCGGCTGCGCGCCACTGTCGGCGCGCGCGCGCCCTGGCTGGTCGCACTGACATTTGCCGTGTATTCGTCGCAATGGATGGCAGTGATCGGCTTCCTGCCCGCCATCTACGCAGGCGCGGGCGTGCCGGCTGCGTGGAATGCGGTGCTCACCGCGCTCGCGGCGGCGATGAACATCGTCGGCAACGTCGCTGGCGGGCGCTGGCTGCAACGCGGCGTGGCGCCCGAGCGACTGCTGCAGCTCGGCTTCCTGACGATGGCGCTGGGCGGAGTGGCCGCCTTCGCGCAGATGGGGCAGGGCGCCGACGCACTGGGCCTGCCGCCTGCGTTGCGCTACATCGCTGTCTGCGCCTTCTCGCTGGGTGGCGGCATGGTGCCGGCCACGCTGTTCCTGCTCGGCGTACGGCTGGCGCCCGGGCCGTCCACCGTGTCGACCACCGTCGGGCTGATGCAGCAGGCATCTTCGCTGGGCCAGTTCCTGGCGCCGCCCGCGGTCGCTTGGCTCGCGCACCGCGTCGGCGGCTGGCACTGGACCTGGACGGCCACGCTGGCCTGCTCGCTGGTCGGCATGGCGATCGCGCGGCGCCTGGGGCGCATTCGCCCCGCTGCGGAGATGGCATGACACTCCCGGCGACAATTGCAGCCCCCCAGGCCGAAGCGGATACGCGGCGCTGGCTCGAGCGCGCGGTGATCGGCCTCAACCTGTGCCCCTTCGCGAAAGCCGTGCACGTGAAAGGGCAGGTCCACTACGCGGTGTACGAGCAGGCCGAAGAGGCCGACCTGCTGGACGCGCTGCTTGTCCAGGCCAGGGACCTCGTGGCGCTCGACGCTGCCGTGCGCGACACAACCCTTCTGATTGCACCGAACGCCTTGCCCGATTTTCTGGATTTCAACGACTTCACGGCGCGTGCCGAACGCCGGCTCGCGCGCGCGGGATTCGACGGCGTGCTGCAGCTCGCGAGCTTTCATCCGCAGTTCCAGTTCGCCGGCACCGAGGCCGACGACATCGGCAACGCCACCAACCGCGCGCCGTATCCCACGCTGCACCTGCTGCGCGAGGACAGCGTGAGCCGCGCGGTCGAAGCCTTTCCCGAGGCCGAGGAGATCTTCGAGCGCAACATCGACACGCTGGAGGCGCTGGGCGCCGAAGGCTGGGCCAAGCTGGACGTCGGCCCGGGGAGCGCAAGGCCATGAACACGAAGACCGCACAGAAGACGAACAAGGCCGCCAAGGCCGATGCCGAGCTGGCGGAGGCTCTGCGCCCCGGCCAGTCGGTCGAGCTGCTCAAGGAGCTGCACATCCTGACCCGCGAGGGCCGGCTCAACCAGGACTCGCGGCGCAAGCTCAAGCAGGTCTACCACCTGTTCCAGTTTATCGAACAGCTCCTGCGCGAGCTGCCGGAGGAGGGCGCGGGCGCCACGCTGGCCGACCATGGGGCGGGCAAGTCGTACCTGGGCTTCATCATCTACGACCTGTTCTTCCGGGCCCGGTCGGGCGGCGGCCATGTCTACGGCATCGAGACGCGCGGCGAACTGGTCGAGCGCTCGCGCGAGCTGGCGAAACGCCTGGGCTTCGAGCGCATGTCGTTCCTGAACCTCACGGTGGCCGAATCGGCCCAGGCGGGCGAACTGCCGGCGCAGATCGACGTGGTTACGGCGCTGCATGCCTGCGACACGGCCACCGACGACGCCATCGCCTTCGGCCTGGCCAAGAAGGCTCGCTGCATGGTGCTCGTGCCCTGCTGCCAGGCCGAAGTGGCCGCCTGCCTGCGCGAAACCAAGGCGCTGGCGTTGTCGCGCACGCCGCTGGCCGAGCTGTGGCGCCATCCGCTGCACACGCGCGAGATCGGCAGCCAGCTCACCAACGTGCTGCGCTGCCTGTATCTCGAGGCCAACGGCTACAGCGTCACCGTTACCGAACTGGTCGGCTGGGAGCACAGCATGAAGAACGAGCTGATCCTGGCGCGCTACACCGGCCAGCGAAAGGCGAGCGCTGCCGCGCGGCTGCGCGAGCTGCTGGCACAGTTCGGGCTCGACAAGCTCGGCGACACGCGCTTCCGGCTCGCCTGAGCGCGGGCGCGCAACCCGCGTCTGCCTGATCGGATTCACCCATGGCCCGCCTTCCGCGCCTCACGCTGGCTGACATGCCGCACCACGTGATCCAGCGCGGTAACAACCGCCAGCCGATCTTCACGGACCGCGCCGATCACGAGAAGCTGCTCGCGCTGCTGGCCGAGAACGCCACGCGCTTCGGCGTCGCGGTGCATGCCTACGTGCTGATGGACAACCACTTCCACCTGCTGGCCACGCCAGGCAGCACCACCGGGCTGCCGCAGTTCATGCAGTCGGTGGGCCGGGCCTATGTGCGCTACTTCAACGACCGCCATGGCCGCAGCGGCACGCTGTGGGAAGGACGCTACAGGTCGACGCTGATCCAGACCGACCGCTACCTGCTGACCTGCATGGCCTACATCGATCTCAACCCGGTGCGGGCGGGCATGGCGGCCGACGCGCGCGACTTCCCGTGGTCCAGCCATGCCCACTATGCCGGCCTGCGGCACGACCGGCTGCTGACGCCGCACCCGCTGTACTGGGAGCTCGGCAACACGCCGTTCGCGCGGGAGGCGGCTTACGTCGAATTGGTGCGCGCGGGCGTCCGCGCGGCCGATCAGAAAGCCCTGACCGAGGCAACCCTGCGGGGCTGGGCTGCCGGCGACGAAGATTTTCTCCAGAGCCTGCAGAAGTCCACCGAGCGCCGCGTGGTCAAGGCCAAGGCCGGCCGGCCGCCCTCGAACTCCCAATCCTGATCCGGAAAGCACGCCTCCATGCGTTGCATGGATTGGCTCCTCTGCTCCTGATTTTGATATGTCCCCAATTTAATTCCTATCGAAAAACTCAACATTTAAATGGAATCTGACCCCTATTAAAGTGTTTGGCATTCTTTGTGCAACGCAATATGCTCCGATTCCCTGCGAAAACTGAAGGAGCGCGCCATGACGACGGCTGCCGAGATCAAGCATCTCCAAGAACACGGTCTGTATTCCGCTGCCGACGAGCACGATGCCTGCGGCGTCGGTTTCGTTGCACACATCAAGGGCGAGAAAAGCCACGCCATCGTGCTGCAGGGCCTGAAGATCCTCGAAAACCTCGACCATCGCGGCGCAGTGGGCGCTGACAAGCTGATGGGCGACGGCGCCGGCATCCTGATCCAGCTGCCCGACCACCTGTACCGCGAAGAGATGGCGAAGCAGGGCGTCACGCTGCCCCCGCCGGGCGAATACGGCGTCGGCATGATCTTCCTGCCGAAGGAGCACGCCTCCCGCGAAGCCTGCGAGCAGGAAATGGAGCGCGCCATCAAGGCCGAAGGCCAGGTGCTGCTGGGCTGGCGCGACGTGCCGGTCAACCGCGACATGCCCATGTCGCCCACCGTGCGCGAAAAGGAGCCGCTGCTGCGCCAGGTGTTCATCGGCCGCGGCAACGACGTGATCGTTCAGGACGCGCTGGAACGCAAGCTCTACGTGATCCGCAAGACCGCCAGCGCCAACATCCAGCGCCTGAAGCTCAAGCACAGCAAGGAATACTACGTTCCCAGCATGTCGAGCCGCACCGTGGTCTACAAGGGCCTGCTGCTGGCCGACCAGGTCGGCACCTACTACCTCGACCTGCAGGACAAGCGCTGCGTCTCGGCCCTGGGCCTGGTGCACCAGCGCTTCTCGACCAACACCTTCCCCGAGTGGCCGCTGGCCCACCCGTACCGCTATGTCGCCCACAACGGCGAAATCAACACGGTCAAGGGCAACTACAACTGGATGAAGGCGCGCGAAGGCGTGATGTCCTCGCCCGTGCTGGGTGCCGACCTGCAGAAGCTCTACCCGATCAGCTTCGCCGGCCAGTCCGACACTGCCACCTTCGACAACTGCCTCGAGCTGCTGACGATGGCCGGCTACCCCATCAGCCAGGCCGTGATGATGATGATTCCCGAGCCCTGGGAACAGCACGCCACCATGGACCCGCGTCGTCGCGCTTTCTATGAGTACCACGCCGCCATGCTCGAGCCGTGGGACGGCCCGGCCTCCATCGTGTTCACCGACGGCCGCCAGATCGGCGCCACGCTCGACCGCAACGGCCTGCGTCCCTCGCGCTACTGCGTGACCGACGACGACCTGGTCATCATGGCTTCGGAGTCGGGCGTGCTGCCCGTGCCCGAGCAGAAGATCGTGCGCAAGTGGCGCCTGCAGCCCGGCAAGATGTTCCTGATCGACCTGGAGCAGGGCCGCCTGATCGACGACGAAGAGGTCAAGGCCAACCTCGCCAACAGCAAGCCCTACAAGCAGTGGATCGAGAACCTGCGCATCAAGCTCGACAGCGTGAAGGCCGAAGCCGCCGAGGCGGTCAAGGCGCCGCTGTCGCAGGTGCCGCTGCTCGACCGCCAGCAGGCCTTCGGCTACACCCAGGAAGACATCAAATTCCTGATGAGCCCGATGGCGCAGGCCGGCGAAGAGGGCATCGGCTCCATGGGCAACGACAGCCCGCTGGCCGTGCTCTCGAGCAAGAACAAGCCGCTGTACAACTACTTCAAGCAGCTGTTCGCGCAGGTCACGAACCCGCCGATCGACCCGATCCGCGAAGCCATCGTGATGTCGCTGGTGTCCTTCATCGGCCCCAAGCCGAACCTGCTGGACATCAACCAGGTCAACCCGCCGATGCGGCTCGAAGTGAGCCAGCCGATCCTCGACTTCGCCGATATGGCGAAGCTGCGCGACATCGGCAAGTACACGCAGGGCAAGTTCAAGAGCTACGTGCTCGACATCACCTACCCGCTCGCCTGGGGTGACGAGGGCGTCGAAGCCAAGCTGGCATCGCTGTGCGCCGAAGCCGTGGACGCCATCAAGGGCGGCAACAACATCCTGATCGTGAGCGACCGCGGCGTGAGCCCCACGCAGGTGGCCATTCCCGCCTTGCTGGCGCTGTCGGCCGTGCACCAGTACCTGGTGCGCGAGGGCCTGCGCACCACGGCCGGCCTCGTGGTCGAGACCGGCTCGGCGCGCGAAGTGCATCACTTCGGCGTGCTGGCGGGCTACGGCGCGGAAGCCGTGCACCCCTACCTCGCCATGGAGACGCTGGTCGCGATGCACGCCGACCTGCCGGGCGAGCTGAGCGCCGACAAGGCGGTCTACAACTACGTCAAGGCGATCGGCAAGGGTCTGTCGAAGATCATGTCGAAGATGGGTGTCAGCACCTACATGAGCTACTGCGGCGCGCAGCTGTTCGAAGCCATCGGCCTGAACAGCGAGACGGTGAGCAAGTACTTCACCGGCACCGCCAGCCGCGTGGAAGGCATCGGCGTCTTCGAGATCGCCGAGGAAGCCATCCGCATGCACAAGGCCGCCTTCGGCGACGACCCGGTGCTCGCCAACATGCTCGACGCCGGCGGCGAATACGCCTGGCGCACGCGCGGCGAAGAGCACATGTGGACGCCCGACGCCATCGCCAAGCTGCAGCACAGCACGCGCTCCAACAACTGGAACACGTACAAGGAATACGCGCAGCTCATCAACGACCAGAACCGCCGCCATCTCACGCTGCGCGGCCTGTTCGAATTCAAGATCGACCCGGCCAAGGCCATTCCGGTCGACGAGGTCGAGGCGGCGGCGGAAATCGTCAAGCGCTTCGCCACTGGCGCGATGTCGCTGGGCTCCATCAGCACCGAGGCGCACTCGGTGCTGGCCGTGGCCATGAACCGCATCGGCGGCAAGAGCAACACCGGCGAAGGCGGTGAAGACCCCGCGCGCTACCGCAACGAGCTCAAGGGCATCCCGATCAAGCAGGGCGACACGCTGCGCAGCATCGTCGGTGCCGAGAACGTCGAGGTCGACCTGCCGCTGAAGGACGGCGACTCGCTGCGCTCGCGCATCAAGCAGGTCGCGTCGGGCCGCTTCGGCGTCACGGCCGAGTACCTGCACTCGGCCGACCAGATCCAGATCAAGATGGCCCAGGGCGCCAAGCCGGGCGAGGGCGGCCAGCTGCCGGGCGGCAAGGTCACGCAGTACATCGGCAAGCAGCGCTACGCCGTGCCGGGCGTGGGCCTCATCTCGCCGCCGCCGCACCACGACATCTACTCGATCGAAGACCTCGCGCAGCTCATCCATGACCTGAAGAACACCGCGCCGCACGCCAGCATCAGCGTGAAGCTGGTGAGCGAGATCGGCGTGGGCACCATCGCCGCGGGCGTTGCCAAGTGCAAGAGCGACCACGTCGTGATCGCCGGCCATGACGGCGGCACGGGCGCATCGCCCTGGTCGTCGATCAAGCATGCGGGCAGCCCGTGGGAAATCGGCCTGGCCGAGACGCAGCAGACGCTGGTGCTCAACCGCCTGCGCAGCCGCATCCGCGTGCAGGCCGACGGCCAGATGAAGACCGGCCGCGACGTCGCCATCGGCGCGCTGCTGGGCGCCGATGAATTCGGCTTCGCCACCGCGCCGCTGGTGGTCGAGGGCTGCATCATGATGCGCAAGTGCCACCTGAACACCTGCCCGGTGGGCGTGGCCACGCAAGACCCGGTGCTGCGCAAGAAGTTCTCGGGCAAGCCCGAGCACGTCGTCAACTACTTCTTCTTCGTCGCGGAAGAAGTGCGCCAGATCATGGCCCAACTGGGCATCCGCAAGTTCGATGACCTGATCGGCCGCGCCGACCTGCTCGACATGCGCAAGGGCATCGAGCACTGGAAGGCCGCGGGCCTGGACTTCAGCCGCCTGTTCGCGCTGCCGAACGTGCCGGCCGACGTGCCGCGCTTCCATGTCGAGACGCAGGACCACGGCCTGGACAAGGCGCTGGACGTCAAGCTCATCGAGAAGTCGCGTCCCGCCATCGACAAGGGCGAGAAGGTGCAGTTCATCGAGGTGGCGCGCAACGTCAACCGCTCGGTGGGCGCGATGCTCTCGGGCGCACTGACCAAGGTGCATCCGCAGGGCCTGCCCGACGACTCGATCCGCATCCAGCTCGAAGGCACGGGCGGCCAGTCGTTCGGCGCCTTCCTGGCGCGCGGCATCACGCTGTACCTGATCGGCGACGCCAACGACTACACCGGCAAGGGTCTCTCGGGCGGCCGCGTGGTGGTGCGCCCCAGCCTCGACTTCCGCGGCGAAGCGGCGCGCAACACCATCGTCGGCAACACCGCGCTGTACGGCGCGACCACCGGCGAGGCCTACCTGTGCGGCGTGGCGGGCGAGCGCTTCGCGGTTCGCCTGTCTGGCGCCACGGCGGTCATCGAAGGCACCGGCGACCACGGTTGCGAATACATGACCGGCGGCACGGTGGCCGTGCTCGGCAAGACGGGCCGCAACTTCGCGGCCGGCATGAGCGGCGGCGTCGCCTTCGTCTACGACGAGGACGGCCAGTTCTCCACGCGCTGCAACCTGTCGATGGTCTCCCTCGAGAAGGTGCTGACCTCGGCCGAGCAGACCGCCAGCGTGCACCGCAAGATCTGGCACGGCGGCGAGACCGACGAGGCCCAGCTGAAGAAGCTGCTCGAGGAGCACCACCGCTGGACCGGCAGCAAGCGCGCGCGCGAGCTGCTCGACAACTGGGCCGTCTCGCGCACGAAGTTCGTGAAGGTGTTCCCGAACGAATACAAGCGCGCGCTCGCCGAGCTGCACGACCGCAAGGTCGAGCTCACGAGCAGCGGCAACAACGCGCACATCGGCCTGGAGCCGCACGCGCTGGCCGCCCCCGCACCGCAGACGGCACCGGCTTCGGTCTGAGCGCCCACGAGTAGAGAGAACAAAGGAAAGCACGATGGGAAAGATCACCGGCTTCATGGAGCATGAGCGTGTTGAAGAGGGCTACAAGCCCGTCGACGAGCGCCTCAAGCACTACAAGGAATTCGTCGTCGGCCTGAACACCGACCAGGCCAAGGTGCAGGGCGCGCGCTGCATGGACTGCGGCACGCCGTTCTGCAACAGCGGCTGCCCGGTCAACAACATCATTCCGGACTTCAACGACCTGGTGTACCGCAACGACTGGCAGAACGCCTTCGCGGTGCTCGATTCGACCAACAACTTCCCCGAGTTCACCGGCCGCATCTGCCCCGCACCCTGCGAGGCAGCCTGCGTGCTCAATGTGAACGACGACGCGGTCGGCATCAAGTCGCTGGAGCACGCGATCATCGACCGCGCCTGGGACGAAGGCTGGGTGGCGCCGCGCGTCGCCAAGCACAAGACCGGCAAGAAGGTGGCGGTGGTGGGTTCGGGCCCGGCCGGCATGGCGGCGGCCCAGCAGCTCGCGCGCGCCGGCCACGACGTGACGCTCTTCGAGAAGAACGACCGCATCGGCGGCCTGCTGCGCTACGGCATTCCCGACTTCAAGATGGAGAAGTCGCACATCGACCGCCGCGTCGAGCAGATGAAGGCCGAAGGCGTGGTGTTCCGCACCGGCGTGATCGTCGGCGCCGCGAAGGACCCGCTGGGCAAGGGCTCCAAGGTCACGAACCTGGCCAAGGAAACCGTCACGCCCGAGCAGCTGCAGAAGGAGTTCGACGCCGTGCTGCTCACCGGCGGCGCGGAGCAGTCGCGCGACCTGCCGGTTCCCGGCCGCGACCTCGACGGCATCCATTTCGCGATGGAGTTCCTGCCGCAGCAGAACCGCGTGAACGCGGGCGACAAGGTCAAGGGCCAGCTGCGCGCCGACGGCAAGCATGTGATCGTCATCGGCGGTGGCGACACCGGCTCCGACTGCGTGGGCACCAGCAACCGCCACGGCGCCGTCAGCGTCACGCAGTTCGAACTGATGCCGCAGCCGCCCGAGGAAGAGAACCGTCCGCTGACCTGGCCCTACTGGCCGATCAAGCTGCGCACCAGCTCCAGCCATGAGGAAGGCTGCGAGCGCGAGTTCGCGATCTCGACCAAGGAGTTCATCGGAGAGAAGGGCAAAGTCACCGGCCTGAAGACCGTTCGCGTCGAATGGAAGGACGGCAAGATGCAGGAAGTGGCCGGCAGCGAGCAGGTGCTCAAGGCCGACCTGGTGCTGCTCGCCATGGGCTTCGTGAGCCCCGTGGCCAATGTGCTCGATGCCTTCGGCGTGGAAAAGGATGCGCGCGGCAACGCCCGCGCAACGGTCGACTTCATCGGCGGCTATGCCACCAACGTTCCGAAGGTCTTTGCAGCGGGCGACATCCGCCGCGGACAGTCGCTGGTGGTGTGGGCGATTCGCGAAGGCCGCCAGGCCGCGCGCTCCGTGGATGAGTTTCTGATGGGCTTCAGCGACCTGCCTCGCTGAGTAGAGGGTTCACTGCGCCAGGGGCCTTTGTCCAAGGGTTCCTGACGAGGGTCTGACGGCCGCCGCGCTGAATTTTGTTTCAGTTTCGCGGGGCCGGTCACGGCTTCGTTATCATCCGCGTCAAACCGCATGCCGGGATGCTTGAAAGGGCGCCCGGCTTTTTTATTGAGATGGACCCCGCCACTCCGCTGCCACATCCCTTCGTAGAGTTTCGCGACGTCAGGTTCGGCTATGGTGCGCGCACCATTCTCGACGGCGTCTCGTTCGCCGTACCTCGCGGCAAGGTGACGGCGCTGATGGGCGCCTCGGGCGGCGGCAAGACCACCGTGCTGCGCCTGATCGGTGGACAGCAGAAGGCGCAGCGCGGCGAAGTGCTCTTCGACGGCAACGATGTCGGCAAGATGGATGTGAGCGCCCTCTACGCGGCACGTCGGCGCATGGGCATGCTGTTCCAGTTCGGCGCGCTGTTCACCGACATGAGCGTGTTCGACAACGTGGCGTTCCCGCTGCGCGAGCACACGCAACTCTCGGAGGCGCTGGTGCGCGACGTGGTGCTCATGAAACTCGACGCCGTCGGCCTGCGCGGCGCGCGTGACCTGATGCCCAGCGAGGTGTCGGGGGGCATGGCCCGGCGCGTGGCGCTGGCGCGTGCCATTGCGCTCGACCCCGACCTCGTGATGTACGACGAGCCTTTTGCCGGTCTCGACCCGATCTCGCTCGGCACGGCCGCGCGCCTGATCCGCCAGCTGAATGATGCGCTCGGGCTCACCAGCATCATCGTGTCGCACGACCTGGAAGAAACCTTCCGCATCGCCGACCACGTGATCATCCTGGCCAACGGCGGCATCGCGGCGCAGGGCACGCCCGCCGAGGTGCGCGAGAGCGCCGATCCGCTGGTTCATCAGTTCGTCAATGCGCTGCCCGACGGGCCCGTGCATTTCCATTACCCGGGCGTCAGCATCGAAGCGGACTTCGGCAATGTCGAGGGAGGGCGCTCATGACCTGGTGGAAGCCAGCCGATGCCGGCTTTGCCACGCGCAGCCATCTGGCCAACCTTGGCTACGGCGCGAAGCTCTTCATGCGCCTGGTCGGACCGGGCGCGCAGATCCTGCGCCGCTTCGGGCTGGTGCGCGACCAGATCCATTTCCTGGGCAACTACTCGCTGGCGATCATCGGCGTGTCGGGCCTGTTCGTGGGCTTCGTGCTCGGACTGCAGATGTATTACGCGCTGCAGCGCTACGGATCTTCCGAGGCGCTGGGCCTGCTGGTCGCGCTGAGCCTTGTGCGCGAACTCGGGCCGGTGGTGGCAGCATTGCTTTTCACCGGGCGCGCCGGCACCTCGCTGACGGCCGAGATCGGCCTCATGAAGGCCGACGAGCAATTGAGCGCCATGGAGATGATGGCGATCGACCCGGTGCAGCGCGTGCTCGCGCCGCGCTTCTGGGCCGGCGTCATCACCATGCCGCTGCTGGCGGCGGTGTTCAGCGCGGTCGGCATCCTGGGCGGCTACGTGGTGGGCGTGATGATGCTGGGCGTGGACCCGGGCGCGTTCTGGGGGCAGATGCAGGGCGGCGTCGACGTGTGGCGCGACGTCGGCAACGGCGTCATCAAGAGCATCGTCTTCGGCTTCACCGTGACCTTCATCGCACTGCTGCAGGGCTACGAGGCCCAGCCCACGCCCGAGGGCGTTTCGCGCGCGACCACGCGGACCGTGGTGTCCGCGTCGCTGGCCGTGCTGGGGCTGGACTTCCTGCTCACCGCCATGATGTTCAGCATCTGAAGAGGCCCGGCCTCCTTCGTTCTAGATAGACAGAGAGTCAAACCATGCAACGTTCCAACAACGACATCTGGGTCGGCCTGTTCGTCCTGATCGGCGCTGCTGCGCTGCTGTTTCTTGCGCTGCAGTCGGCCAACCTGCTGAGCCTGAACTTCCAGAAGACCTATTCGGTCACGGCGCGCTTCGACAACATCGGCGGCCTCAAGCCGCAGACCGCAGTGAAGAGCGCGGGGGTGGTGGTCGGCCGTGTGGAATCCATCTCCTTCAACGACAAGACATTTCAGGCAGACGTCACACTGGCTTTGCAAAACCGCTACAGTTTTCCCAAGGACAGTTCGCTCAAGATCCTGACCAGTGGCCTGCTCGGCGAGCAGTACATCGGGATCGAGGCGGGCGCCGAAGACAAGAACTTGCAAGCCGGCGACACCATCACCGCGACCCAGTCGGCCGTGGTGCTGGAAAACCTGATCAGCCAGTTCCTGTACAGCAAGGCGGCGGAGGGAAATTCGACGTCTGGAACAGCCAATAAAAAATGAAAACACGATCTTCTTTGTCTTTTGCTATGAATAACGTAGCAAATCGGGCCCGCTGGATTGGTGCCAGCGCCGTGCTCGCGCTGGTCGCCGGTTGCGCGACCGGCCCCAACGCCAATCCCGCCGACCCCTTCGAGCCGTTCAACCGCGGCGTCTCGCGCTTCAACGACGCCGTCGACGACGCCGTGCTGGTGCCAGCGGCCACGGCCTACCAGAACGTGCTGCCCTCGATGGTGCGCACGGGCGTGAACAATTTCTTCGGCAACATCGGCGACGTCTGGAACCTGGCCAACAACGTGGCCCAGCTCAAGCTGCAGAACAGTGCCGAGACCTTCATGCGGCTGAACGTCAACACCATCTTCGGCCTGGGTGGCGTGCTGGACGTGGCGACCGAGGCGGGCATTCCCCGCCACGAGGAAGACTTCGGCCAGACCCTGGGCTACTGGGGCGTGGGCGCCGGCCCGTACGTGGTGCTGCCGCTGCTGGGCTCCTCCACGCTGCGCGACACCGCGGCCAAGCCGCTCGACGTGTGGGGCGACCCGCTGGGCCATGTGGAAGACATCCCCTGGCGCAATTCGCTGACGGTTCTGCGAGTCGTCGACACGCGCTCGCAGTACCTGCGCGCGAGCCGCCTGCTGGGCGACGCGGCGCTCGACAAGTATTCGTTCACGCGCGACGCGTTCCTGCAGCGCCGCCGCAGCCAGGTCTACGACGGCAATCCGCCGGACGACGGCGGCGGTACCGACAAGGGCGCCGACAAATAACCAGAGAAAAAGTACCGCCGGGAAGAGGAGTGCTTGCATCCGGTTGCAAGGCTTCACCCGCCAGACAGGAACCCGGTCGGCCCCATGGGGCTCGAATCCGTTCCTGTCTCAGCAGCCGGTGGTTCCGGATGCCTGCGGATTTTCAAACTTGAATGAGGGACTCTCCATGAACAACAAGACCTTGCAACGTCGCGATCTCGGCCGCCTGGTGCTGGCCGGTGCACTGCTGTTCGGTGCCGCCGTCGCATTCGTCCAGCCTGCCCGCGCAGCGGACGAAGCGCCCGACGCGCTCGTCAAGCGCCTGTCGACCGACGTGCTCGAGACGATCAAGGCCGACTCGTCCATCAAGTCGGGCGACGTCAACAAGATCATGGTGCTGGTCGACAGCAAGATCATGCCGAACGTCAACTTCCAGCGCATGACCGCCTCGGCCGTCGGCCCGGCCTGGCGTACCGCCACCCCCGAGCAGCAGAAGCGCCTGCAGGACGAGTTCAAGGCCCTGCTCGTTCGCACCTACGCCGGCGCGCTCGACCAGGTGACTGACCAGACCGTCACCGTGCGTCCGTTCCGCGGTTCGCCCGACGACAAGGACGTGCTGGTGCGCACCGAGGTCAAGGGCCGCGGCGACCCGGTCCAGCTCGACTACCGCCTCGAGAAGACCCCCGGCCAGGGCGCCGGCTGGAAGGTCTACAACCTCAACGTGCTGGGCGTCTGGCTGGTCGATACCTACCGCACTCAGTTCGCGCAGGAAATCAACAAGAGCGGCATCGACGGACTGATCGCCGCGCTGGCCGCGCGCAACAAGGGCAACGGCAAGAGCTGAGCGGGAGCTGCGCGCGATGCTGGTCCTGCCCGCCCGACTCACCCATGACGAGGCTCCCGCCTGCATGCGCATGCTGCAGCAGGGGCTGAAGGGCCAGGCCGATTCGTCGTCCACCGTGGTCGACGCGACGGCGCTGACCCAGTTCGATTCCTCGGCACTGGCCGTGCTGCTGGAATGCCGGCGCGAATCGAGCGCGCTGGGCCGGGGGTTCTCCGTCAAGGGCCTGTCGCCCCGGCTGCGCGAGTTGGCCGCGCTGTACGGCATTGCGGGCCTTTTGCCGGCCGCGCCCTGAAAAAGTAACGGCACCTTAAAATCGCGGGCTCCCATGCCCGCGATCTCATTCCAGTCGGTCTCCAAGACCTATCCCCCCTCCAGACAGCAGAAAGCCCAGGGCAAGCCGGGGCTCAAGGCGGTCGACGAGGTCAGCTTCCAGATCGAAGAGGGCGAGTTCTTCGGCCTGCTCGGCCCGAACGGCGCGGGAAAGACCACCCTGATCAGCATGCTCGCCGGCCTTTCGCGGCCCACGGCGGGCGCCATCAGCGTCCATGGATTCGACGTGCAGCGCGACTACGCGCAGGCGCGCCGCCAGCTCGGCATCGTGCCGCAGGAGCTGGTGTTCGACCCCTTCTTCAACGTGCGCGAGTCGCTGCGCATCCAGTCGGGCTACTTCGGAATCACCAACAACGAAGCCTGGATCGACGAGCTGCTGCAGAGCCTGGGCCTCGCCGACAAGGCCACGGCCAACATGCGCCAGCTCTCCGGCGGCATGAAGCGCCGCGTGCTGGTGGCGCAGGCGCTGGTGCACAAGCCGCCGGTGATCGTGCTCGACGAGCCCACGGCCGGTGTCGACGTGGAGCTGCGCCAGACGCTGTGGCAGTTCGTCGCAAGGCTCAACAAGCAGGGCAGCACCGTGCTGCTCACCACCCATTACCTCGAAGAGGCTGAGGCGCTGTGCAGCCGTATCGCGATGCTCAAGCTCGGCAAGGTGATCGCGCTCGACCGCACCAGCGAGCTGCTGAAGTCGGCCGCGAGCAACGTGCTGCGCTTCAAGACCGACGCCATGCTGCCCTGGGCCATCGCCCAGCATGCGCGCATCACCGGGCGCATCGTGCAGCTGCCGGCGCAGAACGCGCATGAAGTCGAACAACTGCTGGCCGCGATCCGCGAAGCCGGCGTCGCGGTGGAAGACGTGGAAATGCGCAAGGCCGACCTCGAAGACGTGTTCATCGACCTGATGGCCGGCGAACAGACCCCGCTGGAGGTGGCGCGATGATGGCCGTCACGGGTTGGCGCGCGCTGCTCTACAAGGAAACGCTGCGCTTCTGGAAGGTCGGCTTCCAGACCGTGGGCGCCCCGGTGCTCACCGCGCTGCTCTACCTGATGGTGTTCGGCCATGTGCTCGAAGACCACGTGAAGGTCTACGGTACGGTCGGCTACACCGCTTTCCTGGTGCCGGGCCTCGTGATGATGAGCGTGCTGCAGAACGCCTTCGCCAACAGCTCGTCGTCGATCATCCAGAGCAAGATCATGGGCAACCTGGTCTTCGTGCTGCTCACGCCGCTGTCGCACTGGGGCTGGTTCTTCGCCTACGTGGGCTCCTCGATCATCCGCGGGCTGGCCGTGGGCGTGGGCGTGTTCGCGGTCACCATCTTCTTCGCCGTGCCGGGCTTCGAGGCGCCGGTGTGGATCCTGGTGTTCGCGCTGCTCGGCTCGGCCATGCTGGGCACGCTGGGCCTCATCGCCGGTCTCTGGGCCGAGAAGTTCGACCAGATGGCGGTGTTCCAGAACTTCCTGATCATGCCCATGACCTTCCTGTCGGGCGTGTTCTATTCGATCGGCTCGCTGCCGCCGTTCTGGCAGAAGGTCAGCCACCTGAATCCGTTCTTCTACATGATCGACGGCTTCCGCTACGGCTTCTTCGGCGTGAGCGACGCCTCGCCCTGGCTCAGCCTGGGCATCGTCGGCACCGCGTGGCTGGTGGTGAGCGCCATCGCCGTCCACCTCCTGCGCACAGGCTACAAAATCCGGGGCTAGACAATGGCTCTCCCCCAGGCTTCGCGCACTTCGTGTCGCTTCGCCAACCCCCTTCCGGGGGCAACACCAGCGGCCCGGCAAAGCCGGTTCCGCGGTGTTCCCCAATGAATACCTGCCTCAAATGACCGCTGCCGAACTCCAAGCCCTGATCCAGTCCCACCTGCCGTGCGAGCACATCTCGCTGGAGGGCGATGGCCGACATTGGTACGCGACCATCGTCTCGGCCGAATTCGAGGGCAAGCGCTCGATCCAGCGCCACCAGCGGGTCTACGCGACCCTGGGTGCGAAAATGCACACCGACGAGGTGCATGCGCTTTCGATGAAGACATACACGCCGGCCGAATGGGCGGCGGTGGAAAAATAACTCCCCGGCCCCTCGTGGCCTCCTGATTTCGCTGGAACTTCGATGGACAAACTTCTGATTCGCGGCGGGCGAGAGCTCCGCGGCGAAGTACTCATTTCCGGCGCCAAGAACGCAGCGCTGCCCGAACTGTGCGCGGCCCTGCTGACCGACCAGCCCGTCGTGCTGCACAACGTGCCGCGCCTGCAGGACGTGTCGACCATGCTCAAGCTGGTGCGCAACATGGGCGTTTCGGCCGAGCGCGACGACAACGGCACCGTTCAGCTGAATGCGGCCGAACTCACCAAGCCCGAGGCACCCTACGAGCTGGTCAAGACCATGCGGGCTTCCGTGCTGGCCCTGGGCCCGCTGCTGGCGCGCTTCGGCCATGCCAAGGTGTCGCTGCCCGGCGGCTGCGCCATCGGCTCACGGCCGGTCGACCAGCACATCAAGGGCCTGCAGGCCATGGGTGCCGAGATCGTGGTCGAGCACGGCTACATGGTCGCGCGGCTGCCGGCCGGGCGCACCCGCCTGAAGGGCGCGCGCATCCTGACCGACATGGTCACCGTCACCGGCACCGAGAACTTCCTCATGGCCGCCGCGCTGGCCGAGGGCGAGACGCTGCTCGAGAACGCCGCGCAGGAGCCCGAGATCGTCGATCTGGCCGAAATGCTGATCCGCATGGGCGCGAAGATCGAAGGCCATGGCACCAGTCACATCCGCATCCAGGGCGTCGAGAAACTGCACGGTTGCGAACACGCCGTGGTGGCCGACCGCATCGAGGCCGGCACCTTCATGTGCGCCGTGGCGGCCACGGGCGGCGAGGCTTTCCTGCGCCATGCGCGCGGCGACCACCTCGACGCCGTGATCGACAAGCTGCGCGACGCGGGCTGCAAGGTCACGCCCGAGAAGGACGGCGTGCGCATCAGCTCCAGGGGTCCAGCCTACGAGCACCTGAAGGCGCAGAGCTTCAGCACCACCGAGTACCCGGGCTTCCCGACCGACATGCAGGCCCAGTTCATGGCGCTGAACGTGATCGCGCGAGGCGCTTCGATGGTCACCGAGACGATCTTCGAAAACCGCTTCATGCACGTGAACGAGATGGTCCGCCTGGGCGCCAGCATCCACGTCGAGGGCAAGGTCGCAATGGTCGAGGGCGTGCAGCAGCTCTCGGGCGCCACCGTGATGGCCACCGACCTGCGCGCTTCGGCCAGCCTCGTCATCGCCGGCCTCGTGGCAGAGGGCGAGACGCTGGTCGACCGCATCTACCACCTCGATCGTGGCTACGACCGCATGGAGTCCAAGCTGCGTGGCCTGGGCGCCGACATTGAACGACTGACCGGAGCGGCTGCCGCATGATCACCTTGGCTCTTTCCAAAGGCCGCATCTTCGAAGAGACGATGCCCCTGCTGGCCGCCGCCGGCATCGAGGTCACCGAAGACCCCGAGAAGTCGCGCAAGCTGATTCTCGAAACCACCCGCCCCGACGTGCGCGTGGTGCTGGTGCGCGCCTCCGACGTGCCGACCTACGTGCAGTACGGTGGCGCAGACCTCGGCGTGACCGGCCTCGACGTGCTGCTCGAGCACGGCAACCAGGGCCTGTACCAGCCGCTCGATTTGCGCATCGCGGCTTGCCGCCTGAGCGTGGCCGTGCGCGCCGACTACGACTACGCATCGGCCGTGAAGCAGGGCTCGCGCCTGCGCGTGGCCACCAAGTACGTGGGCCTTGCGCGCGACTTCTTCGCCAGCAAGGGCGTGCACGTCGACCTGATCAAGCTCTACGGCAGCATGGAGCTGGCGCCGCTCACGGGCCTGGCCGACGCCATCGTCGACCTGGTTTCCACCGGCAACACGCTCAAGGCCAACCACCTCGTCGAGGTCGAACGCATCATGGACATCAGCGCGCGCCTCGTGGTGAACCAGGCCGCGCTCAAGCTCAAGCGCGAGCCGATCCGCCGCATCGTCGACGCCTTCGCGTCAGCCATTCCTTCCGCCTGAACCCTTTCACCCACTCAAATGACCTCGAAAGCAGCCCCCGCCCGTCTGTCCACGACTTCAGCCAGCTTCGACGCTGAATTCAAGGCGCGGCTGCATTGGTCCGCGGACGACGATGCGGCCATCGAGAAGGTGGTGGCGGACATCCTCGCCGACGTGCAGAGGCGTGGCGACGAGGCGGTGCTCGAGTACACCAATCGTTTCGACAAGCTGGGCGCGAAGACGCTGCCGGAGCTGGAGCTGACCCAAGCCGAGCTCAAGGCGGCCTTCGAGGCGTTGCCGGCCGCGCAGCGCGACGCGCTCGAGGCCGCCGCGCGCCGCGTGCGCAGCTACCACGAGGCCCAGAAGAAGGCCAGCGGCGAAAGCTGGAGCTACCGCGACGCCGACGGCACGCTGCTGGGCCAGAAAGTCACGCCGCTCGACCGCGTCGGCATCTACGTGCCGGGCGGCAAGGCTGCCTATCCGTCGAGTGTGCTGATGAACGCCATTCCCGCGCACGTCGCAGGCGTTGGCGAAATCATCATGGTGGTGCCGACCCCGAAGGGAGAGAAGAACCAGCTCGTGCTCGCCGCCGCCTACGTGGCCGGCGTGACGCGCGGCTTCACGATCGGCGGCGCCCAGGCCGTGGCCGCGCTGGCCTATGGCACCGCCACCGTTCCCGCCGTCGACAAGATCACCGGCCCTGGCAACGCCTATGTGGCGGCCGCCAAGCGCCGCGTGTTCGGCACCGTGGGCATCGACATGATCGCGGGCCCGAGCGAAATTCTCGTGCTGGCCGACGGCACCACGCCGCCCGAATGGGTGGCCATGGACCTGTTCAGCCAGGCCGAGCACGATGAACTGGCCCAGAGCATCCTGCTGTGTCCCGATGCGGCCTACATCGACCGCGTGCAGGCCGAGATCGACCGCCTGCTGCCCTCCATGCCGCGCGCGGAAATCATCGCCGCCTCGCTCAACGGCCGCGGTGCGCTGATCCACACGAAGAGCATGGAAGAGGCCTGCGAGATCAGCAACCGCATCGCTCCCGAGCATCTGGAAGTTAGCAGCAGCGAGCCGGGCCGCTGGGAGCCGCTGCTGCGCCACGCCGGCGCGATCTTCCTCGGCGCCTTCACCAGCGAAAGCCTGGGCGACTACTGCGCCGGGCCGAACCACGTGCTGCCCACCAGCGGCACGGCGCGTTTCTCCAGCCCGCTGGGCGTGTACGACTTCCAGAAGCGCTCCAGCCTGATCGAGGTCAGCGAGGCTGGCGCGCAGGTGCTGGGCCCGGTGGCAGTGACGCTGGCCGAGGGCGAGGGCCTGCAGGCGCACGCCGAGGCCGCCCGGATGCGGCTGCGTAAGATCTGAGCTCCAACAACCCGTCCTTGGGGGGAGCAAGCAAGATGATCGATCGTCTCTTTGGTTCGCGTCTGTTCAGGTTTGCCGCGACGGCCGTCGCGGGCGCCGCACTGCTGGCCGCCTGCAGCCAGATGCCGCAGGCGCCGCGCGCATCTGTCGCCGCCACCGCAACGCCCAGCGCCGCCGCGCCTGCCGCGCCCGCGCCGCAACTCGGCACCCAGTGGGGCGAGGGCATCGAATCGAAGACCCGCGCGGTCGTCACCAAGCGGCTGTCCGACCGGCCGGATGACCTGGCCTCGGTGGGCTACAACGAAGCCTCCGCCGTGCGCCGTGCCGTGGGTTCCAACCCCGAGCGGCGCCTGAACCTGCTGCTGGCCGATGGCGATGTCGAATGGTCGGTGCTCGACGAGGACGGCCGCCCGCTGCCGCTGCAGCGCGCCCGCCGGGGCAGCGGCGGCGACGACATGTTCCGCCTAGCCGGCGTCGAAGGCTCGCGCTACACGCTGCGCTTTCGCAACCTGAGCGAGCGCAGCTACGAGGTGATCGCCACGGTCGACGGCCTCGACGTGCTCAACGGCAAGCCCGGCAGCCTGCGCAACGGCGGCTACGTGCTGCGGCCGCTGGAGTCGCTGACCATCGAAGGCTTCCGCAAGAGCCAGAACGAGGTGGCGGCCTTCCGTTTCTCGGCGCCGGGCCGTGCCTATGCCGCGAACAACGAGGCCGGCGACGTGCGCAACGTCGGCGTGATCGGCGCCGCCCTGTTCGAGCTGGAGGAGCGCGACGCGCCCCGCCGCCAGCGCCGCGACGCCGTGCCGCAGCAGCCCAGTGCCTTCCCCGCCGACGGCGCCTACGCGCCGCCGCCGCGCTACCGCAAGTGATGTCCATGAAGCGTGCCGCCTTCCTGCTGCTCGCGCTGGCGGCGGCCGCTACCGGCGCGCAGGCCATGAGCATCCGCGAACTGCGCACGCTCGAAGCCGGCGAGAAGGATGGCAAGGCCTACGCCAGCTACTACCTCGTCGGCGTGCTCGAGGGCCTGCGCGAAGGCGTGGAGGCCTCCCAGCGCAACGGGCAGAAGCCCATCTTCTGCGTCGAAGGCCGCCGCCTCGAGCCTTCCATGGCGCGCTCGCTCTACCAGACCGAGCTGAGCCGCAACGCCGACAGTTACGAAGCCGACATGCCAGTGCAACTGGTCATGGCCGGCGCTCTCCGAAACAGCTACCGCTGCACCCGATGACCGCTGCTGCTCCTTCCGAATCCGCCCGCTCTCCGTTCGACCGCATCCGCGAGGACGTGCGGTCCATGAACGCCTACGCGGTGCAGGACGCCACCGGCTTCATCAAGCTCGACGCCATGGAAAACCCCTTCGGCCTGCCGCCCGCGCTGCAGGCCGAACTCGGCGCGCGGCTCGGCGCGCTGGCGCTCAACCGCTATCCGGGCGAGCGCGGCGCCGACCTGCGGCGCGCGCTGGCCGCGCACGCGCAGATGCCCGAGGGCTTCGAGCTGATGCTGGGCAACGGCTCGGACGAGCTGATCTCGCTGCTGTCCATCGCCTGCGACACGCCCGGCGCCACGGTGCTGGCGCCGGTGCCCGGCTTCGTCATGTACGCCATGAGCGCCAAACTGCAGGGGCTGAAGTTCGTCGGCGTGCCGCTCGCGGCCGACTTCGAGCTCGACGAGGCCGCCATGCTGGCCGCCATCGCGCGCGAGAAGCCGGCCATCGTCTATCTCGCCTACCCGAACAACCCGACCGCCAACCTGTGGGACGACGCCGTGCTCGAGCGGATCGTCGAGGCCCAGGGTGCGCAGGGCGGCCTGGTGGCGATCGACGAGGCCTACCAGCCCTTCGCCGCCCGCAGCTACATCGACCGGCTCGCGAAGCACGGCCACGTGCTGCTGATGCGCACGCTCAGCAAGTTCGGCCTGGCCGGCATCCGCCTGGGCTACCTCATGGGCCCGGCGGCGCTGGTCGCCCAGATCGACAAGGTGCGCCCGCCCTACAACGTGAGCGTGCTGAATTGCGAGTGCGCGCTCTTCGCGCTGGAGCACGCCGACGTGTTCGAGGCGCAGGCCCGGCAGATCCGTGAGGAGCGCGAGCGCCTGATGATGGGCCTGGGCCGCCTGCCCGGCGTGAAGACCTGGCCGAGCGACGCCAACATGATCCTGTTGCGCGTGCCCGATGCGGCGAAGACCTTCGAGGGCATGAAGGCGCGCGGGGTGCTCGTGAAGAACGTTTCTAAAATGCACGAACTGCTCGCAAACTGCCTGCGCCTCACCGTCGGAACGGCCGACGAGAATGCGCGGATGCTCGCGGCACTCGAAGCCTCACTATGACCACCCCCACCACCACGGCCGCCGCGGGCGCTGCCGATCGCACCGCGACGGTCACCCGCAACACCGCCGAGACGAAGATCACCGTCAGCGTCAACCTCGACGGCACAGGAAAGGCCAAGCTTTCCACCGGTATCGGCTTCTTCGACCACATGCTCGACCAGATCGCCCGCCACGGGCTGATCGACCTCGAGATCGACTGCCAGGGCGACCTGCACATCGACGGCCACCACACGGTGGAAGACGTCGGCATCACGCTCGGCCAGGCCGTGGCCAAGGCCGTGGGCGACAAGAAGGGCATCCGCCGCTACGGCCATGCCTACGTGCCGCTGGACGAGGCCCTGAGCCGCGTCGTCATCGACTTCTCGGGCCGTCCGGGCCTCGTGATGCACGTGCCCTTCACCAGCGGGATGATCGGCGCCTTCGACAGCCAGCTCACCTACGAGTTCTTCCAGGGCTTCGTGAACCACGCCTTCGTCACGCTGCACATCGACAACCTGAAGGGCGTCAATGCGCACCACCAGTGCGAGACGGTGTTCAAGGCCTTCGCGCGCGCCATGCGCGGCGCGCTCGAGCTCGATCCGCGTTCCGCCGGCGTCATCCCCTCGACCAAGGGCTCGCTCTGAACGCGTTCGTCAATCAGCTATGAAATCTGTAGCAGCAAATACCGTTGCGGTCGTCGACTACGGCATGGGCAACCTGCACTCCGTGTCGCAGGCCGTGCGCCACGCGGCCGACCAGGTCGGCGTGGAGGTGTTCGTCACCTCCGATCCCGACGTGGTCCGCAAGGCCACCCGCGTCGTGCTGCCGGGGCAGGGCGCCATGCCCGACTGCATGCGCGAGCTGCGCGACTCCGGCCTGCAGGAGTCGGTGCTCGAGGCGGCGGCCAGCAAGCCGCTCTTCGGCGTGTGCGTGGGCATGCAGATGATGCTGTCGCGCAGCGACGAGGGCCCGACCGACGGCCTGGGCCTCATCCCGGGAGAGGTGGTCAAGTTCGACCTGGCGGGCCGCCTGCAGCCCGACGGCAGCCGCTTCAAGGTGCCGCAGATGGGCTGGAACCAGGTGCGGCAGGCCCAGCCGCACGCGGTGTGGGCGGGCGTGCCCGACCTCAGCTACTTCTACTTCGTGCACAGCTTCTATGCCCGCCCGGCCGACCCCAAACACAGTGTGGGCGAGGCGGAATATGGCGCGAGCTTTACCGCGGCCATCGCACGCGATAACATTTTTGCAACCCAGTTCCACCCGGAAAAGAGTGCGGACCACGGGCTGCAGCTATATCGCAATTTCCTCCACTGGAATCCCTGAACCTATTTTTCCGACCGGGCCGAAGCTTTAACAGCCCGGATTTCGCACACTCGCGTCACTTCCATGCTCCTCATTCCCGCCATTGATCTCAAAGACGGCCACTGCGTTCGCCTCAAGCAGGGCGACATGGACCAGTCCACCATCTTCAGCGAAGACCCCGCTGCCATGGCCCGCAAATGGGTCGAGGCCGGCGCGCGTCGGCTGCACCTGGTCGATCTGAACGGCGCCTTCGCCGGCAAGCCGCAGAACCACGCGGCCATCAAGGCAATCCTGAAGGAGGTTGGCGACGACATCCCGGTGCAGCTCGGCGGTGGCATCCGCGACCTCGACACCATCGAGCGCTACATCGACGACGGCCTGCGCTACGTGATCATCGGCACCGCCGCGGTCAAGAACCCCGGCTTCCTGAAGGACGCCTGCAGCGCCTTCGGCGGCCACATCATCGTGGGCCTGGACGCCAAGGACGGCAAGGTCGCCACCGACGGCTGGAGCAAGCTCACGGGCCACGAGGTGGCCGACCTGGGTAAGAAGTTCGAGGACTACGGCGTCGAGTCGATCATCTACACCGACATCGGCCGCGACGGCATGCTCTCGGGCATCAACATCGAAGCGACCGTCAAGCTGGCGCAGGCGCTGACCATCCCGGTGATCGCCTCGGGCGGCCTCTCGAACATGGCCGACATCGACCAGCTCTGCGCCGTCGAGTCCGACGGCGTCGAGGGCGTGATCTGCGGCCGCGCCATCTATTCGGGCGACCTCGACTTCGCCGCCGCGCAGGCCCGCGCGGACGAACTGGCCGCCTGACGCTCCCGGCGCGCAGCGCGTGCTCTCCGCGCTCGCCATCGCCAACTACCGATCGCTGCGGCAGCTGACCGTGCCGCTGGGCCGGCTCACGGTCGTGACCGGGCCCAACGGCAGCGGCAAGTCGAGCGTGTACCGCGCGATGCGCCTGCTGGCCGACATCGCCAATGGCGGCGTGATCCGCTCGCTGGTGCGCGAAGGCGGGCTTTCATCCACCCTGTGGGCCGGGCCCGAGCGCTTCTCGGCCGCCATGCTGCGCGGCGACGTGCCGGTGCAGGGCACGGGCCGCAGCGAACCGGTGGCGCTGAAACTGGGCTTTGCGGGCGTCGAGGCCGAGGACTTCGGCTACGCCATCGACATCGGCCTGCCGCCGCCGATTCCCTCGACCGCGTTCTCGCACGACCCGCAGATCAAGCACGAAGCCATCTGGAGCGGCCCGCTGCTGCGGCCTTCCACGCAACTGGTCGACCGCAAGGGTGCTGCCCTGCGCCTGCGCGAAGGAAAGGGCTGGCAGGCCGTCGGCCGGCCGATTCCCGCCTTCGCCAGCATGATGACCGAGCACGCCGACCCGCGCGACGCGCCCGAGATGCTCACGCTGCGCGAGCAGATGCGCTCCTGGCGCTTCTACGACCATTTCCGCTCCGACGCCGATGCGCCCGCGCGCCAGCCGCAGCTGGGCACCTACACGCCGGTGCTGGCCAACGACGGCGCCGACCTTGCGGCGGCGCTGCAGACCATCCGCGAGATCGGCGACAGCGAGGCGCTCGACCGTGCCGTGGACGACGCCTTTCCCGGCGCACGCATCGAAGTCCAGGCGACCGGCGACCGCTTCGAGACGCTGATGCACCAGCACGGCCTGCTGAGGCCCCTGACGGCCGCCGAACTTTCCGACGGCACGCTGCGCTACCTGCTGTGGATCGCGGCGCTGCTCACGCCGCGTCCGCCCGCGCTCCTTGTGCTCAACGAACCCGAAACCAGCCTGCACCCCGACCTGCTGCCGGCGCTGGGCCGGCTCATCGCGCAGGCCGCGCGGCAGTCGCAGGTGATCGTGGTGTCGCACGCCGCGCGGCTCATTTCCGCGCTGGACGACAGCGAGGGCATGCAGGCGGTGGTGCTGGAGAAACGCTTCGGCGAGACACGCATCGCGAATCTCGACATGAGCGAGATACCGCGCTGGGAGTGGCCAGCGCGGTAGTTGTCGAACGAAGGCCTACTCGGCCTTCACTGACATCGTCTGGATGATCGTCTCCAGCTGCGCGCTCATCGGCAGGTTGATGCTCTCCCCTGACGGCAGCTTGCGCAGGAACCAGCGCTTGTACTGCCGCTCGATCTCGCCGTCTTCGGCGAGCACCTGGAAGGTGTCGACGACCACCTTGTTGAGCTGCGGGTCGCCCTTGCGGTACATGATCCCGTAGGGGTCGTAGGAGAGGAAGTCGCCGACCACCTCGTAGTCGGCCTTGGCGGCGTCCTTCGCGATCAGGCCGTACAGCAGCACGTCGTCGGTGGCGAACGCGTCGGCCTGGCCGCTCTTCACGAGGCCGAACGACTCCGCATGGTCACGCGCCACCTGCAGGTTGATGTTCAGCTTGAACTTCTCCGACAGGTCGCGCAGCGTCTTCTCGTTGGTCGTGCCCGCCGTCACGGCCACCTTGCGGTTGGCGAGGTCGCGGAACGACTTGATCGGCGAGCCCTTCTTCACCAGCACCTTGGTGCCCGAGA
Organism: Variovorax xiamenensis; assembly: GCF_050916385.1. Taxonomy (NCBI): domain Bacteria; kingdom Pseudomonadati; phylum Pseudomonadota; class Betaproteobacteria; order Burkholderiales; family Comamonadaceae; genus Variovorax; species Variovorax xiamenensis. Next base: position 1,660,295 of record NZ_CP139038.1, read on the forward strand.
CGAACATGGTCGGCGAGAAGCTCACGCGCTTCTGGCGCTCGAGGTTGTTGGTGGTCGAGCCGCACTCCAGGTCGACCTTGCCGCTCACGACCGCGTCGATGCGCGAGTCGGAGGTCACGGGCACCCACTTGATCGTGAGGCTCTTGTTCACCGCGTCCTCGATGGCCGTCACCAGCGCGCGGCACAGCTCGATCGAATAGCCGATGGGCTCGTTGCGCGCATTGAGGTACGAGAACGGCACCGACGACTCGCGGTAGCCGATGGCGATGGTGCCGCTCTCGCGGGCCTTGGCCAGCGTGCCGGTGAGCTGCTCCTGCGCCTGCGCGGGCCCCGCGGGTAGCGCCGTGAGAATCACGGTCGCCAGCAGCGCGGCGAACCAGGAGGAAAAAGCGGATGGCGTCGTGCCGATGCGCTTCATGGCGTTTCCCGGGCTCAGGCGTGAGCCGGATGGGCGAGGGTGGCGTTGGCTTCCTCGTCGAGCGCCTTCGCATTGATCTCGGCGTCGCTCTCGGAAAGCAGCTCGCCCTCCCACTTGGCGACCACGGCCGTGGCGATGGAGTTGCCCACCGCGTTGGTGGCCGAGCGGCCCATGTCGAGGAAGGTGTCCACGCCCAGGATGAGCAGCAGGCCGGCCTCGGGAATGTCGAAGTGGTTCAGCGTGGCGGCGATCACCACCAGCGAGGCGCGCGGCACGCCGGCCATGCCCTTGGATGTGAGCATCAGGATCAGCAGCATGGTGACCTGCGTGCTGATCGGCATGTGGATGTTGTAGGCCTGCGCAATGAAGAGCACGGCGAAGGTGCAGTACATCATCGAGCCGTCGAGGTTGAACGAGTAGCCCATCGGCATCACGAAGCTGGAGATCTTGCGCTTCACGCCGAAACGGTCGAGCGCCTGCAGGATCTTCGGGTAGGCCGCCTCGGAGCTGGCCGTGGCGAACGACAGCAGGAAGGCCTCCTTGATGAGCACCAGCAGCTTGAACACGCGCGGGCCGAGGAACAGGAAGCCCGCCAGGATCAGCACGCTCCACAGCACGAAGAGGCCCAGGTAGAAGTCGCCCATGAACACTGCGAACTTCAGCAGGATGCCCAGGCCGTTGACGGCCACGGTGGCGGCCATGGCGGCCAGCACGGCGAGCGGCGCGAGCTTCATCACGTAGCCGGTGATCTTGAGCATCGCGTGCGAGAGTTCCTCGATGGCGGCGACCAGCGTCTTGGCCTTGTCGCCCAGCGAGGCCAGCGCCACGCCGAAGAACATCGAGAACACCACGATCTGCAGGATCTCGTTGTTGGCCATGGCCTCGACGAAGGACTTCGGCACCGTGTGGCTCACGAAGTCCTTCAGCGTGAATTTCGAGGTGGCGAGGTTGGCCGAGGCGCCGATGTCCGGCAGCGGCAGGCCGAGGTTCTCGCCCGGCTTGAGCAGGTTGGCCATCACCAGGCCGATGACCAGCGAGATCAGCGAGGCGGTGAGGAACCAGCCGATGGCCTTGCCGAACACGCGGCCCACCGACTTGGCGTCGCCCATGTGCGCGATGCCCACCACCAGCGTGGAGAACACCAGCGGGCCGATCAGCATCTTGATGAGGCGCAGGAAGACGTCCGAGACGATGGAGACGTAGTCTGCGATTTCCTTGGCGGCTTTCTTGTCCGGAAAGCTCGAGAAGATCATGTAGCCGACGATGATGCCCAGCACCATCGCGATCAGGATCCATGCGGCCATCGGCAGCTTCTTCATTCGTATCCCCTTTTTCGTGTGAGAGTGATTCTTTTCGGGTGCGCGGGACCGCCTTGCACCTTGTCTCCCGATGCAGGCGCTCACAGGGTATCCAAGAAGGCCCCGGACGCGCAATGGCCCGGGATGCCAGTTCCGTGCCACCGCACGGGCGCTGCCTACAATTCCTCACATGGAAACCAGCCTGATCGAGTTCCGCGGCCAGCCCGCCATGCGCGCCACGGGCGCGGACGGAAGTACCGTCACGGTCGCATTGCATGGCGCGCAAGTGCTGTCTTGGACCACGGCCGACGCTGTGGAAAGGCTCTACCTGAGCCCGCGCGCGGTGTTCGACGCACAGGCCGCCATCCGCGGCGGCATACCCATTTGCTGCCCTCAGTTTAACCAGCGCGGCATGTTGCCCAAGCATGGCTTCATGCGCAATTTGCCTTGGGAAAAGGCTGCCAGCGAGGCTCCGCAGACCCTTCGGCTGACACTGCGCGACAACGAAGCCACGCGCAAGCTCTGGCCGCACGCTTTCGAGGCACGGCTGGATGCAACCCTGAGCCCCGGCGGGCTGCGCACGGCGCTTACGCTGGTCAACACCGATGCCGCGCCCTGGTCCTTCGCGGCCGCGCTGCACACCTATCTGCGCGTCGACGACATCGCCAATGCGCGCCTGAAGGGCCTGCAGGGGGCCAACCGCTGGGATTCGCTGACCGACGAGCGCCATGCCGAAACGGCGGAATCGCTGCATTTCGACGCCGAATTCGACAGCGTCTACGCCGCGCCCGCCCAGCCGCTGCACCTGGTGCAGCCCTCCGGCACGCTCGAAATCTCTCAAAGCGCCACCTGCACCGAAACCGTGGTCTGGAACCCCGGCGCCGTGCTCGGTGCGAAACTCGCCGACATGCCCGCCGACGGCTTCCGCCACATGCTCTGCGTGGAGGCGGCCCGCATCGACGAGCCCGTGCTGCTCGCGCCCGGCGCCCAATGGCTCGGCTGGCAACAGCTGCGCGTTCTCTGATTTCCTACCGGTTCCTAACCCCACCATGCTTGCCAAACGCATCATTCCCTGCCTCGACGTCACCGGCGGCCGTGTCGTCAAGGGCGTCAACTTCGTCGAACTGCGCGACGCCGGAGACCCGGTCGAGATCGCCGCGCGCTACAACGCGCAGGGCGCCGACGAGCTCACCTTCCTCGACATCACCGCCACCAGCGATGGCCGCGACCTGATCCTGCCGATCATCGAGGCGGTGGCCTCCCAGGTCTTCATTCCGCTGACCGTGGGCGGCGGCGTGCGCACCGTGGCCGACGTGCGGCGGCTGCTCAACGCCGGAGCCGACAAGACCAGCTTCAACTCGGCCGCCATCGCCGATCCGCAGGTGATCAGCGACGCGTCGCAGAAATACGGCTCGCAGTGCATCGTGGTCGCCATCGACGCCAAGCGCCGCAGCCCCGAGGAGGCCGCCACGCGCGGCGCGGGCTGGGACGTGTACAGCCATGGCGGGCGCAAGAACACCGGCCTGGACGCAGTCGAATGGGCCACCGAGATGGCGCGCCGCGGTGCCGGCGAGATCCTGCTGACCAGCATGGACCGCGACGGCACAAAGAGCGGCTTCGACCTGGAACTGACCCGCGCGGTGAGCAACGCCGTGAACGTGCCGGTGATCGCCTCGGGCGGCGTGGGCAGCCTGGACGACCTGGCCGACGGCATCCAGACCGGCGGCGCAGACGCGGTGCTGGCCGCGAGCATCTTCCATTACGGCGAGCACACGGTGGGCGAGGCCAAGGCCCGCATGGCCGCGCGGGGCATCCCCGTGCGGATCGACCGCTGAACGCCGAGCTGCGAACGGCTTTTCAAGGGTCTTTTGCCATCCCCGACAATACTTTCCATGAACTGGCTCGATGAAGTGAAGTGGGACGCGAACGGCCTTGTGCCCGTGATCGCGCAGGAACAAGGCAGCAACGACGTGCTGATGTTCGCCTGGATGAACCGCGAGGCGCTCGAAAAGACCGCCGAGTTGGGCCGCGCGGTGTATTTCAGCCGCTCGCGCAACAAGCTGTGGTTCAAGGGCGAGGAATCGGGCCACGTGCAGACCGTGCACGAGATCCGCCTCGACTGCGACAACGACGTGGTGCTGCTCAAGGTCACCCAGCTCGGCCACGAGCCCGGCATCGCCTGTCACACCGGACGCCACAGCTGCTTCTTCAACAAGTACGAGAACGGCGGCTGGACCGCGGTCGAACCCGTCTTGAAAGACCCGGAATCGATCTACAAATGACGGTCACAGTGAACAATGACAGCCCCTCCGACGCACTCGCTCGCCTGGCCGCGGTCATCGAAAGCCGCCTGCCCGCGCACGGCGGCGACCCCGAGAAGAGCTATGTCGCGCGCCTGCTGCACAAGGGCCCCGACGCCTTCCTCAAGAAAATAGGCGAGGAAGCCACCGAAGTCGTGATGGCCGCCAAGGACGCCGACCACGGCGGCGACCGCTCGAAAATCGTGAACGAAGTGGCCGACCTGTGGTTCCACACCATGGTGGCGCTGGCGCACTACGGTTTTTCCCCTGCCGACGTCACCGCGGAGCTGGAGCGCCGCGAGGGCACCAGCGGAATCGAGGAAAAGGCGCTTCGCAAGGTGAAGGCACGGGAATCCGAAGCTCCCAACGATTGAAAGGACATCCGCCATGGCCAACGACATCGTGAACGTGGAACCCGACGACTCCCTCAAGACCTGGGGCTGGGTCAGCTACATCCTGCACCTGATCGTGGCCATCGGCGCCGTCGTGCCGGGGGCGCAGGCCTCCGTGCTGCTGCTGCTGATCGCGCTGGTCATCGACTTCGTCAAGCGCGACGACGCGGCCGGCACCTGGCAGGCCTCGCACTTCAGCTGGCGCATCCGCTCGGTGCTGTGGGCCGGGTTGCTGTACATCGTCACCTCGTGGCTCTGGCTGCTGTTTCTCGTACCGGGCTGGATTGCCTGGAGCCTGATCTCGCTGTGGTTCCTCTACCGGATCGTGAAGGGCATGATCCGGATGAACGACGGCCGTCCCATGGAACCCAAAGATGTCATCTGATCCGAACTGCGTCTTCTGCAAAATCATCGAGGGCAAGATCCCCTCCCGCAAGGTCTACGAAGACGAAGACCTGTTCGGCTTCCACGACATCGCTCCCTGGGCGCCGGTGCATTTCATGCTGGTTCCCAAGAAGCACATCGCCTCGATGGCCCAGCTGGCGCCCGAAGATTCGGCGCTGATGGGCAAGATCATGACCTTGGCGCCCAGGCTGGCGCTGGAGCAGGGCTGCAGGCCCTATCCGGAGGGCGGCTTCCGGGTCGTGGTCAATACGGGCAACGAGGGCGGGCAGGAGGTTCACCATCTCCATGTCCATGTCATGGGCGGTCCCCGGCCATGGCTTCGCGGCTGACGGGCATTAGGACAAACTGTCACATTCCGCCCGACTAAAATCGGACACATTCTTAGGAGTTCTCCATGGGTTCTTTTTCCATCTGGCACTGGCTGATCGTGCTGCTCGTCGTGGTCATGATCTTCGGCACCAAGAAGCTGCGGAACATGGGTTCGGACCTTGGCGGCGCCGTCAAGGGTTTCAAGGACGGCATGAAGGACGGCGCTTCATCCGATGCCGCCGCCCCCTCGGCCCCCGCGCAGCAAGTGACCGGCCAGCCGGCCAACAGCGACAAGTCGGCGATCGACGTCGAAGCGCGCCAGAAGTCCTGAGCACGGGCAGCAGCACGTGCTCGACCTCGGCATTGAGAAGCTGGCGCTGATCGGCGTCGTGGCGCTGATCGTCATCGGCCCCGAAAAGCTGCCGCGCGTGGCCCGCACCGTCGGTACGCTGCTCGGCAAGGCGCAGCGCTACGTGAACGACGTCAAGGCCGAAGTCAACCGCTCGATGGAGCTCGACGAGCTCCGCAAGATGAAGACCACCGTCGAGGATGCGGCGCGCGACGTCGAGCACAGCATCCACACGGGCGCGAGCGAGTTCGAAAAGCAGTTCAGCGGTTCGGGCGAAACGCTTTCGGCGCTGGCCGAACCCGAGCCGCCACCGCCGCCCGTCTACAGGCATCCGCGCAAGAACTGGCGCCTGAAGCAGGGCGCCACGCCGCAGTGGTACAAGGCGCGCAACGGCGTGCGCACCAAGGCGCTTTCGGGCGCGGCGCGCGTCGCGCGCTTCCGCCCGCACAAGATCAACTAACGGCCGGGCTCCACCACCGCGCTCACCCGGGCGCCGGCCGGCGTCACGCTATCTTCTTCCTCCCCAATGGCCGATTCCGACAGCAAGAGCAAAGACAAAGAAGACGAGCTCGCGGGCACCGAACAGCCGTTCGTTGCGCACCTGGTCGAGCTTCGCGACCGACTGCTCTACTGCGTCTACGGCCTCGTGGTCGCGGGCATCCTGCTGGCCATCTGGCCCGGCCCGGGCGGCCTGATCGACCTGATCGCGATGCCGATCAAGGCGCACATGCCGCACGACGCGAAGCTGATCGCCATCGGCGTCTTCTCGCCGTTCTTCGTGCCGCTCAAGGTGCTGATGATGGCGGCCGTGCTGCTGGCGCTGCCCTGGCTCATGTACCAGGCGTGGATGTTCATCGCGCCCGGCCTCTACAGCCATGAAAAGCGCTTCGCGCTGCCGCTGATCTGCTTCGGCAGCCTGCTGGCCTATGCGGGCATCGCCTTCGTGCAGCTGTTCGTGCTGGACAAGATGTTCAGCTTCATCCAGCGCTTCGCGCCGGCGGCGGTGCAGGCGACGCCCGACATCTCCTCGTACGTCGAGGCGATCCTGTCGCTCTACATCGCCTTCGGCGTGGCATTCCAGGTGCCGATCGTCGTCATGCTGCTGGTGCGCTTCGAGATGGTGACCATCGAGAAGCTGCGCTCGTTCCGCGGCTACTTCATCGTGGTCGCGTTCGTCGTGGCCGCGGTGCTGACGCCGCCCGACGTGGTCTCGCAACTGGCGCTGGCGGTGCCGATGTGCCTGCTGTACGAGGTGGGCATCATCGGGGCCAGGTACTTCGCCAGTTCCGGCAAGAAGCCTGAAGAAGAGCAGAGCGCCGACTCGGCTTCCAGCTAGCCCCCTCGTTCTCTGAAGCCTGGCGACGGGGCTCGCTGCAGTCCCCCGACCCCTTAAAAGACCAGCAGATTCCAGAAACACCGAGGAACCGGCTTTGCCGGGCCTCGGGTGTTGCCCCCGGAGGGGGTTGGCGCGCGCGACACGAAGTGCGCGGAGCCTGGGGGTGAACCTAGACCTACCGAGGAACCGGCTTTGCCGGGCCTCAGGTGTTGCCCCCGGAAGGGGGTTGGCGTAGCGACACGAAGTGCGCGAAGCCTGGGGGCGAGCCCTACTCCTGCTGGTTGGGCACTTGCCGCACCGGGCTCTTCGGCCGCAGGCCCGGCGTCACGTCCAGTTCCATCTTGTCGCTGCCGCGCTGCAGCGCGAAGCGCGAGGTGCTGCCGGGCTTCAGGCCTGCCACCGCGGTCAGCAGCGCCTGCACGTTGTCCGTCTTCTTCTCGCCCACCGAGGTGATCACGTCGCCCGGGCGGATGCCTGCCTTGGCGGCGGGGCCGTTCTGCAGCACGCCGGTGATGATCACGCCCGCGTCCGCCTTCACGCCGAAGGTCTCGGCCAGTTCGGGCGACAGGTCGCTCGGCTCCACGCCGATCCAGCCGCGGCGCACCTGGCCTTCCTTGACGATGCCTTCCAGCACGATCTTGGCCATCGACACCGGAATCGCGAAACCGATGCCCATGCTGCCGCCCGAGCGCGAGTAGATCGCGGTGTTGATGCCCTGCAGGTTGCCGTTGATGTCGATCAGCGCGCCACCCGAGTTGCCGGGGTTGATGGCCGCGTCGGTCTGGATGAAGTTCTCGAAGTTGTTGATGCCCAGCTGGTTGCGGCCCAGCGCCGAGACGATGCCGCTGGTCACGGTCTGGCCCACGCCGAACGGGTTGCCGATGGCCAGCACCTGGTCGCCGACCTGCAGGCCGTCGGAGTCGCCCAGCACGATCACCGGCAGCTTGTCGAGCTCGATCTTCAGCACGGCCAGATCTGTGTCGGGGTCGGTGCCGATCACCTTGCCGCGCGTGTGGCGGCTGTCGTTGAGCGTCACCTCGATCTCGTCGGCGCCTTCCACCACGTGGTTATTGGTGAGGATGTAGCCGTCGGGGCTCACGATCACGCCGCTGCCCAGGCCCACCTGGGGCTGGTCGTCCTGGTCGCCGAAGAAGAAGCGGAACCACGGGTCGTTGCTGCGCGGATGGCGCTGCGCGGCCTTGCTGGTGTTGATGCTCACCACCGCCGGAGAAGCCTTCTTGGCCGGCGCGCTCAGGCTGCCGGGCGCCGGGATGTTCGGGTTGCTCGCCGGCGCCTCGACGATCGAGACCACGCCGCCCAGCGAGGTCGCGCGCTTGTTGATCCACTCGGGCTTGAGCGTCGCGACGACGAAGTAGGCCGCCAGCAGGACGGTCACGGCTTGGGCAAATAGCAGCCAGGTGCGTTTCATGAAAGATTGGTGAAAAAGACGTTGGAAAGCCGTGTGCAGCGCGGCAATGTTGTCAATTGTCCCTCAACCGCATGGCCCAGAAACCGCTCGGGAAGGTCGAGATTAGGACTTCCTGCGTACGTAAACCCGGGTTAACACCTAGCATTGCAGGTCGAGCCCACCCGGCCCGTGCTTTTTCCGGCCTCCCGCGCTGCCCACCCGGTGGAGGCGGCAAGGCATTTCGCCAGCGCGCCATTTTTCCGTTTTCTCACCCGGTCCCGCGGCTGGCGCGCGGTCAAGACCTCCCTGCCAGCCATGACTTCAGAAGCAACCTTCCCGGATGGCGCACAGCCGGCGCCGGCACGCACGCTCTCCTCGAGCGACTACAAGACTCTCGGCCTGTCCGCCCTCGGCGGCACGCTGGAGTTCTACGATTTCGTCATCTACGTGTTCTTCGCGACCGTGCTGGGGGCGCTGTTCTTCCCGGCCGACATGCCCGACTGGCTGCGCCAGCTGCAGACCTTCGGCATCTTCGCGGCCGGCTACCTCGCGCGCCCGGTGGGCGGCATCGTCATCGCGCATTTCGGCGACATCTTCGGCCGCAAGCGCATGTTCACGCTGTCGATCTTCCTGATGGCGGCGCCCACGCTGGTGATCGGCCTGCTGCCGACCTACGCGAGCATCGGCGTCGCGGCGCCTCTCCTGCTGCTGGCGATGCGCGTGCTGCAGGGCGCGGCCATCGGCGGCGAGATGCCCGGCGCCTGGGTGTTCGTCGGCGAGCACGTGCCGGCCAGGCGCTACGGCCTGGGCATCGGCGTGCTGACCTCGGGCATCACCGGCGGCATCCTGCTGGGCTCGCTGATCGCGGTGGCCATCAATCGCCACTATTCGCCCGAGCAGGTGAGCGACTTCGCGTGGCGCATTCCGTTCATCCTCGGTGGCGTGTTCGGGCTGGTGTCGGTGTACCTGCGCCGCTTCCTGCACGAGACGCCGGTGTTCAAGGAGCTGGCCGGCCGCCGCACCGCCGCGCGCGAACTGCCGCTGCGCACCGTGCTGCGCGAGCACCGCCTGGCCTGCGTGTACGTCGCGCTGCTGACCTGGGTGCTGTCGGCCGCGATCGTGGTCGTGGTGCTCTACACGCCCACCTACCTGCAGAAGGTGCATCACATTCCGGCCGCCATGGCGCTCGAGGCCAATGCACTGGCCACGCTGACGCTCACGCTGGGCTGCGTGCTGGCCGGCTGGGCGAGCGATCGCATCGGCACCCGTGCCGTGATGCTGATCGGCTGGGGCGGCCTGTTTGCCACGGCCTACCTGTTCTACAGCGGGCTGCCCGGCACCACGGCCACGCTGTTCTGGCACTACGGGCTGGTGGGCCTGTTCGTGGGCACCATCGCCACCGTGCCGATCGCGGGCGTGCGCGCCTTCCCGGCGCCGGTGCGCTTCACCGGGCTTTCCTTCGCCTACAACATGTCGTATGCCGTCTTCGGCGGGCTCACGCCGGTGGTCCTGACGCTCTGGCTGCAGCACGACACGATGGCCCCCGCGCACTACGTGGCGGCGCTGGCCGCGCTGGGCTTCCTGCTCGCGCTGCTGCCCATGGCCGCGCGCGGCCATGCGATGCGCGATGGCGTGGCGGCCTCGCGCGGCGCGACAATGGGGCGATGAGCACCACCCGCCACGAACTGCTTCACGCATTCGACCTGCTGCTGGCCCCCGGGCGCTTCAAGGACTACGGACCCAACGGCCTGCAGGTCGAAGGGCGCACCGTGGTCCGCAAGATCGTCTCGGGCGTGACCGCCAGCCGCGCGCTGATCGAGGCCGCGATCAGCGCCGAAGCCGACGCCATCTTCGTCCACCACGGCCTGTTCTGGCGCGGCCAGGACGGCTGCGTCACCGGCTGGATGAAGCAGCGCCTGGGCCTGCTGCTGGGCGACGACGTCAACCTCTTCGCCTATCACCTGCCGCTCGATGCGCACCCCGAGCTCGGCAACAACGCCCAGCTCGGCCTGAAGCTGGGGCTCGTGGCGCATGCCGGCTCGGCCGGGCGCTTCGGCGAGCAGGAACTGGGCTTTCTCGGCGCGCAGGAAGGCGGCGGGAGCTTCGACAACGCAAAAGCGCTTGCCACGCACGTCGAGCAAGTGCTGAAAAGGCCCGTCACGCTCCTCGACACGGCGAATCGTCCCATCCGGAACGTGGCCTGGTGCACGGGCGGCGCGCAGGGCTACTTCGAAGCCGCCATCGCGGCTGGCGCCGATGCCTTCATCACCGGCGAGATCTCGGAGCCGCAGGCTCACTACGCGCGCGAGATGGGCGTGGCTTTTCTCGCCTGCGGGCACCACGCCACCGAGCGCTACGGCGCGCCGGCCGTGGCCGGGCACGTGGCTGCACAGCTCGGGTTGAAGCACGAGTTCATCGATATCGACAACCCGGCATGAGCGCTCCCATTGCCATCACGCTCGGCGACCCCGCCGGCATCGGGCCGGAGATCATCGTCAAGGCCTTCCGCGACGCGCCCGATGCCACGCATGGGACGTTCGTCGCCGGCGACGTGGGCACGCTGCGCAAGGCGTCGCAGGCCCTGGCCACCGACGGCCGGCCGGGCTGGCCGGTGCTGGAGATCGAATCGGCCGCCGAGGCCGCGACCGTTCCGCCGGGCTGCATTCCGGTGCTGCAGGTGATCGCGCCGCCTTCGGGCATCGAAACGGGCCGCATCAGTGCCGAAGCCGGACGCGTGGCGGGCGAATGCGTGGTCTGGGCCGCGCGCGCCGCGCTGCGTGGCGAGATCGGCGCCATCGTGACCGCGCCGCTGCACAAGGAGGCGCTGTCCGCCGCGGGCTTTCCGTACCCCGGCCACACCGAGCTGCTGCAGGCCGAGGCGGCCGCGCACCTGGGCCGCACGGTGGCCGATGTGCCGGTGCGCATGATGCTGGCCAACGACGAGCTGCGCACCGTGCTCGTCAGCATCCACATGTCGCTGCGCAAGGCCATCGAGGCGGTGCGCTTCGAGGGCGTGCTCGAGACGCTGCGCATCACGCACCGCGCGCTGAGCCATGCACTGGGCCGCGCGCCGCGCATCGGCGTGGCGGGCCTGAATCCGCATGCGGGCGAGGGCGGCCTGTTCGGTTCGGAGGAGCGGGAGATCATTGCGCCGGCCGTCGAGGCCGCGCGCGCCGAGGGCATCGACGCCAATGGGCCGCACGCGCCCGACACGGTCTTCATGCGCGCTCGCGCCAAGGCCGGCGTGCCGTCCAGCGGCGAATTCGACGTGGTGATCGCGATGTACCACGACCAGGGCCTGATCCCGGTCAAGTACCTGGGCGTGGAGAAGGGCGTGAACGTGACGCTGGGGCTGCCGCTGGTGCGCACCAGCCCCGATCACGGCACCGCGTTCGACATCGCGGGCACGGGGATGGCCGATGCCTCGAGCCTCGTCGAGGCGCTGCGCATGGCTCGCACGCTGAGCTGAACGGAGCTTTCCGGAGCACCACGGAACCGGCTTTGCCGGGCCGTCGGTGTTGCCCCGGCAGGGGCTGGCGCAGCGACACGAAGTGCGCGCAGCCCTGCGGGCGAGCCAACAAGCTTAGCGCTGCTTGAGGCTGTCGCGGATCTCGCGCAGCAGCACCACGTCTTCGGGTGTCTCGGGAGCGGCGGCCGGTGCCGGCTCTTCGCTGCGCTTCAGGCGGTTGATCTGTTTGACCATCATGAAGATGATGAAAGCGAGGATCACGAAGTTGACCGCAATGGTGATGAAGTTGCCGTATGCCAGCACCGGCACGCCGGCCTTCTTCAGGTCCGCCAGCGTGTTCGCGACGCCGGCTGGCACCGTGCCCAGCACCACGTAGAGGTTGGAGAAGTCGAGCTTGCCGAACACCACGCCGACGAGCGGCATGATGATGTCGGCCACGAGCGAATCGACGATCTTGCCGAAGGCGGCGCCGATGATCACGCCGACCGCGAGGTCGATGACGTTGCCCTTGACGGCAAATTCCTTGAATTCACTGAGGATGCTCATGATTCAAAAGGCTGCTGGAGCTCTGCTGTTGAAGGAGAGCCGAGTATGCCCGCGATTGCTCACTTCTCCAGCGCGCGCGGTGCCACGTCGACGTGCGCGGCCGGCAACCCTTCACGACTGCGCGCGGCAATTTGCCTGTAGCCGTCTTCCAGGTGGCGCACGAAGCGCGGCGTGTCGAAGTAGCCGCTGCGCGTTTCCTTGGCCCGCGAGAGCCGCGAGCGCAGCGCGGCCAGCTCCTCGGGGTGCGTGGCGTAGTGGATGGCCTTGTCGACGTACTCCGCGTGGCTCGCGGCCACCAGCTCCGGCAGCCCGATGGCGCGCAGCAGGCTGCCTGCCATGCGCGACACCATCGTCGTGCCGGTGAGCGCCAGGAGCGGCACGCCCGACCACAGCACGTCGTTCGCGGTCGCGCCGCTGCTGTAGGGGAAGGTGTCGATGAACAGGTCCGCAAGCCCGATGCGCGCCAGGTGCTGGTCGACCGGCATGCGCGGCGACACGATCAGCCGTTCGGCCGCGAGGCCCGCCTTCTCCCATTGCGCGCGCAGGTTCTGCTCGAAGCCGTTCGGGCCCTGGGCCAGCCACAGCACCGAGTTCGGAATGCCCTGCACGATGCGCACCCAGGCCTCGAAGGTCTCGGGCTGGATCTTGAACGACTGCGAGAAGTTGCACAGCACGAAGGCGTCGTCGGGCAGGCCGTGCTCGGCGCGCGTGGGCCTGTGCGGATTGACCGGGCGCTTCGTATCGATCACCTGGAAGGTCTCGGGCAGGCGCAGCAGCTTCTCGGAGTAGCAGTCTTCCGTGCCCGGCGGCGAGAGGAAGTTGTCGGACACCAGGTAGTCGTAGCTCGGCGTGCCGCTGGTGCCCATGTAGCCCAGCCACATGAGCTGCGCGGGCGCCGCGTGGTAGGCCATCACCTGCGGCTTGGCTCCGCGCGTGTCGCCCGAGAGGTCGACCAGGATGTCGATCTCGTCCTCGCGGATGCGCTCGGCCATCTGCTGGATCGACTGGCCCTGCATGTCGACGAAATGCTCGGCCGTCGCGGCGATGCGCGCCCGCGCGGGATGGCCGTCGTCCGGGCCGTAGGAGTAGACGAAGACTTCGAAGTCCTTGCGGTCGTGCTGGCCGTAGAGCTCGGCCGTCAGGTGCGCCACCGGGTGGTTGCGGAAGTCGAACGAGTAGTAGCCCACGCGGATGCGCGGCGAGGTGCGGCGCGCGCCCGCGTCGGCAAATGGCCTGATGGCCGCGTTGCGGTCGGCCAGCAGGGCGGAGCGCTGCGTCCAGTTCATGAGGCGGCGCGCGTCGTCGTAGTTCGACATCAGGATGAACGACGACACCGTCTGGTCGTTGCTCGGGTTGTCCAGCAGCGCCGCGATCCGCTCGCGCAGCTCGGGCACGCCGTTCCAGTCGGCGATGTGCGCCTTCTCGCCCAGCATCCACACCATGGCCGGCATGAAGTCGGGGTCGTCGCGCAGGCATTGCTCGAACTCCGCGATGGCTTCCTTCGACTGGCCGGCCATCACGTAGGTCACGCCCAGGTTGCAGCGCGCGAGCACCTGGCGCGGATGCACTTCGAGGGCTTTCTTCAGCACCTCGATGGCGGTGTCGAAACGGCCGAGCCGGAAGTTCACCGTGCCCAGGTTGTTCAGCAGCAGCTCGTGCTCGGGCAGGCTCTCGAGTGCGAGCTTGTAGAGCTCGGCCGATTCGGCGAAGCGCATCGACACGCCCTCGAGCGCGCCGCACACGCCGTAGAGCGCGGCCACGCCCTCGGGGTCGGAAAGAGCCTTGTGGCGCTCCTCGGCCGGCCAGTTGCGCATGGCGCGCTGCATGGGTTCGATGGCCTCCTCGGTGCGTCCGCACGCCTGCAGCGCGCGGGAAAGCATGAAGGCGGCCTCGCTGTCCAGCGGATCGGCGGCGGCCTGCTCGTACGAGCCGAGCGCGGCGGCCCAGTCCTTCTGGTGCGCGCGGATCTTGCCGATGTTCTTGTGCGCGGCGGCGTAGCCGGGGTCGAGCGCCAATGCCTGGCTGAACTGCGCGATCGCCTCGTCGAAGCGGTCCTGCTCCATGTCGATCGCGCCGGCGTTGTTCCATGCCGCGGGCGCCTGCGGCGCGAGCCGCGTGGCCTCGGCGGCGGCTTCGCGCGCCTGGCGGAACTTCTTCTGCTGGCGGTAGACCGCCGACAGGTTCACGTATGCCTCGGGGTAGTTCGGCTGAGCCTTGATCGCGCGGCGCAGATCCTGCTGCGCCTCGACCGGCAGGCCCATGTGCATGAAGATCGTCGCGCGGGTGTTGAAGTAGAAGTGATGCGGCGACCGCGCAATCGCCTGGTTCACGTAGTTCAGCGCCAGCTTCGGCCGGCCCTGGCGGTACAGCGCCTCGCCGCTCAGGTGCAGTGCGTCGGCATGCTGGGGAAAGTGCGACAGCAGTGCTTCATAGACCTGCAGGGCTTCGGCGAAACGGCCCACGCGGTGCAGCGCCAGTCCCTGCTCCAGAAGCTGGCCGGCGTCCGCGGCCGGAGTGGAAGGAGCGGGAGCGAGAGAAGGTGAGTTCATGAAGCCGTGTGATGGACGGGTCAGAGGAGGGCGGCCGCCTGGATGCCGGCCTTCGTACAAGTGAAAAAGGCCGGTCACCCAGTATAGGGGCCGGCCTTTCGTTTGCATCCGCTGGCATTCCCGCGGCGCAGGGGCGCCACGGGAGTGCCGCGCCGGATTACCAGGACCAGGAGGCGCCGATGCCGCCGCCGATCTTGCCGCTGCTGCCGCTGCCGAAGTTGACCTTGATCTGCGCGCCTTCGCCGATGCGGAAGCTGGCGGCCGCCGCGATGGCCGAGCGGCCGTCGTACGAGCCCACGCCCACGCCGATGCCGAAGCTCTTGCCCGCTTCGAGCGCCGGCACCGAGGCGGCGGCCAGCGCGATGGCCGCGCCGGTGCTGCTGGTCTTGCGCATGTCCTGCACTTCGTTGCGGACCTGGTTCAACTGCGACATGTTCGCGGCGTCCGTCGGCAGTACGCCCGGAGCCACGTTCTGCACCCGGCCGTTGGCGACCACGCCGTTGCCCGCCGTGATGGTGCCGCCCGCATTCACGTTGCCGGTGACGTTGACCGTGCCCGCATTCAGCGTCGTGACGTTGCCGGTCACGGCGTTGATCGTGGTGATGTTGCCGGTCTGCGTGTTCAGCACCGTGATGTTGCCGTTGGCCGCGGTGATCGTCTGGAAGTTGCCGGTGGTCGCATTCACCGTGCTGGCGTTCACCGTGTTCGCGTTCACCGTCGTGGCGCTGACCGTGTTGGCCGTCAGTGCGTTGATGGTGGCGCTGGCGGCCGACAGGTTGGTGGTGCTGACGTTCGTCGCGCTCAGCGTGTTGATCGTGCCGCGGCTCGCCGTCAGGTTGGTGGTGCTGACGTTGGTGGAGCTCAGCGTGTTGATCGTGCCGGCGTTGGCCGTCAGGTTCGTCGTGCTGACGTTGGTGGCACTCAGCGTGTTGATCGTGCCGTTCGATGCCGTCAGGTTCGTTGTGCTGACGTTGGTCGAGCTCAGCGTATTGATCGTGCCGTTGCTGGCCGTCAGGTTCGTCGTGCTGACGTTGGTGGAGCTCAGCGTGTTGATCGTGCCGGCGTTGGCCGTCAGGTTCGTCGTGCTGACGTTGGTGGAGCTCAGCGTGTTGATCGTGCCGTTGTTGGCCGTCAGGTTCGTCGTGCTGACGTTGGTCGCGCTCAACGTGTTGATCGTACCGTTGTTGGCCGTCAGGTCCGTCGTGCTGACGTTGGTCGCGCTCAGCGTGTTGATCGTGCCGGCGTTGGCCGTCAGGTTCGTCGTGCTGACGTTGGTCGCGCTCAACGTGTTGATCGTGCCGTTGTTGGCCGTCAGGTCCGTCGTGCTGACATTGGTCGCGCTCAGCGTGTTGATCGTACCGGCGTTGGCCGTCAGGTTCGTGGTGCTGACGTTGGTGGCGCTCAACGTGTTGATCGTGCCGTTGTTTGCCGTCAGGTCCGTCGTGCTGACATTGGTCGCGCTCAGCGTATTGATCGTGCCGGCGTTGGCCGTCAGGTTCGTGGTGCTGACGTTGGTCGAGCTCAACGTGTTGATCGTGCCGTTGGCCGCCGTCAGGTCCGTCGTGCTGACGTTGGTGGCGCTCAGCGTGTTGATGGTGCCGTTCGACGCCGTCAGGTTGGTGGTGCTGACGTTGGTCGAGCTCAACGTGTTGATCGTGCCGTTGCTGGCCGTCAGGTTCGTCGCGCTGACGTTGGTGGCGCTCAGCGTGTTGATGGTGCCGTTCGTCGCGCTCAGGTTGGTGGTGCTGACGTTGGTCGAGCTGAGCGTGTTGATCGTGCCGTTGCTGGCCGTCACGTTGGTCGTGCTGACGTTGGTGGAGGTCAGCGTCGAGATGCTGCCGGTGTTTGACGTCAGGTTGGTGGCATCGATGTTGGTCGAGGTGATGCCGGTCGCCAGCACGTTGGTCGAGGTGATGCCGGTTGCCAGGATGTTGGTCGAGGTCAGCGACTGGATCGTGCCGTTGCCCGACGAGATGCTGCCGGTGGTCACGCTGCCCGCGCTGACGGTATTGGCCGTGATGCTGGTCGAGCTCAGCGTGTTGATCGTGCCGTTGCTGGCCGTTACGTTGGCCGTGCTGACATTGGTCGAGCTCAGCGTATTGACCGTGCCGTTGGCGGCCGACAGGTTCGTCGTGCTGACGTTGGTGGAACTCAGCGTGTTGACGGTGCCGTTCGATGCCGTGAGGTCGGTGGTGCTGACGTTGGTCGAGCTCAGCGTGTTGATCGTGCCGTTGGCGGCCGAGATGCTGGTCGTCGCCAGGTTGTTGATCGTGCCGTTCGCAGCCGTGAGGTTGTTCGAGCTGACATTCGTCGAGCTCAGCGTATTGACCGTGCCGCTGTTGGCGGAGAGGTTGGTCGACGTCACGTTCGTGGCAGAGACCGTACCAGCGCTGACGCTGCCGGCGGAGACGGTGCCTGCGGTGAGCGTTGCCGTGCTGATGCTGGTGGAGGTCAGGCTGTTGACCGTGCCGCTGCCAGCGGAGAGGTTGGTCGAGGTGACGTTCGTGGCAGAGACCGTGCCTGCGCTGACGCTGCCGGCGGAGACGGTGCCCGCGGTGAGCGTTGCCGTACTGATGCTGGTGGAGGTCAGGCTGTTGACCGTGCCGCTGGTGGCGGAGAGGTTCGTCGTGGTGACGTTGGTCGAAGACACGGTGCCGGCAGTGATGCTGCCTGCGGAGACGGTGCCCGCGGTGAGCGTTGCCGTACTGATGCTGGTGGAGGTCAGGCTGTTGACCGTGCCGCTGGTGGCGGAGAGGTTGGTCGTGGTGACGTTGGTCGAAGACACGGTGCCGGCAGTGATGCTGCCCGCAGACACGGTGCCCGCGGTGAGCGTGGCGGTGCTGATGCTCGTGGAGGTCAGGCTGTTGACCGTGCCGCTGCCAGCCGAGAGATTTGTCGCAGTGACGTTCGTGGAGGACACGGTCCCCGCGCTCACGCTGCCTGCGGACACCGTACCTGCGGTGAGGGTGGCCGTGCTGATGCTGGTCGAGGTCAGGTTGGTGGCCGTGGCCGACGTTGCGCTGAGGCTGGTGGAGGTCACGCCGCCTGCGCTGACGGTACCCGAGGTGATGCTGGTCGCGCTCAGCGTGCGGATCGTGCCGTTGCTGGCCGTGACGTTGGTGGTGCTCACGCTCCCGGAGGACAGCGTCGTCGTCGTCACGCCGCCGACCGCGTTCAGGACGCCGCCGCCGTTGCCGTTGTTATTGTTGCCGCCGACGTTGCCGGCATTGACTTCCTGGCCACCGATGGTGACCTGGGCGTGAGCGACAGGCAGCGTCATCACATATCCGGCGCTCAGGAGCACCGATGCAAGAAGCTGGCTCACGCCTGGACGGCGAACAATGAAAGAGCGAACGCTGGGACGCTGGGATGTAGTCATTTGGACTTTCTTCCTTGAAGAATCAGTTGCCATTTCTGGTCTTCCAGGCGCCCTCGTCGCATGGAAGCAGGGTTGGGTTTCATCGAGTTACCCAATGCAACCGATGCTAGGAATCGAGGTCTTTGCTGAACATCACCGGTATCCGTAGTTCTGGATGTATGCACGCATGTCGATGCCGCTTCGACGAATGCATGCATGAGCCGCGAAGCCAACGCACATGCGGCTTCGCAGGCATCGTGAAGATCGCGTGGTGACGTTTCGATACGCGATTCCGGACGCGTTTCGTGTGGCGCGGTGCTACGTAACACGCGCGGTAACTCGCACGTAACAACGACGAAAAAACGGGCCCAGGACAACCCTCGCGAGCACTCGTTTTTCAGCCCTCTTCAGGCAATTTCTTCAACGAAATCAAAGTACTACACGCGTCGAGGCGCCGCGCGCGCCGGCGTTCGCACGGGCGGGCATTGTTCCTGCGGTATCTGAAACGAAAGTCAACATTTCGTTGCCGCCCACGGGTGGCGAGAGAGCCAGAGGACGTCGCGTGATCAATTTTTTCTTGGGCATCGACAGCGCGTGCAGCACGGACCAGGTCCGCTGCGAGAAGGCAGGAGAGCGGACATGGAAATGAACATCCACTACACCGCCGCGAGGCCGGTGCCAACGGCCGCGCAGTTGTATGGCGGCGTCTTTCATGCGGCGCTGATCGTCGCGGACGATTCGGCCTGCGCCGACCGCATGCGGCGCATCCTCTGCGAACTCGCGCCGCATCGCCGCGTGGTGGTCGCATCGGGGCGGGCCGAGGCATTCAATCTGCTCGCGGCATTGCCTTATGACCTCGTGCTCGTCGACATGCGGCTGCCGGGCAACGACGGTGCCGCGGTGCTGCAGCATGTGCGCCAGGCCTATCCGCGCATCGAGAGCATCGGCATGTCGGCCATCGACGACCAGCAGCTTGTGAATGCCGCGATCGCGGCGGGCGCCATCGGGTATCTACTTACGGAAGCCGACGACGCGGAGCTCGCGTATCTGCTGCGCTCGATCGAACGCGGCGGCTCGCCGATGGATTCGCGCATCGCGCGGCGCATCCTGGGTTCGATCGCCGCTTCCGCGAAGGCGCGCACGATCGAGGCCATCCGCGTGCAGGGCCAGCCATCGCCACAACAACAGCAGCAGTCGCAGCAGCAGCAACAACAGCGGCGCGAGGCTCCCGACTCCCGGCTGCCGCAGGGCCTGCTGTCGCCGCGCGAACTCAAGGTGCTGCGCCTGATCGCGCAGGGCTGGAGCAACAGGCAGATCGCCGAGGCGGTGTACCTGTCGGTCAACACCATCGAGTTCCACGCCAAGAGCATCTATCGCAAGCTCTCCGTCAAGTCGCGGACCCAGGCGGTCCACGAGGCGATGCAGCACGGTCTTCTGAACTGAAGTCCCCGCGGCGACAGTCTTCGTCGCCCTCTGCAGCCCCTGGCGGGCGCCCGCGGACGCGGCGCGCCCCGCCTGCGGTCGCCGGCCACGCGCATGGCAGCCATTGAATATCCTTACAGCGCCCCGCTACAATCGCGGGTTGACTCCTGCTCCAGCGAAGAAGACAAGAGGATCCCCATGAGTGACATGACCTCCGGCTCGCACCGGATCGACACCAGCAAGCGCACGTGGTTGATTGCATCCAGCTGCGCTGGCGTGGCGGGCGGCGTGGCCACCGCCATCCCCTTTGTGAGCACTTTCCAGCCTTCCGAGAAGGCCAAGGCTGCGGGTGCCGCGGTCGAGGTCGATATCTCGGGCCTCAAGGTCGGCGAGAAGATCACCGTCGAATGGCGCGGCAAGCCGGTCTGGATCCTCAAGCGCTCGCCCGAGCAGATCGCTGAACTCCCCAAGCTCGACGGCCAGCTGGCCGATCCGCTCTCCAAGCGTCACCCCGACGAATTCACCCCCAAGTACGCCCAGAACGAGCACCGCTCCATCAAGCCCGACGTGCTCGTCGTGGTCGGCATCTGCACCCACCTGGGCTGCTCGCCGACCGACCGCTTCCAGGCCGGTCCGCAGCCCTCGCTGCCGAACGACTGGGAAGGCGGCTTCCTCTGCCCCTGCCACGGTTCCACTTTCGACCTGGCCGGCCGGGTCTTCAAGAACAAGCCTGCGCCCGACAACCTGCCGGTGCCGCCGCACATGTACCTGTCGGACACCAAGCTCCTGATCGGTGAAGACTCCAAGAAGGCCTGAGGCGGAAGAAGAACATGGCTGAATTCCACGAGATTTCCCCCAACGCACCCGCCGGCGCCAAGCTGCTGAACTGGGTCGACAACCGTTTCCCGCTGAGCAAGCTGTGGAACGACCAGTGGGGCAAGTACTACGCGCCGAAGAACTTCAACTTCTGGTACATCTTCGGCTCGCTGGCGATGCTGGTCCTGGTGATCCAGATCGTCACCGGCATCTTCCTCGTCATGCACTACAAGCCCGACGCGAACCAGGCGTTCGCATCGGTCGAGTACATCATGCGCGACGTGCCGTGGGGCTGGCTGATCCGCTACATCCACTCGACGGGCGCCTCGGCGTTCTTCATCGTGGTGTACCTGCACATGTTCCGCGGCCTCATGTACGGCAGCTACCGCAAGCCGCGCGAGCTGATCTGGGTGTTCGGCTGCGCGATCTTCCTGTGCCTGATGGCCGAGGCCTTCATGGGCTACCTGCTGCCCTGGGGCCAGATGTCCTACTGGGGCGCCCAGGTGATCGTGAACCTGTTCGCCGCCATCCCGTTCGTCGGCCCTGACCTGGCCCTGCTGATCCGCGGCGACTACGTGGTGAGCGACGCAACGCTGAACCGCTTCTTCAGCTTCCACGTGATCGCCGTGCCGCTGGTGCTGCTCGGCCTGGTGGTGGCCCACCTGATCGCGCTGCACGAAGTGGGCTCGAACAACCCCGACGGCATCGAGATCAAGGCCAAGCGCGGCCCCGACGGTCATCCGCTGGACGGTATTCCGTCGCATCCGTACTACACCGTGCACGACATCTTCGGCGTGGTGGTGTTCCTCACGATCTTCTCGGCGGTGATCTTCTTCGCCCCGGAGGCCGGCGGCTACTTCCTCGAATACAACAACTTCATTCCGGCCGACTCGCTGAAGACGCCGAACCACATCGCCCCGGTGTGGTACTTCACGCCGTTCTATTCGATGCTGCGCGCGACCACCGACGACATGGTCAACGTGTTCTCGCTGATCATCGTAGCGGCCGCACTCTGGAATCTCTTCAAGGGCAAGTCGGGCATGGGCCTGAAGATCGCAGGCCTCGTCGTGGCTGCCGTCGTGATCTTCCTGCTCAAGACCTTCGACGCCAAGTTCTGGGGCGTGGTCGTCATGGGCGGCTCGGTCATCATCCTGTTCTTCCTGCCGTGGCTCGACCACAGCGAAGTCAAGTCGATCCGCTACCGTCCGGGCTGGCACAAGTACGTGTACGGCCTCTTCGTGTTCTTCTTCCTGATCCTGGGCTACCTGGGCATCCAGCCTCCCGGCGTCTGGGGCGAGCTGGCCATCGGTTCGTTCAAGCTGGACATCGCGCAGACCATCTCGCAGATCGGCACGCTCGTGTACTTCGGCTTCTTCCTGCTGATGCCGTGGTGGAGCCGCAAGGGCGAGTTCAAGACTGTGCCCGAGCGCGTGGTCTTCGCCGCCCATTGATGAGAACCAGAAGCCAAGAGAGCTGAGAGAAACACGATGAAGAAAAGCATTTCCGGCTGGCTCGCGGTCCTGGGTCTCGCGCTGGGCCTGACCTTCTCCGCGGCGGCATCGGCCGAGTCCGGGGGCATCGCGTGGGACAAGGCGCCCAACAAGACGAACGACGTGAGTGCCCTGCAGAACGGCGCCAAGCTGTTCGTCAACTACTGCCTGAACTGCCACTCGGCCGCCTTCATGCGCTACAACCGCCTGCAGGACATCGGCATCACCGAGCAGCAGATCAAGGACAACCTTCTGTTCACGACCGACAAGGTCGGCGAAACCATGAAGGCCAACATCGACGCGCGCCAGGCCAAGGACTGGTTCGGCACCACGCCGCCCGACCTGACGCTGGTCGCCCGCTCGCGTGCCGGCCACGGCGGCACCGGCGCCGACTATCTCTATACCTACCTGCGCACCTACTACCGCGACGAAACCAAGGCCACCGGCTGGAACAACCTCCTGTTCCCGAGCGTCGCCATGCCGAACCCCCTGTGGGAACTGCAAGGCGAGCGCCGCCCGGTCTACACCAAGGTCGAACAGCACGGCCACGAAACCGAAGTGTTCAAGGGCTGGGAGCAAGTCACTCCCGGCACCATGACGCCCGTGCAGTTCGACAATGCGGTCGGCGACCTTGTGAGTTACCTGCAATGGATGGCCGAACCGGCACAGAACACCCGCGTCCGTATCGGCGTTTGGGTGCTGCTGTTCCTGGCCATGTCGGTGGTATTCGTGTGGCGGCTGAACGCCTCGTACTGGAAAGACGTCAAGTAGTTCCGTGCACGCCGACCGGATACCCTCGGGCATCCGGTCCCACAGAGTGGGTTGCCAACGCGACCCACTCTTTTTGATTTTTAGGAGTCTCTCGCCATGATGGTCTTGTATTCAGGAACGACCTGCCCCTTTTCCCACCGCTGCCGCTTCGTGTTGTTCGAAAAGGGCATGGACTTCGAGATCCGCGACGTCGATCTCTACAACAAGCCCGAAGACATCAGCGTGATGAATCCGTACGGCCAGGTGCCGATCCTGGTCGAGCGCGACCTGATCCTGTACGAGTCGAACATCATCAACGAGTACATCGACGAGCGCTTCCCGCATCCGCAACTGATGCCCGGCGACCCGGTCGACCGCGCCCGCGTGCGCCTGTTCCTGCTCAACTTCGAGAAGGAACTCTTCGTGCACGTCTCGACGCTCGAGAACCGCACCACCAAGGGCAACGAGAAGGCGCTCGAAAAGGCCCGCTCGCACATCCGCGACCGTCTCACGCAGCTCGCGCCCGTGTTCCTCAAGAACAAGTACATGCTGGGCGACAACTTCTCGATGCTCGACGTGGCCATCGCGCCGCTGCTGTGGCGCCTCGACTACTACGGCATCGACCTCAGCAAGAACGCCGCGCCGCTGCTGAAGTACGCCGAGCGCATCTTCTCGCGCCCGGCCTACATCGAAGCACTGACCCCGTCTGAAAAGGTCATGCGAAAGTAAGTAAGCTTCGTGCCTGCTTTCATCGCTTTTCGCTGTCTTTCATGATCAACGCGCTCGAGTCGTCTTCCACCCGCCCGTACCTCATCCGGGCGCTGTACGAATGGTGCACCGACAACGGCTTCACGCCCTATGTCGCGGTGCAGGTCGACGAAACCGTCCAGGTCCCGCGCGAGTACGTGAAGAACGGCGAGATCGTGCTCAACATCAGCTTCGACGCGACCAGCTCGCTCAAGCTCGGCAACGACTTCATCGAGTTCAAGGCCCGCTTCGCGGGCACGGCGCGTGAAATCAGCGTGCCGGTGGGGCGCGTGATCGCGATCTACGCGCGAGAGAACGGACAGGGCATGGCGTTTCCCGCGCCGGCACCAGCCGTTTCGCAGGATGACGACGCCGGCGCTCCGGTGCCTGTCCAGGCACCCGCGCGAGCGCCGCTGCGCGATGCCTCGCGTGGCGGCAACGGCGGCACCGAGGGCGATGCCGGCAAGATCGTCCACCTGGTGACGGGCGAGGACGGCAGCGAGACCGTCGATGCCGGTGCGCCCTCCGACCCGGTCGACGAGCCGCCGCGCCCGCCGTCCGGTGGCGGTACGCGGCCGTCGCTCAAGCGCATCAAGTAATAAGCAGCAGTGGGTGGCGTGAGCAGCGCCGGGCCAGACCGGTCGGCGCCGCCACTAGAATCACGCACTGGAATTCAGCCGCTTTAGCTCAATTGGTAGAGCACCCGCCTTGTAAGCGGAAGGTCGTCAGTTCGATTCCGACAAGCGGCACCACGCAAAGAACCCCTGAGTCCTGAACCGGCTCAGGGGTTTTTTCATGCCGATGCCGACTGCGCAACTCCCTGCATCGCCAACCCCAGCATCCCAATCTGCCCCACCAGCGCCCCGCGCTGCGCCGAGCGCACGTTCTGCAGCACCGCCTCCAGCAGCGCCGCACTGCGCCCCAGCCCGGCCTGCTTCAGCCGCAGCACCTGTGCCTGCGCGCGCGACAGTGCCCCCCCGCTCTGGTGACGCAGGCCCTGGCGCAGCCACAGCGACAGCAGCTCCAGCGTGTCACCGGCCAGCGCGTTCAACGCGGGCACTTCCTCCGTGTCGCTCTGCAGGCCCAGCGGCTGCGGCGCGGCTGCTTCAACCTGCAGCACCACGGCGCGCTGTTCGGTCAGCAGGGTCAGCGGCTGCATGATGGCCTGGTCGCCCTGCAGGTGAACCGTGCCCGCCACCGCGCGCAGCGCGCCGTGTTCGCCGGCCAGCGTGCGGGCCAGCGCGTCGACGGCGCCGGGCGTGACCGCGCGATGCGGCAATGCCAGGTGCAGCCATGCGCCTTCCCCGGCGTCCGCCTCATCTGCATCTGTATCCGCCGACGCCTGCCCCAGCCGCGCGTGAAGCACCTGCGCCGCGGCGTCCCAGTGGCACGACGCCACTTCCATGCGCTCGAAGGCCACGACGTGCAGCTGCCCTGACGCTCCCGAGGAAGCACCGCTCGCGGCCAGCCTCGGCCTGACGAAATCGGGCTGCGCCTCGCGCAGGTGCGCCACCAGCGCGGCTACGCTGTCCTGTTTCAGCGGGGCAACGAGGTCATCCCACGACTTGGGCGACAGCGGCAGCACGCCTGTCTGCCGCGCACCGGCGGTGATGTCGACGAGCCCGTTGGCGCGGCGGGTCGCGGTCTTGGTGATGACCTGGCCGCTGGCCAGCTGCCGCAGCGGAAAGCCCGCGACGCGCCGGTTCATGAGGCTGGGTGCCGTGCCGCCGGCGGCGGCATCCGCGGTGCGCGACCACTGGCGCTCCAGCACGGTCACGTTCTGGGTGTCGGGGTCGGCGAAAAGGATGTTCGCGCCTTCGGCAGCCTCGTCGGACCAGAGTTCGGCCCCGAGCGAAACCAGCCGCAGGTGGTCGAGCGCGACTTCGCCCTTCACGCCGATGCCGAGGATCTGGCTGGCAGGCAGCACGGGCCGCGCCGTGCCTTCCAGCGGCCGGCCGGCATGCGCCGCCGCCTGCAGCCGCGCCCAAAGCTCGGTCATCACGCGCAGCAGGCGCAGCGGCTCGAAACGGCTGCTGCGTGCCTGCTGGGCCTGCAGGAGTTGCCAGAGTTCGTCGAGCGCGTCGTCCACCCAGCTCCAGCCCAGCGTGCGGGCCTGTTCGCGCACGGCCTCGAAGCGGGCGGCCAGTGCCATCGCCGGCTGGCTCGATCCGTCGAGCCAGAGCGACAGCAGCAGGGCGTCGATGCCGGTGCGCAGCGCGATCGCTGTCTCGCCCTGCATCACGGAGGGCGCCGGCGATGCGGCAGCGTCCTCTTCGGACGACGCGGCCGGCTGCACCTCGACCATCACCTCCGCCGAGCCCGGTTCCAGCGCCCCGGCCTGCCGGAACGCCCACAGCGCGATCACCACGTGCGCGCAGCCGCCGCCCTGCTTGCAGTCGCAGCGCGCATGAACCAGCGAGCTGCGCGAGAAGAAACGCACGCTGCACATCGGCAGGCGCGCGACGGGCGGTGCGCTCGCGCTGCGCCAGGCCTGCACGCCGACCACGGGGCGCCCGGCTGCGAGCTTGCCGGCCTGGTCGAGAACGGACGGCGCGAAGCTCGCTGCCAGGGCGGCATCGTCGAATTGGGCGGGGCTCCACGCGGATTCGGGCTCAGGTGGCGAGGCCTCGACGGATGCGATCGACGCGCCGCCCTCCGCCGGAGCCGTCTTCGCCTGCGCCTGGTAAGCCAGCACCAGCATCACGCGGTGCCTGCACATCCCGCTGGCCGGGCAACTGCACTGCGCGTCGCGCAGCGTGCGACCCGGCGGCAGGCTGGTGCGAACGCCGTCGTCGAACTGGGCCTGCACCGTGCCGTCGGCAGCGGTTTCCATGCTGGGCAGCAGCCCGGCCGCCACGTCCTTCTGCGCGCGCTTGACGAAGCCCGCGTTGGCCAGCGCCGTCAGCGCCTCGGGCGTGAGCTCGAGCAGGTCGGCGCGCAATGCGAGTTCGCCGCTCATCCCTGCACCTTCTCGGCCAGCCAGCCGGCGAGCTGGCCCGGCGTCATGGCGCCGATCTGGGCGCCCTCGCGAACCAGCCGCGCGGCCATCTCGCGGTCGTAATTGGGCTCGGCATTCGAGTCGAGCGCGGCCAGCCCCAGCACCTTGGCGCCGGACTCCACCAGCGCCTTCACGCGACGCACGAGCTCGTATTCGCTGCCGCCTTCGTAGAAGTCGCTCACCAGCACCACGATGCTCTTCGACGGGTTGGCGACCAGCGACTGCGCATAGGCCACCGCCTTCGCGATGTCGGTGCCGCCGCCCAGCTGCACTTTCATCAGCAGCTCGACCGGGTCGGAAACGTCGGCGGTCAGGTCGACCACCGCCGTGTCGAAGGCCACGAGCCGCGTGCGCATGCCGGGCAGCTGCCACAGGCAGGCGGCCATCACCGCGCTGTGGATCACCGAGTCGACCATCGAGCCGCTCTGGTCGATCAGCAGGATGATGTCCCACGGCTCCGCGTGCCGCTTCGTGCGGCTGATGAACACCGGCCGCTCCACGTAGAGCTTGCGGCGCTGCGGGTCGTAGCGGTGCAGGTTGGCTGCCAGCGTCTGCCTGAAGTCGAAGTTGCGCGCCACCTTCATGCGCGAGCGGCGACGCCGGTCGCGGCTGCCGCTGAAGGCCTGGCGCACTTCGGTGGCGAGTTTTTCCATGATGCGCCGCACGACCTCGGCCACGAGCTTGCGCGCGGCAGCCAGCACCTCGGGGTTCATCAGGTGCTTGGTGTGCAGCACCGCGCGCAGCAGCGATTCCGAAGGCTCGATGCGCTCCAGCACTTCGAGATTCGTCACCACTTCGTCGATGCCGTAGCGCTCGACGGCATCCTGCTCCAGCCGCTCGATCACTTCCTTGGGAAAGAGCGTGTGGATGGTGTTGATCCAGTCCGGCGTGCTCAGCGCCGAGGGCCCAAGGCCCGCGCTGCGTTCGCCGCGGCTCGCGCGGTCGCTGTCGCGGCCGTAGAGCCAGTCGAGCGCGGCATCGGCCGCCTGCGCCTCGGCACTGAGGCCGCCACAGGCCGCTTCGGCCGGATCGCCCAGCAGCAGGCGCCAGCGCTGCAGCGGATCGGGAATGTCTAGGCTCATGGGCGAGGGGCTTTCTCGGTGTCTTCTGCCAGCGTCACACCCCAGGCGGCGAGGCGCGCGAACACCGCGTCTTCCACGCGGCGGGCCTCGGCCAGCTGCTCGGGCGGGGCTTCGCCGCTGCGATGCGCGGTGAGGGCCCGGCGCGAGAGATGCGTGGCGTCGTGCAGCGCCAGCACTTGGTCGGCGAGCAGGCCGCGCTCCTGCGGCGGCAGCCAGGCGAAGGCGGCGCGCAGGCTGGGCATGGCGCGCACGAAGTCGGCGTTGTCCAGCGCCTGCACGGTACGGTCCATGCCGGCGACGAAGGCGGGTTCGGAAGCGAGCGTCTCGCGCGCCAGCGCCAGCAGGCCGGTGAGCGCGTCGCCGAGCACGGGAGCCGGCAGTGAGTGCAGAAGCTGCATGGCCTCGGCCACGCCGCTCTCGCCCTGCGCATGCGCGTCGTCGGTGCGGCCCGCCAGGCTCAGCGTCGCGCCCAGCGCGGCGCCGCGGCTCACCGGCGCGGCGGCGGGGTCGGCGGCCTTGCGCTGCCACACGGCAAGCGCGCGCGCGGGCTCCACGTCGAGCAGCGGCGGCGCGTGAATGTCGTGCGCGTTGTCCTGCGCATGGGCCAGCACGTCGGCCACGATGCGGCGCAGCGCCAGATGCCCTTCGAGGTGCGACTGCATGTCGGCCGGCGCGATGGCGGCGGGCGGCTCCAGCAGCCACAGTGCGCGGTCGAAGCCCGACTCGATGACCACGCGCAGCACCGGCGCATCGGCCATGCCCAGCATCTGGCCGTGGCGCAGCAGCGTCTGAAGCACGGAAAGGGCAGGGCCCAGCGCCTCGAAGCGCGGTTCGCCGGCGATTGCGCCGCGCAGCTCGCGCAGCAGCGTCTCGCTCAATGCGGAGAGCCCCGCCCACGCGGCCTGGTTGAGGCCGTCGGCCAACGGCCCGATGCGGCCCTGGGCCTGGCGCAGGTCGTCTTCCAGCCGGGCGCGTGCGGCGTCGTGCAGGCTCGCGCCCCAGGCGCCGGCCTCGATCAGCGCGGCCTGTTGTTCCAGCGGCTCGGCGAGCGACCACAGCTCGGTGCGCTCGCCCGACATCGCGAGCTTCGGGCCCTGCGTGCGCCGCACGCCGGGCAGCCGCAGGATCGCCAGGCGATGCAGCACGCGGCTCTTCGCGCGATCTGTTTCGGTGAGCAGATCGAGCTTGAGCTGCCCGCGCAGCGCGATGCCATGCGTCGCGAGTTCGGCCTGCACGGCCGCCACCAGCGGCGGCTGCGGCGTGCCGGGTGCGAGACGGCCGACGGTGTCGCCGGCCAGCACGTCCATGGCCTGTACCAGCACGGGGTCGGTGCCGGGGCGGATCGCGCCGCGATAGGTCCAGGGCAGCGGGGCGTCGAGCGCGTCCTTCACCAGCGCGCCGGCCAGCGCGTCGAGCCAGTCGGAGCGCAGCGGCTTCTCGTGGCCGCGCAGCCGCGCGAGCCCTTGCGCGCGCAGGTGCACGGCCATCAGGTCGGCGGTGGAGGCGGCCAGTTTCTTCTCGCGCAGCCGCTGCATCACCTGCTGCAGCGCGCGGTGCGCGGCGCCTTCGGGGCCGTGGTCCCAGACCCACTGGTAGTAGGCCGGCGAGGGCATGCCCGAGGCATAGCCCGCGAAGGCATCGAGGCGCTTGAAGGTGTAGGGCACGAGATAGGAGCCGAAGCGCAGCGGAGCCTGCGGGCCGTCCGTCTGGCGTTCCTCCGCGTCTTCATCATCGTCGTCGCGGAGCTCCGCCGAAGGCTGCGGTGTTTCCGGCAGCGTGGCGGGCAGCCCCTGCCACAGCCGCGCCAGCGCGGGCGCGTGATAGCCGCCGCACACCACCAGCGCCTGCGCGCGGCCGGCCTCGCCCGGCTGCGCCATCGCCCAGGCGATCCAGCGCGCCATCATGGCTTCGCGCGCCTGGTTGCCCCGCGAACCGGGGTCCTGGCCGCGCAGGTGGTCGAAGTAGGTGGACAGGCGCCGGGCCAGCTCGGCCGCGTCGCAGCCGTCCTCGAACAGGTGGTCCCACAGCGCATCGCGGCCCTGCACCGAGAGCTTCTCGGTCAGCGCGCGTTCGTAGGCCTCGGCGCGCTCCTCGTGCTCGTGGTCGGCCACGTCGGCATAGCGGTTCTCCATGCGCGAGAAGGCGTCGTGCCAGGCCGGCAGGTCGATGAAGCGCACGGCCGCGCCCACTTCGCGAGCCACCTGCAGCGCCTGCCACTCGGGCGAATGCTCGGCAAAGGGCGACCACGAGCCGCGGTGGGTGCGGTCGCCCGAGAGATAGCTGTAGATCGCCACCGGCGGGCTGTGCGGCAGGTACAGCTCGTCGAGCCGCTCGTTGAAGTCGGCCGGGCCCTCGATGAGCACGTACTTGGGGCGCAGCGTTCGGATGCGCTCGGCCACCAGCCGCGCGCAGGCCGGGCTGTGGTGGCGCACGCCGACGATGTGAGGCGATTCGCTCATCCTCGTCACCGATGGCGCGCCAAGCGAAGCGAAGGCCCTTCGCGGAACACCGCGGAACCGGCTTGGCCGGGCCGCAGGTGTTGCCCCCTGCAAGGGGGTTGGCGAAGCGACACGAAGTGCGCGAAGCCTGGGGGGTTGCTCATATCAGGGCAGTCGGTGGCGGGCTTCGTAGTAGGCGCGCCAGTGGGTGCCGCTGCGCTTGGCGGCCTTCTGCTCGAAGTAGCGCCGCAGCTTCGCGCGATCGTCCGCGTTGTCCTTCACCACCGTGCCGGCGATGCAGTCGACCAGGTCGGCCGGCGAGCCCTCGCGCTGCTCGAGGAACCATGCACGCACGCCCACCGCGTGCGCCACGTTCACGGCTTCGGCGGTGGACATCACGGCGGTGAGGCGGTCCATGGCTGCGTCGCTGCCGCCGTTGCCGCCATCACCCTTGGCGGGCGCGCCGCGCAGGTCGCGGAAGGTCGACACCAGCAGCTCCAGCACGGGAGCGGGCACCGTCTTCGGAATGCCGCTCTGAGCGAGCAGCCGTGCGGAAGACTCCTGCACCAGCGCCAACTCGCGGTCGAAGTCGAGAATGGGAAACACCGTCTCGAAGTCGAAGCGCCGCTTCAGCGCGGCGCTCATCTCGTTCACGCCGCGGTCGCGCGTGTTGGCGGTGGCGATGATGTTGAAGCCCTCGCGCGCATAGAGCATGCCGTGCTCGCCCGAGAGTTCGGGAACGGCCATCACGCGATCGGAGAGCATGCCCAGCAGGCAGTCCTGCACTTCCAGCGGCGCGCGCGTGATTTCCTCGAAGCGCACCACCTGGCCCTGCTGCATGCCCAGGTACAGCGGCGCCGGCACCATCGCGCGCGGGCTCGGGCCTTCGTTGATGAGCAGCGCGTAGTTCCAGCCGTACTTGATCTGGTCTTCCGTGATCGATGCGCCGCCCTGGATGGTGAGCGTCGAGATGCCGGAGATGGCGGTGGCCAGCAGCTCCGAGAGCATCGACTTCGCCGTGCCCGGCTCGCCCACCAGCATCAGCCCGCGCCCCGTGGCCAGCGTGACCAGCATGCGCTCGATGCTGGCCACCGGCGCGACGATCTTCGGCGCGATGTCCAGCGCCGTGTCGCCGAGGATGAAGGAGCGCGCGGCCTTCAGGCTCAGCACCCAGCCGGGCGGGCGCGGGTCCTTGTCCTGTGCCTGCAGCCGTGCGAGCTGCGCGGCGTACAGGATCTCGGCCGGCGGGCGCTGGAGTTGCTGCTGCGCCGTCGCGGCAGCGTCTTTGGACTTGTTCGATGTGGCCATCTTTGAAATCGGTCGGGTCAATGTTCGGGAGCACCGCGCGGCCGGCTTGCCCGGCCGCGGGCGACGAGCCTCATGCCGCTCGCAGGCCTTCCATGTCGCGGATGAGTTCGCTGGCGGAAATAGGGTCGAGCAGGTGCAGCTCCTCGGCCTCGCTCATGTCGCCCCAGCCCGAGGGCTTGCCCACCTGCACCTGGCCCAGCGTCTGCTCGGGGTATTCGTCCACCATGCCGACGATGATGCCGGGGTCCAGGCTCAGCTCGATCACGCGGCTGGTGCCCAGCGGCTTGCTGAAATACCAGATGCAGCCGGCGTCCTGCGCCTGGCCGCGGCGCCAGCCCTTGTTGGCCAGCCCCAGCACGCGGCCGGTGGGCACCTTCACGTCCTTCCAGCGTTCCAGCTTCAGGCTCTTCTTCTCGTCGTCGGTCAGCGTGTAGATGTCGCGGCCGATCTGCGCGAAGGGTTGCAGCAGTTCGTAGTCGACGAACACCTGGCCGAAGGCCGCGGCGTCGGCGGCCGGGAGGTCGAGCGCGTGCGGTACGCCGATGCGCAGGTTGTCGCCGGTGGGCAGTTCGAAGGCATCGTCTTCCGCCGTGGTGTAGCTGCCGTCCTCCGCCACGCGGAAGCAGGCCTTCAGCGTGCCGCCGTAGCTGCCGCCGCCCGCCACCTCGTACACGCCCCAGATCAGCCGCTGCACGATGTGGCGCACCAGCGGATGCTCGACAAGGAAGGTGCGGAACACGTCGGGCGTCCAGCGGCGGCGCGCGCACATCGCCACCTCGAGGCGCAGCAGCTGCTGGCTCGCGACGGTGCGCGCGTCCTTCTTGAGCAGCTTGAAGCGCTCGACGGCTTCCTTGCTCAGCTCGGCGTCGTCGGTCTTCTTGGGCTTGGGCAGGTCGGGCAGGCGCGCGCCGTCCACGCCGTCGGCACCGGTCTCGCGCACATACGGCTTGAGCGTCTCGTCGAAGCCCACCTTGAAGGCGCGAGGACCGAAGTCCAGCCGCATGGTGCCCTGCTCGTCGAGGCCGAGGTCGGGCGCGAGCCGGTCTTCGAGTTCCTCGGTGCTCAGGCCGCGCGCCTCGGCGATGGCGTCGATCTTCTCGCGCGCCTTGTCCTGCAGGCCCTTGAACTTGACCTTCTGCGCGATGCCGTTGAGCAGCATCAGCGCCACGTCGCTGCCGATGCCCGCCAGGACGTCGAGGCCGGTCACCGCGCGCGCGTGCGCCGATTCGCCGGGCCATGCGCGGATGAAGGGCGTGAGCTTGCGCGCGGTGTCGTCGTTGCCGAGGAAGCCCAGCGAGGTGAGCGCCCAGCCTTCCTTGCTCGGGCCGCCGGCTTCGAGCCAGGCGGTGAAGGCGTCCCAGGCGAATTCGGCGAGCGAGCCGGCGTCGCAGGCTTCCTTGACCACCGCGATGCCGCCGTAGATTTCCTCGTTGGTCGGAAAGGTCAGCATCTGGCCCAGGTGATCGAGCGCGTCGTCGGGCAGCGCCTTGCCGTTCTTCAGCGTGGGCCGGCGCCAGCCGCGCGGTTGCCAGAATTCGGGCAGCTTCGAGCGTCGCGTGGGGAAGCGGTCGAGCGGGCTTTCCTCGAGCACCGCGCGCAGGGCTTCCACCACCTCGGGCTTGCCGTAGCGGCCGGCCACTTCGAGCAGCAGCGCCTCGTGGCCGTTGGCCTGCAGCAGGCGCAGGGCGGAGCCTGCGCAGTCGCGCGCCTCGCCGGCCTTGCCCAATGCGGGCGCGATCAGGCCGCAGGCGGTGTGCTCGGGGTACTTCAGCAGCCATTCGCGGCCTTCGGCGCGAAGCGTCTTGAGCTTGGCGAAGGCGCGCGCGGCCGGCATGGCCAGTTCGGCGGCGCCGTAGTACAGCGCGTACGAGAGGTTGTCGGTGGGCTTGGAGCGCACCATCGCCACCAAGCCGGGCAGCACGGCGAGGCCGTGGGTGGCGAGGATGCGGCCGATGTCGTCGCTCTCGGCTTCGCCTGCCACGGCGTTCCAGAACGCGATGCCGATCGGCGCCGGCAGCAGCGGCACGAAGCTCGCGTGGAAGCTGAACCAGTAGTAGCGGTCCTTCTTGCGCTCGGCCACCATCTCGCGCCAGCTCGTGACGAGCCCCTCGGCGTTGCCGGCGGCGATGGCGGCTGCGGCGGTCTTGGCGAAAGGCACGAGGCTCTTGCGGCCCTTGTCGAAGCCCAGCTCGTCCAGCAGCGTCTCGACGTTCTTCGCGGCGGCGTCATGCCGGCCGGTCTGCCACGAGTTCAGGCGCAGGGCGCTTTCGCGCTTGCCTTCGGCCCATTGCTCGACCGGCGCCACGGCCAGCGGCTCCAGCACCAGCGCGCCGGCGGCCTTCTTCTGCACCTTGGCGAGCCATGGCGGCGCGGCCAGCACGCCAGGCAGTTCGCTCGCGTCGGCCACTTCGGTGGGGCCGGCGAGCAGCGAGAGCTGCTTGTCGATCACCGCCTGCGCGCCCGCGTCGAGCCACGGCCGCAGTGCCGGCAGCGCGGCGCCATGCGCGCGCAGCAGGCGCGTGAGGCTGGGCGTGACGAGGTTGGCGTCCTTGCCGCCCGCCGCGACCAGCCGCGACAGCGCCGGAATCGCCGCCATCGGCCAGCGATCGACGGCCAGCGCCAGCCGCGCCAGCGCCTGCTTCGAGCTGCCGGCGACGCGCGCCAGCGCCTGCACGGCCTCGGGCGTGCCGATGCAGGCCAGCGCATCGCCCGCGTGGTCGTTCGCGGCGCCGCGCTCCAGCACCGCCACGGCGTCCACGCCGCGCTCCTGCACCATCGTGCTCGTCATGGAGCCGCTGCCCCAGAAGCCGGACGAATAGCTCAGGCGCACCTTCGCGGCCAGCGCGACGGCGTCGGGGTCGGTGGCCGTGAGCTGCAGCCAGTGCATGGTCTCGGGCGCGGACTTGTCGGCGGCCAGCGTGTGCACGAGCGCGTTCGAGATCTCGGGCGCGTCGGGCAGCAGCATCGCGAGCGCCGGCTGGCGCATCGGGTGCACCTTGGGCAGGCCGGCCTCGATGCGGTCGCGGCAGTCCTGCCAGACCTCGGGCGCGGCCAGCGACAGGTGTGCGCGCAGCGCCTGCTCGCCGGCTCCCAGCGGGCCGTAGTAGGAGCTGCCCATCTGGCGCGTGACGGTGGCGGAAAAACTGTACTGGTGCTTCTTCGTCGCCCGGTCGTAGGCGGACTGCACCTCGATCTGCTGCGCGGCGAGCACCATGTCGATGGTGTCCGGCAGCCCGTATTGCTTGACGAGGTAGGTCACCACCGTCTCGCCCATCTCGCTCGTGTTGTAGCTGCCGCCGGTGCCCAGCGCGAGCGCCAGCAGCACGGTGTCGGCCTCGGCATCGGGCGCGGGAATGGGCTGCGTGCTGCGGTCGATCATGCGCTGGGCGGCGGTGCGCAGCGCGGCATCGGTGCCCGTCATGTTGACGTTGAGCTCCAGCTTGCGGCGCACCGGCAGCCATGCCGCGCCGGCGCTAGGCAGCTCTTCGAAGGGCTTGGCCGGAAAGCGGCGCGAGGGAAAGGCTTCGCGCTGCATCTCGGGCGAAAGCCGCACGGGCGTGCCGGCCGCGAGCCACGGCGGGGTGTCGGCGCTCGCGGCCACCAGCTCTGCGCCGGCGGGAGCAGGCGTCGAGGCTTGCGCGGCGGCGCCCAGTTCCTTCGCGAGGGCCTGCGCGTTCTTCGCGGGCGTGCAGCTGGTGCCCCAGCCGTACAGCAGGCCGGTGTTGCGCAGCCGCTTGAAGGCGAGGGCGGCGCCCTGTTCGCTCACGCCGTGCTGGCGCTTGAGTACGGCGACCGTGATCACTTCCGTGGCCGCGATCTGGTCGGCCTCCATCTGCGCGCGCACCGCCTCGAAGGCGCGCTCTGCCTGCGCGTCGATGCTCTCGGCGGGGGCTGCGGGAGCAGCTGCCGCGGCGGGCTCCTGCGCTGCTGGTGCGACGGTTTCCGCCTTGTCCGCCTTGGGTGTCGTCTCTGCCTTCGGCTTCGCCTCGGTCTTGCCGATGGCCGTGCCTGCGGCCACGCCGACCTCGCTGTAGCCCTTGCCGGTCTTCTCGGTCACCAGCTTGGTGAGCGCGGCCGAGGCCTTGGTGGCGTCGGCGAAAGACTTGGTCTGGCTCTGGCCCGCGGTGCCGATGCGGCCCCAGCGGATGTTGAGTTCGGTGTCTGCCTGCTCGATTTCCCAGAATTTGCTGGCGGTTCCTTCGATCAGTTCAAAACGGCGCATGGAAAAAACGTCCTCCTGTGAATCGATGAAGTGCGGTCGGCAACGACGGCTGCGGGCCCTTGCGACGGGCGCGCGGCTCATTCCTTCCGCTGGGTTCGCCGCCGAGGATAAGGGGCCGGCATGAAGGCTTTGCCCTCGCGGGGCGCCTGGCGGCAAGAAGATTTCGCTTCGGGCACCGGGCGATGCGACGCGGGTACGAAAAAATCATTCACGAGGCCGCGCCGCCGGCCTGCTGGCGCTGCCCGAGTTCGCCCGCGAAGGCATAGGCCGGGCCCATGCGCTGCCGGTTGCAGTGCTGCAGCGCGCGTTCGGCCGCTTCGAGCAGGCTGGTGAGCGTGTCGCCGTCGCCGGGATGGCAGGCGATGCCCATGCTGAGTTCGCCGCCCGCGAGCAGCCGGCCCTCGTAGGCCACCGGCCTCGCGCCGGCGGTCTCGATGCGGATGGCCATTTCCGCGAGCTTCTGCCGCGGCGGACTGCCGACCAGGAGGATCGCGAAGCTGTCGGCGCCGAGCCGGGCGATCATGTCGTCCGCGCGCACCTGCTCGCGCAGCCGGTGCGCGATGGCCGCCAGCACCACGTCGCCGCCCGCGCGGCCGTGCCGCTCGTACACGGCGTCGAAGCCGTTGAGGCCGATCAGCATCAGGGAGAAGGTGCGGTCCTCGCGCAGCCATTCCTCGGCGCGCAACTCGAAACTGGCCTCGCTCGCGGCGCCCGTGAGCGCGTCGATTCCTGGAGCCGCCATCAGGGCCTGCGCGCGGGCCTCCTGCGCTCTCTCGGCCCGGATGCGCGCGCCGGCGGCCAGTGCCAGCAGCACGAGTTCGACGATCACCGCGGCCTGCGCGAGGTTCGCGTGGCCGGGCGTCCAGGGCTGTCCGCCCCAGGCGGGAAGATGGGCGGCCGAGACGCCCGCCAGCAGCAGCACCGCGCCAGCGCAGAAGAGCAAAACTGGCCACGGCGTGCGGCGGCGCACCGCCAGCGCGGCCACCACCAGGATCACCGTGGAGGCGGCGATCAGCGCCTGCAGCACGCGAAAAATCCAGGGCAGGCTGGTCTCGATGGCGGCGTACAGCGCGGCAAGCGCCAACGCGGCGAGAAGCCCCAGGGCGGTCCGGTCAAGACGCGGCGTAAGCCGCGACAGCCGCAGCAACTGCCGTGCGAATTCGAGCCGGCATGCGGCCCACAGCACCAGCGCCAGCGCGGCCCAGTGCGCGAGCGGCCCGTCGGGCGCGAAGCGGTCGAGCCCCGTGAAGGCTGCCAGAGCGAAGCCGCAGGCCAGCACGTACCAGCCGTGCATTCGCGCGCCCGACACCTGCAGCAGCACGAGGCCGCAGACCATCAGTCCGGCCAGCAGGCCCTGGCTCATGCCGCCGGACATTTGCGACGGCAATGAAGGTTGCGGGGGCCGCTACTGCGGCTGGCTGAAAGAAAGCTGGTGCTGGGCTGCATCGGGCGGCTCGGTGCGGATCGCCGATCCTACCGCCCGGTGCTGAAACTCAGACGAAAGGCCGGGCATGCTGCGGCTGTGCGCTGCCGGGCTCGGCGATCCTGCGATGCTGCTCGGCCAGCCTGGGCGCGGGCATCACGCGCGAGAGCGCCACCTGCATCCTGTTGCGCCAGCCCGCGATCACGCCGCTTTCGCCGCGCATCATCGCGTCGAAGCCGGTTCGCGCGACTTCGGCCGGATCGGCCTTGTGCTCCTGCTGGCCGACACGCGTGTCGAGCATGTCGGCGCGCGCGAAGAAGTGGGTGTCGGTCACGCCCGGCATCAGGCAGGTGACCGACACGCCCGTGCCCTTCAGCTCGTTGCGCAGCGCCATCGCAAAGGAATCGATGAAGGCCTTGCTGCCGTTGTAGACCGCCTGGAAGCTTCCCGGCTGGAAGCCCGCGATGGAGCCCGTGATGAGGATGCGCCCCCGGCCCGCCTCGCGCATGCGGCGGCCCACGCACTGCACCAGATAGATCGTGCCGGTGATGTTCGTGTTGATGACGTGCTGCACGTCGTGGAAATCCTGGTCCAGGAAGCCGTGCCCCAGCCCGTGCCCGGCGTTGGCGAACAGCGCGGCCACGAGGCGGCCTTCGGTGGCGGCCAGCAGCGTGTCCACGCCGTCGCGCGTGGCGAAGTCGGCTCGCACCGAGAACACGTTGGCGCCGAGCATGCGCAGCTCGGTCTCGGCCTGCGCCAGCGGCTCGTCGGCACCGATCAGCAGGTCATAACCCTTGCGCGCGGCGAGCAGCGCGAGCTGGAAGCCGATGCCGGAGGAGGCTCCGGTCACCACGGCAAGGGGGCGGTTGTCCAGGCGGTCGTCGGGGTGGATGTCTGTGGTCTGCATGTCGTTCTCCTTGAGGTCGACGATGAAGTTCGTCTCATCGCAGCGGTGGTTGTTCAAGTCCACCGTAGAACGACCGCCCGACGCATGCGTAGGAATCCGTCCCGACCGCGCGCCCGTCATGGCTTGCGATCGAGGGCCCGCCTTTTCCCCGCCTTTTCGCTCGAGGCTTTTCTGCTGGAACTTTCTTCTAGAACTCCGCGCCCTCGACCAGAAAGCGCAGCCGCCGCACGCCCTGCCATTCGTCCGCGTCGAGCCGGAACGCCAGCTTGACCTTCGGCGGCAGCGGCTCGGTGTGGCTGAACCACATCGCGTCGATGGGCTGGCCCTGGTGCCTGAGCTTGAGCGACAGGTGCTTTTCGCCCACCAGCCGCTGCGAGACCACTTCCACTTCTTCGCTGAAAGTCGGCGGCGCGAAGCCCTGGCCCCACACCTCGCGGTGCAGCGTGTCGACGAGGTCGATGCGCATGTACTCGCGTGCAATGGGGCCGTCGGTCTCGATCTGGCGCGTGAGCGCGGATTCGGCCAGCAGTTCGCGAGCGACCTGCGCGAAGCCCTTCTCGAAAATCTCGAAGTGCTCGCGCGCGACGGTGCAGCCCGCCGCCATCGCGTGGCCGCCGAAGCGCAGCAGCACGCCGGGGTGGCGCTTGGCCACGAGGTCGAGCGCGTCGCGCAGATGGAAGCCCGGGATCGAGCGGCCCGAGCCTTTCAGCTCCTGCTCCTTGCCCGGCGC
The DNA here is from genome assembly GCF_050916385.1 of Variovorax xiamenensis. NCBI lineage: Bacteria > Pseudomonadati > Pseudomonadota > Betaproteobacteria > Burkholderiales > Comamonadaceae > Variovorax > Variovorax xiamenensis. The sequence goes on from NZ_CP139038.1 coordinate 1,698,765, forward strand.
GCCGCTCGCGGCGAAGACGAAGGTCGGGCGGTGAAAGCGGTCCTTGATGCGCGATGCCACGATGCCGACCACGCCTTCGTGGAAGCCCGCGTCGAACACGCTGATGGCGGGCGGCGGGGCCTCGATGCCTTCGCCGTCGGCGGCGAACAGCGACTCGGCCAGCAACAGCGCCTGGTCGCGCATGCCGCCCTCGATGTCGCGCCGCTCGCGGTTGATGCCGTCGAGCATGCGCGCGAGTTCTTCGGCGCGACCCGCGTCGTCGGTCAGCAGGCATTCGATGCCCAGCGTCATGTCGGACAGCCGGCCCGCGGCGTTGATGCGCGGGCCGAGAGCGAAGCCGAAGTCGAAGGTGGTTGCCACGGACGCATTGCGCCCGGCCGCCTTGAAGAGCGCCGCGACACCGGCCGGCATGCTTCCCGCGCGGATGCGGCGCAGGCCCTGCGCCACGAGGCGGCGGTTGTTGGCATCGAGCCGCACCACGTCGGCGACCGTGCCGAGCGCCACGAGCGGCAGCAGCGCATCGAGCTTCGGCTGGCTGGCCGTGTCGAACACGCCGCGCCTGCGCAGCTCCGAACGCAGCGCCAGCAGCACGTAGAACATGACGCCGACGCCGGCGATGCTCTTGCTCTCGAAGCCGCAGCCGGGCTGGTTGGGGTTGACCAGCACGTCGGCCGAGGGCAGTTCGGGCCCGGGCAGGTGATGGTCGGTCACCAGCACCTGCAGGCCGCGCGCCTTGGCGGCGGCCACGCCCTCGACGCTGGCGATGCCGTTGTCGACGGTGATGAGCATGTCGGCGCCGCTCGCGGCCACGCGCTCGGCAATCGGCGGCGTGAGGCCGTAGCCGTCGACCACGCGGTCGGGCACGAGGTAGCTCACGTTCTTCGCGCCCAGCAGCCGCAGGCCGCGCACGCCGACCGCGCAGGCGGTGGCGCCGTCGCAGTCGTAGTCGGCGACGATGCACAGGCGCCTGTCCTGCGCGATGGCGTCGGCCAGCAGGGCGGCGGCTTCGCGGGTGCCGTGCAGGGTGTCGGGCGGCAGCAGCAGCGCGAGGCCGTCGTCGAGTTCTTCCTTGGCGCGCACGCCGCGCGCGGCGAAAAGCCTTGCCAGCAGCGGATGCACGCCGGCCTGTTCCAGCGCCCAGACGGTGCGCGGCGGAATGTCCCGAGCTACGATTTTCATAGCGCCTCCAGCACGGTGGCCGCCTGCTTGCGCTCGAACAGGCTCTTCGCCCAGCGCGCCAGGCCGCGCGGCTGCACGGTGTAGCGCTGCGAGGCGCGGTCGCCGCACAGCGTGAGCGACACGTCGTTGGCGCCACGCGTGTATTCGGCCAGCAGGGCGGCGAGCGGGCCGGCGTCGAGCGCCTGCCACGCGGCGGCCCAGCCGATGCCGTCGTCGCGCACGGCGGGCGTGCGCAGGGTGCCGTTCACGGTCGGCGCCGTCGCCGGTTGCGCGGCTTCATTCTTCAGGGCGCCGGTGCCGGCCAGCCAGAAGGAATTGATCGGCGGCACGCCGCGCGCGGTGCGCTCGTCGTTCACTCGCTGGGTGTAGAGCAGCATCTGCATTTCGTTCTGCAGCCGGCGCAGCGGCCGAGCGGCGTCTGCCAGCGGCGACCATTGCGAGACCGGGTAGCCCACCGCGCGGTCGATGGAGGCGGTGGCCAGCCCGTCGAAGATGCCGGCGCGCGCCAGCCAGCGGCCGGGCACGGGCGAGGCGTGCAGCGCGATGCCGTCTTCCTCGAAGAAGGGGCGCGCGGCTGCGAGCAAGGCGGCCGATTCGGTGGCATCGATCTCGATGGAGGCCGGGTCGCCCAACACCACGTCGTCGATGCCGACCTGCCAGTTGCACAGCGTGACCATGCCCCAGCCCTCGGTGTCGCCGGGCGCGGCGATGCCCAGCCGGTGCGCTTCCAGCGCGGCCCAGGGGATGCAGCCGTCGGGCGAGGCGATGCCCAGCGCCTGCGCCAGCGCGCGTTCATGCGGAGGCGAGCGCGTGCTTTCGTCCTGGGTGTCGGTGTCCGCGAGGGTCAGCCGCGTGAGCAGGTTTTCGAGATTGGGGAGCCGAAGCGTGGACAGGGCCGCGTGGCACGACGGGGAACCGCGGCCGGCGAAGGGGATCAGTAATTGGCGTGGGGAGGTTTCGGCCATCCCCTTATTGTCCGGGAAGGCTCGGGGCCATCCGGAATGCCACAATTCCGACCCTATGCGACTTCCTTACGAACTGCAGCTCGGCTGGCGCTACACGCGCGCAGGACGGGCTACGCGGCGCAACGGCTTCATCTCCTTCATTTCCGGTGTCTCGATGCTCGGCATCGCGCTGGGCGTGGCGGCGCTGATCATTGTGCTCAGTGTGATGAACGGCTTCCAGAAGGAAGTGCGCGACCGCATGCTCGGCGTGGTGTCGCACATCGAGATCTTCTCGCGCGACGGTCAGGCGCTGCAGCAGCTCGACCAGATCATGGCGGCGGCGCGCAAGCACCCCGAGGTGGTCGGCGCGGCGCCCTTCATCAACACCCAGGCGCTCATCGCGCGCGGCGAGGACATGAAGGGCACGCTGGTGCGCGGCATCGATCCCAAGCTCGAACCCGAGGTGACCGACATCAACGGCATCGCCTCGCGGGGCACCTTCGACAAGCTGGTGCCGGGGCAGTTCGGCATCGTGCTGGGGGCGGAGCTGGCGCGTTCGCTCTTCGTGCAGCCGGGCGACCAGGTCACGCTGGTGGCCCCGGGCGGGCAGGTCACGCCGGCGGGCGTGGTACCGCGGCTGAAGCAGTTCACCGTGGTCGGCACCTTCGACTCGGGCCACTACGAGTACGACTCCGCGCTGGCCATGGTGCACGAGCAGGATGCCGCCAAGGTGTTTCGCCTCGAAGGCCCCACCGGCATCCGCCTGAAGCTCAAGAACCTCAACGAGGCGCGCGACGTGGCCGACCAGCTCGCAGTCACGCTGCCGGGCGAATTCCTCATCCGCGACTGGACGCGCCAGAACAAGACCTGGTTCGCGGCCGTGCAGGTCGAGAAACGCATGATGTTCATCATCCTCACGCTGATCGTGGCGGTGGCGGCCTTCAACCTGGTCTCCACGCTCGTCATGACCGTGACCGACAAGCGCGCCGACATCGCCATCCTGCGCACGCTGGGCAGCTCGCCGCGCAGCATCATGGGCATCTTCGTGGTGCAGGGCGCGATGGTGGGCGTGATCGGCACCGTGGCCGGCCTGCTGCTGGGCCTGGGCATCGCCTACAACATCGACGTGATCGTGCCCTTCCTGGAGCAGCTCTTCCATGCGAGCTTCCTGCCGAAGGACATCTACCTGATCAGCAAGATGCCCAGCGATCCGCAGCAAAGCGACATCGTGCCGATCGCGATCATTTCCCTGGTGCTGGCCTTCGTCGCCACGCTGTACCCGAGCTGGCGCGCCAGCCGCGTGAACCCTGCCGAAGCCCTGCGCTATGAGTGAAGTTGTATTGAAGGCCCGTGGACTGACGAAACGGTTCCAAGAGGGGAGGCTCGACCTGACCGTGCTGCACGGCATCGACCTCGACGTGCACGCCGGCGAAACGCTGGCCATCGTCGGCGCCTCCGGCTCCGGCAAGAGCACGCTGCTGCACCTGATGGGCGGGCTCGACGAGCCCACCACCGGCAAGGTCGAGTTGCTGGGCAAGGACATCGCGCACGCCGATCCGGCGGAGCAGGGCAGGCTGCGTAACCAGCACCTGGGCTTCGTCTACCAGTTCCATCACCTGCTGCCCGAGTTCAGCGCGCTCGACAACGTGGCGATGCCGCTGAAGATCCGCCGCACCGAGCCTCACGCGGCCGCGCAGTCGGCCGCGAAGATCCTCGAGAGCGTGGGGTTGGGCCAGCGCCTGCACCACCGTCCGGCCGAACTCTCGGGCGGCGAGCGCCAGCGCGTGGCGATCGCGCGCGCGCTGGTCACCGAGCCGGCCTGCGTGCTGGCCGACGAGCCTACGGGCAACCTCGACCGCAGCACGGCCGACACCGTGTTCGCATTGATGCTCGACCTCGCGCACCGGCACGGCACCGCCTTCGTGATGGTCACGCACGACCAGGACCTGGCGAAGCGCTGCGACCGGGTGCTGCAGCTGGTGGCGGGACGGCTGGCGGGCTAGACGGCCGCTTCCGTTTCTTCTTCTTCCTGCCGCTGCTCACCGAGCGGCAGCACGCACAGGACCTTCCCGCCCAGCGTCAGCACCAGTCCGAGCCGGCCACCCATCTGCACCACCTGGCAGACGGTGCGCGGCGTTCCGGCGGAAACGCTCGCCGACATCGACAAGGCCCGCGCGGGCGGCTGCCTCAGCATCGCGAACATCACCCGCGCATCGCAGTCCTGCAGCGCCTGCCGGTAGACGTGGAAGACCGCGTCCGATGATGATCCGGCTTCGTCCCGGTCCTTTTCCTGACGCAACCGCAGCAATGCGCGATGCAGCTGCTGCCTGCAGGCCGCCTCGGTCCTGCCGGCGGCCTCGGCGATTTCCCTGAAGCTGGCTTCGAAGACCTCGCGCAGCAGCACCGCGGCGCCATCGGCCGGCGAGAGCCTGGCGGCAATGAGGCGCAAGGCCTGTTCGATGGATTCGGCCTGCGCCGCCTCGGTCTCCGCCGACGGCGCCTGGGGCGCGAGCCCTTCGGCATCGCGCAGCCAGCGCTGCATCCAGCCGTCGCGCCGCAGCCTGTCGATCGCGAGGTTCTGCATCACGGTCGTCAGCCAGGCCTGTACCGAGTCGGGTCCGGGCCCGTCGCCGGCTTCCAGCGCGCGCAGGTAGCTGTCCTGCACCACGTCCTCGGCGTCGGCCGGGCCGCCGAGCATGCGCGCCGCCGCGCGAACCAGCCGGCCGCGCAGCGCCGGGAATTGCGAGAGGTAGCGTTCATCGAGCATCGGCGCAGCTTGCCATAGCCAGCAATGTCACGAAACTGTGGGCTTGTTCGTCAAGACAGTCCAACCAAAGGAGCTTTCTTCATGCAGCCCACCATGCCCATGTTCTCGATGGAATCCGACGAAGACGACACCAAGCCCGCAGCCACCGCCGAGCCGCGCAACTCCTACCTGGAGGAAAAGGCGTTCAAGTCGCGCACGCTGCTGATCTTCGGCGCCATCAGCGATTCGGTGGCCGCCGACGTGACGCGCCGGCTGATCGCGCTGGACGCCGACAGCCCCGACAAGCCCATCGACATCCTCGTGAGCTCGCCCGGCGGGCACCTGGAGTCGGGCGATGCGATCCATGACATCGTGCGGTTCATCAGCGCGCCGGTGAACATGATCGGCACCGGCTGGGTGGGCAGCGCGGCCACCCACCTGTTCCTGGCGGCGCCGCGCGAGCGCCGGGTGTGCCTGCCCAACACGCGATTCCTGATCCACCAGCCCAGCGGCGGCGCGGGCGGGCAGGCGACCGACATCGCCATCCAGGCGCAGGAAATCATCAAGGCCCGCCAGCGCATCGCGCACGAGATCGCGCGCGAGACCGGCAAGCCCATCGACATCGTGCTGGCCGACATCGAGCGCGACCGCTGGCTCTCGGCCGAGGAGGCTGTGGAGTACGGGCTGGTCTCGCGCATCATCCAGCGCAAGACCGAGCTGAAAGGCTGACCGAGCGCCGGATCAGGCCTTGGGCTTGTAGGCCACCACGTCGATCTCGACGCGCGCGTCGATCATCAGCCGGGCCTCGGTGGTCGAGCGCGCCGGCTTGTTTTCACCGAAATAGCTCATGTAGATGCGGTTGAAGGCACCAAAGTCGCGCGCGTCCTGCAGCCAGCAGGTGCTCTTGCACACGTCGTCGAGCGTGGCGCCGGCCAGCGCGAGCACGGTCTTGATGTTCTCCATCACCTGGCGCGTCTGCGCCTCGATGCCGCCCACCACGAGTTCGCCGTTCTTGTCGACCGGCACCTGGCCCGACACATAGATGAAGTCGCCGGCGCGCACGGCCGGGGAGAAGGGGCGGACCTGGCGGTCGGAGGCCAGGGGCGGGGCGCCGAGGTATTCGAGGGGCATGGGAACTCCTTGTGTGATGAAAGGGAAAGAGAAGAAGCGGAAAGAGCGGAAACGAGCCGCGAGTATCCATCTGATTTGAAAATCTATTTCAAAATAACCCCTGAACAAGGGTTAACACGGATGATTAGGCATGAATACTGCTTCAAAGTCCGGGCCGAAGAGAAAATTTCTTTCACAATCCGCCCGCCCCATGAAGGAGTTCCCCATGCCCCACGTCGGTCTTGTCCAGCGCCTGCCCATGCTGTCGAAGCGCAGCCTGCTGGGTGCCTCCCTGCTCGCGATGCTGTGCGCCGCGCTGCCCCACCAGAGCGCCCACGCCCAGGGGCCGCGCAACTTCGCCACGCTGGCGATGGTGGCCGAGCCGCAGACGCTCGACCCGATGGCGTCCACCGCCGACCTGGTCGGAACCATCATGCAGCACGTCTACGAGACGCTTTACACCTTCGACGCCAAGTGGAACGTGGTGCCGATGCTCGCCGAGGGCATGCCGAAGATCTCGGCCGACGGCAAGACCTACGCCATCACCCTGCGCAAGGGCGTGATGCTGCACAGCGGCCGCGAACTCACGGCCGACGACGTGGTGGCCAGCCTGCAGCGCTGGATGGACCAGTCGCCGCGCGGCAAGGCCGTGGGCAAGGAAGTCGACAGCCTCAAGGCCAAGGGCCCGCTGGCGGTCGAGATCGTGCTGAAGGAACCCTACGCGCCGCTGCTCTCGCAGCTCGCGCTGCCCAGCGGCATGGCTGCCATCATGGCCAAGGACTCCATCGCCTCGCCGCTGAAGGACTTCGTCGGCACCGGCCCCTACAAGTTCAAGGAGCGCCGCCCCGACCAGTTCGTGCTGCTCACCCGCTTCGACAAGTACAGCGCACGCAAGGAAGCCGCCAGCGGCTATGGCGGCAAGCGCGAAGCGGCAATTGAAGAGCTGCGCTTCGTGCCCGTGCCCAACGCCAGCACGCGCGTGGAAGGCGCGCTGGCCGGCCAGTACGACTTCGCCGACCTGCTGCCGGTGGAGGCGCTGCCGCGCCTGGAGAAGTCGGGCGGCAAGACCGTGCCGATCATGACGCCCTCGTTCGGCTTCCCGTACCTCGTGCTCAACACCAAGGAAGGCGTGGCCGCCAGCCAGCCGGTGCGCCAGGCGATCCAGACCGCGCTGGGCGAAGGCGAGATGCTCGCCGCCGGCTTCGGCGACACGCGCTTCTTCACGGCCGAGGCCAACCACTTCCCGAAGGGCTCGCCCTTCTATTCGGCCGCAGGCGCCGACCAGTACAACCAGCGCAACGCCGCCAAGGCCAAGGAAGCCGCCGCCAAGGCCGGCTACAAGGGCGAGCCGATCCGCGTGCTCACCAGCCGCCAGTACGACTTCCACTACAACATGGCGCTCCTGATGGCCGAGCAGCTCAAGCGCGCCGGCTTCAAGGTCGACCTCAACGTGGTCGACTGGGCCACGCTGGTGCAGCGCCGCAACGACGCCAAGCTGTGGGACATCTACGTCACCCATTCGGGCCAGTTCCCCGAGCCCATGCTCTCGCCGCCGCAGCTCGGCGACGGCGCGCCCGGCTGGTGGGATTCGCCCGCCAAGAAGACGGCACTGCAGGCCTTCAACGTCGAGAGCGACCCTGCCAAGCGCGGCGCGCTGTGGGGCAAGGTGCAGCAGGTGGTGTACGACGAGGTGCCGTACATCAACGTCGGCAAGTTCAACGGCCTCTCGGCCAAGAGCCCGGCGCTGGACAACTACCAGCCCGCGACCTGGCCGTTCTTCTGGAACGCGAAGATCAAGTAAGAAGGCGGAGACACACAGCCATGCCGTCGCGTCGCCAACTTCTGCAAGCCAGCGCACTGGTCTCCGGCCTCGGGGCCCTCGGCCTCGAATCCTCCCTTGCCTTCGCCGCCCGGGCTGCCGCCCAGGGCCCGGTCTACGCCTATGTCGGCACCTACAGCGACGGCGGCAAGCCGTGGCGCGGCGGGCGCGGGCAGGGCGTGCACCAGTTCGTGCTCGACAGCGCCACCGGCGCGCTCAAGCCCATTGCGGGCGCACCGGCGGCCGTGGCGAGCACGGGCGAAGGCGCGAAGCTGCGCAACCCCGCCTCGCTCGCGCGCCACCCGAAGCTGCCGATGCTCTATGCGGCCAACGAGTTCGAGGCCGGCTCGGTCTCGGCCTTCCGTATCGGGGCGGACGGCGCACTGACCTTCGTCTCCGAGACGCCCTGCGGCGGCAAGGACCCGGCCTACATCAGCGTGCACCCCGACGGCCGCTTTCTCTTCACCGCCAACTACGCGAGCGGCGACGTCAGCGTGCTCGCGCTGCGCGCCGACGGCACGCCCGATGCCGGCGTTGCAGCCGTCGTCTACAAGGACGTGGAAGCCTGCGGCGCATCCACCCCCTGCAAGCCCGGCGCCGACGTGGTGCCGCAGGCCGCGCGCTCGCACGAGGGCTTCGCCACCAGCGACCACGACGGCCCGCACGCCCACATGGTGCATGCCGACCCGAAGGGCGACTTCGTGCTGGTGGCCGACCTGGGGCTCGACCGCGTCATCTCGTATCGCTTCGACCGCATCACCGGCGTGCTGAGCCAGCCGAGCACGGTGGCCGTGTCGGAAAGCTCGGGCGCGCGCCATTTCGTGTTCCACCCGAACGGCAAGTGGTTCTACCTGGTGAACGAAGAGGCCTCGACCATCGCCTTCATGCGCTACGACAACGCCACCGGCGTGCTCACGCTGGTGAGCGAGACCTCGGCGCTGCCCAGGGGCTTCAAGGGCACCAGCTACGCATCGGGCATCCGCATGCTGCCGGACGGCCAGCACTTCGTGTCGCTCAACCGGCTGCACGACTCGATCTCGATCTTCAAGGTCGACGCCCGCACCGGCGCTCCCACGCTGGTGCGCGAGGAATGGTCGCGCGGCAACTACCCGCGCAGCTGCACGCTCGACCCGAGCGGCCGCTTCCTCTACGTGTGCCACAACAAGCAGGGCGACAACGTGACCGTCTTCCGCGTGAAGGGTGGCGACATCCAGTTCACCGGCCAATACGTCGCGGTGGGCAGCGCGGCAGCCATCGAGTTCTCCGCGTGATGAAGAAATCGCTTTTCCGCTACATCGCCTCCCGCGCCGCGGGCATGCTGGTCGTGCTCGCCATCGTGGCGGTGCTCGTCTTCGTGCTCACGCGCGCCGCCTCGGGCGACCCGGTCTCGGTGCTGCTGGGCGACCAGGCCACCGCCGCCGACATCGCCCGCGTGCAGAAGGAATACGGCCTCGACAAGCCGCTGCCCGTGCAGTTCGGCTACTGGCTGCGCGAGGTGCTGCAGGGCAACCTCGGCCAGTCGATCTTCCTGCAGCGCCCCGTGACGCAGGCGCTGTGGGAGCGCTCCGAACCCACCACGCTGCTCGCGCTGATGGCCGTGGCCATCGCGGCGCTGATCGGCGTGCCCTGCGGCATCGTCTCCGCCGTGTTCCGGGGGCGCGTGGTCGACCAGCTCTTCACCGGCATCGCGATGCTGGGCGCGAGCATTCCGAGCTTCTGGCTGGGCATCGTGCTGATCCAGATCTTCGCCGTGTCCTTCGGCTGGTTCCCGGTGTCGGGCTATGGCGCGCCCGATGCGCCGTTCGCCGAGCGGCTGCATTCGCTGGTGCTGCCGGCCACGGTGCTGGGCCTGCTGAATTCGGCGCTCATCATCCGCTTCACGCGCGCCTCGATGCTCGACGTGCTCGGCGAAGACTACGTGCGCACCGCGCGCTCCAAGGGCCTGAGCGAAAGCACCGTGGTGCTCAAGCACGCGCTGCGCAACGCGCTGGTGCCCATCGTCACGGTGATCGGTCTCACGGTGGCCCTGATGATCGGCGGCGCCGTCATCACCGAGACGGTGTTCGGCCTGCCGGGCGTGGGCAACCTCGTGGTCAGCGCGGTGCTGCGGCGCGACTACCCTGTGATCCAGGGTGCGCTGCTCGTCATCGCCGCGATCTACGTGCTCATCAATTTCTCCATCGACCTGCTGTACGCGGTGGTCGACCCGCGCGTGAAGGTCTGAGGAAAATGCAAATGCCCCGAATGCTCCGCCAGCTGATGCACAGACGCATCGTGATGGTGTCAGCGCTGGTGCTGCTGGTGATCGCGGTGCTCGCGATCGGCGCGCCGCTGTTCGCCTCCATCGATCCCAACGACACGGCCGTGCTGGAGCGCCTGAAGGCGCCCAGCGCCGAGCACCTGCTCGGCACCGACGAACTGGGCCGCGACCTGTATTCGCGCATCGTGCACGGCGCGCGCTACTCGCTGGCCATCGCCGCGCTCACCGCGCTGGGCGCCGTGATCGCCGGCACCGTGCTGGGCCTGATGGCCGGTTTCTTCCGCCGGCTCGACGCGCCGCTGATGCGCGTGGTGGACGCGATGATGTCCTTCCCCGACATCCTGCTGGCCATCGCGCTGGTGGCTATCCTCGGGCCCTCGCTCGTGAACACCGTGCTGGCGCTGGTGCTGGTCTACACGCCGCGCGTGGCGCGGGTGGTGCGGGCCTCCACGCTGGTGGTGCGCGAACTGCTCTTCGTCGAAGCCGTGCGCGCGCTGGGCGTGCGCACCTCGCGCATCCTGTGGCGGCACATCCTGCCGAACCTGATGTCACCGATCCTGGTGCAGGTGTCGTTCATCTTCGCCTACGCCATCCTGGCCGAAGCCGGCCTCTCGTTCCTCGGTGTCGGCGTACCGCCCGAGATCCCGACCTGGGGCACCATGGTCGCGGGCAGCCAGCAGTACGCGCACCAGGCCTTCTGGGTGGTGCTGTTCCCGGGGCTCGCGATCATCTTCACGGCGCTGTCGCTGCAACTGCTGGGTGACGGCGTGCGCGACCTGCTCGACCCCAAGCTGAAGAAAGGCGCGTGATGACGACGACCGCCAACAACAACCAGACCCCGCGCCTCACGGTCAGCAACCTGAGCACCAGCTTCCCCACCGAGGACGGCCTCGTGCGCTCGGTGGCCGACGTGAGCTTCTCGATCCAGCCTGGCAAGACGACCGCGCTGGTCGGCGAATCGGGCTCGGGCAAGTCGGTCACCAGCCTCACGCTGATGCGCCTGCTGCCCAAGACAGCCAACGCGCAGGTCAGCGGCAGTGCCTCTTTCGTGACGCGCGAAGGCAAGGCGCTCGACCTGCTTCAGATCGGCGAACGCGAGATGCGCTCGCTGCGCGGCAACCAGCTGTCGATGATCTTCCAGGAGCCGATGACCAGCCTGAACCCGGTGTTCACCATCGGCGAGCAGATCGCGGAGAGCGTGCGCCTGCACAAGGGGCTCGACCGCAAGGCGGCGCTCGCGCATGCGCAGCGCATGCTGGAGCTGGTGGAGATCCCGGCCGCGGCGCAGCGCATCCACGAATACCCGCACCAGCTATCTGGCGGCATGCGCCAGCGCGCGATGATCGCCCTGGCCATGGCCTGCGACCCGACGCTGCTGATCGCCGACGAGCCCACCACCGCGCTCGACGTGACCATCCAGGCGCAGATCCTCGAGCTCATGCGCAAGTTGCAGGCCGAGACGGGCATGAGCATCCTGTTCATCACGCACAACCTCGGCGTGGTCGCGCACCATGCCGACGACGTGGTCGTGATGTATTCGGGCCGCGTGGTCGAGAGCGCGCCGGTGCGGCCGCTGTTCGCCCAGCCCGAGCACCCGTACACGCAGGGCCTGCTGGCCTGCCTGCCGGGCAAGGCGCGCCAGCCCGGCCAGCCCAAGCCCAAGCGCCTGTTCGCCATTCGCGGGCAGGTGTCGAGCCCGCTGGCGCCGCCGCCGGGCTGCGCCTTCGAGCCGCGCTGCGATCTTGCGCTCGCGGGTTGCAAGGACGCGATGCCGCCGCTGATCGACATCCGGCAAGGCCGCCAGGCACGCTGCATCCGCGTGCAGCCCGACCAATCACTCGCGAGGGCCGCATGAGCACCGCCGTCTCTTCCTCTCCCCTCATCGAAGTCCGAGGACTCAAGAAGTACTTCGGCAGCAGCGACCGCCCGGTGCGCGCGGTGGACGACGTCTCCTTCGCGATCCAGCCCGGCGAGACGCTGGGCCTGGTCGGCGAATCGGGCTCGGGCAAGAGCACCATCGGCCGCACCGTGCTGCGGCTGCTGGAGCGCAGCGACGGCCAGGTGCTGTATCGCGGCGACGACATCGGAGCGCTGTCGGGCGAACGCATGCGCAAGCTGCGCAGCAAGCTGCAGATCATTTTTCAAGACCCGTACGCCAGCCTGAACCCGAAGATGCGCATCAGCGCGATCCTCGGCGAGGCGCTGTCCACGCACGGCCTGCACAAGGGCGCGGCGGCGCGCGACAGGCGCATTGCCGAGCTGCTCGAAACCGTGGGCCTGCGCGCCGAGCATGCGAACCGCTTTCCGCACGAGTTCTCGGGCGGGCAGCGCCAGCGCATCGGCGTGGCGCGCGCGCTCGCGGTGGAGCCCGAGTTCATCGTGGCGGACGAGCCGCTGTCGGCGCTCGACGTGTCGATCCAGTCGCAGGTCATCAACCTGCTGGCCGACCTGCGCGAGCGGCTGGGCCTGACGATGCTCTTCATCTCGCACGACCTCGACGTGGTCGAGTACCTGTGCGACCGCGTGGTGGTGCTGTACCTCGGCAAGGTGATGGAAGTCGCCACCACCGAGGAGTTGTTCGCGCGCCCCTCGCACCCCTACACCCGGGCGCTGCTGGCCGCCAGCCCGAAGCCCGATCCGGAGATGGCGACCGAGCGCATCGCGCTGAAGGGCGACATCCCGAGCCCCATCTCGCCGCCTTCGGGCTGCGTGTTCCGTACGCGCTGCCCGCATGCCATCGAAGCCTGTGCGCAGACCGTTCCGCCGCTCGAGGAGCTTTCGGCGGGACACTACAGCGCCTGCATCAGAACCAGAGAACTTCAATCCAACATCGCTGCATGACTTCCATGACCGCCGCCAACGACTTCACCGATCCGCTGCTGGGCAGCAACTTCAAGGGTTATCCGCGCACCGCCGCGCCGCGCCGCCGCAGCGAGATCGGCGCCGCCGGCTGGAACGTGCTGGCCGGCGACCTGCCGCTGCCGCTGGCCGTGCTCAAGCGCGAGGCGCTGGAGCACAACCTGTCGTGGATGCAGTCGCGCGTGCGCGAGTGGGGCATCGACCTCGCGCCGCACGGCAAGACCACCATGTCGCCGCAGCTCTTCCAGCGCCAGCTCGATGCCGGCGCCTGGGGCCTGACCTTCGCCACCGTCACGCAGCTGGCCGTGGGCGTGGCGGCCGGCGCGCGCCGCACGCTCATCGCCAACCAGGTGGTGAGCGACGAGGACCTGGCCGGCATCCAGATGCTGCTGAGCGAGCATGCCGACCTGCGCATCGTGTTCCTGGTCGATTCGCTGGCGCAGCTCGAGCTGATCGAGGACTGGTCGAAGCGCCATCCCGCGAGCGTGCCCTTCGAGGTGATGGTCGAGATCGGCGTGGACGGCGCGCGCACCGGCTGCCGCACGCACGAGGAAGCCGTCGCGCTGGCCACGCGGCTGCGCGCGAGCGATGCGGTCAAGCTCGTGGGCATCGAGTGCTACGAAGGGCAGGGCGCCACCGGCCAGAGCGAACCCGACTCCGCCTACGCCAGGACGCTGATGGACCGTGTCGAAGCCGTGGCTCGCCACTGCGACGAGAACAAGCTCTTCGAAACCGACGAGGTGCTGGTCTCGGCCGGCGGCTCGGCCATCTTCGACCTCGTGGCAGGCCGTCTCAAGCCCGCGCTGGGCGCGCCGGTGCGCGGCCTGCTGCGCTCGGGCTGCTACGTGACGCACGACCATGGCTTCTACAAGCGCATGGTGAGTGCGGTGGACGAGCGCCTGGGCTGCGGCTGCGGCGAAAGCCTGGTGCCGGCGATGGAAGTCTGGGCCACGGTGCAGTCGCGCCCCGAGCCGGGCCTGGCGATCCTGGCCGTGGGCAAGCGCGACATCTCCTTCGACCTCTCGCTGCCCGTGCCCATCGCACGCGCGGCGCGCGGCGAACTGCAGCCGCAGGGCGTGACGGCAGGCTGGAAGATCACCGCGCTGAACGACCAGCATGCCTACCTGCGTTGGGACGCGAGCGAGGAAGCCGTGGCGCCCAAGGTCGGCGACCGCGTGGGCCTCGGCATCTCGCACCCCTGCACCACCTTCGACAAGTGGCACTGGATGCCGGTTGTCGAGCAGGACTACCGCGTGAGCGACGCGGTGGCCATGCATTTCTGACCGAGCGACTTCCGAGCGCACACCGATGACTCCCTCACTGCTCCAGAGGATCGCGGACATCCGCAGCGACGCCCCGGCGACGCGGCGCGCGATTCTCGACCTGATCCTCGAAGACCCCGACCGCGTGCTCGAAGAGAGCTTCGAACAGCTCGCCGAGCGCTCGCGCAGCTCGGTGCCGACCATCATGCGCACCTGCCGCGACCTCGGCTTTGCCGGGCTGCGCGAGTTCAAGCTCGCGCTCGCGCAGGAACTCGCGCTGGGCGGCTCGCCGCTGCACCGCCGCGTGAACATCGAGGACGCAGCCGACGAAGTGGTCGGCAAGATCGCGCGCAGCGCGGCCGCCTCCGTTTCCGGCGTGCGCGGCCAGCTCGACATGCAGGTGCTCGACGGCGCCGTGGCCGCCATCGCGGCGGCGCCGCACGTCGACCTGTACGGCGCGGGCGCCACCTCGTGGTTCATGGCCAACGACCTGCAGGCGCGGCTCTTCCGCCTCGGCCTGTCGGCCAACGCCTGGGCCGACTACCACCTGCAGCAGGTGGCCGGCGCGGCACAGCGCCCGGGCGGCGTGGTCATCGCCATCTCGCACGTGGGCGGCATGCCCTCGCTGCTCGACGCGGTGGACATCGCGCGCGGGCAGGGCGCCAAGGTGGTCGCGCTCACGCGGCCCGGCACGGCGCTCGCGGCCAAGGCCGACTTTCTCCTGGGCCTCTCGGTGCCCGACGACGCGGTGATGCACGTGGGCATCGACGCCTATCTCACGCACCTCACCGTCATCGAGATCCTCACCGTGCTGGTGGCCCAGCGCCGCGGCGAGCCCGCGGTGCAGCGCCTGCAGCGCGCGCGCGAGGCCTTCCAGCGCCACGGCATCGATGCCACCACGCATCCGCTGCAGAGCTGGGACGGCGGCGGCGTGAACGACGGAGGGAGCGCATCGTGAGCGAAGACAACAAGAAGGCCGTCCTGCTGGAAGCGGGCCTGGTGGTCGACGGCTCGGGCGGCCCCTCGTGGCCCGGCGACGTGCTGCTGCAGGGCGACCGCATCGTCGCGCTCGGCGAAGGCCTGCGCGGGCGGCTGCCCGATGGCTTGGCGCTGGCCGACGTCGAGGTCGTCGACTGCCGCGCGAAGGTGATCGCGCCCGGCTTCATCGACGCGCACACGCACGACGACGCCATCGTGCTGCGCGACCCACTGTGCCTGCCCAAGGTGTCGCAGGGCATCACGACCGTGGTGACGGGCAACTGCGGCATCTCGCTTGCGCCTTACCGCACGCCGCAGTCGCTGCCGCCGCTCACGCTGCTGGGCGCCGATTCGTTCAAGCACGCGACCATGGCCGAGTACCGCGCGGCTGTCGACGCGATACAGCCTGCGCTCAACGTGGCCGCGCTGGTCGGCCACACCACGCTGCGCTTCGCCGCCATGGAGGCGTTGGACCGCCCGGCCAGCGCCGACGAGCTGGCGCGCATGGAGGCACTGCTCGACGGCTGCATGGCCGACGGGGCGCACGGCATGTCCTCCGGCCTGTTCTACGAGGAAGCCTTCGCGGCGCCCGCCGAGGAAGTGACCGCGCTGGCACGCGTGGTGAGCCGCCACGGCGGCGTCTACGCCACGCACCTGCGCAGCGAGATGCAGCAGATCATCGAGGCGCTGCACGAGGCCGGCGACTGCGCATTCGAGGCCGGCGTGCCGCTGGTCATCTCGCATCACAAGTGCGCCGGACCCGCCAACTGGGGCCGCACGAAGGAAACGCTGCCGCTGATCGAGTCGCTCGCGCAGCGCCAGAAGATCGCGATGGACGTGTATCCCTACGTGGCCGGCTCCACCGTGCTGCGCGAGGACCTGGTGGACGGCGTGATCGACGTGCTGCTGACCTGGTCCGATCCACATCCGGAAATGACGGGCAGGCTCATCTCCGACATCGCGCGCGAATGGGGCGTGAGCGAGCAGGATGCCTGCCTGCGGCTGAAGCCCGGCGGCGCCTGCTACTTCCAGATGCAGGAGGAAGACGTGGAGCGCGTCATCTCGCATCCGCTCACCATGATCGGCAGCGACGGCCTGCCGCACGATCGCCATCCGCATCCGCGCCTGTGGGGCGCCTTTCCGCGGGTGTTCGCGCGCTACTGGCGCCAGCGACGGCTCTTCACGCTGGAGCAGGCGGTACACAAGATGACCGGCATGACCGCGCGCAACCTGCGCATCGCCGACCGCGGCCTGCTGCGCGCCGGCACCATGGCCGACGTGGTGGTGTTCGACCCCGAGACCATCGCCGACACCGCCACCTACGACAAGCCGCACGGCGTGAGCCTGGGCGTGGAGCGCGTGTTCGTGAACGGCGTGCTGGCCTATCGCGGCGGCGAGGCCGAGGCACGGGTGCTCGCGCGTGCCGGCCGGATGCTGACGCGCGGAAGCGCCAGCTAGGCCCGGTCAGGCGAAGACGAGGCAGACCGGCGTAGGCACCTGCGCCACCTGCACCGGCTGGTCGAGCCTGCCGGTGGCGGGGTCGATGCGCAGGCGCAGGATGGTGTCGCCCTTCTGGCTCAGCGCGTAGAGATGGCCGCCGTCGGGCGCCACCGTCAGCGCGCGCGGGAAGCGCAGGCCTTCGCTCCAGTGCTGCAGCGGCGTGAGGTTGCCGCTTGCGGCATCGATGCGGAATGCGACGATGCTGTCGGCCAGCGGGTGGTCCGATTTCAGCCTGCGGTTGCTCGCGTAGAGGAACTGCCCCGATGGATGCATCACCAGCGCCGCGGCGCTCTTCTGGCCTGTGTAGCCGTCCGGCAGGGTCGAGACGCGTTGCCGCTGTTCTCCGATCGCGCCGTTCGCTGCGTCGTAGGCGTAGCTGGTGACGGAGGCGTCGAGCTCGCCCACCACGTACAGCTGGCGTTGCGACGGATGCAGCGCCAGGTGGCGCGGGCCGCTGCCGGCTGGCACGGCAGTGCGGCCGATGGGCGCCAGCTTGCCGTCGGCCAGCGTGAAGACGTTGACGCGATCGCTACCCAGGTCGGTGGCCAGCACGCGCCGGCCCGAGGCGTCGAACTGCACCATGTGCGGGTGCGGCGATTCCTGCCGCTCGGCGTCGGGGCCGGAGCCGGTTTCCTTCTCGATGCCGGAGACCTTGCCGAGCTTGCCGTCCGCTTCGATGGGCAGCACGTTGTAGGCGCCGCCGCCGTACAGCGCCACGACCAGTGCGCGTCCGTCGGGCGATACCGCCAGATGCGCCGGGATCACGCCCGAGAGCGACAGCGGCTGGCGGTTGACCAGCGTGAGCCGGCCGCTGCGCTCGTCGATGGCGTAAGCCTCGGCCGTGCCGGTTGGCAGGCCCTCGTAGGTGTCGATCTCGTTGATCGCGTATAGGAAGCGCCGGTTCGGATGCAAGGCGAGGAATGACGGGTTCGCGCTCGCGACCGTCTGCACCGGTGTCCAGCTGTCGCCCTGCATGGCGAGCACGTAGATGCCCTTCGATGCCGGCCCGCCGGCCGTGCCGCCAGGTGCATCGAAGGTGTAGGTGCCGACGTAGGCGAAGCGCGGCGCGGGCGCCGGAGGCGCGGTTGCGGCGCCACCGGCGGCCGGGGCCTGTTGCGCGTGGGCCGGCAGCAGGGGCGCGAGGGCGCCGGCGGCGGATGCGCCGCCGAGCCATTGCATGACGGTGCGGCGTTTCTGACCGTAGTGATCTGTCATGGGGTTCCTCTCTGGGTGGGGTCGCCGCGTCACGGGCGCACCGACATCGCGTGGTGGAAGATGTTGTTCGGGTCGTAGCGGCGCTTCACCTTGCGCAGGAAGTCGTAGAGCCCCTGGTCGCCGTAGTAGAGCTGCGGCCAGAAGGGGTAGGCCAGCATGTCGTTGTCGGGGTAGTTGATGTAGCAGCCCTCGTAGCGCTCGCCCGGGTAGGGCGTGCCGGCGCGGCGCTCGGGCACGTCGGGCGTGCCGTACACGTCGCGGTAGAAGTCGCCGATCCAGCGCAAGTGGCCTGCATCGTCGCTCGCGCTGCGCCAGTAGGTCTGGTATTGCAGCTTCATGATCGAGGCGCGCTGCGGCACGGCGGTGTCGGCGATGCGCTCGGGCCTGTTGACGGCGCCGCCGTACGAATCGACCTGCACCAGCGACTGGCTGAGATCGACGCCAGGGATGGTGCGCGTCAGGTGCGTGTAGATGCGCTGCGCCTCGCGGGCGCTGAAGTTCTGCTTCATGTAGGCCGACTTGTACTTGCCGCGCTGGTTGTCGCCCGAGCCGTTGAGGTACTGGGTGGCGGTGAGCCAGTCGTAGCGCGTCACGGTGTGCGGCTTGGAGCACAGCAGCTGGCCCGCGTCGCGCTGCGGAGCGGGGCCCACGCCGGGCGCGCGGCCCTTGGCAGGCACCGGCGCGCAGGCGCGGAAGCGGTCGAGAAAATCGTTGAGCACCGTCAGGTCGTTGCAGGTGCCGTCGGGGTTGCAGAACTGCGTGAGCATCACGATCTGGCCGGCCGAGCGGTGCGTGAGCTTCAGCAGAGAGAACATGCCCCAGGTGTCGGGCGACTTGCCGCGCGTGGCCCAGTAGTCGCCGTAGGTGGTGAGCAGGGCGGTGAAGCGCTCGGGCGTCATGCTGGCCCAGTCGAAGGCCACCACCGCCAGCGCGACCTCGCGCGGCGCCGCCGGCAGCCTGTCGAATACGTAGCTGGTGATCGCGCCGAAGTTGCCGCCGCCCGCGCCGCGGCAGGCGCGGAACAGGTCGGGGTCGCGGCTCGCGTCGACGGTGCGCGGCACCACCTTGCCGCGGTTGTCCACCGTGAGGATGTCCACCGCCGAGAGCCAGTCGACCGTGAGCCCCTGCAGCCGCGACAGCAGCCCGTAGCCCCCGCCGCAGATGTGGCCGCCCGCGCCCACCGAGTAGCACGAGCCGCCGGGCAGCGTGACGTTGCTGCGCTTGTACAGGTCGAGGTACTCGTTCCAGTTCTGGGTGCCGGGGCCGACGCGGAAGCGGCCGTCGCTCCTGGAGGCCGCGTCGGCCTGGTTGAGCAGGCTCAGGTCGAGGATGGCTCCGTCGGGGTTGTTGGAGACGAAGTCTTCGTAGCAATGGCCGCCGCTGCGCAGGGTGGGTCGAAGGCCCGCGTCGACGATGCGCTGCAGAGCAGCAGCGGCGTCGCCCGCGCTTTCCGCGAGTTCGATGCGCGAGGCGGCGTCCGATTCCGTCGAGGGCCATCGCAGGTTGAAACCCTTTTTCAGGGTGTTGTAGCGGGCATCCTGGCGTGTCACGGTGATGGTCATGGGCACTTTCCGATGAATGTCTTGCGACGGAGCTTTTGGTTTGCGGAATCGGCGATAATTGAAATGTTTTTTCTTATATGACCTGTTTTGTGCGCCGATGTCCCTGTTTTTCGGCCGCGTGGCGCGAATTCTTGGCTTGTTTGAAAAATATTTTCATCGGAAGAACCCTTAGATCGAAGGCCCGGAAGCCGGGGCAGCGCGCCGCAGTATTTGGGCGGCTATAACCCTAAGACCTCTAAAGTTCTAACGCTCCGGGCAAAAATCAGTCAAACTGGCGCACCGACACCGGCCGTCGAATTCCTACTGGAGCAAAGATGGACAAGGACGCTGAAGGCCTTGGCGCCGACTTCGAGCTGTGGCAACAGCTCACCGACGACTACGAAGCCGCCTTGGGCGCGCTTGCCCGGGGCGAGCCCGGAGCCCGGGAGCGCGTGGTCCGGCTGTCGCGGGCGCTCCAGCAACTGCATCCGGATCTGGATCTCTCACCTGTCGGCGACGGCCTCTGAGGCGGCGGTCAGCCCGGCTCCCGCTCCCCAGCGATCTCTTTTTCTTCTTCTCCCTGCGCCTGGAACATGCGCGTGAAGTCGCAGCATTCCTGCGCCAGCATCACGATGGACGAGGTGAGCGCGCTGCGGTGCTCGCCCTTGTGCATCGCCACGTAGCGCACGACGGGCAGGGCCGGCGTCACGTCGATCACCGCGAGCATGCCGGCCGCCACCATCGGCTGAAGGCACTCGCGCGGCAGGTAGCTCACGCCCAGCCCCGACACGGTGAGGCCGGTCAGCGCGACGAGGTTGCTCACCACGATCACGTTGGCGGGCTGCACGCCCTGCTCCTTCATCCACGCGTCGTAGGCGCGGCCGGTGCCGGAGTTGTTGCCCTGCACCAGCATGCGGTGCCGCGCCAGCTCGTGCAGCCGCATGGCGCCGTTGGCGGGCGGCGGCACCACGCCGGGCTTGCACATCCACGCGCTTCTCACCTGGCCGATGACCTTGTGCGGCAGGCGCGAGTCGGCGAAGGTGTCGGGCACGATGACCAGGTCGAGCTCGTCGGCCAGCAGCTTGTCGCGCAGCTGCAGGCTGTCGTCCACGTCGGGCTCGAGGATCACCTTGGGGTAGTGCTGCTGGATGAGGCCGACCAGCCGCGGCAGCCATGTCATCGCCGTGAGCTCCGTCACGCCGATGCGGATGCGCCGCTCCACCACGCCCGGCTTGCCGAACTGCTCGATGGCCGCGTCGCGCTGCTCCAGCAGCTTGCGGGCGAGCACGAACATTTCCTCGCCCTTCTCGGTGAGGCGGGCGGTGCGCTGGCTGCGGTCGAAGAGTTCGGTGTCGAACAGCTGCTCCAGCTCGTGCACCCGCTTGGAAATGGCCGACTGCGAGGTGTGGAGCTGGTTGGCCGCCTGCGCGAAGCCGCCGAGGCGGGCAATCCAGTACAGGGCTTCGAGCTGCTTGAAGGTCATCACGTGAGAGCTGGCTCCAAAAGAACGCTTTTTCTCATGTGATTCGATCACAAAAAATCGCTTTTGGAAATTGATGGCGAAGCTGAAGATTCGCCCGAGACAACGCCATCGACTTCACAAAAGGAACCCGCCATGGACTTCAGGAAATTGCCCCTCGCGCTCGGACTCGGACTCGCCTTTGCCTTCGCCTGCGGCGCCGCCAGCGCCCAGGACGGCGGCACGCTGCAGAAGATCAAGGACAGCGGCACGATCCAGATCGGCGCGCGCGACAGCCAGATCCCGTTCTCGTACAAGCTCAGCGCCGACAGCGCGCCCATCGGCTTCACCAACGACATCTGCCTGAAGATCGTCGATGCCGTGAAGGCGAAGCTGGGCCTCGCGAAGATCGAGGTGCGCTACACGATGCTCAACTCGACCAACCGCATCCCGCTGCTGCAGAACGGCACCGTCGACCTCGACTGCGCGACCACCACCAACACCACGCAGCGCCAGCAGCAGGTCGACTTCGCGCCCAGCCACTTCGTGACCAACATCACCGCCGCCGTGAAGAAGGCCTCGGGCATCAATGCGCTGACCGACCTCAACGGCAAGAACGTAGCCACCGTCTCGGGCAGCACCTCGATCCAGCTGCTGCGCGGCGCGCGCAAGAGCGGCACCATCGAAGTCAACGAGATCGCGGGCAAGGACACCTCCGACGGATTCCTGCTGCTGTCCACCGGCCGCGCCGACGCCTATGTGCTCGACGACGTGCAGCTCGCCGGCATGATCGCCAGCTCGACCAACCCGGGCGACTACAAGATCCTCAAGGAATCGCTGCGCCAGGAGCCCTACGGGATCATGCTGCGCAAGGACGACCCGCAGTTCAAGGCGCTGGTGGACGAGACCGTCAACGGCCTGATGAAGTCGGGCGCCATCGAGCAGCTCTACAACAAGTGGTTCCTCTCGCCGATCCCGCCGAAGAACGCGAATCTCAACTTCCCGATGACGGACGCGGTGCGCGAGATCTACAAGAACCCGAACAACAAGGGCGTCTGATCAATGGATTCCAAACTGTCTTCCAGCCATCCCCACGGGCTGGCTTTTCCCGACGCGCTGATGCGCGAGGTCAAGGCGCGCTTCCTGCAGGTCGACCATGACCACCACGGCCGCGAACGCCTCTACTTCGACAACGCCGGCGGCTCCTTCCGCCTGAAGGCCGCGGCCGAGCGTTTCGCGCAGGTCGATGCCATTCCCGACAACGCCGAGCGCATCCACGCCACGGCCGTCGAGCTGCAGGACATCCAGGCGAAGGGCTGCGCCGACCTGCGCACCATCCTCAACGCCACCGGCGGCAGCGTGTACGCATCGCTCACCGCCTCGGGCGCCATGTTCGACATGGTGCGTGCCATCGCCGAGAACGTGCCGGGCACGAACATGGTCACGACCGTGCTCGAGCACCCGTCGGCTTTCGACGCGATGAGCCTCTACGCCCAGCGCCTGGGCCGCGAGCTGCGCGTGGCCAAGAGCAACCCCGTCACCGGCGGCGTGGACGTGGACGAGATCGTGCGACTGGTCGACAAGGACACCTGCCTGCTCAACGTGATCTACGCATCGAACATCTCCGGCGCCAAGCTCGACATGGCCGAGATCGTGCGCCGCGCGCGCGAGATCAAGCCCGACCTCTACATCCTGGTGGACGCCGTGCAGCACGCGCCGCACGGCCTCATCGACCTGCAGAAGGCGCCGGTGGACGGCATCAACCTCGCACCCTACAAGTTCTTCGGCTGCCGGGGCTCGGGGCTGTCATGGGTGTCGGAGCGCGCGGCCGTGCTGCCGCACCACAAGCTCGCGGGCAAGAAACCCGACTACTGGGACCTGGGCAGCTCCGCGCCGTGGCAGTTCGCGGTGCTCACGGAAATCGTCGACTACGTTTGCTGGCTGGGCGGGCACTTCACCGATGCGGCCGACCGCCGCGCGCTGTTCGCGGCCGGCATCACGCACATCGAACTGCATGAGCGCGCGCTGCTCGCGTTGCTGCTCGACGGCAACGAGAACGCCACCGGCATGCGCAGGCTCGAAGGCGTCAGCGTCTTCCTCGACTACCCGGACCTGAGCAAGCGCGACCTGATCCTGGGCATCGGCTTCGACCGCATCGACTGCACGCAGGCCGTGGTCGAGTACGCGAAGCGCGGCGTGACGGTGTACGAGCGCGTGGCGAGCAGCATCTACTCGAAGCGCATGCTCGAATCCTTCGGGCTCAAGGGCACGGTGCGGGTGTCGCCGCTGCACTGCCATTCGGTGGCCGACATCGAGAAATTCCTGCGGATCACGAGCGAGATCGCGGCCGATGTCCGTGGTTGACATGGGACTGTCATAAACCGTCATATTCGCTAGTTAGTATGTTTCTCTACCCCCGTCCACAGGGGGAGAGGAGCATGAGATTTGGAAATCCGCAAGCTGATCGCGCCGGTGCTGGCCGCGGTCCTGCTGGCCGCCGTGGCGGGGGGCGTCTGGTACTCGAACACCCGTCTGCACGATGACTCGGCCACCGCCGCCGCGGCCCGGATCGAGCAGGAGAAGCAGGTCACGCTGCGCGGCCTGATCGGCTCCGAGAAAGAGACCTTCTTTGCCGACCCGCGCGTGCAGAAGGCACTGGCCGCGCAGGGCATCACCGTCGTCGTCGAGAAGGCCGGCTCCCGCGCCATCGCCAGCCGTTACGACGCCAGCAAGTTCGACTTCGGCTTTCCCTCTGGCGCACCCGCCGCGGCGCAGCTCAAGACGCTGGCCAAGGCGCCGAACGTCTTCAACCCGTTCTACACGCCCATCGTGCTGGCCAGCTGGCGGCCGATCGCCGAGATCCTCGTGGCCAACGGCATTGCGCAGAAGCAGGGCGACTTCTACTACGTGGTCGACCTGCCCGGCCTCATGGCCATGATCGAGAAGGGCACGCGCTGGAAGGAGCTGAAGGCGAGCAGCGCCTTCTCCACCAGCAAGTCGATGCTCATCAACTCGACCGACGTGCGCACCTCCAACTCGGCGGCCATGTACCTCGCGCTCGCGAGCTACCTCGCCAACAGCCAGCAGATCGTGCAGAGCCAGGAAGACGTGGACCGCGTCATGCCCGTGGTGGCGCCGCTCTTCCTGCGCCAGGGCTTCCAGGAGCAGTCGTCGGCCGGGCCCTTCGAGGACTACCTCGCGCTCGGCATGGGCAAGGCGCCGCTGCTGGTGGCCTACGAATCGCAAATGATCGAGTTCTGGCTCAAGAACCCCGACCGCCTGAAGAGCGACATGGTGCTGCTCTACCCCAGGCCCACCGTCTATTCGAAGCACGTGCTCGTGCCCTACACGCCGGGCGGCGCGCGCCTCGGCGCCGCGCTGGAGAACGACCCGGCCCTGCGCGAGCTCGCGCACGAATACGGCTACCGCACCGGCGGCGATGCCAAGGGCCCCGAGACCTGGGCCGCGCGCGGCGTGAAGGTGCCCGAGGTGCTGGTCGACGTGATCGATCCGCCGAGCTTCGAGTGGCTCGAACGAATGACCACGGGCATCGAAGCCCGCTTCAAGTGAATGAACACAGGAACGCCATGAACGCACCCGTCACCACCACCACGACAGCCACCGCATCCGCTCCCATCGACCTCCAGCCCCCGCAGGCCTTCACCCTCGAGCCGCCCGCGCCCGTCGCGCCGGTGCCGGTGGAGTCGGCCAGCGGCAAGGTGCGCCTGAAGGCCGAGGACGTGGCCGAGCTCGACGCGCAGGTGGACCGCTTCATCGAGGACATCACTGCGCACGACAGCCAGCATCCGCAGTTCAAGGAAGCGGTGGAGCGCATCCACTCGATGGGCAGCAAGGACATCGAGGCCTCGGCATCGGTCTCCAACCGCATGCTCGAGCGGCCCGTGGGCTCGCTGCGCAATGGTCTCTTCGACAAGGGCGCGCAGATCGGCCAGTCGCTCATCGACCTGCGCCACCAGGTGGAAGACCTCGATCCGTCGAAGCAGGGCGACCTGTTCTCGGCGCGCAAGCTGCTGGGCCTCATTCCGCTGGGCAACAAGCTCATTGCGTACTTCGAGCGCTACCAGTCGTCGCAGTCGCACCTCAACGCCATCATCGAATCGCTCAAGCGCGGCAAGGACGAGCTGCTGCGCGACAACACCGCCATCGAGCAGGAGAAGGTCAACCTGTGGACGCTGATGGAGCGGCTCGAGAAGTACGTGCACATCGGCAAGGCCCTCGACGGCAAGCTCGACGCCAAGGCGCGCGAGCTCGACACCACCGACCCCGAGAAGGCCCGCGTGATCCGCGAGGAAATGCTCTTCTATTCGCGCCAGAAGGTCACCGACCTGCTGACGCAGCTGGCGGTGAACATCCAGGGCTACCTCGCGCTGGACATGATCCGCAAGAACAACCTGGAACTCATGAAGGGCGTGGACCGCGCCACCACCACCACCGTGGCCGCGCTGCGCACCGCCGTCATCGTGGCGCAGGCGCTGTCCAACCAGAAGCTGGTGCTCGACCAGATCAGCGCGCTCAACGCCACCACCGGCAACCTCATCGCCAACACCAGCGAGATGCTGCGCGACCAGAGCAGCGCCATCCACCAGCAGGCGGCCTCCAGCACCATCGAGATCGCCAAGCTGCAGCAGGCCTTCGCCAACATCTACCAGACCATGGACACGATCGCCGACTTCAAGAGCCGCGCGCTCGACTCCATGCAGACCACGGTGGACACGCTGACCAGCGAAGTCGCCAAGAGCCGCACCTACCTCGACCGCGTGCGCCGCCAGGAGGCGACCGAGGCGATGAGCCAGCCGCGCGGCGAGGTCGCGCTGTGAGCCTGCTGAAGCGGCTGCTCGCGCTCGCGGCCTTCGCTGCCGTGGCGGTGGGGCTCGCTGCCTGCGGCAAGGAAGACCAGGCGCAGGCCACGAATGCCGCACCGGCCGTGGCTGCCGGCTCGGCCTTCACCATCCTCGCGGGCTCCGAACTCAAGGACCTCGAGGCGCCCATCGTCGCCGCCGCGCAGTCGGCCGGCGTGGATGTGAAGTTCTCGTACGCCGGCACGCTGGACATCGTCGAGCGCATCAACGCCGGCGAGCGCTTCGACGCGATCCTGCCGCCGAACGGCGCATACCCCGCGCTCGCGCTGCAGGCCAAGCCGGTGGCGCGCGACAAGCTCTTCTACTCGCGCATCGCCCTCGGCGTGAAGAGCGCCAAGGCCGCGCAGCTGGGCTGGAACAAGAAGGCGCCCGGCTGGGCCGAGATCGCGAAGGCGGCCGGCGCCGGACAACTGCGCTACGGCATGACCAATGCCACCAGCTCCAACACCGGAATGAGCGCGCTCTTCGCCGTGGCCTCCGCGCTCGCGGGCAAGACCGAGGACCTGACGGCGCA
Organism: Variovorax xiamenensis; assembly: GCF_050916385.1. Classification (NCBI taxonomy): domain Bacteria; kingdom Pseudomonadati; phylum Pseudomonadota; class Betaproteobacteria; order Burkholderiales; family Comamonadaceae; genus Variovorax; species Variovorax xiamenensis. The sequence goes on from NZ_CP139038.1 coordinate 1,725,031, forward strand.
GGACGTGGACGAGAAGACGCTGAAGGCCTTTCTCTCGGGCCAGAAGCTCACGGCCGGCAGCTCGGGCTGGCTGTCGGACGCCTACGTGAAGGACCCGTCCGCCATCGACGCGATGGTCAACTACGAGGCCGTGATCCTGCGCGCCAACGAGAAGCTGCCCCCGGCCGACAGGCTCACGCTGATCTACCCGCGCGACGGCATGATCTCGGCCGACTACCCGCTGATGCTGCTCAACGCAGACAAGCGCGATGCCTACACCAAGCTCGTCGGTACCCTGAAGGCCGCGCCCTTCCAGCGCGACGCGCTCTCGGCCGCCTTCCTGCGCCCCGCCAATCCCGAGGTCGCGGCTGCCTCCGCGCTGCCCACCGCCGCCGTGGCCGAGCTGGGCTTTCCCAACCGGCTGGATGTGATCGACGCGGTGCTCGGCACCTACCAGTCGCAATGGCGCAAGCCCGCCACCTCGATCTTCGTGCTCGACCTCAGCGGCTCGATGGCCGGCAAGCGCCTGGCGTCGATGCGCGAGGCGCTCAAGCTGCTCTCGGGCGCCGACGAGTCAGCCACCGCGAGCGCACGCTACAGCGCCTTCCAGAGCCGCGAGCGCGTGGTGCTCATCACCTTCTCCACCGACGTGCAGGAGCCGGTGTGGGTGCGCTTCGATGCCGACCACATCGCCGCCGCGCGCGAAGAACTGCGCCGGCTGGCCGATGGAATGTCGGCCAATGGCGGCACCGCCATTTACTCCGCGCTGGCCGCGGCCGAAGACCTTGCCCGCAAGGAACAGCAGCGCGAGCCCGACCGCTTCGTGAGCATCGTCCTGCTGACCGACGGCGAGAACAACTCGGGCCTGAAGCTGCGCGAGTTCCGCGACCGCTATGCCGCGGGCGGCGTGCCCGCGCGCATCTTCCCCATCCTGTTCGGCGAGGCCAACGTGGGCGAGATGCAGGAGATCGCGCAGCTCTCGGGCGGGCGCGAGTTCGACGGCCGCAAGCTGCAGCTCGGGCAGGTGTTCAAGGAAATCCGGGGCTACCAGTGATGCCGCAGCGTTCGCTGAAGCTGCGCGCGCTGCTGTTCCTGTACGGCAACGGCAACATCCTGGGCTGCGCGCTGGCGCTGCTGGGGCCGGCTCTGCTCTTCGCCGGCGTGATCGACCGGGGCTGGCTGCTCATCACCGCCGGCCTCTACGTGGCCGGTTGCCTGCTGGGCCGCAAGGCGCCGGAGCTGGAGCGCCGCATCGAGGACAGCCTCAGCGTCGAGCAGACGCTGGAGCGCCTCGATCGCGTGGTCGAGCAGGCGCAGCCGCACCTTACCGAGGACATGCGCAAGAGCCTCGACAACGTGCGCGGCTCCGTCGGCGAGGTGCTGCCGCGCCTCGTGGGCGCGGGATCGCACGGCGACGACTTGTTCACGGTGCGCGAGACGGTGCTGCGCTACCTGCCCGAGACGCTCGCCAACTACGTCGCGCTGCCGCCGGCCTTCCGCATCACGCACGCGGTGAAGGACGGCAAGACCGCGCGCCAGCTGCTCGGCGAGCAGCTGGGCCTGCTCGACGCCAAGCTGCGCGAGATCGTCGCCAACGTGGCTTCGAGCGACGCGGCCGCGCTGGTGGCCAACGGGCAGTTCCTCGAGAAGAAATTCCGCCAGCCCGACTTTCTCGCGGGCTGAACGGGGCCTTTCAGAACGGGTAGTGCCGCGGCGTCGTCTGTACCGTGACCCAGCGCAGCTCCGTGAAGGCCTCCACGCCCGCACGTCCGCCGAAGCGTCCGTAGCCCGAGGCCTTCACGCCGCCGAAGGGCATCTGAGCCTCGTCGTGCACCGTGGGGCCGTTCACGTGGCAGATGCCCGACTCGATGCGCCTCGCCACGTTCCATGCGCGCGCCACGTCGCGGCCGAACACCGCCGACGAAAGGCCGAACTCGTTGTCGTTGGCAATGGCCACGGCTTCTTCCTCGCTGTTCACGCGCACCACCGCCTTCACCGGCGCGAAGGATTCCTCGCGGTAGATCTCCATTGCCGGCGTCACGTGGTCGAGCACCGTGGCGGGCATCAGCGTGTTCTCCGCCTTGCCGCCGCACACCAGCTTCGCGCCCTTGGCCAGCGCGTCGTCGATGAGCGCGTTGCAGCGCTTCACCGTGCTCATGTCGACCACCGAGCCGAGCACCACGGGGCCTTCGCGCGGATCGCCCAGCGGCAGCGCCTGCGCGCGGGCCGCGAACCTGGCGACGAATTCGTCGGCCACCGCGTTGTCGACCACGATGCGCTCGGTCGACATGCAGATCTGGCCCGAGTTGGCGAAGGAGCCGAAGATGGCTGCGTTGACTGCCGCGTCGACATCCGCGTCGTCGAGCACCACGAAGGGCGCCTTGCCGCCGAGTTCGAGCACGGCAGGTTTCAAATACTTTGCGCAGGTCTGTGCGATGAGCCGGCCCACGCGCGTGGAGCCCGTGAAGTTGACACGCCGCACGGCAGGGTGGGCGACCATCGCCTCGACCACCGCGCCGGCATCGGCGGGCGCATTGGTCACGAAGTTGACGACGCCCTTGGGCAGCCCGCCTTCGTCCAGCGCTTCGATGATGAGCGCGTGCGTCTGCGGGCACAGCTCCGAGCCCTTCAGCACCACGGTGTTGCCGCAGGCCAGCGGCGTCGCGATGGCGCGCGTGGCGAGGATCACCGGCGCGTTCCACGGCGCAATGCCTACCACCACGCCCGCCGCCTGCCGCACGCCCATGGCCAGGCTGCCGGGCACGTCCGAAGGAATGACCTCGCCCGCGATCTGCGTGGTGAGCGATGCGGCTTCGGTGAGGATGCCGGCCGCCAGGTGCACGTTGAAGCCGGCCCACAGGGCAGAGGCGCCGGTCTCGCGCGCCATCGCCTGCACGAAGGCATCGGCGCGCGCTTCGAGCGCGTGCGCGGCCTTCAGCAGCGCGGCGCGGCGTTCGCCGGGGCCGGTGGCCGACCATGCGGCGAAGGCGCGGTGCGCGGCCTCGACGGCGGCCACCGCGTCGGCCGGCGTGGCCGCGGGTGCGCGCGTGGCGATGCCGCCGTCCAGCGGGTTGCGGCGCTCGAAGGTGGCGCCGCCGGTGGCCGCGCGACGCTCGCCGTCGATGAGCATGGAAATGTCGGTCATGGGTGTCCTTTGCAAGAAGGGGAAGGAAGAGGGGGATGGAAGAAGAGCGATCAGGCGACGCCCAGGTAGGCCTGGCGCACTGCATCGGAATTCAGCAGCGCCTGCGCTTCGCCCGAGGCCACGACGCGGCCGCGTTCGAGCACATAGCCGCGGTCGGCGGCCTGCAGCGCCTTGCGCACGTTCTGCTCGACCATCAGCACCGTCACGCCCTGCGAGGCGATGCGGCGCACGATGGAAAGCAGCTCGTCCACCATGCGCGGCGCGAGGCCCAGCGAGGGCTCGTCGAGCATCAGCAGGCGCGGCCCGCTCATCATGGCGCGCGCCACCGCCACCATCTGCTGCTCGCCGCCGCTCATGGTGCCGGCGAGCTGCGTGGCGCGTTCCTTCAGGCGCGGAAAGTCGTCGAAGGCGCGCGCGAGCCGCTCGGCGCGCAGCCGTGCCGGAATGAGCCAGCCGCCGAGCTCGAGGTTCTCGGTAACCGTCATCTGCGGGAAGAGCTGGCGCCCTTCGGCCACCAGCGCGAGGCCGCGCTTCACGCAGGCCGTGGCATCGGCCGAAGGCAGCGCCGCGCCGTCGAGCAGCACCTCGCCGGTTCGCGGCAGCAGACCGGCCAGTGCCTTCAGCAGCGTGGTCTTGCCCGCGCCGTTCGGGCCCAGCACGACGGTCACGCCGGGCTGCACGTCCAGGCTCATGCCCTGGATCACCTGGAAGCCGTGATAGCCGGCCGACAGGCCGCTCACGCTCATGTGGCTCATTTCGGCGCTCATGCCGTCGCCTCCATCTCGTCGCCGAGATAGGCCTCGACCACCTCCGCGTTGCGCACCACCTCTGCGGGCGTGCCGTCGGCGATCTTGCGGCCCTGGTGCAGCACCAGCACGCGCTCGACGTACTTCAGCAGCGTGGCCACCGCGTGCTCGATCCACACGACCGTGAGACCGTGCTCGTCGCGCAGCCGGCGGATGCGCCGCGCCATCGCGTCGACTTCCGCCTCGGTAAGCCCGGCCGCTACCTCGTCGAGCAGCAGCACGCGCGGCCGCGTGCCGAGCGCCATGCCGATCTCCAGCAGCCGCTGCTGCGATGGCGTGATGTCGGCGGCGATGTTCCGCGCCAGACCACCGAGGCCCAGCATGTCGAGGATCTCCCCCGTGCTGCCCAGCCCGGCGATGGGCTCGCGGTGTCGGCCCGCGAACTGCATGCCGAAGCGCACGTTGTCTTCGAGCGTCATGCCGGCCATCACGCGAGGCGTCTGGAAGGTGCGCGCTATGCCGTGGGCCGCGTACAGGTGCGGCCCGCGCCGCGTGAGGTCGATGCCGCCCTCGACCAGCAGCCTGCCGGAAGTCGGCATGACCACGCCCGAGATGGCATTGAAGAAGGTCGTCTTGCCTGCGCCGTTCGGTCCGATGATCCCGACGATCTCGCCCGAGTGCAGCACGGCGCTCACCGAATCGACAGCGGTGAGGCCGCCGAAGCGCACGGTGAGCTCGCGGGCTTCCAGCAGCAGCTGCGGATTGCTCATGGCCGTGCCTCCCGCGGTGCCGCCGCTGCCTTGCGCCGCCACAGCGACGCGAGGCCGTCGGGCAGGTACATCACGCACAGGATCAGCAGCAGCCCCAGCACCATCATGTAGCCGTAGGGCAGCTGCAGCCGCAGTGTTTCGGACAGCAGGCTGAACACGATGGCAGCGGCCACCGGACCGCCGATGCTGGCCGCACCGCCGATCATCGCGATCAGCACCGTCTGGAAGCCGATGAAGGGGCTGAACACAGCCGGCGGGTCGATGTAGGTCCAGCGCACCGCCATGGCCGCGCCGACCGCACCGGCGAAGGCTGCGGTGAGCGCGAAGCCCATGACCTTCACGCGGCGCGTGTCCACGCCCAGCGTCTGCGCGCGCTGCTCGTCGGCGCCGACGCCCGAGAGCGCGAGGCCGAAGCGGCTGCGCCTGACCAGCAGGGCAGTGGCGATGGCGGAACCCGCGATTGCCAGCACCGTGAGGTAGACCGTCTCGTTCGAAGGAACCACGGTCAACACGCGTCCGACCGTGCCCGAGACCTGCTTCTCGACGAAGGTCACGGCGTGGCGGATCAACTCCGTCATGCCGAAGGTCAGCACCGCGAAATAGGTGCCGCGCAGGTGCAGCACCGCCGCACCCATCAGAACCGCCACCGCGCTGGCAATGGCCGCGCCGCTCAATATGACCAGCGGCCACGGGAGCACATCCAGCAGCGTCGCGCTCGCATACGCACCGAGTCCGAAGAAGGCCGATGTGGCAAGAGAGAGGTAACGCGTGGCGCCGCAGAACAGCGACCAGCTCGTGGCCAGCGCGATGTACATCAGGCAGCCGAGCGCGACCGAGGCCACGAACTCGCTCGCGATCCACGGCACGGCGGCCGCCAGCACGAGGCCGATGCACAGCACCCACCACGGCCTCATTGTCGAAGGGGAAGAAATCATTTTCTGGAGAACAGTCCGTTGGGCCGCCAGATCAGCACGCCGATGAACACGGCGTACGACAGCAGCATCTTGAGCGAGGGGCTGGTGAAGTGCATGCCCAGCGCCTCCACCACGCCCAGCAGCAGGCCGCCGACCAGGCTGCCCGCGACGCTGCCGAAGCCGCCGAGGGTGATGACGATCAGCGCCGTGACGGTGTAGGGCTCGCCCATCGAGGGAGAGATTTCGTATGTCATCGACAGCAGCGCGCCCGCCACGCCCGACAGGCCCAGGCCGATGCCGAACATCAGCGGATGCAGCCGCTTCGTGTTGATGCCCACGAGCTGCGCGCCGGTGGGCGACTGCATCAGCGCGCGCACCGCCTTGCCCAGCAGCGTGAGCCTGAGCAGTGCGATGAGCACCAGGCTCAGCGCCAGCGCCACGCCGAACAGCACCAGCTTGTTGGCGGTGAAGCGCATCTCACCGAGCTGCACCGGGTCGGCCAGGTAGTCGTAGCCGCGCAGGTCGCCGCCCCAGGCCAGCAGGGCGGTGTTCTGCACCAGGAACATCAGGCCGAAGCCCACCATCAGGCTGCGCGCCTCGAACACGTCCACGTTCGGCGCGCGCGCCGCCACCTGCCGGAAGCACAGCCGGTGCACCGCTATGCCCAGCGCCATCAGCAGAAGGAAGGCAACGGGCATGAACAGCAGCGGCGACACGCCCAGTGCGGTGTGCGCCCACCACGTCGCGAAGGCGCCCAGCATCAGGAACTCGCCGTGCGAGATGTTCATGATGCGCATCAGCCCGTACTGCAGGTTCAGCCCGATGGCCACCAGCGCGTAGATGCCGCCCGTGATCAGTCCGCCGGCAAGGAGCTCGGCCCATCCAGAGAAAGACACGTGCTTACTTCCAGGCCGGCTTGGGCATCAACTGCGCGGTGGCGCGGTCCTTCGGCCAGACGACTTCGAAGTCGCTGCCCTGCCATTGCGACACCGTGCCCGGAATGGACGCGTTCTCGCTGCCCTCGAAGCGGATCGGGCCGAGGATGGTCTTGAACTCGGTCTTCGCGATGTGCTCGCGCAGCGCCTTGCGATCCAGCCCGATCTTCTCCACCGCCTGCTGCAGTATCTGCAGCCCCGCCCACGCGTGGCCGCTGGCCCAGCGGTCGGGTTCCTTGCCGAACTTCTTCGTGTGCGCGTCGAAATACGCCTTGGCCTCGGGGCTCGTCTTTCCGTTCCACGAGCCCATGCCGATCACGCCCTCTGTGTTGGCGGCCATCACGTTCTTGTAGAGCTGGAAGGCCGTTCCCACCGAGGCGTAGAAGTACTTCGGGTTGAAGCCCACCTCGCGCGCCTGCCGGCTCGCGAGGATGGTGTCGGGCGGGTAGGTGATGCCGATGAAGGCGTCGGGGTTCAGGTCCTTGATGGTGCGCAGCACCGGCGCGAGGTCTTTCACGCCCAGCGGGTAGCTCTTGCGCTCGACCACCTGGATGCTCGTCTTCTTCAGCGCGTTGTTCAGCGCCGCGAAGTTCTCCAGGCCGAACAGGTCGTCCATGTAGACGATGGCGATGGTCTTCACGTTGTTCGCCACCAGCATGTCGACCAGCGCGCCCATCATCTTGTCGGGCTGCTGCAGCAGCGAGAAGAAGAAGGGCAGGCGCATGTCGATCAGCTTGCGCGAGAGCGCGGTGGGCGCCAGCAGCGGATAGCCGAAGCGGTTGGCCAGCGGCGCGACTGCGAAATTGGCGCCGGAGCCCCAGGGCGGCAGCACGAGGTCGACCTTGTCGCTGCCCATGAGCTTCTCGAAGGTGCGCACGCAGGTCTCGGTCTCGCTGCGGTCGTCGTAGCCGATCAGCTCGATGGGACGCTTCGCGCCCTTCACCGACAGCCCGCCCGCCGCGTTGACCTGCTCGGCCCACAGCAGGTAGTTGGGTTCCTGGCTCACCTGCGCACCGGCGGCCCATGGGCCGGTGCGTGCGATGGCGTAGCCGATCTTCACGGGACTGCCCGTACTGTTCTGGGCGAACAGTTGCGGCGCGACGGCGGCGGCGCCCAGGGCGGTGGCGGTGCCCTTGATCCAGTGACGGCGATTGGGTCGAAGCATTGGGGTCTCCTCCGGGCGTCGGTGTGCGCCCGCTGCCCGGAATCGTAGAAACGGAGGACTTCGGGCGCTGTGCCAGCCGCGCACAAAGCACTTGACGCAGCGTGCATGCGTCTAGTGGTTAACCCGCAATCCCCTGGGCTTCGAAGGCGCTTCACAATGCGCGGCAACCCGGCTTCGTGCTGAAATCTTTCGTTCTCGTCGTCCACTGCCGTCCTTGCCGACCAGCTCGCATGACCGCCTCATTGCTCCTGTCCACCGACCAGATCCCGCCCAAGGAGCGCGGGCCGCTGTGGTGCGAATGGGTGTGGCGCCACTTCGGCGGACTGGGCTCCGACCTCTACGACGACAGCGAATTCGACGGCCACCTCGCGGCCTCGCACGCGGGCGACGTGATCCTCACGCGGCTGGAAGCCAACCGGCACCGCGTGCTTCGCACCACGCAGATGGCGCGAATGAGCGAGGCCCCCTACCTGAAGATCGTCGCGCCCTGGCAGGGCTCCGCCGAGGTCACGCAGCGCGGCCGCGCCGCCGCCGTGCGCTCGGGCGGCTGGACGCTCTACGACACCACCGCCGACTACACCGTGGCCAACCCCGAGCGCAGCGACCACCTCATCGTGATGCTGCCCAAGGACCAGATCGCATCGCCCGCGCTGCCGCTCAACGACCTGGTGGCGCGGCGTATCGGCGGCGGCAGCGGCATCTCGCGCGTGGCGCTGGAGACCATGCGCAACACGTACCTCGAGCTGCCCTTCATGAGCGAAGCAGCGGCGCGCGGCGCGGGCGAGCTGCTGATACAGCTTGTGCGCCTTTCGCTGATGGAGCTGGCAGGGCAGGAGACGCCGCAGACGCAGCGCGAGGCATTGAAGGACCGCATCCGCCGCCACGTCGCGCAGAACCTGCACGACCCTTCGCTCTCGATAGACAGCATGGCGCTGGCCCTGCGCTGCAGCAAGCGCCTTCTGCACAGCGCCTTCGCCGACGACGACGAGACGCTCAACGGCTACATCCAGCACCAGCGGCTGGCGGCGAGCATCCGCGAACTGCTCGATCCGGCGAACGCGGCGAGGTCGATCACCGACATCGCGCTCGCTTCGGGCTTCGGCAATCTCTCGCACTTCAGCCGTGTGTTCCGCGAGCACACGGGCGGCAGCCCGAGCGAGTTCAGGCGGCAGGCGGCGTTGCGCTGACCAATGCGAATACTGCGTCAGCAGTAGCGCAGAAAAGCGGCAACTCGGGCCGCTAAAAATTCAATATCGCATCGATATCATCCCGGGCGGGTGCATCAAAGCAAGCCTGCAGGTTGAGGAACTTGCAGGCTCCGGTGCACCCGCATCAACAACGAGAAATTAATTTCCGGGAGGCCGTATGGCAATTCAAATTGACACGGATGGAATGATCATTCACGCGAAAGTCCGCAATGCGCGCAGCCCTGCGATCGAACGCGGCAGACGTACAAGCACGATCACAGGCATCGTTGTGCACCAGACCGATGCGGACACTTCAGCGTCCTCGCTGAACAGCTACACACGGCCAAAGGCCAATGGCGCGCATTTTCTTGTCGACACCGATGGCACTATTTACCAGACCGCCGCGATCTACCAGCGCACAAACCATGTCGGGCCGTTGAAGGCGAGGTGCCTGATCACCGGGAAGTGTTCTCCGCGAGACTATCCTGCGGGAGTGAACGCGGTGGACCCGATGCATCGCATCGAGATGCGCAGGGCGCCTGGCGACCGGTATCCAGGCAACATGGAGGCCATCGGCATCGAGATGGTGGGCAGAGCCAGGCTGCCAGCGGGGTTCCAGGTGCCACGAAACAACAAACTCTCCATGGACGAATTGAGAGGAAGGTACGGTGTATACGACACACCGACCGCAGCCCAGAACCAAGCCCTCTCGTGGCTCGTCAAGGTGCTCGAGGACTCCATGCAGATCGCACCGAGCGAGATATTCCGGCATCCGGAAGCCAGCAGAAAAAATACGACCGAGGCACAGGGTGCGAATTGGAATCTGCTTGTCCCGACGCCATGAAAAAAGTCATCATTTTTGCGGCAACGCTTGCCGCCGTCGCCATGGCCCTGCCGGTTCACGCGGCAGACAAGCGCTATCCGGCAGCCTTCGTAAAGTCGATCAAGATCGACAACCCGTCGGGGAAAACGGCGTGGGAGAACAAAGATTTTCTGGATTGCCAGGATGTTGTCTTGACCGTCGAGGATGTGTTCTACGCACTGCGTCATATGCGGAGGGTCTCAAAGAGGTCGTATCTCGTGCCGCAGGCGCAAGAAACCGGATGCGAGGGCAGTGCGCTCGTTACCTTCAAGAACGGAAGAATCCTCGCTGTCGGTATCGAACCCACGGGAAGAATCAGTACCGCGGAGTTGGACGAGGCGCTTGGGCCCACGAGTGACCCTGGAAGCTATTACGACTGCGAACCCTGCAACGATCGCAAGATGGCGCTGCTCAAAGATGCTCTGAATCGGGCAGATGAACGGCGCCTGAAGCGACTGGAGGCAGAAGGTCGGATTCCACCAGGGCAGGCGGAACCACGGCTTAAAGCTCTGCGGGAAAGCCGCGAGCCCAAGTCGCCCTCCAGGAACTGAAATCCATACGGTTGAACACGCCGCCTTCGGCGGCACGTGATCAAGAGGGCCGTGGCGTCCCGCTTTCTGGCTGCACCGCATCGTCCACGCTCCACGGGGCGTAGACCTCGGCGTGCAGGTCGGGCGAATTCACCTTCGCGAGCAGGTCGCGCACGTCGTCCTTCACGCGCGCCAGCGACAGGCGCACGCCGCGCACGCGCACGTACGCCGCGAAGTCGCACAGCGCCTCGATGCTGGTCGCGTCGAGGTCGGGCGACTCTTCAAGGCTCAGCACCATGCGTTGCAGGCCCGGCGTGGCGTCGATGCGCGCGCGGATCGATGCGAACACCGCGTCCGCGTTGCCGAAGAAGAGCGGCACTTCGGGCCGCGCAATGAGCACACCCGGCGGCACCACCGCCTCGGGGTGGCGCGCGGTGTCGACGAAGTCGTGGCTCTGGCCCAGCCGGCCGAGCCAGCTCACGGTGGTGCGCGAGAAGCCGCGCAGCAGCAGCAACAGGCTCACGCCGATGGCCGCCAGCAGGCCGTTGAGCACGCCCAGCACCAGCACCGCCGCCACAGCCACCAGCGCCACCAGCCGGTCGCGCCGCCAGTGGAAATAAGGCCGCAGGGCTGCCGGGTTCAGCGTGTGGCTCACCGCGTGGATCACGATGGCCGCGAGCAGCGGCTCGGGCGTGTGCGCGATCCATGGCAGCAGCGTGAGCACCGCCACCAGCACCACCAGCCCCGCCACGATGCCGGCCGCGCGGCTCCTGGCGCCGGCCGATTCGTTCGCCGACGTGGCCGAGTAGCCCGCTCCCACCGGCATGCCCTGGAACAGCGCCGACAGCAGGTTCGCGCCGCCCAGCGCCAGCAGGTCGCGGTTGGCCGACACGTTGTCGCCGTGGCGCATGGCGAAGGTGCGGATGGAGCCGTACGACTCGGCGTAGAGGATCAGCGCCATCGCGAAGGCCAGCCCTCCGAGGTTCTGCCACTGCGCGCGGTCGAGCTGCGGCACGGTCGGATGCGAGAAGTCGAGCGAGATCGGCCCCACCGCCGCCACGCCCCACGCATGGCAGAAGCCCTGCACGTCGAGCACGATGCCGGCCACGATCACCAGCAGCGCGGCCGGCACCGCGCGCCACCGTGCCAGGCCGCGCAGCAGCACCAGCGCCACGAGCGCCATGGCCGCGCCCGCGATGTTCCAGTGCCGCCATTCGGCCACCAGCCCGGCGAAGAGGCGGAAGAAATCGCTGTGCGCCGGATGCACGTCGAGCACCTTCGGCAACTGCTTGACCACGATGGTGAGCGCCAGCCCCAGCGCGAAGCCGCGCAGCACGGGCTTCGCGATCAGGCTCGACACCGCGCCCAGCCTCGCGACGCCCGCGATGACGAAGAACACCCCGGCGAGAAGAACGATGCCCATGCCCATCGCGAGCCGCGTGGCGGTGTCCACCCCCGTGACCGACGTGGTGGCCGCGAACAGCACGGCGGCCGAGGAAGACGTGGCGGAAACGATTGCGAAGCGGCTGCTGCCGAAGAGGCCGTAGACCAGCAGGCCCGCGAAGAGTGCGATCACTCCCGCCTGGGGCGGCAGCCCCGCGATGCCGGAATAGGCCACCGCCTCCGGAAGCAGCAGGCCCGCGATGGAAATGCCGGCCACGATGTCGGCGAAGCCGGGGCGGCGGGCGTTGGCAGTCGGTGTCGGCGAGGTTTCGGCGGCCATGGGCAGGCAAGTGTGCTGTTGTCGTCCCATGCTGGCAATGGCTTGCGGACCGGAAGCTGACTCATCGAACGGGCATACTCGCGCGCGCCCGAAAAACCATATATCTCTCCACAACAAGGATCCCATGTCAGGACACGGCTTTCACGTGCACGGCCCGCACGACCACGAACTGGAACACGCAACGAACGGCGGCCACGGTCATTCGGAAGCGTCAGGAGACCACGCGCATTCCGGCGGCATGAGCAGCACGAGCAAGATCGCGATGTGCACAGCGGTCATCGCCACCTTCGGCGCGATCTTCGCGTACATGGGCGGCGCCACGCAGGCCAATGCCGGCATCTACAAGAACAACGCCGCGATCAAGAAGACCGAGGCGTCGAATCAGTGGAATTACTTCCAGTCGAAGAGCACCAAGCAGGCGCTTGCCGAGTTCGCGCGCGACACCGCGGCTGACGACGCACGCAGGCAGGGCTGGCAGGCGAAGGTGACACGCTACGAGCAGGAGAAGACCGACATCCAGGCCGAGGCGAAGAAGCTGGAGGCGGAGGCGAGCAAGTGGGATGCGCAGTCGGATGAGCAGATGCACCAGCATCATCGGTGGGCTCAGGCTACTACTGTGTTGCAGGTTTCTATTGCGTTGGCTGCCATCGCCTTGCTGACGAAGAACAAGTGGCTGGAACGCGCGATGTTTGGGGTGGCGGTGGCGGGGTTGGCTGTGGGGGGGCTGGCGGCGTTGCACGTTTAGGTGTGGCGGCGTAGGGCTGATGTGTGTGCCCGCGCTGCATGATGTTGTGGGCAGAGTTCACTTCTACGTGCCATCAAGCTGTCGTTGTCTGTGTGCAGGCTTTCGGCTAGGCTGGAACAGCTTGTGCGGGTGCACCGCGTGGCAGTGCACGTCATCGTGGGGCCTTTGTCCAGAAACACGTCGATCATCACGGCCAGCGAAAAGATGGCCATAGATGGCGGATATCACAAACAAGAAGCATGAGGGAGAGTGCGATGGGGGATTCGAGAACCCGGTGGAGCAAGCGAGATGAGGCCTCGAAAAGGCCGAGAGACTTGCTTGATTTGAGGCGCTGCGCTATTTACGTCGAACGTCTGATCGCGTGCACATTTCTACTACTCATTTCTTGTGTGACACATGCAGCAATGCCAACACTCTCCGGTTGGTACGCAGAGGACGTTCGGCCGCGCGAGATGGAGGCTACCTATCAAGAAGCTTGCGACGACGCTCTTGCACTAGCCAAGACAACCTATGCATCCTGAGGGGCAGTAGAACTTCAAATCGTTTTCTACAGCGGTGATCCTGATGCAAAAACAGCCGTGCTATGCCGGACGCATGTTGTTGGAACGAATATATATCCCGATTACGTTGCCTGGCACACAAACTACTGCCCCGCGAACAGCACAAATATGTCGACTGGGGATAGCTGCCAGTGCAACTTTCCCTTCCAACGGGACAGAATCCATGAGACGGAGTGCCGGCGCGTAGGTTTAAAGGCGTCGGCAACACAGGGGAGTTGAAGATGAGCATGCTGTGGGCAGGTAAGCGCGAGCGCAGGCCAGTTTGGCAAGCTTCGCTTTGGAATAGGTTTGGGGTCAGCTTTTTTTGCTTCGGGCTCTTCTTGTTGCTCACTTTAGCGAATGGGCAGGCGCATGCATTAGTTTCGAAAACTCGAGGTTGGGGAACCTCTACGGCCGCACCATTGTTTCCGACACCTGAGGCGCTTTGCTTGTCTGGCATGGCAGGAGCCAGTTCAATGGCGGTCGATTTTGATCATGCCGAGATCACAGTGATGCCATGGGGGGATCAATACGCATCATGTGGTTGGAAAAGTAGCACTACCAGTGGCGGCATCCTTTGGAGCGGCGGTGGTCAACTGCTTGCCGCATGTCCTGCAAACAGTACGGCATCTGGAGCCGATTGCGCATGCACCCGATATACACAAGAAGACGGGGCTCGAAGCGCTTGCATTCCCGCTGTCCCTGAACCCACCAATAGGTGTACGGCGGGGATATTTGTGGGACGCCCCATTGCACCGGGTACAGCTGAAAAATATAGATCTGAAGTGGACTGGTCAGATTCGGGTCCCAGCGCCTTGTCCTTCTCGCGCATTTACCGCAGTAGTTGGGCGAGTGATTCGGCGCGGGTTAGTAGTCCGCTCGGTCAAGTCTGGTCGCACAACTTCAGCACAAGACTGGTCGCCACGCCTGTCACAGCGCCCACGGGTGTAGCCATTACCAACGGCGAAGGCTATGTGCGGACTTTTGGCAAGACTTCCGGCACGACTGTTTGGAGCGCCGGCAACAGCGCCGACACGCTAGCGCAATTGTCTTCTGGCGCCTGGAGCTACCACCGTGCCGATGACAACACCACGTTGAGTTTCGACAGCTCCGGCAAACTGCAGACTGAGACGGACCGCAACGGCTGGATCGCCACTTACGCTTACAACGGTGCTGGCCAACTCGCCTCGGTCACGAACAGCTTCGGCCGCACCTTGGCGTTCGGCTATAACAGCGCCGGCCAGTTGATTACCGTCACAACTCCGGATGCCCGCGTCATCTTCTATGCCTATGACGGCTCGGGCCGTCTGGTTTCTGTCCTGTACCCCGATGGCGGGGGGCGCAACTTCGTCTACGAGAACGCGTCGTTCCCTCAGGCATTGACTGGCATCTTCGATGAAGCCGGTGTTCGCTGGGGCACATTCGCATACGACAGCACGGGCCGTGCAACCACTTCTCAGTTAGCTGGAGCCGTCGATAGCTATCAGGTTAGCTACCCAAATGATTATTCTGCTCAGGTGATAGACCCACTGGGCACAAGAAGCATCTATGGATATAGCCTAGCGTTCGGCAAGCTTGCCGTTGTTTCGAGTTGGTGGCCTTCGAGCGAGGGCAAGAGCGACGCCGCCAGCCGCAAACAAGACGCCAACGGTTTGATCACGTCGGAGACGGACTTCAATGGCATAGTGACCACCAAGACGTGGGACACAACCCGCCGTCTGCCCACGACGGTGGTGTCAGCCTCCGGCACGCCCGATGCCCGCACAGTGACAACCCAGTGGCATTCGACCTTCTCGCTGCCCGTGCTGGTCACCGAGCCCGGCCGCACCACCGCCTACACCTACGATGCCGTCGGCAACGTCCTGACTCGGACCGTCACGGACACGGCGACCAACAAGGCCCAGTTGTGGCAGTGGACGTACAACGCTCAGCAGCTCGTGGATACAGCCACCGAGCCCAACGGCGCAGTCACCAGCTACACCTACGACCCCCGGGGCAACGTCCTCACGTCCACGAACGCCCTGGGCCATGTGACGCAGTATGGCTACGACCTCGCCAACCGCGTCGTCAGCAGCACAGCCCCCAACGGCCTGGTCACCACCTACACCTACGATGCGCGTGATCGACTTCTGACCCAGACCGTCGGCGGCCAGACCACCACGCTGACCTACAAGCCCTATGGGACTGTGGAGACAGTGTCCTTGCCCTCGGGCCTCGTCCTGACCTACACCTACGACGCCGCCCACCGCCTGATCGGCTGGAGCAACAACCGAGGCGAGAGCGGCACCTACACCCTGGACGGCATGGGCAACCGCACCGCCGAGCAGATCAAGGACAGCTCAGGCAACGTCGCCTGGAGCGTGGCGCGCACCATCAACAACATCAACCGCCTCTCGGGCAGGACCGAAGGCGCGAACCAGAGCAGCACCTTCGGCTACGACGCCAACGGCGACCTGACCCGTTCCACCAACGGCCTGAACCAGAGCACGAACTACGGCCTGGACAGCCTGCGCCGCGTCAAGAGCGTCACCGACGCAGCCAACGCCAGCGCCACCCTGAAGTACAACGCCCTGGACGCCGTCACCGAGGCCAAGGACTTCAAGGGCGTGGTCACCGCCTATGGCCGGGATGCCCAGGGCAACGCCACCATCGAGAGCAGCGCGGACACGGGCAGCTCCAGCACCCAGTACGACAACCTCGGCCTGCCCAGCCAGGTCACCGATGCCCTGGGCCAGGCGACAAGCATCACCCGGGACGCCCTGGGCCGCCCCACCGGGATGGTCTTCGCCGACGGCAAGACCACCACCCTGCGCTACGACCTCACGGCCAACAGCAAGGGGTATCTGTCGGAGATCGTCGACCGCAGCGGCACCACCGAGTACACCCGCGATGCCTTCGGGCGCATCACGCTCAAGAAGCAGACCCTCGCAACAGGCACGAGTACGGGCAGCGTCCAGCAGGTCAGCTACGCCTACAACCCCAACGGCACCCTGGCGAGCATCGGCTACCCCAACGGCGGCACCCTCAGCCACGTCTACGACGCCACGGGCCGCCTCACGGGCCTGAACTGGAACGGCGCCCCGCTGGTCAGCGGCATCGCCTGGAACCCGCTGGGCCAGCCCAGCGCATGGACCTGGGCCTTCACCACCGGCAGCCCGCAACTCATGGCCAGTCGAGCCTACGACACTGCAGGCCGGCTCACGAGCACCGAGTTCAGCAGCTACGGCTATGACGCCGCAGGCCGCATCACGAGCCTCACGCAGAACCTGAACCTGCCCGGTGACACCGATCCGACCCACAGCACCATCGCCAATGCCAACGTGACCTGGAGCGTGGGCTACAACGCCGTGGGGCGTATCACCAGCTTCAACGCCGCGGGCAATACGGCAGGCTTTGGCTACGACGCCAACGGCAACAGATCGAGCAGCACCCGGGTGCTGAATGGCCTGACCACCAACCGTACCTACACGGTGGGCGCCAGCAGCAACCAGCTCACGGGCTTCACCCAGAGCATCAACGGCGCGAGCAACACCAGCGTCACCTACGGCTACAACGCCAATGGCGATCTCTTGACCGATGGCCTGCGCAGCTACACCTACGATGCCGAAGGCCGGCTGGCGGCTGCAACGACAGGCGCCACCGACGTCAGCCCGACCACGCGCTATGCGCACAACGCGCTGGGGCAGCGGGTGTTCAAGACGGAGCCGCTGTACCCGCCCACACAGGGCGACGAGGCCGACCCAGGCTTCATGCAAAGCCTGATCGCGTTCTTCACGAAGCTGTGGAGCCCGAGCACGACACAGGCGGAGCAGTTGGGCTACGCCTACACCTATGACGAGCAGGGCACGCTGATCGCGGAGGCGGGCAGTGGGGGCACCGCCAGTGCGGGGCAGAGCCAGTACATCTACCTGCCCACAGGCAATGGGCCGATGCCGATTGCGGCAGTGATCAACGGAGCCACCTACGCGATCCACAGCGATCACCTGAACACCCCGAGGAAGCTCACCAACGCAGACGGCCAAGCCGTCTGGCAGTGGGGCTACAGCGCGTTCGGAGAAGACAAGCCCACCACAGCCAGGAACAGGTTCGCCAACACGGACACAACACCCAATCCGGGCACGACCGGCATCGCGGAGGTGAAGTTCAACCTGCGCTATCCGGGACAGTACGCGGATGAGGAATCAGGCCTGAGCTACAACTACTTCCGCAGCTATGACAGTAGAACGGGGCGTTACAGCCAGCCGGACCCGATCGGGCTCGATGGCGGGTGGAATCAGTATTCCTATGCAGAATTGAATCCGTTGCTGTATAGCGACCCGACGGGTTTGACATCGGTGGCAGCGTGTGCCAATCCCGCGAACGCTGCTGCTTGCGCAGCTGCGGGCATCGGCATTGCCGGAGCAGCTGCCGCTGTTGCACCTCCTGCACCTCCAGTCCAGCCAGAGCCGAGCCCGAGCCTTTGGGATAGGGTTATCGACTGGTGTATGGAGAGTCGCGGGCGTGGAGAGCGTGGCGCCACCGGAGGTACTTCAGGGAAGGGGACGAACAACCCCTACAAGCATTGCAGAGATCATCCAACCGACCCGAACAAGATCATTTGCAAAGACCACCAAACGGGCAAGACCAACGAAAAGAAAAAACCTGCTGATTGGCCTACACGTTGAAAGGAGTCATCCATGGGGGTGCATAGCAATGAATACACAAGCCTCTTTGATGAGGCCAACGAAGCATGGGATGCAGGCGAAGGAAAAAAAGCCTTTCAACTCTTTTTAGCTGCGGCGCTCAACGGGGAGGAGGATGCATTTAATAGTGTGGGCTACTTTCTCGACCATGGAATTGGCGTCAAGAAGGATCCAGCAGGTGCATATCGGTGGTATCGACGCGCGGCCATGCGAGGTAATCTTGCCGGATGCCTCAATATGGGCGTGTGGTATCGCGACGCCGATAATCTACGCCGCTCGAAGTTCTGGTTTGAGAGGGCATATGCGCAAGGCGATGGGTCAGCAGCATACGAACTCGGAAAGATTTTCCTGCACCAGCGTTCGAGTGCTAGTGCCCAGCGAGCATTGCTGTATCTGACTGCCGCCGCCAAATCCAAATACATCAGCGAAGATGAGCGCGTGGAGGCAAAGAATCTGCTAACCAATATGAAGCGCAAATAGGCGCTGGGGGAATCGGAGTCAGATTTTCGTTAATTTTATGACTTGGGAATATCGAGTAATGAACCGAGACGGCGCAGTCGCCATCTACGAGGTCCACTACTATGAAGACGGTAGGGTGCAGGGTCATAGCGCGGAACCAACGTTTCCCGCGGGTGAAACCGTTGAAGAGCTACGAGCCAACTGCGAGTTGTACCTTGCTGCACTCCGGAAGCCAGTTCTCGAATACAGCAGTTAGCGGGGGCAAGGTTAGGTCTTGCTCGTTCCCCTGATCTTCAAAACCAAAAAAGCCGCCTGCTATCCCCTAGCCTATGAGGCTGAGGTTGGCTGACGGCATTGCTTGTGGCCGCGAGGCTGCTGCGGCATGGTGTAGTCGTCGGGGCTAAGTCCACGAGTGTGTGCGCCGAGGCAGAACTGAGCCCCTGATTCAATTTCAGGTCTGTGCCTAACGACACCTGGAGCGTGGGCTACAACAGTGCAGGGCGCATCGCCAGCCTCAACGCCAGGGGGCCAGGCTTCTACTGCGGCACTAACGGCAATTGAGCCAGCAGCGCCCGAGCTCTGCCTGCCCAGTCGCACCTACCGTAGCAGCGACTCCAGAATCACGCCGAAACCATACACCCGTCAAGAAACCCTCCCTGCCGAATATCGGTTGGCGCCTGCGGCCAATGCGCGTATGGTGGTTCCACTTGCTGCTCGCGCCAATCCATCGCTCCTGGTGGCACGCCTGTACTGAGTACGGAGGTGTGCCATGGACGGTGAGAACTTCGCCTATGAAGGCCGCTCGGGGCCGTGGGCTTGCACGATCTATCTGCTGAAGACCAGTGATGGTAACTTCGCGGCAACGGGAGACATCGCCTTCCGTGGCCAGCACCGATGCAAGCTGGTGCTGTGCCGGCCCCTTATTTCCGTCGAGACAGGTATCGGCATCCTGAAGCGTCAATGCATCGCATGGATAGAGCAGGCGGAACTCGACGCCGAGGCTGCCGCCCTTTCTTCTTGATGCGATTCAGCAGGCCGCTTCCCGCCTATTTCGGCGGCGGCGCGGCAGGCGCTGCGGCGGGAGCCGTCTGTGCGCCGCCCTGCACCTGCGCGGCCGGCGGCGAGGCCTCGTGCGAGGGCCCTTCGCCGCGCTTGTCCACGGCGTAGAAATAGAACAGGGCACCGAGCATCACGAGGATGGCCACGGTCACGCTGAACACGAAGACGCGCTGGTTGTCGCGCCGGTCGTCCCTGGCTTGCTATCTTCTCGATGGGTCGCTCATGGGGCTTTTCCTTCCCTGCCCGCGGTATGCCCGCGATGGCGCGAATGAGAGTGGCGTGAAGTGAACGGAATGCCGTCGTCCGCAGAGCCGGAGCGCACGCAAGACATCCACCCGCAAGACAGACGCCAGGACTTCATGCCGGGCATCGTGTCGGACATCGGCCCGGAGCCCTGTCGCGAACACACCCGATCGCTGGCAACGCGAAATGCACTTGTCCGACACCCCGGCGCCGCCGTGTCGTCCAGATTGGCCGGGCCGGCAGGAAGAGGCCCGGCAAGGAGCACGCGATGACCCCGACGGAAACTGCAGGCACGGACGCAGCGGGAGAGCAGGAGGAGCCGCCCGCGCGCGCAGGCTGGCTCGCCAAGCTCGGCCCCGGCCTCATCACCGGCGCCGCCGACGACGACCCGAGCGGCATCGCCACCTATTCGCAGGCAGGCTCGAAGTTCGGCTACGACATGGGGTGGACGCTGCTGCTGACCTATCCGCTCATGGTCGGCATACAGCTCGCCAGCGCGCGCATAGGCCGCGTCAGCGGCCGCGGCCTGACGGAGGCCTTCCTGCGGCTGTGGCCGCGCTGGGTGGTGTGGCTGCTCGTGGGTTCACTGGTCGTCGCCAATGTCATCAACCTTGGCGCCGACCTCAACGCGATGGCCGACGTTGCCGCGCTGGTGGCGGGAGGCTCCAAGGCGGCCTATGCCATCGGCTTCGGGGCGGCGTCGCTGGCACTGCAGATCTGGCTGCCCTACGAGCGCTACGTGCGCGTGCTGAAGTGGCTCACGCTGTCGCTGCTGTCGTACGTGGCGGTCGCCCTCACGGCGCACGTCGACTGGGCCGCGGCGGCCAAGGGGGCGCTGCTGCCGCACCTGCAGTGGAACAAGGACTACATCACCACCTGGGTCGCGATCCTGGGCACCACCATCAGCCCGTACCTGTTCTTCTGGCAGGCCTCGCAGGAGGTGGAGGAGATCAGGCGCGTGCCGCAGGACAAGGCGCTCAGGCGCGCCCCCGCGCAGGTGCCTGGGCAGTTGCGCCGCCTGAAGATCGACACCTGGGTGGGCATGGGTTTCTCCAACGCCATCGCCTTCTTCATGATCCTCGCGACGGCGGCTACCCTGCATGCGCATGGCCAGACTTCCATCGAGACGACCGCGCAGGCGGCCCAGGCGCTCAAGCCGGTGGCGGGGGAGGCCGCTTTCGTGCTGTTCGGCATGGGCATCGTGGGCACGGGTCTGCTCGCATTGCCGGTGCTGGCCGGGTCGGCCGCATACGCACTCGCAAGCCTGTTCGGCGTGCGCAAGGGGCTGGACCGGCCTCCGGGCAAGGCCCGGGCCTTCTACGCCATCCTCGCCGCCGCGATGCTGATCGGGCTGGTCATCGGCCTGTCGGGCATCAGCCCGATGACGGCGCTGGTCTATGCCGCCATCATCAATGCGCTGGCCTCGGTGCCGATCATGGTCGGCGTGATGCTGGCCGCGTCCAGCCACGCGGTGATGGGCGATCTGGTGATCGCGCGGCGGCTGAAGGTCGTGGGCTGGGCGGCCACCGGCGTGATGCTGATGGCCGCCGTCGCGACGCTTGCTGCAGCGTGGTCCTGAGCCAGCCCCTTGCCCGCATCGCGTTGCTCGACGCATCGGCGACCAGCTCCACGAAGAGCAGATCGGCCGATTCGTTCATGCTGCCTGCCTCTCGGTGGTGTTGATGGTTGTCGATGCGGATCGATCAGCCTTCAACATGGGTTCGGCCCGATGCGAGCCATGTCGGCATGGACATGCGCGAGCTGCAGGCGGCAGCCATGCCGGCCACTGGCACCAGCCGCAGACGAGGCAGCGCTATGGCACTTTCATGCGACCCACCAGTTCACCACCAGGAAGGGCATCGGGTCGTCGGGCAGATGAAAGAGGATGTCGCCCCGGCCTGCAAGAGGGCCGGTTCTGCTTGCAAGGTAGCGGACCGTGACGTGAGGCTGGGGCCGCGGCGGGGTGCCGCAGAGGATGGAGGCCTGGCCTTGCTCGATGAAGTGGGCGAGGAGGTGATGTGCGTCGGAGTCGAGCGCGTGTTGTTGTGCGGACGCCTTGTTGTCCGCGCCGGTATGGCTCGATGCAGCTTTCAGCAATGCCTCGGCGCGTCGTCCATCTATGCGTGCGATGCGCTCTGTCTCGGTGCTCCAGGGGGCGGCGGCAGCCTCGGCGAGTTGTTCCAGTCGATCACGTGGGAGCAGAACGACTGCTTGCGCAATCAGGAGAACGATGCATGCATCTGGAGGCGAAGACGGCAACGCGACCAAGCGCGTCTCGTCAATGTCTTTCCCGGCAGTTGGACGGGCAGTCTCGGTGGTTGGCATTGGTGCTGCATCTTGCAGAAGAACAAAAATCTACATTCGCTCGTCAAAGATTTCGGGGTTGAATCGACTATCTGCGGCGCGCGAAGAGTCCGGATTCATGAACAATTGAGACGATAGCTCAGTAGGAGCATTGCAATTTTTCTGGACTCGAGCGCGTCGGAGGCTGAAATTGTTCGATCGTTTGACAGAGCAAACTGGAATCGCGTTCGGGTTGGCTGGGCTTGGCGTCAGCCTTGCAGGAGTGTCAATGGGCTTCCTGGGCCTGCCCGTCATTGGTTACTGGGTGGCGGCCGTCGGCATGGTGCTTGTATTTGTCGGCGCGGCTCTGCATTTCATCAAGAACTGGCGAGCGATCTTTCGGATGCACCAGGACGACCGACCCAAGGAGTGAATCGAATGCCCGATGTTTTTCTTGTCCATCACCTCCATCGACTGTCCGACGGCAGAGAGGACGTCAAGCTGCTCGGTGTTTTCTCTTCTGAGGAGAGGGCGGCGCAGGCGGTCGATTGCGCTCGGAACATGCCCGGCTTTGCGGAAGCACCCGATGGGTTCAGCATCGACAAGTATCAGGTCGACAAGAGAACATGGACGGAAGGGTTCGTCCCCTGGACGCATCTCGATGATGGCCATGACGGATGAATGCCGGAAACCCCTTGACGTATTGACAGGAGTGCAACGGTGGATTTTTGTCTTCGCTTCCCCGCCGGCCTTGCGGAACCTACAGCCGACGACAACGTCGACGTAACGATCGAACTGGCGGACGGTCGTGCATTCAGCGTCACGTTCTTCACCGTATCGAATCTGGTGACGCTCATGGCTCGCTGGGGGAAGACTGGAGAGTGTGCAAACGGTCTGTATGTATGGGCGAAGAACATGATCGTGGTGCACGAGATTTCCTTGCCCGTGATACGGAAGGTCGCCGAGGATCTTGTCGCGACGGGCGATCTTCAGTCTGTGGGCTGTCTGATCTCATCGCCTCTGCAGAGCTGAGATCGAGATCCGGAGTTGATCTGACTCCGGGCCCGCATTGCCAACGCCGCGATACCCTGCAGGCGCGAACTGCGCCTGTGGCGGCCCGTGATCAGCTGCGTGCTTGCTTGCAGACTAATCGGGGCGTGGTCAGTCGCCTTCGCTGGCCAGTGCCGCACGAAGAGACTGCATGGTCTCCTCGGCCGCATCAATGCGTCGCTGCAAGTCCTCGTTGACCACGCGCATCAGCGCGCCGAGTTCGACCCGGTTCGGGTGGATGTCTTCTGTGTCGCCCACTCCTTGCGGAACGACGAGTTTCTCGAGGCACGAGTACGCGCGTTGCATGTCCCGCAGGCCATCGATGTCATCGCAAGCCTGCAATGCAAGCGATTCGACGTTGACGGCCTCGGAAGATTGAGGAAATGAAGAGACGGGCACGGACGCGCGGGCAGATGCAGCCATCAAAGGCCTCCAGGGGTTTCGGCTTGTTGACACCGCTGCGCTCAACGCCAATTGAGGGCGGCGGCTCGACGAGTTGGCGTACCGGGAAACCACTTGCATGAAACCGGCCGGGCTCGCGCCCGCACGTCGAGCCGCCAAAACTGGAGGCACGAACGACGAAGCCGCAGACCCTGCGCGGTGACTGCGGCTTTACGTCGCAGTGATTTCAACGGGACGCCAATCCCGATCACGCCTTTGTTTGACGTGACGGCCGCAGTATAGCCACGCAGCGTGGCCTCACTGGTCCTCTTCCCGCCCTCTGTACTGCCCCATCAAGGTCTGCTGCACGTTCGGCGGCACCGCCTCGTAGTGCGACAGCGCGATCGTGTATCGCCCCTGTCCGCTGGTCATCGCATTGAGCCGCGACTGGTAGCTCGCCAGTTCGGCCATCGGCACCTGACCGCGAACGGCCGCGGCACCGGCCCCAAGCGTCGATGTACCGGTGACCAGCCCGCGCCGCGACGAAAGATCGCTGGTGACATCGCCCACCGCATGCTCGGGCGCGACGATCTCGATCTGCACGATCGGCTCCAGCACCACCGGCCTGGCCTCGCGGATCGCGGCCATGAATGCCTTGCGGCCGGCGGTGGCGAAGGCGATGTCCTTGCTGTCCACGCTGTGGTGCTTGCCGTCGTGCACCACCACGCGCACGTCGACCACCGGGTAGCCGGCGATGGCACCGCATGCGAGCACTTCGCGCACGCCTTTCTCGACAGCGGGAATGAACTGGCCCGGAATCGCACCGCCCCTGACCTCGTCTGCGAACTCGAAGCCGTCGCCGCGCCCGAGCGGCTCGATGCGCAGGAAGACTTCGCCGAACTGGCCCGCGCCGCCGGTCTGCTTCTTGTGGCGGTGGTGGCCCTCGGCCCGCGCGGTCACGGTCTCGCGGTAGGCGATGCGCGGCGGCCGGGTCTGGACTTCGAAGCGGTACACCTCGCGCAGGCGGTCGAGCACGGTGCGCAGGTGAAGCTCGCCGAGGCCGTAGAGAACGGTCTCGTTGGTTGCGACCACATGCTCGATGCGCAGGCAGGGGTCTTCGGCCGCGAGCTTGCCGAGGATCTCCCAGGCGCGCTGTTCGTCGCCATGGCGCTTGGGCTCCACGGCCAGCCCGTGCACGGGCACCGGAAACTCCAGCGGCGCAAGATGCACGTGGCTGTCTTCCGCCGCGTCGTGCAGCACGGCATCGAACTGGATCTCTTCCACCTTCGCCACTGCCACGATGTCGCCCGGCACGGCGCGCGACACCTCGACGTGGTCCTTGCCCTGGAGCATGAAGAGGTGCCCGACCTTGAAGGGCTTGCGGCCGTCGCCGATGTAGAGCTGGCTGTCGCTCGCGATCGTGCCCTGGTGCACGCGCATGATGCCGAGCTTGCCCACATAGGGGTCGCTCGTGACCTTGAACACGTGCGCCAGCACGTGCAGCGATGCATCGGGCCTGGCTTGCATCGGCTTCGCGTCCGTCCCTTCGCCGAGCAGGAAGTCCGGCGGATTGGCTTCGCTCGGATCGGGCAGCAGCTTGACGATGATGTCGAGAAGCTCGGCCGCGCCCGCGCCGCTGCGTGCCGAGACGAAACACACGGGAATCAGGTGGCCTTCGCGCAGCGCCTGCTCGAGCGGTGCGTGCAGCTCGCTGGCGTCCACGTCGCCGTCCGTCAGGTAGCGTTCGACGAAGGCCGCATCGACTTCGACGACCTGCTCGACAAGCGCGCGATGCGCGGCGTCGACGGCGCCGATGTCGGAGTCGCCTTCGCGGTTGTAGAAGCAGTCGATCACGCGCGTGCCGCCGGCCGCGGGCAGGTTCAGCGGCAGGCATTCGCGGCCGAAGGTGGCCTGGATCTGCTCCAGCAGGCCGGCGAGGTCGGCGCCGGGGTCGTCGATCCTGTTGACGACGATGAGCCGCGCGAGGTGGCGCGATGCCGCGTAGTCCATCATGCGCAGCGCCATCGGCTCGATGCCGGAGCTCGCGTTGATGACGATGGCGGCGGTTTCCACGGCTTCCAGCGCGGGCAGGCTCTGGCCCAGGAAGTCGGCGCCGCCGGGGGTGTCTATCAGGTGGATGCGCACGCCATCGTGCGCGAGGTGCATCAGCGTCGCATTGAGCGAATGCTGCATGCGTTTTTCGAGCGGGTCGTGGTCGCTGACGGTGGTGCCGCGCTCCACGCTGCCGCGTGCCCCGATGGCGCCTGCCTCGAGCAGCAAGGCCTCGGCGAGGGAGGTCTTGCCGGACGCGGAGGCGCCGACGAGCGCCAGTGTTCGCACCGCTTCCATTTCGGCCGCGAGGCCGTTCGATCGGCTTGGCATGCGTGGCTCCTTCACGCCCGCAAGACAGGCCCGGCGGCCCGCTTGGGCTCGGGTGCTGCGCGCGGACGCCGGGTCAGCCTACGGTATTGACCGTACCGATGCAAGCGGAAATGGCCGGGCCACGAGGGGGCGTTCGCTAAACTGCGGGCGTGAACTCTTCCTCCGAGCCTCCCAGTAGGCCGCTGGCCTGCGCCAGCAACAACCTGCAACGCGGCGCTGCGACCGAACCTTCCGCAGCCGTTTTCCGCCTCCCGCCTCCCCAGTCGCCCGCTCTCGACATGGCCCGTGCCATGCCGGGCTCCGGCCGTCCGCGCGCCTCTTTCCAACCATGATCGAACTGCTCTCCGACCCGGCCGTCTGGATCGGTCTTCTGACGCTCGTCGTCCTGGAGATCGTGCTGGGCATCGACAACCTCGTCTTCATCGCGATCCTCGCGGAGAAGCTGCCGCCGCGCCAGCGCGACAAGGCAAGGCTCATCGGCCTGAGCCTGGCGCTCTTCATGCGGCTGGCGCTGCTGTCCATCGTCTCGTGGCTGGTGACGCTGACCACGCCGCTGTTCTCCGTATGGGGGCATGACTTCTCGGGGCGCGACCTGATCCTGCTGGGCGGCGGCCTGTTCCTGCTGTTCAAGGCCACTTCCGAGCTGCACGAGCGGCTCGAAGGCGTGGCGGCGCATGCGGCCACCGGCCCGGTTGCGTATGCGAGCTTCACGCTGGTGGTCACGCAGATCGTGATGCTAGACGCGGTGTTCTCGCTCGACTCGGTCATCACCGCCGTGGGCATGGTCGACCACCTGCCGGTGATGATGGCGGCGGTGGTCATCTCCATCGGCATCATGCTGTGGGCCTCCAAGCCGCTCACCCGTTTCGTGAACGCGCACCCGACGGTGGTGATGCTGTGCCTGAGCTTCCTGCTGATGATCGGCCTGAGCCTCGTGGCCGAGGGCCTGGGCTTCCACATTCCGAAGGGCTACCTGTACGGCGCCATCGGCTTCTCCGTGATGATCGAGGCGCTGAACCAGTGGGCCCGGCGCAACGAACTGAAGCACGAGGCGCGCAGGCCGCTGCGCGAGCGCACGGCCGAGTCGGTGCTGCGGCTGCTCGGCGGCCGCATGCGCGGCGAGCCCATGCCGGCCGGCGCCGATGCATCCGAGGCGGCGCCACAGGCGCAGGAGGAGCCCGTCTTCGCCCTCGAGGAGCGCAACATGGTGAGCGGCGTGCTCTCGCTGGCCGAGCGCACCGTGCGTTCGGTGATGACGCCGCGCGCCGACATCTCGTGGGTGGACCTCGACGACGACCCCGTGGCGGTGCGCGAGCAGCTGCTCGATACGCCGCACGGCATCTTTCCGGTGTGCCGGGGTTCGCTCGACGAGGTGGTGGGCGTGGCGCGCGCCAAGGACCTGCTGGGCCAGTTGCTGCGCCACGGAAAGATCGATGAAAGTGCCGGCCTGCGCGCGCCGATCTACGTGCCCGAATCGACCACGGCGATCCGCCTCATCGATACGCTGCGCGGCGCGCGCGGCCAGCTCGCGCTGGTCAGCGACGAGCACGGCACGCTCACCGGCGTGGTGACGCCCATCGACGTGCTGGAGGCCATCGCCGGCGAATTCCCCGACGAGGACGAGACGCTGGAGATCCTGCAGACCGCGCCCGATGCCTGGACCGTGTCGGGCAGCGCCGACCTGCACCTGCTGGAGCAGGCGCTGCAGACCCACGGCCTCGTGAGCGACGACGACAGCTACACCTCGGTCGCGGGCCTGCTGCTGGCGCGCTTCGGCGGGCTGCCCCCGCGCGATGCCCGCTGGACGCACGACGGGTACGATTTCGTGGTGACCGAGGTCGATGCGCAGCGCATCCGCACGGTCATCGTCCACCGGCTGCCGGTGGACGACCCCGAAATCTGACCCGCACCGACCGCCATGAACGCCACCCACCGCCAGCCCGTTGCCCTGAACAGGGCCTACCGCCTGCTGAACCACGGCCCCACCGTGCTCGTGAGCGCCGCGCACAGCGGCAAGCGGAACATCATGGCCGCAGCCTGGGCCATGCCGCTGGATTTCGACCCGCCCAAGGTGGCGGTGGTGCTCGACAAGAGCACCTGGACCCGCGAACTGCTCGAAGGCGCCGGCACCTTCGCGCTGCAGGTGCCGGTGCGCGCCCAGCTCGACTTGACGGAGACGCTGGGCAACAGCTCCGGCCGCGAGATCGTCGAGCAGTCGGGCCGGGACAAGTTCGCCGCCTACGGCCTCTCGACCTTCACCGGCACCGCCATCGACGCGCCCCTGCTCGAAGGCTGCGCCGCATGGCTCGAATGCAGGCTGCTGCCCGAGCCGGCGATCCAGCAGCGCTACGACCTGTTCCTCGGCGAGGTGATCGCCGCGCAGGCCGACGAGCGCGTGTTCTCCAACGGGCGCTGGCACTTCGACGGGCACGACGAGCTGCGCACGCTGCACCACGTGGCGGGCGGGCACTTCATCATCGACGGCGAGGCGGTCGATGCACGGCCGCTGAAGCCGCTTCAGCCGCTGCCGCGCTAGAAGAAGCTCAGGCCGAAGAGCCGCCGCGCGACGCACGCGGCACCAGCATCGCGCGCAACACGAGCACGCCGCACGCGGCGGCCGCCAGTGCTATCACCACGGCCCACAGCAGGCGCGAGGGCGATGCGGCATCGAGCCAGTCGCCCAGCAGCAGCGTGGTGGTGTTGTAGGCGGCATGCAGCGCGATGCACGGAATGAGCGAGCGCGTGCGTTCGTAGAGCCAGCCGAGCACGGTGCCGATGACGAGGCCGACGAGGAACTGGTAGATGTTCATGTGCGCCGCGCCGAAGACCAGCGCCGACAGGAAGATCGCCTGCCATCGCGGATAGCGCGTCAGGAAGCCGCGCAGCACGATGCCGCGAAAGAGCATCTCCTCCAGCAGCGGCGCCACCACGCACACCGCGAGCACGGCGGCCACGCTGCCGTCGGCCATGCGGCTGAACATCGCTTCCTCCCATGCGGAAGGCGGCGCGATGCGCATCATGATGTTGAGCGCCGAGGTGAGCGTCAGCAGCAGCGCGGGCACCAGCAGCAGCACCGGCGGCACCACGAATATCAGCATCGCCCCGGCGGATGCACGCGACTGGTGGAAGAGCGTGCGGTAGGTGAGCTGCTGGGAGTGCATCACCACCGCGAACACGCAGCCGTTGCCCAGCACGGCCGCGAGCACGCCGATCTGCATGCTGCTCAGGCCCAGCCACCCGTTGGCGTCGCGCACCGCGGCGCCGATGACGAGTTCGCAGAGGAACAGCGCCACGAACAGGAGGGCGGCTTGCGCCACCGAGGGGAAGGCGGCGCTTTTCGGGGGAGGCATGAGAGAGGGCGGGAGGGGCTGGAGGGACGGTGGCGCGGATGTTACGCGACCGGTCCGTTCGACTCACCCCCGCTGCAGGCACTGCGAGAGCGGCGCGAGCGTGATCCCGCTGTTTTCGCCGTTGCCGCCGGACGCCCCGAGCGACAGTCCGCGCAGCGCCGTGTATTCGCGCAGCCGCGCGCCGCCGTGCGGATCGCCGGCCATGATGCCGGCGGAGGGGTGGCACATGAGCACGTCGCCGGTACGGCTGGCCGCGAGCCATTCGGACAGGCGCTGCTCGTGGCGCTGGATGTCGCCCGAGAAGTCGTAGACGCCCAGCAGGCGGCTGCTCATGGGAATGCCGCGCCGCTTCGCCAGCGCAGCCAGCCGCGCGCCGCCCAGCGCGTGGATGACGCGGGCCTTCAGCCTGTCGGGGCCATGGCGCCAGCCCGGCGCCGTGTTGCGGACCCACGGCGGCGACGTGGGATAGCGCCGCGCGATCTCTTCCACCAGCAGCTCGCGCACCACCGGGAACTGGTGCACGTGCCGGTGCCCGTCCACGAAGGCGGGCGCGCGCCCCATGGCGTCCTCGAAGCGCGTGAGCTGGTCGCGGATGTCGGCCTGCAGCCCCGGCGCGAAGATCGTGCGCGACCAGGTTCGAGCGAGCAGCCCGCCCAGCCCCGGCTCGGGGCCGCCGGCATGCGCGGGCCGCGTGAGGTCCAGGTGCAGGCCGGTGTCGAACTCCGCCGGGTCGAGGCTGCGCAGCACCTTCGCGCCGGCCAGCCAGGCTTCGCGGCGCACCATGCCGCTGGTGGCGGAGATCTTGCGCTGCTCGGCAAGATCGAACACGGCCGAGTTGATGCCCGCGCTCATGCCGAAGTCGTCGGCGCAGATGCAGAGGTAGCGGGGCGATTCAGTCATTGCTGCCGTTCGTGCCATGAAGCGGGGCGGAGGGAGCCGGGGCGGAGGCCGGGTTGGGGAAGGGGGCAGTATCCAGGCAGTGCGGGTCGCCCGTCGCGCTGCCCGCGAAGCGCCAGGCGGCCAGCCCGTCGTTCACCGCCACCAGCTGCGCATGATGCAGCCATGGGTTCGCGAGGTGCGCCGTGTTCGAGCCGATCAGCCAGGTGGTGCGCGGCACGCACAGCGTGTCCGCGAGCTCCGTGCGCTCGACCAGCGTGCGCGCCGCGCGCGCCGGATCGAAGCGGCTGGCGTCGAAGATTTCCTTGCGCCAGTTGTCGCGCGTGTCCTGGGCCGCAGCCTTCCAGTCGTCCGACACCAGCACCGGCTCGCGCAGGTTCCAGTAGAAGGGGATCTCGTAGTGGTAGCTGTCGAGCATCAGCACCTGGTCACCCGGTGCCACCGCTTGCCCAGCCGGCAGCCGCAGCCGCGTGCCCGGTGGCGACGAGAACACCATGACCGCGATCACGCAGCCGATGCACACCGTCGCCGCCGCCAGCGTCGTGGCGCGCACCTTGGGCAGCAGCGCCTCGAGCGAGCGGCCCGCGAGCACGCGCTGCGCGATCAGGTACGCCAGCGGGGGGAGCGCCGGCAGCACGTAGCCCACCAGCTTGGAGCGCGGCAGGGAGAAGAACACCACGATCACCGCGAGCCATATCCACATCAGCCGGTCGATGTCCGGCTGGCGATGCCGGGCCGCCTCGTCGTTCGTCCCGCGGGGCACCAGCACCCATGCGAACCACGGCAGCGTGAGCCCCGCCAGCACTGGCAGATAGAACCAGAAGCCGTGCTCGTTGTTGAAGCCGGACGACGCGAAGCGCCGGAAGTGCTGCGTGATGACGAAGTAGTCGAAAAACTCCGGATACCTCATCTGCATCGCGACGAACCACGGACCGGCCACGGCCAGCAGGATGGCCCAGCCGGGCAGCCACAGCGCGAGCCGCAGCGCCGCGAGCCTGCGCGTTGCCGCGCACCAGATGGCGATCACCATCGCGGGCAGCACCAGTCCGATCAGCCCCTTGGCCAGCAGGCCGGCCGCGGCGAACAGCCAGGCGCCGGCCAGCAGCGCGCGCCATGGCTCCTCGCGCTCCCGGGCCAGCGCTGCGCCGGCCGCCAGCAGCACCGTGCCCGAGATGCAGCCCGCCACCAGCATGTCGAGGTTGGCGAACTGCGCGCCCAGGAAGAAGAAGGGCGTGGTCACCAGCACCACAGTGGACAGCAGCGCCAGCCGCACCGTCGACCAACGGCGAAGGAAGAGGAAGAGCGCCGCCGCGGCCACGCCGCCGCCCAGGACGGACGGCAGCCGCGCCGCCCATTCGACCGGGCCCGCGACCGACATCGCCGCCGCGCCTATCCAGTAGAAAAGCGGCGGCTTGTGAAAGAAGGGAAGCCCGTCGAGCCTGGGCACCAGCCAGTCGCCCGAACGAAGCATCGCGAGCGCGACGCTGCCGTAGCGGCCTTCGTCGGGCGCCATCAGCGGGCGTGCCCACGCGGTGGCCAGCAGCCAGGCGAAGAGAGCGACGATGAGCCATAGCGGTTGCGGAGCGGTCCACCAAGACGAAGACGATCGTTTCATGTCTGCCCGGTCTCGAGCCCCGTGCCGCGTTCGCGGCGCACCACGTACAGCGGGCGGCCCTTGACCTCTTCATAGATGCGCGCGATGTACTCGCCCACGATGCCGGTGGAGATCATCTGGATGCCCATGAAGAACATCAGGCTCGCGACGATGGTGGTCCAGCCCGAGACCGAGTTGCCGAAGAGCAGGTAGTCGATCGCCACGAAGGCGCCGTATCCGAAGGCCGGCACCGCCAGCATCAGGCCCACCACGCTGACCACGCGCAGCGGCCAGGTGGTGAAGGCGGTGAGCCCGTCGATGGCCAGCCGCACCAGCCGGCGCGTGTTGAAGGTGCTGGTGCCTTCGGCGCGCGGCGCGGGCGTGTAGGGCAGTGCCACGGCACGAAAGCCCACCCATGCGTACAGGCCCTTCATGAAGCGGCTGCGCTCGGGCAGGCTCATGAGGGCGTCGACCACCTTGCGGTCCATCAGGCGGAAGTCGCCCGCGTCCTTGGGCACCTCGAAGCGGTCCGATGCATTGACCAGGCTGTAGAAGAGCTTGCTGCCGATCTGCTTGAAGCGGCTTTCGTCGCTGCGCTGCTCGCGCACCGCGTACACCACCTCGGCGCCGGCCACCCACTGCGCGATCATGGTGTTGATGAGATCGGGCGAGTGCTGCAGGTCGCCGTCCAGCAGCACCACCGCGTCGCCCGTGGCGGCGGCGAGGCCGGCGGTGAGCGCCGCTTCCTTGCCGAAGTTGCGCGACAGCGAGATGCAGCGAAAGCCCGAGAGTTCGCACCAGGCCTCGGCCACCGCGACGGTGTCGTCGGTGCTGCCGTCGTCCACCACGATGATCTCCCAGCGCAGGCGCGTGGCCCAGAGGATGTCCTCCAGCAGCGGCAGCAGGCGCCGCAGGTTCGCGCCCTCGTTGAAGCACGGGATCACGCAGGAAATGCTGCGCGCTTCTTCGGGCGGTGCGAGCGGCGCGCCGATATCCGCGTGCGTCGCGGGAACGTCGTCGGCCTGCGCCAGCCGGATCGGTGCGCGCGAATGCCGGCTGTTGTCGGTCGAGGAAATCATGGATGCCTCCAGAAAGAAGCGGCCGCTGGCGTGTCGTCGCGAGTGCGGCCAACGGGCGACGCTGGAAAAGAAAGAAAGCGATGGGCCAGCCGCTGCGCGATTGCGAGCAGGCCGGCGATGGCGCTGCCGAGCAGCAGGCCGGCGGCGATGTCGAATGGGAAATGCACGCCCACGTAGACGCGCGCCCAGCCCGTGACGGCCGCCAGCGCCAGCAGCGGCACGCCGAGCCTGCGCAGCGAAGGGCGCAGCAGGAAGGCCATCGCCACCATGAACATCACCGTTGCGTGCGTGCTGGGCAGCGAGCCGCGGCCGGCGTGTTCGATGTATGCGGGCGCCAGACCCAGCACGAAGGGGCGCGGCGTGTTCAGCGCCATCGCGATCGCGTGCGAGGCCATCGAAGCAAGGCCCGCGAACGCCGCGACGATGCACAGGTAGGCGCGTTCGGCGCGATGCCGCCACAGCGCGAAGACGAGCACGGCCGCGCACAGCCAGCTGCCCCACAGGGCGAAGGCGGATGCGAAGGACAGCACCCACGGCGTGGGCTGGCTGCCGGCAGTGAGCCACTGGAAGAGCGTGATGTTCAGCGCGTTCATGACGCCACCTTCGGCGTGATCTGGAAAACGGTGGGCGAGCGAAGCCACGCGGCGCGACGGGCGCAGCAAGAGAAACCGGACATGGTCAAGACCTTTCGGCAGGGAAGAGAAAGCCCGCTGCATGACGCAGAGGACAGCCCGACGCGCGAGGCGTCGTGTCTCAGATGGCGGAAGGTGGCGCGACGGTGGGCGGCAGGCGCCGCCAGGGTTGCGCTGGAGGTGGCGCACCGCCGTGCGGCGGCACGTGTTCGGGCGCTTCGCGCACGATGGGAATGGCGAGCCGTGCGACGGCCAGGGCCAGCGGCAGCAGCGCCAGCACCATCGCCAACAGCGTGCTCAGGGCGAGGTCGAAGGCATCGGGGTGGTCGATGCTCGCGGCAGCCTGGGCGAACAGCGTGGTCTCCCGGTCGGACGGATGGTCCGCGCGGTCGTCGGCCTCGAACTGGGTGGTGTCGCTGGCGCTGCGCACGCGCAGCATCGGCTCGTCTTCCAGCCCGTCGCAGCGGAAATGGGCCGCGATGAAGGGCTGCAGAAAAATCAGCAGGATGCCCGCGACACACCACGCCTTGTGGTGTGCTTCGACAAAACGACGGACGTGCGCGAGCAGCAGCATGCGCGAATGCTAGGAGGCTCGTGTGAACCGAACCTGATCGTGCGGGTCAGCATCCCGCAAGGTTGAAGATGACGCGCGTATGAAAGGGGCTTCCGGGGCTTGGCCTGCCCCGTGCTTCGTCACCCGCGCGATTCGCGGCGAGCGCGGCGGCGGCCCGGTGCGTGCCGCCTTCGGCCTTCGCCTACTGCGAGACCGGCTTCAGGTAGATCTCGACGCGGCGGTTCTGCGTGCGCCCGTCTTCGGTGGCGTTGCTCGCCACGGGCTGGGTCTGGCCTCGTCCCTCGGTCGTGAGGCGCGCGCTCTTCACGCCATGGTCGACCAGGTAGGCGCCCACGCTTTGCGCGCGGCGCTGCGACAGCGTCATGTTGTGCTCGGCATTGCCGGTGCTGTCCGTGTGGCCGACAACGCGCGCATTGATGTTGGACTCCTGCGCGATCGTCTGGGCCACGCCGTCGAGGACGTTGCGAAACGATGGCTTGATGGTGGCGCTGTCGGTGTCGAAGGTCACCTGGCTGGGGATGTTGAGCTTCAGCGAGCCGTCCGGCTGATCGACGATCTGCGTGCCGGTGTCCGCGGTCTGATTGCTGAGCTTGTTGCGGATGCTGGTCCAGTTGTAGCCGACGCCCGCGCCGACGGCGGCACCAACCGCCGCGCCGATGGCCGTGCTCTTCTTGTCGCGACCGATGAGGTTTCCTACACCCGCGCCGACTGCGGCGCCGGCACCGGTGCCTACGGCCGTATGGGTGGCTTGCTCGGATGCGCAGCCTGCGAGGAGTGCGGCCGCGGTGGCGAGAGAGATCAGTGTGATCTTCATGTTCTTCCCTTTTCGATGGTTCGGATCCGGATCGGCAACGCCTGCGATCTCTCGCACAGGCGCTCGATCCGAAGGGAACAACTCGTGCGCACGTGCTCGCGCCGACAGCGAAGACCTCGCAGAGGCCGCGGAGCCCATCTCTTCCTTGCATGCGTGAAATAGGTCTCGCACCGTACGGCTCGTCACATCTCGGGAGAGACATTCGTCAACTGCGTTGCCGCAGGGGCGTTGGTCGCAACATGCACGTGCTTTCGTGCGATTCACAAGGAGCGATCTTGAAGAAGACCCTTTTCCTGCTGGCGGCCAGTTCCGTCCTTGCCGTCTCTGCTTTTGCACAGCAGCCGTCCGCTCCCGCGACGACCAGCCCCGCGGCACCGGCTGCTGCTGCACCTGCTGCAGCCGCGCCTGCTCCGGCAGCGACCAAGCCCGCTGCTGCGCCTGCTGCCGCTGCACCCGCGCCGGCAGCGACCAAGCCAGCCGCCGCACCTGCCGCCGCCGCTCCCGCAGCGGTGCCCACAGCCGGCCAGGTGTGGGTCAACGGCAAGGTCTATCACTGCGCCAGCGACAAGTACTTCGGCAAGACCAAGCACGGCTCGTACATGTCCGAAGCCGATGCGAAGGCCAAGGGCGCGCACGTCGCCCACGGCAAGGCTTGCTGAGCATCAATGAAAAGCGCCCCTGACGGGGCGCTTCCTTTTTCCGCTGCGGTGCGAGGCTTCCCGCTCCCTTGAACAGGCGATAAGGCCCTAGAACACGAACGGAATGAAGCGCCGCGTGCCGCGCATGTATGCCCGGTAGTCGTCGCCGAAATGCGCGATGCATTCCTGCTCGTCGCGCAGCGCCGTCATGAGCAGCAGCACCGTGGCCGCGAGCACCAGTGCCAGCGTGAGCCAGCTGAACTGCTTGAGAAATGCACCCCAGGCCAGCAGCATCAGCGCCGTGTACATGGGGTGGCGGATGTAGCGGAAGGCGCCGCTGCTCACGATGGCCGATGTCTTCTCGAAGCCGTAGAGGGCCGGATCGTCGTTGCGCGCGTCGCTGGGCTTGCCTTGCGCCTTGAGCAGCCGCACCGCGTGGATCGGCAGCCAGATCGACAGCACGAAGAAGAGCGAGGAAATGATCTGCTTCGGCGAGAACGGGTCGTCATGCCACCAGGGCAGGTTCACCACGATCAGCACCAGCATGCATTCCCACGCGAAGAAGCGGTAGAAGCCATGCGAGCCCGGCTGGCTCAGGGGGCCGCGCGACACGTACACCAGCGCGGCCGAGCCGGCGACGAAAAGGAAGATCTGGATCCAGAAGAGCATGGCGGGCGAATTTACACGGCCCGCGGGCTTCAGCCGGAAATGGAAAACCCGCCGTCCACGGGAATTGCCGTGCCCGTCACGTAGTCCGAGGCGGCGCTGGCCAGGAACACGGCGGTGCCGGCGATGTCGGCCGGCTGGCCCCAGCGGCCGGCGGCGGCGCGGGCCGTGACGCGCTCGTACAGGCCGGGAACCTGGCTGCGCGCGCCGTCGGTCAGCTCGGTCTCGAACCAGCCCGGCAGGATCGCGTTGACCTGGATGTTGTCGGGCGCCCACGAGAGCGCCGTCGACTTGGTGAGCTGCACGATGCCCGCCTTGCTCGCGGCATAGGCCGGTGCGTAGGCGGCGCCGAAGATCGACATCATCGAGCCGATGTTGATGATCTTGCCGCCGCCCGCGGCCTTCAGGTGCGCGTGCGCGGCGCGGCTGCACAGGAAGGCGCTGGTGAGGTTGGTGTCCATCACCTTGTGCCATTCGTCCAGCGCGAGCTGGTCGACCGGCTTGCGCACCGTGGTACCGGCGTTGTTGACCAGGATGTCGAGCCGGCCGCAGCGCGCGGCCGCGTCGTCGAAGAGCTTCTTCACCGAGGCCTCGTCGCTCACGTCGACCTCCAGCGCGAAGCTGTCGCTGCCCAGCGCCTTCAATGCCTCGACCGCGGCAGCCGATTTCTGCGCGTTGCGCGCGGCCACGATGACGCGTGCGCCGGCCTTTGCAAGCCCTTGGGCCATGCCGAGGCCGATGCCTCCGTTGCCGCCCGTGACGAGCGCGACTTTGCCGGTGAGGTCGAACATGGATGGCGAGGAAGAGGGCATCAGGCGGTGGCCGAGGCTGCTGCAGCGGCTTCGGGCTTCTTGGAAACGAGGGTCAGGATATCGTAGCTGGCGACCAGCTCGCCGTCCTGGTTCGTCACTTCCACGTCCCATGCCACCACGCCCTGGCCCTGGCCGCTCGCGTCTTTCTTGTTGCGGTCGATCTTGCGCTTGCAGGTCAGGCGCGCCTGGATGGTGTCGCCGATGCCCACGGGCTTGGTGAAGCGCAGCGTGTCGAGGCCGTAGTTGGCCAGCACCGGGCCCGGCGAGGGCGACACGAACAGGCCCGCCGCCGCCGACAGCACGAAGTAGCCGTGAGCGATGCGCTTGCCGAAGGGCGACTCCTTGGCAGCCACTTCGTCGAAGTGCATGTAGAAGTAGTCGCCCGAGATGCCGCCGAAGGCCACGATGTCGGCCTCGCCGACCGTGCGGCGGTGCGTGAGCAGCGAGTCGCCGATGCACAGGTCCTCGAAGTAGCGGCGGAAGGGATGCACTTCGCTCTCGCGCACGGCCGCGCCGCGCACATGTTCGCCGGTGATGGCGGCCAGCATGGTGGGCGAGCCTTGCACGGCGGTGCGCTGCAGGTAGTGCTTCACCGCGCGCAGGCCGCCGAGCTCCTCGCCGCCTCCCGCGCGGCCGGGGCCGCCGTGCTTGAGCTGCGGCAGGGGCGAGCCGTGGCCGGTCGATTCGGCGGCGGCCTCGCGGTCGAGCACCAGCAGGCGGCCGTGCCATGCGGCGGCCACGGGAATCGCCTTGGCGGCTGTGGCCGGATCGCGCGTGACCAGCGTGCCGACCAGGCTGCCCCGGCCGCGCGCGGCCAGCGCCAGCGCCTCGTCGATGCCGTCGTAGGGCATCAGCGTGCTGACGGGGCCGAAGGCCTCCACGTCGTGCGCGGCGTCGTGCTCGAGCGGCTTGCGGCTCAGCAGCAGCGTGGGCGCGAAGAAAGCGCCTTCGCCCACGCCGTCGCCCACCGGCGAGAAGCCGTCGCGCTCGCCGTACACCAGCTCCGCGCCCTTGAGCAGCGTGGCGACGCGCTCGGCCACGTCGGCTTGCTGGTCGCGCGAGGCCAGCGCCCCCATGCGCACTTCCTCGCGCGAAGGGTCGCCCACCACGGTCTTGGCCAGCCGCGCGCGCAGGCGCTCGGCCACCGCGTCGAGGTGTTGTCGCGGCACGATGGCGCGGCGGATGGCCGTGCACTTCTGGCCGGCCTTGATGGTCATCTCGCGCGCCACTTCCTTCACGAAGAGATCGAACTCCTCGTCGTCAGGCGTCACGTCGGGCGCGAGGATCGCGCAGTTGAGCGAATCGGCCTCGGCGTTGAACGGGATCGACTGGCGCACGATGTTCGGATGCACGCGCAGCTTCGCGGCCGTGTCGGCCGAGCCGGTGAAGGTGACCACGTCGGGCCCTTCGAGCCGGTCGAGCAGGTCACCCGTGCTGCCGATGACCAGCTGCAGCGAGCCTTCGGGCAGGATGCCCGATTGCACGATGAGCCGAACCAGCGCTTCTGTCAGGTAGCTGGTGGCCGTGGCCGGCTTGCCGATGCAGGGCATGCCCGCGAGGAAGCTGGGCGCGAACTTCTCGAGCAGGCCCCACACCGGGAAGTTGAACGCGTCGATGTGCACCGCCACGCCGCCGCGCGGCACCAGGATGTGCGTGCCCGCGAAGCCGCCCTTCTTGCCGAGCGGGAAGGCCGGGCCTTCGTGCACCAGGTTGCCCGAGGGCAGTTCGTTGGTGCCGATGCCGGCGTAGGCACTCAGCGTGCCGGCGCCGCCTTCGATGTCGATCCAGCTGTCGGCGCGCGTTGCGCCCGTGTGGGCCGAGATGGCGTAGAGCGTTTCCTTGTTCGCGGCCAGGTACTTGGCCAGCGCCTTCAGGCGTTCGGCGCGCTGCTGGAAGTCGAGCTTCATGAGCGCCGGGATGCCGGTGCGGCGCGCATAGGCCAGCGCCTCGGCGAAGTCGATGGCCTCGGCGTGCGTAGCGGCCACGGGCTTGCCGTTGACGGCGCTGCGCAGCTGCTGCGCGGCCTGCTGGCCGATCCAGCGGCCGGCGATGTAGCTTTGGAGGGTGGTGGTCATGGTGCGAGTCCTTTGCGTGTTGCTCCTTCCCCCGTTGGGGGAAGGCTGGGATGGGGGCAGCCCCGTCCTCGAAGGCTGCGCGGCGGTGGAGGCCGCTGTGCCCCCACTCCTGCCCTCCCCAAGTGGGGGAGGGTGAAAGTCAAGTCACTCCTTCTTGCCGATGCCCAGGTAGGTATCGATGATCCGCTGGTCATGCAGCAGGTCGCGCGCCTTGCCTTCGAGCGCCACGGCGCCCATCTCGAGCACATAGGCACGGTCGGCCACCTGCAGCGCAGCGCGGGCGTTCTGTTCCACCAGCAGCACCGAGACGCCGTGGCTGCGCAGCTGCGACACCACGCGCAGCACCTCGCGCACCACCAGCGGGGCCAAGCCCAGTGAAGGTTCGTCGAGCATCAGCAGGCGCGGCCGGGCCATGAGTGCGCGGCCGATGGCCAGCATCTGGCGTTCGCCGCCGGAGAGCGTGGAGGCCATCTGCGCGCGGCGTTCCTGCAGGCGCGGGAAGATGGCGAAGATCTCGTCCATGCGCGCGTGCTGGTCGCGCTTGCCCTTGCGCCACTGGTAGAAGCCGCCGAGCAGCAGGTTGTCTTCGACCGACATCTCGCCGAACAGCTCGCGCCGTTCGGGCACCAGCGCGACGCCGCGCGCCACCATGGTCTCGACGCTGGGGCGCGCGACGCGCTCGCCGTCCAGCATCAGCTGGCCGGTGGATTGCAGCAGGCCCATGGCCGCGCACAGCAGCGTGGTCTTGCCGGCGCCGTTGGGGCCGATCACGGTGACGATCTCGCCTTCGTTCACCTGCAGGCGCACGCTGTGCACCGCTTCCACGGTGCGGTAGGCGACGCAGAAGTCTTCCAGTTGAAGAATGGGATGGCTCATCGTGCGTCTTCCAGCAGTTCGTCGTCGGCGCCACCGAGGTACGCCTCGAGCACGCGCGGGTTGGCCTGCACTTCGGCGGGCGTACCGGTGGCGATGACGGTGCCGAACTCCAGCACCGTGATGCGGTCGGCGAGGTTCATCACGAATTCCATGTCGTGCTCCACCACAAGAATGCCGAGACCCTCGGCGCGCAACTGGGCCAGCAGCTCGGAAAGAGCGCGCTTTTCCAGGTGGCGCAGGCCGGCGGCGGGCTCGTCGAGCAGCAGCACCGACGGTTGCCCGGCGAGCGCGCGGGCGATTTCCACCACGCGCTGCTGGCCGAGCGAGAGCGACGCGGCGGGCGTATCGGCATGCGCGCCGAGGCCGCAGCGTTCGATCTGCTTGCGGGCTTCGGCCATGAGCGCGGCCTCCTCGGCGCGATCGAGACGCAGCATGGCTGCCAGCCAGCCGCGCTTTGCGCGCAGATGGGCGCCGAGCGCGACGTTCTCCACCACGCTGCGCTGCCCGAGCAGGCGCACGTGCTGGAAGGTGCGGCCAAGGCCCAGCGAGGCAAAGGCGCGCGATGGCTTGCCCGACATGGCCTGGCCCACCAGACGCACCTCGCCGGTGGTCGGGTCGTCCACGCCCGAGATCATGTTGAAGAAGGTGCTCTTGCCGGCGCCGTTGGGGCCGATCAGCGCATGCACCTCGCCGGCCTTCAGCGTCATCGAGATGTCGTTGTTGGCCACCAGGCCGCCGAAGCGCTTGCTCACGCCGTCGGCCTGAAGCAGCAGCGTGCCGGCGGTCGGCACCGCGCGCTGCGCGAGTTGCACCGTGGTCGATGCGGCGGGGCCGGCACCGGCGGCGCGCGGCACTTCGCGCACCCAGCGGCGAGCGAGCCGTGCGATCGTGGGCCACAGGCCGTCGGCAAAACGCTGCAGCACGAACAACATGAGCAGGCCAAACACCACCACCTCGAAGTTGCCGCTGGTGCCCAGCAGCGCGGGCAGCACGTCCTGCAGTTTTTCCTTGAGCAGCGTGATCAGCGTGGCGCCGAGCACTGCACCCCAGAGGTGGCCTGCGCCGCCGACCACCGCCATGAACAGCATCTCGATGCCGATGTTGAGGTTGAAGGGCGTGGGGTTCACGAAGCGCTGCATGTGCGCATAGAGCCAGCCCGAGATGGCCGCGAGCAGGGCCGCCAGTACGAAGAGCTTGATGCGGTGGCGCGCGGTGTCCACGCCCATCGATTCGGCCATCAGCCGGCCGCCCTTGAGCGCGCGGATGGCGCGGCCTTCGCGCGAGTCGAGCAGGTTGTGCATGGCCCACAGCGCGAGCAGCAGCACGGCCCAGATCACCACGCCCAGCATGCGCGGCGTGGCGAAGGAAACACCTGCGACAACCAGCGGCGGAATGCCGGTGATTCCGGTCTGCCCGCCGAGGAACTCCATGTTGCCCAGCAGGAAGTACAGGCTCAGGCCCCAGGCGATGGTGCACAGCGGCAGGTAGTGGCCCGAGAGCTTGAGCGTGACCGCGC
This sequence comes from Variovorax xiamenensis, assembly GCF_050916385.1. Taxonomy (NCBI): domain Bacteria; kingdom Pseudomonadati; phylum Pseudomonadota; class Betaproteobacteria; order Burkholderiales; family Comamonadaceae; genus Variovorax; species Variovorax xiamenensis. The sequence goes on from NZ_CP139038.1 coordinate 1,766,333, forward strand.
CGAGCGCCCAGGCCAGCGCGAAGGTCAGCACCAACCCCAGCAGCAGGCCCAGCCAGGGCACCAGCGCCGAGCCCGCGAGGCCGCCCAGCCAGCCGGCGGCCGTGGGCGAAGTGCAGATCCAGGCGGTGGCGTAGGCGCCCATGCCGACGAAGGCGGCCTGGCCGAAGGAGGTCATGCCGCCCACGCCGGTCAGCAGCACCAGGCCGACGGCCACCAGCGCGTACAGGCCGATGTTGCTGAGCACGCTGACTGTGAATTCGGGCAGCCAGCCCCAGGCCAGCGCGAGCGCGACGATGAAGACGAGGGTGAGCACGCGCGGCGTGACGAGCGGGCGGCCCTCGGGTGCCGCGTTGGCGGCGGTGGAAGCAGTTGCGGGTGAAGACGTGCTCATTCCTCGTCCTCCACGTGATGGCTGTTCAGCGAGCGCCACAGCAGCACAGGAATGATCAGGGTGAAGACCAGCACTTCCTTGTACGCGCTGGCCCAGAAGGAGGAGAAGGCCTCGAGCAGGCCGACCAGCAGCGCGCCCGCGAGCGCCAGCGGATAGCTCGCGAGCCCGCCGACGATGGCGGCCACGAAGCCCTTCAGGCCGATCAGGAAGCCGGTGTCGTAATAGACCGTGGTGATGGGAGCGATCAGCAGGCCCGAGATGGCGCCGATCACGGCGGCCAGCGCGAAGCTCAGGTCGCCCGAGAGTTCGGTGGGAATGCCCGACAGCCGCGCACCGACGCGGTTGATGGCGGTCGCGCGCAGGGCCTTGCCGATCATCGAGCGGCCGAAGAACCAGAACATCGCGATCACCAGCACCAGCGTGACGCCGACCACCACCAGCGACTGGCCGTTGACGGGAATGCCGCCGAGATCGAGGCGCAGCTCGGAGAACGCGCTGGTGCGCGAGCCCTCGGCGCCGAAGAAGAAGAGACCCAGGCCGACCAGAACGCCGTGAAGCGCCACCGAGACGATCAGCAGCATCAGCACGCTGGCATCGGCCAGCGGACGGTAGGCGACGCGGTAGAGCAGCGGGCCCAGCGGCGCGATCAGCACCAGCGTGGTGAGCGACTGCATCGCCAGCGACGTGGGCTTGAAGCCGAGCACCAGCACCGCGGCGATGGCCGGGAAGGCCACGCACCAGGTCAGCGCCGAGCGCCAGTCGACGGTGGCGCCGCGCTTCCAGCGCCAGGCTTCCACCACCAGCACGATCACAGCCAGCGCCAGCAGCAGCCACAGCGTGGAGGGCGCGCGGCCGCCCTGCAGCGCTGCCATCGACAGCGCGCCGAAGGCGACGAACTCGCCCTGCGGGATGAAGATCACGCGAGTGACCGAAAACACCAGCACCAGCGCGAGCGCCATCAGCCCGTAGACCGCGCCGTTCACGATGCCGTCCTGCCCGAGGAGCAGGGCGATCTGCAAATCCATACGACCAACTTTCGTTCAGAAAACCCCGGGGCGCGCAAAGCCGTGCCCCTTTTGCAGGAACACCGCGGAACCGGTCGCGCCGGGCCGCGGTGTCCGTCGTTCAAGCCCGTCCGATCAGGGCTGGTATTTCCAGGTGCCGTTCTCGATCTTGACCATCACGCGTGCGCGCTGGTCGAGGCCCAGGTGGTCGGCGGCGGTCATGTTGAATACGCCATGCGCGCCGGAGACTTCCTTGGTCTGCTCCAGGGCGTCGCGCAGCGCGGCGCGGAACTCGGGCGTGCCCGGTTGCGCCTTCTTCAGCGCGGCCGGCACGGCCGAGCTCATCAGCAGGCCGGCGTCCCAGGCGTGGGCGCCGAAGGTCGAGACCGAGCCCTTGCCGTAGGCGGCTTCGTATGCGGCCACGTAGGCGAGGGCGGACTTCTTCACCGGGTTGCTGGCAGGCAGCTGGTCGGCCACGAGCACGGGGCCGGCGGGCAGGAAGGTGCCTTCCACGTCCTTGCCGCCCACGCGCAGGAAGTCGGCGTTGGCCACGCCGTGGGTCTGGTACATCTTGCCGGTGTAGCCGCGTTCCTTCAGCGTCTTCTGCGGCAGCGCGGCCGGCGTGCCGGAGCCGGCGACCAGCACCGCGTCGGGCTTGGCGGCCATGATCTTCAGGGCCTGGCCGGTCACCGAGGTGTCGGTGCGGGCATAGCGCTCGTTGGCCACGACCTTGATCTTCTTCAGGTCGGCGGCCTTGGCGAACTCCTGCGACCAGCCTTCGCCATAAGCGTCGGAGAAGCCGATGAAGGCGACGGTCTTCACGCCGTTGGCGGCCATGTGCTCGGCGATGGCGAGCGACATCATGATGTCGTTCTGCGGCGTCTTGAACACCCACTTCTTCTTGGCGTCCATCGGCTCGATGATGCGGGCCGAGGCGGCCACCGAGATCATCGGCGTCTGCGCTTCGCTGGCCACGTCGATCATGGCGAGCGAGGCCGGCGTGGTGGTCGAGCCCAGGATCACGTCGACCTTGTTCTCGGCGATGAGCTTGCGCGTGTTGTTGACGGCCGCGGTGGTGTCGGAGGCGTCGTCCAGCACGATGTAGTTGATCTTCTGCCCGCCGATCGTCTTGGGCATCAGCGAGATGGTGTTCTTCTCGGGGATGCCCAGCGAGGCTGCCGGGCCCGTGGCCGAGATGGTCACACCGACGTTGACGTCGGCCCAGGCCGCGAGGGCCGAGGCGCAGAGGGCGGCGGTCAGCAGGGGCTTGAAGAATTTCATGGTTGGCTTGTCTCCGGTTGAAATGAAAAGTTGAGGCCTGAAGTATCTCAGCGCTCGTCGAACGACAGCGTGACTCGTTCGGTAAGGGGGTGCGCCTGGCAGGTCAATACGAAACCCGCGGCCACTTCATTCTTGTCGAGCGCGAAGTTTCTTTCCATGCGGACTTCCCCGTCCACGCACTTCGCGCGGCAGGTTCCGCACACGCCCGAGGTACACGAGAACGGCACTTCGAGACCGGCCGCCGATGCCGCGTCGAGGATGCTGGGCTGCCCTTCGGTGAAGGTGATGTCGCGTTGCAGGCCGTCGCGCACGATGGTGATGCGCGACTGCTTCGCGTCGCCCGGCTGGGCCTCGTGCACCACCGCGCCCACCTGCGTGGCCGAGGGCAGCGCGACGCCGAAGCGCTCGATGTGGATGCGGTCTTCCGGCACGCCCGCCGCCAGCAGCGCGGCCTCGGCCTCGTCGTTCATCTGGAAGGGGCCGCACACGTACACGTGGTCGATGTCCGCGGCGGGCACCACGCTCGCGAGGAACTCGCCGATCTTCTCGCGGTTCATCACGCCGAAGCCCAGGGGCGAATCGGTGTGCTCGTCGGAGAACACGTGCTGCAGCACGAGGCGCGTCATGTAGCGGTTCTTCAGGTCCTCGATCTCTTCCTTGAACATCGTGGACTGCAGCTGCCGGTTGCCGTAGATCAGCGTGAAGCGGCTTTGCGGCTCGCGCGCCAGCACCGTCTTCATGATCGACAGGATGGGCGTGATGCCGCTGCCGCCCGCGATGCCGACGTGGTGGCGCGCAGATGCCGGCTCGATGGGCACGAAGAAGCGGCCCTGCGGCGCCATCACCTGCAGGGTGTCGCCAGGCTTCAGGCTGGCGTTGATCCAGTTGGAGAACACGCCGCCGCGCACCTTGCGCACGCCGACGCGCAGCTCGCCGTCGTCGAGGCCGGCGCAGATCGAATAGGAGCGGCGCAGGTCCTGGCCGTCGATGTCGTGGCGCAGCGTGAGGTACTGGCCCTGCGTGAAGCCGAAGACCTGCTGCAGGTCGGCCGGCACCTCGAAGGAGACGATGACGGCCTCGTGCGTGTCGGGCTCGATGGCCTTCACGCGCAAGGGGTGGAAGAGGGTGCTCATGCCGGGAACTCCGGATTGCCAAGCGTTTTCCCGGGGTTGCCGTGGAACCGGCTTTGCCGGGCCACTGGCAACGCCCCCTTGAGGGGGGAGGAGAAGCGACACGAAGTGCGCGAAGCCTGGGGGTGTTTCTTCATATGGGCTTGAAATGTTCGAAGGGCTCGCGGCAGGCCATGCAGCGGTACAGGGCCTTGCAGGCGGTGGAGCCGAATGCGGAGAGGCGCTCGGTGCGCTCGCTCGCGCAGCGCGGGCACGCGATGCGTTCGCCGGCGATGCGGCCGAAGAGCTTGATCGGCATCGGTGTGTTGGCCGCGACTTCCGGCGTGAGGTGCGCGGGCGGCGCGATGCCGTAGGCCTTGAGCTTGGCTCTGCCTTCGTCGCTGATCCAGTCGCTGGTCCACGCGGGCGCGCGGCGCAGCGTGGCGCGTGCGCGGCCCAGGCCGGCCTGCTCGACGGCGGCCAGCACGTCGTGTTCGATGGCCTCGGTGGCGGGGCAGCCCGAGTAGGTCGGTGTGAGCACGATCTCCAGTCCGTCGTCATGCTCGATCACGTCGCGCACGATGCCGAGGTCGCAGACCGACACGGCCGGCACCTCGGGGTCGGGCACCGTGTTCAGCACGGCCCATGCCGCATCGACGCGCGAGGCCAGTGCGTTCATCACCACACGCCTCCGGGATAGGAGCGCTGCAGGTGCTGCATCTCCGCGAGGATGTAGCCCATGTGCTCGCTGTGCACGCCGTGCTTGCCGGTGCTGCGGAAGGCGGCTTCCTTCGGCATGGCGAGGCCGGCCGCCTCCAGCACCTGCTGCATCTCGGCGAGCCAGGGTTCGCGCAGTTCGCTCCACGCCGGGCCGAGGCCGCTGGCGCTGGCTGCGGCATCTACCTCGTCGCTGAAGAACAGTTCGGGCATGTAGAGCCACAGCTGCTTCAGCGCCTTTTCGGTGCGGCGGCGCGACTCGTCGGTGCCGTCGCCCAGGCGCACCACCCAGTCGCCCGAGTGCTGCTGGTGGTAGCGCGCTTCCTTCAGCGCCTTGCCGGCGATGGCCGCCACTTCGCTGTCGTTCGACGCCGCGAGGCGCTGCCACAGCAGCTTCAGCAGCGTCGACACCATCGTGTTGCGCACGACGGCGAAGGCGAAGTCGCCGCGCGGCAGCTCGGCGATGGTGAGGTTGAAGTAGTCGCGCTCATCGCGCAGGTAGGCGAGCTGGTCCTCGTCGTGCTCGCGGCCTTCGCCTTCGAGCTTGCCGGCGTGGGTGAGCAGCGCGCGGGCCTGGCCGACGAGGTCGAGCGCGATGTTGGCCATCGCGATGTCTTCCTCCAGCACGGGCGCGTGGCCGCACCATTCGCCCAGGCGCTGCGCGAGCACCAAGCAGGTGTCGCCGATGCGCAGCAGGTACTGCACGGCCGGCGTGCGGTTCAGTTCGATCGATGCTTGCATGACGTTCCGTCCGCTCACATGTGGTCGACCGACTTGGGCAGCGCGTAGAAGGTCGGGTGGCGGTACACCTTGTCTTCGGCCGGGTCGAAGAACATGTCCTTCTCGCCCGGATCGCTGGCCACGATCTGGTCGGAGCGCACCACCCAGATGCTGCTGCCTTCCTGGCGGCGGGTGTAGACGTCGCGCGCCATCTGGATGGCCATCTTCGGGTCGGCCGCGTGCAGGCTGCCGCAATGCTTGTGGTCGAGGCCGGCCTTGCTGCGCACGAACACCTCCCACAGAGGCCATTCCTGTTTCGTTTCGGTGCTCATGCTGCTTCCTTGATTGGTTGTTGCTTGTTGGCGTGGGCGAGTGCGGCTTCGCGCACCCATGCGCCGTCTTCCCAGGCGTCGACGCGGGCCTGCAGGCGTTCGCGGTTGCAAGGGCCGTCGCCGCCGATCACGCGCCAGAACTCGCTCCAGTCGATGGCGCCGAAGTCGTGCGCCTGGCGCTCTTCGTTCCACTTGAGGTCGGGGTCGGGCAGGGTCACGCCGAGGATGCGGGCCTGCTCCACGGTGGCGTCGACGAACTTCTGGCGCAGCTCGTCGTTGCTGAAGCGCTTGATGCCCCAGCGCATCGACTGCGCGCTGTTGGGCGACTGGTCGTCCGGTGGGCCGAACATCATGATCGAGGGCCACCACCAGCGGTTGACCGCGTCCTGCACCATCGCCTTCTGCGCGTCGGTGCCATGGGTCATCATGGTCAGCAGCGATTCGTAGCCCTGGCGCTGGTGGAAGCTCTCCTCGCGGCAGATGCGGATCATGGCGCGCGCATACGGCGCGTACGAGCAGCGGCAGATCGGCACCTGGTTCATGATGGCCGCGCCGTCCACCAGCCAGCCGATGGTGCCCATGTCTGCCCAGGTCAGCGTGGGGTAGTTGAAGATCGAGCTGTACTTGGCCTTGCCGCTGTGCAGCGCGTCGAACATCTGGTCGCGCGAGGTGCCCAGTGTTTCGGCGGCTGCATAAAGGTAGAGGCCGTGGCCGCCTTCGTCCTGCACCTTGGCCAGCAGGATGGCCTTGCGCTTGAGCGTGGGCGCGCGGCTGATCCAGTTGCCCTCGGGCAGCATGCCGACGATTTCCGAGTGCGCGTGCTGGCTGATCTGGCGCACCAGCGTCTTGCGGTAGTGCTCGGGCATCCAGTCTTTCGCCTCGATGAAGTCGCCGGCGTCGATGTGGGCGTCGAAGCGCTCTTCGAGCTGCATCTCCTCGGCGGAGCGGACGACTTTCTGCTTGCCGTCGCCCGCGTCCTTGCCCATGGTGTCCATTGCCTGGGTGTACATGTGCGTGTCCTTTCGGTGGATGTTGGAAGTGGCCTGGTCAGCGCGGGCGCGTGTCGATCACGCGGCGTGCCTTGCCGGTCTGGGTGCGTTCCATCTCGTCGGGCCCGTGGACCACCACGCGCGTCGAGATGCCGATGAGCGTCTTCACGCGGTGCTGCAGCCAGTCGCCGATGGCGGCGCGGTCGGCCGATGCGACGTCGGCGGGCTTGAGCTCGCAGTGGATCTCGACCTGGTCGAGCTTGTCGGCGCGGCTCACGTGCACCTGGTAGAGGCCCGAGAGCGCCTGGTGCGCGAGCACGATCTCCTCCACCTGCGTGGGGAAGACGTTGACGCCGCGGATGATCATCATGTCGTCGCTGCGCCCGACGATCTTGCCCATGCGGCGGAACGAGCGCGAGGTGGGCGGCAAGAGGCGCGTGAGGTCGCGCGTGCGGTAGCGCACGATCGGCATGGCCTCCTTGCTCAGCGATGTGAAGACGAGCTCGCCTTCCTCGCCGTCGGCCTTCAGCTCGCCGGTCTCGGGGTCGATGATCTCCGGGTAGAAGTGGTCTTCCCAGATGACGGGGCCGTCCTTGCTCTCGACGCATTCGCTGGCCACGCCGGGACCCATCACTTCGCTCAGGCCGTAGATGTCCACGGCGTCGATGCCGGCCCTGGCCTCGATGTCGCGGCGCATGGCTTCGGTCCACGGCTCGGCGCCGAAGATGCCGACCTTGAGCGAGCTGTCTTTCGCGTCGAGGCCCTGGCGCTCGAACTGCTCGATGATCACCTGCATGTAGCTGGGCGTGACCATGATGATGTTCGGCTTGAAGTCCTGGATGAGCTGCACCTGTTTCTCGGTCTGGCCGCCCGACATCGGGATGACGGTGCAGCCAGCGCGTTCGGCGCCGTAGTGCGCGCCCAGGCCGCCGGTGAAGAGGCCGTAGCCGTACGACACATGCACCATGTCGCCGGGACGGCCGCCCGCCGCGCGGATGGAGCGGGCGACGAGGTCGGCCCAGGTGTCGATGTCCTGCAGCGTGTAGCCCACCACGGTCGGCTTGCCGGTGGTGCCCGAGGAAGCGTGGATGCGCGCCACCTTCTCGCGCGGCACGGCGAACATGCCGAAGGGGTAGTTGTTGCGCAGGTCGCTCTTCACCGTGAACGGGAACTTCGACAGGTCGGCCAGCGACTTCAGATCGTCGGGGTGCACGCCCTTGGCATCGAAAGCCTTGCGGTAGTGGGGCACGTTCTCGTAGGCGCGCTGCAGCGTGGTGCGCAGGCGGGCGAGTTGCAGGGCCGCGATCTCGTCGCGGCTGGCGGTTTCGATGGGTTCGAGTTCGCCGGGGGCGGGGCGTTTGACTGTCATGGTGTGTTGTCTCCTCAGGCGGCTGCGGCGTTCGGAACGGCCGGGCGGCCCTTGGCCGTGTAGGAGCGGCCGCGGAAGATCGCGATGCGCTCGCCGCGCTGGTTGGTGATTTCGGTGTCGTACACGCCGGTGCGCCCGGCCTTCGACACCTCGTGGCAGCGCGCGGTGAGCACGTCGCCCTCGCGCGCCGGCGCGATGAAGTCGATGGCGAAGCCCGAGGCCACGGTCAGCTCGTCGTAGGAGTTGCAGGCGAAGGCGAAAGTCGAGTCGGCCAGCGTGGCCATGAAGCCGCCGTGGCAGATGGCGTGGCCGTTGAGCATGTCGGTGCGCACGCGCATCTCGATGGTGGCCTGGCCGGGGCCGACCTCCACGATGCGCATGCCCAGGCCCTTGCTGGCGTTGTCGTTGGCGAACATGCCGTCGCGGACGTACTCGGCCGTCTGCTGGGGCGTGCGGGAAGAAGAAGCGGTGTCGGGCATGGCTCAGCGGTCCTTGAAAACGGGGGCGCGCTTGGCGCGGAATGCCTCGACGCCTTCGCGGTAGTCGGCTGCGTTGCCCATGTCGCGCTGGATGCGGGCTTCCTCGGCGAGGGCTGCGTCCAGGTCCATGTCCTGCGCGGCGGCCATGGCCTCGCGGGTGGCGACGAGGGCGCGCGTGGGCATGCCGGCGAGCTTCGAGGCGAGGGCTGCGGTGGTTTCGGCGAGCGCTGCGTCGTCCACGCACTGCCAGATCAGGCCGATGCGCGCGGCTTCCTCGGCGGGCAGCTTGTCGCCGAGCATCGCGATGCCCAGCGCGCGCGCCGAACCCACGAGGCGCGGCAGCAGCCAGGTGCCGCCGGTGTCGGGCACGAGGCCGATCTTGGTGAAGGCCTGGATGAAGCTCGCCGAGCGGGCGGCCACCACGAGGTCGCAGCACAGCGCGAGATTGGCGCCGGCGCCCGCGGCCACGCCGTTGACGGCGGCGATCACCGGCACCGGCATCGAGCGCAGGCGCGCGACCAGCGGGGCGTACCAGGTGGAGATGACGTGGCCCAGGTCCTTGGGCGCGGCGCCGGGTGTCGGGTCGGGCGCGACCGACGGGTCGGCCAGGTCCTGGCCGGCGCAGAAGGCGCGGCCGGCACCGGTGAGCACCACGCAGCGCACGCTCGCATCGGCTGCCGCGGCTTCCAGCTCGGCCATCAGCGCTTCGTGCAATTGGGTCGTGAAGCTGTTGAGGGCCGCCGGCCTGTTGAGGCTCAGCGTGCGGACGGCGCCGGCGTTGCTGGTGAGTACCAAAGGCTCAGTCATCGAGTGTCTCTTTCATCCTTTGTGGGTACGGGCCGGTGTGCAAACACTATTGACCGACCGTTCGGTTGATTTTAGGATCGACCCAGACAACGACACAAGCGGGGTTGATTCAGGGCAAACCCTGATGCCCGCGACAAGTCGGTCAAACAAGGAGACAGAGCGAATGCCCAGCTATTCCATCGACGGCGTGATCCCGGTCGTCGACCCGAGCGCCTACGTGCATCCCAGCGCGGTGCTGATCGGCGACGTGATCGTCGGCCCGAACTGCTATGTGGGCCCCTGCGCCAGCCTGCGCGGCGACTTCGGCCGCATCGTGCTGGAAGAGGGCTCCAACGTGCAGGACCACTGCTGCATCCACGGCTTTCCCGACAACGACACGGTGGTGGAGGTCAACGGCCACATCGGCCATGGCGCGATCCTGCACAGCTGCATCGTGCGGCGCGACGCGCTGGTGGGCATGAACGCGGTGGTGATGGACGAGGCCGAGATCGGCGAGAAGGCCATCGTCGCGGCCTGCGCCTTCGTGCCGGCCGGCATGAAGGTGCCGGCGCGCTCGCTGGTGGCGGGAATTCCGGCGAAGGTGAAGCGCGAGCTGAGCGATGACGAGATCGCCTGGAAGCTAGAAGGCACGCAGACCTACCAGACACTCACGGTGCGCAGCCTCGCGAGCCTTCGCGAGGTGGAGCCGCTTTCCAGCGTGGAGAAGAACCGCCCGAGCCTGCCGGCCACCGAGGTGCGTTCGCTCATCGCCACCAAGCGGGGCTGACGACCGCCTTCGCGCTTCGTGCAAGATCGCCCGTTTCGTTTCCTTCAACCGAACAACAACCGAGGAACAGCAACCGATGCCGCGTGGAAGATCCGCCACCTACGAGGACCAGCGTGAATTCATCCTCGCGCAGGCCGCCCAGCTGTTCGCGCGCAGCGGCTATCCCGCCACCTCGATGAACCAGGTGGCCGAGGCCTGCGGCCTCTCGAAGGCCACGCTGTACCACTACTACAAGGACAAGAGCAGCCTGCTCATCAGCATCGCGGAGACGCACGTCTCCAAGCTCGCCGCGCTGGTGGCCGAGGAAGAGGCCTCGACGCACACCGACGAGGAGCGCCTGCGCCGCTTCATCTACCGCATCGTCGAGGAATACGCCGGCGCGCAGGACGCGCACCGCGTGCTGACGGACGACGTGCGCTTTCTCGAAGAGGCCGATCGCGAGCGCGTGCTCGACAAGGAACGCGAGGTGGTCGCGGGCTTCGCGCGCGCGGTGTCGGCGCTGCGCCCCGGCGCACCCAGCGACGACCTCGCCAAGCCGCTGACCATGCTGCTCTTCGGCATGATCAACTGGATGTTCACCTGGATGAAGCCCGACGGCCGGCTCGACCACGCGGCCATCGCGCCGATCGTGGCCGACCTGTTCCTGGGCGGGATCGGCGCGGTGAGGTCGCCCGAGGCGCCGGCGGCCGCCCAGCGGGGCGCTAGAGAATCCGGTTGAACCAGAGCAGCGAGAGCCCGGCCGACAGCAGCGTCAGCACCGCGGCGCCCAGCGCGAAGAGCGCGGAGATCTCGGTTTCCTTCTTCTCCACAGTGAGCTTGGAGCTCAGCGTCTCGTAGACCTTCTTCAGGTCGTTGGCAGTGCCTGCGTAGAAGTATTCGGCGTTGGTCTTGTTGGCGATGGCCTTGAGCGTGTCTTCGTCGAGCCGCACACGCATCGACCAGCCCTCGAAGCCGATGGTCTCGCCGTCGACCGTGCCCACGCCCACCGTGTAGATGCGCACGCCGCGGTCGGCCGCAGCCTTGGCCGCGTCCAGCGGGTCGACGCCGGTGGTGCGCTGGCCGTCGGTCAGCATGATGATCGCGGCCGAGGTGAACGAGCCCGGCGCTACCGGCGTGAATTCCTTGAGCTTCTTCTCGTTCTGGTCGATGGCCGCGCCGCGTTGGCGGCTGGGCGAACTGAACTGCTCGACGTCGATGCCCGCGTCGGGGAAGAGCGTGGCCAGCGACACCACGATGGCGTTGCCGGTGGCGGTGGCGCGCTGCAGCTGGAAGCTGTCGATCGCGGTCACCAGGTCTTCATGATTGGTGGTGGGCAACTGCGCCACCTGCGCACTGCCCGCGAAGGCGACGATGCCCACCTTCACGCTGCGCGGCAGGTCCTTGATGAAGCTCTTGGCCGCCTCCTGCGCCGCCACCAGCCGGTTGGGCTGCACGTCGGCCGCGCGCATGCTGCCCGAGACATCCATCGCCAGGATGATGGTCTGCTGGTTCGACGGCAGCACCACCACCGCCATCGGTCGCGCCGCCGCCACCAGCATCGCGGCCATGGCCAGCAGGAAGAGCAGGGGCGGCAGGTGCCGTCGCACACTTTGCCCGGCGCCCATGGCCTCGCGCACGATCGACAGGCTGGCGTAGCGCACCGCCAGCTTCTTCTTGCGCCGCAGCAGCCACACATAAAGCAGGATCAGCAGCGGCAGCGCCGCCAGCAGCCAGAGGAATTGGGGCCAGAGAAAGTTCATGCTGCCACCGCCTTCAGGCCAGCCTGACCGATGCGCGCGCGGCGCTTGCGCATATCGGCGAAACGGACGATGGCTTCCACCAGGTCGTCATTGGTCGAGAGTTCGAGCGCATCGACGCCGGCCCGCGCCAGCGTCTCGCGCAATGTGGTTTCGCGCTCGGCCGCCAGCCGGGCGAAGCGCTTGCGAAAGCCTGCGTCATGGGTGTCGACCCACAGCTGCTCGCCGGTCTCGGCGTCGCGCAGCGGCACCAGGCCGAGGTCGGGCAGCTCGAGTTCGAGCGGATCGAAGAGGCGCACCGCCACCACCTCATGGCGCTGCACCAGTTGGCCCAGCGGGCGTTCCCAGCCGGGCTCGCTCAGGAAGTCGGACACCACGAACACCGTGGAGCGCCGGGGCATCAGCGTGGCGGCCGACTTGAGCAGGTCGGCCAGCCGCGTCATGCCTTTCTGCGATGGCTCCGCTTCGGCCTTGCCGGCGCGCTTTTCCATCGCATGCAGCAGATGCAGCACGTGGCGCCGCCCGCTGCGAGGCGGAATCACCGCCTCGAGATCACTGCCGTAGACCAGTGCGCCCACCCGGTTGCCGTGCCGCGTGAGCAGTCGCGCCAGCACGCCGACGAAGCCCGCCGAGATCTCGCGCTTGGCCTTCAGGCCCGAGCCGAAGTCGACCGAACGGCTCAGGTCGAGCACGAACCATGCGGCCATCTCGCGGTCTTCGGTGAACACGCGTACGTGCGGCGTCTGCAGCCGCGCGGTGACGTTCCAGTCGATGTGGCGCACGTCGTCGTGGTGCTGGTATTCGCGCAGGTCGGCCAGGTCGAGCCCGGCGCCGCGCATCAGCGTGCGGTAGTCGCCCTGCAGCAGGCCGTCGAGGCGGCGGATCACGGTCCACTCGAGCCGGCGCAGCGCGCGCTCTGCCCCGCCGGCTTCGATGGCGAGCCGGTCGTCGTTCGCGGCCGCGGGGGCCTTACGCCACCAGCTTTTCATGTTCCAGAGGCTTCGGAGGAGCGGGGACTGCACGCATGATCTTCTCGACCAGGCTGTCCGGCGTCAGGCCCTCGGACAAGCCTTCGTAGGAAAGCGTCACGCGATGGCGCAGCACGTCGGGCACCAGCGCGGTCATGTCTTCGGGCAGCGCGTAGCTGCGGCCGCGCAGCAAGGCGAGGGCGCGCGCGCCCTCGGTCAGGCTGATGCTGGCGCGCGGGCTGGCGCCGAAGGTGATGAAGCGGCGCAGGTCCTTCAGCCCGTGCTTCTCGGGCGTGCGCGTGGCCGACACCAGCTTCACCGCGTATTGGATCAGCGAAGGGTCGACGTACACGCGCCGCGCCTCGGCCTGCAGCGCGGCGAGCTGTTCGGTGGTGGCGACTGGCGTGGCGTTGACCGCCGGGCCGATCACGCGCTGGACGATGACGAACTCTTCCTCGTCGCTCGGGTAGTCGACCAGCACCTTCATCATGAAGCGGTCGACCTGCGCCTCGGGCAGCGGATAGGTGCCCTCGGTCTCGATGGGGTTCTGCGTGGCCATCACGAGGAAGGGGCGAGGCACCTTGTGCGTCTCGCCGGCAATGGTGACCTGGCGTTCCTGCATCACCTCGAGCAGTGCGCTCTGCACCTTGGCCGGCGCGCGGTTGATTTCGTCGGCCAGCAGCAGGTTGGCGAACACCGGGCCCAGCGAGGTGCTGAAGTCGCCCGTCTTCTGGTTGTAGATGCGCGTGCCCACCAGGTCGGCGGGCACCAGGTCGGGCGTGAACTGGATGCGCTTGAACTGGCCGCGCACGGTGTCGGCCAGCGTCTTCACGGTGAGCGTCTTCGCCAGCCCCGGCACGCCTTCGACCAGCAGGTGCCCGCCCGCGAGCATGGCGACCATCACGCGCTCCAGGAAGCGGTCCTGGCCCACGACCACGCGCTTCACCTCGTAGAGGATCTGCTCCATCAGTTCGGCGGTACCGGCTGGCGTGGGGTTGACGGTCTCTGTGCTCATGCGAAGGACTTTCGAAGAAGGATCGATCAGAACGGTGGCGAGCCCGCGGCGGACGCGGCGTTCTCGATGGGCACCGCGAAGCCGATGCCGATGAAGGTGCGCTGCTGCGTCGGGTTGAGGATGGCGGTGACGATGCCCAGCACCTCGCCGTCCATGTTGATCAGCGGTCCGCCCGAATTGCCGGGATTGGCGGCCGCGTCGAACTGAATGAGATTGCCCAGTTCCTGCTTGCCCTCGGGCGAGCGGAAGGAGCGCTTCAGGCCCGACACCACGCCGGCCGAAACCGAAGGCCCGATGCCGAACGGAAAGCCCACGGCTGCCACCTGGTCGCCGGGGCGCAGGTCGGCGGTGGAGCGCATGGTGGCGGGAATCAGGTCATCGGGAATCTTCTGCGCCTGCAGCACCGCGAGGTCGTTCTCGGGCTGCACGCCTGTGATGGTGGCCGGAGCTTCCAGGCCGTCGTAGAAGGTGACCTTGATCTTGTCGGCGCCGGCGACCACGTGCAGGTTGGTGAGGATCACGCCCTTGTCGACGATCACCACGCCCGTGCCCACGCCGCGCTCGAACTCGCCCGGGGCAGCGCCGTCGTTGGGCGCCTCGGGCGGCTTGCCCTTGGCCATGTTGCGGCCGCGCTTCTGGGTCTTGGCCTCGGGCGTGTTCTTCTCCTCGCCGTAGCTCACCACGCGCACGACCGAGGGCCGGATGATGTCGGCGGCCTTGGCCGCGGGCGAGGGGAGGGTGTTGGTCTGCAGCGTGCGAAGCACGGCCGCGTCGATGTCCTTCTGCGTGAGGGCCTTGGTGCCAGGGCGGGGCATCCAGAGCGCGGCGCCCGTGACCATCGCGGCCGACAGCAGGATGAGCAGCGCGAAGCTGCGGCGGCCGGGCTGCCAGCCCGTTTTTCTTGCGGGGACTGCCGGCGGCGCGATGTTCGCATCCGCGGCGTCGGGAGATGCCGTGGCATCCGCCCGCTCGGCCGCCTCGTCCGCGGCCGACGGCAGCGCGCGGGGCGAACGGCTGTAGAAAGCTGGCCTGCGCATCGGAGTACCTCCGGCTAAAAGATCGGAAATCGCGTGTACAGGAGTTCACAGTAGCACGCTTTCCGCGCCGGCGCATCCCATCGGGCATCATCGCGCGATGGCTACCTTCGTCGATACCCACTGTCATCTCGATGCGCCCGAATTCGGTGCGGAGATGCCGGTCCTGCGAGCCCGCGCCGCCGAGCGGGGGGTGGCGATGTGCGTGATCCCGGCGGTGGCCGCCTTCAACTTCGCCACCGTGCGCGAGCTGGCCCATGCGCAGGGCGATGCCTACGCGCTGGGAATCCATCCGCTGTGTACCGGCGAGGCGAAGGACGAGGACCTCGAGGCCCTCGACGCAGAGCTGGCCGCGCGGCGCGACGACCCGAGGCTGGTGGCGGTAGGCGAGATCGGCCTGGACTACTTCGTCGAGGGGCTCGACGGCGAAAAGCAGGAGCGTTTTTTTCACACTCAGTTGCAACTGGCACGCAAGCACGGGTTACCCGTGCTCATCCACGTGCGGCGTTCGGTGGACAAGGTGCTCAAGCATCTGCGGCAGACGGCGGGCGGCCGGCCATGGCATGGCATCGCCCATGCCTTCAACGGCAGCGAGCAGCAGGCCGGCGCATGCATCGAGCTCGGGCTCAAGCTCGGCTTCGGCGGGGCCGTGACCTTCGAGCGCGCCCTGCAGCTTCGGCGCCTGGCCTCCACGCTGCCGATGGAGTCGATCGTGATGGAGACCGACGCGCCCGACATCCAGCCGCACTGGATCTACCGCACGCAGGCCCAGCGCGATGCGGGCGAGCCGCAGGGGCGCAACGAGCCGGCCGAGCTGCCGCGCATCGCCGGAGTGGTGGCGCAGCTGCGGGGCATCGGCATCGATGTGCTGGCCGAAGCGACCACTCGCAATGCGGTTGCGGCGCTTCCGAAGCTCCAAAGTCTGCTGTCCGCGTCGGATGGACGGAAGCCCCTCGCGTAGGCCGATTTCCCGAGTTGCGTCCGGGCGTGCCATCGGGCCTTTTTTGCTGTCATCCTTGAAGTTCGAAGTGGCGTTGGTTGTGCAGTGGCACATCCGTCACTCCCATACTTCACTCAAAAAAGGAGTCTTTCCATGACCAAGTCCTTTGTTCGTACCGTTCCCGTCGTTGTCGCCTTGGCGCTGGCATCCATCGGCATGTCGGCCGTCGCGCAGACAGCGGCCACCACCGAGCCATCCACCACCGAGAAGGTGAAGGAAGCCGGCAAGGACGCCGTGAACGCCACCGAGCGTGGAGCGGAGAAGGCCTGGGACGCTACCAAGAGCACCACCAAGAAGGCCGCGAACGCGACCGAGCGTGGCACCAAGAAGGCCTGGAACGCGACCAAGCGCACCACCAAGAAGGCGACCAACGCCACCAAGAACGCAGCCGCGAAGACCGGCGACGCCGTAGAGAACGCCGGCCACAAGACGGCCGACGGCATGCGCAGCACCGGCAAGGCCATCGGCGAGAAGATCCCCGGCACCGCCGAGAACGAAGCCGCCAAGAAGTAAGAGCAAGCAGCCAATCGGCAGCCGGCCGGTCCGGCATCCCGAGAAAACGGAAAAACCCGCTTCGGCGGGTTTTTTCATGGGTGGCGAAAGCGTGGGCGCGACGGTGGCACGATGCCGGCCATGAAGCTTTCCCTCGCATCCGATGCAGCCGCCGGCTCCGTGCTCACCGGCCTGCCGCCCATCGTCTCGCCGAAGACCGTCGTGCTCGTCCTCGGCAGCTTCCCCGGGGTGAAGTCGCTCGAGCGGCAGCAGTACTATGCACACCCCCAAAACCAGTTCTGGAAGATCCTGCAAGCCGTGTGGCCCGACATTCCCCTTCCCTCGGGCGCCGACAGCTACGGGCCGCGCTGCCGCTGGCTGCTCGACCGCGGCCTGGGCGTGTGGGACGTGTATGCGTCCTGCGAGCGTGAGGGCAGCCTCGACTCGGCCATCCGCGCGCCGGTGGCGAACGACATCGCCGGCCTGCACCTGCCGAAGCTCGCGGCCATCGCGCACAACGGAGGCGAGAGCTTCAAGCACGCGCGCCACACTCGCACGCTGGGCGTGCCGGTCTACCAGCTGCCTTCCACCAGCCCCGCCAACGCGTCGTGGAGCTTCGAGCGCAAGCTCGCGGCCTGGCGCGAAGTGCTGGCCGCCCACAAACTAGTCGTCTGACGGCATCGATGGCATCGAGCAAAACTCCTATTTCCCTTCCCGAAGTCAATTTCTCCGACTGGGGCGACATCCGCTACCTGCACCTGGGCACCGAGTGGGTCCAGGGCTCCATGAAGCTCGATGCGCCCTTCGAGATCGAGCTCGAGTACGTGCAGCGCATGATGGCCTGGCTGCTGTTCGTCGACGGCAAGACCGTCGCCAGCCGTCACGCGATGCAACTCGGCCTGGGCGCGGCCACGCTCACCAAGTTCAGCCGCAAGATCCTGCGCATGCGCACCACCGCGATCGAGCTCAATCCGCAGGTGGTGTCTGCCTGCCGCGGCTGGTTCAAGCTGCCGCCGGACGATCCGAAGCTGCGCGTGGTGATCGCCGATGCCGCCGCCGAGATCCGCAAGCCCGAATGGCACGGCACGGTCGATGCGCTGCAGGTCGACCTGTACGACCACGAGGCCGCCGCGCCCGTGCTCGACAGCGAAGACTTCTATGCCGACTGCCACGCGCTGCTCACCGAAGACGGCTGCATGGCGGTCAATCTCTTCGGCCGCTCGTCGAGCTACGAGCGCAGCCTCGAGAAGATTTCGTCCGCGTTCGGCGCCGATGCCGTCTGGGCCTTCAAGCCGACGCGCGAAGGCAACACGGTGGTGCTTGCGCAGCGCACGCCGAGCCGCCCGAAGCGCGAGGCGCTTGCCGAGCGCGCCCAAACGATCCAGACTCGCTGGGGCTTGCCCGCGCCGAAGTGGCTGCGGGTCTTCAAGCCACAGAATCCGACACTCACCCGAATGACCAACGGCTCATGAGCGCTGTACCCGCTGCTTCCGCCCCCGCCCCGCTGGCCACGCGCCACGAAGGCCCGCTCGACCTGCGGCGCCTGATCGAATGGCTCGCCGCCGACGGCGTGATTTCCCCGGTCGAGGCCAAGCGCACCATCGCCCGCTGCGCGCAGGCCGAGAGCCGCCAGGCCCCGCTGGTGCGTCTGGCCAACGTCGCCATGACGCGCGAGAGCGACAACAAGCCGCTCGATCTCGAAACCCTCACGCAATGGCTCGCGGGCCGCGCGGGGCTCTCCTATCTGCGCATCGATCCGCTGAAGGTCGATGTGGGCAAGGTGGCCGACACCATGAGCGCGGCCTACGCCGAGCGCCACAAGGTGCTGCCGGTGCAGGTGCTGCCCAACGAGGTGGTGGTGGCCACGGCCGAACCGTTCCTCACCGACTGGATCGCCGAAGTGGAGCGGCAGGCGCGCCGCTCGGTGCGGCGCGTGGTCGCCAACCCGGCGGACATCCAGCGCTACACGGCCGAGTTCTTCGCGCTCGCGAAGTCGGTGCGCGCCGCGCAGAAGGCCGGCGGCAACACCGCCAGCGCGAGCTTCGAGCAGCTGGTCGAGCTGGGCAAGAGCAACAAGCAGCTCGACGCCAACGACCAGAGCGTGGTGCAGGTGGTCGACTGGCTTTGGCAGTACGCCTTCGACCAGCGCGCGAGCGACATCCACCTGGAGCCGCGCCGCGAGCAGGGCGTGATCCGCTTCCGCATCGACGGCATCCTGCATCCGGCCTACCAGATGCCCATGGGCGTGATGAACGCGATGGTCGCGCGCATCAAGCTGCTGGGCCGCATGGACGTGGTCGAGAAGCGCCGTCCGCTGGACGGCCGCATCAAGACCCGCAACATGCGCGGCGACGAAGTCGAAATGCGGCTGTCGACGCTGCCCACCGCCTTCGGCGAGAAGATGGTGATGCGCATCTTCGACCCCGACACCGCTGTGAAGGACCTCGACGCGCTGGGCTTCGCGCAGCACGACGCGCAGCGCTGGGAGCAACTCGTCACTCGTCCCAACGGCATCATCCTGGTGACCGGGCCCACGGGCTCGGGCAAGACCACCACGCTGTACTCCACGCTCAAGCGCGTGGCGACCGAAGAAGTGAACGTGAGCACGGTGGAGGACCCGATCGAAATGATCGAGACCTCCTTCAACCAGACGCAGGTGCAGCCGCAACTCGACTTCGGCTTCACCGAAGGCCTGCGCGCGCTGATGCGGCAGGACCCGGACATCATCATGGTCGGCGAAATCCGCGACCTCGCCACCGCCGAGATGGCGGTGCAGGCCGCACTCACCGGCCACCTGGTGTTCAGCACGCTGCACACCAACGATGCGCCGAGCGCCATCACGCGGCTGATGGAACTGGGCGTGCCCTCGTACCTCATCAACGCCGTGATGCTGGGCGTGCTCGCGCAGCGCCTCGTGCGCACGCTGTGCCCCAACTGCAAGCAGCCCGACGACACCGTCACCCGCGAGAAGCTCGAGGCCATCGTCAAGCCGTGGCAGATCACGGGCTCGGTGCGCGCGTACAAGCCGGTGGGCTGCGTCGACTGCCGCATGACCGGCTACATGGGCCGCATGGGGCTCTATGAACTGCTGAGCGTCAGCGAGCCGTTCAAGAGCCAGGTCACGAAGGAGCCCAACCTCGCAGGGCTGCGCCGCCAGGCCGTGATCGACGGCATGCGGCCGCTGCGGCTGGCCGGCGCGCTGCGCGTGGCCGAGGGCGTGACGACCATCGAAGAAGTGCTGAGCGCCACGCCTCCGCTGGAGTGACCGGCGCTGCGCTCCAGCCAGCCCGGGAGCGATGAATACTCCCGGGTTATCCCTAAGACTTTGGTTAGTGGAATCCACATCGGCCTGACCGGAAGCTGACTCGACAATCCCGCATCGAAATTTGTTCGAGGAGACTGTTCGTGAAGATCAAGAGTCAGAAAGACTTTTTCTCGGGTCTGATGTTCACGGTGGTGGGTGTGGCGTTCGCATGGGGCGCCACCACCTACACCGTGGGCACCGGCGCCCGGATGGGACCGGGTTACTTCCCGTTGATGCTCGGCATCCTGATGGCCCTCATCGGCCTCGGGATCATGTTCAGCGGGCTCACCGTCGAGACCACCGACGGCGAGAAGATCGGCAAGTGGGCCTGGAAACAGGTGGTGTTCATCCTTGGCGCCAACCTCGCGTTCGGCATCCTGCTCGGCGGCCTGCCGAGCATGGGCATTCCGGCCATGGGCATGATCATCGCCATCTACGCGCTGGTGATCATCTCCAGCCTCGCGGGCCACGAGTTCAAGCTGCCCAGCGTGCTGATCCTGGCCTCCGTGCTGGCCGTCGGCAGCTACGTCGCGTTCATCTGGGCGCTCAAGCTCCAGATCCAGGTCTGGCCGACCTTCATCACCGGTTGAGACGAAAGCCGATTCCACCATGGACCTGATCCACAACCTTTCCGTCGGTTTTGGCGTCGCCTTTACCTTCACCAATCTGCTGTACTGCCTGATCGGCTGCATTCTGGGCACGCTGATCGGCGTGCTGCCGGGCATCGGCCCGGTCGCGACCATCGCGATGCTGCTGCCGGCCACGTACGCGCTGCCGCCCGTGTCGGCGCTGATCATGCTGGCCGGCATCTATTACGGCGCCCAGTACGGCGGCTCCACCACCGCGATTCTTGTGAACCTGCCCGGTGAATCCTCATCGGTGGTGACAGTGATCGACGGCTACCAGATGGCGCGCAAGGGCCGCGCAGGCCCGGCGCTCGCCGCTGCCGGCCTGGGCTCGTTCTTCGCCGGTTGCGTGGGCACGCTGATCCTGGCCGCCTTCGCTCCGCCGCTGACCGAGCTGGCCTTCAAGTTCGGCCCCGCCGAATACTTCTCGCTGATGATCCTGGGCCTGATCGGCGCCGTGGTGCTGGCTTCGGGCTCGCTGCTCAAGGCCATCGCGATGATCGTGCTGGGCCTGCTGCTGGGTCTGGTCGGTACCGACGTGAACTCGGGCGTGGCGCGCTACAGCTTCGACATTCCGGAGCTCACCGACGGCATCGGCTTCGTGGCCATCGCCATGGGCGTGTTCGGCTACGGCGAAATCATCGCGAATCTCTCGCGCCCCGACGACGAACGTGAAGTGTTCACCGCCAAGGTCTCGGGCCTGTTCCCGACCAAGGAAGACTTCAAGCGCATGACGCCCGCGGTGCTTCGCGGCACGGCGCTGGGTTCCGCACTGGGCATCCTGCCCGGCGGCGGCGCGCTGCTGGCTGCTTTCGCTGCCTACACGATCGAGAAGAAGACCAAGCTGAAGCCGGGCGAAGTGCCCTTCGGCAAGGGCAACATCCGCGGTGTGGCGGCTCCCGAGTCGGCCAACAACGCCGGTGCGCAGACCTCCTTCATCCCGCTGCTGACGCTGGGCATTCCGCCCAACGCCGTGATGGCGCTGATGGTGGGCGCGATGACCATCCACAACATCCAGCCGGGTCCGCAGGTGATGACCAGCAACCCCGAGCTGTTCTGGGGCCTGATCGCCTCGATGTGGCTGGGCAACGCGATGCTGATCATCCTGAACCTGCCGCTGATCGGCATGTGGATCAAGCTGCTGTCGGTGCCCTACAAGTACCTGTTCCCGGCGATCGTTCTGTTCTGCGCGATCGGCGTGTACTCGACCAACAACAACACCTTCGACATCTGGATGGTGGGCATCTTCGGTCTGGTGGGCTACACCTTCTTCAAGCTGGGTTGCGAGCCTGCGCCGCTGCTGCTGGGCTTCATCCTGGGCCCGATGATGGAAGAGAACCTGCGCCGTTCGCTGCTGCTGTCGCGCGGCGACTGGAGCGTGTTCGTCACGCGTCCGATCTCGGCGAGCCTGCTGGCCGCTGCAGCCCTGCTGCTGATCATCGTGCTGCTGCCGGCTGTGAAGTCGAAGCGCGAAGAGGCTTTCGTCGAGGACTGACCACCGGTCCCGGTTCTGCCTCCTTCCTTGAAAACGGCGCCTTCGGGCGCCGTTTTCCTTTTCTAGCTCTTGCCGGCCCGCGGCGGCTTCATGTGCTGCCGGGCCATCGCCAGGAAGGCCATCGCCGCCGGGCTCAGCGGATGCTTGGCCAGCCGGATGGCGACCACCGGGTACTCCAGCACGGGCCGCGTCACGCCCACGGCGCGCAGGTTGGCCGGCATCAGCACTTCGACATAGCGCGGCGCCAGCGCCACGCCTGCGCCGGCCTGGATGAGGCCGAAGGCCGTCGACAGCATCGACACGTGGTGCACCACCTGCGGATACACGTTGGCCACGCTCGCCAGCTGGCGGCTCACGGCACGCCACACGTTGGCGTCGGGGTTGACGTGGATGAAGGGCAGGCCTTCGAGGTGCCTGGCCTCGACCGAATCGTGCTGCGCCAGCGGATGGTCGTCGCGCACGAAGAGGGCCATGCGCTCGGTGAAGAGCGGCTCGGTCGCCAGTTCGGAATGCTTCTGGCCGATGTCGGAGCCGAAGCCCAGGTCCGCCTCCTGCGAGAGCACGCGCGAGATCATCTGCTCGGCGGTGCTGTCGAGCAGCGTCGCCGCGAGCGTGGGGTGCTTCTGCGAGAAGCGGCCCAGCAGCGGCGGCAGCAGGGCGCCCGCGGTCAGGTGGCCCACCGCCAGCACGATGCGGCCCTCGCGCAGCTGCGACTGCGAGCGGCAGGCGCCGACCGAATCGTCGATCAGCCGCAGCGCGCGCACGGCGGTGTCGACCATCATCTGGCCCGCGTTGGTCGTGCGGATGCGGCGCCCGCGCACCACCAGCGGCTGCGCCAGCTCTTCCTCGAGTCGCTTGATCAGGTGGCTGATGGCGGGCTGGGTGAGCTGCAATGCCTCGGCCGCCAGCGTGAAGCTGCCCGTTTCGGCCACCGCCGCCAGCGCCCGCAGCTGCTGCAGCGAGATTTCTTCGGCGGGGGCTCTGGTCATAAACGGCGTTGATAGTTGAATAAGCCGAATTATCTGGCTTGATGCGCCAGCGGTGCATAGCATGCTTGTCCCGTCCACAGGCACAGAATTCCCGCAAATGAAACGCCTCCAGTTCCTCCAGGCGCTCGCCGTCGCATTCGGCATGGTCGCCTCGTCCGCCAGCCTGGCGCAGGGCTACCCGAACAAGCCGATCCGGCTGATCGTGCCGTTCCCGGCGGCAGGCGCCACCGATCTCTTCGCCCGCACGCTGGGCCAGAAGATGGGCGACAAGCTGGGCACCACGCTGGTGGTCGACAACAAGCCCGGCGCCGGCGGCGCCATCGGCTCCGACCAGGCCGCCAAGGCCGCGCCCGACGGCTACACCATCCTGCTGGCCACCACGAGCACGCACTCCATCGGTCCGGCGATCAGCAAGCTGCCCTACGACACGGTGCGTGACTTCACGCCCATCGCGCACGTGGGCGATGCCGCCAGCATCATGCTGGTGCCGGTCAATTCGCCCGCGAAGACGGTGCGCGAGTGGATCGACTACGCGAAGAAGAACCCCGGCAAGCTCAACTACGCATCGAGCGGCAACGGCACCATCGTGCAGCTCACGGCGGAGCTCTTCAAGGCGCAGGCCGGCGTGTTCGTCACGCACATTCCCTACAAGGGCACGGCGCTGGCCATTCCCGACCTGATCAGCGGCAAGGTCGACGTGCTGTTCGACTCGCTGCCCACCGGCATGCCGCACGTGCGCGACGGCCGCCTGCGTGCGCTGGGCGTCACCTCGCTCAAGCGCAGCCCGCTGGCGCCCGAGCTGCCGGCCATCGCCGACACGCTGCCGGGCTACGAGTCGAACACCTGGTTCGGCTTCTACGGTCCGAAGAACCTGCCGGCGGACATCGTCGCGAAGATCAACAAGGCTGCCAACGAGGCGCTGGCCGATCCCGAGGTGAAGGAAAAGCTCGCGCGGCTGGGCATCGAGCCTGCCACGCCCGGCACGCCGGACCAGTTCGCGAAGATGGTCGCGACCGACGCCGCCAAGTGGAAGAAGATCGTCGTCGACCGCAAGATCACCAACGAATAAGGAAGAGCACGCCGAAATGAACTTCGACTTCAGCAACCCCTATCTCTCCACGCGCATCCCGATCTTCGCGCGCAACGTGGTCTCGACCTCGCACCCGCTGGCCTCGCAGGCCGGGCTGCGCATCCTGCAGCAGGGCGGCAACGCGGTCGATGCGGCCATCGCCACGGCAGCGGTGATGACGCTGGTCGAGCCGGTGAGCAACGGCCTGGGCAGCGATGCCTTCTGCATCCTGTGGGACGGCAAGGAACTGCACGGCCTCAATGCCTCGGGCCCCGCGCCCAAGGCCTGGACGCCCGAATACTTCAAGGCCAAGTACGGTGCCGACGCGGCCAATCCGCCGATGCGCGGCATCGATTCGGTCACGGTGCCGGGCGCGGTGCGCGGCTGGGTGGCGCTGAGCGAGCGCTTCGGCAAGCTGCCGTTCGCCGACCTGCTTGCGCCGGCCATCGACATCGCCGAGCGCGGCTACCTCGTGCCGCCGGTGGTGCAGGGCAAGTGGGCCGCGGCCACGCCGCTGCTGAAGTCGCAGCCGGGCTTCGCCCAGACCTTCCTGCCGTGGGGCCGCGCGCCCGAGGTGGGCGACATGTTCCGCTTCACGGCCGCGGCGCGCGCGCTCAAGGCCATTGCCCGCACCAAGGGCGAGGCCTACTACAACGGCGAGATCGCCGAGGCGCTGGCGAAGTTCTCCGCCGAACAGGGCGGCGCACTCACCGTGGCCGACCTCGCGGCCTACCAGCCCGAGTGGGTCAAGCCCATATCGCGCGACTACCGCGGCCATACGCTGCACGAGATTCCGCCGAACGGCCAGGGCATCGCGGCGCTGATCGCGCTGGGCATCCTCGAGAAGTTCGACATCGCTTCGCTGCCGGTCGATTCGGTGCAATCGCAGCACCTGCAGATCGAAGCCATGAAGCTGGCCTTCGCCGACGTGTACCGCTACGTGTCGGAACGCAAGACGATGGAAGTGACGACCGAGCAGATGCTCGACGACGCCTACCTCGCCTCGCGCGCCCGCCTCATCGACGTGAAGAAGGCGCAGGACTTCAAGGCCGGCAACCCGGTGAAGGGCGGCACCATCTACCTCACGGCCGCCGACGAGAGCGGCATGATGGTCAGCTTCATCCAGAGCAACTACATGGGCTTCGGCTCCGGCTGCGTGGAGCCCGAGTACGGCATCAGCCTGCAGAACCGCGGCCACGGCTTCAGCCTGAAGGCCGAGAGCCCGAACGTGGTGGCGCCGGGCAAGCGGCCGTTCCACACCATCATCCCGGCCTTCCTCACCAAGGACGGCCAGCCGGTGATGAGCTTCGGCGTGATGGGCGGCAACATGCAGCCGCAGGGCCACATGCAGACGCTGGTGCGCATGCTCGACTACAGGCAGAACCCGCAGGCCGCCTGCGACGCGCCGCGCTGGCGCTTCAACGCGGGGCTCGAAATCAACGTCGAGGCCGCGATGAACCCGGCCACGGTGCAGGGCCTGCGCGAGCTGGGCCATCACCTGGAAGTGATCAACGACTCGTACCAGGACTTCGGCGCCGGCCAGTTCATCTGGCGCGCGGGCGAGCCCTCGGTGGAAGGCTACGTGGCCGCCAGCGATCCGCGCCGCGACGGCGCGGCAGCGGGGTACTGAGCAGGCGCCCGGGCAAGGGTTTGCGGTTGCCGCGATGATCGGGGGATGAACAAGACAGCCGCGACGGCCGGCGATTCCCTCCAGCCTGCCCCGCAACCCTCCCGCGATGCCGCCAGGAAAGGCATCGCCACCGGCCTCGTCCTCGCCACGCTGGGCGCCATCGCGTTCAGCGGCAAGGCCATCATCGTCAAGCTGGCGTACCGCTACGGCGTGGACGCGGTGACGCTCATCATGCTGCGCATGCTGTTCGCGCTGCCGCTCTTCGCGCTCATGGCGTGGTGGGCGGGGCGCGGCAAGCCCGCGCTCACCGGGCGCGACTGGATCGGCGTGATCGGCCTGGGCTTCTCGGGCTACTACCTCGCGAGCTTCCTCGACTTCGCTGGGCTGGCCTACATCTCGGCCAGCTTCGAGCGGCTGATCCTCTATCTCAACCCGACTCTGGTGCTGTTCTTCGGCTGGCTGCTCTACCGGCGTCACCCGACGCGACCGCAGGTGCTGGGCATGATCGTGAGCTACGCCGGCGTGCTGCTGGTGTTCGGCCACGAGCTGTGGACCGGTGGCGGCGGCAAGGGCGGCGGGGCTGCGGCGTGGGGCGCGTTCCTGGTGTTCCTGAGCGCGGTGAGCTACGCGGGCTACCTCGTCTACAGCGGCGAGTTCGTCAAGCGGCTGGGGTCGCTGCGGCTCGTGGGGCTGGCCACCACCGTGGCCTGCGTGCTGTGCATATTGCAGTTCGTGCTGACGCGGCCGATGAGCGTGGCCATGGATGTCGCGCCCGAGGTGATCTGGCTGTCGGTGCTCAACGCCACGCTGTGCACGGCGGTGCCCGTGCTCATGGTGATGATGGCCATCGAGCGCATCGGCCCTGCCATGGCGGCGCAGACCGGCATGATCGGGCCGCTGTCGACCATCCTCATGGGGGTGGTCATACTTGGCGAGCCGTTCACGCCGTGGATCGCGGCGGGCACCGTGCTCGTGATCGCGGGCATTTTCGTTTTCACGCGCAAGGGGCGCTGAGCCCCTTGCCGATTGTTTGACTGGAGCAGGAACATGGATCTGGGTATTGCAGGCAAGACCGCGCTGGTGTGCGGCGCGAGCAAGGGGCTGGGCTACGGCTGCGCCGAGGCGCTGGTGCGCGAGGGCGTCAACGTGGTGATCGTGGCGCGCGGCGCAGAGGCGCTGGAAGCCGCCGCGAAGAAGCTGACGGAGGCGGCCGGTGCATCGGGTCCGTTCGTGAAGCACGTGGCCGCCGACATCACCACCGAGGCCGGCCGCGCCGCGGTGTTCGCGCTGGGCCATGACTTCGACATCGTCGTCACCAACGCAGGCGGCCCGCCGCCCGGCGACTTCCGCAACTGGGACCGCGAGGCGTGGATCAAGGCGGTCGACGCCAACATGCTCACCCCCATCGAGCTCATCAAGGCCACGGTGGACGGCATGGCCAAGCGCGGCTACGGCCGCATCGTGAACATCACCTCGAGCTCGGTGAAGTCGCCCATCGACATCCTGGGCCTGTCGAACGGCGCGCGCAGCGGCCTCACCGGCTTCGTGGCCGGCGTTGCACGCACGGCAGTCGCGGCGCAGGGCGTGACCATCAACAACCTGCTGCCGGGCTCCTTCGACACCGACCGCCTCAAGGGCACGATGGCCGGTGCCGCGCAGAAGTCGGGCCAGGACTTCGACACCGTGTGGGAAGCCCGCAAGAAAAACATTCCGGCCAAGCGCTTCGGCACGCCGGCCGAGTTCGGCGCCATCTGCGCCTTCCTGTGCAGCATGCAGGCCGGCTACATGACCGGCCAGAACATCCTGGCCGACGGCGGCGCCTACCCGGGCACCTACTGAGCGCGGTTCACGAGAGCGACGGGAGGCGCATCGTGAGCAGGGAGTCATTCGAAAAGATAACGCTGGTCTCGGTCACGGGGCTGCCCGATGCGCGCGGCGCGGCGCTGGCCCTGCAGCACAGCCAGGCGCAGATGCCCGGCGCGCGAGCCCTGCTGTGCAGCCCGCAGGCGCCCGGCGAACTGGCACCCGGCCTCGAACATCTGCCGATCGCACCGCTGAACTACCACGAGTACAGCTGGTTCATGATGTTCGCGCTCTGGCGCGTGGTGCAGACCGAGTTCGCGCTGGTCGTCCAGGAAGACGGCTGGGTCGTCAACGCGGCCAACTGGAGCGACGAATTCCTGGGCTGCGACTACATCGGCGCACCCATCCATCTCGCGAAGATCGACGCCCCGCAGGGCACGTACTGGCGCAACAGCTTCGATTGGGCCGACGAACTGGGCAAGCCCGGCCACGTCGTCACGCCGATCCAGAACGGCGGCTTCAGCCTGCGCAGCAGGCGCTTCATGCGCGCGCTGGTCGACCATCCGCACATTCGCGTGGAGATTCCGCCGCCCGATGCAGTGGGCGGCGATCCTCTGCGGATGCACTGGGACCACAACGCGCTGCTCGAAGACGTGCAGCTCAGCGGCGTGCTGCGCCCCGCGCTGGAGGCCGTCGGCATGCGCTTCGCGCCGCTGGAGCTGGCGCGCAGCTTCGCCATCGAGCATGCGGGGCCGCAGCTGCATCATGGCTACGACGCGATGCTGCTGTTCGGCCATCACGCGAAGGTGCGGCGGCTGGAGAGCCTGTCGCCGCTCACGCTGCGCTCGCTGATTCCGCTGTCGCAGCTCGATGCCTGGTATGGCGAGCGCGACATCCTGCAGATGTTCGAGCGCAACGGCTACCGGATCGAGTTCGCGCCGGAGCCGGAAGCAAGGAGTGCCTTGCCGACGCGCAAGGTCTACGACTGCATCACCTACAACGGCGAGGCCGACATTCTCGCGACGCGCCTGCACGAGCTGTCCGACGTGGTCGATTGCTTCGTCGTCGTCGAGGCCGACCGCACCTTCAGCGGCGAGCCGAAGGCGCTCCGTTTCGATGCCGCCGACCCGCGTATCGCGCCGTTCCTGCCGCGCATCCGCTACGTCGCCGTGCACGACATGCCGGTGGTCGAGGAGGCGGCCGATGCCGCAGCGGTGGTGGGCGACTGGCACTCCGACACGCCGAAGTCCGGCTTCTGGATACGAGAGAAATTCCAGCGCAACCAGGTCATGCGCGGGCTGCACGATGCGGCGCCGCACGACCTCGTGATGATCTCAGACGCCGACGAGATCCCGCGCGCAGAGGTGGTCCGCGCGATGCGCGACGACCATCGCCACGAGGTCTGCGGCCTCTGCCTGGCCTTCTATTACTTCTACGCGAACTACCGCAATGTCGAGGGGCCCGAGGCGTCCTCGGTGTGGACGGTGGCCGCCACGCGGGCCCGGCTCGACGACCTCACGCCCGACCAGCTGCGCATGCGCGTGCGCAGCGGCGCGCAGCCCGCGCTGATCCTGGCCGATGCCGGCTGGCACTTCTCGTACCTCGCGATGGACGAGGGCGCGGTGCGCGCCAAGATCCGTGGCTTCGCGCACCAGGAATACAACTCGCAGGCCTTCCTCGACGCCATCGACATCCCCGCGCTGCTGGCTTCGGGGCGCGACCTGTACAGCCGCCCGGGCTACGTCTGGCGGCTGGTGGACAAGGCCGAGGCGCCGCGCTGGATGCGCGAGAGGCCCGAGCTGGCCAGGCTCTTCGCCTGAGAGACGTCAGCGCCTCGACGCCACCACGATCCCGCCCACGATCAGCAGGAACGCCGCGCCGTGGTACCAGTGCGGCGGCTCCCGCAGGAAGGCCGCCGACAGCACCGCCGCGAAGAGCGGCGTGAGGTTCATGAAGATGCTCGCCGCCTGCGGCCCCGCGCGCTGCACGCCGGTGCCCCAGCAGCGGTAGGCCGCCACGGCCGGGCCGATGCCGATGAACAGCATCGCCGCGATGAGCGGCCAGCCGAGGTCGATGCGGGCAGGCGTCAGCGTCCATTCGCCCGCAGCCAGCGCGCCCGACCATGCGATGCCGAACACCAGCTGCGCCATCAGGAACGAGGCCCAGTCCTGCCGCACCGCGCGGGGCTCGTGCGTGCGCGCCAGCAGCCAGCTGTAGAAGGCCCAGGCGATGGTGCCCGCGATCATGTACAGGTCGCCCGGCACCAGCCGCAGGCCGAGCAATTGCTGCCATTCGCCGCGGCTGAGCACCAGCAGCACGCCCACCATCGACAGCAGCGCGCCGCCGATCTCGCGGCCGCTGACGCGCGCGCCAAAGAAGAGGGCGCCCACCGCGAGCATCCAAAGCGGCAGGCTGGAGCCGACCAGCGTCACGTTGATGGGCGTGGAGGTCTGAAGCGCCAGGTACTGGAAGGCGTTGTACAGGCCGATGCCCAGCAGCCCGAGCACCGCGTAGCGCTTCCAGTGCGCCCACAGCGGGCTGCCGCGCCGCAGCACCGGGGCGGCCAGCGGCAGCAGGAGCGCGAAGGCGATGACCCAGCGCACGAAGTTCAGCGTGAGCGGCGAGACCAGCTCGCGCACCAGCCGGCCGACCACGGCGTTGCCGGCCCAGAGCAGCGGAGGAACGATGAGCAGGAAGACGGTGAGGGGAGCGAGGCGCTGCGGCTGTGTCTGCATGGCCGCCGACTCTACCGGGCAATGATTGCCGGCGCCGTCGCCGGAAGCTCAAACATGGCAGGATGCCTTCCCCTTCCTTTCCAGAGCGTGGAGACCGCACCGATGAAGAGCAAAGCCGTCCGTATCGACCGCCATGGCGGTCCCGAAGAACTGAAGATCGTCGAGGTGGAGGTCGGAGAGCCCGGCCCGGGCGAAATCCGCATCCGCCACAAGGCCGTGGGCCTGAACTTCATCGACACCTACCAGCGCAGCGGGCTCTATCCGTTCCAGATGCCGCTGCAGCTCGGCATGGAGGCCTCGGGCGTGGTCGAGGCGGTGGGCGAGGGTGTCACCCACCTGAAGGCCGGCGACCGCGCGGCCTATGCGAGCCAGCCGCCCGGCGCCTACAGCGAGCTGCGCGTGATGCCGGCCAAGAACGTGTGCAAGCTGCCCGACGACATCTCCTTCGAGACCGGCGCGGCCATGATGCTCAAGGGCCTGACCACGCAGTACCTGCTGAAGAAGACGCTGCCGGCCGAAGGCCTGCAGGCCGGCGACTTCATCCTGTTCCACGCGGCCGCCGGCGGCGTCGGCCTGATCGCCTGCCAGTGGGCCAAGGCGCTGGGCCTGCAGCTGATCGGCACGGCCGGCAGCGACGCCAAGTGCAAGCTCGCGCTGGAGCACGGCGCGGCGCACGCCATCAACTACAGCACCGAGAATTTCGCGGCCCGCGTGAAGGAGATCACCGGCGGCAAGGGCGTGAAGGTGGTGTACGACTCGGTGGGCAAGGACACCTTCGAGGGCTCCATCGACTGCCTGCGCCCGTTCGGCCTGCTGGCCATCTTCGGCAACGGCTCGGGCCCGGTGCCGCCGCTCAACCTCGGGCTGCTGGCCTCGAAGGGCTCGCTCTACGTCACCCGGCCCACGCTCTTCACCCACATGGCCACGCGCGAAAGCACGCAGGCGATGGCCGACGACCTGTTCGCGGTGGTGCGAAGCGGCGCGGTGAAGATCCCCATCGAGCAGCGCTATCCGCTGGCCGACGTGCAGCAGGCGCATCGCGACCTGGAAGCGCGCAAGACCACGGGCTGCACGATCCTCACGCTCTGAACGGGCCGGGCCGGTCTTGTCCTACCGGCGCAGGGGTGTCATGCCTTCGACTTGTGCCACGCGCACTTTGTAGCCTGTGGACACAACCAGAGGCAGACACCCCCAATGACCACCGTTCGCACCTTCATCGTCGAAGACAACCCCACCATCCGCCGCAACCTCGCGGGCACCCTGCGGGAGGTGGCGAGGGTCGAGCCTGTCGGCGAGGCGGAAACGGAGGCCGAAGGTTCGCGCTGGCTCTCGGGCAACCTGTCGCAGTGGGACCTGGCCATCGTCGACCTGTTCCTGAAGGATGGCACCGGCTTCCGCGTGCTGGAGGCCTGCCGCAACCGCAGCCCGTGGCAGAAGATCGTGGTGCTCAGCAACTACGCCACGCCCGACATGCGGCGCAAGTGCGTTCACCTGGGCGCCGACGCCGTGTTCGACAAGGCCACCGAGATCGACGACCTGATCGACTACTGCCTGCGCCACCGTCAGGCGCAGTTCAGTTCGACCGCGGCACACTGAAGCGCTGTGGTGGGGCATTTCCCGGCCGCCGGCAGCGATGCCGGAATTGGCCGAAAATCACCCCCTTGAAGGCGCGAGGAGCACGCGCCGGGCTCCGCAAAGTGGCGACCAGATTCATGCGCGGAAATCACATATTCCCCTGCTGAGTCGGCCTGCGCGCCTGCAACGCGCGTGGCGTTCGTCCCTTGTTGCAAATGTCCCGCCCCCGTTTTCTTCCCGACAACTTCACCCTCGCGCTTCTCTCGGTCGTGACCCTCGCCAGCCTGCTGCCGGCCAGCGGGCAGCTCGCGCATTTCTTCGAGGGGCTGACCACGGTCGCCATCGGGCTGCTGTTCTTCCTGCACGGGGCCAAGCTCTCGCGCGAGGCGATCGTGAACGGGCTCATGCACTGGCGGCTGCACCTGCTGGTGTTCGGCAGCACCTTCGTGCTGTTCCCGGTGCTCGGGCTGGTGCTCAAGCCCTTCCTGCTGCCGCTGGTGACGCCCGAGCTCTACACCGGCGTGCTGTACCTGTGCGTGCTGCCGGCCACGGTGCAGTCGGCCATCGCCTTCACCGCGATGGCCCGGGGCAACATGCCGGCGGCCATCTGCAGCGCCTCGGCCTCCACCCTGCTGGGCGTGTTCATCACGCCGGTGCTGGTCAACCTGGTGGTGCTGCCCAGCGGCGGCCATGCGGCTTCTTCGTCGCTGGACTCCATCGGCCGCATCCTGCTGCAGCTGATGGTGCCCTTCGCGGCGGGCCACCTGCTGCGGCCGCTGGTCGGCAAGTGGATCCAGCGCCGCGCGGCGGTGCTGAAGTTCGTGGAC
The DNA here is from genome assembly GCF_050916385.1 of Variovorax xiamenensis. Classification (NCBI taxonomy): domain Bacteria; kingdom Pseudomonadati; phylum Pseudomonadota; class Betaproteobacteria; order Burkholderiales; family Comamonadaceae; genus Variovorax; species Variovorax xiamenensis. The sequence goes on from NZ_CP139038.1 coordinate 1,798,595, forward strand.
CAGGGCTCGATCCTGCTGGTGGTCTACACCGCCTTCAGCGCGGCCGTGATCGAGGGACTGTGGAAGCAGGTGCCCGCGCATGCGCTGGTCGGCCTGCTGGTTGTGTGCGCGGTGGTGCTGGGGCTGGCGCTGAGCCTCACGACCCTGTTGGCGCGCAAGCTGGGCTTCGATACCGAGGACGAGATCACCATCGTCTTCTGCGGCTCCAAGAAGAGCCTGGCCAGCGGCATCCCGATGGCCAAGGTGCTTTTTGCATCGCATGCGGTCGGTGCGATCGTGCTGCCGCTGATGCTGTTCCACCAGATGCAGCTCATGGTCTGCGCTGTGCTGGCCCAGCGCTATGCGCGGCGCGGGCGTGAAGCCTCGGTGCTGAAGACGGCCGAGCAGGCCAAGTAGCCGGCGGACCGTTTCGGAGGGCGCTCAGCCCTCGATCTTCCCCAGCCGCGATTCCCTCAGCCGGCTGGGCGCCAGCGCCCCGGCCGACTCCAGGATCGGATACGCGATCGAGCAGATGTGCGAGTTGATGCGCTTCAGGTCGCTGATCAGGTCGATGTGCAGCGAGCTGGTTTCGATGCTCAGCGTGGTGCGGTCCGACAGCCGGTCGAGGTGGGTGGTCGCGTAGGCCCGCTCCAGGTCGCGAAAGCGCGCCTTTTCCTCCAGCAGCTTCTGCGCGTCGCGCACGTTGCCGTTGAGGAACACGCTCATGCTCAGCCGCAGGTTGGCCACCAGCCGCCCGTGCAGCTCGACGATCTCGGCCATGCCGGCCTCGGAGAAGTTGCGCTGCGGTTTGATCTTCTTGTCTTCCACGTCGATGATCACGCGCTCGATGATGTCGCCGATCTGCTCCATGTTGATCGTGAAGCTGATGATGTCGGTCCAGCGGCGGCTTTCCTCCTCGCCCAGCGCCTCGCGCGAGATGCGCGTCATGTAGTACTTGATGGCCGAGTAGAGCTCGTCCACCGTGTCGTCGAGCTGCCGCAGCTCCTGCGCCAGCCGCAGGTCGTTGTTGCGGATCACGTCCAGCGTGCCGATCAGCATGGTTTCCACGATGTCGGCCTGGTGCAGCGCCTCGCGCGCGGCGTTCGAGATGGCAAGCGAGGGCGTCGACAGCGCCGAGGGGTCCAGGTGATGCGGCCGGGTGGTGCCGGCCGGCTGCTGCGGCTCTGGCAGCATGTGCGTCACCAGCCTTGCGACCAGCTGGGTGAGGCCGATGAAGCCCACGCTGATCACCACGTTGAATGCCAGGTGGAACAGCACCACGCCGTGCGTCTGGTTCGGCAGCTCGGGCTGAACGTAGCGGATCCACAGGCCGACGAAGGGCGCCACGATGGCCACGCCCAGCGCCTTGAAGAGCAGGTTGCCGATCGTCACCTGCCGCACCGCCACCGCCGACTTGGCCGTGGTCAGCACCGCCAGCAGGCCGCTGCCGAGGTTGGCGCCGAGCACGAGGCCGAGCGCCACGTCCAGCGGCACCACGTTCGAGGTGGCCATGGCCGCCACCAGCAGTACCACCGCCAGGCTCGAATAGGCCACGATGGCCAGCACCGAGCCGATGGTGATCTCCAGCAGCACGTCGCTGTTGATCGACGCCAGCAGCGCGCGGATGGCCGGCGAGGAGAACAGGGGCTCGGTCGCCTCCACCACCAGCTGCAGCGCCAGCAGCATGAGGCCGAGCCCGATCAGCACCCGGCCGACGCGCCCTGCCACGGTGGCCGAGCGCGTGATGAAGAGCACCACCCCCACGAAGATGAACATCGGCGAGAGCCAGGAGAGGTCCGCCGAGAACAGCACAGAGATCAGCGCCGTGCCGATGTCGGCGCCCCGCATCACCGCCAGCGCCGCCGGCAGCGTGACCAGGCCCTGCCCGACGAAGGACGAGGTCATGAGCGAGGTGGCGGTGCTCGATTGCACCAGCGCCGTCACGCCGATGCCCGAGAGGGCGGCCGTGAACCGGTTGCGCATGCTCTGCACGAGGATCTTGCGCAGGTTGGCGCCGAACACGCGCAGCACGCCGGTGCGGACAAGGTGCGTGCCCCACACCAGAAGGGCCACCGCCGCCAGCAGATTCAGGAGATGCTTCATGGAGGTCGGGTTCTATCCTTTCTTTTCGTTTTGGTTCGTTTCGACCCCATTTTCCACAAGTGAGCGCTCAGGGCTAGTCGATCAGCGCTCCGTTGTCATGGAATGGGTAGGGCCCCTCGAAGCTGCCCGATGCAGCCAGATGGGTGACGAGCCTGCGCCCGCGCGCGGACCAAGCGTGCACCCGGAACGAGGGCGGCTCCAGCGTCCAGGCCGAGTCGGCATCGGGTGAGAGGTCGAGGCAGACCTGATGGGCCTGCGCCGGCGAGGTCGAGGCGATGGTGCCGCCGAAGCGCACGTCGATGGCGCGGTGCAGGTGTCCGCAGATGATGCGCTCGACGTTCGGGTACCGTGAGACCAGCGCCTCCAGCGCGTCGGCGCCTTCCAGCAGGCCGATCTCGTCCATGTGGCCGATCAGCGTCTCGAAGGGCGGGTGGTGCATGGCGATGACGACGGGCTCGTCGCGGCAGGCGTCGAGCTGTGCCTCGAGCCAGGCCAGGCGTTTCTCGCACAGCGCGCCGTGGCTGGCGTGCGGCACGCAGGTATCGAGCGTGAGCAGCCGCAGGGCGCCGATGCGCACCGAATACTGGACGAAGCCGTCGGCGTTCGTGCCCAGGTAGGCGTGGCCGGGGAAGCTGCGGCGCAGCTGGTCGCGGTCGTCGTGGTTGCCGGGCATCAGGTAGACCGGCATGGTCAGCGGGGCCAGCAGGCGGGCGAGGTGCTCGTATTCGGCGGCGCGGCCGAAGTCGGTCAGGTCGCCGGTGACGACCACCGCGTCGGGCTGTTGGCGCAGGGCGAGCACCGACTGCACCGCGCGCTCCAGGTACGGAGCCGTGTCGATACGGCCATAGGCCAGCCGGCCCGGCTCGCGGATGTGCAGGTCGGTGAGCTGGACCAGGATGGTGTTGTGGGTTTGCGTTGTCGTCATGCGCTGGTTTCCTGCGACGTCATCAGGCGCTCCGGCTGGATGCGAAGCCCCACCGTGTCGCCCGGTCCGAAAGGATTGTCGCGCCCCACGTCGGCCACCAGCATGGGCTGGTCCTGGGCGCGCAGGTGAAGCTGCACGCGGTCGCCGAGGAAGGTGCGGCGCTCGACAACGGCGGCGCCCCAATCCAGTTGGGGCGTGCCGACCTCGATGTCTTCGGGCCGCACCAGCAGGGTCGCATGGCCCTGCCAGGCCTGCGGGCAGGGCATGGTCGTTCCTCCGAGTCGGACAACGCCCTGCGCGATGGCCTCCTGCCCGCGCTCCAGCCGGTTGACCCGGCCCAGGAACTCGGCCACGAAGGGATGCGAAGGCGCGCGGTAAAGGTCTTCACCGTGGCCCACCTGGACGATGCGGCCGGCGCGCATCACGGCGAGCCGGTCGGCGATGGCCAGTGCCTCCTGCTGGTCGTGCGTGACGTGGATGGCCGTGATGTGCAGCCGGCGCAGCAGTTCGGCCAGCTCGTCGCGCAGCGATTCCTTGAGCTTGGCGTCGAGCGCGGCCAGCGGCTCGTCGAGCAGCAGCACGCGCGGGCGCACCGCCACGGCGCGCGCCAGGGCCACGCGCTGGCGCTGGCCGCCGGAGAGCTCCGAGGGACGCTTGTTCTCCAGGCCGCCCAGGCGCACCAGGTCGACCAGCTCGCCGACGCTGCGTTTTTCTTCCTCGGGCGACACGCCGCGGATGCGCAGGCCGTAGCCGATGTTGGCCGCCACCGTCATCTGCGGAAAGAGCGCGTAGCTCTGGAACACCATGCCCACGCCGCGCTGTTCCACCGGGCGCTGCGTGACGTCCTGGTCGCCGAACACGATGCGGCTGCCCGCGTCGGGCGATTCCAGCCCGGCGATCAGCCGCAGCAGCGTGGTCTTGCCGCAGCCCGAGGGGCCCAGCAGCGCCAGCACCTCGCCGGCCTCCACGCGCAGGCTGGTGGGCTGCAGGCCGCGCGTGCCGTCGGCATAAGTCTTCGCGCAGTTCGAGATATCGACGGGGATGCGTTCAAGTTCCATGGCGCTTCTGAATCAGGTTGGCAAGGTACTGCAGGCCCCACAGCACCGGAAGGATGACGGCGAAGAAGACCAGCGTGTAGGCAGAGCCGATCTCGATGCGCATCGAGGCATAGCTGTCGGCCAGGCCCACGGGCAGCGTGCGCGTGAGCGGCGTGTGCAGCATCCAGGTGAGGTTGAACTCGCCCACCGAGAGCGTGAACACCATCAGGCTGCCCGCCACGATGGCCGGGAACACCGCGGGCACCAGGATGCCCATGAAGCGCTGGCGGAAGTTGGCGCCCAGCGAGCGGGCGGCCTCCTCGAGCGCGAGCAGTTCGTCGCGCTGGAAGGCCGAACTCACGGTGCGCACCATGAAGGGCAGCGTGAAGACGATGTGCCCCACGAGGATGAAGGCGAAGCTCTGGCGGAAGGCCGTGAGCTGGCCATAGGCGAGGATCAGCGCGAGCGCCGTGGCGAGGCCCGGCACCGCGACCGGCAGCGTCAGCAGCTCCTCGAAGATGCGCGCCGCGCGCGAGTGGCTGCGCGCCAGCGCATAGGCGCAGGGCACGCCCAACAGCACGGTGCCGGCGACGCAGGCCACGGCCAGCGCGAGCGACCAGCCCACGGTGCCGCCGTAGTTCTCCCACACCTCGCCGAGCCAGCGCAGCGTGAGGCCGCTCTTCAGGCCGGTGCTGTAGTTGTTGACGAGGCCCGCCATCACCGACAGCAGCATCGGCGCGATCATGAAGAGGCTCACGATCACCGTGACGGCGAGCAGGAAGGGGGCCTTGGCCTGTGTGTTCTTTCGCATGGTGTGTGCCTCAGCGCGCGACGGGGCTCGCGCCGAAGCGGCGCGCGACGAACAGCACCAGCCAGGTCACGACGCCCAGCGCGATCGACAGCGAAGCGGCCAACGCGAAGTTGGCGTAGTTGGTGAACTCGTTGTAGATGGTGATCGGGATCACCTCGAACTTGCTGGCCAGCGTGAAGGCGGTGCCGAAGGCGCCCATCGAAGTGGCGAACAGGATGGCGCCGCAGGCCAGCGTGGTGGGGGCCAGCTCGGGTAGCCACACATCGCGCGCCACGCGCAGCCGCGAAGCTCCGAGCGAACGCGCGGCTTCCTCGAGCTGCGTGTTCATCGACTCGGCTGCGGCGGCGTAGGTGGCGATGGCGCGCGGCAGCGAGAAATACAGGTACGCCAGGAACAGCCCGAGCAGGCCGTAGGCGAAGGTGATGCGCTCGCCGAACAGGCTGTCGCCGATGCTGGCCACAACGCCTTGCCGACCGCCGAGCAGGATCACGAAGAAGCCGATGATCACGCCCGGAAAGGACAGCGGCAGCGTGAGCAGCGACAGCAGCATGCGCTTGCCCATGAAGGAGTGGCGCGCGAGGTAGATGCCCACCGCCGCGCCCAGCACCAGCGTGGCCAGCGTCACCGCCACCGAGAGCGCGACGGTGTTGGCCATGCTCGTCAGGTAGCGCGAATCCGTCAGCACGGCGAAGTAGGTGGCCCAGCCCTTGTCCGCCGGCAGCGCGAGCAGTCGCACCACCGGCAGCAGCCAGAAGGCCGCGAAGAAGGCGGCCGCGGGCGCGACGCAGGCCAGCAGGCGCCAGCGCGGATTCCAGGCGCTGGCGGCGTTGGATGAATTGGCTTGCGTCATCGCGCGCGGCGTCCGCTCAGCGGACTTCCTTCAGGTACTCGTCGGAAAAGGCCTTCTGAGCGGCGGCCATGCGGCCATAGTCCACGCTCTTGGCGCGGGCGTATTCGCTGGCGGGCAGGAACTGCGCCTCGATCTCCTTGGGCATGGCGCTCGCGCGCACCGGGCGCAGGTAGGCCTTGGCCCAGATCGCCTGGCCCTCGTCGGACAGCGTGAAGTCGAGCACCTTCTTCGCGTCGGCCGCGTGCGGGGCCTTGGCGACCAGGCTCATCACGTAGGGCACCGCGAGCGTGCCTTCGCTCGGGATGACGAAGGCGACGTTGGCCTTGTCCTTGTACTTGGCGCGGTAGGCATTGAAGTCGTAGTCGAGCAGGATCGCGATTTCGCCCGAGAGCACGCGCGCGTACGAGGTCTGCTTCGGCACGATCGGCTCGTTCTTCTGCAGCGCTTTGAAGTAGTCGATGGCCGGCTTGAAGTTGTCGAGCGTGCCGCCGCGTGCTTCGTTCACGGCGACCGCGCCGACGTAGCCGACGAAGGCCGAGGCGGGGTCGAGGTAGCCGATCAGGCCCTTGTACTCGGGCTTGAGCAGGTCGGCCCACGACTTCGGAACCGGCTTGCCCTTGAGCGCGTCGACGTTGACCATGAAGCCGAGCGTGCCCGAGTGGATGGTGAACCAGTTGCCGGCAGGGTCCTTCAGGCCATCGGGAATGTCTTTCCACGCGGCGGGCTTGTAGGGCTCGACCAGGCCGTCCTTGGCGGCCTGCACCGCGAAGGTCACGCCGAGATAGGTGACGTCGGCCACGGGGCTGGCCTTCTCGGCCGCCATCTGCGCGAGAGACTGGCCCGAGTTCTTGTTGTCGGGCGGCACGGTGACGCCGGTCTTGGCCTTGATGGCCTTGAGCTGCGTGCCCCAGTCGGCCCATTCGGTCGGGCAGTTGTAGCAGATGGCGGTCTGGGCCATGGCGCTGCCGGCGACGAGCGTGGCGGCGATCAGCCCGAGGCGGGCCAGGCGGTGGAAGCGGAGAGACATGATGAGGAAGCTCCTTGGATGGAAGTAGGCAAAGAACAGGAAAAACTCAGGTGCGGGAAATCGCGGCGTTGTTGTCGTCTTCTTTGTGCGCCGAGGCGCACGACTCGCCGTCTCGGAAGGAATGCGGGAGCAGCAGGCTCGCGTCGGCCTGCAGCGTGGCGCCGCTGGCCATGGCCTGGATCAGCAGTTCGACGCTGTGGCGGCCGATGTCGCTGTTGGGCTGGGCGATGGTGGTGAGCGCGGGCGTGAGGTCTTCGCCGAGCGCGATGCCGTCGAAGCCGACCACGCTCAGGTCTTCGGGCACCGAGAGCCCGCTCAGGTGCGCGGCGCGGACGCTGCGGATGGCCAGCAGGTCGTTGGAGCAGATCAGCGCCGTGGGCCGGTTGCGCGCCTGCAGCTGGCGGGCCAGTGCATCGACGGCCGTTTCGACGAAAGGCACCTCGACGAGCGCGGGCGCCGACAGGCCGGCCTCTGCCATGCCCTTGCGGTAGCCGCGGTAGCGCTGCTGCGCGCGGTCGGACGCTGCGAGCGTGCCGCTGACCATCGCGATGCGGCGGTGGCCCAGCAGCACGAGCCGCGCCACCGCGTCGGCCACCGCGCCTTCGCTGTCGACCGATACGCAGGGATGTTCGGGATGCCGGTTGTAGGCCAGCACGTAGGGCACGCCGGCCGCCTGCAGGCGGGGCAGGGCGGCCGAGGTCGAGGGGTTCGACACCACGAGGATCAGGCCGTCGACGTTGCCCGCCAGCAGCAGGTGGACGGCGCGCTCTTCCTCGTCGAGCCGGTAGCCGGTGGTGACCGGGATGATCGCGTAGCCCCCCGCGATGGCCGCGCGGGCGATGCCTTGCAGGCACTCGGCGAAGGTCGGGTTCAGCAGCGTGGGCAGCACCACGCCGAGCACGCGGCTGCGCTGGGTGCGCAGGGTGCGGGCACTGGCGTTGGGCACGTAGTTGAGCTCCCGCGCCACGCGCTCCACCAGCTCGCGCGTGGCAGGCGTCACCTTGTCCGGGAAGTTGAAGGCGCGCGAGACGGTGGCCACCGAGACCCCGGCTTTGGCTGCAACGGCTTGGATGCTCATCGTGTGCTGTTCATGTAATCGATTACATTGAACCGCGGCAGTATGACTTTGTTATGACATCGGGAGAAAGCGGGAAAAACCCTCGGCTCCGGCGGGGAGCGAGGGCCAAAAGAAAAGGGGCCCGACGGGCCCCTTTTTCTGGATTGCTGGATTTCTGGGTTGCTGGATTGCGAGGGGCCTTACTTGCCCCGGCGAACCCGCCGGATCTCGTCGACGATCAGGCAGATCGCCCCGAGAGTGATGGCGCTGTCCGCCGCGTTGAAGGCCGGGAAGTACCAGTTGCCCGCGTGGAAGCTCAGGAAGTCCACCACATAGCCGTGCATCATCCGGTCGACCACGTTGCCGACGGCGCCGCCCAGGATGCAGGCCATGGAGAACGAGAAGAGCTTCTGCCCCGCGTGCGACTTCAGCATCCACACGATGAACACCGCCGCGCCCACGCCGATGGCGGTGAACAGCCAGCGCTGCCAGCCCGAGTGGTCCGCGAGGAACGAGAAGGCGGCGCCCGTGTTGTGGGCGCGCACGACGTTGAAGAAGCTCGTGACGTAGGTCGCGTCGCCGAGCTTGTAGTAGCCCAGGATCAGCGTCTTGGTGAACTGGTCGATGATCACGATGATCACCGCCAGTCCCAGCCACGGCCAGATGCTGCCGCCGCGCGAGCGCGAGGCCGACGAGATGGAGCGGGCGGCGGCCATCAGGCAACGCTCCGTGCTTCGCCGCTGCCGAACAGGTTGCTGGTGCAGCGTCCGCACAGCGTCGGGTGGGCCGCGTCATGGCCCACGTCGTCGCGGTAGTGCCAGCAGCGCTCGCACTTCTGTGCCGTGCTCGGCGTCACTACCGTCGAGAGCGCCTCGCCCGCGGCCAGTTCGATGGCCGAGGTGATGAAGACGAACTTCAGGTCGTCGCCCAGCGAGCCCAGCAACGCGAAGTCGTCGCCCGGCGCCGTCAGCTGCAGGTCGGCCTGCAGCGAGGAACCGACCTTGCCCTCGGCGCGCACGGCCTCGATGTCTTTGTTGACCACGTCGCGGATCTCGCGGATGCGGTTCCACTTGGCCAGCAGGGCTTCGTCGGGCGCGTCGAACTTGCTGTAGGTCTGCGTGAAGATCGAGTCGCCCGGCTTGCCGGTGCCCACGATCTTCCAGGCTTCCTCGGCGGTGAAGCTCAGGAACGGCGCCATCCAGCGCAGCATCGCCTGCGAGATGTGCCACAGCGCCGTCTGCGCGCTGCGGCGCGCGAGCGAACCCGGGGCCGTCGTGTACAGGCGGTCCTTCAGGATGTCGAGGTAGAAGCCGCCCAGGTCTTCCGAGCAGTAGATCTGCAGCTTGGCCACCACCGGGTGGAACTCGTACACCTTGTAGTGCGCGAGGATCTCGGCCTGGAACTGCGCGGCGCGCGACAGCGCGTAGCGGTCGATCTCGAACAGCTGGTCGAGCGGCACGCCGTCCTTCTCGATGTCGAAGTCGCTGGTGTTCGCCAGCAGGAAGCGCAGCGTGTTGCGGATGCGGCGGTAGGCGTCGACCACGCGGGCCAGAATCTTGTCGTCGCCCGCGATGTCGCCCGAGTAGTCGCTCGCGGCCACCCACAGGCGGATGATTTCGGAGCCCAGCTTGTTGCTGATTTCCTGCGGGTCGATGCCGTTCTTGAGCGACTTGCTCATCTTGATGCCCTTGGCATCGACCGTGAAGCCGTGCGTCAGCAGGCCGCGGTAGGGCGCGCGGTCTTCCAGCATGCAGGCGATCAGCAGCGACGAGTGGAACCAGCCGCGATGCTGGTCGTGGCCCTCGAGGTACAGGTCGGCCTCCGGCCCCGTGTCGTGGTGCACCGTGGGGTGCGTGCCGCGCAGCACGTGGGAGAAGGTCGAGCCCGAGTCGAACCACACCTCGAGGATGTCGGTGCTCTTCGTGTAGTGCGGCGCGTCCTCGGCGCCGAGGATTTCCTCGGCCGTCACGCGGCTCCAGGCCTCGATGCCGCCCTTCTCGACGATGTCGGCGGCCTGGTCGAGGATTTCCATGGTGCGCGGATGCAGCTCGCCCGAATCCTTGTGCAGGAAGAACGGGATCGGCACGCCCCAGCTGCGCTGGCGGCTGATGCACCAGTCGGGACGCCCGGCGATCATGTCGTGCAGGCGCGCGCGGCCGTTCTCGGGGTAGAAGCTGGTCTGGTCGATGGCGTCGAGCGCGGTCTGGCGCAGCGTCTTCGGCGCCTTGTCCTTGGTGAACACGCCTTCGCCCTCGTCCATGCGCACGAACCACTGCGCCGCGGCACGGTAGATCACCGGCGTCTTGTGGCGCCAGCAGTGCGGATAGCTGTGCGTGATGGTTTCGGTGGTCAGCAGGCGGTTGGCGTCGCGCAGCGCGGCGATGATTTCCGGCACGGCCTTCCAGATGTTCTGACCGCCGAAGAGCGGGAAGTCGGGCGCGTAGCTGCCGTTGCCCTGCACGGGGTTCAGGATGTCGTCGTACGCCACGCCGTGGGCGATGCAGGAGTTGAAGTCGTCCAGGCCGTAGGCAGGCGAGGAGTGCACCAGGCCCGTGCCGTCGGTGGCGGTGGCGTAGTCGGCGAGGTAGATCGGCGACAGGCGCCTGTAGCCGGCATCCACGTCGTACAGCGGATGCTCGAACTCGAGGCCGCCGAGCTTCTCGCCCTTGACCGTGGCCAGCACCTTGCCGTCGAGCGCATAGCGCGTCATGCACATCTCGACCAGCGAGTTGGCCACGATCAGCAGGCCGCGCTCGGTGTCGACCAGCGAGTATTCGAGATCGGGGTTGAGGTTGATCGCCTGGTTGGCGGGGATGGTCCAGGCGGTGGTGGTCCAGATCACGGCGAAGATGTCGCCGAGGATCGTGTGGTCGGTGCCGAAGGCCTTGAGCACCTTCTCGCGATCGTGCGCCTTAAAGGCGACGTCGATGGTCTGGCTCTTCTTGTCGGCGTACTCGATCTCGAACTCGGCCAGCGAGGAGCCGCAGTCGAAGCACCAGTACACGGGCTTGAGGCCACGGTAGACGAAGCCGCGCTCGATCACGCGCTTGAACGCGCGCAGCTCGCCGGCCTCGTTGGCGAAGTCCATCGTCTTGTAGGGATGGTCCCATTCGCCGAGCACGCCCAGGCGCTGGAAGTCGGCCATCTGCTGGGCGATCTGCCCGGTGGCGAAGGCGCGGCTCTTGGCCTGCATCTCGTCACGGCTCAGGTTGCGGCCGTACTGCTTTTCGATGGCGTTCTCGATCGGCAGGCCGTGGCAGTCCCAGCCGGGCACGTACAGCGCGTCGTAGCCCTCGAGCTGGCGCGCCTTGGTGATCATGTCCTTCAGGATCTTGTTCACCGCGTGGCCCATGTGGATCTGGCCGTTGGCGTACGGGGGGCCGTCGTGCAGGATGAACTTGGGCGCGCCGTGGCGGGCGTCGCGCAGGCGGTGGTAGCGGCCTTCGTCGTTCCATTCCTTCACCCAGCCCGGCTCGCGCTTGGGCAGGTCGCCGCGCATCGGGAAGGGGGTGTCGGGCAGGTTCAGCGTGGAACGGTAATCTTTGGGAGAAGCAGCGTCAGACATGTTGGATGCGAAACAGGGGGCTTGGACAGGCTCAGCCCGAACTGCATGAAGCGTGTCGGTGCGGAAGGTGAAGCCGTTCGCCCTGAGCTTGTCGAAGGGCGGCAGCACAGTGCGTGCAGGGCTAAATTCGGTCCCGCGTGGTCTGGCGGTGGGTTTCGGCGTGGGTCGATGCGAAGAACGCGCGAGCGTCGCGGCCATCCTTCGCGATGCCCGCGGTGAGGGCTTCGAGGCTGGTGTAGCGCAATTCGTCGTGCAGTTTGTGCAGGAGTTCCACGCGGACGATTTTACCGTAGGCCCCTTCGGCGCCCAGATGGGAGGGCCACTCCAGGCAATGGGTTTCGAGCAGCACCCGCCCGGCATTGACGTCGTTGGCGTCCAGCGAGGGGCGCACGCCGAGGTTGGCCACCCCCGGCAGCGGCTGCTCCGACAAGCCGTGCACCAGCACCGCGAAGATGCCGCTGGCGGCCGGTTTCCAGTGCTTGAAGCGCAGGTTGAGGGTGCGGAAACCGTCGTCCTTGCCCGGCGCCGAGGCGCCCAGCGCCCGACCCAGCTTGCGGCCGTGGACCACGTGGCCCGAAATTGTGTAAGGCCGGCCCAGCAGCGTGTGGGCGTCGGCCATGCGGCCTTCGGCCAGCGCCTCGCGCACGGCGGAGCTCGAAACCCGCAGGCCGTGCACCTCGTAGCTGTTCATGCGCGCCACGTCGAAGCCGTGGGCGTCGCCGGCCGCGTCGAGCATGGCGTAGTCGCCGGCCCGCTTCGCGCCGAAGCGGAAGTCGTCGCCCACCAACACGTAGCGGGCGCCCAGGCCGTCGATCAGCACGTTCTGGATGAATTCCTCCGGCGACTGCGAGGCCAGCCGGGCGTCGAAGGGCAGCACGATGGTCTGCGCCACGCCGCAGGCGGCCAGTTCGCTGAGCTTGTCGCGCAGCGTGCCGATGCGCGCCGGCGCCAGGTCGGGCTTCTTGGTGACGGCGGCGAAGTAGTCGCGCGGATGGGGCTCGAAGGTCAGCACGCAGCTCGGCAACCCGCGCTGGCGGGCCTCGGTCTGCAGCAGGGCGAGCATGGCCTGGTGGCCACGGTGCACGCCGTCGAAATTGCCAATGGTGAGGGCGCAGGCGGGGGCTACGCCAGGGTGCCGGAAGCCACGAAAAACCTGCATCGGTGAGTATCTTTTTGATAGCGCCTTGCGCCCGTCAATTGGGCGAATCAGGCCGATTTGTCACAAAGCCGGTATATTGTGACGCAGTGCGTTGATCGGCGTGGGTCTCCAACGCGCTCCGTGTCCCTGGTCTTTCCGTGTTCTCTCCCTTTTCGAGGAGGCGTGTGTGAAGGTCTTGAAGCTGTCGGCCCAAGGGCTGCCCCAGTCATGGATTTCGCTGGAACAGGCGGTGATCCACTACGCGGCGGACGAAGTCCGCTGGGAAGTGGGCGCGCAGGTGGCGGTGTTCCGTGGCGGCCACAACGCGATCACCGGCGAGCAGTCGCAGATCGCGATCAACAGCATCATCGGCACCAAGGGCGTGCCCCGCATCAACCCCTTCGCGCTGCGCCCCGGTCTCACCAACAGCAAGCTCTTCGCGCGCGACCGCAACGTCTGCGCCTATTGCGGCGGCCATTTCCACGAAGACGAACTCACCCGCGAGCACATCATTCCCTTCGCCCAGAAGGGCATCGACACCTGGATGAACGTTGTCACGGCCTGCAGGCCGTGCAACCACCGCAAGAGCAGCCGCACCCCCGAGCAGGCCGGCATGCCCCTGCTGTACGCGCCCTACGTGCCCAGCCTCTGGGAAGACTTCATCCTGCGAAACAGGCGCATCCTGGCGGACCAGATGGAGTTCCTGATGGCGCACCTGCCGCAGAGCTCGCGGCTGCACGACAGCTAGCTGGCTGCCTTCCCCGTCAGCGCTTCCAGGCCGGCGGGCGCTTCTCGATGAAGGCCTGCACGCCTTCCAGCGCGCTCTCGTCCATCATGTTGCAGGCCATGGTCTGGCTGGCGTCGGCCAGCGCGGCCTCGATGCCGGTTTCGAGTTGGCGGTAGAACAAGGCCTTGCCCAGCGCGAGCGCCGTGCGGGGCTTGGCGACGATGCTGGCGACCAGCGATTCGACCACCGCATCCAGCTCTTCCGGCTGCGCCACGCGGTTGACCAGCCCCTTCTCGCGCGCCTCCTGCGCGCTGATGAATTCACCCGTCACCAGCATTTCGAAGGCTTCCTTGCGCCCGAGGTTGCGCGAGAGCGTGACGCTCGGGGTGGCACAGAAGAGGCCCACGTTCACCCCGCTGACCGCGAAGCGTGCGTCGCTGGAGGCCACCGCCAGGTCGCAGACCGCGACCAGTTGGCAGCCGGCCGCCGTCGCGATGCCGTGCACCCGCGCGATCACCGGAACCGGCAGCTTCTGGATCGACAGCATCATCGCGCCGCAACGCTCGAACAGCTGCTCGTAGTAGTCGAGCGAGGGCGCGGCGCGCATTTCCTTCAGGTCGTGGCCGGCGCAGAAGGCCTTGCCCGCCCCGGCGATGACCACTGCGCGCGCGGTGCTGTCGGCGGCGACTTCGCCCAGCGCCTGCTCGAGCGCGCCGAGCATGCCTTCGGAGAGCGCGTTGAAAGCGGCCGGCCGGTTCAAGGTCAGCGTGACCACGCCGCGCGCGTCGCGCGACTGCAGGACGAAGGGGGAATCCGTGTCGGTCATGGCCTGGCCCGCCTTTGCTTCAATAGGTCAGCTCGAGCACCGTGACGTGCTCCTTCACCGCCGGCCAGGTCAGGCCGGTGATGCGCTCGCCGTTGAATTCGCCCGTCACCGCGCGCGGCTGCTCGGCCGTCGCCAGGCGCAGCCGCGAGCTCGACACGCCCGAGCCCTTGGGCGGAACGCCCGCCGGCGGGGTCTGGCCGTCGAAGCGCATGGTGTCGCGCTGGGCGTCGAAGTAGCCGCGGGGCCGAGTGAAGACGACGACCGCGTTGGCGCTGCCGTCGGCCGGCGTCACCCGCTCGGGCCGCAGGTTCACCACGGTGCTGCTGCGCGGGAAAGGGCTGCGGTAGATGTGGGTGGTGCCGTAGCTGGGCGTGGCCAGCACGAATTCGTAGGCCGCGTCGCCGCGCGCCTTGAAGGGACCCCAGCGGCCGTCGGCACCGACGGACTTCGTGAAGACCGCTTCGCCGAGCCGCGCGCCGGTGGCGGGGTTGACCGCGTAGACGGTCACCGTGGCGCCATTCAGCGGAAGGTTTTCGGCGCCGATCGCGCGGCCGTTGAGCACGACGTTCGCCTCCGGTGCAACCTCGGTGCTGCGCGGCGCCTGGCCGGTGAGGAACTGCCATGTCGCCGCGAAAGCCGCGGGCGAGAACGAGGTCTCGCGATGATCGACGCGCGGCAGCACGATGTTGGTCGCGCCCTTCAGTGCCGGTCCGTCGAAGCCGATGTTGGTCGGCTTGCCGGGAGCGCCGATCCACACGCCGTCGGGCTGTGCGTACTTGTCGTTGTTGTCGGAGCGCAGGGTCAGCCATTTCACGCCGGGCGTGACTTCCTCGCCATTCGGCCCCTTCGGCGCATTGAGCTGCTGCATGAAGCCCGAGAGCCCCGAGAACTCATTGTTCTCGCGGAAACCCTTCACCGCCCAGATGCCGTGCGCCGGGTTGCCGCCCAGCACAACGTGGCTCACGACCGCCGCGCCGCCGCCGTTCTGCACGTAGTTGCGGATGGTGTTGCCGCCGCGCGAATTGCCGATCAGCACCACCTTGCTCGCGCCGGTGGCCTTCAGCACCTTCTCGACCTCGGCCTTGAGGAAAACCGCCGAGTCGCCGGTCGAGCTGCGCCCGGGCTGGGCCACCGCGTCGTCGTCGCGCGCGACCGGGTTGGGCTGGTCGACCGCGAACAGCCGCTCGCGCGGCCAGCCGTTCGACTCGAAGCGCCAGATCGTCGTCTGCCAGAGCGCGGCCGAGTCGCCGTTGCCGTGCATGAACACGATGGGCGGGCGTTCGGTGTACGAAGGCGAAGGGGAGGTGGCGCAGGCGGTCAGCATGGCGGTGGTTCCTGTAGCGGCCATGGCGACGAGGAGGGTGCGGCGGGTCTGCATGTTTCGTTCCTGGGGTCCTGGAGTGAGGGGCCGAGCGAAAAAAACGCCCGCCGGCGCAAAGGCGGGCGGGCGTTGGATGCCAGGTGAAAACGGCGATCAGGCGAAGACGCCGGCCGTGTCCTGCATGCGGGCCGACACTTCGCCCAGGTGGTGCAGCGTGTCGCCGAAGGTCATTTCCATCTGCGTGAGCTTGCGGAAGTAGTGGCTGCCGATGTATTCGTCGGTCACGCCGATGCCGCCGTGCAGCTGCACCGAGTTCGCGGCGATGTAGCGCATCGACACGCCGAGCTGGTACTTGGCGCGGGCCAGCGCCTGGCGGCGTTCGTCGGCCGGGGCGTTGAGCTTGAGCGTCGCGTAGTAGCTCATCGAGCGGGCGAGCTCGAGCTGCATCTTCATGTCGGCGACGCGGTGGCGCAGCGCCTGGAAGCTGGAGATGACGACGCCGAACTGCTTGCGCTGGTTCAGGTATTCGACGGTGAGGTCCACGGTCTTGTCCAGCACGCCCACGCCTTCGGCGCAGGTGGCGGCGATGCCGACGTCCACTGCGTATTCAAGGGCTGCGAGGCCGTCGAGCGTCACCAGCGTGGCGTCGGCCTTGTCGAACACGACCTCGGCGGCGCGGGAGCCGTCCTGCGTGCCGTAGCCGCGCGCTTCCACGCCGCTGACGCTGCGCTCGACCAGGAAGAGGGCGATCTTGCCGTCGACCTTGGCCGGCACCAGGAAGGCATCGGCTTCGTTGCCCACCGGCACCAAGCTCTTGGCGCCGGTCAGCGACCAGCCACTGCCCGCCTTGGCGGCGTGGGCCTCGCACACGTCGAGGCGGTAACGCGCCTTGCGCTCCTGGTAGGCCAGCACCACGATGGCCTGGCCGCCGGCGATGCGCGGCAGCCAGCTTTCCTTGGTGTCGGCACCGGCGTAGCCGCTGAGCACGGCTCCGGCGATCAACGTCTGCGCGAAGGGCTCCAGCACGATGCCGCGGCCCAGTTCTTCCATGACGACCATGCCGGCCACCGGGCCCATGCCCAGGCCGCCGTCGTCTTCGCTGATGTAGAGGCCGCCCAGGCCGAGCTCGGCCAGTTCGTCCCAGGCCTCGCGCGAGAAGCCGCTCTTGGCCTCGATGCCGCGACGGCGCTCGAAGTCGTAGCCCTTGTCGACCCACTTGCGCACGGCGTCGCGCAGCTGTTCCTGGTCGTCGGTGAAATTGAAGTCCATGCTTTTTGTCTCCTCAGCCCAGAACCGTCTGCGCGACGATGTTGCGTTGCACTTCGTTCGAGCCACCGTAGATGGTGGTCTTGCGCATGTTGAAGAAGGTCGACGCCAGCGGCGCGAGCGCCGGGTTGCCGCCAGGGAAGTTGCCCTGCCAGCCGGCTTCCATCGCCTCGCGGATCAGCGGCAGCGAGTAGGCGCCGCCGGCCAGCATCATCAGTTCGCTGTAGCGCTGCTGGATCTCGCTGCCGCGGATCTTGAGCAGGCCAGCCACGTCCAGCGAGTTCTTGCCAGAGGTGGCGGCCGAGAGCACGCGCAGCACCATCATCTCGAGGGCGACGATGTCGACCTCGAGCTTGGCGATCTCGTCGCGGAAGCGCTGGTCTTCGTAGACGCCTTCGGCCTTGGCGATGCGCTTCAGGCGCTCGAGTTCGCGCTTGGCGCGGTTCACGTCGGCGATGTTGGTGCGCTCGTGCGAGAGCAGGTGCTTGGCGTAGGTCCAGCCCTTGTTCTCCTCGCCGATCAGGTTCTCGGCGGGTACTTCGACGTTGTCGAAGAACACCTCGTTCACTTCATGGCCGCCGTCGAGCAGCTTGATCGGGCGCACGGTGACGCCGGGCGACTTCATGTCGAGCAGCAGGAAGCTGATGCCGGTCTGGGGCTTGCCTTCGTTGCTGGTGCGCACGAGGTTGAACATCCAGTCGCCGTACTGGCCGAGGGTGGTCCAGGTCTTCTGGCCGTTGACGATGTATTTGTCGCCCTTGCGTTCGGCCTTGGTCTTGACCGAGGCGAGGTCGGAACCCGAGCCCGGTTCGCTGTAGCCCTGGCTCCACCAGACTTCGCCGCTGGCGATGCCGGGCAGGAAGCGCTTCTGCTGTTCGGCGTTGCCGAAGGCCATGATCACTGGCGCGACCATCACGGGGCCGAAAGGCACGATGCGCGGCGCGCCGGCCAGTGCGGTTTCTTCCTCGAAGAGGTGGCGTTGCACGGCGGTCCAGCCCGGGCCGCCGAATTCCTTCGGCCAGCCGTAGCCGAGCCAGCCCTTCTTGCCGAGGATCTTGGCCCAGCCTTGCAGATCGTCGCGCGTCAGTTCGAGCGCGTTGTGTACCTTGTGCGAAATCTCCTCGGGGAGGTTGTCCTTGACCCAGGCGCGAACCTCTTCGCGGAACTTCTGTTCTTCGGGTGTGAAGCTCAAATCCATGCGTGCCTCGCTGTGTTGATCGGTTCACCGCAGACGCGGTGTGTCTCCGGAACCGTGAGTTTTAGCACGGTCGTGCTGTGATCCGGTGTCCGCGCGGCGACAAGCGCGGCTGCCGCAGCCGCGGCGGGCGCAGGATGCCGGGCACGGATAATCCCGCCTCCCATGAAGAACATCGTGATCCTGATCTCCGGCGGCGGCTCCAACATGGAGGCCATCGTGCGCGCCGCCGGGCGCGACCGCTGGGCCGAGCGCTTCGGCGCGCGCATCGCCGCCGTCGTGAGCAACAAGGCGGAGGCCGGCGGGCTGGCAATTGCCAAGGCCCAGGGCATCGACACCGCGGTAGTCCCGCACAAGGACTTCGCCACCCGCGAGGCTTTCGACGAGGCGCTGGCGAGGGTGGTCGACGGCTACACGCCGGCGCTGGTGGTGCTGGCGGGATTCATGCGGATCCTGACGCCCGGCTTCGTCAACCGCTACGCCGGCCGGCTCGTGAACATCCATCCCTCGCTGCTGCCGGCGTTTCCGGGGCTGAACACGCACCAGCGCGCCATCGAGGCGGGTTGCAAGGTGGCCGGCGTGACGGTGCATCAGGTGACCACCGAACTCGACCACGGGCCGATCCTGGCGCAGGCCGTGGTGCCGGTGCTGCCGGACGACACGGCCGCCAGTCTGGCCGGCCGGGTGCTCGCGCAGGAGCATCTGTTGTATCCGCGTGCCATCGCGCTCTGGCTGTCGGATACATCGCGTCACAATGAGTAAAGTTGTTTATATTCGCGGGTTTTCGGGAGTCCAGAAAGTGAAGAACCAATCGTTGTTGCTGGCGCTTGCCGGCGCCGCCCTGGTGGCGGGCTGTGCCGCTCCGGCGCCCGCGCCTGCACCCGCCGCGCCTCCTGCGCCGCCGCCGGAGCCGGTGTATCAGTGCAATGCGGATGGCGCGCGCTTCGCCATCGGCCAGCCGGTGACGCCGCAGCTCGAAGCCGCGGCCCGCGTGCGCTCGGGCGCAGGTACGGTGCGCGTGCTGAAGCCGGGCGAAGTGACCACGATGGAACTCAATGGCGGGCGGCTCAATCTCGATGTCGATGCCCGCAATCGCGTGACGGACGTCCGCTGCGGCTGAGCCTCATTCGGGTTGCTGCGAAAAAAGTAGCAACCTGTCCAGGCAGGATGGGCTCGCACAGCCTGCCTGGCTAGATCGGTGTGAATCTTCTCCGGGCGATGCCGTCTATCTCTATGGTTTCGCCGAACATGGCGGCCGGCCGGACCCAGAGGCCGTGCGCGCCGTACAGGGCCCGGTACAGCGTCATCGGCTCCAGCGTCTCGCTGTGGCGCACGGTGCCGAGCACTTCGTATTCACCGCCCTTGTAGTGGCGGTAGCGGCCAAGGGGCGTTTCGATCAGGGGAGGGAGGTCTTCGTCGTTCAACGGGGGCTTGCCTTTCTTCAAAAAACTGGCGGGCTTGATTTGATTTGACTGGAGTCGGATGGATCGCGCTGATTTTGTTCACCTGGTTCGACTGAGCGAGCATGCCAGTGCGGACGACAGCGCGCGCTACCGACGCAGCGTCGCGGCCTTTGCCGCGCTCGGCTACCTGTGGGTGCTGGGCTGCCTCGGGCTGTCGGTGGGCATCATCGCCTGGGTGCTTTCCTCGATCGGGGAAGAGCGCTTCAACTTCACGCGCGGCTGGCTGCTGCTGTTCGCCCTGGGGCTCCTGTGGGCCACGGTGCGCGCCCTGTGGGTGCGCTTCGACGAGCCCGAGGGCATCGAGCTTCGCCGGGAAGACGCCCCGGCGCTCTTCGAGGCACTGGACCGTATCCGCTCCCGGATCAAGGGGCCGCCGGTTCATCACGTCTACCTCGACGACGATTTCAACGCCAGCATCCGGCAGGTGCCGCGCTTCGGGCTGTTCGGCGGCGCCGTCAATTCGCTGAGCATCGGGCTGCCGCTGCTGATGATGCTCGACCGGCGGCGGCTGCTGTCGGTGCTGGCCCACGAATACGGCCACCTGCGCGGCAACCACGGCCAGCTGAGCGCGTGGATCTACCGCACCCGGCTTTCCTGGCTCAAGCTGGACGCCAGCCTGCAGCGCAACGAGGGCGTGATGGCGCTGTTCTCGCAGGCCTTCTTCCGCTGGTACTTTCCGCGATTCGCGGCCAAGACCTTCGCGCTGGCTCGCCAGGACGAATACGAGGCCGACCGCATCTCGGGCCGGTTGCTGGGTACGTCCGTGGCAGCAGCGGCGCTGACCGAAATCGCGATCAAGGGCAACTGGTACGCCAACGAGTTCTGGCCCTGGCACTGGGCCCGCGCCGAGCATGAGCCGCAGCCGCCGGGCCCGTTCGAGGCGCTGCGCAAGCGCGTGCGCACGCCGCCCGACGACGATTTCGCGCGCCAGGCGCTGCGCGAGGCAATGCGCCGTGTGAGCGATCTCGAGGACACCCACCCGGTCCTGCGCGACCGGCTGGAGGCGCTGGAGCAGAAGGCGGTCATGCCCGAGTGGTCGATGCGCCCGGCGCTCGAAATGCTGGTCGACCGCAAGAAATGGATCGCGCATTTCGACAGCCAGTGGCGCCGCGCCCATGCCGCCGACTGGAAACAGCACCATGCGCACCGTTCGCGCATCCGCGAGCGCATCGCTGTATTGGCCGCGCGTGGCGAGCACAACACGCCGGACGAGATGGTCGAATGGGCCGACTCCGAGCGTCGGCTCGACCCGTCGGCCCCCGTGCGCGTGCGCTACGAGAGCGCACTGCGGATCGCCCCCGAGCACCCCGGCGCACTGCGCGGACTGGCCCAGATGCTGCCGGCGAGCGACCGCGGGGCCCGCCTCGCGGTGCTCGAGCGCCTGCATGGCTCGGGCGCGGCCAGCCGGTGGTGGGCGGCCAAGAGCGCCGTGGCCTCGCTCGAGGATCCGGACACGGGGCCTCATGACGAAGAAGCCCTGAAGCTGTGGCGCGGCCGCCTCAAGGAGGCGGAAGAGGCGGAGGAGCGAGCCTGGGAAGAGATCACCGGCACGCCGTTCTTCAGCCAGATCTCGAGGCACGATCTCAACGACTACGAACTGGGCGAACTGCGGGCCGACCTCGTGCGTTGCCTGCCCGCGTCCCGGGCCTGGCTGGTGCGCAAGAACCTGCGCGAATTCCCGTGGCGCCGCGCCTACATCGTGTTCGTCGAGCTGCCGGGGCTCGACGACGAGGACCGCTGGAACCTCTGCCGCCAGCTGGAGCAGACCCTCACGCTGCCGGGCGCCGCCCTGGTGCTGTGGGCCGGCCATTCGCCCAAGCTGGAGGACATCGAGCGCGAGGCTTTCGGAGCAGTCTGGATGCGCGACGCCTAGGCTTTCGGGCCGGATTCCCTGCGGCTGAGACAATCGGGGCATGCATCCCAAAGCCCTGTTGGAGGCCACCGCCGATCTGGTGGGCCTCGTCCTGAAGTTCGATCACCCTGCCGACCAGGTCGTGTCGCGGTTCTTCCGCGACCACCGCGAGTTCGGCCCGCGCGAGCGTGCGACGCTCGCCGAAACCGTCTACACCGTGCTTCGCAAGAAGCTGCTTTTCGATCACCTTTCGCCCTCGGGCAGCGGCTCGAAGGAGCGCCGGATGGCGATCCTGGGCTTTCACGGCCCGCGCGACTTCCTGAAAAGTGCGCTCAACGACACAGAGAAGCGCTGGCTCGACAACTGCGATGCCGTCAAGCCGGACGACCTGCTGGAGCGCCATCGCCACAACCTGCCCGAGTGGCTGGTGGCACCGCTGAAGGCGCAGCTCGGCGACGGCTTCTGGCCTCTGGTCGAGTCCTTGCAGCAGCCTGCGCCGCTCGATCTGCGCGTCAACGCCTTGACCGACAAGCGTGCAGATGTGAAGGCTGAGCTTGCGTTGGCTGCTATCAAATCGGAAGCGACGCCGTTCTCGCCCTGGGGCTTGCGCATCGAAGGCAAGCCGGCGCTGACCAAGCTGGATGCCTTTGCCCGGGGCGCCATCGAGGTGCAGGACGAGGGCTCGCAGTTGCTGGCATTGCTGCTGGATGCCAAGCGCGGCGAGATGGTGGTCGATTTCTGTGCCGGCGCCGGCGGCAAGACGCTGGCGATCGGCGCGACGATGCGCAACACCGGCCGGCTCTACGCCTTCGACACCTCGGCGCACCGTCTGGACGCGCTCAAGCCCCGGCTGGCGCGCAGCAAGCTGTCGAATGTGCACCCGGCGGCCATCGCCCACGAGCGCGATGACCGTATCAAGCGGCTGGCGGGCAAGATCGACCGGGTGCTGGTCGACGCGCCCTGCTCGGGGCTGGGCACGCTGCGGCGCAATCCGGACCTGAAATGGCGGCAGTCGGCCAAGTCGGTCGAGGAGTTGACGGTCAAGCAGACAGCCATCCTGCAGAGCGCCGCGCGGCTCGTGAAGTCGGGCGGGCGTCTGGTTTACGCCACCTGCAGCGTGCTGCCGGAGGAAAACGAGGCGATCGCCGAGGCTTTCAGCGCCGCCAACCCCGATTTCGTGCCCGTGGATGTGGCGGAATTGCTGCAGGGGCTCAAGGTCGAGGGCTACGAGGCACTGTGCTCCGGCGGGGAGGGCGCCAAGCGCTATCTGCGGCTGTGGCCGCACCTTCATTCGACGGACGGTTTCTTTGCCGCGGCCTGGAACCGCAAATAGAGGACAGACTCCAAACTAGGGTTAATCTGCGCCTTTCTTGAAGGTTTAAAGGGCTTGTTTTAAGCCCCGCCACCTTAAAATCGCGGGTTATCTGAAGGCCGCACCTTCGTGCGGCCATGATGGAGTACCTGATTCAATGTTGCTTCCTGACTCCGCCGTCCTGAATGCGGCCATCCAATGGCTCGGACACGGCCTGTGGGATCTCACCTGGTGGCAGGTCGTGCTTTACACGCTCGCCACCACGCACATCACTATTGCCGCGGTCACGATCTTTCTGCACCGCACGCAAACGCACCGGGCCATGGATCTGGGCCCGATCCCGTCGCATTTCTTCCGCTTCTGGCTCTGGATCGGCACCGGCATGGTGACGAAGGAGTGGGTTGCGATCCACCGCAAGCACCACGCCAAGTGCGAAACCCAGGACGACCCGCACAGCCCGCAGGTCAAGGGCATCGAAGAGGTGCTCTGGCGCGGCGCCGAGCTGTATCGCGCCGAGTCGAAGAACAAGGAAACGATGGAGCGCTACGGTCACGGCACGCCCGATGACTGGATCGAGCGCAACCTGTATTCGCGCTACAGCTGGCAGGGCGTCGGCCTGATGCTGGTTCTGAACCTGGCGCTGTTCGGCGCGCTCGGCATGGCCGTGTGGGCGGTGCAGATGCTCTGGATTCCGATCACCGCTGCCGGCGTCATCAACGGCATCGGCCACTACTGGGGCTACCGCAACTTCGAGGCGCCCGACGCCAGCCGCAACATCATGCCCTGGGGCCTGATCATCGGTGGCGAAGAACTGCACAACAACCACCACACGTATCCGACCTCGGCCAAGTTCTCAGTCAAGAAGTACGAATTCGACATCGGCTGGATCTACATCCAGGCGCTGCAGAAGCTGGGCTGGGCCAAGGTCAAGAAGGTGCCGCCGAAGATGCTGATGGGCGACATCCAGCCCGTGGCCAACGAGAAGACGCTAGAGGCCGTCATCGCCAATCGCTACGAAGTCATGGCTGGCTATGCGCGCGAAATGCGCCGTGCCACCAGCCAGGAACTCGAGGCGCTGAAGACCAAGGGGGCCGACCTGTCGGTGCTCAAGGCTGCCAAGCGCTGGCTGCATCGTGACGACGACAAGGTGCCTGCCTCGGCCCGTTCGCATGTGGTGCAAGCTCGTGCAGCACACCCGGTGCTCGACAAGATGGTCACGATGCGCGAAGAACTGCGCCAGCTGTGGCTCAACACCTCGCAGTCGCGCGAGCAACTGGCGGCAGATTTGGCGGCTTGGTGCCATCGGGCTGAAGCCAGCGGTATTGCCGGCTTGCGCGACTTCTCGACCCGTTTGCGCGCTGCCCGCGCCTGACACGAGCAAGTCCTTGGACTAAACAAAAAAGCCGGCCTTCGGGCCGGCTTTTTTGTGCTCGTCGATTTCGCGTCGGCGCCAGGCCAGTTATTCCTAGAAGGGCGGAACGAAATAAACGGGCAATAAAAAACCCGCTGCGTTCACAGCGGGTTCTTTATTTCGGGAAAACCGGAGCCGAATTACTTCAGCTTGATTTCCTTGTATTCGACGTGCTTGCGTGCCTTGGGGTCGAACTTCATGATCGACATCTTTTCAGGCATCGTCTTCTTGTTCTTGCTGGTCGTGTAGAAGTGGCCGGTACCCGCGGTGGATTCCAGCTTGATCTTTTCGCGTCCGCCTTTGCTCGTTGCCATGATTCAGCTCCTTAGGCTTGGCCGCGTGCGCGCAGGTCTGCGAGCACGGAATCGATACCGTTCTTGTCGATCAGGCGCAGCGCGGCGCTCGAAACACGCAGGCGAACCCAGCGGTTTTCAGTCTCGACCCAGAAACGGCGGTATTGCAGGTTCGGCAGGAACCGGCGCTTGGTTTTGTTGTTGGCGTGGGAAACGTTGTTTCCGACCATCGGGCCCTTGCCCGTTACGTCGCATACGCGTGCCATGAGGAC
This sequence comes from Variovorax xiamenensis, assembly GCF_050916385.1. NCBI lineage: Bacteria > Pseudomonadati > Pseudomonadota > Betaproteobacteria > Burkholderiales > Comamonadaceae > Variovorax > Variovorax xiamenensis. Next base: position 1,823,025 of record NZ_CP139038.1, read on the forward strand.
ACTCTTTCTTGAACAGCTGGCACCGGTGCGATCAGGGGGGCGATCGCAGGGTGTTTTGCAGCTTGACCTCGCCAGAAAACGGGTGGCGGTACCCCGGCTTTGCCGTAGCCATGAGAGAGCCAAGTTTCGGCAAAGCCTCGGATTATAGCCCTTTTGGGCGCGCCGTTGGTTACAGTGTGCCGTCCTGCTCCAGGAAGCGCTGCGCGTCGAGCGCGGCCATGCAGCCGGTGCCGGCGCTGGTGATGGCCTGGCGGTAGATGTTGTCCTGCACGTCGCCAGCGGCGAATACGCCCGGAATGCTTGTCATCGTGGCGAAGCCCTGGAGGCCGGAGCGCGTCAGGATGTAGTTGTCCTTCATCTCCAGCTGGCCCTGGAAGATGTCGGTATTCGGGTGGTGTCCGATCGCGATGAAGCAGCCCTTGAGGTCGATCTGCTCGGTGGCTCCGGTCTGCGTGTTCTTGATGCGGATGCCCGTCACGCCCGAGTCGTCGCCCAGCACCTGGTCGAGCTCGTTGTGCAGCTTCAGCACGATCTTGCCTTCGGCGACCTTCTCCTTGACCTTGTCGATCAGGATCGGCTCGGCGCGGAACTTGTCGCGGCGATGCACCAGCGTGACCTTGTTCGCGATGTTGGAGAGATAGAGCGCCTCCTCGACGGCCGTGTTGCCGCCGCCGATCACGCAGACCTCCTGCTCGCGGTAGAAGAAACCGTCGCAGGTTGCGCAGGCGGAGACGCCGCGGCCCATGAACTTCTGTTCGGAGTCGAGGCCCAGGTACTTCGCCGAAGCGCCCGTGGCGATGATCAGCGCGTCGCAGGTGTAGGTGCCGCTGTCGCCGGTGAGGGTGAAGGGGCGCTTGCTCAGGTCGACCTTGTTGATGTGGTCGAACACGATCTGCGTCTTGAAGCGCTCCGCATGTTCCAGGAAGCGCTGCATCAGGTCGGGGCCCTGCACGCCGTGGACGTCGGCAGGCCAGTTGTCGACCTCTGTGGTGGTCATCAGCTGTCCACCCTGGGCGATGCCGGTGATGAGCAGAGGCTGAAGATTTGCGCGTGCCGCATAGACGGCGGCTGTATAGCCGGCCGGGCCGGAGCCCAGAATCAAAACCTTGGCGTGTTGGGGAGCGGACATGAGTAGAAAACCTAGGATGGACGCTGCGTCAGCGTGTACATTTTCAGGGTGGTAGCGATATATATGGAGTATCACTGCCCGGTTCAACACCGGGTAAACGGTGTTTTCAATGCGCGCGATTGTAGTAATCCATCGGCTTGCTGCTTTCTGGATTGCTCCGCCCGCTGTCTCAGGGATTGATAAATGTCGATGCTGTCCAACCTCGAATTGCTTCGGCGCGTTCCATTGTTCGCGTCGTTGACGGCCACGCAGTCCGCTAGCATCGCGGACGCGATCATCAAGAAGCGCTTCAAGCGCGCGGAAGTCGTTGTGGAGCAGGGCAAGAAGTCCGATGCGCTCTACATCATCCTCACCGGGCGTGCGCGCGTCACCAGCGCTGACAGCCGCGGTCGCGAGGTCATCCTCGCCACGCTGCACCCCGGCGACTACCTGGGCGAGATGAGCCTGATCGACGACGAGCCCCACTCGGCCACCGTGCGCACCGAGATCCAGTGCGACGTGCTCATGCTGGGCCGCGACGCCTTCGCGCGTTGCCTGCCCGAGAACTCTTCCATGGCTTACAACATCATGCGCGGCCTCGTGCAGCGCCTGCGCCATGCCGACCGCAAGATCGAATCGCTGGCATTGATGGACGTCTACGGGCGCGTGGCCCGCTCGCTGCTCGAATTCGCCATCGAGGACGGCGCCGGCAATCTCAAGGTGCGCGACAAGATCTCCCGCCAGGACCTGGCCAAGATGGTCGGTGCCTCGCGCGAAATGGTGAGCCGCGTGATGAAGGATCTCGAAGAGCGCGGTTTCGTCCAGACGCAGGACGACGGATCGATGATCGTCAAGGAACGGCTCCTGTCTCTGGCCTGAGCCTCCGGGGCCGGGTCCGCCGTTGCCGGCGGTCCCGGCCTTTTGTTGTAGTGTTCGTGCATCCGGCCCCAGTTTTCCGAGGCCGGGCGCCGTGTTTTTCATGACCTATTCGCTGAATACGCTTCAATCTTCTTCTGCAGCCGAGGGGCAACCCGTGCGCGTGCGCGCCATGCGCTTCGCCCACGAGATCACGCTGATCGCCGGATTCGCAGCGCTGCTGTTCTGGCTGCTCTCCATGCTGAGCTTCACGCCCTCCGACGCCGCCTGGTCGACTTCGGGCACCGGGGGCGAAATCAAGAACTGGGGTGGCCGCATCGGCGCCTGGCTGGCCGATGGCAGCTACTACGCCGCGGGCTACTCCGTCTGGTGGTGCCTCTTCGCCGGACTGCGCGCCTGGCTGTCGTCGCTGGCCAACTGGCTGCGCGGCGGCGAGCCCTCCGCCGCCGAACAGGCAACGCCGCGCGGGCGCTTCAACCGCAGCCGCCTTGCCTTCTGGCTCGGCCTGATCCTGCTGCTTTGCGCCAGCACCATGCTCGAATGGTCGCGCCTTTACCGGCTCGAAGCCCACCTTCCGGGCTCCGGCGGCGGCGCGTTGGGCTTCCTCGTGGGGCCGGCCAGCGTGCGCTGGATGGGCTTCACCGGATCGGCGCTGGTAGCCATCGCCGGCGGCGTGATCGGCTCCGCGCTGGTGTTCCGCTTCTCCTGGAGCCTGATCGCCGAGCGCATCGGTGCCCGCTTCTACTCTCTGTTCGAATCGCGCCGCGAGAAGCGCGAGCTGGCCGCCGACATCGCCATGGGCAAGCAGGCCGCCCGCGAGCGCGCCGAGGCCGATGAGCCGGCCTTCACGCGCGGCGATGTTGATTCCGGCCGGTCCGAGCCCTCGATGGCTTCGTCACCCGGTGGCTTTGCCGGCGGCGACGACGACGAAATCCGCATCGATCCGCCCCCCAAGCGCCGTGCCCCTTCGCCGCCGGTCCAGATCGAGCCCGCGATGACCGAGGTGCCCCGCAGCGACCGCGTCGTCAAGGAGCGCCAGAAACCCCTCTTCAAGGAACTGCCCGACAGCAAGCTGCCGCAGGTCGACCTGCTCGACCCCGCGCAGGCGCGCCAGGAAACGGTGTCGGCCGACACGCTCGAGATGACCTCGCGCATGATCGAGAAGAAGCTCAAGGACTTCGGCGTCGAGGTGCGCGTGGTGCTGGCTTCGCCGGGCCCCGTCATCACGCGCTACGAGATCGAGCCCGCCACCGGCGTCAAGGGCTCGCAGATCGTCAACCTCGCGAAAGACCTGGCGCGCTCGCTCTCGCTGGTGTCGATCCGCGTGGTCGAGACCATCCCGGGCAAGAACTACATGGCGCTCGAGCTGCCGAACGCCAAGCGCCAGTCGATCAAGCTCAGCGAAATCCTGGGCTCGCAGGTCTACAACGAAGGCAAGTCGATGCTCACCATGGGCCTCGGCAAGGACATCATCGGCAACCCGGTGGTGGCCGACCTCGCGAAGATGCCGCACGTGCTGGTGGCCGGTACCACCGGCTCGGGCAAGTCGGTGGGCATCAACGCGATGATCCTGTCGCTGCTCTACAAGGCCGAGGCGCGCGACGTGCGCCTGCTCATGATCGACCCGAAGATGCTCGAAATGTCGGTCTACGAGGGCATCCCGCACCTGCTGGCGCCCGTGGTCACCGACATGCGCCAGGCCGCGCACGGCCTGAACTGGTGCGTGGCCGAGATGGAGCGCCGCTACAAGCTCATGAGCAAGCTCGGCGTGCGCAACCTGGCCGGCTACAACACCAAGATCGACGAGGCCAAGGCCCGCGAGGAGTTCATCTACAACCCCTTCAGCCTCACGCCCGACGACCCCGAGCCGCTCAAGCGCGAGCCGCACATCGTCGTGGTGATCGACGAGCTGGCCGACCTGATGATGGTGGTCGGCAAGAAGATCGAAGAACTCATCGCCCGTCTCGCGCAGAAGGCGCGCGCCGCCGGCATCCACCTGATCCTGGCCACGCAGCGGCCCAGCGTGGACGTGATCACCGGCCTCATCAAGGCCAACATTCCGACCCGCATCGCTTTCCAGGTGTCGAGCAAGATCGACAGCCGCACCATCCTCGACCAGATGGGCGCCGAGGCGCTGCTCGGCATGGGCGACATGCTCTACATGCCCAGCGGCACGGGCCTGCCGATCCGCGTGCACGGCGCCTTCGTCAGCGACGACGAGGTGCATCGCGTGGTGGCCTACCTCAAGAGCCAGGGCGAGCCCGACTACATCGAAGGCGTGCTCGAAGGCGGCACGGTCGATGGCGACGGTGACGGTGACCTGCTCGGCGGCGGTGGCGACGGCGAGAAAGATCCCATGTACGACCAGGCGGTCGAAGTGGTGCTCAAGAACCGCAAGGCCAGCATCTCGCTGGTGCAGCGCCACCTGAAGATCGGCTACAACCGCGCCGCGCGCCTCGTCGAGGACATGGAAAAGGCCGGCCTGGTCAGCGCCATGAGCGGCAGCGGCCAGCGCGAGATCCTGGTGCCCGCGCGCGCAGCCGAATGACCGGCGGCGAGGTCAGGCCCATTCGCGTTACGTGCTGAAAGGCAATTTGCAAAAACGCCTCGCGGCATTGCAAATCTTCATCAAGGCCTACACCTGCTGCAATTCGCGGCGGGTAGGGTCAAAAGCCTGATGCACAGCCATTCAGAGGAATCCAAATTGAAATTGCGTCACTGGCTACTGATCGGCCTCCTGAGTTCCGCCAATGCCTGGGCGGGCGGGCTCGAGAGCCTCGAAACCTTCGTGAAGACGGTGAAGTCCGGCCGCGCCGACTTCACCCAGACCGTCACAGCCCCCGCGCGCGAAGGGCAGCCGGGCCGCACCAAGACTTCGGCCGGCACCTTCGAATTCCAGCGCCCCGGCAAGTTCAAGTTCGACTACCAGAAGCCCTTTGCGCAGAGCATCGTGGCCGACGGCAAGACGCTGTGGCTCTACGACGCCGACCTGAACCAGGTCACGCAGCGCGCGCAGGCACAGGCGCTGGGCTCCACGCCCGCGGCGCTGATCGCCGCCGCGCCCGACCTGAAGGCCCTGCAGGCCGACTTCACCCTCGAAGCCGCACCGGAGCGCGACGGCCTGCAGTGGGTCAAGGCCACGCCGAAGAACAAGGACGGCCAACTGCAGAGCGTGCAGGTCGGCTTCCAGGGTGATGCGCTGGCCTCGCTCGAAATTCTCGACAGCTTCGGCCAGCGCTCGGTGCTCAAGTTCAGCAAGGTCGAGGTGAATCCCTCGCTGCCCGCCAGCGTGTTCGACTTCAAGCCGCCGGCCGGCGCGGACGTCGTCAAGCAATAAGTAACCGCGCAAGCAAGCTCACCCGATTGGCCACCACCGCTCATCAACCTCTCGCCGAACGCCTGCGTCCCAAGACGCTGGGCGAGGTGATCGGCCAGCAGCACCTGCTCGGCCCGGGCATGCCGCTGCGCATCGCCTTCGAATCGGGGCAGCCGCATTCCTGCATCCTGTGGGGGCCGCCGGGCACCGGCAAGACCACCATCGCGCGCCTGATGGCCGATGCCTTCGACGCGCAATTCCTCAGCATCAGCGCGGTGCTCGGTGGCGTGAAAGACATCCGCGAAGCGGTGGAGCGCGCCACCGCCGCGCGCGACGGGCTCACGCAGCAGCGCACCATCGTCTTCGTCGACGAGGTGCACCGCTTCAACAAGAGCCAGCAGGACGCCTTCCTGCCGCACGTGGAGTCGGGCCTCTTCACCTTCATCGGCGCGACCACCGAGAACCCTTCGTTCGAAGTCAACTCGGCTTTGCTGTCGCGCGCCGCCGTCTACGTGCTGCAGTCGCTTGACGAGGGCAATCTCAAGCAGATCGTGGCGCGCGCGCAGGCCATACAGGCCGTGCCCGCCATCGACGACACCGCGGTCGATCGCCTCGTGGCCTATGCCGACGGCGATGCCCGCCGGCTGCTCAACACGCTCGAGACGCTCGCGGTCGCGGCCCGCGCAGAGAAGCTCGACCACATCACCGACGAATGGCTGCTGCGCGTGCTCGGCGAGCGCATGCGCCGCTACGACAAGGGCGGCGAGCAGTTCTACGACACGATCAGCGCGCTGCACAAGTCGGTGCGCGGCAGCGACCCCGACGCTGCGCTCTACTGGTTCGTGCGCATGCTCGATGGCGGCGCCGATCCGCGCTACATGGCGCGCCGGCTGGTGCGCATGGCCAGCGAGGACATCGGCTTGGCCGATCCGCGTGCGCTGCGGCTCGCGCTCGATGCCGCCGAGGTCTACGAACGGCTGGGTACCCCGGAGGGCGAGCTGGCGCTCGCCGAATGCGTGGTCTACCTGGCGATCGCGCCCAAGTCGAACGCGGTCTACAAGGCCTACAACGCGGTGCGCGCACTCGTGAAGACCGACAGCACGCGCCCGGTGCCCATGCACCTGCGCAATGCGCCGACCCGGCTCATGAAGGAGCTCGACTACGGCAAGGGCTATCGCTACGCGCACGACGAGGAGGGTGGTTTCGCCGCCGGCGAGCGCTACCTTCCCGACGGCCTGGAGGGCCAGGTCTTCTACGAACCGGTAGAGCGTGGACTCGAAATCCGCATCGCGGAAAAGCTTCGCGACCTGCGCCGGCGCAACGACGAAGCCAAGGGCTGATACAGCTGTCTATACCCTGTTGCAGCATGCGCGCAAAGCGTGCATGACCCCACGCGCATACAGCATGACGTGAGCGGGTAAACCCCGGTCCGCGCGCACCAAATCAGCGCTGGTGCGTGACTACAATCCCGCCCACAAATCCGCCGGCGACACATGTTGGCTGGTTTTTTGCTTGTCAAGCCAGGGGCGCCAAACCGGTGACCCGGTGGGTGAATGGCACCCCAACGGTGCAACACATAGGAAATCGCGTTATGGACATTTTGCTGCAGCAGATCATCAACGGTCTGGTTCTCGGCAGCATGTACGCCTTGATAGCCCTGGGCTACACAATGGTGTACGGCATCATCAATCTGATCAACTTTGCGCACGGTGAAGTGCTGATGGTGGGGGCGCTCACGAGCTGGACCATCATCGGGCTCATGAAGGACGGCATGCCCAACACACCGGGCTGGCTCATCCTCCTCATCGCGCTGATCATCGCCTGCGTCGTCGCGGCAACCCTCAACTTCGTGATCGAGAAAGTGGCCTACCGGCCGCTGCGCAACAGCCCCAAGCTCGCGCCGCTCATCACCGCCATCGGCATGTCGATCCTGCTGCAGACGCTGGCAATGATCATCTGGAAGCCGACCAACAAGGCGTATCCCACCCTCCTGCCTTCCGACCCCATCCACCTCGGCGGTGCGGTCATCTCTCCGACCCAGGTCATGATCCTCAGCGTCACGGCGTTCTCGCTCGTGGTGCTCATGTGGCTGGTCAACTACACCAAGCTCGGCCGCGCGATGCGCGCCACCGCCGAGAACCCGCGCGTCGCGGCGCTCATGGGCATCCGCCCCGACATGGTCATCTCGGCCACCTTCATCATCGGCGCGGTGCTCGCGGCCATCGCCGGCGTGATGTACGCCTCCAACTACGGCATCGCGCAGCACGCGATGGGCTTCCTGCCCGGCCTCAAGGCCTTCACCGCGGCCGTGTTCGGCGGCATCGGCAACCTGGCCGGCGCGGTGGTCGGCGGCATCCTGCTGGGGCTCATCGAGGCCATCGGCTCGGGCTACATCGGAACGCTGACGGGCGGCGTGCTCGGCAGCAACTACAGCGACATCTTCGCGTTCATCGTGCTGATCGTCATGCTCACCCTGCGTCCGTCCGGCCTGCTCGGCGAACGCGTGGCGGACCGTGCGTAAGGAGCGAGACATGAAGAACAGCAAGAACCTCGCCCTCTGGGTGATCGGCGCCATCGCAGTGCTCGCGCTGCCGCTGCTGCTGCAGATGCAGGGCAACGCCTGGGTGCGCATCGCCGACATCGCACTGCTCTACGTGCTGCTGGCCCTGGGCCTGAACATCGTGGTCGGCTACGCCGGCCTGCTCGACCTGGGCTACGTCGCCTTCTTCGCGGTGGGGGCCTACCTCTTCGCGCTGATGGGCTCGTCGCACCTGTCCGAAACCTTCGAGTGGTTCAAGATCACCTTCCCGAACGGCATGCACACGTCGCTGCTGATCGTGATACCGCTGGCCTTCGCATTGGCCGCGGTGCTCGGCGTGCTGCTGGGCGCGCCCACGCTCAAGCTGCGCGGCGACTACCTCGCCATCGTCACGCTCGGCTTCGGCGAAATCATCCGCGTGTTCCTGAACAACCTCGACCAGCCGGTGAACATCACCAACGGTCCGAAGGGCATCACCTCGATCGACTCGATCAAGTTCTGGGGGCTCGACCTGGGCAAGGCGCTGAAGTTCGACGGCTTCACCATCTCCTCGGTCACGCTCTACTACTACCTGTTCCTGGCGCTGGTGCTGGTCACCATCCTCATCTCGCACCGCCTGCAGCTCTCGCGCATCGGCCGCGCATGGATGGCCATCCGCGAAGACGAGATCGCCGCCAAGGCCATGGGCATCAACACCCGCAACATGAAGCTGCTGGCCTTCGGCATGGGCGCGAGCTTCGGCGGCGTCTCGGGCGCGATGTTCGCGGCCTTCCAGGGCTTCGTGTCGCCCGAGTCCTTCAGCCTGATGGAGTCGGTGATGATCGTGGCCATGGTCGTGCTCGGCGGCATCGGCCACCTGCCCGGCGTGATCCTGGGCGCCATCCTGCTGGCCGCGCTGCCCGAAGTGCTGCGCTATGTGGCCGGTCCGCTGCAGTCGCTGACCGACGGCCGCCTCGACGCTTCCATCCTGCGCCAGCTGTTCATCGCGCTGGCCATGATCGTCATCATGCTGGTGCGCCCGCGCGGCCTGTGGCCCTCGCCGGAGCACGGCAAGTCGCTGACCAGGAAAGGCGGCGTGCCCGTCGACCCGGCCCACGCGGCCGTGGCTCCCGGATCGCTGCAGACCCACGCGCCGGGCATCGATACGCCCGCAGACGAACTGCCGGGCGCGGCGTCCCGTCCCATGTCGATCAATCCCTGAGAGCCCGAGGAAAGAATCAACATGACGACAGACACCATCCTCGACGTTCGCGGCATCTCCAAGCGCTTCGGCGGGCTGCAGGCCCTCTCCGACGTTGGCATCACCATCAAGCGCGGCCAGGTCTACGGACTGATCGGCCCCAACGGCGCCGGCAAGACCACGTTCTTCAACGTGATCACCGGCCTCTACACGCCCGACAGCGGCACCTTCGAGCTCGCGGGCAAGCCCTACCAGCCGACGGCCGTGCACGAAGTGGCCAAGGCCGGCATCGCGCGCACCTTCCAGAACATCCGCCTCTTCGCCGAAATGACGGCGATCGAGAACGTGATGGTCGGGCGCCACATCCGCACCCGTTCGGGCGTGCTCGGCGCGATGTTCCGCACCGGCGGCTTCAAGGCCGAGGAACGGGCCATTGCCGAGCGCGCGCACGAGCTGCTCGACTACGTGGGCATCGGCAAGTTCGCGGACTACAAGGCGCGCACGCTGTCGTACGGCGACCAGCGTCGTCTCGAGATCGCACGCGCGCTGGCCACCGACCCGCAACTCATCGCGCTCGACGAGCCCGCCGCCGGCATGAACTCCACCGAGAAGGTGGCGCTGCGCGAGCTGATCGACCGCATCCGCCGCGACAACCGCACCATCCTGATCATCGAACACGACGTCAAGCTCATCATGGGCCTGTGCGACCGCGTCACCGTGCTGGACTACGGCAAGCAGATCGCCGAGGGCACGCCGATGGAAGTGCAGAAGAACGAGAAGGTGATCGAGGCCTACCTCGGCACCGGAGGACACTGAGATGACGACAGCAACGATGAGCGAACAAGACACCGCGGCCGGCACGGCACAAGCCAGGACGGCAGGCAAGACGCTGCTGAAAGTCAGCGGACTGAAGGTCGGCTACGGCGGCATCCAGGCCGTCAAGGGCGTGGACTTCGAGGTGCGCGAGGGCGAGCTGGTCTCGCTGATCGGCTCCAACGGCGCCGGCAAGACCACCACCATGAAGGCCATCACCGGCACGCTGCCGGCCGGCGCCGGCAACATCGAGTTCCTGGGCCGCAGCATCAAGGGCCGCGGCGCGTGGAACCTGGTCGAAGAGGGCCTCGTGATGGTGCCGGAAGGCCGTGGCGTGTTCACGCGCATGACCATCACCGAGAACCTGCAGATCGGCGCCTACATCCGCAAGGACAAGGCCGGCATCGCGAGCGACATGGAGCGCGTGTTCGTCACCTTCCCGCGCCTGCGCGAACGCAAGGACCAGCTGGCCGGCACCATGTCGGGCGGCGAGCAGCAGATGCTGGCCATGGGCCGCGCGCTGATGGCGCGCCCCAAGGTGCTGCTGCTGGACGAACCCACCATGGGCCTGTCGCCGATCATGTGCGACAAGATCTTCGAGGTGGTGCAGACCGTGGCCGCGCAGGGCGTGACCATCCTGCTGGTGGAGCAGAACGCCAACCGCGCGCTGCAGCTGGCCGACCGCGGCTATGTGATGGAGTCCGGGCTCATCACCATGGGCGGCGACGCCAAGGAACTGCTGCGCGACCCGCGCGTGCGGGCTGCCTACCTCGGCGAATAAGCGGCGAACGCGCGGGCGCCTCGCCCGCCACAGGTCGCTCGCTACAGGCGGTGCGTGCCGCGCGGATTGCGCGGCGAGGCGCACCGCCTTTCTTTTTGGCTTTCCTTCACCCCATCGCCGCAGCCGCGGCCTTGATCGCCTCGCGGATGCGGCCGTAGGTGCCGCAGCGGCACACGTTCTCGATGGCGTCGATGTCGGCGTCCGTCGGGTTGCGCGTGCGGCGCAGCAGGTCCACCGCCGCCATGATCTGCCCCGGCTGGCAGAAGCCGCACTGCGGCACGTCGAGGTTCAGCCAGGCCTGCTGCACCGGATGCAGCGTGTTGCCGTTGGCCAGCCCCTCGATGGTCGTCACCTGGCGGCCGCGCACGTCGGACACCCGCGTCGAGCAGGTGGTGACCGCCTTGCCATCCACGTGGCATGTGCAGGCCTTGCAGACGTTGATGCCGCAGCCGTACTTCGGCCCGGTGATGCCTAGCTTGTCGCGCAGCACCCAGAGCAGGGCCATGTCGTCGGGCGCCTCGACGTCGACGTTCTGGCCGTTCACCTTGAAAGATTGCACGGGCATGGGAGGCCTCCTCAGGTCGGGATCGGAACGTTGACGGGCGTGGGCAGCTTGCCCGGCGGGATCGGCGTGAAGTCGACCGGGAAGTTCAGCGGGAAGCTGCGCGGCTTCGTCCCGGTGGCCCGTGCGTATGCGTTGGCGATGGCGCCGGAGCTTGCCGACAGTCCGACCTCGCCCAGGCCGCCGATGGCCTCATTGCTGGCCGGCATGATGATGACCTTCACGTCCTTCGGGTAGTTCTTCATGCGCGAGAAGTGGTACTGCGAATAGCTGCCCTCCAGCGGCAGCCCGTTCTGGATGTGCAGGCCCGCGCTGAGCACCAGCGCGATCGATTCGCACAGGCCGCCCTGCAGCTGAGCCTCGATGCCGGACGGGTTGATCGGCGTGCCGACGTCGATCGCGATGGTCGCGCGCACCACCTTCGCGGCCGAGGGCACCCGAGCGTCGATCTCCACGATGCAGGCCGTGAACGACTTCGACTCCTGGTGCACGCCCACGCCCTGCGCGAAGCCCGCGGGCATCGCCTTGCCCCATTGCGCCGCCTCGGCCACCGCCTTGAGCACCGCGCGGGCGCGCGGCAGGCGCAGGTACTCGAGCCGGAAGGCGACAGGGTCCTTGCCCGCCGCCTTAGCCATCTCGTCGACCAGGATCTCCTCGACCAGCCGCGAAGGCTGGATATGCACCGAGCGGTACGAGCAGGTGTTCATGTCCATCGCCACCGGCGTCAGCAGCTTGGTCGTGACGCCGAAGTTGTAGGGCGAGGTGACCATGGTCTTGAACATGATCTGCTCGATCGCGAAGTTGCCCACCGTCTGCGGAAAGCCGTTGGGAAGCGCGATGGCCGCGGCTTCCAGCATGTTGCCGAAGCCATGGCGCGTGTCGAGCCGCACGCCGGCGATGCGCTGCTCGAAGGCGATCACCTGGCCCAGCAGCATCGTGGCTCGCGCCTTGTGGAACATCGGCGGGCGCATGCGCGTGTGGCGCATGTCGTCGGTGCGGTGGTACATCAGGCGGCAGGGGCGTCCCAGCGCCTTCGACACCTGGATCGCCTGCAGCACCGGGTCCCAGAAGAGGCGCCGGCCGAAGGAACCGCCCGAGGGCACCGCATGCACGATCACCTTGCTAAGCGGAAGACCGAGTTCGGCCGCCACGGCTTGCTGCGTGACGATGGGGCTCTGCAGCCCGGCCCAGATCTCGGCGCGGTCGGGGCGCACGTCGGCGATCGCGCATTCCACTTCCATCGGGCAGTGCGCGGCGGGTGCGAACTCGAACTCGCCCTCGACCGTCAGTGCGCCCAGCGGCGGCAGCGCGAAGGGCAGCAGCGCCGATTTCAGCTTGCGCATGATGGTCGCGTTCGATTCGCCGTCGATCGGGCCCGCTGCCCAGGTCACGTCGAGCGCGTTCACCGCGGCCCATGCCTGACCGAAGGTCTCGGCCATCACGGCCACGCCGGGCGGCGTCGGCGTGATGCCGTTGGTCGAGGGAATGGGCACCACGCCGATCACGCCCGGCATGGCCATCACCGTGTTCATGTTGTTGATGCTCACGAACTTGCCGTTGATGGTCGGCGGGCGCCGCACCATCGTCGGCATTGCGCCGGGCACCGACTGGTCGAGCGTGAACTTCTTGCGCCCGGTGACGATGTCGAGCGCATCGAGCCGCGTGACGCGCTGCCCGACCACCGAGGGCGGGGAGCCCGAGAGCAGGCCGCCCAGGCCTCCCAGCAAAGGCATGCCGGCGTGCAGCGAGCGCACGCTCGACGAGCCGCCGGTGAGCTGGTTCCAGATCAGCTCGGGGCTGGCGTCGGCCGAGGTCACTTCGATCGCGCTCAGCGGCAGGCGCAGCTTGTCGGCCAGCATCATCGCGGTGGCCGTGGCGATGCCCTGGCCCACTTCCAGGCGTGGCAGTGCGAGCCGCACGCGTCCGTTCTCGCCGTTCGTCACCTTCACCACGGGCATGGTCGGCAGCGAGGTCACCGTCACGGCGTCGCCGATGTCGATCAGGTCGGTGGTGTCGGGCGGGGTCATCGGCAGCAGCGCCGCGGCTGCCTGCGAAGGCACCGCGAGGCCGGCCAGCCCGGCGACTCCGGCGGTCGCCGACACCAGCGGCGCGGTCGTCGCGTAGCCCAGCACCTCGCGCCGGCGCAGGCCCGGCGCATCACCATCGTCCGATCCGCGCGGGGGGCGCGGACCCTCGTTCGAGCGCTTCATCGTTGTCTCCTTGTTGTGGTGGCGAACGCGGGTGACTGTGGCATCATGGCCGCGCCGAGGATGTCGTTGGAACGACATTTCTTACGGCCCCCGATGGCCGACCCGCAACGGGCCGGCAGGTGTCTTGGGAGGAGACCGCAGGAGGAGGCCCGACGATGTCGACGAGCGCGCTGGAGAACATGCTCCGCGAGAGCCTGTGGGCACGAGCCCTCACGAGCGATGAGCTCGATCGCGTCGTGCAGGAATCCCACGAGCGCGCCGTTCCCGCAGGAGGCTTCGTCGTGCGACGCGGCGAGCCTGCCGATCATTGGGTCGGCGTGATGGATGGCCTGCTGAAGATGTCCGTGTCGCTGCCCGACGGGCGCGTTTCCACGTTCACAGGCGTCACGGCCGGAGGCTGGAGCGGCGAGGGCTCTCTGCTCACCCCCGGATGCTGGCGCTACGACGGCGTGGCACTGCGGCCCACGCGCGTCGCGTGCATCCCGAAGCACAGCTTCGAGCGGCTCCTGGCCTCGAACATCGAATTCAATCGGTTTCTGTTGTTACACATCAACGCGCGTCTGAGCCTGTTCATCGGGCTCATGGAATTCGATCGCCTGCTGGGGCCGGACGCGCGCGTGGCGCGCTGCCTCGCCAGCCTGTTCGATCCGATCCTGTATCCGCGTGCCGACCGTTTCGTGCGGCTCAGCCAGGACGAGATCGGCCTGCTGTCGGCGGTGTCGCGCCAGCGCGCCAACCGGGCGCTGCATGCCTTGCAGCGCGACGGCTTGCTGCGCGTGGAGCATGGCGGTGTCGAGGTACTCGACCTCGCGGGGCTGCGCAACTATTCGGGGGAGGCAGCGACAGCGCACCGCACGGATGCTCCCCTGGAGGACCTGGTCAGTCCACCTTCGCCCCGGTGGCCTTGACCACCTTCTCGTACTTGGAGAGTTCGCTCTTCATGAAGGCCCCGAACTGCTCGGGCGAGCTGCCGACCGGCTCGGCCAGCAGCGATGCGAAGCGGGTCTTCGTTTCGGGCGCGTTCAGCGCCGCCACGAAGGCCTGGTTGAGCTTCACCACCACGTCGTGCGGCGTGCCGGCCGGCGCGACCAGGCCCCACCAGGTGTCGATCGAGAAGCCCTTGAGCGTGTCGGCCACGGGCGGCACCTCGGGCAGCGAGCTGCTGCGCTGGAGCGTCGTCACCGCGAGCGCCTTGAGCTTGCCCGAGCGGATGTTCGGCGCGGCGGTGGCGAGGTTGTCGAAGTTGAAGTCGACCTGCCCCGAGATCAGCGCCAGCTGCGCCGGGTTGCCGCCGTTGTACGGAATGTGCAGCGCGAAGATGCCCGCTTCCTTCTTGAACAGCTCGCCCGCGAGGTGCCCCGCGCTGCCGTTGCCGCCGCTGCCGTAGTTGAGCTTGGCGGGGTTGGCCTTGGCGTAGCGGATCAGGTCGGCCACGCTGTTGATGTTCAGGCGCTTCGCGGTGTCGGCGTTCATCACCAGCACGTTGGGCACGCGAACCATCTGCGTGATCGGCGCGAAGTCGGTCGCGGCGTTGAACGGCATCTTGCTGTAGAGCCACGGGTTCACCGCGTTGGTGGCGGTGGCCGCGATGCCGATCGTCAGGCCGTCGGCCGGCGCCTTCGCCACCGCGTCGGCGCCGATGTTGCCGCCCGCGCCGGGCTTGTTGTCGATGATGACCGTGCCCAGCGAGTCCTTCACGCGCTCGGCCAGGATGCGCGCGGTGTTGTCGATCGGACCGCCCGCCGCGTAGGGCACGACGAGGCGGATGGGGCGCTGCGATTGCTGCGCCATGGCCTGGCCCGTGCCCAGCACGGTGGTGGCACTTGCGATGAGGGTGAGGAGGAAGTGTCTCGTCTTCATTTTGTTCTTGGGTCTGTTCTCAGGGATCGTCGAGGAGTCGGGGAAATCTCAGGGAAGGGCCTTGTCCGCCTCCGTGGTGAATGCGTCGGCGAAGAATTCTTCTTCCGGCAGGCCCGCCAGCGCCACGTAGTCGCGCTTGGCCGAGTCGACCACGATGGGCGCGCCGCAGGCATACACCTGATGGCCCGAGAGGTCGGCGAAGTCTTCGAGCACGGCCTTGTGGACGAAGCCGGTGCGGCCGGTCCAGTTGTCCTCGGGCGTGGCGTTGGAGACCACTGGCACGTAGCGCAGGTTCGGCATCTGCGCCATCTGCTCGCGCAGCCAGCCGTCCATGTACAGGTCTTCGGGGCGGCGACCGCCCCAGTACAGCGTGGCGGGGCGGTCGATGCCCTTGAACTGCATGTGCTCCAGCAGCGCCTTGATCGGCGCGAAGCCGGTGCCGGAGGCCAGCAGGATCATCGGCTTGTCGGAGTCCTCGCGCAGGAAGAAGCTGCCGAAGGGGCCTTCGATGCGCAGGATTTCCTTTTCCTTCATCGCGCCGAACACGTGGTCGGTGAACTTGCCGCCGGGCAGGTGCCGCAGGTGCAGCTCGATTCCCGTGCCGGGCTGGCCCACGGTGTGCGGCGCATTGGCCATCGAGTAGCTGCGCCGCGCGCCGTCGCGCAGGATGAACTCGACGTACTGGCCCGCGTAGAACTGCAGCGGCTCGCCGGCCGGCAGCTGCAGGCGCACCAGCATCACGTCGTGCGACTGGCGCGTGAGGGCCATCACCCGCACCGGCATCTTGCGGATCGGCAGCGCGCCGGCCTCGGTGACCTGGCGCGATTCGAGCACCACGTCGCTCGTTGGGTGGGCGCAGCAGGTCAGGACGTAGCCGGCGAGCTGCTCCTCGGCGCTCAGGGCCTTGCTCTGGTGCGGGCCGAGGGTGACCTCGCCCGAGAGCTTCTTGCACTTGCACGAGCCGCAGGCGCCGTCCTTGCAGCCGTAGGGCAGGCCGATGCCCTGGCGGATGCCGGCCGCAAGGATGGTTTCGTCGCCCTGGACCACGAAATGGCGCCCGCTGGGTTCGACGGTGATGGAAAAGCCCGCTTCGTGCGGCGCCGTGACAGTCATCGGTATTCTTCGAGGGGTAACGCTCCTTCCGGGCCGCCTGCGGCCAGGGGAGCTGGAACTGAATTGGGAAGACGGGAACAGGATTTTGCCTTCAATCAATAGCCCCTCCGGCGCGCTGCCAGCGCGGTTCCGGCGAGAACGCCTGCTGATCGTCGGTTGCGGCGACGTAGGCCAGCGCGTGGTGCGCGACCTGCGCGGCCGCATGCAGCTGGTGGCGCTCACTTCATCGGCCGAGCGCGTGGGAGCCTTGCGTACGGCCGGAATACGCCCGCTGGTGGGCAATCTGGACGACCCGGCCACCCTGCGCCGGCTCGCGGGCATCGCCACGCGGGTGCTGCACCTCGCGCCGCCTGCCCGCGACGGCGGCGCCGTCTGGTGGCGCGACCAGCGCACCACGGTACTGGCGCGGGCCCTACGGCTGCGGTCCTTGCCCTCGGCCTTCGTCTACGGCTCGACCAGCGGCGTCTACGGCGACTGCGGCGGCGCCCGCATCGACGAAACCCGCACCGTGCGCCCCGACACGCCGCGCTCCCATCGCCGCGTGGACGCCGAACGGGCAGTGCGCTGGCTGGGTCGCAGCGCGGGCGTGCGCGCCAGCATCCTGCGCATCCCGGGCATCTACGCCCCCGACCGCGAGAACGGCACCCCCCGCGCCCGCCTGCAGCGCGGCACGCCCGTCCTGCGGCAGGAGGACGACGTCTACACCAGCCACATCCACGCCGACGACCTCGCACGCGCCTGCATCGCCGCGCTGTTCCGAGGCAAGCCCCAGCGCGTCGTGCACGCCTCGGACGACACCGAGCTGCGCATGGGCGACTACATCGACCTGGCCGCCGACCTCTACGGCATGCCCCGCCCGCCGCGCGTGGCCCGCGGCGAGGCCGAGCGGCAGCTTCCGCTGCAGCTGCTGAGCTTCATGGGGGAGTCGCGCCGGCTGGACAACACGCGGCTGAAGCGCGAGCTGCGGGTGCGGCTGGCGCACCCGACGGTACACACCGGCCTGCAAGAACAGACCGGGTCAAGATAAGGCAGGGGAGGGGCCCATTCCAGGGACACCGTGGATCCGGCTGCGCCGGTCTACCGGTGTCGCCCCCGGAAGGGGGTTGGCGCAGCGACACGAAGTGCGCGAAGCCTGGGGGAGAGCCAGCTTGTGGTGCCCGGGGCCGGAATCGAACCGGCACGCCTTGCGGCGGGGGATTTTGAGTCCCCTGCGTCTACCAATTTCACCACCCGGGCAGGGTTCTGAACGAAGCCCAAAATTATGGCACAGTGGCTGGCATGAACTATCCGACGATCGAAGACGCCATCGGCAAGACCCCTCTGGTCGCGCTGCAACGCATCAATGCAGCAGAAAACGCCAGGCGCGGCAACGTGATTCTCGGCAAGCTCGAAGGCAACAATCCCGCCGGTTCGGTGAAGGACCGGCCGGCCCTCTCGATGATCCGGCGCGCCGAGGAGCGCGGCGAAATCAAGCCCGGCGACACCCTGATCGAAGCCACCTCCGGCAACACCGGCATCGCGCTCGCGATGGCCGCGGCCATCAAGGGCTACCGCATGGTGCTCATCATGCCGGAGGACCTCTCCGTGGAGCGCGCGCAGACCATGAAGGCATTCGGCGCCGAGCTCGTGCTCACGCCCAAGAGCGGCGGCATGGAGTACGCGCGAGATCTCGCCGAACAGATGGTGACCCAGGGCAAGGGCCGCGTGCTCGACCAGTTCGCCAACCCCGACAACCCGCGCATCCACTACGAGACCACCGGCCCCGAGATCTGGGCCGACACCAAGGGCAAGGTCACGCACTTCGTGAGCGCGATGGGCACCACCGGCACCATCACCGGCGTCTCGCGCTTCCTGAAGGAAAAGAACCCCGCCATCCGCATCATCGGTGCTCAGCCGGCCGAGGGCTCGCGCATTCCGGGCATCCGCAAGTGGCCTGCCGAGTACCTGCCGAAGATCTTCGATCCGAGCCGCGTCGACGAAGAAATCAGCGTGAGCCAGAGCGATGCGGAGGAAATGTGCCGTCGCCTCGCGCGCGAGGAAGGCATCTTCGGCGGCATCTCGGCGGCCGGTGCGTTGTGGGCCGCGCTCGAGGTGTCGAAGACGGTCGAGAACGCGACCATCGTGTTCGTGGTCTGCGACCGCGGCGACCGCTACCTGTCGACCGGGGTCTTCCCCGCATAGGCATCGGCCCGAATGCCTGGCTGCCCGCCGGGCCGCGACAAGACAAGAAAGAAAAGAGACCCCATGCCCCATCCCAAGTTCTGCCAGGTCTGTGCCACGCCGCTCGAGTGGATCGCGCTGATGGAAGACGGCGGCCCCAAGGAGCGCCTGCGCTGCCCCAACTGCGGCCACACGCACTGGAACAACCCGACGCCGGTGCTCGCCGCCATCGTCGAGTACCGCGGCCAGGTCCTGCTGGCGCGCAATGCAGCGTGGCCGGGCAAGATGTTCGCGCTCATCACCGGCTTCATGGAGGCCGGCGAGACACCCGAGGAAGGCATCGCGCGCGAGGTGAAGGAAGAAACCAACCTCGACGTGAGCGCCACGAAGATCGTCGGCGCCTACGACTTCCAGCGCATGAACCAGGTCATCATCGCCTACCACGTGGTGGCCGACGGCGAGGTGAAGCTCTCGCCCGAACTGGTCGACTACCGCCTCTACGACCTGCCCGACCTCAAGTGCTGGCCCGCCGGCACGGGCTACGCTCTGGCCGACTGGTTGCGCACGCGCGGCCATGAGCCGGTGTTCTTCACCGCCGCGGAAAACGAGGAGCGCCGCCGCGGCCTGAACCTGCCGCCGGAGCCAGGCAATGCAAGTTGATCGCGAGCTCGACACGCGCGGGCTGAACTGCCCGCTGCCCATCCTCAAGGCGAAGAAATCGCTCAACGAGATGACGAGCGGCCAGCTGCTGAAGGTGGTGTCGACCGACCCGGGCTCGATCCGCGACTTCCAGGCCTTCGCGCGCCAGACCGGCAACGAGCTGATGGAGCAGGAAACCGTCGGCACCGACTTCATCCACGTGCTGAAGCGCCGCTGAGAACAACGGCGACGAGAAAGAAAAAGGGCCGCTGTTGCGGCCCTTTCTGCGTGTGCTCGAAGCGGCGGTTACAGCTTCAGGCTCTTGAGGTACTCGCGGAAATCCGCGCCCACTTCCGGGTGCGCCAGGGCCAGTTCCACCGATGCCTGCAGGAAGCCTTCCTTGCTGCCGCAGTCGTAGCGGATGCCCTTGTACGAGTACGCGTAGACCGATTCCTTCTTCATCAGCGCCGCGATGCCGTCGGTGAGCTGGATCTCGCCGCCCGCGCCCTTGGGCTGGTTGCGGATCTCGTCGAACACGCCCGGCGTGAGGATGTAGCGGCCGGCCACGCCCAGGCGCGAAGGCGCCTCTTCGGGCTTCGGCTTCTCGACCATGCGGCTGACCTTCACCAGGCCTTCCTCGATCGCGTCGCCGGCCACGATGCCGTAGCGCTTGACGTGCGCGAGCGGCACTTCCTGCACCGCCAGCAGCGAGCCGCCGAGACGGCCGAAGGCTTCGGTCATCTGCGCCAGCACGGGCTGGCCGCCTTCGGGGCCGACCATCAGGTCGTCCGCCAGCAGCACGGCGAAGGGTTCGTTGCCGACCAGGTGCTCGGCGCACAGCACCGCATGGCCCAGGCCCAGCATGCGCGGCTGGCGCACATACGAGCAGGTCATGTCGTCGGGCATGACCGAGCGCGCGATGTTCAGCAGCGCGGTCTTGCCGCTGGCCTCGAGCTGGCTCTCTAGTTCGTAGGCGGTGTCGTAGTGGTCTTCGATGGCGCGCTTGTTGCGGCCGGTCACGAAGATCATGTCGCGGATACCGGCTGCGTACGCCTCTTCGACGGCGTACTGGATCAGCGGCTTGTCGACCACCGGCAGCATTTCCTTGGGTTGCGCCTTGGTGGCCGGCAGGAAGCGGGTGCCGAAGCCTGCAACGGGAAATACGGCCTTGCGGATGCGGGTCGCGGATGTGGACATGGGCGGTTCAGCGTCTTTCGTCAAAGAGGGGGATGGCAGGATGCGGAACGGCGCGTAGCCGCTCCGAGCATCCTAAACGCCTTCGAAACCCCGAGTCTGTCAGCCGAGGCGTACAAGCTGGTCGCGCAAACGTTCCAGAGTGGCCGTGAAGTCAGCCAGACGTTTACGTTCCTGCTCGATCACGGCCGGAGGGGCCTTCGCGACAAACGCTTCGTTACCCAGCTTCGAGTGCACCTTGGCGATTTCGCCTTCGACGCGTGCGACTTCCTTGCCGATGCGAACTTTCTCCGCAGCCTTGTCGATCTCCATGTGCAGGCACAGGCGCGCGGCGCCCACCACGGCGACAGGCGCGGCTTCGGCAGCAGCCGACCACGAGGCTTCGTCGTCGAAGACCTTCACTTCCTTGAGCTTGGCAAGTGCCTGCAGCACCGGCGCCGATTCGCGCACGAAGGCCGCGCCTTCGGCATCGTCGGCCACCGCGTAGAGCGGCAGGCGCGTGGCTGGCGAAACGTTCATCTCGCCACGCAGCGTACGGCACGCATCCACCAGTGCCTTCAGCCGCGCCACGTACGCCTCGGCCGCCTCGTCGATCTTCTCGGGCTGGCTCTTCGGATAGGCGGCGATCATGATCGACTCGCCCTCACGTCCTGCAACCTTCGACACCTTCTGCCACAGCTCTTCCGTGATGAACGGAATGACGGGGTGCGCCAGGCGCAGCAGCGTCTCGAGCACGCGGATGAGCGTGCGGCGCGTGGCGCGTTTCTGCGCGTCGTCGCCGGTCTGGATCTGCACCTTGGCAATTTCGAGGTACCAGTCGCAGAACTCGTCCCAGGCGAACTGGTAGATCGCGGTGGCCACGTTGTCGAGGCGGTATTCCTCGAAGCCCTGGGCCACCTCGGCCTCCACGCGCTGCAGCTTCGACACGATCCAGTAGTCGGCGCGGCTGAACTTCAGGTAGCCGTGCGCCGGTCCGCCGACCTTGCACTCTTCCTTCGTGTGCTCCAGCAGGCCGCAGTCTTGACCTTCGCAGTTCATCAGCACGAAGCGCGTGGCGTTCCACAGCTTGTTGCAGAAGTTGCGATAGCCCTCGCAGCGCTTCGAGTCGAAGTTGATGCTGCGGCCCAGCGAGGCGAGCGAGGCAAAAGTGAAACGAAGCGCGTCGGCGCCGAAGGCCGGGATGCCGTCCGGAAACTCCTTTTGCGTGTTCTTGCGCACCGCAGGCGCCGTCTCGGGCTTGCGCAGGCCCTGCGTGCGCTTGTCGAGCAGCGCGGGCAGCTCGATGCCGTCGATCAGGTCCACCGGGTCGAGCACGTTGCCTTCCGACTTGCTCATCTTCTTGCCCTGCGCGTCGCGCACCAGGCCGTGGATGTACACGTGCTTGAACGGCACCTTGCCGATGAAGTGCTTGGTCATCATGATCATCCGGGCGACCCAGAAGAAGATGATGTCGTAGCCGGTCACCAGCACGGTCGAGGGCAGATACAGGTCGAGGTCCTGCGTCTTTTCGGGCCAGCCCAGCGAAGAGAAGGGCACCAGCGCCGACGAGTACCAGGTGTCGAGCACGTCCTCGTCGCGCGTCAGCTTCTTGCCGGGCGCCTTGGCCTGGGCGGCGGCTTCGTCTTCCGCCACGTACACGTTGCCTTCCTCGTCGTACCAGGCCGGAATCTGGTGGCCCCACCAGAGCTGGCGCGAGATGGTCCAGTCCTGGATGTTCTCCATCCAGTGGTTGTAGGTGTTGACCCAGTTCTCGGGCACGAAGCGCACCTCGCCCGACTTCACCACGTCGATGGCCTTCTGCGCGATCGACTGGCCGTCGGCGCCGGGGCGCGTCATGGCCACGTACCACTGGTCGGTGAGCATGGGCTCGACGATGGCGCCCGAGCGCGCGCAGCGCGGCACCATCAGCTTGTGCTTCTTCACCTCGACCAGCAGACCCAGCGCGTCGAGGTCGGCCACGATGGCCTTGCGCGCCACGAAGCGGTCGAGTCCGCGGTACTTTTCGGGCGCGTTGCCGTTGATGGTCGCGTCAAGCGTCAGCACGCCGATCATCTCGAGCTTGTGGCGCTGGCCGACTGCGTAGTCGTTGTAGTCGTGCGCGGGCGTGACCTTCACCACGCCGGTGCCGAACTCCTTGTCGACGTAGTCGTCGGCAATGATCGGGATCAGCCGGTCCACCAGCGGCAGCTTCACGCGCTTGCCGATGAGGTGCCTGTAGCGCTCGTCCTCGGGGTGGACCATCACGGCCGTGTCGCCGAGCATGGTCTCGGGCCGGGTGGTGGCCACGGTCAGCGTGCCGCTGCCGTCTTCGAGCGGGTAGGCGATGTGCCAGAGCGAGCCGTCTTCTTCTTCGCTCTCGACCTCGAGGTCGCTCACCGAGGTCTTGAGCACCGGGTCCCAGTTGCCCAGGCGCTTGCCGCGGTAGATCAGGCCCTCTTCATACAGTTTCACGAAGGTGTGCGTCACGACCTTGGAGAGGTCGTCGTCCATCGTGAAGTACTCGCGGCTCCAGTCCACCGTGTCGCCCATACGGCGCATCTGCTGGGTGATGGTGTTGCCCGATTTTTCCTTCCACTCCCACACGCGCGCCACGAAGTTCTTGCGGCCCAGGTCGTGGCGGCCGATCTTCTGCTCCTGCAGCTGGCGCTCCACCACGATCTGCGTCGCGATGCCGGCGTGGTCGGTGCCGGGCACCCACAGCGTGTTGTCGCCCTTCATGCGGTGGTACCGCGCGAGGCTGTCCATGATCGTCTGGTTGAACGCATGGCCCATGTGCAGCGTGCCCGTCACGTTGGGCGGCGGCAGCTGGATCGCGAACGATTCGGCGCCTTCCTTGGGTTGCTGCGTGCCTCTGAAGCCGGCCTTGGCGTAGCCGCGCTTCTCCCATTCGGGGCCCCAGTGCGCCTCGATGGCGGCGGGCTCGAACGATTTGGAAAGGCTGTCCAGTCCAGGCTGGGCGGGAGGGGTGGTGGGTTCGCTCATGGGAAATGCAGGAACGGCCCTTCGGGGAGCCGTTGGGGGACACAGGGAGGTAGCCGGCGATTTTACCGGGGCGGCCCCCTGTCATGGCCGCCACTGATAATTCCGGCATGCTGTTCCTGCTTTCCCCTGCGAAGTCGCTCGACTACGAAACCCCCGTCCCCTCCGAAATCCCCGCCACCCAGCCCCATTTCGAATCGCCCCGCGGCCCCTCGGTCGAACTCATCAAGCTGCTGCGCGAGAAGTCGCCCCAGCAGATTTCCGAGCTCATGAGCCTGTCGGACAAGCTCTCGGCCCTGAACGTGGCCCGCTACGAGGCCTGGTCCGGCAAGAGCACCCCGAAGAACGCCCGCCAGGCCGCCTTCGCCTTCGACGGCGACGTCTACGGCGGCCTCGACGCCCGCACCCTCACCAAGGCCCAATTGGCCTGGGCGCAGGACCACGTCTGCATCCTCAGCGGCCTCTACGGCCTGCTGCGCCCGCTCGACCTGCTGCAGCCCTACCGCCTCGAGATGGGCACCCAGCTCGCCAACCGCCACGGCAAGGACCTGTACGCCTTCTGGGGCTCGCGCATCTCGGAGCACCTGAACGAGCGTCTCGCGGCCGACCGCACGCCGGTGGTCATCAACGTGGCGTCCAACGAGTACTTCAAGTCGGTGGACCGGAAGGCGCTCAAGGCCCGTGTGGTCGAATGCGTCTTCGAGGAGTGGAAGGGCGACAGGTACAAGATCGTGAGCTTCTTCGCCAAGCGCGCCCGCGGCCTGATGGCGCGCTGGGCCGTGCAGCACAAGGCGGCCACGCCCAAGGCACTGGAAAAGTTCGACCTCGAGGGTTATGGTTTCGACGCAGATGTCTCGAAACCCGACAGGCTGGTATTCAGGAGAAGGCTGGGCTGACCCCCAGCCTTCGCGCACTTCGTGTCGCTTCGCCAACCCCCTTGCAGGGGGCAACACCGGCGGCCCGGCAAAGCCGGTTCCGCGGTGTTCCTGGAATGGGGCGTGGCTGTTTTTTCATGCGTTGCGGGGCTTGCCGCAGCGTGGAGGAGTAATTGATATGTCGCAAGCGATCAGTCCGGAACTGCGCGAGTGGCTGGTTGCCCAGCTCGCCGCCGGGCATTCGGTGCCGGCGCTGCGCGCTTCCATGCGCGCGGCGGGCTGGCATGACGCCGCCGCCGATGTGGCGCTGGCCCAGCTCGAAGCCGGCTTCCCCAACGTGGAAGTCGAGCTGCCTGCCGTGCAGGCGAAGATGCCCGGGCCCGATCTCGACGGCGCGCCGCTTTACATCGACGTCGGCGACCGCCGCGTGCAGGTGCTGCAGACCATGCGGCATCCGCGCGTGGTGGTCTTCGGTAACCTGCTGTCGGCGCAGGAGTGCGAAGGCCTGATCGCCGCGGCGCGCGTGCGGCTCGCGCGCTCGCTCACCGTCGAGACGCGCACCGGCGGCGAGGTGCTCAACGTCGACCGAACCAGCGACGGCATGTTCTTCGAGCGCGGCGAGAACGAGATCGTCGCGCGCCTCGAGCAGCGCATCGCCACGCTGCTGCGCTGGCCGCTCGAATTCGGCGAGGGCCTGCAGATCCTGCGCTACGCCCCCGGCGCGCAATACCGCCCACACTACGACTACTTCGACCCGAACGAGCCCGGCACGCCCACCATCCTGAAGCGCGGCGGCCAGCGCGTCGCCACGCTGGTGATGTACCTGCAGGAGCCCGAGGGCGGCGGCGCCACCACCTTCCCCGACGTGGGCCTCGAAGTGGCCCCGGCGCGCGGCTGCGGCGTGTTCTTCAGCTACGACCGGCCCGACCCCGTCACCCGCACCCTGCACGGCGGTGCGCCGGTGCTGGCGGGCGAGAAGTGGGTCGCCACCAAGTGGCTGCGCGAGCGCGAATTCAAGTAGCGGAAGAACAAGCAAGGACCCGATGAAAGTCACCGCCAACGGGCTGCAGATCGAAGTCGACGACACCGGAGGCGAAGGGCGCCCCGTCATCCTGCTCATCATGGGCCTGGGCATGCAGCTCGTCGCGTGGCCGACGGCCTTCGTGCAGCAGCTGGCGGACGCGGGCTTTCGCGTGGTGCGCCACGACAACCGCGACATCGGCCTGAGCCAGGGCTTCGACCACGCCGGCACCGGCAACATCGTGTGGGAAACCATCCGCCACCGCCTCGGCCTGAAGGTGCGCTCGGCCTACACCCTGCAGGACATGGCCCTCGATTCGCTCGGCGTGCTCGACGCGCTGGGCATAGCCAAGGCCCACATCGTCGGCGCCTCCATGGGCGGCATGATCGCGCAGCGCATCGCGGCCTTCGCGCCGCAGCGTACGACCAGCCTCGTGAGCATCATGAGCTCCAGCGGCGCGCGCGGACTGCCCGGTCCGCGCCGCGAGGTCACCTCCATGCTCATGCGCCGGCCGGCGGGCCGCGACGAGGCCGCGCTGGTCGCGCACAGCATCCGGCTGCTGCGGCTCATCCAGAGCCCGGCCTATCCGCAGACCGACGAGGAGCTGGTCGAGCGCCTCACCTTCGGCCTGCGTCGCGCGTACCACCCGGCCGGACTGCTGCGGCAGATGCTGGCCATCGGCGCCGACGACGAGCGCCCCGGCATACTGCCGCGCATCCAGTCGCCCACGCTGGTGCTGCACGGTGACGCCGATGCGCTCGTGCCCATCGCCTGCGGCGAAGACACGGCCCGGCGCATCCCGGGCTCGCAATTCGTTTCCATCCCCGGCATGGGCCACGACCTGCCGCCCGAGGTGTGCAACATCCTCGCCCGCCACATCGCACCGTTCGCGCAAGCGGCCGATGCCAGAGACACAGCAAGACCATGAGCCACGATCCGCACAACCCCAACACGCCCGAGCAGTCGCAACTCGGCCGCGCCTCGGCCTACGCCGACCGCTACGACCCGACGCTGCTCTTTCCCATCGCGCGCGCCACGCAGCGCGAGGCCATGGGCATCAAGACCGGCGCGCTGCCGTTCTTCGGCGCCGACCTCTGGACCGCCTTCGAGGTGAGCTGGCTCAACCTGCGCGGCAAGCCGCAGCTGGCCATCGCGCACTTCACCATTCCGTGCGAGACGCCCAACATCATCGAGAGCAAGAGCTTCAAGCTCTATCTCAACAGCTTCAACAACAGCCAGTTCGCCAGCGTCGACGCCGTGCGCGAGCGCCTGCGCGCCGACCTGTCGGAAGCCGCATGGCGCGGCAGCGACCAGCAGGCCACCATCGGCGTGAGCCTGCTCGCGCCCGACATGTTCGACCGCGAGCCGGTGCACGAACTCGACGGCCTCGACCTCGACCGCCTCGACATCGAGTGCAGCCACTACCAGCCCACGCCAGAGCTGCTGAGCAGCGACGCCACGCAGGCGCCCGTCAACGAAGCGCTCACCAGCCGCCTGCTGAAGAGCAACTGCCTCGTCACCGGCCAGCCCGACTGGGGCAGCGTGCAGATCCGCTACAGCGGCCCGCCCATCGACCAGGCCGGCCTGCTCGCGTACATCATCAGCTTCCGCAACCACAACGAGTTCCACGAGCCCTGCGCCGAGCGCATGTTCACGGACATCTGGACCCGCTGCAAGCCGAACAAGCTCGCGGTGTACGCGCGCTACACGCGGCGCGGCGGGCTGGACATCAACCCGTTCCGCACGAGCTGGCCGCAGGCGCTGCCGCCGAACATCCGGACGGCGCGGCAGTAAGTCGTTGTCCTGGGGGCCCCTCGCGGAGAAAGAAGAAAAAATGCGTTCAGTGCTTTCATGCGCAGCCGCCAGCGCATTGCTCTTCGTGGCAACGGCGTATCCCGCAATCGCGGGCGAAGAAGTGGCCGTCAGGCAACTTGGCAATGCAGCGTATGAGTTGACACTCAGGATGGGTGAGCCGCTCGAAATCGCTGCCGGGCAAGCCCAACTGAAACCCACGGCACAGAAGCTGTGCGGCGAAAACCTGGTCGCATTCGGGCAATACAGCTTTGCGCGCCGGGAGCCCGTCGATCAGGCGTCTTCAAAGGCCTCCGGCGAACTGCTGCTTCGACAGGAAATCCGATGCGGATCTACCGCACCCGAGAAGACTGCCTCCGCAAAGGAGCGGCCATCGACGCCTGAAGAAGACCAGAAGCAGGTCGAGGCACTGACATACCAATACCTGAAGGCCAGGGATTCCGGCGACTTTGCGAAGGCCTATGGCTTTTTTGCCGATTCGATGAAGGCTACGGTCTCGCAAGAAAACTGGAGCAGCGACGCGAAAAAATTCAACGCCGTTGCTGGGCCGGTCACAAGCCGCAGCATCCGCAAGATCACGCGCTACGACAATCCACCGTCTGCGCCGCGGCCCGGTATCTACATCGCGGCCGATCTGGTGAGCCAGTTCCAGAACATGGATGTCCATTGCGGCTATGTCGTCTGGTATGGACAGTCCGATGGTTCGTTCCAGGTCATCCGCGAAGAGGCGAACTACATCAGCAAGGCCACGCAGCAGCGAATGACGCCAGAGCAACTGACGGCTTTCAAGGCTGGCGCCCGCTGCTGAGCGCGTGCGCCGCCGAAGCCCCTCTTCGGAAACCCGAAACCCGCTCCACCCCTCCCTGTGGCATTCTGGATTTCGCCCGCAACCCCGCGGGCGAACGAACATCTGGAGCGCAGACAAGCATGGTTGAAGGAAAAGTGGTCGTCGTCACCGGCGCGGGCGGCGGCATCGGGCGCGACATCGCACTGGCGATGGCGGCGCATGGCGCGAAAGTGGTGGTCAACGACATCGGCGCGGCGCTCGACGGAGGAGGGGGCAGCGCAGGCCCCGCGCAGCAGGTGGTCGACGAGATCCGCTCGGCCGGCGGGCAGGCCGTGCCCAACACCGACAGCGTGGCCGACGCCGCGAGCGCGGCGCGCATCATCGAATGCGCGGTCGAGAGCTTCGGGCGCATCGACGCGGTGGTCAACAACGCCGGCATCCTGCGCGACCGCTTCTTCCACAAGATGTCGGTGGACGAGTGGGACTCGGTGCTCAAGGTGCACCTGTACGGCGCGTACCACGTGAGCCGCGCCGCCGCCACGCACTTCAAGGAGCAGGAGTCGGGCGCGCTGGTGCACATGACCTCGACCTCGGGCCTCATCGGCAACTTCGGCCAGGCCAACTACGCGGCGGCCAAGCTGGGCATCGTGGCGCTGTCGAAGTCGATCGCGCTGGACATGCAGAAATTCAACGTGCGCTCCAACTGCATCGCGCCCTTCGCCTGGAGCCGCATGATCGGCGCGATTCCCACCGACACCGACGAGCAGCGCGCCCGCGTCGACAAGATCAAGCAGATGACGCCGGCCAAGGTCGCTCCGCTGGCCGTGTACCTCGCGAGCGATGCCGCCGCGGCGGTCAACGGGCAGATCTTCTCGGTGCGCAACAACGAGATCTCGCTCATCAGCCAGCCGCGGCCGGTGCGTTCCATCCATCGCTCGGAAGGCTGGACGCCGCAGAGCATCGCCGAGCACGCCATGCCCGCGATGCGCGCCAGCTTCTTCGAACTCGACCGCTCGGCGGACGTGTTCAGCTGGGACCCGGTCTGAGGACAAACCCGCAGAGGGCGGCGAGCGGCCTCATTCGCCGGACAATGCGCGTTCCGTTCTCTCCCTGATACCGGCGCCCGGTGAACCTGCACTTCGACCTGTTCGACCTGAAACTGTTCGTCTACGTGGCGGACGCGCACAGCCTCACGCGCGGCGCGGAGAAGGCCTGCATCTCGCTGGCCGCCGCCTCCACCCGCATCAAGCAGATGGAGGAGGCCGTGGGCGGCAAGCTGCTGCACCGCAGCGCGCAGGGCGTGAGCCTCACTGCGGCGGGGCAGGCTGTGCTTTATCACGCCAAACGCGTGATGCAGCAGATGGAGCACCTGCGCTGCGACATGCAGGACTTCGGCAAGGGCATCAAGGGCCATGTGCGGGTGTTCGCCAACACCACATCGATCACCGAATACCTGCCGCAGAAGCTGGCGGGCTTTCTCACGCAGCACCCGGCCGTGCAGGTCGACTTGCGCGAATACCTCAGCGAGGAGATCGTGCGCGCGGTGGCCGACGGCGAGGCCGACATCGGCATCCTCGCGGGCGACGTGCACACGGGCGACTTCGACGCGCGGCCCTTCGGCAGCAACCAACTCGTGCTGGTGGTGCCCACCACGCATCGCCTTGCCGGAGCGCCATCGGTGGCCTTCGCCGACACGCTCGACGAGCAGCACGTGGGCCTGCACCACGGCAGCGCCATCCATCGCTTCCTGCAGCGCCGCGCCGAGCTTGCGGGGCGCGGCTTCAATCCGCGCATCCAGGTCAGCAGCTTCGAGGCCATCTGCCTGATGATCGAGGCGGGCGTGGGCATCGGCGTGCTGCCGATGTCGTCGGCGCAGCGGTTGTCGATGGCGATGCGCATCTCGACCGTGGCGCTCAGCGACACCTGGGCCGAGCGCGAGCTGAAGCTGATCGCGCGCAGCCGCGAGCAGCTGCCCGCCCTGGCGCGCGAGTTGTTCGACCACCTCGCGGCGCGTTGAGGAGGCCGCAGCCATGTCGGCCGACCTGAAGTCGCTGCGCCTGTTCGTGGCCGTTGCCG
This sequence comes from Variovorax xiamenensis, assembly GCF_050916385.1. Lineage (NCBI taxonomy): Bacteria > Pseudomonadati > Pseudomonadota > Betaproteobacteria > Burkholderiales > Comamonadaceae > Variovorax > Variovorax xiamenensis. The sequence goes on from NZ_CP139038.1 coordinate 1,852,926, forward strand.
ACAACGGCAGCATCAGCGAGGGCGCCAAGCGCTGCCACATCGCGCTGGCGGCTGCCAGCAAGCGCATCTCCGACCTGGAGGCCCGTGCGCGGCTGCCGCTGCTGGTGCGCCATGCGCGCGGCGTCACGCTCACCTCGGCGGGGCACGGGCTGCTGCTGCATGCGCGCGCCGTGCTCTCGGCCATGGATCGCCTCGGCGCCGAGCTCGACGACTTCCAGAACGGCGTGGCCGGCGTGGTCAGCATCACGGCCAATGCATCGACTATCGCGCAGTTTCTTCCGGCGCAGATCGGCTCCTTCCTGCGCCTGCATCCGGTGCTGAAGATCGACCTGCAGGAGCGCGCCAGCACCGAGGTGGTGAAGGCTGTGCAGGCGGGCCTCGCCGACATCGGCGTGATCGAGGGCAACACGCCCGCCGAGGGCCTCGAATGCCTGCCGTATCGCACCGACGAACTGGCCGTGGTGGTGGCGCGCGACCATCCGCTGGCGCGGCGCAGGCGCATCGGCGTCGAGGAGGTGCTGAGCCATGACCACATCGTGGTGCGCGAAGGCACGGCGCTGCACCGCGTGCTGCTGGCCGCGGCGCTGGAGGCGCGGGTGCCGCTGAAGGTGCGCATGCAGGTGGGCAGCTTCGACATGGTCTGCCGCATGGTGGAGCAGGGTGCGGGCATCGGCGTGCTGCCCTACGCGGCCATCCTGCCGCAGCTGCAGATACTGAAGCTGCGCTGCCTGAAGCTCGACGCACCCTGGGCCAACAGGCGCCACCTGCTGTGCGTGCGCAGGCAGCAGGAGCTGACGGTGGCCGCGCGCTCGGTGCTGGAGCACCTGGGCCTGCCCGACTGAGCGTGCTTTCGCGCCAGCCTTCGCGCCGCGCGAAGGCTCGAACTCGCCAAAAACGAATTGTTCTCCCGCGGTTCGCACGCAAAGATGCGCGCACCAACAAAGGAGACAGACTTGAAGATCGTTCGCGTCAGCGCCACGCCGCTGAACATTCCCGTCACCATCGACGTGGTCGGCATGAACAAGCAGACCTCGCTGTCGCTGTGCCTCACCGAGATCGAGACCGACACCGGCCTTGTCGGCCACGGCATGACGGCCATCACCGAGGAGGAAATCATCGCCGCCGCCGTGCGCGAGGTGGCCGGCCCGGCGCTGATCGGTGAAGACCCGATGGCCACCGAGCGCCTCTGGGAAAAGCTCTACTGGCTCCTCTCGCCGCGAGGCCAGACCGGCTACGCCAGCCACACGATTGCCGCGCTCGACATCGCGCTGTGGGACATCAAGGCCAAGGCACTGGGCCAGCCGCTGTGGCGCCTGCTCGGCGGCGCGCGCGCGAAGGTGCCGGTGTACGCCACCTTCGGCTTCGGCTTCTTCGAGCGCGACCAGCTCGCGGCCGCGGCGAAGCTGTGGGTATCGCAGGGCTTCCAGCGGCTGAAGATGACGGTGGGCAACCATGCGCTCGCGCGCCGCGACGAGCCGCGGCCGCTCGATGAAGTCATCGCCGAGGACGCGCGCCGCGTCGCCGCCGTGCGCGAGGCAGTGGGCCCCGACGTCAAGCTTTACGTCGACGCCAACTGCGGCCTCGACCTGTTCCACGCCACCGAGCTGGCGCACCGCATCGAGCCCTACGGCATCAGCTTCTTCGAGGAGCCGCTCACGCAGAACGACGTGCGGCAGATGGCCCAGCTGCGCGCGCGCACCCGCATCCCGCTGGCCTGCGGCCAGAACGAGGGCCTGGCCTTCCGCTTCCGTGACCTGCTGGTGAACCAGGCGGCCGACGTGCTGCAGCCCAACGTGACCATCTCGGGCGGCTACTCGCAGGTGCTGAAGATCGCCGGCATGGCGCAGGCCTTCAACGTGCCCATCGACAACGGCGGCGCCTGGCCCTTCCACAACATGCACCTGCATGCGGGCGTGTCGAACGGCGGGCTGGTCGAGTACCACTACGTCGCGGTGCAGATGCTCAAGCAGATCTTCGACGGCCTGCCGGTGCCCGAGCAGGGCTGGCTCACGCTGCCCGAGACGCCCGGCCTGGGCTTCGCGCCCAACGCCGAGCGCGTGCGCGAGCTGGCGAAGCTGCCGACCTCGCACGGCAAGGGCAAGGCCTGAGCGGCCCGCGTCGCCGCAGGGGCGACACTTTCTTCCTTCACGACCGGGCCGCGACAGACGGCCGGCGTCCGACCAAGACAACGGAGACATGATGAAAGCCAGACAAGCGATTCGACCACCCGCGCGCCGCCATGCATTGCGCGCGATGGCTGCCCTGGGCCTCGCGGCCGCCTTCGCGGCGCCAGCGGCCTGGGCCCAGAAATACCCCGACAAGCCCATCCGCCTCATCGTCGGCTACTCGGCCGGCGGCGGCGTCGATGCGGTGGCGCGCCTGCTCGGCACGCGCCTGTCGAACGTGCTGGGCCAGCAGGTGCTGGTGGAGAACCGCACCGGCGCAACGGGGCTCATCGCGGCCGACTTCGTCGCCAAGGCGCCGCCCGACGGCTACACGTTGATGATGGGCGACAGCGCCTTGCTCGCCGCCAAGCTGCTGCAGCCGAAGATCGCCATCGACCCGCTCACCAGCTTCAGGCCGGTGGCGGGGGCCTTCATCTCGCCGCTGATGATCGTGGCCAGCAACGACTTTCCGGCGAAGACGCCGGCGGAGCTGGTGAAGGAGCTCAAGGCCAACGCCTCGCGCTACTCGTACGCCACCTCGGGCGTGGGCACCGTGCAGCACCTGGGCTTCGAGATGCTCAAGCAGGCCACCGGCAGCCCGGTGGTGCACGTGCCCTACAGGGGCGCGGCGCAGATCGTGCCCGACGTGATCGGCGGCCAGATTCCCCTGGGCGTGGTGAGCGCCACGGCCGGCATGGCGCAGGCCAAGGCGGGCAAGCTGCGCGCGCTGGCGATGATGAACACGGCCAAGCTCGAAGGCGCGGAGAACGTGCCGCCGCTGGCCGACGCCTTGCCCGGCTTCGACGTGGCGCCGCGCATCTTCGTGCTGGCGCCGGCCGGCACGCCGAACGACATCGTCGACAAGCTCTCGGCCGCGGTGAAGTCGGTGCTCGACACGCCGGAGGCCGGCACCGCCGCCGCGGCGCAAGGCACGCTGCGCGCCTATTCCACGCCGGCCCAGCTCGGCAAGGACATGGCTGCGGAGACCTCGCGGTGGAAGAAGATCATCGCGGACCAGCGCATCGTCGCCGAGGGGAGCTGAGCATGGCGCAGCCTCACCTGGGACTGATCGTGCCGCCCGCCGCGGGCGCGGTGCCGGTGGACGGGCCGCTGCTGTACGGCGAGCGCATCCGCTTCAGCGCGCGCGGGCTGGGCCTGGGAGAAATTTCCACGCGCGGCTACCTCGACGTTATCGACTCGGTGGTCGCGAAGGCGGTCGAGCTGAAGAAGGAAGAGGGCGTTTCCGCGATCTCGCTCATGGGCACCTCCCTGAGCTTCTTCCGCGGCGCGGCCTTCAACCGCCAGCTCGAGATCGAGATGGCGCGCGCCACCGGCCTGCTGTGCACCACCATGAGCAATGCCATCGTCAACGGGCTGCGCCACCTGAAGGTGCGGCGCGTGGCGGTGGCCACGGCCTACATCGACGAGGTCAATGCGCAGCTGCGCGGCTACCTGGAGCAGAGCGACTTCGAGCCCCTGGCGCTCGAAGGCCTTTCGATCTCCGACGTGCAGGCCGTGGGCCAGGTGCCGACCAGGGCGCTGGTGGACCTGTGCGTGAAGGTGTTCGAGGCGCAGCCGGGAGCCGACGGCATCCTGATCTCGTGCGGCGGGCTGGTCACGCTCGATGCGGTGCGCGAGGTGGAAGAGCGCCTGCAGGTGCCGGTGGTGTCCAGCTCGCCCGCCGGCTTCTGGGACCTTGCGCGCACCGCAGGGCTCGATGCGCGCTCGCCGGGCTGCGGGCGGCTCTTCGCCTGGACCGCGCCGGCCTGAACACCCTCCCAAGCGCCCTCCCGAGCGCCCTCAGGCCAGCCAGCGCCCCACGCGCGGCGTGTCGGCCAGCTGCCAGACGCGCTCGCACAGCGCCTTCGCCTCGTCGGCCGTAGCGCCTTCGCCGTAGTGCGCGAGGCGCTGCATCTTGTCCTCGATCTCCGCGCGGCTCAGGCTGTTGCCGGGGTCGCCCTTGGGCTCGTCCACACGGCCCTGCAGCGTGCGGCCGTCGGCGGTCTGCACGCTGACCTTGCCTATCCAGCGCGCGGGGTAGGCCGTGTCGACCTCCTCGTCGAGCTGCATCGTCACCTTCTCGCGGAAGGCCGAGACCTCGGGCGCGAGGAAGTCGCGGTCGAACTCACCCAGGCCCGCGCGGCCGTGCACGGCGATGAGGCCCAGCACCGTACCCATCGAGAACTTGCCCTGGTGAACGGTGGCCGGCACCGTCACGCGGCCCAGCACGTCGATGGCGCCCTGGTGCACGTGCGTGGTCACGCGCGATACGTCGGCGGGCTTCAGCCTGTTCTGCGTCATCACCTGCAGCAGCGCGTCGGCGGCGGGGTGCGTGTGTCGGCAGGAGGCGTGGTACTTGAAGGAGGTCTCGGCCAGCGTCCAGCGCGTGCCCAGGCCGTCGGTGAGCTTGGCCGGGTCGGCGTCGCTCGACATGCCCGCGCCCAGGCCCTGCGCGCCTTCGAGGATCTTCGCGGCGCCCGTGAAGCCGTCCTGCGCGAGGTAGGCCGACATCAGCCCGCTGGCCGCGGCGTGCGCGCAGTGCAGCTGCTTGGAATCCGCCGCGTCGCGCAAGAACTCCCACATGCCGGCCGATTGCGTGCCTGCGGAGCCGAAGGCATGCAGCATCTGCTGCGGCGTGAGTTCAAGCAGTCGACCCACCGCCGCGGCCGCCGCGAGCGTGCCCGCCGTCGCTGTCGTGTGGAACGTCTTGTAGTGCGAGCGGCCGAGAAACTCGCCGACGCGGATGCCGACCTCGTAGCCGGCGACCACGGCCGTGAGGAGTTGCGCGCCGCTCGCGCCGATGCTCTGCGCCACCGCGAGCGCGGGCGCGATGACGACCGCGGCCGGGTGGAACACCGAGCCGTTGTGCACGTCGTCCTGCTCCACGAAATGCGAGGCCGCCGCGTTGACCAGCGCGGCGAACACCGGCGACGTGGTGCGCCGCGAGGTCAGCAGCTCGCTGGGCCCTTCGGCGGGGCCCATCATCTGCGCGAAGCGCTCGATGCTGCGCACGGGCCGCGCCGTACGGGCCGCGAGCACCGAGCCCAGCCAGTCGAGCATCAGGTCTTCTGTGCGGCGCAGCACGGGGGCGGGGATGTCGGCGAACTTCAGGTCGGCCGCGAAAGTCGCGAGCACCTTGCTCGGATGGTCGATGGAGTTCATGGGAAGTCCTTCAGAACGAACGAGGGAGGCCGAGCATGTGCTCCGCCACGTAGCTCAGGATCAGGTTCGTCGAGATCGGCGCCACCTGGTACAGCCGCGTCTCCCTGAACTTGCGCTCGATGTCGTATTCGCAGGCGAAGCCGAAGCCGCCGTGGAACTGCAGGCAGGCATTGGCCGCCTCCCAGCTCGCCTTGGCCGCGAGGTACTTCGCCATGTTGGCCTGCGCGCCGCAGGGCTGGTGCGCATCGAACAGGCGGCAGGCCTCGTAGCGCATGAGGTTCGCGGCTTCCACCTCGATGAACGATTCGGCGATCGGGAACTGCACGCCCTGGTTCTGGCCGATGGGGCGGCCGAACACCACGCGCTCCTTCGTGTACTTCGTGACCCGGTCGATGAACCAGTAGCCGTCGCCGATGCACTCGGCCGCGATCAGCGTGCGCTCCGCGTTGAGCCCGTCGAGGATGTACTTGAAGCCCTGGCCTTCCTCGCCGATCAGGTTCTCGGCCGGGATTTCCAGGTTCTCGAAGAACAGCTCGTTGGTCTCGTGGTTCACCATGTTCAGGATGGGTCGAACCTCCAGCCCCTTGCCGATGGCCTCGCGCAGGTCGACGATGAAGATCGACATGCCCTCGGACTTCTTCTTCACCTCCGAAAGCGGCGTGGTGCGCGCCAGCAGGATCATCAGGTCGGAGTGCTGGATGCGCGAGATCCACACCTTCTGGCCGTTGACGACGTAGCGGTCGCCCTTCTTCACGGCGGTGGTCTTGATCTTGGTGGTGTCGGTGCCGGTGGTGGGCTCGGTCACGCCCATGGACTGCAGGCGCAGCTCGCCGTTGGCGATCTTGGGCAGGTAGGCGCGCTTCTGCGCCTCGCTGCCGTGGCGCAGCAGCGTGCCCATGTTGTACATCTGGCCATGGCAGGCGCCGGAGTTGCCGCCGCAGCGGTTGATCTCCTCCATGATGACCGAGGCCTCGGTCAGGCCCAGGCCCGAGCCGCCGTACTCCTGCGGGATCAGCGCGGCCATCCAGCCGGCCTTGGTGAGCGCGTCGACGAAGTCGGCGGGGTAGCCGCGCTCCTCGTCGATCTTGCGGAAGTAGGCGTCGGGAAACTGCGCGCACAGGTCGCGCACGGCGTCGCGGATGTCGGGAAAGTTCTTGTCGTTGGCGTTGTTCATCGGTCTTGGCTCAATCCTGGCGGGGGCCGCCGGCTTCTTTCTCCACGCGCTGCCAGATCTCGATGGCCATCGGGTCGTCGATCTCCTCCAGGATGTGGCCCACCAGGCCGATGGCACGCGCCATCACGCCGAAGCCGCGGATGATCTTCCAGGGAAAGCCGAACTCGGCCGCGATGGCGCCGATGGCCCCGGTCGCGTTGATCGGCAGCGACTTGCCCGACACGCGCTCGGCCTCTTCCTGCACCGCCTGCATCAGCGCGACGTAGTGCGTGGAAAGCCCGTTCTCCGCCGCGATCTGGAAGAGCCGCGGCGTGCGCGGATCGATGGGCTTGTGCAGTGGATGGCCCAGCCCCGGCACGATCAGCTTGCGCGCGCGGTGGTCGGCCACGATGTCCTTGGCCATGTCCGCCAGCGGGCGGGAGGGCTTCTCGCCGAAGGGAATCGCCTCGTAGAGCATCTTCGCGGCGCCCTCGGTGCTGCCGACGAACACCGTGCCCAGCCCGCACAGGCCGGCCGCCACGGCTGCCTGCAGCGCCTCGGGTGCGCCGGCATAGGTGAGGCGCGCGGCCAGCGCGCTGGGCGTGACGCCGTGTTCCACCAGCGTGACGACGATGGCGTTGAAGGTCACCGACTCCTGCGGCGTCGGGATGCGCCCGGTCAGCTCCAGGAAGGCCATGTCGCCTAGGTTGAGGTGGCCGAGGATCTCCGAGGGCAGGTCGCGCCCGCGCACGGTGATCCTGTCGGGCGTGCTGTGGCCCAGCTCGGTGTGCAGGGATTTCTTGATCTTGGTGGTCATGGGCCGAATCTAGCCCGCACGCGCGCGCAGCGGCTCTCTGATTGCGAAACCCTCCCTTCGGCAAATGCAAATGCCGCCCGGCGGGGTCTTCGGGCACGCTGCGGCGATGGACCTCGAATCACTTTCGGCGGTGCGCGAATCGGCGCTCGACTACTTCACCCGCAGCCGTGCGCTCCAGCGGCGGCGCACGCGAATGGAGCACCCGGGCGGCGACGAAGCCGAGGGCTGGCAGGACATCGCCGGGCTCGGTTGGACCGGCATGCTGGCGCCCGAGTCCGCGGAAGGGCTGGCACTGGGCCTCGACGGCGCGGCCGAGATCTTCCGCGCGGCGGGCGAGCATGCCGCGCCCGAACCGCTGCTGGCCGTGGCCGGCCTCGGCGCGCTGCTGCTGGCGCGGCTGGGCACGCCCGGTGCGAACGCGCTGCTCGCCGAACTGGTCGCGGGCCGCAGCCTGCCCGCGCTGGCCTGGCAGGAAAGCGCCGGCGACCTGAGCGCCGTGCCGCTTGCCTGCGGCTGCGAGGCATGGCCCGGGCACCGGGGCGGCGTGCTGCTGCAGGGCGAAAAGCTCATGGTTCTGCCCGGCGCAGCGGCCAGCGGCTGGCTGGTGTCGGCGCGCGGCGACGACGATGCAGTGCTGCTGTGGGTGCCGCGCGGCACCGAAGGCGTGATCGAAACGCCGGTGCCGCTGGTCGACGGCAGCCAGGCCTCGAACCTGCGCTTCGAGCAGGTGGCGTTGCCGGCCGATGCGGTGCTGGCCGAAGGCCCGGCCGCGCAGGAGGCCCTGCGCCATGCGCTCGCGGCCGGCCAGCTCCTGCAGTCGGCCGAGCTGCTGGGCGCGGGGCAGGCCATGCTGGCGCAGACGCTGGCCTACCTGCGCACGCGCTCGCAGTTCGGCAAGCCCATCGGCAGCTTCCAGGCGCTGCAGCACCGCTGCGTCGACATGTTCATCCACCTCGAAGTGGCGAAGGCCGCGCTGGACGAGGTGCTGGCGCTGGCGGCGCAGGGCCTGCCGGCGCAGCGGCTCGAGGCCGAGGCGAGCCGTGTCAACGCGCGCTGCACCGCCGCCGCGCTGCAGGCCTCGCGCGCTTCCGTGCAACTGCATGGCGCCATCGGCTACACGCAGGAGTGCGACCTGAGCCTGTTCTACAAGCGCGTGCTGTGCCTTTCGGCGTGGCTGGGCAACGTGAGCGCGCATCAGCGCAGGCATGCGGCGCTGAGTGGCGATGCGGACACGGTGGCGGTCTCCGCCGCATGGGAAGGCGAATTCCCGCGCGCCGCCGATTGGTCCTCGATGTCCGAGGCCGACTTCCGCCGCATGGTGCGCGCCTTCCTGCAGCAGCGCTATCCGCAGCAACTGCGATACCTCTCTCATCGCGCGCGCTGGAGCGAGATGCGCGAGTGGTATCTCACGCTCTCGGCGCAGGGCTGGATCGCGCCCGCGTGGCCACAAGCGCACGGCGGCATGGGCTTGCCAGCCGACAAGCTCATCGCGTGGATCGAGGAACTGGAGCAGTACGGCGTGGCGCGTGCGCCCGACCAGGGCATCGTGATGATCGGGCCGCTGCTGATCCAGCACGGCACGCCACAGCAGCAGCAACGCTTTCTGCCGCGCATCCTCAGCGGCGAACATGTGTGGTGCCAGGGCTACTCGGAACCCAACGCCGGCTCCGACCTCGCGGGCCTGCGCACCGAGGCCATGCCGGCGCGCGACGCGCAGGGCGAGCATTTCGTCGTCAACGGCCAGAAGATCTGGACCACGCTCGCGCAGGACGCCAACCACATCTTCATGCTGGTGCGCACCGACAAGGACGCGCGCAAGCAGGAGGGCATCAGCTTCCTGCTGTGCGACCTGCGCACGCCGGGCATCACCATCCGGCCCATTCACACGCTGGCGGGAGAGCCCGAGTTCTGCGAGGTGTTCTTCGACAACGTGCGCGTGCCGGCCGAAAACCTCGTGGGCAGGTTGCACGGTGGCTGGAGCATCGCGAAGGCGCTGCTGGGCTTCGAGCGCATCTTCCTGGGCAGCCCCAAGCAGTCGCAGTACGCGCTGGGCCAGCTCGCGCGGCTGGCGCAGGCCCGGCGGCTCTTCGCCGACCCGGTGTTCGCGCAGCGCTTCGCGGCGCTGCGGCTCGACGTGCTCGACCTCTGCGCCGCCTACACCGGCTTCGCGAACATCGTGCGCGCGGGCAAGCCGCTGCCGGCTTCGGTGTCGCTGCTGAAGATCTGGGCGAGCGAGACCTATCACCGCATCGGCGCGCTGCTGGTCGAGGCCGGCGAGGAGCAGGGCGCGGTGGCCGGCGACCAGGTGCTCGACGGGCAGAGCTTCAACGTGCTGTCGCCGCTCATCGGCTCCACGGCCGCAATGATCTATGGCGGCACCAACGAGATACAGCGCAACATCCTCGCGCGGCAGGTGCTCGACCTGCCCGCGTGAGCGAGGGGCGTCGAAGAGATTCAAAACAGGAGACAACGCTCATGACATCGATTCACTTCTCGCGCCGCCAACTCATGGCCGCGCTGGCCGGCGGCGCGGCACTTGGCGCACTGCCGCATCGTGCATTCGCGCAGCAGCCATTGCCGCCGCTCATCAAGCTGGTGGTGGGCTATTCGGCCGGCGGCCCGGTGGATGGGGCGGCGCGCCTGCTGGCCCCGGCACTGAGCCAGGAACTGGGCACGCAGGTGATCGTGGACAACCGCCCCGGCGCCAGCGGCTCGCTGGGCGGCGACGCGGTGGCCAAGGCCGCGCCCGACGGCGCCACGCTCTTCTTCGGCGCGAGCCCGACCATCACCATCAACCCCAACGTGCAGCGCCACATGGCCTTCGACCCGATGAAGGACCTGGTGCCCATCGCGCCGCTGGTGGACTACACCAACGTGCTGGTCGTCAACAACGATGTGCCGGTGCGCAGCGTGTCCGAGCTGCTGGCCTACGCGAAGGCGCGGCCCGGCAAGGTGTTCTACGGATCGGCCGGCGTGGGTGCTTCCAACCACCTGAGCGGCGCGCTGCTGGAGAAGATGACCGGCGTGCAGCTCACGCACGTGCCGTACAAGGGCAGCGCACCGGCGCTGGCCGACGTGATGGCCGGCACCGTGACCATGATGTTCGACATCATCGCCACCTCCAAGCCCTTCATCCAGACGGGCAAGGTGCGCGCGCTGGCCGTCACCTCGCGCCAGCGCAACCGCATGCTGCCGGAGGTGCCGACCATGGTCGAGTCGGGCGTGCCCGGCTACGACGTGGGCGGCTGGTTCGGCCTCTACGGCCCGGCGCGCATGGACCCCGCGGTGGTCGCGCGCATGAACGCCGCCGCGCGCAGGATGCTGGCGCGCGAGGACATCGCGAACCGCCTACGCGAGCAGGGCTACGACGTGTGGTCGGGCGCGCCCGAGGTGCTGGCGACCAAGGGCAAGGCCGACCGCCAGCTGTGGGCGACGGCCTCCAAGGGCATCGAGGCGGAATAGGCGATGCAGCGGATCCATCAATTGCTGGAGGAACGCGCGGAGCGAACGCCGGATGCGGTCTTTCTCTTCGAGCCCGCAAACACCACGACCTACGCGCAGCTTCAGGCCATGGTCGACGTCGCCGCGCAGGACCTGCTCGCGGCCGGCGTGCGGCCCACCGACCGCGTGCTGCTGGTGGCCGAGAACTGCGCCGCGCACATCGCGCTGCTCATGGCCTGCAGCCGCGTGGGTGCGTGGTCGTGCGGCGTGAATGCGCGCATGTCGCCGGGCGAGATCGCTGCCATCGCCGAGCGCGCGGATGCGCGGCTTTGCTGCTTCACCGGAGCGTCGGAGGCTGCTGCAAGGCACGCGCAGAGGGCAGGTGCTGAGCCGTCTTCGCTTGCAGGCGTGATGCGCTCGGCCGCCCGCGAGGACGCGCGCACGGAGCTCGACCCGGCGCTGGCCGACACGGCCGCCATCATCTTCACCTCCGGCACCTCGGGCACGCCCAAGGGCGTGATGGTGTCGCACCGCGGCCTGCTGCATTTCGGGCGCGTGTCGGCGCGGGTGCGGGCGCTGGGCGAGCACGACCGCGTCTATGCCTTCCTGCCGATGACGCACATCTTCGGCATCGGCACGGTGCTGATGGCAGCGCTCACCGGCGGCGCGGCGCTGGTGCTGCGCGGAAGCTTCTCGCCCGCCGACGTGCTGCAGGCGCTGGCGAACGAGCAGGTGTCGAACCTGCTCGGCCCGCCGACGATGTATGCGCGCCTGCTGGCCCACATCGAGGCCGAAGGCGCCGCGCCGCGCTTTCCGCAGCTGCGCTATGTCTACACCGGCTCGGCGCCGCTCGATCCGGCGCTCAAGCAGCGCGTGGAGGGGCTCTTCGGCCAGCCGCTGCACTATGGCTACGGGCTGTCGGAGTACGCGGGCTCGGTGTTTCTCACGCGAACCGAGTCGCCACGCGCCGACACCTCGGCGGGCCACGCGGTGGAGGGCGGCGAGGCCCGCATCGTGGGCACCGACGGCAACGACGTGGCGCCGGGCGACACCGGCGAGATCTGGCTGCGCGGCCCCGGACTCATGCTCGGCTACTTCCGCGACGCCGCGGCCACCGCGCAGGTGATGCGGCCCGGCGGGTGGTACGCCTCCGGCGACCTCGGGCGCTTCGGCGACGACGGCGCGCTCTTCGTGGTGGGCCGGCTCAAGGAAATGATCATCCGCTCGGGCTTCAACGTGTACCCGGCGGAGATCGAAGCGGTCATCGGCCGCTTCGAGGGAGTGCACCTGTGCGCGGTGATCGGCGTGCCCGAGGCCGACGGCAATGAGCAGGTGGTCGCCTTCATCGAGCTGAAGGCGGGCGCGGTGCTCGACGAGACGGCGCTGCGCGCGCATCTGGCCGAGAACCTGTCGCCCTACAAGCGCCCGGCGCGCATCGAGCTGATCGACGCGATGCCCACCACGGCCAACGGCAAGCTGCTCAAGCGGGAGCTGAAGGCGCGCTGCGTCGCGGCTGTGGGCTGAGCGAACGGGTTCAGCCGAAGATGGCTGCGTGGCCCTTGCGCGTGTCCATGTACTCGCGCACGCGGGCGATGCGGCCTTCGCGCAGCTCGAAGACGAGGCAGTACTCGTTGTCGTAGTGCCTTCCGCTGGAGAGCGTCGCTTGCATGCGCTCTTCCAGGATCACGGTGTCGCCGTCGCAGTGCAGGTGCGAGAAGCTCACCGAGACGTCGGCGACGAAGAGCCGCGGAAAGTCATCGACCAGGAAGCGCGCGATGGCGGCCGGGCCGATCATGTGGTCGGGCACTTCGAGCGCCACGGCCGTGGCGTTGCCTCGCGGCGCGAGCCATTCGGCGTCGGCGGTGAAGGCGGCCTCGATGCGCTGCCGGTCGCGGCTTGCGAAGGCTTTCCAGGCATTGGTGACGGCTTGCTTGTTCTGTTCCGGGGTCATCTGGTGCGGGGCGGCAGTTGGTTGGCGTGAACCGAAGGTAGGGGCGGGCAGGACCGGCGGCGCGCCGCTTCCGGACATCTCCAACCCCGCACGGCGCCGTGGACAGACTTCTCCTGCAAGCGGGCGCGCCGAAGTCCTCCAGCCCGGGCAGGACGGGCGCCGCATGGTGAAGCCCTGTGCAAATGTAAACAGCAAGGAAATCACACCATGGCCGATGACCTGAACAAGCGCGGGCCGCAGGATGCCGCCCGCATCAACGTGAACGAGGCGCACGAGATGCGCTACTGGACCCAGACGCTGGGCGTGACCGAGGCGAAGCTTCGCTCGGCGATTGCCGCGGCGGGCGTCGAAGTGAAGGACGTGCGCGCCTACCTCGGCAAGCCCTGAGCGGGCCGGCCGCGGCCGGGCGGAAGGGCGGAGGGGGCGGCTGGTAGGGGCGTCACGGTAGGCACCCTCCTACACCTAGGGGCGGGCGGGATACTTCATACTTGTTACCAGAACGTTTCTGGAGACAAGCTGCTCTTGATCCTGCCGATGATGAACCCGAAGCCCGTGGCCGCCTGCCGATGAAATCCTCCCCCAGCGCGCGCAGTTGGATCGCCGCCGGCGTGCGCCATGAACTTCTCACCCGCGCATTGCCCGCCCTGCGCCACGACATGGCGGCCCCGGTCTCGGTGATCCGCATGGCGCTGCTGATGCTCAAGCGGCAGATCGGCGCAGCCACTGTCGACACCGCGGCCTGCGAGGAGCGGGTGGGGCTGATCGACAGCCAGGTCTCCGAACTGGTGGAGGCCATCCGCTCGCTGCGCGACTGGGAGCTCGCCACTGTCGACGACGGCATCACCCGCAGTGCGCTGGTGGCCCAATGCGTGACACTGATGCGCGCCGCCTTCGACCTGCACGGCGTGGTGCTCGAAACCGACGCCTCGCTGACGCCGTCCGACGACGAACACCGCTGGCCCGCTGCCGCGGCCCTGCGCTACCTGTTCCTGGGCGCGATGGGTTATCTGCACGACGGCGCGGACGAGGCCGGGACCATCCGCATCGAGGCCGACGGCGCGAACGCGCTGCGCCTTACGGCACTGCCGCGCGAGCCGGGAGCCACCGAGGCCGTGCTCGACGCGCACCGCGCGCCGCGCGCGCTGGCCATCGACGCCGTGGCGCTGCAGAACCTCGCGGAAGACCTGGGCTACGCGGTGGCGCTCGACGCCGCCAGCGTGCGCCTGGTGCTCGCCACGCGGACCTGAGTCTTTCCCTTTCTGCCGGCGGCCGTGGCGGTGCGTCGCTGCTCGCGCCGGTGCGCCTTCAGGAATGACAGCAGCCGGCGTTCCGCCGCATACAGCCCGCGCGAGGGCCTCGCGGTGCGGCTGCCGCCGATCTTCTCGAACAGCGCGGCGGTGGCCTCGTCGCCGTCCGACAGCGCGCTGCCCAGCGCCAGCACGGCCGGGTGCACGTAGGCCTTCCTGCAGACCGCCGGCGTGTTGCCCAGCTGCTTCGCCACGGCGCCCAGGATGTCCTTGGCGCTGTAGCGGCTGCCGTCGGCGGCGGTGCGGCCGGGTTCGCAGGCCAGCCGGGTGAGTTCCAGCGCCTGTACTGTGCCGTGCCAGGTCCGGAAGTCCTTTGCGGTGAAGTGCTCGCCGCCGGCGGCTTCGGCCAGGTAGTCGTTCACGTCGGTGGACGAGACGCCGCGCAGTTCGCTTTTTTCATCGTTGCTTTCGTCGCCGGCATCGACGTACTGGAAGAGCGCCTGCCCCGGCAGCTGCTGGCATTGCCGCACCACCTTCGCCACGCGCGGATCGTCGAGCTGCGCTTCGTGCATCACGCCGCTCTTGCCGCGGAAGCGCAGCCTGAGCGCCTGGCCCTTCACGGCCGCGTGCCGGTTGCGCAGCGTGGTGAGGCCGAAGGAGCCGTTGCTGCTCGCGTATTCCTCGTTGCCCACGCGCAGCAGCGTGGTGTCGAGCAGCCGCACCAGCGCCGCGAGCACCTGGGCACGGCCCGGCGCCTTGCTGCCCGGAGGCAGTTGCAGGTCGCGCGCCACGCGGGCGCGGATGCCCGGCAGCGCGAGCGCGAAGGCCTCGAGGCGTTCGAACTTGGTCTCGTCCTGCATCGAGCGCCAGTCGGCGTGGTAGCGGTACTGCTTGCGCCCGCGCGCGTCGATGCCGGTGGCCTGCAGGTGGCCGTTGGGCAGCGGGCAGATCCACACCTGCGTGTAGGCCGGCGGAATGGCCAGCATGCGGATGCGCGAGAGCTCGTCCGTGTCGCGCACCCACCTGCCGCGGGCATCGCGGTAGCGGAAGCGCTCGCCGTGCTTCAGGCGGCGGATGCCGGGCATGTCGGGGTTCACGTAGACCAGGCCGTTGGAGATGGGCGTCGGCCTGGATGGAGGCTTGGCGGGTGAGGGCGAAGAGGAAGGAGGGGAAGAGGCCGGCATGGGGCTTGCGTGGTGGTACACCGCGCTTTTGCCAGCACCGACAATCGCCGGTTGTAGGACGCCGCAGGCGCCGGCGGTGCGCCGGGCGCGCTTGTGCCGCCGGCCCTGCCGTTTTTTTCTTTCTCACCGGGTTCCAGAATGAGTTCTTTCAAGCCTTCCCTTCTCGCCGTCCGCTGGCTGGCCGTGCCCGCCGCGGCGCTGCTCTTCACGGCCTGCGCCTCCACGTCCACCACGACTGCCTCGACGCAGGCCCCGGCCGCGCCGGTGAAGGTCAAGGTCTTCGTCGCAGCCATGTTCGAGATCGGCAAGAACACCGGCGACCGCGCCGGCGAGTTCCAGCACTGGTACGAGCGCTACTGGAAGGACGCCAAGCCCATCGCCGTGCCGGGCGCGCTGCAGCCCGTGTACTGCAACGCCGACGGCGTGTGCGGCTCGGTGCTCGGCATGGGCAAGGTGAACTCGTCGTCGTCGATGCAGGCCATCCTGCTGAACCCGCAGTTCGACTTCTCGCAGAGCTATTACGTCATCTCGGGCGTGGCCGGCACGCCGCCTTCGCGCGGCACCATCGGCGAGGTGAGCTGGGCCACCTGGCTGGTCGACTACGACCTCGGCCACCGCTGGGCGCCCGAGGAAAACAAGCCCGGCGAGCCCACCTTCATGCCGCGCAAGGGCTACGAGGAATACCGCCGCTTCAAGCTCAACCCCGACCTCGTGGGCTGGGCCATGAAGCTCTCGGCCGACACGCCGCTGAAGGACTCCGACTCGGCCCGCAAGTACCGCCTGCGCTACCCCGACGCCGCGGCGCGCCGCGCCCCCTTCGTCGGCACCGGCACGCACATGACCGGCGACACCTTCTTCCACGGCCCCGGCATGTCGAAGCAGGCGCAGTACATCGCCAAGCTCTACGGCGCCGACGACTACGTCATCACCGAGATGGAGGCCGCCGCCATCACCCTGGTCATCAAGCGCACCCACGGCACCGACCGCGTGATGAGCCTGCGCGGCGCAGTCAACTTCGACCAGGGCAACCCGAAGGAAACCACGCTGCAGCACCTCGACCCCGCGCCGGGCGAGACGGCAGGCGGCTTCGCCGAGACAGTGGAGAACATCGAGCTGGTGGGCTCGCGCGTGGTGGATCACATCGTCGCGAACTGGTCGAAGTGGTCGGGCGGCGTGCCCAAGCCCTGAGCGACCGGGACGACTCCGTCATGTGGCTGGCCGTGCAGAGCATCCGCTGCCTCTGGACGAAGGCCGGACGCGAGGCGGAACAAGGCAGGCTGCGCAACCAGGCAGCGATGCGCCACCCCCTCACGGGGCTCGAGGCTTGCCTGCAACAACCTTCCGTCGCGGGCGGTGTGTTGTGGCAGGAGATCGTGCTGCGTCCTGACGGCGAGGCCATCGTGAACCGGGCTGCTGCCGCGCCTGCCTGGAAGTCATGGAATGCGCAGCAGCTGCGCGAGCAGGGTTATGAATGGCACGCGCAGCCGGGCGGCATGGCCATCGACTGGTGGCACGGCGGCGCGGTGCGGCATACAGGCCAGCCGCAACCGCTGGGCGTTCTGCGACCCGGCCAGTGGTTGCGTGTGGTGACGCATCGGCGCGCCAACGGCTGGGATTACTGGGCTTGGGAACGGCGCGTGACCAACCTGATGTGCGTGGACCGCACGCATGCGCTCGATATCTTCGCGAGCGCACCGCCGGTGCGTGTGCTCAGCGAGGAGCCGCACCTCTACTGACTTCTACCGGATCACGCCGGGCCGCGCCGGCTTCAGGTGCCACGTCACCGTGAAGTCGAAGGGCGTCCAGCGGCTCATGGTGACGCCTGCGCGCCGCAGGCCTCGGCCGGTCCAGGTGTTGCAGGTCTCGAAGAGGTTGTAGCCGCCTTCGGCTTCGTAGAAGGCGTCCTGGCTGTCGTAGTGAGCGCCAGCGATGGCAGTTGCCCGGCCGGCGGGCAGCGCGGCGCGCACGTAGTCCGCGAGCTGCGCGTACTGCGCCTGCGTGAGCGGCAGCGCGAATGCGCCTTGGCCGAGCTGGTTGCGGCGCAGGTAGCTCACATGCAGCAGCGCGCGGTTGCCACCGGCCAGGGCTCCGAAGGCGCGCGATGCCGTCAGGTCGGCCCAGGTGGGGGTGTTCAGGTAGAACTCGCGGTCGCCCCAGCCGATGGCGACGAACTCCGCGTCGGGTGGCGGCGCCCTGAAGTCCTTCAGCGGAAAGAGCTGCAGCCAGTCGATGGTGGCCGAACGTATCGGGAACACGTAGTCGGTATGCACGCCGTTGCTCAGGACCCAGGCCTGCACCTCGGCCCTGGCGCTTTGCTGTGGCTCGGGATTGGCGGGCCAGAACACGAGCGCGCAGGCCGTCGCCACGTACAGGCCCACCAGCGCGACGAAGCCCAGCAGCGTGAAGGCGATGCGGCGCAGCCAGCGTCGGACCATCGCGTGCTCAGAAGAGCGAAGCGGTGGTGGCCACCGGTTCGGCCGCCGCACGGTGCGTGCCGGAGCCGGCGGGCGCCAGCGCCTCGGGGCTGCCGGCCTTGGCCAGCGCGCCCACGCGCACGCCCAGGAGGCGCAGCGGGCGTTCCAGCGGCACGCGCTTCAGGCACAGGCCGCCGGTGTGGCGGATGGTCTTCGCGTCGTCGGTGAAGCGGTCGATGGTCTGGTCGCGCGTGGCGATCTTGAAGTCGTCGTAGCGCAGCTTGATGCCGATGGTCTTGCCCACGTAGCCCTTGCGCTGCAGGTCGGCGGCCAGCTGCTCGCACAGCTTGGTGAAGATCGCGCCGAGCTCGGCGCGGTCGCGCACCGCGTGCAGGTCGCGGTCGAAGGTGGTCTCGCGGCTCATCGACACGGGCTCGCTCTCGGTGACCACCGGCCGGCTGTCGCGGCCCCACGAGACCTCGTGCATCCATGCGCCGGTGGCCTTGCCGAAGTTGGCGACGAGCCAGTCTCGGTCGCGCGCCGCGAGCTGGCCCACGGTCTCGATGCCGAAGCGCTTGAGCTTCTCGTCGGCCTTGGGGCCTATGCCGTTCACCTTGCGACAGGGCAGGGGCCAGATGAGCTTTTCCAGGTCGTCCTCGTAGACGACCGAGATGCCGTTAGGCTTGTTGAACTCGCTCGCCATCTTGGCGATGAGCTTGTTGGGCGCCACGCCGATCGAGCAGGTCAGGCCGGTGGCGTCGAGGATGGCCTTCTGCAGCAGCCGAGCCAGCGAGCGCCCGCCGTCGCGCTGCCCGCCGGGCACGTCGGTGAAGTCGATGTACACCTCGTCCACGCCCCGGTCTTCCATGAGCGGCGCGACCTCCAGGATGATCTTCTTGAAGGTGCGCGAGTAGCGCCGGTACTCGTCGAAGTCCACCGGCAGGATGATGGCCTGCGGGCACAGCTTGGCCGCCTTCATGAGCCCCATCGCCGAACCCACGCCGAACTGTCGCGCGGGGTAGGTGGCGGTGGTGATCACGCCGCGGCCGGTGTAGTCCTTCAGCAGCGGGAACGAATCGACCGGAATGTCGGCCAGCGTGCCGCCCTCGGGCAGGTTGCGGATGGCCTCGTCCACGCGCCGCCGTCCGCCGCCGATCACCACCGGCAAGCCCTTGAGCTGCGGATAGCGAAGCAGCTCGACGGATGCGTAGAAGGCGTCCATGTCGAGGTGCGCGATGCGGCGGATCGGCTGTGCCGGTGGGGTCTGGGAGCTCACGGAAACAATTGTCTCGCGGCTGGGCGCCACGTGTGCGCCGGGGGCGATTCGATCAGCGCGTGTCCACCGTCACCAAAAGGGGCGATTCGAACATCGCCACGGGGGAAATCACCGGCTCGTCCATCGGGACCTTGTCGCCGTAGCGCTCGCGCATCTTCGCGCGCACGGCCGGGTCGGTGAGGTTGAACTCGCGGATCTTCTGCAGCTCGCCGATGCGCACGCCCAGCGCGCGCTGGTAGAGCTTCCACACGAGCTCGGAGCAGTAGATGCGCTTGTCCGACCACTCGAAGGTCAGGTCGTAGGGCCGGCCCTCGAAGTCGGATGTGCCGGCGCGCAGCTTCGCGATCGCGCCCGGCGTGAGCAGGGTGTCGGCGTTGCGCAGCCGCTTCACCACGTAATGCCCACCGTTGCCGCGCGCCGTCCATTGCGCGAGCGGCGTGTAGCGCACCGTGAACACGGCCTCGAACACATGGGGCTTGCCGTTGCGCATCAGCACGATGCCCATGTGGCTGTAGCGCGAGCCGGTCGCGCGCTGCACCGCGATGCTCTGCGCCGAGCGCGAGGTGTGGAAGATGATGTCTCCGTCCTTCAGTTCCGTCGAGGCATGGGCGGTGCTCGTCAGGAGAACAGGCAGTGCAAGCGCGATGGCCGCAGGTAGCTTGAAGGTCATGAACGCGGATTGTGGGGCACGCTGCGCGGCCAGCCATCTCTCCTCTGGAGGCAAGGCACTGTCACTCGTGCCGGGTGGCTCCATCTCGCGCATCGGGCATTCCGCCGCCTCGTGGTTCATCGGTTCGGCGGGCGCGGGCGGGTCGTACGCTTCCAAGGAGTTCACAGGGGGAGGGATGTCTGCCGGAGGCGTCATGCGGGGAAATCGTCTCCCCCGAACCCGACTGGCACCTGCGGGACGGCGGGTCATTGCTTGCGCGCCGCAGCATGCCGGTGCCATCATGCGCGCCATGCAAACGGTCGCCTCCATCCTCTGGCGCAGGCTCGATGTTCCGGGCCACGATGCCTGCCGCCTCGAACGCAATGCCTCGGCCTGGCAACTCGACGGAGCCGCCGTGTTCCGCCTGGAAGACGGCCGCACCGGCCAGCTGCACTACCGCGTGCGCTGCGACCTGCTGTGGCACACCCAGTGGGGCACGGTGCGCGGCTGGCTCGGCGACTCGGCGGTCGACCTGTCGATAGCCCGCGACGCGCGCGGCCACTGGAAGCTCAACGACGAGCCCGTGCCCGACCTGTCTCACTGCATCGACCTCGACCTGGGCTTCACGCCCGCCACCAACCTGCTGCAGCTGCGTCGCCTCAGCCTGGCCAAGGGCGAGGGCGCCGACGCGCCGGCCGCATGGGTCGACATCGATGGCGGCGGCGTGCTCAGCGAGCTGATGCAGCGCTACGAACGGCGCAGCGACACCGAATACGCCTACGAGGCCAAGCGCTTCGACTATGCGGAGACGCTGCGCGTGACGGAAGACAGCTTCGTGCTCGACTACCCGCGGCTCTGGGTCGCCGAGAAGTAGCCGTTCAGTCGAACTGCGAGCGGTCGCCCGCGACCAGTTCCCGGTTGCGCCGCCTGTCCAGCGCGATCTCGTGCGCGAAGGCCTCGGTGCCGCCGCCTGCCGGCAGGTTATAGGCCGCACGCAGTCGCGAGCGCACCGCATCGCTTTCCAGCACCCGGTTGATCTCCGCGTTGAGCATCTGCACCACGGCACCCGGCGTGCGTGCCGGCGCGAAGATGCCGAAGAGCGAGTCGCGGTTCGCCGTCTCGAAACCCAGCTCCGCCAGCGTGGGCACTGCGGGCAGTGCCTCGATGCGCGCGGGCGCGCCCACCGCCAGCGCCTGGAAGCGGCCGCCCTCGATGTACTGCAGCTGCTGCGCGGCGACGTTGGTGGAGAGCACCTCGAACTGGCCGCTCAGCGCATCGTTGAGCTGTGGGCCGCCGCCCTGGTAGGGGATGTGCGTGATGTCGGTGCCGCTTTGCACGCGCACCTGCGCCAGCACAAGGTGGCCGATGGTGGCCACGCCCGATGTCGCCCAGCGCACCGCGCCCGGCTGCCTGCGCGCCTGCGCGATCAGCTCGCCGAATCCGCGTCCCGCGAAAGCCGGCGTGCCTACCACCAGCACCGGCGTGCGCATCACGCTGGCCACGGGCACGAAGGCGCGCATCGGGTCGTAAGGAACGCGCGCCAGCAGCGGGTGAAGCGTGAGCGGGCTGATGGCCGAGAAGGCCAGCGTGCTGCCGTCGGGCGTGGAGCGCGCGAGCGCGTCCATGCCGAGGCTGCCGCCCGCGCCGGGGCGGTTCTCGATGAGCACCGGCACGCCGAGCGAACGTGCGAGCGGCTCGGCCAGCACGCGCGCCATGCCGTCGCTGACACCGCCGGGCGGGTAGACCACGATCAGGCGCACCGGCTTGTTCGGCCATTGCAGCGGCGCGGCATGCAGCACGCGTGGCAGCGCACAGGCGGCCGCGAGCAGCGTGCCCGTGCCCTGCAGCAGTCGGCGGCGAAGCCGGTTCATGAGCCCGGGTTCTCCAGCGCCAGCCGGCGCAGCATCGCGGCGAAGTTCAGCGCGGGCAGGTTGTCTTCCTCGGCGCGCGACACCAGCGTGAGCGGCGCGTCGAGCTGGCCGCCGTCGGCCAGTCGCGCGTAGGCGATGGCGTGTGCGTGTACGCCGTGCATCGAGGCCGGCACCACCGAGAGGCCGACACCTGCGGCCACGAGATTCAGGTTGGTCATCATTCGATCGACTTCGGCCACCACGCGCGGGCGCAGTCCCTTGGCGTGGCACAGCGCGAGCAGGTCCGCATAGAGGCCGGGCGCGCCCGGGCGCCGCACGAGGATGATGCCTTCCTCGCAGAGCTTGGCGAGCGGCAGCGGGCGCGAGTCCTTGTCGCGGCCGAGGGCAAGGCGGTGGTCGCTGGGCATGGCGACCAGCACCGGTTCGCGCAGCAGCGTCTCGAACAGCAGCCCCTCGGGCCGCGCCACCGGCACGCGCAGCAGGCCGCAGTGCAGGCGGCCCGCGGCCAGCGCCTCGGTGAGCTCGGCCGCGTTGTCCTCGCGCAGCTGCAGCTCCACTTCAGGGTATTCGCGGCGGAACTCGCGCAGCGCCTCGGGCATGAATCGGTGCGCCGCGGCCGAACTGGTGAAGCCCACCGCGAGCGTGCCGGACTGCCCCTTGGCCACGCGCGTCATGCGCTGCTTCATGGCCTCCATGTCCTGCAGCATGCGCAGCGCCTCGGCCTGGAACAGCCGGCCCGCGTCGGTGAGCGCCACGCCGCGCGGATGGCGGCGGAACAGCAGCACGCCCAGCTCGCGTTCGAGCGCCTTGATTTGCAGGCTCAGCGGCGGCTGCTGGATGCCCAGTTGCTCGGCCGCGCGCGTCATGTGGCCGGTCTCCGCAACGGCGGCGAAGTAGCGCAGTGCCCGTATGTCCATATGTTTTTTGTATGAAAAGTGCCTTGTTATTTTATTTGACCCTAAGTCACACCGAATCTATCTTCCGGCCGCCCATTCAAGAACAAGCGGCCCAACGAGGCCGCATGCCGGAGACAAACCCATGCGCACAACGCGCCCTGCCTCGACGCTTCGTGCCGTCCGCCACGCGGTCGGCCTTTCGCTGGTCTCGCTGATCCTTGCTGCCTGCGGTGGCGGCGGAGGTGGAGGTGGAGGAGGCGGCTTCAGCTTCCTGCCGACCACCCCGCCCGCCAGCGGCGGCAACAATCCGCCCGCCACCAACCCGCCCGCGGACGATCCGCCGGACAACCCGCCGCCTCCGCCCGTGCAGCCGGCCGTGTCCTGCGCCGACCTCAACGGCAAGAGCCTGCCCGCCTCGCTGATCAGCCTGCCCACGCAGGGCGCCACCGTCACCAGCGCCACGCCCGTTGCCGCGAGCGACGCCGGCAATACGCTCGGCGACTACTGCCGCGTGCGCGGCACCATCCAGCCGGTCGATGCCAGTTCGCAGTCCATCAACTTCGCGGTCAACCTGCCGGAGAAGTGGAACCAGAAGACCATCCACTTCGGCGGCGGCGGCTTCGACGGCGTGCTGATCGACGGCACCGAGGTCATCCGCTTCGGCCCCGCCGGCAAGCCCGCGCCGCTCGCGCTGGGCTACGCCACCTACGGCGACGACTCGGGTCACCAGTCGGGCAGCATCACCGACGGCAAGTTCGCGGCCAACGACGAGCAGCTCGCCAACTACGGCGGCAACTCGCTCAAGAAGACGCGCGACGTGGCGCAGGCGCTGGTGCTCGCGCGCTACGGCGTGGCACCGAAGCACGCGTACTTCCTCGGCACCTCCACCGGCGGGCGCGACGCGCTGAGCTACATCCAGCGCTGGCCGCTCGACTACGACGGCGTGATCGCCAACGAGCCCGCGCTCAACTACACCGGTACGCGGCTGTCGAACGTGGCCGTGGGCCGCGCGCTCTACTACAACAACGGCACCGCCGGCTGGATGGACCTGAGCGAGACGCTGATGGTGCAGAAGGCCGCGATGCAGGCCTGCGACAAGCTCGACGGCGCGGCCGACAACATCGTGAGCAACGTCGAGAGCTGCCGCCAGCTCAACACACAGCTGCTGGCGTCGCTGCGCTGCCCCGGCGGCACGAAGACGGCGAAGACCTGCCTGTCGGACGCGCAGATCGCCACCGTGAACGCCATCGAGTCGCCGCTCGACTTCACGACCTACTCGCTGGCCAACGGCGTGAAGCGCGCGGGCGGCTACAACCTGCTCGAAGGCGCGCTGGTGGCGGGTCCCTTCACCACCCGTGACCTCGGCACGCGCAACGTGCCGGCCAACCCCGCCACGTCGGCCGACGCCAACATGTACGTCACTGGCGACCAGTGGGTGAAGTTCTTCGTCACGCGCGACGCCAACTTCAACACGCTCACCTTCGATCCGCTGAACCCGGGCAGCTACGCCGCGCGGGTGACCGAGGTGTCGAACATCACCGACGCGACCAACCCGAACCTCGCGCCCTTCTTCGCGCACGGTGGCCGGCTCATCATGCTGCACGGCCTGGCCGACGAGGTGATCAGCCCGAACTCGACCATCGACTACTACAAGCAGCTCATCGCCACGGTGGGCCAGGCCTCGGTCGACCAGAACGTGCGCTTCTACACCGTGCCCGGCATGGGCCACGGCACCGGCAGCTTCATTCCCAACTGGGACTCGCTGGCCGCGCTCGAAGGCTGGGTGGAGAACGGCCTCGCTCCCGCCACCGGCGTCGCGGTGGACGCGGTGGCCGGCACCTACGGCCGCACGCGCCCGCTGTGCCTGTTTCCGGCCTGGCCCAAGTACCGCGGCAGCGGCAGCCTGGACGCGGCCGTCAACTACAGCTGCGTGACCGAGGTCGGCGATCCGCTGGCCTGCCCGAACCTGCCCGCGGCCGTTACCAGCTACAAGGGCGGCAACAGCTTCGGCGAAGAGCTGCGCGTGCAGATCGACCCGTCCACCATGGCCTACACCGTGACCATCGACGCGAGCCTGCAGCGCACGGCCGGCACGGTGCGCACCGGCACGCTGGTGTCGGAGGGCAACTGCAGCTACGGCAGCGGAGAGAGCGGGGCGGTGTTCAGCTTCGGCGCGGGCGGCGTGCTCTCGGGCGGCGTGAATGCGCCCAGCGGCGGCGGCTTCGCGCCCCTGCTGGCGTTCCAGAACACCTTCCAGAACGCGGCGACGCCGACGGTGTTCAACCCGGTGGCGAACATCTTCAATGCGGTGGGCGTACAGCAGGGCACGGGCGGCACGGCGGCGCAGGCACTGGCGGTGCGGCTGCGCAATGCCGGCACCTTCCAGTACTGCCGCGATCCCGCCAACGGCTTCATGATCTACGACGCCACCTGCACGCAGACCGAGAAGGGCTACATCACCTACAACGGCACGCGCGGCGCCTTCGACCTGTTCACGACCTCGCCCACTGGCAGCGCCGTGACCACCGGCGGCACGCTCACCGGTTCGATGGTGATCGGCCTCGTCAGCGGCACGGCCGTGCCGATGCACCTGGTGCGCGAATCGGCCGCCAATGCAGGCATGCGCCTCTTCGGCCTGCAGCAGAGCCTGGTCTCCGGCACGGCCGACGGCAGCTATGCGCTGCTCAGCGTCAAGGGCGAGAACCACGATGCCACGGTGGCCGGCAGCGGCCTTAACCTCGGCGGCGCGGCCGCGGGGCTGAGCTACGACACGCCGGTGCTCGGCGTGGCGCAGGCCGATGCCGGCCGGGCGGGCAATTTCATCTTCAACAGCGGCGTACTCGCATTCGTCTCCACCGATGCGGCGAAGGCGGCGCTAGAACTCGGAGTACGTCATTGAAAAAAAGACTGTCCAGCCTTGCGGCTTCCATGGCCTTCGCGCTGATCGGCGCGGCTTCCGGCATGCACGCCCAGGCCGCACCCACAGGCCCGAAGCCCGCCGCCTGCCCCTCGCCGGTACCGGAGGCCGCGCGCTGCTACACCGGTGGGGATGGCGCGGGCTCCTTCTACTGGATCGCCATTCCGAAGGACTGGGCGAAGAACGCCGGCCGCGTTCTCGTGATGCACGCCCACGGCGGCCCCGAGACCGGACCGCCCAAGCTGGAGCGCAGCGAGGAAGACCTGAAGCGCTGGGCAGTCACCGTGAAGGCCGGCTACGCATGGGCCGCCTCCACCTACCGGCGCGGCGGCTACGGCGTGACCATGGCGGCGGAAGACACCGAGCGGCTGCGTCAGATCTTCGTGCGCCATTTCGGCCAGCCGCACCGCACGCTGCTGCACGGGCAGAGCTACGGCGCTGGCGTGGCGGCAAAGGCGGCGGAGCTCTACGCGCCGGCCGGCGGGGCGAAGTCTCCCTACGACGGCCTGCTGCTCACGAGCGGCGTGCTCGGCGGCGGCAACAGCGCCTACGACTTCCGGCTCGACCTGCGCGTGGTGTACCAGTACGTCTGCCGCAACCATCCGCGTCCTGACGAGCCGCAGTACCCACTGTGGATGGGCCTGCCCATGGACTCGAAACTCACGCGCGCCGACCTCGCCGCCCGCGTGAAGGAGTGCACCGGCGTCGGCCTGCCGGCCGCGCAGCGCACGCCCGAGCAGGCGGCGCGGCTGAAGACCATCCTCTCGGTCGTGAAGATCCAGGAGCGCTCGCTGCTGGGCCATCTCACCTGGGCGACCTGGCTCTTCCAGGACTTGGTGCAGAAGCGGCTCGAGGGCCGCAATCCCTTCGGCAACATCGGCGTGGTCTACAGCGGCTCGGCCGACGACGCGGCGCTCAATGCCGGCGTGCTGCGCTACGCGGCCGATCCGCAGGCCAAGGGCGCGCTGGCGGCCGACAGCCAGCCCACCGGCCGCACCGCGCTGCCCACCGTGGGCCTGCACGCCATCGACGACCCCACGGCCTTCGTCGAGCTGGAGAACTCCTACCGCCGCATCCGCGATGCCGCCGGCACCGGCAACCTGCTGGTGCAGAGCTTCAGCAGCGAGCGCGAACACAGCTACCTGAGCGATTCGGAATACCCCGCGCTCTTCGCCGCGCTGCTCGACTGGATCGACAAAGGCGAGAAGCCCACGCCCGAAGGCCTCGCGCAGCGCTGCAAGACGCTGATGCCGCGCTACGACACCGACGGCAAGAACGGCTGCCACATCCAGCCCGCATGGCAGCCGCCCGCGCTCGAGAGCCGCGTGCCGTCGCGCGTGCCCTGAATCATTTTTCAATCCAACGTCACGGAGACCTCACCTCATGAAGAAACTGTTCGCCCTCGCGGCGATCGCCGCCGCCGCCGTCGCTGCCCACGCGCAGGACTTCCCGGGCGGCAAGCCCGTCACCATCGTCGTGCCCTTCGCAGCCGGCGGCCCGACCGACCGCGTCGCGCGCGACCTCGCCGAGGCGCTGCGCAAGCCGCTGGGCGGAAGCACCGTCATCATCGACAACGTGCCCGGCGCCGGCAGCTCCATCGGCGCGGCCAAGGTGGCGCGCGCCACGCCCGACGGCTACACACTGCTGCTCAACCACATCGCGATGGCGACAGTGCCCAGCCTGGTGCGCAACGTGCCCTTCAAGGTCGAGACCGACTTCGAGTACCTGGGCATCGTCAACGACGTGCCGATGACGCTGATCTCCAAGCCCTCCATTCCGGCCGCCAACTACAAGGAACTGAGCGGCTGGATCGCCGCCAACAAGGGCAAGATCAACCTCGGCAACGCCGGTGTGGGCTCGGCATCGCACCTGTGCGGCCTGCTGTTCCAGAGCGCCACCAAGACCGAGATGACGCCCGTGCCCTACAAGGGCACCGCGCCGGCCATCACCGACCTGATCGGCGGCCAGATCGACCTGCTGTGCGACCAGACCACCAACACCACGCCGCAGATCCAGGCGGGCAAGGTGAAGGCGTTTGCCGTCACCACGTCGAAGCGGCTCGCGCTGCCGATGCTGAAGGACCTGCCCACGCTCGACGAGGCTGGCCTGAAGAACTTCCAGGTCACGATCTGGCACGGCCTGTATGCGCCCAAGGGCACGCCCGCGCCGGTGCTGAAGAAGCTCAACGACGCGCTCAAGGTCGCGCTGAAGGACCCGGACTTCATCCACCGCGAGGAACAGCTCGGCGCCGTGGTGGCTACCGACGGCCGCGTCGAGCCGGCGGGCCACAAGAAGTTCGTGATCGACGAGATCGCGAAGTGGACGCCTGTGATCAAGGCGGCGGGCGTCTACGCCGACTGAGCGCCGCAGCTACCGGCTCACGGCGATCAGCGTCCAGACGATCGCCACCAGCTGGGCAATGTTGATCAGGATCGCGACGACGTGGGTTCTGCGGAACCCCGGGATCGCGTCCATGTAGTTCGACTGGATCTGCGTGCCCAGCGCATCCATCTTCGGAATGACCTTCTTGCGCAGCACGACGGCGATGAGTGCCAGCGCCGCGGCGCCGGCCGCGATGCCCGGGCGGCCCGCGGAGGCGAAGCTCACCGCGGTCGCGCTCGCGGTGATGAAGGCGGCGACGTAGTAGATGTTGAAGAAGCCGCGCACGAAGCGCGCGTCCAGCGGCGTGTCGTGCTTGAGCACCAGCAGCGGGATCGAGCCCATGATGAAGTAGGCCGTCGTGACGAGCAGCGCCACCGTGAAGAACAGGGCGGCAAACATGGCAGCGGGCATGTTGATTCACCTCCGTGCATCGGACCTCCGCGGATCTCGACGGGACTGGACCGGCTACTCCCTTGGAATCTGCGCTTCGATTTCCCTGATTACAGCCTCTTTCTTCCGGTTGTATATCTGGGGATTCGCCGGATCCACCGCGTGGGCGCGGTCCTTGGCTTCCTCGTATTTCCTGCGCAGGTCGGGGCGGCGCCCGAGGATGTCCATGAAGGCCAGCGAATCCTTGTGGACCGGATCGCCGCGATGGCAGATGTGGATGTTGAGGTTGAAGCGCCGCCCTCCGTGCAGCACGCAGGCGCAGACATACGGCTTCTCGTCCCGGTCGACCCAGACCGGCCGGCGGTGGAAGCCGATGCGCTCGAACTGCGCCTGTTCCTCGCGCAGGTTTTCGCGGGCGGTGATGGCTGCCACGTCGATCATCGGCTTGCCGCGCAGGCCGACGATGGCGGTGCTTCCGATGTGCACCAGCTCCACGCCCGGCAGCCGCGCCTGCACATGCTCCCGGACCTTGGCGAAGACTTCGGCATACGCCGGGTCGTACGCGAGGATGTTGCGGTGATCCAGTCCTTCGTCGAATGCCTCGATCTGCATCGTTGTTCGCTCCGGTTGTGTGTGGCGGCCTTCAGCTGGCGAAGCGCCTGCGGTATTCCACGAGGCTCACGCCCAGGCGGCGGCCGAAGGCGCGCCTGAAGCCGTCCACGTTCGCATAGCCCACCGCGTCGGCCAGGCGCTTGGCCGGCAGGTCGGATTCCTCGGCCAGGCGGCGGGCGGCGTCGATCCTCGCATTCTCGACAAACTCCGCCGGCGTGGTGCCGGTTTCGCTGCGGAAGATGCGCGCGAAGTTGCGCTCGCTCATGCCGGCAAGCTGGGCGAGGGCCGGCACCGAGAGGTCGCCCTTCAGGTTCGCGAGCACGTGGTCCTGCACCTCGCGCATGCCGGAGCGCTCCGAGGTCTGCGCCGCCAGGTGGGCGCTGAACTGGCTCTGGCCGCCGGGGCGCTTGAGGAACATCACGAGCTGGCGCGCCACGCTCAGGGCGAGGTCGCGGCCATGGTCTTCCTCCACCATCGCCAGCGCGAGGTCCATGCCGGCGGTGACGCCGGCCGAGGTGAAGAGCTGGCCGTCCCTCACGTAGATCGCGTCCGACTCGACGCTCGCCAGCGGATAGTCCGAGGCGAGCTGGCCGGCGAGCTTCCAGTGGGTCGCCACGCGCTTGCCGTCGAGCAGCCCGGAGGCGGCCAGCACGAAGGCGCCGCTGCACACCGAGCCGTAGCGCCGCACGGTGCGGGCCTGTCGCCTGAGCCAGTCCTGCAGCTGCGTGTCGGCCGCCATGTCCTCGACGCGCGGGCTGCCCGCGACGAGCAGCGTGTCGATGGCGCCGCGATGCTTGGCCACCGTCGAATCGATGCCCAGGCGCAGCCCGCCGCTGCTCTTGAGCATGCCTTCCCCGGTGCCGATCACCTGCACGTGATAGGCGCGCCGGTCGCCGAGCTGCTGCGAAGCCTCGGCGAAGACGTCGGCGGGGCCGGCCACGTCGAGCAGCTGGAAACGGGGAAAGGCGAGGATGGCGATGCGCATGGCAGACAAGGTCCGGGGATTGGCTGAAAACGCCGTGAGTTGGCGGAAATGGCTTCGGGAGTCTGGCGGAAAATACACACTAATGCAAATCCAGCCAAGGACAACAATCATGCAAGACCAGGCTCTGAACCCTTCTTCATCGGTGATTCCTTCCGTCGCGGCAGCCTCCGTGCGCAACCTCCCGGTCAACCTCTTCGCCTCCGTGATGGGCCTTTCCGGACTGGCCCTCGCATGGCGGCTCGCGCACGAGAGCCTGGGCGCGCCGGCCATCGTCGGCGAGGCCGTCGGGGCATTCGCGCTGGGTGTCTTCGTGCTGATCGCATTCGGCTACGCGACGAAGCTCGTGAGGCACCCGCAGGCGGTGCAGGCGGAGTTCCGTCACCCGGTGGCGGGCAACTTCTTCGGCACCATCGCGATCTCCATCCTGCTGCTGTCGGCCGTCATTGCGCCGTACAGCGCGCCTCTTGCGCACCTGGCGTGGACCGTGGGGCTGCTCGCGACCTTCGCGCTAAGCTTCATCGGCCTGTCGAGGCTGCTGAAGGGACAGGTGGACGCCTCGCTCGCCGTGCCGGCCTGGATCATCCCGGGCGTGGCCACGCTCGACATTCCCGTGACCGGCGCGCACATGCCGATGGCATGGGCCGGCGAGGTCAACCTGGCCGCGAGCGCCATCGGCGTGGTGCTGGCGCTCGTGCTCTTCACGATGATCATCGGCCGGCTGGTGCATCGCGACCCGCTCGCTCCTGCCATGGAGCCGTCGCTGATGATCCTGGTGGCGCCCTTCGCGGTGGGCTTTCTGGCCTACACCAACATCGTCGGAGAGGTCGACCGCTTCGCCTCGCTGCTCTTCTACTTCGGCCTCTTCATGTTCGCCGTGGTCGCGCCGAAGGTGTTCCGCCCGGGCGCCAGCTTCGCGCCGAGCTGGTGGGCGATCGGCTTCCCGATGGCCGCGCTCGCCAACGCCGCGCTGAAGTACGCCGGCTCGCGCGCGAGCGAGCCGCTGTGGGTGATCGCCGTGGTGCTGCTGGTCGCGCTGAACCTGGCGCTGGCGGTTCTCACGGTGAAGACCGTGCGGATCGCGCTCAACGGAAAGCTGTTCGCCTGAGCCTCAGGCCAGTGCCCGGCCGGCCGCGTAGAGCCCCAGCCCGAAGACCGCATGCGTGACCAGGCTGTGCAGCCGCGCGACGGCCGGCCGCGGCGTGCGGCTGGCGGCGATGCCGGCGCCCATGGCCGGCTGCATCACAAGGAAGGGCGCGGCCACGCTGCCGATGCCGACGATCATTGCGGGGGCCAGCGTCGGAGAACGCAACCAGCCAGGGCCCCACACGGCCAGCAGCACGGCCGCGAACGCGATGCCGATCGCGTAGTGCGCCGCCCACCCGAGCAGCCGCTCTCCACGAACGGGTGGCGTGGCGCCGATCGGGGTGTGGAAGAAGCGCCCGCGCGGCAGCCAGGCGAGCCAGCGGCCCACCAGCGCGTAGTCGAGCGATGGAACGCCGAAGAGGCGCTTGCGGGCAATGGCCCAGAGGTCCATGAGCGCTGTGGCGCCCGTGCCGACCAGCAGCACATCGGCCAGCAGCTTCGCCGGGTCATGCATCGGCGCGCCCCTTCTTCCCCTTCTCCCCCTTGTTTGGTGCGCGCGCAGCGGCCATCCAGCAGGCCGCGGTCAGGCGGACTTCGTCGCCATGCACATAGGGCTCGAAGGCGGCGCGCACGGTGTCGATGACGCGTGCGCGCGTCTCCTCGTCCGTTTGCAGGAGTGCGATGCCGACGGGTCCGAGCCGGCTCAGGTAGCCGACGAGATCCTTCTCGGGCAGCGTGCAGGGCAGGTCGACGGGCTGGATGTCGATGTCGGCCCAGCCGCTTTCCTCGAGGATGGCGCGCACCCGCTGACGGTCCGCGAAGGCGAACTGGCCCGGCGCGCCTGGAACACGGGGCGGAAGGTGCGGCAGCAGCGGCGCCGCTGCGCGCTCGGCGGTGGTCATGAACGGGTTCTCGGCCGCGCCGCGCCATGCGATGAAGCTCAGCCCGGCATCGCCCTTGGCCGCATGGAGCAGGTTGGCGAAGGCCCGCACGGGGTCGTCGAAGAACATCACGCCCAGGCGCGAGACGATGCCGTCGAAGCTCGCGGGCTCGAAGGCATGCGCCTGCGCGTCGGCGCAGACGAAGCGGGCGGGGATGCCTTCGCGTTCGGCGCGGCTTCGGGCGGCGGCGATCATCGGCTGCGAGATGTCGATGCCGGTGCACTCCGCGCCGGTGCCCGGTGTCTGCGCCATGGCTTGCGTCATGGCCCGCGCGAGGGCCAGCGTGGTGCCGCCGGTGCCGCAGCCGACATCGAGCACGCGGCCCGCGGGAGCTTGTGTTGCCGTTTCCACGAGCAGTTTTTCCAGGGGGCGGAACAGCTGGTCGAGCGTCTGCTGGGCGTCGACCCAGGCGTTGCCGGCCGGGCCGTTCCAGAGCCTGGCCTGTTCGGCGCCGGCCATGTGCATGGTCGGTCGCATGGTTGGTCGCATGGTTTTCTCCATGATCGTTTCCTCTTGCTTGCCTTCACGAGGCGGAAGCCGCACTATGCAAATTCAAGCCGGCTTGAGGTCAAGAGGAGGAAGCACATGGATATCGCCGAAGTGGCAAGACGCTCCGGCCTGCCCGCGTCCACGCTGCGCTATTACGACGAGAAGGGGCTGATCGCCTCCACCGGGCGGCAGGGCCTGCGACGCACGTTCGACGACGGCGTGCTGGAGCGGCTGGCGCTGATCGCGCTGGGCCGCGCCGCGGGCTTCTCGCTCGACGAGATCGCGCGCATGTTCGGCCCCAACGGCCAGCCGCGCATCGACCGGCTGATGCTCAGCGCCAAGGCGGACGAGCTCGACCGCACGATCCGCAACCTCAGCGCGATGCGCGACGGCCTGCGCCATGCGGCCGTCTGCCGCGCGCCCAGCCACATGGAGTGCCCGACATTCCGCCGCATTCTTGGCGCCGCGGCATCGGGTGCCATCGGCGGGCGGAAGGAGAAAAAGAAGAAGGTCCCGACGCCGCCCGGGGGCTAGGCGTTCGCAAGCAGCGAGAGATCGCGCGCGGCCTGCAGCATGAGCTCGCGCGCACGGTCCAGCGACGGGATCGCGTGCCGGTCGATGCGCCGGATGTACGGCGTGGTGAGCACCGCCAGCGCATGCCCGTGCGGGCCGAGGATGGGGCAGGAGATGTCGATCACGCCGAAGTACTGCATGCTCTCGCGCTGCCGGTAGCCGGTGGCACGCACGGCTTCGAGCATGTGCTCCAGCTCGTCGGGCGGGATCTGCACCTCGCCGTCGAGCGCGACGTGCTCGGCCAGCATCTGCCGGCGCCGCTCGTCCGATTCGCAGGCCAGCAGCACCTGGCCCGAGCCGGTGTCGAGCAGGTTCACGCGCGTGCCGGGCCGCACCGTCATGCCGCAGGTGGCGGGGCTGCTGACCTGCGCGACGATCTGCACGTTGCCCCGGTCGTACACGCCGAGGTGGCAAGACTGCTCGGCTTCCTTCACGTAGCGGTCCATCACCGGCAGCGCCTGCGTCACCAGCCGGTGGTTCGGCGGATAGCGGTGCGCCAGGTCGAACATCTTCAGGCTCAGGCTGTAGCGGTCGCCGGCCAGCGAGCGCAGCACGTACTGGCGGGCAACCAGCCTTTCGAGCATGCGGTAGATCTCGCTCGGGCCGCGGTCGAGCGCCTTCACGATCTCGCCGCGCGTCAGGCCCTCGGGCTGGTCGGCGAGCAGTTCGAGGATGTCCAGGCCCTTGTCCAGCGCGGGCGCGCGGTAGCGATCCTGAGGCTCCTGGTCTTCGGCGGGTTTGCCGAGGATGTCGGGTTGAATCGATTTGTTCACCAATGAATTTCAACAGCAAGACCTGCGGTTTGCAAGTTTCGTTTTACGGGAAAGCACCCATGAAGCGAGCTTGACGCTGAAAGTTCGTATGTAAATACTCTGTTCACGAATGGACTAGAGAGGCAAGGCGTTCGGCGGTTCCCCAACTGCCCGCGACCCGAAATGATCCAGCGCATCGACTCGCATCAGCACTTCTGGCAGCCCGCGCGCGGCGACTACACGTGGTTGCGCGCCGACGAGCCCGCGCTGGCGCCTCTTTTGCGCGACTTCATGCCCGAAGACCTGCAGCCGCTGCTGCGTGCCCACGGCGTTGGCCGGACCGTGCTGGTGCAGGCAGCCGAGTCCAGGGCCGAGACCGACTTCATGCTCGGCCTCGCCGATGCCCATGCCGAGATCGGCGGCGTGGTCGGCTGGGTCGACCTGAGCCGGCCGGGCGCCGCCGCGTCGCTGGAGCGGATGGCGCGGCATCCGAAATTCAAGGGCGTGCGGCCGATGCTGCAGGACCTGCCCGACGACGACTGGATCGCGCGACGCCCGCGCCCCGATGCGCTGCGCGCCCTGCAGAAGCTGGGCCTGCGCTTCGACGCGCTGGTGAAGCCGCGGCACCTTGCGCCGCTGCTGCAGTTCCTGAAGCAGTGGCCGCAGTTGCCGGTGGTGATCGACCACGGCGCCAAGCCGCCCGTGGGCGAGCCCGGCAGCGACGAGTTCGCCCGCTGGCGCGAGGGCATCGCGGCCGTGGCGGCACTGCCGCAGGTGTGCTGCAAGTTCTCGGGGCTGTGGACCGAGGCGCCGTCCTCGATGCAGCGCGACGCGGATGTCCTCACCCACGCGGTGCGCCCCGTGTGGGAGCACCTGCTCGAAGTGTTCGGCCCCGCGCGGCTGATGTGGGGCAGCGACTGGCCGGTGCTCACGCTGGCCGGCGACTACCCGGGCTGGATCGCCGTGAGCGAGGCCTGCATCGGCAGTCTTTCCCCGCACGAGCAGGCCGACGTGTGGCACGGCACCGCCCGGCGCTTCTACGGCCTGGAGCCGCATCGGGAAGTCTCATGACGCAACCCATCGTCACCATCCGCGACCTGAGCAAGTCCTTCGCCGGCGTGCGTGCGCTCGACAGGGCGCAGTTCGAGCTGCTCCCAGGCGAGGTGCACGCGCTCATGGGCGAGAACGGCGCGGGCAAGTCCACGCTGATGAAGGTGCTGGCGGGCGTCTACCGCAAGGACTCCGGCGAGGTGCTGCTCGACGGGCAGCCGGTGGACATCGAGAGCCCGCGGGCCGCGCAGGCGCTGGGCATCGGAATCATCCATCAGGAGCTCAACCTGATGAACCACCTGAGCGCCGCGCAGAACATTTTCATCGGCCGCGAGCCGCGCGGGCGCTTCGGCCTCTTCATCGACGAGGAGGCCATGTGCTGCGAGGCGCAGCGCATCTTCGAGCGCATGAACCTGAAGCTGGACCCGCGCACGCCGGTGGGCGAGCTCACGGTGGCCAGGCAGCAGATGGTGGAGATCGCCAAGGCGCTGTCGTTCGACTCGCGCGTGCTCATCATGGACGAGCCCACCGCCGCGCTGAACAACGAGGAGGTTGCGGACCTGTTCCGCATCATCGCCCGCCTGCGCTCGCGCGGCGTGGCCATCGTCTACATCTCGCACAAGATGGACGAGCTCAAGCGCATCGCCGACCGCGTGACCGTGATGCGCGACGGCCAGTACATCGCCACCGTGCCGATGGCGACCACGCCGATGGACACGCTCATCGCCATGATGGTGGGCCGCCAGCTCGCCGAGACGGAGCACGAGATGCCCGACACCTCCGGCAACGAGGTCGTGCTGGAGGCCAGGGGCATCTGCCGGGGCTCGATGGTGCGCGACGCGAGCTTCGTGCTGCGCCGCGGCGAGATCCTCGGCTTCGCGGGGCTGATGGGCGCGGGCCGCACCGAGCTGGCGCGAGCCGTGTTCGGCGCCGACCGCATCGATGCGGGCGAGGTCTTCGTGCACGGAAAGAAGGTGTCGATCCGCTCGCCCGAGGACGCGGTGGCCCACGGCATCGGCTACCTGTCGGAAGACCGCAAGCACTTCGGCCTGGCCACCGGCATGGACGTGGAGACCAACATCGCGCTCGCGAGCATGAAGAGCTTCCTGTCGATGGGCTTCTTCATCGACCAGGCGGCCGTGGAGTCGGCCGGCGAACGCTATGTGCGGCAGCTGGGCATCAAGACGCCCTCGGTGCGCCAGCAGGTGCGGCTGCTGTCGGGCGGCAACCAGCAGAAGATCGTCATCGCCAAGTGGCTGCTGCGCGACTGCGACGTGCTCTTCTTCGACGAGCCCACGCGCGGCATCGACGTGGGCGCCAAGGCCGAGATATACCGCCTGCTCAACGAGCTGGCCGCACAGGGCAAGGCCATCGTCATCATTTCCTCGGAGCTGCCCGAGGTATTGCGCATGAGCCACCGCGTGCTCGTGATGTGCGAAGGCCGCATCACCGGCGAGCTTGCCGCGCGCGAGGCCTCGCAGGAAAAGATCATGCAGCTCGCCACCCGACGCGAAGCTGCGGCCACCGCCCCCTGACCACGACTGGAGACTCCCCTTGACGACCCCGACCGTGACCACCGCCACCGCACCGGGCTTCTCGCCGAAGACGCTGAAGGACAGGCTCTTCCGGCCCGCCACGCGGCAGAAGCTGCTGGCCTTCGCCAGCCTCGTCGCGCTGATGGTGTTCTTCAGCTTCGCCTCGCCGCAGTTCCTGCAGGCCGACAACCTCGTCGGCATCCTGCAGTCGACCGCGGTGAACGGCGTGCTCGCCATCGCCTGCACCTTCGTCATCATCACCTCGGGCATCGACCTGTCGGTGGGCACGCTGATGACCTTCTGCGCCGTCATGACGGGCGTGGTGCTCACCTACATGGGCATGCCGCTGTGGCTGGGCATCTGCGCGGCGATCTTCTTCGGGGCATTGAGTGGCTTCGTCTCGGGCCTGCTGATCGCCAAGCTGAAGATCCCGCCCTTCATCGCGACGCTGGGCATGATGATGCTGCTCAAGGGGCTGTCGCTGGTGATCTCGGGCACCAAGCCGATCTACTTCAACGACACGCCGGGCTTCACCGCCATCTCGCAGGACTCGCTGATCGGCGACATCGTGCCCTCGCTGCCCATTCCCAATGCCGTGCTCATCCTGTTCCTGGTGGCGGTGGCCGCGAGCATCGTGCTCAACCGGACCATCCTCGGGCGCTACACCTTCGCGCTCGGAAGCAACGAGGAGGCGGTGCGCCTGTCGGGCGTGAACACCGACTTCTGGAAGATCGTGGTCTACACGGTGAGCGGCGGCATCTGCGGCATCGCGGGGCTGCTGATCGCCTCGCGCCTGAACTCGGCGCAGCCCGCGCTGGGGCAGGGCTACGAGCTCGACGCCATCGCGGCTGTGGTCATCGGCGGCACCTCGCTCAGCGGCGGCACCGGCACCATCGTGGGCACCATCATCGGCGCCTTCATCATGAGCGTGCTCACCAACGGCCTGCGCATTCTCTCGGTCGCGCAGGAATGGCAGACGGTGGTCACGGGCGTGATCATCATCCTGGCCGTGTACGCCGACATCCTGCGCCGCCGCAGCGGCAGCAAGGCGCGCTGAACTTCTTGTGTTCCCGATCCCGTTCGTTCCTCACAACCACAGGAGACTTCGCATGATCCAGAGAAGAGCAGTCGTCGCGTGCACGCTGGGCGCGGCCCTCATCGGCTTGTCAGGCCTCGCGCAGGCGCAGCAGGCGCAGGAGATCTACATCCCGCTCGTGTCCAAGGGCTTCCAGCACCAGTTCTGGCAGGCCGTGAAATCGGGCGCCGAGCAGGCCGGCAAGGACCTGAAGGTCAAGGTCAGCTTCGAGGGCCCCGAGACCGAGGCCATGGTCGACAAGCAGATCGACATGCTCTCGGCCGCGCTCGCCAAGAAGCCGCAGGCCATCGGTTTCGCCGCGCTCGACAGCCAGGCCGCGATTCCGCTGCTGAAGAAGGCGCAGGCCGCGAAGATCCCGGTGGTGGCCTTCGACTCGGGCGTGGACAGCGACATCCCGGTGACCACGACCACCACCGACAACAAGGCCGCCGCCGCGCTGGCCGCCGACAAGATGGCAGAGCTCATCGGCAAGAGCGGCGAGGTCGCGCTGGTGGTGCACGACCAGACCAGCCGCACCGGCGTCGACCGGCGCGACGGCTTCGTCAATCGCATGAAGTCGGCCTACCCGAACATCAAGATCGTGAGCGTGCAGTACGGCGGCGGCGACCAGTTGAAGTCGACCGAGATCACCAAGTCGATATTGCAGGCCTCGCCCAACCTCAAGGGCATCTTCGGCGCCAACGAGGGCTCGGCCATCGGCGTGGTCAACGGCGTGAAGGAGATGAAGCGCACCGGCAAGGTCGTGATCATCGGCTACGACTCGGGCAAGCAGCAGAAGAACGCGATCATGGACGGCAGCATGGCCGGTGCCATCACGCAGAACCCGGTGGGCATGGGCTACAAGACCGTCGAGATGGCGGTGAAGGCCGTCAAGGGCGAGAAGCTGCCGAAGATCGTCGACACCGGATTCTTCTGGTACGACAAGACCAACATCGCCGATCCGAAGATCGCCGCGGTGCTGTACGACTGATACGGCGAAGAACACCCATGACCATCGTCCGCTCCATGCGCGTGCTCGACGTGCGCTTTCCCACCTCGCAGCATCTGGACGGCTCCGATGCGATGAACCCCGATCCGGACTACTCGGCGGCGTACGTCGTTCTCGAGACCGACCGGCCGGGGCTGGAAGGCCACGGCCTCACGTTCACCATCGGCCGCGGCAACGAGATCTGCTGCGCGGCCATCGAGGCGATGCGCCACCTGGTCGTGGGGCTCGACCTGGCATGGGTGACAGAGGACATGGGGCGCTTCTGGCGGCATGTGACTTCCGACAGCCAGCTGCGCTGGATCGGCCCCGACAAGGGGGCGATCCATCTCGCGACCGGCGCGGTGGTCAACGCGATGTGGGACCTGTGGGCCAAGTCCGAAGGCAAGCCCGTGTGGCAGCTCG
The DNA here is from genome assembly GCF_050916385.1 of Variovorax xiamenensis. Lineage (NCBI taxonomy): Bacteria > Pseudomonadati > Pseudomonadota > Betaproteobacteria > Burkholderiales > Comamonadaceae > Variovorax > Variovorax xiamenensis. The sequence goes on from NZ_CP139038.1 coordinate 1,891,347, forward strand.
TGGCCGACATGACGCCCGAGGAGCTGGTGCGCTGCATCGACTTCCGCTACATCACCGACTGCATCGCGCCCGACGAGGCGCTGGCGCTGTTGCGCGAAGCATCACGGGGCAAGGACGAGCGCATCGCCACGCTGAAGGCCGAGGGCTACCCCTGCTACACCACCTCGGCCGGCTGGCTCGGCTACTCCGACGACAAGCTGCGGCGCCTCGCGCAGGAGGCGATCGACGCGGGCTTCAGCCACATCAAGCTCAAGGTGGGGCGCGACCTGCAGGACGACATCCGTCGCCTGACCGTGGCGCGCGATGTGCTCGGGCCCGACCGGCACCTGATGATCGACGCCAACCAGGTGTGGGAGGTGGGCCAGGCCATCGACTGGGTACGGCAGCTTGCCTTTGCCAAGCCCTGGTTCATCGAGGAGCCCACCAGCCCGGACGACGTGGAAGGCCACCGCAAGATCCGCGAGGGCGTCGCGCCGGTGAAGGTGGCTACCGGCGAGATGTGCCAGAACCGCATCATGTTCAAGCAGTTCATCATGCGCGGTGGCATCGACGTGGTGCAGATCGACGCCTGCCGGCTCGGCGGCGTGAACGAGATCCTGGCGGTGATGCTGATGGCAGCGAAGTACAAACTTCCCGTGTGCCCTCATGCGGGCGGCGTGGGGCTGTGCGAGTACGTGCAGCACCTGTCGATGATCGACTACCTGTGCATCTCCGGCACGCGCGAGGGGCGTGTGGCGGAATATGTCGATCACCTGCACGAGCATTTCGTGGAGCCCTGCGAGGTTCGCAACGCGGCCTACATGCCGCCGAAGGGGCCGGGCTTCTCGATCACGATGAAGCCGCAGTCGCTGGAGCAGTACCGCTTTCGCGGATAAGTGGACAAGGAAAGGCATCGCACACCATGGACCTGCATCTGAAAGACAAGGTGGTGATCGTCACCGGAGGCGGCAGCGGCATCGGCGCGGCCATTTCGATGACGCTGGCGCAGGAAGGCGCGGTGCCGGTGATCTTCGGCAAGAACCCGCTCGATGCGTCCTTTGAAGAAGCGTTGCGCGGGCTGCAGCCGTGCGCGCGCTTCTTCCAGCTCGAACTGATGGAAGAGGCCGCATGCGTCAAGGCGATTGCGCAGACCGCCGCCGAATTCGGGCGCATCGACGGGCTGGTCAACAACGCGGGCGTAAACGACAGCGTGGGGCTCGAGGCGGGGCGCGATGCCTTCGTCTCCTCGCTCGAACGCAACCTGATCCACTGCTACGTGATGGCGCACCACTGCCTGCCGCACCTGAAGGCAAGCAAGGGCGCCATCGTCAACATCTCGTCGAAGACTGCTGTGACGGGGCAGGGCAACACCAGCGGCTACACGGCGGCCAAGGGCGCGCAACTTTCGCTCACGCGCGAATGGGCCGCTTCATTGCTGGAAGACGGCGTGCGCGTGAACGCGGTGATTCCGGCCGAGGTGATGACGCCGCTGTACCAGCGCTGGATTTCCGCCTTCGACGAGCCCGACCGCAAGCTCGCCGACATCACCGACAAGATCCCGCTGGGCCGGCGCATGACGACGCCCGAAGAGATCGCCGACAGCGTCGTGTTCCTGCTGTCGGAGCGCGCCTCGCATACGACGGGTCAATGGGTGTTCGTGGATGGCGGATACACGCATCTGGACCGCGCACTGACCTGATCGCCAATCGGCTTCGACTGGAGTTTTGCATGCGCCATTTCCTGGCCCTGGATTTGAAGGACGACCCGGCACTGATCGCCGAATACGAGGCTTATCACCGCGATATCTGGCCCGAGGTGCGCGCGCATCTCCAGGCGCATGGCGTGACGGCCATGGAAATCCACCGTCTCGGCACTCGGATGGTGATGTTGATGGAGACCGACGATGCGTGCTACGACGCCGATGCGATGGCGCTTGCCGTGCGCGACGACCCGAAGATCAGGCAATGGGAAGAGCTGATGTGGAAGTTCCAGGCGCCCACGCCATGGACGCCGGAAGGGGAGAAGTGGACCCCGATGACGCGGATCTTTTGTTTGTAATCAAAAGATTCAAATTTGATCGGAAATCGATATTTCCACGGCATGTTTACATTTGCTGGGCAAAATGCCGGCATGCCAAATATCGCATCCATTCTTAAATCAGAGATTTCGCGCGTGGCCCGCAAGGAAGTTCGCGCGGAAATGGAAAACCTCAAGAAGGCATCCGTCCACCATCGCGCGGCCATCGCGGCATTGCGCCGCCAGGTGATGTCGCTGGAGAAAGAGCTGCGCAACGTCGCGAAGGGCGCGGGCCGCAGCGCACGCGCGAGCGAGCCGGACGAGGCTGGCGAGGACGGGCCGAAGCGCCGGTTCAGCGCCGGGCGGTTGGCTACCCACCGCGCGAAGCTGGGTATTTCCGCCGCTTCCTATGGAAAGCTCGTCGGCGTATCGGGCCAGACGATTTATCACTGGGAACAAGGCAAGGCGCGCCCCAGGGCCGCTCAGCTCCAGAGCCTGGCCTCCGTGCGCGGACTGGGCAAGCAGCAGGTGGCCGAGCGGCTGGGAGAGGGCGCGTAGCCCTTCTCGTTTTTTCTTCCAGCGTCAGTCAGTGGTCGTGGTGCAGGTAGCTCGCCTGCCTCGGCAGCCTCAGGCTCACGAGGAAGGCGACGACCATCATCGCGCTCACGTACCAGAAGAAGACCGACTCGTGTCCCAGTGACTTGAGCCCCAGCGCCACGTATTCCGCCGAGCCGCCGAAGATCGCGTTCGCGACCGCGTAGGCCAGCCCCACGCCGAGCGCACGCACTTCGGGCGGGAACATCTCCGCCTTCACGATGCCGCTGATCGAGGTGTAGAAGCTCACGATGGCCAGCGCCGCGATGATGAGCACGAAGGCCAGCACCGGGCTCGTCGTGTGCTGCAGGGCCGTCAATATGGGTACCGTCGTCAGCGCGCCGAGGCCACCGAACAGCAGCATGTTGTTGCGCCGCCCGATGCGGTCGGAGAGCGCGCCGAACACCGGCTGCATGCACATGTAGACGAACAGTGCCCCCGTCATCACGTAGCTCGCCGTCTTGATCGGCAGGTGCACCGTGTTCACCAGGTACTTCTGCATGTAGGTGGTGAAGGTGTAGAAGATCAGCGAGCCGCCGGCGGTGTAGCCCAGCACCGTGAGGAAGGCCGGCGTGTGGTGCCTGAAGAGGCCGGCGATGCTGCCGGCCTCCTTGTTCTTCTTCGCCTCGTCGGTCTGCGTTTCATGCAGCGTGCGGCGCAGCAGCAGCGCGACCACCGCCGCGATGGCGCCGATCACGAAGGGAATGCGCCAGCCCCACGCCTTGAGTTCGGCCTCGGTCAGCAACTGCTCGAGCACCACGATGACCAGCACTGCAAGCAGTTGGCCGCCGATCAGCGTGACGTACTGGAACGACGAGAAGAAGCCGCGCTGTCCGCGCAGCGCCACCTCGCTCATGTAGGTGGCCGTGGTGCCGTACTCGCCGCCCACCGACAGCCCCTGGAACAGCCGGCAGACCAGCAGCAGGAAGGGCGCCCATGCGCCGATCTGCGCATAGGTCGGCAGGCAGGCGATGACGAGCGAGCCGCCGCACATCATCGTCACCGAGATCAGCATCGAGGTCTTGCGCCCAAGCCGGTCGGCCAGCCGACCGAAGAGCCAGCCGCCGATGGGCCGCATCAGGAAGCCGGCAGCGAACACGCCGGCGGTGTTCAGCAGCTGCGCGGTGGGATCGGACTTGGGGAAGAAGGCCGGCGCGAAGTACAGCGCCGAGAAGGCGTACACGTAGAAGTCGAACCACTCGACCAGATTGCCGGACGAGGCCGCCATGATCGCGAAGACGCGGTGGCGCTTTTCTTCGGCCGTGTAGTGGGGGAGGGATGAAGCAGAGGCCGCTGGGCCTCCCGGAGTAGGCGTGACTGCGCTCATGATGCCTTCTGTGCCGTGCGGCAGATGTTGTTGTTTCCAAAACATTCTGCGCCGGCAAGAGGCTGCCGCGTGTCGGCGGATGCCGCATCGGCCTACCCCCGGAATGGCCTTCCGGGGGTTGCTGTGCAGGTCAGAAAGTGCCTGGCAGCAGGATGCTCGAATCGACGTCGTCGATGTTCGTGCGGCCGCAGAAGGCCATGGTGATGTCGAGCTCCTTCTGGATGATCTGCAGCGCGCGCGTCACGCCTTCCTGCCCGAAGGCGCCCAGGCCGTAGAGGAAGCTGCGGCCGATGAGCGTGCCGCGTGCGCCCAGCGCGCGGGCCTTGAGCACGTCCTGGCCGCTGCGGATGCCGCCGTCCATCCACACCTCGATCTCGTTGCCCACCGCGTCGACGATGGCCGGCAGCGCCGCGATGGAAGAGGGCGCGCCGTCGAGCTGGCGCCCGCCGTGGTTCGACACGATGAGCGCGTCGGCGCCGCTGGAGGCCGCCAGGCGCGCGTCTTCCACGTCCATGATGCCCTTGAGGATCAGCTTGCCGCCCCAGAGCTTCTTGATCCACTCCACGTCGGCCCAGCTCAGTGCGGGGTCGAACTGCTCGGCGGTCCACGACGACAGCGACGACAGGTCCTTCACGCCCTTGGCGTGGCCCGCGATGTTGCCGAAGGTGCGGCGCTTCGTGCCCAGCATGCCCATGCACCAGCGCGGCTTGGTGGCCAGGTTGATCAGGTTCTTGATGGTCGGCTTGGGCGGCGCGGTGAGGCCGTTCTTGATGTCCTTGTGGCGCTGGCCGAGGATCTGCAGGTCCAGCGTGAGTTGCAGCGCGGTCACGTTGGCGGCCTTGGCGCGTTCGATCAGGCGCTCGATGAAGTCGCGGTCCTTCATCACGTACAGCTGGAACCAGAAGGGATGGCGGCCGGTGTTCTCGGCGATGTCTTCCAGCGAGCAGATGCTCATGGTCGACAGCGTGAACGGAATGCCGAAGGCCTTGGCCGCGCGCGCGCCGAGGATCTCGCCGTCGGCGTGCTGCATGCCGGTGAGGCCGGTGGGCGCGATGGCCACGGGCATCGCGGTTTCCTGGCCGACCATGGTGGTGCGCAGCGAGCGGCCCTCCATGTTCACGGCCACGCGCTGGCGCAGCTTGATCTTCTGGAAGTCGCTCTCGTTGGCGCGGTAGGTGCCCTCGGTCCACGCGCCGGAGTCGGCGTAGTCGTAGAACATCTTCGGCACGCGCCGCTTGGCGATCACCCGCAGGTCGTCGATGTTGGTGATCTTGGAAAGGTCGGACACGGGCTGTCTCCTGGCAGGTTCTTGTGGTGGATCGGCGGAAGCTAACCGGCCATTATCTGCAGGGGCCCAGGTGCGCCATCTGAAAAAAGCCGGGGCCACTGCTGAAAAGAATTCAGCCCGCCGCCCGCCCGGGAGGCGCGCTCAGGCTGCCCGCTCTCGCAGCGCCTCGCGCAGCCACTCGACGAAGGTGGCGCATTCCCAGCGCTCCATGGCGCCGGGCCGCCAGCACAGGAAGTAGGCATTGGGCGAGGGCACGCTGCGCTGGGACAGCCGCACCAGCCGGCCGTTGTCGAGCCAGGCGCTGCCCAGGCGCAGGTGCATCAGCACCACGCCGAAGTCCTCGGCAGCCGCGTCGAGCGCCAGCCCGAGGTCGTTGAACTGGTGGCCGGTGGCGGGTTCGGGCAGGCCCACGCCGCAGGCCTTGAACCAGGTGCGCCACGATTCCAGCGGCGTGCGCAGCAGCTGCGCGCGCGAAACCTCGGCATCGGTGTCGAAGCTGCCGAAAGGGCCGTGGCGTTCGAGATAGGCGGGGCTGCACACCGGGGAGACGTCGTCGGCCAGCAGCTGGACGAACTCGCGGTCGTGGAACGGGCCGGTGCCGAAGCGCAGCTCGATGTCGGCTTCTTCCGCCGTGGTGTTGCGCACCGGCATGGTCACCTGCAGCATCAGCTCGATGTTCGGGTACGCGTCGCGGAAGCGCGCCAGCCTCGGCAACAGCATCTGCCGCGAGAAGGTCGGCGTGACGGCAACGCGCAGCCGCCGCACCTGCGATTCGGGCTCGCGCCCCGGCACCTGCCGCAGCGCCGCGATGGCCTCGCGCACGCGCGCCAGGTAGGCCATGCCGTCGGCGCTGAGGCTGAAGTCGTTGCCCGTGAAGAACTTGAGCCCCAAGAGCAGCTCGAGCTGGCGGATGCGGTGGCTCACCGCGCTGGGCGTCACCGCGAGCTCTTCTGCGGCGAGGTTCACGCTGCGCAGCCGTGCGACGGCCTCGAAGGCCTGCAGGCCCTGTGTCGAGGGGAGACGCGGAGAAACCATCTTTTGTCGGGAGGGGTAGCGGGGTAGGATGGTATCGAACGCTCCCGGTCCAGCCCCGACCGGGGCACCGGCTCTGAAGAATTTCCAACAACAAGGAGACGAGCGCATGGTCTGGCAACAGGTTTACAACCCCTTCGGCAACATGATCGTATCGACGGCGCTGGCCGCGATACCGGTGGTGGTGATGCTGGTGTGCCTCGGGTTGCTTCACGTCAAGGCGCACTACGCGGCGGGGCTGGGGCTGCTGAGCGCGGTGGTCATCGCGGTGTTCGCGTTCGGCATGCCGGCCGACATGGCGGGCAAGGCGGCCTTCCTGGGCGGCATCACCGGCCTGCTGCCCATCGGCTGGATCGTGCTGAACATCATCTTCCTGCAGCAGCTCACGCAGCAGAACGGCAGCTTCCAGATACTGCAGGACTCCATTGCCGGCATAACGGAAGACAGGCGCCTGCAGCTGCTGCTCATCGCATTCGCCTTCGGTGCCTTCTTCGAGGGCGCGGCGGGCTTCGGAACGCCGGTGGCCGTTACGGCGGCCATCCTCATCGGGCTGGGCTTCTCGCCGCTCGCGGCCTCGGGGCTTTCGCTCATCGCGAATACCGCGCCGGTGGCCTTCGGCGCGCTGGGCACGCCGGTCATCACGCTGGCCAAGGTGCATGGCTACGACCTGATGGCGGTCACCGCGATGATCGGGCGGCAGTTGCCGTTCTTCTCTCTGCTGGTGCCGTTCTGGCTCATCTGGGCCTTCGCGGGGCGCAAGGGAATGATGGAGGTGTGGCCGGCCATCCTGGTGACGGGCGTGTCCTTCGCCATTCCGCAGTTCCTGGTGTCGAACTACATCGGGCCGGAGCTGGTGGACATCATCGCGGCCATCGTGTCCATGGCGTGCCTGATCGCGTTCCTGCGCGTGTGGAAGCCGAAGAAGGTCTGGACCTCGGTGTCGCTCAAGGGGCACGAGGCCGACGGCGGAGAGGCCGCGGCGGCCGTCGCGCCCACGAAGCATTCGAACGCCGCCGTGATCCGCGCATGGACGCCGTGGCTCATCCTCACCGTGTTCGTGTTCATCTGGGGCCTGCCTTCGGTGAAGATCTGGCTCAACGGCATCTTCGCGCCGAGCTTTCCCATCGACGGGCTGCACAACATGATCGAGAAGGTGGCGCCGGTGGTGCCCAAGCCCACGAAGGAGGGCGCGGTGTACCAGTTGCTGCTGCTCTCGGCCACCGGCACCGGCATCCTGGTGTCGGCGCTCGTGGGCGGTCTGGTGATGAAGTACAACCCGATCCAGCTCGTGGCCGCCTACGGCCGCACGCTGTGGCTGGTGAAGTTCTCGCTGCTCACCATCGTGCTGATGCTCGCGCTGGGCACGCTCACGCGCTACTCGGGGCTGGACACCACGCTGGGCCTGGCCTTCGCCAACACCGGCGTGCTGTATCCCTTCTTCGGCACGCTGATGGGCTGGCTGGGCGTGGCGCTCACCGGCTCCGACACCGCATCGAACGTGCTCTTCGGCGGTATGCAGAAAGTGGCGGCCGACCAGCTCGGCCTGAGCCCGAACCTGATGGGCGCGGCCAACAGCTCGGGCGGCGTGATGGGCAAGATGATCGACGCGCAGTCGATCGTGGTGGCTTCCACCGCCACGCGCTGGTTCAACCACGAGGGCGAGATCCTGCGCTACGTGTTCTTCCACTCCATCGCGCTGGCCTGCCTCGTGGGCCTGTACGTGACCCTGCAGGCCTATGTGTGGCCGTTCACGCTGATGGTCGTGAAGTGATGCCGGGCAGCGTGGCCGCCAGCGCCTGAAGCAGCCGTCGCAGGTCGTCGACCGCTTCGCGCGCGAGGGCGGGGCCACCCATCTGCGCCTTGACGATGGCGCCGTCGACGCCCAGCGCGGCAGCTTGCGCAATGGCCATGCGGCGCGGGCTTTCAAGCGATTCGGGCAGCAGCCCGGCAATCACTTCGACCATCTCGCGCTTGTGCTCGCGCGAGATGTCGCTCGCGCCGTTCACGCTGCCGCCCACCTCGACCACCGAGTTGATGAAGGCGCAGCCGCGGAAGGCCGGGTCGGCGAACCACTCGGCCATGGCGTCGGCCAGCACCTCGAGCGCCTGGCCGCCGCCGATGCGCTGCTGCGCGCCGAGCCGGCCCAGGGCATCGACGAACCACGCCATCCACAGGCCGTGCCGATGGTCGAGAAAGGCACGCACCAGGTCGTCCTTCGACGGGAAGTGCCGATAGAAGGTGACCTTGGTGACGCCCGACGTCGCGATGACGCGGTCGATGCCGGTGGCGCGTATGCCGTCGGCGTAGAAGAGGTCGTGCGCGGTGCGCAGGATGCGTTCGCGCGCCGGCAGTTCGGAGATGGAAGAGATGTCCATGGCGAGATTGTAGGCATGTAGACAGGTCTGTCTACATGTGGCACATTGCGGCGCATTCCCCTTCAACGTCAATCGAAAGACCCGCCATGGAATCACGCCCGCCGCTGCCGCCCTTCACCCTCGAAACAGCCACGAAAAAAGTGCAGGCCGCCGAAGACGCCTGGAACTCGCGCGACCCCGTGCGCGTGAGCCTGGCCTACACGCCCGACACCGAATGGCGCAACCGCGCCGAGTTCGTCAACGGTCGCGAGCAGGTGGTCGAGTTCCTGTCGCGCAAGTGGGCGCGCGAGCTCGACTACCGGCTGAAGAAGCAGCTCTGGGCCTTCATGGACAACCGCATCGCGGTGCGCTTCGAGTACGAATGGCACGACGACTCCGGCCACTGGTATCGCAGCCACGGCAACGAGAACTGGGAGTTCGCGGAGAACGGCCTGATGCAACGGCGCTTCGCGAGCATCAACGATCAGCCCATCAAGGAATCGGACCGCAAGTTCCACTGGGCGCGCTGACCCCGTCTTGTTGGGAGCAAGACCTCGGCACGCCTGTTGCTTGCCATCGTGCGTTCAACAGGAGACCGCATGAACCGCAACGACGTTACCGAGAAGATCATCGCCACCAAGGTCAGCAAGGGCATCCAGTGGGCCGACGTGGCCAAGAAGGTGGGCCTCTCGAAAGAGTGGACCACCGCCGCCTGCCTCGGCCAGATGACGCTGGACGAGAAGCAGGCGAAAGTAGTCGCCAAGATCTTCGACCTCACGCCCGAGGAGCAGAAGTGGCTGCAGGTCGTGCCCTACAAGGGCTCGCTGCCCACGCCGGTGCCCACCGATCCGCTCATCTACCGCTGGTACGAGGTGGTGAGCGTGTACGGCACCACCATCAAGGAGCTGATCCATGAAGAATTCGGCGACGGCATCATGAGCGCCATCGACTTCAGCATGGACATCCAGCGCCAGGCCGACCCGAAGGGCGACCGTGTCAACGTGGTGCTGTCGGGCAAGTTCCTGCCGTACAAGACCTACTGAGAGGCCTTGCCTGCCAGCGGGGCTAGGCGTACTCGGCCGGGCGCGGCCTCTGCTGCCTGCTGGCAGGCGGGCGCATCGCACCGGCCGTGATGCCGTAGCCCTCGATGGCCCCCGCGATCGAGCGCGCCACCGCATCCACCGGCACCGCGATGCGCCGGTTGGTGCGCATGCGTTCACGCGCGTAGCTGGCCGCGATGCGCTCGGCCAGCGGATCGATGGGGCCGTGCACGTCGGGGCTCACCACCGTCACGTGCAGCCGGCCGGCATGTTCCTGCCGCAGGCCTTCGGAGATCGCGTTCACCGCGTACTGCGTGCCGTGATACACCGCCGAGCCTGGCGACAGGCCGTGCATCGCCACCGGCGCCACGTTCACGATGTGGCCCCAGCCCTGTTCCTGCATCGTCGGCAGCACCGCCGCGATGCCGAGCAGCACGCCGCGCAGGTTCACGTCGATCGTGAGTTCCCACTCCTCGATCTTGCGGTTCCACAGCGGCGACATCGGCATCACGCCCGCGGCGTTGACGAGCACGTCGATCTGCTCGTGCGTCTCCAGCGCGAATTCGGCAAAGGCTTCCACGTCGGGCCGGTGCGTCACGTCGAGCCGCTGGAAGCTCGCCGTGCCGCCCGTGGCCGTGATTTCGGCCACGAGCGCCGCGAGCCTGTCGGTGCGGCGCGCCCCGAGCACCACCTTGGCGCCGCGCCGCGCAAGCAGCCTGGCGGTCGCTTCGCCGATGCCGCTGCTCGCGCCGGTGATGAGTACGACTTTTTCCTGGATTGTGGTCATGGAGAACTCCTCGTGCTGGTCTGGCTGCCGTGGGGCGCACACTGAAATGAGCGTGGGCCGGGCATGCAGAGAAGTGTGCTTTTTCGCAAGCCCGAAGCGGTAGACGAATCGAACGCGGTTTTTGCCTGATCCTGCAAAACACGCGGCCGGCCGCATCCGGCGCTCAGCGTTGCGTAGTGCTTTCGCGGTAGAGCACCATGCCCGCGTGATACAGCACGCCGTCGCGGAATTCGCCGTCGGCCGTGAAGCCGGTGTCGTCGACGTAGTCGATGTGGTTGCCGCTGAGCATGTAGCGCCCCTGATAGGCGCTGAGGCGCGTGCCGCGCGCTTCGTCGTAGCGGCCATTAGGCAGCAGTTCGTGGCGGATGTGACCGTCTTGTGTCACCCACATGCCCACGAAGCGGTTCGGGTCTTCGAGCAGCCTTGGGCGCTGCGGCTGGGCCTGAGATGGGCCCGATGCCATGGCGAGAGACAGCGAGAGCGCGGTGAGTGCGCCGGTGCGACTTGCGGTGTTCATGGTGCGCCTTGGTTCGTGAATGGAGCGTTCATTCTTGAAAAAGGCACGGCCGCAGCGTTAGTCGCTTCATGCGAGTTTCTTGCCTGATTCCCCGAAGCTGTGGCTGTTGGAGCCATGGGCCGATGCATCCATCGGTAAGTCGCTTTGCACCATGTCGCAAGGATTGAGCAGGAGCCGGAAATCGCCGATGCTCCGTCGATGGACAACAAGCCTCCCGGGAACACGGTCCGCCCGCGCATCTACCTCGCGGGCCCGGACGTCTTTCGCCCCGATGCAAGGGAGCACTTCGTCAGGCTGACGGCCGCCTGCGATGTCGCCGGCCTCGCGGCCCTGCTGCCGGCCGATGGCAACGAAGAGCTGAGCTCCGAGGCGCCGGAGAAACAGATCTACGAAGCCAACATGCAGCGCCTTCGCGGCGCGGACGGCGTCGTCGCCAATCTCGCCAGCTTCAGGGGAATGGAGCCCGACTCCGGCACGGTGTTCGAGGTCGGCGCGGCGATCGCGCTGGGCATTCCGGTCGTGGCCTATGGCGTGCCCGAAGGCAGCTACGCCGGACGCGTGCGTGCCGCGCTGCCGTGCGAAGTCGATGCGAACGGCGTGCTGCGCGAGCGCGGCACCGGCATCGCCGTCGAGGACTTCGGCCAGCAGTTGAACCTGATGCTGGCCTGCTCGATCTCCATCGAGCTTACGCCGGAAGCGGCGTTGAAGAAGATGGCGGAGGTGCTGGCTGTCCGCCACGCGACAAAAGCTGGAAACCCCTGATCGAAGCGCCGGTAGCCAACCCCTAGGATGGTGCTCCCCCTACTGAATGGAGCACCGCATGCCGACCACCGAGACCCACTTCGAACTGACCGCCAACGACGGCGTCACGGTGGAGGTCCATCGCTGGCTGGGCACGGTGACGAAGCCGCGCGCCGTCATCCAGCTGGCGCACGGCATGGGCGAGCATTCGCTGCGCTACAGGCACCTGGCCGAATCGCTGGTGCAGGCGGGCTACGCGGTCTATGCGAACGAGCATCGCGGCCATGGCAAGGGTGCCGAGGCGCGCGGAGAACTGGGCGAGTTCGGCCCGCGCGCGTTCTCCGGGCTGGTGGACGACATGGCGCTGCTGAGCCACCACGTGCGCGGCGTGCATCCGGGCCTTCCGCTGATCCTCCTGGGCCACAGCATGGGCTCGTTCGCCACGCAGTACTACCTGGTCGAGCACAGTGCGCTGCTGGCGGGGGCGGTGCTCTCGGGCACCTCGGCGCTCGATCTGCTGGGCGCCGCGCTGCAGTCGGGCTTCAAGCTGGAAGACATGAACGCCGCGCTGCCCGACGTGCGCACGCCCTTCGACTGGCTCAGCCGCGACCCGGCGCAGGTCGATGCGTACATCGCCGATCCGCTGTGCGGGTTCACTGTCTCGGCCGAGGGGCTGGGTTCGATGTTCGCGAAGCTGGCCGACCTCACGCCCGATGCGATGCGCAAGAGCATCCGGCCCGAACTGCCTCTCTATCTGTTCATCGGCGACGAGGACCCGGTGAGCAACAAGGCCGAGTGGTTCTATCCGCTGGTGCAGCGCTACCGCGAGGCGGGGCTGCGCGACGTGTCGTGCCACGTGTTCGGCGGCGCGCGTCACGAGACGCTGAATGAACTCAACCGCGACGAGGTCGAGGCGGTGCTGCTGGCGTGGATCGCGCGGGTGGTAGGCGGCAACAACTAGCCGCCGGCCGATTCACCTACTCGCCGAACTAGCGCTTCGTTCTCTCCGCATCCGGCGCTTGCTCGTCGAGCGACTGCCGGTACCTGATGCAGCCGCGCATGAACTGCGGCCAGGCCGGAACGGCGATGGCCGGTTCGACCTTCTCGGGCAGCAGGGCCCAGAGGGCAGGGTGGTGCCAGCACAGCTCGTGGCCGCTCGAGTCCCGGTGCTCGCGAATGGCCGTGCGCAGCTTCTTCGCTTCCGTGATCAGCTGATCGCGCGACAGGGTTTCAAGGTCTTCGTCCATGCGGCGGACGCTAAGAGCATTCCGCGCGAGGGTGCGTCGGACGATGCGCCAAGAATCGGTTGGCGCCGGCGGACGGCTGACTACTTCCTGCAGTCGCCGCCGTATGACGTGGTGCCGTCCTTGCACTCGGTGAGCATCGGCTCGCCGGGGGCAGGAGCGGCAGCGGGGGCCGTTGCGGCGCCCGCGTCCTTCAGATAAACGACTTTCTTCGTGCCGAGCTCGCAGCTGCCCACCACCTGCCCGTTCGCCGACGCGTTGGCATCGATGACGGTGACGGTGAAGCGCGCCACGCCGCTCGCGGCGATCTTCGATTCGATGCGGGTGCGCAGGGCCTCGCAGTCCTCGGCGGCATGCGCAGCGCCCGCCGCGCCGGCCAGGGCCAGCACGGCGGGGAGCATCGCGAGCCAGGAGGGCTTCATGACGGCTGCCACCCGCACGATGTCAATCGGCCTTATGCCGAGGCCAGCGCCGCGTTGAGCGTGGCGCTCGGGCGCATGATGGCCGCGAACTTGACGGGGTCGGCCAGGTAGTAGCCGCCGATGTCCACGGCCTGGCCCTGCACGGCCGCCAGCTCGTCGACGATCTTCTGCTCGTTGGCGGTGAGCGTCTCGGCCAGCTTCACGAAGGCTGCCTGCAGTTCCTTGTCGTCGGTCTGCGCGGCCAGCTCCTGTGCCCAGTACATCGCCAGGTAGAACTGGCTGCCGCGGTTGTCGAGCTGGCCGGTCTTGGGCGAGGGGTTCTTGTTGTTGTCGAGCAGCTTGCCGGTGGCGGTGTCCAGCGTCTTGGCCAGGATGGCGGCCTTCTTGTTGTTCGTCTTCAGGCCCAGGTCTTCCAGGCTCACGGCCAGCGCGAGGAACTCGCCCAGCGAGTCCCAGCGCAGGTGGTTTTCTTCCACCAGCTGCTGCACGTGCTTGGGGGCCGAGCCGCCCGCGCCGGTCTCGTACATGCCGCCGCCGGCCATCAGCGGAACGATCGACAGCATCTTGGCCGAGGTGCCCAGTTCCATGATGGGGAACAGGTCGGTCAGGTAGTCGCGCAGGATGTTGCCGGTGGCGCTGATGGTGTCCAGGCCGCGGACCACGCGCTCCAGCGTGTAGCGCATGGCGCGCACCTGGCTCATGATCTGGATGTCCAGGCCCGTGGTGTTGTGCTCGTGCAGGTACATCTTGACCTTGGTGATCAGCTGCGCCTCGTGCGGACGGTAGGCGTCCAGCCAGAACACCACCGGCATGCCGGAGTTGCGCGCGCGGTTGACGGCCAGCTTCACCCAGTCGCGGATCGCGGCGTCCTTGACCTGGCACATGCGCCAGATGTCGCCTTGCTCCACGTCTTCGCTCATCAGCACTTCGCCGGTGTCCAGGTCGGTGATGTTGGCGACGCCGTCTTCGGGGATCTCGAAGGTCTTGTCGTGCGAGCCGTATTCCTCGGCCTTCTGCGCCATCAGGCCCACGTTGGGCACGGTGCCCATGGTCTTGGGGTCGAAGGCGCCGTGCCACTTGCAGAAGTTGATCATCTCCTGGTAGATGCGGGCGAAGGTCGATTCGGGCATCACGGCCTTCACGTCCTTCAGGCGGCCGTCGGCGCCCCACATCTTGCCGCCGTTGCGGATCATCGCGGGCATGGAGGCGTCCACGATCACGTCGTTGGGCGAGTGGAAGTTGGTGATGCCCTTGGCCGAGTCGACCATGGCGAGTTCGGGGCGGTTCTCGTGGCAGGCGTGCAGGTCGCGCTTGATCTCGTCCTGCGTGCTCTGCGGCAGCGTGGCGATCTTGTTGTAGAGGTCGACCATGCCGTTGTTGACGTTGATGCCCAGCTCGTCGAACAGCTTGCCGTGTTTCTCGAAGGCTTCCTTGTAGAAGATCTTCACGCAGTGGCCGAACACGATGGGGTGCGAGACCTTCATCATGGTGGCCTTGACGTGCAGCGAGAACATCACGCCGGTCTTGCGCGCGTCCTCGATTTCCTTTTCATAGAAGGCCAGCAGTGCCTTCTTGCTCATGAACATGGAGTCGATGACCTCGCGGTCGAGCAGGGCGACCTTGGGCTTGAGAACGATGGTCTTGCCGCTCTTGGTGATCAGCTCCATCTTCACGTTGCGCGCGCGGTCCAGGGTCATGGACTTTTCGCCGTGATAGAAGTCGCCGCCGTGCATGTGCGAGACGTGCGAGCGCGATGCCTGGCTCCAGTCGGCCATGCTGTGCGGGTTCTTGCGGGCGTATTCCTTGACGGCCTTGGGTGCGCGGCGGTCGGAGTTGCCTTCGCGCAGCACGGGGTTCACGGCGCTGCCGGTGCACTTGTTGTAGCGCGCGCGGATGTCCTTGTCCTCGTCCGTGGTCGGGTTCTCGGGGTAGTCGGGGATCTTGTAGCCCTTGCCCTGCAGTTCCTTGATGGCGGCCTTGAGCTGGGCGACCGAGGCGCTGATGTTGGGCAGCTTGATGATGTTGGCTTCGGGCTTGAGCGTCAGCTTGCCCAGTTCGGCGAGGTTGTCCGGCACTTTCTGGTCGTCGCTCAGCAGCTCGGGGAACTCGCCCAGGATGCGGGCCGCCACCGAGATGTCGCTGGTTTCGACGTTGATCCCGGCCGGGTTCGTGAAGGCGCGGATGATGGGCAGGAACGCGTAGGTCGCCAGCAGGGGCGCCTCGTCGGTGAGGGTGTAGACGATGGTTGGTTGCTTCGAGCTCATGCGCTTCTTCCGTAGATCCTGGTTGTCGGGGTGGCTGGAACTTCCGGCTGTCGGGGGCTAGCCCGCTTTTTTCCGGAATCCCCGATTGTCGCCCGCCGGGACCGTGTTTCGCCATGCGGGTTGCGAAGCCCCCGGCGCGAAGCGCGTCTTAACGGGGCTCCGGCTGGCCGGATGCCTCTTTTTCGAGCATTTCCCGGGCCAGGTCGACGAAGGCGCGCAGTTTGGGCGCCTGGGCGGCGCGGCGCGGAAAGTACAGGAACAGCCCCGGCTCCTCGAAGGCCGAGCGCGGCAGCAGCTGGCGCAGGCGGCCCTCGCGCAGTTCGGCGCGCACCAGCGGCTCGAAGATGTAGGCGATGCCCACGTCGGCCAGCGCCAGGTCGCGGGCGTAGAGCGCGTCGGTGACGCGCACCGTGCCCGGCACCTCGACCGAGACATGGGCGCCGCCCTCGTCGCGCAGGTCCCAGGCGTACACGCCGCCCGAGGTGACAAAGCGGAATCCGATGCAGTTGTGCTGCTGCAGCGCCTCGATGCTGCGCGGCTCGCCGGCCGCCTCCAGGTAGCGCGGCGTGGCCACCATGATGGCCTCGAAGGGCGGGGTGAGCCGCACCGCCACCATGTCCTGCGCAACGGTATGGCCCAGCCGCACGCCGGCGTCGTGGCTGCTGGCGACGATGTCGGCCAGGCCGTCGTCGCAGGTGATCTCGACCACCAGTCCCGGGTGGCGGCGCGCCATTTCGGCCACCAGCGGCGTCATGGCCAGCGGCAGCGCCACGTGGGGCGCGTTGATGCGCAGCACGCCGCTCACCCGCCCGAGCGATTCACCGAAGCGGTCCACGGCGTCGGCGATCTCGCCCATGGCCGGCGAGAGCATGCCGATGAAGCCTGCGCCTGCCTCGGTGAGCCGCACGCTGCGGGTGGTGCGCGCGAAGATCGGCTGGCCCAGGTGGTCCTCGACGGCGCGCACCGCATGGCTCACGGCCGAGGCGCTCATGCCCAGTTCGGCCGCGGCGGCGGCGAAACCGCCGCGCCGGTGCACGGCCAGCACGATGGCGAGGTGCGGGAGCAGGGCGCGGTCCATTCATGCATCGTATCGCACAGTGCATTCGATTTGATCTATCTAGTCGTCGAGTGCGAATGCTGGGACAGTCACGCCATGCCTTCACGGCAACCCCCGACAACCAAGCAAGGAGCCAGCACCATGACCAACACTTCCAACATCGCCAGCATCTCTTCGCAAGCCCGCCAGACCTGGTTCATCACGGGCGCCGCCTCCGGCTTCGGCCACGCCTTCGCCGAACATGCGCTGGCGCAGGGCCACAACGTCGTCGCCACCGCCCGCGACGCCGGCCGCCTTGCCGATCTCGTGGCGCTGGCACCCGAGCGCGTGCTGGCCACGCCGCTGGACGTGGACGCGGCCGGCGCCGCCGAAGCGGCCGTCGAGGCGGCTGTGGCGCGCTTCGGCCGCATCGACGTGCTCGTCAACAACGCCGGCTACGGCGTCGTCGGCGCGCTCGAGGAAACCGGCGACGCCGACCTGCGCGCGCTGATGAACACCAACTTCTTCGGCGCCATGGCCGTCACCCGTGCCGCGCTTCCGGTGCTGCGCGCGCAGAAGTCGGGCGCCATCGTCAACATCTCCAGCCTCGGCGGGCAGCTGTCGTTCGCGGGCTTCAGCGCCTACTCGGCCTCCAAGTTCGCGCTGGAAGGCGCCTCGGAAGCGCTGGCGCAGGAAGTAGCGCCCTTCGGCATCAAGGTGCTGATCGTCGAGCCGGGCCAGTTCCGCACCCAGCTCGCGGGCAGCGGCATGCGCCACATGCCGGTGATCGAGGCCTATCAGCCGGTGGTCGGCGCCACCCGCGAGTTCGCGCACAGCATGCACAACACGCAGGCGGGCGATCCGCGCAAGGCCGCGGTGGCCATCGCGAAGGCGCTGGAGGCCGAGCACACGCCGCTGCGGCTGCAACTGGGCGGCGACTCGGTCGACGCGGTGCGTGCCCATGCGCAGGCGATGCTCAAGGACATGGAAGCCTGGGAAGCGGTGAGCCGCAGCACCGACTTCGACGCGGCGGCCTGAAACAACCGAAGGCCGGCTTCAGGCCAGCGGTAGCTCGATGGTGGCCGCCAGCGGCACGGTGTCGATGCGCGCCGCGCTGGCCACGATGACCCCTTGCTTCGACTGACCCGCAAAGCCCGAGAGCGTGGCCCACAGGCATCGCGTCGAGGGCATGTCCAGGCCCGCGGTCGGCTCGTCGAGCAGGATGAGCGGCCGGCCCGATGCCAACCCGGCCGCCATCCACACCTTTCGCTTCGAGCCGGTCGAGAGCATGAACATCTTCTTGTCCAGGTGCGGAGCCAGCGAGAAGCCGTCGGCGATGGCCTGCCACTTCGCCTGGTCGAAGCCCGCGTCGCCCTCGGCGAGCGAAGCGGTGCATTCGCGGGCGGTGAGCTGGTCGAAGCGGTCGGTCTCGGGGGCGACGAAGAACACCTGGCGGCGGTAGGCCTCGGGCGCGGTGTCGAAGCTCGCGCCCGCCACCGTCAGCCGCCCGGAGGCGGGAAGCGCGCCGGCAATCACGCTGAGCAGCGCCGACTTGCCGGTACCGGTGTCTCCGTAAAGCAGCGTGACGCCTGGGCCGACGGATGCGTTCCAGCCAGTTACCAGCGCGGGTTGGTCGGGGTAGGCGAAGCCCAGCGCGTCGATCCGGAGAAGGGCGGGAGAAGAAGGATTCATGGTCGCGTGCGACTTTATCAACCGCGCCCCCCGTCGGTGGCTACCATCCGGCTCCATGAGAAAACTGCCGTGCCTGCTCGCTCTGCTGTCGTTCGCCGCCCCGGTGCTTGCCGCTCCCGACCTTTCCGCGCCGTCGGCGCAGGTGTTCGATGCGGTGAAGAAGCCCGATTCGCTCGATGCGCAATGGCGCACGCGCCTGTGCGCGTTGTTGCCGCAGCCCTGCAACGCGCAGCAGCTGGGCCTTTACCGTCCGCGCGGCGCCGCACCCGGCGACTACGTGGTGCTCTCCGCCGAACCGCTGGCCATGGCGCGCGTCAGGCGCGATGCCGGCGACGCGAAGGGCTGGCAGCTCGCTCGTCTCCACGATTTCTCCGACTACGCGCAGGCCCTGAAGAAGGACAGCGAAGCCAGCCGGTCCGAGGCGCGCCTCTCGCTCGCGCCGGCGCTCTATCCGGTGGCGGAGGGCAAGTGGGCCGCGGCAGTGCTGCAGACGGTGTCGGAAGGGTATTCGGGCGGCGGCGCGTCGTTCGACACCGCCGACTTCGTGCCGCTCGAAGGCGGCAAGGCGGTACAGGAGGGCATTCCGTTCTCGTGCTCCAAGATGATCCGCGCCTGCTTCAGCGAGAAGGAATACAAGACCTCGAAGCACTGCCACGACGAGAGCTTCGGCAGCCTGCGCATCGCCTACGGCGAGACGTTCAAACCCGGCGCGCCCTACGACTGGCAATACACCTGGGTGCAGACCGAGTGGCCGCAGAACGAGCCGCGCAGCGCCGCAACCACCACGCGCGTGCTGTTCACCGCGAAGACCACCGAGCGCGCGGGGTTCTGCGACGGGCCGCAGTGATCTGGTTGGGCGGCCGGCCGTCGCTCAGTGCCGCGGCACGGTCGTCGTGCCCACGTGCATCGTGCGTCCTGCCCCCAGCCCCGCGATCACGAGCGCGATGCCCAGCCCGATGAAGAGCCACGACGAGGCGCGGAAGCTCCCCGTCCAGCCGTGCAGCAGGCCGGCCACAAGCGGACCGAAGGCGGCCACCATGTAGCCCACGCCCTGCGCCATGCCCGAGAGGTGCGCGGCCACGTGCGAATCGGGCGATCGCAGCACGATCATCGTGAGCGCCAGCGCGAAGGTGCCGCCTTGCGCGATGCCCAGCAGCACGGCCCAGGCCCACACGCCGAACACGCCATCCAGCGGCGCGAACAGCATCGCCAGCATCGCGCCCACGGTGAGCATCGCCAGCGCGACGGCCAGGCCGCGCTGGTTGCGCAGCTTCACCGCCAGCGCCGGCACCACGAGGCAGGTCACCACCTGCGTCATGACCGACAGCGACACCACGTAGCCCGCGGTTTCGCTGCCGAGCCCGCGCTCGCGCAGGATCGGCGCGAGCCAGCCCATCACGATGTAGGCGAGGGCGGACTGCAGGCCCATGAAGAAGGTGACCTGCCAGGCCAGCCTGTCGCGCCAGAGGCCGCGCACCGTGAAGCCCGACTCGCTCGCCACCGGCTTCAGCGGCAGCGCCTGCGGCGCCCAGATCAGCGTGACCAGCGCGGCCGGCACGGCCCACATCGCGAGCGCCATGGTCCAGCCGCCGCCCAGTGCGTGCTCGATGGGCACCGTGAGGCCGGCGGCGCTCGCCGCGCCGCCGCACACGGCCATGGTGTAGAGGCCCATCATGAGCGCCGCCTGCGAGGCGAAGTCGCGCTTCACCAGGCCCGACAGCAGCACGTTCGACACCGCGATGCCGCTGCCCGCGATGGCCGACGCCAGGAACAGCAGCGGGATGTTGCCGGTGCCGCGCAGCACCGTGCCGACCAGGATCAGCACCATGCAGCCGAGCAGCGTGCGCTCGGTACCGAAGCGGCGGCCCAGGCCCGGTGCGAGCGGCGCGAACACGCCGAGGCAGACGATGGGCAGCGTGGTCAGCAGGCTCGCGGCGGTGGCGGAAAGGCCGGTGGCCTTGATGATTTCCGGCAGCACCACCGAGAGGCTGGCGAACACCGGGCGCAGGTTGAAGGCGATCAGCACCACGCTGGCGCCGAGCAGGATGCGGCGCGCAAGTGTGGGCGCTGGCGTGGGGCGCGGCGCGGGCATGCTGTCGGCCTCGGCGTCGATCAGCAGTTCGTCGCCGGAATGATGGGAAGAAGAGGAGGGCGTGGCTGCGGCATTGCCGCGCGCGAGGGTGGCCGAATTCATCACGAGCCCAGCGCCAGCGCGTTGATCATCGGCGCCATGAAGGTGCGCACCGCCGCGGCCGCCACGTCGGGGTCGCGGCTGGCGATGCCTTCGATGATGGCGCGGTGCGCGGCCTCGTCGGGCTCGGGCAGGGCGCTGCCCAGCGAGCTCGCGATGGTCTCCTTGATGTAGCCCGTGATGAAGCGGCAGGTTTCGGCCAGCGCGAGGTTGCCCGAGATGTCGACGATCGCGAGATGGAAGGCAAGGTCGCGTTCGACGAAGGCCGCGCCGTTGTCGGCGGGATCGAAGGTGCCGCGCTTGTCGAGCAGCACGTGCAGGCGGCGCAGGTCGCGCGCCGTGTGGCGCACCGCGGCGAGCCGGGCGGCTTCCACCTCGAGCGCGCGTCGCACCTCGAACTGGTCGCGCAGGCTGGCGAGCCGCATCTTCTGCAGGCTGGACGAGGGATCGAAGCCCGAGCGCACATAGGTGCCCGAGCCCTGGCGCACTTCGAGCAGCCCGCGCGACACCAGCGTCTTGACCGCCTCGCGCACCGTGCCCCGGCTCACGCCCAGCAGCTGCGCGAGCTGCGGCTCGATCGGGATGCGGGAACCGACGGCCCAGCGGCCGGCGGAGATCTCGGCGCGGATGCTGTCGGCGGCGGTGTCTGCAAGGGAGGTGCGGGGAGCTTGGGCAAGCATCGGGAGTGAGCCTGGTCGTTCAATCATTGGATGAATTTTGCCCCCAAACAGAAACCGGATTCTGCACGCGGCGATTGATCCGCACATGGCCTTTATGAAAACCGCAACCCCTGTCTACGAATCGCGCAAGCCGATTTCGCGGATTTATCCTCATTAAGTGAATTTTTCCCGGCCTTGGGCAGCTGTTGCCGAAAGTGTTGCTCGCGCGGAGCGTCCTGTCAGAGAATGAAACTAAAGGTAGCTTGTGAATCCGCAAGTTGTCCTGCCCCGTGGTCCGGCCCTCCCTTCCCGACCGTCATGCGGGGCGTTCAGGGAGCGCCAGAAAAAACGGACCGCGTCGAAGCGATATGAAGGACTTTTCTTTGTCGGACGTGCGGCTGTTCACCAAGGCCGCGCAGCTCGGGGGACTGACTCCGGCCGCCGAAGTGCTCAACGTGCCCAAGGCCTCCGCGTCGCGCCAGCTCCAGCGACTGGAAGCCACCGTCGGCCACCTGCTGCTGCATCGCGGCGCCACCCGCTTCGCGCTCACCGAGGAGGGCCGCGAGTTCCTGGCGGCCGCCCAGCATGCGCTGACGATCCTCGACGACGTCATGCTCAATCTCTCGTCCGACGGGAGCGCCATCTCGGGGCGGCTGCGCATCGCCGTGCCGCACTACTACGGCAGGGAATTGCTGATGAACCACCTGCCCGCCTTCATGACCGCCTATCCGCGGCTGGAGGTGACGGTCGAGACCGCAAGAGACCACGCCGACCTGCTGCGCGACGCGGCCGACGTGGCCATCCGCTGCGGACGCGAGGGCAGCGACGAACTGGTGACGCGCCACCTGAAGCAGGAGCCGCTGATGCTGTGCGCCGCGCCGGCCTATCTCGCGCGCCACCCTCCGGTGCTGGGCCTGGCCGACCTTGCCGCGCATCGCTTCCTGACGACCGATGCCGACGGGCGCAAGCGCGAGATCAGCCTCGCGACCGCCGAGAAGACACACCGCCTGCGCGTGGAAAGCGTGTTCCAGTCGGACGACCCCGAAATGGTGCTGCGCCTCGCGCTGTCGGCCCGCGGCATCGCGCTGGTGCCGCAGTCGCTGGCGCGGCCGCAGATCGACGGCGAGACGCTGGTGCCGGTGCTGCCGTCGCTGGATCTCAAGCCGCACGACATCCACCTGAGCTACCTGCCCGCGCGCCGCAACACGCCGAAGGTCAAGACCTTCGTCGACTACTTCCTCGACGTGTTCAGGGCGCCCTGAATCGGCGTCAGTCGCCAGTCGTCAGCGCCGCGCGCCGCCGCTGTTTTTCGCGACCACGCCCGCGCCGCGCACCTCGAGGCGGCGCTGGTCGACCACCTTGCCGCCGGCGTCCACCAGTTCGATCACGTGGCGCCCCGGCCATGGGAACCACTGGACGGTGTTGCCGCGCGCGAGCGGCTTGCCGTCGATGCGCCACTGCACGCCGCGGCCTTCGGAGTCGAAGCGCACGCGCTGGCGTTGCGGCGGGATGTCGGGGTCCAGCGCGATGATGGTGCCGTCGGCGGGCGCGGTGATGCGCGCCGGGGCGGAGGCATCGGTCGTCATGCCGGTGTCCAGCGCGAAGAGCGGCTGCTCCGTGCCCTGCAGGAACCACTCGCTGCGCGCCGCCTCCAGTGGATTGCCGTCGGCGCCGGGGCCGAAGCTCACCTGCGCCTCGACCAGGCCCGGCGGCGGCGAAGGCGCGCGGCTCGGCTCGCGCGAGTGCAGGAAGCGCATCACCTCGGCCCACACCGGCGCCGCGCCGCTGGTGCCGCTTACGTCCCACATCGATTCGCCGCTGGCGTTGCCCACCCACACCCCCACCGTGTAGCGCTGCGACCAGCCCACGGCCCAGTTGTCGCGCATGTCCTTGCTGGTGCCGGTCTTCACGGCGGTCCAGAAGCGGGTGGAAAGAATGCTGTCGAGCCCGAAGGTGCGCGTGCGCGCATTGGGGTCGGAGAGGATGTCGCCGACGATGAAGGCCGCACGCGGATCGATCAGCGGAGGCGGCGGCGCGGCTTTCGATTTCTCGGCGGGCCGCGGCGTCAGCGTCGTGATGCCGTAGCGCCCGCCGTTGGCCAGCATGCGATAGGCATTGGTGAGCGACAGCAGCGACACCTCGGCGCTGCCGAGCGCGAGGCTGTAGCCGTAGTAGTCGCCGCTCTCCCGCAGCGGCAGGCCGGCGGCGCGCAGTTCGCGCGCGAAGGCCTCGGGCGACACCATCACCAGCGTGCGCACCGCGGGCACGTTGAGCGAGGCCGCCAGCGCGGTGCGCGCCGACACCGGGCCCTTGAAGCGGCGGTCGTAGTTCTGCGGAATGTAGAGGCCGCTGGCGGTGCTGATCTGCGCCGAGGAGTCCTCGATCAGCGAGGCCGCCGTGATGCGCTTCTCGGCGATCGCCTGCCCGTAGAGCAGCGGCTTGAGCGTGGAGCCGGGCTGCCGCAGCGCGGTGACGCCGTCCACCTCGGCGGCCTGGCTCAGCGGACCGGAGGAGCCGACCCAGGCGAGCACCTCGCCGGTCGCGTTGTCGAGCACGACGAGCGCGCCGTCTTCCACGTGCCGGTCGCGAAGCTCGCGCAGATGGCGCTGCAGGGTGTCGAGCGCGAAGCGCTGCAGCGGCGCGCGCAGCGTGGTGCGCACGCCGGTTTCCTTCTCCTTGCCTTTCGGCGGCGGGGAGGCGACGGTCGCAACGGGAGCGGCAGCCGCGTTCGCGTCCCGAATCTCGCGCAGCACCCGGCGCGCGGCATGCGGCGCGATTCCTTCATTCGGCTCGAAGGCGCGCCGCTGCACCGCGGCGCTGGTGAACATGTCGAGTGCCTCGCAGTCGGTCTTGCGCTCCGGCTCCATCGTGCGCAGCACTTCGCAGGCACGCTGCGCCACCACCGCGGGCTTGGCGTTCGGCGCGCGCACCAGCGCGGCAGCCACGCTGGCCTCGCGCGCGTCGAGGCCGCTGGGCGCCTTGCCGAAGAGCGTGCGCGAGAGCGCGTCGATGCCCACGATCTCGCCGCGGAACGGCACGGTGTTGAGGTACGCCTCCAGGATCTGGTCCTTGCGCCAGTTGCGCTCCAGCTGCGCGGCCGCCACCGTCTGACCGATCTTCTGCGTGAAGCTGCGCCCGCCCGAGTTGCGGCGCAGGTCCTCGTCGAGCAGGCCCGACAGCTGCATCGTGATGGTCGATGCGCCGCGCGTGCGCGTGTTCCAGAGGTTGCCCCACGCGGCGGCCGAGACCGCGCGCCAGTCGATGCCGCTGTGCTCGTAGAAGCGCTTGTCCTCGCTCAGCACCATGGCCGTGCGCAGCGCGGGCGACACGTCGGCCAGCGCGGTCCACTGGCCGCGCCGCACGGTCGGGTCGGTGCGCACGCGCTGCAGCAGCTCGCCGTTGCGGTCGAGCACGGCGGTGTCGGACGAGCGGAAATCGCGCTTCACTTCCTCGAAGCTCACCACGGCGCGGGCCGGAAGCGCCCACGCCGCGGCGATCAGCAGGGCTGCGAGGGTCTTGCGAGAGAAAACGGAGGGCGCGGACTGCATCGGAAGAAAAGAGAACCGGTATCCAAAAGCAAAAGCGTGGGTGCCGGCATTCTCTCTCGCCGACGCGCCACGGGAACCTCGCCTACCGCGCAACGCGCCGCCGGCCGCCTTGCCGCGGCGCGGCCACGGGCCAGAGTCCGGGACGGGCTCCACATCCGGTAACGAACTTCACGCGAGGGCTTCAATGCGGAAACCCGGCGCGTACCGGCGTGGCCTTCAATGCATTACCGGCTCGCAGGAGGCGAACCCCGGTTTCACAAACATTCCAAGGAGAACTCGCATGACGAAGACATTGGCGATCCTGCTGGCCGCATCGGCCATCCTGGCCGGCTGCGTGGTCGCACCCTACGACCGCCCGCCGCCGCCGCGCCCGCACTACGGTGATCGCGACCGTGACGGCGTGCCCAACCGCTACGACAGGGACCGCGACAACGACGGCGTTCCCAACCGCTACGACCGCAGCCCCAACAACCCGTACCGCAACTGATCCGCGGGACGACATAAAAGAAAAAGGTCGCGAAGCATCGAGCTTCGCGGCCTTTTTTCTTTCACTAGGCGGCGCGGGTGTTTCTCAGCCCGGCCGGCGCGCCATCAGCGCCCAGATGCCCGCCGCGCTCAGCAGCGAGCCGCCCGCGAAGTTGAAGCGCCGCTGCGCGCGCGGCGACGACAGCAGCTTGCGCGCCGATCCCGCGAACACCGCGTACAGCGTGGCGTTGGTCGCGGCCAGCACGACGAAGGTGACGGCCAGCACCCAGAGCTGGCGCGTCACGTCCGCGGCCGGGTTGATGAACTGCGGCAGGAAGGCCACGAAGAACACGATGCCCTTGGGGTTCAGGGCGGTCACCAGGTAGGTGTTGGCGAACAGGCGCAGCCGCGAGGCGGGAGCCGCCGGTGCGGCGATCTCGGCCGACGAGATGCCCGCGCGCAGGAGCTTGATGCCGAGGTACAGCAGGTACAGCCCGCCGACCCACTTCACCACCGTGAACCAGAAGGCCGAGGTGGCGAGCAGCGCGCCCAGCCCCAGCAGCGACACCACCAGCGCGGTGGAGTCGCCCAGCGCCACGGCTGCCACCAGCGGCAGGTTGGCGCGGCGCCCGTGCGACATCGAGTAGCTGATCACCGTGAGGATGGTCGGCCCGGGAATGATCAGCATGACGGCGGAGGCCGCGACGAAGGCGAGCCAGAGTTCGATGGACATGTGCGTTTGTCTCCTGGTGGTGGTTTTTCCGGAAAGCGATTCGATTCTCTTCTTCGGATCAGATGCCGATGGCCGTGCGCGCGACATGCCAGGTGCCGCGGTGCCCGTCCACGTAGCTGATCGGCGAGCTGGCGAGTTCGTCGAGGTCCACGTCGTCCAGGCAGGTCACGTTCACGCCGTAGGCGCTCTCGCCGGTCTCGGGCGAATGGCCCACGCCGAAGGAGCGCACGCTGCAATGCCTGCAGACGATGTAGTGGCTGTTGCGGGTGTCGAGCATCTGCTCGCTGAGTTCGGACTCTCCTTCGACCAGCCGGAAGGCATCGGTCGCGACGATGGCGGGCCAGAAGCGCGTTCGGGTGCAGATCGCGCAGTTGCAGCGCAGGGTGCCCAGGTCCAGGTCGATGTCGGCCTCGAATCTCACGGCGCCGCAGTGGCAGCCTCCTGTATAGGTCTTTTTCATACGCTCGGACTTCGCATGGTGGTGCTGGAGAGCACCATATCAAAGGCCGCGCGGCGGCGCTGCGCTGTGGTCATGCGTCATGCGCGGGCGACCCAGCCCCTGAACGTGAATCCGGTGAAGAAGAGGCGGACGTCGCCGAACCCCGCTTCGCGCAGGATGGCTTCGTCCTGCGCGGGCGACAAAATCGTCAGCTCCTTCTCGACCTTCTCCCGCGTCACGGCCGCCTGGCGCGGATCGGAACCCGACGCGACCAGAAAGGCCGCGTACCGAGACATCCAGGTGTCGCGTTCGCCCGCCCCGTCTTCCACGCTGAGGTGCGCCACGACGAAGGGCGCGCCCGGCTTCAGCCGGCGATGGATTTCCCTGGTGGTCGAAAGCCGCTGGTCGCGCGGCACGAAGTGGTAGGTCAGCAGGCAGGTGGCGCCGTCGAAGGGGCCGTCCGGCGCGTCCTGCACATAGCCTTCGTGCAGCGTCACCCGCGACATCAGCGGGCCCAGCCTTTGCGATGCGAGTTCGAGCATCGGGCCGCTCGGATCGACCCCGTCGATCTTCCATTCCGGGTTGGCCTGCGCGAGGTCTTCGACTTCCAGGCCGCCGCCTGCACCGACCACCAGCACCCGGCCATCCGCAGGTACGTGTTCCGCGAGAAGGATGCGGGTCATCGGCAGGAGCCCGCTGTAGCCGGGCACGTTGCGCTTCGGGCCTTCGGCGTACTTGGCGACGGCGTCGGAGGTGCTGAATGCGCTGTGGGATGTGTTGCTCATCCGAAGATGATGGCACGCGAGGCCGGGGCCGGCGGTGCCAGGGGTCAAGCCCGCGCAGGAGCCGTTCAGGCAGCCGGGCCGCTGCCGAACCGGAGGGCCGAGCGGGCCCTGGCGCGCTCGGCCTCGACGGCACGGTCGCGCGGCTCGGCCGTGGTGACCAGCGAGTCGATCAGCCGCGCCGCCGTAGCGGCCACTTCATCGACCGCGTGATTGAAGGCTTCCTCGTTCGCCTTGGACGGCACGTTGAAGCCGCTGAGCTTGCGCACGAACTGCAGTGCGGCGGCGCGGATCTCCTGCTCGGTGGCGGGCGGCTCGAAGTTGTAGAGGGTCTTGATGCTGCGGCACATGGAATCTCTCCGTTGCGTGGTCGTTCATGCGCGAGAAAGCCGCGCCTCCAGCTGCTGCTTCACCGCCGGCCACTCGTCGTCGATGATGCTGAAGCGCACCGAGTTGCGCTTGCGGCCGTCCGGCATGATGCGCTCGTTTCGCACGATGCCTTCCTGCTTCGCGCCCAGCCGCAATATGGCTGCGCGCGACTTGGCATTGATCTCGTCGGTGGTGAACTGCACGCGCACGCACTGCAGCTCCTCGAAGGCGTAGCGCAGCATCAGCAGCTTGGCCTCGGTGTTCACGAAGGTCTTCTGCCACGAGCCCGAAATCCAGGTGCTGCCGATTTCCAGCTTGCGGTTGATGCGGTCGATCTTCCAGAAGCGCGTGGAGCCGATGACCTTGCCCGTCTCGCGCACCACGGTGGCGAAGGGCATCACCGTGCCGGCTTCACGGCCCGCCAGCGTGTTGCCGATGTAGGCGTCGACCGTTTCGGCGGAAGGAACGACGGTGAACGGCAGTTTCCAGAGTTCGCCGTCGGAGGCGGCCTCCACGAGTGCCGCGGCGTCGCCGGCCTGCAGCGGGCGAAGCAGGAGGCGGGGGCCGGTGAGCGTTGGTTGCGCGAGCGACATGAGCCGCACGATAGCCGATGGGCGGACGGCCCCGCGCGCCGGACTGTTCCCACACGCATCGGTCGCACCTTCCCACCGGAGGCGGCGCGCGCACGCCGAACATGCGAGGGGTGAACAAGCCAGGAGGCCTCATCCATGACTTCGACGAAGCAGCCAGAGAAATCCCCGGGGAAGTTTCCCTTTCCCACATCCGGCAATCCCACGCAGGGGCAGGCCGAGACCGCCAAGCCCACGCCGCAGCCTTCCAGCGAGGAAGCACTGGACAGCGGCGTGGAAGAGTCCTTTCCGGCCAGCGACCCGGTTTCCGTCACCGTGACGAAGGTGAAGCTGCCTTCTTCCGAGAAGAAGGAAGACGCCGAGAAGAAAAAGGAAAAGGCCGGCAAGGAAGAAGCCGCGTCCCGGCGTTGATGCCCGACAAATCGCCGTGCAAGCGCTTTCTCCAGTCTCTCCCGGACAGCCAAGCGTGGCCGACACGTGCCCCGGCCCTTGCAGCGTCGTCACGTGGGACGTGGACTCGCGCGGCTATTGCAGCGAGCACGAGCACGCCACCCGCGCCAACTTCGGGCAGCGGCTCGCGGCGCTGATGGGCTGTGCGTTCGTGGGCGAGTACGACGGCGCGCTGCAATCGGGCGGCTCGCCGGCTTCGCGGCACTACTTCGTGCCCAGCGACACCGTGTCCGATCCCGTCCGTGCACGCGCCATGGGCATCGCCGGCGTGAACGATCTCTTCGGCGGCGTGGTGCCGCACGCCTTCGTCGCCACCAAGGTCATCTCCCATCCGCTCATCGACGAAGACTGCGCCGCGCGGCCGCAAGGCTGGTCGGCGCGCTTTGCATCGGAGGTGGGCGATGCGGTCCTACCGGGCTTCTCGTGCTTTTCCGCCGACGAGGCGATGAGGGCAGGGCGCTCGATGCTCGACGCGGGCTCTGTGCGCCTCAAGCCGGTGACAGCGACCGGCGGGCGCGGCCAGATCGTCGTAGAGAGCGCAGAAGCGCTCGACGGCAGCATCGCCGCCATGGACGAAGCCGGCATCGCACGCACCGGCCTCGTCCTCGAGGCGAACCTGGAAGACCCGGTCACCTGGAGCGTCGGGCAACTGCTCGTGGCCGGGATGATCGTCAGCTACTGCGGCGAGCAGCGCACCACCAGCGACAACGCCGGCGAGGAGGTGTACGGCGGCTCCGATCTCATGATGGTGCGCGGCGATTTCGACACGCTGATCGCCGGCGTCGCGTCGCCGTCGCTGCGGCGCGCGATCGAGCAGGCGCGGCGCTATCACCGTGCGGTGATCGACTGCTACCCCGGCTTCTTCGCCTCGCGCGTGAACTACGACGTCGCGCAGGGCGTGGACGGCCGGGGCGAATGGCGCTCGGGCGTGCTGGAGCAGTCGTGGCGCGTGGGCGGCGCCACGGGCGCCGAGATCGCGGGGCTCGAAGTGTTCCACCGCGACCCGGCGCGCAGCGAGGTGCGCGCGTCGTGCTTCGAGGTGTACGGCCCTTCCGTGCTGGTGCCCGCCGATGCCATCGTGGCCTACCAGGGGATCGACAGCCGGGTCGGGCCGCTGTCGAAGTACACGATCCTGCCCGGAGACCGCCATGCCGACGCGCCATAGCACCATCGACATTCCGGTGGACGGCGAGCACATCGAGGGCACGCTGTTCGCGGCCTCGACGACGGTGCCGGGCGTGCTGCTGGTCCACGGCTGGGACGGCAGCCAGGAGCAATACGCCAGGCGCGCGCACGAACTCGCGGCGCTGGGCTGCGTGTGCCTGACCTTCGACCTGCGCGGCCACGCACGCCACGCCGCGCAGCGCATGCAGGTGACCCGCGGGGACAACCTGCGCGACGTGCTGGCGGCCTACGACGCGCTGGTCGGGCATCCGGCGGTCGACCCGGGAGCGATCGCCATCGTCGGCAGCAGCTACGGAGGCTACCTGGCCGCGCTGGTCACCACCATGCGGCCGGTGCGCTGGCTGGCGCTGCGCGCGCCGGCGCTCTATCGCGACGGCGAGTGGGACACGCCCAAGGGGCAGCTCAGCCGCTCCGACCTCGTCGCCTACCGCCGCTCGCTGGTCGGGCCCAAGGACAACCGTGCGCTCGCGGCCTGCGCGGACTTCGCCGGCGACGTGCTCATCGTCGAATCGGAGCACGACCAGATCGTGCCGCACCCGGTGGTCGAGAACTACCTCGGCGCCTTCAAGCGCGTGAAGTCGGTGACCTACCGCGTGCTCTCCGATGCCGACCACGCGCTCTCGAAGCAGGAGTGGCGCCAGGCCTACGGCTCGCTGCTGGTGTCGTGGGTCACCGAGATGACGCTGGGCGCCAAGGCGACGGCCACCCTCACCAAGCCGCAGACCACCGGCTCGGCCTGAAGACAGACGACGCCGCGGGGCGCCTTCTTCCCACAAGCCGCCCTCGCGCGCGAGCGGAGAACGAGGGTGAAAGGACCCACGACCATGTCGAACACGAACATCGAAGAAGCCGCGGAACGCGGCACCGAGGCTGTCGGCTTCGGCACGGACGCCGGCCGGCTCAACCGCTGCATCGCCCTGTGCAATGCCTGCGCCGCTGCATGCGAGCGCTGCGCGGCGGCGTGCGTCGCCCAAGGGGGCGGGGTGCGCATGGCCCGGTGCATCCTGCTGAACCTGGACTGCTCGGCGATCTGCACGGCGGCCGCCGGCATCATGGCCAGGAACAGCGAGAACGCCGGCCTCATCTGCAGCCTGTGCGCCGACATCTGCCGGCTCTGCGCCGCCGAATGCACCAACCATGCCGAGCCGCACTGCCGGCGTTGCGCGGAGGCCTGCGGCCAGTGCGAGACCGAATGCCAGCGCATGGCAACAGCCTGACCGCAGCGACGGCCAGGCCTATGCCGGCTACTGCAGCGCCGATTCGACGGCCAGCGCCACCGCAGCCAGCCGCGCATCGTCGCCGCGCACCGAGGCCAGCATCAAGCCCACCGGCAGTTCGCCCGGCGCATGGCAGGGCAGGCTGAAGGCGCAGCCGTCGAGCAGGTTGATCGCGAAGGTGTTGCGCAGCAACAGGCCGTTGGCCCTGAAGAAAGCGGCGTCTTCCGCCAGCGCGTCGATGGGCGGCGCGACGATCGGCACGGTCGGGCACACGAGCGCATCGAAGCCTTCGATTGCGCGTTCGACACGGCCGATCCAGTCGCGCCGGCGGTCCTGCATGGCGATGTAGTCGGCGGCGCGCACCTCGGTGCCGAGCGCGATGCGGGCGGCCACGCGCGAGTCGAAGCCCTCGCGCTTCGCGGCGAAGCGTTCGCGGTGCACGGCCGCCGCCTCCACCGGCGAGAAGCCGCCGGGCGCGTTGACGGTCGCGATCTCGGCGAGCTCGGCCAGCGTGATGTCGACGATCTGCGCGCCTGCGGCCGACAGCGTCTGCAGCGCACGGTCGAAGGCGCGTGCCACGGCAGGCTCGACGTCGTCGAACATCAGCGTGCGCGGCACGGCCAGGCGCATGCCCTGCAGCGGGCGGCGGCGCACCGCGAGCGGCGTGTCGGCGATGGCGGCGTCGGCGATCAGGCAGTCGTCCACGCTGCGCGCCATGGCGCACACCGTGTCGAGAGAGCGCGCGAGTTCGAAGGCACCGGTGCGCGGCACGCGCGACTGAGTGCTCTTGAAACCCACGAGCCCGCACAGCGCGGCGGGAATGCGGATGGAGCCGCCCGTGTCCGAGCCCAGCCCCGCCACCGCGAGCCCGAGCGCCACCGACACCGCCGCGCCGGACGACGAGCCGCCCGGAATGCGCGCGGTCTGCGCATCGGCCGGATTGCGCGGCGTGCCGTAGTGCGGGTTGATGCCCACGCCCGAGAACGCGAACTCCGTCATGTTGGTCTTGCCGACGATGGCCGCGCCCTGTGCGCGCACCCGCGCCACGGCAGTAGCGTCGTGCGCGGCCGGTGCCTCGCCCGCGCAGACGGCGGAGCCCGCCATGGTGGTTTCGCCGGCCACGTCGTAGAGGTCCTTCACCGACACCGGCAGTCCGGCGAGCGGTGGCGTCTCGATGCCGGCCTTGCGCGCTGCATCGGCGTGGCGCGCCGCGGCGCGGGCCGCGTCGGCGTAGAGGCGCGTGAAGACGTGCTGCGCCGCTGGCTGTTCGGCCGCTTCGAGCACTCCGTCGATCAGCGCCTCGTGCGAGAGCTCGCCGCGCGCAATGCGCTCGCGCAGTGCCTTGATGGTGTTGCCGTTGCTCTTCATCGTCATGCCACCACCGGCAGTGTTTCCACCGCATAGCGATGCACGATGCGGCGCTGAAGTTTCGGGTCGTGCAGTTCGATCTCCATCTGCGTCGCGGGCCGGATGCCTTCGCCCTTCGCGTTGGGCAGCGCGCCCAGCGTGCCGCAGGTCATGAAGAGGCCTTCGGGCGCGGAGCCGGCGCCGGGCATGCCGTCGCGCAGGCCGGCCAGCGGGCGGATCGATGCGAGCGTGCCGCGCTGGTAGTCGATCCAGCGGCCGTCCTCCAGGATGCGCGAGCGCAGCTCCAGCGTGTCCTGGTGCGCCTGCACGTCGCTCCAGCGCCATGCGGTCTCGGCCACCGGCTTGGCGCACATCTGCTTCGACACGGCCACCGAGTAGCTCTCGACGTGGCGGTCGGTGTGGTCCGAGGCCACGCTCAGCCACCACTCGCCCTGCGAGAAGAAGAGCACCGGCTCGGCCTCGCCGGAGCTCTGGTCGCCCAGCGCCTCGATGGCGGGCGATTGCGTCAGCAGCTGGGCCGCCACGCGGTAGTACAGCGGCACGCTCGAAGGACGCGGCACGCCGAGCGCGGCCAGTTCCTCGATGTGGTGCTCGATGGCTGCGATGTCGCGGCCGGTCCAGCCCGCCACCACCAGCGCGCGGGGCGCGACGAGGTGCAGGGCGGTGGAGCGGGTGCCGTCGTCGGCGATGCTTTCGCAGGCGAAGCGCAGGCGGGAGTTCGTGTTGCTCGTCGTCGTCATCGATCAGCTCTCCAGCGGGCGCTTGGCGGTTTCGCGCGCAACTACCAGGGCGATCAGCGTCACGCCCAGCGCGGCCACCACGTAGAACGACACGGCCACCGTGCTGCCCCAGGACTTGAACAGGCTCGCGATGATCAGCGGCGCGAAGCCGCCGCCCAAGATGCCCGCCAGCGTGTAGGCCAGCGAGGCGCCGGCATAGCGCACGCGGCCGGGGAACTGCTCGGTGACGAAGGCGGCCTGCGGGCCGTACATCATCGCGTGGATCAGCAGGCCCACCACCACCGCCGCGCAGATCGCGACCGGGTGCGCGCTGTCCATCAGCACGAAGAACACGAAGGCCCACACCATGCCCAGCAGCGCGCCGGCGATGTAGACCGGGCGGCGGCCGATGCGGTCGGACAGGCTGCCGAACCACGGCACGGCAATGGCGTTGCAGGCCGCGCCGATCATCGTGGCGGTGAGCGCCAGAGGGCGCGACAGGTGCAGCACCGTCGTCACGTAGGTCAGCGTGAACACGACCACCAGCGCGTACAGCACGTCGGAGCCGATGCGCGAGCCGCCGGCCACCAGCAGGCGGCGCCAGTGCTGGGTGATCACTTCCTTGATGGGCGTCTTGGCGGTGGACTTCTTCTCTTCCATCTCGCGGAAGACGGGTGTCTCGTCCACGCCGCGGCGCAGCCACAGGCCGAAGAGCACCAGCGCGACGCTGGAGATGAAGGGAATGCGCCAGCCCCAGCTCTGGAAGTCTTCCGGGCTCAGCCAGGCCGACACGGCGGCGATGAAGCCGGTGCCGATCAGCGTGCCGCACGAGGGGCCCACCTGCGTGAACGAGGCATTGCGGCCGCGCTCGTCGGGCTTGCCGTGCTCCATCGACAGCAGCACCGCGCCGGCCCATTCGCCGCCGAGCGCCACGCCCTGCACGAAGCGCAGGGCCACCAGAGCGACGGGCGCCCAGATGCCCCAGCTCGCGTAGGTGGGCAGCAGGCCCATCAGGCCGGTGGAGACGCCCATGATGACCAGCGTGGCCACCAGCACGAAGCGCCGGCCCAGCCGGTCGCCGAGGTGGCCGAACACCACGCCGCCCAGCGGGCGCGAGATGTAGCCGACCGCGTAGGTCGAGAACGCGAGGATGGTGCCGGTGAGCGGGTCGAACGAGGGGAAGAACACCGCGTTGAAGACCAGTGCCGCCATGATGTTGTAGACGGTGAAGTCGTACCACTCCAGCGTGGTGCCGATGGAGCTGGCCATGGCCAGCCGGCCCATCTTCGCGGAGGCCGGCGCGGCCTGCCCGGGTGCCGCGGAGCCCGCGGCGGGAAGAACATGTTCGGTCATTGGATGCCTTTGTTCGGTGAAGAAGTAGAGGTGAGTGGGGCGGATGCCTGCCGCGTCATGCCAGCTCGGCTGCGGTCAGCTTCCAGCCGAGCGCGAGCAGCCAGCCGCCGGCGGGATCGGCGTCGAACGCGGCGGCGGCCGTGGCGCGCGCCGCGCGGGCCGAGGCTTCGCTGCTGGTCTCGATCACCAGCAGCGGCTGCAGCACGCGGCCTTCGGTGGATTCGCGCGGCAGCGGCGTGCTGAGCATGGTGTCGGGCACGAGCAGGTACGACTGCACGAAGCCTGCCTGTTCCTTGCGCAACTGCGCGCCGACGACGGCGGCGCGTGCCACCTGGGCCTCGGCATCGACGGCGGCCGCGAGCGGAAGCACGGCCACATGGCTGCCGCTGCCGAAGCCGGTGACGGCGCGAACGGCGCACACGCGGCGCATCGGCTGGCGCATGCGGTCGAGATTGGCGACTGACCACGGCGTTTGCTTCTCGAATGCCGCGCGGTAGCCGGGCGAGCCGAACACCGCCAGCGATTCGGTGCGGTACAGCCCCAGGTACTTGCGGCCGCCTTCGAGAGAGAAATAACGAGCGCCCGAGAGAAAGCCGGGAATGCGCACGCGCTCTTCCACATGCTCCTGGTCGTACCAGCGGTTGAAGTCGGCCTCGTCGCCCGGTTCGACGTCGGAGGCGACGAACAGCAGGCCGTTTGCCGTCGTTGCTGCGGAAGAGGAGGAGTCAGGTGTGTTCATGGCGGCGGAAGCGGGTCGGGCCTTCGAAAAATGAAGGCGCGATCTTCCGTCGCAGGGTCGGACTGTCACAAACGAGTTTTTCTGGGCGACAGCCACAAGAATTACTGGCCCCTTTTCGGGGCCGAAATGCGCCAAACCGAGGGTTAACCCTCTGAAGTCGTGCTCCAGGTTGGTGCGACGGCCGAGGTCGTGAACTGGTCGGAGGCCCGGCACGCCAGCTCGGCCACGAGCCGGATGGCGTCGGAGTCGGCGGCTTCCAGGTGGCTCACCACGATGCGCTGCGGCGAGATGAGTGCGTCGCACTCGATGATCTTCACGTCGCCGATGGCCACGTACTCGTAGCAGGGCGGCAGCGGCACCAGCGCGTTGCCGAAGCCGGCCTTCACCAGCCGCGCGAGCGCCGAGATCGAGCTCACGCAGTGCACCTTGCCCAGAGGAATGCCCGCCGCGCGGAACAGGTTCTTCAGCGCCTCGTGCGGCTGCGAGCCGGGGCTCATCGTGAGCACCGGCTGGCGCAGCAACTGCTCGACCGTCTGCACCGGCTCGGCGCCGGGCGCGCCCACCCAGCCCATGGGCATCGGCAGGCAGGGCGTGCTCACGATGCCCGCGCCGGCGATGTGGTCGGTCTGCAGTGCGATGTCGAGCGCGCCCTCGCGCAGGCCGCGGTGCAGCGCCAGCGTGGTCTCGGAGGTGAGCTGCACCTCGATGCCGGGATAGGTGGAGCGCAGGTTGGTGAGAAAGCCCAGCAGCCAGGTGTGGACCACCGTCTCGATGGCGCCGATGCGCACCAGCCCGAGGATGTCTTCGCGGGGACGACCGAGCGAGACGATCTCGCGGCGCAGCTCGAGCAGGCGTTCGCCGTAGTCCATCAGCCGCACGCCCACCGGCGTGAGCCGCAGCTCGCGCGCGTCGCGTTCGAACAGGCGCGCGCCGATGTCTTCTTCGAGGGAGGCCACGCGGTTGGACACCGCCGCCTGCGTGATGTGGAGCCGGTCGCTCGCCGCGCGGAAGCTGCCGAGCCGTGCGGCCCAGAGGAAGGCTTCTACAAATCTTGTGTTCATGAGGGCACCTGCGGGCCATTCTGCCCGCATCGCGCCATCGAGAGAACTTGCTTCCTACTTCCTGCGCCTGTGAGGCGGCGGGGGAGCGAGCGTGATGTCGTCCACCATGCGCGCGGCCGCGGCCGACGAATTGCTCGCGAGCATCACCGCGGCCTGCTGCTTCGCGGGGTCGAACACCAGCAGCGCGCGGTAGCCGCCGGTCTGGCCGGTGTGGAACCAGGTGCGATGTCCGGCGGCGCCGCGCATGCGGATGGCGTAGCCCACTTCGTAGGTGCCGTCGTGGCCCAGCGGGGCGAGCGCGCGTTCGGCCGCCGCGCCCAGCGGGCCATCGCGCCCGGCCATGAGCGCGCGCGCGAACACCAGCAGGTCGGCCGCCGTCGAGCGCAGGGCACCCGCGCCCGCGAGCGCGTCGAAGTCCCAGGGCGAGCGCGGCGTGTCGTGTTCGTAGCCGGGCGCGAGCCGGCTCGCTTCTGCGTCGAGGTGCTGCAACGTGTCCTTCATGCCCAGCGGCACGGCGATGTTCTCCTGCACCAGCAGGTCCCAGGGCTTGCCGTAGCGGTCGGCAAGCAACTGGCCCAGCAGGCCCAGGCCGAGGCTGCTGTAGGGGCCCTTGCAGGGTGGCGCATGTTCCAGCCTGAGCGTGGAGAGACCCGCGAGCAGCTGCGGCCGGTCGGGCCGCGCGAAGGGCTGGCTGCTGGCCAGGCCCGGTGCATCCGGCAGCATTCCCGGCAGGCAGGCGGTGTGGGTGACCAGCTGCCGCAGCGTGATGGCCGCGACCTGCGGCGGCATCGTGGTCTGGCCGGCCAGCAGCTTGCCCAGCGTGTCGTCGAGCGAGAGATCGCCGCGCTCCACCGCCTGCGCCAGCAGCACGCCGGTGAACACCTTGCTGATGGAGCCGATCTCGAAGAGCGGCTGGGCCCCGGTCTGCGTGGTCTCGACGATCCGGCCCGGCTGCCCGATGGCGTTGCGCTGCATCGCGAACTGCGTGCGGCCCTCGCGCGAGATGCCGACCACGATGCTGCCCGGCGCGCCGTTCATCACCCGCGACACGATGGCGGCGGGCGCGGTGGCGAAGCCGATGGGTTCGGCGTGGGCGTGGGTGAAGGCGGAGATCGCCGCGATGCAGCAGCCTGCGAGCAAGCGGTGCAACGGATGCGCTCGATGAGAGGCGTGCGAGAGGAAAGTGAAGTGAGGAATCATCCGGTCGGCTCCTTGCGTTGTGGAGTGCAAAGGCCGCGAATGATCCGGGGGCGCTCGCCATGGCGGCAAGCGCGGCGGCGGTGCGCCACGTCACGGCCGTAACGGCCGTCACGCGACGCCGGCCGCCGGTGCTTACTCGCCGGTGTCGTAGAAGAACTCTTCCTTCACGATCTTCCCGTCCTTCGTGGTGTAGAGCGCCATTTCTTCCATGGTGAAGCGGTGGCCGGTGGCCTTCATCGTCACGTCGAAGCGGAAGCCGACGATGAAGCGGTCGCCGTGCGGCCACGGGCCCGCGACCTGCATCGAATGCACTTCGTGGTTGGCGACCCACCACTCGCCCTTGGCCCTGATCGCCGCCAGGCCGACCGCCTCGCGTGCCTGCCCGGGAGGGGCGCTGGCCTCGACGCTCACCGCGTCGGGCGTGTAGAGCGACTCGCATTCATCGAACTTTCCTTCTTTGCACAGCGCGACGAGCTTGTTTGCGATTGCCAGCGTGGTCATGGGTTGTCTCCTGATGAAAAGGATGGAAGGGAGGGGCGGGACGGAAGGGAAGGCAGTTTAGGCCGGGTGGGCCTTTCAGGCGACGCTCAGCACCGCCTGCATCGCGGTCAGCCTCGACTGGTTCTGGCCGGCGTAGGGCCAGTCGGGGTAGTGCGTGCGGGCGCGCTCGTTCAGCGCGAGCTGGCAGGCGATCGCGGCCAGGGCCTCCTCGCGCACGTCCGGATCGATCTCGCCCGCGATCTTGAGCTGCCCGAAGGCCGTCGCAACGCGCGCGCGGCACTCGGACTGCAGGTAGGTCTCGTGCATGTCGTCTTCCGCGAGCCATTTCTCGCGCGCACCGGCGTCGGCGCGGTGCATGGATTCGGGCACGCCGAAGTCCCAGTCGGCGAGCATTTCCCCGAGGAACTCGGCGACCCTGCCGTTGCCGCCGTCGTCGCGGTACCAGTCCTCCAGCGCCGCGAGCGTGTCGCTTCCGTCGTCGTTGCCGAAGGGGCTGAAGTCGTCGCCCACGTCGTAGTAGAAGTCTTCGCCGGCAAGCTGCACGAAGCGCGGGTGGCTGGTCTTGCGCGCGAGGCCTTCCTCGGGATCGTCGAAATGAAGGGGCATCTCAGGGGGCTCCTGGTTCGTCGGTGGGGTTCAGGGAACGCATGCTGGCGATGGTTTCGTCCGAAACCCACAGCAGCGTGTTGAGGTAAGTCTCGATGCGGTCGACCAGCGCGCCGCGCGGGCCTTCGCGCCACTCGGCCGATCCGTAGAAGGCGGACTGCTGCGCGTCCAGCGCCTGCCGGTCGGCATAGGCACGCACGAGGTGGTAGCTCTCTTCCTCGTGGTCGCTCCGGCCGTAGGTGACCACGTCCATGCCCTTGCTGCGCAGCATGGGCACGGCGCGGGTGTGCATGGCTTCGTGGAACGCGGCGAGCGTGCCGGGCTTGAGCCTGTAGGTGCGGATCTCGATCAGCCGGGTCATGGCGGGGCCTCCTTCGGGTCGATGGTTCCGGGCGGATGCATCGGTCAGCCGGACTTGCCGGCAAGCACCCACCCCAGCGAGAAGACATAGCGGCTGCCGCCCACCACCCGCGTCACGCTGTGCTCGCATGCATCGGGGCGGAACAGCTTGATGCGCCGCGTCGCGAAGATCGGGTCGGCGCACACGAACTCGCCGCCCGAACGCGGCGATTTCAGCACGATGTTCAGCCGGTAGTGCCGCCCGGCCTGCACCGGGTCGGTATGCGGCGGAATCTCCGAACCCTCGGGATAGCGGATGAGATAGCTGTCGAACGGCAGCGGCCAGCGCGCTGTGAGCAGCAGCATCTTGTCGTAGCCCGTGCCCTGGCGGCCGCGCTGCCAGCGGAAGGCCAGCGAGAGGTAGCTGCGAAGAGAAGCGGCGAAGCTCATGCGGGCGGCTGGATCAGGTCCCACTTGTTGCCGCAGAGATCCAGGAAGACCGCCACCGTGCCGTGCGGCTCGTGGCGCGGCTCCTCGAGAAACCGGACGCCGTGGGCCTTCATGTGCGCATGGTCGGCGGCGAAGTCCGCCGTGTGCAGGTACAGGAAGACCCGGCCACCGGCTTGCCTGCCGACGCAGGCCTCCTGCTCCTGCGTGTCGGCCCTGGCCAGCAGCAGCGCGGCGCCTGCGTTGCCCGTGCCGTGCGCAGGCGCGACCACCACCCGGCGCTTGCCCGGCCCGCGCGACGTGTCCTCGACCAGTTCGAAGCGCAGCGCCTCGGTGAAGAAGCGGGCGGCCTCGTCCTGGTCGCGCACCAGCAGGGTGACGGTGACCAACCGGCGTGCAACGGGAGAAAGGGCCATGGCGTCGTCGCGCTCCTTGAAATACGTGCTGTCTTCCGCGATGGCAACGCAGCGATCGAGCAGGCCGGCTGCGTGCACCTGCTGCGTAGTGTCCACCTGAAAGACGTTCCTGCGGCAATCGGCGCAGTAGCGAACGCCGGGCGTGCCGGTTTCCTCGAGCGAGTCCCAGGGTTTGGCGCACGAGAGCGATCCGTCTCCCGGTGCTTGCGATGCCGTGCCCCCGAGAGCGGGGGCGCGGCCGATGCGAACCCTTTTTCTCAGACCGGCCTCAGCAGAAAACGATCGCCGTCCGGTGCTCGATGCTCAGCCGCGCCGATTCGTACAGCAGCAGCCAGGACACGTATTCGCGGTACAGGCCGTTGTCGTCGTCGATGAGCGCGTCGATGCGTTCGGCTTCCTCGTCGGAGAGCTTGCCGTTCTCGAGGCGGATGCCCAGGGCGGGGGCCACGAACACGAGTTCTTCCAGCAGGCGCTGGGAGGAGCCGAGCATGCCGCCGGGCAGGCCGTTCAGCTCTTCGAGGTCGGCGTCGCCTTCGGCCTCGTAGTCCTCTTCATCCTTTTCCTTTTCCTCTTCCTCATCCTCGTCGCTGCCGTCCCCGTCGAACAGCACTTCCTGGAAGTCGATGGGAACGTAGAAGCCTTCGGCGTCCGAGTGGCACAGCAGGTGGCTTTCGGAGCCGTCGAGCAGGGCCTGGATCTTCGGGTCGGCCGTGGGGTCGACATCGTCCGCGAGCGGCGTGGCCACCCAGTCGGGCGACAGCACGCGGTGCGCGTAGGCGCGGCGCAGGTAGTGGATGAAGGAGTAGGGAAACCCGTCGATCGACGCGCGCGAATCGAGTTCGAGCGGGCCGCGCGGTTCCGTGTGAGGGGGAAGCCCCGCGGCGGCCAGCACGCGGTTGACTTCGGCCAGTTCTTCCTCGAAGCCCTCGGCGCTTTCGGGATCGTCCTCCAGCAGTTCGGCGAGCATGCCGACGCAGACAGCCAGGCCCATGGTGTTTTCCTCCAGGTTGTTGGTTCGCCGCGATGGTGACGGCGGCCGGTGAAGGAGCGATGACCGACGCTCCCCACCGCACCCAGAGGCCCGCCTGCCCGAAGGCGCCGGCAGGCCTTCGGGCTTGCTTACTTGGCGGCTTCCACCTTCACCCGTGCGTTCGGCGCCTCGCCGAACATCTCGGGCGCGTACATCGCCTCGACGCGGCTGGGCGGCAGCGCGAAGTCGCCGACGTTGTTCAGCCGCACGGTGTATTCCATCTTCACCACGCCCTTGGGCAGGTACTCGTAGTAGCTGCGGAAGGCCTCGAAGCTGCGTTCCTCGAAGGCGGCCCAGCCGGAGCCGCTCTTCTTCTCTCCCTGGGTGGCGATCTGCGAGTCGCGGCCCAGGCCGCCGCCGAGGATGGTGGCACCGCCCGGGATCGGGTCGCTGATGACGACCCAGGTCATGTCGGCGCTGGCGTTCACCTCCAGCGTCACGCGCAGCACGTCGCCGCGCGTGTATTTGCCGGCGGTGGCCTGCTCGACCGGGGTGATGGTCTTCTTGATGGCGTAGCCGGCCGCGAACGGCGCCTTCAGCTGCACGGCGGCGATGGACTGCAGCGTGAGCCACGGCTTGCCGGTGCCCTGCTGCGTCACCAGCAGCGTGTCGCGCACCGGGGCGCCCGACGGCGATGCAGCCCACGGCAGGAACATCGTGTTGTTCTTCAGGTTGCCCGGCGAGGCGGGCGCGCCGAAGAAGGTGGTCTGGTTGGGCGCACCGGCAGCGTCGCTGGTCTTCACGCGCTCGACCTTGCTCCAGTCGACCTGCGCCTTCACCGCGCCGAGCGTGGCGGCGGTGACGCCGGCCACCGGCGTGCTCTCGAACACCTTGCTGAACTTCTCCAGCGCCAGACCGCCCCACAGGTTGGCGGTGGTGGTGTGCCATGCGCCGTTCTGCTGGCGGCCGATGAAGCCGTTGGCCAGCTTGCCGATGTCGTCCTTCCAGGCCGGGTCATCCATCACGCTGAGCAGCAGGCGGGCGGTGTTGACGTCGCCGTTGGTCATCAGCCACCACCAGTAGTCGTCCTGCTCGGTGCTGAAGATCAGCTTCGTGCCCTGGTACGACAGGCGCGCCTTCAGCACGTTGTTGGCCTCGTCCAGGCGCTGCTGGCGCTGCGGCACGTCGTTCACGCGCTTCAGGATGTTGAGCCAGTCGATCACCGCGCTGGTGGGCCACTGGTTCGGCGCGATGGTGATGCTGCCGACCATGCTGCCCTTGGCCTTGCCGTAGCGCGAGAGCGCTTCGAGCGCGGCCAGCTTGCGCACGTCGAGGTCCTTGCGCGGGCTCCAGAACTCGCGCGTGATGCGGCCTTCGACGAAAGCGATCAGGCCTGACTCCATCGGCGCGCGCACGTCGTCGGCGAGCGCGAAGGCGGGGTTGAGCTGGGCGGCCTCGTTGGTCGCCGCGAGCAGGTACGAGGTGAGGATGTCGCTGCCGCGATTGGCCTCGCCGTCGCGTGGCGGGAAGTAGTTGGCCAGGCCGTCGCTGTCGAGGTAGGTCGGCAGCGTCGCCAGCACGCCCTGCCACATCTTGGCGTCGCGCAGGCCGACCGACTTGCTGGTCTTCTGTTCGAGGCAGATGAAGGGGTAGTTGGCGAACCAGTCGCGCACGCCCGGCAGGCCTTCGGCCAGCTTGGGCTGCAGCGAGAGCTTCAGGCCGCCGCGGCCGGGCAGGGCGTCGGCGGGCGGCGCCACGTCGAGCGTGAACGGACCGTCGACCTGCACCAGCGTGCCCTGCTGCACCGTGAGCGGCACCGAGGGCACGATGCGCTGGCGCACCTTGAGCGCGTCGCGCGCGCCGCCGACGGTGTCCTTCGCTTCGATCTCCCAGATGATGGCTTCGGCGCGCGTCTGCGCGAGCTGCGCGGGCGCGGTCACGGTCCATGCCACTTCGCGCGCCTCGCCGGCCGGGATGTCGACCGTCTGCGGCTCCAGCGTGAGCAGGGTGGCGCGCGGCGTGGCCTCGACCTTCATCGGCTTCTGCGTGGTGTTGCGCAGCGTGACCTGGGCGCGGAACTGGTCGTCCTCGCGCACCAGAGGCGGCAGGCCGCTGATGAT
Source organism: Variovorax xiamenensis (assembly GCF_050916385.1). NCBI lineage: Bacteria > Pseudomonadati > Pseudomonadota > Betaproteobacteria > Burkholderiales > Comamonadaceae > Variovorax > Variovorax xiamenensis. The sequence goes on from NZ_CP139038.1 coordinate 1,934,147, forward strand.
CTGCAGGTCTTGCGTGGCCTGGATGCTGGCCTGCCCGGTGCCGAACAGGTTGGCGCCCGAGTCGGCCACGGCCACGATCTTGAAGGTGGTGAGCGCGTCGTTCAGCGGCACCGTCACCACGGCCTGGCCGTTGGCATCGAGAACCACCTTCGGGTTCCACACGAGCAGGGTGTCGAGCAGCTCGCGCGTCTGGCCCTTGCCGCCGCCGCCGCCCGCGGGCACGGCCTTGCGGCCGTAGTGGCGCCGGCCGACGATTTCCATCTGCGCGGTGGAGGTGCTCACGCCCCAGCTGCGTCGCTGGAGCATTGCGTTGAGCAGGTTCCAGCTGTCGTTGGGCATCAGCTCGAGCAGGGCCTGGTCGACCGCTGCCAGCGCCACTTCGGCGCCGGCGGCCGGCTTGCCGTCGGGCAGCTTGGCGCTGATGGTGACCTGCGCCTTGCTGCGGATCGGGTAGCTGGGCTTGTCGCTGGTGACGGTCACGTCGAGCTGGTGGGCGCGCGTGCCGACGCGGATCTCGGCCATGCCGAGGCGGTAGGCGGGCTTGCTCAGGTCGACCATGGCGGTCGGCGCCACGTATTCCTTGCCTTCGTACCAGAAGGCCGTCCACCACTCGCGCGGCGACTTGAAGCCCCAGGTGAAGAAGCTGTACCACGGCACTTCGCGCAGGCGGCCGCGCAGCGCGAGCACGCTCACGTAGGCGTTCGGGCCCCACTCGGGCTTCACTTCGAGGGTGACGGTCGGGTCCTTGCCGTCGAGCTTGACCACGTGCGTCTCGATGATGCCCTCGCGCTCCACCGCGACCAGCGCGGTCGCGAAGCGGAAGGGGCTGCGCACCTGGAACTTGGCGATCTCGCCGGGCTGGTAGCTCTTCTTCTCGGGCAGCACGTCGATGCGGTCGTTGTCCTCGCCGCCGAACCAGAGCTCGCCCTGCTTGGTCACGTAGACCGAGCTCACGGCGCGGGCGTCGCGGCCTTCGCCGTCGGTGGCGCTGGCGATCAGCTCGACCTCGCCGGCCTCCTTCAGCTCCGATTCGCACAGCAGCAGGCCGCGCGCGTCGCTCTTGCCGCTGCAGACGGTGCCGATGTCCTTCGTCTCGGTCTTGTTGTCGTAGGTGTAGAAGCCGCCCACCATGCGCTTGCGGCTGGTGGTGGTGATGCGGGCCACGGCGCGCACGTTGAGCGTCACGTTGGCCTGGGGCTTGCCCGAGAGGTCGAGCGCGAGCGCCTGGAACTTCAGCTTCTGGGCGGTGGAGACCCAGCCCTCGGTCTTGATGCCCGCGATGACCGAAGCCGGCCACAGCGTCTGCGTGCTGCGGATGGTCTGCACCTCGCCGTTCGGGTCGGCATACGTGGCTTCGAGCAGCAGCTCGCGCGCGGCCTTCACCTTCGGCACCTTGTCGATGGTGACCTTGCCGGCGCCGTCCTTGTTCAGCGTGAGCGGCAGCTTGTCGGCGATCACGCGGGTGTCGTTCACGCTGTTGAGGTCTTCCTCGCCCGAGCCGGCCTCGGCCGCTGCGGTGACGGCGGTGGCCGCCTCGCTGCCGTCGCCCTGCGTGGAGCGCGGCGGGTTGAAGCTGAAGGCGTCGTAGTCGGAGAAGCTCAGGCTCTTGCCGCGCACCATGGCCGACACGCGCACCGGCAGGTTGGCCGCGCCGCCGCCCGAGACGTAGTTGATCTGCACGTCGGTGGGCACGCTGGTGGCCGCCACCAACGGCTTCTTGTCGGTGGGCGCGATGCGGCCCTCGAGCACGGGCAGGCGGAATTCCTCGACGCGGAAGCTGCCGGTGGAGAAGCTGCGGCCGTAGCCGTCGTCGCCATCGCCTTCACCCTCGCCGTTGGCGTCCTTGCCGCCGCCGGTGCGCAGCATGACCTCGTACACGCCGAGCTTGGCGGCCGGCGGAATGGCGAAGCTGTTCTCGGCGCTCAGGCCGCCGGTGGCGGTCTTGCGCCAGTTCAGCGGCTGCGTGAAGCGCTGGCCGCTGCCCACGTGGGTGATGACCAGCGTGTCGGGGCGGTTCTCGGGCAAGCCGAAGCCCTTGCTGGTCTGCGTGCGGATCAGGCTCTTCATCGACACCGTCTCGCCGGCGCGCAGCAGCGTGCGGTCGAAGATGGTGTGGGCGACGCGGTCGGCCTCGGCCTGCAGGCTGGTCGGCACGTTGAAGCGCCAGGGCTCGATGCCGCGCTGCCAGTCGCTCCAGGTGAAGGCGAGGTCTTCCACGCCCTTTTCGTCCTTGGCGCGGGCGCTGACGAACCATGCGCCGCTGTCGTATTCGTTCGGGCCGTTGCACGAGGGCGCCTGCGGCGAGACGCCGCTGAGCATGACGACGCCGTTGGCGTCGGTGGTGCCGCTGGCCACGGCCTTGCCGTCGCAGCTGGAGACGCGCACTTCGGCGCCGGCCACGACCTTGCCCTTGTCCAGCGTGGTCACCCATGCCATCGAGTTCTCGCGGCCCAGCTTGAAGTGCACCGCCAGGTTGGTGGCCAGCGCGGTGGTGCGCACGTACATCGTGCGCCCGGCGTTGTAGCGCTCGTCGAGCAGGGCCTCGCCCAGCTTCTGCGAGGCGATCTCGAGCACGTGGAAGCCCGGCGTCAGCGGGATGCCGATGACCTCGAAGGGGCGCGGATCGCCCGAGTCGGCCTTGGGCATGTCGAGCGCCTTCACGCCCGGCTGGCCGGCCAGCAGCGACAGCATGCGGGTCTGCAGCGTGGTGCGGTCGTCCTTGTCGATGACCGGGGGCAGCGGGCCCTTCACGTCCTTGCGCGCCTGTTCGCGCGAGACGGTGAAGTTGTCGTAGCGGCGCACCTTGCGGAACCACGCGATGATTTCCGCGTCGGTCTTCGGGTTCATGTCGCTCACCTTGCCGGGCGCGAGGTCGTTCACCATCAGCTTCGGTTCCACGCGGCGCACGGTGACCGGCATCATGGCCGGCGTGTCGGGCTCGGCCAGGCGCTCGACCACGCCGAAGGGCGAGGCGGCGAACTTGGCCAGCGGCGGCATCGCGCCGGTGGCCACCTTCATCGGGAAGTTGCCGGGCGTGGCCAGCGGGCGGCCCGAGGCGTCCTCGAACTTCGAGGGCAGCTCGATGCTGTATTGCGCGCTCTCGGCCAGCGGCGGCTCGAAGCTCACGCTGTTGACCACGTCGTCGTCGCTCTGCGAACCGCCCTCGTTGTCGAGCTTGGCCTTGATGGTCTTGTCGCCCTTGAGCTGGATCTGCGAGGCCAGCTTGCGCGTGACGGGCGCGTTGAACTGCAGCTGCATCGGGCGCAGCGGCAGGCAGGCGGCCTGCGCGTTCTCGCGCTCGCAGGTGAAGGAGGCGGCGAAGGGCTCGCGCACCTGGAACTCGAGACGGCGTTCCACGTTGTTGGGCACGCCCGAGGGCGTGGCCACGCCCTTGCCGTAGACGATCTGCACCTTGGCGCCGGGCGTCAGCGTGCGGTTGCACTGCATCGTGACGAAGCGCAGCGGGTCTTTCTCGGCCGACTTCTCGCGGCCGAAGGCCTTGAGCAGGCCGGCGCGCTGCTCGCCGTCGAGCAGCTTGACGGGAATGCGCTCGCCCACGCCGTCGGCCGTGCACCAGACGTTCTGGCGCACGCTTTCCAGCGTGGCCGCGCCGTTGAGCTCCAGCATGAACATCTGCTGCTCGTCGATGCGGCTGTAGCTGCCCGGCATGTAGTTGCGCACGAAGGGGCCGCCGGTGTTGAACTGGTAGCGCTCGGGGCCGGTGAGCTCGCCCGAGGCGGGCTTGAAGGTCGGAATGCGGGTGACCGTGCAGCGCACGCCGGGCGGCAGGTCGTTCTCGAAGTCGTAGACCCAGGCCTTGGCGTCGGTCCAGCGGCCTGTGCCCTTGGCGGCCTGGGCGTCGTTGCAGCTCACGGTGAGCGGGGCGGGGGCCTTGGGGTCGCCGAAGTTGACGGCCGGCTGGTCGAACTTGGCGACCACCTGGCGAACGCGCGCCACTTCGCCCTGTGGCGAGAGGCTGACGATCTGGAGGGCATGGCTCGCGCCGGACGCAAGAACGCCGCCGGCAAGGAGCAATGTTGGAAGGAAACGGTTCACTTTTTTGTATCTCCACCTGAGAGGCAGCGCGCAGCGTAGCCGATTTGCACGACGGTTCGGGAGTGCCAACAGTCATAGGCTGTTGGTCCGACTGCCGGGCGCGGCGGGCTTTACACAGCTCTTCTTACAATCGACGCCGTCGTGCGTGCGCCGCGCGGACCGCAATCAAGACCTCGCCGCCGACCGATGAAACGCTACTGGGAAATAGACGCCTTGCGCGGGCTGATGCTCGTGCTGATGACCGTCACCCACCTGCCCACCCGGTTGACCGACCCGCTGGGCCAGCCCTTCGGCTTCGTCTCGGCCGCCGAGGGTTTCGTCCTGCTTTCGGCCTTCGTCGCCGGGCTGGTGTACAGCCGCATCGGGCATGTACGCGGCGTCGATTCGATGCGCCAGGCTTTCTGGCGGCGGGTGCTGAAGGTCTACCTGGCCCAGGCGGCGACCCTGCTGTTCCTGTTCACCGTGATCACCGCGGTGGGCCTGCACATCGACCAGCCGGCGGTGAAGAACCTGGTGTCGTATTACCTGGCGGAGCCGCGCGAGGGCTTCATCTACGGGCTGCTGCTCATCTACGAGCCGGCGCTGCTCGACATCCTGCCGATGTACATCTTTTTCATGCTCATGAGCCCCTGGGTGCTGGCCTTCGCCATGCGCCACGGCTGGACCTGGGTGATGGTGGTGAGCGCCACCGTCTGGGCGGCGGCGCAGTTCGGCATCAGCGAATGGGTCTACGGGCTGGCGGTGCGCTACCTGGGAATGCCGGTGCCGTTCCACGAGATGGGCGCGTTCAACACCTACGCCTGGCAGTTCCTGTGGTTCGCGGGGCTTTGCATCGGCGCGACCCGCAACGACCCCGACGCGCGGCCGCTGCGTTTTCCGGCATGGCTGCTGGCGCTGGCCGCGGGCATCGCGCTCTACGGCTTCTACTGGCGCCACACCGGCATCAACGGACAGGCGCCGTTCGGCGGCGATGTCGAGCTGAACCTGTTGTTCGACAAGTGGCAGCTCGGCCCGCTGCGCCTGGTCAATCTGGTGGCGCTGGGCATCCTGGCGGTGCGCTTCGGGCCCTGGCTGATGCGGCGGATTCCGAGGATGCGCTGGCTGGAGGCGATGGGCTCGGCCTCGCTGCCCGTGTTCTGCGCGCACCTCGTCGCGGTGCTGCTGGTGCTGGCCTTCTACGGCGACAGCCAGACCGCGCGGCCGTGGTGGGGCGACGGCCTGCTGCTGGCGGCGGTGTTCGCGGGGATGTACTTCGTGGCGCGCTTCACGCGCGGCGCCGATGTGCCGCCGCCGGCGGACGACGTGCCGTCCGAGCCCGCGCCGGCCTGACCGGACTCGCCCGGCTCAGGGCAGGCCGGCCGTCGGCGCCGGGGGCGGGCTCGGCAGGTGCGGCGCGATCACCGAGTGCCAGAGCCTGTATCCCTCGTCCGTCAGGTGCAGCCTGTCGCCGCGGAACAGCTCCATGCGCGGGCGTCCGTCGGCGCCCAGCATCGGCGTGTAGATGTCGATGAATTCGCTGTTGGGCAGCAGGTTCAGGTAGGCCGCGACGACGTGGTTGGTCTCGCGGATCTGCGGAAGAAGCTGCTCGCGCGAAGGGCTGGGCTTGACCGAGATGAAGCTGATGCGCGTGTCGGGCAGTTCGGCGCGCACCGCGTTGGCGAAGCGCGCGAAGCTGTCGAGCACCTGCAGCGGCGTGCGGCCCTCGGCCAGGTCGTTGTCGCCCGCATACACCATCACCTGGCGCGGCTTGTAGCGCACCACGAGGTCGCGCGCGAACAGGGCGCAGTCGGCCAGCGTGGAGCCGCCGAAGCCGCGATTGACGACGCCGCCGGGCACGCGCGCGAAATCCTGCGAGAGGCGCGTCCACATACGCACCGTGGAACTGCCCACGAACACCACGCCGCCGGGCGCCGGAAAGCGCTCCTGGTCGGCGCGCGCGAAGGCTGCGAGCTCGTTGTGCCAGCGGTCCTTGGCGGCCAGGTAGTCGCGGGCGGCCGCGGCTTCGGCGGCGGCGGTTTCGGACTCCTGGGGGAAGAAGCTGGCCTGGGCATTCGCGGCGAGCGCCGAGGTCAGCAGTGCGACCGCGGCGAGCGCGGTTTTCATCGGATGCATCGGAAGGACGGAAAAGAAGGGCGGAAGGCGGCGGGAAGGCGGCGGTTGGGCGGATTTTCCCTCACGACGCCCCAGCAGCCGCGATCGTTGACAGCCAGGCCCCCGGCTAGAGGGTTTTCTCGATGAGCGCGCCCTTGAACAGGATCGGCCCCTTCGGCCCGCTGCCCGGCGGCACGCCGCCCTTGGCCTCGAGCGAGATCGCCAGGGCCGGCACGGCCACGTCGGACGCCGACGCCGCCAGGCGCAGGCCCGGCGCGTTGCCGAGCACGCCCAGCGAACGCGGCGCGCCGCCCGGGGGCAGGGCCCAGAGCTGCAGCGACTTGTCGTCGCCCTCCCTGTAGCCGCCCACGCGCTGCAGCACCAGCTGCTTCTTCTTCGGATCGAAGGTCACGAGCATCGAGGCCGCTTCCTTGTCGTCGCTCAGCACGGCCACGTACTGCACCGCCGGGGCGTTCTGCAGCTGGTCGCGCAGGTTCAGGCCGACCGTCACGGCCAGCACGGTGGCCAGCGCGCCGGCGGCGGTGGCGGTGCGCCACAGCGCGAGGCTGCGCAGCCAGCCGCCCTGTCGGCGGGACTCGCCGGCAGCCGTGGCCGCCGCCCGCTGGCGTTCCAGGGCGAGCGCCGCCTGCTCGGCGTCGATCATGTTGCGGATGCGGGTCCAGACGGCCGGATCGGGCACGACCGGCGACTGCAGCTCGGTCATGCTCGCGAGGCGGCCTTGCCACACCAGCGCGGCGGCGCGCACCGGCGCCTGTTCGCGGGCCATGGCCTCGAAGCGGCGGCGGGCGCCGCCGCGCAGGGTGCCGAGCGCATGGCTCGCGGCCAGCAGCTCCAGCAGTTCGGGGTGTGCGATGAGATTCATGATGGGGAAACCGCCTTCTTCTTCGTCACCGCTCTCACGCAAAGCGTCCCATGCAGGTACGCAGCTTTTCCAGCCCGCGCCGTATCCACGTCTTGACCGTGCCCAGCGGCAGCCTGAGCTGCTCTGCCAGCTCGCCGTGGCTCATGTCGCGTAGGTAGGCGAGGCTCACCACCTCGCGCTGCCGGCCCTCGAGCTGGCTCAGGCACTGGTGCAGCGCCCAGGCCTGCTCGCTGGCATCGGCACTGGCGGCCGGGTCGGGCGCGTCCGATTCGAGCTGGTCGGCCATCTGCTCGTCGAATTCCTGCGTGAGCTGGGTCCTGTCGGCGGCGCGGCGGCGCAGCAGGTCGAGTGCCCGGCTGCGCACGATGAGCCCGAGCCAGGCCAGCGGCGGGCTCAGCGAAGCGCGGTAGTCGCCGGCGGCTCGCCAGACGGTCAGGAAGCTCTCCTGGAGCACGTCTTCCGCCCATTCGCGCTGCCGTACCACGCGCATCGCCAGCCCCATCAGGCGGGGGGAGGTGCGGTCGTACAGCTGTCGCAGGGCGGCTTCGTCGCGATGGCCGATCCGGTCGATCAGCGCCATCAGTTCGGCGTCGGGGCTGGGTGCAGGCATCCGCGGATTGTGGGGCATCGATGCGCATGCCCGGTATACGGAGCGGCCCGGCCGCCGGATTCAGTGCCAGGCCCGGCGCGACACGCAAATGAGGTCTTTTGGAAACATTTGTGAACGTATACTGCGCCGCAAAACCGAGGGACCGCGCGTACGCGGACGGAGAAGAATGAAGCAAATTGCGATCGTGATCGCGCTCTGCGTGGGTGCGTGGTACTTCCTTGTCGGCGGCCGCAAGCTCGACGAGCCGATGGTCCACGACTACTACCGCAAGGAGGCGCGCGCCATTTCCGAGCGCGACGCCGAGAAGCTCTGCAAGCAGCTCAGCAAGAAGGCCGTCATCGAGAGCAGGACGACCATGATGGGCCGCACCGAAGAGGCCACGCACGACCGCGACGGCGCCTGCGAGGCTCAGCGCAAGACCTTCGAGACCCTGCGGATGGTCGGCGACCGCATGGGCGCCGTCCTTTCCTTCGACTACGACTACCACATCGATTCCGTCGAGGTGGCTCCCGACCGCAAGAGCGCCGTCGTCAAGGGCACCAGCGTGCTGCAGATGGGCGACTCGGCCTTCCAGGTCAAGACCAGCTTCACCCAGCGCCTGGAGCGCGAGCTCGGGCAGATGCGCCTGGTGCACGCCCAGGAAGCCTCGGTCGTCCGCCTGGGCGGTCGCGGCGCCATGAGCCAGAGCGACTTCTTCCGCAAGTAGGAAGACAACACAACAAGCAAAGAAGAAAGACGGGAGTTGCCATGATCGCCATCAAGGACGCGCCACCGCCGCCACCGCCGTTCTGGCACCGCCTGAACAGCTTCTTCGCGTTTCCGTTCCAGATGCGGCCGTTTGCCTACGGCCTGCTGCTGTCGTTCAGCAGCCTGCTGTTCGACGCGATCTTCTTCCTGCCCCAGGGGCTGGCCCTCTTCGTGATCGAGGTCGGCATCATGCTGGCGGCAAGCCGCTACGGCTTCAAGATCATCGCGCTGGGCGCGCGCGGCATCCGAGACTCGGCCGACTTCGGCCGCGAATCGAGCGACGAGTGGACCTACCTGCCGTGGAAGCTCTTCGCCATCTCGCTGGTGCAGGCCTTCCTGATCGGCTGGCTCGCCTGGTACGCGCCCATCCTCGGTACGGTGGGGCTCTTCGTCATGTCCTTCACCTTCCCGGCGGCGGTGATCGTGCTGGTGCAGTCGGGCAGCTTCTTCCAGGCGATGAACCCCGGCCACGTGATGGACGCGATGCGCACCATCGGCTGGCCGTACGCGCTGCTGTGCTTCTTCCTGTTCCTGCTGAGCACCGGCGCGCAGGTGGCGCTGGCGATGGTGCTGCCGATGTTCGACGGGCGCATCGTGCTGCCTATCGTCAACTTCGCCTTCATCTACTTCGGCTGGGTGATGGCGAGCCTGCTGGGCTACGTGATGTTCCAGCACCACGACGCCTTCGGCTTCGACGCCGTGCCGGGCAGCGAGCTGCCCGACGGCGCGCCGGTCGATCGCCGCACGCCCGCGCAGATAGAGGCGCAGCGCATCGACGCGGAAGTCGCGCAGCTCGTCACCGAAGGCGACCTCGCGGCCGCGCTCGGAACGGCCTACGAGGCGCAGCGCACGGCCGACTCCAACGACCTCGCCGCGCAGCGCCGCTACCACCGCGTGCTGGCGCTGATGCCCGAGAAGAAGGACACCATGCTCGACCAGGCGAAGCGCTTCATACCGCTGCTGATGCGCCGCGACCTGGCTTCGGAGGCGCTGAAGGTCTTCAAGGCCTGCAAGGAGCGCGACAAGGCTTTCGCGCTCGACGATCCGGCCATGGTGATTGCCATGGCGCGCGCCGAATGGCGCAACGGCGACGCGCACGCCACGCTGGCGCTGCTGTCGGGCTTCGACAAGCGCTTCCGCGGCAACGAGGCGATTCCGCAGGCCTACGAACTCGCGGCGCGCGCGCTGGTGCAGGGGCTGGGGCGCTCCGACATGGCGCAGCCGATCCTGACGACGATGGAAGCGCGCTACCCCGACAGCGAGCAGACGCAGGAAGTGCGCTGGCTGCTGCGGCCGGCGGCGCCGCCGGCCCAGACGGCCTGACGAGGCCTTTCGTCAGCCAATCAGGCCGAATTCTTCCCGGCGGTCGAAGAGGAACACGCCTTCTTCGCTCCACCCAGCCGACCAGCCGCCTTGCCAGAGCAGGTATTCGGCTTCGGTAGCGTCGGGTGCACCGGGCCGGGCGCACAGCGGCCAGCAGATCCAGTGCGCGACAGCGTAGGAGGCCGCCAGGCGGTAGAGCGGCTCCGAGAGGAAGAAGTACGCGTCCTTCCCGGCCTCGCCGGTCTCCCGCAGGGCCATGTCGTGCAGAGCGTCGTGGAATTCGATGAAGGGACTGTCGGCTCTGGAGAAGGCGTCGTGCAGCGAAACCTTGCTTGTGTCGAGCACGGCCACGGCGGCATCGGGCTCGGGTGACTCGATGCCGAGTTGCCGCAGCAGCTTCAGCCCGTCGCGCAGGATGCGGGTGGCTTCATCGGCATCGATGGCCGAGGGCGGGGCGGACCGGTGCGCGGCGATCCTCGCGAGCATTCCCTCGGCGTTCGGAAAGATGGAGAAAGCCCGAGCGCGGGCCTCGGCGCTCAGGTCCCAGAGTTCGAACTGCAGCCTGAAGTCGGTGTCGATGTCGTCCGGCAGGGGCTCCCCCGGCGGGCCGTCGGGGCCCAGTGCCGCATCGAAGACTTCGTGCCAGTGGCGCTGCCACTTCCGCTGATCCGGCGAAAGCATTTCCTCAGGCCTTCTGCAGCGCGCGCGTCACCATGTCGTTCGGTGCGACGCGCAACAGGTGGGGCAGCAGGCCGAGCGCCTTGTCGCGCAGGCCCGCATGCAGCAGCCCGTTGGCGCAGGTCGAGAGCGTGTCGGCCAGCTCGGGATGGTCGGGCGCGGTCTTCAGCAGGATGCGGCACAGCCGGTCGGCGTCCTCGAACTGGCGGATGCGGGCGAAGCGGCGCGCGAGCCGGGCCATGTCCTCGGGCTTGAGCCGCACGCCGGGCCGGGCCTGGTCGAGGTAGGTCTGGAAGCTCGCGTGCTGCAGGGCCAGCGTGTCGGCGTCGGTGGCGGGCAGGCGGAAGATGCGGCGGGCGGCCTGGTGGAAGTCGTCGCTTGCGGGCTGCAGCCGCGCGGTGTTGAACCAGGCGCGCAGCGTCTCGGCGTCGCCGGGGCGCAGGGTGGCAGCGGCGCGCCATTCGGCGCAGGCGCGGTCGAACTTCATCGCGGCGCCGTACTTGCGGGCGGCGGCCACGTGCTCGTCGAAGCGGTCGTCGTCGCGCACCATTTCCGACTTCACGGTCTCGGGCGTCTTCACCCGACCCAGCAGCATGGCGCCGTACATCAGCGCGGCGCCCGTCAGCAGGCCGCCGAGGTGGGCCATGTAGGCGATGCCCTGGCCGCCCAGCCAGTGCTGCATCAGCTCGTTGGCGATCCAGGCCGGCAGCAGCAGCAGGGCCGGCGCGGTGACGTAGTTGAAATAGAAGAACAGCTGGTAGAAGAAGCGGATGCGCCGCAGGCGGTACATCACCGCGTACATGCCCATCAGCGCCGACACCGCGCCCGAGGCGCCCAGCCCGTAGGTGCCGCCGGCGTAGGCCCAGCCCGCGAGCACCGAGGCACCCACCGCGCCCAGCAGGTAGAACGCCAGATAGGTGCCGCGTCCCAGCGCCAGCTCGACCGAGAAGCCGAAGAGGAACAGGAACAGCATGTTGCCCAGCAGGTGGCCGGTGCTGCCGTGCAGGAAGGCGTTGGTGAGCCAGGTCCAGGGCCGGAATTCGGCGTCCGTCGCGTAGCTCTGGGCCCAGCGCTCGGTGAAGGGCGCGGGCAGCATGGCCTCGTACTGCTGGCGGGCCTGTTTCCACTCGCCGTACTGCGGATTCGTGGGCGTGATGACCTCGTCGGCCCGCAGCTTCTGCAGGAACTTCCGGTCGTTCTGCAGGCCCTCGAGAAGCTGCGGATAGGCCTCCTCGTGCCGCAGCATGCGACGGGCCAGCTTGCCGCGCTTCGGGTCGGTCTTCTCGAGCCAATCGACGAAGGGCGGCAGCTCCAGCCCGGGCAGGGCGCTCTTCACGTAGAAGGCGGCTGCGCGTTCCTGCCCCTTCTCTTCGCTGCGCTGCGGTCCCCAGAACACGATCATGTTCAGGAGGATCAGCAGCACCGTCATCCACGGCGGATTGCGCCAGCTCGGCTTGTTCTCGAGCGGGATGGCGTAGAACACGGTGCGGCTGCCGCTGCTGCAGTTGCTGCGGCGCTCAGCCGAGGCGGGCGCGGTGGCGGGCGACTTGCGCCTTCACCTGCGCGGGCGCGGTGCCGCCCAGGATGTTGCGTGCGTTCAGCGAGCCGCGCAGGCTCAGCACGTCGTACACGTCCTTCTCGATGTTCGGGTTGAACTGCTGCAGCACGGCCAGCGGCAGCTCGGCCAGGTCGACCTTGTGCGAGGTGGCGGCCTTCACGGCGTGCGCCACGGTCTCGTGCGCGTCGCGGAAGGGCAGGCCCTTCTTCACCAGGTAGTCGGCCAGGTCGGTGGCGGTGGCGTAGCCGCGCAGCGTGGCGGCTTCCATGGCCTCGGGCTTCACGGTGATGCCGCCGATCATCTCGGCGAAGATGCGCAGGGTGTCCTTGAGCGTGTCGACGGTGTCGAACAGCGGCTCCTTGTCTTCCTGGTTGTCCTTGTTGTAGGCCAGCGGCTGGCCCTTCATGAGCGTGATGAGCGCCATCAGGTGGCCCACCACGCGGCCGGTCTTGCCGCGCGCCAGCTCGGGCACGTCGGGGTTCTTCTTCTGCGGCATGATCGACGAGCCGGTGGTGAAGCGGTCGGCGATCTGGATGAAGCCGAAGTTCTGGCTCATCCACAGGATGAGTTCCTCGCTCATGCGGCTCACGTGCACCATGCACAGGCTGGCGGCGGAAGTGAATTCGATGGCGAAGTCGCGGTCGCTCACGGCGTCCAGGCTGTTCTGGCAGACGCCGTCCATGCCCAGCGTCTTCGCGACCAGTTCGCGGTCCAGCGGGTAGCTGGTGCCGGCCAGGGCGGCGGCGCCCAGCGGCAGGCGGTTGACGCGCCTGCGCACCTCGGCCATGCGCTCGGCGTCGCGGCTGAACATTTCGACGTAGGCCAGCATGTGGTGGCCGAAGCTCACGGGCTGGGCCACCTGCAGGTGGGTGAAGCCGGGCAGGATCACGTCGACGTTCTTCTCCGCGATGTCCACCAGCGCCTTCTGCAGCTCGACCAGCAGGTCGCCCACGAGGTCGATCTCGCCGCGCAGCCACAGGCGCACGTCGGTGGCGACCTGGTCGTTGCGGCTGCGGCCGGTGTGCAGGCGCTTGCCGGCGTCGCCGACCAGCTGGGTCAGGCGGGCCTCGATGTTCAGGTGCACGTCCTCGAGGTCGAGCTTCCACTCGAAGGCGCCGGATTCGATCTCGCCGCGGATCTGCGCCATGCCGCGCTCGATGGCGGCGTGGTCTTCCACGCCGATGATGCCCTGCGCGGCCAGCATGCCGGCGTGCGCCAGCGAGCCCTGGATGTCGGCCTGCCACAGGCGCTTGTCGAAGAAGACGCTGGAGGTGTAGCGCTTCACCAGGTCGCTCATCGGTTCGGAGAACAGGGCCGACCAGGCTTCGGATTTCTTGTCGAGTTGGTTTTGGGTCATGGGAGCCGTCCAGGAAGGCAATAATGGGTTGGTCACCCGATGGATCAGATGTCTGCGATGCGCAACCCGGCGATTTTATCGGCCAGCTCTTCCCCTACGCCCCCGTCGCCTTCGGAGCGCGCCCGCGCGCCCGTGCGCGGCGACCCGTCGATCTTCGACGCCTGCCAGATCGGGGTGGTGCTGCGCACGGTGGTGTTCGTCGAGGCGGTGGTCGCCATCGCCACCTTGTTCGTGGTCTCCACGCCCGGCGAATGGCTGGTGCAGACGGCCACCGTCACCGGCGGCGCGCTGCCCGCCACGCTGCTGTGGCTGGTGAGCGCCTGCGGGCTCAAGAAGCCGCTGCGGCGGCTGCCCAAGCACTGGCAATACACGGCCGGCGCGCTGCTCGGCGCGCTGTCGGCTCTCTACGGTTGCGGGCTGCTGCGCCTGACGGGCGTGCTTTCGAGCGCGCCGTGGCTGGCCAGCGCGCTCACCGGAGCCCTGTTCGCGGGGCTGGTGATGGCGGCGATGGTGCTGCGCGCCCGGGGCCAGACGCCCGCCGCCACCACCGCGCGGCTGGAGGAACTGCAGTCGCGCATCCGCCCGCACTTTCTTTTCAACACGCTCAACAGCGCCATCGCGCTGGTGCGCGAGGAGCCGGCCAAGGCCGAGACCATGCTCGAAGACCTGGCCGAGCTTTTCCGCCAGGCGCTGGCCGACCCCGGCGAATCGGGCACGCTGGCCGACGAGATCGCGCTGGCCGAGCGCTACCTGGCCATCGAGCAGGTACGCTTCGGCGACCGCCTGCGCATCCGCTGGGACCTGGACGCCGCCGCCAGCAACGCGCGCCTGCCGCCCCTGCTGCTGCAGCCGCTGGTCGAGAACGCCATCAAGCACGGCGTGGAGCCCAGCCCCGAGGGCGCCAAGCTGCGCATCCGCACCGAGCGGCGCGGCAACATGGTGGTGATAGAAGTGGTCAACAGCCTCCCGCCGCTGCGCTGGGCCGACGAGCCGCTGCCGCGCGGCCACGGCATCGCGCTGGCCAACGTGCGCGACCGGCTGCGGCTGCTGCACGACATGCAGATGCAGTTCAGCGCCGGCATGGATCAGAAAAGCTACAGGGTACGCATAGCCATACCCGCCGAATCATGACCCTCAAGACATTGATCGTCGACGACGAAGCCCTGGCGCGCTCGCGCATGCGCACGCTGCTGCGCGACTGCACCTCGCCCGCCGCCGAAGTGGTGGCAGAAGCCTCGCAGGGCGCCGAGGCGCTGCAGCAGCTGGGCAAGCTGACGCTCGACCTGGTGCTGCTCGACGTGCACATGCCCGGCATCGACGGCATCGAGGTGGCGCGCGAGCTGCGCGCCCGCTCCGACGCGCCGGCCGTGGTGTTCGTGACCGCGCACGCCGCCCATGCGGTGACGGCCTTCGACCTCGAAGCGGTCGACTACCTCACCAAGCCCGTGCGCGCCGAGCGGCTGCAGCAGGCGCTGCAGAAGGTCGAGCGCTTCCTGAAGGAGCGCCGCGCGCTGCAGGCCGAAGCCGCGCCCGAGACGGTGCTGATCCAGGACCGGGGCCGCGCCGAGCGGGTGCCGCTGTCGGAGGTGCTCTACCTCAAGTCCGAATACAAGTACCTCACGGTGCGCACCGCCACGCGCAGCCACATCCTCGACGGCTCGCTCAACGAATTCGAGGAGCGCTATCCGCAGCGCTTCCTGCGCGTGCACCGCAATGCGCTGGTGGCGCGCTCGGCGATCCGCGCGCTGGAGAAATACGACGACGGCGAGGACGCCGAGGGCTGGGCCCTGCGGCTCGACGCCATTCCCGAACCCGTGGCCGTGTCGCGCCGCCAGCTCGCCGCGGTGCGCGAAGTGCTGAAGGAAACGCGATGAGCGACGACAAGCCCGTGCCTGCGCCGCCGCCGTCCGAGCCGGTGGCCGAGCCGCCGCAGCCCGCGGCGGTCGAACCGGCCCCTGAGCCCGAACCGGAGCCGGAGCCGCCGGCACCCGCCCCCGAGCCGCTTGCACCGGCGCGCGAGCGCCTGCTGCTGCACATGCCCGTCGACGTGCGCAGCGCCTCGCTGGTGGTGCTCGCGGTGCTGGCCAGCGTGTTCGCGCTGCAATGGGGGCAGGCCGTCTTCATCCCGCTGATGCTGAGCCTGCTGCTGACCTATGCGCTGTCGCCGCTGGTCGAACTGCTGCATCGCTGGAAGCTGCCGCGCTGGATCGGCGCGGGCCTGATCCTCATGGGCCTCTTCGGCGGCCTGGGCTGGACCGGCTATTCGCTCTCGGGCAGCACCACGCAGCTGCTCGATTCGCTGCCGGTGGCCGCGCAGAAGCTGGGCCAGGCCATGCGGCGCGACAAGGGCGCCAGCGCCACGCCGCTGGACAACGTGCAGCAGGCCGCGGCGCAGCTGGAGAAAGCGGCCGAGGAAAACTCGGCCCGCGTCGCGTCGCGCAAGGGCGTGGCGCGCGTCATCATCGAGCGGCCCAGCTTCAACGTGCGCGACTACCTGCTCAGCGGCACCGTCGGGCTGCTGAGCGCCATGGGGCAGCTCACGCTGGTGGCGTTTCTCACCTACTTCGCACTGTGCTCGGGCGACACCTTCCGGCGCAAGCTCATCAAGATCACCGGCTCGAGCCTGCAGCGCAAGAAGGTGACGGTGCACGTGCTCGACGACATCACGCGCAACATCGAGCGCTACCTGCTGGTGCAGATACTGGTGAGCGCCATCGTCGGCGTGACCACGGGCCTCGCGTTCTGGGCCATCGGCATGGAGAACGCGGCCGTGTGGGGAATCATCGCGGCCGTGACCAACCTCATTCCCTACATCGGCTCGGTCATCGTGCTCGCGGCCGCGGGGCTGGTGGCCTTCCTGCAGTTCAACAGCCTGCAGATGGGACTTGTGGTGGCCGGCATGTCGCTGGGCATCCACACCGTCGTGGGAAATTTGCTGATGCCCTGGCTCACCAGCCGCACCAGCCGCATGAACCCGGTGGCGGTGTTCGTGGGCGTGATCTTCTGGGGCTGGCTCTGGGGCATCTGGGGGCTGCTGCTGGGCATTCCGATCACGATGGTGATCAAGTCGATCTGCGACCGGGTGGAAGACCTGCAGCCGATCGGGGAGCTGCTGGGCGAGTAGCCCGCCTGCATCGCCGGTCCCGGCCATGGGCTCGGATCGGCAAGGACATTAACAAAGGGTGTCTTTTCGGTCGATACGATATTGAGAGTGAATTCTCAATAACGACATGGCCGAAACTCCGAACATTCCCTTGCCATCCCGTGCCGGCGCTGCGGCCCGGCTGCTTTCCATCGACGCGCTGCGCGGCCTCGTGATCCTGTTCATGCTGCTGGACCACGTGCGCGAAACCTTCTACCTGCACCACCAGGTGCCCGACCCGATGCTGGTGGAGCAGACGCCGCCGGAGCTTTTCTTCAGCCGCCTGCTGGCGCATCTGTGCGCGCCGGTGTTCGTCTTTCTCACCGGTCTCTCGGCTTTTCTCTACGGCTCGAAGCATGCGGACGGGCGTGCCTCGGCGTCCTCGTTCCTGTGGAAGCGCGGCCTGTTCCTCGTCGTGCTCGAAGTCACGCTCATCAACTTCGCCTGGACCTTCCAGTTCCCGCCCGCCAAGGTCTTCCTTCAGGTCATCTGGGTGATCGGCTTGTCGATGCTGGCGCTGGCCGCGCTGGTGTGGCTGCCGCGCAAGGCGCTGGTGGTGCTGGGCATCGTGCTGGTGGCGGGGCACAACCTGCTCGACGGCGTGCATTTTCCGGCGGGCCATGCGCTGCATGTGCCATGGGCCGTGCTGCATGACCGGGGCTGGATCGAGGTGTCCGATGCACTGAAGCTGCGCACTTCGTACCCGCTGCTGCCATGGATCGGCGTGATCGCGCTGGGCTACGCCGCCGGGCCGTGGTTCGTGGCCGGAGCCGACGCGGCGCGGCGCCAGCGCCTGCTGCTGGTATGGGGAGTCGCGCTGCTGGCGGGCTTCGTGCTGCTGAGGGCGCTCGATGTCTATGGCGACAAGCCGTGGTCGGCGGGTGACGGGGCCGTCACCACCCTGATGGCTTTCCTCAACATCACCAAGTACCCGCCGTCGCTGCTGTTCATCGCGCTGACCCTGGGTGTCGGCCTGTTGCTGCTGCGGGCCTTCGAGCGCCGGGAGGGCGCGGCATGGCTCGCGCCGCTCGCGGTGTTCGGCGCGGCGCCGATGTTCTTCTACGTGCTGCACCTGTACGTGCTCAAGTTCCTCTACCTTGGCGGGGAGGCGGTCTGGGGGCTCAACCAGGGCAGGTTCTTCGGCTTCGGTGCGATGTGGATGGTCTGGCTGGCTGCGGTCGTGCTCGCCTTCGCGCTGTATCCCGCGGTGCGTGCATTCGCGGCCCTGAAGGCACGGCGCCGCGATATCGCCTGGCTCAAGTACCTGTGAACGCCGTCGCACGCAGATACCCGGTGGCGAGCCGGTTCGGCGGCGCCGCCTTCGCCATGCTCGGCACCGCCGCCATGGCAGCCGAAGGCGGCGGCTTCGTCGAGAACACCCGCTGGAGCCTGCTCCAGCGCAGCGTGTACGAGAACCGCAGCTACCTGCACGGCGACCGCAGCAACGGCGGGCGCAACGCCACGCTGCAGAGGGCACCGCGCAGCAGCTACGCGCAGGAATGGGGCTACGGCCTCATGGGTGCCGTCGAATCCGGATTCACGCCGGGCGTGATCGGCTTCGGCGCCGACGCGCACGTGTCGCTCGCGCACAACCTCTCTGGCGACGACTTCCGCGTCGGCAAGATCCGCATGCTGCCGGTGGACGGCGCGGGCCATGCGCAGGACGGCATCGCTCGCGGCGGCGTCGCGCTGAAGGCGCGCGTTTCCTCCACCGTGCTGAAGGTGGGCGAGCAGCGCGTGAAGACGCCGATCTTCAATTCCTCCGACACGCGCCTGCTGCCCGAGACCATGCGCGGCTGGCTCGTCACCAGCAACGAGTTCGACGGATTCACGCTGCAGGCCGGCCGCTTCACCGGTTCGACCGACCGCAACGCGCGCGGCACGAACAACCCGCTGGTCGTGAACTACCTCGACCCGAAGTCGCCTCGCGGCGATGTGTTCGACTTCGCCGGCGGCACCTGGAAAGGGATTCCTTCTCTCGCGCTCACTGTCTACGCCGGGCGGTTGAAGGACACCTGGCGCACCGGCTACCTGGGCGCCCACTACACGGTGCCGCTGGAGGAAAAGCGCGGGCTGTCCTTCGACCTGCAGGTCTATCGCAGCAAGGACACCGGCCGCGCACTGGCGGGGCCGATCGACAACACGACCTCGAGCCTGATGACCACCTATGCGCACAGGCCCCATCGCGTGGGCCTCGGATGGCAGAAGGTTGCGGGCGACACCCCGTTCGACTACGTGACGCGCGGTGGCATCTGGCTCGGCAACGCGGCGCAGCTTTCCGACTTCAACGCGCCGCACGAGCAGTCATGGCAACTGCGCTACGAAGTCGATGCGGCGCCGTGGGGCGCGCCGGGGCTGAGCCTTGGCGCGGCCTACATCCGCGGAAGCGGCATCGACGGCAGCCGCGTGCCCGCGCGCGGAGGCTATGCGTGGCTGGGCTACGGCCACGGTGGAAAGCACTGGGAGCGCGATCTCTGGCTGCGCTACACGGTCCGCGAGGGCACTGCCAAGGGGCTGGCGCTGTTGCTGCGCTACGGCGAGCACCGCAACAACAGGGCGCAGGCCGAGCTCAATACACGGCAGATCCGGGTGGCCGTCGAATACCCGCTGGGCGGCTGAAAGAGAGCCTTCGCTCAGCGCGCCGTCTTCGCGTTGGCGGGCAGTTTCTTCACGAAGGTCGCAGCCGGATCGAGCGGCTTTCCGTCGCGCGCGCGCAGCTCGATCTTCGGCACCGGCTTGCCGCTGTCGCGCTCGATCAGCACCGAATGCGGCTCGCCCTTGGCGTACAGATGCGCCTCGCCCCAGTGCCGCAGGCCGATCACCACGGGGAACAGGCCCTTGCCCTTGGCCGTGAGCACGTATTCCTGGTAGGCCGATCCGTCGGAGGCCGGCACGAGCTCAAGCACACCTTCCTGCACCAGGTTCTTCAGCCGGTCCGACAGGATGTTCTTGGCGACGCCCAGGCTCTGCTGGAACTCGCCGAAACGCTTCATGCCGTCGAAGGCATCGCGGATGACGAGCAGCGACCACTGGTCGCCGACGATGTCGAGCGCGCGCGCCATCGGGCATGCGTCGGCCTTGAGGCTTTTTCGTTGGGCCATGGGGAGCGTTTCTTTCCGGATCGGGTCTGGCTGGGCCGGCGATTGCCGGCATCAGTTTTATTTTAAAACCCGCAGGGAAGCCCGTATTCAGCGGGCCGTCATGTGCGCACGATGCAGCCGCGAGAAGCGCGCGATCATCAACGGCCCCAGCAGCGCACCCAGCCCGGCCGAGCTCCATGCCGCCACCCAGGCATGCGTGCTGCCGATGCCGAAGCTGTTCTGCCCCCAGTCCAGCGCAAGACCGAAGACCCACGGGCTGAGCGCGCCCGCGCCGAAGCCCATCAGCGAACGCACCGAGAAGGCCACGCCCAGCCGGTGCGGCGCCACCACGTCGGCCAGCGCGGTCGAGTAGACCGACGAGTCCGCGATGGCCAGCAGGTTGTAGATGGCCGCGGCCGCCGCCAGCAGCCACAGCGGCCAGCTCCACATCCAGCCGAAGGCGAATGACATGCACAGGCTCGCGACGGTCGCGATCATCATCACCCGCGCGCGGCCCAGCCTGTCGGATGCCGCGCCGCCCGCGATGCTGCCGAACACGCTGACGAGATGCGCCAGCGCCGCCAGCGCGATGCCCGCGCCCTGCCACGATGCCGCCGTGCCCGAGGAGGCGACCAGATAGGCCGGCAGCCAGGCCCAGAGCGCCATGAGCTCCCAGCAGTGAAAGGCGTAGGCCCAGTTGCCGGCCATCGCGGGCTTGTCGCGCACCGTGGCTGC
Organism: Variovorax xiamenensis; assembly: GCF_050916385.1. Taxonomy (NCBI): domain Bacteria; kingdom Pseudomonadati; phylum Pseudomonadota; class Betaproteobacteria; order Burkholderiales; family Comamonadaceae; genus Variovorax; species Variovorax xiamenensis. Next base: position 1,954,407 of record NZ_CP139038.1, read on the forward strand.
CAGCGCGCGCAAGGTGCCTTCGCGGACCGTTCCGGGCGATGGAGGCGAGGGCCGCCGCATGCGCCGCAGCGCCTGGATCGTCAGCAGCGCGCCGGCCACCGTGCAGCCCGCGGCCACCAGCAGCCCCAGCCGCCAGTACTGCAGATGGCTGAACGCCGCCACCACAGCGAGCGAGAGCGCATAGCCCATCGACGACGATCCGATGAAGAGGCCCATCGCACGCCCGCGCACGGCGGGCTCGGTGTTGTACGCCAGCAGTTGCAGCCCCGGCGTGTACGAGGCGCCGGCGCACAGCCCGGCCAGGCCGTAGAGCAGCATCGCCGAGAGATGGTCGCGAGCGAAGAGCGCGAAGGCGAGCGCCGCCGCCGCGCTCACCGCGCTGCCGGCGAAGAAGATGCGCTGCGGCCCGAAGCGATCAGCCAGCAGGCCCACCGCGAAGAGCGAACTCATGTAGCCCACATGCCAGGCGCTCTGGATCGAGCCGGCCTGCGCGGCCGTCATGTGCCAGTCGGCCATTGCGAACGGCAGCACGCCCGAGTAGGCGGTGACGATCATCGACTGCAGCAGCCGGCTCGCGCACAGCAGCGCCAGCCAGCCGCGCGCGGGGCCGGCGGTGTTGCCCGACATGGCGACGGGCCTCAGCGCAGCGCGCGCTGCATCAGCACGGTGTCCACCCAGCGCCCGAACTTGAAACCGATGTCGCGCAGCACGCCGACCTGCGCGAAGCCCAGGCTTTCATGCAGCCTCAGCGAGCCCGTGTTGGCGCTGTTGCCCACGCAGGCGACCATCTGCGTGAACCCGGCGTGGGTGCAGCGCCGGATCACCTCGCCCAGCAGCGCCTTGCCGATGCCGTGGCCGTGCATGCCGTGCGCGACGTAGACCGAGTCTTCCACCGAGTGCCGGTAGGCCGAGCGGGCGCGGTAGGCGGTGGCATAGGCATAGCCGGCGACCTTGCCGTCGAGCATCGCCACGAGGTAGGGCATGCCGCGCGCGATGGCGTCGGCGCGGCGCTGCTGCATCTGGTCGACGGAGGGCACTTCCTCCTCGAAGGAGCACAGGTCGTGCAGCACGTAGTGGCTGTAGATGGACTGCACGGCGGCCATGTGATGCGGCATGGCATCGAGGATTTCGACCGTGGCGGAAGCAAGCGGAGCAGGGGATGGCGATGACATGGCCCCGATCTTGACGATGCACCATCGATAAGTGAAGCTTGGGCAGCCTATGCAAGGCATGAGAAATACTTTGGATAAATCGCTCAACCTCGACCAGCTCAGGTCCTTCGCGCTGGTGATCGAAACCGGCAGCTTCTCCGCCACCGCCGACAGGCTGGGCCTCTCGCAGCCGGCCGTGAGCCTGCAGATCCGCCAGCTCGAACGCCGCCTGTCGGTGCGCCTGGTGGAGCGCGTCGGCAAGCGCGCGCAGGCCACGCCGGCGGGCATGGAACTGCTGCGCCACGCGCAGAACATCGAGACCGCGGTGGAAAACGCCATCGACGCGCTGGCCGACCATGCCAGCGGCATCGCGGGCCGCGTGCGGCTGGGCACGGGTGCGACGGCCTGCCTGCATTTCCTGCCGGCCGTGCTGCGCGGGCTGCGCGAACGCTTTCCCGAGCTCGGCGTGGTGGTCAGCACCGGCAACACCGAGGACCAGGCCCGCAAGGTGGAAGAAAACAGCCTCGACCTCGCGCTGGTCACGCTGCCGGTGGCAGGGCGTTCGCTGGCGGTGATGCCGGTGCTCGACGACGAGTTCGTGGCCATCGGGCGGCAGGATCCCGCGCCGCTGAAGGCGAAGGTCTCGCCGGGCGACCTGGCCGCCTTGCCTCTGGTGCTGTTCGAGCCCGCGGCCAACACGCGCAAGCTGGTCGATCGCTGGTTCGCCGCCGAGGGCCTGCAGCCGCAGCCGGTGATGGAGCTGGGCAGCGTCGAGGCGATGAAGGAGATGGTGGCCGCGGGGCTGGGCTATGCCATCGTGCCCGGCATGGCGATGGTGGGGCGCGGCGCGCACCCGGAGCTCAAGACCAGCCGGCTGAACCCACGCATGCACCGTGCGCTGGCTGTCGTGGTCCGGCGCGACAAGCCCGTGAGCAAGGCCTTGCGCGTGGTGCTGGATGCGATCGTGGCGGCCGGGAAGCCCGGCCGCCACTGATTGCGAAGTTGCTGCTGCTTATGCTTACTCGGGCACGGCAGCCAGCGAGGCGCCGCCGCGGGCACGGCCCAGCGTGCCGACGATCAGCGCCGCGATCAGCACCAGCACGCCGCTGAGCACCATCGCGCTGGAGATGCCGAAGTTGTCGACCGTCACGCCGCCGATCAGCGCGCCGGAGGCGATCGCCACCTGGAAGCCGCTCACCAGCAGGGCCTGTCCGGCCTCGGGTGCGTCGGGCACGGCTTCCATCATCCAGCCGGTGAGCGCCACCGGGATCAGGCCGAAGGCCACGCCCCAGATCACGACCACCACCGCGCCGGGCACGAAGCCGGAGCCGATCACCGTCGTCAGCAGCAGGGCCGTGGCGAGCATCAGCGCCGCCAGCAGGGTGGTGGCACGCACGCTGCGGGCTACGAGGCTGCCGCCGAGGAAGGTGCCGATGAAGCCCACCGCGCCGTAGACCAGCAGCAGCGTCGAGACCGAGTTGGGCGCGAGGCCGAACACCTGCTGCAGCAGCGGCTTCAGGTAGGTGTAGGCCGCGAAGTGGCCGGCGATGAAGAACAGCACCGCGAGCAGGCCGACCTGCGCCATGCGGCGCGTGAGCGGCGTGAGCAGGTCGCGTGCGCCGATGGCGCGCACCGGCGGGATCGCGGGCAGCAGCCACAGCTGCACCACCAGCACCGCGGCGGCGAGCGCGCCCGTCACCGCGAACGAGGCGCGCCAGCCGAACAGCGTGCCGAGGAAGGAGCCGGCCGGCACGCCGAGCACCGTGGCGGCCGATACGCCGGCCAGCACGATCGACATGGCGCGTGCCTGCGAGGCGTGCGGCACCAGCTGCGTGGCGGCGGCGGGCGCGAAGGTCCAGAAGCCGCCCACGCACAGGCCGAGCAGCAGGCGGGCCACCAGCATGGTGGCGAAGTTGGGCGCGAAGGCCGCGAGCAGGTTCGACGCGATCAGCAGCGTGGTGAGCGCGATCAGCACGGTGCGGCGATCGAGCTTGCCCGAGGCCACGATGAGTGCGGGGCCAGCGAACGCGGCCAGCACGCCGGGCATGGTGACCATCAGGCCGGCCGTGCCGTCGGACACGTTGAGGCCGCGCGCGATGTCGGTGAGAAGGCCGATGGGCATGAACTCCGTCGAGACCATCGCGAAGGTGCCGACGGCGATGGAGCCGACGGCGAGCCACGCGGAGCGCGAGGCGGGCACGGGCGTGGAAGCCTGCACCGGTGCCCCGAGCTCGTCGATGCACGGGTTGCTGCTGGGTGAATTCATCATGATGGGAAGCTGTCCTTGGAAGCGTCGGCGGCGATGCGCGCACCAATGCCGTTGAAGAGGCATGGAGTGTGCGAGCCGTCGCCTTCGCGACAAAGGTGCCGCGCGGCAGTAGACAGTTTCCCGGGGATGAACAATGGGCCCTTTTGATGGCTATCGCCACCCGGATGCCCGTGCGCGAGGCTCTAGTCCGCGGAGGGACGCAGCTGCAATACCCGCCCGTCGGCGACGAAGGAATCGCCGATGAGTACACGAAAGGTCGTACCCGGCTGGAAGCGCGGCAGCGCGACGGCTGGCGAGAGGAACTCGACTTCCAGCTCGGCGGGCTTGCCGCGCTCCAGCGCGTCGCCCGCCGGCACCATCCAGCGCGCCGAGAAGCCTTCCTTGTCGAGCACCAGTGCGCAGCGGTATTCGCCCGGCGCGATCGGCGTGTCCTGGGATGGCAGCGCAGGCTTGCGGAAGGTGATCTCGGCGAGCACGCTGGGCGCGAAGGCGCCCAGCGCATCGAAACCGGGCGGTGCGGCCGGCGGCGCGCGGCGCGGCCACTTGCCGATGAGCCACGCGATGACGTTGCCGATGATCGGCACCCACAGCACCATCAGCAGGGTCGCGATGTCGCGCGTGGTCGAGCCCGGCGCCGCGTAGTGCCGCACCACGGCGCCACCCACCGCCACGCACAGCAGGATGGCGACGATGAGCCTGCGGCGAGAGCCGATCTTCGTGCTCATGCGTTCGCTCATGCTTTGGGCGGAGGTGCTTCGGGGAAGGACGGAATCCGCGTCTCGTGGTCCAGCCACGGCACCTCGTGAGACGTCCAGATGTGCGAGGCGGGGCGCTGGCCCGGGTCGTCGTCGAGCGAGCCCAGGCGCAGGATGACCTGCGGCTTGTCCACCCATTCGGCCACGAGGTGCGTGCCGCAGCGCGTGCAGAAGTGGCGCAGCTTGCCGGGCGTCGATTCGAAGGAGCCGATGGCCTCTTCGCCGGCGGTCCAGCGGAAGTCGGGGCGGTCGACGCGCGCGGTCGTGGTGAACGCGGCGCTGTGCGCCTTGCGGCAGGTCGCGCAGTGGCAATGGACGATGGGACCGGCGAGGCGCGCGGCCTCGTACCGGACGGTGCCGCACAGGCAGGAGCCCTTCATGGCTTTCTTTCCTTTTAGGTCGCGATGGATTGGATGGGGGAGCGGGGCTGCGAGTCTATGCCCTGTGTCCGCTGCAAAAAGAAAACGGGCCCGCCGAGGCCCGTCTTCGTTCACGGCGTCGCGATGCGCGTCAGCCCGTGTTGCGCAGCCCCGCCGCCACTCCGTTGATCGAGATGTGGATGCCGCGCTGCAGCCGCTCGCCGCCGTCGCCCGCGCGGTAGCGCCGCATCAGCTCCACTTGCAGGTGGTGCAGCGGGTCGATGTACGGGAAGCGGTGGCGCACCGAGCGCTGCATCTCGGCGTTGCCTTCGAGGCGCTGCTTCGCGCCGGTGATGAGCGAGAGCGCGTCCGAGGTGCGGTGCCACTCGGCGTCGATCATCGAGAACACCTTCTGGCGCAGCTTGCGATCGGTGACCAGCTCGGCGTAGCGCGAGGCCAGCGCGAGGTCGCTCTTGGCCAGCACCATGTCCATGTTCGACAGCAGCGTGCGGAAGAAGGGCCACTGCGCGTACATGCGCTGCAGCAGCGCCTGGCGCTCCTTGCGGCCCGCGGCATTGCCGGCGGCGGCCAGGAACTGCTCCACGCCCGAGCCGAAGCCGAACCAACCCGGAATGGTGAGGCGGCACTGGCCCCAGCTGAAGCTCCACGGCACCGCGCGCAGGTCGTCGATCTTGTGGCTGGGGTTGCGCGAGGCGGGGCGCGAGCCGATGTTGAGCTCGGCGATCTCGCGGATCGGCGTGGAGCCGAAGAAGTAGTCGCCGAAGCCCGGGGTCTCGTAGACCAGCTTGCGATAGGCGGCCATGCTCGCCGCCGAGAGCTCGCTCGCGGCCGAGAGGAAATTGGCGGGCGCCGACTTGCCCTGCGGCAGCAGCGTGGCTTCGAGCGTTGCCGCCACCAGCGTCTCGAGGTTGCGTCGGCCGATCTCGCGGTTGGCGTACTTCGAGCCGATGACTTCGCCCTGTTCGGTCAGGCGGATCTGGCCGCGCACCGTGCCCGGCGGCTGCGCGAGGATGGCCTGGTAGCTCGGGCCGCCACCGCGCCCCACCGTGCCGCCGCGGCCGTGGAACATGCGCAGGCGGATCGGGTTGGCCTTCTTCTTGTTCAGCTCGTCGAACAGCGACACCAGCGCGATGCCCGCGCGGTACAGCTCCCAGTTGCTGGTGAAGATGCCGCCGTCCTTGTTGCTGTCGGAGTAGCCCAGCATCACGTCCTGCTCGGCGCCCGAGCGCTCGATGAGCGCCTGGATGTTCGGCAGCGCGTAGAAGGCGCGCACGATGGGCGCTGCGTTGCGCAGGTCTTCGATGGTTTCGAAGAGCGGCACCACGATCAGGTCGCAGGTGGCCTTGCCGTCCATCGCGCCGCGCAGCAGGCCCGCTTCCTTCTGCAGCAGCAGGGCCTCCAGCAGGTCGCTCACCGTCTCGGTGTGACTGATGATGTAGTGGCGGATGGCGGCCGCGCCGTAGCGTGCCCGCGCGGTGCGCGCGGCCGCGAAGATGGCCAGCTCGCTCCTGGCGAGCGGCGAGTAATCGGCATCGGGCACGCGCAGCGGGCGGGCGTCGTCGAGCAGCTTCAGCAGCAGGGTCTGCTTGGCCTCTTCGGCCAGCGATGCGTACGAGGGCTCGATGCGCGCGGTGGCCAGCAGCTCGGCGATGACGGCCTCGTGCTTGTCCGAACTCTGGCGCAGGTCGACCGTGGCCAGGTGGAAGCCGAACACCTCCACCGCGCGGATCAGCGGCAGCAGGCGCGGCGCTGCGAGCACGCTGCCGTGCTTTTCGTCCAGCGACTCCTCGATGGTGCGCAGGTCGGCCAGGAACTCCTCGGCGCTGGCATACGGGTTCTGCGGCGCGACCGCATGGCGCGCGGCTTCGCCGCCGGTGAGTTCGCGCAGCGTGGCCGCAAGGCGCGCGTACACGCCGGTGAGGGCACGGCGATAGGGCTCGTCCTTGCGGTGTTCGCTGGTGTCGGGCGAGCGCTCTGCCAATGCCTGCATTTCCACCGACACGTCGACCAGCGTGGCCGACAGCGAGAGCTCGCCGCCGAGGTAGTGCACCTCGGTGAGGTAATAGCGCAGCGCCAGTTCGCTCTGGCGGCTCAGCGCGTACTCGAGCGTCTCGGCGGTGACGTTGGGGTTGCCGTCGCGGTCGCCGCCGATCCACTGGCCCATGCGCAGGAAGGGCGCCACCGAGGGCGTCTGGCCGCCTTGGGCCAAAGCCTTCTCGAGGTCCGCGTACACGCGCGGGATCTCGCGCAGGAAGGTGGCTTCGTAGTAGCTCAGCGCGTTCTCGATCTCGTCGGCCACGGTGAGCTTGGAGAAGCGCAGGATGCGCGTCTGCCAGATCTGCGTGACGCGGATGCGCATCTGCGTTTCGTTCTCGGCGAACTCGATCGGCGTGAGCGCGTCCTTGGCGCCGGCGTAGGCGCTCTGGCGCAGCCGGATCTCGTCGCGCACCGTCAGCAGCTGCGCGATGGCGCGCTCGGCATCGAGAATGCTCTTGCGCTGCACTTCGGTCGGATGCGCGGTGAGCACCGGCGAGACATAGCTGTGGGCCAGCGAGGCGACGATGTCCTCCGGCTTCACGCCGGCCTTGCGGATGCGCGCGAGCGCGGTCTGCAGGTCGCCGTCGGCGTTCTCGCCGGCACGCTCCGCTTCGGTGCGGCGGCGGATCTGGTGGCGGTCTTCAGCAAGATTGGCCAGGTGGCTGAAGTAGGTGAAGGCGCGGATCACGCGCACCGTCTCGGCGGCGCTCAGCCCCTTGAGCAGGTTCTTCAGGGCCCGGTCGGCCGCCTGGTCCGCATCGCGGCGGAAAGCCACGGAGAGGGTGCGGATCTTCTCGACCAGTGCGTATGTCTCTTCTCCCTCCTGCTCCCGGATCACGTCGCCGAGGATCCGGCCCAACAGCCGGATGTCTTCGATCAGAGGCTGGTCTTCGGCCTGGCGGCGCTTGGGCGGAGCAGGTGTCTTGCTGGCTTTCATTCGATGTTTGTCCTGGACTTCTTGAATGGAGTGCCGTCTTCGTTGTTGCGGCGCAACATGCTAGCATTCCCGCGGTTTGGAACACGTACTTTTGGGACCGGTCTTGAGCAATATCGTCATCGCCACGCGCGAAAGCCGCCTGGCACTGTGGCAAGCCGAACACGTGCAGGCGCTTTTGCAAGAAAGAGGCCACACCGTCAGCCTGCTGGGCCTTACGACCACCGGCGACCAGATCCTCGACCGCACGCTCAGCAAGGTGGGCGGCAAGGGCCTCTTCGTGAAGGAGCTCGAACTCGCGCTCGAGGAAGGCCGTGCCGACATCGCCGTCCATTCGCTGAAGGACGTGCCGATGGACCTGCCCGAAGGCTTCGTGCTGGCCTGCGTGCTGGAGCGCGAAGATCCGCGCGACGCGCTCGTCTCCCCCCGTTTCGATTCGCTCGACGCACTGCCGCAGGGCGCTGTCGTCGGCACTTCCAGCCTGCGCCGCGTGGCGCTGCTGCGCGCACTGCGGCCCGACCTGCGCATCGAACCGCTGCGCGGCAACCTCGACACCCGCCTGCGCAAGCTCGACGAAGGACACTACGATGCCATCGTGCTGGCCGCTGCCGGCCTCAAGCGGCTGGGGCTCGAAAGCCGCATCCGCGTGGCCTTCGACGCCGACACCATGCTGCCCGCCGCCGGGCAGGGCGCTCTCGGCATCGAAGTGCGCGCCGACCGAGAGGACCTCATCGAACTCCTGGGCTCGCTGGCCCACAGGGGCGACTGGCTCTCCACCGCCGCCGAGCGCGCCGTGAGCCGCGCCATGGGCGGCAGCTGTTCCATGCCGCTGGCGGCCCATGCGCGCTGGCAGGCCGACGGCGCGCTGCGCATCGATGCCGCCTGGGGCGACCCGGAAGGCAACGCGCCGCTCGTGAAGGTGCATGCGCTGGCGCGCGCTGGCGATTTCGCCGAGGCCGACGCGCTCGGCGGGCATGCCGCGGCGCTGCTGCGTGCCGCCGGAGCCCACTGATACCGGCGGTCATCGTATGACCGGCCGTCCCGTCATCGTCACGCGGCCGGCGCGCGAAGCCGCGCAATGGGTGAGCGACCTGCGCGGCGCGGGGCTCGACGCGGTGGCGCTGCCGCTCATCGTGATCGAACCCGCGACCGACATCGAGCCGCTTCGAACTGCCTGGCGCCGGCTTGCCGACTACGCGGCGCTGATGTTCGTGAGCGCCACGGCCGTCGAGCATTTCTTCCAGCACAGGAGCGCGGTCGATTCGCTGGCAGGCCGCCGTTTCTGGGCCACGGGCCCCGGCACGAAGCGCGCCTTGCTGCGTGCCGGAGTGCCTCCCGAGTCCATCGACGCGCCACCGCCCGAAGCCACGCGCTTCGACTCCGAGGCGCTCTGGGAGCGCGTCCATGCGCAGGTGTCGAAGGGCGTTCGCGTGCTGATCGTGCGCGGCGGCGACGAAGCCGGCCATCCGGCCGGGCGCGACTGGCTGGCCAACGAGATCGATGCGGCGGGCGGCCATCGCGACACCGTGGTGGCTTATCGCAGGCTGCCGCCGTCGCTGGACGTCGTACAACATCGGCTCGCGATGGACGGCGCCGAAGGCCGCGCGATCTGGCTCTTCAGCAGCTCCGAGGCGATCGGCAATCTGCAGCGCGCGATGCCCGGCGTGCAATGGCATGCCGCGAGCGCGGTCGCCACGCATGCGCGCATCGGCGAAGCCGCGCGTGGCGCGGGTTTCGGGGCGTTGCGTGTATGCACGCCGCTGCTGGATGCGTTGATCGCGTCTATAGAATCCTTGGCATGAGCGCCGCGTCCCCCACAGACGATCTTTCTCCTTCCCCATCCGCTGCCACAGCGCCGGTGCCCGCCCCGCTGGCACCCCACCAGACACCTGCCGCGCAGGCCGCGGGCGCGCTGCTTCTCTCCCGCATCGGTTTCGGCCTCGTGGCCCTGGTGGCGCTCGTCGCGCTGCTGATGTCCATCGCGCTCTGGCAGAAGGTCGGCGGCATGAAGGAGCAGCTGGCGCGCCAGAGCGCCGACGCCATCGCGCAGTCGATGGAAGCGCGCACGCTGGCCCGCCAGGCCAGCGACACGGTTCGCGATGCATCGGCGCGCGTGGCGCTGGTCGAGACCCGCGTGGCCGAAGTCGCGCTGCAGCGCTCGCAGCTGGAAGAACTCATCCAAAGCCTCTCGCGTTCGCGCGACGAGAACCTCGTCGTCGACATCGAGTCGGCCGTGCGCCTTGCCCTGCAGCAGGCGCAGGTCACCGGCAGCGTCGAGCCCCTGCTCGCCGCGCTGAAGGCCGGCGACACGCGCATCGCCCGCGCCGCGCAGCCGCGTCTCACGCCCTTGCAGCGCGCCATGCAGCGCGATGCCGACCGCCTGCGCAGCAGCGCCAGCAACGACGGCGCCGAGGCGCTGCAGAAGCTCGACGAGCTGATGCGCAACGTGGACGACCTGCCCACGCTCAATGCGGTGGCCGTGCGCGGCACCGGCACCAACGCCTGGCAGCCCGAGCCCATTCCCGCCGATGCGCCGTGGTGGCGCCGCGTGCTGCTCACCGTGCGCGGCGAAGCCCGTTCGCTGGTGCGCGTGGGGCGCATCCAGACGCCGGAGGCGATCCTGCTGGCCCCCGAGCAGTCGTACTTCCTGCGCGAGAACCTCAAGCTGAAGCTGCTCAATGCGCGCCTGTCGCTGCTGTCGCGGCAGATGGAAGCCACGCGCAGCGAGCTGTCGCAGGTGACCGCCTCGCTCAACCGCTATTTCGACCCCGCATCGCGCCGAACGCAGGCCGCCGCCACGCTGCTGCAGCAACTGCAGTCGCTGGTGAAGGCGACCGAGCCGGTCCGCATCGACGACACGCTGGCGGCGCTTGCCACCGCAGCGGCAGGACGCTGATCGGACGTACATGCGCGCAGCAATCTGGCTCCTCGCTCTATTCGCCGTCGCCGCGGCAGTCGCTCTTTTCGCCGGCAACAACCAGGGCACGATCACCGTGTTCTGGCCGCCGTGGCGTGTCGATCTTTCGCTGAACCTCGTGCTCGTGATCCTGCTGGTGGCCTTCGTGCTGCTGCATGCGGCGCTGCGGGCACTCGCCGCGCTGTTCTCGCTGCCCACGCAGGCGCGCCAGTGGCGCCTGCAGCAGAAGGAGCGCACGCTGCACTCGGCGCTGCTCGATGCGATGGTGCAGCTGATTTCCGGCCGGTTCTCTCGCGCACGCAAGGCGGCGCAGGCCGCGCTCACGCAGGAAAAAACGCTCGCCGCGCTCGGCGCCAGCCTGCCGCAGGCGCAGCAGGTGCGCGTGCTCTCGCATCTGCTCGCTGCCGAAAGCGCCCAGGCGCTGCAGGACAAGGCTGCACGCGACGCGCATCTGCAGCAGGCCCTGAATGAAAGCGCGGACCGCACCGTGCTCGCCAGCCCCGAGACGCGCGAAGGCGTGCAGTTGCGCGCGGCGCGCTGGGCGCTCGAAGATCGCGACGCGGCCGCCGCGCTCGCACGGCTCGAAGAACTGCCGCAAGGCGCGCAGCGCCGCACGCTCGCGTTGCGCCTGAGGCTCAAGGCGGCGCGCCAGGATCGCCGCACGCTCGAGGCACTCGAAACCGCGCGCCTGCTGGCCAAGCACCGCGCCTTTTCCGAAGCGGCCGCGCAGAGCATCGTGCGCGGCCTCGCCACCGAGCTGCTGTCTGGCGCGCATGATCCGGCGCAACTGCTGCGCGCGTGGACCGAACTCGATGCCAACGAACGCGAGATGCCCGAAGTGGCGATTCACGCCGCGCAGCGCATGGTCGCGCTGCGCGGCGATCTCGCACTGGCGCGCGGCTGGCTGCTGCCGGCATGGGAGCGCATGGTGGCCAATCCGCGCGGACTGGGCGACGCGCTGCGCGTCAAGCTGGCGCGCGCGCTCGAGGCGGGGCTCGACTCGGTGGATGCCGAATGGCTCGCGCGCATCGAAAGCGCGCAGCGCAACAATCCGCGCGACGCGAACCTGCAGTACCTCGCGGGCATGGCATGCATGAAGCGCCAGCTCTGGGGCAAGGCCCAGCAGTTGCTGATGCAGGCCGGGCTGGGGTTGCAGGACACGGAGCTCTATCGCCGTGCCTGGCTCGCGCTGGCCCAGCTCGCGGAAGACCGCGACGACGCCGAGCAGGCCGCCGAGGCCTGGAAACGCGCGGCGCAGGTCGAGAACTCCTGAGGCCGGCCTAGGGGCAGGCGGGCCGCACCGACAGCTTCTTGCTGCCGCTGCCGAAGACCAGCCAGCTGATGCCGGCCAGCAGCCATACGCCGACGCCTCCGTAGAGCATTACCAGCCCGAAGCCGTGCGCCAGCGCGGCATGCACCGTTGCGCCGGACGGATCGAGCTGCGGCAGCGCGGGAAAGCTCTCGCCCAGCGACGCGAAGCTGCCCGCCGCGACTTTCTCCGCCAGCTCGCGCAACTGCGGCGCATCGAACGACGCGGACAGCGCACCGCGCAGATGCGCATGAACGCCCTCGAGCAGCACGAAGCCCATCAGCGCGATGTTGATGGCCAGCGTGATGAGCCGCGCGCTCATGTCCATGCCCGAGGCCATGCCCGCGCGTGCGCTCGGCACCGAGCCGGTGGTGGTGTTGGTGACGGGCGTGTTGGTCAGGCCCAGTCCGATGCCGGCCAGCAGGCAGCCGGGCAGCATCGTCATCCAGCTCGCGTGGGCCATGCCGCTGCCGTAGCGCATGGCCATGAAGCCGAGCCCGATGACGAAGAGCCCCGCCGGAATCACCACGCCCGGGCGGTAGCGCAGCGAGAGCCGCTCCGCCAGCGGCGGCAGCACCAGCGTGGGCAGCGTGTAGGCCAGCAGCGCGGAGCCGGCCACGACGGCGTCGTAGCCCAGCGCACCCTGGAAGTAGATCGGCAGGTAGATCATGAAGGGCCAGAAGCTGAAGTTCATGCCGATGGAGCCGATGATCGAGCCCGAGAAATCGCGGATTCTGAAAACCGAGAAATCGAACATCGGATGCGGGTTGATCTTCTCCACCCACAGGAAGAGAACGAAGCTCGCGGCCGACGCAACGGCGATGCCGATGGCCAGAGGGCTCGCAAAGCCGAGGCCCGGCCCCTGCGTGATGAAGCAGGTCAGGCCCAGCACCGCGAGCGACAGCGTGACGATGCCGGGAAGGTCGAGCCGTTGCGCGTCGGGGTCGCTCGACTCCTCCACGCTGCCGAGCACCAGGGCCAGCGCCACCGCCGCGAGCGGCACATGGACCAGGAACACCCACTCCCAGCTCGACAGCGCCACGATCGCGCCGCCGATGATCGGCCCGAAGCCCAGGCCCATGCCGAAGACCACGCCCCAGGTGGCGAATGCGCGGCTGCGCTCCTTGCCCTGCTGGAACTGGTGCGAGAGCACCGCGAGCTGGCAGATCAGCATCGCGCCGCCGCTCAGGCCCTGCAGGAAGCGCGCGGCGATCAGCACCGGCGCGTTCTGCGCGAGCCCGCAGGCCAGCGAGGTCAGGCCGAACAGCACCACGCTGACGACGAGGATGCGCTTGCGGCCATAGCGGTCGGCCAGCGTGCCGGCGGCCATCAGTACCGTGGTGCAGGCGATGGTGTAGGCATTCATGATCCACTGCATGTCGCTGAAGTCGCCGTGCAGTGCCTTTTCGAGAGTGGGAAGAATGACCGGCACGCTGGAGATTTCCAGGCCGAACATGAGTGCGATGAGGCAGATCGCGGCCAGTGCGACGCGGTTCTTGCCGGTGTGGGAGAGGGGCATCTAAATCTTTCGGAAGTCCTTGGGTCGGGTAGGTCCGGGCGATTCTGGGGAAAGCCTCTTCATGAAGGAAATGATTTAATTTCCTGAAACTCATTAACAGTCATCATTTATTGGTTGCCCATGGACTTCGATCCCGCACTGCTGCGCGCCTTCGTGGCCGTCAAGGAAACCGGCGGCTTCACCCGCGCCGCCCAGCGGCTGCACCTGACGCAGTCGGCCGTGAGCCACCAGATCCGGCGGCTGGAAGAGCAGGTGGGCCGGCCGCTTCTGCATCGCACGACGCGCCGCCTCACCGTGACCGAGGACGGCGAGGACTTCCTGCGCTACGCCCAGCAGATCCTCGAAACGCTGGACGCGATGACCCGGCGCTTCCAGCCTTCGCCGATCGCGGGCGTGGTGCGCTTCGGCGCGCCCGACACCTTCATGGGCGAGCGGCTGCCTCCGCTGCTCTCGCAGTTCGCGCGCTCGTTTCCCGCCACGCGCATGGAGGTCAGCGTGAGCATGCACCTCGACTTCCGCGCCATGATTCGCGCGGGCGAGCTCGACCTTGCTGTGGTGATGTCGCCGCCCGGCTGCGAGGAGGGTACGCGGCTGCGTCGCACGCAGCTGGTTTGGGCGGCGGCCGAATGCTTCGAGCCGAAGCCGGGCGCATCGCTGCCGCTGGCCTTCTTTCCGAAGCCCTGCGTCAACCGTGAGGTGGCGGCCGGGGCGTTGGACGCCACGCCGCGCGATTGGCACGTGGTCTTCACTTCGGCGAGCCAGCACGGCATTCGCGCAGCGGTGCTCGCGGGACTGGCTGTGACGGTGCTCACGCGCGAGGACGTGGAACCGGGCATGAAGATCGTCGACGGCCGCTACGGCCTGCCGTCATTGCCCAGCGTGGATTTCTCGCTGATCTGGAGCGAGAACGGCAGGACCGAGTGCGCCTGCAGGTTCGGCGAGTTGATCCTGGAGATGCCGGAGCTGCCGCCACGCGACAAGGTTGAGCGGGCATAAAAAAACGGCGCCAGAGGCGCCGTTTTTCATTTGCGAGGGGGCGTCGCTCAGAGCGGACGCTGCCCTTGTTGCTGCTGCTGTTCGAACGGCAGCGCCATCGAACCGAGGTCGCGGCGGGTTTCGACCAGCACCAGCGGACCTTCGTCGAGCACGACCACCGGCGGGCGCTCGCGCGGCACGTGCACCGGCTTCGGCTCGGCCTCGATCGCGGCGCGCGCCTGGGCGATGCGCTCGGCGTCCGAGTTGACCCACTGCAGGCCGGAGCTCTCGGCGATCTGCGCGAGCTCGGCCAGCGGCAGCTCGAAAGGCTGGACCTTGGGCAGCGCGCGGCCGTTGGCGGCGGCTGCCGCAGGAGCCTGGGCGGTGGCGCTCTCGATCACGATCTGCTCGGCTGCTGCCGCAGCAACGACCGGCGCGGGGCGCTCGGTGCGGACCTGCTGCGGTGCCTCGCGGACTTCCGTTGCGACGGCAACCGCTTCCACGGCTTCGACGCGCTCGGACACCAGCGGCAGTTGCTGCTGGGGCTCCTGCGACGAGAAGCCTTCGGCAGCCACCGCAGCGCCGGCTTCGGCTTCTTCGCGCGGACCGCGTTCGCGGCGGTCGCGGCCGTAGCGGTCGCGCGAACGGCCGCGGCGCTCTTCGCCGTCGCGGCGCGGTGCCTGCTCGCCGTTGCCGGCGGCTTCACCGGCTTGCTCGACGTCGGCTGCCGCGGCTTCGGCGCCGCGTGCATCCGCTTCGGCTTGTGCCGCATCGCTGCCGCGGCGCTCGCGGCGGCCGTCGTTGCGGTCATTGCGCTCGCCACGGGGGGCGCGCTGTTCGTCGCGGCCGTTGCGGGGCTGGCGCTGCTCGCCTTCGCCAGCCTCGACGGCGTTGCGTTCGCGGTCGCCATTGCGTTCACCACGCTCGCCACGCTCATTGCGCTCGCCGCGTTCGCGACGCTCGCCACGGGCGCGCGGTGCGCGTTCAGCCGTGTTGCCTTCGTCGCCTGCAACGGCACCGGCCAGTTGCTGGGCTTCGAGGTTGGAGCCTTCGAGCGCGTCGGCCGGCAGCACGCTGTTGCGACCTTCGCGGCCTTCACCTTCGCGGCGTTCGCCGCGTCCGTTGCGGCGCTGCTCGCCGTCGCGCGGTGCGCGTGCTTCACGCGGCTCGCGTTGTTCGCGCGGCTGGTTGCCGGCGCCTTCGTTGCGTTGCTCGTTGCGCTGTTCGTTGCCACGGCCTTCGCCGCGACCTTCACGGCGCTCGCCGCCACGGCCGCCGCGGCGTTGTTCGCCGTCGCGACCGCCCTGGCGTCCGCCGTTCTCGCCACGGCCTTCACCGCGGCCTTCACCGTTGCGGCCGCCACGGCGCTGTTCGCCGTCGCGCGCACCGCCGCGTGCTTCGCCATCACGGCCGGGGCGGCCGTCGCGGCGGGGCTTCGGTGCCTCGACCGGGATCGCTGCAGGCGCGGGCGCTGCAACGGGAGCCGGCGTGCCGCCGAACAGGTTCTTGATCCAGGCGAAGAAGCCGGTCTGCGCCGGAACCGGCGCGCTCACCACGGGCGGTGCGACCGGTGCCGGTGCGGCGGGTGCGCGCACGGCTTCGGGCTTGGGCGGCACCACGGGAGCCGGCGCGTCGGGCAGCACGCCCTTGATGACAGGCGTCTGCTTGTTGGTGGGCTCCTGCGAGCGGCGCGTGACCGAGGTCGGGTCCTCGATCTCGTCGGCCATCTTGTAGCTGGCCTCGATGTGGTCCAGGCGCGGATCGTCGTGCTTCAGGCGCTCGAGCTTGTAGTTGGGCGTTTCGAGCGTCTTGTTGGGCACCATCAGCACGCTCACGCGCTGCTTGAGCTCGATCTTGGCGATCTCGGTGCGCTTCTCGTTCAGCAGGAACGAAGCCACTTCCACCGGCACCTGCACGTGCACGGCGGCGGTGTTGTCCTTCATGGACTCTTCCTGAATGATGCGCAGGATCTGCAGCGCGCTCGATTCGGTGTCGCGGATGTGGCCCGAGCCGCCGCAACGGGGGCAGGGGATCGACGAGCCTTCCGAGAGCGCCGGCTTCAGGCGCTGGCGGCTCATTTCCATCAGGCCGAACTTGCTGATCGAGCCGAACTGCACGCGGGCGCGGTCTTGCCGCAGCGCGTCGCGCAGGCGGCTTTCGACTTCGCGGCGGTTCTTCGACTCGTCCATGTCGATGAAGTCGATGACGATCAGGCCGCCCAGGTCGCGCAGGCGCATCTGGCGGGCCACTTCGTCGGCGGCTTCGAGGTTGGTGCGGGTGGCGGTCTCTTCGATGTCGCCGCCCTTGATGGCGCGGGCCGAGTTCACGTCGACCGAGACCAGCGCCTCGGTGTGGTCGATGACGATGGCGCCGCCCGAGGGCAGCTGCACGGTGCGGGCGTAGGCCGATTCGATCTGGTGCTCGATCTGGAAGCGGCTGAACAGCGCCGCGTCGTCGCGGTAGCGCTTCACGCGCGGGGCATGCTCGGGCATGACGTGCGCCATGAACTGCTGCGCCTGGTCGTAGATGTCGTCGGTGTCGATCAGGATGTCGCCGATGTCGTGATTGAAATAGTCACGGATGGCGCGGATGACGAGCGAGGATTCCTGGTAGATCAGGAAGGCGCCCTTGCCGCCCTTGGCCGCGCCGTCGATGGCGCTCCAGAGCTTGAGCAGGTAGTTCAGGTCCCACTGGAGTTCGGGCGCCGAGCGGCCGATGCCGGCGGTGCGCGCGATGATGCTCATGCCCTTCGGGTACTCGAGCTGGTCCATCGCCTCCTTGAGTTCGGCGCGGTCGTCGCCCTCGATGCGGCGCGAGACGCCGCCGCCACGGGGGTTGTTCGGCATCAGCACGACATAGCGGCCGGCCAGCGAAATGAAGGTGGTGAGGGCCGCGCCCTTGTTGCCGCGTTCTTCCTTTTCGACCTGGACGGTGAGTTCCTGGCCTTCGCGGATTGCGTCCTGGATGCGGGCCTGGCTGGCCGACACGCCCTCGGCGAAGTACTGCTTGGAGATTTCCTTGAACGGCAGGAAGCCGTGGCGGTCTTCGCCGTAGTCGACGAAACAGGCTTCGAGCGAAGGCTCGACGCGGGTCACGACCGCCTTGTAGATGTTGCCCTTGCGCTGTTCGCGCCCTTCGATTTCGATTTCGTAGTCGAGCAGTTTCTGCCCGTCGACGATGGCCAGGCGGCGTTCTTCGGCCTGCGTGGCATTGATCAGCATCCGCTTCATGATGCGTTGTCCTTATATGTATCGTTCTACCGGCCCTTGACGAGCCAACGATGCACGGACGACGCCCGCGAAACCAGGGAATTGCCGCTTGGGCCCCGGATGCTGTCTCTGCCGCGCAGGGCGCGGGCAGGCTTCTCGAGCGTTAGCTCAAGAAGACAGCCGGGGTGGGGGCGCGTGGATGGGCGCGAGCCAGATTCGGTGTTGGTTGGCTATCTTTTTGATAGCCGGTTGCGCAAGGGTGGCGCGCGCTGCGGACGATTGAATGGCAGAAGCCACCGGCGCAAGCCAGTGCAGGCACATTCGAATCAGCAGCATCAACACAACAAGGGACTCGCTTCGATCCGCCGGCAGCTTGGAAGCTGCAGGCTGGGGTATTCCGTATCGGTGTTTCGTGGGTGTCGGCTTGACTTGGGCGCCTGGTCTGCCACTTTGCGCGATTGCGCGGGGTTTGCAGCTCGGCGCCAAAGCGGCATCGACCTCACAGCGCCGCCCTGGGTATTTGATGGCAGTGGACTAAACTTCTGTCTAATCAAGCACTTACATGACCGCGCTGGTGAAAAACATTATAGGTGCGAAGCAAGGGCCCGCGGCTGCTCGAAATCCCGCAGGCTCCAAGGCCCCCGACGAAGCCGGGGCGCCGCATTCGGCCATCAGATTCCTCACGGTCGATGCCGAATCCGCCGGGCAGCGGCTCGACAACTTCCTTTTTCGCCATCTGAAAGGCGTTCCGAAGACGCACGTCTACCGGATCATCCGGTCGGGCGAGGTGCGCATCAACAAGGGCCGGGTGCAGGCCGAAACCCGTATCGAGGCCGGCGATGTGCTGCGGCTGCCGCCGATCCGCATTTCGCAGCGCGCGGAAGACGATGCGGCCCCGCCGGCGCCGGCCCGCGAATTTCCGGTCCTTCTCGAGGACGAGGCCGTCCTGGCCGTCGACAAGCCGGCCGGTGTGGCCGTCCACGGCGGCAGCGGCGTGAGCTTCGGCGTCATCGAGCAGCTGCGCACGGCGCGACCCGCGGCGAAATTCCTGGAACTGGTGCACCGGCTCGACCGCGAAACCTCCGGCATCCTGCTGCTGGCCAAGAAGCGCAGCGCGCTGGTCGCGCTGCAGGATCAGTTCCGCGAGCGCGAAACCGGCAAGACCTATCTGGCGCTGGTCGAAGGCGCCTGGCCTGCCAACAAGAAGGTGCTCGACGCGCCCCTGGCTAGATACCTGCTGCCCGACGGTTCGGCCGGCGCGGGCGAGCGCCGCGTGCGCGTGGTCGCCAAGGACCATCCCGATGCGATGCGCGCCGTCACGCTGGTGCGGGTGCTCGCGCGGCTCTCGCTTCCTGGCGAGGCCGAGCCGATGTCGCTGCTGGCGGTGACCATCAAGACCGGCCGCACGCACCAGATCCGCGTGCACCTCGCCTCGGCCGGTCATCCGATCGCGGGCGACGACAAGTACGGCGAATCCGGGCGCCAGCGCGTGCTGCACAAGCTGGGCCTGCGACGCATGTTCCTTCACGCGTGGCGGCTGCAGTTCAATCACCCGGCCAGCGGCCAACGCGTGGCGCTGCAGGCCGGCCTGCCGCCCGAACTGCTCGCGCTGATGCCGCCAGCCGCCCTCGAGGCGATGGCCCAACATCCCACTCCCACGGCTCATGACTGACTCCAACAGACCTCCACGCTTCGACCTGATCGCATTCGACTGGGACGGCACGCTCTACGACTCCACCCGCCTCATCGTGCGCTGCATCCAGGCCGCGGTGATCGACGTCGGCGGTGCCAAGCCGAGCGAGAACGACGCCGCCTGGGTGATCGGCCTCGGCCTGGCCGAGGCGCTCGCGCGCGCGGCGCCCGACGTGCCGAAGGAAAAATACCCCGAGCTCGGCGCGCGTTACCGCTATCACTACCTGCAGCACCAGGACGACCTCGTGCTGTTCGATGGCGTGCTGCAGATGCTCGACGCGCTGCGCGCGCGGGGCCACAAGCTCGCCGTGGCCACGGGCAAGTCGCGCCGCGGCCTCAACGAGGCGCTGAAGTCCGTCGCGCTGCGCGACCGCTTCGACGCCTCGCGCACGGCCGACGAGACCTTCGGCAAGCCGCATCCGCGCATGCTGCTGGAGCTGATGGAAGAACTCGACGTGCCGCCCGAGCGCACCCTGATGATCGGCGACACCACGCACGACCTGCAGCTCGCGCAGAACGCCGGCTGCGCCAGCGTGGGCGTGAGCTACGGTGCGCACGAGCCCGCGAGCTTCGACGAATTCAAGCCGCTGCACGTCGCCCATTCGGTGGCCGGGCTCGAAGCCTGGCTCCTCGAAAACGCCTGACCCGAACGAAGATGCCGCCATGAGCGATCAAGAACGCATTCCGCTGTGCAATGCCTCCGACCTGGCCGAAGGCGGCCTGGCGGTGCCTTTCGACGTGGTCTATGGCGGCGAGACCTGCCGCGCCTTCGCCATACGCTTCGAGGGCCAGCCGCATGCGTTCCTGAACCGTTGCAGCCACGTCGCGATGGAGCTCGACTTCCAGCCCGACCGTTTCTTCGACGACACCGGCCAGTGGCTGCTGTGCGCGACGCACGGCGCGGTCTACAGGCCCGACACCGGTGAATGCGCGGGCGGCCCGTGCCGCGGCGGCCTCGTGAAGATCGCGCTGAGCGAGCATGACGGCGTGGTGCACTGGCATACTGACTGGAACCTTCACCCCCTGACTTTCTGACATGACCGACCCGAACCGAACCGAACCCGCGGGGTTCGAGCCATTTGAGCCGGCTCCTTCCACGAACATGGCCAAAGATCCCACGCAGCGCCCCGGCTGGGAGCGCGCAACCCTCGAGAAGCTCGCCTTCGCATCGCTGAACGAACAGAAGGCCGCGCGCCGCTGGAAGACCTTCACGCGCCTGGCCTGGCTGGCCTTCTTCGTTTTTCTGGCCTGGGCCGCGTTCTCGCGCAGCACGCCGAGCACGGCCAAGACCTCGGCCCACACGGCGGTCGTCGAGATCAAGGGCGAAATCGCCAACGGCGGCGACGCCAGCGCCGAATTCGTGGTCGCGGCCATGAAGACGGCCTTCGAGGACGAGGGCGCCAAGGGCGTGGTCCTGCTGATCAACTCGCCCGGCGGCAGCCCGGTGCAGGCCGGCATCATCAACGACGAGATCAAGCGCCTGAAGGCCAAGTACAAGAAGCCGGTCTATGCCGTGGTCGAGGAAACCTGCGCATCGGCGGCGTACTACATCGCCGCCGCGGCGGACAAGATCTACGTCGACAAGGCCAGCATCGTCGGCAGCATCGGCGTACTGATGGACGGCTTCGGCTTCACCGGCGTGATGGAAAAGGTGGGCGTCGAGCGCCGCCTGCTGACGGCCGGCGAGAACAAGGGCTTCCTCGATCCGTTCAGCCCGATGAGCGACGCGCAGCGCGCGCATGCGCAGACCATGCTCAACCAGATCCACACGCAGTTCATCAATGTGGTGAAGGCGGGGCGCGGCGACCGGCTCAAGCTCGACACTCCGGGCCTGTTCAGCGGCCTCTTCTGGAGCGGCGAGCAGGCTGTCGAATACGGCCTGGCCGACCAGCTCGGCAACGTCGACTACGTGGCGCGCGAAGTCATCAAGGCCGAAGAGGTGATCGACTACACCCGGCGCGACAACGTGGCCGAGAAGCTGGCCAAGAAGTTCGGCGCGGCGATGGCAGAGACCACCGTGCGCCTTATGCACACAACGCCGGCGCTGCGCTGATCCTTTTCTTTCTTGACTACCTGGCTTCGCCGCCGGCCGTGTAACGCGCCGATGCCGCCAGCGCCGCGGCGAAGACCACCACCACGTAGAGCGCCGCCGTCAGCGAGGTAGCGCGCGCCAGCAGCCCGATCACCGCCGGGCCTGCCATGAATCCCAGATAGGCCACGGCCGAGACCGACGCGATGCCGCGTGCGGGCTCGATGCCGGGCACCCTCGCCGAGGCCGAGAACAGGATCGGCACCACGTTCGCGAAGCCCACCCCCACGCCCGCGAAGCCGACCAGCGCCAGCCAGGGCAGGTCGGTGACGAGCACCAGCGTCATGGCGCCGGCGGCAAGCAGGCCGCTGCCGAGCAGAAGCGCGCGCGGCGAGAAGCGGGCGCGCAGGGCGTCGCCGCCGAAGCGCGCCGCAGCCATCGCTGCCGAGAAGCTCGCATAGGCCAGTGCGGCCTGCTGCTGCGGGCTGCCGATTTCCTGCTGCATGTAGAGCACGCTCCAGTCGTAGATCGCGCCTTCGGCGATCAGGCCCAGCGCGGCGAGCACGCCCAGCACCGCGAGCGCGCCGCGGGGCAGCAGGAAGCCGTGATCGGCCTCCGTGGCGCCGCTGGTGGCGGGCCGGGGCAGCATGCGCGTGGCGGCCAGGGCGACGAGCGCCGTCATCGCGGCCGCGACCACCAGAAGGTGCGCCTGGGGGGCGAGCCCTGCCGCCAGCGCCGCGCTGCCGCTCGCCGCGCCGGCCATGCCGCCCAGGCTGAACATGCCGTGCATGCCGCTCATCAGCGGCGTGTCGCCGTGCAGCTCGAGCTGGGCCGCCTCGGTGTTGATGGACACGTCGAACACGCTGGTCACGAGGCCGAAGGCGGCCAGCAAGACCAGCAGCGCGGCATAGCCCGGCATGGCGATCAGGCCGGCCAGCAGCAGCGCATAGACGACGCCGCAGATGCCGGCCATGCGGCGCGGGCCGTGGCGGCCGATCCAGCGGCCCGCGCTGGTCAGGCCGAACATGGCGCCGGCACCGGCCGCGAGCATCGCCAGGCCGAGCTGGGCCTCGTCGATGCCATAGTGCGCCTTGACCGTGGGCACGTGCACGCCCCAGGTCGCGAAGATGAAGCCGGCTGCGAAGAATTGCGCGCGCGAAGCCCAGCGCGTGGCTGCAGTGATGGCCACCATGATCAGCGGCCGATCGCGAACACGGCGGGCAGGCGTTCGTCGGTGGTGGCCTGGGGCTTCGCGGCGCGCCAGGACTTGACCGTCTCGCTGCGCACATGCGCGGTGGCGAGCGTCAGGCCGCGCGCCACGGCGAGGCGGGTGTTGTGCTGCAGCGTCTGCACGAGCGCCTGCAGCAAGGCGGCGTTGCGATAGGGCGTCTCGATGAAAAGCTGCGTCTGGCCCGACTTGAGCGCCAGCGCCTCGAGCTCGCGAATGCGGGCCTGGCGCTCGCCGGCGTCCTGCGGCAGGTAGCCGACGAAGGCGAAGTTCTGGCCGTTGAGCCCGCTCGCGGCCAGCGCGAGCAGCAGCGAGACGGGGCCGGTCAGCGGCACCACGGCAAGGCCGAGGTCGTGCGCGGCTCGCGCCACCGACGAGCCCGGATCGGCCACGGCCGGCATGCCGGCCTCGCTCAGCAGACCGACGTCGTGGCCCTCGAGCGCGGCGGCGAGCAGAGGGCGGGCGTCGAACTGGCCGGCGTGGTCGCCTTTCTTGTGCACTTCGCGCGGCAGCTCCTGGATGTTCTGGGCCTGGAGGGGCGCCGCGAGCGGCGCGACGGCATCGATGCGCTTCAGGTAGGCGCGCGCGGACTTCGCGTTCTCGCAGATCCAGTGCGTGATGCCGGCGGCGGTCTGCAGCGTGCCCAGCGGAAGCGCGTCCTGCAGCGGGGCCTGTACCTCGCAACCGAAATCGAGCGGCGCGGGAACAAGATAGAGCTTGCCTTTTTCCTTCTGCGTCATAGGAGGTCGACTCCCGCGGCGCGGAGCATCCGGCAGGTTCTTATCAGCGGCAGGCCGACCAGCGCGGATGGGTCGTCGCTGTCGATGGAATTCAGCAGCGCGATGCCCAGGCCCTCGCTCTTGGCGCTGCCAGCGCAGTCGTAGGGCTGTTCGGCCTGCAGGTAGTGCTCGATGGCGGCGTCGCTGAGGTCGCGGAAAACCACGCGCACGGGCGCGATGTCGCGCTGGACGAAGTTCGTCGCCTTGCAGACGACGGCCACGGCCGTCTGGAAGATCAGCGTCTGGCCGCGCATGCGGCGCAACTGGGCGGTGGCCCGGGTGTGGTCGCCGGGCTTGCCGAGCGCTTCGCCGGCGAGGTCGGCCACCTGGTCGGAGCCGATGACCACGGCTTCCGGGAAGCGGGTGGCTACGGCGTTCGCCTTCTCGAGTGCCAGGCGGACGGCGAGGTCATGCGGCGTTTCGCCGGGCAGGGGTGTTTCGTCTACTTCCGGCGAGTGCACGTCGAATGGCAGGCGCAGGCGGGTGAGCAGTTCGCGGCGATAGCGCGAGGTTGAGGCAAGGATCACGGTGCGTTGCATGGCGACGATTGTGCGTGAGGTGCCTAAAACCCTCAGGCTTGCCCCATGCCGACGGGGCGGCCGGCGCGCTAGACTGGCGTGGATGAAGAGAGAATTCGCCCCCGAACGGCTCAACGTGCCCGGCTTCGCCGCGGCAGCCGCTACCCTGGAAGCCGCCGATCCGGTCCCGAAATACGAACGCCTGGTTGCCGAACTGGCAGTTCCCGCGCCCGACGTGGTTGTGAACTGGACGGCCCACGGCGAGGAACGCCCTGGCGCTGACGGCAAGCCGGTGCCCTGGATGCACCTGGAGGCGGAGGCCGTCGTGCCGCTGGTCTGCCAGCGCTGCCTGTCGCCTGTAGACACCTCGCTCACGGTGGATCGCTGGTTCCGCTTCGTGGCCAACGAGGAAGTTGCCGAGACGGAAGACGAGGAATCCGACGAAGACCTGCTCGTCGTGAGCCGGGATTTCGACCTGCACGCCCTGATCGAGGACGAGCTTCTGATGGAAATTCCCGTCATGCCGGCCCATGACGTCTGCCCGACGCCCGTTCAGCTTTCGTCCAGCGACGAGGACTTCAAGGCGGCCGAAGAGGCCAAGCCGAACCCCTTCGCAGTGCTCGGCGCGTTGCGTTCGCGCAAGCCGGAAGAGGGAAAGTAGCCCTTTGCCTCAGGCTGGGCTATAATCATGGGCTTCGCGCGCGCCGCCGTGAGCAGCGATACACGAAACGACAACAGGGGCATTCCATACATGCCGCCAAGTTTTTTGTATTGCCACCGCTTGAGCCCGCATCCAATCACCAACCTAACAGTCCAGGAGCCATCATGGCCGTCCAGCAAAACAAGAAGTCGCCTTCCAAGCGCGGCATGCACCGTTCCCACAACGCCCTGGTCGTTCCCGGCATCGCCGTGGAGCCGACCACCGGCGAAACCCACCTGCGCCACCACATCAGCCCCAACGGTTTCTACCGTGGCCGCCAGGTGCTCAAGAACAAGTCCGAAGCCTGATCTCGCATCCCAAGGCCAAGGCCCGAAGCTACTTTTGCTGTAGCGTCGGGCCTTTGTTTTGATGGCTACGCCTTCTTCCCCCGAAAACACCGCTGCGCCTTCCGCAATCACGCTCGCCGTGGATTGCATGGGAGGTGACCATGGGCCGCGCGTCACGCTCGCGGCCTGCCGCGCGTTTCTCGAGCGGCGCAGCGACGCTTCGTTGCTGCTCGTCGGCGCGCCGGCCGCGCTGGCCGGGTTTGCCGCTCACCCGCGTGCCCGCATCGTCGCTGCAAGCGAAGTCGTGGGCATGGACGATCCGGTCGAAATCGCCCTGCGCAAGAAGAAGGATTCTTCGATGCGCGTTGCGATCCAGCAGGTCAAGGACGGTGCCGCCCAGGCGGCAGTCTCCGCCGGTAACACCGGCGCCTTGATGGCGATCGCTCGCTACCTGCTCAAGACGCTCGAAGGCATCGATCGCCCGGCGATCGCGCCGCAGCTTCCGAATGCCAAGGGTGGCGCTACGACCGTGCTCGATCTGGGCGCGAACGTCGACTGCGACGCCGAAGACCTGCTTCAGTTCGCCGTGCTCGGCTCGGCGCTGGTGTCGGCATTGACCGGCAACGAGGCGCCTTCGGTCGGCCTGCTCAATATTGGCGAAGAAGCCATCAAGGGCAGCGAAACGATCAAAAAGGCGAGCCAACTGCTGCGTACGGCTGCCAATTCCAAGGATCTGAACTTCTACGGCAACGTGGAGGGCAACGATATCTTCAAGGGCACGACCGACATCGTCGTCTGTGACGGTTTCGTCGGAAATGTGGCGTTGAAGGCCAGCGAAGGTGTGGCTTCGATGATCGGCGAGTTCATTCGCGTCGAATTCTCGCGAAGCGTTTTCACCAAACTGGCGGCAATTGTTGCCTACCCGGTTCTAAAAGCGTTCAAAAGTCGGCTGGATCATCGTCGGTACAACGGCGCGGCCTTGCTGGGCCTGCGCGGGCTGGTTTTCAAGAGCCATGGCTCGGCCGACGAAGTGGCTTTCGGCCACGCCCTGGATCGCGCTTATGATGCCGCTCGCAACAACCTGCTCGATCGCGTGCGGGCCCGCATCGCCCACGCCGCGCCTTTGCTTGCGCGGCAGGAGCCGGCGGCGCCGGTCGACGCGACGGCCCTTCACGTTTGATGACTCCTTACTCACGCATTACCGGCACCGGCAGTTACCTGCCCCCACGCCGCGTGACCAACGACGATCTCGCCAAGGATCTGGCAACGCGAGGCATTGAAACCTCGGACCAGTGGATCGTCGAGCGCACCGGCATTCACGCCCGGCATTTCGCCGCGCCGGATGTCACCAGCAGCGACCTCGGGCTAGAGGCTGCCAGACATGCCCTGGAAGCCGCCGGCCGCAAGGCCAGCGACGTCGACCTGATCATCGTCGCGACTTCCACGCCCGACATGGTGTTTCCGTCGTCGGCCGCCATCCTCCAGAACAAGCTTGGCATTGCCGGCTGCCCGGCATTCGACGTGCAGGCGGTCTGCAGCGGCTTCGTCTATGCACTCACCGTCGCCGACGCGATGATCCGCACCGGTACCGCGCGCTGCGCGCTGGTGGTGGGTGCCGAAGTGTTCTCCCGCATCCTCGACTTCAATGACCGCACCACCTGCGTGCTGTTCGGCGACGGCGCGGGTGCGGTGGTGCTCGAGGCCAGCGAAGAGCCCGGCATCCTGGCCAGTGACCTGCATGCGGACGGGAAGCACGTCGGCATTCTTTGCGTACCGGGTCATGTGTCGGGCGGCAACGTGCTGGGCACGCCGCTGCTGCACATGGACGGTCAGGCCGTCTTCAAGCTCGCGGTCCGCGTGCTCGAGGAGGCGGCGCGCGCCACGCTGGCCAAGGCCGGCAAGGTCGATACGGACATCGACTGGCTCATTCCGCACCAGGCCAACATCCGCATCATGGAAGGCACCGCAAAGAAGCTGAAGCTTCCGCGCGAGAAGCTGATCGTCACGGTCAACGAGCACGGCAACACTTCCGCCGCCTCAATTCCGCTGGCGCTCGACGAGGCCGTGCGCTCTGGCAAGGTGAAGAAAGGCGAAACGCTCATGCTCGAAGGCGTGGGCGGCGGCTTCACCTGGGGCGCGGTGCTGCTGAATCTGTAAGTTAGCTAGTGCGTTGCGGTGCCCCCAGAGGGTGCCTGCGATGCGAGACGACGCATAAAACAATGAAATCCTTTGCATTTGTCTTTCCGGGGCAGGGCTCGCAGGCGGTCGGCATGCTCGACGCCTGGGGCGACCATCCGGCCGTGGCCGAAACGCTGCGCGAGGCGTCCGATGCGCTCGGCGAAGATGTCGGCGCCCTGATCAAGAACGGCCCGAAGGAAGAGCTGGCGCTCACCACGAACACCCAGCCGGTGATGCTGGTGGCTGGTGTGGCGGCATGGCGCGCCTGGCTGGCGGAAGGTGGCGCAACGCCCTCCGTCGTGGCGGGTCATTCGCTCGGCGAGTACTCGGCGCTGGTGGCTTCGGGCGTGCTCACGCTCGCGCAGGCCGCGCCGCTCGTGCGATTCCGCGCGCAGGCGATGCAGCAGGCGGTGCCTGTCGGAGTCGGCGCAATGGCTGCGGTGCTCGGCATGGAGTCGGGCAAGGTGGTGACGGGCTGTGCGGAAGCCACGGCCAGTTTCGGCGCCGGCAGCGCGGAAGTCGTCGAGGCGGTGAACTTCAACGACCCCATGCAGACGGTGATCGCCGGCAGCAAGGCTGCCGTGGACAAGGCCTGCGAACTGCTGAAGGCCAACGGCGCCAAGCGCGCGCTGCTGCTGCCGGTTTCGGCGCCATTCCATTCGAGCCTGATGAAGCCCGCGGCGGAAGCGCTGCGCGAAAAGCTGGCTTCGATCGTGCTGGCTGCGCCGCAGATTCCGGTGCTGAACAACATCGACGTCGCCGTCGAAACCGACGCCGACCGCATCCGTGACGCCCTGGTGCGCCAGGCCGCAGGCCCCGTGCGCTGGGTCGAGAGCGTGCAGGCCTTGAAACTGCGCGGTGTAGCCGCCATCATCGAGTGCGGCCCCGGCAAGGTGCTGGCCGGCATGGTGAAGCGCATCGCCCCCGATCTGGAAGCCGCGTCGGTGTACGACCCGGCAACGCTCGCGGACACCCGACAATCGCTCGCCGGCTGACCGGCGCAAGGCCCCCATACTTTTTCTATGAGCATTCCCAAATTCGAAGGGCAGGTTGCCCTGGTCACCGGCGCGACGCGCGGCATCGGCGCGGCGATCGCGCTGGAGCTGGCCCAGCGCGGCCTCAAGGTCGTGGGCACCGGCACCACCGATGACGGCGCGGCCAAGATCACCGCGGCCCTGAGCGCGTACGACGGCCGCGGCCGCGCGCTCGACGTCAATGACGGCGCCGCCGTCGAAGCCCTGATCGACGAGATCGTGAAGGCCTACGGCGCCATCCACGTGCTGGTGAACAACGCCGGCATCACGCGCGACACGCTCGCCATGCGCATGAAGGACAGCGACTGGGACGCGGTGCTCGACACAAATCTCAAGGCCGTCTTCTCCCTTTCGCGGGCGGTGATCCGCCCGATGATGAAGCAGCGCTATGGCCGAATCATCAGCATCACCAGCGTGGTGGGCGCTTCCGGCAATGCCGGCCAGGCCAACTACGCGGCAGCCAAGGCCGGTGTCGCGGGCATGACCCGCGCGCTGGCCCGCGAACTGGGCAGCCGCAACATCACCGTCAACTGCGTCGCGCCCGGTTTCATCGAGACCGACATGACGGCCAGCCTCCCCGAAGCCCAGCAACAGGCGCTGCTCCAGCAGATCCCGCTGGGTCACCTGGGCAAGCCGGCCGACATCGCGCACGCGGTGGCGTACCTCGCATCGCCCCAGGCGTCCTACGTCACGGGGCAGGAGCTGCACGTCAACGGCGGCATGCACATGTAGCCGCAAGGCGCAAGTTTTCTCCGCACCGGGGGCACGGCAAATGCCACAATGCGCCCGGCTAAAATCCACCGATTACCTACAACCCTCAGAGGGAACCAAATGAGCGATATCGAAGCACGTGTCAAGAAAATCATCGCCGAGCAGCTCGGCGTGGAAGAGTCCCAGGTGACGAACGAAAAGGCTTTCGTGGCCGACCTCGGCGCCGACTCTCTCGACACGGTCGAACTCGTGATGGCACTTGAAGACGAATTCGGCATCGAAATTCCCGACGAAGATGCCGAGAAGATCACCACGGTGCAAAACGCCGTCGACTACGCCACCAAGAATCAAAAGGCCTGATAGGCCAGCTGACAAGATTGCGACTGCGGCCGGCGGCTTTTTCTTGAACCGCACGCGCCGACAGGCAACTGTCCAGCGCTTCCAGAAAGGTTTGCCGGCATGACCAAACGCCGCGTCGTCGTTACCGGACTCGGTTGCATCGCTCCTGTCGGAAACTCCGTAACCGAATCCTGGGCCAACCTGTTGGCCGGGAAGTCGGGCATTGCGAACATCACCGCGTTCGATGCAAGCGCCTTCGCCTGCAAGTTCGCAGGTGAGGTCAAGGGTTTCGACATCACCCAATACATCTCGGAGAAGGAAGCGCGTCACATGGACCGCTTCATTCATCTGGGGCTCGCCGCCGCCATCCAGGCGGTGCAGGACAGCGGACTGCCGACCGGCGAAGCGCTTTCCTATGAAGAAGCCGTGCGCATCGGATGCAACATCGGCTCCGGCATCGGCGGCCTGCCGATGATCGAGGAAACGCACGGTGAACTGATGAACCGCGGCCCGCGCCGCGTGTCGCCGTTCTTCGTGCCGGCGTCGATCATCAACATGATCTCCGGCCACGTCTCGATCAAGTACGGCTTCAAGGGCCCGAACATCGCTGTCGTGACCGCCTGCACCACCGGCCTGCATGCCATCGGCACGTCGGCACGCATGATCGAGTACGGCGATGCCGACGTGATGATCGCGGGCGGTGCGGAATCCACCATTTCCCCGCTCGGCATCGGCGGCTTCACCGCGCCTCGCGCGCTGAGCACCCGCAACGACGATCCCGCCACGGCCTCGCGTCCGTGGGACAAAGATCGCGACGGCTTCGTGCTGGGCGAGGGCGCAGGCGTTCTGGTGCTCGAGGAGTACGAACATGCCAAGGCGCGCGGCGCCAAGATCTATGCAGAAGTCGCGGGCTTCGGCCTGACGGGCGATGCGTATCACATGACTGCACCCGACGTGGACGGCCCGCGCCGTTCGATGGCCATGGCACTGTCGAACGCAGGCGTCAACGCCGACCAGGTGCAATACCTGAACGCGCACGGCACTTCCACGCAGATCGGCGACGTCAACGAGACCAATGCGGTCAAGCTGGCCTTCGGCGATCACGCGAAGAAGCTCGTCGTCAACTCGACCAAGTCCATGACCGGCCACCTGCTGGGCGGCGCGGGCGGCATCGAGTCGGTGTTCACCGTGATGGCGCTGCACGAGCAGACGAGCCCGCCGACCATCAACATCTTCAACCAGGATCCGGAGTGCGATCTCGACTACTGCGCCAACGAGGCGCGCGATCTGAAGATCGACGTCGCGGTCAAGAACAACTTCGGCTTCGGCGGCACCAACGGCACGCTGGTGTTCAAGCGCGCTTGAGCGTCGCTCTGTCATGCACAGCGCGCCGTCGGTGACCTATCCGGTGGGGCGCTCGCGTGGCGCAACCCGGATTCTTCTCGTTCTCTGGGCCTTGGGGGCTCTGTGCGCGGGCGCGGCCTGCTATCTCTTCGATAGCGTCGGATGGCGTCATCTCCTGCTGGTTCTCAGTGTCCTGTTCGCGGGTGTCGCTGCGGGCTTCGGCCTGCGGCAGGAGGGCGCCGGCGTCCTGCATTTCGATGGCCTCTACTGGTCGCTGACGGGCGGCCATGCCTCCCGCGGCGTGCACGCCGCGAGGGCGTCCGTGGCGCTCGATTTCCAGTCGCTGATGCTGCTGCGGCTCAGCGAACCGGGCCGCGCCGGGCGCTGGATCTGGATCGAGCAGAGGGCCATGCCCGAGCGCTGGCGAGACCTGCGGCGCGCGGTATATTCGCGCCCCCCGGCTGCCGCCCGCGCAGCCGACCCCTGGCGCGCGACAGCTCCGGCCGACGCGCCCTGAACCTTCTTCGATGACCACTTCCCCGCCCGTGCCGCCGGATTCCGGCCTGACCGACGCGCCCGCCGTGGCGGCGCGTCCGGGCGAGGTCGACTTCCAGCTGGTCCAGCGCACCGTCGCGGGGGACCAGAAGGCCTTCGAACTGCTGGTCATCAAGTACCAGCGCCGCATCGAGCGCCTGATCGGGCGGATGGTGCGCGATGTCGACCTGATCGAGGACATCGCGCAGGAAACCTTCATTCGCGCCTACCGCGCGCTGCATCAGTTCCGCGGCGAGGCGCAGTTCTATACCTGGCTCTACCGGATCGCCGTCAACACCGCCAAGAAGGCGCTGGTGGACATGAAGCGCGACCCGACCATCTCCGAAGCGGCCCTGAGGCCGTCTTCCGAGGATGAGGATGAAACTTACCGTCCTGGAAACGAACCAACCAGCGACGAAACCCCCGAATCGGTCATGGCGGCGAACGAAATCGCCGGCGCCGTCGAGGCGGCCATGGAAGCGCTCCCTGCTGAGTTGCGCCAGGCGGTCACGCTGCGCGAGATCGAGGGCATGAGTTACGAAGAGATTGCCGAGGTCATGAATTGCCCTATCGGCACGGTGCGTTCGCGGATTTTCCGGGCGCGCGAGGCCATTTCGGCCAGGGTCAAGCCTTTGCTGGACAACCAGTCCGGCAAGCGTTGGTAGTAAGCAGGTGAATGAAATGAATCAGACGATGACGGTTCGGGAACAGGTGTCCGCACTTGCGGATGGTCATTTGCAGGGCGAGGCGTTCGCGCAGGCGATCGAGGCGATCGGCGCCGAAGGCGAGTCGCGCGCGGCATGGCAGGCCTACCACGTGGTGGGCGACGTGCTGCGCTCCGGTTCCCATTCGCCGTGCAGCGATACCTCGGCGTTCCTGGCGCGCTTCCAGCAGCGGCTGGCGGCGGAGCCGGTGATGGTGGTTCCGGCGGCTGAACCGGTCGCCGTGCCGGTGGCGATGCCCGTGCAGCGCAGGGCGGAAGCGGCCAACGAGCCGGTGTTCCGTTGGAAACTGGTAGCCGGCGCCGCATCGTTGATGGCCGTAGCTGCCATCAGCTGGACGCTGGTCGGCAATGGCTCGGCAGTGCAGCAAGGGGCACAGTTGGCCTCGGTCCAGCAGCAACAGCAGCCGGCCGTCAACTCGGTGCTGGCGGCGGCCGCTGCCAACGGCCCGCAGGCTGTCAGCAACACGCTGACCCCGACCCGCGTGATCGTGGGCAATGGCAATCCCCAGGTCATGCTGCGCGATCCGCGTCTCGACCAGCTCCTCGAAGCGCACCAGCAGGCTGGTGGTGCTTCGCAAATGCCTTCCGGCTTCCTGCGCAATGCCACTTTCGAGGGGCCGACGCGCTGATGAGCGCGTGCACCCCTAGCCGCCAGTAATGACCGTTCCGATGCCGTTCTCCGCACGCGCCTTCGTGCTTGTGTTTGCTGCTTTCTGCCTGGCGCAGGCTGCCACCGCGCAGACCCGCTCGGGCACCGCGAATGCGAAGAGTGCGGCAACCGCGCAGACGGACGAGCCGCCGGCCATGAGCGTGACCGAGTGGCTGCAGCGCATGCACACCGGCGCCCGGCAGCGCAACTACGTGGGCACCTTCGTGGTCTCGGCGCCGGGCGGCGACCTGTCGAGCGCGCGCATCTGGCATGTGCGCGACGGCGAACACCAGATCGAGCGCATCGAGGCCCTGACGGGGCCGCCGCGCTCCACCTTCCGGCGCAATCGCAACGTCATGACCTTCCTGCCGGAGGCGAAGGTGGTGAAGGTCGAGAAGCGCGAGAACCTCGATCTCTTCCCGAACCTGCCGGACAAGCCCGATTCCTCTATCAGCGATTTCTACGACGTGCGCGCGATCGGCAAGGACCGCGTCGCCGGCTTCGACGCCGACGTAGTGCAACTGGTGCCGCACGACGGGCTGCGCTTCGGCTATCGCATCTGGAGCGAGCGCCGCTCGGGCCTCGTGGTGAAACTGCAGACCGTCGACAGCGACTCCCGCGTGGTGGAGCAGTCGGCTTTCTCCGAACTGCAGCTCGACGCGCCGGTCAAGGCGCAGGCGCTTTCGCAGATGATGTCCAACACCGCGGGCTACCGCATCGAGAAGCTCGAACTCGAGCGCAGCAACGCGCAGGACGAAGGCTGGACCCTGCGCACGCCCGTGGCCGGATTCAAGCCCCGAAGCTTCTTCCGCCGTCCCGTCGCGGGCGATGACAGCGGCGGCAAGGCCAAGCAGCAGGATGCGACCACGGTGCAGTGGACCTTCTCCGATGGCCTGGCCTCCGTGTCGCTCTTCATCGAACGCTACGACCCGGCGCGCTCGCCGCGCGACGGCGTGCTGACCATCGGTGCGACCAACGCGATCCGCCGCCGCCTGCCCGAACCGGCCAGCGATTGGTGGCTGACCGCGGTCGGCGAAGTGCCCCAGCAGACGCTCAACGCATTCGCACAAAGCCTCGCGCGCACGCGCTGACGGGCCTGAGAAGCGCCAATTGCGCTGAACCAAGCTCACGGCGCAGACTCATAGACCTGTTTTTCGCCGCTCTGTTCTTTTGAAAGAAAGCCGATGATCTTCAAAGTCGAGGGACACAAGTTTCGTTCCGGCCTGCTGGCCTGCGCACTCGCACTGACCGCCAGCGCCATATTCCTCCCGGTCGAGCCAGTCCACGCGCAGACGCGCACGCTGCCTGATTTCACCGACCTGGTCGACCAGGTCGGCCCCTCCGTCGTCAACATCCGCACTGTCGAGAAGGTCGTGCAGCGCGGTGGCAACGGCGAGATGGACGAGGAAATGCAGGAGTTCTTCCGCCGCTTCTTCGGCCAGCCGCTGCCGGGCCAGCCGCGCCAGGGTCCGCGCCAGAATCGTCCGCAGCAGCCGCAGGAAGAGGAGCGCCCGCGCGGCGTGGGCTCCGGCTTCATCCTGACCCCCGACGGCTATGTGATGACCAACGCGCACGTGGTCGAAGACGCCTCCGAGGTGCTGGTCACGCTGCCCGACAAGCGCGAGTTCAAGGCCAAGATCGTCGGTGCCGACAAGCGCACCGACGTCGCAGTCGTGAAGATCGAGGCGACCGGCCTGCCGGCAGTGAAGGTCGGCGACATCTCCAAGCTGCGCGTGGGCGAGTGGGTGATGGCCATCGGCTCTCCCTTCGGCCTCGAGAATACCGTCACCGCCGGCATCGTGAGCGCCAAGCAGCGCGACACCGGCGAATACCTGCCGTTCATCCAGACCGACGTGGCCATCAATCCCGGCAACTCGGGCGGCCCGCTGATCAACATGCGTGGCGAGGTGGTGGGCATCAACAGCCAGATCTACTCGCGCTCGGGCGGCTTCATGGGCATTTCGTTCTCGATCCCGATCGACGAGGCGATCCGCGTGAGCGACCAGCTGCGCACATCGGGCCGCGTGTCGCGTGGCCGGATCGGCGTGCAGATCGACCAGGTCACGAAGGACGTGGCGGAAGCCATCGGCCTGGGCAAGCCGCAAGGGGCGCTGGTGCGCGGTGTCGAGGCGGGCTCGCCGGGCGAGAAGGCTGGCGTGGAGCCGGGTGACGTCATCACCAAGTTCGACGGCAAGCCGATCGAGAAGCCTAGCGACCTGCCGCGCCTGGTGGGCAACACCAAGCCGGGCACGAAGAGCACGCTCACCGTGTTCCGCCGCGGTGCCTCGCGCGATCTCAGCGTGACCATTGCCGAGATCGAGCCCGACAAGCCCGGCAAGCGCGCGAGCGATCGCGACGAGCCGGCGCAGAAGCCGCCGGCATCCGCCGCAGCCAAGTCGCTGGGCCTGGCGGTGAGCGATCTCTCCGACGCGCAGAAGAAGGAGCTGAAGCTCAAGGGCGGCGTGAAGGTCGATGCCGCCAGCGACGCCGCGGCCCGTGCGGGCCTGCGCGAGGGCGACATCATCATGGCCGTCGGCAATGTCGAAGTGTCGAATGCGCGCGAATTCGAGTCCGCAGTTGCCAAGTCCGACAAGAGCAAGGCGCTCAGCGTGCTGTTCCGCCGTGGCGACTGGGCGCAGTACGCGCTGATCCGGCAGACACGCTGATCCGTGTCTGGCGTCAAGTGGCCCCACCCGGCAGTCGGGTTTGGGGCCGTTTTTTTGAGGTGTTTACGACGTTCCGGCGCCGGCCTCCAAAAAAATCGAGAGACCAGAAAATCACGATTTTGGTTTGCGCTCACTAACTTGTCGAAGGGCTAAGGACGGATTTCGGTAGAATAGGGCCCTCGCGGCGGCCGGTCGGCGCATAAGGAATGCCCCGACCTTCACCATGCGAGATGTCAGATGGCAGTCCACCGGTGCTCCACAGATCGCCCACAAGTTGTTCAGTAACTGCTCCACCGATCCTGTGGATAACCTGTTTGTATCTTTGATGTTGTGGACCTGCAACGACCCTTTTGGACCCCGTTCCCGGATGTACGCGCTTCCCTTTTTGCCTACAATGAAGCTCCAACTACTGCAGTTGCCATTGCTTGTTGGTTCAGGGCGCGTCTCCAGAAGACGCGCCCTTTTTTCTTGCCTGTAGCACTCTGCGTACGAGCCAATTCAAGTACTTAAGCGTTCCCGTTGATGAATCACATCAGAAATTTTTCGATCATTGCGCACATCGACCATGGCAAGTCGACGCTCGCAGACCGTTTGATCCAGCGTTGCGGCGGCCTCGCGGAGCGCGAGATGGAAGCGCAGGTTCTCGACTCGATGGACATCGAAAAAGAGCGTGGGATAACCATCAAGGCGCAGACGGCTGCGCTGCACTACAAGGCACTCGACGGGAAGGTCTACAACCTCAATCTGATCGACACGCCGGGTCACGTCGACTTCTCGTATGAAGTGAGCCGCTCGCTGTCCGCATGCGAAGGCGCGCTGCTCGTCGTCGATGCATCGCAAGGTGTCGAAGCACAGACGGTGGCCAACTGCTACACGGCACTCGACCTCGGCGTCGAGGTCGTGCCGGTGCTCAACAAGATGGACCTGCCGCAGGCCGACCCCGACAACGCGAAGGCGGAGATCGAGGACGTGATCGGCATCGATGCGTCCGATGCGATTCCCTGTTCCGCGAAGACCGGCATGGGCATCGACGAGATCCTCGAGGCGATCGTCGCCAAGGTGCCGCCACCGCGCGGCAATCCCGACGCAGCGCTGCGCGCGATGATCATCGACAGCTGGTTCGACCCCTATGTCGGCGTCGTCATGCTGGTGCGTGTCGTCGACGGCCGCCTCGCCAAGGGCGAGCGCATCAAGATGATGGCTTCGGGCGCAACGTACAACGCCGACAACCTCGGCGTGTTCACGCCCCACACGGAGCCGCGCCAGTCGCTCGAAGCGGGCGAGGTGGGCTTCATCATCGCCGGCATCAAGGAGCTGCAGGCGGCGAAGGTCGGCGACACCGTCACGCTGATCCGCACGGGCACCGGCGGCGCGGCAGCCACCGCCAGCGAACCGCTGCCGGGCTTCAAGGAAATCCAGCCGCAGGTGTTCGCGGGTCTCTACCCGACCGAAGCCAGCGAGTACGACTCGCTGCGCGATGCGCTGGAAAAGCTCAAGCTCAACGACTCCTCGCTGCACTACGAGCCCGAGGTGAGCCAGGCGCTCGGCTTCGGCTTCCGCTGCGGCTTCCTCGGCCTGCTGCACATGGAGATCGTGCAGGAGCGCCTGGAGCGCGAGTTCGACCAGGACCTGATCACGACCGCGCCGAGCGTGGTCTACCAGGTGGTCAAGAACGACGGCGAAGTGATCATGGTCGAGAACCCGTCCAAGATGCCCGATGTGGGCAAGATGGCGGAAATCCGCGAGCCGATCGTCACCGTGCACCTGTACATGCCGCAGGAATACGTCGGCTCCGTCATGACGCTGGCCAACCAGAAGCGCGGCGTGCAGATGAACATGGCCTACCACGGCCGCCAGGTCATGCTGACCTACGAGATGCCGCTCGGCGAGATCGTGCTCGACTTCTTCGACAAGCTCAAATCGGTGAGCCGCGGCTACGCCTCGATGGACTACGAGTTCAAGGAGTACCGCGCTTCCGACGTGGTGAAGGTCGACATCCTGCTCAACGGCGACAAGGTCGACGCCCTCTCGATCATCGTGCACCGCTCCCAGTCGCAATACCGCGGCCGGGCGGTGGCCTCGAAGATGCGCGAGATCATTTCGCGCCAGATGTTCGACGTGGCGATCCAGGCCGCCATCGGGGTCAACATCATTGCGCGTGAGACAATCAAGGCCCTTCGCAAGAACGTTCTGGCGAAGTGCTACGGCGGCGACATCACCCGCAAGAAGAAGCTGCTCGAGAAGCAGAAGGCGGGCAAGAAAAGAATGAAGCAGATCGGCTCCGTCGAGGTCCCGCAAGAGGCCTTCCTCGCCATCCTGCAAGTCGAAGACTGAACGAAAAATGGCATTCATCACCTCCCTGGTCCTCGCGGCCTTCGCCGCCTATGTCGGCGCCTGGTACTTCAACGTGATCGAAGGCAACTTCGCCCTGCTGCTGTTCCTGGCCACGGTGGTCACCGGCCTTTATTGGCTGGCCGAGCGCTTCTACTTCCTGCCCCGGCGCGAGCAGGCGGCCGCGAAGCTCGAGGCCTCGCTGGCCGAGCGCAATGCGCGCCTGGCGGGGCAGGGCATCAATCAGGTCGACACGGTCGATGCCAAGGCGAGCGAGCGGCTGCTGATGCAGCCCTGGTGGCTCGACTGGACCGCTGGCCTGTTCCCGGTGATCCTGGTGGTGTTCCTGCTGCGCTCGTTCCTGTACGAGCCTTTCAAGATCCCGTCGGGCTCGATGATGCCGACGCTGCTGACCGGCGACCTGATCCTGGTCAACAAGTTCACCTATGGCCTGCGCCTGCCGGTCATCAACACCAAGATCACCGAAGGCACGCCGCTGGCGCGCGGCGACGTGGTGGTGTTCCGCTACCCGCCCAAGCCGAGCATGGACTACATCAAGCGCGTGGTCGGCATTCCCGGCGACGAGGTGGCCTACCTGAACAAGAAGCTCACGATCAACGGCCAGCCGGTTTCCAAGGTGGCTGCCGCCGACTACCTCGACGGCGAATCGATGCGCCTGCTCAAGCAGTTCGACGAGGACCTGGCCGGCAAGCAGCACAAGATCCTCAACGACGACGCTTCGCCGGCGTTCGTTCCCGGCGCCAGCGATTTCCCGTTCCGCGAGAACTGCCGTTACTCGGTCGAAGGCGTGGTCTGCAAGGTGCCGCCGGGCAACTATTTCATGATGGGCGACAACCGCGATAATTCGGCCGACTCGCGTTTCTGGGGTTTCGTGCCGGACAAGAACATCGTGGGCAGGGCCTTCTTCGTCTGGATGAATTTCGGTGACCTGGGACGCATCGGTCCG
This sequence comes from Variovorax xiamenensis, assembly GCF_050916385.1. Taxonomy (NCBI): domain Bacteria; kingdom Pseudomonadati; phylum Pseudomonadota; class Betaproteobacteria; order Burkholderiales; family Comamonadaceae; genus Variovorax; species Variovorax xiamenensis. The sequence continues at coordinate 1,992,572 of NZ_CP139038.1, forward strand.
TTTCAATAAACAACATTCATCGACAAGCATAGTTCGAGGGGTATGAGGGCATGAGAGCACATCGGTCCGTTCGCAGCAGCGCTGCGCAGCAACGTGGCATTTCGTTCGTCGGCTTGGTGTTCGTCGCGGCCGTGCTCGGATGCCTGGGCGTGGTCATCGCGCAGGTCATCCCGACGCTGATCGAGTGGCAGGCCATCGACAAGGCCGCCAACAAGGCCAAGGAGGGTACGACCGTGCCCGAGGTGCGCGCCATCTTCGATCGCGCCCAGGCCATCGACGACTTCAAGTCGGTCAGCGGCAAGGACCTCGACATCAAGAAGGTCGGCGACAAGGTGGTCGTGTCGTATTCGTACGAGCGCGAGATTCCGCTCTTCGGCCCGGCCTACCTCACGCTCAAGTACAAGGGCGAATCCCGCTGAACACGGCGCCCAAAAAGGTGGACGGCAGCCTGGCCGCGTTGCAGGCGCGCCTGCAGCACACCTTCTCCGATCCGCGGCTGCTGCAGCTCGCGCTCACGCACCGCAGCTTCTCGGCCGACCATAACGAGCGCCTCGAGTTTCTCGGCGACTCGGTGCTGAATCTGGCCGTCTCGCACCTGCTCTACCAGCGCCTGTCGGCGCTGCCCGAGGGCGACTTGTCGCGCGTGCGGGCCAACCTCGTCAAGCAGGACACCCTGCACCGCCTCGCCGTGGGGCTGGCGCTGTCGCCGCTGCTGCGGCTCGGCGAAGGCGAGGCCCGCTCGGGCGGGCCGAACCGGCCGTCGATCCTGGCCGACGCGCTCGAAGCGCTGATCGGCGCCGTGTATCTCGACGCCGGCTTTGCCGCCGCCCAGGCGCTGGTGCACCGGCTCTACGAATCGGTCGAGATCAATCCGCGCATGGAGGCTGCGGCGAAGGACCCCAAGACCGAATTGCAGGAATGGCTGCAGGGTCACAAAATGAAGCTGCCGGTGTACCGCGTGGCCGCCACTTTGGGCGCGGCGCACAAGCAGACTTTCGATGTCGAGTGCGAAGTGCCCGAGCTGGGCTTTCGCGAACGCGGCATCGGCGGCTCGCGCCGCGCCGGCGAGCAGGCGGCGGCCGCTGCCATGTTGATCCGGCTCAAGGCACGCGGCGCCGCGTGAAACCAGAATGAACGATGCTATCAATCCCGTAGCGGAACCCGAAGACGCCGCAAGCGGCGAGGGCGCCGCTGGTCCCCAAAGCCCGCAGCACTGCGGCCTCATCGCCATCGTTGGCAAGCCCAACGTGGGCAAGTCGACGCTGCTCAATGCGCTGGTCGGCCAGAAGATCAGCATCACCTCGCGCAAGGCACAGACCACGCGCCATCGCATCACCGGCATGCGCACGCTGGGTGCCACGCAGTTCGTGTTCGTCGACACGCCGGGCTTCCAGACCCTGCATGCCAACGCGCTGAACAAGTCGCTCAACAAGACCGTGCAGGGTGCAGTCGGCGACGTGGACCTGATCCTGTTCGTGGTCGAGGCCGGCAGCTTCACCCAGGCCGACGAGCGCGTGCTCAAGCTGCTCGGCAAGGGCATTCCGACAGTGCTGCTGGCCAACAAGCTCGACAACGTGCACCGCCGCGGCGACATCGCCCCCTGGCTGAAAAGCATGCAGGAGAAGCACGAGTTCGCCGAGTACGTGCCGATGTCCGCCAAGAATCCGAAGGACGTCGAGCGCCTGTTCGGCATCTGCGAGAAATACCTGCCCGAGCAGCCCTGGTTCTACGACGAGGACGAACTGACCGACCGCAGCGAGAAGTTCCTGGCCGGCGAGCTGGTGCGCGAGAAGCTGTTCCGCCTCACCGGCGACGAACTGCCCTACACGTCAACCGTCGTCATCGACAAGTTCGACGAGGAGCCGCCCCAGAAGAAGGGCCAGAAGCGCCTGCTGCGCATCGCCGCCACCATCGTGGTCGAGCGCGACGGCCACAAGGCCATGGTGATCGGCGACAAGGGCGAGCGCATCAAGCGCATCGGCATGGAAACCCGCGTCGAGCTCGAGAAGCTGGCCGATGCCAAGGTGTTCCTCGAGCTGTGGGTGAAGGTGCGTTCGGGTTGGGCCGACGACGAAGCCCGCGTCCGCTCGTTCGGCTATGAATAGGCAAACCCCCAGGCTTGCTCGCTTCGCGTAGCCGCCAACCCCCTTCCTTGCAGGGGGCAACGCCAGCGGCCCGGCAAAGCCGGTTCCGCGGCGTTTGCCGGTCTCAAGCCTCGATGCTCGATTGCTCACTGACATGGCCACCCATCGCGTTTCGCACGAGCCGGCTTACGTCCTCCACCGCTACGACTGGAGCGAGTCGAGCCTGATCCTCGAAGTCTTCACCCGCCACCATGGGCGCATCGCGCTCGTGGCCAAGGGGGCGAAGCGCCCGAGCTCCAACTTCCGCCCCGTGCTGCTGCCGCTGCAGCCCCTGCAGCTCAACTACGGCGGCGACGCCGAGATCCGCACGCTCAAGGGCGCCGAATGGATGGGCGGCCACGTGATGCCGACCGGCGAGGCGCTGCTGTCGGGCTACTACGTCAACGAGCTGCTGCTGCGCCTGCTGGCGCGGGACGACGCTCATCAGGCGCTGTTCGATGCCTATGCCGGCGTCGTGCAGGTGCTGGCGGGCGACCATGCGGGCGCGCAGGCCACGGCCCAGGCGGCCGCGCTGCGCGCCTTCGAGCTGCTGCTGCTGCGCGAGGTCGGCCTGCTGCCGTCGCTCGATGTCCAGACCCTCACGCTGGAGCCGCTCGCCGGCGGCCTGCGCTACAGCCTCGTTCCCGAAGCCGGCCTGCGCGAGGCCGGCGACGACGAGGCCGCGCTGACCGGTGCCGACTGGCAGGCCCTGCAAGCCGTCCTGGACGATCGCGCGCCATTTACCGCCACCTTGCGTGAAATTGCCACCATGAACGCCGGCAGCAACAGTGCCCTGCGAAACCAGTTGCGCGCCTTGCTCAACTACCATTGCGGCGTGTCCACGCTGCGTACGCGGCAAATGATGAGAGACCTGCAAGCACTATGAGCACTCCGGGCCAAGCCGGCGCCAGCGCCGCCACCTCGCTGTCCGTCAACCTCAACAAGGTCGCCCTGGTGCGCAACACGCGCCACCTGGGTATTCCGAGCGTGGTGAAGGCCGCCCAGGCCTGCCTGGCCGCCGGTGCGCATGGCATCACGGTGCACCCGAGGCCGGACGCCCGCCACATCCGCGCGCACGACGTGAGCGACCTTTCCGCGCTGCTCGCGAAAGACTGGCCCAGCATCGAGTTCAACATCGAGGGCAACCCCTTCCAGAACCTGATGGACTTCGTGCGCAAGCTCAAGCCGCACCAGGCGACCTTCGTGCCCGACAGCGAGACCCAGTCGACGAGCGACCACGGCTGGACCTTCCCCGACGACGCGGAGCGCCTGCGCCCGCTGATCGCCGAAGCCAAGGCGCTGGGCGTGCGCGTCAGCCTCTTCATGGACCCGATTCCCGAGATGATGGCCGCCGTCAAGGCCGCGGGCGCCGACCGCGTCGAGCTCTACACCGAAGGCTACGCGGCCTCGCGCGGCACCCCGAACGAGCAGGCCGTGCTCGCGCGCTATGCCGAGTCGGCGCGCGCGGCCATCGCGGCCGGCCTCGGCGTCAACGCCGGGCACGACCTGAGTCGCGACAACCTCACGGCCTTCCTGCGTGCCGTGCCGGGCGTACAGGAGGTTTCCATCGGCCACGCCTTCGTGGCGGACGCGCTCGAGCTCGGTTACACGGCCGCCACGCGCGACTACCTTCGCTGCATCGCCGAGGCGCAGCTGCAGCAACAGCAGCAGCAACAACAATGAACGCCCGCGCCGCATGATCTACGGCATCGGCACCGACATCTGCGACCTGCGTCGCATTGCCGCGACCTTCGAGCGCCAGGGCGAGCGCTTTGCCCGCAAGGTGCTGAGCGACGCCGAATTCAAGGTCTGGCAGGCCCGCAGTGCACGCTGGCCGAAGCGCGGCCTGAGCTACCTGGCGACCCGCTTCTCCGCCAAGGAGGCCTTCAGCAAGGCCATCGGACTGGGCATGCGCATGCCCATGAGCTGGCGCCTGTGCGAGATCGCCAATCTGCGCAGCGGCAAGCCCGTCATCGTGCTGCATGGCGGCCTGAAGGACTGGTTCGAGGCGCAGGGCCTCACCGCCCACGTGACCGTGACCGACGAAACCGAATACGCCGCGAGCTTCGTGGTGGTGGAGAAGATATGACCGCCGGGCTTGCCGACCGCCCCCATGCGCCGCTGATCGTCGATGTCGCGGGCACCGAACTCACCGACGCCGACCGCCGGCGCCTCGCCAACCCGCTCGTCGGCGGCGTGATCCACTTTGCTCGCAACTGGCAAAACCGCGCGCAGATGACCGCGCTCAACGCCGAGATCAAGTCGATCCGGCCCGACATGCTGATCTGCGTCGACCACGAAGGCGGCCGCGTGCAGCGCTTTCGCACCGACGGCTTCACCCACCTGCCGTCGATGCGCGCGCTCGGCGAACTCTGGATGCGCGACGCCATGCGCGCCACCCAGGCCGCGACAGCGGTCGGGCAGGTGCTGGCCGGCGAGTTGCGCGCCTGCGGCGTCGATTTCAGCTTCGCGCCCGTGCTCGACCTCGACTACGGCGGCAGCAGCGTCATCGGCACCCGCAGCTTCCACCGCGACCCGCGCGTGGTCGCGCTGCTGGCCAAGAGCGTGATGCACGGCATGCTGCAGATGGGCATGCGCAACTGCGGCAAGCACTTTCCGGGACACGGTTTCGTGCATGCCGATTCGCATGTCGAGATCCCGGTGGACAAGCGCGGCCTCAAGGCGATCCTGGCAGACGACGCGAAGCCGTACGACTGGCTGTCGGGCTCGCTCGCGGCCGTGATGCCGGCGCATGTGATCTATCCGAAGGTGGACAAGCGGCCGGCGGGGTTTTCGTCGAAATGGCTCAAGGAAACCTTGCGGCAGCAGCTTGGCTTCGATGGGGCGATCTTCAGCGACGACCTGAGCATGGAGGCTGGCCGCTACATCGACGGAGAGTTGCTCAGCTTCGCCGATGCGGCGCTGGCGGCGCTTGACGCCGGGTGCGACATGGCGCTGCTGTGCAACCAGAGCATCGGTGAGGGCACGTCGCTCGATGAATTGCTCCAGGGCTTCGGCGCGGCCAGGGATGCAGGACGCTGGACGAGCAACCCGGAGAGCGAAACGCGCCGTCGGGCTTTGCTGCCCGAGGGGAAGGCTCCGTCGTGGGGCGCGCTCGCAAGTTCGACTAGTTACCGCAGCGCAAGGCGCACCCTGTCGCGCGATGGCCTGACCGCGTAGAAAGAAGCGCATGCCGCTGTGCCTCAGTTTCTTCCCGCGAAAGGACGAGGCCGTGTTGCGCAACCACGCGCACTATTGCCGCCTGTTCGGCTATGCGCACCAGTGGATCGAGGCCGATCGCATTCGCCATCCGGCATTGCGCGACAGCGCGAGATACGGACAGATCCTGCGTCACCTGCGTGCGCTGCCCGAGAACGACTGGCTTTTGTTCCTCGATGGAGACGCGGTGGTGTTCCACCCGGTTGCCGTCGAAGCACTGATGCAGGGCCGCGACTTGCTGGTCGTCGAAGGGCCTCCCAGCGGCGACCGGCCCGGGCCCGCAATGACCAACATGATGGTGCTGCGCAATACGCCCGCCAACCGCGCCATGCTGCTCGGTCTGATGGACGATGCAGGCAACGTCATCGCGCTGGTGAAGCGCGCCGTCGACGAAGCGCAGCGGTTGCGTCCGGCCGGTCTGCTCGGGTGCAACGCGATGGTCGGCGACATCTATGTCAATGTCTCGTGGCGCATTCCCCAGTGGTTCCTGGCGCGCATCTTCGTCGTCAACCTCGGGCCGCAGCCCATCGTGGCGCCCGAGGACGGATGGCGCGAGGCGCTGCTTCATGACCAGAACCTGCAGGATCTGCTCGTGGCACAGGTCAACAACGCGCTGATCCATGGCCAGCCCGTACTGCAACCGGCAGCCTATCCGGCGCTGTCGGAAGGGCCGGTGTCGAGCTACAACGCCGGTGCCGACATCGCCTTCGTCACGCTCTACACGCATCACGTCGGCAGCTATGCGCGGGTGTCCGAGCACAACGTGAAGCGCTATTGCGACAGGCATGGCTACGCGTATCACGTGTACCGTGCGATCCCTGAAGCCATCGACACCGGCATGGGCGGTTCATGGGTGCGCAGCTGGCTGCTGCAGCAACACATCGCGCATCACAAGTGGGTGATCTGGATCGATGCCGATGTGCTCTTTCTCAACCAGAGCCGACGGATCGATGCCTTGCTCGAGGGGCGCGAACTGCTGCTTGCGAAGGATGTGGGTGGCTGGGCCTTCAATTCAGGCGTGATGGGTTTCCTGAACACCGAGGGCAACGCCGAACTGCTGGCTCGCATCTGGCAGCGAATCGGCGAGGTCGACGACAAGTCGGCGGTGTACAGCAGCCAGGGCGATCAGTACTACACGAACGAAGTGCTGTCCGGAGCAGGACTGGTGGACGAACGCACCATCGTCGACAACCTGAGCATCAATACGCCGCCGCACCTGGCCTGCGACGAGACCCTGCTGGTGCACTTCATCAATCTGGACGAGCCGTACCGCTCGGCCTACATGGCCTCGATGGATGCGCGCTCGCAGCGCTTGCGCTAGCTGCTGCCGAGGCGGTTAACCGTTGCCCGCAGCCTGCTGCTCCGAGGTCGCCGGCGCCGGCTCCAGCCTGAAAACCCGCACCGGCAACTGGCTGGACGCAGGGGCGAGGAACTGGGCGATCTCGGGCACCGCGAACTGGTGCTCCAGCCATTCCTTGTCCGCCAGGCCCGCATTGAAAAAGATCTGAAGCAGCCGCAAGGCCTCGTGCCGGAGTGCGCGTGTCAGCGTTTCATGCTCGACCAGTTGAAGCTCCGGTACAGCGGCTGGCTTGAAGCTCGCACGCGCGAGGATCAGCAGCAGCTTTTCCGCGAAGTCGAGCACGGGTGGCCAATGCAGGTCATACAGCTTGGCAATCTCGTGCACATGTTCGCCGCTCGATTTGGGCAGCAGGTAGGCCAGTACCAGTGCGCGTGCCCGCGATGCCAGCGTTGCTGCGCGGGCCGCGTCGACGGAGGTGGTCGGCGTGGCCGGCTTGTGAAGAAGCTCGGGGATCACGGCAAAGCGCGCACCCGCAGCTGCGCTTTTGCACAGCATGTGGAAATCGTCGTGCACCGTGAATTCGGGGTCGTGGCGCACGCCGCTGCGCTCCATGAAGCTGCGGCGGACCATGCAGGCCGACAGCAGCAGCGGGCGCGGGCCGAAGAACTCGACGAGGATGTCCTGGTGCCGCTCGGAGAACTCGAACGGGCCTTCGTGCGTCTCGCACCAGCAGCCGACGATGTCGACATCGGCGCAAGCCTGGAGCAGGGCAGCCTGGCGTTGCAGGCGCTCAGGCGCCGGAACGTCGCCGTCATCGGCGAAGACGATGTAGTCGCCCTGCGCGTGCGCGAATGCAAGGTTGCGAGCGGTGGCGCGGTCGAATGCGAAAGGCAGAGAAACCAGTTGCGAACTCGCGATGCCTGCTCCCGCGAGCATGGCCTCGAGACCGGCGGTGCCTGCCTGGGCAACCAGTACCAGGTGAAGTTCCACCGCACTCTGGGCTGCCCAAGCCTGAAGACTCTGCTCCAGACGATCGAGCGAAGCCCCGGCGGTCAGGCAGAGGGTGACGCGCGGCAGCGTTGGTGGTGCGATGAAGCGGTCGGCTTGCTGGGCGCGCCAACTCAGGAAGCGCTCGATCGCCGGCCCCACCAGAGGGGCCGCGAATGCGCTGGTGAAGATATCCAGGCCTTCGCGCTCGAGCCTCGCGCGCCGGGGCGCATCGGCAAGCAACTGCTCGATCGTCTCGATGAGCTTTTCGTAGGGCGCGCCAACCACTGCCTTGCGGATCGAGGCCTCGATCTCGCTGTCGGGGTAGAGCTCGCAGACCACCGCCTTGCGGTGCCTCAGCAGGATCGACAGTCGCGGCACCTCGACGATGCGCGACTCTTCCCAGTTGTGGAGATTGAGCACGATTTTCGCGCGGCGCATGAAGCCGTTGCGTTCCTCCAGCGTCCAGGCTCGTCCCCGGTTGACTTCGACCCGCAGGCCGCGCGCCATCAGGCCTTCGAGAATGTCGATGCGCCGGCGCGTCAGCGAGCCGAAGAAGACGACGTCGATGTCCTGCTGCGCGTCCGGGAGGATGTCAGCCAGCGGCAGTATGTCCGCGGCGCCAGCTTCCCAGCCGAGCGCAACATAGTCCGCGTTGCAGTATCCGAGTTGGCGGTGCCGCTGGAAATTCGTCTTGCTGTACTCCCAGAGATAGCAGCGCTTGAGAACTTCGAGATAACGGTCGTTCCACGCATGGGTGCCGTGCACCATCGGCTCGAAGTTGACGATGATGCAATCAGGGTGGTGCTGCTCGATATGTTCCCACGGCACATCCCAGAAGAAGAACAGGATGTTGATCTCCCCCGGCTCGATGTAGCAGTGGGTGAAGCGGGTGGGATAGCCGAGGCGCTCAGCCGCCAGCCTGAAGGCCTCGACGATGTCGCCGCAGGTCTCGTGCGAGGACAGCGACGTGAAGTTGAGCCTGGGCAGTGTCGTCATGGGGCGATGTACGGGCGATGCCCGTTCAGTAGTGGCCCAGTACGTTGACCTTGTGGTAGTGGTCCTTCAACGCGGCGTGCAATTGCAGTGCCTGCGTGCGGGCTTCTTCACTGGCCTCCTTGCCCACGCCGAAGAAGTACAGGTCGTGGCTGCTGCGGTCCTCGAAGAATCCCCATACCGAGAACCATGCATCGTGCTGGAGCAGATCCGTGAAATCGCAGGCTGCGAGATTCCGGTAGTAGTTCTGGCTCTTGCCGATGGTCAACGGTGAATCGGAGGGGTTGAACTCCACGGTGCCGTGCTGGCGCCGGCCCGGGGTCGCGCAGGTCATGACGACGAGGCCGTCTTCCTTCACCAGCCGCAGTGTGTTGAGCCAGGTCTTCTTCCACTGCGGGTTGTGCTCCATGGCTTCGCACGAAATGACGACGTCGGTGCTGTTCGCGGCACCGCCATAGTTTTCGCCGTGGCAGACGAGGTCGACGTCGGGGCCTTCCCCGACATCGAGGCCCAGGTAGTTGCAATCCTGGAAGAACTCACGGACCGAGCCGTTGAGATTGAGGCTGCCGATCTCGATTACCGACCGTCCGCTGAAGTAGGACGGCAGGAACTGCTTCACGCCGGCGACGAAGAATCGTTGTTGGGGGTGTGACATGAAACGTGGCTGCGTTGGGTTGGCGTTGAGGCTGAAACAAAGGGAGCATGCCGGGGCACCCGCTGCGCAAAGTCACTCCCCGCCGGGCGCGGAGGCAGTTGCTGCATTCGCCCACAGGCGCTTTCCGCCCGTGCCCAGGTGCTCCAGATAGAGTCGCAAATCAAACTCGAGGCGATGATAGTCCGGCTCCATATGCATGCACAGTGCATAAAACGCCTTGTCGTGCTCACGTTCCTTCATATGTGCCAACTCGTGCACAACAATCATCCGCAGCCACGCCAGCGGCACTTCCTTGAACAGGCTCGCCACCCGGATTTCCCGCTTGGCCTTGAGCTTGCCGCCCTGCACGCGCGACACGGTGGTATGCGTGCCCAGCGCGTTGCGGATCACGTGCAGCTTGTTGTCGAACATCACTTTCGACAGCGGCTCGGCCTTGCGCATGAACTCGCTCTTGAGTTCGTTCACGTACCCGTAAAGCGCCCGGTCGTTCTGGATGTCGTGCACGCCGTCCGGATAGCGCTGGCCGAGGAGGGCGCCGAGCCTGTCCTCGGCGATCAGCTGGCGGACCTGCTCCAGCAGGGGCGCCGGATAGCCCGCCAGGTATTTCATCGTCTGGCCCCGAGTTGCGCGCTGGCCGCGCAGGCCAGCCCCGTGGCGACGCCGCCGAAGAGGTCGCCCTCGACCAGGTTCACGCCCGCGAAGCTCCTGCGCAGGGCATGCTGGAACGGGCGCAGCGCGGAAGAGCCGCCGGTGAGGTAGATCGCGTCGAGGTCATTGCTGCGCAGGCCCGCGCGCTTGACGCAGGCGTGCGCACAGGCGATCACGCTTTTCAGCGGCGTGGCCAGCTGCTGCGCCATGTCGTCCGGCGTGAGCGAGGCCGCCAGGCCGCGCTCGGCGCAATCCAGGTCGATGGCGGTGGAGGCATCTGTCAGCGAGACGTTGATCTTGGCCGCTTCCACCGCGCTCGCGATGCGGTGGCCATGCCGCTCTTCGAGCACGGTCATCAGCCGGTCGTGCAGGCGCGTATCGCCGTAACTGGTGCGCAGCTCCTTTGCCTGTCGCAGCGCCTTGGCGGCGTAGAGCCAGTTGATCAGGTGCCAGGACGACAGCTCGAAGAACACCTTGCTCGGCACCTCGCGTCCCTGCGGGCCGTGGTGACGGAAGCCGAACTGCGGCATCACGCGCTCCAGGTTCAGGCGCTGGTCGAAATCGGTACCGCCGATGTGCACGCCGCTGGTGGCCAGCACGTCGTCGCTGCGGTCATCGCGCGCCGCGCGCTCGGGGCCGACGCGCACGACGGTGAAGTCGGAGGTGCCGCCACCGATGTCGACGATGAGCACGATCGACTCCTTGCTGATCCGCTGCTCGTAGTCGAAGGCTGCCGCGATGGGTTCGAGCTGGAACGCGATTTCCTTGAAGCCCGCCGCGCGGGCCGCGAGGCGCAGGCTTTCTTCCGCTCGCTCGTCGCGCTTCGGATCGTCATCGACGAAATGCACCGGGCGTCCGATCACCACGCGTTCGGGCATCTGGCCGAGCTCGCTTCCTGCGCGCGCCGCCAGCTCGCGCAGGAAGCGCGCGATGATGTCCTCGAAACTCACGAGGCCGTCGTGGATGGCCGTTTTCTCCTGCATCAGCGCGCTGCCGAGCAGGCTCTTGAGCGAGCGCATCAGGCGGCCTTCGGTGCCCGCCAGGTACTGGCCGATGGCGTCGCGGCCGAAATGCGTCGTGCGGTCTTCGGCGTTGAAGAAGATCGCCGTGGGCAGGGTGGTGGCCGTGCCCTCGATGGGCAGCAGGCGGGCTTCGCCGTCGACCCGGCAGGCCACGGCGGAGTTGGAGGTGCCGAAGTCGATGCCGATCGTCGGCAACGACGACGGTGCCTTCACGATCAAGATTCCCTGCGCAGCGCCGGGAACAGGATCACGTCGCGAATGCTCGGCGAGTCGGTCAGCAGCATCATCAGCCGGTCGATGCCGATGCCGCAGCCGCCGGTGGGCGGCATGCCGTATTCGAGTGCGCGCACGAAGTCGTGGTCGTAGTACATGGCTTCGTCGTCGCCGCTGTCCTTGGCGGCCACCTGCGCGTTGAAGCGCGCGGCCTGGTCCTCGGCGTCGTTCAGCTCGCTGAAGCCGTTGCCGAACTCGCGGCCGGTGATGTACAGCTCGAAGCGCTCGGTGACCTCGGGGCGCTCGTCGTTGGCGCGCGCCAGCGGCGAGATCTCGGTCGGGTGCTCCATGATGAAGGTCGGCTGCCAGAGCTTCTCTTCGACGGTCTCTTCGAAGTACAGCACCTGCAGGCTCGCGAGGCTGCGCTGCGAGAGCTTGTCCTTTTCCTCGTTCATGCCGAGCTTGCGCAGCGCGGCGATGAGCCATGCGCTGTCGTCGACACCTTGCGCCACGCCGTCGGCTTCGGTGTACTTCAGGATCGCCTCGCGGATCGTCAGTCGCTCGAAGGGCTGGGTCAGGTCGACCGGCTTGCCCTGGTAGGTGAGCTGCTGCGAGCCCACGGCCTTGTCGGCGATGGTGCGGATCAGCGTCTCGGTGAAGTCCATCAGGTCGCGGTAGTTCCAGTAGGCCGCGTAGAACTCCATCATCGTGAACTCGGGGTTGTGCCGCACCGAGATGCCCTCGTTGCGGTAGCTCCGGTTGATTTCGAACACGCGCTCGAAGCCGCCGACGATCAGGCGCTTGAGATACAGCTCGGGCGCGATGCGCAGGAACATCTCCTGGTCGAGCGCGTTGTGGTGCGTCTTGAAGGGCTTGGCGTTGGCGCCGCCCGGAATCGGATGGAGCATGGGCGTCTCGACTTCGAGGAAGTCGTTGGCCACCATGAATTCGCGCAGCGCGCTCACGGCCTTGCTGCGCGCGGTGAAGCGCTTGCGAGCGGATTCGTCGGTGATCAGGTCGACGTAGCGTTGGCGGTACTTCTGCTCCTGGTCGGCCATGCCATGGAACTTGTCGGGCAGCGGACGCAGGCTCTTGGTGAGCAGGCGCAGCTTCGTGACCTTGACCGAAAGCTCGCCCGTCTTGGTCTTCATCAGCGTGCCTTCGGCGCCGAGGATGTCGCCCAGGTCCCAGCGCTTGAAGTCCGCGTACACGTCTTCGCCGACGGCGTCGCGCGTCACGTAGAGCTGGATGCGGTCGGTGGCGTCCTGCAGCGTGGCGAAGCTGGCCTTGCCCATCACGCGCTTGAGCATCATCCGGCCGGCCACGCTGACGGAAACAGCTTGCGCGTCGAGGGCTTCGCCTTCGGTGGCGGCATGTGCCTCGACGAGCGCCGCGGCGCGATGGCCAGGCTTGAAGTCGTTCGGGAACGCAACGCCCTTGCCCTCGGCCTGCGCCGAGCGCAGCTGCGTGAGCTTTTCGCGGCGTTCTGCGATGAGCTGGTTTTCGTCGGTCGGGGGCGGAGGAGGCGAAGGGGTCTTTTGATCGGACATGGGAGACGGATGGCGCGCAACCGGGAGCGTGCGCGGGCCCGGCATTTTAGCCCATCGGGTTTGAATAAAACCTGCCCAGAGCGCCCGTCAATCCTGCGCCATGCGCTATGAAAAGAAGAGCGCGCTATTCAGTGATGCCGGTGCGTGCGAGCAGATCGCTGACCAACTCCAGCCGCATCAGCGGGCTGTCGAGCTCCATCAGCCGCTGCCGCAACTCGAGTTGCATCGGCACCAGCTCGCACCAGCGGTTGGCCACCCAGCCGCAATCGTCGAAGCGATAAGGCTCGGCGATGGGAAGGCGCACAGCCGCACCCTGTGCGCGGCGCCGCTCCTCGAGAGTGCCGACAAGGCGTTGCAGTGCGGTGGACGTGTGCCGCAGGTCGTCGGGAATCTCGAGCGCGACATCGTCGTTCACGGCCTCGACCTCGGCGACCCAGAGGCCGTGCTTCTGCAGTTCGTTGCTGCGGACGCGAAAGCGCTGCGTGCCGATGCATTCGATCTGCAGCAGGCCGCTTTGCGGGGACTCGAACTCACGGATCATGGCCAGCGTGCCGATCGCGGCGAAGCTCTCGGCATCGGCACCGGCCTTGCGCACTTCGCTGCCGCTGGTGAGGCTCACCACGCCGAAGGGCGCGCCGGCCTTGCGGCACTTCGCGATCATGTCGAGGTAGCGGACCTCGAAGATGCGCAGCGGCAGCAGGCCGTCCGGAAAGAGGACCGTGCCGAGCGGAAACAATGGCAGTGAATGCAAAAGGGGTTGTGTCGTCATCGAAAAGCCTTGCGTGGCTATCATCGCATTCCCCTCACGGCCGCGCCTCATGCTCTACCAGATTCCCTCGTTCCTTCTCGACGTGATCGTCGGTCTGCTCGGCGGCGCCTGCCTGCTGCGCCTGTACATGCAGTACCACCGCGTGCCCTTCGGCAACCCGCTCGGGCGATTCGTGTTCGCCATCACCGACTGGATCGTGCTGCCGCTGCGGCGCATCGTGCCCGCGGTGAAGCGCTGGGACCTGGCGAGCCTGATCGCGGCCTGGCTGCTGGTGATGCTGAAGTTCCTGCTGCTGTGGCTGCTGGTCGGCAACCTGGGGCGCATCGCGACCCTGCCGCTGGTGTCGCTGGTGGGGCTGATGCAGCTGGCCATTTCGGGGCTGACCGCGCTGCTGGTGGTCTACGCGGTGCTGTCGTGGATTCCGGGGGCGTCGCCGATGCTGCTCGACCTGATCTCCCGCTTGGCCGAACCGCTGGTGCGGCCATTTCGCCGGTTCATTCCGCTGATCGGCGGGGTCGATCTTTCGCCGCTGGCGGCCATCGTCGTGCTGCAGGTGATTGCGATCGTGCTGGGCAACCTGCTGGTGTTCGCGTACCAGCTGACGTTCTGAGCTCCTGCTGAATAGTCAAGAAAAAGGGCCCGGATGCATCGCACCCGGGCCCTTTTGCTTTGATTGCAGTTCGTTCTTCAGCTCACCGCATCGGCCGGCTGGCGCAGCAGCATCGCCAGCGTGTTCGCGATCGTCTTGCGCAGTTCGCGGCGGTCGCTGATGAAGTCGATGGCGCCCTTGGTCTGCAGGAACTCGGCGCGCTGGAAGCCTTCGGGCAGCGTCACGCGCACGGTCGATTCGATCACGCGCGGGCCGGCGAAGCCGATCAGCGCCTTGGGTTCGGCGATCACCACGTCGCCCACGAAGGCGAAGCCGGCGGACACGCCGCCCATGGTCGGGTCGGTCAGCACGCTGATGTAGGGCAGGCCCTTCTTCGCCAGGCGCGTGAGCGCGGCATTGGTCTTGGCCATCTGCATCAGCGAGAGCAGGCCTTCCTGCATGCGCGCGCCGCCGGTGGCGGTGAAGCAGATGAACGGCACCTTCTGCTCGATGGCGGTCTCGACGCCGCGCACGAAGCGCTCGCCGACCACGCTGCCCATCGAGCCGCCCATGAACTCGAACTCGAAGCAGGCCACGACCACGCTGATGCTGTGCACCGAGCCGCCCATGACGACCAGCGCGTCGGTCTCGCCGGTGTTTTCCAGGGCTTCCTTCAGGCGCTCGGGGTACTTGCGGCTGTCCTTGAACTTCAGGGCGTCGACCGGCAGCACTTCCTGGCCGACTTCGTAGCGGCCCTCGGCGTCGAGGAACGCATCGAGCCGCGCGCGGGCGCCGATGCGGTGGTGATGGCTGCAGCTGGGGCAGACGTTCTGGTTGTGCTCGAGGTCGGTCTTGTACAGAACGGTCTCGCAGGCGGGGCACTTGATCCACAGGCCCTCGGGCACCTGGCGGCGCTCGGATGGGTCGGTTTGGGCGATCTTGGCGGGTAGCAGTTTTTCAAGCCAGCTCATGGGGGCTCCTTGTGTTGGCGGTGATTATCGACCAGCCGCGTTCTTGGCCGTGGCGGCGGGCAGGGCGTCGAGCGCCTCGCGGATGCCCGCGAGGAATTCGCGCACCGCCGGCACGACTTTCTCGCGCGGTTGGTCTTCGATGAGTTGAATGATCTTGGTGCCGATGATGACCGCGTCGGCAGCCGATCCGACCGCCTGCGCGGTGCGTGCATCGCGGATGCCGAAACCCACGCCGACCGGAATGCCCACATGCTGGCGGATGCGCGGAATCATCTGGCCGACCGCTTCGGCGTCGAGATGGCCGGCGCCCGTCACGCCTTTGAGCGACACGTAGTAGACGTAGCCGCTGGCGATGCGCGCGACCTGCGCCATGCGCTCGTCGGTGCTGGTGGGGGCCAGCAGGAAGATCAGGTCGATGCCGGCGGCCTTGAGGTCGGCGGCGAAGGCTTCGCATTCCTCGGGCGGGTAGTCGACGACCAGCAGGCCGTCGACGCCGGCGGCGGCCGCATCGCGGATGAAGGCATTCTTGCCATGCACGAGGTCGTAGCGTTCGACCGGATTGGCATAGCCCATCAGCACCACGGGCGTCGTCGTGTCCTTCTGGCGGAAGGTGGCGACGATGGCCAGCACCTGCTTCATGCCGATGCCCAAGGCCAGCGCGGCCTCGCCGGCCTTCTGGATCACGGGGCCATCGGCCATCGGGTCGGAGAAAGGCACGCCGAGTTCGATCACGTCTGCCCCGGCCTCGACCATGCCGTGCATCAGCTCGGGCGTGATGTCGGCGAAGGGAAATCCCGCGGTGACGTACGGGACGAGGGCGCGGCGGCCGTCTTTTTGCAGCGCTGCGAAGGTGTTTGCAATGCGGCTCATCACTTGCCTCCCTTCACGCTCAGACCGCGCATCGAGGGGCGGTCGTAGAAATCGACGCCCGACAGGTCGGCGACGGTGCCGATGTCCTTGTCGCCGCGGCCCGAGAGGTTCACCAGGATCGACTGGTCGGGGCGCATGGTCTTCGCGAGCTTCAGCGCGTGGGCCACGGCGTGGCTGGATTCGAGCGCGGGAATGATGCCCTCGGTACGGCACAGGTAGTGGAAGGCGTCCAGCGCTTCCTTGTCGGTGATGCCGACGTATTCGGCACGGCCGATGTCGGCCAGGTAGGCATGCTCGGGGCCCACGCCGGGGTAGTCGAGGCCCGCGCTGATGCTGTGGGTCTCGGTGATCTGGCCGTCCTCGTTCTGCAGCAGGTAGGTGCGGTTGCCGTGCAGCACGCCGGGGCTGCCGCGCAGGATCGACGCCGCGTGCTTGCCGCTGTCGAGGCCTTCGCCCGCAGCCTCCACGCCGATCAGCCGCGTGCCGGCGAACGGGATGTAGGGATGGAAGATGCCGATGGCGTTGCTGCCGCCGCCCACGCAGGCGATCACCACGTCGGGCTGCTTGCCTTCGGCTTCGCCGGTGATGCCGTCGGCCGCGAGCATGGCCGGCATCTGCTCGATGCACTCGGTGCCGATCACGCTCTGGAAGTCGCGCACCATGGTCGGGTAGGGGTGCGGGCCGGCGACGGTGCCGATGATGTAGAACGTGTTCTCCACGTTCGTGACCCAGTCGCGCATCGCCTCGTTGAGCGCGTCCTTCAGCGTCTTGCTGCCCGACTCGACCGGCACCACGGTGGCGCCGAGCAGGTTCATGCGGTAGACATTCGGGCTCTGGCGCTTCACGTCCTGGCTGCCCATGTAGACCACGCATTCGAGGCCGTAGCGCGCACAGATCGTGGCGGTGGCCACGCCGTGCTGGCCGGCGCCGGTCTCGGCGATGACGCGGGGCTTGCCCATGCGCCGCGCGAGCATCGCCTGGCCGATCACATTGTTGATCTTGTGCGCGCCGGTGTGGTTCAGGTCTTCGCGCTTCAGGTAGATCTGCGCGCCGCCCATTTCGCGGCTGGTGCGTGCTGCGTGGTAGATCGGCGAGGGACGGCCGACGAAGTGCTTGAGCTCGTAGTGGAATTCAGCGAGGAATGCCGGATCGTTCTTGAACTTCGCGTACGCATCGCGCAGTTCGTTGATGGCGTGGGTGAGCGTTTCGCTCGCGAAGGTGCCGCCGTAGTTGCCGAAGTGGCCGGTGGCATCGGGTTGCTGGTAGTCCTGGAATTGGCTTTGCATGGTTCTCGATCGGTGGGCCGCAGCCCGACGAACGATCGGCTGCGGCGGCTAACTGGAGAAGGACGCGTCGGCTGCCCTGACGGCTGCGACGAATTGCCGGATCTTTCCGGCGTCCTTGAGGCCCTTGTTCCCGGGACCGTCGATTTCGACGCCCGAGCTCACATCAACGGACAGCGACTTGCAGCGCGTCCGCAGGATGCGAATGCCATCGCTCACGTTTGCAGGTGTGAGCCCACCACTCAAGACGAGGTGAGCGTCGACGGCGGGTGGAAGAAGTGACCAATCGAATGCCTTGCCGCCACCGCCATAACCTTCGACATGGGCGTCGAGCAGGATGGCCTGGGCGTGGGAGTAATCGGAAGCGTATTTTACGAGGTCGAAGCCGGCTCCGGCATCTCCCAGCGGAATGCGGGCCGCGCGCATGTAGCGGAATCGGCCCGGGCCGGTGGCTTCCTCGCACTGCTGCGGCGTCTCTTCGCCGTGGAACTGCGCGATGGAGCCCTCCACCCGGGCCAGGGATGCTATGACTTTGGGAGCATCCTCGTTCACGAACAGCAAGACTGGCGTGATGAAGGGCGGCAGGCGCGAGGCCAGTGCGGCAGCCCGGTCGACCGTCACCGCGCGAGGGCTCTTCGGATAAAGGACGAAGCCGATGGCGTCGGCGCCGGCTTCGACCGCCGCGTCGACATCGGCTTCACGGGTCAGGCCGCAGATCTTGATGCGGGTGCGGGGCAGGAGAGGCGCGCTCATGGCGGGCCATCATACGGAGCCCCGCCGGCCTGCAGCGTGGCTTCGTCCGGCAGACCCCACTTGGCGTCGTACAACGGGCCCATGAAATAGAGACCGTCCGCGGAGAAGGTGGGCGCCGCCGCATCGCGGCTGCGTGCCTCGAGCACCTGCGAGATCCACTCCGGCCGCTCGTCGCCGCGGCCGACGCGAAGGAGGCTACCCATCAGGTTGCGGATCATGTGGTGCAGGAAGGCGTCGGCCTCGAACTCGAAATGCCAGCGGCAGCGCTCGCCGCTGCCGACGCGCGTGATCTCGATGCGCCGCAGATCCTTGATCGGCGAACGCGCCTGGCAGGCCGAGGCGCGGAACGAGCTGAAGTCGTGCTGGCCGATCAGCAGCGCCGCGGCGGCGCGCATGGCGTCGCCATCGAGCGGATGCATCGACCAGCCGACCCGGCCCGAATCGAGGCTGGGCCGCACGGGGGACTGCGAGAGCACGTAGACATACCGGCGCGCAAGGGCGCTGGCGCGGCAGTGGAACTCGTCGGGCACAGGATGCGCCCACTGCACCGCGATGTCGTCGGGCAGGAAGCGGTTGGTGCCGCGCATCCAGGAGAAGGGTTCGCGATGCACGGTGGTGTCGAAGTGCACCACCTGCATCAGGGCGTGGACGCCCGCGTCGGTGCGCCCGGCGCACAGCGTCCTGACGGGCTGTGCGGTGAACTTCGTGAGGGCGGCTTCGAGCTTGTCCTGCACCGTGCGGCCCGAGGGCTGGCTCTGCCAGCCGTCGTACGCTTGGCCGTTGTACCGGATGCCGAGCGCCAGCCTCACGAATTCAGGGGACCGAGGAAGAGCGAGCGGCGAAGCTCGTTCAGCGCAGTTCCGCGAGCAGTTGACGGGCTTGCGACTTGAGGTCGCCGGCGCTTTCGGCTTCGACTTCCTCGACCAGCGAACGCGCGCCTTCGACGTCGCCGATGGCTTGCAGCTCACGGGCCAGCGACAGCTTGACGGCGTGCGGGCTGTCGTCGCCTTCGTCGTTGTGCGCAGCAGCAGGAGCAGCCGCGGGCTTGGCGGTCTCGACCGGGCGGGAAGCCGGCAGGCCGGCCAGCGCGCTCATGTCGAACTCGATGAAGCCCGAGTCGGCCGGCAGCGCATTGCGCAGCATGGCGGGGCGGGTGTTGTCGGCGTCGCTCAGGTTCAGCGAACCGGGGAGCGTGTCGGCCGACAGCGCGCCGGGGGCGGTGTCGAAGTCGTTCTCGAGGTCGACCGGCGTCGTCGGCGCGTGGCCGTTCGACAGCGGTGCCGCGGGGCGTGCAGTCGTCGGAGCGGGCGCATAGGCCGACTTCGGCAGGCTCGCACCGACCGGAGCGTGTTGTTGGGCAGCCGGTGCCGGTGCAGGGGCGGGCGCTGGCGGGGTGGTCAGGTCGAGGTCGAAATCCAGCGGAGCGACCGAAGGCACGAAGGCCGGCGGCGCGACTGCCACCGGGGGCGACACCACCGGTGCCGGCGCTGCCGGCTTGGCCGCGGCTGCCAGGGCGCCCGCGAAAGCTGCCGTTTCGGCGGCGCTGGCGCCACCACTGCCACCGGTGCGCGGGGCACCCGAGTCGTACAGCGGGTTGCCCGGATCGAGGTCCTTGCCCATGTCGACCACGCGGTTCCAGTCGGAACCCAGGCCGCCCGTCAGCTTGTGCACTTCGGTGGCGAGGCTTTCGTAGGCGCGCACGTCGCGGCGCTTGGCGTGGATCTCGAGCAGCTTGAGATGGATGGCGGTGCGGTCCGGATTCAGGCGCAGAGCCTCGCGCAGAATTTCCTCGGCCTGCAGGTCGCGGCCGTAGGCCAGGTACACGTCGGCTTCGGCAACCGGGTCGACGTCGCCCGCGTCGAGCTGGCTCGGCGAGTACGACAGCGACGAGACGGTGGAGTCGCCGCGGTGCTTGGTGTCCACCGATTCGCCACCGCTGGCGCCGAAGAACGAATCCTTCGGAATGCGGCTTTCGAGGAACACGCTTTCGCTCATTTCCTCGCGGCGACGGCCCAGCACGCGGTACAGAAGGAAGCCGACCAGCAGCGCGATCAGCGCGGCGCCCGCCAGCATCAGCGGGTTGTCCATCAGCTCTTCGAGGAAGGTGGGTTCCGGCGGCGGGGGTGGCGGAGCCGGCTTCTTCACGGCAGGCTTCGGTGCTGCGGCGGCCACAGGGGCGCTCGCGGCTGCCGCTGCGGGGGCGGCGGTAGCGTCGGCGGCCACTGGAGGCGTTGCGGCCGGTGCGCCCGCGGCGGGGGCTTCGGTCGAAGCGGCGGCCGGAGCAGCGGGAGCTGCTTGCGCCGTCGCCTCCGGCGTGGGTGCGGGGCTCGGGGCTGCTGCTGCCGGAGCGGCGGCAGGAGCAGCAGCGGCAACGGGTGCGGCTGCCGGAGGTGCGACCGGCGCGGCAGCCGGAGCAGGCGCCGGGCTTGCGACCGGCGGCGCGACCGTGGCGCTGGTGTTGGGTGCCGGAACCGGAATGCCCGGCGTTGCCGGTGCAGCGGCGGGTGCCGCCGCGGACGAACCGGTGCCCGTCGCTGCCTTCAGCTTGTTCAGCTCGTTGATGTTCTTCGACAGTTCCGCGACGCGGTTGCTGCTGTCCTGCGCCTGGCGGTTCTGCGCGACCTTCTCGTCGGCGGCGCGGCTGGTGGCGTTGCCTTGCGAGATGGTGAGCTTGTCGGGTGAACTGGCCGCTGCATTGCGGTCCTCGACATTGGCCTGCACCTTGCCTGCGGCCTTGCGGCTCGCGGCGGCCACGTTGGTGGTCGGCGCGTTGTCGGCCAGACGTTGGCGGTAGGCGCCGAAGTCGCGGCTCTGTGCCGTGACCGTGCGGCGGGCTTCGGCCGGCGGAACGGCGGATGCCTCGGCGGAGCTCGGCAGATCGAGCACCGCGCCTGCGCGCATGCGGTTGACATTGCCGCCGACGAAGGCATCGGGGTTGGCCATCAGCAGCGCGACCAGCATCTGGTCGAGCGAGACGTCGGCAGGTTTGTAGGTTGCGGCGATCTTGCCGGCGGTGTCGCCGCGCTGCACCGTGACCTGTTCGCCGCCACCGCTGCCGCTACGGGCCGGCGCGGCTGCGGCGGCAGGCGCGGGTGCTGGCGCGACGGGCGCTGCCGCTGCAGGCGCGGGAGCGGCGGAGGGTGCAGCAGCCACCACGGGCGGACGCTCGCGGCGCGCGCGAGCCGAAGGGGCTGCGCGCTCGGCGGGAGCGCTGATCTGGGGGGAAATGGGCGTGGCCTGCGTGCTGGCAGCGGCCTGTCGCGTGGCCGGCGGATCGAGCAGCACGGTGTAGTCGCGCACGATACGGCCGGATGCGCCGTTGGCCTCGAGCAGCAGGTCGATGAACGGGTCGTTCAGCGGGCGGTTGCCGCTCAGGCGCACCACATACTGGCCGCCGGCGCGGCGCTGCAGCGTCGCCTTGACGTCGCTGAGCGCCGAGTTGTACGGCACGCCGGCGTTCTTGAATGCCTCGGCGGTGGCGATGTTGATCTTCAGGCCGTCCGCCTCGTTGGCCGCGATTTCGGTGACGTCGATCTCGGCACGCAAGGGCTCGCCGAGCGCCGACTGCACCTTCAGCTGACCCAGCGTGAACGCGCTGGCGTCGACGCTGGAGATGCCCAGGGCCACGGCTGCCGCCGCGCCAAGAATGGAAAGGCGCCAACCGTTCGACGGCAGAGGCGGGCGAGCGGCCGATGGGCTGGCCGCAGGCAACAGATGTCTTGTCATGCTGATAGGGGGCGGCTCAGGCCCGGAATTTGTAAGAGGACGTTAGCATCATCACTGGGCACTGACAAGGCAATGCGCTTGTTCTACCCAGTGCGCGCATACTTACGCACACATCTTCTGTTGCCGGATGGCAACAATTCGTGTTTCAAAAGGGCCTGAGCACCCCGCATCAGGCTTCGAGCAGGATGCGCAGCATGCGGCGCAGCGGTTCCGCGGCACCCCACAGCAGCTGGTCGCCGATGGTGAAGGCGCCGACGTACTCCGGTCCCATCGCCAGCTTGCGGATGCGGCCGACCGGGATGTCCATGGTGCCCGTCACGGCCACCGGGGTCAGGTCCTTCACCGTGGCTTCGCGCGTGTTCGGCACGACCTTCGCCCAGGGGTTGTCGGCGGCGATCATTGCCTCGATGTCGGCGACCGGCACGTCCTTCTTGAGCTTGAAGGTCAGGGCCTGGCTGTGGCAGCGCATCGCGCCGATGCGCACGCAGAAGCCGTCGACCGGCGTGGCGGCAGTGCCGAAGCCCGCGCCCTGGCCGAGGATCTTGTTGGTCTCGGCGCCGCCCTTCCACTCTTCCTTGGACATGCCCCACTCGGCATCGTCCGAGTTCTTGCCGATGCCCAGGTCCTTGTCGATCCAGGGGATCAGCGAGCCGCCCAGCGGTGCGCCGAAATTGGCCGTCTCGGCGGCGCTGAGGGTCTGCTGCTTGTGCAGCACCTTGCGGTCGATCTCGAGGATGGCCGACTTCGGGTCGTCCAGCAGGGCGCGCACTTCGGCGTTGAGGGTGCCGAACTGGGTCAGCAGCTCGCGCATGTGCTGCGCGCCGCCGCCCGAGGCTGCCTGGTAGGTCATGCTGGTCATCCACTCGACCAGGCCCGCCTTGTACAGGGCGCCCACGCCCATGAGCATGCAGCTCACGGTGCAGTTGCCGCCGATCCAGTTCTTGCCGCCCTTGGCGAGCGCGTTCTCGATTACCGGCAGGTTGACGGGGTCGAGCACGATGATCGCGTCGTCCTTCATGCGCAGGGTGGAGGCGGCGTCGATCCAGTGGCCGTTCCAGCCAGCGGCACGCAGCTTGGGGAACACCTCGCTGGTGTAGTCGCCGCCCTGGCAGGTGATGACGATGTCGCACTTCTTCAGTGCCTCGATGTCGTTCGCATCCTTCAGCGCGGTTTCGTTCTTGGCCATGGCCGGGGCCTTGCCGCCGGCGTTGGAGGTCGAGAAGAAGACCGGCTCGATGAGACCGAAGTCGCCTTCGGCCTGCATGCGGTCCATCAGGACCGAGCCGACCATGCCGCGCCAGCCCACGAGGCCGACCAGAGGTTGAGATGCGTTCGCCATTTCAGTTTGCCCTTATGAAAAAAAGAAAAATTGTCTTTTTTGCGCCCGACTCGTCGAGCCGGGGAGGGGCGTGACGAAGCGGGCTGCGGTTAGCCGGTAATCGTCTTTTTGGTGATTGCTGCAACGACCGCGTCGCCCATCTCGCGGGTGCCGACGCGCTTGGTGCCTTCAGACCAGATGTCGCCCGTGCGCAGCCCGGAGGCGAGCACGTTCTTGACCGCCGACTCGATACGGTCGGCAGCTTCGGGCTGGTTGAGGGAGAAACGGAGCATCATGGCAGCGGACAGGATTGTAGCCAAAGGATTGGCAACCCCTTTGCCAGCAATGTCGGGTGCGCTGCCGTGGCTGGGCTCGTACAGGCCCTGGTTGCTCGAATTGAGCGACGCCGAGGGCAGCATGCCGATGGAGCCGGTGAGCATCGCGGCCTCGTCCGAGAGGATGTCGCCGAACATGTTGCCGGTGACCACCACGTCGAATTTCTTGGGCGCCTTCACGAGCTGCATGGCCGCGTTGTCGACCAGCATGTGGTCGAGTTCGACGTCCGGATATTCCCTCGCGATGTCGAGCATCACGTCTTTCCACAGCTGCGAGGTTTCCAGCACGTTGTTCTTGTCCACGCTGGTCACGCGCTTGCTGCGCTTGCGGGCGGCCTCGAAGGCGACGCGCGCGATGCGCTCGATCTCGGGGCGCGAGTAGCGCATCGTGTCGAACGCTTCCTCGGCGCCCGGGAAGTGGCCGTCGACCGCGGTGCGGCGGCCGCGCGGCTGGCCGAAATAGATGTCGCCGGTCAGCTCGCGGATGATGAGGATGTCCAGGCCCGCGATCAGCTCGGGCTTGAGGCTCGAGGCACCCACCAGTTCCTCGTAGCAGATGGCGGGGCGGAAGTTGGCGAACAGGCCCAGGTTCTTGCGCAGCCCCAGGATGGCTTGCTCGGGGCGCAGCGGCCGGTCGAGCTTGTCGTACTTCCAGTCGCCGACGGCGCCGAAGAGCACCGCGTCGGCTTCCTTGGCGAGCTTGAGCGTCGATTCCGGCAGCGGATGGCCGTGCGCCTCGTAGGCCGCGCCGCCGACCAGCGCCGATTCCGTCTCGAACTTCAGGTCGAGCACGTCGAGCACCTTGACGGCTTCCGCCACGATTTCGGTGCCGATGCCGTCACCCGGGAGAACTGCGATTTTCATAAGTTGGTCTGAGGTTTCTTGAAAACGATATGCGCGCGATCGATCAGGAGATCATCGTATGCGCGAGCCACGGCTTCTGAGCCAGGCGCTCGGCCTCGAAGGCCTTGATCTTGTCCTTGTGGCGCAGCGTGAGGCCGATGTCGTCCAGGCCGTTGAGCAGGCAGTACTTGCGGAAGGCCTGCACGTCGAACGCGAATTCCTGGCCGTCGGGCTTCACGACCACCTGGCGCTCCAGGTCGATGGTCAGCGTGTAGCCCGGGAAGGCGAAGGTCTCGTCGAACAGCTGGGCCACCTGCGCCGCGGGCAGCACGATCGGCAGCAGGCCGTTCTTGAAGCTGTTGTTGAAGAAGATGTCGGCGTAGCTCGGCGCGATGATCGCGCGGAAGCCGTACTGGTCGAGCGCCCACGGCGCATGCTCGCGCGACGAGCCGCAGCCGAAGTTCTGGCGCGCCAGCAGGATCGAGGCGCCCGCGTAGCGCGGCTGGTTCAGCACGAAGTCGGGGTTCGGCTTGCGGCTGGCCGGATCCTGGCCGGGCAGGCCCGGGTCGAGGTAGCGCCACTCGTCGAACAGGTTCACGCCGAAGCCGGTCTTCTTGATCGACTTGAGGAACTGCTTCGGGATGATCGCGTCGGTGTCGACGTTCTCGCGGTCCATCGGGGCCACGAGGCCCTTGTGCACGGTGAATTGCTTCATGGGAATCTCTTTTCTTCTGTTCAGGCGAAGGTGCGCACGTCGACGAAATGGCCGTGCACCGCGGCGGCCGCGGCCATGGCCGGGCTCACGAGGTGGGTGCGGCCACCGGCGCCCTGGCGGCCTTCGAAGTTGCGGTTGCTGGTGGATGCGCAGCGCTCGCCGGGTTCCAGGCGGTCGGCGTTCATCGCCAGGCACATCGAGCAGCCGGGCTCGCGCCATTCGAAGCCGGCGGCCTTGAAGATCTGGTCGAGCCCTTCGCGTTCGGCCTGTTCCTTCACCACGCCCGAACCGGGCACCACCATCGCGAGCTTCACGTTCTTCGCGACCTTCTGCCCGAGCTTCTTCACCACGGCGGCTGCTTCGCGCATGTCCTCGATGCGGCTGTTGGTGCACGAACCGATGAACACCTTGTCGATGAAGATGTCGTTCATGGCCTTGTTGGGCTCCAGGCCCATGTAGACCAGCGCGCGCTCGATGGCGCCGCGCTTGTTGGCGTCCTTTTCCTTGTCGGGATCGGGCACGCGGCCGTTGATCTCTACCACCATCTCGGGCGAGGTGCCCCAGGTCACCTGCGGCTGGATCTGCGTCGCGTCGAGCTCGACCACGGCATCGAACTTCGCGCCCGGGTCGGACTGCAGCGTGCGCCAGTACGTCACGGCCTGGTCCCATTCCACGCCGGTGGGCGCGAGCGGGCGGCCCTTGACGTAGCTGATGGTCTTCTCGTCGACAGCCACCAGCCCGGCGCGCGCGCCGGCCTCGATGGCCATGTTGCAGACCGTCATGCGGCCTTCCATGCTCAGGTCGCGAATGGCCGAGCCCGCGAATTCGATGGTGTAGCCCGTGCCGCCGGCCGTGCCGATCTTGCCGATGATGGCCAGCACGATGTCCTTGGCCGTGCAGCCCAGCGGCAGCTTGCCCTCGACCTTCACGAGCATGTTCTTGGCCTTCTTGCCCAGCAGCGTTTGCGTGGCCATCACGTGCTCGACCTCGCTGGTGCCGATGCCGTGCGCGAGCGCGCCGAACGCGCCGTGCGTGGAGGTGTGCGAGTCGCCGCAGACCACCGTCATGCCCGGCAGCGTCGCGCCCGACTCGGGGCCGATCACGTGCACGATGCCCTGGCGCTTGCTCAGGAAGGGGAAGAACGCGGCCGCGCCGAACTCGGCGATGTTGTGGTCGAGCGTGGTGACCTGTTCCTTGCTGGTCGGGTCGGCGATGCCTTCGTAGCCGCGCTCCCAGCCGGTGGTCGGCGTGTTGTGGTCGGCGGTGGCCACGACCGAGCTGATGCGCCACAGCTTGCGGCCGGCCTCGCGCAGGCCTTCGAACGCTTGCGGGCTGGTCACTTCGTGCACCAGGTGGCGGTCGATGTAGAGGATCGCGGTGCCGTCTTCCTCGGTGTGGACGACGTGTTCGTCCCAGATCTTGTCGTAGAGCGTGCGTGCCATGTCGGTCTCTGTCTTTCGTGGGGAAATGGAATTGTCTGTCGTTGCGGCCTAGGCCGCGAGTTGCTTGCCGGCATCCGCGGCCGCGTGCAGGTGATTCACCAGCGAGCGCGCCGCCACGGGCAGGGTGGAAAAGTCGCGCGCCACCAGCCGGATCTCTCGCGCGGCCCATGCGTCGTTGAGCGCCACGCTCACGAGGCCATGTCCGATGCCGTTGCGCATGAGTTCGAAGGCGCGCTGCGGCATCACGCCGATGCCCAGGCCGTTCTCGATCATGCGGCACATGGCGTCCAGGCCCGTCACGTGGATGCGCAGCTTGATGCTGCGGCCGGCGTCGAGCGCGGCCTCGTGCATCGCGACGTAGATCGAGCTGTTGGTGTGCAGGCCGACGTGGTCGAAGTCGAGCGAATCGATGAAGTCGATGCTGCCCTGCGACGCCAGCGCGTGCCCCGTGGGCACGATCAGCGCGAGCCGGTCGTGCCGGTACGAGAGGCTCTGCAGCTCGCCCGCGCCGCCGGCCACATGGCACACGCCGAGGTCGGCCGCGCCTTCCTGCACCGCGCGGATCACTTCGCTGCTCAGGTGTTCTTCAAGGTCGATCTTGATGGCCTCGTGGGCGCGCGTGAACACGCCCAGGTCTTCCGGCAGGAACTGCACGATCGCAGAGATGTTGGCATGCACCCGCACGTGGCCGCGCACCCCGTCGGCGTACTCGCTGAGCTCGCCCTGCATCTTCTCCAGGCTGTAGAGCACCGAGCGCGCATGGTGCAGCAGGCTTTCGCCGGCGGGCGTGAGGTCGACGCCGCGCGCGTGGCGGTAGAGCAGGGTGGTGCCGAGCGTGGCCTCGAGGTCCGACAGCCGCTTGCTGATGGCCGAGGCCGCGATGAATTCGCGCTCCGCCGCGCGCCCGATGCTGCCCAGTTCGCAGACGGCCACGAACAACTGCAGCGACGTGAGGTCGATGCGGCGGGCGAAGTTGCGTTCTGACGTGCTCATGGGGCTGCGGGGAGTCATCGCGTTTTGCGATGAGATCGCTATTTTCCCCTTGTTTTTGCGCCCTATCCATCGCGATGCGCGATGGCCTCATTGCCGGGTGGCGACGGGAGCCCTCTGGCTTATCGCGCGGCGGCCATCGCTTCGCCGGTGCCGGCAACGGTCTGCGTCTTCCAGGTTTCCAGCGGCAGCTTCCAAAGCGGCGGCATCTGCGAGAACGGCGGCACGGTGTGGACTAGCTTGGCCAGGGCGAGCCGGCTGTCGGTGCCGATCTTGCTGAAGATCGCCTTGAGGTGCGCCTTGACGGTGTCCAGGCTGACGCTCATAGCGCCGGCGATGGCCTCGTTCGAGTTGCCCTCGGCGATCCACACGGCGACCTCGACCTGGCGTTGCGTCAGCTCAGGAAAGGCGTAGCGCAGGCGGTCGGCCGCAGGCAATTTGTCGACAGTGCGCTGCTGGGCCTGGCGGTATGCGCGCAACACGTGCCCACGGTAGATCTGGAGCCGGTCGCGCTGCACGTCGCTGTAGGCCGGCCGCCCGACGACGCGGTGAGCGCTCAGATCCAGCGAGTACTCGCCGTGCAGCATCAGCACGCCCATGATGCGATGGGCGTTCGATGGCAGGAACACCTCGCGGGCCATGGGCAGCGCCATGAATTCCTCGTCGGTGAAGACGTCCGATTCGCGCACCGCGCGCTCACCGAAGAAGGCCGGGTCCTTCTGCCAGAAAGGGTGGCTGCCCGCGTGGCGCGCATAGGCCTGGAACGCCGTCGCGCGGCGGGCCGGGTCGTCTTCCACCGACAGCAGCGCGCGCAGCTCGCCGCTGCGGTGATGCACCTCCGTCCAGCCGACCACGTTGGAGTCCGTCAGGCGGATCACGCTTTCGAACAGGAGGGGAGGCAGCGTCAGCAGATCGGGCTCGGCCTCGTAGAGGCGAACGATCTCCTGCAGCAGGAGCGGGTCGGTGTCCATGACTACTCTTTCGGGTAATTGAATCGTCCTGTTTCAAATCTTACAGTGCCTCCTCCATGTCTCCGGAAAGCAGGTATTGCCATCGCGGGCAGTACCTCCACCGAGCGGTATTCCGCGAGACGCGGCTGCGGCCATGCAGCCGAATGCAGCAAAACAATACGGGATCAACAGGATGAATCGCACTTTCAGGGTCGTGTGGAACCGGCGGCTGGGCGTCTGGCAGGCTGTCTCGGAACTGGCGGTGTCCGCCGTCAAGGGCGCGGCCGTGGATGGGGGGCGTGCTACGGCGAGTGCGGTGCTGGCGCTGTCGTTGGGCTTGGCCGCGCCGTTTGCGCACGGGGCCGACGTGCTCCTCGTCGGTACCGGCGGTGTGGGCGGCGGTGACGGCGGCAACGGAAGCATCAGCGGCGGCAATGGCGGGCAGGACTTCTACCTGGGGGGCTATGGCGGCGCCGGCTTCGTTCCAGCTCCGACGCAGACCCTCGCGAGCCCGGCCAGTGGCAGCAGCCTCCTGCCAACCTATGAGTACGTCGGTATCGGGGGAGGTGCCGGTGGCGGGGATGGGGCCAACCTGGGCGGTATCCGCGGAGGGGACGGGGGCGCGGGTGTGCTCGATCTCAACGCGGCGACCCTGAACGTCACCAACACGCTGCTGATCGGCGGCGCCGGCGGCGGCGGGGGGTCCGGGGGCGCCGGCTTCACGCGCGGCGGCAATGGCGGCACAGGCGGCAGCGGAACTCTCACGGTCACCGGTGGCGCGACCATCACGGTCGGCACGCAGCTCTACATCGGCGGTCTGGGCGGGACGGGCGGCAATTGCGGTTGCGCCGGCGATGGCGGCGCGGGTGGTGCGGGCGTGCTCAATCTCGGTGGCGGCAGCACGCTGAACCTGACAGGCGCCGCCTTCACCATCAACGGAGGCGGCACGCTCAGCATCGGCAACGCGACGGCCAACGGCACGACCTCCGGCGTCGTCACCGGGCTGGCCGGCAGCATCAACAACGCGGGCAGGATCAACTTCAACCAGTCCGACGCCAGCTACACCTTCGGCACGGCCATCGCCGGCACCGGCACGGTGGCGCAGAACGGCAGCGGCATCACCGTCCTGTCCGGCGCGAACACCTATTCGGGCGGCACGCTCGTCAACGCCGGCCTGATCAACTTCAGCAACGGCGCCAACCTCGGCACCGGCAACATCACCCTTAACGGCGGTGGCCTGCAATGGGCCGCGGCGAACACCACGGACATCTCCGGCCGGTTGAACGCACTGGGCGCAAACGGCGGCACCTTCGACACCAACGGCAACAACGTGACGCTGGCGAGCGGCATCAGCGGTACGGGCGGCCTGACGAAGGCCGGTGCCGGCACCCTGACGCTGACGAACGCGAACACCTACACGGGCGAGACCATCGTCGGCAACGGCACGCTGCAGCTGGCCGGCGCAGGCACGCTGGCCGGGGCGACGGGTGTCTCGCTGACAGGCGCCAGCGCGGTGTTCGATCTGTCGACCGGCATCAGCCAGTCGGTGGCGCATCTGTCGGGCGTGGCGGGCAGCGTGGTGGCGCTCGGCGCCAACTCCCTCACCCTGACCGACAACACGTCGCAGACCTTCGGCGGCAGCCTGACCGGCACCGGCGGCTCGCTGGTCAAGCAAGGCACCGGCACGCTGACGCTCTCGGGCGCCAGCACCTACAGCGGCGGCACCGCGCTGCGCCAGGGGCGCCTGAACCTCGGCAACAGCCAGGCGCTGGGCACCGGCACGCTGTCGATGGACGACGACACCACCCTGGGCTTCAGCGCAGACGGGCTGACGATCGCCAACGCGATCCGGCTCACGGGCAGCACCGATCCGGTCATCGACACCGGCGCGTTCAACGCGACCCTGAGCGGGGCCATCAGCGGTGGCGGCTTCATCACGAAGGAAGGCACGGGCACGCTGACGCTGTCCGGCGCAAACGACTACACCGGCGCCACCAACGTCGCGCAGGGCACACTCAAGGCGGGCGCCGCCAACACCTTCAGCGCGGCTTCCGCACACAGCGTGGCCTCGGGCGCCACGCTGGACCTCGCGGGGTTCAGCCAGACGGTGGCCTCGCTGGCCAACAGCGGCACCGTCTCGCTCGTGGGCGCGAGCGCCGGCACCACGCTCACGGTGACGGGCGCCTACGTCGGCAACAACGGCGTGCTCAGGCTAGGCGCCGTGCTCAACGGCACTGGCCCGTCGGACCGCCTGGTGCTCGACGGCGCCACCGCCTCCGCCAGCGGCAGGACCACGGTGCAGATCACCAACCTCGGCGGCCTGGGCGCGCTCACCAGCGGCAACGGCATCGAGGTGGTCACCGCGAAGAACGGCGCCACCACGACGGCCCAGACCACCAAGGACGCGTTCAGCCTGGCCAACGGCCACGTGGATGCCGGCGCCTACGAGTACCGCCTGTACGCCGCCGATGCCAGCGGTGCGGGCGAGAACTGGTACCTGCGCTCGAGCACCACCGTGTCGCCCGCGGCTCCCACGCCCTCCACGCCCGTGATCACCTACCGCGCCGAAGCCTCGCTCTATTCCGCGCTCCCCGGCCAACTGCGCCAGGGCAACCTCGCGATGCTGGGTGACCTGCGCAAGCGTGTGGGCGACGACGACGTGAAGGGCGCGGCGACCACCCCGGCCGGCTCCGATCGCCGCGCCTGGGCCCGCGTGCTCTCCACAGACATCGACATCCAGCAGGGCGGCGCGGTATCGCCGTCGAGCAAGGGCCGCCTCACCGGCTTCCAGGCCGGCACCGACCTGCTGGCTGTGCCGAACTGGCGCGCGGGCGTCTACGTCGGCCAGCTCGATGGCGATGCCAGCGTGCGGGGCTTTGCCAGCGGCATCCAGAACCTGGGCGTCGGCCGCAACGACCTGCGCAGCCAGTACCTGGGCGTGTACGGCACCTACACCAGCGACAGTGGCTTCTACGCCGACGCTGTGGTGCAGTCGGGCCGCCATCGCTACACGGTCGAGCCCCTGGCGAGCCCGGGCACGAGCGGCAAGGGCAACAGCCTGCTGGGCTCCATCGAAGTGGGGCAGTCCTTCGCGCTGGGCGGCAGCGGCTGGAGCATCGAGCCGCAGCTGCAGCTGATCCATCAGCACATGGACCTGAACAACTCCGCCATCGTCGGCGCCGTCGTCCAGCCGCAGGCCGACAGCGGCTGGATCGCCCGTGCGGGCGTGCGGGTCAAGGGCGAGATCGCCACGGGCGTCGGCACGCTGCAGCCGTACGGCCGCTTCAACGTCTACAGGACGTCCAGCGGCGCGGACATTGCGCGCTTCGTGAACGGTGCGACCACCACCGACATCTCCGCGCCGACCGGCGGCACGAGCACCGAGCTCGCGGGCGGCTTCACGCTCGCGCTGGGCCAGTCGACCAGCCTCTACGGCGAAGTCGGCAAGCTCTGGGCGAGCGGCGGCAACGCCAGGGTGAAGAGCTCGATCAACGGATCGGTCGGTGTGCGCATGAAGTGGTGACGGCCTGCGCTCAGTCCGCCGGGACTCCCGCGCTCCAGGCGGGCCAGTTACCGACGATCGCATCCACCAGGGGCCGCCCCGCAATCAGGAGGTTGGCGGTGGAGATCGGGAACCCGCCCGACTCGGCCGAAAGCGAGGCATAGGCGGTCTGCCCCGGATGGGGCCGGTCGAAGTTCGACGCGGTGCGCAGCACGGCCAACCGCTGCAGGTCGAGCAGCCCGGCGCTTGCGCCCCGCTTCAACGCCTCGTAGGTGGCGTTGTCCTCCTGCTGCGTGGTGCAGTACTTGCCCTGCCCATCGGTCACGAGCGAAACCCAGCGCGTGGCCGTCTCGCCAAGGTACTTGCCGTGCCAGTAGGTGTCTCCGGCCGCGGTATCGCATTGCAGGACGGAAGGGCGGGCCTTGGCCGTCGGCTGCGGATACCTTGCGCGATAGGCGCGAGCCTTGTCGTTGTCGGCCAGCGGAGCGTTGGCCGACAGCTTCAGGGCCTTCTGCAGCAGCTTCTCGTCGAGGCGGAAGACCTCGGTGCGGTATTCGAACTTGGGCTTGGAGTCCGGGTCCTTGGCGCCGATGCCGAAGTAGCCGGTGCGCCAGGTCGACGGCATTTCGCGCGCGTCGATCTCGTGGGCGATGCCGAAATCGATCAGGTAACGGGCCCAGGTGGCCGAGCCGATCGTCGAAACGTTCGGGTCGACGCCCGCGATGCCGGCCACCAGGAAGTAGGTCTTCGAGAGATCGAACTTGCCGCTGAACACCAGCGCCGTGATGGATGCCGCCGCGTTGGTGTGGCCCATGCCGGTGGTCACCTGGCAGACCGAATCGGCGTTGCACCGCACCGCCGGATCGTCGGCGGACAGGCCCGGCACCTTGATCTCCCGGTTCAGCTTCAGCGGCTCGAGCCACACCTGTGCCTCGGGCTTGAACATGCTGATGATGAGGACCTTCACGGCCACTTGTTGCTGCTGCGCACCTTGCGTTGCCGAAGGCGGCACAGACCGGTTCGCATCGCTCGCGCAGCCGAGCAGCGCCGACGCAGCGAGGGCAATGTATGCCGCCCTTGAAGACAAACTGATTACTCGTCTGGAAGCTGCCATCTGCTTTCTCCTTTTTCGTCGAACAACAAGAAGGAGACCGCAATTTACAGGCCAAAAAAAAGCTGCCCGAAGGCAGCTTCTTTTTCATGGCTGAGCCGCAGGCGCAGATCAGCGAGCCGAGATCGGCTTCACGTCGCGCTTGGGCGAGCCTTCGAACAGCTGGCGCGGGCGGCCGATCTTGTACTCGGGGTCGCCGATCATTTCGTTCAGCTGGGCGATCCAGCCGACCGTGCGGGCCAGCGCGAAGATCGCGGTGAACAGCGGCACGGGGATACCGATGGCGCGCTGCACGATGCCCGAGTAGAAGTCGACGTTCGGGTACAGCTTGCGCGACACGAAGTACTCGTCTTCCAGGGCGATCTTTTCCAGTTCCTTGGCCAGCTTGAACAGCGGGTCGTTTTCCAGGCCCAGCTCGGTCAGCACTTCGTTGCAGGTTTCCTGCATCAGCTTGGCGCGCGGGTCGTAGTTCTTGTACACGCGGTGGCCGAAGCCCATCAGCTTGACGTTCGAGTTCTTGTCCTTGACCTTCTTGATGAACTCGCCGATCTTCTCGACGCCGCCTTCCTTCTGGATGTCGTACAGCATGTTGAGTGCTGCTTCGTTGGCACCGCCGTGAGCGGGGCCCCAGAGGCATGCAACGCCGGCCGCGATGGCCGCGAAGGGGTTCGTGCCCGACGAGCCGCACAGGCGCACGGTCGAGGTCGATGCGTTCTGCTCGTGGTCTGCGTGCAGGATGAAGATGCGGTCGAGCGCGCGCTCGAGCACCGGGTTCACCTTGTACTCCTCGCACGGCGTGGCGAACATCATGTGCAGGAAGTTGCCGGCGTAGCTCAGGTCGTTCTTCGGGTACATGTACGGCTGGCCGATCGTGTACTTGTAGGCCATGGCCACGAGCGTGGGCATCTTCGCGATCAGGCGGATCGCGGCGATCTCGCGGTGCTCGGGATTGTTGATGTCCGTGCTGTCGTGATAGAAGGCCGACAGGGCGCCCACCAGGCCGGTCATGATGGCCATCGGGTGAGCGTCGCGACGGAAGCCGCGCAGGAAGAACTGCATCTGCTCGTTCACCATCGTGTGGTTCGTCACGAGCTTGGTGAAGTTGGCCTTCTTGGCTGCGTCCGGCAGTTCACCGTACAGCAGCAGGTGGCAGGTCTCGAGGAAGTCGCAGTTGGTCGCGAGCTGCTCGATGGGGTAGCCGCGGTACAGCAGCTCGCCCTTGTCGCCATCGATGTACGTGATGGCCGACTGGCAGGCGGCGGTCGACATGAAGCCCGGGTCGTACGTGAACATGCCGGTCTGTGCGTACAGCTTGCGGATATCGATCACGTCGGGGCCGACGGTGCCCTTGTAGATCGGCAGTTCGACGCTGTCGCCGCCGTTGCTGAACGACAGCGTGGCCTTGGTATCGGATGCTTTCATTTCGGTTTACTTTCAGAGGTGGATTCAGGACGAAGGAGAAATTGCAGGGCGCTGCGCGCCGTCGGTGCGCATGAGCTGC
Organism: Variovorax xiamenensis; assembly: GCF_050916385.1. NCBI lineage: Bacteria > Pseudomonadati > Pseudomonadota > Betaproteobacteria > Burkholderiales > Comamonadaceae > Variovorax > Variovorax xiamenensis. Next base: position 2,026,953 of record NZ_CP139038.1, read on the forward strand.
AGCAATGCGACCACCTCGGCCCCGGCCCATTCGGGCTCGGGCTCCTTCCTGCGCAAAAGGAGGTCGAGGAGATCGTTGTCCGACAGGTCCATCAATGTCTCCATCGCTCCCGCCTGACCCACGGTCATGCGGGATTCGTGCCGCTCGAAGAAGCGGGCGATGAACAGGTCGTTCTCGAGCAGTCCGCGCCGGCAGCGCCATTTGAGCTTGCTCAGCGCACGTTCGCTGAGCAGCTCGGCGGAGTCGGTGGCGGGTTGCATGGTGGCGTCTCGGGAAGGCAGCTCAGGAGTCTCAGATGGCGCGGCGCACCATCAATTCCTTGATCTTGCCGATGGCCTTGGTCGGGTTCAGGCTCTTGGGGCACACGTCCACGCAGTTCATGATCGTGTGGCAGCGGAAGAGGCGGTACGGGTCTTCCAGGTTGTCCAGGCGCTCGGCGGTGGCTTCGTCGCGGCTGTCGGCGATGAAGCGGTAGGCCTGCAGCAGGCCGGCGGGGCCCACGAACTTGTCGGGGTTCCACCAGAAGCTCGGGCAGCTCGTGGAGCAGCTCGCGCAAAGAATGCACTCGTACAGGCCGTTGAGCTCTTCGCGCTCTTCGGGCGACTGCAGGCGCTCCTTCTCGGGCGGCACGCTGTCGTTCTGCAGGTACGGCTTGATCGAGTTGTACTGCTTGAAGAACTGCGTCATGTCCACGATCAGGTCGCGGATCACGGGCAGGCCCGGCAGCGGCTTGAGCACCACGGTGCCCTTGAGCGTGTTCATGTTGGTCAGGCAGGCCAGACCGTTCTTGCCGTTGATGTTCATCGCGTCGGAGCCGCAGACGCCTTCGCGGCACGAGCGGCGGAACGACAGGGTCGGGTCTTGCGCCTTGAGCTTCATGAGGGCGTCGAGCAGCATGCGCTCGTGGCCGTCGAGTTCGATCTCGACCGTCTGCATGTAGGGCTTGGCGTCCTTGTCCGGGTCGTAGCGGTAAATCTGGAATGTGCGCTTCATCGTAGTGACCTTGTGAATGCTTTGTGTGAGCTGACTGTGAGCCGTTCTCTTAGAACGTGCGGACCTTCGGCGGAACCGAGGCCACGGTGAGCGGCTGCAGCTTGACCGGCTTGTACGAGAGGCGGTTGTCGGCGCTGTACCAGAGCGTGTGCTTCATCCAGTTGGCGTCGTCGCGGCCGAGCGGGGCGACCGGATCGTCCGCCGGGCGTTCGTAGTCTTCCACCGTGTGGGCGCCGCGGCATTCCTTGCGGGCGGCCGCCGAGACCATGGTGGCCTGCGCCACTTCGATCAGGTTGTCGACTTCCAGCGCTTCGATGCGGGCGGTGTTGAACACCTTCGACTTGTCCTTCAGGCCGATGGCCTTGACGCGCTCGCGCACGGCGGCGATCTTGACCACGCCTTCGTCCATCGAGGCCTGCTTGCGGAACACTGCCGCATGCTGCTGCATGACGGCGCGGATCTCGCCGGCCACGTCCTGCGCGTACTCGCCGCCGGTGGTGGCTTCGAGGCGGTTCAGGCGCTCCAGCGTGCGGTCGGCCGCATCGTTGGGCAGGGGCTTGTGTTCCTTGAGCTTGTCGGCGAACTCGACGATGTGGTTGCCGGCAGCGCGGCCGAACACCAACAGGTCGAGCAGCGAGTTCGTGCCCAGGCGGTTGGCGCCGTGCACGCTCACGCAGGAGCATTCGCCCACCGCGTAGAGGCCGTTCACGACGGCGCTGTTGTCCTCGCCCTTCTGCACCACGACCTGGCCGTGGATATTGGTCGGGATGCCACCCATCTGGTAGTGGATGGTCGGCACGACGGGAATCGGTTCCTTCGTGATGTCGACGTTGGCGAAGTTGACGCCGATCTCGTACACCGATGGCAGGCGCTTGTGGATGGTGTCCGCGCCAAGGTGGTCGAGCTTGAGCAGCACGTAGTCCTTGTTGGGACCGCAGCCGCGGCCTTCCTTGATTTCCTGGTCCATCGAGCGCGAGACGAAGTCGCGCGGTGCCAGGTCCTTCAGCGTGGGCGCATAGCGCTCCATGAAGCGTTCGCCATTGCTGTTCAGCAAGATGGCGCCTTCGCCGCGGCAGCCTTCGGTCAGCAGCACGCCCGCGCCGGCCACGCCGGTCGGGTGGAACTGCCAGAACTCCATGTCCTGCAACGGAATGCCCGAGCGCGCAGCCATGCCGAGGCCGTCGCCGGTGTTGATGAAGGCGTTTGTCGAAGCCTGGAAGATGCGGCCGGCACCACCGGTGGCCAGCAGCACGGTCTTGGCCTGCAGGATGTGCAGGTCGCCGGTTTCCATTTCGAGGGCGGTCACGCCGACCACGTCGCCTTCTTCGTCACGGATGAGGTCGAGCGCCATCCATTCGACGAAGAACTGGGTGCGTGCCTCGACGTTCTTCTGGTAGAGCGTGTGCAGCATCGCGTGGCCGGTGCGGTCGGCCGCGGCGCAGGCGCGCTGCACGGGCTTCTCGCCGTAGTTGGCCGTGTGGCCGCCGAACGGACGCTGGTAGATCGTGCCGTCGGGGTTGCGGTCGAAGGGCATGCCGAAGTGCTCGAGCTCGTACACGACCTTCGGTGCTTCGCGGCACATGAACTCGATCGCGTCCTGGTCACCGAGCCAGTCGGAGCCCTTGATCGTGTCGTAGAAGTGGTAGTGCCAGTTGTCCTCGCTCATGTTGCCGAGCGATGCGCCCACGCCGCCTTGCGCGGCGACGGTGTGCGAACGGGTCGGGAACACCTTGGAGAGCACGGCCACGTTGAGGCCGGCACGTGCGAGTTGCAGCGAGGCGCGCATGCCGGAGCCGCCGGCACCGACGATCACGACGTCGAACTTGCGCTTGGTGATTTTTTCTTTTGTGTAGGTCATGGTGGGTCAGATCTTCCAAAGCACTTGAATGGCCCAACCCGCACAACCGACAAGCCAGACGATGGTGAAAACTTGCAGCACGAGACGGATGGCGACGGGCTGGACGTAGTCCATCCACACGTCGCGCATGCCGACCCACACGTGGTAGAGCAGGGCAACGATCACGGAGAAGGTCAGCACCTTCATCCATTGCGCGGCGAAGATGCCGGCCCACAGGTCGTAGCCGATGGGGCCGCGGGTGAAGATCAGCTGCGCGAGCAGGATGATCGTGAAGAGCGCCATCAGGCAGCCGGTGATGCGCTGGCTGAGCCAGTCGCGCAGACCGTAGTGGGCGCCGACGACGACGCGCTTGGAGCCGTAATTCACAGACATGGTTGGCTCCTTCTCAGTACAGGCCGAACAGCTTGGCGCCGAGCACGACGGTGAGCAGGACGCTCAGTGCCAGCGTGAAGATGGCCGAGGTGTTGCCGAACTCCTTGTTCACCGCGGAGTGGCTCACGTCCATCCAGAGATGGCGCAGGCCGGCGATGAAGTGGTGCAGGTAGGCCCAGATGAGCGCGAGCGCGACGAGCTTGAAGAACCACCCCGGAACAAAGCCAAGGCCGCTGTTGAAGGCGGCCTTGAAGCGGGCGAACGAATAGTCGGAAGACAGCGAGGTGTCGAACATCCAGATGATGAACGGCAGCAACAGGAACATCAGCACGCCGCTGACGCGGTGCAGGATCGACACGATGCCCGCCGGCGGCAGCCGGTAGGTCGTGAGATCGGTGAATGCATTGATGTTGCGGAATTCGCGACGCGGTGGCCGGGGGGGAGTAGCAAGCTCTGTCATTGGGGGATGGCTTTCGTGGCTTTGTGACTTGTTGGCTTGTTCTGAGAGCGAACGCTTTTGTTTCTTCTGCGGAAGTGCAAACAACGCAAAATTCTATTGCAATGCACCATCGCGCTGCGGACACGCACGAGTCAGCGCACCGTTGCAGTCGGATGCTATTGACTTCGTAGCGCAACACGCACGTTGCATGCGCGCGCTGGCGCCGCGGTGTTCGGCCTTCTTGGTGTGCATCGGATCAGCCCAGCTGGTTCCTGTAGTGGTGCGTGTCGGTGCGATAGAGCCCGCGGCGCAGTTCCATCGGCGTGTCATGGTAGGTGTGCGCCACGCGTTCCACGCTCAGCAGGGGCATCTGCGGCGGCACGTCGAGCAGCGCGGCCTGTTCGGCATCGGGCAGCACGGCGCGGATCTTTTCCTCGGCGCGCACCATGCGCACGCCGAACTCGGTTTCGAAGAGCGCGTACATCGGGCCGGGCCATGCGCGCAGCCGCTCGGCGGTGAGACCCTTGAAGGGCGCGCCGGGCAGCCACAGGTCTTCGAGGATGGTGGGTACTCCGCCATAGGCGAGCACGCGGCGCACCTGCAGCACGGCGTCGGCGGTGCGCAGGCCGAGCGCGCGTGCCACGTCGGCCGATGCGCGCTGGCGCTTGCAGTCGACGATGGTGCGCACGGCGGGGCCCTCGGTGCTCGGGTCGCCCTCGTCGGGCACGAGCTTCAGGAAGCGGTACTGCACATGCTGCTCGGCATGCGTGGCGACGAAGGTGCCCTTGCCCTGGCGGCGCACCACCAGATTCTCGGCCGAGAGTTCGTCGATGGCCTTGCGCACCGTGCCCTGGCTCACGCGGTAGCGCACCGCCAGGTCCATCTCGCTCGGGATGGGCTCGCCCGGCTTCCACTCGCCCGCCTGCAGGCTCTGCAGGATCAGGGTCTTGATCTGCTGGTAGAGCGGACTGAAGGACGGCGTCGCGGGCTCGTCGAATGGGGTGGGCGTGTTCATGGCAGCGGTGGGGTGCGCCTTGGCGGACCCCGAGAGGATATCTTATATAAGACATAAGACGAGGCTCATTGAATCGGCTTAAAATGCGGCCGGTCTCGCGCTGCGGGAAGGTGTTTCATCCCGCAGAACCCCTGGCGCCCCACGAGAGCGCCGACACCGTTTCATTACCTTCTGGAGTCTTCCCATGAGCAAAAAACCCGTCCGCGTTGCCGTTACCGGTGCCGCTGGTCAAATCGGCTACGCCCTGCTGTTCCGTATCGCCTCCGGTGAAATGCTCGGCAAAGACCAGCCGGTCATCCTGCAACTGCTCGAGATCCCCGACGAGAAGGCCCAGAAGGCGCTCAAGGGCGTGATGATGGAACTCGACGACTGCGCGTTCCCGCTGCTGGCCGGCATGGAAGCCCACGGCGACCCGATGACCGCCTTCAAGGATGCCGACTACGCGCTGCTGGTCGGCTCGCGTCCCCGCGGCCCCGGCATGGAGCGTGCCGAGCTGCTGGCCGTCAACGGCGCCATCTTCACGGCGCAAGGCAAGGCCCTGAATGCCGTTGCCAGCCGCAACGTCAAGGTGCTGGTGGTCGGCAACCCCGCCAACACCAACGCCTACATCGCGATGAAGAGCGCACCGGACCTGCCGCGCAAGAACTTCACCGCCATGCTGCGCCTGGACCACAACCGCGCCGCCAGCCAGATCGCCGCCAAGACGGGCAAGGCCGTGGCCGACATCGAGAAGCTCACCGTGTGGGGCAATCACTCGCCCACGATGTACGCCGACTACCGCTTCGCCACCATCAACGGCGAAAGCGTCGCCAAGATGATCAACGACCAGGAATGGAACGCCAACGTGTTCCTGCCCACCGTCGGCAAGCGCGGCGCCGCCATCATCGAGGCACGCGGCCTGTCGTCGGCTGCCTCGGCTGCCAACGCCGCCATCGACCACATGCGCGACTGGGCCCTGGGCACCAACGGCAAGTGGGTCACCATGGGCATCCCGTCGGACGGCCAGTACGGCATTCCGAAGGACGTGATGTTCGGCTTCCCCGTCACCTGCGAAAACGGCGAGTACAAGCTGGTCGAAGGCCTGGAGATCGACGCATTCAGCCAGGAACGCATCAACAAGACGCTGGAAGAGCTCGAAGGCGAACGCGCCGGCGTTGCCCACCTGCTGTAAAGCAACCCCGGCATGCTCGACTGGAACCCCGCGCTCTACCGTCGCTACGAGGACGAGCGCACCCGTCCCGCGCAGGAACTCCTTGCGCGGGTGCCGCTGACCGAAGCGGCCCGTGTGGTCGACCTCGGCTGCGGCCCGGGCAACTCCACCGAGCTGCTGGTCAACCGGTTCCCGAAGGCGCAAGTCCTCGGGACCGACAACTCAGAAGCCATGCTGGTCAGCGCGCGCGAGCGCCTGCCGCAGGCGCGCTTCGAGCTGAGCGACATCGCGACCTGGGCGCCGCGATCTCCCGAGGAAGCGCCCGATCTCATCTATGCCAACGCGTCCCTGCAGTGGGTGCCCGATCACGAGAAGCTGATCCCGCGCCTGTTCGACGCGCTGGCCCCGGGTGGCGTGCTCGCCATCCAGATGCCCGACAACCGCCAGGAGCCCACGCACCGCCTGATGCGCGCGCTGGCCGCCGAGGCGCCCTGGGCCGAGCCCATCGGCGATGCCGACAGGCTGCGCACGCTGCTGCTCGACCTGCGCGGCTACTACGACCTGCTGGCGCCGCTCGCCCCGCATGTCGATGTCTGGCACACCATCTACCAGCACCGCATGGCCGATGCGGCTTCCATCGTCGAATGGGTGCGCGGCACCGGCCTGAAGCCCTTCGTCGACCGCCTGCCTCCCGACCTGCAGGCGAGCTACCTCGCCGAATACCAGCGCCGCGTGGACGAGGCGTATCCCGTGCGCACCGACGGCAAGCGGCTACTGGCGTTTCCGCGCATGTTCATCGTCGCGCAGAAAAAAGCATGACGAACACGGCACACCCCGCTGAAGTGCTGCTCGGTGCACAGGCCGGCGCGGTGACGCTGCCCGTGTGCGACCACTACAGCGGCGTGGAAGCGCGCATGAAGAAGAGCCTCGCGCTCCAGGCCGAGATGGCCGAGGAGTTCGGCGCCTGCGTGTTCGACGTCACCCTCGACTGCGAGGACGGCGCCCCCGTGGGCGGCGAGGCCGAGCATGCCGCGCTCGTCACCGAGCTCGCGCTGGCCGCGAAGCCCGGCATGCGCGTCGGCGTGCGGGTGCATCCCGTCGATCACCCGGCCTTTGCGGGCGACGTGGTCACCATTGCCGGCCGTGCCGGTTCGCGCCTGAGCCACCTGATGGTGCCCAAGGTCGAATCGGCGGCCGATGTGTTGCAGGCTGTTGCCGCGCTCGATGCGGCCGATGCCGGCGCATTGCCGCTGCACGTGCTGATCGAATCGCCTCTGGCGGTGCACAACGCCTTCGAGATCGCCGCCCATCCGCGCGTGCAGTCGCTGAGCTTCGGCCTCATGGATTTCGTCTCCGCGCATGCCGGTGCCATCCCGGCCGACGGTATGGGCGCCGCAGGGCAGTTCAGCCATCCGCTGGTGGTACGCGCCAAGCTGGCCATCGCGTCGGCCGCGCATGCCTACGGCAAGGTGCCATCGCATTGCGTGGTCACCGAGTTCAACGACACCGGCGCCATGCGCACGGCGGCCCGCAAGGCTGCGGCCGAATTCGGCTACACGCGCATGTGGAGCATCCATCCGAACCAGATCCGTCCGATCCTGGAAGCCTTCGCGCCGGACGAGTCGCAGATTCAAATTGCCACAAAAATCCTTGTAAAGGCGGCAGCTGCGGATTGGGCTCCGACACAAATTGATGGCACATTGCACGACCGCGCGAGCTACCGCCATTTCTGGCAGGTTCTGACGCGTGCCCACGCAACAGGGCGCGCGTTGCCCTCCGAGGCGAAAGCCTGGTTTGCATTCGCGGCCTCCTGAAACGAAACCTTCGAACCCAGCCTCAAGGAAACCCACACATGAAGAAAATTGCCCTGATCGCCGCTGTCGCCCTGGCCCTGCCGCTCGCGGCCGTGGCGCAGAGCGCAACGCCGGCCAAGCCCGCGGCCAAGGCCGAGGCGAAGAAGGCTCCGCCGAAGCGCCAGGTCACCCGCAAGGCTGCCAAGGCCGTGGAAGAAGTCACGCCGATCAGCGATGACACCAACATCGTCCTCACCGATGCCGACCTCGAAGTCGCCAAGCGCGTGTCGCTCGGCAAGGCCCAGTGCGAACTCGGCGCCGACGTGACCGTCACGGCCGACGAGAAGAAGCCCGGCTTCTTCAACGTCAGCACCAAGGGCCAGAAGTACCGCATGCACCCGGTCGAAAGCCGCACCGGCGCCATCCGCCTCGAAGACCCGCGTGCCGGCGCCATGTGGCTCCAGCTGGGCAACAAGTCGATGCTGATGAACCAGAAGGCCGGCCTGCGCATCGCCGACGAATGCCAGACCGAAGCCCAGATCGCGTTTGCCGCAGAAATGAAGAAGAACCCGCCCAAGGCCCTGTTCGACGGCGCCGACGGCGAGAAGAAGTAAGCGTACCCACCACGACGGGGTGCGGCGCGGCTCTTGCTTGACCGCCGGAGCCGCCTCGCACGCCCGCCAGCCCAGTTTCCGGAGAAAAGAAGATGTTGCAAGCCTACGTTGACCATGTTGCCGAACGCGCCGCGCTCGGTATCCCGCCGCTGCCCCTGAGCGCGAAGCAGACCTCTGAAGCGATCGAGCTCCTCAAGAGCGCGAACGCCAAAGACGGCGCCTTCCTGCTCGACCTGCTCACCCACCGCGTGCCTGCCGGCGTCGACGACGCCGCCAAGGTCAAGGCCAGCTATCTCGCGGCCGTGGCCCACGGCACCGAGAAGAGCGAGTTCATTTCGCGCGCCCGCGCCACTGAACTGCTCGGCACCATGCTCGGCGGCTACAACATCAGCCCCCTGATCGACCTGCTCGACGATGCCGAAGTCGGCGCCGTGGCTGCAGAAGGCCTGAAGAAGACCCTGCTGATGTTCGACCAGTTCCACGACGTCAAGGAAAAGGCCGACAAGGGCAACGCCAACGCCAAGGGCGTGCTGCAGAGCTGGGCCGATGCCGAATGGTTCACCAGCCGTCCCGAAGTGCCGCAGAGCCTGACCATCACGGTCTTCAAGGTTCCCGGCGAAACCAACACCGACGACCTCTCGCCCGCGCCCGACGCCACCACGCGCCCCGACATCCCGATGCACGCGCTGGCCATGCTGAAGAACAAGCGTGAAGGCACCGCGTTCGAGCCCGAGGAAGACGGCAAGCGCGGCCCGGTCAAGTTCATCGAGTCGCTGAAGGAAAAGGGCAACCAGGTCGCCTACGTGGGCGACGTGGTCGGCACGGGTTCCAGCCGCAAGTCGGCCACCAACTCGGTGCTGTGGTTCACCGGCGAAGACATCCCCTTCATCCCCAACAAGCGCTTCGGCGGCGTGTGCCTGGGCTCGAAGATCGCCCCGATCTTCTACAACACCATGGAAGACGCGGGCGCGCTGCCCATCGAGCTCGACGTGAGCCAGATGGACACCGGCGACGTCGTCGAGCTGCGCCCCTACGAAGGCAAGGCGCTGAAGGACGGCAAGGTCATCGCCGAATTCACCGTCAAGAGCGACGTGCTGTTCGACGAAGTGCGCGCCGGCGGCCGCATTCCGCTGATCATCGGCCGCGGCCTCACCACCAAGGCGCGCGAGGCCCTGGGCCTGCCCGCCTCGACGCTGTTCCGCCTGCCGCAAAGCCCTGTCGACACCAAGAAGGGCTTCTCGCTGGCGCAGAAGATGGTCGGCCGCGCCTGCGGCCTGCCCGAAGGCCAGGGCGTGCGCCCGGGCACGTACTGCGAACCCAAGATGACCTCGGTCGGCTCGCAGGACACCACCGGCCCGATGACGCGCGACGAGCTGAAGGACCTGGCCTGCCTGGGCTTCTCGGCCGACCTCGTGATGCAGTCGTTCTGCCACACCGCGGCCTACCCCAAGAAGGTGGACGTGAAGATGCACCACGAGCTGCCCGACTTCATCAGCACCCGCGGCGGCGTCTCGCTGCGCCCGGGCGACGGCGTGATCCACTCGTGGCTCAACCGCCTGCTGACGCCCGACACCGTGGGCACCGGCGGCGACAGCCACACCCGCTTCCCCATCGGCATCAGCTTCCCGGCTGGCTCGGGCCTCGTGGCCTTCGCCGCCGCCACCGGCGTGATGCCGCTGGACATGCCCGAATCGGTGCTCGTGCGCTTCAAGGGCAAGATGCAGCCCGGCGTCACGCTGCGTGACCTGGTCAACGCGATTCCGCTGTACGCCATCAAGTCCGGCCTGCTGACGGTCGAGAAGAAGGGCAAGAAGAACATCTTCTCCGGCCGCATCCTCGAAATCGAGGGCCTGCCCGACCTGAAGGTGGAACAGGCCTTCGAACTGAGCGACGCCTCGGCAGAGCGCTCGGCCGCCGGCTGCACGGTGCATCTGAACAAGGAACCGATCATCGAGTACATCAACAGCAACATCACGCTGATGAAGTGGATGATTGCCGAAGGCTACGCCGACGCACGCACGCTGCAGCGCCGCATCGCCGCGCAGGAAGCCTGGCTCGCGAACCCGCAGCTGCTCAAGGGCGACGACGACGCCGACTACGCGGCCGTGATCGAGATCGACCTGGCAGACATCCATGAGCCCATCGTGGCCTGCCCGAACGACCCCGACGACGTGAAGACGCTGTCGGACGTGGCCGGCGCCAAGATCGACGAAGTGTTCATCGGCTCGTGCATGACCAACATCGGCCATTTCCGCGCAGCCTCGAAGCTGCTCGAAGGCAAGCGTGACATCCCGGTCAAGCTGTGGATCGCTCCGCCGACCAAGATGGACGCCCAGCAGCTCACCGAGGAAGGCCACTACGGCGTGTTCGGCAATGCCGGTGCCCGCACCGAGATGCCGGGCTGCTCGCTGTGCATGGGCAACCAGGCACAGGTGCGCGAAGGCGCCACCGTCATGTCGACCAGCACCCGCAACTTCCCGAACCGCCTGGGCAAGAACACCAACGTGTACCTGGGCTCGGCGGAGCTGGCATCGATCTGCTCGAAGCTCGGCCGCATCCCGACGCGCGAGGAGTACATGGCCGACATCGGCGTGATCAACAGCAACGGCGACAAGATCTACCAGTACCTGAACTTCGACAAGATCGAGGACTACAAGGGCGTGGCGGATACGGTCGCGGCCTGATCGCTTTCGCTGCTCCAATGAAAAAGCCCCGCTCAGCGGGGCTTTTTTCTTGCGCGGAGCAGGGGGTGTGAGCCGCGCTCAGATCGGCGGCTGGTTGGGCTGCAGGTGTTCCTGGCCCGCGAGCACCATCACCGCGCCGGCCGGACCGCCGACCGCATGCGGCAGCGCAGTCTGCAGCGAGTTCGCGAAGTCGCCTCGATAGAGCTTGGCGCCCTGGTGCGTCAGGTTCGAGTTGGCATCGATGTAGATCGACTCTCCCAGCCCCGTCCACAGGCGGCAGAAGCCGTAGTCTTCCGACAGGTAGCGGCGCGTCTGCGGATCGACCATAACGTCGAAGAAGCGGTAGTGCAGGCCGAGGTCAGCCTCGCCGATGCTGTCGGGCACATAGCTGAGATCGGGGTAGCTCGCCATGAGCCGTTCGAACACGGCGCGCTTGATCACCATGAAACCGGTCGGCGCCTCGGTCATCTTCATGAAGCCGTCGGGCTGCACCTCGAGCTCGACCCGCGAGGTGGTCTCGGAAGCCTTGGCGTTGACCGTGTAGCGGGTGAAGGTGGACTCGAACTGCTGCTGCGTCGTGCCTTCGGCCACGCCGCCGTCGGGCCAGTTCTCGCGCTTGAGCGGATACACGCCCGCCGCCACGTCGTAGCCCGACAGCAGCAGACGGAAAGCCGCCTGCGCCGAGAAGCCGATGTCGGCGTCGATCCAGAACAGGTGCGTCCACTGCGGGTTGCCGAGGAACTGGGCCACGCAGTTGTTCCGCGCGCGCGTCACCAGGCTCTCGCCCTGGTGCGTGAGCACCTGCAGCCGCATGCCGGCACGCTCGGCCTGGACGGTGAAGTTCAGCATCGAGGTGAGGTAGTTCAGGAAGACCTTGCCGTCGTGGCTCGGCGTGACGATCACGGGAAAGATCTGCCGGAGTTCGGATGGGTCGAGCATGTCGGGTTCCGTTCGCTTGTCGTTGTCGCTGTCTGTGACCGTCGGGCTTACCGGGCAGGGCGCCGCATCAGCCCGAGCAGCAGGTTGTCGTAGACCTCCGTGGCCGCGGCGTTGCCGGGGAGGTAGCGGTCGATCAGGCTGCGCTGGCGTTCGCGGTACGCGGCGGCCTGCGCGTCGTGCGTGTCGATGGCTTCGATCACGCGGGTGCTGGCCCCGGCCACGTCGTTGCCCTGATAGTAGTAGCCGAGGTCCGCGCACAGGTGCGCGTTGTGCACCAGCGGATAGCCCTGCCAGCAGGTTTCCAGGTAGAAGTAGTTGAGCGGGTTCTCCCACTGGTGCGAGACCACGATGTCGGTGTTCTGCGCGAGGAACACCGGTGTCTCGTGGCGGCCCAGGAAGACTGCCTTGTGCTGGCGGACCAGGTCGAGCTGGTTCATCAGCGTGATGAACTCCATGTTCTCCTTTGCCAGCCGCTCGGCATTGGTGACCTGCAGCAGTGCGATGGCTTCGGGCCGCGAGCGGTAGGCCAGCTCAGCGATCAGCACCGGATAGAGGCAGAACTTCACCACGTTGATGTTCGGCTCCATCACGCTGAGCCGCCGTGCACCGGCCTTCGGCTGGTAGACGCCGGCATCCGGCAGGCCGCGCGTGCGCTCGTCCAGGAACACCGGGCTCCAGACGAAAGGCACCGGGCGCGCATCGGCCCGGCGCAGCACTTCGAAGTACGGCTGGCTGATGTTGGCCACCTGCGGAACCATCCAGATGTCGTCGTAGCGCTGATTGATGAACAGGTTCTGGCCCCACAGCGGCTTGCTGAACAGCATCGACTCCATGGCGTGCACGTACTCGAAGCCGCAGCAGTACGACACCAGCCGCGCGCCGCGCCGCTTCAGGTAGTCGGTCTGCGCCGCGTCGATCTGGCCCCCGAGTTCGATCAGCACGTCCACGCTGTCCTTGGCCGTCTCGAAGGTCACGGTGGGCCAGCGCGCCTGGTCCCAGGGCAGGGCCGGCGTGATCGGGATGGCCGTGGTGTTAACAAGCACCACCGAGGCCACCGCCGGGCAGTGCTTCAGCGCCTCCGCCAGGAACACGGCGTTCTGCTTGATGCCGTTGTTCCAGAGCGTTTCGGCCTCGTGATGGAGGCCAATGGTGATTCCAATGCGGAGCCTGGGTGCTTGGGACATCGAATTGTTTCTTGAATGTTAATTACCGGGTGGGGCAATTGGCGTGAAAAAAATCACAAGGCCCGAATTGTGGGGGTGTGATTAATTTCACGATTCTAAATAGCCCCGTGACATTTTTGGCAAAACCATGAGGTTGTGCGGCATCTGGAAGAAGGCCGCTAGAAGGCGTCCTGATGGTGGAAGTTGCTCGCAGATGAGGCGCGTGAGTGCTCTGGGAATTTTAATTGGAACCCCGTTTCGCGGTATCGATGACGTCTTCAGGCGTCAAAAGGTAGGACGCTTTTTGAAATTTTTGTGAACTAAATCATCAGAGGTGATTTTGAAGATTGCTGCGGTGCATCCGAAATGTAAACAACTCCGTACATTCCAGCATTCCTGTAATTGAGCGCGGCCGAGACCGGCGCTCCAGCGATGGACCCAGACATGGGACGCATCGCATTTCAGCCGATACGAGTCCTGTCCATCCAATCACCGCGAGCCGAATAGCAAATGAATAAGTCCTACAGAAGCATCTGGAACGAAGCCCTCGGAGCATGGGTGGCAGCGTCCGAACTCACTTCGGCGAGGGGCAAGCGCAGCGGCTCGAGCGTGACTGCGGTGGCGGCGGCGATCGGCCTGGTGATTGCCTCCTTCGGTTTCGCTCCGCAGGCGGGAGCCACCGTGATCGGGCCGACGACGGGGTGCACGACCGGCAGTGGCACCGGGCCCGACGGCACGACCAGCTACGGGGCAACCGCCAATCCCATCGACGGTTCGGGTGTCTGGTCGAACGTTGCCGGCTGTTCCGCGAATGGCGGCAACTTCCTGGGCGTGACGCTGTTCGGCTCCTTCACCACCGCCCAGGGCGCAGGCGCCACGGCGATCGGCATGGGGTCGGTGGCCAACAAGCTGGCCACCGCGCTGGGCCACCAGGCACAGGCCACCGGCATCACGAGCGTGGCGGTCGGCTTCAACGCCCGTGGTGTCGGTGACAACAGCGTGGCCATGGGCAATGCGGCCAGCGCGCAGGGCGTCAACGGGATCGCCATCGGCCTGAACGCCAACGCCGCCAGCCTCGGTTCCAGCAACCTGGCGATCGGCTGGGGCGCCAACGCGAGCGGCACTGCCGCCGGCCTGGGCGATTCGACCGCGATCGGTACCGGCGCCAAGGCCACCGGCCAGGATTCGACCGCCGTCGGCGGCCAGACCACCGCCAGCGGCAAGAACACGCTGGCCATCGGCAACAACGGCACGGCGGCCACTGCGGACGGTGCGACGGCCTTCGGCGTGAGCGCAGCCGCGTCCGGCAAGAACTCCCTGGCGGCCGGCAACGGCACCGTGGCATCGAACACGGGCTCGATCGCCATCGGCAGCAACCTGAGCGGCGTCGCCAATTCGGCGGCCGTCGACGGCATCGCGATCGGCGGGCAATCGTCGGTGGTGGCCGCCGCCACCTCGGGCATCGCCCTTGGGCGCGGCGCGGTGGTCAACGGCGCCTTCGGCATCGCCCAGGGCGATGGCGTGACCAGCGGCGCCACGGGCCAGAACGTGGCGATCGGCTCCGGCGGCACTACCGCCAACAGCAGCACCGCCGCCGGCGGCGCGGTGGCCATCGGCCGCGGCCAGAAGGCCACCGGCAACGGCGCCGTGGCCATCGGCGATCCGAACACCTCCACCGGCACCGGCGCGGTCACCGTAGGTGCCGACAACACGGCCAACGGCACCGGCGCGATCGCGCTCGGCAACCTGAACAACGCGACCGGCAACGCGGCCGTCGCGCTCGGCAACGCTTCCAACGCGACCGCCGGCGGCGCGGTGGCGATCGGCAGCGCGGCGAACGCCTATGCCTCCGATGCAGTCGCCATCGGCACGGGCGCGCGCGCCAACACTTTCGGCACCGCCGTCGGCATCAGCTCCAATGCTTATGGCCTCAGCTCCTCCGCTTACGGCCAGGCGGCGAGCGCGCAGGGCCTGAACTCGACCGCCGTGGGCTTCAAGAGCACGGCATCGGGCGCATCGAGCACCTCGTTCGGCGAGAGCTCCAACGCGTCCGGCGACTTCTCGCTGGCCATGGGCAACAGCGCGAACGCCATCGGCACAAACAGCGTGGCTGCCGGCGCAGCGGCGCAGGCGAACCAGAGCTCGGGCACGGCCGTGGGTACCTTCGCGCAGGCGACCGGCGCTTCGTCGACGGCCCTGGGCGCGGCCGCCAATGCGGTCGGCGACAGGAGCGTCGCGGTCGGCCGCTCCGCCGTGGCCAACAACACCGGCGGCGTCGCCGTCGGCAATCTTGCCAATGCCGTGGCTGCCAATGCCGTGGCCGTCGGCGTCACTTCCATCGCCACCGGCGCCGACTCGCTCGCGCTGGGCACCAACGCACGCGCGGCTGCCGACAGCTCCATCGCCATCGGCAAGAACTCGGCCATCGGCTCCAGCTCGGACGTCAACACGATCGCCATCGGCACGAACGCGAACAGCTGGGGCGGAAGCATCGCGCTGGGCACCGGCGCGTCGGCCGACCAGATCGGCGTCGCGGCCCAGAATGCCGGCATCGCCATCGGCGGCAACGCCACGACCGATGACCGGACGACCCGCAGCATCGCTATCGGCAATGGCGCAACGGTCAAGCCGCCAGGCGCGACGGTGGTCGATGCCGCGATCGCATTGGGCGCCAATGCGACCGGCGCCGCATCGAACACGGTGGCCATCGGTACGCTTGCCAACGCAACGTATGCCAACAGCGTCGCGATCGGCGCGGGCAGCGTGACCGGCGCGGCCGCGCCGACGGGCACCGGCTTCCTCACCGGCACCGCCGCTCCTGCCTCCGAGGTTTCGGTGGGCTCGGCTTCCGCCCTGCGGCGGATCACGAACGTGGCCGACGGCTCCGCTTCCCAGGACGCCGTGACGGTGGCCCAGCTGAGCACCGGGATGAGCACCACGGCGAGCAGCATCGCCAGCCTCTCCACCTCGACCTCGACGGGCATCACCAGCCTCTCGACCGGCCTGAGCACGACCAACAGCAGCGTCGCCAGCCTGTCGACTTCCACATCGACCGGCATCACCAGCCTGTCGACTGGCCTGAGCACCACCAACAGCAGCGTCGCCAGCCTGTCGACCTCGACCTCCACCGGGCTGAGCACGGCGACCAGCAGGATCAACAGCTTGTCGACGGGGCTGAGCACTGCGACGAGCAGCATCGGCAGCCTCTCGACTGGCCTGAGCACGACGAACAGCTCCGTCACGAGCCTGTCGACCTCCACCTCGACGGGCATCACCAGCCTGTCGACCGGCCTGAGCACGACGAACAGCTCCGTCACGAGCTTGTCGACTTCCACCTCGACGGGCATCGGCAGCCTCTCGACCGGCCTGAGCACGACCAACAGCAGCGTCGCAAGCCTCTCGACCGGTCTCAGCACCTCGGCGAGCGGCATCGCCAGCCTTTCCTCGGGCCTGAGCACCACCAACAGCGCAGTCGCGAGCCTGTCCACTTCGACTTCTACCGGCATCACCAGCCTGTCGACATCCACGTCGACCGGCATAACCAGTCTGTCGACCGGCCTGAGCACGACCAATAGCGCCGTCACGAGCCTGTCGACTTCCACGTCGACCGGCATCACCAGCCTTTCGACCGGCCTTAGCACCACCAACAGCTCCGTCACCAGCCTGTCGACCTCCACCTCGACGGGCTTGAGCACCGCGACCAGCCGCATCAACAGCCTGTCGACGGGCTTGAGCACGACCAACAGCACGGTCACCAGTCTTTCGACTTCGACCTCGACCGGCATCGCCAGCCTGTCGACTTCGACCTCGACTGGCCTGAGCACGACGAACAGTTCCGTGGCGAGCTTGTCGACCTCCACCTCGACCGGTATCACCAGCCTTTCCACTGGCCTGAGCACCACCAACAGCGCTGTGGCCAGCCTGTCGACCTCCACCTCGACTGGCCTGAGCACGACGAACAGCTCCGTGGCGAGCTTGTCCACTTCCACTTCGACTGGCATCGCCAGCCTGTCGACTTCGACCTCGACTGGCCTGAGCACCACGAACAGCGCCGTGGCGAGCCTGTCGACCTCCACCTCGACCGGCATCAGCAGCCTGTCGACCGGCCTGAGCACCACCAACAGCGCTGTCGCCAGCTTGTCGACCTCCACCTCGACTGGCCTGAGCACGACGAACAGCTCCGTGGCGAGCTTGTCCACTTCCACTTCGACTGGCATCGCCAGCCTGTCGACTTCGACCTCGACTGGCCTGAGCACCACGAACAGCGCCGTAGCGAGCCTGTCGACCTCCACCTCGACCGGTATCACCAGCCTGTCTACCGGCCTTAGCACGACCAACAGCTCCATCACGAGCCTGTCGACCTCCACCTCGACCGGTATCACCAGCCTGTCTACCGGCCTTAGCACGACCAACAGCTCCATCACGAGCTTGTCGACCTCCACCTCGACCGGTATCAGCAGCCTGTCTACAGGCCTGAGCACGACCAACAGCTCCGTGGCCAGCCTGTCGACTTCTACTTCGACTGGCATCACCAGCCTGTCGACTGGCCTGAGCACAACCAACAGTTCCGTCGCGAGCCTGTCGACCTCCACCTCGACGGGTATCAGCAGCCTGTCGACTGGCCTGAGCACGACCAACAGCTCCGTCACGAGCCTGTCGACTTCCACCTCGACGGGTATCAGCAGCCTGTCGACTGGCCTGAGCACGACCAACAGCTCCGTCACGAGCCTGTCGACCTCGACCTCGACGGGCATCAGTAGCCTGTCGACTGGCCTGAGCACGACCAACAGCGCTGTCGCCAGCTTGTCGACCTCCACCTCGACTGGCCTCAGCACGACGAACAGTTCCGTGGCGAGCCTGTCGACTTCCACCTCGACGGGCATCACCAGCCTGTCGACTGGCCTGAGCACGACGAACAGCGCCGTGGCCAGCTTGTCGACTTCTACTTCGACTGGCATCACCAGCTTGTCGACCGGCCTGAGCACCACCAACAGCACCGTGGCGAGCCTGTCGACTTCCACCTCGACCGGCATCAGCAGCCTGTCCACCGGCCTGAGCACGGCAACCAGCGGCATCGGCAGCCTCTCGACCGGCCTGAGCACGACCAACAGCAACCTGAGCACCCTGAGCTCCTCGGTCAGCTCGATCTACAACACCGGCACGAAGTACTTCCACGCCAACAGCACCGGCGCGGACAGCCAGGCCATCGGCGCCAACAGCGTGGCCATCGGGCAGAACGCGATCGCCACCGGCGACAACAGCGTTGCGCTCGGCGCGGACTCCGCCGCCAGCCGCACCGCCGCGGCTATGACGAACTACGACGCCTTCGGCCTCACGAGCAAGCAGACCGCGGCCGGCGAAGTGAACGTGGGCAACCGCGTGATCACGGGCGTGGCGCCCGGCACCGCTGACCAGGATGCGGTCAACGTCCTGCAGGTGAAGACAGTCACCGCTTCGCTGTCCAACGGCCTGAGCACGACAAACAGCAGCGTCGCGAGCCTGTCGACCTCCACCTCGACCGGCCTGAGCACTGCCACCAGCAGCATCGGCAGCCTGTCCACCGGCCTGAGCACGACCAACAGCACCGTCGCCAGCCTCTCGACGAACCTCAGTTCCTCGACGAGCGCCATCAACAGCCTGTCCACGGGCTTGAGCACGACCAACAGCAGCGTCGCGAGCCTGTCGACGTCGACCTCGACGGGCCTGAGCACGGCGACGAGCAGCATCGGCAGCCTCTCGACCGGCTTGAGCACGACCAACAGCAGCGTTGCGAGCCTGTCGACCTCCACGTCGACTGGCCTGAGCACTGCCACCAGCAGCATCGGCAGCCTGTCGACCGGCCTGAGCACGACGAACAGCAGCGTCGCGAGCCTGTCGACCTCCACGTCGACTGGCCTGAGCACTGCCACCAGCAGCATCGGCAGCCTGTCGACCGGCCTGAGCACGACGAACAGCAGCGTCGCGAGCCTGTCGACTTCCACTTCGACCGGCCTGAGCACTGCCACCAGCAGCATCGGCAGCCTGTCGACCGGCCTGAGCACGACGAACAGCAATGTCGCCAGCCTGTCGACCTCGACCTCCACGGGTCTGAGCACGGCCACGAGCAGCATCGACAGCCTGTCCACATCGACCTCGACCGGCCTGAGCACCGCGACCAGCAGCATCAACAGCCTGTCGACCGGTCTCAGCACCACCAACAGCAGCGTTGCGAGCCTGTCGACCTCCACCTCGACGGGCATCGCAAGCCTGTCGACCTCGACCTCCACGGGTCTGAGCACGGCCACGAGCAGCATCGGCAGCCTGTCCACGTCGACCTCGACGGGCCTGAGCACCGCCACCAGCAGCATCAACAGCCTGTCGACCGGTCTCAGCACCACCAACAGCAGCGTTGCCAGCCTGTCGACTTCCACATCGACCGGCATCAGCAGCCTGTCGACCTCGACGTCGACCGGCCTGAGCACGGCCACGAGCAGCATCGACAGCCTGTCCACGTCGACTTCTACGGGCCTGAGCACCGCGACCAGCGGCATCAACAGCCTGTCGACGGGGCTCAGCACCACCAACAGCAGCGTTGCGAGCCTGTCCACCTCCACCTCGACGGGCATCGCCAGCCTGTCGACCTCGACCTCCACGGGTCTGAGCACGGCCACGAGCAGCATCGACAGCCTGTCCACGTCGACTTCGACGGGCCTGAGCACTGCCACCAGCGGCATCAACAGCCTGTCGACCGGCCTCAGCACCACGAACAGCAGCGTTGCGAGCCTGTCGACTTCCACGTCGACCGGCATCAGCAGCCTGTCCACCGGGCTGAGCACGACCAACAGCACTGTCGCGAGCCTGTCGACCGGCCTGAGCACGACCGCCAGCAGCATCGACAGCCTGTCCACGTCGACCTCGACGGGCCTGAGCACTGCCACCAGCAGCATCAACAGCCTGTCCACCGGCCTCAGCACCACGAACAGCAGCGTCACCAGCCTCTCGACCTCCACCTCGACGGGTATCAGCAGCCTGTCGACGG
This sequence comes from Variovorax xiamenensis, assembly GCF_050916385.1. Classification (NCBI taxonomy): domain Bacteria; kingdom Pseudomonadati; phylum Pseudomonadota; class Betaproteobacteria; order Burkholderiales; family Comamonadaceae; genus Variovorax; species Variovorax xiamenensis. The sequence continues at coordinate 2,046,991 of NZ_CP139038.1, forward strand.
GTCTCAGCACCACCAACAGCAGCGTCACCAGCCTGTCGACTTCCACGTCGACCGGCATCAGCAGTCTGTCCACGGGCCTGAGCACGACGAACAGCAGCGTTGCGAGCCTGTCGACCTCCACGTCGACTGGCCTGAGCACTGCCACCAGCAGCATCAATAGCCTGTCGACCGGCCTCAGCACGACCAACAGCAGCGTTTCGAGCCTGTCCACCTCGACCTCGACGGGCATCGCCAGCCTGTCGACCTCGACCTCCACGGGCCTGAGCACGGCGACCAGCAGCATCGACAGCCTGTCCACGTCGACCTCGACGGGCCTGAGCACGGCGACCAGCAGCATCAACAGCCTGTCGACTTCCACCTCGACCGGCATCAGCAGCCTGTCCACCGGCCTGAGCACGACGAACAGCAGCGTCGCGAGCCTGTCGACCTCCACGTCGACCGGCCTGAGCACTGCCACGAGCAGCATCGACAGCTTGTCCACGTCGACTTCGACGGGCCTGAGCACGGCGACCAGCAGCATCAACAGCCTGTCGACCGGCCTCAGCACCACCAACAGCAACGTGGCGAGCCTGTCGACCTCCACCTCGACCAGCATCAGCAGCCTGTCGACGGGTCTCAGCACCGCCACGAGCAGCATCGACAGCCTGTCCACGTCGACCTCGACCGGCCTGAGCACCGCGACCAGCAGCATCGGCAGCCTGTCGACGGGCCTCAGCACGACGAACAGCAATGTCGCCAGCCTTTCCACCGGCCTGAGCACGGTGTCCAGCACGGTCGACAGCCTGTCCACCGGCCTGAGCACCACGACGAGCAACATCGGCAGCCTGTCGACGGGGTTGAGCACGACCAACAGCAGCCTGGCGAGCCTGTCGACCTCGACGTCGACCGGCCTGAGCACGGCCACGAGCAGCATCGACAGCCTGTCCACGTCGACCTCGACGGGCCTGAGCACCGCGACCAGCGGCATCAGCAGCCTGTCGACGAGCCTGAGCAGCACGAACAGCAATGTCGCGAGCCTGTCGACCTCCACGTCGACCGGCCTGAGCACCGCGTTCAGCGGCATCGGCAGCCTCTCGACCGGCCTGAGCACGACCAACGTCAACCTCAACAGCCTGAGCACCTCGGTCAACAACATCTACAACACCGGCACGAAGTACTTCCACGCCAATTCGACGGCGGGCGACTCGGTGGCCAGCGGCCAGGAAGCCGTGGCGATCGGCCCGCAGTCGGTGGCCAGCGGCGCCAACTCCTTCGCCGCCGGCAACGGCGCGAAGGCGACGGCCGACGGTGCGGTGGCGGTGGGCTTCGGCGCGCAGGCGACGGGTACCAACGCGATCGCCATCGGCACCGGGGCATTGGCCACGGGCTCGCAGGCCATCGGCGCCAATGCACGTGCGGGCGGCGGCGGCGTGGCCCTGGGCGACAACGCGGATGCCGGCGGCACGCCGCTGAGCCAGGCGCAGAACGTCTCCAAGGGCACGGCCATCGGCTTCGGCGCGGTGGTGCAGCAAAGCGGCGGCGTGGCGCTGGGCTCGGGCTCGGTGGCTTCCACCGCGGCGGGCGTGGCCGGCTACGTGCCGGGCAGCGCGACGGCGCAGGACCAGGCGGCCATCAGGGCGACCACCAGCACCCAGGCAGCGGTGTCGGTCGGCGACGCAGCCAACGGCCAGTTCCGCCAGATCACCGGCGTGGCGGCGGGTACGGCCGACAGCGACGCGACCAACGTGGCGCAGCTGAAGGCGGCATCCGCGGCGGCGAAGGCCAGCAGCGTGCAGTACGCGACCAACCCCGACGGGTCGGTCAACTACAACCAGATCACGCTGGGCAACGGCCAGGCCCCGGGCGGCACGCGCATCAGCAACGTGGCACCGGGCATCCTGCCGGGCGACGCGGTCAACGTGCAGCAGCTCAACCAGGTGCAAGGCCAGGTCGGCGACGTGGCGCGCATCGCCTACTCGGGCACCGCCATGGCCTTCGCGATGTCGGGCACCTACCTGCCGACGCTGTACCCCGGCGAGAAGACCGTGGGCGTGGGCCTGGGCAGCTACAAGGGCTACAGCGCCGTGGCGCTGACCTTCAAGGCGCTGTCCGACGACGGCAAGATGTCCTGGGGCGCGGGCCTGACGACCACGGGCAAGGAGTGGGGCATCAACGCCGGCATCGGCTGGAAGTGGAAGTAAGGAAACAAGGAAATAAGCCACTGAAAGGCCGCTCACCCGGCCTTCGAACGGGCGCTCCCGTGCCGATGGCGCGGGGGCCGTTTTTTTTGGTACACACTCCGCCTCATGCGCATCGGTATTTCAGTCCTCACCCACGCCGGCCAGAACATCTGGGAGAACGGGATGGGGCAGAACGTCCTGTTCCTCGCCCGGCTGCTGCAACGCATCGGCTTCGTCGAATCCGTCACGCTGATCGACGCGGGCGACCAGCAGGCGATGCCGCCCCAGGTCGACACGGCGGCCATGGGCCTGTCCTTCGGACGCGCGCGCGAGCTCACCGACTCGCTGGACGTGGTCATCGAGATGGCCGGCGCGCTCGACGTGCAATGGCTCTCGTACTTCCGCGCATGCGGCGGCCGCGTGGTGTTCCATTGCGTGGGCCAGCCTTTCGCGGCGCTGGCCGAGCCGATCGTCTTCACCGACAAGGGCCACTTCAGCAGGCCCGACCGCTGCGACGAGGTGTGGCTGCTGCCCAAGGACGCGACCTTCGCGCCCATGATGCGCACCATGCACCGCTGTCCGGTGTTCGAAGTGCCTTACCTCTGGTCTGCGCAGTTCCTGGCCCAGCGCGTCGCCGAGGTCGAGGCCGCGGGCCACCGCTTCGGCTATGTGCCGCGCACGGCCGAGCAACCGGGCTTTCGCGTCGCGATCTTCGAGCCCAACATCTCGGTGGTGAAGTCGAGCAGCGTGCCCATGCTGATCTGCGACGGGGCCTATCGCACAGACCCGTCGGCCGTGACCTCGATGCAGGTGCTCAACACGCTGCACCTGAAGGACCACCCGACCATGCTCTACCTGGCGAACTCGCTGGACATCGTGCGCGAGCACAAGGCGATCTTCCACGGCCGGCACGACTTCGCGGGCTTCATGGTGCAGTTCGCCGACGCGGTGGTCTCGCACCAGTGGCAGAACGACCAGAACTACAGCTATCTCGACGCGCTCTACGGCAACTACCCGCTGGTGCACAACTCGCCCTGGCTGCGCGACGCGGGCTACTACTACCCCGACTTCGACATCGCCGCCGGCGCGGCGCAGCTGCTGCAGGCCGTGCGCGGCCACGACCGGCAGCTCGACGACTACCGCGCTCGTTCGCTGCGTGTCGTCGAGTCGCTCGATCCGCTCAATCCGGCGAACGTCGAGGGCTACGCGCAGCGCCTGCTGCACCTGGTGGGCGGCGACCCCGCGTTCCGCGCCGATGCAGCGAGGGCCGCCGCATGATGCCGGCGAAGCTCAAGGTCGGCGTCTCCATCTTCATCCGCAAGGGCGAGCAGAGCCTTTGGGAGAACGGCGTCTACCAGAACTGCCTGTTCCTCGTGATGCTGCTGCTGCGATCGCCGCGCGTGGAAAGCGCTGTGCTCGTGGCCGGTGGCGGCGACGGCGGCCCGGCGGATGCCACCAGCTTTCTCGCCGATTCACCGGTGCCCATCATCGACATGGCCACCGCGGGGCAGCAGCTCGACCTCATGATCGAGATGAGCGCCCAGCTCGCCATGCCGTGGTCGACGGCCTTCCGCGAGCGCGGTGGCAAGATCGTGTCGATGCGCGTGGGCAACGACTACGTGATCGACATCGAGCGAATGATCTTCGACAAGCCGCACGGCCTGCTGATCTCGGGCGCGCCCTACGACGAGGTCTGGACGATTCCCGAGTACGAGGTGTCGTGCAAGCCCTATTTCGAGAGCACCTTCCGCGCGCCGGTGCGGCTCATGCCGCACCTGTGGAGCCCGATGGTGCTGGAGCGTGCCATGGCTCGTGCGCCCGGCAGCCCGCCCTTCGCCTATGAGCCCGGCCGCAGGCAGTGGCGCGTGGCCATCTTCGAGCCCAACATCTGCATGGTGAAGACCAGCTTCATCCCGATGCTGGGCTGCGAGGCGGCGCACCGCGCGCAGCCGAGGCTCATCGAGAAGATGTGGGTCTTCAACAGCTTCCACCTGAAGGACAAGCCGCTGTTCGTCGGCTTCGCGCAGAGCCTGGACATCGTGCAGCACGGCCTGGCCACCTTCGAGGGCCGCTTTCCGGTCTACCAGGTGATGCCCGGCAAGATCGACGCCGTGTTCGCGCACCACTGGGAGAACGCGCAGAACTACGTCTACTACGAGGCGCTGTACGGCGGCTATCCGCTGATCCACAACTCGCACCTCATCGGCGACTGCGGCTACCGCTATCACGGCTTCGACTGCGAGGAGGGCGGCCTCGCGCTGCGGCGCGCCTTCGCCGAGCACGACGCCGACCTGCCTGCCTACCGCGAGCGCGCGCGCCGCTTCATCGCCACGCTCGACCCCGAGGGCGAGGAGAACGTGCGCGTCTACACCGCCGCCATCGAGAACCTTTACGCATGAGGACCGGTATGAAGCCGACTCCACGATTCCCCCGTCCGCTGCTCGCCATCCTGGCGTGCACTGCCGCCGGCGCCGCGTTCGCCCAGGGTGTGCTGGTGCCGCAGGCACCGCCCGCGCAGCCGCAGGACACGCTCACGCGCGCCGCCACCAGCGTGGGCGTCAAGCGCTGCCTGCCGGCGATCACGCGGCTTTCCACGCTCACCGTGCAGGGCAGCCGCAGCCACGACGTGCTGCTCGACTGGGACCGCAAGCGCCCCGACGCCGGGCCGATGTTCTCGCTGATCGGCATGGAGTTTCCCAACGCGGGCGTTGCGGCGTCGATCACCGCCATTCCCGACGAGAGCGGTGCCTGCACCGTGTCGGCCGAGCGCATCTCGGTGGCGCCCTTCACCTGCGCGAGCGTGGGCCAGCAGGAGCTGGGCAACTACAAGATGACGCGGCTGCTGCCCAACTACGCGGTCTACACCGACGAGAAGGAGCCGACCTCGTCGGTCTCGCTGATCGATTCGCCGCCGGGCTGCCTGATCATCCGGCGCTACGTGGAATACGGCTGGCGCGATCCGGCGGCCGCACCCGCCGCGGCGCCCGCCGGGGCCGGCGCGGCCCAGCCGGCGAAGAAGCGCTAGGCGCCGGGAGTCGACAGGCGCCCGTCTCCGACAAGCGGGGACGCCCTTGACCGGCCTGCGGGGCCGGCCGCAAGCCCGAAGAATGGTGCCGATCCGCACGCGAATGCGCTGCGGAAAAGGAAGGAACGCACCATGCCTCTGGCTTCACTGATCGGCCGATGGGCCATGCAGCCTTTCTCGAAGGCACTGCCGCCGTTGGGCGACACCGAGCGCGCCGCGCTCGAGGCCGGCACCGTCGGCTTCGAGGGGCGGCTCTTCGCGGGCCGGCCCGACTTCGACGCGCTGACCGCCATGGGCCCGAACGGGCTCGATGAGCGCGAGCAGGCCTTTCTCGACAACGAAGTGCGCGAGCTGTGCCGCATGCTCGACGACCACGCCATCGACCAGGCCCGCGACCTGCCGCCCGAGGTGTGGCGCTACCTGCGCGAGAAGCGCTTCTTCGGAATGATCATTCCCGGGGAGTTCGGCGGCCTCGGCTTCGGCCACCATGCGCACGCCACGGTGGTGGCACGCATCGCCACCGTCAACGTGGCCACTGCCGTCACTGTGATGGTGCCCAACTCGCTCGGGCCGGCCGAACTGCTGCTGCGCTATGGCACCGACTCGCAGAAGGCCCACTACCTGCCGCGCCTGGCCGACGGCCGCGAGCTGCCGTGCTTCGGGCTGACCTCGCCCTATGCGGGCTCTGACGCGGCCTCGATTCCCGACCGCGGCGTGCTGGTGGAGCGCGAGATCGACGGGCGCAAGAGGCGCGGCTTCCTGGTCGATTTCGACAAGCGCTACATCACGCTCGCTCCGGTCGCCACCGTGGTCGGGCTGGCCTTCCATGCCGTCGACGAAAGCCGGCCCGGAGGCGAGCGCGAACTGGGCATCACCTGCGCGCTGATTCCCGTGCCGCAGGCCGGCATGGAGATCGGCCGCCGCCACAGGCCGATGGACAGCGCCTTCATGAACGGCCCGATCCATGGCCGGCAGGTGTTCGTGCCGATGGACTGGATCATCGGCGGCGAGCAGCAGGTCGGCCAGGGCTGGCGCATGCTGATGGAATGCCTTGCCGCGGGCCGCGCCATATCGCTGCCGGCGCTGGGCTCGGCGATGCAGCAGACCGCGCTGTACGTGGCCAACGGCTACGGCCAGATCCGCGAGCAGTTCGGCATGCCGGTGGGCAGGTTCCACGCGGTCGCGGGGCTGGTCGCGCAGATGTCGGCCGAGCTGTACGCGAGCGATGCGGCGCGCCGCTTTACGGCCGCCGCGCTCGACAAGGGCGAGCGGCCCAGCGTGGCCAGCGCGATCCTCAAGGTGCAGCTGACCGAGGCGGGCCGGCGCGCGGTCAACCACGGCATGGACATCCTCGGCGGCAAGGGCATCATCTCGGGCCCCTCGAACCTGCTGGGCGTGGCTTACCGCCAGGCGCCCATCGCGATCACGGTGGAGGGCGCGAACATCCTCACGCGTGCGCTGATCGTGTTCGGGCAGGGCGCGGTGCGCTGCCACCCGCACGTGCTCGACGAAATGGCCGCCGTGCAGGCCGGCGACGAAGAGGCGCTTGGCAAGGCGCTGATGGCACATGGCAGGCATGTGGCGCGAAACCTGTGGCGCAGCCTCTTCGGCGCGCCGGTGCTCGGCACGCCGCCGGACGACCTGATGCACGAGGCACGGCTCATCGCGCGCATGAGCGCCAAGTACGCGCTCACGGCCGACCTCGCGATGGGCATGCTCGGCGGCAAGCTCAAGCGCATGGAGCTGCTCTCGGCGCGCCTGGGCGACGTGCTCGCGCATCTCTATCTGGCGAGTTCGTGCGTGTGGCGCTACCGCGCCGATGCGGCGCCCGAAATGCTGCCGTTCGCGCGCGCGGCGATCCGCCTGCAGATCGACGAGGCCGGCAGCATCCTGCGCGATCTCTACGCGAACCTGCCGACGCCGGGGCGGCGCCTGATCGGCGCGATGGTGCTGCGCCGCACCGCGCACCTGGCGCCGCTGCGCGACCTGCAGCTGCTCGAACTGGCCGAGCTGCTGCGCAAGAACCCGCGCATCGTCGAGCGCCTCGCGCCCGACCTGAGCGAGCCCGCCGCGGGCGGCCTGCTCGACCTGATGCATGCGATGGCACTGGGCGCGAAGCTCGGCGACGGCACGGCAGCGCTCAACAAGGTGCTGCGCCGCACGAATTCGCTCGAAGAAGCGGCGCGCTCGGCGATCGACCCCGACCTGGCGCTGGCCTACCTGAAGGCGGCGGACAAGGTCATCCAGGTGGACGACTTCGAAGGCCCGCCGCGCGACGCGCAGGGCAGGGCGGACCTCAGCGCGGTTGCTGTTGCTGCTGCTGTTGCGCCACCAGGGCAGCCAGCGCCGCCGCCGTCTGCTCGTCCGCCGGAAAGAACGATTCCACCGCGAGTTCCTGCAGCGTGACGTCGACCGGCGTGCCGAAGATCGTGGTGGTGCTGATGAAGCTCAGCATGCCGCCGGGCATCATCACCTGGAAGGGCACGGCCACCGCCGACAGCGCGGTGTCGATGATGGGCGCGTCGTGGCTCACGGCGGGAGCGGGGTAGGCCGCGAGTTCGTCGTGCAATGACTGCAGCACGGCGTCGCCGGTGGCGGCGATCTGCTGCTGCAGCCGCTCCAGCAGATGGACGCGCCACTGCGCGAGGTTGGCGATGCGCGGCGCCACGCCCTCGGGGTGCAGGCTCAGGCGCAGCACGTTGATCGGCGGCTTCAGCAGCTCGGGCGCGGCGCCCTCCATCAGCAGCGGCACCAGCGCGTTGTGCGCGACGAGGTTCCAGTGGCGGTCCACCGCCAGCGCCGGAAAGGGCTCATGGCCCTTCAGCACGAGGTCGATGGCGCGCCGCGCGGAAGCCATCGCCGGGTCGTCGAGCGAGCGCTGCCTGTACATCGGCGCGAAGCCGGCGGCCACCAGCAGCGCGTTGCGCTCGCGCAGCGGCACCTCGAGCCGCTCGGCCAGGCGCAGCACCATCTCGCGGCTGGGCGCGGCGCGGCCGGTTTCGACGTAACTCAGGTGGCGGGTCGAGACCTCGGCCTCCTGCGCCAGGTCGAGCTGGCTCAGCCGGCGGTGGGTGCGCCAGTGCCGCAGGTGCGCACCGAAAGGGTCGCGCGCACCGGGCTGGCCGGCCTTGGTCGTGTGGGAGCGGATGGTGTTCATGGGCCTGCATTCTGGCGTGGCGATGGCGCGGCGCCATGACCTCCCAGGTCATCGACCCGATGCACCCGAGCCGGAATCATCGACCCCAACGCGGCAGGACTGGCTTGCGGCGTAACCACCGAGACCCTGAAGGAGATCCACATGTCCGTCTTCGCATCCCCCCGCTTCCTGCCCAACGTCATGTGGGCCGACGCCGCCTCCTGCGCCGCGACCGGCGCGCTGCAGGTGGCCTTCACCGGCGCGCTCGCACGGCTGACCGGGCTGCCCGCACCGCTGCTCATGGGTACCGGCGTGTTCCTCCTGGCCTATGCCGCCATGGCCGCCTTCATGGCCAGCCGCGCCACGCCGCCGCGCACGCTGATCGGCCTTGTCGTCGTCGGCAATTTCGGCTGGGCCGTGGCCTGCATCTCGCTGCTGGTGAGCGGCATCTTTCCGGTCACCGCCGTGGGCGTGGCCTGGGTGCTGGCGCAGGCCGTGTGCGTGATCGTGCTGGCCGAGCTGCAGTGGACCGGACTGCGCCGCAGCCGGGGCGGCGCAAGCCTTGCCGCCAGCCTGACGCCGGCCGGCCGCTGGTGAGACCGTACGTGCCCGCGGCGCCCCTGTTTCCCGTGTTTTTCGCGATGAGGAACAGGGGGCCGGACATCTCGCCGGAAAGGGCCCGCAGGGGAGAAGACCGACTACAACGGTTGACATTCATCCCAGCTATCCTTGAGGAGCTTCCACGAAACAAACTCAGGAGTTCCTCCATGGCCAAAGCACCGGCGCATGCCTTTGCGTCCACCCTCAAGACCTTCAAGACCCCGTCGGGCAAGTCCGGCAGATACTGGTCCCTGAAGGAACTGGCCAAGCAATATCCCTCCGTCGATCGCCTGCCCGTTTCCATCCGCATCGTGCTCGAATCGGTGCTGCGCAACTGCGACGGGCAGAAGGTCTCGGCCAAGCACGTCGAAGAGCTGGCCCACTGGGCGCCGAACGCCGAGCGCGTCGACGAGATCCCCTTCGTCGTCACTCGCGTCGTGCTGCAGGACTTCACCGGCGTGCCGCTGCTGGCCGACCTGGCCGCCATGCGCAGCGTGGCCTCCAAGCTGGGCAAGTCGCCCAAGACCATCGAGCCGCTGGTGCCCGTCGACCTGGTGGTCGACCACTCGGTGATGGTCGACTACTACGGCACGCCCAAGGCGCTCGACCTGAACATGAAGCTGGAATTCCAGCGCAACAACGAGCGCTACCAGTTCATGAAGTGGGGCATGCAGGCCTTCGACACCTTCCGCGTGGTGCCGCCGGGCTTCGGCATCGTTCACCAGGTCAACCTCGAATACTTCGCGCGCGGCGTCTACAAGAGCCCGAACGACAAGGAAGACAAACCTACGTACTACCCCGACTCGCTGGTCGGCACCGACAGCCACACCACCATGATCAACGGCATCGGCGTGGTCGGCTGGGGCGTCGGCGGCATCGAGGCCGAGGCGGCCATGCTGGGCCAGCCGGTCTACATGCTCACGCCCGACGTGGTGGGCTTCGAGCTCACCGGCCAGCTGCGCGAAGGCGTCACGGCGACCGACTTGGTGCTGTATGTCACTTCCATCCTGCGTGCCGAGAAGGTGGTGGGCAAGTTCGTCGAATTCTTCGGCCCCGGTGCCGCGTCCATCGCCGTGCCCGACCGCGCGACCATCGGCAACATGGCGCCCGAGTACGGCGCGACCATGGGCTTCTTCCCGGTCGACGAGATGACCGTGGCGTACTTCGAGGGCACCGGCCGCACCAAGGAAGAGGTCGAGCGCTTCGAGGCCTACTACAAGGCGCAGGGCCTGTTCGGCATGCCCAACCCCGGCGACATCGACTACACGAAGGTCGTCCGCCTCGACCTGGGCACCGTGTCGCCCAGCCTGGCCGGCCCGAAGCGCCCGCAGGACCGCATCGACCTGGGCCACCTCGCCACCAAGTTCTCGGAGCTCTACAGCAAGCCCAACGACGCCAACGGCTTCAACCAGCCGGCCGACAAGCTCAAGCTGCGCTACCCGCTGGCCCCGGCCGGCAAGACCGGCGACGACGAAGCCGCCCCGCCGCCCGCGGGCGCCCCGCTCGACGTGGTCGAGATGGTGGCCAACCGATCGACCAAGGCCGCCGCGCACGTGAGCGCCAGCGCGCCCGCGGCGCCCAAGGGCGAAGTCACCATCGGCAACGGCGACGTGCTGATCGCGGCCATCACCTCGTGCACCAACACCTCGAACCCCAGCGTGATGCTGGCGGCCGGCCTGCTGGCCAAGAAGGCGGTGGAAGCCGGCCTCACGGTGAAGCCGCACGTGAAGACCTCGCTGGCCCCGGGCTCGCGCATCGTCACCGAGTACCTCGAGAAGGCCGGCCTGCTGCCGTACCTCGAGAAGCTGGGCTTCTACCTCGCGGGCTACGGCTGCACCACCTGCATCGGCAACGCGGGCGACCTCACGCCCGAGATCAACGAAGCCATCACGAAGAACGACCTGATCGGCGCAGCCGTGCTCTCGGGCAACCGCAACTTCGAGGCGCGCATCCATCCGAACCTGAAGGCCAACTTCCTGGCCTCGCCGCCGCTGGTGGTGGCCTTCGCCATCGCCGGCAACGTGATGACCGACCTGATGACCGAGCCGGTGGGCAAGGGCAAGGGCGGCAAGGACGTCTACCTCGGCGACATCTGGCCCACTCCGAAGGAAATCGACCAGAACCTGCGCTACGCGATGAACGCCAAGTCGTTCCGCGCGAACTACGACAAGGTCAAGACCGACCCGGGCAAGTTCTGGAGCAGCATCAAGGGCACCAACGGGCAGGTGTACGACTGGCCGAAGTCGACCTACATCGCCGAGCCGCCGTTCTTCGAGGGCTTCAAGATGAAGCCGCACGCGTCGGACGCGGGCTTCAAGGGCGCGCGCATCATGGCGCTGTTCGGCGACTCGATCACCACCGACCACATCTCGCCGGCCGGCTCCATCAAGGAAAGCTCGCCCGCGGGCATCTGGCTCAAGGCGCACGGCGTGGCCAAGGCCGACTTCAACAGCTACGGCTCGCGCCGCGGCAACCACGACGTGATGATGCGCGGCACCTTCGCCAACGTGCGCATCAAGAACCTCATGATTCCGCCGGATGCCAACGGCACGCAGGAAGAGGGCGGCGTCACGCTGTTCCAGCCGTCGGGCGAGAAGATGTTCATCTACGACGCGGCCATGAAGTACATCGCCGAGAACACGCCCACGGTGGTGTTCGGCGGCGAGGAATACGGCACGGGCTCGTCGCGCGACTGGGCCGCCAAGGGCACGCAGCTGCTGGGCATCAAGGCCGTGGTGGCGCGCAGCTTCGAGCGCATCCACCGCGCCAACCTGGTCGGCATGGGCGTGCTGCCGCTGCAGTTCCGCGGCGCCGATTCATGGCAGACGCTGGGCCTTACCGGCAACGAGCAGATCGACGTGGTGATCGGCAGCGAGCTGAAGCCGCAGATGGACGTGAAGCTGGTGGTGCACCGCGCCGACGGCACGCACCAGGAGGTGACGGTGCGCCTGCGCATCGACACGCCGATCGAGGTCGACTACTACAAGCACGGCGGCATCCTGCCGTTCGTGCTGCGGCAGTTGCTCGAGGCCTGAGGGCCGACGGCGGCAGCGGGAGCGGGCCTGCCTACTTGCCGGCGGCGTCGAGCCGCTGCGCAAGTCGGTCCAGCAGCGGGCGGATTTTTTCGCCCACGCTGATCTGCGGGTTCGAGAAGCCGTCTTCCTTGCCGGCGTCGATCTCGCGCTGCTTGATCAGCGGCACGGCCGCGGCGAAGGCGGTCTCGAACGAGCGGGTCTTGCGCAGTTGCTCGTCGAACATCGCGCGGCCGAAGAAGGTCAGCTCCGACAGCCGGCCGCATCCGTACGAGGTGTGGTTGGCGTCGGCGGCGGTCATCACCAGCGTGTCCTCGCTGGCCAGCGGCTCGATCCAGCCGCCCGAGAAGCAGGCCGAGACCGCCACCACCCGGTGGCGGATGCCGGCGCCGTCGAGTTCCTCGCGCAGTTCTTCCGGCGTGAGCCAGGGCACGGTGAGCGGCCAGTGCGCCGCGGCCAGCCGGTGGTCGCGCGCGCCGTGCGAGGTGAGGTACACCACCAGCACGTCGTTCTCGCGGTCCATGCGCGAAGCCAGTGCGGCGATGGCGCGGCGCAGGTTGAGCGGCGTGGCCCAGGGCAGCGTCTCGGCGGTCGTCGGGTGGTTCATCAGGTGGATCACGCGGCCCCTGGCGTCGAAGCGATCCTCCAACACCTGGGTGACCATGTTGCTTTCGCGCAGGAACACGTCTTCCGAGGCATAGGGCGCGAACACCAGTCCGTAGACGTTGGTCTGCCCCGGCTTGCCTGCGGGCAGGGCCTCCACCGTGCGTTCCCACAGCGCCTGCTGTTCCTCGAAGAGCTCCTGCGTCAGCTGCATGCTCGGGCGCTCGGGCTCGGCGGACGCGCTCGCATCGGGCAGCCACATGCGCTCCTGCGTGTAGAGCGATTGCCAGAAGGTGGCAGCCAGCAGCACCACGAAGGCGGGCGCGAAGAGGGCGAGCCGCCAGCGCGCACCGGCTTCTCGCGCGGTGAAGCGCACCAGCGCGACGATCATCCAGGCGCAGCCCAGCCCGAAGACGATCCAGTAGCCGGGCGAGACCGAAATAGCGGCCGGCAGCCAGCCGCGCGTGTAGCCCAGCGCCAGCAGCGAGAGCGCCAGGTTGGCCGGGAACATCGTCCAGGTGGCCAGCGCGAACCAGCGCGCCAGTCCGCCGCCATGGTCCCGGCCGGAGAGCGCGAACCAGCCCAGCCATGCCAGCACCGCCATCACCCACAGCGTGTTGAGGCCGACGTTCGCATACAGCCGGGCGGGACCGGCGATTTCGAGCCGCGCCAGTCCGACCCAGACGAGTTCGGGCAGCAGCACGAGCACCAGCAACTGCCAGGGCGCGGGCCGGGCGTCGATGCGCGGCTGCAGCAGCAGCGAGGCGCGCAGGCCGCCGGCGATCCAGCGCCAGAGGCTTGCACGCGGTGGTCGCGAAGCGGATGCCTCCTCGGCGCTCTCGAGTGGCTGCTGCGGTGCGATGATGTCTTCGGGCATGGCGTCGATCATGCCTTTGCCGGCCGTGTTTTCCTGAACAACTTTCCCTGCCCAACCCTTCGCTCATGCTTCGCATCGGCCTGATCTCCGACACGCACGGACTGCTGAGGCCCGAGGCGCTCGCCTTCCTGAAGGGGAGCGACTTCATCGTCCATGGCGGCGACATCGGCAACGCCGGCATCCTCGAGACGCTCGCGGCCATCGCGCCCCTGACGGTGGTGCGCGGCAACAACGACCGCGAAGCCTGGGCCGATGGCATCGCGGAAACCGAGCTGGTGAAGTTCGGCGATGTGAACCTCTACGCCATCCATGACCTCGCGCAGCTGGACATCGATCCGCGCGCGGCCGGCGTGCGCGTGGTGGTCTCGGGCCATTCGCACAAGCCGAAGGTGGAGGAGCGCGATGGCGTGCTCTACGTCAACCCGGGCAGCGCGGGGCCGCGGCGGTTCAGGCTGCCCATTGCGGTAGCCGAACTGCGGATCGACGGCGGCGCGGTCAGCGCCCATGTCGCCGAACTGACCCCCTGACGCCCGGGCCCCGGGGTGGGGCAATCATTACCATTCGGCAAGAAAAGCCCACAAATGAGAATGTTTCTTATTTGATGCGCTATGCTCGGGCGCTCCTCCGTGGAGCCAGAAGCAAAGGCGAACGCAGACGCGGGCGCTGACCCATGCCGGCTCCGGAGGGCCTTGATTGCCTCCATTTCCGAAGCCGATGCTCATCCCTTTTCTCATCATGCTGCGCGAAGGCATCGAAGCCGCGCTGATCGTCGGCATCGTTGCCAGCTACCTCAAGCAGAGCGGACGCGGCGTGCTCATGCCCGCCGTGTGGGTCGGCGTGCTGCTGGCCGCCGCGCTTTCGCTGTTCGCGGGCGCCGGCCTGCAGTTGCTGGCGGCGGAATTCCCGCAGAAGCAGCAGGAACTGTTCGAGGGCGTGGTCGGGCTGATCGCCGTGGTCATGCTGACCTCGATGGTGTTCTGGATGCGCAAGGCCGCTCGCTCCATCAAGGGCGAGCTGCAGGCCTCCATCGACAAGGCGCTGGGCAAGGGCGCCGACGGGCAGGGCTGGGCGCTGATCGGCATGGTGTTCCTCGCTGTCGCACGCGAGGGGCTGGAGTCGGTGTTCTTCCTGCTGGCCGTGTTCCAGCAGAGCAGCGGCTGGGAGGCGCCGGTGGGCGCGCTGGCCGGCATCGCGGTGTCGGTGGCGATCGGCTGGGGCCTCTATTCGGGCGGCGTGCGGCTCGACCTGCGGCGCTTCTTCCGCTTCACCGGGCTCTTCATCCTTCTGGTGGCCGCGGGCCTGCTGGCCGGCGTGCTGCGCAAGCTGCACGAGGGCGGCGTATGGAATCACCTGCAGACGGTGGTGTTCGACATGAGCACCACGCTACCGATGGACAGCCCCCTGGGGGCCGTGCTCTCGGGCCTGCTGGGCTACCAGGCCGCGCCCGTGGTGGGCGAGGTCATCGTCTACCTGGCCTTCCTGGCCGTCTCGCTGTTCTTCTTCCTGCGCTCGGTCCCCGCGCCGGCGACTCGCGCGGCTGTGGCCCGCTGAAACCTGCAATGTCTTCCTCTTCTTCCGACAACAACAAGCCCTCGTCCTCCAACCTGATGCGCGTGGCGGTGGCCGCGTCGGCCCTGCTGGTGGTCGCGGGCCTCGCCGCCTTCTGGTATGCCTCGAACGAGGCCCGCAAGGCGCCGGCCAAGGCGGCCGACAACGCCGTCACCGTCACCATCCAGGGCAATGCCTGCGAGCCCAACGAGATCACGGTGCCGGCGGGGCGCACCACCTTCACCATCGTCAACAAGTCGAACCGCGCGCTCGAGTGGGAAATTCTCGACGGCGTGATGGTGGTGGAGGAGCGCGAGAACATCGCGCCGGGCTTCTCGCAGACCATGACGGTCAAGCTGCAGCCGGGCGAGTTCGCCATCACCTGCGGCCTGCTGAGCAACCCGCGCGGCAAGCTGCGCGTGACGCCATCGGCCGCGTCGGATGCCGAAGCGGCGCGGCCCTCGCTGGTCAACTACGTGGGCGCGCTGGCCGAGTACCAGACCTTCCTGCGGCTCGAGGCCGGCTCGCTCGACGACGCGGCGCGCGCCCTGGCCGACGCCATCAAGGCCGGCGACCTGCAGCAGGCGAGGGCGCTCTACGTGCCGGCGCATCAGGCCTACAAGCGCATCGAGCCGATGGCGGAGCTCTTCGCCGACCTCGACACCCGCATCAACGCGCGCGCCGACTACTTCGAGAAGCGCGAGGCCGACCCGGGCTTCAGCGGCTTCCATCGCATCGAGTACGCGCTGTACGGCCAGAACGACGTGAAGAGTGTCGCGCCAGTGGCCGACAAGCTGATTGCCGACATCGGCGTGCTCAAGGAACGCTTGCGCGGCCTGAACGTGCCACCGGAGCGGCTTGCCGGCTCCGCATCGAAGCTGCTGCGCCGCGTGGCCGACAACCTACCGGCCGGCGGCGAGGATCACTACGGCCACGCCGAGGCTGCGAACCTGCAAGGCAGCTACGAAGGCACGAAGAAGATCGCCGATCTGCTGCAGCCGCTGCTCGTGAAGGCCGCGCCCGCGCTGCAGAAGAGCGTCGACGAGCGCTTCGCGGCCTTCGACGCTGCGCTGGCGCCTTACCGCGAGGGCGACGGCTTCAAGCCCGCGCCGCTCGACGAGGCGCAGCGAAAGGCGATGGCAGAGACCGTGCGTGCCCTGGCCGAGGAACTCGGCAAGGTGAACGCCGCGCTCGGCCTGGAATGAGTTGAGAGACAGCATCATGGACAAGTCGAACGAGCCCGTTTCCCCGCACCGCCGCCGCATGCTCGGCGCGGCAGGCGCAGCCTTCGCCGGCCTCGCCGCCACATCGGCCCACGCGGTCGCCGCGACGGCCGCCCCGGACAGCGGCGCGCAGGTCACCGACGCGCCGCAGAGCACCCACACGCAGGACCGCGTGCCCTTCCTAGGCACGCACCAGGCCGGCATCGTCACGCCGCGCCCGACGGCCGGGATGATCGCGTCGTTCTACGTGCTGGCCGAGAACCGCGCCGACCTGGAGCGCCTGTTCCGCACGCTCACCGAGCGCGTCGCCTTCCTCACGCAGGGCGGGCCGCAGACGGACCCCGACCCCAAGCTGCCGCCGGCGGGCTCGGGCATCCTCGGGCCGGTGGTGCAGCCCGACGGGCTGACGGTGACGGTGTCGGTCGGCACCTCGCTCTTCGACGAGCGCTTCGGCCTCGCGAAGAAGAAGCCGCTGCGGCTCAGCCAGATGCAGCGCCACCCGAACGACGCGCTCGACGCCGCGCTGTGCCACGGCGACCTGTCGATCCAGTTCTGCGCCAACACGCCCGACACCAACATCCACGCGCTGCGCGACATCATCAAGAACACGCCCGACCTGCTGGTGCTGCACTGGAAGCAGGAAGGCACCGTGCCGCCTATTCCGGCGGTGCCGGGCAAGCCGGCCGAGAGCGCGCGCAACTTCCTCGGCTTCAGGGACGGCTCGGCCAACCCCGACTCGGCAGACGGCGGGCTCATGGACCGCATCGTCTGGGTGCAGCCCGGCGGCGACGAGCCGGCCTGGGCCGTGGGCGGCAGCTACCAGGCCGTGCGCATCATCCGCAACTTCGTCGAGCGCTGGGACCGCACGCCGCTGCAGGAGCAGGAGGCCATCATGGGCCGCCTGAAGCCCACCGGCGCGCCGATGGACGGCGGCAAGACCGAGCACGACGTGCCCGACTACGCGAAGGACCCCGAAGGCAAGGTCACGCCGATGGATGCGCACATCCGCCTGGCGAACCCGCGCACCAAGGCTTCCGACAAGAACCTGATGCTGCGCCGGCCCTTCAACTATTCGAATGGTGTCACCAAGTCGGGCCAGCTCGAGATGGGGCTGCTGTTCATCTGCTACCAGGCCAACCTCGAGAACGGCTTCATCGCCGTGCAGAAGCGCCTCGACGGCGAACCGCTCGAGGAATACATCAAGCCCATCGGCGGCGGCTTCTTCTTCACGCTGCCGGGCGTGCGGGACGAGCACGACTGGCTGGGGCGCTCGCTGATGTCCGCCTGAAGTCTGCCCGAAGGCCGCAAGTTTTTTCATCACTGCCCAGAACAAGGAGATCCATGACCGTGCAGTTCCGCCGCCACTTCCTCGCCACTCTCGTCGCAGGCTTCGCCGGGCTCCATGTCGCCGGCGCGCAGGCCGCCGTGTCGCCGCTCGAACTGGTCGGACCGATCTCCGACTACAAGATCTACGTCGCCGAGAACGTGCGCAAGCTGGCCGCGGACACGCGCGCCTTCACCGCCGCGGTGAAGGCGGGCGACATCGAGAAGGCGAAGAAGCTCTATGCGCCGACGCGCACGAGCTACGAGCGCATCGAGCCGGTGGCCGAACTCTTCAACGACCTCGACAAGGCCATCGACTCGCGCGCCGACGACCACGAGAAGGCCGAGAAAGACCCGGACTTCGGCGGCTTCCACCGCATCGAGTACGGCCTGTGGGTGCAGAAGAGCACCAAGGAGCTCGCCCCCGTGGCCGACAAGCTGCTGGCGAACGTGCTCGAGCTGCAGAAGCGCCTGAGCGCGCTGACCTTCCCGCCCGAGAAGGTGGTTGGCGGCGCCGCGGTGCTGATGGAAGAAGTGGCCGCCACCAAGATCTCGGGCGAGGAAAACCGCTACAGCCACACCGACCTGTGGGACTTCCAGTCGAACTTCGAGGGCGCCTACAAGATCGTCGAACTGCTGCGCCCGCTGGTCGTGAAGGAGAACAAGGCCTTCTCGGACAAGGCAGAGGCCAATTTCAAGGTGGTGTTCGACACGCTGGCCAAGTACCGGACGGCCGACGGCGGCTTCGAAACCTACTCGAAGCTGAGCGAACGCGACCGCAAGCTGCTTGCCGGACGGGTCAACACGCTGGCCGAAGACCTGTCGAAGCTGCGCGGCATGCTCGGGCTGAACTGATCGAAAACCCCTGATTTGGCTGATCTCGAACGCTTTTGAAGGGGTTTGGTCAGGTTTTCGCGAGTGAGAATTGCTAGCATCTGGGTTTTGCTTACAGATGCGCCCGATATTCAGGGCGCCTCCGCCCCCACCGTGCGAACCAACGATTTCGGCGCGGCGCCGACCACCGCCGTCGCCCTGAGCCTCGACCAGCTTCCCGACAACCAGTGGGCCACCGTGCTCGACGTGGCCCGCCCCGACAGCGCGGACGACCGCGACCTCGTGCTGCGCCTGACCGAAATCGGCTTCGTACCGGGCGAGGCGGTGCGCATCGTCGCCAGCGGCATTCCGGGGCGCGAGCCGCTGGCCGTGCGCCTGGGCCACACCACCTTCGCGCTGCGCCGCCACGAGGCCGCGCTGATCCACGTCACGCCGGGAGCCGCGAACCATGGTTGAAGCCGTCGTCCAGGGCCCCGGCCGCCTCGCGCCCACCGCGCAGCCAGGCCGCATCGCCCTGCTGGGCAACCCCAACTGCGGCAAGACCGCGCTCTTCAACCTGCTCACCGGCAGCCGCCAGAAGGTCGCCAACTACGCGGGCGTGACCGTCGAGCGCAAGGAAGGCACGCTGCGCACGCCCTCGGGCCGCCGCGTGTTCGTGCTCGACCTGCCGGGCGCCTACAGCCTGAACGCCCTGAGCGCCGACGAGGCCGTCACGCGCGACATCGTCACCGGCCAGAGCAAGGAAGCCCTGCCCGACCTGCTGGTGTGCGTCACCGACGCCACCAACCTGCGCCTGAACCTGCGGCTGGTGCTCGAGGCCAAGCGTCTCGGCCTGCCGATGGTGGTGGCGCTCAACATGGCCGACATGGCGAAGAAGCAGGGCATCACGGTCGACACGGCCGTGCTCGCGCGCGAACTGGGCGTGCCGGTCATCGAGACCGTCGGCGTGCACACCGGCGGCGCGCAGGGCCTGCTCGCAGCGCTCGACACGCCCGTGGCCGCCGCCACGCCTCAGCCCTGGCAGGCGCCGGGCCTGGACGACGTGCTGGCCACCCAGCGCGAGGTGCGCCGCATCCTCGGCCTCGCGGTGAAGGAGCCGGTCGGCAGCCTCGCCACCAGCGACCGCATCGACCGCGTGGTGCTGCACCCCGTGTGGGGCATGCTGGTGCTGGCCGTCACCATGTTCCTGATGTTCCAGGCCGTGTTCAGCTGGGCCAACGTGCCGATGGACGCCATCAAGGCCGGCACCGAGGGGCTGGGCAACCTGCTGAAGACCTACATGCCCGAGGGCATGCTGCAGAGCCTGCTGGTCGACGGCGTGATCGCCGGCGTGGGTGGCGTGATCGTCTTCCTGCCGCAGATCCTGATTCTTTTCCTCTTCATCCTCGCGCTGGAAGACTCGGGCTACCTGCCGCGCGCGGCCTTCCTGCTCGACCGCGTGATGGGCACCGTGGGGCTGTCGGGCCGCTCGTTCATTCCGCTGCTGTCGAGCTTCGCCTGCGCCATTCCGGGCGTGATGGCCACGCGCACCATCAGCAACTGGCGCGACCGCATCACGACCATCATGATCGCGCCGCTCATGACCTGCTCGGCGCGGCTGCCGGTGTATGCGCTGCTCATCGCGGCCTTCATTCCGGCTCGCACCGTGGGCGGCATCTTCAACCTGCAGGGCGTGGTGCTGTTCGGGCTGTACGTGTTCGGCATCGTCTCGGCGATGGCCGTGGCCTGGGTCATGAAGCGCTTCCGCGACAACGCGCAGCATTCGCCGCTGCTGATGGAGCTGCCGGCCTACCGCTGGCCCAACCTGCGCAACCTCGCGCTGGGCCTGTACGAGCGCGCGTGGATCTTCATCCAGCGCGTGGGCACGATCATCCTCACGCTGACGATCCTGCTGTGGTTCCTGTCGACCTTCCCGTCGCCGCCCGAAGGTGCGACCGGCCCGGCCATCCAGTACAGCCTGGCCGGCATGATTGGCCGCGGCCTGGAGCACATCTTCGCGCCCATCGGCTTCAACTGGCAGATCTCGATCGCGCTGGTGCCGGGCATGGCGGCGCGCGAAGTGGCCGTGGGTGCGCTCGGCACGGTGTACGCGCTCTCCGCCACGGGCGACGACGTCGCGGGCGCGCTGGAGCCGCTCATCGCCGGAAGCTGGACGCTGGCCACCGCGCTGTCGCTGCTGGTCTGGTATGTGTTCGCGCCGCAGTGCATTTCGACGCTGGCTGCCGTGAAGCGCGAGACCGGCTCCTGGAAGTACGTCTGGATCATGGCGGGCTACCTCTTCGCGCTGGCCTATATGGCCTGCTTCATCACCTACCACGTTGCAGTGGCACTCGGAGCCGGTTAAAACCGCCGCTGACGCTGAAAGGTTTGAGGAAAAGGTCGAAGAAGAAATGGCACAGCAACTGATCGTCGGATTGATCGTCGCGGCCGCCGCGTTCTATGCGGTCTGGCGCTGGATGCCCGCGGGATGGCGCCGCGGCGCTGCACAGAAGCTTGCGGCCGGCACGCACCGTGCGGGCTGGGTCGACGAAGAACGCGCCAAGGAGCTGGCGGCCTCGCTGGCCAAGACCTCGGGCTGCGGCTCGTGCGACAGCTGCGGCAGCTGCGCTCCCAAGGCACCCCTCAAACAACCTGAACCAGACAACAGCAGCAAGCTCGCCAGCAGCCAGTCCACGACCGGCCGCTGAGACCGATGCCCGCGCACATCCTCGTCGCCGGGGGCGGCATCGGGGGGCTGGCCACAGCGCTGGCACTCGCCCGGAGCCGGCACCGGGCCGACGTCTTCGAACAGGCGGCCGCCTTCGGTGAAATCGGCGCCGGCGTGCAGCTCGGCCCCAATGCCACGCGGCGACTTCAGCAACTGGACCTCGGCCCCGGACTCGCGGCCATCGCGGCGCGGCCCGAGGCGCTGGTGGTCCACAGCGCCGAAAGCGGCGCGGAGCTGGCCCGAATGCCGCTCGGCGACACCATGCAGCAGCGCTACGGCGCTCCCTATTTCTGCGTGCATCGCGCCGACCTGCACGGCCTCTTGCTCGATGCCGTGCGCGCGCGCGGCACCGGCACGCTGGTGACCGGCGCCCAGATCCGGCAGGTGGAAACCAGCGACGACCTCGTCTGCCTCTCCAGCACCGATGCGCGCGCCTGGGAGGGCGAAGCCGTGGTCGGGGCCGACGGTCTCTGGAGCATGGTGCGGCGCCAGCTCGACAGCGCCTGCGCCACGCAACCCCCGCGCGTCACCGGCCACACGGCCTGGCGCGCACTGATCGAGCAGTCGGCCCTGCCTGCGGCATTGCGGCGCGGCCGGGTCGACGTCTGGCTCGGTCCGCGGCTGCATGCGGTGGCGTATCCGGTGCGCGGCGGCGACTGGCTCAACGTGGTGGTGATCGCCGAATCCGCTCCCGCGGGGGACGCGCGCGACTGGGACCAGTCCACCAGCATCACCGCGCTGAAGCAGGCCATGGGCAGCAGCTGCGCCAGCCTGCAATCCTTGCTCGATGCCATGCCCGGCTGGCGTGCATGGTCGCTGGGCGACCGCGCCCCGATGACCGGCCCGGCCGACATGGCGCACGAGCGCGTCGCGCTGGTGGGCGACGCAGCGCACCCCATGGTGCCGTACCTCGCGCAGGGCGCGGGCATGGCCATCGAGGACGCGGTGGCGCTGGCCGATGCGCTCGGCGACGGCGATGCGGCCGAGGTGCCGGCCGCCTTCTCCCGCTACGCCGAGGCACGCTGGGCACGCAACGCGCAGGTGCAGGCGCGTGCGCGCCGCAATGGCGAGATCTTCCATGCCACCGGACCGATGCGGCTGGGCCGCGACATGGCGATGCGCCTGCTCGGCGCGAAGCTGCTCGACCAGCCCTGGCTGTACGGCGGCTGAGATGCCTATCGGTGCCCGGGAAGAAGCGGGCACCAATGCCGGAAACACCGCGGAACCGGCTTTGCCGGGCCGCAGGTGTTGCCCCCCGGTGAGGGGGTGGCGCAGCGACACGAAGTGCGCGAAGCCTGGGGGGCCAATCTACAGTCTGAAGGTCTGCAGATGCTCGATGCGCTCGGCCAGCCCTTCCTGCCCCAGGTAGTGGCCGTACTTGCCGCCCTGCATCTTCGCGAGCGCGGTTTCCAGTTCGAGCAGCATCGCGTCGCGCTCAGCGACGAAGGCGGGCGGCACGTCGATGCCGGCCTTCGCGCATGCATCCGCGATCAGGTGCGCGCTCGCGGGCGCGCCGCAGGCCGCGCACTTGACGATGGCCGCCACATTGGGCTCCGCGCCGTTGTCCAGCAGCGCGCCCGTGAGTTCAGGCGCGATCTGCCCGTCGATGTTGCGCAGCGCATCGACAGCCACCGGTGCGCCCGCGCGCACCAGCGCCGCGGCGGCGGCGAAGGCGCCGTGGCTCACCGCGACGTCGGTGGCCAGCGCGCTGCCTTGTTGCGGCCCGCCGAAATCCACGCCCGCGGCGGCGAGTTCCGCGATCAGCCGGGCATCGTCGGTCCCGATCGCATGGCGCAATGCCACGCGCGCCAGTTGCGGCTTGTGACGCAGGGTGCCTTCGGCCAGCGGCGTGCGCCAGTCGACCACGGCGCGGCAATAGAAGGTCACGAGCTTGTCCATCAGGTCGAGATCGAGCCCGTGGTCCTCGTGGCGGTCGTCGAGATAGCCGAGCAGCGTCTGGCCCGAGAAGTAGTCGCTGGTGGGTGCGAGCGGGTCTTCGTCCAGGCGCAGCGCCGCGAAGGCGCCGAAGAGGTCCGGCGCGACGGTGTTCACGCTGTCTTCGTGCAGCGCGTGCGTCCAGGCCGGCGGCAGGCCCTTCTTCCAGGCGACGACCTGCCCGTGCGCGGCGCCGGGCTCGACCACGACGTAGATGCGGTCGGTGTACTCGAAGCCGCCGAAGGGCAGGTGCGTGAGCTTGCCGCTCCAGGGCGTACCGTTTTCCTCGGCGGCCTCCTGCGCCAGTTCCTGCTCGTGCTCGATCCAGCCCTGCAGGTCGTGGTAGCCGTCGCTGCCGTCCCAGAAGAGTTCGCTCCAGCTGATGCCCTCGAGGTTGCCGTTCATCTCAAGCGACAGGTCGTAATCGAGCCGTCCGCCCGCCGTCTGCTGCCACAGCGCGATCAGCGCTTCGGGAATGGGGCCCGCGCACATGGCCTGCACGGCATCGATCTGCTGGCCGGGCATCGGCGGCTGCGCGTCGAAGATCACGCGGCCGGCGAACAGCACGATGCCGTGTTCGCGCAGGGTGGAGAGCTCGTCGGTTGTGAACCGGATGTCGTTCATGGCTGGGCCTCCGTTGTTTGCCAAAAATGTAGCGCTTTGCGCTCGCAGGGCAATCCGGGCCACCCCAGCTTCATGAGGGCGTTTGCGGCTGCGGGGCGCCTGGATGGCGCCTGCCGGCTACAGGTCGGTGCGCAGCCTCCAGATTTCGGGGAACAGCACCACGTCGAGCATCTTGCGCAGGTAGCTCACGCCGCCGGTGCCGCCGGTGCCGCGCTTGAAGCCGATCACGCGCTCTACCGTCGTCACGTGGCGGAAGCGCCAGAGGCGGAAGGCGTCTTCGAGGTCGGTGAGCTTTTCGCCGAGCTGATAAAGGTCCCAGTGGTCATGCGGATTGCGGTAGACCGTGAGCCAGGCGGCCTCGACGCCGTCGCTGGGTTCGTAGGGCTGCGTCCAGTCGCGCTCCAGCCGGTCGGCGGGCACGGGCAGGCCGTGGCGCGCCAGCAGGCGCAGCGACTCGTCGTACAGCGACGGCGCGCGGTAGGCGGCATCCACCTGCGCCAGCAGGTCGGCGCGATGCGCGTGCGGCTTGAGCATGGCGGCGTTCTTGTTGCCGAGCGCGAACTCGATGCAGCGGTACTGCGCGCTCTGGAAGCCGCTGGAGTTGGCCAGGTAGGGACGCATCGCCGTGTACTCGGGCGGAGTCATGGTCGAGAGCACGGTCCATGCGTTGACCAGCTGCTCCATGATGCGGCTCACGCGCGCGAGCATCTTGAAGGCGTCGGGCAGTTTCTCTTGCGCGATGCAGCCGATGGCGGCGTGCAGCTCGTGCAGCATCAGCTTCATCCAGAGTTCGCTGGTCTGGTGCTGCACGATGAAGAGCATCTCGTCGTGCGCGGGCGAGAGCGGATGCTGTGCGCTGAGGATCTCGTCGAGGTGCAGGTAGTCGCCGTAGCTCATGGACTTGCTGAAGTCCAGCTGGGCCTTCTCTTCGTGAACGATGTTCTCGGGGCTTTTCGCGGGGCTCTTGTCGGCGGTCATGTCACTGCGTTCTTGCGGTTGAATTCAGGGCGTCGCCAATCGCCGGTCTCGAGCACCTGCACGAGGTGCTCGACCGAGTTCCACACGTCCTCGAAGCCGATGTAAAGCGGCGTGAAACCGAAGCGCAGGATGTCGGGCATCTGCGAGTCGCCGGCGCGGTAGTCGCCGATCACGCCGCGCGCGATCAGGGCCTGCACGATGGCGTAGGCGCCTTCCTCGCGACTCAGGCACACCTGCGAGCCGCGCAGCGCGTGGTCGCGCGGCGTGACCAGCGAGAGGCCCTGGCCGGCGCAGCGCTCTTCGACCAGCCTGATGAACATGTCCGTGAGCGCGAGCGACTTGGTGCGCAGCGCGGACATCGCGCCATGGTCGCCGTTGAAGGATTCGGCCGCGAGCACCGTGTCGAGCCCGCATTCGAGCCCGGCCAGCGCAATGATCGGCTGCGTGCCGCACAGATAGCGGCCGACGCCCGGGGCAGGGCGGTAGTGCGGCGTGAACTCGAAGGGCGCCGCGTGGCCCCACCAGCCGGACAGCGGCTGCTCGAACTGGCCCGCGTGCTTCGTGTGCACCCATGCGAAGGCAGGCGCGCCGGGGCCGCCGTTAAGGTACTTGTAGCCACAGCCGATGGCGTAGTCGGCGTTGGCGTCGTTCAGCGCCACGGGCACGGCACCCGCGCTGTGCGCGAGGTCCCACACCGTGAGCGCGCCCACGGCATGCGCGGCGGCGGTGACGGCCTTCATGTCGTGCATGGCGCCGGTGCGGTAGTTGACGTGCGTGAGCATCAGCACGGCCACTTCGTCGGTCAGCACATCGGGCAACTCGCTCGCGTCGATCAGCTTGAGCGTGAAGCCGCGTTCGCGGCACAGCGATTCGGCGATGTAGAGGTCGGTGGGGAAGTTGCTGCGCTCGCTGATCACGAGCTTGCGGCCGCTGTCCTTCTGCTGTGACAGCGCCGCGAACAGCACCTTGTAGAGGTTGACGGAAGTGCTGTCGGTGCACACCACTTCGCCGGGCGCGGCGCCGATCAGGCGGGCCACCTTGTCGCCCAGGCGCTGCGGCAGGTCGAACCAGCTCGCGGTGTTCCACGAGCGGATGAGGCCTTCGCCCCATTCCTTGGTCACGACTTCGGCGATGCGTGCCGGCGCGGCCTTCGGCATCACGCCGAGCGAGTTGCCGTCGAGGTACAGCACGTCCTCGGGAATGAGGAATTGGTCGCGCAAGGCGCGCAGCGGGTCTTGCGCGTCGAGTGCGCGGCAGTCTGCAAGAGTCGTCATGGTGGAGGTTTCAGCGAGGGAGTTCGCGCAGCACGGCGCGAACGGGGGAGGCATCGGCGCTCACCAGCTTGAGCGGCAGCGCGATGAGTTCGTAGTCGCCTTCGGGCACGTCGTCGAGCACGAGGTTCTCGAGCACGCGAAGGTCGAGGCGGCGGATGCGTTGGTGGCTTTCCAGCGTCTTGCTGTCGGCCGGGTCGATGCTGGCGGTGTCGATGCCGATGAGCTTCACGCCCATGGCCGCGAGGCGCTCGACGGTGGCGGGGGCGTAGGCGGCGAGTTCCGGGTCCCAGCGGCCAACCGGCATGGTTGTGTAGGTGCGGACCAGCACGCGCGGGGGCAGGGTGCTGTCGACGGCGTGGGCGATGTGCTCCCACTCGATCAGCGCGCCCTTGTCGATCGCGTGGATCACCCGGCAGGGGCCGAGGAAGGGCGTGAGGTCGACGTCGCCGATGGTCTGGCCTTCGGGGTCGTAGTGCAGCGGCGCGTCGGCGTGCGCGCCGACGTGGGGCGAGAGCTTGATCTCGCTGACATTGACCGGGCAGCCCGGCGAAATGGTCGCGGCCCAGCGCTGCTGGTAGGGCGTGTCGCCGGGAAAGACCGGCGCGCCTTCATGCACAGGTGGCGAGATGTCCCAGATGCGGGGGCGGGGTTGCTGTGAACGCATGGCGCGAAGTTAGCGCCGCGCGAGGGGTCGTGGTGTCGGTTATTTCCAACACCAGACGTGACGAGTTGAAGCGGAAACGCTTCAGTGCAGCGACGACAGCGCGGGCAGCCCGTGCCGGGCGCGCGCCCGTTCGCAGGCATCGCTGCCGGCCTGCAGCTCATGGCACGGGTTGGGCCGCCATTCGTAGATGCCGCAGCCCACGGACTGGCCGACCTTGCCGGTGAGCGCGGCGCAGCGCGGGGATGCGTGGTCGGTGCCGCGCATGCGGCAGATGGCGTCGTTCACATCGACGGCGAGGCCGGAGGGCACCTGGCCCCCGTTCTCGTCGAGCTCATGCACGCTGAAATCGACGCGGTAGCTGGCGCAGCAGGCGCCGCATTGCTGGCAATCGGACATGCTGCGGCGCCTTTGCTTTACAGGAAGATCAGAGCCTGCCGAGCAGCAGGAACTCCATCAGCGCTTTTTGGGCATGGAGGCGGTTCTCGGCCTCGTCCCACACCACCGACTGCGGCCCGTCGATGACCTCGGCCTGCACTTCCTCGCCACGGTGGGCGGGCAGGCAGTGCATGAAGAGGGCGCCGGGCTGGGCGATGCGCATCATGTCCTCGTCGACGCACCAGTCGGCAAAAGCCTTGCGGCGGGCCTCGTTCTCGGCCTCGTAGCCCATGCTGGTCCAGACGTCGGTGGTGACGAGGTCGGCGCCGCGGCAGGCTTCCATCGGATCCTTGAAGACCTTGTAGCTGTCGCCCGAGCGGATGCCGGCGATCGACTGGTCGACCTCGTAGCCGCTGGGCGTGCTCACGTGCACCGTGAAGCCCAGGATCTCGGCCGCCTGCAGCCAGGTGTTGGCCATGTTGTTGCCGTCGCCCACCCACGCCACCGTCTTGCCCTGGATGGAACCGCGGTGCTCGATGTACGTGAAGATGTCCGCCAGGATCTGGCAGGGGTGGAACTCGTTGGTCAGGCCGTTGATGACGGGCACGCGCGAGTGCGCGGCGAAGGCGTCGATCTTGGTCTGCTCGTAGGTCCGGATCATCACCAGGTCGACCATGCGGCTGATGACCTTGGCGCTGTCCTCGATGGGCTCGGCGCGGCCGAGCTGGCTGTCGCCGGTGGTCAGGTGCACCACGCTGCCCCCGAGCTGGTACATGCCGGCCTCGAAGCTCACGCGGGTGCGCGTGCTGGCCTTCTCGAAGATCATGGCCAGCGTGCGGTCGACCAGGGGCTGGTGCTTTTCGTAGGTCTTGAACTTCTTCTTGATGATCGCCATGCGATCGAAGAGGTAGGCGTACTCGTCGGCGGTGAAGTCGGCGAACTGCAGGTAGTGCCGGATGGTGTTCGCGGTGGCGGTCGTCATTGGGGGGCGGGCTCCGACAGGAAGGCTTTGACGATGGGCGCGAGGATGGCGACGATCTCGTCGGCCTCGGCGATGCTCAGGATGAGCGGCGGCACGAGGCGGATCACCTTGTCGGCCGTCACGCTCAGCAGCAGGCCGGCGTCGCAGGCGCGGTTGAGGATCACGCCGCAGGGACGGTCGAGCTCGATGCCGATCATCAGGCCCTGGCCGCGGATTTCCTTCACGCCGGGCAGGCCGCCGAGTTCGCGATCCAGCGCGGCCTTCAGGTGGGCACCCACGGTGGCGGCGTTGTCGAGCAGCTTGTGCTCTTCCATGATGCGGATGGTCTCGACGCCGGCGCGCATGGCGAGCGGGTTGCCGCCGAAGGTGGTGCCGTGGTTGCCCGGGCCGAAGATGTTGGCGGCCTTGGGGCCGGCCACCACGGCGCCGATCGGCACGCCCGAGCCCAGGCCCTTGGCCAGCGGCATCACGTCGGGCTTGATGCCCGCCCACTGGTGGGCGAACCACTTGCCGGTGCGGCCCATGCCGCACTGCACCTCGTCGATCATCATGAGCCAGTCGCGCTCGTTGCACAGCTGGCGCACCTGCTTGAGGTATTCCCAGCGCATCGGGTTGATGCCGCCTTCGCCCTGGATGGTTTCGAAGAACACGGCGACCACGTTCGGGTTGCCTTCGGTGGCCTTCTTCAGCGCCTCGATGTCGTTCAGCGGCACGCGGATGAAGCCCTCGACCAGCGGGCCGAAACCGGCCTGCACCTTGGGATTGCCGGTAGCCGAGAGGGTGGCGATGCTGCGGCCGTGGAAGGCGGCTTCGTACACCACGATCTCGGGGCGCTCGATGCCCTTGTCGTGGCCGTACTTGCGCGCCAGCTTCAGGGCGGCTTCGTTGGCCTCGAGGCCGGTGCAGCAGAAGAAGGCGTTGGTGAGGCCGGAAATCTCGGTCAGCTTGGTGGCGAGCTGTTCCTGGCCGGTCACGTGGTAGTAGTTGGAGCTGTGGATCAGCTTGGTCAGCTGATCCTGCAGGGCTGGCACCAGCTCGGGGTGGTTGTGGCCCAGCGTATTCACCGCGATGCCGCCGAGGCCGTCGAGGTAGGCCTTGCCCGCGGTGTCCCAGACTCGGCAACCCTGACCGTGCGACAGTGCGATCGGCAGGCGACCGTAGGTGTTCATGACGTGGGGCGAGGTGGGCTGGGCGGTAGCGCTCATTCGGGTTCTCCAGATAGGGAAGGCGGATTCTAGGCGCGTGGTTTGACGGCTTCGTTGAGGATTGCGCATCACAGCAATGCCCCATGTTCAGGATGCAAAAAGGGGCGCGGATAGAATCGCTTGCTGCACCGCAGCACCTGCTCCGGTCGCTTCATTCAACGATGATTTCCCCCACAGCCAAAGAAATCTTCATCCAGGGCATCACCAAGGATGGCCGGACCTTTCGCCCGAGCGATTGGGCCGAGCGTCTGGCCGGCGTCATGTGCTCGTTCCGTCCCGGCGGCGCGTATCCGGGCAGCCACCTGAGCTATTCGCCCTGGTGCATTCCGACGACCATCAACGGCGTGAAGTGCGTGATCGTGAACCGCGAATTGCGCGACGCCGAGCCGATGGCCTGGGATTTCTGCGTGAACTTCGCCAGGGACAACGACCTGCAGGTAGCCGAGGCCTGCCTGGTGCCCGACACGCCCATCCTCCCGAAAAAGGCCTGACAGGCCTTTTTCTTTACCTGTTTGCCTGCCTGTCTTTGGCCCGGCGCCCAGGTTCACGAAACGAACAGGCATGAAAAAACCGCCCGAAGGCGGTTTTTTCACTTTGCTGCAGCGCACCCCGATCAAACGGCGGACCGGAGGATTCCGGTCCGGGCTTGCCTGACAGGTGTCAGGCGGCGGCCTTTGCAGGCGCGAGGGCGAGGGCCTTGACCTTGGCCGACAGGCGGCTCTTGTCGCGGGCGGCCTTGTTCTTGTGGAAGATGCCCTTGTCGGCGATCGCGTCGACGATGCTCTGGGCCTTCGCGAACAGTTCGCTTGCCTTGGTCTTGTCGCCGGACAGAACAGCCTTTTCGACGTTCTTGACAGCGGTACGGTACTTGGAGCGCAGCGAGGTGTTCGCAGCGTTCAGCTTGGAGTCCTGGCGGACGCGCTTACGGCCGGAGGCGAGGCGCGGGTTCTTTTTCTTGGGCTTGGCGGATGCCATGATTTATGTCCTTAGGTGTCTGAGGATGATGCAGCAAAGCCCTCCATTATAGGCCGGGTCGGCTTTTCGGGCGAATCCGGCCGTTTCAGGGCCTCCGCGGGGCCTAAACTCGGCCTCCGTGTCCCTGCTCAAATCCGCCTCCACCGTCTCCCTGCTGACCCTCGCCTCGCGGATCACGGGCCTCGTGCGCGACGTGCTTTTCGCCTCGGTTTTCGGCGTCAGCGCGCTCACCGACGCCTTCAACGTCGCATTCCGCATCCCGAACCTGTTCCGGCGGGTCTTCGGCGAGGGCGCCTTCAGCCAGGCCTTCGTGCCGGTGCTGGCCGCCCGCAAGACCGAAGCGGGGGACGAGGGCGCCCGCCAGCTCATCGACCACGTTGCCACGCTGCTGACCTGGACGCTGGTGATCGTCTGCGTGGCCGGCGTGGCCGGCGCGCCGCTGCTGGTCTGGGCCATGGCCAGCGGGCTGCCCGGCTTCGACGCCGCCGTGGTCATGACGCGCTGGATGTTCCCGTACATCGGCTTCATGTCGCTGGTGGCGCTGGCGGGCGGCATTCTCAACACCTGGCGCAAGTTCGCGGTGCCGGCGGCGTCGCCGGTGCTGCTCAACGTGGCGCTGATCCTGTCGATCCTGGTCGGGGCACCGCTTTTCCGCCATTGGGGCATCGAGCCGATCTATGCGCAGTGCGTGGGCGTCATGGCCGGCGGCGTGCTGCAACTGGCCCTGCAGATACCGGCCTTGCGCAAGCTGGGGCTGCTGCCGCGCCTGGGAATGAGCCTGCGGGCGCTGCGCACCGCCTGGACCGACCCGAACACGCGCAAGGTGCTCAAGCTGATGCTGCCGGCGCTGCTGGGCGTGAGCGTGGCGCAGATCTCGCTGCTCATCAACACGCAGATCGCCTCGCATCTCGCTGTGGGCAGCGTGACCTGGATCACCAATGCCGACCGGCTGATGGAGTTCCCGACCGCCATGCTCGGCGTCGCGCTGGGCGTGGTGCTGATGCCGCAGCTGGCCGGCGCCCGCGCAGCCAAGGACGACGCGCGCTATTCCTCGCTGCTCGACTGGGGCCTGCGCCTCGTGGTGCTGCTGTCGGCGCCTTGCGCCATCGCCTTGCTGCTGTTCGCGAAGCCGCTGGTGGCGGTGCTCTTCCACAACGGCGCCTACTCGGGGGAGGACGTGGGCCGCACCACCCTGGCACTGATGGGCTACGGCGTCGGCCTCGTCGGCATCGTGGCAGTGAAGGTGCTCGCGCCGGGCTACTACGCCAAGCACGACACGCGCACGCCGATGCTCATCGCCGTGGGCGTGCTGGTGCTGACGCAGATACTCAACGTCTTTTTGGTGCCGGTGCTGCAGCACGCGGCGCTCACGCTGACCATCGCGATCGGCGCGCTGGTCAATGCGGCCTGGCTGCTGGTCGGGCTGATCCGCCGCGGCAGCTACAAGCCCGAGCCGGGGTGGGGCCGGTTCGCGCTTCAGGTCATTGCCGGCACCGTGGTGCTCGCGGGCCTGCTGGTGTGGGGCTCGGCGCATTTCGACTGGGTCGCACTGCGCGAGCAGCGCCTGCTGCGCATCGGCCTGCTTGCCGCGCTGATCGCCGGCTCGGCGCTGCTCTATTTCGGCGTACTGGCTGCGGTGGGCGTCCGGCTGCGCAGCTTCATCCGCCGCTGAGGGCTGTGCCGGGGCTGTCCACGCGTGCGCAATACGCGTGTGCCCTGCCTTGACGCTCCTGAAATGCTCCTCTACAAAGCCACATGACGTTCAGCTTTCAGGTTCCAACCGCCCTGGAGTATTTCGAGTCGCTGGTCCGCAGCGACGACCAGTTTCCGCTGCTCGAAGCCGCCGCCAGCCTGGCGCAGGACGAATACCCCGATCTCGACGTGCAGCAGGTGCTGGGCGACGTCGACCAACTCCTGGCGCGCCTGCGCCGCCGCCTGCCCGCCGACGCCGCGCCGCTGGCCCGCCTGCGTGCCCTGAACCAGTTCTTCTTCAACGACCTGAACTTCGGCGGCAACGTCAACGACTACTACGACCCCGACAACAGCTACCTGAACGCCGTGCTGCGCACCCGCCGCGGCATTCCGATCTCGCTGGCCGTGCTCTGGATGGAACTGGCGCAGGGCCTGGGCCTGCAGGCGCGCGGCATCGGGTTTCCGGGGCATTTCATGCTCAAGGTGACGCTGCCCAAGGGGCAGGTGGTGATCGATCCGTTCACCGGCAAGTCGCTGTCGCGCGAGGAACTGGGCGAGCGCCTGGAGCCCTACAAGCGCAGCAACGGCCTGGTCGGCGACTTCGACGTGCCGCTGGGCCTGTACCTGCAGCCCGCCAGTTCGCGCGAAATCATCGCCCGCATGCTGCGCAATCTGAAGGAAGTGCACCACGCGCAGGAAGACTGGCAGCGCGTCATCGCCGTGCAGGACCGCCTGATCGCATTGCTGCCCAGCGCCTGGGGCGAGTACCGCGACCGCGGCATCGCGCATGCCGAGCAAGGCAACACGGCATCGGCCGTGCGCGACCTCGAAACCTACCTGGCGAAGGCCGAGGACGCCCTGGACATCGACGCGATCGCCGAGCGTGTTGCAGCCCTGCGCCGCATGGCGAGCTGAAATGAACACCCAGGCCGGCGTGAGCCCCGCGCCCGACCTGGGCACGCTGCACGAATTCCACGGCGTGCAGCCCGTGCTGCCGGTGTCGGACGTCACGCGCGCCGCGCGATGGTTCCGCGACGTGCTGGGCTTCGAACTCGACTTCGTCGCCGGCGAGCCGCCCAGCTACGCCCGGGTGAAGAAGGGCGACCGCAGCTACGGCGACCCGGTCTACCTGCGGCTGTGGCAGTGCAACGCGCGCGAGGCCAAGCCCTGGCGCGGCGAGATCGTGATCCACGTGGGCAAGGACATCGACGGCCTGCACGCCGCCTACGTGAAGCGCGGCGTGACGATCATCGAGCCGCCCATTTCCCAGCCCTGGGGGCTGCGCGAATTCGCGATCCGGGAGCCGGACGGCCATGTGCTGCGTTTCTGCGGCTACCTGCCCTGAAAACCTCGGTTTCTGAAACACAAAATTACAAATGGATCGATGCGATCGTGTCGATCCGGCTTCCGCTCGTGCGACGTGTGAACAGGAGCAGGCAGATTCCGAAGCCGCTTCACCACCATCAACCTTCAGGAGAAACGACATGCGATTCATGATTCTGGTCAAGGCCAACGCCGATTCCGAAGCCGGCGTGATGCCCAGCACCGAAATACTCACCGCCATGGGCAAGTTCAACGAGGAGCTGGTCAAGGCCGGCGTGCTGCTGGCGGGCGAGGGCCTGCACCCCAGCTCCAAGGGGGTGCGTGTGCGCTGCGAGGGCCCGACCAGGCGCACCGTCATCGACGGCCCCTTCGCCGAAACCAAGGAACTGCTGGCCGGCTTCTGGCTGTTCCAGTGCAAGTCGAAGGAGGAGGCCATCGAGTGGATCAAGCGCAGCCCTTTCCAGGAAGGCGAGATCGAGATCCGCCAGGTGTTCGAGGCCACCGATTTCGGCGACTCCATGACCCCCGAGCTCCTCGCCCAGGAAGACCGCCTGCGCGCCGAGACCGGGGCCCGCACCAAGGCCGCCGGCTGAGCTGCGACCAGATCAACCGAACCCAAGGAGAACCGCCATGCGATTCATGCTGCTGATGATTCCCCACGGCTACGAAACCGCCGCGCCCGGCACTATCCCCGACGACGTCGAGGCGGTGTCGGCCATGATGGCCTACAACGAGTCGCTGCAGAAAGCCGGCGTGCTGATCAGCTGCGACGGCCTGCACCCGCCATCGATGGGTGCGCGCGTGAGCTTCAAGGGCCGCAAGCCCAAGGTCGTCGACGGCCCCTTCGCCGAGGCCAAGGAAGTGCTGGGCGGCTTCTGGATCATCGACGTGCCGTCGCGGGCCGCCGCCATCGAGTGGGCCAGCCGCTGCCCCGGCGGTGACAACGAGGTCATCGAGGTGCGCCAGATCCAGGAAATGGACGACTTCCCGGCCGACGTGCAGGCGGTGGCCGGCGAATTCACCTCGATGCAGACGGTGAAGAAGACGGATTCATGAGCCACGGCGAGGGCCGCGAGGGCACCGCCGCCATCCACCGCACCATCGAGGCGGTGTGGCGCATCGAGTCCGCGAAGATCATCGCCACCGTCGCGCGCATGGTGCGCGACGTGGGCCTGGCCGAAGAACTGGCCCAGGACGCGCTGGTCTCGGCCCTCGAGCAATGGAGCGAATCGGGCGTGCCCGACAACCCCGCGGCATGGCTCACCGCAGTGGCCAAGCGCCGCGCCCTCGATCGCCTGCGCCATCTCCGATTGGCCGAGCACAAGGCCGGCGAGATCGGCCGCGAAATCGACGCGCAGCACGAGATGGCGCAGGACGACTTCGCCGAGGCGGTCGATGCCGCGCTCGACGACGACATCGGCGACGACCTGCTGCGGCTGGTGTTCACCGCCTGCCACCCGGTGCTCTCGACCGAGGCGCGGGTGGCGCTCACGCTGCGGGTGATGGGCGGCCTGACCACCGACGAGATCGCCCGCGCCTTCCTCGTGCCCGAGGCCACGGTGGCGCAGCGCATCGTGCGCGCCAAGCGCACCCTGGCCGAGGCGCGCGTGCCCTTCGAGGTGCCGCGCCGGCACGAGCTCGAGGCGCGGCTCGCCTCGGTGCTGGAGGTGATCTACCTGGTCTTCAACGAAGGCTACTCGGCCACCGCCGGCGACGACTGGATGCGTCCCACGCTCTGCGAGGAAGCGCTGCGCCTGGGCCGCATCGTGGCCGAGTTGGTGCCGAAGGAGTCGGAAGTGCACGGGCTGGTGGCGCTGATGGAAATCCAGGCCTCGCGCACCGCCGCGCGCATGGGCCCCTCCGGAGAGCCGGTGCTGCTGCTGGAGCAGAACCGCGCGCGCTGGGACCAGATGCTGATCCGCCGCGGCCTCGCAGCGCTCGCGCGCGCCGAATCGCTGGGCGGCGCGCTCGGCCCCTACGCGCTGCAGGCCGCCATCGCCGCCTGCCACGGCCGCGCACGCACCGCCGACGAGACCGACTGGGGCCGCATCGCCGCGCTCTACGACGCACTGGCCGAGCTCACGCCGTCGCCCATCGTCGAGCTCAACCGCGCGGTGGCGCTGTCGATGGCCTTCGGTCCGGCGGCCGGGCTGGAGGTGGTCGACGC
This sequence comes from Variovorax xiamenensis, assembly GCF_050916385.1. NCBI lineage: Bacteria > Pseudomonadati > Pseudomonadota > Betaproteobacteria > Burkholderiales > Comamonadaceae > Variovorax > Variovorax xiamenensis. Next base: position 2,082,252 of record NZ_CP139038.1, read on the forward strand.
GCTGCTGGACGAGCCCTCGCTCAAGAGCTACCACCTGCTGCCGACCGTGCGCGGCGACCTGCTCTTCAAGCTGGGCCGTCGCGAAGAGGCGCGCAGGGAGTTCGACCGCGCCGCGACGCTCACGCGCAACACCCGCGAGCGCGCGCTGCTGCTTGCGCGCGCCAGGGCCTGTACCCAGCCGGCGAACTGAACGGCATCTGAATCCGTCGAGGGCCGCGCGGGAGCAGAATGCGCAGCCATGCTGCGTGCCCCCACCCTCCAGCGCCTGTGCGCTTCCGGCCTCGTCCTGCTCGCGACCCTTCCGGCGCAGGCGCAATTCGATCCTTCCAAGGCATGGGTCGAACCGCCCGCCATTGCCGCGCGCTTTCCCGATCCGCCGGTGAGCTACGCCACGCCGGGCTTTCGCGCCGGGCGCACCGACTTTCCCTCGCATGCCGAAGTGCTGGCCTTCCTGGACGAGCTGGCGCGCCAGTCGCCTAACGTGCGCATCGAGCGCCTGGGCCAGTCGCAGCAGGGGCGCGAGATGCCGCTGGTGGTGCTGGCGGAGCAGGGGCGCATCGATCCGAGCCGGCCGACCGTGATGGTGATCGGCCAGCAGCACGGCAACGAGCCGGCAGGCGGCGAGGCGGTGCTGGCGCTCGCGCAGCAGTTCGCGACCGAACCGGGCTCGGCGCTGCTGAAGAAGGTCAACCTCGTGCTGGTGCCGCGCGGCAACCCCGACGGCGCCGAGCGCTTCACCCGCGTCACCGCCAACGGCATCGACGTCAATCGCGACCATCTGCTGTTGCGCACGCCCGAGGCGCGCTCGCTCGCGGCGGCCACACTGCGCTACGCGCCGCAGGTGGTGCTCGACCTGCACGAGTTCACCGTCGGCGGCCGCTGGATCGACAAGTTCGGCGCCGTCATGAAGTACGACGGCCTGCTGCAGCCCGCCACCGTAGGCAATCTCGACGCCGCCATCGCCACCAGCGCGCAGCGCGACTACGTCGACGCCATCCAGGCCGCCTTCGCGCGCGCCGGATTGCAGGGCTTCAAGTACCACACCACCTCCGGCGGCAAGGCGGAAGACCGCACCGTGTCGATGGGCGGCGTGCAGCCCGACACCGGCCGCAACGTGAGCGCGCTGCACCAGGCCGTGAGCCTGCTGCTCGAAGTGCGCGGCGTGGGGCTCGGGCGCGCGCACTTCGCTCGCAGAGTGCACACGCAGGTGCTGGCGGCCACCACGGTCATCGAGACGGCCGCGAAGCAGGGGCCGGCGCTGATGTCGCTCACCGTGCAGGCCGGCCAGCGCGCCAAGGCCGATGCCTGCCGTGGCGACCTGGTGGTCGAGGCCTGGCAGACGCCGGCGAAGCAGCGGCTGGAATTCCTCGATGCCAAGACCGGCGAGGACAAGGCGGTCGACGTCGACTGGCGCGCCGCCGAGCCGCTGAAGATCGTCAATGCGCGGCCGCGCCCCTGCGGCTACCTGCTCGCTTCGAGCGAGACCGTGGCCGTGCAGCGGCTGCAGATGCTGGGCGTGCGCGTGGAGCGCATCGACAGCGCGGCGCCGTGGTCGGTGGAGCGCTACGAAATCCTCTCGCAGACAGATGGCCAGCGGCAGGACGCGCGCGGCGCCATCGAGGACGGCGAGGCGATCCGCAGCTACCGCGTGCGGCTGCGCCATGGCCGTGCGGTCGTGCAGCCGGGCAGCTTCTACGTGTCGCTGGCGCAGCCGCTGTCGCCGCTGGTCAGCGCGGCGCTGGAGCCCGATTCGCAGAACAGCTACGCGGCCAACCGGCTGCTGGAGGTCGGCGACGACAGGCTGCTGCGCGTGCCGGGACCGGCGCCCGCGGGCGTCTGGCACTGAACCGCGTCAGGCGCGGGAAGACGAACCCGCTTCCGAAGGCGATCCCGGCAGCCCGAACTGGTGCCATGCGCGGCGCAGCTGCGTGTCGGAGCCGAAGCCCGATTGCTCCGCCGCCCGCGTGACGCTCGCGCCCGAGGCCAGCGCCAGTTGCGCCGTCGCGAGCCGCAGCCGCCGCAGGTAGGCCAGCGGCGCGACGCCCGCGTGCTCGACGAAGAGCCGCGTAAGGTGCCGCGCCGAGGTATGCGCCACCTCGGCCATGCGCGGCACGCTCCAGTCGGCCTGCGGCTGCTCGCTGACGGCGTCCTGCACGCGGTGCAGGGCGGCATGCAGGTGGTTGCGGTAGGCGAGGAAGGGCGACAGCTCCGGGTCGTGCGGGCCGCGCCGCAGCGCCACCACCATGGTCTGCGCGACCTGCGCCGCGAGCGCTTCGCCGCACAGCCCGGCGATACGGTGGAGGATCAGGTCCACACCGGTGGTCACGCCCGCGCTGCTGTAGAGCGGCGGGTCGATCACGAATACGCGGTTGCTCACCACGTCGCAGCGCGGTTCCACCTCCCGCAGTTCGCCCAGGTGATGGTGATGCGTGGTGGCGCGCCGGCCCGCCAGTGCCCCGGCGTGCGCGGCCAGCACGGCGCCGGCGCAGACCGTCACCAGCTCCAGCCGGTCGCGCTCGAAGCGCAGGCCGCGCAGCCAGTGCAGCAGGTCCTGCGTCTCGGGGTTGTCGATGGCGATGGCGTCGCCGGGCAGGCCGACCAGCACGACCCAGCCGGGGCCGTCCCAGGTGGTCGGCAGCGGCGAGAGCCCGGCCAGCGCCACGCCCACCGAGCCCATGGCCGTCGGCCGGGGGCTGGCGAACTCGATGGCGAAGCGCTCGGGCTGACCCATGGCGCGCAGCCGCTGGTTGGCGATGCGCAGCGCCTCGGCCGGGCCGGCCCAGTCGAGCACCAGGCTGCCGGGCAGGAGGACGAAGACTACGCGGATGGGGGCTGGCTGGGGTTGCGGTTCCATTCGTAGTCCATCTGGCGCGCGGTGCGCTCGGCGAGCTCCAGGCCGGCCAGCCTCTCGACGAGGTGCAGGCTCATGTCGATGCCGGCGCTGATGCCCGCGGAACTGACGATGCGGCCGCTGTCCACCCAGCGCACGCCCTCGCGCACGTCGAGCGAGGGGAAGCGTTCGCGCAGCTCGGGGATGTCTTCCCAGTGGGTGGTGACGGCGTCGTTCGACACCACGCCGCTTTCGGCCAGCAGGAAGGCGCCGGTGCAGACCGAGGCGACGATCTTCGCGCTGGCTGCCGTGCGGGCGATCCAGCGCAGCGTGTCGGGGCTGGCCATCGGCGCGTCGACCACGCCGCCGGGGACGATCAGCACGTCGGCTGCCGGGCTGTCGGCCAGCGTGTGGTTGGCCAGCAACTGCAGGCCGGCGCGCGCCTGCACGGGCTGGCCGCGCTGCGCATGGGCCACCGAGGCGACATCGAACGGCGCCGCCGTGCCCGGCCGCATTCGCTGGCTGACCCGGCTCGCGGTGGTGAACACCTCGAAGGGGCCGGCGAAGTCCAGCGCCTCCACGCCGTCGAAGGCGAGGATCAGCACGCGCAGGGTCATGTCGTTCACGCCACGGCCCGTTCGAGCGCCTGCGCCACGGTGCAGACGGTGGCGAAGCGGCCATGCAGCACGGCGGCGGTGCGCGCCTTGATGTCGGCGGCCGCAAGCGGGCTGCCGTCGGGGTGCTTCATGTCGAAGGTGAGGGTGGCGTCGGTGACGTAGTCGACCTCCCAGCCCAGGTCGGATGCGTGGCGGGTGGTGGTCTCGCAGCACTGCTCGGTGCGGATGCCGCTCACGATCAGCCGGCCGATGCCGTTCTGCGTGAGCCACACGTCCAGACCGCTGTTGACCAGCGCGCTGTGACGGTGCTTGGTGAAGGTGGCGGCTGCGTCGAAGGCGGCCAGGCCGCCGATGGGGCGCACGTGGCCCGACTCGACCGCGAAGGGGTTGCCGGCGTCGGAGGGCTCATCGGTGTGGAAGACCCGCACGATCGGCAGGCCGGCGGCGGCGCAGCCTTCGATCAGCGCGTTCTGCGCCGCGAAGTAGGGGGCTGCCTGGCTTTCGTTCCAGTAGGCGCGCTGGCGGAACGACTCCTGGGCGTCGATCACAATCAGACAGGTTTTCATGGCAAGGCTCGCGGGCGAGGGCGGAGTGGATGATGCCGCCTATTCTTCTGGCCCGCCAGCCGTCGGTCCGCTCACGGCCGGACCGGAATCGATCAGATTCGGACTTCGAGGGGCGGCAAAGGCCCCGTCAGACCAGCCGCGCCGCCTGCAGCTCTTTCTTCAGGTACGCGTAGTACAGCGGCGCCGCCACCAGCCCGGCCGGCCCGAACACCGCCTCGGCCACGAACATCACGGCCAGCAGTTCCCACACGCTCATCTGCGTGCGCGCGCCCACCACCTTGGCGTTGATGACGTATTCGGCCTTGTGGATCACGATCAGGAAGATCAGGCAGGCGGCAGCCGTGACCGGCGACACCGACAGCCCCACCAGCGTGATCACCGAGTTGCAGACCAGGTTGCCCACGATGGGTACCAGCCCGGCAAGGAAGGTGAGGGTGATGAGCGCCGGCGTGTACGGCAGGTGCGCGTCCCACAGCGGCATGACGAAGAGCAGGAAGATGGCCGTCAGCAGCGTGTTGAAGGCCGCGATCCAGAACTGGGCCGCCACGATCTGGCCGAAGGCCTCGCCGAAGGTGCGTACGCGCTGGTGCAATTGCTCGGCCAGCGGCAGGCGATGCAGCGGCGCGTGCGCCACGGCGGCCAGGCTGCCGATGATCAGGCCCACGTACGAGAAAAGAATGCCGTGCAGCCATGCGCGCCCGGCCACGGCCAGCGAGCCGGCCTGCGCGCGCAGGTAGTTGGCGATCACGCGCTGCACTTCGGCCGCGCCCTCGGGCAGGTAGACCGCGATCTCGACCGGCAGCTTGGAGCGCAGCTCCAGCACGGTGCGCGCGGTGTAGTCGAGCAGTTCGCGGTACTGGTCGGGCGCGTCGACGATGTATTCGCGGGCCTGCGACAGCCCCAGCGTGACCAGGGCGATGGGTGCCAGCAGCACCACGGTGACGGCCAGCACGCCTGCCCAGCCGTCGGCGCTACCGGGGCGTCTGGCCAGTACCGGAATGCGCTGGAAGCCGGAAGCCAGCAGGCGCGAGAACCAGCGCGTGACGAGGAAGCCGATGCACACGCACAGCAGGCCCGGCAGCAGGTGCTCCCACATCACCAGCAACAGGGTTGCCAGCATCAGCAGGTAGCTGGCGATGGTCACGCCGCGCGAGGCCGCGGGGCGGATGGCGGAGGCCGTCGAGGCGGCGGTGGTGGTGGCGGGCTGCGGCTTGTTGGCCATCCGGGGCGGGTGCTTGCTCTGTTCTTCGGAAAAGTGGACGGAGCAGCCGGCGCTCAGCCGACGACCACGGCCGCGCCTTCGCCGCGCTCGGCGATCGTGCCGATCTCGTGCACCGTTTCACCGGCGGCACGCAGCGTGGCGGCGCAGGCCGCGGCTTCGGCGGCGTCGATGACGACCACCATGCCGATGCCGTTGTTGAAGGTGCGGTTCATCTCGATGTCGTCGATGCCGGCCACCTTCTGCAGCCAGGCGAACAGCTCGGTCTGCGGCCAGCTGCCCTTCTTCAGGTGGGCGGCGGTGCCTTCGGGCAGCACGCGCGGGATGTTTTCCAGCAGGCCGCCGCCGGTGATGTGGGCCAGCGCCTTGATCGGGTGCTTGCCCAGCGCCTCGAGCACCGGCTTCACATAGAGGTGGGTGGGCTCCATCACGGCTTCGCGGAAGGGCTTGCCGTCGAGGGTGGCGGGGAGGTCCGCACCTGCGCGCTCGATCACCTTGCGAACCAGACTGAAGCCGTTGGAGTGCACGCCGGCGGAGGCCAGGCCCAGCACCACGTCGCCGGGCTTGACGTTCTGGCCCGTGAGGATCTTCGACTTCTCGACCGCGCCGACCGCGAAGCCCGCCAGGTCGTATTCGCCGGCCGGGTACATGCCGGGCATTTCGGCGGTTTCGCCGCCGATCAGCGCGCAGCCCGAGAGCTCGCAGCCGCGGGCGATGCCGCCGACGACCGCCGCGGCCGTGTCCACGTCCAGCTTGCCGCAGGCGAAGTAGTCGAGGAAGAAGAGGGGCTCGGCGCCCTGCACCAGCACGTCGTTGACGCTCATGGCCACCAGGTCGATGCCGACCGTGTCGTGCATGTTCCATTCGAAGGCCAGCTTGAGCTTGGTGCCCACGCCGTCGGTGCCGCTCACCAGCACGGGTTCCTTGTAGCGCTTGGGCACCTCGAAGAGGGCGCCGAAGCCGCCGATGCCGGCCAGCACGCCTTCGCGCAGGGTTTTCTTGGCCAGCGGCTTGATGCGGTCGACCAGGGCGTCGCCTGCATCGATGTCGACACCGGCGTCCTTGTAGCTGAGCGGGGTGGGCGTGGAGGAAGTCATGGGTGGTCGAGGTCGGGAGAGACGCAAAGAGTGGGGGCGGAAGGGGCGCCGGTAACCATGGTGGCCGGGCCGATAGAATTCCCGATGATTTTAAGGGCCCTCGCGGCCCCCTCCATGAACCTTCCCGGGATGAAACAGCTCGCGCTCGATATCGGCATTGCGACGGGCCCCAGCTTCGACGCCTTTTTCGCCGGCCCCAACGAGGCGGCGCTGCGACACCTGCAAGTGTGGGTGGGCGGCGCCGGCAGCCCTGCGCTGCACTCGCCGGTGCCCACCTACCTGTGGGGCGACGGCGGCAGCGGCAAGACCCATCTGCTCGAATCGGTGCGCGTCGCACTGCGCGAGCAGGGCGCCAGCGTGGGCTGGCTGCACGCCGGCCTGCTGGAGCCGCCTGAGTTCGACGAGCGCTGGGGCGCCGTCCTGCTCGACGACGTGCACCTCTACACCGCCGTGCAGCAGCACGCGGCCTTCAACTGGTTCGTCAACGCCCAGACGCTGCAGCGCGGCGTGGTCGCCGCCGGCGCATTGCCGCCGGCCGACCTGCCGCTGCGCGAGGACCTGCGCACCCGCCTCGGCTGGGGCCACGTGTTCCACATGCAGGTGCTGAGCGAAAGCGAACGCCGCGCCGTGCTGCGCCAGGCCGCCGACGCGCGCGGCGTGATGCTGTCGGACGACGTGCTCGACTACATGCTGCACCGCTTCAGCCGCGACCTCGGCAGCCTGATGGAACTGCTCACGCAGCTCGACGGCTACGCCCTGCAGACACAACGCGCGATCACCATTCCGCTGATCCGCTCCATGCTCGAGAACGAATAAAAGAGCGAACAAGGCTTCCAACCAACAATGATCAAGAAATTCATCGACAAGCTGCTCGGCAAGGGTGCCGGCGGCACGCAGGGCAAGAGCCGCTTCGGCAAGCGCCAGGAGGTGCCGGCCGAAGTCCACGGAATCGATCCGGCCCTGGTCGACGAACGTGCCAAGAACGTGGTCACCACGCTGCAGCAGGCCGGCTACGAGGCCTACGTGGTGGGCGGCGCGGTGCGCGACCTGCTGCTGGGCCTGCGCCCCAAGGACTTCGACGTGGCCACCAACGCCACGCCGGAACAGGTGAAGGCGCTGTTCCGCCGCGCTTTCATCATCGGGCGGCGCTTTCGCATCGTGCACGTGGTGTACGGCCGCGGGCGCGAGCACGAGGTGATCGAGGTCTCGACCTTCCGCGCCTACATGGACAACACCGCCGCCGAGCAGGTGTCGGGCAATGAGCGCACCAGCAAGGGCGAGCTCGCGAGCATGAAGCACGCGGTGGACGCCAGCGGCCGCGTGCTGCGCGACAACGTCTGGGGCCCGCAGGAGGAAGACGCCGCCCGTCGCGACTTCACCGTGAATGCCATGTACTACGACCCGGCCAACCAGGTCGTGGTGGACTATCACAACGGGATCAAGGACGCCCAGAAGCTCACGCTGCGCATGATCGGCGACCCGGCCACGCGCTACCGCGAAGACCCGGTGCGCATCATCCGCGCCATCCGCTTCTCGGCCAAGCTCGCGGCCCTGGGCTTCAAGATGGAAGCCAAGACGGTCGCCCCGCTGGTCGAGTCGAGCAAGCTGCTGGCCGACGTGCCGCAGAGCCGCCTGTTCGACGAGATGCTCAAGCTGCTGCAGACCGGCCATGCCATCGCCACCGTCGAGCAGCTCAACAAGCTCGGCCTGGCCCGCGGCATCTATCCGCTGCTCGACGTGGTGGTGGAGCGCGCCGACCAGCCCTTCGTGAAGGCCGCGCTGCAGGACACCGACCGCCGCGTGGGCGAGGGCAAGCCCGTGGCGCCCAGCTTCCTGCTGGCCTGCGTGCTCTGGGCCGACGTGCGCGACGGCTGGGCCCAGCGCCAGGAAGGCCGCAACGGCCAGCGCGCGCAGGCGCCGTTCCCGGCGCTGCAAGACGCCATCGACGACGTGTTCAATGCGCGCATCGGCGACGTGTCGGGCCGCGGCAAGCTGGCCGCCGACATGCGCGAGATCTGGATGATGCAGCCGCGCTTCGACAAGCGCACCGGCTCCACGCCCTACAGCCTGGTCGAGCAGGCCCGCTTCCGCGCGGCCTTCGACTTCATGCGCCTGCGCGCCGATGTGGGCGAGGTGAACGAGGCGATTGCCGAGTGGTGGCAGGAATTCAGCACCTCCGACGACGCGCGCCGTACCGACCTGCTGGAGCAGGTGCGCGAGGAACAGAAGGTGCGCCAGCGCGTGCGGGTCCGCGAGACGCCGCAGCCTCCGAAGCCGCGCGGCGAGCCGTCGGCGCGCCGCGCAGCGGAGCCGGGCCGGAACGACGAGTCAGACGAGGTCGACACCGTGGCCGTGCCGCCCGATGGCGAGGCGGTCGCGCCGCGCAAGCGCCGGCGCAGGCGTAAGCCGCGCACCGGCGGTGAGGGCGGCGCAAGCGCCGCGGGCGAATGAACAAGCCCGATCGGCCCCGGGGCGACGGCCAGAAGAAAAGCAGCGCGCCGCGTGCCCCCGCGGGCAAGCGCGCGGCACCCGTGAAGCGTGCCCAGGCCCGGCCCTCCGGCGGCGGTCCGGCCGCGCGCCGTCCCAGGGAGGACTACCCGACCGTGCAGGCATTCGTTGCCATCGGCGCCAACCTGGGCGATGCCCAGGCGGCGGTGAGCGCGGCCATGGACGCCATCGGCACCATCGAGCGCACCGTGGTCACGGCGCGTTCGTCGCTGTACCGCAGCGCGCCCATCGAGTCGTCGGGGCCCGACTACATCAATGCCGTCGTGGCGGTGCGAACGGGCCTGACGGCCGAGGCTTTTCTTTCCGAGCTGCAACTGCTCGAAGAGCAGGCCGGGCGCGAGCGGCCCTTTCCCAACGCGCCGCGCACGCTCGACCTCGACCTGCTGATGCACGGCAATTCGGTCAAGGACACGCCCAAGCTGAGCCTGCCGCATCCCCGCATGCGGGATCGCGCCTTCGTGCTCAAGCCGCTGGCCGAGATCGCGCCCGACAAGGTGCCGCGAGCGGCGCTGGCGCGGGTTTCAGGCCAGGTCATTGAGCGCATCCGCGGCTGAGCGATGGCCGGGCGGTAGCCCGTCCGGCCGGCCCGGTGCCTCCCTCCCGGTACACTTGCACGGTTTTTCATCACACTGTCACACGTTTGTGGCAGGCAAGTTCCGAGATCCAGGAGAGCGCCACCCATGTTCGGCAAGCTGCTGCCCCGCGAGGGGAATTTTTTTGAGATGTTCAACCAGCACGCCGAGCGCATCGTCGAGGCGGCGCGGGCGTTCGAGCAACTGGTGACCAACTACAGCGACGTGCACCTGCGCGAGCAGTACAACCGCGACGTCGACAACGCCGAGCGCGCCGCCGACCGCGTGACGCACGACGTCAACCGGCTGATCCACAAGACCTTCATCACGCCCATCGACCGTGAGCAGATCCACAAGCTCATCAACACGATGGACGACGTGGCCGACCTGATCCAGGACTCGGCCGAGACCATGGCGCTGTACGACGTGCGCCACATGACCGACGAGATCGTGCGCCTCACCTCGCTGAGCGTGAAATGCTGCGACCGCCTGAAGGACGCCGTCAAGTTCCTGGGCCGCATCGCCGACCCGGCCGTGGCCGAGGCCACGCTGAAGACCTGCGAGGAAATCGACCGCCTCGAGTCGGACGCCGACCGCGTGATGCGCAGTGCCATGAGCAAGCTGTTCCGCGAGGAGCCCGACGTGCGCGAAGTGATCAAGCTCAAGGCGATTTACGAGCTGCTCGAGACGATCACCGACAAGTGCGAGGACGTGGCCAACGTGATCGAGGGCATCGTCCTCGAGAATTCGTAAGCGGGCAGCGACCGATGGCAACGGTTCAGGTCGCCCTCTGGGTGGTTGTGGTGCTGGTCGCTCTGGCGATCCTGTTCGACTTCATGAACGGCTTCCACGACGCCGCCAATTCGATTGCGACGGTGGTTTCCACCGGGGTTCTCAAGCCCGGGCAGGCCGTGGTCTTCGCGGCCTTCTTCAACCTGGTCGCGATCTTCATCTTTCACCTGAGCGTTGCCGCCACGGTGGGCAAGGGCATCGCCCAGCCCGGGGTGGTGGACGTGCACGTGGTGTTCGGCGCGCTCGTGGGCGCCATCAGCTGGAACCTCGTGACCTGGTACTACGGCATTCCGAGCAGCTCGTCGCACGCGCTGATCGGCGGCATCGTGGGCGCCGTGATCGCCAAGACCGGCACCAGCGGCCTCGTGGCCTCGGGCATCTGGAAGACCGTGGCGTTCATCTTCGTCTCGCCGCTGCTGGGCTTCCTGCTGGGCTCGCTGATGATGGTCGTGGTGGCCTGGGGCTTCCGCCGTGCCACGCCATCGCGCGTGGACCGCTGGTTCCGCAGGCTGCAGCTGGTCTCGGCCGGCGCCTACAGCCTGGGCCATGGCGGCAACGACGCACAGAAGACCATCGGCATCATCTGGATGCTGCTGATTGCCACGGGCTATGCCTCCGCCAGCGATTCGACGCCCCCGAACTGGGTCATCGTGAGCTGCTACGCAGCGATCGCGCTGGGCACCATGTTCGGCGGCTGGCGCATCGTGAAGACGATGGGCCAGAAGATCACCAAGCTCAAGCCCGTGGGCGGCTTCTGCGCCGAAACGGGCGGTGCGCTGACGCTGTTCCTGGCCACCGCGCTGGGCATTCCGGTGTCGACCACCCACACCATCACCGGCGCCATCGTCGGGGTGGGGTCCACGCAGCGCGCGAGCGCGGTGCGCTGGGGCGTGGCGGGCAACATCGTCTGGGCCTGGATCTTCACGATTCCGGCTTCGGCCTTTGTTGCTGCGATCGCCTACTGGATCAGCATGCAGCTGTTCTGAGTCGGGCCCGGTCGCAGCGGGGCGCCCTGAACCGGCGATGGCATACTGCAACAAATTGTCAGTTTCCGAGCCGATTCATTCGTGAGGCGACCGCATGCGCCATCTTGAGCCCGAGAAATCAACCACCGGAATCGCATGTTCGGTGGAGCGCTATTCCTTCTTCCACGAGACCGTCCACCTCACCGGCCACGCCGTCGCGGACCATGACGACGTGGCCAGCGTGGCGCTGGTGTTGGGCGATGGCCGGACTTTCCCGATCGCGCGGCACGGCCTGCCAAGCCCGGACCTGACGCGGCGCTACGGTCATCGCGCCAACGCGTGCCGCTTCGACGAACTGGTGCGGGTTGGTGCGGACACCCAGTCGCTGTGGCCGGCATCGGTGGTGCTTACGCTGGCCGATGGCCGCACGCACTCCGCAGCCATCGACCCCGCCGCTGCCGAGGAGCCATCCGTGGCGCTGATGCACCGCTTCTTCGCGATGCTCGCGCAGAGGCCTCCGGGCCATATGCTGGAGATCGGCTCGCGCATGCGCACGGGCGCGCTCTACACAGGCCATCTCCCGCCCGGCTGGCGCTACACGGGGCTCGACGTGATGGAGGGCCCCAACGTCGACGTGGTCGGCGACGCCCATCAACTCAGCCGGCTGCTGCCGCTGCAGGAGTTCGACGCCGCCATGTCCTTCGTGGTCTTCGAGCACCTGCTGATGCCCTGGAAGGTGGTGCTCGAGATGAATCGCGTCATGCGAGTCGGCGGGCTTGGCCTGGTGATGGCGCCGCAGACCTGGCCGCTGCACGAGGAGCCCTGCGACTACTTCCGCTTCTCCAAGCATGCGTGGAAGGCGCTGTTCAACCGCGCGACCGGCTTCGAGATCATCGAGGCGGTGCATGGAACGATGGCCTACGTGGTGGCGCACAACTTCTCGCCCGGCGCCAATTTCGGCGAGATGCACACCGTGGCGCTGATGTCCTGCGTGCTGTTTCGCAAGGTCGGCGAGACCACGCTCGACTGGCCGGTCGAGATGGACGACATTGCCGAGGACGTCTACCCCCTCTGAACCGCCGATCGGCGCGCAAGGACCGACAGCGCCGGTCCCGCCGCGTGTCCGGGCTCCTCATGCTGGATGTCGATGCGGTCGAAGCCCAGCATGCCCAGCACCCGGATCAGGTCGTCGCGCTCCATCCACAGCGGTTCGGCCGCGGCGCTGCCGCAGAAGCGGACATCGGTGACGGGGCCGTAGGGTCGTCGGTGCAGCTGCACCGTCTCGTCGCGCCAGCGCTTCTCGAGCGTGCCGGTGATCGCGGCGCGTCGCGGGTCGTCGGATGGCATGGCGACGGCGTCGACGACGTGGGTCCACAGGAAAAGCGTGTCGGTCCTCGCCGCCAGCAGTTCAAGCAGTCGCAGCGGATCGGCCATGTGATAGAGCACGCCGCTCGCCACGATCAGCGGCCACCGGCGCGCATCGGATTCGAGGAACGCGCAGAAATCGCCGAGCAGGAAACGAGCGTCGCGCAGCCCGAGGATTTCCTTCGAGACAAGGCAGCGCAGATAGGCGTCCTTGTTGGCTTCGATCGCCAGGACCGATCGCGCGCCGGCATCGAGCAGGAACTTGGTGTGGCCCGCTTCGAGCGGTCCGAGTTCGAGGACGTCGAGGCCCTTCACGCCGCCTGCCGCCTCCACCAGCCAGCGCAGGCGAATGTCGTCGTGCAGGACCACGTTGCCGGCCTGCAATCGCGAGTCGGCTGGAAAAGCCGAGACCCATCGTCCCTTGAACAGATCGACGGCGTGTTGCGGATGGGGCGGTTCGTTCACATAGCCCTGCGCCACGTCGATGGCTGCGAGGGGCTGGGCCAAGGCGGCAGGTGCGTCCGCATGCACGCCGCCGCGTGCTGCCTCCAGGATCGCCTCCCGCGCCAGCGAGCTGCGCTCGGGAATGGGTCCCGCGCCATCGCGCGACAGCGTGATCATGAATTCGCAGCCCACGCTCTCGTGGAAGAAGGTCTCGCCCATCGAGATCAGGCCCATGGTGCGCAGGTCGGCAAGAATCAGCCGCATGCTCGCGGGCGTGAATACCCAGGCGTGGCAATCGATGTACCCGGTGCTCTTGTTCACTGCGTTCACGTAGCCGTCCAGCGGTGAGCTGGCAAAGGCGATGTGGCCGCCGCCGCTGTCGCCCCAGACCTGCACGCCGTCGCGCGCTGCATTGGAGGCGTAGTGGTCATACAGCGCGCCGGCGTCGTGGCGGCGCTGTTCGCTCAGGTAGGCGCGCAGCAACTGGCCGGTCGTGCTGACGGGGCGCAGGTAGTCGAAGGTGAACCGGCGATCGGGAATCAGCAGGATCAGCCGGCCGGTGTCGCCGAGCGCGCGTTCGCAGCGCTGCAGGAAGTGGATCGGATCGGGCAGGTGCTCGAAAACGTGGCTTGCAAGGATGAAGTCGAAGGAGTCGCCTTCCTCGAGCAGTTGAGTGAATTCGCCGCCGTCGTCGATGGCGTCGACGGGCTCGATCTTGCGGGTGTCGACGCCCATGGCGCCGTATTTGGAGCGCAGCTGTTCCTGGTCGGCATGGTCGATCACGAACACGTCATAGCCCTCGGATTTCGGAAGGATCGGCGCATACGACGCGCCGATCTCGATGCCCTTGTCTGTCTTGGAGGTGGTCTGACGGATGTGGCTGCGGAAATCCATGAAGTGGCTGTGTCTTGAAGGAGGTGGCCGGGCCGAAGGGCTATAAACTGTGAAACAAATATTAACTGAGATTACTGGATGGAGGCTTCATGAGAGCACTGCTCAGGATGCTCCGTGCGACGGCGACCCGCCTCGCGTATTACGCCTATTGCGCGACGACCAAAGTCCGTCAGTGGCCCTCGGTCGTGCGCGAGCGTCGGCCGGCCTTTCTTTCGGACGAGACACCGCGGCTGGCGCAGGGCGACATCTTCGCCATCGTCGTCAAGTACGCCAAGTTCGGCCTTACCCCCGATTTCCTCGACCTGCTGCAGTCGTTGGAAGAAGGGGGCGTCAATGCCATCGTGGTGTGCAACGGCAAGCTCGATGCGGCCTCCCATGCACTGCTGCTGCGCAGCGCACACCGCGTGCTGGTCCGCAGGAACGTGGGGCGGGACATGGGCGCTTACCGGGCGGCCACGCTCTACCTGAGCGAGCAGGGGCTGAGGCCGGGGCGGATGCTCTATCTGAACGACAGCATCTTCTTCCTCAAGGGCAAGGAGCTCGACGACCTGGTTGGCGCGCTGTGCCAGAGGCGTTTCGATGTGACCGGTGCCTTCGAGAACCATGAGAAATCGCACCATATCGGTTCATATGCGCTGGCAGTGTCGGGCGAGGTGTTCTTGGACTCCGACGTCCTGCGTTTCTGGCGGCGGTACCGACCCTACGACCTGCGACCCTACGCGATCCTGCACGGCGAGGTGGCCCTGTCGGCCTGCCTCAAGCAGCGCGGCTACAGCATCGATGTCATCTACAGTGCCGAGAAGCTCGTGCATCAACTGAATGCGCTCGACCTGCGGGGGCTGATTTCCCTGACTCAAGTCATGCGGCCGGCGTTCCGGCTGCAACCGCTGGACGGGCTGATGGCGCAGTCGATGGCGGCGCTGCGGCTGGTCGAACCCCTGTCGGTTTCCAGCCAGACCGGGCCCGCCGTCGCTGCTGCGTCGGCCGTGCCTGTCGAATCCGCCATGCCCGTTGCCCCCGTGGTCACGGCGTCGGGCACGCCGACGCTGGCCAGCTATCGGGCGAGACGGGCGCAACTGGCCGAGCAGGCGCGAACGCCTGTCTCCCCCGTGCCGGATCCGGTCGACGATCAGTCATTGAAGGTGGCGCAGGCGCTGGCTCGCCGTGCGCTGGTCGACCGGTTGATGATGGAGGTCACCCAGGGCAGCCAGATTCACCTCGGCTTCGGGCTCTTCCGGACACTGATGCGCTGCCCCATCGTCAAGAAGGACCTGATCGCGCGCGACATCTACTTCGAGCACGACTGCGAAATGATCCTGCAGGACGTCGAAAGCGAAATGCGCTCGAAGATCGTGCGCGAGATGGTGAACCGAGGCCGGCCGCTGTTCGTGCAAGGGCGTCTGCGGTTCCTGCTCGACCACGGCCTGGTCTAGAGGCCCTGGGCTACTGCGAAATCTTCCGCCCCTCTTCGATCTGGTGCTCGAAGTAGCGCTGGAAGCTGAAGACGATGCTGGCCATCAGGATCGTGCTGCCGAAGAAGAGAGCCAGCACGACGGCGCCGATGGTGAACCAGTTGGTGCGGCCGGGTTCGGCATCAGCCGGCGCGCTGGCGTTGAAGCGGGCGTTCCACTTCTCGGGCGTCATGAGGCCGTAGACGATGGCCATCAGGGCGCAGCCGGCGATGGTGAAGCCCAGGAGCGGGATCAGTGCCCAACTCAGGCCGTCGTCCACGCCGTACATGCGTACGCGCTCGATGCCGTAGACGCCCAGCGCGGTGGGAATGGGCAGCAGCCAGCCGAGCCAGTCGCCCATGCCGCGCAGGTAGAAGCGATGCAGCCCCAGGGGGCCGCCGAGAAAGGAGAGCCAGGCGGCAACGGTCTTGTTTTTCATTCGGGTCTGGTGGTGCTGCCTTCGCCGAGCACCTTTTCCATCAATACGACGTCTCGCCATTCGCCGAACTTCCAGCCGCAGTCCTTCAGCACGCCGACGTGCGTGAAGCCCTGGCTGCGATGCACGCCGACGGAGCCTGCATTGGCGGAGTCGCCGATCACCGCGATCAGCTTGCGCACGCCCGCCGCCTCGGCTGCCTGCGACAGCGCCGCCAGCAGCTTGGCGCCCAGACCCTTGCCGCGCGCTGACTCCGCCACGTAGATCGAGTCCTCGGCCGAAAAACGGTAGGCCGGGCGCGGCTTGAACCAGTTGCAGTAGGCAAAACCCAACACTCCGCCGTCTTCTTCAGCGACCAGGTAAGGCAGGCTCCTGGCGAGCACGTCCGCGCGGCGGGCGGCCATTTCGGTGGGGGAGGGAGGCTCGGTCTCGAAGGTGCCGGTGCCGTGCAGCACATGGTGCGCGTAGATGGCGGTGATGGCTGCGATGTCTTCTTCGCGGCAGGGGCGGATGGCGAGGGGCATGCGTGTGAAACAGGCGGCGCGAGGCCGGAATTCGGAGAAAAACGCGGGTCGGGCTATAATCGCGGGCTTTTCAGCGTGTCGCTGGCCGGGTGGCCAGTCGCGTGTCTCGACGCTGGAAGAACATTGTGAGCGGGCCTTTTTTCAATCCACGAGGCCTGCTGACCACCCAAGGATAAATCATGGTCGTCATTCGACTCTCCCGCGGCGGCTCCAAAGGCCGTCCGTTCTTCAACATCGTCGTGTCGGACAAGCGCGTTCGCCGCGATGGCCGTTTCATCGAGCGCCTGGGCTTCTACAACCCGACCGCCAAGGAAAACGAAGAAAGCATCCGTATCGCCCAGGACCGTCTGGCGTACTGGAAGAGCGTCGGCGCACAAGCTTCGCCCACCGTTCTGCGCCTGATCAAGCAAGCTGCCTCGGCAGCTCCCAAGGCGGCGGCCTAAGCCGACCGCACGGCGATGCTGCCCGCACTCGAAGCCGCCGAATTGCCGGCGGATGCGATCGAAGTAGGGCGCATCGCCGATGCCTGGGGCATCAAGGGCTGGTTCAAGGTCCTGCCCCACAGCGCCCAACCCGAGGCGCTTTTTTCTTCCAAGCGCTGGTTCCTGCAGGCTCCCGGAGCCTCGGCGAGCACAGCCTTCCGGCTCGCGATCCGCGAAGCCAAGGAACATTCCGACTGCATCGTTGCCACGTCCGAAGACGTGCCTGACCGCAATGCCGCCGAGGCGTTGCGCGGTGCGCGCGTGTTCGTGCCGCGTTCGAGCTTTCCGACGGCCGGCGACGACGAGTACTACTGGGTCGACCTGATCGGCCTGTCGGTGGTCAACCGCGAAGGCGTCGCGCTCGGCACGGTGCGCGAGCTGCTCGCAACCGGACCGCAGACCACCCTGGTGCTGGCTGCCGAAGAAGACGGCAAGGCCATCGAGCGCATGGTGCCCTTCGTCTCCGCCTTCGTCGACAAGGTCGACCTGCCCGGGCGGCTTATTACGGTCGATTGGCAGCCGGACTACTGACCGGCGCCCCGCGCGGCATGCGCTTCGACGTTCTCACGCTCTTTCCCGAACTGTTCGCGCCCTTCGTGGTCAGCGGCGTGACGCGCCGTGCCTACGAGTCGAAGCAGGTCGAGGTGGTGCTGTGGAATCCGCGTGACTTCGCGCAGGGCAACTACAAGCGCGTGGACGACCGGCCGTTCGGCGGCGGCCCCGGCATGGTCATGATGGCCGAGCCCTTGTCCGATTGCCTCGATGCGGCGCTCGCCGCACGTGGGGCCGAGGCGCCGGTCGTTCTGTTTTCCCCCATTGGCGAAGCGCTGCGGCACGAGGTGGTCGAGCGCTGGTCGGGGAGCGAGGGCGCTGTGCTGATCTGCGGCCGTTATGAAGGCATCGACCAGCGTTTCATCGACGCGCGCGTCACCCACCAGATCAGCCTGGGCGATTTCGTGTTGTCCGGCGGCGAGATTGCGGCCATGGCGCTGCTCGACGCCGTGGCGCGGCTGCAGCCGGGCGTGCTCGGCGACGAGGCCAGCCACGTGCAGGACAGCTTCAATCCGGCACTCGACGGGCTGCTCGATTGCCCGCACTACACGCGGCCCGAGCAATGGAACGGGCAGGGCGTTCCGGCGCCTTTGCTCTCGGGCCACCATGCCCAGATCGAGCGCTGGCGGCGCGACCAGCGCCTTGCCATCACGGCCGAGCGGCGCCCCGAGCTGATCGACGCGGCCCGTGCGGCAGGGCGTCTTGGCAAGGCCGATGAGGCTGCGCTGAAAAAAAAGCTATAATCCACGATTCCCCGATCCTCTGTCCGGCCGCGCCCGGTCTTTTTGCGGTCTTCCCGTGAAAGCCAAAGGCGCCTTTTGTGTAGCCCGGCACGATCGAATATCAGGAAATCATGAACCTCATCCAGACCCTCGAGCAGGAAGAAATCGCCCGTCTCGGCAAGACCATCCCCGAATTCATGCCCGGTGACACGGTCATCGTCAGCGTGAACGTCGTCGAAGGCACCCGCAAGCGCGTGCAGGCCTACGAAGGCGTCGTGATCGCCAAGCGCAATCGCGGCCTGAACAGCGGCTTCACCGTGCGCAAGATCTCCAGCGGCGAAGGCGTGGAGCGTACGTTCCAGACCTACAGCCCGCTGATCGCCGGCATCGAAGTCAAGCGTCGTGGCGACGTGCGCCGCGCCAAGCTGTACTACCTGCGCGACCGCAGCGGCCGTTCGGCACGCATCAAGGAAAAGCTGCCGAGCAAGTCGACGGCTGCATCGGCCGCGTAATAGCTGCCTTTCCTGTCGTGCAAAAAGCCGCCGCTCTGGCGGCTTTTTGCATTGTTGCCCCCGCTCAGCGACAACTTTCCCTTTTTCCGCTCTACTTCGTCCACCCGACTCCGGCACCTTTCATCTCTTGACCAACTCGTCCACTTCCCCGCAGGCCGCCTCCGCCGAAATCGTCAATGCCGTGGCGCCGCCCACGCTGATGCAATTCGACCCGCGCAAGGTGCCTTTCGTGGCTGGAGAGACCGAGGGATTGCCGGCGGTGGCAGCCGCGCAGCTGACGGCGCAGGCACTGCGAGCGCGTTTTGCGACCCCGCCCGCCTGGACGCCCGAACTGCGCCGCGAGCCGCGCATGACCGATCGCGTGCCCGCCCAGGCGGCGGTGCTGGTGCCGATCGTGCAGCGCCCTCAGGGCGCGACGGTGCTGCTGACCGAGCGCACATCGAACCTGTCGACCCATTCGGGCCAGGTCGCATTTCCCGGTGGCCGTGTCGACCCGGAAGACGCCAACATCGCCGCTGCCGCGCTGCGCGAAGCCTGGGAGGAGGTCGGCCTTTCGGCTCGATACATCGAGGTGCTCGGCAGCCTGCCGACGTACACGACGGTGACCTCGTTCATCGTGACGCCCGTGGTCGCGCTGGTGCAGCCCGACTTCGAGCTCACCATCAATCCCTACGAGGTCGCCGAGGCCTTCGAGGTGCCGCTCGACTGGCTGATGGACCCGGCCAATCACCGCCATCACACCGTGCCCGCGCCCGATGGCACCCGGCGCCAGTGGTACTCGATGCCCTACCAGGACGGCCCGGACGAGCGCTTCGTGTGGGGCGCGACCGCGGGCATGCTGCGCAATCTCTACCGCTTCCTCGCGGCCTGAATCCAGCCTGAATACGGCCTGAACCTTCAGGCGCTCTCGCTATCATCGAAGGATGAGCTTTTTTGCCATCCTGTGCGCGCTGCTGATAGAGCAGGTGCGGCCGCTGGGCCCGCACAACCCCGTGTACGGCGCGGTGCTTGCGTGGACACGCTGGACCAGCCGCAACTTCGACGCGGGCAAGCCGCATCACGGATGGATCGCCTGGGGGCTCGCGGTGTTCGTCCCCACGCTCGGCGCGCTGGGCGTCCACTGGCTTCTGGTGCTCACGCTCGGCCTGCCTTTCGCGGTGCTCTGGAGCATTGCCGTGCTCTACGTCACGCTGGGCTTCCGGCAGTTCAGCCACCACTTCACTGACATCCGCGATGCGCTCGACGAAGGCGACGAGCCTCTGGCGCGCTCGCTGCTCGCGCACTGGCAAGGCGTCGACGCGGCCGACCTGCCGCGCAGCGAGATCGTGCGCCACGTCATCGAGCACTCGGTGATCGCCGCGCACCGCCATGTGTTCGGCGTGCTCGCATGGTTCTCGATCATCGCGGCCGTCGGCCTCGGGCCCGCGGGCGCGGTGTTCTACCGCATGAGCGAATTCGTCTCGCGTTACTGGGCGCACAAGAACGGCGCCGCGGTTCAGCCTTCGAGCGTGTCGGTGCAGGAGGCCGCGGATCGCGCATGGCATGCCATCGACTGGCTGCCCGCGCGCATCACCGCGCTGGGCTTCGCGGTGGTCGGCAGCTTCGAGGAGGCGATCGACTGCTGGCGTAATGACGCGCAGCGCTTTCCCAACGAGAACGACGGCGTGATCCTCGCGGCCACCTCGGGCGCGGTGAACGTGCGGCTCGGCGGCGGTTCGCTGCGCCCGATCCCTGTTGCCGACCCGCTGCCGCGTGCCCAGGCTGGCGAATCGCTGGCCGACGGTCGCCGCACCGACAGCGGCAGCACGCCCGGCCGCGAGCCCGAGCCGGGCCATCTGCGCAGCGTCGTCGGCCTGGTCTGGCGCTCGGTCGTGATGTGGATGGTGCTGCTGGCCCTGCTGACCCTGGCTCGCCTGCTCGGCTGAGCGAAAGGCCAAAGCCATGCCTCAGCAGCAGCAGCAGCCGGTGCCGGCCTTCTGGAGCCCGCGGATCGCCGCGCTCGAACCCTACGTGCCCGGCGAGCAGCCGCGCATCGCGAACCTCATCAAGCTCAACACCAACGAGAACCCGTATCCGCCGTCGGCGGTGGCCGTGGAGGCCATCCGGCGCGCGGCCGAAGAGGGCCTGGAGCGCTACCCCGACCCCACCTCGTTCGCGTTGCGCGAGGCGGTCGCCCGCCGGCACGGCCTGCAGCCCGGCGAGGTATTCGCCGGCAACGGCTCCGACGAAGTGCTTGCGCACGCCTTCTTCGCGTTCTTCCAGCAGGCCGAGCCGTTGCTGATGCCGGACGTGAGCTACAGCTTCTACAAGGTCTACGCGCAGCTCTACGGCATCGCCTGCGAGCAGCAGCCTGTGGACGAAGGCCTGCGGATCGACGTCGACGCGCTTGCGGCCCGCGCGCGCCAGGGCTGCGGGGGCATCGTCGTCGCGAATCCGAACGCGCCGACCGGCATTGGCCTGCCGCTCTCGCGCATCGAGCAGCTGCTCGACGCCTGTCCTGATCGCGTGGTGCTGGTCGATGAGGCCTACGTCGATTTCGGTGGCGAGAGCGCGATGCCGTTGATCAGCAGGCATCCGAACCTGCTCGTCGTGCAGACCCTTTCGAAGTCGCACGCGCTGGCCGGCTTGCGCGTGGGCTTTGCCTGCGGCCAGTCTCATCTGATCGATGCGCTGGTTCGCGTGAAGGACAGCTTCAATTCGTACCCGCTCGACCGCCTGGCCTCGGCGGGTGCCATCGCCGCGCTCGAGGACGAGGACTGGTTCCGCGACGCCTGCCACAAGATCGTCGACACCCGGGAGGGCCTGGCCCTCCAGCTCGAAGACCTGGGCTTCGAGGTGCTGCCGTCGCAGACCAACTTCGTCTTCGCGCGCCATCCGCGCCGCGACGCGGCTGAACTGGCCGCCTTGCTGCGCGAGCGCGCGGTGCTGGTACGGCACTTCAGGCAGCCGCGCATCGCGCAGTACCTGCGCATCAGCATCGGCACGCGGGAGCAGTGCAGCGTGCTCGTGCAGCGCCTGCAGGACATCCTCGATACATCTCCTTGAAGGAAACGCTGGCAATGCCGATCCAAGACACCGATCCGCGCGCCGAGGCTTGCGCAGGCTTCTGGGAGGCCGTGAGCACCCGGCTCGAAAGCCTTCGGGCCTTGCCCGCCCGGGAGCTGATGGAAGGGCTGAACGCGCTGCTGGAGCCCCACTTCCCACGGCTGGCGGCCGAGGTGGCCGGTGATCCGCCCGAGTTCAAGCTCGTGCTTACCGCACATGGATCGGTGGACGACTTCGAGGACCTGATGATGCTGGTGCAGTCCAGCCCCAGGCTGCCCCGCGTCGAGGTGGAGGCCTTTCGTCAGCGGGCGAGCGACGGCTTCGGCATGCGCATGAACAACTTCGAGCTGGCCAGCTCCGAGGTGCTGGTGAAGCACGAGCCCTATCGCGGGCGGGTGGCGCTGGAGATCGGCTTCGCCAAGCCGATCCCGATGGACATGCAGGACCACGCCCGCCACATGAGCCTCATCATGCTCGACCACATCCTGGGCGAGTACGACTTCGCGGTGAAGGTGGGCGCGGTCGACTATGTCGATGCGGATGCGCAGGCGGACTTCAGCGGCGTGCCACTCGACGATTTCGTTCCCCTGTTCGACGCCTGCTGGCGAGACGAGCTCGGCCATACCGGGGCGTTTCTTCCGGGCGAGCATGCGTGGTCGGGCGTGAGCGCGACGCGCACGGCCGAGGACGGCCGCGAGATCGAGATGATCGTCATGCGCAACGACACGGCCACCGCGCTGGTGGGGCGTGCCGACCTGTGCCATCGCCTGTCAGTGGCGGTTCCGGTCGAATCGGGCGAGGAGCTGGAAGAGGCCCGCGCCTATGAAGACCGGCTGACTGCGCGGCTGCAGGTGCACGAGGCCGGCTGCTGCACGCATGTGGTGCTGGAGGAGGGCGTGCGCACCATCCACTTCCAGGTGGCCGACCCCGATAGCGCGATCACGCAGGCGCAATCGCTGCAGGACGACATGGAACTGTCGTCGACGATGGAACTGGTCTTCGATCCGACCTGGCAGTCCTACCGGGTCTGGCTCGGCTGAGGGCGTCGCCGCCGTTTGCGGTCGGTCAGTACCGCTTCTGGCTCAGCTCGGCGAACAGCTCGCCGTAGATCCTGTAGCGGCTCGCGCTGATGGCGCCCGGCGCATCGGCGGTTTCCACGTTCGCGATCACGCCGCAGCCCGGCTCGTGCAGATGGGTGCAGTTGTAGAACTTGCAGTCGCCGGCATGCTCGGCGATATCGGGCATGAGCCCGGCGAGCTGCATCGGCGCGATGTGGTTCAGGCCGAATTCCTGGAAACCGGGCGAATCGATCAGTCCGGTGGTACGAGCCTCGTCGATCCAGTACCAGGTGGTGCTGGTGGTCGTGTGCTTGCCCGAGTTGAGCGCCTGCGAAATCTCTTGCGTCAGCACCGCCGCGCCGGGCACCAGCAGGTTGGTCAGCGTGCTCTTGCCCGAGCCGGACGGGCCCAGTACCAGGGTAGATTTTCCGGCCAGCAGCTTCATCAGCGAGGCGTAGTCCGCCTCCGCAGAAGCCTTCAGCGACAGGGGCAGTACGCCGTGGTGCATGCGGCGATAGGGTGCGAGCCTGGCCCATGCGCGCTCGAAGGGCTCGACCAGGTCGCTCTTGTTGAGCGCGATGATCGGCGCGATGCGCTCGGCCTCGGCGGCGATCAGCGCGCGGGCCAGCTGATGCTCGGAAAACTCCGGCTCGGCCGCGATCAGGATCAGCACGTGGTCGAGATTGGCCGCGAACGACTTGGTGCGGATCTCGTCCTGCCGGTAGAAGAGATTGCGCCGCGGCAGCACCTGCTCGATGGTGCCTTCGTCCTCGCTGGCCTGCCAGTGCACGCGGTCGCCGACCACGGCCTGGCTCTTCTTGCCGCGCGGATGGCAGATCAGCCGTTCGCCCGTGGGCGTTTCGACGAGGCAGTGACGCCCATGGCTGGCGACGACGAGCCCTTCATGGAGGGCCTTTGCGGCAGCCGATGCTGCCGCTGCGCGGCCGGGTTTAGCCAAGGGCGCGTTCCATCAGGCGGCGGGAGTGGCGCCGACCAGCGCGTCGGCCTGGCGGGCGCAGTCGAAGTCGGTGACCGACAGGCCGTTCACGTCGTGCGTGTTGAAGCGCACCACGCAACGGTTGTAGTGCACCGACAGGTCGGGGTGATGGTCTTGCGTGTGCGCCACGAAGGCCAGCGCATTCACGAAGGCGATGGTCTCGAAATAGTTGGCGAAGCTGAAGGTCTTTTCGATGGCGACATCGGCGCCGTCGCCCGTGAGCTTCCAGCCGTCGAGGCGCGCCAGAGCGGACACGATCTCGGTGGCGCTCAGCGCCTTGCGGGGAGGGAGGTTCTTCCAGTCCTTGGGCTTGAACATGCTGCTCATGATGGGCTTCTTCGGGATGTGAGGGGAGGTCGGATCAGGCCGCCGTCGCCATGCGGGCGAGACGTTCGGAAGCAGGGGGGTGCGAATAGTAGAACTTGACGAACACCGGGTCTGGCGTGAGCGTCGATGCGTTGTCCTGGTAGAGCTTCAGCAGAGCGGCCGAAAGGTCGGCGCCGCTGGTCTGGGCTATCGCATAGGCATCTGCCTCGAATTCATGCTTGCGCGAAAGCAGGGCGGACAGCGGAGCAACGAAGAAGCCGAAGACCGGCACGGCGAGCATGAACAGCAGCAGCGCCAGCGCGCTGTTGGGCGCAGCCATGTTGGGCTGCACGCCCAGGCCGGCATAGAACCAGAGTTGCGTCGACACCCAGCCGAGCAGCGCGAAGCCGGCCAGGCTCAGCGCGAACATCGCGACCAGACGCTTCACGATATGCCGGTGCTTGAAGTGGCCGAGTTCGTGCGCCAGCACCGCCTCGACCTCGCCGGCATTGAGCTGGCGCAGCAGCGTGTCGTAGAACACAACGCGCTTGCTGGCGCCGAAGCCCGTGAAGTAGGCGTTGGCATGCGCGCTGCGCGTGCTGCCGTCCATCACGAACAGGCCTTTTGCAGCGAAGCCGCAGCGCTTCATGAGGGCCGTCACGCGCTCCTTGAGCGTGGGGTCGTCCAGTGGTTGGAACTTGTTGAACAGCGGAGCGATGAAGGTCGGATAGATCAGCATCAGCAGCAGGTTGAAGCCCATCCACGCGCCCCAGGCCCACAGCCACCACAACTGGCCGGCCGCGCCCATGAGCCAGAGGATCAGCGCCGCGATCGGCAGGCCGATCAGGGTGCCAAGAAGCGTCGACTTGAGCATGTCGGCCAGCCAAAGCTTCCAGGTCATCTTGTTGAAGCCGAAACGTTCTTCGAGCCGGAAGGTCTGCCAGAGCGTAAAGGGCAGCTCGAGCAGGCCGCCGATTCCGGCGAAGACGGCCAGCAGCACCAGTTGCTGCAGCATGCCGCCGCCCATCCAGCCCAGCAGGAGCTTGTTGAGCAGGTCGAGGCCGCCGAGCAGGGTCCAGCCTAGCAGCAGTACAGCGCTCCATGCCATCTCGATCAGGCCGAAGCGCGCCTTGGCGATGGTGTAGTCGGCCGCCTTCTGGTGGGCGGCGAGGGTGATGGTCTGTGCGAAAGCGGCCGGCACGATGCCGCGGTGTTGCGCCACGTGGCGGACCTGCCGCGTGGCCAGCCAGAACTTCACGAGCAGGCCCGCGACGATCGCGGCCGCGAAGGCGATGGTGAAGATGAGCGAATAGGACATGGATCGGCGAGTTTAGCCCTCGCTATCTGGGGCCGCAGCCCTTCGACGACAATCCTGCGATGCCCGAATCCCTTGACCCGACGTCTCCCGCGGCCACGCCCGTACTGAAGAAAAGCGACCAGAACCTGGTCTGGCTGGACTGCGAAATGAGCGGTCTCGACCCCGAAAAAGAGCGCCTGCTCGAAATCGCCGTGGTCGTGACCGGCCCCGACCTCACCCCCTGCATCGACGGCCCCGTGCTCGTCATCCACCAGAGCGACGCCGTGCTCGATGGCATGGACGCCTGGAACAAGGGCACGCATGGCCGCAGCGGCCTGATCGACAAGGTCAAGGCCTCCACCCTCGACGAAGCCGCCGCCGAGCAGCAACTGCTCGAATTCATCGCCAAGTACATTCCGCGCAGCGGCTCGCCCATGTGCGGCAACACCATCGGGCAGGACCGGCGATTCCTCGTCAAGTACATGCCCAAGCTGGAGGCCTATTTCCACTATCGGAACCTCGACGTGAGCACGCTGAAGGAACTGGCAAAGCGCTGGAAGCCCGCGGCTTACAACAGCTTCAAGAAGCAGCAGGCGCACACGGCGCTGGCGGACGTGCACGAGTCCATCGAGGAGCTTGCTCACTACCGCGAGACCTTTTTGCGCCTCGCGGACTGAGTCAAGGCTAGGGATTAGGTAAAAACCCGAATCCATGCCATAATCGCAGGCTTCGCTGACAGGGCAGGTATTTTTGGGCCCGGCCAGCGTTTCTTGCATCTCCCTATCTTGCACACCGCGCCCGATCGCATTCGCTGATCAAAAAAGGGCCGCAGCCTCGGGCATCCGCCCGGAGTTGAATGTCGTTGGATGGTTGATGTTTTTAACCACCAACGGGGCGCCGCCTACGGCAGCGCTCGCGTTTGAGATTGACATTCATGACCGACGCTTTTGAAGCGCAGGGCGAGTTCGCGCCTGTGCAATCCGCTACCCACAACGAATTCACCGCCGCCGCGGACACCGTGTCCGAGGCTCCCATCCTCGAAGCGCTGGACGGCACCGCTCCCGAAGCGGCTGCCGCCGAAGAGCCCGCTGCTCCCAATGGCTTCATCAAGCTGGGCCTTGCGCCCGAGCTGATCGCCGCCGTGGCGGACATGGGCTTCACCCAGCCCACCGCCGTGCAGGAAAAGGTCGTTCCCATCGCCATGGGCGACCAGGACGGCGCTGCCAAGTCGGCGCGCTTCGTCGACCTGATGGTCTCCAGCCAGACCGGCTCGGGCAAGACCGCCGCCTTCCTGCTGCCCGTGCTGCACACGCTGATCAAACGCCAGGCCGAAGCCGAAGCCGAAGCCCGGGCCGAGTTCCAGCGCCTGGCCGCCGAAGCCGCTGCCCGCGGCGAAGCTCCTCCCAAGAAGCCGAAGCGCAAGGACCCGACCAACGCCCGCCATTTCAAGGCCGCCACCCCCGGCGCCCTGGTGCTGTGCCCGACGCGCGAACTCGCGCAGCAGGTCGCGCACGACGCCATCGAACTGGTTCGCCACTGCCGCGGCCTGCGCATTGCCAACGTGGTGGGCGGCATGCCCTACCAGCTCCAGATCGCCCGCCTGCAGAACGCCGACCTCGTGGTCGCCACGCCGGGCCGCCTGCTCGACCTGCAACGCTCGATGCAGATCAAGCTCGACCAGGTCAAGTTCCTGGTTGTCGACGAAGCCGACCGCATGCTCGACCTGGGCTTTGCCGACGATCTGGCCGAGATCAACCAGCTCACCATCGAGCGCCAGCAGACCATGATGTTCAGCGCCACCTTCGCGCCGCGCATCCAGCAGCTGGCTGCTCGCGTGATGCGCGAGCCGCAGCGCGTGACCATCGACAGCCCGCAGGAAAAGCACGCCAACATCAAGCAGGTGCTGTTCTGGGCCGACAACGCCCAGCACAAGCGCAAGCTGCTCGACCACTGGCTGCGCGACACCAGCATCAACCAGGCCATCGTGTTCGCCAGCACGCAGGTCGAGTGCGACGGCCTCGCCAACGACCTGCAGCAGGACGGCTTCAGCGCCGTCGCGCTGCACGGCGCGCTGAGCCAGGGCCTGCGCAACCGTCGCCTGATGGCGCTGCGCAACGGCCAGGTGCAGATCCTGGTGGCCACCGACGTGGCTGCGCGCGGCATCGACGTGCCGACCATCACCCACGTCTTCAACTTCGGCCTGCCGATGAAGGCCGAGGACTACACCCACCGCATCGGCCGCACCGGTCGCGCGGGCCGCGACGGCATCGCCGTCACCTTCGCCGAGTTCCGCGATCGTCGCCGGATCATGGACATCGAGCACTACAGCCGCCAGCAGTTCAAGGCCGAAACGATTCCGGGCATGGAACCGCAGCAGCGCATGCCCCAGTTCCGCCCGCAAGGCGACTTCGGCGGCCGCGGCCGCGACGGCCACTCGCGCGATCGCAAGTTCGGCGGTGGCGGTGGTGGTGGCTACCGTGGCGGAAATGGTGGCGGCTACGCCGGCGCCAGCGGCTTCAACGACCGCAATTCGCGTGCCCCGGGCCCGCGCGGCTTCCAGGGCCAGAACGCCGGCTTCGGCGGTGGTGGCCGTGACGAAGCCGGCTACGGCCGCAAGCCCGGTTGGGGCGACAGCGCTCCGCGCGGTGGCCACGGTCACGCCGGCGGCGGTGGTCGTGGCGACGGCGGTGGCTTCGCGCCCCGCGGCAATGGCTCCGGCCATGGCGGCGCCGGCAAGGTGTTCGTGCCTCGCGACACGCAAAAGCGCGCGTTCAAGCCCGGTCGCTGATCCTCTCCAAGTGGCCAGACGGCCACTTTGCCCCCTTCAAAAGCCCACGTTCGTGAGAACGCGGGCTTTTTTCATTGCGGGTTTCCGAGCACATCGGCTTCGTTGAGTTTGATTGACATCTGAATCGATGAAAAGTAATGTAATGGCGCATCGCTTCCCCGGAGCCACTTCCCGGCTGCCGGTTCATCGACACCTGCTTTTCGACTTTCGACATGAAAATTGCGATTCTTGGGGGTGGTCATGGCGCCTACGCGGCTGCCGCGGACCTGTCTGAAACCGGCCATGAAGTGCGCCTCTGGCGCCGCGATGCCGCAGCGCTCGAGCCGCTGCAGCGCGCCGGGGCGATCACGCTGAAAGACGCCGATGGCCCGCGCGAGGTGCCCATCGCGCTCGCCACCGCCGACATCGGTGCCGCCATGCGAGGCGCCGAGCTGATCGTCATTCCCACGCCCGCCATCGCCCAGCACGACATTGCGCTCGCCATGGCGCCGCACCTGGTCGACTGCCAGGTCGTGTTCCTGCCGCCGGGCACCTTCGGCAGCTACGTGATGGCGAAGACGGTGAAAGAGGCGGGCAGCCGCGCCGACGTCGCCTGGGCCGAGACCGGCACCTTGCCCTATCTGGCGCGCAAGCACGGGGAGCGCGAAGTCAACGTCACCATTCGCGCCATCCGCCTGCCGACCGGCGTGTACCCCGCCCGCAAGGAGACGCAAGCCATCGAAGTGATCCGCAAGGCCTATCCGGCCGTGCATGGCTGCGGCGATGCACTCTCGGGTGCGCTGATGAACGCGGGCCCCGTCATCCACCCGCCGCTGATGGTGATGAACGCAGCGCCGCTGCAGCACTTCGAACGCTGGGACATCCACAACGAAGGCACGCAGCGTGCCGTGCGCGACGTGACCGACCGGCTCGACCAGGAGCGCATGGCCGTTCGCGAAGCCTTCGGACAGGGCGCGCCGCACTATCCGCTGGCCGACCACTACAACAACGACCAGTGGATGTATGGCGACGCGCACAAGCAGCTCGTCAAGTCGGGCGACTGGCGCGAGAACATCGACCTGCACACGCACCGCTACATCACCGAGGACACCGAGCTCGGCCTTGCCTTCCTGGCCTCGGCCGCGCGCCATGCGGGCGTGGATGCACCGATTGCGCACGGCCTGCTGGCCATCGTCGGCGGCTTTCTCGGACGCGATCTGCGGCGCGGCCCTCGCACCTTCGAGAGCCTGGGCTTCGCCGGTCTGAGCACGGCACAGCTCAAGCAGAGGCTTCACGATGGCGAATGAAGCGGCTTCGCCGCCACGCTTCGCAGCCGTGGGCGCGGGCCGCATGGGGCGCGGCATCGCGATCGCGTTCGCCTATGCCGGTCACCGCATCTCCCTGATCGACCTGCGCCAGCGCTCCGACGATGCATGGCAGCGCCTGCGCGACGAAGCGAAGGCCGAGATCGAGGCCAGCCTCTCCGGGCTCGCGCAGTTGGGCGTGATCGACGATTCGCAGATAGGCGCCATCGCCGGGCGTGTCGACTTCGTCAACGCCGCTGACGCCCCGCAGGCACTGGCCGCCGCCGAACTCGTGTTCGAAGGCGTGCCCGAAACCATGGAGGCCAAGCGCGAAGCATTCGAGCAGATCAACCGCCATTGCCGCGACAACGCGATCCTGACCTCGACCACCAGCAGCATCCTCGTGACGCAGCTCGCGTCGCTCGTGCGGCTGCCAGGGCGCTTCCTCAACATGCACTGGCTCAACCCGGCCTACGTGATCCCCGTGGTCGAGCTGAGCTGCCATCCCGGCACCGATGCCGCGGTGCTCGCGCGCACCAAGGCGCTGATGGAGCAGATCGGCAAGCTGCCCGTGGTTTGCGGTGCCTCTCCGGGTTACATCGTGCCGCGGCTGCAGGCGCTGGTGATGAACGAGGCCGCGCGAATGATCGAGGAGGGCGCGGCCACCGCCGAGGAAATCGACAAGGCCACGCGCTACGGCCTCGGCCTGCGCTTCGCGGCGTTGGGTGTGGTCGAGTTCATCGATTTCGGCGGCTGCGACATCCTGCATCACGCGAGCCGCGAGATGTCGGCCTCGCTCGATGCCGGCCGATACACCGCGCCGGCCATCGTCGGGAAGATGGTCGAGCAGGGGCGGCTGGGGCTCAAGAGCGGCAGCGGCTTCTACGAGTACGAGGGCCGCGACGTCGCCGTCTACCGGCGCGACGTGCTCTCGCGCACGCTCGGCGAACTGAAGCACGCTGGCCTGTGGCGCGCACCTGCCGACCGGACCTTGTCATGAGCATCCGCCGCGCCTTTGCCGACCTGTCGGTGGGGCAGGTGCACTACGCGGCATGCGGCGACCCTGCGGCGCCGGCTGTGTTGCTGCTGCACCAGTCGCCGCGCAGCTGGGCCGAGTACCGTGCGGTGCTGCCGTTGATCGGCGGGAGCCGCAGGGTCATCGCGATGGACACGGCAGGCTTCGGCGACTCCGCCGACGGCGGCGTGCCGGCAAGCATCGAGCAATGGGCGCGTGTGGCTGGCGAGCTGCTCGATGCATTGAACATCGGGCAGGCCGACGTGGTGGGGCATCACACCGGCGGCGTCATCGCGGTCGAGCTCGCCGCGGCGCTTCCGCAGCGCGTTCGCAGCCTGGTGCTGTCCTCCACTCCGTATACCGACGAATCCTTTCGCCGGGCGCGGGCCGAGCGCCCGCCCATCGACGAGGTGGCACCGAGCGAAGACGGCTCGCATCTCACCGCGCTGTGGCAGAAGCGCCAGGGCTTCTATCCGGCCGGTCGCCCCGATCTGCTCGAAGCCTTCGTGCTCGACGCGTTGAAGGTCGGGCATCGCGTGGAAGAGGGGCATCGCGCCGTTGCGTCCTACCGCATGGAAGACCGCATCGGCCTCGTTGCGCAACCCGTGCTGATCGTGCGCGCCACCGAAGATCCCTTTGCCGCGCCCCATGCGGCGGAACTGAAGCATCACCTGCCGCAGGCACGCATCGTCGATGTCGAAGGCGGCATGGTGCCGTTGCCCGATCAGTTGCCTGAGGCCTTTGCGCGCACGGTGCTCGACTTCCTGGAGACGCTGCCTTGAGAGCCGTGCGCATCCACGGCTTCAATGAAGCGCCAGTGCTGGAAGAGGTCGCCGACCCTGTGGCGCGGCCCGGCCGAACCATCGTGCGCATGGAGGCCGCGACGGTAGGGCACATCGACCGCACCGTGTGGCGCGGGAGCTTCCTGCGTCATCCGCCGATGCCGTACACGCCGGGTGTCGAGGCAGCGGGCGTCGTCATTGCGAGCAAGCGCTACGAAGCAGGACAGCGCATCTGGCTGCGCGGCAGTGGCCTGGGCACGCTCTTCGATGGAACCTGGTGCGAACAGATCGATGCGCCCGACGAAGCGCTCGGCCCGTTGCCGGATGCCGTGTCGATGGCGCTGGGCTCGGCATTCTTCTCGCCCACAACCTCGGCGTGGGTGGCGCTGCACGAGGTCGCGAAGCTGCAAGCCGGCGAACAGGTGCTGGTGACGGGTGCGAGCGGTGCCGTCGGTTCGCTCGTAATGCAGCTTGCGCGCGATGCGGGTTGCGTAGCTGTCGCCGTGGCACCGGAGGCTGGACCACCACCGGCCGCCAGCGCCGATCTGCTGATCGACACGGTCGGCGGAGACGTGCTTGCTCGCACGCTGCCCGCAGTGCGCCCGGGTGGGCGGGCCGTGCTGGTCGGCTACACCGCCGGGCCTTTGCTGTCCCTGGACATCGCGCACTTTCTCCAGCGCGACGTGGCGCTGCTGCCTCTCAACATGTTCCGGCGCGAAGCACAGGGTCGCGCTGCGGCTCCCGAATTGCTGGCGAGGCTGGCGGACGGGCGCCTGCATCTCGAAGTGCGACCGTTCGCGCTCGCGGACGCCGCTTCCGCGCTCGACTGGATCTCACAGCGCGGCCATCGCGGCCGCGCGGTTTTCGTGCCCCACCTCTGAGAGGCGGAGCCCGGAAGTCTCACTCTTCTTCCGGTTCGTCGCCCGGTACGCGCACGTGCAGGTCGATCATCTGCCGCAGCGTCTGCTTGAGCTCTTCCGCGCGCCGCAGTCCGAAGGGCTCCAGCACGCGCCGCTCGTGCTCGCGCGCCAGCTCCATCAGGTGCTCCACCGCCTTGAGTCCCTTGCGCGTGATTCGCACCAGCGTGATGCGGCGATCACTCTCGTGGGGCAGGCGCTCGACCTGCCCGCGTGCTTCCATGCGGTCCAGCAGCCGCGTCACCGTGGGCTGCTTGGTCACGGTCACCTGCGCGAGCTGGCCGATGCTGATCGGCTCGCTGCCGGCGAGCGAGGCCATCACTCGCCACTCCGACACGGAGAAGCCCTGCTGGCGCGCCACCTCGTGGAACTCCGAGGAGATCAGCTGGCTCGCCTGCGCCAGCAGCGCGGGCAGGTAGTCATCGACGAAGCGATGCGATTCGACGGGTTGATCAGCCATGAAGGCACCTCACAGTCGCCACGGGCACGCTGCTTGCATGTCTAGGGTAATTCATGATTGTGGATACATTCATTTGTCAACATTATATGAACCGCGATGCAGCTCCCGAAACTCATCGTCCCACGATAGACAACAAGGACCCAGATGGCCGAGCGTTCATTCGTTGAAGAAGTCAAGAAACTGCGGCTTTCCGGGGGAGAAGTCTTTCGTGGCGAGGGCATTCTCGCGGTCACCAAGGCCTTGCTGGAGTCGGGAGTTTCCTACGTGGCGGGCTACCAGGGCGCGCCCATCTCGCACCTGATGGACGTGCTGGCCGACGCACAGGACATCCTCGCCGAGCAGGGCATCCGCTTCGAGAACAGCGCGAGCGAAGCCACCGCGGCCGCCACGCTCGCAGCCTCCGTCAACTACCCGCTGCGCGGCGCCGTCACCTTCAAGGCCACCGTGGGCACCAACGTGGCTTCCGATGCGCTGGCCAATCTGGCGTCGGGCGGTGTGACTGGCGGCGCTCTCATCATCGTGGGCGAGGACTACGGCGAAGGCTCGTCCATCATGCAGGAGCGCAGCCACGCCTTCGCGATGAAGTCGCAGATCTGGCTGCTCGATCCGCGTCCCAACCTGCCGAGCATCGTCGATGCGGTGAAGCAGGGCTTCGATCTCTCCGAAGCCAGCAACACGCCGGTGATGCTGCAGCTGCGCATCCGCGCGTGCCACGTGCACGGCCACTTCGTCGCTGGCGACAACAAGCGCGCGAAGTTCACGCTGAAAGATGCGCTCGAAAACCCACAGCGCGACGTAGGCCGAATCGTTCTGCCGCCCGCTAGCTTCGTGCACGAGCAGGAAAAGGTGAAGGACCGCTGGCCCGCGGCCGTGCGCTTCATCGAGGAGCGCAAGCTCAACGAGTTCTTCTCGGAAGACGCCGACGACATCGGCATCATCGTGCAGGGCGGCAGCTACAACACCCTGATGCGTGCGCTGGAGCGCCTCGAACTGGCCGACGTCTACGGCAACACCAAGGTGCCGCTGTACGTGATGAACGTGGCCTACCCCGTCATCGAGAGCGAGGTGATCCGCTTCTGCGAAGGCAAGCGCGCGGTGCTGGTGGTGGAAGAGGGGCAGCCCAACTTCGTCGAGCAGAACCTCGCGACCATCCTGCGCCAGGCCGGCTCTTCCACCGTGCTGCACGGCAAGGACATGCTGCCGGTGGCCGGCGAGTACACAGCGGCCGAACTGCTCAAGGGCGCACGCAGCTTCTGCGAGCGCTATGAACGCATTGCACCCTTGCCGGTGCCCGCGCCCGTGCGCAAGGTGATTCCTCTCATCGAGGTCGCCGAACCCGCAGTGCCTTCCACGTCGCTTGGCGAAGTGGTGCACGCCCGCCCGCCGGGCTTCTGCACCGGCTGCCCCGAGCGTCCCATCTTCAGCGCAATGAAGCTGGTCGAGCGCGAACTCGGCCCGCACCACGTGAGCGCCGACATAGGCTGCCACCTGTTCTCCATCCTGCCGCCCTTCAACATCGGCAACACCACCATGGGCTACGGCCTGGGTGGCGCGGGTGCCGCGGCGCTCAACGCGCCTGCAGGCAAGCGCGCGATCTCGATGATGGGCGACGGCGGCTTCTGGCACAACGGCCTCACCAGCGGCGTTGCCAACGCGGTCTTCAACAAGAGCGACAACCTCACCATCGTCGTCGACAACAACTACACCTCGGCCACCGGCGGGCAGGACATCCTTTCATCGAATGCCGTCAACAAGACGCGCAGCACCGGCCACGAGATCGAGAGCGCGGTGCGCGGCGTGGGCGTCAAGTGGGTGAAGACGCTGCGCCGCACCTACGACATCGCCGGCATGCGCGATGCGCTCAAGGAGGCGCTCACCACCCGGGAGAAGGGCCCGAAGGTCCTGATCGCCCAGTCGGAGTGCATGCTCAACAAGCAGCGCCGCGAGAAGCCGCTGGTGCGCAAGGCCATTGCCGACGGCAAGCGCATGGTGCGCGAGAAGTTCGGCGTCGATTCCGACACCTGCACCGGCGACCACTCCTGCATCCGTCTTTCGGGCTGCCCTTCGCTGTCGATCAAGCCCAACCCCGATCCGCTGCGCACCGACCCGGTCGCGACCGTGCTCGACAGCTGCGTGGGCTGTGGCGTGTGCGGCGAGGTCTCGCACGCCGCCGTGCTGTGCCCTTCGTTCTACAAGGCTCAGATCGTGAGCAACCCCAGCCGCTGGGACCAGCTTCGCGAGCGCGTGCGCGCGGCCGTCATCGGCTGGCTGCAGCGCGGCGAAGCGCGCCGCCGTGAAGCCTATGCCTTCTGAAGCGATGACGACCACCAAGCCTCAACCGATCAAGATCGCGATCCTCGCCATGGGCGGCGAGGGCGGCGGCGTGCTCGCCGACTGGATCGTCGACATGGGCGAGGCCAACGGCTACGTCGCCCAGACCACTTCCGTGCCGGGCGTGGCCCAGCGCACCGGCGCGACCATCTACTACGTCGAGCTGTATCCCGTGGCGCAGGCCGACGCCGACGGCGGCACGCCGGTGCTCGCGCTGATGCCTCTGCCGGGCGACGTCGACGTGGTGCTCGCGTCGGAGCTCATGGAAGCGGGCCGCGCCGTCCAGCGTGGCCTCGTCACGCGGGACCGGACGACGCTGATCGCCTCCACGCACCGCGTTTTCTCCATCGCGGAAAAGAGCGCAATGGGCGACGGCCGCGTCGACAGCGACCAGCTTCTCGCACACACCGCGACTGCGGCCAAGCGATTCATCCGCTTCGACATGGCGCAAGCCGCCGAGGCCTCGGGCAGCGTGATCAGCGCCGTGCTCTTCGGCGCGCTCGCGGGCTCGGGCGTGCTGCCTTTCAGCCGCACGCAGTTCGAGGCGACCATCGAACGTGGCGGCGTGGGCGTGAAGCCCAGCCTCAAGGCCTTCGGAGCCGCATTCGCCCGCGCACAGGATGCCGGCGGCGATGAACCGGCGAAGGAAGCTCCGGCTGCCGTCCCGGTACCGCAGCCGCGCCACCCCGCCGTGCGCGCGCTGGTCGAACGCGTGCAGCGCGAATTTCCCTTGCCCGCGCAAGACCTGCTGCTCGAAGGCGTGCGCCGCCTCATCGACTACCAGGACCCACCCTACGCCGGCCTCTACCTCGACCGCATGGCCGCGGTCGCGGCGCTGCCGGGCAACGACGACCATCGCCTGCTTCGCGAGACCGCGCGCCATCTAGCGCTCTGGATGTCCTACGAGGACACAGCCCGCGTCGCGGCCCTGAAGACCCGTGCGACCCGTTTCGAGCGCGTGCGCGGCGAGGCTCGCGTGCAGCCGGGCCAAGTGCTCGCCATCAACGAGTACATGCATCCACGCCTGCAGGAAATCTGCGAGACCCTGCCCGGCGGCATCGGCCGCTGGCTGATGAACTCGACGCTGCCGAAGAAGATCGTCGAGCGCTTCACGCAGCACGGCCGCGTGATCCAGACCAGCTCCCTGCGCGGCTATCTCATGCTGCGCGCCGTGGCGGCATGCCGGCGCTGGCGCCTGTCGACCATGCGCTATGCCGAGGAGAACCGCCGCATCGAGGAGTGGCTGCAACGCATCGCCGCCACCGCGCAGCGCAACCCCGAGCTCGCCGTGGAGCTGGCCCAGTGCCAACGC
Organism: Variovorax xiamenensis; assembly: GCF_050916385.1. Lineage (NCBI taxonomy): Bacteria > Pseudomonadati > Pseudomonadota > Betaproteobacteria > Burkholderiales > Comamonadaceae > Variovorax > Variovorax xiamenensis. Next base: position 2,118,391 of record NZ_CP139038.1, read on the forward strand.
CTCGTCAAGGGCTACAGCGACACGCACGAGCGCGGCATCCGCAACTACGACACCGTGATGCGAGCCTTCGAACGCGCTGGCACCGCGCTGGCACCGGCCACGCTGCGCGAGCTGCGCGACGCAGCGCTCGCCGACGAGCACGGCCACAAGCTGCAGGCTGCACTGGCGCAGCACGCATTGGCCTGAAGAGAGAACCACGAAGATGAGCACCCCCTCGGCCACCATTCCGCTGCGCGTCACCGAGGCGCGGCAACTGAATCCGCTGATCCGCATGCTTCGCCTGCGTGCCGAGGATGGCCGTGCGCTGCCCGGCTTCGCAGCCGGTGCCCATATCCGGGTGCAGGTATCGCTGGCCGATGGCAAGACCGACTGGCGCCACTACTCGCTCATCAACTTCGACACCGCGCGCAACGCAACCAACGCACCGATCGAATACGTGATCGCGGTGCGCAAGGAGGCCGAAGGCCGTGGCGGATCGCGCTTCATGCACGAAGGGCTGGAAGAGGGCGACGCCATCGCCATCGAGCCGCCGAAGAACGACTTTCCGCTGCACACCGGCCCGGGCGGCACGGTGCTCGTGGCGGGCGGCATCGGCGTGACGCCGCTGGCCACCATGGCTGCGCGCCGCCGTGCCGAAGGCGCGGCCGTGCGCATGCACTACGCCGGCCGCAGCCGCGAGCTGATGGCCTTCCTGCCCGAGCTCCAGGCCTTGCTGGGCGAGGACCTGCGCGTGCATGCCGACGCCGAGGCCGGCGCGCCGCTGAACATCGACGCGCTGCTCGACAGCGTTCCCGCCGGCGACCGCCTGTATGTCTGCGGCCCCAAGGTCATGCTCGACGCGGTGCTCGAACGCACCCAGGCGCGCGGCTGGGAACACGACCGCGTGCACTTCGAGCTTTTCACCGAGCCTGTCGCGGAAGAGGGCGACCAGCCCTTCGAGGTGGAGCTTGCCCAGTCGGGCCAGAGCTTCACCGTGCCGGCGGACCAGAGCATCCTCGACTGCCTCATCGAGCACGGCTGCGACCCGATGTTCGACTGCAAGCGCGGCGAATGCGGCGTGTGCGCCGTGCCCGTGCTCGAAGGCGAGATCGACCACCGCGACTACGTGCTCACCGCCCGCGAGAAGGCGCAAGGCAACGTCATGCAGATCTGCATCTCGCGCGCCAAGGGTGCGCGCCTGGTGCTGGACATCTGAAGCAAGGAGACATGAACGCCATGACCTCGTACAGAGACAACCCCGACGCAGTCCGCGCGCTGGTGCAGAACGACCGCGTGCACCGCGATCTCTACACCAGCCAGGAACTCTTCGAGCTTGAGCAGGAACACTTCTTCGCCAACACCTGGAACTACGTCGGCCACGAGAGCCAGCTGCCCAAGCCGGGCGACTGGATCAGCAACGAGATCGCCGGTCGTCCGCTGATCGTTGTGCGCCACTCCGACGGCAGCGTGCGCGCGATGATGAACCGCTGCGCCCACAAGGGCTCGCGCCTGGTCAACGGACCCTGCGGCAACACCGGCAAGTTCTTTCGCTGCCCGTACCACGCCTGGACCTTCAAGACCGACGGCGCGCCGCTCGCGATCCCGCTGAAGACCGGCTACGAGAACACCCAGCTGCACGAATGCGAGTCGGGCAAGGGCCTGACCACCGTGAAGCACGTGCGCAGCCACCGCGGCTTCATCTTCGTGAAGATCAACGACGCCGGGCCGGACTTCGAGGAGTACTTCGGCGACTCGCTGAGCTCCATCGACAACATGGCCGACCGCTCGCCCGAAGGCGAACTCGAAATCGCCGGCGGCTGCCTGCGCTTCATGCACCAGTGCAACTGGAAGATGTTCGTCGAGAACCTCAACGACACCATGCATCCGATGGTGGCGCACGAGTCCTCGGCCGGCACCGCCAAGCGCATGTGGGCCGACAAGCCCGAGAGCGAGCCCAAGCCCATGGCCGTGGAACAGTTCGTGCCCTTCATGTCCGACTACAAGTTCTTCGAGGACATGGGCATCCGCACCTACGACAACGGCCACAGCTTCACGGGCGTGCACTTCAGCATCCACAGCAAGTACAAGGCGATCCCCGAGTACGACAACGCCATGAAGGCGCGCTACGGCGAGGAAAAAACCGCGCAGATCCTCGGCATGGCACGGCACAACACCGTGTACTACCCGAACCTCACGATCAAGGGCGCGATCCAGGCGATCCGCGTGGTCAAGCCGATCTCGGCCGACAGGACGCTGATCGAGAGCTGGACCTTCCGCCTGAAGGGCGCGCCGCCCGAGCTGCTGCAGCGCACCGCCATGTACAACCGCCTCATCAACTCGCCGTTCTCGGTGGTGGGCCACGACGACCTGCAGGCCTATCGCGGCATGCAGGCCGGCTTGCACGCGAGCGGCAACGAATGGGTGAGCCTGCACCGCGACTACGACCCGGCCGAACTCAAGGGCGGCGAGATCACCACCGGCGGCACCAACGAGCTGCCGATGCGCAATCAATACCGCAGCTGGGTCCAGCGCATGACGGAGACGATGTGATGGCCGGCAACGCACCAGAAGTCACCCGCCAGGACCTGATCGACTTCGTCGTGAACGAGGCGCACCTGCTCGACACGCGCCGCTACGAGGAGTGGAACGCGCTCTTCACCGACGACGCCTTCTACTGGGTGCCGCTGATCCCCGACCAGGAAGACGGCCTCAACCACACCTCGCACCTCTACGAGGACAAGCTGCTGCGCGACCTGCGCATCGAGCGCCTGAAGAGCCCGCGCGCCTTCTCGCAGCAGCCGGCGAGCCGCTGCCACCACCTGCTGCAGGTGCCGGTGGTCGAGGAGTTCGATGCGGCCGCCAACCGCTACGTGGTGCGGACCTCGTTTCACTACACCGAGTCGCAGGGCGACGAGCTGCAGTTCTACGTCGGCACCTTCTTCCATCACCTCACGATGCAGGACGGCGCGCTGCGCATGACGCTCAAGCGCGTCAACCTGCTCAATTGCGACGCGGCCCTGCCGGCCGTGCAGCTCTTCATCTGACAGGGACGCGATGCCACACGCCACCGTCCATCAAGTCTTCGCGGCCACAGCGGCGCGTACGCCGCAGGCCGAGTTCCTGTTCACCGAATCGGTGACGGCAGCAGCCTACGGCATCGAAGCGGGCGCCATCCGCTGGGGCGAGGCTGCGACGCAGATCGACCGTCTGCGCACGGCCTACGCGCAGGCCGGCTACGGCCATGGCCACCGCGTCGGCCTGCTGCTGGAGAACCGGCCCGCCTTCATCTTCCACTGGCTCGCGCTGAACGCGTTGGGCGTGAGCGTGGTGCCGATCAATGCCGAGATGCGCTCGGCCGAACTGGTCTACCTGATCGGCCACAGCGAAATCGGCCTGGCCGTGACGCTGCCCGAGCGCGCGGCCGACCTGCGCGCCGCGGCGGCACAGGCCGGCATCGCCTTCGAGACGATGGGCCCCGACGACGCCGTGCCTCCTGCGAAGACCGCGGCGCCGCGTGCCCACGAGCCCGTCGGCGTCGACACCGAATGCGGCCTGCTCTACACCTCCGGAACCACGGGGCGCCCCAAGGGCTGCATCCTGAGCAATGCCTACTTCCTGCGCGCGGGCGAGTGGTATGCGGCGCTCGACGGCGTCTGCAGCATCAGGCCCGACAAGGAACGCGTCATCACGCCGCTGCCGCTCAACCACATGAACGCGATGGCCTTCTCCACCATGGTGGTGCTGGTCGCTGGCGGCTGCCTGGTGCAGCTCGATCGCTTCCATCCGAAGACCTGGCTGGCGAGCGCGAAGGAAAGCGGCGCGACCATCGTCCACTACCTCGGCGTGATGCCGGCCATGCTGCTGTCCGCGCCTGCATCGGCGGCCGACCGCGACCACGCCATCCGCTGGGGCTTCGGCGCCGGTGTCGACCGCAAGAATCACGCACCCTTCGAGGAACGCTTCGGCTTCCCGCTGGTCGAGGCCTGGGCCATGACCGAGACCGGTGCGGCCGCCTGCATCATGGCCAACCGCGAGCCACGCCTCGTGGGCACCAGCTGCTTCGGTCGCCAGGAAGACTTCGTCGAGATCCGCCTCGCGGGAGAAGACGGCAGCGATGTCGGCGTCGACGCTCCGGGCGAATTGCTGGTGCGCTCGGCAGGCCCTGACCCGAAGCGCTATTTCTTCTCCGGCTATCTGAAGGACGAGGAAGCCACGCGCGAAGCCTGGGCCGACGGCTGGTTCCACACCGGCGACCTGGTGCGCCGCGATGCCGAGGGCAACTTCTTCTTCGTCGATCGCAAGAAGAACGTGATCCGCCGCAGCGGCGAAAACATCTCCGCTGTCGAGGTCGAGAGCGTGCTCAACCAGCATCCGGCCGTGAAGGCATCGGCCGTGGCCGCCACGCCCGACGAAGTACGCGGCGACGAGGTGCTGGCTTGCATCGTGGTTCGCGAAGGTGTCGATGCCTCGCAGCGCGATCAGGTCGCGGCCAGCATCGTCGAGCACGCGCTGGCCCAGCTCGCTTACTACAAGGCGCCCGGCTACGTGGCCTTCGTCGATGCGCTGCCGCTCACGCCCTCGCAGAAGATCCAGCGCGGGCAACTGCGCGAGATGGCGCAGTCGTTGCCCGGCCAGGCCCATTGCATCGACACACGTTCGATGAAGAAGAGGCAGGCATGACGGCGAAGCGGCTTTCCTACGAAGGCGTCGCGGTCGCGGTGCCCGTGACCGTGCCCTATGTGCGCTACTCCACGCGCACGGCGCACTGGTTCGTCGGCCAGGCCATCGAGGCGCTGGTGAAGGCGAGCGGCGTGGCCAAGGAAGAGATCGACGGCCTGTGCCTCAGCAGCTTCTCGCTCGCGCCCGACACGGCCGTGGGCGTCACGCAGCACCTGGGCCTGTCGCCGCGCTGGCTCGACCATGTGCCCACCGGCGGTGCCTCGGGCGTGATGTGCCTGCGCCGTGCCGCGCGGGCAGTGCAGGCGGGCGACGCGGACATCGTCGCTTGCGTGGGCGCCGACACCAACCACGTCGACTCCTTCCGCCAGACGCTGGGCAGCTTCAGCAACTTCGCTCGCGATGCGAGCTACCCGTACGGCTCGGGCGGCCCGAACTCGATCTTCGCGTTCATCACCGCCAACTACATGCGCACCTACGGTGCCAGGCGCGAGGACTTCGGCCGCATCTGCGTGGATCAGCGCACCAACGCGCTGGGCAACCCCAATGCGATGTTCAAGAAGGCGCTGACGCTCGACGAGTACATGGCCGCGCGGCCCATCTCCGATCCGATTCATCTCTTCGATTGCGTGATGCCCTGCGCCGGCGCCGACGCCTTCCTCGTGATGAGCGAGGAGCGCGCGCGCGACCTGGGCCTGGCGCACGTGGTGATCCGCGGCGCCATCGAGCGCCACAACGCCTATGCCGAAGACCCGGTGATGGTGCAGGGCGGCTGGCGCAAGGACCGCGACGACCTCTACGCGCAGGCCGGCATTCAGCCCGCAGAACTTGACTTCGTGCAGACCTACGACGACTACCCCGTCATCGTGATGATGCAGTTCGAGGACCTCGGCTTCTGCGAGAAGGGCGAAGGCCCGGCCTTCGTACAGGCCAACACCATGACCTTCGACGGCAGCTTCCCGAACAACACCAGCGGCGGCCAGCTCTCGGCGGGGCAGGCAGGCGCTGCGGGCGGCTTCCTCGGCATGGTCGAGGCGATCAGGCAACTCACCGACCAGGCCGGACAACGTGCCGTGCCGAATGCCCAGTCGGGCCTCGTCGCCGGCTTCGGCATGGTGACCTACGACCGCTGCCTGTGCACAGGCGCGGTGATCCTGGGGAGACCGGAATGATGAGCCCCCACGTTTGCCGCTTCGCGGCTGCACTTCCCCCCGAGGGGGCCGCGCGCCTGCCTTGGGGCGGCCCGGCGGAGGCGCCATGACGATGCCCCTGATGCGCCCCCCGCGCAAGAACCCGGTGCTGCGCACCCGGCAGATGAATCTGCCGCCCGGCGCGCGCGGTCGCGTGGCGCTCGGCCTTACCGCTGCCGCAGCCGAAGGCCGCTTCGAACTCCAGACCTGCGACGACTGCGGCACGGTGCAGTACCCGCCGCGCGAGGTCTGCCACAAGTGTCTCTCGGCCGCGCTGCGCTGGCGCGAGCAGAGCGGCGAGGGCGAGCTGCTCGGCAGCACCACGCTGCATCACAGCAACGACCTGTTCTTCCGCGAACGGCTGCCCTGGCGGCTGGGCCTGGTGCACCTGGATGCCGGCCCCACGCTCATGGTCCACCTGCACGGCGAGGTCGGCGACGCGCCGCAGCGCGTGCGCGTCGGCGCCCGGCTCGACCGCGCGGGCCAGGCCGTACTCATTGGTTTTCCGAATGAAGGGAGTCCCCACATGGCCGACGACAAGATGCTGCGCGAGATGACCAGCGACCCCAAGTTCCGCAAGGTGCTGGTGACCGACGGCAAGACCGAGACCGGCCAGGCCATCGTGCGTGCGCTGGTGAAGGCCGGCGCCGACATCGTCTGGGTCGGCCACGCCGAGCCCTGGAAGAAGATGGGCGACGGGCTTGACGACATCTCGGCGCTGCCGCAGGTCACGCTGGTGCCGCTGGATTTGACCAACGGCCGCCAGGTGACGGAGCTTGCCGGCTCCATCGGCGGCAAGGTCGACATCGTCATCAACAACGCGGAGGTGCACCGCACCTTCGGCATCGGTGCCCGGCGCGGCACGGACGTGGCCAAGGCCGAGATGGACATCAACTACTTCGGGCTGCTGCGTCTCGCGCAGGAGTTCGGGCCCGCGCTGAAAGGCCGCTCGGCCGATGGCGTGACGGGCGCGACGGCCTGGGTCAACCTGCTGTCGATCTATGCACTGAGCAACTTCCCGCCGCACGGCACCTTCAGCGCATCGAAGGCGGCGGCGCATTCGCTCGCGCAATGCCTGCGCGCCGAGATGCGGCCGGCCGGCATCCGCGTGATCAACGTGTTCCCCGGGCCCATCGACGACGAATGGAACCAGCACACGCCGCCGCCCAAGCTCGCCCCCACCGCGCTGGCCAACGCCATCGTGAAGGCGCTGCGCGACGGCGTGGAGGACGTGTACCCCGGCGACGTGGCGCAGGAGTGGCTGGAGCGCTGGCGCGACAACCCCAAGGTGCTGGAGCGCGAGCTGGCTGCAGGCGGCTGAGACAGGAAGCACAAGAATGACCACCACGACCGAACTGATGTCCACCGCCGAGATCCTCGGTGGCCTGGTGACCGCCATGGCCAGCGGCCGCATCCGCGTGATCGACCTCACGCAGACGCTGACGCCCGAGTTCCCGCAGATCGCGCTGCCGCCCGAGATGGGTCAGTGCTGGCCCTTCCGCATCGAGGAAGTGTCGAAGTACGACGAGCGCGGCCCCGGCTGGTACTGGAACAACTTCTCCTGCGGCGAACACACCGGCACGCACTTCGACGCCCCGATCCACTGGATCTCGGGCCGCGACCTGCCGAACAACTCGGTCGACACCATTCCCGTGCAGCACTTCGTGGCGCCGGCCTGCGTGATCGACTGCTCGCCGCAGGTGAAGGACGACCCCGACTACCTGCTGACCCTCGAGGACATCGAGGCCTACGAGGCCGCGCATGGCCGCATCCCGAAGGGCGCATGGGTGCTGATGCGCACCGACTGGTCGAAACGCACCGACCCCGAGGCCTACCAAAACTTCGACGAGACGGGCCAGCACACGCCGGGCCCGAGCACCGCGGCCGTGCGTTTCCTGGTAGAGCAGCGCGACGTGCTGGGCTTCGGCTCGGAGGCCATCGGCACCGATGCCGGACAAGGCTATCACCTGCGCCCGCCGTACCCCTGCCACTACTACATGCACGGCGCGGGCCGCTACGGGCTGCAGTGCCTGAGCAACCTCGACCTGCTGCCGGCCTCGGGCGCAGTGCTGATCTGCCCGCCGCTGAAGATCGAGAAGGGCAGCGGCAGTCCTCTGCGCGTGCTCGCGCTGGTAGGAGCGCAAACATGAGCGCAGCACCCAAGGTCGCAGCCGTCACCGGCGGCAGCGCCGGCATCGGCAAGGCCATCTGCGAAGACCTGCTCGCGCAGGGCTACGAGGTGGTGTCGCTCGCGCGCCGCAAGGCGGAGATCGATCACCCGAAGCTGCACAGCATCGAGGTCGACCTGAGCGACCGCGCCGCCACGGGCGAGGCGGTGCGCGAGCTGGTCGAGCGCTTCTCGCCCACCACCATCGTCCACAACGCAGGCGTGATCCGCGCCGCGCTGCTGCCCGAGGTGAAGCTCGACGACCTCGACGCGCTGGTCGATCTGCACCTGGGCTGTGCGATCCAGCTCGTGCAAGGTGCATTGCCCGCGATGCGTGCGCATCGCTTCGGCCGCGTGGTGCTGCTGTCGTCGCGCGCCGCGCTGGGCCTGGCCACGCGCACCAGCTACTCGGCCACCAAGGCCGGCATGCTGGGCATGGCGCGCACCTGGGCGCTGGAGCTCGCGGCCGACGGCATCACGGTGAACGTGGTGGCACCGGGGCCCATCCGCACAGACATGTTCTACGACGTGATCGAGGCCGGCAGCGAGAAGGAACGCGCTCTCGCCGCCTCGGTGCCCGTCAAGCGCCTGGGCGAATCGGCCGACGTGGCACGCGCCGTGCGTTTCTTCGCGGATGCCGACAACAGCTTCGTCACCGGCCAGGTGCTGTATGTGTGCGGCGGCACCAGCGTCGGAAGTCTCGCCCTCTGAGTTCGCAGTTTTTCTCACGTCCAACCAAAACCACCTCTGGAGCATCGCCATGAAAGTCATGAACCGAATTCGCACACTCGCGGCCGTGGCCGTGGGCCTCGGCGCGCTGAGCGCCGCGGGCGCGTGGGCCGCCGATCTCAAGGTCGGCTTCATCACTTCGATGTCGGGGCCGGTGTCGTCGCTCGGCATTCCCTACGACAAGGGAATGAAGGCGGCCGTGGCCTACAAGTCGGAGGTCGGTGGCCGCAAGGTGCAGGTGATCCAGCTCGACGATGCGTCCGATCCGTCCACGGCCGCGCGCAACGCACGCAAGCTGATCGAGGAAGACAAGGTCGACGTCATCATCGGCACGGCCGGCGCGCCGGGTTCGCTTGCCATCGCCGGCGTGGCGCGTGAGACCAAGACGCCGCTGATCTCCATCGCCAACGCCGACCTGCCCGGCGATGACGGCGCGTGGATGGTGACGCTGCCGCAGCCCGCGCCGCTGATGATGGGTGCGATGGTCGAGAAGATGAAGCAGTCGGGCGTGAAGACGGTGGCCTATATCGGCTACTCCGATGCCTGGGGCGACTTGGTGTACGACGCGCTGATGAAGTCGGCGCCTGCTGCCGGCATCAAGGTGGTGTCGAACGAGCGCTATGCGCGCGCCGATTCGTCGGTGGCCGGCCAGGTGCTGAAGATCGTGGCGCTGCGCCCTGATGCGGTGATCACCGGCGCCTCGGGCACGCCGGGCGCGCTGCCGTACCTCGCGCTCACCGAGCGTGGCTACAAGGGAAAGATCTACGGCATGCATTCGTTGATCAACCCCGACTTCATCCGTGTCGGCGGCCCCTCGGTCGAAGGCTTGCTGGCGCCCACGGGCCCCGTGGTGGTTGCTGAGCAACTGCCCGACAACAACCCGATGAAGAAGATCGCGATGGACTTCCGCGCCGCCTTCCAGAAGGCCAACGGCGCACCGCCCACCGACACCTTCTCGGCCTACAGCTTCGATGCGTGGCTGATCTATCTCGACGCCGCGCAGCGCGCGCTGGCGAGCAAGGCCGAGCCAGGCACGCCGCAGTTCCGCCTCGCGCTGCGCGATGCCATCGTGAGCACGAAGGAGCTGGTGGGCACGCACAGCGTCTACAACTTCAAGCCGACCGACCGCTATGGCTCGGACGACCGCTCGCGCGTCGTCGTGAAGCTCGAGAAGGGCCAGTGGAAGCTGGTTCCCTGAAGTCCCCGACCTGAAAGCCCCAATGAAAAAGATCACCCGCATCCTCGCCGCCACTGCCGTCGCACTGGCCGCGGCGCAGGCCATGGCAGCCGACCTGAAGATCGGCTTCATCAGTTCGCTCTCGGGCCCGGTGGCCGCGTTGGGCGTGCCCTACGAGAAGGGCATTCGCGCCGCGATCGCCGAGCGTCCGGAGATCGCAGGGCGCAAGGTGCAGCTCATCGTGCTCGACGACGCGTCCGATCCCACCACCGCCGGCCGCAATGCCCGCAAGCTGGTGACCGAGGACAAGGTCGACGTGCTCATCGGCACCTCGGGCGTGCCGGGCGCGATGGCCATCGCCTCGGTGGCGCGCGAGCTCAACACGCCGCTGATCTCGCCCACGCCGGTGACCATTCCCGGCCCCGAGGGCGCGTGGACGGTGACGGTGTCGCAGCCCTTCCAGCTCATGGTGGCGGGCGTGGTCGATCGCATGAAGAAGTCGGGCGTGAAGACGGTGGCCTTCATCGGCTTCTCGGACGCGCTGGGCGACCTGGCCTACGACTCGCTGGTCAAGAGCGCCGACGCCGCCGGCATCAAGGTGGTGGCGAACGAGCGCTATGCGCGCAGCGATTCGTCGGTGGCCGGACAGGTGCTGAAGATCGTCGCGGCGCGGCCTGATGCGGTGTTCGCCGGCAACTCCGGCACGCCGGGCGCGCTGCCGTACATTGCGCTGGCCGACCGCGGCTACAAGGGAAAGATCTACGGCACGCACGGCCTGATCAACGCCGACTTCGTGCGCGTGGGTGGCGCTTCCATCGAAGGCCTGCAGGTGCCCAGCGGCCCGGTGCTGGTGGCCGACCAACTGCCCGATACCAACCCGATCAAGAAGGTGTCGATGGGCTTTCGCAATGCCTACCAGAAGCTCAACGGCGCGGTGCCGACCGATGCCTTCTCGTCGTACACCTACGACGCGTACCTGCTGCTGGCCGACGCGGCCTCGCGCGCCAAGGGCGAGCCGGGCACGCCGGCCTACCGCACGGCGTTGCGCGATGCCATCGTGAGCACGAAGGAGCTGGTGGGCACGCACGGCGTCTACACCTTCAAGCCCGACGACCGCTACGGCTCCGACCAGCGCGGCGTGGTCATTGTGCAGATGACCAAGGGCCAGTGGAAATTGGTCCCGTAGCCCCGGACCGTCCACCGAGCACATTGCCATGACCACCTACCGCAACCGCCCCGATCTCGTCGCGGCGCTGGTGCAGGACGACCGGGTGCACCGCGACCTGTACCTCAGCGAGGAGCTTTTCGTGCTGGAGCAGGAGCACCTGTTCGCCGGCACCTGGGTCTTCCTGGGCCATGCGAGCCAGGTGCCGCAGGCCGGCGACTTCATTACGCAGGAGATCGCGGGGCGGCCGCTGATCATGGTGCGCCAGCCCGACGGCGATGTGCACGTGCTCTACAACCGCTGCGCTCACAAGGGCACGCAGCTGGTGACGGACGAGTGCGGCAACACCGGCCGCTTCTTCCGCTGCCCGTATCACGCATGGACCTACAAGCTCGACGGCGCGCCGCTCGGGCTGCCGCTGAAGAACGGCTACGAGGGCACGCAGCTCAAGGCCTGCGAGTCGGGGCAGGGGTTGTCGGTGGTCAGGAACGTGAAGGTGTACCGCGACTTCGTGTTCGTGCGGCTCTCCGACACTGGGCCGTCGTTCGAGGACTACTTCGGCGAGGTGCTGGGCGCCCTCGATAACATGGTCGACCGCTCGCCTGAAGGCAAGTTGACAGTGGGCGGCGGCGTGCTGCGCAACATCGTCCACTGCAACTGGAAGATGTACCTGGAGAACATCAACGACACGGTGCATCCGATGTCCACGCACGAGTCGGCCACCAGGGCGGCCGAGGCGCTGTGGGAAGGCCATGCGCCCACTGACCCCAAGCCGATGGCGATGGAGCAGATCCTGCCCTTCGGCTCGGGCTACGAATTCTTCGACAGGATGGGCGGGCGCGTTTTCGCCAACGGCCACAGCGTGCTGGGGGTGAACTTCAGCATCCACTCCAACTATGCGCAGTTGCCGGAGTACGAGGCCGCGATGCGCGCCGCGCACGGCGAGGAGCGCGCAGCGGAGATCCTGCAGCGCTCGCCGCAGAACTCGGTCTTCTTTCCGAGCCTCTCGATCAAGGGCTCGCCCCAGGCCATTCGCGTGATCCGCCCGCTGGCGGCCGACCGTACGCTGATCGAGGCCTGGAGCTTCCGCGCGGCTGGGGCGCCCGCGCTGCTCTTCGAGCGGGCCATGAGCTACAACCGGCTCGTGTTCTCGCCGATGTCGGTGGTCGCGCACGATGACGTGCACCTGTTCGAGAGCATCCAGCAGGGCTTGCGCGCGGGCGGCAACGAATGGGTGAGCCTGCACCGCAACTTCGATCCGGCCGAGAAGCTGCAGTCGACGATCACCACCAACGGCACCAACGAACTGCTGATGCGCAACCAGTTCCGTGCATGGGCAAAGGCCATGGCGGCAGGCATGGAGGCCACGGCATGACGGACCCGCGCGATTTCGTCGCCCACGAGGCGGCGCTGCTCGACGAGCGCCGCTTCGACGACTGGCTGGCCCTCTTCGCGGAAGACGGCCACTACTGGGTGCCGCTGCTCGGCGCGGCCCAGGCCGATCCGTTCTCGCACAACTCGCTGGCCTATGAAGACCGGCTGCTGCTGCAGCTGCGGGTGGATCGACTGAAGAATCCGCGTGCGCACTCGCAACACCCCGCGAGCCACAGCCAGCATGTGCTGCAGCCCTCGCGTGTCGATCGCGAGGAGGGCAGCGAGGCGTGGCTGCGCACGCCGTTCCTCTATGTCGAGGCGCGCGGCGAAGGCCAGCTCCTGCTGAGCGGCACGGCACGCCACCACCTCGTTCGCACATCCACCGGCTGGCTGATCCGCGAGAAGCGCGTCGACCTGCTCAACGCGGGGCGTGCCCTGCCGGCCATCCAGCTGTTCATCTGAGTTACCCACCCACCTCTGTCCATTCCAACAATCCTCACCGGAGCTACGACATGAAGAGCCTGATGCAGACCTTGACGCGCGGCACCCTTGCCGCCGCGCTGACCGCCTGTGGCATTGCCAGCGCCATCGCCGCCGACCTGAAGGTCGGCCTGAGCGTGTCGCTGTCGGGGCCGAACTCATCGCTGGGCGTGCCCTACGCCAAGGGCATGCAGGCCGCGCTGGCCTACAAGCCCGAAGTGAACGGCCGCAAGATCCAGCTGGTGGTGCTCGACGACGGCTCCGACCCCACCACGGCCGGGCGCAACGCGCGCAAGCTCATCGAGGAAGAGAAGGTGGACGTGCTGATGGGCACCTCGGGCGTGCCGGCTGCCATTGCGATGGCGCAGGTCGGCAAGGAGGCGAAGACGCCGATGATCGGCCTCACGCCGATCCTGCTCGACCCCAACGAGAACCCGTGGGTGATGACGGTGGCCCAGCCCACGCAGCTGATGATCGACGCGGTGGTCGAGCGCATGAAGCGCAACAACGTGAAGACCGTGGGCTACATCGGCTTCTCCGACGCCTGGGGCGATCTGGTGTACGAGGCGCTGATGAAGGCCGCGCCCGCTGCAGGCATCAAGGTGGTGAGCAACGAGCGGTATGCGCGCGCCGACGCCTCGGTAACGGGGCAGGTGCTGAAGATCGTGGCGCTTCGCCCCGACGCGGTGATGACCGGCGGCGCCGGCACGCCGGGCGCGCTGCCGTTCCTGGCGCTGCAGGAGCGCGGCTACAAGGGCGGCGTGTACGGCCAGCACGGCCTCATCAACCCCGACTTCGTGCGCGTGGTCGGCGCCGCCGGCCAGAACGCGCTGATGCCCACCGGCCCGGTGATCGTGGCCGAGCAGCTGCCGGCCGAGTACCCGACCAAGAAGATCGCGACCGATTTCCGCGCCGTGTTCCAGAAGGTCAACAACGCGCCGACCAGCGATGCCTTCTCGGCCTACTCCTTCGACGGCTGGCTGGTGTTCGCCGATGCCGCCTCGCGCGCGATGAAGAAGGCCGAGCCGGGCACGCCCGAGTTCCGCGTGGCGCTGCGCGATGCCATCTTCAGCACGAAGGAAGTGGTGGGCACGCATGGCGTCTACACCTTCAAGCCCGGCAGCCTCTACGGCGTGGACGAACGCGCCCGGGTGATCGTCAAGCTCGACAACGGCCAATGGAAGCTCGCACCTTGAACCTCTCGCTTTCGACTTTCCGGAGGACCGCGCGATGACGTGGGACGTGGCGCTGATCCTTCTCACCGACGGCCTTGCCAACGGTGCCATCTACCTGCTGGCCGGCCTCGGGCTGGTGCTGATCTTCTCGGTCACGCGGGTGGTGTTCGTGCCTTTCGGCGACATCGCGGCCTTCGCGGCGCTGTCGCTCGCGGCCTTCGAGACCGGCCGCGTGCCGCCGACCATCGGCATGGTCGCGGTGCTGGCGGCGCTGGCCCTGGCCACCGAAATCGGCAGCCTGCTGCGCCGCGGCGAGGCCGCGCGCATTCCTAAGGCGGTGCTGACCTGGGGCGTGCTGCCCGCCATTCCGTGCGTTCTGGCATGGCTCGCGGCGCGGCCCGGCGTGCCGGTGGCGGTGCATATCGCCGTGGCGGTGCTGCTGGTGGTGCCCATCGCGCCGCTGCTGGCGCGGGTGGTATTCCAGCCGATCGCGGATGCCTCGGTGCTGGTGCTGCTGATCGTGTCGCTGGCGCTGCACTTCCTGTTGTCGGGCCTGGGCCTGCTGTTCTTCGGGCCCGAGGGCTCGCGCACCACGCCGCTGACCAGCGCCGTCTTCACGCTGGGCGAAGGCTTCACCGTGAGCGGGCAGGTGGTGCTGATGGTGGGGGCGGCCATCGTGCTGAGCGGCCTGTTCTTCCTGGTGTTCGAGCGCACGGTGGCCGGCAAGGCGCTGCGCGCGACGGCGGTCAACCGGGTGGGGGCGCGGCTGGTCGGCATCCGGCCCGTGCGCACCGCGCTGCTGGCGTATGGCTGCGCCTCGTTGCTGGCGGGGCTGATCGGCGTGCTGATCGCGCCGGTGACGACGATGTACTACGACTCGGGCTTCATCATCGGCCTGAAGGCCTTCGTGGCGGCGATCATCGGCGGGCTCGTGAGCTACCCGATGACGGCCGTGGGCGCGCTCGCGGTCGGCGTGGTCGAGAGCTTCGCCTCGTTCTGGAGCGGCGCGCTGAAGGACGTGATCGTGTTCAGCCTGCTGATCCCGGTGCTGATGCTGCGCTCCTTCATGGCCGCGCATGCCGAAGAGGAAGAAGACGAGGTGGACGAATGAACGGCAATCGCAAACGCATGGCGTGGATCGCCGTCATCGTCGTCCTGCTGGCACTGGTGCCGGTATTCGCGGGCAGCTTCACCGTCTCGCTGCTGAACGACATCGGCATCGGCGCGCTCGTGGCGCTGGGCCTCGTGCTGCTGACTGGCGTGGGCGGCGCAACCTCGTTCGGGCAGGCGGCCTTCGTGGGCATCGCGGCCTATGCGACCGCATGGCTCACCACCACGCAGGGCATGTCGCCCTGGCTGGGGCTGCTGTTCGCGCTGCTGCTCACGGGGCTGTCGGCGCTGGCCATCGGCATGCTCACGCTGCGGCTGGGCGGGCACTTCCTGCCGCTGAGCACCATCGCCTGGGGGCTGTCGATCGCGATGCTGTTCGGCAACGTCGACGCGCTGGGGCGGCACACGGGCCTGTCGAACATTCCGGCGCTGCAGATCGCCGGTTGGTCGCTGGCCGATCCGCGCGCGATGTACTGCCTGATCTGGACGGTGGTGGGGCTGGCCTGCCTGTTCAGCCACAACCTGCTGCAGTCGCGGCCGGGGCGTGCCATTCGCGGGCTGCGCGGTGGAGCGACGCTGCTGGCGAGCGTGGGGGCGGATGCATACCGCGTGCGGCTCTCGCTCTTCGTCACCGCTGCGCTGCTCGCGGGGCTGGCGGGCTGGCTCTATGCGCACATGAACCGCTTCGTGAGTCCGTCGCCCTTCGACGTGCGCGCCAGCATCGAGTACCTGCTGATGGCGGTGGCCGGCGGGCTCGGACAGCTCGGCGGCGCGCTGGTGGGCGCCGCGCTGGTGCTGGTGCTGAAGAACGGCCTGCAGGACGTGCTGCCGATGCTCACGCAGCGCGCAGGCCAGCTGGAGGCGGTGGCCTTCGCGGCGCTCTTCATCCTGCTGTTGCACTTCGCGCGCGGCGGCGTGATGGGGCTGCTGCGCCGCTGGACGCGTCGTCGCGCCGGTACGCGCGGACCTTCGCGCCACGAGGGGCCGGCCGTCGATCCGCTGCCGCATCGCACGCTGCCCGCGCGCGGTTCGCCGGTGCTGTCGGTGAATGGCGCGGTCAAGCGCTTCGGCGGGCTGGTGGCGGTGAACGACGTGAGCTTCGACGTGAAGGCCGGCGAGATCGTCGGGCTGATCGGGCCCAACGGCGCGGGCAAGTCGACCATGTTCAACCTGCTGACCTGCACGCTGCCGATGAGCTCGGGCCAGGTGCGCTTTCTCGAGCATGACATCGCCGGCATGCCGCAGCGCGAAGTGGCGCGCCTCGGGCTGGCGCGCACCTTCCAGCACGTGAAGCTGCGCCCGCACATGAGCCTGCTCGACAACGTGGCGCTGGGCGCGCATTCGCGCACGCGCTCGGGCATCCTGAAGGCGGGCCTGCGGCTGGACCGCACGGAAGAGCAGCAGATCCTGCAGGAGGCGCAACGCCAGCTCGACCGCATCGGCCTGGGCGATCGGGCGCACGAGCAGGCGGGCAGCCTGCCGCTGGGCACGCAGCGCATCCTCGAGATTGCGCGCGCGCTGGCCGCGGACCCGGTGCTGCTGGTGCTCGACGAGCCCGCCGCCGGCCTGCGACGCAAGGAAAAGATGGCGCTCGGCGACCTGCTGCGCAAGCTGCGCGAGGAGGGCGTAACCATCCTCATCGTCGAGCACGACATGGACTTCGTGATGAAACTGGTGGACAGGCTGGTGGTAATGAACTTCGGCTCCAAGCTCGTGGAGGGCGTGCCTTCGGCGGTGCGCGCGGACGAGCGCGTGCAGGCGGCTTACCTGGGGAGCGTCGTATGACCGCGATGCTGGAGATTGGCGACCTGCATGTGTCCTATGGGCAGGTGGAGGCCGTGCGCGGCGTGTCGCTCGACCTGCAGCCGGGCCAGATCATCTCGGTGATCGGCCCGAACGGCGCGGGCAAGACCACGCTGCTGGCCGCTGCCATGGGTCTGCTGCCCTGCAAGGGCACGCTGCGCTTCGAAGGTGAAGACTTGCAGGGGCTCGACGTGGAGGCGCGCGTGGAGCGCGGCCTGTGCCTCGTGCCCGAGAAGCGCGAGCTGTTCGGCGAGCTCACCGTGCTCGACAACCTGCAGCTCGGCGCGTTCGCCAAGCGGCTGCGCGGCGATGCGATGAAGAAGCGGCTGCAGTCGGTGTACGACCGCTTTCCGCGGCTGGCCGAACGCCGTGCGCAGCGTGCCGACACGCTTTCGGGCGGCGAGCGGCAGATGCTGGCGGTGGGGCGCGCGCTGATGTCGGCGCCGCGGTTGCTGATGCTCGACGAGCCCAGCCTGGGGCTGGCGCCGCTGATCGTGAGGGACATCCTCGCCATCGTGCGCAAGCTGCGGGAAGACGGCGTCTCGATCCTGCTGGTGGAGCAGAACGCGCGCGCGGCGCTCGAGAGTTCGGACCACGGCTATGTGCTGGAGACCGGCGAGATCGCGCTGTCCGGCGCCTCGGCCGAGTTGGCGAGCGACTCGCGCGTGCAGGCCACCTATCTCGGCGGAGGCACGCACGATGACGACTGAAGCCCGTGCCGTGCCGCCTGCGCAGCGCACGCTGCCGGCGATGCTGCAGCGGCAGGCCGGGTTGTTCGGCTCGCGCGCGCTGCTGCGCATTGCGGGCGGAGATTGGACGCATCGCGATGCGGCGCAGGTCGCAGCCATGCGTGCCGGGGCATTGGCCGCCGCCGGCGTGGCGCGCGGCGATCGCATCGCGGTGATGTGCGGCAATCGCGTCGAGTTTCTCGAGAGCTTTCTCGGGGCGGGTTGGCTGGGTGCGTCGACGGTGCCGGTCAACACGGCGTCGATGGGGCCGCAGATCGAATATTTCCTCGCAAACAGCGAGGCGAAGCTGCTGGTGATCGAGGCTGGTTTTCTGGAGCGGCTCTCGACGGCGGACCTGGCGCGCACCAGCCTGCGCGAGATCTGGGTCGTCGGCGAAGCGGCCGCCGCCTGGCCGGCACCGGCCGGCGTGGGCGTGGCCGCCTACCCGAAAGGCGGCGAGCCTGTCGCCCCCGCGCCGGTGCAGCCCGGCGACCCGCTCACGATCCTCTACACCTCGGGCACGACGGGGCCCGCCAAGGGCGTGGTCTGCCCGCATGCGCAGTATTTCTGGTGGGGCGTGAACAGCGCGGAAGTGCTCGGCGTGGGCGCCGACGACGTGCTCTGCACCACGCTGCCGCTGTTCCACATCAACGCACTCAACACTTTTGCGCAGGCCTCGCTCACCGGGGCCAAGGTGGTGTTCGAATCGCGCTTCTCGGCGTCGGGCTTCTGGCCGACGATGCGCGCGAGCGGGGCGACCGTGGTGTATCTGCTGGGGGCGATGGTGCCGATCCTGCTGGCGCAGCCCGAGGGCGAAGGGGAGCGCGACCATCGCGTGCGCACCGGCCTCGGGCCCGGCGTGCCGTCGGCCGCCGGTGCCGCGTTCAAGGCGCGCACGGGCGTGTCGCTGCTCGAGGGCTATGGCTCGACCGAGACCAACTTCGCCATCGCCACCGCGCCCGATTCGCCGCGCGGCGGCGTGATGGGCTGGCTGCGCCCGGGCTTCCAGGCGCGCGTGGCCGATGAGGACGACGTTGAACTGCCCTCTGGCGAGGCAGGCGAGCTGCTGTTGCGAGCGGATGAGCCTCATGCTTTCGCAAGCGGCTACTTCAACATGCCGGAGAAGACCGTCGAGGCCTGGCGCAATCTCTGGTTCCACACCGGTGACCGCGTGGTGCGCGATGCGGATGGGGCCTTCCGTTTCGTGGACCGCATCAAGGACGCGATCCGCCGGCGGGGGGAGAACATTTCTTCCTTCGAGGTCGAGCAGGTGCTGCTGAGCCATCCGGGCGTGGCTTCATGCGCCGTGTATCCGGTTCGTTCCGAACTGGCCGAGGACGAAGTCATGGCCGCGCTGGTGGCGCGCGAGGGCGCGGCGATCGACCCCGCCGAGCTCGCGCGCTTCTGCGAAGGCCGCCTGCCGTACTTTGCCGTGCCGCGATATATCGACGTGCTGGCCGACCTGCCGCGCACCGAGAACGGCAAGGTGCAGAAGTTCAAGCTGCGGGAGCGCGGCGTTGGGCCGCAGACCTGGGACGGCCGGCCCGCGAAGGCCTGAGCATGACAAACGCGGCGCCGCAGCTTCCTCTTTCCGGGCGCGTGGCGTTCGTGACGGGAGCGGGGCAGGGGCTGGGAGCAGCCATCGCGCGAGGGCTGAAGGAAGCTGGAGCGCGCGTGGCCCTGGCCGACATCGATCTTGCGAACGCCGAAGCGGTCGCAGCGGAGATCGGCGGGCTCGCATTGCAACTCGACGTGCGTGACGAGGCGGCGTTCTCCGGCTGCTTCGATCAGGCGGTCGCGCATTTCGGCGCCGTCGACATCATGGTCAACAACGCGGCACGCACGCCGACGACTTCGCTCTGGGACATCACGCCCGGGGAATGGGACGACGTGCTGGCCATCAACCTCCGCGGCAGCTTCTTCGGCTGCCGTATCGCCGGGCGCCACATGCGCGAGCGGGGCGAGGGGCGCATCGTCAACCTGAGCTCGATGGCCGGGCAGCAGGCCAGCAGCGCGACGGGCGTGCACTACGCGGCGAGCAAGGCAGGTCTGCTGGCACTGACGCGTTCGTTCGCACAGGAACTGGCGCCGCATGGCGTGACGGTGAATGCGCTGGCGCCGGCGGCAATCTCGAGCCCCGCGCTCGATGCCATGGAGCCTGCGCGGCAGCAGGCGTTGCGGGCTGGCATTCCGGTCGGCCGCTTCGGAATGGCCGAAGAGGTCGCTGCCGCGGTGGTCTATCTCGCATCGCCGGCGGCCGCCTTCATGACTGGCGCCACGCTGGACCTCAATGGCGGCCGTTTCATGCGCTGACAGCTTCGCCGGCGCACTCCGCTAAAATGGTTCACAACTAAATCATTCAGGCA
This sequence comes from Variovorax xiamenensis, assembly GCF_050916385.1. Lineage (NCBI taxonomy): Bacteria > Pseudomonadati > Pseudomonadota > Betaproteobacteria > Burkholderiales > Comamonadaceae > Variovorax > Variovorax xiamenensis. Next base: position 2,138,511 of record NZ_CP139038.1, read on the forward strand.
TGCAATCAAATTCACTGACTGGCCGGCACGCACTCGTCACCGGCGCGGCGCGCGGCATCGGGGCGGAGATCGCCCGCACGCTGGCTGCCGAAGGCGCCGTGCTGACACTGCTCGGGCGTGATCGCGAGGCGTTGCAGCGCGTGGCCGATTCGCTGGCGGGCAGCGGGCACGGGCTGGCCGCCGCCGACGTGGCGAGCCCGGAGGCCGTGCAGGCGGCGTTCGCGCAAGCTCGCGCGGCGCGTGGGCCCGTCGCGGTGCTCGTCAACAACGCCGGCGCGGCCGAGAGCGCGCCTTTCCTCAAGACTTCGTTCGAGCTCTGGCAGCGGATGCTGTCGGTCAACCTCACCGGCAGCTTCCTCTGCGCGCAGGCCGCGCTGCCGGACATGCTCGATGCAGGCTGGGGCCGGATCGTCAACATCGCCAGCACGGCGGGGCAGAAGGGCTATGCCTACGTCGCGGCCTACACCGCGGCCAAGCATGGTGTGGTCGGGCTCACGCGCTCGCTGGCGCTCGAAGTGGCGCGCAAGGGCATCACGGTGAATGCCGTGTGCCCGGGCTATACCGACACGGATATCCTGCGCAACAGCGTCGCCAACGTGGTCGGCAAGACCGGGCGCAGCGAGGCCGATGCGCTGGCGGAGTTCTCGAGCGTGAATCCGCAGAAGCGCATCGTGCAGCCTGCCGAAGTGGCCGACGCCGTGCGATGGCTGTGCGGCGAAGGTGCCGCGTCGGTCACCGGGCAGTCGATTTCGGTTTCAGGGGGAGAAGTGACATGACACGCAACAACGACGCATCGCACGCCGTGCTGAGCGATGCTGAAGAACTCGGCCACGAGGCCCGCGCAGGCCACGAGGACCACGCGATGCTCAAGCTGTGGCTGCGCATGCTGGCCAGCACCACGCAGATCGAGGCCGAGATCCGTCGCAGGCTGCGCGACCGCTTCGGCATCTCGCTGGCGCGCTTCGACTACATGGCGCAGCTCTATCGCTACAAGGACGGCCTGAAGATGCGCGTGCTGTCGCGCTACCTGATGGTGACCGGCGGCAACGTCACCGGCCTCACGGACGAGCTCGAGCGCGAAGGCATGGTGGCACGCTCGCCCAGCCCCGACGACCGTCGCGCGTGGATCGTGAGCCTCACGCCCACCGGACGCCGCACCTTCGAGACCATGGCGAGCGAACACGAGCAATGGATCCTCGAGATGTTCTCGGGGCTCGACATGAAGACGGTCAAGCAGTTGCATACGCAGCTCGGCCTGCTGCGCGTGCACGTGATGCGCGGCGAGCCTGCGGGCGAGGAGAGTTGAACATGGGCGAGAGCAGCGAGTTCTGCAGGCCGCGGCTGATCCGCTTTTCGGATTGCGATCCGGCGGGCATCGTCTTCTATCCGCAGTACTTCGTGATGCTCAATGGTCTCGTCGAGGACTGGGTGAACGAAGGCCTTGGGCTCAGCTATCACGGGCTTGTGGCGCAGCGCCGGATCGGCCTGCCGACAGTGAAGCTCGAAGCCGATTTCCGCGCGGTGAGCCGCATGGGCGATCAGGTGGCGCTGGGGTTGACCGTGGAGCGCCTGGGTTCGCGTTCGATGACCTTGCGGGTGCGCTGCTTCGAGCCGGTCGGCGGCGAAGTGCGCATGCAGATGCAGCAGGTGCTGGTGACGACGTCGCTCGAGACTCACCGGGCCGTCGCGATTCCGGACGACATGCGCGCAGCCATCGTGCGCAGCGCACCCGAACTGGGCTGACGGGCAGTCAGGGCGCGGGCTCGTTGCCGGCTGCGTCCTGGGCGCGTTTCTTCAGCCAGCCGGAGAGTTCCTTCTTTCCCTTGGCGTTGGCGCCGCGCCACGCTTCGCGCGCTGCGGCAATGAAGCGTTCTTCCGCCGCATCCGGTACCTCGCTGGGGCGGTCTTCCTTGTCGAGCCAGCCGGCCTCCACATTGCAGTGCCTTTCGATCTGCCTTGCCAGGTTGTCGCCGATGGGGCGGGAGCTCTTGATCTGGCTCCACATGCTGGGGGAAATCTCGATCTTCTTCGCGAACGCCTGGTCCAGCCCCTTGGCTGGCAAGCCTGCGGCAACGGCCTCTTCGAGAAAGCGGCGGTGCAGCGCAAGCGCATTGCGGCGGCGCGCGACGGTGATATTGGGCACTGTTCAAAAACAACAACAAGACAAAAAAAGATTGTCCCGGTTGTTGACGCAGTCGTAAACACTATTTACAGTTGCCCCCAATCGCGGCCCCAAGCCGTATCCTTTTTCCAACCCCTAACGGCCGACAGCGGCAATTTTTGACTCAGGAACCATCGTGAACACCGCACTGATCCTCACCAGCATTCGTCCCACATCGGGCCGATCGCTCGTGCGCGTCTGGGCGTGCGGTGGTTTCGACGGCATGTCGTCGGTCCGACCGAATCAGCACCAGAGCCACGTGTATTCCACGAAAGCTGCAGCGAGCCTGCGTTTTGGAAAAACCGAGGATCAGGTGCCACCGGGTGGAGGTTGCGCATAGGCGCAGACCTTCCAAGCTCTCTTGTTCAGAGGCCCGGAGACCGCAAGGTTCCGGGCTTTTTTGTTTTGTCGTGCGATTTTCTTGTTTGCCATTCCGGGTGTGCCTTCACCACACCGCCAGAGCCCACCGCGTAGACGGTCTGGCGGGATGTGCAGGAATTGATCACTCCTGTGCAGCGACGTCGTACGGGACAGCGCCCAGCGCGCTGTCCGTCGCGTGAGGACACAACCGAAATGGAAAACGGGCAGCCGTTTCTCGAACAACAACACCGAACCCGAGCGGGACCGGGCCATGCAGATGGTTCTCCCGCGGAAACCGGCCGCAAAGATTGGGCGGCGCCGGAACTCGTAACCGGACACTTTTTTGTTTACACCCGCGTTAGCTCAATGGATCAGAGCACTTGCCTACGAAGCAAGGGGTTGCACGTTCGAGTCGTGCACGTGGGGCCAGTTTTTTTCTTTGTTCCGCTGTCACGTCACCAAGGAGTAGTCACCATGCGCAAGCGCAACACCCCGATCCGGATGATCGCCGTGCGTCCGGCACAGCCGCGCGAGCGCACCACGATGCTGGCACTGGCCCGGCGCTTCGGCTTCGTCGCCAATGCACATCGCGCGAGCGAGTGTGAGGCGGGGCGCGAAGCAGCACCCGACGGGCTCGATCTCGACCAGCGCGTTCGCGCCGTCGGCGAGTGGTGACCCGACTGCCCGTCATTTCTTCATGGTGCGCGTAGCTCAATGGCAGAGCCGCGGGTTGTGGTCCCGCTGACGACGGTTCGATTCCGTTCGTGTACCCCACGGCTTCGTTTCTTCATTCATCAACCTTGCAACCATCGCCGCGAAAGGAGGCGATTCATGCACCCTCACGTCCTGCAACTCGACATTCAGGGCACGCCGCAAGCCTGGATCTCGCTGGAGCAGGCGGTGTTGCACTACGCGACCGGATCGGTCGCCTGGGAAGACGGCGGACTGCCGCTGGCCACGCTGCGCGGCGGCTTCAACGTCGCGCGCGGTGTTCAATCGCGTATCGAGGTGGCGCCGATCATCGCGCTGCGCGGTGCATCGAAGATCAACCTCTTCGAGGTGATTCCGAGCGTCACCAAGAGCAAGCTGCTGCGCCGCGACCGATACACCTGCGCGTACTGCGCGGGCGTCTTCCACGAACGCGACCTGCAATGCGAGCACGTGCTGCCCGAGTCGCGCGGAGGCCCCTGGACCTGGACCAACCTCGTGAGCGCATGCGCCGTCTGCAACAACCGCAAGGCTGCGCGTACCCCGGAGGAAGCGGGCATGCCGCTGGTCTACCTGCCATACGTGCCGAGCCGCTACGAGAACTTCCTGCTGGAAGGCCGCAACATTCGCGCGGACGTGCACGAGTGGCTGGCGAAACGGCTGCCCAAGGGCTCGCGGCTTCAGTAGGGACTGAGCGGTGATCTTGTCCGGCGCCCATGAAAAAAGCCCGCTGTCTTTCGGACGGCGGGCTTTTGTTCGTACGGGAGATTGCTGGTCAGCGCCCGACGCCGAAGAAGCGGTAGGCAATCACGCCCGCTGCCGCCAGGCCGCCCACGATCGCCAGGATCACCTTGGTTGCGCGGCCCGAGCCGCGCTTCGAACGGGGCCAGTGGTCCGGCCCGATCAGGTCGATGGGGACGGTGGGTTTGCCTATGTCGGACGCCTTTTCCATGGGAGGAAATATAGCTCACGCCCGAAAGCCGGCCCGGAATGGGGCGCATTCTGTGGCCGTCGTGCATCGCCATCGAACTCGGCGGCGACCGGGCAAAAAAATACCCGCATGAGCGGGCCGAACGAGCCGCTTGGCTTCGAAGTTGATATCCCTGTGTCTTTCTTGTTGCGCTGCGTGACAGCACATGCAAGATGCCATGCCGGATGGGTGCCGTTTGCAGCTTTAGGGGCAAGCGGCTTGTAGGTGATGGAGTAAACCGTGAAATATTCCCTTATGAACAAGAAAATCATCCTCGAAAGTTTGACGCGAGCACTGGAGAGCTGGGTTCGCAATGCTTCTGCAGCGCAACTCTGGCATGTGCACCAGGAAGGCGGCCTCGGTGCGGTGATCGAGGCGAACGATGAGGTCGTGCAGGTGCGCATCGTCCTCGGTGGCACGCCCGATGCGTTGTCGGACATCGGCAAGACAGACGGGCGGCTACCAGTCACCGAAGCTTTTCTCGGCACTGCAGCCTGGGGAGCACCGCCGGCGCAGGGAAACCCCGCGCGCGAGCAGTGGTTCATGTCGAGCGAACTGGCGCATGCCCATGCACGGCAGTACGTGGCGGCCGAAGTGGCAGAGCGGCGGGATCTGCTGGAGCGTTGCGTCGACGAGTGGATCGCGCGACAGGGCGGTGCACCCGAATCGGGCTCGTGACCAAGCCCGCGAGCCGAGCAAAGAAAAAGCCTCCTCAGGAAGACCTTGAGGAGGCTTTGACGAAAAAATAGCGCGGAGACCGCGCTATTTTTGTGTTGGTGGTGGGCCCTGAGTGACTCGAACACTCGACCTACGGATTAAGAGTCCAAGGGCAACCTGAGAAAAATCAACAACTTACCTTCGGATTTTGTTCCGCAACCGCAAAAATCAGGGGTCTTGAAACCCAGCATCCATGCGGGTGTCTTGGAAATTGCGGAACAAATCCCGCGGCTATTTGGGCTCCTTCTTCGGGGCTGCGATCCACACCTTCTTGCCGATCTTGCGGCGGATGTACTTCGAGGTCATGGCTTCGGTCGAGTGGCCCAGCAGAGTCTGTGCATCCTTGATGCCGGCCGACTCGTCAGTATCCGTGGCCGCCTTCGCACGCAGGTCGCGAAACTGGAACGTGGTGATGTCGATGCCCGCGCTTTTCCTGGCCTTGTCGAAGCGCCTGCGCAGCATCGCGGCAGTCATCGGAGCGCCGCGCTCGTTCACCAGTATCGGGGCCGATTGCTTAGGCCTGGCCGCCTTGAACATGCGGATCTCCTCGATCAGTTCTTCCAGCGCGTTCTCCACCACGATCCGCAGCTTCGCCTGGGTCTTGCCCTGGCGCACCCGCAGGTACTCGCTGCGGATGTGGTCCTCGCTCATGCCGAGCACGTCGGCGGGGCGCTGGCCGGTGATGTGCGCAAGGCGCAGGGCGAAGCGCAGGGGCTCGCAGGAGTGCTCCAACACCCGGTTCAGCATGTCGTCATCGACGTAGGCGTCCCGGGCCGTCTCGCGGAATCCTTCGATGCCTGCGCACGGATTCGACAGCTTCGTGAAGCCGTTGGCCCGGGCGTAGTTCCACATGTGCGAGATCAGCGCCTTCTCACGATTGGCGCGCACTTGGCCCCACTTCGCGGGGATCGGCACGATCTTGCGGCCGTTCTTCACGCGCTCGACGTTCTGGGCTTCGGCGATCTTCACCGCCTCTTTCACGCGCCAGTGCAGGTACTGATTGATGTGCTTCGGCTCGATCTTGTCGAGCGGTGCCGGCGGCGTGCTCGTGCGTGGGCTCCAGAACCGGCGTCAGTACGAGGCCAACTGGTGCCTAACGCTCGTGGAGGCGTCATGAAGCTCCATTGCGCCCTGTGCGGCGGCGAAGGACACACCGCGCCGCATTGCCCTTGGAGGCTCGCATGCTTTTCCCAGATCTGAGAACCCCGCTGCTCTGGGCCCTTGGCTTTGGGCTCGCGGCAGCGCTGACGACGGCCGGCATTGAACGCACGCGCGCGTCCGCCGCACGCGCTGAAGCTTCCGCTGCTCGCAAGGAACTAGCGAACCTCCGCGCCACCGCCGCCGAAGTCGCCCGTCTGGCCGAGCGCGCGGCCCGCAACACCGAACAGACCTGGCGCTCTCGCGTCGATGGAGTGATTCAAGATGGCCAACAACAGATTGCCCGTGCTCGGGACGATGCTGACCGCGCTGGTGCTGCTGAGCGCCGGGTGCGCGCACAACTCGACGCCTTCCGTTCCTCCGTCCGTGCTGCCGGCGCAGCGCCCACCACTGCCGGTGGAGGCCCGCCAGCCGAAGCCGCCCTCGATCTGCTTACCGACCTGCTTGGCAGGAGTGGAGCGGCTCTTCGAGAACTTGGGCAGTTCGCTGATGCTGCCCACACCGCTGGCATCACCTGCGAACGCTATGCCGATGCGACTAATCGATGAGAGCTCCAATTCCAAAAATTAGTTCTTTTGACTAAATCTGACTGCTGATTGGTTTGAGTTGGATGGGGTGTTCCCCTTATTGGTGCACGAGGCAACTTTGTGACACAAAGATGACGGTGGAGCGATGCGCCTCGAAGGGGCCAAAACAAGAACGTAGGGAACATGCACCCGACCACGATAACCATGGCCGCCGCTGAGGCAGCGAGTGAAAGCCATATCAAGTACCGCCGTGATATCGATGGTCTGCGCGCCATCGCCGTCGTCTCCGTGCTGCTCTTTCATGCGTACCCGCAATCCATGTCGGGGGGCTTCGTCGGAGTAGACGTCTTCTTCGTGATCTCGGGATTCCTGATTACCAAGGTCATTGCAACAACCCAGGAGCAGGGCACGTTCAGCATCGGCGACTTCTACAGCCGTCGGACTCGCCGCATCTTCCCCGCGCTGGCGGTGGTGCTCCTAACCTGCCTCGCAATCGGCTGGCAGATGCTGGTGGCTGAGGATCTGGTGCAACTGGCAAAGCACGTTGTGGGCGGCGCGACCTTCTCGTCGAACCTATTCCTATGGCAAGAGGCCGGCTACTTCGATGCGGCTTCCGAAACGAAGCCGTTGCTGCACCTGTGGTCGTTGGGCATCGAAGAGCAGTTCTATATCGTATGGCCGCTGCTGATGTGGCTGGGGATGCAGAAGCGAGTGCGGCCAATGCTTCTTATCGGCCTCACAGCACTCGCCTCGTTTGCCGTGAACATCTTCGGCATTGGTGAGCATCCGACAGCGACCTTCTACTCGCCGGCCTCGCGCGCGTGGGAGTTGCTGATGGGGGCGGCGATGGCTTTCATGCCCTTGAGCCGTAGCGATGCTGCAACGAGGGCGGCACGCAACGGAGCATCCGTTGTCGGCATCGTTCTCATCATCGCAACGACTGTTTTTCTGGATCCGTCGCGCACTTTCCCGGGCTGGTGGGCACTTCTGCCCGTGTGTGGGACATGCCTTGCAATATGGGCTGGACCAACTGCAACGCTCAATCGCTATCTTCTTTCGAGCCGCTTGATGGTTGGTGTTGGGCTGATCAGCTTTCCTCTGTACCTCTGGCACTGGCCGCTGCTCACGTTCGGCCGAGAGGTGATGCCAGAACTGGTGACAAAACCTGAGGCGCGCGGCGCACTTCTTGTGGCCAGCGTGGTGCTTGCATGGCTCACTTATCAGTTCGTCGAGAAGCCTTTGCGCTTCGGGTCAGGCGCTCGCGTGAGGGTCTATGGGTTAGGGGCAGTGATGCTGCTGATCGCCTGTTCAGCTGCTGCGATCTACAAGGCAGGTGGCGTACCAAGTCGCTATCCGGATGTCATTCAACATGCGACGCGCTACGACTTGCCAGGATTCCACAAAGCGATGCGATGGAAGACGTGTTTCCTGGAGTTTGGCGAAGGCCCCACCGACTTCGCGCCTGAGTGCATCGACAAAGGTCATCGGCCGTTGGTTGCAATTTGGGGGGATTCGACCGCCGCTGCCATGTTTCCAGGGTTTCGTGCATTGGCGCAAAAAACGGGAAACTTCCGGCTGGCGCAGTTCACAGCATCAGGGTGTCCGCCGCTGCTGGGGCGTCGGGCGAAATATCGGCCCGCGTGCCCGACTACGAACAAAAAGGCGATCGCCGCGATTCGACAGCTGAAGCCCGCGGTCGTTGTTCTTGCGGCTAGTTGGCAGATATACGAGGCGGACCACCTACACGGCACCATCACTGCGCTGAAGGACTCTGGAGTGTCCCGTGTGGTGGTGCTAGGACCGGGGCTGATCTGGAACTACCCACCGAGCCGCATCGTTCTTCGTCATTGGCGACTCGACCCATTGCATCGAGTGCCGTCCCCTCGCTTGGACTACTTGAAGCATGGGCACTACGAAGGGTGGGGCGACCGCCACGATCAGGAGTTCCGCCGGACGTATCGCACCGAGGAAATCACGCGAGATATAACCATGAAGGCAGGGGCTGAGTACGTTTCGCTCGTGAATGAACTTTGCAACGCGGAGGGGTGCTTGATGCGCGCGCCAGACAGCGGGTATTCCTTCTTTCTCGACACGTCGCACCTCAATCCGAACGGTGCCGAGTTTCTTGTGCGTGCCATTGCGCCACAACTGGCGCTGGGCGACGCTCCCGCAAGTGGCCGTACACCCTAAGAGCTATCTTATGATCCGCAGGCTTGCCGGCCGGGAGAGCTGGCACAGGACTAAAAATGAAAAGAATGCTGGCGGGGATCGCTGTCGCGATGATGGCTATGGCGCTTGTGTCTTGCGGAGGGGGGGGGGGTGGTGGAGGAACTGCTGCTGGCCTTTCAGTTGCTCAGCTATCTCCGTCTTCCGCCGACCCTTCTGCCACGGCTCAGTCCAGCAACTCGAAGTCGGAAGTAGACCAAGCGACCTTTGTCCAAGGGCTGGCCGCTCAGCAGGCCGATCAGGGTGGTGGTCTCGCCTCAGTGTTAGCCCAGGGACCTGGGGGCGTTGAGTTCATCAAGCAACGCCTCACCGAGGCCGGGGACCTCTCGCCGAGTAGACGGCGATTGTTTGCATCTCTCGCCGCAACAGCCAAGATTGCGTCAATTCCAAATCCAAACCCTGCGCCTGGGCAAGACGTCGCGATCAATTTGATTTTTCCTTATGTGATCGGTTCGGGTGGCTATAAATATAACGTTTTTGCGGGTAATCTTGCGTATGACGCAAGGCGAGATAGATTGTATGTCCCCATAAGTAATGGAAAGTTCGGAATAATTAAGAATGCGAGTGAGGCAAAAGGCGATGTCCTGATGAAGGCCTTCGCGGTGCCAACTCCAATGGATACATATAGCTCTCTTTATTTGGACGTCGAAGGCGACACTCTTTGGATGGTCGGTGCAACCGATTCAAGTGGTTGGTATTCCTCTATTGTAAAAATAAAAGGAATAAGCACTGTCGAAAAAAGTCGTACGTTGGACGATCAATTGAAATCTACTTTGCATTCAAGTCTCTTGACGGTATGGCATGTGGGATCGTACTCATTCACCGGCACATTCGCATTGGATGTCAAGCGCTCCGTGATCTATAAGGAATTTGGCGCTGTTTTTGATCTCAATGAGATTGCCCCAGTTCCACTGTCTGATCGGTTTGACGGGTTCGGCGACTATCCTCTCAACACCACCAAGGCATGGAACACCTTGCCAGTTCGAAAATTCTTCGATAGCCCGAAATATCTTACCGGCGTTGCACTGGACACAGTAAGAGATCGACTTTATTTCATCGATAGCGCTCGTAAACAGCTTTTGATTGTTGATGGAGCAAGTGTTGCTACAGGGGCTGTTATTCCGGTTGCAATAAATCTTCCTGATTCCCTTGCTTCCTATTCTTCTTTGACGTTCGACGCAAAGAATGACCGGCTTTACATCGGGGGAGCAAAAAATGATGCGTACATTATCAATAATGCAAGCACGCTCAATGCGGAGTCAATAATTCCTGCTGCATACGTTTTTGCTGAGCCGAATCCGACGACAACATGGAATGACGTATGGGGCATTGCCGTACCTCAGTAGATTGTCGCTAGTACTTCTTCAATGGATTGCCACTGTCCCTTCGGCAAGTGTCCGATATGCGTACGCGGAGCCCGCTTCGAGTGGCGCTAGCTTTGTGCTGTAGGTGCCTGGCACCTTGTGCCTGAAGACGGGGACATGAACGGACCGCTCTCCGTATTCCATATCCTGCTCGAACTCCACCCAGCAACACCATGCGTCACCACGCTGACCGATCGTGACGGCGACAAAGTAGCCTCCGAGTTCGAACGAACCGCCCAGTTCGAGGTAAGACATGCCGGTGCTCCACTGTTGAGGTTGCTGCCATGTTCCGCAGCGGCCGTTGGTGGTGCAACTGGCAGAAGATCAGGTGACACGCGAGCGGGAGAACGGGCGGAGCAATCGCAGATGAACGCGGTGTCGCTGGCGCGATCTGTGAGCGCTGGGCCGGCGCAACCGAGCAACTGTGAAAACAACAAAGCCCCACCGCGATGAAGCGTGGGGCTTTGTTGGGTCTTCTCAGCGGGGTGGGATTGGATACCCACTCTTGCTTTCGCGCGTCACCGCCGAGTGAACACTACCTGTCTGGGACACGGTAGATCGATTTTATCCTTGCTCGTCGCCAGACTTGAATAGCCCGCGCAGCTGCTTGCGTCACTTCCATGGCGCCATTGCTCTCTTATCGCCCCGGCGCTCAGCACCCTTGGCTGCGGCCTCCTTCTCGGCGAGTTCGTATTGGTCGCGTTCCTAAGGGGCTGCTCGCGGGCATACCAGGCAGGTGCATACGTCCGCCGCGGCGAGCAGAGGGCGAGCAGGGCGCCTGCTCGGTATTTGCGAGCGGCCTTTGAGACCTGCCGGCTCATGGACAATGAGTTCATGAAATCCATCCGATACATTGTCTCGATCCTGGTGTTTGCGGTAACTGGTCTAGCTCAGGCGGAGCAAGCCATGGCCGGCATAGGCGTAGCCACTTGCGACGTTTGGCTCAACGCAAGGAAGACGCCGCAGCAGGATAGAGAGGCTGTCATCGAAGGATTGATGCTCGCGTGGGTTCAAGGCTTTCTTTCGAGCAAGAACGCCACCGGGGCAAAAGGCAGCTCGGTCCTGGATGTACCGTCCCCCGAGACCATCGGGAAGGTGATCGACAAGATCTGTGGGGACAATCCAGATTGGAAGATCTACATAGTCGCTGATACCTTTGCAACCGTGCTCACCGACCAGTATCGAGGCAGCGGGCGCAAATAATCTGACGTCACTGCAGCGCCATTTCGGCGCCGTCGGCGGCCACCAAAAAGAAGGCCCACCGAAGTGGGCCGAATCACAGACCGGTGTGGTCTGCAGGGAGTTCCTCCGCAGGAGCTCCGCGGAGGTGGATAGTTTGTTGTGCGGGGCGCCAAATCTGTCGTGGTGAACAGTCACGTCGCAAGGCAACAAGAGTGAAGCGAGTGCAGCAGGGCGCCCATGAAAAAGCCGCCTCGAGGGCGGCTTTGGGAATGTGGTCGTGAACTCTTACGCGGTCCACGCTACGGCAAATTCTTTTGCATGAAGTCATTGTTGTTTTTCTCGTCGTAGTGACTTCGACGCGCTGGCGTGAGATTCAGCTTGCCTGGCCAGGCACTGCCCAGGAGTTCTGAGCGTGGCGCGATTGTATCAGGCGGGCGCGTGCCGGATCTCGACCGGTCCGATGCCGCTGTAGACCGTGGCGCTGTCTTTCAGGGAGGTGACTGTCCAGCGCCCCTCGCGCTGGCCCGGTGTGACCTTGTAGTCGTCTGGGCCCAGCGGGAGAGGGTGTTCCTCGCGCGCAGTGCTGCTGTACCAGGCTGGCGTGTAGAGGGTGGTGGTTTCGGCTGGGAAAATTTCGGCTTGGCTCATGGACTGGTTTGCGCTAGCGGCTTGCCGAAGTGGCTGGTGCGTTTGCCTGAAGCTTCAGGATCTCGGCTGCGCCAACATCGGCCGGAACCTCTTCCAGAGCCCAGCTCTCCGTTATGGTGCCTACTAGGAGCGCCCCTTGGGTTAGCTTGAGTCGTGCGTAGCTTCGCTGCTTCGGATGCACGCGAACATCGATTACAAGGTCCTTCATTAACTTGTCCCAATCCCACTTTTGCGTCACCTTGTAGGCGTCGGGAGGAAGACTCACAACAGAGTACGTGTTTGCTCCCACGGAGGCGATGTGGACGCCATCGGCATAAAAATAGGCGTTCCGCGCGTCAGAGAAAAAGGCCGCGGGGCGATAGATGACCAGTTCTCCGTTGTTCGTACCGGCAGTCCAAGACGCAGGCCTGGGTAATCCCTTCGGCGCACACCCGGCGAGCAACACGGCGCCGATCAACCACCAAAGATTTCTTCGCATGAATTCCCTTCCTCCTGAGATTTGAGCTGGCAAGTCTATGTCCTTGTGACTGCGTTCCCTGCTCACGAAGAAACCGCGAAACCGACGACTGTGAGGAATGTCTGTCGCGTTGCTGGCGTCACTTTGGCTTCGCGTCTCCAGGTGTGCGCCGGGATCGATGAGTGATGCGGAAAAGAAAAAACCTCCCAGTCTTTCGACGGGAGGCTTTTCTATTTGCGGAACACGTTCTGCGATTGCGGAACAGTGCTCTCATGGAAGTAGCGCGAGAACCGCGCCGTTCCTAGTGTTGGTGGTGGGCCCTGAGTGACTCGAACACTCGACCTACGGATTAAGAGTCCGCTGCTCTACCAACTGAGCTAAGAGCCCTTGCTTTGAAAACGTTTAGTGTTTTCTGGCAAGACCACGAGTATATCCCAGAATTCGCACCTTTCCAAAAAATTTGTGACTTGCAGCGTTAGGATTCGTCATCACCGATGGGGCAGGGCCCCTTAAACAGGAGAACTTCGATGAGCGACGCCAGCACCACGCCCCATGTCCTGATCACCGGCGCCGCAGGCGCGCTGGGCCGTGCGGTGGCCCAGCACTTCATCGACCAGGGCGCACGCCTCGCGTTGGTCGACCACCACGCGGGTCGCCTGGCCGAAGTGTTCCCGGGGCTCGACAACTCGCAGCATCTCCTGCTTTCGGGCGACGTGACTTCCACGGCCGAGATGGCTGCTCTTGCGGAGCAGACGCTCAAGTCCTTCGGTCGCATCGACACGCTGGTGCACATCGCGGGCGGCTTCGAGATGGGCGAGGCGACGCATGCGCTCACGCGTGCGAGCTGGGACCGGATGATGAATCTCAACGCATGGTCGTTCGTCGCGGTGACGCAGGCCGTGCTGCCCTCGATGATCGAGCGGCGTTCCGGCAGCGTCATCGCCGTCACGGCGAAGGTCGCTGCGCGCGGCGTGCCGGCCATGGCGGCGTACATCGCGTCGAAGAGTGCGCTGCAGCGACTGGTGGAGGCCATGGCGGCCGAGGCGGCACCGCACGGCGTCAATATCAACAGCGTGGCTCCGAGCGTGCTCGACACGCCCGCCAACCGGCAGGCCATGCCCGATGCGAACCCGGCCGAGTGGGTGTCCACGTCAGTCGCCGCTCAGACCGTTGCCTTCCTCGCATCGCCGGGCGCGGTTGCGTTGCACGGGCAGCATCTGACGCTCGATACCTGACCGAGCGCAAAAAAGAAAAGGCCTTGGCGGATGCCAAGGCCTTTTCTGTGTCGGTTGGTGGAGAGGAGGAGGATCGAACTCCCGACCTCCGCATTGCGAACGCGGCGCTCTCCCAGCTGAGCTACCCCCCCAACGCAGGTCGAATTTTAGCCGGAACTGCCGTTTTGGCGCATGTCGCCGTGCCAAGATGCGCCCCTCGCGAAACACGGAGCAAGAGCGCATGACCTCGTTCGATCCTGCCTGGCTGGAAGGCATGTACAACAACCTTGCGAGGGTCAAGGATCACCCCGCGTATTTCGAGCGCTGGGCGCGTGAATCGGCTGCGGCGCGGGAGGCCCTGCCGGCCCGCATCGACCTGCCCTACGGCCAGGGCGTGAACGAAACGCTCGACATCTTTCCCGCGCCGGTTCCCGATGCGCCGGTGCTGGTCTTCATCCACGGCGGTTACTGGCGTGCGATGGATAAGAAAGATCACTCCTTCATCGCCCCCGCCTTCAACGATCGCGGCATCTGCGTGGTCCAGCCCAACTATGCGCTTTGTCCCGGTACGCCGGAGCAGCCTGTCACCGTGCCCGGCATCATGCTGCAGATGGTGCGCGCGCTCGAGTGGACATGGCGCCACATCGCTGCCCACGGCGGCGATCCGACACGAATCACCGTCGCGGGCCACTCGGCCGGCGGCCACATGGCGGCGGCCCTGCTGGCCTGCGATTGGAAGTCGGTAGCGCCCGATCTGCCTGCGCACCTGGTGCGCAACGCGCTGTCGATCTCGGGTCTCTACGATCTGCGCCCGCTGCAGCGCACGCCATTCCTCGAAAACACGCTGAAGTTGACCGACGCCGACGTCCTGTGCGCAAGCCCCGCCTCGTGGCCCGCGCCGAAGCGTGGCCAGCTGTACACGGTGGCCGGCGGCAGCGAAAGCGAAGAGTTCATCCGCCACAACGCGATGATCCGCGAGGCGTGGGGTCGCAACACCGTGCCGGTGTGCGAAGTGCTTCCAGGGCTCAACCACTTCGACGTGGTCGATGCACTCGCCGATCCGGCGCACACGCTGCACCGGCACGCGGTGCAGCTCCTGGAAGCCTGAGGGGTCTTACATCAGCAGGTGTTCGCCTGCGTTGTCGCCGCCCAGCGTGACGTAGTTGACCTTGCGGATGTCCATCAGCGTGCGGCCGCCCGCGTAGCTGATGGAGCTCTGCACGTCCTGCTCCATCTCGACCAGCGTGTCGGCCAGCTTGCCCTTGATGGGCTCGAGGATGCGCTTGCCCTCGACGTGCTTGTATTCGCCCTTGTTGAAGTCGCTGGCCGAACCGTAGTACTCCTTGAAGAGCACGCCGTCGACCTCGACGGTCTTGCCGGGCGACTCCTCGTGGCCCGCGAACAGCGATCCGATCATCACCATCGAAGCGCCGAAGCGCACGCTCTTGGCGATGTCGCCATGGTCGCGGATGCCGCCGTCGGCAATGATCGGCTTGGTCGCCACGCGGGCGCACCACTTGAGCGCCGACAGCTGCCAGCCGCCCGTGCCGAAGCCGGTCTTGAGCTTGGTGATGCAGACCTTGCCCGGGCCGATGCCGACCTTGGTCGCGTCCGCGCCCCAGTTCTCGAGGTCGATCACCGCTTCGGGCGTGCCCACGTTGCCGGCGATCACGAAGGTCTTCGGCAGCTTCTGCTTGAGGTAGCCGATCATGTTCTTCACGCTGTCGGCATGGCCGTGCGCGATGTCGATCGTGACGTACTCGGGCACGAGGCCCTGGGCCACCAGCTGGTCGACGGTGTCGTAGTCGGCCTTCTTCACGCCGAGCGAGATGGAGGCGAACACTCCCTTGGCCTGCATCTCCTTGACGAACTTGACGTTGTCGAGGTCGAAGCGGTGCATCACGTAGAAGTAGCCGTTCTGCGCCAGCCACAGGCAGATCGACTCGTCGATCACCGTCTTCATGTTGGCGGGCACCACCGGCAGGCGGAAGCTGCGTTCACCCAGCGTGACGCTGGTGTCGCACTCGGAGCGGCTCTCCACGCGGCACTTGCGCGGGAGCAGAAGGATGTTGTCGTAATCGAAAATTTGCATGACCAGGCTCCTAGGAAGGAATCGTTGAAGGAAACGAATGAGCGCTTGGTCCGGCCGGCTCCTGCGGTGCGTTCTGCAAATGAAACGCCCACAAAAAACCGGGCGCAAGAAACTTGGGCCCGGTGATTGATTTTACGCGGACTCGCGAAGGCAGGTCTTCCGCTTCTTCATATAACCCGCATACGCCGTGGTTTCTACAATTGGAGGATGTTGTTTAACGATCCCGCGGCTGACGATGGCCATTCCCCGGCGCTGCCGCTGCTCCAGAACCTGAACGCGGAGCAACTCGCCGCGGTCACGTTGCCCGAAGGCAACGCTCTCATCCTGGCAGGCGCCGGCTCCGGCAAGACGCGCGTGCTCACCACCCGCATCGCCTGGCTGCTGCAGACGGGCCAGGTCTCCGCGGGCGGCATCCTCGCCGTGACCTTCACCAACAAGGCCGCGAAGGAAATGATGACGCGCCTGACGGCGATGCTGCCCGTCAACGTGCGCGGCATGTGGATCGGCACCTTCCACGGCCTGTGCAACCGCCTGCTGCGCGCGCACTGGAAGCTGGCGAACCTGCCCTCTACCTTCCAGATCCTCGACACGCAGGACCAGCTCTCGGCCATCAAGCGCCTGATGAAGCAGTTCAACGTCGACGACGAGCGCTTCCCGGCCAAGCAGACCCAGTGGTTCATCGCCGGCGCCAAGGAAGACGGCCTGCGGCCTGACGCCATCGAGGTGCGCAGCGACGACGACCGCAAGAAGGTCGAGCTCTACCGCCTGTACGAAGAGCAGTGCCAGCGCGAAGGCGTGGTCGACTTCGGCGAGCTCATGCTGCGCAGCTACGAACTGCTGCGCGACAACGAGCCGGTGCGCGAGCACTACCAGCGGCGCTTCCGCCACATCCTGATCGACGAGTTCCAGGACACCAACCGCCTGCAGTACGCGTGGATCAAGATGCTCGCCGGCAATACCGTCGAGGGTCGCTTCGTGCCCGGCCAGCACAACAGCGTGATCGCCGTGGGCGACGACGACCAGAGCATCTACGCCTTCCGCGGCGCGCGCGTGGGCAACATGACCGACTTCGTGCGCGAGTTCGACGTGCGCCACCAGATCAAGCTGGAGCAGAACTACCGCAGCTACAGCAACATCCTCGACTCCGCCAACGAACTCATCGGCCACAACAAGAAGCGCCTGGGCAAGAACCTGCGCACCGACCAGGGGCCGGGCGAGCCCGTGCGCGTGTACGAGTCGCCTACCGACCTGGCCGAAGCCCAGTGGATGGTCGAGGAAATGCGCCAGCTCGTGCGAGACGGCTACGAGCGCAAGGAAATGGCCGTGCTCTACCGCAGCAATGCGCAGAGCCGGGTGATCGAAACGGCGCTCTTCAATGCCTCCGTGCCGTACCGTGTGTACGGCGGATTGCGCTTCTTCGAGCGCGCCGAAATCAAGCACGCGCTGGCCTACTTGCGCCTGCTCGAGAACAAGGACGACGACACCAGCTTCCTGCGCGTCGTCAACTTCCCGCCGCGCGGCATCGGTGCGCGCACGCTGGAAACCCTGCAGGACGCCGCGCGCGCAGCCAACCGTTCGCTGCACGACGCGGTGAGCGTGGTCGGCGGCAAGGCCGGCGCCAACCTCACGGGCTTCGTCGCCAAGATCGACGTGCTGCGCGAGCAGACCCAGGGCGTGAGCCTGCGCGAGATCATCGAACTGGTGCTCGACCACAGCGGCCTCGTCGAGCACTACAGGGCCGACCGCGAAGGCGCCGACCGCATCGAGAATCTGGAAGAACTCGTGAACGCGGCCGAGAGCTTCGTCACGCAGGAAGGCTTCGGCCGCGACGCTGTGGCGCTGCCTGTCGACGAACTGCGCCAGTCCCCCGCGAGCCAAGGGCTCGACCCGAACCGCCCGGTGCTCGACGAGCCGCTCGCGCCCGATGCCGAAACGGGCGAAACGCTGAGCCCGCTGGCCGCCTTCCTCACGCATGCCGCGCTCGAATCGGGCGACAACCAGGCGCAGGCGGGGCAGGACGCGGTGCAGCTCATGACGGTGCACGCCGCCAAGGGCCTGGAGTTCGACTGCGTGTTCATCACCGGCATGGAAGAGGGCCTGTTCCCGCACGAGAACTCGATGAGCGACTTCGAGAGCCTCGAGGAAGAGCGCCGCCTGATGTACGTGGCGATCACGCGCGCCCGCAAGCGCCTGTACCTGAGCCACTCGCAGACCCGCATGCTGCACGGCCAGACCCGCTACAACGTCAAGAGCCGCTTCTTCGACGAACTGCCCGAAGGCGCCCTGAAATGGCTCACGCCGAAGAACCAGGGCTTTGCGCCCTCGGCCTTTGGCTACGGTGGCGGCTACGGAAGCACGCGCGGTGGTGCCGGCGGTTACGGTGGGGGCTATGGCGGCGGTTCAGGAGGCGGCGGTGGCCGCGACAAGGACACCTTCGCCAGCCCGCCCGTGCCGCCACAGAAGACGGCGCCCTCGCACGGCCTGCGCTCGGGCATGCAGGTGTTTCACAACAAGTTCGGAGAAGGCACCGTGACCGCGCTGGAAGGCACCGGGGACGATGCGCGCGCCCAGGTCAAGTTCGCGCGTCATGGCGTGAAGTGGCTGGCGCTGTCGGTGGCCAAGCTCACGCCGATCTGATGATGAGCTGATTCCGGCGCTGCCGGGGAGCGCCGTTCCGGCGGCGCTCAGTCCGGCTTGAAGGTGTCGCGGAAGGTGAACCAGTTCGACGCCTGCGTCATCGCGGCGAGCGTCAGCACCGTGCCGAGCATCAGGATATTGCCAGCGGTCATCGCGCCGGTGTCCGAGCCCAGCGAGCCCACGCCGATCACGATGGTGCCGACCAGTGCCGCCGCCAGCAGGCCGAGCAGCAGCACGCCGCACCATGCCAGCCAGTACAGCGCGTAGGCGCCGAAGTTCTTGAACATCGCGACTAGGCTGAAGAAGATGCTCTTCACCGGCTCCACCCGATGCCAGTGAACCAGCGCGGGCGCATGCCAGATGGCCGCGATCAGCGGCAGCGTCAGGCACATCTGCAGCAGGTTGGCCAGCTGGAAGCGGCTGCTTTCCATCACTTCCTTCGCGGGAGCCTCGCCGGCGAAGTAGCTGCGCATGAACTGGCCGCCGTCGACCAGTGCGGTCACGAACACCGTCAGCAGGCAGTACACCGCCGAGATCACGCCCAGCACTGCCAGCGAGCGCCATTCAGCCCGCATGGCCTGCGCCACCGACAGGAACATCAGTGCGCCGGTGGGCTTCCTGGGGCCGACCGCGCCGGAGCCGTCGTCGGCGGCTGCCTTGTCGCTGGCCGAGGCGTCGGCCACCGAGGCCGCGACCATGAAGCCCAGCGTGGAGAAGGGCAGGAGCACGAACGGCAGGAACCTGCCGATCACCGGCAGCTGGGAGATGGTCGAGATCAGCGCCATGAACATCAGGAACAGCGAGACGAAGGCCAGCGGCTGCCGCCAGAAGTTCCTGAGCCCGAGGCGGACCCATTCCACGCCGGTTCGCGCCGGCACGAGGTTGAGTTTCATGTGTGAAGTTCAGGCAGCCAGCAACGGCTCAAGGGCCTGCGCCATGGCGTGCGGATGGGTGGCGCGCTCGCGCAGCACGCGCTCGAAGTGCGTGGGGTCATGGGGCTTGAGCATGCTCGCCTCGCGCGGCAGATGGAAGTCCCAGAGGCGGGAAATCCAGAAGCGCAGCGCCGCGGCGCGCAGCATCGCGGGCAGCAGGGCGCGCTCGGCCGCGTTCAGCGCGCGCACGGACTCGTAGGCCGACAGCAGCGCGTCGGCGCGCTCAGGGTCGTGGCGGCCGGTCGGCAGGTCGATGGCCCAGTCGTTCAGGCACACGGCCAGGTCGAACAGCCAGGTGTCGGTGCCGGCGAAGTAGAAGTCGAACACGCCGGTCAGGCGCGGGGCGGCATCGGCTTCGCCGTCGGTCGCGAACATCACGTTGTCGCGGAACATGTCGGCGTGCACCGGGCCTCGCGGCAATGCCGCATAGGCCGACGACTCGGCGATGTGGTTCTGGTAGGCCAGCTCGGCGCGCAGCAGGGCGGCCTGATGCTCCTCGATGTACGGCAGCACCACCGGCACGGTTTCGTTCCACCAGGGCAGGCCGCGCAGGTTCGGCTGGATGCGGGGGTAGTCGCGCCCTGCGAGGTGCATGCGCGCCAGCATCGCGCCCAGTTCGGCGCAATGCGCAGCCGTCGGCGCCAGCTCGCTGCGGCCCGAGAGCTTCTGCACCACTGCCGCGGGCTTGCCGGCCACGACGTGCAGCAGGTCGCATGCTGCCTCGGCGGGTACGGGCGGCTGGCCCTTGCGGGGCTTCTCACCGGCATCGGGGCTGGCGGCCGGCACGGGGGCGGGCACCGGCAGGCCGGCGTCCGCCAGGTGTTTCATCAGACAAAGGTAGTAAGGCAGCTGCTCGGCGCTCAGGCGCTCGAACAGCGTCAGCACGAACTCGCCGGACTCGGTGGTCGCGAAGTAGTTGGTGTTCTCGATGCCGCCCTCGATGCCGCGCAGCTCGCGCAGCGGGCCCAGGCCCAGGCTCTGGACGAGCGCGTCTGCCTCGCCGAAGCCGACTTCGGTAAAAACTGCCATGGCGGTACTCAGCGCCGCATTGCTGCCGCGAAAACCAGAACGGAAGACCTCATTGCGGTCAGAACTTCAGCACGTTCCAGACGCGGGGGCCGTTGGCGCCCGTTTCGCTCGAACCCTGGCGGCCCGTGGCGGCGTCGGCCGGCAGCACCTCGTAGCCCGGCATGTTCGACTTGGGCTTGACGTTGATGCTCTGGGTGCGGCCGCCGTAGCGGACTTCGTCGACCGAGGCGCCGCTGTCCTCGGTGTGGATGTTTTCCACCTTCTGGTTGCGTCGACCCTCGGCCTTGGCCTGCTCCTGATTCGGGAGCGCTTCAGCAGGGGCTGCCGCGGGGGCGGGCGTGGCCTGCTGCTGCGCCTGCACGGCGGCAAAGGGGGTTGCGAAGGCCAGCGCCAGCAGGATGCGGCGGGCGACCAGGAGTGTGGAGCTAGGCATGCATGCATTGTAGGCGCGCGCCCGGTTCCGGGGCGTCGGTTGCCACCTCGTGGCGTCGTGGTTCCGGGCGCTGCTCCGGGCACGGCAAAATGCCCCGATGACCGACAAGAAAACGCTGCTGCTCGTGGATGGCTCGAGCTACCTCTACCGCGCCTTCCACGCCATGCCCGACCTGCGGGCCGTGCCCGGCGACCCGAAGAGCCCG
The DNA here is from genome assembly GCF_050916385.1 of Variovorax xiamenensis. NCBI lineage: Bacteria > Pseudomonadati > Pseudomonadota > Betaproteobacteria > Burkholderiales > Comamonadaceae > Variovorax > Variovorax xiamenensis. Next base: position 2,159,531 of record NZ_CP139038.1, read on the forward strand.
GCGACCGGCGCCATCCGCGGAATGATCAACATGATGACCGCGCTGCGCCGCGAGGTGCGCGCGGACTACGCAGCCTGCATCTTCGACGCGCCCGGCAAGACCTTCCGCGACGACTGGTACCCCGAATACAAGGCCAACCGCTCGCCGATGCCCGACGACCTGCGCAGCCAGATCGACCCCATCCACGAAGTGGTGAAGCTGCTCGGCTGGCCCGTGCTCAGCGTGCCCGACGTGGAGGCCGACGACGTCATCGGCACGCTCGCCAGGGTGGCGGCCTCGCAGGGCGTGGAGGTCATCGTCTCCAGCGGCGACAAGGACCTGAGCCAGCTGGTCGACGAGCACATCACCATCATCGACACGATGAACGGCAAGCGGCGCGACGTGGCCGGGGTCACGGCCGAGTTCGGCGTGCCGCCCGGCCTGATGATCGACTACCAGACGCTGGTGGGCGACTCGGTCGACAACGTGCCCGGCGTTCCGAAGGTCGGCCCCAAGACGGCCGCCAAGTGGCTGCTCGAATACGGTTCGCTCGACGCGCTGCTGGAACGCGCGGCCGAAGTGAAGGGCGCCGCGGGCGAGAACCTGCGCCAGGCCATGGAACAGCTGCCGCTGAGCCGGCGCCTCGTGACCATCCGCACCGACTGCGATCTCGACGGCCACGTCACCGGCCTGCCCTCGCTCGAAGGCCTGCCGGTAGGTGCGCCGCAAACGGCCGAACTCAAGCCGTTCTACGAGAAGTTCGGGTTCAAGAGCCTGGTCAAGGCGCTCGAGGCGCAGGCCGTGCCGCCCGAGCTGATCGAGGAGAGCCTGAAGAAGAAGGCGGCTTCCGCGGGCGCCGGCACCGACCAGGGCGGCCTGTTCGACGAGCCCTCCGACATGCAGGCGCTTGAAGCCGCTTCGCCCGCGAGCAACCTGAAGTACGACACGATCATGAGCTGGGAGCAGTTCGACGCCTGGCTCGCGAAGCTCGAGGCGGCCGAGCTCGCCGCGATCGACACAGAGACCACCTCGCTCGACGAGATGGTCGCGCAGATCGTCGGCGTCAGCTTCAGCGTCACGCCCGGCGAGGCCGCCTACATCCCGCTCACGCACAACTATCCCGATGCGCCCCAGCAGTTGCCCATCGACGAAGTGCTGGCGAAGCTCAAGCCCTGGCTCGAGAACGGCGCGAAAAAGAAGCTCGGCCAGCACATCAAGTACGACCGGCACGTGTTCGCCAACCACGGCATCGAGGTGCAGGGCTACGCGCACGACACCATGCTGCAGAGCTACGTGCTCGAGGTGCACAAGCCGCACGGCCTCTCCAGCCTGGCAGAACGCCACCTGGGCCGCAGCGGCATCTCGTACGAGGACCTGTGCGGCAAGGGTGCGCACCAGATCCCGTTCAGCCAGGTCGACATCGCGAAAGCCGCCGAATACTCGTGCGAGGACAGCGACCAGACCCTCGACGTGCACAACACCCTGTGGCCGCGCCTGCAGGCCGACGAGAAGCTGAGCTTCATCTACCAGCTCGAGATGGATTCGAGCGAGGCGCTCTACCGCGTGGAGCGCAACGGCGTGATGATCGACAGCCCCACGCTGGCTGCGCAGAGCCACGAACTCGGCAAGCGCATCATGGAGCTGGAGCAGGAGGCCTACGAAATCGCCGGCCAGCCCTTCAACCTCGGTTCGCCCAAACAGATCGGCGAGATTTTCTTCACCAAGCTGGGCCTGCCCGTGGTCAAGAAGACGCCGAGCGGCGCGCCCAGCACCGACGAAGAGGTGCTCGAGAAGCTGGCGGAAGACTATCCGCTGCCGGCCAAGATCCTCGAGCACCGCAGCCTGTCGAAGCTCAAGGGCACCTACACCGACAAGCTCGGCCAGCTCGCCAACCCGCGCACCGGACGCGTGCACACGCACTACGCGCAGGCCGTGGCCGTCACCGGCCGGCTGTCGAGCAACGACCCGAACCTGCAGAACATCCCGATCCGCACGCCCGAAGGCCGGCGCGTGCGCGAGGCCTTCGTGGCGCCGGCGGGCAGCGTGATCGCCAGCGCCGACTACTCGCAGATCGAGCTGCGCATCATGGCCCACATCAGCGGCGACGAGTCGCTGCTGCGCGCATTCACCGAGGGCATCGACGTGCACCGCGCCACGGCCGCCGAGGTGTTCGGCTCCACGCCCGACCAGGTGTCGAGCGAGCAGCGCCGCTACGCCAAGGTCATCAACTTCGGCCTGATCTACGGCATGAGCAGCTTCGGCCTGGCAAAGAACCTCGGCATCGAGAACAAGGCCGCGGCCTCGTACATCGAGCGCTACTTCGCGCGCTACCCGGGCGTGAAGGCCTACATGGACGAGACCAAGGCGCTCGCCAAGGAGCAGGGCTACGTCGAGACCGTGTTCGGCCGGCGCCTGTACCTGCCCGAGATCAATTCGCCCAACGGCCCGCGCCGCGGCGGCGCCGAGCGCGCGGCCATCAATGCGCCGATGCAGGGCACGGCGGCCGACCTCATCAAGCTCAGCATGGTGAAGGTACAGAACGTGCTTGACGAGGAGAAGCGCGCCACCCGGATGATCATGCAGGTGCACGACGAACTGGTGTTCGAGGTGCCCGAGGCCGAGGTCGAATGGGTGCGCACCGAGATCCCGCGCATCATGGCCGGCGTTGCCTCGCTGAAGGTGCCGCTGCTGGCCGAGATCGGCGTCGGGCCCAACTGGGACAAGGCGCACTGAAAGAGAGAAGAGAACAGCAAGAAGAAGAGAGCAGGGAACGAACAAGGACGAGACAACCAGTCAGCCACAGAAGAAAGAACCGCAAGAACATGAACCGATTCCCGCACCGCAAATTCCTGCTCGCCGCCGTCTGCGCCGCGTTCCTGGGCACAGCCTTCGCGGCGCCCGACGCGAAGATCGCCGCGCTCGCCGCGAAGGAAAAGCCCGCCCTGCTCGACACGCTGAAGGAGCTGGTCTCCATCGAGTCCGGCAGCCGCGACCTCGACGGCCTCGAGAAGATCTCCGACCTGATTGCCGCGAAGTTCAAGGCGCTGGGCGGCGAGGTCGAGCTGATCGACCCTAGCGCCGAGGCCTACCGCATGGAAGACACGCCCGAGAAGATCGGCCGCGTGGTGCGCGCCACCTTCAAGGGCACGGGCAAGAAGAAGATCCTGCTGATCGCGCACATGGACACGGTCTACACCGTGGGCATGCTCAACAAGCAGCCCTTCCGCATCGACGGCGACAAGGCCTACGGCCTGGGCATCGCCGACGACAAGCAGGGCGTGGCCGTCATCACGCACATCGTGTCGATGCTGCAGTCGATGAAGTTCAAGGAATACGGCACGCTCACCGCGCTCATCAACGGCGACGAGGAAATCAGCTCGCCCGGCGCGCGCGCGCTCATCACCCGAATGGGCAGCGAGCACGACGCGGTGCTGTCCTTCGAGGGCGCCTCCGTCAAGGACGACAAGCTCTCGCTCGCCACCGCGGGCATCGCCTCGGTCACGCTGAACGTCACCGGCAAGGCCTCGCACGCGGGCTCGGCGCCCGAGCTGGGCGTGAACGCGCTGTACGAACTGTCGCACCAGATCCTGCAGATGCGCGACCTGTCCGACCCGGCCACGGGCCTGAAGATGAACTGGACCATCTCGAAGTCGGGCACCAACCGCAACGTGATCCCGGCCAGCGCCACCGCCGCGGCCGACGTGCGCGTGCTGAAGGTCAGCGACTACGACCGCATCGAGCAGCAGGTGAACGAGCGTGTGAAGAAGCAGCTCATTCCCGAGGCCAAGGTCGAGCTGAAGTTCGAGCGCCGCCGTCCGCCGCTGGAGTCTTCCGACGCCTCGATCGCCATGGCCCGCCATGCGCAGCAGATCTACAAGGACGAGCTCGGCCTGCCGCTGGGCGCCGACGACAAGGCAGCCGGCGGCGGCACCGATGCCGCCTTCGCCGCGCTCAAGACCAAGGCGCCGGTGGTCGAACGCTTCGGCCTGCAGGGCTTCGGCGCGCACTCGGCCGATGCCGAATACGTGCTGGTCAATTCGATCGAGCCGCGCCTGTACCTCGGCACGCGCATGGTCATGGACCTGGCCCGCGGCAAGGCTTCCTCCGGCAACTGACACACCAGCCGCCGCTCGCGATGCGCCTGCGCCACATCGAGGTCTTCAACGCGATCATGCTCACGGGCAGCGTGAGCGCGGCGGCGCGGCTCATCAACATCACGCAGCCGGCGGTCAGCCGCACGCTGCAGCATGCCGAGCTGCAGCTGGGCTTTCCGCTGTTCCAGCGCGCCAAGGGGCGGCTCACGCCGACCACCGAGGCGCTCACGCTGTATCCGCACATCGAGCGGCTTTTCGCGCAGCTCGACGAGGTGCAGCGGCTCGCCTCCAACCTGCGCACGGCGGGCGACACGGGCGAGCTGCGCATCCTGAGCGTGCTGGCGCTGAGCTACGACATCCTGCCGCGCGCGCTCAAGGCCTTCCGCGAGAAGCATCCGGGCTACTCCATCACCGTGGAGTCGCTGCACTCGCCACAGATCATGTCGGCGCTGCTGCTGCAGGAGGCCGACGTGGGCTTCGCCTTCAGCCCCGCGGTGCATCCCTCGCTCACGCAGGAGACGCTGGCCGACAGCCGCATGGTGTGCATCGCGCCCAAGGGCATGCTGCCGCGCGCGCTGGTGCGCAGCGGCGCGGTGGCGCTGCAGGACCTCGTCGACCGGCCGGTGATCGGCCTGGACAGCCGCGACCCCGTGGGCACCAGCCTGAGCCAGGCCTGCCGGCAGGCGGGCGTGGGCTTCCAGCAGGCGGTGGTCACGGTGCAGACCTACCACGCGGCGCTGGCCATGGCGCACCACGGCATCGGCATCGCGCTGGTCGACGGCTGCACTGCGCGCTCGGCCGACCGCGAGAAGGTCGATCTGCTGAGGCTGGAGCCGCACATACCGGTGCCGATACGCGCGCTGCGTTTCGCGGCGCGGCCCGACTCGGTGGCGGTGCGCGGCATCACGCGCTGCATGCGCGAGGCGATCGAGCAGACCGTCTGAGAACCGTGGGGCGAAAGCCTGCCGGGCCATAATCCGGCGCCATGCACGCCTTCCGAACCTTCCGCTCGCTGTACCGCCTGGTGCTCGCGTGGTTCATGGCGTCGCTGCTGATCGCGGCGGCTTCGCCGATCGTGCATCCGCAGGCCATCGAGCTGGTGTGCTCCAGCGCCGGTGCGGTCAAGGCCATCGTGCAAGGCGACGATGGCCCGGTCGAAATGGGCACCACCGCCATGGACTGCCCGCTGTGCCTGGTCTCCGTGCCGCTTCCCGTGACGGCGCAAGTCACGCTGCCGACGCCGCTGCCGCTGGGCCGCGCGCTGCAGTCCATTCCAGCCGCCCGCATCGCGGCGGCCACGGCCTCGCCGCTCCCCGCGCGCGGGCCGCCGACGCTCTCCTGACACCGTTTCCTCCTTCACTCGTCGCCGCCCGGCAAGCACCGGCGGCGCGGTGAGCTTCCGGTCGTCATGCGGCAGGCGTTGCTGTTCGGGCACGCCGCCGCAAAGAGAGATTCCATGCCACGTCGTTCCCTTTTCACGGGCGGTGCCGTCTTGCGCGGGGCCTTGCCTTCCCTTGTTCCATCCACTTCCGCGGTCGGGCTGCTGGCCCTGTTCGGCGCTTCCGGCGCGCCGGCATGGGCCCAGCAGCATGCCTTGCCGCAGATCGAAGTGACCGAGAGCACGCCCGCGCCCAATGGCCGGCTCGACCTCGACACGCCTTCGGACACCGCGAGCCGCCTCGGCCTCACGCCGCGCGAAACGCCAGCCTCGGTGACGGTGGTGAACCGGGCCGTCATCGATGCGCGCGGCGCGCAGAACACGCAGGAAATACTGCGCGCGATTCCGGGCATTACCGCGCACGACGCGCCGGGCAACATCGGCGTGAGCTACCGCGGCTTCGGCAGCAACTCCATCGCCCAGCTGTTCAACGGCATCAACGTGCAGTATTCGATCGCGGCCCGTCCGGTGGACAGCTGGATCTACGACCGCGTCGAAGCCATCGGCGGCCCGTCGAGTTTCCTCTTCGGCTCCGGGGCGCTGGGCGGCTCGATCAACTACATCACCAAGGTCGCCGAGCGAGGCGACTTCGCCGAGGCGCAACTGCGGCTGGGTACGCAGAACCTGAGGGAGGCCTCCTTCGGGCTCAACCGCCGCATCGCAGGCGAGGGCGGCGCGGGCAGCCACTACGCACGCATCGACGTGAACCGCCGAGAGGCCGACGGCTGGACCGACGGCACGCGCGGCAAGGCCACGCAGATGGCGGCCTCGCTGGTGTCCGACTTCGGCGGCGGCGTGAAGCACACGCTGGCCTACGAGTACCAGGACGAGCACGTCGACCGACCCTACTGGGGAACGCCGGTGCTCAACCCCGTGGCCGGCACGATGCGCATCGACCGCGACATCCGCTTCAAGAACTACAACAGCGCCGACGGCATCTACGCCCAGCGCGTGCAGTGGCTGCGCTCGGTGACCGAGTTGCAGGCCACCGATGCGCTGCAGTTCAGGAACACCTTCTATGCCTACGACGCGTTGCGCGACTACCGCAACGTCGAGAGCTATCGCTACAACGCCGCCAACACGGCGGTGAGCCGCTCCGGCGCGCTGCTGCAGCGGCACGACCAGGACCTGGTCGGCAACCGCGTCGAGGGCATCTACAAGGGGCAGCTCGGCGGCCTGCGCAGCGACTGGGCCTTCGGGCTGGACTTCAGCGTGAACCGGCAGACGCGCTTTCCCAACAGCCTGCCGGCGGTGGTGAGCACGGTGAACCCGTACGTCTTCGCCACCGAGCGCTTCTTCGAGGTGCCGGGCATGGTTCCGGGCTTTCGCCCCGACCGCAGCAACAAGGTCACCACGACGGCGCTCTACCTCGAGAACCGCACCGCGCTGCAGCCGTCGCTGCACCTGGTGACGGCGCTGCGCCACGAGCGCATCGACCTCGACCTGGTCAACCGGCGCACAGTGGACGCCGCCAATCCGGCGACCTTCCATCGCGGCTACAAGCCGACCACCGGGCGCATCGGCCTCGTGTGGGACGTCGCGCCCGGCGCCAGCCTCTACGCGCAGTACGCCACCGCTGCCGATCCGCCTTCGGGCGTGCTGTCCACGGCTTCCTTCGCCGACGTGCGCAACAACAGCGAGCTCACCACGGGCCGGCAGGCGGAGGTCGGCGGCAAGCTCGATTTCTGGCAGGGCAAGGGCACGGCCACGCTCGCGGCCTACAGCATCCGCCGCAGCAACATCGCGTCGCAGGACCCGAACAACAGCGCGCTCACGGTGCTCGTCGGGGAGCAGTCGTCCAAGGGCGTGGAGCTGGCGCTGGGGCTGCAGCCCACGCCACGGTGGTCGCTGCAGGGCAACCTCACCTACGTCGATGCGCGCTACGAGCGCTTCACGCAGGGCGGCGTTTCGCTCGCGGGCCGAACGCCGACCAACACGCCGGCCGTGGTCGCCAACCTCTGGGCGTCGTATGCCATCACGCCACAGCTGCAGACCAGCGCGGGGCTGCGGCATGTCGGCAAGGTCTATGCAGATGCGGCCAACACGACGAGCTGGCCGGCCTACACGCTGCTCGACCTGGGGCTGAGCTGGAAGCTGAGCCCCTCCGTCACCGTGGTGGGCCGCATCCGCAACGTGACGAACCGCGTCTACGCGGCGAACGTGGGCACTACCTTCGCCTACCTCGGTGCGCCGCGCACGGCCGATGTCGCGCTGCGCGTGAGTTTCTAGCGGGAGGAGAAACGCCATGCATTTCAAGCGCTGGCTGTTCCTTGTCCATCGCTGGCTGGGCATCGTCGCCTGCGCCTTCTTCGCGATGTGGTTCGTCTCGGGCGTGGTGATGATGTACGTGGGCTACCCCAAGCTCACGGAGGCCGAGCGGCTGCAGCACCTGCCGCCGCTCGATGCGTCGCAGCCGCTCCTGGGGCCGGCCCAGGCGCTGGAGGCTGCGGGCATCGAAGGGCCGCTGCAGACACTGCGGCTGGCGGTGGCCAGCGGCGGGCGAGCGGTGTACCTCGTCGTGCCCGCACGCGAGGCGGCACCGGGTGCGCGACGGACTCCACCGGGCAGCGGCACGGTCGTGGTCGATGCGCTGACCGGCGGCGTGCTGCGCGAGGTCGACCGCCAGCGCGTGCTCGCGAGCGCCGAGGCCTATGCCGGTGCCGGTGTGGCGGTGGACTATCGCGGCAGCATCGACGAGGACGCCTTCACGCATTCGCGCGGGCTCGATGCCCATCGCCCGCTTCACGTGGTCGAGCTGGCCGATGCGCAGGCGACGCGGCTCTACGTGTCGGGAAAGACCGGCGAAGTGGTGCGCGATGCGCCGCGCGCGGAGCGCCTCTGGAACTACGCCGGCGCGTGGATTCACTGGCTCTACCCGCTGCGTGGAACCGCGCTCGACCCGTACTGGGCCGACATCGTCAACTGGCTTTCCATCGCCGGCATCGCCGTCGCGCTGACGGGAACGGTCGTGGGCGTGATGCGCTGGCGCTTCAGGCATGTCTACAGGAGCGGATCGCACTCGCCGTACCAGGGCTTCATGATGCGCTGGCATCACATCAGCGGGCTTTTGTTCGCGCTCGTCACGCTGACATGGATCTTCAGCGGGCTGATGTCGATGAACCCATGGCGCGTGTTTGACGGCAAGGCAGCCGCGCTACGCGTCGATGCGATGAACGGCGGGGCGCTGACGGTGGGCATGGAGGATGCTTCGCCAACTGCCGTGCTGGCCTCGACGAGCGGCGGCGTGCGCGAACTGAACTGGGTGCGGCGCGCGGGGCAGACGCTGGTGCTGGCCAGCACCGCCGCGGGCCGGCCCATGGTGCGCGATGCGATCACCGCCCAGCCGTACACGCTTGACGCCGAAGCACTGAAACGCGCAGTCGCCCGCCTGCTGCCCGAAGCGATCGCGCGCATCGACGTGCTGCGCGCCTACGACAACCACTACTACGCGCGCGACGCGCACACCATGACCGGCGGCACCGACAAGCCGCTGCCCGTCTGGCGCGTCGTTTTCACCGATGCTCCCGCGAGTTGGGTGCACGTCGATCCGCTGACCGGCACCGTCCTCGGCCGCATCGACAGCCATCGCCGTGCCAGCCGCTGGCTATTCGCCATGCTGCACAGCTGGGACTGGCTGCCGCTGCTGGAGCGCCGCCCGTTGTGGGACGTGGTGCTGGTCGTCCTGAGCCTCGGTGGCGCGGTGCTGAGCCTGACCGGCGTGGTCATCGGCTGGCGGCGCCTCGGCCGCAAGCTCAGGGGTGCGAAGCCCCGGGGTCCAGCGCCTGCGCAATCCGCAGCGCCGAGCCGAAGGCCAGCGTGAAGCCCAGCGCGCCGTGGCCGGTGTTGAACAGCATGTTCGACGGCGCGCCCTGCAGCCGCCCGATGATCGGCAGCCCCTTGGGCGTGGCGGGGCGCATGCCGGTCCACGGGTGCAACTCTTCGAGCCGGCTCGCATGCGGGAAGAGGGCGCGCGTGGCGGCCGACAGCGTCTCGATGCGCGTGGCCGGAATGCTCGCGTCGTGGCCCACCAGTTCGGCCATGCCCGCCACGCGCAGGCGAGAGCCGATGCGCGCGAACACCACCTTGCGCGCGCTGTCGGTCACGTTCACGCGCGGTGCGGCGCCGGGGGCTGGGTCGACCTCTACCGTGATGCTGTAGCCCTTGAGCGGATACACCGGCAGGTAGGCGCCGAGCGCACGGCCCAGCTTGTGCGAGGCCGAGCCCAGCGCCATCACGAAGGCGTCGGCCTCCAGGTCGCCCTGGCTGGTGGATGCTGCGGCGACGCGGTTTCCACTGCGTGCGAAGCCGTGCACGTCGACGCCGGACATGAAGCGCACGCCGCGCTCGCTCAATGCCTTCGTCAGCTCGATGCACACCTTGAGGCAGTCGGCCGCGCATTCGCTCGGTGTGTGGACGGCGCCGGCCATATGGCTGCGGTAGCTGGCGAGCGCGGGCTCGATGGCGACGCACTCCTCGGGCGTCACCAGCCGCTGTTCGCTGCCCATGGTGCGCTGCAGCTCGAGCTGCGCCCGCGCGCCTTCGAGCGATGCCTGGCTGGCGTACAGCACCAGCTTGCCGGTGGCGGAGAAATCGCAGTCGGGCGAGAGCTCCGCGCGCATGGTTTCGAACTCGACGCGGCTCGATGCGGCCAGCTCCAGCAGCCTCGCGGTGGTGTCGCGCGAGGTGCGCGCGTTGCAGGCCGCGAGAAATTCCATGCCCCAGCGCCACTGCAGCGGATCGAGCTGAGGCCGCAGCTTGAGCGGCGAGGTGGGCGACAGCAGCAGCTTGGGCAGCTGCTTCCAGATCGACGGGTCGGCCAGCGGCTGCACGTACGAGTAGCTGAGCTGCGCGCCGTTACCGCCGCTCGCGCCCGAGCCGGGGGCGGCGCGGTCGATCACGGTGACCTGATGGCCCTGGCGCTCGAGCTGCCAGGCGGTCGCCAGGCCCACGATGCCGGCGCCGAGCACACACACATGCATGGGGGCAGCTTTCCGGAGATTGAATTGACTGGATCGGGAACGGTGAGCGTGACTGTAGGCGCGCGCGGCCCCGGCCGGAAATGCCAAAAGAACCGCCGCCCATAACCTTTGGGCATGGATCAGCTTTCTATTGGAATTTGTGGTTTTGTTTCTCCCCTTCCTACACTGGCCGCCTGTTCAGTTCAACCGAATGAAGGCTCGAATGAAACTCTCCGTCCTGATGGCTTCCATGGCCGCCACGGTGCTCTTCACCGCCACCGGCGCGCACGCCGCCGACACGCTCGCCAAGATCGCCGAGTCCGGCAAGATCACGCTGGCCTACCGTGAATCGTCGGTGCCCTTCAGCTATCTGGACGGCCCCAACAAGCCGATCGGGATGGCGGTCGAGCTCTCCAACGCGGTGGTCGAGGCGGTGAAGAAGAAGCTGAACAAGCCCAACCTGCAGGTCGCGCTCATGCCGGTGACCTCGCAGAACCGCATTCCGCTGATCACCAACGGCACCATCGACCTGGAGTGCGGCTCCACCACCAACAACACCGCGCGCGGCAAGGACGTGGCCTTCGCCATCAACCATTTCTATACCGGCACGCGCCTGCTGGTGAAGAAGTCGTCGAAGATCAAGAACTACGCCGATCTCGCGAAGAAGACAGTGACCAGCACCACCGGCACGACCAACGTGCTGGTCATGCGAAAGTACAACAGCGAGAAGAACCTCGGCATGGACATCGTGCTCGGCAAGGACCACGCCGATGCCTTCCTGCTGGTCGAGAGCGACCGCGCCGTGGCCTTCGCCATGGACGACATCCTGCTGTACGGCCTGATCGCCAACTCCAAGGCGCCGACCGACTACGAGGTGGTGGGCGACTCGCTCCAGGTAGAGCCCTATGCCTGCATGCTGCCCAAGGACGACCCCGCCTTCAAGAAACTGGTTGACGACACCTTCGCCGGCATGATGAAGAGCGGCGAATTCGAGAAGCTCTACAACAAGTGGTTCATGCAGCCGATTCCGCCGAAGAACGTGCCGCTCAACCTGCCGATGAGCCCGCAGCTGAAGGAAAACCTGAAGGCGCTGAGCGACAAGCCCGCGACCTGACAACGGCGCGGCGAGAGAGAGAAAGAAAAGGAAGTTGCAGTGACGCAGGTTGTCGGCATTCTCGGAGGCATGGGCCCGGCGGCGGGCGCCGACTTCGTGCGGCTTTTCGTGCAGGCCTGCACGCAGCAGATGCGTGCGCGCGGCGAGCCGGTGCGCGACCAGTCCTTTCCCGAGCACTGGCTCGCGCAGGTGCCGGTGCCCGACCGCACCGAGGCACTGGCTTCGGCCGACCAGGGTGCGCACCAGCCGCTGGAGCCGATGCTGCAGGCGCTGGGCCGGCTGGCGGCGCTCGGCAGCCGCACGGTGGCCATCGCCTGCAACACGGCGCATGCCTGGCATGCCAGCCTGCAGGAGCGCTTTCCGCAGGTGGAGCTGCTGCACATGGCGCGCGAGACGGCGCGCCACCTCGCGGCACAGGGCGCGACGGGCGTGGCGCTGATGGCCACCGAAGGCACCTACCGCATCCGCCTCTACGAACAGGCGCTGGCCGAGGAGGGGCTGGAATGCCACGTGCCGCTGCCCGAAGAGCGCCAGATCATTACGCGCGGCATCTTCGACGGCGTGAAGGCCGGCAACATGCAGCTCGCCGAGCAATGCTTCTCCGAGGTGGCGCTGCGGTTGGCCGGGCGCCATGGCCCGGTCACCATCGTCATGGGCTGCACCGAGGTGCCGCTGGGCCTGCAGGGTTCTGCCGCGGTGGCGGGGCTCGACCTCGTCGACCCCGCGCAGGTGCTTGCCGCGGCACTGGCCCGGCGGGCGTACGGGCCGCACCAACCCCAATGAAGTTCGGGGCATAGGGTCACCGGCCGATTTCGCCTACATTGCGGCGTGCGTTTTTTCACAGCGCCACGTCCCTTGTCCGACGATCCAACCGGAGCCCGATTCATGCCTCTCGACAACGACAGCCGTTCCGACTTCGATTCGCTTCGCCCCGGCGACAGCACCGAGCAGGGCGCCACGCGCCGCACCGCCCTCAAGGCCGCCATCGGCGTCGGCTATGCGGCCGCGGTGATGCCGGTGATGGCGCAGACCGCCATCAGCACCCCGGCGGACGGACTGAAGGCCGGCCCGGTCAAGTACACCGTCAACGGCTTCGAGGTGCCTGCCTATGCCGCCGCGCCCGAGGGCAAGACCGGCCTGCCCGTGATCCTGGTGATCCAGGAGATCTTCGGCGTACACGAATACATCGCCGACACCTGCCGCCGCTTCGCCAAGCTCGGCTACCTGGCCATCGCGCCCGAGCTCTATGCGCGCCAGGGCGACCCCCGCGGCTACACCGACATTCCGAAGCTGCAGGCCGACATCGTCAGCAAGGTGCCCGACGCGCAGGTCATGGCCGACCTCGACGGCGCCCTGGCCTATGCCAAGGCCAACGGCGGCGACACCAGCAAGGCCGGCATCACCGGCTTCTGCTGGGGCGGGCGCATCGTCTGGCTCTATGTGGCCACGGGCAAGGTCAAGGCGGGCGTCGCCTGGTACGGCCGCCTGGTCGGGCAGGCCAGCGAATTGACGCCCAAGCACCCCGTCGACATTGCCGCCGGCCTGCAGGCGCCGGTGCTCGGCCTCTACGGCGGAAAAGACCAGGGGATCCCCCTTGACACGGTTGATAAGATGAAAGCAGCTCTGGCAACCGGGACCCCGGCGGCCAAGGCGTCGAGCTTCGTCGTGTACCCTGAAGCGGGACACGCGTTCCATGCCGACTACCGCCCCAGCTATGTAAAGAGCGCGGCGGAAGACGGCTGGCAACGCGCCACGGCCTGGTTCAAAGCCAACGGCGTCGCCTGAACGGCGCCCGTCAGCCAATCCCCGCCGAAGGCCGTCCACGTGACGGCCTTTCTCTTTTTATGAACGGTATGCGGCCCTGAAACAGTCTCGGGGGCCGTCTTTCTTGCGCAAGCAGCTATGAATTTGATAGTCATCATCGCGGCGACCCTGGTTGCCGGTATCGGAAGCGTGTGGGTCGCGGCCCTGCTGTTGAAGGTGGGCGTGCGCAGCGGCTCGGGCGGGGTGAACCCGCAGCACCTGCTGAGCCTGGCGGCCGGCGCGCTGCTCGCCACCGCCTTCATGCACCTGCTGCCGGAGGCCTTCGAAAGCCGCATCGAACCCGCGCTGCTGTTCGCCGTGCTGCTGTTCGGGCTGGTGTTCTTCTTCCTGCTCGACAAGGCCGAGCTGTGGCACCACGGGCACGAGCATCACCATGGCGAGGAGAAGAGCGGGGCTGGCGGCCACGGGGGGCACGACCATCACCATGGCCACGATCACTCCCACGGCCATTCCCACGCGCACGACCACGGCCCCCGCACCGGCGGCTGGGCCGTGCTCACCGGCGACAGCGTGCACTGCTTCGGCGACGGCATCCTGATCGCCTCCGCCTTCACCGCTGACCTGCGCTTGGGCCTGGTGGCAGCCCTCGCGGTGCTGGCGCACGAGATTCCGCACCACATCGGCGACCTCGTCGTGCTGCGCCAGAGTTCGGCCAACCAGCGCGCGGCGCTGGTGAAGGTGTCGCTCGCAGGCACCATGACCGCGCTGGGCGGCATCGTGGGCTGGTGGCTGGTCGACCAGCTGCATGGCTGGCTGCCTTACTTCCTGGTGCTGGCGGGCAGCAGCTTCGTCTACGTGGCGCTGGCCGACCTGATTCCGCAACTGCAGAAGCGCCTGCCCGCTCGCCAGACGGCCGCGCAGATCCTCTGGCTGGCCGCGGGCATCGTGCTGGTCACGCTGGTGAGCCGCCTCGCGCACGGCGAGCACGGGCACGACCACGGCCATGACGACCCGGGCCACGGGGAGCATGGCCACGTGCACAAGGACTGACCGGCCGGTCGGCGGACTGGCTGGCTTGCTGGCTGATTGGCGGCGCGAAACTTTCCGACACCGACGCCGCGCGCCGGATGAACCGGAACGGCCGAAACAGGCGCACCATAGGGGGCCTGTCAGAAATCAGCCGAGGACCAGATCATGAATGCCACCGCGCGATCCGCTTCGCCCGCCGAAGACGATGAGGACAACACGCCCGCAGACGATTTCGAGGAGCCCGATGCCGACGTCGGCGACGATCTTTCGGAGGAAACGGGGATCGATCTTTCCGATGCGAGCGAGCTCGACGCGGACAACGTGCCGGCCGACGAGGAGTTCGACCGGGTCATGAACGCGCCTGATTGAGCCCTCTCAGGCAGCCGTTTCGCGCCGCGTGATCACCTGCCCGTTGCGCACCCCGCAGTGCGCGCCGTTGCGCCAGGTGAGGGCGCCATTCACGATCACCGCATCGATGCCTTCGGCAGGCCGCATCGGCGATTCGTAGTTCGCGGTGTCGCGCACCGTCGCGGCATCGAAGATCACCACGTCGGCGTGGTGGCCCGGCTTCAGCGTGCCGCGCTCGTGCAGGCCGAAGTTGCGCGCGGTGAGCCCCGTCATCTTCCACACGGCAGTCTCCAGCGGGAACAGGCCCACGTCGCGGCTGTAGTGCCCCAGCACGCGCGGGAAGGTGCCCCACAGGCGCGGATGCGGCTTGTCGCCCAGCGGAATGCCGTCGGAACCGATCATGGTCTCGTCGAAGGAGAGGATGCGCTGCACGTCGTCCTCGTCCATCATGAAGTAGATCGCGCTGCCGGGCTGCAGCCGTTTTGCCGCCTCCTCGCCCGACACGCCCCATTCGGCCGCGATGTCCTTCAGGTCGCGGCCCGCGCATTCGGGGTGCGGCACGCTCGAGGCGATGAGCACGCGGCCTTCCATCATTCCGCGATCGGTGCGGATCATGGTGGATCCGGCCGTGTAGGGGTAGCAGTCGAGGCCGATGCACTGGTGCTTCATCGCCTCCTGGATGAAGGGCAGCGTGACCTTCGTCTTGCCGAAGTTGCGCGTGTTCTGCACCTTGTGGTGCGACACCACCACCGGAATGCCGAGCGCGCGCCCGATGTGGAAGGTTTCCTCCAGCGACTCCATCACGCGGTCGCTCTCGTCGCGCATGTGCGTCACGTACAGCGCCTTGCGCGAACTGAGCGGGCGGCCGACCTCGATGATTTCCTCGGTCGTGGCCTTCACTGCCGGCGGATAGAAGGTGCCGGTCGACAGGCCGATGGCGCCGGCCTGCATCGCTTCCTCGACCATCGCCTGCATGGCCTTGATCTCGGCATCGTTCGCGGGCCGGTCGAGGGCGGCCATCGCCACCGCGCGCAGCGTCGAATGGCCCACCATCGCCGCCACGTTCACCGACAACGGCGTCGCGCGCAGCGCATCGAGGTACGCGGCGAAGCTGGTGAAGCGGCCCTCTGCGGGCGAATCGAGCAGGCTCAGCGGCATGGGCAGATCCATCTCGGCGCGCAGCGGAGCGGCGCTGATGCCGCAGTTGCCCGCCACCACCGTGGTCACGCCCTGCGACACCTTGAACGGCATCTGCGCTTGCGACAGCACGGCCTGGTCGTCGTGCGTGTGCGAGTCGATGAAGCCGGGGGCGACGATGCGTCCGGTGGCGTCGATCGTCTGCTCGGCCGTGTGACCCGCGAGCTTGCCGATGGCGACGATGCGGTCGCCCACGATGCCGATGTCTGCATCGAAGCGCGGCGCCTTGGTGCCGTCGATCACGGTGCCGCCGCGGATCAGCAGTTCGTAGTGGGGGAGCTTTTCGGACACGGGATGAATCCTTTCTTCAGCGGAAATGGCAGGCGACCAGATGGCTTCCGTTCGCGGACGACGACGGCCGCTCGCCCAGCTCCGGCGCCTTCTCCTTGCACACGGCCTGCGCCATCGGGCAGCGGGTGTGAAAGCGGCAGCCCGAAGGCGGATTGGCCGGGCTCGGCGGGTCGCCCTGCAGCAGCATGCGACGCGCGGGCGTGCGCGGGTTGGGCACCGGCACCGCCGACAGAAGAATCTCGGTGTACGGATGCAGCGGCGCGGAGAACAGCGTGTCGCGGTCGGCGATCTCCACGATGTGGCCGAGGTACATCACCGCCACGCGATGGCTGATGTGGCGCACCACCGCGAGGTCGTGCGCGACGAAGAGGTACGCGATGCCGAATTCGGCCTGCAGGTCCATCAGCAGGTTGACCACCTGCGCCTGCACCGACACGTCGAGCGCGGACACGGGCTCGTCGCACACGATCAGCTTCGGGTTCAGCGCCAGGGCGCGCGCGATGCCCAGCCGTTGCCGCTGGCCGCCCGAGAACTCGTGCGGAAACTTCTTCACCGCTTCCGGCCGCAACCCCACGCGCGAGAACAGCCACTGCACGCGCTCGCGCCGTTCGGCCGATGCGCCCATGCCGAAGTTGCGCAGCGGTTCCGCCACGATCTCCCCGGCCGTCAGCCGCGGGTTCAGCGAGGCATACGGGTCCTGAAAAATGATCTGCAGGTCGCGCCGGCGCATGCGCATGTCTTCGGCGGAAAGCGACAGCAGCTCCTGGCCTTCGAGCTCCACCGAGCCCGAGGTCGGCTCCACCAGCCGCATCACCGACTTGGCCGTGGTCGTCTTGCCGCAGCCCGACTCGCCGACCAGCGACAGCGTCTCTCCGCGCGCGACATTGAAGGAAACGCCGTCCACCGCCTGGATCGATGGTTTGGCCGGCCGCAGCCAGCGCTTGGGCGTTGTGTAGTGCTTGCGCAGGTTGCGCACCTGCAGCAATGGCGTTGCAGCGGTTGTCGTCATGCGGCGATCTCCTCGGCACCTGCCCAGTTTTCTTCGACTGCGAAGCAGGCCACAACGTGGTCGCCGCCTTGCTGTGCCAGCCTCGGCGTCTCGGCGCGGCAGCGTTCGCGCGCCTGGCTGCAACGAGCCGCGAAGGCGCAGCCGCGTCCCAGTTCGTGCGCGGCCGGCACCAGCCCCGGAATCTCGGTGAGCCGCGTGCTCGCGGTGTTCATCGCGGGCATCGAGGCCATCAGCGCGCGGGTGTAAGGGTGAAGCGGGCGGTCGAACAGGTCGACCACATCGGCTTCCTCCACTTTCTTTCCGGCGTACATGACGACCACGCGGTCGCAGCTCTCGGCCACCACGCCGAGGTCGTGCGTGATCATCACCACGCCCATGCCCAGCTCCTTCTGCAGCCGCTTGATGAGGTCGAGGATCTGCGCCTGGATCGTCACGTCCAGGGCTGTCGTCGGCTCGTCGGCGATCAGCACCTCGGGGTTGCAGGCCAGGGCCAGGGCGATCATCACGCGCTGGCGCATGCCGCCCGAGAGCTGGTGCGGGTACTCGTTCACGCGGCGCTCCGGCTCGGGGATCTGCACCACGCGCAGCATCTCGACCGCGCGCTTCATCGCGTCGGCGCGGCTGGCCTTCTGGTGCAGCTGCACCGTCTCGGCGATCTGCCGGCCCACGGTGAGCACCGGGTTCAGCGAGGTCATCGGTTCCTGGAAGATCATCGAGATGCGGTTGCCGCGGATCTGCCGCATCTCGCGTTCGTTCAGCTGCATCAGGTCGGTGCCGCGCAGCCGCACCGCGCCCATGTGGCGCCCGGGCGGCGTGGGCACCAGCCGCAGGATCGACAGCGCGGTCACGCTCTTGCCGCAGCCCGACTCGCCGACCACGCCGAGCGTGCGGCCCGCGCGCACCGTGTAGGAGACCCCGTCGACCGAACGCACCACGCCCGCCAGCGTGTGGAAGTGCGTGCGCAGGTTGTCGACCTCGAGCAGCGGCTCGCCGGGGGCGAGCGCGGTGTGGGACATGGTGATCGTCATGGCATGTCCTCCTTCACAGTTGCCGCGCCAGGCGCGGGTCGAGCGCGTCGCGCAGGCCGTCGCCCAGCAGGTTGATGGCCAGCACCGTCGCCGCCAGCAGCAGACCGGGGTACAGGATGATGTGGAAGGCCACGGCCACGAAGTTGCGGCCCTCGGCCATCATGTTGCCCCAGCTCGGCGTCTGCGAAGGCACGCCCACGCCGAGGAAGGAGAGCGCGGCTTCCGTCAGCACGGCGGCGGCCGCGACGAAGGTGGCCTGCACGATCAGCGGCGCCACGGTGTTCGGCAGCACGTGGCGCACCAGGATCACCGGAAGGCGCGTGCCCACCGCATGCGCGGCTTCCACGAAGAGCTGCTCGCGCAGCGTGAGCGCCAGCGAGCGCACCAGCCGCACCACGCGCGGTATCTCGGGCACCGTGATGGCGACGATCACCGTCGTCAGGCTGGCGCGGGTCACGGCCATGAGCGCGATGGCCAGCAGGATGCCGGGAATGGCCATGAGGCCGTCCATCACACGCATGATCGGCCCGTCCGCCCAGCGCACGAAGCCGGCTACCAGCCCGAGCGCGACGCCGAAGAAGGTGGCCAACAGCGCCACCGAGGCGCCGACGATCATCGAAACGCGTCCGCCCCACACCGCGCGGCTGAACACGTCGCGGCCCAACGCGTCGGTGCCGAACCAGTGCTCGGCCGAAGGCAGCTGCATGCGCGCGAGCGGGTCGATGTCCTGCGGGTCGTGCGTGGCGATCCATGGCGCGGCGATGGAAAGCGCCGCCACCGCGATCAGCAGCAGCGCGCCGACGATCAGCGTCGGGTGCTTGCGCAGCCAACGGAAGCGCGGCGGAACGAAAGGGGCCTCGACCGGCTGCGCGACTTCGGCGGCAGGCGTCGCGGGCATGTCGATGTCGCTCATGGGAAGTACGGTGGACATGAAGCGGTTCAATACTGGATGCGCGGGTCGAAGAGGCGGTAGCTCAGGTCGATCAGCAGGTTGATCAGCACGTACACCCCCGCCGACAGCAGCAGCACGCTCTGGATCACCGGGTAGTCGTGCCGCTGCACGGAATCGATCACGAGACGGCCCACGCCCGGAATGGCGAACACCGTCTCGGTGACCACCACGCCGCCGATCAGCAGCGCGATGCCCGCGCCCACGGTGGTGGCGATGGGAATGGCCGCGTTGCGCAGCGCATGCCCCAGCACCGGCAGCACGCCCAGGCCCTTGGCGCGCGCGGTGCGGATGTAGTCCTCGTGCAGCACCTCGAGCACCGTGGCGCGCGTCATGCGCGTCACCAGCGCGATGTAGACCAGCGCGAGGTTCACGCAGGGCAGCACCAGCGAGCGCAGCCACTCCACCGGGCCCTCGGCGAAGCGCACGTAGCCCTGCACCGGGAACCACGGCAGCTGGATCGCGAAGCTGTAGACCAGCAGGTAGCCCACCAGGAACACCGGCACCGAGAAGGCCAGCACGGCGAAGAGCATCACCAGGCGGTCGATCCAGCTGCCCGCGCGGTACGCCGCGAGCGTGCCCAGCGGCACCGACACTACCAGCGTGATGAGCATGGTCAGCGCGGCGATCGACACCGTGGGCTCCAGCCGCTGCCCCAGCAGTTGCGTCACGGGCATCTGCGTGAAGATCGAGGTGCCCAGGTCGCCGGTGAAAAGCTTGCCGATCCACAGCCCGAACTGCTGCCACAGCGGCAGGTTCAGGCCCAGCGCGGCGCGCAGCTTCTCGATGTCTTCCGTGGTGGCGAGGTCGCCCGCGATGAGCGCGGCCGGATCGCCCGGCGAGAGGTGGATCAGCAGGAACACCACCACGGCCACCACCGCCATGACGGGCAGGGTCGCGATGAAGCGTCGAACGATGTAGCCCATGGCGATGCCCTCGAATCCTTGTCGTTACTGCCGGTCGAGCGCCCAGACCGTCGGCATGCCGGACCAGAGCTTGTCCAGCCCCTTCAGGCTGGTGCGCGCGGCGAAGGCGGCCGAGTACTGGCCCGCGTTGATGTAGGGCACGGCCTCGTATGCGCGAGCCTGGAAGGCGTCGAGCAACTCCTTGCGCTTGGCCGGCACCGTTTCCTTCAGCCATGAAGTGCGCAGGTCGTCCAGCTGCTTGTCGCAGGGCCAGCCGGGCAGGGTGTTGCCGCAGGCCGCGCTCAGGTAGGCGTTGCTGATGGGCGAGTTGGCGTCGAACTCGCCGGCCACGGTGACGTACATGTTCCAGCCGCCCGCGTCGGGTGCGTCGCGCTTGGCACGGCGCGCGCCGATGGAGGCCCAGTCCATGGTCTGGGCATCGACGTTCAGGCCGATGCTCTTCATGGTCTGCGCGGCCATCAGCGCCTCGGCGTTCAGGTAGGGCACGTCGCTGGGCACCAGCAGCACCACCTTCTCGCCCTTGTAGCCGGCGTCGGCGAGCATCTTCTTGGCCTTCGCCACGTCGGCCTTGCGGTAGGGCTCGGCGCCGGCGGCCGTGTCGTTGGGGCTGCCGCAGATGAAATAGGTCGCGCAGTAGGCCATGCGCATGTCCAGCGGGAAGCCCATGGCCGCCATGAAGCGTTCCTGGCTCACGGCCTGCAGCAGCGCCTGGCGCACCTTCGGGTTGTTGAAAGGCGCGTGCAGCTGGTTCATCACCAGGAAGCCCTGGTAGGCGCCGCCCGAGCCGATCTTCACGCCCGTGTCCGCACGCAGCGGCGCGATGTAGTCGGGCGGCAGCTGCTCGATGATGTCGACCTCGCCGCGCTTGAGCGCAGCCACCGCGCTGTTGGCGTCGGGCAGGTAGAGCCACTCCACGCGCTCGAAATTGCTCTTCTTGCTGCCGGCCAGGCCGCTCGGCGGCTCGCTGCGCGCCACGTAGTTCGGGTTGCGCACGAACACGGCCTTGTTGCCCGGCACCCATTCGTCGCGCTTGAACACGTACGGGCCGGAGCCCAGCACTTCCGTCAGCGGCGCGGTGGCCGGCATCTTCGCCAGCCGCTCGGGCAGCACCACCGGCGGAAAGCCCGAGGGCTTGGCCAGCGCGTCGAGCACCATGCCGAAGGGTTCGTTGAGCGTGAGCGTGAAGCTGCGCGCGTCGGTGGCCTTCCACTCGGCGCCGCTGGCCGTCATCGCACGGCCCAGGCTGTCGCGTGCGGCCCAGCGCTGCAGCGAGGCGACCGCGTCGGCCGAGGTGACGGCGCTGCCGTCGGAGAACTTCAGGCCCGGGCGCAGCGTGAAGCTCCACTGCTTGCCGTCCTTCGAGGCGGTGTACTTCTCGACCATCTGCGGCTGCGGCTTGCCGTTTGCGTCCTGCGCGAAGAGCGTGTCGTACACCATGTAGCCGAAGTTGCGCGAGATGTAGGCGGTGGTGAAGGTCGGGTCGAGGATCTTCAGGTCGGCATGGGCCACCACCTTCAGCGTCTTGGGCTGTGGCGTCTGGGCATGCGCGGGAAGGCTCGCCGCGAAGGCGGTGGAAAGGGCCAGGGCGGCGAGAGCGCCAAGCGTCCGTCGTTTCATCGTCGGTTCTCCGGTGAGGGAAGGCAGCAGGAAAAAGAAGGAGGAGAGCGGCTCAGGCCGCGACGCCGATCGGCCACTTGGGCAGGCGGGCCTTGCGGTAGGGCAGCGTATTCAGATCGAGCGTGACCGCACCCGGCGCGCCCGCGTAGATGACGTGCTTCGCCACCTTGGAGTACGACGCGTAGAAATGCTGCGACGACTTCACGACGATGATCTTCTTCGCGGCAAGGTCGCAACCGAGCTGCGTGAACAGGTCGGTGCCCATCGCCTGGTTGCGCAGCGTGATCAGCACGACTTCGATGCCGTTGGCCTCGACCAGCGCGCAGTCGCCCATCAGCGTGGGCGTGCCGGCAAGGCCGGTCATCACCAGGTCGTGCTTCAGCGCCTTCACGGTGCACTCGACGTCCAGCGGGTCGCCCGACAGCGGGCTGATCTTGCCGCCGATGCGCATCTGCAGCCTGGCGCCCACGCCGGCATCGAAGGCGATGCGCACCGCGATCGGGTCCCACAGCGGGCCCAGCGCCGCGTTGGTGATGCCGCGCTCGACCATGCGGCGCAGGATGAATGTGGAGTCGCTCGCCGCGCCGCCGCCGGGGTTGTCGGCGCCGTCGGCCAGCACCACCGGGCCGCCGTCGAAGGCCAGGGCCTCGTCGAGCGAGGCATCGATGCCGGGGTAGTTCACGGTGAGGCCGTCGCGCATGGCGATGACCTCGTCGGCGAGCTGGCGTGCAAGCAGGTCGGCCTGGGCCTTGTCGCCGTCGGTGTAGACCAGCACCTTGGTGCCCATCTCGGGCACGTCGCCCCACGAGAAGCCGTGCGTGAGCGAGATCGACAGCACGCCGTTCCTGCCCTCGAGCGACTGCATGCGCTCGACGAAGCCGCGCGCGGGCTGGCGCGAGGTATGGACGGTGACGATCATGTCGCAGTCGACCACCGCGGGCACCGGGCGCACCTTGCCCTCGACCGTGGCGGCGCAGATGTCGACCAGCTCCAGCCCGCGTTCGAGCACGTCGGTGTGCGGGTACTCCTTGAAGGAGATCATCACGTCGGCGTTGGAGATCATCTCCGGCGTGAGGTGGTTGTGCGGATCGAGCTCGGCGCCGATCACCACGTCGGGCCCGACGATCTGCCGCACGCGCGCCAGCAGGTCGCCCTCGCAGTCGTCGTAGCCGTCGGCCACCATCGCGCCGTGCAGGCCGAGCAGCACCATGTCGACCGGCAGCACCGCGCGCAGGTCGTTCAGCAGTTCGTCGCGCAGCGTCTCGTATGCGTGGCGCGTGGTGGTGCCGCTGGGCTGCGCACCGGCCACCATGCCCTCGAACAGCGTCCAGCCCTTGTCGGCGCCGCGCATGCGCGCGGCCCACAGCGGGCCCGAGAACAGTGTCATCGCGTCGGGGTGCTTGCCCGCGGGGAAGTAGCCGCGGTCCTTGAAGGAGGCGAGGCCGGTCGGCATCGGGCCGAAGGTGTTGGTTTCGGTGGCAAGGGAAGCACTGAAGACGCGCATGGTCGGACCTCGTGGAGTGGTTCTGTGTGTGTTGTCGGGAACAGGCCGGGATCGAGCCGGGATCAGCCCGCGGCCGCGCGCAGCCGTTGCGGGCCCAGCATCTCGGCCGTGAGCCCGAAGGAGGCGATGCGTTCCGGCAGCGGCAGTCCGCGCGCCAGCGCGGCGCAGGCCTCGCCCATGGCGGCCGAGGTCTGGATGCCGTAGCCGCCTTGCGCCGCTACCCAGAAGAAGCCGGGAACGCCGGGCTCGAAGCCGCCCACCAGGTCGCCATCGGCCACGAAGGAACGCAGGCCGGCCCAGGTGCGCGTGGGGCGCCGGATGGCGAGCGTGGTCGCTTCCTCGATGCGGTGCATGGCGATGGCGATGTCCATCTCTTCCGGCTGCACGTCCTGCGGCTCGACCGGATCGGCGTTGGCCGGCGAGCCGAGCAGCATGCCGGCGTCGGGCTTGATGTACCAGCCCTCGTCGGCGCCGAACACCATGGGCCAGTGCGCGACGCTCTGGCCTTCGGGCGGCGCGAAGATGAAGGCCGAGCGCCGGCGCGGCTCGATGCCCAGCGGCGGCACGCCGGCCAGGCGCGCGATGGTGTCGACCCAGGCGCCGGCCGCGTTCAGCACCACCGGAGCCTCGTACACCGCGCCGCCGGCTTCCACGCGCCAGCGTTCGCCCTTGCGCTCGATGGCCGTCACGCCCGCGTCGCAGACCAGCTGGCCGCCCGCGCGCCGCATGCCGCGCAGGTAGCCCTGGTGGATGGCGTGCACGTCCATGTCGGCGGCGTCGGGCTCGTATACCGCGCCCTGCACCTGCTCGGGGCGCAGCGCCGGCACCATCTCGCGCGCCTCCTCGCCGCTCAGGCGCGAGGCGCCGGCGCCCATGTCGCGCAGCACCTGCCAGTGGGCTTCGAGCTCGGCCATGTGCTCGGCGCCCGCGACCATCATCGCGCCGCGCGGCGTGAGCAGCGGGTGCT
Organism: Variovorax xiamenensis; assembly: GCF_050916385.1. Taxonomy (NCBI): domain Bacteria; kingdom Pseudomonadati; phylum Pseudomonadota; class Betaproteobacteria; order Burkholderiales; family Comamonadaceae; genus Variovorax; species Variovorax xiamenensis. Next base: position 2,183,743 of record NZ_CP139038.1, read on the forward strand.
CGCAGAAGCCTTCGGGAGGATGTTCGAGGAAGGCCCGGCTCGCCATGGTGAGGGCGCGCACCTGCGCGGTGCCGTAGCTCTCCATGAAGAGCGCGGCAGAGCGGCCGGTGGAGTGGTAGCCCGGTTGCGATTCGCGTTCGAGAAGGATCACGCTTGCGTGCGGCGCGAGCCAGTGGGCCACCGAGGCCCCGGCGATACCGCCGCCGATCACGAGGAAGTCAGCCACGACGGGCTCTTGGGTGCTGGAAGTCATCGCCGAAAAGTGTAGGAAGAAATTTGCGGATACGCAAATTGATTCAGGGGTGCCAAGGGGAAACCATGATGCACCGCATCGGTGAAATTTGCGTTCGCGCAATTTGCGTATACGCAACTTCCGGGCCCGCGTCATGCGGGTTGGCATGGATGGCGCGGGCCCTGGCTGGCAGAATCCACTGGCATCACAAGAGAAAGCCAAGCGTGAATCCACACACAGGGACCAAGACGGGCACCAGGCCCAGGGATGAGCCGCCCACGCTGGACCGCGCCACCTTCGGCAACCGCCTGCGCGCCGCGCGCAAGCGCTTCGGCTGGACGCTGGCGCAGCTGGCCGAGCGCTCGGGCGTGTCGATCACCACCATCTCGCGCGCCGAGCGCGGCCAGCTCGCGCTGGGCTACGAGAACTTCACCGCGCTGGGCCGCGCGCTGGAGATGGACATGAACGCCATGTTCGCGGGCGCCGGCGTCAAGCCCGCGCAGCTCGACGGGCCGGTGGTCACGCGCGCGGGCAAGGGCGTGGTCTACAAGGGGCTTTCCATCGCCTACGAATTCCTCGGCACCACCGCGGCGGGCAAGCAGATGAGTCCCATCGTCGGCACGGTGCACGCGCGGCAGATCCATGGGCCGGAAGATTTCGTGCGGCACGGTGGAGAGGAGTTCGCCTATGTGCTGTCGGGCGAGATCGAGGTGCACTTCGACAACGGCGACGTGGTGCGAATGGCCAAGGGCGATTCGCTCTACTTCGACAGCCGCCTGGGCCACGCCTACATCAGCGTGAGCCGGCAGCTCGCGCGCATCGTCGGCATGACCATCGGCGAGAGCGGGCACATGAAGTCGGCGCGGGAAGCGCCTGCGCTGAAGCCGGTGCGCAAGCCTGCGACGGTGAAGAAGACCGGTCGCGGCGTAAAGGGTTGAAAAGGGCTGAAAAGGACTGGATGAAAGGCGACCCGCGATGAGCCTGGCGAGCGACGCTGCCTTCTGGAACCGTATCTCGCGCAGGTACGCGAAAGGCACGATCGCCGATCAGGCCGGGTACGAGCGCACGCTGGAGCGGACCCGGTCCCTGATGAGCCCGGACGCGAGGGTGCTGGAACTGGGCTGTGGAACGGGAACGACGGCGCTGCGGCTTGCGGGCCACGTGCGCGAGTACCTCGCGACGGACATCGCCAGCGGGATGATCGCGATCGCCGACGAGAAGCTTGCCGCGGCTGCCATTCCGTCCCTCGCATTCCGCGTCGCGACCGCGGAGCAGCTCATGCCGGATGCCGCGCATTTCGACGTCGTCCTCGGGTTCAACTACCTGCACTTGGTCCGCGATCTGCCGGGCACGCTGCGCTGCATTCACGCGCTGCTCGGGCCCGAAGGACTGTTCATTTCCAAGACGCCTTGCGTGGGCGACATGAATCCGCTCATCGGGCGTGCCTTGCTGCCGGCGATGCGCGCGATCCGCATTGCGCCGCATGCAGCTGTCTTCTGCGCGACAGGCCTGGGCCGGTCGATGCATGAGGCGGGCTTCGACATCCAGGCCACGGAGCGCCATGCCTCCAGGGGAAAAGACAAGGACAGGCGCCCCTTCATCGTGGCTCGCAGGCGCTGAGCCTGTTTGGGTTTTCCGGAGTGCGTCGTTGCGCGTTGCGCCGCTATGCTGGCGCTCGCGACTCACTACATGAAAAGAGAATCCTCATGACCATGCGCTCCCCGTCCTTCCTTCCCCTGCGTTCCATTGCACTGGCCTGCGGCCTCGTGCTCGGCGCCGCCGCGGTGCAGGCCGCTCCCGATGCAAAGCTGCTCGCCGCCGCCGAGAAGGCGCAGCCCGCGGTGATCGACAACCTCAAGGAGATGGTGCTGATCGAATCGGGCAGCCTCAACGTCGACGGCCTGCTCAAGATGGCCGACGTGGTGGAAGGGCGCCTGAAGGCCGCCGGCTTCAAGACCGAGCGCCGCAAGGCCACGGGCGGCGCGGGTGCCGACATCGTGATCGGCACGCTCAAGGGCACGGGCAAGCGCAAGATCATGCTGCAGGGCCACATGGACACGGTGTACGCGCCGGGCATTCTCAACAGCCAGCCCTACAAGGTCGACGGCAACCGCATCTACGGCCCCGGCATCGCCGACGACAAGGGCGGCCTCGCGGTGATGCTGGCCTCGCTGAAGATCCTGGCGGACGCCGGCTGGCGCGACTACGACACGCTCACCGTGCTGATGAACCCCGACGAGGAAGTGGGCTCGGTCGGCTCCGGCGAACTGATCGCCACCATGGCCGACCAGCACGACACGGTGCTGTCGTTCGAGCCGACGGTGGCGAAGTCGGTGGTCAAGGGCGAGTCGCTGCTGCTGGGTGCGGCCGGCATCGCCACCGCCACGCTCGAGGTGAAGGGCCGTGCGTCGCATGCGGGCGCCGCGCCCGAGCTGGGCCGCAATGCGCTGTACGAGCTGTCGTACCAGATGCTGCAGACCAAGGATCTCGCCAAGGACATTCCCGGCGCGACGCTGAACTGGACCGTGGCGCGCGCCACCGGCCCGCTCAACCAGATCACCGAGAAGGCGCAGGCGCAAGGCGACATCCGCATCACGCAGCCCGGCGCCGAGAAGAAGCTCGCCGAGGCGCTGCAGGCGAAGATCGCCTCCGGCAAGCTGATTCCGGATACCGAGACCACGGTGAAGGTGGAAGTGGGCCGCCCGGCTTTCATCGCGGGCGACAAGGGCCGCGCGCTGGCCGAGAAGGCGCAGGCCATCTACAAGGAAATCGATCGCGACCTCGTGCTGACGCCCATGACCGGCGGCGGCACCGACGCGGGCTACGCGGGCCGCTCGGGCAAGGCCACGGTGGTCGAGAGTTTCGGCCTCGCGGGCTTCGGCTATCACGCGCGCGACGAATACATCGAGGCCGACTCGATCGTGCCGCGCTTGTATCTCGTCACGCGGCTGCTGACGGAGATCGGCAAGAACTGAGGCCGGTGACGAGAAGCGCCGCCGGCATGCGGCGGCGCGGGTGCGTCATCACTATTGCTGTTGCTGCCTCGGGTCGCCGGGGCGGTGTTGCTGTTGTTGCTGCCGTGCCGCGGCCGCGGCGGCCATGCGCTGCTGTTGCTGCTGGGCCTGCTGCTGCTGGTGCTGCGCTTGTTGTTGCGCCTGCTGCTGCGCGCGGGCCTGTTGCTGCTGCATCTGCTGCTGACGCTGTTGCTGCATGGCCTGCATCTGCTGCTGTTGCTGCATGCGCGCGGCCTGCTGCTGAGCCTGTTGCTGTGCCTGCTGTTGGCGGCGCATCTGCTCCTGCTGGGCCATCTGCTGTTGCTGCTGGCGGGCCTGGTTCTGCGCCTGTTGCTGCTGCATGGCCTGCTGGCGCTGGACCTGCTCCTGTTGCCGCTGGGCTTGCTGCTGCGCGCGCGCCTGCTGGTCGGCCTGTTGCTGGCGGCGCATCTGGTCCTGCTGCGTCTGCTGGCGGCGTGACTGCTCGAGTTGGGCCTGCTGCTGGCGTTGCTGCTCCTGCGCGGCCTGCTGTTGCTGGCGCTGCTGCGCGAGCTGCGCTTGCTGGCCTTGCTGTTGCTGAGGCTGCATCAGGCCCCGCGCCTGGCGTGCCTGCTGATCGCGCGCCTGTTGCTGGGCCTGCTGTTGCGCCTGTTGCTGACGGCGCATCTGCTCCTGCTGTGCTGCCGCCTGTTGCTGCTGCTGGCGGGACTGGTTCTGCGCCTGCTGTTGCTGCATGGCCTGCTGGCGCTGGATCTGCTGCTGTTGCCGCTGCTGGGCTTGCTGTTGTGCATGCGCCTGTTGCTGCTGCTGTTGCTGCGCGAGCGCGGCCTGCTGCTGGAGGCGCTGTTGTTGCTGTTGCTGCTGCGCCTGCTGTTGTTGGGCCTGCTGCTGGGCGAAGAGGGCCCGCTGCTGCTGTTGCTGCACCTGCTGCGCGGCGCCCGGGCCCGCGGCGAAGTTGGGCGGCACTCCCGGCGGCAGCACGCCGCGCGGTCCGCCGTTGTTGTTATAGACATTGACGTTGCGCACGTTGTTGACCACCGTGGTCGAGCGCGAGACGTACGTGCTGTTGTTGTAGACCACGGCGGGGCGGGCAAAGGCCGGCTGCACCGCGGGGCCGCGGTCGCGCCAGCGCGGCGCGCCCCAGTTCATGTTCCACGAATGCCAGCCCCAGTCGTGGCGCTCCAGCGCGGCGCCCACGATCACGCCCGCGCCGAATGCGAGCGCGCCGGCGGCCAGCACCTGGCCGCCGCTGTAGCCCGGCGACACCACCTGGACCGGCGGTGCATAGGCATAGCCCGGATACACCGGCTGCGGCGCGCCGTAGATCACCTGCGGGTCGTAGGCAGGCACATACACCACGTCGGGCTGCACGGGCTCGATGGTGATGAACTCCTGCGGCGGCTCGATCACCGCCGGGCCCGCGTACACGGGCTGCACGTCGGGCGCGGGTGCGTAGTTCGGCGGCGGCGCGGCGCTGGCCACGCGCATCTTGTCGTTGTTCTTGAGGCGGCCTGCCTTCGCCGCGCGCTGGCGCATGACCTGGATCGCGTTCATCACGTCGGCCGGGTCGTTGTAGTAGGCCTGCCCGAGCGCCTGGGTCCACGGGATGTTGCCGGCCATCTGGTCAAGGACGGGACGGAAGGCGGTGAGCGACTTCACACTCGGGTCCCACGATTGCTGGTTGGCCGCGTCGGCCAGCGGACCGGCCTTGAGATTGCGGTTCTGCGCGAGCCATTCGTGCGCCGCGGTGATCTGGTCGGGATAGGTGGCACCGGCCAGGACCTGCGCCACCAGCTTGTCGGGGTACAGCGCGATGGGCGCGACCATCTGGTAGAGCTGCTCGGCCGATGGGGGCGTGTAGGCGGCCTGCACGGGAGCGGCGGCGGGCGGCTGCGTCTGGGGCACGGAGGGCGCCGGGATGCCGCTCGCAGGTTCCTGCGTCGAGGCAACGGCCGCGGGGGTGTTCGTGGGGGACTTGTCGCAGCCTGCGAGGACGAGGGCGCCGATGCACAGCGAGATCGTCAACAGCCGCGGGGCGGTGGAGAGATTTTTTGTCATCTGGAGTTCCATGAGGACGCCGGCGTCGTGCCCGGAACTTCTTCAACGATGCGCGGCGGCAGGCGATGACAGAGCCTGCGCCGCGGATGCAACGGTCTGTGTCGGTTCCGTGCCGTCAAGCCTGTCGGCGCAGAACCACACGGCCCGGAGGCCGCGGCCTCCTTACTTGGAGCCGCCGGTGTACTTGGTGACGGTGGCGGCGCTCACGTGGTAGCCGCTCACGCCCATCATCGAGTCGTTGCGCAGGGTCTGCAGCTTGCCGGTGACCCACACGGTGTCCATGGCGCGGAACTTGGCGCCCTTCTGCGGCACCACGTGCAGGATCTGGTTGGCAGGCGGCGGCGGCGTGTGGATGCAGGCGCCGAAGTAGGGCACCAGCAGGAACTCGGTGACCTCGCCCTTGGCTTCTTCGAGCGGCACGATGAAGCCGGGGATCTTGATCTCGGTGCCGTTCATCGCCGGATTGGTCGGCGCGTTGTTCGACACCTCCTGCATCTTCATGAGCAGTTCGTTGGCGCGCGGGTCGCCGTCGTCGAGCGCGCTCAGGTCCATGCCCTTGAACTCCTTGGCTGGGTCCCAGTCCTTGGGCACCAGCTCTTCCCAGGTGATCTGGCGCGGCTGGCCCGGCGTGGCCTTGGCCGCGGCCGCTGGCGCGGCCTTGCCGCCCAGCGGGTTGGTGGCGGTCGTGTCCTTGGGCGCGGGCTCGGCGGCCCAGGCCGCGGCGGCGAGGCCGGCGCCTGCGATCAGCATCGAAAGCCAGGTGAAAGCTTTGCTCGTGGACAACGTCGACAACGTCTTTTCTTGTGCGAAGGGCATGGTTCAAATCCTCGGCGAGAGGCCGTCTGCAAGGGAGAGGCGATAGGCGCGGATGCCGGGCAAGAGGCTCGCCAGCCATCCGGCGACCAGCAGGCTTGCCATCAGCAGCCATTCGTTCAGTGTAGGTTCGGAAAGGCTCAGTGTCAGCCCGAACTGCGACTGCAGCCATGGCGAGAGCAGGGCGATGCCCAGCACCGCCATCACCAGGCCCAGCGCCACGCCCAGCACGGTGACCATCGCGCCTTCGAGCGCGAGCAGCGCCAGCACGTGGCGCAGGCCCGCACCCACGGCGCGCAGCACCGCGAGTTCGCGGCGGCGTTCGTTGAGGCCGGCCATCACCACCGACACGAGCCCTGCAAGGCTCACCAGCGCGACCAGCGCCGACATCAGCAGCAGCGCGTTCTCGCCGATGCCGATCACGCTCCACAGTTCGTCGAGCGCCACGCCGGGCAGGATGGCCATCAGCGGCTCGCCGGTGTAGGTCGAAATCCAGCGCTGCACGCCGAACACGGCCGCGCGGTTCTTCAGGCCCACCAGCACGGCCGTCACGTTCTTCGGCGTGAGGTCGAACTTGCGCACCTGCTCCGGCGAGATGTGCACGCCCGGCATCGGCGCGCCGCCCACCCATTCGAGATGGATGGCTTCCATCGCCGCGAGGCCGATGTGCACCGTGCGGTCCACCGGCGTGCCGGTGCGCGCGAGCACGCCGACCACGGTGAAGGGCTTGTCCGCGTGCTCCGCCACGTTGAGCTCGCCGCTGCCGTGCGCGAGCGTGATCTTCTGGCCCACGTGATAGCCGAGCTTGTCGGCCACCTCGGCGCCGACCACCGCGTCGAACAGCTCGCTGAAGGGCTTGCCTTCGCGCAGCTTCAGCGTCTGCCTGTCGCCGTAGCGGAAGTGCGCGAAGTAGTCGGTGGAGGTGGCCAGCACCGCGAAGCCGCGATGCGAATCGCCCAGCGACAGCGGCACGACCCAGTCGACGCCCGGATGCGCGGACAGCGCCTGCACGCTCTTCCACGAGATGTTGTTGGTGGCCGCGCCGATGCGGAACACCGAGTACAGCAGCAGCTGCGTGGAGCCTGTGCGCGCGCCGACGATCAGGTCGGTGCCCGAAACTGAAGACGCGAAGTTCTCGCGCAGCTCGGTGCGGATGCGTTCCACGCCAAGCAGCAGGAATGTGGAGAGCGCGATGGAGAACACCGTCAGCGCGAGCGTGAAGCGCCGGTTCCAGGCGCTGCGCCATGCAATGGAAAAGAGTGCCTTCATGCATCCACCGCCATCGCGCTGGTGGCCGCGCGGTTGATCTCGGGCAGCAGCACATGCCGCGCGAAGCGCTGCGCGATGCGCTGGTCGTGGCTCACGAACACGAGCGCGCTGTGGTGCTCAGCGCAGGCAGTGAGCAGCACATCGAGGAAGGCCTCGCGCCGGTCTTCGTCGAGCGCGGATGTGGGCTCGTCGGCGATCACCACCTCGGGCTGGCCGATGAGCGCACGCGCCGCGGCCACGCGCTGCTGCTGGCCGACCGAGAGCTGCAGCGCCTGGCGGCCCCACAGGTTGCAGTCCAGGCCCATCTGGTCGAGCAGGTGCTCGGCCTCGCCGCGCGAACTGCCGTTGCGCGATGCATTGGCCTCGCGCCGCTGCGAGAAGCGGCAGGGCAGCAGCACGTTGTCGATCACGCTTAGGTAAGGCAGAAGATTGAACTGCTGGAAGATGTAGCCCACGTGCGCCACGCGGCTGCGGTCGCGCTGCGTGCCCGAGAGCTTCGACCAGTCATGGCCCAGCAGCGTGACGCGGCCTTCGTCGGCCACCAGCACGCCGGCCAGGAGCGACAGCAGCGTGCTCTTGCCGCAGCCGCTCGGGCCGTGCAGGAACACCGATTCGCCGGCTGTGATGCGAAAGGCCTCTATGTCGATGCATGGTGCCTTGGCGGCCGGCCAGCTGAAGCGCAATGCTTCGGCTGCGAGCACGACGCGCAGGGCCGAGGCTTCGGCCTGTGGATGGTCGCTCACAGTGTCACTTGCCCCAGCTCAGGCGTGCAGGCTGGGCCGCCTGCGCACCGGCGGGGCGCTTCAGCTGGCGCTTGAACTGGCCCTGCGCGGTGGCGATCTGCGAGTCGATCTGGCGCAGGCCCTTGAACGCACCGAACAGGTTCAGATCGATGAACTTCGCGGCGGCCGCGTTCGTGCAGTTGAAGGAGAAGGTGGCGTCGAGGTCGGCATGGCCGACAGGCTCGTTGGGGTCGGGGTTGCCCAGGCCCAGTGCGCCGGAGCGCAGGTCGACCGGGCCCAGCTTGCAGTTGGCGGCCGGGTCGACGATGAAGAGCTTGTCCGCCGCGCGCAGCTGGGCGACGGCGTCTTCCACGATCTTCTTCTCGGCGTCGGTCTTGGGGGCGCGCTCGAAGCCGACGATGTTGTCGAGCGGGGATTCCATGTCGATCACCACCGTGGGGCCGTCGACGGCCACGTCGAGCTTGAGCTGGCCGTGCACGTGTGCGTGCTGCTGCTGGGCCTGTGCGGTGAGGAACGGGGCGGCCGCGAACATCGCGGCGGCTGCGATTGCGAGACCGGTGGTACGTCGGAGTCGGATGTGCTTCATGGTTCAGCGCCTTGCCGGGTCGGCAGCCCCGGCGTATTGCTCCATTCGCTCCAGCTGCCGGCATAGAGCGCGGTCGTCCCGAATCCCGCGATCTGCATGGCAAGCAGATTCGGCACGGCGCTCACGCCGCTGCCGCACTGGTGGACGACGGTCGCCGCGTCGCGTTCCGCGAGCAGCGCTTCGAACTCGGCACGCAATTGCGATGCCGGCTTGAACTTGCCGTCGGGGCCGAGGTTCTCGGCGAAAGGCCGGTTCAGGGCCCCGGGGATGTGACCGGCGATCGGGTCCAGAGGTTCCACCTCGCCGCGGTAACGTGCACCGGCGCGTGCGTCGATCAGGTTCTGGTCAGGCTGGCCCAGCCGGCGCAGCACCGTGTCGGTGGTCACGAGCTTCGCGATGGGATCGCTCGCGACAAAGTTCGATTGGAAGCGCGCGGGCTCCTCGCGGCTCGTGACTTCGCCGCCCGCGGCCTGCCAGGCCTGCAGCCCGCCGTCGAGCACGGCCACGGCGTCGTGGCCCATCCACTTGAGCATCCACCACAGGCGGCCGCAGTAGTTGGCGCCGTTGCGGTCGTAGACCACGGCCTGCATGTCGTTGGCGAAGCCGACGCTGGAGAGCCACGCAGCGAACTTCTCGCGGCTGGGCAGCGGATGGCGTCCGCCCGATGCGGGCAGGCCGTCTTCCTTCGCCACCACCACCTCGCCGTGGGCTCCGGGAGCGCCGTGCTTCGCGCTGAGATCGGTGTCGAGGTTGGCGTAGAGCGCGCCCGGAATGTGCGCGGCCTCGTACTGTTGCGCACCGGCTTCGGGCTTCATGAGGTCGAAGCTGCAATCGAACACCATGAAGGGCTGCTTGCCGGCCTGCAGCTGCTGGAGCTGTTCGACGGAGATGAGGGTGGTGTACATGGCGCTTGCTCCTTCGAAATCTGGAAATGCGGTTGCGTGCTTCAGTGTTCCTCGGCCGGCGCCTTGGGCACCGCCCGTTGTCGCAACACGGTTGCAGCAATGCCGCTTGCGATGATAAGGGCCATGCCGGCCCAGCCGGCCGCGTCGATGCGGTCGTCGAACAGCACCACGCCGTAGAACGCCGCGAAGACGATGCCCGAATACTGCAGGTTGGCGACCACCAGCGTGCCGGCCTGCGTCTTGGCGGTGGCGTAGGCGCGCGTCATGCACAGCTGGCCGAGCGCCGCGAGCAGGCCGATGGGCAGCAGCCACAGCGCATGCTGCCACGTCCAGGCGTTGCCGCCCGAGAACCCGGTGAACGCGGTGGCGATGGCGCCGGCCACGGCCGAGCCGACCGCGAAGTAGAAGACGGTACGCAGTTCAGGCTCGCCGATGCGCGACAGCGCCACCACCTGCATGTAGGCGAAGGCGGCCGTCAGGCCCGACAGCAGGCCCAGCAGCCCCGCGAAGCCTTCGTTGCCGTTCACGCTGGGCTTGAGCATGAGCACCACGCCCACGAAGCCCGCGAGCACCGTCATCGCCAGCGCACCCTGCAGCGGCGGGCGCTCCACGCGGCCGTCGCGCCCGGGCACCGGCACCCAGGCCAGCAGCGCGCCGCCGACCAGGAAGGCCGCGACCCACACGCTGCTCATGTAGTTGAGCGTGACGGCCGTGGCCAGCGGCATGTGGGCGATGGCATAGAACCACGCGCCCAGCGACACCACGCCGATGGTGCTGCGCCAGGCGTGCATGCCCGGGTACTTCGTGGCCAGCGGCACGCCGCGGTTGCGCGCCAGCAGCCAGAGAAAGACGATGCCGATCAGGCCGCGCCCGAGCACCATTTCGCCGCTGTTGAACCACGCCGAGGCGATTTTCACGACCACGCTCATCGTGGCGAACAGGAAGGCCCCCAGCACCATCCACAGCGCTTGCATCGTTTCGAATCCGGATCAAGAAAAAAGAAAGCCCCGGCGAATGCGGGGCGGGATGAGGCTCGGGTTCAGGCGGGTTGCTGCATGGCAGCTCTGTACCACTCGTGGAACTGCTGCATGCCGTCTTCCATCGGGCTCTGGTAGGGGCCGGTCTCGTTGTCGCCGCGCAGCATCAGCGCGCGGCGGCCGGCATCCATGCGCTCGGCGATCTCGTCGTCTTCCACGCAGGTTTCCATGTAGGCGGCCTGCTGGGCCTCGACGAACTCGCGCTCGAAGGCGACGATTTCCTCGGGGTAGAAGAACTCGACCATGTTGAGCGTCTTCGTCGGGCTCACGGGGTGCAGGGTCGACACCGTGAGCACGTGCGGATACCACTCGACCATCACGTGCGGGTAGTAGGTCAGCCAGATGGCGCCGTACTTCGGCGGCTTGCCCTCGCGGTACTTGAGCAGCTGCTCCTGCCACTTCTGGTAGACCGGGCTGCCCGCGCGGCCCAGGCGGTTGGCCACGCCCACCGTCTGCACCGAATAGCGCGGCTTGAACTCCCAGCGCAGGTCGTCGCAGGTGACGAAGCTGCCCAGGCCCGGGTGGAACGGGCCGACGTGGTAGTCCTCGAGGTAGACCTCGATGAAGGTCTTCCAGTTGTAGTTGCACTCGTGCAGCTCGACGCGGTCGAGCGCGTAGCCGCTGAAGTCCAGGTCGGCCTGCGGGCCGAGGCCGGCCATGTCGGCCGCCACGTCGGGGCCCGAGCCGTCGGGGTTCTTCTCGAACAGCAGGCCGTTCCACTCCGTGAGCGGGTAGTTGTGCAGGTTCAGGCAGGGGTCCTGCTCGAAGTGCGGGGCGCCGATCAGCGTGCCGGTGGTCCGCGGGTCGGCCGCGGCGTAGGTCCAGCGGTGCAGCGGGCAGACGATGTTGCCGCCGGACTGGCTCTCGAGCTGGCCCCGGCCCTTCAGTATCAGGGCCTGGCGGTGGCGGCAGACGTTGGAAATCAGCTCCACGCCCTTGGGCGTGTGGACGAGCGCACGGCCCTGGTGCTCCTGGGGCAGGGTGTGGAAGTCGCCCATTTCGGGCACGGCCAGGCGATGGCCGACATAGCGGGGCCCTCGCGAGAAAAGGTTCTGCATTTCGCGGGCGAAGAGCGCCTCGTCGAAATACGCGGAAACTGGAAGTTGGCTCGCGGCCTGCTGCAGTTGAAGACTTAAATCAGACATGGAGGACCTGACCAAGCTCCCCACAGGGAGGAAAGGAAGAAAAAAGAACGGAAGGCGCCGCCGGATGAGTTGGCTGGGCGGCCCGAAGCAGTGTTGAACGTCGTCAACGAGAGAAGTTCGCATTGTACCCGGGGCCATTTTTTCGTCCCCCGGGGCTTTCCATGCCATTTCGCGATGTGCGATGGGCGCTCCGCCAGCGGCAAAGGTTTGAAACAAGCGTGGACGTCCGGGCCGTCCCCGGGGAGGGCAGGCCGGAACCGCGCGCCATTTGTCCCGGTCCCGGTCCTAAAATGCCTCGTTTCACCCACGTTTCGCTTGCATGCCCAAGGTGCCTCCCCCTTCCTCGTCCAGCCCGGCGGCAACGCCCGACACGGGTCCGCTGCCTGCCAGTTACGAAGCCGGGCTCCAGGAGCTGGAGCAATTGGTCGCGGAACTCGAATCGGGTCAGCTGCCCCTGGACCAGCTGCTAGTCAGTTACCAGCGCGGCGCGGCGCTGCTCGCCTTCTGCCGCGACAAGCTGCAGGCGGTCGAAGACCAGATCAAGGTGCTCGATTCGGGCAGCCTCAAGGTCTGGACGCCTGAATGAGCGCCGCCACGCTGAATTCCGCCCACTGGGATGCCCGCACGCTTGCCGGCTGGAGCGAACCCCATCTGGCGAATGTCGAATCGGCGCTGTCGCGCTGGGTCGGCGTCGATGCCCCGGTGCTCCTGGGCGACGCAATGCGCTATGCCGTGCTCGACGGCGGCAAGCGGTTGCGGCCCCTGCTGGTGCTGGCCGCCAGCGAGGCCGTCGGCGGCAACAAGGCCGCCGCCCTGCGCGCGGCCTGCGCCACCGAGCTGATCCACGCCTATTCGCTGGTGCACGACGACCTGCCGTGCATGGACAACGACGTGCTGCGCCGCGGCAAGCCCACGGTGCACGTGAAGTTCGGCGAGGCCGACGCCCTGCTGGCCGGCGACGCGCTGCAGGCCCTGGCCTTCGAACTGCTGACACCCGAGGGCAACGAGGTTCCCGCCGCCACCCAGGCCCTGCTGTGCCGCCTGCTCGCGCGCGCCGCGGGCAGCCAGGGCATGGCCGGCGGCCAGGCCATCGACCTGGCCAGTGTCGGCATCGCATTGAACGAAACGCAGCTGCGCGAAATGCACCGCCTGAAGACCGGCGCGTTGCTGCAGGGCAGCGTCGAGATGGGCGCAGCCTGCGGCACGGTGAGCGCCGCGGCGCTGGCCGCGCTGCGCGACTACGGCGCGGCCATCGGCCTCGCGTTCCAGGTGGTCGACGACATCCTCGACGTCACGGCCGATTCGCAGACCCTGGGCAAGACCGCCGGCAAGGACGCCGCGGCCGACAAGCCCACCTACGTGTCGCTGCTCGGCCTCGATGGCGCCCGCGCCCAGGCCCGCCAGCTGCTGGCCGACGCGCTCGCAGCGCTGGAGCGCAGCGGCCTGGCCGACACCGCCGCGTTGCGCGCGCTGGCCCACATGGTGGTCGACCGCGACCGCTGAGAGAAAAGAACAAACCTCCCCCATGGCTGCACCGCTGCTTCCCACACTCCACGACCCTTCGCCCATCCGCAAATACGACCGGGCCCAGCTGCGCCAGCTGTCCGACGAGGTGCGCGCCAGCGTGCTCGACAACGTCTCCCGCACCGGCGGCCACCTGAGTTCCAACCTGGGCACCGTCGAGCTGACGGTCGCGCTGCACCACGTGTTCAACACGCCGCACGACCGGCTGGTGTGGGACGTGGGCCACCAGACCTATCCGCACAAGATCCTCACGGGGCGGCGCGAGCGCATGCCCACGCTGCGGCAGATCGGCGGCATCTCGGGCTTTCCGCAGCGCACCGAGAGCGAGTACGACACCTTCGGCACCGCCCATTCGTCGACCAGCATCTCGGCCGCGCTCGGTATGGCCATGGCCGCCAAGCAGAAGGGCGAGGACCGCCACACCGTGGCCATCATCGGCGACGGCGCGCTCACGGCCGGCATGGCCTTCGAGGCGCTGAACAACGCGGGCGTGTGCGACTGCAAGCTGCTGGTGATCCTGAACGACAACGACATGTCGATCAGCCCGCCGGTGGGCGCGCTCAACCGCTACCTCGCGCAGCTGATGAGCGGCAACTTCTACGCCGCCGCCAAGAACGTCGGCAAGAGCGTGCTGCGCAACGCGCCGCCGCTGTTCGAGCTGGCCAAGCGGCTGGAGCAGCACGCCAAGGGCATGGTCGTGCCGGCCACGCTGTTCGAGCAGTTCGGCTTCAACTACGTCGGCCCCATCGACGGCCACGACATCGACTCGCTGGTGCCCACGCTCGAGAACCTCAAGCACCTGGAAGGCCCGCAGTTCCTGCACGTGGTCACGAAGAAGGGGCAGGGCTACAAGCTGGCCGAGGCCGATCCGGTGGCCTACCACGGCCCCGGCAAGTTCGACCCGCAGGTGGGTCTGGTCAAGCCGGCTTCGGCGCCCAAGCAGACCTTCACGCAGGTGTTCGGCCAGTGGCTGTGCGACACCGCCGCCGCAGACGGCCGCCTCGTGGGCATCACGCCCGCGATGCGCGAGGGCTCGGGCCTCGTCGAGTTCGAGAAGCGCTTTCCTGACCGCTACTACGACGTCGGCATCGCCGAGCAGCACGCGGTGACCTTCGCCGCCGGCCTGGCCTGCGAGGGACTGAAGCCGGTGGTCGCGATCTACTCGACCTTCCTGCAGCGCGCCTACGACCAGCTCGTGCACGACGTGGCGATCCAGAACCTGCCGGTGGTGTTCGCGCTCGACCGCGCGGGCCTCGTGGGCGCCGACGGCGCGACGCACGCGGGCGCTTACGACATCCCGTTCCTGCGCTGCATCCCGAACATGAGCATCGCCTGCCCGGCCGACGAGCGCGAATGCCGCCAGCTGCTGACCAGCGCCTACGAGCAGAACCACCCGGTGGCGGTGCGCTATCCGCGCGGCTCGGGTGCGGGCGTGGCGCCGCACCTCACGCTCGATGCGCTGCCTTTCGGCAAGGGCGAGGTCCGGCGCGAGGGCAAGGGCATCGCCATCCTCGCGTTCGGCACGCTGCTGTATCCGGCTCTCACGGTGGCCGAGTCGCTCGATGCCACGGTGGTCAACATGCGCTGGGCCAAGCCGCTCGACGTCGAGCTGCTGCTGAAGGTGGCGGGCACGCACGATGCCATCGTCACGCTGGAAGAGGGCGCGATCATGGGCGGCGCTGGCAGCGCGGTGCTCGAGGCGCTGCAGGCTGCCGGCGTGCAGAAGCCGGTGCTGCAACTGGGCCTGCCCGACCAGTTCATCGAACATGGCGATCCGGCGAAGCTGCTGGCCGGCATCGGGCTCGATGCGATCGGCATCGAGGCCTCGATCCGTGAGCGTTTCGTGCGCAACAGCGCAGGGTAAACCCCCGCCGGAGGCCTGTAAGCGCGTTTTTACAATCGAGAAGACTTACCCAAAAGTCCCCAACGCGGTCACAAGCCGCGTTTCGTTTTTTTAAAAGAACCCGGAGTGAATTCAATGGATCGTCGTTCCCTCATCAAAAACGCCGGCATCGCCGGCGTTTTGGCCGCCGGCATTGCGCCCGCCGTGCATGCGCAGACTGCCGTGCGCTGGCGCCTGGCGTCGAGCTTCCCCCGTTCGCTCGACACCATCTTCGGCAGCGCCGAAATGCTGTCGAAGACCGTCAAGGCGCTGTCCAGCGGCAAGTTCGAGATCTCGGTCCATCCCGCCGGCGAACTGATGCCCGCCTTCGGCGTGGTCGACGCCCTGCAGGGCGACACCCTCGAAATGGCGCAGACCGCCGCCTACTACTTCACCGGCAAGGACCCGATCTTCGCGTTCAGCTGCGCAGTGCCCTTCGGCCTGACCGCGCGTCAGACGGACTCGTGGAAGGAATACGGCAATGGCCGCAAGCTGCTCGACGCCTTCTTCGCGCAGTACAACTTCCGCACCGCCAGCGCCGGCAACACCGGCACGCAGATGGGCGGCTGGTATCGCAAGGAAATCAAGACGGTCGCCGACCTGAAGGGCCTGAAGATGCGCATGGGCGGCGGCGTGTTCGGCGAGGCCATGGCCAAGCTGGGCGTGGTGTCGCAGAACATGCCTGCCGGCGACGTGTACCAGGCGCTCGAGAAGGGCACGCTGGACGCAGCCGAATTCGTCGGTCCCTACGACGACGAGAAGCTGGGCTTCAACAAGGTGGCCCCGTACTACTACTACCCCGGCTGGTGGGAAGGCGGCGCCGACCTCGAGTTCTTCATCAACAACAAGGCCTACGCCAAGCTGTCGGACGAGAACAAGGCCATCCTCGACGCGGCCACGAAGGTTGCCGCTCGCGACATGATCGCCAAGTACGACGCCTTCAACCCGGTGGCGCTCAAGCGCCTCGTGGCCGCCAAGACGCAGCTCAAGCCGTTCCCGAAGGAAGTGATGGACGCGGGCTTCAAGGCCTCGATGGAAGTGTTCGCCGAGCACGAAGCCAAGTCGCCCGAGTTCAAGAAGATCCACCAGGACATGCGCGCATTCCAGCGTGACCAGATCCTGTGGAACCGCTTCTCGGAGTACCCGTTCAACCAGTACATGAACACCGTCAAGATCTGATCCTGCCGCGGTTCCCATGAAAAAAGGCCGGCCCGTGCAAACGGGCCGGCCTTTTCCTTTTGTCTGGGCGCGACGATCAGGGCTTCTGCTGCTGCTTGAGCGCGTCCTGCATCGCCTTCATGGGGTCGTCGCTCTCCGTGGAAGGCGCAGGTGCAGGCGACGGCGACGGCGACGGCGCGGCGTCGGGCGTGGCAGGCGCGCCGGGCTGGGCGCCGGGCGGGGTCTCGACGGTGCCGCCATAGGGGTCGGCGGGCGTCGCATCGTTTTCCGGTTGCAGGCTCTCGCGCATCTGCGCGCCGATGTCGTCGAGGTTGACCTTGACCTCCTTGTCGAGGCTGCCCGTCACGATCTGCGGGAATGCGATCAGCACGCCCACCATGGTGAGCTGGATCAGCACGAAGGGCACGGCACCCTTGTAGATCTGCATCGTCGTCACCGGCTCCATGACCTTCTGGGTCACGCGGTCCACGTACTGCTTGTCGGGGGCCACGGAGCGCAGGAAGAACAGCGCGAAGCCGAACGGCGGGTGCATGAACGAGGTCTGCATGTTCACCGCGAGCAGTACGCCGAACCAGATCAGGTCGATGCCCAGCTTGTGTGCCACCGGCGCCAGCAGCGGCACCACGATGAACGACAGCTCGAAGTAGTCCAGGAAGAACGCCAGGAAGAACACCAGCACGTTCACCGCGATCAGGAAGCCCACCGGGCCGCCGGGCAGCGCCGACAGCAGGTGCTCGACCCAGATCGGCCCGTCCGCGGCCTGGAACACGAGGCTGAACACCGTGGCTCCGATCAGGATGAACATCACGAAGCTCGACAGCTTGGTGGTCGAGGCCAGGGCCTGCTTGAGCAGCGGCATGCTCATGCGCCGGCGGATCCAGGCCATGACCAGTGCGCCGACCGCGCCCATCGCGCCGCCTTCGGTGGGCGTCGCCACGCCCAGGAAGATGGTGCCCAGCACCAGGAAGATGAGCAGCAGCGGCGGGATCAGCACGAAGGTCACGCGCTCGGCCAGCCGTGACAGCAGGTTGAGCTTCAGGCCCTTGTTGATCAGCGCGATCACCAGCGCCACGAACACGCCGCCGCACATGGCGACCACCACCTTCTCGTCGGTTGCCACGAAGGTGACGGGCTCGCCCTGGAACCAGGTGTGCACGGCCTCCATGTTGCGCGCCAGCACGACAGCCACGACAGCCGACAGCGCCGTGATGCCGACCAGCGATGCATAGCCGCCGCTGCCGTTGGGTTCACGGAAGGTGCGCGCCTCCGGAGGCAGCGCGGGAACCTGCGAGGGCTTGAAGATCGCCAGGAACACCACGTAGAGCACGTACAGGCCCATCAGCATGAAGCCGGGCAGGAAGGCACCCTTGTACATGTCGCCGACGCTGCGGCCGAGCTGGTCGGCCATGATGATCAGCACCAGCGAGGGCGGGATGATCTGCGCCAGGGTGCCGGAGGCGGCGATGACGCCGCTGGTCAGCCGGCGGTCGTAGCCGTAGCGCAGCATGATCGGCAGCGAGATCAGGCCCATCGAGATCACCGAGGCGGCCACCACGCCGGTGGTGGCAGCCAGCAGCGCGCCGACGAAGATCACCGCCAGGGCGAGGCCGCCGCGCATCGGGCCGAAGACCTGGCCGACGGTGTCCAGCAGGTCCTCGGCCATGCCGCTTCGCTCTAGGATGAGGCCCATGAGCGTGAAGAACGGCACCGCCAGCAGGGTGTCGTTGGCCATGATGCCGATCAGGCGCTGGGGCAGCCAGGCCATCACCGAGGGCTGGAACACGCCGAGCTCGATGCCGATGAAACCGAAGAACAGGCCGCAGGCGCCGAGGCTGAATGCGACGGGAAAGCCCAATAGCAGGAAGCAGATCAGCCCCGCGAACATGATCGGGGCGAAGTTGGAAACGATGAATTCCATGATGTTCTTGTGCTCGACCGTTCAGTGCTGCGGCTTCGGCGCAGCGCCCGTCTCGGCGGCATTGGCCGCGTCCTTCTCGGCCTGCAGGCGCAGGGCTTCGATCAGCTCGGCCTCGGCCGTCTTGTCGGTCAGCCGGCCCATCGGGTCGGGGCCCTGGCCGCGCAGGAATGCGATGCGCTTGATGAGTTCCGACCAGCCCTGCAGCAGCAGCAGGACGAAGCCTGCCGGCAGCGCCGCCCACACGGGCCAGCGGATCAGGCCTCCCGAGTTGCCGGACATCTCGCCCGACTGATACATCTGGAGCACGACCGGCACCGACAGATAGAGCACCGTCAGGCACAGCGGCGTCAGGAAGAACGCGAATCCGATGATGTCGATCCAGACCTGCTTGCGTTTAGACAGGCGGCTGTTGATCACGTCGATGCGCACGTGCTCGCGGTGCAGCAGGGTGAAGCCGGCCGCGATCAGGAAGGACCAGGCGAACAGATACCACTGGACTTCGAGGAAAGCGTTCGAACTGGTGTTGAACACCTTGCGCACGACGGCATTGAGCGCGCTGATCACCGTGGCGGCCAGGATCAGCCATATCGCATATTTGCCCACCTGGGCGTTGAGCCAGTCGATGGCCCGGGAAAGCTTCAGCAAGCCTTGCATCACATCTCCATTTTTGTATTGGATTGCCTCCATATACGAGCGCACCCGACGCACCGGCGTTGTGCGCCGGCGGGTCGGGTGCATGAGGCGGAGCGGATTCTATCGGTGTAATCGAAAGTGTCGTTTCGGGGCGTACCCGAGGGCCGGGCCATGGCCATAATGGCTCATGGCCCAGACACCGCGCCCCCTGCCGGCTCCGGCTGCCGCAATGCCCCAGTCCATCGACTCTCCCGACATGTGCCGGGCCGGCCGCGACATGCTGTCGCTGGCGCTCATAGACGCCCGAAATCACACCTTGCACCTGCTGTCGCTCTTCGAGCAGGCCCTTGGCCAGGACATGCGCGTGGCGCCTGCGCCCGACGTGGTGCCGCCGGTGTGGCTTGCCGGCTACATCGGCTGGTTCGCCGAATGGTGGATCGGGCGCAACACGCAGCGGGCGTTCGGCGACGACTGCCCGTCGCGCCCGACCCGGCTGGCGTCCATCGAGCCCGGCGCGGACGACTGGTGGAGCGTCCAGCAGATGCCCCGGGCGCAGCAGCACGGCATTGCCGACCTGCCCGATCTCTCGCAGACCAAGGCCTATCTTCTCGACACCCTGGAAAGCACGCTCGAGCTGCTCGACAACGCGGCCGAGACCGACGCCGGCCTCTACTTCTACCGCCTCGCCCTGTTCCACGAGGACATGCGCGGCGAGCAGTTCGTGGTGATGGCGCAGACGCTGGGGCTGCCCCTGGGCGTCGAGCAGGCGCCCATCGCCGTCACGCGCGAGCCGCTGCTGCTGCCGGCAACGCGCTGGGAGCTGGGCGTGCCCGAGAGCGGATTCGCCTTTGCGCAGGAACGCGCGGCGCACCGGGTGGACGTGCCCGAGTTCGAGATCGACGCGCAGCCCGTCACCTGGAACCAGTACATCGAGTTCGTCGAGGACGGTGGCTACGACCGCGAGGAGCTCTGGCACGGCGAAGGCTGGCGCTGGCTCTCGGCGCAGATCGAGGGGCGGCGCGGGCCGCGCCATGTCGAGCAGATCGGCGCGGCGCGCAACGGCACGGGCGGCTCGGTGCTGCAGCAGCGCTTCGGCGCGACCGTTCGCGCGGCCGGCCACCACAGCGCGGTGCACCTGAGCTGGTGGGAGGCCGACGCATGGGCGCGCTGGGCCGGGCGGCGCGTGGCGACCGAGGTCGAATGGGAGATCGCCGCCCACACGGCGGCGCGACGCGGCTTCCGCTGGGCCGACGTTCACGAGTGGACCGCCGGCACCCTGCAGCCCTGGCCGGGCTACCGGGCCGATCCGTGGAGCACGGGCACCGAGTTCGACCCGGCCGCGGCCTTCGGCCGTGCGCGCGTGCTGCGCGGCGCCTCGTTCGCGACACGTGCCCGCCTGCGCTCGCCGCGCCGCCGCGGCTTCGCGCTGCCGGAGCGCGACGACGGCTTCTTCGGCTTCCGGACCTGCGCGCTGTAGCCGCGCCCGGCGCTCAGCGCTCGCCGCCGGCTTCGGACGACAGCGGCGGCGCCACTTCTTCCAGCGGCTTGCGTTCCGCGTCGGGCGCATGTCGCAGAGCCAGCAGCCCCGCCACGATGACCAGGGCGGCGCCGATGCAGTAGCCCACCATCACCGCGCCGCGGCTGCCGGTTTCGATCAGCAGGCCGAACAGCAGCGGCGCCGCGAAGCCGCCGGCGCCCATGCCCACCGCATAGAAGATGGCGATGGCGATCGCGCGCATCTCCAGCGGAAACACCTCGCTCACCGTGAGATACGCCGAGCTCGCCGCCGCCGACGCCAGGAAGAACACCGCCGACCAGCACAGAGCCTGCCCGCGCGCGTCCAGCCAGCCCTGCATGAAGGCCCAGCCCGTGAGCGCGAGGCCGACGCCCGCGAGCACATAGGTCAGCGCGATCATGCGGCGCCGGCCCACGCTGTCGAACAGCGGGCCCAGCAGCAGAGGCCCCAGCACGTTGCCCAGCGCGAACGGAAAGATGTAGAGCGCCACGCTGCCTTCGGGCACGCTGTAGAAGCGCGTGAGCACCAGCGCGTAGGTGAAGAAGATCGCGTTGTAGAAGAAGGCCTGCGAAATCATCAACGCCAGCGCGACCAGACTGCGCTGCGGATAGCGCTTGAGCAGCACGCGCGCCACCTGGCGCATCGGCGGGCTCTCGGGCCGCGCAGCGGTGTAGTTCACGACGAAGCCCTGCGGCGCCGGCAGCGGCCCGTGCTGCGCCTCGACCTCCGCCTCGATGCGCTCGACGATGCGCTTCGCTTCTTCGGCCCGCCCGTGCGCGACCAGCCATCGCGGGCTCTCGGGCACATGGCGCCGCACCAGCAGGATGGCCACCGCCAGCACCGCGCCCAGCGCGAAGCCGGCGCGCCAGCCCCACACCGGGCCGATCACGCGCGTGTCGAGCAGCACGAGGCTGAGCGCCGCGCCCAGCGCCGCGCCGATCCAGAAGCTGCCGTTGATCGCGAGGTTGACGCGCCCGCGCACGCGCGCCGGAATCAGCTCGTCGATGGCCGAGTTGATGGCCGCGTACTCGCCGCCGATGCCCAGCCCCGTGACGAAGCGGCACAGCGCGAAGAAGGCGAAGTCGGGAGAAAAGGCCGTGGCCAGCGTGCCGACCGTGTAGACCACCAGTGTGAGCAGGAAGAGCTTCTTGCGCCCGAGCCGGTCGGTCATCCGCCCGAAGAGCAGGGCGCCCAGCACCGCGCCCGCGACGTACACCGAGCCCGACAGCCCGATCTCGCCGGCCGTGAGCCCCAGCGTGTCGGGCCGCTCCAGCACCGCGCCGATGGAGCCCACCAGCGTGACCTCGAGCCCGTCGAGCACCCAGGCCACGCCCAGCGCGATCACCACGCGCCAGTGCCAGCGCGACCAGGGCAGTCGGTCGAGGCGGGCGGGGATGTCTGTCTGCAGCGTGGTCATCGGCGGCCCGGCAGATTCTGGGAACCTGCGGGCCGCGGGGCTGTAGGACCGCGCCGCTCACGGGCCGTCGCCTGGGCGGCGGTGCGGCGGCCCCTGTAGCGCTAAAGGATCAGGCCGTTTCGGCCAGCGCGTCGGCCAGTGCGTTCACCAGCCGGTCGATCTCGGCCTTCTCGGCGATGAAGGGCGGGGCGAGCTGGATGGTGTCGCCGCCGTAGCGCACGTAGAAGCCCTTCTTCCAGCAGTTCATCGCGATCTCGTACGGGCGGCGCGCGGGCTCGCCCGGCAGGGCCGCGATGGTGAGGCCGGCGGCCAGGCCGTAGTTGCGGATGTCGGTCACGTGCTTGCTGCCCTTCAGGCTGTGCACCGCGTTCTCGAAGTGCGGTGCGAGCGCCTGCACGCGGCCGATCATGTCTTCCTTCTGCAGCACGTCGAGCGCGGCGATGCCGGCGGCGCAGGCCACCGGATGCGCGCCGTAGGTGTAGCCGTGCGGGAACTCGAGCATGTACTCGGGTCCGCCCGCCGCCATGAAGGTGTCGTAGATGTCCTTGTTGGCGACCACGGCGCCCATCGGCTGCGCGCCGTTGGTGACCTGCTTGGCGATGTTCATGATGTCGGGCGTCACGCCGAAGGCTTCGGCGCCGGTAAGCGCGCCGCAGCGTCCGAAGCCGGTGATGACCTCGTCGAAGATCAGCAGGATGTTGTTGGCGGTGCAGATGTCGCGCAGGCGTTTGAGGTAGCCCTTGGGTGGAATCACCACGCCGGCCGAGCCTGCGAAGGGTTCGACGATCACGGCCGCGATGTTCGACGCGTCGTGCAGCGCGATGATGTCGAGCAGGCGGTCGGCCAGCTCGGCGCCGTTGTCGGCCATGCCGCGCGTGAAGGCATTCGAGGCGAGCTGCGTGTGCGGCAGGTGGTCGGCCTCCACGCCCTGGCCGAAGAGCTTGCGGTTGGCCGCGATGCCGCCGACCGAGATGCCGCCGTAGTTCACGCCGTGGTAGCCCTTCTCGCGGCCGATCAGGCGGGTCTTGCTCGCCTGGCCCTTGGTGCGCCAGTAGGCGCGCGCCATCTTCAGCGAGGTGTCGGCGGCTTCGGAACCGGAGCCGGTGAAGAACACGTAGTCGAGGCCGGCGGGCGTCATTTCCTTGATCCGGTTGGCCAGCTCGAAGGAGAGCGGGTGGCCGAACTGGAAGGCGGGCGAGTAGTCGAGCTTCGCGATCTGGCGGCTCACCGCCTCGGTGATCTCGGGGCGGCCGTGGCCCAGGCCCGAGCACCACAGGCCCGAGAGGCCGTCGAAGATCTTGCGGCCGTCGGCGTCGGTGAAGTAGGCGCCCTTGGCCTCCACGATGAGCCGCGGATCGGCCTTGAAGTTGCGGTTGCCGGTGTAGGGCATCCAGTGCGCTTCGAGCCAGGCGGCGTCGGTGCGCACGGCGGGCGTCGGTTCGGTGACGGGCGTTGCGATGGTCATGGCGTTTCCCGCGCGCTAGCGGGCTCCGGGGTGATGGGACGCGCCGATTGTTGATAGAGCCTTCAGTGTGGAGAATGGCGCAATATCAATGTTCACTTGACGTTTCATGCAAGTAAAGGCGAAAGCCCGAAACGGTGCCCAGGGCACCCGCAACCGCGCCGTCCTGGGGCAGCTCAGCGACATGGACCTGCGCCTGCTCAAGGTGTTCAAGAGCGTGGTCGACTGCGGCGGCATGGCTGCCGCCGAGCTGGAGCTGAACATCGGTACATCCACCGTGAGCCGCCACGTGAAGGACCTGGAAACGCGCCTCGGGCTGGTGCTATGCCGCCGGGGCAGGGCGGGTTTCGCGCTCACGGCCGAGGGGCAGCGCGTGTACGACGAGACGCTGCGCCTGCTGGCCTCGGTCGACGCCTTCCGCGGCAGCATCGACGACATCCACAACCGCATGGGCGGGCAGCTCGATGTGGCGCTGTTCGACAAGACGGCGACCAACCCGCAGGCGCACATCGGTGAAGCCATCGCCCGCTTCACCGAGATCGCGCCCGAGGTGCGGCTTGCCGTGCACGTGGGCTCGATCAACGCCATCGAGCAGGGGGTGCTGGAGGGCAATTTCCAGATCGGCATCATTCCTGCGCACCGCGCCTCCAAGAGCCTCGTCTATGCCGACCTGTTCGACGAGACCATGCTGCTGTACTGCGGCGCGGGGCATCCGCTCTTCGGCGTGAGCCACGACAAGCTCACCTGGGCCCGGCTGCGCGAGCACCATTTCGCGGGGCTGGGCTACCACTCGCCCAACATGGAGCTGAGCCACCGCGCGAAGCTCTCGCGCATGGCCACGGGCTTCGACCAGGAGGCGATCGCGACGCTGATTCTCTCGGGGCGCTTCCTGGGCTTCCTGCCCGACCACTACGCGCAGGTGTTCGAAGAGCGTGGGCTCATGAAGGCGGTGCTGCCGTCGCGCTTCAACTATGCGTGCCGCTTCGTCAGCCTGCTGCGGCGCTCGCCGAAGCCGTCGCGGGCGGTGCTGGCGTTCCAGGAGTGCCTGGAGCAGGCGCACCGGAAGTAGAAGTCAGCGGGTCAGCGCGGCCCGCTCGGCAGCAGCAGGTGCTTGGCGCCGATGTGCGCTTCCATCTCGTGCATGTGCTGTTCGGCGTCGACCATGTGCTCGGTCATCAGCCGGCGCACCTCTTCGGCGTCTTCCTTGCGGTAGGCCGCGAGCAGCTGCGTGTGGTAGTCGACGTTCGCCTCGCCGAAGTGATGATGGTCGAGCGCCTTCTTGTAGACCACGAGGTCGCGCAGCAGGTCGTTGAGGAAGCGGCACATGAAGGAAAGCACCGGATTGGGGCAGCTTTCCGCCAGCATGGTGTGAAACGCCAATTCGGCTTCGCGCTGGATGCGCAGTTCGTCCTCGCTGGTCGGCTCGACCGTGCACAGCCGGACGTTCTCTTCCAGCTTCCCGAACTGCTCCGGCGTCAGCCGGCCCACCACGCTCACGGCCAGCTCGGGCTCCAGCGCCTTGCGCAACTGGTAGATGTGATGGCCGTCGAGATGGTGGAAGTGCAGGAAGTTGCGCAGCGGCTCCGATGCATGGTCGACGGACACCTGCTGCAGGTAGGCCCCGCCGCCGGGGCCGGTGCGGATGGAGATCAGGCCGCGCACCTCCAGCGCCTTCAGCGCCTCGCGCACGGTGCTCTTCGAATAGCCGAAGAGCTCGATCAGTTCCTTCTCGTTCGGTAGCCGGTCGCCGGGCTGCTTGCGCTCCGCCACGATCCATCGCTTGACGTCTTCGACGATGACGTCCGAGAGCTTCTGCCGCTTAGGACGGTTCTGCCCCACTCTCATTGAAACGCTCCATGCCCATCGGGAGATGCGCGGGATGCGCAACAGCGCGCGATCTTAAACGGCGCGGTACGCGGGGTCGGTCTGGTGTTGGGCACAGGGCTTGCTAGCGGGTTTTTACCAACATATTAATCCAATTTATCCGCTTAAATTCGCCGCGACCGCAGGCGCCTCTCTCTTCCTTCTCTTCCTTACTTCCCCACCACGACCGGAGAACTCATGCAACGCAGACAACTTCTTCAGCTGGCCGCCCTGTCGGCTGCCCCCGCCTCGCTCCTGGGCGGCCGTGCCGCCTTCGCCCAGTCGGCCGACGCGATCCGATTCGGCTGCCCGGTCCCGATGTCGGGAGCCTTCGCGGCCAACGGCAAGTTCGCCGACCTGGGCATGAAGCTGGCGATCGAGCAGTACGGCAGCGTGCTGAAGCGCCCGCTGGCCTATACGGTGCTCGACACCGAGGGCAAGCCGGCCACCGCCGTGCGCAAGGTGCAGGAAGCCTCGCAGCAGCAGGGCGCGAAGTTCTTCGCGGGCGGCATCCTGTCGTCGGAAGCGCTGGCCATGGGCAAGGAGGCCGAGAAGGCCGGCGGCCTCTTCATCACCACCGCCGGTGCCGACGAGATCACCGGCAAGGACTGCAACCCCGCCACCTTCCGCTGGTCGGTGCCCACCTTCGGTGCGATCGAGCAGACGGTGCGCCCGCTGATCGCCTCCATGCCGAAGGCCAAGCGCTGGTACACCATCACGCCGCAATACGTGTTCGGCGACGGCCTGCTGAGCGCCGCCAAGAACATCTTCCAGGAGAAGGGCATCGAGCACGTGGGCAACAGCTACCACTCGCTCAACGAGAAGGAGTTCAGCGGCTACCTCACCAACGCCATGGCCGCCAAGCCCGACGTGCTGCTGCTGCTGAACTTCGGCGCCCAGTCGTCGGCCGCGCTGCGCCAGGCGGTGAGCTTCGGCATGCACAAGAACATGACGATCCTGATGGCCTGGGCCTCGGGGCTCGAACAGTTCGACGAGCTGGGCGCGGACCTGTGCGACGGCGTCTACTTCGGCGCGCAGTACTGGCACACCGCCGACACACCGCTCAACAAGGACCTGGTGAAGCGCACCGCCGACAAGCTCAAGATCGTGCCCAACTACAGCCTCGCCGGCTCGTACATCTGCACCAAGATCCTGATCGACGGCATCGTGAAGGCCGGCTCGGTCGACCAGAAGGCGGTGATCGCCGCGCTCGAAGGCATGAAGTTCGACGGCCTCACCGGCAGCGAGGAGATCCGCAAGGCCGACCACCAGGTCATCAAGGACTACTACCTGCTCAAGGGCAAGGCCAAGTCGAAGATGAAGGACGCGGCGGACTACGTCGACGTGGTCAGCTCGGGCAAGTCCTTCCTCCCGGTAGACAAGACCGGCTGCAAGCTGGCCTGACGCCGCCCGGACCGATGCCTTCGCCCGCTCCCGTTCCGGGTGCGGTGGGGCCCCGGTCCGCCCGCACGTACCTGCGCGTACACCTCGACTCCCATGTCCGTCTACCTGCTACAGACCATCAACGGAATCGGCATCGGCATGCTGTATTTCCTGCTGGCGGTCGGCCTGTCCATCGTGTTCGGCCTGCTGCGCTTCGTGAACTTCGCGCACGGGGCCTTCTACCTGCTGGGCGCCTACCTCTGCTTCCAGGCCCTGCAATGGGGCATGAACTTCTGGCTCGCGCTGGTGCTGGTGCCGCTCTTCGTGGGCGCGCTGGGCTGGCTGGCCGAGAAGCTGCTGCTGCGCCGCGTGTATGCCAAGGCGCATGAGTTCCACATCCTCGTGACGGTGGGCCTCGCGCTCGCGGTGCAGGAGATGGTGATCGTGTTCTGGGGCCCGCTGGGCAACAGCGTCGCCACGCCCGACCTGCTGCAGGGCGTGGTCATGTGGGGCTCGTTCGTCTATCCCAAGTACCGGCTCTTCGTGATCGGCTTCACCGCCGTGCTCGCGGTGCTGCTGTGGTGGGTGCTCGAGGGCACGCGCCTGGGCAGCGCGGTGCGCGCGGGCAGCGAATCGACCGAGATGGTGTCGCTGCTCGGCATCAACGTGTTCCGCGTGTTCAGCCTGGTGTTCGCGCTCGGCGCGGCCACGGCGGCGCTGGCCGGCGTGCTGGCCGCGCCCATCCGCGGCGCCGAGCCCTTCATGGGCGTGGAAGCGCTGGCCGTGGCCTTCGTGGTCGTGGTGATCGGCGGCCTCGGCAGCTTCGGTGGCGCGCTCGTGGGTGGCCTGCTCATCGGCATCGTGCAGAGCCTGATGAGCACCATCTGGCCGCCGGGCGCGAGCCTGATGGTCTACATCGCGATGGCTGCAGTGCTGCTGCTGCGCCCCCATGGCCTGCTCGGCCGCAAAGCATGAACGGACACGCCATGCCGAGAAAAATCACTTTCCTTCTGGCGTTCATCGCCGTGCTGGGCCTGCCGCTGGTGCTGAGCTCGGGCTCGCTCGCGAGCGAGGTGCTCATCTACGCGCTGGCCGCGCTGGGCTGCAACCTGCTGCTGGGCTACACCGGGCTGCTTTCTTTCGGGCAGGGCATATTCTTCGGGCTGGGCAGCTACACCATCGCGATCCTCCTCACGCGGCTGCAACTGCCGATGCCGCTCGCGCTGCTTGCCGCCGTGGCGATGGGCGCGCTGGGCGCGGCGGTGGTGGGCTGGGTCGCCATCCGCCAGCGCGGCACCTACTTCGTGATGCTCACGCTGGCCTTCGCGCAGATGTTCTATTTCATCGCCTACACCGCCACTGGTCTCACCGGCGGCGACAACGGCCTGCTCGACGTGCCGCGCCCCGGCTTCATGGACACGCCGTGGAAGTACTACGCCTTCGTGGCCGTGATGTTCCTCGTCGCCTTCGGCCTGCTGCTGCGCGTGACCGACTCGGTCTTCGGCCGCACGCTGCTGGCCATCCGCGACAACGAGGACCGCGCCGCCGCGGTGGGCTACGACCTCAAGCGCTTCAAGCTGCTGGCCTTCGTGATCTCCGGGGCCGTCACCGGTCTCGCGGGCGGGCTGCACGCGATGATGACCGGCATCGCGCCGCTGTCGAACGCCGAGTACCACACGAGCGAGATGATCCTGGTCATCACCGTGATCGGTGGCACCGGCAACCTGTTCGCCTCCGTGCTGGGCTCGGCCTTCTACGTGCTGCTGGCCGACTGGCTCTCCACGCTGTGGCCGCGCTGGCTGCTGCTGCTGGGGCTGCTGCTGATCGGCGTGAGCATCGGCATGCAGCGCGGGCTCTGGGGGCTGGGCGAGGGCGCATGGAAACGCATCTTCCGCAAGGCTCCGGCCGCGCCTGTTGCTCCTGTCTCGCCTGCCGCGCAAGGAGAAAAAGCATGAGCGACGTTCTCATCGAAGCCGTCGGCGTCACCAAGCACTACGGCAAGTTCGCGGCGCTCGGCGGGGTCGACCTGAAGATCCGGCGCAACACGGTGCACTCGGTGATCGGCCCCAACGGCGCGGGCAAGACCACGCTGTTCCACATGCTCACCGGCACCGGCATGACCACCGGCGGGCGCATTCTGTTCGACGGCCATGACGTCACGCGCGAGCCCGACCACAAGCGCGTGCAGCGCGGCATGGCGCGCTCGTTCCAGGTCACCGCGCTGTTCGCGAGCCTTCCGGTGCGCGAGAACCTGCGCGTGGCGGCGCAGGGCGTGTCGCCGCGCCAGGCCATGAACTGCTGGCGTGCGCCGGTCGGCGAACTGGCCTGCACGCGGATCGTGGACGAGGTGCTGCAGCGCATCGGGCTGGAGCGCCTGGCGAACACGCCGGCCGGCGAGCTCTCGCACGGCCAGCAGCGCCGGCTCGAAGTGGGCATGGCGCTGGCCGCGAGGCCGAAGGCGATCTTCCTCGACGAGCCGACCTCGGGCATGGGCATCGACGACCTCGACGACATGAAACAGCTGATCCGCGGACTGCGCGACGCGCACACCGTGGTGCTCATCGAGCACAACATGAACATCGTGATGGACATCTCCGACACCGTCACCGTGATGCAACTGGGCCGCGTGCTGGCCGAGGGGCTCCCGGGCGACATCCGCGCCGATGCGCGCGTGCGCAACGCATATCTCGGCAACATGATCACCGGAGGCAAGGCATGAGCAACATCCTTGAAGTCGAGGGCCTGCACGCGCACTACGGCAAGAGCCACGTGCTGCAGGGCGTGTCGATGACCGTGGGCGAGGCCGAGCTGGTCACGCTGCTGGGGCGCAACGGCGCCGGCAAGTCGACCACGCTCAAGAGCATCGCTGGCGCGGTCGCGCCCACCGGCGGACGCGTGCGCTTCCAGGGTGCCGACATCGCGGGCATGCCGGCCCACCGCATCGCCACGCGCGGCGTGTGCCTGGTGCCCGAGCACCGCGGCATCTTCAAGCTGCTGACGGTGGAAGAGAACCTGCTGCTCGGCCTGCGCCGCCAGTCGCCCTGGCAGCTGGCCGACATCTACCGCATCTTCCCGCGCCTTAAGGAGCGGCGGCGCAACGGCGGCGGGCAGCTCTCGGGCGGCGAGCAGCAGATGCTGGCCATCGGCCGCGCGCTCATGAACCACCCGCGCCTGCTCATCCTCGACGAGCCGGTCGAAGGCCTGGCGCCGGTGATCGTCGAGGAGATCGTCGCGCAGCTCAAGACCATCAAGGCCGCCGGCGTGGCGATCCTGCTGGTCGAACAGAACCTCGAAGTCTGCGTGCAGCTGGCCGACCGCCACTACATCGTGGAGCAGGGCGTGATCGTGCACGAGGCCGGCAACGCCGACTTCATGGCCGACCACGAAGTCAAAGACCGCTACCTGGGCGTGGGCCTCGCCTGAGGCCTGCCGCCGGACCATTCCTTTTCGCAAAGCCATGAAGAACTCTCACAACGAACTCCGCATCGACGGCGGGCGGCTCTGGAACTCGCTGATGGAACTGGCGCAACTGGGCGCCACCGAGAAAGGCGGCGTCTGCCGCATCGCGCTGACCGATCTCGACCGCCAGGGCCGCGACCTGTTCTCGCGCTGGGCCCGCGAGGCGGGCTGCGAAGTGCGCGTGGACGCCATCGGCAACATCTTCGCGCGCCGTGCAGGCCGCAACAACGTGCTGCCGCCGGTTTCCACGGGTAGCCACATCGACACCCAGCCCACGGGCGGCAAGTTCGACGGCAACTACGGCGTGCTCGCCGGGCTTGAAGTGATCCGCACACTGAACGACGCCAAGGTCGAGACCGAGGCGCCGCTCGAAGTGGCGGTGTGGACCAACGAGGAAGGCTCGCGCTTCGTGCCCGTGATGATGGGCTCGGGCGTGTTCGCCGGCGCCTTCACGCTCGAGCATGCGCTGGCGCAGCGCGACAACGATGGCGTGAGCGTGTCCGAAGCGCTGGCCGCCATCGGCTACGCGGGCAGCGCGCCGGCCTCGGCCGCTACATCGCCCGTGGGCGCGTACTTCGAGGCGCACATCGAGCAGGGCCCCGTGCTCGAAGCCAACGAGCGCGTGATCGGCGTGGTCGAGGGCGCGCTGGGCCAGCGCTGGTACGACGTGGTTGTGCAGGGCATGGAAGCCCATGCCGGCCCCACGCCGATGGAGCTGCGCAAGGACGCGCTGCTCGCTGCCTCCGAACTCGTGATCGAGGTCAACCGCATCGCGCTGGCCCATGCGCCGCATGCGCGCGGCACGGTCGGCTGGATCGACTCGTATCCCAACTCGCGCAATGTGATCCCGGGCCGCGTGAAGCTCAGCGTCGACCTGCGCGCGGCCGACGACGTGGTGCTGTCGGCCCTCGACGCCGCGCTGAAGGAAACCGTGCAGCGCATTGCGGCGAAGGCCAAGGTCGAGATGTCGGTGGAGCAGGTGGTGTACTTCCCGCCGCAGCCCTTCACGCCGAAGCTGGTGTCGGCCGTGCGCGGTGCGGCGCAGGCGCAGGGCATGAGCTGGATGAACGTGATCAGCGGCGCGGGCCACGACGCGGTGTACCTGGCGCGCGTGTGCCCCACCGCCATGATCTTCGTGCCCTGCCTCGACGGCATCAGCCACAACGAGATCGAGGACGCGCAGCCCGAGCACCTGGAGGCCGGCTGCAACGTGCTGCTGCAGGCGATGCTGCAGAGCGCGGGAGTCGCGCCGTGAAGGCCTGGCGTCTTGCCCTCGCGGCGCTGACCCTGGCGTGGGCCGCTGCGGCGCCGGCCGCCGAGCCCATCCTCGTCGGCCAGTCCGCCGTGCTGACCGGCCCGCTGGCACCCAACAGCCTTGCGTTCATGGAAGGCCAGAAGCTGCTGTTCGACCAGCTGAACAAGGCCGGCGGTGTCGGCGGGCGGCCCGTGAAGCTGATCACCTACGACGACGTGTATGCGCCGGACAAGGCGGCGGCCAATGCCGAGAAGCTGCTCGGCAGCGACCGCGTGGTCTGCCTCTTCGGCACCATGGGCACGGGCATCGGCGCGGCCATGGTGCCCGTCGCGGCGAAGTACGACAGCTTCATCTTCGGCGGGCTGACCGGCGCGGCGGTGCTGCGCGGGCCGAAGGTGCCGATCTATCACGTGCGCGAGTCGTACGCCGACGAAGTGCACCGCGTGATGAACCACCTGAAGACGGTGGGCGTGGTGCGCATCGCCGTCGTGTCGAGCGACGACGCCTACGGCAAGGGCATCGAGAAGGACGCGCTGGAGGCGCTGCAGAAGAACGGGCTGGCCCCGGTGCTGACGCTGCGCTTCGATCCGCAGGAGAAGGAGCCGGCGCGCACCGCGCAGCAGGTCATCGCCAGCGGCGCGCAGGCGGTGTACGTCATCGCGGCTGGCATGCCGGCGATCAACGTCATCCGCGCGCTGGTCGCGGCGCCGGTGCATCCGCAGATCTACACGAACTCGGTGGCCAGCTCCTTCCTGCTCTACAAGGAGCTGGGCGACAAGAGCCGCGGCATCGTGCTGTCGCAGGTGATGCCGCCGTTCTGGAAGACCCGCTTTCCCATCGTCGACGAATACCAGCGCGCGCGCAGGAGCGCGGGCAGCGAAGGCGAGGGCTCCTACCTGGGCCTGGAGGGCTACATCACGGCCAAGGCCTTCGCGGAAGCGCTGCAGCGCGTGAAGGGGCCGGTGACCACCGAGTCGCTGCGCCGCAGCATCGAGGCTTCGCCTCCCATGGACCTGGGCGGATACACGCTCGCCTTCAGGCCCGACAACCGCAACGGCTCCAGCTTCGGCGACATCACCATGCTGGCCAGCGGTGGAAAGTTTGCGCAATGAAAGTACTGATCGCACGTCTCAACCACGAAACCAACACCTTCTCGCCGGTGCCCACGCCGCTCGCGGCCTTCGGGCCCGACGGCCCGACCTTCGGCGAGCAGGCCTACAAGGACAACAAGGGCATGCGCACCGCGATGTCGGCCTTCATCGACCTGGCCGAAGCGGCTGGCGCTGAGGTCGTCACGCCGGTGTCTGCCTCGGCCAATCCGAGCGGGCCGGTCGATGCGCAGGCCTACACCGTGCTGACGCAACGCATCGTCGACGCGGCCCCGGGCTGCGACGCGATCCTGCTCGACCTGCACGGCGCGATGGTGGCGCAGAACAGCGCCGACGGCGAAGGCGACCTGCTGGTGCGCCTGCGCGCAGCGGCGCCGGGCGTGCCCATCGGCGTGGCGCTCGACCTGCATGCCAACGTCACGCCGGCGATGGTGGATAGCGCCGACGTCATCGTCGGGTTCAAGACCTATCCGCACGTCGACATGTACGAGACCGGCGAGCACGCCGGCCGACTGCTGCTCGACCTGCTGGCTGGCCGCAGTAAACCCGCGATGCGCTGGCACCGGCTGCCGCTGATGGCGCATACGCTGCGCAGCGCATCGTTCATCGGCGCGATGAAGCGCGCCATCGAGGCAGCTTGCGAGGCCGAGAAGTCGGAATCGCTGGCGGTATCGATCCTCGCGGGCTTCTCGCTGTCGGACATCGAGGCGCCGTGCATGAGCGTGATCGTCGTCGACGCGCATTCGCCCGAGCGCGCGCAGGCCACGGCCGACCGCATCGCCGCGCAGATGTGGGCGGAGCGCGAGGCCTTCGTCTACCGCAGCGAGCCGTTGAAGGAATCGGTCGCGCGCGCGAAGCTGATTGCCGAAGGCGCGACGCGCCCGGTGCTGCTGCTCGACCACGGCGACAACTGCATGTCGGGCGGCAGCTGCGACACCATGGACGTGCTGCAGGAGGCGCTCGCGCAGGGCCTGCACGGCATCGGCGTGGGGCCGCTGTGCGACCCCGAGGCCGTGGTGCAGCTCATCGCCGCGGGCGAGGGCGCGCAGGTGACGGTGGCGCTCGGCAACAAGGTCTCGCTCGCGGGCATCGGCCTCGAGAAGACGCCGGTGCGCCTGACGGGCACGGTGCGCAGCATTTCGAACGGCGAGTACGTCATCACCGGCCCCACCTACACCGGCCAGCGCAGCAGCATGGGGCGCACGGTGCTCTTCGACACGGGCGCGGCGCGCATCGTGGTGACAGAGCGCACGCAGGAGCCGTGGGACATCGGTGTCTTCGAATGCGCGGGGCTCGATCCGCGAAAGGAACGCTTTCTGCTGCTCAAGTCGCGCATGTACTGCCGCCCTGTCTTCGAGCCGCTCTCGGCCGCGCTGGTGGAGTGCGACAGCCCCGGTGTCACCAGTTCGGACTACAGCCTGTTCCCGTTCGGCAAGGTGCGCCGGCCGGTCTTCCCTCTCGACGCAATGTGATCTTCAGCTTGGGCGGCCGAATCTCACTACCATCGCTTGCGACAAGAACCGAGAGGAAACACCGTGAAGCGATCCCTGCTGTCCCTGCCCGCGATCCTGATGGCGCTTGCATGCGCCGCGCCGGCACAGGCCCAGACCCTCAACTGCAATCGCGACTTCGCGCAGAGGGGCGATTCCAAGTTCACCATCCTGCAGAAGTGCGGCGAGCCGGTGTTCAAGGACAGCTTCTGCGCCAGGCCCGACCCGAACCCGCAGGTGATCGTGCCGCCGGCTTCCTCCACCGGAAGCAAGACCGTCATCGTCAACAACAACAGCAATTGCGACCAGAGCGAGGAGTGGACCTACCGGCCGGGTTCGGGGCAGTTCGAGACGATGCTGCTGTTCCAGAACGGCGAACTCAAGAGCATCCGCTACGGCAGCCGCATTCCATGACCTGAGAGGTCATCGACGCTGATCGCGTGCGACGCGACCATTCCCTCACCCCGCGATGTTGCGGGTCTGAACACCGAAAGGAATGGTCACCATGAACACCGCCGCACACGACGCCACCGCGATTGCCCAACGCTACATCGCCGTCTGGAATGAAACCGACGCCGCACGTCGCGCGGCGCTGATCGAAGCCGGATGGACCGCCGACGCGCGCTACGTCGATCCGATCACGCAGGCCAGCGGGCACGAGCAGATCAGCGCGCTGGTCGGCGCGGTGCACCAGCGCTACCCGGGCTTCCGCTTCAACCTGCTGGGCAAGGCCGACTCGCATGGCGATCACCTGCGCTTCTCGTGGACGCTGGGGCCCAGCGGTGCCGAAGATTTGATCCAGGGCACCGACTTCGCGCAGGTCGATGCGGGCAAGCTGCGTTCGGTGACGGGCTTCCTGGACAAGGTGCCGGTCGGCGCCTGAACGAAGGCTGAACGGCCGGGGCCTGCTTCAGTCCGGCGCCCCGGCAGGCCGCCCGCGCCACAGCTTGCGGTAGACGGTCGCGCGGCTGATGCCCAAGGTGCGCGCGGCCTCCGCCACATTGCCGCGTGCATCGGCCACCGCCTTGCGGATCAGCGCGGTTTCGACATCGCGCAGCCTGGGCCGGCTGTCGGCGGAAACGTTTGCGGTGGACGTGCCGGCGGCACCGCCGCGCTGGGGCCGCACCTGCACACGCAGGCCCGACCACAGCGGAACCTCGAGCACCGCGTCGCCGCGACGGGCCGCGTCGAACATCATGTGAAGGGGCAGTGCGAACAGGTCGTTGAAGTTCAATGCGTGTTCGCTGCGCGGCAGCGGCTGGTGAAGCATCTGCCGCGCAGCCGCGTTGGCGCCGGTGACGGTGCCCGCGGCGTCGATGCACAGGAGCCCTTCAGTGGCCTCGCTGCCCGAACCGCCGGGCCATGCCAGGTGCAGCAGCAGTTCGCAGGGCTCGCGCATCACCAGCATGTTCTCGATGTTGCGCGCCGAAAGGGTGGCCAGGTGGCGTAGCTCGGGCCGCTCCACCACCTGCACGCCGGTCAGGTCGAGCATGCCGATGCAGTCGCCCAGGGGACCGAAGAGCGGAGCGCCGGCGCAGCTGTAGACGCTGGTGTCGTCGAAGAAATGCTCGCCGCGGTGCAGCCACACCGATTCCTGCTCCGCCAGCGCGGTGCCGATGGCGCTGGTGCCGATGGCGCGCTCCGAAAGATCGACGCCGATGCGTCCGATGTCGCGCGCGTAGCGGCTTGCGGCATCGGTGCCGTCGGGCAGGTTGCCCACGTCGACCACGATGCCCTGGGCATCGGTGAGAACGGCGAAATAGCGGGTGTCGGCGATGGCGCGGGAGAGCTGGTCGATGACCGGTCGGGCCGCCGCGACCAGTGCCCGGTTGCGCTCGGCGATGTCGATGCTGGCCGACCGGCTCACCGGCTCGAAGCTGACGCGCTGCTGGGGCCGGCGGCCGGCCTCGATGCAGCGCTGCCAGGAGCGGGTGATCCACGAATCGATGCAGGCGGCGCCGCGCGCGCGGGGTAGCGACTCGCCTTCGATCAGTTCGCGGCGGGCTTGGGCAATGGCCAGGGAACGCTCAGGAGGCTGCGAAACGATTGATACAGACATCGTGGTTTTTCGCGCATGTATGCAGGCTTTTCCTGGCCCGCCGGATGGCAAGCTGTTTCATTTTGAGAATTTCGCGCGGTCTGTGCAAGTGTCAAGGGTTTTGCCTAGGATAGTGCGAAAGGTCGGCATCCAAGATGCCTTCGCTGAAATAGCCATCACCTTTTACGGAGACAGCCAAATGCAGGTCGCTTTCAAGGTCAACGGCCGCCAGGTCACGGTCGACGCTCCTCCCAACACCTTCCTCGTACACGCGCTGCGCGAGCATCTCCATCTCACCGGAACCCACGTCGGCTGCGACACCGCCCAGTGCGGCGCCTGCACCGTCCACGTCAACGGCAGGGCCGTCAAGTCGTGCAATGTGCTGGTGGCCCAGGCAGCCGGCGCCGACATCACCACCATCGAGGGCATCGCGGAGGCGGACGGCACCATGCATCCCATGCAGGCGGCCTTCAAGGAGTGCCACGGCCTGCAGTGCGGCTTCTGCACCCCGGGCATGGTCATGAGCGCCATCGACCTGTGCACCCACCACCCCAAGTCGAGCGAGTCCGAGATCCGCGAACTGCTCGACGGCAACCTGTGCCGCTGCACGGGCTACCAGAACATCGTCAAGGCAGTGAAGATGGGCGGCGAGGCCATGGCCTCGGGCACCCCCGTCAAGGCAACGGCCGCGGCCTGAGGAGAGCGACATGGGCGCTTCCGATTTCTCGAACCTGCCCCACATCGGCGAGGCGGTACGGCGCAAGGAGGACTACCGCTTCCTCACCGGCGCGGGCAACTACACCGACGACATCACGCTGGCCAACCAGAGCCATGCGGTCTTCGTGCGCTCGCCGCACGCCCACGCCGCCATCAAGTCGGTCGACACCGCCGAGGCGCTGAAGATGCCCGGCGTGATCGGCATCTTCAGCGGCAAGGACATCGAGGGAAAGATGGGCGGGCTGCCCTGCGGCTGGCTCATCAACAACCCCGACGGCACTCCCATGAAGGAGCCGATGCACCCGATCCTGGCCATCAAGAAGGTGCGCTACGTGGGCGACCACGTGGCCATGGTGGTGGCCGAGACGGTCGAGCAGGCGAAGAACGCGGCCGAGGCGGTGGTGGTCGACTACGACGTGCTCCCCGCGCTCGTGAGCGTTGCCGACGCGGCGAAGAAGGCCGGCGGCGTCACTCTGCACGACGAAGCGCCCGACAACCAGTGCTACAAGTGGGCGCTGGGCGACAAGGCGGCGGTCGATGCGGTGTTCGCCGGCGCGGCGCACGTGACCAAGCTCGACCTGGTCAACAACCGGCTGGTGCCCAACCCCATCGAGCCGCGCGTGGCCATCGGCAGCTACAACCGCGCGGGCGACGACTACACGCTGTACGTGTCCAACCAGAACCCGCACGTCGAGCGCCTGCTGATGACGGCCTTCGTGCTGGGCCTGCCCGAGCACAAGGTTCGCGTGATCGCGCCCGACGTGGGCGGCGGCTTCGGCTCCAAGATCTTCCTGTATGCGGAAGACGTATGCCTGACCTGGGCGGCCCGGCAGCTCAACCGCAACATCAAGTGGACGGCCGACCGCTCGGAGTGCTTCCTGTCCGACGCGCACGGCCGCGACCACGTGAGCCACGCCGAGATGGCGATGGACAAGGACGGCAAGTTCCTCGCGCTGCGCGTGCACACCGACGCCAACCTGGGCGCCTACCTGTCGACCTTCTCGACGGCAGTACCCACCATCCTCTACGCCACGCTGCTGGCGGGCCAGTACACCACGCCGCAGATCTACGTCGAGGTGGATGCCTGGTTCACCAACACCGCGCCGGTCGATGCCTACCGCGGGGCGGGCCGGCCCGAGGCCACCTACCTGCTGGAGCGGCTGGTGTCGCGCTGCGCCTGGGAAATGAACCTGGGGCAGGACGAGATCCGCAAGCGCAACTTCATCACCGCCTTCCCGTACCAGACGCCGGTGGCGCTGCAGTACGACACCGGCGACTTCCACGCCTGCATGGACAAGGCCCGGGTGCTCGCCGAAGTCGACGGCTATGCGGCGCGCAAGACGGCGAGCGAAGGCAAGGGCAAGCTGCGCGGCATCGGGTATTCGAGCTACATCGAAGCCTGCGGTATCGCGCCTTCGAACATCGCGGGTGCGCTCGGCGCGCGTGCGGGCCTGTTCGAGTGCGGCGAGATCCGCGTGCACCCGACCGGCAGCGTGACGGTGTTCACCGGCTCGCACAGCCACGGGCAAGGGCATGAAACCACCTTCGCCCAAGTGGTGGCGGCGCGGCTGGGCATTCCGGTGGAGAACGTCGACGTGGTGCACGGCGACACCGGCCGCGTGCCATTCGGCATGGGCACCTACGGCTCGCGCTCCATCTCGGTGGGCGGCGCGGCCATCATGAAGGCGCTCGACAAGATCGAGACCAAGGCCAGGAAGATCGCCGCGCACCTGATGGAGGCGAGCGACGCCGACGTCGAGTTCGCCAACGGCGAGTTCACGGTCAAGGGCACCGACAAGAAGATCCCGTTCGGCCAGGTGGCGCTCACGGCCTACGTGCCGCACAACTACCCGCTCGACAAGCTCGAGCCGGGCCTGAACGAGACCGCCTTCTACGACCCGACCAACTTCACCTTCCCGGGCGGCACCTACATCTGCGAAGTCGAGGTCGACAGGCAGACCGGCGAGGTCAGGGTCGACCGCTTCACCGCCGTGGACGACTTCGGCACCATCATCAACCCGATGATCGTCGAGGGCCAGGTGCACGGCGGGCTGGTGCAGGGCATCGGCCAGGCGCTGCTGGAGAACTGCGTCTACGACAAGGAAACCGGCCAGCTGCTCACCGGCAGCTTCATGGACTACGCCATGCCGCGCGCCGGCGACTTCCCGCAGTTCAAGCTGGACACCGTGTGCACCCCGTGCACGCACAACCCGCTGGGCACCAAGGGCTGCGGCGAGGCGGGGGCCATCGGCTCGCCACCGGCCGTGATCAATGCCGTGCTCGACGCGCTGGCGCCGCTGGGCGTCAAGGATTTCGACATGCCTGCTTCGCCCGCCCGCGTGTGGGAAGCGATGCAGGCCGCAGCCGCCAACCCCTGAACTAGAACAAAGAAGGAATCACACCATGTATGCCTTCACACTCGAACGGCCCGCCTCGGTGGCCGACGCGGCAAGACTCGTGGCCTCCGGCGCCAAGCCGCTGGCCGGCGGACAGACCCTGCTGGCTTCCATGAAGCTGCGCCTCTCGGCCCCCGAACAGCTCGTGGACCTGAGCGGCATCAAGGAACTCACCGGCATCGCGAAGAACGGCAGTGCCATCACCATCGGAGCCATGTCGCGCCACCTCGACGTGGCGAACAACGCCGACGTGAAGGCCGCCTACCCGGCGCTGGCCGACCTGGCCTCGCGCATCGGCGACCGCCAGGTGCGCGCGATGGGCACCATCGGCGGCTCGGTGGCCAACAACGACCCGGCCGCGTGCTACCCCAGCGCGGTGCTGGCCTCGGGCGCGACCATCGTCACCTCGAAGCGCGAGATCGCCGCCGACGACTTCTTCCTCGGCCTCTTCACCACGGCACTGGAAGACGACGAGCTGATCACCGCGATCCGCTTCCCGATTCCGAAGCGCGCCGTGTACGAGAAGCTGCGCCAGAAGGCGTCGAACTTCCCGCTGGTCGGCGTGTTCCTCGCGCAGTACGACAGCGGCGTGCGCGTGGCGGTCACCGGCGCGGGCAACGGCGTGTTCCGCCATGCGGGGCTGGAAGACGCGCTCAACAAGAGCTTCACGGCCGCAGCAGCCACGGCCGTGAAGATCGATGCGAGCGACCTCAACAGCGACCTGCATGCCTCGGCCGCGTATCGGGCCAACCTGATCAGCGTGCTGACCCAACGCGCAGTCACCAAGGCCCTGGGCTGAGGAAGCCCGGGGCGCTTGCTTTGCCTGCTCATCGGAAGACGCGACAGCCTCGCGTCTTCCGCTACGCTTCGCCATGATCTTCCCGAGCATCGACTCCCTTTCCGCCGGACTCATGCAGGCCGGCTACTTCGCCGACCGCCGGCTGGCCACGGCCGTGTTCCTCGCGCTGAAGCTGCAGCGCCCGCTGCTGCTCGAAGGCGAACCCGGCGTCGGCAAGACCGAACTGGCGAAGGCGCTTTCGACGGCGCTGGGCCGCGAGCTGCTGCGCCTGCAGTGCTACGACGGCCTGGAGCAGCGCGAGGCGCTCTACGAATGGAACTACGCCGCGCAGTTGCTGCACATGCGCGCGGCCGAGGCCACCGGCGCGGCGCGCGACGTGGAGGCCGAGGTCTACCAGCCGCACTACCTGATCCGCCGGCCGCTGCTGCAGGCACTGCAGACCCCGCTGCCGGGTGCCGTGCTGCTGATCGACGAGGTCGATCGTGCCGACGAGCCCTTCGAGGCCTTCCTGCTCGAGTACCTGGGCGAGTACCAGGTGAGCATTCCCGAGCTGGGCACGGTGCGGGCGGTGGCGCCACCCGTCACCATCCTCACGAGCAACCGCACGCGCGAGCTCAACGATGCGGTCAAGCGCCGCTGCCTCTATCACTGGCTCGACTACCCGGAGCGCGAGCGTGAGCTCGCCATCGTGCGTGCGCAGGTGCCCGAGGCCGGCGAAAAGCTGTCGGCCCAGGTGGCCGCCTTCGTCGCGCGGCTGCGCGAGGCGCCTTTCGCCAACGCCTTCCAGCGCGCGCCCGGCATCGCGGAGAGCGTCGAGTGGGTGAGGGCGCTGATTGCGCTCGACACCGTGGAGCTCGATCCCGAGGTGGTGGTCGACACCGCCGGCATCCTGTTCAAGCAGCGCGACGACGTGGCCGCGCTCACGCAGGAGCTGGCGTCGGACCTGCTCAAGCCCGAGGCGTGAGTTGTCGATGGCAACCACTGGCGTGCAGCAACTCGGCGACGTCCGCAGCGGCAAGCTGGCGGGCAATATCGCCGCGTTCGGCCGGGCACTGCGCCGTGCGGGCGTTCGCACCGACGCCATGCGCATCGCGCTGGCCGCCGAGGCCGCCACGCTGGTGGGCGTGGAAGACAAGCTCGACCTGAGTGCCGCCATGGAGGCGGTGATGGTCAGCCGCGAGCAGGACCGCATGGTGTTCCGCGAACTCTTCGATGCCTGGTTCCGCGACCCGGAACTGGCCAACAAGCTGCTCGCCCAGATGCTGCCGAGCGCCGAAGGCAAGGCCGAGCCCTCGAAGCGTCGTCCGCGCGTGCGCGAAGCCCTCAGCGCGCCGCGCACCCTCGCCAAGCCGGTGGAGCCGGCCAAGCCCGACCGCGAGATCGAGTTCGATGCCGCCATGACCTCGAGCGACAGGCAGCGCCTGCAGCATGCCGACTTCAATGCGCTCGGCGCCGCCGAATACCGGCTGGTCGAGCGGCTCGCGCGCGACATCCGCCTGCCCATTCCCGAACTGCCGTCGCGCCGCCTGCGCGTGGCCGGCGACGCGGGCCGCCAGCATGCGCGCATGCACTGGCCGGGCGTGCTGCACGAGGCGGCGCGCACCGGCGGCGAGATCATGCGTCTGCCCAGGCTTGCCCGGCGCGAGCAGCCGTTGCCGCTGCTGGTGCTGGTCGACGTCTCCGGCTCGATGGAGCGCTATGCGCGCCTGCTGCTGGCCTTTTTGCATGCCGCGACCCGGCGGGCCGGCCGGCGCGACGTGTTCGCCTTCGGCACCCGGCTGACCGACCTGACGCCTGCCTTCAGACTGGCCGACACCGACGCGATGCTGGGCGCCGCCAGCCTCGCTATCGACGACTTCGCGGGCGGCACCCGCTTCGGCGCCTCGCTGGCCGAGCTGCGCCGCGCGCACGCCCGTCGCCTGACCGGCCGCCGCACGCTGGTGCTGGTGATCAGCGACGGCCTCGACACCGGCGAGCCCTCGCTGCTGGAGCAGGAGCTGCAGTGGCTCAAGCGCCATTCGCGCCGACTGCTGTGGCTCAACCCCCTGCTGCGCTTCGAGGGCTACGCCCCTCTGGCGCGTGGGGCCGCCGTATTGCACCGGCAAGCGGACGCGATGCTGGCGGTTCACAATCTCAGCGCACTCGAACAGCTCGCAGCGAGCCTTGCCGCCCTGATGCGGTCGGGCCGCTAGCGGCGCACGGGAAGGAAGACAAAGGAAACCCACCATGGAAATGCTCGGAAACCGCCGCCTCGGCGTCACCCAACAACAGGCCTGGGAAGCGCTCAACGATCCGGAAACACTGAAGAAGTGCATTCCCGGCTGCGACAAGTTCGAGCTCACGGGCGACAACCAGTACAGCGTCGCGCTGGCGGTGAAGATCGGCCCGGTCTCGGCCAAGTTCAACGGCAAGGTGCTGCTGTCGGACATCGTGGCGCCCGACGGCTACAAGCTCACCTTCGAAGGGCAGGGCGGCGTGGCCGGATTCGCCAAGGGCTCCTCGAGCGTCACGCTCAAGCCCGTGGCGGCTGAAGCGCCTGTTGCTATTGCCGCATCGGCGGACGCTGGCATCGCGCACGAGGCGGATGCCGCCACACCGCCTGCTCCCGCCGCAGGCTGCGAGCTCGACTACACCGTGCAGGCCCAGGTCGGCGGCAAGATCGCCCAGCTCGGCCAGCGCCTGATCGACGGCGCCGCCAAGTCCACGGCCGACGACTTCTTCAAGCGCTTCGAGGCCGAGATGCAGAGCCGCT
The DNA here is from genome assembly GCF_050916385.1 of Variovorax xiamenensis. Taxonomy (NCBI): domain Bacteria; kingdom Pseudomonadati; phylum Pseudomonadota; class Betaproteobacteria; order Burkholderiales; family Comamonadaceae; genus Variovorax; species Variovorax xiamenensis. The sequence continues at coordinate 2,226,316 of NZ_CP139038.1, forward strand.
ACGGCCCGCCGCCCGCGCCCGCGGCGGAAGCCGCCGAGCCGCCTGCCGAGAAGGCGGGGATGATGTCCGGCCTCATGAAGAAGATCGGCCTCGGCAAGAAGGACGACAAGGACGCGCCCGCCGCACCGGGCGGCGACGCCGCCTGACACGCCGGACAGCACTGTCATGGAAAACCTCGACGTCATGGTGCTGCGCACGCTGCGCGACTGGCGGCGTGCCGGCAAGCGCGCGCTGCTGGCGACGGTGGTGCGAACCTGGGGCTCGTCGCCCCGGCCGGTGGGCTCGATCATGGCCCTCGCGGAAGACGGCGCGATGGTGGGGTCGGTCTCGGGCGGCTGCATCGAGGACGACCTGATCGCGCGCTACAGCCACGCCCACGGAAAGGCCGAAGACGTGCCGCTGGGCGCGCCCCCCGCGCTCGTGAAGTACGGCATCACCGCCGACGAGGCACACCGCTTCGGGCTGCCCTGCGGCGGCACGCTGGAGCTGCTGCTCGAATACGCCCCCGATGCCGGCTCGCTCGAGCTGCTGGTGGCACAGCTCGAGCAGGGCAGGCTCATGCAGCGCACGGTGACGCTCGCCACCGGCGCGGTGCGGCTGGCGGAGGCGACGGCACCCGACGAGCTCACGGTGAACGACACCGAGCTGACGAACACCTTCGGCCCCGAGTACCGCATGCTGCTGATCGGCGCCGGCCAGCTCGCCGAGTACCTCGCCACCATGGCCAAGTTCAGCGGCTTCGCGGTCACGCTGTGCGATCCGCGCGCCGAGTACCGCACCGCGTGGTCGCTGCCCGGCGTGCACATCACGACCGACATGCCCGACGACGCGGTGACCGCCTTCAGGCCCGACCGCCGCAGCTGCGTGGTTGCGCTCACGCACGACCCGAAGCTCGACGACCTCGCACTGCTGGAAGCGCTGCAGAGCGAGGCCTTCTACGTCGGCGCCATCGGTTCGCGGCGCAATGCCGACGCGCGGCGCGAGCGCATGATCGAGCACTTCGACCAGACCGAGGAATCGCTCGCGCGGCTGCGCGGGCCCATCGGCATCTACATCGGCAGCAAGACGCCGCCGGAGATCGCGGTGAGCGTGATGGCGGAGATTCTTGCGGTGAAGAACGCGGTGACGCTGCCGCGCGAGATGGAAGTGGCGCAGGCCAAGGAGCGGCTGCTGGCCGCTTGACTTCGCTGCAGCCTTTTTTCTATCAGCCCTCGTAGGGCGGGATCGGTCCCTGGTCCGAAGGCGAGGGCGGCGGCACCTCGCCATTCTTCTGCCGTTCGCGGAACAGGGCGGCGCGCATCAGGAAGATGGTGGTGACCGGCGTGGTCAGGGCCACGAACAGCACGATCAGCACTCCATGCAGCGAGAGGCTGTGGCCCTGCACCGAGAAGTACACGATGGTGGCGACCGTCATCGACCACACGCCACCCGTGGCGCCCAGCGTGGGCGCGTGGATGCGGCGGAAGAAGGTCGGCAGCCGCACAAGCCCGAAGGAGCCGATGGCGGCGAAGGCCGCGCCCAGCACCGCGAAGACGGCGGTGACGATCTCGGCCCACAGCGGCAGCGGGCCCAAGATGAAATCGTTCATTCGATCACCTCCCCGCGCAGCAAAAACTTGGCCATCGCCGTCGAGCTCACGAAGCCGAACAGCGCGATCAGCATCGCGGCGGCGAAGTACACGTCGCTCGCGTAGACGATGCCCAGCACCAGCATCATCAGCATGCCGTTGATGTAGAGGCAGTCCAGCGCCATCACGCGGTCTTGCGCGGAAGGGCCGATCAGCAGGCGCGCGACGGCGCAGAGCATCGCCACCGCCAGCAGGAACAGCGCGAACTTGAGCGACCAGAAAAGGATGGGCGTCATGATTCGAAGATCTCCATCAGCGGACGTTCGTAGCGGCTCTTGATCTGCGCGATGAAGGCCGCCTCGTCCTCGAGGTCGAACACGTGGATCAGCAGGGTGCTGCGGTCGAAGGCCACCTCGCCCCAGGCGGTGCCGGGCGTGAGGCACATGATCATCGAGAGCACCGCGAGACCGTTGGGATCGCGCATGTCGAGCGGAATGCGCAGGAAGCTCGCCTGGATGTGCTCGCTGCGGCGCGTGAGCAGCGCGCGCGACACCGCGAACACCGACATCGACATGTCGTAGAGCACGACGGCGCACAGCCGCAGCGCCACGCCGGGCCGGCGCATGCGCACCGTGGCGGGCCGCAGTCCCTTGGTCAGCAGCGGCACGGCAATGGCGAGCAGCACGCCCGAGAGCAGCGTGCTGGCCTCGAGCGACTGGTTGAGCAGAAGCCAGATGACCAACAGCGCGAGGGACAGGGGCGGGGAGGGGATCAGGCGTTTCATGGCGCGGCGCCCTTTCCTTCGGCTTTGGCGGCGGGCGCAGGGTTGGGCACTTGCCGCGCCTCCATGACCGCCGCACGGTATGCAGCAGGCGTGCGCAGGCCCTCGGCGGTGGCCATCGCATGGCGCAGCACTGGTTCGGCCCAGACGGTGAGCGCGATGCAGGTCACGATCAGCCCGGCCACCGGCAGCACCTCGAGCGCTGGCAGCGAAGGGAGGTTGCCGTGCGGCTGGGTCCAGAAATGCCGGATGCCGGTGCGGGTCAGCGCGATCAGGGCGAGGAAGCCGGAGGCGATCAGCAGCACCAGGAAGGTCCAGCCGGCCGTACTGATGGCGCCGCTGCCGCCCATGAGTCCCGAGAGCATCGCGAACTTGCCGACGAAGCCCGACAGCGGCGGCAGGCCTGTCAGCAGCAGCGTGCAGATCATGAAGCTCAGGCCGAGGAAGGCGACGCCGGCCGGGATCGCCCGGCCGTAGAGCGCCTGCGCGTCGTCGTCGAGGTTCACGTCGCTCAGCGCGCTCAGGTCCTCGGCCAGGAACGGCGCGTTGCCCGCGGCCTCGTGCGGCGCCACGCTCATGCCGGCATTGCGCCAGCGCTCGATCATGTCGATCAGCAGGAAGAAGGCGCTCACCGCGAGGGTGGAACTCAGCATGTAGAAGAGCGCGCCGGCCCACACGGCCGGCTGCCCAAGCCCCACCGCGGCGAGCAGCGTGCCGGCCGAGATCAGCACGCTGAAGCCCGCGAGGTTCGACAGCCGCTGCGTGCCGAGGATGCCGAGGGCCGCCACGAACAGCGTCGCGATGCCCGCGCCGACCAGCACCGGCTGGCCGAAGGCGGCCGATGCGCCGGTGTCGGGCGCGAACAGCACGGTCCAAAGCCGCAGGATCGTGTAGACGCCCAGCTTGGTGAGCAGTGCGAACACAGCGCCCACCGGCGAGACCGCCGATCCGTAGGCCGGCACCAGCCAGAAGTTGAGCGGCCACGCACCGGCCTTGGCGAAGAAGGCGGTGAAGAGGATGGCCGTGGCCGCGTGCACCAGGCCGCGGTCGCCTGGCGCGAGCTCGGCGATGCGCATGCCGAGGTCGGCCATGTTGAGCGTGCCGGTCACGCCGTAGAGGATGGCCGCGCCGATCAGGAACAGCGAGGACGCCGCGAGGTTGATCGCGATGTAGTGCAGCCCCGCCTGCACGCGCAGCCGGCCCGAGCCGTGCAGCAGCAGGCCGTAGGAGGCCGCGAGCATCACCTCGAAGAACACGAACAGGTTGAACAGGTCGCCCGTGAGGAAGGCGCCGTTCAGGCCCATGAGCTGCAGCTGCAGCAGCGGGTGGAAATGCACGCCCGCGCGGTCCCAGCGCGAGGTGGAATAGATCGACGCGGCGAAGGCGACCACGCCGGTGAGCGCCACCATCATGGTCGAGAGCCGGTCGGCCACCAGCACGATGCCGAAGGGCGCGCGCCAGTTGCCCGGCAGGTAGACACCGATGGAGCCCGGCCCGCCACCGGTGTCGGGTGCGTTCACCCAGCGCAGCAGCGCGAGCGCCGCCAGCAGGCCGACGAGGCCCGAGACCACGCTCAGGGCCGACTTGGCGCGCCGGCGGTTCTCGCCCAGCAGCAGCATGAGCGCGGCCGTGAGCATGGGCACGAGGATCGGCACCGCCACCAGGTGCGGCATGCTGAACTCGAGCAGCCGGTCGAGCAGATGGAAGAGTTCTGTCACTCCGCCTCCTGCCTTTCTTCACCGTCCACGTGGTCGGTGCCGGTGAGGCCGCGCGAGGCGAGCATCACGACGAGGAAGAGCGCCGTCATCGCGAAGCCGATCACGATGGCGGTGAGCACCAGCGCCTGCGGCATCGGGTCGGCCGTGTTGGCCAGCGTGGCGGCCAGGCCCTTGATGAGCACCGGCTCGCTGTCGACTTTGAGCCGGCCCATGCTGAAGATGAAGAGATTGACCGCGTACGAGATCAGCGTCAGGCCCATGATGACCTGGAAGGTGCGCGGGCGCAGCAGCATGTAGACGCCCGAGCCGGTGAGCACGCCGATGGCGAGTGCGAGCACGATTTCCATCAGCTGGCTCCTCCCTCGGTGGCAGCAGCAGCCTCGGCTTCTTTTTCAGCCTGCTCGTCGGCCCAGCGGTGGCTTCGTATCGACTGGTGGGCCAGCGCGGTCAGGATCAGCATGGTGGCGCCGAGCACCAGCGCGAACACGCCGATGTCGAAGAAGAGGGCACTCGGCACGTGGACTTCGCCCAGCAGCGGCAGGTGCAGGTGCGCGGTGTGCGTGGTCAGGAACGGGTAGCCGAAGACCACCGCCCCGCCGCCGGTGGCCAGGGCCAGCAGCAGGCCCATGGCGATCCAGCGGCGCGGGTAGATGCGCAGGTGCTCTTCCACCCACTCGGTGCCCGACACGATGAACTGCAGCACCAGCGCGACCGACATCACCAGCCCCGCGACGAAGCCGCCGCCGGGCGCGTTGTGGCCGCGCATGAAGAAGTAGACCGACACCAGCACCGAGACCGGCAGCAGCAGGCGCACCAGCACGGCCGGCACCATCAGGTAGCCGACGGCGGTGTCCTTGGCGCGGCGCGGGTTCAGCAGGTCGCTGCTGCCGTCGTCGGCCTGCAGCCGCTGCTGGATGGGCAGCGCCATCGATTCGATGGCGGGGCGGAAGCGCCGCAGCAGCGCATACACGGTGAGCGCCACGATGCCCAGCACGGTGATCTCGCCGAAGGTGTCGAAGCCGCGGAAGTCGACCAGCATCACGTTGACCACGTTGGTGCCGCCGCCCTCGGTGAGCGCACGCTCGAGGAAGAAGGGCGAGATGCTCTGCGGGAAGGTGCGCGTCATCATGGCCCAGGCCAGCGCGGCCATGCCGCTGCCCGCGATGGCGGCGATCAGCAGGTCGCGGCCGCGGCGTCCCCAGGGCTTGAGCCGTGCGCGCGCGGGCTGCACCACGTCCTTGCTGCGCATCGGCAGCCAGCGCAGGCCCAGCAGGATCAGCACGGTAGTGACGGCCTCGACCACCAACTGGGTCAGCGCGAGGTCGGGGGCCGAGAACCAGATGTAGGTGACGCACGAGACCAGGCCCGCGCCCGCGGCCAGCATCAGCGCCGCCAGCCGGTGGAACTTGGCCTGCCACGCGGCAGCCACCGCGCAGGTGCCGCCGATGAGCCAGGTCATGGCGAACATCGGCGAGAAGGGCAGCAGCTCGCGCGTGCCGGGCGCGGCGGGCGTGAGCCACAGCGAAGCGCTTGCGCCCGCGACGGCCACCACCACCAGCAGCAGCAATTGCCACTGCATGCGCTTGGTGCCGAAGAGGCGGCGGCTGCGCCGGCCGGCCTCGCTCAGCAGCGCGATGAGGTGCTCGAAGATGACCTGGCCGTCGAAGCGATGCAGCAGCGGCGTGTTCTCGAGGCCGCCGCGCGCGCGCTGGCGGCGCTGCAGCAGGTACAGCGCGGCGCCGCCCGCCAGCGCCACGAAGCTCATCAGGAGCGGCAGGTTGAAGCCGTGCCATACGGCCAGGCTGTATTCGGGCAGCGTGCCGCCGACGACAGGCGTGGCGGCCGCCGCGAGCATCGGCCCGACCGACCATGCCGGCGCCACGCCCACCACCAGGCACAGCAGCACCAGCAGCTCGACCGGCACCCGCATCCAGTGCGGCGGCTCGTGCGGATGCTTGGGCACCTCGTCGCCGCAGGGCGGGCCGAAGAACACGTCGAACACGAATCGCGCCGAGTAGGCCACGCTGAAGATGCCGGCCAGCGTGGCGATCAGCGGCAGGCTGAAGTCGACCCACGGCGTGGCCTGGATGAACACCGTCTCCGCGAAGAACATCTCCTTCGAGAGGAAGCCGTTGAGCAGCGGCACGCCGGCCATCGAGGCGCTGGCGATGATGGCCAGCGTGCCGGTGATCGGCATGAGCCGCATCAGGCCGCTGAGCTTGCGGATGTCGCGCGTGCCGGTCTCGTGGTCGATGATGCCGGCCGCCATGAAGAGCGAGGCCTTGAAGGTGGCGTGGTTCATCACGTGGAAGACCGCCGCCACCGCCGCGAGCGGGCTGTTCAGGCCCAGCAGCAGCGTGATGAGCCCGAGGTGCGAGATGGTGGAGTAGGCCAGCAGCGCCTTCAGGTCGCGCTGGAACATGGCGATGAAGCCGCCCAGCAGCAGCGTGATGGCGCCGGCGCCGCCCACCATCCAGAACCACTGCTCGGTGCCCGAGAGCACGGGCCACAGCCGCGCCATCAGGAACACGCCCAGCTTCACCATGGTGGCCGAGTGCAGGTAGGCCGACACCGGCGTGGGCGCGGCCATGGCGCGCGGCAGCCAGAAGTGGAACGGGAACTGCGCGCTCTTGGTGAAGGCGCCCAGCAATATCAGCGTGAGCGCCGCCGGATAGAGCTCATGCGAGCGGATGAGGTCGCCCGAGGCCAGCACCTTGTCGAGCTCGTAGCTGCCGGTAATGCGGCCCAGCACCAGCACGCCGGCCAGCAGGCACAGCCCGCCCGCGCCGGTGACGGTGAGCGCCATGCGCGCGCCGCGCCGTGCGTCGCGGCGGTGGTGCCAGTAGCCGATCAGCAGGAATGAGAACAGGCTGGTGAGCTCCCAGAACAGCACCATCTGGATGAGGTTGCCCGAGAGCACCACGCCCATCATCGCGCCCATGAACGCGAGGAAGAACGAGAAGAAGCGCGGCACCGGGTCCGAGGCCGACATGTAGTAGCGCGCATACAGCACCACCAGCGCGCCGATGCCCAGCACCAGCATGCAGAACAGCCATGCGAAGCCGTCCATGCGGAACACGAGGTTGAGGCCCAGGGCCGGCAGCCATTCGATCTGCTGGCGCAGCACGCCGCCGTTGGCGATCTGCGGGAAGAACCATGCGGCCTGGATGGCGCAGCCCAGCGCGACCAGCCCCGCCAGCGTCGACTCCCTGTTGCGCGCGTTGGACGGCATCAACGCGGCCAGCACGCTGGCAATGAAGGGGAGGGCGACGAGAAAGACCAGGGGCATTGGGGTCGATTCTATCGGCGCACCCTATGGAAAGCCTTATCTATAACCGCAAGACATAAGGCAGTTTTTCACCTGGTTTTCATGCGATTCAGGAGGAGAACGCCTGCACCGTGCGGATCCCGAGCCAGGTGAGAAAAAGCGATCCGCCGAGATGGGCCGCTGCCGTCACCATCGCCACGCCCAGCCTGCCTTCCAGCAGCATGGTCGTGACTTCGGCCGAGAAGCTGGAGAAAGTGGTGAGGCCCCCGAGGAAGCCGGTTACGAGCGCGAGGCGCCAGACCGGATCCAGATTGGGCAGCAGCTGGAAGGTGGCGACCGCCAGGCCGATGAGGTAGCCGCCGATCAGGTTGGCTGCCAGCGTGCCCCAGGGCATGAGGCCGCCGACGCCGAACCAGAGGGCCAGGCCCCAGCGGGCCAGTGCGCCGATCGAGGCGCCGATGCAGATGGCGAGAATCGGAAGAAGCATGCCCCGATTGTCAGGGAGCCATCTGCTGCGGCAGCCACGTCACCAGTTGCGGCACGAAGTAGATGATCAGCACCGCGGCCACCATGAGGAAGAACATCGGCAGCGTGACGCGCGCGATGTAGAGCAGGTCCTTCCCGGTCATGCCCTGCAGCACGAACAGGTTGAAGCCTACCGGCGGCGTGATCTGTGCCATTTCGACCACCAGCACGATGAAGATGCCGAACCACACCGGGTCGATGCCGGCCGCGTTGACGGTCGGCATGATCACGCCCATGGTCAGCACGACCATCGAGATGCCGTCGAGAAAGCAGCCGAGCACGATGTAGAACACCGCCAGCATCAGGATGAGCTGGAACTTCGACAGGCCGAGCGAGCCGATCCATTCGGCCAGGTGGCGCGGCAGGCCGATGTACCCCATGGCCAGCGTGAGGAAGGCCGCGCCCGCGAGGATCAGCGCCATCATGCAATACAGGCGCGTGGCGCCGAGCAGCGCTTCCTTGAAGCTGTGCCAGGTCAGCGAGCCCTGTGCGCCCGAGATGACCATCGCCCCCACCACGCCCACGGCCGCCGCCTCGGTGGCAGTGGCGATGCCCGCGTAGATGGAGCCGAGCACCGACAGGATCAGCAGCGCCACCGGAATCAGCGACATCGAGGCCTTGAGCTTCTCGGCGAAGGGCAGCTTCGCGTCGGCCGGCGGCACCCGCTCGGGGTTGCGCAGTGCCCAGAACATGATGTAGCCCGAGAACATCAGCGCCAGCAGGATGCCCGGGATGACTCCAGCGATGAAGAGCCGCGCGATCGACACGTCCGCGCTGACGCCGTAGACGATCATGATGATCGAGGGCGGGATCAGCAGGCCGAGCGTGCCGGCGCCAGCCAGCGTGCCGATGACCATGTCGTCGGGGTAGCCGCGGCGCTTGAGTTCGGGCAGGCTCATCTTGCCGATGGTGGCGCAGGTGGCCGCGCTCGACCCCGACACCGCGGCGAACACCGCGCAACCCGCCACGTTGGTGTGCAGCAGCCGGCCCGGCAGGCTTTGCATCCAGGGGGCCAGGCCCTTGAACATGTCCTGCGAGAGCCGCGTGCGGAAAAGGATCTCGCCCATCCACACGAAAAGCGGCAATGCTGTGAGCGTCCAGCTGGAGGCCGAGCCCCAGATGGTCACGGCCATGGCATCCCCGGCGGGGCGGGACGAGAAGATCTGCATGGCGATCCATGCCACGCCCGAGAGCGTGAGGCCGATCCAGACGCCGCTGCCCAGGATGAGGAAAAGCGCGGCGATCAGGATGCCCGCGATGGCGATGTCACTCATGGCGAAGCGCCTCCGTCTCGGCGGCCTTGGCGGGGCGGCCGCGCCACTCGATCACGAATTCGTCCAGCGACGCCACGGCGAAGACGATGGCACCTAGCGCCATCGACAGCTGCGGGATCCACAGCGGAGTGGCGTCGTTGCCGGTGGAGATGTCGTGGTAGTCGTAAGACTGCCAGGCCAGGCGGATGCTGTACCAGGCGAAAAGCAGCGCGAGCAGCGCTGCCGCGCCCATGGCCCAGCGCTCGAGCCAGCGCTGCGCCGAAGGATGCAGGTTCTGCAGGATCAGCGTCACGCGGATGTGTTCGCCACGCTTGAGCGTGTGCGCGAGCGCCATGAAGCCCGCGCCGGCCATCAGGTAGCCGGCGTAGGCGTCGATGCCGGGAATGTTGAAGTGGAACTGGCGGCCGAGGATGGACAGCAGCACCATCGCCAGCAGACCGATCATGAAAAGCGCCGCCAGTGCGGCGGCGCTCATGTAGAGAAGATCAAGCGTCTTGCGCATCGGATGCAGTTCAAGTCCGCTTCACATCTTCTTGTAGGCGTCGATCACGGCCTGGCCCTCGGCGCCGGCCTTCTCGGTCCACTCCTTGATCATGGTGTCGCCGACCTTCTTCATGTCGGCCTTCAGCTGCGCGGAGGGAACGTGCACAGTCATGCCGTTCTTCTTGAGCAGGTCGAGGTATTCGAGGTTCTTCTTCTTCGACAGGTCCCAGCCGCGCTTCTCCGCATCCGCGGCGGCCTTGAGCACCGCGTCCTGCGTGGGCTTGTCGAGCGCGTCGAAGGCCTTCTTGTTCATGAGCACCGCGTTCTTCGGCAGCCAGGCCTGGGTGTCGTAGAAGTTCTTGATGTACTCGTAGGTCTTGGTGTCGTAGCCGGTGGAGCCCGATGACATGTACGACTCGATCACGCCCGTGGCCATGGCCTGCGACAGCTCGGCCTGCTGGACCGTGACGGGCTGCGCGCCGACGAGTTCGCCGATGCGCGCGGTGGCGGGGCTGTAGGCGCGCCACTTCACGCCCTTCAGGTCGGCGGCCGAAGCGATTTCCTTCTTCACGAAGATGCCCTGCGGCGGCCAGGCCACCGTGTACAGCAGCACGATGCCCTGTTCGGCCAGCTTCTTCTCGAGCGCCGGCTTTTGCGCCTGGTAGAGCTTCCAGGCGGCGTCGTAGCTGTCGGCCAGGAACGGAATGCCATCGGCACCGAACATCTGCCATTCGTTCTGGTAGTTCACCAGCAGGATCTCGCCGAGTTGCGCCTGGCCGCCTTGCACCGCGCGCTTGATCTCGGGCGCCTTGAACAGAGAGGCGTTGGCGTGCACCGTGATCTTGAGCTTGCCGCCACTGCCTTTTTCCGCGTCGCTCGCGAACTGGGTGATGTTCTCCGTGTGGAAGTTGCTCGCCGGGTAGGCGGTGGGCAGGTCCCACTTGGTCTGCGCGAAGGCTGCGGCGCCGAGGGTCAGGCCAGCGAGGGCAATGCCGAACTTGTGATTCATGAGCTCTCCGGAACGTATGAAAGTGAAAACGTAAATGAGCTTACGTGCAAATTCCGGGCCACTTCCTGAGGCTTTTCCCTGCCATCGCGTGCATGCTCGCGCGCATGAAAAAGCCGCCCGAAGGCGGCTTTGCATATTTCTAATGGAGCGGAATCAGGGCTTGGCGGCCTTCGCTTCCTTCGTGCCCTTCGCTTCCTTCGATGGAGCAGGTGCCGCGTCGCTGAAGCTCTTGCCGTTGACCGTGAGGCCCTCGGCCGACAGCTTGGCCGCCTTCTTCTCCTTCACGCCCTTCACGCGCTGCATGAAGTCGGGCCAGTCCTTGAACTCGCCTTGCTTGCGTGCATCGAGGATGCGCTTGGACATCGACGGGCCGACGCCCTTGATGCCGTCGAGATCGGCCTCCGTGCCCTTGTTGACGTCGACGGCGGCAAACGATGCGACCGCGAACAGCATGGCCGTGGTAGCCAGGATCTTCTTGAACATGGTGATGAAAACTCCCTGTATTTGTTGATGAGTGAAAAGCCGACGGAAATGTCGGCCCGCGCTCAACGAGGCACAAAAGCAGGGCGTTGACGCATGGAGGCCTTGCCGGCATCCATGTGACCATTGTTCAGAAACGTGATCAGAGTTCTTCGACGCGGCGCGGCGGATAGCTGTCCCAGGCCTGGCAGCCGGGGCAATGCCAGAAGTACTGGTGCGCCTCGAAACCACAGGCCGCGCAGCGGTAGCGCATGAGCGGCCGCGTGGCCTGGTCGAGCGCGCGCTGCACCTGCGGGTGGAACTGCTCGTGCTCGAAGCGTTCGCCGGCGAGCCAGCGCGAAGCCGCCACCAGCGAGGGCTGCTGCGCGAGGTGTGCGATGTAGCCGTCGCGCGGCGTGGGGTTCGGCTCTTCCGTGGTCGCGGATGGCTTGCCGCCGAGCGCCATCAGCGCCTCGAGCACGTCGATGGAAGGCGACTCGACATAGCGCCGCTGCAGCAGTTCGAGCGCCTCGGCTTCGCGGTGCGCGGCCACGGCCGCTTGCTGCAGCGCGGCGGCATAGAGCGGCAGCGCCAGGGGGGCGGTGTCGCTCAGGGCCACGAGCGTGTCGAAGGCCGCATTCGCTTCACCGTTGCGCAGTTGCAGGTTGGCGGTGTCGATGGCCGGGCGCGGTGCCTGCGGCGCGAGTTCGACGGCCTGCCCCAGCAGCTTTGCAGCACCGGGCAGGTCGCCCGCCGCCACGCGCTCGGTGGCCTGTTCGCAGAGGTGATGCGCGCGACGCGTGCTGTAGCTGGCCTGGTCGGACTCGTCGAGCTTCTGCGCCACGTCGGCGGCCTGGGCCCATTCGCGCGAGCGCTCGTAGATGGCCAGCAGCGACAGCCGGGCCTCGTTCTCGTAGCGCGTGCCTTCGAGCTTCTGCAGCGCGGCTTCGGCCCGGTCGAGCAGGCCGGCGCGCAGGAAGTCTTGAGCGAGCGCGTGCTGCGCGCGTTCGCGGTCGCTGCGGCTCAGGTCGCCCCGGCCCAGCAGGTGCTCGTGCACGCGCACCGCGCGCTGGTACTCGCCGCGGCGGCGGAACAGGTTGCCGAGCGCGAAGTGCAGCTCCTGCGTGTCGGGGTCGTTCTGCACGGCCTCGATGAAGGCATCGATGGCCTGGTCCTGCTGCTCGTTGAGCAGGAAGTTCAGGCCGCGGAAGTAGGCCTTCGGTGCCTGGCGGTTCTCGAGCTTGAGTTGCCGGATGTCGAAGCGCGATGCGAGCCAGCCCAGTACGAAGGCGACGGGCAGGCTGATCAGCAGCCAGCTGGGATCAAAGTCCATGTTGACGTGCGGCGGGGAGGTCGGTTGTGGCGATGGCCGGCGTTGCCACTGCTGCCACGGCGGCGGCAACCGCGGTCGTGGCCGCCGGAGGCGTGGAGGGCTGGGCGGCTTCGCCTGTGGACGGTGCCTGCGCGGCTGCGGCGCGGTGCTTCCACCAGCCCGGCAGCATGCCCAGCGCGCCCACCACGAGGCCGCCCGCGAAGGCCGCGAGCACGACCAGCACCAGCGGCGCGCGCCAGTAGGTGCCGAAGAAGAAGTAGACGGTCGCGTCGTGCTGGTTGTTCAGCGCGAAGGCGAATAGCGTAAAAAAAATGGCTGCCTTGAGCAGCCACAGGAGGTATTTCATAGCCGTTCCCGTTGCCGGGAGCATTCTACGTTTGCGGGCATTCCGATCGTCCGCGCGTCAGGCCTTGCGGCTCTTGGCTTCCTTGCCTGCGTCGAGTTCGGCCGTCTTTGCATCGACGGCTTCGCGCAGCGCCTTGCCGGGCTTGAAGTGCGGCACCCGCTTCTCGGGAATCTGCACGCTCTCGCCCGAGCGCGGGTTGCGGCCGATGCGCGGCGGACGCCGGTTGACCGAGAAGCTGCCGAAGCCGCGGATCTCGATGCGGTGCCCGCGCACCAGCGCGTCGCTCATCGCGTCGAGGATGGTCTTGACGGCGTATTCGGCATCGCGGTGCGTGAGCTGTGCAAAGCGGGCTGCGAGTTCTTCGACGAGGTCCGAGCGTGTCATAGGCCAAACATAAACGAAAAACGTGGACGAAAAAAAAGACAGAGCGGCCCCAGGGCCTGCTCTGTCTTCGGACTCAGCTTACTTGCTGTCGTTGTTGTCCAGCTTGGCGCGCAGCAGGGCGCCCAGGCTGGTCGTGCCCGCGTTCTCGCGTGCCGACTGCTGGCTCAGGCTGGCCATGGCGCCTTGCTCGTCGACCATGTCCTTCTGCTTGATCGACAGCTGGATGTTGCGGGTCTTGCGATCCACGTTCACGACGATGGCCGTGACTTCGTCGCCTTCCTTCAGCACGTTGCGGGCATCTTCGACGCGGTCGCGCGAGATTTCCGAAGCACGCAGGTAGCCGACGATGTCTTCGCCGAGGTCGATTTCAGCGCCGCGGGCGTCGACCGTCTTGACCTTACCGGTCACGATCTGGCCCTTGTCGTTCACGGTGGTGAACGTGGTGAACGGGTCGCTGTCGAGCTGCTTGATGCCCAGCGAGATGCGCTCGCGGTCGACGTCGACTGCCAGCACGATCGCTTCGACTTCCTGGCCCTTCTTGTAGTTGCGAACGGCGGTTTCGCCGGCTTCGTTCCACGAGAGGTCGGACAGGTGAACCAGGCCGTCGATGCCGGCAGCCAGACCCACGAACACGCCGAAGTCGGTGATCGACTTGATCGGGCCCTTGACGCGGTCGCCGCGCTTCGTGTTTTGAGCGAACTCTTGCCACGGGTTGGCCTTGCACTGCTTCATGCCCAGGCTGATGCGGCGCTTGTCTTCGTCGATTTCCAGGACCATGACTTCGACTTCGTCGCCCAGCGAGACGATCTTGTTCGGAGCGATGTTCTTGTTGGTCCAGTCCATTTCGGAGACGTGCACCAGGCCTTCGATGCCGGGCTCGAGCTCGACGAACGCGCCGTAGTCGGCGATGTTCGTGACCTTGCCGAACAGGCGGGTGCCTTGCGGGTAGCGGCGCGAAACACCCATCCACGGGTCGTCGCCCATCTGCTTCAGACCCAGCGACACGCGGTTCTTCTCGGTGTCGAACTTGAGGATCTTGGCGGTGATTTCCTGGCCGGCCTGAACGACTTCGCTCGGGTGGCGCACGCGACGCCATGCCATGTCGGTGATGTGCAGCAGGCCGTCGATGCCGCCGAGGTCCACGAACGCACCGTATTCGGTGATGTTCTTGACCACGCCGCGCACCACTGCGCCTTCCTTCAGCGTTTCCATCAGCTTGGCGCGTTCTTCGCCCATGCTGGCCTCGACCACGGCGCGGCGCGACAGCACGACGTTGTTGCGCTTGCGGTCCAGCTTGATGACCTTGAATTCGAGGGTCTTGTTCTCGTACGGGGTCAGGTCCTTGATCGGACGCGTGTCGATCAGCGAGCCCGGCAGGAATGCGCGGATGCCGTTGACCAGGACCGTGAGGCCGCCCTTGACCTTGCCGCTGGTGGTACCGGTGACGAAGTCGCCCGATTCCAGAGCCTTCTCGAGGGCGAGCCACGAAGCCAGACGCTTGGCGGTGTCGCGCGAGAGGATGGTGTCGCCGTAGCCGTTTTCAACGCTGCCGATGGCAACGGAAACGAAGTCGCCGGCCTGCACTTCGAGTTCGCCCTTGTCGTTCTTGAACTCTTCGATCGGCACATACGCTTCGGACTTCAGGCCGGCGTTGACGACGACGTGGTTGTGTTCGACACGCACGACTTCGGCGGTGATGACCTCGCCCGTGCGCATTTCGGAACGCTTCAGGGACTCTTCGAACAGATCGGCAAAAGATTCAGACATTTATGTTTCCTTCCGTCAGGCAGGGTTGACAGGCGCTCTTGCGAAATTGCGTGCGGCTGCTGTGGGTCTGTAGACGGCGGTTTTGTGGGCGTGAGCCCGGTTGGTTGAACAACCAGCAGGCCGGTGCGCTGTCGCGCGGAAGGAGCCTGCTGGAGCGGTATGCGCCTTGGGATATTCCGTCTGGCGCGGGCTTTTCAAGCGGACCCGGAAAGCCGTGTCTTCAATTCGATCAAGCGGACTTGAACGGTTGAATTTCCTGCCACCAGTCCAACACTGTGTCGATCGATTGCTCGATGGACAACTGGGAGTTGTCGAGGTGGCGGGCGTCCTGCGCCGGCTTCAGGGGGGCGACGCTGCGGGATGAATCCCTGGCGTCACGGGCCTCCAAGTCGGAGCGAAGACTGTCGAGTGTAGTCGAAATTCCCTTTGAAATCAACTGCTTATGCCGCCGTTCGGCCCGCTGGGCGGCGCTGGCCGTGAGGAAGACCTTGAGCGTGGCGTCGGGGAAGATGACGGTGCCCATGTCGCGGCCGTCGGCCACCAGGCCGGGCAGCTGGCGAAAACGCTGCTGCAGGGCCAGCAGCGCCTCGCGCACGGCCGGCAGCGCGGAGACGCGGGAGGCGTCCATGCCGGCGGCTTCGGTGCGAATCTCGTCGCTCACGTCCTCGCCGTCCAGCAGCACCTTGCCTTCGGTGAACTGCAGGGGCAGGGCGGCGGCCAGGGCCGCGACTTCGGCCTCGTGCTGCGCATCGGCGCTCAGGCCGGCGCGGCGCACGGCGAGGCCGGTCACGCGGTAGAGGGAGCCCGAGTCGAGGTAGTGGTAGCCCAGCAGGCGCGCCACTTCGGCCGCCAGCGTGCCCTTGCCGGAGGCGGTCGGGCCGTCGATGCAGATCACCGGCATCTCGGTGGCCTCGGCCACGGAAAAGAGCGTCTCGAAATAGTCGGGGAAGGTCTTGGCGACGCAGTGCGGATCGAGGATGCGCACCGGCACCCCCCCCGGATTGAACGCCGCCAGCGAGAAGCACATCGCCACCCGGTGGTCGTCGTAGGTGCGGATGCTCGCCGGGCGCCAGCCGGCCTGCGCCAGCGGATGCACCCGGATGAAATCAGGGCCGGCCTCGACCGTGGCGCCGAGCTTCTGCAGCTCGTTGGCCATGGCGTCGATGCGGTCGGTTTCCTTCACGCGCCAGCTCGCGATGTTGCGCAGCGTGGTGGGGCCGTCGGCGTAGAGCGCCATCACGGCCAGCGTCATCGCGGCGTCGGGAATGTGGTTGGCGTCGAGGTCGATGGCCTTGAGCGGCCAGGCGCCGCGGCGGATTTCGAGCCAGTTCGGCCCGCTGTCGACCAGCGCGCCCATCTGGCGGGCGGCGTCGATGAAGCGGATGTCGCCCTGGATCGAGTCGGCGCCCACGCCTTCGATGCGGATGCCGTCCTTGCCGGAAACGCCCGTGGCGATGGCGCCGAGCGCGATGAAATAGCTGGCGGACGAGGCGTCGGCCTCGACGTGGATATCGCCCGGCGAGCTGTAGCGGCTGCCGGCGGGAATGGTGAAGCGCTCCCAGCCGTCGCGCATCACCTGGATGCCGAAGCGCGCCAGCAGGTTCAGCGTGATCTCGATGTAAGGCTTGGAGATCAGCTCGCCGACCACCTCGATCACGATGTCGTTTGCCGCCGCCAGCGGCAGCGCCAGCAGCAAGGCGGTGAGGAACTGGCTCGACACGTCGCCGCGCACGCGGATCGGGGCGTCGAGCACCAGGTCGCCGTGCGGCACCGGATGGATGCGCAGCGGCGGATAGCCGGGGTTGCCAAGGTAGTCGATGCGGCAGCCCAGCTGTGTCAGCGCGTCGACGAGGTCGCCGATGGGGCGCTCGTGCATGCGCGGCACGCCGCTGAGCTCGAATTCGCCGCCCAGCAGCGACAGCGCGGCCGTCAGCGGGCGCATCGCCGTGCCGGCATTGCCGAGGAAGAGGGGCAGCAGCGCCTCGCTGGGCTTCAGCTGCCCGCCGAGGCCGGTGATGCGCAGCGTGCCGCCGACCGGATCGACGCCGCAGCCCAGGGCGCGCAACGCGTCGAGCATCACGCGGGTGTCGTCGGAGTCCAGCAGGTCGTGGATGGTGGTGGTGCCGCTGGCGAGCGCAGCCAGCAGCAGCACGCGGTTCGAGATGCTCTTGGAACCCGGCAGCCGAACCGTGCCGGCCGCGCCCGCGAGGGGCGGGAGGTCGAGGAAAGTCGTCGAGAACATCTCAGTTGTCCTGCTGCTGCGACGAGGTGTCGGTGGCCGGCTTCCAGGCCGCCCGCGTCTTGCTGGCGGCGGCGATCGACAGTTCCAGGCCCTGCAGGTCGCTTGCGCCCATCATCGCCTCGAAGTCGTCCAGTGCCTTGCGGAAGGCGCGCGACTGCTCCAGCACGTGCTCGCGATTGGCCAGAAGCACGTCGCGCCACATGACCGGATCGCTCGCGGCGATGCGCGAGAAATCGCGGAAACCCGGCCCCGCGAGGCTCAGAAAGCGCTCGCCCTGCGGCTGCGCGGCCAGGCCGTTGATGTACGCGAAGGCCAACAGGTGCGGCAGGTGGCTCACGGCGGCGAAGGCACCGTCGTGCTCCTCGTGGGTCATCGTGACGACGTTGGCGCCGATGCCGCTCCACACCTGCGTGGCGCGCTGCACGTTGGAGCGCAGCGTGGTCTTCACCGGCGTCAGCACGACCTGGCGGCCGGAGAAGAGCGAGGCCTCGGCATGCTCGATGCCCGAGAGTTCCTTGCCGGCAATGGGGTGCGCCGGCACGAAGTTCGCGAACTGGCGCTGCAGGCCGTTGCGCGCCGCCTCGATCACGTCGCCCTTGGTCGAGCCCACGTCCATCACCAGCGTTTCGCTCGAGATGCCGTGGCGGATGGCCTTGAAAGTGGCTTCCGACGCGGCCACCGGCACCGCCAGCAGCACGATGTCGGCACCCGACACCGCCAGCAGCGCCGAGGGCGCCGCCACGTCGATCACGCCGAGCTGGCGCGCCCGTTCGGTGGTGGAGGGCGACTTGCTGTAGCCCACCACGCGTTTCACCAGCTTCGCGCGCTTGAGTGCGAGCGCGAAGGAGCCGCCCATCAGGCCGCAGCCGATCAGTCCCAGTTGTTCGAACATGCTGTCTCTGTGTGTCTGCCTGCCGATCAGGCCTTGACGGGGTATGCGCCGAGCACCTTGTAGAAGGCGCAGAGGCCGCGCAGTTCGGCCAGCGCGGCAGCCACGTTGGGCTGCGAGGGGTGGCCGTCGAGGTCGATGTAGAAGTAGTACTCCCACTGGCCCGTGCGCGCGGGGCGCGACTCGAAGCGCGTCATCGAGACGTTGTTGACCTTCAGCGGCACCAGCAGGTCATGCACCGCGCCGGGCCGGTTTGGCACCGAGACGATCAGGCTCGTGCAGTCGCGGCCCGAGGCTGGCGGCATGGCCAGCGTCTGCGGCAGGCAGATCACCGAGAAGCGGGTGCGGTTGTAGGAGTCGTCCTGGATCGCGTGCGCCACGATGTGCAGGCCGAAGCGCGTGGCGGCGCGTTCGCCGGCCAGCGCGGCCCAGTTCGGGTTGGTGGCCGCGAGGCGTGCGCCCTCGGCGTTGCTCGACACGGCGCGCCGCTCGGCGTTGGGCAGGTGCTTGGACAGCCAGGTCTGGCACTGCGCCAGCGCCTGGGGATGGGCCAGCACGGCCTCGATGCCTTCGAGCGAGTTGCTGCTGCGCAGCAGGTGGTGGCGAACCAGCAGGCTGACTTCGCCGACCACATGGGTGGGCGAGTGCAGGAACAGGTCGAGCGAGCGCGTGACCACGCCTTCGGTCGAGTTCTCGACGCCGACCACGCCGTACTGGGCGCTGCCCGCGGCGGTGGCGTGGAACACCTCGTCGAAGCTGGCGCAGTAGATCAGGTCGGCGGCGCCGCCGAAGTACTCGATGGCGGCCTGTTCGCAGAAGGTGCCTTCGGGGCCGAGCACGGCCACGCGTTGCGGCGACTCGAGCGCCAGGCAGGCCGACATGATCTCGCGCCAGATGGCGGCCACGTGGATGTCCTTGAGCGGGCCGCCATTGCTCTTCTGCATCTTGTCGATGACCTGCGCCACGCGATCGGGGCGGAAGTACGGCGTGCCTTCGCGCTTCTTGACCTCGCCGACCAGTTCGGCCACATGGGCCCGCTCGTTGAGCAGGCTGAGCAGTCGCTGGTCGAGCGAGTCGATCTGCACGCGCAGATCGGCCAGGCTTTCGGAGTTGTCGGGAGAAGAGGAGGGTGGTGTGGGTGCGGAGGCGGTCATCGGTGCGAGCGGCTGGGCATGCGCCTAGGCATGCGATCGCTCGAATTCTCGCATGTAGGCCACCAGAGCCTGCACCCCTGCCAGCGGCATGGCGTTGTAGATGCTCGCGCGCATGCCTCCGACCGACTTGTGGCCCTTGAGCTGCAGCAGCCCGGCTTCGCGCGCGCCGGCCAGGAAGGCCTCGTTGCGGCCCTCGTCGGCCAGGAAGAACGGCACGTTCATGCGCGAACGGCAGCCCGGGTCGATCCGGTTCGCGTAGAAGTCGGAGCCGTCAATGAAGTCGTACAGCAGCTTCGCCTTGGCGATGTTGCGCTGTTCCATGGCGGCGACGCCGGTGTGCGAGCCTTCGGTCTGCTCCAGCAGCCACTTGAACGTGAGCCCCGCCATGTAGATGCCCCAGGTCGGCGGGGTGTTGTACATGGAGTGGTTGTCGGCCACGGTCTTGTAGTTGAAGGCGCTCGGGCAGATCTCGAGCGCATGGCCCAGCAGGTCGTCGCGCACGACCACGATGGTCAGGCCGGCGGGGCCGAGGTTCTTCTGGGCGCCACCGAAGGCCAGGCCCACGCGGCTCCAGTCGACGCCGCGCGAGGCGACGTGGGAGGAAAAATCGATGACCAGCGGCGCGTTGCTGCCGAGTGCGGCCAGGTCAGGCAGTTGCTGGAACTCGATGCCGTTGATGGTCTCGTTCGAGCACACGTGCACGTACGAGGCATCCTTGGAAAGCTGCCAGGTCGCGGGATCGGGCAGCTTCGTGTGTTGGTCGTCGGCGTTGCTGGCGGCCACGCGCGCGGTGCAGTAGCGCTGCGCTTCCTTGTGCGACTTGGTGCTCCAGCTGCCGGTGATGACGAAGTCGGCGGTCTTGCCGCGCGACAGGTTCAGCGGAACGATGGCGTTCTCGCCGAGCCCGCCGCCCTGCATGAACAGGATGTGGAAGTGCGAGGGAATGGCCAGCAGGGTGCGGATGTCGGCTTCGGCCTGCGTGCAGATCGAGCCGAATTCCTTGCCGCGATGGCTCATCTCCATCACGCTCATGCCGCTGCCCTGCCA
Organism: Variovorax xiamenensis; assembly: GCF_050916385.1. Lineage (NCBI taxonomy): Bacteria > Pseudomonadati > Pseudomonadota > Betaproteobacteria > Burkholderiales > Comamonadaceae > Variovorax > Variovorax xiamenensis. The sequence continues at coordinate 2,246,562 of NZ_CP139038.1, forward strand.
GTCGAGCATTTCGGCGGCGGCGCGTTGCAGCACCGCCTCCGGCATGGCAGCCGGACCGGCCGAGAAGTTGTAGGGGCGCTTGCCGGCCGGCGTCTGCTGCTGGGTCACGTTGCTCTTACTTCTTGGCTGGAGCCTTGGCAGGTGCCTTGGCGGGAGCGGCGCCGTCGGTCGGAGCGCCGAGCGCCTTGGCGACGGCGGTGTCGAGCGCCTGCATCTTGGGCTCGACCGTGGCACGCGTTTCGGTCACGAGCTTTTCGGTCAGGGCCGTCTGCATCTTGGGGTTCAGTTCCTGGTACTTCTTGCTCAGGGGCGAGTTGATCCAGGCCAGCAGCTGCTTGAGTTCGTCTTCGTTGAAGTTCTGCTCCATCAGCGGGGTGAGGGCGCCGGGCGCCAGCTGCACGGCCTTGTCGCGCACGATGGGGTAGGTCTCGTCGAAGTACTTCTTCAGCTCGGCGTCGGCGGCCTTGGCGGCGGCTTCGCGCTTGGCTTCGGGCACTTGCGTCTGCAGGTATTGCGAACCCGCCTGGGCGATCGGGGCGCTCGACTGCTCGACCAGGCCGCGTGCCAGCGATTCGATGCCGGGACGCTGGATGTCGATGAACTGCTTGATGAGCGCGGCCTTGTCCTGGGCCATGGCTGCCATCGAGCTGCTTGCCAGGGCGACCGTCAGAAGTGCGAGTTTGATTGTTTTCACTGAGGATTCTCCGTTGAAGATGAGGAAGTATCGTCTGCGTCAGGCTCGGTTTCGCCGTTCGCGTCGTTTTCGACGATACGTTGTAGCCCGCTGAGTTTGGCGCCTTCGTCGAGCCCGATCAGCGTAACGCCTTGCGTCGCGCGACCCAGCTCTCGAATTTCGGCAACCCGGGTGCGCACCAGCACACCCTTGTCGGTGATGAGCATGATCTCATCATCGGCGTGCACGAGAGTGGCGGCGACGACCTTGCCGTTGCGCTCACTCTGTTGAATCGCGATCATGCCCTTGGTTCCCCGTCCGTGACGGGTGTATTCGGTAATGCTTGTTCGCTTTCCGTAACCATTTTCCGTGGCGGTGAGCACGCTCTGCTGCTCGTCCTCGGCCACCAGCATGGCGATCACGCCTTGTCCGGCCTCGAGCGACATGCCGCGCACGCCGCGGGCATTGCGGCCCAGCGGGCGGACGTCTTCCTCGTCGAAGCGCACGGCCTTGCCGCCGTCGCTGAAGAGCATCACGTCGTGCTTGCCGTCGGTGAGTGCCGCGCCGATCAGGTAGTCGCCCTCGTCGAGGTTGACGGCGATGATGCCGCCCTTGCGCGGGTTGCTGAACTCGTCGAGCGCGGTCTTCTTGACCGTGCCCATCGAGGTCGCCATGAACACGTACTGGTCCGCCGGGAAGTTGCGCTTTTCACCCGTCAGCGCGAGCGCGACGTTGATCTTCTCGCCTTCCTGCAGCGGGAACATGTTGACGATGGGACGCCCGCGCGAGCCGCGCGAACCCGCCGGCACTTCCCACACCTTGAGCCAGTAGAGCCGGCCGCGGTTGGAGAAGCACAGGATGTAGTCGTGCGTGTTGGCGATGAAGAGCTGATCGATCCAGTCGTCGTCCTTGGTGGTGGTGGCCTGCTTGCCGCGGCCGCCGCGCTTCTGCGCTCGGTATTCGCCCAATGGCTGGCTCTTGATGTAGCCGCTGTGCGAGAGCGTGACCACCATGTCGGTCGGCGTGATCAGGTCTTCGGTCGAGAGGTCGTAGGCGCTGTGCTCCACCTGGCTGCGGCGCGCGCCGACCTTCGACTGGCCGAACTCCTGCTTGAGGGTGCCGAGTTCGTCGCCGATGATGGTCGAGACGCGCTCGGGCTTGGCCAGGATGTCGAGCAGGTCGTCGATCTCGGCCATGACTTCCTTGTACTCGGCGACGATCTTGTCCTGCTCGAGGCCGGTCAGGCGCTGCAGGCGCATCTGCAGGATTTCCTGGGCCTGCGTTTCCGACAGACGGTAGAGGCCGTCGTTGCCCATGCCGAACTCGCGCTCGAGGCCCTCGGGGCGATAGTCGTCCGCGTTGACCACGCCGCCGTCGGCGCGCGTGCGCGTGAGCATCTCGCGCACCAGCTTGCTGTCCCAGCTGCGCGTCATGAGCTCGGCCTTGGCCACGGGCGGCGTGGGCGACTCGCGGATGATGCGGATGAACTCGTCGATGTTCGCCAGCGCCACCGCCAGGCCTTCGAGCACATGGCCGCGCTCGCGGGCCTTGCGCAGGTTGAAGACCGTGCGGCGGGTGACCACTTCGCGGCGGTGCTGCAGGAAGACCTCGATCAGGTCCTTCAGGTTGCACAGCTTCGGCTGGCCGTCGACCAGCGCCACCATGTTGATGCCGAAGGTGTCCTGCAGCTGCGTCTGCTTGTAGAGGTTGTTGAGCACCACCTCGGGCACTTCGCCGCGCTTGAGCTCGATGACCAGGCGCATGCCCGACTTGTCGGACTCGTCCTGGATGTGGCTGATGCCTTCGATCTTCTTCTCGTGCACCAGCTCGGCCATGCGCTCCTGCAGCGTCTTCTTGTTGACCTGGTAGGGGAGCTCGTCGACGATGATCGCCTGGCGCTGGCCGCGGTCGATGTCCTCGAAGTGGCACTTGGCGCGCATCACGACCTTGCCGCGGCCGGTGCGGTAGCCGTCCTTCACGCCGTTGATGCCGTAGATGATGCCGGCGGTGGGGAAGTCGGGCGCGGGCACGATCTCCATCAGCTCGTCGATGCTAGCCTGGGGGTTGCGCAGCAGGTACAGGCAGGCGTCCACCACCTCGTTCAGGTTGTGCGGCGGGATATTCGTGGCCATGCCGACCGCAATACCGCCGGAGCCATTGACCAGCAAATTCGGCAGCTGGCTCGGCAGCACCTTGGGCTCTTTTTCGGAGCCGTCGTAATTGTCCTGAAAGTCGACAGTTTCCTTGTCGATATCGGCCAGCATTTCGTGCGCAATTTTGGCCAGCCGGATTTCCGTATACCGCATTGCGGCTGCGTTGTCTCCATCGACAGACCCGAAGTTGCCCTGGCCGTCGACCAGCATGTGGCGCATCGAGAAGTCCTGGGCCAGGCGAACGATGGTGTCGTAGACCGACTGGTCGCCGTGGGGGTGGTACTTACCGATGACGTCGCCGACGATACGGGCCGACTTCTTGTACGGGCGGTTCCAGTCGTTGTTGAGCTCGTGCATCGCGTAGAGCACGCGGCGGTGCACCGGCTTGAGGCCGTCACGGGCATCGGGGAGCGCTCGGCCCACGATCACGCTCATGGCGTAATCGAGATAGCTGCTGCGCATTTCCTCTTCGAGACTGATGGGCAGGGTTTCTTTTGCGAAGGAGGTCATGAGCGAGGGGCTGGCGGCAGGAAGGCGAAATTTTACGCTGTGAGGGGTGTCGCACCGCCGCAACACAAGGCGCCTATTCCGCCTCCGTCCTACGCTTCCGGGCCGTCCGGCGGGCTGTTTGCCAAAGACCCTATGGCACAATCGCCTCAACGTTTTGGGTGGTGGTCACTTAAAGCGTCCTTGATTCGCAGCGCGGCTGCGGCTTTTTCCCCAAGAGGAGAACCATGAAGAAACTGAATAAAGTGGCGATGATGTTTGCAGTCGCTGCGCTCGCCACTGCCGCCGGCGCGCAGACCCGTGTCACCGCTGCGGACGGCGGTCCTACGATCGACAACTGGCAAAACGGCACCGGCGAACTGGTTTGGAAGAACGGCACGAATGAACTGTGCTGGCGCGATGCCAACTGGACGCCTGCTACGGCTGCCGCTGGTTGCGACGGTGCTCTGGTTCCTGCAGCTCCCGCTGCCGTGGCTCCGACCCCCGGCGCCCCGACCCCCCCGCCCGCTGCCCAAGTCGCCGCTTCGAAGGTGACCTTCGCTGCTGACGCCTTCTTCGACTTCGACAAGTCGGTTCTGAAGCCCGAAGGCCGCGCCAAGCTGACCGATCTGGTCGAGAAGATCCGTGGCGTCAACCTGGAAGTCATCATTGCCGTGGGCCACACCGACTCGATCGGTACGGACGCCTACAACCAGCGTCTGTCGGTGCGTCGCGCCGAAGCCGTCAAGGCCTTCCTGGTCTCGAAGGGCATCGAACGCAACCGCGTCTACACCGAAGGCAAGGGCAAGAAGCAGCCTGTGGCTGACAACCGCACCAAGGAAGGCCGCGCCAAGAACCGTCGCGTGGAAATCGAAGTGGTCGGCACCCGCGCCAACTAATCGATCGATTCCATCGACCATGAAACCCCGCCTCGGCGGGGTTTTTTTATGGCTGCCGAATTCGCGATTGATCTTCGGTAAAGGCTATGCAGTATTTCTCGGACTTCGCCCGTTTCATAATCGCTTCATGACAGAAAACCTGAATGCGGATCCGGCCGAACTGGCCAAGTTTTCAGAACTCGCGCATCGTTGGTGGGATTTGGAAAGCGAATTTCGCCCGCTCCATGAAATCAATCCATTGCGCCTGGAATGGATTGACGGTATTGCCCCGATTTCGCAGCGTCGCGTGCTGGATATCGGCTGCGGCGGCGGAATCCTGGCCGATTCGATGGCCCGCAAGGGCGCCGATGTCCTGGGCATCGACCTCGCAGGCAAGGCGCTCAAGGTCGCGCAGTTGCATGCGCTGGAGGCTGGAACCCGCGGCGTGAAGTACCGCGAGATCAGCGCCGAGGCGCTGGCGGCCGAACAGCCGGGCAGCTTCGACGTCGTCACCTGCATGGAGATGCTCGAGCATGTGCCGCAGCCAGCTTCGGTGATCCAGGCCTGCGCCACGCTCGTGAAGCCGGGTGGCTGGGTGTTCTTCTCGACGATCAATCGCAGCCTGAAGTCCTTCCTGCTGGCAATCGTGGGCGCGGAGTACGTCCTTGGCATGCTGCCCCGTGGAACTCATGAATATGCAAAGCTGATTCGTCCCAGCGAGCTGGCGGGCTATTGCCGTGCAGCGGGCCTGGACCTGCGGCACACACGCGGAATGGAGCACAACCCCTTGACCCGGCGCTACTGGCTCAGCGGCGACACCAGCGTCAACTACATGTTCGCCACGCAGAAGCCGGGATCGCAAGGATGATGGGCGTTGAAACGAAGGCCGTGCTGTTCGACCTGGACGGCACGCTGATCGACAGTGCGCCCGACCTCGGCGCCGCAGCCGACAAGATGCGCACCGACCGTGGCCTCGATTCGTACCCGCTGGAGCGCTACCGCCCCATGGCCGGGGCTGGCGCTCGCGGCATGCTCGGCGTGGCATTCGGCATCACACCGGAATCGCCCGAGTTTCCCGAGCTGCGTGAAGAGTTCTTCGTGGCCTACGAGCGTCGCATGCTGCTCAACACGCATGTGTTCGATGGCATCCAGGCGCTGATCGAGGCGCTGCAGGAGCGCGGGCTGCTGTGGGGCGTCGTCACCAACAAGTCGATGCGCTTCACCGATCCGCTGACGCAAGCCATTCCGCTCTTTGCCAGTGCGGGAGCGGTGGTAAGCGGCGACACCACGCCGTTCGCCAAGCCGCACCCAGAGCCGCTGCACGAGGCCGCGCGCCGGCTCGGCGTGGCGTCCGAGGCGTGCATCTACGTTGGCGACGACGAGCGGGACATCATCGCGGGCCGTGCTGCGGGCATGAGAACGGTCGCGGCAACCTATGGCTACATGGGGCCGCAGGCCGATTCGACCCTCTGGCAAGCCGATGCATCGATCTCTTCGCCCCTCGAGCTCTTGAAGTTGCTCAATAGCGCCTAAAATACTGTTCCCTTGGGGCTGCACTGGTTTCGACGTGGGTTCGGAGTCGCAGCGGGGCATGTCGAGCTGAATGCGCTCGTAAAACAGATTCAAACAAACTAACTGCAAACGACGAACGTTTCGCACTCGCTGCTTAATTGCCAGTGAGCCTTGCAACAGTTGGCCGATGGGCTGGGCAAGGGGGTCTGGAGCAATCCTGACCTCCCGGCTGCAAGGATAACTACATGGGCTGGCTCCGATCCGGGTACCTTGGGTCGGGGCGAGAAAATAGGGTACTGGCGTCCGGTTTAGCGTGTGACTGCGCGACTCCGGAAGCGAGACTTAAAACAGATCACTAAACATGTAGAACTGCGCGATGAAGGCTTGCGGACGGGGGTTCAAATCCCCCCAGCTCCACCAACATTACGTCCGAGGGCGTTCACCGACATCCGGTGAGCGCCCTTTTTCATTGGGGGAACGCCTTGCGCATCGCTTGTGTGGACGTCGACTACCGGCCCGACATGGCGGTCGCCGCCGCGATCTGGTTTCGTGGTTGGGACGCTGCAGTGGCCGAGGCGCAGGCTGTCGCCGGTTTCCGTGGCGGCGTCGCGCCCTATGAGCCTGGTGCGTTCTACCTTCGGGAGCTGCCCTGTCTGCTGGGCGTCTTGCGCGAAGGCCCTCCCGCCGATCTCGTGATCGTCGACGGATATGTGTCGCTGGACGAGGGCCGCGCGGGCCTGGGCGCTCACCTCCATCAAGCCCTCGACTGCCAGACACCCGTGGTCGGAGTGGCGAAGACACGCTATCGCAGCGCCAGCAACACCGTGGAGGTGCTGCGTGGCACAAGCTCGTCGCCGCTGTTCGTGACGGCTGTTGGCATCGACGTAGCCGTCGCGGCCGATGAGGTCAGGCGCATGCATGGCCCCCACCGCGTGCCCACCCTGCTCAGGAGCGTCGACCAGCTGGCCCGTCACGAACTGCCGACGCGGCTGATCGAGCATTGAAACGGTCGCTGTCCAACAGCCTCACCTTGCCGACGCAAATTTGTCTGACTATAGTCAGACGATGAGGCAAGACCAGATCGACGCAGTACGGCGGTTCAACCGCGCAATCACCCAGCGAGTCGGCGCGCTGGACGACGCCTATCTCTCCCGCGGGCGCTCGCTCGGGCTGTCACGGCTGCTCTGGGAAATCGAGCCGGCCGGATCCGAGGTCCGGCTGCTGCGCGCCCGGCTCGGCCTGGATTCGGGCTACTTCAGCAGGCAGTTGCGTCGCCTGGAGGCAGACGGGCTGGTCACCACCGATGCAGACGACAGCGATGGCCGCGTGCGCAGGGTGCGACTCACCCCCGAAGGCCTCGCCGAGCGGGCGATGCTCGGCAGTTCATCCGACGAACTCGCCGCATCGATGCTGGAGCCCTTGACCGAGCCGCAGCGGGATTGCCTGGTTGCCGCGATGGCCGATGTGGAAAGACTCGTCCTGGCATCGCAGGTGCGAATCCAGATCACAGATCCACGCGAGCCCGATGCACGCCATTGCCTGCGGTCGTATTTCGAGGAGCTCGGTCGCCGGTTCGACGCGGGCTTCGACCCTGCGCAGAGCATCTCCGCCAGCGACGAGGAGGTGACCTTGCCGAACGGCCTGTTGCTGGTGGCGACCCTGCAAGGGGCACCTGCAGGGTGCGGCGCGCTCAAGCTTCATCCCGACACCGGCATCGCCGAGGTGAAGCGGATGTGGGCGTCGCCTGACGTTCGCGGCCTCGGACTGGGGCGTCGCCTGCTCGATCGACTCGCCGAAGAAGCTGCGTCGCGCGGCATGCTGACCTTGCGGCTGGAAACGAACCGCTCGCTCACCGAGGCAAGGCATCTCTACGAGACCGCGGGCTTCGTCGAAGTCGAGGCGTTCAACGACGAGCCGTATGCGCACCACTGGTTCCAGAAGGATCTTCAGCGCCCCTGAGAGCAAGCGCCGTCACGCACCAGCGACAAGGGACTCGCGTTCGACCTGCGCCCGCGCAAGCCGCCCCAGCCGTCTCACGCCCGCGTCGATCCGCTCCGTCCACGCATGCCCCGCGCTCAGCCGCAGGCAGTTGCGAAAGCGCCGGCTCGCCGAAAACACGTCGCCGGGCGCGAAGCAGATACCGTGCTCCAGCGCTTCCTCGAAAAGCGCGCGCGAGTCGAAGTGCTTCGGGAGCTCCAGCCACAGCATGAAGCCGCCCGCGGGCCGGCTCACCTTGGTCTCGGCTGGAAAGCTCGCCTCTATCGCGCGCACCATGCGCGTGAGGTTCTCCTCGAGCACGCGCCGCATCCGGCGCAGATGCACGTCGTAGGCGTTGCTCGCCAGGAACTCCGCCACCGCGAGTTGCGGCAGCACCGGGCTGCAGAGGCTGAAGGCCAGCTTGCGCTCCATGACCTTCTGCGAATAGGCACCCGGCACGATCCAGCCCACCCGGTAGCCCGGCGCGAGGCTCTTCGAGAACGAGCTGCAGTAGATGACCGTGCTGGCGCCCTTGTTCAGCGCGATGAAAGGCTTGGGCCGGTTGCGTCCGAAGTGGACATCGCCATAGACATCGTCCTCGATCAGGGGAACGGCGTGCTCCGACAGCAGCGCGAGCAGCGAGAGCTTGTCGGCCTCGGCCATCGCGAACCCCAGCGGATTGTTGAAGCTCGACGAAAGCACGCAGGCAGCGACCGGCTCCTTGTCGAGCAGCCGCCCCAGTGCCACGATATCGACGCCGCGAAGCGGGTCAGTGGGCAGCTCCAGCGCTTTCAGGCCCAGCACTTCCAGCGTGTGCAGAAGCCCGAAATAGGTGGGCGACTCGACGGCGATGGTGTCGCCAGGCCTGGCCACTGCGCCGAGTGCGAGCGTGAGCGCCTCGGTGCAGCCGCTGGTGACGAGCACGTCGTCCGGCGAGAGCGCATGCCCGATGCGCATCGATCGCTTCGCGATCTCGCGGCGCAGCGCCGGTTCGCCGCGCGGCGGGCTGTACACGTTGTGGCGCGGGCCGTGCTGGCGCGCCATGCGTGCCAGCGTGAGGTCCAGGCGCTGCGATTGCAGCAGGCCCACGTCGGGCACCGCGCAGCCGAGCGGAACGAGCGACATGTTCGAAGCGTGCTCCAGCAGCGTCGCGACCACGCCGCTGATCGACACGGTCGATGCCTTCGCGCGAGGCCGTGAAGTGGAGGGCAGGGCGAATGCCGCATGGCGGGCATTCGATACGTAGAAGCCGGACTGCGGCCTCGCCACAAGAATCCCCTGGTCTTCCAGTTGCCGGTATGCCTGCAGCGCGGTCGCGATGCTGATCCGGTGCTGCTCGCTGATGGCGCGCACGGACGGAACCCGCATTCCCGGCGACAGCGCGCCCTTGTCGATCATGCCGACGATGAGGTCGGCGAGCTGTTCGTAGCGATAGGGGGCGTGCGCTTCCATGGGCGCGATTGTCGAGGGCAGCGGTGCGGTTCGCCAAGCAAACTGTGATGGTCGAAAAAGAGAAAAACTGTGGCTGTTGCAGTCGGCTTCCGCTCGATACGATGCCTTCACCACAGGCATTCACAACGGATTCGGGACCAAAGAATGACAGCTGTTCAAGAGAGCCTTGCCGGCGACCGGCAAGCCGCAAGGCGCGAGGCGAACTCTCCGCCATGGCGCGGAAGATTCCCCTACAACGAGATCATTTCCCTGCTCGACGTGAACCGCCCGTTCAACCTGGCGGAGAGCACTTCGCAGGACCTGAGCCTGGGCGAACTGCTGGAGTTGCCCGGCCTGGAGAACATCCGCGACCTGAAGCTCGGCTACGGAACCTCCGCCGGCGCGCTCGCGCTGCGGCAGGAGATCGCGGCTGCCTGCAAGGTCCTGCCGGAGCAGGTCATCACGACGCAGGGCGCGGCGCTGGGCCTTTTCCTTCTTGCCTTCGAAGCCTGCCGCGCGGGCGACGAGGCCGTGCTGGCGACGCCATGCTTTCCGCCGAGCCGCGACTGCCTCGTGGGCGCCGGCGTGACGGTGCGTGAGGTGAAGCTCTCGTTCGAGAGCGGCTACCGGCTGGAGCCGCAGCGCTTCGCCGCCAGCCTGACGCCGAAGACCAAGCTGGTCAGCATCGCGTCGCCCCAGAACCCGAGCGGCGTTCGCATCTCCCGCGCGGACGTGCTCGAACTCCTCGGGCTGATGCAGAGGCTGTCTCCGAACGCGCTTCTCTTCATCGACGAGACCTACCGAGAAGCCACCTATGGAGACGGCGCGGAGGTCGAGAGCTTCGCGAGCCTCGATCCGCGCATCGTCACCGGTTCGTCCGTGTCGAAGGCGCTCGGCGCGCCGGGGCTGCGCACCGGCTGGCTGACCGTCGCGGACCCGGATCTCAGGTCGCGCCTCACGGTCGCGAAATTGAACACCGTGATCTCAGGATCGGTCCTCGACGAAACGCTCGCCGCGGCCCTGTTGCGCAACAGGCAACGCGTGCTCGCACCGAGGCGCCGGCTTCTTGCAAGTGCGCTGGAAGAGCTGTCGGGCTGGTGCCAGCGCGAGCACGAGCGCATCGAGTGGATACGGCCCGGCGGCGGCGCGCTGTGCTGCATGAGGCTGCGCGCCGACGCGTTCGACGATGCCGCCGTCGCGCGATTCTGGCGCGTGCTGCCGGAGCACGACCTTCAGCTCGCATCGGGAAGATGGTTCGGCGAGAGCGACAGGGTGTTCCGGCTGGGCTTCGGGTTCCTGCCTGCCGCGCGTCTCGGACCCGCGCTGGCCGCGCTTTCGTCGAGCCTCGACGCGGCCACGCGATGAGCGGCGCACGAGCCGTGCATTTCCCCCTGCAGAACTGGAGCAAGGAATGAAGGTACGCATCGCATACATCGAAGAGCCGCCTTTCTACTGGACAGGCCCGCACGGAGCCGCGACCGGCGCGGACATCGAGTTGGCCGACGTGGTGCTGCGGGCGATGGGAGTTTCGAACATCGAGCACCACCCGACAACTTTCGGCGAGCTTCTGCCCGGCCTGCAGGAAGGCCGCTGGGACATGAACGTGCCGATCTTCATCACGCCCGAGCGCGCGAAGCTGGTCGCCTTCAGCGAACCGGTCTGGGCGATCGGCGACGGCTTCCTGGTGCCACGCGGAAATCCGAAGGCACTGACGGGCTACAGGGCGGTCGCGTCCCGCAGCGATGCCCTGCTGGGCGCGGTCGTCGGCACTGTGCAGATCGACTCCGCAAAGGCAGCGGGCGTGAGCGACGGCCAGATCGCGACTTTCAAGGATCAGCCCACGGCCATCGCCGCACTGCTGGCGGGAAAGATCGATGCCTACGTGAGCACCACGGTCGGCAACCGCGCATTCGCGGCAACCAGCAAGGACGTGGAAGCGGTCGCCGAAGACGAGGGCGTGGGCGGGCGGGCGCCCGCCGGCGGCTTCTCGTTCAACCGGAAGAAGCTGGAGCTCGTGCAGGCGGTGAACAGGCAGCTGCGCGCTTACCTGGGCACGCCCGACCACCGGACTCGGATGGCGAAGTACGGCATCGAGGCGGCAGAAATCGACAGCGTGGTCGCAGCAGGAGGGCATGCGCGATGAAAAGATCCTTCAAGGTGGTCGACGTCTTCACGTCCAGGCCCTTCCTGGGCAACCCCGTCGCGGTGATCCTCGACGCAGAAGGGCTCGACACGGCGCAGATGCAGGCCATTGCGGGCTGGACCAACCTGTCTGAAACGACTTTCGTGCTCCCGCCGTCGTCGTCCGAGGCCGACTACCGCCTGCGGATCTTCACGCCGCGCAACGAACTACCCTTTGCCGGCCACCCGACGCTGGGCAGCGCGCATGCGATCCTGGAAGCAGGGCGTGTAGCCGCTCGCGATGGCGGGCGGTTGATACAAGAGTGCGGCATCGGCCACGTCGAACTGGGCGTTGCGCAAACGGGCGACGGCCGCCGCCTGAGCTTCGAACTGCCGCCCGCGAAGCTGGACGCCGTGGGCAAGGCGGACCTGTCGGAGCTGGAGTCGATCCTCGGCTGCAGGCTGAAGATCGAGCCGGCCATCGTGAACGTCGGGCCGGTCTGGCTCATCGCGCACCTGGAGGATGCGGCCAGCGTCGTCGGCCTGCGTCCCGATCTTGCGAAGCTGGCCGCCTTCGAGCGCCGCCTCGGCATCACCGGCGTGACGGTGTTCGGCCCGCATCGTTCGGGAGACGCCGCGATAGAGGTGCGCACCTTCGCGCCTTCGTGCGGCGTGGATGAAGACCCGGTCTGCGGAAGCGGCAACGGCAGCGTGGCCGCATTCCTCCGGGCGCGAGGCCTGCTGCCAGCCGGCGGAAAGGACTACGTGGCGACCCAGGGGCAATGCGTGGGACGCGATGGCCGCATCGAAGCGAGCGTGGATGCCAATGGACGCATCCGCATCGGCGGTGCCTGCATCACGTGCGTAGACGGCTCGATCGCAGGCTGAAGGAAAGAAAAGAGGTCAGCCCCGCATCCACGCCTCGAACGCATCGGGCAGCACATTGGCGCCGCAGATCACCGAGGCCACGCGCTTGCCGCGATAACGCGCGGGGTCCTCCAGGATGGCGGCAACGCCAAGCGCGGCCGAAGGCTCCACCACGAGCGCGGCATGCCGGTACAGCAGCCGCATGCCTTCGAGGATGCTTTCTTCCTCGACCAGAGGAACGCGGTCCGCCACCGCCAGCAGGTCGTCGAGTACCGCCGGAATGGGGCATCGGCCGGCGACGCCGTCGGCAATGGTGTCGGTGCGCTCGGTGGTCACGACAGTCCGCGCACGCCATGACATGGCCATCGCAGGCGCGCCGCGGGGCTGGATGCACACGACTTCCGTCGCCGGCGAAAGGCTCTTGAAGACATGCCCCACGCCCGTGGCCATGGCTCCGCCGCCGAGGGCGAGCAAGACCGTGTCGATGCGGTCGACGCCTTCGACGAGTTCGAGTCCGATGGTGGCCGCGCCTTCGCAGGTGTCGAGGTTCTCGCTGTCTTCCACGAGGACTGCGCCGCCGAGCGCCGCCAGTTCCCGGGCGCGCGCGCGGGCATCGTCGAAGTCTCCCTCGACGAATTCGATCGTCGCGCCCAGCCGGCGGATTCTTTCGATCTTGGCCGCGTTGGCGTTCCTGGCCGCAACCACCGTGACGGCGACGCCGCGCGCGCGTCCGCTGTACGCGAGCGCCTGACCGAGGTTGCCGGCGCTGGCGCAGACAGCGGCCCTCGGGCCCTGGCTGCTCGCGATCCGCGAGGCCACCAACTCTGTTCCGCGTCCCTTGAAGCAGCCGACAGGGTTGGCGGTCTCGAGCTTGACGATGAACTCGCAGCCCAGGACTTCGCCGAGCGCGGGGCTTTCGAATTGCGGGGTGTCGCGAAACACGCGGGCGATCTCGCGCCTCGCTTCGCGGATGTGCTGGAGATCGAGTCTTGTGGCGGGCTGGTCGGTGTGCATGGAGCAAACAAGTACGGCTACCACGTCGGAGCGCGGCGGCCTTCTTCGGTCAGGAATTCGACCAGCGTGGGCAGCGACGCATCCATGGGCCGGTTGGCGTGGATGCGCATCACGTAGCCCCACGAGCCGGGCATGCTCAGGCCGGGCGTCAGCGCCACCAGCCGGCCGCGGGCCAGTTCCTCGTCGATCAGCGGCGCGCGGCCCAGCGCGATGCCCACGCCCGCCGCGGCGGCCGCGACCACGGTGCTCAGGCCGCTGAGCACCAGCGGGTCCTGTCCGGCGCCTTCCGGCAGGCCCAGGCGGAGGCGCCAGGTGCGCCAGTCCGTCTCGGGGCTGTCGATGTGCTTTTCCTGCAGCCAGCGGTGGCGCGCGAAGACGAGCGGGTCGTCGCGCTCGTGCGGCGCGACCAGCGCAGGGCTGCACACCGGCACCACGGTCTCGCTCATCAGCGGTATGTCTCCGGGCGCCGCCAGGTGCGGACCGAGATCGCGCACATGCAGGAATGCGAGGTCGATGTCCTGCGCCTTCCAGGCCGGGTCCTGGCTGGCGTGCAGGAACACCTGGACGTCGATGTCGGGATGCAGTTCGACGAAGCGACCGATCCGCGGCGCCAGCCACAGGGCGGCCAGCGAGGGATTGGCCGAGATGTTCAGGCTGCGGCGCTGCCTGCCGCGGGCACTGGCGCGCGCATTGCCGCAGGCGGTTTCCAGCAGGGTCAAAGCCTGTTGTACCGACGCCAGCAGCGCGGCGCCCGCCTCGGTGGTCTGCGCCCGGCGTACCGTGCCGCCCCGGTGCAGCAAGCTCACGCCCAGGTCGGCCTCCAGCGTACGCAACTGGTGGCTGACGGCACTCTTGGTGACGTTGAGTTCCAGCGCGGCGCGGCTCAGGCTGCCAAGACGGGCAACGGCTTCGAACGCGCGCAAGGCGGCCAGGGGCGGCATGGGGATCGGTATGGCAGGCAGGTGGTCGAAGGGTGCAATTTATCTCAACCTTCGATTGAAAAACTATCGCTTTCGCGCGGATGGCGGATGCGTGACCATCGCGGCTTCGCAGGAAGCATCGACACACATGTACTTCGACATCAGGCTCTGGCAATTGACCGCGGGACTGCGCTTGCGCATGGCCGGCGGCATCTTTCTGGGCTTGCTCGCGCTGGCCGCCGGCATCGCCCGCTACGTATTCCTCGGCCAGCTGCTGGCGCGCGTGTTCGAGGGCGCCCCCGCCGGCGACTGGATCGCGCCGGCCGCCCTGGTCGGTGCGATGGTGCTGCTGCGCGCCTGGCTCGACCATCTGCGCACGGTGCAGGCCAACCGCTCATCGGCCGACGTGCAGCAGGCGCTGCGCGCGAAGCTGTACGACCGCATCGTCGCGCTGGGCCCGGCCTGGTTCGCGACGCAGCGCACCGGCGGCGTGATGCTGACGGTGGTGGACGGCGTGGAGCAGCTGCAGACCTTCTTCGGCCAGTACCTGCCGCAGGTCGTCATCGCGGCGGTGGCGCCGTTCGCGATCTTCGCGGTCATCGCCTTCTGGGACGTGCCGACCGCGCTGGTGTTCCTGGTCGCGGCGCTGTTCGCGCTGTTCGGCCCGATGGCGGTGCACATGCTGGACCGCCGCGCCAGCCTGGCGCGAAGCCGTTCCATGGACGAGTTCGGCGAGGAGTTCCTCGACGCTGTGCAGGGCCTGCCGACCCTGAAGTCCTACGGCCAGGGCAAGGCCTGGGGCGAGCGCCTGGCCGCCCGTGCGCGCAAGCTGTCCGACAGCACTTTCTGGGTGCTCTCGGTCAGCCTGCTCACGCGCGGCATCAGCGACCTGGGCGTGGCGCTGGGTGCCGCGCTGGCGCTTGCGCTGGGTGCCTGGCGCGTGGCGGCCGGCGACATGAGCGTCGAGGCCCTGCTGATCGTGCTGATGGCCGGCACCGAGATCTTCCGTCCGCTGCGCGAGCTGCGTTCCGTCCTGCACCGGGGCATGCTGGGGCAGTCCGCCGCGGCCAGCATCCACGCGCTGACGGATGCCCAGCCGGTGACCGTGCCACCCACCGTGCCGGCAGCAACAGCCGCGCCGGCGCGGCTGGAGCCCACCATCGAATTCGACGGCGTGGCGTTCTCGTACTCGCCGCAGCGCCCCGCTCACCGGGGCCTGTCGTTCCGCATCGCGGCCGGCGAGCGCGTCGGCATCGTGGGGCCGAGCGGCGCGGGCAAGTCGACCATCGTGCGGCTGCTGCTGCGCGAATGCGTGCCGCAGGGCGGCACCGTGCGCGTGGGCGGCCAAGACATCAACAACCTCGACACGCAGACGCTGCTGGGCCAGATCGCGCTGGTGAGCCAGGACATCACGCTGTTCCACGGCACCATCGACGACAACCTGCGGCTGGGCCGCCCCGACGCCACGCATGAACAGGTGCGCGCCGCGGCCCGCGCCGCCAACATCGACGACTTCATCATGGCGCTGCCGCAGGGCTACGCCACGCCCATCGGCGAGCGCGGCCTGCAGCTTTCGGGCGGCCAGCGCCAGCGCGTGGCCATCGCGCGTGCGCTGCTGCGCGACGCGCCCATCCTCATCCTGGACGAAGCACTGTCGTCGGTGGACACCGAGAACGAGGCGCTGATCCAGCAGGCGCTCGACCGCCTGATGGCCGGACGCACCACGCTGGTCCTCGCGCACCGGCTGGCCAGCGTCATCGGCGCCGACCGCTGCCTGGTGCTGGACCAGGGACGCGTGGTCGAGCAGGGCCGGCACGCCGAGCTGATGCGCCAGCAAGGCCTCTACCACCGGCTGATGCGCGAACAGGCCCTCGACCTGGCGGCCACCGACACGGCGAGCGCCACTGTGCCCGCTGCGGCGCGGTCCGCCTCGCCGCGCGCTTCCGGCAATGGCAATGGAGACGGCGACAGCGATCGCGAACCGGCAGCGCGCCCCCTGGACGACGACGCCGACAAGGTCGGCTGGAAGGCCACCCTGGCCACGCTGTTGTCGGTGGTCCGGCCCTGGCGCGGCACGCTGGTCGCCACGATCCTGCTGGGCGTGGCGCGCGTGGCGGCCTTCATCGGTGTCGGCGTGCTCGGCGCGCTGGTGGTGGCCGCGATCCGCGACGGCCGCGACACCTCGGCGCTGATCGTCGGCCTGCTGATCGCCGCGCCGCTGGCCGCGCTGTTCCACTGGCTCGAGTCATGGCTGGCGCATGCGATGGCCTACCGGCTGCTCGCCGACATGCGCATCAAGCTCTACGACAAGCTGGAGCGGCTGGCGCCGGCCTACCTGCTGCAGCGGCGCTCGGGCGACCTGGTGGCGCTGGCCACGCACGACGTGGAAATGGTCGAGTACTTCTACGCGCACACCATCGCACCGGCGATCGTTTCGGTCCTGGTGCCGCTGTCGGTGCTGGGCTTCCTGGCGGTGTACAGCTGGCCCGTCGCGCTGGCGCTGCTGCCGTTCCTGGCCTATGCCCTGATGTCGCCCATCAGGGGGCGACGCAAGATCGACGCGCTGGGAGATCGGGCCCGCCACGCACTGGGCGAGATGAGCGCCCATACCGCCGAGACCATCCAGGGCCTCGCAGACCTGACCGCCTTCCAGGCCACGGGCCGCCGCCGCGAGCAGTTCCTGGAGGTCGCGGACCGCAGCCGCGCCAGGCGCCTCGACATCCTGCACGACCTGTCTCGCCAGACAGCATGGTTCGAAGTCGCCATGGGCCTCGGCGGCCTGACCGTCGCCGTGATCGGCGCATGGCAGGTGGCGACCGGCGCCTTGCCCGCCGGCATGCTGCCGCTGCTGGTGCTGATCGCGTCGGCCACCTTCCTGCCGGTGTCGGAGATCTCGCAGGTCGGCCGCCAGCTGGCCGACACCATCGCCGCCACCCGCCGGCTGCATGTGGTCAACAGCGAGCCCGAACCGGTCGTCGATGGTCCGCTGCTTCCGCCGGTGTCCGCCCATGGCTTGTCGCTGGCCTTCGAGCGGGTCTTCTTCGCCTATCCCGGCAAGACGCAGGATGCGCTGCGCGACCTCAGCTTCACCGTTCCGGCAGGCGCTACCGTGGCCGTGGTCGGCGCGTCGGGTGCCGGCAAGAGCACCGTCGCCAGCCTGCTGCTGCGGTTCTGGGACCCGCGCCAGGGCACCGTCAGGCTCGACGGCGCGGACGTGCGCGAGCTTCGGCTGGATGGCCTTCGCGAGCGCGTCGCGCTGGTGTCGCAGGACACCTATCTGTTCAACGACACGCTCGAAGGAAACATCCGCCTGGCCCGGCCCGATGCGAGCAGCGAAGAGCTGGCCCTTGCACTGGAACGTGCCGCCCTCACGGCCTTCGTGCAGAGCCTGCCCGACGGCCTGGCCACGCGCGTCGGCGAACGCGGCATGCAGCTGTCCGGCGGCCAGCGCCAGCGCATCTCGATCGCCCGCGCATTCCTGAAGAACGCGCCGGTGCTGATCCTGGACGAGGCCACCTCGCACCTGGACACGCTCTCGGAAATGCAGGTGCGCGGCGCGCTGGACGCGCTGATGCGGCACCGGACCACGCTCGTCATCGCCCACCGTCTCTCCACCATCCGCGACGCCGACCTGATCCTCGTGCTGGAGGAGGGCGCGCTGGCCGAGGCCGGCACGCACGAGCAGCTGTTGCGCAAGCAAGGCATCTACGCGAAGCTGGCCAGCCATCAGGGGGCAGGCGTGGTGCAGCCGTTGCGGGCGCAGGCATGAAGCTCGCGACTGTCGGATGTTTTCACCTTCGAGCGGGCCAGTCATGACGACGCGACATTTTTCCTTGCCTGCTGCGAGGGGCGGCCTGCTCGCACTGCTGGCGGCGTTTCTCTTCGGTGTGAGCACGCCGCTGGTCCAGCATTTCGGCAAGGGCGTGGGCGCCTTCACCACGGCGGCCTTGCTCTATGCGGGAGCGGCGGCAGTCGGCCTCGCGTCCCGCCAGCGGGTGGAGCGGGAAGCCCGAGTGGTGCGCGGCGACGTGCCGCGCCTGCTGTCGATGGCGGCCTTCGGCGCGGTGCTCGGTCCCGTGGCGCTGGCCTGGGGCTTGCAGCACACGAGCGGCACCAGCGCTTCGCTGATGCTGACCCTGGAGGCGCTGTTCACCGCGCTGCTGGCGCGATGGCTCTACCGCGAGACGATGGACCGGCGCGTGTGGGCGGCCATGCTGCTCCTGCTCGCGGGAGGCGTGGCACTGGTCCTCGACCAGGGGCGCAGCGGCGGTCCGCAGCTGTGGGGCCTGCTTGCGGTGCTCGTCGCGACGGCCTCCTGGGGCGCGGACAACACGCTCTCCCGGGCTCTTGCGGAGCGCGACCCGGGCCAGGTGGTGCTGGGCAAGGCCGCCATCGGCGCCGCCGCGACGGCAGTCCTGGCCGTGGTGCTGGGCGAGCCTGTTCCGTCGACGGCCGCCGCGCTCATCCTTCTTGCCGTGGGGGCGAGCGGCTACGGCCTCAGCCTGCGCTTCTATCTGCTGGCGCAGAGGGCCTTCGGTGCCGCGCGAACGGGCTCGGTCTTCGCCTTCGCGCCGTTCATCGGCGCGGCCTTCGCGATCGCGCTCGGCGATCGAAGCGGAACCTGGATCATGGCCATCGGCGGCATGCTGATGATGCTTGGCGTGGCCCTTCACCTGATCGAGTCGCACGCGCATGAGCACGTGCACGAGCGCCTCGAGCACGAGCACGCGCACCGCCATGACGACGGCCATCACGACCACACGCACAGCGTGCTGCCGGAAGGCTCCCACAGCCACGCGCACGTGCACGAGCCGATGCGCCATGCCCATGCGCACGTTCCCGACGCGCATCATCGGCACGCGCATTGAATCGCGCGCTTCCGGCCCGGCCTGTAATGAGGCGAAATGGATCGGCCCACGCGCAACCGCCACACTGCCTTGGTTCGGTTGCCATCAGTGGCGCAGATGAGTAAGACGATCGTCTTCTTCACTCCACGGCCGACATGCGCGACAGGATTCCACGGCGCGCGACGTTCGGGCCATTGCTCCACCTGCTGACATTCCGGCATCCCCGCCAGGGCTGGTGACGGGGACGCACTTGTCCAGCCATCCACTCGAGCAAGGAGCGACCACCATGTCTTTCAAGATTCTCTGCTGCGACGGCGGCGGCATTCGCGGCGTCATCACGGCGCTGCTGATCCAGGACCTGGATCGGAGCTTCGGCATCGTCAAGAGCGCGAACGGTTTCGCGGGCACTTCCACCGGGGGCCTGATCTCGCTGGGGCTCGTGAACAACGTGGCCATCGGCGACATCGTCAGCGTCTACGAGAACGACGGGGACCAGATCTTCAAGCCCAACGGCTGGCTGCTCGACGCGCAGGCCAGGCAGCAGGACAAGCCGCCGGCGCAGTCGACCGAGGAACTGCTGGGCAGCGGCCCGGGCATCTTCGAGTGCCAGTACGTCAACACCGGCCTGCAGACCGTTGCGCAGAACCTCGTGGGCAATGGCGCGCTGTCGTCGGCAAGCCGCTTCGTGGCCGTCAATTCCGCGCGGCTGTGGGACGCGAGCGAGAAATGCTGGGAGCCGTGCACCATCTCCAACGGCCCGAGCAACGCCTACCGCGGCATCAGCATGGTCGACGCCGCGCTGGCCACCTCGGCCGCGCCGACGTACTTTCCGCCGTACCAGGTGGGCAGCTTCGGCTACTTCGCGGACGGCGGCACCTTCGCCAACAACCCCTCGATGACGGCGCTCGTGGAGGCGATCTACCAGGGCTACGCCAGCGCCCCGTCGGACATCGTGATGCTGTCGCTGGGCACCGGCGTCAATCCGGTCGGCATTTCGCCAGGCTCCGTGCCCAACCCGCTGGACTGGGGCGTCACGCACTGGCTCTGGCCGTTCAGCAGCGGCACGGTGCCGGCGACGGCGCTGCTCAATCTCACGATGGACGCCACCGCGGAGCTGGCGGCGATCCAGGCCGGCCAGATGCTGGGCGGCAACTACATGCGCGGCAACGTGCCGCTGGCCCAGCCGTTCGCTCTGGACGACTACAAGAACGTGGGCCAGCTGGTGAGCGCGACGCAGAACTACATCAAGACCTCGCCCGACTGGGCGGCGGTGCGCAACTGGGTGGAGCAGAACTGGAGCTGAACGGGGCAGGGGGCGCCGGGCCCTGAAGCCCGCGATGCGCCGGCGTTCTCCCCGTAGTTGCTGAACTGCCTGCCGGCTCCGGCATCGAGCCCGGAGCCGCGCTTCGTCTTGCCACGCCTGCCTTTTCCGGCGTGGATCTCCCAGGCTGCCTTCGTCGGCAGTCCGCACGTGCCTTCCCCAATCTGGGGCGCGCCGGTCCCCGAATCGGGGCCGGGCCGCATCTTGAGCACCACATTTGTCTTCGGCGAAGGTGCATGAGCCTTGTATACCAGTGGCACGGTTCGTGCGACCCGGCGCCCGCGCGGCTCGGGCGACCGGCCGCGCACTCGAGATCGAACCCACACAACCACTACTCATCGTTCAGGCATCATGAATTTCGGCAAATTGCAGATGGTTCTCGGACTGGCGCTCAGCGGTTTCCTGGCAACTGGCGCAGTGCATGCGCAAAGCGCGCTGGACACCATCCTGAAGAACAAGAAGATCGCGATCGCGGTTCCCCCCGACTTCCCGCCCTACGGGGCGATGGACCGGGACTTCAAGATGCACGGCCTGGACATCGACATGGCCAACTACATCGGCGCCAAGCTCGGCGTGGAAGTCGACCTGATCCCCGTGACCAGCGCGAACCGCATCGCGTACCTGCAGAAGAGAAAGGCCGCGCTGGTCATTTCCACCCTGGGCA
Source organism: Variovorax xiamenensis (assembly GCF_050916385.1). NCBI lineage: Bacteria > Pseudomonadati > Pseudomonadota > Betaproteobacteria > Burkholderiales > Comamonadaceae > Variovorax > Variovorax xiamenensis. Next base: position 2,267,426 of record NZ_CP139038.1, read on the forward strand.
AGAACCCCGACCGCGAGAAGCAGATCGACTTCACCGCCGCGTATTCACCGTTCTACCAGGCCATCTTCGGGGCGAAGACGCTGAACATCAGGAGCTTCGCCGACCTGTCCGGCAAGTCGATCGCCGTCACGCGCGGCTCGGTCGAGGACCAGGAACTCAACAAGGTCGCGCCGGCGGGTGCCGACATCAGGCGCTTCGACGACAACACCCGGACTGTCTCGGCCTTCGTCTCCGGGCAGGCGCAACTGATCGCCACGGGCGCGTCGGTCGCGAACACCATCATGACCAGCAACCCCTCGCTCGGCACCACCTACAAGCTGCTGCTGAAGGAGAGCCCGAACTACATCGGCGTGCCCAAGGGCGAGGACGCGCTGCGGCTGAAGGTGAACGGCATCATCGAAGAAGCGAAGAAGAGCGGCGAGCTCGACCGGCTGTCGATGAAGTGGCTGGAGCGCCCGGCCGGAGAGCTGCCACAGTAGGCAACAAAAAAAGACGGAAGCTGTCGCGCCACGCGGAGGGCGCCGTCGCCGCTGCGATGGAAGAGCGCATGATGGCGGCCGGCCTCCGTGAGCGCGAATGCCGTGAAGCACCGGCTCGCAAGGAGCGGCTGCTTTTTCGACAAGTTTCCTGGAGACACGAGTGAATCGGACGGAGATCCTGGCTACGGCGATCAGCATGGCCCGAGACGGGCATGGGTTCACGCCGACCCATGCGCTCGACTGCATCGTTGCAATGATCGGCGAGGAGAACCCGCTGGGCGATCTCCACGATGCGAACGTCGAGCGGCTGCTGCGACTGGCCGCATGCATCTGGAGCCTGAAGCGCGAGTCGCTTCAGCCGTAGGCGTTGCACGCCGCTGTTCCTCCAGGCTTCGATACCCCCTGATCCGCGCAAGCACGCCAGACGGGCGTGAGGTGATCGCCGTTGCATTCGTGCCGGCGCAGGGCTGACGCGGGCTTCTCTTTTCGAGCGCGAGATGGTGGGCAAGGAGTGCCCGGCCGCGGGGCGATTTTCCGGTCGGCTGCTCGAAAACCTACACCCGATCCTCATTCCCCTATAAGCGAAACATTTTGTTGCGCTATGTAAGATTTCTCCCATGTCGAGGAGCGGCATTTGTTCATTCTTCATTGGGAAGAATGCCTTAACAACCAGGAGAGATCGGATGAATTTGTGTTACAGGACGGTATGGAACGCGGCGCTGGGCGCCTGCGTCGCGGCAGCGGAGAACGTGCGCGCGACGCGAGGCGGCAAGGCAAGCGGCTCGCGGCGTACCGCCACGGCAGGCGCGACCTTGGCGCTGGTCGCGTTGGCCGCCGGTGGAGTCGCGCAGGCTGCGACCTTCAACGCCGCCAGCGAGGCGGAACTGATCACGGCCATCAATGACGCCAACGCCAGCCCGGACCTGGCCTCCACCATCACCGTCACCAAGGCCATCACCGTCACGACGTCGTTGCCCCAGCTCTCGTCGAAAGTGACGGTGAATACCGGCACGTTCGCCACGACCATCGGGTCGGCTGCCGGGGCAACGCTGGACCTTCAGACTGGTGCAACCTATCAAGCCGCAGCAGTCCAGGTGGGGACTACTGCCAACACGACCGGAACCGTGGTTGCCCAGGGCAGCGGCACGACGCTGTCGGGTACGACCCTGACGACAGGGGCCGGTCAGAGCACGATCAGCATCCTGAAGGGTGCTTCCGCGGTATTCACGGGCAACCTGAGCACCGGGGCGGGCTCGGCCACCATCAACGTCGGGACAGGTGCCTCGGTGTCGGCGGACAACCTGAACTCGGGAACAGGCCAGACCACGATCAATGTGACTGGTGGCGGAAAGATTTCGGTCGACACCAACGCCAATCTGGGGGGCGGCAATGGCGCGGCGAACGGCGGCGTCACCAACGTCGTGGTGAGTGGTACCGGTTCTTCTCTGCGATCCGTCGGTGCGGGCGGCTACTACCACCATGCCGGCACGCTGGAGGTTTCCGACGGTGGCTTCGTCGGGGCCAACACGGTGCAGGTGGGGTTCAGAGCGGGCGATGTCTTCACTGCGACCGTGACTGGCGCAGGGTCTGTTTTCGGCAGCATCAACAACAATCTGAGTTTCGGCGGAGCAGGAACGGCAACTGTCACCGTGGCAGACGGAGCCAAGCTGACGTCAGGCACCAACGGGAGCAACCCGCTCTTCCTGGCCAATTCGGCGACTGGCGTGGCGACCTTGAACATCGGTGCTCCAGTGGGAAGCGCTCCTGTCGCGCCCGGTGTCGTGACCGCAAGCGGCATTACCTCCAGTGCCGGCCAATCGACGATCAACTTCAACCACAACGCGAGCAACTATGAGTTCGCGGTCCCGGTCGGAGGAACTGTCGCAGTCAATCAGATCGGCAGCGGCACGACCGCGCTGACGGGGGCCAACACCTACACCGGCGGTACCACCATCACCTCCGGCACGCTGCAGCTTGGCAACGGCGGCACCACCGGCTCGATCTCCGGCAACGTCGTCAACAACGCCACGCTGGCCATCAACCATTCGAATGCCTTCGGCTTCGCCGGCGCCATCAGCGGCGGCGGCGTTCTCCAGCAGCTGGGCGCGGGCACCACGACGCTGACCGGAACCAACACCTACACCGGCGGCACCGTCGTGCAGGCCGGCCGGCTGCTGGCCGGCAGCGCCGGTGCCTTCGTGCAGAACACCGCCTACACGGTCAACGGCGGCACGCTGGACCTGGGCACCTGGGACCTCACCGCCTCCAGCCTTTCCGGCACCGGCGGCACCGTGGCGCTGAACGCCCAGACCCTCACCGTCAACCAGGCCGGCGACAGCACCTACGCCGGCGCCATCACGGGCACGGGCGGCGTCGTCAAGTCCGGTGCCGGCGTGCTCACGCTCTCCGGCACGAACAACTACAGCGGCACCACCTCCGTGACGCAAGGCACCTTGCGCGCCGGCGCAGTGAACACCTTCAGCTCGAAGAGTTCCACCGTCGTCGCCAATGGCGCGACGCTCGACCTGGCGGGCCGCAACCAGACCCTGGCATCCGTGAACAACAGCGGCACGGTGAGCCTCGCCGGCACGACGCCGGGCACCGCGCTCACCGTCACCGGCCCGTGGGTCGGCAACGGCGGCACGCTGCGCCTGGGCACGGCACTGGGCGACAGCAGCAGCGCGAGCGACAAGCTCGTGCTCAGCGGCGCGACCGCCATCGCCAGCGGCACGACCAACGTGCAGGTGAGCAACCTGGGCGGCCTTGGCGCGCTGACCACCGGCAACGGCATCGAAGTCGTCAGCGCGATCAACGGCGCGACGACCACCGCGCAGACGACGAAGAATGCCTTCGCGCTCGCGGGCGGCCACGTCGATGCCGGCGCCTACGAGTACCGGCTGTACGCAGCCGATGCAAACGGCGCAGGCGAGAACTGGTATCTGCGCTCGACCGTCGCGGCGGTGCCGCCTGCCAACGGAGGCGGCAGCTCGGGTGGCGGCGTGGTCGTGCCGGCCTATCGCGCCGAAGTGCCGCTCTACGCAGTGCTGCCCGAGCAGTTCCGCCAGGCCAACCTGTCGATGCTCGGCAGCCTGCACATCCGCATGGGCGACAGCGGCCGTCCCGCCACCAACGACGCGGGCCCCGCCATCCCCGGCCAGAGCTACCGCCAGGCCTGGGGCCGCATCATCAGCACCGACCGCACCACCAGCCAGTCGGGCACCGTGAGCCCCACCAGCGAGGGCCGTCTCACCGGCTTCCAGGCCGGTACCGACCTCTGGGCCGATGCCAACTGGCGCACCGGCGTCTACGTCGGCCAGCTCGACGGCGACATGCGCGTCAACGGATTCGCCAGCGGCCTGCTCAACCTCGGCGTGGGCATCAACGACCTCAAGAACCGGTACTTCGGCGTGTACGGAACCTGGAAGAACGACGGCGGCCTGTATGTCGACGGCGTGCTCCAGGGTGGTCGCCACCGCTATACCGCATCGCCCGCGCTGGGCCTGGGCAGCAGCGGAAAGGGCAGCAGCCTGCTGGCGTCGATCGAAGTGGGCCAGCCATTCGGCATCGCTGCCGGCTGGACCATCGAGCCGCAGCTGCAACTGGTGCACCAGCGCGTGAGCCTGGACGACACCGGCATCGTCGGCGCGCTGATCCGCCAGGACAGCCACGACGGCTGGCTCGTGCGCGCCGGCGTGCGGGTCAAGGGCGAGATCGACACCAGCGCGGGCCTGGTGCAGCCCTATGCGCGGCTGAACCTCTACCACTCGGGCGGCGGCACCGACGTGGCGCGCTTCATCGGTCCGGCCGGCTTTGCCGACATCGCCACGCGCACGGGCGGCAGCAGCGGCGAGCTGGCATTGGGTGCCTCCTGGCAGCTGAGCCGCAGCACCAGCCTGTACGGCGAACTGGGCAAGCTGTGGGACATGAGCGGCGACGCGCGCAACAGCAGCGACATCAACGCCAGCATCGGCGTGAAGGTGCTCTGGTAAGGCGCCACCAGCGGGAGGCCGGCGACTATCTTCTGGTGTCGTCGGCCTCGAGCCGCGAGGTCTGCGACGGCAGCTCGCCGAACAGCCCCTTGTAGCTGGCTGCGAAGTGGCTCAGGTGGATGAACCCCTGGTCCGTCGCCGCCTGCGCCACGCTCAGCTCGGCCTGGCTGGTCGAGCCCAGGCGCTGCCGCACGAGGTTGAGCCGCAGGTTGCGCAGGTAGTGCGTTGCCGTCGTGCCGGTCACCTGCCTGAAGCCGCTCTGCAGGCTGCGCCTGCTGGTGCGCAGGCGCCGGCACAGCGCGTCGATGCCGGGCGGTGAATGCCCGCTGCCCGCCACGATGCGATGGCACTCCTCGACGATGAAACCGGCCGATGAGCTTGCGACGCTCTCACGCGAGCCGGCGGCCTGTTCCAGCAGATCCCGCAGCGACTCGAAGAGCATCGTCGGGGCCATCGGGGCGTCCATGCCCGGCTGCCGGGTGGCCGGGCGCTGGAGAAGCTGCCGCAGGTCCTGCCGCACGCGCCGCAGCGCACCGGCCGGCGCCTGCAGGACGTGGCGCGAGAGCAGCGAGCGCGCCTGCTGCGACAGGGGCCGCTCGTCGAGCAGCCGGCGGAAGTCTTCCTCGCGGAAGGTGACCGCCAGCAGCTCCATTCCCTTGGGGCGCTGGATGGTGAACTCCTCGCCGCTGCCGAGCACGAGAAAACTGTCGTCCCGCAGTTCGCGCCCCTGCACGCGGGGCGTTGCGTCGGGGGCGCCCTGCAGCAGCGCAAAGCAGATCTCGCCCGCGGGAAGGCAGCCTTGCTGCACCACCCGTTCGCTCATCCACTTGTGGAACACATGGACGCCGCTGGCGGTGGCTTCGGTCAGCGAACTGCGCATCGCGCCCGAAGAAAGCTGCGAGTAGCGCTGGTTCCATGCCGGCGCCGATGCACCGTGCACATGGAAATCGTCGAACACATCCACCTTGACCGGCATGGCGATCATTTCCTTGCGGTTGCTGCGCGTCACGTCATCGCATCGATTTGCCGATTTGGGCTACCGCTCCCGCCGGGCGCCAAAACATACTGGGCCGCCCGCCGGGCAAGCAGAGCAGAAGAGAAATTCTATGACCATGACCCAACAGCAGATACAGCAGGACATGATCGGAGAGTGGGCGAGCATCGCCCCTGAAATCCGTCCGAGCGCCAGCAAGAATCCCGACGGCAGCCTCAAGCCGTTCTACCTGAGCCGCGAGTTCAGGTACCTCGAGGGCGACGTCTTCGAGCTCGCCATCCTCAACTCGGCCGACCCCTACGGCAAGGTGCCGCTGGCGCGCATCTTCATCCGGGGCCATGTGTCCTGGCGCGGCCCTCACCCGATCTCCGTGGGCGCGCAGAAGGTCGACTTCGTGGCGGACGAGGCTTATGAAGTGACGCCGCTGCACCCCGGCTTCGTGGAACTCCTGAACAAGGTCGCCGCGCAGGGCTACGACAAGTGGGAGGCGCAGAAGCCGCAGAGCATCTTCGGCAAGTCCTTCGCGCCCTTCGGCCTCGTCGCGGGCCGGAACTTCATGGAGTACGACCTGGTCCACATCTACCGCGGCATGTTGTTCTGGGGCGCCCGCAACATCGATGGCCGCGGTTTCGACAGCGAGGAGAACAGGCCGACCAATCTGCAGATTCCGCTGGTGCGCAGATAGGCCGGCCGCTCCCCGCGAACAGAGCGCATCGATAGCGGCACCCGGCAAGGGTGCCGTGTGCCCTCAGAAGTTGTGCGAGATGCCGAACTGCAACCCCCTGGCCCCCGCACCCGGCACGCCGGCCGGCGACGAATCGCTCACGACGTACGCCGCATTGCCGCGGTTGCGGATGTGCGAGTAGGTGCCGTACAGCGCGGTGCGCTTGCTAAGGTAGTGCACGTAGCCGATGGCGTACTGCGTGGCGTCGTCGCCGTCGATGCCCGGACCCGAGCGGCTGGATCGTGCCGCCGAGGCCTTGATGACGCCCGGGCCCACCGGCACGCTCACGCCCAGCATCACGTTGACCTGCTTGTCGCCGTCGGCCTTCTGCCGGTAGTAGTTGGCGTAGAGCTTCGCGACGCCGAAGTCGTAGGTGCCGCCGATGCTCGCCACGCGGTAGTCGGCGATGCCGACCGGCGTCACGCCGTAGGCGGCCGCGACGTCGATGGTGCCGTTGGACCAGCCCAGTCGCGCGCCGCGGTAGCGTGAACCTTCCTGGCCTTCGGGCAGCGCGTACATCGCCTGCCCGTAGAAGCCGCCCAGGCCCTTCGGCAGGAAGTAGCCCACCGAGTTGTTGGCCCGCGCCAGCGTGCGCGCGCCGCCGAGGCCGAAGGGCCAGCCCTCGACGATGTTGGCGGAGCCGCCGACGCCCACGGTGCCGAAAGGCGAGAACTGCGAGATGTTCCAGAAGGTTGGCGTGTAGTCGCGCCCGAGCCGCACTTCTCCGAAGTTGTTGTGCGACAGGCTCAGCGTGGAGCGCCGGTGGAAGCCGGTGCCCTGTATCTCGCCCGTGTCGGGCAGCAGCGCCATCTCGAGCCAGAAGCTCGCGGCCAGCCCGCCGCCCAGGTCTTCGGTGCCGCGAAAGCCGAGGCGGCTGGGGAAGATGTTGCCTCCCTGGTCCATCGACTTGACCGAGGCGCCACCTGTCTTCGGCCAGGTGATGTTCATGTCCAGCGTACCGAACATCTGCACGCTCGATTGCGCGCTGGCGCCCGCGGTGGCCGCCATGCAGATCGCACCCGTGAAGGCGCGCGGCAGCAGCCTGCGCCGTGGCACGGCGGCGGCAGCAGCGGGCGAGTGGTTGGTTCTGATCCTCTTCATGCTTGTCTCCTCGTTGTAGAAATTCGAAAGGCGTGCGCCGGCGCACGGCGCTTGCGCCGCAAGCACCGTGGCGTGGGAACCCGGGGGTAAGGAAAGATGGCGCGGCGGCGTGCTGCGGCCGCGCCGGGCACCGTCAGTCGATGCGGATGTTCTTGGCCTTGATCAGCCGGCTCATGGCCTGCGCTTCGCGATCGACGGTGGCGGCCGCCTCGGCGGGCGTGCTGCCGATGGGGTCGAGGCCGGCGTCATTGATCAGCTTCGCCAGCTCGGGCGAATGCGTGATGGCGACGATCTCCTTGTTGAGCCGCTCGATGATCGCGGGCGGCGTCTTCGCCGGCACCCAGAAGCCCAGCCAGGTGAAGACCTCCACGCCCGGATAGGTCTCCGAGAGCGTGGGCACGTTGGGCATCGCCGCGCTGCGCTTGTTGCCGGTGTAGGCCAGTGCCTTCACGCGCCCCGACTTGATGTTGGGCAGCGCCGAGACGGGCGGCTCGAACCCCAGCTGCACCTGGCCGGCGATGAGGTCCGGCGCGGCGCTCTGCTTGTAGGGCACGTGCAGCAGCTCGATGCCCGCGGCTTCCTGGAACAGCTCGAATCCCAGGTGCGAGGTGGTGCCGGAGCCGTAGGAGGCGAAGGAGATCCTGCCCGGCTCCCGCTTGGCCATCGCGACCAGTTCGGGAATGTTCTTCACTGGCACCGCGGCATTGGCGAGGATGAACGACCCGCCCTTGAGCGCCTGCGTGACGGGCACGAGGTCGTTCTTCGCGTCGTAGGGCATCTTCGAGAGCAGGAACGGCGTCATCGTGAACGGGTTGCTCGTCGAGAACAAAATCGTGTAGCCGTCGGGCGCAGCCTTGGCGACCGCGTCGGTGCCGATGGAGGCCAGCGCGCCGGGCCTGTTCTCGACCACCACCGGCGTGTTGAGCGCGCGGGCCAGCCGGTCCGCGTAGGCCCGGGCGAAGAGGTCGGAGCCGACGCCTACGGGCGTGGGCGTGATGATCCTGATGGGCCGGCTGGGCCAGGCGGCCTGGCTCCATGCGGTGGCGGACAGGGTGGCGGCGGCCAGCGCCGCCAGCAGCGGACGTGCGAATTTCATTGTCTTGTCTCCTTGTATTTGCTTGTCTCGAGAGCCGGTGCCGCTCAGGCAGGCAGCGGTGGATAGGCCGTGCCGTCGAGGCCCGGCACCACCACATGCGACGGGTCGTTTCCGTGCGCCTGCAGCTGCTCGACCGCGTAGTCGGTCACGCAGCCCGATAGCAGCTGCCGCGGGTCTTCCAGCACCACGCGCAGCCGCGTGTTGAGAGCCCGCCAGTCGTCGGGCCCGGCAATGGCCGGCATCTCCGCGACCGCGCGTGTGTCCGAAGTCAGCACGGGGCGCGTGGTGGATTGCGGCTCGTAGCGCGGATAGCCCTCGTACATCAGCGACCCGAGCTCGCTCACCGCGCGTGTATGCGCCCAGAGCTGGCGCATGGGCGTTTCGAAGGCGCGCACCGCGGCGATGTCCGAGGTCGCGTCGGGCGGCAGCGTCGGCGCATGCGGCGCGATGAAGAGCCGGTCGAGCGAGAGCTCGTGGCGCGAGGCGCCGAGGATCATCGCGGCCACCGAGTTGGTGGTCCACGTCACGCCGGCGGTGGGGCGGCCCTGGCGGCCGACCACCAGCGCCATCGCGCGCGACCAGTCGATCCGGTGGCCGTGCAGCCAGGCGATCACGCGGTGGCTGATGTCCATGCCGACCAGGAAGAAGGTCGCGATCATCACCGCGTTCATCGGCACCGTGGCACCGACCGCGGAGCCGGTGGCTTCGAGATAGTGCTCGCGCATGTCGGCGGCGGTGAACGACTCGGGCCGCTGCAGCGCGCGCTCCAGGTAGCGCTCGGTGAGCACGCAGGAGTAGTGCACCAGCTCGGCGATGCGCTGCTCGCGGCCGCGATACGCGGCCACCGCGATCACGTCGCGCCACAGCGCGACCGAGTTGGCTTCGCGCGCGCTGCGCGTGGCCGCCAGCAGGCGCTCGGCCTCGCGGCGCCACAGCATGCCGTCGGGCTCCACCAGCCGCATCTGCAGGATGGAGGCGACGGCCGGGCCATGGTGGGAGATGCCGGCGAGTTCCTTGAAGCCGCGCGTCGAGAGGCGGAAGCCCTGGACCTCCGGGTCGCGGCCTCCGCCCGGAAACAGAACCACGTCGGCGCTGGTGGCGACGATGAGCGGGTCCGCCGCGGTGGCCGCGCCGGTCAGCGCGGCCAGGTTCGCGCCGATGCCTTGCGGGCCGCCGGTGTAGGTTTCGAAAAGGCGCAGCAGCTCGGGGCTCTGGTGCGGGGCGTGGGGTGTGTTCATCGGGTCACCTCTTGCGGGTTCACCTGTTCAGCGCGAGCCGGTAGACGCGGCTCGGCGTGCGGAAGCGCACTTCGGCGCTCAGGCTGTTTGTGACGACCAGGTAGCGCTGGCCGCCGGACTCGAAGCTGGCGGCATCGGTGCCGCCCGAGGTCGGGAAGTTCTGCACCGGCACCAGCTCGCCGCCGCGCATCCGGTAGATCACCGACTGCAGCTGCGTGATGGGCGCTTCGCGCGTGCCGTGCAGGAAGTTGACGAGCACCAGCCAGCCGCCGTCGCCATTGCCTTCGCTGTCTGGAATCCATTCGAACTCCCGGCCTCCGGGGCCGCTGAGCACCTGGTGCGGCACGAAGCGCCCGTCGCTCCACTTGTACAGCGTGGTCTTGTCATGCAGGCAGGCGAAGGCGAGCCAGTGCGCGCCCTCCGCGTCGAAGCGGCAGAAGGCGCGGCCGCTGCGGCCTTCGAGTTCCTGCCAGGGTTCGAAGCGCTCGCCGTTCCAGCGCAGCAGTTGCGAGGGCACCGACTGGTCGGCATAGGCCAGCAGCCTGTGTCCTTCCACCTCGAAGAAGGCCCAGTTGTATCCCCAGCCCGAGCGCACCGTCTGGAAGAGGCGGAAGGCCTGGCCGTCCCATTCGAGGATGCGCGATTCGGCGCCGGAATCCGCCGGCGTCTCGCCGTGCGACACGCCCTGCGCCAGCGCGAGGAAGTGCCTGCCGTCGATTTCGAAGTGCGTCCACTGCTTGGCCGCCATCGTCTCCACCCGCTGCAGCACCTCGAAGCGCCCGTCGACCAGTTCGAAGATGGTCGACTGCGTGTGGAGCGAATACGGGTCCGAGCCGGTGCGCAGGCTGGCGGTCGCGACGAAGGCGCGCGTGCCGATGCGGAAGAACTCCGCGTCCTCCCCGCCGGGCACGGGCAGGCGCGCGTGCTCGACGAAGCGGCCGCCGTCCTGTGCTCCTTCCTGATCGTCTTCCCACCGGTAGACCAGCGCATCGACGTCGCTGTTGCCCAGCGTCATCTGCGCGGGCTGGCCCGCGACGTCCTGCGCGAGCTGCGGCACGAAGAGATAGCGCACGCCACCGTCCTCGAAGATGCCGGCCGCGCGCGCGCCGGAGGTGTCGAGTTCCTGGATGCAGTCCATGGTCGCGTTCCCTTTCAGAAGCCGAAGAGCCGCGCGGGGTTGTCGACCAGCACCTTGCGGCGCGACGCCGCATCGGGAATCCAGTCGCCCAGCAGGTTCAGCAGCTCGCCGGTGTCGCGTCCGCCCTCGGGAATGTGCGGCCAGTCGCTGCCCCAGATCACGCGGTCGGGCACGGCATCGACGATCGCCTGCGCCAGCGGCCTGAGCTTCGCGTAGTTGCCGTCCTTGGCGAGACGATAGGGGCCCGAAAGCTTGAACCACCCGCGTCCATCGGCAACGGCGCGCAGCAGCCGGTCGAAGTCGGCGCGCGTGAGGCCGTCGGTTTCGAGCATGTAGCCCATGTGGTCGATCACGAAGTCGGTCTCCAGCGACGGCAGCACCGGGATGAGATCGCGCACCACCCAGCCCGGCGTGTAGAACTGCACGTGCCAGCCCAGCGGCTGCACGCGGCGAATGCTGCGTTCGATGAAGGCCCGCAGTTCGGCCGTGGGCAATTGCGAGCGCAGGAACAGGTCCAGCCGCAGCGCGCGCACACGGCGGCGGTGCAGCTCGCGCAGCGCCTCGTCGCTCAGGTCGTCATCCACCATTGCAACGCCGCGCGCGCAGTCGCCGGCGGCATCGAGCGCGTCGAGCATGCAGCGGTTGTCGGTGCCGTAGAAGCTGGGCTGCACGATCGCGAAGCGCTCCACGCCCAGCGTGCCCAGCGCGCGCTGGAGCTGGCCGAGATTGCCGTCCGGCAGCGTGTAGTGCGGGCGGTCGACGCGCGGGTAGCGGTCGGCCGGGCCGAAGACGTGGACGTGCGCATCGCATGCGCCGGCAGGCACTTCGAAGGTCGGGCGCGCGAGCGTGTCGGCATCGCGCATGGGCTTGGAGGTCAGGGTCTCGTCGGTCATTGGAAGAGCGAGGGAAGGGGAAAGGAAAAGAGAAGGAGGAAAGGGAATGCGCGGATCTCAGTCGAGGCTGACGCGCCCGCTCGCGAGCAGCGCGCGGTGCGCGAAGGGCATCGGCACGAGCGTCAGCCCGAGGGCCGACAGCACGAGCGCGCGGCGGCGTCGCTGTCGATTCGCCATTTCAGGCCGCACGCGCATGCAGCGACTCCTGCACCACCGCGTAGTTCGCCAGCGCGTTGCGGGCGCGCTCCTGCATCGCGAGGGCCAGCACGTCGGTGTCGATGCCCGTCATGAGAAAGGGCACCGCGCCGCGCGCCAGCAGCTCTGCGTTGAGTGCCGCGTCGGCGATGCCGCCGATCGACAGCGGCTTGCCCGCCCGCTCGCATGCGCGCAGGGCCGCCTCGAATGCCTCGGTCACCAGCGGATGCCTGTAGTCGCCCGGCACGCCCAGCTCGGCGCTCAGGTCGTTGGCGCCGATGCTCACCAGGTCGACGCCGGGCACGCGCGCGATGGCTTCCGCGTTGGCGATGCCCAGCGGGCTTTCGATCAGCACGTTGACCAGCACCGTGTCGTTGGCCAGCCGGTAGGTCTCGGCCGCGGGCAGGCGCTGGAATCCGAACTGGGGCAGGGCGGCGATGGCCGAGCGGTGGCCGTGCGGCGGAAAGCGGCAGGCCGCGGCAAGGTCGGCGGCCTGCTCGGCCGTCTCGATGCGCGGAAAGATCAGGCCGGACGCGCCGGCATCCAGCAGCCGCCCGATGGCGCCGTATTCGCGCTCGGGAACGCGCGCCAGCGCCATCAGGCCCAGGTCGTGGGCCGCGGCGCACAGCGCGCCGGCGGCGTCCAGGGGAATGGTGCTGTGCTCGAGGTCGATCCACAGCACGTGGTGCCCGGTCGCCTTGGCCAGCCGCGCGATGTCGGGTGTGCGGCACAGGCGCACGCCGAATGCCGCCACCGGCTCGCGGCGCAGCAGCCGCCGCAGTACTGGATGGCCCTGGAAAGTAGGGGAAGCAGGGGGCTCCTGCGTTTTGTCTCTGCCTGTCATGCGGTCATCGTAGGCAGACTGGCATATATTTGGAAATACCGATTTCAGCCTGATATCCATACTTCATAAATATCATGGAACTGCGCCACCTGCGCTACTTCGTAGCGGTTGCCGAAGAACTCAACTTCACGCGCGCGGCACAGCGGCTGCACATCGCACAGCCGCCGCTGAGCATGCAGATCCGCGCGCTGGAAGAAGAGCTGAAGGTCCAGCTCTTCGAGCGCGACAGGCGGCGCGTTTTTCTCACGCAGGCCGGGCGCCATTTCCTCGATCGCGCGCAGGCCATCCTGCGGGACGTGGACCACGCCACCGGCGAGGCGCGCAGCGCGGCATCGGGCGAGATCGGGCGCATCGCGCTGGGCTACACGGCTTCCTCGATGCTGTCGCTGGTGCTGCCCGCCGCGCTGCAGCGCTTTCGCGAAGAGCAGCCGCAGGTGGTGCTGACGCTGCACGAGATGACGTCGCTGCAGCAGCTCGACGCGGTGCACGAGCGCGTGCTGGACATCGGCATCCTGCGCCGCCCGGACGTGGTGATCCCGGAAGACCTGGTCATCGAGGAATGGCACCAGTCGCCGCTGGTCGCCGCGATACCGCGCGGGCACCGCCTGAGCGGCGGGCCGATCCGGCTGGCCGACCTGCGCGACGAGCCGCTGGTGATGTACCCGCGAGACGCGGGCATCGGGCTGTACTGGAAGGTCCAGGACCTGTGCGCGAAGGCCGGCTTCCGGCCGCGCATGGTGCACGAGGCGCGCGACGCCTCGACCATCGTCGGGCTCGTCGCGGCCGGCACCGGCATCGCACTGGTGCCGAGCGACACCAGCTGCATCCATCTGCAGGGCACCGTCTACCAGCCGGTGCGCGACAAGGGCGCGGTGACGAGCCTGTGGCTGGCGCGCCGCGCGTCGGACCCCAGCCCCTTCACCGCGCAGATGATCGGCACGCTGCGCGCGGAGCGCAGGCGTGCCTCGGCGAAGGCGCCGCGTCAGGTGCAGGTGTAGTTCGCGGCTGCGTTCGCGTCGCCCGATCCGTTGTACTTCGGGTACCTCGGGTACTGGCACACGGGCATGCTGCGGGCCGTGCCGCCGCTCGTGAACGAATAGGTCATCCGCGTGGGCGCGTTGCCGTCCTCGACCCAGCCCATGATGGCGGAGGCCCAGTCCACTTCCTGCAGCGATGCGCCCGCGCCGTGACCGCCGCCCGGCACGATGAAGAAGCGCGTGGCGGTATCGGGATCGGCGAGGCCCATCGACTTCGCGATGCCGGTCATGGTCGTCCAGTTGCGATAGTGGTCATTGGGCGAGAGCAGCGCATCGCTGCCGTCGTGCCACGAGATCAGCTTCTTTCCCGAAGCCACGAAGCTGGCGATGGCCACCTTGTCGTGATCGGCTCCGGCGCGCGCGAGACCGGAGCTGAGCATGTAGAAGTCGGTGTCCAGCACGAAGCCCGACTGCCTGGCCGGCGTGAACCAGGCCGCGTCACCGCTCGCCAGGAAGGCGAATCCGCCGCCGAGCCCGCCCCAGCCGAGCCCGAGTCCGTTGCCCCACGAATAGCCCGAGAGCACGGTGCTGCCGTTCGAGAGCTTGAGATCGGAGAGGAAGGACTTCAGCGTGCCCACCTGCGCCGCGCTCAGGCAGATCGATGGATCGGTGCTGGCGCCTGCCATGCCACATTGCAGGACAGCGGGATCGAAGGTGCAGGCCTGCGGATTGCCGATGAGGTTGTCGCTCGCGCCGTCGAGCGAATCGCACGCCGACAGCGCCGCGGCGTAGGCGGCGCCGGTCTGCGCGGGGCTCAGGGCGGCGGGCGTGCCGGTCAGCGAGGCCGCGCGCAGCCAGGCGCTGGTCTGTCCCGCCATGTCCATGGTCTCGCAGCCCGAGACGATGCCGTCGAACTCCTGGGGCCAGCGCTGCGCGACGATGTAGGCGTTGCGTCCTCCGTTGGAGCAGCCGTTGAAGTAGCTGCGCTTGGGCAGAGAGCCGAAGAAGGCCTTGGCGACCGCCTTGCCGAAATGCATGGTGGTGCCCAGCGCCGCATAGGCGTAGTCGGTCGCCGACTGCTGGCCATCGGCGGTGCCGTTCGCCCATACCGCCGGTGCCGCCTGCGCGGGTACGTTCGCACGGTTCCCGCCGTTGGAGGCGGCGTACACGGCGCCCTTGAGGGCGAGTGTCGGATCGACGGCAGTCACGGTGCCGCCCGCATCGGTCGTCACGGCGCTGGCGATGCGTCCGTCGAAGCCTCCGCCGCCTTGCTGCCAGTAGCGGCCGCTCCAGTTGTCGGGCACGTCGATCTCGATGTCGAGGAACGGCGCGCGTGTTCCCAGCACCTGGCAGAAGCCCGACGAGTACAGCGGCGCCTTGGCTTCGAAACGAGTCGTCTGCGTGACCGTGACGCCTTCGATGACCTGGCCCTTGAGCGAGCCGCAGGTGCTGCGAAGCTGCTCGGCACTGGGGGACGAGGAGGCCGCCGGAGGCGGTGCCGCGGGTGCCGGCGCAGGCGCGGGCGCAGGCAACGGAATGAAGCCGGCGCCCCCGCCACCGCCGCCTCCGCAGCCATGAAGCGCGAGGCCTAGGGCCAGCAGCAGGCCATGCCGCGCAAGGGTGTGGGGCAGGCGTTTTTCGTCTTGCATCGTCGTTGTCTCCGGTGAGTGTGTTTGTGTGCCGCTTCCTCGGCCTGGGCCGATGGATCGGGTGCGCTTTTCGTCGCCTCAGCATCCCGACCGAACGGTCGGTCGGGATGGCGGGCGAGATTAACGCAGCAGCGAGAGCCGCAGCAAGCGGCGGCAGGTCGGGACTAACCCCTAAGATCGGCGATCGCGCCACCTGGCGCCGGCCCTCTCACCTCGACCGATGACCGCTGAACCTTCCTCCCCACGCTCCGGAGACCACCGCAAGCTGATTGCCAGGAACGCGGCCGAGCTGTTTGCCCGAAAGGGCTATGCCGCGACGTCGATGAACGAGATCGCCGAAGCCTGCGGGCTCTCGAAGCCCGGCCTGTACCACCACTTCAAGGACAAGGCCGAAGTGCTGCTGTTCATCGCGGAGGGGCATGTCTCGCGGCTGGTAGACATCGTGACGGGCGTGGAAGCGCTCGAGCTCGCCCCGGAGCAACGGCTGCCCGAGCTGATCGAGGCGTTCATGCTCGAGTACGCGGAAGCGCAGAACGAGCACCGCGTCCTGACAGAGGACGTGCGCTTCCTGTCACCCGAGGCGCATGCCCGAGTGCTCGACAAGGAACGGATCGTGGTGCAGGTGTTCGCGAATGCGATCGCCGCGGCGCGGCCGGACCTGCAGGCCTCTCAGCTTCACAGGCTGCTGACGATGTTCCTGTTCGGCATGCTCAACTGGATGTTCACCTGGTTCCGGCCCGAAGGCCGATTCACGTATGAGCAGATGGTGCCCATCGCGACGCAGCTCTTCGTGAATGGGATCTCGGGGCTCGAGGTCGAGTCGGTCGAGCCGCGCGAGCCGTAAGGCGATTGATCTGTAGCGTTTGCGGAACGGCAATCGCGCGCTCAGTGCAGCTCGCCTTCCAAGGTCGGCTGCAGCGCCTTGTTGCGCGCCACGATGTAGCTGGCCAGCGCCTCCAGGGCGCGCGAGCTGATGAGCCAGCCGGAAATCTTGCGCACCCGCGTCTCAGAGTGGTATTGGAGTCGGAGGGAGGAGCTCAGCGCACGCATGTCATAGCGCTGGGTCACCGCGATCACGCCCTGGATCGGCACTTCCGTATTGGCCAGTGCGCCGCGGATGAGGACGCGATCGGCGAACACCTCGATGCGGCGGTGTCGCAGCCACAGCCGCAGCAGTATCTGGAGCACGAGCACGCCGAGAGGCACGCCGATGATCGCCGCCCAGGTGGCGCCGTTCCAACTGGCGATCTGTTCCACCATCAGCTCGCGCTTCTTGAGCCATCCGATGAGGGGCGCGCACAGCGCGATGCACCACAGGCCCCAGACGGCCAGCGAGATGATGCCGAATGGCGCGACGTAGACGTGGAACGGGCTGCTGCGCAGTACATCGCCGGCGCGCACGGCTGAACGGACTTGCTTCATGTGGCCTCCCTCTTTTTTTTAGAGCCGGCCGCAGCATAGCGCCCGGCTGGAGCGGAGGAACGGCTACGCCGGAGTCGCGGCGACTTGGCTCATGGCCGGCGGAGCTTGTCCGCCAGCAGCCTGATCGAGCGGTCGTACGTCGAGCGGGTCGCAGGGACTGCTGATCTGGTTCCCGTCGAACTTCACGCGCAGGAACGGGCCGCTCGCTCCCGATACCGTGCCGAACCTGCCGTCGCACAGCACACGGCTTCCTCTTTCGAGATCAAGTCCGTGCTGCCTGCAAATCTCCTTGATGGTCATCTTTGTTGCTCACAGGTTTTAATTGTTAGCAAATTGTTGATGGGAGATCGGCTGGCTTCTCCTGCCGGGATTCGCTCGCGTGCGTAGGACAGGTGCTGCAGACCGTGTACGGCGCAGCTGGCGCTGAACGGGGAAGCGCTATTCCGGTATTGCGTCGGGCGACGCTCTGTTATCCAGGCTCAGTAGCACTGGAACAGGACGCCCTGTTCCGCGGGAGCCTTGCCGAGCCAGCGCGGCGTCTTGTCGCGCGCATCGCAGTAGTCCGAGGCCTGGACGTAGGTCACGGCGCGCAGCACGCCTTCGCGGACTTGCGTCACCTCGTTGGGGGGAGTCGAGCAGCCGGCGACGAGGACCAGGGCAAGCGGAAGCAGTGTGCGCCAATTCATCGCGGCATTCTAAGACCGAGGATCGTTGGAGCTGCGCCCGCGGCCGGGGTAGAGATACTGGAAATACTCGCCGGACTGGCCGAACAATTGCCGCGCCAGCTGCACCGGATCTTCGCCCTTGTGCTTCTCGTAGAGCACCGGTCCCCAGATGATGAAGCCGTCGATGCTGAGGCTCCTGGGGGACGGCTCGATGGCCTTCCATGCATGCGCGAACTTCGAGATCCAGGCGAGCGCGTCCTTGAGCGCATGGTTGGGCGGGGAGGTCGTTTCTTCGGTCGGAGACATTGCGGACATCCTTGTTGAAAAGACTGTACAAATATACAGTAAACTATGTCCATGGAAAACATGCCCGCCACGCTCTGGATCGCCGCCTGCGCCCATCGGCTGCGGCAGCAGTGGCACACCGTGGACGCCCTCGAACTGGAGGACGTCGCGCGGGGCCTGTGGCGCGATGCGCGCCTGCGCGCCATGTGGCCGGAAGACGCCGCGGCCGACTGGCTTCGGCCGGTCGCCCGTCCGGCCGAACGCCGCGCCGATGAATGTTCCTCCCATCCCAGTTTCTCCTTGACGGGTAAACCGTCCCCCGCTGGTCAACCTGTGCGGGGGCCTTGATGCAATGCCAAGCAGATAGGCTTTTTCAAGCCCGGCCACACGGCCGGGCTTTTTTTATGCGCGCGACGTTTCTTTGTGCCGATGCCCCGTGCAGCCTCGCTTCTTTTTGCCCGGACGCACGGCTATAGTCGGCCAGCACTGTCACATTGCAGTCACCGCCCGCAATCGCCTCCCAGTGCTCGTGCTACCCGCCCAGATCCCGAAAAGGACGCCCGTGCCGGATTCCCTGACTTCCGAGTTGACCAGCTACTACGACACGGTGCCCTATGACTCGCATCCGTTCCCGCAATCGGCGATGGAGCACCTGGAAGCGCTGGCCTTTCTCTTCGGCCTCGACGTTCCTTCCCCCGCAACGGCCCGCGTGCTGGAACTCGGCTGCGCGGCCGGCGGCAACCTGATTCCCTTCGCGGCGCGCCATCCCGAGTCGCGCGCGGTCGGCGTCGACCTGTCGACGGTGCAGGTGGCGCAGGGCACAGCGGCCATCTCGCGCGCGGGGCTCTCGAACATCGAGCTCAAGGTCTTCAATCTGGCGGACATCGATGCCTCGTTCGGCCAGTTCGACTACATCGTCTGCCATGGCGTCTACAGCTGGGTGCCGGGCCCGGTGCAGGACGCGATCCTGCGCATCTGCAGCGAGAACCTCGCACCCGACGGCGTGGCCTACGTGAGCTACAACGTGTACCCCGGCTGGAAGGCGCGCGAGATCGTGCGCGACGCGATGATCCTGCGCGGCGGCCCCCGCGACACGCCCGACGAAAAGCTGTCCTACGCCCGCGGCATGCTCGATTTCCTCGAGCAGTCGGCCCGCGCCGACAGCGTGCTCAAGAAGACGCTCGAAGAGGCGATGCCCATCGTGCGCAACGCCAACAGCTCGTACCTGCTGCACGAGTTCCTCGAGCCCTGCAACGCGCCGTGCTATTTCAAGGAGTTCGTCGCGCGCGCCGAGGCCCGCGGCCTGGCCTATCTCTGCGACGCGGAGCCCTCGACGATGTTCGTGCAGAACTACGGCGAGAAGGTGCGCGATCCGCTGCTGCGCGAGTGCGGCGGCAGCCAGGTCCTGATGGAGCAGTACCTCGATTTCCTGGTGAACCGCACGTTCCGCCAGACGCTGCTGGTCCGGCAGCCGCGCGCCGGGGGCATCCGCTACAAGCTGGAGCCGGCGCGCATCCGCCAGCTCGAGTTCGCCGGCATGTTCAAGACCGAGGACGGCGCCGCGCTGGCGCTCGACGCGCGCGAGCAGCCCTGCAACGCGCAGCGCGGCCTGAAGGTCACGCTGCGGCTGCCGGTGCACAAGGCGGTGGCCCACCTGCTCGACACGCGCTATCCGGCCTCGATGTCCGCGGCGGCGCTCATCGACGCCGCGGTGGGGTTGACGGGGCAGCCCGCGGCGGCGGTCGAGCCGGTCGTGATGGCGATGGTCGAGGAACTGCTGATCCTCGGCGCGCTGCGCTTCAGGCGTTCGCCGGTGCACACGGCCGACACGGTTTCCGGCCTGCCCCGGGCGTTGCCCGCGGTGCGCGGCTCGGTGGGCCTGGTGCCCGGCGCCAACGTCACGACCAGCACCTGCAACCAGTGGCACGAGCATGTGACGGTGTCGCTGCTCGAGCGAAGCCTGCTGCCGCTGCTCGACGGCACCCGTTCGCACGAGGCGCTGGCCGAGCATCTCGAAGCCGAGGTGCGCGGCGACCGCCTGCGCTTCGTCAAGGACGACAAGCCGCTGACCGAGCCGGCGGCCGTCAGGGAGTTCGCGCGCCAGCAGGTCGCGATCGCGCTCGATGCCCTGCGCCGCAAGGCACTGCTCACCGGTTGATCCCACTACAACACTTCAGATTCTTCAACACGCTCTAGAGGAGACTTCTACATGCAACAAATCCACTGGACTCCCAGGCTGCGCAGCGCCGTCGCGGCGGTGCTCGCGCTGGCGGCCGCCGGCGCGTCGAATGCCGCTTCGGTGGCACCCGTCGCGGCCGAGAACGGCATGGTCGTGAGCGCCCAGCACCTGGCCAGCAAGGTCGGCGTCGACGTGCTCAAGCGCGGCGGCAACGCGGTCGACGCGGCGGTGGCCGTGGGCTATGCGCTGGCGGTGGTGTACCCCGCGGCCGGCAACCTCGGCGGCGGCGGCTTCATGACCGTGCAGCTGGCCGACGGGCGCAAGACCTTCCTCGATTTCCGCGAGAAGGCACCGCTGGCCGCCACGGCCAACATGTACCTCGACAAGGACGGCAACGTCATCAAGGGCCTGAGCACCAAGGGCCACCTCGCCGTGGGCGTGCCGGGCAGCGTCTCGGGCATGGAATACGCGCGCGAGAAGTACGGCACCATGAAGCGCGGCGAGCTGCTCGCCCCCTCGATCCAGCTGGCCGAGAAGGGCTTCGCGCTGCAGCAGGGCGACATCGACCTGCTCGCCACCGCCACGGCCGACTTCAAGGACGACGCGGCCACGGCCGCCATCTTCCTGAACAAGGGCGAGCCCTACAAGGTTGGCGACAAGCTGGTCCAGAAGGACCTGGCCAAGACCCTGCGCGAGATCAGCGCCAAGGGCACCGACGGCTTCTACAAGGGCTGGGTCGGCAGCGCCATCGTGGCGTCGAGCCAGGCAGGCAAGGGCCTGATCACGCAGGCCGACCTCGACCAGTACAAGACGCGCGAACTCGCGCCGGTGGAATGCGACTACCGCGGCTACCGCGTCGTGTCGGCGCCCCCGCCGAGCTCGGGCGGCGTGATCATCTGCGAGATGCTCAACATCCTCGAAGGCTATCCGCTCAAGGACCTGGGCTACCACTCGGCACAGGCCGTGCACTACCAGATCGAGGCCATGCGCCACGCCTACGTGGACCGCAACAGCTACCTGGGCGATCCCGACTTCGTGAAGAACCCGCTCGAGCGCCTGCTCGACAAGGGCTACGCCGAGAAGATCCGCGCCGTCATCGACCCGAAGAAGGCCGGCGTCTCAAAGGACATCAAGCCAGGCGTCGCGCCGCACGAAGGCAGCAACACCACCCACTACTCGATCGCCGACAAGTGGGGCAACGCGGTCTCGGTGACCTACACGCTGAACGACTGGTTCGGCGCCAAGGTCACGGCCGCCAAGACCGGCGTGCTGCTGAACGACGAGATGGACGACTTCACCTCGAAGGTGGGCGTGCCCAACCTCTACGGCCTGGTGCAGGGCGAGGCCAACAAGATCGAGCCGGGCAAGCGCCCGCTGAGCTCGATGAGCCCGACCATCGTGTCCAAGGACGGCAAGCCGGTGATGGTGGTCGGCACGCCGGGCGGCAGCCGCATCATCACCGCGGTGATGCTGACCATGATCAACGCCATCGACTACGGCATGAACGTGCAGGAAGCCGTCGACGCGCCGCGCTTCCACCAGCAGTGGCTGCCCGACGTCACCAACGTCGAGACCTACGCGCTGAGCCCCGACACGCGCAAGATCCTGACCGACATGGGCCACAACCTGGGCGTGCCGCAGCCGGCCAACCACCTGGCGGCGATCATCGTCGGCGCGCCCTCGCTGGGCGGCAAGCCGGTGGGCAACAACCGCTTCTACGGCGCCAACGACCCGCGCCGCAACACGGGCCTGGCGGCAGGGTACTGATCCTGCGGCAAACTCGAAGGCGGTCGTGCCCCTTGCGGCGCGGCCGCTTTTTCATTTCTCCATGCATCTGCAAGACATCCTCTATACCCAGGGCTTCGGCACGCGCCGCGTGTGCGCGGGGCTGGTCCAGCAAGGCCACGTGAGCATCGGCGGCGAGGTGGTGGACGATCCGTTCGCCGACATCGACCCCGAGGGCCTTCAATACACGGTGCAGGGCACCCCGTGGGAGTACCACGAGAAGGCCTACCTGATGCTGCACAAGCCCGCCGGCACCGAGTGCTCGCAGAAGCCCTCGACCTACCCGAGCATCTACACGCTGCTGCCGTCGCCGCTGCGCCTGCGGCCCAACAAGGGCGCGGTGCAGGGCGTGCAGGCCATCGGCCGGCTCGACCAGGACACCACCGGCCTGCTGCTGCTGACCGACGACGGGCAGTTCATCCACAAGATGGGCTCGCCGAAGCACCACGTGCCCAAGGTCTACGAAGTGACGGCCAGGCACCCGGTGGACGAGGCCCAGATCGCGAAGCTGCTGGCCGGCGTGGTGCTCGATGACGACCCGAAGCCGGTGCGCGCCGCCGCCTGCGAATCGGACAGCCCGCTGCACCTGCGGCTCACCCTCACCGAGGGCAAGTACCACCAGGTCAAGCGCATGCTGGCGGCGGTTGGTAACAGAGTGGAGGGGCTGCACCGCTCGCGCATCGGCGACCTGGCGCTGCCCGCCGACCTGGCGCCGGGGCAGTGGCGCTGGCTGACCGCCGACGAAGTCGCGGCCCTGCGCGCGCCGGCCAAGCCCGCCAAACCGGCGAAAGCGCCGAAATAGAAGGGAAAAGCGGGGGAAAGGGCACAGTCCCGGTCAGCCAGTCTTAAGGGCCGGCCGTTAACATTCCGAACTCTCTCCCGGAACCTTCCCTTGCGACTTTCTGCCCGACCGAACGGCCGCCGCGTCACGGCCTTCCTGTTTTCCTGCCTGACGGCTCTCGCGATGTATCCGGCCGCCGCCACGGCAGCCGAGCCGCCCCCGATCTTCGTGCTCAACTCGCTGGATGCGAACGTGAGCGTGATCAATCCCGTCGACTGGTCGGAAAAGCTGCGCATTCCCACCGGCAAGGAGCCGCACCACATCTACATGACGCCCGACGAGAAGTCGGTCATCGTGGCCAATTCGGCGGGCGACTCCCTGACCTTCCTGAACCCCCGCACGGCGGAAGTGCAGCGCGTGGTCTACGGCATCATCGATCCGTACCAGCTGCAGTTCTCGCGCGACATGAAGTGGTTCGTGACGGCCGGCAACCGCCTGAACCACGTGGACGTCTACCGCTGGGACGGCAAGGACCTGAAGCTGGCCAAGCGCATCGCCAGCGGCAAGACGCCCAGCCACATCTGGATCGACAACACCAGCACCATCGCCTACGTGACCATGCAGGACAGCGACGAGATGATCGCCGTCGACCTGCCCACGCAGACCATCAAGTGGCGTGTGGCCACCGGCACCATGCCGGCCGACATCTTCGGCGTGCACAACGACAAGACGCTGCTCGTGGGCCTGACCGGCAGCGATGGCGTGCAGGTGTTCGACGTGGCCGGTGCCGAGCCGAAGCTGGTCGGCAAGATCCCCACGGGCAAGGGCGCCCACGCCTTCCGCTCGGCCGGCGACGGCAAGAGCGTTTTCGTGAGCAACCGCGTGGCCAACACCATCAGCCGCATCGACCTGGCGACGCTGAAGGTGGTCGCGACCTACCCGGTGCCGGGCGGCCCCGACTGCATGGACGTCTCCGCCGACGGCAAGACGCTCTACGTGACCTCGCGCTGGGCCAAGAAGCTCAGCGTGGTCGACCTGGCCAGCAACAAGGTCGTGCGCCAGGTCAATGTCGGCCGCTCGCCGCACGGCGTGTGGACCCTGGACCATGCGAAGCGCATCTAGGCGCGCCGGGGTCGCCGCCGCGGTCTCGATGGTCGTCCTGGCTGCGGCGCTCGCGCCCGGCGCCTGGGCGGCGCAAGAGCCGACCGCCTGCGAGAAGCCCGTCTACCTGACCTTCGACACCGGCCACATGGGCATCGCCCCGCTGGTGGCCGACGTGCTCAAGCGGCAGGACGTGCGCGTCACCTTCTTCGCCGCCGCCGAGCGCACCCAGACCGACGGCGACAGCCTCGACGACCACTGGGCGCCCTGGTGGAAGGCGAGGGCGGCCGAGGGCAACGAATTCGGCTCGCACACCTACGACCACTCCTACTGGCGCGCCGACGTGAAGGGCACGCCGCCCAGCTTCCGCATCAAGCCCTCGGCCGGCCCGCAGAACGGCAAGGAATCGACCTGGAGCGCGGCCGAGTACTGTGCCAACATCAAGAAGGCCTCCGACCGGCTGGCGGCAGTCACCGGCAAGAAGCCGTTGCCGCTGTACCGCGCGCCGGGCGGCAAGACCTCGCCCGCGCTGCTGGCCGCCGCCGAGGGCTGCGGCTACAAGTACGTGGGCTGGGCACCTGCCGGTTTCCTCGGCGACGAGCTGCCGAGCGAGAAATTCAGCAACGCGAAGCTGCTGACGCAGGCGCTGGACACCATCCGCCCCGGCGACATCCTGCTCGCGCACCTGGGCATCTGGTCGCGCAAGGATCCGTGGGCCCCGGCCAACCTCGAACCGCTGATCGTCGGCCTGAAGGCCAAGGGCTTCTGCTTCCGCACGCTGCGCCAGCATCCGGACTTCAAGGCCTGGATCGCCTCCCACCCCTGAACGACGAGTTTCCTGATCGTGATCGACTGGCTGACAGACGCCTTTTCCGCCATGCAGGGCTGGTTCTTCGAGACCGTCGTGCAGCCGCTGGTCTACGCCGTGGGGCTGGGCGGCTGGACCGAGGACGCCTTCGACGCCACCGGCTGGCTGCTGGTCGGCGTGATCCAGATCCTGGTGCTGCTGGCCGTCATCGGGCCGCTGCAGCGCTGGCGCTCGGTGGAGCCGGTGGTCGACCGCCACGCGATCCGCATCGACGTGCTCTACACGCTGATCCACCGGCTCGGACTGTTCCGGCTGGCGCTCTTCTTCACGCTCCAGCCCTTCTTCGACGACGCCCTGGGCGCGCTGCGCACGGCGGGGTGGGGCACCTTCCACCTCGACGAGGTGTGGCCCGGCGTGACCGACATTCCGTGGGTGGCCTTCGCCATGTACCTCGTGGTGCTCGACTTCGTGGGCTACTGGATCCACCGCGGCCAGCACCAGTTCAACTGGTGGTGGGGGCTGCATTCGCTGCACCACTCGCAGCGGCAGATGACGATGTGGAGCGACGACCGCAACCACCTGCTCGACGACATCATCCACGACACGCTGATCGTCATCGTGGCGCAGCTCATCGGCGTGGCGCCCGGGCAGTTCATCGCCTTCGTCGCCTTCACCCAGCTCAGCGAGAGCCTGCAGCACGCCAACCTGAGGGTGAGCTTCGGCGCCATCGGCGAGCGGCTGTGGATCAGCCCGCGCTTCCACCGGCTGCACCACAGCATCGGGCTGGGTCACGAATCGAACGGCGCCAGCACGCTCGGCGGCCATAACTTCGGCGTGCTGCTGCCGTGGTGGGACATGCTCTTCGGCACAGCCAACTTCGAGAACCGCTACGACCCGACCGGCATCCGCGACCAGGTCGAGCCCCGCGCCGACGGCCGCGTGCGCGACTACGGCCGCGGTTTCTGGGCCCAGCAATGGCTCGGGCTGAAGCGAATGGTCGGGCGCGGTTGAGGGGCTCCGGGCCCTGAAAGGCGCGCCCGAGGCGTTATCCTCGCTGACTCATGCGCCTGCTCCTCGACTCCTTCTGGCGCGCGGTCGCCTATTGCATGCTGCCGCGCGTGATCGTGCTGTCGCTGCTTCCGCTGGGGCTCATGATCGTGCTGGCCGCGGCGCTCGGCTACTTCTACTGGGACGCCGCGGTGGCCTGGACGCGCGGCGCGCTCGACGCCTGGCCGCTCCTGTCGAGCTTCTGGGCCTGGATCGGCCGCCTTTTCTCCGGTGACGTCACCTCCGTGCTGGCCTCGCTGGTCGTGGTCTTCGCGGCCACGCCGGTGATCGTGGTGATCTGCCTGCTGATCGTGGCCGGCTTCATGGCGCCCGCGCTGACCAAGCTGGTGGGCGATCGGCGTTTTCCGGGGCTCGAGCAGAAGAAGGGCGCTTCGTTCCTGGGCAGCGTGGCGCGTTCGCTCGGCGCGACCGTGCTGGCGGTGATCGCGCTGGTGGTGTCGATGCCGCTGTGGCTCATTCCGCCGCTGGTGCTGATATTGCCGCCGCTGATCTGGGGGTGGCTCACTTACCGCGTGATGAGCTTCGACGCGCTGGCCGAGCATGCCAGCCCCGAGGAGCGCGCCGCGCTGATCCGCGCCCACCGGGTGCCGCTGCTGTGCATCGGCGTGCTGTGCGGATACCTGGGGGCCGCGCCCAGCATCGTCTGGGCCTCGGGCCTGCTGTTCGCTGCCGCCTTCTTCGTGCTGGTGCCGATCGCCATCTGGATCTACACACTGGTTTTCGCCTTCTCGGCTCTCTGGTTCGCCCACTACTGCCTCGACGCGCTCGCGCAGCTTCGCGCCCGGCGCGCGGCCGCGGAGGCTTCGGCCAACGGCGGCACCCCTGCCATCGAGGCCGACGAGGCCAGCAAGGCCGCTCTTTCCCAATGGGGTTCTCCATGACTCGCGCATTCGGTCTCATCGTCGTCGGCGACGAGATCCTCTCCGGCAAGCGTGCCGACAAGCACATGGCCAAGTTCATCGAACTGCTCGCCACCCGCGGCCTGCAGCTGGGCTGGGCCGAATACGTGGGCGACGAGCCCGCGCGCATCACGGCGGCGCTGCAGCGCGCCTTTGCCGGCGGCGACATCGTCTTCTCGACCGGCGGCATCGGCGCCACGCCCGACGACCACACCCGCCAGTGCGCCGCGAAGGCGCTGGGCGTGCCGCTGGCGTTGCACCCCGAGGCCGAGCTGCTGATCCGCGAGCGCATGCAGGACACCGCGCGCGAGCAGGGCCTGCCCTACGAGCCCGACCGGTCCGACAACGTGCACCGGCTCAACATGGGCGTGTTTCCCGAGGGCGCCACGCTCATCTACAACCCGTACAACAAGATCCCCGGCTTCAGCGTGGGCGACGTGCACTTCGTGCCGGGCTTCCCCGTCATGGCCTGGCCGATGATCGAATCGGTGCTCGACGGCCGCTACGCCGGGCTTTTCGCCAGCAACGCGGTCGCCGAGAAGTCCGTGATCGTTTTCGGTGCCATGGAAGCGACGCTGACGCCGCTCATGGAAGCCATCGAGGCCACCCATGCCGGCATCAAGGTGTTCAGCCTGCCCAGCGTCGACCACCCCACGTACGGCCGCCACATCGAGCTGGGCGTCAAGGGCAACGCCGAGCGGCTCGATGCCGCCTACGCCCAGCTGATCTCGGGCCTGCACACTTTTGACGCCAAGCTTGGCACCGAATTGGTGCGATAAAAGTCATTGCACCAAAATGGTGATATTTCGCCTCCATTTGGGTTTCGAGGCGGCCATCGAAGCCTCATCCGGTGAGGTGACAATGGCACAGAAACTGCATCCCACGTCCCTGTATTCCTAACCACCATCCAACTCAGGAGAAACTGATGGCAAAGACCGTCGCCGATGTACTCAAGCTCGTCAAGGAAAACGAGGTCAAGTTCGTCGACTTCCGCTTCACCGATACCCGCGGCAAAGAGCAGCACGTGACCGTGCCGGTCTCGGCTTTCGATGAAGACAAATTCACCTCGGGCCACGCATTCGACGGCTCGTCCATCGCCGGCTGGAAGGGGATCGAAGCTTCGGACATGCAGCTCATGCCCGACCCGAACACCGCCAACATCGATCCGTTCTTCGAAGAGACGACGATGATCCTGACCTGCGACGTGATCGACCCCGCCGACGGCAAGGCCTACGAGCGCGATCCGCGTTCGCTCGCCAAGCGCGCCGAGGCCTACATGAAGGCATCGGGCCTGGGCGACACCGCCTACTTCGGTCCGGAACCCGAATTCTTCGTGTTCGACGGCGTGCGCTGGAAGAACGACATGTCGGGCTGCTTCGTGAAGATCGAGTCCGAAGAAGCCTCGTGGAACACCGACAAGGAGTTCGAGCACGGCAACTCCGGCCACCGTCCCGCTGTCAAGGGCGGCTACTTCCCGGTTCCCCCGGTCGACAGCTTCCAGGACATGCGCTCGGAAATGTGCCTGGTGCTCGAATCGCTGGGCATTCCGGTCGA
Source organism: Variovorax xiamenensis (assembly GCF_050916385.1). Lineage (NCBI taxonomy): Bacteria > Pseudomonadati > Pseudomonadota > Betaproteobacteria > Burkholderiales > Comamonadaceae > Variovorax > Variovorax xiamenensis. The sequence continues at coordinate 2,295,290 of NZ_CP139038.1, forward strand.
AGTGCATCACCATGAAGTGGCCAACGCCGGCCAGCTCGAGATCGGCACCAAGTTCAGCACGCTGGTGCAGCGCGCCGACTGGGTCCAGCTGCAGAAGTACGTGATCCACAACGTGGCCCACGCCTACGGCAAGACCGCCACCTTCATGCCCAAGCCCATCGTCGGCGACAACGGCTCCGGCATGCACGTGCACCAGTCGGTCTGGAAGGACGGCAAGAACCTGTTCGCCGGCGACGGCTATGCGGGCCTCTCGGACTTCGCCCTGCACTACATCGGCGGCATCATCAAGCACGCACGTGCCCTGAACGCCATCACGAACCCCGGCACCAACAGCTACAAGCGCCTGGTCCCCGGCTTCGAAGCCCCGGTGAAGCTGGCCTACTCGGCCAAGAACCGCTCGGCCTCGATCCGCATCCCGTTCGTGCCCAACCCGAAGGGCCGTCGCGTCGAAGCACGCTTCCCCGATCCGCTGATGAACCCGTACCTGGGCTTCGCCGCGCTGCTGATGGCCGGCCTGGACGGCGTGGAAAACAAGATCCATCCGGGCGAAGCCGCCAGCAAGGACCTGTACCACCTGCCGCCGGAAGAAGACGCGCTGATCCCGACCGTCTGCCACAGCCTGGACCAGGCCCTGGAAAACCTGGACAAGGACCGTGCGTTCCTGACCAAGGGCGGCGTGTTCACTGATTCCTACATCGACGCGTACATCGACCTGAAGATGCAGGAAGTCACGCGCTTCCGCATGGCGACCCATCCGGTCGAGTTCGACATGTACTACTCGTTGTAATTGGTTCGCCCCCAGGCTTCGCGCACTTCGTGTCGCTGCGCCAACCCCCTTCCGGGGGCGATACCTGCGGCCCGGCTGAGCCGGTTCCGCGGTATCTCCCGAAGGGGGCAGGGCCTGATGTAAGCCTGATGGGTTATGGAAGGACGGCTGGGCCGTCCTTTTTCTTTGGGGTGGAACATCTGGTCACTTTCGCCGTCGAATTGCACGAAAATGCGCCTTTGTCGCCGCTCTCCACCGATACACATGAAGACAGCTTCCCTCATCTTTCTGGCCGGTTCACTGATCGCGTTGCCGGCGCTCGCGCAGGAGCGCGTCTGGCGTTGCGGCAACGAGTACACGAACAACGCGACGGTCGCGCAGCAGAAGGGCTGCAAGATCATGGAAGGCGGCAACGTCACGGTCGTGCAGGGCACCAGGGCTTCGGGCGGCGGCTCCGCTTCTTCCTCGTCGAGCGGCTCGTCCGCTGCGCGTTCGCCGGCTGGCAGCCCGCGGATTGAGGGCGTCGACCAACGTGCCCGTGACGGCGAGGCGCGCTCGGTGCTCGAGGCCGAACTCAAGAAGGCCGAGGCGCGTCAGGCGGAGCTGCAGAAGGAATACAACAACGGCGAGCCCGAGAAGCAGGGCAGCGAGGGCCGCAACTACCAGAAGTACCTGGACCGCGTCGCCGAGATGAAGGCCGAGCTGGCACGCAACGAGAGCGACATCGCCGGCATCCGCCGCGAGATCGGACGCCTGCCGGCCAAGCAGCAGCCGCAGTAATCGTCATGGTGTTCGGGAAGAAGGCGGCCAGCGCCAACTCGCGCTTCCAGTCCTTCGACCTGCTGTCCACGCTGATCGCGGTGGTCGACAGCAAGGGCTCGGTGCTGTTTGCCAATGCGGGACTCGAAGACGCACTCGGCACCTCGCGCCGCACGCTCGAAGGCTCGCAGTTCGGCGCATGTTTCCATGAGCCGCAGGTGCTGCGCACGGCCATCGACGGCGCCAGCAGCAACGACTTTGCCACGCTGCGCTACGAAGCCTTCCTGCGCCGCGTCAACCACGAGCTGATGCCTGTGCAGGTTTCGCTCGCGCATGGCGAGAAGAAGGGCGAGCTCATCATCGAGATGTCGCCGCTCGAGCAGCAGGTGCGGCAGGACCGCGAGGAGCGGCTCATCGACCAGGCGCAGGCGAACAAGGAACTCATCCGCAACCTCGCGCACGAGATCAAGAACCCGCTGGGCGGCATCCGCGGCGCGGCGCAGCTGCTGCAGATGGAGGTCGAATCGCGCGACCTCATCGAGTACACCCAGGTCATCATCCATGAGGCCGACCGGCTGCAGACGCTGGTCGACCGGCTATTGGCACCGCACCGCCGCCCGCACGTGGTGGGCGACGTCAACATCCACGAAGTCTGCGAGCGGGTGCGCTCGGTCATCCTCGCGGAGTTTCCGCGCGACCTGCACATCGAGCGCGACTTCGACGTCTCCATTCCCGAGTTCCGCGGCGACCGCGAGCAGCTCATCCAGGCCACGCTCAACATCGCGCACAACGCGGCGCAGGCGCTGGCCGAGCGCCGCGCGGCGGGTGATGCGCAGATCACATTCAAGACGCGGGTGGCCCGCCAGGTGATCTTCAACAAGCAGTGGTATCGATTGGCATTGGAATTGCATGTAATCGACAATGGACCGGGTGTGCCGGACACGATCAAGGACCGCATCTTCTATCCGCTCGTATCGGGCAGGGAAGGCGGAACTGGGCTGGGATTGACGCTCGCACAAACTTTTGTGCAACAGCATCACGGCGTGATCGAGTGCGACAGCGTCCCGGGCCGAACCGATTTCAAGATATTGATACCGCTGCCCTAGCGCAGCCACCGGCAACAGAGGAGATGCATGAAGCCGATCTGGATAGTTGATGACGACCAATCGATTCGCTTCGTGCTCGAGAAGGCTCTGCTGCGCGAAGACCTGCCCACGCGCAGTTTCACCAACACGCGCGAGGTGCTCGCGGCACTCGAACAGGCTGCCGACGACGATCAGCTCGCGCCCCAGGTCCTGGTGAGCGACATCCGCATGCCCGGCGGCTCCGGGCTCGACCTGCTCGACAAGATCAAGGCCCTGCACCCGGGCCTGCCCGTCATCATCATGACGGCCTTCTCGGACCTCGACAGTGCCGTCTCTGCCTTCCAGGGCGGCGCCTTCGAATACCTGCCCAAGCCCTTCGACCTGCCGCGCGCAGTCGAGCTCATCCGCCGCGCGGTCGACGAGAGCCAGCGCGAGGAAGTGGCGGAAGAGCGCATGGTCGCCGCGCCCGAGATGCTCGGCCAGGCGCCTGCCATGCAGGACGTGTTCCGCGCGATCGGCAGGCTTTCGCAGAGCAACGTCACGGTGCTCATCACCGGCGAGTCGGGCTCGGGCAAGGAACTGGTGGCGCGTGCGCTGCACAAGCACTCGCCGCGCGCCAACGGCCCCTTCGTGGCCATCAACACCGCCGCCATTCCGAAGGACCTGCTGGAGAGCGAGCTCTTCGGCCACGAGCGCGGCGCTTTCACCGGCGCGCAGACCATGCGCCGCGGGCGCTTCGAGCAGGCCGAGGGCGGCACGCTCTTCCTCGACGAAATCGGCGACATGCCCTTCGACCTGCAGACGCGCCTGCTGCGCGTGCTGAGCGACGGTCATTTCTATCGCGTGGGCGGCCACAACTCGGTGAAAGCCAACGTGCGCGTCATCGCGGCGACCCACCAGGACCTGGAGCAGCGCGTCAAGCTCGGCGGCTTCCGCGAAGACCTGTTCCACCGCCTCAACGTGATCCGCCTGCGCCTGCCGGCCCTGCGCGAGCGCGGCGAGGACGTTCCCGCGCTCACGCGCCACTTCCTGCAGGTGAGCGCGCGTCAGCTCGGCGTGGAGCCCAAGCGCATCTCGGATGCCGCATTGGCGAAGCTCGCGGCATTCAATTTCCCGGGCAACGTGCGCCAGTTGGAGAACATCTGCCACTGGCTGACGGTGATGGCGCCGGCCCAGCTGATCGAGGCGAAGGATCTTCCGCCGGAAGTGATGGCCGGCGGCGCTGCTGCCGAGGCGCACGCTGCAGCCGAAGCGCCAGTCGTTTCGTCGGCCGTCGCGGCACAGCCCGCGCCAACGCTGCCGGCAACGAGCGGCGAGTCGCCGGCTCCTGCGTACGCAGTCCCGGAGCCTGTCGAAGCTCATGCTCCCGCGGCGAGCACCGTCAGCAACTGGGAAAGCGGCCTCGAAGCCGAGGCCCAGGCCCTGCTGGCGGCCGGCCGCACCGATGTGTGGGACGTGCTCTCGCGCCGCTTCGAGTCGAGGCTGATCCTCACCGCGCTGGCCAATACGCGCGGGCGCCGCATAGAAGCCGCGCAGAAGCTGGGCATCGGGCGCAACACCATCACCCGGAAGATCCAGGAACTCGGCATCGAATGAAAAAGGCCCCTTCAGGGCCTTTTTTCTTTCAGCGGCTTCTCTGCCCCTGGGTCAGCGAGTCGATCTGGAACTTGTCGCTCCTGTCCCAGAGCCAGGTGTCCACGTAGGTGTGGCCGCCCAGCTTGCCCGGGTTGGGCAGGGGAGACGCGGCCTTGATCATCTCCGCGATCATCGGCGCCACTTCCGGCGCATGGCTCGGCGTTCGGCTGAAGGTGACGTTGACCACCTTGCCCGTCGCATCGATGTCGGTCTCTACCACCACCACGGCATACACCAGCGGCGGCAGCTTGCCCTTGTAGATGCGGCTCGCGTACTTGTTGTAGAGGTGGCGCGCGCCGATCTTGCGATAGGTGCGCACCGCGGGCGTCTGCGCGGTGATGAGCCGCACCGTCGGCACCTCGCGGCCGTCCGTCGCAGTCTCGCCGGTGGGCGAGGCCGTGGTGGCCTTGTCGCCTTCCTCGGCCTTGTCGGCCGGCTTCAGCAGCGAGCAGGCCGAGAGCGCCAGCGCTACAGCGACCACCGCCAGTTTGCGCGCGACCATCGGTCAGGCACCCCGGTCGAGATCGAGCACCACCGGCGCGTGGTCGCTCGGCTTTTCCCACTTGCGCGGCACGCGGTCGATGACGCAGCCCTTCACGCGCGGCGCCAGCGGCTCGCTCACCAGGATGTGGTCGATGCGCAGTCCGCGGTTCTTCTGGTAGCCCAGCATGCGGTAGTCCCACCATGAATAGCTTTTCTCGGGCTGGTCGAACATGCGGAAGCTGTCCTTCAGGCCCAGGTCGAGCAGCGCCTTGAAGTGGTTGCGCTCCTCGGTCGTGTGGTGGATCGTTTCCTTCAGGCCCACGGGGTCGAAGCTGTCCCGGTCCTCGGGCGTGATGTTGAAGTCGCCCAGCAGCACGAGGTCGGGGTTGGCCACCAGCTCCTGGCGCAGCGCGTCGCGCAGCGCGTCGAGCCACTTCATCTTGTATTCGAACTTGTCCGTGCCCGGCGCCTGGCCGTTGACGAAGTAGCCGTTGACCACGCGCAGCGGGCCCGATGGCGTCTCCACGGTGGCCGCGATCACGCGGGACTGGTCGTCGCTGAAGCCGGTGATGTTCTTCACCACGTCGCGCACTGGCGCGAGGCTCAGGATGGCAACGCCGTTGTACGTCTTCTGGCCGAACACCGCGGCTTCGTAGCCGGCCGACTTGAGCACGTCGAGCGGGAATTTGTCGTCCGTCATCTTGAGCTCCTGCAGGCACAGCACGTCGACCGGGTTGGCGATGAGCCAGTCGAGCACGTGCTGCAGGCGCGCGGTGAGTGAGTTGACGTTCCAGGTGGCGATTTTCATGAGGCTCTCGGAGGTCCTGATTTCAAGGGGATTTCGTTTTTCTCGATCTCTTGCTGTCATCGCATGCCCAGGCAAGGCCCCCGTCTTGGCCGGGGACGCTGCAGTATGGCGGCGGCGCGCGGGCGGCCAGCTTAGCAAAAGCACTCGATTTCCCCGTGGCACGCAGGGTAAGCAGGTGAAACGGAGAGAGAGGAGACAAAGGAGGGGCGGCATTGCCCGCCGGCCGGCGCACGAGGGTGAACGGAGCCGTGACCCCGGAATGCATCCATTCGCCACGCCAGGCGTCTGCCTATTGCGGCAGGAATGCGGGATTCGACGCGGGGAGCTCCCCATCAAGCTCGCGTTCATAGATTTCCAGCGGCTGCGGTACGCCGAACAGGTAGCCCTGGCAAAGGCAACACCCGTGGCGCACCAGGAAGTCGCGTTGCGCAGGTGTCTCCACGCCCTCGGCCACGATCTCCAGTTCGAGGCTGCGCGCCATGCCGATGATGGCCTGGATGATCGACTCCACCTTCGGGTCGAGCCCGATGCGGTGCACGAAGAACTTGTCGACCTTCACCTGGCTCAACGGCAACTGGGTCATGTAGGACAGCGACGAGTAGCCGGTGCCGAAGTCGTCCATGGAAAACCGGATGCCCAGCGCGGCGAGCGCTTCCATCTTCCCGATCGCGTCGGCCACCTTCTCGTGCAGCAGGCTCTCGGTGAGTTCCAGCTTGAGCTTGTGCGGATCGGCGCCGGTGCGCGCCAGCACCTGGCTCACCTGGTCGACGAAATCTCCCTCGCGGAACTGCCGGGCACTCACGTTGACCGACAGCTGGAGGTGTTGCCTGTGCGGGTCATCGCGCCATGCCGTGAGTTGCCTGCAGGCTGTCTCCAGCACCCACAGGCCCAGCGGAATGATGAGCCCGGTGTCTTCCGCCACGTCGATGAACTGGCCCGGCAGCAGCAGCCCGCGCACCGGGTGGCGCCAGCGCACCAGCACTTCAGCGCCCACCACCCGGTTCTCGCTGGTGACCTGGCTCTGGTAGTGCAGCACGAACTGCTGCGCCGCGATGGCGGCATGCAGTTCGTTTTCCAGCGCGGCGCGGGCGGTGATGCGGGTCTGCATGTCCGCCTCGAAGAAGCGCAGCGCGTTGCCGCCGTCCGCCTTGGCGCGGTACATGGCGATGTCGGCCTGCTTGAGCACCTCCTCGATAGAGGCCGCATGGGCATCGAACAGGGATGCCCCGATGCTGCACGTGCCGTGATGGTGCTGCGCGCCGAGCCGGTAGGGCTGGTTCAGGTGCGCGAGGATGGCAGCGCCCACGGCCTGGGTCTGCGAAGTGGCCACCGCGACCTGGTCGCTCAGGTTCTCCAGGACCACCACGAACTCGTCGCCGCCCAGGCGCGCCACGATATCCCCGGCGCGCAGGCGGCTCCTGAGCCTCTGCGCCACCTGCTTGAGCAGCAGGTCGCCGACATCGTGGCCGAGCGCGTCGTTCAGCGTCTTGAAGTTGTCCAGATCGAGAAAGAGCAGCGCGCACAGCCCCGGGTGCCGCGCGGCGTCGCCCGTGGCCTGGTGGAGCCGGTCGAGCAGCTGCCGCCGGTTGGGCAGGCCGGTGAGCGTGTCGTAGAAGGCAAGGTGTTCGATCTCGCGTGCCGCGTGCTTGCTCTGCGTGATGTCGCGCAGGATCACGATGAAGCGCGCGCAAGGCGCCTCGGCCTTGCCGGTGGGGTCGTCGACCGGTTCATTGACCGTCTCATCGACGGCCTCGCCGGTCGCCTCGCCGATCGCATCATCAAGCGACTTGCGCGATGCCGAGATCTCGAACCAGGTGCGCTCGCCGTTGTCGCGCCGCTCGAACTGGCGCCCGGCCGAATAGCCCTTGGCGTGGGCTTCGCGCAGCGCCGCCATCACGTGCGAGGCGGCCGCGGCCGGCAGCAGCTCCTGCAGGGTGCGCCCCACCGGGTTCTCGAGGCCGGCGGCGGGGAAGGGCAGGCGCGGCGCGTGGTGGCCGTGGCAGCGACCCTCCAGGTCCACCTCGAGCAGCAGGTCGGGCAGGGCGTCGAGGGTGGCCTGCAGCTGCGCCTTGCTCTCGATGATGGCAGCCGTGTGGCGACGCTTCTCGGTGATGTCGTGGTAGACGCAGACCATGCCGCCGTCCGGTGTCCGGCTGCGCGTGGCGCGGATCACCTGGCCGTTCTTCAGCAGTGCCTCCTGCTCGGAGTGCGGCTGCTCCATCTGCGGCGCATTCAATGCCGACCAGCCGGCGGGCCCCCGGCCATGCACCACGTGCTGCGCGGTTTCGTCCATGATGCGCCGGAAGGGCAGCTGCGGCGCGATCATCGATGCGGTCCATGGAAACATCGCGACGAAGCTGCGGTTCCAGGTGAGCACGCGGTGCTCGGCGTCCAGCAGGATGAAGCCGTCGACCATGGATTCCAGTGCCTGGTCCAGCGTGGCCTTCGACCGCACGAGCTCCATGCGGGAGCGCCATTGCCGGCGCAGCTGGACATGCGTGAAGCGCGCCACCGCCATGATCATCAGCGCGATGACCGCGCCGGTCCACGCGATCAGGTCCCGCTCGCGGCGCCAGTCCCGCAGCGCTGCGCTCAGCGGCATGCTCGCCACTATCAGCAGGTTGCGGTGCAGCGTGGGACGGGCCACCACGATGGCCGGTTCGCCGCTCAGGCGCGCGGCCATGCGCTGCGGCTTGCCGTCGCTGGTCTGCTCGTGCAGGGGCGGTTCGAGTTGCCTGCCGGCGAGGTCGTCTCGCGGCGGCAGGCTAGCCAGGAGCGGGCCGGCGTCGCGCTCCAGCGTGATCTCCAGGTCGCGCAGGCCGGCGCCCTGCGTCATGATCGTCGCGAGCAGCGACAGCTGCACCTCCGCCACGGACAGCATGCGCGAGCCGTCCGCGAGCCTCACGGCGCGGGCGAGGTACAGCACCTTCTGCGAGGTCACCATGCTGATGGCCGGTACGCTGATCGCCAGTGTCGACACGGGCTTGGCCAGCACGCTGTCCACGAAGCCCGCGGGCAGGGCGAGCGGCAGATGATCGCCACGCCGGTCCGAGGAGGCCACCACCGCGCCGCGCCCATCGACGAAGGCGACGTGGCGCACGAGCAGGTTCTGCCGCACGAGGTTCTCGAGCAGCTGGTGCGGGCCGGGGCTGCTCGCGTCGTCGCCGGCGCTGGCGGCCTTCGAACCGCGCAGAATTTCGTTGGCGCCCGCGAGCAGCATGTCGACGCTCAGCAGCGCGCGATTGAGTGCCGCTTCGGAACCGGTCACGAAGCGAACCGTCTGGTTCTCGTGATCGGTGATGGCCTTCTGCCTGGCTTCCCAGACGATGACGGAGGCCACCGTCCCGACGGTAGCGAGGAAGGCCAGCGCCACGCCATAGATGATGGCGGTGATACGGCGCGGAAATCGGGGCGTCACTGTGCTGCTGTCCGGGCCTGGACGCCTACCACCGGTGCGACCGTCTGGTTCCACACCGTGGCGCATACCGGGCCGCAGCGCTGCACCCACCCGGGCAGTACGCGGCTCGCGAAGATGTCGCGGCGGCGGGCCTCGTCCTGCGGCGAGGGCCGCACGGCCACCATGCGACCCTTGGTGGGCCTGCCGCAGCCCGCGGCGCCCGTGTTGCAGGCGATGCCTTCCTCGGTTTCCCGCTCCGACTGGGCCCACACCGCGGTTTCCAGCCGCGGCAGTTCCTTGCGCAGCAGCGCCTGCAGGTCAGGCGGCAGCGCGTCGAAGCTCTCGCGGTTGGCGGCGAAGACCGCCACGCCCCAGTTCAACGGCATGGCATAGAGCACGCTGGTGACCTGATGCAGGCCCAGCGTGTGGCCGGACATGGTGCCGGTGATGACGCAGTCGGTGTTGCCCGATTTCATGTTCGCCATGATCTGCGAGAACTCGGTGTACACCGGCGTACCGCCGAGCGCGGTGATGAAGTCGGCCTGCGTCGAGCTGGACACGCGCGTGCGCCGGCCCGCGAGGTCGCCGAGCTGCTGCATCGGCTTGCTGCAGAACACTACCTGTGCCGGATAGATGTAGACCGCCAGCACCTCCACGCCATAGCGTTCGCGCAATGCCCGCGACAGGTAGGGGCGGAATGCACCGACCACCCGGCGCAGCGTGGCGACGTCGGGGTTCAGCCCGGCCATGTCGGGCGCGCCGAGTTCCGGCAACTGGGTGGAGATCTGGCTCATCAGCGCCGTGCCGAACGGCACGACGCCCAGCTGCATCAGGTTCAGCATTTCCTGGCCGGGCACACCGGCGCGGTCGAAGGGCACGATGCTGGCGGTGTAGCGTCCACCGGACAGCGCCGCGAGGTCGCGCGTCCAGAACTGCTCTTCCTGTCCCGTGTACTGCGTGACCCCGGCCAGTCCTCCGACGATGCGCAGGCGCTGCACAGGCGCCGTCTGCGCATGGCACAGCGATGCGACGAACATCAGAAGCGCGACGAGGTAGGCCAAGGTGACGTCGAATGAGCGAGAGGGGCGGCTCCCGAGTGCGGGAAGATGAGGCGGCGAGCTTCATCATGGCACGGGAACGCTGGGCAGCGACATGCCGGGGCGTCACGTGTTGCGCGGCGGGGACGCTTGCATTCGAATGACGGCAGGCAGATGCGATCGCACTCGACCGCGCGGAGGTTTCACGCTTTCCTCCATTGGCAGCGAGGGGTGACCGCGACTTTTCCCTTCGAGAAACGCCAGATGCTCTGGGTGCCACACGCGGCACACCCCCCAATCTGCACCGCCCGGACGCTCAGCGCGAGAGCCCCGTTTCGTACCAGCCCCGCGAGCGGTTCACGATGGCCACCACTGCCAGCATCACCGGCACCTCGATCAGCACGCCCACGACCGTGGCCAGCGCCGCGCCCGACTGGAAGCCGAACAGGCTGATGGCCGTGGCGACGGCGAGCTCGAAGAAGTTGCTCGCGCCGATGAGCGCCGATGGCCCGGCGACGCAGTGCGCAACGCCGAGCCTGCGGTTCAGCAGGTAGGCGAGCCCCGAGTTCAGCACGACCTGGCACAGGATAGGCACGGCCAGCAGCGCGATCACCAGCGGCTGCGCGATGATCGCCTCGCCCTGGAACGCGAAGAGAAGCACCAGCGTCAGCAGCAGTGCGCCGATGGACCAGCGGCCGAGCCTGGCACCCACGGCCTGCAGGTGCGCCTGGCTCTTCTTCAGAAGATGCCGGCGCAGCACCTGGGCGACGACGACCGGAACCACGATGTACAGGCCCACCGAGATCAGCAGCGTGGCCCACGGCACCGTGATGGACGACAGCCCCAGCAGCAGCGCCACCAGCGGCGCGAAGCCCACGACCATCAGCGCGTCGTTGAGCGCCACCTGCGACAGCGTGAAATACGGGTCGCCGCGGCAGAGCTGGCTCCACACGAAGACCATCGCGGTGCAGGGCGCCGCAGCGAGCAGGATGAGGCCGGCCACGTAGCTGTCGAGCTGGTCCGCCGGCAGCAGCGGCGCGAACGCGTGGCGGACGAAGAGCCAGCCCAGCAGCGCCATCGAGAACGGCTTGACGAGCCAGTTGACCACCAGCGTCACGCCGATGCCGCGCCAGTGCGTCTTGACCTGCCCCAGTGCCCCGAAGTCGATCTTCAGGAGCATCGGCACGATCATCACCCAGATGAGCAGGCCCACAGGCAGGTTGACCCTGGCGACTTCGAGGCGCGCCACGGCCTGGAACACGGTCGGGAACCATTGGCCCAGGGCCACGCCCGCGACGATGCACAGCGCCACCCACACGGTGAGATAGCGCTCGAAGCCGCCGATCGACGGCGGCGCGGCTGTTTCATCCGCGCGAAGCGGCGCGATGGACGACATCTCCTCAGGACCTTGCCAGCTCGCGGGCGGTTGCCTGCAGCACCATCCTGTCGAGGCTAGCCGCCGGCAGGTTCACCAGCAGGTCGAGGCGGTGGCGGATGGCGTGCAGGGTCTGGCGGAAGGCTTCGCGCTTGTGCTCGTCGTCGCCGGTCGCCTCGGAGGGATCGGCGTAGCCCCAGTGGGCCGTCGCCGGCTGGCCGGGCCAGTAGGGGCAGGCCTCGCCCGCGGCGTTGTCGCACACGGTGACGACGAGGTCCATGCGGGGCGCATCCGGTTGGCCGAACTCGTCCCAGCTCTTGCTGCGCAGGCCCGAGGTGGCGATCCCCGCCTTCTGCAGCGCCTCGATGGCCATCGGGTTGGGCTGCTGGTTCGCGCGCGGGCTGCTGCCGGCCGAATAGGCCTTGAAGCGCCCGGCACCGATGTCGTTCAGCACCGCTTCGGCGAGGATGCTGCGCGCCGAGTTGTGCGTGCAGAGGAAGAGCACGTTGAGCGGGGTTGCGTTGGTGTCGTTCATGAGAAGAGGCTCAGCAGCAGGTGGTGGCCTTGCCGGGAGTGACGCAGCATGCGGATGCTTGCTCGAGAGGCTTGCCGTGAACGGGCACTGAGTCGAGCGTGCGGTAGTGCTCCCAGGCGATGCCCTGCGGGTCGGTCACCCAGTGCTTGTCGCTGCGGGCGTAGCAGCAACTGGTTTCGCCCTCGTCGAGCAGCGACCGGTCGGCCAGTTCGGCGCGCGAGCGCAGCTCCTGCAGTTCGCCTTCGTCCTCGGCCTGGATGCCGAGATGGTCGATGCCCTGGCCGCTGCCGAATGTCGAGATGGCGAAGTTCACGCGCGGGTCTTCGAGCATCCACTTTGCGTAGTCCCGCTCGACGCGCGTGGGCTGGGCGGCGAACAGGCGGGAATAGAACGCAATGCTCCGGTCCAGGTCGTCGACATGCAGGTGAACGTGGAATCGCTTCATGAGGTTGCTCCGTGGGGGTTGCAGGACTTGGCTTTGCCATCGACGCCGCAGTCGGCGCCGGCGCAGCAGTTCTCGGTGAGGAAGCCCAGCAGCGCATTCATCTGCTCGAAGGCGGCGCGGTAGACCAGGTTGCGGCCGCTGCGCTCCTGCGTGATGAGGCCGGAGTTCGTCAGCTCCTTCAGGTGGAACGACAGGCTGGTGGCCGGCACGCCCATCGCCTCGACCAGCGCCCCGGGCGTCAGGCCCTCGGGGCCGGCGACGACGAGGGCGCGAAAGACGCGAAGGCGCAGGGGCTGGGCCAGCGCCGCGAGGGATTGAATGACTTTTGATTCTTCCATGATTCGAGAATATTTGAATTATTGAATCGATGCAACCCCGGCGTGGATCTTCAATGCCATGTCTTTCGCACGTCTTCCGTAATTCGAGGAAGACAGGAAGACACGGCGCGGCCGGGACCTATTCCGGCTGCTTCAGTTCTTCCCGCAGCAAGGCCTTCGGCGAAGGCCGTGCCAGCATGCCGTGCCTCAGGCTCCACACGCACGCGCCCAGCCGGAGCAGCCTCTCCACGTTGGCGTCGTGCAGGGGGCTGTGCCTGTCTTCCAGCTCTATCAGCTCGCTGATGCAGTCGAGCGCGTCGGCGGGCGTGAAGCCGACGCCTTCGCGGGCCATGCCGATCACCGTCACGAGAACGTCGGTCTTCTTCATTTCATCCTGTTCCCGGTGGGCGGGCCGGTGCGCGCGTCAGCGCACGCCGGCGACCATGCGCACCTCGCTGCACAGGCGCGGGCCGTAGTCCTCGCAGCGTGTCGCGAAGCCGTAGGCGGCCGCCCGGCGCAGCGCGAAGGTGGTCACGTCGCGCAGGTAGGTGCTGCCCGGCTCGCGGCCGGCGGCGGCGCGGGCCTCGAAGTCGGCCTGGAAGTCGCGGGCCCATTCCTCGCAGAGCCTGTAGCGATCTCCATGAGGGTCGATGAAGCCCGCGCGCGCCAGCGTCTGCGCGATGTCGACCAGCGGGACCGTGATGGGAATCTCGTCTTTGCGTGCGCGCATTGCCGGCCCCTCAGAACTTGCCCAGCACGTTCAGGAACCACCCCTTGCTGCGGTAGCTCATGTCGGTGAGGTTGTCGGAGTAGTCGGTGAAGTTGTAGCCGATGCCCACCTTCAGGTTCTCGTTGACGTGGTAGTACGCGGCCGTGACCCAGCCGCTCTTGCGGTCCTTGAGTTCCTTGGCGCGCAGCGTGCGCCATTCGAGCATCCAGTCCCAGTTGCGCACCAGCTTCCAGTCGACGCGCAGCACCGCGAGCTCGGCCGAGCTCTTGAACCATGGCGACGAGTTGTCGCGGCTCGCGCGCAACTCGCCGCGGCGCCAGGCGTACTTGCCGCCCAGCGTCCAGCGCTCGTTCAGGTCCCAGGTGGCGTCGATGGCGAAGACGTGGCTGCGCTGCTGGTAGTCGATGCCAGTGGTCGAGACGGTGCCCAGCGTGGAATCGACACCGCCCGACACCACCTGGCCCGGCGACGAGAGGTCGTACAGGTAGGTGTACTTGAAGAGCAGGTTGAGCTTGTCGTTCAGCGCCGGGCGCAGCGCGTAGCCGAGCATGGCCTCGGTGTACTTGGCGGCGGCCAGCGTGCCGGTGGTGCTGTCGCTGTCGGCCCAGTTGAACTTGCCGATCCAGCGCGAGTCGTCGTCCACCTTCCAGCTGAAGGAGTTCTTCACGAGCCAGCTGGTACGGGTCTCGGCCGTGGTGCGGTCCTTGCGGTATTCGAGGCCGCCGCTGTACTTCAGGCGTTCGCTCGAATAGCCGCTGGTGAAGGCCACCGCCTGGCGGCGCGTGGCGCCCAGGGTCTCGGCGCCGACCCAGCCGTTCTCGAAGTTCACGCCGAAGGTCCAGCGCGTGTCGGGCGCGTACTGCACGCCATAGGCGTGCGTGAGGCCCGGCTGCGTGCCGGTGGCCTGGCGGTGCTCGGTGAACATGGTGAGGCCGTCGCCCACGCGCGAGCGCACGCCGGTCACCAGGCTGCCGCCGCGGCCGATGAGGTTCTCGTCGGTGCGGCCGGTGTCCGACACGTAGGTCATGTAGACGCTGGAGCGGTCGTCGTACTGGTAGTCGACGCCGGCCTTGCCCGCGAAGCCGCCGTCGCCGGTGGAGAGTTCGCCGCGCAGCGCGAGCTTGTCGTTGACGCGGTAGCGCCCACCGAAGCCCAGCCGGTCGTTCTCCAGCCGCGTGCCGGTGCGCCGCAGTGTCTTCTGCGCGAAGCCGTAGGCGCTCCAGCGGTCCGCTCCGGTGTATTCGAGCTGCACGGCCGCGTCGGCGCGCTCGCCCGACACCGCCTGCGTGGTCGGCAGCGATGGGCTGGTGATGAGCGAGTCGCCCGTCTTGTCGTCGTAGCGCAGGCCGAGGCCCAGCTTCCATTCCGGCGACAGGGCCAGCGAGTACTGCGCGTCGAGCACGCTGCTGTTGTAGCCATTCTGCTCATCGCGGCGGTCGGCCTTCAGGCGCAGCTCGCCGTTCTCGCCCTTCTCGCCGAAGGGCACGGAGGCCTGCACGCCGACCTGCCGCGTGGCGTTGCTCGCGTACTGGCCCGGCGCGGAGAAGCCGGCGTCGCGCGACTGCGCATAGGCGCTCACGCGGCCGCCGCCGCGGATGTCGAAGTCGCCCAGGTCGGCCTGGCCTTCGAGGCGCCAGGCGTTGGCGCTGCCGGTGGGGCCGTTGCCCAGGCCGTTGGTCAGCGAACCGTTGCGCCCGGTGAAGCTGAAGCCACCGTCCATCGAGTCGAGCTGGCTGGTGCCCGGGCCCCGGCTGCGCGCGAACTCGCCCTTGAGGTAGGTGTTCTCGGTCTTGCGCAGCGTGATGTCGGCGCCGGCCAGGCGCTGGTCGCCGCCGATCTGGTCCTGGCGCGAGGCGGTCACGCCCACGCCCACGTGGTCGTTGGCCCACCACGAGACGCGGCCGCCCACGGCCAGCGTGTCGAGCGAGGTGGCCAGCGGCGTGTATTCGTAGTCCACCACCAGGTAGGTCGGCATGCCGGTGAAGCCGCCCGCGCGCACCAGCGAGCCGTCGTCCGACAGGCTGGGCAGCGGCGCGGACAGCAGCACGCGGCCCTGCAGGTAGTCGATCTCGTAGTCGGTGGTGGGCACGAGCTGCGTGCGCTTGAGCACCAGGCCCGAGTCGCGGTCGCGGATCTCCAGCGTCACGCGCTCGGCGCCGCGCGTGATGTCCTGGTTGCGCAGGTAGTAGAGCGAGCCGCCGGTGCCGCGGAACTCTTCGCGCGCGGCCAGCGTGCCGGGCTCGGCCGCGAAGGCGTCGATCTTCAGGCGCGCCTCGCCGAAGGAGGTCGACTCCTCGCCGAGGTAGCGGCCGTGGAAGCCGTAGAGGCCGCGGCTCACGCGGGTGAGTTCGGTGTCGCCGAAGTTGAGCTTGAAGTTGCCCCACATCGCCTGCGAGCGGCCGTCGTCCACGCGCAGGTAGAAGCGGCCCTGCGTGGGCGCGTCCTCGATGGTGGTGGAGTCGTCGCCGAAGGTGCTCCACGAGTCCTCGGGGTCGAAGCGGCGGAAGAGGGAGGTCGGGTCCTTGCGATCGAGGTTGCGGAACAGCTCCTTCAGCGGGCGCTCCTCGGTGTCGACGCTGGCCGTGAGCGTCCAGCGGTCGTTGAGCTGGCCCTTGGCGTAGCCGGCGATGCGGCCTTCGCTCCAGCCGCCACCGCCGTAGCGGTTCTTGTCGTTGGTCATGATCGCGGCCGGGCCGCTCACGCTGTTGCTGCCCACGGTGAGGTCGGCCTGGCCCACGAAGAACCAGTCGCTGGTGGGCAGGTCGAAGTCGCGCCGGTAGACGCGCGTGGCGCCCTGCGCGTCGGTGACGGCGATCTCGCCGGTCTGCACGCGGCGCGGCACCAGCTGCTGGAACACGAAGCGCCCGCTCTCGTCCACCGGCACTGCGAAGCCCAGCGCACGCACGCTCTCGCCAGGGCGGATGGCCGCGCCGCTGGCGGTGACGGTGCCCGCGCTCAGCGGAATGTTGGCGATGGCGATGTTGTTCTGGCCGTAGCCGCGCAGCAGCTCGCGCGCCGGGTCGGGCGGCGTGCCGGCCTCGGGCTTGTGGCGCCTGGCCATCGTGAGCGAGAGGTCGTCGGTCTCGTCGAAGCGGCCTTGGCGGTCGTACACGCGCACGCGGTAGTAGAGCTTGCCGGTCGCGCTTTCGGGCATGCGATCGAGCAGGCCCTCGGGCACCTGCCATTCGCCGCGCAGGCCGGCGTCCAGCGGCACGGTGGCCAGCAGGCGGCGTTGCATCGCCTCGTTGGCGGTGTACACGCGCAGCTCGGCCTTCGAGGTGAAGAGCAGGTAGTTGCTGTAGCCCGCGAAGCGCACCGTGTCGCCGGCCACCGCGGTGGTGGGCCAGGCGCTGGCGCTCAGGCGGCGCGGCTGCGAGAGGTTGTCGTACTGCAGGCGCAGCTGGTTGCGCTCGAGCTGCACGTCGACGCAGCGCTGGCGGTCGGCACTTGTGGTGCCATCGGCCGCAGGCTGCTTGCCGTCGGTCGACAGCAGCTGGCCATCCACGCTCAGGCGCAGCGGTGCGTCGTCGGTGCCGAAGGCTGTGAAGGTGCGGCAGACGCCGGGGTCGACTGATGCTGAAGCCGGTGCGGCTGCAACGGGCGCATCGCGCCAGTACACGCGCACTTCGACGCGGCGGTTGGCGGCCCAGTTGGCAGGGTCGGTGGCTGGTGTCGCAACGGGCGCATCGGGGCCGCGCGAGCTCGCGGATGCGGCCGTCTCCGGCAGCCCGAGCCGCTGCGTGAGATAGCGCGCGGCCTGCTGCGCGCGCGCCAGTCCCAGCGCGTGGTTGTCGGCGAAGCGTTCGCGCGACTTCGCGCTCAGCGCCTGCGTGTCGGTGTGGCCGACGATCTCGAAGCGCAGTCCGTCGCGGCCCTTCACCTGCTCGGCGATGCGGTCGAGCTGCACACGGTCGGCGGGGGAGAGCGCGTCGGCGCCGGAGTCGAAATGCGGCGTGCTGGCGTCGCTGCGTTCGACGGGCATGGCGACTGGCGATGCCGCCGCGGCCTTCGGCACTTCGCGCTCGTCGCCGAGCACGAAGGTGGCCTTGGGCAGCTCGCGTTCGCTGCTGCGCGGCAGGTGGCGCGTGGCGTCGATGTCGACTGCGCGCGGGTCGGCCGCGGCGCGGTCGAGCATGCGGCCGCGCACGGCGGTTTCCTGCGCGGCGGCCAGGCCCATGCTCAGGCAGGCGGCGGTCACGGCGCCGGCAAGGGCCATGCGCCTGGGCAGCGTCTTCTTGTTCTTTCTTCTCATGTGGGCTCGCTCGATCGGGTTCGATGTCTGGGGGCGGGGCATGGCAGCGGTGTCTTTTCCTCGCGTCATGGCTTCACCTCCCCGGAAGAGGCGGCGGCAGGCACCAGCTCGATCTCGACGTCCAGGTTGAAGAGCGGCGGCTCGTTGCGCGAGGCGCGCTGCTCGCCGAGCTGCTTCCAGCGCGAGAGCACCGCGGCCTTCACCGCGTCGGTGCGGTCGCGGCCCAGCGATGCAGGCTCGCCCGGCGCGGCCTTGTAGGCCAGCCGCAGCACCGAGGTCTTCTCGGCCAGCACGGTCACCGTGCGTTCGAGTTCGCCCGCGAAGGCGGCGCGCAGCGTGGCGGCGCCGTCGTCGAAGGCCGCGCCCTGCAGCGCGAGGCGCACCACGCGGTGCACGGTGGCGCCGAAGTTGATCTTCAGCACCTTGCCGCGCGTGGCGCGCTCGGCCGCCGGGTTCTCGCTGGTGGTGCGATAGCCCGAGGGCAGGGTGCGCTCGTCGAGCTTGAGCACCAGGTTGCTGCCGGTGCCTTCCTTCGGAATGGCGGCGCAGGCGATGTGGTAGCGACCCTCGGCGTCGGTGGTGGCCAGCACGCCGTTGACGGTGGCGATGCGCACGTTGGCCAGGCCCGGTTCGCCGTCGTCCTGGTAGCCGTTGGCGTTCCTGTCGTCGTAGACCTTGCCGATCACGTCGGTGCAGTCGAAGAGGGCGTCGGGCACCACGCGCACGCTGGCGGTGGCCAGGTTCGACAGCGTCCTGCCGCCAACGCCCTGCGTTGCCACGACCTGGTTGACGAATTCGCCTTCGCCCACGCCGACGCCCACGCCCGCGACCATCAGGTATTCCTTGGTCTCGTTGGGCGCGAAGTTCTGGCCGGGCACCACGACCTGGCGGCCGCTGATCTGCGGGATCACCGGCAGCGCCACGCCGCCGGGCAGCGTGCGCACGCTGAGCGAGCCCTGGATGTAGCGGAAGCCCGGCGGCAGGGTGTCGACCACGGCCACGCCCGGCACGGCCGTGCCGCGCGTGTTGCGCGCCGTGATGCGGTAGGGCAGTAGTTCGCTCTTCTTCACGGTGAGCTTCGAGGTGGTCTTGCGCAGCTCGATGAGCGTGGCGTTCGACGGGTCGAGCGGAATGTTGTTGGCCACCACGTGCTGGCCGCCGCCGCCCGGCATGTTGAACACCATGTAGTAGCCCGCGCCCGGCACCAGTGCCGCGCCGGGGCTCACCACGCAGGGGTTGGTCTGCGCGGGTGCCGGTCCGTTGGCGGGCGCCGCGCACGACTGCGTGCCCAGCGCGCCGGCCGCCGCCGGATACATCGTCGATGGCAGGTAGGCGCCCGGCGGGGTGACGACCAGGCGGTATTCGCCGGCCGGCGCGCCCGGCAGCACGAAGAAGTCGTAGTAGCCGCTCGGGCCGGTGGTGTAGCTGTCGCGCCCGTCGAGCAGGTGCTGCGCGGGGTCGAAGCCGGCCGGGCCGACCAGCTTCACCACGGCGCCGGGCACGGGCGTGCCGCTCACGCTGTCGTAGACCACGCCGCCCGGGTCGTAGGGCAGGTCCTGCTTCTGCACGTTGGCGCCCGCGTTCACGCGCACCTTGATGCTGAAGCGCGGATCGCTAGCCGCGGGCGTCGGGTAGGGGCCGTTCGCGCCGTTCTGCGCGGTGTCGGTCGGCCACACGCCGCCCACGACGCGGCCGTCGGGCGAGCGGAAGCGCACGCGGTATTCGCCGGGCACCAGGTCGCCGAAGCGGTAGCTGCCGTCGGCGTTGGTGGTCACGGTGTAGAGCACGGTGGCCGCGTTCTCGGCGCAGGCGTTGCCGCCGTCGGCGCAGCGCAGCAGCTCCACCGTCCAGCCTTCGCCCTGGCCTTCGCCCGATTCGCGGCTGCGGTTGTGGTTCTGGTCGAACCACACGGTGCCGGTGAGCGACGCGGGCTGGTTGCTGTGCTCGGTGAAGTCGTAGCCGGTGCCGTGGGCTTCCAGGCCGGTGAAGTTCACGCGGATCTGGTTCGGGCCCTGCGCGGTGCCGCCCAGCGTGCCGGGGACGGCGATGCCTTCGTCGTAGCCGGTGGGCTGTGTTTCGGTGACGGTGTAGCCGCCGCTGCCGGGCAGGGGCAGGCCGGGCAGCTCGTAGCGGCCGTTGGCGTCGGTGACGGCAGTGCGCGTCACCGGCTGGCCGGCGGCGTCGGTGCCGGTGAGCGTGATGGTCACGCCGGCGATCGGCAAGTCCTGCGGCTCGCGCTTGCCGTTGCGGTTGGCGTCGTTGTAGACGGTGCCCGCCAGCGACGCGCCGCGTTCGCCGAAGTTGTAGTTGTCGCCGTTGCCGCCGCGGTAGGCGATGGCGCTGATGACGTCGTTGCCCAGCGTGCCGGTGACCGCGCCCTCGACCGTGCCCACGGCGTCGAGGCCGTCGGCGTACGTCACGGGCTGCGTCTCGCGGATCGTGTAGCCCGCAGCGTCGGCCGGCAGCAGGCCTGTGAAGACGTAGCGGCCGTTCGCGTCGGTGACCACCGTGGCGTTCACCGCGAGGCCGCTGGCGGAGCGGCCGGTGAGCGTGAGCGTCACGCCCGGAATGCCGGCCTCGGTGGGCTGGCGGATGCCGTCGTTGTTGGTGTCGACGTACACCCAGCCCGCGATCTGGCCGCCGCGCTCGCCGAAGTTGTAGTCGATGCCCGCGTCTTCCGACACCAGTGCGAGGCCGCCGAAGCGGTCGTTGGTGCCGCCGGGGTTGGCGGTGCCGCGCGGCGCGCCACCCACGGTGCCGAGCGACTCGGGGCCGTCGGCCACGCCGGCGGGTTGCGTCTCGTCGATCTGGTAGGTGCCGGGCGTGAGCGCGTCCACCAGGTAGCGGCCGTCGGCGGCGGTCTGCACCGTGCGGTCGACCGCGTTGCCCTGGAAGTCGGTGCCGGTCACGCGGATGGTGGTGCCTGCGATGCCGGGCTCGCCGCTGTCGCGGGTGCCGTTGGAAGGCGCCACGTCGGCGTACACGTAGCCCGAGAGGCTGGCGGGCTTCACGGCCGAGAAGTTGTTGCCGGTGGAGCCCGCGCCCGCCGCGCCGAGCACGATGTTCTGGATGACGTTGGCGTTCGAGCCGTTGGGGCCGTTGGTCACGCCGCTGCCGCTGGTGGGAACCGCGCCCGGGGTGCTGCCCGCGCCGCTGACGTTGCCGGCGCGCGTGATGCCGGGCAGGTAGCCCGCGGGCCGCGCCTCGGTCACGGTGTAGCTGCCCGGCGCGAGGTTCGGGAAGCTGTAGTCGCCATTGGCGTCGGTGACGGCTGTGCGCGACACCGGCTGGCCGTTGACGTCCGTGCCGGTGAGCGTGATGGTCACGCCCGCCAGGCCCGGCTCGGTGGCCGGCGCGCCCTGCGCGCCATTGCCGTCGCGGTCGTAGTACACGCGGCCCGAGATGCCGCCGGGCAGCAACTCGCCGAACCAGTACTCGCCCTGCGTCGCCGGCACGCTGGTGCCCGAGACGGTCACGCCGGTGATGACGTTGCCCCCGCCTTGCGGCGTGCCGGGCTGGCCGTTGTTGTTGGCCTTGCCGGGCGCGTAGTTGGCCGGCTGCGTCTCGGTGATGGTGTAGCCGCCCGCGCCCGAGGGAGGCACGTTGCGGAACTCGTAGGCGCCGGGCGTGCCGGTGGCCACCGCGAGGATGTTCACCGCGTTGCCCGCGGCGTCGGTGCCCGTCAGGCGCAGCTCGACGTTCGGGATGCCGGTGTCGCCGGCCTGCGGGATGCCGTCGTTGTTGCCGTCGACGAACACGCGCGTCGTGATGCGGGTGAGCTGCTCGCCGAAGTTGTAGCCCGTGCCGTTCACGTTGGAAGCCAGCGTGATGGCGCTCACCACGTCGTTGCCCACCGTGCCGCCTGCGGAGCCGGCCGCGTCGGCGCCGTCGACGAAGCCGGCCGGCTGCGTCTCGGTCAGCGTGTAGCTGCCGGGCGTGAGGTTGTTGAAGGTGTAGTTGCCGGTGCCCGCCGCCGTGGTGGTGGTCAGCGACACCGGGTTGCCGTACATGTCCGTGCCGGTGAGGGTGACGCTCACGCCGGCGATGCCGGGGTCGCCCGCGCTGGCGGTGCCGCTGTAGTCGGCGTCCTGGTAGACGCGTCCGGCCAGGCTGGACGCACGCACCTCGCCGAAGTTGTTGGCGCTGGAAGCGCCGCCCGTGCCGAGCACGATGTTGTCGATGCGGTTGGCGTTGGAGCCGTTCGGTCCGTTGCCGGTGCCCGGCGGTACGGTGCCGGCTGCGCTGCCCGCGCCGCTGACGGTGCCCGCGCGGGTGATGCCGGGCAGGTACGCGGCAGGCTGGTCTTCCACCACGCTGTAGGTGCCGGCGGGCACGGTGAAGCTCCAGTTGCCGGCGGCGTCGGTGGTGGTCGTGAGGGTGATGGCGTTGCCCGAGCTGTCGGTGCCGCTCAGGCGGATGGTCACGCCGGCGATGGCGGGCTCGCCGCTGTCGATCAGGCCGTTGCCGTTCAGGTCTTCGTACACGCGGCCCGAGAGCGCGCTGTTCTGCACCGTGACGCTGCCGTCGTTGAAGTTGTTGCCGCCGTTCGGGTCGGTGCCGCCGTTGGTGTCGCCCGAGCCGGTGGTGACGATGTGCGCGCGGTTGGTCAGCACGGTGCCGTTGGCCGGCGCCGCGCCGCTGAAGCGCACCGGAATGCGCACGGTGGCCGTGCCGTTGGCCGGCATCGAGGTGATCGCGCAGCTCACGGCGGTGCTGCCGGCCGTGCCGGTGCAGGTGGGCGCCGCGGGCGTGAAGCTGCCGCCCGTCACGGTGAACACCGGCGGGCCGGCCAGCACCAGCGATGCGGGCAGGGTGTCGGTGAAGCTGGTGGTCTCGGCGCTGTCGGGGCCGTTGTTGCGCAGCTGCACGAGCCAATCGAAGGGCACGGCCGAGGACGCGGTGGTCACCGGCGTGGTGGTGCCGGCCATGACGGCGGTCTTGGAGACCACCTGCACGTCGGCCTTGAAGCGGAAGGTGGTGTTCTCGGCCACCGCGTTGTTGCCCTGGACGGTGTCGAAGGCGTTGCGCGCGGCGTCGAAGAAATCGACCCTGGCGTTGTTCTGGAAGGTGCCGCGCGAGACGCCGCGCAGCACCACGCGGAATTGCAGCGCGTTGGGCTCGCCCGTGGATGTGGCGCCGGTGCCTCCCAGTGTGGGAATGGTGAACACGATCTGCCCGCCGGCCGAGCCGATGGCGGCGCCGTTGGCCAGCGCGAAGGTGGTGCCGCCCGGGGCGGTCACCGACACCAGCGTGGGCGGCAGCTCGCCGCCGGGGCCCGGCAGCGGCAGCGTGTCGACCAGGCGCACGTCTTCCGCCGTCGAGGCGCTGTTGTTCGACACCGTGATGGTGTAGCCCACGTCGTCGCCCACGTTCACCGGGTCGACGTCGTCGCGCTTGGTGACGACGAGGTCGTACGCCGGCGCGGTCACCGTGGCGGGCACGGCGGCGCTGTTGTTGGTCGTGCTGAGCTCGGGCGTGGCCGTGGAGACCTGCGCGTTATTGGTCACCGTGGAGCCGTTGAGCACGTACAGCGGCCGCGCGCGCACCGTGACGGTCTGCTGCACGTTGCGGTCGAGCGAGGTCCAGGCGCACTCGAGCTGGTTGTTGGTTCCGCCGGTGCCCGTGGGCTGGGTGGTGCTCGGCACCGTCGAGCAACTGCCGCCGCCGGATGCAGTTGCCGAGATGAACATCAGGTTGGCCGGCAGCGTGTCGACCACGTGCACGTCGTAGGCGCGGCTGAGGCTGCCCTGGGCGAGGCTCAGGTTGCGCGCGGTGAGCGTGTAGGTGAGCAGCTGGCCCACCGGCACCGAGGCGGGGCTGGCCGACTTGGTGACCGTCACGTCGGTGCGCGCGAGCAGGTACGCGGTGGCGCTGCCGTCGTTGTTGCCCAGGTTCGGATCGGCCGGCGTGGTCGCCAGCGCGTTGGCCGTGTTGTTGATCTGGAAGCCGTGATCGGTGGCCGAGGCGCCGTCGCCGTAGTGCTTGGCGACGACCCGGATGACGGGGCACAGCGGCAGCGCGCTGGCGGGGTCGGTGCTCGCGCGGCAGACCGGCAGGGTCGACAGCGTGCAGTTCGACAGCGACGCTTGTCCGAAGCCGCTGCCATTGGCCGGCAGCGCGCAGGCGCCGGCGAAGGTGCCGCCGTTGGCCGTCTGCGAGACGCTGCCCGCGCCGATCACCTGCGCGAAGGCGTCGGTGACGACCACGTTCTGTGCTTCGGAGGGGCCGGCGTTGACCACCTCGAGTTCCCAGGTGACGTTCTGGCCCGCGACCTGGCGGTTGCCCGCGCTGTCGCCGATGCCCACCACGCGCTTGAGCACCTTCACGTCGGCCGCGGTGGCGGTGTCGTTCACGCCGGTGCCAAGGCTCACGCAGTCGTTGCCGGTGTTGGCGTCGGGGTCGGCGCCGAGCGTTGGCGCGGCCGCTGGCAGCGCCACGTTCACGCACATGCTGTTGACGATCTGGCCGCCGCCCGAGGGCAGTGCCGGGATGGTGGCGTTCACGATGATGTAGCCGCCGTTGCGCGCGCTGTTGCCGGCGGACAGGTCGACGCTGATGTCGGAGGCGAGCGTGCGCGTGCAGGTCACGGTGGCCGGGCCGGGCACCGGCGTGGCGGGCGTCGGGACGACGGTGGCGCCGCCCTTGGTCACCGTGCAGGTGTAGCCGTCGCGCTGCGTGACGCTGTTGATCTGCACGCCGGCCGGCAGGTCGTCCACCAGCTGGATCGTGCTGCCCGCGAGCAGGCGCGTGCTGCCGAGGTTGGTGCTGCCGACCTGGTAGTCGAAGGCCTGGCCCAGCGGCACGTTGTTCTGCGGCCAGCCGCGGCGCTTGTCGGCGCGGAAGTCGGTGGCCGATACGGCCACGTCGGCCGGCACGCTGCCGGTGGCCGAGTTGGCGATGGGGCCGGTCGCGCTCACGGTGGCCTCGTTGACGACGCCGGTGCCGGCGGTCATGGCGATGACTGGCACCACGATGTCGCCGAGCGCCACGTTGGCGCCGTTGCTGCCGCCGATGTTGCTGCGCGTGCAGCTCACCGTCTGGCCGCTGACGGAGCAGTTCCAGCCGGCGGCGGCATTGATCGGCGTCTGGATCGCGAAATTGGCGGGGATGGTGTCGCTCAGCGTCACGCCGGTGGGCGGGCTGCCGCTGAAGCTCGGGCTCAGCCTGAAGTTGAAGCGCTGGCCCACCAGCAGCTGGCCGCCGTCATGGCTCTTCGCGAGCGCGAGCACGTAGCCCGCCGTCACGGTGGTGTTGGCGGTGATCGTGTTGTTGGTGGAAACGCCGTCGCCCACGCCGCCCACGGCCGCCACGGCCGGCTGGTGCGTGATGGTCGAGCCCGCGCCCGCGGTGACCACGCCGTTGATGCTGAAGGTGCGCGTGTTGCTGCCGGCGCTTGCCGGCGTGGCCGGCACGTTGCAGGTCAGCAGGCTGCCGCTGATCGAGCAGCCCGAGGGCAGGCCGCTGCCGGAGACCGACAGGCCGGTGGGAATCGGGTAGGTCAGCGTCGAGCCCGTGCTGGTGTCGGGGCCGTTGTTGGTGACCGTGAAGACGATCGGCACCGTCGAGCCGCTCGGCGCGTTGACCGGCGCGCTGATGGTCACCGCCATGTCCGCGCCCTGGTTCACAGTGATCGTCTTGGTCTCGCTGGAGCCGCCGTCGCTGGGCGTGGCGGTCACGCTCAGCGTGCCCTGCGCGACCGTGCGCAGCAGCACTTCGAAGTTGCGCAGCTGGTTCGCCGCCAGCGTGATGCCGGAGCAGGTCAGCGTGCCGGGGCCGGCGGAGCCTACCGACACGGTGGCCGAGCAGGTGCCCACGGGAACCGCGCCGGTGCCCATGTAGATGCTGTTCCCTGGGATCGTGTACGTGAAGGACGCACCCGGCGCGCCGATCGGCAGGCTGTCGGTCTCGGCGATGGTGACGGTGCTCGTCACCGTGCCGCCGGCGGGAAGGATGTCCGGCGAATGCACGAGGCTCGACACCTGCGGCACCGCATGCGCGGCCGTGGCGAAGAGCAGCCCGGCAACGGGCGCGGCAAGGCGCGTCAGGCAACGGCGCCAAAGGCCGTGGCGCAGGCGCGCGGCGTTGGAAGACACGTCGCGCCGCGCCTGCGCGTGCGACAGATTCGATGGGGTCCTGAACATCCCGTCCCTCGTGATGGCTCTGGTGGCCGGGCACCGTTTCTTGTCGCGCCGTGAAGGCGGCGGGTGCTCCGGAAAGGGCGGGATTCTTCGGTGGGCCCCCGAAGGGAGCCTTTGCGAATCAGGACGAAAGCTTTGCTAATGATGACATTTGTTTACCAATGCAACATAATGTGAACTGAATGTGAACTAATTCACGCTGCTTTTAGGCGACGCACTCCTACGCTCGACGCCCATGTCCTACTGGTCGACCACGCCGCCCCGGCGCGCGCACATCCTCGTCATCGACGACAACATCGAAGAGTTGCAGTTGCTGCTCGGCGTGTTGCGCGAGGCGGGGCACCGCATCAGCCTGGCGTTCGATGCGCTGGAGGGCTATCGCCGGGCGACCGCGCTGCAGCCCGACCTGGTGCTGCTCGACGTTCGCATGGGCGCCACCGACGGTTTCGCGACCTGCCGGCTGCTGAAGGCCGACCGCGTTACGGCGCGCATCCCGGTGATCTTCGTGACCTCGTCGAGCTCGGTGGAAGAGCGCCTCACGGGCCTGCGCGAAGGCGCGGTCGACTACATCCTCAAGCCCTTCGAGCCGGCGGAAGTGCTGGCGCGCGTGGCCGTGCATCTCGCTCTCGCGAGTTGCCGCGATCAGGCGAAGGCCTGCATCGAGGAGGCCGAGAGCGCGTTGGAGCATGCCAGGGGTGAGCCAACCACCGACCACGCCGACCGCGTGCTCGCGCAGGCGGTCGAACGGCTGGTGCGTTCCGACCTCGCGAACGTGCCGGCGCTGCCCGCGCTGGCGGCGAGCGTGGGCACGCACGAGAAGCGCCTGTCGCGCGTGTTCAAGGAGCAGACCGGCCGCACGGTGTTCGAGTTCGCGCGCGAGGCTCGGCTCGCGGAGGCGCAGCGGCTGCTCGCGAACTCGGCGCTCAGCGTGGAAGAAGTGGCCCTGGCCGTCGGCTTCTCGGGCGCGGCCAATTTCTCGACCGCATTCCGCGAACGCTTCGGCACCACGCCCACCGCCTTTCGCCAGGCAGGGGCAGCGCCGGTCGCGCCTCCGTCGGTGCCTTCGGCCTGACGCGGCACCGGCAAAGGCGGTGACCACCCCGGGCCTTCGCGGCGTTCGCTCGCTCCTGCTTTGCGCCGTCTTCTGGCTGATGGCGCTCCCCGCCGCCTGGGCGGACATGCTGCGCATCGACGACGAGACCCGCTGGCCGGTGCTGCTCGACACGCGCGCCGAACTGTTCGAAGACACCAGCGCGCGCATGTCGCTCGACGAGGTCGACGCGCTGCCAGGCGAAAGCCCGGACGGATTCCAGCCCGGCACTTCCGCGCGCATGCGGCCGGGTTTCTCGACCTCCGCCTTCTGGATGCGGCTGACGGTGGTCAACGGCAGCACCGCGATCCAGCCGCTGCGGCTGGTGCTCGACGCCACATGGCTGCAGCATGTCGACTTCCACGCGCGCCGCGAACTCGCCGGCTGGGCCACCTGGACGCACGAGCGCGCGGGCGTGTCGGTGCGTCCGGTCAAGTGGCGCGACCGTGACCGCGTGCCCACGCTCGATCTCGACCTGCGTCCCGGCGAGCAGGCGCGCGTGCTGGTGCGCGTGCGCACGGACAGCAGCGTCAAGCTCGTGCCGAAGCTGTATTCGGCCGACGCCTGGCGCACGTCGGAAAGCAGCCACGCGCTGCTCGACGGCCTGCTCATCGGCGGCCTGCTGGTGCTGTCGGTGTATTCGCTGTCGCTGTGGGTCATCTCGCGCAACCTGGCGATGGCGCTACAGAGCATGGGCTTCGCGCTGGTGGCGCTCTACGAGAGCACCTATCGCGGCCACGCGCGGCTCGCGCTGTGGCCCGACAGCATCGAATGGAGCTACCGCGCGGCCGGCGTCACCGCGGGCTGCTGCGTGCTGTCGCTGATGTTCTACCTGTACACGGTGTCGCGGCGCGGCCCGGTGCGCGTGCCCGGGCTGTCGTTGTTCGTGGTGCTCGCGGTGGCGCAATGCGTGGTGGTGCTGGGCACGCTCTTCGGACCCTACGCGCCCTTCGCGACGGCGGGCACGCTGAGCGCGCCGCTGGTGGTGCTGTCGCTGACCGTCAGCACCTTCATCTACATGCGCCGCGCCGGGCCGGGCGGGCGGCTGGCCTTTCCGGTGATGAGCATCATCACCGTCGGCGTGTGCCTGCGCCTCGTGGAACTGGCGATGCCCTCGCACATGCTTCCCGGCTTCGACGCCTATGCGCTGGGCTTCCCGGGCATGCTGGTCGGCCTCGTGGCCCTGGCTGTGTGGGCGCATCACCTGTCGCGGCAGCGGCACTCCGCGCAGCGCACGCTGGCGCACTGGCAGGCGGAAGAACAGCAGCGCCTGCGCGAGGAGGTGGAGCGCAAGACCCATGCGCTGAACGCGGCGCTGGAGCAGGCAGAGCAGCAGTCGCGCGAGCAGACGCAACTGCTGGCCTACATCAGCCACGACCTGCGCGCGCCGCTGTCGACCATCATCGGCAACGTGCGCCGGCTCAACGAAGACGGCTCGGCGCCGCCCGATCGGCTGCAGGCCATCGAGCGCAGCGCGGCCTACCAGCTCACCCTCATCGACGACCTGCTCGACTACGCGAGAAGCGAGTTGCTGCCCTTTTCCTTCGAGTCGAAACCCGTGCACCTGCGCGCACTGATCGACGACATCGCGCAGTACGCCGACACGCTCGCGCAGCGCCAGCACAACCGCTTCGAGCTCGACGTGCTGGGCGCGCTGCCCGCTGCCGTGTACCTCGACAGCAAGCGCTTCCAGCAGCTGCTCTTAAACCTGCTGTCGAACTCCGCGAAGTTCACGCGCGACGGCACGATGGGCCTGCGCGTGCAGGCGCGGCCGCGCGAGGATTCGTGGCGGCTCGAGTTCGACGTGTGGGACAGCGGCGTCGGCATCGAGAAGGAAGAGCAGGCGCGCATCATGCGGGCCTTCGAGCAGGGAGCGCCCAGCTCGAACGGACACGGGCTCGGCCTGACGATCGCGCGGCGCATCGTGCAGCACATGGGCGGCAGGCTGCAGCTCGAAAGCCGTCGCAACCTGGGCACGCGCGTGCGCTTCTCGGTGATCGTGAAGGAGGCACCCAAGGAACTGGTGCCCGTCGTCGCGAAGCCGCTGCCCATGCCCGTGCCCGCATCGGCCCGCAGCGCCGGCAGGCGCTTGCCGGTGCCCGCGATCGCGCCGCTGCCCGCGGCGGTGCGCGACGAACTGGAGACGCTCGCGCGCGACGGCCGCTGGAGCGACCTGCACGATTGGGCCGACCGCCTCGCGGCCGACGCGCGCCATTCGGCGCTGGTCGAGGCAGTGCGGCACGCGCTGGACCTGCTCGACTTCGAGCACATCCGCCTGCTGGCGCGCGCGACGCCGAACGCGAGCCAGTGAACGAGCTTCGATCCGAAGGCGGCCGCTGCTATTGCGGCGAGGCCGGTGCCTGCGTTTCCTTCGGAGGTGTCTGCGCCTGCTGCTGGGCCTGCTGCGCATCGGGCGCGGCAGCCGGCTCGCCCGTGTCGTGATGCTTTATCGCGATGCCCTTGACGAGGTGGCGGGGCAGGTGGTGCGTCTTCCGCAACTGGGCCAGCGCCTCGCTGCGCGCCGGCTCGCATACCGGTAGAAACATGTGCAAAACGCTCATGGTGTCGTCCCGTGGAGTAACCGGCGGACATTGTGAGCGCATGAAGTCCGCAACGGGGGAATCGCCCTCCCGGCGCAGATGGCTTCGCCGGAGGGCGGCTTCACCTGAAGATCACCATGGCAGCGAGTAGGTCTTGGTGTTGGTGAAGCTCTTCATCGCCTCCAGCACGCCTTCCTTGTAGCCCAGCCCCGAGTCCTTGATGCCGCCGAAGGGCGTGAGTTCCAGCCGGTAGCCCGGCACCTCGCGCACGTTCACGCTGCCCACGTTCAGCTCGCGGATGAATCGCGTGATGTAGTCCATGCGGTTCGTGCACACCGCGGACGAGAGACCGTAGGCCGTGCCGTTGGAGATGCGGATCGCCTCCTCGATGCTCGAGAAGCGGATCACCGGCGAGACCGGCCCGAAGGTCTCGTGCTTCGCGACGGTCATCCCCGGTTCGACGTGGTCCAGCACTGTGGGCGAGTACAGCGCGCCGCGGCGCACGTTGCCGCACATCAGCTTCGCGCCGCCGGCAATGGCCTCGCCGACCACCGACTCGAACTGCCTCGCCGCGGCCTCGTCGATCACCGTGCCCATGTCCGTGTGCGGGTCCATCGGGTCGCCGTACTTCAGCGCCTCGGTCTTGCGCACCAGCAGCTCGACGAAGCGGTCGGCCACCGCCTCGTGCAC
The DNA here is from genome assembly GCF_050916385.1 of Variovorax xiamenensis. NCBI lineage: Bacteria > Pseudomonadati > Pseudomonadota > Betaproteobacteria > Burkholderiales > Comamonadaceae > Variovorax > Variovorax xiamenensis. Next base: position 2,325,372 of record NZ_CP139038.1, read on the forward strand.
CAGCATGCGCTTGATGGCCGTGCAGCGCTGGCCCGAGTTCTTGTAGGAGCCGCTGGCGGCCAGCGTCGCGGCTTCCTCGACGTCGGCGTCTTCCATCACGATGATCGGATCATTGCCGCCCAGCTCCAGGATCTGCCGCTTGTAGACCGCCTTGCCCGCGATGTACTTGCCGATGGCCACGCCGCCGGTGAAGGTGACGAGGTCGACGTCGGCGCTGGTGAGCATCTCGTCGGCAATCTCTCGCGGGTCTCCGGTGATCACCGAAAGCATCTGCGGCGGCAGCCCCGCCTCGTACAGGATGTCTGCGAGGATGAAGGCCGAAAGCGGCGTCTTCTCGCTGGGCTTGAGCACCATGCGGTTGTTGGTTGCGATGGAAGGCGCCACCTTGTGGATCACCTGGTTCAGCGGATGGTTGAACGGCGTGATCGCCGTGATCGCGCCCTGCAGCGGCTCGCGCAGCGTGTAGACCTTGCGGCTCTTGCCGTGGTGCGTGAGGTCGCAGGAGAACACCTGGCCGTCGTCCACCAGCGCCTGGTTGGCGGCGAACAGCAGCACGTCGGAGGCGCGGCCCACCTCGTACAGCGAATCCTTGCGGCACAGGCCCGACTCCAGCGTGATGGTGCGCGAAATCTCGTCCAGGCGCGAGGCGATGAGCTCGCCCGCGCGCATCAGGATGCGGTAGCGCTCGTAGCGCGTGAGCGTGGGCCTGTAGTCGCAGGCGATGCGGTAGGCGCGCCGCACGTCCGCCAGCGTGGCCTTCGGCACGGTGGCGATCACTTCGCCGGTGTAGGGATAGGTCACCTCGATGACCTCGTCGCGGTAGACGCGTTCGCCGGCGATGCGCAGGGCTTCGTAGTGGACTTCGGTGGTCTTTTGCAATGGCTGGTTCATGGCGGGCCTTCCGGGCGGTTACTGGGCGTGGTTCAGCGCGAGGTCGAGCGCATCGAAGTTGCGCAGCCGGCGCCCGGCCGCGATGCCTGAGACCGGGCGGTTGCAGATCAGCGGCACGCGCTGCTCCGAGACGCCTCCGTGCGAGCGCAGCGGCACCTCCAGCGCCGAGAGGTCGTGCCGGCTCGCAGACGTGCCGATGACCGTGCTGCGCTCGCTGACGACCACGATGTCGCCGATGCGATCGGGCGGCAGCTCGAAGCGCTGGGCCGCGTCCTTGCGCGAGAGCACGAGTTCCATGCCCGGCAGGCTCTGCAGCCGGTCGATCCAGCCCGGCACGCGGGCCTCGTCGGGCGCGTACACGGTGGCGAAGGAGCCGAGCGCGCCGTGGTGCACCACGTAGGGGTCGGTGATCGGGAGGATGACGCGCGCCTCGTCCTGGCCGTACCAGTCGTCGAGCACGTCCTGCAGGTAGACGACCTTCGGCGCGCCTTGCGCGTCGTGCTTGTCGTTCATGCCGTGGTCGGCGGTGAGGACGATGGTGGCGCCCAGTTCGTCGAGCCGTGCGAGGTAGCCGTCCATCATCGCGTAGAAGGCATTGGCGGCGGGACTGCCGGGTGCGGCCTTGTGCTGCACATAGTCGGTGGTCGAGAGATACATCAGGTCGGGGCGGCGCGACTCCATGAGCTTCACGCCGGCCGCGAACACGAACTCCGACAGCTCCGCGCTGTACACGGAGGGCACGGGCATGCCGACCATCGCGACCACGCCGTCGATGCCGTTCTCCTCCACGGTGGCCTGGTCGGCTTTCTCCGACGAGAAGCAGATGCCCTTCATGCGGTGGCCCAGCAGCTTGCGCAGCTTGTCCTTGGCGGTCACCACGGCGACCTTCGCTCCGGCATCGGAGAAGGCCGCGAGCACCGTGCCGGCGCGCAGGTACTTCGGGTCGTTCATCATCACTTCCTGGCCGAGCTCGCGGTCGAAGAAGTAGTTGCCGCAGATGCCGTGCACCGCGGGCGGCGCGCCGGTCACGATCGACAGGTTGTTCGGGTTGGTGAACGAGGGCACCACGCAGTCGGCCAGCAGGTCGGCGCCGGTCTTTCTCATGCGCTCGATGTACGGCGCCACGCCGGCGGCGATGGCTGCGTCGAGGTAGGCGGGCTCGCAGCCGTCGACGCACACGACCACGACGGGGCGGCTCATCCAGCGATAGCTGCGGGCGTTGACTTCCAGCGATTCGGGTTTCATGGCAGAGGGTTCCTTGATGGAGATGGATGGATCGATCGATCGGTTGGATGAAGGGAAGGGCGGCCCGCCTCAGCGCCGGATGAAGACCGCGATGGCGGCGCTGATGAGGCAACTGGTCGCGACGATCGGGAAGACCATCGACGTGCTGCCCGAGTGGTCCAGCAGCCGGCCGATCAACGGTTCGCCCAGGCCCGCCAGCAGGTAGGAGAAGAAGTTCATGACGCCGGTGGCCGTGCCCGAGCGCTTGGCTCCCACGAGGTCGGGGCACAGGGCCCAGAAGGAGGAGGCTGGGCCGTAGACGAAGAAGCCCGCGAGAAAGAGCAGCGCCAGGCCGGCGATGCTCGTGGGCGTGAGGTACATGCCGATGGAGGCGGCCGCGCCCAGCAGCATGTAGAGCACGATGGCCTTGTAGCGCTTCGAGCCGAAGACGCGGTCGGAGATCCAGCCGTTGGTGAGCGCGCCGAAGGCCATGCCCACGGGCAGAGCCACCGAGATCCAGGCCGGATCGATCATGCCGTCGGCCATCTTGCTCCAGTCCTTGCCGAGGAAGTGCACCGGCACCCAGACGATCAGCCCGTAGCGCGCCGCGTTCTGGAAGCCGATGGCGAGCGCGGCGATGAGCAGCCTCGGGTTGCAAAGCACGGCCTTGTAGCGGCTCCACGAGCTTTCTTCGGGTGCGACGTGGCTCGCGGTGGCGGCCTTCGCGTCTTCCGCGTTGGCGATGCCGGTGTCGGGCGACTTGAAGCCCAGGTCCTCGGGGCGTTCCCGGGCGATCAGGTAGAACGCGATGCCGCCCACCAGCATCAGCAGCACGGGCAGCCTGAAGATCCAGCGCCAGTCCAGGTGCAGCACGTTGACGACGATGATGGAGGTGACGAACGAGAGGATCGACGCGCACCCGGCCGCGAAGGTGTAGAAGCCGAACACCTTGCCGCGCTCGCCGGTGCCCCACCAGTTCGACAGCAGTCGGCTGCCCGGCGCCCAGCCGAGCGCCTGGAAGTAGCCGTTGACGCCCCATGGAATCGCGAGCGTCCTGAAGCCGACGGCGAAGCTCACCACCCAGTTGGCCGCGCACGAAAGGATTGCGCCCGCGGTCATCACGCGACGGCCGCCGAACTTGTCGGCGAGGTTGCCGTTGATCGCCTGGCCGATGGCGTAGCACCACAGAAGGCTGGCCGAGGCCCAGCCCAGCACTTCCTTCGACAGCCCGAATTCCTTCTGCAGGCCCGGAATGGCGAAGCCGAAAGTCTGCCGGCCGGTGTAGAAGAAGAGATAGCAGAACATGGCGGCCAGCAGCATTCGCCACTGCGCGCGCCGGAATGAAAGCTCATGGGGCTGCGCGTACGCGCCGGCCTGCAAACCCTGGTTCGCCAATTGCATGTTTGTCTCCTGTGCTTGACGGGCGTGGACCCGTGGGGCCGGCTGTGGCGCCGGCGTTGTTTTTCTCGAGGCTTTGCGGCTCCGGCCGGCTAGGCCGACACCGCGCCGATGAAGTTCCTGCCGCGCGCTCCTTCCATGGCGCGCGCGATCATGGCCGTGGCCTCGGCGTCCGCCACGCCGTAGTCCGCGAACTCGGTCTTCACGCCCAGCCCCTGCAGGAAGCCGCGCAGATGCAGGGCACCGGCGCGCAGGTCGGGACCGAAGAGGCGCTGCAGCGTGCGGTCGCGATCAGGGGAGCGCGCCCATGCCTTCTCCAGCACGATGGGCAGCGTGAACGAGCAGGCGATGCCGTGAGGCAGGCCGTAGCGCAGCGTCATCTCGTACGAGATCGAATGGGCCAGCGCCGTCTTCGTGTTGGAGAACGCGAGCCCGGCCTTGAGCGCGGCCATCGCCATGCGCTCGCGCAGTTCGATGCTGCGCAGGTCTTTCACCAGGGCCGGCAGGCATTCGAAGATGTCCTGCACGGCCGAGACGGCGAAGGTGTCGGAGACCGGGTTCGCATTCACGTTCCACACCGACTCCAGCGCATGGGACAGCGCATCGAGCCCGGTCGACACGGTGGTTCCCGCCGGCACCGAGAGCATCAGCTCGGGGTCGACGATGGCGGCCTCGGGCCAGGTGGCCTCCAGGTGCAGCGAATACTTCTTCTGCCGGGCTGCGTCCCAGATCGTCGCCCAGGGCGTCACCTCGCTGCCGGTGCCGGCCGTCGTCGGCACGGCGATCAGCGGCTTGACGCTCGCGGGCTCGAAGGACTTGCCCGCCGACAGCAGCTCGACCAGTTCGTCGAAGCGGCCGCTGGCCGTGCCCACCATCAGCGCCTTGGCTGTGTCGATGGCGCTGCCGCCACCGACTGCCACGATCGCGTCGCAGGCATCGGGCGACTGCCAGAAGCGGTCGTACAGGGCGCTCAGGTGCGCCACGTCGGGGTTGGGCCGCACGTCGTCGATCACCTCGACCAGCGAGCCGGGCAGGAGCTTCTCGAGGCGCTCGACCAGCCCGAGCTCGCGTGCCTCGGGAAAGGTGACGACAGCGACGCGGCGGCCGGCGAGTATCGACGGGAGCCGTTCAAGGCTGCCTCGGCCGCTGTGGATGGATACGGGGTTGCGATATGCGTGGGGCATCGGGTTTGTCTCGTGTCGGCGGTTGTTTCGGTGGCTTCTCTTTTCGCTGCTTCTGCATCGCGCTGTGCCGCGCGTTTCTTTCTTGGTGAAGGCAGTGTCGAAGCGGCCCGAAGTTCCGTCCAATCGCATTTCCGGTGTGCGCCTGGTCGAAAACCGATGGATGAACGCCCCGCGCCGGCATCGCGACCCGGGGAAAGCGCCCATTCGCGCGCGGGCGCGCCTGTGAGAGGCTGCACGCCCCCGGGGCCCGAATCCATGTTCCACCAGTACTACAAATCGATCAGATGCTTTCACGCCGTGGCGAAGACCGGCGGCTTCACCTCGGCGGCGCAATACCTGCACATCGGGCAGCCGACGGTGACCGACCAGGTCAAGTCGCTGGAGACACGCTTCAACGTGGAGCTCTTCCTGCGCAGCGGCCGCAGCGTGAAGCTCACGGCGGCGGGCGAGCGGCTCTATGCCATCACGCAGGGCCTGTTCGGGCAGGAAGAGGAGGCCATGCTCTTCCTGCAGAGCGCGCGCAAGCTCAAGGTGGGGCTGGTGCGCGTCGGCGCGGTGTCGCCGCCCATCGCGATGGAGCTGGCGCGCAACTTCAAGGAAGCGCATCCGTCGCTGGACATCACGGTGTCGATCGGGTCGGAGGAGTCCACCCTGCAGGGCCTGCAGGACTTCAGCATCGACGTCGGCATCGTCGTCGATCCGGCCGGGGCCGAGGGCCTGCATGTCGAGCCCTACCGCACGGAGCGCATCGTCGCGGTGGTGCCCGAGGGCCACGCATGGACGAAGCGCAAGTCCATCTCCACTCGCGACATCGAAGGCGAGACGGTCATCATGCGCGAGCCCGGCTCCAAGACCCGGCATCGCGTCGAGCGCGCCTGCCGGCAGCAGGACGTGAACCTGCACTGCGCAATGGAGATCAACAGCCGCGAGGCCATCCAGCACGCGGTGGCCAACGGAATGGGCGTTTCCTTCGTCACGCAGGTGGAGTTCATCCCGCTGCCGGGACTCGTGGCTGTTGCCATCGACGACGACCAGCTGTCGATCAGCTATTCGTTGTGCTGCCTCTCCATCCGCAGGGAACGGCCGCTGATCGATGCCCTGTTCGCGGTCGCGCTCGGATGAGCCCCGGGTGAACCTCCGGGCTGGGCCCGGTGGCTGCGGGATTCCACCAAGCTTGCGCTCCAGCCTGAGCGGCGCATACTCCGCCAAAAGCGCCACAAGCCACTCGTCGGCCCCTCCGGGGTTCCGGGCGACAGCCAGGAGACACGCGTTGCAGCGAACGAACATTGCCAACCCGGCCTACTTCCACAAGGTCGTCGATTGCCAGTACGCCTGCCCGGCGCACACTCCCGTCCCCGAGTACATACGCATGATCGCGCAGCGCCGATACGGCGACGCGTACATGGTCAACTGGGTTTCCAACGTCTTCCCCGGCATCCTCGGGCGCACCTGCGACAGGCCCTGCGAGCCGGCCTGCCGGCGCGGACGTGTGGAAGAAAGCAATACAGAGGCCCCGGAGCCGGTGGCTATCTGCAGGCTCAAGCGCGTGGCCGCCGACATGAAGGAGGACGTGCGCGCCCGCATGCCCAAGCCCGTGCCGAAGAACGGCAAGCGCGTCGCCTGTATCGGCGCAGGGCCGGCCTCGCTCACCGTCGCGCGCGACCTGGCGCCCCTGGGCTACGAGGTCACGGTGTTCGACGGCGAGGCCAAGCCCGGCGGCTTCATCCGCACGCAGATTCCGCGCTTCCGGCTGCCCGAGTCGATCATCGACGAGGAGACGGGCTACGTGCTCGACCTGGGCGCCGAGTTCCGCGGCGGCGAGCGCATCGATTCGATGAAGGCGCTGATGGGGCAGGGCTGGGACGCGATCTTCGTCGGCTGCGGCGCGCCGCGCGGTCGCGACCTCGACATTCCGGGTCGCCAGGAAGCGGCCGCGAGCATCCACATCGGCATCGACTGGCTGAGCTCGGTGTCCTTCGGCCATGTGAGCAGCATCGGCCAGCGCGTGATCGTGCTGGGCGGCGGCAACACGGCGATGGACTGCTGCCGCTCGGCCCGGCGCCTGGGCGGCAGCGACGTGAAGGTCATCGTGCGAAGCGGCTTCGAGGAGATGAAGGCCTCGCCCTGGGAGAAGGAAGACGCCGCGCACGAGGGCATTCCGATCATCAACTTCCACGTGCCCAAGGCCTTCGTGCACGACAACGGCAAGCTCGTGGGCATGCGCTTCGAGATCGTGAAGGCGGTCTACGACGACAAGGGCCGTCGCACGCTGCAGCCCACGGGCGAGCCCGATGCGTACTTCGAGTGCGATGAGGTGCTGGTGGCGGTGGGCCAGGAGAACTCCTTTCCCTGGATCGAGCGCGACTGCGGCATCGACTTCGACAAGTGGGGCCTGCCGGTGCTGGACGCGAACACCTTCCAGTCGTCGGTGTCCAACGTGTTCTTCGGCGGCGACGCGGCCTTCGGCCCGAAGAACATCATCTCCGCCGTGGCCCACGGCCACGAGGCCGCGGTGTCCATCGACAAGCTGCTGCGCGCGGAGCCTATCGAAGTGCGTCCGCCGCCGATGACCAACCTGGTGTCGCAGAAGATGGGCATCCACGAGTGGAGCTACGACAACGACACCTCCAACGACCTGCGCTACAAGGTGCCGTGGGCCAAGGCCGAGGCGGCGCTGGCCAGCATCCGCGTGGAGGTGGAACTGGGCTTCGACGCCGCCACCGCCTTCAAGGAGGCAGCGCGCTGCCTGAACTGCGACGTGCAGACGGTGTTCAACGAGCCCGCCTGCATCGAGTGCGACGCCTGCGTGGACATCTGCCCGATGGACTGCATCAACTTCGTCGACAACGGCGAGGAGGAGGGCCTGCGTTCGCGGCTCAAGGCGCCAGCGCTGAACCTGGCGCAGGACCTGTACGTGTCGGGTGGGTTGAAAACGGGCCGCGTGATGGTGAAGGACGAGGACGTCTGCCTGCATTGCGGCCTGTGTGCCGAGCGCTGCCCGACCGGTGCCTGGGACATGCAGAAGTTCCTGCTGAAGATGACGCTCGCGGGTCAGGAGAAGGGCCAGGAGCAAGTCCGGAAGGAGCCCGCATGAGCACGAAACGGATCGAGGCGGTCAACGACTTCGTCATCAAGTTCGCCAACGTCAACGGCTCGGGCTCGGCCTCGGCCAACGAGCTCTTCGCCAAGGCCATCCTGCGCATGGGCGTGCCGGTGAGCCCGCGCAACATCTTCCCCAGCAACATCCAGGGCCTGCCGACCTGGTACGAGGTGCGCGTGACCGAGCAAGGCCACCTGGGCCGGCGTGGCGGCACCGACATGATGGTGGCGATGAACCCGCAGACGTGGGACGCCGACATCGCCGAACTGGAGCCCGGCGGCTATCTCTTCTACGACAGCACGCGGCCGCTGCCGCCCTCGAAGTTCCGCGACGACATCCGCGTGATCGGCATGCCGCTCACCGAGATCTGCAACGCCGTCTACCAGGACCCGCGCCAGCGGCAGCTGTTCAAGAACATCGTCTACGTGGGCGCGCTGGCCATCCTGCTGGGCATCGAGCCCGAGGTGGTCGAGAAGCTCTTCGGCGAGCAGTACAAGGGCAAGGAGAAGCTGCTCGCCTCCAACGTGCAGGCGCTGCACCTGGGCTGCGACTTCGCGCGCGAGAACCTGCGCGAGCCCGTGGGCCTGAAGGTGCGGCGCGCCGACCGCGTGGGAAACAGCATCTTCGTGGACGGCAACAGCGCGGCGGCGCTGGGCTGCGTGTACGGCGGCGCGACAGTGGCGGCGTGGTATCCGATTACGCCTTCGTCCTCGGTGGCAGAGGCCTTCCAGAAGTACTGCACCAAGTTCCGCGTGGACCAGTCCACGGGCCAGCACCGCTTCGCCATCGTGCAGGCGGAGGACGAGCTCGCATCGATCGGCGTGGTGGTCGGCGCCGGCTGGAACGGCGCGCGGGCCTTCACCGCGACATCGGGGCCGGGCATTTCGTTGATGACGGAGTTCATCGGGCTGGCCTACTTCGCGGAGATTCCGGTCACGCTCATCAACGTGCAGCGTGGCGGTCCTTCCACCGGCATGCCCACGCGCACGCAGCAGGCCGACATCCTCTGCTGCGCCTATGCGTCGCACGGCGACACCAAGCATGTGCTGCTCTTTCCCGAGGACCCGCACGAGTGCTTCGAGCATGCGGCTGCCGCGCTGGACCTGGCCGACAGGCTGCAGACGCCGGTGTTCGTGATGACCGACCTGGACATCGGCATGAACCAGCGCCTGTGCAAGCCCTTCGAGTGGGACGACAGCAAGGCCTACGACCGCGGCAAGGTCATGAGTGCCGAAGAGCTGGAGGCCGGCCGCGACTTCGGCCGCTACAAGGACGTGGACGGCGACGGCATTCCGTGGCGCACGCTGCCGGGCACGCATCCGACCAAGGGCAGCTACTTCACGCGCGGCACGACGCGCGATGCCTACGCGCGCTATTCGGAGCGCGGGCCGGACTACATCTACAACATGGAGCGGCTGCTGAAGAAGTTCGCGACCGCGGCCACGCTGGTGCCGCAGCCGGTGCTGAAGCCTGCTGCCCGGAAGACCGACCTGGGCGTGATCTATTTCGGCTCGACCAGCCCCTCGATGCACGAGGCGCTGCAGGAGTTGGAAGAGCGCGGCATCCATCTCGACGCGATGCGGCTGCGGGCATTTCCGTTTCCCGACAGCGTGGTGCAGTTCCTTGCGCAACATTCGCGCGTGTTCGTGGTCGAGCAGAACCGCGACGCGCAGATGCGCAGCCTGCTGGTCAACGAGCTGGATGCCGATCCGGCGAAGCTGGTGCGGGTGCTGCACTTCGACGGCACGCCCATCACCGCGCGCTTCATCGTCCAGGCGATCGACACGCATGTCGGCAAGACGGCGCATGCGCCAGGCAACACCGGTGCGAAGGAGCCCGCATGACCTACCTCGCCAAGCCCAGGCTGCGGCATCCGACGCTGGCCACCAACAAGGTCGGCTACACGCGGCGCGACTACGAAGGAAAGATTTCCACGCTGTGCGCGGGATGCGGGCATGACTCGATCTCTGCCTCCATCATCGAGGCCTGCTGGGAACTCGACATCGAGCCGCATCGCGTGGCGAAGCTCTCGGGCATAGGCTGCAGCTCGAAGACGCCGGACTACTTTCTCGGCGCATCGCACGGCTTCAACACCGTGCATGGCCGCATGCCCAGCGTGCTGACCGGCGCCAACCTCGCCAACCGCGACCTGCTGTATCTCGGTGTCTCCGGTGACGGCGATTCGGCCTCCATCGGCCTGGGCCAGTTCGCGCATGCGATGCGGCGCGGCGTGCGCATGGCCTACATCGTGGAGAACAACGGTGTCTACGGCCTCACCAAGGGCCAGTTCTCGGCGACCGCCGACCAGGGCTCGAAGAGCAAGAAGGGCGTGGTCAACACCGACAGCCCGGTGGACCTGGTCGCCATGGCGCTGCAGCTCGGCGCGAGCTACGTGGGTCGGGGCTTCTCGGGCAACAAGGCGCAGCTGGTGCCGCTCATCAAGGGAGCGATCAGCCATGGCGGCTCGGCCTTCATCGACGTGATCAGCCCCTGCGTGGCCTTCAACAACCATCCGGGCAGCACCAAGAGCTACGACTACATCCGCGAGCACAACGAGGCGGTGAGCCGCATCGACTTCATCAGCGGACGGGAGGAGATCGCCGTGGACATGGAGCCCGGCGAGGTGATGGACGTGCGCCAGCACGACGGCACGCTGCTGCGCCTGCGAAGCCTGCACCCGGACTACGACCCGGGCGACCGCTTCGCCGCCATGGCCTACATGCAGCGTCATCACGAGATGGGCGAGGTGGTCACGGGGCTGCTCTACGTCGACCCGCTGGCCACCGACCTGCACACGGCACTCAACACCTGCGACCGGCCGCTCAATGCATTGGGGCCGGAACAGCTGTGCCCCGGCGCCCAGGCGCTGGAGCGGCTCAACGCCTCCTTGCGCTGAGCAACGGCCGGCGGCACCATTCAGAGTTCGACTCACGGAGGGCGCATCATGTCCGAGCGCACCGTTTTCCAATCGATTTCGCGCAAGCACGTGCTCAGCGTGGCTCCCCAGGCCACGGTACGTGACGCCGCATGCGTGATGACGCGCGCCAACTGCGGCAGCGTGCTCGTCATGGAACTGCCCGACACGCTGCTGGGCATACTGACCGAGCGCGACCTCATGACCCGCGTGCTCGCCAAGGGGCTCGACCCCGACGGCACGGCGGTGCGCGAGGTGATGACGCCCAACCCGATCTGCGTGCCGCCGGAGACGCTGGTGTCGGACGCCGTGGTGCTGATGCTGGAGCGCGGCTTTCGCCATCTGCCGCTGGTGGCGGGAGCGAAGGTGCTGGGTGTGTTCTCGGTGCGCGACGCGCTGCCGAGGGAGATCGGCGCGGCGGTGAGTTTGAGCGAGTTCAGGGAGCAGGTGAACGACGCGCTGGGGTGAAGGGGCAGAGAAGCCCTTTCAGGCAATCACGTAGTCGGGATACTGCTTGCAGATCTCGTTCACGGCACTGAGCGTGCCCGACAGATGCTTGCGCACCGCGGCCTGGGCTGCGTCCGGGTCCTTCGCCTCGATCGCGCGCGTGATGGCGCGATGGTCGCGCAGGATCGCCTCTGTCTTGCCGGCGGTGGGCAGGTGCAGGCGGCGCAGGCGGTCGACGTGGCCGGAGACGCGGCCCACAAGGTCCCAGAGGCCCAGCACGCCGCCGGCTTCGTACATCAGGCGATGGAACGTGCGGTCTGCGTTGACGAAGTCGCCGTAGCGCTGCGAGGTTGCCAGCGCTGCTTGCTGGGCGATGACGCCTTTCAGCTGGTCGACAAGGCCCGGTGATTCTTCGACGGCCAGCTGGTGCACCAGTTCCAGCTCGATGGAGCGCCGCAGGAAGTGCGCTTCGCGCGCCGCGGAGATGTCGATTCGGCTGACCAGCGTCGCGTGCTGAGGGAACACGTCCACCAGTCCTTCCTCGTTGAGCCGAAGCAGGGCCTCGCGCACGGGCGTCTGGCTCACGCCGAAACGGTCGGCGAGCTCCTGCCGCTGCAGCACGGTTCCGGGAACGAGCTCGAGCGCGAGGATGGCTTCGCGCAGTTTCTCCAGCACCTGCGGCGCGGCAAGGCGGGTGCGGTCAAGTCGGATCTTCGGGGAGGCGCTCATCGCGGGCGATTGTGTCATTGACGCACTAATATACTAGTGTTTTAATTCGATGGACGACGCCGGCGAAGGTCGGCAAGGCCGCACCTTTCACGCAGCGGCCATGGAGACAACCCTTGACGAAACGCACCTACGAATCCCTTCGCAGCGCCCGCTGGTTCGCGCCTGACGATTTCCGCTCCTTCGGCCACCGCTCGCGCGTGCTGCAGATGGGCTACAGCTACGCCGACTGGATGGGCAAGCCCGTCATCGCCATCGTCAACACCTGGAGCGACGCCAACCAGTGCCACTCGCATTTCAAGCAGCGCGTGGAAGACGTGAAGCGCGGCGTGCTGCAGGCGGGAGGCTTCCCGCTCGAGCTGCCTGCAATCTCGCTTTCGGAAAGCATGGTCAAGCCCACGACCATGCTCTATCGCAACTTCCTCGCGATGGAAACCGAAGAACTGCTGCGCAGCCATCCGATCGATGGCGCCGTGCTGATGGGCGGCTGCGACAAGACCACGCCCGGCCTCACGATGGGCGCGCTCAGCATGGGCATTCCCTTCATCTACCTGCCGGCCGGCCCCATGCTGCGCGGCAACTGGAAGGGCAAGGTGCTCGGCTCGGGCTCCGACGCCTTCAAATACTGGGACGAGCGCCGTGCCGGCCGCCTTGGCGAGCAGGCATGGGCCGAGATGGAAGCCGGCATTGCCCGCAGCCACGGCACCTGCATGACCATGGGCACGGCCGCCACCATGATGGGCATCGCCGAGGCGGTGGGCCTGACGCTACCGGGCGCATCGAGCATTCCTGCGGCCGATGCCAACCACATCCGCATGAGCGCCGACTGCGGCCGCCGCATCGTCGAGATGGTGTGGGAAGACCTCACGCCCGCGAAGATGCTCACCCGAGCCAACTTCGAGAACGGCATCGCCTGCGCGATGGCCATGGGCTGCAGCACCAACGCCGTCATCCACCTGATCGCGATGTCGCGCCGCGCCGGCCACGCGGTGAGCCTCGAAGACTTCGATGCCTTCAGCCGCCGCGTGCCTGTCATCGCCAACATCCGGCCCAGCGGCGATGCCTACCTGATGGAAGACTTCTTCTATGCGGGCGGCCTGCCCGCAATGCTGGAGCGCATCCGCGGCCACCTGCGCACCGACGCGCTCACTGTCAACGGCCGCAGCATCGGCGAGAACATCGAAGGCGCCGAGGTCTACAACGACGACGTGATCCGGCCGCTGTCGAACCCCATCTACGCCGAAGGCGCGCTGGCCGTGCTGCGCGGCAACCTCGCGCCCGACGGCGTGATCATCAAGCCCAGCGCCTGCGCGCCGCACCTGTTGAAGCACACCGGCCGTGCGCTGGTGTTCGACGACTACCCGTCGCTCAAGAAGGCGGTGGAAGACCCGGAACTCGACGTGACGGGCGAAGACATCCTCGTGCTGCGCAATGCCGGCCCGCGCGGCGCCGGCATGCCCGAGTGGGGCATGCTGCCCATTCCGACCAAGCTGCTGAAGCAGGGCGTGAAGGACATGCTGCGTCTCTCCGATGCACGCATGAGCGGCACCAGCTACGGCGGCTGCCTGCTGCACTGCTCGCCCGAAGCGGCCATCGGCGGGCCGCTCGCACTGGTGCAGACGGGCGACCGCATCACGGTCGACGTGCCCGCGCGTCGCATCCACCTCGAGATCGACGACGAAGAACTCGCACGCCGCAAGGCCGCATGGACACCTCCGCCGCCTCGCTACGAACGCGGCTACGGCTGGATGTTCGGCCGCCACATCAGGCAGGCCGACGAAGGCTGCGACTTCGACTTCCTCGAGACCAGCTTCGGCAAGCCGGTGCCCGAGCCCGACATCTTCTGACCCGTCCTTCAACCCGACTTCATCTCGACAACGGAGACCACACGTGAATCCCGCCACCCGCGAGCAGCTCATGAAGGTGAGCACCGCCACCCTTTGTACGGCCCTGTTCAAGCGCGGCCTGCGCCACCAGTTCATCCAGGATGTGCGTCCGCTCAACCCCGGCTTGCCCAACATGGTGGGCGAGGCCTTCACGCTGCGCTACATGCCGGCGCGTGAAGACCTGAACCAGATCAGCGTCTTCCTCGACCGCGACCATCCGCAGCGCAAGGCCGTGGAGCAGTGCCCCGAGGGCGCGGTGCTCGTCATCGACAGTCGCAAGGACGCGCGCGCCGCATCGGCCGGCGGCATCCTCGTCACCCGGCTCATGAAGCGCGGCGTGGCCGGTGTGGTCACCGACGGGGGCTTTCGCGACAGCCCCGACATCGCGAAGCTCGGCTTTTCCGCCTACCACCAGCGCCCCAGCGCGCCCACCAACCTCACGCTGCACCAGGCCATCGACATCAACGTGCCCATCGGCTGCGGCGACGCGCCCGTGTTCCCCGGCGATGTGATCGTGGGCGACGCCGAGGGCGTGATCGTGATCCCGGCCCACATGGCCGACGAGATCGCCGCCGAGGCCACCGAGATGACTGCCTTCGAAGACTTCGTGCAGGAGAAGGTGCTCGAAGGCCGCTCCATCCTCGGCCTCTATCCGCCCACCGAGGAGCAGAGCCGCACCGACTTCGCGGCGTGGCGCCAGGCCAACGGCCGCTGAGCCCGCATCGACAACAGAAATCCAAGGAGACAAGACATGCGTTTCATCCGCCTCGCCGCGGCGCTGCTTTCGGCTGCGCTCGTTCCGCTGGCCGCGCCGGCCCAGACAACCGAATGGCCCGCCGCCAAGCCGATCGTGTACGTCGTGCCGTTCACTCCCGGTGGCTCCACCGACATCGTCGGCCGCACGCTGGCACAGAAGCTCGGCGAGAGCCTCAAGCAGTCGGTGGTGGTCGACAACAAGCCCGGCCAGGCCGGTGGCATTGGTGCCGCCTACGTGGCCAAGGCCGCGCCCGACGGCTACACGCTCTTCGGCGGAACCATCAGCACGCACGCCATCAACGCCAGCCTCTACAAGAAGCTCTCCTACGACCCGATGAAGGACTTCGAGCCCGTATCGCTGGTCGCGCGCCTGCCCAACGTGCTCATCGTCAACAGCCAGCTCGGCGTGAATTCGGTGGCCGAGCTCGTCGCGCTGCTGAAGAAGGACGAGAGCAAGCGCACCTTCGCTTCGTCGGGCTCCGGCACTTCGACGCACCTCGCGGGCGAGATGTTCGCCGACCTCATCGGCGTGAAGCTCACCCATGTGCCGTACAAGGGAACGCCTCCGGCATTGACCGACGTGGCCGCGGGGCAGGTGCCCTTCATGTTCGACCAGGTGACGGCAGCGCTGCCGCTGGTCAAGAGCGGCAAGCTCAAGCTGCTGGCGGTAACCACCGCCAAGCGCATCGCCCTGGTGCCCGACCTGCCGACCATGATCGAGTCGGGCATCCCGGGCTTCGAGATGTCGTCCTGGCAAGCGGTGTACGCGCCCAAGGGCACGCCCAAGCCGATCGTGCAGCGCCTCAATGCCGAGATCGTGAAGGCGCTGCACCAGCCCGACGTGCAGGCCAAGCTCTCCGGCCAGCTCGCGATGGAACTCGTGGGCAGCACGCCCGAGGAGCTGCGCGATCACATGGCCAGGGAGATTCCACGCTGGGCCGAGCTGGTGAAGAAGTCGGGTGCGGTGGCCGACTGACCGGGCATCCTCGAACAACCATCCAAGGAGACATCCGATGCAGAACAAGACCGACAACGAACGGCGCCGATTCCTGAAGACGGCCGCGGGCGTCGGCACCGCCGCTCTCACCGGAATTGCCGGTGCGCAATCCTTCGACTTCAAGCCCAGCCAGCGCTACCCCGATCCGGCGGTGCTGATCCTCGACCCGAGCTTCACCAGGTACCGGCTCTATAGCAGCACGCTGGAGCAACTCGGGTCCGGCATGCGCTGGGCCGAGGGCCCCGTGTACTTTCCCGAGCATGGCTACCTGCTGCTGAGCGACATCCCGAACAACCGGCTCATGAAGTACGACGAGAAGACCGGCAAGTTCAGCGTGCACAAGACAGGCGTCAACTACGCCAACGGCAACACCCGCGACCGCCAGGGCCGGCTCGTCACCTGCGAGCACTCGGTGACGCGACGCGTGGTTCGCACCGAGAAGGACGGCCGCACCACCGTGCTGGCCGACAACTACCAGGGCAAGCGCCTCAACGCGCCGAACGACATCGTCGTGAAGTCCGACGAGACGGTCTGGTTCACCGACCCCACCTTCGGCATCAACGGCGAATGGGAGGGCAGCAGGGCAGCCTCCGAGCAGGCAACGACGAACGTCTATCGCATCGCAACGGACGGCAAGCTCACCGCGGTCATCACCGACCTCGTCAACCCGAACGGCATCGCGTTCTCGCCCGACGAGAAGAAGCTCTACGTCGTCGAGTGGAAGGGAACGCCCAACCGAAGCATCTGGAGCTACGACGTGTCACAGGACGGCACGAGCGTCTCGAACAAGACCAAGCTCATCGACGCCGATGGCCCAGGCTCGCTCGACGGCTTCCGCGTCGACCGCGACGGCAACCTCTGGTGCGGCTGGGGTCATTCAGGCGCCATCGCGTCCGAGCCCACCGACGTCGGCGGCGGTATGAAGGCCTACCTGCCCACCGGCAAGTCGGAGGAAATGGACGGCGTGAAGGTCTTCAACCCGCAGGGCAAGCCCATCGGCTTCATCCGCCTGCCCGAGCGCTGCGCGAACCTGGAGTTCGGCGGGCCCAAGCGCAACCGGCTCTACATGGCGAGCAGCCATTCGCTTTATGCGCTGTATGTGGAGGCGCACGGGGCGGTGTGAGCGGGGCGGCGGCGTGCGGCGCCCTCGGCATATCAGTACTTTCTCGGGACCAGCACCTTGGTGGTACCGCCTTTGCGTGTGTTCTGGTGGTGCTCCATCAGTTCGTCGTAGACGGTGGGAAGGTCCAGGCAGAGAAAATTCTCGGCATTGATGTTGGCGATCACGCTGACAGTGGCGCCAGCGCTGCCCAGAAGCGTGCGCTTCACTCCGTTGTGAAGGGTTGCAAGAATCAGCTTGTCGTGTTGCAGCCGCTCCTGTCCGCCCACCACTGTCACGGGCGTCTGAACATAGACCTTGCCGCCGCTTCGCATCAGCTGCGAGGCGGCGGCCTGTACGAATCCGTATTTGTCGTAGGCCGCCTCGTCTAGGAAGACTTCCACTTCCGCGCCTTCTTTCGCCATCCAGCACAGAAAAGGCACGACGCTGTAGTCGTCGTCGCGGCCGGCAGTGCTCACAAGGAATTGCCGCACTGTGATCTTCACCGCATCCCGCAGGTTTTCCACGATGAAGTCGCTGATGTTGATGGTGGGCGCGAAGGCGGCTTGCACGCGGACGGATTTGCTGTTGTATTGCGCGAGCTGCTGGCCGAAGGCCTGCCAATCCTCCGAGTCGACGGAGTAGGGGGTGCTCAGCAGCTGGAAGTAGCGCTGGTAGAGCGGTGCAAGCTTGGCGCTGCGGATGTAGATGCAGCTCTCGAAGTTGCCGCCGTCCATGGCGGAGAAGCTCACGTTGGGCGAGCCGGTGACGATGCCGTCGTTGTCCAGTATCCAGAACTTGTTGTGCATCAGCCCCGTCTGCGTGTGCCCGCCGGGCAGCTTGAGTTTCAAGCTGCCGAACTGGGTGACGGTCTCGCTTTCGTAGTCGAGGAGGGCGGGCTCCTCGCGCTTGCGCGCCAACTCCCGGATTTCCGCGTATTTGTAGATGAAGGTCGGATCCTGGGAGGCCCTGAGCAACTGTTCCTGCAGCTTCGGGTTCGGCGTGCCCAGCTTGAGCGTGAGCTTGATCTTGTGCTTGACGATGTATGCCAGGATGCTGCCCCCGTCGCCGGGGCTGATCGGCATGAACTTGTCTACCGCCAGCGAAAGGTTCCTCGTGGTCGCAAGAAGGCCCAGTATCTGGCTCTTCATCGTGAGGCCCGATCCCGAGCCGAATCCTCGTGCATCGTCCACGTAGCGCCGCAGCACGATGACGGCTGCCTGATGCCAGCGCCTGCATACCCGTGCGAGCAGGCCGACGCTGCGTTCGTCGAACAACTCGAAGAGCTGAACAAGAATGTCGCTCAATAGAAGCGGATGCGGCGGCATCGCGACCGTCAGTGCCTTGCCCGACGGCGTCGGAGTCGGGATCGTAGCCTTGCTCGGTGGCTTCGACGTTGTCGCCTTGCCGATAGGGACCACTGTGCGCACCACCGGCTGGCTAGAAGAGGGCACCGTTGCCGTGACCTCCTGGCGCAGGGCGGTGCCCTTGCAGTGAGGGCATGTCTTCACTGCGACCCACGCGTTCTCTGTGGTTCGTCCGCAGATTGGGTTGAGGCAGGTATAGCGCGCCATGATGTCCAGGGTTGAGTACGAGCGCTCTCAGAGCGCAATCACATCCGCAATCGGCTTGTTGGCCTTGAAGCACGACAGCGCCTCCATCTGCTTCCACGCCTGCAACTGCGTGAAGTTCGTCTGGTACTCGATGTAGCAGGCTGTCAGCGCCTCGTCGATGATCTTGTCGGCCCGCTCGAAGAGGATCTGGTTGTCCTCCAGGTCGCGGAAGTAGGTGCGCCAGGTGTCGCGCTCCTTCGATTGCCCCAGCAGCGTGAGATAGGCGCTGTAGTAGAGCGAGTTGAACGCCCGCCCGATGTTGTCCTGGTACACGGTGAATTCGCCGCCGCCGCCCGCGCCCACGCCGACCGTCAGGTCTGCCTCGATGCCCAGCTTGGAGCCGCCGAACGCCGACGATTCGAACTCCAGCGAGAAGGATGCGCCCACGCCCGCCGACAGCGATCCCTTGGCCGTGCCCTTGATGATGTCGTAGCCGCACATGCGCACCGAGAGCGACGCCTCGCCCTTGATGCGCGCACCGGCGAAGGCCTCGGCGTCCACCTTGAACTTCACGCCGTCGACCGTGGCGTTGAATTCGACCTCGGCCTTGGCCATCGCGCCCGCGAATGCCTCGGCGCTGGCTTCGATCAGGAAGATGTCGGACACGTCGATCTTCGCGTCGAGCTTGATCTTCACGCCCACCATCGCCTCGACGCTCGCCTTGGCCGTCACGCCCTTGCCGCGCTCGTAGCTTGCTTCCGCCTCGGCGCTGGCCGATGCGCCGGCGAATGCCTCGGCCTTGAACTCGGCGCGCAGCCCGGTGATCTCGATCACGCATTCGCCCGTGGCACGCACGCCGTAGCCCACGGAGGCCTCGGCCTTCACGGCTTTCTTG
Organism: Variovorax xiamenensis; assembly: GCF_050916385.1. Taxonomy (NCBI): domain Bacteria; kingdom Pseudomonadati; phylum Pseudomonadota; class Betaproteobacteria; order Burkholderiales; family Comamonadaceae; genus Variovorax; species Variovorax xiamenensis. The sequence continues at coordinate 2,344,442 of NZ_CP139038.1, forward strand.
AATTCCTCGTCGGTCCAGGTCACCTTGCTGAACTTGCCGTTCTCGCCACCGCGCATGAGACCGGTCTCGACCGTGCCACTGGTCTGCAGCCATGGACGCGGATCGCCGAACTTGATCTTGGTGAGGTCCTTGCACAGCACATCGAGAAAGAGCCGCACCTTGGCCGGCTCGTTGTTGCCCATGTACTGCAGCGAGAGCGACACGTCGTCGAGGTGTTCACCGCCGTTGCGCAGGCCGTCCATCCAGAACTTGAGCAACTGCTTCTTGCGCACGATGAGATCGCGGCGCACCGCGTTCACGGCCATCTTGTCGGCGACCGTCGCGAGCTCGTTGGGCAGGCGCAGGATGGGCATGTCCAGCAGGCTGCCGAACTGCCGCTTGTACTCGGCGTTGAAGTCGTTCATCTTCTGCAGCACCAGGGCGGGCTCGGGCGAATGCGTGCCGCGCGTGAGCTTCTCCAGCATCTGCTTGTAGACGTAGAGAAACTGCAGGAACTCCTGCGCGAGCGCCTTGCGCTCCTTGCTGGAAGGGCCGCCGATCACCTTGCCCAGCAGCTTGAGCCAGGCCTTGGTCCTGGTGTTGAACTCGCCGCTGGGCAACTCGGCCCAGACGACTTCGTACTTGTACGTGAACTTGGCGCTCGCGAGCGCGTTGAACAGGGGAGCGGAGGTGGCCATTGTGACGTTGTCGGGAAAGAGCTTGAGAAGGGAGCGACATGCAGGCGTCGTGCTGCAAGCCGGTGGCGGGAAATCGTGATTGAGGTTGCTGCTCCTGCCCCGCTGGTCAGCGGGCGAAGCCGACAGGCTGTGTGTCCGGGAACTCGAAGAAACTCCGGGTTTCCTTGAAGTCCTTGTACGTGTCAGGAACCGCATCGAACCTGCGTGTCGCTTCAGCCGCACTCGCGAAGAGATAGAACTTGTACCAACGTTGGTTGCGCCGGTACGACAGCGTCTCCTCGTCCAGCCAGCCAGTGAGGCCCTGTGTCTTCCATGCACCTTCGACAGCCTTGAAAGTCGCCGAGCCGTTCTCGTCTGTGCCCGGATGCGAGATCGCTACGACTTTCTTGCCCAGGTCCTTGAAACGGATGGCCGCGAGTGGCACGCTTGCACGGATCAGTACTTCGCGTGTTCTGATGACGTCGCGCGCGGCTAGGTGCTGTTCCTCGGCAAGCTCCCTCTGGGCTGCATTCTGGTGAGTTGAACTGAACGGGGTCAGCAGTGCGTCTGCTGTGGTGCTGAAATGATGAAGTGCGTCTGGCGTGTGGAGGTCGTAGATGTTCTGTCCTGGAACAAATGCGAGGTCGATGAGAACCTTGCCGAAGACGCTCCTGAACTCCTCGCCACGGGTCGAGTAGACAGTGCGCGAGGTGGTGGTTGCCGATATGAAACGCTTGTACCAGCCGCGCGTGTGACTCAGGATCTGCTGGTCGAGACTCAGCACTGAACCTTCTTCAACATCGTGTCTGCCATTGGCGCCTTCCTTGCGAATCTCCAGGTCGGAAGCCGATGTACCGCTGCCGGCAGCTCGCAGGGCTGAATTGGTGGCGAGTTGAAGCGAGTCATCCTGGTTGAGCCCTCGGGCAACATATCTTCTGATGAAGTGCTGGGCTCCATCTCGCTGATACCCGATGTAATGCTGGTGAGGCTTCGTGCGCTTGACGTAGATGGTGTTCACCACATCAGGCGGCTGGGGAGTGAGCAATTCGAACCTGTCATTGCCGCGGTAGACATTGCCGATGACGACTGGAGCGACCGCCGTGCCTACGGTTGTCCGCGCTTGGACGAGGATGTTCCATGAATTGGTTCCGGTCGGGGTGTGGGTGAGTGCCCCTATCGAATCCAGAGCGGGACGGGGGGCGTTGTGCTGCGCCCATGAGAACGGCCAGTACCTGTCGCGGTAGTCGCTCAGAACCCGCTCTTTGAGATTGCCGACCAACTGGTCTATGGTGGCGGTGCCGATGCTCAGGTACTTCTCTTCAAAGGCAATCTGGTGCTTCTTGACATATGAGAAGTCGGACTGCCCATTTTTTTCGGACATCGCTTTCTGCAGTGCCTTGGACGCAGTTTCCGCAGCTGACTTCCTTGCTCCCTTTTGTCCGGAGAAGTAGCTTGCTACCAGCCCGCACATGTATGCGAGATGGGAGCCCGGGATTGGTGGGGCGCCGGTGGGTTCGAAGATGTACTTGTCTCGCATGGCAGGCTCCGTAGCATCGGGCTTGAAATTGGCGCTGATAGAGGTTGTCCAAGCGCGCTCTAGAGGTCCGGCCTGACGCCGATCATCGAGAAGTAGCGATTCAGGTCCCCGTCCTCGCGCAGCACTTCCTGCATCAACTGGGGCAGCGGCATGCGCCCCCAGGCCACTGCGCGGTTCACCAGATAGGGCGTCGGGCTGTGCGGCTCCTCGCGCATCAGGTAGGCGGCGGCCAGCTCCAGCAGTTGATAGGCCTCGGCGCGGCTGCCGATGCGGCCGCTGGCCAGGGGCTGCGGAAGCGTCTCCGCGGCGTGGGGGAAAGAGGGGGAAGGGGCGTCGCTCATGTGGCTGTCGTCCATCGGGGTTGTGGCGGGCGCGAAGTCGTTCTCTGCAGTCCAGTTGGCGGGCGGTGCCATCGGCAGGGCGGGCTTCACTTCGTCGCGCGGATCGCGGTCCTGCAGCAGGCTGCGCAGCGCCTGCCGCATGCGCGCGAGCATCTCCATCAGCCTCGACAGGCTGGGCGCGTCGATGCCCATGCGCTCGTCGAGCAGGGCATCGAGTTCGCGCCAGGCGTCGACGGCCAGCGCCACCTGGTCATCGAGTGCCGCCAGCGCATGCAGGTCTCGCGCGGCACGGTCGAGGATGTCCTGGCGCGACACCGTCTGCGCGCTGGGTTCCTCGGCCACTTCCTTCGCCTTCGACTTGGCGTTGCCCGCGGCAGCCGCCGCCCCAACGCCGTACTCGCTGCTCAGTGCCCGCTGCCAGTCCCCCAGGTTGATATACGGCGGAGAAAAATCCGGCCATGCCAGCAGCGGCACGCGCATCAGCAATGCCTGCGCAAGGGTGTCGTTGATCCACACGAAGGTGGCCGCGCGCATGTCGGCATCGCCGTCGTCGCCGATGCGCGGGTGCACTTCGCCCCAGTAGTCGCGCGCCAGGCCTGCGAGCAAGCGGGCCCCGGCGATCAGCCCGTCGATCGCATGGCGATGCGTCCAGGCCTCGGTGAGCCACGCGGCGACCTGCAGGTCCTTGCTGCGCCGCTGCAGCACCTCGGTGCACAGCGTCTCGACGGCGCGCCAGTCGGCCTTCTTGAGCGGGCGGGTCCATTCGCCCATCGGCAGGCTGGCGTCCTCCTCCGAGCGCGCATCTCGGATGCGGGCATGGACGGGGTCATAGCGAAGCGATGGGCCGGCGGGGCCGTCGATGGCGTCTTCCAGCGGCGCGAGAAAGGCCGCGAGGTCGGGCGCGAACGCGCTGCCGGCCTCGGCGATGTTCAGGGGAGCGAGCAGGGCGGCCATCAGGGCATGTTCCATTCGGGAGCGCGCGCGGGGAACGCGGTGGGCCAGATCAGTGCGTTCTTCTTTCCGGCGGGGCTGGCGGCGATGCGCAGGAACACGCGCGCGCGTCCTCCGTCGGGCGCTTGCGCGGCGTCGCCGGCCGACTGCGCCACCAGCGGAAACTCGAACTTCAGCAGCTGCGAGCGGCCGTCGGGCCGCTGCGCCGGGTCGCCTTCGCGCTGCCGCTGCGCCAGCGTGAACAGCGCCCACGGGTCGGCGAAGCGGAAGCTCACGGTCTGGCCGTCGGTGATGAGCGCGTGCTGCTGCGGATCGGCGCGTGCCATCAGCGGCGAGTCCTTCGCGATGCGCAGCACCAGCGCCACCGGCATGCCGTATTCCCAGCGCAGCGTGCGCGGAGCGTCGCGCAGCCTGAGCACCTGATCGCCCACCTCGAAGGACCAGTCGATGATCTTGTTGCCTTCGATCTCGGCCGTGGTGTTCGCGCGGAAGTCCACGCTCAGGTCATAGCCCGGCGAGGCGCCTTCCTCGGTCGGGAACAGCGGCTGCAGGAAGTCGCGCGCCCGGGCGAACTGCTCGGTGAAGCGGCGCGCACCCGCGCCCGGCATGCCTGCGTTGCGCACGCCTGCGTCCGCGCCGCGGTTCTCCTTCAGCGCGCGTGCCAGCGGGTCGAAGGCGCGCGCCAGGTCGTTCACATCGGCCGGGTCGGCGAGTTCGAAGGAGCGCCCCGTCGCCGGGCCGAACGGGTGGCGGCCTGCCAGCGAGCGGTTGAAGCGGGTGGAGAACTGCGTCCACAACTCCTGCTGGTCGCCGAACTGCAGCTCCTGGCAGCGCGCGAGCAATGCGCTGTAGATCTGCTGGTGACGGTCGGCGAAGTAGTCGCCGACGCGCGTCGCCGGCGCCTTGCCGGCGAGCTTGGCACCGCAGGTCTCGCGGTCGATCTCGGCACCGGTCGTGCCCAGGAACTGCTCGAGCAGCAGCAGGCTGCTGTTCGGGTTCTTGAGCCGGTAGCGCTCCAGGTCGCGGTTGATCGCCTGCCAGCGCTGCGCGAGCACCGAGCCGGCGCCCGCGCCGTCGAGCGCCGCGATGTAGGTGTCGGCCAGCTTGCCCAGCATTTCGGTGCGGCTGAACTGCTGGCCCAGGTAGGCCGCGAGCGAGCCCACGTCGGATACGCCGAAGGCCACCAGCATCGGCCCGCGTTCGCCGCGCCAGCCCTGGAAGTCGCGCCCGCGCATCGCGTACAGCTCCGACTGGTTGAAGGCCTCGTCCACGGACTCCAGGCGCTGCAGCGCATCGCGCGAGACCATCGCGCGCAGGTCTTCGGCGCGCGAGCCCGCCCCCAGTTCGTAGAGCAGCGCCTGGAGCTTGGCGAGGCGCTGGCGCGAGGCTTCGTAGGCCGAGGCCTGCGTGTCGGTGACGCGGCCGCCATCGCCCATGCCGTTCGCGGCCTCGGCGACCTGGTCGACCACCAGCTGCGCGAAATGCGCGTTCAGCGCGCCCTCGATGCCGGGGCGCAGCGTCGCCGGGAATGACTGCAGGCCTTCGCTCATGTAGCGCTTGCGGATGTCGCCGACGGCCAGTGCCTGGTCGAGCCGCGGCAGGTCCCATGCGGCCAGGCCGCGCATGCCGGCGCCCGGCAGCTCGCGATCGCGCGCGGGGGCCATGAAGGGCTGCGCGAGCAGCGCGGTGAGCGCATCGCGCAATGCGATGCGTTCGGGCGCCAGCGCGAAGCGGCCATCCTTGTCCTGCCACACCAAGCCCGGCTGCGAGCCGCCGAAGCGCAGGTTGAACTCGGCGCGGAATTTCTGGAAGGCGTCCTGCGCGCGGCCTCGCACCGCGTCGGCCGACTCCAGCCCCAGCAGCCGGTTCTGCTCGATGCGCGCGATGGTGCGGTCGTAGGAAGAGCCCAGCACCAGCACCGGCTGGCGCATCCAGCCGCCCTTGCCCGAGGCGACCAGGTCTTCCTGGTCCTTGATGGCCGCGATCACTTCACGGAAGCTGGCCGTGGTGCGCGCGAAGGTGCCGGTGCTCGCGAGCGAAGGCAGCAGCCGCGCGAGCGATTGCTCGGACACCAGCAGCTCGTTGTTGACGAAGAGCCGTGCGTCGAGTTGCGCCGTGCCCTTGTCGAGCGCGCAGCGCAGTGCCGATTGCACTGGCGCCAGCGGAATGGCCAGCGCGTTGCCTTCGGCCGCCTGGCGGAAGTAGCGCAGGTTGCGGCTCAGGTCGGCCGGCAGCTCGGCACCCAGCGCGTAGCGCACGGCCACGCGCAGGTCCTCGGCATTGCCGGTGGCGGGCTGGCGCAGGCGCTCCACCGCCTGCAGCGCGGCGTCGAGCTGCTCGACCGAGCCCAGGTAGCGCTGCAGCGCGCCGAACTCGGGCTGGTCTTCCACCAGCAGGCCGTTCTTGCGCGGCGCATCGCCGATGGTCTTGAAGCTCGGCGGCAGGCCGCAGCTCGCGCCGGTGATGAACTCGCCGGTGGCCTCGTCCTGCTCCACGCCGCTGAGCTGACTCACGCGGGCCATCAGCTCGCGCCGCAGCGTGCTCACCGCGATGTCGCCGAACTCGCGCTCGATGCGCTCGATCACGCGCTCGTTCAAGTCGTCGAAGGGCTGCCACGAGCCGGGCATGAAGAAGGAGTACGTGCCGTCGGTGCGCAGCCGCTCGTTCATGGCCAGCAGCGACAGCGCCTTGTTGCGATACCAGGCGGTCGGAATGGTCTCGCCCCGCTGCAGTGCGCGCATGCGGTATTGCGCGTCGTGCTGCAGCTGTGCGAGCGCCGACACCAGCGTCGCGTTGTGCCGGTGCAGCTGCCAGGTGGCGACCATCAGCCCGATGCCCCAGCCGCCGAGGAAGATCACCGCCGCCCAGCGCAGCGCGCGGTGCAGCACCGGGCGCGTGAGCGTCTGCGTGCGCGAGGGTCGCGTGAGGCCGTACTCCAGGAAGATCTTCTTCTCGAACAGGTCGCGCAGGAAGGCCGGCTGGCGCATGAGCTGCGCGATCAGGTCCCCGCCGATAGGCTCCAGGTCCTTGTGGCCGTAGGCATCGTGCTGGGCATCGATGGCGGCGACCGTCTGCGCCGACTCGCCGGCGTCGCCCGTGAGGTAGATGCCGCGGAAGAAGAAGGGCTCGTGGTACGCGCTCGGGCGCATCAGCTCGTCGACGTACAGCTGCAGCTGGCCGCGCAGCGCCTCGATGCGCGAGGGCAGCAGCAGCTGCGGGCCGGCGCCCTGCGGCTCCGTGCCGGTGGCGAAGAGTTCGGCCGACACGTCGGACACCGAGCGCACCACGGTGCCCACCGCCTCGTCGACCCACGCCGGCTGATAGGTCGTCGACAGGTCGTAAGGCGAAGACCAGCCCAGCATGCTCGCGCGCAGCGGCTCGGGCAGGGCGCTCGCGAAGGCGCTGAAGCCTTCGAGCTGCTCCGCGCCGGTCACCAGAACGTACACCGCGAAGCGCATCGCGAAGCGGTTCTGGGCAAGCCACAGGCGGCGGTGCGCGAGCTTGGCGCGCTTCGAAAGCTCGAGCCGCCCGTCGGTGCTGTCGTCCAGCAGCAGCGCCGCCGGAATGGTGATGACCACCGAGTCGAAGGGCCGCTGCGGCCGGTAGGCGCGGCACATGCCCAGGAACTCGTCCCACGGCTTCTCGGAGGCGTCGTCGTCATCGGGCGAGCCGAGGTACGCGCCCTGGATGTCGATGACCACGCCACGATCGAAGAAGTGCCACGAGATGCCCTGCGTGGCCGCCGCCGAGGCCGATTCGGTGCTCAGCGCGCTCGCCACGCCCGACTGTTCGATGGGCAGCTGCCGGTGGTCGTCGCCCTCGTTGAGCAGCATGATCCAAGGGATGCCGTAGCGGTCCGCGCGCGAGGCGATGTTGCCTTCGATCAGCTCGACCGCCTGGCGGAACGAACTGCGCAGCGAGTCGAAGCGGATGCGCGCGACCTTCGGGTCGCTCGACGGCTTGGCGTGCGAGCGCCGCGCCGCGAAGTACAGCACCATGCCGAGCACGAGCAGCACCACCAGCGTCAGCACCGCGATGGAAATGAGGAAGAGCTGGTCCGTCAGCATCGCGACGACCTCCGGTGAATGCTGTGGAGACGCGTGTCGTTCATCGCTGGTAGGCCCCCGATGCTTCGACCGACCCCGGCTGCAGCACCTGCCGCACCGGCCACGACTGCCACAGCCACAGAAGTTCCGACACCGCCAGCAGCGTGGCCACGCCCAGCAGGAAGAGCACCGTCCAGCGGCTCAGCGTGGGCAGCTTGCGCGGCGCGATGTGCGAGAGCGTGCTCGCGTAGGCCCGCTCGGACACCACGCGATCTCGGCCCGAGAAGTCGGCCGGCCGCTGGTAGACGAACTGGAAGAGTTCCTCGCGGTAGCCGAGCAGGCGGGCTTCCTCGCCCGCGCCTCGGTACTTGCCCTGGAAGCCCAGCGCGAGGGCGAAGAGGTACAGCCGAGCGATGTCGCGCTTGGAGGGCTCGCGGCCCGAGAGCAGCTCCTCGATGCGGCTGAACACCAGGTCGCCCGCGATGTTGGTGCGGAACAGCGACGACTCCAGCAGGTGGCCCGTCCAGTGCTCGCGGCCGATCCACGGCGTGTGCAGCAGGATCTCGTCGGCCAGCGCGGCCTTTAGGTAGCGCGCGTCGGCCACGTTCTCCAGCTCGAAGCGCGAACTCTCGCGGCGCGATTCGAGCGACTGCAGCTCCAGCAGGTTCTCCAGGTGGCGCGCCAGCGTCTGCGCCACCGCGTCGATGTCGCTCTCGCGCGATTCGGCGGTGCGGTCGCGTGCCTTCACGATCTCGTCGTAGAAGGCGCGGAACTGCCTCGTGATGTGGTCGTCGACCGCAAGGTCGGGGAGGTTGCGTGCCATGAGGCGTCAGTCCTTGATGAACAGCACGATTTCCTGCGGAGGCTGCGCGGTGGCGCCCTCATTGGCGTTGGCGATCACCAGCAGTTCGCCGGGAACGGTCAGCGCCGCGCTGGTCTGGATCGCGTAGAGCAGGTAGCCCGAGCCGGTGCGCAGGCCGAGCTCGTCGGCCGACTCGATGCAGCGGCGCACCGCGCCCAGCACGCGGCGCTCGCGCAGCGAGGGGTAGGCCGACTGCGAGCCGACGATGGCACTGTCCATCCAGGCCAGCAGGTCCTTGTCGGACTGGCCGCGCAGGCCGATCACGATGCGTGCGCCGGCCACCCACTGCGGCTGCAGCGTGGTCTCGAAGGCGCCCTGGCGGAAATCGAACTTGTGCTCGCGGTACTCCTGGCTGACTTCCGACACCGCATCGCGCAGCGCCAGCAGCAGCGGCTGGAACACGCGCGACGGGTCGGCATGGTCGTAGTCCATTGGCACCGGCGGCACGCCACCGGGGCGCAGCAGGCTCAGCGAGGCCAGCAGCGCGCACAGCGACCAGTACATCGGCAGCGGATGCAGGTGCGGCGTGCGCAGCACGGCCTCCGCGTGCGGCAGGCCCGACAGCAGGCTGCGCAGCCGGTCCTTCAGCTCCAGGTGGGCAAGGCGGTCATCGATGCGCGAGGAGGGCACGGCAGTCTGCTTGGCCACGAAGGCGGCCTTGCCGCGCAGCTGGCCCAGCAGGGCGGAGGCGGCGGTCCACAGCGGGTTGTCGCGCGCCACCTCCAGCAGCGGCGGTTGCGCATCGCCCAGCTTCACCACCTCGTTGTCCTTGAACACCTGGCCCAGGCGCAGGTGCACGTGGGTGCCAGGGGGCACTGTGCCGGCGCTGAGCGCGAGGCGCGGCAGCATGCGCGGGATGTTCGCGGGCTCGGCGTCCGACACCGCGTCTTCCACCGGCGCGCCGGCCACCGAGCGGAAGCGCACGGTAGCGGCGCGATGGCGGTTGGGCGCGGTCACCGGCAGCGTGAGGTAGATGTCCAGCGGCTCGTTGGCCAGCCGCTCCGCATACGGCGCAAGCGAGAGTTCGAGTGCGCCGTGCGCGGCCTCGGCGGCCGAGAACTGAATCGCGGTGCCGTCCGGCAGGATGGCTTCGAGCGACAGCACGCGCAGCAGGCCGGCGGGCAGCAGTCCCTGGTCGAACACGAGGCGGCGCACGCCCCAGGCGAAGGGCGCGGCGGCCAGCATCTGCCAGGCGACGAGGGTGTCCATGCGCGAGGAGAACTGCTGGAAGTGCTGCGGCGACAGCAGCATGCCTTCGTGCCACTCGACGCGGTCGGTGATGGGGGCGGCGCGGTGCAGGTCAGACATGGTGTTCTCCCGCACGGCTGGAATGGAATTCGGTGTTCACTTGAGAAAAATCCGGGTTGTTCAACGCGACGCGGCGGACACGTCGAAGCTCTGTGCATCGAAGCGGGCGACGATCGAGCCCTTGAGGTCTTCCACCCGGATGCGGTTCGCACCGGGCGTCGTGTAGTTCGCGAAGACGAGCACCGCCGCCACGCGCGGCGAGCCGATGGCGCCCGAGGGCACGCGGATCGTCTGCCCGGGCACCAGCTCCCACGAGAGGTACGACAGGCTCTGCGGAAAGGTCTTCTGCAGGTCGGCGCGCGCGCCGAACCACTTGGCGGCCGTGAGTTCGGTCACGCGGGCGAGCATGGCGTCGTCGAGCACCATCACCACGTCGACCGCGATGGGGCTGTTCTGGTTGGCGCCGGGCGCGGCCGAGAGCGTGAGCTCGTTCCAGTTCACGCGCGTGCCCTTGGGAAAGAGGCTGCCGCACGCGGCGAGCAAAGAGAGGAGCAGCAGCGCCGCCATCCACCTGAGAAAGTTCTTCGTCGTCCGGTTCATCGCGGAATTCCTGTGTTCGCCGTGGCGGAAGATGCGTGCGTGACCGCCGACTGCGCCTGCCGCACGCCCACGGCGATGCCCATCAGCAGGATCAGCACCGAGGCCAGCACGCTGCAGCCCGCCAGCAGCGCGACGTGCCCGCGTGCGAACACGAAGCGCAGCGGCTGCGCCGGCGCGGTCTCCGCGGCGGGAGCCGTCACGCGCTCGGAGGGCAGGCCCGCGGACACCACGGAGATCAGCGCGCAGGTGGCCAGCAGCGTCAGCACGTTGCGCGGGCCCTCGCAGATCAGGTCGATGGCCAGGAAAAGCGCCAGCGCGGCCTCGATGGGCAGCTGCAGCATCGACAGCACGATGCCCGCGTAGCCCACGTTGGTCATGCTGTTGTTGCCGGCCGAGGCAAAGGCCGCGATGGTCGCGCCGATGCCGATGGTCGCGATGTCGGCCGCGCCCAGCGTGCGGTCGTAGAGGTTGGCGACGAAAAGCGCCGCCAGCACGTAGTAGAGCGCCGAGCCCGCGCGCAGGAACACCGAGGCCGTGGGCACCACCAGTTCCACGATGCCGCGGCTGAAGCCCAGGCGCGCGCTCATCGCCTCGATGGTGTGCGGAATGCTCGCCGTGGTGCTCGACGACATCAGGCTCACAAGCATCGGCGTCTTCAGGTGCTGCAGCACCTCGGCCAGCGGCTGGTTGCCGCGCCGGTGGATCACCGCGATGGCCAGCGCACCCAGCAGCGCCACCAGCACCACGAAATGCAGCAGGAAGCCGCTCATCGCGCGGATGGTCACGGCGTCGGTCTGCGACAGCACGTGCGCCGACATGCCGAAGGCCACCACCGGCAGCAGGATGTTGGCGCGCGCGATGATGAGCTCGAGCGTGCGGTAGATGCCCTCGAACATGTGGTTGAGCGCCGTGTGCTGCGTGCGCGCGAGCGCTGCGAAGGCCAGCCCGAAGAGCAGCGCGCACGAGAGGATGCCCAGCGAGCGGCCCTCCGCCAGCACGCGGAAGAAGTTGTCGGGCAGCAGCGTGGCGCGCGGGCGCTCGATGGGCGTCGCCTGCATGCCGTTGTCGTGCAGCCGCATCTCGATGTCGCCGCCGTCGCCGGCCCTCTGCACCAGTTCGCCCAGGTGGGTGCGCGACGCGGCGTCGAGCTGCGTGCCCGGCGCGTTGATCCAGCCCAGCGCCAGACCGGCCGCCGCGCAGCTCGTCACCAACAGCAGCGCGAGGCCCGCGATCATCAGGATGCGCCGCCCCGGAAAGGGCAGCCCCATGGTCTGGCGCAGGCCGAAGAAGGTGGCTACCACCAGCAGCGGAATGGCCGCCATGCTCACGATCGACAGGTAGACCTGCGCCACCGCATATGCCACGTCGCCCGCCACGGGCAGGTACACGCCCGCGACACCGCCTGCCGCCATGCACACGAGCAGGGCGAACAGGCTGTGGGACATGCGCGTCAGGAAACCCATGTCGGCTTGTTCCATCCCTTGTCGAGCGCGAAGGCGACCGTGGCGCGGGCCAGTTCGAGCGAGCTGTCGACCAGGGTGAGGGGCGTGTGCTCGGCGGCATGCGCGGCCTGCGCGGCGATGGGAAGTTCGGTGCAGCCCATGATCACGGCGGTGGCGCCGGTGGCGGCCAGCGCTTCCAGTGCGCGCCCGAATGCGGCCGCGCCGGCGTCGATGTCGCCGCCCTTCACGGCGCGGATGCAGGCGTCCACGTGGTCCTGGCCGGTGGCGGTATCGGGTACGAGGAAGTCGATGCCGCGCTCGCGCAGCGCCTGCTGGTAGAAGCCCGAGGCCAGCGCGCCGCGCGTGGCGAGCACCGCCACCCGCATCGGCCGGTCGTCCGGTGCGGTGGCGATCGCGGCCACGCACGACTGCGCGATGTGGATCACCGGCGCGCGGCTGTGAGCTGCGATCTGCGCGTACCAGTGGTGCGACGAGTTGCAGGGAATGGCGATCACGCCCACGCCGGCGTCGTTGAGCACGTCGATGCCCGCGAGCAGCGCGTCCAGCGGATCGGGGCCGGTGCCCAGGATGGCGCTGGAGCGGTCGGGCACGTGCGGCAGGTTCGCCACGATCACCGGCAGGTGCTCCTGGTCGCGCGTGGCGGGGGTGAGCTGGATGATCTTGTCCATGAAGTCCACCGTTGCCGATGGGCCCATGCCGCCGAGAACGCCGATGCGTGACATGAAGGCGCGCTCCCTAGATCTTCAGCGGCCGCGGGCACACCACGGCCACGGCGGCGGTGTTGCCGATGACCAGCACCAGCGTGCGCAGCATGTCGCACACAGGGTCCACCGCCAGGAACAGGATGAAGGCCGCCTCGAAGGGCAGGCCCAGGTAGGTGCAGGTCATGCCGATCAGCGACACCGTCACCAGCCCCGTCATGCCGGCAGAGGCGAAACCCGCGAGCACGGAGGAGGTGAGCACGATGCCGATTTCCACCGGCGTGAGCGAGCGCCCGTAGATCTGCGCGATGAAGAGCGTGGCGCACACGTAGTACACGACCGGCCCGATGCGCAGCAGCGACACCGTGAGCGGCACCAGCAGCTCCACGCGCGAGCGCGCGAAGCCCAGCCGCGTGACCAGGCTCTCGATCATGATCGGCATGCAGGTCGCGCTGCTGCGCGTGGCCAGTGCCAGCGCGAAGGGGCCGCGCAGCGCGTTGAGCGTCTGCCCCAGCGTGCCGTTGGAGCGCTTCCAGATGATGACCGCCGCCACGGCGAGCAGCAGCGCCGACACGACGAGGAAGGCCACCACGAAGGCGCCCATCGCGCGCAGCGGCTCGATGCCCGTCTTGCCCAGCTGCGCCGCGCTCATGCAGAACAGCACCACCGGCAGCGGAAAGCTCAGCCAGCGCATCAGCGTCTGGCAGGCGTGGTAGACGGTCTCCAGCGCCTGCGTGAGGCCGTCGGAGATGCGCGTGGGCACGTGCCCCACCGCCAGGCCGAAGAGCAGCGCGAACACCAGCGTCTTCAGCGTGTCGCCGTTGGCCAGCGCCGAGAAGATGTTGGCGGGCACCAGGCTCACCAGCATGTCGGCGAAGCTGGCGGTCTTCTTGACCTCGTCCACGCCGCGCAGGTTCATGGCCGTGTCGCTGGCGCTGAGGTCGCCGCCGACGATCTGGCCGAAGGTCTGCATGGTGCTGGCGGGCAGGTTCTCGCCGGGGCGCAGCACGAGCAGCGTGACCGCGCCCGCGATGGCCACGAAGGCCGAGAAGCCGAGGAACACCAGCGCCACGCGGCCCAGCAGGCTGGCCGTGCCGCCGTCGCGGAACAGCCGCTGCAGGCTGAAGATCACGGCCGAGACCATGAAGGGCAGCGTGATCATCTTCAGCAGGTCGACATAGATGTCGCCCACGAAGGCGAGAGGCGTGGCGAGCAGCGGTGCGAGCATGCCGAAGGCGACACCGGCGCCGAGGCTGATGATCACCACCCACGGGTTGAGGACGAAGGCGTAGATCCTGGAGGTATTCATGATGGTTTGCGTGTCCTGTGCCGTTCAGCGGTCGAGTGCCTGCAGCACCTTCTGGATGTCCAGCTTCTCCGCGCGCTGCGCGAGGAACTGGTTGACGTAGGCCAGCAGCGTGGTGTCGGTCACGGCCACGCCGATGCCCAGCGTGTCTTCCAGGTCCTTCAGCGTCACGGTGCGCAACACCAGCGAGACGGTGGGGTCGGCCTTGAGCACGCGCTTGACCTCGAACTCGTCGCGGTAGGCGCTCACGATCTCGCCCTTGTGCACGGCCACCAGCACGTCGTTCCAGGTGGGGTACTCCTGCACCTTGGCGTGCGGGAAGTTGGTGCGTGCGTAGTCGGCGAACGACGACTTGGCGATCACGCCGATGCTGCCGTTGAAGTTGCGGATGACCTCCGGCAGCGGGCGCCCGTGCGCGAGCTGCGCGAACTTCACGCGGTTGAGGATCAGCGAATGGTTCAGCGTGAGGTAGGAGTCGCTGAAGGCGATGGTCTGCGAGCGCGCCAGCGTGCGCGACAGCTTGCTGATGGCCAGGTCGGCCTGGCCGTTGGCCAGCAGGTCGACCACCGCGTTGAAGGTGCCGGCCTCGCGGTTGAAGCGCAGCTTCACGCCCAGTTCCTTGGCGAGCGACTGCGCGAGGCCGACTTCGAGCCCGGTCCACTGGCCGCTGTCGTCGAAGAAGAAGAAGGGCGGCGTGTCGACCTTGAGCATGGCCACCACCAGCTCGCCGCGCGTCACGATGCGGGCGATGTCGGGCGCGAGCAGGCGGCCGTCGGGCACGCGCACCAGGCCGTTGACGAGCAGGGGCGGCGTGGCGGGAGCGGCCGGTTCGACGGCGAAGGTGGCGGCCGCCGGTGCCGCCGGTGCCGCAGGTGCAGCGACGACGGGCGTCGCGACCGCGGCGGGTACAGCGGTCGCGGGCGCGCTGAGCGTGCCCTGCGCCACGGGCCTTTCGCCCGCCGCGAGCGCACCGGTGCCGGCGCAGAGGCCGGCGAGCGCCAGCAATGTGGGAAGGGCAAGGCGGCGAAGCGCGTTGTGCATGCCCGTGAGGTGTCGTGCGTTGTTCGACATGCTTGGAGTCGGTTTGGTCATTGGGTGGAGGCCGCGGGAGCGGGCGCCTGTGCGGGTGCCGGTGCGGCGGAAGGGGGTTGCTGCTGCGCCGGTGCAGCCGCGGCGGGCGCCGGCAGCGGCGCGGGCGCCAGCAGCTTGCCGATCTCGATGCCCATCAGGAACAGCAGGACGCACAGCAGCACCAGGCAAGCGGCGGTGATGGCGACCATGCGGGAACTCATCGTGAAAACGTATTGGGACATGGGGTAATCGGTGCGTGCCGCTCGTTCGTCGTGGTGTCAGGGAACCATGGAAGTGAATTGCCCGGGCGCGACCACCTGGATCACGCCGCCCCAGTTGCAGGCGAGCTTGGAGCTGTCCTGCAGCGCGGGCATGTTGCCGACCAGCACCGTGGGCGAGCCCGGCGCCCAGGGCGCGGCGGTCACCGGAATGCAGGGCATGGGTGTGAAGGCGCCGAGCGCGGCGGCCGTGGCCGCGGCCACCATCGGGTTCGACATGCTGTTGCAGGTGCCGAACGGCATGATGTTGACGATCGGCTTGCTGTCCATGATGTTGGCGCCCGGCGTCCCGCCGGTGAGCACGCCGCTCGCGGGCAGCACCACGAGGTTGGATGGCGCGGCGCCGAAGCTGCATTGCAGCGTGGCCCCCATGCAGACGTGCATGCCCATGGCTCAGCCTCCCCTCACCAGTTTTTCGAGGCTCTTCATGAAGCCCGGCGATGCGGCGGTTTCCACGATCTCGCGGCCAGCCTGGTCGAAGCGGCGCAGGCCTCCGTGCGGCTTGCCCTGGCGGTAGGAGACTTCTTCCATCAGCTGCCCGTTGGGCCAGAAGCGGCGCAGCGGGCCGTGCAGCACGTTGGCCACGTAGGTGGACGACTGCGCCACGCCGCCGCCTTGCGCGTAGTCGATCACCTCGCCGTCGAGCAGCCCGGCGCGGTAGCGCTCGCGCCGCAGCATGCGGCCTTCGTTGAAATAGCTGGCTTCGCCTTCGAGGCGGCCGGCCGCGTAGGGCAGGCGCGCCGTGACGTCGCCCGATTCGGCATACGACACCGCCTCGCCGTGCTGCACGCCGCGCACGTGCTGCTGCGTCTGCATCAGCTTGCCGCTGGGGTAGTAGCTGCGCGTGATGCCCTCGGCCACGCCGCCCAGGCGCTGCGTTTCCTGCAGCAGCTGGCCGCGTTCGTCGAAGAGGCGCATCGTGCCGTGCGGCAGGCCAGCCTGGTAGGAGGCATCGAGCGCCGGCTTGCCCGCCGCGGAGAAGACCTGCATCGGCCCGTGCGGCAGCTCACCGACGAAGGAGGCGCGCACCACCGTCTGGCCGGCGTCGTCCAGCGTCTCGCGCACGACCATGGCGGGCACGGCGGCGAGGTCCTTGGCGGGGAGTGAAGAGGGAAGTGCCATGGCGCCGCTCAATTGATCTTCACCAGCCCGCCCTTGAGCGTGACCATGCCGCCGCCCTCGACGGCGTTCATGCCCGAGGCCTTGCTGCTGATGGAAGGCGCCTCGTTCGAGAGCGAGGCACCGCCCTTGGCCGACAGCGCCACGCCGGCTTCCGCCGCGAAGTTCATGCCCGCGTTGGCGCCCAGGTTGGTGCCGGCCTTCAGGTCCAGCGTCTGGGCCGACTTGATGAGCAGCGTTCCCGTCACGTCGATCACCAGGTTGCCCGTGACCTTGAGCTCGTAGTTGCCCGTCACCGTCTGCGTGAAGTTGGCCTTGTTGTCGTGCGTCTCGTTGCCGGTGACCTCGAGCGCGCGCGTTCCCTTCACCGAGTGGGTCTCGTTGCCGGTGTCGACCTTGACGGTGCGATTGCCCTTGGTGACGGTGTGCAGCTCGTTGCCGGCCATCACCGTGGTGGTCAGGTCGTTCTCGACTTCGGTGCGCATGTCCTTCTGCGCATGCATGTAGAACTCCTCGGAGTCCTTCTTGTCCTCGAAGCGCATCTCGTTGCCGGCCTCGCCGGCCTTGGTCGAGCGCGAGCGGATGGTGCTCTGCGAGGAACTGCCCGGCAGGGCGACCGGCGTGGCGTGCGTGCCGTTGTAGACGCTGCCCGAGACCAGCGGCCTGTCGGGGTCGCCGTCGACGTAGCTCACGACCACTTCCTGCCCGATGCGCGGCAGGAAGAGCGCGCCCCAGCCTTCGCCGGCCCACATCTGCGAGACGCGGATCCAGCACGAGCTCTTCTCGTCCTTCTTGCCCAGGCGGTCCCACGGGAACTGCACCTTGATGCGCCCGTGCTGGTCGGTCCAGATCTCCTCGCCGGCGGGGCCGACCACCCGGGCGGTGTGGCTGCCGGCCACCACCGGCCGCGGCGTGAGCAGCGGCGGACGGAACGGCGTGGCGGGAGGCAGGGTCTCGAAGCTGTTGCCGTAGTGCTCCAGATCGGCGTGGTGCCGCACGCTGTGGACCATGTGCTCCGCGTTGAGGTCCGCGCGCGGATGCTCTTCGAGCGTGAAGGTGGTGCCGGGCGTGAGGTAGTGGCAATGGCTGTCGCCGCGGCCCGACTGGCCGCCGGCCTGGTGCCCTTCCACGCGGATGCGCGCGCGCGCCTGGCCCGCCGACAGCGCCACGCGCGAGGGGTATTCGTAGTCGGAGCCACGCCCGGCTTCGGCGTCGAGGCTCTTCAGCAGGCTGGTGTCGGGCGTGAGGAAGTCGTAGTCGTCCACCGTGTGCGACTTGGTCACCAGCCGCGCGTCCGATTCGAAGCGCGTCACGGCGTGGGCATGCGCGAAGCCTTCCTCGGCGCTGCGCACGAGCAGCTTCTCGGCGTGCTGGCACGGCGTGCAGGCCGAATTGCTGTCCGCCAGCACCAGCGTGTGCTCGCCGTCCGCGAAGGTGAAGAAGTAGAAGATGCCTTCTTCCTCCATCAGCCGCGAGACGAAGTCGAAGGCCGTCTCGTCGTAGCGCACGCAGTACTCGCGCGGCGTGTAGCTGCCGCTGAGCTGGAGCTTGAAGGTCACGCCGAAATCGCCGAGCACCTTCTGCACGATGTCGGGCGTGCTCAGGTTCTGGTAGATCACGCGGTCGCGGCCCAGCGTGAGCAGCCACATGCGCGGCACCAGTTCGAGCGTGTAGGTCGCGAAGTCGCGGCTGCTGCCCATGTAGGTGAAGCGCGAGACGATGCCGTTGAAGAAGCGGCTTTCCTTCTCGGGCCGCTGCAGCACCACCGTGGCCGAGGTGCCGATCACGGTGGCGGAGTCCAGCGCGTCGTCGGAGGAGCGCATGGTCAGCGAGCAGGCGAAGAGCTGCGACAGGCCCTCGGCGGCCTGGAAGGATTCCAGCAGCAGCGTGTCGGGGCCGAACGCGGTCTTCACCGTCAGAAAGGCGGCGTGCTGGGTGAAGCCTTCGCGCATGTTCATCGCTTCGTCAGCTCAGCGTGGCCGGCTCGAAGCCGAAGGAGAAGGCACCGTCGGCGCTCACGCCCATATGCACCGCGGTGAAGGCGGCGGCCATCGAGATGCGCTCCAGCACCTGGCGCGAGAGCTCGGGCAGCACCGCGTGGGCCAGGATGTGGTCGATGTTGCGGGCGCCGCTGTCCACCTCGGTGCAGCGCGCGGTGATGGCGTCTTCCACCTGCGTGTCCCAGGTGAACTCGGTGTGGTGGTTCAGCGCGAAGCGCCGCGCCAGCTTGCCGAGCTTGAGGTTGACGATGGAACGGATCTGTTCGTCGCCGAGGTGGTGGTAGGGCACCAGCGCCAGCCGGCCGAGGAAGGCGGGGCTGAACTGCTTGAGCAGCTCGGGGCGCAGGCGGTCCACCAGTTCCTCGGGGTCGGGCCGGCGCCCGCCCTGCGAGGCCTGCGTGATCACGTCCTGCGCGGCGTTGGAGGTCAGCAGGATCAGCGTGTTCTTGAAATCGATCTGCACGCCTTCGCCGTCTTCCATGATGCCCTTGTCGAACACCTGGAAGAAGAGCTCCAGCACGTCGGGGTGCGCCTTCTCCATCTCGTCGAGCAGCACCACGCTGTAGGGGCGGCGGCGCACGGCTTCTGTCAGCACGCCGCCGCGTCCGTAGCCCACATAGCCGGGCGGCGCGCCCTTGAGGCTGGAGACGGTGTGGGCCTCCTGGAACTCCGACATGTTCACCGTGATGACGTTGCGCTCGCCGCCGTACAGCAGGTCGGCCAGCGCGAAGGCGGTCTCGGTCTTGCCCACGCCGCTCGGGCCCACCAGCATGAACACGCCCACCGGCTTGCCGGGGTCATCGAGATCGGCACGGAAGGTGCGCACGCGCCGCGCGATGGCGTCGAGTGCGTCGTCCTGGCCGACCACGCGCTCGGCGAGCTTCTCCTTCAGGTTGAGCACCGTGTGAAGCTCGTCGGTCATCATCTTGCCGACCGGGATGCCGGTCCAGCCGGAGATGACTTCGGCCACCATCACGCCATCGACGCACACCGGCACCATGGGCTCGTCGTTCTGCAGCGCCTCCAGGCCTTTCTCCAGCCGGCGCAGCGCGGCGGTGAGCAGGGCGGGCTCGTTCTCCTCGTCGGCCGGCGGTGCGTCGCTTCGCAGGCTGTCGGCGATCTTCCGGCGCAGAGCGACGATCTCCATCACCGCGTGCTTTTCCTCGTCGACCTTGTCGGACAGGCGCTTGTGCTTCTGGCGCAGCGTGTCGAGCCGCGCGGAAAGGGCCACGATGGCTTCCTGGTGGTCGCCGCCCGTGGCCGCTTCGTGGCGCAGCACGCGCAGTTCGCTCTCGCCCGTGGCGATGTCGCGCGCGGCCGATTCGAGTTCGGCCGGCAGCCCGTTCTGCCCGATGGCCACGCGCGCGCAGGCTGTGTCGAGCACGCTGATGGCCTTGTCGGGCAGCTGGCGGCCGGTGATGTAGCGGTGCGAGAGCTTCACGGCCTCGCGCACCGCGTCGTCGACGATCTCCACGCCGTGGTGCTTCTCCAGCGTCTCGACCATGCCGCGCAGCATGTCGATGGCGACGTCCTCGCTCGGCTCCTCGACCTTCACGACCTGGAAGCGCCGCGCCAGCGCCGGGTCGCGCTCCACGTATTTCTTGTACTCGGCCCAGGTGGTGGCGGCGATGGTGCGCAGCTCGCCGCGCGCCAGTGCCGGCTTGAGCAGGTTGGCCGCGTCGCCCTGGCCCTCGGCGCCGCCCGCTCCGATGAGCTGGTGCGCCTCGTCGATGAACAGGATCACCGGCGTGGGCGAGGCCTTGACCTCGGCGATGACCGACTTGAGCCGGTTCTCGAACTCGCCCTTCACGCCTGCACCGGCCTGCAGCAGCGCGAGGTCGAGCGAACGCACAGACACCTGGCGCAGCGCGGGCGGCACGTCGCCCTGCACCACGCGCTGCGCGAAGCCTTCGACCACGGCTGTCTTGCCCACGCCGGCCTCGCCGGTGAGGATGGGGTTGTTCTGGCGGCGGCGCAGCAGCACGTCGATGATCTGGCGGATCTCGCCGTCGCGGCCGCGGATGGGGTCGATGGCGCCGTCGCGCGCGAGCTGCGTCATGTCGACCGTGTACTGGTCGAGCGATGGCGTGGCCGAGCTGCTGCGGCGCGCGGTGGGCATCTGCATCGCACCTGTTTCAGGAGCCGGTTGCGGCGCGGCAGGCTGGCTCGCCGCGGGGACTGAAGGCGCCGGTGCGATCGGCGCCGCGGCCAGTGCCGCGCCCGCCGCGTCTTCCGGCGAGGACTGCAGCAGGCCGGCCAGCTCGTCGCGCAGCGAGCCGCGCGGAATCTGCAGCAGCGCGGGCGCGGCGTCGACCAGCCGGCCGCGCAGGCGGTCGACTTCGAGCAGCGCCAGCATCAGCGTGCCCGAGCGCACGTGCTGCTGGCCCAGCAGCATCGAGCTCATGAGCCAGGCTTCCTGGAAGAGCGGCGCGAAGTCGGGCGCCAGGCTCGGCGTGCGGCCGTTGCCGCGCTTGAAGGTGTCGAGCGACTTCTGCAGCTGCGCCTGTACCGTGTCGGGCCGGATGCCGAAGCGGCCGAACACCAGCCGCAGGTCGGGCGCCTCGTTGTCCACCAGCTTCATCAGCAGGTGCTCGATGTCGACGTTGTAGTGCGTCTGCTGCACGCACAGCTCGGCGGCCTGTTCCATGGCGCGCTTGCACTCCGGATTGAGCCGGCCGAGCAGGGTGCGGATGTCGATGTCCATAGGAGAGCGTGTTCGGATCAGCCGCGGGGCGCGTCGCCGCCGTCGCTGGTCAGGGTGTGTTGAACGGGCGGCAGCGCGCCGCGGAAGGTCGGGCCGGCGACCCACGAGGTCCAGCCCAGGCGCATCGGGTTGGCCGCGCCGAGCACGCTGCTGCGCGCCTCGGCGGGCGCCAGCCGCAGTTCCATCTCGACCTTCAGGTCCTGCGGGAGGAAGCGGCGCACCAGCCACTTGGCGAGGGCGTGGTCGGCCCCCTTGGGCAGCAGGTCGCGAAGCCGCTGCTGGCTCAGGTCGCTGAAGACGAGGCGGATGCCGGCGCCCTGGTCCCACACGCGCTTGCCCAGCACGGCACCGCCGCCCAGCGGCTTGCGCATGTCCAGCCGCGCCGAGGCGTCGGGCTCCAGCGCCAGCCAGCGGCCGCGGAACTGCGTGCCGTCCACCTGCACGCCGAGGCGATCGCGCAGCAGTGCCAGCAGCGCTGTCATGCCGCGCGGCGCGCCACCGAGCAGGCCGGCATGGCGCAGCCACAGCGCGGAGCCGTCGGGCGCGCGCACGCCGGCGCGCAGGCCGAGCGCGCTGGCGGCGTCGAGCGTGGTGGCCAGCGTGGAGCGCGCGGGCGACTGCGGGTTGAGCGCGACGTGGTGCTTGCGGCGGCTGCGGTACAGGAAGGCCAGGAAGCGGTGGTTGAAGATGTCGAGGAAGTCCGCCGTGGCGTGGTCGCGCTGCTGGCGGCGCTCCAGCAGCATCTCGGTGAAGGGCATCGGCAGCGGGCCGCCGCTGCCGGCCAGCGAGAGCGTGGGCGTCGTGAGGGAATAGGGCTCGCCGGTGGGCGCCCCGGTGCCGACTTCGCGCACGTCGCTGGCTTCGAAGGCGAGCGAGACGAAGGCGTGCAGCCGCACGGCTTCGCGTTCGCGCGGGCCCTGCGAGCGGCCGACCGGCACTGCCTCGGGCGCGGCGCGCTCGAGCAGGCTGATGGCCTGGAACAGGTTGAAGTCCTGCGGGCGGGCGGCGAGTTCTTCGACGATCACAGCACCACCTGACGGCCCGTCATCGGCGCCCATTGCTTGCGGATCTCGTCGCCGCTGCGCACCGCGAGGCGCACGAAGGAGTTGACCGAGGTGTACATCGCGAAGAAGCGCGCGAGCACCGCCGACATCATGAGCGGCGAGCCGCCGACGAAGGCGTCGTCCTCGAATTCGAGCGTGACCTGCGTGCCGCGGCAGTAGCCGCGCCATGCCTCGGTGCCCACATGCGCGGTGACGCCACGCGCCGAGAGGCCCGCGATGCCGCGGATCTGCGCGTGGTCGCGGCGGCTGTCGGAGGCGAACAGCAGCAGCATCTCGCGCAGCTGCTCGCGGCCGGTGGAACCATCGACCAGCGACTGGTGGTTGAGCGTGAGCAGCGACACCAGCCGCCACAGCGTCTCGCTGCCCAGCGGCGGATCGCGCTGCGCGGTGGGCTCGTACAGGCAGCGCACGTGCGTGGGCTGCGGCGGGCCCTCGGCCAGCAGGCGCGCGCCCACGGGCACCTGTTCGGCCAGGCGGCGGTTGGTGCACAGCAGGTGCGCGTAGACCACAGGCTGCGCGGGACGGACGTGCGACTTGCCCTGGTCGACGAAGGACAGGAAGACGTCGGTGCCGGGAATGTTCTGGCGCAGGCAGGGCTCGCGCCGCGCCGACCAGAAGACCGCGCGGTCCTTCACTCCCGGCGCGCCATCGACGTGGCCCAGCGCGGCGAAGCCCGGCACGTTCACGGGCTTGTCGGCGTCCGGGTCGGAGGCCACCACGGAGACGATGGAATGCACCTCGGTGGTCGCGTCGCGCTGGCGGTCGGGCACCAGCATGTACTCGTAGTGGCGCTGGTCCATCGCCAGCGGCTCGCTCACGCGCGGGAACAGGTTGACGATGGGCGTGCAGCCGAGCTGGAAGTTGTCGGCGTCGATGTAGCGCAGCGCGCGCGTCGACCGGTCGAGCTGGAACGCGAGTTCGCAGCGGCGCCCGCTGCCCAGGCGCGAGCGCAGGTGGTGCAGGTCGAAGAAGTGGAACTTGCGCGGGAACGCGAAGTACTCCTGCAGCAGGCCGTAGGCGGGCTGCGCGTTGGCGGGCTGCGGCAGCACTTCCTCGCCTTCGGCGAAGCCGACCTCGCGCCATGCGTCGGCCGGCAGCATCTGCGCCATGCCGCCTTCGGGAATGACGGCCACCGACTTCACGCCCGACACCAGCGCGTCGTACAGCGGCATCGTGGTCATCCAGTCGCCCTGCAGGTGGATGCGCAGGCTGTCGATCTCCAGCTCGGAGAAGTCGGCCTCGGAGTCGCACTCGAGCACCAGCCGCAGCACCGCGTCGGTGTCGATGGCGGCATGCGAGATGCGCAGCGGCCACAGCACGGTGTCCCAGGCGGTGCGGAAGCGGCAGTCCTGCGACTGGGATTGCGACTGCGACGACGGAGAAGTAGTGCGCGCATGCAGCATCGTGTGGCGCGGCACCCTGAAGCCCGCCGTGACCTTGCCCTGCGCCGGATCGAGCCCGAACTGCGCCACCGACATCGACGGCAGCGGCTGCACGAGCGAGGGGCAGAGGTTGTCGAGCAGGGCGTAGGCGACGTCCGGAAATTCCTGGTCGAGGTCGCGATGCACGCGCGCCGAGAGAAAGGCGACCGACTCGATCAGCCGTTCGGTATGCGGGTCGAGCGATTCGCCGCCGTGCAGCGAGAGACGCGAGGCGACCTTGGGATAGCGCTGGGCGAAGTCCGCCCCCTGTCCCCTGAGGTAGGACAGTTCGCGCTTGTAGTACTGCAGCAGGTCGCTGTGCTGGATGTCGGACACGTCAGGCGACTTTCATCAGGCTGTCCGGCGCGCCGAGCAGCATCTCGAAGTCCACGCGGCGCAGCGCGAGCCCGGCCCGCGCCTGCGCGCCGATGCGCACCAGCGCCACTTCGTGCCGGTTGGGCGCGGGGCTGACCTGCACGCTCACTTCCGACAGGCGCGGCTCGTAGCGCGAAACGGCCGTGCGCAGAAGCGCGGCCAACCTCTGCAGGTCGGCCGCGTTCTGCGAGCTGAACACGGAAAAATCGGGAATGCCGTACTCCAGGACGGTGCCGCTGCCTTGTGCGTAGTCATCCGCCGAAAGCGGCGAGCGCGTGTTGAAGAGCCGGCGCAGCTCGCGGCCGATGGAGTCCTGCACGGACTCCATCGTCTCGAGATGCGCGGCACCGCGCACGTGCTCGGACTGCGCCGACGCCAACCGGTCGAACAGGGGGGCGACGCCCCCTTTGACGAGTTCGGACACGGTGGTCGGCGCCCGAGGTCAGCGGCGCCTCATCAGGCCACCGCGACGTTCTTCGAGAGATCCCAGCCGAACGGAGCGATGCCTTCCTGGCCGCCTTCTTCCTTCTGCTTCGTGTAGTCGACCTTGATGGCCGCGTAGTTCAGGGAGATGCTTTCCTGGGGCAGGTCGCCGCCGCTGGAGACCGAGAAGCCGCTGAGGATCACGTCGGTCAGCGTCACCACCATCAGGGGCAGCAGGCCGCTCTTGTCCTCGCGCGGGAAGGTGATGACGGTGTCGCCCGCGAACACCTCGCCGCCGGCGAGCTTCTGCATCAGCTGGGGCGTGGCCGAGTCGCTGGTACGCGTCACGGTGATTTCGGAGAAGCTGGGCTTGCCCGCGGTGCGTTCCTGGTTGGAGGTGCCCGAGGTCACGGCGAGGCCGGCGCCGAACTGGAAGCTCTGCACTTCCATTTCGTCCTTGTGGCCTTCGATCTGGGTCTGGCCGGTGACGCCCGGCATCTTGAGGTAGATAGGCATTTCTGGATTTCTTTCTGTCGGTCGGTTGGTTGTCGACGTTGATTGACGGGATGCGGTGCGATCAGGCGGCGGCTGCCGGCAGGTCGGCCACGAGGCGGATCGAGGCCGAGAGTTCTTCCAGCTGGAAGTGCGGCTTCAGGAAGGCGATGGCGCGGTACGAGCCCGGCTTGCCCGGCACTTCGGTCACGTCGACGCGGGCCTGGCTCAGCGGGTACTTGGCCTTCATGGCCTGCGGCGCCGACGGGCTCACCAGCACGTAGTTGGCGACCCAGTTGTTCAGGTGCTTCTGCATGTCGGCCTGCGTCTGGAAGCTGCCGATCTTGTCGCGCACGATCACCTTCAGGTAGTGGGCGAAGCGCGATGCGGCCAGGATGTAGGGCAGGCGGGCCGAGACGGCCGCGTTGGCGTTGGCCGCGTCCTTGTCGTAAACCTTGGGCTTGTTCACGGTCTGGCCGCCGAAGAAGGTGGCGGTGTTCGAGCCCTTGGAGTTGACGATGGCGATGAAGCCCAGGTCGCTCAGTTCCTTCTCGCGGCGGTCGGTGATGGTCACTTCCGTCGGCGGCTTCAGGGCGATGTCGCCTTCGTCCGTCTTGTAGGCGTGGGCCACCATGCCGTCGACCTTGCCGCCGCCTTCCACGCCGCGGATGGCGGTGGTCCAGCCGTACAGCGAGTGCGCCTGCGTGATGCGAAGGCCCAGCTGGTAGGCCGCGTTGGCCCACAGGTACTTGCCGTGGTCGGTGCCGTCCACGTCTTCCTCGTAGTTGAAGTTCTCCACGGGAATGGTCTTGGCGCCGTAGGGCAGGCGAGCCGCGTAGCTGGGCAGCACCAGCGACACGTAGCGCGAGTCTTCCGATTCGCGGAAGCCGCGCCACGAGGCGAGCTCGGCGCTCTCGAAGGTCTTCGACAGGTCGCGCGGAATGCCCAGCTCGGTGAACGACTTGAAGTCGAACAGGGCCGGCGCGGCGGCGGCGATGAAGGGCGCGTGCGCGGCGGCGGCCACGCGGGAGATGCGCTCCAGCAGGGCGATGTCCTGTGGGTGGCGGCCGAAGTAGTAGTCGCCGATCAGCAGCGAGTAGGGGTGGCCGCCGTAGGTGCCGTATTCCTCTTCGTAGATCTTCTTGAAGAGCACGCTGGTGTCGTGGTCGACGGCGGTCTCCAGGTCCTTCAGCAGGTCCTTCTTGCTCACGTTGAGCAGGCGCAGCTTGAGGTTGCTGCCGGTCTCGGTGCCGAACACCAGGTCGTGCAGGCCGCGCCACGAGGCTTCGAGGGCCTGGAACTCGGGGGCGTGCAGGATCGCGTTGAGCTGGTCGGTCAGCAGGCGGTCGATTTCGGCGACGCGCTCGTTGATCAGCGTGACCACGCCCTTGTCGGGGCTGGTCTTCATGCCTTCGTCGAGGATCTGCGAAGCAAGCTGGCCGATCAGCTTCTTCGCGTAGGCGCCCTGCGAGGGCTCGGTCGTCATGTTGCCTTCGTAGACGATCTTGTCGAGCAGGCTCATGTCACTGGTCGTGACGGTGGTTGCTGCTGCACTGCCGGCTTCGGCGGCTTTGGATTTGTTGGCCATCTCTATCACCATTCATGAATTGCCGGTCGCGCCGCGAGGGGGCAGCGGCCGGCGTGGTTGATCACGCTGCCGGTGCTTCGGCTTCGGGGGACGTCTGGGGAGCGGCTTCCGAAGAAGCTGCAGCGGAAGTCGAGGCCGGTGCGGTGTCGGCTTCGGCCTTGGCCTGGCTCTGGACCGTCTTGAGGTCTTCGCTGTTCTGCACCACGCGCTCGAGCAGGCCGTCGAGTTCGTCGTTGCCGTCGAGCTTGGCCAGCAGGTCGCGCAGCTGCTGGCGCGCTTCGAGCAGCTTGGCCAGGCGGGGCACCTGGCTCACGATGGCTTCGGGATGGAAGTCGGCGAACTCCTTGAAGTTCAGTTCGATCTTCAGGTTGCCGTCGCCCTTCATGGTGTCGGGCACCGAGAGGTCCAGGCGCGGGGAGACGTTGCCGAGAACGCCGTCGAAGTTGTCGCGGTCGATCTCGACGAAGCGGCGCTCCTTGAGCTTGGGCAGCGGCTGCTCGGGCTGGCCCGACAGGTCGGCCAGCAGGCCCACCACGAGCGGCAGCTCCTTCTTTTCGACTGCGTCACCGATCTCGACGTCGTAGGTGATCTGGACGCGCGGAGGACGATTGCGTCCCACCCATTTTTGCAAGCTGTTCGACATTGTTCGCTCTCAGAAAAGGTTGAATTGACAAGAACACACGTTGGAGTTTTCGACGCTGCTGCGCCCTGTGAAGGCGCCCGCGCGGCCCGTTGCCGTTGCAGTCCCGGCATGCATTGAGACGAACGAAAGATACAAATCGAGATATCTGCTAACAATCCCCAGAATTGGGTAGGTACCCCGTGAAGCGGGTAGAACCCGGGGAAAAAGCAAGCTTCGGATCTGGGAAAAATCTTGTAATTGGGTGCTTTGTCACGTAATTGACACTCAAATGGCCGGCGTGCTACCGGAAAGGCGCACGAAGGTGCGCGTCCGGTCAAGCGGATGAGGAGCGGGGGAGGAGTGCAGGACGTCCGCGTGCCGGCCGATGCACGCGGAAAAGAGGGCTACTTGTAACAGCCGATGTGGAGGGGCCGGGGCCGTTGCCGCGGCAGTGGAGCGATGCCCGCGCGAAGGAAAACGCCGGGGCGTCTTCCTAGAGTTCGATGAATGCCGAGGTGGCCTTGTTGAGTGCGAGCATGCCCTTGGCCGTGATCGATTCGACCTGGGCGAGCTGCCGGATCGCGCGCGCATCGGGCGCACGGTCCGAAGGCGGGATGAATGCTGTCACCAACTCTGCCGCACGCAGCACGCGCAGCCTGTCGATGTCGGCCGGCGTGTGGATGACATATGGCAATTTCTGCTCGGCGATGACCCGAAGAAATTCCATGGACATGAGCCGTCTCCTTTTGGTTGAGGGCGTTCCGGACATTGTGCGCACAAACAATTAGCGTTGTCTAAACCCTGCGCTGTGCGTGCCTTTGCGTGCGTGTACCGAAGTGTTCTTTTCGTACCGCGAAGGCGATGAAGGTGCCAGTTTGTTTGAGGCGACCTGCCTGCTGGCTGACCTGCAGGGAGGCTAGTTGATGGCCTGCACGGGCCACGCGGCGGTGTCGGGCATCACGATGTGCCAGCGCACCGGATCGATGCCTTCGAAGGTCGTGCGATAGCGATCGGAGGTGCGGCCTTCGCCCGTCACATCGCGTATCACGATGCTGTCGATGCGCCGCGGATGCGAGCGAAACGTTTGCGCGTAGATCTCGGGGTCGGCTTCGCCCGAATCGCCCACCAGCACGAAGCGGCGCTGCGGAAATTCGGCGAGCAGGCGCTCGATCACGCCGAGCTTGTGTCCGCGCGAATCGTCGTCGCCGGGAATCAGCGTGCGCCACGTCGTGCTCTCGCGCAGGTGCATGCTGCCCTGCGGAAAGTCGGCGTTGCGGATGAAGTCCGAGAGCGCCGGATAGAGCTGCACGGGGCTCGCCGAAAGATAGTGGAAGCGCGTGCCGGGCACCTTCGCCAGTGCGCGATACCAGGCCGCCATGCGCGGTGCCGCCTCGAAGCGGCGCGCGAAGGTGTTGAGCAGCATCTCGCGCCGCTCGCGCACCTGCGTGCGCTTGATGGTGTCGTCGATGTCCGAGATGACGGAGATGCCCTGCTCGGGCACGACGAGCGCCTGGCCCCTGAAGCGGTGCAGCAGTTCGCCCGGACCGGTCACGCCATGGAACTGCACCCACTCCTGCGGCGAAGGCGAAGTCGGCAGCAGCGGCGCGCGCGGCATGTCGATCACGATGCGCAGGTTGCAGCGGCCGTCCTTGCCTGACGGTGGCATCGTCACGCGCGTGGAGCTGCCGTCGAAGTCGATGTCGATCACCTTGCCTTCTTCCGACTCCGCGTGGAAGAGCGCGGTGCGCTGGTTGAAGCGCAGGCGCGCGGCGGGCGAGAGCTTCTTCAGGCTGAGGCCCAGGTAGCGCGCGAAGGCCGCGTTGAGGCCCCAGCGGTTCTCGCGCTCGAAGATCCATGCATGGATGTCGACTTCGAGCCGGCCGTCGGCGGTGGGGCGTGCCGTGCCCGTCATGAAGAGCGCTTCCTCGTCGGGCTCCAGGGGCTCCGCGGCGTGCAGAAGCCGCATCGGAGCAAGGCCCGCGAACAGCGCCGCGCCGGCGATCACAGACCGGCGCCGCAAGCCGGACGGAAGCGGCCGGTGTGCGACGCCTTTGTTCATGGCCTCATTTCGCCGCGGGGGGCGGGGGCGATGCGCTCGTAGGTCACGAAGCTGAAGCCCAGGCCTTCCTTGGCGGACACATGCGATTCGCGCTGTGTCTCGCGCCACGAGGCGGCATCGAGTTCCGGTGCGTAGGCATCGCCTTCGTAGTCGCGCGCGACCTCGGTCACCACCGCGCGTTGTGCGAGCGGCTCGGCCTCGGCATAGATCTGAGCGCCGCCGATGACCCAGACGGCATCGACCTGCGGTGATTCGCACAGCGACAGCGCCTCCTGCAGGCTGCCCGCGCGCTGCGCACCCTCGGCCTGCCAGCCGGCCTGCCGCGTGACCACGATGTTGCGCCGGCCCGGCAGCGGGCGGAAGCGCGGCGGCAGCGAGTCCCAGGTCTTGCGGCCCATGATCACCGGCGCGCCCGCGGTCTGCTGCTTGAAGTGCGCCATGTCCTCCGGGATGTGCCAGGGAATGGTGTTGTTCACGCCGATCACGCCGTTGGCGGCGCGGGCGAAGATGATGTTGATGCGGGGCTTGCTCATACGGCCACGGGCGCCTTGATCGCGTCGTGGTGCCGGTAGTCGAGCACCTCGAAGTCCTCGTACTGGTAGTCGAAGATCGAGGCCGGCTTGCGCTTGATGTTCAGCGTGGGGTACGGGTAGGGCGTGCGGCTCAACTGCAGCGCCACCTGCTCGGCGTGGTTGCTGTAGATGTGGCAGTCGCCGCCGGTCCAGACGAAGTCGCCCACGTCGAGGTCGCACTGCTGCGCGATCATGTGCGTGAGCAGCGCGTAGCTCGCGATGTTGAAGGGCACGCCCAGGAAGATGTCGGCGCTGCGCTGGTAGAGCTGGCAGCTGAGCTTGCCGCGTTCACCCTCGGCCTGCGGCGGCGCCACGTAGAACTGGAAGAAGGTATGGCAGGGCATGAGCGCCATCTTCGAGAGCTCGGCCACGTTCCAGGCGCTCACGATGATGCGGCGCGAGTCGGGGTTGGTCTTCAGCGTCTTGATGACTTCGGCGATCTGGTCGATGTGGCCGCCGTCAGGCGTGGGCCAGCTGCGCCACTGCACGCCGTACACTGGGCCGAGGTCGCCGTCCTCGCGCGCCCATTCGTCCCAGATGGTGACGCCGCGCTCCTTGAGCCAGTTGTTGTTGCTCGATCCGGTGAGGAACCACAGCAGTTCCTGGATGATGGACTTCAGGTGCACCTTCTTGGTGGTGACCAGCGGGAAGCCCTCGTTCAGGTCGAAGCGCATCTGGTGGCCGAACACGCTCTTGGTGCCCGTGCCCGTGCGGTCGCTCTTGAAGACGCCATGGGTGTCGACGTGGCGCATGAAATCTTCGTACTGGGAGCGGACGGGGCGGGCGGGCGTGGAGATCATGGAGGAGAGGCTTCCGGGGGGATCTGGCGGGAGGCTTCGAATTTTAAGTGCCCGGGCGTAGCATCGCCCGGATGAGCCCGAACCACCCCCACGACGATCACCAGCATCACGACCACGACCACGGCCACGGCCACGAACACAGCGAGCTCGGCGAGATGGACCTTCGCGTGCGCGCCCTCGAGAGCGTGCTCGCGCAGAAGGGCTACATCGACCCGGCCGCGCTCGATGTGCTGATCGACACCTACCAGACCCGCATCGGCCCGCGCAACGGCG
Organism: Variovorax xiamenensis; assembly: GCF_050916385.1. NCBI lineage: Bacteria > Pseudomonadati > Pseudomonadota > Betaproteobacteria > Burkholderiales > Comamonadaceae > Variovorax > Variovorax xiamenensis. The sequence continues at coordinate 2,375,014 of NZ_CP139038.1, forward strand.
CGAGGGTGGTGGCGCGGGCCTGGGTCGATCCGGCCTTCCGGCAGTGGCTGCTGGCCGACGCCACGGCGGCGATCGCGTCGCTGGGCTACACGGGCCGCCAGGGCGAGCACATGGTGGCGGTGGAGAACACCGACGACACCCACCACATGGTGGTCTGCACCCTGTGCAGCTGCTACCCGTGGCCGGTGCTGGGCCTGCCGCCCACCTGGTACAAGAGTGCGCCGTACCGCTCGCGCGCGGTGAGGGACCCGCGCGGCGTGCTCGCCGACTTCGGCACCACGCTGCCCGAGACCACGCGCATCCGCGTGTGGGACTCGACCGCCGAGGTGCGCTATCTCGTCATTCCGCAACGACCCGCCGGCACCGAAGGCCTGGGTGAAGAAGAGCTTGCCGATCTGGTCTCGCGCGACTCGATGATCGGCACCCGGCTGGCCGGCGCATCCACGGAAGCGGAGGGCGCCGCATGAGCTACGCGACGAAGGCCGACCTCGGCGGCCAGCCGGGCTTCGGCAAGGTGGTGCCCGAAGCCGAGGGCGAACTCTTCCACGCCGGCTGGGAACCGCGCGCGCTGGCGCTGGTGCTGGCCATGGGCGCGACGGGCTCGTGGAACATCGACGCGAGCCGCTCCGTGCGCGAGACGCTGCCCGACTACAGCGATCTGAGCTATTACCAGATCTGGCTTCGCGCGCTGGAGCAGCTGATGCTGCAGCGCGGGCAGGTCTTTCCGGACGAGATCGAGAGCGGGGAGATGCGCCACCCGGCCGCGCCCGTGGCCCGCGTGCTGCAGGCGGCCAATGTGCCTGCCGTCCTTGCCAAGGGCTCGCCCGCCGAGCGGCCGGCGGTAGGCCCGGCGCGCTTCGCGCAGGGCCAGCCGGTGCGCATGCATCTCGGCAAGGTCGACCACCACACGCGCCTGCCGGGCTATGTACAGGGCAAGCGCGGCACCATCGTCCGCGTGCATGGCGCGCATGTGTTCGCCGATACCAACGCGCAAGGGCTCGGCGAGCAGCCGCAGTGGCTCTACACGGTGGAGTTCGACGAAGCCGAGCTGTGGGGCGAAGATGCGCCGCGCCAGAATCTTTCGGTGTCGGTCGACGCGTGGGAAAGCTATCTGGAGGCGGTGGCATGAGCGGCATGCCTCTTTCGCCCGGCATGCCTCGCGATGCGGACGGGCCGGTGTTCAGCGCGCCATGGGAGGCCCAGGCTTTCGCGATGACGCTGGCGCTGCATGAGCGCGGCCTCTTCACGTGGCCCGAATGGGCCGAGGCCCTGGCCGCGCAGATTGCCGAGGCTCAGGCCGGGGGCGACCCCGACACCGGCCAGACCTATTACCGCCACTGGCTTCGCGCGCTCGAGAAGCTTGTCGCCAGCAAGGGCGCCAGTTCGGATGGCGAGCTGGCCCGCTACCGTCATGCCTGGGAGCACGCGGCCAGCCGCACGCCGCACGGCCAGCCGATCGAGCTGAGTGAACAAGACTTTCCCGCTCGCCACCCCTGAGCTTGACCCGTTCTCGAAGCGGGTGATAGCCTGCCGCGCCGTCTTCGGCCCAGGTTATCTCCCGACAAACAAAGAAAGAACAGAACGGACAACATGACGACTCTCTCGCGCCATCTCTCCTTCGCTTCCCCGGCCACGAAATCCCCGGCACCCGCCCGCCGCCGCATGCTCGCGGTTGCCCAGTGCACTGCGCTCGCATGCGCGCTGCTTGCCGGCAACGCCATGGCCCAGAAGCCGCATCAGGGCGTGCTCGACGCGGCCACGCAGAGCAAGGACGGCGCGCTCAAGATGCTGGAGACGATGGTCAACATCGATTCGGGCTCGACCGATACGGCAGGCCTGGCCAAGGTCCGCGAGATGGCGGTGGAAGAACTGCGCAAGCTCGGCGCGCGCATCGAGACCTTTCCGGCGGAGCCGCATCCCGGCACCAACGTGGTCGCCACGCTGACGGGCCAGGGCAAGAAGAAGATCCTGATCCTTGCGCACATGGACACCGTCTTCAAGGAAGGCACGGCCGCCGCCAAGCCCTTCTACATCAAGGACGGCCGCGCCTACGGCCCCGGCGTGATGGACGACAAGGGCGGCGTGGTGGCCGGCCTTTACGCGCTGAAGATCCTGCAGCAGGTCGGCTTCAAGGACTATGGGCAGATCACCTTCCTGCTCGACACCAACGAAGAGACCGGCTCCGTGGGCACCAGCGCGCTCATCGAGCGCGTGGCCAGGCAGCATGACGTGGCCTTGAACCTGGAGCCGGGCCGTCCGGCCGACGGCCTCGTGGTCGAGCGCAAGGGCTCGGCCACCGCGCTCATCGAGGTGAAGGGGCTCGCTGCCCACGCGGGCGTGGCGCCCGAGGCAGGCCGCAACGCTGCGATGGAAGTGGCGCACCAGGTGCTGCAGCTGTCGAAGACGGCCGATGCGGCGAAGAAGACCACCGTCAACTTCACGGTGCTCACGGCCAACGGCCCGACCAACGTGATCCCCGCGACGGCCAGCGCCAAGGGCGACGTGCGCGCCGCCACGCCCGAGGAACTCGACCGCGTGGAGAAGGACCTGGTCCGCATCTCGCAGAACAAGCTCATTCCCGAGACCGAGGTGCGCGTGCGCCTGATCCGCGGCCTGCCGCCGATGCCGCGCTCGCCCGCGTCCGACAAGCTGGTGGCCATGGCCGAAGGCATCTACGCGGAGATCGGCAAGAAGCTCACCATCGAGAGCAGCGGCGGCGCGGCCGACGCGAGCCTGGTGGCGGGCGTCGGCGTGCCGGTGCTCGACGGCTTCGGCATCGTGGGCGGCGGCATCCACACGCCGGAGGAATACGCGGAGGTCGAGAGCGTGGTGCCGCGGCTCTACCTGCTCTCGCGCATGCTGATGGACCTGTCCAGCAGCAACTGAGGCCGCTCAGCCGCGCTTCGGAATGCCCAGCCCCGCCACGACGGCGGGGCGCGCCACGAAGGCCTCGAGCGTGCGCGCCACGTTCGGGAAGTCCTTGAAGCCGACCAGGTCGGCTGCCTCGTAGAAGCCGATCAGGTTGCGCACCCAGGGAAAGGTGGCGATGTCGGCGATGGTGTAGCTGTCGCCCATGATCCATGCGCGGTCGGCGAGCCGCTTGTCGAGCACGCCCAGCAGGCGCTTCGACTCGTTCACGTAGCGGTCGCGCGGGCGCTTGTCTTCGTAGTCCTTGCCCGCGAACTTGTTGAAGAAGCCGAGCTGGCCGAACATCGGGCCGATGCCGCCCATCTGGAACATCACCCACTGCAGGGTCTCGTAGCGGCCGGCGGCGTCCTGCGGAATGAGCTTGCCGGTCTTCTCGGCCAGGTACACGAGGATCGCGCCCGACTCGAACAGTGCCAGCGGCTTGCCGCCGGGCCCGTTAGGGTCGAGGATGGCCGGGATCTTGTTGTTCGGGTTGAGCGACAGGAACTCCGGCGACATCTGGTCGTTGGTCTCGAAGCTCACCAGGTGCGGCTCGTAGGGCAGGCCGGTTTCCTCCAGCATGATCGACACCTTCACGCCGTTGGGCGTGGGCAGCGAGTACAGCTGCAGCCGGTCGGGGTGCTGCGCGGGCCACTTCTTCGTGATGGGGAAGCTCGAGAGATCGGTCATGAAAGGGTCCTTGAGAGAGGCAAACTGCAAGCGCTGGATTCTGCCCGGGCCGGTACCCGGGCGTGCGCGTGCGGTCTTGCCCTCGGTCAGATCCCGAGCCAGTTCATCAGCGAGGCTTCGACGTCGGCCGAGGGCTTGACGAAGCCCACGTAGCTCGATGCCGCCAGCGCGCGCTTGCCCGCGTCGGTCTGCGCCAGGCCCAGCAGCGCGTCGCGCGCTGCATTCACGGTGGCTGCGTCGAGCTTGCTGGACGCGAGCCATTGCTTGATCGGCACCGCGCGCGATTCCGCGCAGATCTTGCCGCCGCCGTCCTTCCAGGTCTTGACCACGTTCGAGGCGGCGGTGGCGCCGTAGGCCGCGAAGCCGTTCTGCACATAGAAGGGCACTGCCTCCTGGAAGCGGGTGTTCGTCACCTTCACGGCCGTCGCGCCCTGCAGGCCCTGTTCGCGCAGCATGGCGCGCGTGATGACGGAGGTGATGGAGTCCGCATCGGGCATCACCAGCTGCTTGCCGGCCACGCTCTTCCAGTCGGAGATCGGCTGCTGCTCCTTGCACAGGAACGACACCTTGTAGTCGGTGTAGCCGGTGGTCCAGGCGAAGGCCTTGTATTGCCCGCTCTTGATGGCGCCGAGCGCCACGTGCGAGGGATGCACGAAGGCCAGGTCGACCTGCTGCTGCTTGAGCGCATCGCGCGCGCCGTTGTATGAATTGAGCACCTTCACCGTCACCGGCTGCTTGAGCGCCTTGGAGAGCACCTCGGCGATGGGCTCGAAGCGGGCGGTGATCTGCGCGTCGGACACGTCGTAGCTCACGCCTTCGCTGACGCCGATCACCAGGGCATGCGCCGAGGCGCTCGCCGCGAGAAGCACGCCCGCGGCGACGCGGACGGTGGTGCGAAGCGAAGGATGAAGGGGCTGGCGTTGCATGGCGGGGCTTTCTTCGGAAGGAGGGTGGTTGTGAATTTTGTAACTAAATTATTACATTGATCCAGTCTGGTGCACCAGGCCCGTGCGATCGATGACGCGCCGATGGCGGCCGATAGTAGGTTCGTGCTACGGACTGCGCATTGACGCGGGTCAACGGGCCGGCCTCGGGCGGCAGCACGCCCTGCCATTTATCGGAGGCGGAATACAAGGCGCGCCAGCTTTGTCCGACGCGATCGGAGTCCAGGGGCACGCAGACTCCTGCCGTCATCAATCGGAGGAAAAAGAGATGAGAAGTCGCAGTCGACGAGGCCATCAGCAGCCGCAGTCCGGGTCCCAGCCCCAGCCGTTGCGGGGCGAGCTCTGGCTCCTGTTCGCCATGGCGGTGCTGATCGCAACCATTGCCCTGTTGCACCTCGCCGTGGAACGCGAGCGCGCGGGAGGAGCCTTCCAGTTCGACCTCCAGCAGCTGCTGTCCGAGGCGCCCGCCAAGAGCCCGGTGACGGCGATGAGCCTGCCGCAGGAAATCCGTTGATGCCGGCGAAGCACCGGCCCGCAAGTCTCGCGCTTGCCGGCATGGATGTCGCCATCGAGCGCCGACCGGGGCGGTGATTCGCGGCTCAGGTGCCGGAGAACTGCCGCAGTAGAACCCTGAAGCCGGGACGCCGACGCTCAGTGCTCGGCCGCTTCGACGATCACCCTGGCGACCGCCTCGGGCTGGGAGGTCATCACGACGTGCGATGCGCCCTTGACCACCACCGTCTTCTGAGCGTTGGCGCGTTGCGCCATGAAAGCCAGCGCAGCAGGCGGAATGTTCTTGTCGCGATCGCCATACACGAACCATGAGGGCACCGATTTCCATGCCGGAGCCTGCGCCGCCTCGTTCAGAGCCGCCTCGGCGATGGGCCGCTGCCCCACGGCCATCAGGCGCGCCTTGGCGAGCGGAACGTCGGCCGCGAACTGCGCTGGAAACTTGTCCTGCTGGATGTACAGGTCCTTGCCGCCATCGGCGAGCGGCACCGCCGGCGCCAGCGTGGGGCCGAGCGTGCTGCCGGGGAACTTGCCCGTGAGGCCGAGCGCCGTTTCGCCGGCTTCGGGCGCGAAGGCCGCCACGTAGACCAGCGCCTTCACGTTCGGCTTGCCGTTCGCTGCGGCAGAGATCACCGAGCCGCCATACGAGTGCCCGACGAGCACCACCGGCCCCTTCACCGAATCGACGACGCCGGCGACGTACGCCGCATCGAACGAGGGTCCGCGCAGCGGGTTCGCGGCGGAGATCACGGAATAGTGCCGCGCCTGCAGGCGCTGAACCACGCCGTCCCAGCTCGACGAATCGGCGAAGGCGCCATGCACGAGCACGATCGTGGGCTTGGTGGACGAGGCGGGGTCCGCCGGCTGCGCGAACGAGTGCAGGGGCGCCAGCGCGGCCAGGCCGAGCGCATGGGCCATCAGGGTCGTGGCGAGACGGCGAGAGAACTTCTTCATGACGATTCTTCCTTGGTTGAACTTGGGGGAACAGGATCGGGATCGACCTGGGTCGACGGCGCTGAATCTATGGGCGATGCGAAGGAAGTCCGGCCCGGTCTGTATGCCTGTGTGTCCGAGGGGCGTGCGGTGACATTACTTTTCAAGCGGACCGACCGAAACCGCCGCGGCGCAGGCCCGCGCCTAACAACGCCTAACACCAGCCAACGACCGCAGCGCCAATCTCGCGATCGGCGGAGTTCCAATGGCATCCGTACCCGAGTGCATCCCGTATGCGCCCGAGTGCGCCCGAAGACGGGGAGAAACAAGAACAACGGCGGGCTCCGTCCCGCGCCCACGCATTTCGCGGCCCGGCCGGCCGCAAGAGGCTCACATCCATGCCCATGCAACATCAGGAATCCGCCGGACAGGAGGAGGCAGAAGCAGTCCTGCCGGATGCTCCCGTGGTCGCGCGGCACGGAGCCTCGTCGGTGCGATACCGGGACTTTCGCGAGCTGGGCGCAGGCACGCCGCGCCTGGAGCGCGCACGGGCGCACGGCGTGGCCTCCTCGCTCGTGGCCGGGCGCGGCCAGACCACGCCGACCACCGCCGCGCTGCTTCAACGGGAGTACTCGTTGCGCCACGTGCTTCGCGACGAATGGGCCGCGGTGCCGGTCGCGCTGGTGCCCCATGGAGAGAGCTTCCTGCTGATCCTGAAGGACCCCGGCGGCGAGCCGCTTCCCCGCAGCGGCGCACCGTGTGCCGATGCGGGCGTCTTCGTCGAGTTCGCGCTGCGCCTCACCGCCGCCGTGGGCGCGATGCACGCGGCCGGCGTGCTGCATCGCGCGCTCACGCCCGATCGCATGCTGCTCTGCGAAGACGGCCGGGCCTGTCTCACCGGCTTCGGCCAGGCAGCCACCGTCGGCGGCGAGGACAAGGCCGCGGGCGACGACCAGCTCTCCTGGGACGAGGACAGCTTCAACTACATGGCGCCCGAGCTGGGCGCGCGCATGAACCTGCGCGTGGATGCGCGGGCCGACCTCTACGCGCTCGGCTGCATCTTCTACGAGTCGATGACCGGCAGGCTTCCCTTCGAGGGCGCAGACGCCGCCGCGCGCGTGCACGCGCATGCGACCCGCGTCGCCCGTGCGCCCGCCGAGCTGGTGCCGGGGCTTCCGGAGCAACTCTCGCTGCTGGTCATGAAGCTGCTCGAGAAGACGCCGGAGCACCGGTACGCGGACGCTGCCGGCGTGCTGGCGGACCTGCGGCGCTGCGAGACCCTGCTGCGCCAGCACGGGCGCATTCCCCGTTTCGCGCTCGATGCCCATTCGACCCTGCGCAAGCCCGGCGGCACAGGCCCTGTGCTCGGACGCGACGCCGAGCTGCAGACATTGCTTTCGCTCTACCGCGAGGTCGCGGACAGCGCCCGCTCGCGCGCGGCCTGGGTCTCGGGCCCGTCGGGCATCGGCAAGTCGACGCTCCTGCGCGAGGCGGTGGCCCGCATGCAGCACCCGGGCGCACCGCTGCTTGCCGCGGCCAAGAGCGAGCAAGGGCGCCGCGGCAAGCCGTATGCGCTGCTGGTGGAGGCGCTCGATCCGCTGCTGCAGCACGTGATCGGCTGCGCGAACGAAGAGTTCGCGGTCTGGCGCAATCGCATCGCCGCCGCCGCGAAGCCGGTGGAGCGGACCCTGGCGGGCCTGCTGCCGGCGCTCGGCGTCATCCTCGGCGCGCCGTCCGGACAGCCTGTGCCCGCGCCCCCCGACGCGGCCCCCGCGCTTGAGCGCGAGCGCGTGCTGCAGGGCATGGCGCGGCTGATCGCATGCTTCGCCGCGCCCACGCGTCCGCTCGTGATGCTGCTCGACGACCTGCAATGGGCCGACGTCGAAACCCTGCAGGTGCTCGAGCGCCTGCTGTATCAACACGACGATGCCGCGCTGCTGCTCATAGGAACCTTCCGCGACAACGAGGTGGATGCGGCTCATCCGCTGCGCGCGGGCCGGCTCGCGGAGGTGCCGCAAGCCGCGCGCATCGAACTCGGTCCGCTGGACGAAGGCGCCTTGCGCGAAATGATCGCGCTCACGCTGCAACAGGACGCGAGCGTCGTCGGCGAACTGGCCGACCTCATTGGCCGGAAGACCGAGCGGAATCCGCTCTTCGCCCGGCACCTGCTCCATCTGCTGGCCGACGACGGCCTGCTTGCCTACGACGCGGAGACCGCCTCGTGGCGCTGGAGCCTCGAACAGCTCGCGTCCCACCCCGGCGCCGACACCGTCGGCGACCTGATGGCGCGCCGCTTCGAACAGCTGCCCGCGGAGACACAGGCGGTCCTGCGCGTGATGGCATGCCTCGGTCACCGGACCTCGGGCGACGAACTCGCGCTGGCGATGGACGTGCAGCCCGGAGCCGATGCGGCCAGGCGCCTGCAGGCCGCGCTCGACAGTGCGCGCGAGGCAGGCAGCATCCAGCGCGACGGTGAGGACTGGGGCTTCTGGCACGACCGCATCCGCGAAGCCGCCTACGCCTCGATCCCGCCTGGGGAGCGGCCGCGCATGCACCTGCAGATCGTGCGCCGCCAGCTGCGGCATGCGTCCGACTCCGCGCGGGTGTTCTCGCTCGCCGCGCAAGCCGGCCTCGCACGTCCGGCCGTCGATGCACCGCAGGAGCGACGCGACTTCGCGCGGCTCAACCTCGAGGCCGGCAGGCAGGCGAAGGCCGCGACCGCCCACCATTCGGCGCTCGGCTTCTTCCGCGCCGCGCTCGCCTTCCTGGGCGAAGCCGACACCAGCGAAGACGGCCTGCACGCGCGCGCGCTCTGTGGCGAGGCCGAGTTCATGACCGGGGCGCTGGAGGCCGCGGAGGGCCGCCTGTCGGCGCTGGAGGAGGTTGCGGGAGACGGCATCTTCGGGGCCGATCTCGCGCGCCTGCGTGCTGCGCTGTACACCACGCTCGGCAACTTCGACCGGGCACTGGACGTGGGGCTGGCCTTCCTGCGCAAGTCAGGCATCGTCATGCCGAGGCGGCCCGACGCCGCGGCGGTCGACCGGGAGCACGCGGTGCTGCAGGAATGGATCGACCAGCACGGCATCGGGGCCCTGCGCCAGCTGCCCGTCGTGGCCGACCCGCTGCGGCGTGCGATCACCGACATCTTCGCGGACCTGATTCCGCCGGCGCTGTACACCGACCAGGACCTGGTCGACCTGATCCTGCTGCGCATGATCGGCCTCAACATTGCGCAGGGTCACTCCGACGCCTCGGCGGACGGCTATGTCTGCATGACGCAGGTCTTCGGCGTGCGCTACGGCAACTACGCCGCCGCGCGGGAGTTCGGCGCGCTCGCGCTGCACCTGGTCGACGAGCGCGGGCTCGCCCAGTACCGGGGCCGGGTCTACATGACCTTCGGCACCATGGTGGTCCCGTGGACGCAGCCGGCACGCGCGGCGCGCGACTACATCCGGCGCGCCTACGACGTGGCCGTGGCGAGCGGCGATCACACCTTCGCGATCTACTGCGGGCGCAACCAGGCCACGGGCATGCTCTTCGCCGGGGAATATCTCGGCGATGTGCGGGACACGGTCGAGCGCGGGCTGGCGGTTGCGCGCGACGCGAATTTCCAGCTCGTGATCGAGGCACTGCTGGCCCAGAAGGTGTTGCTGGCGCAGCTGCAGGACGGGACCATCGGCGATCGCGAAGAACAGCCCAGCCCGCCGCGGGAAGACCAGCCCGCCACGCTCGTCGACTTCGCCTACTGGGTGTACCGCCTGCAGGCGGCGCTCCTCGGCGGCAGGCTCGCCGAGGCGATCGAGGCACGCCACCGGGCAGAAGCCTGCGCGGCCTCGGGCCGCACCTTCGCCGAGAGCGGGGACCTGCCGTTCTACGGCGCGCTCGCCTTGCTCGCGCTTCCCACGCGCGATGCGTTGCAGCAGGCCGCGCTGCAGCGGGATGCGAAGCAGCTCCAGGCCTGGAGCCAGGCCTGCCCGGCCAACTTCCTGGCCCGCTTCCAGCTGGTGCGCGCGGAGATGTGCCGCATCGACGGCGATCCGCTCCCGGCGGTGGAGGCCTATGCGCGGGCGGTGTCGCATGCGCGGCGCCACGGCTTCACGCAGGTCGAGGCACTGGCGGCCGAGCATGCCGCGGCCTTCCATGCCGGGCGCGGCGACGACCTGTCCGCGCACGGCAACCTGCGCCACGCACGCGGCGCGTGGCAGCGCTGGGGCGCCACGGCCAAGGTGCGCCAGCTGCAGGCCTCGCACCCGGGGCTCTTCGAGATCGAGGACCCGGTGCCGAACACGCGGCGGATGCAGGGGCTCGACGCGCAGGCTGTCCTGCGCATCTCGACTGCGCTCGCCGGCGAGATCGTGCCGGTGCGCCTGGTCGAGACGCTGCTTCGCACCGCGCTCGAGAACGCCGGCGCCGAGTCCGGCACGCTGGCGCTGTTGCGGCACGAGGCGTGGCAGGTGCGTGCCCAGGCGCGGGTGCTCGACGGTGCCGTCACGCTCACGCAGGAGGGCGTCGCCTTCGATGCAGGGACGTTGCCGGTCTCCATCGTCCAGGCGGTCGCGCGCACCCAGCAGCACGTCGTGGTGGACGATGCGCGCGAGAGCGCGTCGCTCGCGCAGGACGACTACATCCGCCGCCGGCGTCCGCGCTCGATCCTGTGCGTGCCGCTGATGCGTCACGCGATGCTCGTCGGCGTGCTCTACCTGGAGAACAACCTGGCCTCCCACGTGTTCACGCCCGCCAAGGCGGAGGTGCTGGAGGTGATCGCCTCGCAGGCGGCCTTCGCGCTGGAGAACGCGCGGCTGTACGAGGAACTGATCGACCAGAACCAGCAGCGCGCGCAGGCCGAAGAGCAGCTGCGCAGCACGCTCGCCGAACTCGAGCGCGCGACCCGCCTGAAGGCGATGGGCGAGCTGGTGGCTTCCATCGTGCACGAGGTCGGCCAGCCGATCGCCGCGGTCGACACCTCGGCCAGCGCCGCGCTGCGCTGGCTCGACCGCAGCCCGCCCGACATCGGCGAGGCCCGCGAGATGCTCACGCACATCAGCAGGAGCGCATTGCGCGCGCGCACCATCATCCAAGGCCTTCGCGCCAAGGCGCGCAACGCGGAGCCGCAGTTCGGCGTCTTCGATCTCGGCGAGGCGCTGCGCGAGGCGGCGACGCTGGTCGCCGGGGCGCTCGACACCATGGGCGTCACGCTGGAGACGAAGGGCCTGGACACGCCACTGGCCGTGCACGGCGACCGCGTGCAGCTGCAGCAGGTGGCGGTCAACCTGCTGATGAACGGGGCCGAGTCGATGGCTTCCCTCCCGCCCGGCCCCCGCCCGCTGTCGATGGCCTGCGTGCACGACGACGACCACGTGCGCATCGTGGTGGAGGATGCCGGGCCGGGCGTCGTTGTCGGAGCGGCGGAGCACCTGCTCAAGCCGCTCTTCACCACCAAGTCCAACGGCATGGGCATGGGGCTGGCCATCTGCAAGTCGATCCTCGATGCGCACGGCGGAACGCTCGAGCTGCGGCAGCGCGAGCCCACCGGCATGCGCGCCGTCTTCAGCCTGCCTCGGCCGGGCCCCGGCCATCGATGAAAGGGCAGGCAACCCCGATGCCCTCACCAACCTTTCGTTTCATGCGTCCTTCCGATCCACTCCAGGCACCCCTTCGTTGCGTGTTCATCGTCGATGACGACGAGCTCGTGCGCGATGCGCTGAGCAGCCTGCTGCGCTCCATCGACCTGGCGGTGCACGCCTTTGCGACGACGGAGGAGTTCCTCGCCGCACCGCGCTCCGGCGAGCCCTCCTGCCTGGTGCTGGACGTGCGCCTGCGCGGCCAGAGCGGCCTTTCCTTCCAGCAGGCCCTGCTGGAGCGCGGCGAGCCTCACATGCCGATCGTGTTCATGACCGGGCACGGCGACATCGCCATGACCGTGAAGGCGATGAAGGCCGGGGCCGTTGATTTCCTGGCGAAGCCCTTCCGCGATCAGGACATGATCGACGCGGTGATCGCCGCGCTGGATCGCGATGCGCGGCGCCTGGAGAGCGAGCGCCTGCTGCAGGCCGCGCGTGCCTGCTGGGAATCGCTCACGCCGCGCGAGTGCGAGGTGGTGCAGCACGTGGCCGGCGGCCTGATGAACAAGCAGATCGCCGATCGCATGGGCATTGCCGAGATCACGGCCAAGATCCACCGGGGCCAGGCGATGCGCAAGATGAACGCGCGCTCGGTTGCCGAACTGGTGCGCAGGATGGAGGCGCTGGGTGTGGTGGAGAGCGCCTGCTGAGGCGGTGGCATACCTATGGATGATGGCGCCGCGCGCTGGCGCCGGTATCCTGCAATCCTGGGCAGGGGCGGGAATGTTCCTGTGCCTTCACCGGAAACCCCCGGGGTAGAGAACGGGCTTCCTCCTTGTCCCTGTCAGCAGCCATCGAACTCGTTTCCATCGTCGACGACGATCCCTTCGTTCGCGCCGCGACGAGCAGCCTCGTGCGCTCGTTCGGATGGGAAGCCCGCGCGTTCGAGTCGGCCATCGACTTCCTGGCCTCCGACGTTCCGGCGCGCACGCGCTGCCTCGTCTGCGACATCCAGATGCCGGCCATGGACGGCATCGCGCTGGTCGAACGCCTGGAGCGCGAAGGCCTGCGCCCGCCCGTCATCTTCATCAGCGCCTTCGCCAACGCCCGCACGCGAGAGCGCGTGAAGGCCAGCGCCGCTCTCTGCCTGATCGAGAAGCCGATCGACGCCGCCGAGCTCGAGGCCTGGATCGGCCGTGCGCTGAGCCGGGACTGAAGCGCCGGGAGGTCGGAGGAGGCGGGGAGAGCCGGCCTCGCGCCACCCCGGCGCATGAAGAGGGCAAACCTTCGTAGGGGGGCGACAAACGCTGATGCAATGGTGTGCGCTCCCCCTCGCGTGATGTCATCTCTCCCATGCCGGCCCGTGCGCCGGCAGCAGGAGAAAACCAATGACGAAGAAGTCCCGCGCATCCATCAGTTCCTTCCATCCGGCGTGCGCATCCGACGCGCGCGCCGGGACCGTTTCGAAAACCATGCAACCCGGCCGCCGTTCCCAAGGCCTGGCGTTGGGCACGGCGCGCGCGATCGCGGTGGCCACGCTCGGGCAGAACGTCCATGCCGCGACGCTGTCGCCGCTGAGCTGCCCGCTCGACGACAGCCTGCGGTGGATCGTGTGCGTGTCGGTGCTCGTCGGCCTGATGCTGCTTGCCGTCTTCCTCTGGCTGGAGGCGATGGATCACCGCGCGGGCGCGGCGCGCCTGGCGCGTGCCATCGAGCACCGCGGCAGCGGCGCCGGCGTGCCCGAGCTCGCTGAAAGCGGCCCGCGCGCCATCGTGCGGCTGGCGCGAGCGATCAACAACCTTCGCCGCCGCCAGGCCGAGCGCGACGTGGCCCACCTGGACGTGCAGGCCGCCTACGCGCACGACCTGCGTACGCCGCTGACCCGCATGGGGCTGCGCTGCGAAATGCTGGAGGACCACGCGCTGCGCGAAGCCATGGAGCGCGACCTTGCCCAGATGCGCGAACTGGTCGAGGCCAGCGTGGCCAGCGCACGGATGCAGCGCAGCGTGGCCGAGCCGCTGCAGCGCGTCGATGCCGACGGATTGCTGGGCAACCTGATGCGCGACTATCGTGAGGCCGGCCGGGCGATCGTTCTCGACGGCCGTATCGGACAGCCGGTGATGGTCTGTCCACTCGCGCTGCGCCGCGTGCTCGCCAACCTGATCGACAACGCGCTGCGCTACGGTCGCGACGTGCGGGTCTGCGCCAGCGTCGATTCGACGAGCCTCGTGCTGGCTGTGGTCGACTCGGGCCCGGGCATCCGGTCGGCACAGATGGAGGCGGTTTTCGCACCATGGGTCCGGGCAGGGCAGGGCGGTTCCGAAGGCAAGGCCGGGTCGGGTCTCGGCCTCGCGATCGCCAGGCGCCTGGCCCGCTCGATGCAGGGCGACCTGCAGCTGCAGAACCGCCGCTGCGGCGGGCTCGAGGCACGGCTCACGCTGCCGCTCGTGGTCGCATGACGCAACCCCGGTCAGCGCAGCGACCTGAACGCCGCGCGCACTTCCTGGCTGAACAGCGCCGGCTGTTCCCACGCGGCGAAATGACCGCCGGTGTCGACCTCGTTCCAGTAGATCAGGTCGTGGTACGCGCGGTCGGCCCAGCTGCGCGGCGCCTGGTAGATCTCGCCGGGAAACACCGTCACGGCGGCCGGCAGCGAGATGTCGACGGCGTTGAAGTTGTTCGAATGGTCTTCCCAGTAGATCTGCGCGGCCGAGGTCGCGCTGTTGGTCAGCCAGTACAGCGAGATGTCGTCGAGCATCTCGTCGCGCGCAAGCACCCGCTCGGGCACGCCGCCCGAGTAGGTCCAGGTGGCGAACTTGTCGTAGATCCATGCGGCCTGGCCCACGGGCGAGTCGGCCAGCGCATAGCCCAGCGTCTGCGGGCGCGTGACCATCATCGCGGAGTAGCCCGAGCTGTTTTTGTAGAAGTCGTCCAGCTTGTCGAAGGCCGCGCGCTCCTTGGTCGACAGTCCGGCGGGCGCGGGGCCGCCCGCGGCGAGGATCGAGGCGATCTCGGCGGGCACGGTGCCCGGCATGTTGACGTGGATCGCCATCAGGCCCGGCACCTTCTGCATCGCCATGCGATGCGAGATGACCGAGCCGCAGTCGCCGCCCTGCGAGACGAACTGCCTGTAGCCCAGGCGCGCCATCAGCACACCCCAGGCGCGCGCGATGTGGTTGGAGTCCCAGCCGGTGCCCTGGGGCTGGCCCGAGAAACCGAAGCCGGGCAGCGAGGGCAGCACGAGATGGAACGCGTCCTGCGCGCGGCCGCCGTGGGCGGTGGGGTCGGTCAGCGGGCCCACGACCTTGAGCAGTTCGAAGATCGAGCCCGGCCAGCCGTGCGTCATGATCAGCGGCATCGCATCGGCATGGCGCGAGCGGATGTGCGCGAACTGGATGTCGAGGCCGTCGATGGTGGTCACGAACTGCGGAATGGCGTTGAGCCGGGCTTCGCCCTTGCGCCAGTCGTAGTCGGTGGACCAGTGGCGCACCAGCGAGCGCAGCGTGGCGAGCCGCACGCCCTGCGAGTCGTCGGCGACGGTCTCGGCGCTCGGCCAACGGGTGGCGCCGAGCCGCCGGCGCAGGTCGACGAGGGCCTCGCGGTCGACGCTGATGCGGAACGGCCGCACCGAGGTGTCGTCGGGGCCGGAGGCGCTGGACGGCCGCAGCATGGCGAAGGCACCGGAGGCCGCCGACGCCGCGCCGAGGGCGATCGACGTGGCCAGGAGGTGGCGGCGCGAGAGGGATGGATGGAGGGTGTTCATGCAGGCATTTCCGTGAAGTTGAAACGCCTCCATTGAAGTGGGCGGATGTATCCCGCGTGTGTGAAGAAAGGGCCGAATCGCATGCGCAGGTACCTCGGGGGCGGGCCGACACACGGCCATACAAATCGGCCTGCGCGGGGCGTGCTGCGACCCTCGGTTATGCTCCGTCCGCCCGCGCTGCCGAGGCGGCCGGCGGGTTCGCCGGGCCGATCGGATCGATCGCGTCCGGCCTGGCATTGCACCGCCTGCGCGGCACGCCGCAGTTCCCCATCTTCATGAGCGACGACACCTCCTTCAAGACCGCCGGCCCCATCTCCTTCGGGCCGTTCACCCTGCGCGTCGCGCAGCGGCTCCTCGAGCGCGACGGGGCGCCGGTGGATCTCGGCGGACGGGCGATGGACGTTCTGCTCGCCCTGGTCGCCAATGCCAACACCATCGTGAGCAAGCGGGAACTCATGGCGCTGGCCTGGCCCGGCATGGTCGTTTCGGACGGCAGCCTGCGCTACCAGATCGCGATGCTGCGGCAGGCGCTGGGCGACGGGCAGGACGGCGCGCGGTATCTGTCGAACGTCGTCGGCCGCGGCTACTGTTTCGTTGCCCGCATCGCCCCCGCGGCCGCTGCCCCCGACACGCAGCCGGAGCCCGAGGCGAGCCCTGTCGAACCCGGTCTTCCCGCGCAGCCGGTGGAACTGCTCGGCCGTGCGAAGGACCTGGCCGCGATCCCGGCCCAGCTGGCCAGGACGCGGTTCGTCACCATCGTTGGCTCGGGCGGAGTGGGCAAGACCTCCGTCGCAGTCCGCACGGGCCAGGACATGCTCGGCGACTTCAACGGGGCCGTGGTGTTCGTGGATCTTTCGATGCTGCTGGACCCCGGCCTGGTGCCGAGCGCCATCGCATCGATGCTGGGGCTGTCGGTGCGTTCCGCCGACCCGATACCGAGCCTGATCGCCTACCTGCGCGAAAGGCGGATGCTGCTGATACTGGACAACTGCGAGCACGTGATCGCGGCTGCCGCGTCGCTGGCCGAGCGCATCTTCCAGGCGGCGCCACGCATCCACATACTTGCCACGAGCCGCGAGGCGCTGCGCGTGCAGGGGGAGCACATCCATCTGCTCGATCCGCTGGACAACCCGCCCGACCAGCCCGGTCTTGCGGCGCGCGACATCCTCATGTATCCCGCCACGCGCCTGTTCGTCGACCGGGCCGGCGCCAGCGGCGCGATGCCCGAGCTGAACGACGAGGACGCACCCGTCATCGCGAGCATCTGCAGAAAGCTCGACGGGGTCGCGCTGGCCATCGAACTCGCGGCCCGGCGCGTTGCCGCCTACGGACTCCAGCAGACGGCAGCCCTGCTCGACGAACGCCTGGCGCTCTCGTGGCTCGGGCAGCGCACGGCGCAGCCACGGCACCAGACCCTGCAGGCCACGCTGGACTGGAGCTACGAGCTTCTGGACATGCCGGAGCGCCTCGTGCTTTGCCGGCTGTCGGTCTTCGTGGGTCACTTTTCGCTGGAAGCCGCGCGCGAAGTGGCAGCGGACCAGGAGCTGACGCAGGTACAGGTGGTCGATGCCGTCGCGAGCCTCGCGGAAAAATCGCTGCTCTCCATCCGGCGCTCCGGCACCTCGACCCAATACCGCTTGCTCGAGAGCACCCGCGCGTACGCGCATTCGAAGGCCGGAGTGGATCTGGCTGACTCGGCTGCGCGGCGCCACGCGGTCTACTTCCGCAAGCGCCTGGAACAGATGGCCGAGCAGGACGACGCCTTCTCGCGCGACGCAGCACGAGCGTCGGATCTCGCGGACCTGGGCAACGTGAGGGCCGCGCTCGCCTGGTGCTTCGATCGCGCCGATGCCAGGGAGCTGGGCGTTTCCCTGGTGCTGGCGGCAGTGCCGGCTTTCATGGCGATGTCCTTGCTGGCGGAGTGCCACGACTGGTCGAAGCGCGCGCTCGTCGAGCTGGGTACGGGCTTGGCAGGCAGCGCCGCCGAGATGCATCTGCAGGCGGCCGTCGGCCTCTCGCAGATGTTCACCCGCGGCCACAGCGACGAGGTGCGGCACGCGCTCGAACGCAGCCTCCAGGTGGCGGAGGAGCTCGGCGACTCGCGCAGCCAGGTCGAGCTGCTGGGCCGGCTGCAAATCTTCCATGAGCGCATTGGCGACTTTGTCGAGTCGCTCAGCCATGCCAGGCGCTGCGCCGCCGTGGCAGCTTCGATCGACGATGCGACGGCGCAGGCAACGGCCAATTCGCTGGTGGGCCTTTGCCATCACCTGGTGGGCGACCAGCCCCGTGCGCGCCACTTCCTGGAGGCGGCGATCGCCGGCGCCCCGGTGTCGCGGCAGCGCAGCAGCATCCACGCCGGCTTCGATTTCCACAACCGCGCATGCATCGCGCTGGCCAGGACCTTGTGGCTTCAAGGGCAGCCTTCGCAGGCCGTGGTCGTCGCCCAGCGCGCGGTCGAGGAGGCGCGGCACCTGAACCACCCCGTGACGCTGTGCATCGCCCTGATATGGGCCGTGTCGGTCTACATGTGGGTTGGCGACCTCGCGCGCGCCGAGCAGGACATCGACCGGTTCATCGCCTACGCGGAGTCGCATTCGCTGACGCCGTACCTCGCCGTAGGCCGCGGCGTCAAGGGCGAACTCGCCATCAAGCGCGGTGAGGCGGCGCGGGGCGTTCAGGCGATCCGGGATTCGCTGATCGAGCTGCGTGCGTCACGCTACGAGTTGCTCACCACGTCGTTCAACATCACGCTCGCCGAAGGCCTGAACGCCATCGGCAGGAACGGTGACGCGCTGGAGCTGATGAACGACACGCTCGCACTGGTGCACGCCAAGGGCGACCTCTACAACCTGCCGGAGCTTCTTCGCGTGAAGGCGCGTGCCCTCTCGGGTGCCGTGGCGCCGAATGCGGCGAGCGCAGAAGAGTCGCTGCTCGAAGCGCTGGCGGTGAGCAGGCAGCAGGGCGCACGCTCGTGGGAGTTGCGCGTGGCGATGGACCTGGCCCGCCTGTGGGAGAAGGCCGGGCGCGGAGGCGAAGGCAATGAGCTGCTGGCCGGCGTGCTCGCCCAATACGCCGAGGGCTTCGAAACAGTAGATCTGCAGGAAGCCGAGCGGCTGCTCGACGTGTCGATGGACTAGGGCAGGGTGCGGCCTGCTGCCCTTGCAGCCACGCCGCGCTTCCTTGATGAGGAACGAGCGGCGGGCTGCTGCCGGGAAAGGACCATCTGTATTTCCCGGACTCAGGAGCGATGGAAGCGGATGCGCATCGGTGGCCGCTTACAGCGTTCCCTCGGTCACGCCGCGGGCCGCCGTTGCGCGTGCCTGCGCACGCACCGTCGCGCGGTCGAGCGTGCTGGTGAACGTACGAGGCGCGTCGGCATTGGCGCCGTCCGCGTAGATGTTGCCGGCGCGGGCTGCCGCCACGGCTTCGGCACGCGTGTCCGCGCGCATGGCCAAGGTGGGCAGCGCGGGAGCGACGTCTGCCGAAGCGCCCTCGCGATAGGGGTCGGCGCCGTGCGAGGCAACGACGGCCTCGGCCCTGACGCTGGCGCGGCTCGCGCTCGAATGGAACTGGAGCACGCCCTGGTATTGCTCGGCGCTCGCGCTCAAGGCGAACAACGAGGAAACGGCAGCGGCGGCGAGGAGAACAGAAGCTTTCATGATGAATCCTTTCGGGTAGGTGATGACGATTCGGAAGAGCGGTTGTCAGTCGGATCGCATGTGCTTTTCCGAACTGATGGAGAGATTGTTCGGCTCATGAGGCACCTCGCGATCGATTTGCGTATGCCTCTGTATCCGGGCCGTGTTCGTCAACACTAAATTTCAAAATCTCAGGTGCGAGCCATCGGCTGCGACCCATCAGGGCGCGAGCCGCGTGAACACGTAGTCGTGGTTCTTCACCAGCGACTGATGGCAGGCAAAGCAGGTCTGGTGCTGTGCCAGGTCCGCGGGCTTGCCGTCGATGAAGCGGCCGAAGCCCCAGCCGCCGGTGGCGGCGTATTTCTTCGAGTCCTTCACCATCACCTGCACGGTGGTGGCCGCGCCCGGAATGGATGCCGGTGCGAACTCCGGCGACTGCACATGCTTCCAGGCGAGCTTGACGAGCACGGTTCCGTCGGGAAAGGGCAGCGTGCCCTTGTCGTAGGCCTGGATGGCCTTGGCGTTGCCGAGCACGGCGCGCAACTCGTTCAGCGGCTCCGCCTCGATGGCGGGCGCGATCAGCTGCCACTGCCGGTAGCCCTTGGGGATGGTGACGCCGTAGATCGGCGATGCGTCGGAGCCTGCCGCGGCGGTGCGGGTCTCCTTCGCCGCGATGGGCGCGACCGCGAAGGTGGCCAGGGCGGCAGCGAGCGCGAGGAGGCCGAAGCTGGCGAGCTTCGCCGGCGCGCCTTTGAAGGAACGGGGCGATGCCTCCGCTGCGTCCGTGCCGGAAGGCTGGTGCGTGTGTGGATTGTTCATGGGTGTGCGGTGTTGGTTGGACAAGGTCGAAATGCCAACAGGACGCTGGCTCGCGCCCCGGGGCGCGCCGATGGTCTGCCGCCTTCTCCCTTGTCCCCGCACGTTGCGTATGCGCGTGTATCGCGCTTCGCCGGTCCACACACTACGTTACGGGGGGCGATCGCACCTGCGCATCGGTCCGGTGCATCTCCAGCGCGGCGTGCACCGTCTTCGCCACGTGCACCCGCCTCGCGCATCTCGTTGCGAGATACACCGATCTTCAATCCATATGAATATTGCGTGGAAACCCGCAGCAGCGCCGCGGGTGCGGACGCGACCATCGCCTGCAGCCGAACCAGGCGAAGGAAAGCGACGCACCCATGAGCACCAGCACCATCGCGCAGCCCTACGAGGGCCGCTTCGACAGCACCTCCGATGCCGTCTACCGCAAGGTCGGATGGCGGCTGATTCCGCTGCTCTTCCTCTGCTACATCGTGGCCTACCTCGACCGCGTGAACGTCGGCTTCGCCAAGCTGCAGATGCAGGGCGACCTGCGGTTCAGCGATGCGGTCTACGGACTGGGCGCGGGCATCTTCTTCATCGGCTACTTTCTCTTCGAGGTGCCGAGCAACGTGGTGCTGCACCGCGTGGGGGCTCGCCGCTGGATCGCGCGGATCATGATCACCTGGGGCCTGCTGTCGGCGGGCACCATGTTCGTGAGTTCGCCCACCTCGTTCTACGTGATCCGCTTCCTGCTCGGTGCGGCCGAGGCGGGCTTCTTCCCCGGCATCATCCTGTACCTCACCTACTGGTACCCGGCCGCGCGGCGCGGCAAGGCCACGTCGCTGTTCCTCGCGGCGATCCCGTTCGCGGGCATCCTCGGCGGGCCCTTCTCGGGCTGGATCCTGCAGGGCATGGGCGGCGTCAACGGCTGGGCCGGCTGGCAGTGGCTGTTCCTGCTGCAGGGTCTGCCGACAGTGGCGCTGGGCCTGGTCGTGTGGCGCTACCTCGACGACCGCGTGAAGGACGTGCGCTGGCTCACGCCGGCGGAGCGCGAAATCATTGCACGCGACATCGCCGCCGAGGCGGCCGGCAAGACCGAGCCGCGCATCGCCAGCGTGCTGGGCAACGGCCGCGTGTGGCTGCTGGCGCTGGTGTACTTCGCCTACACCTCGGGGCTTTACGGCATCTCGTTCTGGCTGCCCAGCATCATCAAGGCGGCGGGCGTGAAGGGCGCTCTGGACATCGGCCTGCTCAGCGCCATTCCGTGGACCTTCGGGGTGGTCGCGATGTACTTCATGGCCCGCAGCGCGGACCGCCGGCTCGAGTACCGCTGGCACAGCGCGATCGGCGCGGTCGTCGGCGCGGCGGGGCTCGTGCTGAGCGTGGCCTCGCACGGCAACGTGACGCTCGCGATGGCGGGGCTCACGCTGGCCACCATGGGCATCATGTCGACCTTCCCGGTCTTCTGGGGCATGCCCACGGCCTTTCTCGGCGGCGCGGCGGCGGCCGCGGGCATCGCGCTCATCAACTCGTTCGGCAATCTCTCGGGCTTCAGCGCGCCGTATCTCATCGGGCTCATCAAGGACGCGACGCAGAGCACCGACGCGGGGCTGCACATGCTGGCGGGCCTGCTGGTGGCCGGTGCGGTGCTGGTGCTGTTCGTCAAGCCGGGGCGCGCGGCATCGCAGCGCTGACCGGTATTCAGGAGGTTCCCCATGGACTCGGTCGTGAACATTCCCGTGCGTTCGAACACGCGGCGTTCCCCGTCGCCGGAACTGCTTGCGCTGTTGCAAGGCAGGTTCGCTGAACGCTTTTCAACCAGCAAGGTCGTGCTGCTGCAGCACGGCACCGACGAATCGACCTACCCGCCGCAGCCGCCCGACGCGGTGGTGTACGTGCGCAGTACCGAGGAGGCGGCCTTCGTGGTGCATGCCTGCGCGCGCGAGCGCGTGCCGGTCATCGGCTTCGGCGTGGGTTCGTCGGTGGAGGGGCATCTGCTGGCCGTCGAGGGCGGCGTGTGCGTCGACTTCTCGCAGATGAACCAGGTGCTGGCGATCCGGCCCGGCGATCTCACGGCCACCGTGGAGGCGGGCGTCACGCGCGGGCAGCTGAACGCGGCGCTGCAGGGCACGGGGTTCTTCTTCTCGGTCGATCCCGGTGCCGATGCGTCCATCGGCGGCATGGTCGCCACTGCGGCATCGGGCACCAACACAGTCCGCTACGGCACCATGCGCGACAACCTCGTGAGCCTGACGGTGATCACGGCCGAAGGCGAGATCGTGCGCACCGCCTCGCGGGCGCGCAAGAGCTCGGCGGGCTACAACCTCACGCAGCTGTACTGCGGCTCCGAAGGCACGCTGGGGCTGATTGCCGAGGCCACTGTGCGGCTGCATCCGCATCCCGAGACGTACGCGGCCGCGGTGGTGCACTTTCCGTCGGTGCGCGCGGTGGTCGATTGCGTGATCGAAGCCATACAGATGGGCGTGCCGCTGGCGCGCGCGGAGCTGCTGGACGCGCTCACCATCCGCGCCGTGAACGCCCACAGCCGCACGACGCTGGGCGAGCACCCGACGCTCTTCCTTGAGTTCGGCGGCAGCCAGGCGCAGATAGACGAGCAGGCGGCCATCGTGCGAGAGATCGCGGCCAGCCATGGCGGCGGCGCCTTCCAGTGGGCGAAGCTGCCCGAGGAGCGATCGCGCCTGTGGACGCCGCGCCATCACGCGTACTTCGCCTGCCTGCAGCTGAAGGCGGGCTGCCGCAGCCTGAGCACGGATGCCTGCGTGCCGCTTTCCGCGCTCGCGCAGTGCATCGAGGAGACGCAGGCCGACATCGCCGAGCATGGCCTGCTCGTGCCGGTGCTGGGTCATGTCGGTGATGGCAACTTCCATTGCCTGGTGCTCGTGGACCCGGGCAATGCCGCGGAGAACGAAGGGGCCGAAGCCTTCAGCCACCGGCTGGTGCAGCGTGCGTTGCGCCACGGTGGCACTTCGACCGGCGAGCACGGAGTCGGGCTGCACAAGATGAAGTACCTGGTCGAGGAACATGGCGAACACACGGTGGCGCTGATGCGCGCGGTGAAGAAGGCGCTGGACCCGCACGACATCTTCAACCCCGGGAAGGTCGTCGCCCTGGCCCAGGGCTGAAGAGCGGGTGTGCGATCTAGAATTTCCGGCCTCGCCCGCGCCTCGCGGCGAATGGCCGGAGGTGCCTCGATGGAGTTGCGTCAGTTCAAGTACTTCGTTGCCATCGTGGATTGCGGCAGCCTCTCTCGCGCCGCGCAGCAACTCTTCATCGCGCAGTCGGCCCTGAGCAAGCAGATGGCCGAGCTCGAGTCGGAACTCGGCACCCAGCTGCTCCTGCGCAGCCGCAACGGCGTCGCGATGACGGAAGCCGGCAAGGTCTTCTATGAATACGCGCAGGGCATCACCAAGCAGGTGCACGATGCGAAGGCAGCGGTGCATGTCGCTGCCGAGTCGGTGGCGGGTTCGGTGGTGGCGGCGCTGCCGCAGAGCGTGTCGCCCATGATCGCGTTGCCGCTGATGCGCGCTGCGGCGCGGCGCTATCCCGACGTGGTGCTGCACCTGAACGAGGAACTCACCGGCAACATGGCCGACCAGCTGCTGCGCGGCCGCGTCGACGTGGCGGTGTTCTCGCCCACCATGCCCGCGGAAGACATCCGCTTCGTTCCGCTGGTCGAAGAAGACTTCGTCTTCCTCGATTCGCCGCAGAGCCCGCATGCATTGCCGCCCGGCGACGTGAGCATCGCGCAGGCCACCGCGCGGCCGCTGGTGTGGCCCGCCCATGCGCACGGGCATTGCACGCGATGGCTGGTCGATGCGGTGCTGGAGCAGGCGGGGCACCCGGCTGCGCGGGTGGCGGCGGAGATCAACTCGGTCTACACGCTGAAGGCGGCGGTGGAGGCGGGGCTCGGGCCGACGATCATGCCGTTCGGACTCGCGCAGCGTGAGGTGCAGGAAGGGCGTCTCGCCGCGCATCGCATCGATTCGCCTTCGATGCACCGCACGCTGGGGCTGTGCGTGTCGGTGCATCTGCCGACCACGAACGCGAAGCGCGCGGTGTGCACGTTGATCGGCGACGTGGTGCGCGACCTGTGCGAGAGCGGGCAGTGGGCCGGCGCGCGTGCACTCGCGCCGGCGAAGAGAGCGAAGTAGGGCGGTGCTGGCGCCTCAGGCGCGGCGCTTGCGGGCCGCGGGCGCAGCCTTTGCCGGAGGCGTGAAGAGGCGCATGATGGCTTGGCGCACATCCGCCTGCATGTTCTCGATGGCCTTCGCGTCGCCCGACATGTGCTTGAGCAGCGCCTGCTGGAAGAGCCCGTCGAAGAGCGCGTAGGTGGCCGGGGGCGACATGCCGGGCTGCTCGCCCGAAAGCTCGGCGAAGCGGCTCATGATGCGCCAGATCATGTCTTCGAGGCTCTTGTCGATCTGCACGACATCGGCGCGGAAGGCTTCCTCGAAGAGCGCCTGCGAGCGCAGGTCGTACCAGAGGCGGTGCACGTGGCCTTCGTCGCACAGCGTGTCGCCGAGGCTCTTGAGAAAGCCGTCCATCAGCTCGTCGTAGGTGGTGGCGCTTTCCACCGCGTGGTCGTAGCGCGTGACGCAGCGGGCCTTGTACTGCTTCACGCTGCAGATGATCAGGTCGACCTTGTCGCTGAAGTAGTAGTGCAGCACGCCGTGCGAGAACTCGGAGTTCTGCGCGATCTCTCGCAGGCTGGTGCGTGCGTAGCCCAGTGCCGCCAGCGTTGTCAGCGCGGCTTCGCCCAGCTCGGCGCGGCGCTCGGAGAACTTGTCGACCCGCGCCTTGGGCACTCGTTCAGCGTGTTTCTTTACCCGTTGATGTGTCGTCATTGAAAGCCGGGCCGCATGCATGCCAGCCCCTGTGTTCCTCGTGATTGCAGACCATAGCACGCAAGCGGGAGAACCCGCATCCGGCGTGCCACGGATGCCATTCTAGAAAATCTTGACGAGTGACAAGAAAAATCTTGACAGTCGTAAAGTCGATTTCTAGGATGGCCGCTCCATCTCACAACATATCCACAGGAGACAAGTGATGGCCAAGTTCGACTTGAAAGGGCGCCGTGCGCTCGTGACGGGTGGTGCGCGCGGCATCGGCGCGAGCATCGCCGAGACGCTGGCCGCCGCCGGCGCGTCCGTGATGATTGGCGACGTGCTCGCCGACCTGGGGCGCGAAACCGCCGCCAGGCTCTCCTCCCCGGGGGCGAAGGTGGGCTTCGTCCCGCTCGACGTCACCAGGGACGGCGACTGGGCCTCGGCCACCGAGACCACGGTGAAGGAGCTCGGCGGCTTCGACATCCTCGTCAACAACGCGGGCATCGAGATCACCTCGCTGGTGGTCGACGTCGACGGCGACGACCTGCGCCGCATGCTCGACGTGAACGTGGCCGGCACGCTGCTCGGCATGAAGCACGCGTTCCGCGCGATGCGCCCCGGCGGCAGCGCTGGCAAGGGCGGGGCGGTGGTCAACATCGCATCGGTCGCCGCCACCATCGCGTTCCCCGCCATCTCCGGCTACTCCGCCACCAAATCCGCCGTCGATCGCGCCACCCGCGTCGCCGCCATGGAGTCCGGCAAGCTGGGCTACGGCGTACGCGTGAACTGCATCTACCCCGGCCTCGTGCCCACCGAGATGGGCATGAAGCTCGCCCAGGACATCGTGGCCGCCGGCCTCGCACCGAGCGTCGAGGCGGCCGTGGGCGACGTGGTCGGCCAGACGCCCCTGGGCCGTCTCGGCGAAGTCGGCGACATGGCCGACGTGGTGGTGTTCCTCTGCTCCGATGCGGCCCGGTTCATCACCGGCGCGGGCATCGCGGTGGACGGCGGCATGGGCATGTAACTCACACAGTCAAGCAATCAGGAAGGAGACAAATCATGAGCAGCAACAGCAAGAAGAAGCCCGTCGTCGTCTACGGCGCCTCCGGCTACACGGGCCGGCTGGTATGCGAATACCTGCGCGAGTACAACATCCCCTTCATCGCCGCGGGCCGCAGCGCGCAGAAGGTGGAAGCGGCGATGAAGTCCAACGTGCCCGGCATCGAGACCGCGAGCTACGAGGTGGTGGAGGTGGCGCATTCGGTCGAGGCGCTCACCGAACTCTTCACCGGCGCCTCGGTGGTCCTCAACACGGTCGGCCCCTTCGCCCGTTTCGGCCCCGAAGTCGTCGATGCCTGCCTGGCCGCCGGATGCCACTACACCGACACCACCGGCGAGCAGGACTGGCTCATCACCCTCGACCAGAAATACGGCGCCCGCTTCGCCGCCGCGGGCCTGCTGCTCTCGCCCGGTCTCGCCCACATGTACACCACCGGCGAGATCGCGGCCCAGCTGTGCCTGGAGACGCCCGGCCTCGACACGCTCGACATCGCCGTGTTCTGGGGCGGCAGCCCGACGATCGCATCCACCCAGACCATCCTGGTGAATGCCGCCACCTCGAAGGCCTTCTACCTGGAGCAGAACGAGTACGTCGAATGGCAGCCCGACGCCGGCCTCTACCACCTGTCCATTCCGGGCCAGCATGAAGCGGCACTTGCATTGCCCTGGGGCGGCACCTCGCACCCGGTGTGGTTCAAGCGCGATCCGCGCGTGGCCAACGTGAAGGTGCTCGGCGGCGTCTTCAACAAGCCCCTGATGCAGGGCGTGCCGCACATCGTTGCCGCCGCGCTCAAGGCCACCGAGGGCATGAACGACGAGGACCGCTATGCCGCGCTGGCCCAGACCGCTTCGGGCGTGATGAACACCATGCCCCCGCGCGAGAACCCGCGCATCAACAAGTCCGTCGATTCGGTGCATGCCTCCGGCCCGCTGGGCCGCGTGCACTGCGTGATCTTCGGCAACTGCAACTACAAGCAGACCGGCCTGCTGCAGGCCTATGCGGCAGCCTCGCTGCTGCAGCAGCCGCCACGGCGCGCCGGCTTCGCATCGGGCTGCCAGGCCTTCGGGCATCGCGAACTGCTGGGTGCGCTGCGCGGCTTCGGACTGGTGCAGGAGCCCGTGCTCACGCGGATGGGCTGACTCCCATGCGCCTCGTCGACTATCTCGACAAGGGCGCCCAGCTGGGCGCCCAAGCGCCATGCCTGACCATGGCCGGCAAGGACCTCAGCTATGGCCAGGTCCAGCGCATCAGCTGGCGCGTGGCGCGCGGCCTCCAGCGCGCCGGCATCGGGCCGGGGGACAAGGTGGCCGTGCTCTCCAGCAACGACGCGACCGCCTTCGCCACGGTGTTCGGCATCTCGCGCGCGGGCTGCGTGTGGTGCCCGATCAACCCGCGCAACGAGGCGAGCGAGAACGCCTTCGTGCTCGATGCCTTCGATTGCGCCTGCCTTATCTTCCACGGCAACTACGCGGCCATGGTCGAGCAGATGCGCTCGCAGCTGCCCAAGCTGCGGGCGCTGGTGTGCCTGGACCAGCGGCAGCCTTTCGCGCCCTCGATGGACGACTGGCTCGAAGGCCTGGACGATTCGCCGCTCGACATCGCCCCGCCGGACGACGTCGCGATGATCGCCGGCACCGGCGGCACCACCGGCCAGCCCAAGGGCGTGATGCTGTCGGGACGCAACCTCGAGGCGATGTCCGCGCTGACGCTGATGGGCTATCCCTTCGAAGGGCGGCCCGTCTACCTTGCGCTGGCGCCGCTCACGCATGCGGCCGGTGTGCTGTGCCTGCCGATCATGGCGCTGGGCGGGCAGGTGGTGATCATGCCCAAGCCCGATCTGGCCGAGTTCCTCGGGCTCATCGAGCAGCACCGCGTCACCCACACCTTCCTGCCGCCCACGCTGATCTACATGCTGCTGCAGCATCCGCAGCTCGCGCAGACGAGGCTCGATTCGCTGCAGTGCTTCTGGTACGGCGCAGCGCCCATGTCGTCGGCGCGGCTCGAAGAGGCGCTGCAGAAGATCGGCCCCGTCATGGCCCAGCTCTTCGGCCAGACCGAGGCGCCGATGATGATTTCCATGATGTCTCCGCGCGAGCACTTCAACGCCGACGGCACCGTCGCGCGCCATCGCCTCTCGTCGGCCGGCCGTCCCGGGCCGCTGGTGCAGGTCGGCGTGATGAATTCCGAAGGCGCGCTGCTGCCCACGGGCGAGAGCGGAGAGATCGTGGTGCGAGGCTCGCTCGTGATGCTCGGCTACTACAGGAACCCGGGCGCGACCGAAGAGGCTTCGCGCCACGGCTGGCACCACACGGGCGACATCGGCTATCTCGATGCCGACGGTTTCCTCTACATCGTCGACCGCGCCAAGGACATGATCATTTCGGGCGGCTTCAACGTCTATTCGGCCGAGGTCGAGCAGGTGTTGCTGCAGCACCCCGACGTGCAGGACAGCGCCGTCGTCGGCCTGCCCGACGAGAAGTGGGGCGAGCGCGTGGTGGCGGTGCTGCAACTGCACGACGGCAGGCAGGTGGATGTGGAGGACATCAAGGCCTTCGTCAAGGCGCGCATCGGCAGCGTGAAGGCGCCCAAGCAGATCGAGGTGTGGCTCGAACTGCCCCGTTCCAAGGTGGGCAAGGTGCTGAAGAAGGACGTGCGCACGACGCTGCTGCAGCGCGCCGGCCAGCCGGGCTGACCTGATCAGCCGCCCAGCCCACCGGCCTGTTCGTAGTGGTCGTGGTGCGCGCGGCGCAGCTCGAACTTCTGGATCTTGCCGGTCGAGGTCATCGGCAGCGCCGCGAGGAAGATGATCTTCTTCGGCACTTCGAAGCCGCCCAGGTGTCCCTTGCAGTGCGCCGCGAGCACGGCCTCGTCGAAGTCCGCGGGCGCATCGGGCCTGCGCGTGACGAAGGCCGTGATGGCCTCGCCCCAGCGCTCGTGCGGCAGGCCCACCACCGCGGCGTTGAGCACGGCGGGGTGCCGCAGCAGCACTTCCTCGACCTTGATCGACGGCACGTTCTCGCCGCCCGACTTGACCATGTCCTTCAACCGGTCGAGAAAGATCAGCTGCCCGTCGGCGTCGAGCTTGCCCAGGTCGCCCGAGTGGTGCCATCCGAAGCGCTGCGCGTTCGCCGTCGCCTCGGGGTCGTTGTAGTAGCCCAGCATCACGTTGGGGCCGCGGAAGACGATCTCGCCGACTTGTTCCGGCCCGAGCAGCTCGCCGTCGTCGCCCATCACCGCGACCTCGTTCACTAGCGTGCCCACGCCCCAGTAGGAGCCGAAGCGCCTGCGCTGTTCGTGCGCCTCGAAGATGGTGGCACCGGGGTACATCTCGGTCTGGCCGGAGACGAGCGCGAAGTCGGGACAGAACTCGTCGAGCAGGCGCAGCAGCAGCGTGCGCGACATCGGCGCCATCGCGTACACGCAAAGCCGCAGGCTCGAGATGTCCCGCGCGGCGCGTTGCGGGTGCGCGAGCAGCGCGCCGTACATCATCGGCAGCCCAACCATCACCGTGATGCGATGTCGCTCGATGGCCGCCAGCACCGCGCCGGGGTCGAAGCCGCGCAGCACGACCAGCGATCCGCCCACCGCCAGCGCCGACATCAGCACCGTGTGCTGGCCGCAGTGGAAAAGCGGCAGCACGCTGCTCCACACGTCGGCGCGCTCGGGGCTGCTGCCCCATTCGACCATGTTGCTCAGCAGCACCGAATGCACCGAGGCGTGCGAATGCATCACGCCTTTCTGGCGACCGGTGGTGCCGCTCGTGTACATGATGAGCGCGAGCTGCGTGCTGTCGATGGCCACGTCGGGCAGCGTCGCGGGGCCCTGCGCGATGGCCTGCGGCACGGTCGGCACGCCGGCGGGCGGCGCGTCGCCATCGAGCACGCAGAGCATCGGCGCCACGCCTTTCGCCTCCAGCAGTTCGCGCAGCTCGGGCCTTGCGTGCAGCGCGGTGTCGATCACGAGGTGGCGCACGCCGGCGTGGCCGAGGATGTAGCCGATGGCATCCACCGTCAGCGCGGTGTTGATCGGCACCCACACCAGTCCGGCCTTCTGGATGCCCAGCATGGCGACCACCATCTGGATCGAGTTGTTGCACAGCATGCCGACGCGGTCGCCGCCGGCGAGGCCCAGCCCCAGCAGATGGTGCGCGAAGCGGTTCGATGCGGCGTCGAGCTCGCCGTAGGTCATGCGGTGCTCGCCCTCTATCAGCGCGATGCGCGCGCCGAAGCGGCGGGCGCTGCGATGGATCACGTCTCCCAGCGCGATGCGCGAGATGCGCGAATGGAACTGCGGCGGCACAGGGCCGGTGGCGGCTGCGGGCATGCTCTTCGTCTCCGTTCTTCGATGGTGGGCGCAGCCTAAGGCCGCACGCCGGACCGCGTCTTGCGAAGACTGGCTGCCGCCCGCAGCCGGAGCGGGCTGCTAGAAGCGCGCCTTGAGGAAGGCCGAAGGCCCCTGCAGCTTGACCTTCAGGCGCGAATCGGCAAAGTCGTTCTCGCGCGTCAGGTCGATGTTCGTCACGCCGTAGGCCAGCACCACGCCGATGTTCTTCACGGGGAACCACTCCACGCCGGCCGAGGCGTTGTAGATGTTGCCGTGGAAGCGGCCGCTGCTCTTCCACACGCCCGAGGCGTCCGCGAACAGGCGCAGGTCGGGCGTGATGGCGTGGCGCACGCCTATCTCGAGCAGCGGCGCCACGGTGCTGCCGCTGGAGCTCTCGCTCAGCGTGCCGATCTGGCCGTTCACCGAGGCGAGTGCGGTGGTGCCGAGCGTCGCGCGGTAGTAGGCCGCGCCGGCGCCGAGACCCAGCACGGTGTTGCCCGAGCCGATCCACCATTTGTAGGAGAGCTTGGCGAAGTCGAGCTTGGTGCTGAGGTTCGCGTTGCCGAAGGTGCTGAGCGTGCCGAAAGGCCCGAGCGAGGTGCTGCTGTCGACGTTGCCCGAATAGTCGCGCTTGTACCGGTAGTAGTCGAACGAGATGCCCTGGCTGTCGCCGAGCAGCAGGTCGGCGGAGATGCGCGGCATGGTGACGCGGCCCGGCTTGACGTCGCCGGTCTGCAACGCGCCATAGGCCGTGCCGAAGGAGGCGTTGAGCTTCGGGTCGGCGCTGAAGCCGCCGACCGAGAGGCTGAAGCGATCGAGCGCGGGCGAGGGGTCGGCGAAGGCCGGCACGGCGGCCAGCAGCAGGCCGGCGCCGAGCATCGCGGGATGGCCGAAAAGGCGGGAGCAGGAAGGGGCGCAGGAACGGGGGCGGCGAAGCAGCAGCATGAAACGAATCCTCGATGACCCGGATGGGGCGGAATGAATGGATGAATGCCGCGGGCGCGTCGTGACGCGGACGTGCTGCCGGGCGGGGCTCCCTTGCGAACAGCGACGACACTAGTGGCCCGCACGCGTGCCGCGGATGCGCGGAATGCCGCACTGGTTGTAGGAATTCCTCTACGCCGGGACGGCCGGTGCGCGCCTTGGCGGGCGCTACAGTGCCGGCATGCGCAGACATCTCTCCACCACCACCGGCCCCCAACGTCTTCTCTATGGCGCCGCCGCGGGCTGCGCCGTCGCCGCCGCGCTGATGCCGGTGCCCATGAGCGGCATGGCCCGCGGCCTGGCCGGATGGGGCGCGGGCGTGGCGGTGCACCAGGTGCTGGCGTGGTGGCTGGCCTGCGCTTTCGATGCGAAGCGCACGCGCGAGCGGGCGCAGTCGCTGGACCAGCCCAACGTGGTGATCCTGGTGTCGATGCTGGTGGTGGTGGCGATGAGCGTGGTTGCCATCGCGATGCTGCTGCAGCAGGTGAAGGGCCTGAGCGGCTGGGAGCGCGCGGCGCACATCGCGCTTGGCCTGGTGGCGCTGGCGGGCTCGTGGCTGACGATGCACACCATCTACGCCTTCCACTACGCGCACCGCTACTACATCGACCAGCGGGACGGAACGCCCGACGGCGGCCTCGACTTTCCGGGCAAGGACGACGCGCCCGACTACTTCGACTTTCTCTACTACTCGTACGTGATCGGCATGACCTCGCAGGTGTCCGACGTGCAGGCGACCTCGAAGGAGATGCGGCGCATCACGCTGCTGCACAGCGTGCTGGCCTTCGCCTTCAACATGCTGGTGCTGGCGCTTTCCGTGAACGTGGTCGCGGGTGCCGTGTAGGCGCCCCGCGATGCACGCTCAGGCCGGGGCCTTGCGCGGCCAGCCCGGCTTGACGATGCCTGTAGACAGCGCCACGCCGCACACGATCACCACCGCGCAGATCAGCATCCACTGCGTGATGCTCTCGCCGAGGAACACCGCGCCGTAGAACAGCGCGAACACCGGCACCAGGAAGGTCACGGTCAGCGCGCGGGCCGGGCCGGCGCGCTCGATCAGCCGGAAGAACAGGATGTAGGCCACCCCCGTGCAGGCGATACCCAGCGCCAGCAGCGCGAGCCATGCGCGCAGGCTGGGCATCTGCGCGGGCCAGAGCAAGAAGGCGGGCAGGGCGAGGAACACGGTGGCGCCGATCTGGCTGCCGGTGGCCGTGGTCAGCGCGGGCACGCCGCCCAGGTAGGCGCGCGTGGCGCTGGCCGAGATGCCGTAGCAGAGACACGCGCCCAGGCAGGCCAGCACCGCGAAGAGCGCGGCATTGCTGCTGGCGCCGGCGTGCAGGCCGGCGCTGCGGCTGGCGAGCATCGCCACGCCGGCAAAACCGATCAGCAACCCGACGAGGCGCCAGTTGGCGGGGCGCTCGCGGAACCAGGCCCAGGCCACGAGCGCGCCGAACATCGGCGTGGTGGCGTTGAGCACCGCCGCGAGGCCGGTGTTGATGGTCAGCAGCGCGAAGCAGAAGAGCGCGAAGGGCATGCCCGAGTTGAAGACGCCGACCAGCAGACTGGCCTTCCAGTGCTTCGCGAGCGATGGCCCCTGTCCGCGCAGCAGCGCGATGGGCAGCAGGAACAGCGCGGCGATCGCCACCCGCACCGCGGCCGTCGGCAGCGCGCCGAACTCGGCGGCGCCGATGCGCATGAAGAGGAAGGAGGCGCCCCACAGCGCGCCCAGCAGCACCAGGTCGATGAGCCAGGCGGTGGGCGCGAGGGGTTTGGCAGCGGCGGTGGTGGCGGCGGTTGCGGGTGCGTTGTTGTTCTGCGTTGTGGTCATGCGTCCTCGGTCGTTCTTTTCTGTGCGCTGCTGTTGCGCTGATGGCGCCGGTGGCGCCGATTGCTCAGATCGCCTTTTCGAGCTGCAGCAATGCGGTCTTGCGTTCGAGCCCGCCAGCGTAACCGGTCAGCGAGCCGTCCGAGCCGAGCACGCGGTGGCAGGGCACGATCACGCTGATCGGGTTGCGCCCCACGGCCGCGCCCACCGCGCGCACCGCGGCGGGGTTGCCCACGTTGACGCTCAGCGCGCCGTAGCTCGTGGTGGCGCCGGCCGGAATGGTCAGCAGCTGCTGCCACACGCTCTGCTGGAAGGCGGTGCCGTGCGACAGGTCGAGCTTCATGTCGAAGTTGTCGCGCCTGCCGGCGAAGTAGTCGCGCAGCTGTGCGGCGGCCTCGACCAGCGCGGGGTGGTCGTCCCTGGTGACCCAGCCGCTGGTGTCGGGCCAGTGGCGCTGCTGGTCGAACCAGACGCCGGCCAGGCCCTTGTCGGTGGCCGCCATCGTGATGCCGCCCAGCGGCGTGTCGATGTGCGAGGTGTAGATGACTTTGCTCTTGAACTTCATGACGTTTCAGGCTGCGACGCCTGCCGTTGCGATGAGGGGAGATCCGGCGTCGTCCGCCGGAAGAGGTGAAGGGGCCGCGGCGGGCGCATGCCAGGCCCGCAGCACCGCATAGCTGCGCCAGGGCCGCCAGGCCTGCGAGGCTTCGCTGGCGGCGCGCGCGGTGGTCACGCCCAGCGCCTTCTGCAGCGCGACGTCGCCGGCCGGGAAGGCGTCGGGCCAGCGCAGCGCGCGCATCGCGATGTACTGCGCGGTCCAGGCGCCGATGCCAGGCAGCTCCTGCAGCGCCGCGATGGTGGAAGGCACGTCGGCTCCCGCATGCAACGCCAGCTTGCCGGCAGCCACTTCGCGGGCGATGGCGTGCAGCGCGGTCTGCCGCTGCCGCACGATGCCGAGGCGGCCCAGTTCGTCGCCGCTCGCGGCGGCGATGGCGGCCGGCGTGGGAAAGAGCCGGTTCAGCCCTTCGACGGGCGTGGCCAGCGGTTCGCCGAAGGCCTCGACCAGCCGCGAGCCCAGCGTGCGTGCCGCGGCCACGGTGATCTGCTGGCCCAGCACCGCGCGCACCGCAAGCTCGAAGCCGTCGACCGCGCCCGGCACGCGCAGTCCGTCGCCGTGCGGGAAGGCCGCGTGCAGCGCCGCATTGATCGCCATCGGCTCCGCATCGAGGTCGAACAATGCCCGGGCACGGCTGATGACGATGGGCAGCACCGCGGCCAGCGAATCGCTGACCGAAAGCAGCATCTGCTCGCGCTCCAGGTCGAAGCGCAGCTGCAGCCAGCCGGCGTGCGCCTGCCCGCCCTGCTGGATGCGCAGGGTGCGGGTCAGCTTCACGTATTGCGGCGTGCTGCCCTTGGCGGGCTCCTTGCCGTCGGCCGTGGAGACGACCTCCACGCCGCGCAGCGCACGGCGCGCGAAGAAGCCCAGCATGGCGCTGGCGTCGTAGGGCGGGCGGAAGCCCAGTCGCACCTCGATGGCCTTGCCTTCGCCGCCGCCGGTGCCGTTGTTGTCCCCGGCGCGCCGCAGTGCGCTGGGATTCAGTCCATAGTGCTCCAGGAACGCCGCATTGAAGCGCCGCACGCTGGCGAAGCCGCTGGCCAGCGCCACCTGCGTCATCGGCAGGCGCGTGTCGGCGATGAGCTGCTTGGCGGCGAGCAGGCGGCGCGTCTGCAGATACTGGAGGGGCGAGACGCCGAACTGCGACTCGAAGATGCGCCGCAGGTGGCGGTCGCTCACACCCAGTCGGGCCGCGATCTGCGCCGCGCCGGGGCCGTCCTCCGACCACGCATCGGGTTCGTCGATCAGCCGTGCCGCCTGCAGCGCGAGGATGCGCGAGGCGTCTTCGGTTGACCAGCTGGCCGCGCGCGGCGCCAGCTCGGGCCGGCAGCGCAGGCAGGGGCGGAAGCCCGCGGCTTCGGCCTGTGCCGCATGGCGGAAGAATCGGCAGTTCTCGCGCCGCGGCAGCTTCACGCGGCAGACGGGGCGGCAATAGATGCCGGTGGATGTCACTGCGGTGAAGAACGACCCGTCGAAGCGCGCGTCATGCGTCTTCATCGCCAGGTAGCAGGCGTCGCTCTCGAGCGCTTCGGTGGAGGTGTGGTTGGCAGGCATGGAGAAATGATACGGTTTCGACTCGTTTCAACTGGCCGTTTCCGGACATGTGGGCCCCCGGAGCCTTGCCTACAATGCCTCGTTTACAAATCCAACAGGGAAACGCCTTTCATGCAGCTCAGCGCGTCGATCTTCAAGGCCTATGACATTCGCGGCGTCGTGCCGGTCACTCTCGATGCGGAGGTGGCTGAAGCACTCGGCAGGGCCTTCGGCAGCGCGGCCCGTGCGGCAGGCGAGAAGTCGGTGGCGGTGGGACGCGATGGCCGCCTGTCGGGCCCCGCGCTGGCCGACGCCCTGATCAAGGGGTTGGTGGCCACCGGCATCGAGGTCATCGACGTGGGCGCGGTCACCACCCCGATGCTGTACTTCGCGGCCCACACGCTTTGCAAGAGCGGCATCCAGGTCACCGGCAGCCACAACCCCAAGGACTACAACGGCTTCAAGATGGTGCTGGCCGGCCGCGCGATCTACGGCGACGAGATCCAGGCCCTGCGCAGGACCATGGAAGCCGGCACCGCCCAGCTCGCGGAGGGCGGCAGCGTGCGCAAGGTCGACGTGGCCCCGGCCTACATCGAACGCATCGCGGGCGACATCAAGCTGGCGCGCCCGATGAAGATCGTGGTCGATTCGGGCAACGGCATCGCCGGCGCCTCGGCCCCGGCCATCTTCCGCGCCCTGGGCTGCGAGGTGACCGAGCTCTACAGCGAGGTCGACGGCAATTTCCCCAACCACCACCCCGACCCGAGCAAGCCCGAGAACCTGAAGGACCTGATCACGGCGCTGGCCAAGGGCGACGCGGAACTGGGCCTGGCCTTCGACGGCGACGGCGACCGGCTGGGCATCGTCACCAAGGACGGCCAGAACATCTTCCCCGACCGCCAGATGCAACTCTTTGCACAGGACGTGCTTTCGCGCGTGCCCGGCGGCACCATCGTCTACGACGTGAAGTGCTCGCAGCGCCTGGCGCCGGCCATCGAAGCCGCGGGCGGCAAGCCGATGATCTTCAAGACCGGCCATTCGCTCATCAAGGCGAAGATGAAGGAAATCGATTCGCCGCTGGGTGGCGAGATGAGCGGCCACATCTTCTTCAAGGAGCGCTGGTTCGGTTTCGATGACGGCACTTATGCAGGTTGCCGCCTGCTGGAGATCCTGAGCAAGAGCCCGGACGCGAACGCCGTGCTCAACGCGCTGCCCACGAGCTTCTCGACGCCCGAGCTGAACGTGGCCTGCGCCGAGGGCGAACCGCACGCGGTGGTCGACAAGCTGGTGAAGGGCGCGAGTTTCGCGGCCCCCGCCAAGGTCTCGACCATCGACGGCCTGCGCGTCGACTGGCCCGATGGTTTCGGCCTGATCCGCGCTTCGAACACCACGCCCGTGCTGGTGCTGCGCTTCGAAGGCCAGACGGAGGCCGCGCTCAAGCGCATCGAGGCCGAGATGCTGGCCCTTTTGAGAACCGCGAAGCCCGACGCCAAGCTGGCCGAAGCCGCCCACTGACAATCGAGCCCGTGCGTTCCCTGCTGCTGCGCCTCTACGGCGTCTTCACAACCATCGTGCAACCGCTGGTGCGCCGCAAGCTGCGGCGCCGCGCGGAGGCCGAGCCGGGCTATGGCGCAGCCGTGGAGGAACGCTTCGGCTACTACGACGAAGCCACCACCGGCCAGGCCCAGTGCTGGGTGCATGCGGTCTCACTCGGCGAGACGCGCGCGGCGGCCATCCTGATCGCCGAGCTGCGGCGGCAGTATCCGGGCGTGCCGATCCTGCTCACGCATGGCACCGCCACCGGCCGCGAAGAGGGCGCCAAGCTGCTCGAGCCGGGCGATACGCAGGTCTGGCAGCCCTGGGACACCCCGGGCGCCGTGCGGCGCTTCCTGGACCGCTTTCAGCCGCGCATCGGCGTGCTGATGGAAACCGAGGTGTGGCCCGAGATGACGGCCGCCTGCGCCGAGCGCCGCATTCCGCTGGTGCTGGCCAATGCGCGGCTCAACGAGAAATCGCTGGCGGCCGCCGAGCGCCTCGCCTGGCTGGCGAGGCCTGCGTATTCGGCCCTCACGGCCGTGTGGGCGCAGACCGAGGCCGACGCGCACCGGCTGGTGTCGCTGGGCGCCAAGGTCGCCGGCATCTACGGCAACCTCAAGTTCGACGCCACGCCCGACACGCGCCAGCTCGCAACAGCCACCTCGCTGCGCGAGCGTCTGCCCAAGCCGATGGTCGTGCTCGCGAGCTCGCGCGACGGCGAGGAACGCATGCTGCTGGAGGTGCTCAAGCGCTTCGGCGCGACTTCGCCGGTGCCGCCCGAGCAGGGCGCGATCCGCTCGATTGCCAAGCGCGTGCACGACGTGCAATGGATGATCGTGCCGCGCCATCCGCAGCGCTTCGACGAGGTGGCGGCGCTGATCGAGGCCGAGGGCTTCGCGGTTGCGCGCCGCAGCGCGGCGGGCCAGCCGGCAGAGGCCGAAATCTGGCTCGGAGACTCGCTCGGCGAGATGGCGCTGTACTACGGCCTGGCCGACGTGGCGTTGCTCGGCGGCAGCTTCGAACCACTGGGCGGGCAGAACCTGATCGAGCCGGCGGCCTGCGGCTGTCCGGTGGTCATGGGGCCGTCCACATTCAACTTCGCAGAAGCGGCGCAGCTTTCGCTGGCTGCCGGCGCCTCGCTGCGCGTCGAGGGCATGGAGCAGGCCGTGACGGCCGCCCTGAAGCTGGTCGAGAACCCCGAGCGCCGCGCCACGATGGCGCAGGCCGCGCTGGCGTTCTCATCGTCCAACCGTGGCGCGGCCGAGCGCACGGCTGCCGCGGTGCTCGCCATCGCCCAGGCGGCGGAGCCGGTGACGGAGCAGGGTGCGCCGGTGGAACCCGGCGAGCCTGCGCGGGCCGAGCCCACGCTGGACTGATCGAAGCGAAAGCCGGAAAACGCGCTTGCTCAGCGCACCGGCGGATTCAGGATCACCGGCGGCACGGGTGCCGAAGGCATCGTCGGCGCCGGAGGATTGAACTGCGGCGTCTGCACCGGCGGGACCACGGGAATGCTCGGCGGCGCCACAGGCACTGCGGGCACCGCGGGCGACGTCGTGCCGCGATCGGGGCCGATGGCCGGCGGCACGGCAGGCACGCTGCCGCTGCTCGCCAGCGTCGCGTTGATCGCGTTCATGTCGTCGGTGGTCAGCGTGCCGTTGGCCTGGCGCAGCTTCAGGTTGCCCAGCAGCACGTTGTAGCGCGCCTGCGCGAGGTCGCGCTTGGTCTGGTAGAGCTGGCTCTGCGAGTTCAGCACGTCGATGTTGATGCGCACGCCCACCTGGTAGCCGAGGCGGTTGGCATCGAGCGCGCTCTGGCTCGAGGCCTCGGCGGCTTCCAGCGCCTTCACCTGCCCCGCACCCGAGACGAGCCCGAGGTACGCCGCGCGCGTGGCCTGCGCCACGCTGCGGCGCGTGCCTTCGAGCACGCTGCGCGACTGGTCTTCGAGCGCCAGCGTTTCCTTGATGCGGTTCTCGGTGGCGAAGCCGGCGAAAAGCGGCAGGTTGAAGGTGACGCCCACGGTGGCCGCGTTGACGCGCGTGCCCACGGTGCTCGTGCTGGTGCCGGTCGGGTTGCGCGTGACGTTGTAGCCCAGGTTGGCGTCCAGCGTGGGCTTGTGGCCGGCCTTGGCCTTGTCCACTTCGAGCCCGGCCACGTCGAGTCCGAGGCGGGCCTGGCGGATGGCGGGGTGCACATCGTCGGCCTGCGAGACCCAGGCGTTGATGTCGGCGGGCGTCGCGGTCGGCAGCACCACCGGCACTGCCAGCGGCACCGGCACGCTGCCGGGGCGGCCCACCAGCTGGTCGAGCACCACCTTCTTCACCTGCAGGTCGTTCTCGGCCGCGATTTCCTGCGCGATCACCAGGTCGTATCGGGCCTGGGCCTCGCGCGAGTCGGTGATGGTGGAGGTGCCGACCTCGAAGTTGCGCTTGGCGGAAGCCAGCTGCTCGGCCACGGCGACCTTCTGCGCGCGCACGAGCGCCAGGCTGTCCTGGCTCGCGAGCACGTCGAAGTAGGCCTGGCTCACGCGCACGATCAGGTCCTGTTCGGCGATGGTGAGCACCGCCTGCGCGATGTCGGCCTGGCGCTTGCCCTGCTCGTAGGTGGCCCAGTTGGCGGGCCGGTACAGCGGCTGCGTGGCGTTGATGCCGACGTTCTGCGTGTTGAAGTCGCGCGACGCGGAGGTGCCCCGGCCGGTGCCCGTGAGGGTGTCGATGTCGAGGTCGCTGCGCGTCACGCCGGCCGTGAGCCCCACGGAGGGCAGGATGCCGGCCTTGGCCTGCGCGGCGCGCGCGATGTTCGCGTCGTACTGCGCCCGCGCACCCTGGTAGGTGGCGTCGAAGCCGCGGGCGGATTCGTAGAGTTCGTTCAGTGTCTGGGCCTGGGTCAGGGCCGGCGATGCGAGCAGGGCTGCGAAGGTGGTTGCGAGCGCTGCGGAAAGAGGCGAAAGCCGGGGCCTGGAAGGCATTGAACGTCCTTGGGGAAAGAATCAGTAGCGCGGGACCGTAGGGTCGTGCGAGGACCAGGCGTCGATGCCGCCCGCCACGTTGGCGAGCTGGTC
Source organism: Variovorax xiamenensis (assembly GCF_050916385.1). Classification (NCBI taxonomy): domain Bacteria; kingdom Pseudomonadati; phylum Pseudomonadota; class Betaproteobacteria; order Burkholderiales; family Comamonadaceae; genus Variovorax; species Variovorax xiamenensis. The sequence continues at coordinate 2,414,543 of NZ_CP139038.1, forward strand.
AAAGCCGTTCTGGTTCAGGAAGGCGGCCACGCGCTGGCTGCGCGCGCCGTGGTGGCACAGGCAGGCGATGCGTTGGCCGTCATTCAGCTCGGCCAACCGCCCGGGGATCTCGTTCATCGGAATCGCCACCAGGGTGAAGCCCTGGGGCGCGACGCTCGCCGTCTGCAACTCCCAGGGCTCGCGCACGTCGAGCAGCACGGGGGCGGCGTCGGCGTTCTGCGCGAACCAGGCGGCGAGGTCGGCGGGGCGGACTTGGTCGATCATGCTTCGGTCAACCGTCTGCTCAGAACGCGAAGCGCGAGGGCTCGGGGAAGTTCAGCAGGCGCGGCGCCATCGTGTCCCAGGGCTGGACGGTGTCCCACTTGCTTTCGCTGGTGCGGGTGACGAAGTGGGCGCGCATCATCGGCTCGTCGCCGACGATGGCCGAGAGACGGCCGCCGACCTTGAGCGAACCCAGCAGGTTCTGCGGAATGCGGGCGACGGAACCGCTGAGCACGATCACGTCGAAGCTCGGGCCGCTGGGCAGGGGCACGGCGCCGTCGGCATTGCGCACTTCGACGTTGGTCACGCCGTTCTGGCGCAGCGTCTCCGCGGCACGGGCGGCCAGCACGGGGTTGATTTCGAGCGACAGCACCTGCGCGGCGCGGGCGCCCAGCAGGGCGGCCATGAAGCCGGAGCCGGTGCCGATCTCGAGCACGGTCTCGTGCTTCTGGATGTGCAGGTCCTGCAGCGTGCGGGCCTCGACCTTGGGCGACAGCATGATCTCGCCGGGCACGGAGCCGTCGAGCAGCGGCAGTTCCATGTCGAAGAACGATAGCGTGCGGTGCGCGTCGGGCACGTAGTCCTCGCGGTGGATTTCGGCCAGCAGCTCGAGGATGTCGTTGTCGAGCACGTCCCAGGGGCGGATCTGCTGCTCGATCATGTTGAAGCGCAAGCGCTCGAGGGTGGGGGTGGGGTTCATGGCGTGGCTTTCCTTGTGGGCTCAGGACAAACCTTCAATTTTAGGTGCCACCGATGACACCCCCGGTTCGGTCGGCCTTCCGGGGCGCACGCTGAGGCCGTTGATCACCACTTCCGCCTGGGTCGCCAGGTACTTTTCGGGGTCGAGCGCCGCGGTGCCGTCGACGCAGACCATGGCCGAATGCTTCCAGAGCATGAGAAAGACCATGGGCGCGACCACCGAGTAGATCGCGTGGTCGATGTCCATGGGCGCGAACTCGCCGCTGTCGATGCCGCGCTGGAAAATGCGCCGCAGCAGGTCGTGGCCGGGGCGGACCACCTGCTCGCGGTAGAACTCCGCCAACGCGGGAAAATTGGCGCCCTCGCTCATCATGAGCTTGGTCAGGCCCGAGGCCTGGGTCTTGCCGACGCGTTCCCACCACACGTTCATGCAGTAGCGCAGCATGTCGGCGGTGGTGCCCTCGAAGGCCTCGAACTCGGCATTCCACTCAGTGAAACGGCCGCCGAGGTTTTCGATGACCACGGCCTTGAACAGTTCTTCCTTGCTCGGAAAGTAGAGGAAGAGGGTGCCCTTGGAAACGCCGGCGCGCGCCGCCACTTCCTCGGAGCGGGTGGCGGCGAAGCCCTTTTCGACGAACAGATCGAGCGCGGCCGCCAGCAGTTCGCCGGGGCGCGCCTCCTTCCGGCGCTCGCGCTTGGCGCGGACCGGGCAGATCTTGTCGACGAAGGAACGGGGCGTGGACATGCTCTTAATGACTCGTTGGTTAGTAATGTAGTGACGGGCATCCGTCACGTCAAGCCGCGACAATATCGGGTTCGCCTTTTCAACCTCCTCCGGAGCAGCACCATGTCCACATCATCGTCGCCCACCGAAACCATCGTTTTGGGCGGAGGCTGCTTCTGGTGCACCGAGGCGGTTTTCGACCGGGTCCAGGGCGTGCTCGACGTCGAATCGGGCTACTGCAACGGCCAGACCGTCAATCCGACCTACGAGCAGGTCTGCACCGGCCGCACCGGCCATGCCGAGGTGGTGAAGCTCGAATTCGACCCGGCGCAGATCAGCCTGCGCGAGATCCTCGAGATCTTCTTCGTCGTGCACGACCCGACCACGCTCAACCGCCAGGGCAACGACGTCGGCACCCAGTACCGCAGCGGCATCTACTACACGGATGAAGCGCAGAAGCAGGTGGCGCAGGACGTCATCCGCGAGATCGAGGCCAGCAAGACCTACCACTCGCCCGTCGTGACCGAGGTTGCGCCGCTGGCCAACTATTCGACGGCCGAGGCCTATCACCAGGACTACTTCCTGAACAACCCGAACCAGGGCTACTGCGCGTTCGTCGTGGGGCCGAAGGTCGAGAAGTTCCAGAAGACCTTCGCGTCGCGCCTCAAGGCCTGAAGCCAGCTTCTTCGTGCACGTCGCCATCCGCCAGCACCGCACCCGCTCGACCCGCGCGCTCGTCTGCGTGCTCGCGGTGGCGCTGTGGTTCGCGGGCACGCTGGGGCTGATGCACCGTTCGCTGCACGTGCCGGGCCTGCCGGCCGCCGTGGCGCAGGCCGCGCAGGTGGTGCACAAGCACGCGGGCCATCACCTGGCCAGCCTTTTCGGCGATCACACCGACGCCGAGTGCCGGCTGTACGACCAGCTTTCCCACGGCTCGGCGGCGCCCGGCGTGCCGCTGGTGGTGCTGCCGGTGCTGCTGCCATCGGCCACTTTCGCTTTCCTGCAGGGCGAGGCTCTCGCCCGCTGGGTCGCGCTCTTCGACGCGCGCGGCCCGCCTTCCACTCGCTGAATCCCCTGTGTTCCGGCTGCTGCACCCGCTTCGCGCGCGGTGGCGGCTGGTCGTCCCTTGATTCACCGAGTGTCCATTCATGACTCCCAATTTCCGTCGCAACGCCATCGGCGTTGCCGTTCTTTCGCTTGCCTCCTTCGCAAGCATGGCCCAGACGCAGGCGCCTGATACCGCCCAGGCCGCCCCGGCCGCCCAGCCCCAAGCCGCCGACGCCGCGAGCCTGCGCGAGATCACCGTCACCGGCAACCCGCTCGGGGCCTCCGACCTGATTGCGCCGACCACCTCCCTTTCGGGCGACAAGCTGTTGCTTCGCTCCCAGTCGACCCTCGGCGAAACGCTGGACAACGTGCCCGGCGTGAGCAGCAGCTACTTCGGCCCCAACGCGAGCCGGCCGATCATCCGCGGCCAGGACGGCGACCGCATCCGCATCCTGCAGAACGGCGGCGCCGCGCCCGATGCCTCGTCGCTGAGCTACGACCACGCCGTGCCGGTCGATGCGCTGGTCACCGAGCGCATCGAGGTGCTGCGCGGGCCCTCGGCGCTGCAGTACGGCGGCAGCGCCGTGGGCGGCGTGGTCAACGTGATCGACAACCGCATTCCCACGGAGCCGATCAACGGCTTCGGTGGCCGCGCTGACCTGGGCTACTCCACTGGCAACAAGGAGAAGAACGGCGGCGTGGTGGTCGAAGGCGGCAACGACCGCATCGCGCTGCACGTCGATGCCTTCAACCGCGACTCCAAGGACGTCTCGGTGCCGATCAGCCTCGAGTGCAGCAAGCCGGGCTCGCCTTGGACGGCGCGCAAGATCTGCAACTCGGCCAACGAGGCGAACGGCGGCGCGTTCGGCGGCACGGTGTTCTTCGACCAGGGCTACATCGGCGCCTCGGTCAGCAGCTACCGAAGCAAGTACGGCACGGTGGCCGAGGACGACGTGACCATCAACATGAAGTCCGACCGCTACGCGCTCGAGGGCGAGTGGCGCCCGGGCGGCTTCATCAGCAGCATCCACGCCAAGCTCAGCCACACGAACTACCGCCACACCGAGTTCGAGGGCGGCACGCCCGGCACGACCTTCTCGAACATGAGCAACGACCTGCGCATCGAGGCGCGCCACCAGAAGATCGGCAACTTCGAGGGCCTGGTCGGCTTCAGCAGCGAGACCAACCGCTTCGCCGCCGACGGCGAGGAAGCCTTCGCGCCGCACAGCCGCACGCGCACGAACGCGCTGTTCCTGTTCGAGGAATACGGCACTTCGTGGGGCCGCCTGAGCTTCGGTGCGCGCACCGAGCAGGTCCGCATCCGCTCGCTGGGCTACCCCGACGATCCGACGGTCACGCGCTTCGCCATCGGCGAGCGCACCTTCAATCCGCACAGCGCGGCCTTCGGTGCGCTGGTGAACCTCGCGCCGCAGTGGCAACTGACCTCGAACCTCGCCTACACCGAGCGCGCGCCGAAGGACTACGAACTGCTGGCCAACGGCCCCCACGTCGCCACCGGCGCCTGGGAAGTGGGCGACCCGAACCTGAAGAAGGAGAAGTCCACCGGCTTCGACCTGGGCGCCCAGTGGAAGTCGGGCCCCAACACGGCCCGCGTGAACGCCTACGTCACGCGCTTCAGCAACTACATCGGCCTGACGGCGACGGGGCGCAACCTCGACGAGGAAGGCAACGTGGCCGAGCCCGGCGCCACCGACACGCTGGCCGAGTACGTCTACGGCGGCGTGCGCGCGCGCTTCACCGGCATCGAGGCCAACGGCAACCTGCGCCTGCTGGGCTCCGACGGCTTCGCGCGCATGGACGACGCGGGCACGCTCGACCTCGAATGGCGCGGCGACATCGTGCGCGCGAAGAACCTCGACACCGGCGAGCCGCTGCCGCGCATCGCGCCGCTGCGCCTGGGCGCGACGCTGGCCTACAACAACGGCCCGTGGGGCGCACGCTTCGGCTTCGACTACAACGCCGCGCAGCGCCGCGTGCCCTCGGTGGGCGCGCGCGAGACCGATGCCTACACGCTGTGGAACGCCGCCATCACCTACCGCATGAAGGTGCAGCGCGCCAACCTCACCTGGTACGCGCGCATGGACAACATCACGAACAAGCTGGCCTACAGCGCGACCTCGATCCTGACGACGACGGTGTACCCGAACGCCCCGCTTCCGGGCCGCTCGCTGAAGGTCGGCCTGCGCGTGACCTTCTGAGCCTGAGCGCAGGGGAGGGCGGCGGAAGCCCCTCGGCTATCCTCGCCGGGTGAATTCCTTCGTCATCTCCTCGCTCGTGCCCGTGGTCGTGCTGATTGCCGCGGGCTACCTGGCCGGCAAGCGGCGCTGGATCGGCGGCGGCGCGGTGAAGGACCTCTCGCACCTCATCTTCCTGCTGCTCGCGCCCGCGCTGCTGTTCCGCGCGATGAGCACGGTGCACGTCGAGCAACTGAGCCTGAAGCCGGTGGCGGCGTACTTCATCGCCTCAGGCCTGCTGTTCGCTGGCACGCTGGCGCTGCGCGGCTTCAACCGCACGGCGGCGGTGATCGCGCTGGCCAACACCTACAGCAACACCGTGATGATCGGCATCGCGCTGATCGGCCTGGCCTACGGCGAGGAAGGCATGGTGGTGCTGCTCACTCTGATCTCGCTGCATTCGCTGGTGCTGCTGACCAGCGCCACCGTGGTGCTGGAGCTGGCCGTGGCGCGCGAGCAGGCCGGTGCCTCCGGCAGCGAGAAGCGCCCGTCGATGGCGCGCACCGTGATGCGCGCGCTGCGCAACGCCATCATTCACCCGGTGCCCTTGCCGATCATCGCGGGCCTGCTGTTCGCGCAGACCGGGCTGGTGATGCCCGAGGCGCTCGACAAGCCGATCCAGCTTCTCGGCCAGGCCTTCGGCCCGATCGCGCTGGTGATGGTGGGCATCACGCTCGCGCTCACGCCCATCGGGCGGCACTGGCGCGGCGCGCTGGTGCAGGCGCTGGTGAAGAACCTGCTGCATCCGCTGCTGGTGGCGCTCATCGGCTGGCTGCTGGGCGTGCGCGGCATTCCGCTCACGGTGATGGTGGTGGCCGCAGCGCTGCCCATTGGCGCCAACGTGTTCCTGTTCTCGCAGCGCTACCGCACGGCCGAAGACCTGGTGACGGCCAGCGTCGCGGTCTCGACGGTGCTCGCGCTCGCCACGCTCACGCTGGTGATGATGTGCGTGCAGTGGCTGCCCTGAGTCCTTCCGTCTCCTTCAGTCTCCTTCCCTTGGCGTCCCGCGCACTTTCGCCTTAGCGCTCCAGCGCGGCCCGCCTATGCCGTTCGGCAGGGTGGCCGTTTGGCGAGATGCCGCGCGGGCTTCGGGCCCCTACATTTCCGGGCTGATGATTCACCCGGCGCGCTCTTCGCCCCTTCTTGCTATGGCGGTGGTCGCGACGGTGATCGCGCTGCACGGCCGTCCCGCACAGGCTGCCGAGACAGCCGCCGAGGCGCCCAAGCCGTGCCGCACGCCCTGCCTTTCGGTGAGCGTGCCGCGCGGCGAGCCGACGGAACTGCCGGGTGCGGGCAAGGCAGACAAGACGGAAAAACCGGAAAAAACGGAGAAGGCCGAGGAGGGGCCGTCGAAACCGAAGCCGGTGGCCAGGGTCCGCCCGCAGCCGGCCGCGCCGCCGCCATCGCCACAACCACCGGTGCAACGCGAAGCCGCCGCCGCGCCACGCCCCGCGCCGTCGAAGCGCTGCACCGAAATCAACATGCGCGCCGCCGTCGGCGAGCCGCTGTCGGACCAGGACATGAAGACATTGAGGAGCCAATGCTGATGACGACCCCCACTCACCGCGCTCGCCTGGCGCTGCGCGCGTTCGCGCTGTGCGCCGCCGTGCTCGCCGCCGCCTGCGCACACCGCCCCGCGCCCGGCAACGCCATGCCCTTCGACCAGGCCGTGAACCAGGCGGTCGACGACCTGATGGTGCAGACCCAGAAACTGCCGGCCTTCCTCGCCAAGGTGGAGTCGACGCTCGCGCAGCGCCGCATCGTGATCGACCCTCTGCTCGAAGGCGCGAGCGGCCAGCAGACCGAGGTGACGCGCGTGGCCGAGCAGCGCATCGTCCAGCGCATGCAGGCGCAGTTCAAGCAGTTCACCGTCTCGCCCTTCAACGCCACCGAGATCGGCAACGCGCAGTACGTGCTCAACGGCACGCTGGTGCGCGACAAGGACGCCTCGGGCGCTCCCTACCGGCTGAACCTCGCGCTCACCGAGATCAAGAGCGGCGTGGTGATCGCGCAATCGGTGACGCGCATCAGCGACGCCTCGCTCGACACCCGCCCCACCGCCTTCTTCCGCGACAGCCCGGTGAATGGCAAGGACCGCGGCGTCGAGGGCTACATCCGCACCGCCGAAACGCAGCCCGGCCAGGCGGCCGACGCGCTGTACCTGGAGCGCCTGCCGACCGCCACCGTGCTGCAGGAAGCCACCGCCGCCTACGAGGCCGGCCGCATGAGCGAGGCGCTGAGCCGATACGAGGCCGCGTCGAAGCGGCCCGACGGGCAGCAGCTGCGCATCTACAGCGGGCTGTACCTCACGCAGTCGCAGCTCGGCCGCACGGCCGACGCCGAGAAGACCTTCGGCACCATCGCGCGGCTGGGGCTCGAAACCAACAACCTGAGCGTGAAGTTCCTGTTCAAGCCGGGCTCGACCGACTTTCTTTCCGATCCGAAGATCAGCGCCGCCTATCCGATGTGGCTGCGCCAGATCGCGCGGCAGGCGGCGCAGATCGATTCGTGCGTGGTGGTCACGGGCCACACCAGCCGCACGGGCTCCGAGGCGGTGAACGAGCGGCTGTCGCTGCAGCGCGCGACCAGCGTGAAGGCGAAGTTGGTGGGCGAGGCCCCGCCGCTGTCGAAGAAGCTGCGCGAATCGGGCATGGGCTTCCGCGAGAACATCGTCGGCACAGGTGCCGACGACGCGAGCGACGCGCTGGATCGGCGCGTCGAATTCAAGGTCGTAGGTTGCGAGGCCTGACGACGATCCGCCTCACGGAGCCAGGCGCTCGCGCACCCAGTCCGCGCCTTCGAGCCTGTAGCGCAGCCGGTCGTGCAGCCGGCTCTTGCGGCCCTGCCAGAACTCCCAGCGGTCGGGCACCAGCCGGTAGCCGCCCCAGTGCGGCGGGCGCGGCGGCGAGAGCAGGTGCTTGGCGGCGAACACGGCGGCGTTCTTCACGAGCACTTCGCGCCCGCTGATCACTTCGCTCTGCGGGCTGGCCCATGCGCCGATGCGCGAGTCGAGCGGGCGGCTTGCGAAGTAGGCGTCGCTTTCCTCGGCGCTGGCCTTCTCGACGCGGCCCTCGATGCGCACCACGCGCTCCAGCTCGACCCAGTGGAACTGCAGCGAGGCATACGGATTGCCCGAGAGTTCGCGGCCCTTGCGGCTTTCGTAGTTGGTGTACCAGACGAGTCCGCGTGCGTCGTAACCCTTGATGAGAACGATGCGGCTGGAGGGCCGCAGGTCGCTGCCCACGGTGCACAGCGTCATCGCGTTGGGCTCGGGCACGTGGGCGTCGACGGCCTCGGTGAGCCAGCGTTCGAACTGCTTCAGCGGATCGCCTGCGCTGCGGGTCTCGTCGAGCTCGGCGCGCTCGTAGCTCTTGCGCAGCGCGGCCAGCTCGTCTTTGGAAAGAGGAGAAGTCATGCCGGGATTGTTGCGCACATACTCCGCCCATGACGATGCAGAAGGCGAATTCCCCGGTGGTGATCGTGCTGGCCTCTGGCCGTGGCGAGCGCTTCGTCGCGGCTGGCGGCACCGGTTCGAAGCTCAAGGCGTTGCTGGCCGGAAGGCCGGTGCTGGAGCGCACGCTGGACGCGGTGCGTGCCAGCGGCCTGCCGTGGCACGTGGAAGACGCCGGGCATCCCGGCATGGGCGACTCGATCGCGGCCGCGGTGCGAGCCACTCAGGACGCTGCGGGCTGGCTGATATTGCCGGGCGACCTTCCGCTGGTGCTGCCGCAGACGCTGCAGGCCGTGGCGGCCGCCCTCGCCGGTACGGTGAATGCAGTCCAGCCGCAGTACCAGGGCGAGCGGGGCCACCCCGTGGGCTTCGCAGCCGTGTGCGGCGAGCAGCTTGCTTTGTTGGAAGGGGCGGCCGGCGCGGCATCGGTCCTGCGGGCGATGCGCGCCATCGATTCGGTCGCAGATCTCGCGGTGGACGACGTGGGCGTGGTCACCGACATCGACACGCCCGAGGCGCTGGCGCAGGCCGAGGCGCTGTGGCTGGCGCGCGGGGGCGCCTAGCCTCCTGCTTTTTCTTTCCCGTTCAGGGCTTCGGGATCACCGAGCAGGCGATGCGCGGGCCCGAATTGCCGGCGGGCTGCGTCGTGAAGTCGTCGGGGTCGCGGTGCACCACGAGTGCGCGGCCGACGACGCTGTTGGTGGCTCCCGGGGTGAGCGAGATCGAGTGGTCTTCCACGCTGAAGCGGGCCACGCCCTTGGCATCGGCCACCAGGCTGGGCAGCTCGCCGGCGTGGCTGCCCGGCGCGCCGAACTTGCCGTGCGTGCCGCCGGTCGGATTGAAGTGGCCGCCCGAGGCATTGCCGTTGTCGCCGCAGTCGCCCTTTTCGTGGATGTGGAAGCCGTGCTCGCTGCCCGGCACCAGGCCGCGCACTTCGCCCGCCACGCGCACGCCATGGTCGAGGGCGGTGAAGGTCACCGTGCCGCGCGTCGGGTTGGGCGTGATCGCTGCGGTCGGCACCAGCTCGACGGCGGCGCTGGGCTTGCCGCCCATGCTGCCGCAGGCGGCCAGCAGGGCCGAGGCGAGGAGGGCGGCGCCGGTGGCGATGAGACGACTTTGGTTCATGTGTTTTCCTTGAAAGGACCGGAGTTTTGGGAAGGGTTGTCTGAAGACCCCGGAACATATACCGGAGCCTGCGGCGCATCGCAATCGGACAGCAGCTGTTCCTTCGCCTCGGCCAGCGCCACCAGCCGCGCCAGCGCGGCATCGTGGATCGAGTGGCGCTGCAGCTCCAGCAGCGTCTGCTGGGCGTAGTCGAGCGAGCTGCCGTAGCGGCCGACGGCGTTGGCGAAGATGTGGCGGTAGCGCTCGTCGCTGAGCTGGCCGGTGAAGTTGGGGCTGCGCCTCGAGAGCGTGAAGGCCAGCGCGCGCACATTGCCCTCGGCCGTGCCGCAGCGCAGCCACTTGGGGTCGTACACCCCGGTAGGCATTTCGCGCAGCCAGAGGCGGCGAAGGGTCTCGAGGCCCTCGGCCCTGGGCACGCGGAACACCATGCCGCGGCAGCTGCCGCCGGAGAGCAGCCCGAACACCAGGCCCGGCGTCTGCACGCTGCCCCGGTTCACGCGGCTCCACATCTTCAGCGCCCGGTGCCAGCCGTGCACCCAGGCCGGCCTGCGCTCGGAAAAGCCGAAATCGGGCCGCCAGATCAGTGAGCCGTAGCCGAAGAGCCAGAGATCCTCGTGCCCGCCCCAGTCGGCAATGGCGCGCTCGAGCATCGGCTGCGGGTCGCGCAGGGGAGTGGGCATGGGGTCGAGTCCCGGCGGACCGGGGTTCGGCGCCGGCTCCGACACGGAAGTGCCGGAACCGCCACCTACAATTTCCTGATCATGGTTCACCGCACCATTATTTACCGGCCCCTTCCCTACGGAGCAAGACCCCCGATGAGCGACGACGACAGCCAGCAGAACTTCATCCTCGGATTCGTCATGGCGTTGATCGCCCTGGTGATCTTCTTCGTGATCGGCATCGCCATCTGGCACAAGGGCCACGGCGGCGTGGCGGTCGCCAAGCCGCCGGTGGTGACGGCCATGACGACCACGATGCCGCCGGCACCGCCGGCCGAGGCGGCGCCCAAGGTGGCCGAAGTCACCGAGACGGTGACCGTGGTCATCCCCGACGGCGCGAGCATCCGCGTGGTCGACGGCGTGGTGAACTTCTATTTCGCGACCGGCAGCGCCGATCTCGCGCCGGGCGCCGCCGAGGCCCTGGCCGCGGTCATCAAGGGCGTCGAGAGCGGCCGCAAGGCGGTGGTCTCGGGCTTCCACGACACCACCGGCGACGCCGCCATCAACGAGCAGCTCGCGAAGAAGCGCGCCGAAACGGTGCGCGACGTGCTCGTGGGCCTGGGTGTTCCGGCCGCCAAGGTCGACCTGCAGAAGCCCGCCGTGACGGCCGGCTCGGGCAACAACGCCGAGGCGCGCCGGGTCGAGGTGAAGCTGGTCGACTGAGGAGCACAGCCTCGCCGCCAGCACAGGAAGCCCGGCCATGCCGGGCTTTTTTGCGTGCGCCGGCTTTCGGCGTGCGGATGGGTAAATTCGTATTGCCCTGCGCCCGGATTTCATCGGGTATTCGCGCCTGACTTGTTACCATGGGCCCCAGGCCCAAAGTCGCCCGTGCGACAGCAGCAAGAGCCATCGACTCCCCATGAGCAGCAGCACCAACCCCACCGTACGCGACGTCACCGATCGCATCCGCGAGCGCAGCCAGGGGCTGCGCGGCGCCTACCTCACCCGCCTTGCCGAGATCCGCAACCGCGACCGCGGCTCGGACCGCATGGGCTGCGCCAACGTCGCGCACGCCGTGGCCGGCATTCCGGCCAGCGACAAGTTCCGCGTGGTGACCGAGCGCGCGCCCAACATCGGCATCGTCACCGCCTACAACGACATGCTCTCGGCTCACGCGCCGTACCAGGGCTACCCGGACATCATCAAAAACGAGGCCCGCGGCCTCGGCGCCACTGCCCAGGTGGCCGGCGGCGTGCCCGCCATGTGCGACGGCGTGACGCAGGGCACGCCCGGCATGGAGCTCAGCCTCTTCAGCCGCGACCTCATCGCCATGAGCACCGCTGTCGCGCTCACCCACGACATGTTCGACGCCGCGCTCATGCTCGGCGTGTGCGACAAGATCGTGCCGGGCCTGCTGATCGGCGCGCTGCACTTCGGCCACCTGCCCACCGTGTTCGTGCCCGCCGGCCCGATGCCCTCGGGCCTGTCGAACAACGCCAAGTCGAAGGTGCGCGAGCAGGCGGCGCAGGGCCTCGTGGGCCGCCAGGGCCTGCTCGATGCCGAGATGGCCGCCTATCACACGCTCGGCACCTGCACCTTCTACGGCACCGCCAACAGCAACCAGATGCTGCTGGAGGCCATGGGCCTGCACGTGCCCGGCACGGCCTTCATCCAGCCCGGCGACGCGATGCGCGAGACGCTCACGCGCGAGGCCGTGCGCACGGTGCTGGGCAAGGCGGGCAATGCGCCATTCGACTGCCCGCCCATTGGCGTGATGGTCGACGAGCGCTGCATCGTCAACGCGATGGTCGCGCTGCTGGCCACGGGCGGCTCCACCAACCACCTGATCCACTGGGTGGCCGTGGCGCGCGCCGCCGGCATCCTGATCGACTGGGACGACTTCTCGAAGCTCTCCGACGTGGTGCCGCTGCTGACCCGCGTGTACCCCAACGGCAGCGCCGACGTGAACGAGTTCCAGGCCTCGGGCGGCCCCGGCCTGGTGATCGGCGAGCTGGTCGATGCCGGCCTCATGCACGCCGACGTGCTGACGGTTCGCTCGGGCGGCATCCGCGAATTCGCGAACATTCCGTCGCTGGCGGAGCAAGCTGGCGGGCAGGGCGGGAAGCGCCTGCAATGGACTCCGGGCGCCGCACTGCAGAACGATGCCGTCACCCGTCCCGTCGCCAATCCGTTCAGCGCCACCGGCGGCCTCAAGCTGCTGAGCGGCAACCTGGGCCGCAGCGTCATCAAGGTTTCGTCGGTGCCCGACGACCGCCACGTCATCGAAGCGCCCGCGCGCGTGTTCGACTCGCAGGCCGCGCTGCAGAAGGCGTTCACGGCGGGCGAGCTGGAACGCGACGTGGTCTGCGTGGTGCGCTGGCAGGGCCCGCAGGCCAACGGCATGCCCGAGCTGCACAAGCTCACGCCGCCGCTGTCGGTGCTGCAGGGCAAGGGATTCCGCGTCGCGCTGGTCACAGACGGCCGCATGAGCGGCGCGTCGGGCAAGATCCCGGCAGCGATCCACGTCTCGCCCGAGGCCGCCGCGGGCGGGCCGCTGGCCAAGGTGCGCGACGGCGACCTGATCCGCCTCGATTCCGTCGCGGGTACGCTCGCCGTGTTGCTGCCCGAGGACGAATGGGCCGCGCGCGAGACCGCGACGCTGCCCGATGCACAGCGCATCGCCGACGGACACGGCCTGGGCCGTGAACTGTTCGCCGGCATGCGCCGCAATGCACTGACCGCCGAAGAGGGCGCCTGCTCCTGGCTGTGACCAGGGCGGCCTCGAAGGCGATGCGTACGTAACGAATTGGAGCCAGGAAAATGACTGAAAAACTCACCCCCCTCGACGTGATGCGCGACGCACCGGTCATCCCGGTCATCGTGCTCAACGATGTGAAAGACGCCGTCCCGCTCGCCCGCGCCCTGGTGGCCGGCGGCATCCGCATGCTCGAGGTCACCCTGCGCACGCCGCAGGCGCTGCAGTGCATCGAAGCCATCGCCAGGGACGTGCCCGAGGCCGTGGCCGGCGCCGGCACCATCCGCAGCGCCGCCGACGCACAAGCTTCGGCGCTGGCAGGCGCGAAGTTCGGCGTGAGCCCGGGCTACACGCGCGCGGTCGGCAAGGCCTGCCACGACATCGGCCTACCGCTTCTGCCCGGCGTGGCCACCGGCAGCGAAATCATGACGGCGCAGGAAGACGGCTACACCCAGCTGAAGTTCTTCCCCGCGCTGCAGGCCGGCGGCCTTCCCATGCTCAAGGCATGGCAGGGCCCGTTCGGCGATGTCACCTTCTGCCCGACCGGCGGCATCCATGCCGGCAACGCGGCCGAGTTCCTCGCGCTGTCGAACGTGGCCTGCGTGGGCGGCTCGTGGATCGTGCCGACCGACGCGATCCGCGACGGCGACTGGACCCGCATCGAGCAGCTGGCACGCGCCGCGAGCCAGCTGCCGCGCTGAGCGTCATTGCCATGAGCAGCGCGGATTTCGACGCGAGCGACCTCAAGGTCATCGCGTTCGACGTCTTCGGAACGGTGGTCGACTGGCACAGCGGCATCGCCGCCGAGGTCGAGCGCGTGTTCCCGGGCGTGGACGGCGCGGCCTTCGCGCTGGCGTGGCGCGCCGGCTACCAGCCGGCCATGAAGGCCGTGATGGAGCGCATCGCCGCGGGCGAGGGCGGCTTCACGCTGCTCGACGAGCTCCACCTGAGCATGCTCGACCAGGTGCTGCACGACTTCAGCCTGGCCGATCGCATCGACAGCGCCGCCAGGCGCGACCTGAGCCGAGCCTGGCACCGCCTGCCGGCCTGGCCCGATTCGGTGGCGGGGCTCGCGCGGCTCAAGAAGAAGTTCACCATCTGCACGCTGTCGAACGGCAACATCGGCCTGCTCACCGAGATGGCCAAGCGCGCAGGCCTGCCCTGGGATTGCATCCTGTCGGCCGAAGTGTTCAAGGCCTACAAGCCCGATCCGCGCACCTATCTTGGCGTGGCGGGCGTGTTCGATGCGACGCCCGGGCAGGTGATGTTGGCGGCCGCGCACCACGATGACCTCGCGGCCGCGCGCGCCTGCGGCCTGAAGACGGCGTACATCGAGCGCCCGCACGAGTTCGGCCGCGCGAGGCCGAAGGATGTGTCGCCGGTGCCGGACAACAACCTGCACGCGCGCGACATCGGCCAGCTGGCCGATCTGCTGGGCTGCTGAGGCCCGGGCCGCTCAGTACCCGTAGGCCGCGCCCGAGCGCCGGTTGTCCGCCGCGCCGCTGTAGGTCGCGCCGCCATTCGCGTCGTGGGTCACCGCGATGCCGCTGATGCCGCTCAACAGCCCGGTCGCCTGCAGCGTGCTCGGGGTGTAGCCGTAGCGCGTGCGCATGTCTGCCGCCAGCGGCGCTAGCGCCGAGCCTGCCTCCAGTTCGGCGATGCCGTTCTGTCCCGTGAAGTTGGGTGCGTTCACCGCGGCCTGGATGTCCAGCCCGTAGACCACGTTGCCCATGAAGGTCTTCACGATGTAGTCGGGAATTGGCCCACCGCCGGCCGAACCCCACACCAGCCGCAGCCTGCCCGAGCCGTCGAACGCGATGGCGGGCGAGATCGACGTGCGCGGGCGCTTGGTGCCGGCATAGCCGTTGACTTCCGATCCGCTCAGGGCGGTGCCGGCGGAGAAGTTCGACATCACGTCGTTGAGCATGATGCCCGCCGCCTCGATGTGCGCGCCCCAGTGCGTGTTGATGGTGGTGGTCATCGACAGCGCGTTGCCGTAGCCGTCGACGATGGCGAGGTTGCTGGTGGTGTTCCAGTCCTCGTCGTGCGCCGTGGTGCCGGAAGCAGCCTTCGCGAGCATCGTCCTGCGCGGCTTGCCTGAGTTGGCGGCGGCGGCCATCGTGTCGTAGCCGGCCGGGTCGGTGGCCACGAAGCTGCCGATGTTGCCGGTGGGCACGGTGGAGAAGGCGGTGTCGCCGATCTGGGCGGCGCGGTTGTCGAGCTCGATGTCGCTCAGCAGCACCGAGGCGCGCGAGTTCACGTTCGACCATGCCGGATCGCCGATGACCGCGCGGCGATCCGCGTTGGCGAGGCGGCTGGCCTCGTTCGCCAGGTAGACGAAGCGCGGCGTGTCCAGCGTGTTCTCGGCCGTCGCCTGCTTGCGCTCGAGGATGCCCAGCGAATAGAGCGTGACGAAGCCGCCGAACGAGGGCGCGGGCTGCGTGTAGATGGTGGTGCCGAAGCGCGAGCCGACCAGCGGCTTGCGTTCCACCGCCTTGTAGGCCTGGAAGTCGGCCGCCACCATCAGGCTCGGGATCGATGCGATGGTGGTCGCCACGCTCGGCGAGCCGGCCGTGCCCGCGCTCGGCAGGATCGACTTGCAGGGCAGGCTGTCGACGGTGGTGCGCTTGACGATGGCTTTCACCGTGTCGCCGGCCGGGTCGTAGAAGGCCGCGGCGCCGCCGTCGCGCACCAGCTGCATGGTCTGGGCGAGTTCGGGGTTCTTGATGAGCGTGCCGACGGGCAGCGGCTTTTCCTTCTTCGCGTCGGTCGCGTCGCAATACCGCTTCGCGATGTCGGGGTAGGCGCAGCGCGCGGCGCCGCGCACGGTGTTCGCGGAGTTGACCCAGGCCGCGACGCCGCTGCCGGCGGCCACCGGGTTGCCGTCGTCGTCGAACTCGGCGCTGTCGGCATACAGCGTCGAGTACATGTACTTCGTCATCGGGAAGCCGTTGCGCGCGAGATCGATGGCGTCGTCCCACAGCGTGTTCCAGGGCTTCCTGCCGTAGGCCTTGTGCACGAGGTCGAGCACCGCCACGGTGCCCGGAATGCCAACGGCGCGGGCCGAGATGTTGGTGTTGCCCTGCTGCGAGGAGATGCTGGCGCCGACGGTGTTGAGGCCGGTCTTGCATTGGTTGTATGGGGCGGTGCTCGAGATGTCCTGCGCCACGGCCTGGTAGATCGATGCCGCGCCACCCGTGCTCGACGGCGCAGCCGAAAGCCCGTCGAAGGTGCGCACCCTCTTGCTGGCCGCGTCGTAATAGGTGATGAGCGCGCCGCCGCCCAGTCCCGAGGCGAAGGGCTCGGCGGTGCCCAGCACGGCCTGTACCGCGATCGCCGCATCGATGGCCGTGCCGCCGCCCGCGAGGATCTTGCAGCCGGCCTTCGAGGCCTCGTAGTGGGCCGAGGTCACCATCATGTTGGTACCGGTGATGCCGGCGGTCTGGCCGTGCGGCGTGCCGGTCTGCTGGGTGCACAGCGCCGGGTCGAATCGCACGGCGGGCGGCGAGCTGCCAGGAGGCGGTGCCGCAGGCGGCTGGGTCGCCGCGGGTGGCGGTGCGGCCGCGAAGCCGAAGGAGGAACCGGAGCCGCCGCAGGCCGCGAGCAGGGCCGTGGCAACTGCCGCCGCAGTGGCGGCGGGCAGGAAAGACGTGGGAGTGCGCATCGGAAGGGGGATTCAGCGGATTCGTATGATTTCGAATCTATTGCAACCCCCGTGCCACCGGGACCCTCGCTTTCACCGAGGCAGCACTGGTCGGCCTCGCCGGCCAGCTTCAGTCGGCGAGCAGTTTCTCGACCGTGCGCAGGTTGCGCGTGGTGGTGCCCGACTTGTAGCGGGCCTTGCCGAGCAGCTTGGCGACCGGCGTGTCCAGGCTCTCGCCGCGAGGGCACTGCCAGTACAGAACGCCCTTGCCACGTTCCAGCCGCTCGGTGGCGGCATCGACCGCGCCGGCCTTTTCCATGATCTCGTCGAGCATCGCGGCGTCGGAGCCGAACACGATGTACGGATGGCGCTCCTCGTCGATGCGCTCGAAGGGGTAGCCCTCGGCCATCGCGGCCACGGTCTTCTGCGTGAGCAGGACGATCCATGCGTCGTAGTCGAAGCGCTTGCGCAGCGCCTGCTCGATGCGCGTGCGCAGCGCGGCGGCATCGCTCTCGGCGGTGTCGAACAGCACGTTGCCGCTGGCGAGCACGGTGCGCACCGCACCGAAGCCCAGTTCGACGAAGAGCGCCTTCAGGTCCGCGCTCTTGATCGTGATGCCGTTGACGTTCACGCCGCGCAGCAGCGCGACATGGCGGGTGGTCGTGGCTTGTTTCTTCGTGCTCGCCATGGGGCCGCCCCGCAGTGGCTCAGCGCAGGCCGCCGCCGGTGGCGTTCTCGTCGCGCTGGATGAGTTCGATCTTGTAGCCGTCGGGGTCCGTGACGAACGCGATCACGGTGGTGCCGCCCTTGACCGGGCCGGCCTCGCGCGTCACGTTGCCGCCCGCGGCCTTGATCTTCTCGCAGGCCGCGTAGGCGTCGGGCACGCCGAGCGCGATGTGGCCGTAGGCGGTGCCGAGCTCGTAGCTCTCGGTGCCCCAGTTGTAGGTGAGCTCGATCTCTGCCTGGTCGGGGTTGCCGTTGCCGTAGCCGATGAAGGCGAGGCTGTACTTGTACTCGGGGTTCTCGGAAGTGCGCAGCAGGTTCATGCCGAGCACCTTGGTGTAGAAGTCGATGGAGCGCTGCAGGTTGCCGACGCGCAGCATGGTGTGGAGGAGTCGCATCTCGTGGTGCCTTGCTTGTAGTTGTGGGAAGTAAGCCCGCTATTGTGGGCCTGCGGGCGCCGCGATCAAGCGGCCAGGGTCAACAGGTGGGCCTGGTGGCGCTTCAGGAATTCCATCAGGTGCTGCGGGTATTCGGGCACCACCGCGTTGCGCACGCTGGGGCGGGCGGCCAGCGCCTTGCGCCATGCGTCGACCTTGGGCAGGGCGTCGAAGATGTGCGAGTCGCTGATCGCGTCGAACACTTCGAAGTAGCGGAACACCGGCGCGAAGACCGCGTCGACGAGGCTGAAGCCGTCGCCCGCGAAGTAGGGGCCTTCGCCCAGCGCCGCTTCCACGCGCTGGAACTTGGCGAGCAGGGCCTGGCGCTTCTGCTCGAACACGGCGGCGTCCTGCGTGGTCTCGTAGCCCCAGAGATCGCCGAGGATGGCCGAGCCGAATTCCATCCATGCACGATGCTGGGCGCGGGCGAGCGGGTCTTCGGGGTGCAGGCGTGCGCCGGGCTGGGTTTCTTCGAGGTACTCGCAGATCACGTTGCTCTCGAACAGCACGGCCTCGTTGCCGTCAGGGCGGCGCACCTTCAGCAGGGGCACTTTGCCGAGCGGGGAGATGTCGAGAAACCACTGCGGCTTGTTCGCGAGGTCGATCACGACGCGCTCGAAGGGCACGTTCTTTTCATGCAGCGCGATCGCCGCGCGCTGCACGTAGGGGCACAGCAGGTGGCTGACGAGGGTGAGGGCTTGCTGGGTCATGGGGCTCTCCGTTTGCTGGATCGGTTGTGTCTGGATCGCGGCGATTCTTGCGATCCCGAACAACCTTTTCCCGGAAAGCCCATTAGCGAAACGGGCGTCTTGTGCTAGACCGGATCGACGGCGTCGGTATCGATCCAGTGCGTGATGCGCCCGCCGTGCATCACTCCGATGCGGTCAGCCATGGCATGCGCCTCGGCTTCGTTGTGCGTGACGAGGATGGCCGTCTGCCCGGCATGCTTGAGGATGTCGCGCACCTCCACCGTAAGCCGTTCGCGGGTGCCGCCGTCGAGGTTGGAGAAGGGCTCGTCGAGCAGCAGCAGGGCGGGCGAGGGTGCGAGCGCACGGGCCAGCGCAATGCGCTGCTGCTGGCCGCCCGAGAGTTCGTGCGGGTAGCGCTCGCCCGCGTCGGCGAGGCCGACCAGCGCGAGCATTTCGGCGACGCGCGATTGCTGTTCGGCGCGGCCCAGCCGGCGCAGCCCGAAGGCCACGTTCTTCGCGGCCGACAGATGCGGAAACAGCGCGTATTCCTGGAACATCATGCCCACGCGCCGCTGCTCGGGCGGCAGGTGCTTCTGCGCGGAAGACAGCAGCGCGTCGCCGAGCCTGATCGTGCCGGCGCGCACCGGCTCGAAGCCCGCGATGGCGCGCAGCACCGTCGTCTTGCCGCAGCCCGAGGGGCCGAACAGGCAGGCGATGTCGCCCGCGTTCAGCGCCAGCGAGAAGCCGTCGACGACGGTGTGCGGGCCGCGTGGCGTGTCGTAGGCGAGCCTGATCGCGTCGAGTTGCAGTGGGGAGCTCATGTCATGTCTTCTCGGCGGCCAGTGTGGCCGAAGGCGCGCCCAGCTGGTTGCGCGCGAGCAGCACCACGGGCAGCAGGCCGGCCAGCACGATGGCGAGCGCGGCGATCGCGCCTTCCTCGTAGGTGCCGCGCGCGGCCTCGGCATAGAGCCAGGTGGCCAGGGTGTCGAAGTTGGCGGGACGCAGCAGCAGCGTGGCCGGCAGTTCCTTCATTGCGTCGACGAACACCAGCAGCGCGGCGGCGGCCATGGCGGGCTGCAGCAGCGGCAGGTGCACGCGGCGCAGCGTGCCGGCGGTGGTCTCGCCGAGCAGCCGCGAGGCCTGCTCGATGGCGGGTGGAATGCGCGAGAGGCCGGCCTCGATGCCGCCGACCGGCATCGCAAGAAAGCGGATCGCGCAGGCCACGACCAGCACCACGCCGCAGCTCATCAGCGGCAGGCCCTGCCAGCCAAAGGCCGTGGCCAGCGCCGAATCGAAGGCCAGCGCCGGCGTGAGCAGGCCGATGGCCAGCACCGTGCCCGGCACCGCGTAGCCCAGCGTCGCGGCGCGCGCCTGCCAGCGGGCACGGCCGGGGCCCGAGCCCTGGCTGCGCGCGGCCCATGCGACGACCAGCCCCGCCGCCACCGCGACGGCGGTGACGCCCGTGGCCAGTGCCAGCGTGTTGCCCAGGCTCGCGACCAGCCCCTGAGAAATGCCGCCGCCCTGGCGCAGTCGCTTGGCGCTTTCCCAGACCAGGTAGAGGGCCGGCGCCACGAAGCCGATCAGCACCGGCAGTGTGGCGGCCGTTGTCGCGGCCCAGGCCGCGCCCCCGCGCAGGCGGCGCGGCTGCGCCGCGCGCATGCGCTGCGCCGAACCGAAGCGCTGGTGCCGACGCCCGTTGCGCTCCAGCCAGACCAGCGCGATCACCACGAACAGCATCGCGCAGGCGATCTGCGCGGCGCCCGCGAGGTCGGAGCGCGTGATCCAGGTCGTGTAGACCGCCACCGTCAGCGTGTTCACGCCGAGAAATTCGGAAGCGCCGATGTCGTTGAGCGTCTCGAGCAGCGCAAGGCTCAGCCCCACGGCCAACGCAGGACGCGCCAGCGGCAGCGCCACCCGGAAGAACGCGCCGCGCCGGCTCTCGCCGAGCATGCGCGCCGCCTCCATGAGGTGCGCGGGCTGCGTCATGAACATCGCGCGCGCCGTCATGTAGACGTACGGATAAAGCACGAAGCCCAGCACGAAGATCGCGCCCGGCATCGAGCGCAGGTCGGGCAGGCGGAACTGGCGCGGGCTGTCGAAGCCCAGCATCCAGCGGATCGCGCCCTGCACCGGGCCGATGGGATGCAGCAGGTCGAGGTAGGCGAAGGCGACGATGTAGGTCGGCATCGCCAGCGGAAGCAGCAGGGCCCAGTGCAGCGTGCCGCGTCCGGGGAAGTCGTGCGCCGTCACCAGCCAGGCGCAGCCGGTGCCGATCACCAGCACCAGCGTGCCGACGCCGGCAAGCAGCACGGCCGTGTTGAGCGTCGCCTGCGGCAGCACGTGGGCGAACAGCGGCCCCCAATGGCCGAGGCCCGACCCGAACGCGAGCCACGCCAGCGTGAGAACCGGCGCGAGCACACCGATGGCGACAAGGAAAGACGCGCAGCGCCAAGCCGGGCCTGCGGCTTGCAGGCCCGGCGGCTGGCGCCGCGGGAAGATCATTCAGTCAGTCGCCGGCAGGCATGCCCGGCGCTCGTCGCTGTCACTGGTCGAAGCCAACCTTGTCTACCAGGGCGCTGGCCTGCTTGCGGTACTTGGCGATCTCGGTCAGCGGCAGCGGGTCGACCTTCAGCTCGCCGATGGACTGGCCGATGATCGGGTCGAGCGCCACGCCCTTGCGCACCGGGTACTCGTAGTTGGTCTGCGCGTACAGGGCCTGTGCCGGCTCCGACACCAGGAACTCGAGCAGCTTGACCGCGTTGGCGCGCTGCGGTGCGTTCTTCGCCACGGCAGCGCCGCTGATGTTGACGTGCGTGCCGCCGCTCTTGGCGTTGGCGAAGGTCGGGCGAATCACCTTGATGGCATCGCCCCACTTGCGCGCGTCGGTGCCTTCCTTGGCGCTCTTCATCTGGCCGACGTAGTACGAGTTGGCCAGGCCCACGTCGCAGATGCCGCCGAGGATGTCGCGCGCCACGTCGCGGTCGCCCCCGGTGGCCTTGCGTGCCAGGTTGGCCTTCACGCCGCGCAGCCATCGCTCGGCCTTGGCCTCGCCGTCGTGCGCGATCAGCGAGGCGACCAGCGCGGTGTTGTACGGATGCTGGCCCGCGCGGATGCAGACCTTGCCCTTGTACTTGGGGTTGGCCAGGTCTTCGTAGCGGAAGCTGGTGAGCGGCAGGCTCTTGTCGGCGTAGAGCACGCGGGCGCGCAGCGAGAGCGAGAACCACTGGCCGTCGGCGCCGCGCAGGTTGGCCGGAATGGCCGATTCGAGCGCCGCCGACTTCACGGGCTGCGTCACGCCGCCGTCGACGAGGTCCATGAGGTTGCCGATGTCCACGGTCATCAGCACGTCGGCGGGCGAGCGTGCGCCTTCGGCCTTCACGCGCTCCAGCAGACCGTCCTTCACGAAGACGGTGTTGACCTTGATGTTGCTCTGCGCACTGAAGGCCGAGATGAGGGGCTGGATCAGCGCCGGCTCGCGCGTCGTGTAGAGCGTGAGTTCTTCGGCGGCCTGCGCGGGCAGGGCGGTGGCGGCCAGCCAGGCAGCGCCTGCGCCAAGCAGTGCGCGCGCGGCGCGGCCTTGGACGCGTGAGCGTTGTTCGGTCATGAGGATCCTCCAGGAGCGGGTGTTCTAGAAAGCTCCGGCGCCGGCAGAAGATGGTGTTGCCGGGTGTTGCGAGTGCCGGATGAGAATAATTATCACTGGGGCCGCGAATTGCGATGCCTTTGGACTTACAGGTTGAAGGCCTACTGCAGATCGTTGCAAGTACGGCGCCTTCGCCGCTCGACAACTGGCGACCGGACCGCTAAAACGGCCGATGCTTTTTTCCTGAACCGGAGGGAGTGCCGATGAGTGGTCGAGAGTTCTGTGCGCCCGACAACGCCAACTATCCGAAGTGGACGTCGTGGGATGCCTTCAAGTGGAAGCTGATGCCCGAGCGCTTCGGCGGCGGCTTTCCGTACCTGGACAACTACAAGGACGCGTGGGTTCTCTACAACCGCCTGCGCATCGTCGCGGTGGCGAAGAAGCACAACATTCCGCCCGTGCTGCTGGGCAGCGTGGCCTGGGCCGAGGTGGGCGGCAAGCCCGACGGGACCAAGCGGCCCGCCTTCGCCTTCCGCACCTTCGACTGGAGCGGCCCCGACTGGGTGGACCGCAACCTCACGATCACCAAGCCGCCGGGCGAGACCTCGTTCGGCGCGGTCAGCATCCAGATGCGCGCCGCCGTGCGCGAACTGGGGCTCGACGCCGACACCCTGACCTACTCGGACGAACTGCGCCTCGTCTCCTGCCTGGAGACGGACCTCTTCAACCTCGAGATCGTGGCCAGGCACCTGCAGGGGCTGGTGGAGCACGACTACCCCGGCGCCGACAGCTCGAACCTGTCGGAGGAGCAGTTCATCGTGGCCGGTGCGCGCTACAACCGCGGCATCGAGCGCAAGCTCTCCGACATCGTCGACTCGCTGAAGGCCGCGCCGGGCAGCTCGGGGCGCGAATACTCGTCGTATGGCCGCGCCATGGTGAAGCACCGCGAGCACGTCGAATCGCTGCTCAGCAGGTGAGCGGGCCGCCGACCCGATGAGCCTGAAGCGGTCCGTTCTTGCACCGATCTTCGCGGTGGTGTCGGCGCTCTATGCGCTCTTCTGCGCCGCGATGCTGTTCGCCATTCCGCGCAACCGCTACGAGTGGATGCTGGAAGACCCGGCGATGCGCGGAGACGGCATGACCTTCTGCACCCTGCCCATCGACCACGGGCTGGACGCGAGGATCGAGTCCTTCGCGTACCTGGTTCCGCTGCTGGTCGTGGCCGTGGTGCTGTCGGTGCGGCGGCGCAGGCCGCACTGGCTGCTGTGGGTGGGGCTGGTGCTGGTGGTGCTGTGGGGCGTGCGCTTCGTGGTGCTCACGCCGTCCTGCCCCGCCCGCTAGTGCCGGGACTCAACGCGCCGGAGGCACCTCGAACACCAGGCAGGTGGTCGTGGCATGCGCGTACAGCGTGCCGTCGGGGCCGTAGAGGCGCGCCTCGGCGGTGGCGAGCTGCTTGCCGCAGTGGATCACCTTGCCTTCGGCGCGCACGCGCTGCACCTTGGGAGTGAGGCCCTTCACGTAGTTCACGCCCAGCTCGGCGGTGGTGTAGGCGCGGCCGGGCGGCATCATGGTGTGGACCGAGCAGCCGAGGGCGGAGTCGAGCATCGTCGCGACCCAGCCGCCGTGGATGGTGCCCAGCGGGTTCAGGTGCTGCGGCAGCGGCGTGCCCTGGAAGATGGCCACGCCCTGGCGCACCTCGAGGATCGTGAAGTCCAGCGTCTTGGCGATGGCGGCATAGGGAATGTCGCCATTGAGCATCGCCTGCATGATCTCGAGGCCGGTCTTGCCGGCGATCTGGTCGGGGCGGGCGAGACCGGGGCCGGGGCCCGTTTCGAGGCGGTCGGTGATCCTGCGTTCTTCTGCGATCCAGGCCTCGAGCTGGCTGGGGTTCTGTGTCATGCCTGTGTTCCTTCTGGGGGCTTTGTCCCGGGGTGTTGATTGCATATGCAATAGTTGCACATACAATAATATCCCATGGACACCCCCACCAAGCCACGCGGCTGCACCAGTTTCAAGGTGCGCCAGCTTTCGCGGCGACTCTCGCAGCACTACGACGCCGAAGTCTCGCAAAGCGGCCTCAAGACCACGCAGTACTCGCTGCTGTCGCACCTGGCGCGGCTCGGTCCCACGCGACCCGTCGACCTGGCGGCCGAACTCAAGATGACCGCCTCCACCCTCAGCCGCAACCTGCAGCCGCTGATCGTGGCGGGCTGGATCACGCAGGGCGCGGGCGCCGATGCGCGCAGCCGGCTGGTGCAGCTCACCGAGGACGGCGAGGTC
The DNA here is from genome assembly GCF_050916385.1 of Variovorax xiamenensis. Classification (NCBI taxonomy): domain Bacteria; kingdom Pseudomonadati; phylum Pseudomonadota; class Betaproteobacteria; order Burkholderiales; family Comamonadaceae; genus Variovorax; species Variovorax xiamenensis. The sequence goes on from NZ_CP139038.1 coordinate 2,438,874, forward strand.
AAGCGGCGCGAGGCGCTGGCGCACTGGAAGACCGCGCAGCAGAAGCTGAATGCATTGTTGGGCGTCGAGCGCGTGCTCGCGCTGCACCTGCTGATCGACGAGGCCATGGAGCTGCTGGGCGGCGAGGAAGAGCCCGCCAGCGACGACTGACCCTTCAGCTTTTTCTTCACCAACCCCCATTCATTCATCGTGCGCCGGGGCGCGCGAGGGACCCGTTTCGCCTTTTTCTTCCTCCCATTCAATCAAATCCAACAGCAGAGGCCCCATGTTCGCCACACCCGTTTCCGCATGGCTGCAGCGCCGCGGCATTCACTACGGCTGGATCGTCGCCGCCATCACCTTCCTCACCATGCTGACGATGTCGGCCGCGCTCGGCCTGCCGGGCGCGATGCTGCAGCCGCTGGGCAAGGAGTTCGGCTGGAGCACCGAGCAGATTTCCTCGTCGCTCGCGCTGCGCTTCGCGCTCTTCGGGCTCATGGGGCCCTTCGCCGCCGTGCTGATGGAGCGCTACGGCCTGCGCGCGGTGATCTGCACCGGCCTTGCGCTCGTCGGCCTGGGCATGGCGCTGGTGACCATGGCTTCGCAGCTGTGGCAGCTCTTCGTGTTGTGGAGCCTGATGCTGGGCCTGGGCACCGGCATGACGGCGCTGGTGCTCGGCGCGGTGGTGGCCAACCGCTGGTTCGTCGCGCGGCGCGGGCTGGTGGTGGGCATGCTCACGGCCAGTTCGGCGACCGGGCAACTGGCCTTCCTGCCGCTCGCGGCCTGGATGATCGAGCACTGGGGCTGGCGCTCGGCCATCGTGCCGGTGGTGATCGGCACCATCCTCATCGGCCTGCTGGCGCTGTGCTTCGTGCGCAACCGGCCTTCCGACGTCGGCCTGCTGCCGTACGGCGAAGCTCCGGGCACGCAGCCCGCCGCGCCCGCAGCTGCAGCCCCGGCCATGAACTTCGCCACGCCGTTCCGCGTGCTGAAGGAGGTCTCCACCAACCGCACCTTCTGGGTCCTGGCCGGCACATTCTTCATCTGCGGCCTGAGCACCAACGGGCTCGTGCAGACGCACTTCATCTCGCTGTGCGGCGACTACGGCATGAGCGCAGTGCCCGCGGCCTCGGTGCTCGCGATGATGGGTGCCTTCGACTTCGTCGGCACGATCCTCTCGGGCTGGCTCTCCGACCGCTACGACAACCGCAAGCTGCTCTTCTGGTACTACGGCCTGCGCGGGCTGTCGCTCTTCTGGTTGCCGCACTCGGAATTCACCATCTACGGCCTCGGCATCTTCGCGATGTTCTACGGGCTCGACTGGATCGCAACCGTGCCGCCGACCGTCAAGCTCGCGGGCGCTGCCTTCGGCCCGGCCAAGGTCGGCCTGGTGTTCGGCTGGGTCTTCGCTGCGCACCAGCTGGGCGCCGCCACGGCCGCATACGGCGCCGGCTTTGCCCGCACGCTGCTGCTGACCTACACGCCCGCGCTCTACACCGCAGGCGCCGCATGCCTGGTGGCGGCGCTGATCGTGATGACGATCCGCCGCCCGGCCGCGAAGTCCGGCTCTCCGGCCACGCCTGCCGCGGCCCGCGCCTGAACCTGCCGGAGCTGACGTCATGACGACTCCTCAACACGGCACCGAACTCGATCCGCGCACGCGCCGCCTGCTCGAGGCGCCCATCGTCCCCACGCTGCTGCGCCTGGCCGCGCCCAACGTGCTGGTGATGGTGGCGCAGGCCTCCGTCGGCCTCATCGAGACCTACTTCGTCGGCAAGCTCGGCACCGATGCATTGGCCGGCATGGCACTGGTGTTTCCCATCGTGATGCTGATGCAGATGACCTCCAGCGGTGCCATGGGCGGCGGCATCGCCTCGTCGATCGCCCGCGCGCTCGGCGCGCGCCGCCGCGACGACGCGGACGCGCTGGTGTGGCACGCCATCGTCATCGCGCTGGGCTTCGGCCTGTGCTTCACGCTGGCGCTGCTGCTGGGCGGGCGCTGGCTCTACGGCGTGATGGGCGGCTCCGGGGCCGCGCTCGACGCGGCGCTCACGTACTCGAACTGGGTGTTCGCCGGCGCGACGCTGGTGTGGCTCTTCAATTCGCTCGCGGCCATCATCCGCGGCACCGGCAACATGTCGGTGCCGGCCAACGTGACGGTGGTGGGCGTGGTGTTCCTCATTCCGGCGTCGCCGCTGCTGATCTTCGGCGTCGGGCCGCTGCCGGGCATGGGCATCGCCGGCGGCGCGATGGCGCTGCTGCTGTACTACCTGCTGGGCTCCATCGCGCTCATCGCCTACCTGCGCTCGCCGCGCAGCCTGCTCAAGCCCACGCTCGACGCGCTGAAGCTGCGCTGGCCGCTGTTCTGCGACATCCTGCGCATCGGGCTGGTGGGCGCTGTCTCGACGGTGGCGACCAATCTTTCCATCGGCATCGCCACCGCGCTGACCGGGCATTTCGGGTCGGGTGCGCTGGCCGGCTACGGCACGGCCTCGCGGCTCGAATACCTGCTGGTGCCGCTGGTGTTCGGCCTGGGCGCGCCGCTGGTGGCGATGGTCGGCACCTGCATGGGGGCGGGGCTGCGCGAGCGGGCCCTGCGCGCCACCTGGGCCGGCGCTGCCCTGGCCTTCGCGCTGACCGAGGCCATCGGCCTGGCGGCGGCGCTCTTCCCGCGTCCGTGGCTGCTGCTGTTCGGCAACGACCCGACGATGCTGGAGACGGGCTCGCACTACCTGCGCGTGGTGGGTCCGATGTACGGCCTCTTCGGTGTCGGGCTGGTGCTGTACTTCGCATCGCAGGGCGCGGGCCGGCTGCTGTGGCCGGTGCTTGGCAACATCGCGCGGCTCGCGGTGGCCGGCACGGGCGGCTGGCTGGCGCTGCGCTGGGGCGGTGGGCTCACCGGCGTGTTCGCGGCGCAGGGCGTGGCGCTCGCGGTGTACGGCGTCGTGATCGCGTCGGCCATCGCGGGCGGAGCATGGTTCGGCCGCGTGGGCTGGCCGCGTACCACCAGCGGGCTGCTGCGGCGCATGGCTCAGGCCTGAACCGGACGATCAGTTTCCCAACGACGACTTCCATCAACGAAAGACGCATCATGAAAATCAAGGACTCCGTGGTCTTCATCACCGGCGCGAATCGCGGCCTCGGTCTCGCATTCGCCAAGGCAGCATTGGCTGCCGGCGCCCGCAAGGTCTATGGCGCGGCGCGCGACCCGAAGAGCATCAGCCTGCCGGGCGTGACGCCGGTGGCGCTCGACGTGACGCAGCCCGCGCAGATCGAGGCGGCCGTGCGCGCCTGTGGCGACGTGACGGTGCTGGTCAACAACGCGGGCATCTCGCGCGGCTCCAGCTTCCTCGGCTCGCCCGATGCGGTGGCCGCGGCGCGCGCCGAATTCGAAACCAACTTCTTCGGCCCCTGGGCGCTGACGCAGGCCTTTGCGCCAGTGCTCGCGGCCAACGGCGGCGGGGGCGTGATCAACGTGCTGTCGGCGCTGGCCTGGACCACTTTCCCGAGCGTGGCGACCTACAGCGCGACCAAGTCGGCGGCATGGTCGCTGAGCAACGGCCTGCGCAACGAGCTGGCCGGGCAGGGCACGACGGTGACGAGCCTGCACGTGGGCTACATGGACACCGACATGGCGGCGCATGTGCAGGGCGCGCCCAAGGCATCGCCCGACGATGTCGCGCGCCAGGCGCTGGCGGGCCTCGAAGCGGGGCAGCCCGAGGTGCTTGCCGACGAGCCTTCGCGACAGCTCAAGCAGGGCCTGTCGAGCCCCACGCCTCCCTATGCCGGCACGCCGCAGGCGGCCTGAACGGGCAAAGACCCGGGCACGGGGCCCAGGTCTTGATGCCGATCAGTAGCGGTAGGGGTTGTTGGGACGGCGGTCGTAACGGTTGGGAACACCGTCGCCGTCGTTGTCCCGTCGGCCGTAGCGGCGGCGGTCGTCCCAGCGGCGGTCGTAATGATGGTCGCGGCGGTAGCCGGGGCCGTAGTAGTGGCGCGGCGGAGGCGGCGGCGCGTAGTAGCGCCGGGGCGGCGGCGGTGCGGGCACGACGTACACCTGCGCCTGGATGAAGGAGCCGCCGGTCTGTGCCTGTGCGGGTGCGGTGAACGCAGCCAGCGAGAGAAGGGCCGCGGCGCCGAATGCAAAAGAAAGCTTTTTCATGTGATCCCCCGGTTATGAGTTGGAAGCCTCATCCTCGCGGCCCTTTGTTAAGTTGGTGTAAGGCTTGAGCGAAATCGGATGAAGAGCTGTAAGCCGGTGCGCGCAGGGCGCGGCACAGGCGAGACACAATTGTGAATGGAGTTTGCACCGCGGAACATCGTCCGCGGGTAGGCCATCGGCTCTATCGGCCGAAGGTTCAGCCGCGCGGCGCGGGCAGGAGGCGGCGCAGGGCCTCGAAGAACAGGTCTGACTGCTCGCGCTCGCCCTGGATCTGCGCCGCCACGTGCGCGGCCAGCTTCGGGTTCACAGGCGCCAGCGGGCGGCCGGTCGATTGCGCGATCACCTGGTGCAGGCAGGCGCGCTCCAGGTAGTAGAGATCGTCGTAGGCGTGGGCGATGGTGCCGCCGGCCACGATCACGCCATGGTTCGCGAGAAAGGCCACGTCCTTGCCGGCCATCGCGCGGGCGATGCGCTCGCCCTCGGCGTCGTCGAGCGCCAGGCCGTTGTACTCGGCGTCGATGGCGATGCGGTTCATGTAGCGCATCGCGTTCTGGCTCGCGGTGGGGTCGAGCGCGCGGTCGACCGTGATCGTGAGCGCCGTCGCGTAGGGCATGTGGCAGTGCAGCACCACCGCATGGCCGGTGAGCCGGTGCACCGCGCCGTGGATGAAGAGGGCGGTGGGCTCCACGCGATGGCGGCCCGCCAGTACCTCGCCGTGCACGTCGATGAGCACGATGTCGTCGGGGCCGATCTCGCTCCAGTGCAGCCCGCGCGGGTTGATGAGGTAGCGGTCCTGCGTGCCCGGCAGCATCACGCTGAAGTGATTGCAGACGCCTTCCGAAAGTCCGTGATGGGCGGCGGCGCGCAGGGCCAGGGCGAGGTCTTCGCGCAGCTTGCGGACGGCGGGGCTGGCGTAGGTGGCATCGGCGGACATCGGTGGGGTCTCCATTTCTTTCTTGTTGCTCGTGAGGTTCAGGCGCGGACGAGGCCCTTCCAGGCCGCGACGAACTTGTTGGCGTCCTCGCGCACGGCGGCAGCCTGCTTGCCCGGCTTGTAGAGCGAGGAGCCGATGCCGAAGCCGGCGGCACCGGCCGCGCGCCATTCGGCCATGTTGCCGGGCGCGATGCCGCCCACGGGCATCACCGGCGTGCCGGCCGGCAGAACGGCCAGCAACGCCTTCACCACGGCGGGCGAGGCGAGCTCGGCCGGGAACAGCTTGAGACCGGTGGCGCCGGCCGCGAGCGCGCCGAAGGCCTCGGTCGGAGTCATCACGCCGGGCAGGCACACCATGCCCAGGCGCACCGCCTCGGCGATGACCTCGGCGTTGAAGTTGGGCGAGACGATCAGCTCGCCGCCCGCGGCATGCACCTCGCGCACCTGCTGCGCGCCGAGCACCGTGCCGGCGCCGACCAGCGCCCGCGGAAAGCGCTTGCGCATCAGCGCGATGCTTTCGAGCGGCTGCGGCGAGTTGAGCGGCACTTCGAGCAGCCGGAAGCCGGGCTCGACGATGGCGTCTCCGACATCGGCCGCCTCGGCGGGAGAGAGGCCGCGCAGGATGGCCACCAGCGGCAGCTCGCGCATCGCTGCATCGAATTTTTCTTTGGGGGTGGGGGAGGTCATGCCGGAATTCTGTCGGAATCGAGAAAGCCGGACAGCGCGTGCAGTCCGGCCCAGGTGGCTTCGGCGCCGAGCGTGCGCGTGGCGACGCCGGTGGCGCGCAGGGCCAGCGTGTAGCGCTCGGTGAGGTTGGACGAGCCGATCAGGATCACCTCGCCCGATGCCTGCAGCGCCTGCGTGCGCAGCTCCTCGCCGATCAGCAGGCCCGAGAGGTAGCTCGACAGCTCTTCCTTCGGCATGCGCTCGAACAGCGCGAGCGTGCGCGTGCCGAAGGCGTTGTGCAGCAGGCCGTGTCCGTTCTCGGAGCGGGTCACGCCTTCGAGAAAGGCCGCCTCGTCGAGCGGTGCCGAGGCGTCGAGCGTGCGCGCGAGGATCGAATGCTGGCTCAGCAGCGCGTAGAACTCGCCCGTCATGTAGGTGCGGAAGCCCGCGACGCGGCCCTTCTTCACCGAGGCCCACTTGTTGTGCGTGCCGGGCAGCACGAAGACGCCTTCGCTCAGCCCGGTGAGCTCCATCGCTCCAAAGATCTGCACCTCTTCTCCGCGCATCACGTCGGGCACGCCGGCGTGCTCGTCGCTCAGGCCAGGCACGATCGCGATGCGCGCACCCGGAATGGCGTCGATGTCGATGATCCTGCGGCCCACTTCAACGCGGCCCGCGGGGCAGGCGCAGTAGGGCGCTTCCACCCAGCCCTGCTTGCTGCCGGCCATGCCGGAGATCAGGCAGCGTGCGCCGTCGAGGCGCATCCAGTCGCCGAAGAGCTTGTCGAAGACGGCCGGAAAGCCGCCTTCGGGCACCGTGAGGATTCCGCGCGCATCGCTGCGCTCTTCCAGCACCTTGCCGCCGGCGTCAAGCAGCGCGCCGCGCAGTGAACTCGTGCCCCAGTCGATTGCTACCAGTCTTGTCATCTAGTGATTGTCGCGCGGCACGAAGGCCCCGCGGCGGCCGCGCAGGAAGGCCAGGTCGGCCCCCTGGTCGGCCTGCAGCACTGTGTCGACATACAACTTCCAGTAACCGGATTCGAGCGGCGCCTTGGGTGCGACCCATTTCTCGCGGCGCTTCGCGAGCTCTTCGTCGCTCACATGCAGGTGCAGCTTGCGGTTGGGCACGTCGAGCTCGACGATGTCGCCGTCCTGCACCAGCGCCAGCGGGCCTCCGGCGGCCGCCTCGGGCGCGGTGTGCAGCACCACGGTGCCGTAGGCCGTGCCGCTCATGCGCGCGTCGCTGATGCGGACCATGTCGGTGATGCCCTTGCGCAGCACCTTCGGCGGTAGCGGCATGTTGCCGGCCTCGGCCATGCCGGGGTAGCCCTTGGGGCCGCAGTTCTTGAGCACCATCACGCAGTTCTCGTCGATGTCGAGGTTCTCGTCGTCGATGCGCTTGTGCAGGTCGTCGGCGTTCTCGAACACCACCGCGCGGCCCTTGTGCACCAGCAGTTCGGGCGTGGCCGCGCTGGGCTTGATGATGGCGCCGTTGGGCGCGAGGTTGCCGCGCAGCACGCAGATGCCGGCCTTGTCCTTGAAGGGCTCGGCCTGTGTACGGATGACCTGCGGGTTAAAGTTCTCGGCGTCCTTCACGTTCTCCCACACGCTCTGGCCGGTGACAGTGAGGATGTCCTTGTGCAGATGGTCTGCGATTTCCTTGATGACCACCGGCAGGCCGCCTGCGTAGCAGAAGTCTTCCATCAGGAACTGGCCCGAGGGCTGCAGGTTCACCAGGCAGGGCAGCTCGGAGGCGAGGCGGTCGAAGTCCTCCAGCGTGAGCTCGACGCCCATGCGTCCCGCGATGGCCAGCAGGTGGATCACGAAGTTTGTCGAGCCGCCGATGGCCGCGTTGACCTTGATCGCGTTCTCGATGGCCTGGCGCGTGAGGATCTTCGACATGTTCATGTTTTCATGAACCATGCCGACGATGCGCCGGCCCGCCTGCCGCGCGAGCACATTGCGGCGGCCGTCAACGGCGGGGTAGGCCGCGTTGCCCGGCAGGCCGATGCCCAGCGACTCGACCATGCTTGCCATGGTGCTCGCGGTGCCCATCGTCATGCAGTGGCCGTGGCTGCGGTGCATGCAGCTCTCGGCCTCGAAGAACTCCTGCAGCTTGAGCGTGCCGGCGCGCACCTGTTCGCTCATCTGCCACACGCCGGTGCCGGAGCCGAGCTCCTGTCCGCGCCACTTGCCCGAGAGCATCGGGCCGCCCGACACGCCGATGGTCGGCAGGTCGACGCTGGCGGCGCCCATCATGAGCGCGGGCGTGGTCTTGTCGCAGCCCATGAGCAGCACCACGCCGTCGAGCGGATTGCCGCGGATGCTCTCTTCAACGTCCATGCTCGCGAGGTTGCGATACAGCATGGCGGTGGGCCGCAGCAGCGTCTCGCCGAGCGACATCACAGGGAACTCTAGAGGGAAGCCGCCTGCTTCGTACACGCCGATCTTCACCTGCTCCGCGAGCGTCCTGAAGTGCGAGTTGCAGGGCGTGAGTTCGCTGAAGGTGTTGCAGATGCCGATGACCGGGCGGCCGTCGAACTGGTCATGCGGAACGCCCTTGCCCTTCATCCAGCTTCGGTAGATGAAGCCGTCGCGGTCGTGTCGGCCGAACCATTGCTGGCTGCGGAGTTCTTCGGGTTTCTTCCTGGGGGCGGTGCTCATTGGATGTCTCTCTTTGTTGTCGAAACCTGCGCCGGATCGTCAGGGTTTGTCCTGCCGATAGAGCGTTTCAATCATCATATGATAAGCGCGAACAACGCGCCGGACCCTTAGTGTTTTCGAGCGACGGGATACCAGTTTTCACATCACGCATGATCAAGAACATCCACGGTCGCACGCTCGAACTCCTCGGTGAAGCCGTGGTGTCGGGCCGCTATGCGATCGGCGCATCCATCCCTTCCGAGCCCGTGCTGGGCGAGGAGCTGGGCGTGAGCCGCACCGTGGTGCGCGAGGCCATCAAGTCGCTGGTGGCCAAGGGCCTGATCGTGACCGGCCCGAAGGTCGGCACGCGCGTGCTGCCCAAGGACAAGTGGAACTGGTTCGACCCCGATGTCATCACCTGGCAGGCTCGCGCCGGCCTCACGCCCGAGTTCCTGCGCGACCTGCAGGACCTGCGCCGCGCGGTGGAACCGGCGGCGGTGCGGCTGGCCGCGGAGAGGGCCACCGAGGAAGACATCGACGAGATCGAGCGTGCCTATGCAGGCATGAAGGAAGCGGTGGAGAACGGCGGTGACTACGTCACCTTCGACCTGCGCTTTCACAATGGCCTGCTGAGTGCCGCGCGCAACAGGATGATTGCGCAGATGAGCAAGGTGCTCAACGCATTGCTGCGCACCAGCTTCGAGATATCGACCACCAAGCCCGACGGGCCCACGCTCTCGCTGCCGCTTCATCGCGCGGTGCTCGACGCGGTGATCGCGCATGACCCCGACGTCGCGGAGCGCGCGATCCTGCGGCTCATCGACGGCGCCCGCCAGGACATCGAGGATGTGCTGGGCTCGCGCCGCCGCCTGCCCCGCCTGAGCAGGCCGCCACCCAGGCTCAGGGCCAGCTAGCCGCGCGGGCAGCACGGCTCTTGCGTTTCACGTCCGGTTCTTTCACCCCACGCTCGCATGTCGAGCAGATTCCACCCAGAAGAGAAGGAGACAACGTCCATGAAACTCGTCAAGTCGCTGATCGCGCCGACGCTGGTCGCGATGGGCCTGCTGTCGGCAGGCCACGTCGCCGCGCAGGAAAAACTCACCGTCTGGTGGGTCAAGGGCTTCTACAAGGCCGAGGACGATGCGCTGTACGCGGCCATCAAGAAGTTCGAGGAGAAGAACAAGAACGTGAAGATCGAGCTGTCGCAGTACCCGATCCAGGACATGATCCCCAAGACCGTGTCCGCGCTCGACTCGGGCAGCCCGCCCGACGTGGCGTACGCCGACGTGTACGACTTCCAGGTCACCGGCAAGTGGGCCTACGACGGCAAGCTCGAGGACATCAGCAGCGTGCTCACGCCCATGAAGGACCGCTTCGCGCCCAACACGCTGGAGACCACCTACCTCTACAACGACCAGACGAAGAACAAGGCGTACTACGCCTTCCCGATCAAGCAGCAGACCATGCACATCGAGTACTGGCTCGACATGCTGGCCGAGGCCGGGTTCAAGGAGTCCGACATTCCCACTGGCTGGAAGGACTACTGGTCGTTCTGGTGCGAGAAGGTGCAGCCCGCCAGCCGCCAGAAGAGCGGCAAGCGCAACTTCGGCATCGGCATGCCGATGGGCGTTGATTCGAGCGACGCGTTCTATTCGTTCCTGACCTTCATGGACGCCTACAACGTCAAGCTGGTGGACGACAACGGCAAGCTGCTGGTCGACGACCCGAAGGTGCGCACCGGCCTGATCGGCGCCATGACCGACTACACCATGCCCTACACCAAGGGCTGCACGCCGCCTTCTTCCACCAGCTGGAAGGACCCGGACAACAACGTCGCCTTCCACAACAAGACGACGGTGATGACGCACAACGCGACCATCTCCATTGCCGCCAAGTGGCTCGACGACTCGAACAACGCATCGCTCACGCCCGAGCAGCGTGAAGAGGCCCGCAAGAACTACACCGAGCGCATCCGCACGGCAGGCTTCCCGAACAAGCCCGACGGCAGCAAGATGGTCTACCGCACGGCCGTGAAGACTGGCGTGGTGTTCAAGGACGCGAAGAACAAGGCGCGCGCCAAGGAGTTCGTGTCGTTCCTGCTGCAGGAAGAAAACCTCACGCCTTACGTCGAGGGCTCGCTGGGCCGCTGGTTCCCCGTGACCAAGACCGCGCAGCAGCGTGACTTCTGGAAGGCCGACCCGCACCGCCTCTCGGTCTACAACCAGTACGCCGCCGGCACCGTGACCTTCGAATTCACGAAGAACTACAAGTTCACCGTGCTGAACAACGAGAACGTCTGGGCCAAGGCCATGAGCCGCATCGTCACCGACAAGGTGCCGGTGGACAAGGCCGTGGACGAGATGATCGCCCGCATCAAGACGGTGGCGGGGCAGTAAGCCGCGCACGTACGGCACACGTCGCCACCAACAACAGCAGCTGCATGCCATGAGCGCCACTGCCACCGCCGCCGCGTCGACCACACCGGCGCCTGTCGTCAATCTCGGAGCGCGGCATGCGCGCTGGCAGTTCTGGGGCGCGGTCATGGTCGTGCCCTACCTGCTGGTGTTCGTGGTGTTCGTGCTGTACCCGGTGGGTTATGGCCTCTGGCTCGCCCGCCATCCGCAAAGCTACGTGAAGCTGGTCGAGGATCCGATCTTCTTCCGCTCGGTGATCAACACGGCCATCTTCCTGGTCGTGGCGATCAACCTCAAGATGCTCGTGGCGCTGGTGCTCTCGGGCTTCTTCGTGACGTCGCGCTGGTGGATCAAGATCGTCTCGGCGATCTTCATCCTGCCGTGGGCGATGCCCTCCATTCCGACCATCCTGTCGATCCGCTTCATGCTGAACCCGGAGTGGGGCGTGATCAACAGCACCATCTTCCGCCTGACCGGTGCCGACGGCCCCAACTGGCTCAACGATCCCTCGCTGGCGCTGGCCTTCGCGATGCTCGTGCACATCTGGAAGTCGCTGCCGTTCTGGACGCTCATCCTCGTGGCCGGCCGGCTGGCCATTCCCACCGAGCAATACGAAGCGGCATCGGTCGACGGCGCCTCGTCGTGGCAGAAGTTCCGCTTCGTGAGCTGGCCGGCGCTCAAGACGCTCTACATCACCTCGCTGATCCTCTCGATGATCTGGACGTTGGGCGACTTCAACAGCGTCTACCTGCTCACCGGCGGTGGGCCTGCCGACCTGACGCACGTGCTCGCCACGCTGGGCATCCGCTACCTGCGCCTCGACCAGGTCGACCTGTCGATGGCATCCATCGTGGTGGCAATGCCGCTCGTGCTGCCCCTCGTGTACTTCATGATGAAGAGGCTCTCGAAATGAGCCCCCACGTTCATCACTTCGTGTATTCACTGCCCCCCGAGGGGGCGCCCGCCCTCCTAGAGGCGGCTCGTCGGAGGGCGGTATGAAGCGCTGGACCCCCAAGGCTGTGCTCACCGAGGCCCGGCTGCTGCTCATCGGCATCCCGGTGCTGCTGTGGACGCTGATCCCGGTCTACCACATGGTGCTGTTCGCGATCTCGTCGAAGGACTCCGCGACCTCGGGCCACCTGTGGCCCAAGAATGCGACGCTGGACAACTTCCGCATCGTGTTCCAGCAGAAGCACTTCTACCTCGACCACTTCTGGTTGCAGTTGTGGAACTCGCTGCTGATCGCGGTTTCGGTGGGCGCGCTCACGCTCTTCGTGGCGACCACCGCCGCATTCGCCATCAGCCGGCTGCGCGTGCGTGGCGGGCGCACGGTGATGAACATGGCGCTGTTCACGTACTTCATCCCGGCCGCCTTCCTCGCGGTGCCCATGTACAAGACCATGGGCAACTACGGCCTGCTCAACAGCCAGTGGGCGTTGATTCTTGCGATGGTGACCATCGCCTCGCCGTACTGCATCTGGGTGCTGAAGCAGGCTTCCGACAAGCTGCCCTATGAGCTCGACGAAGCCGCGCGCATGGACGGCGCCTCGCCGCTGCAGCTGTTCCGCCTCGTGTACCTGCCGCTGATGGTGCCTTCGCTGGTGGCCGTGGGCACGTATTCGCTGCTGCTGGCCTGGAACGAGTACCTCTATGCCTTCCTGCTGCTGTCGAACGACAAGAGCGTGACGCTGGCGGTGGCGCTGGGCAACTTCCTGTCGGCCGACGATTCGCCGTGGGAACTGCTGATGGCCACCGGCCTGATCTACGCGCTGCCACCCGCAGCCATTTACTACGCATTCAAGCGCTACATGGTCGGCGGCATCACAGCCGGCGCGGTCAAGAGCTGAGAGAGCCCACGCAGGAAACGAAAAAATGGCATCCGTATCCTTTCGCAATATCCAGAAATCCTTCGGCAAGGTCCAGATCATCAAGGGCCTGGGCTTCGACATCACCGACGGCGAATTCGTCGTGCTGGTGGGCCCCTCGGGCTGCGGCAAGTCGACGCTCCTGCGCATGCTCGCGGGCCTGGAGGACATCAGCGGCGGCGAGATCGTCATCGACGGCCGCGTGGTCAACGACCTCGAGTCGAAGGACCGCGACATCGCCATGGTGTTCCAGAGCTACGCGCTCTATCCGCACATGACGGTGGGCGAGAACATGGGCTTCAGCCTGCGCCTGCGCAATGCCGAGAAGTCCGTGACCGACGAGCGCGTGGCCAAGGCCGCGAAGATCCTCAACCTCGACGCGCTGCTGGGCCGCTACCCGCGCGAACTCTCGGGCGGCCAGCGCCAGCGCGTGGCCATGGGGCGCGCCATCGTGCGCGATCCGAAGGTTTTTCTCTTCGACGAGCCGCTGTCCAACCTCGACGCCAAGCTGCGCGTGGCGATGCGCGCCGAGATCAAGGCGTTGCACCAGCGGCTGAAGACCACCACCGTCTACGTGACGCACGACCAGATCGAGGCCATGACCATGGCCGACCGCATCGTCGTGATGCACGACGGCATCGTGGAGCAGATCGGCACGCCGCTCGACTTGTACGACCGGCCCGACAACCTGTTCGTCGCGCAGTTCATCGGCTCGCCGTCGATGAACGTGATCGAGGGCACGGTGCGGCGCTCGGGCGGCGAATGCTGGGTGGAGTCGCAGGGCGCACGCTGGCCGGTTCCCGCCGCCACCGCGGTGCCCGACGGCCAGCCGGTGCACTACGGCATCCGGCCCGGCGACATGACGCTGGGCGGCGGATCGCACGGCGTGGAAGCCAGGGTCGTCGTGGTGGAGCCTACCGGCGCCGAGACCGAGCTGCTGGTGCAGGTCGGCGAAGCCCGGCTGGTGCTCGCGGTGCACGGCCGCGTCGACGCGGGGCCGGACGACACGGTGCGGCTGGCCATCGAGTCCGAGAACGTGCACCTGTTCGACCGGCAGACCGGCCGGCGCATGGGCTGAGCCGGGCCGTTCGGCTTCAGGCCGTGCGCAGCCGCAGGAGGGCGCGCACGAAGCCGTGGTCCGAGCGCGAGCGGTCGCGCCCTTCGTGCAGGTGGTCGTTGAAGTAGTCGACGCGCCGCACGTCGCCCAGGCTGTGGCGGCTGGTGGCGACGAATTCCTCGCTCACGAGGATCTGGTCGAGCACTTCCGGATAGCCCTGGTGGATGTGCGAGTAGGCCACGTCCTTCTTGAGCGCCGACTCGCCCTGCATCTCGTAGGCGTTGAACAGCGCCACGTCGCGCGCGGCCTTGTCGTAGGCCACTTCGGAGGTGGCCGCCACGAGTTGCGTGGTCACGCTGTGCGGGTTGTCGTTGAAGTCGCCCATCACCACCAGCGGCACGTTCGTGCCCTGCAGCAGGTCGATCACGATGCAGCGCAGGGCGGCCGCTTCGGCGCCGCGCATCAGCAGTGAGCGCAAAGAGGCCATCACGCCCACCTTGCGGTCGTCGCGGTCCTCGAGATGATTGCCTTGCGCGTCCTGCAGGAACTTGGGGCGCTTGGACTTCAGATGCACCGTGAGCACATGCACCTGCTGGCCATGCTTCATGCGCACCGTGGCGAGCAGGGGAGGTCGCTCGAAGCGCGTGTGGGGGCCGAGCCCCGGCACATCGACGCCGAAGCCCGGCGGAAAGTCTATGAAGGAGCGGATCTCGTCCACCTTCAGCCGCGTCGCGATGCCCACGCGCGGCGTGCCCTGCGCACCCGGCGGCGCGGGCGTGCCCTCGGGGCTGCCGGGCGGCGGCGTGTTCTCCGCGCCGGGCGCCGAGATGAAGTCGTAGCGCAGGCCGCTGCGTGCGATGCAGGCCTTCAGCGCCGACTCGTCCCACACCTCCTGCACCGCCAGCACGTCGGCATTGAGCGCGTGGAAGCGCTCGCCGGCCCACTCGATCTTCCGCTCGTACTCGCGTTCGGTGTAGGCGTCCTGGTTCTCGTAGTACACGCGGTTCGGCGTCGCGAGGTTGAGAAGATTGCAGGTGGCTACGAAGAGGGTGGCGTAGTTGGGCGGGATGTATTGCATGGCGTGACGATTGTGGCCCGGGTTACGATTCCCGACCAAGGTGCAGCCGCCATGCCATTCGAGGCCGAGGCCGGCGGCACAAACAACAACGAAACGAGGGAGCCGCCCCGGGGCGGAATGTATGAAGTTGATCCATATCACCGCGTGCGCCGTGTCGGCGTTGCTCGCTGCGGGCTGCGCTTCCAGGGGCAATCCGTCGATGTCCTTCGGCGGCAAACTTGTCGAACACAGCTTGCTGCGCATCGACGATCACGTTTCCTTTGCGCTGGAAGACGGGCCCGAGACCCGCAACTTCACTGTCTCGTGCAATGCCGAGCAGGCGTGGTTGCTCTACTCCGACTTGCGCACCGGCCGAAGCTATCCGGTGACCGGGCCGCGCTTTGGCGTGCGCAAGGAATTGGTGGAGCGCCAGGCACAGGCACTGAAAGCGTTGCCCGAGGTCGAGCGTGCGTGCCGAGCGGCGCGGCCCGACTGGCGCGAAGTGCAACGTAGCCCGGACGGGACATTCACGCTCATCGACATCGCAAGCGTCGACACATCGAACGGCGCATTGCTCTTCTGGGGCGCGTTCGACTATCCGCGAATGGACTTCGACTTGCCTTACCGGGCCCCCTTCGGCCAGAAGCGCGAGCGCTTCAGGCTCGAATGCCTAACGAAGTCCTATGCCCAGGTGAGCGGCTTCGACATCGACGAGCGCAGTCGTGTCACGGACGGGCGGGTCGATGGCGCCAAGGCGAAGTCGAGCGCTATCGGCACCGATACGAATTCGGACTACCAGGCGCTCTTCAAGGCGGCCTGCAGCGGCGCTTCGGCGGCGCAGGCGCTACCCGTTTTCGCTCCTCGCGCCAAGTCGATGCCCGATTCCCGAGGCCTGACGGCACTCAGCTCGGAGGTGACGAACGCCGTTTCGCGATCGGGCCTTCCCCCGGCGCCCAAGCGCCTGAGGCGCGTCGTGCTCGAAGGCACATGGACCAGGGACGGGAAGACGACTCCGACCCGCAGCGAGGTCCAGATCGACGCGGACGCCACAGCTTCCATTTTCCGGACCCGCACCAGGGAGGCCGACGGCACACGGGGGCAATTCGCCTCGTTCGCAGGTTTGGTCGATTTGAGTGCCTTCGTCAACTTTCTTCCCAGCTCCGCCACGATCAGCCAGGTCGTGACCGATCTCTCGCTGGCCGGGGACTGGCAACGCATGACCGTCGGCTCCGAGTTGCGTTACGCCACGAAGAAGCTGAGCCTGTTCAGCACGATGGGTGGAACGACCTACGACTACACGACTGTCTGCAAGATCGTCGGCGTCAGCGCGGCTGCCGAACTTCACGCCGATCTGAGCGGCGAGGCCAAGCGCCTGCAGTGCCGTATGGAGCCCGACTCGCTCGGCCGGACCAGCACCTATGCCTACCTGACCGACTACGGATACGCGGTGCAGCTCGGGGAGGCCGGGGCAAAGCCGCCTTCCGAAGGCGTCAAGAAGATCACGGCGGTCGAGCAATGAGCGGCGTGTCCATCACACATCGGCGTGGTTTTCTGTGCAACCTGGGCAGGTGATGACTTGTGCAGCCGTGCCTGCCCTCGTCGCATGCGGCTCCGGTCCCCGGATGCCGCCGCCGTTGCCCAAGATCACTCGCGTCATGGTGATCCCCGTCGCCCCCATCGAAAAGATGTACACCGAGAACAAGAGCATCCCTTTGGGCGTGCTGTGGCAGTCGCTGGCCGACCGAATCAAGGGCGCCGATTTCAACGAGCGCATGGAGGCAGTGCGCCGCGGGATGGGCCCCAAACTGACGACTGCGCTGGTGCAGCAGCTGAATGCGCAGGGCTACCAAGCAGAAGCGCTCGGAGGCGTGTCGCGTCCGGCGGCGTCGCCGGACAACATCGATTACAGCCGGCTGCCAACCACCGAGCCGGTGTTGCACGTGTACTTCAACGAGGTCGGCATGTATTCGGCGCGCTTCTCCACCGACTATGTCCCGCGGGTCAACGTGAGCGCCTACCTGATGGATTCGAAGGACGGGGACACCGTCTATTCCGAAACCCTGTACTACGGGGCCGATGCGAGTGGAGACAAAACGGTCAATGTGCCGGCCGACCCCGGCCACCGGTGGGGCAGCTTTGGCGAGCTGGTCGCCCAGCCGCAAGCGGTTGCCGCGAGCTATGACGCGGCGGTAGTCGCGCTTGCAACCCGCATCGCCAGGAACATCCAGGCACAGACGGCACCACCTCCTCTGAGGGCGGTTGCTGCCCGAGGGCAAAAAAAGAAAGGGCACCGAGGTGCCCTTTTCAATTTTCAAGCAGGCGTGCTGCTCGCGGCGCCTTCTCAGCGGCCGAACGAACGGCCACCGCCGCCGCCGGAGCGGTTGCCACCGCCGTAGCCGCCGCCACCCGAGCGGCCACCGCCGCCCGAACGGTTGCCGCCACCGTAGCCACCACCACCGCCGCCCGAGCGGCCGCCGCGTCCACGGCCACCCATGTGGTCGACGCTCGTGCGAAGCGGATCGGGCTGGCCGGCGCCGCCGCCACCGACCGATTCGGCGCGCAGGTGCGCGACCTGGTTGGCCTGCGTCGGGCTGTGGCTGTTGCCGTGGTGGCGCGGCTGGCGCTCCTCGTGCGGTGCGTGATGATGGTGCTGCGGCGCGCGCGCCGGGCCCTGCGGGCCGCGGGCTTGCTGCGGGCGGACGCCCTGGCCGCGCGGGCCCTGGCCTTGACCCTGGCCCTGACCGCCGCCATTGGCGCTGCGGCCCTGGCCGTTACCGCCGCCCTGGCCACCGCCACGGCGCTGGCCGCCGCCATTGCCACCGCCGTTGCCGCCACCCTGGCCGGCCTTGTTCTCGCGGATGCGCTGCAGCATCTCGGTGCGCGCAGCCTTGGCGGCCGCCTGCATCACTTCACGGCTCGGCGGACGGCCGGCGCCGCCCCAGATGGTCTGGCGGCCCATGGCGATGGGCTCGGCGCGCTCGCCTTCCTCGGGGCCGTAGCCCTCGATGACCTGCACGGGGATCGTCTGCTTGGTGAAGCGCTCGATCTCCTGCATGAAGCCTTCCTCGTCCAGGCAAACGAAGCTCACGGCCTCGCCGCTGGAGCCGGCGCGGCCCGTGCGGCCGATGCGGTGCACGTAGTCTTCGCTGACGTTCGGGATCTCGTAGTTCACGACGTGCGGCAGCTCGTCGATGTCGATGCCGCGGGCGGCGATGTCGGTGGCTACCAGCGCGCGCAGCTCGCCGCTCTTGAAGCCGGCCAGTGCCTGGGTGCGGGCGCTCTGGCTCTTGTTGCCGTGCAGCGCCATCGCCTCGATGCCGTTCTTGGTGAGGAATTCGGCCACGCTGTTGGCGCCGAACTTGGTGCGCGTGAACACGAGCACCTGGCTCCACTTGTTCTCGTTGATGATGTGCGCGAGCAGCGCCTTCTTCTTGCCGCGGCCCACGGGGTGGATCACCTGGGTGATGCGCTGCACCGTGGTGTTGCGCGGCGTGACCTGGATGCTCTGCGGGTTGCGCAGCAGCGTGGCGGCCAGGTCGCGGATCTCGTCGCTGAAGGTGGCCGAGAACAGCAGGCTCTGCTTTTCCTTGGGCACCAGCGCCAGCACCTTGCGCACGTCGTGGATGAAGCCCATGTCGAGCATGCGGTCGGCTTCGTCGAGGATCAGCATCTGGACCTGGTTCAGGTCGAGCATGCCCTGCTGCTGCAGGTCGAGCAGGCGGCCGGGGGTGGCCACGAGGATGTCGACGCCGCTCTTGAGCTTGCTGATCTGCGGGTTCATGCCCACGCCGCCGAAGATCACGGTGGAGCTCAGCTGCAGGTACTTGCCGTAGGTGCGCACCGATTCCTCGACCTGGGCAGCGAGTTCGCGCGTGGGGGTCAGCACGAGGGCGCGGATGCCGGTGCCGCCGAACTTGTTGGTGGCGCTGCGGCTCATCGTGAGCTTGTGCAGCATCGGCAGCGTGAAGGCGGCGGTCTTGCCGGTGCCGGTCTGGGCGCCGCCGAGCAGGTCATGGCCCTCGAGCACCGCGGGGATGGCTTGCGCCTGGATGGGGGTGGGGGAGTCGTAGCCGTGTTCGTGCACAGCCTTCAAGATGGCGGGAGCCAGCTTCAGTTCGTCAAAATTCATTGGAAACAACAAGCGCCATACACGGCGCGGTGGCATCGGCCCGCCAGGCGTTTCTTGGACAACGCCGAGCCAGTCAAGGCAGATGAGGGTCAGGGGTGGGAGCCGGAAAGTCCGCCCTTGCAAAAGGGTGAAATGGACCTTTCTTCGTCCCCGGCAGAGAGCCGGTGTTGCGGGCAACTGGACCCGGCAACGGGGCCTATTGTCGCATGAGTCGATAATCGGTGGTTTGCCGCGCCCGAATGCCTCCATTCCGGCGGCCGCGCATTCCCTCGAATCCCGCTACCCAAGGTAACAAACCACACATGGCTCAATACGTCTATTCGATGAACCGTGTCAGCAAGACCGTGCCGCCCAAGCGGCAGATCTTGAAAGACATTTCGCTGTCCTTCTTCCCCGGCGCCAAGATCGGCGTGCTCGGCCTGAACGGCTCGGGCAAGTCCACGCTGCTCAAGATCATGGCGGGCGTCGACAAGGAAATCGAGGGCGAGGCGCTGCCCATGCCCGGCCTGACCATCGGCTACCTGGAGCAGGAGCCCAAGCTGAACCCCGAGCACACGGTGCGCGAATCGGTCGAGGAATCGATGGGCGCCGTCAACGCGGCCAAGAAGCGCCTGGAAGAGGTCTACGAGCTGTACGCCGCCGAAGACGCCGACTTCGACGCACTTGCCGCGGAACAGGCCGAACTCGAAGCCGTAATCGCCACCGCCGGCACCGATTCCGAGCACCAGCTCGAGATCGCCGCCGACGCCCTGCGCCTGCCGGCCTGGGACGCCAAGATCGGCGTGCTCTCCGGCGGCGAGAAGCGCCGCGTCGCGCTGTGCCGCCTGCTGCTGAGCAAGCCCGACATGCTGCTGCTCGACGAACCGACCAACCACCTTGACGCCGAATCGGTCGAGTGGCTCGAAGTGTTCCTGCAGCGCTTCCCGGGCACCGTGGTGGCCATCACCCACGATCGCTACTTCCTCGACAACGCCGCCGAGTGGATTCTCGAACTGGACCGCGGCCGCGGCATTCCATGGAAGGGCAACTACAGCACCTGGCTCGAGCAGAAGGGCGAACGCCTGGCGCAGGAGCAGAAGAGCGAGGAAGCCCACGCCAAGGCCCTGAAGAAGGAACTCGAGTGGTCGCGCCAGAACCCGAAGGCCCGCCAGGCCAAGAGCAAGTCGCGCCTGGCCCGCTTCGAGGAGCTGAGCGACGTCGAATACCAGAAGCGCAACGAAACGCAGGAAATCTTCATTCCCGTGGCCGAGCGCCTGGGCAGCCAGGTGTTCGAGTTCAAGAACGTCAGCAAGTCCTTCGGCGACCGCATGCTGATCGACAATCTGAGCTTCAACATCCCCGCGGGTGCCATCGTCGGCATCATCGGCCCGAACGGCGCCGGCAAGTCGACGCTCTTCAAGCTGCTCGCGGGCAAGGAAAAGCCGGATTCGGGGGAGGTCGTCATCGGCCAGACCGTGAAGATGGCCTTCGTCGACCAGTCGCGCGACGCGCTGGGCGACCAGAAGACCGTGTGGGAAGACATCTCGAACGGCCTGGACATCATCAACGTCGGCAAGTTCCAGATGGCCAGCCGCGCGTATGCGGGCCGCTTCAACTTCAACGGCGCCGACCAGCAGAAGAAGGTCGGCACGCTGTCGGGCGGTGAACGCGGCCGCCTGCACCTGGCCAAGACGCTGATCGCGGGCGGCAACGTGCTGCTGCTTGACGAACCGTCGAACGACCTGGACGTGGAAACCCTTCGCGCGCTCGAAGACGCGCTGCTCGAGTTCGCCGGCACGGTCCTGGTGATCAGCCACGACCGCTGGTTCCTCGACCGCATCGCCACGCACATCCTCGCGGCCGAAGGCGACAGCCAGTGGACCTTCTTCGACGGCAACTACCAGGAGTACGAGGCCGACAAGAAGAAGCGCCTGGGCGAGGAAGGCGCAAAGCCCAAGCGCATGCGCTACAAGGCCCTTAAATAAGGCTCGCCCCCAGGCTGCGCGCACTTCGTGTCGCTACGCCAACCCCCTACCGGGGGCAACACCTGCGGCCCGGCAAAGCCGGTTCCGCGGTGTTCCTGGAATGGGTTCAGACTGCTTCGGCAAGAGCGCGCGGTTCCGCAAGGGGCCGCGCGCTTTTTTCATCGTCCGCCGCGAACACGTCGCGCGCCGCGAAGATGCCGTTGAGTGCCGCCGGGAAGCCCGCGTACACGGCCATCTGCATGATGACTTCGATCACCTCGTCGCGCGTCACGCCGACGTTCAGCGCGGCCTGGATGTGCACCTTCAGCTGCGGCGTGGCATTGCCCATGGCGGTGAGCGCCGCCACCGTCGCGATCTCGCGGGAGCGCAGGTCGAGGCCGGGGCGCGAGTAGATGTCGCCGAAGGGAAACTCGATCACCAGGCGGCCGAAGTCCGGCGCGATGCCGGCCAGGCTCTCGACCACCTTGACGCCGCCTTCGCCGTCGATCTCATGAAGCCTGGCCAGGCCACGCGCGTAGCGCTGGTTGTCGCTTTGGCCCTGGTCTTGTTGTTTGTTCGTCATTGCTCGTCTTTCCTTCCCGGGCCTTGCCCGACTTTGGAGGACGTTTCTGCGTCTTCTCGACCTCGCGGTAGTGGTCGATCTTGAACGACAGCGCCTGCATGGATTGCTGCAGCGCCGCCACCTTGGCCTGAACTCCGGCGAGGTGCTGTTCGAGCATCTCGCGCCGTTCGCCGACGCTGGCGTCCCCCTGGCTTCGAAGCCTGACGAAGGCCTGCATGCCCTGGATGGACATGCCGGTCTCGCGCAGGCGCAACAGGAAATCCAGCAGGTCCATGTCGGCGCTTGCATAGCGCCGCTGACCGCCCGGTGCACGGGACACCGCGGCGATCAGCCCGATGCGTTCGTAGTAGCGCAGCGTGTAGGCCGTGAGGCCGGTTCGTTCCGCGACTTCCGCAATGGTCAGGCTGGTTTCCATGGCATCGATTCTCGAAATTAGAGCGCGCTCTAAGTCAAGCGCGTTGTCGAACTATTTTTGAAAGCCGTCCAGGTCGGCCTCCAGCCAGCCGCGCAGGCTGTTCACGAAGGCCAGGGCCTGCACGCGAGGGAGGTCGTCCACCCGCACGACCGCTTCGGCAAGCTGGCCGCCGCGCACGCGGTTGGCGCGGCCGATGCCGTTCAGCAGGCCGCAGTGCAAGGGCGGCGTGACCCAGCGGCCGTCCAGCAGCAAGGCGATGTTGCCGCGCGTGCATTCGGTGATTTCGCCGTCGCGGTTCCACAGCAGGGTGTCGAACACGCCCGGGGCGCTGGGCGCGAAGGCTTCGTAGTGGGCGCGGCGGGTGGTCTTGAATCGGGTGAAGTCGCCCTGGGCTTCGTCGAATGGCCGCTCTGCGAGTTGCAGGCGCACGCGCGCCGGCGGCGCTTCCATCGCGAAGGCCTCGGCACGCGGCGTGCCCTGCGCATCGAGCAGCAGGCGCACGCGCCACATGGCCGCGGCATGACGCGCCTTCAGTCCATCGAGACAGCGGGAGACCGTCTCCTCGTTCCACGGGCGGCCGAAGTGCGTTGCCGCGGCCGCCATGCGCGCCAGGTGCGCGGGCGCGTCGCGCAGTTCGCCGTCCGCCAGCGCGAGCGTTTCGAGCAGGTCGAACGATGGCGTCGAGGCCTGGCCTGCCCGGTCCAGGAAGGCCCGCTTGTGATGCCATTCCTCCCACTCCGCATCGGCCCGCGCATCGGCCGTGATGCCGCTGCCGATGCCGCAGCGCGCCTGGCCATCGCGCAGCGTCACGGTGCGGATCGGCACGTTGAAAGTCGTGTGCCCGCCGGGCCGCACGACGCCCACGGCGCCGCAGTACACGCCGCGCGCCTCGTGCTCAAGCTCGCGGATCATGCGCATCGCGCTGACCTTGGGCGCGCCGGTGATCGAGCCGCAAGGGAACAGCGCCCCGAAAACGTCCGCCAGTGTGGTGCCTTCGCGCACGAGCGCTTCGACGTCTGAGGTCATCTGCCACACGGTCGGCAGCGCCTCGGTGTGGAACAGGCGCGGCACGCGCACCGAGAAAGGCCGCGCCACGCGCGAGAGGTCGTTGCGGATCAGGTCCACGATCATCACGTTCTCGGCCCGCTCCTTCGGCACGGTGCGCAGCCGCTGTGCGAGCGCTTCGTCCTCGGCGGGCGTGGCGCCGCGCGGGGCCGTGCCCTTCATGGGCCGGGTCAGGATGCGTTCGCCCTCCCAGTCGAAGAAGAGCTCGGGCGACACCGACAGCACTTGTTCTTCGCCGGTGTCGATGAAGGCGGTGTAGCCGTCGGGCTGCGCCTGCCGCAGCGCCATGAACAGGGCCTGCGGATCGCCATCGAAGCCGGCGCGCAACGCTGCGGTGTAGTTGAGCTGGTAGAGCTCGCCGTCCGAGATCGCGCGATGGATGGCCTGCATGCGGCTGTCGAAGTTCGCTCGCGGAAGATCGAGCTGCCAGTCGATCGGCTGCAGGGCAGCGTCGCTCGTGGCCTCAGACCACGGCAGCGCTTCGTCATGCACGCCGAACCACGCCAGCGGTCCATCCGCCGCATGCACGGCGAATGCGCGATCGAAGGCCGCGGCGGCCTCATAGCGCAGATAGCCCACGCACCAGCGCCCCTCGCGCGCCAGTGCCTCGACGGCATCGAGCACGGGCCGCACCTCGGCCGCTGTGCGCGCCACCAGCACGCGCGAAGGCGCGCCGAAGCGCAGGCGCAGCCGGCCGACCCGGCCGACATCGCCGCGCGGCCGTGCGAAGTCGATCAGCGTGCCCAATGCTCCGGCCGTTGCCTCGTCAGGTGGCATCGTTCGCGGCGGCGGTCGTGGCCGCGCCGGGCACGCCGCCCTGCGGCGTCCTGGCCAGCACCCGCTTGCGCACGGCGTAGATGTTGTTGCGCAGCGCATAGAGCTCGTCGGCGTACGACAGCGGCACCGCCACCTTGTTGACCACGCGGTCGAGCTGGTCGAGGTCTTCGAGCAGGTCCTTCTGTTCGCCTTGCTGGGCGTCGACCTTCGCCTCGATGTCGCGCAGCCGCGCATACCAGCGGAACACGCGCCGGCGCACGCGGAACTGGTACAGCGGCGGCACCACGCGGCTCAGCGGCAGCATCAGCACCAGCAGGCCGCCCAGCACCAGCCACATGCGTT
Source organism: Variovorax xiamenensis (assembly GCF_050916385.1). Lineage (NCBI taxonomy): Bacteria > Pseudomonadati > Pseudomonadota > Betaproteobacteria > Burkholderiales > Comamonadaceae > Variovorax > Variovorax xiamenensis. The sequence goes on from NZ_CP139038.1 coordinate 2,462,903, forward strand.
CCACGAGGTTGCTGGCCCAGAAGGGCAGGTAGCGCTGCCACACCGGCGGCGTGCCGTTGATGGCGCGGTCGCCTTCGGGGCTCACCGGCAGTTCGCTGGTGCGGGTGTTGGGGAAGTCGCGCGCCCGGTTGAACCAGCCGGCGCCGCTGTGCACCGACTGCGCCGCCTGCGCGAAGAGCTGGCGCAGGGCGGGGTGCGTCTCGTCGCGCGACAGCAGCGAGGTGGTGGCCGCGAGCAGCGACACGTCGTGCGGCGGCATGTCCTTCGCCAGGTCGATCATCCCGCGCGGCAGCGTCACCGACGAGAGGAACGGAAAGCGCCGCGAGTAGGCGTCGGCCTGCCCGAAGTCCATGAGCTTCACCGCGTCGGAGCGCAGCAGGCGCTGCACCTGCGGCGACTGCGGTGCGGAAGACAGCACGATGGCGTCGAGGATGCCGGCCTCCAGCGCCTCGGCGGCGGATGCCTGCTCCAGGTTCGACAGCAGCAGGTCGTCGGGGCCCAGCCTGTTGGCCTTGAGCATGCGCTCCATGATGTCCGGCAGCCCGCTGCCCTGCAGGTCGATGTTCACGCGCAGGCCGCGCAGTTGCGCGAGCGAGGTCAGCGTGGCGGTCTTGCGGTCGATCTTCTGCGCCGAGTCGGTGCGGTAGAAGAGCCAGATCGGTTCGTAGAACAGGCTGCCCAGCGAGGTGAGGCCGGCTTCCTCGTCGGCCACAGGGTCGGCGCTGCCGCCGCGCACGAAGCCCACGTCGGCGCCGCCGGTGCGCAGCAGCTGCAGGTTCTCGGTCGAGCCCGAGGTGGGCTTGAGCTCCACCTCGATGCCGCTGTGCTTGAGCGCCTCCGCATAGCGCTTGCCGAACTGCGCGTAGGCGCTGCCCGTGGGGCCGGTGGCCAGGGTCACGTGCTTGGGCGGCTGGGGCTGCAGCCACCAGTAGGCGGCGATCAGCAGGCCGATGACGATGAACACGATCGGCCCCGCCGAAGCGATCAGGTCGCGGATCGACAGCAGTATCAGCTTCAGGGTTCTGGGGAACGCCATGGTGATCCCTCCGGTTTTCAGCCGCGCGCCTTGCCGAGATCCGCGGCGCAGGGAATGTGCAGCTCGCCCACCGTCACCGTGCGCGCCGCATGCACCGCGCGCAGCGTGGCGATGGCGACTGCCTCGGCGGCCATGGTGCTCAGCACCGTCATGCCGGGGGCCTCGCCCTCCAGCGGCACGCGGCCGGTGGCCAGTGCGAACAGCGTGTCGCCGTCGCTCATGGTGTGCACCGGGTTGATGGCGCGCGCCAGGCCGTCGTGCGCCACGGTGGCGAGCCGGTTGGCCTGCACCTTGGTCAGCACCGCGTCGGTGGCGATCACGCCGATGGTGGTGTTGGTGCCGGCGAGCAGCGGCTTGGGGCTCAGGCCGCGCAGCAGGGCGCGGCGGGTGTCGAGCAGCGCCTTGCCGTCCTCGGTGCGTGCGCCGGCCACGGGCTGGCCGGTGTCGTGGTCGATCACGTCGCCCAGCGAGTTCACCGCGATCAGCGCGCCCACCGTGACGCCGCCGACCCTGACGGAGGCGGTGCCGATGCCGCCCTTCATCGCGCGGTGCACGCCGAAGAGCTTGCCCACCAGCGCGCCGGTGCCGGCGCCCACGTTGCCCTCGGCGGGCGCGGCGGTGCTGGCGGCTTCGCAGGCGGCATAGCCGGCCGCGGCGTCGGGACGGATGCGCGCGTCGCCCATGGGCAGGTCGAACAGCACGGCCCCCGGCACGATGGGCAGGGTGCCGAAGCGCACGTCCATGCCGATGTTGCGTTCCTCCATCCAGCGCATCGCGCCCTCGGCCGCCGCGAGGCCCCAGGCGCTGCCGCCCGCGAGCATCACCGCGTGCACCTGCTGCACGAGGTTGCCGGGCGCGAGCAGGTCGGTCTCGCGCGTGCCGGGCGCGGCGCCGCGCACGTCGACGCCGGCCACGGCGCCCTCGCGCGCCATGATCACGGTGCAGCCGGTGGGGCGGCGGGTTTCGGTGAAATGGCCGACCTCGATGCCGGCGACGTCGGTGATGGCACCGGCGGAATGGGAAGAGGGGGATGAGGAAGACAGGGCAGACATGGCGGCCGATTATGAGACCGCACCCTCTACGATCTCCGCCATGACGGTTGCAAGAAGTTTCTCTTCCGCGGGCGCTGCCCGACACGTGGTGGTGATCGGCGCTGGCGCGGTCGGCAGCGCCACCGCCATCGAAGCACTGCGCGCGGGCCTGCGCGTGACGGTGGTGGAGCCCGGCGAGCCGGGCGGCCAGCACGCGACCAGCTACGGCAATGCCGGCTGGCTCTCATCGCACTCCGTGGTGCCACCCGCGCTGCCGGGCGCATGGCGCAAGGTGCCGGGCTGGCTGGCCGATCCCCTCGGACCGCTGGCCCTGCGCTGGCGCTACCTGCCGCGCGCCTTGCCGTGGCTGCTGCGCTACCTGGCCTCGGGCTGGACCGAGGCGCGCGTGCAGCGCACCGCCGACGCGCTGCGCACGCTGCTGGCCGATGCCCCGGCTCTGCATGCGCAACTGGCCGCCGAAGCCGGCGTGCCCAAGCTCGTCGAGCGGCGCGGGCTGCTGCACGCCTATCGCTCGCGTGCCGAGTTCGAGGGCGATGCGCTCGGCTGGCGCGTACGCGGGCGTACGGGCGTCCAGTGGGAAGAATGGCAGGAGGACGAACTGCGCCGCCGCGAGCCCGACCTCGACGCGCGCTACACGCTCGGCATCTTCGTGCCCGAGGCCGGCCACTGCCGCAACCCGGGCGCCTACGTGGCCGCGCTGGCACGGCATGCGCTCGATGCAGGCGCCGAACGCGTCGCCACCCGCGCGACGGGCTTCCGCATCGAGGGCGGCCGGCTACGCGCCGTGCTCACCGAGGCCGGCGAGATCGCCTGCGACGGCGCCGCCATCTGTGCCGGTGCACGTTCCGGTCCGCTGGCCGCCGCGGCCGGCTCCGCGGTGCCGCTGGAGTCGGAGCGCGGCTATCACGTGGTCGTCGAGGACGCCAAGGTCGGACCACGCACGCCGACGATGGTGGCCGACGGCAAGCTCATCGCGCACTGGATGGACGGCGGCCTGCGCGCGGCGGGGCAGGTGGAGATCGCCGGCCTCGAGGCCGCGCCCGACTGGCGGCGTGCCGAGATCCTGCATGCGCATCTGAGGTCGATGTTTCCCTCGCTTGCGCTGCCCGAGCCGGGATCGCCGACTCCCGTCAGGCACTGGCTTGGACACCGCCCGAGCCTGCCCGACGGACTGCCCTGCATCGGCCCGGCCGCCGCTACTTCAGACGTCGTGCTGGCTTTCGGGCATGGCCACGTCGGCCTGTGCGGCTCTGCGCGCACGGGGCGGCTGGCGGCGCAACTGCTCGCGGGAGCCGCGCCGGAGATCCCGCTGGCGCCCTTCGACCCGGCGCGCTTCTAGAGTTCGGCGCGCTCCAGTTCGGCGAGCAGGGCGCGCGTGGCGCGGCTGAGAAAGGCCGAGCGGCGCACCACGCAGGCCACGGGAACGCGCACATCCAGGTCGTCGATGCGGATCAGCGCGAGGCTTCCCCGCGCGACTTCCTCGGCAATGCCGCTTTCCTGCAGGAACGCGAGCCCGAACCCCGCCTCGACCAGCCGCTTCTGCGCCGTGAGGCTGTCGACGGCGCTCCAGTCGATGCGCTCCACGCCGCGCACGAGGAACTGCGAAAAGATCGCCTCCGCGTGCGGCTCGGCACGACGTGGCGGTTGAGGAAAGGCCAGCCACCGCTCCTTCGAGAGCCGCACCAGCGACTTCAGCCGCTTGCCCGCCAGCGGATGCGAGGGCGCGCAGGCGACCACCAGTTGCTCCTGGTGGATGACTTTGCACAGCAGGTCCGTCGACGGGTCTTCGTAGTAGCGCAGCCCCACCGCCACGTCGCTGGCGCGCACCTTCTCGCTGACCTCGGCGCTGGTGGCCGTCTGCAGGCGGATGTCGAGGCCGGGCAGCGAAGACCGAAGCTTCGCGAGCACCGACGCGAGGCCCGAACTCGCCAGCGTGCCGACGGCGGCGACGTGCACCGTTCCCGCCGCGTCGGACTTCGCGGCCTGCACGGCGGCCACCGCATCGCCGAGAGCGGCCGCAACCTTCTCGGCGTGCGGCAGCAGAGCCTCGCCCGCCTGGCTCAGCCGCAGCCCGCGGCCGACGCGCTCGAAGAGCGGCGCGTCGAGTTCCTCCTCGAGCAGCGCGAGGCGGCGGCTGATTGCCGACTGCGTGCGCGAAAGCGCGGTCGCGGCGGCGGAGACGCCACCTTGCCGGTGGACCATGAGGAATGTGGCGAGTGCTTCCGAATCCATGAGACGCAATCCATGCAAGGAATCGATGGGTTGAAGAAATATTATGCGTTTGACGCACGTCGGAGCGAACTCCACCATCGGGGCCTTTCATCGATCACGCCGGAGCTGGAATGGACCCGAAGACACGCATGGCGCGCGGCCGCGCCTTTCTCGAACTGCATCGCGCGAACCGCGGCTTCGTCATGCCCAATGCCTGGGACCCGGGCAGCGCCGTGCTTCTCGCGGCGGAGGGCTTCGAGGCGATAGGCACCACCAGCGCGGGCATCGCGTTCTCGCTGGGCCGGCCCGACTACAACGTCAGGGATTCCCGCCTCGCGGTGAGCCGCGAGCAAATGCTCGAAGTGGTCGGAAAGATCGCCGGGGCCGTGTCGATCCCCGTGAACGCCGACCTGGAGGCCGGCTACGGCGATGCGCCGCAGGACGTGGCCGACACCGTCCGCATGGCGATGGACGTTGGAGCCGCGGGCGGCAACATCGAGGACACCGATGCCGCGCATGGCCGCCTGTTCGACGAGGAACCGGCCGTCGCCCGCATCGCGGCGGCGCGTGCCGCGATCGACGCGGCGGGCGGCGGCTTCGTGCTGAATGCGCGCACCGACGCATTCCAGTTCCCGGGCAACGGCGCGCTGCGCATCGCGATCCAGCGCGCCAACCGTTTCATCGAGGCGGGCGCGGACTGCGTGTTCGTGCCCGGCGTCACCGATCCCTCCCTGGTCGCGACGCTGGCGCGCGAGATTGCGGGGCCGCTCAACATCGTGATGGGGCTGAACGAGGCCGGCGCCAGCGCCTGCGGCCTGATCGAAGCTGGCGCCCGGCGCATCAGCGTGGGCGGCTCGATCGCCCGCTCGGTCATGGCGCTCGTGAGGCGCAGCGCGCAGGAGCTGCATACGCTCGGAACGGTGTCCTACGCGAGCAGCCAGATCCCGCAGCGCGAGCTGAACGCGGTGTTCGAAGCCGCGCTGCGGGCGGGCCTCAGTTCGCCGGCGTCAGCGACAGCACGGTGAGCGCGCCGTCGACCTTGTCGGCCGTGAACTGAACCTTGTCGCCCGGCTTCACCTTGGCGAGCAGCGCGGGGTCGCTCACGCGGAACACCATCGTCATGCCCGTCATCTCGAGGTTGGGAATGTCGCCGTGCCTCAGCGTGATCTTCTTCGCGTCGACATCGATCTTGCGCACCTCGCCTTCGACGGAGGGCAGGGCGGCTTGAGCGAAGGCGGCCGCGGCGAGCAGTGCGGCAGAGAGGGCGGTGAACAGTTTCTTCATGATGGATTCGCTTCCTTGTTGGTGTTTCGTCGAGGTTGGTTCGATTCAGCGATAGCTCTGGTAGACGCGCGTGCTGCCGTCGGCCAGCACCAGCAGCACGTCGTAGGGGTCGCGCTGGTCGCCGTAGGCGGGGCCGTCCATGCCCGGCGAGCCCACCGGCATGCCGGGCACGGCGAGGCCGACGGCCGTGGGCTTCTCCTTGAGCAGCCGCTGCACTTCGCGCGCGGGCACATGGCCTTCGATGGCGTAGCCGCCGACCAGGCCCGTGTGGCACGAGCCCAGCTTGGCGGGCACGCCCAAGCGGTTGCGCGCGGCCGTGTTGCCTTCGTCGTGCACGCGGGTGGCGAAGCCGTTCTTGTTGAGGTGCTTCACCCAGTCCTGGCAGCAGCCGCAGTTCGGGTCCTTCCAGATCTCGACCATCGGCGCGGCGGCCATCGCGGTCGTCGTGGCGAACGGCAAGGCGGTGGAGGCCATTGCCAGCAGCATGTTTCTTCTGCGCATGGCGTTCTCTTTCAGGACTTGCCGGCGGCAGGCAGCACGCGCACGCGGCCGGCCATGCCGAGCTCGTAGTGGTCCTTCACGAGGCAGGCGAAGTCGAAGTCGCCCGCGCGGTTGAAGGTCCAGACCATGCTGCCGGTCTTGCCGGCGGGCACGTGGACCATCCACGGGTCGTCGTGCTCCATGTCGGGAAACTTCTTCATCATGGCCGCGTGGGCCTCGATCTCGGCGGTGGTGCCGAGCACGAGTTCGTGCAGCTCCTTGCCGCGGTTCTTCAGCCGCAGGCGGATGGTGTCGCCTTCGCGCACCTCGATGACCGAGGGCGTGAAGGTCATGTCGTCGGCCATCGCGATGTCGATGGTGCGCTTCACCGCGCTGCTCTTGCCCGCGATGCCCCAGGGCTTCTGCTCGGGGGCGAGTTCCGCCGCGCCTTTCGGCTTGGGGCTGTTGTGGGCCTCGTGCGCCAGCGACGCAGTGGCTGAAACCGCGAGCGCGAGGCCCGCGACGATGGACTTGAGGTGTGTCTTCTTCATGAGGTGAGCTCCGTAAAGAAAAGAGGGAGAAGAGAAGGGGTCAGTGGTTGTGAGCGTCATGCCCCGATGGCTTGCGCACGGTCGCGTCGGGCTTGCCGCCCTTCGGCGGCGCAGGCATTTCCTTGCGGGTTGCCGGCGGCACGTTGGTGTTCGGCACCTCGCGCGCGACCGTGCCGGCCGGATGCCTGAACCAGCCCGGATCGCGGTAGTCGCCCGGCTTCTGGTCGCGCCGCACCTTCAGCAGCGTGAACATGCCGCCCATCTCGGCCGAGCCGAAGGGGCCCGTGCCGGTCATCATCGGCACGGTGTTGTCGGGAATGGGCATCTCCATCTCGCCCATGTCGGCCATGCCCTTGTCGCCCATCACCATGTAGTCGGGCACGAGCTTGCGGATCTTCTCGGCCACGCCCTTGTGGTCGACGCCGATCATGGTCGGTACGTCGTGGCCCATCGGTCCCATCGTGTGGTGCGACTTGTGGCAGTGCAGCGCCCAGTCGCCTTCCTCGTCGGCGATGAACTCCATCTGCCGCATCTGGCCCACCGCCACATCCACCGACACCTCGGGCCAGCGCGCCGTGCGCGGCACGGGGCCGCCGTCGGTGCCGGTCACCTCGAACTCGTGGCCGTGGATGTGAATGGGGTGGTTGGTCATCGTCAGGTTGCCCGCGCGGATGCGCACGCGGTCTCCCTTGCGCACGTTGAGCGTGTCGATGCCCGGGAACACGCGGCTGTTGAAGCTCCAGATGTTGAAGTCGGTCATGGTGTTGACCTTGGGCGTGGCGCTGCCGGGCTCCACGTCGAAGCTGCCGAGGAGGAAGCAGAAGTCGCGGTCGACCTTCTCGATCAGCGGGTGCTCGGCCTTCGGGTGCGTGACCCAGAAGCCCATCATCCCCATCGCCATCTGCACCATCTCGTCGGCGTGCGGGTGGTACATGAAGGTGCCGGGGCGGCGCGCGGTGAACTCGTAGACGAAGGTCTTGCCCGGCGGTATGTGCGGCTGCGTGATGCCGCCCACGCCGTCCATGCCGTTGGGCAGGCGCTGGCCGTGCCAGTGCACGGTGGTGTGCTCGGGCAGCCTGTTGGTGACGAAGACGCGCACGCGGTCGCCTTCGACCACCTCGATGGTCGGGCCGGGCGACTGGCCGTTGTAGCCCCACATGTTGACCTTGAAGCCCGGTGCCATCTCGCGCACGACCGGCTCGGCGACAAGGTGGAATTCCTTGACGCCCGCGTTCATGCGCCAGGGCAGCGTCCAGCCGTTGAGCGTGACTACAGGGTTGTAGGGTCGGCCGTTGGGTGGTGAAAGCGGTGGCGCGGTGGCGGTGGAGCCCTGCGACACAGGTTCGGGCAGCGCTGCCATGGACACGCGGCTCACGCTCGTGGCGGCGACGGCCGTGGCCGCGCCCGCGAAGAAGTTGCGGCGGTTCATGTCAGTGGCCTCCCGTTGCCGGAGCTTCGGCGGCCGAAGCGGTCTGCAGCGCCGACATGCCGCCGGGCGAGCTGCCCGTGAGCACCAGCTGCAGGTCGGTGTCGGCGATCCAGAAGTCGCGCTGCGCCTCGATGCCCGCGTTCACCGCGAGCATGCTGGCGCGCGTCTCGCCGAGCAGTTCCCACACGCTGGCGAGCATGCCGTTGTAGCGCAGCACCATTTCCTCGTTGACCTTCCTGCGCAGCGGCAGCACCTCGTCGCGGTAGCGGCGGGCCAGCGCATAGGCCGTGTTCCAGCCCTGCCATGCCTCGCGCGCCTCGCTCGCAGCGAGCACGCCCACGTCGCGCACGCGCGCGGCCGACTGCAGGTACTGCGCCTCGGCGCGGCCGTTGCGCGACTGGCCCCAGTCGAAGATCGGTATCGGCAGGTCTAGCTCGAAGCCGCGCTGGGTCTTCTTCGTGCGGTCGGCGTCGTTGTCGAAGGTGGTGTTGCGCACCACGCCCAGTTCCATCGCGTTGATGACGCTGGTGGCATGCGTGAGGCCGAGCGAGCCGGCCACGGCGGTGTTCTGCGCCTGCGCCGAGCGCACGTCCAATCGGTCGCGCAGCGCCAGCGCCTGCACGTCGCCGAGTTCGGGCGCGGCCTTCGGCAGCGGCGGCAGGCGATCGGGCAGGGTGTAGCGGGCGGCGCGCTCGCCGTTCAGGCCCATCAGGCGCGTGAGCTGCTCGCGCGAGGCGACGGCGGCCTGCTCGGCGCGCGCGAGCTGCGCGGCCGCGTCGGCCAGCAGGAGCTGCTCGCGGGTGCGTTGCAGCGCGCTCCAGTTGCCGACCTGAGCCATGCGGTGCGCGAGCTCGGCACCGGCTTCGGCGGCTTCCTTCGCGTCGCGCAGGTAGGCCACGCCCTGCTGCGCCGCCACCGCGCGCACCCAGGCGCGGCGCGTGTCGGCGGCCAGCATCAGCACGCTCTGCGCGGCCTGCAGCTTGGCCGCCTCGTGCCGCTGGCCGGCCCACCGGGCCTGCCATGGCAGCGTGACGAGGCCCAGCACGTTGAAGCTGAGCATGCGCTCGAACTCGCGCTCGCGGCCCTGCGCCAGCCGGCTGAACGAGAGCACCGGGTTCGGCAGGCTCGCGGCCTGCACGCGATCGGCATCGCTCAGCTGCAGGGTGGCGAAGGCGTCCTGTACGCGCGGGCCGTTGATGAGCGCGATGCGCACCGCGGATTCGACGTCCAGCGGCCTGGCGAGCAGCTCGTCGACGTTCTTCTGCGAGGCCTCGTCGGGCGTGCGCTGGGCGGAGGCGCCCGCCATGAGCGGGTTGCCCGAAACCAGCGCCTGCACGTCGGCGCTGCCGCCGTCGGGCGAGAGGCTGGCGCAGCCGGCGAGCACCAGCACGGTGGCCAGCGCGGCGCCGGTCCTGATGAATGGAAGCAGGGGCCTGTCGCCGACCTCGATCGGGCCGGGCGAGCGGGCTTTGCTACGCTTCCGATAGCGATGAGTGCCGGCGGCATGCCGGCGGATGAGGGAATTCACTTTCGATCTCCATGAGCAATACGACGGACGCCGCGAGCCGGAAATGGCTCACCGCGGACGGACTACGGGCAGGGAGATCAGGAAATGGGCGGCTTCAGGCCCTGGACGGGCTCCGCGCTGGCGAAGCGGGCCGCGTGGGCCGCGGGCGACGCCTGGGGCGCGCCATGGACGATGGCGACCAGGGGCATGCCGCCGAGTGCCACCGTGTGGCAGACCTGGCATGCGACGCAGGTGCCGCAGCCCTGGTGGTCGGTGTTGTGGTTGGTGCTGTTGCCGCCGCCGTCGTCATGGCCGGCGTGGGCCGACATGTCCATCGCCATGTCGCCGCCCGCATCCATCGCCTCGTGGCAATGGGCTTCGGCCGCGGCGGAAGCCACTGTCGCGGCCTCCATGGCCATCGGCAGCGAGTGCCGCACCATCTCGACCGCCATTGCATCGCCCAGCCAGCCGCGCACGGGCAGCAGGACGATCATGAGGGCAAGCAGCAGGGTGCGCATGGGGCGGGATGATAAACCGGCGTATCGGGCGGCCGGTCAAGACACCAGCTGGCCGCGGGCCTTGTCGACCCACACCTGCAGGTTGTCGAGCAGGTCCTTCTGGCTGAACGAGCAGCTTTCCTCGCTGAAGAGCGCGCTCGATTCCAGCCGGTCGAGCAGCCCCAGCAGCACCTCGCCGTAGCGCGGGGGCAGGGCGCCCAGCAGCTCGATGCTGGCGCGGGCCTCGTCCGACAGCGTGGTGACGGAGCCGCCACCGGTGCGCAGGGCCGCGACGCGCGCGGCGACGGCGTCGAGCTGCTGCAGCGCGGCGCTCACGACGCGTTCTTTCCGGGAGGCGGCAGCGAGAGGCCGCGCTCGCGCATCAGGTCGCGCAGGATGTCGGGGTAGTCGGTGATGATCCCGTCGGCGCCCCAGTCCATCAGCCGCTGCATGTCGGCGCGCTGGTTCACCGTCCAGGGCAGCACCTTCAGGTCGAGCTTCTGCGCCTCGCGGATGACCTCGGGCGTAAGGTCGGCGAAGGCCGGCGACCAGATCACCGGCCCCGGCGCGTTGGCCGACGCGGCCCTCACCATCTGCGGCACCGAGGCGAAGCTGGCCGCGTCGAAGCCGTCGGTCCAGCGCTTGTCCTTCAGCGTGCGGGCCGTGCTGAGATAGGCGCGCGGCATCTGCGGCGCGAGCTTGCCGACCAGCGTGAGCGTGCGCCAGTCGAAGCTCTGGATGGTCACGCGCCCGGCCATGTTCGCCTTGTCGATCTCGGCGAGCAGCGCGCGCACCATCGGCTCGGGCGCGGCGGTTTCGTCGGGCTTCGAGGGATCGATCTTGGTCTCGATGTTGAAGCGCACCGTGGCGGCGTCGGCGCCGCGCGCCTGCACCTGCGCGAAGAGCGAGGCCAGCGTGGGAATGCGCTCGCCGTCGCGCGGAATCTGCAGCGCGAACAGCTTGCCGTAGTTGCTCGCAGGGTTGATGCGGCCCACGTCGTAGGTCTGCAGCTGCGCCAGCGTGAGCGTGCGGATCGGCGCGCCGCTCTTCGGCGCCAGCCAGGCGCCGCTCGCGTCGCGCGTGTGATCGGGGTTGAGCGAGGTGTCGTGCGAGATCACGACCACGCCGTCGGCCGTGAGCCCGATGTCCAGTTCCAGCGTGGTCACGCCCATGTCGACGGCATTGGAGAACGCGGCCAGCGTGTTCTCGGGCGCCAGCCCGCGCCCGCCGCGGTGGGCCTCGAGGTCGAAATGCTGCCTGGCCTTGGGTGCCACGGCCGCGCAGCCCGCAAGCACAAGGAGAAGGGCGGAGGCGATGAGTGTGTGTTTCTTCTTCATTTGAGCTGTACCTTGATTCCGTTGTCCTGCACCGTGATGTCGCCGATTTCGTAGGTCTTGCGCCCGACGGTGAGTTCGTCGGCGGTGAAGCTGCGCAGCACCTGTCCCTGCAGGAGCTCCTGGGCGACCACTGCGCCCACCTTCTGCAGCCGCTCCGCGTCGCGGCCTTCGATGCCCTGCAGCTCGAGGCGCTCGGCCTTGGGCTGGTCCAGCCGCAGCGCGCGCGCCGTGGTGTCGTACCTCAGCGCGCTGCTGACCGACACCACGCCCTGCACAGGCGAGGCTGCGAGCAGCGGGCTCGCGATGGTCAGCGTGGCGGTGATGGCCGCGCGGTTGGCCTTCGAGTCCAGGCCCAGCTGCGGATCGCGCAGGCCGACCATGAAGATCTCGGCATAGCGCTCGGCCACCGGAAAGCGCTTGGCGATCTGCGTCTGAAGCTCGTCGCGGCTGGCGGTGTATTCGCTGGTGAAGAAATTGAAACCGGCCAGCGCCGCGAAGGGCGCCTGCAGGGCCGTGACGCCCAGCAGCGCGCGCAGCACCCGGCGGCGGGAGGTGGGGGGATGCATGGGACGGAAGTTCATAGCCGTCGGAGCTTGCCACAGGCACGGGCGGTTCCCTGAAGCCGGCCCCGGCGGCGCTGAATTTTTAAACGGCATGTAAATTTTTCCGTACCGAAGGTAAAGATATGTAGTGCGAAATGGCTATATTCGGCGTGCGCACCAGGCAGCATTCCTGCGCCTACAGGAATGCCCACCCATGCGAGCGACGGGAGGCGGCTCGAGTGCCCGCCCGTTTCACTCCCACACGGATGCTTTTTCATGCTGCTTCAACCCGATGGCACCGGGGATGCTTCAGCGCGCCCGGCAGGCCTTGCAGTGCGCGACGACGCGGCATCGCCGCCGGCCCGGCCTTGCGCCAGTTCCCACTTTGCTTCCGCGATGGCCTGGATGGCGGTCTGGGCCATCGCGTGGATCTCGGTGCTCTCGGCCCTGCACCTCACGCCGCCGACGGATTCGGTCGAGCAGCTCACCTGGGTGCGCTCCATCGAGTGGGGCTATCACAAGCACCCGCCGCTGCCCACGATGATGATCTGGCCACTGGTGCAACTCTTCGGCATCCAAGAGTGGGTGGTGGGCGCCGCCGGCGCGCTGGTCATTTCGGGGGCGCTCGTGATCTCGTGGCGGCTGGTGCGCGAGCTGGCGGGCAATCATTTCGCGGCGCTGGCCATGCTCGGCTCGCTGAGCGTCACCTACTACAGCGGCCGCACCAACTTCTACAACCACAACACGGTGCTGCTGCTCTTCGTGGCGGCCGCCGCGTGGTTCTGCTGGCGCGCCTTCGCCGATCGCTCGCGTGGGGCCTGGCTCGCGCTGGGGCTCATGCTCGGTCTTGGCGCGCTGGCCAAGTACCAGGTCGCGCTGGCGGCCCTCAGCGTGATCGCCTTCTGGCTCCGGCAGCGCGGCTGGCGCGACCCGCTGCATCTGCACGGACTGCTGAGTGCCGCCGCAGTCGCCGCCGTGGTCTTCGCGCCGCACCTCTGGTGGCTGGTGGCGCACGACTTCCTTCCGCTGCGCTACGCCAGTCACACCTCGCTCGGCGCCGCGATGGGCTGCGCGCAGCGCGCGGCCCACGCGCTGCTGTGGCTGGCTGACCAGTGCAACCGCCTGAGCCCGGCGCTGCTGCTGGCGGCGGGCCTGTTGTGGAAGACGCGGCGCGGCGCCGGGCCGGCCGTGCGCGAACCGGGGCCGCCGCTGCCCGAGGTCCGCGCCGATGCCCGCGCATTCCTCTTCATCTGGGGCCTGCTGCCGCTGGCGACGATCGTGCTGATCGGCCTGGCGACCGGTGCCGACCTGCAGTTCCAGTGGGGCACCGCCTTCATGTCCTTCACCTGCGCGGCGCTGATGCTGCTGCTGCCGATGAGCCGCTGGCACCGCATCGAGCGCCGCGACGCGACGACCGGTTTCCTGGCCGTGCAGATCCTGCTGTTCGCGATGACCTGGGTGATGTCGCCGATGAGCGGGCTGGGGCTGTCCAAGAGCCGTTCGGGCGGTTTCCGCTCGGAACACTTCGCGGCCCGCATCGGCCCGCCCGCGCGCATCGTGCTGGGCGGGCCGGTCATGATCGTCGGCGGCTCCTCGCGCATCGCGAGCGCCATCGCGCTTCGCCTGCCCGAGCGACCGCTGGTGCTGCTCGAAGGCGATCTGGTCGCAAGCCCGTGGGTGTCCGTCGCGCAGATCGAGCGGCATGGCGTGCTGTGGGTGGGCGACGAGCGCTCGCTGCCGCCGCCGCCCGGCCTCGAGCGGCATTGGGTGACCGGCAAGCTGTGGTGGGCCGTGCAGCTGCCCAGGCCTGACCTGGACTGAAGCCGGACTGAACCCGGACTGAAGCGGCTCAGGCGCCGGCGACGCGCAATTCGTAGCGGGCGAAGCTCCGCTCGCCCTTGTGCATGACGCTGTGCAGCGAGAAGCCGAAGCGCTCGTACAGCGAGCGCAAGGGTGCCCGGTCGGCCACGCAGTCCAGCCTCAGGTACGGACGGCCGAGCTGCGCGGTGCGTTCGCGCGCGAACTCCAGAAGCCGCATCGAAACCCCGCGTCCCGCCCAGGCCCGGCTCACCGCGAGCTTGTGAACGTAGAGCGAGGTGCCGGCTTCGATCTCGGGCCAGAAGCCCGGGTCTTCGAGGTCGAGCCGCACCACGCCCGCCACGCCACCCAGGTCTCCGCCTTCGCGTGCGATGAAGTAGCCGCCGGCATCGGTGTCGCGCTGGATGCGCTCCAGCCCGACGTCGCCCGCCGACCAGAGCGGCCGGCCCTCGCCGGCGATCCACTGGGCGGCTTCGTTCAGCACGGCCGCGACGGTGGCGGCCTCGGAGGGCTTGGCTTGTTCGATCTGCATGGGGGCAGGAGCATAGCGACGCCGGGGCTCAGGCATGCCTGACGACGTCGAAGCCTTCTTCCGGCGAAGGTGCCGCGAAGTGGCTGCTGATCAGGTCGAACTGCTCGTCCGTCGTCTCGAAGGGATGCGTGCCGCTCGCGTTGCGCGCGCGAAGCCGCTCCTTGCAGACCGCGTCGGGCACGTCGAGAAAGTGCAGCGCGTGCGCAGCGCCGGCCGCCTCGAAGATGCCGCGCATCCACTGGCGGCTGGCCACCGTGTTGGCGGGAAAGTCGAGCACTACCGACACGCCGGCCCGGAGCAACCCGGCCACATGGGGCGCCATGGCCTGCTTCAGCCGGCCCGCGCAGCGCACGTAGTCGGGCAGTTCGCGGATCTCGCCGGGGTAGAGCGCGGCGAGCCATGCGTCCTCGCTGATCAGCACCGTGCCCGGCGCCGTTGCGAGCTGCTTCGTGAGCGTCGACTTGCCGGCGCCGATCTTGCCGCAGACCATGTGAAGCACGGGGGTGGATGTGGCGGTCAATTCGTTTCTCCTGCTGGATGGGTCTTGAAGACACCCCGGAAACGAAAAACCCGCCTCCTGGGGCGGGTCGCGTGGCATGTGCCTGTGAAGCTGCGCGCTAACCCGCCATCCCTTTCGGGATGATGCGAATGATCGGCGCGATGTACAGGCAGGCCACGGGCAGAGGATAGCCCAGGCCGCTCTGCGCGGTCGTCAGTCGTGCAGCGACGACAGGAACTGCTTCAGCTCCGCCGTCTGCGGATTGCCGAACAGCTCCGCCGGCGGCCCCATCTCGTGGACGCGGCCCTGGTGCATGAAGATCACGCGGTCGCTGACCTTGCGCGCGAAGCTCATCTCGTGCGTGACCATCAGCAGCGTCATGCCCTCGTCGGCCAGCGACTCCACCACGCGCAGCACCTCGCCGACCAGTTCGGGGTCGAGCGCGGAAGTGATCTCGTCGCACAGCAGCACGGCCGGCTCCATCGCCAGCGCGCGGGCGATGGCCACGCGCTGCTGCTGGCCGCCCGAGAGCTGGTCGGGCATGGCGTCGAACTTCTCGGCCAGGCCCACGCGCGCGAGCAGCTTGCGCGCCTGCGAAGCGGCTTCGAGGCTGCTGCGCTTCTTCACCAGCGTGGGCGCGAGCATCACGTTGCGGCCCACCGACAGGTGCGGGAACAGGTTGAAGCTCTGGAAGATCATGCCCACGCGCTGGCGCAGCTCGCGCATGGCCATGGTGCTTTCGTGCAGCAGCGGCTTGCCGTCGACCGTGAGAGAGCCCTCCTGGAACACCTCCAGCCCGTTGACGCAGCGAAGCAGCGTGCTCTTGCCCGAGCCGCTCTTGCCGATGATGGCGATCACCTCGCCGCGCTTCACCTCGAGGTCGATGCCCTTGAGCACCTCGTTGGTACCGTAGGACTTGCGCAGCGCGGTGATGCGCACGATGGGGGCGCCCACCGAGGTGGCGGGTTGCTGTTGCGGCTCAAGCACGGCGGCCATGGGATTTCCTCTCGAGATTCTTGGCGTACAGGCTCACCGGGAAGCACAGCACGAAATAAAGCAGGGCCACGCAGCTGAACACCACGAAGGGCTGGAAGGTGGCGTTCGAAATCATGCTGCCGGCCTTGGTGAGTTCGACGAAGCCGATCACCGACGCGAGCGCCGTGCCCTTGATGACCTGCACCAGGAAGCCCACGGTGGGCGCAATGGCGATCTTCACGGCCTGCGGCAGGATCACGTGGCGAAGCTGCTCGCCGAAGCTCAGCGCGAGGCTGCCCGATGCTTCCCACTGTCCCTTCGGGATCGAGGCCACGCAGCCGCGCCAGATCTCGGTGAGGAAGGCGCTGGTGTAGAGCGTGAGCGCCACGCTGGCGGCGGTCCACGCCGACACATCGATGCCGAAGAGGGCGATGCCGAAATAGGCCAGGAAGAGCTGCATCAGCAGCGGCGTGCCCTGGAAGAGCTGCACGTACAGGCCCACGGCCTTGCCGATCGCCTTGCCGCCGCGCAGCCGCAGGAAGAGCAGCAGCGCGCCCACGATGCCGCCGCCGATGAAGGCGATGAGCGAGAGCACGACGGTCCAGCGCAGCGCCAGCAGCAGGTTGCGCAGGATGTCCCAGAGAGAGAAGTCAGCCATGTTGGTGAAAGTGCCCGTGTTCGCTCAGCGCCCGAAGAAGAACTTCGGCCCCGCCCAGTCGAGCAGCCGCCGCAGCGCCACAGACAGTGCCAGGTAGACCAGCGTGGCGACGATGAAGGCCTCGAAGGCGCGGAAGTTTCGGCTCTGGATCAGGTTGGCCGCGTAGCTCAGCTCCTCGGTGGAGATCTGGCCGCACACCGCCGAGCCCAGCATCACGATGACGATCTGGCTCACCATCGCGGGCCACACCTTCTTCAGCGCCGGCGGCAGCACCACGCGCAGGAACACCTGCGAGCGGCTCAGTGCCAGGCTCACGGCCGCCTCGATCTGCCCCTTGGGCGTGGCCTCGATGCCGGCGCGGATGATCTCGGTGGAGTAGGCCCCCAGGTTCAGCACCATCGCGATCACCGAGGCCACCTCCGGCGTGAGCTTGACGCCCGCCGCCGGCAGTCCGAAGAAGATGAAGAACAGCTGCACGATGAAGGGCGTGTTGCGGATCAGCTCCACGTACGTGCCCACGACGGCGCGCAGCCACCCGGGGCCGTCGGCACGCGCCCACGCGCAGAAGGTGCCCACGATCATGCCCAGCACGGTGCCGATGGCGGTCAGGCCGACGGTCCATGCCACGCCGCGCAGCAGCAGCGGCCACTCGGAGAGCACCGCACCGAAATCAAACTCGATGTTCATAGGTCAGTCTGTTCGTGGAACGCCGCGAAACCGGCTTCGCCGGGCCGCAGGCGTTGCCCCCGGCGAGGGGGTGTGCGCAGCGACACGAAGTGCGCGAAGCATGGGGGGAGTGCCCGTTCAGACGGGAAGGTCGCCGGCGGCCTTGCCGAGCCACTTCTTGGACATGGCGTCGAGCGTGCCGTCCTTCTTGGCCGCCGCGATGATCTCGTTGACCTTGGTCTTCAGCGCGGTCTCGCCCTTGGCGACGCCCACGAAGCAGGGGCTGTCCTTCAGCAGCAGCTTGAACTCGGCGCTCACCTTCGGGTTCTTGGCGAGCATGTCGCCGGCGACCGCCGCGCTGGTCGCGAGGGTCTGCGTCTGGCCGGCCACGAAAGCGGCGATGGTCGCGTTGTTGTCCTCGAAACGGCGGTAGTCGACGTTCGGCGGCGCCACCTTGTTCAGCTCCTGGTCTTCCATCGCGCCGCGCGTCACGGCCACGGTCTTGCCGGCCATGTCGGCGAAGCTGGTGAGCTTCATGCTCTTGGCCGCATACACGGCCTGGAAGAAGGGCGCGTAGGCCGACGAGAAGTCGATCACCTTCTCGCGCTCGGGGTTCTTGCCCAGCGTGGAGATCACGAGGTCGGCCTTCTTCGTCTGCAGGTAGGGGATGCGGTTGGCGCTGGTCACCGGCACCAGCTCGACCTTCACGCCGAGCTTGGCGGCGATGAGTTCGGCCATTTCAACGTCGAGGCCCTGCGGCTTCATGTTCTTGTCGACCGAGCCGTACGGGGGGTAGTCGGTGGGCACGGCGATCTTGATGGTCCTGGCCTTGAGCACGTTGTCGAGCGCGTTCTGGGCATGCGCGGCGCCGGCCGAGGCCAGCATGGCGGCGGAAGCGAGCGCGAGGGCGACGCGGCGTTTGGATGCAGAGAAGGTCATAGCAAGGCTCCTAGGTAAGTCGAAGAATCGGAATCGGGTGGCGCGCCGGGCTTGCGGCCCTTGCCTTTGGGTGCGGTCGTGGGCGCCGCCGTGTTCTGCAGCGGCGCCAGCGCGTCGCGCAACTGCGCCAGCGGGTCGGTGGGCGCCTGCACGCGCAGCGCCGACTGCACCGTGCCGATGTGCTCGGCCATCAGCGCCTCGGCGGCGGCGTGGTCGCCGCGCTCCAGCGCCGCGACGATGCGCACGTGGTCCTCGCACGACTGCACCGCGTCGTGCGTGGACTGGTAGAGCATGGCGATCAGCGTGGTGCGGGCCGTGTAGTCGCGCAGCGTGTCGGCCAGCAGCGTGTTGCCCAGGCACTCGGCCAGGCACACGTGGAAGTCACCCAAGAGGAAGCTGCGGTTGCCGACGTCGCTCTCTTTCAGTGCGGCCTTTTCACGCTGCAGGTGCGCCTTCAGCTGGCGCAGGGCGGTCTTTTCGATCTTGCCGGCGGTGCCCGCGCTGCGGATCAGGCCCAGCTCGATCACGCGCCGCGCCTCGAAAGCCTCGCGCGCCTCGTCCTGCGAAGGCTCGATGACGAACCAGCCGCGCCGCGCGCTCACCGTGACGATGCCGCGCGCCGCCAGCCGGGTGAGGGCCTCGCGCACGATGGTGCGGCTGCAGTCGAACAGCATCGCCAGCTGCTGCTCGCCCAGGCGCGAACCCGGCGCGAGCTTCTGCGCCATCACCGCCTCGACGATGCGTGCACTGATTTCGGATGCGGAAATGGCCATATGCCTGCATACCAGCAGCTTCTGTGCCAACTGGTATGCAAGATTTGCGCACCTGAATGGAGCGCGGCCCGGCGCGGGGCCCCCGCGGCGTGCCCCGGTTCAGTGCCGGGCGCGGCCCAGCGCGCTGGCCGGCAGCGCCAAAAGCATGAGCAATGCCGACAGCACCAGCGCCCCGCTCAGCACGTACAGGCTGGCCGTGAAGCCGCCCGTCAGCGTCTTGAGCCAGCCGACCATCATCGGCGCCACCAGCCCCGCGCTGCCGCCGATGGTGCTGATGAGCGCGATGCCCGCCGCCGCCGCGCTCTTCGACATGAAGTTGCCGGGCACCGCCCACAGCACGGTGAACGCCGCCGAGATGCCCATGGCCGCCAGCGCGAGGCACAGCACGGCGGCGATGGCGTCGTGCATGAAGAGCGTGGTGAGCGCCAGCCCGGCCGCGCCGGCGACGGCACTGAGCGCGAAGTGCCAGCGCCGCTCCTTGCTGCGGTCGGAGTGCCGCCCCACGACGATGTTGGCCGCGATGCCCGCCACAGCCGGAATCACCGAATAGAAGCCGATCTGCAGCACGCTCAGCCCCATCGACTTCAGGATCGTGGGCTGCCAGAACGACAGCGCGTAGATGCCCAGGATGATGAGGAAGGACATGAAGCCGATCAGCCAGACCCGCCCGTCGCGCATCGCCGCGCCGAAGGTGTGGCGCTCGGCGGCGCCGTGCGCGGCCTGGTCCTCGGCCAGCAGGCGGGCCACGCGCTGCTTCTCGGCGGCGGAAAGCCAGGCCGCCTGCGCCGGGCTGTTCGACAGCCAGCGGAAGGCCGCGATGCCCAGCAGCACGCTCGGCAGCCCCTCCAGCAGGAAGAGCCACTGCCAGCCGCGCAGCGACAGCACACCGTCGAGATACGTCATCGTCAGCCCGGCGATCGGCCCGGCCACGATGGGCGCCGCGCCGAAGGCCATGAAGAAGAGCGCCGTGGCCTGCGCGCGCCGGTGCGAGGGGAACCACAGCGTCAGGTAGAACAGCACGCCCGGCGCGAAGCCCGCCTCGAACACGCCGATGAGAAAACGCAGCACATAGAACTGCGTGGGCGTGGTCGCGAACATCATCGCGGCCGAGGCCAGTCCCCACAGGCCCATGATGCGCAGGAGCGTCGCGCGCACGCCGACCTTCGCGAGCATCAGGTTGCTCGGAATCTCGAACACCGCGTAGCCGATGAAGAAGATGCCCGCGCCCAGGCCGAACACGGCGTCGCTGAAACCCAGCTGGTCCTTCATCTGCAGCTGGGCATAGCCCACGTTGGTGCGGTCCAGGTAGTTCAGCACGTAGCAGGCGCACAGCAGCGGCATCAGGCGCCAGGTGATCTTGCGGAAGAGGGTCGCGTCGTCGCGCGCGCTCGCGTCGGTCGAGGTGTCCGGCGAGCGCGCCTTGGCGGCATCGAGGGCGGCGGTGTTCATCGATGTGTCTCCTTCGTTCTTCTTGAATGAGCTTCAGGCGGTGGTTGGCGTGCCGTGGCTGGTCTCGCCCCAGAGGTGGCTGGTGGGCGCTCCCGGGAACAGCCAGTGCGGCGTGCATTCGGCCGAGGGCACCACGTTGCTGAAGCCGTGCGCGGCAGAGGTGCCGGCGAGCGTCTTCTCCAGCACCATCGACAGGTACTGGTCGTTGCTGCTTTCCTGCGTGTTGCCGTTGAGGATCACCTCCGCGCCGGTTGCCTTGGCATAGCGGCGGATGCCGTTGTGCCGCGACTGCATCGGCGCCCAGCTGTCGGCCGACACGCCGTTCTCGCTGCTCACCCGCAGGCCGTCGCCGCTGCGGTAGACCAGCGAGTGGTTGCCTTCGGTATGGCCCGGCGTGTGCACCAGCGCCAGCCCGCGGCCGAGCTGGATGCTGCCGTCGAAGGGCACGATGCGTTCGGTCGGAATGCCGTCGAGGCCGTGCGGGCAGTACCACTCGGCCTGCACCGGCAAGAGGCCTTGCACGCTGGCGAGTTCCTGGCGGTGCACCAGCAGCCTCGCATTCGGCAGCAGGCCCGGCGTTCCGGCGCTGCCCAGCCAGCGGCGCACGTCCTGCGTGTGCAGGTGGTCGTAGGTGATGTAGTCGATCTGCTCCGGCGCGATGCCGCAGCTCGCCAGCGCCTGCGGCACGGTCTGGTAGACCGGCGCGATCGCCTTGTGCAGGAACTTCGGTGTCTGCTCGGCCAGTCGCTTGAAGTAGGGCGTCTCGTTGCCGGCCTCGAAGTCGGCCGGGGTGAACAGCAGTGTGCGCAGCTGGCCCTCGAAGTCGTCGTACTGGATCAGCACGGTGCGCGCCAGCAGATGCACCATGTGCGGCTTGAGCAACTGCTGCGAGTAGACGCCGGTGAAGGCGAACCACGCGGGATATGGAATGCGCAGCAGGTTGAAGCTGCGCGCGAAGCGCACCGGTGGCGCATCGAGCAGGCGCTCGCGCAGCCCTTCGGCGGCGTGGCGGATGGCGCGCAGGCGGTCCTGCGGCATGGCGGCGTCGCGCGCGCCGTCGAAATCCGCCAGCTGCGCGAGCCCGGAGGGCTCTGGGTCTCGGATCATGTGGGTCTCCTTGTCTGCCTCGAAGGAAGCGAAGCGAAATGGATGGGGCGCGCTCAGTACATCGAGCGTCCGCCCGAGATGTCGAACACCGCGCCGGTGCTGAACGAGCAGTCGTCCGACGCGAGCCAGGCGGCCATGGCCGCCACCTCGTCGACCTCGACGAAGCGCCCCATCGGCACGCGCGAGAGCAGGGCGGTGCGAAGCTGCTCCCGGTGCTCGGCAGGGACGGCAGCGAACACCTCGGTGTCGGCGGCCGAGGGCGTGATGCAGTTCACCAGCACCCCCGACGAGGCCAGCTCCTTGCCCAGCGACTTGGTGAGCGCGATGAGCCCGGCCTTCGAGGCGGAGTACGCGGCGTTGAAGCCGTTGCCCTCCTTGCCGGCAACCGATGCGATGTTCACGATGCGACCGCGCCGCCGGGCGAGCATCGCCGGCACGATCGCGCGGCAGCACAGCCATGCGCCCGTGAGGTTGATGTCGAGCACGCTGCGCCACTGCGCGGGCGTGTGTTCCCAGGCCGGCACGGTCGGGCCGAGCACGCCGGCGTTGTTGACGAGGATGTCGATGCCGCCGAAGCGCTCCTGCGACTGCGCGGTCGCGCCGGCGATCTGGTCTTCGTCGCGCACGTCGACGACTGCCGAGGTGGCGGTGCCGAGCGGCGCGAGCGTTTCCAGGGCATCGGCGAGCGACGACGCATCGAGGTCCCACAGCGCGACGCTCGCGCCGGCCGCGAGGTATCGCCGCGCGATTGCCAGCCCGATGCCGCGCGCGCCGCCGGTCACGATGGCATGCCGGCCCGCGAGCGCGTCGCCGCGCAGCGCGCTCATGCGGCCGCCGTCTCGGCTGCGCGCGCGGTGGCCGGCTGCTGGCCCAGCAATCCGCCGACCAGCGCGGCGACATGTTCCGCCGGCACGCCCGCCAGCAGCTGCCGCAGCATCGTCAACGTGTCGAAGTACACGCGCTCGCATACCAGCCGGTCGCCCTCGAAGATGAAGAAGGCATTCATGCGGCAGCGGAAGCTGTTGCCGGTCGGCGGCAGGCCCTTGAGCGGACCCTTGTGCGTGCCCAGCAGCCAGAACTCGACCACCACCGAGTCGTCGGCGTGGCGCAACTGGATGATCTCGTGGCGCTGGTCCGGAAAGGCCCGGCGCGTGTCGATGTAGTACTGGCGCACCTCGGCGGTGCCGTCGTGTACTTCGCCGCTGGGAATCAGCTCGTAGTGCGGATGAGGGAAGGTGCCGAGCACCGCGTCGAAGTCCTGCCTGGTCTCGTCTGCGAAGTGGTCGAGCACGAGGCGCTCGCGGCGGGCCTGGAGTTCGGTGCGTGGGGTGTTGTCGTTGCTCATCGGGGTGTGCTCCATGTGACAGGAATGGCTGCTGACATCGGGTTGGCGCGAATGCGCCTGCCCGGGCTCGCTGCGTACTATCGGCACGCCCCTGAAACAAGACTGTCCGGTGTTGGCAATCGCCGCTACGGACAAACCCGCGATGCCACGCACGCCCCCTTCATCCCCCGACACGCCGCCGGACGCGCAGCCTTCGCCGGTGCACAACGGCGACATGCGGCTGGCCGAAGACGTGCAGCAGCGCCTGCTGGCCGTGGCGCACCGGCGCACGCTGGCGCGCGGCGAATCGCTCTTCCACAAGGGCTCGTCGCCCGATGCGCTCTTCGGCGTGGTGGCCGGATCGCTGCGCGTGAGCGTGGTCGCGCCGGGCGGGCGCGAGGCGGTGATCGCGATGCTCGAACCCGGCCACTGGTTCGGCGAGGTGTCGCTGCTGGTGGGGCGCGAGCGCGTCTACGACACCTGCGCGGTCGATACCACCGAGATGGCGGTGGTCGCGGCGGCCGACTTCCATCGCCTCGTGGCCGAGCATCCCGACGTGCACATGGCCTTCACGCGGCTGGTGTGCCTGCGGCTGCGGCAGGCGCTGGCGTGGATCGACGATGTGATCCTGATGCCGCTGCCGGTGCGGCTCGCGCACCGCCTGCTCACGCTGGACGCGCGCGCCGAGGGCACGGGCGAGGGCGGCGGCACGCTGCTGGGCGTGTCGCAGGAAGACCTGTCGTTCATGCTCGGCGTGTCGCGCCAGAGCGTGAACCGGCAGTTGAAGCTGTGGGAGGAGGACGGCACGCTGCGCGTGCGCTACCGCAGCATCGAGCTGCTGGACCGCGCGCAGCTTGAGCGGCACGCGGCCACGCCGCCCTGAATGAACTCCGCGGGTGGTTCAGTCCATCCGCGCGCCGGATGCCTTCACCGCCTTTTCCCAGCGCGGTGTCTCCGTCGCCAGGAAGCGCGCGAAATCCTCGCTGCCCAGGAAGGCCGGGTCGGCGCCCTGGCTCACCATGCGCTCGCGTACTTCGGGGTTGTTGAGCACCTGCTTGAAGGCGTCGCTCAGCTTGGCGACCACGTCCTTGGGCGTGTCCTTCGGCGCGAGAAAACCGTAGAAGCCCACCACCTCGAAGCCCTTGACGCCCGACTCGATCACGGTCGGGATGTCGGGCAGGGCGGGGTTGCGCTCGCGGCTGGTCACGGCCAGCGCGCGCACCTTGCCCTGCTTGTGATAGTTGGCCGCCTGCGGGATCGACTCGGCCATGAATTGCACCTGCCCGCCCATCAGGTCGGTGAAGGCCGGCGCGCTGCCGCGGTAGGGGATGTGCACCATGAAGATGCCGGTGGCGGTCTTGAACATCTCGGGCACCAGGTGGCTGATGCCGCCGTTGCCCGCGGAGCCGTAGTTGACCTGGCCGGGCCGTGCCTTGGCGTAGTCGATGAACTGCTTCAGGTTCTGCACCGGCAGCTTGGGCGTGACCAGCAGCGCCAGCGGCTGCATGGCGGTGCGCGCGATGGGCACGAAGTCGCGCTGCGTGTTGTAGGGCAGCTTGCTGTAGAGCGCGCCGTTGATCACCGCCACGCCGGTGTTCGCCAGCATCAGCGTGTAGCCGTCGGCCGGGCTCTTGGCGACCGCGTCGGCGCCCACCGAGCCGCCGGCGCCGGGCTTGTAGTCGACGATCAGCGGCTGGCCCAGCACCGCCTGCAGCTTGTCGGTGAGCAGGCGCGCGTGCTGGTCGAGCGGGCCGCCGGCCGGGAAGCCGATGACGATCTTGATCGGCTTGTCGGGAAAGGCGGCCATTGCCGCCGTGGCGCCGAGGCCGATGGAAAGGACCGCGAGCGCGGTCCGGATGGGCTTGTTGTTCATGATCCGTCTCCTGTTTTTGTGAGGAGACGATCATAGGCAGCGCCCTCAGCCGGCCAGCGTGGCCTTCAGCGTGATCTCGGGCACGCTCGCCAGCGCCTTCGACAGCGGGCAGCCGGCCTTGGCGGCGGCCGCGATCTGCTGGAACTTCGCCTCGTCGAGGTTCGGCACGCTGGCGTCGAGCTCGAGCGCGATGCGGTCGATCTTGAAGCCCTCGCCATCCTTGGCCAGCCGCACGGCGGCCCGGGTGTCGATCTTCGTGGCCGCCAGGCCTTCCTTTTCCAGCGCGAAGGCGAAGGCCATCGTGAAGCAGGCGGCGTGCGCGGCGCCGACGATTTCCTCGGGGTTGGTGCCGCGCCTGTCGTCCTCGAAGCGGCTGGCGAAGCCGTAGGGGTAGTCCTTCAGGGCGCCGGTCTCGGTGCTGACCAGGCCCTTGCCGGTCTTGCCGGCGCCTTCCCAGTGAACGCTCGCGTGCTTTTCTGCTGCCATGGAAGCTCCTTCGGTGGGTGAGTGGGTGAGTGGGGTGGAGGATGGAGGGGGAGGCTGCAGGTATCGCGCGGAAGCCGGCGCCTGTCTGTAGTCGCAGGGCGCGTCCGGTGAAGGCCGGCATGTGAGAAGAAATGGCGTCACCTAGGCGACGCCCCCGGGGGCTTCCCCGATGCGAGCGGCGCACGCGGCGGCTTAGGCTGGCGGGCATCGCTCTTCCCGTCCTCCCCGTCCTCCCGCCCGTGCTCACCATGGAACAACGCCCGCATCACAAGTTCTGGCCCAAGCGCCTCCCGCACTCGATCACCGTCCCCGCCACCTCGCTCTGGCACAACCTGGCCACCTCGGCCGCGCGCTATCCCGACAAGCCCGCGCTGGTGTTCTTCGGCCGCGTCGTCAGCTATCGCGAGTTCGCGGCCCAGGCCGAGCGGCTGGCCGGCGCGCTGCATGCGCTGGGCGTGAAGCGCGGCGACCGCGTGATCCTGGACATGCAGAACTGCCCGCAACTGGTGATCGCGCATTTCGCGATCCTGCGCGCCAACGCCGTGGTGGTGCCGGTCAACCCGATGAACCGGGCCGAGGAGCTCAAGCACTACATCACCGATCCGGACGCCAAGGTGGCGATCATCACCGGCGACCTGGCTGGCGAACTGGCCAAGGCCAGCAATGCACTGCCGCCCGAGCAGCGGCTGGCCCACATGATCGTGACCCAGTTCACCGATGCCTTCGACGCCGACGCATCGGGCGACGACGCCCCGGCGCCCGCCTGGAAGGAGTGGCTCACCACCCGCCACCCGCTGCCCGAACTGGAAGGCGGCAAGGTCGTCGCCTGGACCGACGCGCTCGAGGCCGGCCACACGCCGCCCGAGCATGTGGTGGGCGCCAACGACATGGCGCTGCTGCCCTACACCAGCGGCACCACCGGCCTGCCCAAGGGCTGCATCCACCACCATTCGAGCCTGATGCACAACGCCTTCGCCGGCCTGATGTGGGGCGGCTCGACCTCGGAGACGGTGGTGCTGGCCGTGGTGCCCATGTTCCACATCACGGGCGTGGTGAGCATGATGCACACCGCCATCCTGGCGGCGGCCACGCTGATCATCATGCCGCGCTGGGACCGCGACGTGGCCGGCCGGCTCATCTCGCGCTGGAAGGTCACGGCCTGGAACAACATCCCGACCATGGTCATCGACCTGATGGCCAGCCCCAACTTCGCGAACTACGACCTGTCGAGCATGACCTACATCGGCGGCGGCGGCGCCGCCATGCCGCAGGCCGTGGCGCAGCGACTGCTGGAACAGTACGGCCTGAAGTACCAGGAAGGCTACGGCCTCACCGAGACCGCCGCACCCTCGCACACCAACCCCTCGGACCACCCCAAGCAGCAGTGCCTGGGCATTCCGTTCATGAGCACCGACGCGCGCGTGGTCGACCCCGACACGCTGAAGGAAATGCCCATCGGCGAATCGGGCGAGATCATCATCCACGGCCCCGAGGTGTTCCAGGGCTACTGGAAGCGCCCCGACGCCACCGCGGCCGCCTTCGTCGAGTTCGAGGGCAAGCGCTTCTTCCGCTCGGGCGACATGGGCCGCATGGACGAGGACGGCTACTTCTTCATCACCGACCGCCTCAAGCGCATGATCAACGCCAGCGGCTTCAAGGTGTGGCCGGCCGAGGTCGAACTGCTCATGTTCCGCCACCCCGCCATCCAGGAAGCCTGCGTGATCTCGACGAAGGACGACTACCGCGGCGAATCGGTCAAGGCCGTGGTGGTGCTGCGCGCCACGCACAAGGACACCACCGAGCAGCAGATCATCGACTGGTGCCGAGAGAACATGGCGGTTTACAAGATCCCGCGCAAGGTGCAGTTCGTGGACGCGTTGCCCAAGAGCGGGAGCGGGAAGGTGATGTGGAGGCTGCTGCAGGAGGCGGAGAGCGAGGCGAAGTGAGGCCGCGGCCGCTTACTTGCGGCCCAGCGACTTCAGCAGCTTCCCGGCTTCTTCCCTTCCGTTCGGCGTGACGTACTGCGCCGCCACCGCCTTCGTCAGGTAGTCGACGACCTTGCGGTGGTTCTTGTGCGGGCCTTCCCAGAGGAAGAGGCGGCCCAGCTCGAGCGCCGCGTCGCCGTCGCCCTTGGCGTAGGCGCGTTCGAACCAGTAGCGGGCCCAGCGGAAATTGCCCTCGTCGCGGTAGCAGATGGCGAGGTTGGCGCAGCCTGCCACGTCGCCCGCCCTGGCAGCCTTGCGGTACCACTCGCGGGCGGCGGCGCTGTCCTGCTTCACGCCGATGCCGTGGTCGAGGAAGTAGCCGACGCTGTTGAGCGCGTGAATCTCGCCGGCGGCGGCCGCCTTGAGGAACAGCGACAGCGCCTTCTTGTGTTCGCCGGCGTCCCAGGCGTCGTTCGCCGCGGAAAACCAGTCGTCCCGGGTGGGTTCCTGCATGTGAGAGGTCTCCTTCGAAGCGCCGTTCTGAAGAACGCGAGAAAGAAAAAAACTGTGTCCCGATCCCTCCCGGCGCATGGATCACTTAGCCTTGATCGGTTTGGCGATTCTGCCAATCTCCAGGTCTTTCCGGCTCTTTCATGCACTTTCGCGCGCTGCTTTCCATTCTTCTTTTTCTTGCCTTTCCCCTTCTTTCCCAGGCCGCTCCCCGCAACTGCCTCGTCGTCGGCATCAGCGACGGCGACACGCTCACCGCCCGCTGCGGGCGCATCGGCGCCTACGAGCGCGTGAAGGTGCGCATCGCCGCCATCGACGCGCCCGAGAAGGCCCAACCCTACGGCCAGCGCAGCAGGCAGGCGCTGAGCAGCATCTGCTTTCGCGAGCAGGCGCTCATCACCGAGATCGACACCGACCGCTACGGCCGCACCGTGGCAGACGTGAGCTGCAACGGCGAGGACGCCGGCAGCCGCATGGTGGCCGACGGCTGGGCCTGGGTGTACGACTACAACCGCCTGGCCACCAAGCGCGGCGGCGGGCTCTTCAAGCTGCAGGACAGCGCACGGGCGCGCCGTGCCGGCCTCTGGGCCGACCCGAAACCGACGCCGCCGTGGGAATGGCGCAAGCACCAGCGCGAGGAGCAGTCGCACGGAAGCGGCGGCTGGGGCGCCCACTGGGGCAGCCTTTTCTAGCCTTCGGCGCGGGCTCGAGGGGAAACACTCGTGTCATGGCAAATTCACGCGATCGCATGACCATCGCGGGTTCCCACAATCCCCCGCGACAAGAACATGGCCAAAGACTTCGCCCGCATGGAGGACTCCAACCCGTCCGCCAACCCCACGATCCATGAAGTTTCCGACCCGGCCCGGCGCGTGTTCGTGCGCGGCGGCATGGCGGCGGCGGTGGCAGGGCTCTTCGGCCCGCTGGCGGCCGGCACGCTGGCCGGATGCGCCACCACCGGCGGCGGCAGCAGCAACGTGAGCGGCCTGGGTCGCGCCATCGGCTTCAAGAGCGTTCCGATGGCGGCCGTCGACACCGTGGTCGTTCCCGAGGGCTACAGCACGCAGGTTCTCTACCGCTGGGGCGACCCCACCGGCATCGCGGGCGCCATGCCCGCCTTCAAGACCGACGGCTCCAACACCGCCGAGGAGCAGGCGCTGCAGGCCGGCATGCACCACGACGGCATGGCCTTCTTTCCGATCGAAGGCTCCAACCGCGGCCTGCTGGTGCTGAACCACGAATACGTCGACGACGGCCTGCTGCATGCCGACGGCATGAAGACCTGGACGCCCGAGAAGGTGCGCAAGTCGATGAACGCGCACGGCGTGTCGGTCATCGAGCTGCAGCGCGACGGCGCGGGCAAATGGACGCAGCTCGCGCCTTCGCGTTTCGCCCGCCGCGTCACCGCGCTCACGCCGATGACGCTGAGCGGTCCCGCCGCCGGCCACGCCATGCTGCGCACCGCCGCCGACCCCTCGGGCACGCAGGTGCTGGGCACCTTCAACAACTGTGCCAACGGCCATACGCCGTGGGGTACCTACCTCACCTGCGAGGAGAACTTCGCCGACTACTTCGAGGGGCCCGACTCGCCCGACGCCCACCAGAAGCGCTGGGGCATCAAGAAGGGCAACGGCGCCAAGTACCGCTGGCACGAGCACGAGGCGCGCTTCGATGTGTCGAAGCACCCGAACGAATCGAACCGCTACGGCTGGGTGGTCGAGATCGACCCGCAGGACCCGAGCTCCACGCCGCGCAAGCGCACCGCGCTGGGCCGCGCCGCGCACGAAGGCGCCGCCACCGCGCTCACCAACGACGGCCGCGCCGTCATCTACATGGGCGAGGACTCGCGCTTCGAATACATCTACAAGTTCGTGAGCCGCGACGCGGTCAAGCCCGGCGGCGCCGCCGCCAACCGCGACCTGCTCGACCACGGCACGCTGTACGTGGCCCGCTTCGACGTGGACGGCACCGGCGAATGGCTGCCGCTGACGCAGGGCAAGGGCGGCCTCGTGGCTGACAAGGGCTTCACCACGCAGGGCGACGTGCTCATCAAGGCGCGACAGGCCAGCGACCTGCTGGGCGCCACGAAGATGGACCGCCCCGAGTGGACCACGGTGGACCCGCTCACCAAGGAGGTCTACTGCACGCTGACCAACAACAGCAACCGCGGCGGCGCCGGCCAGCCCTTCATGGACGCAGCCAACCCGCGCTCCAACAACACGATGGGCCAGATCATCCGCTGGAAGGAAACCGGCGACCTGGATGCAACGAAGTTCGCCTGGAACCACCTCGTGCTCGCGGGCGACCCGAAGCAGACGCGCTACGAGGCGCAGGGCAACATCAAGGGCGACACCTTCGGCAGCCCCGACGGCCTGATGGTCGACGCGCGCGGCGTGCTGTGGATCGAGACCGACGTGTCGACCTCCACGCTGGGCAAGGGCGAGTACGCCAACATGCCCAACAACCAGATGCTGGCCTGCGACCCGACCAAGGGCGAGATCCGCCGCTTCCTGCTCGGCCCGGCCGGCTGCGAGATCACCGGCCTCACGGCCACGCCCGACCTGCGCACGCTGTTCATCAACATCCAGCACCCGGGCGAGCCGGCCAACGAGCGCAGCGACCCCGACCGCCCGCTCGCCGTGTCGAAGTGGCCCGACGGCGCCGGCCGGCCGCGCTCGGCAACCATTGCCATCACCAAGAACGACGGCGGTGTGATCGGGACCTGAACCTGAAGGCGCGCGCGCTTCAGCAGGTTCCCCAGCATCGCAGCGAGGGCACGAAAAGCCCCGCCGCGAAGCTGACGCCGCAGAACACCAGCAGGATCAGCGCCGCCATCTTCAGCCCTTCGGCGCTCCATCGTGGTGCGAAGCTGCTGATGAGGAAGCCCGAGGCAAAAGTGCCCTCGAGCCGCTCGGCGCCGCCCCAGCGCAGCACCCAGAGGCAGAAGAGGGCCTCGGCGGCGTGCGCCACCATCCACACGAGGAAGGACAGCATTGCCGCGGGCCCCGTCAGGATTCGCTCTTGCCCTGCACGTCGGCCACCACGCGCGCATTGCGCTGGAAGCTCCAGTAGGCGCTGGCCCAGTCCATCATCACGACCACGCGGTTGCGAAAGCCGATCAGGAAGTAGGCGTGCGCGAACAGCCAGAACAGCCATGCGAGCCGTCCGCTGAAGCGCAGCGGGCCGAAAGGCGTGCCCAGGTCGACCACCGCCGAATTGCGGCCGATGGTGGCGAGGTTGCCGTAGTCGGCATAGCGGAACGGCACCGTCGGCTGGCCCGCGATGCGGCGCAGGATGTTGGCGGCCGCCGCGCGCCCCGCCTGCTTGGCGCCGGGCGACACGCCGGGCACCGGCTTGGGCGGCTTGCCGGGCGCGTGGCTCATGGCGGCGGCGAGGTCGCCGACCACGCTGATCTCTGGGTGGCCCGCGAGGCTCAGGTCGGGCTCGACCTTGATGCGGCCCGCGCGGTCGCATTCGACACCCGTGGCCGCGCCGAGCATGCGTCCCAGCGGCGAGGCCGCCACGCCTGCGGCCCACACCACGCAGCTGCTATCGATTCGGTAGCTGGTGGCCGGTGCGCCGTCCGCGCCGCCACCGGTCTGCACTTCGAGCCCCGTGGCATCGATGGCGGTCACCCGGGCGTTCAGGCGCACTTCGACGCCGAGCTTTTCCAGCTGTTCCTGCGCCTTGCCGCTCAGCGATTCGGGCATGGCCTGCAGCACGCGCGGGCCGCCCTCGACCAGCAGCACCTGCGCGCTGGCGGGGTCGATGTGGCGGAACTCGCCCGACAGCGTGTGCTTGGCGATCTCGGCCAGCGTGCCGGCCATCTCGACGCCCGTGGGCCCGGCGCCGATCACCACGAAGGTGAGCAGCGCGCGGCGGCGTTCCAGGTCGGCGGTGATCTCGGCGGTCTCGAACGACAGCAGCACGCGGCGGCGGATGTCGAAGGCGTCGGCCAGCGTCTTCAGCCCGGGCGCCACGGTGGCCCATTCGTCGTGCCCGAAATAGCTGTGCGTGGCGCCGGCCGCGACGATCAGGTGGTCGTAGGGCACGCGGTCGCCGTTGGCCAGTTGCACCGAGCGCGAGGCCGGATCGATGCCGCTCACCTCTCCCAGCAGCGTGGTGATGTTCGGCTGCTTGCGGAAGAGCCCGCGCACCGGCGCCGCGATGGAAGGCGCGGCGAGCCCGGCGGTCGCCACCTGGTACAGCAGCGGCTGGAACAGGTGGTGGTTGGTCTTGTCGATCACCGTCACGTCGACGTCCGCCTTCTGCAGCTTGCGCGCGGCTTCGAGTCCGCCGAATCCGCAGCCGACGATGACGACTTTGGGCCTGCCCGATGGGTTGGTCGTTTGCATGCGTCGGATGATACGCAGCCGCCCTGCACGCCCCGGCGTCTTGTGCCACAGTGGCTGCCCCTTGCGCCTCTTTGCGCTCCCTCGTGCTCTTTGCCGAAGTCGCGGCGGCAGGCCTGCGGCGTTTTGTCCTACGTGCCGCCGCGACCCGGATGGGCTAAAACTTGCGGCTGACCCGACTGGAGATTCCATGACGCTTTCCCGGCCGACCACTCAGGCGGCGGGCGCGCTGCGCGACAGGTTTCGCGAAGTGCGCGCAACGAGCCTGGCGCTTGCCGCGCCGCTCTCCGCCGAAGACCAGTGCATCCAGTCGATGCCCGACGCGAGCCCCACCAAGTGGCACCTCGCGCACACCACCTGGTTCTTCGAAAGCGTGCTGCTGCAGCCGCATGCAGGCGGCTACCAGCCCTTCGACGCGCGCTTTCTCTATCTCTTCAACTCGTACTACGAGGCGCTCGGCCCGCGCCATCCGCGCCCGCATCGCGGCCTGCTGACGCGCCCCTCGCTCGACGAAGTGCACGCGTACCGTCGCCACGTCGACGAAGCGGTGGTGGCGCTGCTGGAAGACGGCGGCTTCGACTGGGCCGCGATCGAGCCCATCGTCACCCTGGGGCTGAACCACGAGCAGCAGCACCAGGAACTGCTGCTCACCGACATCCTGCACGGGCTCTCGTGCAACCCCATGCTGCCGGCCTACAAGCCGGCTGGCGGACCCGCCTTGCGCCTTGCAGCCGTACCGCCCGCGATGCGCTGGATCGAGCGGCACGGCGGCGTGGTCGAGGTGGGGCACGACGGCGCGGGCTTCTCCTTCGACAACGAGACGCCGCGCCACCGCGCGCTGCTGCAGCCCTACGCCATTGCAGATCGCCTGGTGAACTGCGGCGACTATGCCCAGTTCATCGCTGACGGCGGCTATCAGCGGCCCGAGCTGTGGCTGTCCGACGGCTGGGCCGCGGTGCAGGCCAACGGCTGGCGGCATCCGGCCTACTGGCTGGCGCAGGACGATCCGAGGCTGCACTTTGCTGAAGGATCTTTTTCTTCTTCCCCTTCGCCGCAGAACACCGGCGGCTGGCATGTGTTCGGCCTGCACGGCGTGCGGCCGATGGAGGCCGACGCGCCCGTGTCGCAGCTCAGTTTTTATGAAGCCGCCGCATACGCCGAATGGGCCGGCGCGCGGCTGCCGACCGAGTTCGAATGGGAAGCCGCATGCGACGCGCCCGGCATCTCGCAGATGACGGGGCATGTCTGGCAATGGACGCGGTCGTCGTACGACCCGTACCCGGGCTTCAGGCCGCTGCCGGGCATCGCTGCCGAATACAACGGCAAGTTCATGGTGGGGCAACTGGTGCTGCGCGGCGGCAGCGTCGCCACGCCGGCGGGGCATGCGCGGCCCAGCTATCGCAACTTCTTCCCGCCGGCGGCGCGCTGGCAGTTCACGGGGCTGCGGCTCGCGAAAGACCTTTGATCATGCGCAATCCAACTTCCTCGTCCTCGCTGTCGTCTTTCGTGCCCGCGAAGGCACGGCAGAAGCCCGCTGCTTCGCCGTCGCAGGCGGTGGCTGCAACGCCGCCCCTGTCGGAGTTCGGCCGCGAGATGCAGGCGGGGCTGGCGCGTTCGCCGCGCAGCATCTCGCCAAAGTTCTTTTATGACGCCGCCGGCTCGCAGCTCTTCGACCGCATCTGCGAGCTGCCCGAGTACTACCCGACGCGCACCGAGTTGCGCATCCTCGGGGAGTGCGCTGGAGAGATCGCCGGGCAGATCGGGCCGAACGCGGAGATCGTCGAGTTCGGTGCCGGATCGCTGACCAAGGTGCGGCTGCTGCTCGATGCGCTGGAGACGCCGAAGCGCTACCTGCCCATCGACATCTCGGGCGAGCATCTGGAGGCGGCGGCTGCGCGGCTGAAGGCGGACTATCCGGAACTGGCGATTCAGCCCATCGCGGCCGACTACACGATGCCGCTGGTGCTGCCTGCTCCCATGGCTGGTTCCGGCCGGCGGGTGGGGTTCTTTCCGGGGTCGACGATCGGGAACTTCGAGCCTGACGAGGCGCTGGCCTTCTTGCAGCTGGCTGCGCGGATGTTGCGGGGGGGCGGGTTGCTGATTGGGGTTGATCTGGTGAAGGATCCTGCGCGGTTGCATGCGGCCTACAACGATGCGCAAGGGGTTACCGGGGAGTTCAATCTCAACCTGCTGCGGAGGGCCAATGCGGAGCTTGATGCTGACTTCGATCTTGAGGGGTTCTCGCATGCGGCGTTCTACAACGCGCCTCGGCAGAGGATCGAGATGCATCTTGTGAGTCGGCGGGTTCAGAGCGTTTCTTTGAATGGGCAGGTTTTTGGGTTTGAAGAGGGCGAGACTATTCATACGGAGTACTCGCATAAGTTCACTGTTGAAGGGCTTCGGGCGTTGGCTGTGAGGGCTGGGTTTCGGCCGGGGGCTGTTTGGACTGATCCGGAGAGGCTTTTCAGCGTGCACTGGCTGGCTGCTTAGGTTTTTGCTGGGGTTTGGTTTCCCGGGGCCGGGAGTTCCGCCCGGCGGCGGACCTACTTTCTTTTGCTTCGCCAAAAGAAAGTAGGCAAAGAAAAGGCGACCCCACTGTCTGCGACCCCTGCGCTTCGCTCCGGGGCAACCTGCGGTGCTCGCGTTTCGTGGGGTCTCGCCCAAACTCGCTTCGCTCAAACAAGGGCGAGCCCTTATCCGCGAAACGCTGCGCTCCTCGGCGCAGCCAGAGGGGAGGGGAGACGTACGGGCCATCGCGTTGCTCGGCCTCCAAGGCACGGCAAGCGCTTCGCGCCTGCCGTGCTTGGAATGAGGCATTGGGCCGGTTGAAGCCGTCGCGATTGAATTGAGATTCCGGGCCGAGCGAAGTGAGGGCCAGTGTGGGCTGTTCAGAGGCCGAGCGCAGCGATGGCCTGCTCGGTCTCCAACTCCCTTCTGGCTGCGCCGAGGAGCGCAGACGTAGGAGGGATAAGGGCCGCAGCTGCTTGAGCGAAGCGAGTTCTGCGGACCCCCCCCTACGTCGAGCACCGCAGGTTGCCCGTAGCGAAGCGGAGGGACGCAGACAGTAGGGTCGCCTTTTCTTTGCTTACTTTCTTTTGGCGAAGCAAAAGAAAGTGAGTCGGCCGCCGGGCCGAGACCCGGCCCCGAAAAGCAAACTCCCAGCAGGGGTAGATAACAAGCACCGAGAGGCCAAAGCCGTGGCAACGGCACAATAACCCCCGAAAGCGGCACCCGGCCGCCCCCGGAGACCCCCAAAACCATGAAAGCAACCTGGAACGGCGTAACCATCGCCGAAAGCGACGACACCGTCCTCGTCGAAGGCAACCACTATTTCCCGATGAGCTCGCTCAACCGCGACTTCGTCACCTTCAGCAACCACAGGACCACCTGCCCTTGGAAGGGCACGGCGAACTACTACTCGCTGCTGGTCAACGGCGAGCTCAACACCGACGCCGCCTGGTACTACGCCGATCCGAAGCCCGAAGCCGAAGAGATCCGCGACCGCGTCGCGTTCTGGAAGGACGTGAAGGTCAGCGCGCAGTGACCACCGCCGCATTCACTCCCCCGTTCATCGCGCCCGCCGAGCTGCCCGCGGCTCTGCGCGAACAAGGCTATG
The DNA here is from genome assembly GCF_050916385.1 of Variovorax xiamenensis. Lineage (NCBI taxonomy): Bacteria > Pseudomonadati > Pseudomonadota > Betaproteobacteria > Burkholderiales > Comamonadaceae > Variovorax > Variovorax xiamenensis. The sequence continues at coordinate 2,498,331 of NZ_CP139038.1, forward strand.
CCGTGCTGAGCCCCCAGGGCGTGGGCGAATGGCTGGGCTTGCCGGTCTCGCAGCTCGAGGCGCTGCATGCCGACTGGAACGATCTTCCGCCCGACGACTACCTGAAGGACGGCGGCCGCTACCGCACGCGACGCCATGCCTGCTTCACGGTCGAGGCCGACGAGCAGGCCACGCTCGCGCAGGTGCCGCATCGCGCGCACTGGCAGCCGGTGGAATACAACGCGCTGCACGGCGGCATGCAGCGCTGGTTCGCGCCGATGCTCGACGCCACCATCGCGCAGCCGGTGTGGCAGCGGCTGCTGCAGCAGCTCGGCAGGGCCAGCAGCGAGATGCGCGGCGCGGCGCAGCGCTGGTACGTGGAAGCGCACCAGTTCCGCATCGACACCGCCGGCGGCATCGGCCGGCCGACGCCCGAGGGCGCGCACCGCGATGGCGTGGATCTGGTGGCGGTGGCGCTCGTGAGCCGGCATGGCATCAAGGGTGGTGAGACGCGTGTGTTCGAGGCCAACGGAAGGCGCGGCGAGCGCTTCACGATGACCGAGCCGTGGACGCTCCTGCTGCTCGACGATGCGCGCGTGATCCACGAGTCGACGCCGATCCAGCCGCTCGAAGAAGGCGGCGAAGGCTGGCGCGATACGCTGGTGATCACCTGCCGCGCCGAGGGTTTCCAGGGGGATTGAACCCAGGCGATATCGGGGCTTGCCCTTGCTGGCACGAGTCCTACAGCCCGCGCCACGTAACAGCGGTTAAATTCGGGGCCCCGGTCCCTTGTGGGCCGAGTCTGTCTGCGAACGAAAGCGAGGTCCCGCCATGTTCAATCACATCCTGGTTCCGATCGACGGCTCCGAAACTTCCATGCTCGCCGTCAGCAAGGCCAGCGGCCTCGCGCTGGCCTTCGGTAGCCGCATCACGCTGATCCACGTGATCGACAACTACCCCTTCATCGGCGTGGGCGCGGACTACGCGCTCGGCCAGAACGAATACCTCGCTGCGGCTACTGCCAGTGCCAATGCGGCTCTCGCGCGAGGCGTGGCGGCGCTCGCGGCCGAGGGCCTGCACAGCGACCAGCGCGTGATCGACGGCCACGTGGTGCACGAAGGCATCGTCGACACGGCCATCGCCATCGCGGCCGACCTGATCGTGATGGGCTCGCATGGCCGCAGCGGCATCGAGAAACTGCTGCTGGGCAGCGTGACCCAGCGCGTGCTGCAGGACGCGAACATGCCGGTGCTGGTCGTCAAGGGCGGCTGAGCGCCCGGTCCGTCAGTTCCAGCCAGGCGGCCGGTTGAAGAAAAGGCTCTGCTGCGTCACCGGATGCACGAACCCCAGCTCGCTCGCATGCAGCAGCAGGCGAGGCGCACGCGCCTGCAGTGCGGCGTCGCCGTACAGCGCGTCGCCCAGGATGGGATACCCGATCGACAGCAGATGCACGCGCAGCTGATGCGAGCGGCCGGTCAGCGGCTCCAGCAGCACGTGCGTGGATGCCGGCTCGCCGGGCAGCACTGAAACGGCCTTCCATCGGGTGAGGCTGGGCTTGCCGGCCGGGTCGATCTTCTGCAGCGGCCGGCGCGGCCAGTCGGCCATCAGCGGCGCATCGATCAGCGACCACTCTTCTCGCAGCGGCATCGCGCCATCGACGACGGCTTCATAGCGCTTGTGCACCTGGCGCTCGGCAAAGGCCGCGCTCAGCGCGCGCTGCATCTCGATGCCGCGCGCCATCAGCACGAGGCCGCTGGTGGCCATGTCGAGCCGGTGCACGATCAGCGCATCGGGCCATTGCCGCATGGCGCGTGCGCTGAGGCAGTCCTGCTTGTCCTCGCCACGGCCGGGCACGCAGAGCAGGCCGGCGGGCTTGTCGAGCACCAGCAGGTAAGGATCTTCGTGAACGGGTTGCAGCTGCGGCGGTGAAACGGTCATGGGCGCCGCCGAGTGTAGACAGCAGGGCGGTGGCGGGACTGCGGAGGCTCCTTGCCCACGCCCTTGCCCACGCTCACGCCCCGCTCATCCGGCGTCGGCTATCCTCGGGCGAATGTCCGGCCCCGCCCAAGCCTCCGCTTCCCCTTCTTCTCCCGACGCCCAGGCCACATTGCCGGCCGCGGCGGTTTCTCCCCCCAGCTTTTCCGACCTGACGCGCGAGCGCCCGTTCATGCAGATGTGGACGGCGCGCCTCTTCGGCACGGCCGCCTCGCAGATGCTGCTGGTGGCCATCGGCTGGCACATGTACGAGCTCACGGGCAGCGCCTGGGACCTGGGCCTGGTCGGCCTCTACCAGTTCGTGCCGGCGCTGCTGCTGGCGCTGCTGGCCGGCCATGTGGTCGACCGCCACCATCGGGGGCGCATCGTGGCGGCCTGCTTCGCGGTGCAGGGGCTGGTGGCGCTGGTGCTGCTGCTCGCGGTGCTCGAGAAGCACGACACGCGCGCGCTGCTGCTGGGGCTGTCGCTGGTGCTGGGCGCGGTGCGGGCCTTCCAGATGCCGGCTCAGCAGGCGCTGACGCCGCTGCTGGTGCCACCCACCATGCTCGCGCGCGCGATGGCCTTCAGTTCGGCGGGCATGCAGGGCGCGATCATCGGCGGACCGGCCCTGGGCGGCCTGCTGTTCGTGGCAGGCATGGCGGTGGTCTACGGCGCCAGCGTGGCCTTCTTCGCGGTTGCCTGCGCGCTGGTGCTGCGGCTGCGCTACGCCTACACGCCGGCTGCTCGCGAGCCGGTCACGCTGTCCACGGTGTTCGCGGGCGTCGACTTCATCTGGAAGCGCAAGCCGGTGCTCGGCGCCGTCTCGCTCGACCTGTTCGCGGTGCTGCTGGGCGGCGCGGTGGCGCTGCTGCCGATCTATGCCAAGGACATCCTGCACACCGGCCCCTGGGGCCTGGGCCTGCTGCGCAGCGCCCCGGCCGTGGGGGCTCTCGTGATGTCGATCGCGCTCACGCGCCGGCCGGTGGAGCGCCACGTGGGACGCACGCTGCTGCTGGCCATCGGCATCTTCGGGCTGTGCATGGTGGTGTTCGGCATCTCGAAGAGCTTCGTCGTCTCGCTGATCGCGCTCGCGGTCTCGGGCGGCGCAGACATGGTCAACGTGGTGATCCGCCAGACGCTGGTGCAGCTGGAGACGCCCGATGCCATGCGCGGCCGGGTGAGCGCGGTCAACTCGATCTTCATCGGCGCGAGCAACCAGCTCGGCGAGTTCGAGTCGGGCGCAACGGCGGCGCTGCTCGGGCCGGTCGGCTCGGTGGTAGTGGGCGGCGTCGGCACGATGCTGGTCGCGCTGACCTGGTTCAGGATCTTCCCCTCGCTGGCGCAGCGCGACCGGCTGGTGGTGGCGGCGCCTTCGGTCAGGCCACCGGCCTGATCAGTCCGCGAACAGGGCGCGTGCGCCGGGCACATCGAGCGTGATGTCGCCGAGGGCCTGCGCCACGCAGGGCAGGATCCAGCCCTCTGCCTTTTCCTCGGCGCTCAGGCCGGGCCATTCGATGATGTGGCGGGTTTCGCCCGCGAGCCGCAGGCAGATGCAGGTGCGGCAGGTGCCGTTGCGGCACGAGCTCGGCAGCTCGATGCCCGCGGCCTCGGCGGCTTTCAGCAGGGTGGTTTCGGCGTCGGCCTCGAAGCCGAGGCCCGAGGGCTCCAGCCGGACCTTCATGGCCGTTGTCGGGGTTGCTGTTGTGGTTGCTGCTGCTCGCGGCGTTGCTCGCGCAGCATGAAGAGGTAAAGGCTCTCGACCTTCTCGCGCGCCCACGGCGTCTTGCGCAGGAACTTGAGGCTGGAGCCCACGCTCGGGTCGAGCGTGAAACAACGGATGGGAACGAGCTCGCTCAGGCGCTGCCACCCGTAGTGACCGGCCAGCGCCGTGACGATGGCCTCCAGCGTGACCCCGTGCAGCGGGTTGCGCGGCTGGGCCTGTCTGGGCGTGGGGTCTGCGGGGGCGGGTGCTGGCGCCGGCGAGTCGTTCGTCGTCACTTCTTACTTGTTCTTGAGCTTGCCGCGGGGAATGACTTCCGTCGTGACCGTGCGGACCGGCTCGATGCCGCCGGTGCTCACAGGCTTGGGCGGCGAGGTGTCTTTCTTGGGTTTTTTCGCTTCCTTGTTGCTGCGCTGCTGACCCTTGGCCATGTCGGTTTCTCCTGTAGTTGCGACGTATGCGGCACGCAGTTTAGCGGTGCGGCGACAATATGCGGTTCCATTCGATTTCCCGCATTCATGTCAGATTACGAAGTTCGCCCCGCGACCCTGCGCGACGCCAAGGCCGTCGCAGAAATCCACGCTCTCGCCGTCAAGGCAGCCTACGAGGGCATCCTCCCCGAGGAAGAGCTGCGCACCCTGGCCCCGGCCACGCGCGAAGCCAAGTGGCGCGAGGCCATCGAATACAGCGAGCCGCAGGTGTGGGTGGCCGTGTCGGGCAGCGAGATCGTCGGCTTCGTCGGCTTCGACCGCTCGCGCGACCCCAAGACGCCGCCCACCACAGGCGAGATCTGGGCCATCTACGTCAAGCCCGAGCACTGGAGCAAGGGCGCCGGCGTGGCCCTCTGGGACGCCGCACGCGAAGGCCTGGAGGAAGAGGGCTGCACGACGGTCACCATCTGGGTGCCGATCCGCAACGAGCGCGCCATGCGTTTCCACGAACTCGCGGGCTTCAAGCGCGAGATGAAGACCGCCAAGACCACCGCCTTCGGCACCGTGCGCGTCGAAGAGATCCGCCTGAAGCGCGACGTGGCCTGACATGGACGCCGCCGGCAGCAACACACTGGGCCACGCCGCGCGCGTGCGCTCGCACCAGCGCCGTACGACCGCTGTGCAGTGGATTCGTCGCACCCACGGCTGGTTCGGCCTCTGGGGCGCCGTGCTGGGGCTGCTGTTCGGCTTCAGCGGCATCTGGCTCAACCACCGCAACGTGCTGAAGCTGCCACAGGCCCAGGAGCGCTCGCGCGCGCAGCTGGCGCTGCCCGATCCGGTGCCGGAAACGCCGGAGGCCATGAGCCGGTGGCTGCAGGAAGCGCTGCGCATGAGCGGCCCGCCCAATTCCAGCCGCATCGAGCCCGCCAAGCCCGTCGCATGGGCGGACAAGAGCGACAAGAACGCTCCCGCGCTCACGCAGCCGGCGCACTGGATCTTCAACTTCGGCGGCCCCAACGAGATCGTCCAGGCCGAGTACTGGCAGGGCAACCGCTCGGTGGGTGTCACCACCACGCACAACGGGCTCGTCGCCACGCTCACCAACATGCACAAGGGCGGCGGCATGCCGCTGCCCTGGATCCTGCTGGTCGACACGCTGGCCGGCAGCCTGATCTTCCTGTCGATCTCGGGCGTGGTGCTGTGGATGCTCACGCACCGCCGCCGCCGCGTGGGCCTGGCGCTGTTCGGCGCCTCGCTGGCGGCCGTGCTGGCCATTGCGCTGAGCGCGCTCTGAGCCGGCCGGCTCCTGCCGTTCGTTCTTCAGGGCGCCGGCGTACGGGTATTGCAGGGGCGGATCGCGGCTGCGGATAAGCTCGCCGCTTCTTTTCAGCCCCGACCCTGCCCATGGCCTCCAGCCTGCTCCTGCTGCTCGACGACATCGCGACCGTTCTCGACGACGTATCGGTCCTCACCAAAGTAGCCGCCAAGAAGACGGCCGGCGTCCTCGGCGACGACCTCGCGCTCAATGCCCAGCAGGTCACCGGCGTCAAGGCCGAGCGCGAGATCCCGGTGGTGTGGGCCGTGTGCAAGGGCTCCTTCATCAACAAGGCCATCCTCGTGCCGGCCGCGCTGGCCATCGGCACCTGGCTGCCCTGGCTGGTGACGCCGCTGCTGATGATCGGCGGCGCCTTCCTGTGCTTCGAGGGCGCCGAGAAGCTGGCGCACAAGTTCCTGCACAAGAACGCACATGACGCCGACACGCAACGCCACGAGAAAGCCATCGCCGACGCCTCGGTCGACGTGGTCGCGATCGAGAAGGACAAGATCAAGGGCGCGGTGCGCACCGACTTCATTCTCTCGGCCGAAATCATCGCCATCACGCTGGGCACCGTGCAGGGCCAGCCCTTCACCACCCAGCTGAGCGTGCTGGTGGGCATCGCGCTCATCATGACCATCGGCGTCTACGGCCTCGTGGCCGGCATCGTGAAGCTCGACGACGCGGGCCTCTACCTGAGCCAGCGCGCGAGCGCGGGCGCGCAGGCCCTCGGCCGGGGCATCCTGGCCGCGGCGCCGTGGCTCATGAAGGCGCTGTCGGTGGCCGGTACGGCCGCGATGTTCCTCGTGGGTGGCGGCATCCTCGTGCACGGCGTGCCGGCATTGGGCCACGCGGTGGAAGACTGGGCCAAGGCCACGGGCGGCGTGTTCGGCACGCTGGGCTCGATGGGCGTGAATGCCGGCGTGGGCATCGTGGCCGGCGCGATCGTGCTGGTCGTGGTGGAACTGATCGGCAAGATGCGCGGCAAGAAGGCCTGACGCGGGCCCGTCGGCACCAACGAAACCCGCCGCAAGGCGGGTTTTTTTATTGCCGGCGCGATTTGCCCAGCTTCACCAGCTCGACCACGATCAGCACCGTGCCCAGCACCAGCGCGAACCAGCCCACCAGATAGGCTCCCGCCACCATCTCGAACCAGCGCGTGCCCTGCAGGAAGCGCGGCCCCAGCAGGACGGCGGCGCCGATCACGAGGCAGAGGATGCCGCGTTCGAGTGTGCGGAGGGGGCGGGATGGTCGCGTCATGGGAGCGGGAGTTTAACGGTGCGACATCAGTAGCTGACGTTCAGGCTAACCCCGGAATAGCCGATGTATCCGTAGATCGCGATGTAGAAGTCGCCAGGCGGCGGATTCCCGATACTCGCGATCTCATTGCTGCCATTGACGTAGGGGCGAATGTCCCAGGCCGTTGCACTCGGCAGGCCGCCAAAACGGATGTACATGTCACCGTCGCCGCCGGCTGGCCCGGCCATGCTGACGTTCATTTGCGTAATGCCGGGTGGCACTGTGATCTTGAAGTACTTCCAGCTTCCTGCCGCGCCGGACAGGCCTTGAGCCGGTTGGCCATTGTTGAGTGTCGTAATCGCTGGCTGGGTGTCGATTTTGTACGAGCGGACCTTCACATCGAAGCCGGACACAGCGTCGTAGGCATTCCAGGCGACAGTGAAGTTGCCCGCGAGGTCGCTCGCGACATTGGCATATCGGCCAGCGATGCCCGGCAGATCGACCTGGAATTCGTTGCCGATGGGTGTGCCGTCGCTGGCGAATTGCTGCGCCACGACGATGGGCCATGTCCCCGGCGTCGGGTTGTCGATGTTCCAGGCGGCGAAGAAGCCGCCATCTTCCATCATGCTCACGTTCAGTAGCGAGAAGACGGAAGATGCAGCTTTCGTGATGCGGATGGGGGACCCTATGGCTGCGCCTGTCGAGCTGTACCGTTGAACGTACGCGTTCTGGAGATTGTTGGCCTCGTACGAATTCCACGCGATCACGAAGTTGCCGTTCGGACTCATGGCGAGAGATGCGCCATCCTGCGTGGAGGGGGCCGTGACCACCGGTGTCGCGTTGATGAGAGGCGCGCCGGCGCTGTTGAAGCGTTGCATCCAGACATCGCCCGCGGTCGAGGGGTTGTCGACGGTCCAGGCGACAGTGATGTTCCCCGATGCATCGGAGGCGATGCTGTTGGCAACCACCACAGCCGTAGATGCAGGAGTGACCTGTACCTCGCTGCTCACTGGCACCCCGGCGATATTGAATCTTCTCAGCGCGAGCCAGCGGTTGCCACCGGAACTGACGGAGTAAAAGGCCGAGAGATTTCCATCGAAATCGAAGCCGATGCAGCCACCTTCAGCGCCCGGATTCGGCCGGAAGGCATTTGCCCGGAGATTGCCATTTCGGTCGTAGAGAGTGATTTCCGCAAGACTGCCAATGACTGCGAAGTTCCCGACGCGATCTGCCGCGATGCAATTTCCTCGCGGCACGGGAAACTTGACAGGGGAAAGCACGCCTGAGGAGTTGATCCGCTGAACATAGGTCATGTTCGTAGGCGAGTCTCGCCACATCACGAGCTTTTCCCCATTCCTTCCCGCAGTCAGCGAGAACTGGCCCGAGAGTTCCTGAGTGCCAGCCGTGCTGGTGTTGACCATGACTGGATCACCGAGAGGTCCCGCCTGAGCGGAGGTCGCGACTCCAAAAAGCAAAGCGCTGCTCAGCGCTCCCAAAAAGCGCTTCGATGAAGCAAACAACATAAATTCCCTCTTCCTCTGTTTCGATTTCTAGTCTTCGATTGGCGGCTCGAAGAAAAGCCGATTCATTTGTGCGAGGCAGTCCCGAGCCTTGTCCTGTCAGTGTGTCATGGCACCACGCATCGCTGCCGGGTGGCCTTGCAGCGGAAAAGACTTCCCAGTCGGCATCAGCGTATCGCCATCGAGCCGCAGGATCGTGATGTCCTGGTCGATGAAGTTGCCCACGTACAGGTACTTCCCGTCGGCGCTCCACACCGCCCCCTCGGGCAGGCCGCGCACCACAACCTCATTGGCGCGCGTGACCTTCTTGCCGTCGATCTTCAGCAGCACCACCGAGCCGTTGCGGTTGTAGAAGTAGGCGTTCTTCGCTGCGTTGCTGCCGCGCAAGATAACTGCCACGGCGTGCCGGCCGGTCGGGCTCACGGCCAGGCCTTCGGGGCCGTCGCCGACGACCACCTTGTCGATCACGCGCGGCGGCGCGGCTTCCATGTCGATCACGCTGACCGTGTCGACCTGGCCGTCGGAGGCGCCCGAATTGCCGTTGTCGGCCGTCAGCGCGAGCTTGCCGTCGGGCGTCACGTCGACGTTGTAGGGCCACAGGCCGGCGGCGAGGTCGACCTTGTTGTAGCTGACCTTCTCGCCGTTCACGTCGAGCAGCGCGATCTTGTGGCTCGGGAACTTGGCCGCCAGTGCGCGCTTGCCGTCGGGCGTGAAGCGCACGTGCGCCACCGAGTCGCCCATGGCGACGGTGTCGACCAGCGTCACCTTCTTGCCCGAGATGCGCAGCACGCTCACCGAGTTGTCGGCGCGGTTGGCCACCAGCGCGAGGTCGCCCGTGCGGTTGATCGACAGGCCCGAGGGCTGCTTGCCGACCTGCAGCGTGTCGAGCAGCTTGGGCGGCGTGGTGGTCAGGTCGATCACGAAGAGCCGGTTGTCGGGCACCTGCCTGCGTGCGCCGTTCTCCTCGACCACGTTGAGCGAGTTGGCGACCAGCGCCAGCGTTTCGCCGGGCGTGATCGCGAGGTTGGTCGGCGGGCCGGCGATGGTGTTGTCCAGCTGCAGCGTGCCGAGCACCTTGGGCGCCAGCGGATCGGTGCCGATGTCCAGCACCTGCACCGTGTCGCGTCCCATCGGGCCGAGGATCACCGCGCCGGCGTCGTTCCACGACTGCTTCTCGTCGTTGGCGACCAGCATCAGCTGGCGCTGGGGCACGGTGGGGGTGAGGTTCGTGCAGCCGGCGAGTGCCGCGAGGGCAAGGGCCGCGAGCGCGGCGGGGCGGAACTTCATGATCGGTGTCTCCGGTGTTGTTGTGAGCGCGCATGGTAGCGAAGGGCGCCAGGGAGGGACACGGGCGGCGGCCGGCACAATCGACGGCCCGAACCTCCCGAGGCAGGAAGACCCATGACCATCGAGATCCCGAAGGAAGCCCGCCAGCAGGCCATCACCTCCATCGAGCGCTATTTCCGCGAGAACATGGAAGAGCCCATCGGCAACATCGCGGCCGGAGCGCTGCTCGGCTTCTTCCTGGAGGAGATCGGGCCGCTGGTCTACAACAGGGCGGTGACGGAGGTGCAGGAGCGGCTGCAGTCGCGCATCTCCGAGATCGACCTCGAGGTGCACGAGGACGAATTCCAGTACTGGCGCAAATTCGACAAACAGAAGAAGGGCCGCTAGCAAAGCCGGACGGCGTGGCGCCTGCGCATCGCGACCGGTTCAGAAATGCTTCAAAACGTTGCAGAATTCGGGGCCATGCACCTTCACCGCACCTTCCAACGCCGCGCAGCCTCTCCCGTTCTGCGTGCCCTTGCGGCCTTGCCCTTCGTGCTCGCCGCATCCTTCGCCACCGCACAGCAGGACCCGTCGGGCTTTCCGCTCGACTCGGTCGGTTACCTGAACGAGGAGCTGCCCCGCATGGAGGCCGCCATCGCCGCCAAGGACCGCAGCTTCTTCCACGGCGCGATGGTCCGCACGGTGCAGTTCTCCGAACGCTGGGGCTTCAAGAGCAAGGCCAATCCCGAACTCGCCGCATACCCCATGTGCACGGCGGCGGTGATGGACTACGCTGTGGTCGGCATGTGCAGGCTCGCTCCCTCAGAGGAGTGCGAACCGGGCCTGGCCTCGCGCTTCGACGCGAACGTGCAGCGCTGCCGCGAAGTGGCGGCAAGAAAGTAGCCGAACAGCCGAAAGAGACACCCGCCATGGACTACGCCGCCCGCTACAAGACCCTCGCCATCGAGCGCCGCGGCGCGAACGGCGCGGTGCTCGACATCCGGATGCTGGCGGCCAACGGCAAGCTGCCCACGGCGGGCCATGACGGCCATCGCGAGCTCGCAGAGATCTGGCGCGACGTGTCGGCCGACGACAGCGTGCGCTGCGCGGTACTGCGGGGCGAGGGGCTGGGCTTCTCGGGCGGCGGCGACCTGGCCATGGTGCAGGACATGACCACCGACGACGCGGTGCGCCAGCGCGTGTGGCGCGAGGCGCGCGACCTCGTCTACAACATCATCAACTGCGACAAGCCCATCGTGAGCGCCATGCACGGCCCGGCGGTGGGCGCGGGCCTGGTGGCGGGACTGCTCGCCGACATCTCCATCGCCACGAAGAACGCGAAGATCGTCGACGGCCACACCCGCCTGGGCGTGGCGGCGGGCGACCATGCAGCCATCGTCTGGCCGCTCCTGTGCGGCATGGCCAAGGCCAAGTACCACCTGCTGCTGTGCGAGCCGGTGAGCGGCGAGGAGGCCGAGCGCATCGGCCTCGTGTCGCTCGCGGTGGAAGAGGCCGACCTGTTGCCGCGCGCCTACGAGGTGGCAGACCGGCTCGCGGCCGGCAGCCAGAGCGCCATCCGCTTCACCAAGTACGCGCTCAACAACTGGCTGCGCCAGGCCGGCCCGACCTTCGACGCATCGCTGGCGCTCGAATTCATGGGCTTCGCGGGCGCCGACGTGCGCGAGGGTGTCGCCTCGCTGCGCGAGAAGCGGGCTCCCGACTTCGGCTGAGGCGAAGCCCGGCTTCCTGATTCGTCAGGCCTTGCGCAGTCCCTGCAGCGTCTGCAGCAGCACGACGCGCGTCTGGCCCAGGATCATTCCCTTCCACTCGTCGTTGTCGCAGTAGAAGCCGTCGCGCAGCCGCGTGCGGATCTCGCGCTTCTGCGCTTCCGGCGCCTCGGGGTGGCGGCGCAGCCAGGTGTCGGCGCGCAGGCGGTCGAGCACTTCCAGGTCGGGCAGCGTGCCGAACTCGAGGCCCATCGGCGCGATCTTCGCGTTCGGGCATTCGTCGTAAGCGGTCGAGATCACCGGGCCCGACACGTCGGCCGAGGCCGAGTCGCCGGCGAAGGGCGCGAACACGTCGGCGCCCCACCAGTCGTGGGCTCGCGCCAGGTCTTCGGGTGTGTTGCGGCCGGGGTAGATCTTCTCGCCATGGCCGTAGGGGCCCAGGCCCGTGTGCACGTCGATCCAGCCGAGGTGCGTGGCCGATGCGGCGTACTTGCGCAGGATCTTGCGGATGGTCCTGTTGCTCCACGAAGGCCCCGTGCCGCCGTAGAAGAGGCCGTCGGGCGAGGTGTACTGGCCGCGCGTCACGGCGGCGCGGAAGGCGCGCATGCCGTGCTTCGCCACGTAGGCGGCCACGGCCGCTTCGTCGGCGGGCGTCGGCGGCCAGGTCGCGGGCAGCACCAGCGGCTCGACGTCGGCGTATTCGGCGTTCACCGGCAGCGGCGCACCGAAGTCGATGTGGTTGCGGTTCAGGTCGATGTTGTCTTCGTTCGTGCGGTGCAGGTGCGAAAAGCCGTGCGGGTTGACCGCGTGCACCAGCAGCAGCGAGACGCCGGCCTGCTCCAGCCGCGAGAGCAGGTCCGCGTCGTTGAGCGTGGCGACCTGCGTGCCCGAGCCGCAGAAGCCTTCGGGGCCGTGCGTGCCGGAGCTCACGAGCAGCACCTTCTTCGCGTCGATGGCGCCGATCAGCGCGACGTCGGTGGCCAGTTCTTCGCCGAGCGCGCCCTTGTGCGCCTCCATCACGAACGACTCGACGGCGGCGCCGCGCTGCGCGGCGGCCTCCAGGAACTTGGCGCGGGCTTCGACGTAGGTGCCCGAAAAGAACCGCGTGGCGGCGGTGGGTTGTGCTTGCATGAAGTGGGGACTCCTGTGCTTGGAATGATGAAGGCCGTCAGGCGTTTGCGTGGGCGCCGGCCGCGTCGATGTCGCGGCCCGTATGGTCGCGCAGCCAGAGCAGGCCCAGCAGCGAGACCACCGTCATCGCCACCAGGTACCAGGCCGGCGCGAGCTTGCTGCCCGTGGCGTTGAGCAGCCAGGTGCTGATGAAGGGCGCGAAGCCGCCGAAGAGCGCCACGCCCACGCTGTACACCAGCGACATGCCGCTGGCGCGCACCGCCTTCGGGAACATCTCGGGCAGCATCGTGATGCCGGGCACCGTCTGCACGACCAGCCCGAAGCTGAACACGCCGAGCACCACGAACAGCACCGTGGGCGTGGGCGAGGCGTTGAGCCACAGGAAGCCGGGGTAGATAAGCAGCGCCAGCGCGACGCGGCTCCACACGATCAGCGTCTTGCGGCCCACCACGTCCGACAGCTTGCCGACGAAGGGCGCGAAGGCGAACGAGATCAGCCCGGTGAGCGCGGCGCCGAAGAGCGCCACCGAGGGCGTGAAGCCCAGCTCGCGCACGGCGTACGTCGGCATGTAGAAGGTCACCACATACGCGGCCGTGGTGCCGCCGACCAGCGAAAGAATGGCCGCCAGCACCGTCCTGCCGTGCTGCGTGCAGACGATCTTCAGGCTGCTCTCGCGCGGTGCGGCGGCCTGCTGGGGCGAGATGTGCAGCGATTCCTCGAGGTGACGGCGGATGTACATGCCCACCGGCGCGATCAGCATGCCGATGATGAAGGGAATGCGCCAGCCCCAGCTCTGCATGGCCTCCTGCGAGAGCGAGGCCGTGAGCACGCCCACCACCACCGCGCCCATCAGCACGCCCAGTCCCTGGCTCGCGAACTGCCAGCTCGCCATGTAGCCGCGGTTGGCCGGCGTGGCGTGCTCCACCAGCAGAGTGGTCGATGCGCCGACCTCGCCGCCGGCCGAGAAGCCCTGGATCAGCCGCGCCAGCACGATGACGATCGGCGCCGCGACGCCGATGGAGGCATAGGTGGGCGTGAACGCGATCAGGGCGCAGCCCAGCGCCATCAGGAAGATGGTGAGCGTCATGGCCTTCTTGCGGCCTGCGCGGTCGGCGTACGCGCCGATGACGATGCCGCCCAGCGGCCGCATGATGAAGCCCACGCCGAAGCTGGCCACCGTCAGCAGCAGCTGGCCGTAGGAACTGAAGGTCGGGAAGAACAGCTTGCCGATCACGAGCGCCAGGAAGCCGTAGACGGTGAAGTCGAAGAACTCCAGCCCGTTGCCGATGGTGGTGGCCACGATGGTCTGGCGGCGGCGCGCGGGGGAAGAGGACGGCGCGGGCCGGTTGCTTGGGGTGCTCATGTGTCTCCAGTGTTGGCTTTGCTTTTCGGAATGTCGGTCGAAGGTCTACGCCTTGGCCGCGCCGGATGCTAGAGATTCGCCGCTGTCATGAAAAGACAATAATTGGGCGTCGAAGATAACTTTTTGTTTTCATGAAACCCAACCAGCTGCATGCCTTCGTGGCCGTGGTCGAGCAGTTGAGCATCCGGGCCGCCGCGCGCGTGCTGGGCATCTCTCAGCCGGCCGTCACCAAGATCGTGCGGGAGCTGGAGCGCGAGGTCGGCGCGCCGCTGGTGGAGCGCAGCGTCAAGGGCGTGCAGCTCACCGAGTTCGGCAAGGCCTTCGCGCCGCGCGCAAGGCTGCTGCTGGCCGACATGCAGCGCGCCCGCGACGAGATCGCGCAGATCCGCGACGGGCTCACCGGCAAGGTGGCGCTGGCCGTGAGCACCTCGTTCGCGCTCACGGTGCTGCCGGCGGCGTTCCAGGACTTCCACGCGCGCCTGCCGGCGGTCGACGTGCAGTTCAGCGAAACCGTGCTGCCCTGGATGCTCGCGCGCCTGCGCGAAGGCTCGCTCGACTTCGCGGTGGCGCACGTGGTGCCGGGCCGGCTCGATCCGCAGTTCGAGGCGATGGAGCTCTTTCCGGTGAAGCTGGTGGTGGGCATGCGCGAGCACCATCCGCTGCGCGGGAGTCGCTCGATCCGCGACCTCTACAAGGCCGAATGGATTCTTCCCGGCGACGACCACTTCAGCGGCCGCGAGGCCGTGTCGCCGCTGCTGCCGCTGGGCCTGCCGCAGCCGGCGCGGGTGATACAGGGGCAGTCGGTCACGGTGGCGCTGGCGCTGGTCGGGCAGATGGACCTGGTCGGCCTGTTCGTCGAGCCGCTGGCCACGCTGACCTTCAAGCGCCACGGCATCCGCCGCGTGGAGATCGAGGAGCAGTTGCCGATGCTCAGCGTGAGCGTGATCAAGCGCCGCGGGCAGTTGCTGACGCCGGCCGCGCAGCATTTCGTCGAATGCATCCAGCGGGCGTCGGCTGCGGCGATGGCGAGTTAGACGGGTGGCGGAAAGTCGATGCCGGTCTCACCCGCATTCCAGGGCTCGTACTTGTGCATCGCGCGCTCGAAGAGAGTTGAGGCGGTCCAGCCCGAGAGCCATGCCTGCAGCCGCGGCCAGGGTTGGGCGCCGAACCACGCCGCATCGACCATCGCGAACTGGCGCACGAAGGGCATGAGGGCGGCGTCGGCCAGCGTCGCGTGGGCACCGGTCAGTTGCGGCGAGTTCGACAGACGGGCTTCCAGGTCGCGCAGGAAGGCCGCGCCGCGCTCGCGTGCGGGCTCGCCGCCGTCCGCATGCCGGTCGGGGTACTTGTAGCGGTCGAGCTGGGGCTTGAAGCCGTCGTCGCAGGCGGCGACCAGCGCGAGCATGTCCTGCAGCGTGCCGGTTTCGGGCCGAAGCCAGCCTGCCGGGTCGCTGCGGCGCAGGGTCCACAGCATCACGTCGAGGCTCTGCTCCAGCACCGTGCCGTCTTCGGCGACCAGCACGGGCACCGTGCCCTTGGGCGAAGCCGCGAGCATCTCGGCCGGCTTGTTCTTCAGCGCCACCTCGCGCAGCTCGCACTGCTGGCCGCTGGCGACCAGCGCGAGGCGGGCGCGCATCGCGTAGGGGCAGCGGCGGAACGAGTAGAGGACGGGCAGGGCGGACGTCATTCGATTCGGACAGACGAAGCGGCCGATTTTCGGACATGCCCGGGCGGCGTTTTTCAACACAATCGGTACCCATGGGCGAACGCCTCTTCCTCCGGCTCGACGACGACCCCCTGCACGGGCCGGAGTCGGGCGTGCCCGCCGGCGCGCTGAGCGCGTTCCCGGTCGGTGCCGCGCTGCGCGGGCATGTCTCGCACATCATGCTGTATCGCGAGAGTTTCGCCGCCGGCCACGAGGTACGCGAACGCGTGCTGCCCGACGGTGCCGTGCGCCTGGTCTTCAATTTCGGCGACGCACCCTCCGTCGGCGACGTGGAAGGGCACGCGCTGGAGGCCATCGGCGCGTCGGCCGCGCCGGTGGTCGTGCGCATGCGGCGGAAGGTGGAGGGGCTTTCCGTCACCCTGCGTCCCGGCGCTGCTGCCGCGCTGCTGGGCCTGCCGGCCGGCGAGATCGGCGGCACTGCCGTGCACCTCGATGCGCTGTGGCGCGGCGAAGGCGCGGAACTGCTCGAACGCATGACCGAAGCGCCCGACGATGCGGCGCGGGTGGCGATGCTGCAGGCCGTTCTGCATCGCAGGATTCGCGACAGCGGCGCCGCGGGAAATGCCATTGCGATGCATGCCGCAGGGCTCATCGCCGGATCGGACGGGCGGCGCCCGTTGCGCGAGGTGGCCGCCGCCGTCGGCGTCGGCGAGCGACGCCTGCAGCAGCTCTTTCATGCCCACGTGGGGCTTTCGCCGCGCGCGTGGAGCCGGCTCGCGCGCATGCACGGCTGCCTGCGCGCGCTGCGGCAGCAGCCTTCGCCGGCCTGGGCCGAGGTGGCGCTGGAGGGCGGCTTCTACGACCAGTCGCATCTGGTCAACGAGTTCCGCGCGCTGTGCGGCGTCACGCCCACCGAATTCCTCGACCAGGCGGTTTCGGGTTCTTCCAAGACGCCGGGCTGAGCGCTGGCTATCTTCATCCGCTCTGAGGCCAACGGATCAAAAGGAACGAACAGGATGAACAACGAAGAGAACACGGCAGGCGGCCCGCTGAAGGACTGCGTGGCGGTCGTGACCGGCGCGAGCCGCGGCGCTGGGCGCGGCATTGCGATCGAACTGGGCGCCGCCGGTGCCACCGTGTACGTCACCGGGCGCAGCACGCGCGCGCAGCCCGCCGCCACCTACGGCCAGCTGATGGCCCTGTCGGACATGTCGACGCTGCCTGGCAGCATCGACGACACCGCCGACGAAGTCACCCGTCTTGGCGGTCGGGGCATTGCGGTGGGCTGCGACCACACGAGCGAGCACGACGTGGCCGCGCTCTTCGCCCGCGTGGAGCGCGAGGCCGGCCGCCTGGACCTGCTCGTGAACAACGCCTGGGGCGGCCACGAGACCTTCACCGGCGTGTTCGAGGCGCCGTTCTGGGAGCACCCGCTGTCGAACTGGGACTCGATGTTCGACCGCGGCGTGCGCAACCACCTCCTGGGCGGCCGCTGCGCCGCGCCGCTCATGGTGCGGCAGAAGAAGGGTCTGATCGTCACCACCACCTTCTGGGACCGCGGCCACTACCTGCGCGGCAACCTCTTCTACGACCTCGCCAAGGCGTCGATGACGCGGCTGGCCTTCGGCATGGCGCAGGAGCTGAAGCCGCATGGCGTCGCCTCGGTGGCGGTGTCGCCCGGCTGGATGCGCACCGAGTTCGTGCTGGCCGGCCACAAGACCGACGAGGCGCACTGGCAGGAGCGGCCCGAGCTTGCGCGCACCGAGTCGCCGCGCTACCTTGGCCGGGCGATCGCGGCGCTGGCCGGCGACGCCCGGGTACTGGACAAGAGCGGCGAGGTGCTTCGCGTGGCCGACCTCGCACGCGAATACGGCTTCACCGACATCGACGGACGGCAGGTCGCGGCCTTCGAGATGTAGCGGCTGCATCGGCGGCAGAGGCAGCGGCGGCACAAGGCCGGCGCAGGCCGGGGATGGCAGCCGGTGCAGGCGAAGACTGACAGGCGCATGCGGTCGTGCGGTGAGGAAATTCCGTTCTTCGTTCCTTCCGGAGGCGATTCATCGTGACCCAGGCATCACAGACACAACAGCAGCAGCTCAGGCCCGCCATCGAGCTGGCCCGGGCCAGCCTGGCCCGCTTTCCCAACGAAAGCGCCGAATACCGCACGGCCCGCACGGCGCTCCTGGCCGAGGAAATCGAACTGCGCCGCCACCTGGAGCGCGTGGCTCGGCAGCGCCGCGAACTGCCGCCCGGAGGCGTTGTGCCCGAGGACTATCTCTTCGAAGGCCGGGAAGGGCCTGTGCGGCTCTCCGGGCTCTTCGGCCGGCACGGCACGCTCATCACCTACAACTGGATGTTCGGCCCCAAGCGCGAGCGGCCGTGCCCCATGTGCACTTCGCTGCTGAGCTCCTACGACGGCGAGATGCCCGACATCCTGCAGCGCGTGGCGTTCGCGGTGATCGCCCGCTCGCCGATCGAGCGGATGACGGCCTTTGCCACCGAGCGCGGCTGGCGCTACCTGCCGCTGTATTCGTCGGCGGGCAACACCTTCAACCGCGACTATGCGGGCGAGACGCCCGACACCGGCGACAACGCGGCGTTCAACGTGTTCCGCCGCGAAGGCGACGGAACCATCCGGCATTTCTGGGCCGGCGAAATGGGCCCCGGAACCTCCGACCCGGGGCAGGACCCGCGCAGCGCGCCGGACCCGATGCCGATCTGGAACCTGCTCGACATGACGCCCGAAGGCCGGGGGAAGGACTGGTATCCGAAGCTGGCCTATTGAGAGCGCGCAGCCAGATCGCGCACGTCGATGCGGAAGCGCAGTTCGGGCGTGCCGCCGAGCCCGGGCAGCTTGACGAACTCTTCGACCAGCACGCCGCCGTTGGCGCGGATCACCTGCTGCGAGGCGATGTTGCTTGGGTCCGTCGTGATGTCCACGTGGTCGAGGCCCTTGGCGCGCGCCTCGGGCAGCAGCTCGCGCAGCGCCGCCTTGGCGTAGCCCCGGCCGCTTTTCCAGGGCACGACGGCGTAGCCGATGTGGCCCAGGCAGTAGTCGGGCAGGGCGTTGGTGCCGGCCTGCCAGCGAAGCTGGATGCTTCCGCAGAATTCGCCGTCCCACATCCAGCGCCGGTAGCCCGGCAGCCGGGGCACGGTGCCGCCATCGGGCAGGGTGACAGGCGGGCCCTTGGCCTCGGGGTCGACGAGGCTGGCGAGAAAGCGTGCGGAGTCGATGCGGATCTGGGCGAGTTCCTCCCGGCCTGCTTCGGGCCGGAGGTTGTTGGGAGACCAGCCGCGCTCCAGCGCCGCGATGTAGCTTGAGAGATGTTCCTGCGAGGGCCAGACGAGTTGCATGGAGAGCCTTTTTCCTTTTCCTTCAGTAGGAGCGCAGCGCGATTCCCCAGCGCCCATCGGTCCGCACGACGATCCACAGGTTGACGTGCGTGCTGAGCACCGAGCCCGCCGCATCGCGGCGCGTATAGGTCACCACGAAGTGCACCTTGTCGTTGCCGGCCAGCACCGGTTCCTTCTTCTCGTACTGCGTGCGCGCCCAGCCGGTGGCCTTGAGCGTGTCGAAGAAGTCGTGCGGATGCTGGCCCGGGCCGGCCCAGTCGAGCCGCTGCGCGCCCGACAGCATCACATGCGGGAAGTGCAGCTCGGCGTCCATGCCGCGGGTGTCCGATGCGTTGAACGCGGCGGTGAAGCGGTCGAGGCAGGCCGAGGCGGCATCGACCGCTGCGGCATGGGGCTCGCCGGAAGGCGGTGGCGCGACGAAGGCGGAGAAGTCGGAGAAGTCGGAGCGGGCGGTCATGCCGCCGATGGTAGGCGAAGGCCCCGGCGCCGCAACAAATGCAACGCAGTTGCATTGGATTCATATAATGCAATCCTGTTGCATATATGGAGCCTCCTCCCATGGCCGACCGCCTCCCCGTCACCGTGCTCTCCGGCTTCCTCGGCGCCGGCAAGACGACGCTGCTGAACCACATCCTCCACAACCGCGAAGGCCGGCGCGTCGCGGTCATCGTCAACGACATGAGCGAGGTCAACATCGACGCCGCGCTGGTGCGCGACGGCGGCGCCGAACTCTCGCGCACGGACGAGAAGCTGGTGGAGATGAGCAACGGCTGCATCTGCTGCACCCTGCGCGAAGACCTGCTGGTGGAGGTGAGGCGCCTCGCGAAGGAAAAGCGCTTCGACCAGCTGGTGATCGAGTCGACCGGCATCTCGGAGCCCCTGCCGGTGGCCGAGACCTTCACCTTCGCTGGCGAGGACGGCAAGAGCCTGTCCGACGTGGCGCGGCTCGACACCATGGTGACGGTGGTCGACGCCTTCAATTTCCTGCGCGACTATGGCTCGCCCGACAGCCTCGGCCAGCGCGGCCAGTCGCTCGGCGACGAGGACACCCGCACGGTGGTCGACCTGCTGATCGAGCAGATCGAGTTCTGCGACGTGCTGGTGGTGAACAAGACCGACCTTGTCACGCCCGAGGAGCGAGAGCGGCTGATGGCGATATTGCGCAGCCTGAACCCGCGAGCGCGCATCGAAGTGTCGGAATTCGGCCGCGTCGCGCTCGACCGCGTGCTCGACACCGGCCTCTTCGACTTCGAGCAGGCCGAGCAGGCCCCGGGTTGGCTGGCCGAACTGCGCGGCGAGCATGTGCCCGAGAGCGAGGAATACGGCATCCGCAGCTTCGTCTACCGCTCGCGGCTGCCGTTCCACCCGATGCGCTTCTGGAAGCTGGTGCAGAGCGAATGGGAGGGCGTTGTGCGCTCCAAGGGTTTCTTCTGGCTCGCCAGCCGCGCCACCCGCGCAGGCTCGTGGTCGCAGGCCGGCGGAGCTTGCCGCTACGGCGCGGCGGGCTTCTGGTGGGCGGCGGTACCGCGCGAGCACTGGCCGACCGACCCGGATGCGCTGGAGCTGATCCACAAGAACTGGGACCCGGCCACGGGCGACGCCCGCCAGGAGCTTGTGCTGATCGGCATCGGCATGGATGAGGACGCATTGCGTGCCCGGCTCGACGCCTGCCTGCTCACGGAGAACGAGATGCGCTTCGGCGCCTCGTGGTGGCAGAACTTTCCGGATCCGTTCCCGTCCTGGAACGTCTAGAGAGCGGCTAGCGGGCGCAGTCGCCGCAGGTGCCGTGAAGGGTGAGGGCGGTGTGGCGGGTGTCGATGCCCTGCTTGCGCAGCGCGCGGCCCAGGCGACCCATCACCTTCGGCAGCTCAGGGTCGGAAGGCAGCGCCAGCACCTTGTGGCACTGGTCGCATTCGAAGGTGTTGCCCGACTCGGCTTCCACGTGGCGCGAGAAGCGGTTGACGCGGTCGGCGCCCACGCGGCGGTCGCACAGGCCGGCCTCGACCAGCCGGTCCAGCACCCGGTAGACCGTCACCCGGTCGGGCGCCTCGCCGGCGGCGGCGGTGTAGGCGGCGGCCACTTCCTCGTGCGTCAGGGGTTGCGAGCTGTGCTCGATGAGTTCGAGCACGGTCTGGGCGGCGCGCGTCACGCGCAGGCCGCTTTCGCGCAGCAGCGTTTCGCTGTCGAACGGGGCGGCGCGCGGGGGCTTCGGGTGCGAGGGCGTTGTCTTCATGCGGTCTTCTTGCGAAACGCCATTGTGTTGCATCCCGGGGCACCATGGGTAGCGGGCGGCCGAATCGCCCGCCCGGCATGCCAGATAATCGCCGCCATCTCCGAGACAGACAGACCACCGGGCGGCACGAACAGCATGGACACAGAGCGGGACGGCGACGTACTCAGCCATGTGCTTGCGACGTACAGGTCCGAAAGGGCCGTGACCGCGCGCTTCTCGCTGTCCGCCCCCTGGTCGCTGCACTCGAGCGGCGTTGCCGGCCCGCTGATCCGCATGTGTACCGGCGAGCCCTACTGGATCGCGGTGGACGGTGCCGAGCCGGTGCAGGTCGCGCCGCACGACATCGCGATGCTGCCGCAGGGCGGCGCGCACACCGTGTCGTCGGCGCCGGGGCTGCAGCCGATGCCGTTCCGCACGCTGATCGAGGCGCACTCGGTCGGCCGGCATGGCGACCATCCCATCGTCTTCTCGCACGGCGGCGGCGGTCCGGCCACCGAACTCTTCTCGCTGCACCTGTGGATGCCCGCGCAGGGGCTGGGCTCGATCATCGGCAGCCTGCCGCCGCTGATCGTGCTGCGGCAGGCGCAGATTCCCACCACCGCCTCGCTCGCGCAGGCCATGGAGTCGCTGGTGAACGAGACCATCGCCCAGCGCCCGGGCTGGCAGCTGTCGGCGGCGCGCATGGCCGACCTGCTGCTGGTGCACATCCTCTGCGAGCACCTCTACGCCCAGCCGCAGGCTCACGAGCACGGCGGCAGGTTCGGCAGCCTGCGCGGGCTGGACGACGAGAGCATCGCCCGCGCGATCTCGCTGATGCACGAGAAACCCGGGCACCCGTGGTCGGTCGCCTCGCTGGCGCAGGCCAGCTACCTGTCGCGCACCGTCTTCAGCGAACGCTTCCGCGCGCTGGTGGGCGTGACGCCCATGCACTACCTGGGCTCCTACCGCATGACGCTGGCGGCCGAGAAACTCAAGAACCGGCAGCTGAGCCTGCACCAGGTGGCCGAGGCGGTCGGCTACGAGTCGGAGAAGGCGTTCTCGCGCGCCTTCCAGCGCTGGACGGGCATGACGCCCAGTGCCTACGCGCGCCGGCCTGAAGCGGACTGAATCCGCTTCCCCGTACGCCCGGTGCCCAAATCCGGCCTGCCGGAGGTTGAGGCCGCCACGCGCGCGCCGAACAATCGGCGCATGGCCACCATCCCACGCAAGAGAGTCATTCCCGAAGTCCGCAACCCCGCGCTCGAACTGTCGCTGGTGAAGTCCATCGCCACCGGCGACAACGCCCAGCGCGCCACGACCGTGCGCGACACCGACGGCGAGCCGCTGACCGCCTTCGAGGGCGCCAGCAACCCCTACCTGGAGCACCAGCGCAACGACCTGCTGCTGAGCCTGCAGCACATGCGCAGCGAAGGCCACGACGAGATGGTCTTCATGTGCATCACGCACTGCAAGGAGCTGACCTTCAAGGCCATCCACTGCGAGCTGGCCAACATGCAGGCGCGCATCCGCGCCGACGACGTGGCCGGCGCGCTGCAGCTGGCGCCGCGCGTGAAGGCGCTGCTCGAATTCCTCGGCAAGACCTGGGACGTGCTCTCGACCATCACGCCGCACGGCTTCAACCAGTTCCGCAACACGCTGGGCATCGCCTCGGGGCAGCAGTCGTACATGTACCGGCATGTGGAGTTCATCCTCGGCAACAAGTCGGTGCCGCTGGCGCGTGCGCATGCCAACAACCCCGACGTGTGGCCCTGGATCGAGCGCGCGCTGAATTCGCCGAGCCTCTACGACGACGTGCTGGCGCTGATGCACCGCCGAGACATCGCGGTGCCGTCCGAGGCGCTGTCGCGCGACTGGTCGGCGCCCTATGTGCCGAACCCTGGCGTGGAGGCCGCGTGGCTGTGGGTGTACGGCGATCCGACGCCCGAGAACGAGCTCTACCGCCTCGGCGAGGCGCTGATGGACATCGCCGACGTGTTCTCGCAGTACCGCTGGCGGCACTTCGTGTCGGTCGAGCGCATCCTGGGCTTCAAGCCCGGCACGGGCGGCTCGGCCGGCGTGGGGTGGCTGCGCAGCGTGGTCGATCACCGGTTCTTTCCCGAGCTGTGGTCGGTGCGCACGCAGCTCTGAGCCTTCTTTTATTTCCCCCCAGGAGCTTTCGTGTTCGATCAATTGCCGGCCTATGCCGACGACCCCATCCTTGGCCTCTTCGAGGCCTACAAAGCCGATCCGAGGCCATTCAAGGTCAACCTCGGGATCGGCATCTACTGCGACGAAGCGGGGCAGGTGCCGGTGCTCGAATCAGTGCGCGCCGCGCGCGAGGCTGGCGTGGGCGCCCGCGGCCCCAGCGTCTATCTGCCCACTGAAGGCGGAGAAGCCTATCGCCACGCGGTGCGGGACCTGGTCTTCGGCAAGGGCGTCGACGACATCGTGGTGGTGCAGACCGTCGCCGGCACCGGCGCGCTGAAGGTCGGCGCCGATTTACTGAAGGGCGTGCTGCCCGACGCCGCGATCTGGATGCCCGACCCGACCTGGGCAAACCACGCGGCCATCTTCGCCGGCGCGGGTTTCCGCGTCGAAAGCTATCCGTACTACGCGAAGGCGACCAGCGGCTTCGACCTCGATGGCGCCGTCTCCGCGCTGCAAAGGCTGCAGGCCGGCAGCGTGGTGCTGCTGCACCCTTGCTGCCACAACCCCACCGGCGTCGATCCGACGCAGGCCGAGTGGCATGCGCTCCTCGACGTGATCGGACAGCGCGGCCTGTTGCCCTTCTTCGACATGGCCTACCAGGGCTTCGCGCACGGCGTGGACGAGGACGCATGGGCGGTGCGCGAATGCGTGCGGCGCGGCATCGCCTGCCTGGTGGCGAGCTCGTTCTCGAAGATCTTCTCGCTGTACGGCGAGCGCGTGGGCGCGCTGAGCGTGCATGCGCCATCGGCCGACAAGGCGCGGCTGCTGGGGCAGCTCAAGCTGGCGATCCGCCGCAGCTACTCGTGCCCGCCGGCACTGGGAGCCGCGCTGGTGGAGGCGGTGCTTTCCGACCCGACGTCGAACGCGCAATGGCGCGGCGAGCTCGATGCGATGCGCGGCCGCATGCGCGCAATGCGCACCAGCCTGCATCGCAAGCTGGGCGAAGCACTGCCGGGGCGAGACTTCGGATTCCTCGTCTCGCAGAACGGCATGTTCAGCTACTCGGGGCTTTCGGCCGCGCAGATCGAGGCGCTGCGCTCGCGCTTCGGGGTGTACGTGGTGTCGTCGGGGCGCATCTGCGTGGCGGGGCTCAACGCTTCCAACATCTCCCATGTGTGCGAGGCGCTGGCCGACGTGTGTTCCGGCGGGGGCGGGCGATGAAGCAGGGCGGCAGCATCCTGATCGTCGGCGCCGGCATCGCGGGCTGTTCGGCCGCCATCGCGCTGGCCCGCAAGGGCTTCGGCGTCACGCTGGTCGAGAGGCAGGCCGAGTGGCGCTTCCAGAGCTCGGGCATCTTCATCTACGGCAACGGGCTGGAGGCGCTGCGCCGCGTCGGCGTACTGCCGGAGATTCTCGATGCCGGCTTCGCCATCGAGGACGGGCGCAACGTGTACCTCGACCATCGCGGCGAGCCGATCGTCGACGTGTTCTATCCGCGCTCCAGCGGCGGCGCGGCGCCCATCGTGGGCATCAAGCGCGCGGAGATGCACCGCATCCTGGCCACGCAGCTGGACGTGCTGGGCGTGGAGATCAGGCTGGCGACGACGGTGGCGAAGATCGATGCGCCTGCTGGCGGCGATCGCGCGGAGGTCGTGTTCTCCGATGGCACCGCACGGCGCTTCGACCTCGTCGTCGGCGCCGACGGCATCCGCTCGCAGCTGCGCGAGGCCGTCGCCGGCCCCATCGCGCCGCGCTATACCGGCTTCGGCGTCTGGCGCAGCGTGCACGAGCGGCCGCGGGAGCTGGACGCCAAGATCATGATGATGGGCATCGGCAAGCGGCTGGGCATCATGCCGATCAGCGACGACAGGCTCTACATCTTCGGCACTGTGAGCGAGGCGGCTGGGCGCTGGTATCCGAAAGAGGACTGGCCCGCGCGGATGCGCGAGCGCTTCGCCGAGTTCGGCGGGCCGGCGCGGCAGTTTCTCGATCAGCTCGGCGCGGATTCGGAAGTGCTCTACACGGCGGTCGAGGAGGTGCAGGCACCGCTGCCCTGGTATGCGGGCCGCGTGCTGCTGATCGGCGATGCGGCGCATGCCTCCACGCCCTTCATGGGGCAGGGCGGTGCGATGGCGGTGGAAGACGCGGTGGTGCTGGCCGACATGCTCGCGCGGCACGGCATCGCCGAAGCCACGCTGCGGGCGTTCGGCGAGCGCCGGTTCCCGATGTGCCGCTTCGTGCAGGAGGCATCGCGCAAGGTGGGCGAGGCGGGCGCGATGGAAGACGCCGAAAGCTGCGCCCGGCGCAACGCTGCCATGCGTGAGGGGGCGCAGCAGCAGGTCGATGCCTTTTACCGGCAACTGGCCGGGTTCGCGCAGCCGCATATGCCGGAACCGGCCTAAGCATCTGACAAATGGGTCGTTCGCTTGCGGGCGGGGGCGCGACAGAATCGCGCCCTTTGTTTCCTGCAATCGAAAGTTCGCCATGCGTGCCCATTCCCCTCTGTCGAAGCTGCTGAAACCCGCCCTCGTGCTCCTGGCGTGCGCTTCGCTGGGCATCGCCGCGCAGGCACAGACGGCCGCGGTGGCCTATCCATCGAAGCCGGTGCACATCACGGTGGCGAACACGCCCGGCAGCTCGCCCGACGTGCTGGCGCGCTACCTGGGGCAGCGCCTGTCGGAGCAGTGGAAGCAGCCGGTGGTAATCGACAACCGCGCCGGCGCCGCCGGCATCCTGGCGGCCGACGGGCTGGCCAAGGCGCAGCCCGACGGTTATTCGCTGCTGGTGGGTGCGGACGGGCCCATCACCATCCTCCCGAACATCCAGGCCGGTCTTCCTTATGACGCACGGCGCGACCTGGTGCCGGTGGTGTCGCTCGGGCAGATCGACTTCGTGCTGGTCGCCAACCCGAAGACGGGCTTCCGCACGGTTGCCGACTTCGTTCACGCGGCGAAGGCCCGCCCGGGGCACATCAACTACGCCTCCGCCGGCAACGGCAGCCCGCAGCAGCTGAGCATGGAGCTGCTCAAGCAGAAGGCGGGCATCTACGTCACCCACATTCCGTACCGCGGCGGCCCGCTGGGCATGCAGGACGTGATCGCGGGGCAGGTCGACGTGATGTTCATCGCGGTGGGGCCGGCGCTGCCGCACATCCGCAGCGGCCGGCTGGTGGCGCTGGGCACCAGCGGCGAGAAGCGCCATGCGCTGCTGCCCGAGGTGCCGACCGTGGCCGAAAGCTACAAGGGCTATCGCTCGGGCACGTGGTTCGGCCTGTTCGCGCCGGCGCGCACGCCGCAGCCGGTGCTCGACGCCATCGCCTCGGAGGCCGGGCGCATCGTGCAGGCCCCTGCCGCCCGCGCCGAACTCGCGGCGCAGGGCATCGAGGCCACGGGCTTCCAGCAACGCCAGTTCCAGACGCAGGTGTCGGCCGAATACGAGCGCTATGCGCAGATCGTGAAGGCCGTGGGCATCAAGGCCGAGTAGCAACGCCGCCCAGGGTTCCGCCTGCGGACGTAACGGCAGGGCTCTACATCGAAACGTTGTGCAAGTCGGTCTACCGGCCGTTTCCGCGGCTCGGGCGGGGCCGGGATGCGCTAAGGTCCGGGCATCCGCGTTCCTGAATACCTTCGCCCGACCATGTCCCGTCCTTCCATCGAGATCGAAACCGCCCCCAACCCCACCGCCACGGTGATCGTGATGCACGGCCTCGGCGCCGACGGCAACGACTTCGTGCCCATTGCCGGCGAGCTCGACCTCTCGGCCGTGGGGCCGGTGCGCTTCGTGTTCCCCAACGCGCCGGTCATGCCCGTGAGCATCAACGGCGGCTACCAGATGCCGGCCTGGTACGACATCGTGGTGCCCGACCTCGAGGCTGAGGAAGACGAAGCCGGCCTGCGCCGCTCGCAGGCGACCATCGAGGCCGTCATCGCCGGCGAGAAGGCCCGCGGCATTGCCGCCGGACGCATCGTGGTGGCCGGCTTCTCGCAAGGCTGCGCGATGGCGCTGATGACCGGCCTGCGCCACACCGAGCGGCTGGCCGGCATCGTCGGCCTCTCGGGCTACCTGCCGATCGCCGCCACCACAGCGGCCGAGCGCCACGCTGCCAACCACGAGACACCGGTGTTCCTCGCCCACGGCCGGCAGGACCCGGTGGTGCCGTACGCCGCGGCCGTGCGCACGCGCGAGAAGCTCGGCGCGCTGGGCTACAGCGTCGAATGGCACGAATACGACATGGCGCACTCGGTGTGCATGGAAGAAGTCGCCGACCTGAACCGCTTCCTGCTGCGGGTGCTCGGCTGAACCTGAATCAACGCTCGCACGAAGGAGCCGCAAAATGATCCTCGTCATCGGACACGCGCTGGCCAAGCCGGACACCCTGCAGGCCATGCTCGCCATCAGCACCGAGCACGTGCTGCGCTCGCGCGCCGAGCCCGGCTGTATCTCGCATGAAGTCTCGACCGACGTGCAGGAGCCGCTGCGCCTGACCTTCGTGGAGCGCTGGAGCGACATGGACGCACTGCAGGCGCATTTCCGCGTGGATGCCTCGCGCGCCTTCGCCAAGGCGCTTTCGGCCATGGCCGAGGGCACGCCGCAGATCCATGTGTACAGGTCGGAAGAAGTCGACCTGACGGCGGGGCGGGCCAAGGCCTGAGATTCACCCTGGAACGCCGGCAGCTATCAAAAACATAGCGCGCAACAGGGTAGCCAGCCCCGGGATTCCCTGCACAAGCAGTGCCCGCTTGCCCGTGCTACCTTCCAGCCCCTCAGAAGATTGATGGGTCATAACAATATGAGCAACAGATTGCAGGAGAGGTTGGGCGCACTTTCAGCCGCACGACTGAAGGGCATGCGACGTGGAATCGAGAAGGAAAGCCTGCGCGCGCTGCCGGACGGCAAGCTCGCGCTGACGCCGCATCCGCTCGCGCTGGGCTCCGCGCTCACGCATCCGCACATCACCACCGACTTCAGCGAATCGCAGCTCGAACTCATCACGGGCGTGCACGCGGACGTCGACTCGGCCCTCGAGGAGCTCACGCGGGTGCACCAGTTCACCTACCGCGTGCTCGACGGCCTGGGCGACGAGCGCCTCTGGGTGTCGAGCATGCCCTGCGGCCTGCCCACCGACGAGACCATTCCGATCGGCCGCTACGGCTCCTCGAACGTGGGCCGCGCCAAGAGCGTCTACCGCATGGGCCTGAGCCACCGCTACGGCCGCCGCATGCAGACCATCTCGGGCATCCACTACAACTGGTCGCTGCCCGACGTGTCCAGCGAACAGTACTTCGCCCTCATCCGCAACTTCCGCCGCCAGGCCTTCCTGCTGCTGTACCTGTTCGGCGCCTCGCCGGCGCTGTGTTCGAGCTTCGTGGCCGGCCGCCCGCACGAACTGCAGCCGCTGGGCGACGGCAGCATGTTCATGCCGCACGGCACCTCGCTGCGCATGGGCCGCCTGGGCTACCAGAGCGACGCGCAGGCCTCGCTGGCCGTGAGCTACAACAGCCTCGAAGGCTACGGCGCCTCGCTGCAGGACGCGCTCACGCGCCCGTGGCCGGCCTACGAGGCCATCGGCATCCGCAACCTCGGCGGCGACTACAACCAGCTGGGCACCAGCCTGCTGCAGATCGAGAACGAGTTCTACGGCACCATCCGCCCCAAGCGTGTGATCAACCCCGGCGAGCGCCCGCTGCACGCGCTGCGCGAGCGCGGCGTGGAGTACGTCGAGGTGCGCCTGATGGACCTCGACCCCTTCGAGACCGTCGGCATCAACGCGCAGACCATGCGCTTCATCGACGTGTTCCTGCTGCACTGCCTGCTGAGCGACAGCCCCGACGACACGCCGCAGGAAATCGCCGACCTCGCGCAGAACCAGCACCTCACGGCCGCGCGCGGCCGCGAGCCGGGCCTGAAGCTGCGGCGCAACGGTGCCGAGGTGACGCTGGCCGACTGGGGCCTGGAGCTGGTCGAGCAGTGCCTGCCCATCGCCGCCGCGCTCGACGCGGCGCAGGGCAGCGGCACGGCCCATGCCGACGCTGTGCGCGCCGCCGCCGCTGCGCTGCGCAACCCCGACAGCCTGCCTTCGGCCCGCGTGCTCGCCGCCATCGAGAAGGAACACGCCAACTCCTTCGTCGGCTTCGTGCGCGCCCGTTCCGAGCAGACCCGCACCACGCTGCTGGGCCTGCCGTTCTCGGTGGCGCAGCAGGCCGAGTTCGAGCAGATGACGGCCGAGTCCATCCAGGAACAGAAGCGCATCGAGGCAGCCGACACCATGCCCTTCGAGATCTACCGCGAGCAATACGTCTCGCCCGCCCGCCTGGGCATGCCGCGCAGCCGCGCGGCGGTTGCCGCCTGACTCTCCTTTCCTGACGCGCTGGCGACTGGGCCAGCCGCCAGCGGGCTGCCTCGCGGTCGCTTTCTGGGGTAAAACGCCACGCTGCCGCCTGGGGAAGGCATTCCCGGCGCGGCAACGAACAACGGCAACTCCCATGGAAGGCGACACAGAGACATGAGCAACGGCAGCAGCAACCTCGATTTCAAGGGCCGCGTGGCCATCGTGACCGGCGCGGGCGGCGGCCTGGGCCGCCAGCATGCGCTGGCACTGGCGGCGCGCGGAGCGAAGGTGGTGGTCAACGACCTGGGTGGCGCGCGCGACGGCTCGGGCGGCTCGGTGAGCGCCGCGCAGGCGGTGGTTGACGAGATCAAGGCCGCCGGCGGCGAGGCCATTGCCAACGGCGCCTCGGTCACCGACTTCGAGGCTGTGCAGGCCATGGTCAAGGAGGCGGTCGACGCCTGGGGCCGCGTCGACATCCTCGTGAACAACGCCGGCATCCTGCGCGACAAGAGCTTCGCCAAGATGGATTTGGCCGACTTCAGGCTGGTGGTCGACGTGCACCTGATGGGAGCCGTGAACTGCACCAAGGCCGTCTGGGCGCTCATGAACGAGCAGAAGTACGGCCGCATCGTGATGACCACCTCGTCCACGGGCCTGTACGGCAACTTCGGCCAGAGCAACTACGGCGCCGCCAAGCTCGCGCTGGTGGGCCTGATGCAGACGCTGAGCATCGAGGGCGCGAAGAACGACATCCGCGTGAACTGTCTTGCGCCCACCGCCGCCACCCGCATGACCGAGGACCTGTTCCCCAAGGAAATGCTCGAAGCCTTCCGCCCCGAGGCCGTGGTGCCCGCCATGCTGGTGCTGGCCGCTCAGGACGCGCCCAACCGCACCGTGCTCTGCGCGGGCGCCGGCACCTTCGAGGCCGCGCACATCACGCTGACGCAGGGCGCCTGGCTGGGCATCGAGGCCGATACGCCCGAGCAACTCGCGGCACGCCTGTCGGAGGTGACCGACCGCGAAGGCGAGGCGGTGCCGCAAAGCGGCGCTGCGCAGGGCGCCAACGAAGTCGCCAAGGGCATGGCGAACGCGAAGCGCGGCTGATTCCGGCACCGTGTTCATGGCGCTTGACCTAGAGCGCACTCGAGCATTTCCAATGAATTCACCGGGTATCCGGTTCATTCAACAAGAGGAAATCAAGCCATGAACACGATCGAGAACAAGGCCCTGGTCCAGCACATCCACGACGAGCTGGACAAGGGCAACGGCCAGGCCTTCGTCGACAGCCTGGCCGACGACGCGAGCTGGAAGCTCGAGGGCAGCACCGCGTGGTCGCGCACGTACCGGGGCAAGAAGGCGATCCGCGAGGAGCTGCTGAACCCGCTCTTCGCCCAGTTCGCCGCGCCCTATAGGAGCCGGACCGAGCGCGTCATCGCCGAGGGTGACCGGGTGGTGGTGCTCTTCAGCGGCGACGTGCCCACCAAGGCCGGCAAGCGCTACAACAACCGCTATTGCTACGTCTACCGAATCGAAGGAGGCAAGGTGAAAGAGCTGACCGAATACTTCGACACCGCGCTGGTGCAGGAGGCGCTGCTGCCTCCGGCCGTCGTCCATGCCGGCTGAAAGAGGGACTCCCTTCCACATCGGCGAACTGGCCACGCGCACCGGCCGCACGGTGCACGCCATCCGCTGGTACGAGACGCAGGGGCTCGTGCCCGGCGTGGCGCGCGACGAGGGCGGCCGGCGGCTCTACGTCGAGCTTCACGTGGGCTGGCTCGACCTGATGGAGCGGCTTCGCCGCACCGGCATGTCGATCGCCGAGATGCGCGAATACACCGCGCTCGCGCTGCAGGGCAAGGTCACGCTGCGCGAGCGGCGCGACATGCTCGCCGCGCACCGCGAGCGCGTGAACGAGACCATCGCCGAGTGGAAGAGGGCGCTCTCGCTGGTCGAGCGCAAGATCGACTTCTACGACGAGTGGATGGCCAGCGGCCACCGCCCGCCGCTCATTGCCGCGGAGCCCTCGGCCGCGCCCGCCAGGCGCAGGCGCGGCGCTACTCGGCGATGAAATCCGGATCGGTGCGGATCGAGCCCCGGTCCCGGTGGTTGTGAAGCCGCCCCAGCGTGTTCTCGATCAGGCGCTTGAGCTTGTCGGACGCGCCCCGGAAGGCCTCGTCGAGGCTGGCCGCGTGCTGCGTCACCGCCAGCGGCTGGTGGTGCGCCAGGCGCGCCTCCATCACGCAGCACTTGTCGGCGCTGCCGGCCTTGTCGTGGTTCTCGTCGCTCAGGTGCACCTCGACGCGCGTCACGTCGTCGACGAAACGGCTCAGGTTCTGCTTGATCTCCGAATCGGCCCAACGCTCCAGCGCGTCCTTGTTGGTGATGCCGTTGCTCGTGTTGACCTGGATCTGCATGCAATATCCCCGCTGGATGGATGAACGAGGCCCCACTGTGCACCCTGGGGCGCCCGGGGGCGCGTAGGCCTGTTCCCTACCCGCGCGCCGGGCAAGGGCACAGGTGCCGCGCCGGCCCGCTCAGCTCTGGATGTACGTGGTGAGCTGCTCGATGGTGGCCTCGTGGTCCGAGATGATGTCGTCCATCAGGTCCTGGATGGAGATCATGCCGACCACCCTGTCGCCGTCGACCACCGGCAGGTGGCGGAACTTGCGCTGGCTCATGAGCGCCATGCAGGCGCGCGTGCGGGTCTGCGAGGTCACGGTCATCACGTCGGGCGTCATGATCTCGCGCACCTTCACTTCCTTCGAGTTCTTGCCCTGCAGCGCGACCTTGCGGGTGTAGTCGCGTTCGGAGAGAAAGCCCACCAGCTTCTCGCCGTCCATCACCATCAGCGCGCCCACCTCGAAGCGCGCCAGGATGGAAAGCGCGTCGAACACGCTGGTGTCGGGGGAGGTGCGCCATGCCGCGGAATCATGGCGCTTGAGCAGTTCGGAGACGGGTTTCATCGTGTGCAACTCCATGAAGGGTTTTCGATTCGACCGACGCTCGGGCGCCGCACTCGCACAAATCATAGGGGCGATGAATGACCGTGCGGCGCAAAAAACTCTAAGGGATTGCGCGTGTGTGCAAGACACGCGCAATGCGCGAGAACTTAAGGCTGCGCAGCCGGCGTCGCGACGAACACGCGGCTCAGCGCCACGGCATCGCCCACCACCGCCTTCACGAGGCCCTTCTCGTCGAACTGCACCTGGAACTCCGACCAGCTGTCGCGCCAGTAGCGCCACACGGGCGCGTCGAGGCTGGGGTTCTCGCTGGCCACCGGGTAGGCGATGGCCATGAGCACCTGCTCGCGCGTCATGCCGGTCATCACCTTGCCGGCGAGGATGGCGTCGCGCACCGGGGCGGGGAAGGTGGCCATCTTCTGCTTCGGGTCCTGGGTCACCACGTAGCGCTGTGCGAAGGTGGGCAACGGGATGTTGCGGCTGTAGTCGTTCTTGATGCGCTGCTGCTTGCCGCCGAGCTCCACGCCGAACCAGCGGAAGTCGTAGGTCGTGACGCGCGCCGGAGTGCCCACCGCCACGATGCTCGTGCCCTGTTCGTCGTAGTTGATGTCGCTGATCGAGTCGCCGTAGGTGCGCATGTTGCAGCACAGGAAACCGCTGACCAGCGGGCCGGGCGGCGGGGAGGGCCGCTGGGCATGGGCGACGGTAATGGTCGCGGGCACGACGGTGGCTGCCAGCAGGGCGGCAGCGGCAAGGCGCTTGAGCATTTTGATTTCCCTCGGAGTTGTTGGAATCGCCGCCCGTGGCGGCGAAGGGATTCTAGGAGCGAACAATCCGAGAGCGAAGGCAGAATGCGCGCCTGCAGCTATCGAAAGCGTAGCAACCAGTTTGCGTTCAGGTTCCCGGTTCACAATGCGCACCGGCCCTGTCCAGGCCCCATTCCCCACACACAGAGACAGCGCGAAAGAAAGAAGAGCCCACCGATGGCGATCCAGTGGTTCCCCGGTCACATGTATTCGACCCAGAAGGCCATCACCGAGCGGGTGAAGGACATCGATGTGGTCATCGAGCTGCTCGACGCGCGGCTGCCCGGCTCCAGCGCCAACCCGATGCTGGCCGAGCTCACGGCCGGCCGGCCCACGCTGAAGGTGCTCAACAAGCAGGACCTGGCCGACCCCGAGCGCACCGCGCTCTGGTTGGCGCACTACAACGCGCTGCCGGCCACCCGCGCCATTCCCCTCGATGCGAGCCAGACCACCCCGGCCCAGCAGATCGTGAAGGCCTGCCACGAGCTCTCGCCCAACCGTGGCGGCCTGGCCAAGCCGATGCGGGTGCTGATCTGCGGCATTCCCAACGTGGGCAAGTCCACCCTCATCAACACGCTCACCGGCAGCCGCAAGGCCAAGACCGGCGACGAGGCCGGCATCACCAAGCTCGAACAGCGCATCACGCTGGCCGACGACTTCTACCTGTGGGACACGCCCGGCATGCTGTGGCCGCGCATCATCGTGCCCAGGAGCGGCTACAACCTCGCGGCCAGCGGCGCGGTGGGGCGCAACGCCTTCGACGAGGAAGAAGTGGCGCTGGAGCTGCTCGGCTACCTCAAGTCGAGCTACGCCGCCGGCATCGCCGCACGATTCAAGCTCGTGGAGCTCGACACCGAGACCATGGCCGACATGAAGGACGAGGCCCTGCTCGACACCATCGGCCGCAAGCGCGGCGCCCTGCTGGGCAAGGGCCGCGTCAACCTGCAGAAGGCTGCCGAAATCGTGATGCACGAGTTCCGCGCCGGCAACCTCGGGCGAATCACGCTCGAGACGCCCGAGGAGTTCGCCGTGTGGCTGGTCGAGGGCCAGCGCGCCGACGCCGAGCGCGCGGCGAAGAAGGCCGCGCGCAAGCAGAAGGGCAAGCCGAAGGCCGAGGCCGGGCAGGACGACTGAGGCGGCCGCGATGCCTGCCGGGCGTGACGACGATGCTTCGGCCGCCACGGCCTGGCACCACGCACTGGCGAGGCGCTTTCCCGAACTGGCGCCGGCGTCCCTGACGGCACTCGCCGCGCAGGCGCGCCGTGAGACACCGGCTGCGCAAGCGACGCTGCTGGCGGCGGGCGATGTCTGGCAGCACGCCTTCTGGGTCGAGCGCGGCATGCTGCGGCTCTTCTACATCGACAGCGAAGGGCGCGAGTCGAACAAGAACTTCCACGCCGAGAACGCATTCATCTGGCCCGTGACCGAGGCAATGCAGCGCGAGCCCGCGGCCTTCTTCATCGCCGCACTGACCCCGGCCACCGTCTGGCGCCTGCCGTACGGCGCGCTGCAGGCCGAGGTGGGCGAGCTGCCTTCGTGGACGGCGCTGAGGCTGCAGGCGCTCGCCGGCCTGCTCGACGACAAGATGCGGCGCGAACAGACCTTCCTGCAGTGCACGGCACGCCAGCGCTACGAGGCCCTGCTGCGGGAACGCCCCGAGTGGACCGGCCGCATCCCGCTGCGCCACCTGGCTTCGTACCTGGGCATGACGGACGTGTCGCTGTCGCGGCTGCGCGCGGAGATGGGACTTATCGAGGGTTAAGGCGCCGAACGCGCGGCGGCGGGACAGTGCAGGCTTTTCCTTTCCCGCAGGAGGAGCCCCCGCAATGTTCTCTCGTCGACCGGCCATGCCGCCCTCGCTCGCCTGCCACGCGCTCGCCATCTTCTGGCTGGGCGTGATGGCCGGCTTCTTCTGGACCTACAGCGCCAACGTCAATTTCGCGACCCTGGAGATGGACGGCGCCACCTACGCGCGCGTGCAGTCGGGCCTGAACCGCAACGTGCGGCACGCGATGTTCTTCGGCTTCTTCTTCGGTCCGCCGATGCTGTGCGCACTGGCATTGGCCACGGCCTGGAGCGCGCGCCGCAGAGGCTGGTGGCGATGCCTGCTGCTGGCCGGCGTGCTCTACGGCCTGGGTATCGTGGTGTTCACGGCGCAGGTCAACCTGCCGCTCAACGCGTACACCGAATCGTGGGATCCGCTGGCATTGCCATCCGACTGGGCGCGCACGCGCGAGCGCTGGAACGCCGCGAACCTCTGGCGCACGGTGGCCAGCGCACTGGCCTTCGGGCTGGCGCTCGCGGCCCTGTGCGCGCGGGCCGTGGCGGCCGCTGCTCAGTCCAGCGCGAACAGCGCCGCGGCAGCCTCGTCGAGTGCGGCGACCCTGCGCGAGTCGGAGCCCGGGCCCGCCGCCTGCAGCGCGCGCTGATACATGGCCACGCGCGTGGCCGACACCGGCCTGCACAGCGGCCTCCCGCGCGTCTGCGCGACGCCTCGCCCCGGCACCACGTAGCGCCCCGGGTTGAGTCGCGCGAAGCGGATGTACGCCTGCAGCGCGGGGAGGACATCGGCGTGCAGCGCGTTCATGCGCTTCTCGGCCTCCTTGCCGATCTGCGCATAGCCCTTCGCGTCCTTCGTGACGGGCAGGCCGAGGATGTCGGCCATGTCGATCTCGAAATGCGTGAAGTCGCCGTACGGGCGCTTGCAGTCGATCACGAAGCTGCTCCAGTTGGCGTGCTGCAGGAGGCGGATGTGCTCGTCGGTCACGTCGAAGCTCGCGCGCTGCCCGAAGGGCGGCTGGAAGGCGTAGTGGCCGGCCACGAAGCTCGAATGCAGGAAGAAGGCGGCCGCCACGTTCACGAAGCGGTCGAAGGCCGGCGAGCTGCCGCCGTCGAGCACCTCGCCGAACTGTTCGAGCGTCATGTCGGGCGGCACGATGGCCGGCGCGCCCGATTCGCAGCCGACCCACTCGGCGTGGCTGCGGCGAAACCAGTCGATGTCCGCCTGCGTGATCTCGATGCTGCCCGGCTGGGGCGCCGCCGGGGCGGCTGCGGGCGCGTCCTGCGACTGGCCGCAGCCCGACGCGGCCAGCAGGGCGGTTGCGGCGCATGCGGCAGAAAGTACCAGCGCATCCCGCCGATGGAACCATCTCACGTTGTTCTCTCCACTGAAAAAGCTGTCTATCTCTGTCTGTTCGGCGAACGAGGATGCCATGCGGGCCTGACATCTGCCTGAGGAAGCCTCGCGCTCGGGCGCCCGGGGAGGCGGTGTAGGCTCGCCGCATCGACATCGCAAGGAGCGACATGACCGAAGCAGCGCAGGACCGGGACGACGAAGATGATCTCTCGCCCGGCTGGGACGCCATCACCGCCGCGGTGGAGCGCCTGTACCCCGGCCAGGAGCCGAAGCACTACGCCACGGTCATCAAGTGGATGCTGGGCGGGCCCGACCCGCTCGACGGCGTGAGCGTGTGGAAGCGCATGGAGCCTGTGCCGCACTGGCACTACCTGAGCTACGGACTCAGCGAGCTCTACGCCAAGGAATCCAGCGATGCCGAAACCAGCGGCTACGGCTTCGAGCTGACCTTCCGCGTCGCCTGCGAGCCCGACGATGAAGTTCCGCCCGCATGGGCCGTCAACTTCCTGCAGAACCTCGCGCGCTACGTGTTCAAGAGCGGCAACGTGTTCGACGACGGCCACTGGATGACTGCCAACGGCCCCATCGCACTGGAGCGCGAGACGCTGATCCGCTCGATGGGCTTCGTGTTCGACCCCGAGCTGCCGGCCATCGACACGCCGAACGGCCGCATGAGCTTCATACAGGTCGTGGGCCTGACGGATGACGAGGAACGCGCCGGCAAGCAATGGGATACACGCAAGCTGCTCGACGCGCTGCTGCCCGCGATGCCGCTGTGGGTGACCGACCTCGCGCGGCCTTCGCTGCTCGACGATGCCGAAGTGCGCAGGCGCGTGGAGGAGGGCGCGGCGCGCGACGGCTCGTCCAGCGGTTTCCTCTTCACCGACGTGCTCGGCTGGGAGACGAGCAAGCGGCTGCTGCGCGCGCCCGTCACCGAGATCACCATCGGCGCGCGGCAGGTCGACGAGCTGGTCGCGCTGCTGCCGCTGCGGCTGCCTTTCGGGCGCGACTTCCACTTCGCGAGCCGCGAGCGCGCACTGGTCTTCGCGCATGGCGAGGCCGACGGCGTTTCGGAGGAAGACGGCAGGCTCACGCTG
This sequence comes from Variovorax xiamenensis, assembly GCF_050916385.1. Taxonomy (NCBI): domain Bacteria; kingdom Pseudomonadati; phylum Pseudomonadota; class Betaproteobacteria; order Burkholderiales; family Comamonadaceae; genus Variovorax; species Variovorax xiamenensis. The sequence goes on from NZ_CP139038.1 coordinate 2,535,706, forward strand.
CAACTGAGCGACGCCACGGTGCGCGAGCTGGCCCGCACGCTGAAGCCGGTTGCCGGCACCTACGAGGTGCAGGGTCTTGGCGCCGTGCGCTGGAAGGTGCAGAAGACGACAATCAGGGACCCGCAGGGGAACGTGGTCCGCACCGTAGGCTGACCGCCACGCCCCCGGTCGCCAACGCAAGCCAGCCCACAGCCAGCACCACGAATCCAGATGCAACGTCTCACGCGTCAACGCAACGCCGTCTTCTCCGCCTTCAGCGACGCGGGCCGCGTCCTCACCGCTCCGCAGATCCTGGCGCATGCGCGCGAGATCGTTCCCGAGATCAGCCTCTCGACCGTCTACCGTCAGGTCTCGCTGCTGCTGGCGGACGGCGAGATCGCCAAGGTCGAACTGCCCGGCGAGCCCGCCCGCTACGAGGTGGCGTGCAAGCCCGAGGCGCATGGCAAGCCGGGCCACGGCGCCAGGCACGCCGATCACCACCATCACTACTTCCATTGCTCCAGTTGCGGGCAGGTGTACCTGCTGCATTCCTGCCCCGGCCCGATGGACGACCTGGTGCCGAAGGGCTTCCAGGTGAAGAGCCACGAGGTGACGCTGCACGGGGTGTGCGCGTCGTGCGCCGGTACGGGAACGGCCGACAAGGCGCGCGCGGGCAAGGCGCACTGAAGGGTTCTGCTTTCATCCGGCTTTCGATTTATTGAGAATGAATTCTCAATAACGTATAGTCGCGGGTCCGAATCCTCTGGTTCCGATCCCGACCATGCAAGTCCTGTCCTCGCTCAAAGAAGCAAAGAAGCGCCACCGCGATTGCCAGGTGGTGACGCGGCGCGGCCGCACCTACGTCATCTGCAAGTCCAATCCGCGCTTCAAGGCCCGACAGGGCGGCGCGAAGAACAGGCACAAGCGCTGAGCGCCCAAACCCGGCGGCGCCCCGGCTGAATCGCCGGCGCCGCGGGTTTCCCCATCACTGAACGACCGCTTCGGCGCGCGTGCGCCGGCGCGTGGCTGCGCTCGTCTTTTTTTCTCCTCATACCGGGTTCCTTCCATGCTCCGAGCCACCGGCCTCACCAAGCAATACGGCGCGCACACCGCGCTCGACAGCCTCGACCTCGACATCCGCGCGGGCGACATCTACTGCCTGCTGGGCGCCAACGGCGCGGGCAAGACGACGACCATCAACCTCTTCCTGAACTTCGTCGAGCCGACTTCGGGCACGGTCGAGATCAACGGCATCGACGTCGTTCGCCACCCGGTGGCCACCAAGCAGCACGTGGCCTACATCCCCGAGCAGGTCACGCTGTACGGCCCGCTCTCGGGGCTGGAGAACCTGCGCTTCTTCGCCGGCCTGGCGCTGGGCCGGGAGCTGCCGCGCGAACGGCTGCTCGGGCTGATGACCGAAGTGGGGCTCGACCACGCCGCGGCCGACCGGCGCGTGTCGGCATATTCGAAGGGCATGCGTCAGAAGGTGTGGATCGCGGTGGCGCTGGCCAAGCAGGCCAAGGCGCTGCTGCTCGACGAGCCCACCTCGGGGCTCGACCCGCAGGCCGCCAGCGAGTTCTCGGGCCTGCTGCGCCGCGCGGCCGACAGCGGCGTGGCCGTGCTCACCACCACGCACGACCTCTTCCACGCGCAGCAGACCGCCACGCGCGTCGGGATCATGAAGCGCGGCCGCCTCGTCGAGAGCCTCGACGGCGAGGCGCAGATCGCGAAGACCGATCTGCAGTCTCTCTACCTGCAGCACATGAGGGCCTGACATGCTGACGAGCTGGATCGCACGCCGCGAATTCCTCGAACGCCTGCGCGACGGGCGCCTCTACTGGGCCGGCGGACTGGTCGCGGTGCTGCTCTTCACCGCACTCGCGGTGGGCTGGGCGCACCAGCGCGACGCACAGGCCGAGCAGCGCGCCGCGCAGGCCATGGACTACCGCGACTGGCTGCACCAGGACCGGCGGCATCCGCACGACGCCGCGCACCAGGGCATGCATGCCTTCAAGCCCGAGGCGGTGCTGTCGATGATCGACCCGGGCATCAACCTCTTCATCGGCAGCACCGTGTGGCTGCAGGCGCATCGCCAGAGCGAGGTGAAGTTCAACGCAGCGCAGGACGCGACCGGCCTGCAGCGCTTCGGCAATCTGTCGGTGGGCTGGATATTGCAGGTGCTGGGCCCGCTGCTGGTGATCGTGCTGGGCTTCAACGCCTTCGCGGCCGAGCGCGAGCAGGGCATCCTGAGGCAGACGCTGAGCCTGGGCGTGTCGCCGCTGCGGCTGCTGTACGGCAAGGCCCTGGCGCTCGCCTCGTCGCTGACGGCGCTGCTCGTGCCGGCGGCGCTGGTCGCGGCGGTGGCCGTGTCGGCGGGTGCCGAGGCGGGCGAGCGGCTCGATGCGCTGCTCAGGCTCGGCGCGTGGTCGCTCGGCTACGCGGTGTACCTGGGCATCTTCGTGTTCCTCGTGCTCGGCGTGTCGGCCGCTTCGTCGACCTCGCGCATGGCGATCACGCTGCTGCTGGCCATGTGGATCGCGCAGGCGGTGATGGCGCCGCGCGTGCTCTCTGAGCTCTCGCGCGCATGGTTCCCCAGCCCGACGCGGCTGGAGTTCAACCGCGAGCTCGGCGCGGAACTGAAGACCGTGTCCGACGATGTGTGGCGCAGGAACTTCGGCTCCACCGAGCGCTGGGGCCGCGACGTGCCGCTGAGCAAATGGGGCATCGCGCTGCGCCTGGACGACCAGGCCTCCTACCCGGTGTACGACCGTCACTACGGCCGCCTGTGGAACACCTGGGAACGCCAGCAGGCGGTGCAGGAATGGAGCGGCCTGCTGGTGCCCATCCTCGCCGTGCGCAGCTTCTCGATGGGCATGGCGGGCACCGACTTCGCGCACCACCGCAGCTTCACCACCGCCGCAGAACTGCACCGCCGCCACATCCAGGACCTGATGAGCGAAGACCTGGTGGCGCACGCCGATCCGCTGGGCGACCGCCATTTCGCCTACCAGGCCACGCCGGAACTGTGGGCGACCGTTCCGCCGTTCGACTACCACCCGCCGCGCGTGGGCTGGGCGCTGGCGCACCAGGTGCGCAGCTTCGCCGTGCTGTGCGCGGGCCTGCTGCTGGCCGCCGCCTTCGCGGCCTTCGCCGCATCGCGCCAGCGCGCGCTCTGAAGGAGGCAGCACATGACGATGAACACGACCGCCTCCGCTTCTTCCATCTCAATCTCCATCGACCGTCCACCGCAGGGCCGCCGCCTGCTGGCCGTGATGCGCCAGGAGTGCCGCCTGATGCTCGCCGAGCGCACGCTGTGGGCCGTCGGCGCGCTGTTCCTGCTGCTGGTGGCCTATGCGCTCGGCAACGGCCTGCTGCAGACCGCGAGCCGCGATCGCGCACAGGCGGCGGTGGCGCAGGCCGACCGCGACACCCGCGCCGCGCAGCGCGTGCTGCTCGAAAGCATCCTCGCGGGCACCGCGCAGCCCACGCCCTTCGAGAACCCGGCCGATCCATCGCGCATGGCCAGCAGCTACGGCGGGCATCACGCGATCCTGCCGAGCGCGCCGCTGGGCCCGGTCGCGCTGGGGCAGAGCGACCTGTACCCGAGCCAGTTCAAGGTCACGAACCAGAGCCGCGTGGTGTTCATGAACCCCAGCGACATCGAGAGCCCGTGGCATCTGCTGAGCGGGCATTTCGACCTGGCCTTCGTCATCGTCTACCTGCTGCCGCTGCTGATCTTCGCGCTCGGCTACAACCTGCTGTCGGCGGAACGAGAGAACGGCACGCTGCGCCTGCTGCTGTCGCAACCGTTGCGGCTGCGCACGCTGCTGGCGGGCAAGCTCACGGTGCGCGCGGCGGTGCTGCTGGGGCCCGCCGTGCTGCTGCCGGTGGCCGTGCTGCTGGTGGCGCGGCAGGCGGGCCTGGCAGGCTCTCCGGGCGCTGCGCTGTGGTGGTGGGCGCTGCTGGTGGGGGCGTACGCGCTCTTCTGGTTCGCGCTGGTGGTGGCGGTGAATGCCTTCGGCGCTTCGTCGGCGACGAACGCGATGGTGCTGGTCATCGCCTGGGTGCTGCTGGTGCTCGTGGTGCCGGTTCTGCTGAACCTGGCCGTGACGCAGGCCAGCCCTGCGCCATCGCGCACCGAGCTGGCCACGCGCCAGCGCATCGTGACGGCCGAAGCGATGAAGCGCCACGCCGACCTGATGAGCACCGATTACCGCCACGTGGGGCGCGGCGCGATCCTGGTGCCGCGCGACGGCAAGATCGAGATCGCCGGCCGCGCGCTGGGCAACTACCTGATCGAGAAGGAGGTCGACGAGGCCATCAAGCCCGAGCTCGACCGCTTCGACGCGCAGCAGGCCGGCCAGCAGGCGCTGCTGGCGCGCTTCAGCGGCGTGTCTCCGGCGGCCGTGGCCTACGAGGGCATGACCGCGCTCGCCGGCACCGGCACGCGGCGCCAGGCGCGTTTCGAGGCGCAGACCATCGCCTACCACGAGGCGTGGAAGAGCTTCTTCTTCCCGCGCATCGACGCGCGCGACGCGCTCGTGCCCTCCGAGTTCGACCGCATTCCCGCATTCGCGTGGCAGGAGGAGCCTGCCAGCCTCGTGCGCGGGCAGGCCGCGCTCGCCCTGCTGCAGCTGCTGGTGCCGAGCCTGCTGCTGTTCGGGCTGGCCGCATGGCGGCTGCGGCGGTTCTCCGTCGCGTAGCCGTCGCCCCGGCTTTCTTTCCTCACAGCACTTCCAAGCAAGCAAACCCAAAATGACCATGTTCATCCGCACGGCCATGGCGGCCGCCGCCGTCACCGCATTCCAGGCTTCCTACGCGCAGGAGGGCGCGGAGCTCGGCACCATCACCGTCGAAGGCAGCCGCGACGCAAGCGGCCTGCATCTGGAGGATTCGAGCGGCACCGCTTCGCGCCTGGGCCTTTCGGTGCGCGAGACGCCGGCCTCGGTCGAGGTCCTGCAGCAGGACACCATGCAGCAGCGCGGCGCGCGCACCTTCAGCGAGGCGCTGCGCGGCATGACCGGCCTTACCGGCGGCGGGCCGCCGTCGTCGCCGACCACCTTGTCGACGCGCGGCTTCACCAGCCTCATGTACCTGTACGACGGCGTGCGCAGCTCCGGCGCGGGCGTGACCAACCGCGTGCAGGACACCTGGAACTACGAGCGCATCGAGGTGCTGAAGGGCCCGGCCTCGGTGATCGACGGCGAGGGCGCCATCGGCGGCGTCGTCAATTTCGTGACCAAGCGGCCCGACCGCAACAATCCGAACAAGGAGGCGCTGCTTTCGTACGGCAGCTACGGCTCCACCCGCGCGGCATTCGGCTTCGGCGGCGCCCTGGGCGACGCCAGCGCCTACCGGCTGGACTACAGCCGCAACGACACGAAGGTCGGCACCATCGCGCGCAACGGCGAGCGCATCGACCACTTCACCAGCGGCCTGATGGTCGACTTCGGCGGCTCGGTGAAACTGGATCTTTCCTTCGACTACCTGCGCGACAACAACCAGGCCTACTGGGGCACGCCGCTGGTGCCGGCCAGCTTCGCCACGCAGCCGACGAACGTGGTCAGCACGCCCGACGGGCGCGTGATCGACCGGCGCCTGGCGCGCAGCAACTACAACGTGCCCGACGACGAGAACTCGTCCGAGACCTACTGGCTGCGCGCGCGCCTCACGGGCCAGCTCGACGGCGGCTGGTCGTGGCGCAACGAGTTCTCTGCCAACAAGGCGAACCGCGTGTTCCGCAACTCCGAGAGCGCGGTCTTCGTTGCGCCCGCCAGCATCGCGCGCGACCAGACGCTGATCACCCACGACCAGGACTTCTGGCTCGACCGCTTCGACGCCACGCACAAGGGCACGCTGGGCGGCATGGACAACCGCTTCGTCGTCGGCGGCGAATACAGCGAGACGCGCTTCGGCAGCCAGCGCCGCTTCTCCAACGGCAGCGCCGCCACCGCCAGCCTGTTGCGCGTGCCGGTGTTCGATCCGTACATCGCGCCTTTCAACGACAGCCTCGCGCTCACCACGGGCGCCGGCAACCGCACCAACACCACGTCGAACGTGAAGGTCACGTCGGCCTTCGTGGAAGACGCGATCAAGCCGGTGCGCGACCTCACGCTGGTGGGCGGCCTGCGCCACGACCGCACCGAGGTCGACCGGGGCATCGCCGACCTCAACGTGGGCAGCTACACGCGCTTCGGCGCCAGCTACCGCTCGACCTCGGGGCGCATCGGCGCGGTGTACGACATCACGCCGCAGTCGAGCGTGTATGCGCAGTACACCAACGCGACGCTGCCGGTGAATTCGCTCTTCCTGCTGTCGGCTTCCAACGCGGCCTTTCCGATGTCGCGCGGCAAGCAGGCCGAGGTGGGCTTCAAGCAGAGCATTCCCGAGGCGAACCTGGAGTGGACGGCGGCCCTCTACAAGATCGCGCTCGACAACGTGCTCTCGCGCGACCCCAACGATGCCCGCAACACGGTGAACAACGGGCGGCAGTCTTCGCGGGGCATCGAGCTGTCGGCCGTGTGGCGTCCGACGCGCGAATGGACGCTGGCCGGCAACCTCGCCGCGCTCGACGCGCGCTACGACACGCTGGTCGAGGCCGGTGGCGTCTCGCGCGTGGGCAAGACGCCGCCGAACGTGCCCGAACGGGTGGCCAATCTTTTCGCGACCTACCGGCCCGAGGGATCGAAGTTCGAGTACTTCGCATCGCTCAACCACACGGGCCGCATGTACACCGACAACGCCAACGAGATCCGCATCAACGCCTTCACCACGCTCGACGCCGCGGTGAGCTACCGGCTGCGCAACGCCTTGCTGAGCTTCCGCGTGCGCAACCTGACCGACAAGCTCTATGCCACCTGGGTGGGCCGCTCGACCTCGCAGGTGCTGCTGGCGCCGCGGCGCACCTTCGAGCTGTCGGCCAAGTTCGACTTTTGAACGGGCCTGCTCAGCGCATCTGCAGTCGCGCGTCCTTCGGATAGCCGATGGTGTAGTCGGCCGTCACGCGCGCCGTCTGGCCGGCTGCCAGGTCGAGCTGCCACATGGCCAGGCCGGGCTGCTTGTTCCAGGCCAGCTCGGCGGGCTGCGGCGAGAACTCCGAAGCCACGCGCACCTTCTCGTCGACCGACACCGGGGCGGCCTCGAGCACCTGCACCGTGACCGGCGTGCGGTGGCGGTTCTCGACCACGTAGGCGCGCTGCACCTTGCGCTCGGCGCGCGAACCGGCGAAGCCGCCGGTGCCCTGGTTGTCGCGCTCGGGCTCGGCCTGCACGCGCACCAGTTCGTCGCGGCCGAAGGAGAGCGTCAGGCGTGCATCGCTCGGTGCGTTCCACCGGCCGCTGCCCACGAAGGCGCCGTCGCGGTACAGCTGCATGGGGCCGGCGGGCCACACGCCGGCGGGCTGGTCGAGTTCGGCGACGAGGAAAGCGCTGGCGTCCACGCGCGGGCTGGTGCGCGCGGCGAGCTTGGCCGTGTCTTCGTGCTGGCCCAGCGCCATGGTCACGCGCTGTCCGTTGGAGGGCACGTCGATGGCCTGCGGTACGGAGAATTCGGTGGCGAAGCTGTTGTCGAACACGCTCACGTCGAACAGCGGCTCCACCCGGCGCTCGCGGCTGTCCATGGATTTGCTGGCCATGATGGGCGACGGCGCCATGGCCGCAACTGGCGCGGCGGGGTAGGCCATCTCGGTCGCCGGACGCGGCGGCGGCTCGATGCCGATGCGCCATGCCGTGGGCAGGCGGCCGGTGGTCTCGCGGCGCGGCTGGCCGGTGGAAAGCACCAGCTTCACGCCGCGCCAGTCTTCGCCCGTGGACTGCGCCACCAGCGCCTGGCGCTCGATGCGCACCTTGCGCGTGGTGGTGTCGAGCAGCGCGCGGTAGGTGGGCGTCCAGCCCGGGCCGTTGACCTGGTAGCTGAGCTTCACGTCGGCATCGGCGCCCGCGGCCAGCGTCACCGTCACGGCCGTCACCTGGCCGCCGTTGCCCTGGGCGCGCGTGCGCTCGGCCAGCAGCGGGTTGAGCTGGCGGTCGATCTCGGCCTGCCTGCGCTGGATCTGGTGTTGCTTGAGCAGCGAGTCCTGCCCGGTGCGGCGCATGGCCTCGGTCATCGCGGCGAGGTTGCGCGCGTCCATCGGTGCGCGAGCGCCTGAAGTGGCATCGCTGCCGCCTGCCAGCCCCTTGAGGTAGCCGGTGACCATGCCGAGCGCGTCGGTCTCCGCCTGCAGGGCGGCCTTCTGGTCTTCGAGTTCGCGGATGCGGCCGTCGAGCGGACTGGTCGAGCATCGCGCGGAGAGTTCGCGCTGCTCGCTGAGCACCGAGGTCTCGCCGATGCGCACCGAGGCATCGGCCGATACCTGCAGGCTCTGCACGTCCAGGCCCGCGGGCAGGCAGGCGAAGGTGACCGACCGGGCGCCGGCCGCGACACGCGCCACGCGCTCCACGGTGGCGCTGCCCGGGTAGACCTTGACCTGCGTGATGCGCGAATCGGCCGCTGCCGGGGCCTGCGGCGTTGCGGCCTGTCCCTGGGCGCTGAGGCTCAGTACCAGCAGGACGGCGGCACCGGCGGTGGCGCGGAGGAGGGCGGAAGTCGATGCTTTCATGGAGTGCCTTTGGAGCGGAAGTGATGAATGACCCCTGCTCATACGGACGACCCCGGCGAACGGGGTTAAGGCATCGTCAAAAAAATTTCACGCAACCCTGCGGCGCTGTCGCCAATGCAACCGCCGCGGCGTTTCCGGTCGCGCGCGCGACGGCGGATGCCGGGTGTGCTTCATAGAGTGGCCGCATCGTCTTTCCACCAACCCAGGACAAGGACACACAGCCATGCTCGACACCATCCAGGCCATCAACAAGACCGCCGCCTTCAACCGCTGGGCCGGCTTCGAAGTCACCAGCGCCGCCAACGGCGAAGCCGAACTGCGCATGAACTGGCGCGAGGAGGACATGGGCCAGTACGCCGGCTTCCTGCACGCCGGAATGATCGGCGCGATGCTCGACACCGTGAGCGGCTACGCGGCCGCCACCGTGGCGGGCCGCGTGCTGGCATCGCACTTTTCGGTGAACTGCATCTCGCCCGCCATCGGCCACGCATTCGTGGCGCGCGGGCGGGTCGTGAAGGCCGGGCGCAAGCAGGTGTTCGCGGTGGCCGAGCTCTATGCGCAGGGCGACAGCGAGGGCGCCGATGCGCTCAAGCTCGTGGCGACGGGGAACGCAATCCTGGTTCCGGTCGAAGAGCCTGCTTCGGCGCCGAAGAAGCCAGCGGCCGCCGCCTGAGCTTCAGTCCGAAGAGCGGACGCAGCAGGTTGGTGCGGCGGATCAGCCCGTCCGTCAGCAGCCAGCAGCCGAGCAGCGTCAGCGTCACCAGCAGCGCGGGCTCGATCACCGGGCCGAGCGCGAGCGGCGCCAGCAGGCTCACGCCGGCGATGATCAGCGTCTGGTGCAGCACGTACCACGGGTACACCGACTCGTTGGCCCAGCGCAGCCAGGGCCACGGGCGGTTCAGGTAGCGATGGCCGTGACCGAGGATGGTCGCGACGGCCAGCCACAGGTAGAGCATGCGCAGGGTGTCCATCAGCAGGCCCGAGGGGGGAGCCTTCACGCCTGCGCGCAACGCGATGAAGGTGGCGATGACGGCGACCGCCAGCGCGAGCGACACGCGGCGCAGCCGCTCCAGCTCCTTCCACACGCCGGTGTCCACGCCCATCCAGTAGCCGTAGAGGAACATCGTGAAGTAGAGGCTGTGCAGGTGGAAGTCGCGCACCAGGTTGTGCGTGGCCGGGAAGTGCGAGGCCAGCAGCATCGTGAACACCAGCAGCGGCACCACCGGCAACAGCAGCAGCCTCCAGCCGCGCAGGCCGTTGAAGGCGCGCCGCACCCACTGGCCGGTGGCCGAATTCCACAGCGGCAGCGTCAGCGCTACCAGCGCGGTGTAGATGAAAAGGTAGGGCAGGTACCAGAGGTGGTTCCAGGTGATGCCGAACTCCGCGCCGTCGAAGGCCTGCTTCGGCCACGGCTGGGCCATCGACAGGTAGCGCAGCAGGAAGGCGCCGAAGCCCGGTGCGACCAGCCCGTTGGCCACGCCTTGCGCGTAGGCTTGGTAGGGCACGACTACCGCCATGCCGAAGGCCAGCGGCAGCATCAGCCGCAGGCCCCGGCTGCGCAGCAGTCCCCATGTGCCCTGGCCCCGGCTCAGGAAGCCGAGCGACACGCCCGAGATCAAAAAGACCAGGTCCATGCGCCACAGGTTCAGGACGCGCATCGGCCATTGCAGCCACTCGGCCGCGTGCGGGCTCTTGAGGTGCCAGGGCCAGTCGGCCACGTAGTACATGCCCACGTGATAGAGGATGACGAAGAGGAAGGCCAGCGCGCGCAGGGCGTCGATGTCGTGGCGGCGGTGGTCGGGCGGGATGTGGGCGGCGGTCATGAACGGTTCCTCGAAGCGGGAAGGTCGCCATGCTCGGCCCGGTCGCCCCCGCGCGGCGCGGCCAGGGGACGGATCGTCCCGGCTTTGTGACGAGCGGTGGCCGGCGGGGACGAAATCCGGGGCGAAAAAACCGGCCCCGGGGCCTGTTTTCGCGAGAATTCCCCGCATGGGAGACCCCCGCAAGAATCTCTACGAGCGCTACGCACCGATCCGCCGCCCGCTGGAGGTGGCGTTCTGGATCGTGCTGATGAGCCTGCAGGCCGCGTTCAGCACGATGGTGGCGATCATGGATGTGCGCACGCGCGCCGTGCCGCGGCCCAACTGGGAGGTCGCGACCTGGGAGGTGTCCAGCCACCTGGTGCTGCTGCTCCTGGTGCCGGCGCTGTTCGCGGTGGAGCGCCGGCTGTCGCCATTGGTGCGCACCCGCCCGCTGCGCTTTCTGGCGTGGCATGCGGCGGCGAGCGTGGTGTTCAGCGTGGTCCACGTCGCGGGCATGTTCGGGCTGCGCTCGCTGGTCTACGCCATGGCCGGCGAGCGCTACGACTTCTGGAGCTGGGTCGGGCAGTGGGGCTACGAGTACCTGAAGGACGTGCGGGTGTACGTGAGCATCGTCTTCGGCATCTGGGCCTACCGGCTGTTCCTGCTTCGGTTGCAGGGGGAGGCTCGGGTGCTGGATGCGCCGGAGGAGGGGGCCGCGATGCCGCCTCCGGCTCCGGCGCCCGCAGTGGCGGAACCGGAGGGTTTCGAACCCTCGATGCCGGAAACACCCCAGCCCCCGCCGTCGCCACCATCGCCGCCCGCGCGCCCCGAGCGCTTCCTGGTGCGCAAGCTGCGCCGCGAGTTCCTCATTGCCGCCACCGACATCGACTGGCTCCAGGCCGAGGGCAACTACGTCGGCCTGCACGTCAACGGCCACGACTACCTGCTGCGCTCCACGCTGACCGATTTCCTGACCCAGCTCGACCCCGCGCTCTTCGCGCGCGTGCACCGCAGCCATGCGGTGAACCTGGGGCGCATCAGGGAAATCGAGCCGCTGGACGGCGGCGACGCCCGGCTGCACATGCACGACGGCACCACCGTGCCCTGCAGCCGCCGCTACCGGGACGCCCTGCGCACGGGCATCGGCGCGGCCTGATCCGGTGCGCGGCGGGCCGTGACCGGCCCGTTATTGGTTCATTTCGCACCATGAGAGAGCCTTCGGGCACCATTTTTGCTTCATTGGCCGGCCGCGCTGGTTGATTCGGGTGCGGCGCACCAATTCAAACCAAAAATCCGCAAGAAGCTCCAATGGACGCACTCAAACAGGGCGCAGATGCGCTGTTCATCCTTCTCGGCGCCATCATGGTCCTGGCCATGCACGCCGGCTTTGCCTTTCTCGAACTGGGCACCGTGCGCAAGAAGAATCAGGTCAATGCGCTGGTGAAGATCCTGGTCGACTTCTCGGTCTCGACCATCGTGTATTTCCTGGTGGGCTACGGAGTGGCCTACGGCACGCATTTCTTCGTGAGTGCCACCGAACTGTCGGCAAAGAGCGGCTACGAGCTGGTGAAGTTCTTCTTCCTGCTGACCTTCGCCGCGGCCATTCCGGCCATCATCTCGGGCGGCATCGCCGAGCGCGCCAAGTTCTGGCCGCAGCTGATCGCCACGGCGGTGATCGTCGGCTTCGTCTATCCGCTCTTCGAGGGCATCGCCTGGAACAAGCACTTCGGCATCCAGGACTGGATCGCCTCGCTCACCGGCCACGAGTTCCATGACTTCGCGGGCTCGGTGGTGGTGCACGCGGTGGGCGGCTGGCTGGCGCTGCCGGCGGTGCTGCTGCTGGGCGCGCGGCGCAACCGCTACCGGGGCGACGGCTCGCTGAGCGCGCATCCGCCGTCGAACATTCCCTTCCTGGCCCTCGGCGCCTGGGTGCTGTGCGTGGGCTGGTTCGGCTTCAACGTGATGAGCGCGCAGAGCATCGACAAGATCTCGGGCCTGGTGGCCGTCAACTCGCTGATGGCGATGGTGGGCGGCACGCTGGTGGCGCTGGCCATGGGCAAGAACGACCCGGGCTTCGTCTACAACGGCCCGCTCGCCGGCCTCGTGGCGGTGTGCGCCGGCTCCGACCTGATGCACCCGCTGGGTGCGCTGGTGGTGGGCGGCGTGGCGGGCGGCATCTTCGTCAAGCTGTTCACCCTCACGCAGAACAAATGGAAGATCGACGACGTGCTCGGCGTGTGGCCGCTGCATGGCCTGTGCGGCACCTGGGGCGGCATCGCGGCCGGCATCTTCGGCACGCAGGCGCTGGGCGGCATCGGCGGCGTGAACGTGTGGGCGCAGCTCATCGGCACCGTCATGGGCGTGGCCTGGGCCGCGCTGGCCGGTGCGGCGGTGTACGGCGCGCTGAAGGCTGTGGCGGGGCTGCGGCTGTCGCAGGAAGAGGAATACGACGGCGCCGACCTGTCGATCCACCATATCTCGGCCACGCCGGAGCGCGAGGTCAACTGGTAGGCTGGCGCCCTGCAGGGCCGGCCTGCCTCGGCTATTCTCGGCGCCCCTTCAAACCACCGAGGAGCCGAACCATGACAACAACACCCGCTCGCTGGCTGCGCAAAGGCATCGCCGCGCTGGCCGGCAGCCTGCTGATGCTTTCGTTTTCTTCCACGGCGCTGGCCGGCGCGCCGCAGGTCAAGACCCAGGCGCCGGGCTTCTACCGCATGATGCTCGGCGACTTCGAGGTGACGGCGCTCTTCGACGGCACCCTCGACCTCGAGCCCAAGAAGCTGCTCACCAACACCACCCAGGAACAGGTCGGCAAGCTGCTCGACCGGGGCTTCGAGAAGGACGCCGTGCCCACCTCGGTGAACGGCTACCTCATCAACACCGGCAGCAAGCTGGTGCTGGTCGACACCGGCGCCGGCGGCCTCTTCGGCCCCACGCTAGGCAACCTGCAGGCCAACCTCAAGGCCGCGGGCTACCAGCCCGACCAGGTCGACGACGTGCTCATCACCCACATGCACGGCGACCACGTCGGCGGCCTGGTGCAGGACGGCAAGCTGGTCTTTCCCAACGCCACCATCCACGCCGGACAGGAAGACGCCGACTTCTGGCTGAACAAGGCCAACCTGGAGAAGGCCTCGGCCGAGATGAAGGGCTTCTTCCAGGGCGCGATGGCCTCGCTGAACCCGTACGTGGAAGCCGGCAAGTTCAAGGGCATGAAGGGCGGCACCGAGCTGGCACCCGGCATCAGGGCCGTGCCGGCCCACGGCCACACGCCCGGCCACAACATCTACGTGGTCGAGTCCAAGGGCCAGAAGCTGGTGCTGTGGGGCGACCTGATGCACGTGGCCGCGGTGCAGTTCGCGCAGCCGCAGATCACCATTTCCTTCGACGTCGACTCGAAGCCCGCCGCCGTGGAGCGCAAGAAGGCGTACGCCGATGCGGCCAAGGGCCGCTACCTGGTGGGCAGCGCGCACCTGCCGTTCCCGGGGCTGGGCCACGTGCGCGCCGAGGGCAAAGGCTACGTCTGGGTGCCGGTGGACTACCAGCAGATCCGGTAGTCGACCCGGGGTGAAGGTTGAGCGTCGCGCGCCGGTGTTGCCGCGCGGGCGGGCGCGAACGCGCGCCCTGTAGCAAACTTGCCGGTCGCTTCGCTTCAACCATTCGCCCCATGACCCAAGCTCCCCCCGCCCTCGAAGTCCTTCCCCGCGATCTCTCCGCCTACCGCAAGGGCAACGTGGGCGTCGACTACGTGCACCGCTTCGAGTCCGGCAAGCCCGGCCCGCACGTGCTGATCAACGCGCTCACGCACGGCAACGAGATCTGCGGCATGACGGCGGCCACGCACCTGCTCGACAACAACGTGCGCCCGAAGATCGGCACGCTCACCGTGAGCTTCGCCAACGTGGCCGCCTACGAGTCGTTCAACGAGGCGCTGCCCTTCGACAGCCGGCAGCTGGTGCACAACCTGAATCGCATCTGGTCGCCGGAATGGCTGGACGGCACCGAAGACAGCCCCGAGCTGAGCCGCGCGCGCGTCCTGCGCCCGGTGGTCGAGGCGGCCGACCACATCCTCGACATCCACTCGACCAGCCAGCCCGTCGTGCCTTTCTGGGTGTACCCGGGCTTCGAGCGCAACGCCAAGGTCGCGCTGGCCATCGGCCGCCCCTCGGTGCACCTCGTGATGCCCGACGGCCTGGGCTCGGGCACGCCGCTCATCCAGTACGGCAGCCACGGCGGCCCGGACGGCAAGGGCGTGGCGATGGTGGTCGAGTGCGGCCAGCACTTCCTGCGCTCGGCCTCCGACCTGGCCACCGCCGTCACCTACGACTTCCTCGCCTACTTCGGCCTCGTCGACAAGGACCCGGCCACGCCGCCGGCCGAGCCGCAGCGGCGCTTCCAGCTGCTGCAGACGTTCGTCATCAAGTCGCCCGACTTCGCCTTCGTGCGCCCGCTGATTGGCTTCGAGACCTTCGCCAAGGGCGAACTGATCGCGACCAACGGCGACGAAGAGATTCGCGCGCTGTGCGACGACTGCACGATCTTCATGCCGGCCCAGCGCGCGATCGTGGGGCGCGAGGCGGTCTACCTGACCAAGCCGATCTGAGGCTGGTCGGCAGAAACGACCGCCGCGCCCGCAATGAACCGCTGGTGCGGGCGTTGATTGCGTGGCGCAGCGACGTCTTCAGACGTCTCGGCTCATGGAGCGGCAAGGCTCAGGATTTCAACAGCTCCGCAATCTGCTCGCGAAGCGATGGCAAATCGTGCTGGATGGTTTGCCAGACGATGGTGTGGTCGATGGTGAAGTAGCCGTGGGAAAGCGCGTTGCGCATCTCGTAGGCAAAACGCCAGGGAACGGCGGGGTGGGCAGCGGCGAATTCCGCGTGGTGCTTCACGATGTTGTTGCTGGCTTCCCCGATCACTTCCAGGTTGCGTACCACTGCATCCTGTGTTTTCCGGTCGACGAGATAACTGTCGGCGGTAGCGCCGCTCGTGTAGTCGTGAATACTGTCGATCGCTTGCAGGATATGACCCAAGTAATCCGCCACACGTTGCGGATCTCGTCGACTCATACCGGTACAGCCTCGCGCAGCACCTGATCGCGAAACTTGAGAGGCAGGCCGTTGGGCGTGAGCACGTCTACTTCCATGCCCAGAAGGTTCTTCAGTTCGTACCTGATGGCTCCTATGTCCATCAGTGTGGTTTGCGCCGTGGGCTCCACCAGCAGATCGAGATCGCTGTCGGGCCCGTCTTCGCCGCGCAAAGCGGAACCGAACACTCGCACGCTGCTGACGTGGTGACTCAGCGCGATCTCCCGGATGCGATCGCGATGCTGGAGCAGAGCTTCAGAGGGGCGCATGAGGCCGAGTGTAATGTGGCTCCTCGTTGGATCTCAGGCCGGAATGAACAACGCCGGGTCCACCATCGCCCGGTTCAGCATCACCGACCAGTGCAGGTGCGGCCCCGTCACCCGTCCGGTCGCGCCCACGGCGGCGAGCTGCTCGCCGGTCTTCATCACGTCTCCGACCTTCACGTCGATGCGGCTCAGGTGGCAGTACATGGTCAGCAGGCCGCCGCCGTGGTCGAGCCAGACGGTGCCGCCGTTGAAGAAATAGTCGCCCGTGTCGATCACCTTGCCGGGCAGCGGCGCGAGTACCGGCTTGCCGGTGCCTGCCGCGATGTCCATGCCGCTGTGCGGATTGCGCGACTGGCCGTTGAACACGCGGCGCAGGCCGAAGGAGCTGGAGCGGCGGCCGGGAACGGGCACGCGCATCTGCAGCACGGTGTCGGGGCGCATGTCGGTGAGGGTGGCCATCACGCCGGTGAGGTGGTCGCGTTCCTTGACATAGCGCGCCTCGTCTTCAGGCGACAGGTCGACGGTGCGCGGCGCCACCGTGAGGCGCTGTTCGCGGTATTGCTTCGGGGCGATGGTGTAGGCGATCTGGCGCTCGGGCTTGCCTTCGGCGCGCACCGTGATGCTGGCTTCGCCGGGTTCGGCGGCGAGGGGAATGCCGGCCAGCGCGGTCCATTCGATGGCGTCGCCCATCACCAGCAAGGGGATGTCACCCGCAAAGGCCTGCGGCCGCCTGGCCGACGGGCCCAGCGACAGGCGGGCCACGCCACCGGGCACTTGCGATGCGCGGGGCCATACACCGGGCGTTGCCGCGGGCTGCTTCTTTGTTGCCGTCGGCTTGGTCGCGGCGCCGGTGTGCATCGCGGCGAGCAGGCCGATGGTGCCGAGCACGGCGCCGCGGCGGTTGAGTACGAGAGGGTCGAAGGAAGAAGAGGGCGTTTGCTTCATGTGAAGAGGACGGAATGAGTTGGATGGAGGGAGCTATTCGCTCCAGGTTCCGGGCGCGAGGCCCTCGAGCGTGTGGGGCCCGATCGAGGCGCGGATGAGCCGCAGCGTCGGCAGCCCCACGGCGGCTGTCATGCGCCGCACCTGCCGGTTGCGGCCTTCGCGGATGGCGAGTTCGATCCAGGCGGTGGGGATGCTCTTGCGCTCGCGGATGGGCGGCTGTCGCTCCCACACCTCGGACGGTGGGGCGAGCAGCCGCGCCCTGGCCGGGCGCGTGGGGCCGTCGTTGAGCTGCACGCCGTTGCGCAGCGAGGCGAGCGCCGCCTCGGTCGGCTCGCCTTCTACCTGCACCCAGTAGATCTTCTCCATCTTGAAGCGCGGATCGGCGATGCGCGCCTGCAGCTTGCCATCGTCCGTGAGTAGCAGGAGCCCCTCGCTGTCGGCGTCGAGCCGTCCGGCGACATAGACGCCCGGAATGTCGATGAACTCCTTCAGGCCGCGCCAGCGGCCCTCGGGCGTGAACTGGCTGAGCACGCCATAAGGCTTGTTGAAGCGGATCAGCCGGGGGGAGGAAGCGGAGGGCGAAGAACGAGAGGGCGGAGGGCTCGGACGATTCATGTGCCGACAGGATAGCCCGGGTCTGTCCTGCAACCTCCGGCGGCCGCGGCGGCTCCAATCGACTGGTTCATGACACAGGGGAATCCGGTATGACGACGATGCGAAGCTCCATCCAACTCGCGTGCACGGTGGCCGTGGCCGGCCTTTTGCTGGCGGCATGCAACAGCCCGGGCATCCGGGTGGGCGGCGCGCCCGAGGCCAGCGTGAAGAACTGCGTGGCAGCGGCGGCGCGCGAACTGAAGGTGCCGCCGGCCAGCATCGTCGCCGACAAGGGCACGACGCCGCGCGACGGCGTCTACACGGTGAACCTGAAGGTCGGGCCGCAGGGACGCTCGGCGGTGTGCACCACCGACGAGAACAGCGCGGTGATCGGCGTGGTCTACAAGCAGGCCAACTAGGGAGTAATGTAGGTGAACGCGTCCTAAGTCAGATCGAAATGGCTAGTTCCTTGCGCCTTTGGGCACCTTGCATTGCTAGCAGTTCGATTTGATCCGCCAACGCGGAATGATGATTGGCATCGGGATAGCGAAGAATGAATAATCTTCTTATGGATTTTGAGAGATTGTCAATCTCTAGTTGATTTTTCCCAGCCATAAACGCGTAATGTGGACGCGTGTCGGAAAAACGGTATGCGTGCGACTCAACCAGCAATGAAACCGCCGGGTCATCCATTGAAAACCCAATAAACAAAAAGGTATGGGTTAGCAGTAAAGTGCTGATTAGATCTTGGTAGAATTGATTGGAAAATGCTGCGCGCTGAAAACTTGTTTTGTCGAATACAATGTTCTCGGGTTCGTCAATGGAGCCGTGAATTTTTATTAAATAAGATTCTTCGTCTCTGAATAATTTGAATGCTTGTTGGTCAATTTTTGAAATTACACGAGGGTAGCGCGATGCGTTGGATTCATTCCATGCATTTTCAATTAATTTGTCGAAGTTTGTTGTTACAACAATTCTTTGGCCAAGGGAGATGATGGCCCTGTGAAGCCTGGAGACGTCTGCAGCTTGTTGAAATTCTGCGGTAAGAATTGAAGACCATTGATCTGCCAAGTTTGATTTTAGTAATTCGCTGGCGATTAGGTAGTCTTTTGACTTTAAACGTTCTTTTACAAGTTTTTGAATTTTCAGGGGAGCATTTTTTGCCGCGTCTTGAAGAAAAGAAGCCCAATCCTTAAAGCTGCTCCCGCTGTATGGTTTTGCCCATTTTGATGCTCCGGCCCCAATAAAAACTACAACTCTCCGGCGAGCGATGTCTGCGACTAGATCGGCATTAAATGTCTGTGATTTAGTCATCTCGATGCAGATTATTTGAGATTTTGTGCAAATCTTGCGGAAAGAGCATCGTAAATCGCTCGCGCTTGAGCTCGCGTAGTCGTATAACTTCCCTTTGCGTTCACTGTAATCATTGGCATGTGAAGAGTTTGGGATTTAGGTGCCAGACTTGCTAAATGCTTGATATCTCCGAGATGAGGGTTGAACTCTCCTTTGGGAAATAATGTGCCTAAGTGATCCTTGATCGCCGCAGGAAGCTGCTGCTTGATGGCGTTATATGCTTCCACAACTCGAGGATTTCCGTTTTCGGCTTTCTCCTTGTGCTGCTGGGTTACATATCCTAAAAAGGATAACTGTGCGCGCTTATTCCATTCGTTTATCTCGTTGGGGTCTTCTGCTAAATTTAGTCCGTTGGACAATTCTTTTTGCCAAACTTTAAGTGCTTGGCCAATGTTTTTGATCGCCCACATGGAGAAAATGTCAATTGACATTGGAACGATGAAATGATCCGCAGATAAAAGAACTGATCGATTGATTGCCCCGAGTGAAGGCCCCATATCGAAGAATATGAAGTCATAGTTTTTCGAGACTCGAGAGATTAATTCGGAAAAAATAAAGGTGGTTCGAAGCCCTCGAGTTCCGCCTGCTTTTGCATCTCTCCAATCTTGGGCAAGCCAATCTTCTTTTAATGCTAAGCGAGGGTCTCCAGCAATTAAGTCAACTCCGAATTGATTGATTTTTCGAACTGGCAATTTGTTGGAGTAGCCTTTTCCCATGGAAAGAGGCTGGATGACGTCAAATATGGTCTTTGCGGGAAGGTCGACGCCATAAGTGGATGCAAACTCTGAGTCGTCGAGCAAATATTGTGTGAGATTGCATTGCGGATCTACATCGATTACCAGAATTTTCTGATGTAAATTTAGGGCTAACTGAGCAGCCAGGTTGGCGACCAAAGTTGTTTTTCCCACGCCACCTTTGTTGTTAAAAAAACATATTGACCGGGCCCCGGTCCTTTTGTTTTTTTCTAGTGTCTTTTCGGTGGTGACGTGTAGAGGCGTTTTTTTAATAGCCATTTCATTCCTGAAGAGTGTTAGTTGACCGAGCTCGGTAGTCATCGGAACATTTGGGTTTCTTCATTTGCCCCAGCTGTCCCGCATCCCGGCCGCGCGGTTGAACACCGGCTTGCCGACAGTGGCGCTGGCCTTCGCGTCGAGCACGAAGTAGCCGTGCCGCTCGAACTGGATGCCGACGCCGGGCTCCGCCTTGGCCAGCGAAGGCTCGACGAAGGCCGAGCACACTTCCAGGCTCTGCCTGTTCAGCTCTTCCAGCAGTTCGCCGCTGCCCGGATGGGCTTCGGCGAACAGGCGCTCGTAGAGCCGCACTTCGGCCTGCACCGCGTCGGCGGCGGCCACCCAAGTGATGTTGCCCTTCACCTTGATCGCGTCGGCGCCGGGCGTGCCGCTCTTGGTGTCGGGCACCAGCTTCGCCTGCACTTCGACCAGCTTGCCGTCGGCGTCCTTGGTGCCGCCGATGCACTCGATGACGTGGCCGTACTTCAGCCGCACCTTGTTGCCGGGGAACAGGCGGAAGAAGCCCTTGGGCTGCACTTCTTCATAGTCGGTGCGCTCGATCCAGACTTCGCGGCCCAGCTTGAACTCGCGGTGGCCCATCTCGGGGTGGTGCGGGTGCACCGGGGCCGAGCACGAGTCGAGCGCGTCGTCGCTACCCATCAGCTCGCCCCAGTTGGTGATGACCAGCTTGACCGGGTCGAGCACGGCCATGGCGCGCGGGGCGACGGGGTCGAGGGTGTCGCGCAGCGCGGCCTCGAGGCTGGCGTAGTCGATCCAGCCGCCCGACTTGGTGGTGCCGCTGCGCTCGCAGAACAGGCGCAGCGCCTCGGGCGTGTAGCCGCGGCGGCGCAGGCCGGCGATGGTGGGCATGCGGGGGTCGTCCCAGCCGTCGACGTACTTTTCTTCGACCAGCTGGCGCAGCTTGCGCTTGCTGGTGAGCACGTGGGTCACGTTGAGGCGCGCGAATTCGTACTGGCGCGGGTGCGGGCTGGCGACGAGGCCGCCTTCGGCGAGGCGGTCGAGCAGCCAGTCGTAGAAGGGGCGCTGGTCTTCGAACTCCAGTGTGCAGATGCTGTGGGTGATCTGCTCCAGCGCATCCTCGATGGGGTGCGCGTAGGTGTACATCGGGTAGATGCACCACTTGTCGCCCGTGTTGTGGTGATGGGCCCGGCGCACGCGGTACAGCGCGGGGTCGCGCATGTTGATGTTGGTGCTGGCCATGTCGATCTTCGCGCGCAGGATGGCGGCGCCGTCGGCCACCTGGCCGTCGCGCATGGCGCGGAAGCGCGCGAGGTTCTCCTCGGGCGTGCGGGTGCGGAAGGGGCTGTCGGTGCCGGGCGTGTTGAAGTCGCCGCGGTTCGCGCGCACTTCCTCCGCGGTCTGCTCGTCGACGTAGGCCAGGCCGGCGCCGATGAGGTATTCGGCGGCCTCGTACATGAAGTCGAAGTAGTCGCTCGCGAAGTATTCGTGCGGCTGCAGCGTGCCGGGGGCGCTGGGGCGGTCGGCCAGGTAGGTCTCGTAGCCGAGCCACTTCACCGCGTCGCGGATGGAGTCGACGTATTCCTGGTCTTCCTTCTCGGGGTTGGTGTCGTCGAAGCGCAGGTGGCTGACGCCGCCGTATTCCTTGGCCAGCTCGAAGTTGAGCCAGATGCTCTTGGCGTGGCCGATGTGCAGGTAGCCGTTGGGCTCGGGCGGAAAGCGCATGCGCACCTTGGCCGGATCGGCCATGCCCTGCGCGTGATGGGCGGCGTTGCCGGGCGATCCGCCCCACTTGCGGCCAGAATAGGCACCCTGTGCGAGGTCGTTCTCGATCACGTGGCGCAGGAAATTGCTCGGAGCGGCGGTCGTTTTGGTACCGTTTTTGTCGGTCGGGGAGGTCATCGTGGCATTTTAGGGTGCACCCCTCGTGGGTTACCTTTGGCAACTTTCTTCACAATGCCGAGTGCACCCTCTTTGCATTTGCCGCGTTCAATACACCACATGGGCGGTTCATACCCGAACGCAGCCCGACCAAACAAGGAGTGCAGGATCATGAGCTTCACACGTTCAACCTTTTTCAAGTGGGCTGCCGCCGGCGCCGTGGCAGCCGGTGCATTGTTTGCCGCCACTTCGGCCAGCGCCCGCAGCGACGTGAGCTGGTCGATCGGCGTCGGCGTTCCAGGCGTTGCAGTGGGCGTTGGCGGCCCGGCCTACTACCCGGCACCGGTCTACGTGCCGCCGGCCCCCGTCTACTACGCGCCGCCGCCGCCGGTTTACTACCGCCCGCCGCCGGTCTATTACCGTCCGGCCCCGGTCTACTACGGCCCGCCGGCTTATTACGGCCCGCGTTACTACGGTCGTGGCTACTACCGCGGACATGGCCACTGGCGTTAAAACGCCACGGCAATCGTGACTGAATGAAAAAAGCCGGCCCCGAAAGGGCCGGCTTTTTCTTTGGGCGCTCGCCCGCCCGATTTCACATTGCGCGAAAAAGATGGGCGTACAGGCGGCTGACCGGGATCTTCTCGGCCCGCCCGCGCAGCATCAGGTGCAGCTTGCCGGCCTCGTCGCGGTGCACCGATTCGATGGCCGAACTGCGCACCACCACCGCCCGGTGCACCTGCCAGAAGGTGTCGGCGTCGAGCTGGGGCAGCAGCTGCTTCAGCGGCGTGCGGATCAGGTATTCGTGCGTGGCGGTCAGCACGCGCAGGTATTTGTCGGCCGCCTCGAAATACAGCACTTCGTCGATCGGCACCATGCGCACGGTGCTGCCGCCGGCGTCGCTCGCGGCGATCATGCGCAGCGGAGCGGGCGCGGCCGAGGCCGCTCCGGCTCCTGCCGCGCCCAGCACCTGGCGCCACTGGGCGAGCGTCTGCTCGAGCGCCGCATCCGCCAGCGCGGGCGTCGGCGCCGGCTGCCGCGCGGCCAGCGCCTGTTGCAGGCGGCCAACGGTCTTGCGCAGTCGGTCGGGCTGCACCGGCTTGAGCACGTAGTCGATGGCCTGGGCCTCGAAGGCGCGGGCGGCGTACTCGTCGTAGGCCGTCACGAACACCAGCTGGGGCATGGGGGCCTCGTCGGCGGGCCAGCAGTCGGCCAGTTCGGCTGCGGCGCCGAGGCCGTCGAGGCCGGGCATGCGGATGTCGAAGAAAAGAACCTGCGGCAGCAGCCGCAGCGCCTCGCGCACGGCGCTGCGGCCGTCGCCCGCGGTGGCGACGATCTGCAGTTCGGGCCAGGCGGCGGCCAGTTCGGCCTTGAGGGCCTGCGCGAGCAGGGGCTCGTCTTCTGCGATGAGGGCGGTAGGGTTGGTCATCTTGTTGTTGTCGTGTGGGGGCGCATTCAGGCGGGCGCCGGGAAGCTCAGCGTGGTGCTGGTGCCGCCGGAAGGCGAGGGCCCGATGTTCATGCGGCCGTGCGCGCCATAGACGGTGGCGAGCCGCTCGCGCACTTGCTCCAGCCCGAAGCCGCTGCCTTCCGAGGGCGGCGCCGCGCCGAGGCCCACACCGGTGTCGTTCACCTCGATCACCAGCTGGCCGGCTTCCGTACGCGCACGCACGACGATCTCGCCGCCTTCCACCTTCGGCTCCAGCCCGTGGCGGATGCTGTTCTCCACCAGCGGCTGCAGCAGCAGCGGCGGCACCGGCGCGTCGCGCAGGTCGGGCGGCAGCTCGAGCGTGTAGCGCAGCCGGTCGCCCATGCGCACCGACATCAGCTCCAGGTAGTCGCCCAGCCGCTCGAATTCGGCCGACAGCGGATGCGAGAGCGCGCGCGAGCCGCTGAGCGTCATGCGCAGGTAGCTGTTGAGCCGGTCGAGCATGGCCACGGCGCGCGGCGGATCGACGGTGATCAGCACCCGCAGGTTGGCCAGCGTGTTGAACAGCATGTGCGGCTCCAGCTGCGTCTCGAGCAGCTTCAGCCGGGCCTCGGTGGCATTGCGCTGGGCCAGTTCGATCTGGCTCTGCATGTGCTTGCTCTTGCCGAGGCTGTAGAAGAAGAAGCTCATGCCGATCGCCGCGATGATGGTGATCGTGATGCCGGTGGCCAGCTTGTGGCCCTTGAGGTCGAGGAAGTCGAATGCCGGCGCGCCGATCCAGGCGTCGCCGGCGAGGTTGCCGACGAAGAAGCCGACGATCACGCCCCCCGCCACCAGCAGCATGCCCCACGGCCACTCGGGCCACAGAGACTCGCGGTGCCCGCTGATGAAGAGCCGGCCGAGGTCGATGAACAGCCACGTCACGATGCCGATCGACAGCGAGTACACCATGTGGGCGACCCAGTTGTCGCCGCCGGTGATGGTCAGCGCCGTGGCGATCAGGCAGCAGAAGACGACGGTGATCAGCCCATGCCGCAGCATGGACTTCAGGTTCTCGATCCTGAATTTGCCGGAGGCGTCGGCCGCGGGCTGGACCAGGCTCATCCGCGATCCCGCGAGCCCAGCGCGCGGCGCTCGCGTTCGACCAGCCTGTCGTAGAAGCCGCCGCCGGGCGCGATGAGCCAGATCACCGCGCCGTGGATCAGCAGCCCCAGCCCCCAGCCCATGAGCGGGTACATCGCCCAGCTGCGGCCGTTGGCGGCCGAGATGGCGACCAGGCCCAGGTTGACCAGCACGTAGACCAGGGCGTGGATGTACCAGCCCATCTTGGCGCCGGCGCGGCGGCGAGCGAGGCGCTCGATGTCGGAGCGGGAGGAATCGGAAGATGCGTAGGAAGTCATGACAGCTCCTTGTATTGGACAGGAATGAAATCGGTGGCTGCAGCGTGCTGCGGCGCCGCCTGCAGGGCCGCGCGCTGGCGCAGCTCCTCGGTCGTGTCGCCGGGGCCGTCGGGCTTCCAGCCCGGCGGCTTCACGAGGTAGCCGACGAAGGCGCGCACCGAGCGGGCCGAGGCGAGGTCGCGAAAGAGCGCGCGCCACTGGCCGAACTCGATCTCCAGGATGTTGTGCGTGGTGACCGGGTTGACCAGCCCGTAGCGGCAGGGCACGTCGGCGCGCTCGGGGATGTAGGTGCCGAACAGGCGGTCGAA
Source organism: Variovorax xiamenensis (assembly GCF_050916385.1). NCBI lineage: Bacteria > Pseudomonadati > Pseudomonadota > Betaproteobacteria > Burkholderiales > Comamonadaceae > Variovorax > Variovorax xiamenensis. The sequence continues at coordinate 2,560,337 of NZ_CP139038.1, forward strand.
CACGATGAGCACGCCGCCGTAGTTGCCGTCCAGGTATTCCAGGTTCGAGGCGTGATGCACGCGGTGGGCCGAGGGGGTGTTCAGCACCCATTCCAGCGGGCCGAGGCGCGGAATCCAGGTCGCGTGGATCCAGAACTGGTAAAGCAGGTTCAGCGTGAGCATCAGCAGGATCACCCGGGGCGGCATGCCCAGCAGCGGCGCCAGCATGAAGAAGGCCAGGGTGCCGGTGAGGCGGCCGGTCCAGCCGAAGCGGTAGGCGGCCGACAGGTTCAACTGGTTCGGCGAGTGGTGGATGGCGTGGGTGCACCAGAACCAGCGCACCCGGTGCGCCGCGCGGTGATACCAGTAGTAGCAGAACTCCTGGCCGATGAAGCAGGCGACCCAGCCGCTCCAGTGGTCCATCGGCAGGGTGAAGAGGCGGTGGGCGTAGAACCAGTCCATCGCCCCGGTCCAGAAGGCCAGCGGCAGCAGCCAGCGCAGGGGGTATTCGCGCACCAGGAAGTCGAAGACCGAGACGCCGGCTGCCTTCCAGTCGTAGCTGCGCCAGCCGTTGCGCCACGACAGCGCCAGCGCCTCGGCGATGGAGGCGACGAGCACCACCGTGACGGAGATCTTGAGGATCAGCAAGAGCGCGTTCATGGTGGTGTGTCTTCTTCTGGAAGTCGTGGCTCTGGAATCTTAGGCGGCGCGGGCGGCCGCGGCCATGGCGTCAGTACGGATGGCCAGCTTCCACAGGCGCACGGCGCGGGCCGCGAAGACACCGGTGAACGCGCCGTACAGCACGGGCACCACGAGGGCGAGGGTGGCGTCGTGGCGCAGCTCGGGGTGCATGGCCAGGGTGGCGCCGACCACGTACTTGGTCAGGAAGATGCCCATCATGAGCATCAGCGGCACCGGGCTGCCGGCCACCTGGAACTGGCGCGTGGCCGCGTCGTAGCTGGTGGCGGCGGGCAGCGGGCGCTGCAGCACGAGGGCCGCCATCACGGCCGCGGCGGCGGCCCAGCCCAGCAGGGCGCCGAAGGAGTCTCCGAAGACCGAGACCACGCCGTAGACCGACAGGCCGCCCATGGCGACGGGCATCAGCGTCACGCGGGACAGGCTCACCTGGTTGGCCAGCAGCTGCCGGGCGCCGAGCCACAGCAGCAGGAAGAAGACGGCGAACACCCACTTGGGCGTGTGAAGGATGATTTGCATCAGCATGGCGGCACTCCGTGGAAGGTGAAGGAAAACTTGAAAAACTGCGGGGAGGGAATCGATGGGGTGGACTGTGCCGACGCCCGCCCGGCCCCGCCATCGCCGTGCGACGGAATGCACGCACGCGGCGCGAATTGCAGCCCGGCAGCGTGAATTGCAGGGGGCGGCGGTCAGCTTTACCGTCGCTTTACGGCCCAGCAAAGAGCGGGACTACCATCCGCGCTGTACTACGCTGGTCCGCACCTCTGCACCTTTCGCACGCACCGTCCATGGAACAAGAAAAACCAACCGAGCCTCTGCCTTCCACCGTGTCTCCCACGCATCCGACGGTACGCAGACGCCGCTGGATGGGCAGCCTGCTGGCACTGTTGCTGCTGGCGGTGCTGGGCGGCGGCGCCTGGTATCTGGTCCAGCGCTCGAAGATGCCCGTCGCCGGCCCCGGTGCTGGCCCCGGCGCCGGCCGGCAGGGCGGGCCCGGCGGCCCGGGAGGCCCCGGCGGGCGGGGCGGCGGCGGCCCGGCCTCCAGCACGGTCGGCATCGCCACCGCCAGGCAGGCTGACATCCCGGTGCAGCTCGAGGCACTGGGCACCGTCACGCCGCTGGCCAACGTGATCGTCCAGCCGCAGGTGTCGGGCGTGCTCACGGCGGTGCTCTTCCAGGAAGGGCAGATGGTCAGGAAGGGCGACGTGCTCGCCACCATCGACCCGCAGCCGTTCCAGAACGCGCTTGGCCAGGCCACCGGCGCGCGGCAGCGCGACGAGGCGCAGCTCGCGGCGGCGCGCGTCACGCTGCAGCGCTACCAGACCCTGCTGGGCCAGGACTCCATCGCCCGCCAGGACGTGGACACCCAGGCCGCGTTGGTCAAGCAGCTCGAAGGCACCGTGGCCATCGACCGCGCCAACGAGAACACCGCCAAGCTCAACCTCGCCTGGAGCCGCATCACCGCGCCGGTGAGCGGGCGCATCGGCCTGCGGCCGGTGGACGCGGGCAACTACATCTCCACCGGCACCACCAACGGCGTGGCGACCATTACCCAGATCGCGCCCATCGACGTCGAATTCGCCATTCCGCAGGACCGCGTGCCCGAGGTGCAGGAGCGCCTGGGCCAGGGCGCCAAGCTCGACGCCACGGCCTTCGACCGCACCCGCACGCGCCGGCTCGCGAACGGCACCTTCTCCACGCTCGACAACCTGGTCGACACCGCCACCGGCACCGTCAAGGCCAAGGCCCGCTTCGCCAACGCCGACAACGCGCTGTTCCCGAACCAGTTCGTCAACCTGCGGCTGCTGCTGCGCACGGTGGCCAGCGCTGTCGTGGTGCCCGTCACGGCGCTGCGCCACGGCCCCAACGGCGACTACGTGTACGTGCTGAACGACGACAGCACCGTCTCGCAGCGTCCGGTGACGCGAGGCGAATCGAGCGTGGACAACGTGGCGATCATGTCGGGCCTGAAGGCCGGCGAGCAGGTCGTGACCGAAGGCGGCGACCGCCTGAAGGACGGTGCGCGGGTGCAGACCCAGGTCGAGCGTCCGGCCGGCGCGGCATCGGCGCCCGCCGGCGGTGCGCGCGGCGGACGCCGGCATGGCGGTGGCGGCAGCAACGGCGGCGCTGGCGGTCCCGCAGGCCCCGGCGCGCCGAAGGCCGGCGAAGCCGGTCCGGCCGCTGCTGCTCCGGCGGCTCCTGCAGCCCCCGCGGCCCCGTCCGCGACCCCGGCACCTTCGGCGGAACCGGCGCCCGCGGCCCCCGCCAAGCTCCCGACCGCCGAGCAGCGCCAGCGCATGCTCGATTCGGCCAAGGACAACCCCGAGCAGCTCGAGCGCCGCAAGCGCTTCCTCGAGGCACTCGACCGCGGCGACCCGGCCGCGCTGGAGCGCTGGCAGCGCATGTCCGAAGGCCGCGGCGGCGAAGGCGGGCAGGGCGGGCGCAGCCAATGACGAACAACGGTCGCAGTCGCAGTAACTGCAGTGGCACGGAGGCTTGCCTGTGAGCCCGTCGCGCCCGTTCATCCTCCGGCCGGTGGCGACTTCGCTGCTGATGGTCGCCATCGTGCTGGCCGGCCTGGTGGCGTTCCGCTTCCTGCCGCTGTCGGCATTGCCGCAGGTCGACTACCCGACCATCCAGGTGCAGACGCTCTACCCCGGGGGCAGCCCCGAGGTCATGAGCAACACGGTCACCGCGCCGCTGGAGCGACAGTTCGGCCAGATGTCGGGGCTGGACCGCATGAGCTCGACCAGCGCCGCGGGCGTGTCGATCATCACGCTGCAGTTCTCGCTGGGCCAGACGCTGGACGTGGCCGAGCAGGAAGTGCAGGCCGCCATCAACGCCGGCGGCTCGCTGCTGCCGGCCGACCTGCCGGCGCCGCCCGTGTACGCCAAGGTCAATCCGGCCGACGCGCCGGTGCTCACGCTTTCCATCACCTCCGACACGCTGCCGCTCACCGACGTGCAGAACCTGGTCAACACCCGGCTCGCGCAGAAGATCAGCCAGGTCTCGGGCGTGGGGCTGGTGTCGCTCAGCGGCGGGCAGCGCCCGGCCGTGCGCATCCAGGCCAACACCCAGGCGCTGGCGGCCAACGGCATCGGGCTGGACACGCTGCGCACGGCCATCTCGGCGGCCAACTCCAACGGCGCCAAGGGCAGCTTCGACGGACCGAAGCGCGCCTACACGATCAATTCGAACGACCAGCTGATGACGGTCGACGACTACAAGAACCTGATCGTCTCGTACAAGAACGGCGCGCCGATCCGCATGGTCGACGTGGCGCAGGTGGTCAACAGCGCCGAGAACAACCAGCTCGCCGCCTGGGCCGGCAACAAGGCCGACGGCACCAGCAGGCTGTCGCCCGCGATCATCATGAACGTGCAGCGCCAGCCGGGCGCCAACGTGATCGCCACCGTCGACGCCATCAAGCGGCAGTTGCCCGAGCTGCAGGCCGGCCTGCCCGCCGGGCTGAAGATCGAGGTGCTCAGCGACCGCACGGCCGGCATCCGCGCCTCGGTGCAGCACGTCGAGATGGAGCTGGTGCTGGCCGTGGTGCTCGTGGTGCTGGTGATCTTCGCCTTCCTGGGCAGCCTGCGCGCCACCGTCATCGCGAGCATCGCGGTGCCGATCTCGCTGATCGGCACCTTCGGGCTGATGTACCTGCTGGGCTACAGCCTCAACAACCTGAGCCTGATGGCGCTGACCATCGCCACCGGCTTCGTGGTGGACGACGCGATCGTCATGATCGAGAACATCGCGCGCTACATCGAGGAAGGCGAGAAGCCCCTGCAGGCCGCGTTCAAGGGCGCCACGCAGATCGGCTTCACCATCATCTCGCTGACCGTGTCGCTCATTGCGGTGCTGATCCCGCTGCTGTTCATGGGCGACGTGGTGGGCCGCCTGTTCCGCGAGTTCGCGGTGACGCTGGCCATCACCATCCTGATCTCCGCCGTGGTGTCGCTCACGCTGGTGCCGATGATGTCGGCGCGCTGGCTCAAGCATGAGGAAAAGAAGGAGCCCACCAACAAGGGCTTCGGTGCACGCGCGCAGCGCTTCTTCAGCGGCGTGATGGTGCGCTACGACCGATCGCTGCACTGGGTGATCGACCACCAGGCGCTCACGCTGCTGGTCGCGCTGCTGACGCTGGTGTTGACGGTGGTGCTCTACCTCTCGATTCCGAAGGGGCTGTTCCCCACGCAGGACACCGGCCAGCTGCAGGCCCGCGTGCAGGCCGCGCAGGACGTGTCGTTCGAGCGCATGTCGCAGCTGCAGCTGCAGGCGGCGCAAGCCATCCTCGAAGACCCGGCGGTCGAGAACCTCAGCTCCTTCGTCGGCGTGGACGCCGCCAACAACACCATGCTGCACACCGGCAGCATGCTCATCAACCTGGCGAAGAGCCGCGACAGCCAGCAGGAGGTGATGGACCGCCTGCGCGAACGCGTGCGGCAGGTTGCGGGCGTCACGCTCTACCTGCAGCCCACGCAGGACCTCACCATCGACGCCGAGACCGGCCCCACCGAATACCGCATGTCGCTCGAAGGCGTGGACAGCGCCGCCATCACCGAGTGGATGAAGAAGCTGGTGGCGAAGCTGCAGGAGTCGGACAAGGTCCGCAACGTCAGCAGCGACGCCGGCGCGCAGGGCCTGGCCGCCTTCGTGAACGTGAACCGCGACACCGCGGCGCGGCTGTCGATCACCGCGAGCACCGTGGACGACGCGCTCTACAGCGCCTTCGGCCAGCGCATCGTCTCGACGATCTTCACCGAGACCAACCAGTACCGCGTGATCCTCGAGGCCCAGCCCGGCATGGTGAACACGCCCCAGACCCTGGGGCAGCTGAGCCTGATCGCCGGCTCCGGCACCGCCACGCCGCTGTCGGCCATTGCGCAGATCAGCGAGCAGCAGGCGCCGCTGCAGATCACGCACGTGGCGCAGTACCCGGCCAGCACGCTGAACTTCGACACCGCGCCCGGCGTCTCGCTCGGCGCTTCGGTCGATGCCATCCGCGCGGCCGCGAAGGAAATCGGGCTGCCGAGCAGCGTGACCATGACCTTCCTAGGTGCCTCGGGGGCCTACGAGAAGTCGCTGTCGAACCAGCTGTGGCTGATTCTTGCAGCTGTGGTCTGCGTGTACATCGTGCTGGGGGTGCTGTACGAGAGTTATGTGCATCCGCTGACGATTCTTTCCACGCTGCCGTCGGCAGGCGTGGGGGCGCTGCTGGCGTTGATGATCACGGGCAACGACCTGGGGGTGATCGGGATCATCGGGATCATCCTGCTGATCGGCATCGTGAAGAAGAACGCGATCATGATGATCGACTTTGCCATCGATGCGGAGCGGACTCAGGGGAAGTCTCCTCGGGAGGCTATTCACCAAGCCGCCTTGCTGCGGTTCCGGCCTATCTTGATGACTACGCTGGCGGCGCTGTTTGCTGCTGTGCCGTTGATGTTGAGTTTTGGGGATGGGGCTGAGTTGCGGCGGCCGCTTGGGCTTGCGATCTTTGGGGGGTTGATCGTCAGTCAACTGCTTACTCTGTTCACTACGCCTGTTATTTATCTGGCGTTTGATCGGCTGGGTGGGGGGAGTGCTCGGCGGGTTGTGATTGAGGAGGAGGCGGTTTGACTTGGTTCGCCTCTTGTCGTTTTGCTTTCCGGAGCCGGGTCTCGCCCCGGCGGGCGACCTACTTTTCTTTGCTTCGCCAAAGAAAGGTAGGCAAAAGAAAGGCGACCCTACTGTCTGTGTCCCTTCGCTTCGCTACGGGCAACCTGCGGTGTTCGGCGCAGGAGGGGGTCCGCAGAACTCGCTTCGCTCAAACAGCTGCGGCCCTGATCCCTCCTGCGCCTGCGCTCCTCGGCACAGCCAGAAGGGAGTGGGACGCGCCATCGCTGCGCTCGGCTACCGAACTGCCTGGACTGGCCTTCGCTTCGCTCGGCGGGGCATTAAGGCACCGCGGCTCCAACAGACCCTTCGCCCGATTCCAGGCGCCGCAAGCGCGAAGCGCTTGTGGTGCCTTGGTGGCCGAGCAACGCGACGGCCCGTGCGTCTCCCCACCCCTCTGGCTGCGCCGAGGAGCGCAGCGTTTCGCGGATCAGGGCTCGCAGCTGTTTGAGCGAAGCGAGTTCTGCGAGACCCCGCGAAACGCGAGCACCGCAGGTTGCCCGCAGCGAAGCGGAGGGTCGCAGACAGTGGGGTCGCCTTTTCTTTGCTTACTTTCTTTTGGCGAAGCAAAAGAAAGTGAGTCGGCCGCCGGGCCGAGACCCGGCCTCCGCCCTCCGCAAGGAGAGCAGCAATGAACTTGTCGCTCCCCTTCGTCCGCCGCCCCATAGGCACAGTGCTACTGACCATAGGCGTAGCCCTGGCCGGCATAGCCGCCTTCTTCGTCCTCCCGGTCTCCCCACTCCCCCAGGTCGACTACCCCGTCATCTCGGTAAGAGCAGCAATCCCCGGCGCCAGCCCGGAAACGATGGCCACCAGCGTAGCCACCCCGCTGGAGCGCCACCTGGGAACAATCGCAGGCGTCAACGAAATGACGTCCACCAGCTCGGTAGGCTCCACCCGCGTCACGCTGCAGTTCGACCTGAGCCGCAACATCGACGGCGCAGCAAGAGAAGTGCAGGCCGCGATCAACGCGAGCCGCATCGACCTGCCCGCCACGCTGCGCAGCAATCCGACCTACCGCAAGGCCAACCCGGCGGCGTCGCCGGTGATCATCCTGGCGCTCACGTCGAAGACCAAGACGCCGGGCCAGATCTACGACGCGGTGTCGAACATCGTCAGCCAGCGCCTGTCGCAGGTGGACGGGGTGGGCGACGTGGAGATCGGCGGGGGCTCGCTGCCGGCGGTGCGCATCGAGCTGCTGCCGTTCGCGCTCAACCGCTACGGCATCAGCACCGAGGACGTGCGCGCCGCCATCCAGGCCTCGAACGCCAACCGGCCCAAGGGCATGGTGCAGGGCGACGGGCGCAAGCTGCAGATCTACACGCAGACGCCGGCGCTGCGCGCGAGCGACTACGCGCCGATGGTCATCGCCTGGCGCAACGGCGCGGCGGTGCGGCTGCAGGACGTGGCGGAGGTGGTCGACGGCGTGGAGGACACGCGCACGCTGGGCCTCTTCAACGGCGAGCCGGCGATCATCGTGCTGATCACGCGGCAGCCCTCGGCCAACATCATCGAGACCGTCGACAGCGTGCGGGCGCTGCTGCCCGAGCTGCAGGCGCAGCTGCCGCCGGACGTGACGCTGCAGGTGGCGTCGGACAGTACCAACTCCATCCGCGGCTCGCTGCGCGAGGTGGAGCTCACGCTGGTCATTTCCGTCATCCTGGTGGTGCTGGTGGTGAGCCTGTTCCTGCGCAGCGTGCGCGCGACGATCGTGCCGGCGGTGGCGACGGTGGCGGCGCTGCTGGGCACCTTCGGGGTGATGTACCTGCTGGGCTTCAGCCTCAACAACCTGAGCCTGATGGCGCTCACGGTGGCCACCGGCTTCGTGGTGGACGACGCCATCGTGGTGCTGGAGAACACGAGCCGGCACATCGAATCCGGCATGACGCGCATGAAGGCGGCGCTGCTGGGCGCGAAGGAAGTGGGCTTCACGGTGCTGTCGATCAGCGTGTCGCTGGTGGCGGTGTTCATTCCGCTGCTGTTCATGGGCGGGCAGGTGGGGCGGCTGTTCCGCGAGTTCGCGGTCACGCTTTCGGCGGCGGTGCTGATCTCGCTGGTCATCTCGCTGACCACCACGCCGATGATGTGCGCCTGGCTGCTCAAGCCCGGCGGCGAACACGACAAGAACAAGCCGCAAGGGCGCATGGGCCGCATGGCCGCGCGCAGCTACGACTGGGTGCTCAGGCAGTACGAGCGCAGCCTCGACTGGGCGCTGGACAGCAAGGCGCTGGTCATGCTCATTCTGGTGGCGGTGATCGGGCTCAACGTGTATCTCTTCAGCGCGGCGCCCAAGGGCTTCTTCCCGCAGCAGGACAGCGGCCAGCTCAACGGCGGCCTGCGCGCCGACCAGAGCATCTCGTCGCAGGCGCTGGCGGCCAAGCTGCGGCAGGTGGTCGACATCATCCGCAAGGACGAGGCGGTCGACACCGTGGTGGGCTTCACCGGCGCCGGCCGGGCAGGGGGCGGCTTCATGTTCGTCAACCTGAAGCCTGCGAACCAGCGCAAGGACAGCGGGCTGGCCGTGATCGCGCGGCTGCGGCCGCAGCTCAACCAGGTGACCGGCCTGCGCGTGTTCCTGGGCACGGTGCAGGACGTGCGCTCGGGCGGCCGCGCCAGCAACTCGACCTACCAGTACACGCTCAAGAGCGACAACGTCGCCGACCTGCGCAACTGGGCCGTGAAGCTGGCCGACGAACTGAAGATGCAGCCGGTGCTGACCGACATCGACACCGACCAGGACCAGAACGGCGTGGAAACGGTGGCCAAGGTCGACCCCGACAGCGCGCGCCGGCTGGGACTGACTTCCACGGCCATCGACAACGCGCTCTACAACGCCTTCGGCCAGCGGCAGGTGGCGACCATCTACACCGAGCTGAACCAGTACCACGTGGTGATGGAATGGGCACAGCGCTACACGCGCAGCCCGAATTCGCTGAGCGACGTGTATGTGCCGGCCACCAAGACTTCGGTGGTGGGGGGGCAGACCGTGACCACGCAGGTGGCGGCGAGCAGCACGGCGACGGGGTCTTCTTCGTCCTCGTCCGGGTCCTCTTCGTCATCGTCATCGTCATCGTCCTCGGCCGCCACGGCCACCGTGCCGGTGTCGGCCAACGCGGCCCTGCGCAATGCCTCGACGGGCAACGTGCTGAGCAACACCGCCACCGCGCTGGTGCCGCTGTCGGCGGTCGCGAAGTTCGAGGAGCAGTCGGTGGCCACCTCGGTGAGCCACGAAGACGGCGAGCTGGCCACGACCATCTCGTTCAACCTCGCCGAAGGCGCCAACCTGGGCGACGCGCGCGAGGCCATCGCCAAGGCCGAGGCCAACATCGCCATGCCCACCAACGTGCGCGGCGCGTTCGCGGGCACGGCGGCGAGCGCGCAGCAGTCGCAGGGCCAGCAGGCAATGCTGATCCTGGCGGCGCTGATCGTGATCTACATCGTGCTGGGCATCCTGTACGAGAGCCTGGTGCACCCGATCACGGTGCTGTCGACGCTGCCATCGGCCGGCGTGGGCGCGGTGCTGGCGCTGCTGATGTTCCGCATGGAGTTTTCCATCATCGCGCTGATCGGCGTGTTCCTGCTGATCGGCATCGTGAAGAAGAACGCCATCCTGATCATCGACTTCGCGCTGGAGGCCGAGCGCTCGCGCGGGCTCACGCCGCTGGAGGCGGTGCGCGAGGCCTGCCTGCTGCGCTTCCGGCCGATCCTGATGACGACCATGGCGGCCGCGCTCGGCGCGCTGCCGCTGGCCATCGGCTTCGGCGAGGGCGCCGAACTGCGCCGGCCGCTGGGCGTGGCCATCATCGGCGGCCTGATCGCGAGTCAGCTGCTGACCCTGCTGACGACGCCGGTGGTGTACCTGCTGCTCGACAAGCTGCGCCGCCGCAGCGCCAACGAACACCAGCTGAGCCGCGCGACGGCAGCCTGAGCGAGAAACGACAACGACATGAACGCACTGTTTTCTTCCACTTCACGCTTTTCGCTTTCGGCGCTCGCGCTGGCCGCCATGCTCGCGGGCTGCGCGGTCGGCCCGCGCTACGAGCAGCCGGGCACGGCCGTATCGGCCGGCTGGAAGGAGCAGAAGGCCGCCGAAGGCTGGCTGCCCGCCGCGCCGGCCGACGCGCTCGACCGCGGCGAATGGTGGAAGCTCTTCGGCGATGCCACGCTCGACGAGCTGGCCGGCCGCGTGCAGGTCTCGAACCAGAACATCGCCGCGGCGGTGGCCAATTACACGCAGGCCCAGGCGCTGGTGCGCGGCGAGCGCGCGGCGCTGTTCCCGTCGGTGTCGCTCGACGGCAGCGGCAAGCGCTCCGGCACGGTGGGCGGCAGCAGCACATCGAGCCCGTCGAACAGCTTCTCTGCTTCGCTGGGCGCGAGCTGGACGCCCGACGTCTGGGGCCGGCTGCGCGAGGCCGTGAGCAGCGCGCAGGCCAACGCCCAGGCCAGCGAGGCCGACCTGGCCGCGGCGCGGCTGTCGGCCATCGGCGACCTGGCGACCAACTACTTCTCGCTGCGCGAGGCCGATGCCGAGATCGTGCTGCTCGACGAAACCATCCAGGGCTACCAGCGCGCCTTCGACATCACGAGCAACCGCTATGCCGCCGGCATCGCCGCGCAGACCGACGTGCTGCAGGCGCAGACGCAGCTGGTCAATGCCAAGGCGGACCGCGTGGGCCTGCAGCGCACGCGTGCCACCTACGAGCACGCGATTGCGGCGCTGATCGGCGTGGCCCCGGCCGACTTCAGCCTGCCGGCCGCGCAATGGACGCCAACGGTGCCGGGCGTGCCGCTGGGCGTGCCCTCGACGCTGCTGCAGCGCCGGCCCGACATCGCGGCGGCCGAGCGTTCGGTGGCGGCGGCGAATGCGCAAATCGGCATCGCGCGCGCGGCCTACTTTCCGAACATCAGCCTCACGGCCTCTGTCGGCAGCAGCAACGTCAGCCGCGTGAAGGACCTCTTCGGCTCGTCCAACACGCTGTGGGGGCTGGGGCTTTCGGTGGCGCAGGTGGTGTTCGACGCGGGCGCGATCGCGGCCAACGTCGATTCGGCCAAGGCAGCCTATGAATCCAGCGTGGCGCGCTATCGGCAGACGGCGCTCACGGCCTTCCAGGCAGTGGAAGACCAGCTGACGGCGAGCGCCACGCTCGCGCAGCAGGAAGGCCTGCGCCGCGAGGCTTCGGCGGCGGCGGACAAGACCGAGCAGCAGCTGCTCAACCGCTATCGCGCGGGGCAGGTGAGCTACACCGACGTGGTCACGGCACAGGCCGCCGCACTCAGCGCGCGGCGCACGCTGGTGCAGTTGCAGGTCAACCGCCAGACCACGGCCATCGCACTGATCCAGGCGATGGGCGGCGGCTGGCAGGCCGGCTGGATGGACGGTGCCGCGCAGGCGCAGCCCGCCGCTTCACCCACCGCGCCCGCCACGCAGTGAGCGCGGCGAGCGTCGACGCCTGACCGGCTCAGGCAGTCGTCAGTGCGCCGGACGGTCGATGGTGTGGCCCAGGTAGTCCTTGTCGGTCACCAGAACCCAGAGCGCCAGCACCAGGATCACCGCGGCCACGAGCACCGCGTTGACCATCGCCGACTCGTTGCCCCGGAAGCCCAGCACCCAGGGCGACACCGCGAGCCAGGCCGCCAGCGCGACCTCGGTCCATTCTTCCCACTGTCGGGGCACGAAGGTCGCACCCAGAGCCACCGCGCCGAGCACGATGCCGGTCGCCACCATCGTCCACATGGCGGCCGTCATGCCCGAAAAGCCCAGGACCCAGGGCGAGACGATCAGCCAGGCGCCGGCGACGGCGTTGACGGGGTCTTGCCAATGCTTCACTTGCTTCATGGTCATTACCTCCTGTCGCGACAAGGCGCCGCGACAAGGTTTTGGACCCGTGGCGCAGGGGAGGGGTTCCTGACGGCGCTGCCCGGTTCCTAGAGTGGCAGCTCCAATGTTTCCCACTTGCGCAGCATGGTCACCTGGCGGCGCAGGTAGTCGGTGGGCATGGCCTGGGAGCCCCAGACGGGAACGCGCCCCGCGTACTCGCCGAGCAGCCAGAACTGGCGTACTGCCATGAAGCGCGGGATGGCTGCGAGGTCGGCATCGGGCACAGGCCGTGCCTCGCGGTAAGCGGAGATGAAATGCCGCCACTGCTGCTGCGCCTTGTCGCTCAGGACGCCATCGGCCGTGTGGGGATGCAGGCCCCACGGATAGACGGCCAGTTCGTAGGCCAGGTAGCCGGGGCCCGATTCGTCGAAGTCGAAGAACACCGCCTCGCGCCGCCCTTGCGCATCGTCGCCCACGATGAAGTTGTTGCTGCCGTGCGCGTCGCCGTGGCACAGCACCCAGCTGAGTTCGCCGAGGGCCAGGATGGCAGCGTGCAGGCGCTCGCCGAGTTCCTCGAACCGGGGGCGCAGCTCGACCGTCATGGTCGGCGCGCGCAGCAGGCCTTGAAGCGGTCGCAGGAGCAGGTAGTCGAGATCGAGGCGATAGGCGCTATCGGGTCCGCGATAGCTTTCGCCCGCCGCGTGCAAGCCTGCAAGTCCGCGCGCGAAGGCTTCGATGTCGGCGGCCGAGTCGCCGGTGAATTCGCCGGTCAGATGCTCGAACAGCATCAGTGGCCGCGGGCCTTCGGGCAGCTGTACCTGGACGGCGATTTCGCCGTCGGCGGTCGGCACGCAGCGCGACACGCGGCATCCGGCTCTAGCCCAGTGTTCCAGCGCGGCCGACTCGAACTGCAGGTTGGGCGCGCCGCGCGGCCGTTCGGCACTGAGGCGGGCCACGACGCGGCGCCCGTCGGCAAGGCCCAGGCGGTAGACCTGGTTGAAGCTGCGGCGCAGGAATTCGCTCTCGACCACCTCGCCGAGCCCGTAGCGCTCCTGCACGAGCATCGCGATGCTGGCGGCCGTCGGTGTGGATTGCGCGATTTCCAGTTTCATCCGACGCTCCCGAAAGGAAAAAGGGCGCGATTATGCGGGCTTGCGGCAGGCGGGCCCGGAAACTCGTCTTTCCACACAGGAGATCGTCGATGCGCAACTTGGCCAAGCACTGGATCGCGGGTTTTCTCTTTCTGGCTGCATCGTCGGCTGCGCAGGTCCAGGCGCAGACCACGCAGAAGGTGGTGGACATTCCCACCCGGGCCGGCGTGACGCAACGGATGCTCGTGCTGTCGCCGCCCGCGCCGAAGGCCGCCGTGATCCTGCTCGCGGGCGGGCACGGCGGGCTGCAGATCTTTCCGAACGGCTCGTTCGGCTGGGGCGCCGGCAATTTCCTGGTTCGCACGCGGCAGTCGTTCGCTGATCAGGGGCTCATGGTCGCCGTCGTCGATGCGCCGTCGGACAGGCAGAGCCCGCCCTACCTGAGCGGCTTTCGCCAGAAGCCGGAGCACGCGGTCGACATCAAGGCGGTCATCGCGTGGATGCGGGAGCAATCGAAGGTGCCGGTGTGGCTCGTGGGCACCAGCCGCGGCACGCAGTCGGCGGCCTACGTCGCCACCGAGCTTGCGGGCGCAGAAGGGCCGGACGGCATCGTGCTGACTTCGACCATCCTCACCGATCCGAAAGGGCGGCCCGTGCCGGCGATGCCGCTGGAGAAGATCCGCGTGCCGGTCCTGGTCGTGCACCACGAGCAGGACGGCTGCCCGCTCTGCGCGTTCTCCAGCGCGCCCGGGCTCATGGAGAAGCTCGCGAACTCGCCGCGCAAGGAACTGCTGGCCTTCAGGGGCGGGGAGAGCAGGGGCGATCCTTGCGAGGCGATGGCGTACCACGGCTTCAACGGGCTCGAGCAGGAGGTCGTTGCGAAGATCGCCGGCTGGATCCTCGCCAGATAGAAGCCAGAAGTCGAAAGCCGAAACAGGACAGTTGCCATCCGCCGGAATGCGTTTTTATAATTGAGCACGTACTCAATCAATAAAGAATTCCGCCGCAAACCATGGCCAGACCCAGAAGCGAAGACAAGCGCAACGCGATCCTCGATGCAGCCGTTGCCGAGTTCGCCGTGCGTGGTGCGTGGAGCACGCCCACCTCGGCCATCTCGCGCGCAGCCGGCGTTGCCGAGGGCACGCTCTTCACCTACTTCGCGAGCAAGGAAGTGCTGGTCAACGAGCTCTACCGCCAGCTGAAGACCGAACTTGCCGAGACCATGCTCGCCGACTGGCCCGAGGAGGCCGACCCCAGGACCAAGTTCCGCCACATCTGGGACCGCTACGTCTGCTGGGGCGTCGACAACCCGGAGAAATTCAAGGTGATGTCGCAACTCAAGGTATCAGACCAGGTGAGCGACGAAAGCAAGGCCGCCGGCATGGCGCCGTTCCTGCGGCTCGAGGTGCTCGCCAAGGACTGCATCGACAAGAAGCTGATACGCGACCAGCCGCTGCCGTTTCTCGGCGCGATGCTGGGCGCGATGGCCGAGGCCACGATGGTCTTCGTCGCGCAGGCGAAGAGCAGGAAAGGGCGCGCCGACTACTGCGAAGCCGGCTTCGAAACCTTCTGGCGCGGCATCGTCGTCGCCTGATCTCACGCACGCAGATTCCCACTTAAGAGAACCGCACCATGCCCAAGCTCAAGCGCCGTCATTTCGTCCTTGGCACCGTGGGGGCCGTCGGCGCCCTCGTCGTCGGCTGGTCGGCCACGCCGGCCGCACCGCGGCTCGTGCCGGCCGAGCCGTTGCCGGTAGCGCCGGGGCAGGTCGCGCTCAACGGCTGGGTCAAGGTGGGCAGCGACAACACGGTCACGCTGATGATGTCGCAGTCGGAAATGGGGCAGGGCACGCACACCGGGCTGTCGATGCTGCTGGCCGAGGAGATGGGCGCTTCGCTCGACCAGATCCGGCTCGAGACCGCGGGCTCCGACGCCATGTACAACAACCAGGCCGCGATCCTCGACGCGCTGCCTTTCCGGCCCGGCGACGAGGGCGCCATGAAGCGCTCGACGCAGCACGTGGTCGGCAAGCTGCTGCGCTCGATCCCGGGGCTCTCGGGCACGGGCGGCTCCTCGAGCATCACCGACCAGTGGCAGCCGCTGCGCGAAGCCGGCGCGTCGGCGCGCGCCATGCTGGTGGGCGCCGCGGCCGCACTGTGGCAGGTGCCCGTGGCCGAGTGCCGCGCCGAAGCCGGGCGTGTGCTGCATGCCGGCGGCAGGAGCGCCAGCTTCGGCGAGCTGGCCCCGAAGGCAGCGCAGCAGCCGCTGCCGACGCAGGTGGCGCTGAAGAAGCCGGCCGACTTCAAGCTCATCGGCCAGCCCGCGCGGCGCGTCGACGGCGCGGCCAAGCTCGACGGCTCCGCCACCTTCGGCCTCGACGTGCTGCCGCCGGGCCTGCTGTACGCGAGCATCGCGATGTGCCCGACCACCGGCGGCCGCGTGGCGAGCTTCGACGCCACCGCCGCGCAGAAGCTGCCCGGCGTGCGCAAGGTGATGGCACTGGAGCCGGTCGGCGCCACCCTCATCGGTACCGGCGCCACGCCGGGCGGCGTGGCGGTGATCGCCGACACGCCGTACCACGCGATGCGCGCGGTGAAGGCGCTCGCGATCGAATGGGACCACGGCCCGGCCGCCAGCCTTTCCAGCGCAGAGATGATCGAGCGCCTCTCGCAGACGCTGCGCAACAAGCCCGGCAATGCCCAGCTGAACGACGGCGACGTGTCCGCCGCGTTCCGCTCGGCCGCCAGGACCGTCGAGGCCGAGTACCGCGTGCCCTTCCTGGCCCACGCGACCATGGAGCCGATGAACTGCACCGTGCAGTTCAAGGACGGCAAGGCGACCGTCTGGGCGCCCACGCAGGCACCGGGCTTCACGCGCAATGCAGCGGCCAAGGCGCTGGGCATCGACGCCGCAAAGGTCGAACTGCATGTGACCTATCTGGGCGGCGGCTTCGGCCGGCGCTACAGCACCGACTTCGTCACCCAGGCAGCCACGCTGGCGCGCGAGACCGCCGGCGCGCCGGTGCAGCTCTTCTGGTCGCGCGAGGAAGACATGGCGCACGACTTCTACCGGCCGGCCTACGTGGCGCACTGCAAGGCGGCCTTCGACGCCGCCGGCGCGCTGGTCGCCTGGCAGACCACCACGGCCGGCTCGAGCATGGGCGCGCCGTCGTTCATGGACACCAGCACCGATGGCGCATGGAACACCGCCTACGCCTTTCCCAACGCGCGCGTCGCCCACGAGCCGGTGGAGTCGGCCATGCCCACAGGCGTGTGGCGCTCGGTTGCGCACTCCCAGAACGCCTTCTTCGTGGAGAGCTTCATCGACGAATGCGCCGCCGCCGCGGGCAAGGACCCGGTGGCGTTCCGCGCCGCGCTGCTCGCGAAGGACGAGCGCCATCTGCGCGTGCTGAAGCGGGTGGCCGAGCTGTCGGGCTGGGGCCAGCAGCCACCGGCGCCGGGGCCCGACGGCGTGAAGAGGGCGCGCGGCCTCGCGATCCACCGCTCCTTCGGCAGCATCGTGGCGCAGGTGGCGGAGGTGTCGGTCTCCCCGGACAAGCAGGTGCGTGTGCACCGCGTGGTCTGCGTCATCGACTGCGGCGTGGCCGTCAACCCGAACCTGATCCGCCAGCAGATGGAAGGCGCGATCGTCTACGGCCTCTCGGCCGCGCTGCACGGAGAAATCACGGTCGAGAAGGGGCAGGTGCAGCAGAGCAACTTCCACGACTACATGCCGCTGCGCATGAACGAATGCCCGGCCATCGAGGTGGAGATCGTCGCCAGCGGCGAAACGCCCGGCGGCGTGGGCGAGCCCGGTACGCCGCCCATTGCGCCAGCGGTGGCGAACGCGGTGTTCGCGCTCACCGGGCAGCGGCTGCGCAGCCTGCCGCTCAAGCTCGCCTGAACCGGAAGAAAGCCAGCAAGGAAGGAAAGAACCCCATGACCACCACGCTCACCGTCAACGGCAAGGCCGTCACCGTCAACGCCGAACCCGACACGCCCCTGCTGTGGGTGCTGCGCGGTGAAATGCAGCTCGTCGGCACCAAGTTCGGCTGCGGCAAGGCGCTTTGCGGCGCCTGCACCGTGCACCTCGACGGCGAGGCGGTGCGTTCCTGCGTCACGCCGCTCGAAGCGGTGGGAAGCCGCGAGGTCACCACCATCGAGGGCCTGAAGGGCAGGGAGGCCGACGCGCTGCGCCAGGCCTGGACCGAGGTCGACGTGGTGCAGTGCGGCTACTGCCAGAGCGGCCAGCTCATGTCGGCCTGCGCGCTGCTCAAAAAGTCGCCCAAACCAAGTGATGACGACGTTTCGAGTGCCATGAGCGGAAACATTTGTCGCTGCGGGACCTATCCGCGCATCCGCGCGGCGATCCACCTCGCGGCGCAGACAGCCGCGAATTGAGGCGCCGGCCAGGGTTTGGGGGACCTTGGAGCCTGTCGGGGCGGGTTAACGCTTTTGGCCCAGGGCAGTTTACAAAAGTTAAGAAAATTTCCGTAATCATCGAAAAAGTCCAGAAATAAAATTTTTACGGAAACAGGGGATATGAAGCTTTTGTACGCCGCCGTACCATCCGCGCGGCCCGCTCCTGGCCGCCCCCAGTTCCCGACTTTCGATGACCCCCCCAGATCCTTCACGGACCCGAGCGTTGTCCGTGGCCGACACCCTGCGTGACCGCATCTTCGATGGCGAAATCGCACCCGGCTCCCACCTGATGGAAATATCGCTGGCCAACGAGCTCGGCGTGTCGCGCACGCCCGTTCGTGGCGCCATGGCACGGCTGGCCGACGAGGGGCTGCTGGTGTATCTGCCCAACAAGGGCTTCCAGGTGCGCCGCTTCAACGCCAAGGACGTGCACGACGCCTTCAGCGTGCGCGCCACGCTCGAGGGCATGTGCTGCCGCCTGATCGGCGAGGTCGGGCTCGACGGCACGGCCCTGGAGCAGCTGACGGCCATGCTCGACGAGCAGCACGAGTTGCTGCACCACACCGGGGAATGGTCCGACGGCCGCGCCGCGCGCTGGCAGGACCTGGACCAGGCCTTCCACCGCAAGCTGCTGGCGCTGGCGGACAACCGCTGGCTCACCGAGGCGGTGCAGCGCGCCAGCCAGCTGCCGATCATCTTCGACAGCAAGCTGCGCCCCCACAACCGCGACGCGTCGATGCTGCTGCACAAGCACGAGCAGGCCCTGCAGGCGCTGGCGGAACACTGCCGGATCGTCGAGGCGCTGGGCCGGCAGGAATCCGCCGCCGCCGATGCCGCCATGCGCGACCACATCAATTCCAACCGCGACCTGCTGGTGCTCTACCTGAGCCAGAAGAACCCGACCCGCGTCCGGGCGCTGGTCTGAAAGAGGAAAAGAAGAAGGCGAAGGCGGCAGGCCCCCGCTAGCCGCCGCGCGCCGCCGGCGCCGTGAGGTAGGCCCCCGACTCGAAGAGCTGCGCCTCGGCCTGGTCGATGCGCCGGATCACCGGCTTGCCTGCGCGGCTGGCCAGCAGCTCGACCAGCGCTTCCGTCACAGCCACCCCGGCCGCGACCGAGGGAAAGAAGGAGGGGCTGTTGATCGTGAAGAGCAGCGTCTCGTCCGCCAGCAGCGACAGCGGCGAGGCCACGCTGTCGGTGATGGCGACGATGCGGCAGCCCGCCGCCTTGGCTGCCTGCGCCACCTGCAGCGCCTCGCGCGAGTAGGGCACGAAGCTCGCCACCACCAGCGCGTCGCCCTTGGCGAAGGCGCGCTGCTGCATCTCCAGCGAGCCGCCCTGGCCGTCGACCAGGTGCACGCTGGCGCGGAAGAGCCGGTACACGTAGACGAATGAAAAGGCGATCGGGAAACACGCCCTGAAGCCGGCGGCGTGCACGGCCGGCGCCTTCTCGATCAGCGCGCAGGCCTTCTGCAGCGCCTGCTCGCTCTGCTGGTGCGTGGCCTCGAGGTTGCGGCGCTGCACCTCGAACATCTCGCCGGTCAGCGTCTGGTCGCTCGCGCGGCCGACGAGCTGCTTGGCCCGGCCGCCGTAGGTTTCGGAGCCCAGGCCCATCTCGGCGGCAAAGGCCTCCTTCAGCTGCGGCCAGCCCTCGAAGCCCATGTGCTGCGCGAAACGCACGAGCGTGGCGGGCGTGCTCTGCGAGCGCGTGCCGACATTGCGCATCGAGCCCGTGACCACTTCGTTGGGGTGGTCGAGCACGTAGCGCGCCACCTGCTGCAGGGCGGGGCTCAGTTCGTTGAAACGCTGGCGGATCTGCTCTTTGGCGCCCATGGCGGTGTCTCTCTTTGGCGGGGTTGGAACGAATGTACCGGAGCAGCGAAACATCGGCAGTTGACGGAACAAATGTTCCAAACAATAATTCGACGGAAACGTTAGTTCCAAATCCCGAATACAGCCGCCTGCAGCCATGACGCACGTCTTCCACCGCCATCTCCGCCAGACCCCGCCCGTTGCCGTGGGCTCCCACGGCATGTTCATCCGCGACGCCGAAGGCCGCGAATACCTCGACGCCTCCGGCGGCGCCGCCGTCTCGTCGCTCGGCCATGCCCACCCCGAAGTGATGGCCGCGATGCACGCGCAGATCGACAGGCTGGCCTATGCCCACACCAGCTTCTTCACGAGCGAAGTCGCCGAGCAGCTGGCCGACGAAATGATCGGCTCCGCCCCCGAGGGCATGAGCCATGTCTACCTGGTGAGCGGCGGCTCCGAGGCGGTGGAGTCGGCGCTGAAGATGGCGCGGCAGTACTTCGTGGAAATCGGCCAGCCGCAGCGCACGCACTTCATCGCGCGCCGCCAGAGCTACCACGGCAACACGCTGGGCGCGCTCGCCGTGGGCGGCAACGCCTGGCGCCGCGAACCCTTCGCGCCCATCCTCGTGCCCGCCACGCACGTGTCGCCCTGCTATCCATACCGCGAGCAGCGTGCCGACGAGAGCGCCGAGCAGTACGGCCTGCGCCTCGCTGCCGAGCTCGAAGCCGCCATCCTCGCGCAGGGCGCCGACCGCGTGATCGCCTTCGTTGCAGAGACCGTCGGCGGCGCCACGGCCGGCGTGCTCACGCCGGTGCCGGGCTACTTCAAGGCCGTGCGCGCGGTGTGCGACAGGTACGGCGTGCTGCTGATCCTCGACGAGGTGATGTGCGGCATGGGACGCACCGGCTCGCTGCACGCCTGCGAGCAGGAGGGCGTGGTGCCCGATCTCATGACCGTCGCCAAGGGCCTGGGCGGCGGCTACCAGCCGGTGGGCGCGGTGCTGGCGCAGCGCCGCATCGTCGAGGCGATGTCCAAGGGCAGCGGCTTCTTCCAGCATGGCCACACCTACCTCGGCCACCCCATGGCCTGCGCCGCCGCGCTGGCGGTGCAGCAGGTGATCCGCCGCGACGGCCTGGTCGCCAAGGTGCGGGAAGACGGCATCGCCTTCGGCGCGATGCTGGCCGAGGCGCTGGGCTCGCACCCGCACGTGGGCGACATCCGCGGCCGCGGCTTCTTCTGGGGCATCGAACTGGTGGCCGACCGCGCGAGCAAGGCGCCGTTCGATCCGGCGCTGAAGGTCAACGCCACCGTCAAGAAGGACGCGATGTCGCGCGGCCTGCTGTGCTACCCCTTCGGCGGCACGGTCGACGGCCGCCAGGGCGACCACGTGCTGTTGGCGCCGCCCTTCATCGCCACGCGGCAGGACCTGCAGGAGATCGCCGCGCGGCTCGCGGCCTCCATCGACGCGGTCACGCGCGCGGCAGCGGCCGCCATGGCGCGCTGAGCGCTACCACTTTCCCCTTCGTTTTTTCTTCAACCATCGTTCCGAGGAGCGTTCCATGCCCAAGCTTCGTCCGCTGTTTCCCTTCGTCGCTGCGCTCGCGGCAGTCTTCGCCACCCTCGTGCCGCTCACGGCCGCGCAGGCGCAGGAAAACGACACACTCGCCAAGATCAAGGCCAGCGGCTCCATCACCTTCGGCTATCGCGAATCGTCCTTCGGCTTCTCGTACCTCGACGCCAACCTCAAGCCGGTGGGCTACAGCATCGAGATCTGCAACCGCATCGTCGAGGCGGTGAAGAGCGAGCTGAAGATGCCGGCCGTCGATATCAAGTACCAGGCCGTCACCTCGGCCAACCGCATTCCGCTGGTGCAGAACGGCACGGTCGACATCGAATGCGGCTCCACCACCAATCTCGTCGAGCGGCAGAAGCTGGTGGCGTTCTCGCCGGACATCTTCCGCTACAACGTGCGCATGCTGGTGAAGGCCGATTCGGGCATCAAGAGCATTGCCGATCTGCAGGGCAAGACGGTGGCCACCACCAGCGGCACCACCTCGTTCCGCCTGCTGCGCGAGGCCGACCGCGGCCGCAACCTGGAGGTGACCAACCTCGCGGGCAAGGACCACAGCGACTCCTTCCTGCTGGTGGAAAGCGGCCGCGCCCAGGCCTTCGTGCTCGACGACATCCTGCTGGCCGGCCAGATCGCGAATGCGCGCAACCCCAAGGACTTCATCATCACCGGCGAGAGCCTGCGCACCGAGAACCAGTCGCTGATGTTCCGCAAGGACGATCCGGCCTTCAAGGCGCTGGTCGACCGCGTGGTCTCGGGCATGATGAAGTCGGGCGAGATGGAAAAGCTCTATGCCAAGTGGTTCATGTCGCCGATTCCGCCCAAGGGCATCAACATCAACTACCCGCTGAATGCCGAGACGAAGGACGCCTTCGCGAATCCTTCCTCCAAGGGCATCTGAACCATTTCCCTTGAACCCATGACCCGCATTGCCCTGATCCACGCGCTCTCGCATTCCGTCGCGCCCATCAACGAAGCCTTCGCGCGCGACTGGCCCGAGGCGGTGCGCATGAACCTGCTCGACGACAGCCTCTCGGCCGACCTGGCGCGCAACGGCAAGGGGCTCGATGCCGCGATGCACGAGCGCTTCCAGCGCCTCGCGCAGTACGCGGTCGATACCGGCGCCCAGGGCATCCTCTTCACCTGCTCGGCTTTCGGGCCGTGCATCGAGGCGGTGGCGCGGCGGCATGCGGGCATTCCGGTGCTCAAGCCGAACGAGGCCATGATCGACGAGGCGGTGCAGGGGCAGCAGGGCAGGCTGGGGCTCATCGCCACATTCGCGCCCACGCTGGCGTCGATGCCGCCCGAGTTTCCGCAGGGCACCCTGCTCGAAACCGCGCTGGCCGAGGGTGCGCTCGATGCGCTGAATGCCGGCGACACGCAGCGCCACGACGCGCTGATCGCCGCACAGGCGGCAGCACTGCGCGAGCGCGGCTGCACGCGCATCGCGCTGGCCCAGTTCAGCATGGCGCGGGCCCGCGCCGCCTGCGAGGCGGCCAGCGGCCTGCCGGTGCTCACCACGGTCGACAGCGCGGTGCGCGCACTGCGCCGCCGCACCGGGGCCGGCTCAGCGTAGGCGCGAAGACTCGATCACCGAGAACAGCGCCGTCATCGCGATCTGCGCGGCGTCGCTGCGTCCGAGGTTGCGGGCGATGCCGGTTTCGCGGTCGGTCGCCTCCAGCCCCTGCGACAGGCGCCGGTAGATGTCCGCCGAGGGCATGCACGCCGAGGTGCCCAGTGCGTCGCAGTAGGTGTCGGCGAGCACGCCCGCGAGCTGCTCGCTCTGCTCGTTGGAAAGCTTCATCGGATCGCCGGTGAACACCGAGGCGATGCAGTGCATCAGGTAAGCCTGTGTTTCCAGCGAGAACGACTGTTGCCGCACGTAGCATTCGACGGCGGCCCAGAACAACGGCTCGGAAGTGCGGCGCCAGCTTTCGAGAACCTTTCGCGCCTTGGCCACCAGGTCGGCATGCGTGTCGCCGGGCTCGGTGGGGCGCAGCGCCAGCCCCTGCAGCGTGAGCGCGGCCTCGGAGCCGGCCGCGCCGAGGATGAAGCTCCAGAACTTCCAGCGGGCGTACCACTTCTTGTCGTGCGCGGGGTCCAGCGGCTCGAGCAGCCAGAAGTCGATGCTCTGCACCGCGTCGCCGCGCTGCTCGGCCACGTTGCCATCGCCCAGGTCGAGGGCCGCCATGCCCGACTGCATGCGGTCGGCCGCGATGTGGCCCTGCGCGACGATGCCCGCGCTGGAGCCGGCGCGGTCGATGTCGAGCAGCCGCTGCATCAGCTGTTGCAGCTCGTGGGCCGACGCGCCGGTGGCCTCGGTCACGCGGCGCATCGAGGCGCACTGCTCGCGCTCCAGGTCCTGGGCGTTCTTGCGGCGGTCTTCGCCGTGATCGTCGAAAGTCGAGGCGTGTTCTTCGAGTCTGTCGCCGGGCGTGAACGTTCGCATTACCAATGGCTCCTTCGGCATCACATGCCTTCTCACACCCTCGACTGTGTGTCAACGCGACGTGTCTGAACATCACCGGAACAGGGGAGTCTGAGCCCGGGCTGACTTGCCCCCTCGCGATAATGGCCGCACTTGAAAAGGAGTCCGCGTGGATATTGTTTTGCTGGCCAAGGCCGCCGTCATGGGCATCGTCGAAGGTCTCACCGAGTTTCTTCCCATCTCTTCGACCGGCCACCTGATCCTTGCGGGCTCCCTGCTCGGCGGCTTCGGCGACAACCGGGGCAAGGTCTTCGAGATCGCCATCCAGACCGGCGCGATCTTCGCGGTGATCCTGGTCTACTGGCAGAAGATCAGATCGACCGTCGTCGCGCTGCCGCGCCAGCCCAAGGCGCAACGCCTCGCGCTCAACATCTTCATCGGCTTCCTGCCCGCGGTGGTGCTGGGCCTGCTGTTCGGCAAGGTCATCAAGGAGCACCTGTTCATTCCGACCGTGGTGGCCAGCACTTTCATCATCGGCGGCTTCATCATCCTCTGGGCCGAGAAGCGTCCGCCCGGATCGGTGCGCGTCGAGCATGTCGACGACATGACGCCGTGGGACGCGCTCAAGGTCGGCCTGGTGCAGTGCTTCGCGATGATCCCGGGCACGAGCCGCAGCGGCTCGACCATCATCGGCGGCATGCTGCTGGGCCTTTCTCGCCAGGCGGCGACCGACTTCTCGTTCTTCCTCGCCATCCCGACGCTGATCGGCGCGGGCGTCTACAGCATCTACAAGGAGCGCGCGGCGCTGTCGATGGCCGACGTGCCGCTGTTCGCCGTGGGTCTGGTGTTCTCGTTCATCAGCGCCTGGCTGTGCGTGCGCTGGCTGCTGAAGTACATCAGCAGCCACAGCTTCATTCCCTTCGCCTGGTACCGCATCGCCTTCGGCATCCTGGTGCTGGCCACGGCGTGGACCGGCACGGTCGTCTGGGCCGATTGATCCGGCCTTGACGCTTCAGTCCGCGGCGCCCAGCAGGGCGCTCGCGGCCTTCGCTTCCTGCCGCACGGCCACCGCAATGGGGCCGTCGATGGCCGGATCGAAGCCGCCGGTGGCACCCAGCGCGGTGATCACGGCGCAGACCCTTCCCGCATAGTCGTACACCGGCGCCGCCACGGCGCTGATGCCGCGCAGGTAGGTGTCCTTCACGCTGGCGCAGCGCGCCTGCCGCACCTCGCGGCGCAACTGGCCGATCGGGTCTTTCGCATCGAGCAGCGCGCGCATTTCCGGCGTGGCCTCGCCCAGTTCCTGCTCGGCCAGCGCCACCACGCGCGACTCGTCGAGCAGGCCCAGGAAGGCGCGGCCGGTGGCCGACCACAGCATCGACATCACCGAGCCCGCGCGCACGTTCACCGTGACCGGCAGGCCCGGCTCCTCGAAACGCACGATGGTCGGGCCCTTGTTTCCCATCACCGCCACGAAGCACGTCACCTCCAGCGATTCGCGCAGGCGGATGAGGCAGGGCTCGGCCGCGCGGATCGGGTCGGCCTGCCGCATGGCGGCCAGGCCGATCTGGATGGCTTCCGTGCCCAGGTAGTAGTGCTGCGAGGCGGCGTCCTGCAGCACGAGGCCGGCCTCCATCAGGCTGGCGAGGTAGCGGTGCACCTTCGCCGGGCTCTCCGCGACGTGCGCCGACAGCGCGGTCAGGCTGCTTCGTCCGCCCAGGTGCGCCAGCCCCTTGAGCACGGACATGCCGGTTTCGGCGGATTGCACGCGCTGGCGGCGCTCGCGGGCGGGGGAGGAATCGGATGGCGAGGGCTGGGTCATGACGCTCGGATGTTAGGTGCTCGGTCGATGTGGCCGGGTAAACCCGCTATCCATGAATTACGCAATGCGTATGATAATTACGCAATACACAAAATCCAGTACGGAGACTCCCCATGAAGAAGCACTTCGCCCGCTGCCTCGCGGTTCTTTCGCTGGCTGCCGTCGCCGCGGGCGCCGGCGCCCAGCAGGCCTTTCCCGCCAAGCCGATCCGCTGGATCGTTCCCTACGCGGCCGGCGGCGGCTCCGATTTCCTGGCGCGCACGGTCGCGCAGACGCTGTCCACCCAGGTCGCGCAGCCGGTGCTGGTGGACAACAAGCCCGGCGGCAACACCGCGCTGGCCGCGTCCGAAACCGCGCGCGCTCCGGCCGACGGCTACACGGTGCTGTCGGCGGACAACGGCACGCTGGTGTTCAACCCCGCGCTCTACAAGTCGCTGAGCTACAGCCCCACCAAGGACCTCGCGCCCGTCACGCTGATGGGCAAGTTCCCGATGATCCTGGTCGTCGGCGCCAACTCGGGCTTCAGCTCGGCCAAGGACTTCATCGCCCAGGCCCGCGCCAAGCCGGGCGGCATCAACTACGCATCGGCCGGCGCCGGCAGCCCGCACCACCTCGCGATGGAGCTGCTGAAAGTGGAGGCCAAGCTCTTCATGGTCCACGTGCCGTACCGCGGCGCGGCGCCCGCGCTGGCCGACGTGGTCGGCGGGCAGCTGCCGGCCATGATGGTCGACCTCGCAGCGGGCTCCGGCTTCATCAAGGGCGGCAAGGTGAAGGCCCTGGCGGTGGCCAACCCGACCCGCCTGCCGCAGCTGCCCGATGTGCCCACCTTCGCCGAGCTCGGCTACAAGAACGTCGAGGCGGCCGCGCTGGTCGGCGTGGTGGTGCCCTCGGCCACGCCCGCCGAAGTGGTGAACACGCTCAACCGCCAGCTCGTGACCGCCATCAACGAGCCCTCGGTGCGCACCCGCATGGTCGACTTCGGCGTGGAGCCGGTGGGCAACACGCCCGCGCAGTACGCCGCGCTGCTCAAGAGCGAGACCGAGCGCTGGCACAAGCTGATCCGCGACCTGAAGATCACCCTCGACTGAACCTGCCCGCCATGTCCGATACCGCCACGTCCTCGCGCACCTCCGGCTGCCCCGTCGCGCACGGCCCGCTGTCTTCCGAGCGCACGCCCACCGGCTGCCCCGTGAGCCAGCGCGCCGCCGGCTTCGATCCCTTCGAGGACGGCTACCAGCAGGACCCGCCCGAGTACGTGCGCTGGGCGCGCGAGCAGGAGCCCATCTTCTTCAGCCCGAAGCTGGGCTATTGGGTGCTCACGCGCTACGAGGACATCAAGGCGGTGTTCCGCGACAACATCACCTTCAGCCCGTCGATCGCGCTGGAGAAGATCACGCCCACCGGCGAGGAAGCCAACGCGGTGCTGGCCTCGTACGGCTTCGCGCTCAACCGCACGCTGGTGAACGAGGACGAGCCCGCCCACATGCCGCGCCGCCGCGCGCTGATGGACCCCTTCACGCCCGAGGCGCTGAAGCACCACGAGCCCATGGTGCGCGAGCTGGCGCGCGAGTACGTCGACCGCTTCATCGACGACGGCCGCGCCGACCTCGTCGACCAGATGCTGTGGGAGATTCCGCTCACCGTGGCGCTGCACTTCCTCGGCGTGCCCGAGGAAGACATGGACACGCTGCGCAAGTACTCGATCGCGCACACGGTCAACACCTGGGGCCGCCCGAAGCCCGAGGAGCAGGTGGCGGTGGCGCACGCGGTCGGCAACTTCTGGCAGTACGCCGGCAAGGTGCTCGACAAGATGCGGCAGGACCCCGACGCGCCCGGCTGGATGCAGTACGGCATCCGCAAGCAGATGCAGCACCCCGAGGTCGTGACCGACTCGTACCTGCACTCGATGATGATGGCCGGCATCGTCGCCGCCCACGAGACCACCGCCAACGCCACGGCCAACGCGGTGAAGCTGCTGCTGCAGCACCCCCATGTGTGGCGCGAGCTGTGCGAGGACCCCGGGCTCATTCCCAATGCGGTGGAGGAGTGCCTGCGCCACAACGGCTCGGTCGCCGCGTGGCGCCGCATGGTCACGAAAGACACGCAGGTCGGCGGCGTCGATTTGCCTGCCGGCTCGCGCCTGCTGATCGTCACCTCGTCGGCCAATCACGACGAGGGGCATTTCTCCGATGCCGACCTGTTCGACATCCGCCGCGACAACGCCAGCGACCATCTCACCTTCGGCTACGGCTCGCACCAGTGCATGGGCAAGAACCTGGCGCGCATGGAGATGCAGATCTTCCTGGAGGAGTTCACGCGCCGGCTGCCGCACATGCGCCTTTCGGAGCAGCGCTTCACCTACGTGCCCAACACGTCTTTCCGTGGCCCCGAGCATCTGTGGGTGGAATGGGACCCGGCGGCCAACCCCGAGCGCGCGAACCCGGGCCTGCGCGACGTGCGCGTGCCGGTGCGCATCGGCGAGCCTTCGGCGCATTCCATCGCGCGGCCGGTGGTGGTGCAGGGCGTGACGCCGGTGGCCGACGGCATCGTCAGGCTGCGCCTCGCGTCGCCCGATAGCAAGCCGCTGCCGCGCTGGACTGCCGGCGCGCACATCGACGTGGAATGCGGCACGCCGGAGCTGTCGCGCCAGTACTCGCTGTGCGGCGACCCCGACGACACGGGCGCGTTCGAGATCGCCGTGCTGCACGAGCCCGAAGGGCGCGGCGGCTCCGCATGGGTGCATGCGAACGTGAAGCAGGGCGACCGGCTGCGCATCCGCGGCCCGCGCAACCACTTCAGGCTCGACGAGTCGCTGAAGAAGGCGATCTTCATCGCCGGCGGCATCGGCATCACGCCGGTGAGCGCGATGGCGCGGCGCGCGAAGGCGCTCGGCATGGACTACGAGCTGCACTACAGCGGCCGGAGCCGCGCGAGCATGGCCTTCGTCGACGAGCTGGCCGCGCTGCATGGCGAACGCCTGCACGTGCATGCCGCCGACGAGGGCCGGCGCAACGACCTGCGGGCGCTGCTCGCGCAGCCGGTGCAAGGCGCGCAGGTCTACGCCTGCGGTCCGCTGCGCATGCTCGAGGCGCTGGAAGACTGCTGCGCCGCATGGCCCGAGGGCGCGCTGCGCGTGGAGCATTTCGAATCCACGCTGGCCACGCTCGATCCGTCGAAGGAACACGCTTTCGAGGTGGAGCTGAAGGATTCGGGCCTCGTTCTCACCGTGCCGCCCGATCAGACCCTGCTGACCGCGCTGCGCGCCGCGAACGTCGACGTGCAGAGCGATTGCGAAGAAGGCCTGTGCGGCTCGTGCGAAGTGCGCGTGCTCTCCGGCAAGGTCGATCACCGCGACGTGGTGCTCACGCGGGTGGAGCGCGAGGCCAACACCAAGATGATGTCCTGCTGCTCGCGCGCCTGCGAGGGGCGGCTGGTGCTGGAGCTCTGAAGCCTCAGCCGGCGAGCGGCATGCGCAGCGCCACCCGGGTCTCGCCGGGGCGCGACTGCAGGTGCAGCTCGGCGCCCAGGCGGCGCGCCCGCGTGCGCAGGCTGCGCAGCCCCGCTCCGGCTGTATGGTCCTCGACCGCGAAGCCGCGCCCGTCGTCGCGCACGCTGAGCTGCAGCTCGGCGCCCGCGCGCGCCACCGTCACGTCCACGCGCCGGCTCGCGCTGTGCTTTAGCACATTGGTCAGCGCCTCCTGCAGGAAGCGCATCAGGTCCAGGCTCTGCGAGGGCGGCAGTTCCAGCGTGTCGATACCCGACACCTGCCAGCGGCAGTCGATGCCGTTGGCGTCGAGCAGCTCCGAACTGCGGTGGCGCATCGGCACCAGCAGTTCGCCGAGCGCACGGGCGCCGTCGTCGCGGCCGGTGGCGTCGATGATCAGCCGCAGGTCGTCGCGCAGGCGCTTGAGCATGGCGAGCAGCTCGGGCGCGCTGAGGTTCTCGGGCTTGCGCTCCAGCGTCGCGATGCTGCCCACCAGCATGCCGCCCAGGCCGTCGTGCAGGTCGCTCACCAGGTTCACGCGCTCGCCGATGCGCGCATGGGCCAGTTCCAGCGCATGCTGCTGCGCCAGCGTGGCGGCCAGCTCGGCCTTGGCCGCGTTCACTTCCTCGATCAGCTCGGTGTTGAAGTTCTCGATGCGCCGCAGGCTCTGCGCGAAGCGCGCGGCCTGCGTCAGTGCCATGCCCAGCAGCAGCACGTACGACGACATGTTGGTGTAGTAGATGTTGCTGTCGATCACCTGCGTGAACACCAGCAGGTCGTGCGCGCCCGTTACCGCCGAGAGCGCCATGAAGGGCGCGATGGAGCGCACCGGGCTGCCGCGATGGCGCCAGCCGTACACGAGGGCGCAGCTGTTCACCACGATGACCGTGAGGCCGCCCACCAGCGTCCAGATGGCCCGGTGCACCGCCAGCGATGGCTCTGGCGCCAGCCACAGGTCGAGCACGCCGGCCAGCGCCACCAGCGCGGCCGCGCGTTCGAGCCATGGCAGGCGGCGCCCGCAGTAGCGCAGCACGAACAGCAGGTACGACACGCTGAACACCAGCAGCAGCGAGGTGTTGAGCGCCTGCCAGTGGTGATTGGAGCCGAACGGCCAGGGGCTGGTCGCGATCTGGTTGTAGGCGAACAGCAGCCACAGCACCGACATCGCCGCGAACCAGCCATAGGCCGTCTCGCGCCGGCGCAGCCACCACCAGGCGGCGAAGAAGGCCGAGACCGCCGCGCTGACCGCGAGGCCCAGCACCTGCAGGTCGCGCCGCACCAGCCGCTCGCGCTCGAAGCGCGACTGCACGGCCGCCGGCTCGCCGATCTCGACCGGCCCCAGCCCCGCCTGGTAGGGCGCCAGCCCCGACACGCGCACCAGCAGCGTGTTGGTGCCGGGCTTGAGCAGCGGCGGCGCCAGCAGCCAGTAGCGCGGCGTGTTCCAGGCGCGCGTGAGCGGCTCGACCAGGCTTTCGTCGCGCGAGATCGTCGTGCCGTTGAGCGAGACCTCGCCGGCCATGTTCAGGTAGTTCAGCAGCAGGCCGGCTTCACGCACCTGCTCGGGCTGCTCCCAGGTCAGGCGGTACCAGACCACGCCGTCGAAGCCGGGCCAGCGCGTGGCCCAGCTGTCGGGCAGGGTGACGGGCGCCCAGCCTTCGGCGGGCGCGGCGGTGTCCTGCCAGCCGGCGCCGCGCACTGCCTCCACGCGCAATGAGGGCGCGGCTCTCTCATCGGCGGCGAAGGCCGGGCAGGCCGCGGCAAGAAGCAGCAGCAGCGCGCCCGTCAGCGCAGCAAGCCATGCCGCCGCGCCTCGAAGACCGCTTCGGTGCGCGAGCTGACGGCCAGCTTGCGGTAGATGTTCTTGGTGTGGCATTCCACGGTCAGTCTGGAGATCGATAGCGACTCGGCCATGTCGCGATTGCTCAGGCCCTGCGAGACGAGCTCCAGTATCTTGCGCTCGCGCCGGGTGAGCGCGGCCGGTGCTTCCCCGGAGGCCTGCACTGCCGCCTCGGTCGGCGGCTGCTGGTGCGTCGCCAGCCAGGCGAGGATGTGGCGCGCGATGCTCGGGTCGATGGGCGCGCCGCCCTGCTCGATGCTGCGCAGCGCGATGCCCAGCTCGACGTCGTCGCGCTCTTTCAGCAGGTAGCCGATGGCGCCCGCGCGCAGCGCCGCGAAGATGATCTCCTCGGTGCGCCATGCCGAGATCACCACCGCCGGAACGGCCGGATGGTGCGCCTGCAGCCAGCCGATGAGCTCCACGCCGCTGCCGTCGGGCAGGCCGATGTCCACCAGTACCACGCCGTAGCTGTGCTCGCCCAGCAGTTGCCGGGCACCGGCGACGCTGTCGGTCACCGAGATGCGGCTCTCGTCGCAGCCGAGGGTGGACAGCACGTAGCGCAGTCGCTCCTGCATGGCCGGATCGTCCTCGACGATCAGCGTGGGGCTCAGCGAAACGGGTTCGGCGTCTTCGGTCGGAAGAGGGGACATGCGGCGGATTCTTCGGCCAGGCTGGCGCGGCTGGCGCAACGTATTTACTTATTTTCCAGGCTTGTTGCCAACTATTGCCGCGCAGGCCTGCACATGATCAGGTACGCCGAGTTCGTGACCGGCTCCAGGTGCTCCGCCTCGCCACGAAAGCCCAGGCGCTCGTAGAAGGCCACGCTGCGCGGCGTGAAGGTTTCCAGGAAGCAGGGCACGCCCGCCGCGTCGGCCTCGGCCAGCGTGGGCGCGAGCAGTTGCGCGCCCAGCCCGCGCCCCTGTGCGGCCGGCGAAATGCCGAGAATCGACAGGTACCAGGCATGCGAAGGGGCCACGGCCGGCGAGCGCGCGGCCATGAAGTCGACGATGCGGCGGTAGTTGTCGTGGCCCCTCGGGCCCAGCGTGGCGGCGAGGTACTCGCCCTTCGCCGCCGACTCGGCCGCGTCGGTCGCATCGGCGCGTGGCAGCAGCCAGGCCGCGGCGCCGAGTCGTGCGTCGTCGGCTGCGAGGTAGCGGCCGGTGCGCGCGGCCTCGCCCAGCGAATAGGCGAAGTAGTCGGCGAGCACCGCCTTGCGCGCCGGCATGTCGTGCTCGAAATCGACGGAGATCGCCAGGTAGAACGGATCGACGATCAGTGCGTCGGCCAGCGTGGGCGCTGGCGGGAAGTCGGGCTGCATGCGGAATCGGCTGGGTTCGGGAATGACCCGGGCGATTCTAGGGAGCCCGCCCGGGCACGGCCTTAGTCCAGCGTGATGCCCCCGCTCAGGTTGAGCACTGCGCCGGTCATCGCGCCGGCGCCCGCGGAGGCTGCAAACAGCGCGGTGGCGGCCATCTGGTCCAGCGAGGGCAGCCGCTCCACCAGCAGGCCGGGCGGCTTGGCCGCGAGCATCTGCTCGACCGTGAGCCCCATGCTTTCCGCAGCTGGCCGGAACACCTCGCGGGCATGCGAGCCGGCCGTCACAGCCTCCGGAATGGCATGCGAGCGGATGCACACGGTGCGGATATTGAAGGCTGCCAGCTCGCCCGCCATGTGGCGCGAGAGCGCCTCCACGCCTGCGCAGGCCACCGCGTGGCCCAGGTAGCCCGGCCCCGGCAGGCGCGAGGCCGGCGTCGATACCGAAAGAATCACGCCGCCGCCACGCTTCGCCATGTGCGGCGCCACGGCCTTTGCCGTGAGAAAGCAGCTACGGGTGTAGGCCTGTACGGGAAGGAAGAAGTCTTCCAGCGGCAGTTCCGCGAGCGGCGTGCCCTGCACGTGCATGACGCCGATGGCGTTGAGCGCGATGTCGATGCCGCCGGCGCGCCCGGCAACTTCGGCGGCGTGGCGCAGCATGGCCTGCTCGTCGAGCGCATCGACCACGGCCGCTTCCGCGCGCCCGCCCTCGGCCTCGATGGCCCGTGCCGCCGCGTCGAGCCTGGCGCGGTTGCGCCCCGTGATGAACAGCCTGGCACCTTCACGCGCGAAGGCCCGGGCCACCGCGCCGCCGATGGCACCGCTGCCACCGTGAATCACCACGCACTTGTCCTTGAATGTCTGAGGCATCGTCTTCTCCTTGGTTTGCCGCCCGCGAAATGCGTGCGTTCCAGCCAAGGACGGGCGGCGACGGCCCGATCCGACAACACCGGCTGATTTTTTTCTTTTTTCTTTCAGACCTGCGGAATGCGCGCCGGAATCACGCCCGGGTCGTACCAGGTGATCGGCCGGATCTCGAACACGCCGCCCTCGAAGGCCAGCCGGTGCGCGGCGTGGGTGGCTTCCTCCACCGACTCGCACTCCACCACGTAGATGCCCATGAGCTGCTCCTTCGTCTCGGCGAAGGGGCCGTCGGTGACCAACGGATGCAGGTCGCCCGCGCGGCGCACCGTGCTGGCCACGTTGGGCATCAGCCGCAACACGGTGCCGAGCTTGCCCTGCTCCTGGAGATCCTCGCGCAGGTCGGTGTGGCGTTCGAGCATCTCCTCTTCGACGCCGGGCTCCCAGGCGGCCACCGTGGATTCGGAGCCGTAGATGAGGATGGAATAGAGCATGGTCTTCCTTTTCTTTCCTTGGTTCGTGGCGGGTGAGTCGAATCGGGTCAGTTGGTCGTGCCGAGGCGATCGAGCATCGCGCGGATGTGCGCGGCCTCGGCGGCGGTGCGGGCCATGCCGAGGGCGCGCGCGAATGCGGCTCGGGCTTCATCGGCGCGCTCCAGTTGCATCAGCAAAGCGCCCCGCAGCCCGTGGAAGTGGAAGTAGCCGTCCAGCGCGCCCGCCAATGACTCTGTCAGCGCCAGCGCGGTCTGCGGTCCGTGCAGCTTGTGTACCGCCACCGCGCGGTTGAGCGTGACGACAGGCGAGGGCTGCACGACTTCGAGCGCGGCGTAGAGCCGGTCGATCTCGGCCCAGTCGGTGTCTTCGGCGCGCGCGGCCTGCGCGTGGGTGGCGGCGATGGCGGCCTGCAGCTGGTAGGGGCCGGGCCTTCGCTGCCGCAGCGCGCCTTCGACCAGCGCCAGGCCTTCGTCGATGAACGCGCGGTTCCATCGCGCGCGGTCCTGGTCCTCGAGCAGCACGACCATGCCGCCGGCATCGAGCCGTGCCTCGGCGCGCGCATGCTGCAGCAGGAGCAGGGCGAGCAGGCCCATCAGCTCGGGCTCGCCGGGGAAGAGTTCGAGCAGCAGCCGCGCGAGGCGTATCGCCTCTTCGCACAGCGCGCCGCGCACGTGCTCCTCGCCACCACTGGCCGAATAGCCTTCGTTGAAGAGCAGGTAGACGGTGGTGCACACGGCCGCCAGCCGCTCGTCGCGCTCGCGCCGGCCCGGCGTGTCGAAGGGAATGCCGGCCGTGGCCACGCGTTTCTTGGCGCGGGTGATGCGCTGCTCCATCGCGCTTTCGCCGACCAGGAAGGCGCGCGCGATCTCGCGCACCGACAGGCCCGAGACGATGCGCAGCGCCAGCGCGATCTGCTGCGTCAGCGGCAGCTCTGGATGGCAGCAGACGAAGAGCAGGCGCAGCACGTCGTCGCGGTAGTGCGCCTGGTCGAGCTGCTCGACGAGCGCCGCTTCGGTGTCGTCGAGGTCGGAGACGAGCGCATCGTCCTCGGGCAGCGGCTCGTGCTGGCCGCGCCGGCGCACTTCGTCGAGCGCCGCGTTGCGCCCCACGAAGATCAGCCAGGCCAGCGGATCGCGCGGCGGGCCGCTCTCGGGCCAGTGGCGCAGGGCGCGCAGGCTGGCTTCCTGGAAGGCTTCCTCGGCCGTGTCGAGCTCGCGGAAGTAGCGCAGCAGCGCGGCCACCGCGCGCGGGCGCGAGGCGGTCAGCGTGGTGGCGATCCAGGCGGTGTCGTCGTCGGTCATGCGGTGCGCTTGTTTGTCCTTCGTTCCTGCTCACCCAAGGACGCACCAGTATGCGTCGCGCCGACACGCTCGGCAAAATCGGACGCACTTTCCTCAACGAACAAGAAATGGAGCACTGCGAATGACGCTGGCAATGAGCTGGAGCGAATGGGCCGATCACGACGGCATCGGCCTGGCCGAACGGGTCCGCAAGGGCGAAGTGACGGCGGTGGAGCTGGCCGCGCAGGCGGCGGCCGGTATCGCCAAGCTCGATCCGCAGCTCGACGCGGTCGTCGAGGTCTTCGACGACGTGGTGGCCGATCCGCTGAAGGACGGCATGAACCCCGAGGGCGTGTTCGCGGGCCTGCCCTACCTGATGAAGGACCTGGGCCCCACGCTGAAGGGCCGGCTGCAGGAGTTCGGCTCGATGATGATGCAGGGCCATCGCCCGGCGGCCGACAGCTTCCTCACGCAGCAGCTACGCAAGGCGGGCCTGAACATCGTGGGCCGCAGCACGACGCCGGAGTTCGGCGTGTGCAGCTCGGCCGAGAACGCCTTCCATGTCACGCACAACCCCTGGGACCTCGAATACACCACCTGCGGCTCGTCGGCAGGCACCGCGGCGATCGTGGCTGCCGGCGTGCTGCCGCTGTCGCACGCCACCGACGGCGGGGGCTCCATCCGCATTCCGGCGGGCGTGAACGGCAACATCGGGCTGAAGGTGTCGCGCGGCGTGTTCTCGCTGGCGCCGGGGCTGTCGGACCTTTCGGGGCTGGTGTCGATCCAGGGCTGCCACAGCCGCACGGTGCGCGACACGGCGGCCTTCGTCGATCACTGCCGCGGCGGCGCGCCCGGCGAGTTCATGCCCTTCTGGTCGCCGGCCGAGCCGTACAGCGAGCTCATCAAGCGCGACCCGGGGCGGCTACGCATCGCGCTGTCGCACGAGTGGGGAGACTTCCGCGCCACGCCGCATTTCGTGGCCGAGCTGGAGCGCGTGGGCAAATTCCTGGAGGGGCTGGGCCACCATGTCGAGTGGGTGCTGCCGGAGGTGGACTTCAAGACGGCCTTCGACGCCCAGACCACCTGCTACATCAGCAACTTCGCGCAGGTCATCGACGGCCACCTGCACCGGCTCGGGCTGGAACGCCCGCCGGCCGAACTGCTGGAGCCGATCAACATCAAGATCTGGGAAGCCGGGCTGCACACCTCGTACACCGAGCGCGCGAAGATGCAGGCGGTGTTCAACACCACCTCGCGCGCCTTCGGCGACTTCTTCCAGCGCTGGGACATCATCCTCACGCCGATCACCGCGCTGCCCACGCCCAAGGTGGGCACCAGCGAGTACCTCACGACCAGCACGAACCCGTCGGTCTACGACTGGTTCGCCAACCTCTGGCAGAACTTCGCGTACACGCCGCTGGCCAACCTGTGCGGCATGCCGGGCATCTCGCTGCCGATGGCCGAGCAGGAAAACGGCATGCCGCTGGGCATCCAGGCGCAGGCGGCACAGGCCAACGACGGGCTGCTGCTGCAGCTGGCCGCGCAGATCGAGCGGGCGCTCGGGGGCAAGTGGAATGCGGGGCGCAGGCCCGGGGTGCACGTCACGCAGGCGTGACGGGGCTGCAGCCCCTCAGAGCAGATTGCGCAGCGCGGCCTCGATGGCCGCCGCCGTCGCCAGCGGCTTCTCCATGGGGAAGAGGTGCGTGCCGTCCATCATGGCGATGCGGCCCTTGGTGACCTGCTGGGTCATCGTCATGCCCACGCGCTTCATCTCGGCCGACTGGCGCCCGCCGATGAAGGCCGCCTTGCACTTGAGCGGGTGCGCGCGCAGCAGCGCGCCCAGGTTGTGGGGCAGGGTGTTGTAGATGGCGGTCTCGACGTCGCGGTCGAAGCTCAGGGCCCGGGCGTCGTCCGCGTCGAAGGTGCCGTGGTCGATGTAGTCGTGCAGCACCTGCTCGTCCCACTTCGCGAAGGCCTTCTTGGCGCGGAAGTGCTCGAACACCGCCTCGCGGTGCTCCCAGCTGTTCTTGCGCTTGCGGCTGATGGCGCCGGGCGAGACGCTCTTCATGAGCGGCGTGCGCTTGACCACGTTGAGCGTGTTCGCGCGCCAGCCGCCGAGGATGGGCGAGTCGATCAGCAGCACGCCGCGCGCCAGTTCGGGGTGCAGGGCGGCGCACATGAGGCTCAGGAATCCGCCCAGCGAATGGCCGATGAGGAACACCGGGCCGCCCGCGCGATCGGCGCGAGCCTTGGCGAAGTCGGCCAGCTGCTGCACCAGGTGCGGCCAGTTGTCGGTGACGGGGTACTTCGGGTCATGCCCGAATTTCTCGATGGCGTCGACCTCGAAGCCGCGGTTGCGCAGGCTGTCGAGGACGACTCGGTAGGTGCTCGCGGGAAAGCTGTTGCCGTGCGAGAAGACGACGGGGGGCATCACGGCTGCCGCCGGGCCGCCCCAAGGCGGCCGAGCCTCCCCCTCGGGGGGTGGAGAAGCACACGAAGTGGCAAGCCGGGGGGCATCATTTTCAGATCAACTTTTCGTCGGGGGTCGAGATCTTGCGCAGCGGGCTGTGGCGCGTGGCGGGCATCTTCAACGGGTGCTCGGTATGGCTGTCGTCCCAGACCGGGTCCTCGATGCTGTCGAACACTTCGCGCAGCTTCTGGCCCCAGCTGTTGTGCACCATGCGGTAGTAGGGGTTGTCGGCGTCGATGCAGATCACGCGGTCGGTCTCGAGCTTGTTGGCCTCGTAGACCACCATGTCCAGCGGCAGGCCGACCGACAGGTTCGACTTCATGGTCGAATCCATCGACACCAGCGCGCACTTGGCGGCTTCGTCCAGCGGCGTCTCGGGCGTGAGCACGCGGTCGAGCACGGGCTTGCCGTACTTCGACTCGCCGACCTGGAAGTAGGGCGTCTCGGTGGTGGCCTCGATGAAGTTGCCGGCCGCGTAGACCAGGAAGAGGCGCATGCCCTCGCCCTTGACCTGCCCGCCGAAGATGAAGGACACGTTGAAGTCCAGCCCCGCGTGCTTCAGCGCCTCGGCGTCGCGGTCGTACACGTGTCGAACCGCCGAGCCCAGCACGCGGGCGGCGTCGAACATGCTCTTGGCGTTCCAGATGGTGATGGGCTCGCCCTGGGTGCCGTCCTCGCGGGTTTCGCGCAGTTCCTCGATCTGGAGGATTTCGCGCACCGACTGCGAGATGCTCAGGTTGCCCGACGACAGCAGCACCATGACGCGGTCGCCCGGCTGTTCGTACACGATCATCTTGCGGAAGGTGCTGATGTGGTCCACGCCCGCGTTGGTGCGCGAGTCGGAAAGAAACACCAGGCCGGCGTTGAGTTTGATGCCTACGCAGTAAGTCATGGGTTCAGGTTCATCTGGCATGAACTGTGCCGGGTCATGCGGCGCCGAGTTCACGTTTGTTCAGTTTCTGAAGGGCATACAAGGCATCGAGGGCCTCGCGTGGGCTCATCGTGTCGGGGTCGAGCGCGGCCAGCGCGGATTCTACGGCGCTGGCCATGGGTGTTTCGGCCACCGGGGGCGGCGCGAACAGGTCGACCTGTGCACGAGTTTGCGCATGTTGCGATTCAAGTGCCTCCAGCGCCTGCCGCGCGTGGTTGACCACCGCCGCGGGCATGCCCGCCAGCCGGGCCACCTGGATGCCGTAGCTCTTGCTGGCCGGACCGGGCTGCATTTCGTGCAGGAACACGATGTCGCGGCCCGCCTCGGTGGCGCTCACGTGCATGTTCACCGCGCCGTGGTGGGTGGCCGGGAACTCGGTCAGCTCGAAATAGTGCGTGGCGAACAGGGTGAAGGCCTTGCTGCGGTCGTGCAGCTGGGCGGCGATGCCGGCGGCCAGCGCCAGGCCGTCGAAGGTGCTGGTGCCGCGGCCGATCTCGTCCATCAGCACCAGCGACTGCGCGGTGGCGCTGTGCAGGATTTGTGCGGCCTCGGTCATTTCGAGCATGAAGGTCGACTGCGCGTTGGCCAGGTCGTCCGCCGCGCCGATGCGGGTGTGGATCGCGTCGATCGGCCCGAGCCGGCAGGCGGCCGCCGGCACGTGCGAGCCGATGGACGCCAGCAGCACGATGATCGCCACCTGCCGCATGTACGTCGACTTACCGCCCATGTTGGGGCCGGTGATGACCTGCATGCGCTGCTGCGGTCCGAGCTGCGTGTCGTTGGCGATGAAGCCGCCCGACGACTTCTCGGCCAGCCGCGCCTCCACCACCGGGTGGCGGCCCTGCTGGATCTCGATGCAGGGGTGCGACACGAAGCTCGGTGCGCGCCAGTGCAGGGTGTGCGAGCGCTCGGCCAGCGCGCACAGCGCGTCGAGCGTGGCGATGCCGCCGGCAAGCTGCGTGAGCGCGGGCACCGAGGGCTGCAGCGCGTCGAGCAACTGCTCGTAGAGCCACTTCTCGCGGGCCAGGGCGCGATCTTGCGCGCTCAGGGCCTTGTCCTCGAAGGCCTTCAGCTCGGGCGTGATGAAGCGCTCGGCGTTCTTCAGCGTCTGGCGGCGGCGGTAGTTGTCGGGCACCTTCGAGAGCGCGCTCTGCGTCACCTCGATGTAGAAGCCGTGCACGCGGTTGAACTGCACCCGCAGGTTGCTGATGCCGGTGCGCTCGCGCTCGCTGATCTCGAGCTTGAGCAGGAAGTCGTCGCAGTTCTCGCTGATGGCGCGCAGTTCGTCGAGCTCGGCGTCGTGGCCGGTGGCGATCACGCCGCCGTCGCGCACGAGGGCGGACGGATCGGGCTTGATGGCGCTGGTCAGCAGGGCGGCGCAGCCCGGCGGCGGGGCGAGCCGCTCGACGATCTGGCCGAGCAGGGCGGACGCGCCCGGCAGCATCGGCGCGAGCTGCTGCGCCTTCGCGAGTGCCAGCTGCAGCGCCAGCAGTTCGCGCGGGCGCACCTGCCGCAGTGCGATGCGCGCGGCGATGCGCTCCACGTCGCTGGTGTTCTTGAGTTGCTCGCGCAGCGTGCGCCAGGGGGCGGCCGTGGCGCCGAGCACCGTGGCCTGCAGCGCGCCGATGGCTTCCAGCCGGCCCTGCGCCTCGGAACGGTCGCGCCGGGGCGAGAGCAGCCAGCGCTTGAGCAGGCGGCTGCCCATGCCGGTCATGCAGGTGTCGAGCAGCGAGAACATGGTGGGCGAGTCTTCGCCGCGCAGCGTCTGCACCAGTTCGAGGTTGCGCCGCGTGGTGGGCGGCAGCTCGATCAGGTCGCCGTCGCGTTCCACCGAAAGGCGCTGCACGTGCGAGAGCGCGCGGCCCTGCGTGTGTTCGGCATAGCCCAGCAGCGCGGCGGCCGCGGCGTGCGCGTTGGTGAGCGATTCGGCGTTCCACGCGGCCAGGCTGTTGCTGCCCATCTGCTCGGCCAGCTTGCGCTCGCCCAGGCCGCCG
The DNA here is from genome assembly GCF_050916385.1 of Variovorax xiamenensis. Lineage (NCBI taxonomy): Bacteria > Pseudomonadati > Pseudomonadota > Betaproteobacteria > Burkholderiales > Comamonadaceae > Variovorax > Variovorax xiamenensis. The sequence goes on from NZ_CP139038.1 coordinate 2,600,293, forward strand.
TCGAACTGCCACGCCGGGCGCAGCGAGAGCGTGAAGGGCGTGGCGGCGCGTGCGGCCTTCAGGCGCTGCTCGAAGGCGGGTGTCACTTCCGCGCTGTACAGCAGCTCGCTGGGGCCGATGCGGGCGATCCAGGCTTCGAGCGCGTCGGAGGGGCACTCGGCCAGCCGCAGCTCGGCACCGGTCACGCTGAGCCAGGCCAGCCCGCAGAAGTTGCGCGAACCCGCGTGCACCGCGAGCAGCAGCGAATCGCTCTTGTCATTGAGAAGCTCGGTGTCGGTCAGCGTGCCGGGCGTGACCACGCGCACCACCTTGCGTTCGACCGGCCCCTTGGCGGCGCCCACTTCGCCCACCTGCTCGCAGATGGCGACCGATTCGCCCAGCTTGATGAGGCGGGCCAGGTAGGTGTCGACCGAGTGGAAGGGCACGCCGCACATCACCACCGGCTGGCCGGCCGACTGGCCGCGCTGGGTGAGCGTGATGTCGAGCAGGCGCGCGGCCTTCTCGGCGTCGGCCCAGAAGAGTTCGTAGAAATCGCCCATCCGGTAGAACAGGAGGGTGTCCGGATGGTCGGCTTTCAGGCCCAGGTACTGGGCCATCATCGGCGTGTGCCCAGAGAGGTCTGTCTTGTTCATTTCAATCAGTAGCTTGCGATCCATGCCGCCGGGCTCCGGGGCAGGTGAGGGACATCCGTAGGCATTCTCCGCGCGGCGCTGCGTTCAGTCGGCATGGCGATTGCCCCCGAGCCGCCATTGCCTCGTCTTGAGCATGAACAGCTCGAACAGGCCGGGCGCCATCGAGCGGTCGCCGGCCTCCCATTGCTGCCATCCGCGCAGCGAGGCCTGCACCGTCTGGGCGGCCTCGGTCTGCGTGAGGCCCGCGGCAATGCGGGCGTCGCGGACGGCGGCGGGTGCCGGGCTGGATGGCTTGTTCGGGGAGGGCATGGGGAGCGTGGCGCCGCGGCGCGTGCGGACACGGGTGAAAGTGCCGCGGGCATTCTACGTTCAATGCGCGTATCTCCAGGCCGTTGCGCCGGTGCCGGGCGCGCCCTCAGGCATCGGCGAATTCTTCCTCGCTCACGGCGCGGTTGCGCCCGCTTTCCTTGGCCTTGTACAGCGCGCGATCGGCGGCTTCGACGAGCAGCTGTTCCGGCTCGTCCGAGTGCCGGGCTTCCAGCGCCGCCACGCCGATGCTGACCGTGACCCGTCCATGCGGGCTGGCGCTGTGCGGGATGTCGAGCGCGAGGACCTGGGCGAGTATCTGTTCGGCGACCTTCCGCGCGCCCGGCAGGTCGGTGCGCGGCAGGACCACCGCCAGCTCCTCGCCGCCGTAGCGCGCCACCAGGTCGCCCGGGCGCCTGGCGCTGCGCCTCAATGCCGTGGCGACCCCCTTCAGGCACTGGTCGCCGGCCACGTGGCCGTACGCGTCGTTGAAGCGCTTGAAGTAGTCCAGGTCCAGCAGCAGGAGCGACAGGGCCGTGCCCTCCCTGGCCGCGCGGCGGCACTCGTGCGCCAGCACTTCGTCGAAGCTGCGGCGGTTGGCCAGGCCGGTGAGCTGGTCCTGCGTGGCCAGGACCTCCAGCCGGCGGTTGGCCCGCAGCAGGTCTTCGCGCGCGGCCAGCAGCGAAGCCTCGGCGCTGATGCGGCGCTGGATGTTGACGATCAGCCGCCAGCCCACGGCGGCGACGATCGCCAGCAAGGCCCCCACCACGCCGATCGTCAGCAGCGCCTGGTGCCTCCAGGCCTTCAGCGCCTCGTCGCGGCCGAGCGCCACGGTGGTCAGCACCGGGTAGCGGTCGCTCTTGCGGAAGGCGTAGAGCCGCTTCATTCCGTCGATGCTGGAGCGGAACGACGCGGTACCCGACGTGCCGCCGAAGTGGCGCTGGAAATTGGCCGATCCGGAAAAATCGAGCCCGATGGCTTTTTCGCTGTAGGGGTAGAGCACCAGCATCTGCCCGTGGTTGGTGGTCAGTCCGATGGTGCCGGTGCCGGGGAGCGCGATGGTCCCGAACGCGCGCAGGAAGTTCTGCAGGCCCAGGCCGACGACCACGACACCGGCGAACCGGCCTTCGGCGTCGTCCAGCCGGCGGCTGACCGTGATTCCCCATTCGCCGGTGAAGGGGTTGCGGATCGGTGGGCTGATGAGGACGTCGTTCGAGCGGTTTTCCCGGTGGTGGATGAAGTACGCCCGGCTGGCGCTGTTGATGCCTTTCGTGAGGGGCCCCTTGGAGTACATCAGCCAGTCGCCCCCGGCGTCGAGGACGGCCAGGCCGTCGAGCTGGTCGAGCAGGCGCTTCTGGCGCTCGACCAGCGACTGCACGCGCTGCAGCCGCTCGGGCTCGTCGCCTTCGCCCTTCAGCGTCTCGGCCACGCCCTGCAAAAGCATGTCGCTCTGGGTGAAGACGCCCTCGGCGTAGATGTTCAGCGCATTGGCCAGGTTGAGATTGTTGGTGTCGGCCGCGGCCAGCGTCTGGTCGCGCGACGCGTACAGCTGCCAGCCCGTGGCCGCCGACACCGAAAGCATGACGGCCAGCAGCAGGAACTTCGCAAGGCGAACGTCCCGCTTCACTTGAGCACTCCCTCGAACGAGGCTGTTTCCATGACTTTCCGCTCCCTGTCTGTCTTTCTGTGCAGCGTCGGTGGCGCGCTGCTCGTCTTCTCGTTTTGTTCTCATCCGCCAGGCAAATCGACCCGCACTCTATACGACCCGGCTGAAGCGGCGGTGGCGAAGCGGTGGGCCGGCGGGGGCTTGCGGCCCTCGTGGCACCATCGGCGGCTTTCGCCAACGTGAACTCCGGGAGATACCGATGCTGATCAACTGCGTCGCCTACGAAAACGGCTCCAAGCTCGCCGACATATCGGTCGAGGACATCAGCGAGTACATCGGCCGGCCCGGCTGCTTCGTCTGGGTGGCGCTCAGCGATGCCTCCGACGACGAGCTGCGCGAGATGCAGAAGGAGTTCGGCCTGCATCCGCTGGCGGTGGAGGACGCCCACCACGGCCACCAGCGACCGAAGATGGAGGAATACGGCGATTCGCTCTTCGTCGTCATGCACCTGGTGGAGCCCTCGGCCGAGGGCGAGCACTGCATGAACGTGGGCGAGGTCGACGTGTTCGTCGGCGCCAACTACGTGCTGTCGGTGCGCAATCGCAGCAAGCAGGGCTTCCTGGGCGTGCGCGAGCGCTGCGAGCGCGAGCCGGACCTGCTGCGCCACGGCGCCGGCTTCGTGCTGTATGCGCTGATGGACGCGGTGGTCGACCGCTACTTCCCGGTGATCGACGCGCTGGAGGTGGAGCTGGAATCCATCGAGCAGCAGATCTTCGGGCAGGGCGGCGCGGCGCGAGACAAGATCAAGCAGCTCTACGATCTCAAGCGGCGCAGCATGGTCCTCAAGCGCGCGGTGGCGCCGCTGGTGGAAGCGGCCGGCAAGATGCACGGCGGGCGCGTGCCGCAGATCTGCATGAGCTCGCAGGAATACTTCCGCGACGTGGGCGACCACCTGGTGCGCATCAACGCATCGATCGACGCGATGCGCGACACCATCGCCACGGCGATCCAGGTGAACCTGTCGATGGTCACCATCGAGGAAAGCGAAGTCACCAAGCGCCTGGCGGCCTGGGCCAGCATCTTCGCGGTGTGCACCGCCTTCGCCGGCATCTGGGGCATGAACTTCGAGAACATGCCGGAGCTGAAATTCCGCTACGGCTACGGCATCGCCCTGGGGCTGATCGTCAGCACCTGCGGCTATCTCTACTACCGGTTCAGGCGCGCCGGGTGGCTCTGAGCGGCTTCGCGTGCTCGCCGAAACCTCGGACGGGCGCATTGCTAATGCCCAACTAATAAACATGTAGACAATCAAGTCCCTTATGAAAAGGGACTTCACCCAGCGCTTCGGCTTTCTCGTCAAGAGCGTGGGCAAGCTCTACGGCGAGGAGTTCGACCGCCTCGCGCGCGAGCGCATCGGACTCACCAGCGCCCAGTGCCGCCTGCTCGGCGTGCTGGCCATGCACGGAGGCCCCGACGAGGTCGAGCCGCTCTCTCAGGCCGAGCTCGCGCAGCGGCTGGACCTGACCCCGATGGCCGTGGCCGGCCTGTGCGACCGCATGGCGGCTGCCGGCTGGATACGCCGCGAGCCCAGTCCCACCGATCGCCGCGTCAACAAGATCCATCTGGAGCCCAGCGCCGAGAAAGCGCTCGACAGCGCGCTCGGCATCAGCGACGGGCTCAACGCCCGCGTGATGTCGGTGCTGTCGCAGGCCGAGCGCGCCCAGCTGCTGGGCCTGCTCGCCAGGGTGCACGGCAGCCTCGTGGAGATCACCTCGCCCGGCGGCCGCAAGCCATCATGAGCGTCGCGCCCGGAACCACCGTGCCGCATCGCGGCATGATCACCATCTCGATCATGCTGGCGACCATCATGCAGGCGCTGGACACCACCATCGCCAACGTGGCCCTGCCGCACATGCAGGGCAGCCTGCAGGCCTCGCAGGACCAGATCACCTGGGTGCTGACCTCGTACATCGTGGCCTCGGCCATCGCGCTGCCGCTCACGGGCTGGCTGTGCGGGCACTGGGGGCGCAGGCGCGTGTTCATCATCTCGGTGATCGGCTTCACCGTGGCCTCGGCGCTGTGCGGGCTGGCGACCTCGCTGGTCGGCATCGTGGCGGCGCGGCTGCTGCAGGGCATCTTCGGCGCGGCGCTGGTGCCGTTGTCGCAGGCTGTGCTGCTGGACATCAACCCGCGCGAGAAGGTCGGCCAGGCCATGGCCATCTGGGGCGCGGGCATCATGGTCGGGCCCATCCTCGGGCCGCTGCTGGGCGGCTGGCTCACCGAGAACTTCGACTGGCGCTGGGTCTTCTTCATCAACCTGCCGGTGGGCGTCTTCGCCTTCTGGGGCATCGCGCGCTACCTGCCCGAAAGCCGGCCGCAGGGCGAGCGGCTCGACATCTTCGGTTTCGTCACGCTGAGCATCGCCATCGGCATGCTGCAGCTCTTTCTCGACCGGGGCGAGCAGCTCGACTGGTTCGAGTCGTGGGAGATCAAGCTCGAAGCCGCGGCCGCGCTGGTGGCCTTCTGCTTCTTCGTGGTCCACACATGGACGGTGCAGGGCGTATCTTTCTTCGACCGCGACCTGCTGAAGGACCGCAACTTCGTCACCGGCCTGCTGTTCGCGTTCATCGTCGGCATGATCCTGTTCGCGACGATGGCGCTCTTGCCCAACTTCCTGCAGGGCCTGATGGGCTACCCGGTGATCTACACCGGCGAGGTGACGGCGCCGCGCGGCGTGGGAACGATGATCGCGATGATCATCGTCGGGCGGCTGGTGCAGCGCATCGACGTGCGCGCGATCATGGCGCTGGGCTTCGGCCTCACGGCGTTCTCGCTCTACCAGATGACGCGGCTCACGCTGCAGATGGACAGCACGCTGATCGTGGTCTCGGGCTTCATCCAGGGGCTGGGCATCGGCTTCACCTTCGTGCCGCTTTCAACCGCCACCTTCGCCACATTGGCACCGAGGCTGCGCAACCAGGGCACGCCGATCTTCAGCCTGCTGCGCAACATCGGCAGCAGCGTGGGCATCTCGATCGTGCAGGCGCTCCTGACCGAAGGCTCGAGCAAGGCGCATGCGCAGATTGCGGCGACCGTGGCGCCGGGCAACGCGGCGCTGTCGACCCTGCCGCAGATGATGTCTCCCGACACGGCCACGGGGCTCGCGCTGCTCAACGCCGAGGTGACGCGGCAAGGTGCGCTGATCGGCTACCTCGACGACTTCGCCATCATGATGATCATCACGGTGCTGGCGATTCCGCTGCTGCTGCTGATCCGCAGCCCCCGGCGCAGCGCGGTGGCTTCGGGCCCAGCCGAAGTGCCGCACTGAGCCGGGAACGAAGCACGGCTTATTCGTCGTGCGAATCGTGCGTGGCCGCCGCGCCGCGGCGCCAGTAGCCCGAGGCCCGTGTCCATTTCGGGTTCGCGCCGCGCTCGCCCACCAGGTGCGCGCGCAGCGCCTTGGCGATGGCCGATTCGCAGCCCACCCACGTATGGAAATCGCCGGCCGGCAACTGCATCGCTTTCAGCGTTTCGAGCAGCACGGGGCTCTGGCCCGGCTCGGTGCCGCGGCGGTGCGCCCATTTCAGGGTGAGTTCGGCCTGGGTGTCGAACGGGAGCTCGTCGGCTTCGCTGTCGACCTCGGCCAGCACCACCACGCGCGCGCCGGCCGGCAATTCGGCAAGGCGCCGCGAGATGGCGGGCAGGGCGGTGTCGTCGCCGATCAGCAGGTGCCAGTCGAATTCGGTCGGCACGATGAACGAGCCGCGCGGGCCGCCCACGCCGAGGATGTCGCCGGGCCTGGCCTGCTCGGCCCATTGCGTGGCGGGGCCGGCTTCATGCAGCGCGAAGTCGATCTCGAGCGTGCCGGCCTTCGCGTCGTGGCGGCGCGGCGTGTAGTCGCGCATGGTGGGGCGGCCTTCGGGCCAGACGGGGCCTTCGGGGCCCATGGCGGGCAGGCTCAGCTTGCCGGTGGCGGCGTCGGGAAAGAAGATCTTCGCGTGGTCGTCGAAGCCGGGGCTGTTGAAGCCGGCGAGGTCGTCGCCCGTGAGCGTGACGCGGATCAGGTGCGGCGTCACGCGCTGCACGGTCTTCACCGTCAGCCGGCGAAAGCGCAGATCGTGACGCACCCGGCGGGGCGTGCGATCGGGTGCGGCGGGCGCTGCGGACGATGGTGATGTACTGAAGTCAGTCATTGCGGAAATCCTGTTGCGAGACAGGGTTGGTTGGGATTCGTGTTGCCGCCGGCCCCTCAGATCCTTTCGATCTGCTGGGCCGCGGCGTCGAGCACCGCGGCGAATTCGTGCGCCTGCTGCTCGGTGAGGGGCGCGCCCGTCAGGCGCATGCGCATGGCCATCTTGAGGTTCTCTATGGCGCGCGTGACTTGAGGCGGGCGTCCGCCGCGCGGGCCTGCGCCGTCGACGCCGCCACTCATGCGGGCCATCATGGCGTCGGCCATCTCGCGGTTGGCTTCGAGGAACTCGCGGCCGCTGGCCGTGATGCTGTAGCTCTTGCGGCCGCCGTCTGCGGCTTCGACGCTGAGGTAGCCCATTTCCTCGAGCAGCGTGAGCGTGGGGTAGACCACGCCGGGGCTGGGCGCGTAGCTGCCGCCGAGGCGGTCTTCGATGGCCTTGATGAGTTCGTAGCCGTGCGAGGGCTTGTCGGCAATGAGCTGCAGCAGCACGAAGCGCAGGCCGCCATGGCCGAATACGCGCCCGCCGCCGCCACGCCCGCCGCGGTGTCCGCGGCCGCCGGAAAGACCGTCTTCATGCTCGCCGCGGGCGGTGCGGCAGTGGTGATGGCCGAAGTGGAAATGTCTCATGGTGGGGATCCTTCTTGAGGTATGTCGGAATTATTTTAGATATATCTAAAATAAAGTCAAACCGATACCCGGCCGGGCGGTTCGCCGCATGGGCAGCCCGCCGCGTCTGCGTTGCGCCGTGGGTTCTGTTTGCTAGCGTGCCGCCGGCACGTTCTTCTGGTCCGCGTCCGTCAGCGTGCGCAGGAACGCAGCCACGTCGCGGATCTCCGCCTCGGTCAGCGCCGGCTTGTCGCCACGCTTCTGGCCGAAGGGTGCATCGGTGTTGATGTTGGCGTGGTACTGCTGCGGCAGGTCGTCGTACTGCTGCACGATGCCCTTTGCCGAGCGCGCATACCAGCGCTGCGGCGAGGTGTCGCGCTGCGCATAGAAGCGGATGGCGTCTTCGAGCGAATGAAAGACGCCGTTGTGGAAGAAGCTCTGCCGCACCGCCACGTTGCGTAGCGTGGGCGTACGGAACAGGCCGCAGTACTCGGGGTGGTCCTTCATGTCCGTGCGGTAGGGGCCGCACAGGCCGAGGTCATGAAACCCGGGATCGGCATTCGCCTTCAGCTTGCGGTTGCGCGGCACGGCGAGCGCGATCAGGCCGAAGTCGGTGAAGAGCGGAAACGCCCCGTCCTGCGTGCGCTGGCTGATGTGGCACGAAGCGCAGTTGCCCTTGTCCTCGTCATTGAAGAGCCGCATTCCGCGCGCCTCGGCCACGCTGAGCTTCGCCTGGCCGCGCAGCACCGCGTCGTACTTGCTGGTGAACGGATAGAAGTCTTTCGGCGACTGCTGGAACACCTCCAGCGCAAGGCCCGCCGCCTTGAAGGCCGCCTTCGGGCTGTCGAACACGTCTTCGCCGAAGGCCTGGCGCATGTCGCCGGCATAGGGCGCGCGCGCGAGCTTGGCGACCACGTCTTCTTCCGACGCGTTGGCCATCTCTGCGGGCGAGAGCAGCGGCATGGCCGCCTGCTCGTGCGCGGAGCCCGCGCGGCCGTCCCACATGTGGCCGCCGGTCGGGCCGGCGTCGATGCTGTCGTCGCCGTCGTTGTCGTGGTGATGTTCGGTGAAGGCGATGAGCGTCTGCAGGTAGCGCAGCGACGGCGCGGCGCGCGGGCCTTCCTGTCTGCCGTCGGCGCCGCCGAGCTGCACCGACAGCGCATTGGGCGGCCCCCACGCATGCTGCGGATCGTGGCAGCTCGCGCACGAGGCCCTGCCCGATGCCGAGAGGCTGCTGTCGAAGAAGATGCGCCGGCCGATCTCGGTGAGCTGCGCGGCGCTGGGCTGCGGCCTGCCGGGCACGGGCGCGTAGGTGGCGCCGACGTAGGCCGGCGGTGCGGGAGGCGCAGGCGTCGGTGCTGCCTGCGGCGCCGCAGGGGGTGTCGGCGACGACAGCTCGGGGTCCCGTCCGCATGCCGCCAGCAGGCCGCAAAGCAGCAATGCCGTGGCCAGCAGGGCCGGGCGGCGATGGAGGAGGGGCGACGTCGCAAGCACGTGAAAACGGGAAGAAAAACAGGCGGGCCCGCAGGGCAACCCGAGAGGGTCTGTCTCGCATATGTCGGCCGCGTGACAACCCTGGGGAGATTTCTTAGCCCTGAATTAGCAAGCCCGATGTACGAAGAATTGCAACGTGGCTGTCATGGGCCGGGCAGAGCATCACGCCGCCCGGCCGCCGGTCGGGTTCATCCAAATCTCATAACTCCACACATGATGACCCCCTCCCAACCTAGCGAGAAGGCGTCCTCTCGCGGACGCAAACTGGTACGCCACCTGAGCCCCTGGCCGACGGCCATTGCGGCAGCGGCGATGGTCGCTGCCTGCGGCGGCAGCGACAGTGGCCCGGGCTTCTTCGGGTTCCCCTCCGGCGGCAGCACCGCGACCACGACCTCTGGCGTCGTCACCGGCAGCTATTACCGCAATGCCAAGGTCTGCATCGACGCGAACAACAACGGTCGCTGCGACAGCGGCGAGGTGAGCACCACCACCGACGCCAACGGCGCCTTCACACTCTCGGGCCAGGGTGCCGTGGTGGCCGAGATCGGCACCTCCAGCAAGCGCTTCGACCCGGCCACCAACACGGAAACCGCCGTCACCCAACCGCTGGTGTTTCGCGCACCGTCGGCCGCCAATGGCGTGGTGAACGCCATCAGCACTGAGCTCGTCGCGCTGATGGACGGCAACGGCGGCAACCTCGCCGCCGCACGCACGGCCCTGGCCACGCGCCTCGGCGTGCCCGAAGCCCAGCTCCTGGCGGACCACAACAAGGTGACCGATTCGGCCATCAGGACCGCGCTGCAGAACGAGATCGACCAGTCCATCGAGCGCATCGCCGAGGCAGTGGCCGAAGCCGGCCCGGGCGGAGACGTCGTCGCCGCGCTGCGCAACCGCTTCGCGCTCGACAAGATCACCAACGTCGTCGTCATCTACGCCGAAAACCGCGGCTTCGACAACCTCTACGGCCTCTTCCCCGGCGCCAACGGCATTCCGGGCGTGAACCCGACCTCGTCGACCAGCACGCCCGAGCCGCAGAAGGACTTCGACGGCTCGACGCTGCCGACGCTGCCGCCGGTGTGGGGCGGTGTCACCGCTTCCGGCCAGACCACCACGATCACGCAGCAGCAGACCGTGGGCATGCCCAACAAGATGTTCCAGATCGACGCCGACGCAGGCTTCTTCAACACCGGCACCAAGATCGACCAGACCATCATCTCGCGCGACCTCGTCCATCGCTTCTACAACAACCAGATGCAGATCGACGGCGGCAAGAACGACAAGTTCACCGCCTACTCCGACGCTGGCGGCCTCAGCATGGGCTACTACGACGGCTCGAAGATGAAGCTCTGGCAGGTGGCCAAGAGCTTCACGCTCGCCGACAACTTCTTCATGGGCGCCTTCGGCGGTTCGTTCCTGAACCACCAGTACCTCGTGTGCGCCTGCGCGCCGCTGTACCCGAACGCCGATGCCAGCACCTCGCCCGCCAAGGCTTCCATCTCGGCCATCGACACCGACTCCAGCGGCAACTTCGTGCGCCTCACGCCCGCCGCCAACGCGCCGACCTCGGTGCTCAACGGCGCGCCCACGTACCTCAACGACAGCACGATCACGCCGAAGGATGCCGCCGGCAACTTCTACGCCGTGAACACCATGCAGCCGCCGTACCAGCCCAGCGGCAACGCGCCTGCAAGCGCCGACACGACCAAGCTGTTCGCCGACACAACCAAGGCCACCACGCTGCCGCCGCAGACGCAGACCACCATCGGCGACCTGCTCACCGCCAAGGGCCTGAGCTGGGCCTGGTACGGCGGCGCGTGGAAGGACACCACCGCCATCGCGACGGGCAACCGCCAGTTCCCGGCCGCCGTGCCGCCGGCTGCGCAGACGCCGAACTTCCAGTTCCACCACCAGCCCTTCAACTACTACGCGGCCTTCGACCCGAGCGCCCACCCCGACGCACGCGCCGCCCACCTGAAGGACTTCGACGCCGACTTCCTGAAGGACGTGTCCGCCGGCACGCTGCCCGCCGTGAGCTTCTACAAGCCGCAGGGCAACCTCAACCAGCACGCCGGCTACGCCAGCGTGGCCGATGGCGACGCGCACATCGCCGACGTCATCGCCAAGCTGCAGGCCAGCCCGCAGTGGAAGAACATGCTCGTGGTCGTTACCTACGACGAAAACGGCGGCTTCTACGACCACGCCACCGTGCCGAAGGGCGACCGCTGGGGCCCCGGCACGCGCATTCCGGCGCTCATCATCTCGCCGTTCGCGAAGAAGGGCTTCGTCGACAAGACCCAGTACGACACCGCCTCCACGCTGCGCTTCATCACGCACCGCTGGTCGCTCACGCCGCTGCAGGGCCTTGTCGACCGCGACGCCGCGCTCGTGAAGAACGGCAGCCACCCCATGGGCGACCTGACCGGCGCGCTCGACTTCTCGAAGTCCTGAGCGGCATTGCTCCAGAAAAAGGGGAGGCGGGCGTGGAGCCCGCCTCCCTTTTTCATTCCGGCTGACGCCGCGGCAGGAGTGAAGAATTCATCAGAATCCGGGCCCGCGCGCCTGTGTAGCATCGGTCCCTTTTCGTGCTGCGGCGCGCGTATCGCGCCAGGCCGGCACCCGCTTGCCGGCCGCGTAGCCCTTCTGTTTTCAATCACAGGGATTTCCATGGGAATGATGGATGCGCTCGGCCACGCGCTGATGGACAACCAGGAGCTTCACTTCGACACCGCCGACGTGCTCGCGGGTGAAGAGCAGTGGCTGGTCACGCTGAGTGCGCCGCTGTCCGCCTTCAACGGCGACTTCGTGAATGCGGTGGCCACCGGCAAGGACGACGACGTGCTGCGCGAAGGCATCGCCGATATCTGGAGCGTGCACGACCGCGCCAGCTTCGAGCAGACCGCCCGGTGGCTCGTCGAGGAGGGCCAGCGCTCGGCCTATGGCCCCGTGTGGAAAGCAGTCGCCGCGGTCGATACGGCGACGCAGGAAACGCCCGCCGTCCTGCGCATGGTCATGGACGCCTTCTTTCCCTCGTTCTTCCAGATCAAGGCGCGCAAGAGCCTGGACTACCGCGAGCTCGCAGCGCAAAGCGGCAAGTCGATGGCGGAGCTCGGCCAGCTGATGGCGGGCAGCAGGAGCTGGGTCGATGCGTTGCGCAAGCATTTCAAGGCTGCGCCCGGCCAGATCTCCAACCTCGTCGCATGGGACGCAGTGCGCTTGGCCAGCCTGTCGCGCTGGGCGGTGCAGTTGGGCTACATCGAGCGCGCGGAATTCGCGGGCTTTGCCGGCGGGCTTGCGAAGCAGATGCGCGCGGCATACACCGATTGGTCGCAGGTGAGCGCGGCGTACATCGCGGGCGGCCTGATCTGGAAGTACTCCGACGCGCGCGAAGAGCACCTGCTTCGCACCAACCGCATGCTGCTGAGCGAGGCGCGCAGCCCTTATCGCAGCGTGCCGTTCGCCGGAAGCATCGGCAGCTGATCCACCCCGGCGCCGGGCTCGCCTGCCGTTGTCGCCGATGCCGGCACGGGCAGGTGCAGCCGCAGGCTGGTTTCCCCCGGCTGCGAGCGCACGGTGAGCGTGCCTCCCAGCGCGCCGGCGCGCGTGCGCATGTTCGCCAGCCCCTTGCCCGCGAACGCGGCCTGCGTGTCGAAGCCCCGGCCGTTGTCGCGCAGCTCGATCTCGATGGCAGGCTCCGCCGAACCTTCCACCAGCCTCGCGCCCAGGCTGGCCTGCGTCGCCTGCGCATGCGCCATCAGGTTGCCGAAGGCCTCGAACAGCAGCATCTGCAGCTGGTGCGATTCGCGTGCGCTCCAGCCCGTCATCGTCGGCAGCGAATCCACGTCCCACTGCAGGTCGATGCCGGCCGCCTGAAGGCGCGGCCCGAGGCGGTAGCGCACGCTGCCCAGCGCGGAAGCCACGTCGCCTTCGCAGCCGTGCATGGCGTCCACCGTGAGCTTGAGCTGGTCCACCGCGTCCCGCAGATGCAGCGCAACGTCGCCCATGGCGGCGCCGGGCTGCTGCGCCATCTGCAGCAGGCCGACCAGTTGGCCGCCGAGGCCGTCGTGCAGGTCCTGCGTGAGGCGCTGGCGTTCTTCGAGTGCGCCGCGTGCTTTTTCGCCTTCGCGTTCGCGCGTGAAGACGGCTTCGAGCGCCGCATTGCGCTCGGCCAGTTCGGCTTCCAGCGAGGCATTCATTTGCGCCATGGCGCGCACGTCCTTGCGCATGCGCTCGGCGATCACCCAGGCCAGCGAGATTGCGAAGCCCACCCAGGCAAAGCGGATCCACGGCACCACCGCATAGGCTTCGGGCGAGGTGCGCATCACCCAGTTGTCGCGCGCGGCGCTCAGCACCACCAGCACCACCGCCACGCCCAGCACGCGATGCTCCAGCACGGAGCTGCGCACCGCCACCCGCACGACCACCACCACCATCGCCAGCCCGGCCAGGAAGAAGAGGATCTGCCATGCCGGCATCAGCCACAGCAGCGGCACCGTGATGCCGATCGCAGCCGTGACGGGCGCCAGCAGCGCCAGCAGGCCCAGGAAGCGCGCAAGCCGCGTGTCGCCCTTGCCCACCACCGCCAGCGCGAAGCGGCACAAGAGCGGCACCGCCGCCTGGAACGCCGCCAGCGGCACCACGCCCCACCACGGCCAGGGCAGCGGCGCATGCGTGAACAGCACCCGCGCCGTCTGCACCGACCAGAGCAGCTCGCCCAGCCCGTAATAGAGGTACACCGATTCGCGCTGCCGCAGCCACACCAGCAGCGACAGCGCCCCCAGCACGCCGCTCACGATGGCGATGAAGCGCCCGCCGCTGATCTGCCAGAAGAGGGCGCTCTCGTACAGCGGCCGTATGTCGGCCTCCGTGCCCGCCACCACCGGCGACAGCCCGCCCTGGCGCGCGGCCTGCGCCCCGATGACGATCTCCACCCGCTGCACCGTTGCCGTTCCCGCCGCCGGCAGCGCGAAGTACTGCGGCGTGAAGGAGGCGTCGTCATAGGGCCCGGGCGGAAAGGTGCCGAAGCGCGCCAGCTCCTGCCCGTTCACCAGCACCCGAAAGCTGTTGCCGATGCGCGGCACGAAGAGTGCGCGCGGCACGTTCGGATCGGTGACGGGAACGTCGAACGCGAACATCGCCTCGCCGTCGATCGCGCCTTGCCGCTGGTCCCAGTTGTAGGGAAGCTGCACCGCGTGCGGCTCGGGCGGCTGGGCCGAGGGGTGGTTGCCATGCAGCGTCAGCGTGAGTTGCGCCTGCTCGACCACCGTGACGGCTCGGGCGGAGAACCCCCAGCCGGCGCCCAGTACTGCGAGCACGAGCAGTACCAGCAGGCGCAGTCCGAGCATTTCTTTTTGTTGTTGTCGTCGCATGACGCGTACGACTTTAGCAATCTTTTTTCACAATTCGGGGCAGGAATTGCCCGTCCTCGCGAGAAAGCAACGCTCAGGCCCTGGCCTCGATGATCGGGTCCAGCTTGGCTCGCAGGCGCCTCACCGCCAGCTCGTGCTTCAGCGTCTGCGGCCCCCGCCCGTAGGTCGCGGCCTTGCGGATCAGCCGCAGCTGCTCGCGCTGCAGATGCGTCTTCAGGCGCCTTGCGCGCCAGCCATACGTCCAGCCCATTTCGCGGCGTACCTTGTAGCGCTGCATCGGCGCGCCCAGCCGCACCCATTCGTCGTCGCGGATCAGGTCGCGCTCCGGCACGAACCAGGCCGCCAGCGCGTGCAGGTACGTACCGTTCTCGCGCGCCGCAACCTGCCAGAAGAGGGCGGTCACGATGATCGCGGGCAGGCCCTTGATCACCAGCATGACGGCCATCTCTCCGTAGCCGCCGTCGAACAGGTCTTCGAGAAAGGGCGAGTTCCAGATGAAGTGCATCGCCCATGCGAGCACGAAGCACAGCACCGCCACCGCGATGCGCACCGCCTTCGGCCGCTGCGGATGCAGCAGGAACCACGCAACGCCGAACGAGGCGATCGTCGTGTAGGCCGCATGGCTCCACAGCCCGCTCAGCAGCCCGCGCGTGAACAGGTTGAGCAGCACCGGGTAGACCTGGTTCTCCAGCGGAAAGTGCACCGCCGACTTGACCGTGTAGCTCAGGTTCTCCACCACCTGGAAGCCCAGCCCCACCATCGCGCCGACGATCAGCACCGAGAGATACGTCTGGAACTGGTTGCGCGCCACCAGCACCATCAGGATGACGCCCGCGAGCTTCAGGAACTCCTCGGTGATCGGCCCCGCGACCGCCGGCCCCCATGTGGCCACGAACTCCGGCGACACCAGCTTCGCGCACAGGCTCTGGATGGCCACGTTCGCCGGCGCTGCAAAGTAGACGGCGCCCATGCCGCCCCACGCGAAGGCCAGCACATAGGCCTCGGTCGAGTGCTGCTCCAGCAGGTCGAGCATGCGGAAGGCCTGCACGAAAAGCAGCGTGTAGATGCCCCACACCGTCAGCCCCAGAAAGGCCGTGACCGGCACCACGCGCACGCCCAGCCAGAACATGTAGCCCGTGTAGAACAGGCCGTTCAATATCAGTGCCGCCAGCACCCAGAACGCCACGCGCCGAGGCTGGAAGAACGAGTCGGTGCCTACCGGCCAGCCGGCCACTTCGGTCACCTGCTGGCCGCTTGAGCCTCTCTGGCCGCCTTGATCGCCCTGGTCGAACACCGGCGGGTTCATTGCTCGGCCTCCAAGTCCATCGAGTCGAGCATCGAGCGCGCCTCGGTCAGCGCCTCGTCCATGCCGTCGTCGGCGCCCCAGAAGTCGATCTGCACCAGCGACTTGCGCCGCACGTCGACCACCTGCCAGAACCGGCCCGCCAGCTTCGAGCTGTAGTACGCGAAAGTCTTGCCCTGCAGGCCCCAGGAAGTGATGAAGTCCGACACGTCGCCGTCGATCTGCAGACGCTGGCCGCGCTCCATCAGCCGCTGCTGGCGCACCAGCGGGCCGTCGGGCCCGCCCGCCCACGGGAAGGTTGTCACGAGGAACTTGTGGCCGCCCTTGAACAGCATCAGCGACTGGCCCGCCTTGGAGCGCGAAACGTCCATTTCCCACCCCTCGGCCGGCACGAACCTCGCCTGGCCCGCCTCGACCGTCTGTCCGGGCTTCAGCGGGCGGTTGCCCGGCGTGTGGCGGTCCCAGAAGCCGAGGCCGCCCACGTAGGCAGCAATGGCAAGGAGCACCGCCAGCGCCCCCGGCCAGGTGCGGTACGGTATGCGGCGTGAGGGCTCGTTCATCCTTTGATCGTGCCATACGATTGCCCGCCGCCGAGCGGCCGCGCCGGTCGATGCGGCATACTCCCCACCCCCTCAAACTCACCAGAATTCCGCTGAATGGACAAGGAAGTCGACCCCCGCGTACTCACTGTGATCGACGAGATGCGGCTCTCGGGCCCTCGGCTCACGCCGGTGGAAATCGTCGCCAAGATGGGTGTGTTCGACGCGCGCGACAAGCCATTCGAGCACGCATGGCTGGCCACCGGCGACAACGTCATCGCCACCATCTGGGCCGAATGGGTGAACCTGGCGGCCAACGGGCGCTGGTTCTACCTCGAGTCGCTCGACGTTCACCACCGCGCCGGCGGCGGCGAGCGCAGCGCCCAGCAGGTGCAGCGCGCCAAGGACCGCCTCGCGCTGCTCAAGCGCAGCTATGACGCCGGCAACGGCTTCCGCGCCGTGGTGCAGACCAACCGCATCGCCATCCTCGAAGTGGAAAGCAACAAGGACGCCAAGGTGTCCACCCGCGTGCGCGACGACGACGAATGGCACGTCGCCAGCTGGGAGCCCGACCAGAAACTCGCCGTGCTCGTGCGCGGCCCGCGCGGCTGGGTGCCCAGCGAAGCCGAAGTGCAGGCCGCCCGCGAACGCGGCAACGTGCCGCAGAAACTCTCCGCCGCGTCCAAGGCCGCGGACGACGCCAAGGCCACGCCCGAGGCCGTGCAGGCCGCCGCCCTCGAATACGTGGTGAAGCACTTCACCGGCTACGGCTACAAGGCCGAGAACATGACCGGCAAGGGCTTCGACCTCGAAGTGTCCAACGCCAAGGGCCAGACCCTGCTGCGCGTGACCGTCAAGGGCACCGCGCCCGGCGTGCCCAGCTTCAAGCTCAGCAAGGAAGAAAGCGACTGCTCCAAGCGCGAGCCGCTGTGGCGCCTGCTGGTGGTGACCGATGCGGGGAGCGGGGTGGCGCAGCACAAGATCTACAAGCCGACGGAGATCAGTTCGGCGCCGGGGTTTGATCCGGCTTGATTGAACAGTGAGCGGCCCTAGGCCGCACTGTTGCCCATCGCCATGAAGCCTCTCTGGGTCGAGTTTCCCCATATCCCCTGGGGAAGCATTGGCTGGCGCATGGGGTGGGGCGAAGACTACTGGGTCAAGTGGAGCGCCTTCTTCCTGGCGCTGGACTCACAAGACCGCGACCGCTATCGAAACGCGTGGCCCGAGCCGGAGCCTTGGAGTGGCCTCTACGCATTTATCGAGACAGGCCTCATGCCGGAGGGAGCGGAGGAGCATCGCAGGAAGTTGGCTGGTCCGCATTCGGTTCCTGATGCCGATGAGATGACCATCTCTGACTACTATCGAACTGTGTGGTTGATCAGGCGCTACATGACTCCACTGGGGTTGCATGACGTTCCGGCACGCTTCCCCACGCCAGACCTCGGAAAAGCTCCCGATGAAGAGCATGTCAACTTCTATTCAGAGCCCAACGGCGCATGGTGGCGCCTGTCGTGCCTGAAAGTCGGCGGAATGCTTCTGCATCGGCTAACTCGGGCGGCCGAACCAGATCGCCTGCTGTTCGGCAATCAGTGACTGTCGACCAAGCGAAGCTGTCGCGTCGAACTGCGTCACTTCAGTGAGCAGCAGCCCCTAACTGTCATAGCTTTGTGTCTCGCCGCATCGCCCCGGCAGATATCTCATCGATTCGAGAAATCCTCGACGAATTCTTTTCTCTCGCGCGGCTTTCCCTTCTCTACAGTGAATGCCCCTGCCGCAAGACGCCCCTTCTTGTGGGCGACGAACACTGATCGTGAAAGGAGCTCTCCCCAACAGCTGACCAAGTGAACTGATGAACCGCCTACCTCACGGCGGGTTGCCGGTGCTCCTCGCTGCACTGGTGCGAACGTGAGGCACAAAAGGCGACGGCCAGGGCGCGCAAACACCCTGACCGTCTGACCACATGACGTGCAGTACTTTGGAAAGGAAGCACACCAAATGGCTAAGCGAATTATGGCCGGGCGTCCCACGCCCAAATCTTCCCGCCGCAGCAGCAACACCACGCGCGGCACCACCACCAAGCCCACGGCGCCCACCCCGACGCCCGACGAGGCAAGGGAACTACTCGAAATCAAACTAGCGCAGCTGAACTCGCTGCTTTGGTGCTGTTATGGCGACGGCAACGGGTGGTTCGAGGAGGCGGGGGAGAAGCATCGGGATCACATGCTCTGGATTGCCTCTGATCTGGCTCGGGAGGCGGAGATGTTGTTGGAGGCGAGTAGCAAGGGGTAGGGGCAGGCCGGGATCGGCTGACGACCCCGGGGCATCCCACAAAAAAGGGATGCTCTAGAACTTTCCTCTCCGCTAATGTCGCGCCGAGGAGGGTTCCCATGCCGATCCCAAACTTGTTCTACGGGCACCAAGATGCCCTGATGAGAGGCGCATCGCCCACGACGCTTGCTGTGGGCGATTCCTGGTTCTGGTATCCGTTCGACAACCTACTCGGCGAGATTGCGGGAAGCCGCCCGCTGCAGTCGATCGTCGTTGCCGGCTACAACGGCTCCGAGGCGTCGGAATGGAAGGGCAAGTACGCCGACTCCATCAAGACCACCTTCGACATGTACGCAAGAGGCCCTCTTGTGAAGGCTCTTCTGCTTAGCGGTGGCGGGAACGACATCGTGGGCCAGACGAACTTCCCGAAGCTGATCAAGGCCAACTGCTCGGCCTGCCAGTCGGTTCCAGCCTGCTACTCCGATGGTCAGCCGTCCATGGCGTTGGACAAGATCATCGGGCACTACCGAAGGCTCATCAAACTCTTCAGAACATACAGCCCGACCGCCGCTGTTGTGCTCCACAACTACGACGATGCGTACGCGACGGGAGAGGGGGTCTTTGGGCCTGCCGACTGGCTCAAGGTGCCGATGGAGAAATGCAGCGTTCCTGTCTCTCTGCGCAAGGACCTCTTCGCAGATCTAGTAGCTGCGTTCGGCAAAGCCCAGGGTGCGTTAGCGGCAGAGCCCGGCCTGGGAAAGATCGTTGCATTGAAGACGGCGGGCACATTGACGGTGCGTCAGTGGGCTAACGAGCTACATCCCACTCCAGATGGGTTTCAGCGGCTTGCGGAGCGGAAGTTCTTGCCGGCGTTGGACGTTGTTTGGTAGCGGCCGGCAAGGCCCTACAAGAGAAATCCGAAGAACTACGGAGGTCGGAAGATGCATTGGACCGCGACAAGTGCAGCCGCAGTGGTACTCACGCTGATTCCTTGGACGTCATTCGCTTTCGAGTTGTCGCCAGACGGAACTTCTTTCGAGAAGAAGCTTGCGCGAAAGGGTCAGCCGACCGGAGATAGGTTGTTGAGCAAGCTTACGGACTTGGGCGTTCGAAAGTTTGGCAGTCCGGTTCATGAAGAGATTGCGAACCGGTCACTAGATTGCGATGGAGACGCCGACATTTGCGCGGACCCTGATTGGGATCCGGCACAGGCCTATGTGCTCGCCGGGGTACGTTGGAATGACGACCCGCCATTCAGGTTCGAGTCTTCATTTGGCAAGTACGGAGGATGCAAAGCCGGAGACACGGTGCGCCTTGTTGTCCAACCGGAGTGCTGGGGGCGAGTGTTCTATGACGGCAAGAAGAGGGCTGCTCGCGGCGAAGTGCTGAATGCCAAAACTGCTCCGCTGCTCGTGCGGTCTCATTTCGGGGATATGCAGTTCCTTCACGCGATGGGCTCAGTCGATGGTGAGCCACCGGATGTCACCTACAGCCGCATCATGATGTGGGCCGAGTTCACGTGGAAGGTCGCGACGAAGAAGATTCCCTCTGACGCCATCGTTGCGAATCAGGACGTGACTGGTATTCGCGATGTCTTCGGGATGAATGGCTGGAGCGTGCAAGACCTCTTTGCTCTAGGAAATCCGAACATCCGCAAGCCGGCATATTTGGGAGCCGTTGCATTCGGGAGCCTCTTGCATACGGTTCAGGATTCGTTCTCTCGTGCGCATGTCGAACGAGAGCAAGTGACGAAGGGGGCTAAGTGTTCCGGTGTCGCAAGCGACTACGCGGCACCAGGGCGTATCAAAGAGTTCCACTCCTACAGCCATCAAGATGCGGACAAGCACTCTGATGCGGACGTTCGTGCTGCGTTCTCGATTCACTGGGCTTCCGGAGCACCAAGCGCGGTGGACGTAGGAAGAGTGCTTGCACAGTTTTATGACCGTCAAGCGGAGTGGATGGAGGTTCGGCCGTATGTGGAATGCGTATTTCGGTTGGCGCCGAATGCGACGGCTGCGTCTCCTGGTGACTACGCGGTTGATTGAACGGCGCGCGACTCATTGAGATTTCAAATGATTTGCCGTGACTATCTCTTTGGTGGCGTAGCGGGTAGTTCACTAAGCCAAGAAAATTCTCCGCTGTCGGTCGACAATGCACTAGTTTAGGAAAATGAGATGGCAAAGAGCTACCGCCGCCTGAATATTTTTATGGCAAAGCCATTAGGCGAAGGCCAAACTTTTGAGAACCTGCTCGCTGACGCACCAGTGGACACTTACTCAACGGCAGATGCCTTGGGTATCGATGGGGCCCTTTACGTGCGGCGAAGCGCGGAGAAGAGGCCTAGCTGGGGTTCTGTGCTCGACGAGGTTGCGGGCCACGTCATACTGGGTCTCGCAAATCAATCGAGTTCTGCGGTGCTGCTGCTTCGAGTGGATGGCGACATCTTTGCTTTTGCCTTTGGCTATGGCCGGTATCTAATCGAGCAGTCGCTTTTTGTTCAGGACTTTGGCCTCCGTACAGCGCTCAACACGCTCGACGACAAGTCACTGCGCAGCGTCGATTTGCATACCCTAGAAGACCAGCCTGTTCAGAAGAAATCTCAGGCTGCTCGCGACTCGGAGGTAGGGGTGTTCGGCATCGACATCCTACGGGACGTTCTTCGCGCCGTGACGGGTGTCCCCAAGCGCGGAGTTGGCCTTATGCACATCGCCGGTGGAGACGCGATGTTCTCTTTTGGTGCCGACATGGAAGCTGCGGATTTCCCTACATTGGCCCGCAGCGTCAAAGGCTACTACACCAACGACGACTACAAGACGTCCTTCTCGTGGGTGGACAACGTCCGCAAGGTCAAGGACGATGCCTCAATCAATGCGCTGAACGCGGAGTTGGTCCAAGCTGTCTCTGTGCGTAATCCTGGAATCATGGTCACGCTGCCAGAGATCGGCGCATGGGACACGATCCTAGGCTTTAGCTTTACACGGAATAAGGACGGTGTGCGTCCCGTTATCGATTCGGCCGACTACTTCGACACCATTCCTGATTTGGCGCGTCTAACCATCGAGGGCTTAAAGCGCGACCGGCTTTTTGTTCACGACGTCGATGGCAACATTACCGAACACTCCGTGTATCGCTGTATCTACTTCGAGATCGTCGACGGCGACAAAACGAAGATCATCTTCGATGGAAAGTGGTACGAGGTTGATGCAACATTCATTGGCCGTATCGCCGAGATATTGAACCTGGTCCAGATATCTACCCTTACATTCCCAGCAGTTGAAGTTTGGGAAGAAGGGGGTAAATCGAAAATTGAGTCCGAGGGCGACTACAACATTCGAGCGGCCGCGACGCATGGATATTTCCTGCTGGACAAGAAGCTCGTCAGGACCGACAGATCCACATCGCCCATAGAACTCTGCGACCTCCTGACTCCTGCTAAGCAATTGGTGCACGTAAAGCATCGCAAGGGTGGATCGGCTGGACTGAGCCATCTCTTTGCTCAGGGCGGAGTGGCCGCTGAAATCATGCTTGGTGACAAGGCGTTCCGCAAAAAGGCGCGAACGGTGCTGCGCGGGGTAAATCCAGCCGCACGTGATCTTGTGCCCTTGGACATCCTCAGGAGCGCCGACTATGAGATTGTTTTCCTTATCCTGGGCGAGGGCAGTGCGACGCTCAAGCAGAACTTGCCGTTTTTCAGCAAGGTCAACCTATCGAAAGCTTTCGAAAACCTCACCCAACGTGGATTCCGGGTGTCGATTTCTGGCGCGCCAACGACACCGCGTTTGATCCCTTAATCAAGAAGTCTGTGCAGGCGGTAGAGCCCGGATTGGGAAAGCTAGTTGAGCGTAAGACGACAGGTGCTTTGGTGAAGGATCAATGGGCCACCGAATTGCATCCCACGCCTGAGGGGGTTCGACAGCTCAAAAAAGTGAAGTTCTTGTTGGTGCTGGATGCTGTGTGATTGCAGCTAGCAGAAGGCAGCAAGAGAAGAGCAAAGAAGTACGACGGCCGAAAGATGCAATAAACCGCGACGAGCGTAGCTGCTGCGGCGTTCCTGTTGAGCCGGGGAGCGTAACGAATGTCCTGGGGCCAAGAGACTACTAAGCGCGCCGCCCCTTACTAACATGGAGGCCATGAAGTGCTCAAGAGCATCAAGAGGATTAAGGGGCTGGGAGTGTTTGGCGATTACGCTCCCCCCGCCGGGGCTGCTGAATTCGGCGTCAAAAACATCATCTACGGATGGAACTACTCGGGAAAGACGACCCTCTCGCGCGTGTTCTCCCACTTGGAGCGCGGCGACTATCCGCCGGATCTTGGCGGCTACAGCTTCGTCGTCGACACAGACACTGGATATGTCAACGAGGGCAACGCCAAGACCTGCGACCACCTTGTGCGTGTCTTCAACTCGGATTTCATTCATGAAAACCTGAACTTCGGGGGCTCCACGGCGCGTCCCATCCTGCTTCTGGGGGCTGAGTCCGAGGAGGCTCAAAAGAAGATTGCTGAACTGACCGACCTGCGGAAACGGATCAATCAGGCCTTTGCAAAGCAGGAGAACAAGGCGACTGCGGCCGAGAAGGCCCTTGGTGACCTTAAGAAGAAGGCGGCGGGCGCCACCAAAGATGCCCTGCAGCTCACCGAGATCTACACAGCGACACAGCTCGAGAAGGATCTGACCACCGTCGCGATCGGCGTGGACTGTAAGTTGTCCGACGAGCAACTCGAGGCTGACACGAAGCTTGCTCGAACGTCGGAGCAAGACGCGTTGCCGCCGATTGACAAGTTGGACGCCCAGAGCTCGTTGCCTGACGTCTGGAACGACGCCCGTAAGCTGCTCGCGCAGAAGCCAGAGATGGTGCATGTGATCGGATACCTCACTCAAAACACCGCGGTCGCGCGTTGGATTGAGATCGGACTTCCGTTGCATGAGCACAAGGAGATTTGCGAATTCTGCGGAAACTCTCTGAGCGCGGAGCGGTTGGAGGAACTCCACGAGCACTTTTCAAAGGATCAGGCTGACTTCAAGGACAAGCTTGAAATGCTCCTCGAACGTGTTTCCCAGGCCCAGCTGGCATTCGCTCCAGCGAGCGCGCTGACGGTGAATGCGCAGTTTCGAGATCGCTATACGGCAGCAGCTGACACTGCGCAAGCAGCGGGCGAAGCGCATGACAAGCTCGTAGCCGAGTTGGAAGGAGAGGTGCGAGAGAAAATCGCGGCGCCCTTCGCCGCCCGAGAGATTGCGACCCTTGACGAGACTGCAGTGAACACCTGGATCAAAGCGGGAGTGGCCTTGGACAAGGTGATCGGCGAGCACAATCAAGTGGCTCAGCACTTCAAGCAGGAGAAGCTCGAGGCGATCAAGCGTGCCAAGCTTCATCATGCCCAAGCCTTTTATGAGCGCGAGGATCTGGACGGACGTGCGGGGAAACAAAAACGATATGGCACGCGAGTGCAGAAGCTGAAAGCATGTGGAGACTCGGTCGAAAAGCAGAGGATCGATCTGGAAGCCACGATCAGCCAATCGCAAAAAGGCCGCGAGGAAATCAACCAGCGCATCGAGAACCTCCTTGGCTCGGACAGCGTGCAGATCAAGGTGCTGAAGATTGCGGGCGAGGAGCGATTCCAACTGGTGCGACGTGACGGCAGCATCGCTAAGCATCTAAGCGAAGGCGAGAAGACGGCCATTGCCTTCTCGTTCTTCCTAACAAAACTCAAGGAACTCAAGGACTTCGACAAGGCGATCGTCTATATCGATGATCCGATCTCTAGCCTTGACAGCAATCACATCTTCCAGGTTGCCGCAATCGTTCGTGAGATCTTCTTTGAGCAGGCCGGAGGGCCGGGAGGAGAGTGGAAGACGAAGTGCCAGCAGGTCTTTTTTTCCACGCACAACTTCGAATTCTTCGGACTTCTCCGCGAGCTGCCGGTGAGCGCGAAGAAGACCTCAAATTACTTGATCAAGCGAGTCTCGCCAACCGCATCGACTTTCGGGAATATGCCGGATTCGATGTCCAAGTACTCCTCGGAATATCACTTCCTCTTTTCGGTGCTAGATGATTTCAGTAACGCCACAGACAAGTCCGACTACAAGGTGCTGATGCACATTCCCAATGCGGTACGTCGCTTCGTAGAGCTCTACACCTACGCGAAATATCCTGATTCGGTCAACGGAACGGTGGACCAACGCGCCGAGAGGCTGTTTGGCCTGGAGAAGTCCAAACGCATATTGAAGGTTCTGCACTACTTCTCACACGCCAACAACATCGAACGCATTGCCTCGAATACCGACCTGATCTGCGACATCGAGGCTGCGGTGGATGATCTGATCTCTCTCATCGAAGTGCAAGACCCATTGCACTTTGAAGCGCTTAGATCCGCCCTTTGAGACGGCTCAATCATGTCGCCGATGCAGGCCTTCGGGTTCGGGCCCTGCGTTTTCGAGCGCATGCGCGCGCTTTCTACGGCAACAGCCTTTGCTGCCGCCCCTCACCTCTGCGGCATATCCTTCGCCGAATACCCAAGACTCACAGTCGAATCCTCCGGAATAGGCGGCATAGTCGCACTCTAGGCCTGCCAATCCGCCCGCATCGCAGCAAGCCTCTCCGGCTCCTTCTTCGCCGGATTCGTCTGCTCGCGTTCATCGCCGAGATGTTGAACAGGTACTCGCTCCCGTCCACCTGCAGATACTTCCAATCGTCGTTGCGCATGGCTTCCTGAAAGCAGTGGCCGCGCCAAGAGTCGCCGCAGCGGTGGTGCCGGCGCAGTGAAGGAACTGGCGACGGTACATGGCCCTCCTGGGGAATGAGGTGCGGGCGAGCATGCCGCCGCCCCTTGGTGTCCAATGCCACACACCATGGACATCGAGCCCTTCACCCCCGCCGATGCCGCGCGCCGCGCGCGACTGGAAATGCCAATGCTCTACGCCTGGCTCAAGCCCGACGAGGCAGTGCAGGCCGCCATCGCCGAGCACCGCGCACAGTGGGTCTGGCGCAAGCAACCCAAGCCCAGCTTGCCGAAGCCGCACCGGTTGCACATGACGCTGTGCCACATCTCGCCGCAGGGCGATGCCGCCGTCGAAGGCATCCGCCAGGCGTTGGGCGAGTTGCGCATGGAAGAAGACTTCGAGCTGCTGCTGGACTGGTCCGGCGTCTGGGCCCACAACGGCATCGCCATCGTGCGCCCGCAGCCGAACGCCGCGCTCGACCGGTTGCATCTGGCCGTGGTGCGTCAGCTCGCGCCGTGGCTGTCGGGCCGCCACGATGACTGGTCGCCGCACATCACCATCGCTCGCAAGGCATCGGGGGCCGCCGCGCCTACCATGCCGCCTGTTCGCTGGCCGGTGCGCGAGTTTCAGTTCGTGCGTTCGTGGCTGAAGACGCGGCCCGTGTGGCACGAGGTGCTGGCGTCCTATCCGCTTCAGTCTTCCGGCAGGAAGGCCGGGTTGTAGACCACTTCCCACAGATGCCCGTCCAGGTCCTGGAAGTAGCCCGCAAAGCCGCCCCAGAAGGTCTTCTGCGCCGGCTTCACGATGGTCGCGCCGGCGGCCTCGGCCTGCGCCATGGTGGCCTGCACTTCGGCTTCGCTGTGCAGGTTGTGGCCGATGGTGAAGTCGGGCGAGGCGCTGCCGCGGCGTGCGATGCCGCTGTCGTGCGCCAGGCTGTCGCGCGGCCACAGCGCCAGCTTCAGGCCGGGCTGCAGGTCGAAGAAGGCGACCGCGCCGTGTTCGAATTCCTGGCCGATGACGCCCGGCGTCGCCAGGCCCAGGCCGTCGCGGTAGAAGCGCAGCGCGCGCTCCAGGTCGTCTACGCAGATGGTGAGAACGGAAATACGGGCTTTCATGCGGGAGGCTCCTGCTTCGCAGTTGTTGTTCAATGGAAGCCCCGAGATTGCTCCACGCCATGTCCGCCGACTTGAACAAAACGGCCACGCCACCGCTCGCGCAGGAGGTCGGCCGCTATGCCGAAGCCCCGGTGCCGCCTTCCTTGCGCGGCATCTTTGCCTGCCAGTGGATGCATGTGCTGCCCGCTGATGCCGCCGGCACGCTGCCGCTGCTGGTGGTGCCCGATGGCTCGATCGACCTGCAGTGGATCGATGGCGTGGTGCGCGTGGCCGGCCCCGACCGACAACCGCATGCCGAAGCGCTGCGGCCCGGCACGCGGGTGCTGGGCCTGCGCTTCCATCCCGGTGCGGCGGCCGCGTGGCTGGGCATCGACATGAGCGCGCTCGCGGATCGCCGCGTTGCGCTGCGCGATCTGTGGGGTGCGCGTGCGGCGGCATGTTTCGCCGCGGATTCGTCCGCCCAGTTCGTGCACAAGGTGGCTGCGCGGCCACAGCCAGCCGCCAATCTCACGCCCGATGCCGCAATGGCCGAAGCCTTCCGCTTGCTGCAGTCCGGCATGGCCCCTGAAGACTCGCCGCTGCGCTGGCTCTCCGAGCGCCTGCAGCAGCCCGAGCGCACGCTGCGTCGCCGTTTCGTGAAGCACTTCGGCTATGGCCCGCAGACGCTGGCACGCGTGCTGCGCTACCAGCGCTTTCTGCAGCTGGCGCGTGCGGAGCTATCGACGTCGTTGGCCCATCTGGCCGCCGAGGCTGGCTATGCCGATCAGCCGCATCTGGCGCGCGAAAGCCGGCGTCTGGCGGGGCGCCCGCCATCGGCGTTGCCGCGCGATCAGGCTTCCAGCACTTTGACTTTCGGCCAGCGGGCGGCGTAGTTTTTCTGTTCCACGCGTTGCCGGTAGGTGGCCAGGCTCACGCGCGTGGGGTTCCGGCGCACGATGCAGCCGAACAGGTCGTCGAGGCCGTGGGGCGCGATGACGCTGATCGAATCGTCTTCATTGAGAGCCAGCCCGACACAGGTGGCGTATTCAGGCCATGACGCCACCGCATCGTGCAGCGAACGCAGCGGCTCTACAGCGTGCCCGAAGTGCCCTTCGAACCAGTGATGCACCGCCGCCTGGTTGGTGACTTCCCAAGGCGCGCCGGGCAGGGCGGAGCACAGGCGAGTTTGAATCTCCGCGTCGCGCTCGGGACTCAGGTCTGTTGCGTCGAAGTACGCAACATCGACATCCGGCAGGTGCGTGGGTGTCGAGTAGCCGTGCAAGGCGTCCCACACCAGATTGCGGACCGCACCGGCCCCGATGCACCATGAGGCCAGACCTTGGTCACGCACCGCGCGCAGGGCGGGTGCAAGCCATGAGGAGCGTCGCGCAAGTTCGCGAAGGCGCTCCTCCATTTTATTCGTTGATGGTGTCGGCATGCAGATCCAGTTTCCCTCGCCGCAGAGACGCCGCCCGGCGTCTCTGACGGAAGGGCAGGATGGTAGTAGCCCTGCTGCCGTCGCCGATCACCTCTGCGGCATGTCCTTCACCGAATAGCCAAGGCTCACAGTCGCGTCCTCAGGAATCGCCGGCATGGTCGCATTCCAGGCCTGCCAATCCGCCCGCATCGCAGCCAGCCTCTGCGGCTCCTTCTTCGCCAGATTCGCCCGCTCGCGTTCGTCGCCGGGAATGTTGAACAGGTACTCGTTGCCGTCGACCTTCAGGTACTTCCAGTCGCCGTCGCGCATGGCTTCCTGCCCGCGATGGTTCATGCGCCAGTGCAGCGGGCGGCGGAAGCTCTTCGACGCGTCCTTGAGCACGGGCATCAGCGAGACGCCGTCGAGCGGGTAGTCGGGGTGCGCGGCCACGCCGGCTGCATCGAGCATGGTGGCCGACCAGTCCATGGTCATGCACAGCTGGGTGCTTTCGCCGCCCTTGCCGATCACGGCGGGCCAGTGCGCGATCCATGGCACGCGGATGCCGCCTTCGGTCAGGTCCATCTTGCCGCCGACCAGCGGCCAGTTGTCGGAGAAGCGTTCGCCGCCGTTGTCGCTGGTGAACACCACCAGGGTGTTGTCGGCCATGCCGTGCTTCTCGAGCGCGGCCATGATCCAGCCGATGCCTTCGTCCATGTGATGGATCATGCGGCGATACACGTTGATGTTGCCGCCGGCCAGGTCGAACAGGTTGTCCTTGATGCTCGGGGCCTTGGCTGCGTCGTCGCGGGTTTCCCACGGCCAGTGCGGGGCGGTGTAGTGCAGGCTCAGGAAGAAGGGGGCGTCCTGCTTTGCCATGCGCTCCACGTAGTCGACCGCGCGCTTCGAAAGGATGTCGGTGAGGTAGCCCTCTTCCTGCCTGTCTTCCTCGCCGAACCACAGGTCGTGGCGACCGGTGGAGTCGCAATGCGTGAAGTAGTCGACGCCGCCCGACATGGGGCCGAAGAACTCGTCGTACCCCGAGCGCAGCGGGCCGAAGGTGGGCGGGTAGCCCAGGTGCCACTTGCCGATGAGGGCGGTCTGGTAGCCGCTGGCCTTCAGCAGCGAGGGCAGGGTGGGGTGGTCGGTGGGCAGGCCGAGGGTGGTGCTGCCGCGGCTCTTGCTGTTGATGGGCTCCTCGGCCGCGCCGCGCAGGCGGTACTGGTAGCGGCCGGTGATCATGCCGAAGCGCGTGGGCGAGCACACGGGCGAGTTCGAGTAGCCCTGGGTGAGCTTCAGGCCGTTGGCGGCAAGGCCGTCGAGCACCGGCGAGACGGGGCCGAACACAGCGTCGCGGCCGCCGTAGCAGCCGAGGTCGGCATAGCCGAGGTCGTCGGCCACGATGAAGATGATGTTGGGTCTTGCCATGTGTCTCTTTGGTCTTTTCTCTGAACTCTGAAGGAATGGGTCAGGGCTGGTAGCCCGACTTCTGCACCACCGGTGCCCATTGCGTGCGGTAGGCCTTGAGCATCGCGGCGGTCTGCGCCTGCGTGCTCACCACGGGCGTCATGCCCGAGTCCTTGAACTTGCGCTGCGTGTCCGCGTCCTGCATGACTTCGCGGATGACGGTGGCCAGGCGCTCGACCTTCTCCTTGGGCATGCTGGCCGGGGCGAAGAAGGTGTTCCAGCCGGTGGCGGCGAGGTCGAGGCCGGCTTCCTTGAAGGTGGGCACGTCGGGTGCGAAGGGCGAGCGCTTGGTGCCCGAGATCGCGAGGATGCGCGCCTTGCCCGCGGTGTGCTGCGGCACGACCACGTCTTCGGTGTCCACCGCGATGGGAATCTGCCCGCCGATCAGGTCGTTGAGCAGCGGGGCCGAGCCGCGGTAGCCGATCACCTGGGTCTGCACCTTGGCCTTCTCGCCCACCATGAGGCCGAAAAAGTGCGGCAGGCTGCCGGTGGCGGGCACGCCCACGTTGGCCTGCGCGGGGTTGGCGCGCATCCAGGCGAGCAGGTGGTTCAGCTCGCGCACGGGCAGGGTGGGCGACACGGCTAGCGCGAAGTTGTAGTCGTTGACGTGCGACACAGGCACGAAGTCGTGGTCGGGGTCGTAGTTGTTGTCCTTGAAGACCAGCGGCGCCACCACCATCACGGCGGGGTTGGCGAGCATCAGCACGTTCTGGCTGGCGGGCGTGGTCTTCACCTGCTGCGCGGCAAGGCGGCCGCCGGCGCCGGGCTTGTTGTCGACCACCACGGGCACGCCCAGGCGCGAGGTGAGCTTGTCGCCCACGATGCGCGCCACGCGGTCGGTGGCGCCGCCGGGGGCGTAGCCGACCACGATGCGCAGCGGGGTGTCGAACTTGACCGGTTGTTGCTGGGCGACCGCATGGGTGGCGAAAGCCGTCGCGAGGCCGGCAATGGCCAGCATGCCGGCGAGGCGGCGGGTCATGGAGAGGGATTGGGTCGGCAGCATGGTGAGCAAGTCCTTGTCTTCGTCGTTCAGGCGATGGCACGCCAGTGTGGCCGCGAGATCCGCAGTTGCGGACGATTCTGTAGACGCGGCGCTCGATTGTTCAAATCAACCATTACCCGGACTTACCCTTTGCTCTCTTCCTGCCTGCTCAGTCGACCTTCATGCCCGTGGCCTTGACGATGCGCCCGTAGCGCGCCTGGCTGGCGGCCAGGTGCTCGCTGGCGGCGCTGCCGGTTTCGCCGAGCGGCACCATGTCCAGCGAGGAAAGGCGCGACTTGATCTCGGGCAGCGCCAGCGCCTTCTGCAGCGAGGCGCGCAGCGTCTGCATCACCGGCTCGGGCGTGGCGGCGGGCACCATGGCGAGGTAGAGCACCTCGAATTCCAGGCCCTTCAGCCCCAGCTCGCCCACGGTGGGCACCTGCGGCAGCAGCGGCGAGCGTTGCTTGCCGGTAACAGCCAGCGCGCGCAGCTTGCCTGACTGGATCTGAGGCAGCAGGCCCGGCGTGGCCAGGATGCCGGCCTGCACCTCGTCGCCCATCAGCGCCAGCACGGCCGGCGCGTTGCCCTTGTAGGGCACATGCGTGATCTTCGCGCCCGTCTCGCTGGCAAAGATCTCGGCGGCGATGTGGCCGGGGCTGCCGTTGCCGGCCGAGCTGAAGGTGGCGGGCTCGGCCTTGGCCTGGGTAATGAACTCGGGCAGCGTCTTGGCCTTCACGCCCTGCGCCACGCCGAAGGCCAGGCCCGAGGAGCTGAAGATCATCAGCGGCTTCAGGTCCTTGACCGCGAAGGGCATCGAGGCGTACAGGTGCGGGTTGATGGTGAAGGTGCTGTCGATGCCCATCAGCACCGTGTAGCCGTCGGCTGGGGCCTTGGCGACGAAGTCGGCGCCGATGTTGCCGCCCGCGCCGGGCCGGTTGTCGACGATGAAGGGCTGCTTCAGGTCTTTCTGCAGCGCGTCGCCCAGCGCGCGGGCGAGGATGTCGATGGGGCCGCCCGCCGGGAAGTTGGTGAGGAACTTCACCGGCTTGGTGGGGTAGGGCGCATCGGCCGCGAAGGCGCTGGTGGCGGTGGCTCCGGCCCCAAGGGCGAGCGCCGCGCAGGCTGCGGCAATGGCGAGGCGGCGGCGGGTGCCGCCGAAGAAGGTGCTGGGCGAACCGGTGGTCGTCATGTCGTCTGTCTCCGTTATCCGGCCGACTCTAGGTGCCTGACGGGGGCGGCACAACTGAAAGCTCTTCTGCCAGCTATTCCGGCTGGTTATATTGAAGCTGCCACTCTCCCAAGGAAACGCCGTGTCAGCCATGAACTTTGCGCGCCTGAAGATGCGCCATCTGCAATGCCTCGTGATGGTGGCGCAGGAGCGGAACCTCGTGCGCGCCGCCAAGGCGCTGTCGCTCACGCAGCCGGCCGTCTCCAAGACGGTCGCCGAGCTGGAAGAGATCGTCGGTCGCCAGCTGCTGCTGCGGCGCCGCCGGGGCGTGGAGCTCACGCCGACGGCCGAGGTGCTGGTGCGCCACGCGGTTTCGGCGCTGCGCGGGTTGCGAGAAGGGATGGGCCTGGCCATGGACCAGCCCGAGGCCGACCAGCTTCGCGTGGCCGTCGGGGCGCTGCCGAACATGGTGGCCAACCTGCTGCCGGAGGTGGTCGTCGCGCTGCACGCCTCGCACCCGGCGCTGCGGGTGCGCGTGGTGAGCGGCACCAACGCGCAGTTGATGACGCAGCTGCGCCAGGGCGAAATCGACCTCGTGCTCGGCCGTCTCGCGCAGGCCTCGGCCATGGCCGACCTGGCCTTCGAGCAGCTCTACAGCGAGCCGCTGCTTCTTGTGGCGCGGCCGGGGCATCCGCTGGCGGCGCGGCGCAAGCCGCCGCTCGATGCGCTGGCGGGTCATCCGCTGGTGCTGCCGGTGTCGGGCACGCTGATACGGCACACGGCCGATGCATTCCTCATCGCGCAGGGCATGGCGCTGCCAGGCAGGCTGGTGGAGGCCACCGACACCAGCTTCGTGCTGGGGCTGCTTCAGCGCTCCGATGCCGTGTGGTTCGCGCCGCAGGGGGCGGTCGAAGGGCTGATCGAGCGGGGAGAGCTCAAGCGGCTGGCCATCGACACCACGAGCACAGAGGGGCCGGTGGGGCTCACCGTGCGGCGCAGCGACGCGCCGGGCGAGGGCGCGCGGCTGCTGATCGAGGCGATTCGCGAGGTGGTGACCACGCGCAAGAGCCGGCTTGCCCCGAAGGCTTCAGGGGTTCTTAATAAATAGATCGACTAGTTAGTCTAATAATTGGCGCATGACCGAACACCCCAAGTCAGCGCCATGAGAAAGATCGACCCCGAACGCCAGCAGGCCAAGCGCCGCCAGATCATGGAGGCGGCCGGCAACTGCTTCGCCCGGCGCGGCTTCCACGCCACCACTACTGCCGAGATCTGCGCCGAGGCCGGCATGAGCCCCGGCAATCTCTTTCATTACTTCGAAAGCAAGAGCGCCATCGTCGAGGCCATCGTCGAAGAGGAGCGCGCCGACACCGCTGCGTACTTCGCCGCGCTCGACGAGTCTTCCGACCTGCTGGAGGCGCTGCTCGACTTCCTCGACGCGGTCATGGCCTTTGCGGCCGACAAGACCTATGCCCGGCTGGCGCTCGAAATCGCCGCCGAGGCCACGCGCAACCCGGCCATCAACACGCAGATGGCAGCCGGCGACGCGCAGACCCGCGCCGACATCACCAGGCTGCTGCGCGGCGCCATGGCGAGCGGGCAGGTCGATGCAAGCCTCGACCCCGAGCAGGCCGCGAGCTGGATCGTCGCGCTGATCGACGGCGTGTTCTCGCGCCTCGCCATGGATGCGGGCTTCGACCCGCAGCGCGAGGCGCCGATGCTGCGGCTCATCGTGAGCCGCTTCCTGAAGGCCGGAGGCGCCCGATGAGCGCCTTCGTGTCCGCGCCCGCATCGGTGCACGCGTATGCACCGGCGCAGCGCCCCGCGTGGGACCGCGCCAGCGGCCGCGTGTTCGGCAAGGTGGCGCTGGTGACGGGCGCGGCGTCGGGCATCGGGCGCGCGGCGGTGCTGCGGCTGGCCGCCGAGGGCGCGACCGTGGTCGCCACCGACGTCGACGGGAAGGGCGGCGAGGAAACCGCCGGCCTTGCGCGCGCCACCGGTGGGCGCGCCATGTTCGTCGCGCACGACGTGAGCAGCGAGTCCGCCTGGAAGGAGGTGATCGACGTGGTCATCGCCGCCCATGGCGCATTGCACGTGCTCGTGAACAACGCCGGCATCGCGCTCGCGGGCAGCACTTTCGAGATGAGCGTGGAAGACTGGCGCCGCCAGCTCGCGGTGAACCTCGACGGCGTGTTCCTGGGCCTGAAGCACGGCGTGCCGCTGATGTCGAGGTCGGGCGGCGGCTCCGTCGTCAACATGTCGTCGACGGCCGGCCTGGTCGGCAATGCGGGGCTGTCGGCCTATTCGGCCAGCAAGGGCGGCGTGCGCATGCTCTCCAAGTCGGTGGCGCTGGAGTGCGCCCGCGCTCGCAACGGTGTGCGGGTCAACTCGCTGCACCCGGGCGTCATCGATACGCCGATCTGGAGCACGAATGCCCGCGCGCAGCAGCAGCCTGAGCAGCCGGGTGGCGGCGTGGCGTGCAGCCTGAAAAGGCTCTGGCGCCGCGCGGTACTCGGCGCGGCGGGGCGCAGCGCGGTGCCGCTCGGCCATGCGGGCACGGTGCTCGACGTTGCCAACGCCATCCTCTATCTCGCCAGCGACGAGTCGCGCTACGTGACCGGCAGCGAGCTCGTCATCGACGGCGGCCTGACCGCCGCCTGAAGCATGCAGGGCATGCAGAAAGAACACATGTCGTCGCTACCCAATCTCCCGGCGCAGCCCGGGGCCGCGCGAAGCCGAGAGCGCCAGTCGCTGGTCGATGCCTTGCGTGGCTTCGCGCTGCTGGGCATCCTCGTGGTGAACATCGCGAGCTTCTCCTCGACCTACTACGGCCTGGGCATACCCGACCCGATGGCGCAGTCGGTGCTCGAACGCGCGGCGCTGCTGGTGCGCACGCTGGTCTTCGAGACCAAGTTCTACCTGCTGTTCTCGTTCCTCTTCGGCTACAGCTTCACGCTGCAGATGCAGTCGGCCGAGCGCGACGGAAAGGCTTTCGCGCCGCGCATGGGGCGTCGGCTGGTTGGGCTGTGGGTGCTGGGGCTGGTGCATGCCGTGGTGCTGTACCACGGCGACATCCTCACCACCTACGCGGTGCTGGGCGCGGTGCTGCTGGTGCTGCGGCGGCGCGGCGATGTGTTCATGGCGCGCTGCGCCATCGGGCTGGTGCTGCTCACCTCGCTGCTGTGGGCGGCCATCGGCTTCCTGCTGACGAAGGCCGGCGTGCCGAACGACACGCGCACCGCCTACGCGGATGCCGTAGCGGCGCTGGCGGCGTATCGCGGCACGCCCTTCACCGTGATCGTGCAGCATCTGCGCGAGCTGTCGCAGATCTGGTGGATCACCGGGCTGGTGCAGGCGCCCACCGCGCTGGCGATGTTCTTCGCGGGCTTCATCGCCGGGCGGCGCGAGCTGTTCGTGAATGCCGATGCGTACCGGCCGCTGTTCCGGCGTCTGCTGCTGTGGGGGCTGGTCATCGGTCTGCCGGGTGCTGCGGTATATGCCTTCCCGTCGATCCGCCTGGACAACGCGGTCAAGGAACTCTACGGGCTTGCAGCCACGCTGCTGACGGCGCCTTTCCTCACCGCAGCCTATGCGGCCGGCATGGTGCTGCTCATGATGACGCCGCGCGGCCGGGTGCTCGAAGGCGTGCTGGCGCCAGCGGGACGCATGGCACTGACCAACTACCTGCTGCAGTCGCTCATCTGCGCATGGCTCTTCCTGGCCTACGGTCTGCGCTGGATCGGCACCGTGGGCCCGCTGGCCGCAACGGGCATCGCCTTCGTCATCTTCGCGGCGCAGCTCGTGCTGAGCCGCTGGTGGCTGGGCCGCTTCGTCTATGGGCCGGTCGAATGGCTGCTGCGTGCCTTCACGAACCTGGAGCTTCCGCCGATGCGCCGCAAGCCCATGGCGCCGGCTCAGCGCGGCAGCAGTGTCGACAGCTGATACACCGCAAAGGCCAGCAGGATCACGCCCGAGAGCCGGTTGATCGACTGCATCGTCTTTGCGCTGAGCTTGTGCCGCACCGACGACACCATCGTCGACAGCCCCAGCCACCACAGCGCGGAACCCAGGAACACGCCGAGCACCATCGTCACCGCCTGGCTGCCGCCGGTGGCATGGCCCGTGGAGATGGAGGCGAACACCGCGACGAAGGAAAGGATCGTCATCGGGTTCGCCAGCGTCAGCAGGAAGACCGACAGCGTGGCCTTCAGCGGCGTGGTGGCGTCCGCCGCCTGGCGGGCCTGCGTGGCGACCGGTGCGCGAAGCAGCTGAAAGCCCATCCATGCGAGGAAGGCCGCTCCGGCCAGCGCCAGCGGCACCCGTGCCGCCACCATCGACGCGATGACGGCCGATACGCCCAGCGCGCCGACGGCGCCGTAGCAGGCGTCGGCCAGCGCGGCGCCCAGCCCGCTGAGGAAGCCGATGGCGCGGCCGTGCGCGAGGGTGCGCTGGATGCAGAGCAGGCCGATGGGGCCGACGGGCGCTGCGATGGAGAGGCCGATGACGAGGGCCTTGAGGAAGAGGGTAGAGTCCATTTGTAAATTGTCTTTACCTCGTCGGCTGAAGAAAATGGCGAAGCTCAGGCGGAATGCGCCTCTTGCCTGAAATTCAAGACGAATCCCTCGCCGGAGCCTGAAATCCATGGAAATCGACAGCAAGAACTGGCAGATCCTCGAAGTGCTCCAGGCCGATGCGCGCACCTCGCTCACCGCGCTGGCGCGGCAGGTCGGCCTGTCGGTGCCCTCGACCTCGGAGCGCGTGAAGCGGCTGGAAGAATCCGGCGTGCTCGCCGGCTACCGCGCCGTGGTGCCGCCGCGCCAGGCCGGCTACACGGTGATGGCGCTGATCGGCATCACCACGCCGCAGCCCGACAAGGCGCGGCTGCTGAAGCTGCTCGAGGGCAGGAAGGAAGTGCTCGAATGCTTCCACGTGACGGGGCAGGACTCGTACGTGCTGAAGGTGGTCGGGCGCGACATCGAGCACCTCGAAGCCTTCGTGAGCGGCATCAACCACCTGGGCGAGACGCGCACGTCGATCGTGATGTCGGTGCCGATTCCGGCCCGCGCCGTCACCCCGCCGGACGTGAAAGACCCGCCACGCCGCTAGGGCGGAGGCAAGGGCCGCGACCAGAGCCACGCCAGCACGCAGGCCATGCACCCGATGGCCAGCGCGGCCAGCCACGCGCGGTGCGCGGTGAACGACACGATCACCGCGCACGCCGCCATGGTGATGGTGGCGCTCCATTTGGCGCGGCGGCTCACGGTGCGGCCGTTGGCCCAGTTGTGCAGCAACGGGCCGAAGAGGCGGTGGTTCAGCAGCCATGCGTGCAGCCGCGGAGAGCTGCGGGCGGCGGCCCATGCGGCCATCAGGATGAACACTGTGGTCGGCATGCCGGGCACGACCACGCCGATGAGGCCCAGAACAAGGCACAGCACCGCGAAGGCATAGAGCAGCGCCCGCGTGAGCGCGGATTTGCGTTCGGGGGGCGGCTGCGGGTTCAAGGCCGGATCAGGCCGGGGCCTGTCCCTGTTGGGGCAGCGACTGCGGCTGCTGTTCGCGCTCGGGCAGGCCATCGGCCGAGATGCGCATCTTCGGCAGGAACTGCGGGTACTCGCGCTGCATGAAGTCGATCAGGCCCTCGCGCACGCTGCAGCGCAGGTCGAAGGTCAGGCCCGAGGTGGCGGCCGTGCACAGCACGCGGATCTGCATGGTGCGCTCGGTGGCGTCGGTCACGCGCAGGTTGAAGAAGCGGCCGTCCCACTCGGGCGCGGCCTTCACGATGCGCTCGACCTCCGCGCGCAGCGGCGCGAGCGGCATGCCGTAGTCGACGTAGATGAACACCGCGCCCAGCAGTTGCGACGAATGCCGCGTCCAGTTCTGGAAAGGCTTCTCGATGAAGTAGGTGAGCGGCAGGATCAGCCGGCGCTCGTCCCAGATCTTCACGACCACGAAGGTGCCGGTGATTTCCTCGACGCGGCCCCATTCGCCCTCGACCACCAGCACGTCGTCGATGCGGATGGGCTGCGCCAGCGCGATCTGCAGGCCGGCGATGAGGTTGCTGAACACCGGCTTGGCGGCGAGACCGGCCACGATGCCGATCACGCCCGCCGAGGCCAGCAGGCTCGCGCCCACCTGGCGCGCGCCGGGGAAGGTCATGAGCATCATCGCGCCGCCGGCCACGATGACCACCGACATGGCGGTGCGCGCCAGCACGCGCGTCTGCGTGAGCACGCGGCGGGCCTGCAGGTTGTCGGCGATGTCGGAGGGGTTCTGCGCCAGCACGCCCTCGGCAAAGCCGCTGATGGCCTTCACCGTGAGCCAGGTGGCCGCGGCGATGAGCAGCAGGCCGGTGAGGTGGCGCACGTTGCCGATGAAGCGCAGGTCGTCGGGCGCACCCTGCCACACCACGGTGAGCGCCACCAGCGGGAACACCAGCCGCGCGGGCGCCCTGCAATTGACCACCAGCGCATGGAGCGCCGGCGCGGGGCGGGTGATCCGCCTGAGCACGAGGCCGACGATGCGGTGGGCGAGAAGAGAGAGGGGAACTGCGATCAGTGCGGCAATCCAGGTGCCGAACCAGGGGTGGGCGAGTATCTCTTTGGTCATCAGGCGGTGGTCGTCTTCGCTTGTTCTGTTGTCTCGTTCAGAGGTTGAAGAATGCGCGCCGCGTCGTCGCGCAGCTGCGTGGCGAGTGCCGTGGCCAGGTCGAGCCGGCGAAGCAGCCAGGGGCTGATGTCGTTGTCGAACGGGTCGGGCAGGGGGATCGGGCCGCCGACCGTGGTCGAACCGGCACTCTCGGGGTGGGAGGGACCGGTGGTTGGAATAGTTCCGATGGCCGCCTCGATGCGTTGCGCGGTGCGGCCGATGGGCCCCTCGACCTCCGCAGGCGTGAGGCGGTCGCGGCGCAGCACCAGCATCGACTTCACTGCGCTGAGCTGCGCGAGCAGCTGGTAGCTGTGGGCCTGCAGGTGTTCCAGCGGCTCCAGCGGCGGCTGCACCGCGCGCGGCTCCGACAGCGAGCGCTGCGTGGCCTGCACCAGCGCCGAGAGGCTGTCGTAGGCCTCGCGGCGCGCAAGGCGCCATTCGAGCTCGGGGCTGCTGTCGATGGCCTTGAGCTGGCCCAGGCCGAGCGCGAGCCGTGCATGCCGTGCCTGCGCGGTGAGCACGCGCGACACCAGCGCCGGGATCTGCGTGCGCTCCCACGAGGGCAGCACGTAGCAGAAGCCCCAGGCCAGCGCCGCGCCGATGAGCGTGTCGGCGATGCGCTCGAAGAGCGCGAAGATCGGCGCGATGCCCACGTTCAGCATGTGGGCCTGTACCAGGCCGAGCACCGTGGCGGCCACCGCGGTGATGAGATAGCGCCGCACCGCGAAGCTGTGCGCGATGGCCTGCGCCACCGTCACGATGACCAGCAGCGCCAGCGCCGACGGGTGTGCAGACAGCAGCCCCACCGCGAGCACGCAGCCCAGCAGCGTACCGGCCACGCGGGCGTTGCGGCGCTCCAGCGTCTGCGAGAGGCTGCCGCGCAGCACCACCACGATGGTCAGCAGGATCCAGTAGTCGTGAGAGCCCCAGGGCATCGACACCGCGATGGCGTAGCCGGCCGCGATGGCCAGCGCGGCGCGGATGGCGTGGCGCAGCGGCGGCTGGTCCCAGCTCCACAGCGTGAAGAAGGGGCGCAGCGACCAGTCGGTGGGGCTCACGAAGAGCTGCCAGTTGGCGCGCACCACGGCGAGGTTGGGCTCGGCGTCGCCGCGCGCCATGGCCGACAGGCGCAGCACCTCGTCGTTGATGTGGCCGATGCGGCTGGCCAGCCCGCGCGCGAGCATGGCGGCCGTGGGGCCGATGTGGCCGCCGCTGGCGGTGCTGTCGTCGGCCGAGACGTGGATGGCCGCGAGGCGCGGGCGGCGGTCGGCCACGGCGTCGGGCTGGCGGCCCAGCAGGAGCGAATCGGCCAGCGCGATGGTTTCGTCGGCGAGCTCCTCGAGCACGTGGCGCATCTCGATGAGCGCCTCGGCATGCGCGGGGTGGGCGCGCAGGGTGTCGAGGTCGAGCTCGCTGGCCAGCAGCTGGTCGCGCATCTCGAGCACGATCACCAGCATGGCCGCCAGGCGCTGGCGGCGCGGGGTGCGCGGCGATTCAAGCACGATGTCGCGCGTGGCCTGCAGCTGGTCGGCCAGCGCGGCCTGCTCGCGCAGCAGCTGGCCCAGCATGGGTGCTGGCGTGTCGCGTATGTCGCGGGTCTCGTCCTGCGGCAGGAACTGGCTGGCCTCGGTGCGCATGAGCGCGGCCAGCGAATACAGCACGTCGGCCACCGACTGGGTGCGAAAGCGCCCGTTGAGCAGCAGGTTGGCCAGCGTGGCCCAGATCACGTAGAGGCCCGCGCCGATGCCGAAATGCCAGGTGCGCTCGATGGCGTCGGCCATGCCGGTGGGCGCCGGCGTGGCCATGGAGAACACCATCGAGAACATCACCGCGATGGCGATCGGGATGCCCCGCTTGCCCCAGGCCATGGCCAGGAAGGCCATGAAGGTGGCGGGCACCAGTACGAGGCCGAGGCGGATGGGGGCGCTGTGCAGCATCTGCACCGCGAAGAAGAGCGGCAGGCCGATGAGCGGCGCCGGCAGCATCTGCAGGAACTTGCCGCGGCGCGGGCCGGGCAGGTCGGGCGGCGCGGTGACGATCACGCCGGTGGCGGCCGCGGAGGCCGCGATGGTGCCCAGCCAGAGGTGCACCCCGCCCGAGATGAACAGCAGGCCCAGCGCGACGGTGAGCCCGCTCGCGACGTAGTGGCTCAGCGCGATGCGCAGAGCGGCACGGACCCGGGGCGCGGCGTTGCTGGGCCCCAGCATCGTCACTTGGCGGAAGAGTTGCCCTCGGGGGGCATCCCGTTGGTGGGCGCTTCGCGGCGCACGCGCGTGAGCTTGCGGGGGGCGGGAGCCGCGGCCACGGCGGGAGCGGCGCCTTCGGCCTTGTCGTCAGCGAAGTCGACCACCGTGCTGCGCGCATAGAGATCGACCGAGGCGTCGGCCGCGCTCGACTTGGTGGACGCCGACACGGCGCGCACGCGGTCGCTGGCGCGCAGCTTGTCGTCCACGTTGGCGAACTTGGAGTACTTGGCGAGCAGCGGCACCAGCTGGCCGTACACGCGCGGGGCGCCGGCCAGGCATTCGCGCTGGTCGATGAACTCGGGCTCGCCCGTGAAGTTGCCGATCAGGCCGCCGGCCTCGGTGACCAGCAGCGAACCCGCTGCCACGTCCCAGGGGTTCAGGCCGGTCTCGAAGAAGGCGTCGGTGAAGCCGGCCGCAACGTAGGCCAGGTCGAGCGCGGCGGCGCCGGGGCGGCGCAGGCCGGCGGCGCGGGGCATCATGTCCGCCATGATGGCCAGGTACTGCTTGAAGTTGTCGCCGGTGCGGAAGGGGAAGCCGGTGGAGATCAGGCACTCGTTGAGCCGGGTGCGCTTCGAGACGCGGATGCGGCGCTCGTTCATGTAGGCGCCGCGGCCCTTGGTGGCGGTGAAGAGGTCGTTGCGGGTGGGGTCGTAGACCACGGCCTGCTCGATCTTGCCGCGCACCGACAGCGCGATGGACACGCAGTAGACCGGGAAGCCGTGGATGAAGTTGGTGGTGCCGTCGAGCGGATCGATGATCCAGACGTAGTCGGAGTCCTTGGCGCCGTACTGGCTGCCGGATTCTTCCGCCAGGATGCCGTGCCCCGGGTACGCGCCGAGCAGCGTCTCGATGATCGCTTGCTCGCTGGCGTGATCGACTTCGGTGACGAAGTCGTTGACCTGCTTCTGGGAAATGCGCACGGCCTCGACGTCGAGGGCGGCACGATTGATGATTGCGCCAGCGGCGCGTGCGGCCTTGACGGCCACGTTGAGCATGGGATGCAGGTTGGGGGACGACATTGGATTGTGGGAAGAACGGAGGGGAGAGCCCCGGAGACGGCCCGGCGATGCGGGCGGCGAGAATCGGGGGATTTTACCGGCTCCGCCCGTTAGTGTCTCCAAACCCGTCATGCGCACCCGTTTCATCCTGATCCAGACCAGTCACGCCGGCAATGTGGGCGCCGCCGCCCGCGCCATGAAGACCATGGGCTTTTCCGACCTGGTGCTGGTGGCTCCGCGCTGGGCCAACGTGCTGCGGCGCGAGGAAACCATCCAGCGCGCGAGCGGGGCGCTGGACGTTCTGGCCAACGCCCGCATCGTCGAGACGCTCGACGAGGCCCTCGACGGCGTGACCCACATGTGCGCCACCGCCATGATCCCGCGCGACTTCGGTCCGCCCACCCGCACGCCCCGGGAACACCTGGAGCCGCTCGCGAAAGACGGGGAAAAGGGCGACCAGCACGTGGCCTTCCTGTTCGGCTCCGAGCGTTTCGGCATGCGGAACGAGGACGTCTACCGCTGCAACGTGGCCCTGAGCATCCCCACCGACCCGAAATTCGGCTCGCTCAACCTGGGCGCGGCCATCCAGGTGATCGCCTACGAATGGCGGCTGGCGCTGGGCGGCTACGAGGTGCGCGAGGCCATCCAGCCCGTGCAGGCTGCCGACGCGCAGGCCGTGACCGGGATGCTCGACCACTGGGAGCGCTCGCTGGTGGAAATCGGCTTCCTCGACCCCGAGGCCCCCAAGAAGCTCATGCCCAGGCTGCGGCAGCTCTTCAACCGCGCCCAGCCCACGCCCGAGGAAATCCACATCCTGCGCGGCATCGCCAAGGCCATGAGCGACGCCACGCGCCCGCCCCGCGGCGGCGCGGGCTCCTGACGAAGCGACTAAAACCCCATCGCCCGTACGCGAAGACCCCGGGCCTTAGACTGCGCGGCCCCTATCGATATAACGACAACAGACAGAAGGCATAAGGCAGCGATGTTCTCCAGACTGCGCGCCGACATCCGGTGCATCCTCGAACGCGACCCGGCCGCCCGAAGCGCCTGGGAAGTGATCACGGTCTATCCCGGCTTCCATGCCGTGGTGCTGCATCGCTGGGCGCACGCCTGTTGGACCCATGGCTTCAAGTGGCCCGCGCGCTTCATCGCGCACTGGGCCCGCTGGCTGACCGGCATCGAGATCCACCCCGCGGCCAAGATCGGCGAGCGCGTGTTCTTCGACCACGCCATGGGCGTCGTCGTGGGCGAGACGGCCGAGATCGGCGACGGCTGC
Source organism: Variovorax xiamenensis (assembly GCF_050916385.1). Lineage (NCBI taxonomy): Bacteria > Pseudomonadati > Pseudomonadota > Betaproteobacteria > Burkholderiales > Comamonadaceae > Variovorax > Variovorax xiamenensis. Next base: position 2,642,616 of record NZ_CP139038.1, read on the forward strand.
ACCATCTACCAGGGCGTGACCCTGGGCGGCACCTCGCTCTACAAGGGCACCAAGCGGCATCCGACGCTGGGGCGCAACGTGGTGGTGGGCGCGGGCGCCAAAGTGCTCGGCGGCTTCGTGGTGGGCGACGGCGCCAAGGTCGGCTCGAACGCGGTGGTCACCAAGCCGGTGCCCGCGGGCGCCACGGCGGTGGGCAACCCGGCGCGCATCATCGAGGCCGAAGCGGCAGCGCGGCGCGAGGAAACCGCCTCGCGCATGGGCTTCTCGGCCTACGGCGTCACGCAGAACGACGACCCGCTGAGCCAGGCGCTGCGCGGTCTGATCGACAACGCCTCGGGCCAGGAGCACCAGATCGCGCTGCTGTGGCAGGCCATCGAGAAGCTGTCGGCCCAGCCGGGCAGCAAGGACTGCGTGCCGGGCGACGCGGCGCGCGACGAGAACTTCGAGGCCGACAAGCTCACGCAGCTGATCGGCAAGTAAACGGGGCGACGGGCGCTTGCCGCAAGGCCGCGCCCGTCATGGCCCGTCATAGGCCGTCGTTCAGCGGGCCGTTTCCAGCTGCGTCACGGTCGGCTTGCCCTTCACGATCTCCACATGGAACCGGACCTTGTCGCCGGGCTTGAGCGCGTCGAGCATCTTCCTGTCGGCCACGTCGAAGCCCATGGTCATGGCCGGCATGGCGAGGTTGGGGATGTCGCCGTGCTTGAGCACGACCAGGCCCTTGGTTGTGTCGATCTTCTGGACGACCGCGTCGGTCATCATGGCGCCCGCCTGTTGGGCCGGCTGCCCTTGCGCGGGCATCTTCATGGACGACATTTCGTCCTTCGACATCTGAGCGTGCGCGACGGCAGCCGAGGCTGCAAACAGTGCGAATGCGAGGGAGTGCGAGACTTTCATTGGGTAGCTCCTTGGTTCGGGGTGAGAGTGGGGGGAACAGCAGACAAGGCAGGACGCGCCGCATGGCCGCGGCGGCGCAGCAGGTACCAGGCGGCGGGAACGACGAGCATGCTCAGCAGCGGCGCGGTGACCATGCCGCCCACCATCGGCGCGGCGATGCGCGTCATCACCTCCGAGCCGGTGCCGCTGCCCCACAGGATGGGCAGCAGCCCGGCCATCACGACCGCCACGGTCATGGCCTTGGGCCGTACGCGCAGCACGGCGCCTTCGCGAATGGCGGCGAGCAGCGTCTCGTCGTTCGCCGGCTCGCCGGCTTCGAGGCGCCGCGCCAGCGCGTTCTTCAGGTAGACCAGCATCACCACGCCGAACTCGGCCGCCACGCCGGCCAGCGCGATGAAGCCGACCACCGTGGCCACCGAGATCGAATGGCCCAGCGCCCAGATAAGCCAGAAGCCGCCGACGAGCGAGAACGGCACGGCCGCCATCACGAGGGCCGCGTCGGCGAACGACCTGAAGAGCAGGTACAGCAGCACGAAGATCACCGCCAGCGTGACCGGCACCACCAGCTTCAGCCGCTCGGTCGCGCGTTCCAGGTACTCGAACTGGCCCGACCACGACACCGCATAGCCCGCGGGCATCTTCACGGCCTTGTCGACCGCCGCCTGCATGTCGTTGACGGCAGAGCGCAGGTCGCGGCCGCGCACGTCGACGTAGACCCAGCCCGACAGCCGGGCGTTTTCGCTGCGCAGCATGGGCGGGCCGTCCTCGACGGTGATGCGCGCGACGTCGCCCAGCAGAAGCTGCGCGCCCTTGTCGGTCACGAAGGGCAGCTGCCGCAGCCGCTCCAGCGAATCGCGGATCTCACGCGGGTAGCGCAGGTTGATCGGGTAACGCTCGCGGCCTTGGATGATCTCGCCGACGTTGTCGCCGCCAATGGCCGTCGACACCACGGCCTGCACGTCCGCCACCGAAAGCCCGTAGCGCGCGGCGGCGAGCCGGTCGACATCGACGTCGATATAGCGCCCGCCCGTGAGCCGCTCCGCCAGCGCGGAGGAAACGCCGGGCACGCCCTTGAGCGCCGCCTCGATCTGCGTGGTCAGCGAATCGATGGTCGCCAGGTCCGCGCCCGCCACCTTGATGCCGACGGGGCTCTTGATGCCCGTGGCCAGCATGTCGATGCGGTTGCGGATGGGCGGCACCCATACGTTGGTCAGGCCCGGCACCTTGACGGCGCGGTCCAGCTCCTCGACCAGCCTGTCCGGCGTCATGCCCGCGCGCCATTGCGACCTGGGCTTGAACTGGATGGTGGTCTCGAACATCTCCAGCGGCGCGGGGTCGGTCGCGGTGTCGGCGCGGCCGGCCTTGCCGAACACGCGGGCGACCTCGGGCACCGTCTTGATGAGGCGGTCGGTCTGCTGCAGGAGTTCTGAGGACTTCGACGCCGACAGCCCCGGCAGCGCCGAGGGCATGTAGAGCAGGTCGCCTTCGTCCAGCGGCGGCATGAACTCGCCGCCGAGCCGGCTCAGCGGCACGGCGGTGAGCGCAAGCAGCAGCGCGGCGATGGCGAGCGTTCCCTTGGGAAAGCGAAGCACCAGCTCCAGCGCCGGCCGGTAAGCCGCCATCAGGAAGCGGTTCACCGGATTGGCCTCCTCGTGCGGGATGCGTCCGCGTATCAGGTAACCCATGAGCACCGGGATCAGCGTCACGGACAGGCCGGCCGCCGCCGCCATCGCGTAGGTCTTGGTGAAGGCCAGCGGCGAGAACAGCCGTCCCTCCTGCGCCTCGAGCGAGAACACGGGCACGAACGAGAGCGTGATCACCAGCAGCGAGAAGAAGAGCGCGGGCCCCACCTCCACGGAGGCATCGGCGACGAGCCGCCATCGCTCCGCTGTCGTAGGCTGCCGGCCTTGTGCGGTCTCGAAGGCCTCGAGGTGCTTGTGCACGTTCTCGACCATCACGATGGCGCCGTCCACCATCGCGCCGATGGCGATCGCGATGCCGCCCAGCGACATGATGTTGGCGTTGACGCCCTGCCAGTGCATGACGATGAAGGCTGCCAGGACGCCGACCGGCAGCGCCACCACCGCCACCAGCGCCGAGCGCAGGTGGAACAGGAAGACCGCGCAGACCAGCGCCACCACGACGAACTCCTCGACCAGCTTGCCGCGCAGGTTCTCCACGGCGCGGTCGATCAGCAGCGACCGGTCGTAGGTCGGCACGATCTCCACGCCCGGCGGCAGGCCGGGCTTGAGCTTCTCGAGCTTCGCCTTGACGGCCTCGATGGTCGATCGGGCGTTCTTGCCCGAGCGCATGACGATCACGCCGCCGGCCACTTCGCCTTCGCCGTCCAGCTCGGCAATGCCTCGGCGCATCTCGGGGCCGACCTGCACCGTTGCCACGTCGCGCAGCAGCACCGGCGTGGCGCCCGTCGCCGAAAGCGGAATGGCCCGGAAGTCGTCCAGCGAACGCAGGTAGCCGCGAGAGCGCACCATGTACTCGGCCTCGGCGAACTCGACGACCGAGCCGCCCGAGGCCTGGTTGGCCTTCTGCAATGCCTCCACCACCGTCTGCTGTGTGATGCCGAGCGCGCGCATGCGGTCGGGGTCGAGCACCACCTGGTACTGGCGCACCATGCCGCCGATGCTGGCGACCTCGGCCACGTCGGGCACGGTCTTGAGCTCGAACCTGAGGAACCAGTCGTTCAGCGCGCGCAACTGGCCGATGTCGCGCGTGCCGGTGCGGTCGACCAGCGCGTACTCGTAGACCCATCCCACGCCGGTGGCATCGGGGCCCAGCGACGCGTTCGCGCCCGGGGGAAGCCTGCTCTGCACCTGGTTGAGGTACTCGACCACGCGCGAGCGCGCCCAGTAGGGATCGGTCTTGTCGTCGAACAGCACGTAGACGAAGGAATCGCCGAAGAACGAGTAGCCGCGCACCGTCTTCGCGCCCGGCACGCTGAGCATGGTGGTGGTCAGCGGGTAGGTGACGAGGTCCTCGACCACCTGCGGCGCCTTGCCGGGGAAGGGCGTGCGGATGATGACCTGCGTGTCCGACAGGTCGGGCAGTGCATCGAGCGGCGTGCGGGCGACGGACCACCAGCCCGCGGCCACGAGGAACAGGGTCGCGATCAGCACCAGGAAGCGATTGCCGACCGACCAGCGGATGAGGGCGGCGATCATTGCTTGGCGCCCTGTTGCACGCGCTGGACGGAGACCAGCTCGTAACCCGTGGGGCCGCCTTCCATGAACTCGAAGCGGACCTGGTCACCGGGCCTGATTCCGGCGAAGGCATCCGGCGACGCCTTCGCGAAGCCCATCGTCATGGCCGGCCACTTCAGCGTGGCGACGGGGCCGTGCGAGATCGTGATGCCGTCGGGCGCCACGCTCTCGACCTTGCCTTCCGCCTTGTGCAGCGTCGCGGCCGGCGGGGCTGCGGGCGCAGGCGTGGAGGGAGGTGCGGAGGCCGCCATGTTGCCGAGCACGGAGCGCAGCCGGGCTTCCGAGTCGATCAGGAACTGGCCGCTGGCGACCACCTGCTCGCCTTCATTCAGGCCCGCGAGGACTTCGGTGTCGTCGCCCAAGTCCGCGCCAGGCGACACATCGCGCGGCTCGAAGGCGCCATCGGCCTTGCGCACGATGACGACGGCGCGCCTGCCGGTGCGGATGACTGCTTCCGCGGGCACGACCAGCCGCGTGCTTGCAGGGCCGCCCACCTGCAGGCGCAGCAGCATGCCGGGCGTGAGCCCGCCGCTCCTGTTGTCGACCTCGAAGCGGGCCTTCAGCGTGCGCGTCGAGCCGCTGATCTCGGGAAGCAGCTCGTCGAGCGTCCCGTCGAAGGAGCGGGTCGCGTCCGCCTGGAGCACCGCCTTGACCTTCTGGCCGCGCGCGAGACGCGCCGCCTGCGCTTCCGGAATCTCGGCCACGGCCCAGACCTTCTCCAGGCCCGCGATGCGGAACAGCGTCATACCTGGCGTGACGGCGGCACCTTCGCGCACGCCAAGCTCGGCCACGACGCCGTCGGACGGTGCGGAGAGCACATAGCGCGCCTGCGCCGTGCCGCTTTGCTCGCTGCGGCGGACGAGCTCGTCGGGAATGGACATGGCCCGCATGCGCTCGCGCGCTGCGGCCACGAGTTCCGGCGCCACGCCTGATCGCCTGAGCGCCAGAAGCTCGTTCTGCGGCCCCAGCCACTCCGGCGCGAAGACGGTCGCCAGCGCTTGGCCCTTGCGCACACGCTCCATGGGCGCGCGCACCGAAAGGCGCTCGACGTAGCCGGCGACGCGCGTCTGCACCGCGATGTTGAGTCGCTCGTCGAATTGCACGCTGCCCACCGCATCGAAGGACGCGGAGGTCTCAGCCCTTCGCACGGCGGCAAGGCGGATGCCGAGGTTCTGCTGTACTCCCGGGCTCACCTGCACGCCGCCTTCGCTGGCCGTACCGGTCGAGCTGTCCGCGTACACAGGCACCAGCTGCATGTCCATGAAAGGCGACTTGCCGGGCTTGTCGAAGCGTTGGCCGGGCACCATGGGGTCGTGCCAGTAGAGAACCTTGCGGCCGTCGGCCGCCGACGTGGCGGGCGGCGTGTCCACGGGCTGCGCCGTCTTGCGGCCCAGGTAGAAGGCGCCCGTAGCGAGCAGCAGGGCGGCCAGCAGCGACGCGCCGATCATGCGGATTCTGTTCATTGCGCCACCTCGGCAGTGAGCGGCCGGAAGGCCAGTTGGACTTGGGTTTTCGCAAGATCGCGCTGCAGCGTCAGCAGCTTGCGTTGCGCCTCGACTTCGGCGTGGCGCGCCTCGAACAGTGAGACGAGGCTGCCCTGGCCGGATCGGTACGAAGCCGTCGCGACCGCGGTTCGCTGGCCGGCGGGAACGACGACGCTGGCGCGGTATCGCTCGATGCGTTGTTCCAGGCGTTGCGCGTCGCTGCGCAGCGACCGGTATTCGGCCGTCGCCGCCCGGGTCGCTTCGGCCAGGTCGGCCTCGGCCTTCGCTGCCAGCGCCAGCTTGGCGGCGGTGTTCCGGTCCTGGCGTTCGCCGGGGGCGACGGGCAGGGGGATGCTCACGCCCACCGACACCATGTCGGCATAGCCGGTGCGCTGGCCGTAGGCGATCTCCCAGGTCCAGTTGGGCTTGCGGTCGGTCGCGGTGACGTCGGCGGCCCGCCTTGCCACTTCGAGGTCGCGCTGCATCGCCGCGACCGTGGGGTGCGCGGCCACGTAGCTTTCCTCGGAAGGCAGTGCGATGGCGCCGGGAGGCTGCAGCCCATCGGGCGGCACGCCGGTCCAGCGCTCGAAGGCCACGGCGGCGGTGCCCTGCTGCTGCAGGACGTCGGCCGTCTCGTCTTCGGAGGCGCCTCTTGCGCCGGTCAGCGCCAGCGCTTCCTGGCTGCTGGCCGTGGCGGAGGACAGGCGTGCGCGCGATGCTTCGAGCTCTTCGTGCGCATGGTGCTCCATGAGCCTGGCGAGCTTCAGGCTCTCGCCGGCGTAGAAGGCGTCGACATAGGCGAGCGCGGCCTGCCGGCGGGTGTCGGCTGCAGCGGCCTGCACCAGCAGCGTCTCGCGGCCGACCGATGCGTCGGCGGCCGCCTGCCGCGCGGCGCGCTTCTCGGCGGACAGCCATTCCTGGCTGATGCCGATGCGCTTCATCGTCATCGAGTCGCTGGTCGTGCGAAAGCGATCGGGGCCGGTCGCAGGCAGGTTGTCGATGCCGATGCGCAGCGTGGGGTCGGGAAGCTGCGCGGCGGAATGCGCCGCTTCGGTGGCGCTGGATGCGCCGGCACGGGCGGCACGCGTGGTTTCGGAGCGCCGGACTGCAAGCCGGAGCGCTTCCTCGAGGGACAGGGGGGCCGCCGTGGCGAGGTACGGCAGCAGCGCGGCGGCCAGCACGGCCGCGCGCGGGAAAAGAATGGACATGAAAACTCCGCGGACGAACGAGGTGATCGCTGGCAGGCGGACAAGCCGCGCCAGCACCGGTCAGTCGACGGAGATTTCAGACTCGCAGTCTGAGCGTGGAGAGAAAAACGGGATCGGGCGGTGGATGCTGCCGCTCGGGCACGGCCTGCCGCGGAAGGGCATGGCCTTCCGACGCCAGCACCAGCGGCATGACCACGACCTGCACGATGGCCGGCAGCGAAGGCGTGGCCAGCTTCACGGGCTCGAAGGAGAGCGACATGTCGGCCGCGTGCTGGAAGCACAGCACCGGCTGGGCCATGTCCATGCCTTCGCAGGGAGCGCCCGTCGCCATCATCTCGGCCATGGAATCCGTGTCTGGCGTGCCCGGGCAGACATAGCTCGCCAGTGCCAACTGCGAGAACAGCAGCGACATGACCACGAGAAGCGCGGTCAGGCAGCGATGGATGGAATGCCGGCGGGCCATGTTCGGAAGGATGAGGGAGCGCAGTGTAGCGTTGCGTGCGCCGGTCCGGCTTTCGACCTTCTTCAGGCCGAGCGTTTCGCTCCGGTACCGTGCAGCGAACCATGCACGTGCCCCGCGTGCTGCCCGAAGGTCTCGGGCGCGAGCGCCGCGGTGTCCAGCTCCTGCAGGATGCCGCAGGCGCTCGCCGATTCGGGGCCGCAGCATTGCTGGCGCAGCGCCTTCAATTGCTTTTCCAGCGTCTTCAGCTCGGCGATGCGCGCGGCCACGTGGCCGATGTGGTCGTCCAGCAGCTGGTTGACCTCGCCGCAGTCTTCCTGCGGTGCGTCGCGGAATTTCAGCAGGCTGCGGATCTCGTCGAGCGTCATGTCCAGCGAGCGGCAGCGGCGGATGAAGCCCAGGCGCTGGGCGTGGTCTTCGTCGTAGATGCGGTAGTTGCCGTCGGTGCGCGCGGGCTCGGGCAGCAGTTGCTCGCGCTCGTAGTACCGGATGGTTTCGACCGGCGTGTTCGCGACCTTGGCCAGTTCACCGATTTTCATGATGCGGCAAATGAAAGGGTGGAGATGGGTGGTTGACTCTACACCTGCTTCAGGGTTTCCAATCGATTCCATGACGAATCAGAACGCCCTGAACCCGCCCGTGCCGCGCGCGCATGCGCACCCTCATCCGCATCAGCACTCGCATGCACACGAGGAGGGCCACGGCCATGACCATGCGCACGAGCACGCGAAGCCGCAGGCGGCCGATGCATGCTGCGGCTGCAGCGGCAGCAGCCACTCGGCGATTCCCATGGCGCCCGACGCGAGCGACGTGCCCACCGGCGCCTTGCTCTTTCGCATTCCCACCATGGACTGCGCGGTGGAGGAATCGGAAATCCGCCGCGCGCTGGAGCCGATCGCGGGCGTCAAGGCCCTGCGCTTCCGGCTCGGCGAGCGCACCATGGCCATCACCACCGACGACGGCGTGCTGCCCGAGGCGCTGGCCGCCATCCGCAAGGCTGGCTTCAAGCCCGAGCCGCTGAATGCTTCAGGAGCGCAGGCCGCAGCCGCGGCGCCCGCGAAGATCGCGGGCATGAGCGCAGGGCTCGCGCGGCTGGTCGCGGCGCTGGTGCTGGCCATCGCGGCCGAGTCGGTTTCCTTCATGGGGCTGGAGGGCAAGGGCTTCATGGTGCTCGAGATGGGGCTGGCGCTGGGCGCCATCGGCCTCGCGGGCCTCGACACCTACAAGAAGGGCTTCGCGGCGCTGGTGCGCGGGCGCCTGAACATCAACGCCCTGATGGCGGTGGCCGTCACCGGCGCCTTCATCATCGGCCAGTGGCCCGAGGCCGCGATGGTGATGGCGCTCTACGCCATTGCCGAACTCATCGAGGCTCGCGCCGTGGACCGCGCGCGCAACGCCATCCAGAGCCTGCTGGCGCTCGCGCCCGAGCAGGCCGAGGTGAAGCAGGCCGACGGTAGCTGGAAGACCGTGATGGCCAGCGAGGTTGCGCTGGACGCCATCGCGCGCATCCGCCCCGGCGAGCGCGTACCGCTGGACGGCGTCGTCACCGAAGGCACCAGCGCCATCGACCAGGCGCCGGTCACCGGCGAGAGCATTCCGGTCGACAAGACCATCGGCGACCAGGTGTTCGCAGGCACCATCAACCAGACTGCCGCGCTTGAATTCCGCGTGACGGCCGTGGCTGCCAACACCACGCTCGCGCGCATCATCCACGCGGTCGAGGAAGCGCAGGGCTCGCGCGCGCCCACGCAGCGCTTCGTCGACAGGTTCGCCGCCATCTACACGCCCACCGTCTTCGTGCTGGCGCTCGCCATCGCGGTGCTCACGCCGTTCTTCATGGACTGGACCTGGCTGCAGGCCATCTACAAGGCGCTGGTGCTGCTGGTCATCGCCTGCCCGTGCGCGCTGGTGATCTCCACGCCGGTCACGGTGGTGAGCGCGCTGGCCTCGGCCGCGCGGCGCGGCATTCTGATCAAGGGCGGCACCTACCTCGAGGAGGCGCGCAAGCTCAAGGCGGTGGCCCTCGACAAGACCGGCACCATCACCGAAGGCAAGCCGAAGCTGGTGGAGTCGTCGCTGGTCGGCGACTCCTCTTCGGGCGACGAAGCCGCGGTGTTCGCCATTGCCGCCAGCATCGCCGGCCGCTCCGATCACCCGGTGTCGAAGGCCATCGCCGAGGGACTGAAGAGCGAGCAGGGCGAAGTCGCCGACTTCACCGCGCTGCCCGGCCGCGGCGTGCAGGCCGCGCACGCGGGGCAGGTCTACGTGCTGGGCAACCACCGGCTGATCGAGGAGCGCGGCCTTTGCACGCCGTCGCTCGAAGCCGAGCTCAAGCGGCATGAGGAAGCCGGCCGCACCGTCACGCTGCTGGCGTCCGACAAGGCCGTGCTCGCGCTCTTCGCCGTGGCCGACACCATCAAGGAATCGTCGCAGGCGGCGGTGGCAGAGCTGCGTGCGCTCGGCGTGGTGCCGGTGATGCTCACCGGCGACAACACCGCCACCGCGAAGACCATCGGCGCCCACGCCGGCATCGAGGATGTGCGCGGCAACCTGCTGCCCGAGGAGAAGCTCGACGCCGTCAAGGCCATGCAGCAGCGCTACGGCGCCGCGGCGATGACCGGCGACGGCATCAACGACGCCCCCGCGCTAGCGCAGGCCGACATCGGCTTCGCGATGGGCGGCGCCGGCACCGACACCGCGATGGAAGCGGCCGACGTGGTCATCATGAACGACGACCTGCGCCGCATCCCCGAGACCATCCGCCTCTCGCGCCGCGCGCACTCGGTGCTGTGGCAGAACATCACGCTGGCCCTGGGCATCAAGGCCGTGTTCTTCGTGCTCGCCGTGTTCGGCAGCGCGACGATGTGGATGGCGGTGTTCGCGGACATGGGGGCGAGCCTGCTGGTGGTGGCGAACGGGCTGCGGTTGATGCGTACCGCCAAGGACTGAAGGTGAATGCGGGGCGCGAGGAGGGGGCGGCCGATGAGAGCACGGAGTGGTTCGAGCGGGCGCGGCAGCTATTCACCGAGGCCTATCGCGCGAACCCTCATGCGAAGTGGGCGGACGAGCACGCCGGGCACTGCGCCCTTGCCCTGCAGGAAGTCGCGGCGGGGCACGGCGCGGACCTGTGCGCGCAGTGGAAGCGGGTGACGTACGAGGCGCTCAAGCTGGAGAAGCACTTCGGCCCTCTGAAGGCGTGAAATCCGCTTGCGAATCCCTCGACGAGCAGTACGACCGCCTCGGTGCCCCTGCCGCTGAACCAGTGGACCAGCCACTGGCCGGCCGACACGGCTTCGAACTAACATAGGCCGGATTTCCCCTCCAACTCCAGCCCTTCGATGTCCGTCACTTCGCTCCTGCTGCAGCTCATCGTCATCCTGGTCACCGCCCGCTTCTGCGGATGGGTTCTCCGCCATGTCGGCCAGCCTGGCGTGGTCGGCGAGATGGCGGCGGGCCTGATGCTCGGGCCGGTCGTGATGGGGGCGCTCTTTCCCTCGCTGCATGCGCAGCTGTTCTCCAAGGAATCGCTGCAGGGGCTCTCGTCGCTTTCCACGCTGGGGTTGGTGCTGTTCATGTTCGTGGTCGGACTGGAGCTGCGGGCCTCGCAGGGCGTGCGCGAGCAGCTTCGCTCGGCGGGCTACGTGGGCGTGCTGAGCGTGGTCGTGCCGATGGCGCTGGGGGTTGCGATCGCGCCGGCGCTGCATCCCGCGCTGGCGCCGGCCGGCGTCGGCTTCTGGCCCTTCGCGCTGTTCATTGCGGCGGCGCTGTCGATCACGGCCTTCCCGGTGATGGCGCGCATCCTGAAGGACCGCGGCATGACGCGAACGCCCTTCGGCCAGCTTTCGCTGGGCGCGGCGGCCGTGGTCGACGTGTTCGCCTGGATCCTGCTGGCCTTCGTGGTCGCGATGGTCGGCGCGGGCGAGGGCTACCAGGGGCTGCTGAAGATCACGCTCGGCATGGCGGTGGTGCTGGCGGCGCTGTTCCTCGGGCTCAAGCCGGCCTTCGCATGGCTGCTGCGCGTCAAGGCGCCCGAGGGCGAGCCTTCGACCACGGTGATGGCGGCGCTGATGATCGGCCTGCTCGCGACTTCGCTCGCCACCGAGTGGCTGCATCTGCACGCGGTGTTCGGCGCCTTCCTCTTCGGCGCCTGCCTGCCGCGCGACGACCGCCTGCTGAAGTCGCTCACCGAGCGCATCGAGCCGATTTCCATCGTGGTGCTGATGCCGCTCTTCTTCGCGCTCGCCGGGCTGGGCACCACGCCCAACGCGTTCTCGGGTGCCAGCCTGGGGGCGATGCTGCTGATCGTGGGCGTGGCCACCGTGGGCAAGATCGCCGGCGGCGCGGCCGGCGCGCGCATGGCGGGCTACGGCTGGCGCGACAGCCTGGCCACCGGCTCGCTCATGAATGCGCGCGGGCTGATGGAACTCATCGTGATGAAGATCGGCCTCGACGCGGGGCTGATCGGCCCCGAGCTGTTCACCATGCTGCTGGTGATGGCCCTCGCGACCACCGCGATGACGGGGCCGCTCATCAACCTGTTCATCGGCCGCAAGGCCGCGGTCGCGGCCGATGCCGCGCACGCCAAGCCCTGATGCCGGTCACTACTGACGCGCGACGGTGAACCCGATGCGCGTCTCGCCGCTCCGGCTGGCCGCGAACACCCGCCCGCCGTGCATGCGGGCGATGGCTTCCACGATCGACAGGCCCAGCCCGTGGTGGCGGGTCGAGCCGTCGCGGGCCTGCGCGGCGCGGTAGAAGCGCTCGAACAGGCGGGGCAGGGCGGTGGGGTCGATGGGCTCGCCCTTGTTGACGACAGCCACGGCGAACTCGCCTGCGTTCTCCTCGCCGATCTCGATGCGTATCGTCGAGGCCGGCGCTGCGAAGCGGATCGCATTGCCCAGCAGGTTGAAGAGCGCGCGGCGGACCAGCGCCGCGTCCACGTCGGCCATGGCATCGCCGCGCACCTCGGCGCGCAGGCCGGCTTCTTCCAGCATGGCGTCGTAGAAGTCGATCACGTCGGTGGCCTGCGCGGCCAGGCTCGTCGCGGCCCGGGTGCGCATCGGCGCGCCGCGCTCGGCCTGCGAGAGAAACAGCATGTCGGTGACGATGCCCGAGAGCCGCCCGACCTCCTCGAGGTTGGACGCGAGCACGGTCTGCAGCTCCTCGTTGCTGCGCGGGCGCGTGAGCGCGAGTTCGGTGGAGCCGATCAGGTTGGCCAGCGGCGTGCGCAGCTCGTGCGCCACGTCGGCATTGAAGGATTCGAGCTGCACGTAGGCGCGCTGCACCCGCAGCAGCAGCGCGTTGAACTGGGTGATCCAGGGGCGCAGTTCCTCCGCGAAGTCCGCGGCGTCGATGGGCTGGTTGGCCTTGTCGGGCGCCATGGCGGCGGTGCGCTCGGTCAGCGTCTTGAGCGGCTTCAGGCCCCGGCGCACCAGCCACATGCCCGTGAGCGAGACCAGTGCGGTGCCCAGCACCACGGCGCCCAGCAGGGTCCATGCGAGGCGGTGCAGCAGTTGCGCCTCCTGCGCGGTGTTCACGCCGATGCGTACTGCCAGCTGGGTGGTGGCGCCGGCCTGCGTCCAGGGCACCTCCACGTCGCGCAGCATCCACTTGCCGCCCGCCGCGGGCCTCGATTCGAAGAGCAGCCTGCCGCCGGCGGAGATCGACAGCGTCACGTCGTCCTGCATCGAGAAGAAGTCGTCGAGCTTGTGGCGCAGGAAGACGAGGTCGCCGCCTTTCTCGGCCTCCAGCAGCAGGTGCTGCACCAGCACCGCCTTGTTGGCGAGCTCTTCCTCCTGCTTCTGGCCGAAGTTCCAGGCCGTCACGAGGTAGATGGCGAAGCAGATCACGCTCAGCCCGAACAGGGTCTGGGCTGCGAACCAGAGCGACAGGCGGCTCTGCAGGGATTGCGGCCGGGCGGTCAAGTCAGGACCAGGAGCGGTCTTCCAGCACGTAGCCCATGCCGCGCACCGTGTGCAGCAGCTTCACCTCGAACGGATCGTCCAGCTTGCTGCGCAGGCGCCGGATGGCCACTTCGACCACGTTGGTGTCGCTGTCGAAGTTCATGTCCCACACCTGCTCGGCGAGCGTGGTGCGCGAAAGAATCTGGCCGCGCCGGCGCAGCAGCACCAGCAGCAGCGTGAATTCCTTGGCCGTGAGGTCCAGCCGCGCGCGGTTGCGCATGCACTTGCGGCTGACCAGGTCGACCTCCAGGTCGGCCAGCCGCAGCACGGTGGATTCCTGCGGTTTGCCCCGGCGCAGCAGGGCCTGCACGCGCGCCAGCAGCTCCGAGAAGGAGAAGGGCTTGACCAGGTAGTCGTCGGCGCCCTGTTGCAGCCCCTGCACGCGGTCCTCGACCTTGTCGCGGGCCGTGAGAACCAGCACAGGCACGTTCTTGGTGCGCCGGATGGCCTGCAGCACGGCGAAGCCGTCGATGCCGGGCAGCATCACGTCGAGCAGGATCAGCGCGTAGTCACCCTCAGTGGCGAGGTACTTTCCCTCGATGCCGTCGCGGGCTATGTCCACGACGTAACCGTTCTCCTCCAGCCCCTTCTTGAGGTAGTCGCCCAGCTTGGGCTCGTCTTCTATCACCAGGATGCGCATGGACGAATAGTAGCGAAGCACTTTAGATACGTGGGTTACGTTTCGGTAATCCTATTGACGGACAAAGCCGCACCCCGGCGTCATACATTGCGCCGGGGCCTGCATCCCGCAGGGCCTGCGCCTTGCAGGGCCATTGCCGGAATGCCCGCTGCAGGCCATCGATATACTTTTTGCCTCCATGCGCCGCTGGTTCCTCATCTTCATGCTCGCCCTGCTGCCGTTCCAGTTCAGCTGGGCGTCGGCATCGGCGTACTGCCAGCATGAGCGCGACACCCGGCCCGACCACTGGGGCCACCACGAAAGCGAAAGCCGCGGCACCGACCGCAGCCACAGCGGCGAGGGTGCGCAGAAGAACTCCAGCACCCAGCCCAACGCGGTGGTCGGCGATTGCGCGGTCTGTCATTTCGGCCACGCCCAGCACGCAGACGCGCTGGACGAGCCGGTGGAATCCGTGGCGCGCGTGGCCCAGCCGCTGCGCGCGACGCCCGACGAGCGTTTCGCCTCGCATGTCTCCGACGTTCCGGTCCGCCCCGACTGGTCTCTCGCCTCCTGATTCGGCGAGAGAACACGACCCCCTTCTGATACCAACCATCAGCTAGCCGAGCTCTCGCCGAATTCGTCCGTCCGTTGTTTCGCAACCCAGGAGAATTCGATGCGCACGCTCTTCGTGCCGCTGGCCGTGCTGGCCATGGCGGCGCCCCCGGCTTTTTCGCAGGTCGCCCAGGCCTCGGCGGGAGCCTTCTATTCACAACCCGCGCAGCCCGGCGCGGCCATTGCACCCCGCGTGCAGGAGCCCGCGGGCCCGCTGACTCTTCGCAGCGCCGTCGCCATGGCGCTGCAGGCCAACCCCGGCCTGTCTTCCGCATTGCGCGAGCAGGAGGCCACCGAGGCCGCCATCGTCCAGGCCGGCGCCTGGCCCAACCCCACGCTCGGTGCGCAGCTCGAAGACCTGCGCCGCGACAACCGTACAACCACGCTGCAGCTGAGCCAGCCCATCGAACTGGGCGGCAAGCGCTCGGCCCGCGTCACGGCGGCCGAGCGGGCGCGCGACCAGGCCGCGTCGGCGCTGGCCGGGCGCCGCGCCGAGATCCGCGCGGCCACCGTCACGGCCTTCTTCGACGTGCTGACCGCGCAGGAGCGCCTGCGGCTCGCGCAGGATTCGGTCGGGCTCGCGCAGACCGCCACCCGCGCCGCAGCCAACCGCGTGGCGGCGGGCAAGGTCTCGCCGCTGGAGGAAACCAAGGCCCGCGTGGCCGAGGCCGGTATCCGCGTCGAGCTGATGCAGGCCGAGGGCACGCTGCGCTCGGCGCGCCAGCAGCTCGCCGCGCTGTGGGGCAACCCGAATCCCCGCTTCACGCAGGTGGATGGCGCGGTCGACCAGTTGCCCGCCACGGCCTCCGGGCAGGACATCGCCGGCAGGCTCGCCGATGCACCGGTGATACGGCAGGCACGGCTCGAGGTCGAGCGGCGCAAGGCGCTGACCGACCTGGAGCGCGCCAAGCGCATTCCCGACGTGACCGTCTCGCTCGGCGCCAAGCGCGTGCCGGCTTCCGAGGGCGAGACCGGCAGCAGCCGGCGCAACCAGGTGGTGCTGGGCCTGTCAGTTCCGCTGCCGATCTTCGACACCAACCGGGGCAACGTCGCCGAGGCCCTGAGCCGTGAGGAAAAGGCGCGCGACGACCTCGCCGTCGCCGAGCTGCAACTGGGCACCGACGTGGCCCAGGCCACCGAGCGCCTGCGCTCGGCGCACGCCACGGCCGAGACGCTGCAGCGCGACGCGCTGCCGGGCGCCGAGAGCGCCTACAAGGCCGCGACCAAGGGCTTCGAGCTGGGCAAGTTCAGCTTCCTCGAGGCGCTGGATGCGCAGCGCACGCTGTTCCAGGTGCGCGCGCAGTACCTGCTCGCGCTGGCCGACGCGCATCGCGCGACGGGCGACCTCGACCGGCTGCTGGGCAACGAGGGCGACGCAATCCCTTCCGCGACGGCGACGACAACAACAACGACGCCCTCTGCACGCTGACAGGCAAACAAGGAATTCCACAGATCATGAACACAGAAGAACGCAAGACTTTCGCCGAGCGCGTCGGCAAGAAGCAGCTGGTCGCGATTGCGGCCGTGCTCGCGCTGGGCGTGGGCGCCGGGGCGCTGATCCTGCGCAGCGCACCCGCCAAGCCCGAGGCGGCCGGCCATTCGGAAGCTGCCGGCCATGGCGACGGCGAGCATCACGAGGAGGGAGGCCACAAGGAAGAGGGCAACAAGGCCTCCAAGGCCGGCGACGACCACGACCACAGCCATAGCGAGGCCAAGGGCCACGGCGACAAGGAGCACCACGCCGAGGAAGGCAAGGGCGAGGCCAAGGCCGCCTCCGGCGAAGCCAAGGGCGAGGAGAAGTCCGCCGCGCACAAGGAGGACGAGGAAAAGATCGCCTTCACCGACGAGCAGGTCAAGGCCGCCGACATCTCCATCGAAAGCGCCGGGCCCGCGCGCATCAAGCTGTCGCTGCAGCTGCCCGGCGAGATCAAGTTCAACGAGGACCGCACGGCCCACGTGGTGCCGCGCGTGGCGGGCGTGGTCGACAGCGTCTCGGCCAATCTCGGCCAGGAGGTCAAGCGCGGGCAGGTGCTCGCGGTGCTGTCGAGCCCGGGGCTTTCGGAGCAGCGCAGCGAGCTGCAGTCGGCGCAGCGCCGGCTGGAGCTGGCCCGAACCACCTACGAGCGCGAGAAGAAGCTGTGGGAGGAAAAGATCTCGCCGCAGCAGGACTACCTGCAGGCCGAGCAGGCCATGCAGGAGGCGCGCATCGCCGTGGCCAACGCCAACCAGAAGCTGCTGGCGCTGGGGGCGGCGCCCGGTTCGTCGGCGCTGGGCCGCTACGAGCTGCGCGCGCCCTTCGACGGCATGGTGGTCGAAAAGCACATCTCGCTCGGCGAATCGGTGGGCGAGGCGGTCAACGTCTTCACCATCTCCGACCTGTCGACGGTGTGGGCCGAGATCAGCGTGGCGGCCAACAACCTGAACCTGGTGCGCATCGGCGAGCCGGTGAAGATCCGCTCGACCGCCTTCGACCAGACCGCGACCGGCAAGGTGTCGTACGTCGGCTCGCTGATCGGCGCGCAGACGCGCACCGCCACGGCGCGCGTCACGCTGACCAACCCCGAGCGCATCTGGCGCCCGGGCCTGTTCGTGAACGTCGAGCTGGTGGCCTCCGAGACGGAGGCGCCGGTGACGGTCGCGGCCGACGCGGTGCAGACCGTGGAAGACAAGCCCACCGTGTTCCTGCGCGTGCCCGGCGGCTTTTTGCCGCAGCACGTGCAGACCGGGCGCAGCGACGGCAAGCGCATCGAGATCGTCGGCGGGCTCAAGCCCGGCGCGGCCTACGCCGCCAGCGGCAGCTTCGTCGTGAAGTCGCAGCAGGGCAAGAGCTCGGCCACGCACACCCACTGAGGAAGCCCGCATGTTCGAACGAATCATCCGCTTCTCCATCGAGCAGCGCTGGCTGGTCCTGCTCGCCGTGTTCGGCATGGCCGCACTGGGCATCTTCAGCTACCAGAAGCTGCCCATCGACGCCGTGCCCGACATCACCAACGTGCAGGTGCAGATCAACACCGCCGCGCCCGGCTACTCCCCGCTGGAGACCGAGCAGCGCGTGACCTATCCGATCGAGACCGTCATGGCCGGCCTGCCGGGCCTGCAGCAGACGCGCTCGCTCTCGCGCTACGGCCTCTCGCAGGTCACTGTGATCTTCAAGGACGGCACCGACATCTACTTCGCGCGGCAGCTCGTCAACGAGCGCATACAGTCCGCGCGGGAGAGCATGCCGCGCGGCATCTCGCCGGTGATAGGGCCGATTTCCACCGGGCTGGGCGAGATCTACCTCTGGACCGTCGAGGCGGAAGAGGGCGCGAAGAAGGCCGACGGCAAGCCCTATTCGCCCACCGACCTGCGCGAGATACAGGACTGGATCATCAAGCCGCAACTGCGCAACGTGCCGGGCGTGACCGAGATCAACTCCATCGGCGGCTTCGCCAAGGAGTTCCAGATCGCGCCCGACCCGGCCAAGCTGCTGGCCCACGGCCTCACGATGAGCGACATCGTGCTCGCGCTGGAGCGCAACAACGCCAACGTGGGCGCGGGCTACATCGAGAAGCGCGGCGAGCAGTACCTCATCCGCGCGCCGGGGCAGGTGAAGTCGGCCGAAGACATCGGCAACGTGATCCTCGGCAACGCCAACGGCATTCCGCTGCGCGTGCAGGACGTGGCGGAGGTCGGCATCGGCCGCGAGTTGCGCACGGGCGCCGCCACCGACAACGGGCGCGAGGTGGTGCTGGGCACCGTGTTCATGCTGATCGGCGAGAACAGCCGCACCGTGTCTCAGGCCGTCGACAGGAAGATGCAGGAGATCAACCGCACGCTGCCCGCCGGCGTGAAGGCGGTGACTGTGTACGACCGCACGGTGCTGGTCGACAAGGCCATCGCGACGGTGAAGAAGAACCTGTTCGAGGGCGCGGTGCTGGTCATCGCGATCCTGTTCCTGTTCCTGGGCAACATCCGCGCGGCGATCATCACCGCGCTGGTGATTCCGCTGTCGATGCTCTTCACCTTCACCGGCATGGTGAACCAGAAGGTCAGCGCCAACCTCATGAGCCTGGGCGCACTGGACTTCGGCATCATCATCGACGGGGCGGTGGTGATCGTGGAGAACTGCGTGAGGCGCCTTGCCCACGCGCAGGCCCACAAGGGGCGGCCGCTCACACGCAGCGAGCGCTTCCACGAAGTGTTCGCGGCCTCGCAGGAGGCTCGGCGCGCGCTGCTCTTCGGCCAGCTGATCATCATGATCGTGTACCTGCCGATCTTTGCGCTCACGGGCGTCGAGGGCAAGCTGTTCCACCCGATGGCCTTCACCGTGGTGATCGCGCTGCTGGGCGCGATGATCCTGTCGATCACCTTCATTCCGGCTGCAGTCGCGCTCTTCATCGGCAACAAGGTCAGCGAGAAGGAAAACCGCCTGATGGTTTGGGCCAAGCGCGCCTACGAGCCGCTGCTGGCGCGCGTGATGGCTGCCAAGCCGCTGGTCATCACCTTCGCGGCCGTGGCCGTGGTGCTGTCGGGCCTGCTGGCTACCCGCCTGGGCACGGAGTTCGTGCCGAGCCTCAGCGAAGGCGACTTCGCCATCCAGGCACTGCGCATTCCGGGCACCAGCCTCACGCAGTCGGTGGAGATGCAGAAGCAGCTCGAAAGCACGCTGAAGGCGAAGTTCCCCGAGATCGAGCGCGTGTTCGCGCGCACCGGCACGGCGGAGATTGCGTCGGACCCGATGCCGCCGAACATCTCGGACGGCTACATCATGCTCAAGTCCGAGAGCGAATGGCCCAAGCCGAAGCGTTCGCGCGCGGAGGTGCTCGCGGCGGTTCAGGAAGAAGTCGAGAAGCTGCCGGGCAACAACTACGAGTTCTCCCAGCCGATCCAGCTTCGCTTCAACGAGCTGATCTCGGGCGTGCGCAGCGACGTGGCGGTGAAGATCTTCGGCGACGACATGGACGTGCTGAACAAGACCGCCGCCGAAGTGGCCGGCGTGCTCAACGGCATCGCCGGCGCGGCCGAGGTGAAGGTCGAGCAGACCACCGGCCTGCCCATGCTCACGGTGAACATCGACCGCAGCAAGACCGCGCGCTACGGCCTCAACGTGGGCGACGTGCAGGACGCGATCTCCGCCGCCGTCGGCGGGCGCGAGGCGGGCACGCTGTTCGACGGCGACCGGCGCTTCGACATCATCGTGCGGCTGCCCGAGGACCTGCGCACCGACCTCGAAGCCATCAAGCGCCTGCCCGTGGCCCTGCCCAAGGGCGCGGGCGCCGAAGGCCTTCGCACCAGTTTCATTCCGCTGGGCGAGGTGGCCACGCTGGACATCGCGCCCGGCCCCAACCAGGTGAGCCGCGAGGACGGCAAGCGCCGCATTGTGGTCAGCGCCAACGTGCGCGGCCGCGACCTGGGCTCCTTCGTGGCAGAGGCCGAGGAAGCCATGCGCAACGTGAAGATCCCCACCGGCTACTGGACCGTGTGGGGCGGGCAGTACGAGAACCTCGCCTCGGCCACGCAGCGGCTGCAGATCGTGGTGCCGGTGTCGCTGCTGCTGGTGTTCACGCTGCTGTTCGCGATGTTCGGCAACATCAAGGACGGGCTGCTGGTGTTCACCGGCATTCCGTTCGCGCTCACGGGCGGCATCGTGGCTCTGTGGATGCGCGGCATTCCGCTGTCGATCTCGGCGGCGGTGGGCTTCATCGCGCTGTCGGGCGTGGCGGTGCTCAACGGGCTGGTGATGATCTCCTTCATCCGCAACCTGCGCGAGGGCGGCCTGCCGCTGGACGCAGCGATTCGCGAAGGTGCGCTCACGCGCCTGCGCCCGGTGCTGATGACCGCGCTGGTCGCCTCGCTGGGCTTCGTGCCGATGGCCATCGCCACCGGCACCGGCGCCGAGGTGCAGCGGCCGCTGGCCACGGTGGTGATCGGCGGTATCCTGTCGTCGACCGCGCTGACGCTGCTGGTGCTTCCGCTGCTCTACCGCATCGCGCACCGGCGCGACGAAGAAGAGGCAGAAGAGGCGCAGGTGGAAGGGCGGGAGCAGGCCCACGGCGCGCCGCTCGATCCTTCAGGTTCTTCACTGCGAGGTTCCCATGGCACATGAGCATTCGCACGCCACCGGCGGCAACGAGAAGGCGCTGCGCTGGGCGCTGCTGCTGACTTCGGTCTATCTCGTCGCCGAGGTGGTGGGCGGGCTGGTGTCGGGCAGCCTCGCGCTGCTGTCCGATGCCGCGCACATGTTCACCGACACCGTGGCGCTGGCGATCTCGCTGACCGCCATCTGGATCGGCAAGCGGCCAGCCGACAGGCGGCGCACCTTCGGCTACTACCGCTTCGAGATCCTGGCGGCGGTGCTCAACGCGGTGCTGCTCTTCTTCGTGGCGATCTACGTGCTGTACGAGGCCTACCGGCGCATCTCGGCGCCGGCCGAGATCCAGTCGACCATGATGCTGCTGGTGGCCGCCGGCGGGCTGGTGGTCAACCTCATCGGCATGCGGCTGCTGGCGTCGGGCAAGGACGAGAGCCTCAACGTGAAGGGGGCGTACCTGGAGGTATGGGCCGACATGCTGGGCTCCATCGGCGTGATCGTCGGTGCCATCGTCATCCGCTACACGGGCTGGGGCTGGGTCGACTCGGTGATCGCCGTGGCCATCGGGCTGTGGGTGCTGCCGCGCACCTGGCGCCTTTTGCGCGAGAGCCTGAACGTGCTGCTCGAAGGCGTGCCCGACGAGGTGGATCTGCCCGCTGTCGAAAGTGCGCTCCTGGGCAGCGAAGGCGTAGCGAGCCTGCACGACCTGCATGTGTGGGCGCTGTCCAGCGGCAAGGTGAGCCTGAGCGTGCACGTGGTGTGCACGCCGGAGACCGGCGACATGGCGCCGCTGACGCAGCAACTGCGCGCGATGCTGGCCGAGCGCTTCGACATCCACCACTCGACCGTGCAGGTCGAGCGGGTGCCCTGCGAGCAGGCGGCCGATACGCACGGTTTCGGGGCGGCGAAGGTCTAGGAAAGGTTCCGAGGCCGATTTTTTGGAAGAAAGAGCGATCCGGCTGTCACAGGCGCGTGCGGCCGGACGTCTTGCAGGCGAGGGTCGCCATCGGGGCGCTCCTTTCGCACTCTTTCTCGACCAAGGAATCACCATGAAAATCGTCATCATCGGAGGCTCCGGCCTCATCGGCTCCAGGCTCGCCGCACGGCTGCGCCAGGCCGGCCACGACGTCAACGCCGCATCGCCCTCCACGGGCGTCAACACCCTCACCGGCGAGGGCCTGAAGGAGGCGCTCGCGGGCGCCCGGGTCGTCGTCGACGTGGCGAATTCGCCCTCGTTCGAGGACGAGGCGGTGCGCAACTTCTTCGAGACCTCGGGACGCAATCTGCTCGCGGCCGAGGTGGAGGCCGGCGTGGCGCATCACGTCGCGCTGTCGGTGGTCGGCACCGAGCGCCTGCTCGACAGCGGCTACTTCCGCGCCAAGCAGCTCCAGGAAGACCTGATCGAGGCTTCGCCCGTGCCCTACACCATCGTGCAGGCCACGCAGTTCTTCGAGTTCGTGGGTGGCATCGCGGCGTCCAGCGTGCAGGACGGCGTTGTGCGGCTTTCGGACGCGCTCATCCAGCCGATGGCGGCCGACGACGTCGCTGCGGCGCTCGCCGAAGTCGTGACCGAGCTCCCGGCACGCGGCCGGATCGAGATCGCCGGGCCGCAGGCCGTTCCGCTCGATGCGCTGGTGCGACGCTTCTTCGAGGCGACGGGCGACACGCGCAGGGTCGTGACCGATCCTGGGGCGCGCTATTTCGGCGTACGCCTCGACGACCGCTCGCTGACGCCCGGCGCCAGTCCGCGCCTGGGGGCGATCCGCTTCGACGAATGGCTGGCGCAGCGCGCGGCGGCCTGAGCGCGGAGGACAGACAGCCATGACCCGTCTCATCAAGACCATCTGCATCCCGCTCGGCATCGCCCTCGGCGCATTCGCCGCGATGCCCGCCTCGGCGGCCCCCGAAGCCGCCGTGACCGTGCTCAGCACGAAGGACCTGGCGGACATGCCCGGCAAGGAGGCTATCGTGCTCGCCGTGGACTTTCCGCCTGGCTCGGTCGACCCCGTCCACCGCCACGACGCCCACGCATTCGTCTACGTGATCGAGGGTTCCATCGTGATGGGCGTGAAGGGTGGCCAGGAGGTTACGCTGACGCCCGGCCAGACCTTCTACGAGGGCCCGGGCGACATCCATACCGTGGGACGCAACGCGAGCGCTACGAAGCCGGCGAAGTTCATCGTGACCATGGTGAAGAACAAGGGCGTGCCGTTCTTCATTCCGGTGAAGTAGCGCCGGGGCTGCCATTTCAGCTTGCCGGGCCGGGGTGTTGGACAATCGCGCCCGGACTACCTTCCCATGCACGCAGATCGATGAGCAGCAGCCGCTACGACAACAAGTCTTTCACCCCAGCAAAGACCGAGGCGCGCGCGTCGCAGCGCCGCAGGGTCCACGGCGGCTCGTCGGCGCAGCCGCCCATGGCCTTCGATGTCGGCTACGCAGCGGCGCCTCCCGCCGCGCCCGTGCGGACCTGGCGGTCGACCGTGGTGGGCATCGCGATCGGTTTCGGCATCGTGCTCGCCTTCGCCATGAAGTGGCTCATGGCCTACCAGATCGACAGCGCGCAGGAGCGCCACGAGCAGCAGAAGGCAATGCGCGCGGCCGCCGCGCGCTGCTACGAACTCGCCTCGAACGCGGCGATCAACGCCTGCCTGAAGGACGTGGAAGCCAGGGGGCGCGAGGCCCAGTAACAGCCTCAGCGGGCGCGGATGGCCGATTTCGGCCGGAACGCCTTGCAGACCGAGTCGTCCGTCTCGAGGTAGGGCCCGCCGATCAGGTCGATGCAGTAGGGCACGGCCGCGAAGATGCCCGGCACCACCTGCACGCCCTCGGTGTCCTTCAGCCCTTCGAGCGTCTCGGCGATCGACTTCGGCTGGCCGGGCAGGTTGATGATCAGGCTCCTGTCGCGGATCACCGCCACCTGGCGCGAGAGGATCGCGGTGGGCACGAAGCGCAGGCTGATCTGGCGCATCTGCTCGCCGAAACCCGGCATTTCCTTGTGTGCCACGGCCAGCGTGGCCTCGGGTGTCACGTCGCGCAGGGCGGGGCCGGTGCCGCCGGTGGTCAGCACCAGCGAACAGCCGGCGTCGACCAGCTCGATCAGCGTGGCGCTGATGCGTTCGGCCTCGTCCGGAATGAGGCGGGGTTCGAACTCGATCGGGTTCTTCAGCGCCCGGCCCAGCCATTCCTTCAGCGAGGGCAGGCCCTTGTCTTCGTAGGTGCCGCTGGAGGCGCGGTCGCTGATGGAGACGATGCCGATGCGCACCGGGTCGAAGGAACCTTCGCTCATGCGTCTTCTTCCCTGTCCTGCGCGGCGGCAGCGGCGGCATGGTCGGCGCCGCCGTGGATCGCCAGCTGGGCGCGCACCACCTGGAACACTTCGCGATAAGCCTTGCCCTGGCGGGGCGCTTCGCCGGCGGGGCCGGCCTTCATGTCCTTGCGGGCCTGGCGCACCAGGGCGCGCAGCTGCTGGGCGTCGGTGGCGGGGTGGGTTTCGATCCAGCCGCCGAGGGCGTCGTCGTCGGCAATCAGCCGGTCGCGCCAGCGCTCGGCCTCGTGCAGGGCGGCGACTTCGGCTGCGGGCACGGTGTTCTGCTCGGTCAGGGCCTGTTTCACGGCCTCCAGTACTTCGGGCTCCAGCTTGCGCATGAGCTTGCCGATGAACTGCATCTGGCGGCGCTTGCCCTCGAAATTGGTGATCCGCTTGGCCTCGGCGAGGGCTTCGACCAGCTTTTCGTCGAGCTGGAGCGCGTCGAACAGGCCGGCGCGCAGGGTGAGCAGCTCGGCGCCCAGCTTCTGCAGCTCTTCGCTTTCGCGCTTCAGGTCGGTGCGGCTGGCGTCGTCGGAGCCCTTGAGCTCGCGCTTGAGCTCGAGGTCGAGCTCGCTGCCTTCGGCCACGAAATGGCCGCGGACGTAATAGCCTTTTTTGGGTTTGCGGGACATGGGATGGATTCTGGGCCGCGCCGTGCAGCGTTGCAACGCGCGGCGGGAAGCTGGGGAAAACCGGAAATGGGGGGCGCAAGTATCATAGCCACCACATGACGACATCCTCCTCGCGCGCCGATTCCGGCTTCGCCTACAGCCGCTCCTTCTTCGAAAACCTGGTCGACACGGCCCTGGCGCACGCCAAGCGGCTGGGCGCCACCGACGCCGGGGCCGAGGCCTCCGAGGGCTGCGGCCTGAGCGTCTCGGTGCGCAAGGGCGAACTGGAAAACGTCGAGCGCAACCGCGACAAGTCGCTGGGCGTCACGGTCTACGTGGGCCACCGCCGCGGCAACGCCAGCACCTCCGACTTCTCCGAGGCGGCCATCGCCCAGACGGTGCAGGCGGCCTACGACATCGCCCGTTTCACCGCAGAAGACCCCGTGAGCGGCCTGCCGGACGAGGCGGACATCGCCAAGGAATACCCCGAGCTCGATCTGTTCCATCCCTGGGACGTGACCAGTGAGCAGGCCGCGAAGCTGGCCCTCGAGTGCGAAGAAGCGGCCCTTTCGACCGACAAGCGCATCACCAACAGCGAAGGCGCGGGCGTCTCGGCCCAGCAGAGCCATTTCTTCAGCGCCCACACGCATGGTTTCCGGGGCGGCTATGCCAGCTCCCGGCACTCCATCTCGGTGGCGCCCATCGCCGGCAAGGGCGACGACATGCAGCGCGACGCCTGGTACAGCTCCATGCGCTCCGCGGACGAGCTGGCCAGCCCGCAGGCCGTTGGCCGCTATGCCGCCGAGCGGGCGCTCAGCCGCCTGAAGTCGCGCAAGATCAAGACCACCGAATGCCCGGTGCTGTTCGAGTCGCCGCTGGCCGTGGGCCTGCTGGGCTCGCTGGTGCAGGCCGTGAGCGGCGGGTCGCTGTACCGCAAGAGCACCTTCCTGCTCGATTCGCTGGGCAAGCCGGTGCTGCCCGCGCACGTCGACGTGGCCGAAGACCCGCACCTGCAGCGCGGCAAGGGCAGCGCTCCCTTCGACGACGAAGGCGTGACCACCCGGGCGCGCAAGGTGGTCGACGCCGGCCGCCTCGAGGGCTACTTTCTCTCGACCTACTCGGCCCGCAAGCTGGGCATGAAGACCACCGGCAACGCCGGCGGCTCGCACAACCTGACGCTGAGCTCGCGCCTGACGAAGCACACCGACGACCTCGACGCCATGCTCGCCAAGCTGGGCACCGGTCTCTTCGTCATCGAGCTGATGGGGCAGGGCGTGAACTACGTGACCGGCGACTACTCGCGCGGCGCCAGCGGCTTCTGGGTCGAGAAGGGCAAGATCGCCTTTCCGGTGCAGGAGATCACCATCGCCGGCAATCTCAAGGACATGCTGCTGGGTATTGAAGCCATCGGGGCGGATGCCTACACTTTCGGCGCCAAGACCACCGGATCGGTCCTGGTGAACCGCATGAAGGTCGCCGGCGCCTGAAGGCTGCGCCACCGGCCTGCGCGCGAGGGGCTTGTCGAACCATGAGACATAACGCGGCGCGAAAACCGGAACTCGAGCACGAACTGATGCGCGACCCGAGGCTCGGCTTCGAGCCGGCGGGCGGCAGTTCGGTGCGCTGCCTGCAGCACGGCGTGCCCTGGCCCTTCGACTGCTGGCACTACCACGACGAATACGAGCTGCAGTGCATCAACCGCAGCAGCGGCGACGCCTTCGTCGGCGACCACATCGGGCACTTCGAGCCCGGCTATGTGGCGCTGGTGGGGGCCAGGCTGCCCCACACCTGGATCTCGCACGACGTGCCGCCCGAGGGCATCGCCGAGCGCAGCATGGTCATCCACTTCCGCGACGAGCCGTTGCGCAAGGGCACCGACCTCTTCCCCGAGCTGAAGGCTGTGCTGCCGATGCTCGACCGGGCGAAGCTGGGCATCGAGTTCTTCGGCATCGGCGACCTGGTGCGCGAGCGTTTCCAGCGAGTGCAGGGCCAGGAGGGCATGGCGCGGCTCTCGGCCTTCATCGGCCTGCTGCACGAACTGGCCCGATGGCCAGACTGGCGGCAGATTTCGAGCACGGCGGAGCCCGTGGCCGAGGATCCGAGCGTCAACACGCGCATGCGCCGCGTACTCGACTATCTCGACCGGCACTTGACCGAGGAACTCTCGCTGCCGGCCGTGTGCGCCGTGGCCAACATGGCCGAGAGCAGCTTCTCGCGCTGGTTCCACCGGCACATGGGCGCCACCTTCACCGACTTCGTCACGCGGCTGCGCGTGGCCAAGGCCTGCGAGATGCTGCAGAAGTCCGACCGGCTGGTGAGCGACATCTGCTACGAGGTGGGCTTCGCGAATCTCGCCAACTTCAACCGCCGCTTCCTGCAGCTCAAGGGCATGACGCCCTCGGCCTACCGGCAGCAGGCGCAGGACCGCTTCGGGCTGCGCACCGCGCAGAACACGCCGCTCGCCACCACGGACTGAGCTGCTGCCGAGGCTTCAGGAGACCGTGTCCTGCGGCGTCAGGTGCCGTGTCAGTGCCCAGAACGCCAGCGCTGCGCCGCTGACGAGGGCCCCGGCAATGCAGACGCCGTTCCAGCCCGCATGGGCGTACACCATCGTCGAGGCCATCGACCCGGTGGCCGAGCCGACGGAATAGAAGATCATGTACCCGGCCGTCAGCCGGCTCTGCGCCTCGGGGCGCACGCGGTAGATGAGGCTCTGGTTGGCCACGTGCACCGACTGCAGCCCGAAGTCGATGACGACCACGCCGGCCACCATCGCCCAGATGGACCACGGCAGCATCGCGATGAGCGGCCACGACAGCAGCATCGCGCTCAGGCCGATGAAGGTGGTGCGCTGCGCGCGGCCACGATCGGCCTGGCGGCCGGCGCGCGCGGCACCCAGGGCCCCGGCCGCGCCCGCGAGGCCGAAAAGACCCACCTGCGTGTGCGACAGCGAGAAGGGCGGGGCGGTCAGCGGCAGCACCATCGGCGTCAGCATCATGGTGATGGCCATGAAGATCAGCATCGCGAGCACGGCGCGGATGCGCAGCACCGGCTCCTGCGCGAAGAGCGCGAACACCGAACGGATCAGCTGCGCGTAGGAGATGCCCGGCGCGGGCCGCGTGCGGCTCGGCAGCACCATCCACAGCAGTCCCGAGACGACCAGCGTGGCCGCCGCCGACGCCAGGTACACCGAGCGCCAGCCGAAGAGATCCGACAGCGTGCCCGAGACCGCCCGCGCCAGCAGGATGCCGATGATGATGCCGCTGGTGACCGTGCCCACCACGCGGCCGCGTTCGCCCGGCGCGGCCATGCTCGCGGCGTAGGCGACCAGCACCTGCGTCACGACCGCCAGCACGCCCATGGCGGCCATTGCCGGCAGCAGCACCGCAGCGCCCGGCGCGAGCGCCACGGCCAGCAGCGCGGCCACCGACAGCAGCGACTGTCCGACGATCAGCCGCCGCCGGTCGACGAGGTCGCCCAGCGGAACCACCAGCAGCAGCCCCAGCCCGTAGCCGATCTGCGTGATGGTGATGACCACGCCGACCGTCGCGGGCCGGATGCCGAAGGTGTGCGACAGCGTGTCCAGCAGCGGCTGGGCGTAGTAGACGTTGGCCACCGCGAGTCCGCAGGCGACTGCGAACAGCAGCGCCAGCGCGCCCGATATCGACGGCGTGGGGCACGGCCGTGCCCCCGCCGCATCGGCGTTCAGTTCCATGGCGGCTCTCCTCAGGCGTTCAGCGCGTCGTGGAAACGCTCGATGTGGGTGGCGATCGCCTCGCCGAGCTCCTCGAGCGCGAAATGGCCGGTGTCGAGCAGCTTGAAGTCGACTTGCCGCAGATCGCGCTGGTAGGGGTAGGCGCCCGAGGGCGGAAAGATCACGTCGTTGGCGCCCCAGACGATCAGCGTCGGCGGCTGGTGCTGCCTGAAGTACGCCTGCCAGGCGGGGTAGAGCGACAGGTTGCTGCCGTAGTCGTACAGCAGCGCCGCCATCGCGTCCTTGTTGCCGGGGCGTGCCAGCAGGGCGCGCTGCAGCAGCCAGCTGTCGGGGTCGATGCGTTCCACGTCCTTCATGCCGTGGGTGTAGTTCCACGCCAGGGCTTCGTCGGACATGGCGGCCTCGCGGATGCGCGCGTAGTTGGCGGGCGACGGGTCGCGCCACAGCTCGCGCGCCAGTCCCCAGAAGCTGTCGGGCAAGCCTTCCTCGTAGGCGTTGGCGTTCTGCACGACCAGGAAGTCCACCTTCTCCGGATTGCGGTTGGCCAGGCGAAAGCCCACCGGGCCGCCGAAGTCCTGCATGTAGAGGCCGTAGCGATCGAGACCTAGCTGCTGCGTGAGCTTGCCCACGATGTCGGCCAGATGGTCGAAGGTGTAGCTGAACTCCACGACCGAGGGCGCATCGCTGTGCCCGAAGCCGGGGTAGTCCGGCGCGATGACGTGGAAGCGATGCGCGAGCCGCTCGATCAGCCCGCGATACATGAAGGACGAGGCCGGAAAGCCGTGCAGCAGGAGCAGGGCGGGCCGTGCCGGGTCGCCTGCCTCGCGATAGAAGATCTTCAGGCCGTCGATGGTGGTGGTGCGGTAGTGGGTCATGGCGGTGCGGCGGGGTGCCGGTTCTGGTTTCAAAAGAAGACCGGTCGGATTCTATCGATCTGGTTTTACATTGCAACCGATATGGCGTGCCCGGCACCTGGTACGAATCTGCCTCCGGCAAAACCCCAAGCAGGCTGGTCATCAAAATACCAGTGCCCCGGCTCGCGTGTACGCGGCGCCGCGCCGCCGCTGCCTACGCTTCGTCCCACCTGTTTCCGCCGCGATTCCCCGGCAATCCACGACAGGCTCAAAGGAGACAAAAGCGATGGCTGTTCAAGAAAACCGGCGCCGGCTGAAGGGCTGCGCGATGCTGCTGGCGGCGCTGGCCGCATGGGGCGGCGCGGCCCAGGCCCAGCAGGTCTGCAAGGAGGATCTGCGCGTCCTGTCCCAGCCCCGTGACGGGCTGACCCTGCTCGAGAAGTACAAGGACGAGTTCAAGGCCCTCAGCGGCGCCTCGTTCAACATCGACAACCTCAACGAGAACGACCGCCGCACCAAGACCCGCGCGGACGCCTCCACGGTGGGCAAGTACCACGTGTACTACGTCGACGAGGCGAACGTGCCGCTGTTCGCCCAGTCGAAGTGGATCGTGCCGCTGGCGAAGTACTACCCCGCCGACTACGACTACGCCGATTTCGACCCCGGCCGCCAGAAGGTCGCCACCTTCGACGGCCAGGTCTGGTTCGCGCCGCTCACCGGCGGCGGCGACCTGCTGGTCTACCGCAAGGACCTGCTCGAGAAGGCCGGCATCAAGCCGCCGACCACGCTCGACGAGTTCGTCGCCGCGGCGAAGAAGCTCAACGATCCGGCCAACGGCGTCTACGGCGTGGCGCTGCGCGGCCAGCGCGGCTCGGGCGCCAACGTGTGGCGCTGGATGCCGTTCTTCCGCGGCTACGGCGGCCAGTGGTTCGAGGGCGACAAGCCCGTGTTCGATTCGGCCGCCGCGGTGAAGGCCACGCAGACCTACCTCGAGCTGTTCAAGTACTCGGCGCCCGGCACCAAGACCGGCGGCTGGGACGAGTCCACCGGCGCCTTCCTGGCCGGCAAGGTGGCGATGCTGGTCGAGTCGACCCCGCTGGCGGGCAATGCACTCGACCCGAAGATGTCGACCGTGATCGGCAAGGTCGCCTACCTGCCGCCGCCCACGCCGCTGACCGGCGGCGGCTACGGCCATGGCCTGGCCATCGGCGCCAAGGCCAACAAGACCGAGGAGGCGAAGAAGTGCGCGGGCCTG
The DNA here is from genome assembly GCF_050916385.1 of Variovorax xiamenensis. NCBI lineage: Bacteria > Pseudomonadati > Pseudomonadota > Betaproteobacteria > Burkholderiales > Comamonadaceae > Variovorax > Variovorax xiamenensis. The sequence goes on from NZ_CP139038.1 coordinate 2,672,895, forward strand.
TTCGTCGCCTGGGCCACTTCCAAGAAGCAGGAGCAGCGCCGCCTCGCGGAAGGCCAGTTCGGCGAGCTCAACCGCACCAGCGTGCTCTCGAGTCCCGAGTTCGCCAAGCGCTACGGCGCCGACCTCGGCAAGGCGCTGGCCGACACCGGCAAGGTCACGGCCGTGAACTTCTGGCAGGACCCGGCCTGGCCCGACCTCGGCGACCGCTGGGGGATCATCCTCGAAGAGCTGATCACCGGATCGCGTACCGACATCAAGGCCGGCCTCGACGAACTCGACGGCTACGCGAAGCAACTGGTCGCGCGGCGCAAGAAGTAATGACGCTCAGGGAGAAGAAAAAGAAGACGACGAGGCTGCCACTCGTCTTCATCGGGCCCGGCCTGCTGGTGCTTGCAGTGCTGGCGCTGGTGCCCACCCTTTTCGCGATCGGCATCTCGCTGCAGGACCGCGAGCTGGGCCAGGCCGACACGGCCTGGGTCTGGCTGTCGAACTACACCCAGCTCTTTTCCGACCGGCGCTTCCTCAACTCGGTGCGCGTGTCGCTGGTGTGGGAGGTGCTGACGGTCAGCGCCACCATGGGCCTTGCGGTGCTGCTGGGCGTGCTGATGTTCCAGTGCACCACCGCGCGCTGGCGCAACGTGCTGTCGATGCTGTTCATCGTGCCGGTGCTGCTGCCGCGCGTGTCGGCCGCCTTCGTGTGGAAGTTCGCCTTCCATCCGCTCTTCGGCCTGCTGACCTGGCCGTACAAGGCCATCACCGGCGAGCCGCTCGACCTGCTGGCCAACCCGCTCACCGCGCTGCTTACCGTGGCTTTCGTCGACGTGTGGCAGTGGGGCCTCTTCTTCGCCGTCATCGTGCTCAAGCTGCTCGAGACCCTGCCGCCGCAGCCCTTCGAGGCCGCGCGCATGGACCACGCGAAGACCTGGGAGGTCTACGCCTACGTGGCGCTGCCCATGCTCAAGGCGCCGCTGGTGAGCCTGTGCTTCGTGAAGATGGTGGAGTCGCTGCGCGCCTTCGACCTCATCTACGTGATGACCCGCGGCGGCCCTGGCATCTCGACCGAGACGCTGGACATGTACGCCTTCTCGCAGGGCTTCATCGAGTCGGGCCGCATCTCGTATGCCTCGGGCATGGCGGTGCTGATGATGATCGCCTCGACCGTGGCCTTCACCTACATCTGGAAATGGACGCGGCCGAAATGAGCGCTGCTGCAAAGAAGAAGTTCTCCGTCGGCACGCTGCTAGCGCGGCTGATGCTGATCCTGGCCGGCCTCTCGGCGCTGGTGCCGGTGCTGTGGACCTTTCTCAACTCGTTCAAGAACCGGGTCGACATCGTCTCGGCGGTGCCCAAGTTCTTCTTCACGCCCACGCTGGAGAACTACGTCTACGTGCTCAGCCGCGAGGCGGTGGCGCAGGGGCTGCTGAATTCCGTCGTGGTGGTGGGCTCGGCGGTGATCGCCGGCGCGGTGCTCGGGCTGCCCGCGGCCTATGCGCTCGCGCGCTATCCGCTGCGCTGGGCCAACGACATCCAGTTCTTCGTGCTCTCCATGCGCTTCCTGCCGCCGGTGGCGGTGGCCATTCCGCTGATGGTGATCTGGCTGCAGCTGGAGCTGTACGACACGCGCATCGCGCTCGTCGTCACCTACACGCTGCTCACGCTCTCCACCGTGATCTGGCTCGCCATTCCCGCCTTCAAGGCGGTGCCCAAGGAAGTGGAGGAGGCCGGCCGCGTCGACGGCTACGGCCCCTACGCGATCTTCTTCAAGGTGGCGCTGCCGATCGCCGCGCGCTCGCTGATCGGTGCCATCGCCTTCGGCTTCGTGCTGGTGTGGAACGAGTTCCTCATCGCGCTGATGCTCACCACCTCGGACGCCAAGACGCTGCCCATCGTGGCCTCTGAGCTGAGCCAGCTCGGGCGCGACGTGCCCTGGGGCATCCTGAACGCGTCCGTCATCCTGCTCTCGCTGCCGCCGCTGCTCATGGTCGGCGTGCTCAGCGGTTTTCTCAACGCGGCGTTCAAGCGCAGGCGCGACGCGGCATGAGCCCCGAGCCGATCCCTCTTTCCCGGAACAACGAAATGTCCGCAATCAGCTGTCACAAGATCATCAAGCGGTACGGCGACACGCAGGTCGTCCACCAGTTCGACCTCGACGTGTCCGACAACGAGTTCGTCGTGTTCCTCGGCCCCTCGGGCTGCGGCAAGTCGACCATCCTGCGCATGCTCGCGGGCCTGGAGGACATCTCCGACGGCGATCTCATGATCGGCGGCCAGCGCGTGAACGACCTGCCGCCGCAGGATCGCGGCATCGCCATGGTGTTCCAGAACTACGCGCTCTATCCGCACATGAGCGTGCGCGACAACATCGCCTTCGGCCTCAAGCGGCTGAAGGTGCCCAAGGCCGAGATCGACGCGCGCATCAAGGAGGTGTCGGACACGCTGGGGCTGGAGCGCTACCTGCAGCGCAAGCCCACCGAGCTCTCGGGCGGGCAGCAGCAGCGCGTGGCGATCGCGCGGGCGATGATCAAGACGCCCAAGGTTTTCCTCTTCGACGAGCCGCTGTCGAACCTCGACGCCAAGCTGCGCAACCACATGCGCATCGAGATCGCCCGGCTGCACCAGGCGCTGAAGACCACCACCGTTTACGTGACCCACGACCAGCACGAAGCGATGACGCTGGCCGACCGCATCGTGCTGCTGCGCGACGGGCGCATCGAGCAGGTCGGCTCGCCGCGCGAGATCTTCGAGCGGCCGCGCTCGGCCTTCGTGGCCGGCTTCATCGGCACGCCACCGATGAACCTGGTGGAGATGAGCGTGCGCGACGCCGGCGGCCATTTCGAGCTGGCGGGCCGCGAGGGCACGGTGCGCGTGGACCCGCGGCGCTTCGCGCTGGAAGGCCGCGAGCGCGTGACGCTGGGCATCCGGCCGGCGCACCTGCAGGTCGATACGCAGGACGGCCGCGATGGTGGCTTCGTCGGCGAAGTGCAGCTCGTCGAATATCTCGGCAACGAGGTGCTGGTGAGCTTCGGCCAGGGCGGCGGCGAGGTTGCCGCGCTCATGCCCTCCGCGCTACGCCCGGAGCTGCGCGAGTGCGTGCGCTTCGTGGCCGACCCGGCGCAGGTGCACCTGTTCGACATCGATTCGGGCGCCTCGCTGCTGCGTGCCGAAGCCTCATTGCATTGACGACACACCGACAACACCACGACAACACTCCTGCAAGGACTCAAAGAGATGAAAGCACTGGTTCTGGAAAAGGCGCACGAGCTCAGGCTGCGCGACGTCGAGATTCCCCTGGACATGGGGCCGCGCGACGTGAAGATCCGCATGCACACCGTGGGCGTGTGCGGCAGCGACGTTCACTACTACCAGCACGGCGGCATCGGCCCCTACGTGGTGGAAGACCCGATGGTCCTCGGCCATGAAGCCTCCGGCATCGTGGCCGAGGTGGGCGCCGAGGTCACGCACCTGAAGCCTGGCGACCGCGTGTGCATGGAGCCCGGCATCCCTGCCGCGGATTCGCGCGCCACGCTCGAGGGCATCTACAACCTCGACCCGGCCGTGCGCTTCTGGGCCACGCCGCCCATCCACGGCTGCCTCACGCCCTACGTGGTGCACCCGGCGGCCTTCACCTTCAGGCTGCCCGACAACGTGAGCTTCGGCGAGGGCGCCATCGTCGAGCCCCTGTCGATCGGCCTGCAGGCGGCGAAGAAGGCCGCGCTGAAGCCGGGCGACGTGGCAGTGGTCGTCGGCGCGGGCACCATCGGCGCGATGACGGCGCTGGCGGCGCTCGCCGGTGGCGCGGCGCGCGTGATCCTCGCCGACCTCGTGCCCGAGAAGCTGGCGCTGTTCAAGGACAACCCGGCGGTCACGACGATCGACGTGCGCAGCACCAACCTCGCCGAGGCCGTGAAGTCGCTGACAGACGGCTGGGGCGCCAACGTGGTCTTCGAAGCCAGCGGCAGCGCGCGCGCCTTCGAGGGCATCGTCGACCTGCTGTGCCCCGGCGGCTGCCTGGTGCTGGTGGGCATGCCCGGCGGCAAGGTGCCGATGGACATCGTCGCGATCCAGTCGAAGGAAGTGCGCATCGAGTCGGTGTTCCGCTACGCCAACATCTTCCCGCGCGCGCTGGCGCTGATCGCCTCGGGGCAGGTCGACGTGAAGCCCTTCATCTCGCGCACCTTCGCTTTCGAAGATGGCGTGCGGGCCTTCGAGGAAGCCGCGGCGGGGCGCGCGGGCGACGTGAAGATCCAGATCGAGTTTCCGCAGGGCGCCGAAGCCTGACGCATTCCTGAAGCCCCGCTCCGGCAGCCGCCGGGGCAAGGGGAAATGCCGGGGGGCGCGGCTCGCGTGCGCGGCTACAGTGGCCGGGTTTTGCCACCCGGAGACCGCGAGCCGATGCCCCTGCAGTTTCGCAACGTAGTCCTCACAGGCGCCTGCGGCGGCCTGGGCCAGGCACTGGCGCGCGAGCTGATCGAGGGTGGCGCGCAGGTCGCGCTGGCGGGGCTCGACGCAGGAAGGCTCGAGGCGCTTGCCGCGCTGGCGCCCGGGCGCTGCGCGGTCTACACGCCCGACGTGTCGAACGGGCAGCAGATGCAGGCGCTGGCCGCCGACTGGATGGCCAGGGCCGGCGTGCCCGACCTTGTGATCGCCAATGCCGGCGTCGCGGGCGGCTACGACACCTCGCAGGCCGACGACCTCGCCGTGTTCCGCCGCATGCTCGAGATCAACCTGCTGGGTGCGGCCACCACCTTCCAGCCTTTCCTGAACGCGATGCGCGGGCAGCGGCGCGGCTCGATCGTCGGCGTGGCCAGCATCGCGGGCTGGCGCGGCATGCCGGGCAACGGCGCCTACTGCGCGAGCAAGGCCGGCCTGATCCGCTACCTGGAGAGCCTGCGCGCCGAACTGCGCGAATCCGGGCTGGGCGTGCACACCGTGAGCCCCGGCTACATCCGCACCGCGCTTACGGCCGGCAACCGTTTCGCGATGCCGGGGCTGCTGGAGGCCGACGACGCCGCGCATCGGCTGCTGGCCGCCGTGGCGGCGGGGCGCGAGAAGATCGTGCTGCCGCGCCGCATCGGCTGGCTCTCGAAGGCGCTCGACTTGCTGCCCGAGTCATTGCACGACCGCCTGCTGCGCGGCCAGCCGCGCAAGCCGCGCGTGGGCGAGGCGGGCGCCACTGCCATTCCCGGCCTTTCTTCCGGTCTGTCTTCCGATCTCCCGAAGGAGCCTCCGTCCCGATGACGACGTCCAACGCCGCCGCAGTACCGACCCATGAACAGATCGCGCTGATCGGCGCGGGCCCCTCCGGCCTTGCCGGCGCGCGCAACCTGCAGAAGCACGGCGTGCCGTTCCAGGGCTTCGAGGCGCATGGCGACGTGGGCGGGCTTTGGGACATCTCCAACCCGCGCTCCACCGTCTACCACTCGGCGCACCTGATATCGAGCAAGCGCACCACCGAGTTCACGGAATTCCCGATGGCCGACACGGTGGCCGACTACCCGAGCCACCGCGAGTTGCGCCGCTACTTCAGCGACTTCGCGGACCGCTTCGGACTGCGCGAGCACTTCCGCTTCAACACGCGCGTGCTGCGCGTCGAGCCGGTGAGCGATGCGCCCGACACGCGCTGGCTCGTGACCACCGAGGACGGCGAGGGCAGCGTCGAGACGGCAGAGTACAGGGGCGTGGTCATCGCCAACGGCACGCTCGCAGAGCCCAAGCGGCCCAGCTTCGACGGCAACTTCGAGGGCGAGCTGCTGCACACCAGCGACTACAAGCACCCGGAGCTCTTCAAGGACAAGCGCGTGCTGATCGTCGGCGCGGGCAACTCGGGCTGCGACATCGCCGTGGATGCCGTGCACTACGCCAGGAGCGTCGACATCTCGGTGCGGCGCGGCTACTACTTCGTGCCCAAGTACGTGTTCGGCAAGCCGGCCGACACGCTGGGCGGCAAGCGGCCGCTGCCGCCGTGGCTCAAGCAGCGCATCGACTCGACGGTGCTCAAGTGGTTCACCGGCGACCCGGTGCGCTTCGGCTTTCCGAAACCCGACTACCGGATGTACGAGTCGCACCCCATCGTGAACTCGCTGGTGCTGCACCACGTGGGCCACGGCGACATCGGCGTGCGCGCCGACATCGCGCGGCTCGACGGGCGCACGGTGCACTTCAGGGACGGCGGCGCGCGCGACTACGACCTGATCCTCGCGGCCACCGGCTACGCGCTGCACTACCCGTTCATCGACCGCGAGCTGCTGAACTGGCAGGGCATGGCGCCGCGGCTTTACCTCAACATCTTCTCGCCGCGCTTCGAGAACATCGCGGTGCTCGGGATGATCGAGGCCAGTGGCATCGGTTGGCAGGGCCGCTACGAGCAGGCCGAGCTGGTGGCGCGCTACTTCCGTGCGCAGGCGGGCGGTTCGCCCAAGGCTGGCGTGCTGCGTGCCGCGGCGCAAGGTCCGGCGCCCGACCTGTCGGGCGGCTTCAAGTACCTGCAGCTGGAACGCATGGCGTACTACGTGCACAAGGACACCTACCGCGCGGCCGTGCGCAACGCGGCCGCGGCGCTGGCCGACCCCGCCTGAAGACCAAGAAAGAAGGAGGCCCCGCGCATGCTGCCCGTCGACGAGATACGCCTGCACTTCAACCCGGCCTCGCTGGTGCTGCTCAACGTGGTGCTGGGCTTTTTGATGTTCGGCATCGCGCTGGACACGCGCATCGAGGACTTCAAGCGCGTGGCGCGCATGCCCGGCGCCATGGCCGTGGGCATCGGCGCGCAGTTCATCGTGCTGCCGGCCGTGACTTACGTGCTCACGCTGATCCTCAAGCCAGGCCCGAGCATCGCGCTGGGCATGATCCTGGTGGCCTGCTGCCCGCCGGGGAACATCTCGCAGATCCTCACGCACCGGGCGCGCGGCAACGTGGCGCTGTCGGTGTCGATGACGGCGATCTCGAACGCTATCTCCATCGTGGTGATGCCCCTGAACTTCGCGTTCTGGGGCGGGCTGCATCCGACGGCCTCGGCGCTCTTGAAGACCATCGCGCTCGATCCGCTGGACATGCTGGGGCACATCGTGGCGATCATCGGCATTCCCTTCGTGCTGGGCGTGGCCTGCGCGCACAGGTTTCCGGCGCTCACGGCGCGCATCAAGAAGCCGGTGGGGGTGCTGAGCTTCGCCGCACTGATCGTGTTCATCATCGGTGCCATCGCGGGCAACTGGCGCTTCTTCCTCGACTACGTGGGGCTGGTGCTGATGGCGGTGGTGATCCACGACGCGCTGGCCTTCGGCACCGGCTACCTGTGCGCGCGGCTCTCGGGGCTGGGCGACTACGACCGGCGCGCGGTGTCCATCGAGGTGGGCATCCGCAACTCGGGACTCGGACTGGTGCTGATATTCAGCTTCTTCGGCGGGCTCGGCGGCATGGCCGTGGTGGCGGGCGTGTGGGGCTTCTGGGACATCATCGCCGGCCTCGCGCTGGCGAGCTGGTGGGGGCGCAAGCCTGTGAAGCCATGAGTGGCGGCGAAGGAATCGTTGCGCGCCGCGTGCTGGTGACCGGGGCCGATGGCTTCCTGGGACGCAGTCTGCTCGCCGCACTGGCGCAGCAAGGCACGTTGGAAGCGCTGGTCGCGGTCGACGTGCGCGAGGTGCCGGCGGACCGGCGGCTGATGGGCGTGACCTACCGGCAGCTGGACGTGCGCGACTCGCGCATCTCAGAGACCATTGCCGACCATGCAATCGACACCGTCGTGCATCTCGCTTCCATCGTCACGCCGGGCAAGGATTCGAACCGCGCCTTCGAGCATTCCGTGGACGTGGGCGGCACGCGCAACGTGCTCGATGCCTGCGTGGCGCAGGGTGTGCGGCACATCGCGGTGTCGTCCAGCGGCGCGGCCTACGGCTACCACGCGGACAACCCGGCGTGGATCACCGAGTCGCAGCCGCTGCGCGGCAACGTGGTGTTCGCCTATGCGGACCACAAGCGGCAGGTGGAGGAGATGCTGGCCGAATGCCGCGAACGGCATCCGGCGCTGGCGCAGACGGTGCTGCGCATCGGCACCATCCTCGGCGAGCGGGTGGACAACCAGATCACGGCGCTGTTCGAGAAGAAGCGGCTCATCGCCATCCGCGGCAGCGCGAGTCCGTTCGTGTTCGTGTGGGACGAGGACGTGACCGGCGCCATCGCGCATGCGCTCGGCGGCGCGCCGCCCGGCTGCTACAACCTTGCGGGCGACGGCGCACTGGCCATCCACGAGATCGCCTCGAGGCTCGGCAAGCGCGCCACCGACTGGCCGGCCGGCGTGCTGAAGACGGCACTGGCGGTGGGCTCTGCGCTGGGCGTGAGCCGCTATGGGCCGGAGCAGCTGGACTTTCTGCGCTACAGGCCGGTGCTGCTCAACACCGCGCTGAAGGATCGCTTCGGCTATGTGCCGCGCAAGACCAGCAGCGAGGCCTTCGACGCCTTCGTGGCGGCGCGGGCGCGGCTGGGGCGGCCCGTCACTGCTTCTTCCTGACTTCTTCCGGCGGCGGCGCGACCAGGTACTCGAGCATGCGCCGGGCGTTGAGCGGCAGGTCTTCCGACGAGCGCACGCAGGCCATCAGCGTTCGCTCGGCCCAGGCGTCGGCGAGCGAGGCGCGCGCGATCTTCATCGAGCGGGCGCAGCGCTCTGCCGCGGTCTGCGGCACGATGCCCACGCCGATGCCGTACTCGACCATGCGGCACACCGCCTCGAAATTGCGCACGCGCACCCGGTAGGCGAGGTGCTTGCCGAGGGCGCGCACGTGCTGGGTGATCAGCAGCTGCAGCGCGCTGTCGGCGGGCAGGCCGACGAACTCGCTGTCGACCACTTCGGCCAGCCGGAGGCGACGGCGGCTGGCCAGTGCATGGCCCCTCGGCATGACCAGTACTAGGTCGTCACGGCGGAAGGGATGGCATTCGAGGCCCTCGCTGTCGATGGCGTCGGAGACGATGCCTATGTCGCACAGGCCTGCGCGCAGCGCCTCCACCGTGTCGGGGCTGGGGCGCTCTTCCAGGTCGACCGAGATGCGCGGGTGCTCCGCGAGAAAGCGGCTCAGCACCTCGGGCAGGTGCTCGGTCAGCGCCGAGGTGCCGCACATGAAGCGCACATGGCCCTTGAGGCCCTGGCCGTACTCGCCGAGTTCGCCGCGCAGCCGCTCCATCTGCTGCAGCACGACGCGCGCATGGTGCAGCAGCGTCCGGCCGGCCTCGGTGGGGCGCACGCCCTGCGCGTGGCGGGTGAGCAGGGGGCTGCCGAGGGCGTCCTCCATGCCGCGCACGCGCTGGCTGGCGGAGGCCAGCGTCATGTGCGAGCGGCCGGCGCCGGCGGTGAGGCTGCCGGCCTCGACGACGTGGATGAAGAGCCGCAGGTCGGTGAGATCGAAGCGCATGGTGGGCGGAGTGTGCACCAGGAGCCTCAGTCCCAGCCTGAGGCCGGCTGCGCGAATGCCGCATTTCAGGGCGCGGGCTTCATCGGCAGACTCGGCCGCGATGACAGCCATGCAACCCCCCGACACGATGATCTTCTGGGCCGCCGCCACGGCCGTGTACCTGCTGGCCGGGGTGATCAAGGGCGTGGTCGGCCTCGGGCTGCCGACGGTGTCGATGGGACTGCTCGCGCTGTGGATGTCGCCGGCGCAGGCCGCGGCGCTGCTGATCGTGCCTTCGCTGGTCACCAACATCTGGCAGACCGGGCCGCGCGCGACCTTCATGCCGGTGCTGCGGCGCATCGGCGGCATGCAGGCGGGAGTGGTGGTCGGCACGCTGGGTGGCGCGCTCTGGCTGGGCGTACCGGCCGGGGCATGGGCGACGGTGGCGCTCGGCGTGGCGCTAATCGTCTATGCGGTCTGGGGACTGACCGGGCGGCAGTTGCATGTGACCGATGCACAGGCGCGCTGGGTGGGACCTGTGGTGGGCGTCGTCACCGGGCTGGTCACGGCGGTGACGGGGGTGTTCGCAGTGCCGGCGGTGCCTTATCTGCAGGCGCTGGGGTTCCAGCGGGATTCGCTGATCCAGGCGATGGGGATCTCGTTCACCACCTCGACTGTGGTGCTGGCCATCGGGCTGGCCGGGAACGGGGGCTATCCGATGTCGGTGATCGGAGGATCGGTTGCGATGCTGGCGCCGGCCATCGGCGGCATGGTGCTCGGGACCTGGCTGCGCAAGAGGCTGTCGGTGGCGGTGTTCAAGCGCTGCTTCCTGATCGGGCTGGCGCTGCTGGGCCTGTACATGGCCGTGCGGGCGGCCGGGGTGTGACGGCGGCGTTTCAGGCCGCGAGCAGCAGGGCCGAGCGCACGCGCTCGATGGTCTGGCGATAGGGCAGGGCGAAGTCGTCGAGCGGATCGCCGGCTTCGAGCCAGCTGAAGAGGAACACCAGGCCTTCTTCCTCGGGGCTGCCGGTCGCGGTGTGGGTGAAGCTCTCGGGCAGCTCGCCCTCGGCGCGCATCAGGAACAGGTGCCACAGCTGCGGATGGCGGTGCGTGTTGCCTTCGACGCCGGCTTCGCATTCGCGGTCCAGCGTGCCCAGCGACTGCAGCTCTCCGGCGAAGTCGATGCCCGATTCCTCGAGCAGCTCGCGGCGCACGGCGAGTTCGGGTGACTCGCCGGGCTCGATGGTGCCCTTGGGAAGCTGCATGTTGCCGTCCTCGGGATGGCGGAACACCAGCAGCCGGCCCCGGGCATCGACCAGGCAGGCGCAGGCCTTGGGGATGGTGACGCTCGGGCTGCCGGCGTTCATGCTCAGGCGCCCGTCAGAGCGGCCTTGACCGCTGCGCTGACCTGGCCCATGTCGGCCTTGCCGGCCAGGCGGGTCTTGACCACGCCCATCACCTTGCCCATGTCGCCGGGGCCGCTGGCGCCCAGCTCGGCCACGATCGCCTTCACTTCGGCGGCGACTTCATCGGCGCCCATGCGCTGGGGCAGGTAGACCTCCAGCACCTTGATCTCGGCGGCTTCCTTGTCGGCGAGGTCGGTGCGGCCGCCGGTGGTGAAGGCGGCGATGGAATCCTTGCGCTGCTTGACCATCTTGTCGACGATGGCGACGACCATGGCGTCGTCGAGCTCCACGCGCTCGTCGACTTCCTTCTGCTTCATGGCGGCCAGCAGCAGGCGGATGGTGGCCAGGCGCTCTGATTCCTTGGCGCGCATCGCCGTCTTCATGTCTTCGGTGATCTGTTCTTTGATAGTCATTCGGCAACCTTTCGGAAAAAACAAAAGCCGCGGCAGGTTTCCCTGGCGCGGCTGAGGCAACGGAGCGGCTGTGCGGACTTTCGTCTGGCGCCTGCCGCCCGGGGCGTTGCTTAGTACAGCTTCTTGGGCAGCTGCATGCTGCGCACGCGCTTGTAGTGGCGCTTGACCGCGGCTGCCTTCTTGCGCTTGCGCTCGGCGGTCGGCTTTTCGTAGAACTCGCGGGCACGCAGGTCGGTCAGCAGGCCGAGCTTTTCGATGGTGCGCTTGAAACGGCGCAGTGCGACGTCGAAGGGCTCGTTTTCTTTAACGCGGATGGTGGTCATTGATGAATCGTTGAAATGAATTTGGCCTGGAGAGATCGAGGCCCCAAGCCGGGGTTCCTCAACTGAAAAACATTGCGGCCGTTGAGGTAAGGCCAAGAGTTAGCCCGCGATTATAGCGCGTTTGCACACGCATGGGCGCTCGCCCAGGCCCACTGGAAGTTGTATCCGCCTAGCCAGCCCGTCACATCGACCACTTCGCCGATGAAATACAGGCCCGGCTGCTTCGACTCCATGGTCTGGGACGACAGGTCGCGGGTGTCGACGCCGCCGGCCGTGACCTCGGCCTTCTTGTAGCCCTCGGTGCCGCTCGGGACGATCTGCCAGCGGGCGATGCGCTCGGACAGGGCCGCCAGCGCCTTGTCGGCCGCCTCGTTCACCGGCCGCTGCAGTGCCGGGTCCTGCCCGACCCAGGCGTCCGCCAGCCGCGAAGGCACCAGTGTGGCCAGTTCGTTGGCGATGCGTTTCTTCGACCGCAACTTGGCTTCGCCCAGTGACTCGGCCACGTTGACGCCCGGGGCGAAATCGAGCGTCAGCGGGGCGCCGGGCTTCCAGTAGCTCGAAATCTGCAGCACCGCCGGGCCCGAAAGGCCCCGGTGGGTGAAGAGCAGGTCTTCGAGGAAGGCCGTCTTCTCCTTCTTGGAGCCGGTCTCGATGCGCACCGGCAGCGCCAGCCCGGCCAGTTCGGCGTATGGCGCCCAGGCGTCGCCACCGAAGGTCAGCGGCACCAGCGCGGGGCGGGGCGCGACCATCCGCAGGCCGAACTGCTCGGCGATGCGGTAGCCGAAGTCGCTGGCGCCGATCTGCGGGATCGACAGACCGCCGGTGGCGACGACGATCTTCGGCGTCTCGATCGGTCCCCGGATGCTCTCGATTCGATAGCTGCCAGAGCCCGCCCCGTCTGCGCTGGAGGCGGAAAACGCGATGCTCCCGATCCTGCACGGCTGCCACCGCTCGACCCCGCCCGCCGCGCACTCGGCCAGCAGCATGTCGACGATCTGCTGCGAGGAGCCGTCGCAGAAAAGCTGCCCCTTGTGCTTCTCGTGGAAGGCGATGCCGTGCTTCTGCACCAGCTCGATGAACTGCTGCGGCGCATAGCGCGACAGCGCCGAGCGGCAGAAATTCGGGTTGTCGCCGATGAAGTGGCGCTGCGGCGCGCGCACGTCGAGGTCGCGGTTCGTGAAGTTGGCGCGCCCGCCGCCCGAGATGCGGATCTTCTCGCCCACCTTCTCGCTGTGGTCCACCAGCAGCACCTTCAGGCCTCGCTGGCCCGCCACGCCGGCGCAGAAGAGCCCGGCCGCCCCCGCGCCGATCACGACGACGTCGAAGCGCGACGAAGAGGAGCCAGCCGCGCTCAAGGGCCGTCGGCCGCCAGAATCGGCGGCGGGTTGTATTTCAGGTGGCCGACATAGCGCAGCGGCTGCGTGGCGGCGATGGAGGGCACGTCGCCCTCGCGCATGTGGAGCAGGTCGGCCGGGCTCACCCAGCGCGGGTCGACGTTGGTGATCGGCAGGCCGGCCTGCCTGTAGGCCTCCAGCACGAACTGGGAGCAGAAAAACTGGTCGTCGCGGCTCGCGCCCAGTTGCACCATGGCCATGCCGCTCATGCAGTAGTGGCTCACGGCGGTGGGCATCAGCGGCAGCTCGCACAGGCGGCGGTTCAGCACGAAGGGTGCGTTCAGCAGCACGCCCACGGTGTTGTAGCTGGTGCCGACCTGCGACAGCGCCCATTCGCGCATGCGGGCGGCGCTGGCGTCGTCCACGCCCGGCACGCGGAAGGCCACGACCATCTGTTCCTCGTCGACTACCTCTGCGAGCGGCCGCGCACGCACGCCGGTGCCCACGGCTTCGGCGATCTGGCCGTCGCCCAGGTAAAGCACCGCGTGGCTCACCGGCGAGAAGGTGCCCAGCCGGATGCCGAAGGAGTTCACCGTGGCGATCGAGGTCAGCAGGATGTCGCCCGGCGCCAGCGCGTCGGCGGCGATGAGCTCGCCGCCGTTGCCCGGCGCGATCACCGAACTCTGCACGCGCAGGCGCAGGCCGTTGTCCTTGGTCGGCAGGTCGAGGCGGGTGGCGCAGGCCGAGAGCAGCAGGGCGGCGCCCGCGGCGGCGGCGGCCGCGGCGGTGCGGAAGGCGATGCGCATCAGCCCTTCCAGACGAACGGGAACTTCAGCTGCTTGAAGAAGCCGTTGGGCACGTAGTCGCCCAGCACGCCGTACTTCTCTGGCCAGAGCTTGGTGCTCTTCACGGCCGTGCCGAAGATGTAGTCGAGGAAGGCGTAGTGCGCCGCGTAGTTCTTGTCCAGCGCTTCCTGGTCCTGGCTGTGGTGCCAGTGGTGGAAGTTGGGCGTCACGATCAGGTAGCGCAGCGGGCCGAGCCGCACGCTCACGTTGCAGTGGTTGAAAACCGCCTGGAAGCCCACCACCACGATGTAGGCGTCGATCACGTCCTTGCTGAAGCCCAGCACGTAGATGGGAGCCAGCACCAGCGTGCGCGTGATCAGCAGCTCCAGGATGTGCTGGCGCGAGCCCGCCATCCAGTCCATGCTCTTCACGCTGTGGTGCACCGCGTGCAGGCGCCACAGCACGGGCACCTCGTGGTAGGCGCGGTGCGTCCAGTACTGCACCAGGTCGGCCACCAGGATGATCAGCAGCAGTCCCGCCCAGAACGGCAGGTTGCCCACCCAGCCCCGGATGCCGTCGTTCGCGGCCCAGCCGAAGAGCTTGTGCACCATCAGGTTGGTCGCCAGCAGCACGAAGCCCACGATCATGTGGTTCACCACGAAGTGGTGGAAGTCGGTCTGCCACTCCTCGCGGAACACCGGCTGGTCCTTGCGCAGCGCGAACAGCTTCTCGATGAAGATGAAGATCAGCGAGGAGCCCAGCAGGTCGAGGATGAACCAGTCGAGCCCGATGTATGGCGTGTTGTCCGCGAAGTCGTGCACCGGCACCTTGTGCCCGCCCAGCAGCGCCGAGGCCGCCACGAGCAGGAACGCGGCCGAAGACAGCCAGCGCGAGCGGTTGAAGATGATGTTGACCAGCGAAAGCCCGCCCGAGATGACCAGGGCCGTCAGCAGGATGATGCGCATCACGTCGACGTTGTAGCTCTTGCGCAACTCCGGCGTCGTGAGGTACTGCGGAAAGTGGAAAGCCAGCACGCCCAGAAAGCACAGGATGGCAAGGCTCAGCGCGATGGTCCCCGTGACCAGGCCCTTGCCGCGGCGCAGTTCGCCGTGGCTTTCCGTGAATTCGTTGAGTTTCTCGAGCATTTCCGCCTCTCTCGCTTGTGTTTTTGTCGGGGCGCGATTTTAGGCGGCTGAAGGAAAACGCTCACGCTGGCCGTACGGACCATGCCGTTCGGCCGTGGCCCGCACGGGCCGGGGTCAGGTCCCGAAGCGCCCTGCGTCCAGCGAGGCCGGCACCGTTAGCGCCGCCGCGGCCAGCCCGCGCAGCACGTCGCCCACGACGATCACCGCCGGGCTCGCCAGCCCGGCCTCGGCGATGCCGTCCTGCAGCTTCTCCAGCGTGGTCGCGATGTGTTTCTGGTGCGGCAGGCTCGCGTGCTGGATGACCGCCACCGGCGTGTCGCCCGGCAGGCCTTGCAGAAGTTCGCGCTCGATGTGTGCCACGCCCGACACGCCCATGTAGATCACCAGCGTGAGCCGGGCGTTGTACGCCGTCGCAGCTAGCGCGCGCCAGTCGGTCGGGTCTTCCGCCGCGCCGGCACCGGTCCTGGCGTGGCCGGTGACGAACACCACGCCCTGCGCGTGGTCGCGGTGGGTGAGGGGCACGCCCAGCGTGGTCACTGCCGCGAGGCCTGCGGTGATGCCGTTGACCACCGTGCATTCGATGCCGGCTTCGCGCAGGTGCTCCACCTCTTCGCCGCCGCGGCCGAAGATGAACGGGTCGCCGCCCTTGAGGCGCACCACCGTCTCGCCTTCGCGCACGGCGGTGATCATCAGCCGCTCGATGAAAGCCTGCGGCGTGCTCTTGCAGCCGCCGCGCTTGCCCACGTGCACGATGCGCGCGCCGGGGCGGGCGTAGGCCTGCACGATCTGGTCGTTCACGAGGTCGTCGACCAGCAGCACCGTCGCGGCCTGGATCGCCTTCACGGCCTTGATGGTCAGCAGCTCGGGGTCGCCGGGGCCGGCGCCCACCAGCGTGCATCGGCCGGCGATGAGGGAATTGGTGGTGGGGTTGTCGTTGTTCATGCGTGGGATGCCAATGCCAGTTGCGTGATGTGCCTGACCTGCGTCGCGATGGCCTCCGGCACGGGAAGCTCGCCGGCCAGCACGCGGCGCGTGTAGTCGGCGGTGGTTGCAACGTCGATTTCCTTCGGCAGCCCCGGCACCTCGGATGCGGTGCCGGCCTGCTGCGACTGCAGCTCGGTGCGCACGCCGCGCACGAAGCCGTCGATCTGCGCGGTGCGGCGCGGGTCCGACACCACTTCGCCTTCGAGGCCGCGCGAGAGCAGGGCGGTCATGCCCGTGAGTTCGAAGGTCTCGGCCATGACGCGCGCGTACTCCGGATGCGTGTAGCTGGCCACCACCACGCTCGGGCCCGCGGTGGGCTGCATCAGCTTCACCACGCTGTGGCCGGGGTTGCGCAGGCCGACCACGCGGCGCACGTCGAGCAGGCGCTTGAGCGCGGGGTTCAGCAGTTCGGTGGGCGCAAAGGCCACCTCGCCGCTGGCGACGGGGCGGATGGCCGTCATCGGCGCATGGCCCAGGGCAGCCAGCACGTTCGACGCCAGCACGCGCGAGGTTTCGCTCGCGCTGCCGTGCACCAGTACCGGCAGGCCCTCGCGCGCCAGCAGCAGCGCCAGCAGCGGCGTGAGCACCGGCAGCTTGCGCGCGCCGTTGTAGCTCGGCAGCACGACCAGCGGGCGCTCGCCGGCTGGAATCATGTGGAGCCGCGCATGGGTTGCATCGAGAAAACCGGCCATCTCCTCGGGCGTCTCGCCCTTGATGCGCATGGCCAGGCAGAAGCCGCCGATCTCGAGGTCGGTCACGGTGCCGTCGAGCACCTGGCCGAACAGGTCGGTGGCCTGTTCGCGCGTGAGCGGCTTGGCGCCTCGCGCGCCGCGGCCGATTTCCTTGATGTATTGGCTGATTCCCATGGGTAGGCGGATTGTCCCGCAAGGCTTATGCCGAAACGTCATTCGGCTTATGCCCAGGGCAGTCACGGGGCCTCCGCCATGGCTTCGGCCGGCGTCGCCCGCACCATGCGCTTGAGCTCGGGAATGCACGAGCCGCAGTTGGTGCCGCACTTCAGCGCCCCCTGCAGCTTCGCCAGCCGCTCGTCGGCGGTGCCGGTGCAGCGGGCCAGTTCGGTCTGGATTGCCACGTCCGCCACGTTGAAGCAGGTGCACACCGTCTTGCCGCGCGACTGCACCGCCACCGGCGCCTTCGAGCCCGGCGACAGCAGCAGGCGGCCGTAGCTCTGCGCGGGCAGTTCCTCGCGCAGCAGGGTGGCGATCCACGCTTCGGCGCTGGTGTCGCCGCCCAGCAGGAAGGCTTCGAGGCCCGCGCTGCCGTCGGCGCGGCGCACCAGCCGGGCCGTCCGGCGCTGGCCGCGGCGGCGGTCGGCATAGCGCAGCGCGTCGGCGGCCTGCAGGCCGAGCAGCGTCTCGATCTTCTCGACCAGCGCGTCGTCGGGCGCGTCGTGCGCTGCGGCGCGAAAGAGGATGCCGGTGCGCTCGGTGCCTTGCGTGTTGCCGGAAAACGGCACGCAGGTCGCGAAAGGAAACAGCGCCATCGTCTGCTGCAGCGCGCGGTGCGCCGCCAATGCCTCGCCGGCGGGCAGCCAGGCCATGGCCAGCAGCGACCACGGCAGCTCGGCCTTGAGGATCTTCACCGGCGTGTGCTTCAGCTCCGGCTGCTTCGACGTGGGGCAGAAGGCCGGCGTGGTCAGCGCGTTGATGCCCGCCAGCCGCGTGCCGCTCGACGAGCAGCCGCTCAGGTATTCCTCGCCCCAGTGCATGGCGACGAAGGCCTGGCTCAGCCCCACCTCGGCGCTGGCGCGCGCGGGCAGCATGATCGAGCCGCGCTTCGAAGTCAGGTGCACCAGGTCGCCTTCGCCGATCTGGCGGCGCGCCATGTCCTGTGCGTTCATCTGCACCACCGGCTCGGGCACGTGGCCGAACAGGCGACCGGCCGTGCCGGTGCGGCTCATGCCGTGCCACTGGTCGCGCAGGCGGCCGGTGTTCAGCGAGAAGGGGTAGCGGGCCTCGCGCGCCTCGGCCACAGGCTTGTAGACGGTGTCGACGAAGCGGGCGCGGCCGTCGGGCGTTGGGAACACGCCGTCCTCGTACAGGCGCACGCTGCCTGTGCTTTCGCCTTCCTTCAGCGGCCATTGCTGCGGGCCGGCGGTCTCCAGCATCGCGTAGCTCATGCCGGTGATGTCCAGGTCTCGGCCGCGCGTGGATTCGCGATGCTCGTTCCAGACCGATTCGGCCGTCTCGTACGGAAAGAGCGTGAAAGTGCGGCCCATCTGCCGTTCGAGCCGGTGCGCGAAGGTCACCGCGATCGACCAGTCATTGCGCGCCTCGCCAGGCGCCGGCACGGCCGGTCGCACGCGCGAGATGCGGCGCTCGCTGTTGGTCACGGTGCCTTCCTTTTCGCCCCAGGTGGTGGCGGGCAGCAGCAGGTCGGCGAAGGCGCAGGTGGCGGTGGTGGAGAAGGCTTCTTGAACCACCACGAACTCGGCGCGCTCCAGCGCGCGGCGCACCGTGGCCTGGTCGGGCATCGACTGCGCCGGGTTGGTGCAGGCGATCCAAAGTGCGCGGATCTCGCCGTCGGCCGCGGCCTGGAACATCTCCACTGCGGTCTTGCCCGGCTTCTCCGGCACGGAAGGCACGCCCCACAGCGCCGCCACTTCGGCCCGATGCTCGGGGTTGGCCAGGTCGCGGTGCGCGCTCAGCAGGTTGGCAAGACCGCCCACCTCGCGCCCGCCCATCGCGTTCGGCTGGCCGGTCAGCGAGAAGGGTCCGGCGCCGGGCTTGCCGATCTGCGCGGTCGCCAGGTGCAGGTTGATGAGCGCGGCGTTCTTCGCCGTGCCGCTGGAAGACTGGTTCAGCCCCTGGCAGTACAGGCTCAGCGTGGCCGGCGATGTAGCGAAGAGCCGCGCCGCCTCCAGCAGGTCGTCCTTCGGGATGCCGCAGACCTGCGCCACCTTCTCCGGCGTGCATTCGCGCACCGTGGCCTTCAGCGCGTCGAAGCCGTTGGTATGCGCCGCGATGTACTTCGCGTCGGTCCAGCCTTCCCACAGCATCAGGTGCAGCATGCCGTTGAAGAGCATCACGTCCGTGCCGGGCTGGATGGGCAGGAACAGGTCGGCGATCTCTACCGTGTCTGTGCGGCGCGGATCCGCCACCACGATCTTCAGCGCCGGGTTCGCGGCCTTCGCGTCCTCGATGCGGCGAAAAAGAATCGGGTGCGCCCAGGCCGTGTTACTGCCCACGATGAAGAGGCACTGCGCGTCCTTCAGGTCGTCGTAGCAGGCCGGTGGCGCGTCGGCGCCCAGCGTCTGCTTGTAGCCGGCCACCGCGCTGCTCATGCACAGGCGCGAGTTGGTGTCGATGTTGTTGGTGCCGATCAGTCCCTTGGCGAGCTTGTTGAAGACGTAGTAGTCCTCGGTCAGCAGCTGGCCCGACACGTAGAAGCCGACCGAGTCCGGGCCGTGGTCGCGGATCACCTGCGCGAACTTGCCGGCGGCGTTGTCGAGCGCAATGTCCCAGCTCACCACCGAGGGCGCTTCGGCGCGCGCGAGGCGCTGCATGGGCTGCAGCAGCCGTGTTTGCCGCGTGACCGTGGCGCTGGCCGTGAGATGCAGCGTCGAGCCCTTGGTGCAAAGCCGCCCGAAGTTCGCCGGGTGCTCCGGGTCGCCGCGCACGCCGGTGACCTCGTCGCCGGTCGACTCGATGATCACCCCGCAGCCGACGCCGCAATACGGGCAGGTGGACCGGGTCTCCCGCGTCATGGGTTATTCCAGCGGAAGAACGGACAGCACCGCGAAAGGCTTCGGGCCGGCGACCGGGCGCTCCAGGTCGATGGCGTGCGTAGCCAGCTCGGCCGCGTCGAGGTGCACCACGCCGTCTTCCACCTTCACGGCGAACTTCGGCGTGCAGCCCTCGTCGGGCGCCTTGGCGCAGCCGTCGTCCAGCCCGATGGCCCAGTTGTGCAGCGGGCAGGCCACGCTGGTGCCGAAGACGATGCCCTGGCTCAGCGGGCCGCCCTTGTGCGGGCAGCGGTCGAGCAGCGCGAACACCTGGTCGTCGGAGTTGCGGAACACGGCCACGTCCAGCCCGGCCGGCCGCGCGACGCGGCGCGCGCCGAGCACGGGGATGTCGTCGATGCGGCAGATCACTTTCCAGTCGCTCATGGTGGGGCTCTCTTCTTTTCTCTAAGACTTGATTTCGGAATACAGGCCGGTCACGCGGTCCATGATCGCCAGCAGGTTCTCGCTGCTGACGAACACGTCGGACATCAGCGCGGGCGAGGCGCCGGCACCTTCGAGGCGCTGCAGGCCGCGGTTGAAGAAGATCCACTGCGCATCGGCCAGCACCAGCTCCTGCCGGATCTGCGCGGTGGCCTCGGGCGCGTTGCGCAGCAGCTCGAGCGCGGCCACGAATTCGGTGCGCGACTTGCCGATCTCGGCCGTGCTGCCGGCCGGGTCGATCTGCATCGCGGTGGCCAGGTAGAACTTGGCCATGCGCTGCGACAGCATGCGCTGGCGGCCCGCGATGTTGACCAGCTTGCCCACCGGCTTGCCCGAGGCGGCCTCGTACTGGCCGGTGCCCTGGTTGGCCAGCGCGAGCACGGCGGCGTCGAGCCTCACGACGCGGGCGGCGGCTTCCTTTCCGGGGGCGGCGTCGGTGAGCTCGGCCTTGAATGCGCCCCAGGCCGTGTCCAGCGACTCGTAGGTGGCGCGGATGGCCGGGCCGGGCGCGAAGGCCTTCAGTTCGCCGAGCTGACGCTCGAACAGCGCGATTGACCGGTCGAGCACCTGCCGGGCATTGCGCGACTCGACCTGCTGCACCAGCGCCAGGTAGGCCTTGCTCGCGCGCTGCGACAGCATGCGCTGGCGGCCGGCCTTGTTGATCGCGTCGTTCAGGTCGGCGACCTGCGCGTTTGCGCCCAGGCCGACGCCCATGCCCGCGACGGCTGCGGCAGTGCTGGCGATGAAGGCCCTGCGCTTCATGCCGTCAGCGGCGTGAACTGCCGCACGTCGACCGAGGCCTGCGCCGACTCGAACCACGGATCGGGCTCGCCGTCGAGCGCGAACTGCAGGCGCTCCCACAGCGCCTTGCGGCCCTCGGCGTCGTCGAGGATCTTCTTCTTCACGTAGTCCAGGCCCACGCGGCCGATGTAGTGCACCGTGCGCTCCAGGTACCAGCCTTCCTCGCGGTAGAGCTGCAGGAAGGCGCCCGAATACTCCATCACTTCCTCGGCGGTCTTCACTTTCACGAGGAACTGCGCCACCTCGGTCTTGATGCCGCCGTTGCCGCCCACGTAGAGCTCCCAGCCCGAGTCGACGCCGATCACGCCCACGTCCTTGATGCCGGCCTCGGCGCAGTTGCGCGGGCAGCCCGAGACGGCCAGCTTGACCTTGTGCGGCGAGTACATGGCCCACAGCGCACGCTCCAGGTCCTTGCCCATCTGCGTGGAGTCCTGCGTGCCGAAGCGGCACCACTCGCTGCCCACGCAGGTCTTCACCGTGCGCAGCGACTTGGCATAGGCGAAGCCGCTGGGCATGCCGATGTCCTTCCAGACGTTCTCCAGGTCTTCCTTCTTCACGCCCAGCAGGTCGATGCGCTGGCCGCCCGTGACCTTGACGGTCGGGATCTTGTACTTGTCGGCCGCGTCCGCGATGCGGCGCAGCTCGTCTGGCGTTGTGTGGCCGCCCCACATGCGCGGAATGACGGAGTAGGTGCCGTCCTTCTGGATGTTGGCGTGGCTGCGCTCGTTGATGAAGCGGCTCTGCGGATCGTCCTTCGCCTCCTTGGGCCAGGTGCTGATCAGGTAGTAGTTGATGGCCGGGCGGCAGGTGGAGCAGCCGTTGGGCGTGCGCCAGCCGAGGTTGCGGTACACCTCGTCGTGCGTCAGGTAGTGCTCCTTGCGGATGGCGTCGCGCACGTCCTGGTGGCTCACGTCGGTGCAGCCGCACACGGCCTTCTTCTTGGGCGTGGCGGAGTAGTCGCCGCCGGCGGTGAACATCAGGATCTGCTCCACCAGCCCGGTGCACGAGCCGCAGCTCGCGCTGGCCTTGGTGTGCTTCTTCACCTCGTCGAGCGTGAACAGGCCCTTTTCCTTGATGGCCTTGCAGATGGTGCCCTTGTTCACGCCGTTGCAGCCGCAGACCTCGGCGTCGTCGGGCATGCTGGCGGCCTTGTTGTGGCCCTCGTGGCCGGTGTCGCCGATGTTCGATTCGCCGAACATCAGCTTGTCGCGGATGTCGTGCACGCTGCGGCCGTCGCGCAGCAGCTTGAAATACCAGCTGCCGTCCACCGTGTCGCCGTAGAGGCAGGCGCCCACCAGCTTGTCGTCCTTGATGACCAGCTTCTTGTAGACCCCGCCGAAGGGGTCGCTCATGACGATCTCTTCCGTGCCTTCGCCGCCCATGAACTCGCCGGCCGAGAACAGGTCGATGCCCGTCACCTTCAGCTTGGTGGAAGTGAGCGAACCCAGGTAGCGGCCGATGCCGAACTGCGCCAGGTGGTTGGCCGCAACCTTGGCCTGCTCGAAGAGGGGCGCGACCAGCCCGTAGGCAATGCCGCGGTGCGCCGCGCATTCGCCCACCGAGTAGATGCGCGCGTCGGTCACGGTCTGCATGGTGTCGGTGACGACGATGCCGCGGTTGCAGTGCAGCCGCATCTTTTCGGCCAGCTCCACGTTGGGGCGGATGCCCACGGCCATCACCACCAGATCGGCAGCGACCTCGGTGCCGTCCTTGAAGCGGATGGCCTTCACGCGGCCGTCTTCCCCGCCGACCAGATCCTGCGTCTGCGCGCCCATCAGGAACTTCAGGCCCCGGTCTTCCAGCGACTTCTGCAGCAGCTTGCCCGCCACGTCGTCGAGCTGGCGCTCCATCAGCCAGGGCATGACGTGCACCACCGTCACGTTCATGCCGCGCAGCATCAGGCCGTTGGCGGCTTCCAGGCCCAGCAGGCCGCCGCCGATGACCACCGCGTTCTTGTGCGTGCGCGCGGTCTCGATCATGTAGTCGGTGTCGGCGATGTCGCGGTAGGCGATCACGCCCTTCAGGTCCTTGCCGGGCACCGGCAGCATGAAGGGGTTGGAGCCGGTGCACATCAGCAGGCGGTCGTAGGCGGCCTCGGTGCCATCCTCGGCGCGCACGATGCGCTTCACGCGGTCGACCTCCACCACCTTCTTGCCGGCGTGCAGCGTGATGTTGTTCTCGGAGTACCACTCCCAGCTGTTGAGCACGATCTCGTCGATGGTCTGCTCGCCCGCGAGCACCGGCGACAGCAGGATGCGGTTGTAGTTGGGGTGCGGCTCCGCGCCGAAGACGGTGATGTCGTACAGGTCGGGCGCGATCTTCAGCAGCTCTTCGAGCGTGCGCACGCCGGCCATGCCGTTGCCGACCATCACGAGTTTCATTTTCTTCATGGGGCTCCGCCTTTCCTGGAATCAAGCAAACGTGTGCCCGCGGCGCGCGTGGAGAATCGCGCCATGAGCTTTGAAGTGGACATCGGCTACAGCAGCCGGCGCGGACCGCGCGAGGTGAACGAGGACTTCGCCGGCGCGGTCCATGCGCCGCCGGGCGACGAGGCGCGCGGGCTCATCGCCGCGATTGCCGATGGCGTGTCCAGCGGCGGCCACGGCCGCGAGGCGGCGCAGACCACGGTGATGGGCCTTCTGGCCGACTACTTCGCCACGCCCGCCACCTGGGAACCGACCGCAGCGCTCGACCGGCTCATCGCCGCGCAGAACGGCTGGCTGGCCGACCACAACCGCCGCCGCCAGAGCAGGGAAGAGGGCCAGGGCGGCACCGCGCTCACCACGCTCACCGCACTGGTGCTGCACGGCCAGAGCTACACGCTGGCCCACGTGGGCGACACCCGTGCCTGGCGCGTGCGCGCCGGCGGCGAGGCGGCCGTGCCGCTCACGCAGGACCACGCCTTCGACCATCCCGACATGCGCAGCCGCCTGACGCGCGCCATCGGCCTCGACGACCAGGTGCGCGTCGACTACGTGCAGGGCGACGTTCGCGTGGGCGACTGCTTCGTGCTCACTTCCGACGGCGTGCACGGCGTGCTCAGGCCGCAGCAGGTGGCCGTGCTGGCCCTGCAGGGCGACGCCGAGGCGGCCAGCGATGCGCTGGTGAATGCGGCGCTCGACGCCGGCACGCGCGACAACGCGACCGCGCTGGTCATTCGCGTGGTGGGGCTCGACGCCCGGCAGCTCGACGACGAACTCGGCGACGGCCGCCGGCTCGCACCGCCGCCCGCGCTGAAGGTGGGCGACGTGCTCGACGGCTACGCCGTCACCGCGCTGGTGGCCGACACCGGCGTGCACCTGCTGTACCAGGCGCGCCATCCGGTCACGCGCGAGCTGGTCGCGCTGAAGACGCTGCATCCCTCGCGCGCCAGCGACCCGCAGGAGCGCGCGATGCTGGCGCACGAGGCGTGGCTGGGGCTGCGCGTGGGCGGCGGTGGTTTCGTCCGCGTGCACGAGCGCGCCGAGAACGCGAGCGCGCTGTACGTCGTGTTCGACTGGCATGGCGGGCGCACGCTGGAGCAGTTGCGCAAGGCCAATCCGCGCGGCGCGGTGGCCGAGGTCGTGGCCGCCGGCATCGAGCTCAGCCGCGCGCTCGGCCGGCTGCACCGGCAGGGCGTGATCCATCGCGACATCAAGCCCGGCAACCTGCACCTGGGCGACGACGGGCGCTGGCGCATCCTCGACCTGGGCGTGGCCCTGTCCGGCCGGGAGGGCGCGGCCCAGCGCGAGCTGCATGCGGGCACGCCCAGCTACATCAATCCCGAGCAGTGGGAGGAGGGTGGCACCGCCGACGCGGGCAGCGACCTGTTCGCCCTCGGCGTGACGCTGTACCAGTGGCTCACCGGCCATCTGCCCTACGGCGAGATCGAGCCCTACCAGGTGGCGCGCTACCGTCGTGACCCGGTCGCGCTCTCGCGCCTGCGACCCGACGTGCCGATCTGGCTCGACCATCTGGTGCGCAAGGCCGTCGCCCGCGATCCGCGCGAGCGCTTCGAAACCGCCGAGGAACTGCTGCTCGCGCTCGAGCGCGGTGCATCCCGCCCCGTGAGCGCGCCCGCCGCCACGCCGCTGATCCGCCGCGATCCGCTGGCGCTCTACCAGCTGGCGCTGGGCGTCTCGGTGCTGTTCAACGTGCTGCTCATCGTGTGGCTGCTTTTCCTGCCACGCTGAGCGGATGCGGGCGGGGCGAGTCATGAGCGGGTAGCCTTGCGAACGTGGGTGGCGGCCGCGGGGTTGTGCGGCGTCGTGACGCGCGCACGGCCACCCTTCTCGGCCCAGGTGCGGGTCCAGCGGATCTGCATCACGCGCATCACGCCCAGCATCACCAGCGACAGCGCCGCGAAGAAGACGAAGCCCCAGAGGTAGCTGCCGAGGTACTGCTTCGACAGGCCCATCGCGTTGGGCACGAGGCCGCCGCCCAGGGCGCCGATCTCGCCGATCATCGAGCCGGCCACCGCCGTGCTCGCGGGCCAGCGCAGCGGCACCAGCTGGAACAACGCGCCGTTGCCTGCGCCCAGTGCGGCGAAGCAGACGATCAGCACCAGCGTGGTGACGGTCAGCGAGGCCGAGGAGAAACCCACCAGTACAAGGCTCACGGCCACCACCAGCAGCACCACGGTGAGCGTGTTCACGCCGCCCCAGCGGTCGGAGATCCAGCCGCCCACGATGCGCACCGCCGCGCCCATGAAGGCCGCGAGCATGGTCAGCTGGCCGGCCTGCACCTTGCTCACGCCGAACTGGTCGTAGTAGTACGAGGGCAGGAAGGTCGTGAGGCCGATGAAGCCGCCGAAGGTCACGCCGTAGATCAGGCTGAACACCCAGCCGTCTTTTTCGAACAGGCAGGCGATGTGCTCGCGGAAGCTCGAATGGGCGTTCACGTCCGGCGGCTCCTTGGCGAAGAGCACCATCACGACCATCGGAATGAGGATGGCGACGGCGGCCACGCCGTACACCGCCTGCCAGCCCAGCCAGTTGGCCAGCGGCGGCGCCACCAGCACCGACACGGCCGTGCCCACGTTGCCCGCGCCTACCAGGCCCATGGCCAGGCCCTTGTGCTGCGGCGGGAACCAGCCCGAGCCCAGCGACAGCGCGACGCCGAAGCTCGCGCCCGCGATGCCCAGCAGCACGCCCATGGCGAGCAGGTCGTTGAAGCTCTTCACGAAGAAGAAGCCGAAGAGCATCGCCACCGCGATCAGCGCCATCTCGACCAGCGTGGCCTTCTTGCGGCCGATGTACTGCGAGAGGATGCCCAGCGGAAAGCGCATGAGCGCGCCCGCGATGATCGGCACCGACAGCATCAGCCCCTTCTGCGCCGGCGAGAGGCTGAAGGTCTCGCCGATGAAGGGCGCCATGGCGCCGTTCAGCACCCAGATGCAGCAGGAGAACGAGAAGTACAGGAAGGCCGCGAACAGTGTCGGACTGTGGCCTGACTGCAAGAAATTCCTGAAACCTGACATGGCGTTCAAAGATGCAAAAAGCCGCGGCGCGGCCCTGGAGAGGCCGTGTCGACGGACGGGGTTGGGAGCGGGGTGCCGGCAGCGGACGCTGTCGACGTGGAGGTGCGCGCGGCATGTGCGTTGCCTGGCCGGATGCAGGAGCCTGCAGCCTCTTCACCAAAGCGGTGCTTCGTTACACCGCGCCCTGTTTCATGCAAGAGGCGTGCCTGCGAGTTCGCGCTGGCGTGGCCTATGCTCGCGCTGCGTTCCCACACCGCTTTCCCACCAAGATGTCGCTCCTCGTTGTCCTGCCCGATGAACCTGCCGGCCTCGTGCTGCCCGAGGCGCTTGCGCAGGCGCTTTCCGGTGCCGGGCTCGATGTGCTCGGCCTTGCGGACTGCGCCGGCCTTGCGCGGCAGGTCGAGGCGCTGGCTCCCGGTCAGGTGCTGATCTGGTTGCCGCTGGTCAAGCCTGAACTGCTCGATGCCTTGCGCACTTGGTCCGGCCAGCCGCCGTGCGCGCTGAGCCTTGCCAGTGCGGCCTTGAGCGGCGCCGGGCACGAAGAACTGGTCGGACTCGGCGTGCACGCCTGGATGCAAATCGACGCCATCGACGCGGATTCGGTCGCCGCATTGACCGCACGCGCCCATGCCCGCTGGCAGCGCGAGGCCGCCCTGCGCACCGAACTGGAGAACCTGCGCACCCGCATGGACGAGCGCAAGTGGGTCGACCGCGCCAAGGGCCTGCTGATGTCCGCGCGCGGCATCGGCGAGGACGAAGCCTTCGGCCTGCTGCGCGGCGCTGCGATGCACGCCAACCTGCGGCTCGGCGAGGTGTCGCGCTCGGTCATCGAGGCGGCGCAGTGGGCCGACGCGATCAACCGCGCCGGGCAGCTGCGCATGCTCTCGCAGCGGCTGGTGCGCGTGGCGGCGCAGCTGCTGGGCGGCATCGACGCGCAGCGCGCGCGGGTGCTGCGCACTCAGTCGTCCGAGCGGGTGCAGCAGAACCTCGATCATCTGGCGGCCCTCGGGCTCGGCGCGGCCGGTGTCGAGGCGCTCGCGCAGGCGCAGGCCGCGTGGAGCGGACTGGCCGACGCCCTCACGGCGAAGCCGACGGCGGCGGGACTGGCCGACATCGACCGGCGTGCCGAAGTGCTGCTGGCAGCGGCAGAGGGGCTGACCGAAGCGCTCGAAACCTCGGGCGCGCGGCGTGCACTGCGCATCGTCAACATCTGCGGGCGCCAGCGCATGCGCGCGCAGCGGCTCGCGAAAGACGCGCTGCTGGCCGCCGCGCTGAAGGAAGAAGCCGCGAACGCGCGGCTGGTGCCGACCATGGCCGAGTTCGAAGCGGCCTTGCTCGAACTGGAGCGCGCGCCGCTGAGCACCACCGAGATCCGCGCCGCGCTCGCGAGCGCGCGCGACGAATGGCTGCGGCTGGTCGGCGGCGTGCAGGCACTCGACAGCGCCGACGGACGCGCCACGCTGGTGCGTTCCAGCGAGGCGCTGCTCGACACCTTCGAACGCCTCACGGCGTCGTACGAGCACAGCCTCCAGGTCATCATGTCCTGAACCTGGCACACCCCCAGGCTTCGCGCACTTCGTGTCGCTACGCCAACCCCCTTGCAGGGGGCAACACCTGCGGCCCGGCAAAGCCGGTTCCGCGGTGTTCGCCGGAAGGCGGTCATGGCTCGATGCGCCTGGACGCCGCGTCGATCTGTCAGGCCGCGACCTTCTCCACGTGCGCCTGGCGCGTGTAGAGGAAGTCGATCACCGCCTTGCGCGCGTGCACGTAGGCCGGGTCCTCTGCCAGTTCGACGCGGTTGCGCGGGCGCGGGATGTCCACCGACAGCACGTCGCCGATGGTGGCGGCCGGGCCGTTGGTCAGCATCACGATGCGGTCGCTCAGCAGCACGGCCTCGTCCACGTCGTGCGTGACCATGACGACGGTGCTGTGCGTCTTCTGCACGATGGCGAGCAGCTCGTCCTGCAGCTTGGCGCGGGTGAGGGCGTCGAGCGCGCCGAAGGGCTCGTCCATCAGCAGCACCTTGGGCTCCATCGACAGCGCGCGTGCGATGCCTACGCGCTGCTTCATGCCGCCGGAGATTTCGCCGGGGCGCTTCTGGGCAGCGGCCGTGAGGCCGACCAGCGCCAGCGCGGCGTCGGTGCGTGCGCGAAGCTGCGCCTTGCCCTCGGTGGCCGCGAACACGCGCTCGACCGCGAGGTAGACGTTTTCGAAGCAGGTCAGCCAGGGCAGCAGCGAGTGGTTCTGGAACACCACCGCGCGCTCGGGGCCGGGGCCCTTGATCTCCTTGTTGGCGCACAGCAGCGCGCCTTCGGTGGGCGTCGTAAGCCCGGCGATCAGGTTCAGCAGCGTCGACTTGCCGCAGCCCGAGTGCCCGATGAGCGTGATGAACTCGCCTTTGGCCACGTTCAGGTTCACGTCGCGCAGTGCGACGAAGCGGCCCTTGGGCGTCTTGAAGGCCTGCTCGACGCCGTGAATCTCGATGTACTTGCCGTCGTCGGTCATGACTTCACCTCTTCGAACGTGAATGCGGTAGCCAGCTTAATGAGCGCGAACTCCAGCACCAGCCCCACGATGCCGATCACGAAGATCGCGATGATGATGTTGGCGACGTTGAGGTTGTTCCACTCGTCCCACACCCAGAACCCGATGCCGACGCCGCCCGTGAGCATTTCGGCCGCCACGATCACCAGCCAGGCCGTGCCCACGGCCAGCCGCACGCCAGTGAGCATGTAGGGCAGCACGGCGGGAAAGAGGATCTTGGTGAGGATCTTCCATTCGCTGAGGTTCAGCACCTTGGCCACGTTCATGTAGTCGGTGGGCACGCGCTGCACGCCCACGGCGGTGTTGATGACCATCGGCCAGATCGAGCAGATGAAGATGGTCCAGATGGCTGCCGGGTTGGCGCCCTTGAACACCAGCAGGCCGATGGGCAGCCAGGCCAGCGGCGACACCGGGCGCAGCAGGCTGATCAGCGGATTGAACATGCGCGAGAGGAACTCGAAGCGCCCGATGGCGAAGCCGGCCGGAATGCCGACCAGCGCCGCCAGGCCGAAGCCCAGCGCCACGCGCTGCAGCGAGGAGAGCACGTTCCAACCCACGCCCTGGTCGTTGGGGCCCTTGCTGTAGAACGGGTCGCTGAACACCGTTACCGCCTGCTGCCAGGTGGCCAGCGGCGAAGGAAAGCCGGTGGTGCTTTTCATCGCCACTATTTCCCAGATCAGAAGCAGCAGGCCGAAGCCCGCGAGCGGCGGCAGCACGCGCATCCAGAAAGCGCGCAGGTCGAGCGGCGCGCGGGTGCGCGGCTCGGGTGCAGGTGCGGGCACCGGATGCGGAGCCGCCACCTTGGAGGCGGCCGGCTTGGCCGGGGCGGAAGGCGCCGACTGCGCGGCGGCCACATCGAGCGGCGAGTGGAAGACTGCGCTGACCATGGTGTTCTCCCTATGCATGGAGCTTGAAGGAATCGGCGTACTTCTTCGGGTCCTTGCCGTCCCAGACGGAGCCGTCGAAGAGCTTGCTGCTGCGCATCGCGTCCTTGGGCACCGGCGTCTGCGTGGCTGCGGCGGCCTGCTTATAGATGTCGATGCGGTTGATCTCGGTGGCCACCTTCAGGTAGTCGGGGTGCTCCTTCAGCAGGCCCCAGCGCTTGTGCTGCGTGAGGAACCACATGCCGTCCGACAGGTACGGGAAGTTCACGGCGCCGCCGTTGTAGAACTTCATGTGGTTGGGGTCGTCCCAGCTCTTGCCCAGGCCGTTGGTGTAGCGGCCCAGGATGCGCTGGTTGATGGCGTCCACGCTGGTGTTGACGTAGCTCTTGTCGGCGATGGTCTCGGCCATCTTGTTCTTGTTCTGCAGGCCGGTGTCGATCCACTTGCCGGCCTCCAGGATCGCGGCGGTCACGGCGCGTGCCGTGTTGGGGTACTTCTTCGCGAACTCGCCGGTGGTGCCCAGCACCTTCTCGGGGTGGTCCTTCCAGATGTCCTGCGTGGTGATGGCGGTGATGCCGATGCCGTCCATGATGGCGCGCTGGCCCCAGGGCTCGCCCACGCAGTAGCCGTCCATGTTGCCCACGCGCATGTTGGCCACCATCTGCGGAGGCGGCACGGTGATGTTCTTCACGTCCTTGAACGGGTCGATGCCGGCCGACGCGAGCCAGTAGTAGAGCCACATGGCGTGCGTGCCGGTGGGGAAGGTCTGCGCGAAGGTGTATTCGCGCTTCTCGCTGGCGATGAGCTTGGCGAGCGATGCGGCATCGACCGCGCCCTTGTCGGCGAGCTTCTTCGACAGCGTGATGGCCTGGCCGTTGTTGTTCAGGGTCATGAGCACGGCCATGTCCTTCTTCGGGCCGCTCAGGCCCAGGTGCATGCCGTAGACCAGGCCGTAGAGCACGTGGGCGAAATCGAGCTCGCCGTTGGCCAGCTTGTCGCGCACGCCGGCCCAGCTGGCTTCCTTGCTGGGCACGATCTTCACGCCGTATTTCTTGTCGATGCCCAGCACCGAGGCCATCACCACGCTGGCGCAGTCGGTCAGCGGGATAAAGCCGATCTTCACTTCTTCCTTCTCGGGCTTGTCCGAGCCCTGGGCCCAGACGGCCGCGCGCAGGGCGGGATCGATGCCCACGGCGCCGATGGCTGCGGCTTGCAGGACGCGGCGTCGGCTGAGGCGGGTTTTGAGCAGGTCGGTCATGGGGCGGGGCTCCGGTTGAAGACGAACAAACGACAAGGAAGAAAGACAAAAACGAAAAGGCGTCCGCACCACGCACGGGCTGCTCGAAAACGAGCCCTTGCGGGATGGGGACGCCTTTGTCCGGTTCGGTGGGGAGACACCCGCCGTTGGGTGCCGCCCTGCCTGAAGGCCTTTGGGGGCCTGCGAAACTTTCGCTTGCAAGCGGTGTGCCAGCCTTTGCAGGCAGGGCCTGCTATCAGGAAAGTAGCTGCATGCGGCGGGCCGTCGCGGGTGAAGCTCCAATCGGGCCGATCGGACCGATCAGGCCGACTGCAGGAGATGGCACGGTTGTTGTGCAGTGCACCAAGTTGAACGGCCGTGCCCGCCGCGGCTGCCTCAGCGCGGCGGTGCGCGATCGAGCATGGGCAGGTAGTCGGCCATCGCGAGCATCGACTCGGCCACGTCCACCAGCCTGCGCTTCTGGTTCATGGCGGTCTGGCGCAGCATCTTGTGGGCTTCTTCCTCGCTGAGGCGGCGGTGCGCCATCAGCAGGCCCTTGGCGCGCTCGACGATCTTGCGTTCGTTGAGCGAGGCGCGCACGGTCTCGAGCTCGTCGCTCATGGCCTGCAGCCGCTGCGACTGCTCCCGGACCATGTCGAGCACCGAGCGCTCCAGGTGGCGCCCGAACTGGGCGGGCGCGGCTGCCTGCGCGTCGGCGTCGTCGAAGAAGAGGGCGCCGGCCTGCGGCGTGAGCGTGTCGAGCAGCCGGCGGTATTCGCGCAGCTCGCTGCGCGCCTGCGCGGTCTTGTGCTCGCAGAGCGCGCGCAGGTCGGCGGCCAGGCGGTCCTCGACGGTCTTCATGGCGTCGATGCGGCGGGTGCAGCAGTCGAACCAGTCCTGGCTCAGCGGCACGTCGGCCGGCGCCGCGATGCCGCCGCGCCGGCGGATGCGCTCGAGCTCGGCGACGTCCGCATCGGGCTGGCTGTCGCGCCAGAGCGCGAGCACCGCCTCGCCCGAAAAGTCGGTGAACACCTGGAAGCAGCGCTCCTGCGATTCGATCAGGTGCAGCCACTGCAGGCGCTGCGCCTCGTCGCTGCGGCCCAGCGCGAGCGCGGCGGCGCCGAATGCGCGCTCCTGGCCTGCGAACTCCTTGCCCTGCATGAAGTTGAACATCGCGACCAGCAGGCGCGAGATCTCGGGGTCGGTGGCGCCGTCGGCCGCTTCGAACACCACCGAGAGCAGCCCTGCGACCAGCTTGGCGAAGGCGGCGGTGGACTGGGCCGGCTTCAGCTCCTGCGCATCGATGCGGCGGCGCAGGGCGGGCAGGGCATCGAGGCCCGGAAGCACCCAGGCGATGCGGCTGAAGAGGCGCGCGTTGTTGCCGGCGTCGGCGCCGCGGTGGTAGTTGTCGGCCTCGAGCTGGTCGAAACCGGCGCGCACCTCCTGCTCGAGCACCATGCATTCGGCGATCTGCGGGCAGCGCTGTTCGGCGAAACGGCCGCCGCGCGAGGTGAGGAACATGTTCGACATGCCGCGCTCGCGCTGCAGCGCGTGGACCAGCCGGCCGATCAGGCCCACCAGCTCGCTCGTGCGGGCGAGCCGGTCCAGCTCGTCGATTTCGCAGCGGCGGGCGGCGATGAGGAAGCTCAGTCCGGATTTCATGGCGTGGGGCGCGGGGCTCTGTGTCCGGTCACTGCAACATCCGTGCCTCAAGGAGGCGGAACGCGGCACCGTTTGCCCCTTCCCGGGCGCCGGCCGGGAGGTGCCGCCTACACTCGGCGGCATGCTCTTGTTGGGAATCGAATCATCCTGCGATGAAACCGGCGTGGCGCTGGTCGAGTCGCAAGGCGACGCGCTGCCGGTGCTGCGTTCGCACGCGTTGCACAGCCAGATCGCCATGCACCAGGCCTACGGCGGCGTGGTGCCCGAACTGGCCAGCCGCGACCACATCCGCCGCGTGCTGCCGCTGACCGAGACGGTCATGGCCGAAGCCGGCCGTTCGCTGGACGAGATCGACGTGGTGGCCTACACGCGCGGGCCGGGCCTGGCGGGCGCACTGCTGGTGGGCGCGGGCGTGGCCTGCGCGCTGGGCGTGGCGCTGGGCAAGCCGGTGCTGGGGGTGCATCACCTCGAAGGGCATCTGCTGTCGCCGTTCCTGAGCGCCGATCCGCCGGAGTTTCCGTTCGTCGCGCTGCTGGTGTCGGGCGGCCACACGCAGCTGATGCGGGTGGATGGCGTGGGGCGCTACGAGCTGCTCGGCGAGACCATCGACGACGCGGCCGGCGAGGCCTTCGACAAGAGCGCCAAGCTCATGGGGCTTCCGTACCCAGGCGGCCCATGGCTCGCGAAGCTGGCGGAAGGCGGCGATGCCGCGGCCTTCAAGCTGCCGCGGCCGCTGCTGCACAGCGGCGATCTCGACTTCTCCTTTGCCGGCCTGAAGACGGCCGTGCTCACGCAGGCCAAGAAGCTGGGCGACGAACTCGAGGCCCGCAAGGCGGATCTGGCTGCATCCACGCAGGCGGCCATCGTCGAGGTGCTGCTGAAGAAATCGCTCTCGGCGCTCGACCAGACCGGGCTCAAGCGGCTGGTGGTGGCGGGCGGCGTGGGGGCCAACAGGAGCCTGCGCGAGCAGCTGAATGCCGCGTGCGCGAAGCGCAAGGTGCGGGTGCACTACCCCGAGCTGCACCTGTGCACCGACAACGGCGCCATGATCGCCATGGCCGCCGCGATGCGCCTGCAGTCGGGGCTGTCGCAGGCAAGCGAGCGCTATGCCTTCGACGTCAGGCCGCGATGGCCCATGGCTTCGCTGTCGCTACCTGAGACTGCGTAATCGTTTGCTTCGACGACCGGCCGACGGCCGGCAGCGGCAACACGTCCAGCACATTGCGCCATAGCTGGCGCCATTGCGGCCAGTCGTGGCCGCCCTCGATCGTGAAGACCTGCTCCGGCGGCAGGGCGTCGGCCAGCAGCTTGTGGTTGCTGGCGAAGCGGTCGTCCAGCCCGAAGCCCAGGTACAGCCGCGGCAGGTTCTTCGACGGCTTGGCCGACAGGTACTGCTGGAAGAAGGGCCAGAGCTTGCGGTCCGGCTCTTCGTCGGGCTGCGGTCCGGTGGGCGCCTGCCAGGTGCGCAGGCCGCCGGCCTTCTTGATTTCCGCGCCGAGCACCCGGCGCCCGAGGTAGGGCGCGAGCGCCACGATGCCGTCCACCGAACCCGGCCGCGCCAGTTCGTGGATCAGCGCGCCGAAGCCGCCGATGGAAATGCCCACGAGCCAGATCGACTTGTAGCCCTTGGCGCGCTGCGGCTCGATGACCTCGGTGTGCAGGCGGTCGCTGAGGGTCTGCTCGTAGTAGTAGGAGACGTCCGCGTCCACCAGCAGTGCGTCGGCCGCCAGGTGGCGTTCGCGCACGGCGGCGATGAATCCTTCGCGCTCGAACTCGTCGGGCTTGAGGTACGCGCCTGGCAGGAACACCAGGAGCGTGTCGGATTGTTCGTCGGGATTTGCGGGCTGGAGATGTGTATTCATGGTGCCTTGAGGGGGCACCCGAACCGCACCGTCGGGAAATCAGTGCGTTTACAAGACGCCCACGAAGAAGAAAGTTCTAAAAAAACGTCACATGATGTGACGTTAATCCAGCGCTATTGTGAATAAGGTGCTCGTTTAATGTCAAAAACGGGGTCTTACTAACATTTTCCTCTTGTGGGCATAGGGCCGATTAGTTGATTTGCAACTGGGTGGCCTGGCTCACCGGCACCAGCTTGCCGAGCTTCAGCGTGAGCACGCCGTTCTCGAGCTTCGCTTCGCTGGCGGCCACGTCGATGTCCTGCGGCAGCTCATAGGCGGCCTTGAACTGGCGCTTGGCTTCGGCCTTGCTCTCGATGCGCAGCACGGCGCCTTCGATGCTGATCGCGAGGTCTTCACGAGCGAAGCCCGGCACGTCGAGCGAGAGGGTCCAGCTCTTTTCGTCCTGCTCCACGAGCGGCGAGCGGCGGGTGCCTGCGAAGGCCTCCGCGGCGAAGCGCTCGAATGCGCGGTCATAGGCACGGGGTGCGAAGCGGGCGGTGCGAAGGGTAGGGGCGAAAAACATGGTGAAGAACTCCTGAATGAACACAATGGGGACAAGGAATGTGTGTCCCTTACACTGCGCGGCCGTTCCATCGTGAGTGCCGCTTGAGACCTCATCTAGGCGCAGCGGCACGCGTTTCAAGACAATGAATCCCCCCTTTAATTTGCGTCGCGAGGCCTTGAAATTCGCGGCGCTGGCGCTATGCGCGAGGCCCTTCGCGGCGCTTGCGCAGACGCCTCCTACGCCCATTCGCCTTGCCCTCATCGAAAGCATGAGCGGGCCCTTCGCCAACACCGGCGAGGCCGTGTTCCGCAACCTGCTGTGGGCGGTGGAGCGCGTGAATGCGCGTGGCGGCGTCAAGCTGCCTGGTGTTCCCGGAGGCGCGCGGCCCCTGCAGCTCGACCGCTACGACAGCAAGGGACAGAACGAGGAAGCGCTTTCCGCGCTGCGCGCCGCGCTGGACGACGGCGCGCGCATCGTGCTGCAGGGCAACTCTTCGGCCACCGCGGCGGCGCTGATCGACGCCATCGACAAGAACAACGAGCGGGAGCCGTCGCGGCGCGCGATCTTCCTCAACTACGCGGCGGTCGACCCGGCGCTCACCAACGAGCGCTGCAGCTTCTGGCACTTCCGCTTCGACGCGCATGCCGACATGCGCATGGCCGCGCTGATGGACGTGATGAAGGACGACACGGCGCTCAAGCGCGTCTACCTGATCGGTCAGGACTACAGCTTCGGCCAGGCCGTGCTGCGCGAGGCGCGCCGGCAGCTCGGCGCGCAGCGGCCCGACGTGGAGATCGTCGGCGACGAGCTGCACCCCATGGGCAAGGTGAAGGACTTCGCGCCGTATGCCACCAAGATCATCGCGAGCGGCGCGCAGGCCGTGATCACCGGCAACTGGGGCAACGACCTCACGCTGCTCGTGAAGGCCGCGCGCGAGGCGGGCTTCAATGGCAGCTTCTATACCTTCTACGGCAATGCGCTGGGTGCGCCTGCTGCCATCGGCGACGCGGGCATCGGGCGCGTGGTGGCCGTGGCCGACTGGTTGCCCAATGTGCAGACGGTGCAGTCCGAAGCCTTCTACCGGGCCTTCCGCGCGCGCTTTCCGAAGCCGGCCGACGACTACGTGCACATGCGGCTGCAACTGATGATCGAGGCGCTCGTGCAGGCCATCGAGCGCGCGGGCAGCGCTGATGCGTTGCCCGTGGCGCGCGCCCTGGAGCAGGCCGATGTGAGCATGTACGGCCAGCGCGGGCGCATGCGTGCAGCGGACCACCAGTTCCAGCAGCAGCTCGTGGTGGGCGTGATGGACAGGCAGGGCCGGCCGGGTGTGCAGTTCGACGTCGAGGGCTCCGGCTACGGCTTCCGCGTGGTCAAGACGATCGCCCCCGAGCGCGCCGAGCTGCCGACCTCGTGCAAGATGAAGAAACCTTGACCTGAAGTTGACGAAGAACAGGAACCCCGGACATGCGTGAAGCCATCCACAACCTCGAAGCATCGAAGATCCGCGAAGTCGCCAATGCCGGCATGGGCCGCGACGACGTGCTGGCCTTCTGGTTCGGCGAGAGCGACGAAGTCACCCCCGAAGTGGTCCGCCAGGCGGCCATCGAATCGCTGCAGCGCGGCGAGACCTTCTATGCCCACAACCTCGGCCTGCCCGAGCTGCGCGAAGCCATCGCGCGCTACGCCAGCGGGCTGCATCCGACGGTGGATGCCTCGCGCATCGCCGTCACTTCGGGCGGCGTGAGCGCGCTGATGCTGGCGGTGCAGGCGCTGGTCGACGCGGGCGACGAGGTGGTCGCCGTCACGCCGGTGTGGCCCAACCTGACGGCGCAGCCCGCCATCATGGGCGCGCACGTGCGCACGCTGCCGCTGGTGCCGGTGAACGGGCAGTGGACGCTCGACCTGCCGGCGCTGCGCGCGGCGGTCACGTCGAAGACGAAGCTGCTGATCGTCAACGCGCCGAACAATCCCACGGGCTGGACCATGAGCCGCGACGAGCAGCAGGCCGTGCTCGATCACTGCCGCCAGACCGGCACCTGGATCCTGGCCGACGAGGTGTACGAGCGGCTCTACTTCGAGCCCGCGCCCAACGCTTGCGCGCCGAGCTTCCTCGACATCTCGAAGCCGGACGACCGGCTCGTGGTCACGCACAGTTTCTCGAAGAGCTTCCTGATGACCGGCTGGCGACTGGGCTGGCTGGTGCTGCCGCCTTCGATGGTGGACGGCATCGGCAAGCTGATCGAGTTCAACACTTCGTGCGCCAGCGTGTTCACCCAGCGCGCCGCGATCGCCGCTATCGAGCACGCGGGCGAGATCACGCCGCGCGTGGTGGCGCACCTCAAGCAGTGCCGCGACACGCTGGTGCCGCTGCTGGCGGCGCTGCCGGGCGTGCAGGTGGCGCCGGCCAAGGGCGGCATGTACGCCTTCTTCCGTCTCGAGGGCTTCGGCGATTCGCTCGAGGTGGCCAAGCGGCTGGTGGCCGAGGCGGGCCTGGGGCTGGCGCCGGGCAATGCTTTCGCGCCCGAAGCGCAGGGCTGGCTGCGCTGGTGCTTCGCCTCGAAGGATCCGCAGCGGCTGGTGAAGGGCGTGGAACGGCTGCGCGACTGGCTGGCGCGGCAGAAGTAGCCCGCCGGCTGCAATTTCGTTCAATACGCGGCGCGACCGGGCCGCGAAGCTCGGGCTTTTCTTTCGGAAGGGCTCGGGATGTCGTCGCAACGGTTGAAAGGCATGGCGCTGTGTGCGCTGGCAATGGTCACGGTCGGGAGCACGGTGGTGGCCAGCAAGGTCATCGCGGCGGGGCTGCCGCCTTTCACCGCGACGGCGCTGCGCTTCGCGCTGGCGCTGCCGGTGTTCCTGGTGCTGCTGCGGCTGACCCGTACGCCATGGCCGCGGCCCGGCAGGCGCGATCTGGCGCTGCTCGTGTGTCAGGCCGGGCTGGGGAGCGTGGGCTACACCGTGCTGCTGATCCTGGGCGTGCGCTGGGCGCCGGCGGCCAGCGCGGGCGTGGTGGCGGGCACCTTGCCGGCGGTGGCCGCGCTGGTGGCGGTGATCGCGCTGCGCGAGCGGCCGGGGCGGTTTCTGGTGGGCAGCATCGTGCTGGCGACGGCGGGGGTGCTGGCGATCAGTTGGCCCGGAGCCGGCGCGGTTGGGGCAGGGGGATCGAGCTCCCCTGCGGCGCTGGCGGGCAACCTGCTGGTGCTGGGGGCGGTGGTCTGCGAAGCGATGTTCATCCTGCTCAACAAGCGCCTGCAGGTGCCTGTGCGCCCGCTGGCGCTGTCCACGCTGATGACGGCCTTCGGGCTGCTGCTGTCGCTGGTGCCGGCCCTTTTCGAGCGGGCATGGGAGCAGCCCTTGCCTGCGCAGGCGCTGGCCGGAGTCGTTTACTACGCCCTGGTGCCCACGGTGCTGGGCTTCGTGCTGTGGTTTGCCGGCTCTTCCCGGCTGAATGGGGCCGAGGCGGCGCTTTTCACCGCCGTGCTGCCGGTTTCGGCGCTGGTGCTGGCGGCGCTGTGGCTGGGGGAAAGCATCAGCCCGGCCCAGATCGGCGGGGCCGCCTGCGTTCTGGGGGCGGTGGGGCTGGCGTCGCTCGACGGTAGGCCTTCCGCGCCTTCCGAGGGGGCAAAAAGCCCGGGGAGGGCGGTCGGGCTATAATTCCAAGGCTTTGCATGCCGCAAGGCGCACGGCGAGGGCAGTTCCAGTCCTTGCCGCAAGTCAAACATCCCGGAACAAGGAAATCAACATGATCGCAGCCTCCATCAAGGCCGAAGTTGTCAAGGACAACGCCCGCGCCGCCAACGACACCGGCAGCCCCGAAGTGCAAGTCGCACTGCTGACCGCCCGCATCAACGAGCTCACCCCCCACTTCAAGACGCACGCCAAGGACCACCACGGCCGTCGCGGCCTGCTTCGCATGGTGAGCCGCCGTCGCAAGCTCCTCGACTACCTCAAGTCCAAGGATGCCGACCGTTACACCGCGCTGATCGCCAAGCTGGGTCTGCGCAAGTAATCCAAATCGCATGAAAAAACGCCTGGGTTAGTCCGCTAGCTCAGGCGTTTTTTACTTCGCGATCCACTTTCGGAGTGCCCAAACAGAGCGAAGCTGTGTCATTCCAATGAAGTTCGCCCCGAGCTTCGCTGGAATGGCATCGTGTTCTGAGAAGCCTCCGTCACCTGCGGACTCCATGTAGTTCGCTATCAAAACAGGAGCAAAACATGAGCCTCTTCAACAAAGTCACCAAGTCGTTCCAATGGGGCGGCAAGACCGTGGTCATGGAAACGGGCGAAATCGCCCGCCAGGCCAGCGGCGCAGTGCTCGTCGACATCGAAGGCACCGTCATCCTCGCGACCGTGGTCGCATCCAAGTCGGCCAAGCCCGGCCAGGACTTCTTCCCGCTGACCGTCGACTACATCGAGAAGACCTACGCCGCCGGCAAGATTCCCGGCAGCTTCTTCAAGCGCGAAGCCAAGCCCAGCGAGCACGAAACGCTGACCAGCCGCCTGATCGACCGCCCGATCCGCCCGCTGTTCCCCGAAGGCTTCCTGAACGAAGTGCATGTGGTCATCCACACCATCTCGCTGAACCCCGAAGTCGATGCCGACATCGCCGCCATGATCGGCGTGAGCGCCGCGCTGTCGATCTCCGGCGTGCCGTTCAACGGCCCGATCGGTGCCGCCCGCGTGGGTTACATCAACGGCCAGTACGTGCTGAATCCGGGCCAGACCGCTCGCAAGGATTCGCAGATGGACCTCGTCGTCGCCGGCACGCAAGCCGCCGTGCTGATGGTCGAATCCGAAGCCCTGCAACTGAGCGAAGAAATCATGCTGGGCGGCGTGGTGTTCGGCCACGAACAGGCCAACATCGCCATCGACGCGATCCATGAACTCGTGCGCGACGCCGGCAAGCCCGTGTGGGACTGGAAGGCCCCCGCCGAAGACGAAGCCTTCGTCGCCAAGGTCAAGGGGCTGGCCGAAGACAAGCTGCGCGCCGTCTACCAGATCCGCAGCAAGCAGGCGCGTACGCAAGCACTGCGCGAAGCCAACGCCAGCGTGCTCGAGGCCCTGAAGGCTGAAGGCACCGAATTCGACTCCGGCAAGGTTTCCGATCTGCTGTTCGCCATCGAGTCGAAGATCGTGCGCAGCCAGATCCTGTCGGGCGAGCCGCGCATCGACGGCCGCGACACGCGCACCGTGCGCCCCATCGAGATCCGCAACTCGGTGCTGCCCCGCACCCACGGCTCGGCCCTGTTCACGCGCGGCGAAACGCAGGCGCTGGTCATCACCACGCTCGGCACCGAGCGCGACGCGCAGCGCATCGACGCGCTGGCTGGCGAGTACGAAGACCGCTTCCTGTTCCACTACAACATGCCTCCCTTCGCCACCGGTGAAGTGGGCCGCATGGGCTCGACCAAGCGCCGCGAAATCGGCCACGGCCGTCTGGCCAAGCGTGCGCTCGTCGCCGTGCTGCCGAACAAGGAAGAGTTCCCCTACACGGTTCGCGTGGTGTCGGAAATCACCGAGTCGAACGGCTCCTCGTCGATGGCTTCGGTCTGCGGCGGCTGCCTCTCGATGATGGATGCCGGCGTGCCCATGAAGGCGCACGTGGCCGGTATCGCCATGGGCCTGATCAAGGAAGACAACCGCTTCGCGGTGCTGACCGACATCCTGGGCGACGAAGATCACCTGGGCGACATGGACTTCAAGGTGGCCGGCACGACCAACGGCATCACCGCCTTGCAGATGGACATCAAGATCCAGGGCATCACCAAGGAAATCATGCAGGTCGCACTGGCGCAGGCCAAGGAAGCGCGCATGCACATCCTCGGCAAGATGCAGGAAGCGATGGGCGAGGCCAAGTCCGACGTGTCGCAGTTCGCGCCGCGCCTGACCACGCTGAAGATCAACCCCGAGAAGATCCGCGACGTGATCGGCAAGGGCGGCGCGGTCATCCGCGGCCTGCAGGAAGAAACCGGCACGACGATCAACATCGACGAAGACGGCACCATCACCATCGCCTCGACCGATCCGGAAAAGGCCGAGATGGCCAAGAAGCGCATCGAGCAGATCACGGCGGAAGTCGAAATCGGCAAGGTGTACGAAGGCCCGGTCACCAAGATCCTGGACTTCGGTGCGCTCGTGAACCTGCTGCCCGGCAAGGACGGCCTGCTGCACATCAGCCAGATCGCGCACGAACGCGTCGAGAAGGTGACCGACTACCTGAGCGAGGGCCAGATCGTGAAGGTCAAGGTCCTCGAGACCGACGACAAGGGCCGCGTCAAGCTGTCCATGAAGGCCCTGACCGAGCGTCCGGCCGGCATGGAATTCAGCGAGCGTCCGCCGCGCGAAGACCGTGGTGACCGTGGCGATCGTCGTGAGCGCGGCGACCGTGGCGATCGCGGCGAGCGTGGTGGTGACCGCGGCGGCGACCGTGGCGAACGCGCTCCGCGCTTCAACAACGAGCAACAGCAGCAGCCGCGCAGCGAAGCTCCGGCCGGCGAGCAGCCGCAGCAAGCAGCTCCGCGCGAGCCTCAGGAGTAAGAAGGGCGCAGCGGCGGTCCCTGATCGCCGCTGCTATCTTTTGAACGTCAAGCTTCGCCCCATCTGCGGGCGTTGGAGGCCGAAAGACCATGAAAGCCATTGAAATCACTTCGTACGGTGCCCCCGAGGTGCTGCGCGTCGCGGAGCGTCCCGACCCCGTTGCGGGCGCGGGCGAACTGCTGATCCGCGTTGCGGCAAGTGGCGTCAATCGTCCCGACGTGCTGCAGCGCAAGGGGCACTACCCCGTGCCGCCGGGCGCGTCCGATCTGCCGGGCCTCGAAGTGGCCGGCGAGATCGTGTCGGGCGACGCCGCGGCGCTGGCCGAGGCTGGCTTCAAGGTCGGCGATCGCGTCTGCGCGCTGATCGCCGGTGGTGGCTATGCCGAGCTGTGCGTGGCGCCCGTGGCGCAATGCCTGCCGGTGCCCAAGGGCTGGAGCGATCTCGAGGCGGCCTCGCTGCCCGAGACCTTCTTCACCGTCTGGAGCAACGTGTTCGAGCGCGGTCGCCTGCAGAAGGGCGAGACGCTGCTCATCCAGGGCGGCTCGAGCGGCATCGGCGTCACGGCGATCCAGATCGCCAAGGCGCTCGGCGCCACCGTGATCGTCACGGCCGGCAGCGACGACAAGTGCGAAGCTTGCCTCAAGCTCGGCGCCGACCATGCGATCAACTACCGCACGAGCGATTTCGTCGAAGAGGCGAAGAAGCTCACTGGCGGCAAGGGCGTGGACGTGGTGCTCGACATGGTCGCCGGCGACTACGTGGCGCGCGAGGTCGAGTGCCTGGCCGAGGACGGCCGGCTTGTGATCATCGCGGTGCAGGGCGGCGTGAAGAGCGAGATCAACGCGGGCCTCGTGCTGCGCAGGCGTCTCACGATCACCGGCTCGACGCTGCGTCCGCGGCCCGTGGCGTTCAAGGGCGCCATTGCCAAGGCGCTGCGCGAGAAGGTGTGGCCGCTGCTGGAAAGCGGCGCGATCAAGCCCGTGATCCACAGCACGTTCGCTGCCGCAGGTGAGCCCAGCGGTGCTGCACAGGCCCACGCGCTGATGGAATCGAACCAGCACATCGGCAAGATCGTGCTGACATGGTGACGAAAAGAACGCGATGACAACCAAGAAGAAACTGATCGCCGGCAACTGGAAGATGAATGGCGGCCT
The DNA here is from genome assembly GCF_050916385.1 of Variovorax xiamenensis. Taxonomy (NCBI): domain Bacteria; kingdom Pseudomonadati; phylum Pseudomonadota; class Betaproteobacteria; order Burkholderiales; family Comamonadaceae; genus Variovorax; species Variovorax xiamenensis. Next base: position 2,715,528 of record NZ_CP139038.1, read on the forward strand.
GGCTGCCAACGAATCGCTGGTGAAGGCTCTTCAGCAGGGCCTGGCCGCGAGCCCGGCTGCCTGCGACGTGGCGCTGTGCGCGCCCGCGCCGTATTTCGCGCAACTGCAATCGCTGCTGGCAAGTTCGCCGGCGATGGCGCTCGGTGCGCAGGACGTCTCTGCGCATCCGCAGGGTGCGTTCACGGGCGAGCAGTCGGCTGCGATGCTGAAGGACTTCGGCGTGCGCTATGCGATCGTCGGTCACTCCGAGCGTCGCCAGTACCACGGCGAGAGCGATGAAGTGGTCGCTGCCAAGACGGCGGCGGTGCTGGCCAACGGCATCACGCCGATCGTCTGCGTGGGCGAGACCCTGGCGCAGCGCGAAGCAGGGCAGACCGAAGAAGTGGTGAAGCGCCAGCTGGCTGCCGTCATTCACGTGAACGGCCACTGCATCAGCGAGATCGTCGTGGCGTACGAGCCTGTCTGGGCCATCGGCACGGGCAAGACGGCTACGCCGGAGCAGGCGCAGGCGGTGCATGCGGTGCTGCGCGCGCAGCTGCATCACGCAGCCAGCGAGCATGCGGCGGGCATCCGGATTCTCTATGGCGGCAGCATGAATGCGGCGAATGCCGCGGAGCTGCTGGCGCAGGCCGACATCGATGGTGGCCTCATCGGCGGCGCGTCGCTCAAGGCGCCCGACTTTCTGCAGATCATTTCCGCCGCTGCGCGCTGAACGCGCAACGGCTGCATCAAATTAGGAGTAAGAACGAATGAACGTGGTCCTCAACCTTCTGGTCGGCGTGCAGATGCTGGCAGCCCTGGCAATGATCGGCCTGATCCTGATCCAGCACGGCAAGGGCGCCGACATGGGCGCGGCCTTCGGCAGCGGCAGTGCCGGCAGTCTGTTCGGTGCCAGCGGCAGTGCCAACTTCCTTTCGCGCACCACTGCAGTGCTTGCTGCAGTGTTCTTTGCGTGCACGCTGCTGCTTGCCTATTTCAGCCATGCGCGCCCCGCGGGCGGCGGCAGTCTTCTGGAGCGTGCAGCAGTGGGTGCGCCTGCTGCGCCGGCCTCCGGTGCTGCCAGCGAAATCCCCGGTGCGGCTGCTCCGAGTGCTCCTGCTTCGGCTCCTGCAGCCCCTGTTTCTGGTGCGGGGCAGATTCCGAGCAAGTAATCAACTCGTTTTCATGAGTTGCCTGTGAGAAATGGCTTCATTTCAGGGTAAACTCTAAATCTGTTCGGAAAGCCAAATTCCTCTTGCAGGTACCTCATGCCATCCGAACAGCAAAAACCGCGGTCGTGGTGAAATTGGTAGACACGCTATCTTGAGGGGGTAGTGGCGAAAGCTGTGCGAGTTCGAGTCTCGCCGACCGCACCAAATCTCATCGGCAGAAAACCTCATCCAGAGGTTCTTCCTGCCGGTGGCAAGCGGTGAAAAACTCTCGATGAATCTCGACTCCTACCTCCCCGTCCTTTTGTTCATTCTGGTCGGAGTCGGCGTAGGCGTCGCCCCTCAGGTCATCGGATACATTCTCGGCCCCAACAGGCCCGACACCGCGAAGAACTCCCCGTACGAGTGTGGCTTTGAGGCCTTCGAGGATGCGCGCATGAAGTTCGACGTGCGCTATTACCTCGTCGCGATTCTCTTCATCCTGTTCGACCTCGAAATCGCATTTCTCTTTCCGTGGGCTATTGCGCTCAAGGAGATCGGTGCCGTTGGCTTCTGGGCCATGATGATCTTTCTCGCCATCCTCGTCGTGGGCTTCGCCTACGAGTGGAAAAAAGGCGCGCTCGACTGGGAATGACAAGGAAGAAACACGATGGCCATTGAAGGCGTTCTCAAGGAAGGCTTCGTCACAACGACCTACGATTCGGTCGTCAACTGGGCGAAGACTGGTTCTCTCTGGCCGATGACCTTCGGCCTCGCATGCTGTGCGGTGGAAATGATGCACGCGGGCGCTGCCCGTTACGACATCGACCGCTTCGGCATGCTGTTCCGCCCCAGCCCGCGGCAGTCCGACCTGATGATCGTGGCCGGCACGCTGTGCAACAAGATGGCGCCGGCCCTGCGCAAGGTCTACGACCAGATGCCCGAGCCGCGCTGGGTGCTCTCGATGGGTTCGTGCGCGAATGGCGGTGGCTACTACCACTACAGCTACTCGGTCGTGCGCGGCTGCGACCGCATCGTGCCGGTCGACGTCTATGTTCCGGGTTGCCCGCCCACCGCCGAGGCATTGCTCTACGGCGTGATCCAGTTGCAGCAGAAGATTCGCCGCACCAACACCATTGCCCGCGCCTGAGGGATTGCCGACGATGACTGACTTTGCAATTTCGCCGGAGGTGCTGCGCGCCACCATCGCCGAGACGCTCGGCGCCAAGGCCAAGAGCGTGACCGTCGCCCTCGACGAAGTGAATGTGGTGGTGGGTGCTGCCGATTACATCGAGGCCGCGTTGCTGCTGCGCGATGCGCCCGGCTGCCGCTTCGAGCAGCTGATCGACCTCTGCGGCATGGACTACTCCGACTACCGCGATGGCGAGTGGCAGGGCGAGCGCTACGGCGTCGTCTCCCACCTGCTGTCGGTGAGCCTCAACCAGCGCGTTCGCCTCACCGTGTTCGCGCCGAGCGACGACTTCCCCGTGGTCGAGTCGCTGCAGCCCGTCTGGAATGCCTCCACCTGGTTCGAGCGCGAAGCCTTCGACCTCTACGGCATCGTGTTCGAAGGCCACGACGACCTGCGTCGCCTGCTGACCGACTACGGCTTCATCGGCCACCCGTTCCGCAAGGACTTCCCGGTGTCGGGTCACGTGGAGATGCGCTACGACGAAGAGCAGAAGCGAGTGGTCTACCAGCCGGTTTCCATCGAGCCGCGCGAAATCACCCCGCGCGTGATCCGCGAAGACAACTACGGCGGCGGTTTGCACTGACTGATATGGCCGAAATCAAGAACTACACACTCAACTTCGGTCCCCAGCACCCGGCAGCGCACGGCGTGCTGCGCCTGGTGCTCGAGCTGGACGGCGAAGTCATCCAGCGCGCCGATCCCCACATCGGCCTGCTGCATCGCGCGACCGAGAAGCTCGCCGAAACGCGCACCTTCATCCAGTCGCTGCCGTACATGGACCGTCTCGACTACGTGTCGATGATGAGCAACGAGCACGCCTACTGCCTCGCCATCGAGCGGATGATGGGCCTCGAAGTGCCCGAGCGCGCGCAGTACATCCGCGTGATGTTCGCCGAGATCACCCGTCTGCTGAACCACCTGCTGTGGCTCGGCGCGCATGGGCTGGACTGCGGTGCGATGAACATGCTCATCTACTGCTTCCGCGAGCGCGAAGACCTGTTCGACCTGTACGAGGCCGTGTCCGGCGCGCGCATGCACGCGGCGTATTTCCGTCCGGGCGGTGTGTACCGCGACCTGCCGGATGCGATGCCGCAGTACAAGGTCAGCAAGGTCAAGAACGCGAAGGCGATCGAGAAGCTCAACGAGAACCGCCAGGGCTCGATGCTCGACTTCGTCGATGACTTCTGCAAGCGCTTCCCGAAGATGGTCGACGAGTACGAGACGCTGCTCACCGACAACCGCATCTGGAAGCAGCGCACCGTGGGCATCGGCGTGGTCTCGCCGGAGCGTGCGCTGAATCTCGGTTTCACCGGCCCCATGCTGCGTGGCTCGGGCATCGAATGGGACCTGCGCAAGAAGCAGCCCTACGACGTCTACGACCGCATGCAGTTCGACGTGCCCGTGGGCAAGACCGGCGACTGCTACGACCGCTATCTGGTTCGCGTGGAAGAAATGCGCCAGGCCAACCGGATCATCCAGCAGTGCTCGGCCTGGCTGCGCGCCAACCCCGGTCCTGTCATCACCGACAACCACAAGGTCGCCGCGCCCGCGCGCGAATCGATGAAGGCGAACATGGAGGAGCTGATCCACCATTTCAAGCTCTTCACCGAAGGCTTCCACGTGCCCGAAGGCCAGGCGTATGCCGCCGTCGAGCATCCGAAGGGCGAGTTCGGCATCTATCTCGTGAGCGACGGCGCCAACAAGCCGTACCGCCTGAAGATCCGCGCCCCTGGTTTCCCGCACCTCGCCGCCCTCGACGAAATGTCGCGCGGTCACATGATCGCCGACGCTGTCGCGGTGATCGGCACGATGGACATCGTGTTCGGCGAGATCGACAGGTGAGAAAGAGCGAATGACTTCCTCGACCCACCATCACTCGGCGCCTTCGGCGCCTTCTTCTCCTTTGAAGCCCGCGATCCTCGAGCGCTTTGCGCGCGAGGTGGCGAAGTACCCCGAAGCGGGCAAGCAGTCGGCCGTGATGGCCTGCCTGTCCATCGTCCAGCAGGACGAGGGCTACGTCAGCCTGCAGCGCGAGCGCGAGATCGCCGAGTACCTCGGCATGGCGCCCATCGCCGTGCACGAGGTGACGACCTTCTACAACATGTACAACCAGCACCCGGTGGGCAAGTTCAAGCTCAATGTGTGCACCAACCTGCCTTGCCAGCTGCGCGACGGCGTCACCGCTCTCGTGCATCTCGAGAAGAAGCTCGGCATCAAGATGGGCGAGACCACGGCCGACGGCCTGTTCACGCTGCAGCAGAGCGAATGCCTCGGCGCCTGCGCCGATTCGCCCGTGATGCTGGTCAACGACCGCACGATGTGCAGCTTCATGAGCAACGAGAAGCTCGACCAGCTCGTCGACGGTCTGCGCAGCTCCGCACCGGCCACCAAGGGGGAGGCTTCCTGATGTCACCCGAGCAAGTTCTCCAGCAGTTCCAGGCGACCGGCGTCCAGACCTGCTTCCATGACCGCCACATCGAGCCGCAGATCTATGCCGGCCTCGACGGCACCAACTGGCGCCTGGCCGACTACGAAGCGCGCGGCGGCTACCAGGCCCTGCGCAAGATCCTGACCGAGGGCCTCACGCCCGACCAGGTGATCGCCGAAGTCAAGGCTTCGGGCCTTCGCGGCCGCGGCGGCGCCGGCTTCCCGACCGGCCTGAAGTGGAGCTTCATGCCCCGTCAGTTCCCGGGCCAGAAGTACCTCGTCTGCAACTCGGACGAAGGCGAGCCGGGCACGTGCAAGGACCGCGACATCCTGCAGTTCAACCCGCACATCGTGATCGAAGGCATGGCCATCGCCGCATATGCGATGGGCATCAGCGTGGGCTACAACTACATCCACGGCGAGATCTTCCAGACCTACGACCGCTTCGAGGAAGCTCTCGAAGAGGCACGCGCCGCCGGCTACCTCGGCGACAAGATCATGGGCAGCACGTACAACTTCCAGTTGCACGCGGCCCACGGCTTCGGCGCCTACATCTGCGGCGAGGAAACCGCGCTGCTCGAATCGCTGGAAGGCAAGAAGGGCCAGCCGCGCTTCAAGCCGCCGTTCCCGGCGAGCTTCGGCCTGTACGGCAAGCCGACCACCATCAACAACACCGAGACCTTCGCTGCGGTGCCCTGGATCATCCGCAACGGCGGCCAGGCCTACCTCGAGTGCGGCAAGCCGAACAACGGCGGCACCAAGATCTACTCGGTGAGCGGTGACGTCGAGATGCCCGGCAACTACGAGATCCCGATGGGCACTCCGTTCTCCAAGCTCCTCGAGCTGGCCGGTGGCGTGCGCAAGGGCCGCACGCTGAAGGCGGTGATTCCCGGCGGCTCGTCGGCGCCGGTGCTGCCCGCGTCGATCATGATGGACTGCACGATGGACTACGACTCCATCTCCAAGGCCGGCTCCATGCTCGGTTCGGGCGCGGTGATCGTCATGGACGACAGCCGCTCGATGGTCGAGTCGCTCAAGCGCCTCTCGTATTTCTACATGCACGAGTCCTGCGGCCAGTGCACGCCGTGCCGCGAAGGCACGGGCTGGCTCTACCGCGTGGTCGACCGCATTCACAACGGACAGGGCAAGCCCAGCGACATGCAGCTGCTGGACTCCGTCGCCGGCGACATCATGGGCCGCACGATCTGCGCGCTCGGCGATGCCGCGGCCATGCCTGTGCGCGCAATGATCAAGCACTTCCGCCACGAGTTCGAAGCCCTGATCCCGGGCCACGTTCCGACGGCGCCCGTCAAGGCCTGAGCGCGAGAAGAAACATACTCATGATCGAAATCGAACTCGACGGCAAGAAGGTCGAAGTGACCGAAGGCAGCATGGTCATGCATGCTGCCGACAAGGCGGGCACGTACATCCCGCACTTCTGCTATCACAAGAAACTGAGCATCGCGGCCAACTGTCGCATGTGCCTCGTTGACGTGGAAAAGGCGCCCAAGCCGATGCCGGCCTGCGCCACGCCCGTCACGCAGGGCATGATCGTCCGCACCAAGAGCGAGAAGGCCATCAAGGCGCAGCAGTCGGTCATGGAGTTCCTCCTGATCAACCACCCGCTGGATTGCCCCATCTGCGACCAGGGCGGCGAATGCCAGCTGCAGGACCTGGCCGTGGGCTACGGCGGTTCCTCTTCGCGCTACGAAGAGGAAAAGCGCGTCGTCTTCCACAAGGACGTCGGCCCGCTGATCAGCATGGAAGAAATGAGCCGCTGCATCCATTGCACGCGCTGCGTCCGCTTCGGCCAGGAAGTGGCCGGCGTGATGGAGCTCGGCATGTCGCACCGCGGCGAGCACTCCGAGATCGAGACCTTCGTGGGCGACTCGGTCGACTCCGAGCTGTCGGGCAACATGATCGACATCTGCCCGGTCGGCGCGCTCACGAGCAAGCCTTTCCGCTACAGCGCTCGCACCTGGGAACTGTCGCGCCGCAAGTCGGTGAGCCCGCACGACTCCACCGGTGCCAACCTGATCGTCCAGGTCAAGAACAACCGCGTGATGCGCGTGGTGCCGCTCGAGAACGAAGACGTCAACGAATGCTGGATCGCCGACCGCGACCGTTTCTCGTACGAAGCGCTCAACGGCACGGAACGCCTGACGCAGCCCATGCTGAAGCAGGGCGGTCAGTGGCAGCAGGTCGACTGGCAGACGGCGCTCGAGTACGTCGCCAACGGCCTGAAGCAGATCAAGGCCGACCACGGCGCACAGAGCATCGGTACGCTGGTCAGCCCGCACAGCACGCTCGAAGAACTGCAGCTCGCCACCATGCTCACGCGTGAGCTCGGCAGCGACAACATCGACTACCGCCTGCGCAACGCCGAATTCTCGGCCTTCGAAGGCGTTCGCTGGCTCGGCACCTCGATCGCATCGCTCACGCAGGTGCAGCGCGCGCTGGTCGTCGGCTCGAACCTGCGCAAGGAACATCCGCTGTTCGCACAGCGCATCCGCCAGGCCGTGCGCAAGGGCGCCGCGCTGTCGGTGATCACCTCGGCCAGCCTCATGGCTGACCGCAATGCCTGGGCCATCGACGTGGCGCAGTCGTCCATCGTCGAAGCCGACCAGTGGGTAGAGGCACTGGCCGCCGTGGCCGCCGCCGTCGGTGAAACCAACGGCGCAACCGCGCCGCTGGCTCCGAAGAACGCTCCCGATGCCGCCGCCAAGGCCATCGCGGCCTCGCTGCTGAGCGGCGAACGCAAGGCCATCCTGCTCGGCAATGCCGCCGCGCACCACGCCCAGGCCAGCAGCCTGCTGGCGCTGGCGAACTGGATCGGCGCGCAGACCGGCGCCACCGTCGGCTACCTGACCGAAGCCGCCAACACCGTGGGCGCGCAGCTCGTCGGCGCGTTCCCGAAGAACGGCGGCCTCGATGCCGGCCGCATGCTCGCCGCCGGTTCCGGCCTGAAGGCCGTGCTGCTGCTGAACAACGAGCCGGTGTTCGACTCAGCTGCCGGCAAGGCCGCTGCCGATGTCATCGGCAATGCGCAAATGGTCGTCACGCTCAGCCCGTTCAAGGCCAACCTCGAGTTCAGCGACGTGCTGCTCCCGATCGCTCCGTTCACCGAAACCCCTGGCACCTTCGTCAATGCCGAAGGCCGCCTGCAAGGTTTCCATGCCGTCGTGAAGCCGCAAGGCGAAGCGCGTCCGGCGTGGAAGGTGCTGCGCGTGCTGGCCAACCTGCTGGGCCTGCCGGGCTTCGCGTTCGAATCGACCGCCGAAGTGTTGGCCACCATCGGTGACAAGGGCGCCGTGCCTGCCAACGCACTGAGCAACGCGACCGCCGCCGCTGCCGTCGCTTCCAACGGTGCGGCTGCCGCGCCCGTGGTTGCGAGCATCTACCAGCTCGACTCGATCGTGCGCCGCGCGCCGTCGCTGCAGCTGACCGCCGACGCGCGCAACGCATCGGCCGGATCGAACGTGACGGCTCGTGCCGAGGAGGCACTGGCATGATCGTCGACACCATTCACGGCTTCGGCCAAGGCTTGGTTGCCGCAGGCTGGTGGACTGGCGTGGTCTGGCCCGTGGTCTGGACGCTGATCAAGATCATCGTCGTCGTCATTCCGCTGATGCTGGCCGTGGCGTACCTCACGCTGTGGGAACGCAAGGCCATCGGCTTCACGCAGATCCGCATCGGCCCGAACCGCATCGGACCGCTGGGCCTGCTCCAGCCGATCGCCGACGCGCTCAAGCTGATGACCAAGGAAATCATTCTTCCGACGGTCGCCAACAAGGGCCTGTTCCTGCTCGGCCCGATCATGACCATCATGCCGGCGCTCGCCGCGTGGGCCGTGATTCCCTTCGGCCCCGACGTGGCGCTGGCCAACATCAATGCCGGCCTGCTGTTCGTGATGGCCATCACCTCGCTCGAGGTGTACGGCGTGATCATCGCCGGCTGGGCGTCGAACTCGAAGTACGCCTTCCTGGGCGCGCTGCGCGCCTCGGCACAGATGGTGAGCTACGAAATCGCGATGGGCTTCTGCTTCGTCGTGGTGCTGATGGTCACCGGCAGCCTGAACATGACCGAGATCGTCAACGTTCAGGGCAAGGGCATGTTCGCCAACATGGGCGTCGGCTTCCTTTCGTGGAATTGGCTGCCGCTGCTGCCGATCTTCGTCGTCTACTTCATCTCGGGCCTCGCCGAAACCAACCGCCACCCCTTCGACGTGGTGGAAGGCGAGTCCGAAATCGTGGCCGGCCACATGATCGAGTACTCGGGCATGAGCTTCGCGATGTTCTTCCTGGCCGAGTACGCCAACATGTGGCTGGTGTCGATCCTGACCGTGGTGCTGTTCCTCGGCGGGTGGCTGCCTCCGTTCGAGTTCCTGAGCTTCATCCCGGGCTGGATCTGGCTGGGCCTCAAGACCTTCTGCGTGGTCACCATGTTCCTGTGGGTGCGCTCGACGTTCCCGCGCTTCCGCTATGACCAGATCATGCGTCTGGGCTGGAAGATCTTCATTCCCGTCACGCTCGTGTGGCTGGTCGTGGTCGGTGGCTGGATGCAGACGCCGTTCAACATTTGGAAATAACAGGGAGCGCCAACATCATGTCTGCTGCTCACACCGCAACACCATCCGCGCCTTTCTCGCTCAAGGACTTCCTGAGCAGCTTCATGCTGTTCGAGCTGTTCAAGGGCCTGGCCATCACCGGCAAGTACGCCTTCGCCCGCAAGATCACGGTGCAGTTCCCCGAAGAGAAGACGCCGCTGTCGCCGCGCTTCCGCGGCCTGCACGCGCTGCGCCGCTATGAGAACGGCGAAGAGCGCTGCATCGCCTGCAAGCTGTGCGAAGCCGTCTGCCCGGCGCTGGCCATCACCATCGAATCGGATGTGCGCGACGACGGCTCGCGCCGCACGACGCGCTACGACATCGACCTGACCAAGTGCATCTTCTGCGGCTTCTGCGAAGAGAGCTGCCCGGTCGACTCGATCGTGGAGACGCACATCTTCGAATACCACGGCGAAAAGCGCGGCGACCTGTACTTCACCAAGGACATGCTGCTGGCCGTGGGCGACCGCTACGAGAAGGAAATCGCAGCGAACAAGGCGGCCGACGCCAAGTACCGCTGACCCGGTTCAGCCCGAAACCCGTACCAATTCGAATTCCAATGGACGTCAAGACCGGTCTGTTCTATCTGTTTGCCGTGGTGCTGCTGTTCGCAGCCTTCCGCGTCATCACCGCCCGCAACCCCGTGTACGCCGCGCTGTACCTGGTTCTGGCCTTCTTCCAGGCATCGGCCATCTGGCTGCTGCTGCGCGCCGAGTTCCTCGCGATCTCGCTCGTGCTCGTGTATGTGGGCGCCGTGATGGTGCTGTTCCTGTTCGTGGTGATGATGCTGGACATCAACGTCGACAGCTTGCGGGAGGGCTTCTGGAAGCACTTCCCGCTGGCGGCGGGCGTGGGTGCGCTGATCGCGCTCGAAATGGCGGCCGTGCTCATGGGCGGCTTCCGCCTGGGCGAGGCGCCGCGCGCTGCGGCCAACGCGGCAGCGGCCAACACTTCCAATACGCTCGAACTCGGCAAGCTGCTTTACTCCGAATATCTCTACCCGCTGGAAATCGCCGCGGTCATCCTGCTCGTGGCCATCGTGGCCGCCATCGCACTGACGCTGCGCACCCGCAAGGACAGCAAGTACGTCAACCCGGCCGACCAGGTTCGCGTGAAGGCGCGCGATCGCGTGCGCATCGTGCAGATGCCGGCAACGCGTGCCGCGGAGCCTGTGGTTGAAGCTGCGGACGCTGCAAAGGAAAACAAGGCATGACGCTCACGCTCGGACACTTTCTTTCGCTCGGCGCGATGCTCTTCGCGCTGTCCGTGATCGGCATCTTCCTGAACCGCAAGAACCTGATCGTCCTGCTGATGGCCATCGAGTTGATGCTGCTGGCGGTCAACATGAACTTCGTGGCGTTCTCGCACTTCCTGGGCGACATGCACGGCCAGATCTTCGTGTTCTTCATCCTGACGGTGGCCGCGGCCGAGTCGGCCATCGGGCTGGCGCTGCTGGTGCTGCTGTTCCGCAACAAGTCGAACATCAACGTCGACGAACTCAACTCGCTCAAGGGTTGACAGCAACATGAGCGCAACCCTTTCCGCATCCACACTGCTGGCCGTTCCGCTGGCACCCCTGGTCGGCGCAGCCCTCGCCGGCGTGTTCGGCACGAAGTTCGGCGGCAATCACATCGGCCGCAAGGTCACGCACTCGCTGACCATCCTGGGCGTGCTGGTCGCCTTCATCATCTCGGCGATGACGCTCAAGAGCGTGATCGCCGACGGCGCCCGCTTCAACGAGACCCTCTACGAATGGATGGTGGTCGGCGGCCTGAAGATGGAAGTCGGCTTCATGGTCGACGGCCTCACCGCCATGATGATGTGCGTCGTGACCTTCGTGTCGCTGATGGTCCACATCTACACCATCGGCTACATGGAAGAGGACGACGGCTACAACCGCTTCTTCGCGTACATCTCGCTGTTCACCTTCTCGATGCTGATGCTCGTCATGAGCAACAACATGCTCCAGCTGTTCTTCGGCTGGGAAGCGGTGGGTCTGGTGTCGTACCTGCTGATCGGCTTCTGGTTCAACAAGCCGACCGCGATCTTCGCGAACATGAAGGCCTTCCTGGTCAACCGCGTGGGCGACTTCGGCTTCATCCTCGGCATCGGCCTGATCGCCGCCTACGCCGGCACGCTGAACTACACCGAGGCGTTTGCCAAGGCGGGCACGCTGGCCGGCATCACCTTCCCGGGCACCGAGTGGATGCTCATCACGGTGATCTGCATCTGCCTGTTCATCGGCGCGATGGGCAAGAGCGCCCAGTTCCCGCTGCACGTGTGGCTGCCCGACTCGATGGAAGGCCCGACCCCCATCTCGGCGCTGATCCACGCGGCGACCATGGTGACGGCCGGCATCTTCATGGTGGCGCGCATGTCGCCGCTGTTCGAGCTGAGCGACACGGCCCTGAGCTTCATCCTCGTGATCGGCGCCATCACCGCGCTGTTCATGGGCTTCCTGGGCATCATCCAGAACGACATCAAGCGCGTGGTCGCGTATTCGACGCTTTCGCAGCTCGGCTACATGACGGTGGCGCTGGGCGCCTCGGCCTACTCGGTCGCGGTGTTCCACCTGATGACGCACGCGTTCTTCAAGGCGCTGCTGTTCCTCGGCGCGGGCTCGGTCATCATCGGCATGCACCACAACCAGGACATCCGCTGGATGGGCGGCGTGCGCAAGTACATGCCGATCACCTGGATCACCTCGCTGCTGGGTTCGCTCGCGCTGATCGGCACGCCGTTCTTCTCGGGCTTCTACTCGAAGGACAGCATCATCGAGGCTGTGCACGAAAGCCACCTGTGGGGCGCGAACTTCGCGTACTACGCGGTTCTGGCCGGCGTGTTCATCACGGCGTTCTACTCGTTCCGCATGTACTTCCTGGTCTTCCACGGCAAGGAACGCTACGACCAGAACCCCGACGCGCACCACGACGACCATGGCCACGGTCATGACGATCATGGTCACGGCCATGACCACAAGCCGCACGAGTCGCCCTGGGTCGTCTGGCTGCCGCTGGTGCTGCTGGCAATTCCGTCGGTCGTGATCGGCTTCATGACGATCGAGCCGATGCTCTTCGGCGAGTTCTTCAAGAACGCCATCTTCGTGGACGCTTCCAAGCACCACGCGATGAAGGAGCTGGAAGAGGCCTTCCATGGCCCGGTGGCCATGGCCATCCACGGCCTGCAGACGGCTCCGTTCTGGCTGGCGCTGGCCGGCGTGGTCCTGTCCTGGTACATGTACATGATCAACCCGGCGCTGCCGGCGGCAATCAAGCGCGCCTTCGGCCCGATCTACCGCCTGCTCGAGAACAAGTACTACATGGACTGGTTCAACGAAAACGTCATCGCCCGCGCCACGCGTGCCCTGGGCACCGGCCTGTGGAAGGGCGGCGACCAGGCGCTGATCGACGGTGCCGTGGTGAATGGTTCCTGGAAGGTGGTGGGTCGTATCTCCGGCGTGGTGCGCTGGATGCAGTCGGGCTACATCTACCACTACGCCTTCGCGATGCTGCTCGGCATCTTCATCCTGATGACGTACTTCGTCTGGTTCAAACGCTGAGCCTAGCGCTGGAGAAAAAGAAAAATGGGTTTGTTGAGCCTTGCCATCTGGGTGCCGATCGCATTCGGCGCCGTGCTGCTGGCGTTTGGCCGTGACGAGCACGCCAAGGGCGTGCGCTGGGTCGCGCTCGTCGGTGCCATCGTGAGCTTCCTGGTCACGGTGCCGCTGTTCACGCGCTTCCAGAACGGCACCGCCGCGATGCAGTTCGTCGAGAAGACGAGCTGGATCTCGCGCTTCAACGTCAACTACCACCTCGGGATCGACGGCCTGTCGCTCTGGCTGGTGCTGCTGACGTCGTTCATCACGGTCATCGTGGTGATCTCGGCCTGGGAAGTGATCACCGAGCGCGTGAACCAGTACATGGGCGCGTTCCTGATCCTGTCGGGCTTCATGATCGGCGTGTTCGCCGCGCTCGACGGCGTGCTGTTCTACGTGTTCTTCGAAGCCACGCTGATCCCGATGTACCTGATCATCGGCATCTGGGGCGGTCCGAACAAGATCTACGCGGCATTCAAGTTCTTCCTCTACACCTTGCTCGGCTCGCTGCTGATGCTGGTGGCGCTGATCTACCTGTACAACAAGTCGGGCGGCAGCTTCGACATCCTGTCGTGGCACAAGCTGCCGCTGGGTTCGACCGCGCAGACCTTCCTGTTCTTCGCCTTCTTCGCGGCCTTCGCGGTGAAGGTGCCGATGTGGCCGGTGCACACCTGGCTGCCCGACGTGCACGTCGAAGCGCCGACCGGCGGTTCCGCCGTGCTGGCCGCGATCATGCTGAAGCTGGGTGCCTACGGCTTCCTGCGCTTCTCGATGCCCATCGCTCCCGACGCTTCGCACGAATGGGCCTGGCTCATGATCGCGCTGTCGCTGATCGCCGTGATCTACGTGGGCCTGGTGGCACTGGTGCAACAGGACATGAAGAAGCTGGTGGCTTACTCGTCGGTCGCTCACATGGGCTTCGTGACGCTCGGCTTCTTCATCTTCAACGAGCTGGGCGTGTCCGGCGGCATCGTTCAGATGATCGCCCACGGCTTCGTGTCGGGTGCCATGTTCCTTGGCATCGGCGTGCTGTACGACCGTGTGCACTCGCGCCAGATCGCCGACTACGGCGGCGTCGTGAACACCATGCCCAAGTTCGCCGCGTTCGCGCTGCTGTTCGCCATGGCCAACTGCGGCCTGCCGGGCACCGCCGGTTTCGTGGGCGAGTGGATGGTGATCCTGGGTGCGGTGAAGGCCAATTTCTGGATCGGCCTCGGAGCCGCTACCGCGCTGATCTTCGGCGCCGCCTATACCCTCTGGATGTACAAGCGCGTGTATCTGGGACCGGTCGGCAACGACCACGTGAAGGAACTCAGCGACATCAATTCGCGCGAATTCCTGATGCTGGCACTGCTGGCCATCGCCGTGCTGTGGATGGGCCTGTTCCCGAAGCCGTTCACCGACGCGATGGACGCTTCCGTGACCGAGCTCCTGCGCCACGTGGCGATTTCCAAGTTGCCCTCCTGATGCCACGCTGAAGAAGAGAACGAGATGATTGACAAACTCAGCTGGGTCACGATCTACCCCGAAATCGTGTTGCTGGTCATGGCCTGCATCATTGCGCTGGTCGACCTGTCGGACACGAGCCCGCGCCGTACCCGCACCTATGTGCTCACGCTGCTCACGCTGGCCGTGGTCGCCGTGCTGTCGGGCCTGCAGGCTTCCGAAGCCAAGACCATCTATGGTTTCGGCGGCATGGTCGTCAGCGACCCGATGGGCAACTGGCTCAAGTGCTTCGCCACCGTCGCCCTGATGGTCACGCTGGTCTACGGCCGTCCCTACGCTGCCGACCGCGAGATGCTGCGCGGCGGCGAACTGTTCACCGTCAGCATGTTCGCGCTGCTGGGCATGTTCGTGATGATCTCGGGCAGCAACTTCCTGCTGATCTACCTGGGCCTCGAACTGCTCACGCTGTCGAGCTACGCGCTGGTGGCGCTGCGCCGCGACAACGCCGTGGCCAGCGAAGCCGCCATGAAGTACTTCGTGCTCGGCGCCATGGCCAGCGGCTTCCTGCTGTACGGCCTGTCGATGATGTACGGCGCGACCGGTTCGCTCGACGTGAACGACGTGTTCAAGACCATCGCCAGCGGCAAGGTCAACCACCAGGTGCTGGTGTTCGGTCTGGTGTTCATCGTCGCCGGCCTGGCCTTCAAGGTGGGCGCTGCTCCGTTCCACATGTGGGTGCCCGACGTCTACCAGGGTGCTCCGACGGCGATCACGCTGCTGATCGGCGCGGCGCCCGAGCTGGCCGCCTTCGCCATCATCATTCGCCTGCTGGTCGACGCACTGCAGCCGCTGGCCATCGACTGGCAGCAGATGCTTGCGGTGCTGGCCATTGCCTCGCTGCTGGTCGGCAACCTGGCCGCCATCGCGCAGAGCAACCTGAAGCGCATGCTGGCCTATTCGACGATCTCGCAGATGGGCTTCATGCTCCTCGGCCTGGTCGCCGGCTCGGACCAGCAGGGCACCTACAACGCCCAGTACGCCTACAGCGCCTCGATGTTCTACATCGTGACCTACGTGCTGACCACGCTGGCGAGCTTCGGCATCATCCTGCTGCTGGCGCGCGAAGGCTTCGAGAGCGAAGAGATCACCGATCTGGCCGGCCTGAACCAGCGCAGCCCGCTGTACGCCGGCGTGATGTCGATCGCGATGTTCTCGCTGGCCGGCTTGCCGCCGCTGGTCGGCTTCTACGCGAAGCTGGCCGTGCTGCAGGCGCTGATCGCCTCGGGCCACGCCATCTATATCGGCCTGGCCGTGTTCGCGGTGATGATGTCGCTGATCGGCGCCTTCTACTACCTGCGCGTGGTCAAGGTCATGTACTTCGACGCGCCCGTCACGGCCACCACCGTGTCGGCACCGCGCGACGTGCGCACCGTGCTCACGATCAACGGCGCGCTGATCCTGATCCTGGGCATCGTGCCCGGCGGCCTGATGACGCTGTGCTACGACGCGATCGTGGCAACCCTGGCCCACTGACGCGGCCGACCTCGGGTGTCGCAAACCGCGTCGGTCTGGGTCGTTCTGCTGGTGGCCCTCGTGGCCGCCAACCTGCCGTTCTTCAACGACCGCCTGTTCGGGGTCGTGCCGCTGGCGACTGCTCCCAAGTCGCTCGCGATGCGTCTCGCCGAACTGGTGGTCTTGTACTTTTTGGCCGGCGGCGTCGGGCTGCTGTTCGAGCGCAGGGCAGGGCAGATCGCCGCGCAGGGCTGGGAGTTCTATGCGGTGACAGGCTCGCTGTTCATCGTGCTGGCCTTTCCGGGGTTCACCTGGCGCTACCTGATGAAGCACAGGCACTGAAGAAGACGAGCGACCGACCATGACCACCAAGCCGACCGACACCTCCACAGCCGATTCGCACCTGAAGGAAGAGCTCCAGAGCCGCGAGGAGCTGTTCAACGGCAAGTTCCTGAAGGCCCGCCGCGACACCATCCGCCTGCCCGACGGCCACAGCGCCACGCGCGAGTACGTGGTGCATCCGGGCGCCGTGGTGGTGATCCCGCTGCTGGACGACGGCCGCGTCGTGCTGGAGCGGCAGTTCCGTTACCCGGTAGGCTACGTGATGATCGAGTTTCCCGCGGGCAAGCTCGACGCGGGCGAGGATCCGTTCGACTGCGGCCGACGCGAGCTGATCGAGGAGACCGGCTACACCGCGCGCGAATGGGCCTACGCGGGTGCGATGCACCTCGCGGTGGCGTACTCCACCGAGATCATCCACATCTACTTCGCGCGCGGACTCTCGCTCGGCGAGCGGCAGCTCGACCACGGCGAGTTCCTCGACGTTTTCACAGCCACCCCCGACGAACTGGCCGGCTGGTGCCGTGAAGGTAAGGTCACCGATGCCAAGACGCTGACCTGCACGCTCTGGCTGCAGAACGTCCTTTCGGGCGCATGGGCACTGGACTGGCAGGCCGCACCCGCCCAAGGCAGCGCGGGATAATCCGCGCCATGAAGGTTCTCGATCTCCGCTGCACCCACGGCCACGGCTTCGAAGGCTGGTTCGCCTCGAGCGAGGACTTCGAGACCCAATTGGCTTCAGGCCTGGTCGAATGCCCGGTTTGCGGCGACACCGCCATCGTCAAGCTGCTGAGCGCGCCGCGCCTCAACCTGGGCAATGCCAAGGCGCCGCAGGAGGCCGCAGCGCCTGCACCCGCGGCAGCAGCAGCCAATGTTCCCGCCGATACTTCGCCGGAAGCCCGCTGGATACGCGCCGTGCGCGAAGTGCTGGCAAAGACCGAGGACGTCGGCGAGCGCTTTGCCGACGAGGCCCGGAAGATGCACTACGGCGAGACTCGCGAACGCGGCATCCGCGGGCAGGCTACCCCCGAGCAGACCGAAGCGCTGCTCGATGAAGGTATTCCGGTCATGGCGCTGCCGATTCCGGCGGCGCTAAAGGAAACCCTGCAGTAGCTGGAAGCGCAGTCGGCCCGCTCAGGCCGTGAACTGCAGCGCGGCCAGCCGCGCATACACACCGCCCTGTGCAACCAGCGCCGCGTGCGTTCCCTGTTCGACGATCCCGCCGTGGTCCAGCACGATGATGCGGTCGGCCTTCTGCACCGTGGCCAGGCGGTGCGCGATCACCAGCGTGGTCCGGTTCTCCATCGCCGATTCCAGCGCCGCCTGCACCATGCGTTCGCTTTCCGCATCGAGCGCGCTCGTGGCTTCGTCGAGCAGCAGCAGCGGCGGGTTCTTCAGGATCGCGCGCGCGATCGCGATGCGCTGGCGCTGTCCGCCCGAAAGCCGCACGCCGCGCTCGCCGAGGAAGGTGTCGTAGCCCTCGGGCAGGGCCTGCAGGAAGTCGTGGGCGAAGGCGGCGCGGGCGGCGGCCTCCACTTCCTCCGGGGTCGCCTCGGGGCGGCCGTAGCGGATGTTCTCGAAGGCGCTTGCCGAGAAGATCACCGCGTCCTGCGGGACGAGGCCGATGCGGTTGCGCAGTTCGGGCAGGGCGAGCGAGGCCAGCGGCGCGCCGTCGAGCAGCAGGCGGCCCGATTGCGGGTCGTAGTAGCGCAGCAGCAGCTGGAACACGGTGCTCTTGCCGGCGCCGCTCGATCCCACCAGCGCCACGGTTTCGCCCGGTGCGATGTCCAGGCTGAAGTCGCGCAATGCCGGCGTGCCGGGGCGGGAAGGGTAGTGGAAGGTCACGGCGTCGAAGCTGATTGCGCTGCCCGCGACGGGAACGGGCGCAACCGCCGGGTTCGCGGGTGAAACGATGGCGGCGGGCGCATGCAGCAGTTCCATCAGCCGTTCGGTCGCACCGGCCGCGCGCAGCAGGTCGCCGTATACCTCGCCGAGCACGGCGGTCGCGCTGGCGAGGATGGCCACGTAGACGACGGTCTGGCCCAGGTGGCCGGCGGTGATGTCGCCGCGCAGCACGGCCTGCGTGCCCTGGTAGAGGCCCCACAGCAACGCCGCCGAGGTCGCGATGATGATGAAGGCCACCAGCACCGACCGCGCCCTGGTCCGGCGCACGGCGGTGCGGAAGGCGTTTTCGGTCGAACCGCTGAAACGGTCGGCCTCGCGGCCTTCGGCGGTGTAGCTCTGCACGACCGGAATGGCGTTCAGCACTTCGGCTGCGATGGCACTCGAGTCGGCCACGCGGTCCTGGCTGGCGCGAGAGAGCTTTCGCACACGGCGCCCGAACACCATGCTCGGCAGCACCACCAGCACGAGGATGCCCAGCACCTGCACCATGACGTAGGGGTTTGTCCAGATCAGCACCGCCAGGGCGCCCACGCCCATCACCGCGTTGCGCAGGCCCATGCTCAGCGAGGAGCCGACGACCGTCTGCACCAGCGTGGTGTCGGCCGTCAGGCGCGACAGCACCTCGCCGGTCTGCGTGGTCTCGAAGAAAGCGGGGCTCTGCCTGAGCACGTGGCCGTAGACGGCGTTGCGGATGTCGGCCGTCACGCGCTCGCCCAGCCAGCTCACCGTATAGAAACGCGCCGCCGAGAACACGCCCAGCGCCACGGCCACGGCGAAGAGGGCGCCGAAGTGCTCGCGCAGCGCCATGGTCTGGGCGCCCTTGTCGGAGCTGATGAGGCCGTTGTCAATCAGGCTGCGCAAGGCGATAGGAAAAGCCAGCGTGGTGACCGCCGCCATCACCAGGAAGACGCCCGCCAGCACGATCTGCACGCGGTACGGGCGAAGAAAAGGGCTCAGGCCCGATAGCGATCGGGGCGAGCCCTTGGCCATGGAAGACGGTGGGGTGGAAGCCATGCGCCGATTCTACCGATCCCTTGCCTCTACAAAGGTAGCCTTGACAATAATTGCCGAGGCAACTAATATTCGTCCCATGAGCGATGCCAACACCCCTCAAGACCCGTCGGTCCCCGCCGGCGAGGAGCGTCGTGCGCCCGTCGCCTTCTACAGCCCGGAAACCTATCGCGCCGAGGACAGCATCGGCTACCTCATGCGCCGCATCGTCACGGCGGTCGGCCAGTCGGTCGAAACCCGCATGTGCGAGCCGGGCAGCCCCACCTATCCGCAATGGGTGCCCCTCTACAAGCTGCACGTCGGCGCGGCCACCACGGTGGCCGAACTGGCCCGAGCCTGCGAGCTCGACACCGGCGCCATGACGCGCCTGCTCGATCGCCTCGAGGCCAAGGGCCTGTGCCGCCGGGTGCGCTCGCTCGAAGACCGCCGCGTGGTCAACATCGAGCTCACGGACGAGGGCCGCGCGGCCGCCAAGGAAGTGCCGCACGTGCTCAGCAGGGTGCAGAACGAGCACCTCGCAGGTTTCACCACCGAGGAGTGGGAGCAGCTCAAGGGTTACCTGCGCCGCATCCTCGACAACGCCCAGGCCCTCGCGGCCCGTGGAGATAAAAATGACTGATTCCCTCGCCGCGCGCGCCATGCGCCGCACTCCCGTCGTTGCTGCCGCGCTGCTGCTGGTCGCGCTTGCCGGCTGCGCCGACATGGCCGGCATCGGCTCGCAGGCCAGGCTGCGCGACGCCACCTCGCTGGGCATCGCGCCCGACAGCGCGGCGGTGCCGGTGTCCCGTCTCGACAGCCAGTGGTGGCTCGCCTTCGGCGATTCGCAGCTCAATTCGCTCGTCGACCAGGCCGTGGCCGGCAACCCCAACCTGCAGGTCGCGCAGGCCCGCCTCGTGCGCGCGCAGGCGTCGGCCGACATCGCCGGCGCGGCGCTCAAGCCGCAGGTCAAGGGCGAGCTCGACCTGAATCGCCAGAAGTTCAACACCAACTACATCTACCCGGCGCCGCTGGGCGGCTCCACGCAGAACATCGGCCTGCTGCAGCTGGGCGCGAGCTGGGAGCTCGACTTCTTCGGCAAGAACCGCACCGCGCTCGACACCGCCATCGGCGCTGCCAACGCCGCCGCGGCCGATGCCGACGCGGCCCGCGTGCTGCTCGCGAGCAACGTGACCCGCAGCTACTTCCAGTGGGCCCGCCTGAACGACCAGCTCACCGTCGCCCAGCGCACGCTCGCCCAGCGCGACGAAACGCTGAAGCTGGTGCGCGACCGCGTTTCGGCCGGCCTCGACACCCGCCTCGAACTGCGCCAGAGCGAAGGCGGCCTGCCCGAGGCGCGCCAGCAGATCGAAGCGCTCAACGAGCAGATCGCGCTGCAGCAGCACGCGCTCGACGCGCTCGTGGGCCAGCCCAACGTCACCGCGTCGCTCAAGCCGCCGGTGCTGGCCGGCGTGAAGCCGATGGCGCTGCAGGCGAACATCCCGGCCGACCTGCTCGGCCGCCGCGCCGACATCGCCGCCGCGCGCTGGCGCGTCGAGGCCGCCACCAGCGACGTGGCCAACGCGAAGACGCTCTTCTATCCCAACGTGAACCTCACGGCCTTCGTCGGCTTCCAGAGCCTGGGCTTCGGCAAGCTGCTGAAGTCGGGCAGCGAGCAGTGGGGCGTGGGCCCGGCCATCAGCCTGCCGATCTTCGAGGGCGGCAAGCTGCGCGCCAACCTGCGCGGCAAGTCGGCCGACCTCGACGTGGCCATCGAGAGCTACAACGCCACCGTGATCGACGCGGTGCGCGACGCGGCCGACCAGGTCACGAGCGCTCAGTCGATCGCACGCCAGCAGGCCGAACAGCGTGCCGCGCAGACCGCCTCGGAAGGCGCCTACGACATCGCCGTGCAGCGCTACCGCGCGGGCCTCGGCAACTACCTCAACGTGCTGACGGCCGAAACCTCCGTGCTGGCGCAGCGCCGGCTCGCGGTGGACCTCGCCGCCCGCGCGCTCGACACCCAGGTGGGCCTGGCGCGCGCACTCGGCGGCGGCTGGCAGCCCCCGGCCACCGCCACCGCATCGGCTCCCTCGGCCCCGCTGAACTGACCGGCACAGCCCAGGTACAGCCCGGCCCGACCCCTTCGTCTTCGGAAAGAACTTCATCATCATGAGCGACAACAACACTCCGACGCCCGCTGCAGCAGCAGCTTCCGCAGCCCCCGAGGCGCCCGCCGGCAACGGCAAGCGCCGCCGCGCACTCACCGCGCTCGCCGCGGTGGTGATCGTCGCCGGCGGCGGCTGGGGCCTCTACGAATGGCTGGTCGCCAGCCACTACGAGGACACCGACAACGCCTACGTCTCGGGCAACGTCATCCAGATCACGCCGCAGATCGGCGGCACCGTGATGGCCATCAACGCCGACGACACCGACTTCGTGAAGGCCGGCCAGCCGCTGGTGCAACTCGACCCGGCCGACGCCAAGGTGTCGCTCGAGCAGGCCGAGGCCGCGCTCGCGCAAGCGGTGCGCCAGGTGCGCACGCTGTATGCCAACAACGGCTCGTTGGCCGCGCAGATCACGCTGCGCCAGGCCGACATCGTCAAGGCGCAGAGCGACATCGCCAAGGCCCAGGACGACCTTCAGCGCCGCCGCGCGCTGTCGGGCAACGGCGCCGTGTCGAAGGAAGAACTCAACCACGCCGAGACGCAGCTCGACACCGCCAAGAGCCAGCTCGCCGCCGCGCAGGCCGGCGTCGTCGCCGCGAAGGAAGCGCTGGTCAGCAACCAGTCGCTGACCGAAGGCACCAGCGTGGCCCAGCACCCGAGCGTGCTGGCCGCCGCCGCCAAGGTGCGCGAGGCCTACCTCGCCACGCAGCGCGTCGCCATGCCGGCGCCGGTCGACGGCTACGTCGCCAAGCGCACCGTGCAGCTGGGCCAGCGCGTCGCCGCCGGCACGCCGATGATGTCGATCGTGCCGCTCAACCAGCTGTGGGTCGACGCCAACTTCAAGGAAGTGCAGCTGCGCAACATCCGCATCGACCAGCCCGTGAAGCTCACCGCCGACGTGTACGGCAAGAAGGTCGAGTACACCGGCAAGGTCGCCGGCCTGGGCGTGGGCACCGGCAGCGCCTTCGCGCTGCTGCCCGCGCAGAACGCCACCGGCAACTGGATCAAGGTGGTGCAGCGCGTGCCGGTTCGCATCGCGCTCGACCCCGAGCAGCTCAAGGCCAACCCGCTGCGCATCGGCCTGTCGATGGACGCCGAGGTCGACATCTCGCAGAAGGGCGGCAAGATGCTCGCCGACGCGCCGCGCGCCAGCGCTCTGGCGCAGACGACGGTCTACAGCCAGCTCGACCGCGGCGCCGACGCCGAAGTGGAGCGCATCGTCGCGGCCAACCTCGGCAAGGGCGGCGCACCGGCCACGGCCGCGGCGCCCGCCAAGGCGCCCGCCGGCAACACGTCGGTGGCAGTGCAGGGCCAGCCGGGCTGATCGCGCCAGCGTTCGTCCGGACTCTTCTTCCGTCCAGGTAAACAGCCCGCCCCATGGCCACCGCTGCTCCTGCATACGTTGCGCATCCACCGCTCGAGGGCGCAGCCCGCGTCTGGGGCACGGTCGCGCTTTCTGCGGCAACCTTCATGAACGTGCTCGATTCGTCGATCGCGAACGTGTCGCTGCCCGCCATCTCGGGTGACCTGGGCGTGAGCACCACGCAGGGCACCTGGGTCATCACCAGCTTCGCGGTGGCCAACGCCATCGCGGTGCCGCTCACGGGCTTCATGACGCAGCGCTTCGGCCAGGTGCGCCTGTTCATGGCCAGCGTGATCCTGTTCATGATCAGCTCGCTGCTGTGCGGCCTCGCGCCGAACATGACGACGCTCATCGCCTTCCGCGCGCTGCAGGGCTTCGTCGCGGGGCCGATGATCCCGCTGTCGCAGGCGCTGCTGCTGTCGAGCTATCCGCGCGCCAAGGCGGGCCTCGCGATGGCGATGTGGTCGATGACCACGCTGGTCGCGCCGGTGATGGGGCCGCTGCTTGGCGGCTGGATCACCGACAACATCTCGTGGCCGTGGATCTTCTACATCAACATCCCGGTGGGCATCGTCGCCGCCGCCATCACCTGGGCGCTGTACCACAAGCGCGAGAGCGTCACGCACAAGGTGCCCATCGACGCCGTCGGCCTTGCGCTGCTGGTGCTGTGGGTGGGCTCGCTGCAGCTCATGCTCGACAAGGGCAAGGAGCTCGACTGGTTCCACTCGGCGCAGATCGTCACGCTGGCGGTGGTGTCCGTCGTCGGCTTCGCCTTCTTCCTCGTCTGGGAGCTGACCGACAAGCACCCGGTGGTCGACCTGTCGCTCTTCAAGCGCCGCAACTTCTGGTCGGGCGCGGTGGCGACGGCGGTGGCCTACGGTCTCTTCTTCGGCAACGTGGTGCTGCTGCCGCTGTGGCTGCAGCAGTGGATGGGCTACACCGCCACGCAGGCGGGGATGATCATGGCGCCCGTGGGGCTGCTGGCCATCTTCTTCTCGCCGGTTGTGGGGCTCACGGTGGCCAAGATCGACCCGCGCCGCTATGCGACCTTCTCGTTCCTGGTGTTCGCGCTGGTGCTGTGGATGCGCTCGAACTTCAACACGCAGGCCGACTTCGTGACGATCATCATCCCGACGATCATCCAGGGCATCGCGATGGCGTTCTTCTTCATCCCGCTGGTGACGATCACGCTGTCGGGCCTCACGCCCGACCGCATCCCGGCCGCGTCGGGCCTGTCGAACTTCCTGCGGATCACCGCGGGCGCGATGGGCACTTCGATCACGACCACGCTGTGGGACAACCGCGCGACGCTGCACCACGCCCAGCTGGCCGAAACGGTCAACCAGGGCAACAACGCAGCCGCCAGCGCGATGGCCGGGCTCAACGCCAACGGCTTCAGCACCGACCAGGTGATGGGGCAGATCAACCGCCTTGTCGACCAGCAGTCCTACATGCTGGCGACCAACGACATCTTCTATGCGTCGGCGGTCCTGTTCCTGCTGCTGATTCCGCTGGTGTGGCTGGCACGGCCCCAGAAAGGTGGAGCAGGCGGTGACGCTGCCGCCGGCGCACACTGATCCTCATCTCATCGCACCGCAACCCCCAGCCTCCGCGAGGAGCCTGGGGGTTTCTTCTTTTTCCGTTTACTTGCGCAGCGCCCTGAGCACGTCGTAGCAGGCGCCCATCGTGTGGTAGTCGCTCTTGCCGGCCGGGCTCTTCTCGTCGCTCATCCTGCGGTTCTCCGGCGTGAGGATGCGGTACCAGGCGCCGTGGCGGTGGTCGACGAAGTGCGCCCAGCTGTAGGTCCAGATGCTGTCGTACCAGTCCCAGTAGCCGGTCTCGCCGGTGCGCACCGCCAGCAGGGCGGCCGCGGCGAAGCTCTCTGCCTGCACCCAGAAATACTTGTCGCCGTCGCACACCGTGCCGTCGGGGCCGAAGCCATAGACCAGCCCGCCGTTGTCCACGTCCCAGCCGCGGAACATGGCGGTGTCGAAGAAGTGGCGCGCGCGCGGCACGATCCATTCCGCCTTGCGGTCTTGCGTGGCGAGGTGGCCTTCGAGCTGCAGCAGCAGCTTGGCCCATTCGGTGAGGTGGCCGGTCTGGAAGCCCCAGGGCCTGAAGATGTCGGTCTTGTTGCCGCGGTTGAAGTCCCAGTCGACCGACCAGTCCTCGCGGTAGTGCTCCCACACCAGCCCGTCGGCCAGCGCGGCCAGCCGGCCGGTGACCGACTCGGCCACCGCCAGCGCGCGGTCGAGGTAGTGCGCTTCCTGCGTGGCCTCGAAGGCGGCCATCAGCGCCTCGCAGGCGTGCATGTTGGCGTTCTGGCCGCGATAGGCGCCCACGCGCCAGTCCGTCGTGGCCTCGTCGGCATAGAGCTGGTGCGACGGCTCCCAGAAATGCTCCTCCATCAGCCGCCAGGTGTGCTCCAGGCCCGGGTATGCCTCCTCGATGCCGGCCATGAGCGCATGCGCCTGCGCGAGCAGCACGAAGTCGAGGCCGTAGCAGCGGTTGGTGTCGTCCTGCACGGTGGCGCGCCGCTCGTGCCAGTCGAGCTGCCATGCATAGCCGCCACCCTGCTGCCTGTGGGCACGTTCGATGAACGCGAGGCCGTGCCGCGCGGCCGCGAGATCCGGGGGGGTGCCGAAGCGGCGATAGGCCATCGCGTGGTT
This sequence comes from Variovorax xiamenensis, assembly GCF_050916385.1. Classification (NCBI taxonomy): domain Bacteria; kingdom Pseudomonadati; phylum Pseudomonadota; class Betaproteobacteria; order Burkholderiales; family Comamonadaceae; genus Variovorax; species Variovorax xiamenensis. The sequence goes on from NZ_CP139038.1 coordinate 2,740,864, forward strand.
GAACACGAAGCGCGTGCTGCTCACCAGGTGGCGCGTGCGCCGGTCGTACACCGTGCCGTCGTCCCTGAAGAAATGGAAGAAGCCGCCGGTGGCGTCGAGGTTGCGCGTCTCGTAGAAGGCCAGCGTGTGCCGGATGTGGTCGATGAGGAAGTCGGGGGAGCGAAAGTCTGGCATGTGAGGCTCTGTCATTGGTCCCATGGACGCAGCCCCATCTGGCGCTGGCCCAGGGGCGTGAGATCGTCGATGGTGGCGCGGCCTTCGAAGTCTGTCTCGTAGTCCTCGGGCGCGAAATCGGGGCTGCTGCGGCCCGACAGGAAGGCGGGCGCCTGTCGTGCCATGAAGTTGCGGTTCTTGTCGCACCAGGGGGCGGCGGCGATGTAGATGACGCTGCTGTGCTCGCTGCCGCGATGCTGGTCTTCGACCGCGTGGATCACGTCCGGGTGCCACCACACGGTGTCGCCGGGCTCCATCGGCGGTATCGAGACGAGGCCCTCGCGCAGCGCCGCATGCCATTGGGGCGTGGCGCCGAGTGCGCGGCCGGGCTGCGCGCCGCAGAGGTCGCCCTCGGGCACGTCGGGCATCAGGGCGCGCAGCAGCATCCATGGCGTGGTGCGCGCCACCGGCACCAGGCGCAGCGTGCCGTCGCCCGGCCCCTGGCGCGAGAGCGCGGTCCAGCCCTGGAAGGTGCGAAAGGCCGAGCACACGGCGGGGGAGGGGATCTCGCGGGTCTCGGTGCGGCCTTCGGCGTCGAAGGGATCGAAGCGCGCCAGGTCGCCCTCGAAGATCTGGCGATACACGCCGCGGAAGCTCGGCTCGCACCAGCGCTCGACCGAGCCGCCGTCGGAGTGCGGCGACAGGCCCAGCGTCGCGTCGCCGGGCTCGCGGCGGCGGATGCGATCGGCGTAGTTCGCCTGCCGGTCCGGGTCGAAGAAGCGCACGCCGTTCTTCTCGAAGGTCCACAGCCTGTTGAGAAAGGCGCGCGTGCGGTCCATGGTCCCGGCCTGGCGCGCCTGCATCTGCGGGCGCGACCAGTAGAGCCCGAATATCTGCGGCCGGCCGGAGGCGAGGGCGCTGAAGTACTTGTCGAGGCCGGCCCTGGAGCGCGCGCGTTCGAGGTAGTCGTTGTCCTCGATGTAGCGGCGGATTTCCTCGTTCCACTCCCGCACCTGCGCGGGGTCGAACACCCGCCGCACCACGACGCAGCCGCGCCGGCGGATGCGCTCGACCTGCCGCTGCGACACGCGGCCCTGCGCGATGTCGTCGTAGCCGATCTCGGGCACCGCGCCGCCGGCCGCTTCTTCGGCATGCACCAGCGCCACTTCGTCGCGCAGCCATTCGCTTTCGTGCAGGAAGCGCCATTGCAGGTTGGGAACGCTCGCGCGCAGCGCGCGCTGGGCCTGCGAGACGGCGCGCGGAATGTCGTTCATCCAGTCTGTGGGCAGCTCGTTCATCTGGCTGTGCATGGGCCTTGGTGTGTAGGGTCCGCGGCAGTTTAGGTTCGCATCGCCGACGCGGCGCGCTGTGCTTTCCCGAACGAAAGTCGGCGCTGCAAGCGCAACAAGGCCATGACCTTCGTCATGCCCTCGATGCCGCCTTTGTCGTCGAGACGACAGTCGTGGGCAAGGCGACTGGCGGAACCGTGAAATGGTTGCACTGCAGCATAGGCATTTGCCCCAGTATGCAAGCCGGAGGCACCCACGAACAATCGGTCCGCGCTCGCTGGTGGCGCATTGAGACGGACCGCATGACCCACATTCTTTCCACGAACCCGGGCGACCTCGCGAGATGAGCGACGTCATCCTCGAAACACGCCAGCTCACCAAGGAATTCAAGGGGTTCACAGCGGTCAGCAAGGTCAACCTGTCCGTGGTGCGCGGTTCCATCCACGCGCTCATCGGCCCGAACGGCGCGGGCAAGACGACCTGCTTCAACCTGCTCACGAAATTCCTCGAGCCCACCACCGGCACGATCCTGTTCAACGGACAGGACATCACGCGCGAGCGCCCCGCGCAGATCGCGCGCCGCGGCATCATCCGCTCGTTCCAGATCTCGGCCGTGTTCCCGCACCTCACGCTGCTGGAGAACGTGCGCCTGGGCCTGCAGCGCAGGCTGGGCACTTCGTACCACTTCTGGAAGAGCGAGAAGTCGCTCAAGCCGCTGGATGCCAGAGCCCGCGAGCTGCTGGCTGAAGTCGGCCTCGAGGAGCTCGCCGACGAACAGACCGTGAACCTGCCCTACGGCCGCAAGCGCGCGCTCGAGATCGCGACCACGCTCGCGATGGAGCCCGAGCTCATGCTGCTCGACGAGCCCACGCAGGGCATGGGCCATGAAGACGTGCACCGCGTGGCCGAGCTCATCAAGCGCGTGTCGGCCGGACGCACCATCCTGATGGTCGAGCACAACATGAGCGTGGTCTCGACCATCGCCGACACCATCACCGTGCTCCAGCGCGGCGCCGTGCTGGCCGAAGGCCCGTATGCCGTGGTCTCGAAGAACCCGCAGGTCATGGAGGCCTACATGGGCACCACCGAAGGCCAACTGCAAGGGGCGCACTGAGATATGAGCCCCCACGCTTCTCACTTCGTGTATTCGCTGCCCCCCGAGGGGGCGCGGGCCTCCTTTGGGGCGGCCCGGCAGGAGGCCCAATGACCGCCGCACTCCAGATCAAGGGCCTGCAAGCCTGGTACGGCGAATCGCATGTGCTGCACGGCGTCGACATGGTCGTGCAGCCCGGCGAAGTCGTCACGCTGCTGGGCCGCAACGGCGCGGGCCGCACCACCACGCTGCGCGCCATCATGGGGCTCACTGGCGCGCGCAAGGGCAGCATCGAGGTCAACGGTCGCGAGACCATCGGCATGCCCACGCACCGCATCGCGCACCTGGGCATCGGCTACTGCCCCGAGGAGCGTGGCATCTTCGCCAGCCTCTCGTGCGAGGAAAACCTGATGCTGCCGCCCGAACTCAAGGGCGCCGGGCAGGGCATGTCGGTCGAAGAGATCTACGCCATGTTCCCCAACCTCGCCGAGCGCCGCCACAGCCAGGGCACGCGCCTGTCGGGCGGCGAGCAGCAGATGCTGGCCGTGGCGCGCATCCTGCGCACCGGCGCCAAGCTGCTGCTGCTCGACGAGATTTCCGAAGGCCTCGCGCCGGTCATCGTGCAGGCGCTGGCCCGCATGATCACCACGCTGCGCGCCAAGGGCTACACCATCGTGATGGTGGAGCAGAACTTCCGCTTCGCCGCGCCGCTGGCCGACCGCTTCTACGTGATGGAGCACGGTCGCATCGTCGAGAAGTTCGGCGCCGCCGAGCTCGAAGCCAAGATGCCCGTGCTCACCGAGCTGCTGGGCGTCTGAGCAAGAACACAGCCGAATCCGTCCACAAGACTTTTCTTCCGTCCCACAAAGATTTCTCCAGGAGACAAACGCCATGATCAAGAAACTCGGCCTCATCGCTACCGCCGTCGGCATCCTCGCCATGAGCGCGGGCGCCGCGCAGGCGCAGGAAAAAGTGAAGATCGGCTTCGTCACCGACCTGTCGAGCCTGTACGCCGACCTCGAAGGCAAGGGCGGCGCCACCGCCATCCAGATGGCCATCGACGACTTCGGCGGCAAGGCGCTGGGCCAGCCCATCGAGCTGCTGACCGCAGACCACCAGAACAAGGCCGACATCGCTGCCTCCAAGGCCCGCGAATGGATCGACACCGCCGGCGTGACCATGGTCTTCGGCGGCACCAACTCGGGCGTGGCGCTGGCCACCGCCAAGGTGGCGGAAGAAAAGAAGCGCGTGTACTTCAACAACGGCGCGGGCAGCTCGGTGCTCACCAACGAGCAGTGCAGCCCCTACACCATCCACTACGCCTACGACACGGTGGCGCTGGCCAAGGGCACCGGCGCGGCGGTGGTCGACCGCGGCGGCAAGAGCTGGTTCTTCCTGACGGCCGACTACGCCTTCGGCCACGCGCTGGAAGCCGACACCACCAAGGTGGTGAAGGAGAAGGGCGGCACCGTGGTGGGCGCTGTGCGCCATCCGCTGAACGCATCGGACTTCTCCTCGTTCCTGCTGCAGGCGCAGAACTCCAAGGCGCAGATCCTGGGCCTGGCCAACGCGGGCGGCGACACCATCAACTCGATCAAGGCCGCCAAGGAATTCGGCATCAACAAGACGATGAAGACCGCCGGCCTGCTGGTCTTCCTGAGCGACATCCACAGCCTGGGCCTTAAGAACACCGAGGGCCTGCTGCACACCACCAGCTGGTACTGGGACCTGAACGACGAGTCGCGCAAGTTCGCCAACCGCTTCTTCGAGAAGACCAAGCGCATGCCCACCGACGTGCAGGCCGCCGACTACTCGGCCACCATGACCTACCTGAAGGCCGTGGCCGCCGCCAAGACCACCGACTCCGACAAGGTGATGGCGCAGCTCAAGAGCATGAAGATCGACGACTTCTACGGCAAGGGCCAGATCCGCGCCGACGGCAGCTTCATCCACGACATGTACCTGGTCGAGGTGAAGTCGCCCGCCGAATCGAAGAAGCCCTGGGACTACCTGAAGGTGCTGAAGACGCTGCCGGGCGACCAAGTCTTCACGACCAAGGCCGAGACGAAGTGCGCGCTCTGGAAGTGAACGGCTGACACAAGCCGCGCCAGCACCTTCTCTTTCTCACTCCACCGAAGTCTGTCAACCAAGAGGATCAAGCCATGAAACGCACGCTCATCGCCTCCGCCTGCCTTGCCGCCACCTGCCTCTTGGCGATGGGCGCCGCTCAGGCCCAGGACAAGGTCAAGATCGGCTTCATCACCGACATGTCGAGCCTCTACGCTGACGTGGAGGGCAAGAACGGGGCGCTGGCGATCCAGATGGCCATCGACGACTTCGGCGGCAAGGTCAACGGCATGCCCATCGAGCTGCTGCAGGCCGACCACCAGAACAAGGCCGACATCGCAGCCTCCAAGGCGCGCGAGTGGATCGACACTCAGGGCCTGACGATGCTGTTCGGCGGCACCAGCTCGGGCACCGGCCTGGCCATGGCCAAGGTGGCGCAGGAGAAGAAGCGCGTGTTCATGGTGAACGGCGCGGGCAGCTCGGCGCTCACCAACGAGCAGTGCAGCCCCTACACCGTGCACTACGCCTACGACACCGTGGCGCTGGCCAAGGGCACGGGCAGCGCCGTCATCGCGCGCGGCGACAAGAGCTGGTACTTCCTGACGGCCGACTACGCCTTCGGGCAGGCCCTCGAAGCCGACGCGACCAAGGTCGTGAAGGAAAAGGGCGGCACCGTGCTCGGCAGCGTGAAGCATCCGCTCAACACTTCGGATTTCTCCTCGTTCCTGCTGCAGGCGCAGAACTCCAAGGCCCAGGTGCTGGCGCTCGCCAATGCCGGCGGCGACACGCAGAACGCGATCAAGGCGGCGCGTGAATTCGGCATCTCCAAGACCATGAAGATGGTCGGCCTGCTGGTGTTCGTGACCGACGTGCACAGCCTGGGCCTGAAGAATACCGAGGGCCTGCTGCTGACCACCAGCTGGGACTGGAACCTCGACGACAAGACGCGCGCCTTCGGCAAGAAGTTCTTCGAGAAGACCAAGCGCATGCCCACCGACATCCAGGCCGCCGACTACTCGGCCACCATGACCTACCTGAAGGCCGTGCAGGCCGCCAAGAGCACCGATGCCGACACGGTGATGGCGCAGATCAAGAAGACGCCGATCGACGACTTCTACGCCAAGGGCTACGTGCGCGAGGACGGCCGTTTCGTGCACGACATGTACCTGGTGCAGGTGAAGTCGCTGGCCGAGTCGAAGCAGCCGTGGGACTACTACAAGGTGGTCCAGAAGCTGAAGGGCGAAGAGGTCTTCACGACGAAGGCCGAGAGCAAATGCGCCCTCTGGAAGTGATCTCCCGCGGGCGCCGCCGTGGCGCCCGCGTTCGTTGAAAGCTTATGAACATTTCCCTTCCCGCCTTGCTGAGCCAGCTCCTGCTGGGGCTGGTCAACGGCTCTTTCTACGCCATCCTGAGCCTCGGGCTGGCGGTGATCTTCGGCCTGCTCAACGTCATCAACTTCGCGCACGGCGCACTGTTCATGCTCGGTGCCGTCCTGACGTGGATGGCCATGGAGTATTTCGGCATCAACTACTGGGTGATGCTGATCGCGGCGCCCGTCGTCATCGGCATCTTCGGCGTGCTCATCGAGCGGCTGCTGCTGCGCTGGATCTACAAGCTCGACCACCTCTACGGCCTGCTGCTCACGCTGGGCCTCACGCTGCTGATCGAGGGCGTGTTCCGCTCGGTCTACGGCGTCTCGGGGCTGCCCTACGACGCGCCCGACGCGCTGTCGAGCGCCACCGACCTCGGCTTCATGGTGCTGCCCAACTACCGCGCGTGGGTGGTGGTGGCATCGCTGGTGGTGTGCTTCGCCACCTGGTACGTGATCGAGAAGACGCGCATCGGCGCCTACCTGCGCGCCGGCACCGAGAACCCGCGCCTGGTGGAGGCCTTCGGCGTCAACGTGCCGCTGATGATCACGTTGACCTACGCCTTCGGCGCCGGGCTGGCGGCCTTTGCCGGCGTACTCGCCGCGCCGGTCATCCAGGTTTCTCCGCTGATGGGGCAGAACCTCATCATCGTGGTGTTCGCCGTGGTCGTGATCGGCGGCATGGGCTCGATCATGGGTGCCATCCTCACCGGCCTCGGGCTGGGCGTGATCGAGGGGCTCACCAAGGTTTTCTATCCGGAAGCGTCTTCGACGGTTGTGTTCGTGATCATGGTCATCGTGCTGCTCATCCGCCCCGCCGGCCTGTTCGGCAAAGAGAAGTGAAGAGGCGAGCGGCATGAACACAAAGAAAATTTCCACCGTCGTCTACGCGCTGCTGCTGCTCGCACTGGTGCTGGCTCCGTTCTTCGGCGCCTATCCGGTGTTCGTGATGAAGCTCATGTGCTTCGCGCTCTTCGCGGCTGCCTTCAACCTGCTGCTTGGCTTCACGGGGCTGCTGTCCTTTGGCCACGCGGCCTTCCTCGGCGGCTCGGCCTATGTGGCGGGCCATGCGATCAAGGTCTGGGGGCTCACGCCCGAGCTCGGGCTGGTCGCGGGCACGCTCACCGGTGCCTTTCTCGGCTGGGTCTTCGGCGTGCTGGCCATCCGCCGCCAGGGCATCTACTTCGCGATGATCACGCTGGCGCTCGCGCAGATGATGTTCTTCGTCGCGCTGCAGGCCAAGTTCACCGGCGGCGAGGACGGCCTGCAGGGCGTGCCGCGCGGCAAGCTGTTCGGCGTGATCGACCTGTCGAACGACCTCACCATGTACTACGTGGCGCTGGTCATCGTGGTCGCGGCCTTCCTGCTGATCGTGCGCACCATCCATTCGCCGTTCGGGCAGGTGCTCAAGGGCATCAAGGAGAACGAGCCGCGCGCACTCTCGCTGGGCTACGACGTGAGCCGCTTCAAGCTGCTGGCCTTCGTGATCTCGGCGGCGCTGTCGGGCCTGGCCGGTTCGCTCAAGACGCTGGTGCTGGGCTTCGCCACGCTGTCCGACGTGCACTGGACCGCCTCGGGCCAGGTCATCCTGATGACGCTGGTGGGCGGCCTCGGCACGCTCTCGGGCCCGCTGGTGGGCTCGGCCGTGGTGGTGCTGCTGGAGAACAAGATCGGCGAACTCGGCAGCTTCCTCGCACGCATCACCACCGTGGACTGGTTCAATACGCTGGGCGAGTCGGTGACCATGGTCACGGGCCTGATCTTCGTGATCTGCGTGCTGGCCTTCCGCAAGGGGATCATGGGCGAGATCATTGCCTTCCTCGATCGGCGGCGGGCGAAGTAAGGACGCGGACAAGCAAGAAAGAACAAAGGGAGCCTTCCGGCTCCCTTTTTTGTTGAGGGCGCTGTGGGCCTGCGCCTCAGCAGTTGCCCTTCTTGGCCTGGCCGGGCGGGCAGAAATCGCCGCGGTCATGGCCGTGCCGGTGATCGCGTTCGTAGCGGTCATGGCGGCGGTCTTCCTCCCATTCGCGTTCACGGCGCGCTTCGCGGCGGGCCTCGCGGCGCCAGTCGCCGTCGGTCCAGCGCCAGCCGCCGCGGTCCTCGATCCAGCGGCCCGGGGCATAGACATAGCCCGCGCGCTCGGGCTGCCAGCCGCCCGGGCGCCATCCGTAGGCACGGCCGTCCCAGACCCAGCGGCCCGGCACCCAGACGAAGCCGCCGCGCGGCGGCGGCAGGGGCTCGTAGCGCGGCGGAGGCGGGGCCGTCATCACCAGGCCGGGAACATTGATGTTGACCGAGACCTGCGCGTTGGCGGCCAGCGGGCTCGCGAGGATGGAGAGCGCGCCGGCCGCGGCCAGCATTGCGATTCGGGTTTTCATGGTGGGGCTCCTCTGCTTTGGAATGAATCTGGGAAATTTTCCCAACGCACCCGGGAGTCGTTCGGTTGTCAGTTCTTGTGCGCCGCTACAACAGTTACAGCTTCAGCGGCGAGGCATAGCCAGTCATTTCGAGGTAGCCGCGCCCGATGCGCCGGCCCTTGGCGTCGAGCAGGTCGCTCACGCCTTCCCAGTACACGCCGCCCGTGGAGCCACGGCTGTCCAGTTCCTGGTCGTCGAGCAGGGCCCGCACTTCGAAGCTGCCGGCGGGCGTCTGTACGCGCCATTGCGTGGGGTACTTCGCCCGGGTGCGAGGGCTGTCCCAGGTCTTGAGGCTCTCGAAGCGGACTTCGTCGTTCCTGAAGATGCGCGCGGCGCCATCACGCTGCCGGTACGAGCCACCGGCCCACAGCGCGCTGCCGTCGCTGCGCCGCAGGTGGAAGGCGGTGAGGGCGCTGCCGTCGTCGAGGTTCATGCCGATCCAGTCCCAGCCCACGGCCTCGGGGTGCATCAGTGCCTCGCTCCATTCGTGGTCCAGCCAGGCGGTGCCCCCGATGTCGAAGGCCTGGCCCTTGAGCGTGAGCTTGCCCTGCGCCTTGAGCTGGGGTTCGCTGTAGTAGTAGCTCGCCTGCGATTCCTCCGGGCCCTTGCGGGAGAGTCCGGCGTTGCCTTGCAGCAGCACCGGCTGCGTGGGCGTGAAGCGGAGGTCGAGCGCGAATTCGCCGGCCGGAATGCGCGCGACATAGATGCCGTTCTCGCGTACCAGCGACCAGTCGCGGATGCGCACGTCGGTGTCGCTTGCCGAGGCCTCGGCCACGCCGAAGCCCGCGCGCGCGATGCGCTGGTCGTGCGAGAGCACGCGGCCTTCGAGGTCGGTGACGGCCGCGTGTGCGAACACAAGGTGCTTCGCTGCAAAGGCCGAGCGCATGCCCATCGCGGCCTCGACGCGCGAGCGAAAGAAGGTAACCTGGAAACCGAACTCGCGCCCCGCCGGCGTCTTCGCATGGCCGGTGATGTACCACCACTCGGTGTGCAGGTCGGGGTGGCTGCCGAAGTCGCGCGGGAACTCCAGGCGGCGTTCGGGCAGTGCCCATGCGGCCAGCGGCCCCGATGCGAGCGCGGCCAGCAGCAGGCCTCGGCGCGAAAGAGAGAAGGAAGAAGGGGCTTGCTGCATGGTGTGCCAGTCTACAAGTCGCGCCTTGTAACGCCCACGAGGCGCGCAAATCGGGATACTGTTCGTTGCCACCCCTCTACGAACAACACAAGGCAGGAGACGAGGCCCATGAAAAGAAGAAACCTGCGCCCGGCATCGCGGCGCTCGGTAGGTCAAAGGCATTCCTTTCGCGCGGTTGCGCTTGCATCCCTCACCACTCTGATGCTCGCGGGCTGCGCTTCCGGTCCTCCGGATTCGCAGACGACGGCGCGTCCTTCCTCATCCTTCGCCGTACCAGGCCTCGAGAAGCCGGCCGAGGTGCTGGTGGACCGCTGGGGCGTGCCGCATCTTTACGCGGGCACGCTCTACGACGCCTTCGTGGCGCAGGGCTTCATCGCCGCGCGCGACCGCCTCTGGCAGATGGACCTCTGGCGCAAGCGCGGCCTCGGCGAGATGGCGAAGGACTTCGGCCCCGCGTGGGTCGAGAACGACCGCGCCGCGCGCGCCGTGCTCTATCGGGGCGACATGTACCGCGAATGGCTGGCCTACGGCTCAGACGCCAAGCGCGTGGCCGAAGCCTTCACGGCCGGCGTGAATGCGTACGTGGCGCAGGTGCGCGCGCAGCCGTCGCTCCTGCCGCCGGAGTTCGCGTTGCTGGGCTACCAGCCGGCCACGTGGTCGCCGGAAGACGTGGTTCGCATCCGCCACCACGGCCTCACGCTCAACTTCACTTCCGAGATCGACCGGGCACGCGCCTTCTGCGCGGGCGGCCCCGGCATCAAGGCCGACTGGCTGCGCCGCGAACTCGATCCGCCGGTCAATCCGCGCGTGCCGCAGGGGCTGGACCCGTGCACCATTCCGGCGGCCGAACTGCGCGCGGCCTACATGCGTGCGACCGAGGCGCCGCAGTTCAGCAAGACCAACACGCGGCTGGCGGTGACCGCCGCGAGCCTGCGGCCCGACGGCGGCGAGCCTGCCGAACAGCAGGCATCGCAGGGCGACCCCACAGCCGGCTACGGCAGCAACAACTGGGTGATCTCGCCGAAGCTCACTTCCACCGGCAGGCCCATCCTCGCCAACGACCCGCACCGCGCGCACGGCGCACCGAGCCTGCGCTACATGGCGCACCTGAGCGCGCCGGGCATGGACGTGATCGGCGCGGGCGAGCCCTTCCTGCCGGGCCTTTCGATCGGCCACAACGGCACCATCGCCTTCGGCCTCACGCGCTTCTACATGGACCAGGAAGACCTGTACGTGTACCAGCTCAACCCGCGCAACCCCAACGAGTACCGCTACCAGGGCCGCTGGGAGCCGATGGTGCGCGTCACCGAGCGCATCGCGGTGAAGGGCGAGGGCACACCGCGCGAGGTCGTCAACACATTCACGCGCCACGGGCCGGTGCTGCTGTCCGAGCCCGGCAGGCAGCGTGCATTCGCACTGCGCGCGGCCTGGCTGGAGCCCGGTATGGCTCCGTACTTCGGCTCGATGGACTACATGCGCGCGCGCAACTGGGACCAGTTCCGCGCCGCCATGAACCGCTGGGGCGCGCCGGGCGAGAACCAGGTCTATGCCGACACCAGCGGTAACGTCGGCTGGATTCCGGGCGGCCTCACGCCCATACGCCCCAACTGGGACGGGCTGATGCCTGTGCCGGGCGATGGCCGCTACGAGTGGTCGGGCTTCCGCAACGGCGACGAGCTGCCCTCGGAGTTCAACCCGGCACGCGGCTATGTTGTGACGGCCAACGAGAACAACATTCCGCCCGACCATCCCGCGGCGAAGAAAGGCGTGGGCTACGAGTGGAGCGACGCGGCACGCGCTCGTCGGCTCAAGGAGCTGTTCGCGGCCAAGGTGGCGGCGGGTTCGCGCTTCTCCGTCGAGGATTCGGAGCGCATGCAGAACGACATCGTCGCCACGCCCGCGCAGCGGCTGCTGAAGCTGCTCGCCGGCCTGCGCAGCGACGACGCCCAGACCGCGACCGCGCTGCGCATGCTGCAAGGCTGGGACGGCACCATGGACCGCGACAGCGCCGCCGCCGCGCTCTACGAGGTGTGGAGCAGCAAGCCGTTGCGCACCGCCGTGCTCAAGGCCGGCGCGGGCGATGCAGGCGCAGCGCTGGCCGCGCCTGGCGACAACACGCGCATGGTGCTGCTGCTGGAGAACCCGTTCGGCTGGGTCACGAACGAGCAGCGCGACGCGCTGCTGCTCAAGACCCTGCCCACCGCGATGCAGGAACTGAGCGCCAAGCTCGGCCCCGATCCCGCTGCCTGGAAATGGGGCGCGCTGCACCGCGCCGAATTCCGTCATCCGCTGGGCGGCGTGGTCGATGCCGCCACGCGCAAGAAGCTCGACGTGGGCGACTGGCCGATGTCGGGTTCGTCCTTCACGCCGATGGCGGCCACCTATCGCGCGAGCGACTACAGACTGACCTCGGGCGCGTCGTTCCGCATGGTGCTGGACGTGGGCAACTGGGACGCCTCGCGCGTCATCAACGCGCCGGGCCAGTCGGGCAACCCCGCGAGCCCGAACTACCGCGACCTCGCGCCGCTGTGGCTCGAAGGCAAGTACGTGCCGCTGGTCTACAGCCGGGCCGCCGTGGAGAAGGAAACGCTGGAAAGAATCCAGCTGACGCCCGCGCGCTGAGCGGGGCGATCGCCGGGCCTTCCTGCCTGCCTACCAGTCTTCCTTCACCGCCAGCACCACGTCCTTGCCCGCGGCGGCCCGGCCCGCGAGCCAGGCGGTGATGGTTCCGGCCGCCACCACTGCGCCGCAAAGCGCCAGCAGGCGCTCCCATGGCACCAGCAGGTCCATGCTCCAGTGGAAGCTCTGCGGGTTCACCACCTTCACGAGCACCACCGACACGGCCAGCCCCAGGCCCAGCCCGGCCACGGCGCCGATGGCCGTCCACGCCGCGCCTTCGCCCGCCACCACTGCGAGCACCTGTCGCCGCGTGAAGCCCAGGTGCGCGAGCAGGCCGAATTCCTTGCGCCGCGCCAGCACCTGCGCGCTGAAGCTCGCGGCAATGCCGAAGAGGCCGATGGCGATGGCCACGGCCTGCAGCCAGTAGGTGACGGCGAAGCTGCGGTCGAAGATGCGCAGCGAGGTCGTGCGGATCTGCCCCACCGAGGCGATCTCGACCGAGCCGGCGGACGAGTCGCCCTGGCGCGCGGCCAGTTCGCGCACCGCCGCCTGGACCGCGCTTTCCGGCGCGCCGGGCGCGAGCCACAGCGCCACGTCGCTCACGTTGTGCTCGCCGGTGACGCTCTCGTAGTCGCGGGCGTCCATGGTGATGGCGCCGAACTGCCGTGCGTAGTCGCGCCACACGCCGGCCACGAAGAACGACGCCTGCGCCTTGCCCATGGCGGCCGACAGCGGCGCGAACACCGTGCCCGGCTTCGCGCCGTAGAGCTCCACCATCGGCTCGCTCACGTAGATGCCGATCTGTCCCTCGGGCACGGGCAGCGCGCTGCCCACGAGCGGCAGCGACTGCGAGGCCCCGCCTTCCAGGCTGCGCGCGATCAGCGTCACGGCGGGACGCGTGGCATCGAGCTGCAGCGGCTGCGTGCGCAGCGTGCCCGTGCGCGCCACGCCGGGCAACTGCGCCAGCGACTGCACGAAGGCTGGCGCGAAGGTGGCGGTGTCGGTGCTGCTGCCGCCGCCGCTGTTGCCGCCGCTGTTGCCGCCGCGTCCGCCCGAGGTGGCGCGCACGTACAGGTCGGCCGGAAGCACCACGTCGAGCCAGTGAGTCACCGAGTCGCGAAAGCTCGCGACCATCACCGTGAGCGCGACCGCGAGGCTCAGGCTCGCGACCACGCCGCTGACGGCGACAGCCGCCGTGCCGCGCATGCGGCGCGCGCGTTCCACCGCCAGCATCGGCAGCACCCGTTGCGAGAAGAGCGGCGCGACGCGGTCGTACAGCAGCGCGATCAGCCAGGGCAGGGCGGTGATACCGCCCACCAGCAGGCAGGCCACCGAGAGATACGCGGCCACCGGAATGCCGCCGATGGCCGGCAGGTTGGCCAGCACTGCGCCCAGCGCGATCAGCCCCAGCGCCAGCCAGTGGCCGTTGCCTTGCGTGGGCGCTGCACCCAGGCCCTTGAGCGTCTGCGCCTCGGGCAGCGCCTGCGCCGCGCGCGCGGGCCACCAGCCGCCGACCAGCGCGGCCAGCACGCCGAGCCCGCCGTAGAGCAGGGCCGCGCCCGCGCTCCAGTGCAGCGTGGGCGCCACGCCTTCGAAGTAGCCGCCGCCCAGGTCGCCACCCAGCACGCGCAGCGCGAAGGCTGCCAGCGCCGTGCCCAGCGCGAGGCCGGCCACGCTGCCAATCAGGCCCAGCACCAGCGATTCGGCCAGCACCAGCCGCAGCCGCTCGCGCGGCGTGAGCCCGAGCACGCCGAGCAGCGCGAACTGCTGCGCGCGCTTGGCCACGCTGAGCGCCAGCACCGAGAACACGAGGAAGGCGCCCGTGAAAAGAGCCACCAGCGCCAGCACCGTGAGGTTCACGCGGTAGGCGCGCGACAGGTTGCTCACGCGCTGCGCCGCGTCGCCGGGCTCCGCGAACTGCACGCCCGCCGGCCAGCCGGGCGACTTTTGCAGCGAGGCCATGAAGGCGGCCCGGTCGGTGCCGGGCGCGAGCCGCAGGTCGATGCGGCTCAGCTGGCCGATGCTGCCGAAGAGCTCCTGTGCCGCGGCGATATCCATCACCGCGAGCGCCTTGCCGCCGGCTGCCACGTGGCCGGCCACCGCGAGGCTGTGCCAGGCGTCGCCGCTGCGCAGCTGCACCGTCTCGGCCCCGTCTTCGCCCGATGCCTGCGCGGGCAGGCCCAGCGCGTCGCGCGCCGCGAGGTTGAGGAACACATGGCCCGGCGCGAAGAGCGCGAAGCGGTCGGCGCCCGCCGTGGCCTGCGGCATCAGGGCGGGTGCGATGGTCGGCAGCGCGAGCGCGTCGATACCGATCACTCGGATCGGCACCTGGCTGTCGCCCGCCAGCGCCAGGCCCTGGACCTCGACCACCGGGCTCGCGAGCGCCACCTGCGGATGGCGGGCCAGCTGCGCGAACACGGCCTCGTCGAAGCCGCCTTGCACGGCGCGCACTTCCAGGTCGGGCTCGCCGTTGACCGAGCGCACCGCGCTCGAGAACTCGTCGAGCGCCGACGCGTTGATCAGCTGTACCGAGAAAGCGAGCGCAACGCCGAGCATCACGGCCAGCACGGCCGCCGCGTTGCGCCAGGGGTGGTGGCGGAGTTCCTGCCAGGAGAAGGTGCCGAGCAATGCGCGCATCGGGCCATTGTCGTCGGGGCGCGTGGGGTGTTGTCCGACCATGGCAGGATTGCGGCTCTTCGACGACGCCTGAGGAATCCGACGATGCGGCTCCTGCCCCATGCCTTGCTGTACCGCTCCTGGCTCGCGGCCTGGCTTTTCGTCCCCTTGCTGGCCGGCAACGCGGTCGCGCAGCTGCAGCCACCGCAGCAGCAACAACAGCCGCTGACGCTCGCGAGCGATCCGGCGCTTCTCGCCAGGACCGCGCTGGGCACCGAGCGGGGCACGCTGGTGGTGGGCACATGGCACAACGGGCAGGCGGCCTACGGCGCGGCCTACAACCCGGAGCCGCCGTCTTCGCCGCGTGCCATCGCATCCGGCAGCGCCGAACAGCCGATGTTCGAGATCGGCTCCGTCACCAAGGTGTTCACCGGCCTTCTGCTCGCGCAGGCGGTGCAGCGCGGCGACCTGAAGCTGGACGACACGGTCGGCAAGCTGCTCGCCGGCAAGGTCGACGGCCTCTCGCCCGCGGTGGCCTCCGTCACGCTGCGCCAGCTCGTCACGCACACCGGCTGCATGCCCGTGATGGCGGACGGCGTGACCGGCGGCGCGCCGCTCGCCGAGCAGTTCCGCACCTACGACAAGACCATGTTCTGGGCCGCGCTCGCGCGCATCAGGCTCACGGCCGCCGCGCCGCCTTGCGAAGGCGCCTACAGCAACTTCGGCATGGCGCTGCTCGGCCAGTTGCTCGCGGAGCACTACGACACCTCGTGGGGCGAACTGGTGCGCGCGCGCATCACCGAGCCGCTGGGTATGAACGACACCGTCATCACGCTCGGCGACAAGGCTTCGCGCATGGCGCCGGCCTTCGCGGGCGAGCGCCGCCAGCCGCTCTTCGACATGCTGGCCTATGCGCCGGCCAGCGCGTTGCGTTCCACGGCCGCCGACATGATGACCTTCAGCCGCGCCATCCTCGCAGGCGCCGGTGGCCCGCTGGGCTCGGCCGCCGCGCGCATGCTCACGCCGCTGGCGCGCTACGAGGGCGCCGAGATCGGTTACGCGGTGATGGTGCGCGGCCCAGAGGGCGGCCGGCGCACCTACTACCACGCGGGCGTCACAGAGGGCTACCGCACGCTGTGGCTGCTCGCGCCCGACACCGGCGAGGCGATGATCGTGCTCAGCAGCAACGCGCGCGCGCCGATGCAGTCGGTGATGCTGGCCATCGGCAAGAGCCGCTATCCGGTGCCGACCACCGAGGTGCCTGTCGATCCGAAGCGGCTGGAAGAGTACCGGGGCGAATACCGCGTGGCGAAGGGCAAGTCGCTCAGCTTCACTGTTCGCAGCGGCAGGCTGCTGGTGCGCGAGACGGGGCGCGGCTACAACGCGCTCACGCCCACCGGCAACGATCGCTTTGCCGTGACTGCCATCGGGGCACAGCTGGTGTTCAGGCGCGATGCCTCGAACGCGGTGGTTGCCGTGTCGCTGATGCAGGGAGGCAGCCAGCTCGACGGCCGTCGCGTGGGCGAGGCGCCTGCCGTCACGCAGGAGTGACCGGCGGGCTCAAGCTGCCGACAGTGCCAGCAGTTTGCCGGCCATTCGCTCGATGTCGTCGCGCATGACGAGCTTGCCTAGCCAGTCGCGCGGAATGTCACCGACACCATAGAAGGCGCCCGCGAGCTGGCCGCAGATGGCCGCCGTGGTGTCCGCATCGTTGCCCAGGTTGGTTGCGGCAAGCACGGCCTCTTCGAAGGAACCGGTGTTCGCGAAGCACCAGAGCGCCGCTTCCAGAGACTCGACGCAGTAGCCCGATCCCTTGATCTGCTCGACGGGCTTCGAGGCGTAGCCGCCGCTCGCCAGCGCCGCGACCTTCGTGCTCAACGGGGCCAGTGGTTCGGTCGAAAGGATCGCGGCCTTCTTATCGCCACGCAGTGCCGAGCGCAGTTGCAGCGCGAAGAGCTGCGAGCATTCGATGGCCTCCTGCGCGCCGTGCGTGGTGCGGGTGCTTTCACCGGCCTGCTTCCATGTGGCCTCGTCATTGGCCGCATAAAACATCGGCACGGGCGCGAGCCGCATCAGTGCACCGTTGCCTGCCGTACGCGGATCGGGGTCGCCTGCGAACGGGTCGCCCGATGCAAGGTAGCGGGTGAGGGCGCCCGACACCGTCAGGCCGATGTCGAAGCAGTTGCCGGTGCTGCTCATGTAGCCCACGCTGCGCCAGTTGCAGTAGCGGTTCATCTGGTCGACCGCGTCGAAGCCCTTGCAATGAATCAGGCTCGCCGCCAGGCACAAGGCCATCGATGTGTCGTCCGTCCATTCGCCGGCAATCAGTCCGAAGGGGCCGCCGCCGTGCATGCCCGTGACCGGGGCGAAGCTGCCGCGCGAGCGGAACTCGACCGTGGTGCCCACCGCGTCGCCGCAGGCCAGACCGAGCAGGCAGCCCTGGTAGCGTTCGATGGCGCTCATTGCGGGTGCCTCAGCGCTTCGCGCGCGGCCATGAGCGCGAAGCCCAGCAGGTTGAGGCCCTTCCATTCGCGCGGGTCCTGTGCCGAAGGGCTGTTGGCCGCAAGCCCGATGCCCCAGATCGAATCGACCGGGCTGGCCTCCACCAGCACCTGATGGCCGGTGCCGAGCAGGAAGGCGCCGAGCTCCGCGTTCTGCGCGAACTTGGCGATGTTGCCTTGCGTCACGATGTCCAGCCGGGCCGCAACCCACGCAGCCTCGTCGAAGCCGCTGATCTGCCGGCCCAGCTTCTTGGCCTCGCCGGGCGTGCGCGCGGCGAGGATGCGTTCGCAGATTTCGTTGTCGCCGAACAGGCGTGCCTTGCCCGCCATCATGAAATGCTCGGCCGTGCGGTACGAGACGCCGTCGACCTTGAACGCGGCCTCGAACCACTGGCTGAAGCAGCTCTTGTTCACGCCGGTCTTGGGCGCCTGGTGGCCCCAGAAGAGCAGGTACTCGGGGCGATGGCCCTGCGCGAAGTAGGCGGGCAGCTCGCGGGTGCTGCGGGGTACGGTCGTCATTTCTTCTTTTCTCCTTCTCAGTCGATGACGAGCTGGTGCTCGACCGGCAGTTCCAGTTCGGGGTTGTCATCCTGTGCCAGCGGGCGCTGTGCGTCCACGAAGGGACGCATGTCGATGACCTCCAGCAGCTCTTCGTGCGCGAATGCGGCCAGCGTGCGGCCACGCAGTCCGAGCTGGATCGCGCGTCGCTCCAGCTTGCCGCCCTCCGGCGAGTGGTCGGGGTCCCATTGCAGGCGAACCTCGGACCGCTCGACGGCTTCCTGCCACGCTTCGCGGCTCGGGTAGCCCGCTGCATCGAAGGTCGACGGTACCGCCTCGCGCACCACGCGCTCGAAGAACGCGCGGCGCAACCGCAGGCCCAGCGTGACCTCCTGGCCTTCCTTGGTGCCCCAGCCCGAGCGGTACATCATCCAGAGGAAGTTCGGCTTGATCCAGCTCATGCGCGAGAGGCTGAAGTCCGGACCGTCGAGCCGGCCATGGCGGATGGCGTACTCGCCGATGGCGGGACGATAGGCCTGGTAGACGATGACCGATGCCTCGTCATGGTGGGCGAGGATGTGCTGGCCGCTCTGTGGCCAGCGGGCGCGCTGGGCGAGGTGCGACTCTGTCGGGAGCGACGCGTTCATGATGCAAGCCCCTCTTTGAATGTCTCGTAGACCTTCTGGTGCACCGAGGTATCGAACACCGAGAAGATGACTCGTTCGAACCGGGCCGCCCACGCCGCATTGCCGTAGAGGTGGTCGCGAAATGCCCGCGCCACCATGGCCGGATCATTCCGGAAGACGCCACAGCCCCACGCACCAAGAATCAGGGTGGGACAGTCTTGAAGGGCAGCCAGTGCCAGCACGAACTCGGCGCGCTTGCGAAGCGTGTCCTCAACCTGCCCGACGTCGCCCGGCTGGTTCCTGGCGACTGCACCAGCATTCGGCGCAGCACAGGTGATGAACGTCACCAGCTCTGGCTTCTGCATGAGTCCGCCGTCATCGGCACGGAAGACAGGGCAGTCAGGCGACAAGATCAATGCGTCCGAATACAAGCACGACTCCATGGCGCGGTGTCGCTCATAGAACTCCGGTGCTTGCAGCAGCGACGAATAGAGGGCGGAACTGCTTGCCAGCGATTCTTCTTGAGCGAGACTTCCCCCGAGGAAACCGCCACCGGGGTTGCGAGCGGATGCGAAGCTCAGCGCCGCGACACGGCCATTGTTGTTGCGCAATGCGCGCGAGACACCGGCGAGCGTAGTTTCATTGACTACCTCGATAGATGCCGGATGAAGTTGCCGAGGCCGCGTAGAGACTTGCCCGAGCAGTGCGTGGGCTTCGGGTGCGTCGAGATAGCGGGTCGAGCGCACGCATTCATCGACGAGTGCCGTGAGATCTACGGGCAAGCCCGCAGGTGCCGTGTAGCGCTTTTGCGTAAGGATGGTCAGCGTTTCTTGCGCCAGGAGCATGCGTTGGTGGCGATTCATTTTTTGTTCTTCGTTGTTGATGTTGTGACAGCATTTTCTTAGTTGCTCAGTACAACTAATCAAGGGTTGTATAGTACAACTAAATAACCCCGAGTCAAGCAATCCGTGAATCAGCCTTCTTCGAAGTTCCCGCCACTGACCTTCCCGCGCCCGCTGGTCACGGTCGACGTGGTGATGTTCACCGTGCTCGACGATGCCCTGCAGGTGCTGCTGGTGAAGCGCCCCGCCGACACCGACGAGCCCTTCCCGGGCAAGTGGGCCTTGCCGGGCGGCTTCGTGAACATCGACGAGGACGCCACGCTGCTCGACTGCGCGCTGCGCAAGCTGCGCGAGAAGACCGGTGTGGTCACGCCCTACCTGGAGCAGCTCGGCAGCTGGGGTGGGGCGCAGCGCGACCCTCGGGGCTGGTCGGCCACGCACTGCTTCTATGCGCTGATTCCCGCGCAGGCGATGCAGTTGCGCAGCGGTGCGAATGCGGCCGAGGTGGCGTGGTT
Source organism: Variovorax xiamenensis (assembly GCF_050916385.1). Taxonomy (NCBI): domain Bacteria; kingdom Pseudomonadati; phylum Pseudomonadota; class Betaproteobacteria; order Burkholderiales; family Comamonadaceae; genus Variovorax; species Variovorax xiamenensis. The sequence continues at coordinate 2,760,601 of NZ_CP139038.1, forward strand.
CGAGGTCGATGCGGCCTCGCGCAAGCGGCTGGCCTTCGACCATGGCGAGCTGCTCGATGCTGCAGTCGCGCGGCTGCGCAGCAAGGTCGAATACACCTCGCTGCCGGCTTTCCTGCTGGAGGAGCCGTTCACGCTGCCGGCGCTGCAGCACACCTACGAGGTCGTGCTGGGCCGAGAGATCGACAAGAGCGCCTTCCGAAAGCGCATGCTCGATGGCGGATTCATGGAAGAGGCCGGCATGGTCACCGGCAGCCTCGGCCGGCCTGCCATGAGCTACCGGCTGCGCGATCGGTCGCAGGCCGCGTTGTTCCCGCGCACCTTCAACGCGACGAAGTAGCTCGCTCGCTCCGGGCTTCAGAGCCTGTCCGACATCGCGTGCAGGTACGCACGCACCGCCGCGTTGGAGCTCAGGCCGATGGCCCTGTCGAATGCTTGGCGCGCGGCAGAGCGGGCGCCGCCGGCCGCGAGAAGATGCGCACGCGCCGCCCAGTACGGCTGATAGTTCGCCACGTCCTGCGCGGAAATGGCCTCCAGCGCCCGAAGGCCGATCTCGGGGCCGCGTGCGTTCGCGAGCGCACAGGCGAGGCTGACCTGTGCGCCGATGCTGGAGCGCAGCGCCAGCAGTCCTTCGTACAGCGACACCAGCGCCTCGGGCGGCACCGGCGCGCCCACGCGGCGTTCGCAGTGGGCCGACTGGATCGCCGCCTCGAGCTGGTAGGCGCCCAGCGTCTTCATGTCCGAGGCGCGGCGCAGGCAGAGTTCCGCTTCTGCGAGCAGGTCGGGGTCCCAGCGCAGCGGGTCCTGCTGGTCGAGCGGCACGTAGGCACCGGTGTCGCTGCGCCGCGCGGCCATGCGGGCCTCGCAGAACAGCATCAGCGCCAGCAGGCCCAGCGGTTCGGGCTCGCCGGGCATCAGGCCGCAGAGGATGCGGCAGAGGTCGATGGCCTCGGCCGTGAGGCCGCGGGGCAGGGCGTCGGCGCCGTCCACGTCGTCCCAGCCTGTGCCGTAGGCCGCATAGATGCCGTCGAGCACGTCCTGCAGCCGCTGCGGCAGGTCGCGTGACTGCGGATACTCGAAGGGAATGCCGGCCGCGCGGATGCGGGCCTTGGCGCGCACGAGTCGCTGGCCGAGCGTGGAGGGCGCGGTCAGGAAGGCGCCGGCCATGCGCGCGGCGTCGAGGCCGAGCACCGTCTGCAGCATGAGCGGCGCGCGCGCCGCCGCGTCGACGGCCGGATGCGCGCACACGAAGAGCAGGCGCAGCCGCTCGTCGGGAATGGCGCTGCTGCCGTCGGCGGCGTCGTCGACTTCGCCAGCGAGCAGCAGCAGGGTCTGGGTGGCCTGGTCCTGCACGCGGCTGTGGCGCCAGGCATCGAGCTTGCGGTGGCGTGCCACGCTCAGCAGCCAGGCGTCGGGCTGCTGCGGAATGCCATCGGCGGGCCAGCGTTCGAGCGCGCGGGCGAAGGCATCGGCCAGCGCGTCTTCGGATGCGGCGATGTCATGGGTGCGCGCGGAGAGGATGGCCAGCAGCCGGCCATACGACTCGCGCGCCGCCCGTTCGGCGGCCCCGTGAACCGCCGGGTCGCTCATGCGGCAGCAGCCAGGGCCGTGGCCACGAAGACGGGCCGCACCTCCACCCCGCCGCTGGTCGCGCAGGGGGCGCGCGCCGCCCATTCGAGCGCAGCGTCGAGGTCGGGCACGTCGATCACGAAGTAGCCGCCCAGTTGCTCCTTGGTGTCGGCGAAGGGGCCGTCCTGCACCTGACGCTTGTCGCCGCGCACGCGCAGCGTGGTGCCGGTCATGGGCGGGAAGAGGCCGTGGCCGCCGAGTGAGATGCCCGACTGGCGCACGGCGTCGGCGTATGCGACCCAGCTGGCCCGGTAGGCCTGCGCGGACGCGTCCTCGCGTTGCTCGAATTCGGCCGCGGGCTGATAGAACATCAACATGTACTGCATGGTGTTTCTCCGTCGTGGAAAAGCTTGCTGAGCAGGATCGCTCACCACAATGACGGCCCGCCGGCGGTCATTTCGACACGGGCTTCGTGCCGAGCAGAATATTTTTTACGCGAACGCCCGCCGGCGCAACGGTGGCTGCACCGAGGCGGGCGGGTTCTCAGCTGGCGGTCAGGCGGCTTGGGCCCGTACCTGGGGCTTGGGCGCGAACAATGCTTCCATTTCGCTGCGCACCTTGTAGGCGGCGGTGGTGGTGTCGATGGCCACGTCGGCCCAGCTCAGGCTCTGGCCCTTCTTCACCGGGCGTGCCAGCCTGACGTTGTGCGCCAGCCCCAGCGGCAGCCCGCCCAGCCGCAGCGAGCGGTCGGCCGGCAGCAGCTTGCCCCAGACGGTGTAGCCGCCTTCGCCGTCGAGCATCTCGCCGGCCGCGAGGTCGCGCTTGGCGGTGGCGACCACGTCGGCGTTCCAGCAGGTGGCCACGCCGGTGGGCTCGCCGCGCAGCGCCACGCTGGCCACCGACATGCCCACTTCGAGCCCGATCAGGTGCCAGCGCTTGTAGAGCGTGAAGTAGCGCCCGCTCGGGTCGGTGTGGGCGTTGTACTCCTCGAAGCAGTTCCTGATGTAGTCGGTCTCGGCCTCGACCGTGACCCACACGCCCATGCGGATGTCGTACGGGATCTTCCGGCCGTCGGCCTCCAACGAGGAGATCACCTCGACCATGCCCTTGCGCTCCAGCACGCCGCCTTCGCTCCTCGGTCGCGTGACGAAGGGGATGTCCTCCACGCTGGCAGGCGGGTAGAGCAGGCCGTCCAAAGGCACGGTGAGCCCGGTGGCGTTGGCCACCGCCGAGCTTTCGATCGAAGGCTTGGAGCCGTCGAGGAAGCTGTTGAACATCTTCGGATTGAGCCCGCCGCGCTTCGCCTGCTCGGGCGTAAGGCCATAGTTGCCCCACACCGTCTCGGGCGTCGATTCGGTGAAGTGCGGCAGCCACTTGTGGCCGCGCCCGGCCGCCACCACCGGAAAGCCGCACGTGCGCGCCCAGTCGACCAGGTCGCAGATCAGCGCGGGCTGGTCGCCGAAGGCCAGCGAATAGACAACGCCGGCCTGCTGCGCCTTGCGCGCGAGCAGCGGGCCGCAGAAGGCGTCGGCCTCCACGGTCACGTTCACCACATGCTTGCCGTGGGCGAAGGCGTCGAGGCAATGCTCCACGGCGGCGATGGGGTTGCCGGTGCACTCGACCACGATGTCGATGGAGGGCCCGCGCGTCACGGCCTGCCAGTCGTCGGTGATCCAGGTGGTGCCGAGCTTCAGCGCCTCCTGCACCGAGGCGGCCGCGGCGCGTTCGCGCTGCCAGCCCACGCGCTCGAGGTTGACGCGGGCCGCGTCCGGCGACAGGTCGGCTATAGCCACCAACTGCACGCCGGGCGTGCGCGGAATCTGCGCGAGATACATCGCGCCGAACTTGCCGGCGCCGATCAGGCCGACGCGGATGGGGCGGCCTTCGGCGGCGCGCTGCTGCAGGCGGGAATGGAGGCTCATGTCACTCAGGCCTCCACCGTGTCGAGGACATCGGGCGAGGTGCGCAGCGCGCTCTCGGGCAGGCCGTTCTTCCACGGCACTTCCACCGGGTAGGGCTTCAGCAGGCAGTCGTCGGGCAGCAGTTCGATGGGCGTGAAGTCGCGGTGCGCGATGTACTCGGGCCGCTTGTGGCGGCGGATGTGGTTGCTGACCGCGCACAGGCTCAGGTACACCGCCACGCGGTTGAAGGGCGAGAGGTTGCTGCCCGAGGCGTGCACGAGGCAGCTGTGGAACAGGATCATCGAGCCGGCCGGCCCCTTGGGCGAGACGATGCCGCCTTGCTTGCCGCCGGCGCGATCCACCAGCTGGCGGATCAGGTCGTTGTCGACGGTCCACAGCGGGTAGCTGGTGGTGGTGAGGTCATGTCTGGCATCGACCACGCCCTTGCGGTGGCTGCCCGGGATGAACATCAGCGGTCCGTTGTGCTCGTTCACGTCGTCGAGAAAGATCGCGACGTTCATCGCGCGCTCGGTGGGCATCAGGTCGTCGTTGAGCCAGGTGCCGTAGTCCTGGTGCCACTGCCACACGTCGCCTTCGAAGGCCATCTTTCCGTTGATCTTGAACTGGTGCATGTAGACCTCCTCGCCGAAGAGATCGGTCACCGGCTCGACCATGCGCGGGTGGCGCGCGAGCCGGGCGAAGGGCTCGCTCACGAGGTGCGCGGCGAAGTTCGTGCGCACGGCGTCGGAGCCTTTCTCGCGCACGTTGAAGGCCTCGCGCCTGGCGTAGAGCTCGGGCACCGCGTCGGTCAGCGCCCTGGTTTCTTCGGCCGAGAAGTGGCCGGGGAAGAACAGATAGCCGTCGCGCTCGAACTGCGCGCGCTGCTCGGGTGTCAGTTTCATGCCTTGTCTCCTTTTCTCGTGGGTGTGGCAGTGGTGGTATGGGCGGACGCGGCATGTGCCCGCAGCCGCTCGCTCAGTGCCTCGCTGGCCAGCGAGACGTGTTCCTCGCTCAGGCGCGCGGCGCGATCGGCATTGCCCGCGGCGATGGCTTCGGCAATGGCCTCGTGCTCGTCCCACAGCGTCTCGCGCTGCGGCTCGGCCTGCAGCACCGCGCCCATCGCGCGGCGCAGGTGGCGCCAGTGCGGATCGGCGCTCTGGCCGATGAGCGGATTGCCCGAGGCTTCGTAGATGGCCTGGTGGAAGGCGACGTCGGCGTCGAGCATGGCTTCGACATTGCGCCCGCGCGCGGCGCGCCGGCCGCGCTCGATGAGCTTCGGGTCGATGCGAAAGCGCTGCTGCGCCGCCAGCCGCGCGGCCAGCGCGTCGAGCGCGCCACGCACCTGGTAGACCTTGCGCATCGCCTCGGCTTCCAGCGGCGCCACCAGCACGCCGCGGCCGGGAGCATCGAGCACGAAGCCGTCTTTCTTGAGCAGCCGCAGCGCCTGCAGCACCGGCTGGCGCGACACCGAGAGGCGGGAGGCGATGTCTTCCTGCGTGATGCGCTCGCCCGGCGCGAGCGTGCCGCTGCTGATGGCGCCGAGCAGGGCGCGGTAGACCTGGTCGACGAGGTCGGGAGCGACTTCGATGCTGACGAGCTGGGCGGGCATGGCTGTCTCCTTGCGCCAGTTTTTGAACTCTGTATACAGAGTACGGAGTTCCGCGATGCCACGCATACCGGGTTTTTACCCATCGGGACTGCAAAAAATTGCAGGCCGCCGCTAAGCTCGACCCCATGCAACTACCTACCTACGACGACGTCATCGCCGCGGCCGCGCGGCTCGAAGGCCATGCCCACCGCACGCCGGTGCTGCGCTCCACCACCGCCAACGAGCGCTGGGGCGCCGAGTTCTTCTTCAAGTGCGAGAACTTCCAGCGCATGGGCGCGTTCAAGTTCCGTGGTGCGTTCAACGCGCTGTCGAAGTTCGACGCCACGCAGCGCAAGGGCGGCGTGATCGCCTTCTCGTCGGGCAACCATGCACAGGCCATCGCGCTGTCGGCGCGCCTGCTGGAGATGCCCGCGGTGATCGTGATGCCCAAGGACGCGCCTGCTGCCAAGGTCGCGGCCACCAAGGGCTACGGTGCCGAGGTGGTGATGTACGACCGCTTCACCGAAGACCGCGAGGCGCTGACGAAGCGGCTCGCGCAGGAGCGCGGCATGACGATGATCCCGCCCTACGACCACCCCGACGTGCTGACGGGCCAGGGCACGGCGGTGAAGGAGCTGATCGAGGAAACCGGCCCGCTCGACCATCTGTTCGTGTGCTTGGGCGGCGGCGGGTTGCTCTCGGGTTCGGCGCTTTCGGCGCGCGCCCTGTCGCCGCAGTGCAAGGTCTACGGCGTCGAGCCCGAGGCGGGCAACGACGGTCAGCAGTCGTTCCGCGCGGGGAAGATCGTGCACATCGAAACGCCGAAGACCATCGCCGACGGCGCGCAGACGCAGCACCTCGGCGAGTACACCTTCGGCATCATCCGCCGCGACGTGGACGACATCTTCACCGTCACCGACGAGCAGCTCGTCGACGCGATGCGCTTCTTCGCCGAGCGCATGAAGATGGTGGTGGAGCCCACCGGCTGCCTCGCCTTCGCGGGAGCGATCGCGGCGGGCAAGGCCATCGCTGGAAAGCGCGTGGGTGTGCTGATCAGCGGCGGCAACGTCGACCTGTCGCGCTTCGCGGCGCTGATCGCGCCGCAGTAATCCCGCAGCTGCAGGCTCAGGCCCGGATGCCGCCGGCCGTCAGGTGAAGCAGGCGGTCGGCCTGGGCCGCCGCGCTCTCCGAGTGCGTCACCAGCACCAGCGAGGCGCCGTGCTCGCGGGTCTGGCCGATCAGCAGCTCCATCACCTTCGCCGCGGTGGTCGGGTCGAGGTTGCCCGTGGGCTCGTCGGCCAGCAGCAGGGCGGGGCGATGCACCAGTGCACGCGCGATGGCCACGCGCTGCAGCTGCCCGCCCGACAGCGTCTGCGGCAGCCGCGCGCCCATGCCGGGCAGGCCGACCGCATCAAGCATGTGCGCGATGCGGCCTTCGCTGTCCTTCTGCTGGCCCAGCAGCATCAGCGGCAGCGAAACGTTCTGTGCCACATCGAGATGCGGCAGCACGTGAAAGGCCTGAAACACGAAGCCGACATGACGCCGCCGCCAGAGCGCGCAGGCTTCGCCGTCGAGCGCGCCGATGTCGGTGCCGTCGTGCGTCACCGTGCCCTGGTCCCAGCTGTCGAGGCCGGCCATGCAGTTGAGCAGAGTCGACTTGCCAACGCCCGATTCGCCCACGATGGCGACGAACTCGCCGGGCTCGACGGTGAGCGTCACGTTCTCGAAGACAGGCGCATCACCGTAGTGCTTGCCGAGGTTGGATATGCGCAGCGTCATCTGTGTGAGACGGTCCTGACGATGAGTTGAACGGCGGTCTGCACCGCGTCGGGTGCGTCGCAGGCGATCACGGTGCGTTGCGGCATGCTGCGCAGCCAGGTGATCTGCCGCTTCGCGAGCTGGCGCGTGGCGGCGATGCCGCGTTCGCGCAGGTCGGCCATGGCCTTGGTGTCGAGCGCCGCATTGCCGCAGGCATCGAGCGTTTCCCAGGCCTGGCGGTAGCCGACGCAGCGCATCGAGGGCAGGTCGGTCGAAAGATCGCCGCGCGCGCGCAGGGCACGCACTTCGTCGAGAAAGCCCATGGCCAGCATGGCGTCGAAGCGCTCGGCGATGCGGCCGTGCAGCCAGGCGCGGTCGGTGGGTTCGAGCGAGAACAGCGCGCCGCCTTCGACTGCGCTGGCGGCCTTGTTGTCGCTTGCGTGAAAGCTCGACAGCGGCCGGCCGCTGCTCTCCCAGACTTCGAGCGCGCGCTGGATGCGCTGGCTGTCCTGCGGCGCGAGCCGCGCGGCGGTGACCGGATCGACCTGCGCCAGCCGCGCGTGCATGGCGGGCCAGCCCAGCGCGGCCGCGTCGGCGTCGATGCGCGCGCGCACCGCGGCGTCGGCGGCGGGCATGGCATCGATGCCGTCGAACAGCGCCTTGAAGTAGAGCATGGTGCCGCCCACAAGCAGCGGCAATGCGCCGCGCGCGCGGATCTCGCCGATGAGCCGCGTGGCGTCGGCCACGAAGGCGGCGGCGCTGTAGCTGTCGCGCGGATCGAGGATGTCGATCAGGTGGTGCGGCACGGCGGCCTGCTCGGCGGGCGTGGGCTTGGCGGTGCCGATGTCCATGCCGCGATAGACCAGCGCCGAGTCGACCGAGACGATCTCCACCGGCAGCAGGCGCGCGAGCGCCAGCGCGGCGGCCGTCTTGCCCGAGGCCGTGGGGCCGGCGAGCGCGACGTAGCGCGGAGGAGTCGAAGGAGGCGCGGCATCCGGCGATGCCCGGGTGGCGGCCGTTGCGGCCGCGTCGGAACTGGGAGACATGGTGCGCCGAGCGTAGCAAATGGCGCGGGCCCGGCCGGATGCCGGGCCTTGTCTCTGGCCGGCGGCCGCGGCAGCCGTCAGATGGCGGCGGGAACCGGCTGCTGCACCTTGCCGCTCACGTCCTGGGGCGTCAGCGGGCCGGAGGCCGCCGGCGGCGCGAGGCGCGGTGTCGGGCGCTGCACCGCGGCGTTGCTGGCGACCATGTTTTCGGGCTTCATGCGAAACAGCTGGGTCAGCGCCGCGCGGTATTGCGCCTCGCCGATCGAATTGGTGTTGTGGTGCGAGCCGCCCTCGACCAGCACGAACATCTTGGGCCCGGTGGCCGCGTCGTACAGCTTGCGGCCCAGTGTCGGGTTGATGAGGCTGTCGGCCGTGCCGTGCACCACCAGCAGGGGCGAGCCGATGTCCTTCACCGCGTTGATCGCCTCGAAGCGCTGCGTGATGAGCGGGCCGAAGGGCAGCCAGCCCCACTTGAAGCCGCTGACCACGTCGGCGATGGAAGTGAAGGTGCTTTCGACGATGGTGCCGCTCTCGTCCTTCACGTGGGCCGCCAGGTCGATGCCGATGGCGCCGCCGAGCGAGTGGCCGAAGATGTAACGGTGCTGCCTCGGGTGGCGCGCGGCCAGCCAGGTCCAGGCGGCGCGGGCGTCCTCGCGGGCCGATTCCTCCGAGGGCAGGCCCTTCGAACTCTTCCCGAAGCCGCGGTAGTCGATGGCCAGCACCGAGAAGCCCAGCTCGTGCATGCGCTGGATCCGCGGGGCCGAGCCGGCCACGTTGTAGCGGGCGCCGTGCAGGTACAGCATCACGGGCGTGTCGGTGGTCTCGGGGGCGCCGCCCAGCCACAGGCCGTGCAGGCGTGCCGGCTCGCCGGTGATGGAGGACTGGAAGTCGATCCACACGTCCTCCATGCCCTGGGTCATGGAAGCGGTGTTGCCCCAGCTGCGGTCGCTGGGCTGGAAGATCCATTCGCGTTGCTGTTCGTCGAGCGTCGAGCAACCGGCGGCGAGCAAAGCACACAGCGAGAAGACAGACGCGAGGATGGTCCAGCGTTTCATCATGGGGTTGAGGGACAGCGGAGTCGGCTTAAAAGTTCACCTGCTTTCACCTTGATGCGCCGACACAGCACCTTGGTAACCCCCCGAAACAGCGCTCACCGGCGCTTTACAGAGCACATGCAACGTATGTGCCCGGGATTCCGCTGACTGTGGAAAACCCTAGAAAAAAGGCCTAAAAAGTCCGAAAACCGGTGATCGGGCCGGCTTTCGTTTTTATCGGCCACGCATGAACAGCGAATCGAGCTCGCGCACCGAAAGCTGGCGCCAGGTCGGCCGGCCGTGGTTGCACTGGTCCGAGCGCTCGGTGGCCTCCATCTGGCGCAGCAGCGCGTTCATTTCGTCGATGGTGAGCTTGCGATTGGCCCGCACCGCCCCGTGGCAGGCCATGGTGGACAGCAGCTCGTTCTGGGCCCTCTGGACCACCGTGCTGGCGTCGTGCTGGCCCAGTTCGGCCAGCACGCTGCGCGCCAGCTCCACCGGATCGCCATCGGCCAGCGTTCCGGGCACGGCACGCACCGCGAGCGTGCGCGCCGAGAACGGCGTGATTTCCAGGCCCAGCGTCGGCAGTACCTCGGCGCAGGCTTCGGCCGTAGCCACTTCCTGCGGCGTGGCCGCGAAGGTGGCCGGAATCAGCAGCGGCTGGCTGCTGATGGCGGCGCCGTCGAGCTGCGTCTTGAGCCGCTCGTACACGATGCGCTCGTGCGCGGCGTGCATGTCGACGATCACCAGGCCCTGGCTGTTCTCGGCCAGGATGTAGACGCCCTGCAGCTGGGCCAGTGCCCGCCCGAGCGGCCAGGCTTCATCGTTGTTGGCGATGGATTGCGCACCGGCATTCGGCGCCAGGGGCAGCCCGGCCGGCGCCTGGAAGCTCGCCGGGGCCGCGCTCGCCGCGGGCCAGGGCGGCGGCGCGGAGGGTTCGGCCGCGTGCAGCGGAGCCTGGTCGTTGCTGCGCTGGGGCCACATGGCCTCGAAGTCGCCGGCACCGCGCTGCTCGCGCGGCGTGAAATCCATGGCCGGCTGCGCCCAGCTGGCGTTCGAGGGCAGCGGAGTCGGCTTGAAGAACGGTTGCGGCGCACCCGACGGCGCTACCGCGTCGCCGGCGCGCGGGGCCGCCAGCGCGTCTTCCACGGCATGGCGCACCGCCTGGTGCACTTCGCGTCCGTCGCGAAAGCGCACTTCGATCTTGGTCGGATGCACGTTCACGTCGACGCGCGACGGATCGATCTCGAGGTACAGCGCGTAGATGGGCTGGCGCTGGCCGTGCAGCACGTCTTCGTAGGCGCTGCGCACCGCGTGCGACAGCACCTTGTCGCGCACGAAGCGGCCATTGACGTAGAAGAACTGCTGGTCGCCGCGCGAACGCGCCGCGTCGGGAATGCCGGCACGGCCGACCACACGCACCGGGCCGCCTTCGCGCTCGACAGCCACGCTCTGCGACACGAACTCGTCGCTCAACGCATCGGCCAGCCGCTGCTCGCGCGTGGTGGCGGCGCGCCACTGCTCGACCAGCTTGCCGTCATGCCAGATCGAGAAGCCCACTTCGGGCCGCGCGAGCGCATGGCGGCGCACCGCCTCGATGCAATGGGCCAGTTCGGTGGCGTCGGTCTTCAGGAATTTGCGTCGCGCGGGCGTGGCGAAGAACAGTTCGCGCACCTCGACCGTGGTGCCGGTGGAGCGGGCCACCGGCCGCAGCTCGCCGGTGCGTCCGTCGAGCGCGAAGGCCGAGTCGGAGCCGGCGAAGCGCGAAAGAATGCTGAGCTCGGCAATCGAGTTGATGGCTGCCAGCGCCTCGCCGCGAAAGCCCATCGTTCCGACCGTCTCGAGGTCGATGAGGCTGGCGATCTTGCTGGTCGCATGGCGACGCAGCGCCACCGTGAGTTCTTCGCGCGGAATACCCAGGCCGTCGTCTTCCACCGAGATCAGCCGCACGCCGCCCGAGGCCAGCCGCAAAGTGATCTGGCTCGCGCCCGCATCGAGCGCGTTGTCCAGCAGCTCGCGCACCACCGAGGCCGGGCGCTCGACGACTTCGCCGGCGGCGATCTGGCTGATCAACTCGTCGGGGAGTTCGCGGATGGGGCGGCGTTCGGCGGGGGGGATGGAGGTGGGGAGGGCGCTCACCGGGGCATTCTAAAAGCGGGGCAATCGAGGCGCCGGCTCAGGGCTGCTGCAGCTGCTTGAACATGACGTACGCATCCACGAAGCCATGCCGCGGATGCCTGAACGCTCCAGGCAGCGTCCCCACGATAGCGAAGCCCATCTTGCGCCACAGGCGCACCGCGCCTTCGTTGGTGGACACCACGAAGTTGAACTGCATCGCGCGAAAGCCCATGCGCAGGGCCTCCTGCTGCGAGTGTTCGCACAGGGCCGATGCCACGCCCATGCCGCGCGCCGCATCGGACACGACGTAACCGCAATTGCTTACGTGCGAGCCCTGGCCGGGCTGGTTGGGCCGGATGACGTAGGTGCCGAGCACCGTGCCCTCGTCGTCGCAGGCAACGAAGATCGCCGTGGGCACCTTCATCCACGAGTTGCGCGCCTGCTCTTCGGTCACGTCCGGGGGATAGGTGTAGGTGTCTGCGCGACGGAAGGTGGGTTCGAGGACCGACCAGATGGCGGGCCAGTCGAGCTCGGTGGCGGCGCGTATGTGCAGCATGGGGTGATTCACGAGGGTGTCGGGGGTCGAGCAAGGATAATCCGCGCCCATGGAAATCATCAGCTTTCTCGTCGACTTCATCCTTCACGTCGACAAACACCTCGAGGCCTTCGTCATTGCCTACGGCCCCTGGGTCTATGCCTTGCTGTTCCTCATCGTCTTCGTGGAAACCGGCGCGGTAGTGATGCCGTTCCTGCCCGGCGACTCGCTGCTCTTCATCGTCGGCGCTCTGTGCGGCGCGGGGCTCATGAACTATCCGCTGGCCTGCGCAATACTGATCGCGGCCGCGATCCTGGGCGACCAGTGCAACTACTCCATCGGCCGCTACTTCGGGCCGAAGGTGTTCCAGTGGGAGAACTCGCGCTTCTTCAACCGCAAGGCCTTCGACCAGGCGCATGCCTTCTACGAGCGCTATGGCGGCATCACGATCATCCTCGCGCGCTTCATGCCCTTCATCCGCACCTTCGCGCCCTTCGTGGCGGGCGTGGCCGAGATGAGCCGCGCGAAGTTCACGATGTTCAACGTGGTGGGCGCGCTGATCTGGGTGCTGGGCATCGCGACCGCGGGCTACTTCTTCGGCAACCTGCCGTTCGTGCGCCAGCACCTCGACAAGATCATCTGGGCGCTGATCTTCGTGCCTGGCCTGCTGGCGATCTATGGCGCATGGCGCGCCTCGAAGGCCGAGAAGGCGCGCGAGGCGCAGCAGGCTTCGCAGGCCTGATCTCCGGTTTCGTGGACCCACGAAAAAAGCGCGCCGATGGCGCGCTTTTTCATTCAGCCCTGTGGCTCTGCCTGCGTGTCAGTAGTTCGGGCCGTTGCCCGGGTAGTAGCCGCTGCCGCGCGGATAGCGTTGCTGGTTGTAATAGTTGCGTTCATCGGCATTGCGGCCGACCTGGTTGCCGATGATGCCGCCGATGGCCGCGCCGCCCACGGTGCTCGCGGTGTTGCCGCCGATGGCATTGCCCACCAGTGCTCCGCCCACGGCGCCCACGCCGGTACCGAGGTTCTGATTGGGGCCGCTTGCGCAGCCCGCAATCGTCATGACCGAAGTGGCTGCGGCTGCAGCGATCCAAAGACGTGTATTCATGATGTCCACCTTTCGATGAGTGATGGTTCATCATGTCCAACACACCCCCGTGTGCCGTGTAGGAACCAGCCGCACGTGCCTGTGCGGTCTCGCGGGGCGCACCGCGTGGGACAGGAGTGCATGCTTTGGCTCTACAGCCGGCCGGACTCGGCGCAGAGCGAGGGCTAGAGCTGCCGGCTGCGCGCCAGCGGCGGGTTCTGCGCGAAGTAGCGCTGGATGCCGCGCATCAGCGCGTCGGCCAGGTTCTCCTGGTAGTCGACACGGCGCAGGTTGGCTTCTTCTTCCGGATTGCTGATGAAGGCGGTTTCCACCAGCACGCTCGGGATGTCGGGCGCCTTCAGCACCGCGAAGCCGGCCTGCTCGACCGAGCCCTTGTGCAGCCGCGCACCGATGCCCTTGATCTCGCCGAGCATCGCGCCGCCGAGCTTCAGGCTGTCGTTGATCTGCGCGGTGGTGCTCATGTCGAGCAGCGCGCGCTGCACCTGCGCCTCGTGGTTGCCCACGTTCACGCCGCCCACGCGGTCGGCGTCGTTTTCCTTGTTGGCCAGCCAGCGCGCGGCACTGCTCGACGCGCCGCTCTGGCTCAGCGCGAACACGCTGGCGCCGCGCGCGGCGGGCGTGGTGAAGGCGTCGGCGTGGATGCTCACGAACAGGTCGGCCTGAACGCGCCGCGCCTTCTGCACGCGCACGCCCAAAGGCACGAAGAAGTCGGCATCGCGCGTGAGAAAGGCGCGCATCGGGCTGCCGTTCACGCTGCTCGCGTTGATGCGCTGGCGCAGGCGGTGGGCCACCTGCAGCACGATGTCCTTCTCGCGCGTGCCGTTGGGGCCGATGGCGCCGGGGTCCTCGCCGCCGTGGCCGGGGTCGAGCGCGACGATGATGATGCGGTCGGTGCGATTGGCCGTGGCTGCAACCGGTGGGGGTGGCGCGGGCGGTGTAGCGGGCCTGATGGGCGCGGTGGCCACCACGGGAGGAGGAGGCGGCGTCGAAGGCCTGTCGCCGCCTGTCACTGCGGCGGGCGGCGGCGATTGCGGGCCGGGGCGCATCGACTGTTGCGCCATCAGGTCGCCGAGCGGATCGCCGGCCGGTGCAGTCGCCACAGCCGGCGGTGCAACCGTTGAGCCGCCGCCCGTGGAGCGGGGCGCATCGCGCAGGCGCTCGGCGATCAGCGCTTCCATCGGGTCGACTGCCTGCTCGGGATACAGGTCGAGCACCAGCCGGTGCTTGTAGGCCGCCACGGGCGCGAGCGAGAACACCTGCGGCACCACGGCCTGCTTCAGGTCGAACACGATGCGCACCACCTTCGGCGCGTTCTGCCCGACGCGCAGGCCGTTGATGTAGGGGTCGCCGGGCTTGATCTTGCCGACCAGCTCGCGCAGCTCGGGATTGAGCTCGATGCCTTCGATGTCGACGGCGAGCCGCGGCGGGCTGCCCACCACGAGCTGTTGCGAATTGAGCCGTGCGTCGGATTCGATGGTCACGCGTGTGTAGTCGGCGGCGGGCCATACGCGCACTGCGAGGATGGTGGCTCCGCGCGCGATCTGGTGCACGCCGAGCATCAGCGCGATGCTGCCGCCCTGCAGCAGCACGCGCCGTTTCAGGCCGGCCGCCTTCATGCGGCGATGCGCGCCAGCAGATCGCTGCCGCGAGGGGTGTTCGCGAGGAGGGTCACGCTGCGTGTGTCGTCAGTCATTGCTTCTATTTTAATAGCGAGGTCGGCAATTGGTGTGCGGCCGGCGGCGTTGTCCGGCCATTCGGCCAGCTTGAGGCCCGGCCCGGCGAAGATGTCGCGGAAGCCGGCGTCGTCCCATTCGCGCGGATCGGCGAAGCGATAGAAGTCGAAATGGAAGATCTGCAGCCCGTCGGGCGCCTCGTGGGGCTCGACCACCGCGTAGGTGGGGCTCTTGATGCGCCCGGCGATGCCCAGGGCGCGCAGCAGATGGCGTACGAAAGTGGTCTTGCCGGCGCCGAGGTCGCCATGAAGTTCGATGAAGGCGTCGCGCAATGCAGGCGATGCGGCCAGTGCCCGCGCGAAGGCATCGGTGTCGGCTTCGCTGCACCAGCGCAGGCTGCGGGTGCTCTTGTGCGTTTCTACAATCGGCAAGTGATCGTCAGCCATCCACTCGTTGTTCGTATTCAGGCCTTGGCCCGGGAACTCGGATTCTCCCAAATCGGAATCGCGGGCGTCGATTTGTCGAGCGCCGAAGCCGGTCTGATGCAATGGCTGGCCCATGGGTTCCATGGCGAGATGCAATACATGGAAACGCACGGCACGCGCCGCGCCCGGCCGGCCGAGCTGGTGCCGGGCACGGTGAGCGTGATCACCGCGCGCATGGACTACCTGCCGCGCAGCACCAGCCCCGAGTGGCAGACCGTCGAGTTCGACAGGCTCAAGCGGCCCGGCGAGGCCATCGTCTCCGTCTACGCACGGGGCCGCGACTATCACAAGGTGCTGCGCAACCGGCTCGCGAAGCTGGCCGAACGCATCGCCGAAGAGGTCGGCCCCTTCGGCCACCGCGCCTTCACCGACTCGGCCCCCGTGCTCGAGGCCGAACTGGCCTCGCGCAGCGGCCAGGGCTGGCGCGGCAAGCACACGCTGGTGCTCGACCGCGACGCGGGCTCGATGTTCTTCCTGGGCGAGATCTATGTCGACATGGAGCTGCCCCCCAGCGAACCCGTCACCGCGCACTGCGGCAGCTGCAGCGCCTGCATCGATGTGTGCCCGACGCAGGCCATCGTGGCGCCGAAGAGGCTCGATGCGCGGCGCTGCATCTCGTACCTCACCATCGAGCACGGCGGGCCCATTCCGGTCGAGCTGCGCCCGCTGATGGCCAACCGCATCTACGGCTGCGACGACTGCCAGCTGATCTGCCCCTGGAACAAGTTCGCGAAGAAGAGCACGCTGCCCGACTTCGACGCACGGGAGGAGCTCACGGGGCGCACGCTGGCCGATCTCTTCGCGTGGACCGAGCAGGACTTTCTTCGCCGCACCGAAGGCAGCCCGATCCGTCGCATCGGGCACGAGCGCTGGCTGCGCAATATCGCGGTCGCGTTGGGCAACGCGGTGAGGGCGGGCGAGGGCGGTGCGAAAGAGGCGCTGGCAACCCGTGCCGAACACCCGAGCGAGCTGGTGCGCGAGCACGTCGCCTGGGGCCTCGCGCAGCAGGCCGCGGGCTGAGGCTCTATCCGTTCAGGCCGGCAGGATCTCGCGCACGCGCTCCCACGGCCGGCACATCAGCGTGCCGCGCGGCGACACCACGATGGGCCGCTGCAGCAGGATCGGGTGCTCGACGATGAAGTCGAATATCTGGTCGTCGCTCCACTTCGAGTCGGCCAGGTTCAGCTCTTCGTACGGAGCTTCCTTGGTGCGCAGCAGCTCGCGCGCGCCCATGCCCATGGCCTTGGAGAGCTCGCGCAGCTTCTTCTTCGAGGGCGGGGTTTCAAGGTAGAGAACGATCTCGGGCTCCACGCCGCTTTCGCGGATCAACGACAGCACGTTGCGGGACGTGCTGCAGTTGGGCTTGTGGTAGATCGTCATCGGGTAGGCGGTGGTCGGGGTGCGTGTGGTCATGGCGTCGATGATAGGAAACCGGCCTCAGCCTTACTGTGCCGGGTCGGGCGAGAGCGGAAATCGCTTCGCCCAGAACTCCGCCAGCCGCGGATCGGCATCCACGCGACGCACCACCCGCGTCATGCGTGGTGCCACGCGGTAGAAGCGCCTGCGGCCCGGCGTCCAGCGCGACATCACGGTCACGTACAGGTCGAGCATGCTGATGCGGTCGCCGAGCAGGTAGGGCGCAGGCTCGTCGATCTGCGAATCCATCAGCTGCCAGCAATGCGCGATGCGCTCGGCCGTGCGTTCGAGCATGGCCGGCTGCGCCGCGGGGTCGGGTACCAGGCGCGAAGGCTCGTCGCGCACCCAGAACATCGAATAGATGGCAGCCGGCAGGTAGACCATCCAGCGCAGGTAGCACGAGCGCATCGGGTCGCCAGGCGCGGGGCAGAGCCCGGCTTCGGGATAGCGGTCGCCGAGCCAGATCAGGATGGCCGCGCTCTCGGTCATCACCTCGCCCGAAGGCAGCACCAGCGCGGGCACTTGTCGCATCGGGTTGATGCCCGAGATGCGCTCGCGCTCGGCCTCGCTCTCCCAGGTGGCGACGTCGACGGTTTCGACCTGCGCGCCGATCAGCGTGAGTGCGGCGTGTATGGGCGTCGCACCCGAGCCGGGCGCGCCGTAGAGGGTGTAGCGGTCTTCGTGTGCGGATGTGGATGGCATCCGCGCAGGTTACGCAGGCCGCCCCCCGTTGTCACGTAGGTCAGGCGGCCAGCAGCGCGTCGACTTTCTTCAGGGCTTCGAGCGTCTTGAAGCAGGCCTCGGCCACTTCCGTTCCCTTGACCGCGAAGTGGCGGTGGAAGTATTTGCGGTGCTCCACGTGCTCGTGGAAGTGGTGCGGCGTGAGCACGGCCGAGAAGATCGGCACGTCGGTCTCCAGCTGCAGCGACATCAGCGTGCTGACCACCGTGTTCGCCACGAACTCGTGGCGGTAGATGCCGCCGTCCACCACCAGCGCGCAGCCGATGATGGCCGCGTACTTGCCCGAGTTGGCGAGCCGCTTGGCGTGCAGCGGAATCTCGAAGGCGCCGGGCACGTCGAAGATGTCGATGAGATCGCGCGCCACGCCGAGGCGGTCCATCTCCTCGAGGAAGGCGTCGCGCGCCTGGTGGACGATGTCGGAATGCCACTGCGCCTCGACGAATGCGATGCGCGTGCCGCGTGGCGAACCCGACGCGGTGACGGCGGAAAGGGGAAGGTCGTTGATCTGACTCATGGTGTGCCTCTTGAAAGCAGGTTTCCTGAATCAGGGCGCACGAAACCGCAAGGCCACTCGCGCGCCAGCACAAAGCGAAGCGCGCGGGCAGACCCGCATTTCGCGCTCTCTTTCATCCGGACTGTGACCGTCGGCTTCGGAATCGCACCGAAATCTGCTGACCCTGGAGCTCGTTGCGAGCCCCAGGCGCTCGCGGGCTTGTGCTGCTGTTCCTTCCGGAACGTGCCGCCATCACCGCCGGTGGGGAGTTTCACCCCGCCCTGAGAACGCTTGCCGCCCGGCAAGCCGGACAGCGGGGCGATTTTAGGTGGCGCCTGCCGCCAGGGCCTGTCGCCCCCGCGCCAGACCTTCGCCCGGGCGGGGATTTTCTTCAGAAGCGATACGTGGCCGCCGCAGTCACGGTACGGCGCTGGCCGTAGAAGCAGTCGCCGCGCGCCAGGCAGGTGGTGAGCTGCACCTTGTCGGTCAGGTTGCCCACGTTGAGCGACAGGCGCAGCGGGCCGTTGTCCCACGCGAACATCGCGTCCAGCAGCGTCACCGAGGGCACCGGATTGGCGTCCATGCCGTCCCACGACTTGCCCAGGTAGCGCACGCCGCCGCCCACCGAGAAGCCGGGTACGCCGCCGATGGAGAAGCGCCGCATCAGCCAGGCCGAGGCCGTGTGCTTCGGCACGCCCGAGATGCGCTTGCCCAGGTCGGTGCCGTTGCTGCGCGAGACGCGCGCGTCGGTGTAGGCGTAGGAGGCGACCCAGTCCCAGTCGCGCCCGATGCTGCCCTTGTATTCGAGCTCCAGCCCCTTCACGTGCACCTCGCCGAGTTGGATGCTGTTGAGCGGGTTGGTCGGGTCGGTGGTCTTGCGGTTGGTGTCGCGCAGGTCGTACACCGCCGCCATGAACGAGGTGCGCTGGCCTTCGGGTTCCCACTTCACGCCGGCCTCCCATTGCTTGCCGCGCTGCGGCTTGAAGGGCGTGTTGTTCACGTCCACGCCGCCCAGCGGCAGGAAAGACTCGGCATAGCTCAGGTACGGTGCCCAGCCGCCGTCGGCCAGGTAGACCAGCCCGGCGCGCTTGGTGGTGGCCTTGTCGTCGGCGGCCGCGGCGGGGCGGCCCTCGGTGTCGGTGGTGGCCTTGTCGTGGCGCAGGCCCAGCAGGCCGATCCAGCGGCCGTACTTGACCTGGTCCTGCACGTAGATGCCTGCCTGCTTCTGCACCACAGCAGGCTGCCGCGTGAGGAATGCGGGCGGCGTGTAGTTGCCGTACACCGGCGCATACACGTCGAGCGCGCCCGCGCGGCCGCGGCCCGTGAGCTGCGAGGTCTCGTTGCGCTGGAAGTCCGCGCCGACGAGCAGCGTGTGCTCCGCCGCACCGGTCTTGAAGTGGGCCTCGGCCTGGTTGTCGATCAGCAGCATCTTGCCGCCGTTGATGGTGGCGCTCAGGTCGCGCTCGATGGTGCGTTGGTCGGCGTTGAACACCGGGCGTGCGGGGCGGTTGGTAAGCCTGTTGGCGGTGAAGCTGGTGTAGGAGGTGTTGTAGACCACCTTGCTCTCGGTCGAGCGCAGGTTCTGCCTGAAGGTCCAGGTGTCGTTCAGGCGGTGGCTGAACAGGTAGCCGAGCGAGGTGTTGCGCGTGTCATAGCGGTCGAAGCCCGGTTCGCCCGTGAAGGTCGACGTGGGAATCTGCCCGTAGAGCGACGGCAGCAGCGTGCCCTGCCACGGGAAGAAGCCGATCATCGAACCGCTCTTGTCCTTCTGATAGAGCGCCTGCAGCGTGAGCGAGGTGTCGGCGTTCGGGCGCCAGGTGAGCGAGGGCGCGAGCACGATGCGGTCGTCGGGCACGTGGTCGACCTGCGTGCCGCTGTCGCGGTTCACTGCCACCAGGCGATAGAGCCACTTGCCCTCGGTGTCCAGCGGCCCGGTGAAATCGGCCGCGACCTGCTTGCGGTTGTGGCTGCCCACCTGCACCTGCACTTCGCGCTGCAGCTCGGCCTGCGGCCGCTTCGACACCAGGTTCAGCACGCCGCCGATGCCCCCTTGGCCGTAGAGCACCGAGGAGGGCCCGCGCAGCAGCTCGACGCGCTCCAGCGTGTATGGATCGGCCCGCGTGGTGTTGTAGACGCCGTAGCTGCGCTGCAGCCCGTCGAGGTACTGGATGGCGTCGCCGCCGCGCACCTTGAACGAGTCGACGCGGCTGTCGAAATAGCTCGACACCACGCCGGCCGTGTAGTTGGTGGTTTCGCGCAGCGTGAGCGCGCTCTGCGCCTCCATCTGGTCGCGCGTGACCACCGAGATGGCCTGCGGCGTTTCGATCAACGGCGTGTCGGTCTTCGTGGCGGTGCCGCCGCGCCTGGCGACGAAGCCGGTCACCGGGCCGGTCGCGCTTTCGACTGCGTCGCCCGTCACGGTGATCGTGGGCAGGGCCTTGCGGGTCTCGGCGGATTCGTCTTTTTCCTGGGCATAGGCCGGCACGGCGGCGCCCAGCGCCATGGCGGTTGCCGCGAGTGTGGCGCGGCGGGTGTGCGAAATGCGCCAGGTGGAGCGCCCAGCCGGGCGCCGATGCTTCTTCGATGTCATGTGCAGCTTCTCCTGTGTCCTGCGTTTGGGGGGAGTGGCTGCGGCGCGCGCCGTATGCGGGCGCGCCATGGCTTCTCTGATCCGGTCCTGTCAGATCCGGACGAGCGCAACCGGCGGCTCGCTTCGGGCTGGCTGCCGGTGGGTTTTATGGGTTCTTGTTGCGTCGTCGCGGGCAGCCGTTGCGGCTGCGGTCTTCGTTCCTTCGAAGACGGCTTGCGCGCCCGTTGCGGGCGGCTGGCTGAGCGGCGCGATTATAGGAAGAAAGGCATCAGCGTCCGCCGAGGAACTGCGTCATGCGCTGCAGTTCGTCGTCGAGCGCCGCGCGGAAGGTCGCGTCGCGCGGCTTCTTGCCGGCATAACCGAAGGCTGGCTGCAGCCTGCCCTCGGGCGCGCTCACGTTCGCCCAGCCGATCACGCGGTCGTGCCACAACACCGGCAGCGCGTAGTAGCCGAACTGGCGCTTGGGCGCGGGCGTGTAGGCCTCGAACTTGTAGGTCCAGTCCCAGAGCAGTTCGAAGCGGCGGCGGTCCCACACCACCGGGTCGAAGGGCGCGAGCAGGCGCACTTCGTCGTCGGGCGCATGGCGGCGCGAGGCCGGGTTCTCGTCGGCTGGCCAATACCAGGTCGTGCCGTCGATGCTGCAGCTCGCGAGTTCGTCGCGCGCGATGCGCAGCGCCGCCTGCGTCTGCGCTGCGAGATGCGGTGCACCGTAGCCGAGCAGACGCACGAGGTAGGTGAGGCTCGAGGCCGGCAGCGGCGCGTACTTGCGCACCACCAGCTCGATCAATGCCGCCGCGCGGCGAGCGCGGCCGGCGGGGCTGTCATCGGCCGGCTCGTGCGTCACCGCCTCGTAGACGCGAGTGCCGCTGTCGCGCCGCACCACGCGCAGCATGCCGCGGTAGTGCATGCCGTCGAGCAGGTGCGTGGTCGCGTTGCTGGAGCCGCCCCAGTAGTTCTTGATGCGGCCGTGCGCGAAGTGCTGCTCCACCTGGCGCGGATGCACCGGTCCATGTTCCTGCACGTAGGCGAGCACGTCGGCCGCCTTGCGCCGCGTGTCGGCGTCCCATGCCTGCCTGGCCTCACGCGGATGCATCAGCGCCAGATGCTCGCGTGGCAGGAAGCCGTAGTTGACGAGGCAGTCTTCCTCGACGGCGAGGCGGGTGTAGCGGCTTTCGAGATCGCCCGCGCGGTAGTCCTTGACGCGGTGGCGCAGTGTCAGGTCTTGTGCGCGAGCGGGAGCGCGGATCGGGTCGGCCTGCACGAAGCCCAGCTGGCGGATCGCCGCGGGCAGCGTCGTGGGCTTGAAGAGGGTGCGCGCCACTGCGTAGCGGCGCAGATCGTCGAGGGTCGGGGCTGGCATCAGCGGATTGCAGCACAGGCGGCGGACTTTCGCTTTGCTGCGTTGTGCGTTGGGCGCTGCTGTCGTTCGGGGCGCGCTCACGCCGACGGGGTGCCTTGCTCCGCGAATGTCCTCCGCCCTTCGGGCTCCCCCTTTATTTCGCTGCGCAAGGCACCCCATCGGCGTGAGCGTTCAGCGCTGCTGCGGAAGCTGTATTTGTTGGCAGTCTTCGTGACTTCGTGCTCTAGCAGCGGCTGCTTTGCCGGGTTCTTCTCTAGAGTGAATGCCCCTGTCACTCAACACCCCACCAAGGGGAGAAGAAAGGCGCAACACACCCGAGTCACCCAGATGTTTGAAGGCTGCTTGCCTCGCGGCAGGTTGTCGGTGCGAGAGCAGCGATGCAGATGCGAGGTATCAAAAGGCGACGGCCGGGGTGTTATCAGCACCCCGACCGTCTAACCAAGTTCGTGCACCACCTTGGAAGGAACGCACAAAAATGGCTACCAAGACTATAGCCCGGCCTCGCACGCCGGTAGCTTCCGCAGAAACCGCCCAAGACCCGGCGGATCTTCTAGAAAACACACTCTCTCAGCTCGAAGCTCTACTGTGGGTTTGCCACGGGGAAGACGTCGACTGGTGCAGCGGTGATGGGCCTCGACGACTCGACAACCTGCTTTGGCTTGCGGCGGAACTGGCGCGCAGGGCTGGAGAGCTGTTTCAGATGAGCGAGAAGGCGCGATGTGGGGCGCCTGAGACTGGCGGTTAGCGGCTGGTTTGCGGGCTGCGGATTTCGCGGCCCGCCTGAAGCCTTCGGGGTAAAGGTGATTCGGGTTGACTGAAGTTTGCAGGGTAGAGCTCGATGGCAGCCATGTATTCCGAGCTGATCGTCGGCAAACAATGCGAGCCCCTGCTTTGCAGCGATGCCGTCGTTGGCGCCGGCGAGGTGAATAGGTACTATCGACTCAGAAGCGCTCCTTCGTCACAGTCTTTCAATCTCGCCTAGACGGAGTTCAACGCCTGAATTTCTCACTTTCCTCGAAACAGCAGACCCCCATGAACCTCACGGAACACCAACAACGTTTGCTTGATGAAGCTGAAAGCTGGGTGAAACGGCTGTTGGAGACAAATGGCCGTCTCGACGTATTTGCCATTACGGAACTGCCCGGCGGAAAGATGTCCGTCGTTCAGTCGCCCATTGAGAGTGACGACTGGGAACGGGCACTGAAACACACGGTCGCGGAACTGACCGGCCTTGCGCTCCGTCGCGAAATCATCGCGAGTGTGGTCATCACTCCAATCACCGATGACTCCAACGGCATGGTGATGCTGGATGTCGAAAGCCGTG
The DNA here is from genome assembly GCF_050916385.1 of Variovorax xiamenensis. Taxonomy (NCBI): domain Bacteria; kingdom Pseudomonadati; phylum Pseudomonadota; class Betaproteobacteria; order Burkholderiales; family Comamonadaceae; genus Variovorax; species Variovorax xiamenensis. The sequence continues at coordinate 2,783,337 of NZ_CP139038.1, forward strand.
AAGACGGCCGTGTGTCAGTCCGCCTCATGCTGAAGAAAAAGATGTTCGGCGGATGGACTCTGGTCGACAGGAAAATTGAGGCACAGGAGAGAGGCATCTTCAAGATTCAGCAGTCGACTCAGCCGAGCAAGCCCGAGGTGCGATCCTTCACACGCGACGATCTGAAGCTCGTCTACCCATACATAGTCCCTAAGTCCTGGGTCGACTACGCGGGCAAGGATGCGCTGCTGACATGGGAGTTCTCAGAGGATGTCCGCATGGTCCTTGTTGTAGACAGGTTTGGAACCGTGCAGAACGTCAGGCCGCAAGACCTTGAAGAAGTGAACGAAACGCCAGATAGCCTCTTCGAGATTGCGGCACAGAATCTGTCCAATTCTTTCCAGCAGGAAGAATTCGAGGTCGGTGGTGCCACGCTGCTGGATGGGCGTGAGATTGGCTATGCCCGCGGCAGCTGGATGGCGCCGGCCGGTGGATTGATGTTGAGCGCGCTTTACCAAGGCCTTCAGAAGCAGTTCAAGCAGGACGAATTTGCCGCAATCGCGGTCAACCAACAATTCCTGCTGGCTTTCCCCCTGGATGAAGGCACCCTGAACTCGGACTCACTGCGACGAGCTGTCGATGACGAATGGCGTGCAACCAAACCGATCTCGCAGTCGTGGCTGCTACTGGACGGGCAATGGCCTCGGGAGTATCCGTACACGCCGACCTTCGGGCCGAAAAAGGATGCGATCCATTGAAAGTAACGGTGGATCTGTTCAACGCGTGCGGGCTATCGGCCAACACCAGACCTTCCCGACGACCTGCCAATCCCGTCAACGCCCTCGCATGACCATCGAAGCTGAGCTCAACATCGTCGAGGTTCCCTATGAGTCGGGAGCCATCCGCTTCCGCTATGCGCGCTACCTGGCACCGGACGGTGCCCGTTGGATTCGACATGGCTTGTTCGTCGCGTACCACGAGAACGGCGTCGTGAGCTCCGAAGGCAGGTACTTCAATGGAAAGGAGACCGGCGTCTGGCGCGACTTCCATGTGAACGGCCAACTGGCCTCTGAAGGCAACTATCTCGAGGGCCTGGAGGTCGGGACCTGGCGCTTCTGGGACCCGGACGGCAGCGAGCAGCCGCCGACGCAGTACAACCACTGATGCCCACTTCCGAAGCGCGTGCGCACTGCCCACACGGTAGGCAACAATCGGCCACAAGCAGACACTGGATGATTGAATGGATCGATACAAGAACAACAACCATTTGCTGCGTCTTCTCGACTGCTACTTGCTGGACTCGATAGGCGAGTTGGGACAGGAGCAATTGCAGACCCTGGTCAGTCTTGAGCCGATGTTGCAAAGGGCATGGAAATCGGAAGGAACATGGAGACAGTTGATCGAAGAGCAAATGAATTTCCAACCTACTGTCCCCGCCAAGATCCGGACGTTTTGGTTGGGCTACATCAAGGCGGCCGAAGTGCAGGGGTTGCCGGCCTTGCCGATCGATTTCGTTGTGTCATTCGTTGACCAGAACTTCCCGCACTTAGTGGGGGGCGAGGACGTTCATTGACGCTGGTTCGAGTGCTTCCAGAGTACCCCCAGAAGAGCGGCAATGGGTCGCGGCAAATGTCTTCTATGGAGCAGGGAGAACTTCGCCTTTGGGCCCGTTGCTGAAATTAGGTCACCCCCGCAGGGCGCCGGAAAAGCAGTCAAGTTCGGACATGGATCACTATCGGATGACTGGCGCCAGAGTACCCGCGCCGCTCGCTGAAGTTCGGCGGAGTAGCTAGCCCGCAGTGCCACACGTTCAAACCATCACGCGTCCGCCGGCGACGTCCAGCACGATGCCGGAGATCCACGAAGACACATCGCTGAGCAGGAACAGCGAGGCTTCGGCGATGTCATCCGGTGTGCCCAGCCGACCCAGCGGAAAAGCGCGCAGCATCTGCGCTTGCCGCTCAGGCGACATGTTCATTTGCGTGCGCTCAGTGAGTACCGCCGATGGTGAGATGCAATTGACGCGCAAGCCGCTCGGTCCGACTTCCTGGGCCAGGTGGCGCGTGAGCATGATCACACCGGCCTTTGCAGCGCCATAGCCAGCCGGAGCACCGGAGGCCACGCGTGCGCCCGCCGAAGCCATCGTCAAGATGCCGCCACTGCCGCGCGCAAGCATGCCGGGCAGAAAGCTCTTGATCGTGAAGAAGGTCGAGGTCAGGTTGTTGTCGAGACTGGAGCGCCAATCCTCTTCGCTGATCTCATGCACCGGCACAGGCTTTCCAGTACCACCGCCAGCAAAAGCCAGTACGAAATGCGGTGCGCCGAAATGCGCTTCGACCTCGTCGCGCATCCGCAGCACTTGCGCCAGATCTGCACAGTCGGCCTGGATGGCGATCGCATCCACGCCCAATGCCCGCACGGCGGCCAAGCTTCTCTGCAATGCCACGTCGTCGCGCCCGTTGATGGCCAGGCGCACACCACTGCGCGCGAGCGCGAGGCAAGTCGCGGCACCGATGCCGCGCGAGCCGCCGGTCACGACCGCGACCTTGCCGTGCAGGTCGCCAAAAACGGGCGAGGTGGTCGCGGCTGCGAGAGCTTCGCCGTCAGGGCTTGTCATAGGTCCTCACTTCAATGTTGTGATGATCAGGGTCGTGAAAGTACAGTGCGTCCGCCCAACCACGCGCGCCGTATTGCGATGCGACCCGGCCATCCCGTGTGAACGGGTCTCCGCCAAACGGAATACCCAGCTTCTGTAGTCGCTGATGAACTGCTTCGAACGCATTTCGATCAAGGATAAGCGCCAGGTGGGCCGGATCTCTCGGTGCCTGCGCCAGCAAGTCGATCACGCTGTCATCGCTGAGGCGCAGCATGTCGAAAGGCGGATCGCTTTCGCGAGTAAGGCCCAGGACCTGCCGGTAGAAACCGGCGGATCTGGCAGCGTCGGTGACGCGCAGGATGAGATGATCTATTTGCATCGTAGTGTTGGCAAAGGATGGGGCAGCCCCTCTCGCCTTCATGACATCCTAGGCAGCGTCGATCGCGGATGCACTCAACGATGCAACATGCCCCCCATTCGAAAACGCATAGCAAGGTACGACGATGTCGATCAACTGGGATGATCTGAAATTCGCACTTGCCATCGCGCGCCACGGCACGCTGAGCGCCGCTGCGCGCGAACTCGGTACAACCCAGCCCACGGTCAGCCGGAGGCTCGATGCCTTGGAGCTTCGCTTGCAGGCGAAACTGTTCGACCGGGAAGCGAGCGGCTTTCGGCCGACGGTGTTGGCGCGTTCGCTGCTCGATGGTCTTGAGCAGATGGATGCGGGCGCACTGTCGATACAGCGGCAGGTGGCGGCACGCGACACCGGCTTGAGCGGTGAAATCCTCGTGACCAGCTTGGACTGGCTGGGCGACGAAGTGATCGCGCCGATGCTCGCTCGTTTCGGCGCACTGCATCCAGGCGTGGTGGTCGAACTGATAAACGGACCACAGGTGTTCAACCTTGCGCGGCGTGAAGCGGACTTGGCTTTTCGCTTCGGAGCGTTCACGCAGGAGAACCTCATCGAGCGCCGCGTCGGCGAAGTCGCCTACGCGCTCTACGCGTCCGATGCGTATCTGCAGAAACATGGATTGCCGGATGTCGCTCACGGCCTTGCTGGCCACCGCTTGGTCTATCTCGATCGCGCCGCAGGCGAAGTGCCACATGAAGCCTGGCTACGGGCCTTGGCGACACGCGCCCGCGCAGTGCTGCACGTCAATGGATTGCGCGCACACCTGGCCGCCGCACGCGATGGCGTGGCGATGGCTGTACTACCCCGTTTGCTTGGGGATAGGGAGCCGCAATTGCGTCGCGTGGAGTTGCAGCACCGAATGCCGGCAAGATCGGTGCGCGTGGGGTTTCATTCCGACATGCGCGAGACCCCTCGCATTCGCGCCCTTGTGGATTTTGTCGTGCAAGAACTGGAGCTGCTGCAGATGAAATTGAACCCCGGGAGCTAGTTCAGTGCGACGGAAAGTATTCGCGCATCGTAGCGAAGCACCGTAGCCTCGAGAGGCCGCCGCCTCTTCCCGCATCTCTGTGGCATGCCGATGGGCAAAGTCATCCCTCTCAGTTGACGTCACTCCCTGCCACTCATAAGTAGGGGCCCGCAGGCCGAGGGACATTCACCCGGCGGGAGGTGGCCTGTGCACGCGCCCTGAACAACGAGCAGCTCTAGACAGCCTGCCGGTGCCGCTCGATGCAGACGTCCAGTGTCTCCGCGCCAGGCCGCTGCCACCAATCGAGGTTCGAGAAGATCTCCACCTCGCTGAACCCGGCAAAGCCCGCATCCTCCACCCACCCGCGGATCTTCTTCAACTCGACCACGCCATCCCCCATCATCCCACGGTCACTCAGCAGATCACGCGTAGGCGTGAGCCAGTCGCAGACGTGATACGCCAGCAGGCGCTCGCGGCCGGCGCGGGCGATCTGCTGCTGCAGCTTCGGGTCCCACCACACGTGGTAGACGTCCAGCGCCACGCCGAGCATGCCGCTTTTACCCGCGTCGAGTTCGTCGCACAGGTCGAGCGCGTGTTCGAGCGTGTTGATGCAGGCACGGTCGGCAGCCTGCATCGGGTGCAGGGGCTCGATGGCCAGCGGCATGCCGACTTCGCGGGCGTATTCGAGCGATGCGGCGATGCCGTCGCGCACCTCGGTGCGGGCGCGGCCGATGTCCTTGTAGGCGGCCTTGCCCTCGAGCGCGCCGGGCAGGGCGCCGACCACCAGCACGAGGCAGGGGGCGTCGAGCGTCTTCGCCTCGTCGATGGCGCGGCGGTTGTCGTCGAGCGCGGCCTTCAGGCCGGCCGCGTCGGGCGCGGGGAAGAAGCCGCCGCGGCAATAGCCTGAGAGGCCGATGCCGTGCGCCTTCAGCTGCTTAGCCACCTTGTCGAGGCCGACGGCCGCCACTTGGTCGCGCCAGGGGCTGATCGCACGGATGCCGCGTTCGGCGCACTGGTCGATGATGCGGTCCAGCGGCACCTCGGCGCCCGACTGCTTGCGCACCGTGGCGGTGTTGATCGACAGCCAGTCGTGGTTCTGCGAGAAATCGCGCATGCTCGTCTTCAGCCTTCCACGCCGTACAGGGCCAGCAGGGTCTTCATGCGTCGCACCGCCAGCTCGGGCTGCTCCAGCAGGTTGGCGGCATCGGCCAGCCTGAACAGTTCCGCGAAGTGCTGCAGCGAGCGCGTGCTCTGCTGGCCGCCGACCATCGTGAAGTGCTTCTGGTGGCCGTTGAGCCAGGCCATGAATACCACGCCGGTCTTGTAGAAGCGCGTGGGCGCGGCAAAGATGTGACGCGACAGCGGCACTGTGGGGCCGAGGATGTCGTGGAACTTCTTTTCGTTGCCCTGCGCCAGTGCGCCAAGGGCCGCGCTGGCCGCCGGCGCGATCGCGTCGAAGATGCCCAGCAGCGCATCGCTCTTGCCGTGCGTGGGTTCGCTGCCGAAGCCGTCGCCGGCGATCAGCTCGGCATAGTTGAAGTCGTCGCCGGTGTACATGCGCACGCCCGGCGGCAGGCGGCGGCGCATCGCGATCTCCTTGTCCTTGTCGAGCAGGGAGATCTTGATGCCGTCTACCTTGTCAGGATGCGCGGCGATGATGCCCAGCGCCGTGTCCATGGCCGCGTCCACGTCCTTCGTGCCCCAGTAGCCTGCGAGCGCCGGGTCGAACATGTCGCCCAGCCAGTGCAGCACCACCGGCTGCTTCGCCTGGCTCAGGATGCGGTCATACACGCGCTCGTAGTCGGCGGGGCTCTTCGCCACGCGGGCCAGCGCGCGGCTGGCCATCACGATCAGCTTGCCGCCCAACGCCTCGATGGCGGCCATCTGCTCTTCGTAGCCGCGGATCACGTCGTCGACGCTCTTCACGCTGTCGATGTCCAGGTGGTCGGTGCCGCAGCCCGAGGCGACCAGCGCGCCGGGCACGTCCTTCGCGGCGTCGAGCGAGCGGCGGATCAGCTCCAGCGAGGTCGGCCAGTCCAGGCCCATGCCGCGCTGGGCGGTGTCCATGGCCTCGGCCACGCCCAGGCCCAGCGAGAACAGGTGGCGGCGGTAGGCGATGGTGGTGTCCCAGTCGACCGCGCATTGCAGCCACGGGTCGATGGCGGCCATCGGGTCGGCAACCACGTGGGCGGCCGAGTAGGCGATGCGGTTGAACTTCACGCCCGCATCGGGCTTCACCGGAACGGTGCCGCGCAGCGCGTAGGGCGCGAGCGTGCCGCCCGCGGTGGGAAGGTTCAGCGAGAGAGCCATGTCGCGAACCTCGTCAGACCTTCAGCGCGGGCACGTCGACCCAGCGGCGGTCCTGCCACGACTCGAGCGCGGCCTCGACCAACTGCACGCCCTTGGCGCCTTCGGGCAGCGTCCACTTGTAGGGCGCGTCTTCCACCACGTGGCGGATGAAGTGCTCCCACTGGATCTTGAAGCCGTTGTCGTAGACCTGCGAGTCCGGAATCTCCTGCCACTGGTCGAAGAAGTTCATGGTCTGCTTCTCGTCGGGGTTCCACACCGGGCGCGGCGTGGCCACGCGCGACTGAGCGCGGCAGCTCGACAGGCCCGCCACGGCTGAGCCGTCGGTGCCGTCGACGTGGAAGGTGACGAGGTCGTCGCGGCGCACGCGCGTGACCCAGCTCATGTTGATCTGCGCGATGACGGGCTCACCGTTGTGGCCGGTGAGCTCGCAGGTAGCGTAGGCCGCGTCGTCGGCGGTGGCCTCGTAGGGCTTGCCGGCTTCGTCCCAGCGCTTCGGAATGTGGGTGGTGCCCAGGCAGCTCACCGACTTCACCTCACCGAACAGGTTGTCCAGCACGTAGCGCCAATGGCACATCATGTCCAGGATCATGCCGCCGCCGTCTTCCTTGCGGTAGTTCCAGCTCGGGCGCTGGATGGGCTGCAGGTCGCCCTCGAACACCCAGTAGCCGAACTCCAGGCGCACGCTGAGCATGCGGCCGAAGAAGCCGGCGCGGCGCAGCATGTCGAGCTTGCGCAGGCCGGGCAGGAAGAGCTTGTCCTGCACGGCGCCGTGCTTCAGGCCCTTGGTCTTCGAAGCTTCCTCGGCCAGGCGGGCGATCTCGACAGCCTCGTTGAGGTTGGTGGCAATGGGCTTCTCGCAGTAGACGTGCTTGCCGGCGCGGATGGCCTTGGCCAGCAGGGCGGGGCGCATCTGCGTGGTGCCGGCGTCGAAGAAGATGGTGTCGTCCTTGTTCTCCAGCGCCTTGTCGAGGTCGGTGCCCCAGCGCGGGATGTTGTGGGCCTTGGCGAGCGCTTCCATCTTCTCGGCGTTGCGGCCGATGAGGATCGGGTCGGGCATGACCTTGTCGCCGTTCGACAGCGTGACGCCGCCCTGGGCGCGGATGGCGCAGATCGAGCGGATCAGGTGCTGGTTCATGCCCATGCGCCCGGTGACGCCGTGCATGATGATTCCTAGACGTTGGGTGGCCATCGTTTTCTTCCTTGGGTGCGAGAGATTGGTGCGGGCTGGACGCGCGCTTCAGTAGACGGAACGCATCGCGTCCCACGAGATGCCTGCGCCTGGCTTGCCGGTGGCGAAGCCGGGCGCGGCGGTGAGCGAGGGCAGGTCGAGCTGCCCTTCGCGGATGGCGAGGCGCACTGCGCCTTCGCTGGATTCGTAGAGGCCGGGGTGCAGCCTCATCAGCGCCTGCTGCTCGGCTTGGGGCGCCGCGGCAAGGCCGTTGACGTAATGGTGGCCGTTGCGCTCCACGTGCGAGAGGCCCAGCCATGCGACGAGCGCCAGGTCCTGCTGCACGCCGATGCCGGCCTGCATGGTGAGGTCTTCGCCGGAGAGAAAGTAGCGCGGCTTCTCCGCCGCGGCATTCCATTGCGCGCAGCGCGCCGAATTGATCACCGACTTGTAGAAGCCCTTGCAGCTCTTGCTCGATACGCCGGTGTAGCCCAGCGCGCGGGCCTGCACGAAGGCATCGAGCGTGGCGTCCGATTCGTCGATGAGCAGCGGAATGCGCTTGCCTAGTGCGGAGACGTCGCGTTGCAGTGCGGCATCGCGGCGGATCGGCTGCTCGACGAAGACCGTCTTCTGCGCGAGCTTCCACAGCACGGGCGTGGAAAGCATGCGGTCCAGGAAAGTCGCGAAGGCATCGGCGTCCGCGTATTGCTCGTTGCCGTCGAGCGTCACGAGCTGCGCGTGGCCGTCTATCACGCGGGCGATACGCTGGAGCCGGTCGATGTCCTGCGCGGTGTTGCCGCACAGCTTGAGCTTGAAATGCGTGTGGCCGTAGCGCTGCACGGCGGCCTGCAGCGTGGTCGGCAGGCCGTCGGCTGGCGCATCGGGTGAAGCGTCGCTGTCGTCGATGGCATCGGCCAGCCCGACGGTGTGTCGTGCCGCGATGCGGGTTCGCGGCGACTGTTTCGCCAGGAACCCGGGCATGTCGAAACCCGAGAGATCGTCGACCAGGCCGCTGCCGGCGATGTCGATGCCGCAGAGGTTGCCGCTCATCGCCGCCGCAAAGCTCGTGCCGCTGTGCAGGCACAGCGCGTCGAGGAGGGCGCGGTCGATCAGCGCGGGGCCGTAGCTCGCCACCAGCGGCTGCAGGCCCTTGGCCCTGGCGCGCGACTGGAGTGCGGCGTAGTTCGAGGCGAAGTGCGTCCAGGCGGTCTGCGCATCGGGCTCGGCGGTATAGGCCTCGCGCGCATCGCGCAGGGCGAAGCGCAGCTGCTCGAAGTTCTGTTCGTTGGTGAGCGCCGGGTTCTTGTCGAACCACTTCGGAATCATCATCTCCGCAGCGCAGCCCTCGGCCGTGCGGCCGTCGGCGAAGCGGATGCGCGCCTTCACGTAGACCTGCGGGCAGGCGGTGACGGTGGCCGCGCCGAAGCGGAAGGGCAGCCGCAGCGCCACGTTGCGCTCGGCGAAGCGGATCTCCTCGACGTGGAAACGGATCGCGTCCATGGCTCGCATCTGCTCTTCAGTGGTCCAGGATGCCCTGCGAATAGAAATGCGCGCGCACCAGCTTGGTGTAGGCGCCGAATTCGGGTGAGGACATGACGTCCAGCGTGCGCGGGCGCGGCAGGTCGATGTCGTACACGGCGGCGATGGAGCCGGGACGCTCGCTCATCACCATTACGCGGTCCGACAGGAAGATGGCTTCCGGAATGCTGTGGGTGATGAGCATCACCGTCTTCTTCGACGTCATCCAGATGCGCTGCAGCTCCAGGTTCATCTTCTCGCGCGTCATCGCGTCGAGCGCGCCGAAGGGCTCGTCCATCAGCAGCACCGACGGGTCGTGCAGCAGGGCTCGGCAGATCGACGCGCGCTGCTGCATGCCGCCCGAGAGCTGCCAGGGGTACTTCTTCTCGAAGCCCTTCAGGCCCGCCATTTCCATCAGCTCGCGGGCGCGGGCACGCGACGCCTCCGAAGGCAGATGGCGCATCTCGGCCTGCAGCAGGATGTTGTCTTCCACGCTGCGCCAGGGCAGCAGCACCGCGCTCTGGAACACGATGCCCACGTCCTTCTGTGGTCCCTTGATCGGGTGGCCCGCCAGCGTGAGGCTGCCGCCGCTGATGGGCAGCAGGCCTGCCACCATCTTCAGCAGCGTGCTCTTGCCGCAGCCCGAAGGGCCGACGACGGAGACGAACTCGCCTTCCTTGATGGCGAAGTCGAGCGGCTTGAGCGACTCGACGGGGCCGTCCTTGCTTTGGTAGATCTTCGAGACGCCGCGCGCTTCGATCAGGTTGACTGGAGACATGGAGTGCGTAGGGGAGACAGGCGGATTCGGGAGCGGCGGACCGGCGTCGGCAGGGTCAGGGCAGGAAGTCGAGGGTGACGTAGTCCTCGGGCTTGCCACGGGTGGATGCATCCATGCCGCCGTACTGCACCAGCAGGTCGAGCGAATCGCTCACGTTCTTCGTCGTCACGCGGAACGGACGCTGGTTGGCCGTTTCCTTCGTGTGATAGAGCGCCACGCTCTGCTTCATGCCCACGATGAGCGTGTCGCGCACGCCGGCCTTGGGGTTGGCCTTGAGCATCGCGTCGACCGCGGCCTCGGGGCTCTTCTCGGCGGCTTCGGCGGCCTTGGTGGAGGCGCGCATGAAGCGCTTCACCAGGTCGGGGTTCTCGGTCAGCAGGTTCTTGTTGGTGATGATCCCGGAGCTGATCTGGTTCACGCCCGAGTCGGCGAAGCGGATCGGCGTCACCGGCTTGCCGGTGGCGTCCTGCAGCTTGATGGCCTGGTCCATCACGTAGCCCAGCAGCAGGTCGGCCTGGCCGTTGGTCACCGCATTGAGTTTGGTCTGGCCGTCGCCCGAGACGATCTTCACCTGGTCGGGCTTGATGTCGTTGACCTTGAGGAAGAGGGGCCACATCTGCGACATCGAGTCGCCCGGCGTCACGGCCACGGTCTTGCCGATGATGTCCTTCGGCGTCTTGATGTTCTTTTCGGAGAAGCCCATCACCGACATCGGACTCACCTGGAACAGCACGCCGGTCGACTTCAGCGGCGCGCCCTTGGCGGCGGCCTTGATCATGGTCGTGACGTCGATGTAGCCGAAGGTCGCCGACTTGGCGGCCACCGCCTGCGCGGTGACGGCGGAGCCGCGGCCTTCCTGGATGTCGAGGTCAATGCCTTCCTCGGCGTAGAAGCCCTTTTCCTTGCCGAGGAAGAAGGGCGCGTGCTCGCTGTAGAGGTACCAGTTGAGCATCAGCGTGACCTTGTCCTTGGGCTTGTCGCCCTGGGCATGCGCCGGGGCGATGGCGAAGGTGGCGAGCGCGGCCGCTGCGAGCAGCGAGGGAAGCAGTTTCTTCATGGTGTTGTCTCCGGGAGTTGTTGGCTTTGCGAAGGAACCTGGAACGGGAGGCTCAGTGGGTGTGGCGCTGCGAGGCGTGCCAGGGAATCATCACGCGCTCGACGATGTCGACGGCCACGAAAAGGATCACGCCGATGCTCGAAAGAACCACCAGCGCCGCGAACATCAGCGGCAAGTCGAAGTTGCCGTTGGCCACCTGCAGCACGTAGCCGATGCCCGAGTTGGAACCGACGAACTCGCCGACCACGGCACCCACCACCGCCAGCGTGACCGACACCTTCAGGCCGCTGAAGATCTGGGGTAGGGCCTGCGGCAGGCTGATCTTGAAGAAGGTCTGCAGGCGGCTCGCGCCCATGGAGCGCGAGAGATCGAGCATGTCGGGCTCGACCGACTTGAAGCCCATCACCGTGGACACCACTACCGGGAAGAAGCCCAGCAGGAAGGCGCTGATCACCTTCGGGAAGATGCCGAAGCCGAACCACACCACGAACAGCGGTGCGATCGCCACCTTGGGAATGCTCTGCGAGAACACCAGCAGCGGGTAGACGTACGACTCGACGACGCGCGAGTAGGCGATGACCATCGCGATCGGAATGCCGATCAGGATCGTCAGCCCGAAGCCACCCAGCGTGGCGAGCGTGGTCTTCCAGCTTTCGGCGAGCAGGCGCGGCCATTCGGCAACGAGCTGCTTCACTACTTCCCACGGCGGGGGAATCAGGTAGGCCGGAATCTTGAACAGGCGGATCGCCAGGTCCCACAGCACCAGCAGCAACAGGATCAGGATGAAGGGGCGCAGGGCCGGGGAGAGCAGGAGCTTGCGGAACATGGCGAGGGCCGGGACTTTCGGGAGAGCGAAGAGAGCGTGCTTGCGGTGCTTACTGCTGGACCGAGAGGCCAGCCGCCTTCACGAGCTGGGCATTGCTCGCGATCTCTTCCTTGATGTAGGCGTCGAACTGCTCGGGCTTGAGCGTCCACGGGTCAGCGCCGAGCTTGGCGAAGCGCTCCTTCACCTCGGGCGAGGCCAGCGCTTTCGCCACCTCGGCGTTCAGGCGCTCGACGACGTCGCGCGGCGTCTTGGCGGGCGCCATCATTCCGATCCAGAAGTTGAATTCGGAGCCGGGCACGCCGGCTTCGCTGGTGGTGGGCACGTCGGGCAGGGCGGCGGCGCGCTTCGGCGAGCCCACGGCCAGCGCCAGCAGGTGGCCTTCCTTGATCTGGCCGATGACCGGCGCGATGGGCGAGAAGTAGTAGTCGACGCGGCCCGAGAGCACTTCGGTGACGGCCTCGCCCGATCCCTTGAAGGGGATGTTGGTGGCGTCGATCTTCGCGGCCATCTTGAACTTCTCGGCGTTCAGGTGCGTGGCGCTGCCCTGGCCGGCCGAGGCGAAGTTCATGCTGCCCGGCTTGGCGCGCGCGGCGGCCAGCAGCTGCGGCAGCGTCTTGATGTTCTTGCTCGGCGAGATCACCAGCGCGTTGGGCAGCGACGAGATCGGCGTGACGCCCGCGAAGTCGTGCACCGTGTCGAACGGCAGCTTGGCGAAGGTGGAAGGGCTCACCGTGTGCGACGACGAATGGATCATCACCGTATAGCCGTCGGGCGCGGCCGTGGCCACAGCCTGCTGGCCGATCGTGCCGCTGGCGCCGCCGCGGTTGTCGATCACCAGCGTCTGGCCCATGCTGGCGCTCATCTTGTCGGTGATGGCGCGGGCAATGATGTCGGTGGTGCTGCCGGCCGCGAACGGAACGATCACGCGGATCGGCTTGGTGGGGTAGCCGTTCTGCGCGGCCGCCAGTGCGGGCAGCAGGGCTGCGATGCAGGTCAGCGAGGCAAGGACGGTGGTGCGTGCAGTGCTGGCAAAGAGCTTCATGAATGTCTCCGCGCGGTCGGGCCGCTTCTTGAATCGATCAATTCACCATTGAGTGAATTATCGATTGTAGGAACGCCCGCGCGGCAGCGTCAACCGGAGCTGCCTAGTGAATACCCGGAGGAGCGGTTCAGTCGTTCGTAGAGAGGATTTGCGCCGCGCGCGGCGCATGAAACTGGCGCAGCCAAGGCCAGGAACACCGAGGAACCGGCTCTGCCGGGCCTCAGGTGTTGCCCCCGGAAGGGGGTTGGCGAAGCGACACGAAGTGCGCGCAGCCTGGGGGCGAACCTATTTCAGAACATAGCCCAGGACCAGGTCGGTCATGTGCGAGAGGCGTTGCGCCATCGCCTTGGGCGCACGCAGGTCGCGGCCGAAGATGGCCGAGAGCGTGTGGTTGTTCGAGAGGTAGAAGTAGCAGAGCGAGGCGATGGAGATGTAGAGCTGCACCGGGTCCACGCCCGCGCGGAACAGGTCGTCGCGACGGCCGCGCTCCAGCACGGTGTCGAGCAGCTGCACCAGCGGCGAGTTCATTTCCTGGATGCGCTCGGAGCGCTTCAGGTGTGCCGCGCAGTGCAGGTTCTCGCTGTTGAGCAGCGTGATGAACTCGGGGTGCTCGAGGTAGTAGTTCCAGGTGAACGACACCAGCTGGCGGATGGCCTCCACGGGGTCGATCTCTTCGAGGTGCAGGCGCTGCTCGGCTTCCCGGATGTCGGCGTACACGCGCTCCAGCACCGCGAGGAACAGGTCGTCCTTGCTGCCGAAGTAGTAGTAGATGAGGCGCTTGTTGAGGCCGGCGCGCTCGGCGATGCTGTCCATGCGCGCGCCGGCGAGCCCGCGCGCGGAGAACTCGTCGCGCGCCGAGGCGAGGATGGCGAGCTGCGAGCGGTCGGCGTCGCGCGAGCGGGGTTCGATTGCCTCGATGCTGATGTCAGGCGTGGAGTCCTTGGAAGCCTTCATGGCGCGAATTTAACCAATTGGGGAATTAACGCAAGGCGTCTGGAGCGGGCGCACATAATTGCCGGAGACATTTGCAGCTGAGGTTCTACTTCCCATGAGTACATCACAACCCGCCGGCCACCTGATCGTGGAATGCCTGGTCGAACAGGGCATGGAGATCGCGTTCGGCGTGCCCGGCGAGAGCTTTCTTGCGGTGCTCGACGGCTTCCATGCCTACCGCGACCGCACGCGCTTCGTCGTCAACCGTCAGGAGGGCGGCGCGGCCTTCATGGCCGAGGCGCATGGCAAGCTCACCGGGCGGCCGGGCGTGTGCTTCGTCACCCGCGGGCCGGGCGCGACCAATGCGTCGATCGGCGTGCACAACGCCTTCCAGGATTCGACGCCGATGGTGCTGTTCGTCGGTGACGTCGGCAGCGACTTCCGCGACCGCGAGGCCTTCCAGGAGGTCGACTACGCCAGCTTCTTCGGCCCGAGCACCAAGGGCTTCGCCAAGCGCGTGGAGCGCATCGACGACGCGAACCGCATTCCCGAATACATCGCGCGGGCCTTCGCCACTGCGATGAACGGGCGGCCCGGACCTGTGGTGCTGGTGCTGCCAGAAGACATGCTGCGCAGCGAGACCGCCGCCCGACCGCTGGCGCGCGTGGAGGCGGTGGAGCCGTGGAGCGATCCGGGCGCGCTGCGCACCTTGCGCGAGCTGCTGCTGAAGTCGCAGCGCCCGCTGGTGATTGCCGGCGGCGGCGGCTGGACGACGCAGGCCGCGCAGGCGCTTCAGCGCTTCGCCGAGAACTGGCGACTGCCGGTGGCGAACGCCTTCCGCTTCCAGGACACCTTCGACAACCACCATCCGCAGTACGCGGGCGACGTCGGCATCGCGATCAATCCGAAGCTCGCTCAGCGCGTGAAGGACGCAGACCTGATCCTGGCCATCGGCCCGCGACTTGGCGAGATGACGACCGGCGGCTACACGCTGCTGGAGGCACCAAAGGCGAAGCAGACGCTGGTGCACATCCATGCGAGCGCCGAGGAGCTCAACCGCGTCTACCAGGCCGACCTGGCGATCAACGCCGGCATGAGCGCGGCCGCGCGCAGCCTGGAGGTGTTGAGCGCGCCGCCGACGCTGCCGTGGGAAGACTGGACGCTGCAGGCCCGTGGCGACTACGACGCCAACCTCGTGCCGCAGGCGTTGGCCGGCATGCCGGCCGAGACGCCGCGCGGGGCGGTCGACATGGCGGCGGTCGTCGCGCTGCTGCAGAAGCACTTGCCGGCGGACGCGGCCATCACCAACGGCGCAGGCAATTTCGCGAGCTGGGTGCATCGCTACTTCAGCTACCACGGCCTCGCCAAGGGCGCGAAGACGCAGCTGGCGCCGACCAGCGGAGCGATGGGCTATGGCGTGCCGGCCGGCATCGCGGCCAACCTGGCGACGGGGCGCGTGGCCTTCACCATTGCGGGCGACGGCGATTTCCTGATGACGGGGCAGGAGCTGGCGACGGCTTCACAGCACGGCGGCAAGAGCATCATCGTGCTGCTCAACAACGGCATGTTCGGCACGATCCGCATGCACCAGGAGCGCGAGTATCCCGAGCGCACCAGCGGCACGGCGCTGCGCAACCCCGACTTCTGCGGGCTTGCGCGCGCCTACGGCTATGCGGCCGAGCGGGTGACGGAAACGGCGCAGTTCGAAGCGGCGCTGCTGCGCGCGCTGGAGGCAGACACCGGCACGCTGATCGAGATTCCGCTGGACCCCGAAGTCATCACCACGCGCGGCACGCTGTCGTCGATCACGCGCTCGGCGAAGCAGGCGCAGGGCTGAGCGCGGCGCGATGGCGGTCGACCTCCTCGCGCAGGGATGGCGAGCGCAGTTCGAACACGTCGAACAGGCCGAGTGCGTCGAGGGTGGGGATCAGCGCGACCAGGTCCTGCCCGGCGGCGTGCTTGTCCGCGGCCGAAGCGCCCGCGTCCTCGAGGATCCGCACGTTGGCGAGGAACGCGCCTACCGATCCCTTGCGCAATGTGCGGCCGTTGATGACGGTGAAGTCGTCGCCGTCGGGGAGTACGTCCTGGGCTTTCATGGATGCTGTTCCTTGATGGGAGTGAAGATGGGTTCGATGCTAGGCAGCGCGGCGCATCCGGGCTTGCGGCGCGGGGCCAATCGATATCTCCGGCGGGCCATCCATGGCTGACGAAGCTCCCGCAAGGCTCTGGATCACGGCCTACGAGGCGCCGCGCGTCACGGGCTATCACTCGCACGACACCGGCCAGCTCTTCGCCTTGCGCGAGGGCCTGCAGGTCATCGAGACCCCCTCGGGCCGATGGGTTCAGCCGCCGGGATGGATCGGCTGGATAGCGCCGCGTTGTGCCCATGCGGCGCAGAGCTTCGGTGCCACCGCGGGCTGGAGCCTGCACATCGATCCGACGGCTGCCGCCGCGTTGCCGGACGGGCCGCATGTGTTCGCCGTCGCGCCGCTGATGCAGGCGCTGGTGGATAGGCTGACGTCGCTGGATGCTTCCGAGCCCTTGCTGGAGCCGCGAAGAGCGCGTCTGGTGGCTGTGCTGGTCGATGAGCTGGCTGCGAGCGGCGAGGCATCGCTGCACCTGCCGATGCCGCAGGACAGGCGCCTCGCTTCGATGGCCGCGGCACTGGCCGACGATCCTGCGCTGCCGGATGGCATCGACGAATGGGCCGATCGCATCGGCATGGCTCGCAGGACGCTCACGCGCCGCTTCGCCGCGGAGACGGGGCTGAGCTTTGCGCAGTGGCGCCAGCAGGCGCGATTGCTGAAGGCCGTCGAACTGCTGAGCCTGCGAGAGCCGGTGACGGCAGTGGCGTTGACGGTGGGCTACAGCTCCGTGAGCGCCTTCATAGAGGCCTTCCGCAAGCACTTCGGCCGCACGCCTGCGCGATTCTTCGAGGAGGGCGCGGCCTCGCCGCAGGCGAAAAAAAAGCCCGCGTGACGCGGGCTTTTTGATTCAGGAGCTCGAGGCCCCTGAGCGCTTACTTGACGTGCTTGCCGATCAGCGCGGCCAGTTCGAACATCGACACTTGGGCCTTGCCGAAGATTTCCTTCAGCTTGGCGTCGGCGTTGATGTTGCGCTTGTTGGCCTTGTCCTGAAGGTTGTTCTTCTTGATGTAGTCCCACAGCTTGCTCACGACAGCGGTACGCGGCAGCGGCGTGGAGCCGACGACGGCGGCCAGTGCCGGGCTGGGGGTCAGTGCCTTCATGAACGCGGCGTTGGGCGTGCGCTTCTTGGCGGGAGCGGCCTTCTTCGCGGGGGCCTTCTTTGCAGGAGCCTTCTTCGCCGGTGCGGCCTTCTTCGCAGGAGCCGCCTTCTTGGCCGGAGCGGCCTTCTTCGCCGGAGCCGCAGCCTTCTTTGCGGGAGCGGCCTTCTTCGCCGGAGCTTTCTTGGCCGGAGCCTTCTTTGCAGTTGCCATGGTTGATTTCCTTTTTTGGTTGAACACTCACCAATGAAAAACTTGCGTCTCCAGTGGCACTGCGGATGCTAAATGAGAAAAAACGCGTTTCCAAGGGAAAAAGCGCTTTTTTCATTGGGAGTTGTTGTTTTTTCAGAGGGGAGAAGCCCTCTTTTTCACGTTCGGCGCCCGGGCCACGTTGCGAGCACCACGCCAATGAGCGCAACGACGAACGCAACCAGCTGTGGGGAAGAGAGGTTTTCGCCCAGCACGAGCACGCCCACGAGGGCCGCGCTCACTGGCAGCAGCACGGCGAAAACACCCGCTTGTGCGGCTGGTACGTGGCGAAGTCCGGTCATCCAGAGCCACACCGTCCAGATGCTCGCGGCCATTGCATAGGCCACGAGCAGCGCCCAGGTGCCGAAGCGGACCGCAGTGAAATCGAACTGCAGCGCGAACCAGATGCCGAACGGCATCGACAGCACGAAGCCCCAGAGGTTGATGAGCGATGCGATGCGCTTGGGGCCCAGGCGCCCGGTGAGCGACTTGCCGATCACCGCATAGGCCGTCTCGCAGAGCACTGCGCAGAACACGAGCAGGTTGCCGAGCCAGGGCATCGAAGTGGGCGAAGCGTTCGCAGACGGCGAGGGCGCATGCGATGCCGACGGAGACAGCGCCAGCAGCCCGATGCCGACCGCCGCGCAGGCGATGGCCAGGCCGATGCGCACCGTGATGCGTTCGCGCAGGAAGAGCCAGCTCGCGACGGCGACGCACGCGGGGATCGACGCCATGATCACGCCCGCCGACACCGCGCTGGTTAGGCTCACGCCGAACAGCATGCAGATCGAGAACAGGAAGTTGCCGAGGAACGACTCGAGGAACACCAGCCAGCGCGTGCGCGTCGTCATCGGCGGCTCGTCGGGCGAGCGCTTGAGCCAGTGCGGCATGGCCAGTGCCGCGATGCCGAAGCGCAGCCATGCGAGCAGCAGCACCGGAAAGGCGGCGACAAGGGGCTTGGAGAGGGCGACGTAGCCGCCGACTAGCGACATGCTCAGGGCCAGGCAGCCGTAGGCCACGAGACGGCCTGATGCGGGGGCAGCGGAGTTCAATAGACTGGACGAGGTGTTGTTGTTGCGAAGAAAGGAGCGCGCTTTCGATGATGCCCCACGTTTTTGTCTACGGCACGCTGCGCTGCGGCGGCCGCAACGACATCGCACGCTACCGGCCTGCGCCGCAGCTGGTTGGCGAGGCGAGCGTCGCCGGCACGCTGTACGACCTGGGCGCCTATCCGGGCATCGTGCTCGGAGGCGAGGGGCGGGTGAGGGGCGAGGTCTACGCCATCGAATCCACGGTCGAAGCTGCGCTCGATGTGCTGGAGGAAGTGGCGGACGACGACTCGGGCGAATACATCAAGAGGCGTGTGCGCGTGGATGTGGGCGGGCAGTGGTTCGACTGCCTGGTCTACGAGATTCACCCGACGCGCATCGCCGGTCGAAAGGTGATCGAAAGCGGCGACTGGATCGCACATGCCGCACGTCGGAGCGCTTCGTTTTCACAACCGAAAGATTGATTGCGCATTGCGGAATCTTCGACTGCTGCGCCGCAATATTTTTCTCAATATGGGAAAAATGATTCTGCATTGAGAAATATCTCCATAAGTTATTGATTTTGTTGAGTGAAAAATATGTCTTCTATAAGACATAAGAGTCTTCGGCGGAGTTACAGTAACTCCACGGCCGCAGCGCCCGACCTTCAATCAACCTCACGGAGTGACCATGCCCCAGACCCTCACAGAACAACTGAGCCGCGAACAGCAGATCGCCGCACTCGAGAAAGAATGGGCCACCGACCCCCGCTGGAAGGGCGTCAAGCGCGGCTACAGCGCGGCTGACGTCGTGCGCCTGCGCGGCTCCTTCCCCATCGAGCACACGCTGGCCAAGCGCGGTGCGGAGAAGCTCTGGGAAAAGATCAACGGCGGCGCCAAGAAGGGCTACGTGAACGCCTTCGGCGCGATCTCCGCCGGCCAAGCGATGCAGCAGGCCAAGGCAGGCCTCGAGGCCGTGTACCTGTCGGGCTGGCAGGTTGCCGCCGACGGCAATACGTCCGAGACGATGTATCCCGACCAGTCGCTCTACGCCTACGACTCGGTGCCGACGATGGTCCGTCGCATCAACAACACCTTCCGTCGCGCCGATGAAATCCAGTGGGGCCGCGGCATCAACCCCGGCGACAAGGAGTTCATCGACTACTTCCTGCCCATCGTGGCCGACGCGGAAGCCGGTTTCGGCGGCGTGCTCAACGCCTTCGAACTCATGAAGAACATGATCACGGCAGGCGCTGCCGGCGTGCACTTCGAAGACCAACTGGCCGCAGTGAAGAAGTGCGGCCACATGGGCGGCAAGGTGCTCGTGCCGACGCAGGAAGCCTGCGAGAAGCTGATTGCCGCGCGCTTCGCTGCCGACGTTCTGGGCGTGCCCACCATCGTCCTGGCCCGTACCGACGCTGAAGCGGCGAACCTGATCACCTCCGATCACGACGCCAACGACAAGCCGTTCCTGACCGGCGAACGCACGCAGGAAGGCTTCTACCGCGTCAAGAACGGCCTGGAGCAAGCCATCAGCCGCGGCGTGGCCTACGCACCGTACGCCGACCTGGTGTGGTGCGAAACCGGCGTGCCCGACATCGGCTTCGCCCGCGAATTCGCGCAAGCCGTGCACGCCGCCTGCCCGGGCAAGCTGCTGTCGTACAACTGCTCGCCTTCCTTCAACTGGAAGAAGAACCTCGACGACAAGCAGATCGCCTCGTTCCAGGAAGACCTGTCGGCGCTGGGCTACAAGTACCAGTTCATCACGCTGGCCGGCATCCACGTCAACTGGTTCAACACCTTCCAGTTCGCCCACGCCTACGCCCGCGGCGAAGGCATGAAGCACTACGTGAACATGGTCCAGGAACCCGAGTTCGCCGCACGCGACAAGGGCTATACCTTCGTGTCGCACCAGCAGGAAGTCGGCGCAGGCTACTTCGACGACGTGACCACCGTGATCCAGGGCGGTTCGTCCAGCGTGAAGGCGCTGACGGGTTCGACCGAGGAAGAACAGTTCCACTGATCCGACGGACGGCTTTTTTCGCTGTCACTTTCAGCCCGGCCGCGTGCCGGGCTTTTTTGTTGTTGCGTTCGCCGGGAGTTCAGGCTTCGAGCCGCACTTCGCGCACGCCGCGTCCCAGGCGCTGGCGCAGCAGGGTGCGCAAGGTGACGCCATCGGCATAGCCGACCATGCCTGCGATCTGCTCCAGGCTCTTGTCGCTGGTCTTGAGCAGGTGCACGGCGCGCTCGACGCGCAGATCCTGCACGTAGGAAAGGGGGCTCTTGCCGAGCACCTGCTGCATGCGACGGGCGAGCGTTCGCTTGCTCGTGCCCGCGGCCTGCGCGGCTTCGTCGAGCGAGAAGCCCTCGGCCAGCCGGCCGCGTGCCCAGCGTTCGAAGCGTTCCACCAGCGGATCGGAGTGCGAGAGGTGGTCGGAGATCACATAGGCCGATTGCGAGGGCCGCGAGTCGACGATCAGGTAGCGCGCGACCAGCGTGGCGAGCTCGGGGCTCGCCTGGCGCACGATCCACAACGCCATGTCGACATGGCTCAGCGCCGCGCCGGCGGTGACCAGATGGCCCGAGCTGACGAGCATGCGGGAGTCTTCCAGCTGCACGGCGGGGTAGCGCTGGCGGAATAGCGTGGCGAGCCACCAGGTCGTGGTCGCCTTGTGCCGATCGAGCACGCCCGATTCGGCCAGCACGAAGGTGCCGATGCAGGCGGCGGCCACGTTGGCGTTCTTGCCTGAGCGTTCCTGCAGGGCGAAGCAGGCGTCGCGCACATCGGGGCGGCGCAAGGCTGGCTCCAGCGTTTCGGGCATCTTGCAGCCCAGCGCGGGGACGATGAGCCAGTCGGCCGTACCGGTGTCGAGCGCGCGGGCCACCGGCACCACGAAGCCCTGCGAGGTTCGCACGCGCTTGCGAACGCCAGTCAGCGTGACTTCGAACGGCGGCACGTCGAGCTGCAGCATCGCCGTGAGTTCGTTGGCGGTGGTGAACACGTCGAGCACCGTGGACAGGCCTGTGTCGAACACGCCGTCGAGGGCGAGTATGTCGAGCTTCATGGCCATAACGATATCAAAGATGTCAAAAATGCCAATGGCTCCAGAGGCGGAGACTGCCTAGAGTTCGTGCCAACGCCGCGCAATGTCGCGCGCCGTTCAACTCAGGAGATTGACCCATGATCAAGTACGCACTGTTCGCTCGCCTCGAAGCCAAGCCGGGCAAGGAAGGCGATGTCGAGAAATTCCTGGAAGCAGGCCTTGCCATGGCCCGCGACGAGAAGACCACGCCGATCTGGTTTGCGCTGCGCCTGTCGCCGACCACCTTCGGCGTGTTCGACGCATTCGAGAACGAAGCCGGCCGCCAGGCCCATCTGACCGGCCCGATCGCCCAGGCGCTGATGGCGAAGGCGCCCGAGCTGTTTGCCGCGCCGCCGTCGATCGAGCCCATCGAAGTGCTGGGGCTCAAGAACGCCGCGCCTGCGTCCTGAAGCGGGCAAAGGCTAGAATCGTCGTCTCTGCACTCAACAAGAGCGAGAAAGGCACCTTGGTTATGACACCGCGAACTACCCCGCAAGTATTCAGCGGCTTTTTCTTCACTGAAGGAAAAGGCCGGTAGCCCCGCGCTCGCTGGTTTCTTCCAGCTCCACGACCAAGCAAAGCGCGGCATCCACCGCGCTTTTTTGTTTTTCTCTTCGAGGTTTTCTTCAAATGATCCAGATCACGCTCCCCGACAACTCGCGCCGCGAGTTCCCCGGCCCGGTTTCGGTGGCCGAAGTCGCCCAGTCCATCGGTCCCGGCCTGGCCAAGATGACGGTGGCCGGCAAGATCGACGGCAGGCTCGTCGACGCCAGCGACGTCATCGACCATGACGCGAAGCTGCAGATCATCACGCCCAAGGACGAAGAGGGCCTGGAGATCATCCGCCACTCGACGGCCCACCTGGTCGGCCATGCGGTGAAGCAGCTCTACCCGACGGCAAAGATGGTGATCGGGCCCGTGATCGACGAGGGCTTCTACTACGACATCGCCTACGAGCGCCCCTTCACGCCCGAGGACATGGCGGCCATCGAGGCGCGCATGCGCGAGCTGATCGCGCAGGACTACGACGTGATCAAGAAGATGACGCCGCGTGCCGAGGTCATCGAGGTCTTCAAGTCGCGCGGCGAGGACTACAAGCTGCGCCTGGTCGAGGACATGCCCGACGAGCAGGCCATGGGCCTGTACTACCACCAGGAATACGTCGACATGTGCCGTGGCCCCCACGTGCCGAACACGCGCTTCCTGAAGGTCTTCAAGCTCACGAAGCTGGCCGGCGCCTACTGGCGCGGCGATGCCAAGAACGAGCAGCTGCAGCGCATCTACGGCACGGCATGGGCCGACAAGAAGCAGCTCGACCAGTACATCCAGCGCATCGAGGAAGCCGAGAAGCGCGACCACCGCCGGCTGGGCAAGGAGCTCGACCTGTTCCACATCGACGAAGTGGCTCCGGGCGTGGTGTTCTGGCACCCGAAGGGCTGGGCTATCTGGCAGGCGGTCGAGCAGTACATGCGCAACATCTACCGCGACACGGGCTACTGGGAAGTGAAGGGCCCGCAGATCCTCGACAAGAGCCTGTGGGAAAAGACGGGCCACTGGCAGAACTATCGCGACAACATGTTCACGACGGAATCGGAGAAGCGCGAGTACGCGCTGAAGCCGATGAACTGCCCGGGCCACGTGCTGATCTTCAAGAGCGACCTGCGCAGCTACCGCGACTTGCCGCTGCGCTACGGCGAGTTCGGCCAGTGCCACCGCAACGAGCCCAGCGGCGCGCTGCACGGCATCATGCGCGTGCGCGGCTTCACGCAGGACGACGGGCACATCTTCTGCACGGAAGACCAGATCCTCGACGAGTGCATTGCGTACACGGCGCAGCTGCAGAAGGTCTATGCCGACTTCGGCTTCACGGACATCCTCTACAAGGTCGCGACGCGCCCCGAGAACCGCGTCGGCTCCGACGAACTCTGGGACAAGGCCGAGCACGCAGTGATGGAGTCGCTGCGCCGCTCGGGTGTCGACTTCGTCATCGCTCCCGGCGATGGTGCGTTCTATGGTCCGAAGATCGAGTACACGCTGCGCGATGCCATCGGCCGGCAGTGGCAGTGCGGCACGATGCAGGTCGACTTCAACACGGCCGAGCGCCTGGGCGGCGAGTACGTGACGGAATCGAGCGGTCGTGCGCATCCTGTGATGCTGCATCGCGCCATCGTGGGCAGCTTGGAGCGCTTCATCGGCATGCTGATCGAACACCACTCCGGCGCACTGCCTGCATGGCTCGCTCCGGTGCAGGTCGCGGTGCTGAATATCAGCGAAGGGCAGGCCGATTACGCCTCGCAAGTTGCGAAAACGCTGCAAAATCAAGGGCTTAGAGTCCAGCTCGACCTGCACAACGAAAAGATTACGTATAAAATACGGAAGCATTCGTTGCAAAAGCTCCCTTATATCGTTGTCGTGGGTGACAAGGAAAAGGAAGCAGGTGCCGTCGCAGTGCGCGCCCGGGGCAATCAAGACCTCGGTGCAATGTCCCTCGAATCGTTCGTGCAACGGCTCGTCCAGGATGTTGCCGACAAGCGTTGATTTGTCTCCGGAACACCCCATATGTTTCCCAGCCAAATCGTGCCGCTTGTCCGCGAGGGCTGTGCGGCGTTCGCTACAGATTTTGTAGCAAATTTTGAAGGATTCTGACCATCGCTACTGCATTCCGCGACCGCCGCCACCGCGAGGAACGCCAACACCGCCTGAACCGGGAAATCATGGCCCCGGAAGTCCGCCTGATCGGCCCGGATAACGAGCAATTGGGTGTCGTGAGTCTTGCAGAGGCTCTACGCCTTGCTGGTGAGCAGGACGTGGATCTGGTGGAGGTCGTCGCGGCGGCCAACCCGCCCGTCTGCCGCCTGATCGAGTACGGCAAGTTCAAGTACCACGAGCAGAAGAAGGCAGCCGAGGCGAAGTCGAAGCAGAAGGTCATCGAGGTCAAGGAAATCAAGTTCCGGCCCGGTACCGACGATGGCGACTACAACATCAAGATGCGCAACATCCGGCGCTTTCTTGATGAGGGTGACAAGTGCAAGATCACGCTGCGCTTTCGCGGCCGCGAGATCACGCACCAGGAACTCGGTCTGGCCCTGCTACAGCGCATTCGCGACGAGCTGGGCGACTCGATCATCGTCGAGCAGTTTCCGAAGCTCGAAGGCCGGCAGATGATCATGATGATCGCGCCGGGCCGCAAGAAGCCCGGTGGCGGTGGGCAGAAGCCGGCAGCGGATGCCGGTGCCGCTCCGGCAGCGACGCCTGCAACGGCCTGACGGGCCGAAGGCGGGAGTCGCGGTAGAGAGGTTTTGAAGGGATTTCGCCTTTGCCCGCATTTCGAAAGAAATGCAGGCAGGGGCGGGATGAAGAAGTGTCTCGGGGCCAACAAGTCCGTGGAGCATCCATGGCGCCTCACGAGCACAAACTAAAGGAGCATTCACATGCCCAAAATGAAGACCAAGAGCAGCGCGAAAAAACGTTTCCGCGTTCGTCCCGGTGGCACCGTCAAGCGCGGTCAAGCCTTCAAGCGTCACATCCTGACGAAGAAGACCACCAAGAACAAGCGTCACCTGCGTGGTGCAGTCGCAGTGCATGAGACCAACATGGTTTCTGTCGCCGCCATGCTGCCCGGCCGTGGCATCTAACTCAGACGAACAAGGAGTACACACATGCCTCGCGTCAAACGTGGTGTAACGGCTCGCGCCCGCCACAAGAAAGTTCTCGCACTCGCCAAGGGTTTCCGCGGTCGCCGCGGCAATGTCTTCCGCGTCGCCAAACAGGCGGTGATGAAGGCAGGCCAATACGCCTACCGTGACCGCCGTACCAAGAAGCGCGTGTTCCGTCAGCTGTGGATTGCGCGTATCAACGCCGCCTCGCGTGAACTGGGCCTGACCTACAGCCAGTTCGCCAATGGCATCCGCAAGGCCGGTATCGAGATCGACCGCAAGATGCTTGCGGACATCGCCGTGCACGACAAGGCCGCTTTTGCCGGCATCGTGGAGCAGGTCAAGGCCAAGCTGGCTGCTTGATTCTGCACAGCAGGGCGCTGCCTCCGGGCGGCTTCCTGCGCCCACGGCTCAAGGGCTGGCGCTTGAAAAGGCTCCAGCTCTTTTTTATTTCCCCTCGAAGATTTTTGTTGCTATGAACGAGTTGGACTCCCTGGTCGACACCGCACGCGCCGCCTTCGCCGAAGCGAAGACGCCCGCAGAGCTCGAAAACGCCAAGGCCCAGTTCCTCGGCAAGTCGGGCCGCATCACCGAGCTGATGAAGGGCATGGCCGCGCTGAGTGTCGAAGAGAAGAAGTCCCGCGGCGCCGCCATCAACGTCGCCAAGCAGGCCATCGAGGCCGCTCTGACCGACCGCCGCCAGCAACTGGCCGACGACGAACTCTCGCTGCAACTTCGCGCCGAGGCGCTCGACGTGAGCCTGCCCGGCCGCCGCCGCATCTCCGGCGGGCTGCACCCCGTGAGCCGCACCCTGGAGCGCATCGAGGAGATCTTCTCGAGCATGGGCTTCGACGTGGCCGACGGCCCCGAGATCGAGAGCGACTGGCACAGCTTCACCTCGCTCAACAACCCGCCTAACCATCCTGCGCGTTCGATGCAGGACACCTTCTACGTCGACCTGAACGGCGACGACGGCATCCCCTACAACCTGCGTCCGCACACCAGCCCGATGCAGGTGCGCTATGCGCATCAGCACATCAAGAAGTACGCCGCCGATTTCGCTGCGGCCGCAGCCGACACCACCGGCACCGTGAAGGCGCCCGAGATCCGTGTGATCGCGCCGGGCCGCACCTATCGCGTCGACAGCGACGCCACCCATTCGCCCATGTTCCACCAGTGCGAGGGCCTGTGGCTCGGCGAGAACGTGAGCTTCAAGGACCTGAAGGTCGTCTTCACCGACTTCTGCCGCACTTTCTTCGAGCGCGACGACCTCGTGCTGCGCTTCCGCCCGAGCTTCTTTCCGTTCACCGAGCCGAGCGCCGAGATCGACATCCAGTTCGCGAGCGGCCCCCTGGCCGGCCGCTGGCTCGAAGTGTCGGGCTCGGGCCAGGTGCACCCGAACGTGGTGCGCAACATGGGCCTCGACCCCGAGCGCTACATCGGCTTCGCCTTCGGCATGGGCCCCGACCGGCTCACGATGCTGCGCTACGGTGTGAACGACCTGCGCCTCTTCTTCGACGGCGACCTGCGTTTTCTCTCGCAGTTCCAGTAAGCAGCACCCCATCACAGAAAAAACCAGATCGAGATCGAAGAGATGCAATTCCCGGAATCCTGGCTGCGCGAGTTCTGCAACCCGCCCATCGACAGCGCCACGTTGGCCGAAACGCTCACCATGGGCGGTTTCGAGGTCGAAGAGCGCCGACCGGTGGCGCCGCCTTTCACGCGCATCGTGGTCGGCGAAATCAAGGAAGCGGTGCAGCACCCGAACGCTGATCGCCTGCGCGTGTGCCAGGTCGACGCGGGGCAGGGCGCTCTGCTGAACATCGTGTGCGGCGCGCCCAACGCGCGCGTCGGCATCAAGGTGCCTTGCGCGCTCGTCGGTGCCGAACTGCCGCCGGGTGAAGACGGCAAGCCGTTCCTCATCAAGCTCGGCAAGCTGCGCGGTGTTGAGAGCCAGGGCATGCTGTGCTCGGCGCGCGAACTGCAGCTGAGCGAAGACCACGGCGGCCTGCTCGAGCTCGATGCCGACGCGCCCATTGGCGCCGACGTGCGCGATGTGCTCAAGCTCGACGACATGCTGCTCACGCTCAAGCTCACGCCCAACCTGGCGCACGGCCTGAGCGTCTACGGCGTGGCGCGCGAGCTGGCTGCGCTCACCGGCGCACCGCTCAAGACGCCCGCCATCGCACCGGTCGCCACCTCGTTCGCCGACGTGCTGCCGGTGAAGGTCGAGGCGCCAGAGCTCTGCGGCCGCTTTTCGGGCCGCATCATGCGCGGCGTGAACACGAAGGTCGCGACGCCGGCCTGGATGGTCGAGCGCCTCGCACGCTGCGGCCAGCGCAGCGTGACGCCGCTGGTCGACATCTCGAACTACGTGATGTTCGAGTACGGACAGCCCAGCCACATCTTCGACCTCGACAAGATCCACGGCGGCCTCACGGTGCGCTGGGGCAAGGCGGGCGAGCAGCTCAAGCTGCTCAATGGCACGACGATCACTGTCGACGACAAGGTCGGCGTGATCGCCGACGACCGCGAAGTCGAGTCGCTCGCCGGCATCATGGGCGGCGACGCCACCTCGGTGTCCGACGACACCCGCAACATCTACGTCGAGGCTGCCTTCTGGTGGCCCGAGGCCGTGCAGGGCCGCTCGCGCCGCTTCAACTTCTCGACCGACGCCGGCCACCGCTACGAGCGCGGTGTCGATCCGAGCCGCACGGTCCAGATCATCGAGCGCATCACGCAGCTGATCGTCGAGATCTGCGGCGGCCAGGCCGGCCGGATGGACGACCAGACGCTGAGCGTGCCCGAAGCCGCGCCCGTCACCCTTCGCGTGGCGCGTGCCGCGCGCGTGATCGGCATGCCGCTGACTCAGGCGCAATGCGCCGAGGCACTGAGCCGCCTCGGTTTCACGATCGCCGAAGGCGAAGGCACGCTGACCGTGACCCCGCCACCGCACCGCTTCGACCTGCTGATCGAGGAAGACCTGATCGAAGAAGTCGCGCGCCTGATCGGCTTCAACAACCTGCCGACCACCGCGCCGCTCGCGCCCATCACCGCCCGCGTGCGGCCCGAGGCGCAGCGCAGCCGCTTCGCGGTTCGTCGCAGCGTCGCCGCGCTGGGCTACCAGGAAACGATCAACTTCAGCTTCGTCGAAGCGCACTGGGAGCAGGACCTGGCGGGCAACGCCAACCCGGTGAAGCTGCTGAACCCCATCGCCAGCCAGATGAGCGTGATGCGCTCCTCGCTGATGGGCTCGCTGCTGCAGGTGCTCAAGTTCAACCTCGACCGCAAGGCGCCCCGCGTGCGCGTGTTCGAGCTGGGCCGCGTGTTCATGCGCGACGACAGCGTCGTCACGACCGACAGCACCGTGCGCGGCGTGAACCAGCCGATGCGCGTGGCGGGTCTTGCATGGGGCGATGCCGATGAGGCGCGCTGGGACGGCAAGCCTGAGCGCATCGACTTCTACGACGTGAAGGGCGACGTCGAGGCGCTGCTCGCGCCGCTGCAGCCCGTGTTCGAGGCGGCCGAGCATCCGGCCCTGCACCCGGGCCGCTCGGCACGCGTGCTGGTCGACGGCAAGGCCATCGGCTTCGTCGGCGAACTGCATCCGCGCTGGCGCCAGAAGTGGGATTTCTCGCAGGCGCCCGTGCTGTTCGAACTCGATCTCGACGCCGTCACGGCGCGGCTCGTGCCGGTGGCGCAGCCGGTGCCCAAGCACCAGGCCGTCGAGCGCGACATCGCCGTCGTGGTGGCCGAGGCCGTCACGCACGATGCGCTGATGCAGACCATCCGCTCCGCCGCGGCGGCGCAGGGCCTGCTGCGCGACGCGACGCTGTTCGACATCTACCGTCCGCAGCCGCTGCGCGACGGCGCAGTGGTCGCGCCCGGTGCACTGGCGCAGGGTGAGAAGAGCATGGCGGTGCGCCTGAGCTTCCTGAGCGACAGCGCCACCCTGACGGACGAACAGGTCGAGCCCGCTGTCCGCGCAATCGTCGAACAACTGGGCGCCAAGCTCGGCGGCCGCTTGAGGGGATGATGAGAATGAACGCTGCCGAATTCACGCTCGAGGCTCTCGAAACGCCTGCGCTCACCAAGGCGCATCTCGCCGATCTGCTGTTCGAGCAGATCGGCCTGAACAAGCGTGAGTCCAAGGACATGGTCGAGGCGTTCTTCGAGCTCGTGGCCAACAGCCTCATCGAGGGCACGGACGTGAAGATCTCGGGTTTCGGCAATTTCCAGATCCGTGTGAAGGCGCCGCGGCCCGGGCGCAATCCGCGCACCGGCGAAGCCATTCCGATCGGCGAGCGCCGCGTGGCCACGTTCCATGCGAGCGCCAAGCTCAAGGAACAGATCCACGGAAGCATCGACCAGGGCAATACCTCCGAAGTCGAGTGGAGCCTCGGCTCCGAATAAGTGCTTGGTGCTGCGCGGCCGCGTAGAGTAATCTCTGAGGTTTCCCGCGCACAGTCTTGATTTCAATGGAGAAAACGCTCCCTCCGATTCCCGTCAAACGCTACTTCACCATCGGTGAGGTCGGCGAGCTGTGCGGCGTCAAGCCGCACGTGCTGCGTTATTGGGAGCAGGAGTTCACGCAGCTGCGACCCATGAAGCGGCGTGGCAATCGCCGGTACTACCAGCACCACGAGGTGCTCATGATCCGCCGCATCCGCGATCTGCTCTACGACCAGGGCTTCACGATCAGCGGCGCGCGCAACAAGCTGCAGGAACTCGTGCAGGGCGAGCGCGACCGCCGCAAGGCAGGCGAGGTGCCGCTCGAAGGCGTGGAGGCCATCGAGATCGATCAGGAAGAGTTCGATGCCGCCGTCGTCGAAGATTCGCCCGCGTCGGCAGCCGTGCAAACGGCCGATCTGTCGCAGTTGTTGCACCTTCGGCGCGAACTCTTTGAAATTCGTGAGCTGCTGACCGTCGGACGCTGAATTTCCAAGGCTATAATCGAGAGCTTCGGTGTGTGGCGCAGCCTGGTAGCGCACTTGCATGGGGTGCAAGGGGTCGAAGGTTCGAATCCTTTCACACCGACCAAAGTCAGTAGACGGAAAACGGCTTACGCCCACAAGGCGTAAGCCGTTTTTCTTTGGCGCCTTCTTTCTTGGCATCGCCCAAAAAAAAGCTCGCCAAAAGGCGAGCTGAAGGACCCCGTTCTCGCATGGGGTCGGAGGGAGGAGCCCGCCGGAGGGAGGCGGGCAAGCCGATGATCGTGATCAATTTGGGAGAAATTGAGGATGAGTGGCTCCGTCTCGAAGCTCTCATGCAGTGATCCCCAAGAAATACGAATACCCAGGCATTAATTCCTTTGGTTGCTTTGCCTTCGCGCCTATCCTCGGCGCCCACCATGAACCCCGCACAGCAACTGCAACTCCTCGTCGACCTGCCTGATGGCTGGTCAAGCCGTATCGATATCAAGCGCACCACCAGCGGCCGTTATGCGGGCGTTGCCGAACTGAATCTGCGCGGACTCCGGCGCGGGGTTCTCGTCTTCATGCAGCAACCCTCGCTCGAAGCCGCGCTGCAGCGCGTACGGCTGCGGGCCAGCCAGTTCGCGCGGGAGAGGCTCGCGCTGCAGGACGCCTCGTTGAAGATGAAGGGCAGGGCGCTGGCCGACTGAAGCCGCACTGCTGAACGAAGGTTGGTGTTTCCTATCCCGCGGATGAGGATTCCCAACCCACGAACGGGCCGCCCTGCGGCACCATCAAGCGTCACTCCATCACCACGCAAGGAGAACGCCATGAAGGCATTCAGAAGATTCGTGGGCGGCGCCATCTCCATCGCTGGAGCCGTGCTGCTCGTCACCCAGCACCTGTAGAAGAAGGCGGAAAAGACGGTGCGGCCACGCACCGATCGGACATTCATCCAATGGCGGCAACGGCCCTCGAAGCGGACAGTACGGGCTTCCCAATCAATCCGCTTCGTACAGAAAGCCTCCGCCATGAAAACCATCCGCCGCTTCAAGCTCGCCGCTGCTGCCGTCGCCATCGGCCTTTCGTTTTCCGCCGTTGCCGCAACGCCTGCCGCCGCATCTGATGCCGCTTCCAGGCCCAGCGTCGTGATCGTCCACGGCGCCTTCGCCGACGGCTCCGACTGGGCCAAGGTGATTCCGCTGCTGCAGGCCAAGGGCCTGCACGTGGTCGCAGTCCAGAACCCGTTGAGCTCGCTCGAAGACGACGTTGCTGCCGCCAAGCGAGCGATCGACGCGCAGCCTGGCAAGGTGGTGCTGGTCGGCCATTCCTGGGGCGGCTCGGTCATCACCGAGGCTGGCGCCAATGACAAGGTCGCGTCGCTGGTCTACGTGGCCGCCTTCGCGCCCGATGCAGGGCAGAACACCGCCGAGCTCGGCAAGGACTACCCGCCCGCGCCCGGCTTCGCGCACATCGTGCCCGATGCCTCCGGCTATCTCTCGCTCACGAAGGAGGGCATGACGAAGCACTTCGCGCAGGACCTGCCGGCCTCCGCCACCGCAGTGATGACCGCGACGCAGGGTCCGATCCTCGGCAAGTCCTTCGAGCAGAAGCTGACCGTGGCCGCCTGGAAGACCAAGCCCTCGTGGTACCTGGCCACCAGCGCCGACCACATGATCCAGCCCGCGCTGCAGCTCGACATGGCGAAGAAGATCGGCGCGCACCTCACGCGCGTGAACGCCAGCCACGTGCCGCAGCAGTCGCAGCCGGCGAAGGTGGCCGAGGTGATCCTGGACGCTGTGCGTCAATCCAAGTAAGGTCCCGCCCTTGAGTCAACGAGCCGTCCGCATCGCGGGCGGCTCGTTTCTTTCTTTTCGCGTACACCGATTCCAGTGCACCCTTCTTCTCCCATCCGGGTCTTCGACGCCAGCCGCGCGCTTGCCTTCGTGGGCGACCTCAGCATGGGCCAGCCCATCGACCATTCGGTGCGCACCGGCTGGCTCGCATCGCAGCTTGCAGCGGCTACCGGGCGCGATGCGGCGACGCAGGGCCATGTGGTGTGCGTGGCGCTGTTGCGCTGGTCGGGCTGCACGGCCAACGCGCCCGAGTTCTCCGACCTGCTGGGCGACGACGTGGGCGGGCGCCGCACCATGCTCGCCACCGCCTCCGCGCGTGCCGCGGCGGACTTTGCGAGTTCCGTCAGCCCGCTCGCCGAGATCCATTGCGAGGTCTCGGGCGACATCGCGCGCACGCTGGGCATGCCCGCGGCCGTGGAGCTGCCGCTGCGCCACATCTTCGAAACCTTCGACGGCCAGGGCAAGCCGAACGGCCTTCGTGCCGCGGACATTCCCGCCGAGGTGTTCCTCGTTTCCATCGCGGGCGACCTGGAGATCTTCTCGCGCGTGCATGGCCTGGGCAACGCGCTGCGCTACATCGCCGAGCGCGCGGACGCTCGCTACCCGGCCTTCCTGGTCGACGCGGTGCGCGAGCACGCAGTGGACTGGCTCCACATGCTGGAGCAGGGCGCAGCCAACGAACAGCCGCCGCCGCTTTCCGCCGCGCTGCAGGACGCGACCGCGCCCCTCGAGCTGATCGCCGACGTCATCGACCTCAAGCTGCCGTGGATGACCGGCTACTCGCGCAAGGTCGCCGAAGCGGCCGTGCGCTGCGCCGCCGGCATGGGCCTCGACACGGACCAGCAGCAGCGCATCTACCGCGCGGGGCTGATCCACGGCATGGGCCGCGCCTCGGTGCCGAACGCGGTCTGGGACTCTCCCCAGGCGCGCAGCGAAGCGGACGCCGAACGGCTGCGCCTCGTACCCTACTGGACCGAGCGCGCGGCGCGCCGCATCGACACGCTGCGCGACGAGGCCGCAATCGCCTCCTTCGTCGATGAACGCCTGGACGGCTCGGGCTTCTTTCGCGGAGCCAGGGGCGCTGCCATCGACATGGAGGCCCGCGTTCTCGCGGTTGCAGCGCACTGGGTGACGCTGTGCACGAGCCGGCCCGGCAGGCAGGCGCTCGAGCAGGCCGAGGCCACAGCGGCGTTGCGGGCCGAAGCCGATGCCGGCCGACTGGACCCGCAGGCCGTCGCGGCGCTCACCGGACAGCCGCATCCTGCTTCAGGATCGCTACAGCCATCCGGCGAAGCCGCGGCGCTTCTTTCCGGCCGCGAGGTGGAGGTGCTCGGCCGCATCAGCCTCGGCGAGAGCAACAAGGAGGCCGCGCGCTCACTGGGCATCAGTCCGAGCACGGTGCGCGCGCACCTGGAAAACATCTTCCGAAAGCTGGGCTGCACGACACGCGCGGCCGCCACGCTGAAGGCGATGACGCTGGGCCTGCTCTGAAGAAGAGCAGGCCCAGTGCCGATCAGCCGAAGGTGAACGCGTAGGCCTGCGCGCCTGCGTCGAGAAACTCGATCTCGAAGAGCCGGTCCTTTCCGTTTGCCGTCTGGCGCACCAGCTGGTAGAGCCGCTGTCCGTCGATAACGCCGTTGCCCTGCGCGTCGGTGTCGGTGCCGTGGTCCGCGAGCGGTGGCGCGCCGTCGATCCGCACCCTGAAGCGCACCGGCTTTCCGTCGGCCGACGGGCCGAGCACCAGGTGCAGGTCGCGCGCATGGAAGCGGTAGGCGATGCGGCCGTTGGCCTGCGCCAGCACGGCACGCTCGCCTTCCACCTTCCATTCGCCGGCCAGCGTCCACTGGTTGGGCTGCAGCGCTGCAACACCTGAGTAGACGCGCACGCGGTCGTTCGAAATGCCGCCGGGCGAGGCGAAGTTGCGTGCCTGCTCGTAGCCCAGGTAGGTCTCGCCCGAGAGGGCCGGCTCCGCGGCAGCGGCCGCCTGCGTGCCCTTGCCCTCGGGCGAGACGAGCCCTGCCGATGCAACTGGCCGGCCAGCTTCCGCCAGCAGCTGCTGGATGGCCTGTTCCGACTTCGCGTACCCGCCTTCGCCGAACTGGTGATGCCGGATGCGGCCCTGCGCGTCGACGAGGTAGAAGGCCGGCCAGTACTGGTTGCCGAAAGCGCGCCAGATCGCGTAATCGCTGTCGATGGCCACCGGGAAGCCGATGCCCAGGTCCTTCGTCGCGCGGCGCACGTTGGCGGGCTGCTTCTCGAACGCGAACTCCGGCGTGTGCACGCCGACCACCACGAGCCCGGCGTCCTTGTACTTCTCGGCCCATGCGCGAACATAGGGCAGCGTGCGCAGGCAGTTGATGCAGGAGTAGGTCCAGAAATCGACCAGCACCACCTTGCCGCGAAGGCTCTCGGGCGTGAGCGGTGGCGAGTTGATCCACTCGGTGGCGCCCGCGAGCGAGGGGAGCTTGCCTTCGTCGGGCAACGCCGATGCCGGCTTCCTCGGCTCGGGCTGCGCCGATGTCAGCACCAGGCCACCCGGGTCGACGGATGCCTGCGGCCCGGACGGCTGCCGCGGCGACGCCGGCATGGGCATGTCGATCTTCTCCACCAGCGCCTTTTCGAGCGCCGAGGTCGTGCCGATCGAAAGCTGGCTCAGCAGCCCCGTGTCCAGCCCCGACGCGATGGCTGCCACGCCTGCGAGCACTGCCACGCCGGCTACGCGCCTCATCCATTCGCCCGCGTGCAGCGAGCCCTTCATCATCGAGAACAGCCGTCCGCCGAAGAGCAGCGCGGCCGCAAGCGAAGTGCACGCGCCCGCCGCGTAGGCCAGCAGCAGCAGCGAGGTGCCGACGCTCGCGCCGTTGAGCGCCGCGCCTGTCAGGATCAGCCCGAGGATCGGCCCCGCGCAGGGCGCCCACAGCAGCCCGGTGCCCACGCCCAGCAGCAGCGGCGAGAACACCGACGCCTTCGATTCCGACGCGGGCCCCGACAGCCGCAGCCCGAGCGCCACCAGCGGCCGGCTCAGCCGGTCGGCCACCGACGGAAACAGCAGCGTCACGCCGAACAGCGCCAGCAGCGCGATCGCCGCGTACCGCCCGTACTCGTTGAGCGCCACGACCCAGCCGCCGCCCACCGCCGCCAGCGTGGCGACGGCAGAGAACGCCAGCGCCATGCCCAGCAGCATCGGCAGCCCGTGCGAGCGGAAAGGCCTGTCGGCGCGAGCGAACACGAAGGGAAGCACGGGCAGGATGCACGGGCTCAGGATGGTGAGCAGGCCACCGAGATAGGCAACGATGAGGAGAAGCATGATCGGGTTCCTGTCGGTGAATGTTGGCGATGAATGGCTGAAAAGAGAAGGGTCGGGGCGAGCGGGGTCCTTCGCGGCCTCGCCATGCGAGCCGCGTCGTCTTCGGTCGGTGGGTGTTTGTGCGGCGGCTCAGTCCGGTGGCGCGGCCGCGCTGGTATCCATGGTCAGCCGGGCTTCCAGCCCGCCTTCGTCACGGTTGCGCAGCGTGAGCTCCGCGCCCATCGCCGTCGCCAGCTGCTGGGCGATGGCCAGGCCCAGCCCGGTGCCGCCGGTGTTGCGGTTGCGCGAGCCCTCCACGCGGTAGAAGGGCTTGAGCACGTTCTCCAGCTGGTCGGGCGGAATGCCCGGGCCGTTGTCGACGACGGCCAGCGTCAGCCGGTTGCCGGCGCCTGCGTGCACCTGCAGTCGAACGTCGGTGCCGAACTTCAGCGCGTTGTCGATCAGGTTCGTGAGGATGCGGCGCAGCGCGTTCGGCCGCGTCACGATGGGCTCGCCCGCGCGGCCCTCCAGCAGCACCTGCTCGCCCGAGTCCTCGTAGTCGGCCACCATGCTCTCGAACAGTGCATCGGCGTCGACGCGGCGCGGCGGCTCGGTGGCGCCGTGCAGGGTGCGCGCATAGGTCACGCCTTCGCGCACAAGGGCGTGCATGGCGTCGAGGTCCTGGCGGAACTTGTCGCGGTCGTGGCCGTCGTCCATCAGGTCGGTGCGCAGCCGCATGCGGGTGATGGGCGTCTGCAGGTCGTGCGAGATGGCCGCGAGGATCTCCACGCGCTCCGCCATGTAGCCGGCGATGCGCTTCTGCATCGCATTGAAGGCGCGTGCCGCATGCCTCACTTCGGTCGGGCCTTCCTCGGCCAGTTGCTGGCCCTTCAGGTCGGGGCCCAGCTCGTCGGCCGCATCGGCCAGCTGCGCCAGCGGCCGCGTGACCAGCCGTACCGCGTACCAGGCGCACACCGCCAGCACCAGCAGCTGGGTCCACAGCAGCCACATCACCCAGCTCGACACCGGCATGTCCACGCGCCGGGCGTGAACCACCAGCGAGGAGCCATCCGACAGCCGCACCTGGATCTGCAGTCCCTGCGGCGGATTGCTCACCTGGCCGACCTTGACGATCTCGAACGGACGCATCGCGTCGGTGATGGCCGTGGCGAACTGCTGCGACGACGGCGTATCGGGCGCCTTGCCCTCGGCGCTGCCGCCGAGCATGAAGCGGTAGTTGCGCCGCTCCAGCCGCGCCAGCCAGCCTTCGCGCTCGGCGGCAGGCAGCCGGTCGAGGATGGCGACCGAGCTGGCGATGTCGCGCTCGATGCCGATCATCATCAGCTCGCGCATCGCGATGCCGCGCTCGTAGCCGATGGCCATGAAGGTCAGCAGCTGCGCGATGGCCAGCCCGACGACGATGATCAGCGTCACCCGCGAGAACAGCGAGCGCGGCAGCAGCCGGCGCAGGCCGGTGGCGGCGGAGGGCGCGGAAGCGAGGTCGGCGGGAAGGCTTGCAGCGGATGTAGGCATGGGCTGGTTTATAGACCCGGTTCCCCTCCGTGGCGCGCCGCTTTGTATTCCAGTGTGTTGGGCAGCGTGGCCCGACATACAACATTACCCGCCGCGGCGCCTGCCTTGCCCGCCGCCCGCGCGAGCAACATAGTGTGGTTGCCCGGCCCGCCGGATACACGGGAATACAAAGCCGCCCGATCCGGCGCCCGCCCGGGCTACATTGCACCTACCCGTCGCGCTCACCTGTCGCGCCCGAGGGCGCATCACCGCACTGCCATGAACATTCCCAAGACCTCCGACCACATCCTCATCGTCGACGACGACCGGGAAATCCGCGAACTGCTCAGCACCTACCTGGTCAAGAACGGCCTGCGCGTGGTGACGGTGCCCACCGGGCGGCACATGCGCGCGGCGCTGGAGGAGTCGGGGCCCTTCGATCTCATCATCCTCGACCTGATGCTCCCCGGCGAAGACGGCCTCACGCTGTGTCGCGACCTGCGCACGGGCAAGTACAAGGCCACGCCCATCCTCATGCTCACCGCGCGCAGCGAGGAGGCCGACCGCATCCTCGGCCTGGAGATGGGCGCGGACGACTACCTGGCCAAGCCTTTCTCGGCGCGCGAGCTGCTGGCGCGCATCCGCTCGGTGCTGCGCCGCACGCGCATGCTGCCGCCGAACATGCGCTCCACCGAAGCGGCCTCGAAGCTGGCGTTCGGCGACTGGCAGGTCGACACCACCGCGCGCACCCTGATCGACGACAGTGGCGTGATGGTGGCGCTCAGCGGCGCGGAGTACCGGCTGCTGATGGTTTTCCTGGACCATCCCCAGAAGGTGCTGAGCCGCGACCAGCTGCTGAGCCTCACGCAGGGCCGCGAGGCGGAGCTGTTCGAGCGCTCCATCGACCTGCTGGTGAGCCGCCTGCGCCAGCGCCTGCGCGACGATGCGCGCGAGCCGCGCTATATCAAGACGGTGCGCAGCGAGGGCTACGTCTTCTCGTCGGCAGTGGAAGCGCTGGACTGAGACTGGAATGGAGGAAAGTCGCGAGCCTACACTCGCGACATGATCAAGGCACTGTTCCTCCCATCGGGCGCGCTTTCGCTTCTTCTGGTCGCAGCGTGCGCGCAGCCTGACCCTCCACGGCCCCTGCCGCCGCCGGTCGGCATGGCGAATCCGGCTTCGGTCTACTGCAACAGTCTTGGTGGCAAGACCCTCATGAGATCGAACGACAAGGGGCAGTACGGCATCTGCCAGCTTCCGGACGGCCGGCAGATCGAGGAGTGGGAGCTTTACCGCCGGGATCATCCGGCGAAGTAGCGAAGCAGGGCGGTTTCAATTCGACGGCTTCCGCGAGCGCTTGCGCAAGCCGTCTTCCTGCCGGGAGGAGATGCACTGGCAGCTCACCGGGTTGCGGATTTCGTGGGCGACGCCGCCTGCGAAGAAGAGCAGGGCGAGCCAGAGTTTCTTCATTTGCTTTGCTCCTGTTTGGTTTTGTTCGGGGGGCATGTTCGGGGTGCGTGCGAATGGCCCCGGGTACTCCCTCCGCGAATGTCCCCCGGCCTGCGGCCTCCCCCTTTATTTCGCTGCGGGAGCACCCGGTGCCATTCGCACATGGGCGCTGCGCCTATGCGGCCGGATCGACCGCCGCGTCCATCGATCGCGACGATGGGGTGCCTTGCGCAGCGAAATAAAGGGGGAGGCCGAAGGCCGGAGGACATTCGCGGAGCAAGGTACCCCGTCGGCGTGATCGCGCCCTGAACGACGGCTCCGCTTCAGATACCCGAAGGCGCAGGCTCGGCCAGCAGCGCCTGGATCTTCTTCTCGGTCGTGCCGTAGCTGCCCTCGCCGAAGTGCGAGTAGACGATCTTTCCCTGCTTGTCGATCAGGTACACGGCAGGCCAGTACTGGTTCCTGAAGGCCTTCCAGGTGCCGTAGCTGTTGTCCTGCGCCACGGCATGCCTGATCTGCAGGCGCTCGATGGCCTCCTTCACGTTCTTCGTCGACTTCTCGTACGCGAACTCCGGCGTGTGCACGCCGACGACCACCAGGCCCTTGTCCTTGTACTTCTGGTTCCAGTCCTTCACGTATGGAAGGTGGTTCAGGCAGTTGATGCAGGTGTAGGTCCAGAAGTCGACCAGCACCACCTTGCCGCGCAGCTCGCTCAGCTTGAGCGGCTGCGAGTTGAGCCAGGTGTCGATGTTCTGGAATTCGGGCGCCGCGACGGCTTCAGAAGCCGGTATGTCGCCGCCGAACGGCGAGGGCGCCGCGAAGGTCAGCGTGAGGGCGGCCGCCGAGGCGGCGACGGCAACGGCGAAATAGAGGGCGGAAGAGCGAAAGCGCATGGCGGTTCCTTCGGAAGAGTGACGGGCGTTCGTCTGTGAACGGAACCGATTCTTCGCCGGGGTGCCCGCCAGTGGCGCGGATTGCGTATTCCTCTGTATCCGCGGGACGCAGCCCGCACACTACGTTTCACACGCCGCCGGGCGCGAGGGTCAATCGACCCTGATGTTCCGCGAGCGAACCAGCGCGCTCACCCTGCCGGTCTCGTCATGCACGAACTTCGCGAAAGCTTCGGGCGTGGTGCCGGCCGGCTCCAGGCCGAGCTGCAGCAGCTTCTGCCGCACTGCAGGATCGTTCACCGCGGCCTGCACCGCTTTACCGAGCTTCTGCACGATGTCGGCGGGCGTGCCCTTGGGCAGGAACACGCCGTTCCACTCGACCACGTTGTAGCCCGGCAGGCCCGACTCGGCGAGCGTCGGCACTTCCGGCAACCCCGGCACGCGCTTGAGCGAACTCACGCCCAGCGCGCGCAGCTTGCCGCTCTTCACGTAGCCCAGCGTCGAGGCCACGTTGCCGAAATAGGCCGACACCTGCTCGCCCATCACGTCGGTCAGCGCGGGGGCGCCGCCCTTGTAGGGCACGTGCATCAGGTTGATCTTCGCCTGCTCGTTCAGCGCCTCGCCCGCCAAGTGCGAACCCGTGCCGCCGCCCGCCGACGCGAAGCTCAGCTTGCCCGGGTTCTTGCGCGCGTAGTCGATGAACTCCGGCACGGTCTTGTAAGGGGCGGTCGCCGGCACGACGAGGATCTGCGGCGCGGTGGCCACCAGCGAAACGGGAATGAAGTCCTTCGCCGCGTCGAAGGGCAGCTTGCGCAGCGAGGGGTTCACCGAGAACGCCGAGGCGTCGTAGAGCACGGTGTAGCCGTCGGCCGCCGCCTTGGCCACGTTGTCGGCACCGATCACACCGCCCGCGCCGGGCTTGTTGTCGATGACGATCTGCTGCCCCAGCGAGGCGCTCATCTGCTGCGCGACGATGCGCGCCGTGTTGTCGGCGCCGCCGCCGGCCGCGTAGGGCACGACCATGCGGATCGGCTTGTCGGGCCACGCGGCCCAGCCCAGCAGGGGAGCGGCGCAGGCGGCCAGCGTGGCGATGGATTTCAGGAGTCGCTTCTTCATCTCGATGTCTCGGGTCTTGGAGGTCAGGAAAAGCCGTAGAGCCGCGCCGGGTTGTCGACCAGCACGCGGCGGCGCGCGGCCTCGTCGGGCACCCATTCGCCCAGCAGGTCGAAGAGCTGGGCGTCATCGGGCTTGGCCGTGCGCTCGGTGGGATGGGGCCAGTCGCTGCCCCACACGATGCGTTCGGGCGCCTGTCGCGCCCAGGCACGGGCGACTTCGACGGTGTCGGCATAACCGCCTTCAGCGCCGACGGTGGAGTCGAGGTACGCGCCCGACAGCTTGATCCAGGTGCGGCCGTTGTCGAGCAGCCGGCTCACCACGCCGTACGCGGGGTGCGAGAGGCCACCGGGCTGCGGCAGGCGGGCGAGATGGTCGAACACCACCGTGCAGGGCAGGCGCTCGAGCAGCGCCGAGTGCGCGGCGATCTGGTCGGCGCTCCAGTGCAGCTGCACATGCCAGCCGAGCGCGTGAACGCGATGCGCCAGCGGCTCGACCATGGAGAAATCTGTCGTCGCGTTCGCTGCCGTGTACAGCGTGAAGCGGATGCCGCGGATGCCGCCCGCGTGCAGATGCTGCAACTCGGCATCACTCACCTCGGGCCGCACCACGGCCACGCCGCGCGTGCGCTCCGCGCCCAGTGCCTGGATGGCCGCCAGCGTCACGCTGTTGTCCGTACCGTGCACGCGCGGCTGCACGATCACCGTGCGCTGCGTGCCGGTGCGCTGCTGCAGCAGGCGATAGTCGTCGGCGGTGGCGTTTTCCAGCATCGCGTCGGGCGAGCCGTGCAGCGCGAAGCGGCGGTCGTACACGTGGATGTGCGCGTCGCATGCGCCTTCGGGTGCCGCGATGCGCGGCTTGCGCGTGCCGCTGCTGTGGGGCACGGCGGGTTCGTCGTGCATGGCTCAGTCGTCCTTGCCCCGAGTGGCCAGCACGGCCGATGTGTGCTGCCCAAGCGTCGGCGCCGCGAAAGGCTCCGGGCCCGGCGTGCGGCCGAAGCGCACAGGGCGGGTGAAGCCGCGGTAAGAACCCAGCGTGGGATGAGAAAAGTTCGCCACCATGTCTTCGGCCAGCACCTGCTCGTTGTCGAACATGTCTTCCACCGTGCGCGCGGCGGAGCAGGGCACTTCCTCGCCGAAGAGCTCTTCCCATTCGAGCGCGGTGCGCCCGGCCAGCGCGGCGCGCAGCTTCGGCACGATCTCGGCCGCGTGCTGCGCGCGCTTGCGCACCGAGTCGTAGCGCTCGTCGGCCGCCAGCTCCGGCAGCCCGACCTTCGCGCACAGCGCCTGCCAGAAGTGCGGCGTGTTGGCCGAGATGTAGATGTGCCCCTCGCGCGTGGGATGGATGCCCGTGATGCCGCCCGAGCGCATGTCGCGCCCCACGTCCTTGGGCTCGCCCTCGGCCCACACCATGCGCGCCGACTGCATCGTGAGCGCCGAGCGCAGCAGCGAGACGCCGACGAACTGGCCTTCGCCGCTCTTTTCCCGCTCGTACAGCGCCGAGGCGACGCCGGCGGCCACCAGCGCGGCCGCGTAGTAGTCGACCACCGAGCCGTAGATGATCTCGGGCGGCTCGCCGCGCTTGCCCTGCAGCGCGCACATGCCGGTCATGGTCTGCAGCACCTGGTCGTAGCCAGCCTTCTCGCGCAGCGGCCCGGTCTCGCCGTAGCCGGTGACGGCGCAGTAGATGAGCCGCGGGTTCACCGCCTTCAGCTGCTCGTAGGCGATGCCCAGCCGTGGCGGCACGCTGGGGCGGAAGTTGTGCACCAGCACGTCGGCTGTGCGCACCAGCTCCATCAGCGCGGCCAGGTCTTCCCGGTTCTTGAGGTCGAGCATCACGCCAAGCTTGCTGCGGTTCACGCCGATGAAGGCGCGGCTCTCGGCTTCCAGCGTCGAGGGGTACTTGCGCAGGTTGTCGCCGGCGGGCGGCTCGATCTTGATGACTTCCGCGCCCTGGTCGGCCAGCAGCGAGCAGCCGTACGGGCCCGCGATGTAGGCGCTCAGGTCGAGCACGCGCAGGCCGCTCAGCGGGCCGGTGGGGCCCCGGCGTTCGGGCAGGCGCGTGTCGTCAGGGGCGGTGATGCTCATGGGCTTTCTCTTTCCTCGTTCAGTCTGCGGTGATGTTCTGTTGCTTTGCCAGCTTCTTCCAGCGCTCCACGTCGTCGGCGATGACGGTGCCGAACTGCGCCGGCGTGAGCGGCGTGGCGATGGCGCCTTCGCGCAGGAAGTTGGCGGTGATCTCGGGCTTGGCCAGGATCTGGTTGACCGCGCCGTTCAGCTTGGCGACCACGTCGGCCGGCGTGCCCGCCGGGGCCAGCAGGCCCCACCAGAGCTCGAATTCGTAGCCGGGCACTGCGGTGGATATGGGCGTGAGGTCGGGCGCGATGGGGCTGGGCTTCAGGCTGGTGATGCCCACCGCGCGCAACTTGCCGGCGCGCACCATCGGCAGCAGCGAGGGGCCGCTGGAAATCAGCAGCTGCGTCTGGTTGCCCACGAGGTCGGTCACGGCGGGGCCCATGCCCTTGTACGGGATGTGCGCGATCTGCAGGTCGCCCACCTTGGCCTTGAGCAGCTCGGTGCCGAACTGGTTGACGCTGCCCGAGCCGGACGAGGCGTAGTTGTACTGGCCCGGCTTCGCCTTGATGGCGGCGATCAGCTCGGCCGGCGTCTTGGCCGGAAACTCGTTGTTCACCGCGACGATGAACGGCCCCTTGGCGAACATCGCCACGGGCGCGAGGCCCTTGACCGGATCGAAGGGCAGCTTCGTCTGCACCGCAGCGTTGGTCGTCATGCTCGACGACACGGCCACCAGCGTGTAGCCGTCCGGCGCGGAGCGTGCCACCTGCGCCGTGCCGGTGTTGCCGCTCGCGCCGGGCCGGTTGTCGATGATGACCGGCTGCTTGAGCTGGTCGCCCAGTTCCTTGGCCACCTGCCGCGCGAAGGTGTCGTTGGAGCCGCCGGCCGGGTAGGGCACGACGATGGTGATGGTCTTGTTGGGATAACCCCCTTGGGCGAACGCGGCGCCGGCGAATGCGGCAAACGCGACGACGGCGAGCGCTCGCGGACGAAGGAAGGATGGGAAATGCATTTTCTTGTCTCCGGTTTCTTTTATTGATGGAAGGCAGTTCAGCCAGGAATCAAGCCCAGGCTGCGTGCGCTCTCGACGATGGCGCGCGCGCGGATCACGAAGGGGATGTCGATCATCTTTCCGTCCACCACGTAGGCGCCGACACCATTGGCATCGGCATCGCGCGCCGCCTCGACCACCTTGCAGGCATGCGCGATCTCCTCGTCGGTGGGGCGGAACACCTCGTTGGCGATGGCGATCTGGCTCGGGTGGATGCAGGTCTTGCCGAGGAATCCGAGGTCGCGTGCCAGCATCGCCTCGGCACGGAAACCCTCGGCGTCGCGGATGTTCGCGAAGGCGCTGTCGTAGGCATACAGGCCCGCCTCGCCGGCCGCGACGCGCACCGCGAACATCGCCTGCCGGATCGCCGAAGGCTCGCGCCGGGCGATGCCCAGCGGCTCGAACAGGTCGCCCAGACCCAGTTGGAGGCCAGCCACGCGGGGATGCGCCAGCGCCAGTTCGGCGGCCGTGCGCAGCGCGTTGGGCGTCTCGATGTTCAGCAGCAGGCCGATGGGTGCCTGCACGCCGTTGGCCCGCTCCGCGCGCTCGATGGCTTCGGCGGCCGCGCGCACGTGCGCGGGGCTCTGCGGCTTGGGAAGGTTGATCAGGTGCACGCCGGTGCGCGCGACCGCCGCGACGTCGCGCTCGAAGTGCGGCGTGTCCATGGCATTGACGCGAACGATCAGGGTCTTGCGCGACGAGGTGGTCTCGCCGCTTTCGAGGAACCTGCGCACGGTTTCGCGCGCCTCGTCCTTGCGCGGTTCGGACACGGCGTCTTCCAGGTCGAGGCTGATGGCGTCCGCTTCGCCGGCGAGCGCCTTGGCGAACAGTTCGGGGCGGGTGCCGGGAACGAATAGCTTGCTTCTCATGGGAGGGCAGTGTTCCCGGTTCATGAGATGAGAAAAACAGCTGTTTGCTGCGATCACATCGCAGAAAATCTATCTTCATGGAAACGGCCTACCTGCAAAGCTTTCTTCTGGTGGTGGAGTCGGGCTCGATGTCCGAGGCCGCGCGCCGGCTCGACCTGACGCCCGGCGCGGTGGCGCAGCAGATCCGCGCGCTGGAGCGCGAGCTCAACGCGCCGCTGCTC
This sequence comes from Variovorax xiamenensis, assembly GCF_050916385.1. Lineage (NCBI taxonomy): Bacteria > Pseudomonadati > Pseudomonadota > Betaproteobacteria > Burkholderiales > Comamonadaceae > Variovorax > Variovorax xiamenensis. Next base: position 2,827,420 of record NZ_CP139038.1, read on the forward strand.
GCGCGCGCCGGCCGCACGGTGCAGCCCACCGAGGCCGGGCACCGGCTGGTGCAGCGGGCTCGCACGCTGCTGCGCGAGGTGAGCGACATCAAGGCGCTGGTGGGCAGCGAGGCGGCCGGGGGCGAGCTGCTCGTCGGCACCATCAACACGGCCATCCACAGCCTGCTGCCGGACATCCTCGCGCGCTTCGTGAAGACGCATCCGGGCGTCAAGGTATTCCTTCAGTCGGGCACCACCGCCACGCTCTACAAGGCCATGCAGCAGGGCGAGCTAGACGCGGCCGTGTGCCTGTACCCGCCGTTCGCGCTCGCCAAGACCTTCGACTGGGCCCTGCTGCGCGAGGAGCCGCTGGTGCTGCTCGCGCCCAGCCGCCTCGCGCGGCGCGATCCGCACGAGCTGCTGCGCACATCGCCGCTCATCCGCTACGACCGCAACCTCGGCGGCGGCAAGCAGGCCGACCGCTACCTGCGCGCGGCGGGTATCGTGCCGCAGGAGCGCTTCGAACTCAGCTCGCTGCTGGCGATCGCGATGATGGTGGACCGCGGCCTCGGCGTGGCGGTCGTGCCCGACATCGCCTCGCCGCTGCTCGACGGGCAGCGCATCGTGAAGATCCCGCTGCCGCTGCCTTCGGAGACGCGGCGCTTCGGCATCCTGTGGATGCGGTCTTCGCCCCGGCTGAGGCTGATCCACGGCTTTGTCGAAAGCGCGGGGCTTGTCACTGCCGCGAAGGGCAATGGCAACGGCAGCGGCTCCCGCAAGCCGGCCGCGCGCTAGGCCGGCTCCATGCCGTGCCGGCGCTTGGCGTCTCCGGTGGCCGGCGAGGCGAGGTAGGCGAGCAGCCCGTCCACGGCATCCGGCCTGGAGGCATTCGCCACCGGTGCGGCACTGAAGACGGTCGTGATCTGTATCTCCGGCGGAAGAGGCCCCAGCAGCTCGATGCCTTCGACGCCGATCAGTTCGCTGAGCTGCTGGAAACCCAGCGAGGCTTCCCCGCGCGCCACCAGCGAGCCCACCGGAACGCCGGGAGCCGCCTGCACCAGCCGTTCCTTGATGGTGTCGGCGATGCCCCATCGCTCGAACAGCGCGATCAACGCAACGCCGCTGGGCCCGGTCGAGTACGCGATGCGGGCCGCGTCCAGCACGGCACGGCGCACCGCTTCCCCGGTGGAGATGTCGATCCGCGCCGCTCCGGCGGCAACCGCAACCGCAACGCCCGAGCGCACCACGTCGACCTTGCGCGACGCATCCACCTTGCCCGCGGCCGCCAGCTTGTCGATGGCGTCCGATGCCAGGACCACCACGTCGAAGGGCTCTCCCGCCGACACGCGCCTCGCGGCATCCACGCCGGCCACCGCTTCGAAAGCGACCGGCACGCCGCTCGCGCCCGTGTACGCAGCGGCGAGTTCCGCCAGCAGGCCCTTGGTGGCCATGGAACTGATGCCCCTGATCGAACCGGCCATGCTCACTTGCGCCCGATGAGCCGGTCCGCGTAGGCCTGCCAGTCGCTCGATGCGTCGAGCCCTTCGAACAGCCCGTCGCGCGCCTGCGCGGCAACCCAGTCCTGCTTGGCCGCGATGGCCGCCGTCATCAGCGGCTCGAAGCCTGCTTCGCGAACGGTCTGCGCGGCCTCGCACATTTCCTCGGCGCGGCGCTTGCCGTGCTGCACGACGCGGCTGAAGAAGTAGGCGCCTTGCCTTTCCCAGTCGATCTGCGGAAAGGTCTCCTTCAGCGTCGGCAGCACGTGCTCCTCGACGCCGTAGCGCCTTGCGGTGGCGTAGCTCTCGATGACCAGCGCCTCGAGTCCCTTGATCATGATGCTGCGGCTCATCTTGATCGCCGAGGCGATGCCGAGCCGGTCGCTCACCACGCGCACGTCCATGCCCCAGCCGGCCAGCGTGGTGGCGAGCGCGTCGGCCTGCGCGCCGCCCAGCAGCATCGGCACGCGAATGCCGTAGGGCGGCACCGAGGTCATGACGCCGGCCTCGACGTAGGCGACGCCCGCGGCCTCCAGCGCGGCGGCCGCGCTCTGCTTGGTGCCGGGCGATGCCGAGTTGAGGTCGAGAAAGCGGCTGCCGCTGCGCCCGTGCCGCGCGGCCTCCTCGGCCACGGCGAGCGTGCTGGATGCGGTGACGGCCGACACCAGCAGGTCGGCGTGGCTGCACAGTTCCTGCATGCCGCCTGCAACCTGCATCCCGTCGCCTTCGGCCGCGGCGCGCGCTGCAGCGCCGGTGGCGGGTTCGGCGAAGCGCTTGTCCCAGACCCGGACGGCGTCCACGCCGTCCTTCCCGCGCAGGCCGCGTCCGAAGATGCCGCCCACCTCGCCGTAGCCGATGAGGCCCAGTGTGATTCCCATGATCGTGCGTGTCCTTCCTTCAGAAGATGGCTTTCTCGCCGGGCTTCAGCGCCAGCACGCGCGTGCCGCTGCTGCCCAGTGCGCGGATGTACTCGTCCGGCGTGCCCTTGCCGAGCGGGTTGGCGCCATAGTGCATCGGTATCACCGCGGGCGGGCGCAGCCATTCGCGCGTGGCGTAGGCCGCGTCGGCCGGGCCCATCGTGAAGTGGCCGCCGATGGGCATCAGCACGAGGTCGGGCCTGTAGTAGTCGGCGATGAACTTCATGTCGGCGAACAGGCCCGTATCGCCCATGTGGTAGATGCGGAAGCCGTTCTCCAGCTCGATGATGTAGCCCACCGGCTCGCCGCCGGGGTGCACCTCGTCCTTGCCGGTGGCCGGGTTCTTCCACACGATGATCGACGAGTGCTCGGCGTGCACGGCCGTCACCTTGATGCCCGGCACCGGGGTGATGGTGCCGCTCTTGTTGAAGCGCGGCGCCAGGGCGGGCGGCAGGATGCCGAGCACGCTCACCGTCTGGTTCATGTCGCCGGGCGCATACATCGGCACCTGGTTGAGCTGCGCGAGCGCCGGCGCGTCGGCGAAGTGGTCGAGGTGGCCGTGCGTGACCAGCAGCACGTCGACCTTGCCCAAGGCCTCGAGGTTCTTGTACTCGGCGGGCGTCAGCGGGTTCTGCTTGAGCCACGGGTCGGTCACGATCACCTTGCCGCCCGGCGTGGTGATGCGGAACGCGGACTGGCCGAGCCAGAGCACTTCGGTCTTGCCGCCGCCCCTGGCTTGCGGGGATTGCGGCGATTGAGGTGCTTGTGCGCAGGCGGCGAGCAGCGTCGCGGTGACGAGGGCGAGAAGCAGGCGGGCGAGGAGCTTCATGTTCGTTGTGTTCCTGCGTGATGTCAGTCGACGGTGATGCGGGCGGTCTTGATCACGCGGTTCCAGCGCTTCATCTCGCTCGCGATCAGCTCGCCGAAGGCCTGCGGCGTGGTGGGCGTGGGCTCGGCACCTTCGGCCGCGAGCCGCGCGTGAACCTCCGCCGCATTGAGCGACTGGTTGATCTGCCTGTTCAGCATGGCGACGATGTCCGCTGGCGTTCCGGCCGGAGCGACCACGCCGTACCACTGGTCGGCTTCGAAGTCCTTGGTGCCGGGCACGCCGCTTTCAGCCACCGTCGGCACGTCGGGCAGCAGCGCGATGCGCTTCGGGCTCGACACCGCCAGCGCGCGCAGCTTGCCGGCCTTGATGTGCGGCAGCAGCGCGGGCGCGCCGGTGAAGAGCAGCTGCAGCTGGCCCGCCAGCAGGTCGGTGACGGCCGGCGCCGTGCCCCGGTACGGCACGTGCATGAAGGAGGCGCCCGTCTGCAGCTTGAGGTATTCGGTGGCGATGTGCGCCGCGCTGCCGTTGCCGCCCGATCCGAAGGCCAGCTGGCCCGGACGCGTCTTCGCCAGCGCGATGAGCTCCGCCAGCGAACGCGCCGGCACCGAGGCGTGCACCACCAGCACGTTCGGCACGCGCGCCACCCAGGCCACCGGCGCGAAGCTGCGCACCGGGTCATAGTCGAGCTTCGGGTACAGCGAAGGGTTGATCGCCAGCGTGCCGATGTGCCCCATCAGCAGCGTGTAGCCGTCGGCGGGCGACTTCGCCACCTTGTCCGCGCCGATGGAGCCGCCCGCGCCGGGCAGGTTGTCGACCACCACCGGCTGGTGCCATGCACGGCCCAGCTCGATGCCGATGGCTCGCCCGAGCACGTCGGTGGACCCGCCGGGCGTGAAGGGAATGACCATGCGTATCGGCTTGGCGGGATAGGCCTGCTGCGCCATGGCGGCGCGGCTTGCCGGAAGCAGGGCCGTGGCCGCGACGAGGGCCTGGCGACGGGTGATGCCTGTGGTCATGGCCTTCGTCCTCAATCGGGCTTGATGCCGGCTTCGCGGATCAGCTTGCCGTAGCGCGCCACGTCGGCCTTGAGCAGCCTGTCGAACTGCGCGGTCGGTCCCGGCAGCGGAACACCGCCCGCAGCCGCGAGCTGGTTGCGCACCTCGGGCGAGTCGATGGCCTTCTGCACCGCGTCGTGCAGCTTCTCGACCACCGGCTTGGGTAGCCCGGCCGGTCCGACGAAGCCGTACCAGACGCTGGCCTCGAAGCCCGGGTAGCCCGACTCCGCGACGGTCGGCACGCCCGGCAGCACGGCGGAGCGCTCGGCGCTCATCACCGCCAGCACGCGCAGCTTGCCGGACTTGGCCAGCGGCAGCGCCTCGAGCGCGTTGACAGCCACCACTTCGACGTGGCCGCCGAGCACGTCGGTGAGCGCCTGCGCGCCGCCCTTGTACGGAACGTGCCGCAACTGCAGTCCGGCGGTGTGCTGGAACAGCTCCATCGCGAGATGCGGCGTGGAGCCGTTGCCGGGCGTGGCGACCGTCACGCCGCCTGGCTTGGCCTTGGCCGCTGCGACCAGCTCCTGCAGCGTCCTGATCGGCGATTCCTCGCGCACCGTGAACACCACCGGCACGCGGCCGACCGAGGCGATGGGCGTCAACTCGCGTTCCAGGTCGTAGGGCGCGGGCTGGAACAGCGAGGGGTTCACCGCCAGCGCATTGGCGGCCAGCAGCAGCGTGTAGCCGTCGGGCGCGCTGGTGATGACCGACTTGATCGCGATGTTCGTGCCGGCACCCGGCTTGTTCTCGACCACCACCGGCTGGCCGAGGATGGCCGACATGCGCAGGCCCACCGAGCGCGCGATGGCATCGACCGCGCCACCGGCGCTGTAGCCCACGAGGATCTTCAGGGGCTTCGAGGGAAAGGCGTCGGCCGCATTGGCCGTGCCGATCTGGCCGAATGCGACCAGCGTGGCCATGCCCAGTGCAAGGCGCCGGGAAAGCAGGGTTCTCGTCATCTTCTTTGTCTCCGGAATCGAAATCGGGGGCGGGCTCAGCGCGGCTGCGGTGCGGCGGCGTTGTCCCAGGCTTGCGGTGCGGCATCCTTGCCGGCCACCGAATACAGCGCGCCGGGCGCGTTGCGGGTCTGCTGGAAGTCCTCCAGCGACTGGCCGCGCATCGCGGCGTAGATGTGCAGGTTCGACACGCCCACCACCGCGCCCAGCTTCTCCAGCATGAAGAAGATCACGCCGTACTGGATCAGCGCGCGCCAGTCGCGGTGGCGCACCATGTCGCGCTCCCTGTCCGTCAGGCCGGCGGCCTCGAAGGCTGCTTCCTCGTCGGCAAGGAATGCCTCGCGATGGGCGGGGCGCGTCATGCCGTGCAGGAACTTGTTGAGGCGGTAGGTGCGCACGCTGGTCTCCAGCGTGAACGGGTAGGTGCCCTGCAGCCTCTCGACGCCGGCCAGCTCCTGGGCCATGCGCTGGCGGTGGCGCTCCACCTCGCCGGCGACGGGCGGGCTCGCCAGGTTCTCGTAGATGGCGGTGGCAATGCCCGTCATCGAGGGCAGGTAGTAGCTCTGGTGCGTCTTGCGCACGTTCGACGACAGCGCGCCGCGCATCACCAGCCACATGATGACTTCGGCGCCTTCCATGCCGCCCAGCGTCGCCAGCTCGGCCTGCGTCATCTCGGTCAGACGCACCGGGTCGTTCTCGATGAGTTCGAGAAACTGTGCGTCCCATGCCGTGTTGTTGAAGCCCGCGCGCTCGCCGTGCACCTGGTGCGAGAGGCCGCCCGTGGCGACGATGGCCACCTTGATGTCGTCCGGATAGCTCTCGATCGCGCGCCGCAGCGCCTGCCCGAGCCGGTAGCAGCGCCGCGCCGAGGGCACCGGCGACTGCAGCACGCCGACCTGCAGCGGAATCACCGGAATCGGCCATGCCGGCTTGTGCGGGCACAGCAGCGACATCGGCGAGAACACGCCGTGGTCGAGCGCGCGGTCCTGGAAGAAGGACATGTCGAACTCGTCGGCCACCAGCGAGCGGCCGATGTGCCGCGCCAGCGCCGGATGGCCGGCCAGCGGCGGCAGGTCGCGCGCGCCGCCGCCTTCGTCGGCCACCTCGTGCCGCTCGCCCACGCCCAGCGAGAAGGCCGAGTAGTGGTCGAAGAAGAAGGAGCTGACGTGGTCGTTGTAGATGAAGAAGAGCGCGTCGGGCTTCTTCTCCGCCAGCCATTGCTGCACCGGCGCGAAGGCCTCGAAGATGGGAGCCCACACCGGGTCGCTCTGCTTGTTCTTGTCGAAGGCGAAGCCGATGGTGGGTGTGTGCGAGCAGGCGACGGCGCCGATGATCTGGGCCATATTGGGTTACTCCTGCGCCCTGTGTGGCGCGATGAAGGGAGAAAGTGCGAAGAAAGGAGCCGGCATGCGGGTTCAGCCCCGCGCCAGCTCGGGCCTGCCGGCGGAGTCGTCGTCGGCTTCGGCCGGGCGGGCCTTGAGCACGGCGGCTGCCGCCAGCAGCGCGGGCAGGGCCAGCAGCGACACGATGGCGCCGAAGCCCCAGCCCATGGTGAGCAGCACGCCGCCGAACATCGAGCCGACGATGCTGCCGAAGCGGCCCATGCCCAGCATCCAGCTCACGCCGGTGGCGCGCGCCATCGTCGGGTAGCAGCCGGGTGCGAAGGCGTTGAGTCCCGTCTGCGCGCCGCTCATGAAGAAGCCGGCCAGCGCCACCAGCAGCGCGAGCGATGCCGACAGCGCACCGGCCGAGCCGAGGCAAAGGATGCAGGCCGCGCCGGCCGCATAGGCCGCGGCGATGACGCGCGTCGGCGCCACGCGGTCCATCGTCCAGCCGACGAGGATGGCGCCGACCGTGCCGCCGATCTGGAACATCGCGGTCACGGTCGCGGCGGTCTCGATGGGCAGGCCCGCGTCCTTGATGAGCGTGGGCAGCCAGCCCGTCAGCAGGTAGATGACCAAGAGGCCCATGAAGTAGGTGACCCACAGCGCCAGCGTCATCAGCCCGTAGCCGCGCGAGAAGAGCACGCCGATGGGCTTCTTCGCCGCGACCGGCGGCTCCGTCGCGACGAAGGTGGCGCCGGCCGGGAACACGGTGCGGCAGATGCGGCCCAGCACCGCGGCGATGCGTTCGGCCGGCTGCCGGCGCACGACCATGAAGCGGGCCGACTCGGGCAGCAACGCGAGCAGCAGGGGCACGAGCACCAGCGGCAGCGCGCCGCCCATCACCAGCACCGAGCGCCAGCCGAAGTGCGGAATGAGCCATGCGGCCGCGAAGCCCACCACGCCCGAGCCCAGGTTGAAGCCGGTGAACATCACGGCGATCAGCAGAGAGCGGGAACGCTGCGGCACGTATTCCGACAGCAGCGTGGTGGTGTTGGGCATCGCCGCGCCGAGACCTAGACCGGTCAGGAAGCGCAGTGCCCCCATCTGCGTCAGGTCCTGCGCGAACGCGGTGGCGACCGTGAACACGCCGAACAGGAACACCGACGCCGTCAGCACCGTCTTGCGGCCCAGCCGGTCCGAGGCGGGGCCGGCCACGAGCGCGCCGAACACCAGCCCGATGGGCGCGGCGCTCATCACGAGGCCGAAGGCGGCGCGCGACACGCCCCATTCCTGCAGGATGGAGGGCGCGAGGAAGCCCATGATCGCGACGTCCATGCCGTCGGCCGCGACCACGAGGAAGCACAGCGCCAGCAGCAGCCACTGCATGGCGCTCATGGGGCGCTCGTCGATGAACGCCTTGACGTCGATACGGGCCGGGTTGTTCATTGCCGTTGTCTCTCGTTGTTCTGAACAGGCGGTCCCGGTCTAGTCCACGTAGCGCAGGCCGGCCTTGGCCAGCGGCTCGCGCATGCCGTACATGTCCAGCCCCAGCTCGCCGGCGGCGAAGCGGGCGCGCTTGCCGGTTTCGTTGGCTTCGCGCGCTTCGGCGGCATCGGCCACGCGCGCCGCGAGCTGCGCGGGCACGACCACCACGCCGTCGATGTCCGCCACCACCACGTCGCCCGGCTGCACCAGCGCGCCGGCGCAGACCACCGGCACGTTGACCGAGCCCAGCGTGGCCTTGATCGTCCCCTTGGAGTGGATGGCGCGGCTGAACACCGGGAAGTCCATCGCGATGAGGTCGCGCACGTCGCGCACGCCGCCATCGATCACGAGGCCCTTGCAGCCGCGCGCCTTGAACGACGTGGCGAGCAGGTCGCCGAAGAAGCCGTCGGTGCTGTCGGCGGTGCAGGCGGCAACGACCACGTCGCCGGGCTGGATCTGCTCCGCGGCCACATGCAGCATCCAGTTGTCGCCGGGCTGCAGCAGCACGGTCACGGCGGTGCCGCACATGCGTGCCTCGGGGTGGATGGGGCGGATGCGCGGTGCCATCAGGCCGAGGCGGCCCAGCGCCTCGTGCACGGTGGAGACGCCGAAGCGCGAGAGCTTCTCGACGGTGGCCGCGTCGGCGCGCACTACGTTGCGGTGCACTACGCCGAGTTCCTGGAGGAGGGGAGTGGCAGGCATGGTCTTTCAGAGTCCTCTTTGCTTGAGTGCGCGGTCCAGCCGCGGATACACGCGGCGCGCGTTGCCCTCGTAGATCTGATGGCGCGCCTTGTCGTCGAGCATCGGCGTGGCGTCGATGTAGCGGCGCGTGTCGTCGTAGTTGAAGCCGGTCTCGGGGTCTATGCCGCGCACCGCGCCGATCATTTCGCTGGCGAAGAGCACGTTGTCGACCGGGATCACGCGCGTGAGCAGGTCGATGCCCGGCTGGTGGTACACGCAGGTGTCGAAGAAGATGTTGTTGAGCAGGTGGTCCTTCAGCAGCGGCTTCTTCATCTCCTGCGCCAGGCCCCGGAAGCGGCCCCAGTGGTAGGGCACAGCGCCGCCGCCGTGCGGGATGACGAAGCGCAGCGTCGGGAAGTCCTTGAACAGGTCCGAGGTGAGGCACTGCATGAAGGCCGTGGTGTCGGCGTTCAGGTAGTGCGCGCCGGTGGTGTGGAAGCAGGCGTTGCAGCTCGTGCTCACGTGCACCATGGCGGGAATGCCCAGCTCCACCATCTTTTCGTAGATCGGATACCAGTGCCGGTCGGACAGCGGCGGGCTGGTCCAGTGGCCGCCCGACGGGTCGGGGTTGAGGTTGATGCCCACGAAGCCGTACTCGTTCACGCAGCGCTCCAGCTCGGGGATGCAGCTGGCCGGATCGACCCCGGGCGACTGCGGCAGCATGGCCGCGCCGATGAAGTGATCGGGAAAGAGCTGGCTCACGCGATGGCACAACTCGTTGCAGATGGCGGCCCAGGTGGAGGACACCTCGAAGTCGCCGATGTGGTGCGCCATGAAGCTGGCGCGCGGGCTGAAGATGGTGAGGTCGCTGCCGCGCTCCTTCATCAGCCGCAGCTGGTTGCTTTCGATGGATTCGCGCAACTCGTCGTCGCTGATCTTCAGCTCAGACACCTTTGGCCTGGCCGACGGGTCCTGGATGGCGGCGACCTGCCGGTTGCGCCAGGCCTCCAGGGCCTTGGGCGCGGTGGTGTAGTGGCCGTGGCAGTCGATGATCATGCGCGGCGCTCCGGGTGGTGTGCAGGGGATGCTTCAAGCATGGAAGAAGTCTGCGCCGCGGCCGCCTTGCGTGGCGTGAGTTAGCGTTGCGCTGCCATCAGTCTTTTTTATCGCCGAGGGTTTACCCGTGGTGGCGAAAATGGCGGCTTGAGAGGAATCTTCGGGGCCATGAGTCGCAACGACGGGAATCACAAAGTTATCGAGCACGCCGACAGCGTGGCGCTGGGCATCAACCTGCGCCACCTGCGCGCGTTCTCTGCCGTGGCGTCGGCGGGCAGCATCGCGGCGGCGGCCGATGCGCTTTTCCGCGTGGCGTCGGCGGTGACGCGTTCGATCCTCGACCTGGAGGCCGTGCTCGGCAGGCCGCTGTTCGACAGGGGGCCGCGCGGCGTGGCGCTCAATGCGTACGGCGAGCTGGTGCTTGTGCGCGCGCTTCGCATCGAGCGGGAGTTCGAGGAGGCGCGCACGCAACTGGCGGCGCGCGGCGGCGTCGATGGTGCGGCCGACGTGCATTCGCTCTTCGCTTCCATCCTGAACGGCCGGCGGCTCGCGGTCATCGCGAGCCTCGCGGAGAAGCGCAACATGCCTGCCGTCGCGCGCGAGTTCGGCATCACGCAGCCGGCCATCAGCAGTGCGCTGAAGGACCTCGAAAGCGGGCTGGGCGTGACGCTCTTCAACCGCAACGCGCGCGGGCTCTCGGCCACTCCGGCCGGTGAGATCGTGGCTTTCTACTTCAGGCGCGTGCTGTCGGAGCTGCGACACATCGGCCCCGACATCGCGGCCAGCGAAGGCACCCTGCAGGGCCGCGTGGTGGTGGGCGCGCTGCCGCTGGGGCGCACGCAGATACTGCCGCTGGCCATCGCCTCGCTGCTGGAGCGGCATCCGCGCCTGCACGTCGCGACGGTGGAGAGCCCCTACGACGTGCTGGCCGCGTCGCTGCGCAGCGGCGACATCGATTTCATCCTCGGCGCGCTGCGCACCGCAGGGGAGGCCAAAGACCTGCAGCAGGAGCCGCTCTTCGAGGACCGCATCTCGGTGATCGCGCGCGCGGGCCATCCGCTTGCGCGCGCGAAGCGCATCGATTTCAGGATGCTGCGCGAGGCGAGGTGGACGCTCTCGCGCCCCGGTTCGCCCTCGCGCGAACTGCTGGAACGCTTCTTTTCCGATGCGCGCCAGGAGCCGCCGGTGCCCGCGGTGGAAACCGGTGACCTTGCCGTGCTGCGCAGCCTGCTGCTGGAGAGCGACATGCTCACCGCGATCTCCGCGCACCAGCTGCGTTACGAGATCCGCGACGGCAGCCTCGTGGTGCTGGACTTTCCGCTGGAGGAAACCCAGCGCGAGATCGGCCTGAGCCAGCGCCAGGGCGCCTTCCCCTCGCCGGGCGCGCGGGCATTGATGGAGGAGATCCGCAAGGTGGTGGCCGGGTCGCCCGACTTCCGCGCGCCGAATGGACGCAAGTGAAGCTGCGCCGCGGCGACGTCGACGCCGTGGCATACCCCGGCCGCGACCGCACCGGTGACGGCCAGCATCGCCGTCATGTGCACGCCGACCGCCGCGAACGCCAGCATCAGCGAGCCTGACGCGGTGATCTCTCGGGCCGCCGGAGCCTCGCTCATGCACAGCGGGATCAGCGCCGGCACCAGCATCAGCCCGGCGCCGTGGGCGGTGGACATCATGAAGGACCAGAGCGCCAGCCCGGCGTGGCCGGACGGCACGCGCTTGTGGACCGGTCTCTTGCTGTGCCACAGGTGATGCGCGAGAGCCGCGACAAGCAACGCACCCGCGGCCAACTGCAGAGCAATGCGATCCATCGACGGAACGAACAGCACGGCAGTTGCTACCAGCGCGATGGACGTGGCGTGCCCTGCGGCGATCGGCACGAGGGCCCGGAGCACCCGCGAACTGTCACCCGACCGGAGTCCCCACGCGGCCGCGAAGCCCCAGCCGGTGGCGGGGTTCAGCCCGTGGAGGGCTCCCACTCCCGCGACCGCCAGCCAGGGCCAGAGGCTTGCCATGATGTCTCCGCTTTCACGCGCCCGGACTGCCGCTCGCGCCTCAGGCGTGCTTGTCGTGGCAGCAGGCGCCGATGGCCGGCGCCTGCGCCTGCGACTCGTAGCGGTCGTGGTGGCGCACCCATTCCATCTTGTAGGGCACCTCGCGCTCGTCGCGGCCCTTGGGCATGAGGTCCATCAGGTTGTAGGCGCCCATCATCACTTCCACGCCACGGCCGAAGGTCGAGTAGGTGTGGAACACCTCGCCGGCTTCGTTCCGGTAGAACGCGCTGATGCCGGGCGCCTCGTCGTGCGGGAAGGGCAGCTTGCCGTAGTTGTAGTAGACCTCGCCGGTGGCGATCTCCTCCGGCGTGAAGCTGACATGGAAGTCCATGTTGAAGTCGCTGTCGTGCGACGACACCCAGTCGAAGTGCCAGCCCATGCGTTCGCGGAACTGCGCGATCCTGGCGAGCGGCGCGCGAGAGACGGCCACCAGCGTGATGTCGCGATGTGCGAGGTGCACGTTCATTCCGTCGGTGTGGTCGGCCATGAAGGAGCAGCTCTGGCAGCCTTGCTCCCAGTCCGGGCCGAGCATGAAGTGCTGCACCAGCAGCTGGCTGCGGCCCTTGAAGAGCTCGGCCAGCGTGCGCTTGCCCTCGGGCGTGTCGAAGACGTAGTTCTTCTGCACGCGCTCCCACGGCAGCGCGCGGCGCTCGCGGGCGATCTGGTCGCGCAGGTGCGTCAGCTCTTTCTCGCGAGCCAGGAATGCCTTGCGCTCGGCGAGCCATTGCTCGCTGGAGACGACGCGATGGTTCGTCATGCCGGGTGTTTCGATGGTCGAGGTGTTCATGGTGACTCCTGACTGAGTGATTGATTGAATGAATGAACGATTCACTGCTGGCGGCTGGAGTGGGGCCGGCGCACCGCGCGCACCTTGCCGCTCGCGCCGCCGCCGGCATAGAAGAGATCCGCGCCGTCCGACTCGAGCCCGCTCACGCCGGCGCCGCGCGGCATTTCGAGCCGCTCCAGCACTGCGCCGGTCTGCGGGTCGATGCGGCGGATGTCGCTTTCCTCGGCTTCCCATGTGCCGTGCCAGAGTTCGCCGTCGACCCAGGTCACGCCGGTGACGAAGCGGTTCGACTCGATGGTGCGCACCACCGCGCCGGTCTCGGGGTTGACCTGGTGGATCTTGCGGTCGCGGTACTGGCCCACCCACAGGCTGCCCTCGGCCCAGGTGAGGCCCGAGTCGTAGCCGTTGCCGGGAGAGGGGATGGAGGCGAGCACCTTGCCCGTGGCGGGGTCGATCTTGTCGATGCGCGATTCGGCGATCTGGTAGAGGTACTTGCCGTCGAAGGCGGTGCCGGCGTCGCAGGCGACGTCGAGCGTCTGGCTGGTCTCGCCGCTGGCCGGGTCGAAGGCCACCAGCTTCGCGCCGGTGGCGGCCCAGACGCGCTTGCCGTCGTGGGTCACGCCGTGGATCTGGCCGGCGCCGCCGAACGGGCCGTATTCGCGCACGATCTCGGCTGCGCGCACTGTTGCCTGGGGACGGCCCTTGCCTGCTGTCTTGCTGCTGCTCATCGTTGGCTCCTTGTGTGAAGCGCCTCGGATCGGCGCCTGGAGACAACTCTATTCAATAGGCAGCGCGGCGGGGAGTAACAAGATCGTCGTGAATCCCGCCAGCGGCGGCGCGAGCCACTTCTGCGCCCGCGCCTTGCCGATGGAGCGCACCCGGCCCTGCGCCTCCAGCTCGACCAGAGCGCGCTGCACCGTGCGCTGGCTGGCCCCCAGCGCCAGCGCGAGGGCCGAGGTGGACCATGCCGCGCCGTCGGAGAGCAGCGCCGTCAGCGAAGCCTGCTCGCCGTCGATGGGCGGCGCCAGCACCGCGACGCCGCGCCCGCCGTGCGGCCCGAGCACGAAGCCGCGCGGCGTGGCCTCGATGCTCGCCAGCGTCGCCACGAGCGCGCGCAGGCGGCCGATCTCGACGCGCAGGCGCGCGCGATGCGTCTCGTCGGGGTGGCGCGTGCGAAAGGCGCTCTCGATCAACGCTTCGCGATCGACGTCGCCCGGCCATGCCTCGGCCAGCGAGCGTGCCAGCGAGAACAGCACCGGCCGTCGCGCCAGCGGCCGCCATGCATCGCCGGCACCCAGGCCGCGGCGGCAGGCGTCGACCACCAGCGTGTCGGAGGCGAGGAGGGCGGCGACTTCGTCGAGGCGCAAGGGCTGCTCGCCGCCGGAGCCGATCCGCCGGGCGGCGGGGCGTTCGAACGCGGCCCGTGCCTCGGTCACTTCGGCGAGCAGGGCGGGCACGCGCGCGCGCATCGCCGCCTCGTTCGCGCGCGCAAGTGCCGCCTGCGCGGGCGCGATGCGCAGAGAGCGAAGCGACAGTTCGGCCGCCGCCAGTTCGGCCACCGCCACAAGCGACGGCGGCAGGCCGCGCGTGTTGAGTCGGGCGAGTGCGGCGCCCGCTTCTTCGAGCCGGCCCAGCAGCAGCAGGCGCCGTGCCGCGATCAGCCGGGCCTGCACCGCGTTGGCATGGTCTTCGTGGGCCTCCAGCGCGTTGGCCGCCGCCGTCAGCGAGCGCGGCGAACCGCCGAGGTCGCGCATCGCCAGCGCAACCTCGGCCTCCGCGACGATGCAGCGGGCGCGCGAGAGCTCTTCATGCGCGCCGAAGCCGCGCGCGGCCCGGCGCAGCAGCTCGCGGGCACGCGGATGCTCGCCGAGCTGCGCCATCGCGATGCCGCGCAGCGCCAGCGCCGGCGGGTCGTCGCGCAGGGCGACCCGCTTGAGCGCGCCGAGTGCATCGCCGGCGGCGAGGGCGCGTGCGGAGGCGGCGATGAGGGAGTCCATGGAGGCGGATTATCTTGATGGCGGCCTCCGGCGCCCGTTTTTGTGCTGTTTCGCTTCAGGCGGCCAGCTTCCCGCCCTTAGGCTCCGTTGCGCGCGCCACGGACGGTTGCCTGGGCCAGACGCCCGAGCAGTAGAGCGCCCATGCGATGAAGACAGGCTGGAACAGCGGCCGGATCCAGAAGTACCAGGCGCCGAACTCCAGCCCCTGCACCGTCTGGCCCTTGAGCGCGACGCTGATGTTCGCGCTGACCACGCACACCAGCATCACCGAGAGCCAGATGCCCGCCTGCCGCTGCAGGTTGGGCAAACCGAGGCGCTTGTAGACCGACACGGGGATCAGCAGGCCCAGCCCGCCGGCGAGCTCGGCCACGCCGGTCAGGTAGACCCACGCCAGCGCGTGCCCGGCGAGGGCGTCGGGAATCATCGGTGCATAGCGGGTGGAGGCGCTCACGAAGTGATCGACACCGGTGAACAGGAAGCCGAGGCCCATGCCCCAGCGCATGGCGGCACGCAGGCCGAGCGGACGCTTCAGCAGCCGGGAAACCACCCAGGAGATCGCGCCGAAGGAGGCGATGAAAAGAAGAAAGCTCATGATGGAAGACAGGTGTGTTTACAGTGGAAACATTGTGCGAGCGTATAGTTTCCACTGTCAACATCAGGGCGTTTCCGATGAGCACCTCGCCTTCATCCACTTCCTCGTATCACCACGGCGACCTGAAAGCCGTCCTCCTCGCCTATGCCCGCGAGCAGATGGAACGCGACAACCTCGACGGCCTGTCGATGCGCGAGATGGCCAAGGCCGTCGGCGTTTCGCATACCGCGGCGTATCGTCATTTCCAGGACAAGCGCGCGCTGATGGAGGCTGTGGCGCTGCAGGGCTTCGAGGAAATGCTGGCAGCCTGCCAGTCGGCAATCGACGCCGCCCCCGCCGGGCCTCGTCCGAGGCTCAAGGCATGCGGGCGCGCCTACGTCGGCTTCGGGCTGAGGTTTCCCCGGCTGCTGGCCCACATGTTCGGCGCGGTGTCGCAATCGCAGTCGAACGAGGGGCTGGTGCAGGCCGGCGCCCGGCTCTTCGATCAGCTGCTCCAGCTGGTCGCAGACGGCCAGGCCGACCGCACCTTCCGGGAGGGCGACACCAGGCAGCTTTCGCACACCTGCTGGGCGATGGTGCATGGCCTTTCCACGCTGCTGGGCGTGGGCGTGATGCGCACACCCGAGACACCGCTGGATGCATTGCTGCTCAGCGCCGAGCAGGCGCTCGACGTCCTGCTCGACGGCATCGCGGCGAAGGCTGCCCCGGACTGAAGGCGAGGGCGTGCTGTGCGCATTCCGCACAACACATGTCGCCGCGCCAGCCTAGGCGCAGGGCAGGGCCGTTCCTAGACTTTCCTCCATCACTTTCGATGGACCTACAGGAACAGCAAACATGCCTTTCTCATCAGGACTTTCTCGCCGCGGACTCATGGGCGCACTCGTCGCGCCGTACGCAGCCGGCATCGTCGGCGCCTCCGCAGCCGCAGCGGCAACAACCACGGGCTCGCCCACGCCCACGATTCGCGCCATGTCGGGCGCGAAGCCGGTCCAGCGGCTGCGCCGCAACGCGACGGCCCTGCTGGTGATCGACTTCCAGAACGAATACTTCACCGGCCGCATGCCGATCGTCGATGGTCCGCGCGCCGCGGCCCAGGCGAAGCGCCTGCTGGCCTGGGCCGACGAGCACGCCATTCCCGTCTTCCAGATCCAGCACATCGCGCCTGAAGGCTCGGCCACCTTCGCCAAGGAGGGCGACACAGTCAGGTTCCACGCCGACATGCAGCCGCGCCCGCGCGACAAGGTCGTGCAGAAGACCACCGTCAGCGTCTTCGCGAGCACCGACATCGCGCAGCAGCTGCGTTCGGCCGGCGTGCAGACGTTGGTGATCGCAGGCCTCATGACCCATGCATGCGTGGCCGGCGCGGCCCGCGATGCAGGCCCGCAGGGCTTCGACGTGGTGGTGTCGTCCGACGCCACCGCCACCCGGGCGATCCGCCGCGAGAACGGCGATACCGTGTCGCACGACAGCCTGCATCGCGCGGCGCTGGCCGAGATCGAGGACACCTTCGGCGACGTGCTGACCACCGCGCAGATCGTGGCCCTGCCGGTCGCCTGACGGCCTGGCGGAAAATACGCGGCTTCAGCAGTACCCGCGGGAGGGCGGCGCATGGATCAGGTCAAGGCGATGCGCGCCTTTCAGCGCATTGCGCAGGCGAAGAGCCTCTCCGCCGCGGCGCAGTCGCTGGACACGACGCACT
Organism: Variovorax xiamenensis; assembly: GCF_050916385.1. Classification (NCBI taxonomy): domain Bacteria; kingdom Pseudomonadati; phylum Pseudomonadota; class Betaproteobacteria; order Burkholderiales; family Comamonadaceae; genus Variovorax; species Variovorax xiamenensis. The sequence goes on from NZ_CP139038.1 coordinate 2,844,328, forward strand.
CCAGCCTGTCGCGCCAGCTGCAGGCGCTCGAGAAATCGCTGGGCGCGCAGCTGGTGCGGCGCGACACGCGCGGCATCACGCTGACCGAGGCGGGCAACCGCTACCACGCCGCATGCACCGACATCCTTTCGCGGCTCGACGCCGCCCAGGCGGATGTCGCGGCCGACGGCAAGGCGCCCTCGGGCACGCTGAAGGTGAGCATGCCGCTGGCGATCGCGACGCTCGACCTGCCCGAGTGGCTGCCGGCGTTCCAGGCGCGCCATCCCGGCATCCGGCTGGAAGTGGTCTGCACCGACCGCTTCACGAAGCTGGTCGCCGAGGGCATCGACGTCGCCCTGCGCATCAGTGCCGAGCTCGAGGACGCCTCGATGATGGCGAGGACGCTGGCGGTATCGGACATGGTGCTGGTCGCCGCGCCACGCTACCTGGTGGACCACGGCCTGCCCGAGACGCCGCAGGAGCTGTCGAAGCACCAGTGCCTGCTTCACAACGGGCCGGAAAGCCCCGCGCACTGGACGCTGCAAACGCCCGACGGTGGGCAGCAGACGTTCAAGCCGGAGGCGCGCTTTGCCTGCGACACGATCACCGCGCTGTACTCGGCCGCGAAATGCGGGCTCGGCATTGCGGCGCTGACATGGCACACGGTACGCTCCGACCTGCAGTCGGGTGCCCTGGTGCGCGTGCTGCCGGAAGTCACTCTGGGGCAGCGCACTTACGCGGCGCTGTATCCGCGCACGCGGCATGTGCAGCCCGCGGTGCGCGCCTTCATCGATTTCATGGCGGGCCACTACCGCTAGCAGCCGCGCGGCGGACTACGCCTCCTTCAGCTCGGGAAGCACCGAGGTCAGTGCGAAGTCGACGAGGTGCAGCCAGGTCGCTTCCAGGCCCATGATGTTGTGGTGGTCCGATGCCGGCACGGTCGTCACGCTCACCGGCGTGGGCCATGCGGCGATGAGCTTCTGCGAGCGTTCGGGCAGCACCACGTCGTCGGTCTCGGCCAGCAGCACCTGTGTCTTCGCCGCGACTTCCCTGCAGTGCTCCAGCGAGTTGAACTGGTGGCGCAGCAGCAGCGACAGCGGCACCAGCGGAAAGCGCTTCTTCGCCACTTCCAGCATCGAGTCGTAGGGCGTCACCAGCTGCAGGCTCGCGAAGTCCTGCCGCGCCACGAGCTGGATCGCTACGCCCGTGCCCAGGCTGCGGCCCACCACGTGCAGGCGCGCGTGGGGAAAGGCCTTGCGCAGGTGCCGGGCGAACTGGCAGGCGTCCTGCACCGAGGCAATTTCCGACGGATGCCCCTGCGAATCGGCCACCCCGCGGTAGTTGACCGCCGCGAAGCCGAAGCCCTCCGGCAGCCAGTGCAGGGTCTGCGCGGTGGCGCGCACGTCCTCGCCGCGACCGGCGAAGTAGATGAAGAGGTCCTGCAGCGCCTCTTCGCCCTGCGGGTGGTAGACATAGCCGCGCACCATGCCGCCCGGCACGGTGTGGGAGTAGGTCGAGAAATCGTCGGACAGCGGAACGACCGGGAGCTTCCGGGCATTGAAGAGGATGTGCCCCTGGCGCGTGGCGAGCAGCGTCCAGTAGGCGGCGATGCTTCCGATCGCGGCGGCCGAGGCGGACAGGGCAATGCGGGCGGCTTTGGATGACAAATTGGGCTCCGGGAGAAAGGCTGGCGCCTAGTTTCGCCTCTTTCCCCGGCGCGAATCTCCGATGCGAAGCCCTTGCCGGTCTTTTCGCCTGTTTCCCTTTCTTTCCTTTTTCTAGCGGGCCGCGATCAGCTGCAGCTGGCTGGCGCCGAGGCCCATGGGCTCGTCGGCATGGTGCTGCTGGAGGTGTTGTTGCCGGTGCTCGAGCCGGAACCTGCCGACGATGCGCGAAAGGCTGCCCGCCTGTTCCTGCAGCGACTGGGCCGCGGCGGAAGCCTCTTCGACCAGCGCCGCGTTCTGCTGCGTCGTCTGGTCCATCTGCGTGACGGCCTGGTTGATCTGCTCGATGCCCGAGGTCTGCTCCTGGCTCGCCGCGCTGATCTCGCCCATGATGTCCGTCACGCGCTTCACGCTGCCGACGATCTCTTCCATGGTGCGGCCCGCGTCGGCCACCTGGCGGCTGCCTTCCTCGACCTTCTCGACCGAGTCGCCGATCAGCGCCTTGATTTCCTTGGCCGCCGCGGCCGAGCGCTGCGCGAGGCTGCGCACTTCCGATGCCACCACCGCGAAGCCGCGCCCCTGGTCGCCCGCGCGAGCCGCCTCTACGGCCGCGTTCAGCGCGAGGATGTTGGTCTGGAAGGCGATGCCGTCGATCACGCTGATGATGTCCACCACTTTCCTCGAAGAGGCATTGATCGAGCCCATCGTCTCCACCACCTGGAACACCACGCTGCCGCCGCGCGCGGCCACTTCCGAGGCGGAGGTGGCGAGCTGGTTGGCCTGGCGGGCGTTGTCGGCGTTCTGCTTCACGGTGGAGGTCAGTTCCTCGAGCGAAGCGGCGGTCTGCTCGAGCGAGCTCGCCTGTTCCTCGGTGCGCGAGGACAGGTCCTGGTTGCCCATGGCGATCTGCGTGCTGGCGGTCGACACGTTCGCCACCACGCCGTGCACCTGGGCGAGCGAGCCCTGCAGGGCGTCGCGCATCAGGTCGAGGGCGCGCAGCAGGTGGCCGGTTTCGTCGCTGGCGTAGGCGGCCTGCGGCTTGCCCGTGAGGTCCATCGCGGCGATCGACTGGGCAATGGCCTCGGCGTTGCGCAGCGGCCGCGTGATGCTGCGCGCCAGCAGCCAGGCGAGCAGCGTGCCGAGCACCAGGCTCACCGCGGAGCACACGATCAGCAGGGTGCCGGTCTGCGAGCGCAGGTTGTTGGCGCGGACGGCTGCGGCGTCGAGGTGCTCGCGCTGCATGTCCACCACCTGCTGCACGCCCGCGATGTAGCTGACCGAGGTGGGCTGGAACTGCGCGTCGAAGACGCGGTTGGCGCCCTCGAGGTCGCCTGCGAGCTTGAGCTTGCTCACTTCCTCGCGCGCGGCCAGGTAGGCCTTGCGCAGGCCGGCGACCTTCTCGAGCAGCGCGCGCTCGTCGGGCTGGACCAGCTTTTCCTCGATGAATTTCTGCAGCTCGTTGGTGTTCTTGATCGACGCCGCCGTGGCCGGAGCGAAGTAGTCGATCAGGCTCGCGTCGCTGCTCTTGGCGATGGCCGCCGCGCGCTGCACGCCGGCGGTGGTGTGGCGCAGCCAGTCGGAGCCGGCGCGCTCGGTCTTCACGTTGTCCTCGATCATGACGTCGATCTCGCGGCTGAGCTGCTGCAGCTTCCACACCGCGGCGGCGCTGGTGGCGAGAAAGAGCGCCAGGATGATGCCCAGCACGATGGCCAGGCGCTTGCCGATTGAGACGTTGCTCAGGAACATGATCGAACTCCGGAAACCAGGAAAAAGAAGGCGGAGGGCGACCACCGGGTCGCCCTCCGCCGCTGGTTATCGGCAGTTCAATTGAAAACTTTAGAAAACTCCGGGCGGAGTTTTCCGGGCGCACCGGCTGTCAGCCGGCACCCGAGTCTCAGATCTTCAGCGGCGGGAACGACTTCACCAGGTCGTCCAGCGCCTTGATCTGCGTGAGGAAGGGCTCCAGCCGGTCCAGCGGCAGGGCGCTCGGGCCGTCGCACTTGGCCTGGGCCGGGTCCGGGTGGGCTTCGAGGAAGAGGCCCGCCAGGCCCACCGCCATGCCGGCGCGCGCCAGGTCGGCCACCTGCTCGCGGCGCCCGCCCGACGCGGCGGCGCCCGATTCGCGCTGCTGCAGCGCGTGGGTCACGTCGAAGATGATGGGCAGGTTCTGCGACACCTTCTTCATCACGCCGAAGCCCAGCATGTCCACCACGAGGTTGTCGTAGCCGAAGCAGGTGCCACGGTCGCACAGGATGAGCTTGTCGTTGCCGGCTTCCTTGAACTTCTCGACGATGTTGAGCATCTGCGAGGGGCTCAGGAACTGGGGCTTCTTGATGTTGATCACCCGGCCGGTCCTGGCCAGCGCCACCACCAGGTCGGTCTGGCGCGCCAGGAAGGCGGGCAGCTGGAGCACGTCGACCACTTCGGCCACCGGATCGGCCTGGGCGATCTCGTGCACGTCGGTGAGCACCGGCACGCCGAAGCCGTCCTTCACGGCCTGCAGGATCTTCAGGCCTTCGTCCAGCCCGGGACCGCGGTAGGAGTGGATGGAAGACCGGTTGGCCTTGTCGAAGCTTCCCTTGAACACGTAGGGAATGCCCAGCTTCCGCGTGACGCGCACGTATTCCTCGGCGCTGCGCATGGCGAGGTCCTTCGACTCGAGGACGTTGACGCCGCCGAAGAGGACGAAGGGGGCCTCGTTGCTGGTGGCGACTTGGGGGGTGATGGTGACGGTGGACAAGGTTTTCTCCTGGCGGTGCTTCGTTCGGTGCAGGGGCCTATTGTCGTTGCGCCGGCCGGGCCGGTGCTCAACCCCCCGGCGTCACCGTCAGGTAGAAGGGCGTGAGCGTGCCCGCCACCGGCCGCAGCAGCTTGAGCAGCAGCGGCTTTCCGTAGCCTTCGCCCGCCAGCCGCTTGAGCAGGTCGGACAGCTGGGCCAGCGGTACCCCGTCGCAGCCGATGAGGATGTCGCCGCTGCGCAGCCCGTCGCGCGCGGCCGCCGAGCCGGCCACCACCTCGACCACCCGCACGCCGGTGGCCACCGGCCACTCGTTCTCGCGCACCCAGCGCCGGGGCAGGGCCATTGCCGCGCACTGCACGCCCAGCTTGCCGCGGCGCACCGCGCCGTGGCGCATCAGCTCGCCGGCCACCCAGCGGGCGGTGTCGATGGCCACCGCGAAGCTCAGGCCCTGCGCCGAGGGAATCACGGCCGTGTTCACGCCGATGACCTGCGCTGCGCTGTCCAGCAGCGGGCCGCCCGAGTTGCCGGGGTTGAGCGCCACGTCGGTCTGGATCACGTCCTCGATCATCCGGCCGCCGCGCGAGGGCAGGCTGCGGCCCAGCGCGCTCACGATCCCGGCGGTCACGGTGAAGTCGAAGCCCAGCGGATTGCCCACCGCCACGGCCAGTTGGCCCGGCTGCAGCGTGGCCGAGCTGCCCAGCGGCAGGAAGGCGCTGAGGTGCGATTCGATGCGCAGCACCGCGATGTCGGTGGAGGCGTCGATGCCGACCAGCCGCGCCACGCTCTCGGTGCCGTCGGCAAAAGCGGCGCGCAGCTCGGTCGCGCCTTCGACCACGTGGGCGTTGGTGATCGTGAAGCCGTCGGGGGTGAAGAGAAAGCCCGAGCCGCTGCCCTGGGCGCCGGGCCCGTTGCCGCCGCGCTGGGCCGCCTTGCGGACCTTGATGTGGGCGACCGCCGCGCTGGCGGTGTGCGCCACCTGCGTCACGGTGGCCGAGTAGGAGTCGAGAAGGAATTCGTCGCGCGCGCCCATGGAGCACCTCTTCTTTCAGTCGGCGGAACCAGAAGGAAATGGCGGTGCGCGGCGGGTTTTCAACCCGGCCAGGAGGCGCGGGGAAAGAGGGGGCCGGCTGCCGCGCCGCGCCCGATGTTCACGAAGCCTTCAGCCAAGGCTCAGCGAGCCTTCAGCAGGCTTTCGGACACTGGGACTCCCAAGAACTACACCCACACCCACGGGACACCAGCTTGAAGCACTTCATTCTCCTGATCGCCGTCGCCACCCTCGCGGCGGGCTGCGGCCACGATCGCCACCGCCACGACAGGGACCGCGACCACAACGGCATTCCCGACCGATACGAGCGCAACCGGGACAGCGACCGCGATGGCATCCCCGACCGCTACGACCGCCGGCCGTACGACCCGCGCCGCTACTGATCGGGCCGGCATCGGGGCGCCTTCAGGGGGCCCTGGGCCGAGACGACGGCTCCCACGAGTCGGGCGTGGTCGCCACCAGCGACTTGAAGTCCTTCCACGGCCGTGCGCCCGGGATGGTGCGCCCGCCGACGATCAGCCCCTTGGCGAACACCACCATGCGCTCGCGCAGGTAGGCCCGGTCGGATTCGGGCCAGGTCTCGATGGAATGCGGCCCGCGCGCGAGCACGATCTCCTTCAGGCCGCGGATGCGGTTGTAGGCGGCCACGGTGCCTTCCAGCGTTTCAGCGCGGTCCCACAGGCCCTTTCCGAAGAAGGCGGCCGGCCAGCGGTCCATGCCCGCGAGCGTGGACGAGTTGGGATAGAACACGATGTGGTGCTCCGCCGCCATGCCGCCCAGGAACAGGTTGCGGTCGGCCAGGTCGGGCGAGTCGCCCACGTAGCCGGCGCCGCTGGCGAACGACGACAGCAGCAGCGCGCCGCGGATGTTGCGCAGGCCCTTGGGCGGGGTGCAGTTGGGCTGGGGCATGTCGAAGCTGCACTGGGCGACGTAGTTCTTCGTCATGGCCCAGGCGGTGGACATCGAGCCGCGCGAGTAGCCGCCGAGCACCAGCGGGATCTCGCTGGCCGGCATGCCCGCCAGCAGCCGGCCGCGCGTGGCTTCGCCTTCCAGCACCTCGCCCTTCGGCGTAAGGATGCGCAGGCCGCGCCCCGTTTCCAGCGCCGCGAGCGCGCGGAACACGTCCTCGCCTTGCTCCAGCGTGTTGGTGTCGCTGAAGCCGCCCGAGAGTCCCTCGCCGCGCCGGTCGTAGGCCAGCACGTCGAAGCCGGCCTTGTTGAGCGCGTAGAGGTTCTCGCGCCACCAGCGCTGGCCCATGGTCTCGGTGGTCGCGTTGGGGAAGCTGACCGCCACTGTCTTGCCGGTCTTCTGGTCGATTCGATAGGCGACCTCGTCCGGATGCTGGATCGCCGTGAGCTGCCCGCCGCCGCCCGGCGCCATGACGACCAGCGCGCGCGTCTTCCTGCCCTTGCCGTCGTCCACGCCCGCGCCCTCGATGTACCAACCGCGCAGCTTGATGTCGCCGGTCATCTTCAGGTCGATGCGCTCGAAGGTGTCGCGCGGCGCGGTGAATTCCACCACGTAGGTGCGCGCGTCGGCTTCGGCGATACCTTCGCGGTACGGCGCCTTGGCGAAGAAGGCAGGGCGGCGGATCTGCCTGAGGTCGACGTTGCCGTCGGGGTCGATCCGGCCGGACGGATCCCACGCCGGTCGAGCGCGTGGCGCGCTCCTTGTTGGGCGGCAGCCAGCGCTGCATCTGCGCGTCGATGCGCTTGAAGCACGCCGGGTCTTCCTTGCAGGCGCGCCAGCGGGCCTTGAGCTTTTCGTCGGTGAATTCGCTGATGTAGTAGTTGCCGCCTGCATAACCGGCGGGCGGGTGGTTGGCCGTCATCAGCACTGGCACGCACACCTTGGCTCCCTTGCTGTTCTTCGGGTCCTGCGGCAGCAGGTAGCCGCCCATCATCGCGTTGCGGTCGGTGCCTACCCAGGCGGCGCAGTCGGTGGGCGGCGCCGTCGTCACCGCGGCCTGGCGCTGCGCCTCGCTGGGACCACCGCACGCGCCGAGTTGAAGAACGAGGACGGCGGCGGCAAGGCCTGACGCGACGGTCCGGGGGCGAAGCCGGGCAGGGCGCGTCGTGATGGTCTCGGTCATCGGATCAGGGTTTCCGGTGGGAAGAGAAAAAGGCATGAAGCGAGGCGCGAATCTGGAGGCCCCGATCTTCGCCGGATCGACGCGCGGAAAACGAAGCCATGGCCGTTTCAGGGTGAAAGCGCACGCCTCGATTCGCGTAGGACGTGTCCTGCACGCGCATGCGCTCCTTTCCACCCTCCATGACCGCGCCGGGCGCGCCCAATCGCCGCCGATCCGCAAGGAAACCGCCAGACACCGGCAGACACAAGGAGACAAGAGAGATGATGAATTTCGAAGGCATCTACTGCTTCGACACCGCAAGCGTGCGTTTCGCCTTCTATCCCGACGGCCCGAGCGGCCCCCGCGTGCTCGCGCAGATTTCCGAGGAAACGCTGCACGACGAATTCGGCGTGCGCGAGATGGGCGAGCACCTGCTCGACGCGTGCCAGGAGCATTTCCGCGCCATAGAGCCCGTCGCCGTCGCGCGGTATCGCGCAACGCCGGGCGGCGCCATCACGCTCACCATCAAAGACTTCGGGCTTCACGCTTGAAAGCCTGAAGCGTCGCGGCCAGCGCGCGGACCGTCGCGCGGGGCACGGGCACCTCTCCGACATGGCGAGGAGGTCCGGGCCGTACCCGGGGCATCCGGCACCCCGGCAGATTGGCATCAGGCCGCAACAGAAAGCGAACCCGCCGCTCCCGCAGATGCGGGGCGCCGTGGCCGGTATGGCTGCTGCTACGTGCCCGCCCCGGGCGGCGCGCGATGCCGGATCTCGCTTTGCAGGGCCCGCTGGCCGGACGAAAGCGCCAGCTCGTAGCTCTCCGCAGGCTCGAAGGCCTTGCGCAGCACGCGCGGGTGCGTGCCCTGATCGTCGGTTTCGAGCAGCTGCCAGACATAGGCACCCGGCAGCGGCTCCTCGATGGTGAGTTCGATGGGATGAGTCATGGCGCCACCATGGCGCTGTGCGCGTGTTCTGTCTGTAGGCCTGGAACGACGTTGGGGCTGCGCGCCGCGGCCTCTTTCTTTTTGAAAACAAGCAAGCAAAGGACCCATGCCATGGAAACCACACCGCCAGCCTTCGAGGAACGCCTCGTCACCTTCAGCTACCGCGGCCGGCTGTTCCTGTGCCGCGCCGAGCGGCTCGACGACCAGACCTATCGGCCCGTCGTGATCTGCCGCGCGCCGTCGGTGGGCGAGGACGACGTCGAACTGCCCGCCGACACCGACAACGCTTCCTACGGCACCGAAGCAGAGGCACTGCGCCATGCCGAGCAGCAGGCCATGCGATGGGTGCACGACAGGACGGAAGGCGCACCAGGGCAGGCCTGAGCTGCCGCAGGCCCCGGGGCGGCTCAGGCGATGTCGCCGTGCACCAGCCGTTCGAACACGTCCTGCGTTCCCATCTGCCCACCCTTGAGCATGACTTCCATGCCGTCGAGCGACGCGTCGTCGCTGTGCACGCGGCACAGCGATGCGCCGGCGCCCATGTCGGCGACATAGGAAAGCCCCCACACGTCCAGTGCCTGCATGCCATGGCTCGACGTGTCGCCGCCGGCTATGCCGATGCGCCCGAGCGGCTGCTTCGCCAGCACGGCGGCCAGAAGGTCGCCGCCGGCGCGGGCGAGAGCCTGTGCGTCGAGATCCGCCGCCGCAGGCATGCCCGTGGAGCTGGCCGGGTGCGGCGCTCGCGTGCATGCCAGGACGTTGCGCCCCTGCGCGAGGCTGCGCGAGATCGCATCCGCCTGGTCGGCCAGGGCCGCCGCATCGCGTCGGGCGAGCTGCGCTGCATCGAGCCACACGATGTCGAAGGACTTCGCGGCCGCGACCTGCGACGCGGTCACGGGCGACAGGCTTCCCGCCAGGACCAGCACCGGCCCCCGCGCGGGCGCCAGCTTTGTACGCTCGACCCGTGTGTCGCCCCAAGAGGGCATGGCCGTGGCGAGCGCATCGACCACGCTGCTCGGGCCGGCGGCCAGCATGGTCGCGCCCTGCGCGCGGGCCCACAGCACCTCGCCGATGGCTGCGAGCTGCCCGGCATCCGCGACGTCGAACAGGACGGCGTCCGCTGGCGGCGCGTTGAGCGCCTGCCGCAGCGCGGTATCCAGCGCGTCGCTGCCGCGCGAGGCGGCGGTGAAGGGCACGCAGTGCACCTCGGCCAGGCCCTGCCTGGCAAGGTGCAGCCGGAGGTCCGCCTCGTCCATGGGCGTCACGGGGTGCCGGCTCATGGTGGGATGGCGGTCGATGCGGAACACTTCGCCGCCGCTTCCCGCCGCGGCGAAGAGGTTGCCGAAGAGGCAGTAGCGGCCAAGGCCGGGCTGCCCGCCGACGATCGCGGTCCACGGCTGCTGCACGGCCGAGCGCAGCAGGCGCACAGCCGCGCCGATGGAGCCGATGTGCGGCGCGCTGTCGAAGGTCGAGCAGGTCTTGTAGTGCAGCACGCGCGCGCCGAGCGAGCGGAACAGCGCGGCCACCGGGCGGAGCTCTGCCTGCATCTCTTCCGGCGTCATGGCGCGTGCCGCGCCCGCGATGCCCAGCACGTCGAGCGGCCCAGCGCGGCCGAGGCGCACCGCGTCGGGCGTCTTCAGGAAGAGCAGCGCGCGCAGGCCCGCGCGTGCCGCCGTGCCGAGGGTGTCGGTCGCGCCGGTGAAGTCGTCTCCGTAGTAGACGATCGCCGGCGCCGGCGCCGGCGCCGATGCCTCGGGCCTCATGGCCTGCCGAAGAAGGCGAGGGCGCGTGCCAGCTCGGGCTGGTCCCTGGCCGCGTCGGCCAGCGACACGCCCGCGCGCGCGGCCGACCATGCCTGGCGGATGCTCGCCACGCCCGCCGCCGCGCCGTCGGGGTGGGCGAGGATGCCGCCGCCGGCCATGAAGAGCAGGTCGTCGCTGCCGACGGCCGCCCAGGTGGCGGGTACGGTGCCGGCCCATTGGCCCGACGAGAACGCCGGCATCACGCGGTCGTCCGCCGCTTCGGTGAGCGGGGTGAAGCAGTCGCGCGCCGATTCGACGACCTCGCTGTCGGGCTGCGAGAACTTGCCCTGCAGCCCGTGCACGTGCATGTGGTCCACGCCGGCCAGCCGCCACAGCGTCTGGTAAGCCTGGAAGGAGATGCCCAGCAGCGGATGCCGCGACAGCGCGCCGTAGCCGTTGCGATGCCCGTGCAGTGCCAGGCCGGTGTGCCGGCGCAGCGTCTGGATGCCCGAGTGCCCGCACCAGTTGAGGCTGGCCATCACGCAGGAGCCGCCCTCGCGCTCGACCAGGTCGGCGTGGCGCTTCATCGCATCGGTCTCGTCGGTGATGTTGAAGGCCACCATCACGTGCTTGCCGGTGCGCTCGCGGTGCGCGCGCACGACGGCCATCACCGCAGGCACGCGCTCGGCCAGCGGGGCGTGCGCGGGGTCGGCGCAGACTTCGTCGTCCTTGATGAAGTCGACACCCGCGGCGCACAGTCGGCCCACCAGCTCGGCGGTGTCGGAAGCCCGCATGCCCACGTTGGGCTTGATGATGGTGCCGATCAGCGCGCCGCTTTGCACGCCGGTGGCGCGCCGCGTTCCGGCGATGCCCGCGCGCGGCATCTCGAAGCGCGCGCGGTAGTCGGCCGGCAACTGCAGCGACTCGAGCCGCAGCCCCGTCACCTCGCCCAGGTCGTACAGGTTGCCCGAGACCGTGGCCGCGAGCGTCGGCAGGTTCGCGCCGATGTTCGCCACCGGAAACGCGATGTCCACGTGCGCGCGCCGCCATGGCCCCGGGGTGCCCTTGCGTTCGAGCAGCGCGTTGGGCAGCGAGGGTGCGGCGGCGGCATCGAGCTCTGTGATTGCTTCGACCGTCGCGCGCGCGCGTTCGCGCAGCGCGTCGGTCTCGCCCTCCACCCGCGTGAAGGTGCCGCAGGACTGCTCGCCCGCCATCACCTCGGCCACGGCGGCCGGATCGAGCGGCGTCTCGATGAGATACCGCGCGCGTATGAACCCTGGTGCCGTCGCGCTCACAGCTTGTCCAGCGCGGGGAAGGGCCGCACCGGCTCGCTGCCGTCCCAGCCTTGCGACGCGCTGCGGATCAGGTCGAACATCCTGCCCTTGGGGCCGGCCACCTCCGACAGCTCGATGACGGTGCCCGGGTGGTATTCGGTGTCGAAGTAGACGAAGCGCCCGCGCTCGCCCACCTCGCCGCTCATGACCGGCTTGAAGCCCTGCGCGGTGAGGCGCGCGAGGTCGGCGTCGTAGTCGGCGGTCCAGTAGGCCACGTGCTGCAGCCCGGTGCGCCCGGCCTGGAGGAAGTCGCGGTACATCGAGGGCACGTCGTTGCGCGTCTGGATGAGCTCGACCTGCACGTAGCCCGAGTTGGCCAGCGCCACCGAGTTGTGGGGCTCGTGCGCTTCGCCGTTGTAGCGGTAGTTCCTGATCGGCACCTTGGGGTTGTAGAACCAGGGGCCCACGCCGAGCGTGGTGCTCCAGTAGTCCATGGCGGCTTCGATGTCGTGCACGACATAGCCCAGTTGGCGGATCTCGCCGAGGAATCGACTCATTGCGGGTGGCTCCGTGGATGTGAGTTGTTGTCTGTTGTGTCGTCTGTGGAACGCGAGGGCCGGCTCAGGACTTCAGGAAGCCCGTCGAGAACCACGGGAACGCGGCCACGATCACGAGGCCGATCAGCATCGCGGCGATGTAGCCCCAGATGTGCCTGATGCCCTCGTCGGGATTGACCTTGCTCACCGCGCAGGCGCCGTAGTAGCCCACGCCGAAGGGCGGTGCGAACAGGCCGATGCCCATCGCGAAGATCACGACCATCGCGTAGTGCACCTCGTGCACGCCCGCGGCCTTTGCAATGGGAAAGAGCAGCGGCCCGAACAGCACGATGGCCGGGATGCCCTCCAGCACGCTGCCCAGCACGATGAAGGCGACGATCGACACCGCCAGGAAGCCGTAGGCCCCGCCGGGCAGCTCGCCCATCAGCCGCGCCAGGTCCTGCGAGAAGCCCGACTGCGTGAGCCCCCAGGCCATGGCGGTGGCGCAGCCGACGATGAAGATGATGGCGCCCGAGAGCGAAGCGGTGTCCACCAGCATCGGCTTGATGCGCTTCCAGTCGAACTGCCGGTACACCACCAGGCCCACGATGGCCGAGTAGACGATGCCGATGGTCGACACCTCGGTGGCCGTGGCCACGCCCTCGACCACGGCCGCGCGGATCACGAAGGGCAGCAGCACGGCCGGCAGCGCGACCAGCAGCAGCTTGCCGATCTCCCGCTTGCTGTGACGCTGTACCGCGCTCAGGTCTTCGCGGCGGTAGCGCCACCACACCACCACGCACAGCGCCGCGCCGAGCACCACGGCCGGGAGCAGGCCGCCCGTGAACAGCGCGGCAATCGAGATGCCGGTCACCGAGCCGATGGTGATGAGCACGATCGACGGCGGGATGGTCTCGGTCTGCGCGCCGGTGGCCGACAGCAGCGCCACCAGGTCGCCGGGCTTGGCGCCGCGCTTGGTCATCTCGGGGAAGAGCACCGGCGCGATGGCCGCCATGTCGGCGATCTTCGAACCCGAGATGCCCGACACCAGGTACATGGCGCCGATGAGCACATAAGAGAGGCCGCCGCGCACGTGGCCCAGCAGGCTGGCCAGGAACTGGATCATGGCGCGAGCCATGCCGGTCATCTCGATGAGCGCGCCGAGGAAGATGAAAAGCGGCACCGCCAGCAGGATCAGGTGCGACATGCCCTCGTCGAGCCGCCCGACCATCACCAGCAGCGGCGTGCGCGTGGTCAGCGCCAGGTAGCCGAAAGTGGCCAGCGCGAAGGAGAACGCGATGGGCACGCCCGAGAGCACCGTGGCCGCCACGACGACCACGAAGAAGATCACAAGGTTGAACTTGCCCAGCGTGGCGAAGAGCGGCGCGGCCAGCCAGAAGGCGCCGACCAGCGCCGCCATGCCGAGCAGGGCCACCGCGATCTGCCGGCCGGAGCACACGCGCAGCAGCCGCAGCAGCGCCATCGTCAGCATGATGCCGATGCCTGCGGGAATGGCCGCGGCGCGCCATGCGTTGCTGACCTCCAGCGCGGGCGTGACGATGAACGACTCCTCGTGCGCGTAGTCGATGGACGGCCAGATGATGAGCGCGAGGAACGCGACCGAGGCGGCGATGGCGAAGGCGTCGAGCATGGCGCGCGCCTGCGGGCGCACCTTCTGCACCAGCGCCGTCATGCGCATGTGCTCGCCGCGCCGCAGCGCCACCACCGCGCCGAGCATCGACAGCCACAGGAAGAGGATGGACGCGAGTTCGTCCGACCACACCAGCGGCGCGTGGAACACGTAGCGCGACACCACGCCCGCGAACAGCACGCAGATCTCGGCCAGCACCAGCAGCGCGGCCACCGCCTCGACCGCGCCGCCGAGCACGCGGTCGGCGTGCAAGGCGATGCGGCCCAGCGGGTTGGGCGGGGTGCCGGCGGCCGCGCCCGTGCCTGGAATGGCCGCAGCCTCGAAGGTCGATTCGTGCACCATGGGTCTTCAGGCCAGCTTGCCGACCGCGCCTTCGAGCAGTGCCCAGGCCTCGGGGCCGAAGCGGCCCTTCCATTCGCCGTAGAAGCCCGAGTCGCGCAGCTTGGCGCGGAAGCTGTCGGCCGCCGGACGGTTGATGGCGAGACCCTTGGCCTGCAGGTCGCCGACGACCGATTCGTTGAGCTTCCTGATGTCCTCGCGCTGCTGCATGCCGGCGTCGTTGATGGCGCGCGCCACGATGGTCTTCAGGTCGTCGGGCAGGGCGTCCCAGGCGCGGCCGTTGGCGATGAACCAGTAGCCGTCCCAGATGTGGTTGGTGAGCGAGCAGAACTTCTGCACTTCGAAGAGCTTCGCCACCTGGATGATGGGCAGCGGGTTCTCCTGCGCGTCGACGATCTTCGTCTGCAGCGCCGAATACACCTCGCTGAACTGCAGGCTGGCCGGCGCGGCTCCCAGGCCCTTGAACATGGAGATCGACAGCGGGCTCACCGGCACGCGGATCTTCAGGCCGTCCATGTCCTTCGCGGTGGCGACCGCCGCCTTGCTGCTGGTGGTCTGGCGAAAGCCGTTGTCCCACATCTTCTCGAAGGCGTACAGGCGCGACTTGGCGATGGCGCCGCGCACGTGCGCGCCGAGCTTGCCGTCCATGGCGGCCCACACCTGGGCGTAGTCGCTGAACGCGAATCCCACCGCGTTGATGGCGGCCACGGGCACCAGCGTGGCGATGACCAGCGCCGAGGGCGTGAAGAACTCGATGCCGCCGGAGCGCACCTGCGCCAGCATGTCGGTGTCGCCGCCGAGCTGGTTGTTGGGAAAGATCTTGATCTCGACGCGGCCCTTGGTCTCCCTGGCGATGCGGTCGGCCGCTTCCTGCGCGCGGATGTTCAGCGGGTGCGTCAGCGGCAGGTTGTTGCCGTACTTGTACGAGAACTCCGCGGCGCGCGCGATGCGCGGCACCGCCGCCACGATGCCCGCGGCGGGCAGGGCGGAGAAAGTGCGCAGGGCATCCCTGCGGGTCAGGCGGCTGGTTGGGGTCATGTCTCGTTGTCTCCGTGATCTTCTGAAGAAGCGCTGCCCGGCCGATGGGCCGACCAGCTGATTGACGGGTTGCGCCGTTGATGCAATCTGATGCATCGCCGAATTCGATGCACAGCGAAGATAAAAGCCTGCATCATTCGGGTCAAACTTCTGTCTGATGGTTTTTGATGTATGCGGGAAAACCCTTCACACACATCCCGGCCCGGCTCGCCGCGTGAGGCGCGGCGGGCCCGCGTGGTCGACATCGCCCGCACGGCGCAGGTGTCGACCGCGACCGTCGACCGCGTGCTGAACCGCCGCCCCGGCGTGCGCGACGCCACGGTGCAGCGGGTGCTCAAGGCGGCGGGCGAGCTCGACTACCTGCCGGGCCCCGAGCTCTATGCCGCGCTCACGCCGCCGCCGCTGCGGCTGGTGTTCCTGCTGCCGGCCGGCACCAACCGCTTCATCCGCATGCTGGGCGACATGGTGGGCTACTCGCAGGAGCACTGGGCGCCGTTCAACGTGCAGTGCCGCACGGTGTTCATCGAGAGCTTCAACCCCCACGAGCTGGCCGACGCCCTGCGCAGGCACGGCCAGCGCTGCGACGGCATCGCGATGATGGCGCTGGAGCATCCGGCCGTGCGCGAGGCGGTGGCCGCGCTGGCGGCGCGCGGGCTGCCGGTGGTCACGCTGATCTCCGACCTGTCGAACTCGGAGCGCGCGGCCTTCGTCGGGCTGGACAACCGCGCGGCCGGGCGCACGGCGGGCTACCTCATCGGGCGCTTCATCGGCGCGCGGGCCGCCAAGGTCGCGCTGATCGCGGGCAGCCTGAGCTACAAGGCGCACGAGGAGCGCGAGGCCGGCTTTTTGCACGTCATCGACGAGATGTTCCCGCGGCTGGAGGTGGTGGGCCTGCGCGAAGGACAGGACGACGCGGACAAGAACTACCGCCAGACGCGTGCGCTGCTGGAGCAGCACCCCGACATGGGCGGCATCTACAACATCGGCGGCGCCTCCGACGGCGTGGCGCGCGCGCTGAAGGAGGCGGGGCGCGAGCAGAAGGTGGTCTTCATCGGCCACGGGCTCACGCCCGACACGCGCGCGCTGCTGATCGACGGCAGCATGGACGCGGTGATCACACAGAGCCCGCACACCACGCTCATGAACTGCGTGCGCATCTTCACCAACCTGCGCGACCGGCGCGAGGCGCTCAGCGGCGTGGAGACGACGCGCAGCCAGGTGATCTTCAGGGAGAACCTGCCGTAGGCGGCTTTCCGCTCAGGCCGGCGCGCCGGCCGGCACGGCCATCCGCTGCAGCAGCGGCTGCCTTTGCAGCACCTCCTTGCACGGCCCGTGGTCGAGCACATGGCCTGCCTCCATCAGCACCACGGTGTCGAAGCGCTCGAGCAGGCTCAGCCTGTGGACAGACGCGATCAGGCAGGCATCGGGGAACGCGGCTGCGATGCGCTCGAGCACGCGGGCCTCGGTATTCGCATCGAGTGCGCTGGTCGGCTCGTCGAGCAGCAGCAGCGAGCTGCCCTGCGCCGCGAGCACGCCGCGCGCGAGGCACAGCCGCTGGCGCTGGCCGCCCGAAAGATTGAATCCGCGCTCCGACACGGCTGTGTCGAGGCTGCCGTGGGTCGCCTCCAGCACTTCGTCGAAGGTGCTGACGTGCAGCGCGGCCTCGAGCAGCGCATCGTCGTGAGGCTGGCCGAAGGCGAGGTTCTCGCGCACGCTGGCTTCGAAGAGTTCGGTTTCCTGCGGGATCAGCGTGGCGAGGCGGCGCAGCCGTGTCCATTCGGCGGGCTCGCCGTCGAGCAGCAGCGTGCCGCTGCCCGGCGGATAGAGCCCGGCCAGCACGCGCAGCAGCGTGCTCTTGCCGCCGCCGCTCGGGCCGACGAGGGCGACGCGCTCGCCGCGGCGCAGGCTGAGCGCCACGTCGTGCAGGCCGCCGCGCGCCGGCTTCGGGGCGTCGGCATCGACATCGGCTTGCGCCTGGGCCGGATTGCCGCGCGGCGCATAGCGCCATTGCAGCGCCTGCATCTCCAGCTGCCGCCATTGCGCGTCGGCCTCGATCCGCTCCGAGCCGGGCACCTGCTCGGGCGGCGTCTCGAGCGCCTCCTTGCTCGAAGGCGCCTGCCAGATCGGCTCCGCGCTGCCGTAGTCGGTGTGCATGCGCGCGAAGAAGCTGAAGTTGGCCGCCACCGAGGAGACGACGCCGGCCGCCTGCTGCGCGTACTGGTGGATCATGAAAACCGCGCCCAGCATCACCGCCTGCCCGGGCGCGCGGGCCTGCCACACGTAGACCACCACAAGTCCCCAGGTCAGCGCCAGCCCCATGAGGTCGACAGCGAACCACTTGCCCTCGTTCAGCACCACGGTGCGCTTCAGCGGCAGCGAGATGGCGGCCATGCGCCGGCGCAGCACGAGCCGCGAGGCGCCCTGCAGGCGCAGGCCGATCATGGTCGAGGCGTTGCCCAGGAAGTCGAGCAGGGCGGCCACGTAGCGCCGGTCGGCGTCGTTCTCGGCGCGCGCCAGCTTCATGAGCGCGCGGTCGATGCGCACGATGACGAGGCCGATCAGCACGTAGCCCGCGAGCGCCGTCATGCCGCTGGTGCGCGACAGCAGCGCCAGCGCCACCAGCGGCCCGACGAAGTTGACGGCGTTGGTGAGCCAGATGAACTGGTTCTGCGCGAAGTCCGAGAGCGCGCGGCTGGCCTGGTGCACGCGGTGCTGCAGCTCGCCGGAGTGGTGTCCGTCGTGCCACGCCAGCGGCGCGGCGGCGATGCGCGCATAGAGCTGGTCGGCCAACGTCTCGCGCACCTTCACGCCCACGTTGCGCTCGAGGATGCGGCCCGGCCCGTGCAGCATCCACGCGCCCAGGTACACGCCGGCGAGCGCCGCGATCCAGCGGCCGGCGGTGTTCAGCTCGCCGCGTTGCAGCGCGTTGATGGCCTGGCCCGCGAGGTAGGGCACGGTCAGCCGGATCAGCTGCGAGCCCGCGAGCAGTGCGGTGGCCGCAAGCAGTTGCGTGCGCGCGCCGGCCGCGAAGTGCCACAGCGCGGCATAGAGCTCGCGCATCGCGCCGGCGGGGCTGATCTTCCTGTTCCGGGTCGCCTGCATGCGCTCAGCCCGCCTTGCGGAAGGTGAGGTTGATGCGGATGGCGCCCAGCAGCGGATGCGGCGCGTCCTTCAGCGGCAGCACGCCGTGGTAGCGCAGCCGGTCCTCGCCGCCCCAGACCACCACGTCGCCATGCGCGAGCGGCACGCGCGCCGCCTTGTCGCCGCGGGCATGTCCGCCGAACAGGAACACGGCCGGCATGCCCAGCGACACCGAGACGATGGGCGCGCCGTAGTCGCGCTCGTCCTTGTCCTGGTGCAGCGACAGGCGCGCGCCGGGCGCGTAGCGGTTGACGAGGCAGGCGTCGGGCGCGAAGCCGTCGAAGCCCGCTGCCGAGGCTGCTTCGCGCGCCAGCCGCACGAGCGGTTCGGGCATGGCGGGCCAGGGCTTGCCGCTGTCGGGGTCGGTCGGGCTGTAGCGGTAGCCGCGCCGGTCGCTGGTCCAGCCCAGCGCACCGCAGTTGGTCAGCGCGACGGACATGGTGAAGCCGCCCGGCGTGACGAGGTGGCGGAAAGGCGCGCCCGCCTCCACGCCGCGGATCGCGGGCAGCAGCTCGTCGACGAAGGGCAGGGCGAAGCCGGGCAGCACGAAGGCGCCGGTGCCCAGCGGCTCGCGCGCCGGGCGGGGCGGATCGTCGAAGAGGGCGAGGGTGGTGGCGCCGGAGGTGGTCGTGTTCGTTGTCGTCGTCATCGCGTTCATGCTCCCCGATCTTTGCCCAAAAGCCGGGCCGCGGCCGCAGGCCCTGTCCGACGCACGGGCCGGCCGATGCGCCGGCGCCTCCCATGTTCAGGCGATGCCGTTTGCAGACAAAGCCCTTAGCCTCGTCACCCCTCGCGCCCAAAGGTAGTGCTTAGGGTTTAAATTCATGGAAGTACGTTAATAAATGGGTTATGGTGAATCCATCATGGACGGCGCTCGACTCGCTCTCAGCGTTCCGGAAGGCTGGACAGGCTGGCTCGAACTCATGCGTACGCCAAGCGGTACCTACGCCGGTATCGCCGAACTGAGCTTCAGCGGGGTTCCCCGCTGCGCGCTCGTCATCACCCAGCAGCTTTCATGGGACGCGGCGGTCGAAAGGGCCACGCTGCGGGCCGATCACTTCGTCAGGCAGTGGGGGCCGGGGCCGGCGCGCGGCTCCTGAACCCGGCTTCTTGAAACTGCTGCGGCGGCGCAGCACATAGGGCGGGCTCGTGGTAGAAACCGCGAGCTTTTTCGGGCCATGTCCCGATCCACGATTCACACCCCCACGCGCCGCCCTCCATGCCGAACTTCCTCCGCCGGACTGCCGACCAACCGCATGTCCGATGGCTGGCCTGGCTGCTTCTGGCCGTCGCGACGCTGTTCATGGCGGGCTGCGCCGGCCTGCCGGCGGAGGTGCAGCGCAAGCCTTCGACGGCCATAGCCGACGGCGCCGACACCAGGCTCGGCCGCCTCGTGAAGGCGTCGGCGCCGCCCGGCGAGCCGCTGAGCGGTTTCCGGCTGCTGCCGATGCCGCAGTTCTCGTTGCACGCGCGCATCGAACTCGCGCGCCGCGCGCAGCGCTCCATCGACGTGCAGTACTACCTCGTGCAGAACGACGAGACCGGCCGCTACCTGCTGCGCGCCCTGCGCGACGCGGCCGACCGGGGCGTGCGGGTGCGGCTGCTGGTGGACGACCTCTACACCGCCGGCGCCGATCCGCTGTTCACCAGCTTCGCCTCGCACCCGAACGTGGAGGTGCGGCTCTTCAATCCGTTTCCCGCCGGGCGCGACCGCTTCGGCACGCGCTGGGCCTGGTCGATCCTGGACTTCGACCGCGTGCACCGCCGCATGCACAACAAGCTCTACGTGGTGGACAACACCATCGCCGTGATGGGCGGGCGCAACATGGCCAACGAGTACTTCCTGCGCGACGGAGGCTCGAACTTCATCGACATCGACACGCTGGTGGCCGGCGAGGTGGTGCCCAGGCTGTCCTCGCTGTTCGACATGTACTGGAACAGCCAGTACGTCTACCCCATCGAGTCGCTGGTGCCGCCCGGCGGCGAGACGCCGCAGCAGCTGCGCGAGCGCTTCGACCGCCTCACCACCGGTCCGGAACAGCTGCACCCCGAGGAGCCCGGGTCCACCGACCTGCTGGGCAACAACCCGCTGGCCAAGGACCTCGACGCCGGCGCGCTGAAGCTGGTCTGGGCGCGCGCCGAGGCGTATGCCGATCCGCCCGCCAAGGCGCTTGGCGCGACCGACGAGGCGCGGGGCCTGCCCGCCGACGAGTCCAAGGACAGCGTGCTCTACAACGTGCAGCGCTACCTGCGCGGCGCCGAGAACGAGATCATGCAGACCACGCCCTACCTGATTCCGGGGCGCGGCGGCATGGAGACGATCCGCATCGTGCGCGGCAACGGCGTGGGCTACACCATCGTCACCAATTCGCTGGCGGCCACCGACGAATCGCTGGTGCACATCGGCTACCGGCGCTACCGCGGCCAGATGCTGCGCCTGGGCGTGGAGCTGTACGAGCTCAGCCCCAAGCGGGTGGAGCAGACCAAGCGCTTCGGCATGTACGGCTCGGCCAGCGGACGGCTGCACGGCAAGTCGGCGGTGATCGACCGCAAGATCGTCTTCATCGGCTCGATGAACTTCGACCCGCGCTCGATGCTGCACAACACCGAAGTCGGCATCTTCATCTTCAGCCCGCAGATCGCCCAGCAGCTCACCAGCCTGATCGGCTTCATCCGGCTGGACGGCGCCTACCAGCTCCAACTGGGGCCGAAGGGCGCCATCGAGTGGGTGAGCCCGGCCTCCGGCGACGCGGCCGACACCATCCTGCACCAGGAGCCCGAGACGGACTTCTGGTCGCGCTGGAAGCTGGAACTGCTGGCGCCGCTGGTACCCGAGAGCCTGCTTTAGGCGGGCACGTCCCGCATCCTCAAAACAGAGGATGGTCGACAGGAGGGGCCTCCAGAAGAATCGCATCGCTCGTGTTACGAGTTGATTCTTTTGTTTGCTCCTTCACTAGACAAGACCATCCATGAAAACAAACTTCGCGACCTCCGCGGCCTCCGGCCAGTCCTTCTTCAAGACGACGCGCTGCGCATGCGCAGTGGCGCTCCTGATCTCGCTCGGCGCCTGCGGCGGCGGCGGGGGTGGTGGAGGCGGCGGCTTTGCCGGCTTCCCGGCCGCGGGCGGCAGCAGCAACCCGCCGGCCGCCGAGCCTCCAGCCGCGTCGGCGCCTGTTACGTTTTCGGGCACGGCGGCCGCCGGCCTGCCGCTGGTAGGTACCGTCACCGTCAAGGATGCCAAGGGCGCGAGCAAGACCGTGCCGCTGGTCGACGGCAAGTACGAGATCGACGTGAAAGGCATGACCGCGCCTTTCGTCTTCCGTGCGGAGGGCACGGTGGCCGGCGAGCGCACGGTGATCCATTCGGCCGCGACCGCGGCCGACGTCAACGGCAACATCAACATCACGCCGCTGACCGACCTGGTGGTGGCCAACATCGCCGGCCGGCTGGCCTCGCAGTATTTCGACGGCGGCGAGTTCGCCTCGCTCTCGGCCGACGAGCTCAAGGCCGAGTCCGACGCGCTGAAGGCCAAGCTGCTGCCGGTGCTGCAGGCCATGGGCGTGGACGCCAGCATCGACCTGCTGCGCACCGCCTTCACGCCGCTGTCGAGTGCGCTGGACAAGGCGCTGGACGTGCTGCGCGTGAGCGTCGATCCGGCCACCAACGTGGCGACCATCACCAACATCGTCACGCAGCAGCAGATTGCAGACGACCTGGCGGTGAAGGCGGCGGCCGAGCCCGCCACCACGCCGATGAGCGGCTCCGGCATGGACACCGCCGCCGCCGACATCGTGGCGATCCGCAAGGTGCTCGCGGACTTCGTGGGCAAGTTCGCCACCGGGCTGCCCGCGCCGTCGCAACTGCTGTCGCTGATGACCGACGGCACCAACCCCGTCACCGGCACCTACGGCTTCAGGTTCTCCGACCTCAGCGCCTCGCAGTTCGCCAACGAGACGGCGACCGACACCAGCCTCGTGGGCGCCAGCTTCACCGACGTGGTGATCCAGCGCATCAACTACACCATCGACGCGAACAACACGAGCCCGCGCGCCTTCGTCGAGTTCACGCACAAGGACAAGAACGGCATCGCCTTCAGCAACACGCAGGGCATGCAGATCGTCAAGGGCACGGACGGCGCCTGGCGCCTGCGCGGCGACGGGCGCGTGCTGGACATCAATCCGCACATGCATGCCACCAAGGAGAAGGCGACCGGTTGCGTGAGCAGCTCGCTGCAGTTCGAGATCCAGGACATGAACACCGGCAACAGCGGCAATGTCGCGTCGGTGGTCGTCACCGGCCCGGGCCTGCCCGCGGGCGGCCTGCGCCACCTGCGTCCATCGGGCGGCGGTGCATGGCCAATCGACGGCAGCTCGAGCTTCAACTACTACTACCTGACCTCGAACTGC
Source organism: Variovorax xiamenensis (assembly GCF_050916385.1). Classification (NCBI taxonomy): domain Bacteria; kingdom Pseudomonadati; phylum Pseudomonadota; class Betaproteobacteria; order Burkholderiales; family Comamonadaceae; genus Variovorax; species Variovorax xiamenensis. Next base: position 2,866,903 of record NZ_CP139038.1, read on the forward strand.
AGCGGCCGTCCGACCGCCGGCCTGAGCGACAGCGCGATCGCCGCGCTTCCCGCCACGCCCGAGTACACCTTCACCGCGTACGAGAGCGACGGCACCACGGTGGCCAAGTTCAGCGGCTTCGACATCATCTACAAGCACCGCTTCCATGGCCGTCCGCTGACGCTGGCCGAAACCGCCGCCGTCAGCTACCCGGCCTTCTCGACCACGCCGGCCCTGTCGTCCTATGTGGGCGGGAGCGATTTCGCTATCAGCGCCACCGGGCTGGACCCGACTTTCGCCGCGCAGTTCTTCCTGAGCCTGATCGGCGGCCCCTCGGCCGGCGCGGAAGACAGGGCCGACGTCGCACCCTCGGCCACGGGCACGGCATCGAAGACCTTCAACCTGCCGGCGCAGGGCTCGGTGTACTACCGCAACATGTTCGTCAGCACCTACGACAGCAACTGGCGCGAGATCGTGCTGCGCGACACCACGACGGCCGAGTGAGGGAGCGAGGCAGGGAGAGGGCGCCCGCTTCCTCGGGCGCCCGGAAAAACGAAAAGCCCCCGGAAGGGGGCTTTTTCATGGGCGGCCGAACTTATCTAGTTGATGCAAAAAATCAAAAAAATCAACAACTTAGAGGGTCGCTCTGGATTAAGAGGGCGCGAGCCGCGTGAAATTTCCTCTCCCCATTTGCACCGGTCGGGCCAAAGTCCCATCCTTGCTGGCGGCCTTCAAGGCGAGCATTTGGCGCCCTCGACCTTATACACGTGGCCGATGACCTCGGTGCCATCACCAGCGTCCGTGTTACGTCGATGCGGGCGGCGCCACTGCAGCCTTCGAAGTGAGTGCGCAGGGCCATAGGCCTGTCGGACCCAATGGCCACGAACCCAGTGGATGACCCTCGCCGCAGAATTCCCCGGGGCTTCCTGCTGGAAGTTCTGATCAAACGACTTGCCGCAAAGCTGGATTGCCGCATAGCCGAGCATTCCGAGTTCGGTTTTAGCCTGCCGCTGATCCTTCGTTGTCGCCGCCTTGCTGATTTTTTCCACCAGTTGGCTCGGCGCGCCTGCAGGCCATCGTGCCTCCACATCATCAGGGTATGCCGACAAGTACGCCAATGCATTGACAATCAGACGTGTGATCCGCTCCCAGCAGTCCTGAAGCCGCGGCAACTCCTCGAGTGCAGTTCTGGCGCTCTCCGATTGCTTGCTGGATAGCCCTAGCTGCTTGGCCTGATCGGCAAACTCGGTTGTGCCGTCGCGCTCCTTGCGCAAGCGTGCGATTCGATTGCTGATCTCGCGATCACTGGCCTCTCCAATTCCCATCCGCAACGCCTCGTCGCCGAACGCCATGAGAAGAAATGGCTCGGGGTTCTCGGCGAGCCGGCCATAGCAATCCGGATCGGCCACTGGCGCAAACGTCACGCAGAACTGGACGAACGACAACGTGCGGCGGCCATCGTCCTCGGTGATGTCATGGCAGAAAACATAGGCCCCATCAGCCTGCCAGCCAGGGGCGGGCTCGAGTCCGGACTGCGGACCGAATGATAGATAGAGTGCCTCGTAAGGAAAGTGCAGGGACTCCAGCGCAAGGTCATCGACGTCCGTGCGCTCAAGCATTTCCATCAAGCGCTTGGGGAACTGGAAGATGTTGCGTCCGCCGGCGTGAAATGCAACGTTGAACATCGCTGCGGTAAAGCTCTCTGACTCTCTCCTGGGCGCGGCCTTCGTGTTCGCGAGACGCACACGCAACCGTGTTGTCGAATAGTCTTGCGTGTTTCTCATGATCAGCGCCGCGATCTCGTTCTGCGTGTCCACGGTGAAGACGTCAGATGCCCTGGCGTGACGTCCCGCAAAGCGAGCCAATGATTCGCCGGCGGGATGGAGCATCCGGAATCGCTGCGGATGCACGGCGAACATTGGTGCACTGTCCGCGCTCCAGGTTTCGACGACCTTTGCAGGTTGATCACTCAGCCGACCACTTGGGAGCGACGACGCCAAGCGCTGTGCCACGATCTGAGGCTGCTCCGCCCCAATATCGACCTCAACGTAATCCCAGAGAAAGCTCGACGCGATCGCTGAGCGACTGTCCAGCCACCACAGTTGCAGGTGGAGCACGCCGGGGTCAGCAAGTGCATGCCGCATCTCGAAGCGCGGCCGCTCCCCATTCTCGCAGTGCAAATTGTGTTCGGTAAGCGCAGCGAGACTGACGCTCAGATGGGTTGCGGCTTCAGATTCGATCATGGTGTCCATACGTGACATCGTGCCGGCATTCTGCGGAAACGAGGGGGAAGCCGCCTGGGACCAAGGGGGTTCGGAAGGCGTACGGCGACGTGAGACGGCGCCGACACTTCTCGGTCCTGTTTTAGCTCATGATGCACAGCTGGATCTTGTGGGAAGTGAGACGCTCAGGTCTAATCGTCGAAGTTAGAAATTGGACAGTAAAAGATGATGACGAAGACTAGGCAGAAGGCACCAAGGGCGATTGATCTCTATTCTGGGGTCGGTGGGTGGGCTCTGGGCCTGCGTCTTGCGGGTATCGAAGTGGTTGCTTCGTACGAACGTTGGGGGGTCGCCAACGAGACGAACTTTAAAAACAATCACCACCAAGCTCAGACCGTCGATATTCGACGGCTTGAACTTGCCGACTTGCCTTCTGATATAGACATCGTGGTTGGAAGTCCGCCTTGCACTCAGTTCTCCTTCTCGAACCGAGGTGGAAGCGGAGATTTGGCCGATGGCCTTAAAGACGTGATCCAATTTCTATCCATTGTGGAACATCTCAAACCCAAAGTTTGGGCAATGGAGAATGTGCCCCGAATGGCAAAGATCATTGAGGCGGAATTGCGAAAGGGGGGGGTGCTACACCGATTCTCAAGCCTCGGCGTGCAGGCCCATATCGTGAACACCGCGGACTATGGCGTGCCACAGCGCCGAATGCGCTGCATAGCAGGAAACTTCGACTTTGCTCTTTTGCAAAGCTATCGAGCGACATTAGTTCCGCCGACGTTAGGTGACGTTGTCGACTCGCTCGCGGCCAAGGTGGTGACGGATCCGATATATGGCATGACGCTCCCGCAGAGCGAGCTCCGCGATCACATCGAAGAGACACCACTTAGCGAGGAAGAGGTTCGAATCAATCGCGCAGCAAAGACGACTCATACTGTTTACAACGCCATGGCGTTTCCCGATCAGTTGAATCGCCCGGTACGGACGATCACTGCAACGTGCACCCGTGTCTCCCGCGAAAGCATCGTGATAGCCACAGCGGATACTCCGACGCGATTCAGACGGCTCACCATTAGGGAGCGCGCGAGTTTGCAAGGTTTTCCAATCACGTTCCAGTTCTACGCCGAGGTTTACGGGCACAAGCAGCAAATGGTGGGGAACGCGATTCCTCCTGCATTCACGTACTACTTGGCGCATGCATTGCTTGAGACCCCGGTGGACGCCGTGCCACCACTCTTTGAGGTAGGGAGGGATTTGACCTGCCCCTCACCACCCGCCACTGACGCCATGCCCAATCGTGCAGGCTCCAAGTATGCGGAAGACCGCCGATTTCGATTTGCGATACCAAGTTTGCAGCTCAAAAGCGGCGTTCGCTTCGAGCTCGTGAATCGAGTCGCATCGCAACCAATCACATGGGGAGTCGACTTTTACTTCGGCACCTCGAAATCAATCATTTCTCTTGACTTGAGCGAAGGCTTGCAAAGCCGGGTACTTGCCCTATTTTCAACGGCATTGATCAAGCGAGTCGCCGGAGCTCTGGGAGGATTGCATGATTTCCTGAAGATCGCAGATTTGGATGGCATGCAGAGAATTTGGTCACGTCGTGGTTTGGGAACTACGACTCCTTTCATGCTGCTGGATCAGCTAGACCTGACGGGAAGCAGTTTAGCTTCGGTACTTGCGGATGATGAGCACTTTGCAAAATGGGTTTTGGGTATGGTCATAAATTTGGAGTATGGACACGATGAAGCGCGTTGCCTTCCGGGCTTAGGAAAGCTCGCCAACAACGCTTCGCTTGTTGTCGCAGGCCTGCTCGTTGGTTCTACCGCCAACGCTTACCTCACTCATCCGCAAGCCAAGGCCAGAAACCAGTTGCAGTTGGTGGCGTGATGTCCAACAAGCTCAAGAGGATCGCAAAGGGGGCCCTACGCATTCGTAGCCATCTGGGCTGATCGTCCACCCAGGTAATCCCGTCTGAAAAAGAGCCGAATAGGGCCCTTTGATGATTTGAGCCGTGTAGCCTGCCATCGTCATTGCTGCGCGGTCGACCAAGTGCAGGCTGTATTGCTCACCCAGTGCCTCTGCGACCGCAATCTCGTTACGACTCCAAAAGAAACGACGAGTACCCGCGTAGGACTTCACCTCAATATGAAGGTCATGCTGGAGAGCGCTTAATGAGGAAAAAGACAATATGTCGAAGCCAGCAGATACATCCTCATCAGAGATTCGGCGAATCTGATCGACAAGCGGGTGGTCTTTGAGTCTCTCTCGCTCCTGTGAAAGAACCCATTCCTCGGCCAAGATACCATTGGCAGCATCGAGATCACGCTTGGCTGCGAACTGTTCGGCAGTTATAAGACGTCGAGTGTGATAAATATTAGATCGACGTGCGACGTCTAAGAAAGTCGCCTCGAATGGTGTTGCTACGCGCCAAAGGCGGCTGGTAGTACGCTCACGAAAAGCCACCGAGAACTCTATTGCCCAGAATGAAAGGCCATCGTGAGAGCCCGGGAGCGACATCGAATCAAGCCAAAGACTACCGTCGTCACTCACACGCCGTACGCACCCAACCGACCCACGTTGCACGAGCCGCTCGGCAAGGGTGTGTGCTGTCCGTCGCCCGATCTCGTCATACGGTGCCACCGAAGCCCAGCTGTCGCTGATGCGGAGGCTCGAACTGCCATCGACAAGCTCCAGGGCGTTGAATCGCCGAAGCATCTCGATTGTGTTGTGCGTCTTCGCGAACGAGGCTGATGTCTTAACATGCAGTTCTCGTGCGAGCTGATCCGAGGTCGGCCGACTACATGAGGTGGAAATTAAATTTAGGAGTGCGTCGACTTTTTCCGCCTCCAGCAGACCGTCAGACTCCCTTGCGCCGCTCATAGGCTTCAAGCACGGCACGAATGTCGTCGTCGTCGTCCCCAACGGATGTCAAGAGTGGAATGTCTTCCGAGTCAACAAGATCGGATAGTCGCCGCTCCTTCAATTGAAGGCGTGAGTCAATGTCGTCATCAATCGTATTGCTGCACCCGAGGTAAAAATACGAAACCGGGCCGCCCCCGACAGGGTTATATCGATGAATTCGATCTTTCGATTGAATGAAACGGCCTGCGTTGAAATCGCGGTCGTAGTAGATCGCAGTGCGACATGCCTTGTGCAGGGAGATCGATTCACCAACAGCCTGAGGGTTAGCAATCAGCACGGCGGCACCTCGGACGCTATGGAAGCGATCGATGATTTCCTCGCGGGTTCCTACGGTAGTCGCATCTTCATCGCCGCCGCCGACGGGCGTCACGCCGGTCAGTGCCTCTAAGAACTGGACTCTGCCTTCAAACAGGCTCTTGATTCTTTCGAGATTCCCAAGGAAATATGTCCAAATAAGCACCTTGCCTTCAGCAGTCAATGTGCGCGTCGCGATTTCATCGCAGATTCGAATACGCTCGAGATCACGGCTGATGTCAAAATTTCCAACTAAATTCACCACTTGCTGCTCAGTTATTGAGTAGTCCCCGGATACTCCCGCCTCGAAGAGAGTGTCTTTTTCTATGGGCAGCAGCAAGAGCTCGGGATTCACAGCCGCTTGCCTCAATCGAATAAGGCGTGCCTTGACTCTCATAGGGGCATTTGCGCTTGCCAGATCCCGGCGAAACTGAGGCACGATTCTGCTCTCAAGGGCGCGGTAAATTTTTTCTTGAATTGCTCCCATCGGCACACTGACTCGGTGTTCAGTTGCTGCCGGAAGGTTAAGGTCTGATTTCCTTATTCGCGTAAAAAAAGGCTTGATCTTTGCCTTTAGTTGAGGTATTGCGCGCTCCATCGCACCATCGGACATCGCTCGCAGCGATGAGGTTGGAAAACCTATAATGTCGCGCGTGGGATATAGGAAACGAAATAAGTTGCCCAAGTCTTCATAACCATTTGGAGCAGGTGTTCCCGTTAAGACAACGCGGCACGATGCAAAACGAGCAAGTCTGAGGGCTGCAGCGGCCCAGAATCCATCTTCGTTCTTGATGTAGTGGGCTTCGTCCAAAACCATCATAGTTCGACTGCCTGTTCGTTGCAGGAGCGAAGCAAAACCGTCTTCTGAATAGGCTAATGTCTGGTAAGACGTGAGTGTCAGCTCGATGTCTCTGGACGCGACGGTGATCCCTTTCAGATGATCTAAGCGAGCCGAAACAGGCATAGCACCAGAAATTCGTAACGACCTTGCCGGCCTCCCGAAGATCGCATTGTATTCATCTTCCCACGCCTTGAACGAAGCCAGCGGTCCAACAATCAGCAGCCTGTCAACCCTTCGCTTATCGTCAGCCGGTAGGTTTTTCAGGAATGCATAGGCTGCGTAAACGATTGATGTCTTTCCGGCTCCAGGGACCGAGAAATTGCAGGCGTTTCGCGCAAAAGAAAGGTGAAAAGCAGAGAGCAGTTGTTTTCGGTAAAAAGTTCGATTACCACACACTTCTTCAATGGTGCTGACGAATTTTCGAAACTCATCCGAATCAATTGAGCGCTCCCATATCTCGGCGGCCAAGGCTGAGAATTTCGCAAAATCTTCGGACTCTGTTTTTACCGCATCGAGTGCCGCAGATATCCCCGCCTCCAAGACCGCCTCGACTCCAGCATAGTCAAGCAGCTTCGAGACAGTACGGTACTGTTGACTCAGTCCATTTACGCCCGTTGGCAGGTAGAGTGTCCCGCTCGAATCGGTTGTACCACCTTCTTTGGTGAAGTGTGCAGCGAACATGGGGTTGCGCGTGAGTGATGGACCTGCTCCGACAAAGCACAAAGATTTCGTCGCTTCATCGTACCCAAGCTGAATTTTCGTCACGGCAGGTTTCCCGGGTCAATTAACACGTTCAAAGCGCTTTTTCATCTCATAGGTCATCTGATTTAACTCGCGCACCAGCGTTTCATTTGCTGGGTCGGCGGTCAAGCTATCGCCGTCAATCTCGATTCCCTCAAGGGCCAACTTGGCCTTCTCCAAAAGTTCTTTTGGTTTGAGCTCTTCAACTCGATAATAAAGCTTGTCGCCTGATGTTCCGAAGTTTCTCTTCATTAGACCCGAAACAATTGCACGCCAATCTTCGTCGCGTGCCCTGGCAGCATCTGCTTTTGCCTCGTGATGAGGATTTTTTGCTATATATTCCTCTAGCGTATCCATGGTCGCATTCTGAGGATCAATCATTTTGGTGTGATCCTTCGAGAAAGCGTCCCATATATCTTGATGGCCAAAAAAATTCTTATTCTTTCCTTGGTGGGAGAGGGCTCGATAGGATTTTTTTGCATCCGCAAACTCGCCAAGGCGGATGTAGTCGTACTGGATGGTTTTCAATCGAAGAAGGTCAACTTCATCAAATGCCCAGTCAACTTTTGGATTTCTGCCTTGGAGACGTTTAATATCACTGTAGAGGTCTACAAACATCCCTTCCTTGGTGCCGTCACTATCCTTGAGCATCGTATACAGATGAGGGCATCCGATGTGTTGCAAGTAGCCGTCCATCAAATCCATGATGCCGAGCAATCCTTTGGCGTAACCACGCTCACGCCCCATTAATGAATCTATCTCGGCCTCGTCAATACCTAAATCTATTTTTAACCGCCGCGCGTGAAGATATTTTTGGATGGGGCCATACTCGACTTTTGAATCCTCGCCGAGTTGATATTGCGTCTCAAGTCGGACAATCTCCTTTTCGTTGTCGGCGTACGCATCAGGAAGAATAATTGCATCGAGGTACTGTGGCTTGTGATCCTCCTGTTGAATCCGCCGTAGCAGCATTGCTCTTCGGTTTCCGTCAATGATGACGCCGTCCAAGCTAACGATGCCAGGACGCTGTTGGGATTTCTCTTTGAGATCTTCAAGCGTGGCCTTGTTGCGAGCAACACTTAGATGCCACAAAAGCGAATCAATCAGCTCGTGCTTTTCTTCGGTGTAAGTAGTAGATGCCTGATGCTCTTGCTTCCAGGTCAGCATCTCGGCTTCAATGCGCCCGTTGTGCTCGTTGTAGATTAGCCAGTCAAGGTCGATCCGATGGACAGCAAAAGCCTGTGCACGGCCTTTATAAAAAAGCTTCTGAGTGCCTTCTGGCGCGGCCTTCCTAAGGTCATCCAGTTTCTGTTTGCGAATCGATGCCGAAAGTACCATTTACGCCCCCGAAAGAGTTGAGCTGCAGAATTGAATGCATGAACCACGGGGGCGCGCTCTCAGAGAGCTCCTCCCGCGCGAGTTTGTTTTTTTGATTGTGACTGATCGTAATGCACTATTTGTCGGCGAAGCAATCGGTGTGTGGCCGTAGTTTGAGTGCGTCAAGCTGCCGACAGTGGTGCCGCTGCCGCGACCTTGAACTACGCCTAGAAGGTGCCGACTCGGCACGTATGAGTCGGCAGTTGCGGCTGCCTTGCGAGAAGTTCCAAGCGCGCAGACTCAAGGACCTCTTCCTGATCCAGTTCGACAGCGTTTTCATCGACGCGGGTTTCCCAATGGTTTTCAAGCCAAAGGTCTCGAGTGTCGAAGCACTCGACTACGCAGTAGAGCCAACTGGCGTACCTGGCGAGCGGTAGCAATGGCTTCCGAATGGTAAAGAGAATTCACCTTGCTGACGTGGTAGCGGCAGCATGCGACCCAGTAGCCGATCGGACGAGGGCATTCGTTTGCTCAGTGCGGCTTTGCCTTCGGAAAACGGAGTGAAGCGCGCCGCGATAAATGCGCCGCACCGTTGCGATAAGTCGAATCCGATCCATTTTTACCGGCTGTAGCGGAATTGCACCGAGTCGTCCTCGGTCGTCATGGCAGTAGAGTTGCCTCCCTGCAACCGTCGCCCCAAGATAAAAGGATTCACCGTGCCCGCAGACCCTCATTGGACGGCCTATCTTTCTCCTGTGATTCAGTTTTTCACAGCGATTGCTGCGGTCTTAGTGGCCTACAAGTTCGGAGCGATCCAGGCGGGCATTTCAAAGCAACAAGCCGCTACAGCAGTTTCAGCTGCTCAGACGGCGGCTGCGGCAGCACAGACAGCTCGAAATCGGCTCAAGTTCGACCTCTTCGAGCGTCGACTGGTGATGTACGACCGCGTGTACGCCTATATCGACACCGTGGTGGCGGCAGCGAAACTTCACCCTGACACCGACAGCGAGTTCTTGGCGTCCGTGCGCGCTATGGGCTGGCTCACCGACAAGGCTGTGGTCGAGTACGTTCACAGGGACTTGAGAGGCAAGATGTCCGAGCTTTCCAACGTCACCCACGAGCTCGAAAGCACTCCCTCTGGGCAGAGGCAGATGGATCTCTTGATAAAGCAGTCTCTTTTGCTGACGAACCTGTACCAAGAACATGAGGCGCTTGCCAGGGTCTTCGAGCCCTTCCTCAAACTGGAACACTAGGGAGCGAAAGCCCGGGGAATGCAGGTATGCCCACGCTTGTCAGACACGCGTCCTGGGCCGAACAGACGCTTATCGACTGCGGCCGCAAGACCCCGGAGGCGCACCTGCGCTACTACGCAAGCATCTTCCCGCTTGTCGAGGTGGATTCCAGCTACTACGCCATCCCCTCGCAGACGATGGTGCACAGCCGATCTAGCGCGCCGGGTCGATCAAGAACTGCATCGACAACAATACGGCCCGCCGACTGCCTGACGCCGGATGTTCCAGGCTTTCGCTGTCGGCCTACAGGAGGAGCAGCATGGCGACGACGACTTCCAGCGAGAGGGTGACCGACTTTGGAACCTATGCCAAAGCAGTTGAGCGCTTACAACAGAAACCGGGGCAGTACATTTTCCGTGGGCAGGACAGGCGCGGTAACCTGCTGCCGGGCGTAGCGCGCGGCACCCCGAATCGCAACCGCGTGTTGAGCGAGAAGGAGGCATTGGAGCAGTTTGAACTGTTGGGGGCGTCCTTCTTATCCCCTGGCCAGCACGGTCTGGTCGATCTAATGGTCGTAGCCCAGCATCATGGGCTCAAGACTCGGCTACTCGACTGGACAGCCAACCCGCTGGTGGCCTTATTTTTCGCCTGCAATTCCCAATCGACAGGGGCCGTATTTGTCTACGTGTTGCACGCCGAGCCGCTTCTCGACAAGTCGGTCTACGACAGAGATCCCTTCGAGCGACGGAAGACGGTTGTGTTCCAACCGCGGCTGAACAATCCGCGTGTCACAGCCCAAGATGGATGGTTCACCTTGCACGCTTTTTCGGGCCAAGGCCGCTTCATAACCTTGGAGAGCAATCGGGAGGTAAAGCCCCACCTGTTCCAGATCATGATCCCCGCCGCTGCAAGGGGGCCTATCCTGGACATGCTGCAAGCAATGGGCTTTAGCCCCAAGTCCATGTTCCCGGATCTCGTCGGCTTGTGCACGCATCTGAACCTCAAGCACAACCTGACCTTTCGGCCAGACTTTGCTGATATCTAGGTTCAGAAAAGGCCGGCAGGCTCCGCCTCTCGGTGTCAGCTGCAGATGATCAGTTCCTGGCACTCTGCCCGGTTGGCCCCGCAGCCCATGGTGTAGTCGATGGCCAGGCTCATCACGCGCGTCCGTGCCAAACTGGCATCTTCCCGGCACGAGCAGTAGCTCGACATGTTTGAGCCCCGTAAGACCGCTCAACGTGAGCGATTCGCGCCATGGGGCGCGTTTACCACCGGCGCAAACCCATTACACGACTTGTCCCAAGCGGTCCCGTCTGGTCCCGGAAAATCCCGATTTATCGCGCCGTTTTGGGTTGTTGTTTCTCCATACCGCTCAACGGAGATCGTTGAGAATCGCAATCAGACGGGGGAAGATTTGCTGACTCGTTCACGCCGTCCGTCAGGATATTCCTTGAATACCACTCCATCGACAGTGACAGCCTTTGGCAATCTCAATCGCGCACGCGTCGCGGCCACCTTCTTTAAGCTCTTACTCAACCGCCGCTTGAATGCGGCAGAGGTCGTGAGCTCGAGCAGTGATTTCGTCATCTTGGCCTACCTTTGATGCTGACAGCGTTGGCCTCAAAAGTTTACATGTCGTCCCGATGCCCCCAATCGCCAATGAGCGATATGCACTCGTAGATATCGCTCGTGCTCAAGTCAAGCACCTTGGCTTTTTGTCGATTGACGCTCCACAAACGACAATGCGAGGACTGGCCTGGCTGACTGATTGTGGGCAAGAAGTAGCGCCCCTCCATCTGAACGATCAGCAGATGTCCCGCTGTTCAAGCAAAGATCCAACAGATCCTGATAAGTTTCAGCAGCCTCGGACCAAGGGAGACGCTGCGACATCGCAAGGTCGATAGTTTTATCTAGCATGCTGCAGACAGATTCGGCAGCCCTGAAGTTGGTTGAGCCCTTCGCCTCCTTGAAGAGCGCGAGGAGCAGACTCAGGCGGTCGTACCATGCAAGTTCGGATAGCGCTGACGCAAGACTCGCATTGAAGACGCTGCGTTCATCCATTTGCGCGCTCCCAAAGAGATGGCGGCTTGCCTCAGGCCAGTCGAGCCGGACCAGCCCGTACAGCTCAAGCAAGTCGTCAACGTTCTGGCTGCATTGGGCAAGCGAAGTCTTGTCGTCTCTCACCAACGTCCAAAAGGGGGCCTCGTACAGGCGCCGAGTCCCGGGGATGTTCAGGTCAACTCGATGAAGCACATCGGTACGCGGCGGTTTGGCTTTCTGTTCGATGAGATCGAACTCTTTGCGTCGGTCCGCTGAAGAAGCTCCAGGTTCGGACGAGAACATCTGGTCCAGCTCGTAATTGCTGCCCCCTCCCGATTCCCGGCGTACTTCATTGAGCCAAAGCTTCACCTGTAAATGGTCGAGCCAGTCCTTCTTTTTCATGCTTAAAGCAAAAAAGGTCGTTTGTCTAGGCTCCGATGATGCCTGCATCAGAGCCTAGATTTTCGGTCTGGCCGCTCACACGATCGGCAGTCCATTCAACCCAGGTGAAGCGAAATGAACGCTGAAAGCACCCCGGCCGCGCTGCGGCGCAGAGAAATGCTCGAGATGTACGGTCCCATGGTCAGCGGGAGTGCAATCGCGACGGTGCTCGGCTTCAAGAGCTATTCCGCCTTTTACAAAGCAAGGCGCGAGGAAAAACTCCCGGTCAAGGTCTTCGACCTGGAGGGGCGCCGCGGGCCTTTCGCCCGGACCGCTGATATCGCCGATTGGCTGGAGTCGATGAGCGAACAGCTCTAGCCGATCTCCTATCCGCACAACACCAGGAGGACATTTCAGCAGCACGACCACATTGAACATGCACTGCTTCAGTGCAGGTGATCGAGAAACACAAAAGCCGCCAGCTCCCTAGGGAACTGGCGGCTTTGTGCGGGATTAATGCTTGGACGGCGATTTATCTTGCGCAAATTGTGTGTCATGTCCTGTGCCCCGTCAACCCCTTGACGGCGTGCGGCGGGTTCTCGTTCGCCTGCGTCCTGCGCCCTCGGCGCACCAAGCTTCGCGACGACACACATGACCCAGTTTCCCTCTGGCGGTGCTCACGTGCTCCACCAAGCGCCAGCACGTTCTCAACCTAGCGATCTCGATCTATCTGCCACGTGGGGCATGCGCCCTGCGGGAATAGCAAAGCCACCAGCAGTGCACTCCTAGTGCCGCCAAGCACAAGGAAATCGGCTTGTCTTCCGATCGGTCTCGCACGGCAGCGCGCCTGCGACCTTTTCTGAAGCCGAGGAGGCTGACCTTCCCGGAGATCGAGAAGATGTCCGAGGAGGATGTGCACGCGAGGTTCGCCAAGCGCCGCTGGGGCATGCACACGGCGATGGCAAGCAAGTCTGCCCCTCGTGTGGCTGCATAGACAGTCACTATGTCATCCACCGCCGGCATCAGTGGCGATGCAAGGTCGCTGGATGCGGGCGCACCTTCTCGGTCACCAGCGGTACAAAACTGCAAGATCACAAGATCCCGCTAAAGCAGATTCTGCGAATCATGCTGACCTACGTCGTAAGAAGCGGCGGAATCAATGCCATGTACATCAAGGACACGGAGGGGTTGGCATACCAGACAGCATTCACACTTCTGCACAAGCTACGTGAGGGTTTGCTGGACGACCGAAATCTCGCGCAGCTCGAAAGGCATGTGGAGGTCGACGGAGGGCATTTTTCCGGGCGAATTCGCAAGCCACGCAAGAAAATCAAGACGACCGGATTGCCCGCGCGCGCCAAGCTGGGCAAGAAATGGTTTGCCACTCATCCGAACCGGCGTATCGTAGTCGTGCTTCGAGAGATTTCACCGACGAAGCTGCAAGGTGCCGTTCGGACGATCGTGGCGGTAGTCAAGGCTGAAAACGAGGCATGCGTCACCCCGGTGGTTTACCGATACGTCAAGCAGGGATCGGAAATCCAGACCGACGAGAGCAACGCATTCTGCAGACTGGCGATGCGCTTCGAGCACCGCACCGTCAATCACAGCGTCGAGTTTTCGACAGACGATGGTGTCAACGACAACCAGGCCGAGAGCTTCTATTCGCGCTGCAGGCGCTTGAACTGGGAAGTTCGTCGGATCACGCCCAAGTACATGTTGGACTACATGAACGAGATGGCGTGGCGAGAGGACCGGCGTCGCGACTCCTTCGAAGAGCGCATCGACTCTCTTTTGGATGGGATCATGAAACACGGACTATCCAAATGGTGGAGGGGCTATTGGCAAGGCCACCATCGCGCTGGCGAGCTGATATTCGATGCTCAGGCGCCGTCTGGGTTCGTTGTCGCCTGACCCATCACCAACGACCAGTTCCCCATTTCTGCACCGCCCTGCGAATGGTGTCTGTGCACACAATCAATGTAAGCGTACGGCTAAGCCGGATCATTGGCGTACGGTAGAGCGGTTGGTGCTCTTGTGGCGGGACGCTATGATTGCCCCCCACCACTCCGCCCTTGCGGCGTCATTAAGTTGACCTTCGCTTGGGAAAAAGGACCGCCTTAGGGCGGTTTTTTTATGCCTTTCACCCCCTCAGGTGCCGTCTGGGTTCGTCATCGCCTGATCCATCACCAAAGACCAGTTCCCCATTTCTGCTCTGCCTTGCGGATGGTGTCTGCGCACGATGCCGAGTGCGCAGAGTGCCTTGAGTCGCGTGCGGACGCGTATGACCAGCTCACGCACCCTCATCTGATGGAGGTCAAGGCCAACTTCGCGAGCGAAAAAGTGCGCGATTTCCGGGGTATGGACGGGCTTGCCATTCGCGGCTTTCAAACAGCGGATGATCTGCTTCGTCATCTGGCCGCGGGGGGCCAGAGACTTTTTCTTCGGACGCCTCCCGACGATGACGGTCGGATCCACTTTGACTTCGTGAAATGGGATCACCGCATCAATTGCGGCGAGTTCCTCCTCAGTCTTGGCGATCAGTTCAGGAAGTTCGTTCTGGAGCTTCAGAAGCTTGTCAAGCCGCCCTTTGTGGACCTGGCGAACTCGAATCAGCCACGCCATCGACGAGGGGGTCCGTTCCAGCCCTGTGTAGTCACGGTTCTTTTTCATTCCCCGAGAGTTTCAAAACTCCCGGGGAATGTCTTGTGCAACAACTAGATAAGAGCGTGGGCGGCGAGCGCGGCCGTCGTTACTGCATCAGCCGGCCGCTGAGATACGGCTCGGGGTCGACCGGGCTGCCGTTCTTGCGGATCTCGAAGCGCAGCTTCACGCGGTCGGCGTTGCTGCGGCCCATCTCGGCGATCTTGTCGCCTTGGCGGACGACGGAGTTTTCCTTCACGAGGATGGTCTGCACGTGGGCGTAGGCCGTGAGGAAGGTCTCGTTGTGCTTGACGATGACCATGTTGCCGTAGGCCGGCAGTTCGCTGCCCACGTACACCACGCGGCCGTCGGCCGAGGCGACGATCGGATCGCCGAGGTTGCCGGCGATGTCGATGCCCTTGACGCGGTCGCCGTCGAAGCGGGCGATGGTCGGGCCGTTCGCGGGGCGGATGAACAAGGCCGCGGGGCGCTGCTGCACCGGCGGCTTGGCTGCCGGGGGCGCCGGCCAGGGCGTGTTGAGGTCGACGGTGGAGCAGGCCGCGAGGCCCGCGGCGAGCAGCGCCATGGCGCCGGTGCGTAAAACAAAAGTCTGAAGGTGCATGGGCTCTGTTCGAACGGGTTCGTTGCGGAGGGTTCCTGCAAACCGGCACGCCGGGCGCGCCACGCGGGCGATGCTAGCAAACCCCCGCGACGGCGCCCGACGAAAGAGCAACCGGCTGTGAAGAGGGCATTGGCCGCCCCGCTACTTGAGCGGGATGGGCGTGCCGCGGTCGATGGGCACCGCCGTCACGCTGTTCTTGGGCGAGCCGTCGATCAGCAGGTCGGAGTAGGTCAGGTAGACCAGCGTGTTGCGCTTGGCGTCCACCATGCGAACCACGCGCAGGCGCTTGAAGAGCACCGACAGCCGCTCGCTGTAGACCTCCTCGCGCTTGGGCAGCGGCTGCGTGATGCTCACCGGGCCGACCTGGCGGCAGGCGATGGAGGCTTCGGCCTTGTCCTCGGCCACGCCGAAGGCGCCCGCCAGCCCACCGGTCTTGGCGCGCGAGACATAGCAGGTCACGCCGTTGACCTTGGGGTCGTCGTAGGCCTCGATCACGATCTTGTGGTCGGGGCCGATGAGCTTGAAGGCGGTGTCGACGTCGCCCACGGTTTCCGCCCTGGCCGCCGCTGCCGCCAGCGCAAAGCCGAGGCTGGCGCCGCACAACATGGTGGCGCGAAGAGTCTTGTTCATGGATCTGGTCAAACGATGCTGAGTTCGTGCACGCGGTCGAAGCTGCCGCGCCGCCGGTCCTCGAAGTAGTGCTCGAGCGTCTCGCGCACCGTGCGGAAGGCGATCTCGTCCCAGGGAATCTCTTCCTCGGTGAAGAGCCGCGCCTCGATGGTCTCGTGGCCCGGGTCGAACTTGTCGTCGAGCAGCCGGGCGCGGTAGAACAGGTGCACCTGGCCCACGCGCACCACGCTGATCACCGAGAACAGGCCCTCGATCTCGAAGTTCGCACCGGCCTCCTCGTCGGTCTCGCGGGCCGCGCCCTGGGCGGTGGTTTCCTCGAGTTCCATGAAGCCGGCCGGCAGCGTCCACTTGCCCCAGCGCGGCTCGATGTTGCGCTTGCACAGCAGCACCTTCTCGCCCAGGACCGGAATGGTGCCGACCACGTTCAGCGGGTTCTCGTAGTGGATGGTGTGGCAGGCCGGGCAGACGGCGCGCTGCTTGGTGTCGCCGTCGTCCGGCACGCGGTAGACCACCGCGGTGCCACAGTTCTTGCAATGCTTGATGGGTACGCGCAGGAGCATGAAAC
Source organism: Variovorax xiamenensis (assembly GCF_050916385.1). Classification (NCBI taxonomy): domain Bacteria; kingdom Pseudomonadati; phylum Pseudomonadota; class Betaproteobacteria; order Burkholderiales; family Comamonadaceae; genus Variovorax; species Variovorax xiamenensis. The sequence goes on from NZ_CP139038.1 coordinate 2,883,338, forward strand.
CGACCGCCGTCTTCAGACGACCTTGACGGTCAGCTTGGGCAGGCCCGCGACCTCGCCCACGAGCGTGTCGCCGGCCACCACGGCGGCCACGCCTTCGGGCGTGCCGGTGTAGATCAGGTCGCCGGGCTGCAGCTCCCAGGCCGCCGACAGGTGCTCGATGGTCTCGGCCACGTTCCAGATCAGCTTGCTCACGTTGCTGCGCTGGCGGTCGGTGCCGTTGACCTGCAGCGAGATCTCGGCCTTCTCGGCGTCGCCGGCCTGCGCCACGGGCACGATCGGCCCGATGGGCGCGCTCTGCTCGAAGCCCTTGCCGATGTCCCAGGGGCGGCCCTGCTTCTTCATGTCGTTCTGCAGGTCGCGGCGCGTCATGTCGAGGCCGACCGCGTAGCCGTAGATGTGCTTGTGGGCGTCGGCCGCGGCGATGTTCCTGCCGCCGGTGCCGATGGCGACCACGAGTTCGATCTCGTGATGCAGGTTCTTCGTGAGCGAGGGGTAGGCCATGGTGCCGGTCTGGCCCGCATCGACCACCACCAGCGCGTCGGCGGGCTTCATGAAGAAGAAGGGCGGTTCGCGGCCGGTGAAGCCCATTTCCTTGGCGTGATCTTCGTAGTTGCGGCCCACGCAGTAGATGCGGTGCACCGGGAAGCGGGCGGACTGGCCGGCCACCGGCACCGAAACGGCGGCGGGCGGGGCGAAGACGAACTCGGAAGCCATTGCGACGTGTCCTTTTTTCAGGGAAGCCAAGCGGGAAACCGGCAGTGTGCCAGAGGCGGGAGGCTCACAATAGACGGCCCCGGCGGCGTATTTCCTCTCCATTCCCCTCATTTCCCACCATGCCCATCCGATTCGGCAAGGCCGGCAAGGCCAATGCTCTCAACGAACTAGGCCGCCAGCGCGACGAGGAGGGCGACCAGGACGGTGCGCTCGAGGCCTATGCGCAGGCCGGCGCCGTGCTGCCGAACTGGTCGGCTCCCTGGTACAACATCGGCCTCATCCACAAGTACCGCGGCGACTGGGCCGCCTCGCTGCAGGCCAATGCCCGCGCCGTGCAATGCGATCCGCGCAACGAGGGCGCGATCTGGAACCTCGGCATCGCCGCCACCGCACTGGGCGACTGGACCACGGCCCGCAGCGCCTGGCGGCAGTACGGCATCGAGGTGCCTGAAGGCGACGGGCCGGTCGATCTCTTCATCGGCCTCACGCCCATTCGCGTGCACGGCGACGAGGCCAGCGAAGTCGTGTGGGCCGACCGCATCGACCCGGCGCGCGCCGTTTTGCGCAATGTCCCCACGCCCGACTGCGGCCACCGCTATGGCGACCTCGTGCTGCACGACGGTGCGGCCAACGGCTACCGGCTGCGCGGCGAGCGCGAGGTGCCGGTGTTCGACGCGCTCGAGCTGATCGCGCCTTCCGACTATTCGACCTACGAAGTCACCGTCGAGGACGCGACGAAGGAAGACATCGAGGCGCTGGTCCGGCGCTTCGAGGCGGCCGACGCCAGCGCCGAGAACTGGACCACCAGCATGCAGATGCTCTGCCGCGCCTGTTCCGAAGGCCGGCCGTACGGCGAGGGCCAGCACAACCACGGCGAGGGCGAGGAGCCCGGCGCGCTGGGGCCCTGGCGCATCGGCATCGCCGCCCGAGAGGAAGAGGCCGCGCGCCGCATCCTCGGCGAGTGGCGCGATGCCATAGCCATCACCTCGCCGAAGGCCGTCCTGCAGGACTTCCGCTGCGTGCTGGCGGCTATAGCCCGCTCGTGACGCTGCGCCATGGAGGGAGCGCTATGCTTGCGAAATCATGAAGCTGCATAACTACTTCCGCTCCTCCGCCTCGTTCCGCGTGCGCATCGCCCTCAACCTGAAGGGCCTCGACTTCGACTACGTTCCCGTGCACATCGCGCGCGGCGACCACCGCACCGGCCCCTTCGCCTCCATCTCCGCCGACAGGCTGGTGCCGCTGCTCGAAGACGAGGGCGAGCGCTTCTCGCAGTCGATGGCCATCATCGAGTACCTCGACGAAGTGCATCCTGAGCCCGCGCTGCTGCCGCGCGACCCCGCGGGCCGCGCCCATGTGCGCGCACTGGCGCAGTCGATCGCCTGCGAGATCCATCCGCTCAACAACCTGCGCGTGCTCAAGTACCTGGTGAAGGACCTGAAGCTCGACGAGGACGCCAAGAACGCCTGGTACCGCCACTGGGTGCGCGACGGCCTCATGGCCTTCGAGCGCCAGCTCGCGCAATACCCCGCCGGCACCTACTGCTGGGGCGACACGCCCACCATGGCCGACTGCTGCCTGGTGCCGCAGATCTTCAACGGCCGCCGCTTCGACTGCGACTTCAGCGGCCTGCCGCGCACCATGGCCGCCTTCGATGCCTGCATGGAGCTCGACGCCTTCCAGCGCGCGCAGCCTTCGCAAGCGCCCGACGCGGAAGCCTGAAGCCGATGGATGCACGCTGGCTCGTGCCCGAGTGGCCCGCGCCGCCGAACGTGCGGGCCGTGTGCACCACGCGCGAAGGCGGGGTTTCGACGGCGCGCTATGAAAGCCTGAACCTCGGCGACCACGTGGGCGACGAGCCCGCGCACGTGGCGGACAACCGCAACCGTTTGCGCGCGGCGATCGGCGCGCGTCCGGTCTTCCTCCAGCAGGTGCACGGCACCGGCGTGGTCGAACTCGATGCCGCGCAGAACATCGTGCGCGACGGTACCGCCGCCGATGCCTGTACCGCCACCGTGCCCGGGCTGGCCTGCACGATCATGGTGGCCGACTGCCTGCCGGTGCTCTTCACCGACGAAGCCGGCCACCGCGTCGCGGCCGCGCACGCCGGTTGGCGCGGGCTGGCTGGCGGGGTGCTCGAGCAGACTGCGAGGGCTTTCGATGACGCCGCGAAAGTCATCGCCTGGCTGGGGCCGTGCATCGGTCCCAAGGCCTTCGAGGTGGGGCCGGAGGTCAAGGCCGCCTTCGAGGCGCATGCCGCCGAAGCGGCGTCCTGCTTCCGGCCTGCACCGGCGCCCGGGAAATGGCTGGCCGACCTGCCCGGGCTCGCGCGCCAGCGGCTGCGCACGGCGGGCATCGAAGCGATCCATGGCAACGACGGCGGCGACCCCTGGTGCACCGTCGGCAACCCGTCACGGTTCTTTTCGCACCGGCGCGACGGCATCAGCGGCCGCTTTGCCGCCCTGGTCTGGAAGGTCTGAACTTGCCGCCTCGCCGGGTGGGGCGGCTTCTTCGGCCGCTGCGCGCCGTGCGGCTTCCTGTGCCTCGAGTTCGCGCTGCCTGATCGCGCGGCGACGTCCGGGAGTGCCCATCAGGTAAACCACCAGTGCGACCGGCGCCAAACCGTACAAAAGAAATGTGAAGATGGCGCCCAGCACGGTGCCGGTGGTGTTGGTGGCTTCGGCCACGGCCATCATCAAGGCGACATACAACCAACCGATGACGATCAGATGGACAAACACGAGAAGTTTCAGTTGGTAAGTGGAGGGGGCGGCGTTGTGAGGGCCCTTTGAATGCAGCATACTCAAAACACGCAAGCCATCCGTACCGTTTCAGGCGAGGACCAGGAGACATGATGAAGCAACAAGCCACGGGGGCCGATGCGTTCGCGCCCTTCCAGCAGGCTCTTTCACAAGGATGGACCCAGGCGCTGGAATCTTTCCGGCAGTCCACCGCGCAGGCCGGCTCCGCCTTCGACATCGGCGGCACGCCGCTATGGCAGCTGCCGAAAATGCCGCAGATGCCCGAGCTGCCCCGTTTCTCCATCGATCCCGAAAAGCTCCAGTCCATCCAGCAGCAGTACCTCGCCGAGGCCACCGAGCTCTGGCGCAAGGGCTTCGATGCGAAACCCGAGGGCGACAAGCGCTTCGCGGGCGACGCCTGGGGGCACAACCCCCTGTCGGCCTTCTCCGCGGCCGTGTACCTGCTCAACGGCCGCACCATGCTGAGCATGGCCGAGTCCATCGAGGCCGACGAAAAGACCAAGGCGCGCCTGCGCTTCGCGGTCGAGCAGTGGATGGCCGCCTCGGCGCCCAGCAACTCGCTGGCCTTCAACGCCGAGGCGCAGAAGAAGGCCATCGACACGCAGGGCGAGAGCATCGCCAAGGGCATCCAGAACCTGCTGAACGACGTCAGGCAGGGCCACCTCAGCATGACCGACGAGAGCGCCTTCGAAGTGGGGCGCAACGTGGCCACCACCGAGGGCGCGGTGGTGTTCGAGAACGAGTTCTTCCAGCTGCTCGAATACAAGCCGCTCACCGCCAAGGTGCACGAGCGGCCCTTCCTGCTGGTGCCGCCCTGCATCAACAAGTTCTACATCCTCGACCTGCAGCCCGAGAACTCGCTGATCCGCTATGCGAACGAGCAGGGCCACCGCGTGTTCGTGGTGAGCTGGCGCAACCCCGACGAGTCGATGGGCAAGGCCACCTGGGACGACTACATCGAGAACGCCGCCATCAAGGCGATCCACACGGTGCAGGAAATCAGCGGCAGCAACCAGATCAACACGCTGGGTTTCTGCGTGGGCGGCACCATCCTGAGCACCGCGCTGGCCGTGCTCGCGGCGCGCGGCGAGAAGCCGGCAGCGTCGGTCACGCTGCTGACCACCTTCCTCGACTTCAGCGACACCGGCATCCTCGACATCTTCGTGGACGAGCAGATGGTGCAGTACCGCGAGATGCAACTCGGCAACGGCGGCCTGCTGCCCGGCGGAGACCTGGCCTCGACCTTCAGCTTCCTGCGGCCCAACGACCTGGTGTGGAACTACGTGGTCGGCAACTACCTGAAGGGCGAGACCCCGCCGCCCTTCGACCTGCTTTACTGGAACAGCGACGCCACCAACCTGCCGGGCCCGTTCTACGCCTGGTACCTGCGCAACACGTACCACGAGAACAAGCTGGCCAAGCCGAACGCGCTCACCGTCTGCGGCGAGAAAATCGACCTCGGCAACATCGACATCCCGGCCTACATCTACGGCTCGCGCGAGGACCACATCGTGCCCATCGGCGGCGCCTATGCTTCCACGCAGCTGCTGCCCGGCAAGAAGCGCTTCGTGATGGGCGCTTCGGGCCACATCGCGGGCGTGATCAACCCGCCAGCCAAGAAGAAGCGCAGCCACTGGATCCGCGAGGACGGCAAGTTCCCCAAGACCCAGGCCGAATGGCTGAGCGGCGCGCAGGAGCATCCCGGCAGCTGGTGGACCGACTGGGCACAATGGCTCAAGGGGCACGCGGGCAAACAGGTTCCCGCTCCCAGGGCGTACGGCAACGGCAAGGCCTACAAGGCCATCGAGCCGGCACCCGGACGCTACGTCAAGGCCAAGGCCTGACGGAGTTCGGCAGCGCAAGACCGAAGCAACAGAGTTTCAAATCACTTCAACGGAGAACCTCATGGAAGACATCGTCATCGTTTCGGCAGCCCGCACGGCAGTCGGCAAGTTCGGCGGCTCGCTCGCCGGCATCCCGGCCACGGAGCTGGGTGCGATCGTGATCAAGGAAGTGATTGCACGCGCGAACCTCACGGCCGAGCAGGTCGGCGAGGCCATCATGGGCCAGGTGCTGGCAGCCGGCGCGGGCCAGAACCCCGCGCGCCAGGCATGGCTCAAGAGCGGCGGCACCAAGGAAACCCCGGCGCTCACCATCAACGCCGTGTGCGGTTCGGGCCTGAAGGCCGTGATGCTGGCGGCGCAGGCCGTGGCCACGGGCGACAGCGAGATCGTCATTGCCGGCGGCCAGGAAAACATGAGCGCCGCGCCGCACGTGCTGCCCAACTCGCGCAACGGCCAGCGCATGGGCGACTGGAAACTGGTCGACACCATGATCGTCGACGGCCTGTGGGACGTCTACAACCAGTACCACATGGGCATCACCGCCGAGAACGTGGCCAAGAAGTACGGCATCGACCGCTCCGCGCAGGACGAGTTGGCGCTGGGCAGCCAGACCAAGGCCGCCGCCGCGCAGGACGCCGGCAAGTTCAAGGACGAGATCGTCGGCGTGAGCATTCCGCAGAAGAAGGGCGACCCCGTCGTCTTCAACACCGACGAATTCATCAACCGCAAGACCAGCGCCGAAGGCCTGGCCGGCCTGCGCCCCGCCTTCGACAAGGCCGGCGGCGTGACCGCGGGCAATGCCTCGGGCCTGAACGACGGCGCCGCCGCCGTGATGGTGATGACTGCCAAGAAGGCAGCAGCCCTCGGTCTGAAGCCGCTGGGCCGCATCGCCAGCTACGCCACCGCCGGCCTCGACCCCGCCATCATGGGCATGGGCCCCGTGCCCGCCTCGACCAAGGCGCTGCAGCGCGCCGGCTGGAAGGCCGCCGACCTCGACCTGCTCGAGATCAACGAAGCCTTCGCCGCTCAGGCCTGCGCCGTGAACAAGGAAATGGGCTGGGACATCAACAAGGTGAACGTCAACGGCGGCGCCATCGCCATCGGCCACCCCATCGGCGCATCGGGCTGCCGCATCCTGGTGACGCTGCTGCACGAAATGCAGCGCCAGAACGCCAAGAAGGGCATCGCCTCGCTGTGCATCGGCGGCGGCATGGGCGTGGCGCTCACCATCGAGCGCTGATCGTCCAGTCGTTTCGATGACGGCGCCCGGTGCGCCGTCATCGCCGGCTCAGCGTGCCATCGCCATCGACGGCCGCTGCGCCATAGATGCGCGCCAGCGCAGCAGCTCAGGGTGCTGCTCCCCAGGCTTGGCCCGCACCACGCGGGCGAAATCCACCGCCACCACGGCGGTGATGTCGGCAATGCTGAACCGGTCGGTGGCGATGAAATCTCGGCCGGCCAGCCGTTCGTTCAGCGTCTCGAAGAAATGCTGGATTCGTGCCTGCCCGCGCTGCGCGAGCTCGGGGATCTGGGCGTAGTTCACCGGGCCGGGCAGCGCGCGGTCGGCCATGGCGGGTGAACTGTTGCGCAGCGTCTCGGCGATGGCCAGCAGGCCTTCGAATTCGATGCGCCAGTTCCAGCTGGCGATCTCGGCCTTCTCGCGCGGGGCGATGCCCATCAGCGGCGGCTGCGGGTATCGGGCCTCCACCCATGCCGCGATGGCTGCGTTGTCGGTCAGCAGCAAGCCGTCTTCTTCGTCCGTGCGCAGTGCCGGCACGGTGCATTGCGGGTTGATCGCGCGGTAGGCCTCGCCCATCTGCTCACCACGGGCGAGGTCGACCTGCACGGTCTCGTGGGCAATGCCCTTCTCGGCAAGCAGGATGCGCGCGCGCCGCGGGCTTGGGGCGGTGGCGCAGTCGTAGAGAATGATCATCGTCTGTCCAACTCCTGGAACTCATCGCATGAATGGCACGACAGCCTACACGCCGCCCACCGTCTGGTCATGGAACAAGCAAAGCGGCGGGCGCTTCGCGAACATCAACCGTCCGATCGCGGGCGCCACGCATGAGAAGGATCTGCCGGTAGGCAGGCATCCGCTGCAACTCTATTCGCTGGCAACGCCCAACGGCGTGAAGGTGACGGTGATGCTCGAGGAACTGCTGGCGCTGGGCCACGCGGGAGCCGAGTACGACGCCTGGCTGATCCGCATCAACGAAGGCGACCAGTTCGGCAGCGGCTTCGTGGCGGTGAATCCCAACTCCAAGATCCCCGCGCTGATGGACCGCAGCGGCTCCTCGCCGATCCGCGTGTTCGAGTCGGGCGCGATCCTGCAGTACCTGGCCGAGAAGTTCGGCAACGCCTTCCTGCCGACCGAGCGGGCGGCGCGCGCCGAGTGCCTGTCGTGGCTCTTCTGGCAGATGGGCAGCGCGCCGTACCTGGGCGGCGGCTTCGGGCATTTCTACGCCTACGCGCCCACGAAGATCGAGTACGCCATCGACCGCTTCGCCATGGAAACCAAGCGCCAGCTCGACGTGCTCGACCGCCGCCTGGCCGAGAGCCGCTATCTGGCGGGCGAGGAGTACACCATCGCCGACATGGCCGTCTGGCCCTGGTACGGCACGCTGGCCAAGGGGCAGCTCTACGAAGCGGGCGAGTTCCTGCAGGTGGGCGAATACAGGAACGTGCTGCGCTGGACCGACGAGATCGCCCGGCGACCGGCCGTGCAGCGCGGCCGCATGGTCAACCGCACCTGGGGCCAGCCCTCCAGCCAGCTGCACGAGCGCCACGACGCCGGTGATTTCGACACCCGCACGCAGGACAAGCTCGAAGCGGAACGGAAATAGGGCGAAGCCATGAGCGACAAGATCCTGGTTTTCTACGGCTCCTACCGCTCCGACCGCATGGGCGTGCGCCTGGCGGACTACATCGTCGCCGGCCTGCGCGAACGCGGCGACGACGCGGAGCTGATCGACGCGAAGGCGGTCGACCTGCCCATGCTCGACCGCATGTACAAGGAATATCCGAAGGGCACGGCGCCCGCGGCGATGGAAGCGCTCGCCGAGAAGATCCGCACGGCCGACGCCTTCGTCTTCGTCACCGGCGAATACAACTGGGGCCCGCAGCCGGGCCTGAAGAACCTCACCGACCATTTCCTAGAGGAATGGTTCTGGCGCCCCGCGGCCATCGCGAGCTATTCGGCTGGGCGTTTCTCGGGCGTGCGCTCGGGCACGGTGTGGCATTCGATCCTGTCGGAGATGGGCATGGTCGTGGTGTCGAGCACGCTGGCCGTCGGGCCGATCTCGCAGACGCTGGATGCGGCAGGCAAGCCGACGGGGCCTGCCGGCGAATCGCTGCAGCGTTCGTTCGGCCGTTTTGCGGACGACCTCGCCTGGTGGACCGAGGCGGCGCGGGCGCAGCGTGCGCGCAAGGCGCCGCCGTACTGATCGATCGATGGCCATGAGCGCGCGCCGGCCGTTCGTCGCCGCTCTCGTGTTCCTGTTCCTGCTGTCGGGTTGCGTTTCCTTCCCGACGCGGTATGCCACGTTCGATTGCAGCTGCCGCGCGGACAGAGAGCCGATTCACCGGATTTCATTGAAGGCTCCAACCGGAAACTGGGCGGTCTCCGGCCACAACGGCTTCCTGTATGGGGAGGTCGCGTCGCTCTCGATTCGCCTGCCTGAAAAGCCGGTCGCGGCCGCGCGTTATGAAGCGGGGCAGATCGTTCTCACCGACGAGAGTCCGTTCCCTTCCGCCGTTGTGCCGGTCACGGGCGGCGACGTGCAGGTCGATCCGCAAGGAAGGAAAGTGACGGTCTCGCTTCAGACCGCTTCCGGCGCGTTCTGGGCGAACGGCGTCTATTCACTGCGCTAGCAGATTTTTGCCACCGGCACCGCCTCCAACGGCATCTTGTTCACCGCTCATTTTTTGGGCAAAGTGTGGAATGCCTTTGTAAAACAACAACTTACGTTGCTTTTACAACGCTCCTCATGAGTTATCCCCAAAGTTGTGCACTGAAAATGGGGAAGAAGCCGGCTTTTCCACATTCCGGCCGCAAGTGGCTGATCCGATAGCGTTTTTCGTTCACGGAAAACCGTGAAAAACCGGAGCGGGAGGTGGTTCGAGGGCTCGGCGAAGCGGTTTGGGCGGCCCAGGTTGTTCACCGCCCAAAAATTGAGCAAACTAAGGAATACCCTTGTAAAACAACGACTTGCATCCGTTTTACAAGGCTCCTCATGAGTTACCCCCAAAGTTGCCCACAGAAAATGGGGACGGGAGCAGGTTGTTCAGCAATCGCGCGCAAGTTGCTGTTTTTCCGGTGTCGTCGTCAGCTTTCGGAGGCTGCCTGCTGTTCTGCGTAATGCCGGCATAGCGTGTCGACCAGCGCCTGCGCATAGACCGGCAGCGCCGCGCGGTCCCGCACCAGCAGGTATCGCTCCCGCACGCACCAAGCGTCGGCGAGATCGATGAGCGCGAGCTGCATGCTTTCCTGGTTGCGCCGTGCCGCCGACTCCGGCACCACGCCGATGCCCACGCCGTTGCCGATCATCCGGCACATGGCGTCGAAGCTGCCGAGCTGGATGCGCAGCTTCTGCCGCTTGCCGAGGTTGTCGGTGATCTGCGAGAGAAAGGTCTGCAGCGTGCTGCCCTGCTGCATGCCGATGGCGTCTTCGTCCAGCGTCTCGGCGAAAGAGATCTTCCTGCGCTTCGCGAAGCGATGTTTGCGCGAAGTTGCGAGCACCAGCCGGTCGGTGCTGAAGTGGATGGCTTCCAGCCCCAGCGTGTCGACGCGGCCCGCGACGATGCCGATGTCGGCGCGGCCGTCGAGCACGCCGCGCGGTATCTGAGCATTCGGTTTTTCCTGAAGGTCGACGTTGATGCGCGGGTTGCGCGCCAGGAAGCCCGGCAGAATCTCGGGCAGGAAGTCGGTCACCGCCGTGGTGTTGGCGAACACGCGCAGGTGGCCGCGCAGGCCGCCGCCGTACTCGAGCAGGTCGGCGCGCAGCTGTTCGGTCTGGTGCAGCACGAGGCGAGCGTGATGCAGGAAGGCTTCGCCCGGCGGCAGCAGCCGCACGCCGCGGGCTTCGCGCTGCAACAGCTGCAGGCCGGCCTGCGTTTCCAGCGCCTTGATGCGTGCGCTGGCGGCGGCCAGCGACAGGTGCTGGCGCTCGGCGGCCCGCGTGAGGTTGCCGAGTTCGGCCGTGGCGACGAAGAGGCGCAGGTCGGTGAGGTCGAAGAGCATCGGGCGATGGTAGGCCGCGGGATGCCACCAGCCTTCGGAAATGCGGAAGGCTGGGTTCCGAAATCGCAGATTGCGCGCGAGGGTGGGGCGGCAGACCATGCGGGCCATGGAGACAAGACACACGAAATTCCGCGCATTGGCGCTGCTGTCGCTGGCGGCCGCGCTCGTGCTTCCGGCCGGCCCCGCGCTCGCGCAAAGCTATCCCTCGCGCCCCGTCACGCTCGTCGTGCCCCAGGCCGCAGGCGGCACCAACGACATCGTCGGCCGCCTCGTCGGCCAGAAGCTCGGCGAGGTGATGAACAACGCCAGCGTGGTGGTCGACAACCGCCCCGGCGCGGGCGGCAACATCGGCACGCAGCTGGTGGCCAAGGGCCCGAAGGACGGCTACACGCTGCTCATGACCATCAGCAGCAGCCAGGCCATCAACCCGGCGCTGTACAAGAACCCGGGCTTCGACCCCGAGAAGGATTTCAAGCCCGTCGGCCTCGTCGGCGCGGTGCCCAACGTGCTGCTGGTCAATCCTTCGTTCCCGGCGAAGAACCTCGCCGAGTTCCTGAAGCTCGCGCGGGCCAAGGGCGCCAACTACCAGTACGCCTCGGCCGGCAACGGCACGCTCAACCACCTGCTCGGCGAAATGCTCAACAGCATGGCCGGCATCTCGATGCAGCACGTGCCGTACAAGGGCGTGGCGCCGGCGCTCAACGACGTGCTGGGCGGGCAGCTGCCCATCGTGTTCGCGAGCCTGCCTTCGGCGCTGCCGCACATCAAGGCCGGCAAGCTGCGCGCGCTGGCGGTCAGCGGCGAGAAGCGCTCGCCCGTGCTGCCCGACGTGCCCACCATCGCCGAGGCCGTGCCCGGCTACAACGGCACGCTGTGGATCGGTCTCTTCGCTCCGGCGGGCGTGCCGGCCGACGTGCTCGCCACGCTGCAGGACGCCACGCGCAAGGCGCTGGCCTCGAAGGACCTGCGCGACAAGCTGGACCAGCAGGGCGTGGAGATCGCCGCGCCGACCACCCCCGAACAGTTCTCGGCGCTGCTGCATGACGACCTCGCCAAGTGGGCGCGGATCGTCAAGGCCTCCGGCGCCGCGGTCGACTGAACGACGAAGAAATCCATGAGCAACGACACACAGACCTCATCTCCCGCGATCGACAGCGACACGCTGGCGAAGCTGCAGGCCTGGCAGGGCCGCAGCGAAACGTTGGCCGACGACATCACCGCCGCGCCCGTGCGCGCGCTTTCCGCCACGCTCGACCGCGACGACGCGCCGCCGCAACCCGGCACGCGCCTGCCCGAGCTGTGGCACTGGCTCTACTTCCTGCCGCACCACCGCCAGTCGGAGATCGGCGAGGACGGCCACGCGAAGCGCGGCGGCTTCCTGCCACCGGTGCCGCTGCCGCGCCGCATGTGGGCGGGCGGGCGGCTCGCGTGGGAGCCGGGCAATCCGCTGCAGGTCGGCGACAAGGTGGAGCGCACCTCGCGCATCGTCTCGGTCACGCACAAGGCGGGCCGCAGCGGCGAGCTGGTCTTCGTGCTGGTGCGCCACGAGGTGCGCAACGAACGCGGCCTCGCGCTGACCGAGGAGCACGACATCGTCTACCGCGCCGCGGCGCAACCGGGCGAAGCAGGCCCGCCGCCCACGCCAGCGCCGAAGGACGCCACCTTCAGCCGCGACATCGCGCCCGACGACGTGCTGCTCTTCCGCTACTCGGCGCTCACCTTCAACGGCCATCGCATCCACTACGACCGCCGCTATGTCACGCAGGTCGAGGGCTACCCGGGCCTGATCGTGCACGGCCCGCTGATCGCGACGCTGCTGGTCGACCTGCTGCGCCGCAACGTGCCGGGCGCGCAGCTCGCGCGCTTCGAGTTCCGCGCAGTGCGACCGACTTTCGATATCGCGCCGTTCCGTGTGCACGGCAAGCCGTCGAGCGACGGAAAGACCTTTGCGCTCTGGGGCGAGGACGCCGACGGCTGGCTCACCATGCAGGCCACGGCCGTGCTGGCCTGAGCGGGGAAGGAAGAACACATGACAAGACCCCTGGACGGCATCACCGTCATCTCTCTCGAGCACGCCATCGCCGCGCCGTTCTGCACGCGCCAACTGGCCGACCTCGGCGCACGCGTCATCAAGGTGGAGCGCCCCGGCGCGGGCGACTTCGCGCGGGCCTACGACGCCCGCGTCGGCGGCGAGGCCTCGCATTTCGTGTGGGTGAACCGCTCGAAGGAAAGCCTCACGCTCGATCTCAAGCAGCCCGCCGCGCTCGCCGTGCTGCAGGAGCTGCTGGCCGATGCCGACGTGCTGGTGCAGAACCTCGCGCCCGGCGCCGCCGCGCGCATGGGGCTGGGCGCGCAAGCGCTGCAGGCGAAGCACCCGAAGCTCATCGTCTGCGACATCTCGGGCTACGGCGAGGACGGCCCGTACCGCGACAAGAAGGCCTACGACCTGCTGATCCAGAGCGAGGCGGGCTTTCTCTCGGTGACTGGCACGCCGGACGAGCCCTGCAAGTCGGGCAACTCCATCGCCGACATCGCGGCCGGCATGTATGCGTACACCGGCATCCTCGCGGCGCTGCTCCAGCGCGGAAAGACGGGCAAGGGCTCGCACATCGACGTGTCGATGCTCGAATCGCTCGCCGAGTGGATGGGCTACCCGATGTACTACGCCTACGACGGCGCGCCGCCGCCGCCGCGCAGCGCCGCGTCGCACGCGACCATCTACCCGTACGGCCCGTTCCCCGCGGGCGACGGCGGCACCGTGATGCTGGGCCTGCAGAACGAGCGCGAGTGGCGCACCTTCTGCGAGAAGGTGCTGCTGCAGGCGGGGCTTGCCGCCGACCCGCGCTTCGACAGCAACGCGCGGCGCAACGAGAACCGCGAGACGCTGCGCGCCATCATCCTCGAGACCTTCGGCGCGCTGAGCACGGCGCAGGTGCTGGAGCGGCTCGACACCGCGCAGATCGCCAACGCCCGCATGAACGACATGGCCGGCTTGTGGGCGCATCCGCAGCTGCAGGCGCGCGAGCGCTGGCGGCAGGTGGGCTCGCCGGCGGGGGACATTCCCGCCTTGCTGCCGGCAGGGCGCCAGAGCGCCTTCGACTACCGCATGGACCCGATCCCGGCGGTCGGCGAACACACCGACGCCATCCTGCGCGGCCTCGGGCGCAGCGAGGCGGACATCGCGGCCCTGCGCGAGGCGAGGGCGGTGTGAGCGCGCCGTCGCTTTCGCTGGCACGCGCCTTTCTCTTCGTGCCCGCCGACCGGCCGGAGCGCCATGCGCGCGCGCTCGCAACCGGGGCGGGCGGCGTGATCGTCGATCTGGAAGACGCCGTCGCGCCCGAGCGCAAGGCATCGGCGCGCGAGCAACTGGCATCTTCGTTCGCCGCGCTGCCCGCCGAAGACCGGCGACGGCTGCTGGTGCGCATCAACGCGGCCGGCACGTCGTGGCACGACGACGATCGCGCGCAGGTCGGGGCGCTCGCCGCGCAGGGGCTGATCGCCGGCATCGTGCTGCCCAAGGCGGAGCGCGTGGCCGATCTCTCTCGGCTGGCTGCCGCAGCGGGGCCGTCGGCCGTGCTGGTGCCGCTGATCGAATCGGCCGCCGGCCTTGCTGGGGTCGACGAACTTGCTGCCGCCCCGCAGGTGCTGCGCCTGGCGTTCGGCAACCTGGATTTCCAGGCCGACCTGGGTCTGGCCTGCGATGCGGACGAGGCCGAGCTGGTGCCGGTGCGTCTCGCGCTGCTGCTGGCCACGCGCCGCGCCGGCCTTGCAGCGCCCATCGACGGCGTGACCCCCGACTGGCGCGACGCCGCCCGGCTGGCCACCGACACCGCACGTACTCGGCGCGGCGGCTTCGGCGCCAAGCTGTGCATCCACCCCGACCAGGTCGCGCCGGTCCATGCGGCGCTCGGCCCCACGGCGCAGGAGCTGGCGTGGGCCCGCCGCGTGGTCGAGGCCATACGCGCGGCCGGCGGCGGTGTCGTGAGCCTCGACGGGCGGATGGTCGATGCACCCGTGGTGCGGCTGGCCGAACGCCTGCTCGCGCTCGAAGAGCAACCCTGAACAGAGACAAACCACAAAGGAGACAAGCAAGTGACGAGAGCAACGAGAGCAACGAAGAAGACCTGGAAACTCAAGACCCTGATCGCCGCATCCGCCGGCGCCTGCCTGCTCGCCTTCCAGGCGTCGGCATCGGCGCAGGCCGCATGGCCCGACAAGCCGGTGACGATGGTCGTGCCGTACTCGGCCGGCGGCCCGACCGACGTGGTGGCGCGCATGCTGGCCATTCCCATGGGCAAGTCGCTGGGCCAGCCGGTGATCGTCGAGAACACCGTGGGCGCGGGCGGCACCATCGCGCCCACGCGGGTGGCCAAGGCGGCGCCCAACGGCTACACCATCCTGATCCACCACATGGGCATGGCCACCGCGCCCGCGCTCTACAAGAAGCTCAACTACGACCCGCTGAAGGACTTCGAATACGTCGGCCAGGTGCTGGACGTGCCGATGACGCTGCTGTCGCGCAAGGACTTTCCGGCCAACAACTACCAGGAGCTGCTGGCCTACGTGAAAGCCAACAAGGACAAGGTCACGCTGGCCAACGCTGGCGTGGGCGCGGTGTCGCAGCTTTGCGGGCTGCTCTTCATGAACCAGATCGGGGTGCAGCTGACCACCGTGCCCTACAAGGGTGCGGGGCCGGCGCTCAACGACCTGATGGGCGGGCAGGTCGACCTGCTGTGCGACCAGACCACGCAGACCGCGCCGGTCATCAAGGACGGCAACCGGGTGAAGGTGTTCGGCGTGACCACGCCGCAGCGGCTGTGGAGCCTGCCGAACATCCCGACGCTCGATGAGCAGGGGCTCAAGGGATTCGACGTGCGGGTGTGGCACGGCATCTATGCGCCCAAGGGCACCCCGCCCGCGGTGATCGAGAGGCTCAACGCCGCCCTGCGCGCGGGGCTGCAGGACGACATGGTGAAGCACCGGCTGGCCGAACTCAGCTCGGAGATCGTGCCGGTGGAAAAGCAGACGCCCGAGAGCCTGCGCTCGCATCTGACGGCGGAGGTCGCCAAGTGGGGCAAGGTGATCCGCGCGGCGGGCGTGCAGGCGGACTGATCTTTTCCTTCGTCAGGCCGGGGGCTGTTCGCGCAGGACTTCGTCGAAGAGTGTGAGCAGGTGCCGCGCGAACAGGTCCATGTTCGCCGGCCGGTCCGCATCGCCGGTCTCGACGGTGCGGCTCACAGTGATCGGGCCGACGATCGCGAGGCACACGCGTCCCGGCACGTCGCCGTACGGGCTCGGCGACGGCCCGGCCGCGCCGCTTTCGGCGATGCCCCAGCTCGAGTGGTGGGTGTCGCGCACCCGGCCGGCGACGAGCCGGGCGTAGGGCTCGGTCTCGCCGCGCATGCCGGCCATGTCTTCGGCGGTCAGGTCCAGCAGGGCGCGGCCGGCTCGCCTCGAGTAGACGATCGCACCGCCCTTGAAGTACGCCGAGGCGCCCGCGATGGCGAGCAGGGCGGCCGACACCAGGCCGCCGGCCGACGATTCGACCACCGCCACAGTCTGGCCCCGTGCCCGCAGTGCTTCGCCCACGCGGGCCGCGAGCACCGGCAGCGGTTCGGGGAGGACAGGCGCGCTCATTGCGCGTGGAAGCGCGGACCGGGCCGCTTCACGTAGGCCGGTGCGCGCTCGTGGCTCGCGGTGTTGCCGTAGACGGTGTCCGCAGGGTAGTACTCGGCCTGCAGCTGCACCTTGGCGGCGGCTTCCTCGCCCGCGCTGTGGGCGATGTAGGCCAGCATCAGGTCGGTACCGGCCGATACCCCAGCCGATGTCCAGACGTTGCCGTCCTGCACGAAGCGCTGCTCCACCACCTTCACGTCGCCCAGTGCGCGCAGGCGGTCGAGCGATCCCCAGTGCGTGGTCGCGGTCTTGCCCGAGAGCAACCCGGCTGCGTGCAGCACGAAGGCGCCGGTGCATACCGACATCAGCGTGGTGCATCCGGGCGCCTGGTCGGCGAGGAAGCGGGTCATGACCACGTTGTCGACCTCGCGACGGGTGCCCATGCCGCCGGGAACGAGCAGGCAGTCGAGCTGGGGGCAGTCGGCGAAGGAAACGTGGGGGTTGATCGAGAGGCCCTTGGCGCAGGCCACCGGCTCGCGCTTCTCGGCCACGATCAGGCAGTGCTCGGGACCGCCGGCCAGCTTGCTCCACATGGTGAGCATTTCCCAGGGGCCGACGAAGTCGAGTTCCTCGACGTCGGGGAAGACGATGATCCCGAAATTCATACTTTGGAACTCCTTGGGTTTTTTGCCTGCGCGGACACGCACGGATGCGAGGATAGAGGGTGAGCACGAAGGCCGCCTCATGAACAATCTTCGTGACAGCTGGTTGCAAGCTTGGCTCAGTGTTTTCCTGAGAGGGCCCATGGCTTGAAACTCGCTAGAGTGAAGGCGGCCGTTCAGGCTTTTGCCATTACACAAAGGAAATCTCATGAGCAAGAAAGTTGCATATGTCACCGGGGGCATGGGTGGCATCGGAACAGCCATCTGCCAGCGTCTCTACAAGGACGGGTTCACCGTGGTCGCAGGTTGCGGCCCCACGCGCGACTACGCCAAGTGGCTGGCCGAACAGAAAGCCGCAGGCTTCGAGTTCCATGCGTCGGTCGGCAATGTCGGCGACTGGCAATCCACCGTCGAAGCCTTCTCCGCCGCCAAGGCCGCGCACGGCCCCATCGACGTGCTGGTCAACAACGCCGGCATCACGCGGGACCGCATGTTCCTCAAGATGACGCCCGAGGACTGGAGCGCGGTCATCGAGACCAACCTCAACAGCATGTTCAACGTCACCAAGCAGGTGGTGGGCGACATGGTCGAAAAGGGCTGGGGCCGCATCATCAACATCAGCTCGGTCAACGGCGCCAAGGGCCAGGCGGGCCAGACCAACTATTCGGCGGCCAAGGCCGGCATGCACGGCTTCACCATGGCGCTGGCGCAGGAACTGGCCAACAAGGGCGTGACGGTCAACACCGTGAGCCCGGGCTACATCGGCACCGACATGGTCAAGGCCATCCGCCAGGAAGTGCTCGACAAGATCGTGGCCACCATTCCGGTCAAGCGCCTGGGCGAGCCGAGCGAAATCGCCTCCATCATCTCGTGGCTGGCCACAGATGAAGGCGGCTACAGCACGGGGGCCGACTTCTCCGTCAACGGCGGCCTGCACATGCATTAAGCATGCTGACTTACACCTGATCGACAAGACCCGCTTCGGCGGGTCTTTTCATTTCGACGATGCGGGTTCCACGGATAGAAAACCGCGAATGCGCGTCCTACAGTTTTCAACCCTCCGGAGGCAAACATGGAAAGCACAACAAGCACATCCGCCAGAAAGCTCCCGCTGTACCGCTCGCTCTACGTGCAGGTGATCACTGCCGTGATCATCGGCGTGCTGCTCGGCCACTTCTACCCGGCGGCCGGCGAGGCGATGAAGCCGCTGGGCGACGGCTTCATCAAGCTGATCAAGATGATCATCGCGCCGATCATCTTCTGCACGGTGGTGGTGGGCATCGCCGGCATGGAAGACATGAAGAAGGTCGGCAAGACCGGCGGCCTCGCGCTTCTGTATTTCGAGATCGTGAGCAGCATCGCGCTGATCGTGGGCCTGGTGCTCGTGAACGTGCTCAAGCCCGGCGCCGGCATGAACGTCGACCCGGCCACGCTCGACACCAAGGGCATCGCGGCCTACACCGGCCCGGGCAAGATGACCGGCACGGTCGACTTCATCATGAACATCATCCCGAACACCATCGTGGATGCCTTCGCCAAGGGCGAGATCCTGCAGGTGCTGCTGATCGCTGTGCTGTTCGGCTTCGCGCTGCACCGCTTCGGAGGGCGCGGCACGCTGGTGTTCGACGTGATCGAGAAGGGCTCCCACGTGCTCTTCGGCATCGTCAACTACATCATGAAGCTGGCGCCCATCGGTGCCTTCGGCGCGATGGCCTTCACCATCGGCAAGTACGGGCTGGGCAGCCTGTTCTCTCTCGGCAAGCTGATGGGTACCTTCTACCTGACCTGCCTGCTGTTCATCTTCGTGGTGCTGGGGCTGATCGCGAGATTCCACGGGTTCAGCATCTGGAAGTTCATCAAGTACATCAAGGAAGAGCTGCTGATCGTTCTGGGCACCTCGTCCAGCGAATCGGTGCTGCCGCGCATGATGGAGAAGATGGAGAACCTGGGCGCGAACAAGACCTGCGTGGGCCTCGTGATCCCGACCGGCTATTCGTTCAACCTCGACGGCACTTCCATCTACCTGACGATGGCGGCGGTGTTCATCGCGCAGGCGACCAACACGCCGATGACGCTCACGCAGGAAATCACGCTGCTCGCGGTGCTGCTGCTCACCTCGAAGGGCGCGGCCGGCGTCACGGGCAGCGGCTTCATCGTGCTGGCGGCCACGCTGTCGGCGGTGGGCCACGTGCCGGTGGCGGGGCTGGCGCTGATCCTGGGCATCGACCGCTTCATGTCAGAGGCCCGCGCGCTCACCAACCTGATCGGCAACGGCGTCGCCACCATCGTGGTCGCCAAGTGGACCAACGAGCTCGACGAGACCCGGCTGCAGGCCGGCCTGAACAACGAGAGCTGGGTGGAGGCGCAGGAGCCCGAGGCGCTGGACGCCGCCCGCGCGGGCAAGATGGCCGGGTGAACTGGCTGGCTGAACTGGCCGGCTGAGACGGCCGGCCGGGAAGGCCGTTCGAAATGAAAGGCCGGGCATCGTTCCTGCAAAATGGAGCGATGCCCCACAGCGTCTCCCTCATCAACACGATCGCCGCCGGCCTGGGGCTGGCGCTCATGCTCGGATTCCTGGCGGCGAGGCTGCGATTGCCGGCGCTGGTCGGCTACCTGCTGGCGGGCGTGATCATCGGCCCCTTTACCCCCGGTTTCGTGGCCGATGCGGGCATTGCTGCGCAGCTCGCCGAAATCGGCGTGATGCTGCTGATGTTCGGCGTGGGCCTTCATTTTTCCCTCGACGACCTGCTGGCCGTGCGCAAGATCGCGCTGCCCGGCGCGCTTGCGCAGATCGCCGTGGCCACGCTGCTGGGCGGCGGGCTGGCGATGTGGTGGGGCTGGAGCCCTGGGGCTGCGCTGGTGTTCGGGCTGGCGCTCTCGGTGGCGAGCACGGTGGTGCTGCTGCGCGCGCTCGAAAGCCTGGGCATCCTCGATTCCTTCACCGGCCGCATCGCCGTAGGCTGGCTCGTGGTCGAAGACCTGGCGATGGTGCTGGTGCTGGTGCTCATGCCGCCGCTGGCGGGCACGCTCGGCGGGCAGGGCGCGCAGGCCGGCGGCAACGCCGATCCGCTGTGGCAGACGCTGGGCCTCACGCTGCTGCAGGTCGGCGGCTTCGTCGCGCTGATGCTGGTGGTGGGGCGGCGGGTGTTCCCGTGGATCCTCTGGCAGGTCACGCGCACCGGCTCGCGCGAGCTGTTCACGCTGTGCGTGGTGGCGGCGGCCGTGAGCATCGCCTATGCGTCGGCGGCGCTTTTCGGCGTGTCTTTCGCGCTGGGCGCCTTCTTCGCTGGCATGGTGATGCGCGAGTCGCAGTTCGCCCACCGCGCGGCGCAGGAATCGCTGCCGTTGCGCGACGCCTTCGCGGTGCTCTTCTTCGTGTCGGTCGGCATGCTGTTCGACCCCTCGGTGCTGCTCGAGCGGCCGCTGCAGGTGCTGGCGGTGGTGCTGGTGATCGTGCTGGGCAAGTCGCTCGCGGCCTGTGCGCTGGTGCTGGTGTTCCGTTACCCGCTGGGCACGGCGCTCACGGTGAGCGCCAGCCTGGCGCAGATCGGCGAGTTCTCTTTCATCCTGGCCGGCCTGGGCGTTTCGCTGGGCCTGCTGCCGGTGGAGGGGCAGAGCCTGGTGCTGGCGGGGGCGCTGATTTCCATCGCCACCAATCCGCTGTGGTTCAGCCTGATCGCGCCGATGCAGAAATGGCTGCATGCCCACTCTTCCTTCGCGCGCGGGCTGGAGATGCGCGACGACCCGCTGGCCGAACTGCCCATGACCACCGAGGCCAGGTACCTCTCGCGGCAGGTGGTGCTGGTGGGCTACGGGCGGGTGGGGCGCCGCATTGCGGCCGAACTCGACGCGAACGACATTCCCTATGTGGTGGCGGAGCAGAACCGCGAACTGGTCGAGAAGCTGCGCGAGGCCGGCACGCCGGCCGTGTGGGGCGACGCGGCCGACCCGGCCGTGCTGATCCAGGCGCACATCGCGCGCGCGCGCGTGCTGGTGGTGGCCACGCCCGACGCCATGAACGTGCGCCAGATGATGGAAACCGCGCGTACGCTCAATCCGGCCATCCAGACGGTGATCCGAAGCCACAACGAGCAGGAGGCCCGGCTGCTCACGCAGGAAACCTCCGCCACCGTCTTCCTCGGCGAGCACGAACTGGCCCAGGCCATGGCCCGCGACGTGGTCCAGCGCGCGGTGTCGATGGCCGTGCCGGCCTCGGCCTGACGGGGGACAGGCTCAGGGGCTCAGGGACTCAGAGGTCTTCGATCACCAGCGTGCGGTAGCGCTGGGCGATGGAGTAGGGCACGGTGCGCACCAGCTCCATCATCTGCTCGGCCGCCGCGCCGTCCTTGGTCCTGACCAGCAGGCCGGTGTGGCCCTCGTGCGCCAGCTTGGCGTAGGCGCGCACGGTGGCCGCGTCGGTGCCGGCGGACGGCAGCGGGTCATCGGCGATCTTCACCGTGGGGACGATCTCGCTGAGCACCGTCTCGGCGGGGAGCAGGTAGACCTCGTCGCCGCTCACGCCCTTCTCGATCAGGCGGTGACCGATGCGGTCCGCGTCCTCCGCGCTCGGGAACATCACCATCGAGTAGCCGGTCGGATAGAAGGCGCCGCCGATGCTCGAGCGCATCCGGGGTTCAAGAGTGAAGTGCTTCATGCTGCCTCCTGGTTCTTGTGTCTTGTGGAAGTCCCTGGATACAACATTAGGTCGCACCCGGAGGCTGCTCTGTAGGAGAACCCCGAAAGCTCTGTCAACCGCTGGCCTCCATGGCCTGTTCAATTCATTCAGCAGTCAGCAAGCATCGCCATCCTCGTCACATGCCATCGCCCAGGAACATCGCACTCACCGTCCACGAACTGGAGGCAGGGGAGTTCTACTGGGTGCTGATGGAGGCGGTGGACGGTGTCCCCGGCGACACCACCCATGTCTACGTGCCGCTGGAGGCGGCCCACGAGCCCTACGCCACCTACTCGAACGCGCTGGTGGCGGGCGTGGCCATGATGCGGCGCCTCTTCGGGCCCGACGGCAAGCCTGCCGCCTGAGGCGGGCGACAGGCCCCGGAGCAAGGTCTCAAGGGGCGCTACCTATAATCCCGCCGTTCCGGTGCGGCAGTTTTCATTAGTTACCCGCCGCACCGGACAACACGGTTCGAAGGTGCCCCGCACGCCATCTCATCCTTGGCGACGGGGTTAAACGGGAAGCAGGTGAGCCGCGTCGTCGTTCTTTTCCGAAGAGCGATCGACGCGCCGATTCCTGCGCTGCCCCCGCAACGGTCAGCGGATCTGGAAACCCTCGGGCTCGTGCCTCCTCGATTGGCACGGGCAGCCACTGCGCTTCGGCGTGGGAAGGCGAGGGGTTCCGCCGCGGCGCGCAATCAACAGCGCGCCGCGGCACTCCGCAAGCCCGGATACCGGCCTTCGCAACCGCCTTCGGACGCTGCGGGAGTGCGTGTCCGGGCCAGCAGCTTTCCGCGCCCGCCGCGGGCCGCCGCAGCCCTTTCGCCTCTTCCGCCACGTCCTTCATCGGTCGGGAGCCTGCGGGGACGCAGGCCGGAGGAGAAATTTCATGGGCAATGCATCGCCGCCAAGGCGCGATCGCAGGGGGGCGTCGCAGCGGCTGCGGCACTGGGCGCGGTTTTCGGGGCTTTCCGGTCTTTCGCTGGGTTGGGGGCTTGCCTTGGGCCCCTGTACGGCGGCTTTTGCGCAGACGCCCGACGGCCAGACACTCAAGCCGATCCAGGTGGACGCCGAGCGGCACACGCCCCTGGCCATCGACGAACCCACCCAGACCGGCAGCCGCCTCGGCCTCACGCCGCTGGAGACGCCGGCCAGCGTCGAGGTGCTGACGGGCGACACCATCCGCGCACGCGGCGACGCCTCGGTGATCGATGCCGTCACCCGCGCAACCGGCATCACCGGTGCTCCGGGCCCGGGCAACGGCGGCACCGCGCTGGGGGCTCGCGGCTTCCTGGGCCACGGCTCGGTGATGCAGCTCTTCGACGGCACGCGTCTCTACGCGGGCGCGGGCACCGTCACTTTTCCCTTCGACACCTGGTCGGCCGACCGCATCGAGGTGCTGCGCGGCGCGGCCTCGGTGATGTATGGCGAGGGCGCCATCGGCGGCGCGATCAACGTGGTGCCCAAGAAGCCCACGCGCGGGCCGATCCGCAACGAGGCGCTGGTCACGCTGGGCTCGGACGCCACCCGGCAGGTGGCCTTCGGCAGCGGCGGGGCGATCAATGACCGGCTTTCCTACCGCTTCGACATCAGCCAGCGCAACACCGACGGCTTCATGCAGCGCGGCGAGGCCGAGAGCCTTGCCGTGAGCGCGGCCGTGCGGCTGGACGTATCGCCGCAGCTGCAGTTCACGCTCTCGCACGACGAGGGCCGCCAGACGCCGCAGCGCTACTACGGCGTGCCGCTGATCGACGGCCGCCTGAGCAGCCAGACCCTGCGCCAGAACTACAACGTGGACGACGCCGAGATCAAGTACCGCGACAAGTGGACCCGTCTCGACGCCCAGTGGACGCCCAGCGAGTCCGTCACCGTGCGCAACCAGCTCTACCGGCTGGAGAGCAAGCGCCACTGGCGCAACAGCGAAACCTACACCTACAGCCCCGCCACCCGGCGCGTGACGCGCGGCGACTACCTGGAGATCGGCCACGACCAGGAGCAGATCGGCAACCGCACCGACGCCACCTTCAGGCACCGGCCGTTCGGCCTCGCCAACCAGGTGCTCGTGGGCTTCGACGCGAACCGCATCGACTTCACCCACACCAACGACTCGCCCTACGGCGGCCGCTCGGTGGTCGACCCCTTCGTCTTCAACCCCGGCTACTACGCCTCGCCCGTGGCCTACACGCCGCGATACAAGACGAAGACCAGCACCTACGCCTTCTTCGCCGAGGACAAGCTGGCCTTCGACGAGCAGTGGTCGGTGGTGGGCAGCCTGCGCTGGGACCACGCGAAGATCGCGCGCACCGACCTGCAGAACGCCGCCAACAGCTTCGGCAAGACCTTCGAGTACGCCACCGGCCGCCTCGGCGTGGTCTACGCGCCGGACGCCTCGCAGTCGTTCTACGCGCAGATTGCGCGTGCGGCCGATCCGCTGGGCTCGCTGGTGACCACCTCGGCTTCGCAGGCGGCCTTCGACCTCAGCACCGGCAGGCAGGTCGAGGTCGGCTACAAGCGCCAGCTCGCGGACAACCGCGGCGCCTGGACCGTGGCTGCGTACAGCATCAAGAAGAACAAGCTGCTCTCGCGCGACGCCATCGACCCGACCGTCACCCAGCAGGTCGGCAGCCAGTCTTCGCAAGGCATCGAGGCCACGTTCGACCTGGCGCTCAGCTCCACGCTGCGGCTGGAGGCCAACGCCACCAAGCTGCGCGCGCGCTATGACGACTTCAACGAAGTCGCCGGCGGCAGGCTGGTCTCGCGAGCGGGCAACACGCCCACCGGCGTGCCCGAGGAGGCCGCGAACATCTGGCTCACCTGGCGCTTCCTGCCGCAGTGGGAGGCCGACCTCGGCGTGCGCTACGTCGGCCCGCGCCAGGTCGATGCGGCCAACTCCCGCCGGATCGGCTCGTACACCGTGGCAGACGCGGGCGTGAGCTGGCAGGCAAACCCCTCGCTCAAGCTCGCGCTGCGTGCCTACAACCTGGCCGACCGGCGCTACCCGGTGTCGTTCTCGAACGGCGGCAACCAGTGGCTGCTGGGGCGTCCGCGCTCCTTCGAGCTGTCGGCGCTGGTCAGCTTCTGAACGGCGGACAGGACCAGCAACGCATGACCTCCGCATGGCGCCGCGCCTGGCCGCGCATCCGGCACTGGCTCTACTGGACGCACCGGTGGCTGGGCATCGGCGGCTGCCTGCTGTTCGTCATGTGGTTCGTCTCGGGCGTGGTGATGATGTACGTGGGGTATCCGAACCTCACGGACGAGGAGCGCCTCGCGGGGCTCTCGCCGCTGCGCTTCGGGGAGGCCGTGGTGTCGCCGGCTGCCGCGCTCGACGCGCTGCCGAAGGAGGCGCGGGCGCAGCCGCCGCGGCGCATGGTGCTGGAGATGCAGGGCGGAGACGGTGCCACCCCCGTCTGGCGCATCGTCGACGCGCGCGGCGGCCGGCACACCGTGTCGGCGCGCGACGGCCATGTGCCCGGCCCGGTCGGGGCAGCGCAGGCCGAATCCATCGCGCGCGCCTTCTCGGGCCACGCCGGCGCGCGCTGGGCCGAGACGCTGGAGCGCGACCAGTGGACCGTGCCGCAGGGGCTGAATCCGCTGCGCCCGCTGCACCGCATCGAGGTCGGCGACGAGGCGGGCGCCGAGCTCTACGTGTCGCAGGTCAACGGCGAGGTGGTGCGCGACACCACGCGCTCCGAGCGCTTCTGGAACTGGCTGGGCTCGGTGCCGCACTGGATCTACTTCACGCCGCTGCGCGCCGATCCGCCGCTGTGGCACGACGTGGTGGTGTGGCTGTCGGCCGCCTGCATCGTCTCGGCCGTGACGGGCATCGTCATCGGCATCCTGCGGGTGCGGCTGAGGAGGCGCTTTCGTAATGGCGCGGTCACGCCCTACAACGGATGGATGGCGTGGCACCACATCGCGGGGCTGGTCGGCGGCTTCTTCGTGCTGACGTGGATCGTCAGCGGCTGGCTGTCTATGAACCCCAACGGCTGGTTCCAGCGCGGGGCGGGCGACGCGGCGACGATGGCGAGCTACACGGGGGCCGGCAAGTCGCCGTTCCCGTGGCCGCCGGCTTCGCTGCCGGCGGGCGAGGGCGAAGCTGCCTTGCGCGAGGCCGTGTTGCTGTGGTTCGACGGCAGGCCGCTGCTGCAGTTGCGCGATGCGAAGGCGCGGGTGCGCGTGGTCGATGCGGTCACCGGCGAGCCGGCCGTCATCGCGAAGGACGACATCCTGCGCGCCGCAGCCCGTCTGAGGCCCGGATACGCCATCACCCAGGCCACGCTCCAGATTCGCGAAGACTTCCACTGGTACGGCCACCACCGCGAGCGCATCGTGCCCGTGTGGCGCCTGCAGTTCGACGACCCGGCGCGCAGCTGGATCTACATCGAACCCGCCAGCGGCCAGGTCGCGGGCAGCAACGACGGCAACTCGCGCCTTCGCCGCTGGCTCTTCAATGCGGCGCACAGCCTCGACTTTCCCTGGCTCATCCAGTACCGGCCGGCCTGGGATCTCGTGATGTGGCTGCTTTCCATCGTCGGCGCCGTGGCCTCGGCCAGCGGCGTCGTGATCGGCTGGCGCCGGCTGCGGCGAAGGCCGAAGCCGACGGCCGTGCCGGGCGCGCAGCCTGCGCTGCGGCGTTCATGAACGGGGCTTGCGTGAGCCTGCCTATCCACCAACAATCAACTTTCGCACTGCGGTGCACTTCAGGAGGTGCTCGATGCACATCGAACCAGGTCTAGTCGACGGATCCAAGATATTCCTCAGCTACGCGACGGCAGCCGCCGCTCTTGCCTACACGGGCAAGGTCGCGTTCCAGACGCTCGTGAAGGACGGCCCCGCCGCCCTGTTGCTGCGCTCGGCGATCGCCATCGCGCTGGTGTTCTGCTTCTTCGAGGTGTTCCCGCATCACCCCGTGGGCGTGTCCGAAGTGCACCTGATCCTCGGCACCACGCTGCTGCTGGTGTTCGGGCTGGCGCCCGCCGCCATCGGCCTGGCGGGCGGGCTGCTGATCCAGGGCCTGTTCTTCGAGCCGCAGGATATTCCGCAGTACGGGATGAACGTCACGACCCTGCTGGTGCCGCTGTTCGCGACTTCCGCGCTGGCGCGCCGCATCATTCCCGAGAAGCTGGCCTACGTGGACATCGGCTACCAGCAGGCCTTCAAGCTGTCGGTGGCCTACCAGGGCGGCATCGTGGTGTGGGTCGGTTTCTGGGCGCTGTACGGGCGCGGCACCGGCATCGAGAACATGAGCCAGATCGCCAGCTTCGGCGCCGCCTACATGACCGTCGTGCTCGTCGAGCCGCTGGTCGACCTGGGCGTGCTGGCGGCGGCTAAGGCCTGGCGCCGGCTGCAGGGCACGGTATTCGTCGAGCGCCGCCTGTACGGCGGCGTCTGATCGCTTCCTGTCGCCGCTTCCCCGGGCTTGTCCGGGGAAGCCATTCATCACCATCAGTGGCGCCGGAATCATCCGGCGCCACTTTTGCCTTGCCGGCTGCATGCCGCGCGCAGGCGCCTGAAAGAATCCACCCATGACCCCAAGCAACGCCAAGATCCCCGTCACCATCGTCACGGGCTTCCTCGGCAGCGGCAAGACCACGCTGCTGCGCCACATCCTCGGCAACGCCGAAGGCCGCCGCATCGCGGTGATCGTCAACGAGTTCGGCGAGCTGGGCATCGACGGCGAGATCCTGCGCGGCTGCGGCATCGGCTGCGACGACGAAGGCAACGAGCGCGAAGGCGCGCTCTACGAGCTGGCCAACGGCTGCGTCTGCTGCACCGTGCAGGAAGAGTTCCTGCCCGTGATGCTGCAGCTGGCCGAGCGGCGCGGCGAGCTCGACGCGGTGCTCATCGAGACCTCGGGCCTCGCGCTGCCCAAGCCGCTGGTGCAGGCCTTCCAATGGCCGGACATCGCCAACATCTTCACCGTCGATTCGGTCGTCACCGTGGTCGACGGCCCGGCTGCAGCCTCGGGCCAGTTTGCCGAGAACCCCGAAGCCGTCGACGAAGCCCGCCGCGCCGACCCCAACCTCGACCACGAATCGCCGCTGCACGAGCTGTTCGAAGACCAGCTCTCGGCCGCCGACCTCGTGGTGCTCAACAAGACCGACCTGATGGACGACGCTGCGCGCGCCAAGGTCGAGGCACTGGTGCGCGAAGAGCTGCCGCCCGAGGTGAAGATCGTCGCCGCCAGCGAGGGCAAGCTGCCGCTCGCGCTGCTGCTGGGCCAGGGCCGCGCGGCCGAGGCCACCATCCACCTGCGTGAGAGCCACCACGACCACGAGGAAGACCACGACCACGACGAGTTCGACTCGCTCGTGATCGAGCTGCCGCCCGTGGACCGCGACGGCCTGCTCGCCGTGCTCGGCAAACTGGTCGAGCAGCACACCATCTACCGCGTGAAGGGTTTCGTCGCCGTTCCGGGCAAGCCGATGCGCCTGCTGGTGCAGGGCGTGGGCCGCCGCTTCGACCATCACTTCGACCGCCGCTGGCGCGACGACGAGGCGCAGCGCACGCGGCTCGTGTTCATCGGCGAAGACCTCGACGAGGCGGCGCTGCGCAAGGCGCTCGACGAGGTGAGCGCGGTCGCCGCCTGACGCCGCCCTGATCGCATGCACCTGCTGAGCACCCAGCCCGGACGCTTCGTCGAGGACGACAGCGTCGTCACCCGTCTCGACCAGACGCCGGGCGACATCGTGGTGCTCAGCTCGGCCGACACCACGCTCGCGCTGCTCGCCGCCGCGCGCACCGCGCTGGCGGCCACCGACCCCGGCTATCCGTCGCTGCGGCTGGCGAACCTCATGTACCTGCGCCAGCCGGCCTCGCTCGACCTGTATGTCGACGAGGTGCTGCAGCATGCGCGCGTGGTGGTGGTCGACCACCTGGGGGCCGAATCGGCCTGGGCCTACGGGCTGCAGCAGCTCGAGAAGCTGGCGAAGCGCAAGGGCCAGCAGCTCGCGATGTTCTCCGGCGACCTTCAGGAAGACGAAGACCTGCTCGCACGCGGCACGGCGTCGCGCGCGGTGAGCCGCCAGCTCTGGCAGTACATGCGCGGCGGCGGTGCGGGCAACGCGATGCAGTTCCTGCGCGCGGTGGCCTTTCACGGACTCGACCATGGCGAGGCGCCGCTGCCGCCGCGCAGCCTGCCGCAGGTGGCGCTGCACGTGCCGCGCGGAATGGACGCGGCGCACACCGTGGCCGGCATCGACGACCTGCGCGCGGGCTGGCACGCGGGCGCGCCGGTGGTGGCTCTGGTGTTCTATCGCTCGCACCTGCTGTCGGGCAACACGGCGGCTTTCGATGCGATGGCCGCGGCGTTGAGCGCGCAGGGGCTGAACCCGCTGCCCGTCGCGCTCGATTCGCTGAAAGATCCGCTGTGCCTGTCCACGCTGCGCGAGTTGTGCGCGGAGCACGACGTGCAGCTCGTGCTCAACACGACGGCTTTCGCCGCGCTAGGGCAGGCCGAGGATGTCGAACTGGCCGGCGACGCGCCCGTGCTGCAGGTGATCGTGAGCGGCGGCAACCGCGAGGACTGGCTGGCCGACAGCCAAGGCCTGCGCCCGCGCGACATCGCCATGCAGATCGCGCTGCCCGAGATGGACGGCCGCATCGTCACGCGGGCCGTGAGCTTCAAGGGCCTCTCGCACCGCTGCGAACTCACGCAGACCGAGGTGGTCAGCTACCAGCCCGAGCCCGACCGCATCGCCTTCGTGGCCGAGCTGGCGCGGCGCTGGTGCCGGCTGCGCAGCCTGCGCACGGAAGAGAAGCGCATCGCGCTGATCCTCGCCAACTACCCCGGCAGCGAAGGTCGCATCGGCAGCGGCGTGGGGCTGGACACGCCGGCCTCGGTGATGGCGATCCTGCATGCGATGGCGGCCGAAGGCTACGTGCTGGGCGAGCCCGGCTCGCTGCCCGCCGATGGCGACGCGCTGATGCGCAGGCTGCAGGAGGGCATCGCCAACGATCCTTCGCAATGGGCTGCGCGGCCCGCGTGGCAGAGCTTCGGTCTGGCCGAGTACCGCGCGTGCCTGGCGAAGCTGCCCGAGGGCATGGCGGCGGCCATCGACGAGCGCTGGGGCACGCCCGAACAAGACCCGATGCTGCGCAACGGCCGCTTCATGATCGCCGGCCTGCGGCTGGGCCGCGTGTTCGTCGGCATCCAGCCCGCGCGCGCGCTCGGCACATCGGGTGCCGCCGACTACGCGAGCTACCACGATGCAGAGCTGGTTCCGCCGCACGGCTATCTCGCCTTCTATTTCTGGCTGCGCGAGGCCTTCGCCATCGATGCCGTGGTGCACGTGGGCAAGCACGGCAACCTCGAATGGCTGCCGGGCAAGAGCATCGCGCTGTCGCAGGCCTGCTGGCCCGACGCGATCCTCGGGCCGCTGCCCAACGTGTACCCGTTCATCGTCAACGACCCGGGCGAAGGCGCGCAGGCCAAGCGGCGCACGCAGGCGGTCATCGTCGATCACCTGATGCCGCCGCTCACGCGTGCCGAGAACCACGGCCCGATGCAGGACCTGGAGCGGCAGGTCGACGAGTACTACGACGCGCTGCTGGTCGACGCACGCCGCGCGAAGGTGCTGCGCGCGCAGATCCTCGCGGCGGTGCGCGCGCAGCACCTGGTCGAGGAGCTGGGCCTGCCGGGCGATGAAGACGACGCCGTGCTCGCGCGGGTGGATGCCTACCTCTGCGAGTTGAAGGAAACGCAGATCCGAGACGGCCTGCATGTGTTCGGCGCTTCCCCGCACGGACGGTTGCGGCGCGACACGCTGCTGGCGCTGGCGCGCTATCCGGCTGCCGACGGCGCGGGAGCGAACGCGGGGCTGCTCGGCGCGCTGTCGCAGGACCTGCTGCCGGACGACGGCTTCGATCCGCTGGACATCGACGCCGCCAGGCCATGGCAGGGCGCACGCCCCGCGCTGCTGCAGTCGGTGAGCGCCGATGCATGGCGGCACTACGGCGACACGCGCGAACGGCTGGAACTGCTGGCGCAGCGGCTGATGGAAGAGGGCGCATGCCCGCCGGAACTGCCGCGCGCCGCCGCCGTGATGGCACGCATCGACCGCAGCCTCGCGCCCGCGCTCGACGCCTGCGGTGCGCAGGAGCTGCGTCAGCTTTCCCGCGCACTGCAGGGGCGCTTCGTGCCGCCGGGCCCGAGCGGCTCTCCCTCGCGTGGCCGCCCCGATGTGCTGCCCACCGGCCGCAATTTCTACGCAGTCGACACCCGCGCCATCCCGACGCCCACGGCCTGGATGCTGGGCCTCAAGTCGGCCGCGCAACTGGTCGAGCGGCACATGCAGGAGCACGGCGACTATCCGGTGGCGATGGGCCTGTCGGTCTGGGGCACGGCCACCATGCGCACCGGCGGCGACGATCTGGCGCAGGCCTTCGCGCTCATCGGCGTGCGGCCCAGGTGGGCGCCGGGCAGCCAGCGCGTGGTCGATTTCGAGGTGCTGCCGACGGTGGGGCTCGGGCGTCCGCGCATCGACGTCACGCTGCGCATCTCCGGCTTCTTCCGCGACGCCTTTCCGAATGCCGTGCAGATGTTCGACGCCGCCGTGCAGGCCGTGGCCGCGCAGGAGGATGAAGACGAGGAGCGCAATCCGATCCGCGCGCGAATCCTCCGCGAAGCCACCGCGCTGCAGGCGCAGGGCATCGCGCCCGAGGCGGCCCGCACGCAGGCCGGCTGGCGCGTCTTCGGCTCGGCGCCCGGCAGCTACGGCAGCGGCCTGCAGCCGCTCTTCGACCATGGCAGCTGGCAGACCGACGACGATCTGTCGAAGGCCTACGTCGGCGGCAGCGCCCATGCCTACGGACAGGGCAGCAACGGCGTGCCGGCGGCCGATGCGCTGAAGCGGCGGCTGCGCGCGATGACCGTCGTCATGCAGAACCAGGACAGCCGCGAGCACGACCTGCTCGACTCCAACGACTACTACCAGTTCCAAGGCGGAATGGCCGCCGCGGTGCGTCACCTGAGCGGCCGGCAGCCGGCCATGTACCACGGCGACCACGGCAATCCGCAGGCGCCGCGCGTGCGCACGCTGAAGGAAGAAATCGGCCGCGTCGTGCGCGCGCGCGTGGTCAACCCCAAGTGGATCGACGGCGTGAAACGCCACGGCTACAAGGGCGCTTTCGAGATGGCCGCGACGGTCGACTACCTGTTCGGCTTCGACGCCACCGCGCGCGTGGTCGGCGACCACCAGTACGCCATGGTGGCCGACGCCTACGTGCTCGACGAAGCCACCCGCGACTTCGTGAGCGAACACAATCCGCGCGCGCTGCACGACATGCTCAGCCGCCTGCTCGAAGCCATGCAGCGCGGCCTCTGGCAATCGCCCGGCGACTACCGCGCCCGGCTCGAAAACCTGCTGCTCGACCACGAGCAGCGGATGGAAGGAAGCCTCCGATGACGACCACCGACGCCGCCGTGCCGGCGCCTTTTCCCTTCGCCGCGATCGCGGGGCAGCCGCACCTGCGGCAGGCGCTGCTGCTGGCCGCCGTCGATCCCGGCCTGGGCGGCGTGCTCATCGAAGGGCCGCGCGGCACGGCCAAGACCACCGCGGCGCGAGCGCTCGCCGAGTTGCTGCCCGACGCGCCCTTCGTCACGCTGCCGCTGGGCGCGAGTCTCGAAAGCCTGGTCGGCACGCTCGACCTCGGGCGGGCGATGGCGGGCCACGAGCTCCGGTTCGCGCCCGGCCTGCTGGCGCGCGCGCACGGCGGCGTGCTCTACGTCGATGAAATCAACCTGCTGCCCGACGCGCTCATCGATTCGCTGCTCGATGCGGCAGCCAGCGGCGTCAACGTGGTTGAGCGCGACGGCATCTCGCACCGGCACGCCGCGCGCTTCGTGCTCGTGGGCACCATGAACCCGGAAGAGGGTACGCTGCGCCCCCAGCTGCTCGACCGCTTCGGCTTGTGCGTGCAACTGCACAACATCGAGGAGCCGGCCGAGCGACAGGCCATCGTGCGCGCACGGCTGGCCTTCGACGCCGATCCGCAGGGCTTTCGCGACAGGCATGCGCAGGCGCAGGCCGAACTGTCGTCGGCGCTGGTCCGCGCACGTACTCTCGTGGCGGATGCGTCCGCGCTGCCGTACCCCGACGCGGTGCACGAGGCGGTGAGTGCGATGTGCATCGCTGCCGCCGTCGACGGACTGCGCGCCGACCTCGTGATGCTGCGCTCGGCCCGCGCCCTTGCGGCCTGGCAGGGTGCAGCGGCCATCACTGTCGACCACGTACAGCGCGTGGCCGAGGCCGTGCTGCTGCACCGGCGCAAGCCCGAAGCCGACGTGCCCGCGCCCCGGGCCGCTGCAATGCCCCAGGTAGGCGGCAATGCGGATGGAAACAGCAGCACGGGCAACTCCGACGGCGCGAGCGACGAGGACTGGGGCGCCATGCCCCCCGAGCCCGTCGGTATCGAGCGCGTGAAGCCGCTGCGTCCGCTGATTTCTCCGCAACAGGCGGCCGCCCCAAAAAAAGCCTGAGCCTCCGGCACGCCGCACCGCCCGCTGGCGCACGCCAGGGCGACCGGAGGCAGGGTCCGCAAAGGGACGCATGGCATGGCGCCGCGAAGCAGGGCACGGCCTTCGACTGGCCGCGCACCTTTGCCGCGCGCGGCGCCGACCGGCTTCGTGCCGGGCATCTGCGCCTTCGCCCGCAGGAAGCACGCAGCGGCGTGCTCCACTGCTTCCTGCTCGATTGCTCGGCCTCGATGCGCAACGACGGCAACCTGGCGCGCGCCAAGGGCCTGCTGCTCGAGCTGATGCAGGAGGCCTACCGGCGCCGTGACCATGTCGCGCTGCTGTGTTTCGCAGGCGATGTCGTCGAGCTGCGCCTGCCGCCGCGCCGCGCCAGTGCCTGGAACGACGACTGGATCGCTCCGATTGCGGCCGGCGGCGGCACGCCGCTCGCGCTGGGCGTTCGTCGCGCCGACCAGCTTCTTGCGAAGAGCGACGGAGCGCGGCAGCGCTGGCTGTGGCTGCTGACCGATGGCCGCAGCAGCGAAAGCCCGCAGAGGCCCGAATCGGCCGATGTGGTGTGCGTGGTCGATTTCGAGGCGGCACGGTTGCCGCTGCACCGGGCGCGGCAACTGGCCGGGCGCTGGGACGCGCGCTACCTCGCGGCGGACGGCGCCTAGGCGGGCTGCTCGGCCGGCGTTTCCTCCGCCGGCGCTTCCTCGGGCGGCGCCAGCATCGTCCCCCGGCAGCCCGGCGAGCCGCAATGGCAGGGGTACTTCGACGGCGGCGAGCCGTCGTCCGCGGTGAGCGAGTAGTCGATGAAGAGCTCGTCGCCCGCGTCCACCGCCACCAGCGTCTGGAACTTGAGCACCAGTTCGCCGCCCTCGTCGTATTCCTCCACCGCCTCGCAGTTCGGCTCGCAGGAATGATTGAGGTGGCGGGTGGCGTTGCCTCCCTTGGCGCCGTCGATGGTCTCTTGATTCGACAGCGTGAACAGGTAGGTGAGCTGGTCGTCCCAGACCTTGGTGGCGATCTCGGCCTTGGTGTAGCGGCGGCCTTCGTAGAGGCCCAGGAAGGCTTCGGCCGGAAGGTCGCGCGTGGCGAAGGCGCCGAGGCCGTGGACGCCGCTGGGGCCTACCCGGACGAAGGGGGTGGACGAGGTTCGCTTGTGATGCTTCATGGAGGGGAGGAGGGGCAGTCGGGCGTGTTGCTCTTGGTGTTGTCTTGCTGGAGTGTCAACGACATTTCGATCCGGCGGATGACATGCGCATCGTTGTCCGGCCGTTCAGGGCTTCGGATCGCCGAGGGAGGTGAGGCAGCCAACGATCGCGTCGGCCGCCTCGTCGAGCCGGGGGCCGGGGCGCATCATCAGGTCGAAGCGCGCCGAGGCGAAGCTGCAGACGCGTCCGCGCTGGATGGCCGACATGGCCGACCAGCCCGGCCGCGCGGCCATGGCCGAGATCTCGCCGAGGGCCGAGACCATCAGCACGTCCGGATTGGCGCGCACCACGAATTCGGGGCTCATCTTCGGGAAGGGGCCGAGCGTGCCGGGCACGGCGTTGCCCAGCCCGAGGCGGGCCAGCGTCTCGCCGATGAAGGAGCTTTCGCTGGCCGCGGCCATGCCGCCATGCACCTCGAAATACACGCGTCGGCCCTGCCAGCCGGCCGGCACGCGGGCGCGGGCCGCGTCCAGTCCGGCATCGAGCTTGCGCCAGTAGGCCTCGCCCGCGCCGGGGCGGCCTGTGGCGCGTGCCACGGTTTCCATCACGCGACGCATGTCGGCGTGGGTCTTGGCGTCGAGCGCCAGCACCTTCAGTCCCAGGCGCTCCAGTGGCTCGGCGGCGCGGCTGCGCGGGCGCAGCAGCACCAGGTCGGGCTTGAGCGCGACGATGCGCTCCACGTTCGCGTCGTCGATGCCGCCCACCTGCGGCATCCCGTTCACAGAGGCCGGCCAGTTGGCGTGGCGGTCGATGCCCACCAGCCGGTCGCAGGCATCCAGGGCACAGACGGTCTCGGTCAGCGATGGCATCAGCGACACGATGCGTCTTGCCGGCGCCTGCAGCTCGACCGTGGTGCCGCGGTCGTCCTCCAGGCGGATGCCTGCGGCATGGGATGCCGCGGCGCCGAGGCCCAGGGCCACGAAGGCGGCGGCCTTCGCGACCTGCCGGGCGGCGATGGAGGAAGAGAGCGGGAGCGGCTGCAGGGTGGAGGAATTCATCGAAAGGGGCATCGTCGGCGCGACGGCTATTGTCGTCGCGGCGTCCGCGGGCGAAGGCGTCGGGCCGTTTCTTCTTCCGCGCGAGCGTCGTGCACCTCGCGCAGCACGGCCCGCAGGTCGACCGGGCCGGTCTCGTGCGTGAAGGCTCCGGTCAATTCCGTCTCCGGGCGCAGCTGGCCGCGTTCGTAGAGGTGCCAGATTTCTTCGCCGTAGCTGGTGCGCAGCAGTTCGGGTGCGAAGCGGCCGAAGAAGCCGCGCAGGTTGGCCACGTCGCGCAGCAGCATGCGCTGCGCGTGGTTGTTGCCAGCCGCATCGACCGCCTGCGGCAGGTCGATGATCACCGGCCCGTCCTCGGCCAGCAGCACGTTGAACTCCGAGAGATCGCCGTGCACGACGCCGGCGCAGAGCATGCGCACCACCTCCCTCAGCAGGCTGGCGTGGTGGCGCAACGCGTCGCGGGGCGAGAAGGCCACGTCGCCGATGCGCGGGGCGGCATCGCCGTGGGCGTCGGTCACCAGGTCCATGAGCAGCACGCCCTCGAGGAAGTTGTGCGGCGCGGGCACGCGAACGCCCGCGGCGGCCAGGCGGTAGAGCGCATCGACCTCGGCGCTCTGCCAGATGGCCTCGGTCACCTTGCGTCCGAAGCGCGTGCCCTTGGCCATGGCGCGCGCCTCGCGGCTGTTCTTGACGCGCCGGTTCTCGGTGTAGTCGACGGCCTGCCGGAAGCTGCGCTTGTTGGCCTCCTTGTAGACCTTGGCGCAGCGCGTCTCGTCGCCGCAGCGCACGACGTAGACCATGGCCTCCTTGCCGCTCATGAGCTGGCGGACTACGGAGTCGATCAGCCCTTCGTCGACCAGCGCCTGGAGTCGTTGCGGGGCCTTCATGGGCGGTCCTCCCCGGCAACGGCGGGGCGGGACGAGAGGTAGGCCCGCAGGTTCTCCGTGCCGATCTGGTAGAGCCCGTCGTGCCTGTGCACCGCGTAGCCGAGCCGGTGATTGATGGCCAGCATGGCCGCGTTGACTTCGGCGTTGCTGGTGACTGCCATCGCGACCTCGGGATGCCGCTCGCGCACGAGCTGCATCATGGCCGCCTTCACGCCCTTGGCCAGGCCCTTGCCCCGCCACCGGCGCGCGACGGCAGTGAGCCGCTGTTGCATGCGGTCGGGAAAGTGCCGGTTCCAGCTGGCGTCGCATACCGCGACCACCTCGTCGCCATCGAGCAGCAGCACGAGGAAGTGCTCGCCGCCGCGGCGGTCCATGTCGGCGTACCAGGGCGGGAAGTCTTCCAGCTCGAATCGCATCGGCGGCCGCTCGAGGTTCGTGGTGGGTGCGTCGTTCAGCAGCACCGACAGCGGCTCCATCAGCGTCGCGAGCCGCTCGAAGGGCACGCGGCCGGCGTGCACCTCGGCGCGCAGGCCGTGGGCAGGCGCGAAGCCTTCGGCGCGCCAGCGGGCGAGGGCCTGCCAGTCGAGATCCGCGAAGGCCATGCGGTTCTCGACGCTGCGGTGCTTCTCGGTGGCGCCGATGGCGCGCAGGAAGGCGTGGCCTTCGGGCTGGTGGGCCTTGATGGTTGCGACCGACTTGCCCCGGGCTTCCATCAGCGCCAGCAAGGCGCGAAGCAGCGCGCTGGCCACGCCGCGGCGCCGGTGTGGACGCAGCACGCCGCCCCAGGCTTCGAGGAACGGCGCGAAGTCTTCGTGCCCGGGCGTGCCTTCGCGGCGGAAGCTCGCGCTCAGGCTGCCGATGAATTCGCCATGCGCGCCGACGGCCAGCACGCGGTGAAAGACATACAGCGGGTTGGGTCGCTGCACGTTGTGCCGGGTATCGGCGTCGGGCGTGATCGGGTCGCCCGGAGAGTCCTCTTCGGCGCGCAGGCGCCAGTAGGCGAGGAAGTTGCCCCAGTCGGATTCGCTCGCGCGCTGGGGATCGAAAACAATGGTCACGGGATGCCGCGCGGATGCGGCACGTTCTTCAAGCATGGTTGCAAGCCTTGATTCTTCGACGGATGAACGGGACGCCGCAGGCACGAGCGTGCCAACGGCGGCGTTTGAATCGGGGCGGCTTTGGGGGCGTCGCGACGGCCGGGAGGCCGTGCGGGGCAGACTGGTTACGCGATGAACGCGTGAACGATCAGCTGTTCAGATGAGGCCCGGCAAACCGCATGTGGGTGGGGGCATGAATTGCAATGACTACCATCTTGCACCTCCTCTTTCTGCGTGGTTGCGGGATCGGTGAATGTAGCGGCCTTGCCGCGCGCTGTGAAGTGCCGTGTTGTTTCGGCGCATGCGCCGGTTCACTTCGCAGTACGAGGGCGCTCGATGCGATAGACGAAGTGCGCCGTTCCGTGGATCGGGTTGTCCGGCGTGAGCGGCCCTTCGGCCACGCGCGCGAAGCCCGCGCGTTCCAGCACGCGCCAGGAGGCGGTGTTGCCGGCCGACACCGGCACCACGATGCAGGGCGCGGCAGGGTAGTCGTGCCATGTGGCGTCGACGAGCGTGCGGATCATCGCTGCGCCCAGGCCTTGGCGTACCGCATCGGGCTCGCCGACGAAGTAGTCGATGCTCAGCGCTTCGCCCGGCACTTCCAGCAGCGGCGAGAGCTCGTCGAGATAGCCGGGGTTGTCCTCGAAGGTGTAGCGCTGCACGAGGCCGAAGTCGCGGCCATCGATGGAGGCGATGTAGATCTCGGCCGTGTCGCTTCCGTCCACCGACGGACCGAAGTCGTGCTCGATGGCTTCCGGCGTCGTCTCGTGGTTCCACCAGCGCGCCACGTGCGGCTCGGCGAGCCACCGCGCGAGCATCGCGAAGTCGGACCGCGAGAGCCGGCGCAGTGCGATCGGTGCGTCGGCCCTGAACATGCCGCCTCAGTTCTTCATGCTGTGGACAAGGGACGCCAGCGCCGACGAAATGAAGATGGCCACGATGAAGCGCAGCCAGCCGGACTTGCGCTGCACGAAGTTGCCGATGACGACGCCCCCCGTCAACAGCCAGATCAGCGGGCTGGTTCCCGAGAGGAAGACGCTGACGACGTAGAGCGCCTGCAGCATCATGCTGGCGATCCAGCCGATCTGCGAGAGGGCGCCCAGTGTCTGCTTCGCGCTCGGCGTGGCGGCTTGCCCGGATGCCGGCTGCGCCGTGGCGGGCGCGCGCGCCGCCGACTGTGTGGAGCCGGCCGTGGCAGCCTGCTGCGGACGTGCCGCTTCGCGCAGAGCCTTCTTCTCTTCCGCGATCTGCTCGGCGGTTTTTTCCAGCACGGGCGCGGCCGCCTGCACCGGTTGCCACCATTCGGGCCATGGCGCCTTGCCCGCGGCGGACTGCTTGCGGAATTCGCCCTCGGCAAGCTTGCGCTTCGGGGGCTGTGGCGTCGTTGCCGTCGTTGTCGAAACACCGCGGCCTTCATGCTTCGCCGCCAGTTCGCGAACACGCTTCAGATACGGTTCGCCGCGCGCCGCGTCAGTCATCGCGATGAAGTTCGCATAGCCGCGCAGCGCGCCGATCACGTCGCTGTTGCCGTTCCACTGCAGGCCCTGCGGCCCGTTGCGCTCGGCCTGGTGCAGCACCGCGCGGAAGCGCCGCACGGTGTCGCGGTCGACCGAGAGCTTGTCGTTGACGACGATGCCCGTCACATGCTGCTGGCGGTGCTTCCGCATCACCTGCTGCTTGTCGGGATGCACGGTGAGGCCTTCGCTGGCCACGATCTGCTTCGCGCGCCAGAGCAGCTTGGCCGTGTCGCGGCTGTGCTCCGGGCCGGCCGAGAAAGTCAGGTCGTCTGCGTAGCGCGTGTAGCGAAAGCCCAGCTTCGCCGCGCTCGCGGCCAGTCGTGCGTCGAGCCTGCGGCACAGCAGGTTGGTGATCATCGGACTGGTGG
This sequence comes from Variovorax xiamenensis, assembly GCF_050916385.1. Taxonomy (NCBI): domain Bacteria; kingdom Pseudomonadati; phylum Pseudomonadota; class Betaproteobacteria; order Burkholderiales; family Comamonadaceae; genus Variovorax; species Variovorax xiamenensis. The sequence continues at coordinate 2,922,388 of NZ_CP139038.1, forward strand.
GCGCGCCCTGCGGCAGCACGCGCTCGCCGCGCGCGACGAAGTAGCGGCTGCCGTCGAGCTGCACCTCGTCGGTCGGCGCCTCGGTGCACACCAGCGCCAGCAGGCTCGCCACCTGCGACGAGTACCCGAGCTGGCGGAACACGCCCCGCACGCGGCGCATGCCGATGGAGGGAAAGAAATCCTTCAGGTCGAGGTTGATGACCACGTCGCGGCCCACGTGCGGCGCGGCATTGGTGAGGATCGAACGGCCCGGCATGAAGCCGTGCGCGGCCTCGTGCACCGGCATCTTCGCGAGGATGTTGTCGAGCACCCAGTACTGCGCGCGCTTCAGCCGCGGCATGGGCGCCGAGATGTGGCGCTCGCCGCCGCTTTTCTTCGGCATGGTGAAGCGCTGGTAGTGGCTCACGCTCGACACCTCGCGATGCCAGGCGAGAAAGCGCAGCTCGCCCAGCCCGATGCCCATGGCCTGCGCAAGATCGCTCGCGTGGTCCAGCGCGGGCAGGGCGTTGCGGGCCAGCGCCTGGCTGTCGCTGTGCGCGTCGTTCAGGCCGCCCGAGACGCCGTCGCCCACGTAGAGCAGCTCGCGCTGGCGCCGCTCGTGCCATGCCACGGCGCGCGCATGGCGACCCTGTGCGGCGCGCTGACGGGTTTCCTCGCGGCGCTCGCGGGCGCGGGCCATGCGCTCCTTGCGCATCGTCTTCAGGGCCCGGTCGCGGTCCTCGATGCCGCGCAGCTCGTCGCCGAGCTTCGTGAGGGCCGTCTGCAGCTCGCCTTCGCGGCGGATCAGCTGTTCCTCGACCGTCGGCTGCGCCGTGTTGCGCGGCCAGAAGCCCAGGCGCTGCATTTCCTCGAGGACGACTTCCTGCTTGGAACTCTTGCGGATGCGCTCGTACAGCTCCTCGCGGGTGAGCGCGGAGTCGGGAATGGAAGATGAAGAAGAGGCGGGAGACTGCATGGTCATGGCGCTGCGCCACCGGCCGATGCACTGCTTGAAGAGAAAGATTGCGAACGAAGCGGGAATCTCGTCGAAGAGCCTCGGGACTGGAGGGCTCCACTCGACGCCGGATGGCCATGGTGACGCCGATGAGCTTCGAGGAAGCCGCACTGTTGTCGCGTCACCATGGCCATCCGGCACAGTGAAGAGACGTCCAGTGACGCTTGGGAAGTGCTGTATGCGAGGGCGGCGATACGCCGACCGGACTGCAAGAGCCTTCCCGCTCCGTTCGCAAAAAGCAGTGTATCAGCCGATGTGGGCGGTGGTCCTTTCCTGATCGGTCGTCTTTGTTGTCTTTTCCGTCATCGCCGTCACTGCAGGCGTGGCCGAGAGGCGCAGCGCGAGCATGTGCTCGCACGGGCCCTTGGTCATGCGGTGGCGCACGAAGTGGCTGCACTGGCATTCGCCCGAGGCCACGCGCTGGTCGGCGTCGAGCTGGAGGTTCGTGAAGTACTCGCGCTGGCCGGCAGAGCCCTTGCACTTGCCGCTGATCGAGACGCCGCCGTCGGAGCGCGCCTGCGTCTTCACATTGGCGATGCGGCGTGAGCGCACCAACTCGGCGGCGGCTTCTTCCTCGGGGCTGGCGTAGCGCAGCTTGTCCATCGGCAGTGGCTCGCGGCTGAGCTCGCGCAGCCGCCACACGCCGTGCGCGATGTCGTACACCACGCGCCCGGCCTGCACGTAGCCGCCGAGCGCCGCATCGACCGTGAGCGTCGAAAGGCCCGTGGCTGCTGCCAGCTCGTCGGTGGTGGCGCGCCAGCGCTCGCCCAGTGCCGCGAATACGCGCAGCAGGCTGTCCTGGTCGACCGTCTGGCGCGGCTGCAGCAGCTCGAAGTGGCCGTTGCGCGACCAGTCGTTGGCGGTCCAGCCGGAGAGGCCGAGCGTGAACTCCATGTCGGGCAGCTGCGCCACCCAGAAGCTGGGCATGCCGGTGCCCAGCAGGTGCACCGTGAAGCCCTGGGCCACTGGCACGAGGCGTTCGAGCTGCAGCAGCCGGCGCCGGCCCCACACGCGGATGTCGATGTCGGAGGTGGCGCTGTGCGTAGAGCGCGGGCACACCAGCTCGTGCCCCCAGGGCTCGAACACGATGCGCACCGGCTGCCCCGGCCGCAGCACGAAGCGCAGCGAGCGCGGTCCCACGCGCTCCTTGCGCCGGCGCAGCACCAGGCAGATGTTGTGGATGTCCATCGGATGCAGCTGCAGCCGCTGCGCGGGCAGCAGCATCGCGCTGCTCACCTGCAGGAAGCCGCGCACCCAGCTGTCGGGCACGTCGATCTTCGGCTCGTGGAAGGCCGGGTCGTTGTCGCTCTGCACCTGGAAGCCGCCGGGGTCGATGGCCAGCCGCGTGGTCTTGTAGTCGCGGATCTTCTGGAACTCGTCGTACAGCGACTCGGAGTAGTCGACGTTGGTGGTGCCGAAGGCGTGGTCGCTCACGCGGTCGAAGATGTCGTGGCTGCACGAGAACATGCCGTAGCTCGACTCGTCCTGGCTGAAGCACTCGAAGAACACGCGGTCGGGGTGCACCGTGATGACGGGGTCGAGCACGAACCATGCCTCGCGGTTGACCTTGTAGATATGGTCGAAGTAGCGCTGCTGCGCGCTCATGAAGGGCTGCATCACCGCGCGCTTGCTCTTGCGCAGCTCGGCCAGCTCCTTGCTGATCGGCTCCATCTGCGCTTTGATCGCGTCGCTGCGCGCCATGAATTGCGCGAGCAGTTCGCCTTCCTGCCCGGCCAGCCATTCGAGGTACGCGCTCTTGTCGCGCGGCTTGAAGCGCAGGTCGCCCACCACCACGTCGTGCAGCGCCGACATGCCCTCGCGGAACGGCAGGTGGCGGTTGATGTCGGCGACGAAGTGCACCGGCGCGCGCAGGGTGTCGGGCGCGAACTGCAGCGCGGTGCTGTTCGCCGTGTGCTGCGCGCCCGAGTGGCCGAAGTAGCGGTACTGGAATCTCATGCGGCGGGCCCTCCCGAGGGGGCAACGAAGGGAGGGGCGCGGCGCGGGGCGATGCTGCGCACCGGTGCGGTCTGCAACGGGTTGTCCAGGTCCGGGAAGAGGGCCTGGATGCTGCGCAGCCCGGCCACGTACTGGGCGCGTTCGGTGATGGCGCCTGTGACGGCCTGCCGCGCGAACACGCGAGCCACGATGCGCGCGATGTCTTCCGAATGCGCGGCCTGCGCGGCCAGGAACTCCATGACGCGGGCCTTGGCCAGCCGGCCCCGGTTGGCCTGCGAGAGCACGCTCAGGAAGTAGGGCTCCAGCCGCCCGAGCACGTCTGCATTGCGGCTCGCGGCCGAAGCCAGCCAGTTGGTCACGAAGAGCTGCATGCCAGGCGATGGATGCTGGCTGAGCTGCAGCATGTAGGTGGTGACATCGGTCACGTCGAAATGCGTGGTGAGCAGTTCGCGGCCCAGGCGCTGGGCACCGGCGTCCTTGTGGTCGCACAGGCGTACGAGCAGCGCCGGTGTCCAGGCGCTGGCGCTGCCTTGCGCGCCGAACCACTGGCGTGCCCAGTCGCGCGCGTCGTCCCAGCGGCTGTCGAAGATGCGCAGCGCGTCGCCGAGCTCGGCGAGCGTGCGTTCCGGCCTTGCCGCGAGTTGCTCCGTGGCCCACTCGCGTGCGGCGGCCGTATCGACGAGGCCGAGACTGGCGGTCTGCAGCACGCTGAAGCTCTGTGCGTCCTGCTGAGGCAGCAGCCAGGCGCCGAGGCGCTGCGCGCCCTTGCTGCGCGCTTCGAGCAGCCGCAGCGTGACGGCGGGCTCACCGCGGCGCGTGTGTTCCGCCATCGGGCCGCAAAGCCATTGCAGCAGCGAATCGAACACACCCTCGGCGGCTTCGGCGCGGAACAGTTCGTCCCGCAGCAGCGGCATCAGCGCGGCGCCGAAGTCCGGGTGCGAGGGCAGCAACTGTGCCAGGCGCGGCGCGACTGCCGCGCGCACGACCGGCATCGGGCTGCTGCAGAAGGCGGCGAACAGTTCGGGCTGTGTGACCAGCGACTCGTCGGGAAGGGAGGTGAAGAGCCGCACACCCGCGCCGCGCAGGCGCTCGTCGTCAGCTTGCAGCAGCCGCGTGAGCACGCTCACCGGCAGGCCCTGCACCGAGGCCGGGTGCAGCAGCAGCCACTCGGCAGCGGTGCGCACGACATCCGGGCTCGCATGCTCGAAGAGCGCAAGAATCCTGTTGAGCGGCGCCTTGGCGGCCGCCGTTCGCAGCAGGCCCTCCAGCGCCCACTGCACGTTTTCGCAGACGGCGTCGAGCTGGGGCTGCGCGGCGTCGCAGGCCGAGAGCCACGCGAGCAGGTCGGAGGCCAGCGCATCGAGCGTCGAAGGATTCGGCGCCGCGGCCTGCAGCAGAAGACGCGAGGCGCGGCGCACTTCGGCATCGGCAGAGGTCAGCAGCATCAGCAGCAGGTCGACCTGCTGGCTGTAGAGGCCCGGGTCCTGCCCGATGTATTCGAGCGCCAGCGTGCGCGCCTCGGCCAGAGGCGAGCCCAGCAGCGCGGGTAGCCAGGGCAGGGGAGCTTCGCCCGCCGTGATGCGCTGGCGCGCGATGCCGAGTGCGAAGCGCGCCGTGTCGTCCCAGGTGCTGGCCAGCAGGCGCCAGACCGTGGGCGTTTCCAGGGCTTCGCAGAAGGGCTTGTTGTCCTGCAGCGCGCGCGCGGCGAAGGCATGCACAGCCGCGCAGCGGCCCTGCTGCATCAGCTGCAGCAGCGCCTGCGGATGGCGGTCCCAGCGTTCGGGCCAGGCTTCGGTGCGGTTCAGGCGCAGCGTGGGCAGCGGCGTGCTGCGGCGCCAATGCAGGCCGCCGCGCTGGGCTTCCCATTCGGAATCGTGGCGGTGCAGCAGCTGCATCAGCACCAGCCAGCGGCTGTAGGGGCCGGTGTGCCAGCTGCGCGGCTCCGGCGTCCAGCGCGTTTCGCGCTGCTGGCCGGTGGTGCCGGCTTCGGTGTCGTCGGCCGCGAGCAGCACGCCCATGGCGAGCCGCAGCCAGTCGGCTTCGTCGGCCGCGCCGGCCAGTGCCAGCCTGCGCAGGTTGCGCCATGTGCGGCGGCGCAGGTAGTCGCGCGTGCGCTGGCTGTAGGCGAGGCGGCTGTCGGGCCGCACGATTTCCTTGGCGATCTCGACATAGCGGCCGTTGACCTGCGCCCAGCGGCCTCCGGTGCGGAAGGCCGCGCGCTGCGTTTCCAGGCGCTGGTGCAGCACGCCGAGCAGGGCGTAGTCGCCCGCGAACTCCGCGCCCTTGTAGAGGCGCCGCCAAGCGCGGAAGCTGCCGGCCGCGAGTTGCAGCGTCGGCGCGATTTCGAGCAGCGAGGCATGCGCAAGCCCACCGGCCGCGGAGCCTTCGAGCAGCGAGAGGTCGAAGAGCTGCTCGACCCAGGCGGCGTACTTCAGTCCGTTCCAGAGCGCGGGGTCGGCCAGATGCTGTCGAAGCAGGGGCATGGCCTGCGCGATAGGCACCTCGCCCATTGCGGACCAGGCACGGCGCAGCGGCGCGGGCCAGTCGTCGACGATGCGTGCCGTCTCGGCCGCGCGTTGCTCCTCGGGCCAGAGGGCGAGGGCGGCCCAGCGCGCGGCGCGGGTGACGACCGGCGTGCGGCCGCGCTTCGACAGCTCGCGCATCGCCTCGAAGGCGCCGACGTCGCCGCAGCGGCCGATGGCCCAGGCGATGCAGTAGTCGAGCATCGGCTCGCCGGTCTCGATGTGGTCGATGAGCTGCGGCACGGCCGCCGCGAGCCTGCGCTCGCCGATGCGCCACACCACGCGGCTGCGGCGCACGGGGGGAAGCAGGCGCCATGCGTCGGGCTGGATGGCGGCCAGCAGCACCGCATCGCCGGGATGCGCGATGGCAGTAGTGGCGGCCGTGGTTGCCGCCGGTGCCGCAGCGGCCGAGCCTTCGAGCACATAGCCCTGGGCGATCTGCGCCGCCACGGCGCGCTCGAAGGCGGCGTTGGCGGGCTCGAACGGCAGCGGCGACGGGGTGTAGACCGTTTCCTTCCACTGCAGCCCGTCGCGGCTGGTGCTCACATGCACCACGTGGCCGGGAGCTTCCGGCAGGGCGAACAGTTCCACGGTGCTGAAGCCGGCGGCGCCTGCCGCGCCGGGCTTCGTGCGGATCAATTTCTCTGAGCGAATGCGCTTCACGCGGAGGCCTCCCCTGCCTTCGGTTGGTGCTTGTGCTGCTTTCTTGTGTCGCCGCGCATCTTAGCGGGCGTTTGCGGCGGCACGGCTGTGTAGCATGCGCGCTCCGGCAACCACCCAGCGATTCTCCAGATGTCGAATACCCAGCAGGTTCCGCAGTCGAGCTTTCTCTACTTCACGGGCGGAGGTTCGGACAAGGTCTACCAGGTGCACCTGCGCCCGAAGGACGACGGCTGGGTTGTCGACTACGGCAACGGCCGCCGCGGCGGCACGCTTTCCACAGGCACCAAGACCAGCAGCCCGGTCGCCTACGAGGCCGCGCTGAAGATCTACGACAAGGTCGTCAAGGAAAAGACATCCAAGGGCTACACGCCCGACCAGTCGGGCGCGCTCTACACCTCCACCGACCTCGCCGGCCGCGTGAGCGGGGAGCTGCCGCAATTGCCCACGCTGATCCTCGAGGAGCAGGCTGCGCGCTACTTCGACGACCCCGGCTGGGGCCTGCAGGAAAAAGCCGATGGAGAGAACCGCATCCTGCTGATCGAAGGCGAGGCGGTGCGCGGCACCAACCGGCGCGGGCTCTTCGTCGACATTCCGCAGGCATGGGTCGGCTCCGCCGCCGCGAAGGCCGGTCGCACCGTGATCGCCGGCGAGCACGTGGGCGATGCCTTCATGGCCTTCGACCTGCTCGAGCTTCACGGCGAGGACCTGCGCGGCGCGCCCTTCATCGACCGCTTCGGTCACCTGCGCACCGTTGCGCTGTCGGTGCCGTGGATCACCCTGCTCGAACTGGAACTCACCGCCGAAGGCAAGCGCCGTCGCGCTGCAGAACTGCTGGCTGCGCATGGCGAGGGCTATGTGCTCAAGGCGCTCGACGCGCCTTTCGCCGCGGGCCGCAGCACGAGCAGCCTGAAGTTCAAGTTCAACCAGAGCGCGACCTGCGAAGTCATCCGGGTCAACGCCCAGCGTTCGGTGGCCGTGGGGCTGCGCGACGATGCGGGCGCGATGATCGACCTGGGCAACGTGACGGTGCCGCCCAACGAGGCGTTGCCGGCAGTGGGCACGCTGGTGGAAGTGCGCTATCTCTATCGCTACGCCGGCGGCAAGTTCGAACAGCCGGTCTACAAGGGACAGAGGCCGGACATGACTGCGGAAGACGCGGTGCTGTCGCAGGTCACGCGCATCAAGGACCGCAGCGCTGCGGCCGGCGACGACGACGCGGCCTGAAGCGAGCCGGTCAACCCAGCGCCGTTCGCAGCCTTGCCGCCAGCCGGCCGGCTTCGGCGGCGGTGGCGATGTTGGTGAAGCCCATCAGCAGCCCTTGCGCGCCGGGTGCCGAGACACCGCGTGCCGACAGCGGCTGGCAGTTGAGCCCGGCCTGCTGCGCGCGGCGGGCCAGCGTCACGTCGTCTTCTTCGCGCCCGTCGAAGCGCGCGATGAGGTGCATGCCGCCGCTGCGCAGGTCGATGCGCACCGCGTCGCCGAAAGCCTTCTGCAGCGCCGCCACGAGCATTGCGCGCCGGCGTGCGTAGAGCAGGCGCATCTTCTTCAGGTGGCGTGGGAAGTGGCCTTCGCGCATGAAGTCGGCCACCACGGCCTGCGTGCTCTGCGGGCTGCCGTTCGACCAGGTGCGCGCCGCTTCCTCGAAGCGCGCGCACAGCGATTCGGGAACCACCAGGTAGCCCAGCGCCAGTCCCGGAAAGAGCACCTTCGAGAAGCTGCCGGCGTACAGCACGCGATCGTGGCCGTCGAGGCTCTTGAGCGCGGGCAGCGGCGCGCCGGCATAGCGGTACTCGCCGTCGTAGTCGTCCTCGACGACCCAGGCGTTCGCCTTCGAGGCCCAGTCGAGCAGCTGCAGCCGCCGCGCGAGCGTCATCGACACGCCCAGCGGCGCCTGGTGCGAAGGCGTCACGACGGCCATGCGGGCTTGCGGCGCCTTGCGCAGGCCGCGGGCGACGACAAGGCCGTCCTCGTCCACGGGCACCGGTACCGCGCGATGGCCGGCGGCGCGCAGCACCTCCTGCGTCGACGGAAACCCGGGGTCCTCGATCCACACGCGGTCGTCCTTCTTCAGCAGCGTGCGCGCGACGAGCGCGAGCGACGCGCGATAGCCGCCCGTCACCAGCACCTGCGAGGCATGGCACGAGACGCCGCGCGACACCAGCAGGTAGGCCGCGATCGCCTCGCGCAGCGGCGCATGGCCGCAAGGGTCGCCGTAGAACATGTCGGCCGCGTTCATCGCCCGTGCGCGGCGCGCGGCGAGGCGCGACCACAGCTTGCGCGGAAACGCATCGAGCGCCGGGATGCCCAGCTGCATGAGCGGCGGCTCGCCTGGTTGCTTGAGGGGGTCTCCACTCAGTGGAGCACCGGCGCGACGGGGTGGCTCGCGTCGCACCGCCCGATGCGTCGGCAGCGACGGCGACACCACGGTGCCCGCCTGTCCGTGCGACGAGAAATAGCCTTCGCCCACCAGCTGGTTGTAGGCCGCCTCGATGGTGCCGCGCGCCACGCCGAGCTCGGCCGCGAGGCTGCGCGCCGAGGCGACGCGGTCGCCGGGGCGCAGTGCGCCTTGCTCGATGGCACTGCGATAGCGCTCGTAGACCTGGCGGAACAGCGGCGTCTTCTTCGCCCGGTCGATCTCGGGGACGCTTGGCGAGTGCTGTGGCTTGGACATCATGGCCTGGTCATTCTGACGATTCTTGGCTCTTTTGGATGGGTCATCGTAGACCTAAGCTCGTCCCCATGAACAGCCTGGAAGGAAGAATGCAATGAGCGAGAAGGTATTTTTGGCGGGCGCCACCGGTGCGGTCGGTGTCGCGCTGGTTCCGATGCTGATCGGCGCGGGCTACACCGTGCATGGCAGCACGCGCCGGGCCGAGCGTGCGGATGCGCTGGAGGCGATGGGCGTGCATCCGGTGGTCGTCGACGTGTTCGACGCGGCGGCCCTGCGCGAAGCGCTGGTGCGCATCGCGCCATGGGGCGTGATCCACCAGCTCACCGACCTGCCCAAGGATCTGGACCCGGCCCGCATGGCCGAGGCCGCGGTGCTCAACGCGCGGGTGCGCACCGAGGGCACGCGCAACCTCGTGGCCGCGGCGCAGGCGGCGGGTGCGAAGCGGCTGGTGGCGCAGAGCATTGCGTGGGCCTACGCGCCGGGGCCGAAGCCTTACACCGAAGCGCAGCCCCTGGACATCGAGGCCGAAGGCGCGCGCCGCGTCAGCGTGGACGGTGTGGTTGCGCTGGAGCAAAGCGTGATGGGCGCGCAGGGCATGACGGCCACCGTGCTGCGCTACGGGCAGCTCCACGGGCCCAACACCTCGAGCGAAACGCCCAGGGGCACGAGCCCGCTGCATGTGGAGGCCGCCGCGCGGGCTGCCCTGCTGGCGCTGCAGCGTTCCCCGGGGGGCATCTTCAATATCGCGGAAGACGGCGCCGAATCCAGCAGCGAGAAGGCGAAGCAGGTGCTGGGATGGCGGGCCGATGCGCGGTCGGGAGCAACGCCGTGAACGCGCAGCCGATCTTCATGCAGCGTCGCGCGGGCATCGGCTTCACCGTGCTCGCGATCGCGGCGGCGGGCTGGGCCTTGCTGCCGCATGCGAGCAAACAATCGACGGTGCAGCTCATCGACGATATCTGCAGCACCGTGAGCCGGCCGATGTTCTCGTCGGCGCCCGCGCCCGAGGGCTCTGCCGCCGCCGCGCGGCCTCGTACCTCGGTCAAGGTGATTTCTTGCGAGGCGCTGCCCCATGTGCCCGGCAAGTCGGTGACCACCGCCATCGTCGACTTTCCGCCGATGGCCTATTCGCCAGCGCACCGGCATCCGGGCTCGGTGACGGCGATCATTCTCGAAGGCACGGTGCGTTCGCAGTTGGCTGGTGGCCCGGTGGGCGACTACAAGGTGGGCGAGACATTCTTCGAGCCACCGCGCGCGCTGCATCTGTTCGCGGAGAACCCCGATCCGGTGAAGCCGGCCAGGCTGGTGTCGGTGTTCGTGACCGAGGAGAACTGCGGGCCGCTGGTGCTGCCGCCCTGAGCGGCGCCGCGTTCGTTCAGGCAGTCGCCTCGAAGGCCGCGTGATACGAGACGGTGCCCGAGGGCATCGCGCCGGCCAGGAGCAGTGCCTGGAAGTATTGCGGCGGCACACCGGGGTAGATCAGCCCCGGCGTGGCCGCGAAGCCGAAGCGGCCGTAGTAGGCAGGGTCGCCAAGCACCACGCAACCCGCTGCGCCCAACTCGCGCAATGCGGTCAGCGCCTTGTTCACGAGCTGCGTGCCGATGCCCTGTCCCTGATGCCCGGGTGTGACCGAAACCGGGCCGAGCCCGTACCAGTCGGCCGAGCCGTCGGAAATGCGCACCGGCGAGATTGCGACGTGGCCGACGACGAGCCCGCTGGCATCCTCCGCAACGAGCGAGACTGAAAGCTGGCCGGCGCGCCGCAAGGCGGTGACGATGAATTGCTCCGTGTGGCTCGAATGCTCGGCCTCGAGAAAGGCCGCGACTGTCACGGCCTCGATGGCCGTAGCGTCGGATGCTGCTTCGTTTCTGATCTTGATGTTCATCTATCGCATCTTCTCGCCGTCGCGCACCGATTCGACCGCGCCGTTGTAGAACCTCACGATGCCGAGGAAGTTGCCCTGGCCGCGGTGATACACCCAGTCTTCCATCGGCACGCATGCCTGCGTCACCACCTGCTGCGCCGGGCCGCCCGGGTAGGGAGAAGGCACCCAGGCCACCTGCGGGCGGGGCACGCAGACGAACTCCTTGGACATCGGCTCGCCGCATTTCTGCACCACGGAGAACTTGGAATCGCCCACGCCGGAGAGCGATCCGCCGCAGCTCAGCGACTGGGCCGATGCGCCGCCGGCGTGCATGAGGGCGACAAGACAGAAGAGGGCGCTCGCGGCGAATGTGCGCATGGTGTCGGAAGGCTCCTTGTGCAGGCTGGGACCGCGGCCGGTCCCGATAGTTTCCCTTGCCTTCATCAGGACCTCGATCCGCGCAGCTTCGCGACGCCGAAGCCCAGCGCGACGGCCGCGCAGAGAAACACGAGCAGGGTCAGCCAGATCGACCGCGTGAACGCATAGGTGCCCAGCCCCGCGCCGGCGGACAGAACGACGGCCATCCATTCGAGCACGGGATCGATCCAACTCCTGGGCTTGCTCCTGTGTTCCACGGGCCGGGACGCCGCTCCTTCTTTTCGCGGCTTTCGTTGCCTCGGATCGGGAAAGAGGGCTCTCAATTCCGGTGGGGGCCACGGGCCATCCGGCGATGCGCCGACGCCAGCCAGCAGCCAGACCGGGTCGGCGTCGTGGCGCGAGAGATCGGACATGAGGTTGGCGAGGGCGCTGCTGTCGCCCAGCCGGTCGATGAGGGTCAATTCGGCGCGAAGCCACGGCTCGGCATCGGCGGCATCGGGCAGCCCTTCGGTTCGCAGCAGGATGTGGCTCGCGAAGCCTTGTGCGGTCCAGGCCTCGAAGCCTTCGTAGAGCGGCCGGTAGCCCTCGCCGATGGCTGCGACGACGGCTTCGCGCCGCGCTGCGAGCCGTGCGAGCGCGGTGGCCTTGTCGGTGACGAGATACGGGTAGGTGGCTTCGGCGCCGAAGTCTTCCAGGCACTCCTCGCGTTCGATGGTGCTGTCTTCGTCGTCGACGTCGTACGAGTCGATGAAGCGTGCGTGGCGGATGTCGCCTTCGCTGAAGAGCGCGCGCCAGAACAGCGGAAAGAAGGCATTGGCTTCCAGCTCTGCACCGTGGCCGAAGAAGCCGCGCCATTCGTTGCGGCTGCCTTCGGGCATGCGCGGCAGGTTCGAGCTGGAAAGGTAGATGGGGTGGGACATCTTTTTCTTCTTCGCTCCGGGACGGAGCGCGCCATCTTACGGGCGGGCATGTGGATTACGCCCTTGTAATCCGCGTGAAAGGCGGTGGCCGGGCGGGCTTTCCAGAATCCGGCGGTGTCGGTCTGTCTGCTTTCTTCTTCATTCCTCATCCATCTCAAGGAGCATCGCATCATGAAATACGCATTCCTCGCCACCTCCGCCTTCGCAACGCTGCTCGCCGTGTTCGCCTCCGGCGCGTCGGCCTCTGGTGCGCACAACGACGCCATCGGCAAGCCCGGCGTGGCCGCCAAGGCGACCCGCACGGTCGAGGTCGACATGACGGACGGCATGCGCTTCACGCCCGCCGACATCAGCGTCAAGCAGGGCGAGACCGTGCGCTTCGTGGTCAGGAACTCGGGCAAGCTGAAGCACGAGCTGGTGCTGGGCACCGCGCAGGAGCTGAAGTCGCACTACGCCGCGATGATGAAGAACCCGGAGATGGAGCACGCCGAGCCGAACATGGTGACGCTGGCGCCGGGCAAGACCGGTGAAGTCGTCTGGCAGTTCACGAAAGCCGGGAAGGTCGATTTCGGATGCCTGCAGCCGGGGCACTACGACGCGGGGATGAAGGGCGTGGTGAGCGTGGCGCAGGCTGGTCGATAGATAGGGGCATTGAGGGCGTGGCGGTCGGGATTGGATAGATTCCCAGGAGCAACCTGGCAACACACCCGCACCTGTCTTCACATGCACCTGGACCCCCGGCACCTTCTTCCCGCTCCGCCAGCAGGCATCGAATGGCTCGCAGTGAATCTCGGCGAGTCGGAAGACAGCGTCTATCGCCGCAGCGATGGCTCGGCATTCGCCAAGGTGTCGGTCGGAAGTGCCGGCGGCGTGGAGTCGCTGGCCGGCGAACGGCTTCGCACCGAATGGCTGGCGCCTTTCGATCTGGGGTCCGCGAAAGTGCTCGACTGGCGTGCATCGCCAGCGGGTGCCTGCCTGGTGACGAGTGCCGTTCCCGGCGTGCCCGCGAGCGAACTTTCCGCTGAAAAGCTGCTGCAGGCGTGGCCTTCGATGGCGCGGCGGCTCAGGCTGCTACACGAAGTTCCTGCGGCGGATTGCCCGTTCGCACGCGCTCTCTCGACGATGTTCGATCGCGCCGCGGACGTGGTCGCGCGCGATGCGGTCAACAAGGAGTTCCTGGACCCGGATCAGCAGGACATTCCACCGCCGCTGCTTCTCGATGCCCTGCGCGTGCAATTGCCGCAGCGCCTGGCGCAGGAGGCACGCGACCGCGTGGTGTGCCACGGCGATGCGTGCATGCCGAACTTCATGGTCGATCCGCAGACGCTTCGCTGCACCGGGCTGATCGACCTGGGCCGGCTCGGCACCGCCGACCGGTACGTCGACCTGTCGCTCTTTCTCGCGAATGCACGCGACAGCTGGCGCGGCCCGGACGACGAGCTTGCTGCTCGCAGAAGCCTGTTCGACACCCTGGAGATCGGCGAGCCCGATGACGGGCGGCTCGAGTTCTACCTGCGCCTCGATCCGCTGACCTGGGGCTGAGGGGGCACGCCCGCTGCGGCGCTGCGATTGTTTCCATCGCATGAACGCCGCGGTTCTTTTTGCTGCGGGTTTTTACCTATTCGGCGGCTCACAATTCATTCCACAGACCAGCCGAAAACAAACAAGCCAGTCTGGATGAACAGGCCCCGAGCGAGGTGGCCGCCCCCGAAAGGGACGGTGCCCCACCCAAGACCGGTTCGAAACCATCCCGTATGCAAAGAACTGAATTGAAGGAAATCCAAATGACCGCCTCGAAGCTCCTCTCCGCCATCGCCGTTGCTCTGCTGGCCGCCGCCGGTGCCGCCCATGCCGAAAGCTATGACGGCGTGCATCAACTGACCTCGGCCGCAAGCCGTGCCGACGTTGCCAGCCAGGCCGTGGTTGCCGCACGCAGCGGCAATCCGTATGCAGACGGCGCCAACCAGGGCCCCGTGCAGCTGATCGCTTCCACCACCAGCCGCGCCGCCGTCCGCGCCGAAGCCGTGGCCGCCGCCCACAGCGAGAACCCGTATGCCGAAGGCGTGACCTCGCGTGTCGCTCCGGTCCTGGCCAGCGGCGTCGATCGCTCCACCGTGCGTGCCGCTGCCCGTGCGGCAGCGCGCGGCGATGCACTGCCGCTGTAATCGTCGGTAGCGCGAAAAGCGCGAAAGCAAAAAAAGCCGGGCCCCGCGAAAGCAGGGCCCGGCTTTTTGTTTGCTCGTTTGTTCGTGTATCCGGCTGTGAATCTGGTGCGCGCAGCCTTCAGTAGACGCGCTCTTCGATAGGCCCGACGCGATCGGGATAGAAGGCCACGTAGTCCTTGAGTTGCGAGACCGAGTCGTACGGCGACTCGTAGGTCCACACCGCATTCACCGAGCGCTCGCCGCCGGCGGGGATGCTGTAGTAGTTGCACTCGCCCTTGTACGGGCAGTAGGTCGCATGCCTGGTGCGTTCCAGCAGCGACATCTTCACGTCTTTGCGAGGGAAGTAGTGCACCGTACCGAAATGCGCCTCGCGCACGGTCAGTGCCTCGCGCGTATCGGCAATGACGCGGCCGTCGACCGACACCACCACGCGCAGCGGATTGGGTGTGATGGTGATCGGGTGGTCGGGGCCGGGGGTCTTGATGGTGCGCTCTGCGGTAGCGAACATGGAAAGCTCCTTAGTCCTCAGGTCAGATCAGGTGACACAAGAATCGGGGGATGCGGATATTGCCGCGACCGCGTGTCGATTTGAAGTCCCTTGAAAATCAGCCCATTCCCGACATGGTTAAAGGCCAGGACCCCATCAGAAGCGCTCTGCAAGCCTTTCGGCTTCATTTCGTGCCCGGGCCAGGGAGGCCGCGACGGCCTCCGGTGAGGCAAGCGTTGGTGCCGCCGTCAGCTCGACAACGTGGTCGATTCCGAGGAAGCCGAGCCAGGTGCGCATGTATGGTTTCTGGAAATCCTTATCGTGCGACGGCACGCCCACGGGATAGTCCCCGGCACTCGAATAGACGAGCGCCGCGCGCTTGCCGTGCAGCAGGCCGCTATAGCCTTCCTGTGGCGTCCAGAGCCAGTTTTCGCCTGGCAAGGTAACGATATCGATGTAGTGCTTCAGTATGTAAGGAATGCCGAAATTCCACATCGGCAGACTGAAGACGTACTTGTCGGCTGCATTGAAGGCGCGTGCCAGTTGCACGGCGCCTTGCCAGCGGCGCTTCTGTTCCTCGGTGGCGCTGGTGGAACGCAGCACGGCGAACTTGGCTTCGATCATCGTCGCGTCGAACGCGGGAAGCTCCATGTCCCAGAGGCACAGCGTCTCGATCTCCACCTCGGGATGAAGTTCGCGATGCCGTTGCAGGAAGTGGCGAGCCGTGTCGGTGGAGCGCGAACGTTCGCCGGAAGGCGATGCCTCGATATGCAGGATGCGTGTGGTCACGATTCTGTTTCCTTTACGCATCAGGCGTTGACCAGGCGCAGGCCCACGGTGCCGCCGATCACCATGGCGATGCATGCCAGGCGCACCGCCGAGAGCGCTTCGCCGAAGAAGAACACGCCCATCAGCACCACGCCCACCGAGCCGATGCCGGTCCAGATCGCGTAGGCCGGGCCCAGCGGCAGGTAGCGCAGCGCCCGGGCCAGCAGGTAGATGCTGAGCAGCGCGGTCAGCACGCCGATCACCGACGGCACGAGCCGCGACCAGTCTTCCGACTGCTTGAGCGCGGCGGCCATCGCGATCTCGACCAGTCCGGCCGCCAGCAGAAATATCCAACCCATGAAAAAACTCCTTCGATGTCGTTCGTTGCGGAAAAGAGGAACCGGATAATTCCGGCCCGGGCACCGATCAACAAGTACGCACCTTCTGGTAACCATGGGAAATTCAAAGATGCCGTCGCAGAAGACCTTGGATGTGGCAGAGGCCGAGCCGGCTCCCGCCGATGTGTGGAGCGCGGACTGTCCCTCGCGCCGCGTGCTGGAGCTCATCGCCAACAAGTGGGCGCTGCTGCTCATTCCGCTCTTGCGCGGCAAGCCGCAGCGCAACAACGAGCTGCTGCGCAAGGTGGGCGGCATCTCGCAGAAGATGCTCACGCAGACGCTGCGCGACCTGGAGCTCAACGGGCTGGTGCTGCGCGAAGACCACCAGACCGTGCCGCCGCACGTCGAATACAGGCTGAGCCCCCTGGGGCTGTCGCTGAGCAGGACGCTGATCGCGGTCGACCGCTGGGCCGAGGCCAATCACGCGCAGATCGATGCGGCGCGAGAGGAGGCGCGGAAGTGAGGAAGAACCCGTTCGCCGCTCTTGCCGTCCTCCTGTTCGCCGGCCTGCTGACCGCAGGCGCGCAGGCGCAGCAGCAGACGTGGCCTTCGAAGCCGGTGCGCGTGATCGTTCCCGCGCCCGCCGGCAGTTCGCTCGACCTGATCGCCCGCACGCTCGCCGATCGCCTGCGCGTGATGTGGAAGCAGCCCGTGGTGATCGAAACCAAGGCCGGCGCCGGCGGCCTGATCGGCATGGACACCGTCGCCAAGGCGCCGCACGACGGCTACACGCTGGGCATCGGCTTCAACGGACCGATCGCATTCGGTCCCTACATGTACGCCCGCATGCCTTATGCGCCCGCGCGCGACCTCATCCCGATCGTGCTCACGACCTCGCAGCCCAACGTGCTCGCGGTGCAGGCCGACAACCCCGCCAGCACGCTGCCCGAATTCGTCGAATGGGCGAAGAAGCGCGGCAACAGGTTCAGCTATGCGTCGGTGGGGGCGGGCAGTTCGTCGCATCTCACGATGGAGCTCTTCCGCAGCGCGACGCACATCGAGGCGGTGCATGTGCCGTATTCGGGCTCGCCGCCCGCCGGGCTTTCGCTGGCGGCCGGCGACACGCAAGCGCTCTTCACGGTGGCGCCGGCGCTGCTGCCGCTGATCCAGGGCCAGCGTGTGAAGCTCATCGCCATCACCAGCGCGAAGCGTTCCGAACTCATGAAGGACCTGCCCACGGTGGCTGAGTCGGGCTATCCCGGCTTCGAGTCGCTGGCCTGGAACGGCCTTTTCACCGCCGCCGGCACGCCGCACGAGGTGGTGGAGCGGATCAATGCCGACGTCAACGCCGTGCTGCGCGAGCCGGCGGTGCGCGAACTGCTGGCCAACCAGGGACTGGTGGCAGGCGGCGGTTCGCCCGAGGAGTTCAGGGCCTTCATCGATGCCGAGGGCCGCAAATGGGGCGCGATCATCGCCAAGGTCGGCATCCGGCTCGACCAGTGAGGCGGCGAGTCAGGGAAGCGGAAGGCTGGTGAGCGACACTCCGGCACCCCCACCCAAAGAATCATCGAGGAAGGAAGAGAAGAACATGGAACAGCAGCCCGCGACCCCATTCCCCAGCGACATCTACACCGAGCCGGAGCCCGATCCGCACACGCTGGCCAACCTGGGCCCGCTCGCCGCGCTGGCCGGCATCTGGACCGGCACCGCCGGCCACGACGTGAGCCCCAAGGAAGACGGCCCCGAAGCCGAGGCCTACATCGAGCATGCGGAGTTCCAGCCCATCGACGCGCAGACCAACGGGCCGCAGATCTTCTACGGGCTGCGCTACCACCTGCGCATCGTCAAGCCCGACGAGGTCGAGAGCTTCCACGACCAGGTCGGCTACTGGCTCTGGGAGCCATCCACGGGCGCGCTGATCCAGACGCTGACCATTCCGCGCGGGCTCACCGCCATGGCCACCGGCCGCGCCAAGGCCGACGACCGCAGCTTCAGGCTCGAGGCCGTGCGCGGCGGCGAGACCAACGGCATCGTGGCCAACCCGTTCCTGGAGCACGCGTTCAAGACGCTGCGCTACAGCATCGAGGTGACGGTGCACGACGACGGCAGCTGGTCGTACGAGCTCGAGACGGTGCTGGACGTGCTCGGCAAGCCCGAGCCCTTCAGTCACACCGACCGCAACACGATGCGCAAGATCGGCGAGCCCACGCCGAACCCGACGGCGCGCGCGGCGATGGAAGCGGAAGCGGGCACCGCGGCGGCCTGAACCGTCTCTACGCCGCGAGCGCTGCTTCCACGTCCGCGTGGAAGCGCGCCGAGCAGCATTCCGTAGCCCCGAAGTACAGCGACGACTGCGCGCCGCTCGTGAGCGTGGACTGCGCCGACACGCCGAGCGCGAAATCTTCGTCGAGCGCACCCCAGAACGATTCGACGTTCCTGCGCCAGTAGTTGGTCGACTTCTCCGTCTTCGGCAACTCGGGGATCAGCGTGCTCGCGATCACGCGCGAGCGGCCCGGCGACTCCGGCAGCACCGTGAACGCATTGGCGTGATCGCCCTCGTGCAGGATGAAGGTCGCGGGGAAGAAGTAGTAGATGATGTTCGAGTGCGGCCCTACCTGCCACTCATGCTCGGGTACATCACGCAGCCCCTCGATGCTGCGCTTGGGCAGGAAGAGGCGCTGGTGTTGCCGCTCGTGGTCGGCCACCAGCAGGTTGTCGTAGAAGAGCCCGGCGATGCTGTCGCGGTGCGCGTACTGGAAGTGGTACGTCTCCAGGTTGGCCTCGAAGGGGATCTTCCAGTTGGCCGCGTTGTCGAAGGCGCGCTGGTGGAAAGGCACCCAGCCGTCGTAGCCCCACGAACGCAGGTCGGCGCCGAAGCGGCCCAGCCACTCGCCCATGTCGAGCCAGTCGTTTTCTCCATCGGCCAGCACGCGCGGAATGGCCCAGACGAAGCCCAGCGCCTCCGCGACCGGCACGCGCGCCAGGCTGCATTGCGATGCCGGTGCATGCGGAAAGTCTTCGGCCGAGGGGCGGCCGCGCAGGGCGCCATCGAGGCCGTAGGTCCAGCTGTGATAAGGGCAGATCAGCGCGCGCTGGCCCGGCGATGCGCCGGGCGGCTTCAGCCGGGCGCCGCGATGGCGGCAGGCGTTGACGAAGCCATTGATCTTTCCGTCCTGCCCGCGCACGAACAGCAGTGGGATGCCGGCCACGTCGATCGCGAAGCTGTCGCCGGCATTCGGCAGCGAGCCCGAAGGACACAGCGCCAGCGGATAGCGGCGGAAGATGCGCTCCACCTCCAGCTCGTGGCGTGCCGGATCGATGTATCGCGTCACCGGGCTCACGGCCGGCTCGCCGCGCTCGCTGCCGCCGGTCTCGATCAGCGCGAGCGCGCGCCGGACAAGAGCGATCTGTTCTTCTTGCTGCATGCGCGCGATTGTGGCGAGAGGAGCGCGCCATGGCTTGGCTCAACTGGTCATCTTCGCCCAGACGGACGGGTGGAGAACGCCAGCCCTCAGTCCAGCCGCAGCGACCCGAGCCGCTCGACGATCAGGTCGTGCAGCGTCTGCGCGGCCACCGACAGGCTGCCCTCGCGCCGCTGCACCAGGTAGAGCGTGCGTGTGAGGGCAGCTACCGGCAGCGGCCGTGTCACCAGCGTTTCGCGCTGGAAGTGGAACAGCGTGAGCGCCGGAACCACGCTGATGCCCAGGCCGGCTTCGACCAGTCCCATCACGGTGGCCAGGTGCTCCACTTCGAACACTGCGTTCAGTCTCTGCGGATGCAGCGCCGCGTCGAGCGCCTGCCGCACGCTGCTGTTGCGCGCCATCTGGATGAACGGGTAGGGCGCGATCTTCTTGACCGTCAGCCGTGGCTCGTGCGCGAGCGGATGGTCGGCGCGGCACACGAGGTGGAAGCGGTCGGTGCAGAGCCTGCTTGCGCGCAGGTCGCTGTCGGCCGTGCCGCCCGCGCCCGAGGCAGCGAGCGCGAAGTCGGCCTGGCCGCTGCGCACGAGTGCGATGCAGGCATCGGAGAGCGCGTCATCCAGGTCGATGCGGATGCCCGGCCAGGCCTGCATGAACTCCGCGAAGACGGTCGGCAGCCAGCCGGCCGCGAGCGAAGGCAGGGCGGCCACGCGCACGCGGCCCTTGCGGCGCTCGACATGGTCGGCAAGGTCGCCCATGGCGCTGCCCATGTCGTCGAGCAGCCGGCGCGCCGAGCCTTCGAAGAGCCGGCCTTCGGGCGTGAGCTGCACGCTGCGCGTGTCGCGGTCGAAAAGCCGTGTGCCGACGGCGTCTTCGAGCGTGCGTATCAGCGCGCTGAAGGCGGGCTGCGACAGATGGCTGCCCTGCGCCGCGCGCGTGAAGTTGCGGTGCTCGGCCAGCGCGAGAAAGGCGCGCAGCTGGCGCGTCGAGAGGTCGGGCGTCTTCCTCATGTCTTTTCTGTCTCCGGTGCCTGTGGCCGGCTTTTTATTTGAAAAGCGGATCAATCGATCCGTATTTTCGATTTTACGGATGACCGGCCGCTGCCTAAAGTGCGCCGCGATGAACCTCATTGACAAGCCAACGCTGTTGATCGGCTGCGCCGCAGGCTTCTCGGGCGACCGCACCGACGCCGCCGGGCCGGTGGTCGACACGCTGATCGCGCGGCTGGCCGCTGGTCCGCAGGGGCAGCGTGCCTTCCTGATCTTCGAGACCTTGGCCGAACGCACGCTCGCGCTGGCCCAGCTGCGCCGCCGCGACAACCCCGAGGCTGGCTACGAGCCGCTGCTCGACCACATGCTGCGGCCCGTGCTCGCGCGCTGCCTGGCGCATGGCATCCGCATCGTGAGCAATTTCGGCGCGGCCAATCCGCGTGCCGCAGCACGGCACATCGCCCGCATGGCGCGCGAACTCGGTGCGGGCGCACCGCGCATCGCGGTGGTGGAGGGCGACGACCTGTCGGGCCCGGAGCATCGCGCGATGCTGCAGGAGGCGCTCGGCGCGCGCATCGCGGGCCTGCGCGTGGTGAGCGCCAATGCCTATATCGGCGCCGAGCCCATCGCCGCCGCGCTCGACGCTGGCGCGCAGATCGTGGTGTGCGGCCGCGTGGCCGATCCGTCGCTGACAGTCGGCCCTGCCATGTCGCATTTCGGCTGGCGCGCCGACGACTGGAACCGGCTGGCCCGCGCGACCATGGCCGGCCATCTGCTCGAATGCGGTGCCCAGGTGTGCGGCGGCTACTTCGCCGACCCGGGCTACAAGGACGTGCCGGGGCTGGAATCGGTGGGCTTCCCGATTGCCGAGATCGACGCCGACGGCCGCTGCACCATCTTCAAGGCCGACGGCACGGGCGGCCTCGTGAGCGAGGCGACGGTGAAGGAACAGCTGCTCTACGAGGTGCACGACCCGGCGGCCTACCTGACGCCCGACGTGGTCGCCGACATTTCCGAAGCCGAGGTGCAGGCGCTCGCGGGCACCGATCGGGTCGCGCTCTCGGGCGTGTGCGGTCACGCGCGGCCGGACCGCTACAAGGTCAACGTGTGCCATGAAGGCGGCTGGCTGGCCGAGGGCGAAATCTCCTACGCCGGCCCACGCGCCGAGGCCCGGGCCCGGCTCGCGGCGGATGTGCTGAGACAGCGCCTCGACGGCCTCTCGCTGCGCGTGGACCTGATCGGCGCGCTGAGCATCTTCGGCGACGACGCCGGCCGTGCGCTGGCGGATACGCCCGATGCCGGCCTGCGCGACGTGCGCCTGCGCGTCGCGGCTTCGCACGCCGAGCGCGCGCAGGCCGAGCGGTTGGTGCGCGAGGTGACGGCGCTCTACACCTGCGGCCCGGCGGGCGGCGGTGGCGTGCGCACCGCGCTCACGCCCAGGCTGAACACGCTGTCGTGCCTGCTGCCGCGCGAGGCGATACCGGTGCGCTTCGAACTGATTCCGCAGGAGGAACTGGCATGAACGGCATTGCAGACGCCGTCGAAGTGCCGCTGTACCGCGCCGCCCACGGCCGCACCGGCGACAAGGGCGACCGGTCGAACATCAGCGTCATCGCCTGGCATCCGCGGCTCTATCCCGTGCTGGTCGGGCAGCTCACGCCCGAGCGCGTGGCGGCGCAATTCCACCATCGCGCGCCTTCGCAGGTGCAGCGCTTCCTGCTGCCCAAGCTGCACGCGATGAACTTCGTGCTCGATGCGGTGCTCGACGGCGGCGTCAACGACGCACTGAACCTCGACACGCACGGCAAGGCGCTTTCCTTCCTGCTGCTCGACATGCCGGTGCGCGTGCCGCGCGAGCTCGAACCGCTGCTGGCCGGGCCGTAGCCGCGGCGTCCCTTTTTCCCCTTTTTCCTTTTTTTTCACCTGACTCATACGGAGACAAGACAATGAAGCTGTTCCCCCTCGCCGCGCTGGCTGCCGCCATGGTCGTGGCATCGCTGCCGGGCCACGCGCAGACCTTCCCCGAGAAGCCCATCACCTTCGTCGTGCCCTTCGCGGCGGGCACCGCCACCGACCAGATCGCACGCGCGCTCGGCAACCAGATCACCGCCGAGACGAAGCAGGCCGTGGTCATCGACAACAGGGCCGGCGCCAGCGGCTTCATCGCCTCGCAGAACGTCGCCAAGGCTCCGGCCGACGGCTACACGGTGCTCATCACCACCAACACCACGCACGCGGCCAACGAGCACCTGTTCAAGAAGCTGCCCTACGACCCGGTGAAGGACTTCGCGCCAGTCGCCGCGCTGGGCAAGGGCGGCCAGATCATGGTGGTGAACCCCACGTTCCCCGCGAAGAGCGTGGCCGAGTTCATCGCGCTCGCAAAGAAGGAGCCGGGCAAGTACAGCTTCGGCAGCGGCAGCTCTTCGAGCCGCATGGCGGGCGAGCTGCTGCAGCAGATGGCCGATATCAGGCTGCTGCACGTGCCCTACAAGAGCAACACGCTCGCCGTGACCGACCTGCTGGGCGGGCAGATCAACATGATGATCACCGACACCGCCACCGGCCTGCCGCAGGTCAAGGCCGGCAAGCTGCGCGCGCTGGGCTTCTCCAGCTCCACGCGCTCGGCGCTCGCGCCCGACGTGCCAACCATCGCCGAAGCCGGGGTGAAGGGCTACGAGATGGGCTACTGGTTCGCGGCCTACGCGCCCGCGAAGACGCCGCCGGCCGTGGTCAAGCGGCTCAACGAGCTGCTGGTGAAGGCTGCGAAGAGCGAGGCCGCGAAAACCGCGTTCTACGAGCCGACCGGCACCGAGGTGTTCACCAGTTCGCCCGAGGAGCTCGGCAAGTTCCAGGCTGGCGAGTCGCAGAAGTGGGGCCGCATCGTGAAGGCCGCCGGCATCGAGGCCGAGTGACCTGACGGCCCGCCAAGCCGGGCAGCCTGTACGCCGTAGCGGAGATCGGCGCCGCGCGCAGACAAAAGATCCACAACGAAGGAGACAAACCATGAAACGCTGGAGCCTCAGGGCTGCCACGGTGGCTTCGGCCGCCCTTTTTCTTCTGAGCGGCTGCGGTGGCAGCGGCGGCGGGGGAGGCGGTGGGCTACTGCTGCCGCCCGTGACCACGCCGCCGGCCACGACACCACCGGCGACCGCCTCCGCGCCGAAATACAAGCTCGCCATCACCGCCACGGAAGATGTGCCGGGCACCTTCGGCAGCGCCGGCGCCTACGAGAAGATCAGCGGCACCTTCACCGGAGAGGTCGATCCGAAGGACGCGCGCAACGCGATCATCCAGGACCTGCAGCTCGCGCCGCTCAACGCCAACGGCAAGGTCGAGTACACGTCCGACTTCGTGCTCTTCAAGCCCAAGGACATGAGCAAGGCCAGCGGCGTGCTGCGCTACGACGCGCCGAACCGCGGCAACATCGTGAACCTCGATCCGTACTTCGCCTCGCGCGGCTATGTGTTCCTCACGGCCGCATGGCAAGGCGACGTGCCGGCCGCGGCCGGCAAGCTCACGCTGAAGGTGCCGGTCGCGAAGAATGCCGACGGCAGCAGCATCACCGGCACCTATCGCGCCGAGCTGCTGCCCACCGCCGCGACCAACGATTCGCTGCCGCTGCCCGGCGGTCCGTTCAATGCCGCGATGCAGGCCTACGCCACCGCGAGCCTGGACAACACGAAGCCCGGCTACGTGCTCACGCGCCGCATCAACGAAGGCGACGCGCGCCAGCTCATTCCCGCGAGCGAATGGAAGTTCGCCAAGTGCAGCGCTGCCGCGCCGTTTCCCGGCACGCCCGACGAGACCAACGTGTGCCTGAAGGACAAGTGGGACCCCGCCTACCTGTACGAGCTGGTCTACGTCGCTAAAGACCCGAAGGTCATGGGCCTGGGTCTCGCGGCGTTGCGCGACATGATCACCTTCTTCCATCGCGACGCCAGCGATTCGTCCGGCACGGCCAACCCGGTAGCTGCTGCGATAAGGAACACGATCGCCTCCGGCGTCTCGCAGTGCGGCAACTTCATGAAGACCTTCGTGCATCTCGGCTTCAACGAGGACCGCGCGGGCCAGAAAGTGTTCGACGGCGTGTTCGCGCAGATCGCGGCGCGGCAGACCAACATCAACATGCGCTTCTCCATCCCCGGCGGTGGCGGCGGCGTGCGTTCCGACCACACGGCCTTCGGGCAGGCCGGCACGCGTGGCCTTTCGAAGGACTATGTGGACGACGTGGCACAGCGTCGCGGCGGCATCCTGTCGCGCTGCGAGGCGAGCGGCACCTGCCCCAAGCTCTTCATCGGCTTCAGCGGCACCGAGTTCTACGTGCTGCAGGGTTCGCCGCTGCTGACCGACGCCTGGGGCACGACCGATCTCGTGCAGCCCGCCAACGCGCGCGTCTACTACTACGCGAGCACGCACCACCTGCTGGGTCTCGCATCGCTGCCGGGCGCGAGCGCCGGCGCGCTCTACGCGACCAACGGCAATGCCGGCGTGATCCCGGTGGTGCGCGCGCTGTACCAGAACCTTGAAGACTGGGTCGTCAAGGGCACGACGCCGCCCGACAGCCAGGTCCCGAAGATCGCCGACGCCACGTTGGTGCGCCCGCAGCAGGTCAAGTTCCCGGCCATTCCGGGCGTGAGCTACACCGGTCTCGTCAACACCTACTCGCTGCTCGACTGGGGCCCGAACTACCGCCCGCAGGACGAGAGCGGCATCGCCACGCAGGTGCCACCTGCCTACCTGGGCCGCGACTACGCGATCCTGGTGCCGCAGGTGGACACCGACGGCAACGACATCGCCGGCATCCGCAGCCTCGACGTGGCCGTGCCGCTGGGCACCAACACCGGCTGGAACTACACCAGCGTGCCCGGGCGCATCGACCAGGCGGGCCTATTCGGCTCGTACTTCCCGCTCGCGAAGACGGCCGCGCTGCGTGGAGCGGATCCGCGCCCCTCGCTGCAGGAGCGCTATACCGACCAGGCGGGCTACGTGGCGGCAGTGACTGCTGCCGCCAACGACCTGGTGGCGAAGCGCTTCATGCTGCGCGTGGATGCGGACGCGGCGATCGCGAATGCGGTGGCCAATCCCGTGCTGCCCTGAGACTCGAGACATCTGCTGTGATGCACGCAGTGGTCGGACCCTCAGCGGGTTCGGCCAGTCGGCCTGCGGGCCCAATCGACTTATCACTGCAATGCGTGTGTCCTCCAATTGATGGGCTCGCCGGAAGGCGTGCCTATCAAAAAAAGGGGGGAACATGTCGACTGAAATCAATTCAGTGGGGCGAGCTCAGCATTCCGAGCCGACCTTCACTCTCTACGGACGGATTGCCGCAGGCTTCATCGGTAAGATGAGCAGGCCCAAGCCGAGCCTGCACATTTCGCTGGTGATCGATGATGCCTACAGCGGTATCACCGTAATCGATGGGCAACCTACATATGGAGAAGCCGGCCTGCGGAATGTCCTGCGAATCAGGACCAACATCTATGCAAATCAGTTGCCGGGTGAAGCGCTCATCAAGATTCCCCTCGACCCCCCGAGCGGTATGAGCCGTCAAACGTTCGCGCAGGAGCTGATCAAGCGGGCGTTGAACTTTGCAAGCTATGTCTCGCCGTACAGTTTTCCGGCCAAAGTGAGAGGCGAGAAGATGAACCCCGGTGAGTACAACAGCAGTTCGTATCTCGCAGCATTGCTTCGCAGCGTGATGGGGTATGTGCCGGAACTAAAGGTGGCCGGCTATCAGATGCCCGGTTGGGAGGAGCCCATGCCCCTGCATTTCTTCAAGGGCGAGGCCCTGCGGTGAAAGTCGGTTGGCGACTTGCTCTGAGCGTCGCCCTCTGGGCGGTCGCATTTCCTGTCATCGGTGTGTTGACCTCGGTGCTCGCCAGGACGATCTATCCGACCATCACCACCGACTGGTTGCCTGTTCCGCTTGCGTGGACGGCAATGGTCCTGTGGGGGCTCTGGATCTACTGGCGTCGCGTACCTTCCACCCCGAGCATTCCAAGGCGTGTCATGTATCTCGCGCTTTTTGCACTGCTCATGGTGATCGTCGGCATCCTTGCACTGGACTTCGCCATCGTGCTGGTCGTTGTGATCTTTGGCGTCTGATTTGCGGCGGCCTACCGGAGTCAGGTTGGAGAAGTGCCGGCATAAGCGCTGCCGGCATCTGCTTCAGGCAGTGTGCGCCGCGAATCCCGACTTGCCCGGCGCGATGTGCTCGCGCAGGGTCAGGGCGGGAATCTCGTAGTCGCCCGCGTTCTGGCGGCGGAAGGGAATCGGGTCGGCGGTGAAGAGCGTGTCCAGCCGTTGGCCCAGTTCATCCGTGATGCGCGCATAGGCGGCCTCGTCGACCTTGTGGGTGCGATGCACCACGTAGGGCGGCAGCACGTCGAAGCCGGGGTAGTAGAGGATGCCGTGGTGGATCGGGAAGAGCAGGTCGTCCATCGGGCCGTTGATGCCGCGCGGCGCATAGTGCGAGGCCCAGCCGCCGGTCGTGACCACCAGCATGGCGCGCTTGCCGGCCATGACGCCTTCGCCGAAGCGGTCGCCCCAGTGGGTGTCTGAATGCTCGCCCACGCCGTAGGCAAAGCCGTAGGCGTAGATGCGCTCGATCCAGCCCTTGAGGATGGCGGGCATCGAATACCACCAGAGCGGGAATTGCAGGATCACCGCGTCGGCCCAGAGCAGCTTTTCCTGCTCGGCGGCGATGTCGGCGGTCTGGGTGCCTGCCTCGAAGGCCTGTTGCGAATCGAGTGCCGGGTCGAAGCGCGCGGTGGCGTCGCGCGCGGGAAAGTCGTCGGCATCGAGCGCCGGCTTCCAGCGCATGGCGTACAGGTCGGACACGCGCACGGTGTGGCCGGCGGCGGCAAGGCGATCGGCCATGAAGCGATGGAGCGCGCCGTTGAGCGAGGCGGCTTCGGGATGGGCAAGTACCAGCAGGACGTTCATGATTTCGTTGGGGTTCGAGTGGAGATGCCCTCAGGTTAGGTGTCATGGAGATATATTGGAAATGAATAGTCTGAATTCCAGGAATTGCCATGAACAATTTCAGCCGCCTCGACCTCAACCTGCTGGTCACCCTCGACACCTTGCTGGCCGAGCGCAACGTCACGCGTGCTGCCGAGCGGCTGAACCTTTCGCAGCCCTCGGTGAGCGTGCAGCTGGCCAAGCTGCGGGAGGTGTTCGGCGATCCGCTGCTGCTGCCCGCGCAGCGGGGCATGCGGCCCACCGCGCGGGCCGATGAACTGCGCGAGCCGCTGCGCGACGCGCTGGAGGCGCTGGGCCGTGCGGTGGCGCCGACACGGCCCTTCGAGCCGGCCGAGGCCGTCACCACATGGCGCGTTGCAGCCGCCGACTACGCCGAGTCGGCCATCCTGCTGCCGGCGCTGGCCGGGCTGCGAGCGGCGGCGCCCAACACGCGGCTGGCCGTGGTGGAGGCGGTGCCTTCGCGCATGGCGCGGCAGCTCGAAAGCGGCGAGATCGATCTCTTCTTCCACACCAGCGTGGGCGCGCCGCCGGGGCTGCATGCGCGTGTGCTCTTCAACGAGCGCTATGTGCTCGTTGGGCGCGCCGGCCATCCGCGCCTGAAGCGCCGGCCGACGCTCGCGCAGTTCTGCGCGCTGGAGCATGTGGTGGTGTCGCTCGGCGGCGGCGGCTTCGCGGGGCCCACCGACGAGGCGCTGGCGCAGAAGGGCCTGGCGCGGCGGGTCGTGCTGTCGGTGCCGCATTTTCTTTTCATGATGTCGGCGGTAGCTGGCACCGACATGGTCGCGATGCTGCCCGAGCGGCTGGCGCGCGGCGCGGCCGGGCTGAGCGTGGTGGAGGCGCCGCTGGAGGTGCCCGGCTACGAGATGGCGATGCTCTGGCACGAGCGCCGGCATCGCGATCCGGCGCACAGGTGGCTGCGCGAGCACATCGCGGCGAGCCTCTGAGCCGGGTCAGGCCACGCCCAGGATCTTGTTGCTGCCGGCTCCGGCCGCGCGCTCCAGCGGAAGCCAGAGCACGAAGCGCGTGCCGGCGGCGCCCGCTTCCCAGTTCACGGTGCCGCCGATCTCCTGGGCGCGCCGCTGCTGGTTGCGCAGGCCGCGGCCGCCGCGCCGCATGGCCTCGCTCACGTCGAAGCCGCCGCCGTTGTCCTCGACGATCACGCACACGCCGTCGTCCACCGTCGTGGTGCTGACGCAGATGGTGGTGGCGCGCGTGTGGCGCAGCACGTTGGCCACGCACTCCTGGACGATGCGCAGGATGTGCAGCGCGCCGTCCGGGTCCAGCCATGAGAGGGCGGGCACGGGCTGCACCTCCCATTGGAGGGCGATGCCCGCGCTCTCGATGCGCGGCGCCAGGCGAAAGCGCATGGTCGCCAGCAGCAGGAGCAGGTCGGCGTCGACGCTTTCCATGGAGTCGATCACCAGCCGCAGGTCTTCCATGCAGCCCTTGAGCACGCGGGAGATCTCGGCCTCGGACATGGCGCCGCGTTCCACCGATCGGATCGCGCTGATGAGCGAAGAGCCCAGCCCGTCGTGCATGTCCTGCATGAGGCGGCGGCGCTCGGCGCTGAGCATGTGCTGGTTCTCGCTCACGCGCAGCCGCTGGTAGCTCTGCTCCAGCTCGGCCTCGCGCTCCTTCAGGCGTAGGGCCAGGCCCCTGTTCAGCCTGCCCACTTCGGCGAAGGCGCCGGTGTAGCGCTGGAACATGATGTATGAGAAGACGAAGAACAGGCTGATGATGGCGTAGGGAGACATGTACACGCTCTCCGGGCTCACCAGGTTGTTCTGCAGCAGCCCGTCGTAGGAGGTCAGCGCGAGCGCGAACACCGTCCAGCCCGCCACCAGCCGCCCCTCGTTCTGCTGGTTGCGCAGCGACTTGCGCAGGTTCACCGTGAAGATCAGCACCGCCACCGGCAGTACCGCGAGATTGAGCAGCGGCGTGAACAGGTAGAGGCTGACGATCTTTTCCGACAGGTGCGGCAGCGTCGAGACGCTGCAGGCCACCGCCAGCGTCACCGCGATGCGGGTGAGCCAGACCGAGGGCTGCTGGTGCAGGCGCTGCAGGAACAGGTGGATGAGGATGACCAGCCAGAGCAGGCTGGAGACGGTCATCCATTCGAACCACTCGTCGGAAATCGGGATGTAGCTGCCGCCCGCGTAGTAGTGCAGCGTCCTGAAGAAGGCGAGCGCGGAGATGGCGAAGAACAGCAGGTAGAGCAGTTCGCGCCTGCGGCCCAGCCACACCGCGAAAGCGAATGCGCCGACCGCCAGGAAGGCCGCGCTGCCCATGAAGGGCAACTGCACCTGCAGCAGCTGGCGGGTCTGGTAGCGCCAGCTCAGCGATTCCTCGTCGCCCACCCAGACGGTGGAGAACCCGCTGCCGCTGTTGCGCAGGCGGTCCACGCGGATCAGCACCGTCTTGGGCGGCGGCGTGTCGGCCGTCGGGTTCAGCGGCAGCAGCAGCGGATGGTTGTAGCCGTTGTGGATTGGGCTGCCATGCGACTGGTAGAGCAGGGCGCCGTCGCCGTACACCGCGATGTGGCCCAGGGTCTTCCAGCGCGGGAGATAGAGCAGCTGGGGCTCGCGCGACGGCGGGATGCCGGAGAGGTCGAGGCGGTACCAGTCGGTGACGGTGCGCGCGCCGCTGGCCGCGTCGGGCACCAGTTCGCGCCCGACCGTGTACGGGAGGTTGACGTTTCTCCAGCCCTTTTCAGGAAGCGAAGCCTCCTGCGCGTCGCGCGGCGGCGCGGTGTAGCCGTTGCCGGTGACGGAGAGCAGCTCGGCCCGGGTGATGTGGACGGCCTCGTCGGCATGGGGTGATTGCGGCGCCGCCGTCGTCGCCGGTGCCTGCTCGGCGGCGCTCACTGAAGACAGGAGTACTGGCGCGGCGGCCAGCAAAAGCTTCGCGATCCACCTGCCGATTCGCCAACAGCTCTTGCTGCCCAGCCTCATAGATCGCTTTTGCCTTGGAAGTCGCTTCTTTGTGGTTTGCAGCGGCCCTAAGCCGTTGCGGTTCGGCTCCACACCGTGGAGCCCGGGTCTCGCCCTCGCGAGCCGGGCGCAATTATGTTCTGGGGTAAATACTCCTGCGATTACGCCTGTTAACACGGCGGCGACCGGGCGGCCGTGCGCTCGGGGAGCGGCATAGGCCGTCCGTCGAATGCACAGCGCCAGCGGCATTCCCTAGCATGGACGTGCCGCTCTTCCTTCCCTCCCTTTCTGCTTTCATTTCTCTTCCGGGCCCGTCGATGAAACAGTCTGCCCTCATGGTTTTTCTCGCCCGCCTTGCGGCAGGAGCGTTGCTCTCGACGGCCACCGGCTCCTTCGCCGCCGAGCCGGCCAAGGACAACCCCCTCGTCGGCCGCTACGAAGGCTCGGTGCTCGACGGTTACAAGGCCGCGGCCTACGACGAGGTCGGCCTCATCAAGGAGCCGCTCCAGAACTGGGGCGGCGGCAAGCCCGAGCTGCTCAAGGTCGAAGGAAAGGTGACGCTCTATCTATACAGGCTGCCCAAGGAGCGCTCGCTGCTGGAGGTGCAGCGCAACTACGAGTCCAGCCTCAAGGCCAAGGGCTTCGAGATCGTGTTCAGCTGCGGCACCGCCAATGCCTCGTGCTACAAGCCGCGCCCCGGAAGCGTGGACACCACCACGCCCTACGACTTCGCACTGGCCTTCGACGAGCCCGAGTGGCCCCGCCTGGGCAGTCGCGGAGACTACGCGCGCAACTATTTCGCCGTGAGCGGCCGCTACCTGCTGGCCAGGAAGACCGGGCCCGCCGGCTCCGTCTACGCGAGCATCGCGCTGGCCGAGCACAACGCCGACGTCGGCAACCACGCCTTCGTGCGGGTGGTGGAGAGCAAGGCGATGGAGGAGAACAAGATCGTGTTCCTCGACGCCACGGCCATGCAGAAGAGCCTGGCGGAGACGGGGCGCGTCAATCTATACGGCATCCTGTTCGACCTCGACAAGGACGTGATCCGCCCCGAGTCGCAGCCCACGCTCGACGAGATGACCAAGCTGATGCGCAGCAACCCGCCGCTGAAGCTGTCGGTGGTGGGCCATACCGACGCGCAGGGCGAAGCGAAGCACAACGACGACCTGTCGAAACGCCGGGCACTGGCGGTGATCGCCGTACTGGTGAAGGCCGGAGTGGACCCCCGCCGCTTCACCACGCGCGGCGCGGGCGCCTCGGAGCCGGTCGCGCCCAACGACAGCGAGGCCGGGCGGGCGAAGAACCGGCGGGTGGAGCTGATCCGGCTCTGAGCCCGGGCTCAGATGACAGGCACGCTCGCTTCCTTCAGCACGCGCAGCACGAAGTGCGACTTGCTGTGCCGGATGCCGGGGATCTTGTAGAGCTTCTCGCGCAGCAGCCGCTCGTAGTCGCGCGTATCGCGCACGGCGATGCGGATGTAGTAGTCGTAGTCGCCCGAGACGAGGTAGGCCTCCTGGATCTCGGGAATAGTGGCGAGCGTGCGGCCGAAGTCGTAGAGCGTCTCGTCGGTGTGGCTCTCGAGCGTGACCTGCACGATCACCGAGTCGTGGTAGCCGAGCTTGGCCGGGTCGACGTCGACCGTGTAGCGCTTGATGACGCCAGTGGCCTCCAGTTTCTTGATGCGCGTCCAGCAACTGGTGGGCGACAGGCCGACCTCGTTGCCGATTTCCTGCAGGGTCTTGCGCGAGTCGAGCAGGAGCACCCGCAGGATCGCCAGGTCGGTCTTGTCGAAAGATCCTTCGCTGTCGTTCGGGGTTTGCCGATTGGTTTTCATGAATCGAGCTTAAAGGGCCAAAAGAAAGATGCATATTCTGCGCCCGAAACGGAAGAATTGACGGCATGCGACTGCTCGACCTAACCCCCACGTCCTCCCCGTCTCTCCACCCTGACACGAAGCCGGCCCGCATCCGCAACGGCGCCGAAGCCCTGCTCGACACGCTGGTCGAGTGCGGCGTGGACACCATCTTCGGCTACCCGGGCGGCGCGGCGCTGCCGCTGTACGACGCGCTGCACGGCGAACCACGGCTGCGCCATGTGCTGGTGCGCCATGAGCAGGCCGCCGTGCACGCGGCCGAGGGCTATGCGCGCAGCACCGGCCGCGTGGGCGTGGTGCTGGTCACCTCGGGGCCGGGCGTGGGCAACACCATCACCGGGCTGCTGGACGCGATGAGCGATTCCGTGCCGGTGCTGTGCATCAGCGGGCAGGTCGCCACTGCCGTCATCGGTACGCAGGCGTTCCAGGAAAGCGACGCGCTGGGCATGTCGCGCCCGGTGACGAAGTGGAACCGCCAGGTGCGCGCCGCCGACGACGTGCCCGCGCTGGTTCGCCGCGCGCTGGAGATCGCATCGACCGGTCGACCCGGCCCCGTGCTGCTCGACGTGCCGAAGGACATCCAGCTCCAGCGCCTGGGCCATGCCTCAGAGCCCGCGCCGCTGCGCGCCCTGCGCACCAGCCGTACGGCGCTGCCGCCGAAGGCCATGGTGCAGCGCGCCGCCGATCTGCTCTCGACCGCGCGCCGTCCCGTCATCTACGGCGGCGGCGGGCTGGTCAACTCGGGGCCTGCGGCCTGCGAAGCCTTCACGAAGCTCGTGAACCTGATGCATGCGCCGTGCACGCTCACGCTGATGGGGCTGGGCGCATTCCCGGCATCGGACCCGAAGTTCATCGGCATGCTGGGCATGCACGGCATGCTCGAGGCCAACCTCGCGATGCATGAAGCCGACCTGGTGGTATGCGTCGGCGCGCGCTTCGACGACCGCGTGACCGGCAAGCTCGACGAGTTCTGCCCGCACGCCCGCAAGATCCACATCGACATCGATCCCGGCAGCATCAACAAGGTGGTGCGCGTGGACGTGCCGATGGTGGGCGACTGCGCGGCGATCCTCGAGAGCCTGCTGGCGTTGCTGCCGGCCGAAGGCTTCGCGCCGGAGCGGCTGGCGCCATGGTGGGCGCGCATCGAGCGCTGGCGCGACGTGGACTGCCTGGGCTTCGAGCCGAAGGCCGGTTCGATCCTGCCGCAGCAACTGATGTCGTCGCTGCAGCGTGCCATTGCCGGCCGCGACGCCATCGTGTCGACCGACGTGGGCCAGCACCAGATGTGGGCCGCGCAGTACCTGCGCTTCGACAGCCCGCGCCGCTGGCTCACCTCGGGCGGTGCGGGCACCATGGGCTACGGGCTGCCCGCCGCCATCGGCGCGCAGATCGGCCACCCCGGCGCACTGACCGTGTGCGTGAGCGGCGATGCATCGGTGCTGATGAACATCCAGGAGCTGTCCACTGCGGTGCAGCATCGCGTGCCGGTGAAACTGGTGCTGAGCAACAACGGCTACATGGGCATGGTGCGCCAGTGGCAGGAGCTGAACCACGGCAACCGCCTGAGCCACAGCTGGAACGAGGCGCTGCCCGACTTCGTGGCGCTGGCCAAGGCCTTCGGCTGGGGCGCGCGGCGGGTGTCCGATCCGGCGGAGCTGGAAGATGCGCTGGCCGAGTGCCTCGCGAGCGAGGGGCCGTTCTTCCTCGACGCGCAGGTGGAGGCGCAGGAGAACTGCTTCCCGATGATGCCCTCGGGGCACGGGCACCACCGTGTGATGCTGGCGAAGGACCGGTGGTACGAGGAGTCCTGAAGACAGGCCTCAGACGCTCTGCAGCCGCACGTCGTTCGCCGGGATGGCGCTGAGCTCGGCCCAGTCCATCTCTTCCTCGAGCTGGTGATAGGCGTCGTCCTCGATGCGGCCCGCGCGGCGCAGCGAATCCAGCGCCTGCCGCTGCGCGCGGATGGCCACGGCGCGCAGCCGGTCGTGCGCGGTCTTGGCCTGCGGCTGGCTCTGGTCCTGCGCCAGGACGCGCGCGGCGCGGTATTCGTCGCGCACCGCGTCGGCCTCGCGGCCGTCCTCGGCTTCGATGGCGGCGAGCGCCGCGTCCATCATCGCGGTGCGGGCGAGCGAGATTTCCTTGTCGAGCGAATCGTCGGGCTCGATCTTCAGAGCCCGGATCAGCGGCCCGATGGTGAAGCCCTGGATCACCAGCGTGCCCAGCACCACCGCGAACGCGCTGAGCACGATGAGGTCGCGCCCCGGAAAATCCGCCGGCAGCGCGAAGGCGGTGGCCAGCGTCACAAGCCCGCGCATGCCCGACCACCCGACCAGCAGGCTGATGCGCTTCGAGGGCAGTGGAACCTTGTGCCCCTGGGCGATCAGGCGCAGCTTGTACCGCCGCATGGCCGCGCCGTAGACGAGCACCCAGGCCACCCGCACCGCGATGACCAGCACCAGCACGAGGCCGGCGAACTCCAGCGCGTGCGCAAGCTGCGGCCCCGACAGCCGCGTGAGAATGCTGCGCGCCTGCAGCCCCATCAGGAAGAAGGCCAGCACGTTGAGCGTGAACACCACCGCGCCCCACACCGCATAGGAATGCACGCGGTCGCGCGGTGCATGGCGCTTCGGCGCGTACTGGCCCAGCGTCATGCCGAAGGCCACCACCGAGATGATGGGCGACAGGTGCAGCCGCTCGGCCACGATCCAGGCGCCGAAGGTCATCACGAACTGGAAGATGATGGCCGAGCGCGTGCCCGCGAAAAGCGGTGCGCCGAAATGCAGGTTGAGCTTGGCGAACGCGAAGCCGACCAGCGCACCTCCCGGCACCGCAACAAGCAGCATCGGCAGAGAACTCGACATGGGCACGTGCGCCGCGCCTGCCGCCGACACCGCCACGCCGAACACCAGCAGGGCCACCGCGTCGTTGAGCAGGCTCTCGCCGTTGATGATCGACAGCGTGCGCCGCGGAATGCGGAACTGCTGCATCACTGCCGCCGCGGCCACCGCGTCGGGCGGCGCGACGATGGCGCCGAGCGTGATCGCCGCGGCCAGCGGCAGCCCCGCGAAGGCCCAGCCGGCCCACGCGACCACCGCAGTGGTCAGCAGCACCGCCACCAGCACCAGCGAGACCAGCGACATCCAGTTGCGCCGCAGCTCGCGCGGCGAGGTGTCGAAGGCCGAGTCGAGCAGCGCGGGCGCGATGAAGAGCGCCAGCGCCAGATGCGGGTCGAGGTTGATGTGCGGCACCCATGGCATGGCGCCCAGGCACACGCCGGCCAGCGCCAGCATCGACGGGTAGGGCAGTGCGAGACGCCGCGAGAGCTGAAGCAGCAGGCAGGCGGCGACCAGCATGACGAGCACGTTCTCGAAGATGTCCATCGGGGCCTCGGTCTTGGTGTTGTTTGCCCCGAATACTAAGAGGTCGGGTCGCGCGCCCGATGAAAAAAGGGGCCACGGCGGGCCCCTTCATTTCCTGGTCGGTGCGTCAACGCATCAGGACTTGGCGAACGCCAGCAGGTCGGCGTTGAACTTGTCCTTGTGCGTGTCGGTCAGGCCGTGCGGCGCACCGGGGTAGACGATCAGCTTGTTGTTCTTCACCAGCTTGGCCGAGGCCAGGCCGGCGGCGCCGATCGGCACGATCTGGTCGTCGTCGCCGTGCACGATGAGCGTGGGCACGTCGAACTTCTTCAGGTCCTCGGTGAAGTCCGTTTCAGAGAAGGCCTTGATCGAGTCGTAGGTGTTCTTGTGGCCGCCCGTCATGCCCTGCGCCCACCACGAGTCGATGAGGCCCTGCGACACCTTCGCGCCGGGGCGGTTGAAGCCGAAGAAGGGGCCCGAGGGCACGTCCTTGTAGAACTGCGAGCGGTTCGCCAGCTGCGCTGCACGCAGGCCATCGAACACTTCGATGGGCAGGCCGCCGGGGTTGGCGGCGGTCTTCAGCATCAGCGGCGGCACGGCGGAGATCAGGGCCGCCTTGGCCACGCGCTTCGTGCCGTGGCGGCCGATGTAGCGCGCCACCTCGCCGCCGCCGGTCGAGAAACCGACCAGGATGGCGTTCTTCAGGTCCAGCGTCTCGATGACGGTGGCGAGGTCGTCGGCGTAGGTGTCCATGTCGTTGCCGTTCCACGGCTGGCTGGAGCGGCCGTGGCCGCGGCGGTCATGGGCCACGGTGCGGAAACCCTGCGATGCGAGGAAGAGCATCTGCGATTCCCAGCTGTCGGAGTTCAGCGGCCAGCCGTGGCTGAACACGACGGGCTGGCCGGTGCTGGGGCCCCAGTCCTTGTAGTAGAGCTCGGTGCCGTCCTTGGTGACGATGGTGTTCTTGCTCATGATCTGCTTTCCTTTTGAAGAGGCGTGGGCCGCGCCCGAATCGGGCGCGGCGGTGGAAGCGGCGGATGCCGCGCTGGAGAAGCCGGTGCCCACGAGGGCGCCGGCTGCGACGGAGGCTCCGCCCAGCAGCAGGCTGCGGCGGGTCGGAGCGGGGGAGACGAGGATCTGGGTGCGTTCTGCGGTCATGGTGCTTTTCTCTTGATGGCGGGTCGAGGGAGGGAATGGTGTACAAAAGATCGCATGAATTAATATCGCATGCGATGTATTTGCCTTGAAAAAACAGGAACGGCGAGGCGGCTGAGGCGCATCACGCGTTCCTGTCGAGGCTGGCGCGCAGGCCCAGCAGCTGGGTGCGCAGTTCGCCGATCTGTTCCGGGGACAACTCCATGGCCTGCGCGACGCAACCCGGCAGCCCTTGTGCCTTGGCGCGCAGTGCGCGTCCGCCTGCGGTGAGCGACACGATGACCTGCCGCTCGTCCTTGGGCGAACGCACGCGCTGGATGAGCCCGCGCGCCTCGAGCCGCTTGAGCAGCGGGGTGAGGGTGGTGGTTTCGAGCGCAAGGCGCGAGCAGATCTCGGAGACGTTGATCTCGTCCTTCTCCCACAGCACGAGCATGACGAGGTACTGCAGATAGGTCAGATCGAGATCGCGCAGCAGGCCGCGGTACACCTTGTTGAGGCTCAGCATCGTCGAGTAGACGGCGAAGCAGAGCTGCTCGTCCAGCGCCAGCGCATTGCTCGCGGGGGCTTCGGCGGAAGGGGCTGTGGCGCGCTTGGCAGGCATGGCGCGAATATTAGATCGCATGCGATCTAATGGCAAGCAATATTTCTGGGCCAGACGGATCGCTCAGTCCGGCAACTTGCGAAAGGCCCCCGGAGGCACGCCGAACCGGTCCCTGAAGCATCGGCTGAAATGGCTCGCATCGCCGAAGCCGCTGCGGTAGGCGATCTCCGAAACGCTGAGGTGATCCAGCCGCCGGTTCTGCAGCTCGTCCTTCGCACGCTCCAGGCGGCGCATCCGGAGGTACGCGCCGTATTGCGTGCGCTGCATCTCGAAGAGCCGATGCGTGAGCCGCCTCGAAATGCCGAGCTCCCGCGAGACCGCATCGACCGACAGTTCCGCATCGCCCAGGTGCGCCTCGATGAAGGCCACCAGCCGCTGCCAGCGGTCGCGCTCGCGGCGCTTGCCGTCGGCCGCGTCTTCGTCCACCGATTCGCAATAGGCCGCGGCCAGCAGCGAGACGAACGACTGCTCGGAGAAGTAAGCCAGCGCCGGCGCGGCCTGCGCAGTGCCCGGAAACACATGGCCCATGTGCGCACGAGCCGCCTGGGCCATGCGCGAATCCGCCTGTGCGATCGAGGGCACGAAGCGGTCGTGCAGGTCTGCGTAGATGCCGAAGAACCGCTCGGAGGGCACCCGCAGCACCACCAGCTTGCCGGGAGCGGTCAGCGTGCAGGCAGAGGGAAGCCGCGTGGTCCTGAACGTGATGTCGCCCTGGCGAAAGGGCATGCGGCGCCCGCCTTGTTCGATGGTGCCTTCGCCCTCGACGGCGATCATCGCGAGCACGTCGCCCGCGCCGCCGATCGAAGCCAGGGCGCTGTCATGGCGAACCGCGAGCGGCGTGGACGAGAAGCTGATCGCCAGCCCGCCGCCCACGAGCCGGCAGGCTTCGAGGCTCATGCGCGGATTGCTGTCCTGCACGCTGAGCTCGCCGGGATAGACCAGCGAATCGAGCGCGTTCGAGTAGCCCTGCACGTCGCCCGGATAGAACGGGCGGAAGCATGGCGCGAAGCTCAGGTCGGATGCTGCTGCTGTGTCGTGGTGCATGGATGGGACTCCTGCCGCTGGTCCGCACGCTCCGTGCCAGGCAGGTCCGGCGCACGCAGTCTAGGCGGCCGTCCGTCCCGCGGGAGCTAAGACTTTCCACTAGTTGGCACGCCGGATCAATGCGCGTGCACCCACGCGCAAGAGCAAAGCGCGGGCTGCTTCTTACATTGAATCCACCCCCCACGAATGCACAGGAGCCACCGAGTGAGCGACACCCGCACGACACCCCACGAAAGCCCCGCACCGTCCCTCGACGGCCTCAGCTACGGCAACTGGACCGAGGCCGAAAAGCTCGCGCTGAGCTGCCGCATCCTCGCGAAGGAAGGCCACTGCGAAACGCTGGCCGGCCAGATCACCGTGCGGCAGGCCGACGGCACCTTCTTGACCACGCCGCTCGCGCACGCCTTCGACGAGATCCGGCCGGATTCGGTCATGCGCATCGACGATTCGCTGCGCGTCCTCGAAGGCCGCGGCGTGCCCAATCCGGCGGTGCGCTTCCACCTGTGGGTCTACAAACGCAGGCCGGACGTGAACTGCGTGATCCACACGCACCCGCCGTACGTGTCGGCACTGTCGATGACCGGCGAGCCGCTGCAGATCGCGCACATGGACGCCACTCCCTTCTTCGACGACTGCGCCTTCCTGCCCGAGTGGCCCGG
This sequence comes from Variovorax xiamenensis, assembly GCF_050916385.1. Classification (NCBI taxonomy): domain Bacteria; kingdom Pseudomonadati; phylum Pseudomonadota; class Betaproteobacteria; order Burkholderiales; family Comamonadaceae; genus Variovorax; species Variovorax xiamenensis. The sequence continues at coordinate 2,961,127 of NZ_CP139038.1, forward strand.
CCTGCCGATCGCCGACGTCGAGGGCGAGATCATCTCGGCCGCGCTGGGCGGCAAGCGCTGCGTGCTGCTTGCGAACCACGGCTTCCTGGCCGCCACGCCGACCATCGAGGAGTCGCTGTACATGTCGGTGCTCATCGAGCGCGCGGCGCGCAACCAGCTGATCGCGCAGTCGGCCTACGGTCGCCTCAAGCTGGTGGACCCGGCGCTGGCAAAGGAGTCGCACGACTTCCTGCTGCAGCGGAGCATCGTCAACGCCAGCTTCGCGATGTTCGCGCGGCAGATCACCGGGGAGCGCCCATGAACAGCATCGCCACCCCGCTGCAGGGCGCAGTGGAGAAGAAGCACCAGAGCGTGTGGAAGATCGGCGCAGCCACCATGGTCGGCACGGCCATCGAGGCCTTCGACTTCCTCGCCTACGGCACCGCCGCGGCGCTGGTGTTCAACAAGCTCTTCTTTCCCAACTTCGACCCCACCGTCGGCACGCTCGCGGCCTTCGGCACCTTCGCGAGCGGCATGCTCGCGCGGCCGCTGGGCGGCATCATCTTCGGGCACTACGGAGACAGGCTGGGCCGCAAGTCGATGCTCACGCTGAGCCTGCTGATGATGGGTATCTGCACGGTGCTGATAGGCCTGCTGCCGACCTACGAATCCATCGGCCTGTGGGCCGCGGTGCTGCTCGTGCTGCTGCGCATCGGGCAGGGCCTGTCGTTCGGAGGCGAACTCGGCGGTGCGATGCTGATGGCGGTGGAGCACGCGCCGCCCCGGTGGCGCTCGCTGGTGGGCAGCATGCCGCAGATGGGGGCACCCATCGGCGTGCTGCTGTCCTCCGGCGCCTTCGCGCTGGTCACGCAACTGCCCGAGGCGAGCTTCCTGAGCTGGGGTTGGCGGCTGCCTTTCCTCGCGAGCGCGGTGCTGATCGTGCTGGGCATCTTCATCCGCATGAAGGTGGACGAGTCGCCCGAGTTCATGCAGGTCAAGGTCCATCGCAAGACGGCGGTGCTCCCGGCGCGCGAGGTGGTGGTGGCGCACCTGAAGCCGCTGCTGCTGACCATCGGCGGCAAGCTGGCCGAGGTGACGCTGATCTACACGGTGCTGGTGTTCTCGATCTCGTACGCGACCAGCCGTCTGGGTTTCTCGCGCGCCGACGCGCTGCATGCGCTGATCGCCGGTTCTGCTGCGATGGTCGTCACCATCCCGGCCAGCGGCTGGCTCGCCGACAAGGTGGGCGCACGGCGGCTGTACGTGTTCGGCGGGCTGCTGCTGGCGCTCATGGCGGTGCCGCTTTTCCAGGCCATCGGCAGCGGATCGCTCACGGCCTACACGGTGGCGATGGTGCTGGCGCTGTCGCTCAACTACCCGCTGATGTTCGCGCCGCAGTCCAGCCTTTATGCGGCGCAGTTTCCGCCCGAGCTGCGCTACTCGGGCATCTCCATCGGCATCCAGTTCGCGGCGGCCATCGGCGGCGGGCTGGCGCCGATCATCGCGGCCACGCTGGTCGCGAAGTATTCGAGCATCGTGCCGGTGGGCGTGTACGTCGCGGTGCTGGGCGTGGTGGCGGCGGTGTCGGCCTGGCTGATGCGGCCGGCGGCGAATGAGTGATCGTCGCCGTCAGGAGTGCCCGTCCACCCGCATCTGGAACAGGAAGTAGGGCGGGATGCAGGCGCCGTGCCCCTCGGGCCGGCCCTCGGCCTGCGCGCAGATGTAGTCGTCGCGGCAGGCCTGTTGCGCCGAACAGCTGCGCAGGTTGCCGGGGCGCGTGTGCTTCGCCAGGCATTCGCCGAAAGGCTTGTTCGCCGCGAGGCAGCTGTTGAAGTCGCTGAGGATCGCGATGCCGCCGCAGGTGCCGCTCGGGTCCTTGGGATCGCAGGGGCCGGAGCACATGCCGCCCGGAAAACCGACAGAGGTTTTCTCGCACACCGAGGCCGCACCCTCGCAGGAGATGCGCGGCAGCTTCTCGGCCCGGTCCAGCCATGCATTGGCCGACTGCGTGATGCGCGTGGGCTCGCAGCGCGCGCCGACCGTTGCGCGCTCGCCGGCTGCGTCCGTCTCCAGAGGCTCGGCCAGCGGACGGAACGGATCGGGCCGTGGCGTGGAGAGCGCGGCCCGCACGTAGCTTTCGCGTCGCGCCAGTTCGTCCTGCACGTGCGGCGAGTGAGGCACCGCCAGCGCGTTGCCGGTGGTGAAGGTCCGCGAGGCACCGCGCCGGTCCACGCCGAGCAGGTGGAAGCCAGCGACCGCGCGGCTCTGGTGACAGCCCATGCAGCTCAGGTCGTCGAGGCGGCGCAGCACCGCTTGCGGCGACTGCAGCGTGCGGCTGCCGGGCACGGCCTGCCAGTCGCCGGGCGTGAAGATCTGCGCGAAAGGCCGGTTCGCCAGCCGCTCGAGTCCGCGCGGTGCGACCGAGACGGCCTCGGTGGCAAGGAACTTCTGCGGAATCTGCAGCGTGGCTTCATCCAATGCAAGGAGGTTGGCGGGCTGCTGCAGCCACTGCTGCAGTTCCTTGCGCAGCGGAGCGTTGGCCTTGAGCCTGGCGACATCGGGCGTGTTCTCCAGCGGCGCGACATCGAAGCGCTTGCCGCCAGCGTTCCAGCGGAAGGCGCGCAGCATGTATTCGGCATGGCCGCCCAGGTCGGGCCGCACTGCCGAGGGCCAGCGCACGCTCTGCAGGTTGGTCGTGACCTGCGCGATGCGCGCGTGCTCCAGCCGCTTCGGCGCGAGCGGGCCATCGGCCGATACCAGCCAGCGGCCCAGCGCCTCGTCCGTCATCGCGGCCTGCGGCGGTTGCCAGCGTTTCGCGGCAGCGGCGCAGCTTCCGTCGGCATCGGGCGCGTCGCCGCGCAGTTCGACGTTGACGGTCATCGGCAGGCGCGACTGCATCGCGGCCGTGCGATAGGCCAGCCGGTACACCAGCCTCGTCTCGCCGCATGCGCCGTTCTGGAAGGGTCGGCGGTCCATGCGGTTGGCCACGCCGACCAGCTCGAAGAAGGCATCGGGGCTCGCGAGCCAGCGCGCGTCGAAGAGCCGGTGCGGATAGCGCGAGATGCCCACGCCCGCCTGCCTGTCGCGCCGCTGGATGCCGGCAAGGCTGTCGCCCAGCGGCTCGGCGATGGAACGCCAGGCCGGCGCACGCATCAACGCCTGGTTGGCGGTGACGCCATCGGCGGACTGCGCCGTCTCGCCGTTCATCCAGTGCGCGAAGCCGGCGCCGGATTTCTCCGCGGCCTGCAGCGCGGCGGGCGACGTGACGAGCAGCACCGGCTCCGCGGCGTGCGCCACGGGCATGGCGAGCGCGAGTGTCAGTGCGAGGAGGGCGGCGGGGAGGATGGGTGGCACGCGAACGATTGTGCCGCCGTGCCACCCGCGATCACGCGAAAGCCCGTCCCGCTTCGGGCATTGCCTCGGCCGCATCCAGCGCCGCGAGCGGCCGTGGCGTGGCGGCGAGCAGCGCCTGCGTGTAGGCATGGCGCGGATCGTCGAACACCGCGTCGCGCGCGCCTTGCTCCACGATGCGCCCGCGCTCCATCACGATCACCCGGTCTGCGATCTGCTCCACCGCTGCAAGGTCGTGGCTGATGAAGAGGCATGCGAAGCCGTGGTGCTGCTGCAGGCTCTGGAAAAGCTTGAGCACCTGCGCCTGGATCGTCATGTCGAGCGCCGACACCGGCTCGTCGGCCACCACGAAGGCCGGGCGTCGCACCAGCGCGCGGGCGATCGCCACCCGCTGACGCTGGCCGCCCGAGAGCTCGTGCGGGTAGCGCGCGCCGAGGCCGTCCAGGCCGACCTCGTCCAGCGTTTCCTTCACGCGCCGCGTGCGGGCCGCCGCATCCAGCTCGGGCAGGTGCCTCAGCGGCTCGGCCACGATGTCCTGCACGCGCATGCGCGGGTCGAGCGAGGAGAACGGGTCCTGGAACACCAGCTGGCAGGCCAGCCTGAAGCGGTGCAGCGCCGCGCGGCCGGCGCTGCGCACGTCCTCGCCGCGGAACAGGATCTGCCCGCTCTGCGACGGCGCGAGCCGCAGGATGGCGCGCCCCAGCGTGGTCTTGCCCGAGCCGCTGCCGCCCACCAGCGCGACCATCTCGCCCGGGTGGATGTCGAGGTCGAGCGAGTCGATCACGCGAACGGGCGCGTGCCGCCTGAAGAAGCCGGCACGCGCGCCGGCGTAGCTCACGCTGAGGCCGCGCACCTGCACAAGCGGCTGGCGTTGCTCCGCGAGCCCGGCCTTGGCGGCCTGCCGGCGCGGCAGCGCGTCGACCAGCTTGCGGGTGTAGGGCTGCTTCGGCTCCAGCAGGATGCCGGGCACCTCGCCGGTCTCGACCAGCCTGCCTTTCTCCAGCACGATGGCGCGCTGCGCGTAGCATCCCACGAGGCCGAGGTTGTGCGTGATGAGCAGCACGGCGGTGCCGTTGTCGCGCGCCAGGCCCACCATCAGGTCGAGCACTTCGCGCTGGCTCAGCGTGTCGAGTGCGGTGGTCGGCTCGTCGGCGATCAGCAGGCGCGGCTTCAGCAGCATCACGCTGGCCAGCATGATGCGCTGGCGCATGCCGCCCGAAAACTCGTGCGGATAGGCATGCATGCAGCGCTCGGGGTCGGCGATCTGCACGCGGCGCAGCATGTCGACGATGCGCGCGCGAATCTCCTGCGCCGGCAGCTGCGTGTGCATGCGCAGGCCTTCGGCCATCTGCTCGCCGATGCGGTGCACCGGGTTGAGCGAGACCATCGGCTCCTGGAACACCATGCCGATGCCCGGGCCGCGAATGGGCCGCATGGCCTTCGCGTCGCGCGTGCTCAGGTCTTCGCCGTCGAACACGATGCGCCCGCCCGTCTGCGAGATGCCCGGCGGCAGCAGCTGCAGGATGGCGCGCGCGGCCATGGTCTTGCCGCTGCCCGATTCGCCCACCACCGCCAGGAATTCGCCGGCCTTCACGTCGAAGGACAGGTCGTGCACCAATAGCTGGGCGCCGTTGCGCAGTTCGATCTTCAGGTGCTCGACGGAGAGCACGGTCTGCTTCGCTGCAAGGTTCACGGCATTCATGACTTCTCCGTCCGCGGATCGAGCCGGTCGCGCAGCGATTCGCCCAGCAGGTTGATGCCCAGCAGCGTGAGCGCGATGCACAGGCCCGGCACCACGCACAGCCACACGGCCGAGGCCATGTAGGGCCGGGCGCTCGCGAGCATGTTGCCCCAGGTGGGCGCGGGCGGCGGCACGCCCAGGCCCAGGAAGCTCAGCGCGCTTTCCGACAGCAGCACCCAGCCGAACATGCTGGTGGCCAGCACCGCCACCGGCGCCATGCAGTTGGGCAGCACGTGGCGCCACATGGTGTAGAGCTCGCCGTTGCCGATCATCCGCGAGGCCTCGACGTACTCGCGCTCGCGCAGCGACAGCACCGTGCCGCGCACCACGCGCACCACCGAGGGCGCGTAGGCCATGCTCAGCGCCAGCACGATGCCCCACTTGTTGGCGCCGACGATCACCATCACGCCCAGCGCCAGCAGCAGGCCCGGAAAGGCCAGCAGCGTGTCGTTGAAGGCCATCAGCACGTGGTCGGTCCAGCCGCGCACGAAGCCAGCGACCACGCCGACCACCAGGCCCATGGCGGTGGCCAGCGTCACGGTGAGCAGCGCGACCAGGCAGCTGGTGGAAGCGCCCTGCATCGCGCGGCTGGCCACGTCGCGGCCGAACTCGTCGGTGCCCAGCCAGTGGGCGGCCGAGGGCGGCTGCAGCTTGGAGCGCAGGTCGATGCCCAGCGGGTTGTAGGGCGTCCACAGGGCGGCGGCCACGGCCACTGCCAGCAGCACCGCGATGAGCACGCCGCCGATGAGGGTATGGGTCTTGAACTTCGTCTTCACTGCACAGTGACCCGCGGGTCGAAGAGGGGGTAGCACATGTCGACGATCAGGTTGATCACGACGTAGATGCAGGCGGTGAACAGCAGGCAGCCCTGCAGCACCGGGTAGTCGCGCGCGAAGATCGAATCGATCATCAGGCGCCCCAGGCCAGGCAGGGTGAACACCGTCTCCAGCACCGCGATGCCGCTGAGCAGGTGCCCGAGGATCAGCCCGATCATGGTGAGCGTCGGGTTGAAGGCGTTGGGCAGCACGTGGCGGCGCAGCACCTGCGACTCGGGCACGCCCTTGGCGCGCGCATGCGTCACGTACTCCAGGCGAAGGATCTCGATGGTGCTGGCGCGCGACATGCGAGTGAGCACGCCGGTCTCCACCAGCAGCAGCGTCGCGACGGGCAGGATGACGTAGAGCACGCCCTGCGAGAAGTTCTCCGACATGGGCACGTAGCCCACCACCGGCAGCCAGCCCAGGTACTGGCCGAAGAACATCAGCAGCAGCAGGCCCAGCCAGAAGCTGGGCACCGAGAGCATCAGCGTGGCCGCGCCGATGATGGCGAGGTCGGTGGGCTTGTCCTTGCGCCAGGCGGCAACGAGCCCGGCGGGCACCGCGATCAGCGAGGCCAGGGCCACCGCGACCAGCACGATGACCGCGCTCACGTGAAAGCGCTCCCAGATCAGCGGCAGCACCGCCAGCCCGTTGGTGGTCGACACGCCCAGGTCGCCGGCCAGCGCGTGGCGCAGCCATACGAGGTACTGCACGGGCAGGGGCTGGTCCAGCCCCATCTGGTGGCGCATGAGTGCCAGCTGCGCGGGGTCGGCGCCTTCGCCCAGCATGAGCAGCACCGGGTCGCCCGGAATCAGCCGCATGAGGGTGAAGACGGCGATGGAAACCAGCAGCAGCGTCGGGATCGTCATCGCGATCCGGCGCAGGAGATAGGCGGGCATTGCTCGCGCGGCTCCGTTCAGCCCGCGGCGGCCAGCCGCACGTTCCAGAACCTCGGCTTGGCCGGCGCCCAGCCCTTGAAGCCGGTCACGCTCTTGCGCATGGCGGTGGCGTCACTGGCGTTGAAGAGCACGATCATCGGCACGTCCTGCAGCATCTGCTTGTGCATCTCGTCGAAGAGCACCTGGCGGCGCGCCTTGTCGCGCGTGACCATCGATTCGGCAAGCCTGCTCTGGCCGTAGGCGCTGTCCCAGACCTTGCGCGGCTGGCTGGCCTTGTCGCCCGACACCATCTCGAAGTTGAGCGAGGGATCGATGCGCGCCGAGTAGATGAAGGCCATGCTCTGGTACTGGCCCTTGGTGTAGCGGTCGAGCTGGGTGGCCCAGTCGAGCACCTCCAGCTCGATGTTGATGCCCGCCTCGGAGGCCATGGCCTGCACCAGCACGGCGGCCGAGTACAGCGCCTCGTAGCGCTTGTTGGCGATCATGCGGATCGGCTGGTTGCGGTAGCCGGCCTCGGCCAGCAGCTTCTTCGCGGCGGCGATGTCGCGCTTGAAGCCGCTGCCCTGCGCCGCGTCGTAGTAGGGGCTGGAAGAAGGCACCACCGAGTTGTTGACCGGCGAGAGGCCCTCGGTGACGGAGCGCGCGATCTCGGGCGTGTCGAGCGAGAGCGCCAGCGCGCGGCGGATGCGCACGTCCTTCAGCACCGGGTCGTTGGTCTGCAGCAGCAGGGCGACCATCGACATCACCGGCGTGGTGTCGACCAGCACGTCGGAGCGCTTGCGCATCTCGACCACGTCGGCCGGGCTGGGGTTGACGAATGCGTCGATGCCGCCGCTATAGAGCGCGGCCTTGGCGGCGGCCGAGTCGGGAATGACGACGAAGCGCAGGTTCTCGATCTCGGCCTTCTTGCCGCCCGCGAGGCCGTCGCGCGGTTCGGCGCGCGAGGTGTAGCCGTCGAAGCGCGTGAGCTCCACGTACTGGCCGCGCTTCCATTCCTTGAGCCTGTAGGGGCCGGTGCCCACCGGCTCCTTCCACTGGCCGTCGGGCCCGACCGAGCTGCGATGCAGGATGGCGGCGCCGCCGCAGTCGGGCCGGGCCATCATCGTGAGGAAGAGGGCGCTCGCGCGCTCCAGCTTGAACACCACCGTCTTCGGATTGGGCGCCTCCACCGAGAGCACCTTGGTCATGCCCTTGCCGTCGAACTCGGGCAGGCAGCGCCAGCCGCCGGTGGGCTTGAGGTAGCGCTGCCAGTTCCACACCACGTCGTCGGCCGTGAGCGTGGCGCCGTTCTGGAACTTCACGCCGTCGCGCAGGGTGAAGGTGTAGGTCAGGCCGTCGGCCGAGGTGTCGACCTTGCTCGCGAGCATGGGGCCCACCGAGGTGTCCTCGCGCAGCGCGACCAGCCCTTCGGCCACGTGCAGCAGCACGTTGTCGGTGTTGTCGTCGCGGTTGCCGCCCGGGTCGGTGCTGCGGATGTCGGAGTTCATCTGGATGCGCAGCGTCTGGCCCGCGCCCACGGTGGGCTGGGCGAGCACGGGCGCGGCGGCGGCCAGACCCAGCGCGATGACGGCGACTCGCGATGCGCAAGACCGACGAGAGGGCGGGCGGGACGGAGGAACGGGGACTTTCTTCATGGCAACACTCCTGGCATGGACTGGCTGGGCGGGCGGTGGGCGGTCGGACTCAGAGGGAATATTCGGTGAAGCGGTGTTCCTTGAAGGGCGCCGGGGCGATGCGCATCTTCCGTGCCGCCGGGTCCATCACGATGGTCGCCACCGTGGCGGAAGAGGCGCCGCCCGGCCCTGCGCTCGGGCTGCGGCACACGGCGCGCGGCGCGCCGAAGCGGTCCTGCAGCGCGTCGATCACGTCCTGGTCGGTCAGAAGTCCCGCGGCGCGCCGGTTGTGCAGCGCCTCGGTCACGCGGCGGTCGCGGTAGAGCGAATCGGGCGTGGTCTCCAGGCTGCGGTCCACCACGCGCGCCAGCGCGGCCGGCGTCTTGAAGTGGTTGGCGTGCACCAGGATGCCGCCTTCGGGCTGCTGCCAGAACACCTGCTCGGGGCAGGTCTCCAGGCTCACGGCCTCGCCCTCGGCGTGCGTGACGATCATGTTGTTGGAGATCGAGCGCGCGGTGCGGCACACCACGCCCAGCGCGTTGGCGTACAGCTCCGACTGCAGGATGCCGCGGCGGATGAGCGCCAGCGGCACGCCCTGCTGCCGGCCGTCGCTGTCGGCCTTGATGAAATTGCCGGTAACGGCGATGCCCGCGCTGTTGAGGCCGGCGCGAGCGAGCGTGCCCGCCTCGGCGAAGGTCAGCATCGACGGGCCCTTGGCGGGCTGGATGCGCAGCACGATGCCCAGCTCCAGGCTTTCCACGCGCCAGTCCCAGTTCTGCGCGTGGATGAGCCGGCCGTCGCGCGATGCCGAAGGCATGACCACCACGCCGGTGCAGCCGTCGGGCGGCTCCGTGGCTTCGAGCTGCTGGAAGGCATAGAGCATCTCGCTGCGCGCGTTCAGCGCCACGATGTCTTCCGGCGGCACGCCCGCGCCCTCGGCCACGCCCTCGATCTCGCGCAGCATGCCGGCGTCGAAGGTTTCGATCACAGGCATGAAGCGGCGGGCCAGCGCGCGCGTGCGGTCCCAGCTCAGGCCCACGCGCTCGAAGGCGGAGCGGTAGGTGCGCAGGCTCAGGTCGATGCGCTCGCCGGCGGCGCGGCCGTACTGCTGGCCGCACTGGCGGGCGTCGCCCTCGATGTCGTAGAGCGGAAACGATTCGATGTCCATCTGGTGCTTTCGTCTGTGGCGTGTTTGTTCAGCGTGTGTGCGCGGCGGGTTCAGGCGGCGGTGTCGGTGGGCCGGGCGGTCTGCGCGATGGCCGCGCGCAGGCTGTCGACGATCTGGTCGACGTGCCGGCGCTCCAGCGTGAAGGGCGGCGACAGCGCGATGGTGTCGCCCACCGAGCGCACCAGCACGCCGCCCTGGTCCAGGCAATGCTGCGCGACTGCCTGCGCGTGGGTGCCCGCGCCCTCGGCCCAGGGCTGCAGCTCGATGCCGGCGAGCAGGCCGACGTTGCGCACGTCGATCACGCCCGGCAGGCCGCGCAGCGTGTGCAGGCATTCCTCGAAGTAGGGCGCGAGCGCCGCCGCCTGCGCGATCAGGCCGTCCTGCGTGTAGGCGTCGAGCGTGGCCATCGCGGCCGCGCAGGCCAGCGGGTGGCCGGAGTAGGTGTAGCCGTGCGAGAGCTCGATGCCGCTCACGCTGCCCTGCATGAAGGCGTCGTGCACCTCGTCGCGCATCAGCACCGCGCCCATGGGCACCGCGCCGTTGGTCAGGCCCTTGGCGGTGGTGATGAGGTCGGGCGTCACGCCGAACAGGTCGGCCGCGAAGTTGGTGCCCAGGCGGCCGAAGCCGGTGATGACCTCGTCGAAGATCAGCAGCACGCCGTGCTTGTCGCAGATCTCGCGCAGGCGCTTCAGGTAGCCGCGCGGCGGCGGCAGCACGCCGGTGGAGCCGGCCACGGGCTCGACGATGACGGCCGCCACGGTCGACGCATCGTGCAGCGCGAGCAGGGCCTCGAGCGCATCGGCCTTCTCGATGCCGTGCGCGGGCTCGCCGCGCGAGAAGGCGTTGCGTGGCAGGTCGAGCGTGTGCGGCAGGTGGTCCACGCCGTTGAGCAGCGGACCGAAGGTGCTGCGCTGGCGCCCGATGCCGCCCACCGAGATGCCGCCGAAGCCCACGCCGTGATAGGCGCGCTCGCGGCCGATGAGCCGGTAGCGGCCCGCGTCGCCGCGCGCGCGGTGGTAGGCCAGCGCGATCTTCAGCGCGGTGTCGACCGACTCGGAGCCCGAATTGGTGAAGAACACGTGGTTCATGCCGGCAGGCGCCATTTCGGCCAGCCGCTGCGCGAGCACGAATGCGGCGGGGTGGCCGATCTGGAAGCTGGAGGCGTAGTCGAGCACGTCGATCTGCGCCTTCATCGCGGCGCTGATGCGCGGGTGGCGGTGCCCTGCGTTCACGCACCACAGGCCGGCGATGGCGTCGAGCACGCGGCGGCCGTCGGCCAGGTCGTAGTGCAGGCCCTCGCTGCCGACGATGAGGCGCGGCGACTGCTTGAACTTGCGGTTGGGGGTGAAGGGCATCCAGAACGCGTCGAGCGACGCGGGGGAGGCGAGGGTGTCGGCAAGGGCCACGAGATGGTTCTCCGTTGGGAAGCAGCGACCCGGTTCTCGGGTCGTCGTGGGGCCGATCTTGAAACTCGAATTGTATTTTTGGCGCGAGATGTACATGGTTTTTTCGGGCCAAAAATACAAAAGCCGGGCGATGATCTGTACCCGAGCCTCCCTCGCGATCCCGGAGAACCCCGGATGGCCGTATCCCAGATGGACGACAAGCCCCTCGCATCGCCGATTGCATCGACTGCACTGTCTGCACCGATCGCCCCGCTGGTCCAGCGCGTGAGCCGCTACGTGCTCGACCAGGCGCTGGCCGGCGGCTACGAGAACGGCCGCCACCTCACCGAGGCCGAACTCGCGGGCCGGCTCGGCATCTCCCGCACGCCGGTGCGCGCGGCGCTGCGCTTCCTGCACGGGCGGGCGCTGCTGGCGCATGTGCCGAACCGGGGCTACACCCTCGTCGCCGACCGCCAGGCGCTGGCCCGGGCGCGGCGCGAGATGCCCGAGGACGAGGAAAAGACGCTCTATTACCGGCTGCTGCGCGACCGCCTCGCCGGCAAGCTGCCCACGCGTGTCAACGAGCTGGAACTGGCGCAGGCCTATGCCGTGCCCCGGCCGCTGCTGCGCACCGTGCTCACCACGCTGCTGCAGGACGGCGTGCTGCGCGGGCGCCACTACCAGCGCTGGGAGTTCACCGAGACGCTGGACTCGGTCGAGAGCGAGCGCGAGAGCTACCGGTTTCGCCTGACCGTCGAATGCGCCGGGCTGCGCGAGCCGGGCTTCAAGATCGACCTGCAGCGGCTGCGAGCCTGCCGCGAGCGACAGCAGGGGCTGCTCGCGCAGGCTTCGCGCCATTCATGGATGGATTTCTTCGAGGCCAACGCGCAGTTCCACGAACTGCTGGCCAGCGCCTCGGGCAACCGCTTCTTTCTCGATGCGGTGCAGCAGCAGAACCGGCTGCGGCGCATGTCGGACCTCTCGGACTATCCGCTGGTGAACATCGACCTGCTGCACAAGTCCTGCCACGAGCACCTGGCGATCCTCGATGCGGTGGAGCAAGGCGATCTCGAAACCGCCGCCGAGCACATGCGGCGGCACCTGAGCCGCGCCAGCGACCTGGTCGAACAGCGGGTGACGGGCGTGCTGGGCGACTGAGCCCCGGCGTTCAGCGGCGCGGGGAGATGTTCAGCGTCCTGCAGAAGTCGTAGAAGGCTTCGAGTTGCAGCGACTTGTCGAACACTGCGTCCACTCCGGCGGAGAGCGCGCCTTCGCGCACTTCGGACGTGGCGTGGTTCATGAGCACCACGGTGCGCTGTGCGGGCGACTTGTGCTCCTGCAGGTACTGCGCCACGGTGAGCCCGTTGCCCTCGGCCAGGAAGATGTCGATGACCGCCGCATCCCATTCCCCCGGGTTCTGCCTGAGCCAGTCGATGGCGCTGCCCGAGGTGGCGGCGGTGCCGATCACGTCGCAGTCGGAAAACTCCTGCAGGCCGTCGGTCAGCGTGGTGGCGATCAGGGGGTTGTCTTCTATCAGGTAGATACGGGTCATTGTTCGCAGTCGGGGCTTCTCGTTCTGTTCTGTTGTTGCTGTCTTGCTCTCGTCGGCTTGTCTCGGGCCGACCGGGGCATTGTCCCTGCCGGTGCGGCGAGTCGAGTCGGACAACGCCTCCATCTGCCGTAGAACCCTGCGCTGGAGAAAGGGAGCGGAAAAGAGGGATCACTGGCGTACAAGACGCGGCGGCATGCGCGGCCATATCGTGCGGCGGTCTTCAACAGAGCGGCCCCGTCCGCAGCGCAACCGTCATGCCGCAATCCTTTACGCCTCCTTTCACATCTTCCGGCCGCAGCGCGCTGGTGCAGGCGCCGCCCTGGCACTACGCAGGCTGGCTCGTCAACGTCGCCTTCGAGTTCGACGCCGCGTGCGGCGCCGCGCTGGTGCCGGCCGAGCTCGGCACGGCCACCGGCAAGGGCTGCGTCCATTTCGCGGACTGGCAGTACTGCGGCGACGACGGCCGCGAGCTGCTCGACCCGGTGTATGCGCAGTACCGCGAGACCATCGTGGTGCTCGAGATCGCGCCCAGGCACGGTGCCGGCGATGCGCGTTCCTTCCATTGCCCGCTGATCTACGTCGACCAGGACATCTCGCTGCTGCGCGGCTGGCTGCAGGGCTGGCCCAAGAAGATCGGGCAGACCTGGCTCACGCGCAGCATGCCGCTGATCCATCCGGCGGCGGCGCCGCTTGCCGCGGGAAGCCGGCTCGGTGCGAGCCTCAGCGTGAAGGAACGGCGCCTGGTGGATGCGTCGGTCACGCTGTCGGGCGAGAAAACGGGGCGGCTGGGTTTTCTCTCCGCGCCGACCGTGGGTGCGATCGGCTGGCCCGACCTGACGCAGCCCGGAATCGCGCCAGTGCCGCGCTACCTGCGCGCCGACATCATCGACCGCGTCGAGCCAGGCTGGACGGGCGGCAGCGCGACATTGCAGTTCCACGAGCACCCCGTCGAGGAGCTGGCGTCGCTCGGCGCGGTGGAAGCCACGGCCGCGAGCGCCGGATGGATGGGACTCACCGTGCGCGGCGCCATCGCGGCGTGACGCCGCCGGCCGCGCTACCCTTTGCGGGATGAGCCGCAGCCCGACCGCAAATCCGCCAGCCTCGCACGTCATCGGCCTGCCGATGGAAGGCGGCGCGCAGATCGAGGCCATGTTCGCGGCCGATCCCAAGGCGCGCTTCGAGCTGCACTGGCACGCGGAGTGGAGCGTGGGCGCCATCCTCGAAGGCCGCTGCGAATTCACCTGCGCCGGCGAGCGGCAGGTGGCGCAGGCCGGCGACATCGTGCTGATGGCGCCTTTCATGCTGCACACCGCCGGCGTGAGCGCGCAGGGCTTTCGGATGGTGATGCTCTACGTGCCGCACGCCTGGGCGAGCGGGCGCCTCGGCTGGCCAGCGCAGTTGCGAGGCACGCTGAGGCAGGGCGTGTGGCACGACGCGGACATGGCCGATGCGCTGGCATCCGCCGCGCGGGCGGAAGACGGTGCACAGGTAGGCCGGCTGCTGGAAAGGATTCTTCGCGCACAGGCCGATGGCGAACTCGTGCCGGTCGAGCGCCACATGGGCGACGCGCGCGTGGAGGCCGTCTGCGAGGCGCTGGCGACGCAAGACGCCTGCCGGATCGATCCCGCCGGGCTGGCACAGAGGCTGGGCGTGTCGCGAGAGCACTTCCATCGGCTTTTCCGGGTGGCCGTGGGCATGACGCCGGCCCACTACGCGCGGCTCGCGCGCATCGGCCGGGCCAAGGCGCTGCTGCGCGACGGCCACGCGGCCGCGGAGGTGGCGGCACAGTGCGGCTTTACCGACCAGGCCCATTTCTCGCGCTGGTTCCGCCGCTGCTTCGGCGTGACGCCGGGCAACTACATGGCCGCCCGGGAGCGCGTGGAAAGGGCCGCGTGAGAAACTAGCGGGCTTGCCCGCCCGGGCCGATCGATGTCCGGGCCATCGCCGCCAACCACAGGAATCCCGCGTTTTGGAAGAGAAGGTCGTCTCCGTTGCACCCATGATGGATTGGATGGGGCGATCCGAAAAAGCGCTTAAAAATCAATAGCCTAGGGATAGGCCGTTCTCCGATGTGGCGCCGATGTGGCACCGATGCCGTGATCGTGTGCGACCTGCCATCCTGTTGAACTCTGCAGCGCGCCTATAGCAAGCGAGGCATTCGCAGTCTCGAAGCGTTGGCAAAACGGGCACAGCAATGCCACTCACAAGCGCGCCGAAGGCGACGCACGTATAATTTTTCCGTGCTCCCTAGAGAGAGCCGGCTGGCCCGCGCTTGCGAAGCGAAAGCATCTCCGAATTTCAATTTTTCGCGTAGCTCTGCGAGCGCGTGGGAACTGCGGGCCGTGCCCCTTTGAATGCGCTCTCAACCGGAGATACACGATGCCTTCTATTACGTTTTCTTTTCTCGACTATCTGTCGAAACAGGATTTTCTGGACTTGGCAAAGCGCTTTGCCAAGTTGAACCGGAAAGCTGATCCTGATGGCAACGGCCTTACCTTTCACCAAGACAGGATTGCCGTCAGCCTAGGATTTAAAAACTGGGCCCTACTACACAAGCATGTCGAGTCCGCAAGTTGGGCCGCATGGCACACCTTGCGAGAACTTGCATTGAAAAAGCCTGGTCTCGGCGCGTTCATCGAAGAGCGCGGCTTCAGGACTATCGATGAGGACGAAGCCGTTGACGCGATGCGGCGCTGGGCTCGCTCGAAGTACACGCCGCTCATCGACTTCGCCTACTACGATTCGGAGTCCGAAACCGGATATAGCTGGCCGGATGTCGATATGGCTGAAGAACTTAGCGAGGAGTTCGCCGGGCGATATCCCGATGATCTTATCGAGCGGGTAGGCAACGAGCTGGATGTGGACGAAGGGCCGTGGGGGTTGGAAAAGTACGATTGACAGCTTCAACATGTTGAGGTGCTTACCGGGCGCTGCTCGTGAAGACCCAGACATTCGATTCAATGCAAACGGCCCGCTGATGCGGGCCGTTTTTTATCTGGCGGTAAGCTGCTCCAGCTCTCTACGCGCCGCCTGCTGGCGGTCATCAAGATACCGGGCAAGGTCTTGAATGCCTATTCCTTTCGGTGACTTTTGGCTACCGGGATCAGTACGCACGAGCGGGAGCTTGATTTCGCCGGTAGTGCACTTTGCCGCAAGTTTCTTTACGTCCAGATGGCTGAAGAAATCGCGTTGGACCCATTCGAGCGGTATGACGGGGCGAGCATCGTATTGCGCCATAAGCAGAAATATCGTCTTCATTGCACGTCCTCCATCACTGCTTCGATGAACGCTTTTGCGGCTTCTGCATTGATTGCATTGCCATAACCGCGCAGTCGTCCCACGCGGGCGGGAGACCCATGAGCCAGCGGGAATGTGCCGGGTTCAACTGGGCGCCACTTTCCATCTCGGCACAGAAGCCAGTCAGCATGTTGCCAAGGGCTGTTCGTCGCGTCGAGGTCACCAAGTAGGCCTGCCGCGGCAACTGGTCCAATCGCTGGTCGCCATCCCGCAAGGCCGACATCCCCAGCGTGTCCTTCCAGTCGCGCGTGGTCGGCGTGACCCACCCAGTAGACCCGGTCGCGGATGTGCGGCGCACCGACGCCCGCAGACGGAAACGCGATCGCCCCGAAGGCATAACCCAAGGCTTCCAAGTCAGTCTGTACAAGGTCGACCCATGGGTTTGCGTCCTTGCTCGCAACTTGCTCACCAATAAGGATTCCAGGGCGGCGCTGGCCGACGAGGTGGTAGAGGTGGGGCCAGAGGTGCCGCTCGTCAGCAAACCCAGCGCCTTCGCCTTCCTGGCTGAAAGGCTGGCAAGGGCAGGATGCGGTCCAGACCTGACGATCGTCGGGCCATCCTGCTCGACGAAGTGCGTAGCTCCATACGCCAATGCCGGCGAAGAAGTGGCATTGGGTGTATCCCACAAGCTCATCTGGTACGACATCCTCGATGCTCCTTTCGTCCACCACCCCCGGGGCGATATGTCCGTGCTTGATGAGTTCGCGCAGCCAAGCCGCCGCCTTCGGGTCGAACTCGTTGTAGTAGGCGATCAAGAGGCGTGCCCTCCCAAATCGAGCTGCACCGGGCGGCTTCGCTCTTCAGCGAAGATGCTCTCGAGCGCTTCCTCAATTCGCCGGCACGCGATGTCGAAGTACTGCAGGCTCTGCTCGCACCCGATGAACCGGCGGCCCAGCTTGAGTGCAGCGACACCGGTGGTGCCCGATCCCATGAAAGGGTCCAGCACCAAGCCGCCTGGCTCGCAGATCTCGACCATGTCGGCCATCAGCGCCACCGGCTTCTGCGTCACGTGCTCGCGATCTGTTGGTGCGTGGTATTCGTAGAAGCCAGGCAGGCACCCCACGCCGCGATCGACAGGCATTGGCCCAGCCGAACCCCAGACGACGTACTCGGCGGCTGACGTGAAGCGCCCCATCTGCGGCCGCGGCGACTTCTTTACCCACGGCACCACGCCGCGCCACACCCACCCGCCGGCCTGCAGGTAGTCGGACGAGACAGGCAATTGCCGCCAGTCCGAGAAGAACGCTGCGGGGGCGCCGGGCTTCGATGCACGAAGCGCAGCCGCTGACCAGAGCGTCGACCAGAAATGGAATGAGCGTTGATCGCGGTTGTCGCCACCAAAGTCCGACGTTTTCTCATGGTTGCCGGATCCGGTGCTGAGGTACTTGGCTTTCGTGTCCAGCGCGCGATCGCCCCGGAAGGCACCGCCGCTTGAGTAGGGTGGGTCGGTGATGACGGCGTCGGCCGTTCCAGGCATGAGAGCCTGCAGTACTTCGAGGGCTTCGCCGTGGTACAGCGTGGCGCCGCCGATGGTTTCGACCCGCATCACGCACCGCCTTTCTCGGCGGCGCCGGCATTAGCGTAGATCTCGGCGCCGGCCACGTCGGTGAGTCGCGCTACGCCATCGCGTATCCGCGCCGCGATGTAGTCGCCGCTTGAGATCTGCTCGACGCCGATTCCGGGATGCGCGATCAGCAGGGCGCTCGCCTCGTTGGCCGCGTCCGACAGCACGCCGGCCTGCGCCGCTTGCCATGCGTTGTCCATGCTGAGCTGGACCACCGTGCGCAGCGCGGCATGGAGCCGCTTGGCTTGCGGAAGGCCGGGCGCTACCTCGGCGGCGATCTCCGCACCGATGCCGATGACCCATCCCAGGTGCGAGAGCAGATCGCGCGCGGGCTCGCCGTCGGCCGTCATGTAGACGGCGATGCTGACCGTGGTCATGTGACTGGCCATCCTCGCTTTCGCGACTGCGGTTGCGACCGGATGGCTGTGGCACAGCTCGCCGCCGTCACGGCGAGCGTGTCGCTGCCTTCGAGCGGTTTTCAAAGCAGCCTCCCCGTTCCCGTGATGCACCAGAGGCCCTTGACGTGCTCGATCCGCTCCTGTTTGCGCAGTGCCTGCAGTCTCCGGTCGAGGATTCGCCACGTCGGGCCCTTGACTCCGAACCGATCCGGAACGGTGAAGGGCTCTGCCGCGGCCATGATCTCGGCTTCTTGGAGATTGGCGAAGCCGGTCGGCGCGCGCGCGATTCGCGCTAGCAGCAGTTTGTCGAGCGCCTCGTATTTGCTGGCCGTGGTGGATTGCTTGTTAGTCGTCATGTCGGTCTCCGTTTCGGACAGCCGGCGCTTAAGCACCGGCAAGCGGCTCGGCAGTTGGGAGCGCTGCGGGCGTAGGTGAGCAGGCCGCTGCGCTCTCGGCGCCGTCGGCCAGCGTGACCAGCAGGCCCAGGGCGCTCGCGATGTGGTGCTCCAGCGCGGCGCCCTTGCTGTTCGACCAGCCCGGCAGCAGGTGAATGCGATCGCACGTCACCAGCTGCGCGATATCGGCGCGCATGCATGCGGCCCAGCCCATGTTCGGGTCGACGTTGATCTCGGCGGGGTTGATGACTTCGAGGCCGGCGATGCGCAGGGCCTTGGCTTCGGCGTGGAAGGCCGGAAAGTTGAGTTCGGCGTAGCCGGTCATCGGGCCGGCGATGTAGACGCGGCCGGCGCGCAGGGAGGTGTGTGCTGCGCTCATTGCCCGAGGCCTCCCGTCAGGCTCAGAGCGAGCAATGCCAGCGTGGCCAGCGCGCAGCCCAGCAGCGTGATGCGATCGGCGATGCGCGCCGCCCGCGCCTTGCGCCTGGCTCGCTCCTCGATAGTCTTCACGGCCTGGATGTCGTGGTGGTTGAGGCGGTGCGCGTTCATGCGGCCCTCCGTTGCTGCACGGCGGCGATTCGCACGACGGTGGACGGGAACATGTCGGCCTGCTGTTCGGGCCGCACGTCCGCGCGGCGCGGCTTGCGCCGGCCGGTGGCCTGGGCTTCGAGCAGGCCGCGCACGCGCTCGATGGTGGCGCGCACGTCGGTGGCGCACGCCGGCAGGTAGGGCGCGGTGATGTGAACCTTATGCGCCATCGGAGGTGCGTAGGGTTTGTGCTGCGCGATCTGTACGACGGCAGCGGTGCTGGTGCGTGGCATGTTGATGCGGCTCCGGTTGGTGGTTGAAAGGGTTGGGTGCATGGGGGAACTCAGCGACCGGCCGCAGTCAGCTCGCGCATGACCGGCGCGAAGGCCTTCATGCGTGCGAGCAGGGCGTCGAGGTCGTTGGCGGGTTGGGCCGTGGCTGGGGTTGCGGGCGCGATCCGGACGCACTCAGGCATGCGGAATGTGGTTCGCTCGCCGGCGATGTGGTTGACTTGCTCGATCGGGGCGGCCGGGGCGGGCTTTCGGGGCGCCGGCGGCTCGATTTCGTCGGTGTCGTGGGCCTTCGGCCACGGCAGATCGCCGCGCATCAGCAGTCGCTGCGGCTCTTCGTTGAGCCGGACCGTACAGTTATTGAAACGAGTCCAAGGGCGGCCCAGCGCTTCGCGCTCGGCCTTGTCCTGCGCGGCTTCGCTCGCGCAGGAACGCCACGCCTGCCGGCGGCTCACGAGCCAGTGCCCGACGCGCGTTTCGACGCCCACCACCGTCTTGCGGCCGATGGTCTCGCCGTAGCTGTTGGTCGTGTCCTTGGTGACGCGCACGGCGCTGCGCAGCATCCATTCGCGGCGCTTGCGACACATGCCGCCCTGGGAGCGGACGTAGCCTTCCCACGAAGCCTGAATAGCGCCTTGCTTGTGGCAGGCCCACCATGCCTTCACCGCGGCGGCGTCGCCCAGGTCGAGGCGCATCTGCGCGTGGTCGATCTGGTCCTTGGTGACCCGGCGCATCTCGCGCCACACCGACACCGGCGGCTGACCGAGGGGCTGAAACTGCCGAATCCCCCAGGTGCTGGCCCAGGCGTCCACGCGCTGCCAGCCCTTGAATTCGCGCGTGTCCATGACGTGCTCGAAGCCGTCCATGGTGTCGGTGTGCTGGCCGACACCGGCGTCGCCACCGTCCTCGGCGCCGATGTTCTTGGCCACGTACTTCGCCACGTAGCCCGCGGCGCCGCCGCGCTCCATGGCGATGAACTTGCAACGGTTGCGCACGGCGCCGGGCTCATCGCCCGCGTCGCTGAGCTAGTAGCCGCTGATGATGTCTTGAGCCTGCTGGGCCTGCTCTGGCGTATCGAACCACAGCAGCGCATGCCAATGCGGGCACCCGTCGTGATGCGGCTCGGCGACGCGGAAGCCGTAGCCCGCGATGCCCTTGCGGCCCATCTTCGCGCGTGCCTTTGCCCACATGCTGCACAGCCGCTGCTGCGCATCGCGGGGCGTGGCGCCCTCGTATTTGTTGTTTCGGGTTGGCTTCGCCCACCGAGACTTCCCGCCCGACAGCACGGCATGAAAGCGGCTCGGGCACGTGAGCGTCAGAAAGAGGCCGTGGTGCCCGTTGGCATCTGCGAATTCCTCACAGCCGCGAATGCGCGTCATCAGCTCGCCGCGGCGGATGTCCCGGTTGCTGGGCGACAGCGCGGCCAGCTCGGCCAGGCTGTAGACCTGACCGGCCTCGTTGCGCATCTTCACGCGGGCCAGCAGATCGGCGTTGCGCTTGTGCTGGTCGACGCGCCGGCGGCAAGCCTCATCGCTCGCATAGCCGCCGTTACGGTGATGCACGACGGCCAGCTTGATTGCCGCGTGCTCCACGGTGCGCGCCACCTTGCGGCGCAGCGCGCGCCGCCACCATTGCTCTGTGATGGCGCGGGCGATCAGTCCCTCGGGCGTCTTGGAGTTGGGCTTGTCGACGCCCAGGCGCTCGCAGTAGTCGAGCACCGTGTCCAGCTTGTCCTGCAGACTCATTGGCAGCGGATGGCCGTTGAGCATGTCGTCGAGCGCCCTGGCGCAGCGGCGAGCGCGGGCGCACACCTCCGAATCGCCAACGGCCCAATGCAGGATGTCCTTGTGCTCGTGCTCGAAGTCACGCATCGCGTCAACGCGCGCAAGGTTCCAGCTCAGCCAGTCGCCGCCGACGGCGCGCACCGTCGGCTTGAGCGGCATGATGATGTCGAACGCCGGCTCCCACTGCGGCGGCAGCTCGCCGCGCATGCGGGCGTCCATTT
Organism: Variovorax xiamenensis; assembly: GCF_050916385.1. Lineage (NCBI taxonomy): Bacteria > Pseudomonadati > Pseudomonadota > Betaproteobacteria > Burkholderiales > Comamonadaceae > Variovorax > Variovorax xiamenensis. The sequence goes on from NZ_CP139038.1 coordinate 2,982,110, forward strand.
CGCGCGCCACCCGCGCGACGTGCTGGTCGTGCGGGAGGCTGGAGCGAAACCGCATCCAGAAGACCGGATCGGGCTTGGCGTGGCGTTTGGCGACGATGCGCATGGGGTGCCTACAAGGTCAGCGCGAAGACCGTGCGAAGGTCGTTCTGCAGCTCGCGGATGGCCTCGCCGACGGCGCTGCGCTCAAGAGGCGGCAGCTCACGCCAAGCCCGCTCCACGGCGAAGGCGATGCCGTTGACGTCGTAGCCGGCCCAGAAGAGCAGCATTGCGCGCGAGCGCTTGGAGATGCCTTCCCACTCGCGCTCAGCCGCAGTGATGTTTCGCGCATGGCTCGTGCCCTGGGCGAACTCTTCGCGCAGCTCGGCGAGCCGGGCCGCGTGGCGGGCATAGAACGGGTTGGGAGTGCCATCGGCAATGTGTGTTGAGGGTTGGGTCGGGCCATGGAGCGCTGGTTGTGCTGGTGGCTCGGCGCTGTGCATGCGGTCAGATATCGCAGGCGGTGCGGCGGGCGGTGAGGGACATGACTTCGGCTCCTGTGCTGAAAAAGGCGTGAGAAGGGCCGCACGCCTTGAAAAAGGCGCGTGGCAGGGGTTGGGCGGTGGTGGGTGCGCCGCGAGGGCGCGGACTAGATCAGTCGGGCGGGGCGCCACTCATGGCGCCGCCCGTGCCCCAGTCGTTGGTGGGCGTGTGCAGGTTCGCGGCGTAGGCGGCTTCGTCGTCGGCGACGTTGCCTTCGTCCGCGAGCGCCAGGGCGAGCTGGCCGCGGCGGATGTGGCGCGAGAGCGGCAGTGAAACGTCTGCCGCGGGAATGCTGGAGAGCACCAGCACCCGCTGAAACTCCAGCGTGGCCACGCCCGTGAAGCCGCACCGCCAGTTGCGGCAGCGGTAGGTGATCTCGCGCATGGTCTTGCTCATGGCGCGGCTGTCGCAGGCCACGCAGCGGGTGCCGCAGTGCGGGCACTCGATGGTGATCCGCATGTAGCGGTTGCCGGCTTCGCCGGCCTGCTCGTGAAGGCTCTCGCTCATTGCCGCTTTCCTCCCGAGGCAACCAGACGGGGGCCGCGACGGCGGCCGGTGATGTGTTCGATGCCCTTGCGCAGCCGGGTCCGCACCAGCCATTCGATGGCGTCGGCGACGTCCGCCAGACCTTGCTCCCGGCGCACCCGATCGAACACGTCGTGTTCGGCGTCGGTGAGTTCGATCTCTTTGGATGTCATCTTTTCGTCAGACATTCGGCGTTTGTTGCGCTGGCTTCAGGCCGCGTTGATGCGGCTGGGCTTAGCCCGCGGCGCGGGGCAGACTGGCGTCGGCCTTGGGCTCCTGGCCGAAGAACGCGTCGGCCAGCATTTCCTCGGCCTGGCGCATGGCCAGCTCACGGATGAGCGTCGAGGTCTGCGCGCCGGTCATCTTGGACAGGATTCGCAGCAGCTCGTCTTCGTAGTCGTCAAACCGGACGGTCTGGCGGTTGTCGCGCACGCGCTTGGGATCGGGGTACATCGTCGAGAGTCCTTCGGGCAAAGGAGGGGAGAGACTGGTGCGGTGGGTCAGGCGGCGGATGTGGTGGCGCCGGCCTGTTCGGCCTCGTACTGCGCGAGGCCCTTGAGGTACACGCGGCGCGTGAAATTGCCGAGAGAACGGCCCTCGCGCGCTGCGTATTGCTGGGTGCGTTCTTTCTCGTCTGGGGCGAGGCGCATGGCGATGGGCGCTTCGTTGACGAGGCGGATCTCGGGTGGAAGCTGGGGGCGACCACGGCGACGGGCGGTGTGAGCCATGCGTTTAATATCCGAACGGATTAATTTGTGTGTGCGGCGGACTTTATCGCTCGAATGGATGAAGTTCAATCATTTTTTATCCATATGGGTGATTTTTCGTCTCGACTAAGGGAAGAGCGCAAGCGCCTTGGCCTGTCGCAAGAGGCCCTGGCAGAGCTTGGCGGCGTGAAGCTGAACGCTCAGTCGAACTACGAGACGGGGAAGCGCGCGCCCGATGCGGACTACTTGACTCGTGTAGCTGCGCACGGCGTGGACGTGGCGTTCCTGTTTTCGGGCCAGCGGATGCTCGCTGGCAAAGGTACGCCCGCAAATGATGAGCAGCCGCAGTCAGCCGCGTCGGTAGACACCGTAATGCGAGTTGTCACGCGGGAAGAGGCGGCACTGCTCGATAACTATGAAGCGGCAGACGAGCGAGGCCGAGCCGCGGCGCGTAGCGTTCTTGATGCGCTCGCGCAACCGAAGAGGGCCAACGGGTAGGCTAGGTCTGGTCCTCTGGACCCTGGCCCGTTGGATGTTCATGGCGATGGGGGACGCCGCGACCGAGGCGGCGGAGTAGGGGGACAGATGCGACGCGTTGTGTTGGCACTGCTGCTTGCCATCGTGCCTATTGCGCAGGCACAGGCCGCCCGTGTCGATCAGCTCATCGAAGAGATGGCGCGGCGCAACCGCGCCCAGGACGAGGCTGAGCGTCGGGAGGAAGAGGCCGAGGAGCAGCGGCGGCGCGCGCGAGCCGAGGCGGATGCTGCCCCAAAGCAGCGCTCACCCGAGCGACGAGCCGTCAGTGCGGATGGTGCCAATAAGCCTCCTTCGCGGCCAGCACGCGCCGATGCGACGCGAAGTACACGAAGCGAGGCCTATCGACCTAGCGGACGCAGCTCTGACGGATGCGGAGGGCGGGGCGGGCCGGGTTGGCGCAAGCCGAATGGCAAGTGCGCGAGTTGGCGGGACTGATGCTCTGGGCATCTGCAAACAAGGGAGCCAGATGAAGTATTTCTTGTCGGTCTTCTCAGGCGAAGAGGTACTGCGTGAGCAGGAAGAGTTCGCAGACTTCGCGGAGGCGATTGCGGCCTGTGGCGAGTATTACGAGCCTCGGGCAAGGGGCTCAGTTCTGAACTTCACAACAGTGGTGACTGGAAAGCAATTCATGCGTTCCTATGCCCAGCTCGTGCGTATCGATGATCTCCCAAGCGATGTGGCACCCGGCTCGCCGCAATCACTTGCAGCCATCAAGCAGGACAACGCCTTTTCGTTCGCGCGGTCATATCACTTTTTAATTGAAAGTGAAGCGGGATTGGAGCAAGCGGCGCAGTGGCAGCGTGAGGAGGACGAGGACTAATGCGACGCTTTCTTGTAGCGCTATCGATCGTTTGCGGACTGCTGTTCGCGTCCACGCCTGTCGCGGCTCAGACGGAGCTCAAGGTCGGCGTGTTGGTGAAAGCTGCGCCTGGCGATCAGTTCTTTTGCACCACGGAGGCCGATGTTCAGAAAGCCCTCAAGCTCCGGGCCCGAGGCGGCATGAGCCGTCTCGATCTCAGTAGGGCGCTCAACAAGTTCGTCTGCTTGGCACTCCCAGAGTCCCAGGTTCTCAGGATCGTTGCGATAACGCCTGGGGCCATTGAGTTCGTCAACTTCGCGAATAAGGCGAACACACCGAGCTTGTGGACGGATCGCCCTGCGTTCTTGCCGTACAGCGCGACGCGCTGAGAAGGTTGGCGGATGCAAATACTTTGGGCGTTGGTGTTCCTCGCGGTGATGGCCATAAGTTGCATCTGGGCTTGGCGCCGCACGCGCGCAGCGCTGATGTTTCGTTCAATTCCGTCGCATTGCGTCGGCGCAGTAGCCGGAGTGTTTGCCGCGGTAGTCGCGCTCGTTCGGCGCCTTCGCTGCTAAGACATTTTTTGGAGGAGCGCTCGTGACGCTTGAAAAGACAAAAAAACAGTTGATCGACCTGCTCGCAAAAGGAGACAACAACGTGATTGCCTTGTCGGGAAAATGGGGGACGGGCAAGACTCATCTATGGAACGAAGTCAAACGCGATTCCGAAGATGAGAAGGTCAAGAAGTCGCTTTACGTGTCGATCTTTGGCCTGTCCACAGTTGACCAAATAAAGCGCAAGTTGATGGAAGGTGCGCTTCCCGACTCGGCCGTAAGAGGGGGGAAATTCGAGGTCATCAAGAACCTTTTTAAGAGTGGTGTGACGATTGCGGCGGCACACTACAAAGCGCTCGCTGCGATCAACGATCTGAATTTGATATTGATGGCACCAATAGTTCTCCGCGAGAGAATGATCGTGATCGATGACATCGAGCGCAAACACGAGAAACTTGGCATCGACGAGGTACTCGGGTTCATCGACGAGTATTCGAAGGAGTTCAGCGTCCGCTTTTTGCTCGTGCTCAACGACGATCAGCTCTCGAGCAAAGGCGAACAGGCAAAGCTCTGGACTACCTTCCGCGAAAAGGTGATCGATCAAGAGATCAGGCTTTCAACCTCACCAGCAGAGGCCTTCTCTATCGCCATCCAGCTTTGGCCCTCGAAGTACGCCCAGAATCTGCGTAGCGCAGTGGTTGCTTGCGGCCTCACCAACATTCGAATTATCAGCAAGATCATCAAAGCGACCAATCAGGTCCTCGCTGGTCGCGATTTGATTGACTCGATTCAGGCTAGAGTCGTGCCGTCGATCGTACTGTTTGCCGCAATTCACTATCGAGGGCTTGAAGACGGACCGAGCTTCCAGTTTGCCCTCAATATCGCTGATCCACTGCGAACCAGTATTCTTCGAGATAAGCGTCGAGATGAGAACAAGGAGCCGACTGAGCAGGAGAAGCGCGAGGACGTTTGGCGGTTGCTCATCCACGGAATGGGAGTCTTCGGGTGTGGTGAGTTCGAGAAGCTACTTGTTGAGTTCTTGGAGTCAGGACTTTTCGAGGACGATCAGGTAAAGGCAATCATCGATCGCTATATCGTGGAGGGTCAGGCGACGGAGGCTCGTCAAAGGGCGCAAGCCTTCATCAAGAAGGCGAGTTGGGACCACCGAGTGACCGATGCTCAATTGATTGCCGAGGCCATGCCGTTCCCAGAAATCGCGGGCCAACTCGATCCGTATCTCGCTACTTCGCTTTATGACGTCTTGAGCGGCTTGGCGCAAGGGCAAAGCTTGGCGAACGAATTCATTCAAGCCTGGATCACGGCCTTTCGTGCTGAAGGGAGAAATGCTGCCGACGAGGAGGTCTCATTTGGTAGGCCACTTCATGCCGATATCAAAGCAGCGTTCGACGCATCCATTGCCAGCGATCAAGCTCAAACAACTGTCTTGGAAGCTTGCCTGCACATCATCGAGCACAGCGGCTGGGGAACGATGCAGGAAGTGGTAATGAAGAGGACAACGGCTGCTGAATTCGAAACGGCCATTCGGAACATGGATGTCGAGATACTGCCCAAATTCATGCGGCGGATGATCCAAATGCGGCTGCAGCAAGAGGCCTATGAGCCTCACTTCGGGCACGCGATGGAGCGCTTTGTGGAAGCTTGCCGCAGCATTGTCAACGATCCTAGCCCGGGTTCCGCTCGTCTATCGAGGCTGGTCAGAGGACTCTTCCAGAACACCACCCTTGCCACCGAACTCAATCTCGCACCCGCAACGCCTTCCCAGTCGGCTGAGCCCGCTCGACTTCTAGCGTAAACCTGATTCCAGCCTAAGCCGGTGCTCCTTGGCGCGCAAACTGCGGCCGATGTCATTCATCGCCGTAGATTCTGAAATATTCTTGTGCGTGGGCCATGTATAGATCGGTGTAGACGTTGTAAATCTCAAACCATTGAAGGCCCCGGATCGGCCCAGTTTCTTTGTTTGTGGACAGAAAAAAATCTACCGCCTGTGGATGTGATGCTCTGTCTAGAAAAGACCAAATCACTGTTAACGTGTAGCCATCGAATTTCACTTCTTTCACGTTTGAGGGATGTTCATCATCCTTCGGGAACGATGTTCCTCGCCTACTGCATACGACCATGAACCGAAGTTGCCCTTCGATGGGGTCATAACGTCCCAAAGGCTCAAGTCGGTCATTGCACCTGGCAGGCAGCTGGTACCGGTCTCGTGAGAGATCACCACAAACGCGGAACAGAACGGGCACGAATAAGTCGTCTTGCTTGATGCCAGTCGTCACTTGGCATTCGGTCACTTCTCTGTTCGGGAAAGTTTGGGTCCGCTTAATGACATTGACCGATGCGCTTTTCTTGCTGGCGTGAACCGAAATATGCTTCTCGCAAAACTCGGCTTTTGATTCGTCACAGATGGCTACCAGTTCGCCAAGGGTAGCGGCGGAGTACGCCCTGCCTCCACCTGTTATGTGGATGTTCAGATCTCCGCCTCGCGTTTCATGCACGCTGAACATCGTTCGAGGCGAGTCCTCCACTTCGATGACAAAGCGAGTTTTCATTCTTGAGCTTCCGCGTAGGGGCTACTTAGCTAGGATAGCGGGAAGCCCGTTAGACGGGTACCGGCACACGTTGGTAAGTGTTCAAAGTACTTGGCCTGTGACTTCCAACGCCTCCGGCGATGTGGCCTGATACGCTTGACAAGTGCAAGTCCGCTGCGAGGAGACCATAGGCGATGAACTGTGTAATTTGTCTGACTGAACTCGTTTCCAGCAATGATTCGCTAGAGCACATCATTCCCGCGTCGGTGGGGGGAAAGCTCAAGAAGCGAGGCGTGCTCTGCAGGGCGTGCAACAACACCGCTGGCGAAGACTGGGACTCGGATCTGGCTAGGCAGCTCAACTTCTTCAGCGTTACGTTCGATGTCGTTCGCGAACGGGGCCCGGCGCCGCCGGAGAAAGTTCAGACGTCGAACGGGGGAGAACTGCTCCTTCACCCCGGCAAGCCGATGACGCAGGTCAGTCCGGTGTTTAAGTCCACACAGCTCCCAGGATGTATCGCCTATGAGATTCAGGCGAGATCGATGGACGAGGCGAAAGCGATGGTCAAAAAGCTTGCGCGGAGGCACCCCGATCTCGACGTTGAGGCCGTGCTCGCCAGCGCGCAGATCAGCAACGACCTGCTTGATGGATACATTCACGTATCAACAGATTTCGCCGGAGTCCTTGCGGGTCGGTCAATTGTGAAGAGTGCCCTGTGTTGGGCGGCCTTGCAGGGGGTGCCAGCGACTGTATGCCACGAAGCCCGCGAGTACCTAACCAACACTGCGGCTGAGCCTTGCTTCGGGTTCATAAATGAACCTGACCCAGTATTGAACAGGCCTATAGGTGTTCCTCTGCATTGCGTCGCAGTAAGCAGTGTGGGGGCGGCAGGGCAATTACTAGGCTATGTCGAGTTCTTCGGCTGGCGGAGGATAGTGATTCAGCTCGCGAGGGACTACAGGGGCCCCACTGTCCATGCAAGTCACTTTATCGACCCTCGCACGAGCGAGGTTCTAGAACTTGATGTCGACCTTCGCTTTGACCATGCGACGGTGGCATCGATTTTCGACTACAAGCATTGCCTACCGGACCAAGTCATTGCCTCAGCAGAGCCAATTATTGAGACCATGCTCGAAAGGCTGAGCAAGCAAGAGACCGATCGAGCGAGCGCCGAAATGGTCGAGCGGGCATTTCGTGAATGCGGAGCGAGTGAAGGCGAGATGCTTACTGAAGAACATCTCCGGAAGCTTGCAGAGTCCATGGCCGAGCAGATCGTGCAATATCAAGCAAAGTTAAGCAAGCGGTAGACTGCGTGCGCTTCGATTGGCACTAGCTGGTAGTGGCCATCCGCGACCCGGGACGCTGTAGGTTGAGTCAACCTGGGGCTGCGCGTGTGTCAGGGCTTGGCGTCTCCGGCCTTTTCGGCCGATCTTTGCTTCGCCTTTTTCATCTCCGCGAATGTCTCGCCTGAAAACTTAAACAGATAAGAGTTGTTCCGCGTTTCTAGCCTTTTTTTGCTACGCAACATGCGGCGCACACGAGCGTATGTGATGACTCCATGCATCCAGGAAAGCCGCCGGATGTGCTTCACGAGTTGCTTCTCGCATAGGTCTAGCGAAACTTCGTGCAATGAGGCGACCCGTACGTACATCTCTCTGCTTTTAGCCGACTCACTGAGCGATGTCTTCTTGCTTTTAAGCAGAGCGTCTAGGATGGCTTGAAACTTAACCGCGTGTAGTGGGTAGTCCGTTGACACGTCGTCAATAGCCTTCTGAAGGCCATCCACCTTCTCAGGCGGCTCAAGAAAATGGCGATCCGAAATCCCTTTTCGGTATCGCTCGTAGTCAGCCCAGTCGTCAGCGTGGTTCTTGAATTCCTCGGTGACCGTCATGATGACGCGCAGTTCGTTGTGCGCAAGAACGAACTTTGACAGGAGCCGTCCGACCCGCCCTCGGCGCGCCTCTGAATCCTTCATTCGCGTTGCGATGAATGTCAGCAGCCACCCAAGCACTACGCCAACAAGGGGCCATAGATACTTTTCGTCCATCAGGTGGCCTAACGTAAGGCAGACCGCAGAATATGCAGCCTAAGCTGGTTGGTGCGGGATTTTTGGGACACTGGAATCACCTGAAAGAGTTTCTCAGATCAGTTGTTTGGTTAGATGTTTTTCTGCACTTGCCCAGATACAGATCACCTGCGCAAACCGGCATCATGCCCGTCGAGCCTACGCCTCCGAGCGAACGTCTGCGGTTGGCCGAAAGTTGCATTTGGTCCCATTCTGCCCGGAGTCCGCGGCAAAGCCGACGTTTCAGCTGTCTGCACCCGCGCCTTCTTGACCTTCCACACCTTCAGCCTGCTCGGTCTCCAGCGTGAGCTGGCTGACGTAGCCGGATTGGTCGATTGTGTGGCGCACGCTGGCTACGATCCAAGGCGTCTCGTCGATCTTCTTCTTGTAGCCAGCCACGCGCGCTGGCCGCTGCGGTGTGATGTCAGCGCGGCCGTAGGCGATGGTGATCTCGAAATCGAAGATCCCGCGCTGAATACGCAGCCACTCGGCGCGGGCCGCGGCCAGAGCGTCCGCTTCGCTCGCGAAGGTCGTGCGCAGTTCCTTCGCGCGGCCACTCAGGCCGGCGATGACGCTACTGCGGCGCCCGGTCTTGATGTTGTTCCACCATGCTTTCACACCGCTATAGGCGTCGCGGTCGGCGCGGCTCCAGCGGTGGCTGTCGCCATCCTGCCGCGTGATGACTACCGGCGGCAGCACCTTGCCACTGGGCGTGCGCGCGGCGCGAGCCTGGCTGAACAGGAGCTTGCCGTTCTTCACCGTGCACAGACAGTCGTAGGTCTGCGCAAGCCGGCGAAGAAAGGACGCGTCCGATTCTCCGAGCTGGTCCGCGTGCTTCACCTTGCGCGATGCGATTTCCTTGGCGACGACGGCCTCGATGCGGTTGCGCCTGGCCACGCTGTTGACGATCGCGCCCACGGTGGTCTTGTGCCATGACTCATCGCGCAGCGTTCGCAGGCTGTCGAGCAGATTGGCCGCGCGCGCACGGATGGTGATCTCGTCGGGCGTGCCGGCGTACTCCACCGCCTGCACGGTGTATGCGCCTTTCTCGACCAGGCCGACGGGGAAGCCCATTTCTTCCGTCGTGAGCTGGCGATAGGGCGCCGCATTGGGCTCGCCGAGCCAGCCGATGGCCACTTCGACGGTGTCGCCGGTGTCCGGCAGCTCCACGGCGCCGTCGTGGTCGCTCACGACGAGCTCGACCTCATCGGCATCGTTCTGCCGGTCATCGGTGATGGTGAGGCGCACGAAGCGCGGCAGGATGCGATCGGACACGTTGGCGCCGTTGACGGTGATGCGCCAGATGGGCGTGAGGTGCGCCGCGGCGCGCCGGGTGTCGCGTCTGCAGCTGTTGGCGCTGACGTTGACCGTCGGCAGCGTGGCGGTGATGGCGTCTACGTCGGTCATGGTCTGTTCACGCCACGCCGGCGCCCACGCCCAGCGACAGGCCCATGTTGTCCGCCGCATCCTGTAGCAGGGCGCCCAGGTCGCCCATGCTGTCGGCGATGAGCTGCTCGGCGACTTCCTGCGCGTCTTGGTCGACGCGCTGCAGGGTGAGGGTGAACTCGATGCGGCGCGCTTCGCCTGTCTCGAAGAAGAGGGTGCGGGTTTCCTGCAGCTCGGTGATGACGAAGGCGCCGTAGATGGTGCCGGTGCCTTCCACCAGCACCCATGCGGCGCCCTGGTCGGCCATGAGCCGCAGCACCGAGAGGCTGGCCGGCGTGCCCGCGAACTCGGGCACCACGATGCCATTGAGCGTGATGATGTCGTCGCCCGGCCCGAGGTACTGAGAGGCGTTGCGCGCGCCCACGAGCGGCTGCGAGGCGTGCTTCCAGCTGCTGCGCCGCTGAAGCTCTTGGTAGCTCATTGTGTCGAGCATGAAGACGAAGAGGCCGAGGCAGAGCATGGCGGGTGTCAGTTGTCGTAGTCGATGAAGGCGCCGCGGGCGCGGGCGCGCTTGTCGGCGTCACGCTTGTCGAGTTCCGCGCGAATGGCGCGCGCCAGCTGCGCCGCATCGGCGCCCGGCGCTGCGGTGATTTTGATGGTGATGGTGTCGCCCTGCACGACAACCCCGCCGCCGGCACGACCGGTCGGCACGGCTGCAAGCGGCGCGCGCGTGTCGAAATTGCCGGGCGCGAGCGGAAACTCGCCCGCCATGGCCGGCATGGCGGCGGCCGTCGCGCCGGCCATGCCGAGCGCCGCGGCGCGCAGCAGTGGCCGGGTGCGGTCGATCCCGATGGCGGCACCCTCGACGATGTTCTCGCCGGCCTGCATGAACACGCGCGAGGGGCTGCGAATGCCGAGCTTTTCCTTGAACCAGCCGACGGTGGAGTCCGCCACGCCGTTGATGGCCTCTTGCACGGTGCCGAGCATGCCGGTGATGCCACTCACCAAGCCCTGCATCACCTGCGCGCCGAAGGTCGTGAACTTGGCCGGTAGCTCGATGCCAAACCACTGCATGACGCCCGCAAAGGCTTGGTAGAACAGGCCGAGGGGCGACCAGTTGACGATGGCAGCTCCAACCGTGGCCAGCGCCGCGGGCATCGATCCGCCGAGGTATTGCCAGAAGTCCGCGAACGCGCCTTTCGCGCGCTCCCACAGACCGATGAAAAAGCCGCTGATCGGTCCCCAGTATTTGTAGATGAGGAAAGCAGCCGTCGCGATGGCGGTCACGGCCAGGCCGATTGGATTGAGCAGCAGCGCGCGACCGAGCCACATGACGGCTGTCGCCGCGAATCCCAGCACGCGAGTGAGCACGGTGAGCACTGGCGAGAGCACGGCGGCCTTGACGCCGAAGAGGCCCAGGCCATAGCGAACGACAGCGAAGGGGCCGAGCAGCGCCGCGGCGCCCAAGGTCAGCGCGCCGAAGCCGGCGGCCAGCAGACCGACCCACAGCACGGCCTTGCCGATGTAGGAGGCGAGCACGGGATTCTCACGCGCGAAGTTCGTGATGCCCTGCAGCGCGCTCGCCGCGGTGTTGAGCAGGCTGATGTAGGTTGGCAGCAGCGCTTCGCCGGCCTGCAGCATGGCGTTGTGAAAGCGGGCCATGGCCTCGACTTCCTGGCCACTCACGATGCCGCGCGCCTTCTGGTCGAGCTGGGTGATGCCGTTGGCGCCGGCGTTGAGCTTGGCGTTCTTGTGGATCTGATCGCGCTGCAGGTACATCTGAGCGAACAGGTTGGATGCCGTTCGGTTGCTAAAGATGCTGCCGATGGTGTCGAGCACCTGTTCCTTTTCGGTGATGCCCTTGGTCTTGAGCGCGGGCAGCAGCACCTGTTCCATCCATTCGAACTGGTTGCTTCGGAAAAGCTCGCTGCCCTTGAGCGCGCCGGGATTGAGGAACGACAGCTGACCGGTCTTGTCGTGCGAGACCTTTGAAGGATCGCCGATCAGTCCGAGCGCTTCGATGTTCTTCGCTGCGCGCTTTGTGGTCTTGCCCTGGTAGAGGTTCTGATAGGCCGACATCGTGGCCGTGCCAACCCGGTTGCCTCCCATTTCGCTGATGAGCGCTTCGAGCTGGTAGTACATGGCCGAGTCGTTAAGGCCCTTGGCAGCGACGCCGCCCGTCTTGATGAAGTTGAGCCATTCTTCCGGGCCGACCCGGCCGCCGGTGGCGGTGATGACCCGCTGCACCATGTCCGCCTGATCGGTGAAGGTTTTCTCGCTCGCGAGCCCGCCGCGCAGCTCGATCACGCGCAGCATGTCGAGGAACTTGCGCTCGTTGTCCTTGCCGTTTTCCTCGCCGAACATGGCCGTGTTGGCGAATTTCATCTTGGCCAGGGTAGGCATGACCATTTCGGCGTGATGCACGTCGGCAAAGGCTGTGGTCGCATCCAGCATCAACCCGAGGTTGTCGTTCATGCTGGTGCCGAAGGTCTTCATTCGCTTGGCGTACTCGATCGCGCGGTCGGAGTCCTCCTTGCCTAGGCCCAGGGCCTCGATTCGAGCCTTGGTGGTGTCGTACTCGCGGACCTGGTGCAGTGGCTCGGTGACGGCACGCCGGATGCCGTAGGCGGTGCCGACGCCGGCGGCGCCAGCCATGGCCAGGTGCCCGGCCGTGGCGCGGGCGCTGTTGAAGCCCTTTTGCAGCTGCGCCTTGCGGTTGCTGACGTTGGCCAGCGCTTCGAGGCGCGCCTTCTGCTGGGCGATGGCGCTGTTCGTCGAGGTGATCTCGGCCTGCAGGCGATGCTGGTCCGTCGACAGCTTGCCGATGCCGCTGGCAGTGGCCGAGGTGCGCAGCTGCACGAGGGCATGACGCTGCTTGTCGTAGGCGGCCGTCGCGCGGTCGACCTGGCCCTGCAGCGAGCGGGCCTGCTCGCTGTTCGCGCCGTAGGTGCGTGTGACGCTGTCGAGGTTGGCGCGCAGCACCTTCAGGCTGTTGCCCTGCTTGGCCAGTTCGGCTTGGTACTTCCGGATGGCATTGACCTGGCCGAGCTGCCCGTTGAGCAGCTTGAGGGCGTCGCGCGACTGTTTCAGGCTTGCGGCCGTGGCCTTGCTCTGCGCGTCGAGCGGCTTGAGTTCGTTGACCGCCTTGGCCGCGCCGGCCAGGATCAGCTTGAGGGTTAGCGCGGTGGCCATGGTGGTTCGAAGGTGTTGCGGTCAGTCGTCGTTCTTGCTTGGGGCGTACCGCTTGCGGGCGGCCTCGCGCCAGTCCATCAGTTCGGCCAGGGGAAGGCCGTCCATGTCCTGGGGGCGCCAGTGGAAGACGAGCGCCAGATCCGCCATGGCGTCCTCTACGCGCTCTGCAAGACCGCGTCCCGAACTGCCTTCTTCAACAAAAAACTGATGACGACGCCTCCCGCCTCCGACAGGTCCGCGGGGTCGAGCTGCGCGCACTCGGGCGGCGTGAGGCTCGGGGAGGTGATGCGCGGCAGCAGCTTGAGCAGTTCGTCGGCATCGGCCGCGTGCAATCGCTGCAGCGAGAGTCCGCGCAGCTCGCCGGCGTTGGGCTTGCGCAGGACGATCTCGGCGATGGTGGTGGCGCCGCGCTGAATGGGCGTGTCGAGCGTGATGGTGTTGGGCACGCTGGGCGCGGCGGTGTTGCTGGCGGTAGTGGGCTGTTGGGCTTCGTCGTTCATGGTGGTGGCTCAGTTCGAAAGGGAAGGGCAGGGGGCGAGGTCGCGGGTTGGCGTCAGTTGACGCCGAAGGCCATGCCGATAGCGGCGCGGATGGCGTCGTACTGGTCGGTGCCGCCGACGCGGAACACCATGCCGGGCACGTCGATCTCCAGCAGTTCCTGGGCGTTGACGGTCAGCTTGTAGTAGCTGGCGGCGATGGTGAACTCGTGGTCGTTGTCTTCGCCTGCCTTGGCCTCGTTGGGGTTCCACTCGCGCAGACGCCCGCGGATGACGACTTCGGCCGCGGTCACCTGGCCTGTGGCTTCGTCCTGGTAGGCGCCGGCGAACCGGAAGATGTTGGCGCCCACGGTTTGCGAGCCGAGCATCGCGATGAGCTGGGTCTTCAGGCCGCCGGCCTTGATGCCCAGCTCGAGCTTTTCGTGGCCGAGGTCGATCTCGACCGGGCCATGCATGCCGCCGGCGCGATATTCCTCGGTCTTCTTCGTGATCTTGGGAAGGGTGACGCTGGGGATCTCTCCGACCCAGCTTTCGCCGTCGCCGAACATGGCGAAGTTCTTGAGTTTCTTGGGCAGTGCCATGGTGGTGTGCTCCTATGCGTGATGCGTTGACGCCGGTCAGGCGGCCTGCACGGCCGCGGCGAAGTTGGCGAGAAAGTCGTCGGTGATGGTCTGGCGGAAGCCCAGGTCTTCGAGCGGCGGCACCGGCGTGTAGCGGTAGCTGATGCGCAGGCGGCCGACGAAGAGTTCTTCTTTCGGGTTGAGGTCGGGATTGATGAAGGCTTCGAAGCCGATCAGGTAGCCACCCGTCACGAGGTCTTTGCCCTTGGCGTTGATGTTTTCGAGCATGTCCTTCACGAGCGTGGGGTGCATGGGCTTGTCCACGAACGTGAAATGCGCCTCGGCCATCGTGTCCGCCAGCACCTGGGCGGTGCGGGTGTAGTTCTCGAAGAAGTACTTTCCGCCCTGGGCCTCGGTGGTACGGTTGCCCCAGAAGCGGTAGCCGCTGCGGTTGATGATGGTCGTGACTTCGAGCGCGTTGAGGTACGTCGTGTCGCTGCTCGGGCTCTGCAGGTCGAAGAACACGTCGGCACTGATGCCCTGTGGGCCATTCACCACGATGTTCGACAGGGTCTTGTGCCAGCCGATCTGCTGGTCGAGCTTGGCGCGCAGGCCGAGGGCGTACGCCGTGGCCGCTTCGACCTCGACCTCGTTCGTCGCGGTGTCCCATGCGAGGAAGTTTGGCCAGATGACCATGATTTCTCGCTTGCCGAATTTGCCGCGGTAAGCAGTCGCCTCTTCCTTTGTGGTGGCATACGCCATGCCGTCCGCCTTGCGCGCCGCGACGTAAGTGAACCCCTTCAGCTGCTCGGCAACCACCCCGATCTCGACCGCGACGGGCTCGGTGTCGAGGTAAGGCGTGCCGATGATGCGCGGCTTGTAGCCGACCTGGCCCTGCGCAGCGAGCAGTGCCTGAAGGCCGGTCTTCTGCCCATTGGCGGTGGTGGTGCCGATCACGTTGCTGGTGGTTTCCGCGTCGGTGGCGCCGGGCTCGACGCGTACCACGATAGTGACGGCCTGGGCCTGCCGGGAGATAGCTTTCAATGTCTTCGCCAGCGTGCCGGCCGCGCCCGCCTTGCCGACGCTGCCGCCGGGGTTGGTGAGCAGCACCGGCGTGTTGAGCGGGAAGGCCGCCGGGTCGGCCTGCGGCGCGGTGGCCACGATGCCGATGATGGCCGTGCTGACGACGCGGATGGTCGCGCCGCCTTCGTCGACTTCGAAAACGCGTACGCCGTGGTGATATTCGGTGGACATGGTGAAGTGCTCCTATGAAGTTTCGGATTCGATGCGGTCAGTCGGCCGCAGGCGGTTCGTTGGGCGTGTTGGCCTGCTCTTCTGCGGGCGCTTCGGGGGAGGGGACGACGGGTGCCTCAAGCGGTGGAATCGTGAGAGCCGGCAGCAAGCCGGTCAGCGTCGCCTGGCTGGGTTCGCTGGCAAGGCCGGCTTTCACGCGCTCAAGGATCTCGTAGCAGGTGGCCCAGATAGCCGACCGCCACGCACGCAGCGCGCGGCCTTCGTTCTGGAACTTCGGAACGGAAGGCTCATCGGCGTAGGTGGTCGCGGTCTTGATGTCGTCGTAGCCGAGTGAGCGCGCCATGGCGTCCATGTACTCCTGAACGTGGGCCCGCAGCGCTGCCTGTCGCTCTTCGAACGTCGGCGCGGGTGCCGGAGGCGGCGGCGAGGGTGTGGCAGGGATCTCGGGCTGTGGCGCGGGCGGGATCGCCTCCACGGCCCATTTGCCAGGCACCATGCGCGCCCTCATGCCGTTCGGAGCGTTGGGCGGTGCTGTCTCGGTCGCCAGCGCGGGATTGAGCAGCGCATAGACAGTCTGGCCGGTGCGCTCGGTTTCGACAGGGTCGACCGGGTGCGTGGATTCGCCGATGAGGAACCCGGACTCGGGGTCGATCAGGTAGATGGTTTTGGTCATGACGTGTGGGCCCGCTTCAGTAGCTCATCCACGCGGGGAACGCGACGTTGCGCGGGCGCGCTTCTGAGCCGTCCGCGTTGATCGAAATACCCGTCGCGCTGTTGTTGAGGTAGACGCCGGTCTTTCTGGTATCGATGCCGACGTTGTGGGCGTGCGCGCCGTCCCAGTTGATGGGCCTGGGCGTGTCGATGCTGAAATCCGAGTAGTTCGAGGTGCCGAGATCCGAGTCGGCAACCTGCGTTGGCACGTTCATGCCGTGGTTATGTGATCCCGCCGAGTCGGTCCACCCGCCGTGCAAGTGGCCGGGGTCGTTGACATAGTGACCGTGACCCGGGTCCGTGACACCATGGGTGTGCGTGTTGTTGGCGGCAGCTTCGGCCGAGCGCAGCACGCGCGACGCATTGACGCCGCGCCCGTTGTCCAAGCAGCGGATGAATTCGCCACGTAGCTCCACGAGCGAGAACGTGCCGGTGCCCGACAGTCCGAGGCGCGCGACCAGGTCGGGGTAGTTGGCCTGGTTGTAGGACACGTCAGCGCGGATCGGCAGATAGCCCGGAATGCTCGACGGGTTGTCGTAGCTGTAGAGCACCATGCCCGGCTGATGCCACGGTGCGCGCACGTAGGCGGCGCCATTCCAGACCATCTGCCGGATGTGAGGCGTCTGCACCGTGATGACCGGGCCGATGTTCGCGGTGGGGACGGTGTTGAAGGGCCCTCGGAAAGCGTAGATCGGGTGCGGATCTGCGTCGGTCAAATGGGTGTTCCATCGCGCGAGCACCTCTGCATCCGAGGCGTACTGCGGGTGCGGATCTGCGTCAGCGACATGCGCCGCCAAGTCCGCATCCGTGGCGTACTGGGGATGCGGGTTCACCTTGGCTTCGTGAACGGCCATGCTGTCGCCGAGCGCGGCGGCGAGCTCGGCGGCGGTATGGCCCCATCGCGTCCACTTCGTGCCGTCGGTGCCGGGTGAGATGTTGAGGCTGTCGGCCACGCTTTTCCAGGTGACGCCGGCGTAGCTGACATAGGCGACGTTCGCCGGGTAGCTGAAAGCGGGATCCCACGGCGTGACGTTTCGTACCCGCTGGTAGCGCGTGCGGTTCGCCAGCTCGCGCGGGGGCCGGTTGTCGATGCCGGAAGGACCGCCCAGGACCGGGTCATCTTCTTCCAGCTGGTAGACGCCTGTCTCCCACTGGTCGGTTTCGTTGAGGTTTGCCATCAGGCGTTTCCGTGGTTATAGGCGCCGTCGCGTCGCGTGGCGCCGTTGTGGCTGTTCGCGACCGTGGCGTACCGCAGCGCGACCAGATGGCAGCGCGCGGGGGCGACGGACGGCAGGAGCTTGCGCAGCCGCTCGGCCTGCGCGTTGGTGATGGGGCGCTGCAGTGCCACCATGTAGGTCGCCCACGAAGTGGCGAGCGAGGCGTGCGGATAGACGCCATCGCGGCGGATGGTTCCGTTGTGGGTGCGCCCGCCGACGCGCTCGATGATGTCCACCTCGCCGAAGCCCAGCGAGCGGATCAGCAGACGGATCGCCCAGGGCGTGCCCTTGTAGCGATGGATCTCGATGCTGTTGAGGATCAGCGCGCGCTTGGCATCGTCGGACTTCGCGTCCTGCCAGGCCTCGACCGACAGCGTCCACGAGAGCCACGGCAGCACCGGTGCGAGGCAGCGCATGGCCGTCCACAGATGCCGCAGGCCATTGGTGTCCAGATCCATCGGCGAAGTACCGGCGAGAGCCAGTTCCAGCGCGGTGCGATTGGGGGGAAGCAACCGCTGAGCAGGGGTGAGGCTAGGCATCGACGACCTCCTGCAACACCGTGATCGTGTTGACCCGCACCCATTGCGTCTTCGTGCAAAGCATGTCGTCCGGCGGGACGGTAATCTCGACACGGTCCACGCCCGGTTGATGCAGTGCGGCATCGATGCCTGAGTGGGGCAGTCCCTTGCCGAGCTTGCGAATCTGCTTCAGCCACTTGTTGAGCGCGACCCCTCCGTTCTCGAGAGCCACGTCATCGGCCGGCCCCTTGTAGCGGTAGACCTTTGCGACGATGTCGGTGTCGAAGATCTGCGGGCCTTGCACCGGCACGCTGTCGCACAGCGGGCGGATCTTCTCCGCGTTGAGCGCGCCGCCTACGGTGCCTAGCAGCGCCTCGGATGGCACGCCCGATGGATCGGTCGACAGCACGGTGATGCGCACGGTGCCGGGCAGCGGGCTGTCTACTTGGACATCCGCGACTTCGGCGCTGGCAGAGAGTGCGTGGAAACGGTAGCTTTCCTCCGGGCCGGCCGTGGTGATTCCTTCGGGTGCCAGCTGGATGCGCTCGCGGAAGCGTTCGTCGTCTTCGTAGACGGCCTCAACCGGCGGCACCGCATTCGGATCTGCTGGCGTGACGAGCAGGCGGGAGACTTGGTAGTTCGCGCCCAGGTTGTCGAGGTCCGTCTTCGTGGCGTAGGCGAGCATGCATGCCTTGGCCGCATCGTTGATCCGCTGGCGCATCTCCAGTTCTTGGTAGGCCTGCACCTGCAGCAGCTTCATTGCCGGGTCGGATTCGAGCAGCAGCGTGTAGTCGAAGCCGACCTTTCGGCACTCGTCCTGAAAGAGCGCAACGCGCTTGGCGAGGATGGCCTCGTAGTCGAGTGTTTCGATGACCGCCGGCGCCGGCAGAAGCGACATGTCCAGGCTCATGCAGCCCCCGCAACGGTGACGGTGAAGGTCGTGCTGTCGACACTGTTGGTGTCGCGGCGCACGAAGAGGATCTGGCACTTGCCTTGTGCGTTGAAGGCCACAGTCACCCTCAGCAGCCGCGTGCGCGGCTCCCACTTCATGATGGCCTGGGCCGTCGCGGCAATGAGTCGCAGCCGATTCGCTGCGGTGGCCGGGTGGTCGACCAGCTGAGGCAGAAAGCTGCCGTAGTTGCGACGCATCAGGCGCGTGCGGATGGCCGTCGTCAGGATGTCATCGATGGACTGCCCGATGTGCTCTCGGCGCGAAAGCACCTTGCCCGTGGTCTTGGAGATTCCGCTCATGGCACGGGCTTCCCGCTGATCTCGTCGCCGCCCTGCACGCCGGACGTGCGGTGTTCCAGCAGGCTGATTTCGCCGGCGACGATGTCGCCGCCATCGGTCTTCACGCCATGGCCATTGATGAACTCTACATCGCAGTCGATCTGTGCGCCTTTGCCGCTAGGTCCGACGCCGTAGCCTTCCATGCCGGACAGCCAGGTCAGCAGGCCCTGCACGACGAGTTCGCCCGTGGCGATGGTCTTCGGCGCGTCAAGCGTGATCTCTTGCGAGTGCACCTTCGCGCTATCGCTGGCGGTGACGTCGGCCGTCTTGCATTTCACGGTGATCGCGTCGGGGACTTCGATGTCCGCGGTGCCGTCAGCCGGCAGCGTGACCTTGAGCTTGTGGGCGGCGTGGTCGTACTCCACGACAGCGCCGTCGGGGTACTTCGTGACGGTCTTGTTTGGGTCAGAGCTGGGCGTCGGGTGGCTCTCGGTGGGCAGGCCCGGCAGCGCGTAGCCGCCCTCGGTCATTCCGTTCGGCGAGAGGAACAGGACGCACTCGCCAACGGTCGGCGGGTTCCATGTGCCGGTCTTCCCGGCGCGCAGCTCGATGTACGGTCGCCAGTCGGTGCTGCCCGTCTCGGTGAGCCGGACGCGCACCAGCGGCGGGGTCGCGCCGTGGTCGACGTCGGTGATCGTGCCCATGCGCACGACGTTCGCCATCTGGCGTTGCAGATCAGCGAAGAGTTGCGGCGATTCGGTTGGTCCGGGCATGCGCCCAATGTGCCGGATGGCCCTCGCGTGCGCGAGCTAACGCAACGGTGCATGTGACGGGGACCGAAGGGCGTTGCGCGGCCCCCGCAAAGTCAGCCGCTGGCGGTGACGTGGTGCAGCAGGATGTCGGTGATGGCGTCCTCATCGGCCGGCGTGAAGCCCAGCAGCTCGCGCTTCGGGTACTGCACGGTAGGGCTGTTCGGTTTGCGCCAATCGACCTTGTCGCGCAGGCCTCGCTGATGCACGCGGGCAATGCGCGCGGTGCGCCCGCCGATGGTGATCGTCGCGCTCTCGGCCGTGGCCGCCTTGCGGAGGTACTTCGCGGTGCGCAGCTTCTCGAACATCTTGCGCCGGATCGCGCCCTTCTTGTTGCGCAGCTGCTTGCGTGGCTTGCGCTGCTCGTAGGCCGTGCCATCGGGGTTCAGCTGCGCGCCGATGCGCTCGGCCTGGCTGCGCCGGAGGTAGGTTGAGATTTGCACCATCGCCGCGCGTCGGCGCACTACCGAAAGACCGGCCACCAGAGGCGCGGCCCAGCTGGCGAGTCGGCTGAGTGCGTCGGCCACGGTCAACCTTCATCAAGCGGCTGAATGCGCCATTCGGCTTCGAGGTCGACGATGGACGTGATGGGCTCGGCGCCAGCCAGCAGCGGCTCGCCGATGTGCTTCGTGGTGAGGCGGTTGATGCCGTCCACGGTGCCGCCCTGAACGGCGACGGTCTCGGTCAGCTCGATCTCGAAGCCGAGGTCGGATGTGGCGTGATCGATGATTTCGACTTCGAAGCGGAAGGCCTTCGCGCGCCGCTCGGGGTTCTCGAAGATGTCCGGCTGATTGCGCTTGAGCCACGCAACGACGGGCACGACGAGCACGTCAGTGCTGCCGGTCCAGTCGGTCACGACCACATTCAGCGTGTAGCGGTACTCGAAGGACAGCGCCGGCTGGCCCGTGTGGATGATGTTCCCTCGCTCGATGAAGACCGTGAGCTTTTCGGGGTTGGTGGCCAGGTCCGGACAGGCGCGGGTGATGTGGTCGCGCAGCAGCTGCGGCTTTTTCATCGCTCAGTGCCCGGCGGCCTGGGTGGTGCCGCCGTCTTCGAAGAGGTCGCGGTCGGCGTGAATGACGTCGGCCAGGAGGCTGATTCGTTGATCGCGGTCGACAAGATCAGCCCGGAGCTGTTCAGCCACGCGTCGACCTTCTGCAAGGCTGCTGTCGAGTCGGGCCGCATGGCTTGCAAGACGGTTTCGCTCAGCTTCGCCGGCCTTGGACATAGCGAGGTACTGAGCGGCGCGGCCCTCGGCGGCGCGCTGCAAGCGCACAGCGTCAGCGACGCGAGCAGCACTGTCGGCAGCAGCAGGCGCTTGCGCGGCGCGGAAATCGTCGACGGCCTGGGTGACGCTGTTTGCATGGCCCTGTTCCTTGGTGCGGGTGGTGTTGGTCTCTTCGGCCGCGGCGGTGGCTTGGTTCGCTGTGTCGTTGTCCCACGCCTGTTGCACGCGGGCCGCGCCGTGCGTGTCTCCGACCCAGTAGGCGGGTAGCGCCGAGCCAGCGGCGATGAGGACCGCTGCGGCAAGGGCGATGAGCGTGGTGTTCATGACGTCGAGAGCAGGGCGTCGAGCGCGCGATTGCAGCGCTCGGCGCGGTCGGTGCGGCCCGCCATCGCGGCGCCGTTGATCGCGCGCGTGATCGCGTCGATTTGCCACCTGTCGGCCAGAGCATTGAGGCCGTTGGCTTTCCAGTACCACGCGCCGACGAGCACGCCCGCTTCCGGCTCCGCGACCTTGTCCGGGTTCTGTTCAAGAGGCAGGCCCAGCGAAGCCCCTGCGGCGCGATAGTTGCCGCGGCCGGTGAGATGCGGGAGGCCTCGGCCGCGGTAGTTCCATCCGTCGCCGCTGGCCTCGCTGCCGTTGCCGTTCCGGTTGGCATAGACCCTGTTCGCGAGTGCCTTGGGCTGGCGCGTGAAGGCTCGCGCCTTTTCGACCTCGCGCAGCGCGGAGAACATCTGCGCGATGCGTGCCGGGTCGGTGTAGTAGAGGTTTTCTTCCAGGCGGGTGAACCCACTGGTTTCGTG
Source organism: Variovorax xiamenensis (assembly GCF_050916385.1). Classification (NCBI taxonomy): domain Bacteria; kingdom Pseudomonadati; phylum Pseudomonadota; class Betaproteobacteria; order Burkholderiales; family Comamonadaceae; genus Variovorax; species Variovorax xiamenensis. The sequence goes on from NZ_CP139038.1 coordinate 3,003,764, forward strand.
GCTGTACTCGCCAATGAAGGCGGCCATTCGCCGAGGCGTATCGATCTCGAATCGATCAAACGCGGCGACCAGGTGCGGCAGGAAGACACGCGCAACGCTCGGCGTGAGACCGGCGGCAATGAGCTGTTGCAGGCTGAGCATGGCGGGTTCAGGGCTTGGTGGTGGAGTCGGTGGGGGAAATCGGCTGCGGCATGGCGGCGGTGGGCGTGCGCGTGCTGCCGAGGCCGGCGCGGATCTCGGCGGCGAGTTCACCGATGTCGCGACCCTTGCGGCGCTCCAGCCAAAGGAAGGCCGCGGCCACGATCCACGGGCCAGGGATGCTGCAGAGCACGAACACGCAGCCCGTAATCACGAAGAAGCCGGCCTCGGGCGGGAACGTGGCGAGCCGGGCGAGCGCGGCGCCGGCAGTGAAGACGTCGGGCTTGTGCTGCATGAGCAGCACGAGGGCGATGGTGCCGAGGATGAACGAGCTGGCCAGGCAACCCATGACGCGATTGATGAGGTCGTTCCACGCCTGGCCGGGGCGCAGTGGCACGAAGCGGATGCCGAGCCAGAAAGCGATCAGGCTGGCAATGACGGGCAGCGAGAGCAGGGCCAGCTTGTAGCCTGCAGCGGTGCCGGCAGCTGCGGCGGTGGTGGTGGGCTAGGTCATGGTGTGGTGTCGTAGGGTTGAAGTGGGCATGGCGATGTCTCCTAGTCCCAGAGCTGCACGGTGTCGACGCGCGCAGCATTGGCGGGGAGGTCTGGCAGCACGACGGCGAGGCCAATCGGCAGGATCGGCCCCAGGTCCGCGAGGCCGGGATTCATTCGGTACGTTGCCTCGGTGACGCCCGCTGTCGCGCCGAGGTGACGCAGGCACAGCAGATCCACCGTGTCGTGCTGCTGGGTGACAACGGTCCGCGGCATGGCTAGATCAGTTCGACGGTCAGGCGCGACGCGCCCAGGATGTCGCGCACGGCCCAGGTGGCATCGCGGCGATGGTGCTCAGCCTGGTCTTCGCGCGCTTCGTCCTGGTCCTTGCGGCGCTCGCGGCCGGTGGTGTCGTAGTCGCTGTAACGCTCGATCAGGTTGGCCTTGGCATAGCAGTGCACTGCGCGGCGGAAGCGCTGCACGTTGATGGACTCGCCGTCGACCTTCAAGGCGGGCACCGCGGCCAGCGACGCGTGGCCTTCGTCCTCGCGGCGCTTCGCCCAGTCGGCGAGCTGTCCGATGGTGGCCGCGACCGCCTCCTGCACGGCCGGCAGCAGGCGCTGGGGCGTGATGGTGCCGTCGAGCCGCATGGCGTCGCGCAGGGCTGCGAGGTCTATCTCCGGCCACCATGCGCCGGCGGACACCTTACCCAGCGGCGCCGGGTCGCTGGGCGGCGTGGTGCGCACGAGGGGCGGGGCTGCAGCGATGAGGGACATGGTCGGTCTCGGGCTTAAGGTCTCTGGCGCGATATAGGTGGGCGGTGGCCGTGGAGCGTTGTGGTGATGGCTCAGCCTTTCACGCAGCGCCACGGGCCGCCCGGCACGCGGGGGTGCTCGGTTTCGCTACTTCGCGGCGGCGCGCTTGCGCGCGGGGGCCGTCGACTTCCTCGCCGGCGCCGCGTTCTTGCGGCCGCTGGCCGGCGAGGCCGTAGCGGGTTGTTCGGGTGAGGCGGTGGTCGCCGCCTCCGCTTTCGGCTCGACGCTCGCGCCGGCCTTGCTGAGCGCTCGCTCGACGCGCTCGATGTCCTTTTTCACGCCGGCATTGCTGTCCAGCTCCAGTGCACGCTGCAGGCGCGCGAGGGCCAGCGACAGCGCGGTCGGTTCGATTGCGGAAAGGTCGGGCTCTTCAGCCGTCTGCACCTTGCCGAGTGCCGCGTAGGCGATGGCCTTGTGCAGCTTGGCGCGTGCCTGATCGGGCGCGTCCTGCTCGGCCGTCAAGGTGTCGGCCTCGATGAGCAGCGCTGCAGCCTGCGCCCGTGCGCGGGAGCGGTCTTCGTCGAGCGATACGGGCGCCAGGTGCCGCACGTTCTCGGCGTCGAGCTGCACGAACAGAGGCGACCATTGGCCCTTCAGGTAGGCATTGGCCAGTTCGTCGATCACGATGGCGGCCGGGCTGCGCTTGTAGTCGTCGGCCATGGCCATGCGATGGCGGATGACATAGGCGGCGATGTCCAGGCCCAGGCGATAGGCTCCGGCGTCGAACGCCCACACCATCAACGTGGTGAGCACTTGGTCCACCGCGCCCCGGCCAGTGTCGAGCGAGGTGTAGATCCAGTCGAAGTACTCCGGCAGCAGCCGGGCCTTCATTTCGGCGCGGCGCTCGTGAGACTGGATCTGCGACAGGCGGGTCTTGTCCTGCGAGAGCTTGACGCGCATGAGGCCGTAGGCGTCGCCCTGCAGCTCGACGCCGTAGGGGCTGGCAGCCTGGGCCTGTTCTTGCATGACGCGCGCGCGGTGGCGCTGTGCGGGGCTGAGTGGGCGCATGGTGGTGTTCCGGGCTGGTGGGAAGAGAGCGCGGGCCGGGGGGCGGCCCGCGTGGCTGTCTTTCGTCAGACTTTTGGCGCGTGGCTCAGTCGGCGATCTCGATGTGTTCCACGAGGGCAGCGCTGCCGTAGTCCTCGACGACATAGGCGTCGTTGGACGACTCGTAGTTCTCGATCTGGTCGCGCTCGGGCACGTCCTTGATGTTGCGGCGGCGTGCGTCGCGTTGCCAGTACATCGACAGGTTGCTCAGCTTGGTGACCAGCACGGTGCCTGCCGGGAAGAAAGGCACGGTGACGGCCTGCAGCCCGCCCACGCGCTTCTGGCTGATGATGATGTCGGCCGCCAGCGATTCGGTCGGCGGCTGATCCTTGTTGACGAGCGGGAAGTACTTGTCGTGCATCAGCCCGCGGCCGACAACGGCCACGAGGTCCGGGTCTTCCTGATTCCACGGGTCGAGCAGCGTGATGGCGTCGTACACGACGGCATCGAGGTTGGCGTAGTCGCTGGTCGCCTTGTCCGCGCCGACGATGACCTTGCCGGCCTGCTTGCTGCCCTGGGCGAGCACGTTCTCCGGTGCATGCTCGCGCATCTGCTGTAGCCAGCCTTTGTTGACGTCCTGCAGCAGGGGATTCGCGGCGAGGTCCGTCGTGGCAGCGATGCTGGTGCCGTTGAAGCCGATGCAAATGCGGTCCAGCGCCTGGCGCCGCAGGATGGCATCGCGCAGCAGCGTCTGGAAGTTGGGGAAGCCGGCCCAGGCATCGAGCTGCGCATAGCGGATGGCAGTGTCGAAGTTGGTCTGCACGCAACGGTTTTGGTTGTCGTCGAGCGCCGCGACGTTGCGCGGCTTGCGCGTGAGATTGCCGCTGGTGTCCGTGCGGCTGGCCACCGGGCCGGTGACGCCGACGCCGACCTTGGCGGCCATTTGCTCGGTGACGCCGATGACGTTGATGCGCTGCAGGAACGCGCTCGACTCCTGCATCTTCGATTCCAGCGTCTGCTGCACGCGCGGCACGACGTTGAATTTCTGAACGACGCTGGCCACTTCGTTGAGGGTGGCCAGCTGGGCGAAGTAAGCGTCGAGGGCCTGGCGGGTTTCTTTGCGCATGGTGTGTGCTGCCTGTGTGGTGTTGCGAATGGGGGTGTTTGCGGGTGGTCGACGCGGCTCAGCAGTCGGTCTTCGCGGTCCCGTTGCCGCCGGTGGCCAGCGGGCGGGTGGTGCCGGTGGGCGTGTTGTCGAGGACCGAGTACTTGGCTTTCAGGTCGGCGACAGTGGCCTGCAGGTCCGTGATGGTCTTGTCGCGAGTGGACAGCTTCTGTTCCGTGGCGGTGACGTGGGCTGCGAAGGCATCGCCGATCTGCTCGAAGCCTTCAGCGACGGCGGCGAAGCGCGCATCGTCGGTGACGGTCTTCGCGCCGAACTTGGCCAGGGCGCCCGCGACGGCCGCGCGGAACTTGGCCAGGGCGCCCGCGACGGCCGCGCGGAACTTGGCCAGAGCGCCTTCGTCGGGCATGTCCTCGATTTCGAGGCTGAACTCTTCGGCGGCGGTGAAGAGGTCGTCGGGCTTTTCCTTGCGCGCGGCGAAGGGGTTGGAGTTCGGGTTCTTGGCCGCGAACTCCAGCATTTCGGTGCCGAGGCTCGCGGGGGTGTCGGTGACTGCCAAGCCGACGAGATAGGCCTTCTCGCTGTCGGCGAAGCGCGGGCGGACTTCCATCGACGAGTAGATCTTCTGGCGCTTCTTGTTGAGGTCGATCAGCTCATCGGTGGGGGAGATCTGCGCGAAGAGGGCGAGCTTCTTGACGCCGCCGATCTCGACTTCGCCGGTCTTCACAGCGCTGACATCGCCGTAGGCGCGGAAGTCGCTGTTCGGGCTGTAGCCGCGCATGTGCTCGATGTTGATGCGGGCGCCGTAGACGTTCGGGTCATAGCTGGCGGCGATCTGCTCCAGCATCGCGCGGTCGATGACGCGGCCGTCGCTGGTCGCGCCTTCGACGGCGACGCGGAAGAACTTGGAAACCGGCTTCTTGGCGGGAGTGGACATTGGTTGGCTCGCTGCTGGTTGAACGGTGCTCGCGTGGTGTTCGCGATGCGGTGAGCCAATGGTGTCGGTGCGTCTGTCCGCTCTCAAGCCGCTGCGCATGTGGCAGTGGCGGGCACTGTGGACGTGGTGGCGATGCTTCGCGCGCGCGGGCAACCTCGGCGGCATGCCCCTGAAATCCGCTGTGTCCGGCCGCACTCGCCGGACTGTTTCTGTCGCTGCGAAGAAGTCCGCGTCGCACCAGCGTGGACGGGCTTCGAACATCGCCAAAGCGGCGGCGCCTGCTGCCGATGTCGGCAGCGTCGCGAGCACTGCGGCGGGCCAGATTGCCACGTTGACGCCGCAGGCGCAACCCCGCACCGCGGCGCGGTTCCTTGCGTGGACAGGCTGGAAGGTCGAGCAGATCGCGGAGCATCTGGGCGTGCCGGCGTCGACGGTCTACGGCTGGAAGGAGGCCGACAAGTGGGACGACGCGCAGCCGCTTGACCGCGTGAACGGCGCGCTCGAAGTGCGGCTCATTCAGCTGATCCTGAAGACCGAGAAGACGGGCGGGGACTACAAGGAAATCGACCTGCTGGGCCGCCAGCTGGAGCGCACGGCGCGCGTCGAGAAGTACCAGCAGACGGGGCGCGAGGGCGACCTGAATCCGAACATCGCAGCGCGCAATGCAGCGCCGAAGCGCAAGCCCAAGCGCAACGAGTTCAGCGAAGACCAGATCGCGCTGCTCGAATCGAAGCTGCGCGAATCAAACTTCCCGTTCCATCAGACGTGGTTCGATCAGCAGTACCAGCGGCTGCGCGCGATCCTCAAGTCTCGGCAGATCGGCGCGACGTTCTATTTCTCGCGCGAGGCGCTGCTGTCGGCCGCGAAGGAGGGGCGCAACAAGCTCTTTCTGTCGGCCTCGAAGGCGCAAGCGCACCAGTTCCGCAGCTACATCGTGGATTTCGCGAAAGAGGTCGATGTCGATCTCAAGGGCGAGAACATCAAGCTGTGGAACGGCGCAGAGCTGATCTTCCTGGGCACTAACGCGATGACGGCCCAGTCGTATCACGGCGACTTCTACTTCGACGAGTTCTTCTGGGTTCCGCGCTTCCGCACCATCAACAAGCTGGCGAGCGCGATGGCCTCGCACAAGCACTGGCGCAAGACCTACTTTTCGACGCCGTCGGCGATGTCGCACGAGGCATATGGGTTCTGGACAGGCGACGACAGGAATAAGGGCCGCGCGAAGAAAGACCATGTCCGCATCGACACGACGCACAGGGCGTTGCGCGGCGGCGCGCTAGGCCTTGACCGGAAGTGGCGCGACATCGTCACGGTGGAAGACGCGGTCGCACTGGGCTTTGATCTCTTCGACATTGCCGAGCTGCGCGAGGAGTACAGCGTCGACGAGTTCGCCAACCTCTTCATGTGCCAATTCATCGACGACAGCCTTTCGCTGTTCACGCTGGCACAGATGCAGGCCTGCATGGTCGACAGCTGGGAGACGTGGAGCGACGTCAAGCCGCTTTGGCTCCGGCCCTATGCGCATCACCCTGTGTGGGTCGGCTATGACCCTTCGGACAAGGGCGATGCGGCGGCGTTGGTTGTCGTGGCGCCGCCGCGGGTGCCGGGCGGCAAGTTCCGCATCCTGCACCGAGAGCAGTTCAAGGGCTCGGACTTCGAGGCCCAGGCAGAGGCGATCAGGCGCGTCACGCAGCAATACAACGTCGTGCATATCGGCATCGACAAGACGGGCCTTGGCGCCGGCGTGTTCCAGATCGTCGAGAAGTTCTTCCCCCAGGTGAAGGGCTACCAGTACAGCATCGAGGTGAAGCAACGCCTCGTGCTTAAGGCGCAGCAGGTGATTCACAAGGGCAGGCTCGAGTTCGATGCCGGATGGACCGACATCGCTGCGTCATTCATGGCCATCAAGCGCGTGCTCACAGCCAGCGGCCGAAACGTGACCTACGACTCGGGGCGTTCGGAAGAGACAGGCCACGCAGATCTCGCGTGGGCAACGATGCACGCGCTCGATAACGAAACACTCGCCGGCGACGTTGTCGGCGGCAGCTCTCGCATGGAGATTTTTGGATGAGCAAACGCAAGGGCACTCACGCCCACCGATCGACGCACGCCGCGCCGCTGGCCAATGCCGGCGCCTCCGGCGCTGGGCTGATGACGCAGTCGGGCGGCGGTGCTGTCGCGGCCTTCAGCTTCGGCGACCCGGAGCCGGTGAGCCGCATCCAGCTGCTCGACTATGTCGAGAGCATGTTTAACGGCCGTTGGTACGAGCCGCCGCTTCCATGGGAAGGGCTGGCGAGCGCGTTCCGCGCGTCACCGCACCACGGCTCTGCGATCTTCCTGAAGCGCAACCTGCTGAAGGCGATGTTCGTGCCGCACCCGCGGCTGTCGAGCGCGACGTTCGGGGCGATGGCGCTGGATTTCCTGGTCTTCGGCAATGCCTACGTCGAGCAGCCACGCGCGGTCACCGGCCGGCCGTTGGCGCTGCAGCACGCGCTGGCCAAATTCACGCGGCGCGGAGAAGAGGCGGGCCGCTACTTCTTCGTGCGGGGCTGGCATCAGGAGCACGAGTTCCCCGCCGGGTCGGTGTTCCATCTGCGCGAGGACGACGTCAATCAGGAAGTCTATGGCCTGCCCGAGTACATCAGTGCGCTGCAGTCGGCCTGGCTAAACGAGTCGGCAACGATGTTCCGGCGCAAGTACTACGCCAACGGCTCGCATGCGGGGTTCATCCTGTACCTGTCGGATGCCCAGGTCAGTACCACCGATGCCGATGCGCTGCGCGAGGCGCTGAAGGGGGCGAAGGGGCCGGGCAATTTCCGGAACCTGTTCCTGCATGCGCCTGGTGGCAAGTCCGACGGACTGAAGCTGATCCCGGTCAGCGAGGTGGCGGCGAAGGATGACTTCGCGGCCATCAAGAACGTGAGCAAGGATGACGTTCTCGCCGCCCACCGCGTGCCACCGGGCCTGCTCGGCATCGTGCCGACCAACGCCGGCGGCTTCGGCAATGCACCGGACGCGCTGGGCGTATTCATCGACAACGAGATTCGGCCGCTGATGCAGCGCTTTCGCGAACTGAACGAGTGGGCGGGGGAGGGGCTGGTGCGGTTCGTCGAAACGCCGAGCACTGCCGCGGCGGGCTGAGGGTTCATCGCACGTGCGTGCACAGCGACGGCATCGTGACGTGGGCCCGAAGGCAATGAGTCAGGGGGTAGCCTGCTGGAGTAGCGCCTGGAACGCTGGCGAGAGGTCTGCACCATGCACGAGCATGCGATGCAACTCGGACTTGTGTATGTCCACATAGTGGCCGACTGGTGTTTCCCAAATGAGACGATTTGCCTCAGCCTGAAGTGGCTGCTTTGGGTCCTCGAAGTGCATGAGCACTTCGCCAGCTTGAAGGCCGCAGATATCGCAGCGAAAAAGGTTGCGAAGGGGCATCTTTGCGACAAATGCACGGCGCGTTGCACGGCATCGCTCGACGAGTTCCGTCTGCATTTCGTAGCTCCTCTGCGGCGCACAGACGCTGGCCACTTCCAGCAAGTCGGCAAAGGACAGCAGTGCCTCTTCTTTGTTCATTTCGTCCCTTCTCGATACTCGGTGAATTCTGCCTCACGGAGTTGCACGAGTTGCGACTCGCTAGATAGGGCTACCGTCGACCCTCAGTCAGCAATGGGTGGCGCCGAGCAGATCCGAAGGCGCGTTTAGCGCCCTTTTTTCGTCTGATGCCTTCATTGGCCCTACCGTGTGCCGTTTCGGGCCGCTAAGGCCTGCTAAGCGCCTCGCCGCGCCCTTGCCACGGAGATCGACCAACTGCCCCGGGCGGTGGGCTGCCCGTGCCCGCTGGCGCGCGGTCTAGCCCCCACCGAGCCCGCGCGCTTCGGGTGGTTGTTTTTACGGGGTGGTCGCCGCAGCGGATGGCCGCGCCATTGCTGGGGGGGCGTCAGCGGTTTATTGGGAAGTCCGAACTACCGGAAATTACGGACTTTTTGGCGGATATGCCAAGCATGCTGTCATGCCAGCAGGGCAGCACTGGGAGAGCGCAGGGGCGCGGAAAAACCATGCTTCTCCGAGCTTCGCTCTGCCGAAAACCGAAGCACCCAAATTCGAGATAAAAAATGCAGCTCTCTCGGCCAAGGGGCTACACAAACTCCATCATCGAGCGACTTGGCTTCACCCTGATCCAGCCTAGCATCGCAAGATTACGAACAGCTTCCGCCACTGCTCGTTGCTTCCCCGGTTCTTTCCAGGCTTTTTTCCAGTCAAGGATGTAGTCGTAAATCTGCTGTTCATCAACTTCTGCATTCCTGTCGCCCTTCTTGACTTGGCGACTGGCGAACAACACCGTAAGGACCTCTTCGGCCTGCTCTGTGTCTTTTATCCGGCTGAAAAGATCTACTGTTTTGTCAATAGACTTCCGGTAGCGCTCAATCTCGGCTAGAAACCTGTTGCGTTCCTTCGAAAATTGGTCACTTACTTGGAGTTCGACCATGCGGCCAAGAGGCTTCTCTTGAATCCAGTTTCTGTTAGCAAAGTCATGCAGCGCAGGCTTCACATCAGCTGAAAATGGGCCAAAACTACCTTTACCGAAATCAAAACCAGTGGGGACACCAAGTTCAGTGATTACATAGCAGATCTTCTGAAAAATCGTTCTCCCAATCGGAGGAGCATAAGGTTGATCTGCTAGCTCTTTCAGAACTTCAATCAGAGCCACCCAACCGGGGTTCATTTTCTCAAGTCGCCGTCCTTTCCCTTCCAGAGAAAGCTGAGTGGGAGCGCTTAAGAACTCCGTCGTCAGTTCAGTGGATGCTGTTCCGTAAGGCGCGAAAACCTCTACATCAATGGGAAGTTGATGCAGTTTTTGATAGATCAATGGGCCTACTTCTGCCCACTCAAGCCCCCCGTTTCCGCAGCCGAGCGGAGGCATTGCCAAGCTCTTGATGCCCCAGCGCTCATAGTGCTTTGCCAAATAGTCGAGACCGCTCTCAATATCGACTAGTCGTGACGCAGAGCGCCAATGGTCCTTTGTGGGGAAATTGAGAATTTTCGCGCCGCTTAGATCCTCGTAGATGTATGGCTCACCCAGCCTTACCTCTTTGCGTGCACAGCGACGCGCATAGTCGTCAAACATGGCAGGAAAGTGCTCTTTGAACTTTAGAGCCACACCCTTGCCCATGACTCCCACGCAGTTCACCGTGTTCACCAAGGTTTGGGAATCGCTCTTGAACATATCGCCGATGAGCGCTTTAAACATTCCCATGAAACTTACCTAAAGAAAAAATCCGGATCCACAACTACTGGAAGCGTAAACCCTTGCTGAGCCAAACGCCCAGCAGAGCCGCTGTCGGGAACGTAGGCTCCCGCGATCATGTTGGGCAAGACGCTATGAGGGATAAGCACCTCAGCGCACTTGCGAGACTTATGCCTATAGCCGCGAATCTCGTCATCCGGATGAGTCCAACTGCGCGCATAGATGTCGTCGAAGTCCAACAGCGCCCACTGGTCGGGAGCGCAGAAGCGAACATACCCGCTCGCTGCATTTTGATCCGTAATCACTGCTCCCTGCAGCTCAAGTATGCGCCGCGATACCCTGAGCACGCAAACGTCCTCGGCTCGTCGCTTGAAGAGCATGGGATTGCGGGCGTGGAAGTAGAGATTCGCGTATTGATGAAGACGCAGACCACCAGGCACGATCTTGATATCGCGCCGATCCTGCATTTCCTGCATCGCGACACTATGGTGTGCTAGCTTGGATGCTCGCTCGTGCGACAAGATTCCGTGCTGCAGAACCGAAGCGATATTTGCGATCGGCATGATGCATTGCAGTTCGGTTACTCGCGGATCCATGTGTTATCTGTTCGAACGTGTTCTCAGGCGCATCTGACGCGACTCAATCGGCTCGAGTTGCATGAGTAGCGACGACGGTTAGGCAGCTTTCTGATCGTCGTCTGGCGTGTTGAGTCGCCAACTGACATCGTCGTTGAAGTCCATTTCCATGACGATCGGATCTTGTTCCTCGTTGATACGGTTCCAGTGCATCACATCAAAAGTGAGCTGAACAGCGTCGCCTACCATTTGCTCGCGGCGTTGCTGAAAGGATCGATGCGCAATGTGACGCGGAGCATCATCAATGTCATGCCAAAGCGTGGTTTGTTGATTGCCTTGCCAAGTGGTCACTGCCAAATTGACTCGGTACGGCTTTCCCGTCACTGTGTCGCGTCGGACCTCTTCGCGCGCAGCGCCGGAAAACTGCTCGGCTAATCTCTCTATTGCGGTCTTAGGCTTTGGAAGCGGCCAGCCCATTCTCACCGCGTACTTGGCAACGTCATGCATATCTACAGACGTCTTGCCGGTTTCGTCCTTATACCGTTTGATGATGCTCTGCATCTCTTGAGTCTTTTTTGCCATGGGTCCTTCCTTAATGACCTACTTGAGCGACGTCCCCCCAGCCGTCCACAACGGCGCCGGGAGTTACAAACGAGCGAATTTTTGTCAGATGGCTAGCGAAGCGTGTGTACTGACCGGTTCGGAATCGAAGCTGACCGGCAACAAGGCCGGGGTGAACGCGTAAGGTCGCGGCGACCCCCAAGATGTCGCGATCCGCGAACGTCGGAGCCTTTCTCGCAATGAAGCTATCCATCGTTTTTTTAGGCACGCAGAACTCGGCCGCCGCTGCATTTGCGATGCGTTCTTCCTCAGAAACTGCATCACTTACTCCTGCGCGAGCACCCTCTAGATCAGCGTCGATGGTGATAGCTGTCTTGCCATGCTCTTGGAGCACATGTTCAAGCTCGTGACGAAGAACAAACCAGAAATTGTCGATGCGATCAAAGCGCAGCGTCATGCCAATCACCGGCGAAGCTCCATCCAGCCAGAAGCAGACACCATCGATTTTCGCGGAAGGCAGAGACTCTACGATCACGAACCTTATGCCGCATTCCGCTAGGACTCGCGGAACCTTGCGAGTTTCCTCTGCGGCCGCCATGAGTGGGCGAAGCATCTCAATAGCGCGACGACCACTCGCCGCAGAATACTTCGCAACAAGCATCTCGGACGCTATTTGCCGCACGCGATACAACCAAGCCAATTGAGTGGTGGTCGCTCCCTCCGAGACCACGGTCCGCTTTGCAGCGTGAGGAAGAATCTCGATGTCATCAATTGCATCGACGCCAAAAAAACGCGTGAGTTCTCTTTCGACGATCGGCAGATCCCGCACATCGGGGGCGTCGAGCCACCCCCGCTTGATCATTTCCGCAACGGGCAGACCGCCAAAAAGTTGTGCGCGTGTTGCTCTCTTCGGATTCGGGCGAACAACTAGGCGCGCTTTTGCCAAATCGAAGTTGCGTTGCAGCGCGAGAAAGCGATCAGCTGGGACTTCAAAAACTTCTTCAAGCGTGATGGCTATCTCGGGCGTGACGGCCTTTTTGTCGGCCACAAGCTTGCTAATGCCGGTCTCTTCGGCTTCCAAGACTACTGCCAGCACACGGTTGGACCACCCCCGCTCCTGCAGCAGGTGGCCGAGCAGCTGCCCGGGTGTGCGAAACTCATCTTCAACGTCCATGTTTGCCATTATGTGTGATTTGCACAAAATCGCAAACTCATATTTTCGGTTGATGGATTGGTGCCGCATTTCGCAGCGCCACACTCGGTGTTGCGGTTCTCTTCTGTTTGATGTGTGGGTGGGCGTGCATCAAGAGAATGAGCAGCCTTGAGTCGTTTCACCCAGGCTCTGGCACGTGCCGCTGAGCTATGAGTCGTATGTCCGGTAGGCTTGGCTGTCTTTGGGTGTAGAAGCGTGAAGGCCGAGCTTCTCTAGCCAAGGCCAATCAGCGTACCTGTCGCTGCGGTGGCGGATGTGCGTGTAGCGCCGCAGTGAACTCCAGGTTCGGTGCCCGGAAACGCTTGCGACGTTGGGGATGTTCCAGCCCAGTTCGAATAGGCGGCTGATTCCGTCATGACGCAGGTCGTGGAAGTGCAGATCCTCGATGCCGAGCAAGGTGCACGCATCGGTGAAGACGCGGCTGATGGTTCCGCTGTCGTAGGGAAAGATTCGGCCCGTCTGTCCGGGCGTCTTGCGCCGATTCAGGATGATGGCCAGCGCCTCAGGCGTCAGGTTGCATCGGACGTCGTTGCCTGTCTTTTCGCCTGGGTGCTTCATGTCCCGCACCCAAATGTCCGGGTGCGCTTCATCAAGGTCTTGGAAGGTCTGCCGCGTGATCTCGTCCTGACGCCGCGTGCTGAAGATCGCATAGGCCACGATTTCCTGCATGGGGATCGATCCCTTGCGACGGTTGCCAAAGAGCGTCATGAGCCTGTCCAGCTCTTCGAGGGTGGGGCGCCGATCTCGCTGTCTTGATTTTGAGGTCAGGCCGAGCGCCTTGCACACCTTGCGCGCGTCGTTGATGACCTGTGGGTCGAGCTGATACCCCCAGGCCGGTCGCGCCAGTTGGTAGACCGCCGAGATGTGTGACAGGTAGTTGTCGGCCGTCTGCGGCAGGACGCCGAGGTCTTTGGCGAACTGCACCCAGTCGGCGCTGGTGATGGCCGAGCCACGCCGCTTCGCCAAGCTGGTGGCCGCCACCGTGTTGAGTACCTGAGCCTTGGTCTTGCCGATGCCCTTGCGGTACTCGGCGACGTATTTCTGTATGGCCTCGGCGAACGTGGGATCGGGTGCCTTGAGTTTCGCTAGCGCGCCGGGCTGGGCCAGCTCGGCTTCCCGGCTCTTCAGCCAGAGTCGTGCGGCCGGATCACGGTCGAAAGTCTCGGTCTCGCTGTGGACGACGATGCCGCCCTCCTTGATTCGGATGCGAGCCATGTGCGCTACGCTTCCGTCTGCGCGCTTGCGCTTCGTGATGGTTCCCAAAGGGGGCCTTCCAGTGGTACATGCCAGTTTTGTGGCACGCAATGTACCACCGAGACCGAAAAAACAGCGCTGAATGACACTGAATGACGACGAACGAGAACCCCCATAACCCCGCGCCAGTGCTTGATTTTCCTCAAAATCCCCGCGCGACCGAGGCAATGCGTTTGTCCGTTGCACCCATGATGGACTGGACCGACAGGCACTGTCGGTATCTCCATCGCCTGCTATCGCGTCATGCGCTGCTCTACACCGAGATGGTGACGACCGGCGCGCTGATGCATGGCGACGTGCCGCGCCACCTGCGCTTCAACGCCGAGGAACATCCCGTCGCATTGCAGCTCGGCGGCAGCGAGCCGGCCGATCTCGCGCACTGCGCGAAGCTGGGCGAGGAGTGGGGCTACGACGAGATCAACCTGAACTGCGGCTGCCCCAGCGAGCGCGTTCAGCGCGGCGCCTTCGGCGCCTGTCTCATGAACGAGCCGCAACTGGTGGCCGACTGCGTGAAGGCGATGGTCGACGTGGTCGATGTGCCGGTCACGGTCAAGCACCGCATCGGCATCGACAAGATCGAAAGCTACGAATTCGTTCGCGACTTCGTCGGCAAGGTGAGCGAAGCCGGCTGCAGGACCTTCATCGTCCACGCGCGCAACGCGTGGCTGCAGGGACTGAGCCCGAAGCAGAACCGCGAGATCCCGCCGCTGCGCTACGAGCTCGTGCACCGGCTGAAGCACGAGTTTCCCGACCTGCACATCGCCATCAACGGCGGCATCACGGTCAACGCGCAGGTGCACGAGCATTTGCGGCTGCTCGACGGGGTGATGGTCGGGCGCGAGGCGTATCACAACCCGTGGTGGCTGGCCGAATGGGACGCCGAGTTCTTCGGCGCCGGCGAGCAGATGCTGACGCGCGAAGAAGTCGAGTCGCTGATGTGCGGCTACATGGCCCGCGAGGCGGCCGAGCACGGCACGCACTGGTGGCCGATCGCGCGGCACATGCTGGGCCTGCGCAACGGCCTGCCGGGCGCGCGCCGCTGGCGGCAGGTCTGGAGCGACCACCGCCTCAAGACGCTGCCCGCGCACGAAGTCATGGCGCTGGCACGCGAGCCTGCCGCTCAGGCCGCCTGAACCCCCTGGCGCCGCGCGCGCCTTTTCCGGGGGCGGGATCTGGGCCGACACGGCCACAAGCCTTTTGCTGAAACGATGTTCCGAAATTGCTACTTCACGATAAGTGGCGCGTCAACCGTTTTTTGCTGAAAAATGAGGACATCAGGGACATAAAAAGGTTTGGATACATGAATGACGCGATTGGCGGCAAAGAAGAAGTAAGTGCGCTCGCCAGAGGCCTGGCTCTACTGAGAGTCATCGGCATGGCATCGGCGCCCATAGGCAATCGCGAACTGGCAGACACCACGGGAATCCCCAAGGCCACGGTGTCGAGGCTCACCGCCACGCTGGTGAGTGCGGGGTATTTGCGACAGTCGCAGGACAGCGAGCGCTTCAGCCTCGGCCCCGCGCTGCTCGACATGAGCAGTCGCTACCTGCGCCATTTCGATCTGCGTACTGTTGCGCGGCCGCATCTGGCGGCGCTCTCGGAAGCCGCGGGCGTGAGCGTGCACCTTGGCGTGCGCGACGAGCTCGACATGCTCGTCATCGATTCGCTGCGGCCGCGCTCGGTGGTCATCAGCTCCCGCATCGAGGTGGGCACGCGCATGACCATCGCAACATCGGCCGCCGGACGCGCCTACCTGGCGGCGCTGCCCGCGACGGAGCAGTCGGAACTGCTGGCGCAGATTCAGGCCGAAAGCGGGGAGAGCTGGGGCGTCATCGAGCCGGGTTTGATGTCGGGCCTCGACGAATACACGCGACTGGGCTACTGCGGCTCCTTCGGCGAATGGAATCCGCACATCCACGCCATCGGCTTCGCGCTGGAGGGGCCGCGCGGCGAGCGCTATTCGGTGAGTTGCGGCGGCCCGGCCTACCTGCTGCCCAAGGACACGATGGTGGCGCGCATCGCGCCGTTGCTGCTCGAGACCGCGCAGCGCCTGGCGGGGGAGGTCGGCACCTCGGCCGCGATCGACGAGCGCGCCGGCCGGGCCGAAGACTAGTTGGATCAGTGGTCGTTGCGAAGGCTCAGCACGTAGCCTTCGCCGCGCACCGTGTGCAGCAGCTTCAGCCCGAAAGGACCGTCCAGCTTCTGCCGCAGCCTCAGGATGCCGACGGTGACCATGTTGTCGCGCTTCTCGGCACCTGAGCCCCACACGGCCCTGATCAGCCTTGCGCGCGACAGCACCTGGCCGTGGTGCGTCATCAGCACGTACAGCAGCTCGAAAAGTGTGGCGCTGAGGCCCAGGTCCACGCCCTGGCGGAATGCCTTGCCGCGCGAGCGGTCGATCGCCAGGTCCGCGAGGCGCAGCACCGCGGCCTCCGGGCCGCGGCCGCGGGAAGCCAGTGCCCAGGCGCGCGCCAGCAGGTCGGCGGGCTCGTAAGGCTTGACGATGTATTCGGTCGCGCCCTCCGCCAGCCCCTCGAGCCGGTCGGCCAACTGGTCGCGCTGCGTGAGCACCAGCAGCGGGGCGCTGGTGCCGCGCCGGACCGAACGTATCGCCGCGTGGTCCGCCGCGGGCTGCGTGGCGTCCAGAAGAATCAGCGCGTACGGCTTGCCGGCGGACAGCCACGCGGCGGCATCGCGTGCGGCGGCCACGTCGATGGCGAAGCCGCACCTTCCGAGCACGCCGGCGAACTCGTCGCGCATCCTGTCTTCGGAGCCGAGAAACAGGGCATTCATGGGCGAGGCTCCCTTGCCGCGGGGGCTGGTGCGACATGGGCATTCGTGGCGCCAGCGCCGGCCTGCGTCTGCCTGTGGGCGCAGCCATCCATCAGGAAGACGCCGACCACCAGCGCCAGCACGGTGGCATGGGTGACGGCGAAGCTGGAGAGGTATTTCGTCTTTGCGGTCGTCATGTCGTGTCGGTCGTGTCTTTCCTGGGTCGGACCGATGTGGCACTTCCCTTCGGAGCCATCGGAAAAGCGGCAACGATCATTTCCAGATTTAAAACTGTACGGTACGGTTCATTATTGAGAGGCCTCTTGGCGATGTCAAGAAAACTGTACAGTCGGGTATTCTTTTGAAAGGCGAGATGAAGGTCCGGACAGAAGCGCGGCGGCAGGTGATCCTCGAAACGGCGGTGGCGCTGTTCAGGGAGCTGGGTTACGAGCGCACGTCGATGAACGAGCTGGCGAAGCGCCTGGGCGGCTCGAAGGCGACGCTGTATGGCTACTTCGCCTCGAAGGAGGAACTCTTCGTCGCGGTCGTGCAGGCCGTGGCCACCTCGCACCTGGCCGATGCCGCGGCCGAACTGCTGGAAGTGAAGGAGGGTGCCGCCCTCGCATCGCAGCTGATGCGATTCGGCGAGCGGACCCTCGCCGTGATGACCAACGACGCCGACGCGATGGCGGTCTACCGCATGGTCATCGCCGAGGCCGGACGCTCCGACGTGGGGCAGCAGTTCTATGAATCGGGGCCTGCCGAGTTCATCCGAAGTCTCGCGGGGTTCATGAAGTCGGCCATGGAGCGCGGCGAACTCCGGCGCGCGGACCCCGACGTGACTGCGCTGCAGTTCACCGCGTTGCTCACGGCGGAAACCGAACTGCGGCTCTACCAGGCGAACCCGGCGCCGATGTCCGTGGAAGACATCAGGGCGATGGTGCGGCGCGCGGTCGAGATGTTCCTCGCCGGCGCGGCGCCGCGCTGAGGCGGCGGCAGGCTAGTTCGCCGCTTCCAGGCCGTTGTGGAAGTGCTCGCGCATGCGGGCCATGGCGCTTTCGGCGTCGCGCGTTTCGATGGCGGCCATCACCGCGCGGTGCTCGGCCAGCGATTCCCCGATCCGGCCCGCCTTCAGCAGCGAGTTGTGCCGGTTGAGCTTCATCACCTTGCGCAGGTCGGCCACCATCTGGTCGCGCCACTTGTTGTTGGCGATGGCCAGCAGGCGCATGTGGAAGCGCTCGTTCACGGCGAAGAAATGCTCGCGGTCTTCCGGCGAGGCCGCCGCCTCCAGCTCGGCGTGCAGCGCCTTCAGCTCGGCGCGTTCCGCGTCGGTGGCGCGCTCGGCCACCACGCCGGCGGCGTCGCTCTCCAGCAGCGAGAGCAGGTGGTAGACGTCGGCCAGGTCCTGTTCCGACACCTCGGTCACGTAGGCGCCGCGGCGCACCTTCATCGTCACCAGGCCTTCGGCCGCCAGCACCTTCAGCGCCTCGCGCAGCGGGGTGCGGCTGATGCCGTATTCCTCGGCCAGCTTGAGTTCGTCGATCCAGCTGCCGGGCTCCAGCTCGCGGCGGAAGATCCGCTGGCGCAGCAGTTCGGCCACCTCTTCGTAGAGGGCGCGGGGGGTGAGGGTGACGGCGGACATGGGCCGGACTGTACTTCAAAAATGGCGTTTGAATTAATAATTATGGATCGGTTAGACTCGCGGCCGGCTTGCAAATCCCTGCAGGCGAATTTGCGAACACCCTGCAAGACACTGCGAACGGCCCCTTCATGAGCAGCAAACCCGAACCCTCTTTCAAGCAAGCCGATCTCGAAGCCTGGGCCAAGGCCGCAGCCAAGTCCGCTCCCGGCGGCGACGTGAGCGCGCTGGACTGGATCACGCCCGACGGCATCGCCGTGAAGCCGCTGTACACCGCGGCCGACCTGCAGGGCCTGAAGTACACCGACACGCTGCCCGGCTTCGAGCCCTACCTGCGTGGCCCCCAGGCCACCATGTACGCGGTGCGCCCCTGGACCATCCGCCAGTACGCGGGCTTCTCCACCGCGGAAGAATCGAACGCCTTCTACCGCAAGGCGCTGGCCGCCGGCGGGCAGGGCGTGAGCGTGGCCTTCGACCTCGCCACCCACCGCGGCTACGACAGCGACCATCCACGCGTGACCGGCGACGTGGGCAAGGCCGGCGTTGCGATCGACTCGGTCGAGGACATGAAGATCCTGTTCGACCAGATCCCGCTGGACAAGGTGAGCGTGTCCATGACGATGAACGGCGCCGTGCTGCCGGTGCTCGCGGGCTACGTGGTCGCGGCCGAAGAGCAGGGCGTGGCACAGGACCAGCTCAGCGGAACCATCCAGAACGACATCCTCAAGGAGTTCATGGTCCGCAACACCTACATCTTCCCGCCCGGGCCGAGCATGCGGATCATCGGCGACATCATCGAGTACACGGCGCAGAAGATGCCCAAGTTCAACTCGATCTCGATCAGCGGCTATCACATGCAGGAAGCCGGCGCGAACCAGGCGCTCGAACTCGCCTTCACGCTGGCCGACGGCAAGGAATACGTGAAGACCGCGCTGGCCAAGGGCCTCGACGTCGACGGCTTCGCCGGCCGCCTGAGCTTCTTCTGGGCCATCGGCATGAACTTCTATCTCGAAGTCGCCAAGATGCGCGCCGCGCGCCTCTTGTGGTGCCGCATCATGAAGGAGTTCGAGCCCAAGAACCCCAAGAGCCTGATGCTGCGCACGCATTGCCAGACCTCGGGCTGGAGCCTCACCGAGCAGGACCCGTACAACAACGTGGTGCGCACCACCATCGAGGCGATGGCCGCGGTGTTCGGCGGCACGCAGAGCCTGCACACCAACGCGCTCGACGAAGCCATCGCGCTGCCCACCGAGTTCAGCGCCCGCATCGCGCGCAACACGCAACTCATCATCCAGGAAGAGACGCACATCACCAACGTGATCGACCCCTGGGCCGGCAGCTACATGATGGAGAAGCTCACGCAGGACATGGCCGATGCGGCCTGGACCATCATCGAGGAAGTCGAGGCCATGGGCGGCATGACCAAGGCTGTCGACAGCGGCTGGGCCAAGCTCAAGATCGAAGCTGCCGCGGCAGAGAAGCAGGCGCGCATCGACTCGGGCAAGGACGTGATCGTCGGCGTCAACAAATACAAGCTCAAGAACGAAGACCCGGTGGAGATTCTTTCCATCGACAACGTGAAGGTGCGTGAGCAGCAGGTCGCGCGCCTGCAGAAGATCCGCGCCTCGCGCGACAACGCCAAGGTGCAGGCCGCGCTCGACGCGCTCACCGAAGCCGCCGAGAACAACACCGGCAACCTGCTCGCGCTGAGCATCGACGCGGTGCGCCTGCGCGCCACGGTGGGCGAGATTTCCGACGCGCTCGAAAAGTCCTTCGGGCGCCACCGCGCCGACACGCAGAAGGTGACCGGCGTGTACGCAGCCGCCTACGACTCGGCCGAAGGCTGGGAAACGCTGAAGACCGAAATCAACGCCTTCGCCGAGGAGCAGGGCCGCCGCCCGCGCGTGATGATCTCCAAGCTCGGCCAGGACGGCCACGACCGCGGCGCAAAAGTGGTCGCCACCGCCTTCGCCGACCTGGGCTTCGACGTGGACATGGGGCCGCTTTTCCAAACGCCCGAGGAGTGCGCGCGCCAGGCCATCGAAAACGACGTGCATGCCGTCGGCGTGAGCACGCTCGCGGCCGGCCACAAGACTCTGGTGCCCGCCATCATCGACGAGCTGCGCAAGCAGGGCGCGGACGACATCATCGTGTTCGTCGGCGGCGTCATTCCGCGGCAGGACTACGACTTTCTCTACGAAGCCGGCGTCAAGGGCATCTACGGGCCGGGCACGCCGATTCCCGCCAGCGCCAAGGACGTGCTGGAGCAGATTCGCGCGGCGGTCACGGCCTGAGGCGCGTCGTCGTGAGCGATCTCTTGTCGCGGCTGTCGCTGCAGCCGGTGGATTCCAGCGATTTCGAGGCCATGCTGGCCCTGCGCATCGACGCGATGCGCCCGAGCCTGGAGCGCGTCGGCCGCTTCGACGTGGCGCGTTCGCGCGAGCGCCTGAGCGCGGGCTTCGTCGTGCCGTACATGCACCACATCGTGCTCGACGGCGACCAGCGCATCGGCTTCGTCACGCTCAAGCCCGAGGACAGCGACGCGCTGCGCCTCGACCATCTCTACCTGCGCACCGGCTTCCAGGGCCTGGGCATCGGCGAGTGGGTGCTCGAATGGGCCAAGTCGCAGGCGCGCGAGCAGCAACTGGACATCAAGCTCACCGCGCTCGTGAAGAGCGACGCCAACCGCTTCTACCAGCGGCACGGCTTCGTGCTCGAAGGCGGGGAGGGCGTCGACCTGTACTACCGCTGGCGCGTGGCGTCGGAGGCTGCGTGCTGAGCGACAAGGCTCGAGCCCTCGAAAGCGCGATCGCCGGCACCGAAGGCATGCCGCAGCGTCGCGCCATCGCCAAGGCCATCACGCTGCTCGAATCGACGCGCGACGACCACCGCGCGCAGGCCGACGAGCTGCTCACGGCGCTGCTGCCGCGCACGGGCAGTTCGTTCCGCCTCGGCATCTCGGGCGTGCCGGGTGTCGGCAAGTCGACCTTCATCGAGACGCTGGGCCTGCTGCTGATCGGCAAGGGGCATCGCGTCGCGGTGCTCACCATCGACCCGTCGTCCACCGTGTCGGGCGGCTCCATCCTCGGCGACAAGACGCGCATGGAGCGTCTCTCGGTGAGCGAGCGCGCCTACATCCGGCCCAGCCCGTCGAGCGGCACGCTCGGCGGCGTGGCCGAGAAGACGCGCGAGGCCATGCTGGTGTGCGAAGCCTCGGGCTACGACATCGTGATCGTCGAGACCGTCGGCGTGGGCCAGAGCGAAACCGCAGTGGCCGGCATGACCGACATGTTCGTGCTGCTGCAGCTGCCCAATGCGGGCGACGACCTGCAGGCCATCAAGAAGGGCGTGATGGAGCTGGCCGACCTCGTCGTCATCAACAAGGCCGACATCGACAAGGACGCCGCCACGCGCGCGCAGGCCCAGATCACTTCGGCGCTTCGCCTTTTCGGCCACCAGGGCAACCCCGAGCACGCCCATGCCGCGCACGACGCGCACAGCGGCGCCGAGGTGCGCTTCTGGCTGCCCAGGGTGCTGCAGCTCAGCGCGTTGGCCAACACCGGCGTCGATGCCTTCTGGGACGCCGTCACGCAATTCAGGCAACTGCAGACCGCCAACGGCCGCCTCGCGAAGCGCCGCGAGAAGCAGGCCACCGCGTGGATGTGGGAGCGCATCGACGCAGGCCTCAAACAGGCCTTCAGGCATCACCCCCAGGTGCGCGAGCTGCTGCCGCAGCTCACGCAGCAGGTGGCGCAGGGCACGCTGCCGGCCTCCACGGCCGCGCGCAACCTGCTCGCCGCGGCCGCCATCGCGGCCAGACCATGAAGAAAAGACACGCAATCCAGGACCACAGCTTCGAAAGCACACCATGCAAGAACTGATCGAACAACTCGAAAAGCGCCGTGCCCAGGCGCGTCTCGGCGGCGGGCAGAAGCGCATCGACGCGCAGCACGCCAAGGGCAAGCTCACGGCGCGCGAGCGCATCGAGCTGCTGCTCGACGACAACACCTTCGAAGAGTGGGACATGTTCGTCGAGCACCGCTCGGTCGACTTCGGCATGGCGGAGCAGAAGATCCCCGGCGACGGCGTGGTCACCGGCTACGGCATGATCAACGGCCGCCTGGTGTTCGTGTTCAGCCAGGACTTCACCGTCTTCGGCGGCGCGCTCAGCGAGGCGCACGCCGAGAAGATCTGCAAGGTGATGGACCAGGCCATGAAGGTCGGCGCACCGGTCATCGGCCTGAACGACTCGGGCGGCGCACGCATCCAGGAAGGCGTGGCCTCGCTCGGCGGCTATGCCGACGTGTTCCAGCGCAACGTGATGGCTTCGGGCGTGGTGCCGCAGATCAGCATGATCATGGGCCCTTGCGCCGGCGGCGCCGTGTACTCGCCCGCCATGACCGACTTCATCTTCATGGTGAAGGACAGCAGCTACATGTTCGTCACCGGCCCCGAGGTGGTGAAGACCGTCACGCACGAGAGCGTGACCGCTGAAGAGCTCGGCGGCGCCATCACCCACACCACGCGCAGCGGCGTGGCCGACATGGCCTTCGAGAACGACGTCGAGGCGCTGATGATGCTGCGCCGCCTCTACAACTACCTGCCGCTCAACAACCGCGAGAAGCCTCCGGTGCGCCTGGGCAACAACGGCCTGGGCGACCCGGCCGACCGGCTCGACTACTCGCTCGACACGCTGGTGCCCGACAACCCGAACAAGCCCTACGACATCAAGGAACTGATCCTGAAGGTGGTGGACGACGGCGACTTCTTCGAGTTGCAGCCCGACTACGCGAAGAACATCGTGATCGGCTTCGCGCGCATGGAAGGCCAGACCATCGGCATCGTCGCCAACCAGCCGCTGGTGCTGGCGGGCTGCCTCGACATCAAGAGCAGCATCAAGGCCGCGCGCTTCGTGCGCTTCTGCGACGCCTTCAACATCCCGGTGGTCACCTTCGTCGACGTGCCCGGCTTCATGCCCGGCACCGGCCAGGAGTACGGCGGCATCATCAAGCACGGGGCCAAGCTGCTCTACGCGTACGCGGAGTGCACGGTGCCGAAGATCACCGTCATCACCCGCAAGGCCTACGGCGGTGCCTACGACGTTATGGCCTCCAAGCACCTGCGCGGCGACGTCAACCTCGCCTGGCCACGCGCCGAGATCGCGGTGATGGGCGCCAAGGGCGCGGTGGAAATCATCTTCCGCGAGGACAAGAACGACCCCGAGAAGCTCGCCGCCCGCGAGGCCGAGTACAAGGCCCGCTTCGCCAACCCGTACGTGGCCGGTGCGCGCGGCTACATCGACGACGTGATCCTGCCGCACGAGACGCGCAAGCGCATCTGCCGATCACTGGTGATGCTGCGCGAGAAGAAGCTCGAGAACCCGTGGCGCAAGCACGGCAACATTCCACTGTGAGCGGCACGGAGAAGAAGAACATGTTCAAGAAGATCCTGATCGCCAATCGCGGTGAAATTGCCTGCCGCGTCATTCAGACGGCCAAGAAGATGGGCATCCTGACGGTCGCCGTCTATTCCGACGCCGACAAGGAAGCCCGCCACGTCGAGCTGGCCGACGAGGCCGTGCACATCGGCGCCGCGCCCAGCCGCGAGAGCTACCTGCAGGCCGACCGCATCATCGCGGCCTGCAAGAAGACCGGCGCAGAGGCCGTGCACCCGGGCTACGGCTTCCTGTCGGAAAACGAGGCCTTCGCGCGCAAGGTCGAGGAAGAGGGCATTGCCTTCATCGGGCCGAAGCACTATTCGATCGCGGCCATGGGCGACAAGATCGCCTCGAAGAAGCTCGCGAACGAAGCCAAGGTCAACACCATTCCGGGCTGGAACGACGCCATCGAGACGGCGGAGCGCGCCGTCGAGATCGCCAAGGACATCGGCTACCCGGTGATGATCAAGGCCTCGGCCGGCGGCGGCGGCAAGGGCCTGCGCGTGGCCTTCAACGACAAGGAGGCTTTCGAGGGCTTCACCTCCTGCCGCAACGAGGCGCGCAACAGCTTCGGCGACGACCGCGTGTTCATCGAGAAGTTCGTCGAGGAGCCGCGCCACATCGAGATCCAGGTGCTGGGCGACTCGCACGGCAACGTCATCTACCTGAACGAGCGCGAGTGCTCCATCCAGCGCCGCCACCAGAAGGTGATCGAGGAGGCGCCGTCGCCCTTCATCAGCGACGCCACGCGCAAGGCGATGGGCGAGCAGGCCGTGGCGCTGGCCAAGGCCGTGAAGTACCAGAGCGCAGGCACGGTGGAGTTCGTGGTCGGCAAGGACCAGAGCTTCTACTTCCTCGAGATGAACACCCGCCTGCAGGTGGAGCACCCGGTGACGGAGTGCATCACCGGCCTCGACCTGGTCGAGCTGATGATCCGCGTGGCGGCCGGGGAGAAGCTGCCGCTGACGCAGGAGCAGGTGAAGCGCGACGGCTGGGCCATCGAGTGCCGCATCAACGCCGAAGATCCGTTCCGCAACTTCCTGCCTTCCACCGGCCGGCTGGTGAAGTTCCAGCCGCCGGGCGAGACCATGTTTGCGAGCGACACGCAGCACCTGAACGGCGTGCGCGTGGACACCGGCGTGTACG
Organism: Variovorax xiamenensis; assembly: GCF_050916385.1. NCBI lineage: Bacteria > Pseudomonadati > Pseudomonadota > Betaproteobacteria > Burkholderiales > Comamonadaceae > Variovorax > Variovorax xiamenensis. The sequence goes on from NZ_CP139038.1 coordinate 3,028,101, forward strand.
AGGGCGGCGAGATCCCGATGTACTACGACTCGATGATCGCCAAGCTCATCGTGCACGGAAAGGACCGCCAGCACGCGATCGCCCGCATGCGCGAGGCGCTCAACGGCTTCGTGATCCGCGGCATCAGCAGCAACATCCCGTTCCAGGCGGCGCTGCTGGCGCATCCGAAATTCGTGGCGGGCGATTTCAACACCGGCTTCATCGCCGAGCACTACGGCAAGGGCTTCCATGCAGAAGACGTGCCGCACACCGATCCGTCCTTCCTGGTCGCGCTGGCGGCGTACGTGCACCGCCGCTACCGTGCCCGCGCTTCCGGCATCAGCGGGCAGCTCGAAGGCCACGGCGTGAAGGTGGGCGAGCAGTTCGTCGTGGTCGAACTGGGGCACGAAGGCAAGCACGTGCATCACCCGGTCTCGGTGACCGACTTCCACGGCAAGACCGGCGCGAGCTCGGTGACCGTGAACGGCAAGACATACAAGATCGACAGCAGCCTCGCGCTGGGTTCGATCCGCGTGCAGGGCGTCGTCAACGACAAGCCCTTCACCGCACAGGTGGAGCGCGGCGCGGGCAAGAACCCGCTGGCGCTGCGCGTGTCGCACGACGGCACGCAGATCGAGACGATGGTGCTGTCGCCGCTGGGCGCGCGCCTGCTCGAGCTCATGCCCTACAAGGCGCCGCCGGACCTCAGCAAGTTCCTGATGTCGCCGATGCCGGGCCTGCTGGTCGAGGTGTCGGTGCAGCCGGGGCAGCAGGTGCGTGCCGGCGAGAAGCTGGCCGTGATCGAGGCCATGAAGATGGAAAACGTGCTGTTCGCCACGCAGGACGGCGTGGTAGGCAAGATTTCGGCGAACAAGGGCGAATCGCTCGCCGTCGATCAGATCATTCTGGAGTTCAACTGATGGGTGCCAACGACTTTCAACAGGCGCAACAGGCGATCACGCTGCACCGGCCCGCGAAGATCGCGACGCCGCAGGGGCCGTGGTCCGTCGAGGCGATCCAGGCGCTGCTCGACAAGCCGCTGATGGACCTGCTGTTCGAGGCGCAGACCGTGCATCGCCAGCATTTCCCCGAAGGCGACATCGAGCTGGCCACGCTGCTGTCGGTGAAGACCGGCGGCTGCCCCGAGAACTGCGGCTACTGCCCGCAGTCGGCCGAGTTCGACACCGGCGTGAAGGCGCAGAAGCTCATGGAGGTCGAGGAGGTGGTGCGCGCCGCGCAGGCCGCCAAGGACGCCGGCGCCACGCGCTTCTGCATGGGCGCCGCATGGCGCGCGCCGAAGGACCGCGACGTCGAGAAGGTGGCCGTGCTCGTCGAGGCCGTGAAGGGCCTGGGCATGCAGACCTGCGCCACGCTCGGCATGCTCGAGCCGCACCACGCGCACCAGCTCAAGGCCGCCGGCCTCGACTACTACAACCACAACCTCGACACCGCGCCCGAGTACTACACCGACGTGGTCGACACGCGCACCTATCAGGACCGCCTCGACACCCTGGCCAACGTGCGCAGCGCCGGCATCAGCGTGTGCTGCGGCGGCATCGTCGGCATGGGCGAGCAGCCGGTGCACCGCGCGGGGCTGATCGCGCAGCTGGCCAACCTGAATCCGTACCCGGAATCGGTGCCCATCAACAGCCTGGTGCGCGTGCCCGGCACGCCGCTGGCCGACTCGGAGCCGGTCGATCCCTTCGACTTCGTGCGCATGATCGCGGTGGCCCGCATCACGATGCCGACCGCGCGCGTGCGTCTGTCGGCCGGCCGCCAGCAGATGGGCGACGCGGTGCAGGCGCTGTGCTTCATGGCGGGCGCGAACTCGATCTTCTACGGCGACAAGCTGCTGGTCACCGGCAACCCCGACGTGGAGGCCGACACGGTGCTGCTGCGCAAGCTGGGGCTGAATTCGCGCCAGGTGCAGGAACAGGCGGAAGGCTGCGCAGCATGACCGCCGCCGCCACACGCCCCTTCAAGGTGCTGGGCATCCAGCAGATCGCCATCGGCGGCCCCGACAAGCTGCGCCTGCAGAAGTTGTGGGTCGACATGCTGGGGCTCGAAGTCACGGGCACGTTCAGGAGCGAGCGCGAGAACGTCGACGAGGACATCTGCGCGATGGGCGCGGGGCCCTTCAAGGTCGAGGTCGACCTGATGCAACCGCTGGACCCCGAGAAGAAGCCCGCCGTTCACACGACGCCGCTGAACCACGTCGGCCTGTGGATCGACGACCTGCCCAAGGCCGTCGAATGGCTCACCGCGCAGGGCGTGCGCTTCGCGCCGGGCGGCATCCGCAAGGGCGCGGCCGGCTTCGACATCTGCTTCCTGCATCCGAAGGCGAACGACGAATTCCCGATCGCGGGCGAGGGCGTGCTGATCGAGATGGTGCAGGCGCCGCCCGAGGTGGTGGCGGCCTTCGGCGCGCTGGCCGCTACGCGTTGACGATCTTCCTGATCGGCGGCTTCACGTCGGAGCGCCGGGGCGGCAGCATCGGCTGGTGTTCGCGTGCCGGGTTCAGGATGATCGAGGTCGCCGTCTCCGTCAGGATGCAGAACTTGGTGAGCACCGCGTCGAGGTGGCTCACGTCGATCACCGCGATCTCGAGGATCCAGCTGTCCTCGCCGGTCACGTTGTAGGCATTGACGCATTCGGGCGTCTCCTGCACCAGCTTGACGACGAGGTCGTAGTCGGCGCGGCCGACGCGGATGATGGCGCGGATGCCGTAGCCCAGCTTGCCGAGGTTGACGGTGGCGCGGTAGCCGCTGATGACGCCGGCTGCCTCCAGCTTCTTCACGCGCTCGGTCACGGCCGGCTGGCTCAGGTGCACGCGTCGACCGAGCTCGGCCATGGTCAGGCGCGCGTCGGCCTGCAGTTCGGCGAGGATGCGGGTGTCGTGGGCATCCAGGGAGGGGTTCAAGGAAAAGTCCATGCAAGTCCTTCAAATCGACGGTGCGGCAGGGGCAGAACCATGAAATCTGCATGGCTGCGGAAAGATGGCTTTCATACCATGGCCGGCATCCGATACCAAGAAGAGACACCCTCGACATGCCGACCCTTGCTTCTCCTGCCCAAGCCGCGCCCGCAGCCGCGCGCTCCGGGCTGCCACCGCTTCTATGGCTTTGCCTCGCCGCCACCTGGGTGGTGTGGGGCTCGACCTACCTTGCGATCAAGTACGCGCTGATCAGCTTTCCGCCCTTCCTGCAGATGGGCTCGCGCTTCCTGTTCGCGGGCGTGCTGCTGGCGGCCTGGATGCGCTGGCGCGGCGCGCCGTGGCCATCGCTCGTGCAGTGGCGCAACGCGCTGATCGTCGGAGCCCTTATGCTGGGCGGCGGAATGGGCGGCACGGCCTACGCCGAGGTGTCGATCGGCTCGGGGCTGGTGGTGGCGTTCATCGCGGTGATTCCGCTGCTGATCGCGTTGCTCAACCTGATCTGGGGCGTGAAGCCGTCGCGGCTGGAGGCCGCGGGCATCGCGCTCGGCCTCGTCGGCGTGCTGATGCTCACGCAGGGCAGCGGCTTCCGCTCGTCGCCCGAGGGGCTGGTGGCCATCTGCATCGCCACCGCCTGCTGGTCGCTGGGCAGCGTGCTGAGCCAGCGCAGCCTGCCGCTGGCGCCCGGGGCGATGGGTTTCGCGAGCGAAATGCTCTGCGGCGGCGTGGTGCTGATGGGGCTCGCGGCCGTGTCCGGCGAAACGATGAGCTGGCCGCCGCAGCCCGAGGCGCTCGCAGCGTGGGTCTATCTTGTGGTGTTCGGCTCGCTGATCGCCTTCAACGCCTACATGGTGCTGCTGGCCAGGGCCCCGGCCGCGCTGGCCGCGAGCTACACCTTCGTCAATCCTGTGATCGCGATGCTGCTGGGCGTGTGGATCGCCAACGAGGCCGTCACGCGCTTCGAGTGGTACGCCGTGGCCGTGGTGCTGGCTGGTGTGCTGCTGATGCTCTTCAAGCGAAGAGGTTGAATCGAGATTGCCAGGAACACCGCGGAACCGGCTCCGCCGGGCCGCTGATGTTGCCCCGGAAAGGGGGGCGAAGCACACGAAGTGCGCGAAGCCTGGGGGAGAGCCTTGCTATGCGCCGGGGCGGCGCCACACGGCAAGCGTAGCGGCAAGCAGCCACATGCCTGCTGCGCAGCCGCGGTTCATCATCCTGATGCCGCGCTGCGAGAGAAATCGTACGGCCTGCGTGCCGGCGCCCGCGTAGGCGAGCATCACGCAGGTGTCGAGCGCCACGAACACAGCGCCCAGCAGCAGGTACTGCGGGCCCTGCGGCTTCGTGATGTCGACGAACTGCGGCAGGAAGGCCGCGAAGAACAGCACCGTCTTCGGATTCGAGAGTGCCACCGCGAGGCTGCGCACGAGGGCAATGCGCCCATGCGGCCGCACTTCGAGCGGCGACCTGGCCAGCGCGGTGCGCAGGTCGGTCGCCTCGCTGCGCCAGAGCTTGATGCCCAGCCACACGAGATAGACCACGCCAGCCACGCGGATGGCGTTGAAGAGCCATTCCGAGGCCGCTAGCAGCGAACCCAGTCCGAGCGCGACGACCGCGATCAGCGTGATGCTCCCGAGCGACGCCCCGGCGATGCCCCAACTCGCGCGACGCATGCCGCCTTCGATGCCGTTGGACAGCGCCAGCAGCATCGTCGGCCCCGGGATCAGGGCCAACGCGAGCGAAGCGACGACGTAGATGAGCAGGGTGTCGAGCGTCATGATTTGCTGGCCGGAGGGCGTCGTTGCTGGGAGGCGGCGCGGGCACGCGCCAGTGCCGCTTCGACGACGGAGTGCTTGCGGGCGTCGGCGTCCTGCGGAGCTTCGGGCTCGGGGGCTGTTTCGGCCAGCCGGGCGTCAGTGTTGCGGTGCCTGCCGTGCACCTCGTAGCGGGCGCGTGCGCTGCGGGCCTGTTCGGCCGACCAGGCCTGCCAGCCGCCGAGGCCCGGCGTCTCGACTTCGAGCGAGATGCAGTCGACCGGGCAGACCGGAATGCACAGCTCGCAGCCCGTGCAATGGGCCTCGATCACCGTGTGCATGCGCTTATTGATTCCGACGATGGCGTCGGTGGGGCAGGCGTCGAGGCACAGCGTGCAGCCGATGCACCAGGCCTCGTCGATGACGGCCATGGCGCGCGGGCCTTCGATGCCGAACTGGGGATCGAGAGGCAGGGACGGGCGGCCCGTGATGCGGGCAAGCCGCTCGATGCCTTCCGCGCCGCCGGGCGGGCACTGGTTGATGCCCGCCTCGCCGTCGGCCACGGCCTGTGCGTAGCCTGCGCAATCCGGGTAGCCGCAACGTGTGCACTGCGTCTGGGGCAGTGCGTCGTTGATGCGTGCGGCGAGCCCGTTCACTTGATTGGCTGTTGTCGGTGCGTGCGTGCCTGCGCGCTCAGCGTGCGGCGCGCTTCCTTGCCGGCACGGCCGCGGCCTTCTTCGCCGGGGCCTTCTTGGCCGCGACGGAGGCAGGGATCCTGCGCCCGGGCTTGACGGTGTCTTCGGCGCCCAGGCCGCCACGGCTGCTGGCGCGGCTTTGCGGCTGGTCGTTGGCCGCGATGAACTTCATCATCTTCGGGTAGACCAGTTCGCGCCAGCGGCGGCCGCTGAAGATGCCGTAGTGGCCGGCGCCCTTGACCTCGTAGTGCTCGCGCTTGTCGTCTGCGATGCCGGTGCACAGGCTGTGCGCCGCCTCGGTCTGGCCCGAGCCGGAGATGTCGTCGAGTTCGCCCTCGACCGTCAGCAGGGCGGTGGCGTGGATGTCCTGCGGACGCACGCGCTCCACCTGGCCCTTGGGGTTGCGGACGTCCCAGGTGCCGTTGACGAGGTCGAACTCCTGGAAGACCGTGCGGATGGTCTCGAGGTAGTAATCGGCGTCCATGTCGAGCACGGCGTTGTACTCGTCGTAGAACTTGCGGTGGGCCTCGGCGCTGGCGTCGTCGCCCTTGATGAGGTCCTTGAAGTAGTCGTAGTGGCTGCTGGCATGGCGGTCGGGGTTCATCGCCACGAAGCCGGTGTGCTGCAGGAAGCCGGGATAGACCTTGCGGCCCGCGCCCGGGAAGCCCTGGGGCACGCGGTAGATCACGTTGTTCTCGAACCACTCGAAGCTCTTGTTCATCGCGAGGTTGTTCACCGCGGTGGGCGACTTGCGAGCGTCGATGGGGCCGCCCATCATGGTCATGGTGAGCGGCAGCGGCTCGCCGCGGCTGGCCATGAGCGACACGGCCGCGAGCACGGGCACGGTCGGCTGGCAGACGCTCACCACGTGGCAGTTGCCGTACTCGGCCTGCAGGCGGCGGATGAACTCCTGCACGTAGTTGATGTAGTCGTCGAGGTGGAATTCGCCTTCGGCGAGCGGCACCATGCGCGCGTTCTTCCAGTCGGTGATGTAGACCTTGTGGTCCTGCAGCATGGTGCGCACCGTGTCGCGCAGCAGCGTGGCGTAGTGGCCTGACAGGGGCGCCACGACCAGCACCACGGGCTGGCTCTTGAGCGTCTTGAGGATGTGCGGCTCGTCGGTGAAGCGCTTGAAGCGGCGCAGCTCGCAGAAGGGCTTGTCGAGCTCCACGGCCTCCTGGATCACCACTTCCGCGCCGTCGACCTTGACGGACTTGATGTTGAACTCGGGCTTCTCGTAGTCCTTGCCCAGCCGGTAGAGCAGGTCGTAGCTCGCGGCCATGCGCTGGGAGATGGGCAACTGGCCCCACACGGCGCCAGGGCTGTAGAGCTTGGAGGCCGCCTGTGCGAAGTCCGCAAACGGCTCCATCAGGGAACGCTGGGCTTCGTAGAGTTGGTAGAGCATCGGAGGTCTTGGAGTGAAATGTTGCGGTGCAATATATCAGCGCATCTGCAGCATTGCAGGAGGCCTAACCCCTACATTCACCGCCGCCGGGGGCTCTTCCGGGAAGGAGTGTGAAGGAATCGTCGCCCCGGGGCGGATTCCCTCACACCTTGCTGTCACCTAGATGACTTTGGCGATCGACGCGCAGACGTGACCGATGTTCTTGCTGTTGAGCGCGGCCACGCACATGCGGCCGGTGTCGGTGCCGTACACGCCGAACTCGTTGCGCAGGCGGACCATCTGGTCCTTGGTGAGGCCCGAGTAGCTGAACATGCCGATCTGGGTGGTGATGAAGCTCATGTCTTCCTTCACGCCGGCGGCCTTCAGGCCGTCGACCAGCGCCTGGCGCATCGCCTTGATGCGCACGCGCATCTCGCCCAGTTCCTTCTCCCACAGGGCGCGCAGCTCGGGGTTGCCGAGCACCGCAGCCACCACGGCGCCGCCGTGCGTGGGCGGGTTGCTGTAGTTGGTGCGGATGGCGATCTTGAGCTGCGACAGCACGCGGCCGGCTTCTTCCTTGTTCTCGCACAGCACCGACAGGGCGCCGACGCGTTCGCCGTACAGGCTGAAGCTCTTGGAGAACGAGGTCGAGACGAAGAAGGTCAAGCCGGCTTCGACGAACTTGGCGACGGCGGCGCCGTCTTCCTTCAGGCCGTAGCCGAAGCCCTGGTAGGCCATGTCGAGGAAGGGCACCAGGCCCTTGGCCTTGACGGCGGCGACCACCTGGTCCCACTGGGCCGGGGTGATGTCGTAGCCGGTCGGGTTGTGGCAGCAGGCGTGCAGCACGACCACGGTGCCGGCGGGGGCGGCGTTGAGCGCAGCCAGCATGCCGTCGAAGTTGATGCCGCGCTTGGCGGCGTCGTAGTAGGGGTAGCTTTCGACTTCGAAGCCGGCGTTGGTGAACAAGGCGCGGTGGTTTTCCCAGCTCGGGTCGCTGATCAGCACCTTGGCGTTGGGGTTGAGCTTCTTCAGGAAGTCCGCGCCGACCTTCAGGCCGCCGGTGCCGCCGATGGCCTGGATGGTGGCGACGCGGCCGGAGGTGACGGGTTCGCTGTCGGCGCCGAAGACCAGTGCCTTGACGGCGTTGTCGTAGGCGGCGATGCCGTCGATGGGGAGATAGCCGCGCGCGGTGGGCGCTTTCATCATGTCCTGTTCGGCGGCCTGCACGCACTGCAGCAGGGGCAGCTTGCCGTTGTCGTCGTAATAGACGCCGACGCCGAGATTGACCTTGTTGGGGTTGGTGTCGGCTGCAAATTGTTCGTTGAGGCCGAGGATCGGGTCGCGCGGTGCCATTTCGACCGCGGTGAACATAGACATGGAAAGGTCCTTTGGGATGAAAGCTTCGCTGCAACCGGAGGAAGCTTTATGCTTTCCGGTTGCCTTGAATTTTACCGGCGCGAGCGCCACCTGTCGGGAACAGCCATGCCAGAGAACAACGAAGCCATAGCAGACCTGAAGAAACTCGACCCGATCGGGCCGGCGAAGCAGGGTGAATTCGTCCGTTTTCCGGACTCGCCCTTCGAGCTTTTCCAGCCCTATCCGCCCGCCGGCGACCAGCCGACGGCCATCGAGGGGCTGGTCGAGGGCGTGATCGACGGCGAGTCGTTCCAGACCCTGCTGGGCGTGACGGGCTCGGGCAAGACCTTCACCATGGCCAACGTGATCGCCCGGCTGGGGCGCCCGGCCATCGTGTTCGCGCCCAACAAGACGCTGGCGGCCCAGCTGTACAGCGAATTCCGCGAGTTCTTCCCGAAGAACGCCGTCGAGTACTTCGTCAGCTACTACGACTACTACCAGCCCGAGGCCTACGTGCCGCAGCGCGACCTGTTCATCGAGAAGGACTCGTCGATCAACGAGCACATCGAGCAGATGCGCCTGTCGGCCACCAAGAGCGTGCTGGAGCGGCGCGACACCGTCATCGTGGCCACCGTGAGCGCCATCTACGGCATCGGCACGCCCGAGGACTACATGGAGATGCGGCTGATTGCCCGCGTGGGCGACAAGGTCGGCCAGCGCGACCTGATCGCGCGGCTGATCCGCATGCAGTACACGCGCAACGAGCAGGACTTCGCGCGCGGCACGTTCCGGGTTCGCGGCGACACCATCGACGTGTTTCCGGCCGAGCACAGCGAGCTGGCGATCCGCTTCGAGCTGTTCGACGACGAGATCGAGTCGCTGCAGCTCTTCGATCCGCTGACAGGGCGCATCCGGCAGAAGGTGCCGCGCTTCACGGTGTACCCGTCGAGCCACTACGTCACGCCGCGCGACAAGGTGCTGGCGGCCGTGGAAACCATCAAGGTCGAGCTGGCCGATCGGCTCAAGGAGCTGGTCGGCGCCGGCAAGCTGGTGGAGGCCCAGCGGCTGGAGCAGCGCACGCGCTTCGACCTCGAGATGCTGTCGGAAATCGGCCACTGCAAGGGCATCGAGAACTACACCCGGCATCTCTCGGGCGCCGCCCCGGGCGACCCGCCGCCCACGCTGACCGACTACCTGCCGAAGGACGCGCTGATGTTCCTCGACGAGAGCCACCAGATGGTCGGCCAGCTAGGCGGCATGTACAACGGCGACCGGGCGCGCAAGGTCACGCTGGTCGAGTACGGTTTTCGGCTGCCAAGTGCGCTGGACAACCGGCCGCTCAAGCTGGAGGAGTTCGAAGCACGGGTGCGCCAGTGCATCTTCGTATCGGCCACGCCGGCGCAGTACGAGAAGGACCATGCCGGCAACGTGGTCGAGCAGCTGGTGCGGCCCACCGGGCTGATCGACCCCGAGGTCGAGGTACGCCCCGCCACGCACCAGGTAGACGATGTGCTGGGCGAGATCCGCACCCGCGTCGAGAAGAACGAGCGCGTGCTGATCACCACGCTGACCAAGCGGATGGCCGAGCAGCTGACCGACTATCTCGGCGATAACGGCGTGAAGGTGCGCTACCTGCACAGCGACGTCGACACGGTGGAGCGGGTGGAGATCCTGCGCGACCTGCGCCTGGGCACTTTCGACGTGCTGGTGGGCATCAACCTGCTGCGCGAGGGTCTGGATATTCCGGAGGTCTCGCTGGTGGCGATCCTGGACGCCGACAAGGAAGGTTTCCTGCGCGCGGAACGCTCGCTGATCCAGACCATCGGCCGCGCCGCGCGGAATCTGAACGGCAAGGCCATCCTGTACGCCGACAGGATGACCGACTCGATGAAGAAGGCCATCGGCGAAACCGAGCGCCGCCGTGCCCGGCAGATCGCCTACAACGAGGCCAACGGCATCACGCCGCGCAGCATCGTCAAGCAGGTGCGCGACCTGATCGACGGCGTCTACAGCGAGAAGAGCGGCAAGGAAGCGGCCAAGCTCGACCTGGAACGCGCCAAGGTCGAGTGCATGAGCGAGAAGGACATCGCCCGGGAAATCAAGCGGCTCGAAAAGCAGATGCTGGAGCACGCCCGCAACCTCGAGTTCGAGAAGGCAGCCCGGGTTCGCGATCAGCTGGCGCTGCTGCGGGAGCAGGCTTTCGGGGCGTCGGGCGGCGACAACATCGCCGGTCTGGCGCAGTAAGTCGGACGTTCGCATTCCTCGAGCGAGCCGCGCTGGGGTTTACCCGAGCAGACCTCGGGGGCTTCTGTTATACTTGAGCGAAATACTCAACAACAAAGAGAAGAACTTCGCGATGAAGGACCGACTCCTACCGGCTGGTTCACCAGCGTCAGGGGTCGGGCAGGGCGGAGACGAGGTCACCGCGGTCCCGGACCACGGTGTCGTTTCAACGGTAAGCACTTGAAGGAGCTTGCGATGCGTCTCACTACCAAAGGCCGTTTTGCGGTCACAGCCATGATCGATCTGGCGTTGCGTCAGAACACCGGTCCGGTCACGCTGGCCGCGATCAGCCAGCGGCAGCAGATCTCGCTGTCGTACCTCGAACAGCTGTTCGGCAAACTGCGCCGTCACGAGCTGGTCGAGTCGACCCGTGGCCCCGGCGGCGGCTACAGCCTCGGCCGCAAGGCTGCGGACATCACCGTGGCCGACATCATCGTTTCCGTCGATGAGCCCATCGACGCCACCCAGTGCGGCGGCAAGGAAAACTGTCTCGGCGAAGCCGGCCGTTGCATGACCCACGAACTCTGGGCCTCGCTGAACCAGCGCATGGTCGAGTTCCTCGACTCCGTCACGCTGCAGAAGCTGGTCGACGACCAGATCGCCAAGGGCGTGCAGATCGAGAACAAGCCGGTCGTCAAGCGCGCGATCTCCGCGCAGCCGGTGGTCAAGCCGATTCGCGTGAACGCGCCGAACTCGGTGTTCGCGCTCGGAAACGCCTTCGCCAAGTCCTGAAGCCCTGAGTCAGAGTCCCGGCGGCGCCTTCGGGCGCCGGCCTTGAGCAGCCCAGATCAAAGAACAACCCCCCACGCCAGCACGAGCCAGCCATGGACGTAACTCCTCATTTCCCGATCTATCTCGATTACGGCGCGACCACGCCGGTCGACCCGCGCGTGGTCGACGCCATGATTCCCTGGTTGCGCGAGCACTTCGGCAACCCGGCGTCGCGCAGCCACGCATGGGGCTGGGAGGCTGAAGAGGCGGTCGAGAAAGCGCGCGGCCAGGTTGCAGCGCTGATCAATGCCGATCCGCGTGAAATTGTCTGGACCTCGGGCGCAACGGAATCGATCAACCTCGCGCTCAAGGGCGCGGCCAATTTCTACAAGGGCAAGGGCAAGCACCTCATCACCCTGAAGACCGAGCACAAGGCCGTGCTCGACACCATGCGCGAACTGGAGCGCCAGGGCTTCGAGGTCACCTACCTCGACGTCGAGGAAAACGGTCTCGTCGACCTGGAGAAGTTCAAGGCGGCGATCCGCCCTGACACCATCCTGGTCAGCGTGCTCTTCGTGAACAACGAGATCGGCGTGATCCAGGACGTGGTCTTGATCGGCAACATCTGCCGCGAGAAGGGCATCGTCTTCCATGTCGATGCGGCCCAGGCCACCGGCAAGATCGACATCGACATCACGAAGCTGCCCATCGACCTGATGAGCCTGGCTTCGCACAAGACCTACGGCCCCAAGGGTATCGGCGCGCTGTTCGTGCGTCGCAAGCCGCGTGTGCGCCTCGAGGCGCAGATGCACGGTGGCGGCCATGAGCGCGGCATGCGCTCGGGCACGCTGCCCACGCACCAGATCGTCGGCATGGGCGAGGCCTACCGCATCGCCAAGCTCGAGATGCACAAGGACATCGAGCACGCGCGCCGCCTGCAGCAGCGCCTGCTCGACGGCCTGAAGGACATCGAACAGGTGTTCATCAACGGCGACCTCGAGCACCGCGTGCCGCACAACCTGAACATGAGCTTCAACTACGTCGAAGGCGAGTCGCTGATCATGGGCATCAAGGGCCTGGCGGTGTCGTCGGGTTCGGCCTGCACCTCGGCCAGCCTCGAGCCCAGCTATGTGCTGCGCGCCCTGGGCCGCAGCGACGAACTGGCCCACAGCAGCCTTCGCATGACCATCGGCCGTTTCACGACCGAAGAAGAAATCGACTACGCCATTTCGACCATCAAGCACAACGTTGCCAAGCTGCGCGAGCTGAGCCCCCTGTGGGAGATGTTCCAGGACGGCGTCGACATCAGCACGATCCAGTGGTCGGCTCACTGAGCAAAGCAAGTCAGCTCAGTCCCGCACCAGGCTCCACGATTGAACAAAGTTTGAGAGGTACACCATGGCATATTCTTCCAAGGTCATCGACCACTACGAAAACCCGCGCAACGTCGGCTCCTTCGAAAAGGGCGACGATTCCGTCGGCACCGGCATGGTCGGCGCACCGGCCTGCGGCGACGTGATGAAGCTGCAGATCAAGGTCAACCCCGAAACCGGCGTGATCGAAGACGCACGCTTCAAGACCTACGGCTGCGGCTCGGCCATCGCCTCGTCGTCGCTCGTGACCGAATGGGTCAAGGGCAAGACGCTCGACGAAGCGGCTGCGCTCAAGAACGCGCAGATCGCCGAAGAACTGGCGCTGCCGCCGGTGAAGATCCACTGCTCCATCCTGGCCGAAGACGCCATCAAGGCAGCTGTGAACGACTACAAGGCCAAGCACGGCGTCAAGACCGAATCCGCTGCCGCCGAAGCTGTCCACTGACATGGCCGTCACGCTGACCGAAGCCGCTGCTCGACACGTCACCCGCTACCTCGGCAAGAGGGGCAAGGGGCTGGGCGTGCGGCTGGGCGTGAAGACCACGGGCTGTTCCGGCCTGGCCTACAAGCTCGAGTACGTGGACGAACTGACGCCGGAAGACGTGGTGTTCGAAGACCACGGCGTGAAGGTGCTGGTCGATCCGAAGAGCCTCGCCTACATCGACGGCACGCAGCTCGACTTCGTGCGCGAGGGCCTGAACGAGGGCTTCAAGTTCATCAACCCCAATGAGCGCGACCGCTGCGGTTGCGGGGAAAGCTTCCGCATCTGAGAACCGATGCGCCGTCGCTGACTGCGACCACAGCCGCCAACATGTCATGTGCTGGCGGTTTTTTCTTGCCATGAACCTGAACGACACCGACTTTCAACTGTTTGCCGTCCCGGCGACTTTCGCGCAGGACCGCGCCGTGCTCGACGCGCGCTGGAAGGAACTGCAGCGCGAGGCCCACCCGGACCGTTTCGCCGCGCAAGGCGCCGCGGCGCAGCGCGTGGCCATGCAGTGGTCGGTGCGCATCAACGAGGCCTACCAGCGGCTCAAGGACCCGATCCGCCGCGCCAGCTACATCTGCGAGCTGAACGGCGCGCCGCTCGACGCCGAGAACAACACGGCGATGCCGCCCGACTTCCTGATGCAGCAGATGGAGTGGCGCGAGTCGCTGGACGACGTCGCAGACATCGCGTCGCTCGAAAAGCTCCACGCAGAGGTCGAGGCCGGCCGCACCCGCGCGCTCTCGTCGCTCGACTGGCTGATCGACGAGAAGGGCGACTATCCGGCTGCAGCCAGACAGGTGAGAGCCCTCATGTTCATTGAGCGCTTCGCGCAGGACGTCGAAGCCAAATTCGATCAGTTGGGACAATAGAGGCATGGCTCTTCTCCAGATTTCCGAACCCGGCCAGGCGCCCGATCCGCATCAGCGCCGCATCGCCGTAGGCATCGACCTCGGCACCACGCACTCGCTGGTGGCCTCGGTGCGCAACGGCGTGGCCGAATGCCTGCCCGACGACCAGGGCCGCCTCCTGCTGCCTTCGGCGGTGCGCTACCTCGAAGGCGACCGCCGCCAGATCGGATTCGACGCTCTTGCCGCGCGCGCCCAGGACCCGGCCAACACCATCACCTCGGTGAAGCGTCTCATGGGCCGCGGCCTTGCCGACATCGCGAATCGTGAATCGATGTCTTACCGCATCGGCAGCGGCGACGGCGGCATGGTCAAGGTGCAGACGCTGGCGGGCGAGAAATCGCCGGTCGAGATCAGCGCCGAGATCCTGGCCACGCTGCGCTTCCGCGCCGAGGACACCTTCGACGACGAGCTCTACGGCGCGGTCATCACCGTGCCCGCGTATTTCGACGAAGGCCAGCGCCAGGCGACCAAGGACGCCGCGCAGCTCGCCGGCCTCAACGTGCTGCGGCTGATCAGCGAGCCCACGGCCGCTGCCATCGCATACGGCCTCGACAACGCGAGCGAGGGCGTCTACGCGGTCTACGACCTGGGCGGCGGCACCTTCGACATCTCGATCCTGCGGCTCACCCAGGGCGTGTTCGAGGTGATTGCCACCGGTGGCGACTCGGCCCTCGGCGGGGACGACTACGACCACGCGCTGGCCGACTTCGTGCTCGCGCAGACGGGCAGGCAGGCCGAGAGCGATGCCGACAAGGCCGCGTTGCTCGTCGCCGCCCGCGCTGCGAAAGAAGCCCTGACCGATTCGGAGACGGTCGTGTTCAAGGCCGAGGTCGCGGGCAAGACGGTCTCGCTCGACCTGACGCGCGAGCAGTTCTACTCAGCCACCCAGCCGCTCACCGATCGCACCATCGCCGCCGTGCGCAAGGCGCTGCGCGACGCGAAGCTCAAGGCGGAAGGGCTGCAGGGCATCGTGCTGGTGGGCGGCTCCACACGCATGCCGCAGGTTCGTCGCGCGGTGGCCGATTTCTTCGGCCGCGAGCCGCTGGTCAACCTGAATCCCGACGAAGTGGTGGCGCTGGGCGCCGCCATCCAGGCCAACCAGCTCGCCGGCAACAACGGTGCGGGCGAACTGCTGCTGCTCGACGTGATTCCGCTGTCGCTCGGCATCGAGACGATGGGTGGCCTGGTCGAGCGCATCGTGCCGCGCAACCAGACCATCCCTACCGCGATGGCGCAGGACTTCACGACCTACCAGGACGGCCAGACGGCGCTGGCGCTGCACGTGGTGCAGGGCGAGCGCGACCTCGTCTCCGACTGCCGCAGCCTCGCGCGCTTCACGCTGCGCGGCATTCCACCGATGGCCGCCGGCGCGGCGCGCATCCGCGTGACCTTCACGGTCGACGCAGACGGCCTGCTGAGCGTGAGCGCCAAGGAGCAGGGCAGCGGCGTCGAGGCCAGCGTGGCGGTCAAGCCCTCGTACGGCCTGTCGGACGACCAGATCGCGACCATGCTGCAGGAGAGCTTCTCCACGGCGCAGCAAGATATGCAGGCCCGCGCGCTGGTCGAGGCACGCGTCGATGCCGACCGCATGCTGCTCGCCACGCAGAGCGCGCTCGATGCGGACGGCGACCTGCTGAACGACGAAGAGCGCGCGGCCATCGATGCATCGATGGCGCAGCTGCGCGAAGCCGTGAAGGGCGGCACCGAGGCCGCGGCCATCGAAGCCGCCACCAAGAAGCTCGCCGACGACACCGAAGCCTTCGCCGCACAGCGCATGAACGCGGGCATCGCGCGCGCGCTTGCCGGGCGCAAGGTCGAATCCCTCTAGAACAACAGCATGCCCACGATCAAGATCTACCCGCATCCCGAGTACTGCCCGAACGGCGCAGAAATCACCGCGCCCGCTGGCACCTCGATCTGCGAGGCGCTGCTCGACAACCACATCGACATCGAGCATGCCTGCGAGATGAGCTGCGCCTGCACCACCTGCCACGTGATCGTGCGCGAGGGCTTCAATTCGCTGAACGAGGCGGAAGAGGGCGAGGAAGACCTGCTCGACCGCGCCTGGGGGCTTGAGCCGCAGTCGCGCCTGAGTTGCCAGGCGATCCTGGCGCAGGAGAATGTGACCATCGAGATTCCCAAGTACTCGATCAATCACGCCAAGGAAAACCACTGATGAGCAGGGAGCACGCATGAGCCGCCAGATCGTCCTCGACACCGAAACCACCGGTCTCTCTGCCGAGAACGGCGACCGCGTCATCGAGCTCGGCTGCGTGGAGCTGTTCAATCGCAAACTCACCGGCAACGATCTGCACATCTACTTCAACCCCGAGCGCGAGAGCCACGAGGACGCGCTCAAGGTTCACGGCCTGACGACCGACTTCCTGCGCGACAAGCCCAAGTTCGGCACGCTGGCCAACGACATCGTCGAATACCTGCGCGATGCCGAGCTGATCATTCACAACGCAGCCTTCGACGTCGGCTTCCTCAACAAGGAGTTCGAACGCGCCGGCCTGCCGCCGCTGCGCACCTTCGTCAGCGAAGTGACCGACACGCTGGCCATGGCCAAGCAGGTGTACCCGGGCAAGCGCAATTCGCTCGACGCGCTGTGCGACCGCTTCGGCGTCGACCGCTCGAACCGAACCTTCCACGGCGCCAAGCTCGACGCGCAACTGCTGGCGGACGTCTACATCAATCTCACGCGCGGGCAGGACGCACTGCTCATCGACGTGGCCGCAGCCGAGCCGGTGCAGGGCACTACCGTGGTGGCCGTCGACCTGAGCCAGTTCGAACTGCCGGTGATCATGGCGGCCGAGCACGAACTGACCGCGCACGAGGCTGTGCTGACCCAACTCGACAAATCTTCTGGTGGTCGCACACTGTTTCGCCAGAATGACGAAAAAGCTGTGGCATAATCTAAGTCTTCGCTGAACGCGATACGCAATTCAAAGCAACGCAGTCAAATGCGCTGCTTAGGGCGGTTAGCTCAGGGGTAGAGCACAGCATTCACACTGCTGGGGTCGGAGGTTCGAAGCCTCCACCGCCCACCAAATCGAAAAGCGACCTGGATTTCCAGGTCGCTTTTTTGTTTTGTGCGCCGGATCGTTCTTCGTTCTCTTGTCTTTGCCTACTTCGTAGCGCCGAAGAGATCGCCGCAGTTGTCGCAAGCGAAGTACAGCTTCTGCTCGCCGCATTGCACCGAACCCGTCGCGCCTGCGCGGATCTGCCAGTCGCACGATTTGCCCTGGCGGGTCAGCGTGCCTTCGGCGTAGCAGGGCGCCAGCTCGTAGTTGTCGTGCAGGGTCTTGTAGTCGACCTCGCGGGCCTTCGAGAAGAATTCGCGTGCCTGCCCATGATTGCGCGGCACGTCCGAGCTTCGGCAGGTGGCCGGCGAGTCCGAATGGAAGTCGGCGACGTAGACGTTGCTGAACGCGGTATCGCGCGTCGTCGCGCACGAGGCGAGCAGCACGGCCCCGACCGCGAGGCACAGGGCGCGGAGTCTCACTTCCATATAGCCGAACTCGCTTCGCCGGGGTTCTTGTACGACACCGTCGGATGCCGGTAGACATCTTCCGGCTTGAGGCTGAACTGTGCGTACAGCACCTCTATCAGCCACTGCAACGAGCTGTTCTGCGCAGCGGTCACCGCTTCGTAGTTCTTGTCGTCGATGTGCATGCCGACCAGTTCGATGCCGATCGAGTCGCTGTTCACCGGATACCGGTCCGGATACGGCTTCGCGCGCTCGTGCGCATCGATGGCGTTGATCTGGTTGACCCACGACATCGCCAGCATCTTGGCCATCGTGCCGGTGTCGCAACTGCTCTTGTTGATGGTCAGGCACTTCGACTTGATCAGCTTGCCGACGTGATAGCAGCGCGCGAGAACGCTCGCGGTCTGGTAGATCTGGCCGTTCTTGTCGATGAGGAAGTGGGCGCCGTTGCCTCCTACCTGGTAGCCGTTGAGGCTTGATTCCGCGGTGCCCGAGTCGGTCTGGTGGACGACGATGGCGAGCACGCTGGGGAGGGCGCCATGTTCGATTCCCGGTGACCGTCGGAGGATCACCTTGGGGTCGATCAGCATCCCGTTTGCATCGATGGTGGACATTTCTCTCCCTGAAGAATGTTGCACCTGCCGGGCTTCGGCAGCACGAACCAGTACAACACATCCACCGTCGATCCCCAAGTCGCAGGAAGTAGTAACGCGGCCTGGCCCAGCGGCCGTCATGACCGTGTCACGACGGCCTCAATCCCAGCGCGCGCCCGCGAGCTGCCTCACTGTCACGTTGAAGCGGTTCCAGATGTTGATCGCGCCGATGGTCGTGATCAATGCCGCGAGCGCACTTTCGTCGTAGTGCCGCGCGGCTTCGTCGTACACGGCATCGGGTACAGGGTCGCTGCGGTCGCTGATGCGCGTGACGGCCTCGGTGAGCGCGAGCGCCGCGCGTTCCGCATCGGTGAACCACGGCGTGTCGCGCCATGCGGCCACGGAAAAGATGCGCTCGTCCGTCTGCTGCACCTTCCTCAACTCGCGCGAGTGCATCTCGACGCACACGCTGCAGCCGTTGATCTGGCTCGCGCGCAGGTGCACGAGCTTGGTGGTGACATAGGGCAGGCCGTCGATGCCCTCGGTGGCCTTGTTCAGCGCGAGCAGCGCGTTCATGGCGGCGGGCAGCACCAGGGCCGGGTTCTTCATTCTTGCTTGCATACTCAAACTCCTTCGGAGGTGATCCAGGTGTGGGTTCAGGTGTGACGAACGCGACGGCGAGCCCTGCGGGCAGGCGTCGGTGGTCTGCGGTCACATCGACCGCATTTCGTCCGTCAAGGCCATGACCGCACACCGACGGCGGCGCGGCAGCTCGCGAGCCGTGCGCGGCGGCGGGTGCAGGGCCGGTTCGCCGTGTCGGAGCCTGACCTGGCGGGGCAGCGCGGCGTGGTCGAGGCTTTCCTGGCCGCCTCGCGCGGCGGCGACTTCAGCGGACTGCTCGCGGTGCTCGACCCGGGCGTGGTGTTCCGTGCCGACGCTGCTGCCGCGCGGCTCGGCGGGCAAGGTGAAATCGTCGGTGCGGATGCTGTTGCCAAGGCTTTTGTCGGCCGTGCCCAGGGCGCTCGGGCGGCGCTGGTGGACGGCCGCGTCGGCGTGGTGGTGGCACCCATGGGGCGCCTCTTCCTGGTGCTGGAGGTCACGGTGTCGCAGGGGAAGATCGTCGCGATCGACGCCATTGCCGATCCGGCGCGGCTGCCGCGGATCGAGCTCGGTGCTTTCGTCGGCTGAGCGGGCCGGGCTGTCGGCCCTCGCCGACGGCAAGTGCAGCCGCGTGCTGTCGAATTTTTCGCGCCGGTGACCTAGAACCAGAAGGAAAGGAGTGCAGCCATGGCCACCCATCCCGATGTTCCGCCTCCCGTCGCGCCGAACCTGCCCGTCGAGCCCGACGAAGGGCCCGAGACGCCACCCGACGAGCCCACCGATCCCGAACCGCCCCCGTCCGTGCACTGAGATAGCGACGCTCCCGGCGCGAGCCGCGCTAAGCTCGCGCGATGGATGAAATCGATTGCGCCGTCATCGGCGGTGGTGTGGTGGGGCTGGCAGTGGCGCGCGCCTTGGCGCTCGCGGGCCGGGAGGTGCTGGTGCTCGAATCAGAAGGTGCCATCGGCACGGGAACGAGTTCGCGCAACAGCGAGGTCATTCATGCCGGCATCTACTACCCACAGGGCTCGCTCAAGGCGAAGCTCTGCGTCGAGGGCAAGCAGATGCTGTACGCCTACGCGGCCGAACGCGGCGTGCCGCACCAGCGCTGCGGCAAGCTCATCGTCGCCACTTCGCCCGAGCAGGCCGACCAGCTCGAAGTCATCCGGAAGAAGGCGGCCGCGAACGGCGTCGATGACCTTGCCCTGATCACGGCGCAGCAGGCCGTTGCCATGGAGCCTCAGCTGCATTGCGTCGCGGCGCTGCATTCGCCGAGCACCGGCATCGTCGACAGCCACGCGCTCATGCTGAGCCTGCTGGGCGATCTCGAGAATGCTGGCGGCATGCTGGCGTTGAAATCGCCCATCACGCGCGCGGAGTGCGGTGACGGCGGCATCGTCCTGATATCGGAAGACGGCACCGCGCTGCGCTGCCGCAGCGTGGTCAATGCGGCGGGCCTCGGGGCTCCTGCGCTGGCCCGGCGCTTCGAAGGGCTGCCGCCGTCGGCGGTGCCGAGGGAGTACTTCGCCAAGGGCAACTACTTCACCTTGTCGGGGCGGGCGCCGTTCGGACGCCTCGTCTACCCCGTACCTGAGCCGGGCGGCCTGGGCGTGCACCTCACGATCGACCTGGGCGGCCAGGCCAAGTTCGGGCCCGACGTGCAGTGGGTGTCATCGCCCGACGACCTGGTGGTGGATCCCTCGCGCGGCGAGGGCTTCTACGCCGAGGTCCGCAAGTACTGGCCCGCGCTGCCCGACGGCGCGCTGATCCCGGGCTATGCGGGCATGCGGCCCAAGATTTCGGGCCCGGGCGAGCCGGCTGCCGACTTCATGATCGACGGGCCCGCATCGCACGGCGTGCCGGGGCTGGTGAATCTTTTCGGCATCGAATCGCCGGGCCTCACGAGCAGCCTGGCCATCGGGCGCCACGTCGCGGACCTGCTGGCCGGAGCATGACCGCGGAGGGGTTCGGGCGTCAGTCGACAGCCATCGTGCGACAAAGTCTGCACATCTGTAGCGCCTTAGGGCCTTTCGAGCCTGTAACATGACAGCACGCCACTTGCTGGCGCGAAGCCGCCGGCGCGGTGCCGGTGTCATCACGGAGGAAAGTTTCCAATGAGTGCATCCCAAAATCTTGAAGCAGCAGCCGAAGACATTGCAAGCGACGTGCGCGGCGTGCTGGCAAGCAAGGACCTGGATTCGGTTCCCCACATCAAGGCGCTGCGCCAGCGCATCGACACCAAGCTGGCCATCGCACGCGAACTCGCGGCCGAGAAGAGCAAGCTCGCCGCCAAGAAGGCCCGCGAAGCGGCCAGCTCCGCCAACGCCTACGCCCACGACGAACCTTGGCAGATCGCCGGTGCCGCACTGGCCGTCGGCGTGCTGGTGGGCCTGCTGCTTGGCCGCCGCTGACCTGGAGTCGCACGGCAGCAGCATCACCGTTCGCCCGAGCATGACAGGGGCCGGCCCATGAGGCTGCTCTCCTTGTTCGGACTGAATGCCCGGATCCGCCGGCTGCGCATCGCCGCGGCCGAAGGCGCACTGGCCGCCGAAGACCGGGTGCAGCTGTTGCGCATGGCCTGGGAGGACGAGAAGCAGCGGCTCAAGCTGATGCTCCTTCTCGGGCTGGCCGTGCTGGGACTGACCACGGTCACGGTGGCCCTGCTGTCCGTGGCGGTGGTGGTGAACTTCTGGGACACGCCGCACCGCGCCACCGCCGCCTGGTCGGTGGCTGGCGTATGGATTGCGCTCTGGCTGGCGGCAGTCATCGGGCTGCTGCTGACCCTGCGCAATGCGTCCAACAGCTTCGTGCCGGCTCGCAGGGAGTTCGAGCGCGACTGGGCCTGGGCCCAGGAGCGGTTCGGCATCGGCAAGGATCCGGGAGAGGACGAGGAAGCACCGCGCCGCGTCCGACGCCCGGTCACCCGCGAAGAACTGCTGGCGCGCATGGAAATCCAGCGCGAGCGCATCGCGACGATGCAGGGCGGGCGCGAGACCCAGCCTGCGGCCGAGGCGGATGCTCCTCCGCCCAACGAGTCGGCCGCTGCTGCTGCGCTGCGCATCGCGCGTGCGCACCCGGTGGCCACCGGCGTCGTCGCCGCGGCTGCCGTGGTGGTGATCCGGCCGAAGCGCCTGCTGCGCTGGGCCGCGGTCATTGCGCCAGTGCTCTGGCGCATGCGCTGAGGAAAAGGGTGCTCAGGCCTTGCTGCCGCGATCGCGCAGCAACGCCTGGGCCGCTTCGCGAACCAGCGCGGGGCCGCGATAGATCAGCCCAGTGTAGATCTGCACCACGTCCGCGCCCGCGGCGATCTTTGCCTTGGCATCGGCGCCGCTGAGGATGCCTCCCACGCCGATGATCGGATAGCCCTTGCCCAGCGCCGCGCGCAGTTGGGCGATCACGCGGTTGCTGGCCTCGAACACCGGCGCACCGGACAGCCCTCCCGCTTCCTCCGCATGAGGAAGGCCCTTGACCGCATCGCGCGCAAGCGTGGTGTTGGTGGCGATCACGCCGTCCATGCCGTGGCGCTTGAGGGTGGCTGCAATCACCGAGACCTGGGCCTCGTCGAGGTCGGGCGCGATCTTCACGAAAAGCGGCGAGCGCTTGCCGCCATGGCGCGTGGTCAGGGTTTCGCGCCGTTCGGCCACCGCACCCAGCAGCGCGTCGAGCGCTTCATCGCTTTGCAGCGTGCGCAGGTTGGCGGTGTTCGGGCTGGAGATGTTGATCGTCACGTAGTCGGCATGCGGATACACGCCGTCGAGGCAGGCCAGGTAGTCGTCCACCGCGCGCTCGATGGGCGTGGCGGCGTTCTTGCCGATATTCAGGCCCAGCAGCATCGGCGATTTCGCGCCGCCGCCGGTGCTCTTGCGGAATCGCGCCCGCTGCACATTGGCCAGGAAGGCGTCCAGCCCCTCGTTGTTGAATCCGAGCCGGTTGATCAGCGCATCGCGCTGCGGCAGGCGGAACATGCGCGGCTTCGGGTTGCCCGGCTGGGCCTTGGGCGTGACCGTGCCGACCTCGACGAAGCCGAATCCCATGGCGGCGAAGGCGTCGATGCAGCGGGCGTTCTTGTCCAGCCCGGCGGCCAGGCCCACGCGGTTCGGAAAGCTCAAGCCGGCGAGTTCGATCGGATCGTCGACGCGCGGCGCCGAATAGGCGCAGGCCAACGGCGTGTTCTGGGTGCGCGCCAGCCCGTCCAGCGTGATTTCGTGAGCATGCTCGGGGTCGAAACCGAACAGGAAGGGGCGGGCCAGGCCGTAGAGCGAGGAGGGCATCAGCAGGGGCATCGGATAATTCGGGGCTTCAATGAGCCAAGGATTGTCCGTGATGACCGCACCCGCCTCCCCAACCCCATCCCAACCGCTTTCCCAGGACGAACTCAAGGCCCAGGTCGGCCGTGCCGCGCTGGCCTACGTGACGAGGGGCGAAATCGTCGGCGTCGGCACCGGTTCGACGGTGAACAAGTTCATTGACGCCCTGGCCACGATCAAGGACGAGATCAAGGGCGCGGTCTCCAGCTCGGTCGCCTCGACCGAACGCCTGCGGGCCCTCGGCATCCCGGTGTTCGACAGCAACGAGGTGGAGGAACTGTCGGTCTATATCGACGGCGCCGACGAGATCGATCGCCGCGGCTTCATGGTGAAGGGCGGCGGCGCTGCGCTCACGCGCGAGAAGATCGTCGCGGCGCAATCGCGCAAGTTCGTCTGCATCGCCGACGAGTCCAAGCTGGTGGACGTGCTGGGCGCGTTTCCGCTGCCGGTGGAGGTGATTCCGATGGCCGCGCGCCGGGTGATGCGCCAGTTCGCCGCCATGGGCGGCATCGCCCAGGTGCGCGAGAAGGACGGCCTGCCGCTGGTCACCGACAACGGCCAGCACATCGTCGACGTGACGGGGCTGAGCATCACCGACCCGCTGGCCTTCGAGTCGACGGTGAGCCAGTGGCCGGGCGTGGTGACGGTCGGTGTCTTCGCGCACCAGAAGGCCGACGTGTGCCTGCTGGGCACCGCGGCTGGCGTGAAGACGATGGAGTTCGGCGCCTGAAGTGCCTGAGGCGCCTGGGCCGCAGCCCCGGGCTCAGAACTTGATGCCGGCCGGGTTGCTCGGCGTCGGTTCGCTCGAAGCGGGCGGCGGCGCGGGTTGCGCGGCTGGCGCAGGTGCCGCGGCGCGGGGGGCGGGCGCTGCCTGTTGGGCCACCAGCGGCCGGACCGGGCCGTTGCGGTAGCCCGCGGGCAGGCTGTTGCTCTTGGGGTAGCCGGCCGCGTCGAGGTATTGCGACCACTCGGCGTCGGAATAGCCCTTGAGCTGCTGCGACCCGATGGTCAGCAGCGGCAGCGAACTCTGGCTGCTCAGGCGCTGCAGCGCCTCGATTTCCTCGTTGCTCTTGACGGTGCGTTCCTCGAAGGGAATGCCGCGCGTGACGAGCATCGTGCGCGCCGCGCTGCAGGGGCCGCATTCGTCTCCGCTGTAGAGGGTGACGGGGTAGCGTTGCGCCACCTGGCGCAGCTCGTAGGGCAGGCCTGCGGTATTGGCGCCGGATGCGGCGGCGGAGCCTTGCTGATTGCCCGATGCCGCCTCGCTGCTGGCGGTTGGCGCACGGTCGGAGAAGGTGACCTTGCCGTTCTTGTCCACCTGGCGGTAGATGGGTTGTGCCATCGCGCCCGCGGCAACGAGCACAAGGGCAAAGCCGGTCAGGCGATGCAATGGTGAGATTTTGTAAATCGTATGCATCGCCCGAGTATCGCAAGCTTCAGCGATGCATCAAGCGGGCTGGGGCTGCGCCATGCCCTGATGTCGCAGCAGCGCATCAAGCTGGGGCTCGCGGCCGCGGAAGGCCTTGAACGAGTCCATGGCACTGCGGCTGCCACCGGCTTCCAGGATGGCCTGGCGGTACTTGCGGCCGGTCTCGATGTTCGGCTCGCCGCCGGCACCCACGGTTTCCTCGAAGGCCGCATAGGCATCGGCGCTCAGCACCTCGGCCCACTTGTAGCTGTAGTAGCCGGCCGCATAGCCGCCCGCGAAGATGTGGCTGAAAGTATTCGGCGTGCGGCTGAAGGCCGGCGAGGGCATCACCGCCACCTCGTCGCGCACGCGGCCCAGCAGCGCCATCACGTCGCCGGGCTTGGCGGTGGCGGCGTGGTACTCGGTGTGCAGCAGCATGTCGAACAGCGAGAACTCGATCTGGCGCAGCGTCTGCATGCCGCTCTGGAAGTTCTTCGCGGCCGTCATCTTGTCGAAGAGGGCGCGCGGCAGCGGCTCGCCGGTGTCGACATGGGCCGTCATGTGCTTGAGCACGTCCCACTCCCAGCAGAAGTTTTCCATGAACTGGCTCGGCAGCTCGACCGCGTCCCACTCGACGCCGCTGATGCCCGAGACGTCGCGCTCGTTCACCTGCGTGAGCATGTGGTGCAGGCCGTGGCCGAACTCGTGGAAGAGGGTGGTCACGTCGTCATGCGTGAGCAGCGGCGGCTTGCCGTCGACGCCACTGGCGAAGTTGCACACCAGCTGCGCGACCGGCGTCTGCAGCACGCCGGTGTCAGGGCGGAGCCAGCGGGCGCGCACGTCGTCCATCCAGGCGCCGCCGCGCTTTGCGGCGCGGGCGGACGGGTCGAGGTAGAACTGGCCGACCTTCTGGCCCGCACGCTCGATGCGATAGAACTCCACGCTCGGATGCCAGGTGGGCGCAGAGTCGCGGCGGATCGACACCTCGAACAGCGTCTCGACGATCTTGAAGAGCCCCGCCATGACCTTCGGCGCCGGGAAGTACTGCTTCACCTCCTGCTCGCTGAAGGCGTAGCGCGCTTCCTTGAGCTTCTCGCCGATGTAGCTCCAGTCCCAGGGCTGCAGGTCGGTGATGCTCAACTGCTCGGCGGCAAAGACTCGCAGGTCGGCGAGATCGCGCTCGCCGTACGGCTTCGCCTTGGCCGCGAGGTCGCGCAGGAACTTCACGACCTGCTCGGGCGATTCGGCCATCTTCGGCACGACCGAGAGTTCGCCGTAGTTCCTGTAGCCCAGCAGCCCGGCTTCTTCCTCGCGCAGCGCGAGGATCTCGGTGATGAGCGGGGTGTTGTCGAAGGCCGAGTCGCCGAACTCGCTGGCCCGCGTGACGTAGGCGCGATAGAGCTTCTCGCGCAGCGCGCTGCTCTTTGCGAACTGCATCACAGGCAGGTAGCACGGCATCTTCAGCGTGAGCTTGTAGCCTTCCTTGCCATCGGCCTCGGCGGCCGCGCGTGCGGCGCTGACCACGTCCTCGGGTACGCCTTCGAGTTCGCCGAGCGCGGCGTAGTAGGCGAAGGCATCGGTGGCATCGAGCGCGTTCTCGCTGAACTTCTGGCTCAGCTCGGCCAGGCGCTCCTGGATGTCGGCGAAGCGCTTCTTGGCGTCGCCCTGCAACTCGGCGCCGCCCAGCACGAAGTTGCGCACCGCGTTGCTGTGCGCCTGGCGCTGTTCGGCGTTGAGCGTGGCGACATCGATAGCCTTGTACTTGGCGTACAGGCGCTCGTCGGAGCCCAGGCGGGTCCAGAAGGCGGTGACGCGCGGCATGGCCTCGTTGTAGGCGGCGCGAAGCTCGGGCGTGTCGGCCACTGCGTTGAGATGGCCGACGGCGCCCCAGGCGCGGCTGAAGCGCTCGGAAGCCACGTCGAGCACCTTGGAGATCGCATTCCAGTCAGCGGGAAATTCCGGCGCCGTCACGGTCTGCAGCGCGGTTTCGGCATCGGCCAGCAGCGCATCGACGGCGGGAGCGACATGCTCGGGCTTGACTCGGTCGAACAGAGGGAGATCGGTGAAATCGAGGAGCGGGTTGGTCATTGGAAAAATCCTGTTCGAGCTGACGGGACCATTTCGGGAGCCGCTGCGGAACCGCCCGTAAAGGCGGCTGCATGCAGCGGGCAAGCGACAGTCTGATTCTTATCTTGCGGCGCGCTCTGCCGCTTCAAGGGTGTTGACCAGCAGCATCGCGCGCGTCATGGGGCCGACGCCGCCAGGCACGGGCGTGATCCAGCCTGCCACTTCCTTCACGCCGTCGAAGTCGACGTCGCCGGCGAGCTTGCCGTCAGGCTTGCGGTTCATGCCCACGTCGATGACGACCGCGCCGGGCTTCACCATGTCGGCGGTCAGGAGGTCGAGCTTGCCCACTGCAGCGACGATCACGTCGGCCTGGCGCGTGATGGCGCCCAGGTCCTTGGTGGCGCTGTGGCAGATGGTCACGGTGGCGCTCTTTGCGAGCAGCATCATGGCCATCGGCTTGCCGACGATGTTGCTACGGCCGATGACCACGGCATGCTTGCCGCGCAGGTCGTAGCCGATGGATTCGAGCATCTTCATGCAGCCGTGCGGCGTGCAGGGCCAGAAGCCGGGTGCGCCGGTCATCAGCGCACCGGCGCTGGCGACGTGGAAGCCGTCGACGTCCTTGGCGGGCGAGATGGTCTCGATGACCTTCTGGCTGTCCATGTGCTTCGGCAGCGGCAGCTGCACCAGGATGCCGTGCACCTTCGGGTCGTCGTTGAGCGTGCGGATGCGGGCGAGCAGGTCGGCCTCGCTCATGTCGGAGGGGTAGGTCTCGAGCGTGGCGTCGAGGCCGGTCTGGGCGCTGTCGTTGACCTTGTGCTTCGTATAGACCTGGCTGGCCGGGTCTTCGCCCACGAGGATGATGGAAAGGGCGGGGTTCACGCCACGGGCCTTGAGCGCGGCGGTGCGGCCGGACACCTCGGCACGGATGGTTTTGGCGAGGGCGTTGCCGTCGATCAGTTGGGCGGTCATCGGTTTCGATTTTCCAAGTAAAAACGCCCGCTTGCGCAGGCGTGGGAGTCATTCATCGCTATCGGGCGGATAGCTGTTTCTAGGCCTTGGCCGCTGGCGCCGCCTGCCCCAGCGCGATCTTGAGCAGATCGGCCACGGTGTTGGCGTTGAGCTTTTCCATGATGTTGGCGCGGTGCGCCTCGACCGTCTTGATGCTGATGCCCAGGTCGTCGGCGATCTGCTTGTTCAGGCGGCCGGCAACGATGCGCTCGAGCACCTGTGCCTCGCGGCCGGTGAGCTTGGACAGCAGCGCGTCGCGGCTGGCCGATTGCTGGTGCTGGGTGAAGGCGCCGCGCGCGTGTTCAAGCATGCGCTCGACCAGCGTGACGAGCTCTTCGTCGTTGAAGGGCTTCTGGATGAAATCCATCGCGCCCTTCTTCATGCTGTCGACGGCCATCGGCACGTCGCCGTGGCCGGTGATGACCACGATGGGTAGCGGGGAACGCCGTTCGATCAGCCGGTCCTGCAGTTCGAGGCCGGTCATGCCCGACATGCGGATGTCGACGATCAGACAGGCGACTTCACGCGGGTCGTATCGGGAGAGAAAGGATTCGGCGGAATCGAAACAGCGGACTCTGTAGTCCTTGCCTTCGAGCAGCCATTGCAGCGAATCGCGTACGGCTTCGTCGTCGTCGACGACATAGACCGTGCCCTTCTTCGGAATCAAACTCATGCAGGTACCTTTGCCTCGTCGCTAGCTACGGAACTGATAGCGTCCAACACCGGAATCCAGAAGGAAAAACGGCATCCGATCACATCCGGGCCATTGTAGATGTTCTCCGCCTGCATCCGGCCGCGGTGCGACTCGACGATGGTGCGGCACAGATTCAGGCCGATGCCCATGCCCTCGGGCTTGGTGGAGAAGAAGGCTTCGTAGAGCCGATCCATCACTTCCGGGGCGAGGCCCTTGCCCGTGTCCTGCACCGAGAACTCGATGGCGTTGTGACCTTCGATCACCTTCGGCAGCACCCGCAGCTCGACGCTGCGGCGCGCCAGCGGGCGGTCGGCGAGGTCGATGGATTCGGCCGCGTTCTTCAGCAGGTTGACCATCACCTGCTCGATGAGGATCGGGTCGACGCGCACCACCGGCAGCCGCGCGGCCACGTAGTGGTTCAGGCGCACGTTGCGCCGGCGCAGCTCGATGCCGGCGAGCTCGACCGCCTCGCTCACCATCGTGGCCACATCGGCCGGCGTGCGGTTGGGCTCGCTGCGCTTCACGAAGGAGCGGATGCGCTGGATGATCTGGCCCGCGCGCTGCGCCTGCTTCGAGGTTTTCTCGAGCGCGGCGAGCAGGGCGTCGTTGTCGATCGACTGGCCCTTGATGCGCGACATCATCCCGTTGCAGTAGTTGGTGATCGCGGTCAGCGGCTGGTTGAGCTCGTGCGCCACGCTGGAGGCCATCTCGCCCATGGTGATGAGGCGGCTGGCGGCCTGGGCCTTGTCGGCCTGCGCGGCGGCCTGTTCCTCGGCGTCGCGGCGCGGCGTGATGTCGGTGGCGATCACCAACTGAGCGAGGCGGCCGTCCACCCAGGTCAGGTAGCGCGAGCGCACTTCCAGCCACTTGCCGAGGTGGGGCACGAAGATCTCATTGTTGGCGGTCTGCGCGGCGGTGAGCGTGTCGATCGGCAGGCCGGCATACGGGTCCACGTCGTCCAGGCCTTCGTCGTGCGCATTCGACGCCGGCACGCCCGCCTGCGCGACCATCCCCAGGTGGCCCACGGTGTCGGAGCCGAACCACAGGCGGTAGAGCTTGTTGGCGAACAGCAGTTCCTCGCTGCCGATGGGGGCGACGGACACTGCCGCGTCGAGTGCCTCCAGCACGGTGGTGAAGCGCTCGTACGAGGCCGAGAGCTGTTCGCGGATGCGCGTGGGTTCCGTGATGTCGGTCATCGACGTCATCCAGCCGGTCTGGTGGCCGCGCGCGTCGATCAGCGGCGATACGTAGAGGCGGGCGTTGAACACGCTGCCGTTCTTGCGCTTCACCCGCACCTGGAAGCCGCCGGGCAGGGCGCGGCCGTGCAGTTCTTCTTCCAGCCGCTCGTTCATCACCTCGCGGTCGGATTCGAGCCAGTAGGGGAAGGGCGGCGACTGGCCGACCAGTTCTTCTTCGCTCCAGCCCGTCATCGCGCAGAAGGCGGCGTTGACGTAGGTGATGCGCCCCTGCAGGTCGAGTACGCGCATGCCGGTGAGCATGGAGTTCTCCATCGCACGGCGGAAGTTGGTTTCGGCCACCAGCCGCTGCTGCGCCTGCAGCCGGCGACGCGTGTGGCGCCAGGTGCCGATCAGCATCCAGCTCGTGAGCACGCTGAGCGCGCAGACCAGCCAGAAGAGCCCGTTGCCGACCACGCCCTGCGAGGTGCGGTAGGCCTGCGCCCGCAGCACCAGCGCATTGCCGACGGGGGACACCGGCACTTCGTATTCGTTGGTGCGCTCGGTCCAGGGCAGCAGGCGCGTGCCGCTTTCCTTCAGGTTGGTGGTGTTGCCGGCGATCACATGGCCCTTGGCGTCGAGCAGCGACACCGCGTAGCGCGCCTGCACCTCGGAGGGCATGCCGTAGCGCAGCAGTCCGTCGACCGAGAACTCTCCCAGCACCACGCCTGCGAACAGGCCCTGGTCGAAGAGGGGGATGTGCAACTGCAGCATCGCCGGCGGGTCGCCCCCGGCCACCGGTTGCGAAAACACCGGTTGGCGCAGCTCTCGTGCCAGCGCGTAGTTGCTCTCGATGTCGCCGGGGCGCAGCACGTCGCCGATCAGGTGCTGCTGCGCCGGGTGCACGCTGGGCGCGGCATAGCCGGCCTTGAAGCGGCGGCGGTCGTCGATCCAGGTGATGGTCTGCAGCTCGGGGAACTGGCTCACCAGCGACTCTGCGCGGCTGGTGAATTCGATGGGGTCGATCTCGCGGTTGGAGGCGTCGCGCGCGATGCGCATCAGCTGCTCCTGGCGCTCGAGCAACCGCAGCCGCATGCGCTGCTGCGCGTACTCGACGTCGCGGCGCACCGACTCCTGCTCGCGCTCGACTTCCTCGGTGCGCAGATACCAGAAGGCGGAAACGATGGCGGCAAGAAACAGCAGCACGGCCGCCATCGGCGCGAGCATGGCGACTGCGTCCTGCAGCACCGGGGTCTGGCGTCGCCACCACCTGCGCCACCAGGACAGCGGCGAGGCGTTCACGGCACTGCGGGCAACCGCCAGCGGGGAGGAGAGAGGCATGGGCGGATTCTAGGCTTGCCCCTAGGGTTGCAGGCCTCGCACGGACCCTTGCCCGCGGCTTGGTTGCCTTAGAAATTTCACATTAAAAAATCAATGAGCACTATTTGAAATTGCGATGTTTCTATGCGAAACTCCGCCGCGTTCGCTGCAGAGCGCACTTAAATTACTGCCACAGCCCTAAAAGGAGACACAAGCATGTCGGCAAATCCCGAGAACCTGTTCGGCTCGGCCGCAAACGACGCGGACGCCCAGGAGACCCGTGAATGGATGGATGCACTGTCTTCCGTCATCCAGAGCGAGGGGCCTGAGCGGGCTCACTTCCTTCTCGAGCAGTTGCTCGAACATGCCCGCCAGAACACGGTCGACATGCCGTTCTCGGCCAACACCGGCTACGTCAACACCATCGAGCCCTCGCAGGAAGCCCGCAGCCCCGGCAACCTCGAGATCGAACAGCGCCTGCGCGCCTACATGCGCTGGAACGCGATGGCCATGGTGGTCAAGGCCAACCGCCACCATCCCGCCGAAGGCGGCGACCTGGGCGGCCACATCGGCTCCTTCGCCTCGCTGGCCAGCATGTTCGGCGCCGGCTTCAACCACTTCTGGCACGCCGAGAGCGAGAACCACGGCGGCGACCTGCTCTACATCCAGGGCCACGTCTCTCCCGGCATCTACGCCCGCGCCTACCTCGAAGGCCGCCTCTCCGAAGAACAGCTGCTCAACTTCCGCCAGGAAGTCGACGGCAAGGGTCTCTCCAGCTACCCCCACCCCAAGCTGATGCCCGAGTTCTGGCAGTTCCCGACCGTCTCGATGGGCCTGGGCCCGCTGATGGCGATCTACCAGGCCCGCTTCCTCAAGTACCTGCACGCACGCGGCATCGCCAACACCGAGAACCGCAAGGTGTGGGTGTTCTGCGGCGACGGTGAAATGGACGAGGTCGAATCGCTGGGCGCCATCGGCCTCGCCGCACGCGAGAACCTCGACAACCTGATCTTCGTCATCAACTGCAACCTGCAGCGCCTGGACGGCCCGGTGCGCGGCAACGGCAAGATCATCCAGGAGCTCGAAGGCGAGTTCCGCGGCGCCAACTGGAACGTCGTCAAGCTCGTCTGGGGCAAGGGCTGGGACGCCCTGCTCGAGAAGGACCACGACGGTGCCCTGCGCAAGATCATGATGGAGTGCAACGACGGCGACTACCAGTCGTTCAAGGCCAACGACGGTGCCTACGTCCGCAAGAACTTCTTCGGCCGCGACCCGCGCACGCTGAAGATGGTCGAGCACATGACCGACGACGAGATCTGGAACCTCCAGCGCGGCGGCCACGACTCGCAGAAGGTGTACGCCGCCTTCCACTCGGCCCAGAACCACAAGGGCCAGCCGACCGTCCTGCTCGTGAAGACCGTCAAGGGCTTCGGCATGGGCAAGATCGGCGAGGGCAAGAACACGGTCCACCAGACCAAGAAGCTCGGCGACGAGGACATCAAGGCCTTCCGCGACCGCTTCAACATCCCGATTCCCGACAGCCAGATTGCGGACCTGCCGTTCTACAAGCCGGCCGACGACACGCCGGAAATGCGCTACCTGCACGAGCGCCGCAAGGCACTGGGCGGCTACCTGCCCCACCGCCGCGTCAAGGCCGAAGAGAGCTTCACGGTGCCGTCGCTCGACACCTTCAAGGCGGTGATGGAGCCCACGGCCGAGGGCCGCGAGATCTCGACCACGCAGGCTTACGTGCGCTTCCTCACGCAGTTGCTGCGCGACAAGGCGCTGGGCCCGCGCGTCGTGCCGATCCTCGTGGACGAGGCGCGCACCTTCGGCATGGAAGGCCTGTTCCGCCAGATCGGCATCTACAACCCGCACGGTCAGCAGTACACCCCGGTCGACAAGGACCAGGTCATGTACTACAAGGAAGACAAGGCCGGCCAGATCCTGCAGGAAGGCATCAACGAGGCCGGCGGCATGTCGAGCTGGATCGCGGCGGCCACGTCGTACAGCACGAACAACCGCATCATGGTGCCGTTCTACGTGTACTACTCGATGTTCGGCTTCCAGCGCATCGGCGACCTGGCATGGGCTGCCGGCGACATGCAGGCGCGCGGCTTCCTGCTGGGCGGCACCTCGGGCCGCACCACGCTGAACGGCGAAGGTCTGCAGCACGAAGACGGCCACAGCCACATCCTGGCCAACACCATCCCGAACTGCGTGAGCTACGACCCGACCTTCGCGCACGAAGTCGGCGTGATCCTGCACCACGGCCTGAAGCGCATGGTCGAGAAGCAGGACAACGTCTACTACTACCTGACGCTGCTCAACGAGAACTACGCGATGCCCGGCCTCCAGCCCGGCACCGAAGAG
Organism: Variovorax xiamenensis; assembly: GCF_050916385.1. Classification (NCBI taxonomy): domain Bacteria; kingdom Pseudomonadati; phylum Pseudomonadota; class Betaproteobacteria; order Burkholderiales; family Comamonadaceae; genus Variovorax; species Variovorax xiamenensis. Next base: position 3,061,001 of record NZ_CP139038.1, read on the forward strand.
CAGATCATCAAGGGCATGTACCTGTCGAAGCAGGGCCCCGCGCTCAAGGCCAAGGCGCCCACCGTGCAACTGCTGGGCAGCGGCACCATCCTGCGCGAAAGCTTTGCCGCGCAGGAACTGCTCGAGAAGGACTGGGGCGTGTCGGCTTCCGTGTGGAGCTGCCCGAGCTTCAACGAGCTCACCCGCGACGGCCAGGACGCCGACCGCTGGAACCTGCTGCACCCCGATCAGACGCCGCGCGTGCCCTTCGTGGCCGAGCAGCTCGGCGCCACCACCGGCCCGGTGGTCGCATCGACCGACTACATGAAGGCCTACGCCGAGCAGATCCGCCCCTTCATCCCGAAGGGCCGCAACTACAAGGTGCTGGGCACCGACGGCTTCGGCCGCAGCGATTTCCGCAACAAGCTGCGCGAGCACTTCGAGGTCAACCGCCACTACATCGTGGTGGCTGCGCTCAAGGCGCTGAGCGAAGACGGCACCGTGCCGGTGGCCAAGGTGGTGGAAGCGATCAAGAAGTACGGCATCAACGTCGACAAGGTCAACCCGCTCTACGCCTGATCCCCAATCAACAACCAACCAACGAACGAACGGCGCCTGACGGCGGGAGACAACGATATGGCAGCAGTGGAAGTGAAGGTGCCGGACATCGGCGATTTCGATGAAGTCGCGGTGATCGAGGTGCTCGTGAAGGTGGGCGACACGGTGAAGGCCGAGCAGTCGCTCATCACGGTCGAATCGGACAAGGCGTCGATGGAAATCCCGTCGTCGACCGCCGGTGTGGTCAAGGAACTGAAGGTCGAGGTCGGCAGCAAGGTGAAGGAGGGCTCGGTGGTCCTCGTGCTCGAGGCCGAAGGAGCGGGTGCCGCGGCAGCGCCGGCCCCCGCGCCCGCGGCGGCTCCCGCTGCTGCAGCCGCGCCTGCCGCGGCAGCGCCCGCACCGGCTCCTGCTGCAGCCCCGGCGGCTTCGGGTCCGGTCGAGGTCAAGGTGCCGGACATCGGCGACTTCAAGGACGTCGCCGTCATCGAAGTGCTCGTGAAGGTGGGCGATTCCATCAAGGCCGAGCAGTCGCTGATCACGGTCGAGTCGGACAAGGCCTCGATGGAGATTCCGTCGTCGGCCGCCGGCGTGCTCAAGGAACTCAAGGTCAAGGTGGGCGACACGGTCAACATCGGTGACCTGATCGCCGTGCTCGAAGGCGCAACCGGTACGGCCGCAGCCGCCCCGGCGCCGGCACCCGCGCAGGCCGCGGCCGCCACTCCGGCAGCCGCCACTGCAAGCGCTCCTGCTCCGGCCGCCGCGGCGCCGGCACCCGCCGCCGCAGCTCCCGCCCACAACCCGACGGTCGCGCCCACCGGCAACCTGCCGCACGCCTCGCCTTCGGTGCGCAAGTTCGCCCGCGAACTCGGCGTGCCGCTCGAGGAGGTCAAGGGCTCCGGTCCCAAGGGTCGCATCACGCAGGAAGACATCCAGAGCTTCACCAGGGCCGTGATGAGCGGCCAGGCCAGCACCAAGGCCTCGGCGGCCAAGGCGCCGGCCGGTGGCGGCGCCGACGGCGCGGCGCTGGGCCTCATCCCATGGCCCAAGGTCGACTTCACCAAGTTCGGCTCGGTCGAGCGCAAGGACCTGTCGCGCATCAAGAAGCTCAGCGGCGCGAACCTGCACCGCAACTGGGTGATGATTCCGCACGTCACCAACAACGACGAGGCCGACATCACCGAGCTCGAAGCCTTCCGCGTCTCCACCAACAAGGAGAACGAGAAGTCGGGCGTCAAGGTGACGATGCTGGCCTTCGTCATCAAGGCGGTGGTCGCGGCGCTGAAGAAATTCCCCGAGTTCAACACCAGCCTGGACGGCGACCAGCTCGTCTACAAGCAGTACTACCACATCGGCTTCGCGGCCGACACGCCCAACGGCCTCGTGGTGCCGGTGCTGAAGGATGCCGACAAGAAGGGCATCCTGCAGATCAGCGCGGAGATGGGCGAGCTCGCCAAGAAGGCGCGCGACGGCAAGCTCGGTTCGGCCGACATGCAGGGCGGCTGTTTCTCGATCAGTTCGCTCGGCGGCATCGGCGGCACGCACTTCACGCCCATCATCAACGCCCCCGAAGTGGCCATCCTCGGCCTCTCGAAGAGCGCGATGAAGCCGGTGTGGGACGGCAAGCAGTTCGTGCCGCGTCTCACGCTGCCGATGTCGCTGTCGTACGACCACCGCGTGATCGACGGCGCCCTGGCTGCGCGTTTCAACGCCTACCTGGGGCAAGTGCTCGCGGACTACCGTCGAATCCTGCTATGACCACCGTAGTGGCCGTCCGAAAGGGCGGCCAGGTCACGATGGCAGCCGATTCTCTGGTGACCTTCGGCGACACGCGGCTCTCGCACCGCGCCGAGGCGAACCAGAAGATCTTCACCGTCGAGGACGCGGCGGGGCAGAGCCTGTTCGCCGTGGCCGGCGCCGCGGCGCACTTCCTGGTGCTGCAGCACGCGCTGGCCGCGCAGCCGCGCGAGCAGCTGATGTTCGGCAGCAAGCACGAGATCTTCCGCACCTTCACGATGCTGCATCCGGTGCTGAAGGACTCGTTCTTCATGCAGACCAAGGAAGACGAGCACGAGCCCTACGAGTCGAGCCAGTTCACGATGCTGATGGCCAACCAGAGCGGCATCTACGGCATCTACAGCTACCGCGAGGTGTTCGAGTTCAAGGAGTTCTGGGCCATCGGCTCGGGACGCAGCTTTGCGCTCGGCGCCATGCACGCGGCCTATGACATCAAGTCGCGCACGTCGCGCGACGTGGCGGAGGCGGGCATCGCCGCCGCTTGCGAATTCGATCGCAATTCGGCCCCACCGGTCGACGTTCTCACACTCAAACTGAAAGTGTCCAAATGAGCGAACAACAAATCAAGGTGCCCGACATCGGCGACTTCGACGAAGTGGCAGTGATCGAGGTGCTGGTCAACGTCGGAGACACGGTCAAGGCCGAGCAGTCGCTGATCACGGTCGAATCGGACAAGGCCTCGATGGAAATCCCGTCGTCCGCCGCCGGCGTGGTGAAGGCGCTCGCGGTGAAGGTGGGCGACAAGGTCAAGGAAGGCTCGGTGGTGCTGACGCTGGAAGTCGATGGCGCCGCTGCTGCGCCCGCTCCCGCGGCGGCGGCACCTGCCCCCGCGGCTGCCGCCCCGGCGCCCAAGGCTGCTCCCGCGCCGGCCCCCGCCGCGCCGGCCGTGGCCGTGTCCAGCTACGGCGGCAAGGTCGATGTCGAATGCGACGTGATCGTGCTCGGCGCCGGCCCCGGCGGCTACTCGGCCGCCTTCCGCGCGGCCGACCTCGGCCTGAAGGTCGTGCTGATCGAGCGCTACGCCACCCTCGGCGGCGTGTGCCTGAATGTCGGCTGCATCCCGTCGAAGGCGCTGCTGCACGTGGCTTCCGTGATGGACGAGGTCAAGCACTTCGCTGACCTCGGCGTGAGCTTCGGCAGCCCGACGGTCGATCGCGCCAAGCTGCTCGGCCACAAGAACAAGGTGGTGGGCAAGCTCACCAGCGGCCTCACGGCCATGGCCAAGATGCGCAAGGTGACGGTGCTGCGCGGCGTCGGCAACTTCATCGACCCGAACCACATCGAGGTCGAGGAAACCTCCGGCACCAGCTGGGACACCACGGGCAGCAAGCAGACCGTGAAGTTCCGCAGCGCGATCATCGCGGCGGGTTCGCAGTCGGTGAGCCTGCCCTTCATGCCGAAGGACCCGCGCATCGTCGACTCGACCGGCGCGCTGGAAATGGGCACCGATCCCAAGCGCATGCTGATCCTCGGCGGCGGCATCATCGGCCTCGAAATGGGCACCGTGTACTCCACGCTGGGCGCCCGCCTGGACGTGGTCGAAATGCTCGACGGCCTGATGCAGGGCGCGGACCGCGACCTCGTGAAGGTCTGGCAGAAGATGAACGCGCCGCGCTTCGACAACATCATGCTCAAGACCAAGACGGTCGGCGCCGAAGCCACGAAGGAAGGCATCAAGGTCACCTTCGAGGGCGAGAACGCACCCAAGGAGCCGCAGGTGTACGACCTGGTGCTGCAGGCCGTGGGCCGCAGCCCCAACGGCAAGAAGATCGGCGCCGAGAAGGCTGGAGTCACGGTGAGCGACCGCGGTTTCATTCCGGTCGACATCCAGATGCGCACCAACGTGCCGCACATCTTCGCCATCGGCGACATCGTGGGCCAGCCCATGCTGGCGCACAAGGCGGTGCACGAGGCGCACGTGGCGGCCGAAGTCATTGCCGGCGAGCTGAAGGGTGACAAGGAGCTGTCGAGCGCGGCCTTCAACGCCCGCGTGATTCCGAGCGTGGCCTATACCGACCCCGAAGTGGCGTGGGTCGGCCTGACCGAAGACCAGGCGAAGGCCGAAGGCATCAAGGTCAAGAAGGGCCACTTCCCGTGGACCGCCTCGGGCCGCGCCATCGCCAACGGCCGCGACGAGGGCTTCACCAAGCTGCTGTTCGATGCCGAGACGCATCGCATCCTGGGCGGCGGCATCGTCGGCACGCACGCAGGCGACATGCTGGGCGAGATCGCGCTGGCCATCGAGATGGGTGCGGACGAGATCGACATCGGCAAGACCATCCACCCGCACCCGACGCTGGGCGAAAGCATCGGCATGGCGGCGGAAGTGGCTCACGGCACCTGCACGGACCTGCCGCCGCAGAAGAAGAGCTGAAGAGCAAGCCGAACCCAAGGGCGCCTGTCGATCGATCGATCGGGCGCCCATAAAAAATCCCGCCGAGGCGGGATTTTTTTCGTCCTTGATTCGGGGAGCGGGGCTCAGTTGCCGCTGTTGGCGACGGCTGCCGCCTTCACTTCGTCTGCCGGTCCGCCGACCACGCGGCGGGCGCCGTCGAAGCGGCGCTGCCAGTAGCTGCCGTTCATGTCTTCCACGCGAACCTGGGCGCCGGAGCGGGGGGAGTGGATGAACTTGCCTTCGCCGACGTAGATGCCGACATGGCTGAAGGCGCGGCGCATGGTGTTGAAGAACACGAGGTCGCCGGGCTTGAGCTGGTCGCGGTCGATCTTCTCGGTGGCGGCGGCCTGCTCTTCGGCGCGGCGGGGGAGCATGTGGCCGACCGTCTGGTTGTACATGGCGCGGACGAAGCCGCTGCAATCGAAGCCCGATTCGGCGGTGTTGCCGCCGCGGCGGTATGGAACGCCGAGGAATCCGATGGCGGTCACCACGAGGTCGGAGGTGCGTTCGGTGACGGTTTGACGAACCTGCTTGAGTTGTCCGATCAGACCTTTGTCGGCAAGCATTCGTGCCAGCTCGTCATCGGTTTTTTCCTGTTGGGGGGCTGCATGTACTGCAACGGCAAAGAGGAGGGATGCGGGTAGGACGAAAAAACGCATGGCGCGTAGGATATTGATGACGCGCGGTTATGTCAATTTAAACAGAATTAGCGAATCCATCTGTAAGTCGTTGATTTACATAAAAAATTTCGATCCGGCCAAAGAAAAAATGTAACGGCGAACGTTTATGGCCCATAAACGGTTGACCGCAAAAGGGCCCTTGGACCTCGGGTTGATCGATGCTCTTGCTGGATTCGGTCGCTATTTCCCGCCAAGATCGCGTCAACTCCACGGAAAAGCCATGAATTTGCCGTACACGCCACTTTCCGCCTCTCTTCGTCGCTGGACATTTGTCACGGTAATCGGTTTCTGCGGTGTCGCCGCGGCGCAGATGCGGCCCGAGACGGTGGCCACCGGGCTCGAAAACCCGTGGGGCGTCGCCTTCCTTCCGGGCGGTCGTTTCGTGGTGACGGAGCGCCCGGGGCGCCTGCGGTTGGTCGGCGCCGACGGCAAGATCGGCGCGCCCATCGGAGGCCTGCCTGCAATCGCGGCGGGTGGCCAGGGCGGCTTGCTCGACGTGCTGGCCGACTCCGGCTTCGAGAAGAACCGCACGCTGTATTTCTGCTTCTCCGAACCCGATGCCGGCGGCTCAGCCAACAGCACCGCGCTGGCCCGCGCCAACCTGTCGGCCGACGGTACGAACCTCGAGCAGCTGAAGGTCATCTTCAGCCAGCAGCCCAAGGTGGCGAGCCGCAACCACTTCGGCTGCCGCATCGTCGAAGCCCGCGACGGCACGCTGTTCCTGACGCTCGGCGACCGCTTCAGCCGCAAGGAAGACGCGCAGAAGCTCGACAACCATCTGGGCAAGATCGTGCGCATCGCCAAGGACGGCACGGTGCCCAAGGACAACCCCTTCGTCGGCAAGGCCGGCGCGCTGCCCGAGATATGGAGCTACGGCCATCGCAACGGGCAGGGCGCCACGCTCGCGCCCGACGGCCGCTTCTGGATGACCGAGCACGGCCCGCAGGGCGGCGACGAGATCAACATTCCATTGGCGGGCCGCAACTACGGCTGGCCCGTCATCACCTATGGCGAGAACTACGGCGGCGGCAAGATCGGCGACGGCATCACGGCCAAGGAAGGCATGGAGCAGCCGCTGCACTACTGGGTGCCGTCGATCGCGCCGTCCGGTATGGCGTTCCTGACCAGCGACCGCTACGGCGCGGCCTGGAAGGGCAACCTGTTCGTCGGATCGCTCAAGTTCGGGTATCTCGACCGCATCGAGCTGAAGGGCGGCAAGGTGGTCGCCGAACACAAGCTGCTGGCCGAGGGCCGCGCGCGCATCCGCGACGTGAAGCAGGGGCCCGACGGATTGCTCTACGTACTGACCGACGAGGCCGACGGCAAGCTGCTGCGCCTGCGGCCGAATTGAACCCGGCCCGCGCGCTCAGCCGGGGCAGCCCGGCAGCGGCAGGGTCGGCAGGATGCGGCGCCAGAGCCGGTTCCACTCGGGCCAGTCGTGGCCGCCTTCGGTCGTGAAGACGCGCTCCGGCGGCAGTGCGCCCGCCAGCAGCCGGTTGCTGAAGGCGAAGCGGTCGTCCAGTCCAAAGCCCAGATAGAGCGGCGGCCGGGCGCCCGCCGTGTTCGTGAAACCCGCGTAGCCGCGCAGCCATTGCCAGAGCTGCGTTTCGTTGGGCGTTCGGGGAGGCTCGCTGGCCGGGTCTGTGAGCGGCCCATTCCATTTGGCGAGGCCGCCGGCATTGGCGATGTCCGTGGCGAGCGCGCGCTCGCCGAGGTAGGGGGCCAGCGTCACAAGCCCTGCAAGGTCGCCGGGGTGCGTCTGCGCATAGAGCATTCCGCCGAAGCCGCCGAGGGAAATGCCGATGAACCAGATGTGGCGGTAGCCCCGGCTGCGCGCCGGCGCCACCACGTCGGCGCTCAGGCGGTCGAGGATGGTCTTGTTGTTGAAATAGCCGAGGTGGGCGTCGACCAGCATCACGTCCGCCGCGATGCGGTTCTCGCTGACCGCGCGCACGAAGCCTTCGCGCTCGAATTCGTCGGTCGTCGAATACGCGCCGGGAAGCATGACCAGCAGCGTGTCGACATTGCCGCGTGCGCAACTGCTCTTCTCGAGCAAGGTCGTCATCGGCACCGCGGGCTTGCGCACGGCGCCGCAGGCCGTGACGAGGAAGGCTGCGCCTATTCCCAGGGCGGCGAGGCAGAGCCGTTTCGAGAAGAAGAGCTTCATCCGCCGGAGTCTAGGCGCGTCGCGAGACGGGCAGGTCGACCATCACGGCCTGGCCCGGCGTGGTGCAGCCGGTGTCGCAGCACCTGCCGGGCTGGCGGTTGCGGGTGATGGCGCGAGCCGGGTCGTGCGGCGCGGCCGCGGGCGAGCCGTCGGCTGCGATGCCGCGCTCGAGGATGCGTTCGACCAGTTCCACCTTGGAGCCCACCGGGTAGTTGCGCCAGATCTCCTGCTTCATCGCCGCGGGGGAGCCGCCGCCATGCAGGCTGATCACGCTGTACCAGCCGCCCTGGTAGCCGGCTGTCAGGTCCTCGATGAAGCGGGCGGTCTCGATGCGCTGCTCGTAGGGAATGGCGGGGTTGGCGCGCAGCACATCGGACAGGCGCGCGGCGGTCTCGGGGTTGTGGTCTTCGTCGGGGCCGGGCAGGGTGACGATCAGGCCGCCGCTCACGTAGTGCGCGATGCGGTGCATGTCGTAGATCTTCGTGGCCAGCAGCAGCTTGCCGATGTTGCTGAATACCGGGTCGGTCATGAACACCTCGCAGTGCTCGTCGGCCTTGCCGTACACGCTGGCCGCCACGCCGCAGGCGAAAAAACTCTCGGTGATGGTGATGAGCTCGACCATCTGCTCGCGCAGGTGGCTTTCCTTGCCAGGGTCGAAGCCATTGGCCTCGCACATCAGCGCACCCGCGCCGATCAGCAGGTCGCCGAAGCCGGCGCGCGCGCCGATGCAGCTGTGACGGTGGTGCGTGGCGTAGCTGTAGGTCAGGTGGCCGGAGTGTTCCCACTCGCCCGCGTAGAACACGCGCTCCCATGGCACGAAGACCCGGTTGAACATGCACACGCCGGTGCTCTGGCCGTACTTGCGGCTGAACAGGGCGTCGCCGTGCTCGAGCTTTTCGCCGGGGCGGCCCGCCGGCCGCGCGACGATGGTGAGGCCCGGCGCATCCAGCGGTACGGCGCAGCAAACGGCGAAGTCGGCGTCTTCCCGGCCCATGTTGCGGCAAGGCATGACAAGCAGTTCGTGCACATAGGGCGCCCCGGTCACGATGGCCTTGGTGCCCGAGATCACGATGCCGCGCGCATTGCGCTCGACGACGTGCAGATAGCTGTCGACGTTCGCCTGCTCGTGCGGGCGGCGGCTGCGGTCGCCCTTGGCGTCGGTCATGGCGACGCCGAGCGTCAGGTCCTGGTCCTGGACGCGGTGCAGGTATTCGTGGAAGCGCGCCGTGTGCTCGGTGCCGCTGCGGGCGTCGTCGATGCGGGCCGACACCTGGGCGATGGCGTTGAGCGCGTCGTGCGTCAGGTAGCGCTGGGCGCAGCCGGTTTCCTGGCAGACCAGCCGCACGGCCTCTAGCTTGTTGAGCAGGTCGCCCGCGCTCGTGTTGATGTGGGAGAGCCGGTTGACCCGCTTGCCGCTGGTGTGCTGCACGGCGGTCATCAAGGGCTCGTATTCCTTCTTCAGTGCGTAGTCGTAGGTGAGGGCGATGGCATTGATGCCGGGCTGGAAGGCGGCCTCGTCGGCCACGCTGTCGACGCGGCGGCCGTCGACGAACACGTTGGGCTTGTAGCGGCGCAGCGATTCGCGGTAGTCGGCGCCGGACATGAGGGTGGAGCCGGGGAGCGGGGCGTTCATCGTGTCTGTCTCCTGGTCGGGTGGTTTTGCTTGAATTTAAACACTGTTCAAATTTTCAATCAACGATCAGAAAATTGGATTCGTGATCAATCGGGAGCTATAGTCCCGCCCATGGAAGCCAGGACCCAGCGCCGTCAGGCGCTCAGCGACGCCCGCCGTGCGCTCGTGCTCGACGCTGCCCGCGCGATCTTTCTCGAGGCCGGCATCGAGGGCGCCAGCGTTCGCGAGATCGCAAAAAAGGCCGGCTACACGCCGGGCGCCATCTATTCGTACTTCGAGAGCAAGGAAGCCATCTACGCGGCGCTGCTCGACGAGTCCATCCAGCGGCTGCAGACGGCCGTGGCCGAGGCCTCCGTGTCGCAGGACGGCCCGGGTCGGGCGCTGGCCGCGCGAGCCCAGGCGTGGTTCGACTTCTACGCTGCGAATCCGCGCGAGCTCGACCTGGGCTTCTATCTGGTGCAGGGCATGCGCCCGCGCGGCCTGACCAGCGAGCTCGACCACGAGCTGAACGATCATCTCTATCAGGCCCTGCGCCCCTGCGAAGAGGCACTGCAGGAAATGGGGCTCGACGCGGACGCCGCCCTGCGCGAGAACACCGCGCTCTTCGCGCATGGCGTCGGCCTGCTGCTGATGCAGCACACGGGGCGCATCCGCATGTTCAGGCAGTCGGCCGACGCACTGTTCAAGGCCTATATGGCCCAACTGGTGCAGCGCGTCGATGGTGGCGCCCGCCAACCCGGTCTTTTCGGTGGTACGGTTCAGCCCGATTCAACCGATTCCTGAAAGAAAGAAACCGTTCATGCTGCTCGACGTCTCGCAATCCCAACTCGTCCTGGTCGACTACCAGGAGCGCCTGATGCCGGCGATCTTCGAGGGAGAAGCGGTCGCGCAGAACGCCGTGCGGCTCGGCAAGATGGCGAAGCTGTTGCAGGTGCCGGTGTGGGGCACCGAGCACAACCCCTCCAAGCTGGGCCAGAACCTGCCCGACATCCGCGCGCAGTGCCAGCGCACCCTGTCGAAGATGCATTTCAGCGGCGTGGAGGAGGGCCTGGGCGAGTGGTTGCGCGTGCCGGCCAAGGCGCCGCAGGGCAATGCGCGGAGCCTGCCCAAGCATCTGCAGAAGCCGCAGCAAGCCGCCGAGGAGCGCAACAGCATCGTGATCGCCGGCTGCGAAGCCCATGTCTGCCTGCTGCAGACGGCGCTCGACCTGCTGGAAGACGAGTTCGAAGTCTGGGTCGTCACCGACGCCTGCGGCTCGCGCAACGAGCGCAACCGCGATGCGGCCTTCGACCGCCTCGCCGGGGCCGGCGCCGAACTCGTGACGACCGAGATGGTCGGCTTCGAGTGGCTGCGCACCGCGGAACATCCCGCGTTTCCCGAGGTGCTCGCGCTCATCCGGTAACCGGGGCGGCAGGGGAAAGCCGGGTTTGCCCCGGCTGTCAGCTTGCTGCAAGATCGGTCTCCATAATTATGAATTCAGTTTTGGCGCCAGCCGGAACGGAACGAATAACAGGAGACAAACCGAGATGAGCCGCTACGAAGAGTTCTATCGCCAATCCGTCGACGCGCCCGAGGCCTTCTGGGCCGAGCAGGCGAAGCTGATCGACTGGCACACGCCCGCCCAACAGATCCTCGACGCCAGCCAGCCGCCTTTCGCGCGATGGTTCGTGGGCGGCACGACCAACCTCTGCCACAACGCCGTCGACCGGCACCTTGCAGGGCGGGGCGACCAGCCGGCGCTGGTCTTCGTTTCCACCGAGACCGGCGTCGAGAAGAGCTACAGCTTCGCCGAGCTGCACGCAGAGGTGCAGCGCACCGCCGCCAGCCTCGTCGAGCTAGGCGTGGGCAAGGGCGACCGCGTGCTCATCTACATGCCGATGATTCCGGAGGCCGCCTTCGCGATGCTGGCCTGCGCGCGCATCGGCGCCATCCACTGCGTGGTGTTCGGCGGCTTCGCCAGCGGCTCGCTGGCCACGCGCATCGAGGACGCCGAGCCGAAGGTGATCGTGAGCGCCGATGCCGGCTCGCGCGGCAACAAGGTCATCGCATACAAGCCGCTGCTGGACGAGGCGATCCGGCTGTCGAAGCACAAGCCCTCGGCCGTACTGCTCACCGATCGGGGCCTTGCGCCGATGGACCTGACGCCCGGCCGCGACCATCTGGCCGCCGAGCTGCGCCGCAAGCACATCGACGCCAAGGTGCCCTGCACTTGGCTCGAATCCACCGACATCAGCTACACCATCTACACGAGCGGCACCACCGGCAAGCCCAAGGGCGTGCAGCGCGACGTGGGCGGCTACGCGGTCGCGCTGGCGGCGAGCATGAAGCACATCTTCGACGGGCGGCCGGGGGAAACCTATTTCTCCACCAGCGACATCGGTTGGGTGGTGGGGCACAGCTACATCGTCTATGGCCCGCTGATCGCCGGCATGGCGACCATCATGTACGAGGGCCTGCCCACGCAGGGCCTCGACCGGGAGCCCGACGGCGGCATCTGGTGGCGCCTCGTCGAGAAATACAAGGTGACGGTGATGTTCAGCGCGCCCACGGCGGTGCGCGTGCTCAAGAAGCAGGATCCGGTGCTGCTGAAGAAGTACGACCTGTCGACCCTGCGCGCACTGTTCCTGGCCGGCGAGCCGCTGGACGAGCCCACCGCCCGCTGGATCAGCGAGGGCCTGGGCGTGCCGATCATCGACAACTACTGGCAGACCGAGTCAGGCTGGCCGATGATCACCATCGCCAATGGCGTCGAGGCCAAGGCCAGCAAGTTCGGCAGCCCCGGCGTGCCGATGTACGGCTACCGCATCAGGATACTGCACGAGTCCACCGGCGAGGAGCTCACCGGCGCGAACGAGAAGGGCGTGGTCGTGGTCGAGGGGCCGACGCCACCGGGCTTCATGCAGACCGTGTGGAAGGACGACGAGCGCTTCGTCAACACCTACTGGAAGAGCGTGCCCGGCAAGATGGTCTATTCGACCTTCGACTGGGGCATTCGCGACGAGGACGGCTATTTCTACATCCTCGGGCGCACCGACGACGTGATCAACGTGGCGGGCCACCGCCTCGGCACCCGCGAGATCGAGGAAAGCATCTCGGGCCACCCCAACGTGGCCGAGGTGGCGGTGGTCGGCGTGGCCGACGCGCTGAAAGGGCAGGTCGCGATGGCCTTCGTCGTGCCGAAGGACGGCAAGGCCGTGGCCGACGCCGATGCGGCCCTCCGGCTCGAAGGCGAGATCATGAAGGTGGTGGCCGACCAGCTCGGTGCCCTGGCCAGGCCGGCCCGCGTGCGCTTCGTCTCTGGCCTGCCGAAGACCCGCAGCGGCAAGCTGCTGCGGCGGGCCATCCAGGCCGTCTGCGAGCAGCGCGACCCCGGCGACCTGACCACCATCGACGACCCCGCCACCCTGCAGCAGATCAAACAGTTACTCACTTCTGCCTGAATGAGCGGGGAATGAGCAACAGGAGGGGTTGCGAAGCCCGGTTGGACCGTCATATGGTTGACGTGGCACAATGCCAAGGTACTCAGGCCCTTCCCCAGCCACAGTCGCATCCGCCAATCGGTTCAGCCGTGTCGCGGAAGGTTTCTTAAACCAGCTAGTGCTTCCCTCAGGGAAGCGAAGGTCAGCGGATCATGAGCGATTCTTCTACGCCCACGGCGTACACCGCCTATCAAGGCAACACGTACCTCTTCGGCGGCAACGCGCCGTATGTCGAGGAGATGTACGAGAACTACCTTTCCAACCCCGGCAGCGTGCCCGACAACTGGCGTTCGTACTTCGACGCGCTGCAGAACGTCCCCGCCGCCGACGGCACCAACACCCGCGACGTCCCCCACCAGCCGGTCATCAACGCCTTCGCCGAACTCGCGAAGCAGGGCACGACCAAGGTCGTGCAGGCCAGCGGTGCCGACTCCGAGCTCGGCCGCCAGCGCACCGCGGTCCAGCAGCTGATCGCCGCCTACCGCAACGTCGGCGCCCGCTGGGCCGACCTCGACCCGCTCAAGCGCGCCGAGCGTCAGTCCATTCCCGAACTCGAGCCCTCGTTCTACGGCTTCGCCGACAAGGACCTCGAGACGGTGTTCAACACCAGCAACACGTTCTTCGGCAAGGACACCATGTCCTTGCGCGACCTGCTGAACGCGCTGCGCGAAACGTACTGCGGCACCATCGGCGCCGAGTACATGTACACCACCGACCAGAACCACAAGCGCTGGTGGCAGCAGAAGCTCGAGAGCGCCCGCACCAATCCCAAGCTGAACACCGAGCAGAAGAAGCGCGTGCTCGACCGCCTGACCGCGGCCGAAGGCCTGGAGCGCTTCCTCCACACCAAGTACGTCGGCCAGAAGCGCTTCTCGCTCGAAGGCGGCGAGAGCTTCATCGTCGCGATGGACGAGCTCATCAACCGCGCCGGCGAGAAGGGCGTGCAGGAAATCGTGATCGGCATGGCCCACCGCGGCCGCCTGAACGTGCTGGTGAACTCGCTGGGCAAGATGCCCGCCGACCTGTTCGCCGAGTTCGACCACACCGCCCCCGAAGAGCTGCCCAGCGGCGACGTGAAGTACCACCAGGGCTTCAGCTCCGACGTCAGCACCCCTGGCGGCCCGGTGCACCTGTCGCTGGCCTTCAACCCCTCCCACCTCGAAATCGTGAACCCGGTCGTCGAAGGCTCCGTGCGCGCGCGCATGGACCGCCGCGGCGACAAGGAAGGCGACTCGGTGCTGCCGGTGCTCGTGCACGGCGACGCGGCCTTCGCCGGCCAGGGCGTGGTCATGGAAACGCTGGCGCTGGCCGAAACCCGCGGCTACTACACCGGCGGTACGGTCCACATCGTGATCAACAACCAGATCGGCTTCACCACCAGCGACCCGCGCGACAGCCGCTCGACGCTGTACTGCACGGACATCGTGAAGATGATCGACGCGCCGGTGCTGCACGTGAACGGCGACGATCCCGAAGCCGTGGTGCTGTGCACGCAGCTCGCGCTGGAGTTCCGCCAGGAATTCAACAAGGACGTGGTCGTCGACATCGTCTGCTACCGCAAGCTGGGCCACAACGAGCAGGACACCCCCTCGCTCACCCAGCCGCTGATGTACAAGAAGATCGCCCAGCACCCCGGTACCCGCCGCCTGTATGCCGACAAGCTGGCCGCGCAAGGCCTGGGCGAGACGCTCGGCGACGACATGGTCAAGGCCTACCGCGCCGCCATGGACGCGGGCAAGCACACCATCGACCCGGTGCTGACCAACTTCAAGAGCAAGTACGCCGTCGACTGGAGCCCCTTCCTCAACAAGAAGTGGACCGACGCCGGCGACACCGCCATCCCCACGACCGAGTGGAAGCGCCTGGCCGAGAAGATCACCACCGTGCCGCAAGGCTTCACCGTGCATCCGCTGGTGAAGAAGGTGCTGGACGACCGCGCAGCCATGGGCCGTGGCGACGTCAACGTCGACTGGGGCATGGGCGAGCACATGGCCTTCGCCTCGCTGGTGGCCAGCGGCTACCCGGTGCGCCTGTCGGGTGAAGACTCGGGCCGCGGCACCTTCACGCACCGCCACGCGGTGCTGCACGACCAGAACCGCGAGAAGTTCGACGAAGGCACCTACGTGCCGCTGCAGAACGTGGCCGACAACCAGGCTCCGTTCGTCGTCATCGACTCCATCCTCTCGGAAGAAGCGGTGCTGGCCTTCGAATACGGCTACGCCTCGAACGACCCGAACACCCTGGTGATCTGGGAAGCTCAGTTCGGCGACTTCGTCAACGGCGCGCAAGTGGTGATCGACCAGTTCATCGCCTCGGGCGAAGTGAAGTGGGGCCGCGTCAACGGCATCACCATGATGCTGCCGCACGGCTACGAAGGCCAGGGCCCCGAGCACAGCTCGGCGCGCCTGGAGCGCTTCATGCAGCTGGCCGCCGACGCCAACATGCAGATCGTGCAGCCGACCACGGCCAGCCAGATCTTCCACGTGCTGCGCCGCCAGATGGTGCGCAGCCTGCGCAAGCCGCTGATCATCATGACGCCGAAGTCGCTGCTGCGTAACAAGGACGCGACCTCGCCGCTGTCCGAGTTCGTCAAGGGCGGTTTCCAGACCGTGATTCCCGACAGCCGCGACCTGAAGGCCGAGAAGGTCAAGCGCCTGATCGCCTGCTCGGGCAAGGTCTACTACGACCTGGCCAAGAAGCGCGAGGAGAAGGAAGCCGACGACGTGGCGATCATCCGCGTCGAGCAGCTCTATCCGTTCCCGCACAAGGCATTCGCCGCCGAGATCAAGAAGTACCCGAATCTCGTCGACGTGGTCTGGTGCCAGGACGAGCCGCAGAACCAGGGCGCCTGGTTCTTCGTGCAGCACTACATCCACGAAAACATGCAGGAAGGCCAGAAGCTCGGCTACTCCGGCCGTGCCGCCTCGGCATCGCCGGCGGTGGGCTACTCGCACCTGCACCAGGAACAGCAGAAGGCGCTCGTCGATGGCGCGTTCGGCAAGCTCAAGGGCTTCGTGCTGACCAAGTAAAACCAGTCCTCTTTCACACGAATACCCTGAAGAACAAATCGGAGCTCACTCCAAATGTCTATCGTTGAAGTCAAAGTCCCCCAGCTTTCCGAATCCGTGGCCGAAGCCACCATGCTCACGTGGAAGAAGAAGGCCGGCGAAGCCGTCGCCGTCGATGAAATCCTGATCGAGATCGAGACCGACAAGGTCGTGCTCGAAGTGCCCGCGCCTTCGGCTGGCGTGCTGGCCGAAATCATCCAGCCCGATGGCGCCACCGTGGTGGCCGATCAGCTGATCGCCAAGATCGACACCGAAGGCAAGGCCGGCGCGGCCGCTCCGGCAGCGGCTCCCGCCGCCGCGGCACCTGCGCCTGCTGCAGCACCGGCCGCAGCCGCTGCTGCCGCCACCGGCGGCTCGAAGGCCGACGTGGCCATGCCCGCCGCCGCCAAGCTGCTGGCCGACAACAACCTGAAGACCGGCGACGTGGCCGGCACCGGCAAGGATGGCCGCGTGACCAAGGGCGACGTGCTCGCCGCCGTCGCTTCGGGTGCAAAGCCCGCCGCAGCGGTCGCCGCCACCGTGGCCGTGCCTGCCGGCAAGCCCGCGTTGCCGCAGGTCGCCGCTCCGACCAGCGCGCCCGACCTGGGCGAGCGCCCCGAACAGCGCGTGCCGATGAGCCGCCTGCGCGCCCGCATCGCCGAGCGCCTGATCCAGTCGCAGTCGACCAACGCCATCCTGACGACCTTCAACGAAGTCAACATGGCACCCGTCATGGAGCTGCGCAAGCGCTTCCAGGACAGCTTCACCAAGGAACACGGCGTGAAGCTCGGCTTCATGTCCTTCTTCGTGAAGGCGGCAGTGCACGCACTCAAGAAGTACCCGGTGCTCAACGCCTCGGTGGACGGCAACGACATCCTGTACCACGGCTACTTCGACATCGGCATCGCCGTCGGTTCGCCGCGCGGCCTGGTGGTGCCGATCCTGCGCAATGCCGACCAGATGAGCTTCGCCGACATCGAGAAGAAGATCGCCGAATACGGCAAGAAGGCCCAGGACGGCAAGCTGGGCATCGAGGAAATGACCGGCGGTACGTTCTCCATCTCGAACGGCGGCACCTTCGGCTCGATGCTCTCGACCCCGATCATCAACCCGCCCCAGTCGGCCATCCTCGGCGTGCACGCCACGAAGGACCGCGCAGTGGTCGAGAACGGCCAGATCGTGATCCGCCCGATGAACTACCTGGCCATGAGCTACGACCACCGCATCATCGACGGCCGCGAAGCCGTGCTGGGCCTGGTCGCCATGAAGGAAGCGCTGGAAGATCCGTCGCGCCTGCTGTTCGATATCTGACCCACCCCCGTTGCTTGCTCACTTCGTGTAGCCGCCTCCCCCCTCGGGGGGGCGCACCCGGCGGCCCGGCAAAGCCGGTTCCGCGGGTGCCCCGAACAGGCCTGCGCTTCGCGCGGCCCTGATCGGAGGCGGTACACAGGATTACGAAAGAACCTATGTCCAAACAATTTGACGTGATCGTCATCGGCGGCGGCCCCGGCGGCTACATCGCGGCCATTCGCGCCGCGCAACTCGGCTTCAACGTCGCCTGCATCGACGAGTGGAAGAACGGCAAGGGCGGCCCCGCACCGGGCGGCACCTGCACCAACGTCGGCTGCATTCCTTCCAAGGCGCTGCTGCAATCGTCGGAGCACTTCGAGCAGGCCGGCCACCACTTCGCCGACCACGGTATCAAGGTCGAAGGCCTGGGCCTCGACATCGACAAGATGCTGGCCCGCAAGGACCAGGTCGTGAAGCAGAACAACGACGGCATCCTGTACCTGTTCAAGAAGAACAAGATCAGCTTCTTCCATGGCCGTGGCTCGTTCGTGAAGACCGACGAGACCGGCTACGAGATCAAGGTGACGGGCGCTGCCGAAGAGTTGATCAGCGGCAAGCACATCATCGTGGCCACGGGCTCCAACGCCCGCGCGCTGCCGGGCACGCCGTTCGACGAGGAGAACATCCTCTCGAACGACGGCGCGCTGCGCATCGGCGCGGTGCCGAAGAAGCTGGGCCTGATCGGCTCGGGCGTCATCGGCCTTGAAATGGGCTCGGTGTGGCGTCGCCTCGGCGCGGAAGTCACGGTGCTCGAAGCACTGCCGACCTTCCTCGGCGCGGTGGACGAGCAGATCGCCAAGGAAGCCAAGAAGGCCTTCGACAAGCAGAAGCTCAAGATCGAGCTCGGCGTGAAGGTCGGCGAGATCAAGTCGTCGAAGAAGGGCGTGAGCGTTGCCTGGACCAACGCCAAGGGCGAAGCCCAGACGCTGGAAGTCGACAAGCTGATCGTGTCGATCGGCCGCGTGCCCAACACCATCGGCCTGAACGCCGAAGCCGTGGGCCTGAAGCTCGACGAGCGCGGCGCCATCGCCGTGGACGACGAGTGCAAGACCAGCCTGCCCAACGTCTGGGCCATCGGCGACGTGGTGCGCGGCCCTATGCTGGCGCACAAGGCCGAGGAAGAGGGCGTTGCCGTTGCCGAGCGCATTGCCGGCCAGCATGGCCACGTCAACTTCAACACGATCCCGTGGGTGATCTACACCAGCCCCGAGATCGCGTGGGTCGGCCAGACCGAGCAGCAGCTCAAGGCCTCGGGCCGCGCCTACAAGGCCGGCACCTTCCCGTTCCTCGCGAACGGCCGCGCACGCGCGCTGGGCGACACGACCGGCATGGTCAAGTTCCTGGCCGACGCCGCGACCGACGAGATCCTGGGCGTGCACATCGTGGGCCCGCAGGCCAGCGAACTGATCTCCGAAGCCGTCGTGGCAATGGAGTTCAAGGCCAGCGCCGAGGACATCGCGCGCATCTGCCACGCGCACCCGTCGCTGTCGGAAGCTACGAAGGAAGCGGCACTCGCCGTGGACAAGCGCACGCTGAACTTCTGATCTCACCGATCTTTTGACCAGCGTCAAACAGGCCTACGAGGCGGAACTCGCTGCGCGCGGGTTCAAGAGCGATCCCGCGCAACTGCGCGCCGTGGAGGCGCTGGATCGCTGCGCCAGCGAATGGGCCGAGTACAAGGCCCAGCGCTCGAATGCGCTGAAGAAGTTCATCAACCGGCCGGAGCTTCCGCGCGGCGTCTACATGTACGGTGGCGTCGGACGGGGCAAGAGCTTCCTGATGGACCTGTTCTTCAACGCCGTGCCGCTGCGGCGCAAGACGCGCCTGCACTTTCACGAGTTCATGCGCGAGGTGCACCGCGAGCTGCGCGAGCTGCAGGGCACGGTCAACCCGCTTGACGAGCTGGGGCTGCGCATCTCGAAGCGCTACAAGCTGATCTGCTTCGACGAGTTCCACGTGGCCGACATCACCGACGCGATGATTCTTCATCGGCTGCTGGTGTCGCTGTTCGACAACGGCGTGGGCTTCGTGACCACCTCGAACTTCAAGCCCGACGACCTGTATCCGGGCGGACTGCACCGCGACCGCATCCTGCCCGCCATCGAGCTGCTGAACGAGAAGCTCGAGGTGCTGAGCGTGGACAACGGCACCGACTACCGGCGCCGCACGCTGGAGCAGCTGCGCATGTACCTCACGCCCAACGACGCGGCGGCCGAGAAGGAAATGCGCAAGGCCTTCGAGAAGCTGGCGGAGACGGCCGACGAGAACCCGGTGCTGCACATCGAGCAGCGCGAGATCCGTGCGCTGCGCAAGGCCGGCGGCGTGGTCTGGTTCGACTTCAAGACGCTGTGCGGCGGTCCGCGCTCGCAGAACGACTATCTCGAGATCGCGAGCCAGTTCCACACCGTGCTGCTGTCCGACGTGCCGCACATGCCGGTTCGCATGGCCTCGGAAGCACGTCGTTTCACGTGGCTGGTCGACGTCTTGTACGACCGGCGATGCAAGCTCATCATGTCGGCTGAGGTTCCGCCGGAGGCGTTGTACACCGAGGGCCCGCTGTCGCACGAGTTTCCGCGCACGGTCTCCCGGCTCACCGAAATGCAATCGAGCGAGTTCCTTGCCCTGGAACGCCGCGTTGTCGATACCCGACTCACATGAAAAAAATCGTTCTTGCCCTGTTCATGGCGCTGGCCAGTCTCCCGCTCTGGGCGCAGTCCAACGCCGCGGCGGGCAGTGCCGACCTCGACGCTGAAAAGCGCCGCCTGTCGGCCGAGCGCGAGGCCATCGAGAAGCGCTTCGTCGAGGAGCGGGCCGCCTGCTACAAGAAATTCGCGGTGGAGGACTGCCTGCGCGAGAGCCGCGGCCGTCACCGCAAGGACACCGACAACATCAAGCGGCAGGAAACCGCCATCAACGACATCCAGCGCCAGCGCAGCGGCGCGGCCGAGCTGCAGAAGCTCGACCAGAAGGCTGGCACTCAGCGTCCGGCTGACACGCCCGAGAAGCAGCAGCAGTCGATCCAGAACCAGAAGGACCGCGAACAGCGCGCCGCCGACCATGCGGCCAGCCGTGCTTCCACCGCGGCCGAGGCGGCCGAGCGCGAGCGCCAGTTCCAGTCCAAGCAGCAGGCGCACGCCGACGAGCAGGCCAAGGCCGCCCAGCGTCGCGCCGAGGCACCCGAAGCCGTCAGGCGCTTCGAGGAGAAGCAGCGGCGCGCGGCCGAACACAAGGCCGATCGCGAGCGGAGCAACGCCGCGCGCGACAAGCCGCGCGGGGCGCCGTTGCCGCCTCCGCCGGCCGAGCCGGCCAAGCCCTGAGAAAAAGCCTCTGAAACGCCCCTGTCCTGCCGCCCGCGCTCAGGCGGCGGCAGCGGGGAGCGGGTCGAGCTTCAGTACGGCGATCGAGATGTTGTCGCCCGTGCCCCTGGCCCGGCGGCGGGCCTCGCCCACCAGGATTTCCACCGCGTCGCGCGGCGGCTGCGCATACAGCACGCTCGCCAGCTCCTCGGGGCTGAAGTAGTGCCAGAGGCCGTCGCTGCAGGCCATCAGCAGGTCGCCCGGCGCCATCTTCGGAATGTAGTAGGGGTCGATGGGCGGCGGGGTGGTCGTCATGCCCAGGCAGCCCAGCAGGATGTTGCCCTGCGGGTGGATGTTGGCCTCGGCCTCGGTGATCTGTCCTCGGTCGATCAGCACCTGCACGTACGAGTGGTCGCGCGTGCGCTTGAGGAGCTCTCCGTCGTGGAAGTGATAGATGCGCGAGTCGCCGGCGTGGATCCAGGCGCAGTCGCCTTTCGGGTTCATGAGAAAGGCGGCGATCGTGCTGTGCGGCTCCTGCTCGGCGGAAACTGCGGTGAGCTTTATGACCGTGTGCGAGTCCTCGAGGATCTGCTTCAGCAGTGCTTCGGGGTCTTCCTTGCCGGGCTGGTAGCGCGTGAAGAGCTGGCGTGCCGTCATGAGCACCTGGTCGGAGGCCTTGCGTCCGCCGCTGCGCCCGCCCATGCCGTCCGCCACCACGCCCAGCACGCAGCCGGGCACGCGCGGATGGCTCATCAGCAGCACCTGGTCCTGCTGGTACGGGCGGTCTCCCTTGTGGAGTCCGGTGGCCGCTGCGAGTCGAAAGCCTTGGGTCATGAAGCGATATGCGCCTGAAGCGCGAGTTCCTGTCTTCTCGGAGATTCGTGTCAGGACGTATTATCGAATGAACAAGCGACACGAAAACCGCGCGTGCGCTCCCCACCGTTGGACTCCAATCTTCACTCCCTTTCCCGCCAGCTGATCGAACTGCGCATCGAGCACGCAGACCTCGATGCCACCATCGACCGATTGGCCGAAGGCTCGCCGCAGGACGAGCTGCTGCTGCGGCGCCTGAAGAAGCGCCGCCTCGCGCTGCGCGACCAGATCGCCCGCCTGGAAAACATCCTCGATCCGAAAGAGCCGGCGTGACGGGTGCGCTCGAAGACAAGGTGCGCGACGCCTTCGCGCAGGACGGCGGCCTTTCGCGCGCCGCGGAGCAGTTCCGCGAGCGCTCGGGCCAGACCGAGATGGCGATGGCCGTGGCCCGCACCATCGACAACGGCGGCGTGCTGGTGGTCGAGGCCGGCACCGGCGTGGGCAAGACCTTCTCGTACCTCGTGCCGGCGCTGCTCAGCGGCGAGCGCGTGCTGCTTTCCACTGCCACCAAGACGCTGCAGGACCAGCTCTTCGGCCGCGACCTCCCACGCCTCGTCGAGGCCTTCGGCCTGCCGGTGCGCACGGCGCTCCTCAAGGGGCGCGCCAGCTACCTGTGCCTGCACCGGCTCGACATGGCGCGCCACGACGCCTCCCTGCCGGAGCGCGGTAGCCTGCGCACGCTCGCCAAGATCGAGCAATGGTCGAAGGCCACGCGCACCGGCGACCTGGCCGAGCTGCCGGGGCTGGACGAGCGTTCCCCGCTCATTCCGCTGATCACTTCCACGCGCGAGAACTGCCTGGGCGCCCAATGCCCGCAGTTCAAGCCCTGCCACGTCAACCTGGCGCGGCGCGAGGCGCTGGCGGCGGACATCGTCGTCATCAACCACCATCTTTTCTTCGCCGATCTCGCGGTGCGCGAGACCGGCATGGCCGAGCTGCTCCCGACTGTGAGCGTGGTGGTGTTCGACGAAGCCCATCAGCTCAACGAGACCGGGGTGCAGTTCCTCGGCGCGCAGCTCGGCAGCGGGCAGGCGCTCGATTTCGCGCGCGACATGTTGGCCGCGGGCCTGCAGCACGCGCGTGGGCTTGTCGACTGGCAGCAACTGGTGTCCGCGACCGAGCGGGCCGCGCGCGAGCTGCGGCTGGTGGTCGGCAAGCAATGGCCCGGTGCCAAGCTGCGCTGGCTGGGAGCCTCGCCCGAGGGCATCGATCCGACCGCATGGCAGGGTGCGCTCGATGAACTGCTGCATGCATTCCAGGCCGCGGCGGAAGGGCTGGACACCGTCAGCGAAATCTCGCCCGACTTCGTGCGGCTTCACGAGCGGGCTCGGCAGCTTGCCAAGCGCACGGCGCGCTTCGCCTTGCCGTGCGAAGTCGATTCCGTGCGCTGGGTCGACGTAGGTACGCAGCTGCGGCTCATCGAGTCGCCGCTGGACATCGCCGACGCGATGCGCAAGCGGGTGCTCAAGATCGCCGACGAAGCTGACGAGGCCGGGGTCGACGACGAGGACAGTCTCGATGCCTACGGCGAACAGCCGGCGCGCTCAGGCGCCGCGCAGGAAGAGGGCGGCCGCGCCTGGGTCTTCACCTCGGCCACGCTGGGCGACGAGCCCACGCTGCGCTGGTTCACCGAGCCTTGTGGCCTTCAGGATGCCGAAGTGCTGCGCGTGCAGAGTCCCTTCGACTACGCCTCCCAGGCCGCGCTCTATGTGCCGCGCGCCTTTCCCAAGCCCAACGATCCCTCGCACAGCCAGCGCGTTGCGCAGCTGGCGGCGCGCGGCGCGGCGGAGCTGGGGGGGCGCACGCTGGTGCTGACGACCACGCTGCGCGCACTGCGCACCATCGGCGATGAGATCAGGCAGCGCTTCGAGCTGCTCGACGGGCAGATGCGCCCGGAAGTGCTCGTGCAGGGCGAGCTGCCCAAGCGCGTGCTGATGGACCGCTTCCGCGAAGGCGCGAGCGCCGGGCGCGCAGGCTGCGTGCTGGTGGCATCGGCCTCGTTCTGGGAAGGGTTCGACGCGCCGGGAGACGTGCTGCAGCTGGTGGTGATCGACAAGCTGCCGTTTCCGCCGCCCAACGATCCGCTGGTCGAGGCGCGTTCGCAGCGCCTGGAGTCGCAAGGGCGGAGTTCGTTTGCCGACTATTCGCTGCCGGAGGCGGCAGTGGCCCTCAAGCAGGGGGCGGGGCGGTTGATTCGCCGGGAGACCGACAGCGGCGTGCTGGCGATCTGCGATACGCGGCTGGTGGCGATGGGCTACGGTCGCCGGCTGCTGGCGGCCTTGCCGCCGATGCGAAGACTCGAAAACGAAGCCGATTTCGACGCCGCGCTGGAGATGCTCAAGAACTGATCGGGAAACCCCGGCAGGGCACTTGCTGCCCCGCCGGTCTGGTGTCGTGCGGTCTTACCAGACCTTCCACCAGGGGTCTTCCTTGCTCTTGAAGCCGTTCGCGAGGTAGGTGCTCTGCGGATAGTTGGTGGTCAGCACGCGCTGCGCATCGTCGCGCAGGTCCTTCATGCCGAGGGCGTCGTACGACTTGACCATGATGTACAGGGCTTCTTCGAGCGCCGGCACTTCGCGGTAGTCGGCCAGCGCGACCTGGGCCCGGTTGATGGCCGCCAGGTAGGCGCCGCGCGTGTAGTAGTAGCGCGCCACGTGAACTTCGTACTGCGCGAGCGAGTTCACGATGTAGTTCATGCGCTGGCGCGCGTCGGGGGCATAGCGGGATTCGGGGAAGCGCGTGGCGAGCTCCTTGAACGCCTCGAACGACTCCTTGGCGGCCTTCTGGTCGCGCTCCGACAGGTCCTGGCGCGTCAGGAACGCGAACATGCCGAGGTCGTCGTTGAAGTTGATCACGCCCTTGAGGTACAGCGCGTAATCGAGTGCCGGGCTCGCCGGGTGCAGCTTCATGAAGCGGTCGACGGTGGCGATGGCGGCCGCCTTTTCACCCGACTTGTACTGGGCGTAGGCCTTTTCCAGCTGTGCCTGCTGTGCCAGCGGGGTGCCGGCTGCGCGGCCTTCGAGCTTCTCGTAGAGCGGAATAGCCTTGTCGTAGGCGCCCGATCCGGCCTCGTCCTTGGCCTCGGAGTAGATGCGGTTGGGGCTCCAGGTGGCGGTCTTGTCGGCGGAGGGAGTCGACGAGCAGCCTGCTGCCAGCAGAGCCGCCGCGCTGAGCGCGATCCAGGCGGGGACCGATAATTTGGCGCGAAACATCACATACGGCTTTCGTGAAACAGTTGCCCTCAATTATATCGACCGACCCTTTGGGCAATATCCCCGACAGCGCGGAGGTGGCCGAGCACGAAGAGGGCGCGGACCCGGTCGAGCCCAGCGAGCAGCGGCCCTTCGTCATCGACCCCGCCCAGCACGGCCAGCGGCTCGATCGCGCGCTGGCCGCGCTGGTGCCCGAGTTTTCCCGCAGCTACCTGCAGCAGCTGATCGAGGCCGGCGTCGTCGAGCTGCAGGGGCGCACGGTCACCAAGGCCTCGGCCCACGTCAAGGCGGGGCAGGCCGGCCGCATCGAGCTGCGGCCCACGCCCCAGAGCCAGGCCTTCCGGCCCGAGGCGATGGACATCGTCACCGTGTACGAGGACGAGCACCTGCGCATCGTCGACAAGCCCGCCGGCCTGGTGGTGCACCCGGCGCCGGGCCACTGGAGCGGCACGCTCCTGAACGGCCTGCTGGCGCTCGACCCCAAGGCCGTGCTGCTGCCGCGGGCGGGCATCGTGCACCGGCTCGACCGGGACACCAGCGGCCTGATGGTGGTGGCGCGCACCCGGGCCGCCATGGACGCGATGGTGGCGCTGATCGCCGCGCGCGAGGTCAAGCGGCAATACCTGGCCATCGGCCACAGGCATTGGGAAGGGGCGTCGGCGCGCCATGTCGACGCACCCATCGGGCGGGATCCGCGCAACCGGCTGCGCATGGCGGTGGTCGATCTCGAGCGGAATGCCGGCAAGACGGCGCGCACGCTGATCGAGCGGCTCGACAGCAACGCCGAAGGCTGCGCCGTGCGCTGCACGCTCGAAACCGGGCGGACCCACCAGATCCGCGTGCACATGGCATCCATCGGGCATCCGCTGGTGGGCGACGCGCTCTACGGCGGCGCGCCGGCCGCAGGGCTGTCGCGCCAGGCGTTGCATGCATTCAGGCTGGCCTTCGTGCATCCCGTCACGCAAGCGTCGCTGGAGTTCCGCTCGGCGTTGCCGGCCGACCTCGTCCAGGCTTTGCAGGCCTGGGGGCTGGATTACAATCGCGCCTGACGGCCCGAGGGCCGCGCCGGTCGCCCGAGACCGGCCTTGCGTTGCATCTGCCCGCGTGCCTGCAGCGCCTACTCCTTTCATCCTTCTGAACAAGCGCCCCCAGGCGCCTTTTCCCGGATAACGCGAACCATGAATACGGCGGATGCCAAGCGCATTCTCGAAACCGCCTTGATCTGTTCGAGCCAGCCGTTGCCGGTGCGCGATATGCGCGTGCTGTTCGACGACGAGCTGGGCGCGGACACCATCAAGGCGCTGCTGCTCGAACTGCAGGAAGACTGGGCACAACGTGGCCTGGAGCTGGTGAGCGTCGGCAGCGGCTGGCGCTTCCAGAGCCGGCCCGAAATGCGCGACCACCTCGATCGTCTGCACCCCGAAAAGCCGCCGCGCTACACGCGCGCTGCGCTCGAGACGCTGGCCATCATTGCCTACCGTCAGCCGGCCACGCGCGGCGACATGGAAGACATCCGCGGCGTGACGATCAACTCGCTGATCCTCAAGCAGCTGGAGGACCGCGGCTGGGTCGAGGTCATCGGCCACCGCGAGACGGTCGGCCGTCCGGCGCTCTATGCGACCACGCGCCAGTTCCTCGACGACCTGGGCCTCGCCTCGCTCGACCAGCTGCCGCTGATCGAGACGCCTGCCCAGCAGGCGGCCCTGGTCGATGCGCTCGAACAGGCGTCGGGCGAGCAGCAGGGGCTGCCGATCGACGCGGCTCCGGAGGCGGAAGCCCCCGTCGAGGGCGATGCTGATGCGTCCGGCGCGGCGGAGCTGGCGCTGTCCAGCGCGGCCGACGCACCGGGGCCGGACGCCGGGATTGCTGCTGTGCAACAAGGCGAAGAAGCCGAGGCTGAAGCGGCTGAGGAGCAGGAAGCTTCGGCGCAGGAGCCCGCCGTCGTCGAAATCGCGCCTGAAATCGCTGACGCGGCCGAAGCAGCCGAAGCGATCGAGGCCGCCCAGGCGCAATTTGCCGAGAACGAAGCAGGCGCCGAATCCGCCCCTGCCGAGCCAGAACAAGAACCCGCGTCAGAGCCCGATGCCCCGTCTGAGGACGAGGCCGACCCTCACGCTCCCTCTCCCGGAAAAACCTCATGAGCACAACCGACACCGAAGACGCAGCAATGCTGCCGGTCGAGCCCGAAGTCAAGAAGAAGAAAAGGGCGACCCCGGCCAAGAAGGCTGCGGCCGAAGCTGCTGAAGCGGTAGCGGCGCCGGAGCCCGAGGCGCCGAAGAAGCCGCGTGCGCCCCGCAAGAAGAAGGTGGTCGAGCCGGCTGCCGCTGTCGAAGGCGAATCGGTGGCCGCGCCTGTTGCACAAGTGCCCGAGACAGTGGTCGAGGCAGTGGTCAAGCCGGAAGCTGTTGCTTCCCCTGTCGCCGAGGACGTTCCCGTTGCTGCCGCAGAGGTGGCGCGCGCTCCTGAGCCTGTCCAGGCGCGCCAGCCGGAACAGGCCGAACGCATCGACGATCAAGAGGATGAAGGTCAGGACGAAGACGAGGACGACGAAGAGCCCGACGAGGAAGAGGACGACCTCGACCGCGCCCGCCGCGCCGCCGAGCGCGAGCAGCGCAACGCTCCGCCGCCCGAGCCGATCCGCTTCGCGGACGTCATCTCCGGCCAGTTCGATGCCGACGAGGAAAGCCCCGAAGTCCCGCCGCTCAAGCGCGTGCTGCTGCCGGAGGCCGATTCGCCCAAGCTGCACAAGGTGCTGGCGCAGGCCGGCCTCGGTTCGCGGCTCGAAATGGAGCAGCTGATCCTCCAGGGCCGTATTTCCGTCAACAACGAGCCGGCCCACATCGGCCAGCGCATCCAGTACGGCGACCAGGTCAAGATCAACGGCAAGCCGATCCGCTACCGCATCGCGCCTCCGCCGCCTCGCGTGATCGCGTATCACAAGCCGGTGGGCGAGGTGGTCACGCACGACGACCCGCAGAACCGGCCGACCGTGTTCCGCAAGCTGCCGCGCCTGCAGCAGGGCAAGTGGCAGTCGGTGGGTCGCCTCGACCTGAACACCGAGGGGCTGCTGCTGTTCAGCAGCTCCGGCGATCTGGCCAATCAGCTCATGCATCCGCGCTTCGGCCTGGAGCGCGAGTACGCCGTGCGCGTGCTGGGCGCGCTCACCAGCGAAGAAAAGCAGAAGCTGCTCGACGGCGTGCGCCTTGACGACGGCATGGCTCAGTTCGGCGCCATCGAGGACGGCGGCGGCGAAGGCTCCAACTGCTGGTACCGCGTGACCATTTCCGAAGGCCGCAACCGCGAGGTGCGCCGCCTGTTCGAGTCGGTGGGCCATGCGGTCAGCCGGCTGATCCGCATCCGCTATGGCGCCATGGTGCTTCCGCGCGGCCTGAAGCGCGGTGCCTGGATGGAGCTCGACGAGCGCGACATCCGTGCGCTGTTCCAGGCTTCGGGTGGCGTGGCTGCCCGGCCGGGCCAGCAGCAGCGCGGCCCGGGGCAGGAAGGTGGCGGCGGAAATGGTCGTGGCGGTCGCAACAAGAAGCGCCGCGGCAACCGCAATGGCGGCGGTGGCGGCCAGCAGCAGCCGCGCGACATGCGCGATGCACGCGACGACGGCGGGCGCGAGGCTCCGATCCCGAATCCGCTGGGCGACGGCCGTCCGGCTCGTGGCGAGCGGGGAGGGCGCGCCAACCGCGGGGGCAGCAACGGCGGTGGCCAAGCCCAGGGGCAGGGACGTCGCGGCAACGGCAGCGGCAATCGCCAGGGCGGAGATCGCCAGCAGGGCGGCGGCAACCAGCCCGATCCGATGAAGACCTCGCTGGGCTACATCGGCGCCGACAGCTTCTCGCGCCAGCGCAAGGAGCAGCGCGGGGGAGGCCAGCGCCGCGGTGGTGGCGGAGGCGGCGGTGGCGGCTTCGGCAACCAGGGCGGCGGACGTCGCCGCGGGCGCTGAAAGTCTGCCGTCGCAGCGCGGCCTTTCGCGGGGTTTTCACCAATCCGCAAGGCCGCGCCGGTTAAAATCAGAGGCTTTGTCGATGCGTGACGAAACAAATTCGTTGCAGTTGTGACAAAACACTTCAAAATCAAAGCTCCAGGAAGCATTTCAATGGCTATCGAACGTACCCTTTCCATCATCAAGCCCGACGCAGTTGCCAAGAACGTCATCGGCAAGATCGTTTCCCGTTTTGAAGCCGCCGGCCTCAAGATCGTCGCCGCCAAGCTGGTGCACCTGTCGCGCAACGAAGCCGAGCAGTTCTACGCCGTGCACAAGGAGCGTCCCTTCTTCAAGGACCTCGTCGAGTTCATGATCTCGGGCCCCGTGTTCGTGCAAGTGCTCGAAGGCGAAAACGCCATCGCCAAGAACCGTGACCTGATGGGCGCCACGGACCCCAAGAAGGCAGCCGCCGGTACCATCCGCGCCGACTTCGCCGACAGCATCGACGCCAACGCCGTTCACGGTTCGGACGCTCCCGAGACCGCCGCGAACGAAGTCGCTTTCTTCTTCGCCGGCCTCAACGTCTACGCACGCTGAAACCGGATCTCGCCCGATTCCATGACCACGGCCAATCTGCTCGATTTCGATCTCGAGGGGTTGGCTGCGTTCTGCGAAAAACTCGGCGAGAAGAAATTCCGCGCCACGCAGCTATTCCGCTGGATCCACCAGCGTGGCGCCAGCGACTTCACCCAGATGACCGATCTGGCGAAGTCGCTGCGCGAGAAGCTCGCGACCACCGCTCGCGTGGAGGCCCTGCCGGTCATCACGCAGCACGAATCCAGGGACGGCACGATCAAGTGGCTGTTCGACGTCGGTGACGGCAATGCCGTCGAAGCCGTATTCATTCCCGAGGACGACCGCGGCACTCTTTGCGTGTCGTCCCAGGCCGGCTGTGCGGTCGGCTGCCGCTTTTGCTCGACGGGGCATCAGGGCTTCAGCCGCAACCTGAGCACGGGCGAAATCGTCGCCCAGCTCTGGTTTGCCGAACATTTCCTGCGCAAGCACCTCAAGCGCGACGAACGCGTCATCTCCAACGTGGTGATGATGGGCATGGGCGAGCCTCTGCAGAACTACTCTGCGCTCGTGCCCGCGCTGCGCACCATGCTCGACGACAACGCCTACGGCCTGTCGCGCCGCCGCGTGACGGTGTCGACCTCCGGCGTGGTGCCGATGATCGACCGCCTCGGCGCCGATTGCGCCGTGGCCCTGGCGGTTTCGCTGCACGCGCCCAACGACCCGTTGCGCGACGACCTCGTGCCGCTCAATCGCAAGTACCCGATCGACGAACTCATCGAGGCCTGCAAGCGCTATCTGGCGCATGCGCCGCGCGACTTCATCACCTTCGAATACTGCATGCTCGATGGCGTGAACGACCAGCCCGAGCATGCGCGGCAGCTCGTCGAGCTGGTCCGCAAGCACGGCATCTCGTGCAAGTTCAACCTGATTCCGTTCAACCCGTTTCCGGCTTCGGGCCTGCTGCGCTCACCGCAGCCGCGCGTGCTGGCGTTTGCAAGGGCGCTGAGCGAGGCAGGGCTCGTTACGACCGTGCGCAAGACGCGCGGCGACGACATCGATGCCGCCTGCGGCCAACTCGCCGGCGATGTCAAGGACCGCACCCGCGCGGCCGAGCGCATGGCTCAGCGCCGCGCGGCGGAGCAGCGCCCCATTGTTTTGCATCCGGTCCGAAAGACCGTCCCCCAGGAGCATTGAACCGATGAGCATGGCCATTTCGATGACGACCGCGAAAGTGCAGCGCATGCTGACTGTGGGTTTCGCGGGCGTCGCCGTGTCGTTGCTGCTTGGAGGCTGCGTGAACACGCGCACCACCACCACCAGCCTGGCCGACAACAGCAACTCGTCCAAGGGCACCGAAATCGTCACCGAGTCCGACGAGTCCAGCCGCCAGCGCCGCGCGCGCCTGCGCATGGAGCTGGCCGCCGGCTACTTCGAGCACGGCCAGACCACCGTAGCGCTCGACGAAATCAAGCAGGCGCTGGCCGCCGACCCCAACAATGCCGACGCCTACAACCTGCGCGGCCTGGTCTACATGCGGCTCGACGATGCCGGCCTGGCCGAGGACAGCTTCCGCCGCGCCATCGCGATCAATCCGCGCGACCCCAACACACGCCACAACTACGGCTGGCTGCTGTGCCAGCAGAACCGCTACGGCGACGCGGCCGCGCAATTCAACGAAGCCCTGGCCGTGCCGACCTACACCGACCGCGCCAAGACACTCATGACGCAGGGCGTCTGCGAGCTCAAGGCGGGCCAGCGCGACAAGGCCGAGCGCAGCCTGATGCAGGCCTACGAGATCGACGCCAGCAACCCGGTGGTCGGCTTCAACCTGGCTTCGGTGCTGGCTCAGCGCGAGGAGTGGTCGCGCGCGCAGTTCTACATCCGCCGCGTCAACAACAGCGCCGCAGCCAGCGCCGAGACGCTGTGGCTCGGCATCAAGATCGAACGTAAGCTGAACAACCGCGAGGCAGTCGCGCAGTTGGGAGGCCAACTGCAACGACGCTTCCCCCAGTCGCGGGAGGCAACAGCGTACGAGCGCGGGAATTTCAATGACTGATCGGGTTTCGGAGTTCGGCACTTCCGCAGCGTTGCCACTGGAAGCTGGCGATATCGCGAACAAGACGGCCGGTGACCTGCTGCGCGAGGCGCGCGAGGCCCACGGCCTGCACATCGAGATGGTGGCGGCCGCGCTGAAGGTGCCGCCGCAGAAGCTCATGGCGCTCGAAGCGGACGACATCGCCTCGCTGCCCGATCCGGTCTTTGCCCGCGCACTGGCGAGCAGCGTCTGCCGCGCCCTGCGTATCGATCCGGCCCCCGTGCTGGCGAAGCTGCCCAGCACCCAGAAGGTGTCGCTGGCCGAGACCGATCGCACCCTCCGCTCGAACATCAACTCTGGCACGCCGCGCTGGAGCGGCAACGGTCGCTCCAGCGGGCTGCCTTCGCGGCCGCTGCTGATCGTCGTGCTGCTGCTGCTGATCGGCGCCGGTGCGCTGTTCTGGCTGCCTCAGTCGGTGTTCGACCAGCTCAGTGCTTCCGTGTCGCGCCTGACGGCGCGTGGCGATGCCGGCACGGATTCCGCGTCCGCAAACGGATCGGCCTCGGCGGGTGGTTCCGTGGCCGAGACGGTGCCTACGCAAGCCGTGGCGCCGACCGGCCCGGCTGCCGGCGAGACCCCGGCGGCAACTCCTGCTCCCGGCACGCTCGCCACCACCGCCGCCGCACCGGTTGGCGCAACAACTCCCGCTGCCGCGCCCGCCGCCACGCCCGTGGCTGCTGCATCGAGCAGCCAGCAGCTCGTCTTCGTGGCTCGCGAGGAATGCTGGATCACCGTGACCGAAGCCGGCGGCAAGCAACTGCTGCGCCGCAGCCTGCAGGCCGGCGAAACGGTGGGGCTCTCGGGCACGCTGCCGCTGTCCGTCGTCGTCGGCCGTGCTACGAGCGTCGACGTGCAGGTGCGTGGCCAGCCCTTCGATCTGAAGCCCTTCACCAAGGGCGGTGGCGTGGCGCGTTTCGAGGTGAAGTCATGACCTCCGGCAACTGCACTCCCGTTCCCATCGAGGCCGCTGCTCCCAAGCCGCGCCGTTCGCGCCAGGCCAGCGTGGTCTGGGGCCCGCGCGTGGTCACGGTGGGGGGGGACGCCCCGGTGCGCGTGCAATCCATGACCAACACCGACACCGTCGATGCCATCGGCACGGCGATCCAGGTGAAGGAGCTGGCCCTGGCCGGTTCCGAGATGGTCCGCATCACGGTCAACACGCCCGAGGCTGCCGCGCAGGTGCCCTACATCCGCGAGCAGCTCGACCGCATGGGCATCGACGTGCCGCTGGTCGGCGACTTCCACTACAACGGCCACCGCCTGCTGACCGACTATCCGGCCTGCGCCGAGGCGCTGAGCAAGTACCGCATCAACCCCGGCAACGTGGGCAAGGGCGACAAGAAGGACAAGCAGTTCGGCCAGATGATCGACGCGGCCATGCGCTGGAACAAGCCCGTGCGCATCGGGGTCAATTGGGGCAGCCTCGACCAGGAACTGCTCGCCAGCCTGATGGACACCAACAGCCAGCGTGCCGAGCCCTGGGACGCCAAGCAGGTGATGTACGAGGCGCTGATCACCTCGGCCATCGAGTCCGCGAAGCTGGCCGAGTCGATGGGCATGAACGGCAACCAGATCATCCTGTCGTGCAAGGTGAGCGGCGTGCAGGACCTGATCTCGGTCTACCGCGAACTGGCCCGCCGCTGCGACTATCCGTTGCACCTGGGCCTTACCGAAGCCGGCATGGGCACCAAGGGCACCGTGGCATCGGCCGCAGCGCTGTCGATCCTGCTGCAGGAAGGCATCGGCGACACGATTCGCGTGTCGCTCACACCGCAGCCGGGCGAGTCGCGCACGCAGGAAGTGGTGATCGCCTCCGAGATCCTGCAGGCGCTGGGCCTGCGCGTGTTCGTGCCGAGCGTCACCGCCTGCCCGGGTTGCGGCCGCACCACCAGCACCACCTTCCAGGAGCTGGCCAAGCAGATCGACGACTACCTGCGCATGCAGATGCCGGTCTGGCGCAAGAAGTACCCGGGCGTGGAAACGCTGAAGGTGGCCGTCATGGGTTGCATCGTCAACGGCCCCGGCGAGAGCAAGCACGCCGACATCGGCATCAGCCTGCCCGGCAACGGCGAGGCGCCCGCGGCGCCCGTCTTCATCGACGGCGAAAAGGCGCTCACGCTGCGCGGCGACAATATCGCCAACGAGTTCCACCAGCTCGTCGAAAACTACATCGAAAAGCGCTTCGGCGGCGAACACGCTGTCGCGGCCTGACATCTCCGCAGACTCATGGCTGAAAAACTGAATGCCGTCAAAGGCATGAACGACATATTGCCGCCCGAATCGGCGCGCTGGGAGTGGCTCGAGGCCACCGTGCGCGACCTGATGGGGCGTTATGCGTACCGCAACGTCCGCACGCCGATCCTCGAGCGCACGGCGCTCTTTGTGCGCGGCATCGGCGAGGTGACCGACATCGTCGAGAAGGAGATGTACTCCTTCGAGGATCGTGCGGACAAGAACGGCAAGTTCGAGCATCTGACCATGCGCCCCGAAAACACCGCGGGGCTGGTGCGCGCGGTGATCGAGCACAACATGCTGTACGAAGGCCCCAAGCGGCTTTGGTACACCGGTCCCATGTTCCGTCGTGAGAATGTGCAGCGCGGACGGTTCCGGCAGTTTCACCAGATCGGAGCTGAAGCGCTGGGCTTTGCAGGCCCCGATGTGGACGCCGAGTTGATACTGCTGGCCAATGCCTTGTGGAAAGCCATCGGCCTGGCCGATGTCCGTCTCGAGCTCAACAGCCTGGGCCAGCCGACCGAGCGTGCGCAGCACCGCGCCCAGCTCATCGCCCACTTCGAGCAGCATGCCGACAAGCTCGACGAGGACGGCAAGCGTCGCCTGCACAGCAATCCGCTGCGCATTCTCGACACGAAGAATCCGGCGATGAAAGAGGTGGTCGAGTCGGCGCCGAAGCTGATCGATTTCCTTGGTGCGGAATCTCTGGCTCACTTCGAGGGGTTGCAAGCCATCCTCAAGGCCAATGACATTGCATTCACGATCAATCCTCGATTGGTGCGTGGGCTCGACTACTACAACCTGACGGTTTTCGAGTTCGTGACCGACCGGCTTGGTTCGCAGGGCACGGTGTGTGCCGGTGGCCGTTACGACGATCTGATCACGCAAATTGGCGGTAAGCCGGCGCCGGCCGTAGGCTGGGCGATGGGGGTTGAGCGCGTGCTCGATCTCCTGAAAGAGCAGGGGGCAAGTGTTTCCTTGCCCGCTCTGGATGCATATGCCGTAGTGCCTGACGCCGCATCGATGCCCTTGGTCTTGCGTACTTTGCAGGAGTTACGCGAGCTGGGTATCAGCGTGCAGATGCATGCAAATACGGCTGCAGGTCTGAGCAGTGAAAAGGCGCAAATGAAAAAGGCTGAGGCGAGTGGTGCAACCTATGCCCTCGTTTTTGGCTCTGCTGAGTTGAGGGGCGGTGAAGTGACTATCAAGCCACTACGCCAACTCGGAGGCAAATGGTCTCGAGTTCCGGCTTACATGATTAACGATTTGGCCGCCACCCTACAATCGCCGGCTCCCAATACCTGACACGCATGGCAACCCATCTCGACCTCGAAGAACAGGAACAGCTCGACCAGCTCAAGCATTTCTGGAACACCTACGGCACCCTGATCACCTCGGTCGTGCTGCTCGTTGCCGGCGCCTTCGTGGCCTGGAACGGCTGGCAATGGTATGGCCGCAACAAGGCGGCGCAGGCTTCGTCGCTCTACGACGAAATCGAGAAGACGACGCAGGCGGGCGACCCGGCGCGCATCGCGCTCGTGCTCGACGACATGAAGAAGCGCTTCGCGGGCACCACCTACGCGCAGCAGGCAGGCCTGCTGGTCGCCAGGACGCTGTACGAGAAGGGCAATGCCGCGGGTTCGCGCGCCGAGCTCGAATGGGTGGCTCAGAACGCCATCGACCCCGGTTACAAGGCCGTCGCACGGCTGAGGCTGGCGGGCGAGCTGCTCGACGGCAAGTCCTATGACGACGCCCTCAAGCAGCTCGACGGCAGCGTGCCCAAGGAATTCGAGCCGCTGGTGGCCGACCGCAAGGGCGACATCTACCTGGCCCAGGGCAAGCGCGCCGAGGCGCAGACCGAATACCGCAAGGCCTGGACCGGCCTCGGCCCCACCTCCGACTACCGCCGCCTGGTGGAGATCAAGCTCAATGCGGTCGGCGTCGACCCCAAGAGCCTGGCTCCCGTAGTCACCGTCACTCCCGCAGCCCCCAAGACCCCCTGACCGCATCATGAATTTCAAGCGCCTCATGCCTGAATCGTCCGCCCTGCGTGCGGGATCAGCTCTCGTTTTGGTAGTGTTTCTTGCCGCCTGCTCGGGCTCGTCCAAGCCGAAGCCGGATGAACTCCCGGCCAACCCGGCCCTGGTCGGCGTGCGCCAGGCCTGGACCGTGCGTATTCCCGAAGTGCAGTTCCCGCTGACCACCGACGTCAGCGGCGACACGATCACCGTGGCCGGCAGCGACGGCACGGTGGTTGCCATCGACGCGCGCGCCGGCCGTGAAGTCTGGCGCGCCAGCGCCGGCGCCCCGCTCGCGGCAGGTGTCGGCAGCGATGGCTCGGTGGCGGCAGTCGTCACCACCGGCAACGAACTGGTCGCCATCGAGAACGGCAAGGTGCTGTGGAAGCAGAAGCTGTCGGCCCAGGCCTTCACCGCGCCGCTGGTGGCAGGGCGTCGCGTGTTCGTGCAGACCGCTGACCGCAGCATCAGCGCATGGGACGGCCAGAGCGGCCGCCGCCTGTGGATCCAGCAGCGCGCGGGCGAGAACCTCGTGCTGCGCAAGTCGGGCGTGCTCCTCGCCGTGGGCGACACGCTGGTGGCCGGCATCGGCGGCCGGCTGGTGGGCATCAACCCCGCCAACGGCACTTCGCGCTGGGAATCGCCCATTGCGGCGCCGCGCGGCACCAACGACGTGGAACGCCTGGTCGACCTGACCGGCAGCGTGAGCCGCTACGGCGACACGATCTGCGCGCGTGCCTACTACGCCAGCGTCGGCTGCGTCGAGACCGTTCGCGGTTCGCTGGTCTGGAGCAAGCCCGCCTCGGGCGCCGACGGCGTCAGCGGCAACGAGAGCTTCGTCTATGGCACCGAGTCCGACGGCAGCGTCGTGGCCTGGCGCCGCGCCGATGGCGAGCGCGCCTGGCAGATGTCCCGCTTCAAGAACCGCGTGCTGACCTCGCCGCTGGCCGTTGGCCGCTCGCTCATCATTGGCGAGAACACCGGCACGCTGCATTTCGTGTCGCGTGAAGACGGCGCACTGCTCAACCGCATCACGCCGGACGGCTCGGCCATCACCGTTGCACCAGTCCTGGCCGGCAACACGGTGGTCGTGGTGACGGCCAAGGGCGGCGTGTTTGGCTATCGTCCCGAATAACGCTCTTCCTTTTTCTTTCTCTCTTCTCTCTTTCCAAGGCCCGATCATGAAAACCGCGCCCTCGAAAGGCCGGCCATGAAGCCGGTCGTGGCCCTGGTCGGGCGGCCGAATGTCGGCAAGTCGACCCTCTTCAACCGGCTGACGCAGACGCGCGACGCCATCGTCGCCGACTTCGCGGGCCTTACGCGCGACCGCCATTACGGCAACGGCCGCCTGGGCAAGCGAGAGTTCATCGTCATCGACACCGGCGGCTTCGAGCCCGACGCGGGCAGCGGCATCTACAAGGAGATGGCCAAGCAGACGCGGCAGGCCGTGGCCGAGGCCGACGTCGTGATCTTCGTGGTCGATGCGCGCGAAGGGCTTTCCGCGCAGGACCACGACATCGCCAACGAGCTGCGCCGCATCGGCAAGCCCTGCCTGCTGGTGGCCAACAAGGCCGAAGGCATGCACGACGGCACCAAGCTGGTCGACTTCTACGAGCTCGGCCTGGGCGAGGTGCACGG
The DNA here is from genome assembly GCF_050916385.1 of Variovorax xiamenensis. Classification (NCBI taxonomy): domain Bacteria; kingdom Pseudomonadati; phylum Pseudomonadota; class Betaproteobacteria; order Burkholderiales; family Comamonadaceae; genus Variovorax; species Variovorax xiamenensis. Next base: position 3,097,957 of record NZ_CP139038.1, read on the forward strand.
TGTGTCCGCGGCGCACGGGCAAGGCATGCGCGGCCTCGTCGAACTGGCGCTTGCGCCGCTGAATCTTCCCGATCCCGACGACGAGGAGGAAGAGGACGACGTCAACAAGCCGATCAAGCTGGCTGTGGCGGGGCGCCCCAACGTGGGCAAGTCGACGCTGATCAACACCTGGCTGGGCGAAGAGCGCCTGGTGGCCTTCGACATGCCGGGCACCACGCGCGATGCCATCTCGGTGCCCTTCGAGCGGAACGGCCAGCGCTTCGAGCTGATCGACACGGCCGGCCTGCGCCGCAAGGGCAGGGTGTTCGAGGCGATCGAGAAGTTCTCGGTGGTCAAGACGCTGCAGGCCATCGAATCGGCCAATGTCGTGCTGCTGCTGCTCGACGCGACGCAGGGCGTGACCGACCAGGACGCGCACATCGCCGGCTACATCCTCGAAAGCGGCCGCGCGGTGGTTATCGCCATCAACAAATGGGATGCGGTCGACAGCTACCAGCGAGAGCAGATCCAGCGGCAGATCGAGACCCGGCTGCCGTTCCTGAAGTTCGCGGCGCTGCATTTCATTTCGGCCATCAAGCGCCAGGGCCTGGGCCCGGTGTGGCAGGCAATCGCGCAGGCCCACAAGTCGGCCACGCGCAAGATGTCGACGCCGGTGCTGACCCGGCTGCTGCTGGAGGCGGTGCAGTTCCAGGCGCCCAAGCGCGGTGGCATGTTCCGTCCCAAGCTGCGTTATGCGCACCAGGGAGGCATGAATCCGCCCGTGATCGTGATCCACGGGAATTCGCTCGAACATGTGACCGATGCTTACAAGCGCTTTCTCGAGGGGCGCTTCCGCAAGGAGTTCGATCTTGTGGGTACCCCCTTGCGCATCGAGTTCAAGAGCTCCCACAATCCCTTCGTCGACAAGGACGACTGAACCATGTTTGGCGGCGGATGGCCGCCGTTGAGTCCCGACTGGGGTTGAAGTTCCGGCTTTTGAGAGACGTTATTTTTCAAAGGCTTTTAGGCACGATTGCTGCGGCGCGGAAACCCTGTGTTAAGGTCATCTCCTCCAACAACTACTCTTGAACACGGAGAATATCGTGAGCAATAAAGGGCAACTTCTACAAGACCCGTTTCTGAACACCTTGCGTCGCGAGCATGTGCCGGTCTCCATTTATCTGGTGAACGGCATCAAGCTGCAAGGACAGATCGAGTCTTTCGACCAGTACGTCGTGCTGCTTCGCAACACGGTTACGCAAATGGTCTACAAGCACGCCATTTCCACCATCGTGCCAGGCCGTGCCGTCAACTTCTCGGCTACCGAGAACGACGACGCCGCAGCCTGATCGCGCGGAGCGCGGCAGCCTCCGCTGCCGCGCTTTTTCCCAATTTCTGATCCCGCTTGTCTGAACTGATTCCCCGCCAGGAAGGCGCCGCCGTTCTCGTCGGCGTCGATTTCGGGCTGCCCCATTTCGACAGCGAACTCGAGGAACTCGGCCTGCTCGCGCAGACCGCGGGCCTCACACCCGTCGCCCGCCTCGCGTGCAAACGCAAGGCGCCCGATGCGGCATTGTTCGTTGGCAGCGGCAAGGCCGAAGAAATCAAGGAGCTGGCTGCCCTGCACAGGGCGAGCGAGGTCATCTTCGACCAGGCGCTGAGCCCCGCGCAGCAGCGCAACCTCGAGCGCCAGCTCGATGTCGCGGTCTACGACCGGACTTTCCTCATTCTCGAGATCTTCGCCCAGCGCGCGCGTTCGCACGAAGGCAAGCTGCAGGTCGAGCTCGCTCGCCTGCAGTACCTCAGCACGCGCCTGGTGCGCCGCTGGTCTCACCTGGAGCGCCAGACCGGCGGTGCGGGCGTGCGCGGCGGCCCGGGCGAAAAGCAGATCGAGCTCGACCGCCGGATGATCAGCGAGTCGATCAAGCGCACGCGCGAGCGCCTCGCCAAGGTGCAGAAGCAGCGCGGCACGCAGCGCCGGCAGCGCGAACGCCGCGACACCTTCAACATCTCGCTCGTGGGCTATACCAACGCGGGCAAGTCGTCGCTTTTCAATTCGCTGGTCAAGGCGCGTGCCTATGCGGCCGACCAGCTGTTCGCCACCCTCGACACCACCACGCGCCACCTCTACCTGGGCGACGCGCGGCGGCAGGTGTCGATCTCCGACACCGTGGGTTTCATCCGCGACCTGCCGCACGGACTGGTCGATGCCTTCAAGGCCACGCTGCAGGAGGCGGTCGATGCCGACCTGCTGCTGCACGTGATCGATGCCTCCAACCCGCACTATCCCGAGCAGATGACCGAGGTGCAGTCGGTATTGCACGAGATCGGCGCGGACACCGTGCCGCAGCTCTTGGTCTTCAACAAGCTCGATGCTCTTGAAAGCACGCAGCATCCGCTGCATCTGCAGGACGAGATGGAAATCGACGGCGTGCAGGTCCCCCGTATCTTCCTCAGCGCCAGGACGGGCGAGGGCGTGCCGCTGCTGCGTGCCGAGCTCGCCCGGCAGTCGGGCTCCGCAGCCGATACGATGACCCCTGCGGCAGACGCTGAATTGCACGATGCCACCGATGGATTGGGCACAATCCCGCCACTGACAAGAGAACGAAGCGAATGAATTCAAAGCCAGCGCGGAGAGGGTTTCTGGGCATGTTCAACCTGAACGACGGCCGATGGGGTCGCGGCGACGAGCCGTCGTCCTCCAACGGCGACCGCCCGGCCGGCAACCGTCCCCCCGATGCCAATCCCCCCGGCGGTCCCACACCCCCGCCCCAAGGCAACAACAGCAATGACAACCGTCCCCGCGGGCAAGGCCCCAACCAGGGTCCGCCCGACCTCGACGAACTCTGGCGCGACCTCAACCGCAAGCTCGGCGGCTTCTTCGGCGGCAAGGGCGGCGGCAACCGTCCCAACGGCGGCGGCGGCGGGGGTGGCAACGGCTACAAGCCCGACATGAAGAACGCGGGCTTCGGCATCGGCCTCGTGGCCGCGGTGGCCGTCCTGATCTGGCTCGGCACCGGCTTCTTCATCGTGAACGAAGGCCAACAGGCCGTCATCACGCAGTTCGGCAAGTACAAGAGCACCGTCGGCGCAGGCTTCAACTGGCGCCTGCCGTACCCCATCCAGCGCCACGAAGTCGTGGTGACCACGCAGATCCGCTCGGCCGACGTGGGCCGCGACGCCATCGTGCGCTCCACCGGCCTGCGCGAATCGGCCATGCTGACGGAAGACGAGAACATCGTCGAGATCAAGTTCGCGGTGCAGTACCGCCTGAGCGATCCGCGCGCGTGGCTCTACGAGAGCAAGTCGCCCGCCGACACCGTCGTGCAGGTGGCAGAGACCTCCGTGCGCGAGGTGGTCGGCAAGATGAAGATGGACGCCGCGCTCGCCGAGGAGCGCGACCAGATCGCGCCGCGCGTGCGCGCGCTGATGCAGACCATTCTCGACCGCTACAAGATCGGCGTCGAAGTCGTCGGCATCAACCTGCAGCAGGGTGGCGTGCGTCCGCCCGAGCAGGTGCAGGCCGCATTCGACGACGTGCTCAAGGCCGGCCAGGAACGCGAGCGCACCAAGAACGATGCGCAGGCCTACGCCAACAACGTGGTGCCTCTCGCCACCGGTACGGCCTCGCGCCTGAAGGAAGAGTCCGAGGCCTACAAGGCACGGATCGTGGCGCAGGCCCAGGGTGATGCAGGCCGCTTCACCGCGGTGCTTTCGGAGTACCAGAAGGCCCCGCAGGTGACGCGCGACCGCATGTACACCGACGCCATGCAGCAGATCTACGCCAGCACGACCAAGGTGCTGGTCGACAGCAAGCAGGGCTCGAACCTGCTGTACCTGCCGCTCGACAAGCTCATGCAGCTCAGCGGAAGCGGCAACGCGGCCATGCCGGTCGATGCCGCCAGCCCCAGCGTCGCCGGCACCGCGCCAGCGCAATCCTCGGTGATCCCGGTGGCCCCTGCCACGACCGACGTGCGCGGCCGCGATGGCCGCTCGCGTGACCGCGACGTGCGTTGAGAAAGGCCCGGAAGAACATGAACAGAATCGGATTCATCGCTACCTCGATCCTCGTGCTGCTCGTGCTGGCAAGCTCGACCCTCTTCGTGGTCGACCAGCGGCAGTTCGGCGTGGTCTACGCACTCGGCCAGATCAAGCAGGTCATCACCGAGCCCGGCCTCAACTTCAAGCTGCCGCCGCCGTTCCAGAACGTGTCGTACATCGACAAGCGCCTCCTGACGCTCTCCAGCGTGGACACCGAGCCGATGCTCACCGCCGAGAAGCAGCGCGTGGTGATCGACTGGTACGTGCGCTGGCGCATCAGCGACCCGCAGGCCTACATCCGCAACGTCGGCCTCGACGAGAACGCCGGTGCCATGCAGCTCAACCGCGTGGTCCGCAACGCGTTCCAGGAAAACATCAACAAGCGCACGGTGCGCGACCTGATCTCGGTGCGCCGCGAGGCCCTGATGGCCGACGTGCAGCGCGAGGTGCTGTCGGTGGTCAAGGGCGCCAAGCCCTGGGGCGTGGACGTGGTGGACGTGCGCATCACCCGTGTCGACTACGTGGAAGCCATCACCGAATCGGTCTACCGCCGCATGGAAGCCGAGCGCAAGCGCGTGGCCAACGAGCTGCGTTCCACCGGTACGGCCGAGGGTGAAAAGATCCGCGCCGACGCCGACCGCCAGCGCGAAGTGATCGTGGCGAATGCCTACCGCGACGCCCAGAAGATCAAGGGCGAGGGCGATGCCCAGGCTGCCTCCGCCTACAGCGAAGCCTTCGGCCGCGACCCGCAGTTCGCGCAGTTCTACCGCAGCCTCGAGGCCTACAAGCAGAGCTTCAACAAGAAGAGCGACGTGATGGTGCTCGATCCGTCGTCGGACTTCTTCCGTGCCATGCACGGCTCGGGCTCGACCACCAACGCACCTCGCCGTTGATTGCTTTCGGCTGCAGCCGTCTTCAGGAGCCGTGAGCGCCGACACTTTCTGGAGCGCGCTCGCGCTCGTCCTGGTGATCGAAGGCATCCTGCCTTTCGTATCACCGGGAGGGTGGCGGCGCGGCTTCGGGCAGCTGATGCAGCTGCGCGACGGCCAGCTCCGTTTCTTCGGGCTTTGTAGCATCCTGCTGGGCCTGGTTCTGCTCTGGATCCTGGGCTAGGCCGGCCCGTCAATTGACGCCAGCGCGGGACCCGGCGTCCGCAGCCGGTAGAATCCCGTTTTAACCACGCCCCCGATCCCCATGTCCGCCTGGGTCCTCCCGGATCACATTGCCGATGTGCTGCCCTCCGAGGCGCGCCACATCGAAGAACTTCGACGTCAGCTGCTCGATACCGCCCGTGGCTACGGCTACGAGCTGGTGATGCCGCCGCTGCTCGAGCATCTCGAGTCGCTGCTCTCCGGCACCGGCGAGGCGCTCGACCTCCAGACTTTCAAGCTCGTCGACCAGCTTTCCGGCCGCAGCATGGGCCTTCGTGCCGACACCACCCCCCAGGTGGCGCGCATCGATGCCCACCTGCTGAACCGCGACGGCGTGGCCCGCCTGTGCTACTGCGGCCCGGTGCTCCACACCCGGCCCGACCGCCCGCATGCGACCCGCGAGCCCCTGCAGTTCGGCGCCGAGATCTACGGCCATGCCGGCCTCGAGGCCGACACCGAAACCCTCCTGCTGGCGCTCGACTGCCTCGATGCCGCCGGCCTGCGCGAGGGCGTGATCGTCGACCTGGCCGATGCCCGCATCGTGCGCGCCCTGTTCGCCGGCGTGCCGGTCGATGGCGCCACCCTGGCCCAGGTGCACGCCGCGCTGGCCGCCAAGGACGCGAGCGAGCTCGAATCGCTCACCAAGAACTTCCCCGCTGCCTCGCGCGACGGCCTGCGCGCACTGATCCAGCTCTACGGCGACGAGGCGGTGCTCGACGAAGCCGCCAAGGCCCTGAAGGGCACGCCGGCGGTCGGCGCTGCGCTGGCCGACCTGAAGCAGCTTGCCGCCGGCCTGAAGGGCGTGGCCGGCCGCCAGATCAGCTTCGACCTGGCCGACCTGCGCGGCTACGCCTACTACAGCGGCATGCGCTTCGGCATCTACGTGCCCGGCGCGGCCGACTCGCTGGTGCGCGGCGGCCGCTACGACGAAGTGGGCGCCGTGTTCGGCCGCAACCGTCCGGCCGTCGGCTTCAGCCTCGACGTGCGCGAACTGGTCGGCGTGCTGCCGGCCCGCCCGCTGCGCGCCGCCATCCGCGCGCCCTGGAGCGACGCGGCCGGCCTGCGTCAGGCCATTGCCCAATTGCGCAAGTCCGGTGAAACGGTAGTCTGCGTGCTGCCGGGCCATGGCAGCGAAATCGATGAATTCCACTGCGACCGCGAGCTTGTAGAGCAGGCCGGCCAGTGGAGTGTCCGAGCGATCTGATTTTTTGAAGTAATGGAACGAGCATGAGCGTAACCACCGGAAGAAACGTGGTCGTCGTCGGCACCCAGTGGGGCGACGAGGGCAAAGGCAAGCTGGTCGACTGGCTGACGGAAAGCGCCCAGGGCGTTGTCCGCTTCCAGGGCGGCCACAACGCGGGCCACACGCTGGTCATCAACGGTGTGAAAACCGCGTTGCACCTGATCCCGAGCGGCATCATGCGCCCCGGCGTCAAGTGCTACATCGGCAACGGCGTGGTGCTGTCGGCCGCCAAGCTGTTCGAGGAAATCGAAGGGCTTGAAAAGGCTGGCGTCGAGGTGCGTTCGCGCCTGCGCATCAGCGAGGCCTGCCCGCTGATCCTGCCGTTCCACGCCGCGCTGGACATCGCGCGCGAGGCCTACCGCGAAAAGGGCGGCATCGAGAAGATCGGCACCACCGGTCGCGGCATCGGCCCGGCCTACGAAGACAAGATCGCGCGCCGAGCGCTGCGCGTGCAGGACCTGAAGCACCCCGAGCGTTTCGCCGCCAAGCTGCGCGTGCTGCTCGAGCTGCACAACCACGTGCTGACCCAGGTGCTGGGCGCGCCGGCCATCGACTTCGACGAAGTCTTCAACGAGGCGATGAAGCACGCCGAGCTGCTCAAGCCCATGATGGCCGACGTCTCGCGCGAGCTGAACGACGCCAACCGCGACGGCGCCAACCTGCTGTTCGAAGGCGCCCAGGGCACGCTGCTCGACGTCGACCACGGCACCTATCCGTACGTCACCTCCAGCAACTGCGTGGCCGGCAACGCCGCCGCGGGTTCGGGCGTTGGCCCGGGCATGCTGCACTACATCCTGGGCATCACCAAGGCCTACTGCACGCGCGTCGGCGGCGGACCCTTCCCCACCGAACTCGACTGGGCCACTCCCGGCACCCCCGGCTACCACATGAGCACCGTGGGCGCCGAAAAGGGCGTGACCACCGGCCGCAGCCGCCGTTGCGGCTGGTTCGACGCCGCGCTGCTCAAGCGCTCGGCGCAGGTCAACGGCCTGTCGGGCCTGTGCATCACCAAGCTCGACGTGCTCGACGGCCTCGAGAAGCTGGAGCTGTGCACCGGCTACGAACTCGACGGCGAAACCACCGACATCCTGCCCATGGGCGCGGACGAGATCGAGCGCTGCACGCCGATCTATGAAACCCTCGAAGGCTGGAGCGAAAGCACCGTGGGCGTCACCCAGTACGACAAGCTGCCGATCAACGCGCGCCTCTACCTGCAGCGCATCGAGCAGGTCACCGGCGTGCCGATCCATATGGTGTCGACGAGCCCCGACCGCGACCACACCATCATGATGCGTCACCCCTACCTGGCCGACTGAACAAAGAGAGAGGAAAAGAAAACCCCATGTTGACCGAAGACGGCAAGCATCTCTACGTCAGCTACGACGAGTACCACAACCTGATCGAGAAGCTCGCGATCAAGGTGCACCAGTCGGGCTGGCAGTTCGACACCATCCTGTGCCTGGCGCGCGGCGGCATGCGCCCCGGCGACGTGCTCTCGCGCATCTTCGACAAGCCGCTGGCGATCATGTCGACCAGCTCGTACCGCGCCGACGCCGGCACGGTGCAGGGCCACCTCGACATCGCCCGCTACATCACCACGCCCAAGGGCGAGATCGCAGGCAAGGTGCTGCTGGTGGACGACCTGGCGGACTCGGGCCACACGCTGCACGCGGTGATGGACATGCTGCGCAACAACTACAAGCCGATCACCGAGCTGCGCAGCGCCGTGATCTGGACCAAGGCGCTGTCGACCTTCACGCCCGACTATTCGGTCGAGTACCTGGCGACCAACCCCTGGATTCACCAGCCCTTCGAGGGCTACGACTCGCTCGGCGCCGAGAAGCTGATCGAGAAGTGGTCGGTCTGACCTGACCCCGCCGGCGCCGGCCTATGCGGCGTCGGTGAACATCGCGGTGTAGCGCCGCTGCATTTCTTCCGGCGTCAGCTTCTCGATGCTGTGCCCCACGTTCCAGCGATGGCCGAAGGGGTCATGGAAGACGCCGGAGCGTTCCCCATAGAACTGGTCCTGCGGTGCCATGTCGAGCGTGGCGCCTGCAGCGATCGCGCGCGCCACCACCGCGTCGGCATCGTCCACGTGCAGGTGAAGCGAGACGGCGGTATTGCCCAGCGTCTTCGCGCTGAGGATGCCGAACTCGGCGAATTCCTCCGAGATCATCAGGATCGCTCCGTTGTGGAAGTCCAGCTCGGCATGGCCGATGCGGCCGCTCGGCTCGGTCAGCCGGAAGATCTCCTTCACCTCGAAGACCTTGCAATAGAACTCGATGGCTGCCTTGGCGTCGTGGACGCAGAGGTACGGAAACAGTTCGTGGATGGCCATGGCCTTGTTGTCCCTTCAGGTTGAGATGGGCGCAATTCTGGAACTCGCGACGCTTCGGGTCTTGAACGAATTTGACCTTGCCGGCGCGCAGCCCGGTCAGACCTCCACATGCCGTGAAGATGCAGGTGCCGCGCGCCGGTAGGCCTGCGGCGACATGCCGGCGATCGAGAGGAACTCTCGGTTGAAGTGGGCCTGGTCGCTGTAGCCGGCTTCCAGTGCCAGATCGACCCAGGTCCGTGTCGGATCCATCACGAACTGCCCCAGCACGCGATCGAAACGCAGCATGCGCGCGTACTGCTTGGGCGCGATGCCGGTCATGCCGCGGAACAGCTCGATGAAGCGGCGGTGGCTGTAGCCGCTTTGCTTCACCAGTTCGCGGATGGCAATGGCCTGCCCGTCGTCATCGGCGCTGTACAGGCTCGCCAGTGCCTGCGCGACCGCGGGGTGAAGGCCGTGCGCGACGCGGGCGGCCAGGCGTGCGCTCAGCAGGGCTTCGAGGATCGCCAACTGGTGCGCGAGCGAGTGCGCGCCGTGGATCTGTTCGAGCGCGAATCCCGCGTCCGGCCCCCAGAGCGCGTCGAGCGGCGTGTGGCATTCGGCCAATGCATCCTCGGGGGCTCCGAGCAGTGCCTGCGCCGCGCCCGGCAGCAGCATCGCGCCGACCGAACGCGTCTGGACCGACACGTCGCGCACAAAGAAAACGGAGCGGGCACCGCCCACCATCGCGTGGCCGACGGTGAAGCCATCCGCATCGGCTCCGCTCCTGAAAAGGCGCAGCGCAGGCCCGCCGAGCCGGAACACGAGGTGCATGCCGCCCGTCGGCAGCACATGCTCGCGTGCACCCGGGCGTTCGGCGGGCTTGCCCGCAGGCGCGGAAGCCCACATCAGCCGCACGAAAGGCCGCAGACGGGGGGAGGGGAGGCGTGTCAGCTGCATGCCGGGTCGGGCCGCGGGTTGTCGACTGCTGCGCTATCGGCCCGGTAGCCGTTCGAAGATGGCGGCGTGCTCGGGCAGGAGATGAAAGCCGTGCTTCTCCTGCGCCCAGAACACCATGTCCGGACCCTCGAAGACGGCTGGGTCGTCCAGCGTTCCCACCTTCACGATCAGGCCGCCTGGCGCCTTGGGCGAACGCGAGGCGACATGCACGCCGCATTCGGCGCAGAACTCTCGCTCCGGCGCATCGGCTGTTTCCGCACGGCTGAACCTGCGCGGCTCGCCGCGGGTGTAGCGGAAGGCATCCGCCTCCAGGCCGATGAACAGGTTGCCAGCGCCGCCCGAGACCTTCTGGCAGGTCCGGCAAAGGCAGAGCCCGCGCATCCGCATCGGCCCGTCGATCTCGAATCTCAATGCGCCGCAGAAGCAGCCGCCTGTCAGGATCATTCGCAGGTTCCAGGTTGGTTGCCGGATTCTGGCAAGGGCCCGGAGCATGCGCAAATCCGGGCCCGCAGGGCGATGTCCGCGTCGTTCGAAGAACCCGCCCGGGGCGGGCCCTGGATTCGATCCACTAGCATCTGCACATGAGCAAGCCTTCCACGACCCTGATCCACCATCCCTACGTTCCGCCCGCAACCTTCGCCGCGCCGCAGCCCGGCGTGTTCAAGGCGTCGACCGTGTTCTTCGCCGACGTGGCCGCCATGCGCGCGCGCGACTGGCGCACCAAGGCTGGCTACACCTACGGCCTGCACGGCACGCCCACCACATTCACGCTGGAGGAGCGCCTGGCCACGCTGGAAGGCGGCACCGAATGCCTGCTGGTGCCCAGCGGGCTGGCGGCCATCTCGCTGGTCTCGTTCGCCTTCCTGAAGACCGGCGACGAGGTGCTGATCCCCGACAACGCCTATGGCCCGAACAAGGCGCTGGCCACCGGCGAGCTGGCGAACTTCGGCATCACCCATCGCCTGTACGACGCGATGAACCCGGCCGACCTCGCGGCCAAGCTGTCGGATCGCACGCGGCTGGTGTGGGTGGAGGCGGCAGGCTCGGTGACCATGGAGTTCCCCGATCTGCCCGCGCTGGTCAACGTCTGCCGTGCGCGCGGCGTGATGACCGCGCTCGACAATACCTGGGGCGCGGGCCTGGCCTTCGCTCCCTTCGATTTCAACGGCAGCGGCCAGGGCGTCGACATCTCGGTGCACGCGCTCACCAAGTACCCCAGCGGCGGCGGCGACGTGCTCATGGGCAGCGTGACCACGCGCGACGAGCGCCTGCACCGCGCGCTCAAGCTCACGCACATGCGCATGGGCTTCGGCATCGGCGTGGGCGACGTCGAGACGCTGCTGCGCTCGCTGCCCAGCATCGCGCTGCGCTATGCGGCGCACGACCGCGCCGCGCGCGAGCTGGCCGGCTGGCTCAACGGCTGCGAGGAAATCGCACAGGTGCTGCACCCCGCACTCGAGGATTCGCCGGGCCACACCCACTGGCGTGCGCTGTGCGGAGAAACCAACCTTGCCGCCGGCCTGTTCTCGGTGGTCTTCGACGAGCGCTACAGCACCGAGCAGGTAGACCGCTTCTGCGACAGCCTGCAGCTGTTCCGCCTTGGTTATTCATGGGGCGGCCCGATCAGCCTCGTGGTGCCCTACGACATCGGCCTGATGCGCGACGCCAGCGTGGCGCGCTGGCCTTACAAGGGCACGCTCGTGCGTTTTTCCATCGGCCTCGAAGACGTGGAAGACCTGCGCGCCGACCTGCAGCAGGCGCTGGCGCGGATGTAAGAAATCGCATCCTGTCGCCTGCATTTGCCGCCTTGCGCGCGTCATGGGGTACCTCCTTGAGACTGCACCTTTATCGCTTACAGTAGGCCACGGCAGTCAGCCCGACTGCCAGGCTCAAGGAGAAGCAGTGGCAACACCCAACTACGGCTACGAAAAGCGACAGAAGGAGCTGGCCAAGAAGAAGAAGAGGGAAGACAAGCTCCGCGAAAAGGCGAACCGCAAGCTCAATCCAAGCAGCGACGGGTTGGCGCCTGGAGATCCCGAAACCGACGTGGCCTCGCTCGAACACGATCCGCCCACGGTGCCGGAGTTGCCCACCAAGAACGGCTGATCCGCTTCAGGTTCGCCGATCCATCAAGAAAGCCGCCGCGGGCCCGTGCCCGCGGCGGCTTTTTTCATTGCTTGGGCAGGAGCTTGCGCAGTTCGGCCCAGACGTTGTCGAGCAACTGCGGCTGCGCGGCCGCCGTCGGGTGGATGCGGTCGGCCTGGAAGAGCGAGAGCGCGTCGGGCGCGTCCGCCACGCCCTTGAGCAGGAAGGGCACGAGCGCCGACTTGGTCGCGCTAGCCACCTTGGAGAACACCGCCTCGAAGCGCCTCGTGTAGTCGCCGCCGTAGTTGGGCGGCACCTGGATGCCGACGATCAGCACCTTCGCGCCCGCGGCCTGGGCGGCCCTGGTGATCTGCATCAGGTTGCTTTCGGTGTCCGACAGGGGCAGCCCGCGCAGCGCATCGTTGGCGCCGAGTTCGAGCACCACCAGGCTGGGCTTGTGCTGCGCGAGCAGCGGCGCGAAGCGTGCGCGTCCGCCGGAGCTGGTGTCGCCGCTGATGCTGGCGTTGATCACGGTGGCCGCGACCTTCTGCTGCGCAAGCCTTTTCTCGAGCAAGGGTACCCAGCCTTCGCCGCGCTTGAGGCCGTACTCTGCGCTCAGCGAATCGCCGAGCACCAGGATCACCGGCTTGCCGGAAGCGGCGGAAGACGCCGCCTGGGCCTGCGCCGCGGTCGTCCACATAGCCGATATCCCCGCGCTGCCGAGCGCGGTGGTGGTCAAGATAAAGTCACGTCGATTCAAAACCAGAGCCTTTCCATGTCCCAACCCCCGTCTGATGCCATTGTCGCCGTCGAGCATGTCTTCAAGTCCGTCACCGATTCGACCGGCACGCTGGACATTCTGCAGGACATCGATTTCACCCTCGGCGCGCGGGAAACCGCCGCCATCGTCGGCGCCTCGGGTTCCGGCAAGAGCACGCTGCTGTCGATCATCGCGGGGCTGGATACGCCCACGCGCGGCACGGTGAAGCTCGCAGGGCAGGACATCTTCGCCATCGACGAGGACGAGCGCGCCGCCGTTCGCGCGCAGCGCGTGGGCTTCGTGTTCCAGAGCTTCCAGCTGCTTGGCAACCTGAGCGCGCTGGAGAACGTGATGCTCCCGCTGGAGCTGGCCAACCGCAAGGACGCGCGCAAGGCCGCCACCGAGATGCTCGGCCGCGTCGGCCTCGGCCAGCGGCTGGGCCATTACCCGAAGGTGCTCTCGGGCGGCGAGCAGCAGCGCGTGGCACTGGCCCGCGCCTTCGTCGTGCAGCCTGCGCTGCTGCTGGCCGACGAGCCCACCGGCAGCCTCGACTTCGCCACCGGCGAGCAGGTGATGCAGCTCATGTTCGACCTCAACCGCGAGCTGGGCACCACGCTCGTGCTCGTCACCCATGACCGTGGCATCGCGGCGCGTTGCGAACGACGTATCACCATCGAGGCCGGACGCGTCGCTCTTAATGAAAAAGTGGCTCTGGCGCCTGCCTGACAAGAGCAATAAGCTATTAAATGAATAGCAAGCCACATTCAAGGAGATGTTCATGGAGGAACTTCCGCCCGACGCTGTCCTGGCGCTGCAGCGGGGCCGGATGATCGAGGCCATCAAGATCGTGCGCGACCGCACGGGCATGGACCTCAAGTCGGCCAAGGAAGCCGTCGATCGTTTCGCCGATCGGCAGGAGGCGGGAGACGACGACAACAGCCACGGCACGGGCGGGCGCTGCGTGCCGGCGGCGGCAAGACAGGACCGCGGTTTCGCATCGATGCCTTCCACCGCCCTCGAGGCGCTGGCGCAGGGCAACAAGATCGAGGCCATACGCCTCACGCGCGAGGCCACCGGCTTGAGCCTGGCGGCGGCCAAGCGGCTGGTCGACAACCATGACGACCCGACCCTGGGCGGCTTCGGCCCCCTCACGCAGCACATGCCCCGCCGCCCGATGGATGCGCCGGGCCGCGTGCACAGCGCCGGCTACAAGTGGCTGCCGGCGCTGATCATCCTGCTGGCGGCGGTCATGGTCTGGCTGCTGTTCGGACAAAAGGTATAAGACAAACCGATGATCGTTCCCCAGTTCTGGGCCGAAGGCCGCATCCAGGAGCGCGTGGCCGGCAAGCAGGTCACCGTGCGCCGCTACGGATGGTCCGACGAGAGCCCCGTGGCCGCGCAGGCGCACGCCGACCAGCGCACCCGCGACGCCTTCGAGCGCATTGCCCACAAGGGCGAAAATCTCGAGCGCCGCGAGCGCAAGATGGCCTACAACGGCGCCGAGGGCGTGCCGATCCGCGAGGAAATCGTCGAGCGGCACGGCGACACCGTCGTCACGCGCAACACCTACGGCGCGCGCTGCCTCAACACGCCCGACGTGCTGTTCGTCGACATCGACTTCGAGGAGCCCCTGCGCGGCAGCGTATTCGGCTTTGCGCTGGTGCCGGCGCTGATCGCGGGCGTGGTCGGCGGCTGGGCCGCCAAGACCTGGCTGGGCGGGCTGATCGCGGGCATCGTGGTTTTCGTCGTGGCCTGGGTCATCGGCCAGCGCAAGAAGCGCGGCGAGCACAGCGGCAACCCAGCGCCCGAGAAGCGGGCCGCGGAGCGCATCGCGCGCTTCATGCAGCAGCATCCCGACTGGAACCTGCGCATCTACCGCACGCCGGCGGGTTTCCGGCTGCTGGCGATGCATGACGTGTTCAACCCCTCCGACACTGCCGTGGCCGACTGCTTCCATGCGCTGGGTGTGGACAAGGTCTACGCGCGGATGTGCCGCAACCAGAACTGCTTTCGCGCCCGCGTGAGCGCCAAGCCCTGGCGCGTCGGTATCGGCGACCACATGCGGCCCCGGCCGGGTGTGTGGCCGGTGTCGCCCGACAAGCTGCCCGCGCGCGACGCCTGGATCGCCCGCTACGAAAAGGCTGCGGAGGGCCACGCCGCCTGCCAGTACCTTGAGAGCGTGGGCAACGGCGCGAAGGTGCATCCGAGCGCGCTGGCGGTGCAGGAACTGCACGACGAGCGCACCCGAGCGCTCAGCGGCCTGCCGCTCGCCTGAGCACGCGTTCGGGGGGCGGCCGCGAGGGGGCAGGAGGGGCAGGGATAATCCACGGATGTCTTCCCCCAAAGTGATCTTCGGCTTCCATGCCGTGGGCGTGCGCCTCAAGACCGCGCCGAAATCGGTGCTCGAAGTCCTGTTCGATGCCAGCCGGCGCGATGCGCGCATGAAACAGTTCCTCGCGCGAGCACAGGAAACCGGTGTGCGCCTGATCGAGGCCGACGGTGCGCGGCTTTCCAAGCTCAGCGGCAGCCATGGCCACCAGGGCGTGGTGGCGCGGGTCGAGCCCGTGGCCCAGGTCCGCTCCCTCGACGAACTGCTCGAAGGCCTCGAAGAGGCCGGCACCGTGCCCCTGCTGCTGGTGCTCGACGGCGTGACCGATCCGCACAACCTCGGCGCCTGCCTGCGTGTGGCCGACGGTGCTGGCGCGCACGCGGTCATCGCCCCCAAGGACCATGCGGCCGGCATCAACGCCACCGTCGCCAAGGTGGCGAGCGGCGCGGCGGAGACGGTGCCGTACTTCATGGTCACCAACCTCGCGCGCACGCTGAACGAGCTCAAGGAGCGCAACATCTGGTGCGTGGGCACCAGCGACGACGCGCCGGGCACCATCTACCAGAGCGACTTCAAGCGGCCGCTGGCGCTGGTGCTGGGCGCGGAGGGCGAGGGCATGCGGCAGCTCACGCGCAAGACCTGCGACGAGCTGGTGAGCATCCCGATGGCCGGCGCGGTCGAGAGCCTCAACGTTTCTGTGGCCAGCGGCGTGTGCCTCTACGAGGCGATGCGGCAGCGCGGCGCCTAGCCCTTCGGCAGCGTTCCACCCTTGCGGTGGAAGTAGACGAGTTCCGCCACGCGCCGCATCTGGGGCGTGCCCAGCAGGCGGTTGAACATCCAGTCGTTCTGGAAGTGGTCGAAGGCCCAGCGCAGCGCGCGCTTGAGCCTGAAGCCAGGGTAGCCGCGAACGAACCACGTGGCCGGGTCTCCGGCCTCGCCGCGGATGAAGCGCGCGACTGCCTCTCCGGCACGCTCGCCATGCAGCAAGGCCGTGTGGATGCCGCCCGCCGTCACCGGCGACACCATGCCCGCCGCGTCGCCCACCAGCAGGGCCCGCTCGCGCGCCACCACCGGCAGAACGCCGCCGCAGGGGATCATTCCCGCGCGCACCGCGACCGGCGGTGCATCGCCGGGCGTGACCGCCGGCGCGATCTTGCGCAGCAGCGGATCCAGCTTCAGCGCGCCCGCGTCGCTGTGTCCCACGCGGCGCGCCAGCCCGATCTGGCTCACGCCCACGCCTTCGAGCGCCCATCCGATATAACCGGGCGCCAGCTTGCGGTCGATGAAGCAGTGCAGCAGATCGGGCTCCATCTTTGCGCCCTGATATTCGTGCTCCACACCGTAGAGGAAGCGCGTGTTGCGCGACAGACCCAGTGCCTTGGCGACGCGCGAGTGCGGGCCGTCGGCGCCGACGAGGTAGGTGGCCGTGATGCAGGGGCCTTGAGTCAGCGGCACTTCCCAGCGGCCATCAAGCCACAACGCCTGCTCGAACAGCGTACCCAGCCGCACGTCGACGCCGCAGGCGCGGGCCGAATCCACCATCCAGTCGAGCAGGGCAGGCGCGTCGGTGGCCCAGAACCAGTAGCCGGGCGCATGCAGGTCGACGTGGTGCATGTCGGGTGCATAGAGCCTCACGCCCTCGATGCGGCGCACCAGCGCGGGCGGCACCTCGGCCAGCCAGGGCACGCTGTCCACGGCGTCCTTGACGATGATGCCGGTGGTGTGCAGCTTGGCCCCGGCGGCGGTCTTCTTTTCCAGCACCATCACGCTGAGTCCCGCGAGCGCTGCGGCCCGGGCGCAGGCGAGTCCCGCGAAGCTCGCGCCGACGACGAGCAGGTCGACCTTGATATTGCCGATGCCGCTGCCGGCCGAGGAGGCCGGTGCGGGCGCCGCCGAAGAGGCGGAGGGAAGAAGCGGGGAAAAGAAGCTTGGAGATGTATGCATGGGGCCGCCGACTTGAAGCAATGCGCACCGCCTCTTGCGGTGCGCGCTGCGAAGTTAGCGACCCTCTGTGCGGCCGGCGTGAAGCCGGCGTGAACTCAGGACGGGTCCTTGCCGCGCGTGCGGCCCACCGCGCTGAAGATGCCGATGCCCAGCAGGATCACCGCGCCGATACCGATGTAGAGCGTGGGCACGCCGGCCACCGAGGCGCCCCAGGCGACGCCCGCCAGGAAAATCAGGAAACCGATCATGTAGAGCGCGAAAGACATCGTCGTTCCTCCGAAAGTCTGGATGCCTTGCAGTATTCCGGGCCCTGCCGGCCGCAGCACCGGTGCGCGCCGGATGTGCATGTGGGAGCTTGCCTACCCATCGGGTACGACGTTTTCGCGCTAGTTAGCTACTCTGGGCTCGCCACCAGCAGGTAGCGGCAGGCGCTACGGCCCAGCGCCTTGAAGACCAGCGGCCGGTCGACGCCGAAGTCGAGGCAGTCGCCCGGGGCGAGCTCGAAGCGCTCGTCGCCGTAA
Organism: Variovorax xiamenensis; assembly: GCF_050916385.1. Taxonomy (NCBI): domain Bacteria; kingdom Pseudomonadati; phylum Pseudomonadota; class Betaproteobacteria; order Burkholderiales; family Comamonadaceae; genus Variovorax; species Variovorax xiamenensis. The sequence continues at coordinate 3,115,284 of NZ_CP139038.1, forward strand.
TCCACCCGCAATTCGCCTTCGAGCATCCAGAGGCATTGCCGATACGGCTTGCCGCTCCAGCGCGGATAGTCGACCTGCGCCGAGCGCGGCAGCTCGATCTCGACCATCTCGACGCCACTGCCCGCCTGGCGCTCGGCGACCTGGCGCCTCAGGTAGCCGGCCTGCGGGTCGCGCCAGACCTCCTGTTCGGCGTGCGTGCGCAGCCGTTTCGGCTGTGCTTTCTCTTCCGTCAGTAACTGCGCCAGCGGCACCCCCAGCCCGGCCGCCAGCTTTCCCAGCAGCACGGCCGTGGGGCTGCTCTGGGCGCGCTCCACCTTGGAGATCATGGCCTTGCTCACGCCCGAGCGCTCGGCCAGGTCCGCGAGGCTCAGCCCCTGCGCCTGCCGCAGGGCCAGCAGCCGGGTGGCGATGAGCATGTCGATGTTCTGGCCCAAAGCGTCGGCAGGGGATGAATCGTTTCTCATATGAGATTATTATTCTCCTATATTGAACGAAATTCCAACGAGGCCCGAACGAGGAACCACACCATGCGTCTCATCTCCTGCACCGAAGAAGCCCACTCCGCCGCAATCCTGGCGATCCTCAACGAGGCCATCGTCACCTCCACGGCGCTCTACGACTACAAGCCGCGCACGCCCGAGAACATGGTCACGTGGTTCGCAACCAAGCGCGCCAACGGCTTCCCGGTGATCGGAGCCGAGGACGAAAGCGGCAAGCTGCTGGGCTTCGCGAGCTACGGCACCTTCCGCGCCTTTCCGGCCTACAAGTACACGGTGGAGCACTCGGTCTACGTGGACAGCGCGCATCGCGGCGCCGGGCTGGGCCGCACGCTGATGGAGGCGATCATCGAGGAGGCGGTGAAGCGCGACGTGCATGTGATGGTCGGCGCCATCGACGCCGCCAACGCCGGCAGCATCGCCCTGCACGAGCGACTGGGCTTCGAGCACTCGGGCACCGTGCGACAGGCCGGCTTCAAGTTCGGCCGCTGGCTCGACGTGGCCTTCTACCAGCGCATCCTTTCGACGCCGCTGAATCCGGTCGACGGCTAGTTCAGCGCGAAGAAGCGCATCACCACCTCGGCCGGGTGGCGCACGCCAGCCCCGGTGAACATGCGCTCGTTGATCCACTTCAAGGAGGCCGACGCGGTCTCGAAGCGCGGGCTGCAGCGGAAGTACACCTGCGAGGGATCGACCGGCTCGCCGCGCAGCAGCTTGCCCATCACCTCGGGCGAGGCGCTGCGCATGGCGCTGTTGTGCACGTAGATCAGGTCGCCCGCGTCGGTCTCCAGGCCGTAGCGTGCGTCGAGTTCCGAGAGCGTGTCGCTCACGATCAGCTGGAAGTCGCTGCCGCCCGGCAGCACGCGCGCCCGCCAGCCGTGGCCTATGGCCTCGCCGCCGACGATCGGCACCACGCGGCGCAGCCCTCGCGGGCCGTTGCCCAGCACCTGCGGCACGCCCACCTCGATGCGCAGGTCGGCGAAGTGCTCCAGCGTGGGCGCGGCGATGGAGTCGAACACGCTCATCAGGCTGCGGGCTTCGCGGTTTCGGCGCTGGCGCGGTCGAGCATCTCGATGGTGCCCGCGTCGAGCTTGAGCTGCGTCGCGACCACGAGCTCCTCGAGCTGCGCGATGGAAGTCGCGCTGGCAATGGGCGCCGTCACACCCGGGCGCGCGATCTGCCACGCGATGGCGACCTGGCCCGGCTTGGCGTTGTACTGCTGGGCCACCTTGTCGAGCGCGTCGAGGATGCGCAGGCCGCGCTCGTTGAGGTACTTCTTGGTGGTGTTGGCGCCGCGCGGGCTCTTGGCCGCATCGGCCTCGGTGCGGTACTTGCCCGTGAGGAAGCCGGCGGCCAGCGCGTAGAAGTTGATCACGCCCACCTCGCGCTTGACGCACAGCGGCTCCAGGGCGTCCTCGAACACGGCGCGGTCGTACAGGTTGTACAGCGGCTGCAGGCTCTCGTAGCGGGCGATGCCCAGGCGCTCCGACACGTCCAGCGCCTCGGCCAGGCGCGGCGCGGTGTAGTTCGATGCGCCGATGGCGCGCACCTTGCCTTCCTTGATCAGCTTGTCGAAGGCACCGAGCGATTCTTCCAGCGGGGTGTTGGCGTCGTCGTCATGCGACTGGTAGAGATCGATGTAGTCCGTCTGCAGGCGCTTGAGCGAGGCCTCGACGGCTTCGCGGATGTACTTGGGCGCAAGGCCCACCTTGCCTTCGCCCATCGGCTTGCCGACCTTGGTGGCCAGCACCACGCGGTTGCGCTTGCCACTCTGCTTGAGCCACTTGCCGATGATGGTCTCCGACTCGCCGCCGGTGTGACCCGGCACCCATGCCGAGTAGACGTCCGCGGTGTCGACGAAGTTGAAGCCCGCGTCCAGCCAAGCATCGAGCAGCTTGAACGAGGCCGCCTCGTCGACGGTCCAGCCGAACACGTTGCCGCCGAAGGCGAGCGGGGAAACCTGGAGGCCGGAGCGGCCGAGCGGGCGAAATTGCGACATGTCGATGTGTTCCTGGTTGATGGAATGAGAGGGATCAGACGAAGCCCGTGGCGCCCAGCACCGCGCCGGCCCCGAGCAGCCAGAGCAGGTGGATGCGAGTGCGCCAGACGATAAGCGCGGCGGCGCCGGTCAGCAGCCACAGGTGCCAGGCGGGCGCATTGCCGGCATGGTTTCCCGCCGCCAGCACCCAGCCGGTGGCGATCAGCAGGCCCACCACCACGGGCGCCATGCCCTGCTTGAAGGCGCGCACCTCGCGGCGCGTGCGGTTGCGGTGGCCCCAGCGGGTGGCGAAGTAGGTGAGGGTGGTGCTCGGCAGCATGATGCCCAGCATCGTGACCATCAGGCCGAAGAGGCCGAGCAGCCAGGCATGAGGCCCCGCGCCGATGCCGCCGCCGGCGTTGAGTCCCACGTTCCAGCCCATCAGCGCCACGAACAGCACGTTGGGCCCGGGCGCCGCCTGCGCGATGGCGACCGAGGAGCTGAACTGCGCATCGGTGAGCCACCCGTGCTGCGAGACGAGGTAGCGGTGCATGTCGGGCACCGTGGTGATGGCGCCGCTGATCGACAGCAGCGACAGCAGCATGTATTGCCCGAAGAGAGCCAGCCAGTCGTGCCACTGCATGGCGATGGTCATGGTGCGATCCTCTTCCAGGTCCAGATGCCGGCCACGCCGCCGACCACCAGCAGCACCCAGCCCAGCGGGATCTTCAGCACCGCGATGGCCACGAAGACCAGCGCCATGAAGACCAGGCAGGTCGTGAAGCCCAGCGGATGCTTGCGCAATTGCGGCACCAGCTTGATGCCCGTGGCGGCGATGAGCCCGCCCGACACCGCCCCCATGCCCCGCAACGCGGCCGCCACCTGAGGGTTGCCGGCATAGTGCGCGTAGAGCACGGCCAGCGCGAGGATCACCACCAGCGGAATGGTCAGCATGCCCGCCACCGCAGCGAGCGCGCCACGCAGCCCGAAGTAGCGGTCGCCGATCATCAGCGCGAGGTTGATCACGTTGGGCCCCGGCATCACTTGCGCCACGGCCCAGTCCTCGAGGAACTGCTCAGGCGTGAGCCACTTCTTCTTCTCGACCATCTCGCGCTGAACGATGGCGAGGACTCCGCCGAAGCCCTGCAGCGCGAGCCAGGTGAACGAAACAAAAAGGTCGCGAGGCGACTGCGGGTGGGCTGCGGGGGGAGACGGTTGCATGTCGAGCGATTATCGTAGGCATGCTTTCAAATCGCCGGGCGCCGCAGCGACAGCGCGGTACCGGGCCAACTCACGGGTTCACGGAGGACATTCCAGCATGGTCACCCAACTGCGCGCGCTTTTCGATCTCTGCCGCCGGGCCTTCAATTCGTGGTCGAACGACTATGCCCCGAGCATGGGCGCCGCACTGGCCTACTACACGGTGTTCTCGATCGCGCCGCTGCTGCTGATCGTCATCGCTGTGGCGGGCCTGGTCTTCGGGCAGGAGGCCGCGCGCGGCGAGATCTTCGCCCAGCTCTCGGGGCTGATGGGAGAGCAGGGCGCCGCGGCGGTGCAGGGCATGCTGAAGGCGGTCAACAAGCCGGCCGAGGGCATCGTCGCCACGGTGGTCGGCATCGGGCTGCTGGTGGTGGGCGCCACCACCGTCTTCGGCGAACTGCAGGACGCGCTCGACCGCATCTGGCGCGCGCCGGCCCGCACCAAGAACAAGGGCCTCTTCAACATGCTGCGCGTGCGGCTGCTGTCGTTCAGCATGATCATGGGCATCGGCTTCCTGCTCATGGTGTCGCTGGTGGCGAGCGCGGCGCTCGCGGCCCTGGGCAAGTGGTGGTCGCCGATGTTCGGCGCCTGGGAGACGACCGCGCAGGTCGTCAACTTCGTCTTCAGCTTCGCGATGGTGACGGTGATCTTCGCGATGATCTACAAGATCATGCCGCGCGCCAGGGTGCAGTGGCGCGACGTGTGGGTGGGCGCGGCGGTGACGGCGCTGCTCTTCACCGTGGGCAAGCACCTGATCGGCCTGTACATCGGCAAGAGCAGCGTGGCCTCGGGCTACGGGGCGGCGGGCTCGCTGGTGGTAGTGCTGGTGTGGGTGTACTACTCGGCGCAGATCTTCCTGCTGGGCGCGGAGTTCACCTGGGTCTACGCGCGCACCTACGGCTCGATGAAGGACACGAAGGGCATTGCAGAGCTGAACCCTTCGCCCACGCGCGAGGTGCCGCTGCCGCACAACGACGAGTGAGCGTCGCTGTCTTTCTGCTCAGCCGGCGAAGCCGCCTTCGTCCAGGAACTTCTGTTCTTCCCCCGTGCTGGTGCGCCCGAGCATCCTGTTGCGGTGCGGAAAGCGGCCGAAGCGCGCAACGATGTCGCGGTGCAGCACCGCATAGCGCTGGGTGTTGTCGTCGAGCACGGCGTTGAGTTCCACCGAGCGCTGCTGCTCGGCCAGCACCTCGGAGTGCATGAAGGGCAGGTAGAAGAAACGTTGCAGCACGGGCTCGCACTGCCGGTCGAAGCCCGCCTCGACTGCCTGCTTCGCCACGGCCAGTGCCTTGCCGTCGGTGGCCAGCATGTGCGGATTGCCGCGCCAGGCGTTGCGCGGGAACTGGTCGAGCAGCACCAGCAGGGCGAGCGCGCCCTGGGCATCGGCCATCCAGTGATCGAGTTCGCCACGGGCCGCGGCCTGGTGGGCGTCGGAGAAGCGGGCGATGAACTCGGCGTCGAAGGCATCGTTCTTGGCGAACCAGCGCTCGGGGCCGGCTTCGCTCCAGAAATCGACCACTTCGCGGGCCGCGGGGAGTGCGTCGGCAGGGGCTGTAGAGGCAGGAGAAGTCATCGACACATTCTCTTTCAGGTTGTGCGGGCTGGGCCAAGTCGGGGCGATGGCCGACAGGAAAGGGCCTGCGGAGCTGCCTATGCTGTGTTCGCCTTCATAACCAGGAGATAAAGCTCATGACCAAATATGGCGCTCTTTTGCGCGCGGCCCTTGTCGCCGGCGTTGCCGGTGCCGCTCTGGCAGGCTGCGGAATGATGTCGAAGTCGAACGTCGCGAGCTTCAGCGGCGCGATGAACGCGGCGAGCGAAGTCCCGCCGAACATGACGCGCGGCAGCGGCATGGCCGAGGCCTGGCTCGACCGCGACACCAACGTGCTCAAGTACAAGATCACCTACAGCGGCCTGAGCGGCCCGGCCACCATGGCGCACTTCCACGGCCCGGCTGCGGCTGGCGCCAATGCGGGCGTGGTGCTGCCCTTCGCCAACCCGGCGAGCCCGATCGAGGGCCAGGCCACGCTCACGCCGGCGCAGGCCGCGGACCTGTCGGCGGGCAAGTGGTACGCCAACATCCACACGGCCGCCAACCCTGGCGGCGAGATTCGCGGGCAGATGTTGCCGAAGATGTGACTTCGTTCCAGGGGCGCTGCCCCTGGATAAGTCCCTCGTCAGGTTGGCGTCTCGGGGCTGGTGTCAAATGAACGCATGACGACGACACCACCGAAGAAGAAAACCCGAACCCGTGCCGCCTCCACCGCTTCCAGCGCATCCAGGAAGCCCCTCGACCCCTTCGCCTCGCGCCGCGAGGACATGCGCACCGCCCGCAAGGCGCTGGTGCTGCAAGGCGGGGGCGCGCTCGGCGCCTATCAGGCCGGCGTGTACGCGGCGCTCAGCGAAACCGAGCTGCAGCCGCACTGGATCGCGGGCGTTTCCATCGGCGCCATCAATGCCGCGCTGATCGCGGGCAATGCGCAGGAGAACCGCGTCGACCGGCTGCGCGAGTTCTGGCACCTGGTGTCTTCCGGCCCCTCGCAGCGCCTGCCTTCGTGGCTGGGCGACCGGGCCACGCAGAACCAGTACAGCGCCACCATGGCCTCGCTGGTCGGCATCCCGGGCTTCTTCGAGCCGCGCTATTCGCCGGCTTTCCTGATGGGCGGCGCGGCGCCGCTTCTGAGCTACTACGACACCTCGCCGCTGAAGTCCACGCTGGAGCGCCTCGTCGACTTCGACCGCATCAACGCCTGCGAAGCGCGCTTCAGCGTGGGAGCGGTGAATGTGCGCACCGGCAATTCGGTGTACTTCGACAACACGCGCCAGCGCATCGGTCCCGAGCACATCATGGCCAGTGGCGCACTGCCGCCGGGCTTCGCGCCGGTGAGCATCGACGGCGACGACTACTGGGACGGCGGCATCGTGTCGAACACCCCGCTGCAGTACGTGCTCGACACGCACCCGCGCAACGAGCCGCTGGTGGTGCTGCAGGTCGACCTGTTCAATGCGCGCGGCGAGATGCCGCGCACCATGGCAGGCGTGATGGAGCGGCAGAAGGACATCACCTACTCGAGCCGCACGCGCATGAACACCGACGCGCTGGCCGCCAACATGAACCTGCAGCAGGCGATTGCCGACCTGATCTCCAAGCTGCCGGCCAGCCTGCGCAACGACCCGAGCGTGCACGAGGTGCAGTCGCAGCTCACGCACGAGCCCATCGACATCTTCCACCTGATCTACCGCGACAAGCCCTACGAACTGGAGTCGAAGGACTACGAGTTCTCGCGCGCCGCGGTGGAAGAGCACTGGGAGGCCGGTGCGCGCGACATGCGCGTGACGCTGGCCCACCCCGAGACGCTGCGCGCCGACGCGACGGTCAACGGCGTGACCACCTTCGACCTCGGCGAGCACGGTTCGGGGCGCGTCAAGCGGCCGGGGCTTTCGCGATGAGTTGCTGGGACCAAGGGCGATTCAGCCCCGGCTAAGAAACCAGCGCGAGACTGGGCCGTCACTTCACCGTTTCAGCTTCACCAGGAGGAAATGTTTGCATCATGAACATTGAAGACGTGCGACGAACGGCATTCGCGATGCCGCTGACCAGCCCCGCCTTTCCGCCAGGGCCTTACCGCTTCATCAGGCGCGAATTTCTCATCATCACGTACCGCACCGACATCGAGGCCCTGCGCGCCGTGGTGCCCGAGCCGCTCGAGGTTGTCGAGCCGCTGGTCAAGTACGAGTTCATCCGCATGCCCGATTCGACCGGCTTCGGCGACTACACCGAGTCGGGCCAGGTCATTCCGGTGCAGCTGCGCACCGACAAGGGCGTGGAGAAGGGCTCGTACGTGCATGCGATGTACCTGAACGACCATCCGCCCATAGCGGGCGGGCGCGAGCTCTGGGGCTTTCCGAAGAAGCTAGCCTCGCCGGTGCTCGACTACGAGACCGACGTGGTGGTCGGCACGCTCGACTACGGCAAGGTGCGCGTGGCCAAGGCCACGATGGGCTTCAAGCACCGCACGCTCGACCCGGCGCCCATTCTTGCGGGCATTGCGCAGCCGAACTTCCTGCTCAAGATCATTCCGCACGTCGACGGCACGGCGCGCATCTGCGAGCTGGTGCGCTATCACATGGTCGACGTGACGCTGCACGGCGCGTGGGGCGGGCCCGGCTCGCTCGAACTGCATCCGCACGCGCTGGCGCCGGTGGCCGACCTGCCCGTTCGCAAGGTCGAATCGGCGGTGCACTACATCGCGGACATGACGCTCGCGCTAGGCACCGTCGAGCACGACTATCTCGCCTGATTCTTGCTGGCGGCTTCGGGTCGCCGGCTTTCCAACCCCAACCCTCAAGGAACATCACTATGCAACTCAAGGACAAGGTCGCCTACATCACCGGCTCGGCCAGCGGCATCGGCAAGGAGATCGCCATCCTCTTCGCCCAGGAAGGCGCGAAGATCATCATTGCCGACCTCAACAAGGAAGCGGCTGACGCCACCGCGGCGGAACTCAAGGCCACGGGCGCGCAGGCCATCGGCGTGGGCGTCGACGTGACGAACGAAGACCAGGTCAACGCCTCTGTGGAAGAGGGCGCCGCTGCCTTCGGCGGCATCGACATCCTCATCAGCAACGCCGGCATCCAGATCGTGCACCCGGTCGAAGAATTCAGCTTCGCCGACTGGAAGAAGATGCTGGCCATCCACCTCGACGGCGCCTTCCTCACCACCAAGGCCTGCCTGAAGCACATGTACGCGCAGGGCCGTGGCGGCAGCGTGATCTACATGGGCTCGGTGCACTCCAAGGAAGCCTCGCTGCTGAAGGCGCCCTACGTGACGGCGAAGCACGGCCTCATCGGCCTTGCCAAGACGGTCGCTAAGGAAGGGGCCAAGCACGGCGTGCGCGCCAACGTGATCTGCCCGGGCTTCGTGCGCACGCCGCTCGTCGAGAAGCAGATTCCCGAGCAAGCGAAGACGCTGGGCATCACCGAGCAGGAAGTCATCAAGAACGTGATGCTGAAGGAGACGGTCGACGGTGAGTTCACCACCACGGAAGACGTGGCGCGCGTGGCGCTGCTGTTCGCGGGCTTCCCGACGAATGCGCTCACCGGCCAGTCGCTGGTGGTGAGCCACGGCTGGTTCATGCAATAACTGTTGCTCGCCCCCAGGCTGCGCGCACTTCGTGTCGCTTCGCCAACCCCCTACCGGGGGCAACACCTGCGGCCCGGCCAAGCCGGTTCCGCGGTGTTCCTTGCATTAGAGCTTCAGTTCCCAGGTCTCGCCCACGAGCGGGGTGCCGTAGCCCTCGTGCGGCTCGGAACCTGTGAGCTGGAAGCCGCGGCTGGCGTAGATGCCGCGCGCGGCCGTCAGGCAGCTGTTGGTCCACAGCACCATCTTCCGGTAGCCCTTCAGGCGCGCGAAGGCGATGCATTCGTCCACCAGCTTGCCGCCCAGCCCCAGCCCGCGTGCGGCGGGCGTGAGGATCAGCAGGCGCAGTTGCGCCACCGTGGCCGACTTGCGCACCACGAAGATCGAGCCCACCCGCTCGCCGTTGAGCTCGGCGATCCAGCAGCGCTCCCACTCGGGCTGGAACTTGAGCAGGAACTCGCCCGCGATGCCGGCCACCAGTGCCTCGAAGGTGCTGTTCCAGCCGTATTCGCGTGCGTAGATCTCGCCGTGCTGCTGCACGACCCAGCCGATGTCGCCGGGGCCGGGCTCCCGCAGGATGGCGGCCTGCGGCCTTGCCGGCGGCGCCTGGGGATCGAGTAGCGACTGCACCGTGCCCATGGCGTGCACCAGCTGCTGGCGCTGCGCCGGCGCGAGCGAGGCGAGCAGGGCGGCCGCCTCTTCGCGCGACTTCTGTTGCAACGGCGCGAATGCGGCATGGCCTGCCTCAGTCAGGCGCAGCACGCTCTGGCGCGCGTCGCGCGGATGGGGCTCGCGGACCAGCCAGCCCTCGTTCTCGAAACGGCGAAGGATGCGGCTCAGGTAGCCCGCGTCGAATCCGAGGTCGCGCCCGATCTCGCTGGCGACGGCCATCTCGCGGTGCGCCAGCTCGTACAGGACCCGCACGTCGGTCAGCGACATGGCGCTGCCCAAGTAGGGGTCGAGGGCGCCGATTCGGCGCGTGTAGAAGCGGTTGAACTGCCGGATCGCCTTGACGGCGGCGGTGTCGATGGGTGGCGAAGTCGTGGACATGGTTGCCATTGTCATTCAATTGTTTGACTTTGGCAATCAAATTGGCCGGTCATGAGTCCATGGGGAAAGTCCGGTCACAGCTCACGCAAGGCGACAGGCATGGTGGAAAACCCTAAAATCGAGGGTTGCCCACAACGGCGCTCCCACGGCGCTGTCAACTCCCACCGATGAACGCTCCCGTCGACGTCTCCTTTTTCGCGCGTGCCGCCAAGCCGCTGACCAGCTACCGCAAGTACTGGGCGGCCCGTTTCGGCACGGCGAAATTCCTGCCGACTACGCGCAAGGAGATGGAAGTGCTCGGCTGGGACAGCTGCGACATCATCGTCGTCACGGGCGACGCCTATGTCGACCATCCCAGCTTCGGCATGTCGGTCATCGGCCGCATGCTGGAGGCGCAGGGCTTCCGCGTGGGCATCATCGCGCAGCCCGACTGGCAGAGCGCCGAGCCCTTCATGGCGCTGGGCAAGCCGAACCTGTTCTTCGGCGTCACCGCCGGCAACATGGATTCGATGATCAACCGCTACACGGCCGACCGGAAGATCCGCAGCGACGATGCCTACACCCCCGGCGACGTCGGCGGCTCGCGCCCCGACCGCGCGGCCATCGTGTATTCGCAGCGCTGCAAGGAAGCCTGGAACGACGTGCCGATCATCCTCGGCGGCATCGAAGGCAGCCTGCGCCGCATCGCCCACTACGACTACTGGTCGGACAAGGTGCGCCGCTCCATCGTGGTCGACTCCAAGTGCGACCTGCTGCTGTACGGCAATGCCGAGCGCGCCATCGTCGAGATCGCGCACCGCCTGGCCGCCAAGGAGCCGGTGCAGCAGATCACCGACGTGCGCGGCACCGCCTTCGTGCGCCGCGAGACGCCGGAAGGCTGGTTCGAGATCGACTCCACCAGCGTCGACGAGCCCGGCCGCGTCGAGGCGCATGTCAATCCGTACCTGATGGTGTCCGACCAGGCCAAGGCCAACGGCGCCACCTGCGCGAAGGAAGACGAGGCCGAAGCCGTTGCCAAGGCTGCAGAAGCCGCTGGATCGGCCGCGGGCTCGGTGGTCAACCCCGCCATCAAGCCGCTGAACTTCCTGCCCAACCCCGCGCTGCATGGCAGGGGCAAGACCAAGGTGCCACCGCGCGAGCGTTCGGTGATCCGCCTGCCGGCCTACGAGCAGGTGCGCAGCGACCCGGTGCTCTATGCGCACGCCAACCGCGTGCTGCACCTGGAAACCAATCCCGGCAACGCCCGCGCGCTGGTGCAGGCGCACGGCGAGGGCACCACGGCGCGCGACGTGTGGATCAACCCGCCGCCCATTCCGCTCACCACGGCCGAGATGGACCACGTGTTCGACCTGCCGTACGCGCGCAGCCCGCATCCGCGCTACGCCGACGAGAACGGCAGCCACGACGGCGCGACCAAGATCCCCGCGTGGGAAATGATCCGCTTCAGCGTGAACATCATGCGCGGCTGCTTCGGCGGCTGCACCTTCTGCTCGATCACCGAGCACGAGGGCCGCATCATCCAGAGCCGCTCGGAAGATTCGATCATCAAGGAGGTCGAGGCCATCCGCGACTCGGTGAAGGGCTTCACCGGCACCATCTCCGACCTCGGCGGCCCCACGGCCAACATGTACCGCATCGGCTGCAAGTCGCCCGAGATCGAGGCCGCCTGCCGCAAGCCCAGCTGCGTGTACCCGGGCATCTGCCAGAACCTCAACACCAACCACGACCCGCTGATCAAGATCTACCGCCGGGCGCGTGCGTTGAAGGGCATCAAGAAGATCCTGATCGGCTCCGGCCTGCGCTACGACCTGGCGGTGCAGTCGCCCGAGTACGTGAAGGAACTGGTGCAGCACCACGTCGGCGGCTATCTCAAGATCGCGCCCGAGCACACCGAGCAGGGCCCGCTCACGAAGATGATGAAGCCCGGCATCGGCAGCTACGACAAGTTCAAACAGATGTTCGAGAAGTACTCGGCCGAGGCGGGCAAGAAGCAATACCTCATTCCGTACTTCATTGCAGCGCATCCGGGCACCAGCGACGAGGACATGATGAACCTCGCGATCTGGCTCAAGAAGAACGGCTTTCGCGCCGACCAGGTGCAGACTTTCTATCCGAGCCCGATGGCCACGGCCACGGCGATGTACCACTCCAACCGCAACCCGCTGCGCAAGATCACGCGCGAGAGCGAGACGGTGGACATCGTGCGCGGCGACAAGCGCCGCCGCCTGCACAAGGCCTTCCTGCGCTACCACGACGCCAACAACTGGCCGCTGCTGCGCGAGGCGCTCAAGAGCATGGGCCGCGCCGACCTGATCGGCAACGGCAAGCACCATCTCATTCCGACGTGGCAGCCGCTGACCGACGGCGGCTACACCAGTGCACGGCGCAAGAACTCGACGAGCGCGCCGGCCGTCGCCAAGTCGGCTCCGGTCAAGCTGGCGGCGGTGAAGCCCTCGAAGGGCCGCATCCTCACGCAGCACACCGGCCTGCCGCCGCGCGACAACGGCTCGGGCACAGGCTCGGCCGCGCGCAAGCCCGCCGGCCCCGTGCGCGGCAACATCCGCAAGCCGCGCTGAGCCAGCCGGCTCAAAGGGCCGGCAGTAGCTTGCCGACCCAGGCGCCCATGGCTGCCATGTGCGCCAGCACCGTGGCCCAGTAAGCCGCCATGAAGCTCGTCTTGCTCAGCTTGTGGCGAAAGAGCCGCTGCGCGAACCAGGCGCCCGGCCAGCCCCCGACCAGCGAGAGCAGGTGCAGCGTGTTTTCCGGCGTGCGCCGCCGGTCCGTTCCGGCCGCGTTCTTGTCGAAGCCGTAGATGAAGAAGGTCAGCAGGCTCAGCAGCAGCAACGCGCCGAGCGCGATCAGGGGAAGGCGCGCGGTCCACACGCCGTAGCCCAGCAATGCGGCGTATGCCGTGAGCAGGAGCGCCATCGGCAGCGAGGATGAGGAAGATCGTGCAGGTCCGCGGGTCGAACGACCGGACCGCCCGCGAGGCCGTGCCGCCTCGCGCGACGGCTGCGATTGCCGCCCGGCACCAGCCGCTTGCACCGACATCGCGCGAGGCCCTTTGCCTCCCACGTGGATCTCCTCGAAGCTCAGCTTCATGCCGACCTGCGGCGTCGTGCCCCGGTCGGCGAAGTCGCGCAGGTGCACGAACACGTCGGCGGAGATTTCGGGGCAGCGGATGAAGCCGAAGCCACGGTCCTTTTCCCATCGAACGAGCGTGCCCTGGCGTTTCATCGGCGGGATTCTCGCCGCTACGCGTACTGCATCTCCCCGTTGCCGAAGGACCAGTTTTCCTTCGCCACCTCGACGAGGTTGATGAACACGTCCTCGCGCCGGATGCCCAGCTGGCCGTGCAGGTCGTCGGCCACGCGCCTGTAGAAGGCCTTCTTCATCTCGGTCGTGCGCCCCTGGTTTAGGGTGATCTGGATCAGCACGAAGCCTGGCGAGTACTCGACGCCGAGGTAGCTTGCCGGATGCACCAGCTCGTGCGGGGCGTGCCGCGTGATGACCTGGAACTTGTCGTGTTCCGGCACGTTGATGGTGTCCCGCATGGCCTGGTAGACGAGATCGCCGATGGCGGGGCCCAGGGCTTCGGGGCTGTCGCTGGAAAGCTCGATCCGCACGAGTGGCATGTGCTGTTCCTCGAAAAAGTGTGGGGGCCTAAGATACGCCACATGGCCCATCGTCGTTCTCCTCCCTCCGTGACCCGCAGCTGACGCGCGCTTTTCGCGCCGCGCTCAGACCCGCAAGTGGTCGCCGCCGTTCGTGCCTCATTGGCCGGCCGGGGGCTCGGATGGTCACGCCTGCCCCTCGTTGCCGATCGTGGATCGACCGGCCATGGCGGGCGTCATGGAGAACTTTCAACAATGAACGCAAGAACGTCTGCCGCCCTGGCCTGGGGCGGCGTGCTGCTGGCTGGCGCCCTGTGGGGCGGCGGTGCGCTGGTCGCGCAATTCCTGATCGATGGCGGCATCGCGCCGCAGAGCCTGTCGCTGGCGCGCTTCGCGCTCGGGCTGCCGCTGCTGTGGTGGCTGCACTGGCGGGCGCCCGCCATGCCCGGTGCGGGCTGGGTGGATCTCACGCGCCGGGAGCGGCTGCAGATGCTGGCCACGGGTGCGGCGATGGCGCTCAACGTGAGCTGCTGGTTCGCCGGCATCGTGCACCTGGGCGCGGCGCTGCCGACCGTCATTTCGATCTGCTGCGCGCCGGTGATCGTCGCGCTGGTGTCGGTGCTGCGCGGCTACGAGCGCCTCGGCCCAAGGCTTGTCGCGGGCCTGCTGCTCGCCCTGGCGGGCGTCCTGCTGCTGGTGATGCCCGCCGGCGGCTGGGGCCCGCTGGCGCCCGGGCATGCGGCCGGCGTGGCCTGGTCGCTGGGCTCGGCCTTCTGCTACGCGATGGTGGTGCTGGGCAACGCGCGCATGCCGGCGCGGGTGCCGGCGGTCACGGCCTCGGCCTGGGGCATGACGGTGGCGGCGCTGTGCATGCTCGCGGTCGCGTGGCCTTCGGGCATCACCTGGCCGGCCGGAGGCGCGCAATGGCTGGGCGTGGGCTACACGGGCGTTGTGACGACCTCGGTGGCCTACCTGGCCTTCGCCTGGGGCGCACGGCGCCTGTCGCCGACGGCGGCGGTGGTCGGCACGCTGATCGAGCCGCTGGTGGCCGCATTGCTGGCCGCGGCGCTGTTCTCGCAGCCGATGACGCCGCGCCAGTGGGCCGGGGCCTTGCTGCTGGCCGGCGCGATGCTGCTTCTGGTGCGGCGCAGCAAGCCCGCGCAGTCCGACTGAAGCCCGGGGTGGGGCGCTCCGTTGTATGGTGTGGCCCCATGAGCAGTTCGCCCCACTCGCCGGCTTCGTGGTTGCGTATCCTGGCGGCAGCGCTGTCGCTTGCGGTTTCTTCGACGCAGGCGCTCGCGGCCGCGCCTGGAGAGAACTCTCCCGCGCAGGCGCTGCGCGCAGTTCACCAGCGCATGAGCGACAAGCTCGAGCGCAGCGGCTTCGGGCGGCCCGTGCAGCTCGATTCCATGGAAACGGCGGATGGCCTGCAGGGCGACGTCTACGCCGTGGTCGAGCATCCGTTGTCCGAGATCGGCTCCGCGCTCAAGGGCTCAGCCCATTGGTGCGAGGTGCTGACCCTGCATGTCAACAACCGTCGCTGCCGCACCGCCAGTGGCCCCCAGGGGCGCGAGATGCTCACGCTCTACGTGGTGCGCCGCTACGACAAGCCGATCGACCAGGCCTTCGAACTGCCTTTCGTCTACCGAGTCGCCAGCAGTTCGCCCGAGCACCTGCTGGTGGAGCTTTCCGCCGAGAGCGGCCCGCTGGGCACCAGCAACTACCGCGTGACGCTCGAGGCCGTGGCGCTCGACGAGCGCAAGAGCTTCCTGCACTTCAGCTACAGCTACGACCACAACACGATGGTGCGCCTGGGCACCATGGCGTACCTGGCGACATTCGGCAGCGACAAGGTGGGCTTCACAGTCATCGGCAAGACGCCCGAGGGCCAGCCCGACTACATCCGCGGCCTGCGCGGGCTGGTGGAGCGCAACGCGATGCGCTACTTCCTGACGCTCGACGCCTACCTAGCGGCCCCGGGGCCGGACCAGGCCGAGCGGCGCCAGCGGCGCTGGTTTGCGGCCGCCGAGCAGTACCCGCGCCAGCTGCACGAGATCGATCTCGACACCTACCTCGCGCTCAAGCGCGAAGACCGGCAGCGCGACGGCCCCGGCCGCTGAGCCGGATCAGTCGGCCAGCGTGAGCAGCGGCACGTCGCGCTCGCTGGCCATGGCTTCGAGTTCGGCGCGCGTGCGCGTCGCGATCCATGCGGCGAGTGCTTCGCGCGTGGCCGGTGCCAGCATGTCGCGCGAGGCGATCTGCGCCGCCGCGCAGAGCCGGTCCGCGAAATGCGGCTCCAGCGCGGCCACGGCCACCCGGCCGTCGGCGCAGGGGTAGACGCGATAGCCGGCATGCGCGCCGCCGACCGTGCCCGAAGGCTGCGTCAGGCCCCAGGTGCGCGGCAGCGCGAGCCAGTCGGCCGAGGCGTTCAGCGCCACTTCCAGGTACACGCCGCCCGCCTTGCGCGAGCGCAGCAGCATGGCCTTCAGCACCGCCTCGCTCGCGAGCAGGGCGCCGCCCATGTCGGCGTAGAGCGTGGGCGGCAACTCGGTGCCGGTGACGAGGCCGCTTTCGGCGAGGTAGGTCAGGTCGTGGCCCGGCTCCTCGGCGCGCTCGCCCGGCGCGCCGACGATGGCCACCTGCGACAGCGACGGATGGCGCGCCTGCAGCGTGGCCCAGTCGAGCTTGAGCTTGGCGAGCGCCGAGGGGCGGAACGATGTGAGGAGCACGTCGGTGGACGCAAGCTCGGCATGCAGCTGCTGCTGGCCGGCTTCGGACTTGAGATCGACGGTGCGGATCTCGATGCCCTCGTGCAGCGCGGCGTAGGCGGGGCGGTTGTAGAGCCCCATCGGATCGCCGGCCGGCGGCTCCAGCTTGAGGCAGGCGGCGCCCATGCGCCGGCAGCGCAGCAGCGCGGCGGGGCCGGGCAGGTTCAGCGCGAGGCTGAGGACGCGAACGCCCTCCAGCGGTGCGAAGGCATGGTCGTCGGCGGGGCTTGCTGCTGGGCTCGGCATCGGTGCTTGTCTCCGGAGAAATCGTTTCGCGCATTCTCGCCCGAGGGGCGGAGCCACTTCCCGCAAGCCGCGAAAGCGCCGCGCGCGTAGCATGCGCCGGTGGCGGCTGTTCCCTTTTCCTTCCTGCTGCCCCCTCATCCTCATCGACCAAGGAGACGAACCATGTTTGAAGCTTCCCTCATGAGCGGCCAGCGCATCCTGGTGACCGGCGGGGGCACCGGCCTCGGCCGCGCGATGGCCGAGCGCTTCCTTAGCCTCGGCGCCGACGTCGCCATCTGCGGCCGGCGCCAGTCGGTCTGCGAGGAAACGGCCGCCGAATGGCGCAAGCAGTTCCCGCAGCGGCGCATCGACACCTTCGGCGTGGACATCCGCATCGCCCAGCAGGTCGACGAGATGGTCGAGAGCCTTTTTCAGAGCGGCGGCCTCACCGGGCTGGTGAACAACGCCGCGGGCAACTTCGTCTCGCCCACGGAGGCCCTCTCGCCGCGCGCCTTCGACGCCATCGCCAACATCGTGTTCCATGGCAGCTTCTACGTGACGCAGGCGGTGGGCAAGCGCTGGGTGGCGCAGTCGAAGTCGGGCGAGTGGAAGCAGGGCGACGCCTTCCGCAGCGTGATGAGCATCATCGTCACCTGGGTCGACAACGGCAGCCCCTACGTCGTGCCCTCGGCCATGAGCAAGGCCGGCATCGAGGTCATGACCAAGTCGCTCGCGGTCGAGTGGGCACGCCACGGCATCCGCCTGAACGCCGTCGGCCCCGGCGAGATCCCGACCGAAGGCATGAGCAAGCGCCTGAACCCCGGCGAGGAGCCCGGCGCGCGCAGCAAGCAGAACAACCCGATGGCGCGCACCGGCCGCATGAGCGAGCTGCAGAACCTGGCTTCCTTCCTGATGGCGCCGGGCCAATGCGACTGGCTCACCGGCCAGAGCATCATGATGGACGGTGGCAACGCACTGGCCACCGGAGGCAACTTCTATGAGCTGCGCCAATGGAGC
Source organism: Variovorax xiamenensis (assembly GCF_050916385.1). Lineage (NCBI taxonomy): Bacteria > Pseudomonadati > Pseudomonadota > Betaproteobacteria > Burkholderiales > Comamonadaceae > Variovorax > Variovorax xiamenensis. The sequence continues at coordinate 3,132,833 of NZ_CP139038.1, forward strand.
GACGCCGACTGGCTGGCTGCGCGCGAGCGCATCGAGGCGCAGAACCAGAAGGACAAGGCCCAGCGCTGAAGCTTCCCGGGCTGCCTACTTCTTCGGCGGCCTGGCCGCGTGAACGGTGACCAGCTTGTTCACCGGGCTCGACAGCACCAGCGAGGTCGTCACCGAGCCATCGACCGCCAGCGCGTCCACCACGCGCTCCAGGTCGGCCGGCTCGGCTATCGCGCAGCGCACGAAGAAGCAGTCTTCGCCGGTCACGCGGTCGGCGCTGAGCACCTCGGGCATGGACTCGAACAGTTTCAGGTACCTCGCGATGCCCGCATGCGTGGTGTCGATGCGGATGATGGCCTGCAGCCCCACGCCCAGCGCGCGCAGGTTGACGCGCGCGCCGTAGCCTTCAATGACGCCGGCTTCCTCGAGCTTGCGCACGCGCTCGCTCATGGCCGGCTGCGACAGGCCGATGCGCTTGCCGATGGCGGCCAGGCTCTGGCGCGCGTCGGTCTGCAGTGCTTCGATGATCAGGCGGTCTTTCTTGTCGATGTTCATGGGCGAAGGAAGTGGGGAGGGCGCGCGGCCGCCGATGGTTGATCGGTTTGCGGCCCCGATTTTCGATGGATTGCCATTCAGCGCCCGCGCCGGCGTCGGTAACGTGGGTGCCCGTCATCCAGTTCCAGGAGAACCCATCCAATGCAACTCGTCGGCATGCTCGACTCGCCCTACGTGCGGCGCACCGCCATCTCGCTGCGCCTGCTCGGCCTTTGCTTCGAGCACCGCTCGATCTCCGTCTTCAGCACCTTCGAGCAGTTCAGCGCCATCAACCCGGTGGTGAAGGCGCCCACGCTGGTCTGCGACGACGGTTCGGTGCTGATGGATTCGACGCTCATCATCGATCACGCACAGGCCTTGAGCGGGCGCAGCCTGGTGCCTGCGGACCCGGCGCGGCGGCTGCGCGACCTGCGCCTCACGGGGCTCGCGCTCGCGGCCTGCGAGAAGACCGTGCAGATCGTCTACGAGCGCAAGCTGCGCCCGGCCGAGAAGCTGCACCAGCCATGGATGGACCGCGTGCAAGGTCAGCTCGCCGCCGCGTACTCGGCGCTCGAGCGCGAACTGGCAGCCGAAGCTTTGCCGGCGAGCGAAGAAACGATGACGCAGGCCGGCGTCTCGACAGCCGTGGCCTGGGCCTTCACCCAGCTCCTGACGCCCCATGCGATTGCGCCGGGCGACTTCCCGGCGCTGGCCGCGTACTCCGCGCAGGCCGAGAGCCTGCCCGTGTTCGCCGGCGCGCCGATGGTCTGAGCGGAATCAGTCGACGATCTTCGCGCCGCGCTCGGCCAGCAGGCTGCGCAGCACCGAGCGGTGGCAGCGCGACTCCTCCTCGCAGTAGCAGCCCACCGAGAGCGATGCGCCGTGCGAGAGCGCGGCCAGCAGATCGAGGCTGCGGCTCGCATCGGGCTCGGCCATCTCGGCCTTGAACTTGCGCACGAAGGCATTCCACTGCGCGGGCGATTCCTCTTTCTGTGCTTCCTGCGCCTGCTTCATCGTCTCGACGGACGGCGCCAGGTTCGGGTACCAGACGTCGTACCAGTCCTGCGAGGCGAACTCGGTCTTCGGAACGCCGCGAGGCGGACGGCGCACGGTGCCGACGCGCAGGCCCTCGTCGGGGGCGCGCGGTGTGCCGAGGCGGACGATGCGGATGCTCATGGTGGGTTTCCCTTTTTCCCTGCTTGTTGTCTCAGGTGCCGACGATACCGCCGTCGCGCCGGCGTATCGCCAGCGTCGCGGAGCGCGGCCGGGCACTGCCCGGCTCGGAGCCGTCGGGCCAGGCGCTGTTGTGCTTCGTGTCGCCGTCGTCGCGCGCCTCGCCCGGATGCTGGATGTTGACGAAGAGCGTACGCCGGTCGGGCGTGACCACGCAGCCGGTGATCTCGCAGCCGTTGGGGCCGGTCAGGAAGCGCTTGATGCGGCCCGAGGCCGGGTCGGCGCACAGCATCTGGTTGTTGCCCAGCGAGGTGTAGGGCGGCTTGCCGATCACCTGGCCGCTCAGGTCGGTCTGGATCCAGAGCAGGCCACCGCGGTCGAAGTGAAGGCCGTCGGGGGCGCCGAACATGTCGGCACCGGCCGTGGGGTAGCGCGCGCCGCTGCCGGGCTGCGCCGGGTCGCCCGCGAGCGCGAAGTGGTCCCACGAGAAGCCAGTGGAGGCGGCGTCGCCCGCGTCCTCGCGCCAGCGCAGGATGCCGCCGAAGAGGTTGGCGGCGCGCGGGTTGGCCGCGTCGGGGCCGGGCTTGCCCGAGTCACCGCGCTGGCTGTTGTTGGTGAGCGTGACGTAGACCTCGCCGCTTTGCGGGTGGATGGCGATCCACTCGGGGCGATCCATCTTCGTGGCGCCGACGACGTCGCCCGCCAGTCGGGCGTGGATCAGCACCTCGGCCTGGTCAGCGAAGCCGTGCGCTGCGTCGAGGCCGTCGCGGCCGTGGGTGAGTTCGAGCCACTTTCCGCGTCCGCCTGCGTCGTAGCGCGCGGCGTAGAGGGTGCCTTCGTCGAGCAGATGCCGGTTGGCGGCGCGCGCGGCGGCGTCGTTGCCGGGGCGCACCCTGTCGCGGCTGACGAACTTGTAGATGTATTCGAAGCGCGAGTCGTCGCCCATGTAGACCACGAGGCGGCCGTCCTTCGCGACGGTGCAGGTGGCGCTTTCCTGGCGCTTGCGGCCCAGCGCGGTGCGCTTGACCGGCGTGGCCGTGGGGTCGAACGGGTCGATCTCGACCACCCAGCCGAAGCGGTGCGGCTCGTTCGGGTGGCGGCTGAGGTCGAAGCGCTCTTCGAAGCGCCAGTACTCGACCCACTGCGATCCGGCCACCGTGCCGTAGCGGCGCTGGGCCGGCGTGGCGTTGCGGGCCGCTTCCTTCGGGCCGCCGAAGTAGCCGTGGAAGTTCTCCTCGCAGGTGAGGTAGGTGCCCCACGGCGTGACGCCCATCGCGCAATTGGCGAAGGTGCCGAAGACCGCGTCGCCGGCCGGATTGGCAGCGGTGCGCATCAGCTGCGTGCCGGCGGCGGGGCCGGCGATGCGCATCGGCGTGTTGCCGTGCACGCGGCGCGCGAAGGGCGAGGGCAGCACCTGCTGCCAGCCCTTGTCGCCGCGCCGGATCTCGATCACCGAGACGCCCATGGCGTGCAGCGACTTGCGCACCTTCGCGGCGGTCCATTCCTTCACGCCGTCGGTGTGCAGCAACTGCTCGTCGGTGTATTCGTGGTTCATCACGAGCAGGCCGCGATCGCCGGCGGTATCGAGTGCGAAGAAGTGCATGCCGTCGTGATGCATGCCGGCCTGTGCGGCCTGGTCTTCGGCGCTGTTGCCGGCATCGGGCGCGAAGGACGGCATCCGGCCCGCGATGCCGGTGGGGGCGCCCCAGGGGTAGAGCAGCTGCCACTCGTACTCGGGCGGCACGACGACGCCATCGCGCAAAGAGGCCGGTACGCCGGTGAAGCCCAGTGCCTCGCCGGGTCGCGTGGGCGAGGGTGCCAGCGTCGAGGCACAGCCCTGTCCGAACAGCGCAACCACGGCGGCGGCTGAACCCGATTGAAGAAGAAAGTGACGGCGGTCCAGGGACATGACGGCGATGGCGGCGGTGTTGTGTTGGCGACAGCCGCCATCATCGCCTGTGGCCGTGCCCGGCGATACTGGCGCGGCAACCGCCCAGGAGACATCGAATGACCGACCGCATCGAATGGACCCGCCACGCCGACGGCGTCGTGGAACTGCAGCTCGCCCGCGCCGACAAGATGAACGCGCTCGACCCGGCGATGTTCGATGCGCTGATCGAGGCCGGCGAGGCGCTGCGCGACGACAAGGCAGCGCGCGCGGTGGTGATCTCGGGCCGCGGCAAGGCGTTCTGCGCGGGGCTCGACATGGCCTCGTTCGAGCGCATGCAGCAGCAGGGCGCGGGTTCCGGCATTCTGGGCGAGGGGGCAGCCGGGGCGGACCTGGTGGTGCGCACCCATGGCATCTCGAATGCCGCTCAGCAGGTGGCGATGGTCTGGCGCGAGGTGCCGGTGCCGGTCATTGCCGCGGTGCACGGCGTGGCCTTCGGCGGCGGCCTGCAGGTGGCGCTGGGGGCGGACGTCCGCATCGTCGCGCCCGACACGAAGCTGTCGGTGATGGAAATCAAGTGGGGCCTGGTGCCAGACATGGCCGGCATGGTGCTGATGCGCGAACTCGCTCGCAGCGACGTGGTGCGCGAGCTCACATTCACCGGGCGCATCTTCTCGGGCGAAGAGGCGCTGCGCATCGGCTTCGCCACCCGCGTCTCGGCCGATCCGCTCGCCGATGCGCTGCGGATGGCGCGCGAGATCGCACTCAAGAGCCCCGACGCGATCCGTGCCGGCAAGCGTCTGCTGAACGCGTCGCTCTCGCAGAGCGCTGCCGAACTGCTGCTGGCCGAGTCGGTGGAGCAGAAGGCGCTGATCGGCAGTCCGAACCAGGTCGAGGCCGTGAAGGCCAACATCGAGCGGCGCGCGCCGCGTTTCAGCACGCCCGCCTGATATCGATCCGCCGGGCTGCCGGTGCTGCAGCCCACCTCAAGCGCCCCATCGTTGCCGGGTGAACACGCGGCCGGGTAATCCCCCGGGCCGCCGGCGCTGTTCTTCGCGCACCCTGACAGCCCTGCGTCTTACGCGGGCCCGGTTACGCCTGCATCTGTCGTTCGGCAGCCCTTCAATCCGGGCTCGAACGGCCGAAAACAACACCAAACCCCATTTGGTGTATCTTTATGTAAGAATAAAGTGGTTGTTTTAGGGCGGGAGTCGTCGAGGATGGAGGCAATTTGTGTGCAGAAGGTCACGTCTCCCTCGCCGATAGCTCCGACGGAGGATGGCTCCAGACAGCGCACTCATTAACAATTGAAAGCTTTGCTTAGCGACGGCGATCCTGCATGTCGACGACCACGTTTTTTTGTAACCTCAGCGTGCCCATCCTGGTGGGCGAGGATCGCTACAAGTACATCCCCATAGTGGGAGTCTTCCGCAGCATTCCATTCGATCAAGTCGACGAATGGGTGATGCACCCCGACGGCCGGCCGCGCAGCGACCGCGAGCTGGCGGCCGAAGTTCTTGTCGAGATCCGCAAGCCACTCGGTTCGAGTGGACGCACCGCGCCGCACGCCTTCGACGTCGCGGACATCCTGCAGCTCGACCGGGCCGCGGCGATCGTCGTGTCCACCTTCCTGGCGGCGCTTCCGCGCGTCTGACGGCGTCGCGTCAACCGCTGCCGCCGTCTCGATCCTTCAGTCGCACCTGAAGAGCACGCCGCTGCCCGGCGTGGTCGGTGCATCGGCCTGCGTCAGGAACCGGATCGGGTTCCCGTCCTTGCGGCAATAGGCCTCCGCTTCCTGCTGGCTCGCCGCCCTGAAGACGCCGTCGTTGAGGCGCAGCACGCCGGTCTGTGGCGTCGCGCAACCGGCGATGACGAGAGCAAGAAGGGCGGGCAGCAATCGGCGCATGAGAAAGAAACGGGTCCGTTGGAGGACCCGTGACTTTAAGCGCTCCCCACCGCCCAGTAGAAAGTCGGCCTCGCCCCGTTGAGCAGGTGGTTGCCGACCACGCGCCCCTTGTAGATGGTCGGGTTATGCGATGCGAGCGTGCGCGCGTTGCGCCAGTGCCGGTCGAGCCGGCGGTCTTCCTGCAGCGCCGAGGCGCCGCCGACGTCGAAAAGCCGCGTGCCCGCCTGCAGCACCGCGTCGACGATGCCGGCCTGCGCCTTGGCGGTGTTCAGTTCCACTTCGAACAGCAGGCTCTCGGGCACGGCCTCGCCGCGTTGGCGGAAGCGATCGACTTCGCCCAGGCCGCGTGCCACCGCCTGCACGGTGGAAGCCGCGATGAAGGCCGTGCTCGCGAGCTGGCCGACGACCTGCTGCACCAGCGGGTCTTCGCGCGGCGTGTCGCCGCTGCCGTGGCTGTAGATGCGCTTGCGCGGCTGCACGAAGGCCACCGCGTCGCGCACGATGGCGCGCGCGATGCCCGCGAGCGTGGCCAGGTGCGTGAGCTGGAAGTGCGCGGTCAGCGGCGTGGGCTGGTCGCGCACGTACAGCAGCACGTTCTCGGGCTTCACGCGCACGTTGCGAAAGCGCGTGGTGCCCGACGCGCTCAGCCGCTGGCCGAAGCCGCGCCAGTCGTCCACGCGCTCCACGCCCTGCGCCTCGACCGGCACGAGGGCGATCACGCGGTCGCTGCTGCCGTCGTCGTTCAGGCGCTGGGCCGAGACCGAGATCCAGTCGGCGTACAGCGTGCCGGTGCTGTAGAACTTGTCGCCGTCGAGCCGCCATGCATCGCCGTCGCGCTTCAGCGTGGTCTGCAGCGTCTTGAGCGAGCCGTCGCCGAGCTCGGTGGTGGCATTGCCGAAGATCACACCCTCGGCCGCGAGACGCATCCACGGGCCGTGCAGGGCGGGGTCGATTTCCGCCAGCAGCCGTTCGATGAAGCCGAAGTGCGCGCGCAGGATCTGCGGCAGGTTGGAGTCGGCCTCGCCGAGTTCGATGAGCAGGTCGTAGAGCTGTTCCACCGAGCCGCCGAGGCCGCCATGCTCGACAGGCACGCGCAGGGCGCCGAAGCGCTCGGCGTTGAGCCAGGCCACGGGTTCGTAGGCGAGTTCGCGATCGTTCTCGCGCCGAGCCGCGTGTTCGGCGATGCGCTGGAAGACGGGCCTGAAGCGTGCGGCGAGTTGCTGCGCGGATGGCGCAATGAGGGGCGCCGCGGGGCGCGTCGGTGCTTGGATGGATTCCATGGAGGCGGGGCGGCCTCGAAGGGCGCCTGGAAAGAAGAAACAGCGTCCGACTGTCCCCCGCGGCGCGGCGCTTGTGAAATACGCTTTTCGAGTTTTCTTATGCCGCCAGCCAGCCTTCGGTGGCTGACGCCGCTAGCGCCTGCCGCGAGCGTCCACCGGCCAGATCGCGACCAGCGTGCCGCCTTCGACCACGTGGTACGCGTCGTGCAGGTTGACCGTCGGATCGCAGTGCGGAGTGACGAACTCCACCCGTGCGCCCAGCGTCGGCCTCGGTGCCGACGAACCCTGTGGCGGCATCAGCTTGCCGTGTTCGTCACCGAAGAAGGCATAGCGGCTCGCGGCATCCGCGCCCTTCGCCACCAGCGGCACGCCGCTGTCGGTGGAGAAGCACTTGGTGCCGCCGTCCACCGTCACCCAGTCGGCCGCATTCGTGCTGACCACCGCCGTCTGCACGAAGAGCGAAGTCTCGAAGGGCGAGGGTCGGTCGCCGTCGGCGAGCACACGTGAGTACTCGGCGTCCATGAAAACGTACGAGCCGGCCTGCAGCTCGGTGAAGGCGTTCTCCTGCGAATCGAGGTCGTGCGTGCCGGTGCCCGCGCCCGTGACGATGTCGAAGTTCAGGCCCTGGCGCCGCGCCGCCGCGACGATGCCCGCCACGGTCTCGCGCAGGCCGGCGGCCGCGGCGCTGCGCTCCTCGCGCGCCACGATGTGCTGCAGGTTGCCCGCGTACGACTGCAGGCCGCGCAGCCGCAGGCGCGGCTCGGCGGCAGCCAGCGCGGCCAGTTCGAGCACCTTGGCCTGCGTGGCGCAGCCGGTGCGGTTGTAGCCCGCGCCGTAGTCCACCAGCACGTCGAGCGGATGCGTGAGCTCGCTTGCGGCGCGCGCCAGGTCGGCAAGGTTCTGCGGGTTGTCGACCACCACCATCACGTCGCCCGGACGCGCCCGCTGCGCCAGCTTGACGAGCCGCGCGATCTTGCTCGGCGTGACCGCGGGCGAGGTGACGAGCACGCCCGGAATGCCGCCCTGGACCATCACCTCCGCCTCGCCCAGCGTGACGCAGCTCACACCGATGGCGCCCGCCGCCACCTGGCGGCGCGCGATCTCGACCGACTTGTGCGTCTTCACGTGCGGTCGCAGGTTCACGCCGCGCGCCTTGGCGAAGGCGGCCATGCGCTCGATGTTGCGCGTCAGCGCGGGCAGGTCGACCAGCAGGGCGGGCGTGTCGAGCAGATGGCGGCCGCCGGGAACGCCGATCAGCGGCGCGTTGACTTGCTGGTCCTGGAACATCGAAAGGAGCCTTTGCTGGATTGGTTGCGGGGTGATTGCGCGAGGGCGTGCCTGCTGCACGGGCAATGCACGGATGCTTGTGCTGTGAAATGATCGCATCGAAATGTTCGACCGATCCATCGTAGTTTCCCAAATGGCCGGCCCCCGATGAAAGCGCTCGACATCGAGGCCGTGCAGGCTTTCGTACACGTTGCCGACCTCAAGAGCTTCACCCGCGCGGCCGAGGCCATGGACAGTTCCCAGTCGGCCGTCAGCCTCAAGGTGAAGCGGCTCGAAGAGGCTCTGGCACGCCGGCTGCTCGAGCGCACGCCGCGCCTGGTGCGGCTGTCCGCCGAGGGCATGGCCTTCCTGCCGTCCGCGCGGCTGCTGCTTGCCGCGCACCATGGCGCGCTCGAATCCTTCGGCACGCAGCAGCGCCGGCTGGTGGTCGGCATCAGCCATCACATCGTCGGCGCAGAGCTGCCGCTGCTGTTGCGGCAGGTGAAGGACGCGGAGCCGAGGGTGGTGATGGAGGTGCGTGTCTCCACCTCGCGGGAGCTGCTCGATGCCTTCGACCGCGGCGCGATCGATGCGGTGGTCATTCTGCGGCACGACAGCCGCCGCCTCGATGGCGAGGTGCTGCTGCAGGAGCAGTTCGGCTGGATGGCCGCCCCCGATTTCACGCATCGCTCCGGCGAGCCGCTGCGCCTGGCCACGCAGGCCGAACCCTGCAGCGTGCGCAGCATGGCCGTGGCCGCGTTGGCCGAAGGCGGCGTGCCCTGGACCGAGGTGTTCGTGGGCGGCGGCGTGCTGACGGTGGGCGCGGCCGTTTCGGCGGGGCTGGCGGTGGCCGCGCTGGGGCGTCGCGTGGCGCCGCTCGGCACAGTCGACGTGGGGGCTGCGCTGGGCCTGCCTCCGCTGCCCTCGCGCGACGTGGTGATGCACGCCAGCGCGACCGATGCGCAGGCGCGCAGTGCGCTGCGCACGCTGGCCGCGGCGATCCGTTCGACCGCGGCGTAAGCGGCGGCATCTACCGGCTGGCAAGGCTGTGCATCACGGCGGCTGCGAGTGCCGCCGCTGCGCAGAGCAGGGCGCCGGTTACGCATACACCGGCGAGATGGGCCAGCCACATCTCCGAACGTTCCGAACGGCGAGGCGGCTTCACGCCAGAGCCCCGATTCCCGGCCTGGCGAGATGCAGCACCTCGTAGAGCGTGCTTCCATCCGTTGTCCCGGGTTCGTGTGCCGACAGGGTGAAGCGAACCAGCCGCCAGGCATCGAGGTCGAGTGCCGTCCAGACCGCGACGATGCCTGCTCCGGCGGCGCGTTGCCGGTTGGCCTCGACTTCCGCCGCGTGGAGCGCTGCGCGGTCGGCGCCGGCATCCAGCGCACGTTCTTCCCGCAGCAGCCACGTTGCCTTCCGCGCGTGGTCGGTGCCGGCGCGCGCATCCAGCGGCAGCCATGTTTCCACGCGTGGCCGGCCGAAGGAGTCGATCACGGCCTGGAAGCGATCTCCCATGAGAAAGCGTGTTGCCGCCGAAGCGTCGAGCCACAGGTACACCGACGCGTAGACATGCCCCGCAGCCCCGTGCCGGCCGCGTTCCCGCGAGACGAAGGCCTTGAAGGCCAGGCCCTCGGTGTCGTCCCACAGCGGCCCGCGCCGGGCGGCCCGCTCGCGGATGATCTGCATGTCGTAGTCGGCCGGAAGCCTGTGCGAGTACTGCATCGCGAACATCGGATAGCTCCTTGTGAATCCAGTTGAAAGAATGGGCTGGAAGGAGCTTGCGCGCGCGGCGGCCCGACTGGAAGGGGGCGTGCGATATAGCTGTGATGCGCCGGCGCAATGGTTCGGCGCCGCGCCGGATGCCGATGCCACGGAGGGCTGTGTCAGACGGGGTGCGACGGCCCGTGCTGCCCCGGCCGGCGCAGCGCCAGCCACCACAGCAGCGCGACATTGACCGACCAGCTCGCGGCGAGCATGAGCAGTGCGGTGTCGGCCACGCCGGGCGACAGGCCCAGCGTCAGCAGGCTCAGCGACCAGGGCAGCCCGCCGGCGATGGCGATGAGCAGGCTCACGTCGCTGTCGGGCGCGACCGCGCAGGCCAGGATGCAGACGACGCCGGTGACCGTGTAGGCCAGCGCGGCGACGCGCCATCCGGAGCGCGCGGGAGGACGTGAATTTGCAATCGGCATGTGCTGAGCATCGCCGATCCCGCGTTGTCGCGTGAAGGCCTTTTGGACGAAGGGATGTAGTGTTTTCGAGCAGTCGCGCACGAAGCCGAACGTTCATGTCCGCTTCTTGGGCCTGTCATTTGGGCGCGCCACCATGCGCGGCATGGCTGGTCAACTTATCTCCATCGCCCTGACCGTCGACCAACACGACGAGGGCGAATATTTCTGGGTGCTGCTGGAGTCGTTCGACAACTCGATGGAGTTCGAACCGCTGATGGAGGCGGCCAAGGGCTTCCACACCTATGCCGAAGCACTGCAGGCGGGCTATGTCGTGCTGAAGGGGCTCTCGGAAGACCTGAATGTCGGACCTCGGGAGGAGGCCGACGACACGATCGTCACAGAAGAAGAAAACGCCTTCGGCAACCTCCGCTGAACGGCTTCGGCGCGCCCGCCGAATGCCCGGCGGCTGTCAGCGGTGAGCGATTCCGGCTGACACGCGCCGGATATGGCTCCGACGAAATTGCGGCGAGCGGTCATCGATGTTGCGTGGCCAGCCCGTGAGAGGCGCCGCAACTCCCTCGACCGAACGACGACAAACGAGTCAGGGAGTTGGCATGGTCGAGTATTTCCGCGTGGGTCTTCCGTACATCCGAATGCGCTTCAAGGTGCCCGCCCGGCGCGGCGGCAGGGTCGAGCTCCAGGGAAGGTTCGGCGCCATCACGGGCGCCAGCGGCGAGTACCTGCTGGTCCGCTTCGATGGCGAGCCGGTGGCGTCCATCGTTCATCCGATCGAGTTGAACTATGTGGAGGCGGGGGAGGCTGTGGAGCCTCCTCGTGGACCGCACGACGACCCGAGGCCCGCTACCGGAGAGTAGGGGGCGCACTGTCTGCGTGGACGGTGCAGGGCGGTGGTATCGAGGGTAAATCCTCGCGATTTTTGTCTTCGGCAGGTCTATCTTGAATTTGTGACCAACTGCTGGAGACGATCATGTTGATGGTTACAAAAGTGGTGGCGGTCAGCGTGACTGCCCTCGTCGTCGGCGGCACTCCGTCGCCGGGCAGCGATCCTGCCGATCTTTCCCTCCTCGCAACCCCCATCGCAGCCGCACAGCCGAGCCCGAGCCCGGTGAGCCCTGCCTGCCCGAACGGGTGCAACGTCTGGCGGATGATCTACGACCGCCGCTGAGTCGATCGGCAATGCCGGCCCGCGATGGGCTGGTTAACAGTGGCCAAAGACTGTATATTCATCCAGTCTTTGGCTACGAGCCCGGATCGGTGCGTACCTGCGCGCCGGGGCGATGAACCATGAACCAGTTCGAGCTTTTCTTCCCGCGGGGCGCTGCTGCAGCAGCGGCAGCCGCCTTGCCCATTGCCTTGTCCCGCCAGCATGTTCCGGCGCCGTTGCCGCAGCCGTCCTTCCCGCGGGCGGAGCCTGACGAGCCATTCCGCTTCGAAGACGTCGAAGTCGAAGAGCGGGTGGCCTACACCGTCAGGCTTGCGGACTATTCGCACCCGGTGGCCGATGCCGTGAAGGTGGCGGAGCAGCGCTTCCGGCGCGAGATCGACCGGCAGCTCGGCGCCGACGTGATCGAGGCACTGCGGGCCTTCCAGAACGCGAGCGAGTCGAGCGAGAGCGACCTGTCTAAAGCAGAAATCGCGATGGCCAAGCGCTGGGCCAAGGCCTACGACGCGGCGCGCACCGCAGGCTTTCGCGACCTGGGCGACACGGACGAGGCGTTCTTCGACGTACGTCCGGTCTGAGCCGGGCGGCCGCTTCCCGGGCGGTAGCTGACGGCCGCGCCGGGTTGCTGCAGATCCGGTCGCAGATGTGTCAAAGTCGGCGAGGCGCTTCAGACCTCAATGCCTCGAAAGCAGATCTTGTTTCGTCGACCTTCCATCACCTTCCGGACCACGGCCTTCGTGGCCGTCGTCTGCCTCGCCCTCGTGGCGCTCGACTGCTGGAACAGCTGGCAGTCGCGAGCGGTCCAGCTCAAGCAGATGAGCGTTGCCACGTCAAACCTGGCGCGAGCGATGGCGCAGCAGGCGGACGACACGATCAAGGAGGCCGACACCGCGCTCATCGGCGTCGTCGAGCGTGTCGAGTACGACGGCACGGGGCCCGCTGCCGTCGAGCGGCTTCACAAGGTGCTCGCGATGCGGGTGGCCGAACTCCCGCAGCTCGACGCGATTCACGTCTACGACAAGGACGGCAACTGGGTCGTGAATTCGCGGCAGGTGCGGCCGCAGAACCTGAACAACGCCGAGCGCGAGTACTTCATCTTCCATCGCGAGCACGAAGACCGGGGGCCGCACATCGGCATACCGGTGAAGAGCCGCACCAACGGCAAGCTGCTCGTGCCCGTCTCGCGGCGCATCGACAACGCCGACGGCAGCTTCGGTGGCGTGGCGCTCGCGACCATCGACGTCGAGTTCTTCACCAGGTTCTACGACAGCCTCGACATCGGCCAGGCCGGTGCCGTTGCCCTCATCCTCGACACCGGAACGATGATGACGCGCCGGCCGTTCAGCGCCGAGATGGTCGGGCGGAACATGCTGGACACCGCGCTCTACCGCGCCTACAGGACCATGGGGCCGGTCGGGACGGCCGAGATCAAGTCGTCGCAGGACGGCATCACGCGCCTGAACAGCTTCCGGCGCCTTTCCAACTATCCGCTCTTCGTCGGAGCGGCGCTCTCCAAGGACGAGATCCTGGCCGAGTGGTGGAACGAGACGCTCTGGCACACCGGCGGCGTCATCCTGCTGGTCTCGATCGTCGGCTTCGTGGGCTGGCGGCTGGTCAGGCAGATGGAGCTGCAGAACAAGACCGAGGCCGAGCTGCGGCGCGCGCGCGACGCGCTGGAAAAGCTCAACAAGACCCTGAACACCCTCGCCATGGAAGATGGCCTCACGGGCCTGGCGAACCGCCGGCAGTTCGACGTGACGCTCGACAGCGAATTCAGTCGCGCCATGCGCGACGCCAGCACGCTGGCGCTGATACTGCTCGATGTCGACTGCTTCAAGCAGTACAACGACATCTACGGCCACACGGCCGGAGACGAGTGCCTGCAGACCATCGGCCGCACGATCTCCGAGCTCGCGGCCCGGCGCCCGGGTGACCTGGCCGCCCGCTACGGCGGAGAGGAGCTGGCCGTGCTGCTGCCCAACACCGACGTGGCGGCAGCTGCCGTTCTCGCGGAAAAGATCCGCAGCGCGGTGCGCGACCTGGAGATCGTGCACGCCGGCGCCCCCGACGGCTTCGTGACCCTGAGCGCAGGCGTGGAGGCCCTGAGCCCCGCCGACACCCGGCAACCGCCGAAGGAGCTGATCCAGGCCGCCGACAGGGCCCTCTACGCGGCCAAGATGGCCGGCCGCAACCGCGTCTGCACGGCCACGGACCGGACGACCGAGTGAACGGCAGCCGATACGCGCAAAGCGCATAAGCAAGCGCGATAAGCGGATTTCCCTGCGGACCGCATCCCGGGCAAGACTCGAAGGCCACCACAACACAGCCTTCTTTTCCGGATGCCCGGCATTCCCCACAAACCACCGCGCCCACCGCGCTCACTTCGCCTCGGCTTCTTCAGCCGCCTGCTCGACGACGCACCCGCTGCGGAGCGCTACCGCCTCGTCGCCGCCCAGATCGCCCACGCCGAGGCCTTCGGCTTCGATTCGGCCTGGGTGGCGCAGCACCACTTCCACGAGCACGAGGGCGGACTGCCTTCGCCCTTCGTCTTCCTGGCCTACGTGGCCTCGCGCACGCGGCGCATTCGCCTGGGCACCGGCATCGTCACGCTGCCGCTCGAAAACGCCGTGCGCGTGGCCGAGGACGCGATCGTGCTGGACCTGCTCTCGGGCGGCCGGCTCGAAGTGGGCGTTGGAACGGGCGGCACGCCCGAGTCCTTCGCGGCCTTCGGGCTGGACGGCAACGATCGTTCGGCACTTTTCGCGAAGCAGCTCGCCGCTGTGCGCTCGGCCTGGGCCGGGCGGCCGCTGGCGGGCGGCGACACGCTGTACCCCTCGGGCGAGCAACTGCTGGGCCGCATCTGGCAGGCGACGTTTTCGGTGAGCGGCGGCACGCGCGCAGGGGAGGCCGGCGACGGCCTGATGCTCTCGCGCACACAGCCGCGTCCGGAGCACGCACCGCATGCATCGCTCGCCGAGATCCAGAACCCGATCGTCGATGCCTACCTGGCCGCGCTGCCTCCGGGCCGCACGCCGCGCATCGTGGGTTCGCGCAGCGTGTTCGTGGCGGACACGCGCAAGGAAGCGCTGCGACTGGCCGACATCGGCCTGCGCCGCTCGGCGGCACGCTTCGCGGCCTCGGGGCAGGCCGGCCTGGCCGATCGCGCCGGACCCGATGCGCCGCTCGAAGAGCTGATCGCCGCCTACGACGTGCACGTCGGCTCGCCCGACGACGTGATCGCCTCGCTGCGCGCCGACAGCACGCTCGCGCGCGTGACCGACCTGGTCTGCCAGGTGCACTCCGTCGATCCGCCGCACGAGGCGATCCTGCGCTCCATCGAGCTGACCGCCACCGTGGTCGCGCCGGCCCTGGGCTGGACGAGCGGGGCGGGCGCGTCGGACCTTCGATCCCTTGCGCTTCTCTAGCCGCGCTCCTTCTTCCTTTCCTCTCTCTCCTTTCATGAACGCCATCGTCTCTTCTCCCACCGCACGCGCAGTGCCGGACGTCATCGACCGACTCGCCGGCATCGAGCCCGGCAGCCATCTCGATCGCATCCGTGCGCATCGCGAGCAGGCGCGAACCCATGCGCAGCAGAGCTACCTCGCGCTGTTCGCGCCGGCGCCGCCCGTGTTCGGCCATTTCGAAATTGCCGACCGGCTCGCTGTCGCGGCCTTCGTTGCGGGGCTGCACGGGCAGGTCGACGTGGCGCGCTTCTATGCCGATGCGCTCGCGGAGCAGGGCGCCCGCGCGGGCGTGAGCGAAGCCGTAGCCGCCGAGACGAAGCTCGGCGCGGCGCAGGGCCCCTACGGCCGCTATCCCGCCGGGCCGCTCAGCGCGGAGGATGCGAGCGGTCCTTCATACGCGGTGAGCGCTGCAGGGCGCGAGGTGCTTGGCGAACGGCTCTCGGCCGCGCTCGAGCATGCGCACCTGCTCGTCTTCCATCCGCGCGATTCGAGCGCCGCCGCGCTGCGGTTGCTGCTGGATGCAGGCTGGTCCAGCACCGAGATCGTGACGCTGTCGCAGCTCGTGGCCTTTCTCGCGTTCCAGATCCGCGTCGTCGCCGGCCTGCGGGCGCTGGCGCAGCGGCCCGTCACCCTTGTCGATTGAGCGAGCAGAGCGAGAAACATACATGAGCGCCGAATCCGTGCTGAACCACTCCGAGAACATTCATCCGAACGCCTTCACGCAGGCACAGCTCGAATGGCTGCCCTGGCTGGAGCCGCTGCCCGAGGCCGAGCTGACCGAGCGGCATTTCGAAGGCCTGGTGGACGCGTCGCGCGCGAAGTCGCCGTACTTCCGCCTGCTGGCGCGCGACCCCGACATCCTGGGCGCGCGCACGCGCACCGACAAAGACATCTTCTACAACCCCGAAGCCGGCCTGCCGCGCGCCGAGCGCGAACTCTCGGCCGCCGCGGCGTCGCGTTACAACGGCTGCATCTACTGCGCGTCGGTGCACGCGCGCTTCGCTTCGCATTTCTCGCAGCGCACGGACGACGTGCAGCGGCTGCTCGACGAGGGCGTGAAGGCCGACCTGGGCGAGCGCTGGAATGCGATCGTCGCGGCTTCGGTCGCGCTGTCGGCCACGCCGCCCACCTTCGGGCCCGAGCACGTGGCGCAACTGCGCACGCAGGGGCTCGACGATCTCGCCATAGCCGACGTCATCCATGGCGCGGCATTCTTCAACTGGGCGAACCGGCTGATGCTGTCGCTGGGAGAGCCGCAGGGGCCCGCGGCAGGCTGATCGCCGTCGTCTTCACGATAGCAGGTTCAGCAGCCAGCCGAGGAAGTGGCCGATGGCGATCAGTGCGGCCCACAGGGCGCGGAGTGCGTCGAGCAAATTCGGTGTCCTGCCGGCGGAACTGCTTTCGGGCTAGCGGGGGCCGAAGCCCGGCCCCGGCCCTCCATGGCCGCCGTGACCGAAGAGTGCACCCAGGAAGGCCGCGGCGATGATCCCGGTGGCGACGGCCACAAGAACGTACTGGCCATCGACATAGCGCCAGCCGTAGCCCTGCGGCGGCTCGTAGAGGCCCCGGGATTGCCAGTCGCTCACGACGTAGGCCTCGCCCTGGTAGCCGGGCGGCAGCGGCGAGCCGGGGGCCAGCGTCACGCGGGCGGCGGCCGGCGGCGGAGCGACCACGCAGCCGCCGAGTGCGGACGACACGGCAACGATGGCGGCCGTGGCGGCGGTGGTGAGTTTGCGGGTGGTGTATCGCATGCAGGTCTGGTTCCTTCCGATATTGAGGAAGCCCAGCCTATGGCGCCACTTGGGGAGAAATTGGGAGAGGGGGAAAGGACCGGCGGCGACGGGTTCATCGCCACCGGCTTCCTCGCTCAGCGCAGCACGGGGCCGGTCAGGACGCCCGGGCCGTCAGCCACTTGTCGGACGTCAGGGGTACGCCGACGATGCGGATCTCGCCGATGCTTCCCAGGAAGCCCGTCGACATGTTGCCGGCCCACTGCCCGCAGCCGATGGCGAGCTGCTGCGTCGGAGCCACGAACTGGATGCCCTGCATGTTCGTGTTGTTGCGCAGGACGGGCGCGCCCTCCACGTACATGGTGGTCGCATACGAGGCGGCAGGATCGTTGACTATGGCGACGTGCAGCCATTGGCCCGCCGAGACACCGCCCGACCAGCAGGTGAGGTTGGTCGCCTGGTTCACGGGAGCGACTTCCCACTGGAACTCCATCAGGTTCGAGAAGGCGAACATCAGCGCGCAGTCGCCATCGTCCGACGCGAAGCCGGGCAGGTTCGATCGCGCGCCCAGGCGGTACAGGATGCCCATCCAGCCGTTCCTGGTCGCGTCGAAGCCCGCGTCGATGTACACGAAGGCCTCGATGGTGTAGCCCTTGGGGAAGGTCTCCACGTTCAGCGCCGAAGCCTGGTCGGTCGTGAAGTAGGAGAACCTCGTCTTCGTGGCGTTCAGGAAGCGCAGGCTTCCGGGCGCGGCCGACAGCGGGTGATGGCTTTTCGACCAGACGAGGTCGCCGGATTGCCCTGCCCATGTGTTCACCGAGATCGGGTTCTTGCCTCCCGCGGAGATGTCCTGGATCTGCTGTCCCGGCTGATAGGGAAAGAGATCTCCCTCGGCCGCCGTGGCACTGAAGAAGCGCCAGTGGGCGAGCGTGTTGTCGACCTTCGGGTAGTCGTCTGGGCCCGACGGAAGGGCGGCCGCCTTCTGCGGAGGCTGGCTGTAGTTCGTCAGGATGAGCTTCTTTGCCGCGTCGGTCAGACTGCTGTCCGTCGTCCCGGCGGGCACGGAGAAGCCGGGACTGAAGGAGGAAAACCGCTGCACGAAGTCCATGTTCAGCGAAAACGACTGGTTCGAATCCGACAGCCAGGCGGCGTCGAACTCGTTGAGCGTCGCGGCGGGCTTCAGGGGCACCCACGGCGAGAACGAGCTGGCGACGATCTTCCTGTTGGTCAGGTCGAACTCGAACATGCGCATGAGGCCGTTGCCGCCCATGTAGGCCATCTGGTAGTCCACCACCATCAGGTGCACGTCGTTGCCGCGCGAGTTCTTCTTCGTGCTGATGCACGAGCCGTGGTAGTGGCCGCTGACCGCCATGAAGATCTGGTCGTTGTCCTTGATCAGCTTGTCCCACATGTAGTTCGAGTAGGCGGTGTCCGCCGCGGTCTTCCCGTCGCTGCCGATGCCGACCAGCTGGTGATTGACGAGGATGACGGGGACCGTCTTGTTGGCCTGGATGACCTGGTTGGCCCAGCTGATCGCGTCGTCCGAAGCCCGCCACGACATCGACAGCACGAGAAACCTGTTTCCCACGGCTTCGAAGACGTGGTACTCGTGAAAGCCCGACGAGTGCCTGCCTCCGAAGGTGGCCTGCTGCTTCGCACGGTCGGCGGGAAACACCTGCAGGTAGGGCTCGAACAGGCCCACGCGATGGCTGCCGCCGTCCTGGTAGCCGTCGTTGTTGGCGAAGCCCGTGACGCCTACGCCCCAGTCGGGGCCCCATTGCATGTCGGAGCCGATGGCGCCCACGTCATGGTTGCCCGCGCAGATGGAGTAGGGGCACTTGGCCGTCTCGAGCACCTGCATCGCCTGGCTCGCGAGCTCCCATTCCTTAGTGACCTTGCCGTTGCCGAGCTGGCCGTTGCCCACGAGGTCGGTGGAAGTGCTCCAGGGCGACGAACCCTCCGACGTGTAGTACCACGACTGGTCGACGATATCGCCCAGATGGATGGTGAACGGCATCTTCAGCTGCCCGGCATGCTGGGCAATCCATTGCGTCTGGCTCTTGAATGGGTTGTCGTATTTCGGGTCTATGCCCGAGTACAGCTTCTGGTAGAGCTCGCCCATCTTTTCAGATGCATAGCGCGGATAGAACTGGGTGTCCGGAAGCACCGAGATCGTGAAGCTCGAAGTCTTTTGGGACGCAGTGCCGGGACTTGCCGGCGGCGATGCATTGGCTGGCGATCCGCCTGACGCCGATCCATCCGTCGATGAGCCGCCCGTTCCCGCCAGCGGAAACGTGCCTGCACCGGAGCCGCCACCGCCGCACCCGGGCAGTGCGACTGCCATCCCGGTGACGGAGCCGGCCAGCATCAGCTTCAGCAACTCCCGGCGCCTGTTTTCCGGAACTGAAGCCAATTGATTCAGGCTGATATTTTCTTCGTTGAAGGAAGTCTGCTTTTTCATGGTATTTGAATTCAGGGTGCATCAAATTCTTTTTCCGGAATTGCGTGCAACTCCGGAAGGCGCAGACTTTATGGTCTGAATATGATGTTCTCGTGAATTTATTGCCGCGAAAAATGCAGGTATCGGGGGGCGATTGATTCGATAAATCAGGCAATCAATACTGAGATCGCCTGAAATTTCCGGGAGCGAATTAATTCTGACTCGGCACTGACCGGCGGGCTGCAATTATCGGTGCGGCGGCGCCGAAAGCTGCGTGGCCGCCGCAGCCGGCTTGGCTCGCCTGGCGATGTGGCAGGCAACCGCCGGGGCTGCCGTTGTCCCGTTTTGCTTTCAAAATTCTTTCAACCCGTATTGCTAATGCTCTTCTAATTCTGAAGTCAGCTTGCGGTCAGGTTGATTTGAATTGAAAAAAGAATGGATCGGATTTTGAGCGATTGACGGCCGATCGGGCGCTATTGACACACAAATGTCACCGGCTATTTCTACATTCCTCCTCGATCCGAGCTTTCGTAATGAGAAAGCAGCACGACCGGGTTTTTCTCGCAGGTTGCCCAAAACCATCAATAACTCACTGCCCCAAGATATATGACCATTTTCGACAGGAAAATTCTGCTCTCGTCCTTGACGACGGTCGCGGCCTGCGTGCTCGCCGCCTGCGGTGGCGGCGGAGGCGGAAGCAGCGGCTTCTTCCCCGTCACCACTCCGCCGACGAGCACGACGGGCGCTACGCCCACGACCTTCAGCGGCGTGGTCGCGGCCAGCGGCTACGTGCCGGGCAGCAGCACCGGCAATCCGACGCTGAAGGCCGGCTACTACCAGAAGGCAACCGTCTTCGTCGATGCCAACGGCAACGGCGTGCTCGACAGCGGCGAAGACTCGGCCGTGACCGACGCCAGCGGCAAGTTCACGCTGACCACCACCCAGGCCGGGCAACTGGTGGCCGACATCGGCACCTCGGCCATCAACACCGCGACCGGCGCGGCCGTGGCGAGCCATCTGGTCCTGCGCGCCTCGGCCGCCCAGATCGCCGACCAGGGCGCGGGCAAGATCGTCATCAGCCCGCTGTCGAGCGAAGCGCAGCGCCTGGTCGAAGCCAACGGCAGCAGCTACGCGGCCGAGAAGGCCAACCTCGTCGCCCGCCTCAACGGGCCGGCCTTCAACCTCGGCACGGCCGCGTTCACCGATCCGCTGGCAGACGTCAACGCCCTGAGCGGCGCCACCCAGTACGCGGCGCTCTTCGAAGACAACCAGCTGACCAACCGCTACACCTACGCGACGACCAAGCTCGACCGCAAGGACCTGTTCCCCGACAACCTGGCCGTTGCCGGCGGCGATCCGCGACTCGTCGGCCTGTCGGGCGTCACGATCACCAACAAGGACGGCACGGCCGTCACCCCCTCGGCGCCGACGCAGAAGCAGGCGCCCATCACCTTCGCGCAGGCGCAGCAGGCGGCCTTCAACGTGGAAGGCGTGCCGGCCTACGACAACATCTTCGTGGTCATCGAGGAGAACAAGTCGACCGACGTGATCGTGGGCAACTCGCGGGCCGTGAACATCAACTACATCCTGAACAAGTACAACCAGCTCAGCACGTATTACTCGACCGGCAACCCGTCCGAGCCGAACTACACCGCGCTGGGCGGCGGCGACGACTTCGGCATCACCGACGACAACTGGTTCGGCTGCGGCGCCGTCGCCGGCACGCCCTACGCCGTGACCGACGTCGCCTTCGCTGGCGGCACGGCCTCCGACGGCCAGCCGCTGCCTTCCCAGGGCAATCTGCCGCCGGCCGGCAGCGCCACTCGCGCCGGCTACAGCGCGGCCAGCACGACCTGCGGCGACGCCCCGACCGGCGGCACCGTGCACAACATCCCCGGCGCCAACCTGTTCTCGCTGATGTCGAAGACGGGCCGCACCATCCGCACCTACAGCGAGTCGATGAACCCGGGCCAGGACGTGCGCGCCGACAGTATCGCCGACACGGCCGTGACCGCCACCTACGACGCCGGCAGTCGCCTGAACGGCTTCACCAATCTCGACGGCTCCACGCCCAACCTCACCGGCACAGCCAACTTCGCGGTGGTGGGTGGCCTGTACAAGGTCAAGCACGGCCCGTCGATCGCCTACCAGGACGCGCGCAACCTGCCCGAGTTCGTGGCCACCAACCGCACCATCTTCGGCACGCAGTACCAGGAAGCGGACTGGCTCAAGTCCAAGGCCTATCCGGTGCCCAGCGGCTGGGTCTACGACCAGTTCAGCAAGGACCTGGCCACGGGCGACGTGGGCAACATCAACTTCATCGTTCCCGACCAGTGCGACGACATGCACGGCGTCGGCAGCGACACGAGCTGCGTGAGCAACAACAACGGCCAGGCCAACGGCGTCATGCGCGCCGACATCTACCTGGGCATGGTGGTCAAGAAGATCCAGAGCTCGGCGCTGTGGAACAACCCGCAAAAGCGCGTCGCGATCGTCGTGATGTACGACGAAGGCGAGGGCGGCAGCAACGGCTCGTGCTGCGGCTGGAACGCGGGCGGCAAGAACTCCGGCGCCGCGCCGGTGACCGTGGACGCGAGCGGCAAGGCCACGGCCACCACGCCGCCGGCCAACTACTCTTCCGGCAACTTCGGCCACGGCAACTCGATCTTCGGGATCATCAGCAACCAGCAGGACGTGGGCACGGCGAAGAAGCAGGTCGTGGACAGCGACTCCTACAGCCACTTCTCGTTCCTGCGCACGCTGCAGGACATGTTCCAGGTGGCCGACCCCGCCGTCGATGCGTCGTACCTGAACCGCGCCAAGTACACGGAGGCGTTCATCACGGCCAACATCACGGCGCTGCCGGAGTTCGCGGGCAGCGCGGACACGCACTTCGACTCGGTGCGACCGATCAACCACGCCTACGTGATCCCGGCCAACTACACGCAGAAGCTGTACGCGGCCGACATCGTCGGGCAGGTCGACACCCTCACGGGCAAGCTCGAAGGCCAGATCACGCCGCAGGTGGGGCCTGATGCGACCCAGAGCAGCGTCTGGGCGGTCAAGCAGTAGCAAGGCAAGTCGCGAGCCGGGGGCGGCGGAAAGCGATTTCCGCCGTCCTGCCGGCTCGCATTCCCATCCCGGTTTCAGGACGGGATAGAGCCGGGCGTTGTCCCGGCTTCCTCGATCCCGCAGGGCGAACCGGCAAGTCTGCGTGACACGGCCGCTCGCTCCCGCGGGTGCAACGGTGAATGATGAATCTGGCAATGGAAAAAGCGGTCCCGCTCGCCATGGCGCTCTCGGCAGTGCTCTGGTGTCTGGTGGCCTGTGAAGACAAGGGCGCTGCGACGACAGCAGGCAGCACTCCGCGCGCGCCGGCCCTGAGCCCGGCCGCCCAGGTCGGGCAACTGGCGTTCTTCGACAAGAACCTCTCGGGCGGCCGGAACATGTCGTGCGCGAGCTGCCATGACCCGCAATACGCCTACGGCCCGCCCAACAGCATCTCGGTGCAGCTGGGCTCCGACATCACGCAGGCCGGCGCGCGCGCCGTGCCTTCGCTGCGCTATCGCGAATCGACGCCCGCCTACGACGACAACGCGCCGAACCCCGACGGCGTGACTTCCAACTCGCCCGGCGGCGGCCTGATGTGGGATGGCCGCGCGTCGACCCTGGCGGCACAGGCCGCGATGCCGCTGCTGAACCCGGTCGAGATGAACAACAGCTCGAAGGAAGCGGTCGTGAACGCCGTGCGCAACGGCACCTATGCCGACTTGTTCAGGAAGGCCTTCGGCGCCGGTGTGTTCGACGACACCGACACCGCGTTCAGCGCCCTCGGCACGGCGATCCAGGCGCTGGAGACCGAGGACCTGAGCTTCCACCCGTACAGCAGCAAGTACGACCTCTACGTCTCCAACAAGGTAGGTGGTGCGCTGACGCCGGCCGAACGGCGCGGCGAAGTCCTGTTCCACAGCAGCGCCGTCGCCAACTGCTCGGGCTGCCACTACACCGGCGCCAACTTCAACGGCAACACCGGCCTGATGACCGACTTCACCTACCAGGCCCTCGGCGCGCCGCGCAACGACAGGTCGATTCCGAACAACCCCGACCCCATTCCGGCCAACGACGACCCGAAGTATTTCGACATGGGCCTGTGCGGCCCCTTCCGCACCGACCACATGCCCGCCACGCCGGACACGGCGAACCCGTACTGCGGCATGTTCAAGGTTCCGGTGCTGCGCAACGTGGCGTCGCGCGGCGTCTTCTTCCACAACGGCGTGTTCCATTCGCTGGAGCAGGTCGTCAACTTCTACAACACGCGTGACACCAACCCGGAGTACTGGTACCCCGCCAGGAGCGACGGCACCGGCACGCCGCAGGCGAACCCGCCCTGGGCGCTGCAGCCCACACACGTGTCCGGTGCGACCGTCGACAAGTACAACGACCTGCCGCAATCGCAGCAAGGCAGCCTCGACGAAGAGGTGCCGCTTGGCACGGGCGAGGGCGGCGACAAGACCCTGGCCAGCGGCACACGGCCGCGCGCGCCGGGCTCCCCGCCGGCCATGACGCCGCAGCAGATCGCCGACCTGGTCTGCTTCCTTGGCACGTTGAGCGACGGCTACCAGCCTTCCGCCAAGCCATCGACCTCTGACAGGTGCGCGAAGTGAAGAGCGATCGACGATCGATGCTCAGCGTCGGCGGCACCGTGGCGCTCGTGCTGATGCTGTTGGTCTCACTGACCGGTTGCGACAACGAGGAAGCCCGCTTCCCGAACCGCGACAACTTCACCGCGACGACCAACGACTACCTCGCGCAGCGCGGCCACGTATGCCTGGCCAAGTACGCCTGGCCGATCACGGTCGCGGCCGGATCGCACGAGCCCGATGCGCAGCAGATGCCGGTGCTGGAGAAGCTCGGGTTGGTGATCGGCAAGGATGTCGTCGCCGCACAGCCTCCGGCCCGCGAATACGCACTGACCGAGGCGGGGCGCAAGTACTACCTGCAGGTGCCCGTGGTGATACGCACGACGACGCAGACGATCACGCACCCGGCCGACTTCTGCGCGGCCACCCTGAGCCTGGATCGCCTGATCGGCTGGGACCCGCCTCAGACACGCGATGGCCGCACCGCGACCTCGCTGCTGTTCACATATCGCGTCGCGCCCGAGCCCTGGGCCGCGGCGCCCGAAGTGCTGCAAGCCTTCCCGCTGCTGGCACGCGCCATCCAGCGCGAGGGAACGATGCAGGTGCGCCTTGGCGTTCACCTGACGCGGCACGGCTGGGTTGCGGACGAGCTCGACGAGCACTGAGTCCGCGATCCGCAATGCCTGTCATCCAAGAAGACCAATCAGAACCCTCATGAATCTCCGTTTTGTCCGCCCGAGCCGGCGCACCCTGAATTCGCTCAAGACCCTGGCGGGCGTCGCCGCGATCTGCGCGCTCGCCGCCTGCAGCGCCGGTCGCGATACCGATGCCCCCACCGCCGAGAACCTCGCTACCCCGCTGGATGAATATCTGGCCCAGCGCGGCGACATCTGCCTGGCCATGTTCGACTGGCCGATCGATCTGACCGAAGCCGAGGCAGGCTCCGGCGCGCGCCATGCGATCCAGTTCCCGGTGATGGAGCAACTGGGCCTGATACAGAGCACCATCGTCGCCGCGCCGAAGAGCAGCGAGAACCCGGACGGCGCGGTCAAGCGGTTCGAGCTGACCGAGGCCGGCCGCAAGTTCTACAAGCCGCATCCGCACGCGAGCCACGGCACCGAGCACGCCAACGACTTCTGCGTGGCGCATCTCAAGCGCGAGAAGATCGTCGACGTGAAGGTCGACACCTCCGACGCGCGCCGGCCGCTGGCGGTGGTGAGCTACACCTACCAGGTCGAATCGGCGCCGTGGATGCAGAACGCCGACGCGCAGCGCGTGTTTCCGATGATCACGCGCATCATGAACGGCGCGGGCGGCCCGCTGCAGCTGCGACAGGGCTTCACGCGTGGCGACAAGGGCTGGGTCGCCCAGATGGGGCCGGTCTGATGCGCGGTGCACCACGTCGAATCCGCAGCAAGCGCGCATGAGCACCGTCGTCCGCTTCTCGCCCGACCTGGGCCGCTGGCTCACGCACAACCTCGACACCGGCCAGTTGCCGCAGGCGCTGGTGGCCACGATGCTGAGGCAGGGAATGAACGAGCGCACTGCGCATGCCATCGTCGCGGCGTTCGTCGATGCGCGGCAGCGGGGCGGATCGATGCCGGACGGCGTCGTCGAACTGCGGGACGAGGCTCCTTCAAGGCCGGTGGCGAGGCTCGCGCCGGGCACCCGAATCCTGGCGGCGGACCGCGAAATCGTCGTGCACTCGCGCAGCGAAGACCCGGTCTTCGCCGCGCTCGGCAATGTGGTCGACGCCGAGGAATGCAAGGCCATCATCGAGATAGCCCGGCCGCGCCTGAAGCCTTCCACCCTTGTCGACCCGATGAGCGGCCGCGACGTGGTGAGCGACAAGCGCGCAAGCTGGGGCATGTTCTTCCGCCTCGGCGAGAACGACCTCGTCGCCCGACTCGATCGGCGCCTCTCGGCGTTGATGAATCTGCCGCTGGAAAACGGCGAGGGACTGCAGGTGCTGCACTATCCGACAGGCGCGGGCAGCGAGCCTCACCATGACTACCTTGCACCTGCCAATGCGGCCAACCGCGAATCCATCGTGCGAAGCGGGCAGCGCGTGAGCACGCTGGTGACTTATCTCAACGATGTGCCTGAAGGCGGGCAGACTGTCTTTCCTCAGCTCGGCCTTGCGGTTTCGCCGATTCGCGGGAACGCCTGCTATTTCGAATATTGCGACGGGCGCGGTCGTGTCGATGCGCGATCGCTGCATGCGAGTGCGGCCGTGACCCGGGGGGAGAAGTGGGTCATGACGAAATGGATGCGGGAGCGGAGGTTCGTGGCGGCTGGTGAGGTCGCTTGATGGCGCTGCTGAATTGAGGTCGCCGGAGAACCGGGACTGGCCGAAAGAGAGCAGGCTACAGGCGGCCTGCGCGACGGCGCTTCCATATCAGCCCGTCCGCCAGATAGTGATGAAAGTTCAGGGTGAAGTGCGCAATGAGGATCGTCGGCAGCCCGAGCCACAGAAGACTTTCTCCAACGCGGCTGGCGGCCGTGTAGAGGAGCGCGCCGCATATCGCACATGCGATGAAGAAGGTCGCTGGTGGCCTTAGTTTCTCGACCAGCGAT
The DNA here is from genome assembly GCF_050916385.1 of Variovorax xiamenensis. Taxonomy (NCBI): domain Bacteria; kingdom Pseudomonadati; phylum Pseudomonadota; class Betaproteobacteria; order Burkholderiales; family Comamonadaceae; genus Variovorax; species Variovorax xiamenensis. The sequence goes on from NZ_CP139038.1 coordinate 3,159,073, forward strand.
TTGCTGCCTGCCGCGGCGGCGCCCGATGCTTCGCCGCTTGTGATGCCTGTCGCGACGCCGGGTTGGCGCTGGCGATAGACGAACACCAGGTACTGGATGTTGTGCCAGACGTTGACCACCAGCCAACCCACGGTGATGTCGCTGATCAAGACGTAGCCGATCAGCGAGACCACCAGATGCGAAAGCACGAAGCTGTCGAAGGACGTATCCGCCTGCTGCGCTCGCCTGGTGTAGCCCAGGCACGCCAGCCAGCACAGTGAGCCGGCGATGGCTGTGATGCCAGCAGCGAAGGCCAGCTCCTGGGGCACGGGTGGCAGCCAGATGGGATAGCCCAGGAAGCTGCCGGGCGCCTGCGCGCCGCGGTGAAGGTATCCCCATGCGGGGAGCAGGTAGATCAGCAAGTAGGGCAGGTTGCGAAATGGCACCTGGGGCCTACGGTCGTGGCGCCTCGCGATGCCGTAGCTCTGGCGGGTGACATGGAAGGTCTGAAGCGCGAAATACAGCCCGAACAGCCCCGCCGCTTCATATGCGAGCGCAACGACCGTCAATCCCGCCAGGACCGCGACGGGCGCGACGACGATCAGGGCCCAGCGCAGGAGAGTGCGCGACGACATCGAGCCTATGCGCGTGTAGGTCGCGACGATATGGGGATTGGCCAGCAGCCAGATGTCGACGTAGAGCACGGCCAGCATCATGGGCGTGGACCACGAGGCGAGGGCCCCGGCCGCGAGCGCCGCGAACAGGTTGCCGAAGATGAGCCAATGCTCCTGGCGCACCGTAGCCATCGCGATGTTCCCTGGCAGAGGCTGCGCGTGAGCTGTCATGTCACGACAGGCGGAGTGGGCGCAGGCGGAGGTGATCCCAAGGGGGCTGGTTTGGGCGGAATCGAGAACACGGAGCGGGGCCGCAGATGGCGCTCGAGTTCGGTCCGCATGCTGTCGTATGCCGCATTCCGCGCGGCCGTGAACCTCGATTCGAGAGTCGCTCGGCTCAGGACCCCGGACAAGCCCGCCGGAGGAAGCGGTTGGTACGGGTTGTAGTTCTCCGTGAGCTCGCAGGGGTGGCAGTGCCCGTCGGCGTCGTACTGGTTGTGCAGCCTGATCTGGTAGACCACGCCGCCTTCCTTGGCCGGATCCACAGGAAAGCTGAAGGTCAGCGCGAGTTCGGGCGCTTTCGAAGTGACATCGTCCTCAACGGGTACGAAGCCGGCATTCCGATAGGCGCGAACGATGCTCTCCCTGAGGGCGGGCAAGCTGATGCCGACGAACGAATTGCCGAACAGGTTCTGTTCGCCTTCCCACTGCCGCTTGTAGTTGAAGCTGAACGACGGATCGAGATGCTCGCGCCCGGCGGACTCGATCGTGGCGTAGGCCTTGTCGATTGCCGGGACGAGTCGCGCGCTCATGTCGTACTGAGCCATCCATGGCAGCGCCTTGATCTCCTGCGCGTTCCTGACTTCGGCAAACCTCAGGAAACAGGGACTGCACTTTTTCCGGCCATCGAGCAGTTCGTCTGTGGACACGAGAACCACTGCGGCCGGCCGCGTCTTCGCATCGGCATCGAGCCTGAATTCGAAGACCGTCGACTTGCCTTTCTGCTCGTTTACGGCGACGAATGCGAAGCCCGACTTCTGGAAGGCCTGGCGCACCATCGACCTGAACTCCGAAGCGCTGATGTCCCGGTAGGCAGCGGCGGGGAAAGTGGGCCTTCCGACCTTGTAGCTCAGGTCCAGAACGCCGAGTGGCGGTTGAGCTCGCAGCCGGGGCTGCGGTGGCGCTTGGAGCTGCGTTTGAGGCTGGGGCAGTGGCTGAGCGAAAGCGGACAGGACCGCCAGCAGCAGGCATCCGCCAGCCCAGGCTCTGCGAATGCCGGAAGTAATCATCATGCGTGCTCCCTGTCAAAGCGTTGGTTTGCGTGTGTTCTTGAGTCACCGCAGCCAGCCGTTGGTTGCGATCTCCGGAGGGTGTGAATGCGTCATCGGCATCCATTCGACCGCCGGAGGTGGTGATGCGGTACCGGCGGAATGTAGCCGAAGGATGGCCGCGCCCGAACGCTTTCGCGAGGCGAGCCCTTTACCGAAGACCGGGGAGCAATCTCCAGGGAACACGATGTGCGTGGTCCGCAGAACCAGAAAATTCGGCCTGCAAATGCCTGCCTCAGGAGGGGGCGTCAGCGCGTTTGGAGCTAGGGGCTCGGCGCGTCGTTGGAGGGTTCGATGGATCGCCATCGTTTCCATGCTTCGACGATGTCCGACACGACCTGTGCTGTCGGACGGGTCGAATCGACCGTCATGTCGTAGCGGCAGAAATCATGCGTTCGCAGATGGAAACGCGCTTCGCCGGTTTGCCTGTCCTTGCGCATCCGCTCGCGACGTTCGAGTTCGTCGAGTGGGGCATGCACGCCCACCCAGAAGACCCGGTGAGAAGCAAGCAATCGCGACAAGGCATCGCTCCAATCGCGGGACTCGACGATGTGCTCGACAAGAAGCGGATTGCCTGCCTCCGCAAACGCTGCGATCGAGCGATGAAATCCGTCGAAAAAGCGCTCGCGCTCCACGTTATCGGGTACGAGGGAGCGAAAACCGGCGTCGGCCAATTGGTCGGAGGCGTAGTACCAGAAGCTCGGGAGTGCGGTACGCAGTGCGCGTGCGATGGTCGTCTTGCCAGCGCTTGATGTGCCGTTGAGAACGATGATGTCGGTCACAAGTGGCTCCTTGGATGGGTTGCACCCGCATTTGCCGGTGCTCTCGCATGCAAGCCAGTGAAAAGGAGAGCGGCAAGCTTCGCCTTTTCTTGTCTGGAACTGCTTGAGATGGGTGCTGGCCCCCGGAGGGGATTGAAGGCTAGGCTGCAGGCCGCGCCAGCGTTCGATTCTCTTTGCTGGCATGAGAAATGTTCCCCCGTTTGTTCCCCCGCTTTGAGTGTAATTGGTGCGAATGCATTTTCAGACGCGTGGCCGTTCTGAATGTGAGCGTCGGGGCCAAAGTGATCTACCGGCCATGCTCCAAGGCAGAGCCTCGATGCCTTCACCCGCATCTGTTGCAGTTGCTCGGCGGCACGGGTGAGGTTGGCCATTCAGAAGGTCGGCAGGTCTCGAAGTGTCTTGTTGGGGAGCTCGAAGGGCAGCGTTTCGATGCCTTCATCCCCGTTGGGCGCTACCACCACTCGCAGTCCTGGTCCAGGAAGAGCGCCCGGGAAGCTCAGAACCACGGTGTCGCCGCGTCGAAGACGATCGACAGCGTCAATCACAGGACGTTCAACCGGCTCGGCCTTGAAGACCGTCCCGCTTTTCACCACCTCCCCCATCAGCACATGCGTGATGTTGTCGTCGGCCCATCGAACCGCGGTCACGGCAAACGTCGTCATGTCGAGTTCCTGAAGTGAAAGGTCGTATTTTGAACCTCCTCGACACGTCGCCCGACCGCATGCTCGAATGAGATTCAGACGGTGCAAATACACCCCCAGCAGTCGGTCGACTATGCGCGCCAGCGCAACCTGGTAGTAGCCGTCACGCTCTCGAATCCCAGCAGCCGCCGGCGATGGGCAACTACCTGCCTGTCATTAATATCCGGGAGGCTCGCAATTGCAGCCGACAGCAAGATCGAATGGACCGAGGTGTCGCGATGACGCTAGTTGCCCAGATTCCAACGCTGCATGAAAAACCGAACAGCTTCGGAAATTTCGGCTTGGTAATTTGCTCCATTCCCGAACGTAAGCATCGTCCAGTTGCATCCACCTTCTTCGCTGCCCGGTGGGCGTCTGGTGGGCATCGGAACAGTGATCGTCTCACCGTCATCTACAACGCGTCTTGTGGCGTGCAGGCGTTCCGACACGCCATCTCTAATCTCTTCGGCTGTTTTCAATTGGCGGAGCATTTTCACCTCTTTGTTTGTATGGGCTGAAGTATGCCTACTCCGGCTTCAGCGCCTCCTTCGTTGCGGTGGCACCGGCCCGGGCCACCCGCTGCTCATCTTGCTCGGCTAATGATGGGAAAGTACGTCGGAAGACTGACTTTTCAAGCGCGCTTAAGAGCACCAGAATGCCCGGCTCGATAGGACATCGATGGGATCTGTCTTGCCTCGCACAACAATCCGATGGACAGCTGACGAAGTTTCCTTGCTGGAGGATATGCACGGGCGTGTCTGCGTGGAAGACATTGGATATCTACTGGAGCGCACGAGGGCATCAGTGGGGTGCAAGCGATACTCCCTTGGTCTTCGTGGTTCCCGTGGTGCTACGCGCAGCTGGACAGACGAAGAAGAGGCCTTCCTGGCGAAGAATCACCGAATCGTTGCCAATCAGCAGATTGCAGATCAACTCGGCAAGTCGAGAGAGGCCGTTCGGTACAAGATTAAGGATCTTCGTCTCTCTGGGCAGTCGGGCTCATTCCGGAAGTGGACTGAAGCTGAGGAGATGTATTTGCTGTGGGCTTGGCAGACGGACACACTGAGAGAAATTGCGGCAGCGCTGGGACGTACCGTTCCGGCAATCAGGGTTCGAGCGAGGTCTGAGTTGAGCGTGCAGCGGCCGCTGAGCTATTACGCCAGTCTTGGTCAGGACTATCGACTTCTTCCCGCCGAGGTGCGCGAACTACTCACCCTAAACCGCCAATTGAAGACAAGGCTTCGTGATGAAGAACATCGCCGATCTGCGCGCAGCGCTGTTCGCTGAGTTGGACACCTTGAATGGTGCGCCCTCGGACGCCGACATAGACCGCATACGCCTGAAATGCGCGCTGACCGATCGCATCATTGACTCCCTGCGCGTCGAGGTGCAACTGGCCGCGGTTATGCGCGGGGCGCTCGATGTGCCGTTCATCGAAAGCCAGTCCGGCGAGAGACGAAGCGACGGCAGTCCCTCGCAGCACGCGACAGACCTTGCGAGCATTCCAACGCTTTCGGCGATGGAGCGAGCGGCCCAGGTGCTTGGAGGTGGTCCATCGCCGGGCCACCCCTGGCGGCGGCGTATCCGTCATGATCAGGACTGATGGCATCAGACACTTCAATGGCTGCATCGATCTAACGCAGGCCTAAGGGGGGCAGAGCAATACGTCGTTAGGGTAAATCGTTACTTATTTCATTACAAAAAGTCTGCATTGCGCGGACTTTTTTCATTACAGTAAGTCCCATGACGAAAACCGAACGTGAAGCGCTGGCCAAGATGGGCCGCCCCCCGCTGCCAGAGGACGAACGCAAGGTGAATGGCTCGGTGCGCCTGACGCCTGAGCGGTGGGCCAAACTGCGCCGGCTCGGCAACGCTTGGCTATCGAAGGCGATCGACCGCGCGAAAGAGCCAACGCTGAAGGAATGACCGCCGCGGCTCAGGGCGGGGCCAACGGAGGTTCTCGTTGGCCGATCTGAGGCAAAAAAGCGAACGGCCAGGGTGGTGGAACACCCCAGCCGCTCTAACCGCAACGTGCAACCATTTGAAGGAACAGCACATCATGGCTACGAAGATTATCGGGCAAGGCACCGCCACGCCCAACAACCCGCCGTCGCGCCCTGCGGCACAGGTTCACGAACATGCGCTCGAGGTCTTAAATGAGCTTCGAGATGAGCAGGACAAGGCCTTCAGCATCGCGTTTGCAGGTACTCAATGCTGTGCAAAGGATGACGAAATCCTGCCGAGGAACATTTTCTCAGTGATTGAGGGCATGCTCGCCGATGGAAGGCTGATCGGTTCGCTGCGCGGTCTCATCAACGAACTCGCAGTGGCGGCCGGCAGCGACTACCTGGAGGGCCGGAGCAATGCCTAAGCGGACATCGACAAAGATCCAAGCGCCTTTCGCAGTCGGCAGTGCTGTCACGAACCGCGACGGATCGCCATGCCTTCTTGCCCGCAGTCTCCGAGAGCCATTCTGGGTCTGCGTTGACGGTGTGGTGGTTGCAGACTACGGTGACGACGAACGAGCGGCTGAGGCGCACTACGCGCCGTTGCGGCTCGCGTTCCGAAGACGCAAGGGCGGTCAACTGAGTCGATTCAGATAGACCTGTGAGCTTGCCGCGCCGGGTGGCACTGGCGTGACCCGTGCCGCGCCTGAGGGCGTGGCAGTAACTGAGGAGCTAAGGCTTAGCACAAGGCACATATGACTGACGATGACTTCCTCGCTCCGGCACCGGCCGCGAGTTCTCATGTTTACGTTTCCGAACCCGACTATGGTGGATGGGACTACCTGCGGCTACCCGACTGTGGTCGAGATCACTACAACCTCGAGGATGCGGCGCTGTTGGGAGCGCTCGATTCGTGGTCGTCTGATCGGATCCCAGAGTTTCCTTTGGGCGACTTCGGTTTTCAGGATGCTGATGAACCCGCCGTTCGGAAAGGGATCGCCCCCACGCAAGAGAGAGTTCTTGCAATGTTGCTTCGATCAATCGAGGGGGGACACCTACCGGCAGAGGTATTTGGGCGAGATATGGCCACTTCGCGGCCCCTGCCTGATCGCACCTTTGTCGATATCAAGGACCTGATCGAATGCCTGGAAAGCCACGGTCAACCTCCTGGCGACTACCTGAATCGAGTGTTGGAAGATTCTGCCGAAGCTCGCCAGTTTGATTCAGATAACAGGGCCGAAAGAAGAGCCCAATTTCGCCACGCTACGTACTCGTCAAGCGTAGCCTCTGCGCTCGATGACGTCACGGTGTTGCGAGCCGAGTTGCGCGCCAAGGACCTACACATTGCCCATCTGCAGAGTCAAATCTCCAGCGGCCGACCCGTTACCTCTAGTAGACCTCTTGGCAACAAGGAGCGAAACACCCTTCTCGCGATCATCGCTGTGCTGTGCAATGAAGCCAAGTTGGACTTCGCAAAGTCTTCGAAGACGGCAAATCTCATACAGGCTGCTGCTGCGCAGATAGGGGTCAGTCTTGGAGAAACAACGATCGAGAATAAGCTGAAAGAGATTCCTGATGCGCTGGCAACCCGCATGAAATAAGGAATCTTCGGGCATCTGCCTATTTCGATAGGCAATTGACCCCGAAATCGCCCTGTACTTTTTATCGTTCGCTCCTGCCGCGCCCTGCGGCGATACGGAGTGAACAGATGCATCAGTCGACATCCCAGAAGCTGCGCCCGAGCGTCGCCAGCAGCTTGTGCGGCGTCAGCAAGGCGACATTGCTTCGCTGGGAAAAAGAGCGGCCCGGCTTTCCAAAGCCGAGTCGACCGACCCCGCGCGTGACGCTCTACGACCGAGACAGGTTGCTTGCCTTCGTAGACACACTCGGGGGCACGACGGCAACAGGCCAGGAGGTGCCGCGGTGACCGCCGCTACATCCAAGCCGCGTGTCCCGGCGGCCCAGTCCATCGCGGCAGCGCAGATCCCGGATGCGCTCCTTCGTATCGAGGTTGTCAAGACCATTACCGGCCTGGGCGAGTCGACGATCCGAAGGAAGATGGCCACGGCCAACTTCCCCCAGCCAATCAAGGACGGCACCCGCTGCACGCGCTGGCGCGCGGGAGATGTGACGAGTTGGCTGCGCGAAAGGGCAGGTGCGGCATGAGCGCATCCTTCCAATGCACCGAGCTTCCGCTTGGGGTGAGCAGAAGCGAGTTCGACCGCTCTCTGGTTAACCAGCAGAGGGCGGAGATGGTGGCCGCATTCGCGCAAGCACGCGGTCAAGCTCTGCTGTCGCCTCGGGAGTGCTGCTGTTCCGAATGCCGGACGCGATGTGTCTCAACGGTATCGCTCCCAAAGGATCGGGAAACACTTCTGCAGTGGCTTCGAAGGAACTTGCGAGCTCTTCTTTCGTGGCGATCCCTTTCGCGTCGAGCACGTTGCATAGATGCACGACAGCAGCTTGGGTGCCCGAGATGAGCGAGACGATCGTGCGGAGCTGTTCTTCGGTCATGTCCGCCCTTTCCGGCGATGGTGGTGTAGGAGCTCCCATCGTATTGCGGAAACGGGCGGGCATTCCTGATGAGCAGCGTCTTGCCTCTGGCTCGAGCCTCTTGGAGGGCGCTCGCTGATGGCGCGTATCCGCACCACGAAGCCGGAGTTCTACACCTCGGAGCAGGTGATGAACTTGAGCATCTCCGCGCGCTTCGCATTCCAGGGGCTTTGGATCTTCTGCGATGACGGTGGCAACCACCCGGCCTCCGCGAAGACGCTGAAGGCAGAGGTCTTTCCGTCTGACGACCTGACCTCGACACAGGTACAGGCACTGGTGGACGAGATGCTCGAGCAGGGCCTGCTCGTGATCTACGAAGCCGGCGGCAAGCAGTACTGGCACGTCACCGGCTGGCAACGCCACCAGCGTATCGACAAGCCCAACTACAAGCATCCGAAATTCGGAGAGGCTTCACCATTGGCTACTGGACCGGTCTCGGAGGCCTCACCGAGTGCGCCGGCACCAGTCACTGACCTCTCGCCAAACTCTCCGGAACCTTTCGAAGAGTGTTCGTCGAATGCTCCCGGAACGTTCCACCCCGGAGTGGAAGGTATTGGAGTCGAAGGTATTGGAGTGGAAGGGAGTCGAGTCGAAGGTGCCGGAGACGATGCTTTCCGCCTCAGTGCTGACGCACCTCCGGCGGCACGCCCTGCAAAGCCTTCGAAGCCGAAAGCTGCTGAGCAGGAAAAACCCAAAACCGCCGACGTCTGGGAGGCCTACAGCTCGGCGTACGCAGCGCGCTATGGCGTCGGGCCGCTGCGCAACGCCAAGGTCAATGCCTTGCTCTCGCAGTTCCTGAGCAAGCTGCCGGTCGACGAGGCCCCTGCGGTCGCGGCGTTCTACGTCCGAAGCAACAACCAGTTCTACGTCGCAAAGGGGCACTCGGTCGGGATGCTTCTCGCCGACGCCGAGAAGTTGCGCACCGAGTGGGTGACGGGGCGCCAGACGACGGCTACCCAGGCGCGGCTGGCCGACCGCGCGCAGTCGAACTTCAACGCCTTCGCACCGCTGATTGCGGAAGCCAAGGCGAAGGAAGGCCGCCACCACGGCTTCGCTCACCGCAACTACGAAGGAGCGCCCGATGGCTCAATCCCCGAGTGATGCGCTGCGCCCGGACGAAGTGTGCCCTGAGCATGGGACCTACGACTATCGGGCCAACTGGATGCGGCGATGCGCACAGTGCGAGACTGCCGGCGATGCGTATCGAGCACGTGTGAAGCGCGAGGAATACCGCGACGAGTGCTTGCGGCATAGCGGCCTGTTCGGTTGGCCACTACGCGCCACGTTCGACAACTTCACCGCATCGCTGCCCGCCCAACTTGAAGCGGTGGCGGCTTGCCGCGCGCTGGTGGAGAAGAGCGAGGAGCGCGGCGACGTGCCCTGGTTGCTTGGGCCACCGGGAACCGGTAAGACGCATCTGGCCAGTGCGATGGTGAACTACGTCATCCGCGAGCGCGGCCTCTCGGCGGCCATCTACAGCGCCCGCGAGATCGTGAAGATGCTGCGCGCCAGTTGGGGCAACAAGCAAGCCGAGCAGACCGAGGAAGAGGTGCTCGATAGTCTCGCGTCCTTGGCCTTGCTCGTGATCGACGAGGTGGGCGTGGGCTTCGGCTCGGAGAGCGAGACGGTCCAGCTCTTCGATGTGATCGATCTGCGCTACCGGCTGGAGCGCCCGACAGCTCTCGTGTCGAACCTCACCTGGCTGGAGATCAAGGCCACGCTGGGCGAGCGGAGTTTTGACCGACTTCGCCAAGGTGCGCGCGTCGTGCCAATGACCTGGCCCAGCCACCGCGGGAGCCGTGCATGAGCGCGTGGTTCAGATCAGCTGTAGGGGATCACGATCTCGATCAGCTTGCCGTCGACACCTGGGCAGCTCAGGGTCACCCGTGTCGGCGGCGCGCCCCAGTCGTCGGTCAGCAGCTCGTGGATCAGGGCCTTGCCCTTCAAGCCCTCGTGCACCAGTCGGTCGTGTTTCGCCAGGATGGTCAGCGGCACGGTCCATTCCACGTAGCTGCCGTCAACCAGATTGGCCTCGACCTTCACGAGGCGTGTTTCGCTGTTCATGCAGTGACTGTAGCGCCGCGCATGACCCCGCGTCCGGACATCACCTCTTCTCGTCAAGCGCCAGTCGGCGCGCGCCATTCCGGCATGCCGGCACAACCAGGAAATCCAAATGGACACCGAAAAGACCATCCCCCTGCGCAAGCCCGTCACCCTGGGCGACATCGTCTACGACAAGCTGGAACTGCGGGAGCCCGTGGCCGGCGAGATCGAGAAAGCCTCGTCGACTGCCACATCGAGCATCGGCTCGGTCATCAACCTGATCTCCATCGTCGGCAAGGTGCCGCGCCGCGTGGCGGAAGGCTTGTGCCAGCGCGACTTCCAGGAGGCGGGCGATTTTTTGGACAGCTTCAGCAAGGCCGTCCCGACAACTGGCGAGACGTCGTTGCTGAGCTGACCAGGTTCTACGGCTGGGGCCCGCGCGACGCGTGGGGCCTGACGTGGAGCGAACTGCACTGGTGGAACAGCCAAGCCCAACGAATGATGAAGGAGGCCACACGTGGCTGACACTACGTTCAACATCCGGATCACTGCGGTCGACAAGGCCACGCAGGTGATCAACCGGGTCAATGACAGGATCGGCAAGGCCTTCCGACCCTACGAGCAGGCCAAGCGCTCGGCCGGCGCATTCTTCGATGCGCTAGGGAAGAACGATCTCGTCGCGAAGCCGCTGTGGGCGCTTCAGAAGATCGGCGCCGGCGTCACCAACCTCGGCGCGTCCTTCGGGATCGCAGAGAGCTCTGTGCTCGGCGGCACCGCGCGCATCGCCTCTTCGCTGGGGATGGTCGGGGGGCCGTTCGGCGCCTTTGCCGCGGGCACCGTAGTCGCCGGCGGTGCCGCGGCTGCGGTGGGCGTGAAGATGGGGCAGCTCGGCTTCGACATCGAACGCACGGCGCGAAGCCTGGGCATGTCGACAGAGCGCCTGCAGGAGTACCGCGGCGCGGCCAAGTTGGCAGGCCTGTCGACCGAAGCCATGGATTCGAGCTTGGGCTCGCTGGCCGCGACGCTGACGGATGCAGCGGCGGGCCGCAATCCGCAAGCCCAGGCGCTGCTCGACCAGTTCGGCATCAGCGTGAAGAAGACCAAGGACGGGGCCGTCGATGTCGATGACGCGCTGCGCCGCATCGCGAATAGTGTGGGGCGGTTGAAGGATCCGAACATGCAGCGCAAGGCCGTGGACATCCTCGGCCTGCAGGACACCCTCACCTTGCTGCGGGAGGGCGAGGGGGCCATGGTCTCGCTGATGGGCAAGGCGCGCCAACTCGGCTACGTCATGGGCGATGAGCTGGTCAAGCAGAACAAGAAGCAGGCCGACAGCTGGAACGAGACCAAGACCGCGGTCGACAGCATCGGCATCTCGCTGGGAAACATCATCGCGAAGTACGTCCAGCTCGATCGCGTCGCAGAGCAAGCGGACAAGTGGGCCCAGTCCGTTGCGAAGTCGGACGAGAAGAAGAAGGTCGAGAACGCCAAGATCGAGCAGGAGGCGAAGATCTTGCCCGGAGCGCGTCCGACGAATGCGGTGGGCGGCGTCCTCTACGACTGGTTCACTACCTTCTGGGGCGCGCCCACGCGGACGGCGAGCGCCCGGATAGCAACCGGCAAGATCACCGAGCCCGGCAGCGCGCCCGCTGCGGCGCCTTCGGCGGGCGGCAGTGGTGCTGGCACGGAAAGTCCTGCAGGTGCTGGGCGTGGCTTCATCCAACCCCGCGGCATCCGCAACAACAACCCTGGCAACCTGAACTACGCTGGCCAGGTCGGTGCCACGAAGGAGGGCGGCCCCGGTGGGCGTTTTGCGACCTTCGAGACACCCGAGCTCGGCATCACGGCGATGGCGAAGAACCTGATGGCGTACCAGGACAAGTACGCGATCAACACGGTGTCGAAGATCGTGAGCCGCTGGGCGCCTTCGAGCGATGGCAACAACGTGCCCGCCTACGTCGCCGCCGTGTCCAAGCAGACCGGTTTCAAGCCGGACGAGGCGCTCGATCTCAAGGACCCGAAGGTGCTGGCGCCGCTGATCTCGGCCATCACGAAGCACGAGAACGGCCAGAACCCGTACAGCCCTGAAATGATCGCGAAGGCCATTGCAGACGCCCTGAGCACCACCCGCAGCGGCAGCGACGGCAACTCGAAAGAGCCTATCCGGCTGGTGTTCGAAGGTCTGCCACGCGGCATGACGGTCAAGGCCGTACGGGGCCTGGGCCAATCGCCTGTCGGCATGAGCATGATGCCCGGAGGCCAGTCGTGAGCGCACCGGACGACCTCACCATCAAGCTCGACGGTATGGAGCTTTCGGGTTGGCAGGAGATTCGCGTGACCCGCGGTGTTGAGCGCCTTGTCAGCGACTTCGAGTTGGCGATGACCGAGCGCTTTCCCGGAACCGTGGATGTTGTCGCAAAACCTGGCCAGCCATGCGAGATCCTGCTGGGCGATGACCTGGTGCTGACCGGCTACGTGGACCGCTACATCCCGGAGTTCACCCCGACTGAGCACACGGTCCGGCTTGTCGGGCGGAGCAAGTGCCAGGACGTGGTGGACTGCGCAGCAGTGTGGCCCGGCTCGCAGTTGATGAACGGAACCGTGCTGACCATCGCGAAGACGCTGTGCGAGCCGTTCGGAATCTCGGTCAACGCGCTCGATGATGTGGGCGCTGTCATCCCGCAGACGAACCTGAATGTCGGCGACACGCCGTTCGACGTGCTTGAGCCGATGGCGCGCCTGCGCGGTTTGCTGATGTACGACGACCCACAAGGAAACATGGTGTTGTCGGGTGTCGGAAAGACCAAGGCTGCCAGCGGATTCGCCGAAGGCGAGAACGTCGAAGCAGCTGGCATTGCCTACACGATGGATCAACGCTTCTCCGACTACGGTGCTTTCCGCGTGAAGATGCTTGCGTTCGGCGACTCCGGCAACGAGGCGAACCTCATCACCGATGTTCAGGATCCGGGCGTGCCGCGGTATCGGCCCAAGTTTCTTGTCGCCGACACCAATGACGGTGGTTTCGATATCGCCATTCGACGCGCGAAGTGGGAGATGGTGCGTCGTGTCGGTCGGTCTGCCGCTGTGCACGTGATCGCGGACAGCTGGCGCGACTCCGAAGGAAAGCTCTGGACGCCCAACACCTTGGCAACGGTTGCGCTTCCGCGTCTGAAGTTGGAGCCAGTGACCTGGCTTCTCAGCGAGGTCTCCTTCATTCGCAACCCCGGTGGCACGCACGCGCACATCGTGCTGATGCACCCCGACTCGTTCATCCCACAGCCCTTCAACTACCAGCCGTTCCCGAACGATCTGGCCAAGGCGATCGAGGAGTCAAAGCGATGAACACACCGCAAACCACGGCGCTCGAGAAGATCTGGCGCCGGCTGCAGATGGCTCTCGGCGTTGGCCGCATCACCACGGGCAACGACAGTGGCCTCGTGCAGATGCACCAGGTGAAGCTGACCGGCAACGATGTGCGCGACAACACTGCGCGTGTCGTCGAGTACGGCTTCACGTCGATGCCGAAGCCGGGTTGCCAGGCATTGCTGATCTTCGTGGCGGGCGACCGCTCCAACGGCGTGATCGTCGGCACCAACGACGAGTCAGCGCGCCTCAAGAACCTGAAGCCGGGTGAGGTCGCGATCTATGACGACCAGGGGCAATCGATCTGGCTGAAGCGGACGGGCATCGAGGTCGACGGCGCCGGTCTACCCATCCTCTTCCACAACACGCCTTCGGTGACCATCCGGGCGGACAACTTCATCCGTTTCGAGACACCGCGCGTCGAGGCGACGCAGCTGCTGCAGTCGATGCAGATGACGATCGGTGGCGTGACCGGCGGCATCGGCCTGCCGATCGCCACGATGAACAACGGCACGATCAACTTCAACACCGTGACGTCCAACTACCAGAGCTGCACGACCACCTACACCGGCAGCACGATTACTTCGGACGGACATCGCATCGACCACACAGAGACGCACTCGGGTGTGCAGACGGGTCCGAACAACTCTGGGCCCTCTGTCTAAACCTCACCATCACCTAGAAGGGAATCTCCATGAAACAAGACTTCGCCAGATCTCCGTACGCGGTCACCTCCGATTTGCAGAAGGCGAGCACTGCGGTCTCGGAAGCCGCTGCCCTGTGCAAACGGCTCGACAACCAGCTCAGCCTCACTGCCTCGCAAATCAAAGTTCTCGAAACTGAAGTGGAGCAGCTCACTTCGGAGCGGGCGACTGCGGAAGCAGCCTTGGCGCTTGCCGACGGCGACGAAGTGAAGGCGCTGGACAAGGCGGCTCTTCGCTTGGATACCGACCTCGGTGCCAAGGAGCGCGAACTCCGTCGCTTGCGCGCGCGCATCGCTGCTCTCGAGGTGGAAGGACCGAAGCTCCACGAAGCCGTGCGCCTCCGCGCGCAGGAGTTGGATGTCGAACTGGGCCTGTGGAGCAACGCCGCGGCAGAAGCCCTCACACCTGAAGTTGAGGCGGCTGCAAAGCAACTGGCTGTGACCATCGAAAAGGCGCACGCCATTGGCGGGCCGACGATGCGCGACTTCACCGATGCGGCCTATGTTCCCCGTCCGAGCGGATTCATGCGCCAGCGGGTGAACGGCGGTTGGTACAACGCAGGCGCGAATCTTCTCGAGCCATCGCAAGGCTTGGGGCCCGAGGCCACGGAGATCCAGTCTCTGATCGCTCCCATCCGCCAAGCCGCTGTGAACGGGAAGGTCTACCCCGAATACGTGCCGTTGGCACGCAGGCCGGGCCCGTACGTTCGCAAGGGCGTCGAAGTACGTCAGGGCGGCACGCACGCACCCGCGGCAGATCCCGCACAGCAATGAAAAGCATGGAACGTCAGTCGTTGAGAAAAGGCGGCGGCCGAGGTTCCTGCTCGGGTCCCAGCCGGCGGTGGACGCCATGCAACACCGGCAGTCAACGTCGACCGCATTTGTTTCTCACCGGTGGTCGGTCGAGCGTTGGCCGCGTACTCCCCTGCGAGATGGGGAGACCCCTTGAATCCAATCTACGCACGAAGGAGTGCACATGACCGAATCCAGTAACCCCGGTGCAGGTGATTCGCCTGCAGAGGCCAAGACCGGCGCCTCTACCAATGCCGGTTCCGAGACTTCCGCATCGCTCCATCTCGCGCGCGTCGGATCTTTGCGCGTCGGCGAGCCGCTGGCATCGCCGGCGCCTGAAGTCGCGGCCCCGACCTCCGAAGAAACGAACTGAATAGAAGGGAGCTCGCATGTTCGCAATCGATGATCCCACCGCGGTAGCGGTCTTGCCGACCCCCGAGGCCGCCGGCACTCCTGGCTTCTTCACCGAAGGGAATCCGGCGCTTGGCCTGGCGGCCACCTATGTTCGTGCATCTTGGCTCAACGCGCTGCAGCAGGAGCTGCTGAACATCTGCGCCGCGGCCGGCATCACGCCCAGCAAGACCGCCTACAACCAGATCTTGCTTGCCATGCGGTCCAACGGGTTGATCTATGCGATCGACACCGGCACCGCGAACACCATGGCGGTGACGTTCACGCCGGCCGTGGCCGCTTTGACCGACGGCATGGTGTTGTGGGTCAAGGCGAAGTTCGCCAACACAGGCGCTACCACGCTGAACGTCAACGGGCTGGGCGCTACTCCTGTGGTGGGCGCTGCCCATTCCGCGCTGCAAGGTGGCGAGATCGTTGCCAACGGCCGGTGCATGGTGGTCTACAACAGCACGCTGTCCGCGTTCGTCCTCCTCGAGTGCACAGGTGCAGCGCTGCAGGTGGGGCCGGCCACGATGAGCCAGCACGCCATCCAGTTCGGCCAGGCAACCGGGCGCTGGATCAATCGGCAGATCATCACATCGAACGGCACCTATTCGGCTACGGCGGGAACCAATTTCCTCGATGTCACGGTTATCGCTGGTGGTGGGGGTGGTGGCGGAAATGCGCCAACGGGCGCCGGGCAAATGTCGGCGGGGGCCGGAGGCGGTGGAGGTGGGTGGGCGCGTCGGCGCCTCACCATTGCACAAGCCACTGGTCAGACCATGACTGTCGGGGCAGCAGGTGCTGGCGGCATTCTGGGTTCCGGGGCCGGTGGCAGTGGCGGCTCATCTTCGTTTGGCGCCCTGCTGTCGGCAACAGGCGGTGCTGGTGGATCGTTCGGTGTAGCGATCACGGCCAGCAATGTGACGTTCCAAGGCTCAGGCGGTGGCGGCATCGGTTCGACTGGCGACATCAATGGTGTCGGCGGCCTCGGGCGCTTCGCAACCTATTCGGCCGGTGGTGGCATCGGCGGAGATGGCGGCCTTTCCTATCTTGGCGCCGGCGCACCGTGGACATCTGGCACTAGCGGCGGGAACACCTCCAACACCAGGGGCTGCGGCGGCAGTGGTGGTGTTGTTCAAGGCAGCAATGCCACGGGCGCGCAGGGCGGCGCTGGCGGAGCCGGCCTCATCATCATCGACGAGTACGCATAAGGAGCGCACAACATGACAGATTACGCAAGGATTCAGACTGGCCTCGTGATGGAGGTGATTGCCGCCTACTTCACCACCGAGGCTGATCGGCCCAAGGCGCCCGAGCTCGAAGAGGGCGCCGAGCTCACCGAGGCGCAGATCGAGCAGCAGCGCCTTCACGAAGAGTTCAAGCCGGGTGAGGTCCCCATCGAGCGGCGCTTCACGCCAGAGATCCTCGCCACCTTGGTCGCGATCCCGGCGGGGGCAACGGTTGCGCAAGGCGACAGTTACGACGGGTCGGACTTCGGGCCGCCACCTCAACCGCCCGCACCTCCGCCGCCCACCGCCGCAGAGGTGCTCGCACAGCGCGACGCCTTGCTTTCCATCGCAGCGCTGCGCATCGCGCCTCTGCAGGACGCGACGGATCTCGATGACGCCACAGACGCCGAGAAGGCGGCCCTCACTGCCTGGAAACAGTATCGGGTGAAGCTCAATCGCATCGAGCAGCAGACCGGGTTCCCTGGCACCGTGCAGTGGCCCCAGGTGCCGGTCTGAGCGTTATCAGCACCTCGACCAGATCGGAATCCTGCAAGAGAAGGAGATTGTCAAAGTGAAATTCATCGCACTCAATTCGGCGCTGACCGCCGGACCCGGCAACATCGCAGCACACGTGGATGCTCCAGTCGACAGCGAGGTCTTCAGTCGCATGAAGTCGCTCGCAGCATCGCGTGGCTTCCCCGTATGGCTGGGCACCGCCGTCAACGGCTTGGTGACCGTCGAGCACTCGGATCGCCACGAAGGTGTCGTGACCAACGACATCCTGCTTCAGCTCGAGATGCTGTACGACGAAGCTGGCGAGCTCGTGGCCGCCGAATCCAAGGCTCGTGAGGACAAGCACGCCGCCCTGGTTCAGCGCGCCTCGGAAGCGAGCGGGCTGCCCGTCGACACGGTGGCGGCATAACCGTGGCGGCACCAAACAGAGGGCTGACCATGAAAAAACCGGCTTTCAGCTTCAAGGCCGCACTCAGCGCCGCAGCGCGCCGGCGCGGATCGACTGCGGACAAGGTGCTGTCGAGCTTTCGCTGGGCGCACCTGTTCGGCTTCGGCAAGAAGCCTGCTGCACCGCTGGCGTCGCCGGAACGCGCAGCAGCGCCCGCTCGGCCGCCTGCAGTGACGAAGGCGACATCCACCTCTCCCGTGTCTGCTGCGCGTCGGCCCGCCGATGAAGACGAGGAGATGCATGGATCGGGTGCAATGGCGGCCGCCCGCGATCGGGAACGTGCACGATGCGAAGCCATCGTCAATTGCGCCGCTGGGCTGAGAAGCCCAGCGCTGGCCAAGAGCATCGCGTTCACCAGCAGGATGACACGCAAGGAAGGGATTGCGCTGCTGGAGAACACGCCCGCCGCGGCAACCGTGGACAGTCGCAACCAGGCGCGTGCCGATCGCAACCCGCGCATTGGCGCCCACCCGGCCGCTCCACTGGTGGGCCAGACAGGCGCAACGCGGATGCATGGAGCGCTGGCAGCAGAGGCGGCACGGACACAGGGGCAAGTTCCTGCGCAGCCGCCCACCGCCGCAAAGTGAGGCTTCATGCGGGCTGCCGGCCGATGGCGTGCCATCTGCCCACCACCAGGGCACGCCCGCCGTCCGTGTGCCGCGTCGCGGCAAGGGGTGTCACTTTGGTCACCCCCTTGCGACTATCTTTGAGCGAGTCCCAAATCCACTCCCCCGACGAAATCGGGTTGGTTGCCAAGGTGCCCCCGCTCCGGGGGCGGCCTCGGAGGGCATTGGCGCCGGCGACCCTGCCCAGGGCATCAACGGGTCCTTCGGCCGGCCTAAGGAAATGCGGGCATTGCGCGCCGCGTTTCTCGACCGGCTCTGAGGTTCAAAAGAAGGTAACAGGTAACAAGGTAACGCCGCAGTCGGCGCTCAGGTAACAAGACGAGGTAACACATGACGAAGGAACTGATCACGCAGGCCGAGCACGCGCGGCGGTGCGGCGTGTCGCGCAAGTCCGTGACGATCTGGAAGGACCGCGGGCAGCTGGTCCTGGTCGGCAACCTGATCGACTTCGAAGCGTCGTACAAGGGCGAACGTTGGCACGCGTCGACGAAGAAGGTGTTCGCAGACGACGCCGAACAGGAAGCCGCTCGAGCATCGGTCGAGATTCCGGCCAATGTGCGCCGGCGCCAGGCCGACCCGGGTGCACCGGTCACACTGTCGCGTGGCGAGGTGGTGCGCCGCTTGCGGGCGTTGGACTGGACCCAGGTTTTCGATTGGTCGCATGATGCCCAGCGTGCGCGAGCGCTGGCCGCAGCGGCGGCTGTCGGGTTGCAGGCGGTCGAGTCGTCTGCCGACGACGATGGCCACTGGGGCGGTTTCCAGCTGCGCAACGTCGCCCTCATGGAGCGACACGGCGGTCTCTGCTTCGATGCGATCGCGGCCGGCTACGGCTTCGAACTGGAGGAAGGTGACGTGCTGGTCGAGAGCCGACACCGCTTAGACCATCCCGACGACGGTCCCGATGACATGGCTGACTCCATCACGATTCGCCTCGATCAGCTGCCACTGCTGGCCTATCCATTCGGCCCGACCCACCAGAAGCCGGCCAACTAGGTCGCGTAGTCCGCCGTCCTGGGCCTCCATCTGCAGGCGCTGCAGCTGCTCCGCGCGTACGCGGTCGGGGGAGGTGTCGAGGAGGTTCATACTGCCGCCTTCGAAAAGTGAGGATTGGGAAAATGAACGGATGGAAAACGCTGGTCTTGTGGTCTCTCAGCGCTGCGTTCATCGCGCTTGTGGCTGGCTGGTCGGCCGTCGTCAAATGGACGAGCGAGAACAGTGGACTGGCGTCCTGGGTACAGGCGGTGTTCTCGGTGCTGGCGATCTTGGCCAGCGCTGGGGTGGTGCTTTTGCAGCACCGACTCGAACTGAAGCGAGCTGACCAAGAGGCAGAGAAGCAGACGCGCCGCGCTGCCGTTGGGATCGTTGCGATGCTTCAATACATCGCAGCCCAGTTGGCCCGCACAAATTTGTTCGCGAACTTCCAGCTCGACCACGAAAAGAATCCAGTTTTTTACTGGGACCTTGCCCGCGAGTTTCAGACCTTGGCGGGAACTCTGGATAAGCTGCCCTTCGCCGATGTGGCCTTGCACGGCCAACTGGATACCTACTTGTGCCTGCGGCGCGCAGCGGACGAGTTGGCGCAGCTGTACTCGGTCGCTCCACAGCAAGGTGATGGCTTCTACCGGTTGAATCGGACCCGGCTTGAGGACCTTCGAAGAATCTGCTCCGACTTTCAGCTCAGCCTGGCCAAGGCAATTCAGACGCTGGACCCAGCCATGTACGAACAGCGCAAGGAAGAAATGTTGAGGCTGTAGCGTGGTCACGGCCGAGGCCGCGCCGCAGGAAAACTGGCAGACGATGCGTTCAGACACGTCGGGTCCTCCGAGCTACCATCCCCACATAACGAGGAGATGGACAATGCCTACAGTGGCCCCTGACTACTGCATTTTTTGGATACACCGTTGGTGGCCGTGGGCCGATCCGTGGTGGGCATGTATGCAGAAAGGTGAATGGTCCGCATGGGTTCAAGCCATCTTTTCTGTGGCTGCGATATTGGCCGCTATCGGCATTGCGCTTTGGCAGCGGAGAACGGAACAGGTTGCGGCACGTGCGACTGCTCGCGCGACAGTGATGGTCGTGGGAGCGGCCATAGATTCCAAGCTGCACATGTTGATCGCAACAGTCATGGCAGTAATTGATGAGCACTCCCATCCGAGTCGTCCCACGGCCGTCGAAAGGGGAGTGTTTGTGCAAACGCTCTTCGCTAAAGCCGAATTGCCGACAGAGGATCAGATGCTCTTGTTGGCAAGTGCAGTGCCCGCCGCGGCTGCAACAATGGCAAATGGGGTGGCTGCAATAAAGCGAGTTCTTGTCGGGCTTGATTTCGTTGTGTCGGCACCAACACTGACGACTCTTTCGGATACAGAGATCCTTGCGCACTACTTGGGTACTAAGAACAACCTGCACTCTGCACTGAATTATTTGAAAGCAGCGCGCGCAGAGATGCAGAAGTACGCGACGGCAGCCTAGATGACAAAGCCCACCCGCACCGCCAAGCAGTTGCAGCAGCTGCTGATAGAGCGCATCGAGGCGATCCCCGATCTGCGCGGCCAGTTTACCGACGTGCACCGCGGCGGCGTGGTGTGGGACGAACCGTGGGAGGCCGGCGAGCCGAACTGGACGGTTCGCGTCATGACCGACCGCGGCACGCACCGCGCCGACATCGCGAGGATCATCCGCACGCTGCAGGAGCAGTTCGACCTAGAGGATTGAGGGGAGTGATACTGTGCCGCTCAACTGCAGGAGAGCGTCTTGGAAACTGCGATCACCAACTTTCGATGGGAGAACAGCCAGCGCGCGCGAGGCGTCGTGTTTGATGCGACGAACGAGCATGGAACCGGCGAATTCCTTGTCGGCACTGAGTCCCTTGCGGACCTCGTGAAAGGTCACCAAATGAAGGAGAGCGACTATCTTGATGCATTCGAGTCGAACGCGCATGAAATCTCCGAAGCCGCAGGTCGCTACCTCGCCGCCCGTGCTGTTCCGCGGGGGCAGCTGACGGTGATTCAAATGGAAGACTTGCCATCCTTGCGCTAGCATCACGCGCTCTCCGAGAACAGGCTGAGCTGGAGCGGTGGCGCGGCAACCGTGTGCGGAGTGGCGAGCGCTCATCGTCGAAGGGGCGTATGGACAAGGACCATTGCAGTACCGACGTCAGACACGAGATCCTTCTTCGGCTGGCGCGCATCGAGACCACCCTCGTGCAGATCGTGCGCGTGCGTGGCCTGCGTCTCACACGCGCCGAGATGTGCGAGCGCCTGGGTGTCACGAGCCACACGATCACCTACCGCGTGCGCCGCGGTGAGATTCCGAGGCCCGGCGTCGACGGCAAGTGGCTGCTGTCCGAGGTTATTGAGTGAGAGGCGCGCGGCGATTGAGGGCTACGGCGAAGTTTATTCCGG
The DNA here is from genome assembly GCF_050916385.1 of Variovorax xiamenensis. NCBI lineage: Bacteria > Pseudomonadati > Pseudomonadota > Betaproteobacteria > Burkholderiales > Comamonadaceae > Variovorax > Variovorax xiamenensis. Next base: position 3,180,466 of record NZ_CP139038.1, read on the forward strand.
CTACCTCAAAATCGTCTACGACACCGCGACATCAAGTCGCTTCCCCAGCGCGCTCAGCGCCTCCTGGATGCTGTCCACCTTGGTGGTGTGCTTCAGGTTCACGAGACGGTTCACCTCCTGCGCGCTGGTGCCCAACATCCGCGCGAGATCGGCTGGCCGAACCTTCTGCTGCACCATCTCGTTGAGCAGCAGCACCTTGGCCCAGAGGCTGGCCGGGAGCTCGACGAACTCCTCTCCCTTCTTCGGCTTGCGGGGCAGGGGAACTGCCCGCTTGTCGTCGAAGTAGAAGTCCAGCGCCGTGATCAGCGCGTCCTTGGCCATCTCCAGCGCTTCCTCGCGCGAGTCTCCCCCGGTCAGGGCCTCGGGGATCTCGGGGAACGAGGCCATGAAGCCTTTGCCGTCCGGCTCGATCTTCACTACGTATCGCATAGCTACCTCTCCATGGATGGACGGTTACCTGCCGCGCGCAGGTCCGAAAAAGCTCAAGTTAGCTTGCTTCTTCGGTTGTTCCGGTGTTGTGCCAGGAGGGGCGCCAAGCACTCTTTCGAATTCGCTCCGAGCCAATAGTATTCCGCCATCAGGTCGCCTGGCCGAGCGCATGCCGAGGCTCTTCAAGAACTTCTGTCGAGCACTTGCTTGCGTAAGCGGTGCGCAGATCACCGCTATCTCCTCATCGGTCACATAGATTGGCGGGAAGTTCATCTTGTCCTAGCCCTTACCCCGGCGGCCGTAGCCACTGTTCTCGGGCGGCAGGATGTCAGATTCGGGTCGCTCACGGGCCCAAATCTCAAGATCTTCAACCAGCCATGCCGTGCGCCCAGCACTGAGCTTGCGAGGTCTGGGAAGATCTCCGCGTGCCCTCAAGGCGTCGAGTGTGCTCTCAGAAATGGAGAGGAACGCTGCTGCGTCGGATCGTGCAAGAAATATTGGTCTGATGGAAACGATTGGTGAGCGTTCTTTGCGCATGGTCGCTCGAGTATCAGGGAGACTTGATGTAAAGCCGAGCGTCTGGTGGCGCAACGGTCGAACTGACATCATCACGGCACCATGCAATGCCCAGCCTGCAGCAGTGCCGAACAACGCGTCTTGCACACGCGCACCAGCGACTCCAAGATCACGCGCCTTCGCAACTGCGATGCCTGCGCCTACCGGTGGACGACTGTTGAGATCGATGCGCAGAAACTGAGCAGCCTGGAAAAGGCTGCTGCTGCGCTACGCGCTTTCGCTGCGGCTTGTAGAGATTTCGATGACTCCGCCTTCATACTTCAGAGAGAAGGGGACTTCGAATGCCGAAAGCCAAAGACACGGTCGTAGATCTGTTCGCAGCCGCTCTGCTGCGGACATTTGAGGAAATGAGCCGCGGCGAGCGTGAGTCAACGGCGGCGCGCAATCGAAAGGTGCCCGATTTGGTATTGCGCAGCACGAACGAGTCACGGTACCGGTGGGTGAGGTTGAGCAAGCACTGCGAGACCACCGGCGACACCCCCAACGCCGTGCACGCCCGCCGCCGTAAGCGGCTCTGGACCGACGGCGTGCAGTGCCGCAAGGGCCCGGACGGCAATCTCTACATCAATCCCGAGGAGTACAACAAGTGGATTGAAGCCGCTGGTCCAGGTGCAAAGGTTGGTCAGTCATGACGCTGCCCATGTTCCTCACGGACGCTGAGATCGTGGAGATCTGTGAGCCCTTGAAGTCTTCTGCAGCTCAGAAGCGCTTTCTCAGGTCACTGGGCGTTGTGGTCAACGAGAAGCCAAACGGGAAACCTCTCGTCGTGCGGTCCCATATTGAATGGGTGCTAAGCGGGCGCATCGGGCCGGCTGTCACCTTGCCTGGATTCGACCCGCGCAGTCAGCCGAACGTTGAGGGGTTGCTTGAGCATCTGAGCAAGCGAAAGCTCACTCGAAAGAAGAAGCAGGATTGAAGAGCCGCAGGCCGATGGGCTCACTTTTGAGCCCATCACGTCAAGACAGCTACGCCGCCTTGAACGCTAGGATCTTTGCGCCTTGGCGCAGCTCGTCGAGGTGGTTGGCCCACAGCTGCATCATCTTGCGGCGCTTCACCACGAACTCCGCTCGGTCATACGCGGCACCCAGCGGCCCGCTCTTGCCGTGTGCGAGCTGCGCTTCGATCACGTCGGGCTCGACGTCCATCTGCTCGACCATGATCGTGCGCGCCATCGCGCGGAAGCCGTGCGCTGTCATCTCGGTGTTGTCGAAGCCCATGCGGCGCAGCGCAGTGTTCACGGTGTTGTTGCTCATTGGCCGTTCGCCGGTTAGGAGACTGGGGAACGCGTACTGGCCGTGTCCCGTGAGCGGCTTCAGGTCTTCGAGGATCTGTACGGCCTGCGTGGGCAATGGCACCAGGTGCGGCCGGCCGTTGACTTTGGCCGCCTTCGTTCGCTTCATGTCAGCCGCTGGGATCGTCCACAGAGCCCTCTCGAGATCGACGTTCTCCCAGCGCATCTGGCGAATATTGCCGGGTCGCTGGAAGAGAAGGGCGGAGAGATTGAGCGCCGCGCGCGTGGCAGGCTGGCCTGCGTAGGCGGCGATAGCGCGCATGAGTTCGCCGGCCTTCACAGGCTCCAGCACGGCGGCCATGTGCTTCACCTGCACGGGCACGAGCGCCCCCTGCAGGTCGGGCGCCGGGTTGATGGTGCACCGGCCGGTGGCGATGCCATGGCGAAAGACCTGGCCGCACCACTGGCGCAGTGTGTGCGCTGTCTCGTGCGCGCCGCGGGCCTCAACGCGGCGCAGTACCTGGAGCAGCATCGGAGCCGTGATGATGGAGAGGGGCAGGCTGCCGAGCCAGGGGAAGGCGTCCTTCTCCATGATCGAGATCCACCGGTCGGCGTAGCGCGGACTCCAGGCCGAGCGCTTGGTCTTGTGATATTCGCGCGCCACAGCCTCAAAGCTGGCGTCTGTATCGACCTTGCGCTCGAGCTTCTCCAGTTGTCGGCGCTGTGCCGGGTCGATGCCTTGCTGCTGGATCTTGCGGGCATCGTCTCGACCGGTGCGCGCGGCTTTGAGCGTCACCTCGGGGTAGCTGCCTAGTGCCAGGCGCTTTTCCTTCCCGTCGAAGCGGTACTTCCAGAACCAACGCCTCGAGCCGCTTGGTTCGATCTGCAAGTAGAGGCCGCCGGAGTCGGCGAGGCGCAGTCGCAGCTTGTCGGTGGGGCAGATGGTCTTTTTGCAGGCGGTGTCGGTGAGCATGGGGGAACAAATTCGACGACAGAGGCCGAAACTGTACCCGTTCCCCCGTTTGTTCCCCCAAAATTGATGAATCTCACCGGTTCATCGTGAATGCTCGTGGAGCGAAAAGAGGGGCTTCTACAGGGGGAAAGTGGGTGCTCGTGGTGCCTTGTGGGGCTTCGTGGAGGACTGGATTGGCCTGCCCGGAGGGGATCGAACCCCCGACAACCTGCTTAGAAGGCAGGTGCTCTATCCAACTGAGCTACGGGCAGATTCCGGGCCGAAGAGAAGCCAGGAAAATCAATGACTTGAGCGCGATTGCTCTCAAGCGGCAGCGGCGGATTCTACCGAGTTCCGCGTCCTGATTCGCGGTGCGGGGCAGTTCCATGGCGAGCGTCGAGGCGCCAAACGAAAAAAGCACACAGCCGGTGGACGACTGTGTGCTCTTCGATTTTTGTGGTCGGGGCGAAAGGATTCGAACCTTCGACCCTCTGGTCCCAAACCAGATGCGCTACCAGGCTGCGCTACACCCCGACAAGCCTTCTATTCTAGCCCGGATAAAGGGGCCTTCAGCGTTTCTCGTATTGAGTCTTGCCAAAAAGGATCTCCCGCTCCTTGTCGCCGGTGATCGGCTGGCGCAGATCGGCCAGCACTTTCACGCCGCGCTGCACGGCCGGGCGTGCGGCGATGCCGTCGAACCAGTCCTTCAGACGGGGGAAGTCGGTGAGGGTGATGCCCTGGTTTTCCCAGCTGCGCAGCCACGGGAAGATGGCGATGTCGGCAATCGAGTAGCTCTTGCCGGCGATGAACTTGTTCTTCGACAGCTGCTTGTCGATCACGCCGTAGAGGCGCTTGGCTTCGTTGCTGTAGCGATCGATGGCATAGGCGATCTTCTCGGGGGCGTAGATGCGGAAATGATGCGCCTGGCCGAGCATGGGGCCGACGCCGCCCATCTGGAACATCAGCCACTGCAGCACGTCGTAGCGCTCACGGTCGCCGGTGGGCAGGAACTTGCCGGTCTTGCCCGCGAGGTAGACGAGGATGGCACCCGATTCGAAGAGCGAGATCGGCTTGCCGTCCGGACCGTCGGGGTCGGTGATGGCGGGGATCTTGTTGTTGGGGCTGATCTGCAGGAAATCGGGCGCGAACTGGTCGCCCTTGCCGATGTTCACGGGGTGCGCGTGATACGGCAGTCCGCACTCCTCCAGCATGATGTGAATCTTGTGGCCGTTCGGCGTGGGCCACGAATAGACCTCGATGGGCGATGCGGGCATGTTGTCTGGCACTCCGGTGATGAGATGTTTATGCGCGTTCGATGGGAGCCCGGCAGCATATACGTGCAAATTCAAGCGCGTGCCGGCGCGGGAATTCGCAATCTGGCTGGCGGAATTCCAGGAAATCTCAGCCGACTTGCTTCTCGTGCAGGTTGCACCACATCCAGCTTTCGCCGGGTTCGAGCGACCGGATGACGGGGTGGCCTTCGGCGTGCGAATGCCGCGTGGCGTGACGATTCTTAGACGAATCGCAGCAGCCGATGTGTCCGCAGTGCACGCACAGGCGCAGGTGGACCCAGGTGTCGCCGGTCTTCAAGCAGTCTTCGCAGCCACGCTGTTGCTGTGCGTGGGGCTGCGCGATATCGGTGGGAACGTGGTCGCAGGGTTTGATGGGCAAACTGGAGCTCCTTCTGGTTTGTGGTGGTTGGGCCGATGCGCGCTTCAGGCCACGGCCGAGGCCTGCGACAGGTGCTGGTGAATCAGCGCGACCGCCGCCGCGCCTTCGCCAATGGCGCCGCCCACGCGCTTGACCGAGCCGGAGCGCACATCGCCCACTGCGAACACGCCCGGCACGCTCGATTCGAGCGCAGCGGATGGCCGGGCCGGAAAGCCGCGGCTGGCGGCGTCCCCGGTCAACACGAAGCCGTGTTTGTCAACGGCCACGCCGCAGCCTTCGAGCCATGAGGTCTCCGGCTCCGCGCCCACGAAGAGAAAGATGTTGCGCGCCGCGCAGTCATGCTCGTTGCCAGAGGTATGACAGCGCCATGTCGCGCCCGTGAGACCTTCGTCGGAGCCGCCATGCAGCCGGACGAGCTCGGTGTGCGGCTGCAGTGAGATGTTCGGCGTCGCCTCGATCCGATCGATCAGATAGCGCGACATGCTCGCGGCAAGCGACGGCCCGCGCACCAGCACGTTGACCTTGGCCGCGTGGCGCGACAGGAAGACCGCAGCCTGGCCGGCCGAGTTGCCGCCGCCGACCAGCGCCACTTCCTGCTGCGCGCAGATCTTCGCCTCGATCGCCGATGCCCAGTACCAGACGCCGCGGCCCTCGAATTCGGCAAGGCGCGGGACCTCGGGGCGGCGATAGCGCGCACCGCTGGCGATGACCACCGTGCGCGCATGGATCGTGCGGCCGTCGGCCAGCGATATGGCGAGGCTTTCGAGCGAGTTCTCGCGCGAGCAGTCGAGCGAGACGACCTTGGCCGGAATGAGCATCTCGACGCCGAATTTCTGGGCCTGCACGAATGCGCGGCCCGCCAGCGCCTGCCCGGATATGCCGGTGGGAAAACCCAGGTAGTTCTCGATGCGCGCGCTGGCGCCGGCCTGGCCGCCGAATGCGCGGCAGTCGAGCACGATCACGCGCAGGCCTTCGGAGGCCGCGTACACCGCGGTCGCCAGGCCAGCGGGCCCGGCACCGACGACGGCCACGTCGTAGAGCTCGTTGCGCTCGGCCGTGTCGACCATGCCGAGGCAGCGCGCCAGCGCATCGTCGCTCGGGTTGACCAGTACCGAGCCGTCAGGGCATACCGCCAGCAGCTTACAGGCGCCGTACTGGTGGAGCAGCGCGGCGGCGTCAGGGTCCTGGGCTGCGTCGACCAGGTGATATGGATAGCCGTTGCGGCGCAGGAAGTTCTCGAGCCGCGCCATGTCGGGCGAATGCGGCTGGCCGATCAGGACCGGCCCGCTGGCGCCAGATTCGATCAGCGCCACGCGCCGCAGGATCAACGCGCGGGTGATGCGCTCGCCGAGGTCGGCTTCGGCCACCAGCAAGGCGCGAAGCTGCGCGGGCGATACCAGCAATGCTTCCACGTCTTCGTCGGCGTGGCCGTCGACGAGGGCAGGGCGGCCGCTCAACTGGCCGACTTCGGCAAGGAATTCGCCGGGCCCTTGCCGCACGATCGGCACTACATGACCCAGCCCGTCGCGTTGCGTGACAGCTACAACGCCTTTCAGCAGCACGAACATGCCGGGGCCGGTTTCGCCTGCGGTGAAGAGCCGGGTGCCGCGCGCGAACTGCTGCACGGTGCCAAAGCGCGCAATGCGCGCAATCTCCGTGTCACTGAGGACCGGGAAGGTCTGGTGGAGGCGGCTGGTGTCGGTGCCGTTGGCGGCGGTTGTGGCCATGAGTGGAACTCCATTTCGCGAATCCACCGCATTAGACGACGAAGCCGGCTCCAGCGGTTTGCAGGCGTTTCACGGGTGGCTTTGGGCTGTAACGGCGTCACGCGCCTGCAATGTTCCTGACATGCCCGCTTCATCGCATGTGCGGAGACTCCCTCGGCAGAAAGGGTTTCCCCATGAAAGAACTGCCCAACCCGACGTTTCCGCTTTCGCAGATCGGGCTCCGCGCGGCCTTGTGGCCCGCTCCTGCAACCAACGCTTCCCCGGTTGCCGCTCGTACGTCGGTGCCCCAGGCCCCCGCAGTCATCCTGCCGCAGGCCGTCGAGTCCAAGCAAGGCATCACCGTCGGCTGGGCCCGCCACGTCGACGACGTACGCGCTGCCCAGCGTCTTCGCTACGACGTGTTTGTTGGTGAAATGGGCGCCCGGGTTTCCTCGCCGCTGGCCGGCCACGACATCGACCTTTTCGACGACTTCTGCGAGCACCTTCTGGTGCGCGACGAGCTGACCCAGCAAGTCATCGGCACCTACCGCGTGCTCACGCCGGCTCAGGCCCGCCGGGTCGGCAGCACTTACAGCGATACTGAATTCGACCTCACCCGCCTGCGCGACCTGCGCGAGCGCATGGTGGAGCTCGGCCGCAGCTGCGTGCACCCCGATCACCGCCAGGGCGGCGTGATCCTTGCGCTCTGGGGGGCCCTGGCAGGGTTCATGCACCGCAACAAGCTGGACACGATGATCGGCTGCGCGAGCATTCCGATGTCACATAACGGTGTCACGAACGGCGACGCCGCCGCCAGCATCTGGCGCCAGGTTTCGGCCAAGCACATGGCGCCTATCCAGTATCAGGTGCAGCCCCGCCTGCCGCTGCCGGTCGAGCGCCTCGACAGCACGCTCGACGTGGAGCCCCCGGCGCTCATCAAGGGCTACCTGCGCCTGGGCGCAAAGGTGCTCGGTGCGCCCGCCTGGGACCCGGATTTCAACGCAGCCGACCTGCCGATGCTGATGCGCATCGACGACCTGCCGGCGCGTTACCGCAAGCACTTCCTGGGCGCATGAAGCCGGCGGCCGACCGGCCCGAAACCGGGCCGCTCGCTCCCTCATCTGGTGCCCTCGGCCAGCAATCCGCTGGATCCGAGGCGTCACCGAATAGTCATGGAACTGTCACAAGAGGGGCTGACACTGTCATATTTCAGCCTGTGTTTCCTCCTGTGTCGCCTGCTTCAGAATCAGTGTCCATGTCACCCGCCTCCGCAGACCCGTCCGTCGACATTGCGGCACCCGAGTTCACGTTGCTGGACCGCGATCACAGCATTCTTTCGTTCAACGAACGCGTGCTCGATTGGGCGCATCGCAAAGAAGTGCCCCTGATCGAGCGATTGCGTTACCTGTGCATCGTTTCGTCGAATCTCGACGAGTTCTTCGAGGTTCGCGCCGCGCCCCATCTGATCGCGGGCAGCGCCGGTGACCACAAGGGCACCTACACGGTCGAATCGTTCGAGCGCCTGGCGGAGGCTGCCCACAAGCTGGTGGCGCGCCAGTACGAGCTGTACAACGATGAGCTGATGCCGACTTTTGCGATGCACGGCATCCGCATCATTTCGCACGGCGAACGCAACCCGGCGCAGCGCAAATGGGTCAGCGAGTATTTCGAGCGCGAGGTGCGCCCGCTGCTGATTCCGGTCGGTCTCGATCCGGCGCATCCGTTTCCCCAGGTGGCCAACAAGTCGCTCAACTTCATCGTGAGGCTGGGGGGCAAAGATGCTTTCGGGCGTGAAAACCCGATCCAGATCGTCAAGCTGCCGCGTGTGTTGCCGCGCCTGATCAAGATGCCGGCCAAGGTTTCGGAGGGCAAGACGCTGTTCGTGGCGCTCTCCAGCGTGGTGCGTGCGCATCTGGGCAGCATGTTCCCTGGGCGAGAGGTCGGCGATTTCTCTCAGTTCCGCGTCACCCGGCATTCCGATCTTGCGGTGGACGAGGAAGACGTCAAAAACCTGCGCACTGCGCTGCGCCAGGGCCTGCAGCACCGCCACTATGGCCAGGCTGTGCGTCTCGAAGTTTCGGCGAGCTGTGCCGAATCGCTCGCGAGCTTCCTGCTGGCGCAGTTCAACCTGCCGCCCGAGGCGCTGTATCGCGTGCATGGCCCCGTCAACCTGGCCCGGCTCACGCAGTTGGCCGACCTGCTCGACGAGCCGCAGCTGCGTTTTCCGCCGTATCGCGCGTCCTATCCCGTCACCTTGTCGTCCAGCCAGTCGTTCTTCGAGCAACTGCAGCGAGGCGATGTGCTGATCCACCAGCCATTCGAGAGCTTCGAAGGCGTGCTGGCCTTTCTGCGCGAAGCGGTGCAAGACCCACAGGTGCTGGCGATCAAGCAGACCATCTACCGCACGGGCGCCGACTCGGAAATGATGGACCTGCTGCGCGAAGCCGTTCGCCGCGGCAAGGAAGTCACGGTGGTGGTGGAGCTGAAGGCTCGCTTCGACGAAGAAGCGAACATCAACTGGGCCGAGATGCTCGAGTCGATCGGCGCACAGGTGGTGTATGGCGTGGTGGGCCTCAAGACGCACGCGAAGATGCTGCTGGTAACGCGCCGCGAGGGCAAGCAGCTGCGCCGCTACGGCCATCTTTCCACGGGCAACTACAACCCGCGCACCGCCAGGCTCTACACCGACATCAGCCACCTCACGGCCGATCCGCTGCTGACAGCCGACATGGAAGCTGTCTTCGTGCACCTTGCGAGCCAGAGCCGCCTGCCGAAGCTCAATCGCATGTGGCTGGCACCTTTCGACCTGCACAAGAACGTCATCGCCCAGATCGATGCCTTGGGTCTGGCCGCCGCGGCCGGCCAGCCGACGCGCATTGTCGCCAAGATGAATGCACTGACCGACGACGAAATCATCGCCTCGCTGGTTCGCGCCGGGCAGAAGGGCGTGAAGATCGACCTGATCGTGCGCGGTGCGTGCACGCTGCCCGCGCAGGTGCCGGGCGTGACCGACAACATCCGGGTGCGCTCGGTGATCGGCCGCTTCCTGGAGCATTCGCGAGTCTTCTACTTCCGCAACGGCGAGGATGAGTCGCTGTACCTGTCGAGCGCCGACTGGATGAACCGCAACATGATGCGGCGTGTCGAACTCGCATGGCCGGTGACGGACCCCGGACTGCGCCAACGGCTGATCGACGAATGCCTGGTGGCCTATCTGCACGATGGCCGCGACGCCTGGGACCTGGGCGCGGACGGCACGTACATGCGGGTCAATCACGATACGCATTCGGGCGAAGCGGGTGCGTCGCCCGTCGTCGAGGCCCATGGTGCGCAGGCGGCGCTCATGAACCGCTATGCATCACGAGGGCATCTCAGAGATGCATCAAGCAACTGACGATCGAAAGACGATGACCATGGACTTGATCTTCTGGCGTCATGCCGAAGCCGAGGACTGGACCGAGGGGTGCGACGACATGCAGCGCTCGCTCACCGCACGTGGCGAGAAGCAGGCGAAGCGGATGGCCGCCTGGCTCGATCGCCAGTTGCCGGATGGCACGCGCATCATCTGCAGTCCGGCGCGGCGCTGCGAACAGACGGCGCTGGCGCTGGGCCGTAAATACAAGCTGCGTTCGGAGCTGGCCCCCGACACCACCGCCGAGGCGCTGCTCGGCGCGGCCGGCTGGCCCAATGGCAAGTCGGTGGTGCTGATGATCGGCCATCAGCCATCTGTAGGGCAGGCGATCTCGCTGCTGCTGGGCCTGAAGCAGGACAGCTGCCCGGTGCGCAAGGGGGCGTTGTGGTGGATTCGCACGCGCGAGCGCGATGGCGACGTGCAGACCGTCGTGGTGACGGTGCAGTCGCCGGAGCTGCTCTGACTGGATAACTAAGAAGGAAGGAGCGGCTGAGGCGGCCGCTCAGCAGCCGCTGAGCTCCACCCGCCAGTTGCTGGTCTTCTGCCAGGCCAGCACTTCTTCGCGCAGCAGATGCGCCGATTGCGGATATGCCTCGGCCCAGTCCGGCGCGCAGGCGATGGTGAAGGCCCGTGCACCCAGCGCCGCGAGGTGAAGCGCCTGCGGATCGGGGTCGCGCCGTGCGTGGCACAGGATCACTGCGAGCCGCAGCGACAGCAACTGCATCACGAAGGTTTCATCGTCCAGCGATGCCTCGAGCTTGCGAAGCTTGCCGCGCTGGCCGAGCACCAGTTGGCCCAACGCATGCAGTTCGTTGACTGCAAAGCCCGGCGCATCGGTGTTGTCGAGGATGTAGGCGCCGTGCTTGTGATAGTCGCTGTGCGATACCTGCGTGCCGATCTCATGGAGTTGCGCGGCCCACCCGAGCTTGCGCAGCGCGCGGCCGGCCCGGTTGGTGGTGCTGCCACCGCGTGCGGCGGGTGACAGCTGCACGAAAAGGGCAGCAGCGGTATCGCCCACACGCCGAGCCTGCTCCGGATCGACCGCGAATCGGTTGGCCAGCCGCCCCACGGTGGTGGTGCGCATGTCGGCAACACTCTCGTCGCGCTCCAGCAGCTCGTAGAGCACCCCGTGGCGCAGGGCCCCCTGGGCGACCTTCATCTCGTCGATGGAGAGCAGGTCGAACACCGCCCGCAGCACGCTCAGGCCGCCGCCGATCACGGCCTTGCGGTCTTCCCGCATGCCATCGATGCGCAGTTTGTCGGCGCTGCCGGCCTTGAGCAGCCGATCGAGCAGCCAGTCGAGCCCCTCGCGCGTGACGAGTCCGGGCTCGCCGCCGGCCGCGGCCAGCACATCGCCGACCGCGCCGATGGTGCCCGAGGCGCCGTAGGCTACGTCCCACTGGTCGCGCGTGTAGCTGCCGAGCGCATCGTCGAGCACGGCCTTGGCCGCGACTTCGGCGGCACGGAAGGCGGTCTGGGTGAAAAGGCCCTCTCCGAAGTGCTTCATCGACCAAGCGACGCTGCCGACGCGGTACGACTCCATGCGGTCGGCTTCCAGGGCGTGGCCGATGATCATTTCGGTGGAGCGCCCGCCGATGTCGACCACCAGCCGGCGTTCGCGGTCGGATGCGTCGTTGTGCGGCAGCATGTGCGCCACACCCTGGTAAATAAGACGGGCTTCTTCGCGCCCCGGGATCACGTCGATGCCGAACCCCAGAATGGTGCGTGCGCGCAACAGGAATTCTTCCCGGTTGCGTGCTTCGCGCAGGGTTTGCGTGGCCACGGCCCGCACCTGCGAGCGCTTGAAGCCTGCCAGGCGCTCTCCGAAGCGTGCGAGGGCGTCCCAACCGCGCTGCATCGCTTCGGTGGTGAGATTGCGCGCGCTGTCCAGGCCGTTGCCTTGGCGCACCGTCTCCTTGAGGTATTCGGTGCGGTGGATCTGGCCATGGTCGACCTGTCCGATTTCGAGCCGGAAACTGTTCGACCCCAGGTCGACTGCTGCGAGGCGGGTGCCGTTTTGCATGTGTTCTGAAAGAGAGGGCGGGGATTCTTTGTGTTTGATCGTAGCGCCGTGACAGGGCGCGCCGCCTCCCGAATCGCGCAGCGGCGAGGTTCGGAAGGCTAGGGGTGCCGAATGACGGTTGTGTGACAGCGTCACACGAAACACCGATGAAATAAAGGCATTTTCCCTCGATAGAGGGGTGTCACATCGATGTCACACAAGCTTTCTAGAGTCCGTCCCAAGCCCGAAAAGGGACTACTTCTTACTTCTAAAAGGAAGCTTCATGAAAACGACGTTCAAATTTGCAACAGCCGGTCTCGTGGCCGCGATGTTCTCCATTCCTGCCTTCGCACAAGATGTGACTGGCGCCGGCGCCAGCTTCCCGGCTCCGCTGTATGCCAAGTGGGCTTCCGACTTCAACAAGGCCACCGGCGTCAAGATCAACTACCAGTCGGTCGGCTCGGGCGCCGGCATCAAGCAGATCGAAGCCAAGACCGTCGACTTCGGCGCTTCGGATGCTCCCCTGAAGGACGACGAACTCCAGGCCAAGGGCCTGATGCAGTTCCCCACCGTCATCGGCGGCGTGATCCCCGTGGTCAACATCCAGGGCGTGAAGCCCGGCGAACTGAAGCTCAACGGCCAGGTTCTGGGCGACATCTACCTGGGCAAGATCACCAAGTGGAACGACCCCGCCATCAAGGCCCTGAACGGTTCGCTGAACCTGCCCGACGCTGCCATCGCACCGGTTCGCCGCGCCGACGGTTCGGGCACCAGCTTCCTGTTCACCAACTACCTGAGCAAGGTCAATGCCGAGTGGAAGTCCAAGGTCGGCGAAGGTACGGCCGTGAACTGGCCCACCGGCGCGGGTGGCAAGGGCAATGAAGGCGTTGCCGCCTTCGTGAACCGCCTGCCGAACTCCATCGGCTACGTCGAATACGCCTACGTCAAGCAGAACAAGATGACGTACGCCCAGATGCAGAACGCCGCCGGCACCTACGTGTCGCCCGACGACTCGGCATTCAAGGCCGCCGCCGCCGGCGCCGAGTGGAACAAGAGCTTCTACCAGGTGCTGACCAACCAGGCTGGCAAGGATGCATGGCCGATCACCGGCGCCACCTTCATCCTGATGCACAAGGTGCAGGACAAGCCCGCCAACGCGACCACCGTGCTCAAGTTCTTCGACTGGGCCTACAAGAGCGGTGACAAGACGGCCGACGAGCTCGACTACGTGCCGATGCCCGACGCCGTGAAGGCCACCATCGCGAAGGCATGGGGTGAGGTGAAGGACTCGTCGGGCAAGGCCGTCGCGTTCAAGTAAACCTACCCATCAGTCCAGGACGGCGCGCCCATGAGCAATTCTTCGCTCGAGGACGCGCCGCTTTCGTCTTTGCCGGAGCGACCAGTGTCATCCACCTTTCCTGCCGCCACCACCTCCCTCGACCTCGCGGCCGAGCGTGGTCGTGCCACCGCACCTCCGCCGCCTGTGAAGGCACCGCGCTCCGGCCCCATGGCCGACCGGCTGTTCGGCTGGGCCGCCAAGGGCGCCGCCTTGCTGACGCTCGCGATGCTTATCGGCATCCTGCTGTCGCTGGTTGCCGGCGCCTGGCCCGCCATCTCGAAATACGGCCTCGGCTTCCTCACGAGCAGCGTGTGGGACCCGGTCAAGGACGAGTACGGCGGCCTGGTGATGATCTACGGCACGCTGGCCACCTCGTTCATCGCACTGGTGATCGCGGTGCCGGTGAGCTTCGGCATTGCACTCTTCCTCACCGAACTTTCGCCCAGCTGGCTCAAGCGCCCGCTGGGTACGGCCATTGAACTGCTGGCGGCCGTGCCTTCCATCGTCTACGGCATGTGGGGCCTGCTGGTGTTCGGGCCGATCCTGTCGACCTGGGTGCAGCAGCCGCTGCAGAAGCTGCTTTCCGGCGTGCCGTACCTCGGCGCACTGGTGTCCGGTCCGCCCGTTGGCATCGGCATCCTGTCGGCCGGCATCATCCTCGCGATCATGATCATCCCGTTCATCGCCTCGGTGATGCGCGACGTGTTCGAGGTGACACCGCCGCTGCTGAAGGAGTCGGCGTACGGCCTCGGGTCCACCACCTGGGAAGTCGTCTCCAAGGTGGTGCTGCCCTACACCAAGGCTGGTGTGATCGGCGGCATCATGCTCGGCCTCGGCCGGGCGCTGGGTGAAACGATGGCGGTCACGTTCGTGATCGGCAACATGAACCAGCTCAACTCCCTTTCCGTGTTCGAGGCCGCGAACAGCATCACCTCGGCACTCGCCAACGAATTCGCCGAAGCCGGCGCGGGCCTGCACCAGGCCGCGCTGATGTACCTCGGCCTCGTGCTGTTCTTCATCACCTTCGTCGTGCTGTCGCTCTCCAAGATGCTGCTGGCCAAGATGAAGAAGAGCGAAGGAACCAAGTCGTGAGCACCGCTCAGAATCTTCTCGTGGCCAAGGCATTGGCCGAAACGCGCCAGGCCAAGTTCGCCGCGCGCAACCGCGTCAACAAGATCGCGCTCACGCTGTCGCTCGCCGCAATGGCCTTCGGCGTGTTCTGGCTGATCTGGATCCTCTGGGAAACCTTGCGCCAGGGCGTGGGTGGCCTCGCCATCGCCACGTTCACCCAGATGACGCCGCCGCCGAACGAGGCGGGCGGCATCGCGAACGCGATCTTCGGCTCGTTCGTGATGGTCATGCTGGCCACCTTCGTGGGCACGCCCATCGGCATCATGGCCGGCATCTACCTGGCCGAGTACAACCCCAAGGGCTGGCTCTCCTCCGTCACGCGCTTCGTCAACGACATCCTGCTGTCGGCGCCGTCGATCGTGATCGGCCTGTTCGTCTATGCCGTGGTGGTGGCCTACTTCAAGACCTTCTCCGGTCTGGCTGGTGCCATTGCACTCGCGCTGATCGTGATTCCGGTGGTGATCCGCACCACCGAGAACATGCTGCAGCTGGTGCCGCCGGGCCTGCGCGAAGCCGCCTATGCGCTGGGCACGCCGAAGTGGCGCGTCATCACCAACATCACGCTGCGCGCTGCCCGTGCCGGTGTGGTCACCGGTGTGCTGCTGGCCGTGGCGCGTATTGCCGGCGAGACCGCGCCGCTGCTCTTCACCGCGCTGAACAACCAGTTCTGGACCGCCGACGTGAGCCAGCCGATGGCCAGCCTGCCGGTCACGATCTTCAAGTTCGCAATGAGCCCGTACGAGAACTGGCAACAGCTGGCATGGGCCGGTGTGTTCCTGATCACGATTGCCGTGCTTGCCCTCAACATCCTGGCGCGGGTACTGACGCGCAACAAACATTGAACCCGGAAGAAGAAAACAACATGCCAAATACCGTCGCACAACCGTCGCGCTCGAAGATCTCGGTCAAGGACCTGAACTTCTACTACGGCAAGTTCCACGCGCTCAAGGGCATCAACCTCGAAATTCCCGAGAACAAGGTCACGGCCTTCATCGGCCCGTCGGGCTGCGGCAAGTCGACCCTGCTGCGTACCTTCAACCGCATGTTCGAGCTCTATCCGGAGCAGCGCGCCGAGGGCACCATCGCCCTCGACGGCGAGAACCTGCTCACCTCGAAGCAGGACGTGGCTCTCATCCGCGCCAAGGTCGGCATGGTGTTCCAGAAGCCCACGCCGTTCCCGATGTCGATCTACGACAACATCGCCTTCGGCGTGAAGCTGTTCGAGAACCTCTCGTCCAGCGAAATGGACGACCGTGTCGAGTGGGCCCTGAAGAAGGCCGCGCTGTGGACCGAAGTGCGCGACAAGCTGCAGCAAAGCGGCTCCGGCCTCTCCGGCGGCCAGCAGCAGCGTCTTTGCATCGCACGCGGCATCGCTATCAAGCCCGAAGTGCTGCTGCTCGACGAGCCCTGCTCGGCGCTGGACCCGATCTCGACCGCGAAGATCGAGGAGCTGATCGCCGAGCTCAAGAACGAATACACGGTGGTCATCGTCACGCACAACATGCAGCAGGCCGCCCGCTGCAGCGACTACACCGCCTACATGTATCTCGGCGACCTGATCGAGTTCGGCGCCACCGAACAGATGTTCTTCAAGCCGCAGCGCAAGGAGACCGAGGACTACATCACCGGCCGTTTCGGTTGAAGTCAAAGGAGACAACATGACCGAGAAACATCTCTCCAGCCAGTTCGACAGCGAGCTCAACGGCGTTTCGTCGCGCGTGATGGAGCTTGGCGGCATGGTCGAATCGCAGATCAACCAGGCCGTGTACGCGCTGCTGCAGTTCGATCCCGAAGCGGCCAACCGCGTGATGGAAACCGAGCACCGCGTCAACGCGATGGAAATCGACATCGACCGCGAGCTGTCGTCGATCATCGCGCGCCGCCAGCCGACCGCACGCGACCTGCGCCTGCTGATCGCCATCAGCAAGACCACCGCCAACCTCGAGCGCGTGGGCGACGAGGCCAACAAGATCGCGCGCATGGTCAAGTCGATCATCGAAAGCGGGGCGGCCCGGCAACTGCCGACCACCGAGCTGCGCATCGCAGCCGACCTGGCGGCAGGCCTGCTGCGCAAGGCGCTCGATGCCTTCGCCCGGCTCGATACCGCCGCGGCGCTGTCGATCCTGAAGGACGACGACCTGATCGACAAGGAATTCGACGGTTTCGTGCGCAAGCTGGTCACCTACATGATGGAAGACCCGCGCACGATCTCGGCCAGCCTGGATCTGCTGTTCCTGGCCAAGGCCATCGAACGTATCGGCGATCACGCGAAGAACATCGCCGAATTCATCATCTACATCGTCAAGGGTGCCGATGTGCGGCACACTTCGATGCAGGAAATCGAGTCCGCGCTGCAGTAACAACCGCGGCAAGACTCCAAAGAAAGCATGAAGAAACCCCGAGTCCTGATCGTCGAAGACGAGTCCTCGATCGCCGAGCTGATCGCCGTCAACCTGCGCCATAACGGCTTTGAGCCGATCTGGTCGGAAGATGGCGCCGCAGCCCAGCGTGAGATCGACGCCTTCCTGCCGGATCTGATCCTGCTCGACTGGATGTTGCCCGGCCAGAGCGGCCTGCAGCTCGCGCGCCAGTGGCGCAAGGACCCGCGCACCAAGGCCATCCCGATCCTGATGCTGACCGCGCGCGGCGACGAACCCGACAAGGTCGCCGGCCTCGATGCCGGCGCCGACGACTACATCACCAAGCCATTCTCGACCCAGGAAATGCTGGCCCGCATCCGCGCGGTGCTGCGCCGCCGGGCACCGGAAGTGGTCACGGAGCGTGTCGAAATCGGTGAGCTTGCCCTCGATACCTCCACGCATCGCGTGACCTGGCAGGGCGGTGCACTGAAGGTCGGGCCGACCGAATTCAAGCTTCTGGCCTACCTGATGCAGCATGCCGAGCGCGTGCACAGCCGTGCGCAGCTGCTCGACAAGGTGTGGGGTGACCACGTCTACATCGAGGAGCGCACGGTCGACGTGCACGTCAAGCGCCTGCGCGAATCGCTGGGTGCGGCGGCGCCGATGGTCGAAACCGTCCGCGGAGCGGGCTACCGCCTGACCGCTCAAGTCACGGTTTGACCGCTGTGGGCCCCATCGGCCGCGGGCGCGGATAATCGCCCGCCATGCCTTTTCGAATTGCTACCTTTTTAATAGCGTCCCTCGTCGTAGGAGTGGGCGCTATCGGCATTTTTGGCTGGAAATTCGGCTGGCTCGGTGCCTGGCTTGGCGCGGTGCTCTGGCTGGGATTGGACGCGTGGCGTGCCGACCGCCTGATGCGGGTGCTGCGCAACGATGCCGCTGGGCTGCCGTCGCGCGGGCCGGGCGTCTGGGGCGAGTTGTCGGAGCGCATCCGCAAGCTTCTGCGCGACCGCGAGCAGCAGACGCGGCAGGCCGAAGACCGCCTGCAGGAGTTCCTTGCGGCAATCCAGGCCTCGCCCAATGGCGTGGTGCTGCTCGACGAGCAGGGCCGCATCGAGTGGTGCAACCAGACGGCGGCCAGCCAGTTCGGCATCGATGCCGAGCGTGACCTGGCACAGCATCTTGCGAACCTCGTACGCGACCCCGCCTTCGTGGCGTACCTCGCATCCTGGAACTACAGCCGCGACGTGGTCATCGATGCCTCCGGGCTCGCCCATGGCCATCAGCGCAGCCATCCGGTGCGGTTGTCGGTGCAGGTGCATCCCTATGCCGGCAATCGCCGCATGCTGCTCACCCGTGACATCACCGCGCTCGAGCAGGCCGAGGCGATGCGACGCGATTTCGTGGCGAACGTATCGCACGAGATCCGCACGCCGCTCACGGTGCTGGCGGGCTTCGTCGAGACCCTGCAGAACCTGCCGCTCGATGCGGATGAGCGCACGCGATACCTGTCGCTGATGGGGCAGCAGTCGCACCGCATGGAAACGCTGGTGAACGACCTGCTGACCTTGTCGCGGCTTGAAGGCAGCGCGCCGCCTTCCGGCAGCCAGTGGATTCGCATTCGCGCGCTGTTTGCGCAGTGCGAAGACGAAGGGCGCGGCCTTTCAGGGCGCCTGACGCCTCAGGGGCACCGGCTGTCGTTCACCGTCGATGCCGAGTCGGAGGTTTCGGGCGCGCCTACCGAGTTGCAGAGCGCGATGTCGAACCTGCTGAGCAACGCCATCCGCTACACGCCCGGTGGTGGCGAGGTGGCCGTGAGCTGGCGGGTGCTGCCGGACGGGCGCGGCGAGTACGCCGTGAAAGATACCGGCCCGGGCATCGCCGCCGAGCACATTCCTCGGCTGACCGAGCGCTTCTATCGCATCGACCGCAGCCGCTCCCGAGAAACCGGGGGCACCGGGCTGGGGCTGGCGATCGTCAAGCACATCGCCCAGCGGCATGGTGCGGAACTGCGTATCGAGAGCACGGTGGGCAAGGGCTCCCGCTTCGCGCTGGTGTTTCCGGCGGCGCGCGTGCGCGAGGCACGTGTGATGGCCAAGCAGTAGGCCAACGGGGCCTTCGCCTTCGTTCGCTCTATCTTGCGCGCCGGCGCATCGTCCAGCGCAGCAGCGCGCCAAACAGCAGGGCCGTCAGGGCGAGTGCGGCGGCGCTCATGATCCAGAACGCCAGCGGCGATTGCATGGCGGCCCAGGGGCCGAGGCCACGGTAGGCGAGCAGATAGCTGCCACCCAGGCCCAGCCCCCACAGCATCGCGCAGTAGATCACCAGCGGTGCCAGCGTGACCCGATAACAGCGCAACACGAACACACAGAAGGTCTGCACGGCATCGGCGAAGTGATACAGCGCCACGGCAAGCAGCAGCGAGCCGGCCATCGCAATGACGGCCGGGTTGTCGGAGTACACGTTGGCCAGCTCGTTGCGCAGCACGGCCATGACCGCTGCATAGAAAAGCGCGCACAGGGCGGTCAGCTCGAAGCCCAGGCGGCAGGCATGACGCGCCCTGGCGGCATCGCCGGCGCCGAGCCAGAAACTCACACGGGCGCTGGTGGCAATGGCCAGCGACAGCGGCGTCATGTAAGCCACCGCCAGCAGGTTCGACGCGATCTGGTGCGCCGCTGCGGCGGCCGTGCCGAGCCGGGCGATGAACAGGGCCATCAGCGTGAACGAAGTGACTTCGACCAGCACCGCAAGGCCGCCCGGCACCCCGAGGCGCGCGAACTTGCGGATCTGCTGCCAGTCGGGAGCCTCGATACGTTTCCAGAGCCCGTAGTCGGCATAGAACGGCCGGTTGCGCAGCAGCCAGACGGCGCAGCCGAGCATGGTCCAGTTCACGCAAAGCGTGGCCCAGCCACAGCCCACGAGGCCCATGGCCGGCAGGCCCGCGCCACCAAAAGTGAACCAGATGGACAGCGGCAGCTTCACGACCAGCGAGCCCAACTGAAGCCACGTCACGAGCTGGGGCCTGCCCAGGCTCTGGTTGAGCGTGCTGAACAGGCGAAAGAGCAGGGCGGGCGCCAGCGCGAAGGCCAGCACGGCAAGGTAGGACTCGACTTCGCCGCGCATCTGCTCCGGCACCTGGGTCCATTGCAGGACAGACCCCGGCAGCAGAAGGATCGTCATGCCAACCACGATGGCGATGGCCGCGAGGTACAGCGATTGCCGCACCGAACGGCCCACCTCGTCACCGCGCCCGCCGCCGTGCAGTTCGGCCCAGATGGGCAGCAGCGCCTGCAGAACGCCCATCAGCGAGACGTAGACGCTGACGAAGACCGCGGCGCCAACCGACAGCGCTGCCAATGCCTGCTCGGAGTAGCGGCCGGCGATGATGGTGTCGGTCACGCCGAAGGCCATCACGGCCAGTTGGCCGACGAGCACCGTGCCCGCATGCCGCGCGATCAGAGCCCGTTCGCCCCTCACTGCGGCGTGATCTTCTCGTAGAGCAGGAGGTCGTCGGCTGGGCTGCTCGGGCGGCGCAGAGTGCCGGCGAAGCGCCACTGGTCGAAAGGAATGATGGTGTGCAGGCGCTCGATCGTGTCGGGGCTCACCAGCAGCCAAGGGCAGTCGGTACCCAGCAGCAGCGGCTGCACGTTAAAGTTGCCGTGATGGCGCAGCGCCGCGATGTGCGGACGGCTCAGCGCAAGCTCCGCAACGCAGCGCGGCTGGCCCACGCGCTCGGCCACGGCGCGGATCTGCGGCACGTAGCTGCGCGCGTAGTCGATGGGCGGCAGCCACAGGGTCATCAGCAGCATCCAGCACAGGGCCGTGCCGCCGGCCGGCAGTACCAGCGTCTTCCAGAGCGCGGCGCGGTGCCGTCCCGTGCGCCAGCGCACCAGCCAGCACCAGGCGATGGTCGCGGCCACGGCGAGCACCACCGCAATCGGCGAGAACTCGGGGACGAAGCCAGGCACCAGCCGCGCGACACTTGCCGCTGGCTTGGGCGGCACGCCGGTCTGCATGGCGATCCAGTAGATCCAGCCCAGCACGGCGAGGCCGCTGAAGAACAGCACGTTGAACCAGTCGATCAGCGCCGCGGCGCTGCGCCGAAAGGTGGGGAGGGCGAATGCTGCGAGCGTGGCGAAAGCGGGCAGCGCCAGCAGCAGCGAACGGTCGGAGTAGTCGGTGGTCCAGGTGGCGGCCAGTGGCACCAGCGCGAACCAGAAGGGCAGTGCGACATGGCGCGCCGTGAGCTGCCGCCGCCAGCGCCAGAGCGTCCAGATGGCGAGGGGCCAGACAGGCCAGGTGAACCAGACCAGCAGCTTGGCCTGGCTGCGCAAGTCACCCATCAGGGTGCTGCCGGCCACGGTGATCTTCCAGGTCGGCAGCTTCAGGCTGAACACGAGCACCGCCGCCAGGGCGGTGATGCCGATCATCGTGAGCAGCGCGCCGCGCGTGTAACCGGGCCCGTTGCTCTCGTCGTCGGCGAAATCCTCGCTGGCGGACTGCGCGGCGAGCCGGCGTTCGTAGGCGATGTAGAGAGCACCGCCGACGGCCAGCGCAAGCCCGACGGTGGGGGCGCCGCTCAGCGTGATGCCGATGGTGCCCACGGCCAGCGCGATCACGGGTCCGGCGCGGCGGTAGGGCAGCGCGGCCACACCATAGAAAAGATGCGAGGCGAAGAAGAGCTGGGCCAGCGCGGGCGTGGTCTCGTGGCCAAGTTGGGCAAGGCCGAGGCAGGCAATCAGCGCCAGCAGGCCTCCGTCCGCGATGGCTCGCGCGTAGTCGGTGGGCCGGGCTTCACCGCCGAAGGCAAAGGCCACGGGCTGGGCGCGCGCGGTGCGGGCCAGGTAGTACACGGCGTACCAGGTGGCCGTGAATGTGCCCCAGAGCAGGAATGCGAAAGCGACGCGAACGGCCAGGTCCGGGTTGATCCAGGAGGGGGCGATCTTGATGGCCAGGGCGCCGATCCAGTAGGGGACCAGGGCCGGGGTTTCGGGGCGCAGGCCCAGCAGCATCGGATCGAACCAGCGCGCGATGCCTTCGGTGCTGCGGGCCAGTTCGGCCATGTAGCCGAAGGCAGTGATGTCGGCACTCTTCCAGGGGCCCCGCCCGACCAGCCCCGGCAGCAGATAAGCTGCGCAGAGCAGGAGCAATGCGATGCGCGGCAGCCGGCGCACGGCGCTCTGGGCAACGATCGCGGGGGTGGGCTGGTTCAAGTGGTGGGAAGAGGCAGGATTCGGAAAGAAAAAGGGCAGCGCGGTAAACCGGGCTGCCCTCGACGCAAAAGCGCGTACCTTACTTCGAGGCGGCGCCGGTGGTCTTGCCGAAGCGGTTGCGGAACTTCTCGACGCGACCGCCCATGTTGTCGACCGACTTCTGCGTGCCGGTGTAGAACGGGTGCGATTCGCTCGTGGTGTCGAGCTTGAACAGCGGCAGTTCGCGGCCGTCGTCGGTCTTGCCCATTTCCTTGGTGTTCGCGCACGAACGGGTCACGAACTTGAAGCCGTTCGACATGTCGACGAACAGGACTTCGCGGTAATTCGGGTGGATGCCTTCTTTTGCCATGATGTTTCCTTTTGCGCTTTTGGAATCAATGCGCGGTCGATGCGAGAGCCACCAGCGTGCCAGCAATCTGACGCGCCACCCGGACTTGGAGAAGTCCTGGGAGCCGGACCAAGCTGTCCGGCCGCACTTTTCGCGGAGCCTGCGATTATCGCATACTGCCCCATTTGCGAGCAAACCAAGGCCCTCCCATGACCTCCAAACCCTTGCGCGCAGGCCTCGTCGGCTATGGTTTTGCCGGCCAGACCTTCCATGCGCCCGTGCTTTCGGCCGTTCCGGGGCTGGAACTGGCAGCGGTGGCGAGTTCGCAGCCGCACAAGGTCCACGCCGACTGGCCTGGTGTGGCCGTGGTGCCGGACCTGTCCGCGCTCTTGGCGCGCTCGGACATCGACCTGATCGTGGTTGCCACGCCCAACGCCCAGCACCACCCGGTCGCCAAGGCCGCGCTGGAAGCCGGCAAGCACGTCGTCGTGGACAAGCCGTTCACGCTCGATGTGACTGAGGCGAGGGAGCTCGAATTGTTGTCTGGGCGCAACAATCGTGTCCTGGCGGTCTACCAGAACCGGCGCTTCGATTCCGATTTCCTGACTCTCAAGGACGTTCTCGCTTCCGGCGAGTTGGGCCGCCCTGTGTACCTGGAGTCGCATTTCGACCGTTTCCGCCCCGAAGTGAAGGAGCGCTGGCGCGAGCAGGCCGTGCCCGGCTCGGGCCTCTGGGTGGACCTGGGCTCCCACCTGGTCGATCAGTCGGTACAGCTTTTCGGCCGACCCGACACGATCCAGCTCGACACCGCAGTCCTGCGTGACGGCGCCGTGGTCGAGGACTACTTCCATGCCGTGCTGCGCTACGAGGCCGGGCCGCATGCACCGCTGCGCGTGGTGCTGCATTCGACGACCCTGGCGGCCCATGCTGCGCCTCGCTACATCGTGCACGGCACGCGCGGAAGCTACGTGAAGCACGGCGTCGATACGCAGGAAGATGCGCTGCGCGCCGGGCAGCGGCCGCCCACCGAAGGGTGGGGCACCGATCCGCTGGACGGAGAACTCTTGCTGGCAGGGCCCGGCGGGATTTTCGTCAAGCGAAGCATCCCGACGCGAGCCGGCAACTACGTCGACTACTACGCCGCGGTTCGCGACGCCATCCTCGGCCATGGTCCCAATCCAGTGCCGCCCGAACAGGCTGTTGCGCTGATGGAGTTGCTCGACCTCGGTCGCCAGAGCGCTCTCGAGGGCCGTGCGATTCGCACATGAAAAATGCCCGCACGAGGCGGGCATTCATTCGTGGGGTGCCACAGATCCGGCTTCGCCGGTCAGTGGGCACCGCCCCCGGTAGGGGGGTGGCATAGCGACACGAAGTGCGCGCAGCCTGGGGGCGAGTAACAGTTACCCGCCGCGACGCATCATGTCGAAGAACTCGACATTGGTCTTCGTCGCCTTCATGTTCTTGAGCATCAGCTCCATTGACTCGATCTCGTCCATGTTGTACATGAGCTGACGCAGGATGCGGGTCTTCTGAAGGATCTCGGGTGCCAGCAGCAGCTCTTCGCGGCGGGTACCGCTGCGGTTGAGCTGGATCGAGGGGAACACGCGCTTTTCGTACAGGCGGCGGTCGAGGTGGATTTCGGAGTTGCCGGTGCCCTTGAACTCTTCGAAGATCACTTCGTCCATACGGCTGCCGGTGTCGATCAGCGCGGTGCCGATGATGGTCAGCGAGCCGCCTTCTTCTACGTTGCGCGCGGCGCCCAGGAAGCGCTTGGGACGCTGCAGCGCGTTGGAGTCGACACCGCCGGTCAGCACCTTGCCCGACGAGGGCACGACGTTGTTGTAGGCGCGGGCGAGGCGGGTGATCGAATCGAGCAGGATCACCACATCCTTCTTGAGCTCGACCAGGCGCTTGGCGCGCTCGATGACCATCTCGGCCACGTGCACGTGGCGCGCAGCGGGCTCGTCGAAGGTCGAGGCAATGACCTCGCCCTTCACCGTGCGCTGCATTTCGGTCACTTCTTCAGGGCGCTCGTCGACGAGCAGCACCATCATGTGGACGTCGGGATAGTTGGCGCTGATGGCGTGGGCGATGTGCTGCATCATCACCGTCTTGCCGCTCTTGGGCGGTGCCACGAGCAGGGCACGCTGGCCTTTGCCGATGGGCGCGATGATGTCGATGATGCGGCCCGTGATGTTCTCATCGCCCTTGATGCCGTCGCGCTCGAGCTTCATCTGCTCCTTGGGGAACAGCGGCGTCAGGTTCTCGAACATCACCTTGTGCTTGTTCTGCTCCGGCGGACCGTTGTTGACCTTGTCGAGCTTGGTCAGCGCGAAGTAACGTTCGCCGTCCTTGGGCGTGCGCACTTCGCCTTCGATCATGTCGCCGGTGTGCAGGTTGAAGCGGCGCACCTGGCTGGGCGAGATGTAGATGTCGTCCGTGCTGGCCGTGAAGCTGGTGTCGGGGCTGCGCAGGAAGCCGAAGCCGTCGGGCAGTATTTCGAGCACGCCGTCGGCGAAGACCTGTTCGCCGGCCTTCGCGCGCTTCTTGATGATCGCGAACATCAGCTCCTGCTTGCGCATGCGGCCGACGTTTTCGATCTCAAGCGCTTCAGCCTGCTTGAGGACTTCAGACACGTGGAGTGCCTTGAGTTCGTTTAAGTGCATGGAATGACCCCTCGCGGGGCAATCGAACTGGAAACGGGGGGAGGTTGAACGTGAAGCGAGAACTGCCTCACCAACCGGGGAACTCGAACCGGTTGCCTCTGGGTGAAAGGACCGGTGATCTGGAGGAGATTATGACAGGAAAAACGCGCCGGCCAACGCATTGCGCGCTGGCCGGTTGAAATGTCGCTTAGGCGAGTTGCTGGTCGATGAAGGCCGTGAGCTGGGCCTTGCTCATCGCGCCGACCTTGGTGGCGGCCAGCTGGCCGTCCTTGAACAGCATCAGCGTGGGGATACCGCGAATGCCGAACTTGGCGGGGATATCGCGGTTCTCGTCGACGTTGAGCTTGGCGATCTGCAGCTTGCCTTCGTATGCGGCCGACACTTCGTCCAGGATGGGGGCGATCATCTTGCAGGGGCCGCACCATTCGGCCCAGTAGTCGACCAGCACGGGCTGGCTGGACTTGAGCACGTCGGCCTCGAAGGAGGAATCGGAGATGTGTTTGATGAGTTCGCTGGCCATGTGTGAATCCTTGTGCGCAGAGAGTTTCGGTGCAGCTAAAGTGCTGGTCATTGTGACAGAAACCAAGGGGTGGCGTTCCGTGCGGAGACGCTATGGCGGCGATAGCCAAAGCCCTTGCGCGAAGCGCTCTCAACCCCCTCGATAGAACGAAATGAACGAAGGCCACCCCGTGCAGGCCCTGTGGTGCGATCCAGCCGACGGCGTCGTCGCGCGGATCGTCCGCGCGCTCGCCGAGCGCCAGCTGCATGCCGCCCGCACCGTGGTGCTGGTGCCGTACGCGCAGCTGATGGGCGTGGCGCGCGCCATGTGGGCGCGCTGCGGCAGCCCGGGCTTCGTGCCGCGCTTCGAAACCACCCACAACTGGGCTCGCAGTGCGGGAGGCTTCGTGCCGACGGGCTACGACATCGCCCACGACATGGCGCGCGATCTGGTCACGGCGCAGGCCCTGCTGTCGCAGGCGGGCTTCCATGCCGAGCGTTTTGCCCTGGCCGGCCGCGTCGTCGAACTGGCCTATCAGCTCGCGCCCCTGGCGGCCGCGGCAACGCCTGAAGCGCGGGGCGGCGAATGGGCCGAGCGCGCGGCGAGCGTGGCCGATGCGAGCAGCGAGTCGGAATGGTTTCGCATCGAAAGCGCGCTGATCCGCATCGCGGTGGCGTGGACCTCGACCTCGGGCTATGCCACCGACGTGCTGCAGCGCGAATCCACGCGTGCCCAGGTCGATGCGCTGATCGTGCTCGAGGGCTTCCAGGCCGATCCGCTCACCCAGTCGCTGTGCAAGCTGTGGGGCGAGCATGCCCTTCATGTTTCGCTCGTGCCTTCGGGGCCTCCCGCGCAGACCTGTGCCTCGCACGTCGCCCTGGACCCCGAGGACGAGGCCGAGCTGGCCGCCGCCTGCGTGCTGCGCCATCTCGCCGAAGGCCGTGCCCCCGTCGCCTTGGTGGCGACCGATCGCGCGCTCACCCGCCGCATCAGCGCCCAGCTGAGCGCACAGGGCGTCGTCACGCACGACGAAACAGGCTGGAAGCTCTCGACCACGCGCGCCGCCGCAACGCTGATGAGCGCGCTGCGCGCCTGCGCCCACGACGCCACCAGCGACCAGGTGCTCGAATGGCTCAAGAGCGGCGCCGACGGCGATTCGCCCATCGTCCAGTCGCTCGAAGCCCGCCTGCGTCAGGAGGCCATGCGCGACTGGTCGACCTGGTGCGCGCTGATGACCCGCAGCGAGAAGTCCAAGGACACCGCGTTGCTCGTCTTCACCGAAGCCATCGAGGCGCGCCGCGCCCCGATGGCCCGCTCGCGCCCCTTGGCCGAGTGGCTGCGCGCCCTGCGAGAACTGCTGGAGGCCAGCGGCCAGTGGACCCTGCTCGACGAAGACCTGGCCGGCGGCAAGGTGATCGGTGCGCTGTGGCTCGATGCTGGCGCCCATGGCGACGACGAGGACGAGTTCCCCGGCGGTCGCCACACCCTGGCCGAATTCACCGCCTGGGTCCGCGACGTGCTGGAAGACGCGAGCTTCGTGCCCCCCGCGGGCGACCAGGCCCCGCGCGTCGTCGTGCTGCCGCTCTACCAGCTGCTGGGCCGGTCCTTCGGCGCCGTGGTCGTCCCGGGCTGCGACGACCGTCGCCTGCCCGCGTCGCCCGAGCCGCCCGGCAACTGGAGCGCCGCGCAGCGCCTCGAACTGGGCCTGCCGTCGCGCGAAGCGCTCGAAGCGGCCCAGCGCGCAGCCTGGGCCGCAGCCTTGCACAACCCGTCGTGCGAACTGGTCTGGCGCCATTCCGACGCCAGCGGCGAGCCGGTGCGGCCGAGCCCGCTCGTTCAGGCGCTGCAGCTCGACCACGCGCTTCAGCCCTCGGCCGACCCGCGCACGCCGCGCGAGGTGGCCGTGAAGCCGACCGGATACCCGACGCCCTCGGGTGCGCTCCTGCCGCTGCAGAACATCTCCACCAGCGTCTACGAAGACCTGCGCCGCTGTCCCTACCGCTTCTTCGCATTGCGCCAACTGGGCCTGCGCAGCGCCGACGAACTCGATGCCGAGGTCGACAAGCGCGACTTCGGCAACTGGCTGCATGCCGTGCTCGGCCACTTCCACGAGGCGCTGGCCGAGGCCCCGACGCCGGACGCGCAGGAGCGCATCGCCCTCATCGAGGAGGCTGCCCGGCGCTCGACGCAGGAGCTGGGGCTGTCCGACGCCGAATTCCTGCCTTTCGCCGCCGCATGGCCCGCGGTGCGGGACGGCTATCTGGCCTGGCTGAGGGGGCACGAGGCTGCCGGCGCCGTCTTCGCCGAGTCCGAACCGTGGAAGGAGCAGTCGCTGGGCGATCTGCGCCTCATCGGCCGGCTCGACCGCATCGACCGCATGCCCGACGGCCAGGCTTTCGTGATCGACTACAAGACCGAGTCCGCCACCGTCAGCAAGGAGCGCGTGAAGGACCCCACCGAAGACACGCAGCTGGCTTTCTACGCCGCGCTTGTGGCCGACGACACCTTGCGCGCCGCCTACGTGAACGTGGGCGAGAAGGCCGCCGGCACGCAGACCGTCGAGCAGCCCGCCGTGGTCGAGGCGCGCGACGCGCTGGTGACCGGCATCATCGACGACTTCAGGCGCATCTCGCAGGGCGCGGCGCTGCCGCCGCTGGGCGAAGGCGCCGTCTGCGACTACTGCGCCGCGCGCGGCCTGTGCCGCAAGGACTTCTGGGACGAGGCGTCGCCGCCCCCGGGTGTCGAAGCCACCGGAGGCGATACACAATGAACGGCGCAGCCTACGAACACAACGGCCGGCACGTCATGCGCGAGGCCTTCTACATCGTGGCCTGCGATCCGCGCCGCTCGGTCGCGGTCGAGGCCTGCGCCGGCGCGGGCAAGACCTGGATGCTGGTCTCGCGCATCCTGCGAGCGCTGCTCGAGGAGGGCGATAGCGCCTGCGAGCCGCACGAGATCCTGGCCATCACCTTCACGAAGAAGGCCGCCGGCGAAATGCGCGAGCGGCTCGACCAGTGGCTGGAAGACTTCGCGCAGCGCCCGCCGGAAGAACTGGTCGCCCAGCTCGTGATGCGCGGCATGGAGCCCGCGGATGCATCCGTCGCTGTGCCACGGCTCAAGGGCCTCTACCGGCGCCTGCTCGAAGGGGGCAGGCCGGTGCAGTTCCGCACCTTCCACGCATGGTTCGCGGGCCTGCTGCGCAATGCGCCGCTCGCGGTGCTGCGCGAGCTGGGCCTGCCTTCGAACTACGAACTGCTCGAAGACGACGCCGAGGCGCGCGGCCACACGTGGCGGCCGTTCTTCGAGGCCGTCACTGCCAACAAGGAGGCGCTGGCCGACTACTACGCCGTCGTTGCCACGTACGGCCGCTCGCAGACGGCCAAGGCCCTGAGCGAGGCGCTGTCCAAGCGCGTCGAGTTCTCGCTGGCCGACGCCGAGAACGCGGTGCAGCATTTCAGCGCGCTCTACCCGGCGCTCGAAGGACTGGACGAGCCGACCGAGGCCCTGCGCGGCGAGCAGGTCCGCCGCCGCTGGCTCGACCGCGCCGCCGCGCTCGGCCGCGAGAGCAACAAGACGCCGCAGAAGGCGGCCGAAGCCATCATCGACGTGTTCGGCACGGGTGAGCCGGCCAGCGATGCGCTGGCTGCCGGGCTTGCCCACCTGCGCAAGAACTTCTTCGTCGCTACCGAAGATCGCCTCAACAAGAACCTGCAGAAGTTTCCCGCCGCGCAGGAGGCCGAAGCCGAGCTGCAGGTGCTGTGCGCCGCGCAGGCCCAGCATGCCGCGTGGCTCTACCAGCAGCGCATGACCCGTCTGACGCGCCTGCTGATCGCCGCCTTCGCCGACGTGAAGCGCGCCCACGGCTGGGTCGACATGAACGACGTGGAGCAGGCGGCCCAACTGCTGCTCGGCCAGTCGGCGCTTTCTGGCTGGGTGCAGGAGCGGCTCGACGCGCGTATCGCGCACCTGCTGATCGACGAATTCCAGGACACGAATCCGCTGCAGTGGCAGGCGCTGTACGGCTGGCTCAGCGCCTACACCGGCGCTCAGGGCCGCGCGCCCCGAGTCTTCATCGTGGGCGACCCGAAGCAGAGCATCTACCGCTTCCGCCGCGCGGAGCCGCAGGTGTTCATCGCCGCGAAGAAGTTCGTGCGCGAAGGCCTCGACGGCGAGCTGCTGAACTGCGACCACACGCACCGCAACGCACAGTCGGTGGTCGGGCTGGTCAACGCGGCGATGCTGGCTGCGCAGGAAGCCGGCGAATTCGACGGCTACCGCGCCCACACTACCGAGCGCCGCGACGATGGCGAGCTGCTCAGCCTGCCGGCCATCGACCGCGACGCGGTCGGCACCGACGCGGCTGAAGCCGCACCCGCCGACGACGGCATGCTGCACTGGCGCGACAGCCTCATCACGCCGCGGGTGCTGCCCGAGGAGCAACTGCTGCAGAAGGAATGCGAGCAGGCCGCGCGATGGGTGGCACAGCGCATCGCCGACGGCACGCAGCCCAGCCGCATCATGGTGCTGGCGCGCAGGCGCAGCCGGCTCTCGGCCATGCAGGACGCGCTGCGCCAGCGCCACATTCCCGTGCAGCAGCCCGAGAAGAACGATCTGCACGACGCGCCGGAGGTGCAGGACGTGGTCGCGCTGATCGACGCGCTGGTGTCGCCCGCGCACGATCTTTCGCTGGCCAGGGCGCTGAAGTCGCCGGTGTTCGGCATCGACGACGAGGCGCTGGTGCAACTCGCGCTGCGCCAGCGCGAGCGCGGCCCGGTGAGCTGGTTCGCGCTGATCCAGAAGGACGAGAGCCTGCCGCCGGTGCTGGTCGAGGCGGGCGTGCGGCTCAAGCGGTGGCAGCGCTGGCTGATGACGCTGCCGCCTCATGACGCGCTCGACGCGATCTTCCACGACGGCGACCTGCTTGCGAAGTTCGGCGCCGCAGTGCCGGCCGCCATGCGGCAGAGTGCGCTGGCCAACCTGCGCGGCGTGCTGTCGGCATCGCTCGACATCGACGGCGCGCGTTTCGCCACGCCATACGCACTGGTGCGCGCACTGCGCGCGGGCGGCGTGCGGGCTCCGACCGTGGCCGCGCCCGAGGCGGTGCAGCTGCTGACCGTGCACGGCGCCAAGGGGCTGGAGGCCGATACGGTGCTCATGCTTGATTGCGACGCCCCGCCGCCGCGCGCCCAGACCATGGGCGTGCTGGTCGAATGGAAGGGCAGCGACAGCGCGCCGACGCGCTTCGTGTTCCTCGCGAGCGAGAAGACGCCGCCGGCCTGTGCCGCCGCGCTTCTCGAGGAAGAACAGCGCGCGCGCCATCGCGAGGAACTCAATGGCCTGTACGTCGCCGTCACGCGGGCACGCGAGCGGCTGGTGCTGTCGTCGGTGAAGCCGGCGCGTGCCAACGAAGGCAGCTGGTGGTCGCGCCTGCAGCCGCTGTGCGAGCCGACCGAGGCCGACGAGCCGCTGGTCGCGCTGGCCACCGAAACCGGCGCCGCCAGCTTCGCGATGAAGCACATGCCGCAGGCGCCCGTGCCTGTCGAAGTGCCGTCTTCAAAGAAGGCGGCAGGCACCACCGTCGACGCGCGCGCAGCCGCCTTCGGGCAGGCCATGCACCGGTTGCTCGAATGGGCGGTGCCGGGCGAGCCGCTGTCCGCGGCGCATGTGCGCGCCGCCGCCCGCGAATTCCTGCTCGATGCGCAGCAGGCACGCGGTGCCGCCGCGCTGGCCCAGCGCATCCGCGCGGGGCAGGGCGCCTGGGTGTGGGACGATCGCAGGGTCGACTGGCATGGCAATGAAGTCACGCTGGTGCACGAAGGCGAGACCCTGCGCATCGACCGGCTGGTGCGCGAGCGCGACAGCGGTGTCTGGTGGGTGCTCGACTACAAATCCGCGGCGCGCCCCGAACGGGACGCCGCCCTGATCGCACAGATGCAGCGCTATCGCGCGGCAGTGCAACATGCCTATCCCGGTGCCGGCGTGCGTGTCGCGTTCCTCACCGGGCAGGGCGAACTGGTGAATCTCGAATGACTGTTTCCCCGACCGTCGCCGTCATCGGCGGCGGCCCCGCCGGCCTGATGGCGGCTGAAGTATTGAGCGCTTCCGGCGCGCAAGTGCATGTCTACGACGCGATGCCCTCGGTGGGCCGCAAGTTCCTGCTCGCCGGACGCGGCGGACTGAACCTCACGCACTCCGAGCCCTTCGACGCATTCATGAGCCGCTTCGGCGAACGCCGCGCGCAACTCGAGCCGATGCTCGCGCAGTTCGGGCCGCAACAGGTGCGCGAATGGGCGAGCGGGCTGGGCATCGAGACCTTCGTGGGGACTTCGGGGCGCGTGTTTCCGACCGACATGAAGGCCGCGCCGCTGCTGCGGGCCTGGTTGCACCGGCTGCGCGCGGCGGGCGTGCAGTTCCACATGCGGCATCGCTGGGTGGGCGGCGAGGCTTTCGATCCGGCGTCGTTGCGATTCGCTACGCCGGCTGGCGAAATCACGGCCAGTGCCGATGCCGTCGTGCTGGCGCTGGGTGGCGCAAGCTGGGCGCGGCTTGGTTCCGACGGTGCCTGGGCTCCCTGGCTGCAGGCGCGGCGCATCGACGTTGCACCATTGCAGCCTGCCAACTGCGGCTTCGACGGAGCAGGTTGGAGCGAGCATTTCTCCAGCCGCTTTGCGGGCCAGCCCTTCAAGTCGGTCGCGATCTCGTTCACAGACAGCCACGGACGGCAGTTCGCGCGCAAGGGCGAGTTCGTCGCGACCGCGACCGGCATCGAGGGCAGCCTGATCTACGCCGCGTCGGCCTTGTTGCGCGACGAGATCGCCGAAAAGGGAAGCGCGACGCTGCTGCTCGACCTGCTGCCCGACCGCAGCGCCGAGCAGGTGCTGGCTGCCGTCAAGCACCCGCGCGGCGCGCGTTCGCTCAGCAGCCACCTCAAGAGCAGGCTCGGCCTGGAGGGCATCAAGGCCGGCGTGCTGCACGAGGCACTGAGCCGCGAAGCGATGCACGACCCGGTGCAGCTGGCGGCGACGATCAAGGCCGTACCCCTGAAGCTCGTCGCGGCCCGGCCGATCGACGAGGCCATCAGCACGGCAGGCGGCGTGCGCTTCGAGGCGCTGGACGCACAGCTCATGTCGAAGGCGCTCTCTGGCGTGTTCGTGGCGGGGGAGATGCTCGATTGGGAGGCGCCGACTGGCGGCTACCTGCTGACGGCTTCGATGGCGAGCGGTGCGGCGGCAGCGCGCGGCGCGATCCGGCTGCTGGGCCCTTGAAGGCCTGACTTCGCGCCGGAGATTTTTTCGCTGGAGATTTGTTTTTGCGGGCCCCGTTTCATTTCGCATGGAATGAAACGAAACCGCTGAAGAGGTTGACGAGCCTTACCCCTGGCACTGACTACGCAGTTAGGGCTGCTTGGTTCCCCACCTGACCCGGTTGGCCACTTCACCATGCAGGGAGGCCCGTCAAAGCGCATTGTAACCCCTTGGGGAAGCCCGCACTCCCATGCGTGAGGTTCGCGGGACAGTGTCGCGCCTCCTTTTAGAATGCCCGCAATGTCTTATCTCGTGCTCGCCCGCAAGTTCCGCCCGAAAACCTTCGGTGAGATGGTCGGCCAGGGGCATGTGGTCCAGGCGCTCGAGAACGCGTTGACGACGCAGCGCCTGCACCATGCATACCTCTTCACCGGCACCCGGGGTGTCGGCAAGACCACGGTCTCGCGCATTCTTGCGAAGTCGCTCAATTGCCAGGGGCCGGACGGGCAGGGCGGCATCACGGCCACGCCGTGCGGTGTCTGCCAGGCCTGCCGCGACATCGACGCGGGCCGCTTCGTCGACTACACCGAGCTCGACGCGGCCTCCAACCGTGGCGTGGACGAAGTTCAGTCGCTGCTCGAGCAGGCGGTCTACAAGCCGGTTCAGGGGCGCTTCAAGGTCTTCATGATCGACGAAGTGCACATGCTGACCAACACCGCGTTCAACGCGATGCTGAAGACGCTCGAGGAGCCGCCCGAATACCTCAAGTTCGTGCTGGCCACGACCGACCCGCAGAAGGTGCCGGTCACGGTGCTGTCGCGCTGCCTGCAGTTCAACCTGCGGCCGATGGCGCCCGAGACGGTGCTCGAACACCTCACCGCCGTGCTCCAGACCGAGAGCGTGCCGGCCGAGCCGCAGGCACTGCGCCTGCTGGCGCGCGCTGCGCGCGGCTCGATGCGCGACGCGCTCTCGCTCACCGACCAGGCCATTGCATTCGGCAACGGCGAGCTGGTGGAAGCCGGCGTGCGCCAGATGCTCGGCAGCGTCGATCGTGGCCATGTGTTCCGCTTGATCGAGGCGCTGGCGCAAGGCGACGGCAAGACGGTGGTCGAGACGTCGGAGGCGCTGCGCGTCGATGGCATGTCCGCCGCTTCCACGCTGGAGGAAATGACGGCCGTGCTGCAGGCCATGGCGGTCTTGCAGGCAGTGCCTTCGCGTGCGGAAGCGGCTGATGCCGCCACCGACCCCGACGCCGCCGATACCGCGCGCCTCGCCGCGCTGATGCCGGCCGACGAAACCCAGTTGCTCTACAGCCTGTGCCTTCATGGGCGTGGCGAGCTGGGACTGGCACCCGACGAGTACGCCGCGCTGACCATGGTGCTGTTGCGGTTGCTGGCCTTCAAGCCTTCCAGCGCAGCCGCTTCGACGGTCTCCCCGGAAAAAAAAACTCTGAATGAAGCTGCGGCTGCGGCGCCGCAGGCTCCGGTGCACGCGGTTCCGCCTGCTCCGGCTCCCGCGCCAGTCGTTCGGCCGCCGGTCGAAGCGCCCGCTGCGGCTGTACGGGCTCCGGCTCCGGCACCTGTGGTTCAAGCCGCCGCGCCGGTTCCTGCAGGCCACCGCCTTGCCGTGGTCGACGAACCCCGGCAGGCCGAGCCTCGTCCCGACGGCGCCGGCGATGCCCCCGCCAAGGTCGTCGGCGTGCCGATCCGCGTGCAGCCGCCGCCGAGCGCGCGCGATACCCCGCGCCCTGACGAGCCCCGCAGCACCTTCACGCCGATTCCGACCAGCGAGGACGGCGACTTCTGGTACGCCACGGTCACGCAGCTGGTTGCTGCCGAGGCCATTACTGCACTGGCGCGCGAGCTCGCCCTGCAGTCGCAGCTGGTGGGCCGCGACACCGACCAGTGGCTGCTGCGCATCGAACGCGAGACGCTCAACCAGCCGTCCGCCCGCGAGAAGCTCACCGTCGCGCTCAACGGCGCGGGCCACAACGTCAAGCTCGCCATCGAGGTCGGCGGCGTGGTCGATAGCCCCGCGCGCCGCAACAAGCAGGCGGCCGACGAGCGCCAGCGCCTGGCCGAGGAAGCCATCATGAGCGACCCCGAGGTACAGGCGCTGATGCGCGATTTCGACGCGAAGATCGTCCCCGGCACGCTCAAGCCGGCCTGAGTTCGCGTCTCCCGTATCCTTCACCCACTTTCCAACCAGACAGATCAGGACCAACGATGTTCAACAAAGGACAACTGGCCGGCCTCATGAAGCAGGCACAGGCAATGCAGGACAACCTCAAGAAGGCCCAGGAAGAACTGGCCACCATCGAGGTCGAAGGCGAATCCGGCGCCGGCCTCGTCAAGGTCGTCATGACCTGCAAGCACGACGTCAAGCGCATCACCATCGACCCCAGCCTGCTGGCGGACGACAAGGACATGCTCGAAGACCTCGTGGCCGCGGCCTTCAACGCCGCCGTGCGCAAGGCAGAGGAAACCAGCGAGCAGAAGATGGGCAAGCTCACGGCCGGCATGCCCGGCCTGCCGCCCGGCATGAAGCTGCCGTTCTGAACGGGCGGCCCGGATAGATGGCAGACGCCAGTTCGCTCGACGCATTGGTCGATGCGCTTCGCCGCCTGCCCGGCGTCGGCGTCAAGTCGGCCTCGCGCATGGCGTTCCATCTGCTGCAGCACGACCGTGAGGGCGCGCAGCTGCTCGCGAGAGCCCTGCAACAGGCGGCCGGCCAGGTGCGGCATTGCGAGCGTTGCAACACCTTCACCGAGGCGCCGGTCTGCCACGTCTGCCTCGATGTGCGACGCGATCCGACCAAGCTCTGCGTGGTCGAGACGCCGGCCGACCAGGCCGCGCTCGAGCGCACCGGCGCGTTCCGCGGCTACTACTTCGTGCTGATGGGCAAGCTCAGTCCGCTCGACGGCATCGGGCCGAAGGACATCGGCCTGCAGAAGCTCTTCGACCGCGCGCGCGACGGCACGGTGAGCGAGGTCATCCTCGCCACCAACTTCACGGCCGAAGGCGAGGCCACCGCGCACGTGATCGGCGAGGCGCTGAAGCAGCGCGGCCTTACCGTGACGCGACTCGCGCGCGGCGTGCCGGCGGGCAGCGAGCTCGAATACGTCGATCTCGGCACCATCGCGCACGCCCTTGTGGATCGCAGATAGAAACCATGACTCTCTCGCTGCTCACGGTCGCCTACTGGTGCGTGCTGATCGCCTGCGTACTGCCGTATCTCGCGGCGTGGATCGCCAAGGCCGGCAGCTTCGGTCCGCGCGACAACCAGCATCCGCGCGAATGGGCCGCCAAACAAAGCGGCTGGCGCGCACGCGCCAACAGCGCGCAGGCCAACAGCTTCGAAGGCCTGCCGTTCTTCATCGGCGCGGTGATCATCGCGCACCAGCTCGGCGCGGCGCAGGCGCGTCTCGACATGCTCGCGGTGGCCTACGTGGTGCTGCGCGCGATCTATCTCGCGCTCTACATCAGGGGCATCGGAAGCGCGCGCAGCGCTGTCTGGGCACTCGCGTTTCTGGTCAATATCGCGATACTTTTTCTGGCTCGCTGAAGCCTTGGCGAAGGCTTCTCGGCGAGGCCTTCATGCTTACGTGAAAACCCGCACGGGATGACCCCGATGCAGTTGCCTGTTACGGCCCCTAAGCTCGATTCAGTTTCTTACGAATCACAGAGCCCATACGCAACAGTACGGGCAATAGTTCGGGCAATAGCTTCAGGCAAGTTTTCATGCTTCATCGCCGCACTCTCATTTCTGCTTCCGCCATCGCCGCCGCAACCATCGCGTTGCCGCGTGTCTTTGCGCAGCAGGCGAAGCTGGAGAAGACGAAGATCTCCATCGCGGTCGGCGGCAAGGCAGCGTTCTACTACCTGCCGCTCACCATCTCCGAGCAGCTCGGCTACTTCAAGGCCGAAGGGCTCGACGTGGAAATCTCCGACTTCGCCGGCGGCGCGCGTGCATTGCAAGCGGTGGTCGGCGGCTCGGCCGACGTGTGCTCGGGCGCCTATGAGCACACCATCAACCTGCAGGCCAAGAACCAGTTCTTCCAGGCCTTCGTGCTGCAGGGCCGCGCACCGCAGATCGCGGTGGGCGTGTCGACCAAGAACATGGCCGGCTACACCGGCATCCAGGATCTCAAGGGGAAGAAGATCGGCGTCTCGGCACCGGGTTCGTCGACCAACATGGTGGCCAACCTCGTGCTGTCGCGCGGCGGGCTCAAGGCCAGCGATGTGAGTTACATCGGCGTCGGCGTGGCTGCTGGTGCTCTCACCGCGCTGCGTTCGGGCCAGATCGACGCCATCAGCAACACCGACCCGGTGATGACGATGCTCGAGCAGAAGGGCGACGTGAAGATCATCAGCGACACGCGCACGCTCAAGGGCACGCAGCAGGTGTTCGGCGGCACGATGCCGGCGGCCTGCCTCTATGCGTCGTCCGATTTCGTCCAGAAGAATCCCAACACCTGTCAGGCGCTGGCGAATGCCATCGTGCACGGGCTGAAGTGGCTGCAGACCGCGGGGCCGGGTGACATCATCAAGACGGTGCCAGAGACCTACCTGCTCGGCGACCGCGCGCT
Source organism: Variovorax xiamenensis (assembly GCF_050916385.1). Taxonomy (NCBI): domain Bacteria; kingdom Pseudomonadati; phylum Pseudomonadota; class Betaproteobacteria; order Burkholderiales; family Comamonadaceae; genus Variovorax; species Variovorax xiamenensis. Next base: position 3,217,813 of record NZ_CP139038.1, read on the forward strand.
GTACCTCGCTTCGTTCGACAAGGTGCGCGAGTCGATCGCCACCGACGGCCTCGTGCCCACCGACGGCCCCAAGACCGCGCTCAATGCGATCGCGAGCTTCGACACCACCGTGAAGGCCGACAAGATCGACCTCGCGAAAACCTACACCAACGATTTTGCAAGGCGCGCCAAGGACAGGTTCAAAGCCTGACCCCGCACGTCCCGCGACCCGGCTCAGGCCGGGTTTTTTCTGCCATGTCCGACCACGCACTCGAACTCCTCTCCATCAGCTGCACCTTTCTCTCGAAGGACGACCCCGGCCAGCGCTACACGGCGGTGGCCGACACCACGCTGCGGGTGAGGGCGGGGGAGTTCGTCTCGGTGGTCGGTCCCACGGGCTGCGGCAAGTCGACGCTGCTGAACGTGGGCGCGGGCCTGCTGGAGCCTTCCTCGGGCACGGTGAAGGTCTTCGGCCAGACGCTCTCGGGCATCAACGCGCGCGCCGGCTACATGTTCCAGTCGGAGGCGCTGATGCCGTGGCGCAGCGCCATCGACAACGTGATGGTGGGCCTGCAGTACCGTGGCGTGCCCGAGGCGCAGGCCCGCGAGCAGGCCGAGGCATGGCTCTCGCGAGTGGGCCTTTCTGGCTTCGGCGATCGCTATCCGCACCAGCTCTCGGGCGGCATGCGCAAGCGCGTGGCGCTGGCGCAGACGCTGGTGCTCGACCCCGACATCATCCTCATGGACGAGCCCTTCAGCGCACTCGACATCCAGACGCGCCAACTGATGGAGAACGAGGTGCTCGAGCTCTGGAGCGCCAAGAAGAAGGCAGTGCTCTTCATTACGCACGACCTCGACGAGGCGATCGCCATGAGCGACCGCGTGGTGGTGCTGTCGGCCGGACCGGCAACGCACCCTATCGGCGAGTTCGTCATCGACCTGCCGCGCCCGCGCGACGTGGCCGAGGTGCGCACGCAGCCGCGCTTCGTCGAGCTGCACACCCAGATCTGGGAGGTGCTGCGCGACGAGGTGCTCAAGGGTTACGCGCAACAACTCAGGAAGGCCGCGTGATGGCACGGCTCGGCCTGAACGAACGCAACGCGCGCTTCTGGCAACTGGCGCTGCTGGCGGTGATCCTGGTGGCGTGGCATGTCGCCTCGCGCAACCAGCAGATCGCCTTCTTCCTCGGCGAGCCGATCCAGGTGGCGGGCCGCATCTGGAGCTGGTTCCTGCCGTTCGAGATTCCGGCGAACACGCTCTTTCCCGAGGGGCTGAAGGGCAACGCCGACATCTACCAGCACCTGGGCACCACGCTGCTCGAGACGGTGCTGGCTTTCGGCATCGGCACCGTGCTGGGGCTGGCCTGCGGGCTCTGGCTGGCGCTCGCGCCCACGGCGAGCCTGATCCTCGACCCGTACATCAAGGCCGCCAACTCAATGCCGCGCGTGATCCTCGCGCCCATCTTCGCGCTGTGGTTCGGCCTGGGCATCTGGAGCAAGGTGGCGCTGGCTGTGACGCTGGTGTTCTTCATCGTGTTCTTCAACGTCTACCAGGGCGTGCGCGAGGTGAGCCCGGTGGTGCTGGCCAACGCGAAGATGCTGGGCGCCAACCAGCGGCAGCTGCTGCGCACGGTGTACCTGCCGAGCGCGACGAGCTGGGTGTTCTCCAGCCTGCACACGTCGGTGGGGCTGGCCTTCGTGGGCGCGGTGGTGGGCGAGTACCTGGGCTCGGCGCGCGGCGTGGGCTACCTGATCCTGCAGGCCGAGGGCACCTTCGACGTCAACACGGTGTTCGCGGGAATCGTGGTGCTCACGGCCTTCGCGCTGGCGCTGGACGGGATCGTCGGCGTCATCGAAAGGCGCCTGATGAAGTGGCAACCCAAGACCGGAGAGACCGAAAAGCTCTAGCGTTGCCCGTGCGATGATCGCGCGCGGCGCCGCAGGGCGCCGCAACGATTCATGGGGGTAAACGAACAATGAGCCACGACAACAACCACAAGCGGGCCACGACCCTGCGCTCGCGCAGCGAGGCGGCACGGGTCTCGAACGAAGAGCTTTTCTTCGACCTGGTCTACGCGTTCTCCGTCACGCAGCTTTCCCACTACCTGCTCGACCACCTCACGCTCCTCGGGGCGCTGCAGACGCTGGTGATGTGGTTCGCCGTCTGGCTGGGCTGGCAGTACACGGCCTGGACCACCAACTGGTTCAATCCCGGCACGCTGCGCATCCGCGGCGTGCTGTTCGCGATCATGCTGCTGGCGATGGTGATGGCCTCGGCGCTGCCCGGTGCCTTCGCCGAGCGCGGGCTTGTGTTCGCCCTGTGCTTCGTGGGCATACAGGCGGGGCGCACGCTGTGCATGCTGATCGCCATCGGCCCGAACGACCCGCTCACGCCCAACTTCCGCCGCCTGCTGGCGTGGAACTGCGTGGCCGGCGTGTTCTGGATCGCCGGCGGCCTGGCCGAGGGGCAGACGCGCCTCGCGCTGTGGTTCGGCGGCGTGCTGTGCGAGTACATCGCACCGATGATCGGCCTGCGCTTTCCGGGCCTGGGCCGCTCACTGACCAGCGACTGGACCATCGACGGCGGCCATCTGGCCGAGCGCTGCCAGCTCTTCGTGATCGTCGCGCTGGGCGAGTCGGTGCTGGCCACCGGCATCGCCTTCGGGCATCACGTCGAGTGGCACGGCATCGACCTGTTCGCGCTGCTCGTGGGCTTCGCGGGCAGCCTAGCGATGTGGTGGATGTACTTCGACACCAGCGCCAAGGAGGCGACGCACGTCATCGAGCATGCGAAGGACCCGGGCGGCATCGGCGCGAAGTTTCACTACACGCACGTGATCCTGGTGGCGGGCATCATCGTCTGCGCCGTGGCGGACGAACTGACGATCGGCGAGGGCTCGCACCATGCCGAGCTGAAGTACCTTGGGGCGCTGATCGGCGGACCGGCGATCTACCTGGCCGGCAACGCGCTCTTCAAGCGCGTGGTGCGCGGCTTCCTGCCGCAGTCTCATCTCTTCGGGCTGGGCTTTCTGGCCGTGCTCGCGATCTTCGCGTCGCACATGACGGTGCTGGTGGTGGGAACGCTCACCACCGTCATCATGATCGGCGTGGCCACGATGGAGGCCATCGTGCGCAGGAGGGCCCAGCACGCCGCGAAGGCTCACTGAGCCTTCGTTGGTTTGCGGTTTTTCAGCGCTTCAGCGCTTCTTCTTGGAGGGCGTGCCGCCGCGCTTCTCGCGCACGACCTGCTGCTTGCTGCTGGCAGGTACCTTGACGACACTGCCGGCGCCGCGCGGAGCTGCTGCCTTCGAAGGCGTGCCACCACGGCGAGCCGGGGCCGCTGCTGCATGCGAGGTTGCGCGGACGCCGCTGCCCGCGCGGGCAGCGACTGTCGCGCGCACGGGCAGGTACACCACCACGCTGTAGCCGCGCTTGAACGCGTGGTTCGGCTTCACGTCGTTCCACTCGGCCACGTTGGCGGGCTTGAGGTTGTAGCGGCGCGCGATGCTCGCCACGCTGTCGGCGCGGCCTGCCTTCACGGTCGTGCGGCGCGTGACGATTTCGGGCTGGAAGCTCAGGTGGCCGCCGTCGGCCACCACGGCAGCCACGTCTTCCTTCACGCGGGCGCCGCGCGGCACGATCAGCGTCGAGCCGGTCTTGATGAGCATCCGCGGCGGGATGTTGTTGATGGAGCGCAGGTCGTTCTCGCTCATGCCCGAGCGCTGGGCGGCGTCGGCCACCGTCATGGTGTTGGGCACGACCCAGGCGGTCCAGCTGGCGTACTGGCCCTGCGAGTAGGCGTCGAAGTTGCGCTGGAAGACGGCGGCGTTGTCCCACGGCAGCAGGATCTGCGGCGTGCCGGCGGCGATCAGCACCGGCTTGTGCGCGGCCGGGTTCAGCGCGCGGAAGTCCTCGAGGCGCACGTCGGCCAGCTTGGCTGCAAGCTCCACGTCGAGGTCGCGCGTGAGCGTGACGGTCTGGAAGTACGGGTGATTGGCGATCAGCGGCAGCTCGGTGTTGAAGGCCTGCGGATTCGCCACGATGTTCTTCACCGCCTGCAGCTTGGGCACGTACATGCGCGTCTCGGCGGGCATGGTGAGGTCGCTGTAGGTGGTGGGCAGGCCCAGGCGCTGGTTCTTGGCGATGGCGCGGCTCACGCTGCCTTCCCCCCAGTTGTAGGCGGCCAGCGCGAGCTGCCAGTCGCCGAACATGCCGTAGAGCTTCTGAAGGTAGTCGAGTGCTGCGCGGGTGGAGGCCACCACGTCGCGGCGGTCGTCGCGGAAGATGTTCTGCTTCAGGTCGAAGTCCGTGCCGGTGGCCGGCATGAACTGCCACATGCCCGCCGCGCGCGCGCTGGAAATGGCCTGCGGGTTGAACGCGCTCTCGATGTAGGGCAGCAGCGCCAGCTCGGTCGGCATGTTGCGCCGCTCGAGCTCCTCGACGATGTGGAAGATGTACTTGTTCGAGCGCTCCGTCATGCGCTGGATGTAGTCGGGCCTGCTGGCATACCACTGCTCGCGGTCGCGCACCAGGTCGTTGTCCAGGTTCTGCATCTTGAAGCCGCGGCGGATGCGGTCCCACATGTCGACCGGCGGGGCGAGCGTGACGACGCTCTGCGAATGGGCCTGGCCGCTGGCCAGCGGGGAGAGTGCGTCGCGCGGATAGACGGGGGCCGCGCTGCCGGCGACCCTGGAGCCGGTGCCGCCGGCCTGCGACGACGAGGAGGGGGAAGAAGAGGAGGAAGAAGCGCTGTTGTTGTTCGTGCCCGCGCAGCCCGCGAGCACCAGTGAACCTGCAAGGCAGGTGGCAGCAATCAGTTTCATCGGAAGTCGTTTTTCCATTGGCGCAGTGCGGCGAACACGTCGGCCTCGGCTGCATCGGCAGCCAGCTCGGCGTGGGCACGCACCGCTCGAAGGACAGTGGCTTCGCGGCTGCGAAGAAAGGGGTTGACCTGGCGTTCGATGGCCAGTTGCGACGGCAGCGTGGGCTGCCCCTTCGCGCGCAGGCTTTCGCAGCGCGCGTTGTAGTGAGTCAGCTCGGCGTTGGCCGGTTCCACCGCCTGCGCGAAACGCAGGTTAGAAAGTGTGTATTCGTGGGCGCAGCACACGCGCGTGTCGCCGGGCAATGCGGCGAGTGCGTCGAGCGAGGCCAGCATCTGCGCGGGCGTGCCCTCGAAGAGACGCCCGCAGCCGCCGGAGAAGAGCGTGTCGCCGCAAAAGAGCAGGGGAGCGTCTTCGCGCGAGGTTTGGGCGGCCGGCAGGAAGTACGCGATATGCCCGGCGGTATGGCCAGGCACGTCGATGACCTCGAAGCGCAGTCCGAGGGCCTCGGCGATGTCGCCTTGCGCCAGCGGCGTGAAGGGCTCGGGAATGCGCTCGCGCGCCGGGCCCCATACCTTGGCTCCGGTTGCCGCGTGCAGCGCGGCCACGCCTCCCGTGTGATCGGGGTGATGGTGCGTGACTAGAATCGCGGCCAGCTGCAGCTTGGCACGTGCCAGTGCGTCGAACACCGGCTGGGCATCGCCCGGATCCACCACGATGGCGTGGGACCCGTCGTGCAGCATCCAGATGTAGTTGTCAGCGAAGGCAGGCAGCGGAACAAGGGTCATGAGCGGTCAAATTATAGGTTTGCAGGATTGGTTCGCGACCCCCCCGGGGCGGTACCTGCTGGCTTGGGAGCAGGCCCAGTTCGATCAGGCGGTGGCCGATGTATTCGGCTATCACGCGCTGCAGCTGGGCGCCGCCGAGGTCGACGGCCTGCGCGCCAACCGCATGCCGCACCGCTGGCTGGCGCTGGACGACCCGGCCCGCGGGGGCAAGGCGACGCTGCTCACGGACTTTGCCGCCCTGCCGTTCGCGGCCAACAGCCTCGACCTGGTGGTGCTGCCGCACGCGCTCGAACTGAGCCCAGACCCTCACGCGACCCTGCGCGAGGTCGAGCGGGTGCTGGTGCCCGAGGGCCGGGTGGTGATCTGCGGGCTCAACCCGACCAGCCTCTGGGGCATGCGGCAACGCCGCGCGCACGTCTACCGCCGGCTCGGCATCGGCGATCTTTACCTGCCCGAAGGCGGGGAGTTCATCGGCTACTGGCGCATGCGCGACTGGCTGCGCCTGCTGAGCTTCGAGGTGGAGTCGGGCCGTTTCGGCATCTACCGGCCGGCCGTGCGCAGCGAGGCCTGGCTGGAGCGCCTGCGCTGGATGGACACTGTGGGCGAGCGCTGGTGGCCGATCTTCGGCGCGGCCTACTTCCTGGTCGCGGTGAAGCGGGTGCGCGGCATGCGCATGCTCAGTGCCGACTGGCGCCGTGCCGGTGCCCGCGCAACGGCGCCAGTGCCCATTGCAGGCAAGGTGCATCGCGACGGGGCTGGCAAGAATTGGAAAAAATGAAAGATCGGAATCGAATGAAGAAGAAGGAAATGTCAGCTTGAACGAAGTCGTGATCTACACCGATGGCGCATGCAAGGGTAATCCCGGCCCCGGTGGCTGGGGCGCGTGGCTCAAGTCGGGCGCCAGCGAGAAGGACCTGTTCGGCGGCGAACTCAACACCACCAACAACCGCATGGAGCTGACCGCCGTCATCGAAGGACTGGCCGCGCTCAAGCGGCCCTGCAAGGTGCTGCTGTACCTCGACAGCCAGTACGTGCGCAAGGGCATCACCGAATGGATCCGCGGCTGGAAGGCCAAGGGCTGGGTCACCGCCAGCAAGGAGCCGGTGAAGAACGTCGAGCTCTGGAAGCGGCTCGACAAGCTGGTCAACGAGGGCGGCCACCAGATCGAATGGCGCTGGGTCAAGGGCCACTCTGGCGACCCGGGCAATGAGCGCGCCGACATGCTCGCCAACAAGGGCGTGGACAAGGCCCTGGGCCGCATCTGATCGGTTGAGTCCTTCAAGGACACCGAGGAACCGGCTCCGCCGGGCCTCAGGTGTCGCCCCCGGCGAGGGGGTGGCGAAGCGACACGAAGTGCGCGAAGCCTGGGGGAGTGCTAAGTGTTCCCGTCGAACATCATCACGTCGACCTCTTCGCCGGGCGCGACGCTGCCCTGGTCATGGTGCAGCACCACGAGCCCGTTGGCTTCCAGCATCGAGCTCAGCACGCCCGAGCCCTGGTTGGCCGCCACGCAAACCTCCGGCAGCGCGCCGGGCACGTTCTTCACGAAACCGCGTTGATATTCGGTGCGGCCCGGCTTCTTGCGGATCGGGCCCGTGCTGCGCGCGCGCAGCATCGGCGGTGGCGCGGCGGCAGCCTCGTGGCAGCCCATCATGCGCAGCAGGGCCGGCCGCACGAAGGCCAGGAAGGTCACCATCACCGCCACCGGATTGCCCGGCAGGCCGAACAGCACGGCCGGTGGGTTCGACGAGGGCTCCTCGCGCGGGATCAGCCCGACCGCCAGCGGGCGGCCCGGCCGCATGGCCACGCGCCAGAAGGCCATGTCGCCCAGTTGCTGCATCACGGCGCGCGTGTGGTCGGCCGCACCCGCGCTCACGCCACCGCTGGTGACGATGGCATCGGCCTCGCGCGCCGCGCGTCGCAGCGTGGCGGCGAGCGTGGCCGGGTCGTCGCGCACGAGTCCGAGGTCGAGCACCTCGCAGCCCAGCCGCGTGAGCAGGCCGATCACGGTATAGCGGTTGCTGTCGTACACGGCGCCTTCGCGTGGCGCATCGCCCAGGCTCAGGATCTCGTCGCCGGTCGAGAAGCAGGCCACCCGCAGCCGCCGCAGCGCGGGCACGCCCGGCAGGCCGAGGCTCGCGACCATGCCGAGCGCCGCGGGCGAGAGGCGCTCGCCCTTGCGCAGCGCCGGCTGGCCCTTCATGAGGTCCTCGCCGGCGAAGCGGCGGTTGTCGCCGCGGCGCAGCACCCTCGCGGGGAAGCACACGCGATCGCCGTCGACCTTGCAGAACTCCTGCGGGATGACGGTGTCCAGGCCCGCCGGCATCATCGCGCCGGTCATGATGCGCACCGCATCGCCCGGCCCGAGCGCGCCGCGCCATGCGGATCCGGCCAGCGCCGTGCCCGCCACGCGCAGCGTGACGGAGGCGTCGATGGGTGCGTTGGCGGGCAGCACGGCGCCGTCGAAGGCGTAGCCGTCCATGGCGGAGTTGTCGTGCGGCGGCACGCTGATGGGCGAGACGATGTCCTCGGCCAGCACACGGCCGAGCGCTTCGGACAGCGAGACGCTCTCGCGCCGGGTGACGACGGCCGTGGCCGTCAGCTGCGAAAGAAAGGCGTGGACGGCCTCGACGCTCAGGTCGGCGTCGTCATGGCCCGCGAGGGCGGAAGCGAGTTCTGCGATGCGGCTCATCTCATCGGTTTTCGAGGGCGTGCAGTTCGGCCAGCGTGTTGGCGTTGAAGAACGCGTCGGGCGCGTCGCCGGGGCGGTCGAAGGGCACCTGCACCGCGCGGTGCTGCGCGATCCACGTGTGGACCTTGCGGCCGCCGGCCGTGGTGTAGCGAAGCAGGCTGTCGCGCAGGCCGGCGCGCAGCAGGCAGAAGACGGGCTGGGGGCGCAGCGCCGTGCCGCCGTCTTCGGAGGGCTCGGGCGCGACGGCCATGGCGATATCGGCCTGGCCGGCCACCGCGGCTTCGGCGAGGCGGGCGGCGAGATCGGGCGGGAAGAGGGGCGTGTCGCAGGGCACGGTCAGCAGCCAGGGCGTGGCGCAGTACTCCAGCCCGGTCAGGAAGCCCGCCAGCGGGCCGGGGTAGTCCGCGAGGCTGTCGGGCCACACTGGCGCGCCGAAGGCTTCGTATTCGGCGAGGTTGCGGTTGGCATTGACCATGAGCGTGCCGACCTGCGGCGCAAGCCGCCGCATCGCATGCAGCGCCAGCGGCGCGCCGTTGAACGGTTGCAGGCCCTTGTCGACGCCGCCCATGCGCGAACCGCGACCGCCGGCCAGCACAAGCCCCGTGATGTCGGCGGACGCGATGCTGGCGTGCGCGGGCATGGCGGGCGCCTGCCTCATCCGCCGATGTAGCTCATCTCGACGCGGCGCTGGCCCTTGGAGCCCGCGTCGCCGCTGCTGCTGTCGCCGTCGGGGCCGCGCAGGGAGCGCAGCTCGGAGTAGCGGTCGGCGCGGCCCTGCCAGATATGGCCGATGGCCGAGGCGATGTCTTCGTCGCTGGCGTTGCCGCGCAGCAGCGGGCGCAGGTCGTGGCCCGCGCTCGCGAAAAGGCACAGGTACAGCTTGCCCTCGGTGGACAGCCGCGCGCGGCTGCAGTCGTGGCAGAAGGCCTGGGTGACGCTGCTGATGACGCCGATCTCGCCGCCGCCGTCGGCGTACGCCCAGCGCCGGGCGGTTTCGCCGGGCGAGGTGGCTCCCAGCGGCACCAGCGGGAATTCGGCGTGGATGCGCGCGATGACCTCCGCCGACGGCAGCACTTCGTCCATGCGCCAGCCGTTGGTGGCGCCCACGTCCATGTATTCGATGAAGCGCAGCACCACCTTGCCGCCGTGGTGGGTGCGGAAGTAGCGCGCCATCGGCAGGATCTCCTGCTCGTTGGTGCCGCGCTTGACCACCATGTTGACCTTGACGGGCCCCAGGCCCGCGGCCAGCGCCGCGTCGATGCCGGCGAGCACGTCGGCCACCGGGAAGTCGACGTCGTTCATGTGGCGGAACACGGTGTCGTCGAGGCTGTCCAGGCTCACCGTCACGCGCTGCAGGCCGGCGGCGTGCAGCCGGGCGGCCTTGCGCGCGAGCAGCGAGCCGTTGGTGGTCAGCGTCAGCGCCAGCGGTTCGCCCGTGGGCGTGCGGATTTCGGCGAGCTGCTCGATCAGGCCCTCGATGTTCTTGCGCAGCAGCGGCTCGCCGCCGGTCAGCCGGATCTTGCGCACGCCGTGCGCGGCGAACAGCCGGGCCAGCCGCGTCATTTCCTCGAAGCTCAGCAGCGCGCTGTGCGGCAGGTACTTGTAGTCCTTGTCGAACACGTCCTTGGGCATGCAGTAGCTGCAGCGGAAGTTGCAGCGATCGGTCACGCTGATGCGCAGGTCGGTCAGGGGCCGGCCCAGCCGGTCGAGCAGCATGCCCGTGGCGGGCACGGCGACCTCTGGCACGGCCACGACGGGGCGTGCGCGGCCGATGCTGGAGATCGGAATGACGGTGCTGCTGCTGTTCTTCATGGCTTCGTGAGGCGGGGCCCGATTTTGCGCCAGGCCCCAAGGGCCTGCGGAACACAGGCTACTTGATCACCGCCGCATAAATCATGTCCCGGGTCAATGTTCTGCAATGTCGTGGCCTGAATTGCGTCGATTGGAGCACCGGCACCGCGAACATCCCGCCCTCATGGTTTCGTCTCCTGGCGCTATCCGCGGCAGAGCTTCAGGTTCGTGCGCGTGGCGCGGACCACCGGCAGGAAGATCTCGGCGTCGGCCGGCGGGTAGTTTTCCTTGATGCCGTCGTCGGTGCGGGCGGCGTCCTCGGCCAGCGGCTGCAGCGTCTTGAGGCAGGCGGCGCGGTCGTTGAGCTTGTACTGCGTGAGCGCGAGGTCGTTGCGCAGCCAGGCCTTGGTGATCCAGTCGAGCGTCCTGTCGCAGTCCGAGAGCACGGGCGAGAGGGTGGTCTGGGCGGCCGCGTAGTCCTTCGCGTCGTACTGGCGCTTGAAGGTCTTGCGCGAGCCGGCCACGGCCTTGTCGGTGCAGGAGGGGGCGGGGCGGATGTAGGCGCCCTCGAAATCGGCGCGCATGCCGCAGTAGCCGCGGCATTGGTCCGAGCCGTTGGTCGTGATCTGCACCTTGTCGGCATTGGCCGCGAAGTTCACCACGCACCCGGTGTCGTCGAGCTTGGCCTTGCCGCGCACGATGCTGCCGTCGAGGGCGCAGGTGTGGGCGTTGGCGCCGATGGTGGTGATATCGAAGTGCCCGTTCGGCTTGATGCGCAGCGAGCCGCTGCCGCCTTCGTAGATGTAGTCGCCGGCCGGCGGCGTGGCGGTCTCCGCGACGGCGAGGCCGGCGCCAAGGAGCAGTGCGAAGGGAAGAAGGATGGATCGTGCGAGCTTCATCGTTGGAGATCTCCCGGAAAACATGCTGCAGGGCAGTGTATCGATCGTTGCCGGAAGCTTCCGCGAATGGCCGATTTCCGCCATTCGAATCGACTATGTCTTGACGTAGACAATGAGAATTCCTATCATTTGAACGCCTGAATACGCAGCACGTCGACGACGCAAAGGGCTCTTCCAATCAAGGAGCTTCCCGACCGTGCCGCACACCCTCCCAGCCTTGCCCTATGCCTTCGATGCGCTCGAACCCCACATCGACGCGCAGACGATGGAAATCCACCATGGCAAGCACCACCAGACCTATGTGAACAACCTCAATGCGGCGCTGAAAGACACGCCGCACGAGGGAACGCCGGTCGAAGAGCTGATCGCCAGCCTCGAGCAACTGCCCGAGGCGCTGCGCGCGCCGGTGCGCAACAACGGCGGCGGCCATGCGAACCACACCCTGTTCTGGACCGTGATGGCCCCCGTCGGCCAGGGTGGCGGCGGGGTGCCCGCTGGTGCGCTGGCCAAGGCCATCGACGCCGACCTGGGTGGCTTCGATGCCTTCAAGGAGGCTTTCACCAAGGCCGCCCTCACGCGCTTCGGCAGCGGCTGGGCATGGCTGTCGGTGGGCCCCGGCGGCAAGCTCACGGTGGAGAGCAGCGGCAACCAGGACAGCCCGCTGATGCGCGGCATCGGCTCGGGCAACACGCCGATCCTCGGGCTCGACGTGTGGGAGCACGCCTACTACCTCAAGTACCAGAACCGCCGCCCCGAATACATCGCGGCTTTCTACAACGTCGTGAACTGGGCCGAAGTGGCCCGGCGCCACGCTGCCGCGACCGGCGGCTGAGGAGCAATCCATGAACGAGCCGCAGCAGGTGACGACGGCCGGCCGGCAGTCGAAACCGGCCCGCCCGATGCGCGAACGGGTCGGCTTCGCCATCGTCGCGGCAGGCGTGCTGGTGGGCACCCTGCAGTTCTGGCAGTTCGTGCGATCCGACCCGCTGGTGTGGAACGCCTTGCTCGGCGGTTCGGTCGCCGCGCTGGCTACCGCGCTCGGCACGCTGCCCGTGCTGTTCTCGCAGAAGCTTCCCGATCGGCTGCAGGACACGCTGTTCGGCTTCGGCGCGGGCGTGATGCTCGCGGCCAGCGCCTTCTCGCTGATCATTCCGGGCCTGGAAGCCGCGAAGAACGCCGGCACCTTCGGCGGCGGAAGCTGGGCCGCGGGTGGGGTGATCGGCTCCGCCATCCTGCTCGGCGGCATTGCCTTGATGGTGATGGACCGTGTGCTGCCGCACGAGCACTTCATCAAGGGCCGCGAAGGCAACGTTGCCAAGCAACTGCGCCGCACCTGGCTCTTCGTGTTCGCGATCGCGCTGCACAACGTGCCTGAGGGCCTGGCCATCGGCGTGGGCTACGCGGCCAACAACGGCCTGCGCGCCGACGCGCTGGCCACCGGCATCGCGATCCAGGACGTGCCCGAGGGGCTGGTGGTTGCGGTGGCGCTGCTGGCCGCCGGCTACAGCCGCGTGTTCGCGGTGCTGATCGGCATGCTCTCGGGGCTTGTGGAGCCGCTGGGCGCCGTGCTGGGCGCAGCCGTCGTCGGCCACTCGGCGATGCTGCTGCCCTGGGGGCTGGGCTTCGCGGCGGGCGCAATGCTCTTCGTGATCAGCCACGAGATCATTCCCGAGTCGCACCGCAAGGGGCACGAAGCTTTCGCCACCAGCGGGCTGATGATCGGCTTCGTGTTGATGATGCTGCTGGACACCGCGCTAGGCTGACGCGCCCCGCGCGGCATATCGGCATCAGCCGTGCTTGACGGCGACGGTTTTCAGTGTGGTGAAACCGTACAGGGCCTCGAAGCCCTTCTCCCGGCCATAGCCTGAAGACTTCACGCCGCCGAAGGGCAGCTCGACGCCGCCGCCGGCGCCGTAGTTGTTGATGAACACCTGTCCGCTCTTCACGCGCTTGGCCATGCGGAACTGGCGCGCGCCGTCTGCCGTCCACACGCCGGCCACCAGGCCAAAGTGCGTTGCGTTGGCCAGCGCCACGGCTTCGTCTTCATCGGCGAACTGCATCGCGGCCAGCACCGGGCCGAACACTTCTTCCTGCGCGAGGCGGTGGTCCACCGGAACGTCGCGCAGCAGGGTGGGGGCCTGGTAGAAGCCGGTCTCGGGCGCTTCCTCGACCACGATGCCCTGCGCCACCATCGGGATGCCGGCGTGCTGCGCGTCGCTCAGGAAGTCCCAAACGCGCTGCTGCTGCGTCTGGCGGATCAGCGGACCCACGTCGAGGTCCATGGCTGCGGGGCCCACGCGCAGGGCCTCGAAGGCATGGCCCAGGCGTTCGAGCAGCGGTTCGTAGATGTCGCGCTGGATCAGCACCCGCGAACCGGCCGAACAGGTCTGGCCGGCGTTCTGCACGATGGCGTTGATCACCACTGGAATGGCCGCGTCCAGGTCGGCATCCGCGAAGATGATCTGCGGGCTCTTGCCGCCCAGCTCCAGCGTGACGGGGCAATGCCGCTCGGCCGCCACCTGCTGGATCAGCGTGCCGATCTTCGGGCTGCCGGTGAAGCTGATGTGGTCGATGCCGGCATGCCGGGCGAGTGCGTCGCCCACCTCGTGGCCGTAGCCGGTCACGATGTTCAGCGCGCCGGCGGGAAAGCCGACCTCGGCCGCCAGCTGCGCCACGCGGATCAGCGAAAGGCAGGCGTCTTCCGCCGGCTTCACCACGCACACATTGCCCGCCGCCAGGGCGCCGCCCACGCTGCGCCCGAAGATCTGCATCGGGTAGTTCCAGGGAATGATGTGGCCGGTCACGCCGTGCGGCTCGCGCCAGGTGAAGACGCTGTAGCCGTCCTGGTATGGAATGGTCTCGCCGTGCAGCTTGTCGCAGGCGCCGGCGTAGAACTCGAAGTAGCGCACCAGCGCCACGGCGTCGGCGCGGGCCTGCTTGACGGGCTTGCCGCAGTCGCGCTGCTCGATCAGCGCGAGCTCGTCGACATGCTCGGCGATCTTCTGCGAGAGCTTGAAAAGCAGGCGGCCGCGGTCGGCGGCGCTGACCTTGTGCCAGACACCCTCGAAGCAGTCGCGCGCGGCGCGCACGGCGGAGTCGATGTCGGCGGCGTTGCTGCGCTGGATTTCGTCGAAGGGCTGGCCGTCGGAGGGGTCGATGACCGGCAGGGTGCGGCCGGAGGAGGACGGAACGTCCGCGTTGGCGATGTAGTTGAGCTGCATGGGGCTGGATTTTGCGCGATGCATGCGAAACCCGTGGTCAAGCGGCGGATGGCAACTCGATGCGCTGTCGTGAATATGGATACATCAGAAATGAATCCCTAAGTGTTAATTCTTTTGGAGGATTGAAAGGAATCGGGAAACTTGTGCAAAAAGTTCTTGTTTGCGTGTCTTGGCCGCCGCAAAGGAGTCGATACAACCGGATACGATAGCCGCCGGCCAAGCGCTTGGCCTCTCAAATCTTTGACAAAAACCGGATTGCTGGCCAGCCGCATCAGGAGTAGAGGGCGATGTGGCGAGGACTGGCTCCACTGAAAGGAAAACACTGTGGCGATACTCAATGGCACCGCCGGAAACGACACCTTGGTCGGTACGGACACGAGTGACATCATTCATGGAGGCGCTGGAAACGATTTCATCGACGGCGGTGCGGGTAACGACATTCTTTTCAGTGATGAAGGTGACGACGTCATCTGGGGCGGTCCTGGCAATGACATGATCACCGGCAACAACACCGGCGTCGTCATTGCAAGCTACAGCCTGGATCCCAAAGGCGTAACCGTGAATCTGCGTACGGGCATCGCAACCGACGGTTGGGGTGACCAGGACATGCTGTCGCAGATCTACGCGGTTGCTGGTTCGAACTTCAACGACACGCTTACGGCCGCCGGCGCCACGAGTTCGGTATTGCTGTCTGGCCTGGGCGGAGACGACAAGATTACTGGCGGCTGGGGCAACGATCTGCTGATGGGCGATGACGGCAACGACACGATCGATGGTGGCGACGGCATCTCCGGGTTCGGCAATTTCATTCACGGCAGCGTTTATCGCCTTTATCAGGCAGCGTTTGCACGTGAACCCGACGTTGGTGGGCTGCAAGGCTGGGTCGGCTCAATCAAGAGCGGAGCAAGCCTCAAGACGGTTGCCGCAGCTTTCGCTCAGTCCTCTGAGTTCCAGAATACTTATGCCGGACTGGACAACACTCAGTTCGTCACGCGCATGTACCAGAACGTCCTGGGGCGTGCCCCGGACGCTGGCGGACTCGCTTCCTGGCTCCGGTCACTCAACGCGGGTGCTGCACGCTCCGAGGTCTTGCTCGGGTTCTCCGAGTCGGGTGAGTTCAAGAACAACACTTCCCTTGATGTTGATGCGTTCATGACGTCGCGTTTCAGCGCCGACCATCAGGGCGAGGTCTATCGCCTCTACAAGGCAATCCTGAACCGCGAGCCAGATAGCGGTGGATTTGTCGGGTGGGTCAATTTGCTGGACACCGAAGCGACCAATATCCAGACGGTGGCGGACGGATTCATGAAGTCTTCGGAGTTCCAGAAGGTCTACGGCTCGCTGGACAACACCCAGTTCGCAACATTGCTCTACCGGAATGTGCTGGGCCGTGAGCCTGACCAAGGTGGCCTCGCAGGTTGGGTCGACGCCCTTAATCGCGGTGCGAACCGTGCGGACGTGGTGGTGGGTTTCTCGAGGTCGAACGAATTCATCACGAACACGGCGCCCGCTCACGCGAGCTACATGGCGAACAGGTTCGGAAGCTGGAGCGATGAACTGCAAGGCGGCACGGGGAACAATACCCTGATCGGGGGACGCGGCGCGGACACCTTCACGTTCGATTTTCGTAAACCTGGCAACGATCAGATCTACGGTCTCGAGAACGTCGATATCTTGCGATTCTCCGGATTCAGCTATGGCAGTACGGCAGACGTGCTGAGTCATATGACGCAGAACGGCCAGAACGTGATCTTTTCGGATGGCAGCCAGAGCATCACGTTCCATCACGCCACGCTGGCGCAGCTTTCGCAGACCACCATCCAGTTGACTGCATGACGGATAGCGCGCGGTTCTTCCGGCATTCATACCGAAAGACCGCGCTCGTATTGAAAAAAGAGTTTGGACGGTCTTGCAGCAAGAGGCAAACGGAAAAGAACGAACGAGCCGATTGCAGGTCTCGGGGGAGTTGATCGGTCCGGATTCGCCGGCTCACGCTGAGTCGGCGTCTTTTCCCGCGCGCCAAGGCTTCTCTGCCTTGCAGCCTGTGATTGCGTTCTTCTCCCTCGAGATGAGCATTCAGGCGTTGGGCCAGGCCATGGGGTGGCGGCCCGACAGCCCCATCCGGCTCGAGGATCTTCAGCGTGCGGCGCACCACCTGGGGCTGCGCTCGAAGAAGCTGGAGGTCGACATGCATCGGCCTCGCAAGTGGCTACTCCAAAGATCCCCGAGTGGTGCGGATGCGTTGGAAATCCCTTGTCTGATCGTCGGTCCCGACGGAGGTGTAGTCACCGTTGTGGCTCGTCGCGAAGTACGCCCTGCCGCGCCAACTCCTGGAGGGCAGTCCGGCGGACTGAAATCGCCGCAAGCCGTGCAGGAGCTGCTCCTGTGGATGCCTGAAAGCTCGGCGTTCAAATGGGTCTCGGCTGAAGTTCTGCTGCAGCAGCACGGCAGCAACGGAGTGCTTTCGACACTCCGGTTCCACCAGCCGTTGCGCCTCGGGCAGGCCGATGGAGGCCCGAAGAGGCGTTTCGGGTTGGGCTGGTTTGTCCCCATTCTCTGGCGCTACCGCAAGTCGCTGGGACAGGTGCTGCTCGGCGCATTTCTGCTGCAGCTGGTCGCGTTGGCCACTCCGCTCTTCAGCCAGGTCATCATCGACAAGGTGCTGATGCACAAGAGCCTTTCCACCCTGCATGTGCTCGGTATCGGGATGGCCGGACTGATCGTGTTCGAGGCAGTCACCAATACGCTGCGCGGCTACATGCTGGCGCATACGTCGGCGCGCCTGGATGCGGGGTTGTCGAGCGACCTTTTCCGGCATCTGATGAGCCTGCCTATCCATTACTTCGAGCAACGGCAGGCTGGCGACACGCTCGCGCGGACGCGCGAATTGGAAAACATTCGCGGATTCTTCACGGGCGGTGCTCTGACGACACTCGTCGACGGCTTGTTCATCTTCATTTTCATCGCGGTGATGCTGCTGTACAGCATCAAGCTCACGATCGTGACGCTCGTGGGCTTGCCGATCCTGGCCTTGGTTACCTTGGTAGCACAGCCGATTTTTGCGCGTGCGCTGCAGACCAAATTTGATCGCAGCGCCGAGGCCGGAAGCTTCATGGTCGAAAGCATCCACGGCATTCACACGCTGAAGAGCCTGGCGCTGGCGCCGATGTGGCAACGGAAGTGGGAGTTGCTTGCTGCCCGGCAGGTCGCCGCAGGATTCGATGTCAGCAAGCTGGGAAATGCTGCACAGAGCATTTCGCAGGCGGTGCAGCGCATGTTGACGCTGGCCGTGCTTTGGGTGGGCACGACCCTGGTGATGGACAACGCGCTCACCGTCGGCGCGTTGATCGCGTTCCAGATGCTTGCGGGACAGGTGCTGCAGCCCGTGTCGCGCCTCGTTGGTCTTTGGCAGAATTTTCAGCAGGTCAAGCTCTCGGTCGACCGCATGGGCGACCTCATGAATGCACAAGCGGAGCCCAGCAGTTCCAGTGCGCAGGCAATGCCATTGCTGAAGGGGCGAGTGGAGTTGCAGACGGTCTGCTTTCGTTACCAGGCAGAGGCCCCTCTTGTTCTGCGCGACGTCAGCATGATTCTCGAGCCAGGGGACGTAGTGGGCATCGTAGGGCGTTCGGGGTGCGGGAAGTCGACGCTGACCAAGCTCATCCAGCGGCTGTATGGCATGGAGGCTGGGCGGATACTGATCGATGGGCATGACATCGCACACGCCGATCCCCAGCAGCTCCGTCGCCAGATCGGTGTGGTTCTGCAGGACAGCTTCCTGTTCAGCGGCACGATTGCCGAGAACATCGCCGTGGCTCACCCGGGGTTGTCCTTCGATCGCATCGTTGTTGCGGCCCAGCAGGCTGGGGCGCATGAATTCATCAGCGCGTTGCCACAGGGTTACCAGACGCCGGTTGGCGAACGTGGCGCTCTTCTTTCGGGAGGTCAGCGCCAGCGCATCGCCATTGCGCGCGCTTTGACCGGTGACCCGCGGATCCTGATCCTCGACGAGGCGACCAGCGCACTGGATGTCGAAAGCGAGCAAGCCATCCAGGCCAATATGGCCCAGATCTGCAGGGGCCGCACGGTGATCATGATTGCCCATCGCCTTTCGACCTTGCGACACTGCAACCGCATCGTCGTGCTGGACGCCGGACGGGTGGTGGAGCAGGGACCGCTGCAAGAACTGGTAGCGCAGCAGGGCGAGTTCTCACGGCTTTGGGCAATGCAGCAACAGGAACCCGTACCCACGGCGCGAAGGACCCAGCCCTCCGCCTGGTCGGAGCGGCATGGAAGCTCAACGGAGGCCTCGCTGTGAGCAGCACGCTGACTTCCAGGGAGAAGGCCTTCCACAGCCCGACGCTCAGCATCGAGGAGACGCCGCCGGCCCCCTTTGCAAGTGGCCTGATGTGGGCCCTGGCTGCATTGCTGTTCGGTGCCATCGCCTGGGCCTGTATCGGTGAAATCGAGATAGTCGCTACGGCGCCCGGTCGCCTGATTCCCGACGGCCGGGTAAAGGTACTGCAGACGATCGAGCCGGCGCTCGTGCGTGCAATCCATGTCCGAGAGGGACAACGGGTGAAAGAGGGCGACCTCCTGATCGAGCTCGATCCCACCTTGTCCCAGGCAGATCTGTCCAGTAGCCAGCAGCGGTTGCAGCAGAACCAGCAGCAGTTGGCCCGGCTCATGGTGGAAATGAAGGGGCTGCATTTGCCCATGCCGCCGCCCGTCGCCGGCGGGGCCGGGCGAACGACGCCGTCGCTGACGTCCGATCAGTTCACGATCATTCAGGCTCGCGAGGCAGCTTTCGAAGCGAAGCTGGCGGAAGCCAGGGCATCGGTCGATGAGAAGACGAAGGCCCTCAAGGCAGCGGAGTCCACTCATACGAAGCTGCGCCTGAACCACGGTCTTGCCATGAAGCGCTATCAACAAAGCCTGGCGCTGGTCAAGGAGGGGTTCTTCAGCGAGGGCGAGCGGCTCAAGCAGGAGCAGGAAGTCGTGGGCCTGGAGCATGACCTGGCCGCCCAGAGCCAGACGCTGGCACAACTCGCGGCCGGGCTTCAGGAGGCGCGTTTTCGACAAGCCTCCGTCGAACAGGAGCGCAAGGTACAGGTTCTCGCCGAAGTGGAGCAGGCCAGCAGGGAGCGTGCGAGCCTTCAGGCTGAATTCGAGAAAGCCCAGCAGCTCAATGGCCTGAAGACCTTGCGCGCGCCGGTTTCCGGAGTGGTCCAGAGCATCGGGGTTGCCACGCTCGGTAGCGCGGTTGCGGCCAACCAGCCGCTTCTGACGATCGTTCCCGAAGATACCCCGCTGATCGCGGAGGTCCTGCTCAGCAACAACGACATTGGTTATGTGAGGCTCGGCCAAGCTGTGGAGGTAAAGCTCGACAGCTTTCCGTTCACTCAATACGGTTCAGTCGCGGGAACCGTCAAGTGGATCAGTGCGGATGCCGAATTCCAGAATCCCCAGGCGCTCGACAAACAGGTGGGCGCAAGCCCGCCTGGCTCGAGCAATCGCAACTTCGATGGTGGCAATTCGGAGCAACGAACGAACGGCCTTGCCTATCGCGTGCAGATTGCGCTCGCCGATCCCGACGCGAGTATCCGGATCAAGGGCCGTCCGCAAACGCTGCAGTCCGGCATGAGCTTGCAAGCCGATATCCAGACCGACAGGCGGCGCTTGATCCAACTGGTGTTGAACCCGCTCGAGAAGGGCTGGAACGAGGGCGTGCGCGTTCGATAGTGCAAGCAGTGAAAGTCCGCGCCGGTTGATCGGCGGTGAGCGGCAAGTCGCTATTTGGTTGCGGCCTTCGGCAACGCCTTCACCGCATTCAGCATCCGCTCCACATGCTTGTCCGGATTCAGGTTCTGGTAGTAGTACGCAACCTTGCCGTCCGGCGCGATCACGTACGACAGGCGATTGGCGAAGTCGGGCCGCGTTTGCATCAGGGCGTCGAAGCCCTGGATCACGGTCTTGCCCTCGTCGGACGCCACCGGGAAGCGGCTCTGGCAGGACTTGACCGAGAACTTCGACAGGGTACCTATGTCGTCCGCCGAAACGCCGATCACGCTGGCGCCCAGCGCGGCGAACTGGTCGATGGCTTCGGCGAAGGCGTGGGCCTCGATGGAGCAGTCGTTGGAGTCGGCCGCCGGGAAGAAATACACGACCACCGGGCCTTTGGCGAGCGCCTCGGCCAGCGAGTAGCGGAAGGTCTTGCCGCCGAGCGCGGCGTTGGCGGTGAACTTGGGGACCGGGTCGCCGATGTCGAGGGCGGCCCAGGCTGTATTCGTAAGAGCCGCAAAAAAGGCGAGGCAGGCGATGCGGTGGGGGAGCGAACGGGCCATGATGTAACTCCGCAGCGAAGTGAACCGAATTCTAGGCCGGAGCCCTCCCGAAAAGTGGAACCGAAGGGTTCTGAAACCGGCGCGGACCGGCCGGCGTACTGCAGGAACACAAGGGTAGAAAACCACAAGAAAACGACCTCATGGAAACATCATCATGAACGCCTGGCTCCAGTCATTTATGCGCATCGCGCTCGCGGGTGCCCTGATGGCGATGCTCGGCGCCTGCGGCTCGCTGCCGCCGGCGCGGGAGCGGCCCGCCGAATTCGCGGCCGCCGCCGATCCCGCCACCACGCTCGCCAGGATCGCCGCCGCTTCCACGCCGCCCGACGAGCATTCCGGATTCAGGCTGATGCCGCTGGGCGTGTATTCGCTCGACGCGCGCATCCAGCTCGCCCAGAGGGCGCAGCGCTCGCTGGTGGTGCAGTATTACCAGCTCGAGAACGACCCGGTCGGCCGGCTGCTGCTGCGCACGCTGCGCGAGGCGGCGATGCGCGGCGTGAAAGTGCGGGTGCTGGTGGACGACCTGTACACGGTCAAGAGCCAGCAGCTGCTGCTGGCGCTGTCGGAAACGCCCAATGTCGACGTGCGCCTGTTCAACCCGTTCTGCTGCGGGCGCAACGGCTTCCTGTCGCGCTTCGCGGCCTCGCCGTGGGAGATTCCGCGGCTCAACCACCGAATGCACAACAAGCTCTTCATCGCCGACGGCGTGATGGCGGTGGTTGGAGGACGCAACATCGCCGAGGAGTATTTCGTGTTGAGCGAAGCGCAGAACTTCATCGACATGGACGCGCTGGTGGTCGGCAAGGTGGTGCCGCAGCTCGAGTCGATCTTCGACGCCTACTGGAACAGCGAGCAGGTCTGGCCCATCGCCGACATCGTGACGGGCGAGGGCGGCCGCAAGCCGACCGGCGCCGATTTCGACAGCTGGGTGGGCATGGCCGCACCGGCGCCGAAGGTCGTGTTGCCTCCCTCGGACATCCTCGGCTACGGTCCGATCGCCGAGGAACTCGACGCCGGCCGCATGGGCCTGCTGTGGGGCGAGGCCCGCGCGATCGCCGATCCGCCGACCAAGCCCACGACCATGACGGCCGACGAGGCCATCGCCACCAGCGTCACGATGAAGGTCTGGGCGCTGTTCATGGATGCGAAGAGCGAGGTCGACCTGACCTCTCCCTACCTGGTGCCGGGCGAGCGCGGCATGGAGGCCTTCCAGGACCTCACGCGGCGCAAGGTGAAGCTCACGCTGCTGACAAACTCGCTGGCGGCCAACGACGAGCCGCTGGTGCACACCGGCTATGCGCGCTATCGCGAGCGGCTGCTGCAAAGCGGTGCCGACCTGTACGAGCTGAGTCCGCAGCGCACCAGCGCGGGCGAGCGCTTCGGCATGTTCGGCAAGTCGCTCGGGCGGCTGCATGCGAAGACGGCGGCCATCGACAAGACGCGCATCTTCATCGGCTCGATGAACCTCGATCCGCGCTCGGCCAGCCAGAACACCGAGATGGGGCTGGTGGTCGACAGCCCGCAGCTGGCGCGCGAGATGCTGCGCGTGATCAACATCAGCAAGCTGCAGAACTCCTACCGGCTGCGGCTGGCCAAGGACACCGGCACGCTGCAATGGCTGACCAACGACGGCGAGAAGGAGATGATCCTGACCTCGGAGCCGGAGTCGGGCTTCTTCCAGCGCTTCTACAACATGCTGATCGCGCCGATCGTCCCCGAGATGCTGTTGTAGCCTCGGGGGATGGCGCAGACCTTCACCTCGTTGTCCGCCCCGCAGGTCATGCTGTGGGGCCTGCTTTTCTTCGGCGGGATCTATCTTTGCTTCGGCGCCGCCACCTGGCTGTTGACGAAGCGCGTGCTGCCGGCGCTGGGCGTCGGGCGGGTGCTCGACCCGCGGCCGCTGCAGCCCGGGCAGCTTCGGCGCGAGCTCACGCAATCGGGCGTGTCGGTGCTGATCTTCGGGCTGGGCATGGTGTTTCCGTGGGGGCTGCTGCAGCTGGGCTGGGCGCGGCTCGATCCCGATGCGGGCTGGCGGCAGATCGTGGTGGAAATCATCGTGCTCGCGATCTGGAACGACGTGCATTTCTGGATCAACCACCGGCTGCTGCACACGCGCTGGCTGCGACGCTTCCACGGGCCGCACCACCGCTCGTTCGTGACCACGCCGTGGTCGACCTACAGCTTCCACCCGATCGAGGCGCTGATGCTTGGCAACGTGATCCTGCTGCCGATGGTGGTGCACGATTTCAGCTTCTGGTCGCTGGCGGCGGTGCCGGTGTTCAGCCTGTTCTTCAATTGCATCGGGCACTCGAACTACGACTTCTTCACCGGCGTGTCGTACAGCCACTGGTTCGCGGCGAGCCGCCGGCACCATCTGCATCACGCGGTGCACAACGGCAACTACGGCTTCCAGTTCACCTTCATGGACCGGCTGTTCGGTACGCGCGTGGCGGCTGACGCGGCCGACCCGGTTCTCCAGGCTTTCCGAAAGAAGCATGGCGCCACGGCCTGACACGGGCCGCCGCCTGCCTTTGCTGCGCCATTGGCGCGACTGGCAGAGCCTCGCCTACCTCGCCGCCTTGCCGGCGCTGGCGACGTGGCAGTGGTTCCATGGCTTCGACGTGCTGCTCTACGGGCTGATGCTGTTCCTGACGCTGGGCGTCGGCGTGATCCACCACAACCACGTGCACCTGCGAATGTGGCGCAGCCGGCGCCTGAACAGGCTCACCGATTTCTGGATCACGCTGCTGCAGGGCCACCCGACCTTCGTGTTCTGGCCCGCGCACGTGGCCAACCATCACCGACACCGGCACGGACCAAAGGACGTGGCGCGTACCTATCGCTTCGGTGGCGATACCAACCACCTCTGGGGATACCTGCTGCACCCGTTCCAGGCCGTGTGGGTGCTGATGCCGCTTTTCTTCGCATGGCTCGGGCGGCAGCGACGGCATCGCCGCGGGGCCTGGCGCTACTGCATGGCGCAGTACGCGGTGTGGCTGGCGAGCTGGACGGTGCTGCTGGCGATCGACTGGCGCAAGGCGCTGCTGTTCGTGATCGTGCCGCAGCTGCATGGCCTGCACTGGCTGCTGGCGACCAACTACCTGCAGCACGCGCATGCCGACGGCCGAAGGGCGCCTCGGGGGGCATCGCGCGATACCGCGGGTAGCCGTTTGAACTACGCCCGCAATTTCGAAGGGCTGGTGAACCCGTTGCTGTTCAACATCGGCCTGCACACCGCACACCACGAGAACCCGCATGCCCACTGGTCCGAGCTCACCCGCCTGCATCGCGCGCACTACCGCGCGCAGGTGGACCCCGTGCTCAACGAGGGCGGGCTGGTGCCGTACATGGTGCGCGTCTTCGTGCTGGGGGCCGTGTGGCCGCGTTTTCGCAGCCGCCCGCTGATGCCCCGCGATTCATCAACTCACTGAACCATGCCTGTCTCATTCCAACGCGTGTACCTAGAAAGCGCCGGCTACTTCATGCCGGGCGAGCCGATTCCCAACGACCGCATGGACGCGTACATCGCGCCGCTGAACCGCATGTCGGAGCGCATCAAGCGGCGCATCCTGGCGGAGAACGGCATCCTCACGCGGCACTACGCGATCGACGCCGAAGGCGTGACGCGGCACACCAATGCGCAACTGGCCGCGGGTGCGATCCGCGATTGCCTGCAGCGCGGCGGCGCGGAGCTGTCGCGGGTGTCGCTGCTGGCCAGCGGCTCGTCGGGTGGCGACACGCTGATGCCGGGCTTCGCCAACATGATCCAGGGCGAGCTGGCGGCGCAGCCCATGGAAACGCATTCGGTGCATGGCATCTGCGCCGCGGGCGTGTCGGCGATCCAGACGGCCGCGCAGGGCATCGAGCTGGGCGCGCATCGCTCGGCGATGGCGGTGGCCAGCGAGATGCCGTCGCGCCTCTTCAAGCGCTCGCGCTTCGCGGCGCGCGGCTACGAGACGGATTTCGACTCGCACTTCCTGCGCTGGATGCTGTCCGATGGCGCGGGGGCCTTGCTGCTGTCCGATGGCGCATCGGCCCTGGCGGGCTCGCCCGGCTTGCGCCTGAAGCTGAAATGGGTGCACCAGCGTGCCTTCTCGGGCGACTACCCGGTGTGCATGCAGCTGGGGCTCACCGAAGACCGCGCGCGCGGCCATCTCGACTTCGGCTCATGGGCCGAGGCCGAGGCTGCGGGTGCGCTGTCGCTGCGGCAGGACATCCGGCTGCTGCCGCACCTGTTCGACATCGGCATCCACGAATACGCGGGGCTGGTGCGCGACGGCTGGGTCGATCCGAAGCGGGTCGACCATTTCCTGTGCCACTACTCGTCGGAAAAATTCATCCCGGTGGTCGAGGACCTGATGGCCAAGGCCGATCTGTCGATCCCGCGCGAGCGCTGGTGGAGCAACCTGGCCTGGCGGGGCAACACCGGGGCGGCATCGATCCTCGTGATGCTGGCCGAGTTCCTGCACACCAAGGCGTTGAAGCCGGGTGAGCAGATCTTCTGCTACGTGCCGGAATCGGGGCGCTTCATGGCGGCGTACATGCTGCTCGAGGTGGAGGCGGCCGATGCGGCGCCCGTCGTGGCGGCGCCGCGCGCGGCGGCGGTTCCCGATGACGACCTCGTGATCGCGCCCCCGCACGACCCCGACGCCGCGCCCGAGGGCCTGGGCGCACTGCTGACCGAGCTGGCCGCCATCTGGCACGACTACCGTTCGCGCGTGTGGCGCACGCCGCTGATCCGACAGATCCGCGAGCGCCGCTTCGCCGTGCCCGACTACCTGAACTGGATGGAGCAATGGGTGCCGCAGGTGCGCGAGGGCAGCAAGTGGATGCGCGAAGGCGCTGCCTCGCTGAGCGAGCCGTACCAGATGCTGGCTTCGCTGATCGGCGTGCACGCGGGCGAGGAGCAGAACGACTTCAACATCCTCTTCAGCGACTACCGAAAGGCCGGCGGCACGGTGGAGAACATCGAGGAGCTGCGCCGAAACCCTGGCGGCGAGGCGCTCAATGCCTACCTGCACGGCCTGGCCGCTACGCGCGATCCGATCGGCCTGCTGGGGGCGATCTACATCATCGAGGGCACGGGGCAGCGCATCGTGCCGGCGCTGCTGCCGTTGCTCAAGGCCAGCCTGAAGCTGCCGCCGGATGCCTTCCGCTTCCTCGAATACCACGGCCACAACGACGAGAACCACCTGAGCCGCTGGCTCACCGCGGTCGAGATGGTTATGGCCGTGGAAGGGCAGGCGCGCGCCGCCGGCCAGATCGTCGAGACAGCGCGACACACGGCCGCGCTATACCTGATGCAGTTCCAACACATCACGCAGCGAATGCCCCATGGATCGAACGCCTGAATTCCTGAAGCAAGCCCACGACGAACGCGACCCCAGCCCATGGCTGGCGCTCTACCTCGACCAGAGCACGCCGCTGCCCGATGACGTCAAGGCCGCGTGGCTGGCCGATTCGAGCTCGGGCTCGCGGCAGTACCTGCTGCCGTTCCTGCGGCCGATCGCGCGGCTGACGATCATCCTGATCCAGATCGCCAAGGTTTTCGTGCCGCGCAACTGGTCGCATTCGATCCTGCTGCACCGGCTGCTGGCCTGGGGGCTGAAGCGCTTCGTGTCGCCGGAGGCGAACTGGCTGATCCTGCGGCACTTTCACCTGGGCTCGCAGATCCTGGGCTTCATCGGGCGGAATTCGCCGGCGCCGGTGGCAACCAACCCGCTGGAGCCGGCCGACATCGACGCGCTGAAGGACGAGATGTTCCTCAAGCACGACCTGAACCTCTTCAACTTCGTGATCCGGCTCAACACCGCGCTGCGCGACAAGGGGCTGGCACTGTGCAAGGCGGAGAAGGTCGATTTCTCGATGATCCGGGAGCCGGGGCTGCGGCTGGAGGACATGCCGCAGGGCAGGCTGAACTTCCTGGACCTGCAAAGCGCCATCGAGCTCTTCACGCCGCTCTACCAGCTGATGCTCACGGACAACGATTTCTGGCGCGCGGCCAACTCCCTGCAGCTGGACGAGACCATCGGCATCTACGCGGCGACGATCCTGAACGCGCCGGAGCACCTGATCCTGGTCAACAACAAGCACCCGCTGGTGCCGCTGTCGACCCTGCGGGCGGGGCACCGGCTGGTGATCCACGGGCTGTCCACCGAAATGCTTCACAGCCTGCTGCAGCGGATGCAGGCGGCGCAGCAAAAGGCCCGGAAAGCAGAAATGACCGGCCAACCGGAGGCAACCCTGTACGAGCAGCCACTTGCATAGGCGTATGCTGCCCCCAGATGGTGACCATGAACAGGACCGATAATCCGTCTCCCAAGGCCGATCTGGCGGTGACCCACGTGCTGGCGCAACTGCTGGAAAAGCTCGAGCACAGCGCCGTACCCGTGGGTGCAGCGCAGTACCGCTCCGTGGTCGAACACCTCGTGCACGAGTTCGAGGACGTCGGGCAGGGCGCCGAACTCGGTCGCCTGCTCGATGCCTATCCGGCCGCGGCCGAGGTGTACGAGAACCTCAACTACCAGCACGCCGGGCTTTGCCGCTCGGCGTTGGACGCTTCCCTGGCGGCCGAAATCAGCGCCCGGGAAGCCATTGCACGCGCGATGCGCCGTGCCGAACCGAACAGCAAGGACAAAACGCATGGCGAAGGGTGAAGTGAAGACGGCAGTGGTGGCGGACGGCCTGCGCTACAAGTCGAAGGCGCCGGGTTCGCCGTTCCGCGCCTCGGCCTCCTTCAGCGGCGCGACCATGTCGTGCTTCATGTGCGGCAAGCACCGCGTGCGCTCGCAGCTGCGCACCCGCCAGGTGCTGGGCAAGTCGCAGACCGTCTGCGCGCCTTCCTGCAAGGCGCTCGACGAAGCCCTCGAATAAGGGCTTTCTGCCTCTGGTACGGCCAAGTCCCGCTACCACATCACGGAGGCATTTAGGCGACATTTCCTCGTGCATAAGTCACGGAATGGCCTTCCACATTCCTGGTAATCGCTATACAGTTGGACACAAATGATGCATGTAATTGCATGTAATCAAAAGTTCTACTAGTAGCTGATTTCCAATGAATTGCTGCCACCCTGTCCACACCCCACGCGGGACACGGAATTCAACTTTCGCAAAGGGGTCCTGCCATGGCTAAGTCGCGCCACGTGGTCATGCAGGTGGTCAAGCGCTCCTCCGGCAGCGCTACGCACCACGTTGAATTCCTGATGGACGACAACTTCGCCGAGCGCCTGCGCCAGTTGCGCTCGCTGGTGCCGCCGCTGGGCAGCCTCAACAAGCAGCGCGACCTCGTCATCGACAAGGTGCGCGTGCGCCTGCCCAACGCCATCTGGCGCTCGGGCAACGAGATCGAGATGGACGGCGTGGACGGCTCCTGCATCGTCATCGCCGCCGAGGGCTCGTTCAACTGCGGCGGCAAGGACCGCAAGACGCGCGAGAAGCTCGTGACGTACAACTTCTCGATCGCGCGCCTGATCGAGCTGCATGCCGAGCGCCCGGAAGGCGAAACCCTCTACATCCGCGATGGCGTGTTCGCCAACGACGAACCGGCCGAATCGCCGGCCGGCCGCTGGGTCGCGTCGATGCACGAGCTGGAAGTGGTGATGCGGGTGCCGGATGCTCCGTCCGACTTCGACACCCTGCACGATCTGCAGATGCGCCCCGAGCACCAGCAGGCCGGTGGCAACACGACCACCCGCGCCACCTTCTTCTGAGCGATTGAGCGCGGTCCGACGCCGTCAGCGCGCGGCCGCCGCCTCGGGTGCCACGCCCACCGGCGTGTACTGCGCGCGGTTGTCCGCGAGCCAGCGTTCCGAGAGGCTGCTGTCCTGCTGCATCGGATGGAAGTCGGGGCGCAGGTAGCTGCGCCAGCCGGCCATGTTGCCGCGCAGCAGGCCCTTGCGGCTCAAGAGGATGCGCGCGGCGCTCTTCCAGGTCGACCATTTCCACAGTTGCTTCTCGTGGCGCAGGTTGTCGATGGTCTGGCGCATCAGGTCGCCCAGAAACATCATCGTGACGCGGCGGAACCAGCGGGTGCGCCATTCGTCGGAGCCGCCCGCGGCCTTGTAGATGTCGAAGGCCACGCTCTTGTGTTCGAGCTCTTCGGCGCTGTGCCACAGCCACATCGTGCGCAGCCGGGGCTCGGCGCCGTCGAGGATGCCGGGGTGGGCCAGCAGCCACTCGGCGAACATGGCCGTGAAATGCTCGGTGGCAGCCGTCACCGCCAGTGCGTGGCGCGGATCGGCGCCTTCCATCAGTTCCATGCGCTTGCTGGCGCGGGTCGTCCAGCGGTCGACCAGCCCCTGGTTCTCGAGATGGTTGTTGAAGAGCGAATGAATGCGCCGGTGCGTGGCTTCCTGTCCGATGAAGCCGCGCACGTCGGCCCGGTGCTGCTCCTGGACCTCGGGCGGCAGCGTGGCGACGGCGTCGCGTACCGCGTCGATGAAGAACTGTTCGCCGAAGGGAAAGCTCATCGACAGGGCGTTGAAGAAAGCGGTCGAGAATGCGTCGCCGCCGCACCAGTTGCGGGCAAAGGGCGGTTGCAGGTCGATCAGCAGGCGGCGTACAACGAGATCGGTCATGAAAACAAGCCTCGGAAAAAGCACTGATTGCGTGGAGCGGGATTGCTGGTACATCTTCGTACCGCGTGCCGCCATGTTGCAATTGTGAATTGGTACTGTCAAGTACCCGGGCGTAGGAAAATGTGTCGTCCATGAGCGAAACCATCGAAAAAGCAGCTCCGTCGTCCAAGTCTGCCGACGGCCCCGGAAGCGAGCACTACGCGCGCCTGTTGCAGGGCATGGCGCATGCCGTGGCGGCCAAGGGCTATGCGGAAACCACCATTGCCGACATCGTGCGCGAGGCCGCCGTGTCGCGCCGTACCTTCTACGAGCACTTCAGCACCAAGACCGAATGCCTGATCGCGCTCTATGAAACCGCCAGCCGGCTCGCGCTGCAGGCGGTGAGCGAGGCCTTCGACCCGGCACAGCCCTGGCACGCGCAGGTCGAGCAGGCCATGACGGCGTACTTCGACTACCTCGCCCAGGACCCGGTGCTGCTGCGCACGCTCTTCGTCGAGATCCTCGGCCTCGGCATGCCCGGCCTCGTGGTGCGCCGCAGGGTGAACGACGAGATCGCCAACTTCATCCAGGTCGCCATCAACAGCAGCGGCAACGGCGGCACGGAAGGCCCCGCGGTGCACCTCACGAGCGAGATGGCGATGACGGTGGTGGGCGGCATCAACGAACTCGTGCTGCAAGCCATCGAACAGAACCGCGCGGGCGACCTGCGCGAGCTGGTGGAGCCCGCCACGCGGCTGGTGCGCGCCGTGGCCGCCGAGAGCCGGGAGAGCCGGCGCTAGGCCTGCCTCGTCGGCGGCGTCGTGGCCACGAGCCGGAGCGTCAGCAGCCCCGCCAGCGTCAGCGACAGCAGCACGCCCAGATAGGGCAGCACGTCATGCAGCGGCGCGCCCATCTGGTTGAGCCGCAGCGAGGCCTGGATGCCTGCGGTGCTCGGAAAGAGCCAGCGCAGCGCCTGCAGGGGCTCGGGTAGCGCCTCGACAGGCCATGAGAAGCCCGATAGAAAAGCCATCGGCAGCGCCGTGAACAGCAGCACCTGCAAGGCGCGTTCTCGGTCGCGGAACCAGCAGCCCAGCAGCAGGCCCACCGTGCAGATCGCCGGCACATAGAACGCGAGCAGCACCAGAGCTCCCCACGGATTGCCGCCGCGCGGATAGTCCTGCAGGAAGAACACCCAGCCGAAGTAGAAAACGCCGCTGAGGAAGCCGAAGCCTGAAAGCGCCCCCAGCCGCCCCAGCCAGGCGCCCATCGAGGCCCGCAGCCGCCCGGCCTCGGCCCAGGTGCCGGCCAGCATCGCCACGCCCATCAGCAGCGTCTGCTGCAGGATCAGCAGGGCCACCGCCGGCACCACGTAGCTGCCGTAGCCCTCGGTCGGATTGAACAGCGCGACGAGCTGCGTGTTGAGCGGACTGCGGCTGCGCGCCGCCTGGATCGCGCTCTGGCCGCCGGCCTGCAGCTTGCGGATCTCCACGCCCGCCGACACCGTGCCCACGGCCTCCGAGAAGCCGTACAGCACGGCCTTGTTGAGCAGCGCATAGGCTCCGTTGCCCTCGATGGTGACCACCGCCGAAGTGCCGCGCAGCACGTTGCGCTTCAGGTCGGCCGGCAGCAGCGCATAGCCCTCGATCTCGCCGCGCCACAGCGCCTGCTGCGCCTCGCCCACGTCGCCCGTGACCATGCGCACGTCCAGCCGCGGATTGGCCAGCGCGAAGCGCGCGATCTGCCGCGACAGCGCGGTGTGATCCTGGTCGACCACTGCCACCGGCACGCGCGTCACGGCCTGCGTGCGGTAGGGCCACGGATAGAAAAAGCCGTAGATGATCGGGGCGAGCAGCATGATCAGCAGCACGCCCTTGTCGCGCAGCACGGCGAGCGCCGTCTCGCGCCATGCACTGCCGAAGCGAAGCGGCTCGGTATCGCTCATCGTCCACCCCAGCTCTCGGGCGCCCCGGCGGCACGCACCAGCGCCGCAGCGGTGACGGCGAGCAGCACGCCAGTGCCCAGCACCATCCACAGCGGCGTCGCCACCGAATAGACCACCGGCGCGCCCATCTGCAGCTGCTCCATCTGCACCCGGATGTAGTGCGTGTAGGGCAGCAGGTTGGCCCAGACCTGCGCCAGTAGCGGCATCGCGACCAGCGGAAAGCCCACGCCGCCGAACGCGAAGGCCGGCGCGGTGATGAAGCCCGTGGCCGAGAGGGCGGTACGCAGCGAGCGCGTAAGCCCCGCCACGAAGGCCCCCAGCGCGATCGACAGCGCCAGGAAGACCACCAGCGCGAACAGCGTCCACCCCAGCGACCCGACCGGGTGCCACCCACGTCCCGCCGTGATCCACAACATTGCCGCCAGAGCGACGGCCGAAAGGCTCGCGAACGGCAGCACCAGCTTGCCCGCCAGCGCGGCCAGCGCTTCGTGCCACCGCGGCGAGGCGCCCAGCCATCCGCCGATGCTGCGGTCGCGCAGTTCGCGGCCCACGGCCCATGCACCGGCCGTCATCGCGAGGATGTGCAGCAGCGCGGGAATCAGCGCGGCGCCCAGGAACTGCTCGTAGTCGGTCGATGTGTTGAAAAGCGCCACCATGCTGGCCTTGATCGGCTCCATGCTCACGCGCGCGGCCGTCATCGACTCGCCGCGCTTGTTGCGCACCGTGAGCTCGACCCCGCCCGAGACGGTGGCCACGGCGGTGCGCACGTCGCGCTGGATCAGGCTCGAATGCGTGCCGAGCTGTGCGTTGTGCAGCAGCACGACCTGGCCGACGCGGCCCTGCTTCACGTCGCGGCTCAGCTCGCGCGGCAGCTGTACCGCCGCGTCAACCGCGCCGCTGGTCAGTGCGCGCGCCATCTCGCCTTCGTCGCTGTAGCGCTGCGTCACGCGCAGGCCGGGCGTGGCGTCCAGGAAGCGCACCACCTGCCGCGAGAGCGAGGAGTGGTCCTGGTCGAGCACGCCGATCGGCAGCCGCTCGGGCAGGCCGGCCGAGAAGATCCACCAGATCAGGAACACCGCGAGCAGCGGCACCCACGAGATCATCGCGAGGTCCCACGGTCGCGTGCGCAGCAGCGCGAGCTCGCGCCTTGCGCTGGCGGTGGAGAAGCCGCGGAGGCTCATCGCGAACGGACTCAGTCCACCAGCACGCTCATGCCGGGCCGGGCGCCCTCGATGGGCTTCAGTGGCCGTGCGCGAACCTCGAAGGTGCGCACGTCGAAGCCGGTGCCGCCGCGCGTGGCGCGCCATGTCGCGAAGTCGGGCAGCACGGCGCTGTAGTAGACCTTGAAGCGGGCAGTGCGCTTGCCCTCGGGCAGCGCGGGCAGGTGCGCGTCGAACTCGTCGCCCAGCGCGAAGCGGGAGAGTCGGTCTTCTCGCACGTTCAGCACCACCCACTGGTCGCTCAGGTCGACCACCGTGACCACCGCCACGCCCTGCGGCGACAGCTCGCCGACCTTGGCCAGCACCTTGGCCACTTCGCCGCCGACCGGGCTGCGCAGCTCGGTCTCGGCCTTGGCGGCTTCGGCCTCGGCCACCACGCCGGCAACCTGACGTGCCTGCGCGCTGGCGGCGGCCTTGTCCTCGGGGCGGGCGCCGGTGCGCGCCATGTCGTACTGCGCCTTGGCCGCGATGGCGGCGTCGCGCGAAGCCTTCCAGTTGGCTTCGGCCTCGTCGCGCTTCTGGTCGGCCACCAGACCCTCGCGCGCCAGTCCGTCGACGCGGCGGAAAGAGGTCTGCGCGAGTTGCGCCGCGGTTTCCGCGCGCTGCCATTGCATGCGAGCCATCTCGACTTCCTGCGGGCGAGCTCCGTTCTGCGCCTTCTCGGCGACGGCCTGCGCGGCCTGCTCGGCGGCGGTGGCCTGCGCGAGCTTGGCGCGCACCTCGGGGCTGTCCATGCGCACCAGCACCGCGCCGGCCTGGATGCGGTCGCCTTCCTTCACCGGCACTTCGGCGATGCGCGCAGTCACCTTGCCGGCAACATCCGTCTCGCGTGCTTCCATCTGGCCCTGGAACACCTCGGGCGCAGGCCGCGATGCGCGCCAGAAACCCCAGACGAGCACCGCCAGCACGAGCAAAGCGGCGAGTATCGCGATCAGTTTTCGGGTCTTGGCACTCATCATCAATTCACCTTCACGTCGGCACGCGCGATGTAGTCGGAAAACCTGTCTGAAAGCCCCGCGCTCTCGAGCAGTTGCGCGAGCGCCTGCACGTAGTCGTTGGCGGCTTGCGCGCGTTCGGTCAGCACCTTGGCCTGGTTGGTTTCGGCGTCGATCAGGTCGAGCGTGGTGCTCGTGCCTTCGCGCAGCCCGGAGGTGCGCAGCTTCACGACCTCCTGCGCGAGTTCGACCGAAGCCTTCATTTCCAGATATTGGCGGCGCGCGTTCTCCAGCGCGCGCCAGTTGCGCTCCACCAGCAGCGAGATGTCGCTGCGCGCCTGCGCATCGGTGCGCTCGGCCTGCTCGACCTGCTTGAGCGACGCTGCCGAGAGCATGTCGCGGTCGACCGAGTCGTACAGCGTCCAGCGCACGCCGACGCCGGCCACCCAGTCGGCATTGCCGCTCTTGAGTTCGCGCGTGCCGAAGGCGATCACCTGCGGGCGGCGCAGCGCCTCTTCGCCTTCGTGCAACTGCTCGGCCTGCGACTTCTTGGCTGCGACCTTGCCCAGGCCGGGGTGGCGCGTGAGCGCGGAGTCGATGAAATAGCCCAGCGGCTCGATCGGCGTGCTGATGAGAAAGAGCGGCGTCTGTGGTGCCACGCTGCCGTCGGCACGCACGGTGCGGGCCAGGGCGACGGATGCAAGCGCCGCGTCGTTCTCGGCCTTGCGCGCGTTGCGGCGTGCCTCTTCGTACGCGGCGCTGGCCTGCAGCCGCTCGACGCGCGAGATCACGCCGGCCGCGAGCATCTTCTGCGCCGCCGAATCGTGCTGC
Organism: Variovorax xiamenensis; assembly: GCF_050916385.1. Classification (NCBI taxonomy): domain Bacteria; kingdom Pseudomonadati; phylum Pseudomonadota; class Betaproteobacteria; order Burkholderiales; family Comamonadaceae; genus Variovorax; species Variovorax xiamenensis. The sequence goes on from NZ_CP139038.1 coordinate 3,251,829, forward strand.
GCGATGGTGCGCTCGGCCTGCAGGCGCAGGGCCGCCGCACGGCGTGCGAGCTGCGCGCCGAAGTAGCGCTGCACGAGCAGGGTGTCGACCTCGTGTCCGGCCTGCTCGGCGTCGGCCTGCGCCTCGCGCGTCTGGGCCGAGACGAAGCCGCGCACCGCATCGGTCGCGCCGCCGACGTAGAGCGGCCACACGGCCGAGATCGACGCGTTGGCGCCGGTGTCGTGGCGGTTGAGGGTGTAGCTGTTGGGCAACTGCGGAATCGGCACTCGCGCGATCACGCTCTGGATGGACGTCGGCAGAGACGAGCCCAGTTGCCCGAGCCGCTGGTTGAGCGGATCGAGGTCGAGGTTCAGGTTCGCGTTGTAGGCATAGGCCAGCCCCGAGACGCTGACCGACGGGCCGCCGAGCCTCTTGAGACCCTGGCTCTGCAGTTCCTTCGCATCGACGGCCGCGCGGGCGGCGGCCAGCTTGTCGGAGCGGTCGATCATGCGGGCGCGCGCCGCGTCGAAGCTCAGGGAGAGGGTGTCGTCGCTGGCGGCTTGCCCCTGGGCCTGCGCGAAAGCCGGGCCGCACAGCACGAGCAGCGCCGGCAGCAGGCGCGGCAGGAGGGGGCTTCTGGTGTGGCGGATTGGTGTCATCTTTTCAGGTGGCCTTGCGATGCAGCAAGGCATCCAGTTCCTGCTGGAGGATCACGGGGAACGCGGCCTGCACCGCGCCGGTGGCGAGGCCTCGGGCCTGCTCGAGCAACTGGGCGGTGCGCCCGGCGTCGATGGCGTCGCCGCTCAGCAGGCTTTCGGCCAGCGTGCGCAGCCAGTGGCGCGCCACGGTGCGCAGCGTGCGGACCATGGTTTCCTGCATGCCGATCGCTTCCTCCAGCGGCAGGCCGAGCGCGGCGAGCTGCTCGGCGATCTGGCCGAGCGCGGGGCTGAGCATCTGCACCTGGCCGTCCGGCAGCTCGCGCATGAGGCCGGCCTTGGTGGCGCGGGCGAGCAGGGCGGGCGTCATCTGGCCCTTCCACTTGGCGGCGAGCGCATCGGCCGAGACCACCACCGGCTCTTCTTCGGCGAAGAGGCTGCCCGAGACGGAGCGCGCCACCGCCACCAAGTCGCGCCATGCCGAGGCGGGCGCGCGGCCGAAGATGCGACGGATGGCTTCGATGCCGAAACCCTGGTCGCGCAGCTCGCGGATCAGCGCCAGCCGCTGAGCATGCTCGTCGCCGTACAGGCCGAGGCGGCCGCGCAGCCTCGGCGGCGGCAGCAGCCCGGCGGTGGTGTAGGCGCGGATGTTGCGCACCGTCACGCCGGTGCGCGCGGCCAGTTCCTCGACGGAGAGTTCCTGGGGGGCGTCGGTGACGGCTGGCGTATTCATGTGACGGATTGAATGTTACATCATCAATGTCACATGGAAGATTCAGACCTGGATCGTCGGCTTGTAGTCCGCCGGCGGCACTTCGTTCCATTTGCCGAAGAGAGCCATCAGCCCGACGGCCACCGCGCCCGAGAGCAGCACGGCCCCGCAGGCATGCGCCCAGCCGTTGTCGAAGGCGCCGAACATCACGGCGCGGAAGGCCTGCACCACCCAGCTGAAGGGCAGCCAGCCGTGCACGTCGCGGAAGAAGCCGGCCGAGAGCTCCACCGGCAGCACGCCGCCGCCGGCGGAAAGCTGCAGCGTCAGCAGCAGCACGGTGAGGATGCGGCCGAAGTCGCCGAACACGTGCAGGATCGCGAACAGCACTACCAGGAACACCAGCGAGGCCAGCACCATCGTCACCGCCAGCGCCGGCACGTCCGGCGCCTGCACTCGCAGCACGCCCACCAGCGTGGCCAGCACCAGTACCACCTGCAGCAGCACGATCAGCGCCGGCATGGTGATCTTGCCCAGCGTCTTCGCTAGCTTCGGATAGTGGCTGTGGTCCGACAGCACGATGCGGATGTTGAACAGGTAGCCGGCCATCACCGCGCCGATCCACAGCGCCACCGACACCATGTTGGGCACGAAGGCGCTGCCGTTGTTGGCCACCGGCGCCACCACCTCCACCTTGGGCTCGACCGAGTCCGCCAGCCCCGAGGCGCTGCCCTGGATGCGGGTGATCGAGGCGGGCAGGGCGGCCTCGATGGTGCGCACGCCGGTCGACAGGCGCTCCGCGCCCTGGGCGAGCTGCGCGCCGCCCTGCACGAACTCGTCCAGCTTCCGGTCCGAAGGCAGCTTGCCGGACATGGCGTGGATGCCGGCGCCGAGTGCCGTCATGCCGTCGGTGAGCTTGCCCACGCCACCGTCGAGGGCTGTCGCCCCGGTCGCCAGCTTGTGGTTGCCGTCCTGGGCCTTGGCCATGGCGGCCTGGGCCTGCTCGAGGCCGCCGCGCAGCTTGTCGGCGCCGCTTGCGAGTTCGCCCGCGCCCTTGGAGATGCGGTCGCCCACGAAGGGGATGTCGGCCGTGTCCTTCTGCATCCTGCGCGCGCCGTCGCCAAGCTGGCTGGCTCCGCCTTCGAGCTGGTCGAGCCCGTCGCCGATCTGGGCGAGCCCGCTGCCGAGTTCGCGCTGGCCCGCGGCAAGCTGCTGCGAACCGGCCTTGAGCGCGCGCAGGTCGGCATCGGCGGGCAGCTTCGACTCGATGGTGCGGATGCCGCCGTTGACCTGCTTGAACCCGCTGCCCACCTGCTGCGCGGCCGCGCTGTACTGGGCGGCACCGCTAGCCAGCGTCTGGCTGCCGTCGCGCAGCTCCAGCAGGGCCTGCTTGAGCTTGTCGAGACGCGCCTGCGAGCCGGAGGCCGCGTTCAGCACCAGGCCCCAGCGCTGCTCGTTGAGCATCTCGTTGACCTGGTGGCCCAGCTCGCCCGCGAAGCGCCGCGCCAGGCCGGCCGAGCTGTAGTTGTTGCCCTCGGAGGTGTAGACCACGATCTGCCCCGCGCCGCGCTGCGCGCCGGGCACTGCGTTGGCACTGAAGTCGGGCGGGATCAACAGTGCGAAGGCCAGCGTGCCGCGTCGCACCTCGGCGCGCGCGGCCTCGGTGTCGGTCATCGTGCGGAAGCCGAAGGCGCGCTTGTCGAGCAGGGTGTGCGTGAGCTCGTTACCGACGTTGACCGTGCGCGACATGTAGGTCACGCCCTGGTCCTGGTTGACGATGGCGGCGGGCAGGTCGGCCGTGTGGCCGGCCGGGTCCCACACGCTGGAGAGATAGATCAGCGCATAGATCGCCGGCACCACGCCGACCGCCACCACGGCCAGCAGGATGCGCGGAAAGCGCCGGACGATCGCCAGCTCGGCCCGGGCGATGGCCCAGGTGCCGGTGAACAGTGCGTGGAGGTATCGCATGGGGCCAGGAGTCTGCAGAAGCGCCATGACGGTGGAAACGCGCGGAGGAGCCTTCGATCAGCCCGGCTTTCGTTGCGCGGGGTCGTAGAAGAACTGCTCTTCGGCGATGCGGTCGCCTTCCCAGCGCTGCCAGGCGATTTCCTCCATGCGCATCCTGCCGCCACCCTTGAACGTGAACTCGAAGATCCAGTGGATCGCCACGTGGTCGCCGTTCACCAGCACCGGCCGCACGCAGGTGGAAACCACCGATTCGGTGCGGTCGAGCACGGCGGTCTCCTGCGCCACCAGCGTGCTGCGGCCGCGCCGCGGCTCGGCCTGGTTCTCGCGCATGGTGGCATCTTCGGTGTAGTAGTCCTCGATGGCCTTGGCATGCGCGCCGCCTTCGACGGCGGCGATGAATGATTCGAGTCGTTCGGGTGTGGGCATCTTTCAGTGATCCATGGCGCAACGCGCCTTCTGCGGCATACGAGGCTCAAGCGGATCGTGCGCGAGACACCGCGGAACCGGCTCTGCCGGGCCGCAGGTGTCGCCCCCGGCGAGGGGGGTGGCGAAGCGACACGAAGTGCGCGAAGCCTGGGGGAGTGTCATGTCAGGACTTTACTTTGACTTCGACGCGACGTGCCTCCGAGGGCGGGCCGTCGGCCTGGGACTGTTCGGGCTTCGCGAGCTCGATCTTGTCCTCGGGCGCGCCAGCAGCCTTGAGCGCATCGCTCACGGCCATCGCGCGCTGCTTGGCGAGCTCGGCGTTCTTCGCCGGGTCGCCGCTGGCGTCGTGGTAGCCGCTCACGAGCACGGTGCTGCCGCTCTGCACGGCCTTGATGACGTCGGCCAGCGCCTCCTTGGCGTTGGGCGCCACCTCAGCGCTGGCGCTCGCGAAGTAGAACTTCACGACGCCGTTCTCGACCTTCACTGCGGCGGCCTCGGCTGCCGATACCGCGCCAGAGGCGACTACCGCCGCAGGCGTCGAGGGTGCCATTGCAGCGGGGGCTGCGGGCGCGGTGGACGCCGGCGGCGTCTCGACCTTCGTCGGCACTGCCGCAGCCGCATCGCCCGCATGGAACTTCACCACCAGCGGCACGATGAGCAGCGCCACGATGTTGATGATCTTGATCAGCGGGTTCACGGCGGGGCCGGCTGTGTCCTTGTACGGGTCGCCCACGGTGTCGCCGGTGACGGCGGCCTTGTGCGTCTCGCTGCCCTTGCCGCCGAAGTGGCCGTCCTCGATGTACTTCTTGGCGTTGTCCCAGGCACCGCCGCCCGTGCACATGCTGATGGCGACGAAGAGACCCGTGACGATGGTGCCCATCAGCAGCCCGCCCAGCGCCTTCGGCCCAAGCACCAGGCCGACGATGATCGGCACCAGCACCGGCAGCAGCGAGGGGATCATCATTTCCTTGATGGCCGCGCCGGTCAGCATGCCCACGGCCTTGCCGTACTCGGGCTTGCCGGTGCCTTCCATGATGCCGGGGATGTCGCGGAACTGGCGGCGCACTTCCTCCACCACCGCACCGGCCGCGCGGCCCACGGCTTCCATGGCCATCGCGCCGAACAGGTAGGGAATCAGGCCGCCGATGAAGAGGCCGACGATCACCATCGGATCGCTCAGGTTGAAGCTGATCGCCTGGCCGAAGCTCTCCAGCTTGTGGGTGTAGTCGGCGAAGAGCACCAGCGAGGCCAGGCCCGCGGAGCCGATGGCGTAGCCCTTGGTCACGGCCTTGGTGGTGTTGCCGACTGCGTCCAGCGGGTCGGTCACGGCGCGCACGCTGTCGGGCAGCTCGCTCATCTCCGCGATGCCGCCGGCGTTGTCGGTGATGGGGCCGTAGGCGTCGAGCGCCACCACGATGCCGGCCATGCTCAGCATCGACGTGGCCGCCACCGCGATGCCGTAGAGGCCCGCCAGCGAATACGCGGCCAGGATCGCGATGCACACGAAGATCACCGGCCAGGCCGTCGAGCGCATCGACACGCCCAGGCCCGCGATGATGTTGGTGCCGTGGCCGGTGGTCGAAGCCTGCGCGATGTGCTGCACGGGCTTGTACTGCGTGCCGGTGTAGAACTCGGTGATCCACACCAGTGCAGCCGTGAGCGCCAGACCGACGAAGCAGGCGCCGAACAGCTTGAGCTGGCTGCCGCTGGCGGCGATGGCGTTGTCGGGAATCAGCCAGCTGGTGACGAACCAGAAGGCGATCAGCGACAGGATGCCCGACACAGCCAGCCCCTTGTAGAGCGCCGGCATCACGTTGACCATGCCCGGCGAGGCCTTCACGAAGAAGCAGCCGATGATCGACGCGATGATCGACACGCCGCCCAGCGCCAGCGGGTAGAGCACCGCGTTGGTCGGCGCCGCAGCCACCATCAGCGCGCCCAGCACCATGGTGGCGATGAGCGTCACCGCGTAGGTCTCGAACAGGTCGGCCGCCATGCCGGCGCAGTCGCCGACGTTGTCGCCCACGTTGTCGGCGATCACGGCGGGGTTGCGCGGGTCGTCCTCGGGGATGCCGGCCTCGACCTTGCCCACCAGGTCGGCGCCGACGTCGGCGCCCTTGGTGAAGATGCCGCCGCCCAGCCGCGCGAAGATCGAGATCAGCGAGGAGCCGAAGGCGAAGCCGATCAGCGGGTTCAGCGCGGCCGAGAGGCTGTGCCCCGCGGCCGGCGTGCCGCTGCCGATCAGCACCCAGTAGAAGGCCGACACGCCCAGCAGGCCCAGCCCCACCACCAGCATGCCGGTGATGGCGCCGCCACGGAACGCGACGTCGAGCGCCGGGCCGATGCCGTGCGTGGCCGCCTGTGCGGTGCGCACGTTGGCGCGCACCGAGACGTTCATGCCGATGAAGCCGCAGGCGCCCGAGAGCACCGCGCCCACGATGAAGCCGACGGCCGTGGTCAGGTCGAGGAACACGGCGATGAGGATGGCGAGCACGATGCCGACGATGGCGATGGTGCTGTACTGCTTGGCGAGGTAGGCGGAGGCACCGGCCTGGATGGCCGCCGCGATCTCCTGCATGCGGGCATTGCCTGCGTCCTTCGCGAGAATCCAACTTCGGGCCCAGAAACCGTAGGCCACGGCCACGAGACCGCAGACGATGGCCAGTATCAGGGGGGTGTTGCCGATCATGCTTTGCTTCTCCATTCGTTCGTTGTGACTAGTGGAGACGGACAGCACGGGCCCTTGCGTGCAACGCGTACGGGACCATGTTTTCCGCCGCGTTGCTTCCTCGAAGCTCACTGCACCGGAGGTGCGGAGCCGATTGGCCAACGGTTGCAATTTACAGGCAAAAACAGATGCGTGTGCGACCGGCCGGTGACACGGAAAGTAAACTCCGGGTTTGTCCCCATTCGTCTCATACTTTTCAACTACTCGAAAAACGTCATGTCCTTCGACAAAGTTTCCCCCGGCAAGAACCTGCCTGACGCCTTCAACGTCGTGATCGAAATCCCGATGAACGCCGATCCGATCAAGTACGAAGTGGACAAGGAATCGGGCGCGATCTTCGTGGACCGCTTCATGACGACGGCCATGTACTACCCCGCCAACTACGGCTACGTGCCGCAGACCCTGTCGGGCGACGGCGACCCGGTCGACGTGCTGGTGATCGCGCCGTACCCGCTGCTGCCGGGCGTGGTGGTGCCGTGCCGCCCCCTGGGCATCCTGATGATGGAAGACGAAGCCGGCGTCGACGGCAAGGTGCTCGCCGTGCCCACCGACAAGGTGCTGCCCATCTACAGCCACTGGAAGTCGGTGGACGACGTGAACCCGATGCGCCTGAAGGCCATCAGCCACTTCTTCGAGCACTACAAGGATCTCGAAGCAGGCAAGTGGGTCAAGGTGCTGGGCTGGGAGGGCATCGACTCGGCCAGGAAGGAAATCCTGGACGGCGTGGCCAACTACAAGAAGTAAGAAGCTCGGCTATTCGTTTTCAAAGGGCGAGCGGCGCGGGTCGCGCGCGAAGCTGCCGGTCAGCGACGGCGCGCAGCCCGGCCCGTCCGATACGTTGACGCGGTCGGCCTCGAACTGGAGCGTGCGGGTGCAGCCCCCGGCCTCTCGCACCACGAGGCGCCGCTGCCCGTCGAACACGTTCTTGCCCTGCAGCAGCATGTTGCCGCGCGGATCGGGGCAGACGTAGAGCTGGATTTCCAGCATGCCGCCCAACTCGGGCGTCACATCGAGGAAGCGGCCGTCCTTCGGGCACCGGCCCTCCACATAGCGCCCGATCCAGTTCAGCAGCGGGTGGCTCAGGTAGGTGATGCGCCGTTCGTAGTCCTGCTTGAGGCACTCGGTGTTGCCCTTGCATTCGCGGTTGCGCACCACGATCCAGTCGCGCTGGTCGCGCTTCAGCAGGGTGGGCCACTGGCCCGTGCCGGGCATCTCGACCTGCCGCTTGTAGAGCGCGGCCATGGCCTCGTCCTGCCGTGAGAGGCCGGGGTCGGCGCAGATCGCCTTCTCGGTGGCGTTTCCGGCCTTGGCGCAGTCGAAGCTGGCGGCCATGGCCCACGGGCCGGCGGTGACGAAGCAGAGCGCCGCGACGGCCCGGCGTGTGAGTGTCTGCATGCTGGGTTCTCCTCGAAGCCGATGCTAGGAGAGGCCCGGCGCGCCGTCGATGTGCCGAACGGTCAGGGGCGCTATGCCCTTGGACAGAGAGAAAGCCTGGGGCAGAGCAGGGATGTCAGCCGCGAACCGCTTCGCTGGCCAGCTGCATCCATTCGCGATTGACCGAGCGTGCGTGCGAATTCCAGTGGCGCGCTGCCTGCTGGAGCTCGTCCCACTGGCGCTGTGCGCCGGCAGTGTCGCCTTGCCGGGCGAGCCATGCGATGTAGCGGGCGCGTGCCTCGACGGTGTTGTAGCGGCTCAGTGCGTCCTCGAAGGCTGCGCGCGCTTCGGGCTGGCGGCCGTCGGCGGCGAGGGCGCGTGCGGTGAGAACGGCAACTTCGTCCTTGCGGTAGTCGTCGCGCGTGGAACGCAGTGTCTGCAGCGCCTGCAGGGCGTCGCGGCCGGATGTCGCTCCGCCTGCTGCGAGCAGGGCGCTGGCCAGGCCGAATTGCAGTTCCGGATCGGAGGCCAGCGGGCCCTTCAGCGCGTCGCGGTAGTGGCCGACGGCATCGGCGGCCTGGCCCTTGTCGAGCGCCGCCTTGGCGAGGCGCAGCTTGTTCTGCGCAGTGGGTGCGAGGTCGTAGGCCTCGGTGGCCGCGCGGTATTCGCGCTCGGGGTCGATGAAGCCGATGGCCGCGTTCGCCACCTTGCCGGCGGTGCGCTGCATGCGCGAGGCGGGCAGGTACTCGACCACGAAGTACACGATGCTGCCGAGCAGCGGGAAGCTGAAGAGGATGAGCAGCCAGTACATCTGCTTGCCGTGGCGCATGGCATGCACGGCGAAGAACAGCGCGATGAGGACGTGCAGGCCCAGTCCCAGGAATGGCATCGATTTCTCTCTGAGTTGTTGTGGATGTCGGGCGCTTTTATAGCAGTCCCGAATGGCACTCAGACTGACTTGAAGGGGCTGCGCTCGCCGAGGTGATCCATGTAGTTCTCGATGCCCGCGCCCTCGCGTTCGAGAAAGCGCTCGACCGCATCGGCGAACGACGGATGCGCCAGCCAGTGGGCGCTGGTGGTCTTCACCGGCATCAGCGCGCGCGCCATCTTGTGCTCGCCCTGTGCGCCGCCCTCGAAGCGCTGCGCGCCGTGCTCGATGCACCACGCCAGCGGCTGGTAGTAGCAGGCCTCGAAGTGCAGGCAATCGACACGCTCCAGCGCGCCCCAGTAGCGGCCGTAGGCCACCAGGGGCCTGTCGGGCTGCGTCGAGAGCGCGATCAGGCTGCTGGCCATGGGCTTGCCGTCGCGTTCGGCGATGAACAGCAGCCAGGCCTCGGGCATCGTGTCGGCCATGCGCCGGAAGAAGTCGCGCGTGAGGTAGGGTGGGTTGCCGTGCTCGCGGTAGGTGCGCTCGTAGCAGCGGTAGAAGAAGTCCCAGTCGGCCTTGCTGATGTCCGCCCCGCGCGACCAGCGAAAGCGCACACCGGCATCGGCCACCTTGCGGCGCTCCTGGCGGATCTTCTTGCGCTTGTCGTGGGAGAGGCTGGCGAGGAAGGCGTCGAAGTCGGCGTATTGCGCGTTCGTCCAATGGAACTGCACCGTGTTGCGCAGCATCAGGCCCGCTTCGGTGCAGGCGGCGATGTCCGCCTCGGCGCCGAACAGCAGGTGCAGCGACGACAGCTCCAGCTGCTTGCACAGCGCGACGAGCCCTTGCACCAGCAAAGTGCGGCTTTCGGCATCGCGCGCCAGCAGCCTTGCCCCGGGCACGGGCGTGAACGGCACCGCCACCACGGCCTTGGGGTAGTAGGCCAGCCCGTGCTGCTCGTAGGCATTGGCCCAGGCCCAGTCGAAGACGTATTCGCCATAGGAGTGGTCCTTGACGTACAGCGGGCACGCGGCCTGCAACTGCTCGCCATGCCAGAGCGTGACGAACTGCGGCATCCAGCCGTTGTCCGGCGTGGCGCTTCGGCTGTCGTTCAGGGCCGTGAGGTATTCGTGGCGCATGAAAGGCGACGGCTCGGCCTCGGCGGCCAGCAGCGCGTTCCATGCTTCCGGGCTCACGTCCGACGGAGACGGCAGAACCCGAATGACATAATCGTTCAAGCCTTTTTCTTCCTTCTGTATGACGCTCAAGCTCGCCATCGCGCAACTCAATTTTGTGGTGGGCGACCTCGCAGGCAACGCGAAAAAGATCGTCGATGCCGCGCGCGATGCCCATGCCCAGGGTGCGCGCCTCTTGCTGACGCCCGAACTCTCGATTGCCGGCTACGCGGCGGAGGACCTGTTCCTGCGCCCGGCGTTCACCGAAGCCTGTGATGATGCCGTGAAAGGCATCGCCGCCGCTCTGGCCGACCTCAAAGACATGATCGTGGTGGTGGGGCATCCGACCGGCGGCAGCCTGCGCAGCCGCTCGGTTGCGGTGCAGATGCGGCACAACGCGGCCAGCGTCATCAAGGAAGGCCGCATCCTCAAGACCTACGCCAAGCGCGAACTGCCCAACTACCAGGTGTTCGACGAGCGCCGCTACTTCACGCCGGGGCAGGGCACCTGCGTGTTCGAGGTGGAGGGCGTCTCGGTCGGCCTGCTGATCTGCGAGGACGCCTGGTTCGACCAGCCGGCCGAACTGGCGCGCGAGAGCGGTGCCGAGGTGCTGGCGGTGATCAATGCATCGCCGTATCACGTGGGCAAGGAAGGCGAGCGCGTCGCGCGCATGGCCGATCGGGCGCGTGCCGTGGGGCTGCCGCTGGTCTACGCGCATCTGGTGGGCGGCCAGGACGAGGTGGTGTTCGACGGTGCTTCGTTCGCGCTGCAGGCCGATGGGACCACTGCCATGCAGGCCGAGAGCTTCCGGGAGAAGCTGGTTTTCGCGGAGCTGGAGCGCAAGCCGCAGGGTGGCGTGGGTTTCGTGGCCGAGCCTGGTGCCATCGCTTCCCCGCGAGACGCCGAGGCCCAACTCTGGGACGCCCTCGTGCTCGGCGTGCGCGACTACATCGGCAAGAACGGCTTTCCAGGCGCCATCCTGGGGCTTTCGGGCGGCATCGATTCCGCGCTGGTGCTCGCCATCGCGGTCGATGCACTTGGCAAGGACAAGGTCCGCGCGGTGATGATGCCTTCGCCTTACACCGCCGACATCAGCTGGATCGACGCGTGCGACATGGCCGGCCGCCTGGGCGTGCGCTACGACGAGATTTCCATCAAGCACACCTTCGAGTCCTTCAAGGGCGCGCTGGTCGAGGAGTTCAAGGGCCGGCCCGAGGACACGGCCGAGGAAAACATCCAGGCCCGCATCCGCGGCACGCTGCTGATGGGGCTGTCGAACAAGTTCGGCTCCATCGTGCTCACCACCGGCAACAAGAGCGAAATGGCGACCGGCTACTGCACGCTGTACGGCGACATGGCTGGCGGCTTCGCGGTCATCAAGGATCTGCTCAAGACCACGGTGTTCGCGCTGGCGCGCTGGCGCAATGCCCACGATCCGTACGGCACGGGCACCGAGCCGATCCCCGAGCGGATCATCACGCGGCCTCCCAGCGCCGAACTGCGGCCCGACCAGACCGACCAGGACAGCCTCCCGCCCTACGACATCCTCGATGGAATCCTGGCACGCTACATGCAGGACGACGAGGGCATCGACGAGATCATTTCGGCCGGCTACGAGCCCGCGGTGGTCGAGCGGGTCGCGCGGCTGATCAAGATCAACGAATACAAGCGGCGCCAGGCGCCTGTAGGCATCCGGGTCACCCATCGAAGCTTCGGCAAGGATTGGCGTTACCCTATCACCAGCAAATTCAACGAAACCGCCGGAGCGCAAAAACCATGAAGCAGATCACCGCCATCGTCAAACCCTTCAAGCTCGAGGACGTGCGCGAGGCCTTGGCCGAAGTGGGCGTCACCGGCCTGACCGTGACCGAAGTCAAGGGCTTCGGCCGCCAGAAGGGGCATACCGAGCTTTACCGCGGCGCCGAGTACGTGGTCGACTTCCTGCCCAAGATGAAGGTCGAAGTGGTCGTCAACGAGGCAGACGTGGAGCGCTGCATCGAGGCCATCGTCAATTCGGCGCGCACCGGGAAGATCGGCGACGGGAAGATCTTCGTTACCGGCGTGGAGCGCATCGTGCGCATCCGTACCGGCGAAGAGAACGAGAACGCGGTTTAACTGGCTCGCCCCCAGGCTACGCGCACTTCGTGTCGCTTCGCCAACTTCCTTCCGGGGGCAACACCTGAGGGCCAGCAGAGCCGGTTCCTCGGTGTTTCTGGAATGACTTTCGGGCGTTGCCTGAGGGTCAGAGGTTTTCCGAGAGCCTGTCTTCGCGCGGATGAAGCGGCACTTCGGCGCGCAGCGCGGTGAGCAGTTCGGGCACTTCGGTGCCGGTGCGGATCAGGCTCATCTGCCAATCGCCCATGAAGCCCTCGCGCACGCTGTGCGCCAGGAAGGCGAGCAGGCCGTCGTAGTAGCCGGCGGTGTTGAGGATGCCGGTGGGCTTGTCGTGATAGCCGAGCTGGCGCCAGGTCCAGATCTCGAACAGTTCCTCGAAGGTGCCGATGCCGCCTGCCAGGGCGATGAAGGCATCGGCGCGCTCGCCCATCATGGCCTTGCGCTCGTGCATGGTGTCGACCACGTGCAGTTCGTCGCACAGGGGATTGGCCAGTTCCTTGTCGACCAGGGCCTTGGGGATGATGCCGACGACGCGGCCGCCGGCCTGACGGGTGGCCTCGGCCACCGTGCCCATCAGGCCGGTGCGGCCGCCACCGTAGACCAGCTGGCCGCGATGCTGGCCGATCCATCGGCCGACCGCCTGCGCGGCTTCAGTGAATTCAGGACGCTCGCCGGGGCGCGAGCCGCAATACACACAGATCGAAAATTCAGGAGTCATCCCGCCATCATGCCGCAGGCGGTGGGCCTTCTCATGACATGAAGCGCTGCCACAGCGCCGCTACCCAGATGCCGCCGCACAGCGTGAGCGAGAGCAGCACTGCGGCGCTGCCCATGTCCTTGGCGCGCTTGGAGAGGTCGTGCCACTCGGGGCCGATGCGGTCGATGGCTGCTTCCACGGCGGTGTTGAGCAACTCCACGATCATCACCAGGATGGCGCTGCCCGCGAGCAGCGCGACCTCGACCCAGCTGCGCCCAAGCCAGAAGGAGGCCGGGATCATGACGATCGACAGGATTGCTTCCTGGCGGAAGGCAGGCTCGCTCCAGCCGGCGCGCAGGCCGTGCAGCGAAATCAGCGTGGCATGCCAGACGCGCTCGAAGCCCTTACGGGCCTTCTGAGGGTTGACGGCGGGATCGGGAAGCTTCGGCACGGCACTCATCGGCGGCTCATCGGTTTGGAGGTGATGAGCCGTGTACCGGCCCAGGCGTCGTGCCAGAACTGGCGGTCGGGGTGAAAGCGAGCGAGCAGGGCCCAGATGGCGACCCAGCCGAAGATCAGCACGGTCGATTCGCCGCCTGAAAGCTTGAAGGGCGAGATGGCGGCCAGCGGCGGCAGGAACCAGACCCAGCTCAGCAGGTAGCGAGCGAGCGCCCGGCGCTGGCTGATGGGCTGGCCGTGCACGTCGACGATGCGGATGTTCCAGGTTTTCATGGCGAGGGTCTGGCCCTTGGTCCAGAACCAGACGAAGTACACGCCGAATACCACGAAAAGAAAAGCCTGGAAAAGGTGGCGCCGCGAATCCATCGCGTCGCGCATCTGGCCGAGCGTGCTGAAGAGCCAGCCCGAGACGAACACGACTGCGAACAGCAGCATGCCCTCGTAGAGCCAGCAGGCCATGCGGCGCCAGAGGCCGGGCACTATCGAAACGGGAGCGCTGGTTGCAGATGGGGTGGGCGAGGCGGGCTGGTCGGAGCCCGAGGCTTCGGGAGAGCTGGAAACCATCGAAGCCTTGCGGTCAGGGGGCAGAGGAGGACGGCTGCTCGGCTGCCGACGACGGTGCCGGCACCTGGGCTTCGGCGGGGACCGGAGGGGTCGTCGCGGCACTGGATGGGGCGGGCGCGGCCGGAACGACGGAAACCGTCGGTGTCGTCGCGACAGCGGCGCCTGCAGGAGCGCGCTCCGGCGGCGAGGCCACCAGCACGGTCGTGGCCGGCGCGGCACCGGGCGCGGATGGCGGAGCCAAGAGGATGCGAGGTGTGTGTTGCCCGCCAGGAGTGATGGCGGGCACGGGCACGAGCTTCTGCGACGAAACCGGGCGCACGGGAATCGCGGCGCCGCGCGGCTTCGGCGGAGCGCGTTCGGCGAGCTTGCGCTTTTCTTCCTCGCTCAGGGCTTGATACTGCTCCCACTTGACCTTGCGTTCATCGGCCGGAATGCGCTTGACCTCGGCGAAATTCAGGCGGGCCTGGGCGCGCTGCTGGTTGCTCAGGGCGGCCCATTCGATCATGCGGCTGTGCAGGGTGGACTGGTCGTCCGCCGACATGCTCTCGAAATTGCGCGAAAGCGCCAGCCACTTCTTCTTTTGCCCGACGTTCAGCGTGTTCCAGTGGACGTTCAGCGGCTTCAGCGCCTGCTGCTGCTCGGCCGTGAGCTCGCTCCAGAGCGGCTTGGTCGTGGAGACTGCCTTGGGGCTGGTGGCCGGCGCGGAACTGGTCGAGGCGGGACTTCCGGTCGCCTTCGAGGCTGCCTCGCCGTGAGGCTGGGCACAGGCAAGCGTCAGGCTGAAGGCCGTGACGGCAAACGCTCCCACCCAAATGACTGCGCCCGCCGGAAGCGGGCGCAACGGGCGGGGGCTGTTCGCGCTGGAAGTGGAACGGCGTCGCATTCGATCGATGAAGGTTCAGTCGGAGGCGTTTTCGGCCTTGAGGAATTGGGCAAAACCGGGGTCGGTATAGGCGGCGGGAGGGAGGTCGCCCGTCAGCAGCGCGGAATCCACTTCGGCCAGTTCGCTGGCGCGATCATCGTCCTGCATCACGCTGATGGTGATCAAGCCCGCAACGAGCGCGATCAGCGGCACCACGGATCCGATGCGGGTCCACCAGCCGCCACCCAGCGTGAGCGTATGGCCCGACTGCACCACCACGGGCGCGGTCCTCAATTGCGGAGCCTGCTTGCGCGCCGCCACGGCTTGTGCGCGCGCCACACGCAGCCGCTCGCTGATGTCGTGCGGCAACTCCCGGTTGCCGGCCGAAAGGCGGGCAGCCAGACGCTGGCCGAACTGGTCTTCGGCAACGGAGTTGATTGAGGTTGGAACCTTAGTGTTCATAGCGATATTCCCTTGGCCTTGAGCGCCTTGCTCAGAGCGTGGACGGCTCGCGAGCAATGGGTTTTGACGCTGCCCTCGGAGCAGCCCATCGCAGCGGCCGTCTCTGCGACGTCCATTTCCTCCCAGTAACGCATAAGGAAAGCCTCGCGTTGACGGCCCGGCAATGCTGCGATCTGCTCTTCGATCTCCTGGAAGATCTGGGCACGGCGGGTCGTGTCCTCGGCGCTCTCCGACTCCCTGGAGTCGGCCGGCGAGACGAAGTTCTCAAGCAGATCGAAATCTCCGTCCTCGTCGACGGATTCGAAATCGCTGAGGTTGGAGAACAGGGCGCGCCTGGTTTTCTGGCGGCGGAACCAGTCGAGCGTGCAGTTCGACAGGATGCGCTGGAACAGCATGGGCAGCTCGGCCGCGGGCTTGTCGCCATAGTGCTGGGCCAGCTTCATCATGCTGTCCTGCACGATATCGAGGGCCGCTTCTTCATCCCGCACGTGATAGACCGAGCGCTTGAAAGCGCGTCGTTCGACGCTTTTCAGGAAGTCGGAGAGTTCTTGTTCAGTGGCCAAGCGAGAGGGGGGCGCGCAGGGCGCGCCGCGTGGGAATGGGGTCTAGCGATCGCGTACGTTTACCGCCGCGGATTATGCCTTTGTAGCTTTACAAGGCGGCTGAAGCGAATCTGAACGCCCGGAAATGTCATAATCCGCCCTGCAAGTCAAAAGGCAAACGGGTCACGGTCCGGCGGAACATCAGTCCGCCCATGGCTTTGGCCTCAAGTCCTGGCGCGACCTCACAAGGGTTGGCAAGGGGCACCCAAGGTATTTCGTTCCCGAAATAAACAAAGGTTGATCATGGAAATCTCCAAGGCGGAAATCGTCTCCGCAGCCGCTGCGTCCGCTGGCGCAGGCAATTCGACTCAAGAACTCATGGGCGCCGAGGTGCTGGTCAAGGCACTGCAGGCCGAAGGCGTCCAGTACGTCTGGGGCTACCCGGGCGGCGCGGTTCTCTATATCTACGACGCGTTCTACAAGCAGGACACCATCCAGCACGTGCTGGTGCGCCACGAGCAGGCCGCCGTCCACGCAGCCGATGGATATGCGCGCGCAACCGGCGAAGTCGGCGTGGCGCTGGTCACTTCCGGTCCCGGCCTGACCAATGCGGTTACCGGCATCGCGACGGCGTACATGGACTCGATCCCGATGGTGATCATTTCGGGCCAGGTGCCGACGGCTGCCATCGGCCTCGATGCCTTCCAGGAGTGCGACACGGTCGGCATCACCCGTCCCATCGTCAAGCACAACTTCCTCGTCAAGGATCCGAAGGATCTGGCCATGACGATGAAGAAGGCCTTCCACATCGCACGCAGCGGCCGTCCGGGCCCCGTGGTGGTGGACGTGCCCAAGGACGTCTCGTTCAAGAAAATCCCGTACGCAGGCTATCCCGACAAGGTCGAGATGCGCTCGTACAACCCGGTGCGCAAGGGTCATGGCGGCCAGATCCGCAAGGCGCTGCAGCTCCTGCTGGCCGCCAAGCGTCCCTATATCTACACCGGCGGCGGCGTGCTGCTGGGCAACGCCTGCAATGAGCTGCGCACACTGGTCGACATGCTCGGCTATCCGGTCACCAACACGCTGATGGGCCTGGGCGCCTACCCGGCGAGCGACCGCAAGTTCCTGGGCATGCTGGGCATGCACGGCACCATCGAAGCCAACAACGCGATGCAGAACTGCGACGTGCTGCTGGCCGTGGGCGCGCGCTTCGACGACCGCGTGATCGGCAATCCCAAGCATTTCGCGCAGAACGAACGCAAGATCATCCACGTCGACATCGACCCGTCGAGCATTTCCAAGCGCGTGAAGGTCGACATCCCGATCGTCGGCGACGTGAAGGACGTGCTCACCGAACTGATCTCGATGATCCGCGAGAGCACCGCCAAGCCCGACGCCGGCGCGCTGGCCGACTGGTGGAAGACCATCGAATCCTGGCGCTCGCGCGACTGCCTGAAGTACGACCGCGGCAACAAGGACGTGATCAAGCCGCAGTACGTGGTCGAGACCCTCTGGAACATGACCAAGGACACCGACACGTACATCACGTCGGACGTCGGCCAGCACCAGATGTGGGCGGCCCAGTACTACCGCTTCGACGAGCCGCGCCGCTGGATCAACTCCGGTGGCCTGGGTACCATGGGCGTGGGCATTCCCTACGCCATGGGCATCAAGCTCGCGAAGCCCGATTCGGAAGTGTTCACCATCACCGGCGAAGGTTCGGTGCAGATGTGCATCCAGGAACTCTCCACCTGCCTGCAGTACAACACGCCGATCAAGATCTGTTCGCTCAACAATCGCTACCTGGGCATGGTTCGCCAGTGGCAGGAGATCGAATACTCCGGCCGCTACAGCCACAGCTACATGGATGCGCTGCCCAATTTCGTGAAGCTCGCCGAGGCCTACGGCCACGTCGGCATGCTGATCGAGCGTCCACAAGACGTGGAGCCGGCGCTGCGCGAGGCGCGCAAGCTCAAGGACCGCACGGTGTTCATGGACTTCCGTACCGATCCGACCGAAAACGTGTTCCCGATGGTGAAGGCCGGCATGGGCATCACCGAGATGCTGCTGGGTTCCGAAGATCTCTGACCGGATCGACGGAACGAACATTCGCTCAACTCTTTACTGACGAATCTATTGCCCGCCAAGCCCGCGCATTACCGTGCACGGGGGAGGGCCGCGAAAAGAGGAGTCACGCAAACATGAAACACATCATTGCAGTGCTGCTGGAAAACGAGCCGGGTGCTCTTTCCCGCGTGGTGGGCCTGTTCTCGGCCCGCGGCTACAACATCGAATCGCTCACGGTGGCGCCCACGGAGGACGCGAGCCTCTCGCGCATGACCATCGTCACGACCGGTTCGGACGACGTGATCGAGCAGATCACCAAGCACCTGAACCGGTTGATCGAAGTGGTGAAGGTCGTCGATCTCACTGAAGGCGCCTACACCGAGCGCGAGCTCATGATGGTGAAGGTGCGCGCGGTCGGCAAGGAACGCGAGGAGATGATGCGCATGGCGGAAATCTTCCGCGGCCGCATCATCGACGTGACCGACAAGAGCTACACCATCGAACTCACCGGCGACCACGGCAAGAACGACGCTTTCCTGGAAGCGATCGAACGTAGCGCTATCCTCGAGACTGTCCGCACCGGTGCCAGCGGCATCGGGCGCGGCGAGCGCATCCTGCGCGTTTAGGAGGGTGAAGGCGCCCTCAGTTCATACGTTCATCCACACATGAGGCAAGAGTGATGCGAGGTCTGCTCGGTTTCGACAGGATGGTGACTCCGGCGATCGTCCGGGTACTCTATTTTCTCGGCCTGCTGGGCGTGGTCGTGCTGGCGGTGGCCGCGCTGTACCAGCGGCAGTACCTGCCGGCCTTCACGGTCCTGATCTTCGGCACCATCGGCGTTCGCATCTACAGCGAGTTGCTCATCGTGCTGTTTCGCATCCACGACAGCCTCGTGTCCATCAACCAGCAGATGAAGGACCGGAATTCCTCCGGCCTTTGAGTGAAATGCATCCCGTACGGATGCTCGAGATTTTTTAGGAGAGATTCAAATGAAGGTTTACTACGACAAGGACGCTGACCTGAGCCTCATCAAGGGCAAGACGGTTGCAATCATCGGCTACGGCTCGCAAGGCCATGCGCACGCGCAGAACCTGAACGACAGCGGCGTGAAGGTCGTGGTCGGCCTGCGCAAGGGCGGTGCTTCCTGGCCCAAGGTCGAGAAGGCTGGCCTGAAGGTCGCCGAAGTGGCAGATGCCGTGAAGGCCGCCGACGTCGTGATGATCCTGCTGCCCGACGAGCAGATTGCCAACGTCTACAAGAACGACGTGGCTCCGAACATCAAGGAAGGCGCTTCGCTGGTCTTCGCGCACGGCTTCAACGTGCACTACGGCTTCGTTCAGCCGCGCGCCGACCTCGACGTGTGGATGGTCGCTCCCAAGGCCCCGGGCCACACCGTGCGCAGCACGTACACCCAGGGCGGCGGCGTGCCCCACCTCGTGGCCGTGCACCAGGACAAGACCGGCAAGGCGCGTGACCTCGCGCTGAGCTACGCCACCGCCAACGGCGGCGGCAAGGCCGGCATCATCGAGACCAACTTCCGCGAAGAAACCGAGACCGACCTGTTCGGCGAACAAGCGGTTCTGTGCGGCGGTACGGTCGAGCTGATCAAGGCTGGTTTCGAAACGCTGGTGGAAGCCGGCTACGCGCCCGAAATGGCGTACTTCGAATGCCTGCACGAGCTGAAGCTGATCGTCGACCTGATCTATGAAGGCGGCATCGCCAACATGAACTACTCGATCTCGAACAACGCCGAATACGGCGAGTACGTCACCGGCCCGCGCGTCGTGACCGAAGAGACCAAGAAGGTCATGAAGCAGGTGCTGAAGGACATCCAGACCGGCGAATACGCCAAGAGCTTCGTGCTGGAAAACGCCGCTGGCGCTCCCACGCTGATCAGCCGCCGCCGCCTGAATGCAGAGCACCAGATCGAAGTCGTCGGCGAAAAGCTGCGCGCGATGATGCCCTGGATCAAGAAGAACAAGCTGGTCGACCAGACCCGCAACTGATCTGCGATCCAGGAGGGCGCTTCGGCGCCCGTTTCCCGAGGGCCACCCGTTGCGGTGGCCCTTTTGTTTGAAAGAGGGCGACGCGGCCCCCTGAACTACACTGCGAACCATGCGATTCACAGATCAAGATGCTATCGAATGGATAGCTACCCATGCAGCAAGCACGAGGGATGGAGGCAAATTCGATGCATGACGATACGCTTCCCGACGATGTGCCGCCGCGCAAGCGCCGCAAGGGCATCTACATCCTGCCGAACCTGTTCACGCTGGCGGCGCTCTTCGGCGGCTTCTATTCGGTCGTGATGGCCATGAACGCGCGCTTCGACCTCGCGGCGCTCGGCGTGTTCGCCGCGATGATTCTCGACAGCCTCGATGGCCGCGTTGCGCGCATGACCAACACGCAGAGCGCGTTCGGCGAGCAGATGGATTCGCTGTCCGACATGGTGTCGTTCGGCGCGGCGCCGGCGCTCATCGCCTACGAATGGTCGCTCAAGGGATTGGGCCGCTGGGGCTGGATCGCTGCCTTCGTGTACTGCGCCTGCGCTGCGCTGCGGCTCGCGCGCTTTAATGTCAACACCGGTGTGGTCGATAAACGCTGGTTCCAGGGACTGCCGTCGCCCGCGGCCGCGGCGCTCGTGGCGGGCTTCATCTGGCTGGTGAACGAGTGGGGCAAGCGTGGCGGCGAGGTGCTGTACCTCTCGTGGACGCAGATCACCTGGGTGACCTTCGCCTTCACGCTCTACGCGGGGCTCACGATGGTCACCAATGCGCCGTTCTACAGCTTCAAGGACATCCAGATGAAGAAGAGCGTGCCTTTTGCGGTGATCGTTTTGATCGCGCTGGGCATCGCCGTCATCAACATCCATCCGCCGACGGTGCTGTTCGGTCTGTTCGTCATCTACGGTCTTAGCGGCTACGTGGTCTACGCCTGGCGTAAGGCCAAGGGCCAGCAGGCCAGCGTGATCAGCACCTCGACTGAGGAGCCCGACGAACGGGGCTTGCATAACTGACCGTGGCTTGTGCTACATTCGTCAGCCTCATGAACAAGATTTCGCTGCTGGCCCTACTAGCCCTCCCTCACGGGCGGAGACGGTAGCGCACGCGCAAATCCCTCATCACGGCCCGTTAGCACCAGCAACGGGCCGTTTGTTTTTGGGGTTGCTGGTCGATTGACAACCATCCACAGAGAAATCGACATGCTCAAGCAACCTCAAAGCAAATACCGCGCATTCGCCCCGATCGGCCTCAAGGACCGTACCTGGCCCGATGCCGTGCTGACCAAGGCGCCGATCTGGCTGTCGACCGACCTGCGCGATGGCAACCAGGCCCTGGTCGAACCCATGGACATCGCGCGCAAGATGCGCATGTTCGAGACCCTCGTGGCCATCGGCTTCAAGGAAATCGAAGTCGGCTTCCCTTCGGCATCGCAGATCGAATTCGATTTCGTGCGCAAGCTCATCGAGGAAGACCGCATTCCCGACGACGTGACTATCCAGGTGCTGACGCAGGCCCGCGACCATCTCATCGCTCGCACCTTCGAATCGCTGCAGGGCGCTCCGCGCGCCATCGTGCACCTCTACAACGCGGTGGCTCCCGTCATGCGCCGCGTGGTGCTCGGCATGGACGAGGACCAGATCGTCGAGCTCGCCAGCAGCCACGCCCGCATGTTCAACGAGTTCGCCGCCAAGCAGCCGAACACGCAGTGGACTTTCCAGTACTCGCCCGAGATGTTCTCCGGCACCGACGTCCACTTCTCGAAGCGCGTGGTCGATGCCGTGACCGAAGTCTGGGCGCCGACGCCCGAGCGCAAGTGCATCGTCAACCTGCCCACGACGGTCGAGCATTCCACGCCGAACATCTTCGCCGACATGATCGAGTGGATGCACCGCAACCTCGCGCGCCGCGACTCCATCGTGCTTTGTGTGCACCCGCACAATGACCGCGGCACCGGCACGGCGGCAGGCGAACTGGCCCTGATGGCCGGCGCCGAGCGCATCGAAGGCTGCCTCTTCGGCAACGGCGAGCGCACCGGTAACCTCGACCTCGTGAACGTCGCGCTCAACCTCTACACCCAGGGCGTCTCGCCGGAGCTCGACTTCTCGAACATCGACGAGATCCGCGCCACGGTCGAGCACTGCAACCAGATCCCGGTGCATCCGCGTCACCCGTACGTAGGCGACCTTGTCTACACGTCGTTCTCGGGCTCGCACCAGGATGCGATCAAGAAGGCTTTCGCCGCTCGCAAGGACGGCGACATCTGGGAGATTCCGTACCTCCCCATCGATCCGAAGGACGTCGGCCGCAGCTACGAGGCCGTGATCCGCGTGAACAGCCAATCTGGCAAGGGCGGCATGGCCTACCTGCTCGAGAGCGAGTACGGCATCGAGATGCCCCGCCGCCTGCAGATGGAGTTCATGCAGTCGGTACAGCGCGTGATGGACGTGGCCGGCAAGGAGCTCACGGCCGCCGACCTCTGGCAGCTGTTCGTGCGCGAATACGGGATCGACACTGTGCAATCGCTGCAGCAGCGCGTGATCAAGGAGGAAGGCGAGGGTGCCGACGCCTCCGTGGTCCTGCGTGGAGACCTGGCCTGGGACGGCGAAATCCGTGCCATCGAAGGCCGCGGAAACGGTCCCATCGACGCCTTCACCCAGGCGCTGAGCAAGGCCACCGGCCACACCGTGCGCGTGATGGACTATCACCAGCACGCCATCGGCGCGGGCGCCGACGCGAAGGCGGTGGCCTACCTGGAGCTGCGCGTGGACGAGAGCCAGACGCTTTTCGGCGTGGGCATGGACGCGAACGTGGTCACGGCTTCGCTGAAGGCGATCGTCTCGGGCGTGCAACGCGCGGGTGGCCGGGGCGCGCACAGCGCACAATCGGTGGTTGAAGTCGCCTGACGCTGAAGCGCTGGTCCGGTCCGGACGCGCAGGAAGGGCGCGTACGAAGGAGAACCACGATGACCGACCAGCTGATCATTTTCGACACCACCCTGCGCGACGGCGAGCAATCGCCGGGCGCCTCGATGACGCGCGACGAGAAGATGCGCATCGCCAAGCTGCTGGAGCGGCTGAAGGTCGACGTCATCGAGGCCGGTTTTCCAGCCAGCTCGAATGGCGATTTCGAGGCGGTGAAAGCGATTGCCAACGCGATCAAGGATTCGACGGTGTGCGGCCTTTCGCGTGCCAATGACCGCGACATCGGGCGCGCGGCCGAGGCCCTCAAGGGCGCGGCCCGCGGGCGGATCCACACCTTCATCGCCACTTCGCCGCTTCACATGGAAAAGAAGCTGCGCATGTCGCCCGACGAAGTCCATGAGCAGGCCAAGCTGGCCGTGCGCTTCGCCCGCAACCAGATTGGCGACGTGGAGTTCAGCCCCGAAGACGGCTACCGCAGCGACCCCGATTTTCTCTGCCGCGTGCTCGAAACCGTGATCAACGAGGGCGCCACCACCATCAACGTGCCCGACACCGTCGGCTATGCCATTCCCGAGCTCTACGGCAACTTCATCAAGATGCTGCGCGAGCGCATTCCCAACAGCGACAAGGCGATCTGGTCGGTGCATTGCCATAACGACCTGGGCATGGCCGTGGCCAACTCGCTGGCCGGCGTGAAGATCGGCGGCGCGCGCCAGGTGGAGTGCACCATCAACGGGCTGGGCGAGCGCGCGGGCAACTGCTCGCTCGAGGAAGTGGTCATGGCCGTGAAGACCCGAAAGGACTACTTCGGGCTCGACCTGCGCATCGATACCCAGCACATCGTGGCCGCAAGCCGCATGGTCAGCCAGACCACCGGCTTCGTGGTGCAGCCCAACAAGGCCGTGGTGGGCGCCAATGCTTTCGCGCATGCCTCGGGCATCCACCAGGACGGCGTGCTCAAGGCACGCGACACCTACGAGATCATGCGCGCGGAAGACGTGGGCTGGACCGCCAACAAGATCGTGCTGGGCAAGCTCAGCGGCCGCAATGCCTTCAAGCAGCGCCTGCAGGAGCTGGGCGTGGCCATGGAGAGCGAAGGCGAGATCAACGCCGCCTTCCTGCGCTTCAAGGAACTGGCCGACCGGAAGTCCGAGATTTTCGACGAGGACATCCTCGCGCTGGTCAGCGCGGAGGAGGTCTCGAACGTTGGTGAGCAGTTTGCTTTCGTCTCTCTCTCCCAGCACAGCGAAACCGGTGAGCGCCCCCAGGCGAAAATCGTATTCACCGTCCAGGGCAAGGAAGTCACCGGCGAATCCGACGGGAATGGCCCGGTGGATGCTTCCCTGAAGGCCATCGAGTCGCACGTCAAGAGCGGCGCCGAGATGGTTCTTTACTCTGTAAATGCCATCAGCGGCTCGACGGAAAGCCAGGGAGAAGTTACAGTCCGGTTACAAAATGCAGGGCGGGTGGTCAACGGTGTGGGCGCGGATCCCGACATCGTTGTCGCTTCGGCTAAGGCTTATTTGAGTGCGCTCAACAAGTTACAGAGCCAAGCTGAGAGAGTTGCGGCACAAGGTTAGGTTTTCGGGCGATCCTTGCTATTCGAATGAAGAAGAGGATGCAAGTAACTGATATTGCGTGTCTTTTTTGATTTCGATACACTGCGGTCCTCGTTTCTGCCGCTGGAGATTTATTAATGCCTGAAGCCCGCCTACGCCGAGTTTCCAGCCAGCGGTTCCTGCCCGCTTTCAAAGCCATCGCCGTTGCGCTCTGCGCCACGGCGTTTTTGCTGCCTGGCGCCCAGGCGGCGAAGAAGGAAAAGCCCGCAGCCGCCAAGACCACCGTCGCCTCCAAGAAGGCGAAGGGGCCTGTGCCGGTTGAAGTCAAGCGCAACGCCGCATCCTCCAAGACCGCCGTCGTCGCCAAGCGCGGTGGCCGTGCCGAAAAGGCCGAACGCGCCGAGAAGGTGGTTCGCGGCGGTCGCAACGTCGTGGCCACCATCCACAAGAAGAACGGCAAGACCGTGGTGGCCGTGCAGCGTCGCTCGGTGGTCCGCGTCGTCGAGGCGCCCCCGCGCCAGTCCTTCGGCCAGATGGCCGGCCTGCATGGAACCGAAGACGCTCTCGACCTGAAGTCGAGCGTCGCGCTGGTCATCGACCAGGATACCCACGAAGTCCTGTTCAGCAAGAACGACCACGCCGTGCTGCCGATCGCGTCGCTCACCAAGCTCATGACCGGCCTGCTCATCAGCGAAGCACATCTGCCGAACGACGAGCTCATCACCATCACCCAGGACGACGTTGATACCGAAAAGCGCAGCAGCTCGCGCCTGACGGTCGGCACCACGCTCTCGCGCGGCGAACTGCTGCACCTGGCGCTGATGTCGAGCGAGAACCGCGCCGCTCACGCGCTGGGCCGCACCTATCCGGGTGGCCTGACGACCTTCGTGAGCATCATGAACGCCAAGGCCAAGATGCTCGGCATGAAGGACACGCGCTACGTTGAGCCCACCGGCCTGTCGAGCCGCAACCAGTCGAGCGCGCAAGACCTGGCGCTGCTGGTCAATGCCGCCTACGCCGATGCCACGGTCCGCTCGCTGTCCACTTCGCCTGAATACCAGGTCGAAGTCGGCAACCGCGTGCTGCAGTTCAACACCACCAACCGCCTCGTGAAGAGCCCCGATTGGGAAATTGGCGTGCAGAAGACCGGCTACATCTCCGAAGCCGGCCAGTGCCTCGTGATGCAGGCGCGTGTGGCAGGCCGCAAGCTGATCATGGTGTTCCTGGATTCGGCCGGCAAGTTCAGCCGTATCGCCGATGCAGAGCGCGTTCGCCGCTGGGTGGAAGCCACCCATTCGGTCGGCTCGCCGGCAGCTTCGTCGCGCAACGCTGCTTACCAGGTGGCGGGCTGATCGACCGATCCGGCGTCCAGCTCCCCAACGAAAACAGGCCCTCATCGGGCCTGTTTTGTTTTGGGAAGCTGCTCCGGTTCAGACGCCAGCCGAAGGCGCAGAGCCACCTGAAGGCGAAGACGGCATGGCCGACATGCCTTCCTTGAACCCCAGCGCGCCCGAGATTTCGTTGGCCGTGGCCTGCAGCTTGGGCAGCCAGCCCTCGTCGAGCCGATCGGCTGGCGCGGAGATCGACAGGCCTGCCACCAGCTTGCCCTGGTCGTCGTAGATGCCGGCGGCCATGCAACGCACGCCCAGTTCCAGCTCTTCGTTGTCGCGGGCGATGCCGTACTGGCGGGCCTTCGACAGTTCACGCTCCAGCGCCGGCAGTTGCGTGATGCTGTTGCGCGTATGGCCTGCCAGGCCGGTGCGGGTGGCGTAGCTGCGCACGCGCTGCGGATCGTCCGCCGCCAGGAACAGCTTGCCGGTCGAGGTGAGGTGCAGGGCGGCGCGGCCGCCGATGGCGCGCACCACCTGCATGCCCGAGCGCTCGCTGTAGGAGCGCTCGATGTACACGATTTCGTCGCCCTGGCGCATGCTGAGGTTGACGGGTTGCTGCGTCAGCTTGTGCAGCTCGCGCATGGGGCCCAGGGCGGCATCGCGCACGTTGAGGCGGCCCTTGACCAGGTTGCCCAGTTCCAGCAGGCGCATGCCGAGCCGGTAGCTGCCGGCCTCGGGGCGGTCGACGAAACGGCCGACCGCCAGGTCGTTGAGGATGCGGTGCGTCGTCGACGGGTGGAGCCCCGTTTTTTCGCTGATCTCCTTCAGCGAAATGGCGTCCTCGCGCGATGCCAGGACGTCGATCAGCGCAAACATGCGCTCGATCACCTGGATCACGGGAACGGCGGGAATGTCGGATTGGTTTTTTCTCATGGCGCTCTGCGGTGATGACCGAGCGCCATTTTACCTTGTGAAATCGCCCGGCGCCTGCCAGCGGCCATCCAACAACACTTCATGAGGGGAAAAGCGCGCCTTGTAGTTCATCTTCGGGCTGTGTTCGATCCAGTACCCGAGGTAGACGTGCGGCAGCCCCAGCTTGCGGGCCTGCTCGATCTGCCAGAGCACGCTGTAGGTGCCGTAGCCGGCGCTCGAGTCGGGCTCGTAGAAGGTGTAGACGGCGGAAATGCCGTCGTTCAGCACGTCGAGGATCGACACCATCCTGAGCGCGCCCGCACTGCCGTCGGGCATCGTTTCACGAAACTCCACCAGGCGCGAGTTGACCCGGCTCTGCAGCAGGAACTGGGTGTACTGGTCGATGCTGTCGTGGTCCATGCCGCCGCCTGCGTGGCGGCCGTTCTGGTAGCGCAGGTAGAGCTGGTAGTGCTCCGGCATGAAGCAAAGCTTGAGCACGCGCGCCTGGAGCCCGGCATGTTGCTTGAGCGCGCGGCGCTGGCTGCGGGTGGGGCGGAAGGAGTTCGCCAGCACGCGCAGCGGGATGCAGGCCCGGCACCCGTCGCAGTACGGCCGGTAGGTGAACATGCCGCTGCGCCGGAAGCCGCTGAGCACCAGGTCGGAGTACGCGTCGTTATGGATCAGGTGGCTGGGCGTGGCCACTTGCGAGCGGGCTTGCCGGTCCGGCAGGTAGCTGCAGGGGTAGGGTGCAGTCGCGTAGAACTGCAGCGTGTGAAGCGGGAGGTCCTTGAGGTGCGTCACGTCGGTGAAGGAAGTCGCGCGGAAAGGAGTTCGGACCAGTATACGGGGTCGAATCGCCACCGTGGGCCCTCTTGCTGCCGTGCCCCTGCCACGTGCGCAACGAAGCGCTTGCGGGCCATTTCGCGGGCACCGAGGCTCGCGAGGTGGGCGGTGTTCTGCTGGCAGTCGATCATCCGCACGCCGAAGTGGCGGCACAGCGACACCAGCGCGGCCAGCGCGATCTTCGATGCGTCCGGCCGGCGGGTGAACATCGACTCGCCGAACACCGCGCGGCCCAGCGAAACGCAGTACAGGCCGCCCGCCAGTTCGCCGTCTATCCAGGTCTCGACGCTGTGGGCGTGGCCGGCAAGGTGCAAATCCGTATAGGCCTTCACCATGTCCGGCACGATCCAGGTGCCCGACTGGCCCTCCCGCGGCGAACTCGAGCAGGCCTTGATGACTGTCGCGAAATCATGGTCGATGCGCACTTCGCAACCAGGCGTCTCCACGAAGCGCGACAGTGTCTTGCGCAGCGAGCGGTGCAGCTTGAAGTCGGCCACCTGAAGCACCATGCGCGGGTCGGGGCTCCACCACAGGATCGGCTGGTCCTCGCTGAACCACGGGAAGACGCAGTTGCCATAGGCCTGCATCAGAGTATCGACGTCGAGGGCGCCACCGGCGGCCAGCAGGCCGGGCACCGGATCGGCCATGCCCCAGGCCGAGGCGGGGTCGGGCAGGGCATCTCCGGGTTCGAGCCAAGGCAGTTGTCGCATGGGCATAGGTATACACGGCTTCGCAAACACCAATCCAGTGGGCGAAAATCGCATGTCGCCGACATCGCCACCAGCGTTCGGCTCACACGCCACGGCACCACAAGACCCGCCGGAAACCCTATAGTGCACAGCTTGCATCCGCAGCACCCACGACCAGATCAGGCAGGCCCGAGCGCGCGCCGGGGATAAGTACAAGAGGACAACGTTGACCACTGAACCCAATCCCACCCGCTTCGGCAGCGGCCAGGCAGTGCGCCGCCTGGAAGACGAAAGCCTGCTGGCAGGCGCCGGACGCTACACCGACGACATCACGCTCCCCGAGCAGGCGCACCTCGTCTTCCTCCGATCCTCCTATCCGCACGCGCGCATCGTCTCCATCGACACCAGCGCCGCCGCCGCCATGCCCGGCGTGCTGCGCGTGATCACCGGTGCCGAAATGGTCGAGGCCGGCGTCAAGCCCCTGCCGGGCGCCGCGGGCTTCAAGCGCGCCGACGGCAGCGACAGCGCCAGCCCGCCGCGCCGCGCCATCGCCCACGAGCGCACCCGCTTCGTCGGCGAAGTGGTGGCCGCCGTGGTGGCCGACACGGTTCAGCAGGCGCGCGATGCCGCCGAAGCCATCATGGTCGACTACGAAGACCTGCCCATGGTGGTCGACCTCGCCAGTGCCACCTCCGACGGCGCGCCGCTGTTGTGCGAGGAAGCCACCGGCAACGTCTCCGCCGAGATGCGCCACGGCAACAGCGAAGCCGCCACGGCCGCCTTCGCCAAGGCCAGCCACGTGGTCGCGCTCGACGTGAACAACCAGCGCGTGGTCGCCCTGACCATCGAGCCGCGTTCCGTGCTTGCCGCGCGCGACGCCGAAACCGGCCGCCTCACGATCCGCATGAGCACGCAGATGCCCTCCGGCGTTCGCGACTCCATCTGCGCAGCCATCGGCCTGCCCAAGGAAAAAGTGCGCGTGGTGGTGGGCGACGTCGGCGGCGGTTTCGGCATGAAGACCGGCGCCTATCCCGAGGACATCGCTGTCGCCTTCGCTGCGCTGCAGGTGAACCGGCCTGTGAAGTGGGTGGCCGACCGCAGCGAAGAATTCCTATCGAGCGCGCACGGCCGCGACATCGAGGCGCGTGCCGAGATGGCGCTCGACGCCGACGGCAAGATCCTGGCCCTGCGCATCAAGACCCTGGCCAACGTCGGCGCCTATGCCACCGGCACCGGCGTCGCGATCCAGCTGCTGATCGGCCCCTGGGTGCAGACCAGCGTCTACGACATCCAGACCATCGACTTCCATTTCAAGGCGGTGCTCACCAACACCGCCCCAACCGGCGCCTACCGCGGCGCGGGGCGCCCCGAAGCCATCTTCACCATCGAGCGGCTCATGGACGAGGCCGCGCGCCAGACCGGCATCGATCGCATTGCGCTGCGCCGCCGCAACTTCATCCGCCCCGAGCAGATGCCGTACAAGAACCCGATGGCGCAGACCTACGACACCGGCAACTTCGAGTCGGTGATGGACCAGGCGCTCACGCTCGCCGACTGGCAGGGCTTCGAGACCCGCGCGGCCGAGTCGGCCGGCCGCGGCAAGCACCGTGGCCTGGGCATCGCCACCTTCCTCGAATGGACCGGCGGCAATGTGTTCGAGGAGCGCGTCACCGTCTCGGTGCAGGCCGACGGCGTGATCGAAGTGTTCTCGGCCGTCAATGCCATGGGGCAGGGCATCGCCACCTCGCTGGCCCAGCTTGCGGTGGATGCCTTCGGCGTGCCCATCGAGAAGGTGCGCGTCGTGCTCGGCGACACCGACCGCGGCGACGGCTTCGGCAGCGCCGGTTCGCGCTCGCTCTTCACCGGCGGCTCGGCCGTGCGCATCGGTGCCGAACGCACCATCGACAAGGCGCGCGAACTGGCCGCGCAGGAGTTCGAGGCCTCGCTCGACGACATCGTCTACAGCCGCGGCGTCTTCAACGTGGCCGGCACCGACCTCGAGCTCGATCTCTTCACCCTGGCGGCCAAGCAGCCGGGGCGCGAGATCTTCGTCGACTCCACCAGCACCGTTGCGGGCCCCACCTGGCCCAACGGCTGCCATATCTGCGAGATCGAGATCGATCCGCCTACCGGCGAAATCAGCGTGGTGGCCTACAGCTCGGTCAACGACGTGGGCCGCGTCATCAACCCGATGATCGTGCGCGGCCAGCTCGAAGGCGGCGCGGTTCAGGGCATCGGCCAGGCGCTGTACGAGCAGGTGGTGTATGACCACGAGACAGGCCAGCCCGTCACCGGCAGCCTGATGGACTACGCAGCCCCGCGCGCCGACATAGTCGACACCATGTTCAACATGGAGATGGACGAGTCGACGCCCTGCAAGAACAACCCGCTGGGCGTGAAGGGCGTGGGCGAGCTGGGCACCATCGGCGCCACGCCGGCCATCGTGAATGCGGTGGCCGATGCCTTCGCGCGCAACGGCCTCGCCACGCGCGCCCCCCGCCTGCACATGCCGCTGAGCCCTGCGCGTGTCTGGCAGGCGATGCAAACCGTCGATTGAGCAATCGTTTTCGTGGGGCAGAAAGGCGTCGGCCATGCTTGTCACCAACGAAGTTCAGACCGACGCGATCCGCATCGCGAGCTACCGCTGCGACGCGGGGCCCGACGCGCAACCCTTCACCGAACTGCACGAAGGCTACTCGGTCTCGTACGTGCGCAAGGGTAGCTTCGGCTACCGCACGCGCGGCAATGCCTATGAACTGGTCGCCGGCTCGGTGCTGGTCGGCTGCCCGGGCGACGAGTACATCTGCACGCACGACCACCATGTCTGCGGCGACGAGTGCCTGGCCTTCCATCTCTCGCCGGGCTTCGTCGACCTGATCGGCGGCGACAGCAAGACTTGGCGCACGGGCGGCGTGCCGCCGCTGGCCGAACTGGTGGTCATCGGCGAACTGGCCCAGGCCGCGGCCGACGGGCAGAGCGACGTCGGGCTGGACGAACTGGGCATGTGGTTCGCGAGCCGCTTCGTGGACGTCGTTTCCGGCAGGGCGAAGCCCAAGGTGCCTTCGTCGGCCATCTCGCGCGACCGTCGCCGCGCGGTCGATGCCGCGATGTGGATCGACGCCAATTCGCAGCACGACATCGGCCTGGACGGCGCCGCGGCCGAAGCCGGCCTGAGCTCCTTTCACTTCCTGCGACTCTTCTCGCAGGTGCTGGGCGTCACGCCGCACCAGTACCTCGTGCGCTCGCGGCTGCGCCATGCCGCGCGCCTGCTGGCCGACGACGACAGCCGGCCCGTGACCGATGTGGCGCTGGACGTGGGCTTTGCCGATCTCAGCAACTTCGTGCGCACCTTCCATCGCGCGGCGGGCGTGTCGCCGGGGGGCTTTCGCAAGGCGGCGAAGGGCGACCGCAAGATTCTCCAAGAACGCATCGCGGCGCTCTTCGATGATGGACTCCTGATCAACGCATCGAGCAGGAAGCCATCATGTACGACC
Source organism: Variovorax xiamenensis (assembly GCF_050916385.1). Classification (NCBI taxonomy): domain Bacteria; kingdom Pseudomonadati; phylum Pseudomonadota; class Betaproteobacteria; order Burkholderiales; family Comamonadaceae; genus Variovorax; species Variovorax xiamenensis. The sequence goes on from NZ_CP139038.1 coordinate 3,283,229, forward strand.
ACATCGGACTGAAAGTCAAAGACCTCGCCGCGAGCCGCCGCTTCTACGAAGCCGCGCTCGCACCGCTCGGCCATGTGCCGGGCCCGCACGACGACAGCTATGCCGGCATCGGCCCGGCCGGCGAACCGGCGCTGTGGCTCTATGCCGCCAAGGGCGCGAAAGGCCCGGGCACCCACATCGCATTCCGGGCGCCGAACCACGAGGCCGTGGCCGCCTTCCACAAGGCCGGGCTGAAAGCGGGCGGAACCGACAACGGCGGCGCGGGCCCGAGGCCGGACTACAGCCCGACCTACTACGCCGCCTTCCTCATCGACCCCGACGGCAACAACGTCGAGGCGGTCTGTCCCTGAAGCGAGGTTCGACGCCATGGCCACCGTCTACAAGGAATTCATCGTCGAAGCGGATGCGGCCCAAGTCTGGGACGCGCTGCGCGACTTCAACGCGGTGCACACGCGGCTCGCGCCGGGCTTTCTCACGGCCTGCACGATCGATGCCGAAGGCGCGCGCATCCTGACCTTCGCCAACGGCCTTGTCGCGCGCGAGGTGCTGGTCGGCATCGACGATGCCCATCGCCGGCTGGCCTACACCGTCACCGGCGGGCAAGCGAAGCATCACCACGCGACGGCGCAGGTGTTCGAGGAGGGCGAAGGTCGCTCGCGCTTCGTCTGGATCACCGACGTGCTGCCGGATGCGATGGCGGCCTACATCGGGCCGATGATGGAGCAGGGCGGGGCGGCCATGAAGGCCGCGCTCGAAGGTCGCCCTGTTCCGGCCGCGGCCTAGAAGTCTTCGAGCGGCAGCCCGACGTAGTTCTCCGCCAGCGCGGTGGAGGCTGCGGTCGAGTGCACGAGGTAGTCGAGCTCGGCTTCCTGGATCTTCTGGCCGAAGGCGCCCGTCTCCGGAAAGCGGTGCATCAGCGAGGTGAACCACCACGAGAAGCGCTCGGCCTTCCAGACGCGGCGCAGGCACAAGTCGGAATAGCGGTCGAGCGCCGAGGCCGACTTCTCGCCGTAGTAGATCTCGAATGCGCGCGAGAGATACCCCACGTCCGCGGTGGCGAGGTTCAGTCCCTTGGCCCCCGTCGGCGGCACGATGTGCGCCGCGTCGCCCGCCAGGAACAGCGAGCCGAAGCGCATCGGCTCGGCGACGAAGCTGCGCAGCGGCGCGATGCTTTTCTCCAGCGAAGGCCCGGTCACCAGCCGCTCGCGCGCCTCGGGGTCGAGGCGGGCGCGAAGCTCGTTCCAGAAGGCCTCGTCGCTCCAGTTCTCCACGCGCTCCTCGGTCGGCACCTGCACGTAATAGCGGCTGCGCGTGGCGCTGCGCATGCTGCACAGCGCGAAGCCGCGCTCGGTGTTGGCGTAGATCAGTTCATGCGACACCGGCGGCACGTCTGCCAGCACGCCGAGCCAGCCGAAGGGGTAGATCTTCTCGTAGGTCTGGATCGCGTCGGCCGGCACGCTTGCGCGGCTCACGCCGTGGTAGCCGTCGCAGCCGGCGATGAAGTCGCATTCGATCTCGTGCGTCTGGCCGTCCTTCTCGTAGCGCACGCGCGGCTTGCCCGACTGGAAGTCGTGCAGGCTCACGTTCGCCGCGCTGTAGATGGTGGCGAGGCCCTCGGCCGCGCGGGCTTCCATCAGGTCGCGCGTCACTTCGGTCTGGCCGTACACCGTCACCTGCTTGCCGCCCGTGAGGCCGTGCATGTCGATGCGGTGGCGCGCGCCCTTGAAGAGCAGCTCGATGCCTTCGTGCGGCAGGCCCTCGGCCTTGGCGCGGGCGTCGACGCCGGCACGCGCCAGCAGGTCCATCGTGACCTGCTCCAGCACGCCGGCGCGGATGCGGCCGAGCACGTAGTCGCCGCTCTGGCGTTCGACGATGACGTTGTCGATGCCTGCCTTGTACAGAAGCTGCCCGAGCAGCAGGCCGGCGGGGCCGGCTCCGATGATGGCGACCTGGGTGCGCATGTTCGTGTCTCCGAGATGGTTTCGTGGAGCGTAGGGCGCACGGGGTCTTCCGTGGAGGCCGCTCGCGCGGCTGTGTGCGATCATGCGAATGCGTGCGCGATCATCGCGCAACACTTCCACGGACGACGAACCACACCGCCGAATGAGCATCGCCAAGGCCGACTTCATCGAGGGCATCGCCAAGGGAATGGCGGTGCTCGAAAGCTTCGACACCGAGCGCCAGCGCCTGAACGCCACGCTGGCCGCCGAGCGCGCCGGTCTCACGCGCGCCGCGGCCCGCCGGCACCTGCTGACGCTGGCCCACCTGGGCTACCTGGAGACCGACGGCAGCTACTTCTGGATGGCGCCGAAGGTGCTGCGCTTCTCGGGCAGCTATCTCGCGTCCTCGCGCCTGCCGCGCGCGCTGCAGCCCACGCTTAACAGGCTGGCGGCGCAGACCGGCGAATCGTTCTCGGCCGTGGTGCTCGACGGGGAAGAGGTGGTCATCGTCGCGCGCAGCGGCAGCTACGGCACGCCGACGCGCGTACTGGCCTACGGCCTGCACCTGGGCGCACGGTTGCCGGCGCATGCAACTTCCACCGGCCGCGTGCTGCTGGCCGCGATGGCGCCGACGCAGTTCACGCAATGGCTCAAGGGCCGGCATCTGGCACGGCTCACGCCCCGCACAGTGACGCAGGCGCGTGGCCTGCGGCAGCTGATCGCCCGCGCGCGCAAGGACGACTACTGCTTTGCGAGCGAAGAACACGAGCTGGGCGTGCAGGCCCTGGCCGTGCCGCTGCGCGACATGCAGGGCCACACTGTGGCCGCGCTCAACGTGGTGCTCTCGGGCACGCGCTACCAGGAAGAGGCCCTGCAGCGCGAGATGCTGCCGCTGCTCTTTGAAGCTGCACGAGAAGTCCGATCGCTTCTCTGATCTGAACTTTGGCCGCGGCCCGCGCCTCGAATCCCCGAAACGGACACAACCATGCGACTCCTCCTCCTCGAAGACGACGTGATGATCGGCGAAGCGGTGCTCGACCTGCTGCGCGCCGAGCAGTACGCGGTGGACTGGGTGAAAGACGGCGAGGCCGCCGAATCGGCCCTGCGCACCCAGCAATACGACCTGGTGATGCTCGACCTCGGCGTGCCCCGGCGCGACGGGCTCGAGGTGTTGCGCAACCTGCGCGCCCGCAAGCAGCGCATGCCGGTGCTGATCGCCACCGCGCGCGACTCGGTGCAGCAGCGCATCGAGGGCCTCGACGCCGGCGCCGACGACTACGTGCTCAAGCCCTATGACCTCGACGAGCTGCTGGCCCGCATCCGCGCCTTGCTGCGCCGTGCGGCGGGGCGCGCCGAGCCGGTGTACGAGCACATGGGCGTGAGCATCAACCCGGCCACGCGCGAGGTTACGGTGGCCGGCCAGCCGGTGGTGCTGTCGGCGCGCGAATGGGCCGTGCTGGAGCCCTTGCTGGCGCGGCCGGGCATGGTGCTGTCGCGCGCACAGCTCGAGGAGAAGCTCTACAGCTGGAAGGACGAGATCAGCAGCAACGCGGTCGAGGTGTACGTGCACGGGCTGCGCAAGAAGCTCGGCGCGGAACTGATCCGCAACGTTCGCGGTGTCGGCTACATGGTGCCGAAGATATGAGGAGGCTGACCGGCTCCCTGCGCGCGCGCCTGCTGTGGTTCCTGCTGGCCGCCATCGTGCTGGCCGCGGGCGCGCAGGCGCTGGTGGCCTACCGCACGGTGCTCGCGGAGGCCGACGACATCTTCGACTACCACATGCAGCAGATGGCGCTGTCGCTGCGCGCGGGCCTGCCGCCGAGCGCAGCGGTGGGCGGGCTGGGCGCGGCCGAGCAGAACTTCGATTTCGTCGTGCAGGTGTGGACGGCAGACGGCGTACGCATCTTCGAATCCGCCGAGCAGGCCGCGCTGCCGCAGCTCGCGGTGCTGGGCTTTGCCGACGTGAACGCGCGCGGCACCACTTACCGCGTGTTCTCGATGCAGACGCGCGGTCTGGTGATCCAGGTGGCGCAGGACATGGCGGCGCGGCGCCACATGGCCGGCACGCTGGCCTTGCGCACCATCGCGCCGGTCGCGTTGATGGCGCCATTGCTGATGCTGGTCGTGTGGTGGGTCGTGAGCCAGTCGCTCGCGCCGGTGGCTCGGGTGCGCAGGCAGGTGGCGTCGCGCCAGGCGGACGACCTTTCACCGGTGAGCGAGGAGAACCTGCCCGAGGAGGTGCGCCCGCTGGTGCAGGAGCTCAACCTGCTCTTCGACCGCGTGCGCCATGCCTTCGATGCGCAGAAGCACTTCGTCGCCGATGCCGCGCACGAGCTGCGTTCGCCGCTGGCTGCCCTGAAGCTGCAGGTGCAAGGCCTGCAGCGCGCGCCCGACGATGCTTCGCGCGAACTTGCCGTGAGCCGGCTGGTGGCGGGCATCGACCGCGCGACGCGGCTGGTCGAGCAGATGCTGGCGCTGGCCCGGCACGAGGCCAGCCTGGCGGCCGGCGCCAAGCCGGAGCCGGTCGACCTGGCCGAGGTGGCGCGGCTCGCGGTGTCCGACGCCGTGGCGGCCGCGCAGGCGAGGGGCATCGACATCGGCATCGCTCACGCCGACGAGGCCGTGGTCAACGGCCAGTCTGAAGCATTGCGCATGCTGCTGCGCAACCTGCTGGAGAACGCGATCAAGTACACGCCCGTCGAGGGCCGCGTCGACATCGGCATCTCCCGCCAGGGCGACGCCGCCGAACTCACAGTGGACGACAGCGGACCGGGCCTGCCGCCCGACGAGCGCGAGCGGGTGCTCGACCGCTTCTACCGCTCGGGCGAATCGCAGGCGCCGGGCAGCGGCCTGGGCCTGGCCATCGTCAAGTCGATCGCCGACCTGCATGGTGCGACCGTGGCGCTCGACCAGTCGCCCAGCCTCGGCGGCCTGCGCGTGCTGGTGCGCTTTCCGGCGCGCGCCTGAGCCTGTTCCGGCAGCGCCGCGCCGTTTAAGCGGCGCTTAAGTCAGACCCGCGACATTCCTTTCATCGTTTTGCGTCCATACGCCCAGAAAGGAACCGACAAATGAACACACGTCTGACTTCGCCCCGTGCCCTGGCCATCGCCCTGGCAAGCGCGGGCGTGATCGGTGCCGTCGGCGCCGGCGCCTACACCAGCGCCCGCGCCGTGGGCGCGCCGACCACCAATGCCGTCGCCACCGCGCCCGCGGCCATGGTCACGCTGCCCGACTTCTCGACCATCACCTCGCGCGACGGCCCGGCCGTGGTCAACATCAGCGTGACCGGCACGATGAAGGCCTCCGACGACGAAGCAGCCGCCGAGATCCAGGGCATCGATCCCGACGATCCGATGTTCCAGTTCTTCCGCCGCTTCCAGGGCCAGATGAACCCGCGCGGCCAGCAACAGCAGCAGCGCGAGGTGCCGGTGCGCGCGCAGGGCTCGGGCTTCATCGTCGACCCCAGCGGCGTCATCATCACCAACGCCCACGTCGTGAAGGACGCGAAGGAAGTCACCGTCAAGCTCACCGACCGCCGCGAGTACCGCGCGAAGGTGCTGGGCGCCGACGCCAAGACCGACATTGCGGTGCTCAAGATCGACGCGAAGAACCTGCCCGTGCTCGCGCTGGGCAACACCAAGGACCTGAAGGTCGGCGAATGGGTACTGGCCATCGGCTCGCCCTTCGGCTTCGAGAACACCGTGACGGCCGGCGTGGTGAGCGCCAAGGGCCGCTCGCTGCCCGACGACAGCTACGTGCCCTTCATCCAGACCGACGTGGCGGTGAACCCCGGCAACTCCGGCGGCCCGCTGCTCAACACGCGCGGCGAAGTGGTCGGCATCAACTCGCAGATCTACAGCCGCAGCGGCGGCTACCAGGGCGTGTCGTTCGCGATCCCGATCGACGTGGCGATCCAGGTGAAGGACCAGATCGTCGCGACCGGCAAGGCGCAACATGCACGCCTGGGCATCGCGGTGCAGGAAGTGAACCAGGCCTTTGCCGATTCGTTCAAGCTCGACAAGCCTGAAGGCGCGCTGGTCTCGAACATCGAGAAGGGCGGCCCCGGCGACAAGGCCGGCCTGAAGGCGGGCGACGTGATCCGCAAGGTCGATGGCCAGCCCATCGTGTCCTCGGGCGACCTGCCCGCGGTGATCGGCCAGCAGATGCCCGGCAAGAAGGTCACGCTCGAGGTGTGGCGCCAGGGCGAACGCCAGGAGCTGCAGGCCAAGCTCGGCGACGCGAGCGACAAGCCGGCCAAGGTCGCGAAGGCCGATGCCGACGTGGGCCAGGGCAAGCTGGGGCTGGCGCTGCGCCCGCTGCAGCCACAGGAAAAGCGCGAGGCCTCCGTCGACAACGGACTGCTGATCGAAGACGCGGCCGGCCCCTCGGCCCAAGCCGGCGTGCAGGCGGGCGACGTGCTGCTGGCCATCAACGGCACGCCTGCGCAGAGCGTGGAGCAGGTGCGCGAAGTGGTGGCGAAGGCCAGCAACAAGTCGGTGGCTCTGCTGATCCAGCGTGGCGAAGACAAGATCTTCGTGCCGGTCCGCATCGGCTGATCCCGCCTTCAGACAGGCATGACGTCGCCAGCCCAGGGCCTCTCGGCGCACATTCTGCCCACGTCGGCCACCATGATCGGCGTGTGCATGACGGTGATGTCCATCGGGCACCTCGGGCCGCGCGACGACATGCGGCTCTTGATCGACCGCCTGCTCGCAGTGGATGCGCTGGTCTTCCTGGCCAGCGCGCTGCTGTCTTTCATCTCGATGCGCTCGCGCAGGTCGGGCGCGCGGTTGGAGGCCTGGGGCGAGATGGTCTTCATCGCAGGCCTGGGCCTGCTGGCGCTGGGAGCCGTGACGCTGGCTTTCGCCTTGCGCTGAACGGGCCGTGCTTCAGGCCGGCGCGCAGGGCCAGTCGAGCTGCATGCGCGTGCCGCCGGCCGTCGCGTTCACTGTCTCGATCTGCAGCCGCGCGCCGATGGACTGGGCGCGTGCGCGCATGTTGGCGATGCCGTGCCCCGTGCGTCCGCCGTTCGCGGGCGCCGAAGGCAGGCCACGCCCGTTGTCGGTGAGCATGATGCGCACCAGCGTGGGCGTTTCTTCCCCGTGCCAGCTCGCGTGCATCACGATGCGCGTGGCGCCCGCGTGCTTCAGCACGTTGGTGAAGGCTTCTAGCAGGATGCGCTGCAGCTGCAGGGCCGCCTGCGCGGCGAAGGGCTCCAGCTGCGGAATTACTTCCACGTCCCACACCAGCTCGATGCCGGCCGCGTCGAGCCGCGGCTGCAGCCGGTAGCGCAGCGTGGCCAGCACGGTGGCCAGGTCGTCGTGCGTGGGCTGCAGCGAGTCGACAGCCATGCGCATCTCGTCGAGCGCGAGCTTCACGTGCTCCTCGATCACCGTGCGGTCGGGCCTGGCCTGCGTCACCACGTTGAGCAGGCCCACAAGCTGCGATCCCACGCCGTCGTGGATCTCCCGCATGATGCGCTGGCGCTCCAGCAGCACGGCCTGTTCCTGCTGCTGCTGGCGCACGGTCTCGAAGGCGCCGCGCAGCTGGTCCTCGCGCTCGGCCACGCGGGCGGCGAGGTTGGCGTTGAGCGCGCGGTAGTCGGCCACGGTACGGCTGTAGCGCTCGACCACTAGGCCCGCCAGGATCATCACGAAGAAGAACATCGCGTGCGCCGTCAGCGTGTAGTAGGCGCCGCCGAAGAGGCCCATGCGCACCAGCAGCAGGTCGTGCGCGCCGGCCAGGATGGCCAGCGTGCCCGCGGCCATCAGCACGCCCGCGATGCGCCGCCGGTCCACCAGCGCCCCGTACACCACGTAGGGCAGGCAGATGATGCTGATGCACTGCAGGATGACGAGGCCGCCGGTCCACAGCAGCGGCTGCGCGAAGGCGAAGGAGGCGCAGGCCAGCGTGACCGACAGCGCGAGCGCGGCATAGATCGAGCGCACCAGCCACGGCGGATTGCGCTCCAGCACCAGCAGCACGAAGCGCGCGATCAGCCCGATGTGGCAGGCATAGCAGACCGCCACGATGGCGCCCCACAGTGGCCAGGGAACCGCCACGTCGGGCCACACGCGGTCGAGGTTGCGCGCCACGCCCGACAGCGCGGCGAGCGCGAAGCAGCCATAGAGCGCGTCGCGCTGGCGCAGCCAGAGCCCGCCGGCGATGCCGCCCATCAGCAGCAGGCTCACGGCGTAGACGATGGCCGAGGTGTTGCGCCAGTTCTGCCGCGCACGGTAGACCGCCGCCAGCGAGGCCTCCGGGCCGTAGTGGATGCTGGCCAGCCCCGCGCCGCGCTGTCGCTGGATGGTGGTGCGCACGACCAGCGATTGCGGCTGGCCGTGCTGGTGCAGCACGGCCGGCACCGGCACCAGCAGGTTGCTCTTGGAGGCGTCGTAGTTCGGCACGCCCAGGGTGCCGTAGCTGGCCACCAGGGCGTCGTTGAACGAGATCGCCACCTGGTTGCCCGCGCCCGAGAGCAGCAGGGCCGCGGGCTTGCCGGCCGGCACCGCGCTGGCCGGCAGCTCGATGCGGTAGGTCGCCTTGCCGCCGCGGCCGGGGAACTCGTGATCCCAGCGGAAGGGGAGCTCCACCCGGCGCGTCTGCATCGGCAGGCCGTCGGGTTCGAGCACTGCTTCGGCCGAGGGAACGTCGAAGGCGTCGGGTGCTTCCGCGGCGTCGGCGCGAGGGGCCGCCGACGCCAGGACGAGCCACAGGCACAGGGCGGCGAGCAGCAGGCGGCAGAGGCCGCCGGCGGTCACGCTAGGGAAGCCAGCCGAGGTTGCGGGCCTCGAACACAGCTTCCGATTTGTTGTGCACATCCAGCTTGCCGTAGATATTGCGGATATGGGTTTGGACAGTCGAGGCCGAGACTCCCATCTGCACTCCGACTTCGACATAGGTGAAACCACGAGAGACCAGGTCGAGCACCTCGAACTCGCGAGGCGACAGGCGCTCGGGCACGACCGTCGCGGCGCCGGCCGCCTTGGCCGCGGACTGCTCCTTGGGCGCGCCGCCCGAATGCGCCTGCCAGCGGCGCAGCAGCTTGCGCGCGATCACCGGCGACATCGGCGAGCCGCCGGCGCGCAAGTGGCGGATGTGGGTGGCGAGGTCGGCCTCGGTGCCGTCCTTCAGCAGGTAGCCGCTGGCGCCGGCCTCGAAGGCCTGGACCATGTTGGCCTCGTCTCCGAAGATCGACAGCACCATCACCGCGCAGGCCGGCTGCATGTTGCGGCACTGGCTGATCACCTGGAGGCCGGGGCGGTCGGGCAGGCCGAGATCGACAAGCAGCACGTCGACCGGGTTGTCGACCAGCCAGCGCAGGATGTCGCTGGCGTTGGAGGCGCTGTAGGCCAGGCTCAGGGAGGGGTCTGCATCGACCACGCGCGAGATGCGTTCGCGCATGCCGGTGTCGTCTTCGACGAGGGCGACCTGTGTTTCCGCGGTCATGCGTGGACCGGGCCCGGAAAGAAGCTGCATGCGCTCATGCATGACGTGGTGACGAGGCGCATGGGGAGAAAGGCCTGGGTTGCTGATGTCGCAGAGGGTAGGGGGAGGCCCGTTTGCTGCCTATCCTATATACGGGGGAGGCGGCCTACCGCTTTCGGTGGCCTATCGGGTATGCACGGGATGCGTACGGGATGCGGCCTTGCCGAGCCGCCCAGCCACGAGCGAGAGATGTTCCACCAATTCCGGCGGCGACTCGACCTCGAAGTCGTGCGGCAGGCAGCCGAGCCACACGGCCAGCGCGTCGAGCGAATTGGCCGCGGTGGCGATGCGCGTGGCGCCGTCGCCAACGGCCTGCGGCGTGCCGCCGACCCAGCCGAGGTAGGGCTCCAGGGCCTTGACGGGCGCATGCACCACGATCTGCGCATGGTGCAGGTAGGGCGACACCTTCAGCGCATGCTCCATGTAGGCCGCCACGTCACCGTGCGGCAGGCGGCGCGGCGTGAAGCGCTCGCCGGTGGGCATGGGCTCGACGATGCGGTCGAGGCGGAACGTGCGCCAGTCCTCGCGCGCCACGTCCCACGCCAGCAGGTACCAGCGCCGGCCCGTCTGCACCACGCGATGTGGTTGCGCCGTGCGCTCTGTGACGGCGTCGTGGTGATCGCGGTAGCCGAAGCGCAGCTCGAGCCGGTCGGTGCAGGCTTCGGCGAGGAAGGACACGGCCTTCAGGCGCACGGGCGACTTGTCGTGCATCACCGGCACCACCGAGGAGCGGACGCTGTCGAGCCGGCGGCGCAGGCGGGGCGGCATCAGCTGCTCGAGCTTGGCCAGCGCGCGCATGGAGGCGTTCTCGATGTCGCCCGAGGCGCCGACGGGGTTGCCGAGGCCGAGCGCGACGGCGATGGCTTCCTCGTCTTCCAGCAGCAGTGGAGGCAGGGCCGTGCCCGCGCCCAGCCGGTAGCCGCCGGCCACGCCCGAGGTGGAGTCGACCGTGTAGCCCAGGCTGCGCAGGCGGTCGACGTCGCGGCGCAGGGTGCGCTCGGTGATCTCGAGCCGGCCGGCTAGGTCGGCACCCGTCCAGGAGCGTTGTGCCTGGAACAGGGAAAGAAGCCGGATCAGGCGTGCGGAAGCGGACAGCATGGGCGCATCATGCCTGCAATCGAGGACAGGATCTGTCCGCAATGGGGCGTAATCTCGAGGCTTCTCTCAACCACCTCCGCACCGCGGAACACAGGACACCGACCCATGAAGAAGACGTACAACGGCAGCTGCCATTGCGGCAAGGTCCGCTTCCAGGCCCTCATCGACCTCGCCGAGGGCACGGGCAAGTGCAATTGCTCGATCTGCACCAAGACCCGCGCGTGGGGCGCGATCGTGAAGCCGGAGGCGTTCACGCTGCTGTCGGGGGATGAGGATCTGTCGCTGTACCAGTTCAACTCGCACAGCACCGAATGGCTTTTCTGCAGGAGTTGCGGCGTGCGCTCGTTCGGGCGCGGCAACGTGCCGGAGATCGGTGGCGCCTACGTGAGCGTCGCGGTGAACTGCCTGGACGACGTGACGCTGGAGGAACTGTCGACGGCACCCGTCCGGTACATGGACGGGCGCAACAACAACTGGTTCGAGGCGCCGGCCGAGACGCGCTACCTCTGAGCGAGGCGGGTCGGGCCGCGCGCCTGTTGCCGGCCTTACTTGCGGCGGCGGGTTGCGGGCGCCGCGCCGGGCGCCGAGGTCTGCGAGGGAGCGGCGCCGCCGTCCACGCCGAGACGGCCGCCGCCGCCGAGGCCCTGGCCGCGAACCGTCTGCGCCTTGTAGTTGCGCAGCGAGCGGACCATCTGGTTGAAGGCGTCCATGAAGGCCGCGGCAATCACCTTGCCCTGCGGCGTGCGGGTGTAGCCACCGATGCCGCCGGCGGCGGAGAGGCCGCCAAGGCCGGCGAAGCCCGCGAAGTCGGTCTTGGAGGCGCTGCCTTCGGCGGCCGCGACCTGCACGCCCGAGCGGTTGTCGATCAGGGTCAGGAGCGCGCTGGCTTCCTTGGTCTGCAGGCTCGCGCCGAGGTTGGCGATGGCGCGGCCGCGGCCGCCACCCACCAGGCCGCCGAGTGCACCGCCGATGCCGCCGGCGTCGCTGTTGCTGAAGACGATCTCGGGCGACAGGCCGTAGTCGGAGGCCACCATCTGGCCGCGGCCGAAGTTGCTGCCGCCGCGCATTTCGCCCGACTGCATCAGCGCGCGTTCACGCGTCATCGCGTTCATGCCGGCGGCGCTGCGCTCGACCACCACGAAGCAGTTCGACTGCTGCACCAGCAGGCGCAGCAGGTTGGCCGTGGGAGGCAGCTTGTATTCGCCGGTGAGGATGGTGTACCAGCCGGCGTTCACGTTCTCGATCAGCGAGACCGTGCCCAGCGGCGAATCGCAGCGCTCGAGCTGGCTGCTTTCGCCGGAGGTCGCGGCGCCGGCGGCACTGCCGGTGGCCACGGTCTTGGCCGACTGGCTGCCCATTTGCATGTCCATGGTCTGGCAGCCCGAAAGGGCCAGCAGGCCGGCGAGTGCGCTTGCGAGAGAGAGTTTAGAAAAAGCCATGTCCCGATCTGTCAAGTGAAAAGAATGCGGCGCCCGTTGCGGACGTCACTTGTCAAGATCGAAGATGGATCTGCCTTGGCCTGTACGACCTCCCGATTCGACGCGCCGCCGGCGACCGCGCGACGATACGACCCGAGAATCCGGCACACCAGTGCCGAAAGTCATGTGCATTCACGCGTGGCCCGGTCGTTCGTTTTTCACCGCGCGGGGTGGTGTCTCGACCGGAGTCCGAAGTGGGGGAGGTGCGGGCCGCGGCAGGCCGTGTCCTCGATCGCCCCGGCCGCGACGTCGGGCAGGCGCGCTGCGCTTGGGGACGGGCGGGAGGAGCGGGGCGATTCTATTACTCTGGATACTTTTCGGAACATGCCGAAACAACCGCCGTGTCCGTGCGGCAGGCGCCGGAGGGAAAAGGCCGCGGGAGCGCTGTCCCGAAAGTTACAGTCGGGCCTTCACTTCGAGGAGTTTCAGATGGCAACCAAGAAGAACATCGTTGGAGAAGCAGCCGCGGAACTGACCCGCCAGCAGGTGCAGCAGGCCCTGGCGATTGCAGGCGCTTCGAACTTCAGCGGTGCGGCCGACCCGGCTTTCGTCGGGTCTATCCTGGTGGCCCTGGCGGTCAACACGAGCTCCGTGAGCGCGACCATCGACAGCGCCAAGGACCGCACCAACGCGGTGATCAAGCACTGAGCGACATGCTCGCTCGACGTCAGCGCGTGTAGTCGCCGCTGGCCTCGGGCTGAAAGAGCACCGCCACCACGCGCGCCGAGCGCTCGACGCCGTTGGGCATCCGCCAGCGGGCGAGCGCACCGGTCTTCACGCCCAGCAGGCCGATGCCGACCGGCGACAGCACCGAGACGAAGCCGGCGCCCGGCTGCGAGTCGCCGGGGTAGCAGAGGGTGATCTGCTGTCGTTCGTTCGTCACCGGGTCTTCGATCTCGACCTGGGAGTTCATCGTCACGAGGTCGGAAGGGATCTCGCGCGACGGCAGCACGTCCGCCGCGTCGAGCAGCTCGGCCAGCGCGGGCGGGGGCTGGTGGTCCGCCAGTTTTTCCAGGCGGACGAAGTCGAGTTCGGTGAGCGTGCGCTCCCCGTGAATGGTTGCGAGCATGAATGAAGCACTCCAGTTGAATGCGGCGCCGTTTCCTTCCTTGAATGAATGAGGGAAGGAACGAAGAACAGCGTCGCGGCCGCGCGGCGGGTGCCCGGCGGTCAATGGTTCGCGCATCAAGAAGAAGGGTAGCGGACCGCCGGGCTCAGGAAAGTGCGGAGGTGCGTCGGTAGGCCGCCATGGTCGCCGCCGTGGTCGCGACATCGCCGGCACGCGCTGCGTCGAGCGCAGCGTGTTTGCGGGAGTGGAACGAACGGGCCATGGGCGCGAGTGTAGGGATGCACCATGGGACCATCAAGCAAAGGCCTCACGTGCCCTGCCGGTAAGCGCGACGCGGACAGCACAATCCACCAATGCGGACCTTTCTTCTCTACGTCGCGACGGCGCTCGCGGAAATCGTCGGTTGCTACCTGCCGTATCTCTGGCTCAAGCAGGATCGCTCCGCATGGCTGCTGGTGCCCGCGGCAATCAGCCTCGCCCTGTTCGCGTGGCTGCTCACGCTGCACGAGACGGCTGCGGGGCGCGTCTATGCCGCGTACGGCGGCGTGTACATCGGCGTCGCGATCGCGTGGCTCTGGGCGGTGGACGGCATCAGGCCGACGGCGTGGGACGTGGCGGGTGTTGCGGTGTGCCTCGCTGGCATGGGGCTCATCGCGTTCCAGCCGCGCTAGCCTTGCTCATGACGCGCTCGTGCGTCGGATGGGAATCAGCAGATCGGTGCGCAGCTCGGCCTGCGAGACCTGCCTCGGCGAATTCAGATAGTGCTCCAGCGTGGGCCGGTCGTCCGGCTCGTAGCCACTTGCGGGCAGCCATCGGATGTAGAGGGCGCGCACGGCAGCGTTGATCTGCGAGTAGGGGCCGGCCAGGCGATGCGCTGCGTAGCAGCCGCCGGGGAGGTCGATCATCTCGACCTCGGCGATGTCCGGCCAGGGATCGGGGGAGTCGACCGCGGCGTAGTACCGGAAGCCGACGCTGCCCTCGGGCTCGCCGAAGGAGGCGCCCCAACGGTCCGAGATGCGGGCCGTGCCTGCATGCTGGCGCAGCCGCCGATGGGTGTGCGGAATGGTCGAGAACGGCCCCTGGTGTCGCAAGGCGCGCAGCCTTCGCGTCGGGTACTCGACGATCCGCACGGCCGGTGCGGCGATGCTCTCATCGGGTTGCGGCGGCGCATCGACATCGAGGATCGCCCGAACCATCTTCTGCTGGAAGGCGCGCGGCGACTGCCCGGTGAACTGGCCGAAGGCGCGAGTGAAGGCTTGCGGGCTTTCGTAGCCCACCGCCAGCGCGACCTGCGTGATGCTCTGGTCGCCGGCTTCAAGCAATCGGGTGGCGAGTGCCAGACGCACACGGCGGACCGTGGCGGCCACCGTTTCCCCGGCCACGCTCGCGTAGACACGGTGGAAGTGGAAGGGCGAGAAGTGCGCGAGCCGGGCGAGGTCTTCGAGTCGGTGCTCGGCCATCGGGTCGGCAACGATCGCCGCGACGGCGCGCGCCACGCGGGCGCGGTAGTCCTGCTCGATGCGTCGGCTGCTTTCCATGCGCGCGAGTGTGCGCCTTTCATGCGAAGGGCACTTAGCCGACTTTGCTCACATCGCCTGACAGCCGACCAAAGAAAAAGCCCGCTGTCCGGAAAGACAGCGGGCTCTTCAGAGGCCTTGCGGCTTGATGGTGGCTCCTCGACCTGGGCTCGAACCAGGGACCTACGGATTAACAGTCCGGCGCTCTACCGACTGAGCTATCGAGGAACAAGCCTTAAATTATATGCAATGGATTTGCCGTTCCTGGCCGTTCGACTGCATTTTTTGCATCGATGCGACGATTGATCGCAACAAACCCCGAACGCCACCGCAAATGAAATGCCCCGCTACTTTGCGAGTAGCGGGGCATCCAGAGGCCTTGCGGCTTTTTAGTGGCTCCTCGACCTGGGCTCGAACCAGGGACCTACGGATTAACAGTCCGGCGCTCTACCGACTGAGCTATCGAGGAACAAGCCTTAGATTATAGCGTTATTTTTCGCCACTTCCCGACTGCACATTCAAAGTGCGACGGTCAGGCCAAGGCGCAGCGTGCGCGGCGCACCGGGGAGCAGGTAGACATGCCCGAACTGATAGGGCGATTCCTTCCAGTAGCGGCGGTCGAACAGGTTGTCGACCGACAGCGTCCAGCTCGCGTTCGCACCGCGCAGCTTCGTGTCGTAGCGCAGCACCGCATCCACGCGCGTCCATGAAGGCAGTGTGATCGAGCCATCGGGCAGCACGTTGCGGCGGCCCTCGTACGAGAGCTGGCCCGCCACCTCGAGGCCCGGCACCGACGCGAAGCGATAGGCCGTCTGCGCGCGCAGCACCTGCTTCGGCACATTGGTGGGCGACTGTCCATTGAGCGCCGGATTCGCCGTGCTGCCGCGCCGCTTGGCATCGATCAGCGTCACGCCGCCGCCGATGCGCCACGGACCCTGGCTCCATTGCGCGCCGGCCTCGAGGCCGCGATGCACCGCCTTGCCGTCGTTGCGCACCTCGCACAAGCCGCTGCACAGGTCCATGTTGGTCAGCGGCCGCGAGATGTCGAACCACGCGAGCTGCCAGTTGAAGGCGTCGTTGCCGCCCTTGATGCCGAGCTCCCATTGTCGCGAGCGCAGTGCGGGCAATGCCTGTCCGGCGTTGCTGTATTGCGAGATCCTGTTCGGCACCACCTGAGACTCGACACCACGGCCCCAGCTCGCGTAGGCCAGAAGCCCCGGCTGGATGGCGTAGCTGGCCGCGATCCAGGGCGTGGTCACGCTCTGCTTGTAGCCCGTCGGATTCGAGCCGTCGTTGCCGATGCTGCTGCGGTCCAGTCGCGTGTGGCGCGCGCCGAGCCAGGTGGTGAAGCGGTCGTTCCAGCGGATCGCGTCCTGCACCGAGAACTCGGTCGAGCGTTCGTCCCGGTTGGTCTGCGGTGTGGTGGCGTCGGGGGCCGGTGGCACGATGGCCGTGCCCCAGATGTTGCCGGTGCCCGCGTAGTTGTAGGCCTGGTTGTCGAAGCGATTGCGCACGCGGCTCTGCAGCAGGCCGAAGCCGAGCTCGTGCCGAACGCTGCCCGTCGTCACGTTGCCCTTGAGGTTGATGCTGCCCGCCGTCTGCGTGCGGCGCTCGTTCTCGCTGCGGAAGTCGTAGACGTCGAAGGTGCCGTCGGAGCAGTAGCGGTCGTAGTTGCCCTCGGCGCCGCAGCCGAAGGCGTAGGCCAGGCGGTCGTCGGTCTTCAGGCGCTGCTGGCCGATCTGCGCGCTCCAGCGCCAGTCGGCGTTCAGCGCCTGGCTGAAGCGCACCGTGCCCGTCAGCGCCTTGAACACCGAAGGCTGCGACCACGGCTGGTTGTTGAGGTTCATGCGCGGATCGACCGGCGCTGGCAACACGCTGCCCAGCAGGCTGTAGCCGTTCTGGCTCGGCTGCGTCTTGCGGCTCTGCTCGATCTCGAACTCCAGCACCGAGTCGCGCGTGATGCGCCAGTCGGCCGCGAGCGAGAACAGGTTGCGGTTGCCGTCGAGGTTGTGCGTCAGCGGCTTGAGGTTTTCGCTCGCCACGTTGAGCCGGTAGCCGAACTGGCGGTTCTCGCCGAAGCGCCCGCCAAGGTCGACGGCGCCGAGCACGCTGCCGCGGCTCGTGGTCTCGATGCGCACCGTGCGCAGGTCCTGCTCGGTGGGCCGCTTCACGACATAGTTGACCAGCCCGCCCGGCGCGCTGGTTCCGGCCTGTATGCCGCTGGTGCCGCGCAGGATCTCGACGCGTTCCTTGTTGTCGAGCGGAATCGAGGTCTCCGCACTGATCGGCAGGCCTTCGCGCCGGTAGTTGAAGCGGTTGTCGAGCACGAAGCCGCGCACCGTGAGGTAGTCCCAGTAGCCTGCCGAGTTGTACGCGTCGGTCACCGATGAGTCGAACTGCGTGAGGTCGGCTAGCCGGCGCGCGCCGCTGGCCTGCAGCTGCTGGCTGTCGATTACCGTGGCTGAGATCGGCAGCTCGCGCAGCGGCACGTCGCCGAAGCCGCTCACGTCGGCCTGCGGTGCGGCCGTGCCCTCGCTGACGGTGATTTCCGGCAGCGCGGATTGCTGTTGCGCATGCGCGGCACACGTCGCGCCGAAGAGAACAACGGCCAGGGCACGCGAGACGGGCGAGAGCCGATGCCGGCTGGAGGAGAGGGAAGGGAACTCGGTCTTTTTCATTCTGTTCATTTGCCGGCGACGGCGCCATCGATGGCAGTGATCCATTGCGCGGCCGTGGCCTCGGGGTCATCGGCCGCGACCAGCGCGCGCACCACGGCGACGGAGCCCACGCCCGTGGCCAGCACCTCCGGCAGCCGCACCGCGTCGATGCCGCCGATGCCGACCTGCGGATAGCCGCGCAGCAGCCGCGCATAGGCGCCGAGCCGCGCTACGCCCTGCGGCGCTGTCGCCATCTTCTTGAGCGTGGTCGGGTACACGGCGCCCATGGCGATGTAGCTCGGGCTCACCTTGTCGGCGCGAACCATCTCCGCATAGCCGTGCGTGCTGACGCCCAGGCGCAGGCCGGAGGCGCGCAGTTGCGCCAGTTCATCCGGCGAGAGCGCGTCGAGGTCTTCCTGGCCGAGATGGATGCCATAGGCGCCGGCCGCGATGGCGACCCGCCAGTGATCGTTGATGAAGAGCAGCGCGCCGGTACCTTGCACCGCCTCGACGGCCGCCTGCACCTCGCGCTCGACGGCCGCGCTGTCGTCCGACTTGAAGCGCAGCTGCACCGTCGGCACGCCCGCGCGCGCCATGCGGCCTACCCATTGCGCATCGGGCAGCACGGCATAGAGGCCCAACCGTTCGCGGCAAGGCGGAAACGCGTCGTCGCGAGCGGCAGGAGGAAAGGGGCGCATGCCGAAGTCTTCGGGCGCGTCGGGCCACAGGGCGGCATCGAAGCTGCTCAGGCGTTGCGTCTGGGCGCGCCAGGCATGCGCCAGGCATTCGGCGTCGATCTCGATGAAGCCGAGCGCGGAGCAGGCTCGCTTGGCGCCGCGGTACACGGGGTCGTCCGAGGAAAAGCTCGGTGCGCTCACGGGCGCGGACGTGATGGCACCGAAGCGCAATCCGTGCGCCGCGACGATGGCCTGCGCGACGGCGCTGGAATCGAGTGCCGTGCTCATGATTCGTGATGCCAGAAAGGCGTGCCCAGCACCGGCGTGCTGGGCTGCGCTGCCTCTTGCGCGGCCATGGCGCCGGCGCGGTGTGCGCTGCGCCCGGCCTGAACCGCGTCGGCAAAGGCGCCGGCCATCGCGACCGGGTCCTGCGCCAGCGCGACGGCCGTGTTCAGCAGCACGCCGTCGTATCCCCACTCCATCACCTGGCAGGCATGCGAGGGCAGGCCCAGGCCCGCGTCCACCAGCATCGGCACCTTCAGCCGGTCGCGCAGCACCTGCAGCGCGTATGGGTTGACCGGCCCGCGGCCGGTACCGATGGGCGCGGCCCAAGGCATCACCGCCTGGCAACCGACATCGACCAGCCGCTGGCACAGCACCAGGTCCTCGGTGCAGTAGGGCAGCACCTTGAAGCCTTCGCGGATCAGCTGCGACGCCGCATCGACCAGGTTCAGCGTGTCGGGCTGCAGCGTGTAGTCGTCGCCGATCAGCTCCAGCTTGATCCACGGCGTGTCGAACAGCTCGCGCGCCATCTGCGCGGTGGCGACCACCTCCTGCACGCTGTGGCAGCCGGCGGTGTTGGGCAGCACCGGCACGGCGAGCTTGCGCAGGAGCTCCCAGAAGCCGTTGCCGAGCTCGCTGTTGCCCGAACCCTGACTGGCCGTCTGCCGGCGCAGCGAGGCGGTCAGCATCGCGGGCTTCGCACGCTTGACGGCGGCTTCCAGCAGGTCGGGCGAGGGATAGCGCGCGGTGCCCAGCAGCAGCCGGCTGTGGAAGGTCTCGCCGTAGAGCACCAATGGGTCGTTCGTGGTCGTCATTTCTCTTGTCTCCTTCGTTCAGCCGCCCGTCACGGGGCGGATCACCTCGACGCGGTCTTCGGGTTGCAGCGTGCGCGCGGCGTACGCCGAGCGCGGCACGAATTCGCGGTTCACGGCCACCGCGAAGGGCGGCGTGGCTTCCAGCGCGGCCAGCGCGTCGGTCAGCGTCGCCTGGTCGGGCAGGGTGAAGGGCTTGTCGTTGATCAGGATGTTCATCGTCATGTGTCGGAGATCTCCATGCCGAAGCTCTCTGCAAGCGGCGAGTGGCCCTGCGAGAGCAGCTCCATCGCGGCGTCGAGCATCGCGGGCGCGATCATGAAACCGTGCCGGTAGAGCCCGTTGATCTGCAGCACGCGCGGCTGCGGCAGGCGCAGGGCAGGGAGGTTGTCGGGCAGCGTGGGCCGGCACTGCGTCGCGATCTCGACGATGCGCGCCTCGGCGAAGCCGCTGTGCACGGCATACGCGGCGCTCAGCAGTTCGAGCGTGGAGCGCACGCTGGCCGGCGACATGTCGTCCGACTCGATCTCGGTCGCGCCGATCACGAACAGGTTGCCGGGCTTGGGGGCGATGTAGAGCGGGTAGCGCGGATGCACGAGGCGGGTGGGGCGCTGCAGCGTGACTTCGGGCGCATGCACGCGGATCACCTCGCCGCGCACGCCGCGCAGTGCATTCCACTGGGGACGGGCACCGAGGCCGCGGCAGTCGATCACCCAGTCGGGCTGGCCGTTCGTGCCGGGCGAGAAGTCCGCAGGCGCACGCGGCGATTGCCAGTGAAGCGTGACGCGAGGGCTGGCCTCGAGCGTGGCGAGCAGCGATGCCAGCAGCGCGCGGTTGTCGAGCTGACCTTCGCCCGGAAGGAAAAGGCCTTGCGCGAAGCGCTGTCCCAAAGAGGGCTCCAGCGTGGCGATCGCACGCGCGTCGATGGATTGCATCGGCTCCAACTCGGGCACCTGCTGGCCCGTGTTCGCGAGCACGCGCGCGAGCCGCGCCGCCTCCGCGGCGTCCTGTCGATGCCAGAGCACCAGCGTGCCTTCGCGCTGGAAGAACACGGGCTGCGCCAGCGGCGCGAGCAGGCTCGGCCAGCGCGACAGCGCATGCTGCCCCATGCGCACCACCGACACCGGTGCCACTGCCGATTCGGCCAGCGGCGCGAGCATGGCGGCGGCCACGCGCGCCGCCGCGCCTTCGGCCTCGCGGCTGCCAGCCTCGAACAGGTCGACCTTGCAGCCAGCCCGCGCCAGCGTGACGGCAAGCAGCCGTCCCATGAGACCGGCACCGAGGATCGCGACAGAGTCGAAAGGAAGGCTCATGCAGAGGCTCCTTCGCGTCGCCGATAATTTTCGGCATGACCCAAGGCATCACCCAAGAGCCCACCCAGCGCTACGCACGCGTGCTTTCCATCGCCGGTTCCGACAGCGGCGGCGGCGCCGGCATCCAGGCCGATCTCAAGACCTTCGCCGCCCTGGGCTGCTACGGCATGACGGCCATCACCGCGCTCACCGCACAGAACACGCTGGGCGTCTCGGGCATCCACGGGGTGCCGTCCGACTTCCTCAAGGCGCAGATCCAGGCCGTGGTCGAAGACATCGGCGTCGACGCCGTCAAGCTCGGCATGCTGCATGCGCCCGAGGTGGTCGAGGTGGTGGCCTGGGCCATCGACCGCTACCAGCTGAAGAACGTGGTGCTCGACCCCGTGATGGTCGCCACCAGCGGCGACCGCCTGATCGCGGCCGAGACGGTGCAGGTGCTGGTGCGAGAGCTGTTCCCGCGTGCCGTGGTCGTCACGCCCAATCTCGACGAAGCGGCCTTGCTGGTCGGCCATGCCATCGAAGGCATCGATGCGCTCGACGGCGCTGCCGACGAACTGCTTGCGCTCGGCGCGAAGGCCGTGCTGCTCAAGGGCGGCCACCTGCCGGGCAACGAAGTGGTCGATGTGCTGCTGCAGGCCAGTGGCGAGCGCACGCGGCTGGCTTCCGCCCGCATAGAGAGCCGCAACCTGCACGGCACGGGCTGCACGCTGTCGTCCGCCATTGCCGCGCACCTCGCATTGGGCGCGACGCTGCCCGAAGCGGTCGAACGGGCGCGCGCCTACATCCTCGGCGCGATGGCCGCGGGTGCGAACGTGAAGATCGGCGCGGGTCATGGCCCCCTCAACCACGGCTTTGCGCCAGTGCCGACGCACCGCGTTGCGCTGAAGGCCGGCTGAGCCAGGCGAGCACGAAGGTCGCGGCCAGCGTCGGCAGCGCGGAGCCGAATTGCGGCGCCCACTTCGCGAGCGCGTGGTAGGCCGCGATGCCCGCGACCCAGATCAGCGCCGCGCCGAAGTCGATCTTGCGCCGCGCGCCTTGCGGCGACACCGCCTCGCCGCTGCCGAGCCGGCCGATGATCACGCCGTACAGTGGCACGAACACCGAACTCAACAGCAGCAGGAAGGGCTCCAGCGTGTGCATCGGCAGCACCAGAGCCAGTGCGATGCACAGCGCCGCAAGCAACAGCCCCCAACGCTTCACGCTCCAGCGCGGCAGCAGGCTGTGCGTGGAGACCGAGCCCGAGTAGACGTCGCCATACGCGTTGTCGAGCTCGTCGATCAGGATCAGTCCCAGCGCCACGAGGCCGCCCTGTGCCAGCAGCAGCGCGGTGACGAGGCCCGTGCCCGGCTCGGCCACGCTCACCACCATCACGCCCAGCGCGTAGCACCAGACGTTCGCCACCGCATAGCCGATCCATGTACCGCCGAACGCGCCGCCGAGCCCGCCAGTGCTGCGCTTGCCGTGCCGAGCGTAATCGGCGACCAGCGGCAGCCACGACACCGGCATCGCGATCACCAGGTCGAGCGCGCTGAACATGCCCATCGTGCCGTCGCCCGGGCGTGCCCAGAAGGCATCCAGCCCCTTGGCCTGCAACTGCGTCGCGAACTGCCACGTGAGCCAGAGCAGCGAAAGCACCACCAGCGGGAGGCCGAAACGGCTCACGAAGCGCCGCACCAGCTTCACCATCGAGCCCGCGAGCAGTGCCAGCAGCACCGCGCCCCACAGCAGCGTGGTCAGCACGCCGCCCCAGAAGTCGCCCAGTGCCGGGCCCACGATCGTCTGGCCGATGGCCTGGGTGCCTTCGCGCATCACGACGAGCTCGAAAGTGGTCCAGCCCACCAGCTGCACGATGTTGAGCAGCACCGGCAGCCGCGCGAAGGCGCTGCCGTAGGTGGCATGCATCAGGCCTGCGCTCGCCAGGCCGCTCTGGCAGCCCAACCGTGCCGTCCAGGCCAGCAGGCCCGTGCCGATGCATGAGCCGAGCACGATCGCAATCGCCGCGTCGCGCGTGCCCACCGCCGGCACGAGATAGGCTCCGATCTGCATCACCAGCAGGCCCACGCCGAGGCTGAACCAGAGCGAGGCGTGGTCGTGCCAGCCAAATACTCGCTGCGAGGCGGAAAGCGGCGTCAGCGCTTCGTTGGAGACGGCTGCGCTGCCGGCGCTGTCGTTGTTGTCATGTGCCATCCGTTTGCTCCAGTGCAAAAGGTTTGGCAGGTGGGCGAGGCCCCAGTGGCGCGGCTTTCACGCGAGAAGGCGTGAGAGGCCACCGGACCAGCTTCCCTGCGCGAGGATTACCTCAATCAGGTTCAAAGGGACTTTCTCAGCGAAGCCGTGAAACCGGCTCAGCACCCCTAGCGAGCGGAAATTTTACGCTTTCTGCGGCCAGAGCCCATTAGCGAGAACTTTTTGAGCCCGGACGTGTGGTTCGCGCCTCATCTTCTTCTTGAGTGTTGCAGTGCAGCACTGCACTCCGAAGAAGAACCGCGGGAACCCACGCGGATGTGTTGCGAATGTTCCCGTATTGACAGGAAAGTACGCGTTTAGGAAGTCCATCATGCAGAATACGCGGCACCAACGATGGGCGGCATGATCGCTTTGGCGCATGAAGAGTCACCGTCGACAAGAATTTTCACAATGAATGTGAGGGGTGCGGAATGGGAGAGCCTATCTGGAGGGTGAGCCTGGCGTTGCTGACGGCTGCGTTGGTCTCTTGTGGGGGCAGCGGAGGAGGTTCCGCCGACTTGACTGGTGGCTCGTCGCTGTCCTCGCCGCCGACCAGTGCTCTTGCCACGAATCAGGGCACAAATTCGAAGGCGGACCCTCAGTCCGAAGGACTGGGGATTGCTCAAGCAGACTCGCAGGGGGGAATTGCCGCCCTGCAAACGCGAGGCGCAGACGTCGCCGCGGTGTTCGAGCAGACGATGCGTGGCGGTGATGCGCGGCCCTACGCAACGTTGGACACCAGTGGCTTCGGTATTCCCAGAACCATGGTGTACGACGCAGTCCATGGCGATATCTACGCCTCATACTCAAGCACTTTTTGGGCAGTCGGACTGAGCGCCATTGTTCGGTTTCGCTCGGATGGCGTCTCCTGGTCGAGTTCCTCGC
Organism: Variovorax xiamenensis; assembly: GCF_050916385.1. Classification (NCBI taxonomy): domain Bacteria; kingdom Pseudomonadati; phylum Pseudomonadota; class Betaproteobacteria; order Burkholderiales; family Comamonadaceae; genus Variovorax; species Variovorax xiamenensis. Next base: position 3,306,671 of record NZ_CP139038.1, read on the forward strand.
TTTCGATTCCCGGCTTGCGTGACATTGCATTGGCACCGGATTCAAGCGTTCTGGCCGCAACCGATGCCAGCAATCACGTTCATCTGATTGACCTGGCCACTTTCAGCGTGAAGAGCAGCCACTTGTCTACCTTTGGTGTCGGGGACGAAGGTAACGTCACGGAAGGGAGCCTTGCCATCACCAAAGATGGCAAGCTATGGATGCCAACGGGCGGTACGACATGGCATGGCCTGGGATTCTTCGACCTGAAGACTCTCAAGTTCTCGGAGCCACTGCCCAGTTGTTGCCACGGGGGGCCCTTCCTGGCAGTGTCTCGTGACGGTGCACGACTGATGGTGGCCCCGTCGGCCTCCATCTCGCCCGCACCAGCCATGCTCTACATGGATGCGGAAGATGGGATCTTCCGGACAAACCCGATCGGACTGACCTTCTTCTATTACCTGACGAGTGTGAGCGACAACGGAAATCGCTTCCTCATGGGGGGTGACGCGGTCTACGACAAGGCATTCGGAACAGTGGGCAGGTTGCCTCAGCCCTCGACCGGTATCAGGGCCGCTCAGTTGTCTGCGGACGGGCGTCGCGCGTACGTTCTGGAATATGCCGTTGAACCTGGCTCTTCGGCATTGCCCATTGTTCGAGCCTTCGATACAAGCATGAAGGCTGGCACACAACTCACGCTGCCGGAGATCGGAAGCTTCACCTTGCCTGAAGTGCCTGGCTGCCAGAGCGCCAGTTATCCCGACTACGAGTGCTATCGCCCGCGAACGCGTGTGACTCCCGATGGCAAGAATCTGCTGATCCTCGGTAGCAAGAAGCTGGTCGTGGCCCCCATTCCCCTCGCACTACGCTCCTTCAGGCCGGCGCCTGCAATGTGATCATCGCGTGCTTGGTTGTCGAAGGCAATCTTCGACAACGAAAGTGCGGTTGCCATTGCCCGTGAGGTCTTGACCGGCATTGCTGATGCGGTCGCCGGCAGCGGGCAAGAATCGCTGTCGCGATAGCGCATCTGGCAGCGCTACGAGGGATTCAAGAATGAAAGAATATTTCCGGCGTACGGGTCGGATGGATGTGTCGTCCGAGCCTCCGCAGCACACCCGCCTGCGGCGCTTCAGGGTCGACGTAGGCACCATCATCTGCGCCGTCGCGCTGGTGCAATCGCTGCTGCTCGTGGCTTTCGGCTACTGGGCGGCCGAGAAGCTGGTGTCGAAGGTGGGCACGGGCGCGCACAAGATCAACCACGACCGCGTGGAGGACAACGTGCTCGCCTTCCTTGCCAAGACGGAAGGCGTCATCCGCTCCATAGCGGATTCGCCCAGCGTCCATGTCTGCGGCGAGGACGGCGAGCAGACCGCCGAGATGCTCTGGACCATGCTGGAGCAGACCCCCGAGCTCGACAGCATCAACGTGGCCACCGACCATGGCCATGTGCTGATGGCGGTGCGCTACCCGGTGCCAGCCATTCGGCAGGTACTGCGCGGGCCCGAGTTCAGTACCGAGACCTGGCACTACAAGGATTCGCCCGATCTGGAGGGCGGCGATGCGAAGCAGCGCTTCGCGACGACCTCGATCTCGGCCTACCGCAGCGACTTCGATCCCGAGAAGCGCACCTGGTATGTGGAGGCCATGAAGGCGAAGGGCCCCGTGTGGACCCAGCCCTTCCTGATGAGTGATGCGCAGGAACTCGCCATCGGCCATGCACGGCCGGCCGGGCGCGTCGACGACGAAGGCCACAAGCGCGGGCTCGTGGTCGACGCCAACGTGTCGCTGGGCCATCTGTCGAGGCTGATGCGCGTCTCCGGCGCGCTGGGCAGCGGCGAGAGCGCGCTGCTCAGTTCCGACCACCACGTGATCGCGCGCAGCGACCACCCTGAGCCGGCGCGCAAGCTGGAGTCGCCCGAAAGCGGCGTGCTCGGCGCCATCCACGCGCACATGCTCGCGGCCAGCACTGCTGGCGGCGCCGACGACATGGCCTTCTCCATCGAGCACGAGGGGCGCCGCTACCTCGTGCAGACCTCGCACCTGCCGCACACCCGCTGGCAGCTCGTGAGCTGGGAGCCCGAGGACCTGCTGCTCGGCGGCCTGCAGCGCTCGGTGCTCTGGTCGCTGCTGCTGACGGTGAGCTTTCTCGGGCTGGCGCTGTTCATTTCGCTGCGACTGTCGAAGCTGGTGACCGGGCCCATCGAGAACCTCTCGCGCGTCGCGCGCCGCATCGGGCGGCTGGAGCTCGACAACCTGCCGATCGAACCCAGTCGGGTGCTGGAGATTCAGCACCTCAACCAGGCGCTGGACGAGTCGGCGCGCAGCCTCAAGGCCTTCAGCAAGTTCGTGCCGGTGGACATCATCCGGCAGCTCGTGGCCGAAGGGCACGCGCTGGGGCCCAGCGGCTCGCCGCGCCGCATCACCGCGATGTTCACCGACGTCGAAGGCTTCACCAGCATCTCGGAGTCGATGCCGGCCGATGTGCTCGTGAGGCAATTGACCGAGTACTTCAACCTCGCCGCCGGCATCTTCGCGCGGCATGGCGGCGTGATCGACAAGTTCATGGGTGACGGCATCATGGTGCTGTGGGGCGCACCCACGGAGCTCGAAGACGCGGAGTACCGCGCGTGCTTGGCGGCGCTCGAGCTGCATGCCGAGATGAACGCGCTCAACGACAAATGGCGCGCCGAGGGCCTACAGGAATTCCGTACGCGCGTGGGCATCCACACCGGCCACGTGATCGCGGGCGTGCTCGGCTCGAGCGACCGCCTGTCGTACACCGCCATCGGCGACGCGATCAACGCGGCGAGCCGCATCGAGGGCGCCAACAAGGAACTGGGCACGCGCACGCTGATTTCCGAGTCCACCTTCGAAGGGCTGGGCGGCCGGCTCGCCACGCGCCGCATCGAGGAGTTGGCCGAGCTGCGCGGCCGGCAGACGCGCATGGTGCTGTACGAGCTGCTACAGGTCGAGCACCAGCCGGGCTGAGCGGGCCCGCGAGCAGCAGGGCAGGAACTGGTCGTTGGCGGCCTGTTCCTCGGGCGTGAGGTAGAGGTCGCGATGCTCGACTTCACCCTCGAGCAGGCGCGTGAGGCAGGTGCCGCACACGCCCTGCGCGCAAGACACCGGGATGTCGATGCCTTCGGCCGCCAGCGCGTCCACGACGCTCAGCGAGGCCGGCACGCGCACCACGCGGCCGGAGCTGCGCAGTTCGACTTCGAACTCGTCCTGCGGGCCGGTCGTCAGCGCGACGCCGGAGAAGTACTCGAAGTGCACCTGTGCATCCGGCCATTGCAGTTCGCGCGCGGTGGCTCGCACTGCGTCCAGAAAGCCTTGCGGACCGCACACATAGATGTGCCTGCCGGGCGCCGGAGGTCCGATGGTCGCGGCCAGGTCGAGCCGTTGGGCCGGCGGGCCATCGTCGTGGTGGAAGAACACCTTGTCCGCGAACGCACTTGCCTCCAGCCGCCGCCGGTACGGCGCCCGTGCAGCGGTGCGGCTGCAGCAATGCAGCGCGAAGCCTGCGCCCAGCGTCGCCAGCCGCGTGGCCATCGACAGCAGCGGCGTCACGCCGATGCCGCCGGCCAGCAGCAGGCTGTGCGCTGCGCCTTCGTCTAGCGGAAAGTGATTGCGCGGCGGGCTGATGTTCAGCACCGCGCCCTCGTGCACCGCGTCGTGCATCGCAAGGGAACCGCCGCGCGAGGCGGCGTCGCGCAGCACGCCGATCTCGTAGTGCCCGTCCTGCGCCGGAAGGTTGCACAGCGAATACTGGCGCACCAGTCCGCCGGGCAGCGCCACGTCGATGTGCGCGCCGGGCGCGAAGGCCGGCAGCGGGGCGCCGTCGGCCGAAACCAGCCTGAAGCCGGCCACGCCTTCGGCCTCGACCGTCTTGCGCTCCACCCGCACGGCGATGGTCCGGCCCCCGCCCGCCGCGACTGCGCTCATTCGCGCACGAGGAAGTTGCCGGCGTCGAAATGCACGGGCGGCGTCGCGGGGTCGAAGCTCACGCCGGCCGGGTCGCGGCCTTCGCGCACCGCGTCGAGCTGGCGCTGCAGCAGCCGGCGCAGCATGACGATGCCGCGGTCCGAGCTGGCCAGGTGCTCTTCCGAATGCGCGGTGATCGCACCCTGGCTCACCTGTGCCTCGTAGTCGCCCGGGAAGGCGCGGTGCTCGGCCTCGGTCAGTTCTTCCCACAGCTTGCCGTTCAGCCGCGAGCGCACGCGGGCTAGGTCGCCGGGCGTCTTCACGCGGCCCACGGTGTAGATGCGGAAGCTGTGGTCGTCGATGGGAAGCACCCAGCCGATGGATTCCACTCGGCCATAGGCTGCCACGCGGGGGTTCGGCACCACGCGCAGCGTGGGCAGCACCGGGCCGGCCACGCGGCGGAAGGTGCTGCCGTCCTCTGTCTTGCGGATCGAGATGATCTTCACGCCGGTCTCGGTGCTCTCGAAGGTCACGTCGGGCATCTGGCCCATCAGCGCGACGAACTGCGTGCCGCTGAAGCTGCCGTGCAGCACGGGCACGTGGAAGGGGTCGGCCACGTTCTCGTAGTGCTGAAGCCAGTTGCACGGAATGACCTGCGGACCGCCGCCGCCGATGCTGTTGCCGTCGGCCTCGAGCGTTTCGCCTTCGTCCAGCGTCTCCAGGCAGTCGTAGCGCGGCAGCACGGGCTTCTTCTCTGCCGGGCCGAGGTAGGCCCAGATCAGGCCGTACTGCTCCTGCACCGGATACCAGGGCTGGCGCACGCGGCCGCGGCTGCGCGCGCCGCCATCGGGCTCGCAGGGCTGGTCGACGCAGTGGCCCTGCACGTCGAACATCCAGCCGTGGTAGCAGCAGCGGATGCCTTCATCCTCGACGCGCCCGTAGTAGAGCGAGGCGCCCCGGTGCGCGCAGCGCCAGTGCACCAGGCCCGGACGGCCCTTCTTGTCGCGGAAGAGGATCAGGTCTTCGCCCAGCACGCGCACCTGGCGCGGTGTGTCGGCGGCATCGGCGGCCAGGCCGATGGGGTGCCAGTAGCGGCGCAGCAGTTCGCCCATGGGCGTGCCGGCGCCGACCTCGGTCAGCTCTGGCTTGTGGCTCGGCGGCTTGCGGCCGTAGGCGGTGCCGGTATCGAAGGCGATCGGCTGCCATTCGGTGGGGGATGCGGATGCGACGGTGCTCATTCGGGAGTGACTCCTGCGGCCTTGATCAGGTCCGCGACACGGGGAAAGTCGGCCTTGTAGCTGGCCCTGAACTCGGCGGGCGTGCTGCCCAGCGGCTCGAATCCGAAGCCGGCCAGGCGCTCCTGGATGTCGGGCATCTTCGTGATCTCGCGCAGCGCGCTCGACCATTCGTCGAGCACGGGCTGAGGTGTCTTTGCCGGCGCGTACACGCCGATCCAGCTGTCGAGGTCGAAGCCCGCGAAGCCCTGCTCGGTGAAGGTGGGCACGTTGGGCATCGAGCGCACGCGCTGGCGGCCGGTGATGCCCAGCACCTTGATGCGGCCGGCCTGCGCGAGGCCGCGCGCGGTCGACGGGTTGGCCCAGGCCACGCCCAGCGCCTCGCCGAACATGTCGTTGTGCGCGGCGGCCTCGGCCTTGTAGGGCACGTGGACCAGGTCCAGGCCGTTCTGCCTCGCCAGCAGCTCGCCGAACAGGTGCGCGTTGGAGCCGTTGCCCCAGGTTCCGTACGAGATGCCGGGGTGCGCCTTGGCATAGGCCACGAATTCGCGCACGTTCGAGAACGGCGCCGAGGCGCGCGCGATCAGCATCGGGCCGCCGGTGGCCAGCTGCGAAAGCGGCTCGAAGTCCTTCACCGGGTCGTAGGGCAGCTTCGGCTGCAGCACCACGTTGTTGATGTGCGTGAGCGGCAGCGTGAGCAGCACGGTGTAGCCGTCGGGCGCTGCCTTGGCGACGGTGTCTGCGGCAATGGTGCCGCTCGCGCCGGGCCTGGCCTCGACGATCACCGGCTGGTTCCAGCGGGCCTTGAGCTTCTCGGCGTAGACGCGGGCGATGGTGTCCATCGGGCCGCCGCCGGAGCCGAACGGGATGATGCGCACCACGCGGTTGGGAAAGTGCGGGGCCTGCGCGAAGGCGGGCAGGGCGAGTGCCGCGAGGCCGGCGCCGAGTGTGCCGAGCGCGCGGCGGCGGGTGGTCCCGCCCGGCGGCGAGGGTCTGAACCGATTCATCGTGTGTCTCCAGTCGTGATGTACTTGTGCGCTCGACGATACGGACAGCCCGCCCCATGGGCAATTCGAAGCTTTGAATATGAGATATGGCCCAACGTGATATCCGCAGCCTCGACGTCGGCATGCTGCGGACCTTCGATGCGCTGATGCGCGAGCGCAGCGTGTCGCGCGCGGCGACCCGCCTTTTCCTGAGCCAGCCCGCGGTGAGCGCCTCGCTCAATCGCCTTCGCGACACCTTCGGCGACCCGCTCTTCACCCGCACCGCTCACGGCGTGGAGCCCACGGCGCGCGCGCAGGCGCTGGCGGGGCAGGTGGAGCGCGTGCTGGCCGACCTGTCGGCGATGCTGGAGCCCGGCGAGGGTTTCGACCCGGCGGCCTCGCAGCGCATCTTCCGCATCTCGGGCGGCGACTACGCCAGCCACCTGCTGCTGCCGAGGCTGGCCAACGAGCTGGTGGCGAACGGCTCGCGCATCCGCATCTACTGGGAGACCAGCTCCTTCCTCACGCTGACCGAGCGCCTGCGCAAGGGCGACTTCGACATCGCCGTGCTGCCGCGGCTGCAGCCGCCGAGCGACTGCGAATCGGAACTGCTGTACGAAGACCGCTACGTGGTCGCGGTGCGGCTGGGCCACCCGACGATGACGCAGCAGGCCACGCTCGATGCCTTCTGCGAGGCTCCGCACGTGTTCCTGGGCTACGGCAGCTCGGCGCTGGACGATCTCATCGACCAGGTGCTGGCGCGGCTGGGGCGCACGCGCACCATGAGCGTGGCGATGACCAGCTTCGGGCAGATCGTCGATCTGCTGGCGCAGACCGATCACGTTGCCGTGATGCCGCTGCGCGTGGCGGAGCGCTTTCGCCACCTGCTGGCGGTGCACCCGCTGCCTTTCGAGCTGCAGGGCTACCGCTCGGTGGTGTGCTGGAACCGGCGCTCCAACTCCGACGCCGGCGTGCTGTGGCTGAAGGACGCGCTGCTGCGCATCGGGCGCGACGCGCCGGCCGAAGGCGCCGCTACCGGGCCCTGACCCGGCGCGCGAAGGCTTCGAGCCCGTCGATGGTGATCTGGATGTGCCGCTCGAAGCTGCTGTCCAGCGGCACCGTCGTGCCGTTGTCCCAGCGCAGGATGAAGGCCTTGTTGGCCAGTTGCGTCAGGTTGCGCGTGAGCACCGGATGGTCGAGCGGGCGGATCGTGTGCACGCGCTCGCGCAGCTCCTCGGCCCAGGCCTGGGTGTTGTCGGCGGGCAAGGGCGAGAACTCCATCGTCAGGAAGCCCAGCATCGCTGCCACCACGCAGTTGTAGGCCTCCAGCAGCGGCTCTCCCTCGAAGCCGGCTTCGGTGAGCGCGGCCAGCACGCCTTCGACCAGCTCCATCGGCAGGCTGCCGTTCGATACCAGCTGCGCGCCCAGCAGCTGCGCCACGTTCGGATGTCGCCGCACGGCGGCCCGGCAGCGCCGGAACAGCTCGGCGATCCAGTCCTTCCAGATGAGCTTGCCAGGCGGCGGCGCAACCTCGGCCATGACGAGCGCGGCCACCTCGGCCAGCAGCGCCTCGCGCGTGCTCACGTGCCAGTGCACCGTGGCCGGGTAGACGTCGAGCCGCGCCGCGACCTCGCGCATGCTGAAGGCGCCGAGGCCGAATTCGTCGATCTGCGCCAATGCTTCCTCGGCGATGCGCTGCTTCGTCAGGCCTGCGCCGCCGGCAGGGCGGCCGGCCGTGCGCGGCTTCTGGGGTTTGGAGGGCGAGGGCTTCGTCATGGTTGCAGCCATTGTGCGGCAGTCGGGTTGACTGTATAAATAAAATAAATTGAGCATCGATCAATAAATCGCGCTGCAAGAGACGGGCGCATCACCTCCGAAGGACATCGCCATGGCCCGCACAGACATCGATCAAGCCCTCGCAGCAGCGCACCGGCGCTTCACCGAAAGCAACCCCGCCAGCTTCCGCCAGTTCGAGGAACAGGCGCGCTACATGCCCGGTGCCAACAGCCGCTCGGTGCTGTTCTACGCGCCGTTCCCGCTGACCATCGCACGAGGCGAGGGCGCCACGCTGTGGGACGCCGACGGCCATCGCTATACCGACTTCATCGCGGAGTACACGGCCGGCGTCTACGGCCACTCGGCACCGGAGATCCGCGAAGCCGTCGCCGAGGCGATGAAGGGCGGCATCAACCTCACGGGCCACAACCTGCTCGAAGGACGGCTGGCAAGACTCATCTGCGAGCGCTTCCCGCAGATCGAGCAGCTTCGCTTCACCAACTCGGGCACCGAGGCGAACCTGATGGCTCTCACCGCGGCGCTGCACTTCACTGGCCGCCGCAAGATCGTCGTGTTCTCGGGCGGCTATCACGGCGGCGTGCTGGGCTTCGGCGCCAAGCCGTCGCCGACGACGGTGCCCTTCGACTTCCTCGTGCTGCCCTACAACGACACGCAGACGGCACGCGAGCAGATCGAGCGGCACGGCCCCGAGATCGCCGCCATCCTGCTGGAGCCGATGCAGGGCGCCAGCGGCTGCATTCCGGGTCGCCTGGAGTTCCTGCAGGCGCTGCGCGAATCGGCCACGCGGGTCGGTGCGCTGCTGATCTTCGACGAGGTGATGACTTCGCGCCTGGCGCCGAACGGGCTGGCGAACAAGCTGGGCGTCCGTTCCGACCTGACCACGCTGGGCAAGTACATCGGCGGCGGCATGTCCTTTGGCGCCTTCGGCGGCCGAGCCGACGTGATGGCGCTGTTCGACCCGCGCACCGGGCCGCTGGCCCATTCGGGCACCTTCAACAACAACGTGCTGACGATGGCGGCCGGGCACGCCGGGCTCACGAAGCTGTTCACGCCGGAGGCGGCTGGTGCACTGGCCGACAGGGGCGATGCGATGCGGAAGCGGCTCAACGCGCTATGCGCCGGTGAGGGCGTCGCGATGCAGTTCACCGGCATCGGCTCGTTGATGAACGCGCATTTCGTGGGCGGCGAGGTGCGCAGCACCGACGACCTGGCATCGGTCGATGCCCGCCTGCGCCAGTTGCTCTTCTTCCATCTGCTGAGCGAGGGCATCTACACCTCGCCGCGCGGCTTCGTGGTGCTGTCGCTGCCGCTGACCGATGCGGACATAGACCGCTACGTGGCCGCCATCGGCAGCTTCATCGGCGAATACAGGGAGCTGCTGCCCCACGCCCAAGGCTAGCTGGTCAGCGGGAGCCGGCCACGCCCAGCAGCTCGTGCAGGCGGGTGCTGGTGGTCGTGTACTGCAGTGGCACGGCCTTGCCGGGGAACACGATGGCCGTGGCACCCCAGGCGGCCAGCGTGGCCTCGTGGAAGCCGCAGACGATGAGCTTCTTCTTGCCCGGGTAGGTGTTGATGTCGCCCACCGCGAACACGCCGCGTTCGCGGGTTTCGTACTTCTCGGTGTCGACCGGCACCTGCTTGCGCTCCAGCTCCAGGCCCCAGTCGGCGATGGGGCCGAGGCGCGGCGAGATGCCCAGGCAGGCGACCAGCGCGTCCAGCGGCAGGTCGACGGTGGTCGCGTCAGGCGTGGCGATCAGCAGTTGCTTCCCATCGAAGGCCGTGGGCTGGCCGACCTTGAAGGCCAGCTTGCCGGCGGCCACGAGGGCGCGCATGGCCGTGACGCTCGCTTCCTCGGCCTGGAAGCCGTCGCGCCGGTGCACCAGCGTGACCTGCTTCGCGATGGCCGTGAGCGCAATGGCGGTTTCGAGCGCGATGTCGTCGCCACCATTGACCACGACCGCCTGCCCGGCAAAGCGGTCCAGCGAATCGGGGTGATAGAAGAGCGAGCTGCCCTCGAACTGCGCGATGCCCTCGATGGCAATGCGCTTGGGCACGAAGGCACCGACGCCGGCCGCGATGAACACGGTCTTTGCGAGGAATGCCTTGCCTGCCGACGTGGTCAGCAGCAGCCGCCCATCGGCCTCGCGAGCCAGGGTGGAAACCTGCTCGCCGAAGTGGAATTGCGGCTTGAACGGCGCCACCTGCTGCAGCAGCGACTGCGCCAGGTCGCGCCCGCTGGTCACGGGCGTGCCGGGAATGTCGTAGATGGGCTTGTCGCCATACAGCGCCACGCACTGGCCGCCTGCGGCGGGCAGTGCATCGACGATGTGGCAGGAGATTTCGAGCAGGCCCAGCTGGAAGGCCTGGAACAGCCCCACGGGGCCGGCGCCGACGATCAGGGCGTCGGTCTCGATCGGAAGCGCGGCGGGGGCGGCGGGCTGGTTCAGCGCACCAGCTCCCCGATCTTGTCCGTCTTGTCCTTCCACTCCTCGGCGTCGGGCAGGGCGGGCTTGCGCTTGGTGATGCTCTTCCAGCCGTCGGCCTGGGCCAGCTCGGCGTTGATCTTGATGAAGGCGATCTGGTTGGCCGGCAGGTCTTCCTCGGCGTAGATCGCGTTGACCGGGCACTCGGGGATGCAGACCGCGCAGTCGATGCATTCGTCCGGGTCGATCACCAGCATGTTGGGACCTTCGCGGAAGCAGTCGACGGGGCAAACGTCCACGCAGTCGGTGTATTTGCAACGGATGCAGGCTTCGGAGACGACGTGGGTCATTTGTCTTTTAACGTCAGGGTGATGTCGGGGGAAACCCGGGATTTTAGGCCTTTGCGGCGGAGGGCTGCACGAGCACGGCAGCGGCGGTCTTGTGGGAGGCCGTATCGACCAGCACCAGCGAGCCCAGCGCACGCGATTGCGTGAAGGGCAGCACGGCCAGCGGCTGCTGCAGCGCGAGCACCACGTCGCCGATGGCGTTGGCCTCGATCTGCATTGCCGGCTCCGATTCGAGCGTCGTGATGTTCACGCGATCGACGATGCGCGCCACCTTGGCCTTCACCCAGCGGTGGCCCTGCAGCGCCCAGTACACGCGGCCCGCGACCAGCGGCTCGTCGTCGAGCCAGGCCACGGTGGCGGTGATCTCGCGCACCGGCTCGAAGGCGCTGGGCGCCAGCAGCCAGTCGCCACGCGACACGTCGACCTCGCGGTCCAGCACGATGCCGGCGCTGTGGCCGGCATGCACCGCCTTGGGCTGGCGCGTGTGGCTCAGCACCTGGGCGACCGTGGCGGTCTGGTTGCTCGGCAGCACGGTCACGCGCTGGCCCGGCTCCACGTGGCCCGAGGCGACGCGGCCCCAGAACACGCGGCGGCCCTGCGAGGTGTCGGCCGACGACGAGAACTTCTCGACCCACTGCACCGGGAAGGCGAAGGGCACGGCCTCGTCCTGCGCCGTCACGGGCAGGTCTTCGAGCAGCTCGAGCAGGCTGGGGCCTTCGTAGCCGACCCAGTCGGCATGGCGCGTGGCCACGTTCCAGCCCTTGAGCGCGGAGATCGGCACGATGGCCGCCACCTGCACGCCCGCCGCCTCGGCAAAGGCGTTCAGCGCGGTCGAGATGCGCTCGAAGGCCAGGCCGGCATCGGCGATGGCGTCGAGCTTGTTCACCGCGAACACGATCGACTGCACGCGCAGCAGGTGCGTGAGCAGCGTGTGGCGGCGCGTCTGCGGCAGCAGCTCGCGCTTGACCACGGTGCCGTCTTCCACCTCGGCGGCCCAGGCCAGCTTGGTCGCGTCGACCAGCACCACGGCGGCGTCGGCGGCCGAGGCGGCCGTGACCATGTTGCGCGTGTACTGCTCATGGCCCGGCGCATCGCCGATGATGAACTTGCGCTTGGCGGTCGAGAAGTAGCGGTAGGCCACGTCGATGGTGATGCCCTGTTCGCGCTCGGCCGAGAGACCGTCGGTCAGCAGGGCCAGGTCGGTCTCTCCGCCGCGCTGCACGCCGGCCAGCTGGTCCTGCAGCACCGTCTTGCTGTCGACCAGCAGGCGGCCGATGAGCGTGCTCTTGCCGTCGTCGACCGAGCCGCAGGTGATGAAGCGCAGGGCGGTGCCGGTGTCGCCGTGGACGTCGTTGGTCACAGGGGTAGCAATCGTCGCGCTCATCAGAAATAACCGTCTTTCTTTCGTTTTTCCATGGATGCTTCGGACGTCATGTCGTCCATCCGCGTGGCACCGCGCTCGCTCACGTCGACCGACAGCGTCTCGAGCACCACGTCGCTCGCGTCTGCCGCCAGGCTTTCCACCGGGCAGGTGGTGGTGATGTCGCCCACGGTGCGGAAGCGCACGTCGCGCACCTGCACCGTCTCGCCGTCGCGCGGCGGGGTGAGATCGGTCACCGGCACCAGCAGGCCGCGGCGCTCCACCACTTCGCGCTTGTGCGTGTAGTAGATCGAGGGCAGGCCGACTTCCTCGCGGGCGATGTACTGCCACACGTCGAGCTCGGTCCAGTTCGAGATCGGGAACACGCGGAAATGCTCGCCGGGGGCCAGGCGGGTGTTGAACAGCGTCCACAGCTCGGGGCGCTGGTCCTTGGGCTGCCACTGGCCGAAGCTGTCGCGGTGCGAAAAGATGCGTTCCTTGGCGCGCGCCTTTTCCTCGTCGCGGCGGGCGCCGCCGATCAGCGCGTCGAAGCGGAATTCCTCGATCGCCTCCAGCAGCGTCACCGACTGGTGCGCGTTGCGCGACTCGCCCGGGTGGGCCAGGCGCACGGTGCCGCGCTTCATCGAGTCTTCCACGCTGCGCACGATGAGTTCGGCGCCCAGTTCCTTCGCGCGCTGGTCGCGGTAGGCCGTCACTTCGGGGAAGTTGTGGCCGGTGTCGATCATCAGCAGCGGGTAGGGAATGCGGCCGACGCCGAACGCCTTTTCCGCGCACTTCAGCAGCACCAGCGAGTCCTTGCCGCCCGAGAACAGCAGGGTGGGGCGCTCGAAGGCGGCCGCCACTTCGCGCAGGATGAAGATGGTTTCTTCCTCCAGCGCATCGAGGTGCGTGTTGGACAGGTGCGCGGGCGGCAGCAGCAGATCGGTTTCGGTACGGGCGTTCATCGGAGGATGGGGTGCTGGATGCGGTTGGTCGAGGCGATGCAGGCGCTCAGTGCGCGAGATGCAGTCCGCACTCGCGGTTGTCTTCGCCCTTGGTCGGGTCGACGTAGTCGAAGTTGTTGGGCAGGCCGTGCTTCACGCAGTACTCGTGCAGATCCTTGGACGACCAGTGCAGCAGCGGCGCGACCTTGATCAGGCCGTCGGGATTCACGCTGACCGGGTCCATCTGCGCACGCACGGCCGTGTCGGTAGCCCGCAGCGCGGTGAACCAGACCTTGGGCGCCGTCTCGCGCAGCGCGCGGGCGAACGGCTCCAGCTTCACTTCTTCGGTGAAGGCCGCATGGCGCGGATCGTCGAGCGCCGGCGTCGGGCCTTCCACGGCTTCACGGTGCGCGCGCGAGCGGCGCGGGAGGTAGATGTGCAGGTCCAGGCCCAGCTGCTTCGTCACCTCGTCGGCGAAGCGGTAGGTGGCTTCGGTGTTGTAGCCGTTGTCCATCCAGATCACCGGCACGTCGCGCTTCACGCGCGTGACCATGTGCAGGATCACGGCCTCGAAGGGCCGGAAGTTCGTGGTGACGATAGCGGGCTGGCCCAGGCCGAGAGCCCAGTCCACCAGGCCTTCCGAATTGCGGCCGAGTTCTGCGTTGATGCGTTCGAGGTCGATGCTCATCTCTGGTGCTTCCACGCGTCTCAGTTGCCGGCCGCGAAGTGCGGCGCGGTCTTCACCGCATCGCCCTGGTAGAAGGCGGCGAAGCGGTCGAACTGGCGCTGCGCGTCGGAGGCGTCCACGCCTTCCTTGAGCACGGCGCTCGAGAAGCCGGTGCGTTCCATTTGCACGAGCTGGTCGATCAGCACGTCGCCGGTGGCGCGGATGTCGCCCTTGAAGCCCAGGCGGCGGCGCAGCAGGAAGGCCTGGCTGTAGGCGCGGCCGTCGGTGAACTTCGGAAAGTTCAGGTCGATGCGCTCGATGTCTTCCAGGCACACCTCGATGGCAAGCGGGTCGGCGTCGTTGGCCAGCTGCAGCACCTTCGGGTCGCCGTCGTCGATGTGTTCTTCGGCGGAAAGAATGTTCAAAGTCTTGTTCATGCTGCTTCCTCCACCTTGAAACGCGCACCGTTGGCGGCGGCCTTGAACGGGTCGTGGCCCACGCGGCGCAGCGTGTCGATGAAGTTCTCGCCGGTTTCGCGGGTGTCGCGGTAGGTGGTCAGCACGGCCTCGATCACGCCGGGCACTTCTGCCGCCGAGAACGAGGGGCCGACCACCTTGCCGGCCTGCGGCGCGCCGCTGAGCGCGGAGCCGTCGGAGCCGCCGAGGGTCACCTGGTACCACTCCTTGCCGTCCTTGTCGACGCCGAGGATGCCGATGTGGCCGCTGTGGTGGTGGCCGCACGAGTTGATGCAGCCGCTGATGTGCAGGTCGATCTCGCCGATGTCGTCGAGCTCGTCCAGGTCCTGGTAGCGCTCGGTGATGGCTTCGGCGACGGGAATGGAGCGTGCGTTGGCCAGCGCGCAGAAGTCGCCGCCGGGGCAGGCAATCATGTCCGTCAGCAGGTGCACGTTGGCGCTGGCGAAGCCGGCGGCGCGGGCGGCGAGCCACAGCGCGTGCAGGTCTTCGGCATGCACCCAGGGCAGCACCACGTTCTGGTCGTGCGTTACGCGCGCTTCGCCGGCCGAGAAGCGGTCGGCCAGTTCGGCGAGCGTGTCGAGCTGGTCGGCCGATGCGTCGCCAGGCGCCTGCTTCAGGCGCTTGAACGAGAGCGTCACGGCGCGCAGCGCCGGGTTCTTGTGCGGCGCCACGTTGCGCGCCAGCCAGCGGGCGAACTGCACGTCGTCGGCGGCGTGGTGGCGCAGTTCGGCGTCGGTCTTCTCGGCGCTCTGCAGCACGCGGGTGGCCAGCGTGGGCGGCACGAAGGAGGCGGCCACGCGGTCGTACTCTTCCTGCGAGATGGTGTGCGGCGCGCCGTCGTGCTCGAGGATCTGCTTGTACTCGGCCTCGACGTCGTCGATGTAGCGCTGGCCCTCGGCCTTCACCAGGATCTTGATGCGCGCCTTGTAGATGTTGTCGCGGCGGCCGTAGCGGTTGTAGACGCGGATCACGGCCTCGAGGTAGTTCATGATCTGCTGCCACGGCAGGAACTCGCGCAGCACGGTGCCCACGATGGGGGTGCGGCCCATGCCGCCGCCCACCTGCACGCGGAAGCCGGTCTGGCCGGCTTCGTTCTTCACGATGTGCAGGCCCACGTCGTGCCAGCCGGTGGCGGCGCGGTCTTCGGTGGCGCCGGTGATGGCGATCTTGAACTTGCGCGGCAGGAACGCGAACTCGGGATGCAGCG
The DNA here is from genome assembly GCF_050916385.1 of Variovorax xiamenensis. Lineage (NCBI taxonomy): Bacteria > Pseudomonadati > Pseudomonadota > Betaproteobacteria > Burkholderiales > Comamonadaceae > Variovorax > Variovorax xiamenensis. The sequence goes on from NZ_CP139038.1 coordinate 3,322,016, forward strand.
TGCTCCACTGGCGCATGATTTCTGCGTAGGGGCGCGGATCGGCGATCTCGTCGACGGCGATGCCGGCACGCTCGTCGCTCGTGATGTTGCGAATGCAGTTGCCGCTGGTCTGGATGCCGTGCATGTCGACCGAAGCCAGCAGGTCCATCACGTCGGCCGACTTGGCCAGCGGAATCCAGTTGTACTGGACGTTCTGGCGGGTCGAGAAATGGGCGTAGTGGGTGGGCAGCTTGTGGCTGCCGAGCAGGCCTTGCGTCTCGATGGCCTTCTTGTAGACCTCGGCCTCGGGCTCGTCGTATTCACGCGCGATGCGCGCCAGCACGCGCAGCTGGCGGCTCGACAGTTCGCCGTAGGGCACGGCCACGCGCAGCATCGGCGCGTAGCGCTGCACATACCAGCCGTTTTGCAGGCGCAGGGGGCGGAACTCGTCTTCGGCGAGCTTGCCCTTCTGCCAGCGTTCGAGCTGGTCGCGGAACTGGGCAGCCCGTTGGTGGACGAACTGGCGGTCGAATTCTGTGTATTGGTACATCGTGCGTGTGTCTTGAGGAAGTGCGGTGCCGCGCGCGTAGCGGGGCACCCCAGCAAGAAGGCGCGATTGTCCAAGCGCTCCTTATGGAACCAAACTATTTTTTGGTTCGCGCTTTATGCGGATAAGCTTATTCGCCAGTATCCATGCGGGTTTCCGGACGGTTTGATGCTTATTCCGGATAAGGACGGGCAGGGCGGAAGCGCAGCGCCCGGCCATGCCGGCGCACGCGGGCCGGCTGGATTTTCATGAAGGCCCGGCCTGCGGGCGGCGCGCCTCAGCGCAGCATCGTCGACATCGCCGAGCAGCAGTTCAGCATGCGCACGGCCGCTTCCACCGTCGGGGCGGTGAATCGCAGGGTGACGCCGTCGACGCGCTCGAAGTCCGGCCACTGGCAGAACAGGTCGGCCAGGGCGGAGGTCTGGGCGCGCAGCGTCACCGTCTGCGGGCCTTCGAAGACCAGCGGCTTCGCGCCCGCGCGCGCCGCCAGTGCTTCTTCCACGCCGGCGCGGATCGCCCGGCGCGACTGCTCCGGCGACAGCGAGATGCCGCTGGTGCAGCCCGTGGCCTTCTTGGTCTCGACGAAGGTCGCGTGCGGGAAGAGCGGGCGGTTCTCGGCGATGAATACGTCGTCGCCGCTGGCCATCACCACGGGCGCGCCGTATTCGCCGGCCAGGGCGCCGTAGAGCCCGGCCTCGCCCAGTTCCTGCCCGCCGAGCGAGATGCCGGCGAAGGCAAAGCTGTTGATCGTGTGCGCCAGGATGCCGCGCCCCTGTGCGCGCGAGTGGTAGCCCACCATGCAGACGGCGTCCACGCCTTGTTCCACGCCCGCCACCATGCTCAGGTAGCGCGGCTTGCCCTGCACCACGAGGGCGCGTGCGTCGAGCACGTCGGGCAGCATGTTGCGAAAACCACCGTGCGAGTCGTTCACCAGCACCTCGGTGGCGCCCGCGTCGAAGGCGCCGGCGATGGCCGCGTTGGCCTCTTGCGTCATCAGCAGCCGCGCGCGCTCGTACTCGGGGTTGCCCGCGCGCACCTGCTCGGATTGATAGACGCCGGCGACGCCTTCGATGTCGGTGGAGATCAGGACTTTCATTGGAGGCTCGCGTTCAGGCGTGGGTTGAGAAGAGGGCGGAGGCGGGCAGCACGTCGGCCAGCGCGGCGCGGTGGTTGCCATCGCGTCCGGTGACTGGCGTTGCGCGCCACAGCGCGTGGATGATCGCCTGCTCGGTGCTGTCGGCCGCGGCCTGGAAGAGGCCGTCGAGCAGGCCGTCGTGCAGCATGGCCACGGTGGGCATCGGCCGCTCGACGCTGTCGGGCACGGTGTAGGCGGTGGAAAAGGCCAGCACGATGTCGCCGCTGCCGTGCCCGAAGACCGAGCCCGTGCGGGCCAGCCCGGCACCGGCGCGCAGCGCGAGGCGGCGCAACTGGCGCGCGTCGAGCGGCGCGTCGGTTGCCACCACGATGATGATCGAGCCCTTCTCGGCCTCGTTCACCGCCGGAAGGCTGCGTTCGGCCTGCAGCGCGGCGAGCCGGTCGCCCACCGCATGGCCGGCCAGCAGCAGCTGCGGCTGGCGTCCGTAGTTCGCCAGCACCAGCGTGCCCACCGTGTGGCACAGGCCTTCGCGCGCCGACACGCGCCGCGAGGCACTGCCGATGCCGCCCTTGAGCTGGAAGCTCGACATGCCGCGCCCCGCGCCGACTGAGCCCTGCTCGAAATCGGCTCCGGCATCGGCCAGCGCGTGCAGGTAGTCGGCCTCGCTCACGGCCATGCGCTGGATGTCGTTGAGAAAGCCGTCGTTGCACTCGAACACCAGCGGGTTCACCGTGGGCAGCGTCCGTCCGGTCTCGGGGTTGTCGGCCACGCAGCGCCGGATCTGCGCCGTGGCCACAGTGCCGACCGAGAAGGTGTTGGTCAGCGCGATGGGCGTTTCGAGCACGCCGAGCTCCTCCACCTGCACCAGCCCCACGCTCTTGCCGAAGCCGTTGAGCACCACGGCGGCCGCCGGCACCTTGTCGCGGAACGGGTCTCCCGCGTGGGGGCGCACCACGGTCACGCCCGTCTGCACGGGACCGTCATTGAGCGTGCGATGGCCCACGGTGACGCCCGCGACGTCGGTGATGGCGTTGCGTTCGCCCTGGAGCAGGTTGCCGATGAAGGGAAGAGGGGCTTGCTGCTTGCTGGAAGACATGAAGGAGGAGAACCGGGATTACTGGCGGTCGATTTTCGGATCGAGCGCGTCGCGCAGTGCATCGCCCAGCAGGTTGAAGGCGAGCACGGTGAAGAAGATGGCCAGGCTGGGGAACAGCGCCACGTGCGGCGAGGTCACCATGTCGGCGCGGGCCTCGCTGAGCATCGCGCCCCATTCGGGCGTCGGCGGCTGCGCGCCCATGCCCAGGAACGAGAGGCTGGCGGCCGTGATGATCGAGGTGCCCACGCGCATCGAGAAATACACCACGATCGACGAGATGGTGCCCGGCAGGATGTGCCGCACGATGATGGTCCAGTCGGAGGCGCCGATGCTGCGCTCGGCCTCGATGTATGTCTGCTGCTTGAGCACCAGCGTGTTGCCGCGCACGAGCCGCGCGAAGGCCGGCACGCTGAACACCGACACAGCCACCACCACATTGGTCATGCTGCTGCCCAGGATGGCCACCACGCCCAGCGCCAGCAGGATGCCGGGGAAGGCGAAGAGCACGTCCGAGATGCGCATCACGATGCGGTCCCACCAGCCTTCGTAGTAGCCCGCCAGCAGGCCGAAGGCCGTGCCGATGATGCCGCCCAGCACCACCGACAGGAAGCCCGCCATCAGCGAGATGCGCGCGCCCATCAGGATGCGGCTGAAGATGTCGCGCCCCAGCGGATCGACGCCGAACCAGTGCGTGGCCGAGGGGCCGGTGTTCAGCATGTCGTAGTCGAAGAAGTTCTCCGGATCGAAAGGCACGATCCACGGCGCGAACACCGCGACGAACACCAGCAGCAGCACGAAGGCCGCGGCGGCGATGCCCACCGGCTGCTTCTTGAAGCGGCGCCAGCACTCGCCCCAGGGCGTGCGGACCTTGCCGGCGGTTTGAACGGCCACGACCGGTGGCGTGGCGGTAGCGATGGATTCGGCAGGCACGCCGGAAGCTTGTTGCGTCATGGCTGCTTGCTCACTTGTATCGGATGGTCGGGTTGATGTAGCCGTACAGCACATCGACCACCAGGTTGATCAGGATGAATTCGAGCGAGAACAGCAGCACCAGCGTCTGGATGACGGGGTAGTCGCGCATCTGCACGGCATCGACCAGCAGGCGGCCGAGGCCGGGCCAGTTGAACACCGCCTCCACCAGGATCGAGCCGCCCAGCAGGAAGCCGAACTGCAGGCCCATCATCGTCACCACCGGAATGAGCGCGTTGCGCAGGCAGTGCTTGATGATCACGGCGCGCTCGCGCACGCCCTTGGCGCGCGCGGTGCGCACGAAGTCTTCCTGGATCACCTCGACGAAGGAGGCCCGCGTGAAGCGCGCCATCACGGCCGCCACGGCCGCGCCCAGCGTGATCGAGGGCAGGATGTAGTGCTTCCAGCTGCTGGCGCCCACCGTGGGCAGCCATCCGAGCTGGACCGAGAAGATCTGCATCAGCAGCATGCCGAGTGCGAATGCGGGAAACGAGATGCCCGACACGGCGAGCGTCATGCCCAGCCGGTCCGGCCATTTGTTGCGGTACACGGCGGAAACGATGCCGATGCCCATGCCGAAGATCACCGCCCACACCATGCTGGTGATGGTCAGCATCACCGTCGGGAAGAAGCGCTCGCCGATCTCGGTCGCCACCGGCCGCCGCGTGCGGATGGAGGTGCCGAAGTCGCCCTGCAGCATGTGGGTGAAGAAGTTCACGAACTGCTGCGGCAGCGGCTTGTCGAGCCCGAGCTCCGCGCGGACCATGGCCACGGTCTGCTCGTCGGCATCCTGGCCGGCGGCAAGTCGCGCCGGATCGCCGGGCAGCATGTGGACGAACAGGAACACCAGCACCGCCACGATGAGCAGCGTGGGGATCAGGCCCAACAGTCGTTTGAGGAAGTAATTCAGCATGGGGTGCGGTTGCCGCGGGCGGGCGATGGCGGCATGCCACCGCCCGCCGGGCAGTCAGTCAGGAAACGAAAGGCCGGGATCAGTTCGACACTGCAATGGCGTCGATGTTGATGTTGCCGTCAGGCATCACGAACACGCCCGAGAGACGCTTGGCGTGCGCCGACAGGTTCTGCTCGGTGATCATCGGCACGCGCGGCAGGTCCTTGCGGATCTCTTCCTGCGCGGTCTTGTACAGCGCCGCGCGTTCCTTCTCATCCGTGGTCACCAGCGCCTTGGCCAGCGAGCTGTCGACCACCTCGCTCTTGTAGAACGACATGTTGTTCAGCTTGGGCGCCCAGGCTTCCGAGGCGAACAGCGGGCGCAGGCCCCAGTCGGCTTCGCCGGTCGACGACGACCAGCCGGTGTAGTACATGCGGACCTTGGCCGTCTTCGGATCGGGCCATGCATCCACCTGCTCGGTGCGCTGGCCCACTTCGAGCGCCTGCACCTGCAGCTTGATGCCGATCTGCGCGAGCTGCTGCTGCACGAACTGGATCGTCTTCTGCGAGGTCGTGTTGTTGTAGGCGCTCCACAGCACCGACTCGAAGCCGTCGGGGTAGCCGGCTTCCTTCATCAGCTCCTTGGCCTTCTTCACGTCGTAGGGAATCGGCGCCATCTTCTCGGCGTACTTCACGCCCTGGGGCAGCACGCCCTGCGCGGGGAAGGCATAGCCGCCGAAGGCGACCTTGGCCAGCGCTTCCTTGTTGATGGCGTAGCCGATGGCTTCGCGCACCTTCGGGTTGTCGTAGGGCTTCTGCAGCATGTTGAACGCCAGGAAGCGCGTGATGATCGACGGAGTCGCCACCACTTCGAGCTTGTCGCTCTTCTTCAGCAGGTCGGCCTGCTCATAGGGAATGGGGAAGGCGAAATCGGCCTCGCCGGTCTGCAGCATCGCGGCGCGCGTGTTGTTCTCGAGCACCGGCTTCCACGAGACGTTGTCGACCTTCGGGAAGCCCTTCTTCCAGTAGCCGTCGAACTTCTTGGCCTTGACCGCTTCGGTCTGCTTCCACTCGACGAACTCGAAGGGGCCCGTGCCCACGGGGTGGAAGGCGATGTCCTTGTTGCCCCACTTCTTCAGCGCGGTGGGCGAGATCATGGCGGCCGATGCGTGGGCCAGCGAGTTGATGAAGGGGCCGAAGGGCTCCTTCAGCGTGATGCGCACGGTGCTGGGGTTCACCACGTCGACCTTGCTCACGCGGTTGAACTGGTTGTAGCGCAGCAGCTTGTTGTCCTGGTTCAGCACGCGGTCGAGCGTGAACTTCACGGCCTCGGCGTTGAAGTCGGTGCCGTCGTGGAACTTCACGCCGGTGCGCAGCTTGATGGTGTAGACCAGGCCGTCCTTCGACACCTCGTAGCCCTCGGCCAGCACGTTCTGCACCTTCAGGTCCTTGTCGAACTGGAACAGGCCTTCATAGAAGGTCTTGGTCACGGCCGTGGTGATGGTGGTGTTGGTGTTGTACGGGTCCAGCGTCTCCGGCTGGTAGCCGATCGACAGCACCACGTCTTTCGCGGCCAGTGCCGTGCCCGAGGCGGCCAGCGCGGCCAGGCCCAGCAGTGCGGATGCCCATCGCAGGGAGGAAGAAGCTTGTTGCGTCATGGAAGAACTCCAGTCGGTTCGTGGAAAAAGCAGGAGGGCCTGCGGGTTGAGAAAAACGGAAAACCTGTTCGATGAATCAGAACGCGCCGCCGATGGCGTGCCGCGCGACGAAGTGGCCCGGCGCGACCTGCACCAGCGGCGGCACCACGGGCTCGTCGCCAACGGCGCGGATCGGGCTCGGGATCTCGCCTTCGAGCAGCGCGCGCGGCTTGTGGCGGCGCGACGGGTCGGCCACCGGCACCGCGGCCATCAGCTTGCGGGTGTAGGGATGCTGCGGCGCCTCGAACACCGCGCGGCGCGGGCCGATCTCGACGATCTGGCCCAGGTACATCACGGCCACGCGGTGGCTGATGCGCTCCACCACCGCCATGTCGTGCGAGATGAAGAGGAAGGCCACGCCCAGCTCGCGCTGCAGGTCGAGCATCAGGTTGACGATCTGCGCCTGGATCGACACGTCCAGCGCCGACACCGATTCGTCGGCCACCACCACCTTGGGGTTGAGCGCGAGCGCGCGCGCGATGGCGATGCGCTGGCGCTGGCCGCCGGAGAACTCGTGCGGATAGCGCTGTGCCGCCTCGGGCGGCAGGCCCACCTTCTGCAGCAGCCAGTCGACGCGCTGCTGCGCCTCGGCGCCACTGGCCATCTTGTGGATCAGGAGCGGCTCCATGATCGAGAAGCCCACCGTCACGCGCGGATCGAGCGAGGCGAACGGGTCCTGGAAGATGAACTGGATGTTGCGGCGCAGCGCCTGCAGCTCGCGCGTGGGCAGCTCGCGGATGTTCTTGCCGCCGAACTCGATGGCGCCGCTCTGGCTCTCGACCAGGCGCAGCAGCGAGCGGCCGGTGGTCGACTTGCCGCAGCCCGATTCGCCCACCAGCGCCAGCGTCTCGCCGGGGTGCAGGTCGAAGCTGATCTTTTCCACCGCATGCACGCGGCGCTTGACACGGCCGAAGAGGCCGCTGCGCACGTCGAAGCGGGTGACGAGGTCGCGCACGCGCAGGATGGGGCCCGCGTCGGCGCGCACCGTGTCCTGCGGCGTCACGTGGTCGCATGGCGCCATCTCGGCGCTGGCCTCGGTGCGCAGCAGTTCGAACTTGGCCGGCAGGTCGGTACCCTGCATGGCGCCCAGCTTGGGCACGGCCGACAGCAGCGCGCGGGTGTAGGGGTGCTGCGGCGACGCGAAGACGTTGTCGGAGACGCCTTCTTCCACCTTGTCGCCGCGATACATCACCAGCACGCGGTCGGCGATCTCGGCCACCACGCCCATGTCGTGCGTGATGAAGAGCACGCCCATGCGCATCTCCTTCTGCAGCTCGCGGATGAGCTGGAGGATCTGCGCCTGGATGGTCACGTCGAGCGCGGTGGTCGGTTCGTCGGCGATCAGCAGCTGCGGCTTGCACGACAGCGCCATCGCGATCATCACGCGCTGGCGCATGCCGCCCGACAGCTGGTGCGGGAAGCGGTCGAGCACGTTGCGCGCTTCGGGAATGCGCACAAGCTCCAGCATGCGCAGCGCCTCGGCGCGCGCGGCCGCGTCGCTCTTGCCCTGGTGGATGCGGATGGCCTCGGCGATCTGGTCGCCGGCGGTGAACACCGGGTTCAGCGACGTCATCGGCTCCTGGAAGATCATCGCGATGTCCGCGCCGCGGATGTTGCGCATGGCGGCGTCGCGCGCCTGTGCGAGGTCGAGCACCTCGCCGTTGCGGCGGCGAAACGCCATGCTCCCGCCGAGGATGCGGCCGCCGCCGTGCTCCACGAGGCGCATCAGCGCCAGCGAGGTCACCGACTTGCCCGAACCCGATTCGCCCACCACCGCGAGCGTTTCGCCGTGGTCGACGTGAAAGGACAGCTTCTTCACGGCATCGACCGTGCGCTCGGAAGTCGAGAAGCGAACGGTGAGGTCGTCGACGGCGAGAACGCGGCCGTCCGGCAGGGCGAGGGCAGGGGTGGACATGGGAGTGCGAGAAAAAGAGGGTGCGAGCGAGCGTGTGTGCCGTCTCAGGCGAAGATGGCCGTGAGGGGCGCTTCGTTGCCGCGCGCGTGGCCGCGGTACATGCCTTCGGAGTTGAAGGCCAGGCTCAGGTTGCCGTGGCGGTCCACGGCGATCAGCCCGCCGGAGCCGCCGATGGCCGGCAGCGACTGCTGCACCACCGCGTGCGTGGCGGCTTCGAGCGTCGCGCCGCCGTAGGCCATGCGCGCGCACACGTCGTAGGCGGCGGCGACGCGGATGAACATCTCGCCGCTGCCGGTGCAAGACACGGCGGCCGTGCGGTCGTCGGCATAGGTGCCGGCGCCGATGAGCGGCGAATCGCCGATGCGGCCGACGCGCTTGTTGGTCATGCCGCCGGTGGAGGTGGCCGCGGCCAGGTGGCCGTGCATGTCGAGCGCGACCGCGCCGACGGTGCCGAACTTCTTGTCCTCGTCGAGCGGGGACGAACCTGTCGCCGCCATCGTCGCGCCCTCGTGATCGGTCACGACACGGCCGGTGCCGCGCACGCGGTAGAGCTGCTGGCGACGAGCCTCGGTGGAGAAGAACGAAGGCTCGACCATCTCCAGCCCGCGTTCGCGCGCGAACACCTCGGCACCGGCACCGGCCAGCAGCACGTGGGCGCCATCTTCGAGCACCGCACGCGCGGCGCGCACCGGGCGGCGGATGTGGCACACGCCTGCAACCGCGCCGGCGGCGAGCGTGGCGCCGTCCATCACGGCGGCATCGAGCTCATGGGTTTCGTCGTGCGTGAACACCGCGCCGTGGCCGGCGTTGAAGAGCGGGCAGTCCTCGAGCATCTCGACCGCGAGGCAGGCGGCGTCGAGCGCGGATGCGCCCTTGAGCAGCATCGCCTGCGCGGCGGCCACGATGCTCTTCAACGCGTCGTGATAGGCCTGCGCCTGTTCCGCGCTCGTCGTCGCGGCGCTGATGGTGCCGGCGCCGCCGTGGATGGCGATCACGGGCACGTGGGTCTGGGTCATCGGGAGGCTTTCTTCTTTCTCTTGCCGGCGCCGTTCGCGGCGGAGGCATCTGTCGTCTTGTCTTGCTGGCGGGCGCTCGTGTCGAGCCCGTTGATGCGGGGCAGCCCGTTGGCACCGTGCAGCCATGGCCGCACCGCATGCAGGATGCGGCCGGCCGACTGCACCGGGTCGGGCGCGCGCAGCGACACCGCGCTGGTCAGCGCCTCGATCAGCGCGAGCACGCTGGTCTCGCAGTTCGGGCGGTAGCTGGTCTCGGTCTGGCAGAAGAGCGCCACGTCGGCCAGCGGCGCCAGCGGCGAACTGGGCCGGTCGGTGAGGGCGATCACCGCGCAACCCTGGCTGCGCGCGATCTGCGCGAGCGCGATGGTGTCCGTGAGGTAGCGCGGAAAGGTCAGGCCGATGAACACGTCCTGCGGCCCCGCGTGCATCAGCGTGCGCGCGGCGTGCGTGACGCCGCTGACGCCTGCCAGCAGCCGCACGTCGCTGCAGCTGCCGTCCAGCCCGTGCTGCAGCAGGCCCGCGAGCCACGCGCTCGCGCCGAAGCCGCCGATGTAGACCGAGCGCGCCTTGCCGATGCGCTCCACCGCGGCTTCGCAGGCGGCGTAGTCCAGCGTCTGGCGCGTGGCGTCGATGTTGCGGCGGCTCTCGTCGAGCGCGGTTGCGAACACCTCGGCCACAGTGGTCGGCCGCTCCAGGTTGCCGCGCAGGCGCTCCACCGGCGCCACCAGCGGCTCGAAGCCGCGCACGAGCTCGGCGCGGAAGGTGGCGTAGCCGTCGAAGTCCAGCGCACGCGCGAAGCGGTTGGCCGTGGCCACCGACACGCCCACCACCGCAGCCAGTTCGTCGATGGGCAGCGTGGCGACCTGCAACGGGTGCTCCAGCACGTAGTCGGCCACCTGCCGATGCGATCGCGACAGCCGCGGCAATGCCTGCGCGATGCGCTGGGCCACGGTGGTGCCTGGGGAGTCGAAAGTGGTGCTCATGGAGGGTGCGATGCGCCCGAAAGTGTGCGTTTTTTGAAAACCAGTTTACAAATATAAGTCAGACAAGAAAATTTTCTGTCATTTTTGATCATGATCGCAAGTAGCGGGCCAGGGAGAAAGGGGCTTTGAAGATGGCGGGCGTGCGCCGTTTCACTCGCGGAAGGCCTGTGCTGGCGCTTCGCGGAGGAGCTTCTAGGGATTTCCCCTAATGTCGCGGGATTGCGCCTGCAGAAGCGCGGGCCGACGGATGACCGGCGCCTTGCGCCGTCGCGCTACGAGAGGAAATATTCGAGTACTTCGTCGCCCGCGGCGTCGACAGCGCCGGTGGGCTTCCAGCCCAGATGCCGGTAGAACCCGTACGACCGGACCTCGGGGTCGGATGAGCAGCCGAGAAAGAGCCTGCTGAATCCCAGGGCCCTGAACTCGTCGACCATCAGATCCAGCAGGCGCTTGCCGAGGCCCATTCCCTCGAAGGCGGGCAAGAGCGCCAGCACCACGATTTCGCCTGTATCGCGGTCGCCGAAGCAATAGCCGGCGAGCTTGCCGTCCACGGTGCCGACATGACCCGGCAGTGAACCGTCGGCGATGCCAGCACTCCAGCTTTCGAGCGTGATTCCGAGGGCTGCAAGCTGATCGGCCGTGAAGGCGTTCTCCCTGGTTCTGCCTCGCAAGTCGATGCAGTCCGGCGTATCCGCGGGCACTGCCTTGCGAAAGACGATGTTCACGCCGCCGTCTTCTGCATGAACACGCTCAGCGGGTCATCCGGGTAGCTCCCGAACGGCCCGCGCCGCGCGTAGCCTGCGCGTTTGTAGAACGACAGCGCTTCCGGCTGGCTCACGCCCGTTTCCAGCCTGAACATCGCGCAGCCACGCGCCATCGCTTCGCCTTCAAGAAAGCCCAGCACTTTCGCCGCGACACCTTGCCCGCGGTTCTCGGGCCGCACATACATGCGCTTGAGCTCGCCGAACTCCGGCTCCATCACGATGGCGCCGCAGCCGACGGCCGTGCCTTCGCCGTCGCGGGCCACCGCGAACAGCACGTTCGCGGCGGACAGCGCGGCGATGTCGATGCCGTAGTGGCACTCGGGCGGATACAGCGGCTTCTGATAGGCATCGAGGTCGTCGATGAGCTGGATGACGTCGGGCTGGGCGGGGCTTTCGAGGGAGATTCGCATCGGGCGATGTTATCCAGCCGAGGGGCGGTTGATCGGGAGAGCGGGTCGAAAGAAAACCCGCCGAAGCGGGTTGGGTGCAAGGGTCAGCGGCTGGTTTGCAGTGTCTTCAGGCGACGTTCCGCTTCACCAGGCGGAATTTTTCCTTCCGCCTCGAGTTTTTTGAGCCGTCGCTCATCGGCTCGGTATAGCGCATCCTTCAGGGACTTCATCTTGCGCTCCCTGCAAGGGTCGCATTCGTAGAAGCCCGCGGGACTTGCCGTAATTTTCATTCCGGCGTCGTACTCCGCAGTGGTGATTCGCCCGGTGGGCTCAATGCCCATGGCCAGGATCCTTCCGTTCTTGAACGTGACAAGAGCGCTTCCCTTGCATCCGGTGGTGTCCGTGTTTTCAGGGGCGTAGGCATTCCATGAAACCTTGCGCATGTGCCGCAAGGCGTAGCGGACGTCTTCCTCCGTCAGTACGACGTCGTCGCAAGCCAGGAAATCCTTGTCTTCCCAGGCAGTGCTGCCTGAAGGGTTCGTGACTTCCACTTTCTGCACATAGGCAATGGGATATCGCCTGTCGGCGGCACGCGCCGGGACGGTTGCAGTTGCTGTTACCAACGCCATCGAAAAGATGCCGGCCCAGTTCATGGCGCGAGAGCAGGGGCGTGTCGCGTTCAATGGCCGGCTCGCAATGCTCTTAGCCGGCGCTCGGCCTCGCCGGGGGGAATCTTTCCCTCGGCCTCTGCTTTCCTGAGCCGTCGTTCATCGGCTCGATCCAGTGCATCCTTCAGAAGATCCATTTTGCGGTCCTTGCAGGGCGCACATTCGTAGAAGCTGCCCGGTGTCGAGGTGGGCTCAAGTCTGGCGTCCGCTTCAAAGGTATTGATCCGCCCCGTAGGTTCGATCCCGATGACGATGATCTTTCCGTTCTTGAAGGTGACCGATGCGCCGCCGGCGCACCCCGTTCTTTCCGTGTTCTCGCTGAAGTAGGACTTCCGCGAAACTCTGCGCATGTGCTGCAGCGCATAGCGCACGTCTTCCTCGGTGAGGATGACGTCGGAGCAGTCCAGGAAGCTCTTGTCTTCCCAAGCAGATCCGCTGGATGGTTCGATGATTTCGATCTTCCGTACGGAGTTGAGTGGGTATCGCTTGTCGGCGGCGTGCACCTGTCCGGTTGCCATTGCGGCCGCCAGCGACATCAAGAGGATGTTGACTTTGTTCATGGTGTGCGAACAGGAAGCGTCCAGTTCGCACCTTCTGCCTCTGTCTTGTTCTTGCTGCTGACTACAGGGTGGCGAAAGACTTCACTCGTCGCGATCTGCATTGAATTCTCAAGTACGAGAACGAGCCACGAGAGTGACTGGTTCTGTGCCGCCGTTGGCGTGGGGAAGACGGCTATCTCTCCTCGTAGTTCCTCCGGGGTCAATTCCAGCTGCCGAGTCGTTGGCCTGAACCCTTCCGGCATCTTTGCTCTGCCAACCATCTCGATTCCGATGGCTTGCATGTTGCCTGGATAGCGCTCATGGGGTGCTTTGCGCATTTCAATGCGATGAATCGTCGTGGCTCCAGCCTTTGCCGGAAAGTCGCGCGGAGCGCATTTGCCTGTTATCAGGCATCTCGCCTTCAACGGCCCCACATGATTCGTCCTCTGATAAATCGCAGCCGTCTGATAAATCGTCCCATCCTTGTCGATGAGAAAGTGCGCTCCGTTCGCCTTGGGGTTCCTGTAGCTGTTCAATGAAGATGTCAGCGTATCGGCATCTGTCTGATGCACGACGATGCCTGTGATAGCCCCGACCCGTTTGCCTCGTTCGATCTGCGGACTGCGCGCATGCCTGACGCGCGCGTGACTGATCATTCCGTGTTTGTCGATTTCGACAAGCATGGGTTTTCCTCCCTGAAGAATTTATTGGTTGTCTGCTCTCTGAAAGGCCTGGTCTTGCGCATCGAACTCGCCGCAAGACCACGACCTCGCGGCGCATGCTACGGAGCTAAAAAGAGAGTTCTGTGGCGGCTTTGTCAACCATCGTTGCCTGCCCCGCAAAGCCCATCCGCAGGCAAGGTTCAACGCTCCGCCCAACAATGGCCGCGCGGCTCGTCCGCTTCCTTTTTCTTTTCCGAATTCCTCAAGCACCAAGGAGTACAACTTTGGAATACCGTCATCTGGGCAAATCCGGCCTCAAGGTCCCCGTGTTGAGTTTTGGCACCGGCACCTTCGGCGGCAAGGGCGAGTTCTTCAGCGCGTGGGGCAGCACCGACGTGGCCGAGGCGCGCAAGCTCATCGACATCTGTCTCGAGGCCGGCGTGAACATGTTCGACAGCGCCGACATCTACTCGGACGGCGCGGCCGAGTCGGTGCTCGGCGAGGCCATCAAGGGGCGGCCGCGCGAAAAGCTGCTGATCTCCACCAAGGCCACCTTCCGCAGCGGCGAGGGGCCGAACGAGGTGGGCTCGTCGCGCCACCACCTCGTTCAGGCCGTCGACGGCGCGCTCAAGCGCCTGGGCACCGACTACATCGACCTGTTTCAGTTGCACGGCTTCGATGCCAGCACGCCGGTGGAAGAAACGCTGGGCACGCTCGACGACCTGGTGCGCGCCGGCAAGCTGCGCTACATCGGTGTGTCGAACTTCTCGGGCTGGCACCTGATGAAGTCGCTGGCCGTGTCGGAGCGCCACGGGCTCGCGCGCTACGTCGCGAACCAGGCCTACTACTCGCTGGTCGGCCGCGACTACGAATGGGAGCTGATGCCGCTGGGCATCGACCAGGGCGTGGGCGCCGTGGTGTGGAGCCCGCTGGGCTGGGGCCGGCTCACGGGCAAGATCCGCCGCGGCCAGCCGCTGCCCGCCAACAGCCGCCTGCACGCGACGGCCGACATGGGCCCGCCGGTGCCCGACGAGCTGCTGTACCGCGTGGTCGATGCGCTCGAAAAGGTCGGCGCCGAAGTCGGCAAGACGGTGCCGCAGGTGGCGCTCAACTGGCTGCTGCAGCGCCCCACGGTGTCCAGCGTGGTGATCGGTGCGCGCGACGAGGCGCAACTGAGGCAGAACCTCGGCGCGGTGGGCTGGAACCTCACGCCCGCGCAGGTCGCCGAGCTCGACGCGGCCAGCGCGACGACGCGGGCGTACCCCTACTGGCACCAGCAGGGCTTCCTCGAGCGCAACCCGAATCCGGTCTAGGTTTCTTTGTTCTTTTCCTAGGCCGGCGTCAGCCCGAGCACCCAGCGCTTGAAGTCTTCCAGCGCCCCGGAGGCCGGCCGGCCTTCGGGGTACGCGAAGTAGTAGCCCTGGCGCACGTCGAGGTGCCGGTCCACCGGAATCACGAGCTCGCCGGTGCGCAGCTCGTGCTCGATCAGGATGCGTGGCGCCAGGCCCACGCCCATGCCGGCCGCAGTGGCCGCCACCACCATGGTGAAGAGCTCGTAGCGCGGTCCGCGCGATGCGTGCACGGTGTACTCCCAGCCTTGCTGCGCGTACCAGTCGCGCCACGCATGGGCGCGCGTGCTCAGGTGCACATGGCGGCACTGCTCGAAGCCGGCTTCGTCCCACGGCCCGTGCGCGTCGCGAAAAGCGGGGCTGCAGATGGGCACCATCTCGCCTTCGGAAAAGATCAGCCCGCCGCGCGTGTTCGGCCAGAACTGGTCGCCGAAGTAGATGGCCGCGTCGTAGGCGTTCTCCTGGAATGAAAACGGCTGCGAGCGCGCGGACAGGTTCACCGTGATGTTCGGATGCAGCCGGCTGAACTCCGGCAGCCGCGGTATGAGCCACTGGGTGGCGAAGGTGGGCACCACGGCCAGCTCCAGCACGAAGCCCATCTCGTGGCCGGCGCTGATCTCCAGCGTGTCGCGGCGGATCTGGTCGAGGTGGCGGCGGATGCGCGCCGCGTACTCCCGGCCCGTGTCTGTGAGCGTGAGGCGGCGGCGCACGCGCGAGAACAGCGGCACGCCGAGGCGCTGCTCCAGCATGGCCACCTGTCGGCCGACGGCGCTCTGGGTGAGCGCCAGTTCGCTCGCCGCGCGGGTGAAGCTGCCCAGCCGCGCAGAAGCCTCGAAGGCCTGCAGCGCGCCGAGGTTGGGAATGTCTTTTCTCATCGATCGATAGCCAGCAGTTGTCTCGTTGCCGGTGCCGAAGCACCTGTCGTGCCTGGGGCGGTGTCCTTCCCTGCATGCACAACGTTGTGAGTTTTTAGCGTTTGTTCCGTGTCCGCCCGCGACTCTATTCTGCGTGCCGACCCCTGCCAACGATACGAGGAGACTTCCGATGATTGTTTCGCGCACCCGTCGCAATGCCATGGGCATCGCACTGGCTTCCGTCCTGGGGCTGCCCGCCGCCGCGTTCGCGCAGGCGGCGGAGCAGACCGTCACCATCGGCCACGCGGGCCCGCTCACAGGCGGCGCGGCCCACTGGGGCAAGGACAACGACAACGGCGCGAGGCTCGCGGTCGAAGACCTGAACAGGCAGGGCCTGGTCATCGGTGGCAGGAAGATCAGGTTCGTGCTGCAGTCCGAGGACGACCAGGCCGACCCCAAGCAGGCCATGGTGGTCGCCAACAAGCTCACCGACATGGGCGTGAAGGGCATCCTGGGCCACTTCAACTCGGGCGCGGCCATCCCGGCCTCGGCCGTCTACAGCCGGGCCGGCGTGCCCGACGTGTCCACCGCCACCAACCCGAGCTTCACGAAGCAGGGCTACGACAACGTGTTCCGCATCCTCGCGAGCGACGAAGACGTGGGCATGGCCATCGCCAGCTACACGGTGAAGGACCTGAAGGCGAAGAACATCGCGGTGATCGACGACCGCACCGCCTACGGCCAGGGCGCCGCCGAGGTGTTCACGCGCGGGGTGAAGGCGCTGGGCGGCAACATCGTGGCGCAGGAGTACGGCAGCGACAAGGCCACCGACTTCATGGCCATCCTCACCACCATCAAGAGCAGGCAGCCCGACGTGGTGTTCTACGGTGGCATGGATGCGCAGGGTGGCCTCATCGCGCGGCAGATGAAGCAGCTCGGCATCACGGCCAAGCTGCTGGGCACCGACGGCCTTTGCACCGACGAGGTCGCGAAGATCAGCGGCGGCGCGGTCGACGGGCTGCTGTACTGCACGCGCGGCGGCAAGGAAGTCGAGAAGACCTCGAAGGGCGCCGAGTTCGAGCAGCGCTACAAGGCCCGCTACGGCACCGAAGTGCTGACCTACGCACCGTACCTCTACGACGCGATGATGGCGCTGGCCGCCGGCATGCGCGCGGCCAACTCGGTCGAGCCGCAGGCCTACCTGCCCGCGATGCGCAAGGTGAAGTTCGACGGCGTCACCGGCACCATCAGCTTCGACGGCAAGGGCAACCTGCAGAAGCCCGACTTCACCGTCTTCACCTACAAGGACGGCAAGCGCGTGCGCGTGGCGGGCTCCTGAGAGGGCCGCCCGCATGCGGACACTCGATGCCGCTCAGACCGCCGCTGCGCTGCCTTACGGCGCGCTGGTCGAGGCGCTGCTGCAAATGTTCGAGCGTGAACGGCGAGGCGAAGCGCATGCCTCGCCCCGCACCAGCGTGCCGCTCGCCGAAGGCGGCGTCATGCTGCTGATGCCGGCTGCCGACCTGCGCTACGCCGCGCTGAAGACGGTGACGGTGCACGCCGCCAATGCACAGCGCGGCCTGCCGGTGGTGCAGGGGGACGTCACGCTGATGGATGCGGCCACCGGCACGCGGCTGCTTGCGATGGACGGCAACGTGCTCACCGCGCGGCGCACCGCGGCACTGTCGCTGGCCGGGGCGGCAAGGGCAGGGCGCACGGGCGCGCAGCGCATGTTGCTCATCGGAGCCGGCGTGCAGGCTCGCGCGCATGCCGAGGCCTTCGCGCAGGTGTGGGGCGTGCGGCACATGAAGATCCATGCGCGAACGCTGGAGCATGCCGAGGCGCTGGCGCAACACATGCGCTCGCAGGGTGTCGATGCCGAAGCGGTTGCCGATCCCGCTGCCGAGGCGGAAGAAGCCGACCTGATCGTCGCCGCGACCAACTCGCAGGAGCCCGTGGTCCCGTCGCGACCGAGGCCGGACGCCATCATCGTCGCCGTGGGCGCCTATCGCGCCGACATGGCCGAAGTGCCGCCCGAGCTGGTGCGCCGCTGCGCGGTGTTTGTGGATACGCTGGAGGGCGCGCGCGGCGAGGCGGGCGACCTGATCCGCGCGGGGGTCGATTGGGCCGCCGTGCAGGCGTTTCGCGATGCATCGCCGGCGCCGCCGGGCCGGCCGGTGCTGGTCAAGACGGTGGGGCATGCGCTCTGGGATCTCGCGGCGGCGCAACTGGCCCATGAAGGGCAAGAATGAAGGCTGACAGCAGCAGCAACGACAAGGAAGGCATTTCATGCGCCGTGTGGTGATCATCGGCGGCGGGGCCATCGGTTCCGCCATCGGCTATTTCCTGACCAACGATCCCGGCGGAGAGCGGTTCGATGTCACGGTGGTCGAGCGCGACTTCTCTTACCGGCAGGCGTCCTCGGCGCTGTCGGCCAGCTCGATCCGCCAGCAGTTCTCCACCGCCATCAACATCCGGATGTCGCTCTACGGCATCGACTTCTTCCGCAACCTCGGCCAGACGCTGCGCGTGGGCGACGACGTGCCCGACATCGGCCTCGTCGAGCCCGGCTACCTCTACCTGGCCTCGCAGGCCGGCGTCGATGTGCTGCGCGAGAACCACGCGATGCAGAAGGCGCACGCGGTGGACGTGACGCTGCTCACGCCCGAAGAGCTGAAGGCGCGCTTCCCCTGGATGTCGACGCAGGGTATCGAGCTTGCCTCGCTGGGCCTCTCGGGCGAAGGCTGGTACGACGGCTATAGCCTGCTGCAGGCCTTCCGAAAGAAGGCGGTTTCTCAGGGCGTGCGCTACGTGCAGGCGCATGCCACTGGCCTGCGTCGAAACGGGCGCATGGTGACGGGCGTGCAGCTCGACAGCGGCGAGACGCTGGAGGCCGACGTGGTCGCCAACGCCGCGGGTGCATGGGCCGCGAAGGTGGCGCAATGGGCCGGCATCGACCTGCCGGTGCGCGGGCGCCGCCGCAGCGTGTTCAGCTTCTCGTGTCCCGAGGCGTTGCCCGGCTGCCCGCTGGTGATCGACACCTCCGGCATCTGGCTGCGCCCGGAAGGCCGCCAGTTCATCTGCGGCTTCGCGCCGCCGGAAGAGCAGGACCACGACGACGCGCCGCTCGAAGTCGAGTACGAGGCCTTCGACAGCTTCATCTGGCCCTCGCTGGCCGAGCGCGTGCCCGCCTTCGAGGCCATCCGCATGACCGGCGCATGGGCCGGCTACTACGAGATGAACGTGTTCGACCACAACGCCATCCTCGGCCTGCACCCGGACTGCGACAACCTCCACTTCGCCAACGGCTTCTCGGGCCACGGGCTGCAGCAATGCCCGGCGGCGGGGCGCGGCTTGGCGGAGCTGATCCGCTTCGGCGAATACCGCAGCCTCGACCTCTCGCCGGTGTCGTTCGCGCGAATCCTCGAGAACAGGCCGCTGCTCGAGAAGAACGTGATCTAGCTGGACCTGGCCCGGCTCTCGCGTCAGGGCGTCGCCAGCGCCGTGAACGGCCCCTGCTGGCCCAGCGCCGACTGGCCCTCGTTGAGCACCGCGACCAGCCTGCCGTAGAAGAACGGAAGGCCGAAGTCGATGGCGCTGCTGCCGGAGCTTGCAACGGCGATGTTGTCGACGGCCACGACGCCCGGATTGCTCGTGAAAAGCGACTGGGCGCTCGCGATGGCGAAGCTCTGGCTCAGCGCCGCTCCCGTTGCGGCGGTGAAGCTGGCGCTCAGGTCCAGCGTGCTCGATGGGCAGTAGAAGCCCGCAAAATTGCCGCTCTTCGGGCACTGGGCGATCGTGGAATCGTTGAGAAAGAGGAAGTTCGATCCGCTGTCCAGAAAGCTGTCGGGGAAGCTCGAGTTCTTGTAGGTGACCGCAAGGCGGAGCGTGCGCGCATCGGTCTTCAGCACGGTGGCCCCGCTCATCGCGTTGTTGGCCTGCGTGGCGACGCCGAAATAGAGTGTGCCGACGGTCACTCCTTGTCCCGCCGAGGAAATCGCCGGCAGGCCGAGCACGACGCCGTTGTTGTCCTGCGCGAAGTTCGCCACGACGTTCTGCGCCTGCATCGGAACCGGCACCGCCGTGCCCTGGCACTGTCCGCCCGAGGGGCAGGCGTAGTAGGTGGCCGCGACGGCCTTCTGCGCGCAGGCGGTGCCGCAGTCCTGCAGGAAGGAGGCGACGCCGATGATGCCGTTCGTTCCGAGGTCGGCGGGCGTGTTCTCCGCATCGAGCGTGCCGTTGTCCGAGCATGCGCCGGGCACGATGCCGGAGGACGGGTCTCCGATGATCTGCAGCGGCTGCGAGGTCGCGGACTTCGGCCCCAGCGTGATGTCGGCGAGCCGCATCGTTCCCCATGTGTAGCCGTCGAGGAACTGCTCGCATGCATTCAGCGGCACGCTGTTCACCGTCTCCTGCGGCAGGGCCGCCAGCATCGACGAATTCAGCGCCGCGGCGGCGATGCGCACGCCCGTGGAGCCGGTGTCGACCAGCACGTTGTCGATGATCTGGCAGGTGCCGGTTGCCGGGGCGCAAAGCTTCACGCTGACCTGGGGAAGATTGACGCCGCTCGAATCCGTGCCGCGCGACACCGTGAGCGACATCGAGTTCGGCGAGCTTGCGGCGGGCGCCGCCGTCGTGTCCGGCGTGGAGGTCGAGGCCGGCGCCGCGCTGGTCGTGGCGGGCAGCAGCCCGATCGGCAGGGCGCCGCCGCCCCCGCCGCCCCCGCCGCCACCACAGGCTGCGAGGCCCAGAAGGCCTGCGGCGCACACCGCCGCGCGAATCAGGTTCATGGCGCCGGCTGCACGCCGGTTGCCTGCTTGTCGTGGTTCCATGGGCACGTTGGGTACTGCAAGAGGAATTGGGGGCGAGGCGGTCAGGAGCCTTGCGGGATGGTCAGCGTGTCCGGATCGACCCCGGCGGGCAGCAGCCCCGGCAGCCAGGCAACGCCCGTCGACGAGCGCTGGTGCGAGGAGGCGTGGACCGCGAAGGTCTCGTCCGCCTGGGTGGTCGTGGCGTGGGAGCCCCTGCCCATCTGCCGCTGCGCGCGTGCATTGCTGGACATCTGCCGTGCGTAATTCGTGCCCAGCAGGACCGACAGTTCGGGCCGATGGGAGCCGCGCCAGGCCACCGCGAACACGGCGCCGTCGGCCGTCAGGTATTCGCGCTGGATCAGCCCGTCGGGCAGCGTGACTTCCCGAGTGCTCCAGTTGGGAGCGGATTCCGCGGTGGCAGTGCCGGTCGCCTGATTGGCGGCCTTGCGCGACCCGATGGAGATGCGTTGACTGGCTGCCAGCGTGGGCGCGCCGCCCAGCTCCGCAAATGCGGAAGGCGCCGCGAACACGGTCGCCGCAAGCGCCAGGCCCGCCAGCACTGCAGGCCTTCCGCCGCCGCGCGCATCGCACTCTCGTGACCTACGTTCCATTCAGGTTTCCTTTCCATCCCGACCGCGCGCAGATTACTGCCGGCTCGCGTCGGCCAGATAAAGACCCGGCGCGCCACATTGGCTGGCACGCCAAGTCGGCCAGCGATCAGGTTGGCGGTGTTAACGAGTGAACGGGGAGGGCGTACGATGCCCGCCAGAGAGGTGCCCGGCATGACTGAACAAACACTGATCGACACCGCCCGCGCGCTCGTCGCCGGCGACAAGGGCCTGCTCGCGATGGACGAGAGCAACGCCACCTGCAACAAGCGCTTCGTCGCGCTCGGCATTCCGCAGACGGAGGCCGCGCGGCGCGACTGGCGCGAGCTGATCGTTACCGCGCCGGGGTTGGCCGACAGCATCGGCGGCGCGATCCTGTTCGACGAGACGATCCGGCAGAAGACGAATGCGGGCCAGCCCTTTGCGAAGGCGCTGGTCGACGTCGGGATCATCCCCGGCATCAAGGTCGACACGGGCGCCAAGCCGCTGGCCGGCCATCCCGGCGAGACCGTCACCGAAGGGCTCGACGGCCTGCGCGAGCGCCTGGCCGAATACGCAGCGATGGGCGCGCGCTTCGCCAAGTGGCGCGGCGTGATCGCCATCGGCGATGGCCTGCCGACGCGCGCATGCATCCGCGTCAACGCACATGCCCTCGCACGCTACGCGGCGCTGTGCCAGGAAGCCGGGCTGGTGCCCATCGTCGAGCCAGAGGTGCTGATGGATGGCGATCATTCGCTCGCGCGCTGCGCCGAGGTCACCGAGGAAGTGCTGCACCGGACCTTCGCCGAGCTTCGCGCGCAGGGCGTGCTGCTCGAAGGCATGCTGCTGAAGCCGAACATGGTGCTGCCGGGGCTGAAGGCTCCCGTGCAGGACTCCGTCGAGGCGGTGGCCGAGGCCACGATGCGGTGCCTGCTGCGCACCGTGCCGGCTGCGGTGCCCGGCGTGGCCTTTCTCTCGGGCGGGCAGCCGGCGCGGCTGGCTTCGGCCCGCCTAAACGAGATGAACGCCCGCTTCAGGTCGAGCCTGCCATGGGCACTGACCTTCTCGTTCTCCCGCGCGGTGCAACAGCCCGCGCTCGATGCATGGAACGGCGAGGCGGCCAACGTGGCCGTCGCGCAGAAGGCGCTGGTGCAGCGGACCCGGGCCAACCGCGCCGCGCGCCGCGGCGAATACAAGGAAGAGGCATAGAACCGAGCATGACGACTCCCCAGGACCTGTACCGCCAGAAGCTGGCGTCTCCCGCCGATGCCGTGCGCCAGGTGCGCGACGGCGACATGATCATCGTGCCCACCGGCGTGGGCGAGCCGCCGACGCTGCTCACGGCGCTGTCGGAGCAGCGGCGCGATTTCCGCGACGTGAAGGTCGCGCAGATCCTCGCGATGCGCAAGTACGCCTACATCGACCCGGAAACCATCGAGCATGTGCGCCACGTCGCGCTGTTCTTCGGCGGCGCAACCCGCGCGGGTGGGCAGGAGGGCTGGATCGACTTCCTGCCGAACTACTTCTCCGAGATCCCGGCGCAGATCGAGCGCGGACAGATCCCGGCCGAGGTGGTCTTCAGCATGGCCTCGCCGATGGATGCGCACGGCTACTTCTCGCTGAGCCTAGGCGCCGACTACACCATGGCCGCCGTCGCGAAGGCCCGTGCCGTGGTGCTGGAGGTGAACCCGAACGTGCCCTTCGCGTACGGGGCCTGCCACGTGCACGTTTCGCAGGTGGCCACGCTGGTGGAGAACGAGGCACCGGTGATGGAGGTCGGCCTGCCGAAGATCGGCGTGGTGCAGGAAGCCATCGGCAAGTACGTGGCCGACCTGATCGACGACGGCTCGACCCTGCAGATCGGCTACGGCGGCATTCCCGATGCGGTGGTGATGCAGCTCACGCACAAGCGGGACCTTGGCATCCACACCGAGATGATCGGCGACGGCATTCTCAAGCTGGTGGAGAGCGGCGCGGTCACCAACCGCCGCAAGAACTACCTGCCGGGCAAGTCGGTCGCGACCTTCGCGCTCGGATCGGAGAAGCTCTACCGCTTCATGGACCGCAACCCGGCGCTCGAGATGCACCCGGTGAACTTCACCAACGACCCGGCGCTGGCGGGGCTGAACGACAACCTCGTCGCCATCAACGCGACCATGCAGATCGACCTGCTGGGGCAGTGCGGCTCGGAGAGCCTGGGGCATGCACCGTACTCGGGCACGGGCGGGCAGTCGGACTTCGTGCGCGCCGCCAACCGCTCGCGCGGCGGCAAGGCCTTCATCGTGCTGCCCTCGACGGCCAAGGGCGACACCATCTCGCGCATCGTGCCCTCGCTGTCGCGGGGCACGCACGTGAGCACGAGCAAGAACGACATCAACTACGTGGTCACCGAGTACGGCGTGGCGCAGCTGCGCGGCAAGTCGGCGAAGCAGCGGGCGCGCGAACTCATCGGCATCGCGCACCCGGCCTTCAGGGCGGAGCTGACCGAGCAGGCGAAGCGGCTGAAGCTGCTCTGAACCGCGTTCAGCCCGACTTGGCCGCCTTCACCAGCGAGGGCGTGGCCTTGTAGCTTTCGGGGAAGAGCTTCTTCAGGTCGTCGATCTTCGGCATGTCGTTGATCGCGATGTAGGGCTGGCTCGGATGCAGCGTCAGGTAGTCCTGGTGATAGTCCTCGGCCGCGTAGAAGGGCTTGGACATCTCGACCGTGGTGGCCAGCGGCTTGCCGAAGGTCTTCGCTTGGTTGAGCTGCGCGATGTACGCGTTGGCGATGCGGGCCTGCTCGGCGTTCTCGGCGAATACGGTGGAGCGGTACTGCGTGCCGGTGTCCGGGCCCTGGCGGTTGAGCTCGGTGGGGTCGTGCGCCACCGAGAAGTAGATCTGCAGCAGCTTGCCGTAGCTGACCTGCTGCGGGTCGTAGGTGATGCGCACCGACTCGGCATGGCCCGTTCGACCCGAGCCGACTTCGTCGTAGCGCGCGGTCTTCGCCTCGCCGCCTGCATAGCCCGAGACGGCGTTGCTCACGCCTTTGACGCGCTGGAACACGCCCTGCACGCCCCAGAAACAGCCGCCGGCGAAGACGGCGGTTTCGGTCTTCGCGGTGGGCGGCGCCACCAGGTCGGCGGTCGGCGCGGGCACGCGGCGCGCGGTTTCGGCGAACGACGGCACCGCGTGCCAGACCAGTGCGGCGGCAGCCAGCGTGCCTGCGGTGAGTGCGAGGGATTTCATGGGGATTCCTTGGGGAAACGGGATTGGCGGCGGCCGGCTGATCGGCCAACGCGACATTGACGCCGAATCTTCCGGACGTCAATGGCGCTTGCGAGGTGCCTTGGCTGCTTACTTCTTCATCTCGTCCTTGCCCATGGCGTCCTTCTTCATGGCGTCCTTGGACATGGAGTCTTTCGCCATCGAGTCCTTCTTCATGCCGTCCTTCGACATGGAATCCTTGGCCATCGAGTCCTTCTTCATCCCGTCCTTGGACATCGAGTCCTTGGCCATGCCGTCCTTCGCCATTTCGTCCGCGGCGAAAGCCGAGGCGCCGGCGAAAGCCATGCAGGTGGCGAGCACGGTTGCGGTGAGCTTGTTCATTTGAAGTTTTCCTGAGTGAGTTGAGGTTGAGTTTTCAATGTCGGCTCGGTCCCCGGGGAACTCCGCCTTTCGCTTTCTTCGGCAGTCGAGCGGCTTGGGCGGCCCCTCAGCTCCCTCCGAACCAGTTGTAGCCCTGGTCTTCCCAGTAGCCACCGGAATAGGTATTGGTGACGAACATCGCCTTGATGTGCTTCGGGTTCTTGTAGCCAAGCTTGGTCGGCATGCGCAGCTTCATCGGAAAGCCGTACTTCGGCGGCAGCGGCTGGCCGTCGTAGGTCAGCGTCAGCAGCGTCTGCGGGTGCAGAGCGGTGGGCATGTCGATGCTGGTGTAGTAGTCGTCGGCGCACTTGAAGCCGACGTACTTGGCCGTGAGGTCGGCGCCGATGTGGCGCAGGAAGTCGGCAAAGCGCACGCCGCCCCACTTGCCGATGGCGCTCCAGCCTTCCACGCAGATGTGGCGCGTGATCTGGTCCTGCTGCGGCATGGCGCGCAGCTCGGCCAGCGTCCAGGCGTGCTTGTCGGCCACCATGCCGGTCACTTCCAGCTTGTAGCTGGCTTCGTCCACCTCGCGGACCTCGTCCTCGCCGTAGTAGGCGTTGAACGGAAAGGGGCGCGTGATCTCCGCCTCGGTGTAGGTCGGAGCGAGCTGCGTCGGGCTGAAGATCAGGCCCTGCACCTTGTCGTTGAGGCGCGAGATCTTCGTGAGCGCGGCTTCCACCTGCGCGTTGTCGCTGATGCTGCAGCCGGTGAGCAGCGAAAGGCCGCCGAGGGTGAGCGAGCGCCGCAGGAACACGCGGCGCGAGGGCTCGTCG
Source organism: Variovorax xiamenensis (assembly GCF_050916385.1). NCBI lineage: Bacteria > Pseudomonadati > Pseudomonadota > Betaproteobacteria > Burkholderiales > Comamonadaceae > Variovorax > Variovorax xiamenensis. Next base: position 3,347,225 of record NZ_CP139038.1, read on the forward strand.
AGCTTCTTCGAGATCAGGCCGCGGGCTTCGTGCAGCACGGCCTCGCCGTCGATGCCGTTCAGGGTGGGGGCTTTGAAGATTTTCATCAGGCTTTGGGCGTGCCGCCGCGGATCATGGTGAGGAGCGTGCGGGGCACCAGGGCCACCATCACGAGGTGCACGACGACGAAGGCGACGATGGCGGCCATGCCGAAGAAGTGCACGCGGCGGGCCGACTCGTAGCCGCCCATCAGCTCGCGCAGCACCGGGAACTGCACCGACTTCCACAGCACCAGGCCCGAAAGCACGATCACGATCAGGTCGAGCATCACGAACAGGTAGGCCAGCTTCTGCACGCTGTTGTAGTGGCGCGGGTCGGCGTGCGAGAGCCTGCCCTTGAGCGCGGCCAGCGCGTCGCGCAGGACGCCGGCGGGCGTGAGCGGAAAGAACTTCGCGACCAGCCTGCCGGTGGCGACGTTCATGAACAGGTAGAAGAGGCCGTTGAACACCAGCAGCCACATCGCCGCGAAGTGCCACTGCAGCGCGCCGCCGAGCCAGCCGCCGAGCGTGACCACGGTCGGGATGCTGAACGGGAAGAAGGGCGATGCGTCGTAGATGCGCCAGCCGCTCGTCACCAGGATCACCACGGCCAGCGCGTTGAGCCAGTGCGAGATGCGCATCCACAGCGGGTGTACCGGGCCGGCATCGGCCGGTGCGGTGAGGGGAGCGATGGCTGTCGTGCTGTTCATGGGGCGGATTGTTGGGCGCACCCCATGGCCGATTCATCACGCAAAGTTCAATTAATCGTGATAACTCGGCCGGCCGGATCGCGGGACAATGTCGCCACCATGGACACTGCCAAGCGCGTGCTGATCGTCGAGGATGACGCCCATATTGCCGAACTGCTGCGCATGCACCTGCGCGACGAGGGCTATGCCATCGAGCACGCCGCCGACGGCCACGCGGGCCTTCGCGAGCTGGAGCGCGGCAACTGGGACGCGCTGGTGCTCGACCTGATGCTGCCCGGCATCGACGGCCTCGAAATCTGCCGCCGCGCCCGCGCGATGGCGCGCTACACGCCGATCATCATCATCAGCGCGCGCTCCAGCGAGGTGCACCGCATCCTCGGGCTGGAGCTCGGCGCCGACGACTACCTGGCCAAGCCCTTCTCGGTGCTGGAGCTGGTGGCGCGCGTGAAGGCTCTTTTGCGGCGCACCGACGCGATGGCGCGCAACGCGCGCATGGAGTCGGGCAGCCTCACGCTGGGCAACCTCGACATCGAGCCGCTGGCGCGCGAGGTGCGGGTCGACGGCAAGCCGGTGGAGCTCACGCCGCGCGAATTCGACCTGCTGTATTTCTTCGCTCGCAATCCCGGCAAGGTGTTCTCGCGGCTCGACCTGCTCAACCAGGTCTGGGGCTACCAGCACGACGGCTACGAGCACACCGTCAACACGCACATCAACCGGCTGCGCACCAAGGTGGAGGCCGATCCGACACAGCCCCGGCGCATCCTCACGGTGTGGGGGCGCGGCTACAAGCTCTCGGCCACCGGCAGCGCGGAGGAGGCCGCATGACGATGGCCTGGGCCACGCTCTCGCGGCGGCTGTCGGCCGTGTTCGCGGTGCTGCTGCTGGTGTGCTGCGGCGCCTCGGTGTGGCTGCAGGTGCGCTCCAACGGCATGCACGAGCAGGAGGTCATCCAGCGCCTTTCGAGCGGGCTGGCGGCGCACATCGCCGGAAACTCCGAACTCATGAAGCCCGGCGGGCTCGACCAGGCCGCGGTGAAAGACCTGTTCGACAAGCTGATGGCCGTCAACCCGAGCGTAGAGGTCTACCTGCTCGGGCTGGACGGCCGCATCGAGGCGCAGGCCGCGCCGCCGGGGCACCTGAAGCGCGACAGGGTCGACCTGGGGCCGATCCGCAAGCTGCTGTCGGGCGCGCCGCTGCCCATCGCGGGGGACGATCCGCGCAGTCCGAGCGGCTCCAAGGTGTTCAGCGTCGCGCCGCTGCAGATGGGCGGGCGCGACGCCGGCTATGTCTACGTGGTGCTGCAGGGCGAAGACCACGACGCACTGGTCGCCAACGTGGCGGCCGACAACGTGCTGCGCACCACGCTGTGGACGATGGGCCTGGTGTCGCTGCTCGGGCTGCTGGCGGGGCTGGCGGCATTCCGGCTCATCACGCGGCCGCTGCGCGAGCTCACAGCGGCGGTGAAGCGCTTCGAGAGCGAAGGCATCGCATCGCTCGAAGGCGAGGCGCCCACGCTGGAGCGGCTTTCCCGCGGCAGCGACGAGATAGCGCAACTGGGCCAGGCCTTCGCGCAGATGACGCGCCGCATCGCCGAGCAATGGCGCGAGCTCACGCTGCAGGACCAGCAGCGCCGCGAGCTCTTCGCGAACATCTCGCACGACCTGCGCACGCCGCTGACCTCGCTGCACGGCTATCTCGAGACGCTGCTGCTCAAGGCCGGCACGCTCAGCGATGAAGAGCGCCGGCGCTATCTCGAGATTGCCCTCGGCCAGAGCCGCAAGGTCGGCCGCCTCGCGCAGGAGGTGTTCGAGCTGGCGCGGCTCGAATACGGCGTGGTCAAGCCCGAGAAGGAAAACTTCGCGCTGGCCGACCTGGTGCAGGACGTGTTCCAGAAGTTCGAGCTGGCCGCCGAGGCAAGGCACCAGCGCCTGAAGCCCGACATCGCGCCCGGCCTGCCGGTGGTGTCGGCCGACCTCGGCATGATCGAGCGCGTGCTGACCAACCTGCTGGACAACGCCATCCGCCATACGCCCGAGGGCGGCGAGATCGTGGTGCAGTTGCGCGCCGAGAACGCCGGCGTGACGGTGCAGGTGAGCGACACGGGGCCGGGCATTCCGGGCGAGCTGCAGAAGGCGCTCTTCATGCGCCCCGTGTTCATGAGCGGTTCGCGCGCGGACGGCGCGGCAAGCAGCGGCGGGCTGGGCCTGGTGATCGTCAAGCGCATCCTGCAACTGCACGGCAGTGACATCAGGCTGGTGCAGCAGGCGGACAAGGGGGCGGTGTTCCGCTTCCAGCTGGGCGGCGCCGCGGGGATCTGAGGGAGCGCGTCAGAACGGCGGCCCCACGTGCCGCTCCAGCCGTTGCGTCAGGCCCCGCAGATCGAAGCCTTGGGAGGCGATCGACTTCGGCACGATGTGATAGAGCCGAGGCATCGGGTAGATCAGCACGAAGCGGTCGTTCTGGCGCCACTTGAGCACGTTCTCCCACACCACCGTGCCATCGCCGTGCGGCGACGCGAGGCGCAGGCCGGTCTCCAGCAGTTCCGCCTGGAATTCCGCCTGCATCGCCTTGTACTTGCGGTAGTGCCGGCGCGCCATGGCGGGCGTGAGCAGGCGCGTGGCCAGCAGCACGATGGCCATGCCGACCATGCCTCCCACCGCGGCCGGCCAGAGCGCCGGGCCGCCGATCAGGGCGCCGAGCAGGAGCAGCACGCCGATGGCCGCCAGCAACGCCCAGCGCAGCGGCGTTGGCCGGGCGAACAGCTTCATCGCGTCGGCGTAGTCGTCTTCGGAGATTCTGAATGTCGCGATCATGGAAGGAGCCGGAGGTTTGCCTGCAGGTGAGCGTGGATGCTACAAGAGCAACGCGACCCAACTCCAGGAGACAAAAGACCATGCCCGCCTTCGAAACCGTGCTGATCGACAAGGACCCGCAGCATCCGCGCATCGCGCGCCTCGTGCTCAACCGGCCCGGGAAACTCAATGCCATCGGCGAGACCACGCCCGCCGAGATACGCCGCGCTGTGGAATGGGCCGAGGCCGACGACGAGGTGCACGTGATCGTTGTCGAAGGCGCGGGCCGCGCGTTCTGCGCCGGCTACGACCTCGGGGACTACGCCGAGGGGCACGGACATGAAGGGCAGGGCGACCACCCCTGCCGCCAGGAGAAGACACCCTGGGACCCGATGCTCGACTACGCCGCCATGAAGCGCAACACCGACGACTTCATGGCCCTGTGGCGCAGCCGCAAGCCCACCATCGCCAAGGTGCACGGCTACGCGGTGGCCGGCGGCAGCGACATCGCTCTGTGCTGCGACCTGCTGACCATGGCCGACGATGCGCGCATCGGCTACATGCCCACTCGCGTGTGGGGCTGCCCGACCACCGCGATGTGGACCTACCGCCTCGGCGCCATGCGCGCCAAGCAGCTCATGTTCACCGGCGACACCATTCCCGGCACGCAGGCGGCCGAATGGGGCCTCGCGAGCTTCTCGGTGCCGGCCGACCAGCTCGACGGGGCCACGACGAAGCTTGCGCTGCGTATCGCCGGCGTGCCGAGCTCGCATCTCATGATGCACAAGCTCGTCGTCAACCAGGTCTGGCATTCGATGGGCCTGGAGCAAAGCCAGATGTTCGCCACCGTGTTCGACGGCATCACGCGCCACAACCCCGAGGGCATGTGGTTCAGGCGACAGGCGGAGGCCGAAGGCTTCAAGAGCGCGGTGCAGTGGCGCGACAGCGGCCGGCCTATTCCCGAGGGCGACGAGGCCCGCGCGCTCATTGCCGAACTCGAAGCGAAGCTGGCCGCGCGCGGCTGAGCGGCGCGGCATGTGTGGCCGGTCGCATGTCACGCGACCGACACGTCCTCCTCCGATGATCCGGCGCGCCCGTTGCCAGGCGACCAAAACACGAAGAAGCCGGCGACGGATGCATTCGCATCGACAGACAAGAGGGAGGAATCTCAATGCAATCGTTCATCTTTTCCAGGACGACGCTGGCGGCTTGCGCCTGCGCGTTCATCGCCGCCTGTGGCGGCGGCAGCGGTGGCGGCACGCCGCTGCTGCCCATCGCGCCGGTGTCACCGCCGCCGGCACCGGCTCCCGCGCCGGCTCCTGCACCGGCGCCCGCTGCCGTGGAACCCGCACCGGTTCTCGTCATCGGCCATCGCGGCGCCTCGGCTGCGCGCCCCGAGCACACGCTGGCCGCGTACCAGCAGGCCATCGACGACGGCGCCGACTTCATCGAGCCCGACCTGGTGCCCACCAAGGACGGCGAACTCGTCGCCCGCCACGAGAACGCCATCGCCGTCGTGGACGCCTCGGGCAACGTGATCGAGGCCACCACCAACGTGGCCGACGTGCCGAAGTTCGCCAGCCGCAAGACCACCAAGATCGTCGACGGTACTTCGATCACCGGCTGGTTCACCGAGGATTTCACGCTGGCCGAGCTCAAGGAGCTGAAGGCCCGCGAGCGCATTCCGAAGCTGCGCCCGGCCAACGTCTCGTACAACGACCAGTTCCAGGTGCCCACGCTCGACGAGGTGATCCAGCTCGCCAAGTCGCAATCGGTGGCCAAGGGCCGCGTGATCGGCGTCTATCCCGAGACCAAGCACCCGACCTACTTCCGCTCCATCGGCCTGCCGCTGGAGAAGAAGCTGATCGACACGCTGCAGAAGCACGACATGAACAAGGCCGACGCGCCCGTGTTCGTGCAGTCCTTCGAGACCGGCAACCTGAAGGACATCCGCCTGAAGAGCCCGGTGAGGATCATCCAGCTCGTCTACTCGGCGGGTGCGCCCTACGACCTCCAGGTTCTGGGCGACAAGCGGACCTATGCCGACCTCAAGAAGCCCGAAGGCCTGGCCGAGATCGCGACCTACGCGCAGGGCATCGGCGCGGACAAGGCGAGCGTGATCCCGGTGGCCGACGGCAAGCTCGGTGCGCCCACCACGCTGGTGAAGGACGCGCACGACAAGAAGCTGCAGGTCCACGTCTGGACCTTCCGGCCCGAGAACAACTTCCTGCCCGACAGCCTCAGGAAGGACCCGAAGACCGATCTCGTCGCGTACGGCGACACGGCGGGCGAGATCAAGGCCTTCCTCGATGCGGGCATCGACGGCCTCTTCGCCGACAGCCCGGCGACGGCGGTGCCGGCGGTCAAGGCATACCGCGCGGCTCGCACGCGGTAGAAGGTGCCGGAACGCGCCGCTCAGCCCTCGCGGCGCGTGACGACCACCGTGGCCTCGAGGCCTTCGTAGGCCTCGGCGTCGCCGAACCAACTGCCCGAGATCGGCGCCGCCAGCGAAGGGTCGCGCGCGACGCCGACTCGGATCAGCTGGCCGCTGCCCATGAGGTTGTTGGTGGGGTCGAAGGCCAGCCAGCCCACGCCCGGCAGGTAGGCCTGCAGCCAGGCATGGGTGGTGCCGGCGCCGGTCATCGAACCCGGTTCGCCCTGGGCCTGCGCGGCGGCGTCCAGCGCCGCGTCGTAGAGATAGCCCGAGACGAAGCGGGTCGCGATGCCCAGCCTGCGCGTGGCTTCCATCATCAGCAGCGCGTAGTCCCGGCAGCTGCCGCTGCCCAGCGCCAGCGTCTCCAGCGGCGTCTGCGTGCCTTCCTCGTCGCGCGCCTTGTACTCGAAGCTCTGGCCGATGTGCGCGTTCATGCGCGTGAGCACGTCGCGCGTGCTGTTGGGCTGGTCGGTGTGAAGGAACTGGTGGGCCCAGCGGATAAGCGTGCCCTGTTCGTCGTCGTTGTGATGCGGGCGCAGGTAGTGCTCGAGGTCGAGGCGCTCCTGCACCGAGTAGGCGAAGGGCAGGAACTCGGCGGACGGGTCGAGCGTGAACAGGTCGCGCTGCGAGGGCGGCACGTGCTCGATGGTGAAGGAGCACACGATGCGCAGCTCGGTGGCTTCGCCCAGCGGCTGCACCAGCGCGACGGAGTTGGAATACGGGTCCTGGATGAGCCGCGTGTTCGCCTCCGGGCTCACCTGCAGGTCGGTGGCCAGCACGCGCAGGTCGTGGCTGTCGCGCGGGCGGAACATCACCCGGTGCAGCCCGAAGCTGACCGGCTTGTTGTAGCGGTAGACGGTGGTGTGCCTGATGTCGTACTGGGTGGCCATGCGCCGCATTCTCGTGCTTCCGCGCGGCAAAAGTGTGGAACGCGGCCGTGCTCTTGCCGCAGAATCGGCGCCCGCCCCGTCATCCAGGAGATCCGGCCCGCCATGTACTCCGCCACCTTCATCTTCGCCAGCAAGCAGTTCGACGACGAGTTCCACCGCCTCGACCAGACCATCGCCGCGGCCGCCAAGTCGCTGCCCGGCTACCTGGGCGAGGAAACGTGGGAAAACCCCGGCAATGGGCTCGTGTCGAACGTCTACTACTGGGACTCGCTCGACAGCCTGCAGGCGCTGATCCGCCACCCCGTGCACCAGCAGGCCAAGGCGGCGCAGTCGAACTGGCTCGACGGCTACAAGGTCGTGATCTCCGAGGTGCTACGCACCTACGGTGACAGCCGCATCGACCACATGCTGGCGCCCGCGGTGCAGAGCGCCGGATAGGCAGGTAGCCCATGCCCGAAGCCTTCGGCCTCGTCCAGGTGCTCGGCGGGCTGGCGATCGGCGTCTTCTCGGGCGCCGTGGGTGGCCTGCTCGGCGTGAGCCCCGGCGGCGCGCTGGTGCCGGCGCTGGCGCTGATGCCCGGGCTGGGGCAGCACGAGGCGCAGGCCGTCTCGCTCGCGGCGCAACTGGTGCCGACCAGCCTTGCGGGCTTTCTGCGCTACCGGGTGTCGGGGCATGGTGCGTCTTGGCGCACGGTTGCCTGGATCTCGCTCGGTTTCCTGGCCGGAGCCTGGCTCGGCGCCCGAGGCGCCAGCCACGTGGCCGACGCGACGCTGCGCTGGATGTTCGTCGGCTACCTGCTGGTGCTGGCGACGCTGGTCGTGCTGAAGTCGCCCGCGAAGGCCGATGGCGCCGCGGAGTTGGCGCTGGAGCCGCGCGGCACGGCCGTGGCTCCGGCGGTGGTGGGCGTGGTGGCCGGCGCATCGTCGGGCCTGCTGGGCATCGGCGGCGGGCTGGCCATCACCGCGCTGCTGACGGTGGCGCTTCACTACTCGCAGCATCGCGCGCAGGCAGTGAGCCTTGCGGTGAACGCATTGCCGCTCGCGCTGCCGGCGGTGCTCGTCTATGCGAGCGTGGCGAACGGGCTGCCGTGGGTGTTGCTGGGCTTCGTCGTGCTGGGGCTGTGGATCGGCACCGCAGCGGGCGCGCGGCTCGCGACGCGGCTGGACGAGCGCGCTCTGCGCAAATACTTCTTCGTGCTGGTGATCTGCATGGCGCTGCTGATGGCGTATCGCGCCGCGGGCTCGGCAGGCTGATCAGAGCCGCTGCGTGCCGAGTGCCTTGGCCAGCGCGGCCGGCAGGGGCAACGGCTCGGCGTGCCATTGCGCGGCCAGCAGTTCGGCGCACAGGGCAGCGAAGCTCAGGCCCCGCGAGCCCAGCGCGGTGCAGGCCCAGAGGCCGGGGGCCTCGGGGGCTACAGGGCCGACGAGCGGACGCCGGTCGCCGGATGCGCACCGGACGCCGACCCAGGCCTGGCTCTCGCCGCGCTCGAAGACAGCGGCCAGCACTTCGGCTGCCGCAGGATGCAGGCGCATGAGGCGCTCGCGGTTCGCCGTGCTGTCCGCCTCTGTGGGATCGAGACTGGTGCTGTCGCGGTCGAAGGTGGCGCCGGCCAGCCAGATCGGAGCTTCGCCGCGTTCGCCCGGCACGTGGGCGACCAGATGGCCGTCGCCGTTGATGGGCGTGGAGGGCAGGGCGTCGCTGTCGTCGTGGGGCATGGGACCCCAGGCGACTTGTCCGCGCACGGGCTGCAAGGGGAGCGCGGGCGCGAAGCGGCCCGACTCGAAGCCGGCGCAGACGACGACGCGGTCCGCTTCGGCCAGCAGCCCGCCCGCCGGATCGAACAGCTGCCAGCCGCCTTCCGCGCGCCGTTCGAGCCGCGCCACCTGGCAACCGCCACGGAACTCGATGCCGGGCTGGCGCAGCCATGCTGCAACCAGCCGATGCGGCTTTACCCAGGTCGCACGCGCGTGCCAGATCGCGGGGGAGTCGACGGGCAGGCCGGCAGCCGCCAGCCGATCGGCGCCGGCCGGCCACGATTCGTTGGGCCCCTGGTCGCTCCAGCCGGCGGGCACGCGGACATCGCCATCGGGCCGGCGCTCCAGCACGCCGCTGGCGCGCCAGTCGCGTCCTTCTTCCAGCAGCCGCGCAAGTTCGGTCCAGGTGGCGCGGATGCCGGCGCGCGTGAGCCGCGAGAGCAGGGCGTCGTCGGGCGACACATGCGGCGCCAGCATGCCCACCGGAAGCCCCGAGGCGCCGGAGGCGGGCCAGTCGGCCGCGTCGAGCACCGTCACCTGCCAGCCGCGCCGAGCGAGGCTGGCGGCCACGGCGGCACCCGCGAGGCCCGCGCCCACGACGGCGCAGCGGCCGGGCGTTTCGATGCGTTCCGGCGCGGGTTCGCGGCGGCGTACCGTCCAGGCGGGTGCGAAGGTGCCGCGCAGGCAGTCGCGCTTCGGCGGCAGGCCCGGGCTCTTCTCGACGGCGAAGCCCTGCCGGGCCAGCGCATCGCGGATCGCCCGCGCGATCGTCCATGTGGCGATGCGCGTGCCCTGGCGTGCAAAGCGCGAGACGGCCTTGAGCGTGTCGTCCGACCACATGGCCGGGTTCTGCTGCGGGCTGAAGCCGTCGAGGAAGATACTGTCGGCCTCGAAGCGCTGGGCGCGCAGCATGGGCTGCACGTCGCCCACGCACAGGGTGAGCAGCACTCGGCCCTCGTCGAAGGCCAGCCGGTGGAAGCCCGGCAGCAGGCCGTTCCATTGCGCGGCCAGTTCGCGTGCGAGCGAGGCCAGTTCGGGGTAGGCCTCGGCGCCGCGAATGACGTCGTCGGCCGAGACGGGGTGCGCCTCGATCGAGACGAAGTGCAGCATCCGCGGCCGCGCCGGATCGGCGCGCCAGGCCTGCCAGGTTGTCAGGAAATTGAGGCCGAGGCCGAATCCGGTTTCGAGAATCCGCCATTGCGGCTGCCCGGCCCAGCCTTCCGGCAGGCCGCAGCCGCCCAGGAACACATGGCGCGACTGCGCCAGTGCCCCGGTTTCGGTGTGATAGATGTCGTCGAAGCGCTCGCTTCGCGGAACGCCGTCGGCGCGCCAGGCGACGGGCTCGGCGGCCAAGACGGGCTCAGTTCGTGGGGGGAACGTAGCCCTGGGCCACGTCGGCGCCTTCGCCGAAGAAGTGCTTTTCCATCTGCCGCGCCAGGTACTGGCGGGCGCGCAGATCGGCCAGGTTCAGCCGGTTTTCGTTGACCAGCATGGTCTGCTGCTTGAGCCAGGCGGCCCAGGCTTCCTTGCTGACGTTTTCCCAGAGGCGCTTGCCCAGTTCGCCTGGATAGGGCGGGAAGTCGAGACCTTCGGCCTCTTTGCCGAGCTTGATGCACTGAACCATGCGTGCCATTTCGATTGCCTTTTGTACGGGAAAAGTGGGGGAGACGGGGCGGAAGCGGCTGCTTAGTTGATTTGGCTATTTAGAACTGAAAACTTGGTCGTTCCAGTTTCTATATGTCGTATTGAGAATACGCAGCTTCATCGATATGCCTTTTCAGAGCAAGACACCATGAGCCTTCGCCGCGACTTTATCAAGCTTTCCCTGGGTGCCGGCGTGGCCGGTGCCATGGCCCTTTCGGCGTTGCCGACGTTCGCCCAGGGCGGCGCGGCCGCCAAGGGCCCCGTGACGCTGCTGAACGTGTCCTACGACCCGACGCGCGAGCTCTACGTGGACTACAACCAGGCCTTCGCCAAGTACTGGAAGGGCAAGACCGGGCAGGACGTGACGATCAAGCAGTCGCACGGCGGCTCGGGCAAGCAGGCCCGCTCGATCATCGACGGCATCGATGCCGACGTGGCCACTCTGGCGCTGGGCGGCGACGTCGATGCGCTGGTCACGCACGGCGGCCTCGTCAAGGCCGACTGGCAGAAGCGCCTGCCGCACAACTCCGCTCCCTACACCTCGACCATCGTGTTCCTGGTGAAAAAGGGCAACCCCAAGGGCCTGAAGGACTGGGACGACCTGGTCAAGCCCGGCGTGCAGGTGATCACGCCCAACCCCAAGACCTCGGGCGGCGCCCGCTGGAACTACCTGGCCGCGTGGGAATTCGCCAAGCGCAAGTACGGCGGCGATGCGAAGGCCAAGGAATACATCGGCAACCTGTTCAAGAACGTGCCCGTGCTCGACACCGGCGCGCGCGGCGCGACCATCACCTTCGTGCAGCGCGGCGTGGGCGACGTGCTGCTGGCCTGGGAGAACGAAGCCTTCCTGGCGCTGAAGGAATTCGGCCCCGAGAAGTTCGAGATCGTGGTGCCGTCGATTTCCATCTTGGCCGAGCCCAGCGTGTCGGTGGTCGACAAGGTCGTCGACAAGAAGGGCACGCGCGAGGTGGCCGAGGAGTACCTGAAGTACCTGTACTCCGACGAAGGCCAGGACATCGCGGGCCGCAACTTCTACCGCCCGACCTCGGAGAAGGCCAAGGCCAAGTACGACAAGCAGTTTCCCAAGCTGACGCTGGTGACCATCGACCAGGCCTTCGGCGGCTGGGCGAAGGCAGACAAGGAGCACTTCGCCGACGGCGGCTCCTTCGACCAGATCTATACGGCCAAGCAGAAGTAAGCCAGTCCGCTGTCGAGCCGGCAGTGCAGGGTGCCCGCATCGCGGGCGCCGTGGCCCGGCTCGTCCTGAATTCCTGAAGAAAACAGAAAGCCTCCCCGTGTCCGTTCTCCTGATTGCCGGCAGCCCCACGGCCCCGTCCCGCTCTACCGCCTTGCTCGACGCGGTGGGCGAGAGGCTGGCCCAGCGCCATGCGCGGATCGAGCGGCTCGCCGTTCGCGAACTGCCGGCACAGGCGCTGCTGCTGGCCGAGTGGAACCATCCGGCCATCGAGCGCGCCATCGCCCAGGTGGCAGCGGCGCGCGTGATCGTGGTGGCCACGCCGGTCTACAAGGCGGCCTACAGCGGCCTGCTCAAGGTCTTTCTCGATCTGCTCTCGCAGAACGCGCTCAAGGGCAAGACGGTGCTGCCGCTGGCCACTGGCGGCAGCCCGCACCACATGCTCGCGCTCGACTACGCGCTGCGGCCCGTGCTGCAGTCGCTTTCGGCGCGCCACATCCTTCCTGGCGTGTACGCCAGCGAATCGCAGATCGCGCTGACGCCCGAGAACGCCTACCAGGTGCACAACGACCTGGCCGAACGACTCAACGAGGCCGTCGAGGTGCTGGCCACCGAGGGCCTGAAGCTGCCTGCCACGCACGGCTTCGAGCCGGTGCCTTTCTCCCGCGTGCGATGTAGCGTCTGACGAGCGGGTTCTTCAACGAACCCGGCTCCCTCCAGACCCATCCCCGTCCTCTTTTTCGAAACCGCCTGTGTGCGGCGAGGGGATGGCTTTGCCTGAAGTTTTTGCAGACCAAGGAATCCACGCATGAACCCCGTCGCAACCGAAGACTCCGTGCTCGAGGTGCCACCGCGCTCCTTCTGGCGCGGCCTGCGCGATCTGCTGATCAGCGCCGTCGTGGTCAGCGCCATCGCGCTGATCGTCAGTTTCATCTCCGCCGCCTCGGCCCACGCCCAGGGCAACCGAGGCAAGGGCGAATTGCGCATCGGCTACCAGAAGTCGGCCAGCCTGTTCGTCCTGCAGAAGGCGCAAGGCACCCTTGAGAAAAAGCTCGCGCCACTCGGCTTCGGCGTGAAGTGGGTCGAGTTTCCGGCCGGCCCGCAGCTGCTCGAAGGCCTGAACGTCGGCGCGGTCGACGTCGGCTATGTCGGCGAGGCGCCGCCCATCTTCGCGCAGGCCGCGGGCGCGAAGTTCGTCTACTTCGGCTACGACCCTGCCGCGCCGCGCGCCGAGGCCATCCTGGTCACGAAGGATTCGCCCATCAAGTCGGTTGCCGACCTGAAGGGCAGGAAGGTCGCGCTCAACAAGGGCAGCAACGTGCACTACCTGCTCGTGAAGCAGCTCGAGAAGAACGGCCTGAAGCTCTCCGACATCCAGCCCGTCTACCTCGCGCCCGCCGACGGCCGTGCCGCCTTCGAGAGCAGGAACGTCGATGCATGGGTGATCTGGGATCCGTTCCAGGCCGCGGCCGAGAAGGCAACCGGCGCGCGCGTGCTGGCCGACGGCACGCCTGAGGTGGTGAACAACTACCAGTACTACCTGGGCGAGCGCGGCTTCGTGAAGAACAACCCGAAGGTCATCGACGCGCTGTTCGCCGATTCGGTGGAGCAGGGCATCTGGCTCAAGAAGAACCTGCGACAGGCCGCCGAGCTCATCGCTCCGCTGCAGGGCCTGCCGGTCGACGTGGTCGAGCTGGCGCTGCGCCGCTACGAGTTCAACGTGAAGCCGATCACCCCGGCCGTCGCGGCCGACCAGCAAAAGATCGCCGACACCTTCTTCGCACTGAAGCTCATTCCCAAGCCCATCAAGGTCAGCGACGCCGTTGTCACGGCGCAGCCCTGAGGCTTTCAACGAATCGGATCGTTCCGCACAACCATGACACGCATCTCCATTCCCCGCCGCCGCCTGATCCAGGGCGCGGCCGCGGCCATCGCGCTGCCGGCCTCGTTCGCCGGACTTGCGCAGGTGCCCGCACGCCAGTTCCGCATCGGCCACCAGAAGGGCTACCTCACGCTGCTCAAGGGCCGCGGCACGCTCGAGAAGCGCCTGGCGCCGCTGGGCGTGAGCGTGAAGTGGACCGAGTTCACCGCCGGCCCCGTGCAGCTCGAGGCGCTGAACGTCGGCTCCATCGACTTCGGCGACGTGGGCGAGGCTCCGCCCATCTTCGCGCAGGCCGCCGGCGCGCCGCTGGCCTATGTGGGCGCGACCGTGCCGCGTCCGCAGTCCGAGGCGGTGCTGGTGCCCAAGGGCTCCGCCATCAAGACGGTGGCAGAGCTCAAGGGCAAGAAGATCGCGCTCAACAAGGGCTCGAACGTCCACTACTTCATCGTCAAGCTGTTCGAGAAGCACGGCCTCGCGTTCGCCGACCTGAACCTGGTCTACCTGCCGCCCGCCGATGCGCGCGCCGCCTTCGAGAAGGGCTCGGTCGATGCATGGGTGATCTGGGACCCCTTCCTTGCCGCGGCCGAAAAATCGCTCGATGCGCGCGTGCTGGCCGACGCCACGGGCGTGGTCGGCAACCGCGCCTACTACTTCTCCTCGCTCGACTACGTGGCGAAGAACTCCGACGTGCTTGCCATCGCGATCGAGGAGCTCAACAAGGTCGACGTCTGGGGCTCCGCCAACGAGGGCGACCTGGCCGGCGAGCTGGCCACGCTCTGGGGCCTGCCCAAGCCCGTGGCTGAGCTGTCGGTGAATCGCTCGGCCTACGGCACGGCGCCGATCACCAAGGCCATCCTGGCCGAGCAGCAGAAGATCGCGGACACCTTCTTCGAGCTCAAGCTGATCCCGAAGAAGATCAACGTGCTCGAAGCCGCCGGCGCCGGAGTTGCCTGATGCAGATCTTCTGGTTCCTCCCCACGCACGGCGACGCCCGCTACCTCGGCACCAGCGAGGGCGCGCGCCCCATCGACCTGGCATACCTGCAGCAGATCGCGGGCGCGGCCGACAACCTCGGCTACGAAGGCGTGCTGATTCCGACGGGCCGCTCGTGCGAAGACCCCTGGGTGATCGCTTCGAGCCTGATCGGCGCGACGAAGAAGCTCAAGTTCCTGGTGGCGGTTCGCCCCGGGCTGCACCAGCCCAGCCTGGCCGCGCGCATGGCTGCGACATTCGACCGGCTCTCGGGCGGGCGCCTGCTCGTGAACCTGGTGACGGGCGGCGACCAGGCCGAGCTCGAGGGCGACGGCGTGTACCTCGACCATGCTGCGCGCTACGAGCAGTCGGCCGAATTCATCCGCATCTGGCGCGAGATCATCGCGCGCAGCCATGACGGGCAGGCCTTCGACTACGAGGGCAAGCACCTGAGCGTGAAGGGCGCGAAGCTGCTGTACCCGCCGGTGCAGAAGCCGTATCCGCCCGTGTGGTTCGGCGGCTCTTCGGCCGCCGCGCACGATCTCGCTGCCGAGCAGGTCGACGCGTACCTCACCTGGGGCGAACCGCCCGCGGAAGTCGCGAAGAAGATCGCAGACGTGCGGGCGCGCGCGGAACGCAATGGCCGCAAGGTCGAGTTCGGCATTCGCCTGCACGTGATCGTGCGCGAGACCGAAGACGCTGCGTGGAAGGCCGCAGAGGAACTCATCAGCCGCGTGGACGACGAAACCGTGATCCGCGCGCAGGCCGCCTTCGCGCGCATGGACTCCGAAGGACAGCGTCGCATGGCCGCGCTGCATGCGGGCGGTGCCAAGCGCTCGCGCGCCGAACTCGAGATCGCGCCGAACCTCTGGGCCGGCGTGGGCCTGGTGCGCGGCGGTGCGGGCACGGCGCTGGTCGGCGACCCGAAGACGGTCGCGGCGCGCATCGAGGAATACGCGGCGCTCGGGCTCGACAAGTTCATTCTCTCGGGCTACCCGCATCTGGAGGAGGCCTACCGCTTCGCCGAGCTGGTGTTCCCGCTGCTCTCGCGCAAGGCGAAGACGCAGCTGGCCGGCGGCTCGCTGAGCGGCCCTTTCGGCGAGGTCGTCGCCAATCTCGACGCGCCTTCGCGCCTCGTTTCCCAAAGCTGAAGGATCGCCATGACTGAACAGGTTCAGGAACTGCCGGCGGTCGTGCCGGCCGAGGAGGCGGGCAACAGCGCGTTCAAGGCCTTCGCCATCAACGTGGCGAAGCGGCTGGTGCCGTGGCTGGTGCCGGTGGGGCTCATCGTCTTCTGGCAGATCGCGTCGTCGCTGGGCTGGCTCAGCACGCGTGTGCTGCCCGCGCCCATCGACGTGGTCAAGGCTGCATGGAATCTCACCGTGTCCGGCGAGCTGTGGACGCACGTGAAGGTCAGCGCGGGCCGTGCGCTCGCGGGGCTGGCCATCGGCGGCGGGGCGGGGCTGGTGCTGGGCCTGCTCACGGGCTCGGTGAAGTTCTTCGAGACGCTGCTCGACTCCACCATCCAGATGGTGCGCAACATTCCGGCGCTGGCGCTGATTCCGCTGGTGATTCTGTGGTTCGGCATCGACGAGTCGGCCAAGCTGTTTCTGATCTCGGTGTCGGTGTTCTTTCCGATCTACCTGAACACCTTCCACGGCATCCGCAACGTCGATCCGCAGCTCATCGAGATGGGCCGCACCTACGGCCTCTCGCGCTGGCAGCTGTACCGCGAGGTGATCCTGCCGGGGGCCCTGTCGTCGATCCTGGTGGGGCTGCGCTTCTCGCTGGGCCTGATGTGGGTGATCCTGATCGTGGCCGAGACCATCTCGGCGCAGGCCGGCATCGGCTATCTCACGATGAATGCCCGCGAGTTCCTGCAGACCGACATCGTGCTGGTGGGCATCCTGCTGTATGCGCTGCTCGGCAAGCTGGCCGACCTGTTCGCACGCGGGCTGGAGCAATGGTGGCTGCGCTGGCACCCCGGCTACCAGAAGAAGGCGAAGTGAGGGCAGGGGAATGACGCACTCTTCGTCTACATCGATCTCCCGCCGCACCGCCATCGCGACGCTCGCCGCGCTCGGCTCGGGCGCCGTGCTCGCGCAGGGCGTGGCCAGCCGGCCCGCCACCGTGCGCCTCGGCTACCAGAAGTCGTCGACGCTCATCGCGGTGCTGAAGGCACAGGGCGCGCTCGAGAAGCAGCTCGCGCCGCTGAACGTCGCGCTCAGCTGGCACGAGTTCACCAGCGGCCTGCCGCTGCTGGAGGCGCTGAACCTCGACAACCTCGACATCAGCGCCGACGTGGCCGACACGGTGCCCGTGTTCGCGCAGGCGGCCGGTGCCGACCTGACCTTTCTCGCCCAGGAGGCGCCTTCACCCTCGGCGCAGGCCATCGTGGTGCGCGAGGACTCGCCTATCAAGTCCGTGGTCGATCTCAAGGGAAAGAAGGTCGGCTTCGCGAAGGCGGCCGGCGCGCATTACCTGCTGATCGCCGCGCTCGACAAGGCCGGCCTGTCGTTCAAGGACATCGAGCCCGCGTACCTCACGCCGGCCGACGGCCGTGCCGCATTCGAGAAGGGGGCCATCGACGCCTGGGTGGTGTGGGACCCGTTCCTCGCCGCCGCCCAGCGCCAGTCGAAGGTGCGCGTGCTGGCCGACGGCGCGGGCATCGCGTCGTACCAGCGCTACTACCTCGCGAGCAGCAAGTTCGCGAAGGCGCGGCCCGACGTGCTGCGTGTGGTCTACGCCGAACTGGAGAAGACCGGCAAGTGGGTCAAGCAGAACCCGAAGGAGGCGGCCACGCTGCTGTCGCCTGTGTGGGGGCTGGACGCCGCGACCATCGAGCAGGCCAACGCCCGCCGCAGCTACGCGGTGCGGCCGGTGGTGCCGGATGGGCTGGGCGAGCAGCAGCGCATCGCCGACGCCTTCCTCGCCGAGAAGCTGCTGCCAAGAAAAATCGATGCGCTGAACGTGGCGCTGTTCAAGCCGGGAGCCTGAAGAAAATCATGAGTGCCGTACTGAAAGACATCCAGCCCCAGGCCCAGCCGCAAGCCATTGCCGGCGGCGTACGCCTCGAGGCGCGCAACCTGCACAAGCGCTACGGCGCGCGAGAGGTGCTGCGCAACACCCGCCTGACCATCGAGCCGGGCCAGTTCATCGCCATCGTCGGGCGAAGCGGCTGCGGCAAGAGCACGCTGCTGCGGCTCATCGCGGGCCTCGAGGAGCCGAGCTCCGGCGGTCTCTACACCGACGGCAAGGCCGTGAACGGCCTGCACGACGATACCCGCATCATGTTCCAGGAGGCGCGCCTCTTGCCATGGCGGCGCGTGCTCGACAACGTGACGCTGGGCCTGCCGAGCGACGCCAAGGCGCGCGGCAAGGAAGTGCTGGCGCAGGTCGGCCTGGCCGACCGCGAGAACGAATGGCCGGCGCGCCTGTCGGGCGGCCAGCGCCAGCGCGTGGCATTGGCGCGCGCGCTGGTGCACCACCCGCGCCTGCTGCTGCTCGACGAGCCGCTGGGCGCCCTCGACGCGCTCACGCGCATCGAGATGCATCGCCTCATCGAGAACCTGTGGCAGCGCCATCGCTTCACCGCACTGCTGGTGACGCACGACGTGCAGGAAGCCGTGGCGCTCGCCGACCGCGTGATCCTGATCGAGGACGGCCGTATCGCCCTCGACGAGAACATCGCGCTGGCCCGCCCGCGCTCGCAGGGCGACCCGGCGTTCGCCGCGATTGAAAAACGAATCCTCGACAGGGTGCTGCAGAAGTCCGGAGAGACCGAAGCGGAGAGCACCGACGCCAGCTGGCTCGCAACCCCGGCGCATGCATTGCGCTGGGCGATCTGACGAGCCTCTTCATCCATCAGCCCATTTGAAAGGCAGTCGCATGTCGCAGAACTGGAAATTCGAAACACTGTCGGTGCACGCCGGCTATTCGCCCGACCCGACCACCCGCGCCGTGGCGCCGCCGATCTACCAGACGGTCGCCTATGCCTTCGACAGCGCCCAGCACGGCGCCGACCTGTTCGACCTGAAGGTGCCGGGCAACATCTACACCCGCATCAACAACCCGACGCAGGACGTGCTGGAGCAGCGCGTGGCCGCGCTCGAAGGCGGCATCGCGGCGCTGGCGCTGGCTTCGGGCCAGGCGGCCGTGACCTACGCGATCCAGACCATCGCCGAGGCCGGCGACAACATCGTCAGCAGCACTGCGCTCTACGGCGGCACCTACAACCTGTTCGCCCACACGCTGCCGCAGTTCGGCATCACCACCCGCTTCGCGGACCACCGCGATCCGTCCAGCTTCGAGAAGCTGTTCGACGAGCGGACCAAGGCGGTGTTCGTCGAGTCGCTTGGCAACCCGGCCGGCAACGTGACCGACATCGCGGCCATCGCCGAGATCGCGCACCGCAACGGCGTGCCACTGATCGTCGACAACACCGTGCCTTCGCCCTACCTGAGCCGGCCCATCGAGCACGGTGCCGACATCGTGGTGCACTCGCTCACCAAGTACCTGGGCGGCCACGGCACCAGCATCGGCGGCGCGATCGTCGATTCGGGCAAGTTCCCCTGGGCGGAGCACAAGCAGCGCTTCAAGCGCCTGAACGAGCCCGACGTGAGCTACCACGGCGTGGTCTACACCGACGCGCTGGGCCCGGCCGCCTACATCGGCCGTGCGCGCGTGGTGCCTCTGCGCAACACGGGCGCGGCCATCTCGCCGTTCAACGCCTTCCTGATCCTGCAGGGCATCGAGACCCTCGCGCTGCGCGTGGACCGCATCAGCGACAACGCGCTGCGCGTGGCCCAGCACCTGAAGACGCACAAGGCGGTGAAGTGGGTCAACTACGCGGCGCTCGAAGACCACCCCGACCACGCGCTCGCGAAGAAGTACCTGGGCGGCAAGGCCAGCGGCGTGCTGACCTTCGGCATCGGCTCGGGTCGAGAGGGCGGGGCGAAGTTCCTCGATGCGCTCAAGCTCTTCACCCGCCTCGTGAACATCGGCGACGTGCGCTCGCTGGCCACGCACCCGGCATCGACCACGCACCGGCAGCTGTCGCCCGAGGAACTGGCCCGCGCCGGCGTCACCGAGGACACGGTGCGCCTGTCGGTCGGCATCGAGCACATCGACGACCTGATCGCCGACCTCGACCAGGCGCTCGCCACTGCGTCGAACTGAAGAGAGGCTTTTGCAAGAACCATGACCACACTGCAAGCCATTCCCGAAGCCGCACTGGACCAGCTGTTCCGCAAGGCCCGCACCGTGCACGCCTTCAAGCCTGTGCCCGTGACCGACGAGGTCATCCACAAGCTCTATGACCTCCTGAAGTGGGGCCCGACCGCCTACAACGCCCAGCCGGCGCGCTACGTGTTCGTGCGCAGCGAGGAGGCCAAGGCGAAGCTGAAGCCGGCCGTGTCCGCGGGCAACACCGCGCAGACGCTGGCTGCCGGAGTCACTGTGATCGTGGCTCACGACACGCGCTTCTACGAGCACCTGCCGAGCCTGTTCCCGGCCTACGACGCCAAGCCCTTCTTCGAGAAGAGCGCCGAAGCCGCGCAGGCCACGGCCTTTCGCAACAGCAGCCTGCAGGGCGCCTACCTGATCCTCGCGGCGCGGGCACTCGGCCTCGACGCCGGCCCGCAGTCGGGTTTCAACGCGGACCTGGTCGACAAGGCCTTCTTCCCCGACGGACGCTACCGCGCGAACTTCCTCGTCAACCTCGGCGTGGCCGACCACGCCGGCACCTTCGAGCGGGGCCCGAGGCTCGCGTTCGACGACGTCGCAGAGATCGTCTGATCGGCGTCTGCTGTGCTTTTTCTCAACGAATTCCCTCAACCTGAAAGAGAACCCATCATGTCCATCCAAGCCATCAACGTGCGCAACCAGTTCAAGGGCAAGGTCCGCGAAATCATCCGCGGCGACGTCGTCTCCGAAGTCGACGTCGAAACCGCCTGGGGCATCGTCACCTCGGTCATCACCACGCGCTCTGTCGACGAGCTGCAACTGAAGGTGGGCTCCGACGTGGTCGCGCTTGTGAAGTCGACCGAGGTTTCGATCGCGAAGCTCTGACGGACCCTCGGGCATCTGCGACGACCCGGCGCCGTGATGGCGTCGGGTTTTTTCTTTTCTGGCGCCCGTGTTTTCAGTGGTTTACAGGGCACGAATTCATCGACTGTGCTTAATTTTGGAAATCGATCGAATCTTTTAAAGACTTGAATCTCCTTTGAAGTCGTCGCCATAGCATGCGCCGCGAAGTCGTGTTCCGCACATCGATGCGGGTCACGAATTCGCGAATGCATTCAATCAAACACTTCAGGGAGGAACCGCATGCTCGTTGAAATTGACGAACATGGAATGATCAGCCACGCGCGGGTGAGACATGCCCGCAGTCTGCAGATCGAGCGAGGGAAGAGGGCTGGAGCGATTACCGGCATCGTGGTGCACCAGACAGATGCCGATACTTCGGCGTCTTCATTGAACAGCTACAGGCGGCCGAAGGCGAACGGGGCGCACTTTCTCATCGACAAGGATGGGACGATCTATCAGACGGCGGCGATTTATCAGAGGACGAATCATGTGGGGCCGTTGCAGGCGAGGTGTCTGGTAATGAAAACGTGCAAACCAAAGGATTTCGGGAAAGTGGGAGTGGAAGGAATACATCGGATTGAAATGCAAAAATCACCCGGTGACCGCTACCCAGGAAACATGGAGGCAATCGGGATCGAGATGGTCGGCAGGGCCAGGTTGCCGGTGGGATTCAAGCCGCCTGAACGAGATGCAAAGTTGTCCCTCGAGAAATTACGCGGCAGGCATGGCATATACGACGCCCCGACCGCGGCACAGAATCAATCACTGTCGTGGCTTGTTCGTGTGCTTCAAGGCTCGACGAAGTTGGCCGCGAGTGAAGTATTTCGTCATCCTGTCGTCAGCTACAAAAACCTGACGGAGGCCCAGGGCGCGAACTGGAATTTGCAGGTCCCGATGCCATGAAGAGAGTCTCCATCTATCAAGCCACTGCAGCAGTGTTCGCTGCGATAACTGCGATTTCGGCTCAGGCCGCGGACAGGCGATATCCCGTTGCCTATGTAAAGAAGATTGAGATCAACGAGCCTTCAGGTCGAACGGTGTGGGAGAACAAGGACTTCTTGGACTGTGACGATGTTGTCCTGACAGAGGAGGACGTCCGCTATGCATTGCTGCATATGCGCAGGGTTTCGTGGAATGCCTATGACCCAGAGAAAACCGAGACAACGGGATGTGAGGGCGGAGCGCTGATCACGTTCAAGAACGAAAGAATCCTCGCCATCGGCATTGAACCCAATGGACGAACTCTCGCTCTTGAGTACGATGCAAAGATGAAGCTCACGGGTAGTCCGACGAGCTTCTACGAATGCAGCCCTTGTCGGGATCGCAAGATGGCCTTTCTGAAAGACGCGCTCTACCGCGCGGATGAGCGAAGGCTCAAGAAGCTGGTCGCGGAAGGGCAACTCTCCGCCAGCGAAGCGGAGCTCCGGTTGAAGAGGGCACGAGACGAGCGCGACAAGCCCTGACAGGCCAACCTGACCCGAGAACCCGCTACGGCGGGTTTTCTTTTGTCAGTTTCCCGTGGGAGGTCTGCTTAATCGGCCCACGCATTAGAAACTGCAAACACCTTCCTTCCACCCCCAACAGGCGCCTCGCAGAATCTTCCGGACCCCCTAAAAAAGGACCTCCGATGAGCGCCATTCTTTCTTCCGCAGCTCCCGCGCAGGACGCGCAGGGCCATGAACTCGACATCGTCCGCCAGGCCGGCCACATCGGCGCGGAGGTGCGTGGCGTGCGCCTCTCCGGCGCGCTGCAGCCCGAAGTATTCGGCGCCATCAAGGCTGCGCTGCTCAAGCACAAGGTGCTCTTCTTCCGCGGCCAGCAGCACCTCGACGATGCCCAGCAGGAAGCCTTCGGTCGCCTGTGGGGCGAACTGGTGCCGCACCCGACCGTGCCTTCGAAGGACGGCACGCGGCTGCTGGAGCTCGACTCGCGCCATGGCGGCCGCGCCAATTCATGGCACACCGACGTGACCTTCGAGGTGGCCTATCCGCAGGTGTCGATCCTGCGCGCGGTGGTGATCCCGGCCTATGGCGGTGACACGGTCTGGGCCAACACGGTGGCGGCCTACGAGGGCCTGCCGGACGACCTCAAGGCGCTGGCCGATCGGCTGCGCGCCATCCATGGAAACGACTACGACTATGCGGCCTCGCGCTCGCCCTCCGATCTCGACGAGGAGGGCACCAGGCGCTACAGGAGCGTTTTCACACGCCGCCTGCTGGAGGCCGAGCATCCGGTGGTGCGCGTGCACCCCGAGACCGGCGAGCGCAGCCTGGTGCTGGGCCACTTCGTGAAGCGGCTGGCGGGCCATTCGACGCAGGACTCAGGCCATCTGTTGAGCGTGCTGCAAAGCCATGTGCACCGCCTCGAGAACACGGTGCGCTGGCGCTGGACGCAGGGCGACGTGGCAATCTGGGACAACCGGGCCACGCAGCACTACGCGATCAACGACTACGGCGACCAGCACCGCTTGGTGCGCCGCGTGACCATCGCCGGCGACGTGCCGTATGGCGTGGACGGCACCAGGAGTGTAGACCTGACCGCCCCGGCCGTGCGCGCCGCGGAGGCCGCCGCAGAGGCTGCCTGAGCCCGTCTTCTATAGATCGGATGGTTGTTAGGAATCGACTTTTCAGTTGTTTGAGCTTCGGCACCAGACTCCTACAGTGATGGTTATCGCCACCAAGGCGTATCCAACGCACAACAGGAGCCTCACAGCATGTCAGTGGAAGTTGAAGAAGAAGTCATCGCCTTGCCCGAAGCACTCGAACAGGCGCGCGCCAAGGCCGCCGAGAGCAATCTGCCCTACGCCGGCGGCGTTGCGCCCGAGGCCGCATGGGCGCTGGTGCAGGGCGGCCACGCCGTTCTGGTCGACGTGCGTTCCGGCGAAGAGCGCAAGTTCGTGGGCCATGTGCCTGGCAGCCAGCACGTGGCCTGGGCCACTGGCACAGCGCTCACGCGCAATCCGCGCTTCGTGCGCGAACTCGAGGCAAAGCTGGCGAAGGACGGCGGCAAGGAAGCCGTCGTGCTCCTGCTGTGCCGCAGCGGCAAGCGCTCAGCGCTCGCGGCCGAGGCGGCCGCCAAGGCCGGCTTCACGAGTGTCTTCAACGTGCTCGAAGGCTTCGAAGGCGAGATCGATGCGCAGCAGCATCGCGGCGGCTCCGACGGCTGGCGCTTCCACGGGCTGCCCTGGGTGCAGGACTGACTTCCCGCTCCGCGCACGCACACATACACACACAACATTTCTCAGGCAGGAACCAACATGGCCCATTTCGAGGTGAGCGACATCGTGCGCGCGCTGCACGGCGTGCGCGACGAATGGCGCGATTCGCAGCGTCGTTCGCGAGAGCCCGGTGCGCGCGAATTTCCTTCGCGCGACGCGCTCGCGCAGATCGTCGAGTCGCTCAAGGGCGCGCTCTTTCCGATGCGGCTCGGGCCGCCCGACCTGCGCCACGAGAGCGAAGACTTCTACGTAGGCCACACGCTCGATTCGGCTCTGCAGGCGCTGCTGGTGCAGGCCCGGCTGGAGCTGAACTTCAACGCGCGCCATGAGCCGCGCTCCGCGAGCGAAATCGACGACACCGCCACTGAAGCCGTTCGCCGCTTCGCGAATGCGTTGCCTGGCCTTCGCCGCCTGCTCGACAGCGACGTGCTCGCGGCCTACCAGGGCGACCCGGCCGCGCGCAGCGTCGACGAGGTGCTGCTGTGCTATCCGGGCGTGCTCGCGATGATCCACCACCGCCTCGCGCACGAGCTCTACGGGCTCGGGCTGCCGCTGCTGGCGCGCATCGTGGCCGAGCTCGCGCATGCGCAGACGGGCATCGACATTCACCCGGGCGCGAAGATCGACGCGGGCTTCTTCATCGACCATGGCACGGGCGTCGTGATCGGCGAGACGGCCGTCATCGGCAAGCGCGTGCGGCTCTACCAGGCGGTCACGCTGGGGGCAAAGCGCTTTCCGACGGATACAGAAGGCAACCTGCAGAAGGGCCTGCCGCGCCATCCGGTGGTGGAGGACGACGTGGTCATCTATGCCGGCGCGACCATCCTCGGGCGCGTCACGCTCGGCAGGGGCGCCGTCATCGGCGGCAACGTGTGGATCATCGACGACGTGCCTCCGGGCGCGAGCGTCACGCAGGCCAGCCTGCAGAACGCACCGAAGGCAGGTGGCGTATGAAGGCGTTCGTCGAAGACTTCGGCGTGACCATCCGCCAGCTGCGGGAAGACAAGGGCTGGTCGCAGGAAGAACTGGCCGAGCGTTCCGATCTCAACCGCTCCTACGTGGGCGAGATCGAGCGCGGCCGGGTCATCCCGTCGATCGTCACAGCGCAGAAGCTGGCCACCGCGCTGGGCATCAACATGGTCGGCCTGCTCATGCGTTGCGAGCAGCTGGAGCAATCGCGTCTTGCGCGACGGATCAACTTGGCGGCTATAGCCTGTTGAGGGAAAACCCGTGGCCGCCGGACACTGGCGGCCACTTTTTTCTCAACCATGGAGCCCTGATTCATGAGCGCAACAGTTGGTGGTACCACCGCCCTTGGCGACAACGCCGCAAGACAGCTGGCCAATGCCACCAAGACAGTCCCCCAACTCGAGACCATCAGCCCGCGCTGGCTGACGCACCTGCTGCAATGGGTGCCGGTGGAGGCGGGCATCTACCGCGTCAACAAGGTCAGGAATCCGGAAGCGATCAAGGTCACCTGCACCTCGCGCGAAGAAGAAAACCAGCTGCCGCGCACCTTCGTCGACTACGAAGAGAACCCGCGCGAGCACTACCTCAATGCCGTGAGCACCGTGCTCGATGTGCACACCCGCATCTCCGACCTCTACAGCAGCCCGCACGACCAGATCAAGGAGCAGCTGCGCCTGACGATCGAGACGATCAAGGAGAACCAGGAGAGCGAGCTCATCAACAACCCCGACTACGGCCTGCTGGCGCAGGTGAGCGAGGAGCAGCGCATCTTCCCGCTGACCGGCGCGCCCACGCCCGACGACCTCGACGAGCTGCTGACCAAGGTGTGGAAGGAGCCCGCCTTCTTCCTCACGCACCCACTGGCCATTGCTGCCTTCGGCCGGGAGGCCACGCGCCGCGGCACGCCGCCGCCGACGGTGAGCCTCTTCGGCTCGCAGTTCATCACATGGCGCGGCATTCCGCTGATTCCGTCGAACAAGGTGCCGGTGGCCGACGGCAAGAGCAAGATCCTGCTGCTGCGCGTGGGCGACAAGCGCCAGGGCGTTGTGGGCCTCTTTCAGCCCGGCCTGTCGGGTGAGCAGGGCCCGGGGCTGTCGGTGCGCTTCATGGGCATCAACAACCATGCAATCGCGTCTTACCTGATCTCGCTGTACTGCTCGCTCGCGGTGCTGACCACCGACGCGCTGGCGGTGCTCGACGACGTCGAGATCGGCAAGTACCACGACTATCCCGACACCTACAAGTAAGCCGCTGTGAGCAGCAGTACTCCATCGATTCCGGGCGACGCGCCGTTCGATCCGGCGGTTCTCGCGCGCATGGCCAGCGCCATATTCTCCGCACTGCCGGGCACGCCGCCCGATTCGGTGCCCGGCGTGGCGAACGGGCTGGTGCCGGGCGCGCAGTTTCCGGCCAATGTCGCGCCCGCGGGCTCGCCGCTCGCGAGCCCGGCCGGCTTCGGGCCCAGCGTGCCGGGTACGCCGTTTCCGCAGGGGCAGGTCCCGGGCGCCAACCTGGTGCCGGCATCGCCCACGCAGGTGCCTTCGCTCGCGAACCGCGCGCCGGCATTGGTGCCGCATGCGGTGGCAGGCAACGGTGTGCCCGACAGCGTGCTCTCCGTCGCGCCGGCCTTCGAGCCGCGCTCCGGCGGCACGGTGCAGGGCGTGCCGCAGCCGAATGCGGCCGTCGTGCCTCAGGCAGTGGCCTCGTCGTTCTACTTCCTGGACAACGGCTACGGCCATCCGTCGGCCGGTGCGACCGAGGGCATCGCGATCCACGATCCGTTCGCGGGCCTCGCGCTGCCGCCGGTGGCTGCGCCCGTTCCGTCGCAAGGCGCACCGACGCCCCCCGCCGGGCGCGACGCGCAGTTCTACTTCGTCGACGCGGTGCGGCTGCCCAATGGCTTCGTCACGCCGGCAAAGCCCGATCCGCGCGGCCCCGGCGCCGTGCCGCTGGCCGGCAGCGGCCAGCATCCGCCGTTCGACATCCAGGCCGTGCGGCGCGACTTCCCGATCCTCCAGGAGCGCGTGAACGGCAGGCAACTGGTGTGGTTCGACAACGCCGCGACCACGCACAAGCCGCATTCGGTCATCGACCGCATCTCGTATTTCTACGAGCACGAGAACTCGAACATCCACCGCGCGGCGCATGAACTTGCCGCGCGCGCGACCGACGCCTACGAAGGCGCCCGCGAGCGCGTGCGCAGGTTCATCAATGCGCCGGAAGTCGAAGAAGTGATCTTCGTGCGCGGCACCACGGAGGCCATCAATCTCGTGGCCAAGAGCTGGGGTGGCCAGCACGTGGGCGAGGGCGACGAGATCGTCGTGTCGAACCTCGAGCATCACGCCAACATCGTGCCCTGGCAGCAGCTCGCCGCCGCCAAGGGCGCGAAGCTGCGCGTGATCCCGGTGGACGACTCGGGCCAGGTGCTGCTCGACGAATACCGCAAGCTGCTGAACGACCGCACGAAGATCGTCGCCGTCACGCAGGTCTCGAACGCGCTGGGCACGGTGGTGCCGGTGAAGGAGATCGTCGAGCTGGCGCACCGCGCGGGCGCGAAGGCTTTGGTCGACGGCGCGCAGTCGGTCTCGCACATGCGGGTGGACGTGCAGGACATCGGCGCCGACTTCTTCGTCTTCTCCGGCCACAAGGTGTTCGGCCCGACCGGCATCGGCGTGGTGTGGGGCAAGCGTGAAGTGCTGGAAGACATGCCCCCGTGGCAGGGCGGCGGCAACATGATTGCCGACGTGACCTTCGAGAAGACGGTGTTCCAGCCGATCCCGAACAAGTTCGAGGCGGGCACCGGCAACATCGCCGACGCAGTGGGGCTGGGTGCCGCCATCGACTACGTCAACAAGGTCGGCATCGAGAACATCGCTCGCTACGAGCACGACCTGCTCGTGTACGGCATGGCGCAGCTCGGCGCGATCCCGGGTGTGCGGCTGATCGGCACGGCGGCCGACAAGGCCAGCGTGATGTCCTTCGTGCTCGACGGCTACACCACCGAGGAGGTGGGGCAGGCGCTGAACGAGGAGGGCATTGCGGTGCGCACGGGTCACCATTGCGCGCAGCCGATCCTGCGCCGCTTCGGTGTCGAGACCACGGTGCGGCCCTCGCTGGCGTTCTACAACACCTTCGACGAAGTCGACCGGCTGGTGGCTGTGGTGCGTCGGCTGGCGTCGCAGCGCCGCGCGGGCTGAAACCGGGCTGGTGCAGTCAGTGCTTCGGCGCGAGGTGGCGGTCGAAGAAGGCCGTCACCTCGGCGTTGAATGCCTTGTGAAAGGCCGCGCGGTCGAAGCCGGGCGCGTCGCGGCAGATCTCTACATTGGCGTCGAGTTGCACCTGCGAGCACGGCGCGAGAAAGCCGAAGTGCCCGGCTTTCTCCGCCACATGCCATTCGGGCGCCGCGGGCAGGTTGCGGCGGACCGCGGCCACGCTTTCCGGCGTGACGCCGTCGCCGCCGTAGGCGGAAGCCCAGAGCTCGATCGGAATCGTCACGTTCTTCAGGCCTTGCGCGTCGAAAAGCATGCTGAGCGGGTCGGCGATTACCGCCGCCTTGATGCGGGCGTCGTGCACGAGCGGAGTGGCAAGCAGTTCCTGGAATCTCTGCTTCATCCATCCGCACTCCGCGCTTTCCGGCGCCTTTGCGCAAGGGGACGAGGGCAGCGGCGGCAGCCGTTCGAAGTCCGGTCGCGCGCCGGCGAGCACCAGGCCCGTGTAGCCGCCTCGCGAGAAACCGTAGAAGCCGATCTGGTCGGCCGCGATGCGGTCGTGCGCGGGCCACTGCTGGAGCATGTGGTCGATCAGCCGCTTGATGTCGGCGGTGCGCGTCGCGAGCGCCGAGATCCTGTCGTTCGGTCCGCCGCGAATCTGGAAGTTGTCCTCCGTATGGCTGATGGCCGCGACGATGAAGCCCGCGTCGGCGAGCGCCTGCGCGGTGTCGTAGTGGCCGAGGAAGGAGCCGCCGTAGCCATGCGAGATCACGATCAGCGGCAGATGGGCGCCTCCTGGCGGGAGCGGGCAGTCCCGCACTCCCTGGATCGTGGTGCGGCCGAGCTTGATCTCGCCTGCGGGTGCGGCGCAGGGCGTCCACACGGCACCCTGCATCGCCGGGCCTTCGCGGTCGGCAGGTATCTCCATGTTGCTGAAGCCGGCGGCATGGGCGAACGTCGCCGAGAGGCAAGCGGCGGCGAGGCAGAAGGAGTTCAGAAGATGGAAGAGGCGCATTCGCCCAGTGTGCGGCTCCAGCCCGTGGGCCGCTTAGCAGACTTTGCGGTCTTCGCAGGCCGCCGCGCTATGCTTGCGATTGTTAACACTGTTGCCTGTCTTCGCATGTCCCTGTCCCAAGCTTCTTCTTCCGTGTCCCAGGGGGCCGACGAGTCCTGCGACGTGCTGGTCGTCGGCGGCGGTCCCGCCGGGTCGACCATCGCCGCGCTACTGGCACGGCAGGGCCGCAAGGTGGTGCTGCTGGAGAAGGCGCATCACCCGCGCTTTCACATCGGCGAATCGCTGCTGCCCGCGAATGTGGAGCTGTTCGAGAAGCT
Organism: Variovorax xiamenensis; assembly: GCF_050916385.1. Lineage (NCBI taxonomy): Bacteria > Pseudomonadati > Pseudomonadota > Betaproteobacteria > Burkholderiales > Comamonadaceae > Variovorax > Variovorax xiamenensis. The sequence goes on from NZ_CP139038.1 coordinate 3,376,329, forward strand.
CGGCGTGCGCGACCAGGTCGAGAAGATCGGCATGCCGAAGTTCGGCATCGAATTCGTCTCGCCCGAGCACGAGCACCGCAGCTATGTGGAATTCGGCGAGGGGCTGGACAAGTCGCTCGACTCCGCCTGGCAGGTGCGCCGCTCGGAGCTCGACGAGCTTCTGTTCCGCAACGCGGCCACCACCGGTGCGCAGGCCATCGAAGGCTGCAAGGTGCGCGACGTGGACTTCGACGCCGAAGGCGCCACGGTCAAGGCCGAGATGGACGACGGCGCGCGCCGCAGTTGGCGCGCCCGCTTCGTGGTCGATGCCACCGGCCGCGACACGCTGCTGGCCAACAAATTCCGCTGCAAGGAAAAGAACCCCGACCACAACAGCACCGCGCTCTTCGGCCACTTCACCAATGCAGAGCGACTGGAGGGCAAGAAGGAAGGCAACATCAGCATCTGCTGGTTTCCGCACGGCTGGTTCTGGTTCATTCCGCTGGCCGACGGCACCACCAGCGTGGGCGCCGTGTGCTGGCCGTACTACCTGAAGACGCGCGACAAGCCGCTCAAGGAGTTCTTCTACGACACCATCGCGACCTGCCCCGTGCTGGTGGACCGCCTGAAGAACGCCACGCTGGTCGACGACGCGGTGCACGCCACCGGCAATTTCTCGTACTCCAGCACGCACGCCACGGGCGACCGCTACCTGATGCTGGGCGACGCCTTCACCTTCATCGACCCGATGTTCTCCTCGGGCGTGTACCTCGCCATGCACAGCGCCTTCGACGGTGCTGAACTGGTGGCGATGGCGCTCGACAAGCCGGCCGGACTGGCCGCGGCGCGCAAGGGCTTCGAGGCCATGATGCGCAAGGGACCGCGCGAATACTCGTGGTTCATCTACCGCGTGACCAACCCGACCATCCGCGACATGTTCATGCATCCGGGCAACCCGTTCCGCGTGAAGGAAGGGCTGATGACGCTGCTGGCCGGCGACATCTACCGCGGCACGCCGATGCGCGGGCCCGTCGGCATGTTCAAGGTGCTGTACTACCTCATCTCCATCGGCAACATGCGTCGCACCTGGGAAGGCTGGAAGCGGCACCGCTTCAACATCCGCGACATGGGGATGCTGAAGGGCGAGACCATCCTCAAGTCGGACTGAGCGCCGATTGGGCCAGCGCCACCGCGTGCGCGGTGCCCGGCTCGGGGCTGCTGAGCACGTCGATGCCGATGCCTGCGAGTGCCTTGGCCACGGGGGCCATCGAGGCCTGGGCCAGCACGATGACGTCCGCCTCGCCCGCCGCCGCGCGGATCGAGGAGGCCACCGTCTCGATGTAGCGCGGGATGTCTCCGGCCTCGAAATGCGGCCATGCTTCCTCGACGAGCAGCGTGGCCGGCTGCACCTCGACACCGGCGCCTTGCGCTGCGGAAAGGATCAGAGCGTGCGTCGGCGCCAGCGTGCTTTCGAGCGCCGCGACGATCAGCACGCGCGGCCCGGTGCGCACCGCGCGGTCGGCCATGGCCCGGTCTATGCGCAGTGCGTTGAACGCATCGCCCGTGGGCGTGCGTTCGGCAATGGCGCCGATGGTCGAGCAGGTGCACACCACCACAGGCGTGCCGCCCGAGGCGGCTTCGCGCATGGCCGCGTGAACGCGGGCGACGAGCCCGGCGTCTTCGACGCCGATGACGCGTGCATCGGCCAGCAACTCTTCGCGCACCACATGCCGCACGCGCAGCGCGGGTGCGATCTCGCGCACCAGCCGCTCGAAGGTCGGCACATGCGCCTGTGCCGTGTGCAGGAAGGCCAGCTCCTCCTTCATGGCTGCGTCAGGCCGCGGCGGCAGCTTCGCTGGCGCGGCGTGCCTCGTAGGCCTTGAGGTGGACGTAGGCGGTACGCAGCACCGTGGGCACGGCCGCGCTGCCCGGGGCGGCGCGGCCCAGCAGGTCGCCGACGATGTGATCGGCTTCCACGGCCGCGCCGCGCGCCATGTCCTTGTACATCGACGCGGTCATCGGCGAGCCGGCGGCCGTGATGATGGCGCGGCCGCGCTGCACGGCGGCAGGACGCGGGGCGAAGCCGTTGTGGGTGGCGATGGCGCAGCACTCGTCGAAGATGGAGAGCGCCACGTCCTGTCCGCCGGCGGCCACGATGTCGCCGATGGAGGCGTGCATCAGGCTCGTGAGGCCGGCCGCCGAGGCGATGAAGACCCATTTTTCCCACATGTCCTGCGCGATGTTCTCGCTGGCGGTGGCGTCGAACTTCGCACCGGCGAACTGCGCCGCGATGGCATCGACGCGCGCCGAGCGGCCGCCCGCGCGTTCGCCGAAGCTCAGGCCGTGCATGTCGTTGAGGTGCAGCACGCGGCCTTCGTCGTCGAGGGTGGCGGAGATCATGCAAAGACCGCCCAGCACGCGTTCGCTGCCGAAGCGTTCGGCGAGTCGGTCGATGTGGCTCATGCCGTTGAGCAGGGGGAGGATCACGGTGTCGGGGCCGACGGCCGGCGCGAACGAGTCCATCGTCGAGTCGAGGTCGTAGGCCTTGCTGCCGACCACGATCACGTCATAGGGGCCGTCGATGTCGTCCGCGAGAACGTGCCGGGGCGAGGGGAGTTGCAGGTTGCCGAAGGGGCTCTGCACCACCAGCCCGGTCTTCGCGAGCTGTGCCGCGCGGCGCGGGCGAAGCAGGAAGGTGACGTCGCGTCCCGCCTCCAGCAGACGGCCGCCGAAATAACCACCGAGTGCGCCGGCACCCACCACCAGAAATCTCATCGCGCTTCGCTCCTGTATCCGACAGTGAAAAAAGATCGGCAGCGATGATGCCCGGGATCGACGGCGCGTGCTTCAGGCCTGTGCCTTCTCCAGCAGCCGCCGGCGGGCAAAGGGCGAGAGGTCGAGCGCGCTCTCGCGGCCCAGCACATGATCCGCGATGGCGTCGCCCAGCCCGGCCGAGTGCTTGAAGCCGTGGCCCGAACAGGCCGAGACGACGAGCAGGTTGGGCATGCCGTCGAGCGCGTCGATCACGAAGCGGCGATCGGGCGTCACGGTGTACATGCAGGCGCGGGCCTTCACGGCGCGGCCGTCGATCTGCGGGAAGCGGCCGGCCACGCGTTCGCGGTACATGGCGGCGCTTTCTTCCGCGCTCACGCTGCGGTCGATGGTGTCGGGCGTGGTGGCGGCGACGTACTGTTCTGTCGCGACCTTGAGCGCGGGCTGCGACGCATCGGAGGCCGGGAAGCCGTACATGTAGTCTTCCGGCCCGTCGCCGAACATCCAGATGAAGATGGGGAAGCGCCCGGGCGCGAAGTCGGCGGTGGCGCTGCCGGTGTCGAACCAGTGCATCACTTGGCGGTGCACGGAGAAATCGGCCTGCCAGTCGGCCCGGGCCTGCGCGCCCAGGAAGGCCGGCAGCCACGCGCCGGCCGCGACCACGACGCGATCGGCCGTGAAGCTCGCGGTGGCGGTGCGCACGCGCAGCGTGTCGCCGTTGCCCACGGGCTCGACGGCCTCCACGCGCTCGCCGGTGCGCGTCTGCGCGCCCGAGGCGTGTGCCACGGCGAGCTGCGCGCCAATGGCGTCCTCGGGCCGCACGAAGCCGGCCTCGTGCTCGAAGTAGCCGATCTCGTCGCCCTGCAGCTTGAACTGCGGAAAGCGCGCGCGGATGCCGGCCGCGTCGAGCACTTCGTGCGCGATGCCGAAGCGCTCGGCGCAGGCGATGGTGCGGCGCACGAAGTCGGACTTGCCGTGGTGCTCGGCGACGCGGTCGCGCGGCGCGAGGATCAGGCCGCCGGTGGTGGTCATGAGCGGCTTGCCGGTGCGCGCCTCGAGCTCGCGCCAGATGGCGTGCGAGCGTTGTACGAAGGGCACGTATTCGTCGCCTTCGCCGACGGCCAGGCGTGTGATGCGGGAGTCGCCGTGCGAGGAGCCCTGGTCGTGCGGCGGCGAGAACTGGTCGATGCCCAGCACGCGCGCGCCGCGCTGCGAGAGCTGGTAGAGCGTGGCGGCGCCGAGCGCGCCGAGGCCGACGACGATGACGTCGTAGTGGGAGGATGGCTGAATCACTGATGCGTCCTGCGCTTCGATGAGGTTGGAGGAGCACAACATCTTGCCGCCGTTCGCCCGGGGCCGCATGAACTTTTCCAGAAAAGGTCTTGGGCGCTTCGCATAATCGCGTTCGTCATTTCCGACCCCTCATCAAAGGAGCTTCACCCATGGCCCAGACCCGCATCGCCGTCATCGTCGGCAGCCTGCGCAAGGATTCCTACAACCACAAGCTGGCCCTCGCGCTGGCGCACCTCGCGCCCTCGGACTTCACTTTCGAAACCCTGCGCATCGACGACCTGCCGCTGTACAACCAGGACGACGACGGCAACCAGGCTGCTTCCGTGAAGCGCCTGAAGACCGAGATCGCGGCGGCCGACGGCCTGCTGTTCGTTACGCCCGAATACAACCGTTCGATTCCCGGCGTGCTGAAGAACGCCATCGACCATGCCTCGCGCCCCTATGGCCAGAGCGCCTGGGCCGGCAAGCCGGCCGGCGTGGTCGGCATCTCGGTCGGCGCCATCGGCACCGCGCTGGCGCAGCAGCACCTGCGCAACATCCTGGCGTATCTCGACGTGCCGACGATGGGCGCGCCCGAAGTGTTCCTGCAGGCCAAGGACGACCTGTTCGACGACAAGGGCCACGTCGGTAACGAAGGCTCGAAGAAGTTCCTGCAGGGCTGGATGGACAAGTACGTGGCCTGGGTGAAGAGCCACTCGGCCTGATCGAACCCGGTTCGACCCGGACGTAAAAAAGCCGCCCGAGGGCGGCTTTTTTGTTTGCGCTGGAGCGCGTTCAGGCTGCGATCGCTGCGTCGCGCTGGTTCGCGGCTTCGGCCGTCGCCACCAGGATGTCGGCGCGGGCCGATGCCAGGGCGCTGTTGCGGGCTTCGTCGCCCATCGCCACGCCCTCGGCGCGCACGATGCGCACGTCGGTGATGCCGAAGAAGCCGAAGACTGCCTTGAGGTAGCTCTCCTGGTGTTCCATGGCCTGGCCGCCTTCGCTGGTCGAATAGACGCCGCCGCGGCTGGAGGCCACGATGATGGTCTTGCCGCCGGCCAGGCCCACGGGGCCCTTGTCGGTGTACTTGAAGGTGCGGCCGACCTGGCCGAGGCGGTCGATCCAGGCCTTCAGCTGGGTCGGGATCGAGAAGTTGTAGAACGGCGTGCCGATCACGACCACGTCCGAGGCCAGGAACTGGCTCACGAGCTTTTCGGACAGGGCGTTCTCGCGCACCTGGGCTTCGGTCGGCTGGGCCTGCACGCCGATCTTGATGCCCAGTGCGTCGGCACCGAAGTGCGAGGGGGCGTCCACGGCCAGGTCGAGGTATTCGACGGCGGTGTCGGGATGGGCGGCGCGCCAGGCGGTCACGACTTCGGCCGAGAGCAGGCGCGAGGTCGAGTTGGTGCCGAGGATGCTGGAGTCGATGTGGAGCAGCTTCATTTCAATCAATCACTTTCTGTGTTGGCTGTCGGCGCTCAATGTGGCCGGCGGATGTGAGAATTCTATTTTTCGACCGAGTGGATGATAAGTAGCCAAAATTTGCCTACATCGTTCCATTTGCAGGACAATAAGTGCCATGCAAGACCTCAACGACATGGTTTTCTTCGCCGAAGTGGCCGAGCGCGGCGGCTTCGCGGCTGCCAGCCGGGCAATGGGCATTCCCAAGTCGCGCCTCTCCCGCCGCGTGGCGGAACTGGAAGAGCGCCTGGGCGTGCAGCTCATGCAGCGCAGCACCCGGCGGCTGTCGCTCACGCCGGCCGGCGAGATCTACCTCCGGCACGCCTCTGCCATGCGCGACGCGGCGCAGGCGGCGGCCGAGGCGGTGGCCCAGGTGCAGACCGAGCCCAGCGGGCTGGTGCGGCTGAGCTGCCCCGTCACCATCGCGCACAGCGGGCTGGCGCAACTCATGCCGGTGTTCATGGAGCGCTACCCGGCGGTGCGCATCGACATGAAGGTGATCAACCGGCCGGTCGACCTGATCGAGGAGGGCATCGACATCGCCCTGCGGGTGCGTCCCGCCATCGAGGACAGCACGGTGCTGGTGGCCAAGACCTTCGGCTACAGCCGCGGCGTGCTGGTGGCGAGCCCGGCGCTGGTGGCGCGGCATGGCCCGGTGCAGACGGTGGCCGACCTGGCGAAGCTGCCCACGGCGGCCATGTCGGTCAATGGTGAAGGGCGCAGCGACTGGCGGCTGGAAGGCCCGAATGGCGAGAGCCTCGTCCACTCGCACACGCCCTTGTACGTGGCGGACGACCTCGCCACGCTGCAGTTCGGCGCGCTGGGCGGCATCGGCGCGACCATGCTGCCCGACTACATGTGCCGCGCCGACGTGGAGGCCGGCCGTCTGGTGCGGCTGCTGCCGGGCTGGGGGCCGCCGCCGGTGGTGGCCCACATGGTGTTTCCGGCGCGGCGGGCGCTGGTGCCGGCGGTGCGCAAGCTGATCGACTTCCTGATGGAGCACCTGCAGAGCGCGGACATGCGGATGTTCTAGGCGCGAAAGGGCGCCAAATCGGGGTCAGGTCGGCTCGTTATGCGGAAAACGTCATATCCAAACAAGCAGATATTCGTTTGGCATTGAAGCAAGGGTTCGCACAATCCGGGACTCCCATCCAATCCAGGAGCGACCATGGCTACTCTGCGTCTCGGCGACACCGCCCCCAATTTCACCCAGGATTCGAGCGAAGGCCCCATCGACTTCTACCAGTGGGCCGGCGATTCGTGGGTCGTGTTCTTCTCGCACCCCGCCGACTTCACGCCCGTGTGCACCACCGAACTCGGCAAGACCGCGGCGCTGTCGGGCGAATTCGCCAAGCGCGGCGTGAAGCCTATCGCGCTGAGCGTCGACCCGGCCACCAAGCACAAGGAATGGATCGGCGACATCAACGACACGCAGAACACCACGGTCAACTTCCCCATCATCGCGGACGCCGACCGCAAGGTGGCCGACCTGTACGACCTGATCCACCCGAACGCCTCGGCCACGGCCACTGTCCGCAGCGTGTTCATCATCGACCCGAAGAAGGTGGTCCGCACCACCATCACCTACCCGGCGTCCACCGGCCGCAACTTCGACGAGATCCTGCGCGTCATCGACTCGCTGCAGCTCACCGACAGCCACAAGGTCGCCACGCCCGTGAACTGGAAGGACGGCGACGACGTGGTCATCATCCCGGCCATCCAGGACCCGGCCGAACTGGCGGAGCGCTTCCCCAAGGGCTTCAAGGCCGTGCGCCCGTACCTGCGCATCACGCCGCAGCCGAACAAGTAAGCGGGCAGGGCGGCTTGGTCATGCAGACGCGTGTTGTCATCGTGCCGGGTTGGCGCGACTCCGGGCCCGGCCACTGGCAGAGCCTGTGGGAGGAGCGCATTCCGGGCGCGGCGCGCGTGGTGCAGGACGACTGGGCCTCGCCCAAGCGCGAAGCCTGGGTCTCGACGCTGGCCAAGCTGGTGCTGGAGGGCGACAGCCCGGTGGTGATCGCGGCGCACAGCCTGGGCTGCATCGCCACGGCGCACCTGCCGCCCGAGGCCGCGGCCCGCATCCAGGGCGCGCTGCTGGTGGCTCCGGCCGACCCCGAGCGCCGTGCCGTGCTCTCCGACTTCGCGCCCGTGCCGTACGCCGCGCTGCCTTACCGCAGCATCGTGGTGGCCAGCAGCAACGATCCGTACTGCCCGATCCGTCTTGCCGGCGCGTATTCGCGTGCCTGGGGCAGCGAGTTCGTGCGGATGCAGAATGCGGGCCACATCAATATCGATTCGGGGCACGGGGACTGGCCGCTGGGCCTTGCCTTGCTCCAGTCGCTGACCGACGAGCCCGCCGCATGGTCGGCGGGCCGTGAATTTTCAGAAAACCTGGCAACCACATGACTTCCAGAATCAAGACCTTCGTCGCCGTGCTCGCGCTGGCGTCCTCCGCACTCGCCGGCAGCACCGCCTTCGCCCAGGGCACCGGGCTGCTGAACGCCTCCTACGACGTGGCCCGCGAGTTCTACAAGGACTACAACGCGGCCTTCGTAGCGCACTACAAGAAGGCCACCGGCAAGGACGTGAAGATCGACCAGTCGCACGGCGGCTCCAGCGCGCAGGCCCGCGCGGTGGCGGACGGCCTCGACGCCGACGTGGTCACGATGAACACCTCCACCGATATCGATTTCCTCGCCAATGCCGGCGTGGTCGCGAAGGACTGGAACAAGAAATTCCCCGAGAACGCATCGCCGACCACGTCGACCATGCTGTTCCTCGTGCGCAACGGCAACCCCAAGGGCATCAAGGACTGGGACGACCTGGTCAAGCCCGGCGTGCAGGTCGTGATCGTCAACCCCAAGACCGGCGGCAACGGCCGCTACGCCTATCTGGCCGCCTGGGGCTACATCAAGAAGAAGGGCGGCACCGACGCCCAGGCCGCCGAGTTCGTCGGCAAGCTGTTCAAGAACGTGCCCGTGCTGGCACGCGGCGGCCGCGATGCGACCACCGCCTTCCTGCAGCGCAACATCGGCGACGCGCTGATCACCTTCGAATCGGAAGTGGTCTCCATCGACCGCGAATTCGGCACCGGCAAGGTCGACTCGGTCTACCCGTCGATCAGCATCGTTGCCGAGAACCCGGTGGCCGTGGTCGAGCGCACCGTCGCCAAGAAGGGCACCGGCGAACTCGCCAAGGCGTATCTCGACTGGCTGTATTCCGAAGAGGCCCAGGAGATCGCCGCCAAGCACGCGCTGCGTCCGCGTTCGCAGACGGTGCTCAAGAAGTACGCCTCGACCTTCAAGCCGCTGCAGCTCTTCACGGTCCAGGAGCTGTTCGGCAGCCTCGGCGAAGCGCAGAAGGTGCACTTCAACGACGGCGGCCAGTTCGACAAGTTGTACACGCCCGGCGGCAAGTGAAGCACACCCCCAGTCTTCGCGCACTTCGTGTCGCTTCGCCAACCCCCTTGCAGGGGGCAACACCTGCGGCCCGGCAAAGCCGGTTCCGCGGTGTTCCACGAAGTGACCAGCGCTTTAACAACGGACCGTTCTCATCATGAGTGGTGTGACTTCTTCGGCGCTCCCGTCCGCGGGAGCGCCTTTTTCGCGTGCCAACCGGGCAGGGGGCGCCAAGCGCGTGCTGCCGGGTTTCCACATCACGCTGGGCTTCTCGATCCTGTATCTGAGCCTGATCGTGCTGATCCCTCTGTCGGCGCTGGTCTTCAAGACCTTCACGCTGAGCTGGGAGCAGTTCTGGGTGGCCGTGACCGCGCCGCGCGTGATGGCCTCGTACCGGCTGACCTTCGGCGCCTCGCTGATCGCTGCCATCGTGAACGCGGTGTTCGGCCTGCTGGTGGCCTGGGTGCTGGTGCGCTACAAGTTTCCGGGCAAGCGCATCGTCGACGCGCTGGTCGACCTGCCGTTCGCGCTGCCCACGGCCGTGGCCGGCATTTCGCTGACCGCGCTGCTCGCGGGCAATGGCTGGATCGGCCAACTGCTGGAGCCGCACGGCATCAAGCTGGCCTTCACGCCGGCGGGCGTGGTGATCGCGCTGATCTTCATCGGGCTGCCCTTCGTGGTGCGCACGGTGCAGCCAGTGCTGGAAGATGCCGAGAAGGAACTGGAAGAAGCCGCGACCTCGCTGGGCGCGACGCGGCTGCAGACCTTCACCAAGGTGATCTTCCCGTCCATCGCGCCAGCGCTGCTGACCGGTTTTGCCATGGCCTTCGCACGCGCCATCGGCGAGTACGGCTCGGTGATCTTCATCGCCGGCAACATGCCCATGATCTCGGAGATCACGCCGCTCATCATCATCGGCAAGCTGGAGCAGTACGACTACGCGGGCGCCACGGCGGTCGCGCTGGTGATGCTGGTCATTTCCTTCTTGCTGCTGCTGGTCATCAACGGCCTGCAGGCATGGCAACGTCGCCGTTCGGGAAGCTGACATGAGTGCCCCTTCCAAAGTCGTTCGCCGCGCGCAGGCCGGCACCACCGAAGCCGCCTGGGTGCGCTGGCTGCTGATCGGCCTCGCGCTCGGCTTCATGTTCCTGTTCCTCGTGCTGCCGCTGGCCGCCGTGGCGACCGAGGCGCTGCGCAAGGGCGTCACCGCGTACATCGATGCGCTGAAGGAGCCTGACGCATGGAGCGCGATCCGCCTCACGCTGATCACGGCCGCCATCGCCGTGCCGATGAACCTGGTGTTCGGCGTGGCCGGCGCCTGGGCCATCGCCAAGTTCGAGTTCCGCGGCAAGGCGCTGCTCACCACGCTGGTCGACCTGCCGTTCGCGGTGTCGCCGGTGGTGGCGGGCCTGATCTACGTGCTGGTGTTCGGCGCGCAGGGCTGGCTGGGGCCGTGGCTTTCGGAGCACGACATCAAGATCATCTTCGCCGTGCCCGGCATCGTGCTGGCGACCGTGTTCGTGACTTTCCCGTTCATCGCGCGCGAGCTCGTGCCGCTGATGCAGGCGCAGGGCACCGACGAGGAGCAGGCCGCCATCGTGCTCGGCGCGACGGGTTGGCAGACCTTCTGGCGCGTGACGCTGCCCAACATCAAGTGGGGCCTGCTGTACGGCGTGATCCTGTGCAATGCGCGCGCCATGGGAGAGTTCGGTGCGGTATCGGTGGTGTCGGGCCACATCCGCGGCCAGACCAACACCATGCCGCTGCACGTGGAAGTGCTCTACAACGAATACCAGTCAGTGGCCGCCTTCGCGGTGGCTTCGCTGCTGGCGATCCTGGCGCTGGTCACGCTGGTGATCAAGTCGGTCATCGAGTGGCGCCATGAGCGCGAGATGAAAGCCATTGCCGAGCTGCCCCCGGAACGGCCTCCTGAAACCACGGCGGCCTGAGCCTGAGAGAGAAGAAATCATGAGCATCGAAATCCGCAACATCAGCAAGCAGTTCGGCGACTTCCGCGCGCTGCGCGACGTGAACCTCGACGTCGATTCGGGCGAACTGGTCGCGCTGCTCGGCCCCTCGGGCTGCGGCAAGACCACGCTGCTGCGCATCATCGCGGGGCTGGAGACGGCCGACACCGGCAGCATCCTGTTCTCGGGCGAGGACACCACCGACGTGCACGTGCGCGAGCGGCAGGTGGGCTTCGTGTTCCAGCACTACGCGCTGTTCCGTCACATGACGGTGTTCGAGAACGTGGCCTTCGGCCTGCGCGTGAAGCCGCGCAAGGAGCGCCCGAGCGACGCGCAGATCAGGCAGAAGGTGACCGACCTGCTCAAGCTGGTGCAGCTCGACTGGCTGGCCGACCGCTATCCGTCGCAGCTCTCGGGCGGGCAGCGCCAGCGGATCGCGCTGGCCCGCGCGCTGGCGGTGGAGCCCAAGGTGTTGCTGCTCGACGAACCTTTCGGCGCGCTCGACGCCAAGGTGCGCAAGGAACTGCGACGCTGGCTGCGCCGGCTGCACGACGAGCTGCACGTCACCTCCATCTTCGTCACGCACGACCAGGAAGAGGCACTCGAGGTGGCCGACCGTGTGGTGGTCATCAACAAGGGGCAGATCGAGCAGGTCGGCTCGCCGCAGGAAGTGTGGGACCAGCCCGCGAGCCCGTTCGTCTACGGCTTCCTGGGCGACGTGAACCTGTTCCACGGCCGTGCCGACAACGGCGCGGTGCAGCTGGACGGCATGCGCCTCGAATCTCCCGAACACAGCGGCGCGCGCGATGCCAAGGCCCGTGCCTACGTGCGCCCGCATGACATCGACGTGACACGCTACGTGAACGGTGCCTCGGGCATCGTCGCCACGCTGTCGCGAGCGATCGTCGTCGGACCCATCGCGCGGCTGGAACTTGAGCCCACGGAATCGAATCCAGATAATCCGGGCTCCGGAACCATCATCGAAGCGCAACTCCCTGCGCAACAGTTCCGCGATCTGGGCTTGAAGGAGGGCGACACCGTCGTCGCCAATCCGCGCAAGGCCAGAGTGTTCGTAGAAGAAGATTGGGTATCTCCTTGATCGATTGGTACTTCGGCGCGCCGCGCCGCGCGTTTGGGCTGATCTGCCTTGCCTGCGTTCTGATGCTGGCTTTCGGGCTCTACCTGCAGCACGTGGTCGGGCTCGAACCCTGTCCGATGTGCATCGTGCAGCGCTATGCGCTGGTGCTGGTGGCGATCTTCACCGGGCTGGCCGGAGCGTTCCGCAACGTGGGGCTGCGGGTCGTGGGCGGCGTGCTGGCGCTGCTGGCCGCGCTGGGTGGCGCCTATACGGCGGCCTCGCAGAGCTGGCTGCAGTGGTATCCGCCCGAAGTCGTTTCCTGCGGGCGCGATCTCTACGGAATGATCGAGACCTTCCCGCTGAAGCGAGCTCTGCCGATGATCTTCCGCGGCGGCGGCGACTGCTCGAAGATCGACTGGTCGCTATTCGGCCTGACGTTGGCGAACTGGTCGTTCATCGCGTTCGTCGTTCTCTCGCTGCTGCTGATCACGCTTCTCGTGCGCTCGCGCCGCGCACGCTGAAACGGCGGCACAAAAGAAAACGCCGCCCGTCCGGGCGGCGTGTCGAGGAAGCCGGATCTTCCTCAGTTGAACCAGCCCTGGCCGGAGAAGCCGCAAGCCATTTCTTCCAGCAGGCTGCGCCAGTACCAGCGGCTCGAGCAGCTGTTGACCATGGCGGTGTTCACGGGCTGAGCCATTTCGGGCTTGGCGGCCGGCGCAACGAGGCTCAGCAGGTCTTGCTGGGCCGAGACTTCTTCCATCCTGGTCTTCGAAGCGGGCGTGCCGACGCTGGCGACGATGCCCGTCGGCTGCAGCATGTCGCTGTCCTGCGGCGTGTGGGCCGCGCTCGCTGCGCCGCTGAAAGCCAGCAGCGTCGCAATTGCACCGGCCAGGGCCGCATTGCGCAGCAGCGTGTTCGACTGTTTGAATTTCATGGTCGTTTCCCCTTAATTGAATGCGTCGAAAAAGAGATGCCCCGGCCGCGAAAAAGATATTCGCGGGCCATTGGCATCTGCTGTCGTGGGCGGCTTGCAATGCGCTGCCCAATTGCGAATGTAGGAGTGCAATTGGCCTGTACACAGTGCCTAAAGTCACGATCTGGCCGGGGCGTGAATCGTGGCGCATCTCCTTGTAAGAGGATGGTGTCAATACTCGGTGCGGGTCTTTAAAAGTCCTTCAGCAAACGCAGCTAGGATTGTGTGAAACCCTGCGGAACTTCTTTTCCGGTGCTGAATTCTTCGAGGGAAACAACCCGCCTTCAGCCTCCCTTCATTTTTTTCCCTTTGCATGCCCAATAACCCACCCCGGCGATCGCGCAAATACCTGATCGGCATTGCCGTTTTCATCGTGCTGGCCGTCATTGCTTCTTCGCTGCTGAGCCCGGCGAAGAAGAGCGAATACCTCACCGCCACGGTGCAGCGCACCGACCTGGAAAACGCCGTGCTCGCCACCGGCGTGCTGCAGGCGCTCAAGCAGGTCGAGGTGGGCGCGCAGGTGAGCGGCCAGCTCAAGTCGCTGAAGGTGGTGCTCGGGCAGACGGTGAAGAAGGGCGACTGGCTCGCCGAGATCGACCCCGTCATCTCGCAGAACACCTTCGCGCAGGAGCAGGCCAAGCTCGACAACCTGCAGGCGCAGAAGCTCGCGAAGGAAGTGCGCGTCAAGCAGGCGCAGCTCACCTGGGCGCGGCAGCAGGAGATGCTCGCGCAGGACGCTGCCGCCAGACAGGACATGGAAAGCGCCGACGCCGAATTGCGCGCGCTGCGCGCCGACGCGGTGTCGCTCGAAGCGCAGATCCGCCAGCAGAAGCTGGCCGTGGCCTCGGCGCAGCAGAACCTCTCGTACACGCGCATCGTCGCGCCCATCGACGGCGACGTGGTTTCCATCAGCACGCTCGAAGGCCAGACCGTGGTCGCCGCCTTCCAGGTGCCCACGCTGATGAAGCTGGCCGACCTGTCGACCATGACCGTCAAGGCGCAGGTGTCCGAGGCCGACGTGGTGCGCGTGAAGCCCGGCCAGCCGGTGTACTTCACCATCCTCGGCGACCCCGACAAGCGCTACCACGGCACGCTGCGCGCGGTGCAGCCTTCGCCCGAGAAGATCAACAACGCCGTGTTCTTCAACGCGCTCTTCGACGTGCCCAACCCCGACCGCACGCTGCGCGTGGACATGACGGCGCAGGTCGCCATCCTGCTGGGCGAGGCGAAGCAGGCGCTGACCGTGCCGCTGACCGCGCTGGGCGCACGCGACAAGGACGGCCGCCAGGAGGTGCGCGTGCTCAAGGCCGACCAGACCGTGGAAACGCGCAAGGTGCGCGTCGGCATCTCCAACAACTTCCAGGCCCAGGTGCTCGAAGGGCTGAAAGAGGGCGACAACGTCATCACGGGCGACGCCTCGGCGGTGACCGAGCGCGGCGAAGGTGGCGACAACAACGGCAACGGCGGCGGACGGGGCAAGCGCTGATGACGCAGGAGCCCAAGACGCCACTGCTGACCTTGCGCGGCATCGGCCGCAGCTTTCCTTCGGGCGAGCAGGAAGTGCAGGTGCTGAAGGACGTCAACCTCGACATCGGCAACGGTGAGATGCTGGCCATCGTCGGCGCCTCGGGTTCCGGCAAGTCGACGCTGATGAACATCCTCGGCTGCCTCGACAGGCCGAGCACCGGCACCTACACCGTCTCGGGCCAGGACGTGGGCGCGCTCGACAGCGACGCGCTCGCCGAGCTCCGGCGCGAGCACTTCGGCTTCATCTTCCAGCGCTACCACCTGATGCAGCACCTGACGGCCGCCGGCAACGTCGAGGTGCCTGCCGTATATGCCGGCACCGACGGCCAGGCCCGCGACTCGCGCGCGCGCCAACTGCTCGCGCGGCTGGGGCTGGGCGACCGTACCGAGCACCGGCCCAGCCAGCTCTCGGGCGGCCAGCAGCAACGCGTGAGCATCGCACGCGCGCTGATGAACGGCGGGCAGGTGATCCTGGCCGATGAACCCACCGGCGCGCTCGACAGCCGCAGCGGCCAGGAGGTGATCGGCATCCTGCGCGAGCTCCACGCGCAGGGGCACACGATCATCATCGTGACGCACGACATGCAGGTGGCGAGCTGCACCGAGCGCATCATCGAGATCGCCGACGGCGTGATCGTGGGCGACAGGCCCAACGTGCCGACCGTGGCAGCGCCAGCGCAGGCGGCTGCGCAAGCAGACACCGCGGCCCCCACGGCGATGACGAAGCCCAGGCTGGGCATCGCGCGCTTCAGCACCGGCTGGGCCCGCTTCGCCGAAGCCTTCCGCATGGCCTGGCGCTCGATGATGGCGCATCGCATGCGCACGGCGCTCACCATGCTGGGCATCGTCATCGGCATCACTTCGGTGGTGTCGATCGCGGCCATCGGGGAGGGCGCCAAGCGCTACGTGCTGTCGGACATCCGCGCCATCGGCACCAACACGCTCGACGTGTATCCGGGCCGCGACTTCGGCGACGACAAGGCCACGAGCATCCGCACGCTCATACCTTCGGACCTCGACGCCATCGCGGTGCAGCCCTACGTGCACAGCGTGACGCCCACCACTTCGCGCAGCCTGCGCCTGCGCTATCGCAGCGTGGACATCAACGGCACGGTGAACGGCGTGAGCGACAGCTTCTTCCGAGTGCGCGACATGCAGATGGCCAGCGGCGCGGCCTTCACCGCCTCCGACGTGCGCCACCAGTCGCAGGTGGTGGTGATCGACCAGAACACGAAGCGCAAGCTGTTTCCCGACGGCACCGAGCCGGTGGGCAAGATCATCCTGGTGGGCAGCCTGCCGTGCACGGTGATCGGCGTGGCACAGGAGAAGAAGACGGTGTTCGGCGACGGCAACAAGTCGCTCAACATCTGGCTGCCCTACAGCACCGGCGCGAGCCGTCTCTTCGGGCAGCAGCACTTCGACAACATCACGGTGCGCATCCGCGACGACCAGCCGACCAAGGCGGCGGAAGACAGCATCGTCAAGCTGCTCACGCTGCGCCACGGCACCAAGGATTTCTTCACCTTCAACATGGACAGCATCGTCAAGACGGCGGAGCGCACCAGCCAGTCGCTCACGCTGCTGCTGTCGCTCATCGCGGTGATCTCGCTGGTGGTGGGCGGCATCGGCGTGATGAACATCATGCTGGTGTCGGTGACCGAGCGCACGCGCGAGATCGGCATCCGCATGGCGGTGGGCGCGCGCCAGAGCGACGTGCTGCAGCAGTTCCTGACCGAGGCGGTGCTGGTGTGCCTGGTGGGCGGCCTGATCGGCGTGACACTCTCTTACGGCATCAGCTTCCTGTTTTCGCTTCTCGTCAAGCAATGGCAAATGATCTTTTCAATCGGCGCCGTTATCTCGGCGTTTCTCTGCGCGTCGCTGATCGGCGTGCTGTTCGGCTACCTGCCGGCGCGCAATGCCGCGCGGCTGGACCCCATCGAGGCGCTGGCTCGTGAGTAAGGCGCGTCTTCTTCCGTCGGCCATGGCGGCGGCCGTGTTGTTGATGCTCGGCGGGTGCACCCTTTTCAAGCCGGAGCAGCGTGCGCAGCGCCCGCTGGAGATTCCGCAGGGCTGGCAGCAGTCGGCCGACCCGGGCAGCGCGGCCGAGATGCTGTCCTCCGGCTGGTGGAAGGCTTTCAACGATCCGCAGCTCGACCAGTTGATCGACAACGCGCTGCGCACCAACAACAACCTCGCCGTGGCCGGCATCCGCGTGCAGCGCGCGCAGCTGCAGGCCGGCCTCGCGAACACGAACCTCACGCCGAGCGTGGTCGGCCAGGCCAACACCAGCCGCAGCTACGACCTGAAGCACGGCGGCGTGGCCGGCTCCGCGTCGAGCTCGCTGGTGACGCTGAGCTACGAGCTCGACCTGTGGGGCCGGCTCTCCGCAGTGCGAAGCGCCGCCGACTGGGAGCTGAAGGCCACCGAGTCCGACCGCCAGGCGGCCGCGCTGGCCTTGATCGGCACCACGGCCGGCGCCTACTGGCAGACCGGCTACCTGAACCAGCGCATCGCGCTGAGCGAGGCGGGCATGGAAGACGGCCGACGCATCCTCGCGCTGGCACGTGTGAAGTACGCAGCGGGGGCGGTGTCGGGGCTGGATGTGGCGCAGGCCGGCCAGAACCTCGCGACACAGGAGGCCGCGCACACGCAACTGCTGCAGCAGCGCGTGGAGGCGCGCAACGCGCTGGCGATCATCTTCGACCAGCCGCCGGAGCAGATGGCGGCCGAGCCGACGCAGTTGCCGGACGGCGCCTTGCCCGTCATCGATGCCGGCGTGCCTGCGAGCCTGCTGGGCCGCCGCCCCGACCTGCGCGCCGCCGAGCAGCGGCTGCGCAGCGCACTGGCCAACGTCGACGCCACGCGCACCGGCTTCTATCCGGCGCTGAGCCTGACCGGCACGCTGGGCACGACGAGCACCGCGCTCGGCGAGCTGCTGAAGAACCCCGTGGCCACACTGGGCGCGGGGCTGACGCTGCCGTTCCTGCAATGGAACACCGCGCGCCTGACCGTGGCGGTGTCGCAGACGCAGTACGAAGAGGCGGTTGTGGGCTTCAGGCAGTCGCTCTACACGGCGCTGTCCGAGGTCGAGAACGCGTTGTCGTCGCGCACGCAACTGCGCGCCGAGAGCGAAAGCCTGGCGCTGGCGCTTCAGGAGGCACAGCGGGCCGAGCGGCTGTCGGAAGTGCGCTACCGCGCCGGGGCGACCGCGCTGCAGCCGGTGCTCGATGCGAAGGACCGGCGCCGTACGGCGGAGGTGTCACTGGCGCAGAACCGGCTGAACCAGCTCAACGCGACGATGACGCTCTACAAGGCGCTGGGCGGCGCGGCCGTCCCGCTCTAGCTGTGCAGCTTGCCGGCCAGGTCAGTCCTGGAACGGCGGCTTCTTCGCCAGCTTGCGCAGCAGCAGCAGCGGCAGGCGCAGCACGAACTCGACCATCAGCCGCGCATGCATCCAGGTGAGCAGCACGTTGTCGCGGCCGTAGCGGAAGTGCGAAACGCCGCCTTCCTCGGCCGTCAGGTATTTCACCGGCGCGTCGATGTTCACCGGCTTGACCCCGCGCCATGCCAGCCGCACGACGGCCTCGGTGTCGAAGTCGAAGCGGCGCATCCAGGGCTGGCGCGCCATCACCTCGATCAGGTCGGCGACCGGATACACGCGAAAGCCGTAGAGCGAATCGCCGACGCCCGCGAACAGGGTCTCGAGCTGCGTCCAGCCGTTCGACACGCGCCGTCCGCGCACGCGCAGCAGCGGCGCGCTGGCGTCGAACACCGGGCGGCCGAGCACCATGGTTTCGGGGCGCCGCAGCGAGGAGTTCATGAAGGCGGGGATCAGGTCCGCCGGATGCTGGCCGTCGGAGTCCATCGTCAGCGCGTGGGTGAAGCCGGCTTCCTTCGCGGCGCGCAGGCCGTGCAGCACGGCCGAGCCCTTGCCCTGATTCTGCGGCAGCACCCACACGCGCAGGCCCGGATCGCCCTCGGCCATCTGCTGCAGTCGCTCGCCGGTGCCGTCGTCGCTGCCGTCGATCACCACCCATACCGGGTTCCACTGCGCGCGCGCGGCGGTGACCGTGGAGAACAGGCGCTCGCCGGTGTTGTAGCTCGGGATCAGGACAAGGTGTGTGCGCGAGGCGTCTGGCATTCGGGGGACGCGTCGGTGGCGCGCTGCTCCATGTTTTGTCGGAAGTATTGTTCGAGTTCGGCCTGCAGCACGTCGCTGTCCTGCGTGGGCGCGAAGCGCTTGCCCAGCCGCAGCCTGAAGACGATGGGCAGCGGCGGCACGCGCCACAGCGGCCAGCCCTTGGCGAGGTAGGGCGAGTCGGTGTCGATGAAAACCGTTTGAATGGGCGCCTGTGCCAGCTTGGCGATCAGCGTGGTGCCGGGACGGAAGGGGTTGAGCGGCGGCGTCACCGTGCGCGTGCCCTCGGGGAAGATCACCAGTTGGCCGCCGTTGCGCAGGTCGTTCACCGCCAGGCGCACCATGGTGCGGGCCGACTTGTTGCTGATGTAGCGCGCCAGCCGGGCACCCGCGCCCAGGAAGATGTTGCCCATGAGGTCGGCCTTCATGATGCAGGCGCTGCGCGGCAGCCGGGCCACCAGCAGCAGCGCGTCGAGCATGGTCGGGTGGTTGGCCACGAAGATCACGCCGGGCTCGTTGCGCATCGGGTCGAGGCAGGTGGCGTCGATGCGCATCATGCCGGTCACCGAGGCCAGCCACCAGAACATGCGGTAGGCGAAGGCGATGGTCATGCGGCCCAGTGCGCGTGCGGGTGCCGCCGGCATCACCGGGTGGATGAGCATGGCGAAGACGTTCCAGACCAGGGAGATCAGGCCGAGGAACAGCAGCAGCGCGTAGAGCATCAGCGCGAGCGGAATCGACGTGAGAAATCTCAGCACGCGAGTCATTGAATCGGTCAATCGCAAGGGAGGACGGGACGGCCGGGCGAGCGCCGGTCAGGCCCGCAACTGCCCCGCGGCGACGGCATGGGCCTCGATTTCGACCAGCAGGTCGCTGCGGCAGATGTCAGCCTCGAGGTACACGGCGTGGCGGGCCATCGGCGCGTCGGCGCCGAGCGCGCTCTCGATGATGGCGCGCACGGTGTCGGTGTCCGACGGGTGCCGCACGTAGACCACGCAGTCGAGCCCCGCCAGCGAGAACTTCGCGCTCCAGCGTTCGTTGGCGGCGGCAATCACCGCCTCCAGGTTGCGCAGGGTCTCGCGGGTCTGTTCCTGCACGTCGCCGTGGTGCACGGTCTCGTGGCCGACGATGCTCGCGGTGCCGGAGATGAAGAGGGCGGTGTTGCCGTCGCCGATGTCCGCCAGCGCGGCGCGGGAGAAGGTCGGCGAGCGCGGCCCGTAGGTTTCGGGATAGCGGTAGGCCGAGACCTGCCGCGGGTTCTCGACCGGCACCGGGGCCTGCTGCCCGGCCAGGAAGCGGATCGACAGCGCGCCCTGGTGGATGCCCAGCGCGCACGCTGCCGGCGCGCCTTCGAAGGCGGCGCGTCCGGCTTCGAGGAAGGCTTCCTGACGGCCCAGGTTGAACTGGCGGTAGCGCTCCAGGCCGCCGCCGTCGGCGTTGATCTGCGGCAGGTAGTTCCAGATGCGCTGCAGGTGCGGCGTGCCGGCCTGGTCGAGCGTCTTGAAGAGGTCGCGGTAGGCGCGGTGCGCCAGTTCGGCCAGCCCCTGCTTTTCGGCGGATTCGTCGAGATCGATGGCGCCGAGCAGCCAGTGTCCGTCGGTGCGCCAGCGCGCGATGCCGGTGGTGCCCGACTTGATGCGGGCACCATCCACGTGCCACACGTCGGCCATCGCGCCGCTGGAAGAGAGCACGCGCGCGTTGACGGTCGGCATCCAGGCCACGCCGTGCGGCGTGCCGTAGCCGAGCGCCGCGAAGGGCGCCTTGCCGTCGGCGGCCAGCGCCAGGCTGGCCGGCATCGAAAGGCGCTCGACGCGCAGATGGGAAGTAGAGGTTTCGTCCTGAGCTCGCACTGTCAGCTGGCCTCGACGGTGTGTTCTGGTTTGATGGCGGTGTAGGAGGAGAAAACGCCGAGGCTCGCATGCCGGCGGACGTCGCGGAAGCCCGCGTCGGCCAGCGCCTGCATCACCCTTTCGGGAGGAATGCAGGCCTCGATCGTGTCCCAGTAGTAGCGCCACAGTTCGGAGGTGTTGCGCTGGCGGCCGACCACGCGGGCGATCAGCGGCACCACGGCGCGCATGTAGCCCTTGAGCAGCGCGGTAGCGGCGCGGCCCTCGGGCTTGGTGATTTCTAGTACTGCCACGCGCCCGCCGGGGCGCAGCACGCGGTGGAATTCGCTGAAGGCGGCCGCCACGTCGCTGATGTGGCGCATGGCGTAGCCCATGCTCACGAAGTCGCTGCTGGCGTCGGGCCGGGGCAGGGCCTCGGCCACGCCGCGCACCAGCTGGACGCCGGGCAGCCTGACCTGGCTCATCATGCCCGGGCTCGGGTCGACGCCCACGAGCTGGCCCATCGAGCCGATGAGCTTCAGCGCCTCGCGTGCGACCAGCCCGGTGCCGATGCCCACGTCCAGCACCCGCATGCCCGCGCTGAGCCCGGCCTGCTGCAGTGCGGCACGGCGATACGAAGGGCCGGTGCCCAGGGCAAGCACGCTCTCGATGCGGTTGTAGTCCGCGGCCGTGCTGTCGAAGATGCGCAGCAGGAACGCCTGATGCTCCGCCTCGGTGCTGTAGTACAGCGGCAAAGGTGCGTGCGGCGGCAGGGTGTCGGGATTCCCGGGCCCGACGGAAGGCGATGGCGTCATCGAACAATTATCACCAAAAGCATTGGACCGAATTCCGGGCCCCCGCCACCGGCGTTGTGCGCGCCGGACAGTAAACTCGGGGCCTGCTCGGATTGACACAGAAACACAGGACTGCGAGATAGAAAGCCATGGCCGGACATAGCAAGTGGGCGAATATTCAGCACCGGAAGGGCCGCCAGGACGAAAAGCGGGGCAAGCTCTGGACCCGCGCCATCAGAGAAATCACGGTGGCCGCCCGCGCAGGCGGCGCCGACCTGGGTGCCAACCCCCGGCTGCGGCTGGCGGTTGAGAAGGCCAAGGCGGTCAACCTGCCCATCGACACCATCAAGCGCAACATCGACAAGGCCACGGGCAACCTCGAAGGCGTCAATTACGAAGAAATTCGTTACGAAGGGTACGGCATCGGCGGCGCGGCGATCATCGTCGACACCATGACCGACAACCGCGTGCGCACCGTGGCCGAAGTGCGCCACGCCTTTTCCAAGCACGGCGGCAACATGGGCACCGAAGGCTCGGTGGCCTTCCAGTTCAAGCACTGCGGCCAGATCATCTTTGCGCCGGGCACGAGTGAAGACAAGGTGATGGAAGTGGCCCTCGAGGCTGGCGCGGAAGACGTCGTCACCGACGACGACGGCGCCATCGAGGTGATCACCGCCGTGACCGACTTCGAGGCCGTGAAGAACGCGCTCGAGGCCGCCGGCCTGAAGCCCGACGCGGCCGAAGTCACCATGCGTGCCGAAAACACCGTGGACGTGACCGGCGAGGACGCCGCAAGAATGCAGAAGCTGCTCGACGTGCTCGAGGACCTGGACGACGTGCAAGACGTGTATCACAACGCTTCGCTGTCCGAGTGAGCAGCCGCGCCGAATGAATGTTTGTTGAATCACAGCGAGAAATGAAGGCCCGCGAATGAAGGTACTGGTAATTGGGGGAGGGGGCCGCGAACACGCTCTGGCATGGCGCCTGGCGCAGGCCGCACGGGTGAGCCGCGTGTACGTGGCGCCGGGCAACGGCGGCACGGCGAGCGACGAGCGCTACGACTGCATCGACATCACCGAGCCCGCCGCGCTGCGCGAGTGGGCCATCAAGGAAAAGATTGCGCTGACCGTGGTCGGCCCCGAGGCGCCGCTGGCGGCCGGCGTGGTCGACGAGTTCCGCGCGCACGGCCTGCGCATCTTCGGCCCCACGCAGGCGGCCGCGCAGCTCGAGAGCTCGAAGGCCTTCTCCAAGGCCTTCATGAAGCGTCACAAGATCCCGACGGCCGAGTACGAGGCGTTCACCGACGCCGCGGCCGCGCACGCCTACATCGACGCCAAGGGCGCTCCGATCGTCGTCAAGGCAGACGGCCTTGCGGCGGGCAAGGGCGTGGTGGTGGCCATGACCGCGCAGGAAGCGCACGAGGCTGTCGACTTCATGCTGGTCGACAACAAGTTCGGCGTGTCGCACAACGAGGGCGGCGCGCGCGTCGTCATCGAGGAGTTCCTGCAGGGCGAGGAAGCCAGCTTCATCGTGCTGTGCGACGGCAAGAACGTGACCGCGCTGGCCACCAGCCAGGATCACAAGCGCCTGCTCGACAACGACGAAGGCCCCAACACCGGCGGCATGGGCGCGTATTCGCCCGCGCCCGTGGTCACGGCCGAGGTGCACGCGCGCGCCATGCGCGAGATCATCCTGCCGACCATCCGCGGCATGGAAAAGGACGGCATCCCGTACACCGGCTTCCTGTACGCCGGGCTCATGATCGACGCGGCCGGCCATCCGAAGACGCTCGAGTTCAACTGCCGCATGGGCGACCCAGAGACGCAGCCGATCATGATGCGTCTCAAGTCCGACCTGTTCGAGGTGTTCTGGCACGCCACCGACGGCACGCTCGACCAGGTCGAGCTGCAGTGGGACCGCCGCGTGGCGATGGGCGTGGTCATGGCCGCGCACGGCTATCCGCTTTCGCCGCGCAAGGGCGACCGCATCACCGGCATTCCGGCCGAAGCGCCCGACGCGGTGGTGTTCCACGCCGGCACCACGCTCGACAACGGCGAGCTCAAGACCAGCGGCGGCCGCGTGCTGTGCGTGACGGTGCTGGCCGACAGCGTGAAGCAGGCGCAGCAGCGGGCCTACGAGGTCGCGGCGCGCGTCAGCTTCGATGGCGCGCAATACCGCAAGGACATCGGCTTCCGCGCGGTGCACGCGCGCAACCCTCACGGCTCCTGATGCAGCAGACCAATCCGGCGGCCGTCGGCGAATACCTGCGCGGGCTGCAGCATTCGATCATCGCGGCGGTCGAGAAGGCCGATGGCGGCACCTGCGTGCGCGATGCCTGGCAGAAGGCGCCCGGCGAGCCGCTGCAGGGCAATGGCCTGACCTGCATCCTCGAAGGCGGTGAACTCTTCGAGCGCGCGGGCTGCGGCTTCTCGCAGGTGCGCGGTCCGAAGCTGCCGCCCTCGGCCACGCAGAACCGCCCCGAGCTCGCGGGCGCGCCGTTCGAGGCGATGGGCGTGTCACTGGTGTTCCACCCGCGCAATCCGTACGTACCCATCGTGCACATGAACGTGCGCATGCTGGCCGCGCTTCCCGAAGGCGGCGAGCCGGTCTGCTGGTTCGGCGGCGGCATGGACCTCACGCCGTGCTATGGCTTCGAGGAGGACGCGGTGCACTTCCACACCGTGTGCCGCGATTCGCTCGCCGCTTTCGGCGACGACAAGTACCCGCGCTTCAAGACATGGTGCGACGAGTATTTCTTCCTGAAGCACCGCAACGAGCAGCGCGGCATCGGCGGCATCTTCTTCGACGATTTCTCCGAAGGCGGCTTCGAGAACGGCTTCGCGATGATCCGTTCCGTGGGCGACGGCTTCCTGCCGGCCTACCTGCCGATCGTCGAGCGCCGCCGCGCCACGCCTTACACCGAGCGCGAACGCAACTTCCAGCTCTACCGGCGCGGCCGGTACGTGGAGTTCAACCTCGTGTGGGACCGCGGCACGCACTTCGGCCTGCAGTCGGGCGGACGCACGGAGTCGATCCTGCTGTCGATGCCGCCACTGGCAGGCTGGGCCTACCAGCAGCAGCCCGAGCCCGGCAGCCCCGAAGCCGCGCTGTACAGCGACTTCATCGTCCGACGCGACTGGCTGTGAACCCTTCTTCCGGCAAGGCACCGCGCCGCATCGGCGTTTTCGGCGGCGCGTTCGATCCGCCGCACAACGCCCATGTGGCACTTGCCCAGGCCGCGATGGCGCAACTCGACCTGGACGAGTTGCACGTGATTCCCACCGGCCAGGCCTGGCACAAGAGCAGGGCGCTCACGCCGAAGGAAGACCGGCTCGCCATGGCCCGGCTGGCCTTTGGCGACCTGAAGGGCACCGTCGTCGTCGACAGCCGCGAAGTGCTGCGCGACGGCCCGACCTACACGCTCGACACCCTGCACGAACTGCAGCGCGAGCAGCCCGGCGCGCAGCTGGTGCTGATCATGGGCGCTGACCAGGCCAGCGCGCTGCCGACCTGGCACGGCTGGCAGGATATACTCGGCATTGCTATTGTTTCTGTAGCGTATCGCGCACTATCGACGGGTGACACTGCCCGTTTTGATCCGAAAACGCTTCCCGGCCTCCCGGCTGGCGCGCATTTCGAGGCGCTCGAATTGCCTCCCATGGACATCAGTGCCACCGAGATCCGGCGGCGCGCAGTGCTCGGCGTGGACATTTCCTCGCTGGTTCCGCCCACGGTTGCACGCTATATTGACCAACACCACCTCTACCGCCCTGCCTGATGACCACTGAAGCCGCCGCAAAGAAAGACACCCAGAAACTCCAGCGAGCCATCATCGATGGCCTCGAAGACGTCAAGGCGCAGGACATCCAGGTATTCGACACGGAGCATCTCTCGCCGCTGTTCGAGCGCGTGATCGTCGCCTCCGGCACATCCAACCGCCAGACGAAGGCGCTGGCCGCCAGCGTGCGCGACGCGGTGCGCGAAGCCGGCTTCGCCAAGCCGCGCGTGGAGGGTGAGGACAACGGCGAGTGGATCATCGTGGACTGCGGCTCGGCCGTGGCGCACATCATGCAGCCCGCCATCCGCCAGTACTACCACCTCGAAGAGATCTGGGGCGACAAGCCCGTGCGCGCCAAGCTCGGCGGCACCAAGCCCGCGGTGGCCACTGCCTCGAAGGTCGGCGCCGAGGAGAAGAAGGCTGCCGCCAAGGCGCCGACGCTGCGCCGCTCGAGCGCCGCCAAGACCGCGATCCGCGCGGCCGAGCAGGAAGCCAAGGCTGCTAAGGCCCCCGCCAAGAAGACAGCAGCGAAGACGGCTGCGAAGAAGGCTCCCGCCAAGAAGGCCGCAACCACCACCGCGCGCGTGCCGGTCAAGGTCGTGGGCAAGCCCGCCGCCAAGAAGCCCGCGGCGAAGAAGACGACGGCCGCCAGGAAGGCGCCAGCCCGCCGCGCATGAAGCTGCTGGTGGTCGCCGTCGGGCAGCGCATGCCCGATTGGGCACAGACTGCCTGGGACGATTACGCCAAGCGCTTCCCGCCCGAGCTCAAGCTCGAGTTGCGCGCCGTCAAGACCGAGCCGCGCGGTTCCAAGACGCTGGAAACCCTCTACGCCGCCGAGCGCGAGCGCATCGAAGGCGCCATTGCGCGCGGCATGCGCATCGTCGTGCTCGACGAGCGCGGCACGGCGCTGACCACCAAGGCGCTCGCCGCCCGTCTGCAGACCTGGCAGGGCGAGGGCGATGACGTCGCCCTGGTCATCGGCGGGCCCGATGGGCTCGACCCGGCCTTCAAGGCCGCGGCCCACGAACGCATCCGGCTGTCCGACCTGACGCTGCCGCACGCGATGGCGCGCGTGCTGCTGGTCGAGCAGCTGTACCGGGCGTGGTCGGTCAACGCAGGCCATCCCTACCACCGCGAATGACAGGCACCGACGGGCAGGTGGCGTTGCTCGAGCAAAGGGGCCATGCGCTGGTGCCGGCGCTGCTGCCGCCTGGGCTGCTCGATGCGACCGCGCAGTCGCTCGACCATTGGCTGGGGCAGGCTGCAGGCAGCCGCAATCTCCTGGCCCACCAGCCGTGCGGCGACATGGCCATCCATCTGAAGGCGCGGCTGTCCGGCATGGGCCTGCTCGATGCGACGTCGGTGGCCGTGCAATGCACGCTCTTCGACAAGACCGCCGACAAGAACTGGCTGGTCGCGCTCCATCAGGACACATCGATCCCCGCCTCGGGTGCCGGCATGCCCTCCGTCATCAAGGAAGGCGAGCCGTATGTGCAGCCTCCGATCGACGTGCTGCAGTCGCTGCTCGCGGTGCGGGTGCATCTGGACGGCTGTGGTGCCGATGCGGGACCGCTGCGCGTCGTGCCGGGCAGCCACCGTGCCGGCCGACTGGACGGCGACGAGGCCCAGGCCTTGCGCGAAGCCCATGGCGAAACGGTCTGCACGGCAGTGCGCGGCGACGCCTTGCTGATGCGCCCCTTGCTGCTGCACGCCTCGTCGCGCGCGAAGTCGCCGGCGCGCCGGCGCGTTCTTCACTTTCTGTTCGGACCGCCGAGCCTGCCGCACGGACTGGTCTGGAACCACACGGTGGCTGGCGCATAGATGGCGCCATGCCCACAGGAGCTTCGAACCTTGCCGGATTTCATCTACCTCGCCTCGCAGAGCCCGCGCCGCGCCCAGTTGCTCGGCCAGCTCGGCGTTCGCCATGAACTGTTGCTGGCCGATGCCGACGAAGACGCCGAATCACTGGAAGCCGTGCTGCCCAACGAAGCGCCGGCCACCTACGTGCAGCGCGTCACGGGCCTGAAGCTCGACGCTGCCGTGGCCCGGATGCGCAAACGCGGCCTGGCGGATGCGCCCGTGCTCTGCGCCGACACCACGGTCGCGCTCGGCCGCACCATCCTCGGCAAGCCGGAAGACGAAAAAGACGCGGCGCGCATGCTGCGCGTGCTTTCGGGCACCACGCACCGCGTTCTGACCGCCGTGGCGCTGCATCACCGTGGACGCAGCCACGCCGCGCTCAGCGTGTCGCGGGTTCGCTTCGCCGACATCACCAAGTCGCAGATCGCCCGCTATGCCGAAAGCGGCGAGCCGCTGGGCAAGGCCGGCGCCTATGCCATCCAGGGTGCGGCGGCGGCGTTCGTCGAGCACATCAGCGGGTCCTATTCGGGCATCATGGGACTCCCCATGTTCGAGACGGCAGGGCTGCTTCGAACCGCCGGTTTCAAAACCTGAGAATTCCATGCAAGACATCCTGATCAACTGGTCTCCGCAGGAGACCCGCGTGGCGCTGATCGAGCACGGTGCGGTGCAGGAACTGCACGTCGAACGCACGCTGGAGCGCGGGCTGGTCGGCAACATCTACCTGGGCAAGGTGTCGCGCGTGCTGCCCGGCATGCAGTCGGCCTTCATCGACATCGGCCTGGAGCGCACGGCGTTCCTGCACGTGGCCGACATCGTCGCGCCGTTCACGCCGGGCTCGCGGCCCAGCGCGCCTGCACCCGAGCGCGACCACCGCAACGGCGGACCGATGGTGCCCATCGAGAAGCAGGTGTTCGAGGGGCAGTCGCTGCTGGTGCAGGTCATCAAGGACCCCATCGGCACCAAGGGCGCGCGGCTTTCGACGCAGATCAGCATCGCCGGTCGGCTGCTGGTGTTCCTGCCGCAGGACAACCACATCGGCGTGTCGCAGAAGATCCCGTCGGACCAGCGGGAGTCGCTGCGCAACCGGATGCTCGCGCTCATCGAGGCTGCCGCGGCTGCCGACAGTGGCGGCGTGGTGCCGGCCAATACGGGCGGCTTCATCCTGCGCACCAACGGCGAAGACTCCAGTGACGCCGAGCTCGCCGAAGACATCGCCTACCTGCGCAAGACCTGGTCGCGCATCCGCGAGGCCTCGATGCGCATGCCGCAGATGTCGCTGCTGCACCAGGACCTGAGCCTGCTTCAGCGCGTGCTGCGCGACATGACCGGCGAGGAGACCCAGACCATCCGCATCGACTCGCGCGAGCAGTTTGAGCTGCTGCTGAAGTTCGGCCTCGAATTCATGCCCAAGGCCGCAGGCAAGCTGCAGCACTACAAGGGCGAGCGGCCGATCTTCGACCTGTATTCGGTCGATGAGGAAATCGCGAAGGCGCTGGGCCGGCGCGTCGATCTCAAGTCGGGCGGCTATCTCGTGGTCGACCAGACCGAGGCGCTGACCACCGTGGACGTGAACACCGGCGGCTTCGTGGGTGCGCGCAACTTCGACGACACCATCTTCAAGACCAACCTGGAGGCGGCGCAAGCCATTGCTCGCCAGCTGCGGTTGCGCAACCTGGGCGGAATCATCATCGTCGACTTCATCGACATGGGCCGCGACGACCACCGCGAGCAGGTGCTGGCCGAATTCCGCAAGCAACTCGCGCGCGATCGCGTGAAGACCATGGCGGGCGGCTTCTCGCAACTCGGGCTGGTGGAAATGACGCGCAAGCGCACGCGCGAATCGCTGGCGCACATGCTGTGCGAGCCCTGCATCGCCTGTGGCGGGCAGGGCATCGTGAAGACCGCGCGCAGCGTGGCCTACGACGTGATGCGCGAGATTCTTCGCGAGGCGCGGCAGTTCACGCCGCGCGAGTTCCGCATCGTGTCGTCGCCTCAGGTGATCGAGCTGTTCCTCGACGAGGAAAGCCAGCATCTGGCGGGCCTGAGCGATTTCATCGGCAAGCCGATCTCGCTGCAAGCCGAACCGGCGATCGGGCAGGGGCAGTACGACATCGTGCTGCTCTGAGGCAGCACCGGTCGGTCAAAGCGTCGGATCCTGTCCCGGCGGGGCGCTGCGCACTGCCAGCGTCTGCAGCCGCGCGTAGAGACCGTCGAGCGCCATGAGCTGCTCGTGGCTGCCTTGTTCGGCGATGCGGCCTTGCTCCATCACGATGATGCGGTCGGCGTGCTGGATGGTCGAGAGGCGGTGCGCCACGATGAGCGTGGTGCGGTTCTGCATCAGGCGCTGAAGCGCATCCTGCACCAGCCGTTCCGATTCGGTGTCGAGGGCCGACGTGGCCTCGTCGAGCAGCAGCACGGGCGCGTTCTTGTAGAGCGCACGGGCAATGGCGAGGCGCTGGCGCTGGCCGCCCGAGAGCTGCGTGGCGTTGTGGCCCAGCACGGTGTCGATGCCCTGGGGCAGGTTCTCGACGTGCGAGCTCAGGTTGGCTGCCGCTATGCACTCCAGCACGCGCTCGCGGTCGATCTCGGAGCCCAGCGCCACATTGGCGGCCAGCGTCTCGTTGAGCATGACCACGTCCTGGCTCACCATCGCGAACTGGGCGCGCAGGCTCTGGAGCTGCCATTCGCTGGTGTCGTGCCCGTCGAGCAGCACCTGGCCGCCGCTGGGTTGCACGAAGCGGGGCAGCAGGTTGACCAGCGTGGTCTTGCCCGAACCCGAGGGGCCGACGAAGGCCACCACCTGGCCGGGCTCGATGGTCAGGCTCACGCCGTCGAGCGCGCGCTGCTCGTCGTCACCGCGGTAGCTGACCCGCACGTTGCGCAGCTCGATGCGGCCCTGGGCATGTTCGAGGCTGAAGCTGCCTTGCGATTCGGGCGCCACTTCGTCGATGAGGATCAGCCCGCGTTCCAGTGCGGCGAGGCCGCGCGTGATCGGGCCGGCCACCTCGGCGAGGCGGCGAATGGGGGCGATCAGCATCAGCATGGCCGTGATGTAGGCAACGAAGCCGCCCACGGTGAAGCCCTGCTTGCCGCTTTGCCAGAGCGCGATCATCACCACCACCGAGAGCGCCAGCGAAGCCATCATCTGCGTGAGCGGCGTGGTGGCCGCCTGCGCGATGGTCGACTTCACGGCCAGCCGGTTCAGGCGCTGGCTCAGCTGTTCGAAGCGGCGGCCCTGCGCGCCTTCAGCGCCGTGCAGCCGCACCACGCGGTGGGCGAGCACGTTTTCCTCGACCACGTAGGCCAGCTCGTCGGTGGCCTGCTGGCCTTGCTGGGTCAGGCGGTAGAGCCGCTTGGAGAACACCTTCATGATCCAGGAGATGCTGGGCACCAGGAAGGCGACGATCAGGGTGAGCTTCCAGTTCAGGTAGACCAGATAGCCCAGCAGCGCGACCAGCGTGAAGCCGTCGCGCGAAAGTCCGAGCAGCGCCTGCACCAGGAGCATCGCGCCGGTCTGCACTTCATAGACGACCGTGTTCGAAAGAGCGCTGGCCGACTGTCGGGCGAACAGTGCGAGTTCGGCGCCGAGCAGCCGTTCGAACAGCACGCGCCGCAGTTTCTGCATGCCTTCGTTGGCGATGCGCGAGAGTGCGTACTGGGAAATGAACTGGGCGATGCCGCGCACCGCGAAGAGCAGCAGCACGGCGGCGGGCACGAACCACAGCGGCATCTGGCCACGGGTGAAGCCACGGTCGAGCAGGGGCTTGAGCAGCGCGGCCATCAGCGGCTCGGTGATGGCTGCCAGCAGCGCTCCGCTCAGTCCGAGAGCCCACCACTGGCGGGAGCCGCCAAACCAGGTCATGAGTCGCGCCAGGCGGCGCATCAGGGGAGGGCGCGCGTTCTCGGCGCCGGGGGATGGTTGCATGGCCGCGGATTTTACGGGTGGGCCTGTGCAGGCTTGCTGCCGGGGCGTCTGTAGGACCATGCCGATGGATAAACGTTTTGTGACGGCAGCCTCTGGCCAGTGTGTAACATGTGGCCCGTTGAAGCCGGGGAGAACTTTTTCACCCCGAAACCTCTCCGAACCGCATGAACAAGCCGTTGCCAGCTCCAATTCCAACTCCTTCTTCATCGCTATTTGCACGCCGCACCGTCATTGCGGCCCTTGCTGCCACTCCCATGATTCCTGCTCTGGCCCAGTTCCGGGTCGAGGTTTCCGGCGTGGGGCTCACGCAGTTGCCGATCGCGCTCGTTCCATTCAAGGGGCAGGAATCCTCCCCGCAGAAGATCTCCGACATCGTGCAGGCCGACCTGGAGCGCAGCGGCCAGTTCCGCGGCGTCGATGCCTCGGGACAGGCGCTCGACGAGGCATCGCGCCCCGATCTTTCCCTGTGGCGCCAGCGCACCGCCGATTCGCTCGTGGCGGGCAGCGTCACTCGGCTGGCCGACGGCCGCTTCGACGTGCGCTTCCGCCTGTGGGACGTCGTGAAGGGCCAGGACCTGGGCGGCCAGAGCTACACCGTGCCCCAGGGCGACCTGCGCCTTGCATCGCACCGCATCGCCGACTACGTGTACGAGAAGCTGACCGGTGAAAAGGGCATCTTCTCGACCCGCATCGCCTACGTCACCAAGGCGGGCAGCCGCTACTCGCTGTGGGTGGCCGACGCCGACGGCGAGAACGCCCAGGCCGCGCTCGCCAGCCCCGAACCCATCATCTCGCCGTGCTGGTCGTCCAACGGACAGCAGCTCGCGTACGTGTCCTTCGAGTCGCGCAAGCCGGTCGTGTACGTGCACAACGTGGCCACCGGCCAGCGTCGCCTGCTCGCCAACTTCAAGGGCTCCAACAGCGCCCCGGCGTGGGCGCCCGACGGCAACTCGCTGGCCGTCACGCTCAGCCGCGATGGCGGCTCGCAGCTCTTCTCCATTCCGGCCAGCGGCGGCGAACCGCGCCGCCTGACCCAGAGCTCCAGCATCGACACCGAACCGGTGTACTCGGCCGACGGCGGCACGATCTACTTCGTGAGCGACCGCGGCGGCGCGCCCCAGATCTACAAGATGAGCGCCGGCGGCGGCAGCCCGACGCGGGTGACCTTCAGCGGCACCTACAACATCTCTCCGTCTGTCAGCGGCGATGGCCGGTGGTTGGCCTACATCTCGCGAGTGGGCGGCGCCTTCAAACTCCATGTGATGGAGTTGGCAACCGGCAACGTCAGCGCGATCACCGACACCTCCGCGGACGAAAGTCCGAGTTTTGCTCCGAATAGCAAGCTGATCGTCTATGCAACGCAGCTGCAGGGCCGCGAAGCCCTGATGACGACCACGCTCGATGGAAAAATAAAGGCACGACTGGCGGGGCAGGCGGGAGACATCAGGGAACCGGACTGGGGTCCGTTCCAGAAGCAATGACCAAGGTTTATTTGAGGAGTTTGAAAAAATGTTGAAACGTACGCTCTATTCGCTGGCCATCGTGGCTCTCATCGCCGGTTGCTCGTCGGGCACCAAGCTCAACGAAACGCCGGTGACCGACCGTTCCGGCACGGCTGGCGGCCAGCAGGGCGCCAGCACCGTGGCACCTGTCACCATCGATCCGACCGCGGGCACCGCGCAAGGTCCGGTGGGCGTCGAGCGCATCGTCTATTTCGACTACGACAGCTACACGGTCAAGCCCGAGTTCCAGTCGCTGATCGACGGCCATGCCAGGTTCCTCAAGGCCAACCCGCAACGCCGCATCTCGATCGAAGGCCACACCGACGAGCGCGGCGGCCGCGAGTACAACCTGGCCCTCGGCCAGAAGCGTTCCGAAGCCGTGCGTCGCGCGCTGACCCTGCTGGGCGTGAACGACAACCAGATCGAGGCCGTGAGCTTCGGCAAGGAAAAGCCTGCTGCCACGGGCTCCGGTGAAGAAGTCTGGGCGCAGAACCGCCGCGCCGAAATCCGCTACACCCGGTGATGCCACGCGTCATGCTGAGAGGCGCGGCGCTGGCCGCCGCCTTGCTTTGCGTCTCGGCGGCGTCGCAGGCCGCGCTCTTCGAGGATGACGAGGCTCGCCGCGCCATCCTCGACCTGCGCCAGCGCGTCGAGGCCATGCGCCAGCAGACCGACCAGCGGCTCACCGACGAGAACGGCCAGTTGCGCCGCAGCCTGCTCGACCTGCAGAACCAGATCGAGCAGATGCGCGGTGACCTGGCGCGCATGACCGGCCAGAACGAGCAGCTCACGCGCACGCTGAGCGAAATGCAGTCGCGCCAGACCACCATCGACGACAAGCTCAAGCAGAGCGAGCCCTCGAAGGTGTCGGTGGACGGCCGCGAGTTCAATGCCGATCCCAAGGAAAAGGCCGACTTCGAAGCCGCCCTCGGCGTGTTCCGCTCGGGCCAGTTCGCGCAGGCGCAGACCGCGTTCGCCGAATTCGTCAAGCGCTACCCGCAAAGCGGCTACAACGCCTCGGCGCTGTTCTGGCTGGGCAATGCGCAGTACGCCACGCGCAACTACAACGAGGCCATCGCGAACTTCCGCTCCATGCTCTCGCTCGCGCCCGACCATGCCAAGGCCCCCGAGGCCGTGCTGTCGATCGCGAACTGCCAGATCGAGCTGAAGGACACGCGCGCCGCGCGCCGTACGCTGGAAGACCTGACCAAGGCCTACCCGCAGTCCGAAGCCGCACAGGCCGGCCGCGAACGTCTCTCGCGGCTGCGCTGATGCGGGCGGAGCATTCCGCTTGAGCACCATCATCGCCAACGCGTCCATCACCACTCCTCCTCCAGCCGCCGCGGATGTCGTCACCGACACCGCGGCGCCTGACTTTGCGCGCCGCTTCGGCGGCCTCGAGCGCCTGTACGGCGTGGCCGGCGCCGCGCGCATCCGCAACGCGCATGTGCTGGTCGTCGGCATCGGCGGCGTGGGCTCTTGGGCCGTCGAGGCGCTGGCGCGCAGCGGAGTGGGGCGGCTGACCATGATCGACCTCGACCATGTGTCGGAGTCGAACATCAACCGCCAGATCCACGCGCTCGACGCGACCGTGGGGCAGGCCAAGGTCGAGGCCATGCGCGATCGCATCGCGCAGATCAACCCTGAGTGCAAGGTGCAGGCCATCGACGACTTCGTCGAGCCCGGCAACTGGCTTTCGCTGCTCGAGGCTGCGCAGGCCGCGAACGGACCGGCAACCGCCGTCGTCGACGCCTGCGACCAGGTGAAAGCCAAGGTGGCCATGGCGGCTTGGGCGCGCGCGTCGCGCGCTTCGTTCGTCACGGTGGGCGCGGCTGGCGGCAAGCGGCAGGCGCACAAGGTCGACATCGAGGACCTGTCGCTCGTCACGCACGATCCGCTGCTGGCCCAGCTGCGCCAGCGCCTGCGAAAGGAGCATGGCGCCCCGCGCGAGGGCCGCAAGATCGGTGTCTCCTGCGTCTTCAGCCGCGAGAGCGTGGCCCCGCCGGATGCCTCCTGTGCCATTGAAAGCGGCGACGGAACGCTCAACTGCCACGGCTACGGATCGGTGGTCAGCGTGACCGCGACTTTCGGTCAATGTGCGGCGGGTTGGGTTCTGGACAGAATCGCGTCCAACGTCGCGCTATAATCTTTGGCTTTGCCGGATATCACTTCCGGTAAAAAGCAAAAAATGGTTCCGGGACGTTAGCTCAGTTGGTAGAGCAGCGGACTTTTAATCCGTTGGTCACTGGTTCGAATCCAGTACGTCCTACCAGACCCTCTTCAAGATCCTCATTTGCTTCAGCCAATTGAGGATTTTTTATTGGCTGAAGGAAAAGGCGAGTTGCTTGACTTGCTATCCATCAGCCGCAACATGTGCTCACGGCCGCTGTTGAGGACACCCCAACCTGAACTGCCTGTCCCGCGTTCGATGCCGCTCCGCGCGCTGCCAATCCTGCGTGTACATGCCTTGCGGCTGCCTCCCCAGCGCATCGAGCCACTTGATGCGCTCCGCAAGCTCGCTGCACTCGGCATCCATTCCTCGATCGACGTTCTGCGCCACCTGCCGTTCGTATTCCTGCTGTTGCGCGGCGACGACCGCGTTGTTCCGTCGCGATGCCTCTCGCTCCTGCAGGCTCATTCCATCGGCGATGTTCACGTCGCGCCGCAGCCTGACCGTGGTGGCGCGCGAACCTTCGGGGCATGGCCCGTCGGAGTACGCGGCCTTGCCGGAAGGCATGAGGCACTTTGTCACCTCGAAGGTGTCCGGCGCGGTGGCGTTTGGCTGGGAAGCCGGGGGAGAGGGCGGCACCGAAGGTGCAGGGCGGATGCTTGCCGACGGTGGCGCAGTGGGTGACGGCATCGTCGCAGGGCGACCGGTGCGCTGGGTCAGAAGCCACTCTGCAGCCAGATAGAACACGAACACCACGAGCACGGCCACCACCAGCCACAAGGCCAGCCGCCGCTCCGGCCTGGGCTGTCGCAAGCTCTGCTCCCAGGCTGCCATCGCCTCCCGGCGTTCGCGCATCGGGTCATGTTCGTCGTCGGTGCTCATGGACGCGTAGTATCTGCGGCGACCGCCATGGCCATGCTGGCTTCAGTAGCCGCAATAACCCTGACGAGAGAAAAAGCCCGCCATGGATTCATGACGGGCTTTTTCTTTCGTGCGATCCCTCCGGTTCTGGCGCCTACGCAATCAGCCTCTCAGTCTCCACATCGAAGAAAACCACCTTCGCCAGATCGACAGAAAACCGGGCCCGAGCACCAGCCGACAGCGCCACATCCGGCGGCAGCCGCGCCGTGAAGTCATGCCCGTCGATGTCCAGCAGCACCAGCGTGTCAGCCCCAGTCGGCTCGACCACCTGTACGCGCGCTTCCAGGTGGCACTGCGAGGGCCCAGGCGCCGAGTCCGGCGCGGCGAGGTTCACTGCCTCGGCACGCAGCCCGACGATGACATCCCGCCCGGTGCAGACCTCCTTCGGCACGACAGACATCACCTCCGCCGGCAGGTCGATCGCCGTCGCACCGACACCGCCATCCGCCGCAACGAGCCGCAGCTCCCCATGCCGCTCGTTCGCCATCCGCATCTTCAGCAGATTCATCCGCGGCGAGCCCATGAAGCTCGCCACGAAGGTATTCGCCGGCCGGTTGTAGACCTCGTGCGGCGTGCCCAGTTGCTGCAGCACGCCGCCCTTCATCACCGCAATGCGCGTGGCCAGCGTCATGGCCTCGATCTGGTCGTGCGTGACGTAGACGATGGTGGCGCTGAGCCGCTGGTGCAGCTTCTTGATCTCGGTGCGCATGTCCAGCCTGAGCTGCGCGTCGAGGTTCGACAGCGGCTCGTCGAACAGGTAGAGCTGCGGCTCGCGCGCCAGCGCACGCCCGATGGCCACGCGCTGGCGCTGGCCGCCCGAGAGCTGGCGCGGCTTGCGGTCCATCAGGTGGCCGATCTGCAGCAGCTCTCCTACCTTCTTCACGCGTTCGGCGCGCGTGGCCTTGTCGACCTTGCGCATCTCCAGCGGAAACTCGATGTTCTTCGCCACCGTCATGTTCGGGTAGAGCGCGTACGACTGGAACACCATCGAGATGTTGCGCTCGGCCGGTGCTGCGTGCGTGATGTCGCCGCCATTGAGCTGCAGCCGGCCTTCGGTGGGCTCTTCCAGCCCCGCGATGATGTTCATCAGCGTGCTCTTGCCGCAGCCCGAGGGGCCGACGAGCACGAGGAATTCACCGTCTTCGAGCGCGATGGAGATGTCGTGCAGGATGTGTACAGGGCCGAAGCTCTTGCGGATGCCAATCAAGTCCAGGGATGCCATTCACTACCTAACAAATAAGCTAACTGACTAGCCTTTGACCGAGCCGGCCATGAGGCCGCGCACGAAGTACTTGCCGGAAACCAGATACACGATGAGCGTCGGCAGCGCCGCGATGAAGGCGCCCGCGAAATGCACGTTGTATTCCTTCACACCTGTGGAGCTGTTGACGAGGTTGTTGAGCGCCACGGTGATCGGGAACGAGCTGTAGTCGCTGAACGAAGCCCCGAACAGGAACTCGTTCCAGATGTTGGTGAATTGCCAGATCACCGTCACCACGATGATCGGCGTGCTGTTGGGCAGCAGGATGCGCCACAGCACGCCGAAGAAGCCCGCGCCGTCCATGCGCGCCGAGCGCACCAGCTCCTGCGGAAACGCGGCGTAGTAGTTGCGGAAGAAGAGGGTGGTGAAGCCGATGCCGTACACCGTGTTGACGAACACCAGCCCCGTCACCGTGCCAGCGATGCCCAGCAGGCCCAGCGTCTTGGCCATCGGGATCAGCACGATCTGGAACGGGATGAACACCGAGAACAGCATCGCCGCGAACAGCAGGTGCGCGCCGCGCACCCTGAACTGCGTGAGGATGTAGCCGTTCACCGCGCCGATCAGCGTCGACAGCACCACGCCCGGCACCACCAGCAGGAACGAGTTGATGAAGTAGGGCTTGAGCCCCGTGGGCTGCACGCCGATCTGCGCGGTGCTCCAGGCGGCGCGCCAGGGCGCGAGGGTCCAGTCGACCGGCAGTGTCATCAGGTTGCCGTTGCGGATCTCCTCCAGCGGCTTCAGCGAGTTGACGACCATCACGTACACCGGCATCAGGAACACCAGCGCCATCACGGCCAGCAGCGCGTAGAGCGCAAGGCGCAGGCTTCGCTCAGCCATTGTTCTTCGCTCCCCGCATCTCGCGCAGCAGGTAGGGCACCACCACGACGCTGATCGCCAGCAGCATCAGCACCGAGCTCGCCGCGCCCACGGCCATCTCGTTGCGCGCGAAGGTGTACTGGTACATGAAGACCGAGGGCAGCCAGGTCGAGCGGCCCGGGCCGCCGTTGGTCAGCGCAATGACCAGGTCGTAGGACTTGATCGCCATGTGCGCCAGGATCACGAAGGCCGAGACGAACACCGGCCCCAGCTGCGGGATCACGATGCGCACGTAGATCTGCCAGGTGCGCGCGCCGTCGACGCGCGCGGCGCTGATCTGCTCGCTGTCCACGCCGCGCAGGCCGGCCAGGAACATCGCCATCACGAAGCCGGAGGTCTGCCACACGGCGGCGATGACCACGCAGTAGATGGCCATGTCGCCGTCCTTGATCCAGCCGAAGGAGAAGCTGCTCCAGCCAAGGCTCTGCAGCGTGTGCTCCAGGCCCACGCCAGGGTCGAGCAGCCATTTCCAGGCCGTGCCGGTGACGATCAGCGAGAGCGCCATCGGGTACAGGAAGACGGAGCGCAGCACGCCCTCGGCGCGGATCTTCTGGTCGATCAGGATCGCCAGCGCCAGCCCCAGCACCATCGCGATGACGATGTAGAGGCCGGCGAACACCGCGAGGTTGTGCAGCGACACCTCCCAGTTCTCCAGTCCGAGCAGCCGTTCGTAGTTCGCCGTGCCCGCCCACTCGGCGGTGGGCAGCATGGTCGACGCCGTGAACGACAGGTACACCGTGAACATGATGTACCCGTACACGCAGACCAGCACGAGCAGGGCGCTGGGGCTCAGCAGGAGCCGGGGGAGCAGGTTGTTGCGAGCTTTCAAGAGCGGAAAGGATCAGTTCTTTGCCGCCGATGCCAGCGCCGCAACAGCCTTCTTGTCGTCGAGCTGCCCGTTGAAGTGCCGCGTGATCACGTCGTAGAACGCGTTCTTGATCGAAGCCGGCACAGCGTGCCCGTGCGCCATCGAACCCACCAGCGTGTTGCCCTGGCTGGCCTCGGCCACGTCCTTGATGGCCTTCTTGCCGCAGGCGTCGAAGGCTGTGTCGGGCACGTCGGTGCGCGCGGGCGCGGAGCCCTTCACCACGTTGAAGGCCGACTGGAAGCCCGGCTCCATGATCGCGGCGGCCAGCTTCTGCTGCGCGGCTTCCTTGTCGGCGTCCTTCATCTTGAACATCACGAACTGGTCGGTGTTGAAGGTGACCACGCCCTGCGTGCCGGGAAAGCGGAAGCAGGCGAAGTCCTTGCCCGGCATTTGCTTGGCGTTGACGAACTCGCCCTTGGCCCAGTCGCCCATCACCTGGAAGCCGGCCTTGCCGCCGATCACCATGCCCGAGGCCACGTTCCAGTCGCGGCCCGAGAAGTCCTTGTCGACCAGCTTGCGCAGCTGGCTCATGCGCTGGAACACCTTCTCCGTGGTGGGCGAGGCGATGGTCTTGCCGTCGAGCTCGATGAAGACCTTGCGGTAGTAGTCGATGCCGCCGGTCGAGAGCGCCACGCTCTCGAACAGCGTCGCGTCCTGCCACGGCTGGCCGCCGTGCGCGATGGCGATGAAGCCAGCCTTCTGCACCTTCTCCGCGGCGGCGATGAACTCGTCCCAGGTCTTCGGCTCGGCCGTCACGCCGGCCTTGGCCAGCACTGCCTGGTTGGCCCACACCCAGTTGGTCGAATGGATGTTGACGGGTGCGGCGATCCACTTGCCGTTGAACTTCGAGAACTTCTGCAGCGCGGGCGGCACCACCTTGTCCCAGCCGCCTTTCTGGGCGAGCGCGTTGAGGTCGGCCACCACGCCCTGCTTGCCCCAGTCGAGGATGTCGAAGCCCAGCATCTGCGAGGCGGTGGGCGGGTTGCCCGAGGTCACGCGCGCCCGAAGCGCCGTCATGGCGGCTTCGCCGCTGCCGCCGGCCACGGGCATGTCGTTCCACTTGACGCCTTGCTTCTCGAGATTGCCCTTGAGCACGTTGAGCGCGCCGGCTTCGCCGCCGGAAGTCCACCAGTGCAGGACTTCGACGCTTTGCTGTTGTTGGGCCACGGCGGCGCCGCTTCCCATGGCGAGGCAGAGGGCGGCTACGGTGAATCGGGTCGAGGTTTTCATGTGCTTGTCTCTTCTGGCCGTTGCGGCCGATATGTTCGATGCCGGAGCCGGCGGCAGTTTAGGCAGCCCCTTCGGGGCCGCGCGCTGTGATTTCCCGGACGAAACACAGCGTTGCGAGCGCAACAAGAACGCCGCCAGGAGTGCGTGAGGGATCGCCATTTGCCCCGTCACTCCCACCAGGCTTCCATCTGGATGCCGAAGACGGTGGCGCTGCGTCGGCCGTTGGCGCCGAAGGTGCCTGCGTTGGCGTCGGCCGCGGCCTTGTTCCAGCTCGCGCGCGTGGCGTAGATGCGGAATTCGGGCCGCGTCCAGAAGTCGGTGTTGGGCGAGAAGGCCACGGCGATCGTGCCCTTGTTGAGCGTCTGCTTCGGCTGGCCGTCGGTGCTGCGGCGCGTCGTGCCCAGTTCGGCCAGCAGCTTGGTGTACTTGGCGATGCCGTACGACACGCGCCCGCCCAGCGTGAAGTCGCGCGTCTCGGGGCCGTCGTCGGGGCGCGTGGTCTGGTAGCCGATCAGCGTCTGACCGCCGAAGCGGCCGATCTGGAAGTCCATCGAATCGAGGATGCGCCGCTGCTTCGCGCCGGCCTGCGGTGTGATCACCGTGCGCTCCACCAGCGGCGCGAAGAAGAAGCTGTCCGACTGTCCGATGCCCGCCGGCAGCAGGAAGCCGGTGGTCGTCGTGCTGTTGTCCAGGTTGTAGAACTTGCCGCTGAGCGACGAATGCCCGTTGGAGGCCTGCGCGATGAAGATGTTGTTCAGCCCCGGCGTCAGGAAGTTCTTCTGCACGTGCATCAGCCCCAGCGCGCCGCCGTCCTTGCCCTTGGCGAAATTGCCCGAGATCAGTCCGCCCGTGATGGTGAGCTTGCCGTCGGGGTTGGTCGGGATGTCGCGCCACTGCACGTTGATGCGCTTGGCGTTGTTGGGGTTGCCGCTCTTGTTGTCGACCGAGTCGGTGGTGTGCACCGCCACGTTCAGCCGCCCGAGGCCGCCCAGCGGAATGTCGTCGATGCCGGCGCCGTAGTTGTCGCCGTCTTCCACCACCCACTTGTCGACGATGTGCACGTCCTGCACGCGGTGGTAGCGCTGGCCGGCCCACAGCGTGGCGCTGTTGCCGAAGATGCCGCTCAGCGAGAAGTACGCCTGTGCCGTGCCGCTCTTGCCGTTGTAGATCGTGGGCATGTAGAACACGCCCCACTTGATGCCGTCGCCGAGGTCGAAGCGCTTGCCGATGCCGAACTCGAGGTAGTTGTCGCCCTCGTTGCCCAGGCGGTACTTCTGCAGGTCGCCGCCGAGCGAATAGCCGCCCTTGGGCTTGCCGTTGCCGGCGCTGTAGAAGCCACCGCGGCCGTAGCCCCAGAACTCCAGGCCGGTCGCGTCGTTGACCTTCTTGACGAAGTCCTTGGTCGGGTCGGACTTCACCTCGGCCTCGGGTGGTGCATCCGTCGGCATGTCCGCCGACTGGGCATGCGCCAGTCCGTGCAGGCCTGCGAGCAGCACGACGGCCGCGGCGGTGATTCGGTTCAGCTTGGGTTTCACGGGGAGTCTCCTTGGTCAGGGTGGTTGTTGTGAAGGCGTGAAGGCGTGAAAGAGGAGGAAGAAAAAGCCGTCCGCCCGCTCCAGGCAAAAGCGGTCCCGCACCGGTCGAAGCCGGTGATGTCGCGTTCGCACGCGTTCGGACGGAAGGGGGGAGAAAGGGGCGCGGGGCGCGCTATCGCTTCATCGGGCGACAGGCAGGGCGTGCGCAGAGCACGCGGTGTTCGTGATGAAAGAAGGGACGCACAGCGACATGGCGAGAAAGCCCGCGTTCAGGCATTCGCCGGTCGTGCATGCAGGTCGCTGCCATGTGCTGTGTCTCCTCTTGTTGTGCTGCGTGAACCGTGTCTCTCGTTGTCGGAAGGCCGGCCTCCCGAGGGGGCCCGACGTGTGACGGCACGCAGTGTAGGAGCGGGGTTTCGCGCGGCGATCTTGTGATTTCCCGGACGAAACACAGCGTTGGCAGCGCAAAAAACGCCGGGGTGAAGGGCCTCGGCGCAGCGGGGGAGAGAGCCTCAGCCGCTCGTGCTGGCCCGCACGATCAGCTCGACGGGCAGGGTGTTGAGCCGGGGCATCGAGGTGCCCTGCAGAACGAGTTCGACACCGAAGCGGCCGAGCTCCTGCCGGTCCACGCGCAAGGTCGTGATCGGCGGATCGGCCTGTGCAGCGGCAAGGGTGTCGTCGAAGCCGACGATGGCGATGTCGCCCGGCACCGAGAGGCCCGCCTGCCTGCAGGTCCGAAGCGCGGCGAGGGCCGCCGCGTCGTTGTACGCGAACACCGCGTCGGGAGGACGGCGCAGCCGCAGCAGCTGCTGCATCGCGGCCGACGCGCCCAGGTCGTGCAGCTGCCCGGTGGGCGCCACCACCTCCAGCTCGGGGTCGGCGAGGATGCCGGCCTCGAACAGCGCGCGGCGGTAGCCCTGCGCGCGCTCCAGGATGCTCACGTGCGCCAGCGAGCCCGCGATGTACGCGACGCGCTTGCGGCCGATGTCCAGCAGGTGGCGCGTGGCCATGTAGCCGCCCACCGCGTTGTCGGGGTTCACGGAAGGAAGGTCGCCCTGCGAGAAGTCGATGAGCGCGATCGGCAGGTCGAGGCCCGACACCATGTCGAGCACTTCGCTCTCGAAGTAGCCGGCCGCGAGGATCATGTCGGGCTCGTGCATGCGAAGCTGCTCGCGGATGGGGTCTGTGGGCCCGCAGGTCAGCAGCGTGGGCACGATGCCGAACCTGCGGCACGCCTCCTCGACGCCATGCAGCACGTCGGAGAAGAAGGGGTTGGTCGAGAAGTGGCTGTGCTGCCTGTGCACCATGAAGGCCAGCTGCTTGGCCTTGGCGCCGCGCAGGCGCGCGGCGTTGTAGCCGATGTCGCGGGCCACCTGGCGGATCATGCGGCGCGTCTCGTCGGAGAGGCCGCGCTGGTTCTTCAATGCGCGCGATACGGTGCTGATGGAGACGCCGGAGGCCTCGGCCACATCGCGGATGGTTACGGGCATGTAGCTCCTTGGGGATGAACTGTCTCGGTGAGGAAGGGCGCCATTTTGAGGTTGTCGCCGCGGCGTTGTCGAGGCACTGCTGCACGCGCGAGGCTCCAGCCCGAAAGGGGAAGCGCGCTGATTTGTTTCCCTGCCAACGCCGTGTTTCGTTCGGGAAATCACAAGACCGCCGCGGCGCAGGCCGTACCTACACTGCGGCCGTCCGGCGCTCCGACCGTGAGCGATGTATAGACAACCAGGGAGACAGACAACATGGAAAAGAAGCTCTCATGCGGCGCGAGCCTGGCCGCGAGTTTGATCGGTGCGTCGCTGCTTTGGGGCTGCGGCGGTGGTGGCTCGGGCGGCTTCTCGATGCCGCTGCCCACGGCGACAGGCGGGGCGGCCACGACCCCTGCGGCCGCGAGCGGTTCCGACCCCGGCACCGTCGCCTCGGGCACGAACCCGGCTCCCGATGCTGGCACCTCGACGCAGCCCGTGCCGGTGCAGGAAAAACGCGTCGACATCCCGCTCACGCAGTACGTCAACCTGTTCGTCGGAACGAAGATCTCCGACACCGGCAGCGGCCACTCCGGCAATGTCAATCCCGGTGCGCAGACACCCTTCGGCATGGTGAGCTTCGGGCCCGACACGCGCGGCAGCGGCTCGCCCTGGGGCTACGGCTCGGGCGGCTACTACGACACCGACAACGCCATCCGCTACTTCAGCATGACCCACCTCAACGGTCCGGGCTGCAGGGGGCAGGGCGCGGTGGCGATCCTGCCGAACAGCGTCAAGGGCGGCATTCCTTCCGGCGGTGTTTCCTATGCCAAGGCGAACCAGTCCGCGAAGCCCGGCTACTACAAGGTGAAGTTCGACAACGGCATCACCAGCGAACTCACAGCGACCACGCGGACGGGCATGGCCCGGATCGGCTACGCGGACAAGGACAAGGCCTTTCTCGTCATCGACTCGGCGCGTAACAACCCCAACCAGAACGGCGTGCCCTATAGCGGCCTGACCGACATTGCGCTGGCTGCCGACCTCAAGTCGGTGTCGGGAACCTCGGTCGCCAACGAGTTCTGCGGCGGCACGTGGAAGCAGCCCGTGTACTACTACGCGACCTTCGACAAGCCGCTGAAGGCCGGCTCGGCCATCTCGGGCAAGGCAGCGCAGCTGCAGTTCGACCTGAAGGACAACGATCTCTCGGTGCAGCTCAGGGTCGGCATCTCCTCGGTGAGCGTCGCGAACGCGAAGGCGAACCTCGAGGCCGAGAACCTCGATGCCTCCTTCGACACCGTCAAGGTCACGGCCGACAGCAACTGGAACAGCCGGCTCAACGTCGTGCAGCTCGATCTCGCGAAGCCGGGAGAAGTCGACAAGCTCGACGCGGGCAAGAAGGACGACGCGACCACCCAGCTCACGAAGTTCTACACCGCGCTCTACCGCGTCTACAGCGGCCCGACTGTCTACAGCGACGTCAACGGCGACTACCGCAGCATGAAGCAGGCGGACCTCTCGCAATCGAACAACGTGCTGCCGACCCGGGCGACCGAGAACGTCGCGAGCTACAAGTTCAAGCTCGACGGCAAGGACGCCGGCTACAAGACGCACTACAGCGGCTTCTCGATGTGGGACACCTACCGCAGCCAGGCCCAGCTGCTGGCCATGATCGCGCCCGACGAGGCCAGCGACATGATGCAGTCGCTGGTGGCCGACGCGCAGC
Organism: Variovorax xiamenensis; assembly: GCF_050916385.1. NCBI lineage: Bacteria > Pseudomonadati > Pseudomonadota > Betaproteobacteria > Burkholderiales > Comamonadaceae > Variovorax > Variovorax xiamenensis. Next base: position 3,420,638 of record NZ_CP139038.1, read on the forward strand.
AGTGCGGCGCTTTCCCGCACTGGGTGGACGGCAGCGAGGACACCACGCCGATGAACGGCGACCACGCGCCCACCGTCGTCGCCGGCTCCTACATCTTCGGCGCGCGCAAGTTCGACCTCGACACCGCGCGCAAGTACATGCTGCAGGCCGTCACCAACCCCAAGGGCCAATGCAACGACAAGTTCTCCATCGGCAAGCCCGGCGACAGCCTGGCCGACTACATGAGCCTCGGCTGGATTCCCTCCGACAGGGGCTACGACAACCCCTCGTCGACCACGCTGGAGGCCATCACCACCGACCGCTCCGTCGGCGCCTTCCTCGATGCGCTGCCCGCCACCAGGGCCACGGACAAGAGCGTGATCGACACGGTATTCAAGCGCGCGGGCAACTGGCAGAACATCTTCGACGACAGCAGCAAGACGCTGAAGTCGAAGACCGCCGCGGGCGACTGGACCGATGGCGTCTTCCATGAATCGACCGAGGCCAACTACCTGTGGACCTTCGCGTACGACTGGACCCTTCTTGCGCAGAAGCTCGGAGGCCGGAAGGGCACGCTCGAGCGGCTCGCCAGCCTGTTCTCGCTCGACGCGGTCGACCCGCTCAACGGCACCGAGCCCAGCGGCCAGGACCTGAACGGCGGCGAGAGCTCCGACGGCTACTACATCGGCAACGAGCCCGCGTTCCAGACACCGTGGGCCTACAACTGGATCGGCTCGGCCAAGTACGCGCAGTACATCATCCCGGTCATCCTGCGAAAGAACTTCAGCCTCGGCTCGGGCGGCTTGCCGGGCAACGACGACATGGGCGCGACCTCGGGCTGGTTCGTGTGGGCATCGATGGGCCTGTACCCCGTGATCCCGTCGGCGCCGGGGCTGGCCGTGTCCACGCCGCAGTTCTCGGGCATGACCCTCTGGCTGGGCAACGGAAAGAAGCTGCGCATCGAGGCCGACCGGCAGGCGCTGGTCGATAACGTGCGCTACATCGGCGAGATGAAGCTCAACGGCACGACCTACGCGGGCTCATGGCTGCCGCTCGACAGAATCAAGGACGGCGGAACGCTTTCCTTCAAGCTGTCGACGACGCCCACCGACTGGGCTTCCGATCCGTCGCTCACGCCGCCCTCGGGCCCCGCCGCGGACTACAGCAAGACAACCGCCGCGGGTGCGATGTGAGCGGCCCGGCAAGGTGCGCGGGCAGGGCTGCCCAGGCTGCCGCATGGCTCGTCGCGGCTGCCTTGTGGGGCTGTGGCGGTGGCTCCGGCGGGGGCTTCTCGATGCCGCTGCCTCAGGGCGGTGGAGCGCCGGCCGGCCAGCAGCCGGTCGCGGACGGCGGCACGGGAGCGCCGCCTGTCGGCGACACCACCGGCAACACCGGCACCACCGGTGGCGCCACGGGCACAGTTGCCGAAGCCCGTGCGAAGCAAGACCTCGCGAACTACGTCAACACCTTGCGTGGCTCGCACTCCAACGCCTACATCTACGACGGCTACTCGCGCGGCAACACCTTTCCGGCCACGGCGATGCCCTTCGGCTTCACCATGTGGTCGCCCGTCAATCGCATCGACCCCGATGACCAGAGCTCCGGCTGGAGCAATACCAAGCCCTACGACGGCTACATGGGCAACGACTTCTTCTACACCTTCTTCGAGGACGAGAACGACACCAAGCCGCTGGACCGCATCTTCGCCTTCGCGGCCGTCCACGAGGCCAGCCCGTGGATGGGCAACCGGCAGTCGGTGCAGTTCATGCCGGTCACCAGGACCGATGGCGCGGGCAAGCCGATGCTGGACAAAGCATCGCGCGGTGAGAAGTTCAGCCACCGCAACGAGGTTGCCCACGCGCACTACTACAGCGTGACCTTCGACAGCGGCACCCGCACCGAGATCACGCCCACCGACCACGCCGCGTACTTCCGCTTCACCGCCGGTGCGAACCAGCCTTCGCTGGCCGTGGTGTTCGACGTCTTCAAGGGTGTGTCGGGCTCTCTTGGCGTCGATGCGGCCAACGGCGTGGTGTCGGGCTACACCGACCAGGGCTCGCCGCGCATGTACTTCTACGCGGTGGCCGATGCGCCGGTGAAGGCCTCGGGCGCGGCTTCGTTTCCGACATGGCTGAGCTTCGACACCGCCTCCGCAGGCAGGCAGGCGGTGGGCCTGAAGGTCGGAACCTCCTTCATCAGCGTGGAGCAGGCCAAGGCCAACCTCGCGCAGGAGATCGGCTCCAAGTCCTTCGACGACGTGCTGGCCGCGGTCAAGGACGCCTGGAACGAGAAGCTCAACACCATCCAGGTCGAGGGCGCGACGGAGAACCAGAAGACCATCCTGTACTCCAACATGTACCGGGCCTTCCTGTACCCCAACTCGGCATGGGAGAACGTGAACGGCACGCCCTCGTACCTGAACCCGTACGTGAGCCCGATGACGGTGCGCGCGGGCAAGCTGTGGGTCAACAACGGCTTCTGGGACACCTACCGCACCACCTGGCCGCTGTACACGCTGCTGCTGCCGCAGCAGACCGGCGAGATGCTCGACGGTTTCGTCAACGGCTACAAGGACGGCGGCTGGACCACGCGCTGGGCCAGCCCGGGCTACGCCGACATGATGGTGGGCACCAATTCCGACATCATCCTTGCCGACGCCTACCTGAAGGGCGTGCGCAACTTCGACTTCAACGCCGCCTACGACTCGATGCTGAAGAACGCGTCCGTCTACAGCGCCAGCAGCGACCGCGGCCGCAAGGGCATGGAGAAGACGCCGTTCTACGGCTACTCCACGGTCTACGACGAGTCGGTGTCGTGGTCGCTCGAGGGCTACCTGAACGACTTCGGCGTGAGCCAGATGGCGAAAGCGCTGGGCAAGGCCGACGACGCCGCGTACTTCGCCAACAGCGCGACCGGCTACGCCAACATCTTCGACGGCACCTCGACAGGAGCCTGGGCCGGCGGCTGGTTCCGCCAGAAGAGCACCGGCGGTGCCTTCGGCGGCGGCGCGCCGAACCCCATGGCCTGGTACTACGGCTACACCGAGGGCAACGCCTGGACCTACGCCTTCGCGACGCCGCAGGACGGCCGCGGCCTGGCCAACCTCTACGGAGGGCGCGCCGCACTCAAGGCCAAGCTCGACGCCTTCTTTACGACGAAGCCCGGCCTCGGCTACGACGGCACCGACCCGAACGGATCGCACACCGGCATCAAGCCCGAGATCAAGTCGGCCTACGACGTCGATGCGCTCGCGGGCGTCGGCCAGTACCAGCACTCCAACCAGCCGGTGCACCACACCATCTACATGTACAGCCACGCGGGAAGCCCGTCCTCGGGCCAGAAGTACCTGCGCGACGTGATGGACAAGCTCTACTTCTCCGGCTTCGACAAGGACGGCAACCCGACCGGCGACGGCTACATGGGCGACGAGGACAACGGGGAGATGTCGGCCTGGTATGTGCTCAGTGCCATGGGCTTCTATCCGGCTTCCACCGGGCGGCCCGAGTACACGATCGGCGCGCCTTACTTCCCGAAGATGAGCGTGCTGGTGCGCAACGCGAAGGGCGAAGCACGGGCCATCACCATCACCGCGCCCGGCGTGAGCAGCACCAACCGCTACGTGCAGGGCCTGAAGCTCAACGGCGCGAGCATCACGCGCACCTACCTGGCGCACGCCGAGCTGGTGGAGGGCGTGACGCTGGAGTTCCAGATGGGGCCGAACCCGTCGTCATGGGGCACGGGCGAGGACGACGCGCCTTCGTCGGTCACGCAGGGCACGGGCAAGCCGTCGCCGCTGCAGTCGCTGCTGCCGACTTCCGCCTTCACCACGACTGCAAGCAACGCCACGGGGCTGAAGGACCTGAACGACAGGACTTCGCTCACGGAATGGAGCAGCGGCACTTCAGGCACCGCATGGATCCAGGGCAGCACCGCGACAACGGCGCGCACGGTGGCGATCTACACGCTCACCTCCAGCAACAAGACCGGGCAGGACCCGGCCGGCTGGACTCTGAAGGGGTCGAACGACGGTATCAACTGGACCACGCTCGACAGTCGCCAGGGCGAAGTTTTCGCCTGGCGCCGCCAGGTGCGGCCCTTCGTCGTGAAGACGCCGGGAGCCTATTCGAGCTACCGGCTGGAGATCGCGGGGAGCGGGGCGGTCAGCCTCTCGGAATTCGAGCTGCTGGCCGCGCCGCTGAACTGAAGACCCGGGCCGCTCAGGCCTCGGGTGCCACGCTGCCCGGAAGCGCCGCAGGCTTGGAGGCATCGGTTGCGTCTGTGCCTTCCTCCTTCTGGTGCCGCGCCGCGATGAACAGATACATCGCCGGCACCACGAAGAGCGTGAACAGCGTGCCGATGGACAGTCCGCTGAAGATCACGATGCCCATCGCCTTGCGGCCCGCTGCGCCGGCGCCCGAGGCGATCACCAGCGGCAGCACGCCGAAGACCATGGCGGCGGTCGTCATCAGGATCGGGCGCAGACGCGTGCCGGCGGCTTCCACGATGGCGTCGAGCTTGCTCAGGCCCTGCTTCTGCAGACGGTTGGCCACCTCGACGATCAGGATGCCGTGCTTGCTGATCAGGCCCATCAGCGTCACCAGGCCCACCTGCGTGTAGATGTTCATCGAGGCGAAGCCCCAGAAGATGAAGATCATCGCGCCGAAGAGGGCCAGCGGCACCGACACCAGGATCACCACCGGGTCGCGGAAGCTCTCGAACTGCGCCGCCAGCGCCAGGAAGACGATGATCAGCGCGAAGACGAAGGTGATGGCGAAGTTGCCCGACTCCTGCACGAACTGGCGCGACTGGCCCGAGTAGTCGACCGTGTAGCCACTGGGCGCCAGCTGCTGCACCACGCCGCGCAGGTACTCCAGCGTCTCGCCCTGCGTGCCGCTGGGCACGCCCTGGATGGTCACGGAGTTGAGCTGCTGGAAGTGGTTCACCGTCTCGGGCTGCACGCTGTACTTCAGGCTCGCGACCGTGCTCGCCGGCACCACGCCGTTGGGCGTCTTGATGTAGAAGTTCAGCACGTCCGACGGGTTCAGCCGGTCGACCTGCTGCACCTGCGGGATCACCTTGTAGGAGCGGCCCGAGATGGAGAAGTAGTTGACGTACGCGCCGCCCAGCGCCGCGCCCATCGCGTTGCCCACGTCCTGCTGCGTGATGCCCAGGGTGGCGATCTTGTCGCGGTCGACCACCACGGAGGCCTGCGGCAGGTCGATCTTCAGGTCGGCGTCGATGTAGTAGAACTTCCCGTCGGCGCGCGCCTTGTCCATGATCTGCTGGGCGAGGGCGTTCAGGTTCTCGAAGGGCTCGGTCGTCTTGATGACGAACTGCACCGGCAGGCCCGAGGCACCCGGCAGCGCCGGGAACTGGAAGGCCACCACCTTCGCGCCGGCAATGCCGTTCCAGCGCTTCTGCAGGTCGGTCTGGATGTCGTGCGCGCTGCGCGTGCGCTGGTCCCAGGGCTTGAGCAGCACGCCCGCGATGCCCGCGTTGGTGCTGGGCACGCCGGTCAGCTGGAAGAGCTGCGCGTATTCGGGCGTGTCGTGCGCGATCTTGAAGATCTGGTCTGCATACGTCTGCATCTGGTTGATGGTGGCCGTGGGCGCGCCCACCACCTGCGACAGCACGATGCCCTGGTCTTCCTCGGGGGCGAGCTCCGACTTCGACATCTTGAACATCACGAACAAGAGCGCCACCAGGATCGCGCCCATGACGATCATCACCGGCCAGGTCTTCAGCACGCCGCGCAATATCAGCTGGTAGCGGTGGTGCACGCGCTCGAAGACGTGCTCGATCTTCATCGCGAACTTGCCGCTGTCCTGCTCTGGCTTGAAGAAGCGCGAGCACATCATCGGCGACAGCGTGAGCGCCACGATGCCCGAGACCACCACCGAGCCCGCGAGCGTGAAGGCGAACTCGGTGAAGAGCGAGCCGGTGAGGCCGCCCTGGAAGCCGATGGGCACGTACACCGCCACCAGCACCACCGTCATCGCCAGGATGGGCCCGCCCAGCTCGCGCGCCGCAAGCAGCGAGGCCTGCATGGGCGACTTGCCCTCGCGCATGTGCCGGTCGACGTTCTCCACCACGATGATCGCGTCGTCAACCACGAGGCCGATGGCAAGCACCAGCGCCAGCAGCGTGAGCAGGTTGATCGAGTAGCCCAGCGCCAGCATGATGAAGAAGGTACCGATCAGCGACAGCGGCATTGCGATCACCGGCACCACCACCGCGCGCAGGCTGCCCAGGAAGAGGTAGATCACCACCGTCACGATGACCAGCGCTTCCACCAGCGTCTTGATCACTTCGCTGATCGAGGTGTTGATGAAGTCCGTCGAGTCGTAGACGATCTTTCCGGTCAGGCCCGTGGGCAGTTGCGCCTGGATGTCCGGGAACACGGTGCGCACCTGCTTGGCCACGTCGAGGATGTTGGCCTCGGGCGCGACCTTGATGCCGATGAACACCGAGCGCACGCCGTTGAAGGCGACGTTGAAGTCGTAGTTCTCCGAGCCCAGCGTCACGTTGGCCACGTCCTGCAGCCGCACGATGGCGCCGTTGCTGCTCTTGACCGAAAGCTGCTTGAACTCGTCCACGCTGTGCAGCGAGGTGCCGGCCGTGAGCGGCACGCTCACCATCTGGCCCTTGCTCTGGCCCACGGCCGCGAGGTAGTTGTTGGCCGCCAGCGCCGCGCTCACGTCGGTGGCGGTCACGCCGTAGGCGGCCATCTTCTGCGCGTCGAGCCAGGCCCGCAGCGCGAAGGTGCGCGCGCCGAGGATTTCAGCGGTCTGCACGCCCGGAATGGCGTTGAGCTTGGGCTGCACCACGCGCACCAGGAAGTCGGTCACGTTGTTGTTGGGCAGCGTGTCGCTGTAGAAGCCGATGTACATCGCGTCGGTGGTCTGGCCCGTGGCCACCGTCAGCACCGGTTGCTGCGCCTGCGGCGGCAGCTGGTTGCGCACCGAGTTCACCTGCGTGTTGATCTCGGTCAGCGCGCGGTTGGAGTCGTAGTTCAGCCGCAGCGTGGCGGTGATGGTCGACACGCCCAGGCTGCTGGACGACGACAGGTAGTCGATGCCCTGTGCCTGCGACACGGCGGCCTCCAGCGGCTGCGTGATGAAGCCCGCGACCGTGGCCGCGTCCGCGCCGTAGTAGGCGGTGGTGATGGTGACCACGCCGTTCTCGGTCTTGGGGTACTGGTTGACCGGCAGGCCGGCCAGCGCGCGCAGCCCGAGCACCACGATCAGCAGGCTCACCACCATCGCCAGCACCGGCCGGCGGATGAAGATGTCTGTGAAGTTCATGCGGGCGACCTCACTTTTCCTGCGGCGTCGGCGCCGGGTTGTTGGCGGGCTGGACGCTGTTGTCCACCACCACCGGCGTGCCGTTCTTCAGCTTGTTCTGTCCGCTGCTCACCACCACCTGGCCGGCCGTGAGGCCCTTGACGATGGCGATCTGGTCGCCGCGCGTGGCACCGGTCTCCACGAAGACCTGCTGCGCGACGAGCTGCCTGGTACCCGAGGGATTGGCCGGCTGGGCGGGAGCACCTGCACCCGCTGCACCTTCCTTCGGCGGCTCGGCTTCCTTCACCACGTACACGGTCGAGCCGTACGGGTTGTAGGTGACGGCGGTGGAGGGCAGCGTGAGCTGTTCCTGCACGCCGCCCACGTCGATCTTCACGTTGGCGAACATGCCGGGCAGCAGGATCTGCTTCGGGTTCGAGATGGTGGCCTCGACCTGCACGTTGCGCGTGGCGGCGTCCACCTTCGGGCTGATCGCGTTGATCTTGCCGCTGAAGGCCTGGCCCGGGAAGGTGTCGACCGACAGGTTCACCACCTGGCCCACCGCCAGACCCGCGAGCTGCTGCTGCGGCAGCGCGAAGTCGACGTAGATCGGGTCCAGCGTCTGCAGCGTGACCAGCTTGTCGCCGGCGTTCACGTACTGGCCCGGGTTGAGCGTGGTGATGCCCAGGCGGCCGGAGAAGGGCGCGCGGATCGACTTCTTGGCCACCACGGCGGCCTGCTGCTCGACCTGCGCGCGCTTGGCCTTCAGGTCGTTGGTGTCGGCGTCGATCTGCGCCTGGCTCACGGCCTGCACCGCGAGCTGCGCCTGGTCGCGCTTGAGCACGATGGCGGCCTGCGCGGCGGCGGCCTCGGCCGAGTGCAGCAGGGCGATGTCGGAGTCGGCATTGAGCTCGACCAGCAGCGTGCCGGCCTTCACGTCCTGCCCCGACTTGAAGTGCACCGAGCGCACCAGTCCGGCCACTTCGGTGCTGAGGTCGGCGCCGCGCACCGGGTTCAGCGTGCCGACGGCGGTGAACTGCGACTGCCACTGCAGCTTCTGCACCTCGGCCGTCGACACCGTCTGCGGCGAGGGCTTGGGCACGGCCGCGATCAGCGCGCGGATCTGCATGAACTTGCCGAACGCGAGCACGGCGACCAGCAGCAGTACGCAGCCGATCATGATGATCATTCTTCGGGTCATAAATTGGCTTTTCTTGGAGTTATGAAGTGTTCGGGGCCGCTCAGTTCTGCGGTGCTGCGGCCTGTTGTGCTGGTTGCTGCGCCGGCTGTCCCGGCGCGATGGCCGCGTCGGCCAATGCGCCGCGGTTCCACCAGCCGCCGCCCAGCGCCTGGAAGAGGGCGGCCGTGTCGGCATAGCGCGCGGCCTGTGCCTGCGCCAGCGCGGTGTGCGTCTGCAGCCAGGCCTGTTGCGCGGTGAGCAGCGTCACGTAGCTCACCGCGCCGGCGCGGAACTGCGCGGTCGACAGGTCGAGCGACTGCCTCGCGAGCGACTCGGCCGTGGCCTGGGCCTGCAGCGTCGCGGCGTCGAGTTCGAGCGCGCGCAGCGCGTCGGCCACGTTCTGGAATGCGCCCAGCACGGTGTTGCGGTACTGCGCCGCCGCCGAGTCGTAGGCCGCGACCGCCGCGCGCTGCTGCGCACGCAGCGCGCCGCCGTTGAAGATCGGCTGCGTGAGCCCGGCGCCGATGTTCCACAGCGTGGTCGGTCCGGTGAACAGGTCTCGCGCGCGCAGGGAGGTGTTGCCGTAGCTGGCGCTCAGCTGGACCTGCGGATAGAGATTCGCCGTGGCCACGCCGACCGCCGCGCTGGCCTGGTGCAGCTGGGCTTCACTGGCGCGCACGTCGGGCCGCTGGCGCGCGAGCTCGGAGGGCAGCGACAGCGGCAGCTCCTGCGGCAGAGAGAGGCTGGCGAGGTCGAATTCGGGCAGGCCTTCTTCCGAGGGCAGCCGGCCCGCGAACACCGCGAGCTGGTGGCGCGTCTGCGCGAGCGACTTCTCGAGAGGCGGTATTGCTGCCTGCGTCTGCGCGACCTGCGTGCGCTGCTGCAGCACGATCGACTTCGGGATCGCGCCGGTGTCGAACTGCTTTTCGATCACGCCCAACTGCTCGCGCTGCGCCTGCAGCACCTCGCGCGTGGCCTGCAGTTGCCCGCGCAGCGCGGCTTCGCGGATGGCGGTCGTGACGAGGTTCGATGTGAGCGTGAGGTAGGTCGCTTCGACCTGGTAGCGCTGCGCTTCCACGGCGGCCTGCGCGCCTTCGATCTGCCGGCGCGATCCGCCGAACACGTCGAGGTTGTAGCTGACGTTGACCGATGCGTTGTACAGCGTGAGCAACTGGCCGCCCGGCACCTGCGTGCTGACCTCCGAGGCCCGCTCGCGCTGCGCGCCCAACTGAGCCGTGACCTGCGGCCACAGCAGGTTGCCCGACTTGGCGTCGTAGGTGGCCTCGGCCTGCCGCAGCGCGGCCTGTGCTGACGCCAGCGTGGGGCTTTGGGCGAGCGAGGCGCGGATCAGGCGGTCGAGCGGTTCGGAGCGGAACACCTCCCACCACTGGGCGGGGATGTCGCGGCCGGGCAGCAACTCCTGGGACTGGCCGGCGGCCACCTCGGCCTTCACGGTGCGCGCCGGCATCGGCGCGGGCGTGTAGTCGGCACTGTTGGCAGCGGCCGGCAGGTCGGGCGTCTTGAAGTCCGGTCCGACCGCGCAGCCGCTCAACAGCAGCAGTACGGCGCCGAGCACGGCGCCCTGAACGGGCCACCCCGGCCGCGGGCGCGCAGGCGCAGCGCGCGACGACGAACCGGGGTGATCCTCCAACGCATTGTTTTCTTGATTTGGCATGGGGCAGCGGTTGTACACCCGGAACGCCCGGGCTGCCTGACTTTCCTGAAGTCTCGTGGCCGCCGCCCCACGCGGCGAGGCGGTTGCGACGAAATTGGTATTACACGGCGCGAAACGCATGAACGGGGTGCGAAATGCGCAGGCCTGCGGCACGTCGTCTTTTCTTTCGCCACCGCCGAATCTGTTCCATGAGGGCTCCCGTACTGAGGACAGCCGCCGCCATTTCGCAGCGGTCGTTCATTCAACCAGGAGCATCCACATGCAACGCAAACTTCATCGCATCGCCGCCGTTTCCCTCGCCATCGCACTGTCCGCCGGAGCGGTCTCGGCCCTTGCGGCTTCGGTTATGGTGGGCGGTGCGCCGATGCTGCCGACCAAGGACATCATCGACAACGCAGTCAATTCGAAGGACCACACCACGCTCGTTGCAGCAGTCAAGGCAGCGGGCCTCGTCGACACCCTCAAGGGCCCGGGTCCGTTCACCGTGTTCGCTCCGACCAACGAAGCCTTCGCCGCATTGCCGGCCGGCACCGTCGACACCCTGCTCAAGCCCGAGAGCAAGGACGCCCTGACCGGCGTGCTGACCTACCACGTGGTGGCGGGCAAGCTCGATGCGGCCGCGCTGAAGAAGGAAATCAAGGCCGGCAAGGGCTCGGCCGAACTGAAGACCGTTGCCGGCGGCGTGCTCGTGGCCAAGGAGAAGGGCGGGAAGATCACCGTCACCGACGAAAAGGGCGGCACGGCCACGGTGACGATTCCCAACGTCTACCAGTCGAACGGCGTGATCCACGTGGTCAACAAGGTGCTGCTGCCCAAGTAAGCCGTCAGGGGCGGTGCCCCTTTTAGAAATACCGTGGAACCGGCTTTGCCGGGCCACCGGTATTGCCCCGGGGCGGCGAAGTGGCACGGAGTGCGCGAAGCCTGCGGGGCGAGGCGAGCAACAGGCAAAAAAAAGCCCGCACAAGGCGGGCTTGAAGGTGACCTGCTGGAGGAGGGAGGATCAGAGGATGCAGGCCACAGGGAGAGCCATGAATATCGCCTCTGAACCTGCACGCAACCTGACCTCGCTGAAATCCTGTTCCAGGCTAATTCCTGGCTCATTTTTCTTCTTCCGGCCTTTGCCGATCAATCAAACGTTTGATCGATGAATCGACCAGCCGGTTGGTCGGTCGATCGATCAGGCAATCAATCAGTCTTCGTCTTCCCACTTGCCGACGACGGTGCCCAGCACGGTGAACGGTGTGCGCACCGGCTCGTGATTCGGGTTCAACGGCAGCAGCCAGCGGCGGCCGTCGTCCTGCTTGAACACCTTGAAGGTGACCTCGTCGCTGTCGTCGAGCTTCGCGATGATGCGTTCGCCGTCGTCGGGCTTGCGCAGCGCGGTGTCGACGAACACGATGCAGCCGGGCGGGTAGCTCTTCAGCAGGCCGCTGGCCGAGGTCATGCTGTCTCCGCGCACGCGCAGCGCGTAGCTCTGCAGGCTGTGGTGGGCGATGCAGGGAATCCAGCGCTCGGCGTGCGGCTGCTGCGAGATCTCGTGGCTGTCCCAGTTGGCGGCGTCCGCCCAGGAAATGAGCGGCACGGTGCCGGGCGTGCGCGGGTTGAAGCTGGGAATCGACGGCGGCGTGTGCATCACCCGGTAGGGGCCCGGCGGCTCGTTGGCCCGGTCGCGGGCCTGGCGGATCTGGTCTTCGTCCCAGGGAGCGGGGCCGTCGCCGGTATCGAGCCAGTTCGGATCGGCGCGGTAGGCACGCGCCAGGGCCAGCACGCTCATGGAGCGGGTGACGTCTCCACGTTCGATCTTGGAAATGCTGGATTGCTTGACGCCCGAGACCGCTTCGGCCTGCTTCTGCGTCATCTTGGCGAATTTGCGCGCGGCCAGGGCGCGTTTGGCAATGCTGTCCATCGGATGGGGATTTAAGCCCAAACGAATATTCAACCCAAACTCTAGAATAGTTAAAAAAGGGAGGAAAGCATGAAGCCACGGGAGTTGGTCATGGCGCTGCGGGCCATGGGCCTCACGCAGAAGCAGATCGAACAGAGAACGGGCATTCCGCAGCCGACAGTCAGCAAGATCGGCCTCGGGCGGGTGGCCGATGTGATGTCGCGGCACTACGTCGCGCTGGTCGCAGCTTACGAGCAACGCGTGAAGGAAGAAGCCCTGAAGCCCGGACCGGAGGCCTTTCGCCAGCCGGCAAGAAAACGATGAGCGCGCGGTGCGCCGACCATTGCCGCCGGGCATCCGGCTCGACCGCGCGCTGTGCGTGCTGCTGGCGCTGCTGTCCCTCGCGGGGCTGGTCTTCGGGCTGACTCGGGCGCATCCGGCCATCGCGGGCGGCGGCTGCTTCGGGCTGGTGTGCGCGGCGTGGGCGGCGCAGGTGCTGTTCGACCGCGAGGCGCTCAGGCGCTCGCGTGCGGTTCGGGCGGCGCGAGAGCGAGGGTGGTACTGACGCGCACGCAGTCCTTGATGTGCTGCTCGCCCAGGGCGCGCAGCGCCGCGTAGCCGAGCGCGGCCGACACCATCTGGCCGGCGATGGGCACGTACTTGGTCGCCTGCTTGGCGGTGAGGCGCACGCCGGCGTGCTTCGCGAGCCGGATCAGCAGGTCGCGCGTGACCAGCTTTCCGACCAGCAGCGCACCCACCGTGGTCGCGGCCTTCTGGATGCGCTCGCGCTGGTGCGGCGCGAGCTTCTCGACTTGCGTGACCGAGAGGCCGAATTCCGCGCTGATCTGCGGCACCAGCCGGGAGAGCAGCGCGGCGTCGGCCATCCAGTCGAGGCCGGGCAGGGGAACCGCGCTGGCCGCCGCGGCCATCAGCGCCTTGCGGCTGATGAGGCGGCGGCTGCGGTGAATGGCGGCGATGAGCTTTTCGTCACCCCGGGCCAGTTCGATGGTTGACGGCATCCGGTGACTCCCCTTTTGCTTGGCGTTGCAGTTCAGGCCGCCAGGGCTTCCAGCTGGTCCGAGAGGGCCAGCCAGCGCTCCTCGAGGCGGCCGATTTCGTCGCTGAGCGCCTTCAGCCGCTTGCCGGCCTCGGCGATCTCGGCCGGCGGCAGCGGCTGGGCAAGGCGCGCCTCCAGCTCGGTGCGCTCGGTGCCGGCCTTGGCCAGGCGTTCGTCGATCTGGGCGATCTCGCGCTTGATCGGCTTGGCCTGGTCGCTGCGCTGCTGGCGTTCCTGGGCGTCCTGCTTGCGTTGCTGCGGGGCGGCTGCGGGAGCGGCCGCCGGAGCCGCGGCGGCCTCGGCTTCGCGCACCGCCACCTTGGCCTCCTCGCGCAGGCGCTTGGATTCGTCTAGCAGGTAGCGCTGGTAGTCGTCGAGGTCGCCGTCGAAGTCGCCGACCACGCCGCGGCCCACCAGCCAGAATTCGTCGCACACCGAGCGCAGCAGCGCGCGGTCGTGGCTCACGAGCATCAGCGTGCCTTCGAACTCGTTGAGCGCCACGGCCAGCGCCTCGCGGGTGGCGAGGTCGAGGTGGTTGGTCGGCTCGTCGAGCAGCAGCAGGTTGGGGCGCTGCCACACCATCATCGCGAGCACGAGGCGGGCCTTCTCGCCGCCGCTCATGGTGCCCACGGGCTGCTTGACCATGTCGCCGCTGAAGTTGAAGCTGCCCAGGTAGCCGCGCAGGGCCTGCTCGCCGCTGGGCTCCTTGGCGTTGCCGCCGAGCTCGCGTGCCAGCCGCACCATGTGCTCCAGCGGATTGCTCTCGGGGTGCAGCACGTCGAGTTCCTGCTGCGCGAAGTAGCCGATGTTCAGGCCCTTGCCCTCGGTGACCTGGCCCGCCAGCGCGCCCATCTCGCGCGCGATGGTCTTCACCAGCGTCGACTTGCCCTGGCCATTGGCGCCCAGGATGCCGATGCGCTGCCCCGCCAGCACCGAGCGGTTGACGCCGCGCAGGATGGTCTTGGGCTCATCGTCTTCGACGACGTAGCCGAAGCTCGCGTTGCTGATCGACAGCATCGGGTTCGGGATGTTGCCCGGCTCCTTGAACTCGAAGCTGAAATCAGCCTCGGCCAGCAGCGGCGCCACGCGCTCCATGCGCTCCAGCGCCTTGACCCGGCTCTGCGCCTGCTTGGCCTTGCTGGCCTTGGCCTTGAAGCGGTCGATGAACTTCTGCAGGTGGGCGATCTTGTCCTGCTGCTTGGCGAAGGCCTGCTGCTGCTGCTCCATCTGCAGCGCGCGCATGTCCTCGAACTTGCTGTAGTTGCCGCCGTAGCGCGTGAGCTGGGCGTTGGCGATGTGCAGGGTGACGTCGGTCACGGCATCGAGGAACTCGCGGTCGTGGCTGATGACGATCATGGTGCCCGGGTACTTCTGCAGCCAGGCTTCGAGCCACACCAGCGCGTCCAGGTCCAGGTGGTTGGTGGGTTCGTCGAGCAGCAGCAGGTCGCTCGGGCACATCAGCGCGCGGGCCAGCTGCAGGCGCATGCGCCAGCCGCCCGAGAAGCTGTTGACGGGCGCGTCGAGCTCGTGCGTCTTGAAGCCCAGGCCGAGGATGAGGGCCTGGGCGCGCGGCACGGCGTCGTGCTCGCCGGCGTCGGCCAGGTCGGTGTAGGCGTGGGCCAGCTCCATGCCGATGTCGGCGTCGTCCGGGTTCTCGGCGTAGGCGGCCTCGATGGCGGCCAGCTTCTCGCGCAGCTCGGTCAGGCGGGTGTCGCCGCCCACCACGAAGTCGGTGGCCGAATCCTCGGTTTCGGGCATGTTCTGCGCCACCTGGGCCATGCGCCACTGCTTCGGAATGGAGAAATCGCCGCCGTCTTCGTGCAGCGAGCCGTTGAGCAGGGCGAACAGGGTCGACTTGCCGGCGCCGTTGCGGCCCACCAGCCCGACCTTCTCGCCGGGGTTGAGGGTGACGGTGGCGCCGTCGAGCAGGACCTTGGCGCTGCGGCGAAGAATGACGTTCTTGAGAGTGATCATGAAAGAGGAACCGTAGGGGAGATTATCCCGCCCGGCCCTTCGGGCCCCGGAAAAAGGGGCAAAGGCGCGGGGAATTGCGCAGGAAGGCGCGGGAAATGGCCCGGTGAATGGGGTTTCGCAGCCAATGGCTGCGGGAAAGCGGCTGAAGGGGCTGGGGCGGGCGCAGCTAACGCGCGCCGGCGCCGGCCACCAGGGCGTCGCGCGTCACCAGCAGGACCTGGTCCTCGCCCGCCGAGGTTTCGAGCCAGAAGACTTCGAGCTGCGGGAAGGCCGCCTCGAAGTATTCGCGCTCGTTGCCGATCTCCAGCACCAGCACCGCACGCTCGCTCATTCGCGAGGGCGCATCGGCGAACAGCTGGCGCACGAAATCCATGCCGTCGGTGCCGCCGGCCAGCGCAAGCTCGGGCTCGGCGCGGTATTCGGCGGGCAGGGCGGCCATGCTGGCGCTGTTCACGTAGGGCGGGTTGCACAGCACGAGGTCGTACGGACCGGGCAGGTTCTTCAGCCCATCGGACTCGACCAGCCTGACGCGCGCATCCAGCTCGTGGCGGGTGACGTTGATGGCCGCGACCTCCAGGGCCTCGACCGACAGGTCGGCCGCGTCCACCGTCACTTCCGGGTAGGTGAGCGCCGCCAGCACCGCGAGGCTGCCGTTGCCGGTGCACAGGTCGAGCACGCGCTGCGTGTGTTCGCCCAGCCAGTAGTCGATGGTCCCGTCGGCGATCAGCTCGGCGATGAAGCTGCGCGGCACGATGGCGCGTTCGTCCACGTAGAAGGGCACGCCCTGCAGCCAGGCTTCCTTCGTGAGGTAGGCGGCGGGCTTGCGCGTCGAGATACGTTCGTCGATGAGCGCGGCCACCTTGCCGGCGTCCGCAGGCGAGACGGGCTTGTCGGCCACGCCGTCGAGGTCGTCCAGTGGCAGCTTCAGGCGCCACAAGACCAGCCAGGCGGCCTCGTCGAAGGCGTTGGCGGTGCCATGGCCGAAGGCCACGCCGGCTTCTTCCAGCCGCTTCGCGCCCGACTCGATGAGTTCGATGACGGTGCTCATCCGGCGAGCGCGACGTCCAGCCGCCTGATGGTGCGCAGGTAGAGGTTCTTCAGCGTCTCGATCTCGGCCACGTCGATGTGCTCGTCGATCTTGTGGATGCTGGCGTTCACCGGGCCCAGCTCGACCACCTGCCTGCAGATCTTGGCGATGAAGCGCGCGTCGCTGGTGCCGCCGCTGGTCGACAGCTCGGTCTCGATGCCGGTCTCTTCGCGGATCGCGTCCTGCACGGCAGTGACCAGTTCGCCCGGCGTGGTCAAAAAGGGCAGGCCGCCGATGGTCCAGGCGAGCGTGTAGTCGACCTTGTGCGCGTCGAGCACGGCGTGCACGCGCTGCTGCAGCGACTCGGGCGTGGATTCGGTCGAGAAGCGGAAGTTGAAGTCGATCACCGCGCTGCCCGGAATAACGTTGCTCGCGCCGGTGCCCGAATGGAAATTGCTGATCTGCCAGCTGGTCGGCTGGAAGTACGGGTTGCTCGCCCCGTCCCAGCCGCCGGCGGCGTTGATGGCAACCAGCTCGGCCAGCGCGGGCGCCACCGCGTGCACCGGGTTCTTCGCCAGGTGCGGATAGGCGATGTGGCCCTGCACGCCCTTGACCGTGAGCTTGCCGCTCATGGTGCCGCGGCGGCCGTTCTTGATCATGTCGCCGCAGCGCTCCACCGCGGTGGGCTCGCCGACGATGCAGTAGTCGATGGTTTCGCCGCGCGCGGCCAGCGCATTGCAGACGACCACGGTGCCATCGACGCCGGGGCCCTCCTCATCGCTCGTGAGCAGCAGGGCCAGAGTGAGCTTCGGATCGGGCTGCTCCTGCAGGAAGTCTTCGATGGAGGTGACGAAGGCCGCGACCGAGGTCTTCATGTCGCAGGCGCCGCGGCCGTAGAGCTTGCCGTCGCGGTGCGTGGGCGTGAAAGGGTGGCTGGTCCACTGCTCGACGGGGCCGGTGGGCACCACGTCCGTGTGGCCGGCGAACACCAGCGTCTTCGTGGCGGCCTTGGCGTCCGCGGGACGGCGCACTGCCCACAGGTTGGTCACCCGGAAGTCGGCCGGGCCGCTCTCGATGGTCTCCAGCGTGAAGCCCAGTTTCGCCAGCCGCTCGCCGAGGATCTGCTGGCAGCCCGCGTCGTCGGGGGTGACGGAAGGGCGCGAGATGAGTTGTTCGGCGAGCTGGAGCGTACGGGACATCGGGAAAAGGCTGGGTTCAGAACTTCACGTCTAGCGTGATGTCGGTGAAAGTGGGTTCGTCGACCTGGTCGGTCAGGTTGCGGTCGTCGACCTGCTGCTTGGGCGCCGCGCGGTTCTGCAGGCGCCACATGAGGTTGGTGGGGGAGTCGGCCTGCGACAGGCCTTCTTCGCGGGTCACGCGCTCCTCGGTGATGAGGCGGGCGATGTCTTCCTCGAAGGTCTGCGAGCCTTCGGCCATCGACTTTTCCATGGCCTCCTTCACACCGGAGAAGTCGCCCTTCTCGATCAGTTCGGCCACCAGCGCGGTGTTGAGCATGACCTCGAGCGCCGGCACGCGGGCGCCGGTCGGCGTGCGCAGCAGGCGCTGCGAAACGATGGCGCGCAGCGCGCCGCCCAGGTCGCCCAGCAGGGTGGGGCGCACCTCGACGGGGTAGAAGCTCAGGATGCGGTTCAGCGCGCGGTAGCTGTTGTTGGCGTGCAGCGTGGCCACGCACAGGTGGCCCGACTGCGCATAGGCGATGGCGGCGGACATGGTGTCGCGGTCGCGGATTTCGCCGATCTGGATCACGTCGGGTGCCTGGCGCAGCGCGTTCTTCAGCGCCGTCTGCAGCGAGGTGGTGTCGCTGCCCACGTCGCGCTGGTTCACCACCGACTTCTTGTTGGTGTAGGTGAACTCGATCGGCTCCTCGACCGTGAGAATGTGGCCGCTGGCGTGCTCGTTGCGGTAGTCGAGCATCGAGGCCAGCGTGGTGGTCTTGCCCGCGCCGGTGGCGCCGACCATCAGGATCAGCCCGCGGCGTTCCATGATGAGCGTCTTCAGGATGTCGGGCAGGTTCAGCTCGGCGAAGCTCGGAATGGTGGAGGCGATGTGCCGCACCACCACCGCGTAGGTGCCGCGCTGGCGCATGGCGCTCACGCGGTAGTTGCCGGTGTCTTCGAGGTGCACGGCCATGTTGAGCTCGCCCGTGCTTTCCAGCTCCTGGATGCGCGCGGCGGGCACCACCTCGGACAGCAGCGCCAGCGGCGCCGTGGGCGGCAGCACCTGCGCGTTGACGGGCAGGCAGATGCCGTTGATGCGGATCAGCACCGGCGAGTGGGCCGAGAGATAGATGTCGGATGCCTTGCGCTCGGCCATCAGACGAAGAAGCCGTTCCATCATGTTCATCGGTCTCTCTCCTCGGGTGCTGTTGTTTTCTCTGGGACTCTGAAGAAAACCGGCCCCGGAAGAGGGGCCGGCGGGGAGTTATCAGTCGCGCAGGAGGTCGTTCAGACTGGTCTTCGAGCGAGTCTGCGCGTCGACCGTCTTCACGATGATCGCGGCGTAGGTGCTGTAGTCCTGGCCCGACTTGGTCTTCTTGGGCAGGTTGCCGCTGATGACCACGCTGCCGCTCGGAACGCGGCCGTAGGAGATCTCGCCGGTGTCGCGGTTGAAGATCGGGGTGCTCTGGCCGATGTACACGCCCATGCCGAGCACGGAGTTCTCTTCGACGATCACGCCTTCCACGACTTCGGAGCGCGCGCCGATGAAGCAGTTGTCCTCGATGATGGTCGGGTTGGCCTGCAGGGGCTCGAGCACGCCGCCCAGGCCCACGCCGCCCGACAGGTGCACGTTGGCACCGACCTGCGCGCACGAACCCACGGTGGCCCAGGTGTCGACCATGGAGCCTTCGCCCACGTAGGCGCCGATGTTCACGTACGAGGGCATCAGGATCGCGCCCTTGGCGATGAAGCTGCCGCGGCGGGCCACGGCCGGCGGCACGATGCGCACGCCCGAGTCCTTCAACTCGTTGGCCGACAGGTGCGAGAACTTGGTGGGCACCTTGTCGTAGAAGCCGAGCGAGCCGGCCTGCATCTGCTCGTTGTCCTTGAGGCGGAACGACAGAAGCACGGCCTTCTTGATCCACTGGTGCACGGTCCACTTGCCCACGCCTTCGCGGGTGGCCACGCGCAGCTTGCCGTTGTTGAGTTCGGTGATGACGTGCTCGACGGCGTCGCGCACTTCGGCCGGCGAGGCGGCGACCGAGATGTTGGCGCGGTCTTCCCACGCGGCGTCGATGATTTGTTGCAGTTGCTGGGTCATGGAGAGTCTCGGGTGAAAAATGGGAGCAGGAAAGCGAAGCGGATCAGCGGCGGGCGTCCTTGCAGAAGCGCACGATGCGCTGTGCGGCCTCCACGCATTCGGCCGTTTCGGCCACAAGCGCCATGCGGATGCGGCCCCGGCCGGGATTCGTGCTGTGCGCGCCGTAAGTCGTCTCGCGCGCCAGATAGCTCCCCGGCAGAACCGTCACATTGTATTGAGCGTAAAGGGCACGGGCGAAGGCTTCGTCGTCGCCAGCCCACACTTCGGGCACGCCGGCCCACAGGTAGAAACTGGCGTCAGGCAGTCGCACGTCGAGCACCGGCTCCAGCAGCGGCGTGACAGCCGCGAACTTGGCGCGGTACTGGGCGCGGTTGTCGACCACGTGCGACTCGTCGCCCCAGGCGGCGATGCTGGCCGCGGCCACGGCGCCGCTCATGGCGCTGCCGTGGTAGGTGCGATAGAGCAGGAATTTCCTGATGATGGCCGCGTCGCCCGCCACGAAGCCGCTGCGCAGGCCGGGCACATTGCTGCGCTTGGACAGCGATGTCAGCGCGATCAGGTTGCGGAAGTCGGGCCGGCCGAGCTTCACCGAGGCTTCGAGGCCGCTGAGCGGGGGCTCGTCGCGGAAGTAGATCTCGCTGTAGCACTCGTCGGCGGCGATCACGAAGCCGTGGCGGTCGGAAAGCGCGAAGAGCTTCTTCCACTCGTCCAGCGCCATCACCGCGCCGGTCGGGTTGCCCGGCGAGCACACGAAAACCAGCTGCGTGCGGGCCCAGACATCATCGGGCACGCTGTCCCAGTCGACCGCGAAGTTGCGCGAGGGCACGCTGGGCACGTAGTACGGCTCGGCACCGGCGAGCAGGGCCGCGCCTTCGTAGATCTGATAGAACGGATTGGGCGACAGCACCACCGGCTGCGGCGAGGCGGTCGGGTCGACCACCGTCTGGGCCAGCGAGAACAGCGCCTCGCGCGAGCCGTTGACGGGCAGCACCTGCGTGGCAGGGTCGAGGGCGAGGCTGTAGCGGGTCTTGAGCCAGTCGGTGAAGGCGGTGCGCAGCTTCAGCTCGCCGGCGGTGGCGGGGTAGGCGGCCAGCGCGCCGAGGCTGGCGCTCAGCGCGTCCTTGATGAAACCCGGCGTGGCGTGCTTGGGTTCGCCGATGCCCAGGCTGATAGCCGGGAACTCGGGGTTGGGCGTGACGCCCGCGAACAGCTGCTTCAGCCGTTCGAAGGGGTAGGGTTGCAACCGGGAAAGCAGGGGATTCATGGCCGGGATTATCGGTGACAGGCGTTACCGCTCCCGGCGAAGCGGCTACTCGCGGCGGCCGGCTGCAGGGGGGCGGAACAGGGGACCGTCAGGCCGCGCTGCGGCGATAGAAGGCCAGCGAGCCGGCCAGCGCCAGCAGCATGCCGCCGCAGGCGCGGTCGATCCAGCGCGTGGCAGAGATGGTCAAGAGCCGGATCGCACGGGCGCCGACGAAGGCGTAGGCCAGCATCACGGCCATGTCCAAGCCCGCGAAGATCAGCGCGATGACGATGTACTGGGGCGCCTGCGCGGCAGCCGGGTCGATGAACTGCGGCAGCAGCGCCGAGCAGAAGATGTAGCCCTTGGGGTTGGTCACGGCCACGAGGAAGGACTTGAAGAAGATCCGCCGGCTCTCGCCAGCCGTGGCCGACGGCGCCGCGTCGGCGGCCGGCAGGTGGAAGCCGCCCTTGGAGCGCAGCATGCGCAGGCCCAGCCAGGCCAGATAGATGGCGCCCACCCATTTCAGCATCGAGAACCAGAACTCCGACGCCGCCAGCAGCGCGCCCAGGCCGAGCGCCACCGCGCCGACCAGCACGAAATCCGACAGCACGGCACCCAGCATGCCCGGCAGCGCGCGGCGCACGCCATGGCGCGAGCCGTTGCTGAGCGCCAGCAGCACAGTCGGCCCGGGCGTGGCGATGGCGGCGAAGGCTACGATGGCGAAAAGCAGGGCGGTTGCGAGCGTCATCGGGGCAGTCTCCTAGGTGTGTGATTTCCGGGGCCGGGACTAGATCTTCTTGACCAGCACCTGGCTCTTGCGGTCCCAGTTGTACTTGCGCTTGCGCGCCTCGGGCAGCCACTCGGGGTTGACCTGCTGGAAGCCGCGCTTGAGGAACCAGTGCATGGTGCGCGTGGTGAGCACGAAGATGCTGTCCAGGCCGATGGCCTTGGCGCGGTGCTCGATGTGCTTGAGGATGCGCTCGCCGTCGCCCTGCGACTGCGATTGCGGCGACACCGTGAGCGCGGCCATCTCGGCGGTGCGCGCCTCGGGGTAGGGGTAGAGCGCCGCGCAGCCGAAAATCACGCCGTCGTGCTCGACCACCGTGTACTGGTGGATATCGCGCTCGATCTCGGTGCGGTCGCGCTTGACCAGCGTGCCGTCGCGCTCGAAGGGCTCGATCAGCTGCAGGATGCCGCCGATGTCGTCCACGGAGGCCTCGCGCAGGCTTTCGAGCTTCTCGTCGATCACCATCGTGCCGACGCCGTCGTGCACGTAGATTTCGAGCAGCAGCGAGCCGTCGAGGGCAAAGGGCAGGATGTGGTTGCGCTCCACGCCTGCCTTGCAGGCCTTCACGCAGTGCTGCAGGTAGAAGGCGGTGTCGGTCGGTTTCTGCGGCGGCGGCAGAGAGGCCAGGAGCTTCTCTGCGGCGTCCAGCGGCAGCTCGGTGTCGATGGGGTTGTCTTCGCTCTCGGGCAGTTCGCTGTCGATGCGGATGCCGGGAGTCTCGGTCAGGAAGATCAGCTTGTCGGCCTGCAGCGAGATTGCGACGCTGGTGGCGACTTCTTCCATCGTCAGGTTGAAGGCCTCGCCCGTGGGCGAGAAGCCGAAGGGCGACATCAGCACCATGGCGCCGAAGTCCAGCGTACGGCGGATGCCGGCCGCGTCCACCTTGCGAACCAGGCCCGAATGCTTGAAGTCCACCCCGTCGACCACGCCGACCGGGCGCGCGGTGATGAAGTTGCCCGAGATCACTCGCACCGTGGAGCCCGCCATGGGGGTGTTCGGCAGGCCCTGGCTGAAGGCGGCCTCGATCTCGTAGCGCAGCTGGCCGGCGGCTTCCTGGGCGGAGTCGAGCGCCACCTCGTCGGTGATGCGGATGCCGTGCGAATACTTCGCCTCGTGCCCCTTGGCCGCGAGCTGCTCGTTGACCTGCGGGCGGAAGCCGTGCACCAGCACGATCTTCACGCCCATGCTCTGGATCAGCGCCAGGTCCTGCGCGATGTTCTGCAGCTTGCCCGCCGCGATCGCCTCGCCGGCGAGCCCGACCACGAAAGTCTTACCGCGGTGCGTGTGGATGTAGGGCGCGACCGAGCGGAACCAGGGCACGAAAGTGAAATTGAAGACGGTGGACATGGGGCGTGATTGTGCATTCATGAAGGGGCATTTGCCTGACTCGGCCCGACTCGCCCGAGCCGGGCCGGATCAGGCGATCGCGCGCAGCACGCGGGCCGCGCTCGCGGGAACGGAGCCGCCGCCGCTGGAGGGCGGCGGTGGCAGCGGCAGCCCCGCATGATTCGCGCGGAAGCCCGCCAGCAGCGCCGCATAGGCGTCGGTGGCCGCGCTGGCGGCACCCGAGGCCGGATCGGGCAGCCCGAGCATCGCGGCCAGCTCGGCCGGCGCGATGGAGCCATCGCGCAGCAGCGCGTCGACCACCGTCATCAGCGCCGGCGTGTGGGCCTCGAGCAGCGCCAGCGCGCGCTCGTGCTCCTGCGCCAGCAGTGCCTCGATCTCGGGGTTGGTCGCGTCGACATCGGTGTTGACGTTGTCGTTCGGGTCGTTCGCCACGTCGGTGCGGCTCAGGCGCGTGCCGAAGGCGAAGTGGCGCACGTACTGCGCGGCGTAGGCCGTCGCCTGCATGAAGTCCTGCGTGGCGCCAGAGGTGCAGGCCTGCTCGCCGAACACCAGCTGCTCGGCGGCGCGGCCCGCGAGGCTCACGCAGATGCGGTCGCGCAGGTTCTCCTTCGACCAGGCCTTGCGCTGCTCGTAGCTGTTGTAGCCGCCCTCGAACGAGGCCACGTTGATCTTGATCTCCTGCGGCGCGCGGCCGAAAAGCAGGCCGTAGGCCACGCCGTGTCCGGCCTCGTGCACGGCGAGCAGGGCGCGGAAGTCCTCGCTCGAGCGCTGCTTGAGGCGGTTCAGCTCCAGTGCCACCGGAAACTGGCGGCGCGCCTTGCGGTACTTCGCCGTGATGGCCGACACGCCCGCGTCCAGCGAGAGCCACACGGGCTCGCTGCCGTTGGCGCCTTGCTCCAGCGCCCACAGCGCGGCGTTGACCAGCGTTGCGCTCAGGATCGCGTGGATCGACGAGAACAGCGGGCGCGTGCCCTGCGCCGGGAATACGGCGTTGGCGTAGATCTGCTCGTACACGCTCGCGTCGAGCACGAAGCGCACGCCGGAGCTTTCCTGGATCTCGGCCACGTAGCGGTCGCAGATCGACAGGATCAGGCGCACATAGGTCGCGCGGTTGAACGAGGGGTAGATCACGTGGTTGTTGCCAAGGCGTGCGATCTGCTCGGGGCGAAAGCGCTCGGCCAGAGCCTTCTTCACGTCGATGACGGAGAGCTTCTTCGTCAGCGCGTGGAAGATGTCGGCGTCGGTATCGCAGTCCTCTACGCGCTGCGCCGTCTCGGCGTACATCTCGTCGAGGTTGCCCGAGACGAACACAAGCAGCTTGCTGTAGTCGGTTTCCCAGCTCTGCTGGGTGTCGCGGAAGGCGCGCAGGCGCGCGTGCACCTCGGCGGGCTTCCACGCCATGATCTGCAGCAGGGTCTCGGAGAGCTTCAGGCAGCGCTTCACCTCGCGCGCCTCCCAGGGCGACAGGTGCAGCTTGCGCTTCTTTTCTTCCTTCTTGTTCTTGTCGTTGCCGTCGCGGTCCTGCGTGTATTCGGCGTACGCGAGCGAGGACTCGATCTCGCCGAGCATCGAGAGCGCGGGCGGCAGGCGACCGTCGGACAGCAGAGCCCACACGTCCTGGTAGCGCTCGACCTTGGCGTCGCTGCCGTTGCCCTCCACGGTGCGGAAACGCTGGAACTCGTCCAGCACCAGGATGCCGGGCATGCCCTCGGCGATGCCCGACTCGGCCAGCATGGCCGAGATGGAGCCGCGGCTGTGATAGCCCGAGCCATGGCTGAAGCCGTCCATCTGCACTTCGATGAAGCGGTCGTAGAAGCCCAGGTGCTGCGCGAGCCTGCGCACCAGCTGCGTCTTGCCGGTGCCGGTGAGGCCCCAGAGGCACACGATGACGGGGCGGCTGATGAGCTGCGGCAGCACATACCAGGCGCGAAGCGAATCGATCACGCGATCGATGATGTCGTCGATGCCGAAGAGCTCGGTCTTCAGCGCTTCGGCGACGGTTTGCAGATGGCGAGTGCGTTCGGCGAGCTCGGCATGCAGTTGGGAACGGATGTCTTTGGACATGATCTGGTTTTTCTTTTTCTTCGGCTCCTGGAGCCGTTCATACAGGTACACAGGTACGAAAAGGCCGCCGCTCCTTCGGCATGAAGGAGTCGGCAGTCGGGACGCTGTGGGTGTCGGTTGCGGCGCTTCTGTCTTCGAAGCGCGCGAACAATGCGCGAAGCTTCGGTCAGGCAGGACGAGGCAACTTGACCCGCCCGTGCGCACTGGGCGCACGGCTTGCGCAGCGACGGCGCAAGGTGACGGGGGCAAGGCGATAGGACATGGACGCGATCGTAGTGGCGGTTTGCAATTGAGTAAAGACTATTTACGGATCGTGTTGCAACCAAACCGCGCGATGTGGATGCCGTGCAACAGGCGCGGTGCGCGCCGATAATCGGCGGTTTGCCTGCCGCGCCGGCCCGACGACTGCTTTCCCTTGACGACCACGACACCGCTCCGCATCGAATTCCCCGAATCGCTTCCTGTATCGAGCAGGCGCGACGAGATCATGGCCGCCATCTCGGCGCACCAGGTCGTGATCGTCTGCGGCGAGACGGGCTCGGGCAAGACCACGCAACTGCCGAAGATCGCCCTCGCGCTGGGCCGCGGCAAGCTCAATGCCGAGCCGGGCAAGGGCCGGCTCATCGGCCACACGCAGCCGCGCCGCATCGCCGCTAGCTCGGTGGCCAAGCGCATCGCGGAAGAGCTGAAGACGCCGCTGGGCGACGTGGTCGGCTTCAAGGTCCGCTTCCAGGACCGCCTCTCGCGCGACGCCTCCGTCAAGCTGATGACCGACGGCATCCTGCTGGCCGAGACGCAGACCGATCCGCTGCTGAAGGCCTACGACACGCTCATCATCGACGAGGCCCACGAGCGCTCGCTGAACATCGACTTCCTGCTGGGCTACCTGCGCGAGATCCTGCCGCGGCGGCCCGACCTGAAGGTGATCGTCACCTCGGCCACCATCGATGCCGACCGCTTCGCGCAGCACTTCGCCTCGGCGAAAGGGCCGGCACCCACCATCTTCGTCTCGGGCCGCACCTACCCGGTCGAGCAGCGCTATCGCCCCTTCGAGGAATCGCGCGAGCACGACCTGAACGACGCCATCGCCGACGCTGTAGACGAGCTCTGGCGCGATCCGCACAACGCGGGCGACATCCTCGTCTTCCTGCCCGGCGAGCGCGAGATCCGAGAGGCGGCCGACCATCTGCGCCGCCACCTGAGCCACCAGCCGCTGCTGCGCAGCGCCGAAGTGCTGCCGCTTTTCGCACGGCTCTCGGGCCCCGAGCAGGACCGTATCTTCGACGGCCACTCGGGCCGCCGCATCGTGCTGGCAACCAACGTGGCCGAGACCTCGCTCACGGTGCCGGGCATCCGCTACGTGATCGATACCGGCACGGCCCGTGTCAAGCGCTACAGCTTCCGCAGCAAGGTCGAGCAGTTGCTGGTCGAGCCGATCAGCCAGGCGGCCGCCAACCAGCGCGCGGGCCGCTGCGGGCGCGTGGCGAACGGCATCTGCATCCGGCTCTACGACGAGAAGGATTTCGAGGGGCGCCCGCGCTTCACCGACCCTGAAATCCTTCGCTCCTCGCTGGCGGGCGTGATCCTGCGCATGAAGTCGCTGCGCCTGGGCGATGTGGCACGCTTCCCGTTCCTGGAGGCACCGTCGCCGCGCGCCATCGCCGACGGCTACCAGCTGCTCAACGAGCTGGGCGCGGTCGACGACGCCAACGAGCTCACGCACACCGGCGCCGAGTTGTCGAAGCTGCCACTGGACCCGCGCGTGGGCCGAATGATTCTCGAAGCCCGCTCGCGCAGCGCGCTCGAAGAAGTGCTCATCATCGCCTCGGCCCTCAGCGTGCAGGACGTGCGCGACCGCCCGATGGACGCGCAGCAGCAGGCCGACCAGGCGCACTCGAAGTTCGACGACGAGAAGAGCGAGTTCAGCGGCTACCTGCGGCTGTGGAAGTGGATCGCCGACGCGCGCGGCGGCCACGGAGACACCCACAAGCTCAGCAACCGGCAGTACGAGCAACTGCTGCGGCAGAACTTCATCAACATCCGCCGCGTGCGCGAATGGCGCGACATCCATTCGCAGCTGCTCACCGTGGTCACCGAGCACAAGTGGCGCATCAACGCGGAGCCCGCGGGCTACGAGGCGCTGCACATGTCGATGCTGTCCGGACTGCTGGGCAACATCGGCTGGAAGCTGGAGGACGACGAGGCCTACCTCGGTGCCCGCGGCATCAAGTTCTACCGGCACCCCGGCGCCCACCTGAAGAAGAAGCCCGGGCGCTGGATCGTCGCGGCCGAGCTGGTCGAGACCACGCGGCTCTTCGGGCGCGGCATCGCCAACATCGAGCCGCAGTGGCTCGAACAGGTGGCGGGGCACCTGCTGAAGAAGCAGCTGCTCGATCCGCATTGGGAGAAGAAGGGCGCGCAGGTTTCGGCGCTGGAGCGCGCGACGCTTTATGGGCTCGTGGTGTACAGCGGCCGGCGCGTGGACTTCACGCGTGTCGACCCCGTTGCCGCGCGCGAGATCTTCATCCGCGAGGCGCTGGTCGGTGGCCAGTGGGAATGCCGGTTCCCGTTCCTTCAGGCCAACCGCAAGCTGGTGCGCGAGGTCGAGGGCCTGGAGCACAAGTCGCGCCGGCAGGACGTGCTGGTCGACGACGAGCTGATCTTCGCCTTCTACGACGCGCAGTTGCCCGCGGACGTGGCCAGCGGCACCAGCTTCGAGAACTGGTACCGCCAGGCCTCGAAGGAACAGCCGCGGCTGCTGTTCCTGACGCGCGACGAGCTCATGCGCCACCAGGCGGCAGGCATCACCACGCAGTCGTTCCCGCCGACGCTGCGGCTGGGCGGCGTCGATTGCGCCGCGAGCTACCTGCATGAGCCCGGCGACGCGAAGGACGGCCTCACCGTCAGCGTGCCGCTCTTCGTGCTCAACCAGGTGAGCGAGGAACGCTGCGAGTGGCTGGTGACCGGCATGCTCAAGGACAAGATCCAGGCGCTGCTCAAGAGCCTGCCGCAGCGCCCGCGTTCGCGGCTGGTGCCGCTGCCCGAGTCGGCCTCGAAGCTGGCGGAAGAGCTGTCGGTGCCCGAACTCTTCGGCACCGGCTCGCTGACCGACGTGCTGCTCAAGCGCGTGCGCGACATGACCAGCATCGACGTCAAGCGCGCGGACTTCAAGCTCGACATGCTGGCGCCGCACCTGTTCATGAACCTGCGCGTGGTCGACGAGCATGGCCGGCAGCTGGGCATGGGGCGCAACCTCGGTGCACTGAAGGCCGAACTAGGGGCCCAGGCGCGCGGAGCCTTCCAGGCGCTGGCCGGCTTGAACGTCAAGGCCTCGCCCGAGAAGAAGGCGGCCACCGCATCGGACGATCGCTCGAAGGAGTCCTCAGCGAAGGCACCGGAAGCCCCCGCGGCCGCCGCGCTGCCGGCCGGCCAGCGTTACACGGCGTGGACCTTCGGCGAACTGCCCGAACTGATGGAAGTGCGTCGCGGTTCGCAGTCGCTGATCGGCTTTCCGGCGCTGCGCGACGAAGGCGACGCCGTGACCATCGAGGTGTTCGACGAGCCCGCCGTGGCCGCCGCGAAGCATCGCGCCGGCCTGCGCCGCCTGTTCGCGCTGCAGCTCAAGGACGCGCTCAAGTACCTCGAGAAGAACATTCCCGACCTGCAGAAGATGTCGGTGGCCTACATGCCGCTGGGCACTTCGGAAGAGCTGCGCACGCAGATCATCGACGTGGCGATCGACCGGGCCTTCCTGCAGGAGCCGCTGCCGACCGACGAGTTCGCATTCAAGCGCAGGCTGGAGGAAGGCCGCGGCCGCCTTACGCTGATCGCCAACGAAGTGGCGCGGCTCGCATCGACCATCCTTGTCGAGTACGCGGCTGCCGCGCGCAAGATCAAGGACACCAAGATCCAGCCCGATGCCGTGCAGGATGCTGCCCAGCAGCTGCAGCGCCTCGTCGGCAAGCGCTTCATCGCCGATGCGCCGTGGACGCAGCTGCAGCATTTCGCGCGCTACCTGAAGGCGATCGTGCTGCGGCTCGACAAGCTGCGCGCCGACGCCGCGCGCGACGCGAGCAAGCTCGCCGAGCTGAAACCCCAGGATCAGCGCTACTGGCGACTGGTGGCCGAGCGCAAGGGCGTGGTGGACGAGCGCATGCTCGAATTCCGCTGGCTGCTGGAGGAACTGCGCGTGAGCTTCTTCGCACAGGAACTGCGCACGCCGCAGCCGGTGAGCGTGAAGCGGCTGGACAAGGCCTGGGCTCAGCTGCAGGCCTGATTGCGGGTTGCCGGACGGCAGGACGAAGAAAAGCCCGCTCGCGCGGGCTTCTCCTTTTTCATATTCGGGGCACCGTGGCCGCAAGGCTTATATGCGCCCCATGAGCACGAGGATCACCACGATCAGCACGACCAGGCCAAGCCCGCCGCTGGGCCCGTAGCCCCAGGCGCGGCTGTAGCCCCAGCTTGGCAATGCGCCGATCAGCAGCAGGATCAGGACGATCAGCAGAATGAACGAGAGCGACATGTTTGTCTCCAGGGCGTTGTTGCGATGAGCTTTCATGCTCGCCCCGTCGAGTCGCGCGAGGGGCCGGAGGGTAGCCCCTCCGGTGGTCAGGCAACGTCCTACCGGGGGCGTCGGCGCTTTGCCGGTGCGCTCGCAGGCACGAAGAGCAGCCCCGCCGTCACCAGCAGGAAAACCAGGCCCAGCCCGCCGGTGATGACTGCGCCGCCCCACAGCGAGAAGAAGCCGTCGAGCCGGGCGTCCTGCGGGTTCCGCGGATCGAAGAAGACGTTCACCGTTTCGCCGACTTCATAGGCCGGCGGGCTGCTGCTACTCGACGGCGCGAACTCGATGATCTCGCCCGAAGGCGCCTTGAAGCGCACCAGCGGCTTCCAGGTGCCAGATTCGTGGCGCTCGGAACTCTCGACATACAGCAGCCGCATCACCTCGCCCTGCGTGCGGCTGGCCGATGCGATGAAGGAGGTCGTGTTGTGGTGCAGCAGCCATGCGACGCCGCACAGAACCACGGCCACCGCACCGAAAACGAGCCTCAGGATCGCGATGGGGCTGGTGTTCTTCATTCGGGTAATGGCTTTCCCAGCAGCGCCGCGGTGACGATGGCGCAGAGGCCGGACAGCATGGTGCACGCGACGAGGAAGGCGATGGCGCCCAGGGATGCGAGGAGCGCCTTGGCGAAGGGGCGGGTGCGCAAGAAGTAGATCGGGACGCCCAGCAGCGGAAAGAGGCCGGCCACCAGCGCCGAGCGCCCCGGCGGCAGCACGCCGCGTTCCAGTCCGTCGGCCCGGCACCACGTGTAGCAGAGGGCGCCGATCAGCAGGGCGTGGGCCACGTCGACCGCCGAGTAAGACTTGCCCGCCGCCTGCGGCACGATCGGCGAGAGCACGCCCGCCACGACGAACGAGAGCGCCAGTGCCAGAAGCACCCGGCGCGGCCTGTTCATCGTGATGGCCATCCGGTTGCGCAGCGTGCGGCTCTCAGAGCCGCGCGAGGCGGTCCAGCGCGGCCAGCAGCGTCTCGTCCTTCTTGGCGAAGCAGAAGCGCACCACGCGCTGGTCGAAGCCGTTGCCGTAGAAGGCCGACAGCGGAATGGCGGCCACGCCGATCTCGCGCGTGAGCCACAGGCAGAACTCTGCTTCCGAGAGATCGCTCACCGCAGAGATGTCGACGCACTGGAAGTAGCTGCCTTCGCTGCGCAGCAGCCTGAAACGGGTCTTCTCGGCCAGGCCCGCGGCGAACAGGTCGCGCTTGCGCTGGTAGAAGGCCGGCAATTCGAGGTAGGGCTTCGGCTCGGCCATGTACTGCGCCAGCGCGTGCTGCATCGGCGTGTTCACGGTGAACACGTTGAACTGATGCACCTTGCGGAACTCGGCCATCAGCGGTGCCGGCGCGGCCACGTAGCCGACCTTCCAGCCGGTGACGTGATAGGTCTTGCCGAAGCTGCTGACGATGAAGCTGCGAGCGGCCAGCCCCGGAAAGCGCGCCACGCTCTCGTGGCGGGCGCCGTCGAACACCATGTGCTCGTAGACCTCGTCGCTGATCACGAACACGTCGGTGGGCGTGAGCAACTCTTCCAGCTGACGTATCTCGGCTTCGGTCCAGACCGTGGCGCTCGGGTTATGCGGCGTGTTGATGATGATGGCGCGCGTGCGCGGCGTGAGCGCGGCGGCGATCTTGCCGAAGTCGGGACGGAAGGTGCCGGGCACGAGCGGCACGCGCACCACGCTGCCGCCGGCCAGTTCGATGTTGGGCACGTAGCTGTCGTAGCAGGGCTCCAGCACGATCACCTCGTCGCCCGGACGCACCACGGCGAGGATGGCCGTGATGATCGCCTGCGTGGCGCCCGCGGTGACGGTGATTTCCGTGGCCGAGCTGTAGCTGTGGCCGTACTGCGCCGAGATCTTGGCCGCGATGGCTTCGCGCAGCGCCGGGATGCCGGGCATCGGCGGGTACTGGTTGTGGCCCGCGGCCATGGCGGCCGTCACGTCCTCGAGCAGCTTCGGGTCGCAGTTGAAGTCCGGGAAGCCCTGGCCCAGGTTGACCGCGTTCTTCTCGGCCGCGAGGGTCGACATGACCGTGAAGATGGTTGTGCCGACGGAAGGCAGCTTGGTGCCGACTTCGGGTGTACGTGGGGACGTGCTCATAGCTCGTAATCTTGTTGGTGGCCGCTGAGGGCCTTGGCGATCAGGTTGCGGTCGAGGCGGTCGGAGAGCAGCTCGGCAAACTTGAACACGAAGTTGCGCAGGTAGGCGCTGCGCTTGAAGGCGACGCGGGCGATATTCTGGCCGAACACATGGCCCATCGGGCGCACCACGAGGTCGGCGTTCGACTCGTCGCGCACCGCCATCTCGGCCACGATGCCCACGCCCAGCCCGAGGCGTACGTAGGTCTTGATCACGTCGGAGTCGATGGCCTCGAGCGCGATGCGCGGCGTGAGCTTCTTCTGCGCGAAGGCGTGGTCGATGCGCGTGCGACCGGTGAACGACGGGTGGTAGGTGATGATCGGCTCGCTCGCCAGGTCTTCCAGCGAAATGCGCTCCTTGGAGGCCAGCGGGTGGTCCTTGGGCAGCACCAGCACGTGCTGCCATTCGTAGCAGGGCAGGGTCACCAGTTCGGCGTAGCCGTCGAGCGACTCGGTGGCGATGCCGATCTCGGCGATCTCGTCGATCACCATGCGCGCCACCTGGTCGGGCGAGCCCTGGTGCAGGCTCACGTTGACCTTGGGGTAGGCCTCGCGCAGGTTGGCCACGGGCACCGGCAGCACATAGCGCGCCTGGGTGTGGGTGGTGGCGATGGAGAGGGTGCCGCTGTCCTGCGCGCTGAACTGCTCGCCGATGCGCTTGAGGTTGCCCACCTCGCGCATGATCAGCTCGATGCTGGCGATGACGTGCTGGCCCGGTTCGGTGACGCGCTTCAGCCGCTTGCCATGGCGCGCG
Source organism: Variovorax xiamenensis (assembly GCF_050916385.1). Classification (NCBI taxonomy): domain Bacteria; kingdom Pseudomonadati; phylum Pseudomonadota; class Betaproteobacteria; order Burkholderiales; family Comamonadaceae; genus Variovorax; species Variovorax xiamenensis. Next base: position 3,452,870 of record NZ_CP139038.1, read on the forward strand.
AAGATCTCGACGCCCAGTTCTTCCTCGAGTTCGATGATGGCCTTGGAAACCCCGGGCTGGGAGGTGTGTAGCGCCTTGGCCGCCTCGGTGAGGTTCAGGTTGCGCCGCACGGCTTCCTGAACAAACTTGAACTGATGCAGATTCATATCAAATTCCGTCTTATTGCGGAATTCATTATGCCTTCGGAATCTATCGAAATTGCCGAATGTTCAAGATTTGACCGCAATCCTGGCCAGGAGATCGACCAGTTCGGGCTCTTCGCCCACGATCCGGGCCAGCGAGAAGCCGATGGCGGGCCAACGCTGGCGCAGCGTCTCGACCTGATTCGGCAGGTCTTCGCGGGCGTGCTTGCCCATGCCGAGGAAGAGCGGAACGATGCGAATGGCGGTGGCGCCGCCGGCAATGAGCGCCTCGGCGGCCGTGGGCAGGTCGGGCGCGGCCAGCTCCATGTAGGCGCAGGTCACGCGGGCATCGGGATCGTTGCCACGCACCTGTTCGGCGACGGCCTCGATGGGCTGGCGCCAGCGCTCGTCGCGCGAGCCGTGCGCCAGCAGGACGATGCCCTGCGCGGTCATCGTCGCAGCACCAGCCAGCTGAAGGCCGTGAGCGACATCACCGAGTAGATCAGCCCCGGCGCTGCCGCAGTGAGCCATGGAGACCAGTTGCTGAGGTTGCCGAGATAGCCGAACACGTTGTTCAGCAGGAAGAAGCTGATGCCGATCATCACGCCGCCGAACACGTAGGTGGTGATGCCCGACTGGCGGAAATGCAGGTACGCGAAGGGCAGGGCGAGCACCACCATCACCAGGCACGACAGCGGATAGAACACCTTGCGCCAGAACTCGATCTCGTAGCGCTGCGCGGTCTGGCCGTTGGCGTCCAGGTGGCGGATGTAGTCGAACAGGTCGATCGTGCTCATCCGGTCGGGGCGCAGCAGCGCGACCGACACCATCTCGCCGGTCAGCGAGGTCGGCCAGTTCAGCTGCGGGATCTTGGTGGTGACGATGTGCGCCTGCTCGGACGAGCTGCGCGTGTCGTACTTCTGCTCCTCGACGCCGGTGAGCATCCAGTGGCCATCGTTGCCGATGGTGGCCGAGGCCGCGACGATCTGGGTCTTGATGTAGCCGCTCTCGTCGAACTCGAAGATGCGCGGGCTCTTCAGCGCGCCCTTGCGGTCGATGGCCAGCACGTTCACCGCGTAGGAGACGTTGTCGCGCTTCTCCTTGAGCCATGCGCCCGTGTTGCCGGCCAGCGAGTAGGTGCCCTGGTACCTGGCCTTGAGCAACTGGCCTGTGCGTTCGGAGACAGGGGCGATGTAGTCGCCGATGGCGAAGGTCAGCACGACGAAGCCGATGCCCATGAGCAGCAGCGTGCGCAGCGCACGCCAGGGGCCCAGCCCGCTGGTGCGCAGGATGGTGTACTCGGAGCTCTGCGCCAGCCGGGCCATCACGAAGATCGAGCCGATCAGCACCGTGATCGGCAGCAGCTCGTACAGGTGGCTCGGCACCAGCAGGGTCACGTAGAGCAGTGCCTGGGCGGGCCCGTAGTTCAGGCTGTCGGGCTTGCCGATGGACTGCAGCTCGTCGACGAAGTCGAAGAAGAAGAAGAGGCTCAGGAAGCCGAGCGTCACGAATGCGACGGCCTTCAGTACCTCGACGTAGATCAGGCGTCTTATCGTTTTCACGTGGGTTCGATCCTGGCAGCGGAAGGCGCGACGATGGCGGCGGAGGACTGGTTCTGCCCGATCCGTCGGCCCCAGTTGTTCTGGCGGGCGCCGAGCCACGCCAGGTTGATCAGCAGCACGCCGCCGTGCAGCAGAAGCATGAAGCCGCCCATGCCGTACTTGCCCGAGCTGATCCAGCTCTGCCCCAGGTTGAGCATGTTGTAGTAGACGACGAAGGCGAAGAGCGCGAGCAGCAGGTTGCCGCTGCGGCCCACGCGGGGATTGCCGCTGGACACGTTCAGCGCCAGCAGCACGAAGTTGACGGCCGCCAGCAGCATGCCGATGCGCCAGGCCAGCTCGCCCCGGCTCGGCGCGGTGGCATCAGTCAGCAGCGACAGGGTGGTGCGGGCACGCGGGGGCGTCGCGTCACCCGTCAGGCCGGAGCTCCCGCCGGCACGGGTGCCGTAGGTCTTGAATTCGCTGATCTTCAGGCCGGTGTTGGCCATCGGCTGCTCCAGCCGCTGGCCGTTGTTGAGCAGCAGGTAGCGCGAATCGCCGATGTTCTCGATGCTGCCGCTGCGCGCCGAGGTGGTGATCTGCATGTTGCGCTCGACCGACCAGATGAAGACGTTGGTGGCCTTGGAGTTGTCGGGCGTCTCCTTGTCGATGAAGAACACGCGCACCCGGCCGGCGGATTCGCGGAACTCGCCCGGCGCCACGCGCTCGATGTCGCTGCGCTGTTCGTACTGCTTGCGCATGCCGATGGTCTGCGAGTTGGCCCACGGCCAGCCCACCAGCGCCATCACGGCGATCAGGATCAGCACCGGCCAGGCGAAGCGGAACAGCGGCTTGACGAAGTCGGCCATGCCGCGGCCGCTGGAGAACCAGATGACCATTTCGCTGTCGCGGTACATGCGCGACAGGGTGCCGACGATGGCGATGAACAGGCTCAGACTCAGGATGGTCGGCATGTAGCCGAGCACCGTGTAGGTCATGACCAGGAACACCTCCTGCGGATTCACACTGCCCTTGGACGCGAGCCCGAGGGTGCGGATGAGCATCATGGTCATCACGATGGTGACCAGTACCACGAGGGTCGCTCCGAAGCTGCGGGACAGCTCCTTGCGTAGGGAAGAATGGAATAACATCGTTCGAGGAAAAAAAGGATTATGGACTTTCAACTCAAGACCCTCACCGTCGCCCAGGCCGCAGCCGAGAAATCCGATGTCCTGATCGTGCTCGTCGGCAGCGCTCCCATCACCTCCAAAGACCCGCTTTCCGTGCTCGCCGCCAGTGCCCGCAAGGCTGGCGACCTGCCCGACAAGGCCGGCAAGCTGCTCGGCCTCTACCGTCCGGAAGACGTCGTGGCGGGCCGCGTGGTGCTCGCCGCCATCGGCGACGGCAAGCCGGCCGCGGCGCGCAGCGGGGTCGTGGCGGCGGTCAATTCCGCCAAGGTCCAGGCGCCCGCGCCCAAGCGGGTGACCGTGGTGTTCGCGCAGCCCGCGGACGCAGCGGCGGTGGCCGCAGCCGTCACCGCGGCGGCCGACGCCAGCTACGTCTACACCACCACCAAGTCGAAGGCCGAACCCCGCAGCATCCGGCAACTGACCGTCGGCGTGGCCGATGCCGGGGCGGTTTCCGCGGCGTTCGACGAGGCCCGCGCCACCGTCCGGGGCATCGAGCTGGCCAAGGAATGGGGCAACCGGCCGGCCAACCACGCCACGCCCACGCTGCTGGGCGAGGCCGCCAAGGAACTGGCGAAGCTGCCGAACATCAAGTGCGAGGTGCTGGGGCCGAAGGAGGTCGAGAAGCTCGGCATGGGCTCTTTCGCCGCTGTGGCGCAGGGCTCGGCGGAGCCGCTGCGCTTCATCGTGCTGCGCTACCACGGCGCGCCCAAGAGCCAGGCGCCCGTGGTGCTGGTCGGCAAGGGAATCACCTTCGATACCGGCGGCGTCTCGCTCAAGCCGGCTGCCGAGATGGACGAGATGAAGTTCGACATGTGCGGCGCGGCCAGCGTGCTGGGCACCTTCCGCGCGCTGGGCGACATCCAGCCCGCCATCAACGTCGTCGGCCTCATCCCCTCGTGCGAGAACATGAACGACGGCCGCGCCGTGAAGCCGGGCGACGTGGTGACCAGCATGAGCGGCCAGACCATCGAGGTGCTCAACACCGACGCCGAAGGCCGGCTCATCCTGTGCGACGCGCTGACCTATGCCAAGCGCTTCGAACCCGCCGCCGTGATCGACATCGCCACGCTGACGGGCGCCTGCGTGATCGCCCTGGGCGGCGTGCGCAGCGGCCTGTTCGCCAGCGACGACACGCTGGCCGCGGCGCTCGAAGCCGCCGGAGAAGCCTCGCAGGACCGCTGCTGGCGCATGCCGCTGGACGACGACTACGCCGAAGGCCTGAAGAGCAACTTCGCCGACGTGGCCAACATCGCCGGCCGCGCGGGCGGCGCCATCACCGCTGCCAAGTTCCTGCAGCGCTTCACCAGCGAGTTCGCCTGGGCGCACCTGGACATCGCCGGCACCGCCTGGAAGAGCGGGGCGGCCAAGGGCTCGACCGGCCGGCCGGTGGGCCTGCTGGTCTCCTACCTGACGAACCGCGCGGGCAGCGTCGACGGCGCCAAGGCGAAGTCCGGCAAGAAGGCCAAGGCAGCAGCAGCCCCGGCTGGAAAGGCCCGGACCGAGAAGTGACGGAAATCGGCTTTCACTACAACGCGCGCGACAAGCTGAACTACGCCTGCCGGCTGGTTCGCAAGGCCGTGAACACGCGCGGCCTGCGCGTGGTGGTGGTGGGCGATGTGCGCTCGCTCGACGCGGTGGATGCCGCGCTCTGGCAGCTGTCGCCGGTGGACTTCGTCGCGCATTGCCGCGACGACGCCCCGGCCCACGTGGTCGCTCGCTCGCCCGTGGTGCTGTCGGCGCAAGGGGCCGATGCAGCCTCGCTGCCGCACCGCGAGATGCTGGTGAACCTGGGCCTCGAAGTGCCCGCGGGCTTCGAGCGCTACGAACGCATGATCGACATCGTGAGCGACGAGGCCAACGACCGGCAGGTCGGTCGTGCCCGCTGGCGCCACTATGCCGATCGTGGCTACACCATCCAGCCGCACGACTTCGCAAAGAGTTCCTGACATGGCCAGCACGCTGCGTACTCCACCCCGGTTCGTTCCCACGCTGACCACGGTGCTCGACGTTCCGGCGGAGCCCGCGAGCCCCGAGCCGCAGGCCGCGCCGGTGCCTCAGCCCGACCCGGTGAACTCGATGGCGTTGCCGCCCGCTGCGCAGCTTTCGCAGGCGGAAATCGTCAGTCTCGAAGAGCAGTTGCTGCACCGCGTCCTGCAGCGCGTCGACCTCTCGCTGGAAGAGCGTTTGAGCGACACCGTGTCAGCTGCCGTTCAGCATCAGCTCGATGCGATGGTGCCCCGTTTGCGCAATGAAATAGAGGCCGTTTTGCGCGCGCTCGTGATCGAGGCGATGGCCGCGGAACTCAGCGAAAACACCGGGTCTACGCCAGCTTCCGGACCCTGAATACTGGGCTAAACTGCGCCGCAGGTCGGAAGGGCGTGAGGGTGCCGCTGGTCTGCGGCGCGAAACTTGCGAGGTCTGCGCGCCCGGATCACACGACCGGTTTGTTTATTCTTTTCATCCAAGTTCTGGAGGTTCCCATGCAATTGAAATGGACTGCGGTCGCACTGGCTGCAATCACGCTCGTGGCTTGCGGCAAGAAGGAAGAAGCTGCTGCTCCCGCTGCAGCGCCCGCGCCAACGGCCGCGGCCCCGGCTGCTGCACCTGCACCCGCACCTGCCGGAGACACCCTGGTCGTCAAGATCGGCCACGTGGCACCTACCAGCGGCCCCATCGCCCACCTCGGCAAGGACAACGAGTTCGGCGCCAAGATGGCCATCGAGGACCTGAATGCAAAGGGCATCAAGATCGGTGACAAGGTCGCCAAGTTCGAGCTGGTTCCCGAAGACGACGCAGGCGACCCGAAGCAGGGCACGGCCGTCGCACAGAAGCTCGTGGACGAAAAGGTCAATGGCGTGGTCGGTCACCTGAACTCGGGCACCACCATCCCCGCCTCCAAGCTGTACAGCGACGCAGGCATTCCGCAGATCTCGCCTTCGGCCACCAACCCGAAGTACACCCGCCAGGGCTTCAAGACCACCTTCCGCGTCGTGGCTGACGACACGCAGCTCGGCGGCACGCTGGGCAAGTACGCAGTCGAAACGCTCAAGGGCAAGAACATCGCCGTGATCGACGACCGCACCGCCTACGGCCAGGGCGTCGCCGAGGAATTCGAGAAGTCGGCCAAGGCTGCCGGCGCCACCATCGTGGGCCACGAATTCACCACCGACAAGTCGACCGACTTCAACGCCATCCTGACCAAGCTGAAGGCCGCCAAGCCCGACGTGCTGTTCTTTGGCGGCATGGACGCCGTGGGCGGCCCGATGCTCAAGCAGGTCAAGCAACTCGGCCTGAACGTCAAGTTCATGGGCGGCGACGGCCTGTGCACCGGCGAACTGCCGAAGCTGGCTGGCGATGCCATCGGCGAAGACATGGTGGTGTGCGCTGAAGCCGGCGGCGTGGACGGCGACTTCAAGCAGCCGCTGGAAGACTTCAAGGCCAAGTTCAAGACCAAGAACGGCGTGGACGTGCAGATCTATGCACCGTACGTGTACGACGCGGTCAACGTGCTGGCCGAAGCCATGGTGAAGGCCGGTTCGTCCGACCCCGCCAAGTACCTGCCCGAAGTCGGCAAGGTGCAGTACAAGGGCGTGACCGGCCCGATCGCCTTCGACGAGAAGGGCGACATCAAGAACGGTGCCCTGACGCTGTACACCTACAAGGGTGGTGCGCGTACGCAGATCGCCGTGGTGCGCTGATTCGCTTCAGCCGAAAACAAAAAAGGGCCTTCGGGCCCTTTTTTCATTGGCGCTCAGATCGATAGATCAGAGCGGCGCCAGGCCCGATGGCCGGTTCGCGTTGCAGTATTCGATGAAGGCGTCGAGGTCGCGCGACTTGTCGAACACCGCATCGGCGCCAAGGGCAGTGCAGCGCGCCCGGATGTCGGCCGTCACGTAGTTACTGAGCACCACCACCCGCTGGCTGGGCTTGCGCTCCCTGGCGCCGCCGAGCACGCCGAGGCCGGAGCCTTCCTTCAGGAACAGGTCGACGATGAGAAGCTGCCAGTCGTCGGGATGCGCGGCGAGCCAGGCAAGGGCTTCCGTCTCGGTTTCGGCGTAGCCGACCACACGGCCGTTGACCAAATCCTCAAGGGCCGGGACCAGGTTGTCCCTGATGGTCTTGTTGTCCTCGACGAGGAACGTGATGAGGGCCATGCCGTGGTTTCGCTTTGAGAACGAATAGCGTAGCGTGCCTGGCGCTGCCTCCGCGTAGGAGAAGGGATACGGACGTGGTGCGCAGCGCGGTCAGTCCGAGCTCTCGGATCGGATCTTCGCCTTGAGCTTCTTGGCCAAGGCCTGGCTCTCGTCGCGTTCGGCCGTCACCTCGAGCCGCTTCTCGATTTCCTCGCTCAGAGCGGCATTCACCTCGGCGAGCTTCTCGGCGGACTTGGCCAGCTTTTCCTCCAGCTGGCTGGTGTGCTCGATCGCCTGTGCCACTTCGCCGACCTGCACATCGTCGGGCAGTTCCTGCTCGAGCACCGTGTTGACCACGGCGAGGTTGTCCGATGCCCGCTGCACATCGGCAGCCACCTGCTCGCTCTTTTCGAGGGTGTGATCCAGCGTTGTCGTGCCACGCGGTGGGCTTTTCGGTTTTCCGGCCATCGGGATTCCTTTGAGGGCTTGGAAGATATAGAACCTTTGGATCGTAGCGCCAGACGCGAGGGCCCGGGCGGCCGTGTTCGGTTGTTGCAAAGCAACGCATTGCCTTTCAAGTCGAAGGCGACCCGGACGGGCAGCGGAAACAGAAAAGCCCAGGTGCTTGTGGCAACCTGGGCTTCTTGTTTCTCTGGCGGAGCAGGCGGGATTCGAACCCGCGGAGGGCTATTAACCCTCACACGCTTTCCAGGCGTGCGACTTAAACCGCTCATCCACCGCTCCGAAGCCCACGATTGTAGCAGTCAGTTCAGCCCTGATTTGCCTGACCTTGCACCGAAGATTTGCCGGCCTGCACCATCCGCATCGCCGACGCGATGAGCGTGGCGGTTTCGGTCATGTTGCTGGGCACGATCAGCGTGGTCTTGGAGTCGGCCGCGACCTTGCCGTAGGCGTCGACGGCGCGCTCGGCCACCTTGAGCTGCACGGCCTGCTCGCCGCCGGGCTGGCGGATGGCTGCTGCCACGCGCTCGATGGCGTCCGCCGTCGCCGTGGCCACTGCCGTGATGGCTGCGGCCTCGCCCTGGGCGTTGTTGATCTGCGCCTGCTTCTCGCCCTCGGAACGGGCAATGAAGGCCTCGCGCTCGCCGGTGGCGATGTTGATCTGCTCCTGGCGGCGGCCTTCGGAGGCCGCGATCAGCGCGCGCTTCTCGCGTTCGGCGGTGATCTGGCGCTGCATCGCCTGCAGGATTTCCTTCGGCGGGGTCAGGTCCTTGATTTCATAGCGCAGCACCTTCACGCCCCAGTTCAGCGCCGCCTCGTCGATCGCCGCCACCACCTGGGCATTGATCACGTCGCGCTCCTCGAAGGTCTTGTCGAGCTCCAGCTTGCCGATCACGCTGCGCAGGGAGGTCTGCGCGAGCTGCGTCACGGCCACGATGTAGTTCGACGAGCCGTAGCTGGCGCGCATCGGGTCGGTCACCTGGAAGTACAGGATGCCGTCGACCTGCAGCTGCGTGTTGTCGCGCGTGATGCAGATCTGGCTCGGCACGTCGAGCGGGATTTCCTTCAGGCTGTGCTTGTAGGCCACCCGGTCGATGAACGGGATCAGGAAGTTGGGGCCGGGCGTCATCGTGCCGTGGTACTTGCCCAGCCGCTCGCGGATCCAGGCGTTCTGCTGCGGCACGAACTTGACCGACTGGCTGATGAAGATGATCGCGATGACCAGGATGATGAGGGGTACCGAGAATTCCATGGTGCGCTTCCTTTTCCGAGTTCTACGTACAGACTGACTAAACCTTGTCGACCACCAGCCGGCTGCCGACCACCTCGACCACGCGGTGCTCGCCGGTGGAGGGCGTGCGGCCGGCGCGCTGGACCACCGTCCATTGCGCGCCCCGGTAGCGCACGGTTGCCGTGCCATCGGCGTTCCATGCGTCGACCTGGACGCTTTCGCCGATGTCGAGATTCACGTCGCGGTTGGCTTCGGTGGGCGGGGCAGGGGGGCGCCTGCGCTGGATCGAGTACCAGACCAGCACGGCCCCCACGCCGATGACCGCTGCCACGATCAGCTGGGTGACGGTGCCGAAGCCCAGGTGGGCCGAGATCGCCGCGGCCGCGAAGCCGGCCGCCAGCAGCAGGAGATAGACGGTGCCCGAGAGCAGCTCTACCACGATGGCCGCCCCCGCGATCAGCCACCAGACAGTGGAATTTGCCATGTCGACTCCTCTTTTTGCTTGTTCGATGCGCGCCATTCTGCGGCATCCGCTCCAAGCGCTTGCCCAACGTAGGGATACTGGGCCGGGAAGGGCAAAAGCAACCTTGTCCGACAGCACCGGATGGCTTGCGCGAAGCTGACCGGATTCGTCATCCGAATTCCGTACACTTCGCGCCTCGCCACATTGCCTGTGTGTTTCTCCCAGTCAGCCTGTCCGGAGCCCCGCTCATGAAATTCCGCTTTCCCATCGTCATCATCGACGAGGACTTCCGCTCCGAAAACACTTCGGGCCTCGGCATCCGCGCGCTCGCGCAGGCCATCGAGACGGAGGGCTTCGAGGTGCTGGGCGTCACCAGCTACGGCGACCTGAGCCAGTTCGCCCAGCAGCAAAGCCGCGCCAGCGCCTTCATCCTGTCGATCGACGACGAGGAGTTCACCATCGGCCCCGACCTCGATCCGGCCGTGCTGAACCTGCGCAACTTCATCGGCGAAGTCCGGCGCAAGAACGCCGACGTGCCGATCTACATCTACGGCGAGACCAAGACCTCGCGCCACCTGCCGAACGACATCCTGCGCGAGCTGCACGGCTTCATCCACATGTTCGAGGACACCCCCGAATTCGTGGCGCGCCACATCATCCGCGAGGCCAAGAGCTACCTCGAGAGTGTGCAGCCGCCGTTCTTCAAGGCGCTGATCGACTACGCAGAAGACGGCTCCTATTCGTGGCACTGCCCGGGTCACTCGGGCGGCGTGGCGTTCCTCAAGAGCCCCGTGGGCCAGATGTTCCACCAGTTCTTCGGCGAGAACATGCTGCGCGCCGACGTCTGCAACGCGGTGGAAGAACTGGGCCAGCTGCTCGACCACACCGGCCCGGTGGCGGCCAGCGAGCGCAACGCGGCGCGAATCTTCAACGCCGACCACTGCTTCTTCGTGACCAACGGCACCAGCACCAGCAACAAGATGGTGTGGCACCACACGGTGGCCCCGGGTGACGTCGTGGTGGTCGACCGCAACTGCCACAAGTCGATCCTGCACGCGATCATCATGACCGGCGCCATTCCGGTGTTCATGAAGCCCACGCGCAACCACTTCGGCATCATCGGCCCCATTCCGAAGAGCGAGTTCGAGCAGAGCGCCATCAAGGCCAAGATCAAGGCCAACCCGCTGCTGGCTGACGTGGATGCCGACAAGGTCAAGCCGCGCGTGATGACGCTCACGCAGTCGACCTACGACGGTGTGATCTACAACACCGAGACCATCAAGAACATGCTCGACGGCTACGTCGACACGCTGCACTTCGACGAGGCATGGCTGCCGCACGCGGCCTTCCACCCGTTCTACGGCGCCTACCACGCGATGGGCAAGCGCCGCGTGCGGCCGAAGGAATCGCTGGTGTTCGCCACGCAATCCACGCACAAGCTGCTGGCCGGCATCAGCCAGGCCAGCCACGTGCTGGTGCAGGATTCGCAGAACCGCCAGCTCGACCGCGACCTCTTCAACGAGGCCTACCTGATGCACTCGTCGACCAGCCCGCAGTACGCGATCATCGCGAGCTGCGACGTGGCCGCCGCCATGATGGAGCCGCCCGGCGGCACCGCGCTGGTGGAGGAGAGCATCCTCGAGGCGCTGGACTTCCGCCGTGCCATGCGCAAGGTCGAGGAGGAGTTCGGCAAGGACGAGTGGTGGTTCAAGGTCTGGGGTCCCGAGAAGCTCGTCGAAGAGGGCATCGGCCGTGCCGAAGACTGGATCATGCATGGCGAGAAGAATGGCCAGCCGAAGACCGGAAAGGGCAAGAACTCGCAGCGCAACTGGCACGGCTTCGGCGAACTGGCCGACGGCTTCAACATGCTCGACCCGATCAAGTCGACCATCGTCACGCCGGGCCTCGACCTCGAGGGCAACTTCGCCGAGACCGGCATCCCGGCCAGCGTGGTGACCAAGTTCCTCGCCGAGCATGGCGTGATCGTGGAGAAGACGGGCCTCTACAGCTTCTTCATCATGTTCACCATCGGCATCACCAAGGGCCGCTGGAACACGCTGCTGACGGCGCTGCAGCAGTTCAAGGACGACTACGCGCGCAACCAGCCGATGTGGCGCATCCTGCCCGAGTTCTGCCAGCAGCACCCCGGCTACGAGCGCCTGGGCCTGCGCGACCTGTGCCACCACATCCACCAGCTGTACGCGCGCTACGACGTGGCCCGCCTCACGACCGAGATGTACCTGAGCGACCTGACGCCGGCCATGAAGCCCAGCGACGCCTTCGCACACATCGCGCACCGCAAGACCGAGCGCGTGGAAATCGACGACCTCGAAGGCCGCATCACCACCAGCCTGATCACGCCGTACCCGCCGGGTATTCCGCTGCTGATCCCGGGCGAGGTGTTCAACAAGAAGATCGTCGACTACCTCAAGTTCTCGCGCGAGTTCAACACGCAGTGCCCGGGCTTCGAGACCGACATCCACGGCCTCGTGGCGCGCGTCGACGAAACGGGCCGCAAGCGCTACTACGCGGACTGCGTCAAGGAAGCGAAGTAACGGGCAGCAGAAGCGGGCTGGGGGCCGGACCACCGGCCGGCCACTCAGCCCTCGCGCACCCGCATGAAGCGCGCGAAGCGGGGCAGGCCCTTGGCCGTGGTGCCGTTGTATCGGTAGGTCACCCAACTGCCGATGGCGGGCGGGTTCTCCCGCTGCGCATCGGTGAAGCCCGTACCCAGCCTGAAGCGCTTGCCGTCGGGCGTCTCGACCACCAGCGCGCCGAGCCTGGCGCTGTGCCTGCCCTTGCCGGGCACGTGCTCGATCACCCGGGCTTCGGCGTCCTCGTAGGGCTTGACCTTCAGCAGGTCGTTGCTGCGCTCGCCCTTGTAGAGCGAAGCGCCGCGGTGGAGCATCAGGCCTTCGCCACCCATCTTCACCGTCTTGTCGAGCAATGCCTGCAGCGCCTCGTGCGTGGTCGCGCGCTCCTGCGGCACCGGCACCACCCACGGCGCATCGGTGATGGGCAGCAGTTTGCGCAGGGCTGCGAGCCGCGTCGTGAAGTCGCCGGGCTGGGCGGGCAGGTCGAACGCCATGAAGCGCATCTCGTGCCACGCGATGTCGTTGGGCGTCTGGTTGCGCGCCGTCGACACCGCGTGCGAGAACCGGCCCCGGCCGGCCCAGAGTTCGCCGTCGAGCGGCTGCTTCGGCAGCGCGGCGGTGAACCACGCCGGGGCGACGATCCGTTCGCCGCCGCGCGTCCATAGTTGCCGGCCGTCCCAGTAGGCGCGCACGCCGTCGTACTTCTCGCTGACCCAGTAGTCCGCCAGCGACATGCCGCGGCGGTACGTCTCGGCCAGCATCAGCGACGGCGCGGGCTCGCGCGCGAGTGCCGCCGGCGCGATGGCCAGGCCGAAAACGGCGAGCAGCAGGGAACGGCGGTTCAGCACGTTGCTATGAAATGAATAGCGAAAAAAGGCCGCTTGAGCGGCCCTGTCGTCATGGGGGCCGGCGGGTTACTCGGCCATTCCGCCGACCACGTTGCTGAAGCCGCCGTCCACGTAGGTGATCTCGGCGGTCACGCCGCTGGCCAGGTCGCTCAGCAGGAAGGCGGCCACGTTGCCGACTTCCTCGATGGTCACGTTGCGGCGGATCGGCGACGCGTCGGCCACGGCCGCCAGCATCTTGCCGAAGCCCTTGATGCCGCTGGCAGCCAGCGTCTTGATCGGGCCGGCGCTGATGCCGTTGACGCGCATGCCCTTCGGGCCGAGCGAGGCGGCCGTGTAGCGCACAGAGGCTTCGAGCGAGGCCTTCGCCAGGCCCATGGTGTTGTAGTTGGGCAGGGCGCGTTCGGCGCCCAGGTAGGTCAGCGTGAGCAGGGCCGACTTGTCGTTGAGGTAGGGCAGGGCCGCCTTGGCCATGGCCGGGAAGCTGTATGCACTGATGTCGTGCGCGACCTTGAAGCCCTCGCGCGAGAGCCCGTCCAGGAAGTCGCCCGCGATGGCCTCGCGCGGCGCGAAGCCGATGCTGTGCACGAAGCCGTCGAACCTGGGCCAGGCCTGGGCGAGGTCGGCGAAGAGCTTGTCGATCTGCGCATCGTCGCTCACGTCGCAATCGAAAATCAGCTTCGAGCCGAAGTCTGCGGCATATTCGGTGATACGGTCCTTGAATCGCTCGCCGACATAGCTGAAGGCGAGCTCCGCGCCCTGGTCGTGACAGGCCTTGGCAATGCCATAAGCAATGGAGCGATTGCTCAGTACACCGGTGATCAGCAGTTTCTTGCCCGAAAGAAAGCCCATGAGGTTGCCTTGTGAAAATCTTGGGCAGAATTCTCGCATGCGGTTTCTCCGGGTCTGGTGGTTGTTGGTGTGTGCGGCTCCCGCTTGGGCTGTGCATGGTTACGCGCTCTGGGATGATCTCAAGTACCCCCCCGGCTTCAAGGCGTTCGACTACGTCGATCCGGCCGCGCCCAAGGGGGGCGAGCTGAGGTTGGTGAGCAGCCTGCGTGTATCCACCTTCGACAAGTACAACCCCTTCACCATCAAAGGCACTGCGCCGGCCTACCTCGACAACCTGATGTTCGACACGCTGCTGGCCGGCGCGATGGACGAGACAGGATCGGGCTACGGCCTGCTGGCCGAAGACGTGACCGTGGCCCCCGATCGCCGCAGCGTCACTTTCCGGCTGCGGCCCGAGGCGAAGTTCCACAACGGCATGCCGGTCGAGGCGGCCGACGTGAAGTACACCTACGAAACGCTCATCGGTCCCTATACCTCGCCGAGCTACAAGACGCTTTTGCAGGAAGTGGACGGTGCGGACGTGGTCGATGCACGCACCATCCGCTTCCGCTTCAAGACCATCAATCGCGAGCTGCCGCTGATCGTCGGCGCTCTGCCTGTCTTCAGCCGTGCCTGGGGCGTAGAGAACGGGAAGGCCAAGCCCTTCGACCAGGTCGTGATGGACATTCCAATCGGCAGCGGCGCCTACAAGATCGGGCCGGTGCGCTTCGGCAAGGACATCACCTACGTGCGCGATCCCAACTACTGGGGACGCGACCTGCCAGTCAACCGCGGCTCGCACAATTTCGACCGGATCACCGTCAAGATCTACAAGGACAACGCCGCCCGTCTCGAAGCCCTGAAGGCCGGTGAGTTCGACATGATGAGCTTCTATTCGGCGGGAGACTGGGCGCGCCGGGTCTATGGCAGGCGCTTCAGCAGCGGCGAGCTGGTCAAGCGGGAGTTTCCGCACAAGAAGCCAGCGGGCTTTCAGAGTTACGTGCTCAACACCCGGCGGGACAAGCTCAGCGACCCGCGCGTGCGCGAGGCGCTCGGGCTGGCCCTCGACTACGAGTGGATGAACCGGCAGATGTTCTACAACGGCTATCCACGCGTGAAGGATCTGTTCGGTAACACCGACTGCGAGGCACAGGGGTTGCCGTCGCCCCAAGAAAAGGCGTTGCTGGAGCCTTGGCGCGGCAAGATTCCCGATGCCAGCTTCGGTCCGATGTACACGCCGCCTGTCACCGAGGGCGAAGGCCATTCGCTGCGAAACAACCTCCGTCACGCACGAGACCTGCTGAAGCAGGCCGGGTGGGAGTATCGCGACGGTGCGCTGCGCAATGCCAAAGGCGAGGCGATGGCGCTCGAATACCTGGACAGCAAGGAAGGTGGCGTGCGCACCGTATCGCCGTGGGTTCGCAACCTCGAGAAGCTGGGCATCAAGCTCAACTTCGTCACTGCCGACTTCGCGCTCTACCAGGAACGGCTCGACCGCTTCGACTTCGACATCACGACCATCAATTTCCAGGGCACCAACAACCCGGGCCAGCAGCTGCTCGAGATCTTCGGGAGCAAGGCGGCCAAGACGGAGAGCTCGGGCAACTTCATGGGCGTGTCGACGCCAGCCGTCGACGCGCTGCTCAAGGACATCGTCGACGCCGATACCAAGGCCGAACTGATCCCGGCCTGCAAGGCGCTCGACCGGGTGATCATGCACAGCCACTACCTGATTCCCCAGTGGACGTTGACTTCGCACCGCATCGTCTACAACGACTGGCGGCTGGTGTTCAAGTCGCCCATGCCGCCCTACGCGGGTGGCGAGGATTGGGTCATGAGTACTTGGTGGGCCAGGATGCCTCCGCGCAAGCCCTAGAAGCATCAGAGAAAAAGCGAAAAGAAGGAAACGGCCGTGCTCTCCTATGTCCTCAAGCGCCTGCTGCTGTTCGTACCGACGCTGCTCGGCGTGCTGCTGGTGACCTTCCTCGTGATCCAGTTCGTGCCCGGCGGGCCGGTCGAGCAATACCTTGCCGAGGCCAAGACCGCTGGGCGTGGCGGCGGGGGCTTCGAATCGGGTGGCGGCAGCTACCGCGGCAACCAGGGCGTGGATCCGAAGCGGCTGGAGCAGATCAAGGCGCTCTATGGCTTCGACAAGCCACCGCACGAGCGGCTCTTCCTCATGCTCGGGCAGTTCGCGCGCTTCGACCTGGGCAAGAGCTTCTTCCAGAACAAGGACGTCTGGACCCTGATCCTGGAGAAGCTGCCCGTATCGATCAGCCTGGGCTTGTGGACTTTTCTCATCAGCTACGGCGTGGCGGTGCCATTGGGAGTTGCGAAGGCGGTCAGGGCTGGTACGCGCTTCGATCTGATCAGCACCCTAATCGTGCTCATCGGCTATGCCATTCCGGGCTTCGTGCTCGGGGTGGCGCTGCTGGTAGTGTTTGGCGGACACCTGCAGTGGTTTCCGCTGCGGGGGCTGACCTCGGCCGACTGGGACGAGCTCGGCTGGGGCGCCCGGATCGTCGACTATCTCTGGCATATCACCTTGCCGGTGACCGCCATGGTGCTCGGCAGCTTCGCGGTGACGGCCATGCTCACGAAGAACGCGTTCCTGGAAGAGATCCGCAAGCAATACGTGCTTACCGCGCGTGCCAAGGGGTTGGGCGAGAAGCAGGTGCTCTGGAAGCACGTGTTCCGCAACGCGCTGATCCCGATCATCACGGGCCTGCCTTCGGCGTTCATCGGCGCGTTCTTTGCGGGCTCGCTGCTGATCGAGACGCTGTTCTCCCTCGATGGCCTGGGCCTGCTGGGCTATGAAAGCGTGATCCGCCGGGACTACCCCGTCGTGCTCGGCACGTTGTTCCTCTTTACGCTGATCGGCTTGTTCGCCAAGCTGATTTCCGATCTCTGTTACGTCCTGGTGGATCCGCGTGTCAAGTTCGACTGATGGCGCCATTGTTGGCGCTGGCGAGGCGCCCAGGGCTGAGATTGCAGCCAAGCCTACCCATACCTCGCCGGGACAGCGCGCCTGGCTGCGCTTCAAGCGCAATCGGCTCGGCTTCTGGAGTCTGGTGATCTTCGCCACGATGGTGGTTCTGAGCCTCTTTGCGGAAGTTCTATCGACCGACAAGCCGCTGGTCCTGCGTTATGAGGGCCGCACCTATTTCCCGGTGCTGCGCGACTATTCCGAGAAGACCTTCGGGGGCGACTTCGAAACGCCGGCCGACTACCTCGACCCGTTCATCAAGGATCGCATCACCCAGGGCGACAACTGGGCGATCTACGCGCTCAATCCGTACGGCCCCAAGACGCTGAACTACTTCGCGAAATCGCCCAGCCCCGCCGCGCCGAGTTGGGACAACCTGCTGGGCACGGACGATCGGGGCCGCGATCTGCTGGCCCAGCTGATCTACGGGTTTCGCGTAAGCGTACTTTTCGGCTTGGCGCTCACTGCCATCGGTACGGTGCTGGGCGTTGCTGCGGGGGCAGTGCAGGGCTATTTCGCGGGCAGGATCGACCTCGCATTCCAGCGCTTCATCGAAATATGGGGGTCGATGCCGGAGCTCTACCTGCTGATCATCTTCAGTGCCATCTTTGCGCCCAGTGTTGCGCTGCTGCTCATCCTGCTGAGCCTGTTCGGCTGGATGGGCCTGGCCGACTACGTGCGCGCCGAGTTCCTGCGCAACCGACAGATGGACTACGTGCGCGCAGCCCGCGCCCTGGGCGTAGGCAATCTGCAGATCATGTGGCGCCACATCCTGCCCAACAGCATGGTGCCTGTCGTCACCTTCCTGCCGTTCCGGATGAGCGCGGCCATCCTGGCGCTGACTTCGCTCGATTTCCTGGGGCTGGGCGTGCCGCCGGGTACGCCATCGCTCGGCGAGTTGCTCGGCCAGGGCAAGGCCAACATCGACGCCTGGTGGATCTCGATCTCCACTTTCGGCGTGCTGGTCGTCACGCTCATGCTGCTGACCTTCATGGGCGACGCCCTGCGCGACGCGCTCGATCCGCGGAAGGCCGACAAGTGATGAGCACCGTACCCAGTCAATCCTTGCTCGACGTGAAGAACCTGCGCGTCGCTTTCGGCGGCAAGGAGGTCGTGCACGGCATCGACTTCCAGATGGCCGCCGGCGAAAAGCTCGCGCTCGTCGGCGAATCGGGCTCGGGCAAGACCGTCACCGCGCTGTCGCTGCTGCGGCTGGTGCAGAACGCCGATCTTTCCGGTGCGGCCCGGCTTTTCGGCAACGGCCAGAGCGGGCAGAAGCAGCAGGGGCCGCGCGACCTGCTGTCGATTCCCGAGCGCGAGCTGCGCGGCATCCGGGGCAAGGAGATCGCGATGATCTTCCAGGAGCCGATGACTGCGCTGAACGCGCTCTACACCGTCGGTGACCAGATCGCCGAGGTGCTCGAACTGCACGAGGGGCTGTCGAAGCGCTCTGCGCAGGCGGCTGCCGTTCAGCTGCTGGCCGACACCGGCATTCCAGAGCCGGCACGGCGGGCGAGGGCGTTTCCGCACCAGCTCTCGGGCGGGCAGCGCCAGCGGGCGATGATCGCCATGGCGCTCGCCTGCAAGCCGCGCCTGCTGCTGGCCGATGAGCCGACCACCGCGCTCGACGTGACCGTGCGCGCGCAGATCCTCGACCTGCTGGCCGACCTGCAGCACAAGCACGGCATGGCGGTGCTGCTCATCACGCACGACCTGAACCTGGTCCGGCGCTTCGCCGACCGCGTGGTGGTCATGGAAAGCGGCCACATCGTCGAGCACGGCGCGGTGGCGTCGGTGTTCGAGGCGCCGCAGCATCCCTACACGCGCAAGCTGATCGACAGCCATCCGGAGCGCGATGTCGCGGCGGTGGCGGCGGGTTCCGGCGCGGCGCCGTTGATAGAGGCCAAGGCCTTGCGCGTGAGCTATCCGGTGCCCAAGCCGGGCTTTGCAGGCTGGTTCGGCAAGGGCGAGTTCGTGGCGGTGCAGGGGGCCGATTTCCGCATCGCGCCCGGCGAGACATTGGGCGTGGTCGGCGAGTCGGGCTCGGGCAAGTCGACGCTCGCGTTGGCGGCGCTCGGGCTGCTGAAGCACCAGGGTGCGCTGAAGGTGGCGGGCAAGGGCTGGGCGGTCGATCGCGCCTCCGATCTGGGCCTGCGTCGGGTGATGCAGGTGGTGTTCCAGGACCCGTTCTCGTCGCTCTCGCCGCGCATGACGGTGGAGCAGATCGTGGGCGAGGGGCTGCGCGTGCATGCGCCGGAGCTCGGCGTGGAGGCACGGCGGACGCGCGCGCTGGCCGCTCTGGCCGACGTGGGGTTGACGGAGACGCAGTTTCCGTCGCTGCTCGAGCGCTATCCGCACGAGTTCTCGGGCGGGCAGCGGCAGCGGCTGGCGATCGCCCGGGCGCTGATCGTCGATCCGCAGCTGCTGGTGCTCGACGAGCCCACCAGCGCGCTCGACGTCACGATCCAGAAGCAGGTGCTGGGACTGCTGCAGCGGCTGCAGCGCGAGCGAGGCCTGGGCTACCTGCTGATCACGCACGACGTGGAGGTGATCCGCGCGATGGCGCACAACGTCATCGTGATGAAGGACGGGGCCATCCTCGAGACCGGGCCGGTCGAGCGTGTGCTCGATGCGCCCGAGCACCCCTATACGAAGAAGCTGGTGGCTGCGGCGCTGCTGGAATAAGACGGAGACTGCAAGAAAGATGTCGGAAATCGGACGCGACCGGCGCGGCGCCTGGCGCGCGGCGCTGGCCTGCATGGTCACCCTCGCGGTGGCGATGGGCCTGGGGCGCTTTGCCTTCACGCCGATGCTGCCCATCATGCTGCATGAGGGAAAGCTGGAGTTGGCGGCGGGCGGATTGCTGGCTTCGCTCAACTACCTGGGCTACTTCCTCGGGGCGGTGAGTTGCGCGGCGATCGGAATCAAGGCGTCGAGCATGGTGCGGGGCGGGCTGCTGGCCACGGCGGCGCTGCTGGTCGGCATGGGGCTGCTGCACAGCTTCACGAGCTGGGGCGTGCTGCGCACGGCGGCGGGCGTGATGAGCGCCTGGGTCTTCGTCTTCGCCTCGGGCTGGGGGCTGCGCCGGCTGGCAGAGACGAACGCGCCGGCGCTGGCCGGGGTGATCTACACCGGGCCGGGAATCGGTATCGCCATGACGGGGCTGCTGGGCGGCGCTTTGGGGCGGTGGGGCTCGGAGGCTGGCTGGATCGGCCTGGGCGTTCTCGCGCTGGTGCTGATCGCGGTGATATGGAAGGTGTTCGACGATGGCGAACTGGCGAAGGCCGGCGGTACCGCGGCTCCGGCGCCTGCTGCCGCGGCGCGCGTCGCTGGACCGGACGACCGCAGCGATGCGATCTGGCTTGTCGCGCTCTACGGGCTGGCGGGATTCGGCTACATCATCACCGCCACGTTCCTGCCGGTGATCGCCCGGCAGGCGCTTCCGGGGTCGTCCTGGCCGGATTTCTTCTGGCCGCTGTTCGGGGTGGCCATCATTCCCGGTGCGTTGATCGGAGCCCGCGCTCCGACGCATTGGGACAACCGGCTGCTGCTGGCGGTCGCCTACGCTTTGCAGGCGCTGGGCGTCGTGCTGTCGGTGGCGTGGCCGAGCATTGCCGGATTCGCTCTCGGCAGCCTGCTGCTGGGCATGCCATTCACCGCCATCACTCTTTTCGCGATGCGGGATGCGCGTCGGCTCAGGGGCAATGCTGCAGCGGGGCTGATTGGCTATGCGACGGCTTCCTACGGGGTGGGGCAGATCGTCGGGCCGCTGTTTGCTGCTCCGTTGGCCCAGCGGACCGGGTCTTTCCAATTGCCGCTGCTGGTTGCGGCAGCGGCATTGGCGCTCGGGGCAGTGCTTTTTGCGTTCGTCTGGTTCAAATCGCGCCGCGCGGCCGTGCCGGCGCCGCAATAGCGCGTTCCGGCACCCAAAGGCCCTTCATTAATTGCACAAATAGCATATAATTCGAGGCTCACGACCAAACGGGCGGGTACCAACCGCCCGTTTTTTTTGGTCCATCCATTCCAGGCATTCATTCATGGCTATCTGGCATCCGTGGCGGGCGGATGGCAGGGCCGGGCATTTAAAAGGCGCTTTCGAACACGTGGCATTGCAGCAAATAGTGGAACAAACCGTGGCCGGCCTCGGCTACGACCTGGTCGAGATCGAGCGTTCGGCCGGGGGACTGCTGCGCGTGACGATTGATTTGCCCTGGGAAGCCCCCACCTCCGAAGCTGCGGCCGCTGGCCTGCCGGAACCTTTCGTCACGGTCGAGGACTGCGAAAAGGTGACGCGCCAGCTGCAATTCGCGCTCGAGGTCGACGGCGTCGATTACAAGCGGCTCGAGGTGTCCTCGCCGGGTATTGACCGCCCGCTGCGCAATGAGCAGGATTTCGAACGTTTCGCGGGCGAGGTGATCGACATCACGCTCAAGGCGCCAATGGGCGCCGCGGCGGCTGGCCAGGTGGCGGCCAACCGCAAGAAATTTCGCGGCACGCTGGAGCGGGCCGCACAGGTAGAGGGCGCCGGCGCCCCGGGCTGGCAGATCGTCTGGAGTGATGCGCCGGAGCCCAAGCCGGGTCAAAAAGTGAGCAAGAAGCGCGCGCCAGCCACGCTGCAGGCGCTCGGCTTCGTGCTGGACGAGCTGCGCGAGGCGCGGCTCGCGCCAATTGTGGATTTCAAGGGCCGCAAGGCCAAAACCCAGCCGGGTTTTTCGGATATTGACGACGGAACGCAGGTTCCGGACTGACCAGAGGAGTGGTGGCATGAATCGCGAAATGTTGATGTTGGTGGATGCGATCTCGCGCGAGAAGAACGTCGAGCGCGACGTGGTCTTCGGCGCGGTCGAGTCCGCGCTGGCGCAGGCCACCAAGAAGCTCCATCAGGGCGATGTGGACATCCGCGTCTCGGTCGATCGCGACAGCGGCGATTACGAAACCTTCCGCCGCTGGCACGTCGTGCCTGACGAGGCCGGCCTGCAGCTGCCCGACCAGGAAATCCTGCTCTTCGAAGCCAAGGAAGAAATGCCCGACATCGAGGTCGGCGAGTACATCGAGGAAGCTGTCGACTCCGTGCCCATCGGCCGCATCGGCGCCATGGCCGCGAAGCAGGTCATCCTGCAGAAGATCCGCGACGCAGAACGCGAGATGCTGCTCAACGACTTCATGTCGCGCGGCGACAAGATCTTCGTGGGCACCGTCAAGCGCCTGGACAAGGGCGACATCATCGTCGAGGCCGGTCGCGTCGAAGGCCGCCTGCGCCGCAGCGAGATGATCGCCAAGGAAAACCTGCGCAACGGCGACCGCGTGCGCGCCATGATCATGGAAGTCGACCTGACGCTGCGCGGCGCGCCGATCATCCTGTCGCGCTCGGCTCCCGAGTTCATGATCGAGCTGTTCCGCCAGGAAGTGCCCGAGATCGAGCAGGGCCTGCTCGAAATCAAGAGCTGCGCCCGCGACCCCGGTTCGCGCGCCAAGATCGCAGTGCTCTCGCACGACAAACGTGTCGACCCGATCGGCACCTGCGTCGGCGTGCGCGGCACGCGCGTCAACGCCGTGACGAACGAGCTCGCCGGCGAGCGCGTGGACATCGTCCTATGGAGCGAAGACCCCGCCCAGTTCGTGATCGGTGCGCTGGCTCCGGCCAACGTGTCGTCGATCGTGGTCGACGAGGAAAAGCACGCCATGGACGTGGTGGTCGACGAGGAAAACCTCGCCATCGCCATCGGCCGCGGCGGCCAGAACGTGCGCCTGGCTTCCGACCTCACCGGCTGGAAGATCAACATCATGGACGCCAACGAGTCGGCCCAGAAGCAGGCGAGCGAAACCGACGCCAGCCGCAAGCTGTTCATGGAGAAGCTCGACGTCGACGAGGAAATCGCCGATATCCTCATTTCGGAAGGCTTCAACAGCCTCGAGGAAGTGGCCTATGTGCCGATCTCCGAAATGCTGGAGATCGAGGCCTTCGACGAAGACACCATCAACGAGCTGCGCGCCCGTGCCAAGGATGCGCTGCTGACCATGGAAATCGCCAAGGAAGAAGGCGTCGAGACGCAGTCCGCGGTGTCGCAGGACCTGCGCGACCTCGAGGGCCTGGACCCCGAGCTGATTCCCAAGCTGCACGAAGCGGGCGTGAATACCCGTGACGACCTTGCCGACCTCGCGGTCGATGAACTCACCGAGATCACCGGCCAGAGCGCCGATGACGCCAAAGCCCTCATCTTGAAGGCCCGCGAACACTGGTTCGCCGGCCAAGAGTGATGGTCATGGAGGCACGAAACCAATATGTCCAGTACCACTGTCGCCGAGTTCGCGAACGAGCTCAAGAAGACTCCCGAAACCTTGCTTGACCAGCTCAAGAGCGCAGGCGTGCCCAAGGCGGCCGTCACCGATGCACTCACCGAGGCAGACAAGCAGCGCCTGCTCGGCCACCTGAAGGCCAGCCACGGCACTGTCGAGCCCGAGCGCAAGAAGATCACGCTGACCAAGAAGTCGACCAGCGAGATCAAGCAGGCCGACTCCACCGGTCGCGCCCGCACCATCCAGGTCGAGGTGCGCAAGAAGCGCACCTTCATCCAGCGCGATGACGGCCACCTGGCCGCGGCCTCCGAGCCGGCGCAAGCCGCTGTCGAGGCGCCCGCCGCGGCTCCGGCTGCACCCCGGATCGACGAGGCCGAACTGGCCCGCCGCGAGGAAGAAGCGCGCCGCCAGGCCGAGCTGATCCGTCGCCAGGAAGAAGAGCTGGCCGAAAAGCGCCGCCAGCGCGAGGAAGCTGAAGCCCGCGAGCGCGAGCAGGCCGAGAAGGCTGAAAAGGCCGAGCAGGAAGCCGCGCGCGCCGCCGCCGAGGCAGCGGAGAAGAAGGCTGCCGCCGCGGCAGCCGCTGCCGCCGCCGCAAAGCCGGCTGCTGCTCCCGCGCCCGCCGTGGCCGCGGCAGCTGCCGAGCAGAAGGAAAAAGAGAAGGCGGAAGCCGACAGCAGCAAGCTCGCCGCACAAGCCGCCGCTGCCCAGGCCAAGGAAGACGCGAAGGCCAAGGCCGCAGCCGAATCGAAGGCCCGCGCCGACGAGGAAGCCGCGCGCGCCCGCGATCTGGACGAACGCCGCCGCAAGGCCCTGGCGGAAGCCGAGGCCATCCGCGCCATGATGAACGCACCGGCCCGCGTGCTGGTGCCGCACAAGGCGCCCGAGAAGCCGCAAGCCGAGAAGGCCGGCGTCAAGGGCACGCTGCACAAGCCTACCGCTCCGGCGGCACGCGCGGGCGCACCTGCGGCTCCTGGTGCCGCAGCAGCACCCGCTGCGCCCGGCGCCGGCAAGGAAGTCAAGTCCGCGAAGCTCTCGTCGAGCTGGGCTGGCGATCCTGCCAAGAAGAAGGAAATCAAGACCCGCGGCGACGCCAGCGGTGGCGTCGGCCGGGGCAACTGGCGCGGTGGTCCGCGCGGCCGCCGTGGCAACGACCGTGGAGGCCATGAAGAGCAGCACGTGCCGGCCGCACCGGTCGAGGCACGCGTTCTCGAAGTGCATGTGCCCGAAACCATCACGGTGGCCGAACTGGCCCACAAGATGGCCGTCAAGGCGCAGGAAGTCATCAAGCAGCTGATGAAGCTGGGCCAGATGGCGACCATCAACCAGTCGCTCGACCAGGACACCGCGATGATCCTGGTGGAGGAAATGGGCCACAACGCGGTGGTTGCCGCGCTGGACGATCCCGAAGCCTTCACCGACGAGGACGTGTCGGCGCAGATCGCCGAGGCGCTGCCGCGCGCTCCGGTCGTGACCGTCATGGGTCACGTCGACCACGGCAAGACCTCGCTGCTGGACTACATCCGCCGCGCCAAGGTCGCCGCGGGCGAAGCCGGCGGCATCACGCAGCACATCGGTGCCTACCATGTGGAAACCGAGCGCGGCATGGTGTCGTTCCTCGATACCCCGGGTCACGAGGCCTTCACGGCCATGCGTGCCCGCGGTGCGCAGGCTACCGACATCGTGATCCTGGTGGTGGCGGCCGACGACGGCGTCATGCCCCAGACCAAGGAAGCAATCAAGCACGCGAAGGCGGCTGGTGTGCCGATCGTGGTTGCGATCAACAAGATCGACAAGCCCGATGCCAACCTGGACCGCGTGAAGCAGGAACTGGTGGCGGAAGAGGTCGTGCCCGAAGAGTACGGCGGCGACGTTCCGTTCGTCGGCGTGTCAGCCAAGACCGGCCAGGGCATCGACGACCTGCTCGAGCAGGTGCTGCTGCAGGCCGAAGTGCTGGAACTCAAGGCGCCAGTGGATGCCGCCGCCAAGGGCCTGGTCATCGAAGCCCAGCTCGACAAGGGCCGCGGCCCGGTCGCGACCGTGCTGGTGCAGTCCGGCACGCTCAAGACCGGCGACGTGGTGCTGGCCGGCTCGACCTATGGCCGCGTTCGCGCCATGCTGGACGAAGACGGCCGCGCGACCAAGTCCGCGGGTCCGTCGATTCCGGTCGAGATCCAGGGCCTGACCGAAGTGCCGCAGGCCGGCGACGAGTTCATGGTGATGGGCGACGAGCGCCGTGCGCGCGAAATCGCCACCTACCGTGCCGGCAAGTTCCGCAACACCAAGCTGGCGAAGGCCCAGGCCGCGAACCTGCAGAACATGTTCACCGACCTGTCGGCGGGCGAAGTTCAGACGCTGCGCATCATCATCAAGGCCGACGTGCAGGGCTCGCAGGAAGCGCTGGCCCAGTCGCTGCTCAAGCTGGCGACGGACGAGGTCAAGGTGCAGGTGGTCTACGCCGGCGTGGGCGGCATCAGCGAAAGCGACGTCAACCTCGCCATCGCCTCGAAGGCGGTCGTGATCGGCTTCAACGTGCGTGCCGATGCCGGTGCGCGCAAGCTGGCCGAGAACAACGGCGTGCAGCTGAACTACTACAGCATCATTTACGACGCCGTGGACGAGATCAAGGTCGCGATGTCGGGCATGCTGGCGCCGGAGCGCCGCGAGGAAATCATCGGCTCGGCCGAGATCCGCACGGTGTTCGTGGCCTCGAAGATCGGTACGGTCGCGGGTTCGTACATCACCTCGGGTTCGGTCAACCGCAGCGCGCATTTCCGCCTGCTGCGCGACAACGTGGTGATCTACACCGGCGAGATCGACTCGCTCAAGCGTCTGAAGGACGATGTGCGCGAAGTCCGCGAAGGTTTCGAGTGCGGTATCAAGCTCAAGAACTTCAACGACATCAAAGAGGGCGACCAGCTCGAGTTCTTCGAAATCAAGGAGATCGCGCGTACGCTGTAAGAAGCGTACGGAGCACCGCTGTCCATGCCCAAGAAGAAAGCAGCCACGCCCAACCGCGCCTTCAAGGTCGCCGACCAGATCCAGCGTGATCTGACGGAGTTGATCGCGCGCGAGTTGAAGGACCCGCGCGTGGGCATGGTCACGCTCCAGGCCGTCGAGGTCACGCCCGACTATGCGCATGCGAAGGTCTTCTTCAGCCTGCTGACGGGCGACGTGGCCGAGACGACCGAGGCGCTGAACCAGGCCGCGGGTTTCCTGCGCAACGGCCTGTTCAAGCGCCTGCACATCCACACCGTGCCCACGTTGCACTTCGTGTTCGACCGCACCACCGAGCGTGCGGCCGACATGAACGCGCTCATCGCACAAGCCGTCGCTTCGCGCTCGAAAGACGACTAGCCATGAACGCGCCACGCACAAGGGTGCAGCGGCGCCCTGTGCATGGGGTGTTGTTGCTCGACAAGCCGCTGGGGTTCTCCAGCAACCAGGCCTTGCAGAAGGCCAAGTGGTTGCTGCGCGCCGAAAAGGCGGGCCACACCGGCACGCTCGATCCGCTGGCCACCGGCGTCCTGCCGCTTTGCTTCGGCGCCGCCACCAAGTTCAGCCAGCTCCACCTGGATGCCGACAAGACCTACGAGGCCACGGCCCGCCTGGGCGTGAAGACGGCCACCGGCGATGCCGAGGGCGAGGTGATTTCCGAGCGACCTGTGCAAGTCACGCCTGAAGACCTGGCGCGCGTCGAGGCGCAGTTCACCGGCCCGATCCGCCAGATCCCTCCGATGCACAGCGCGCTCAAGAAGGACGGCAAGGCCCTGTACGAGTACGCGCGGGAAGGCGTGGAGGTCGAACGGGCTCCGCGCGACGTGGTGATCCACAAGCTCGAAGTCCGCGCGATCGGCGAAGACACCATCCGCATCCTTGCCTCCGTGAGCAAGGGCACCTACATCCGCACCCTCGGCGAGGACATCGGCGAGGCGCTCGGCTGCGGCGCGCACCTGACCTCGCTGCGTCGCATCGCCACCGGCGGCTTCGTCGAGGCGCAGTGCGTCACGATCGAGGCTCTGGAGGCCATGGACGAGGAAGCGCGCCTGGCGCGGCTGCTGCCGGCCGAGGCGCTCGTGGGCGGCCACAGCCGCGTCACGCTGGGCACGGAAGATGCGGCACGCTTTCTTTCGGGCCTGCGCCGCCGCGGTGCCTGGGCCGATGCCGACGAGGTGGCCGTGTTCGGCACCGAGCCGCAGGCGTTCCTGGGCACGGCCCATGTGACTGCCGGCGAACTGATTCCGGGGCGCTTGCTGAACCCCATCGAAATCCAGCAAATTCTTTTGAACGCACAACAGACCGAAGCGACACCATGAGTACCAAGCAAATCCGCAATATCGCCATCATTGCCCACGTTGACCATGGCAAGACCACGATGGTCGACCAGTTGCTGCGCCAGTCGGGCACCTTCGCCGAGCACGAGAAGGTGGTCGACACCGTGATGGACAACAACGCCATCGAAAAGGAACGCGGCATCACCATCCTGGCCAAGAACTGCGCCGTGAGCTGGAAGGGCACCCACATCAACATCGTCGACACCCCCGGCCACGCGGACTTCGGCGGCGAGGTGGAGCGCGCGCTCTCGATGGTCGACGGCGTGCTGCTGCTCATCGACGCCCAGGAAGGCCCGATGCCGCAGACCCGCTTCGTGACCAAGAAGGCGCTGGCGCTGGGCCTGAAGCCCATCGTCGTGGTGAACAAGGTCGACAAGCCGGGCGCCAACCCCGACAAGGTCGTCAACGCCGCCTTCGACCTGTTCGACAAGCTCGGCGCGACCGACGAACAGCTCGACTTCCCGGTGGTGTACGCCTCGGGCATCAACGGCTGGTCCTCGATGGAAGAGGGCGCGCAGGGCGAGCAGTGGGGCCCCGACATGTCGGCCCTGTTCGACACCATCCTGAAGCACGTGCCCTCGCAGAAGGGTGACCCGGCCGCGCCGCTGCAGCTGCAGATTTCGGCGCTCGACTTCTCGACCTTCGTCGGCCGCATCGGCGTGGGCCGCATCAGCCAGGGCACGCTCAAGCCCATGATGGACGTGCTGGTCATGGAAGGTCCGGACGGCAAGACCATCAAGGGCCGCGTGAACCAGGTGCTGACCTTCCAGGGCCTGGACCGCGTGCAGGCCACGGAAGCCGGCCCGGGCGAGATCGTGCTGATCAACGGCATTGCCGACGTCGGCATCGGCGTCACCATCACCGACCCGGCCAACCCGGCACCGCTGCCGATGCTGAAGGTCGACGAGCCGACGCTGACGATGAACTTCTGCGTCAACACCAGCCCGCTGGCCGGCCGCGAAGGCAAGTTCGTCACCAGCCGCCAGATCTGGGACCGCCTGCAGAAGGAACTGCAGCACAACGTCGCGCTGCGCGTGAACGAGACCAGCGAGGAAGGCGTGTTCGAAGTGATGGGCCGTGGTGAACTGCACCTGACCATCCTGCTGGAGAACATGCGCCGCGAAGGCTACGAAATGGCCGTGTCGAAGCCGCGCGTGGTGTTCCGCGAAATCAATGGCGAGCGCCACGAGCCCATCGAGCTCGTGACGGCCGACATCGAGGAAGGCCACCAGGGCGGCGTGATGCAGGCTCTGGGCGAGCGCAAGGGCGAGCTCGTCAACATGGAACCGGACGGTCGTGGCCGCGTGCGCCTCGAATACCGCATTCCGGCGCGCGGCCTGATCGGCTTCACGAACGAATTCCTGAACCTGACGCGCGGCTCGGGCCTCATCAGCAACATCTTCGACAGCTACGAGCCGCACAAGGGCGACATCGGCGGCCGCAAGAACGGCGTGCTGATCTCCATGGACGACGGTGAAATCTTCACCTACGCCCTGGGCAAGCTGGACGACCGCGGCCGCATGTTCGTGAAGGCGAACGATCCGGTGTACGAGGGCATGATCGTCGGCATCCACAGCCGCGACAACGACCTGGTGGTGAACGCCACGCGTACCAAGCAGCTCACGAACTTCCGCGTGTCGGGCAAGGAAGACGCGATCAAGATCACGCCTCCGATCGAACTCACGCTCGAATACGGCGTGGAATTCATCGAGGACGACGAGCTGGTCGAGATCACGCCCAAGAGCGTGCGCCTGCGCAAGCGCTTCCTGAAGGAGCACGAGCGCAAGCGCGCCAGCCGCGACCTGATGCAGAGCTGATCGACCGACTGCTCGCACACACGGCAGCAGCGTTCCTTCTTCTCTCTCATGCGCCTGACGCACGGCGGCGCCGTCTGGCTGATGGTCGTCGTGACCCTGATGTGGGGCACGGCGGGCGTCGTCACGCGGCACCTGGCGCAGGCGCACAGCTTCGAGATCACCTTCTGGCGCAGCCTCTTCACGACGCTGGCGCTGCTGGTGATCTTGCCGCTTTGGCGCGGGCGCGCCGTGTTCTCCCAGCTGCGCCGCGGCGGGCGTGAACTCTGGATCTCGGGCGTCTGCTGGGCCGTGATGTTCACGGCCTTCATGGTCGCGCTCACGCTGGCCTCGACGGCCAGCGTGCTCGTCACCATGTCGCTCGGGCCGCTGTTCACCGCGCTGGCGGCGCGCTTCTTCATCGGGCACAGGTTGCCCGCGCGCACCTGGCTGGCCATCGTGGTCGCCGGAGCGGGCATCGGCTGGATGTATGGCACCCAGTTGATGGACGGGGGCGGGGGTTCGATGGCCGGCACGCTGCTCGCGCTTTGCGTGCCGCTGGCCGGCGCCGCGAACTGGACCGTGGTCCAGCACGCCCAGGCCAAGGGGCACCGCATCGACCTGGTGCCGGCGGTGCTCATCGGCGCGGTGATCACGGCGCTCTTCACGCTGCCCTTTGCTTGGCCGTTCCAGGCCGGCGCGCACGATCTGGGGCTGCTGGCTTTCCTGGGTGTCTTCCAGCTCGCCATTCCGTGCGTGCTCTCGGTGCTGTGCGCCCAGGTGCTGAAGGCGCCCGAAGTCGCGCTGCTGGCCTTGCTGGAGGTGATCTTCGGCATCGCGCTGGCCTGGATCGGCGCAGGCGAACGACCCGCGCCAAGCGTACTGGCCGGTGGCACGCTGGTGATCGGCGCCCTTGTCTTCAACGAGCTCCTGGCGTTACGCGGACGGCGCACCACGGTCGCCGACACCGCGGTGCCGGGCGCGCACTGATTTTTTCCGCTACTGCTGCAGGCTTGGGCTGGGCACGCCGATGCCGGCCATGCGCGCTTCGAGCACCTTGCGCATGAAGGTCTGCGCGAAGTCGTCGCCCACGCGCCAACTACCGTTGTCGTTTTCCACGAAGGTGAATTCGCCCCGGACCGGCAGCGAGCTGTCGCCGCCCGAAAGAGCACCCATGAGGCTGTCGTTGTATTCGACGACCAGCGGGCAGGCGTGGCCCGTGCCATCTTCCAGCTTGCGGCAGGGGCCGGTGGGTTCGATCTCCGCGATCTCGCGCGAGCGGTTCGGGTCCTTGCGCACCAGGCCGGAATCGGTGCGCGGGCGCATGCGTGCGGCCGAGGCCATCCGCGCTGAGCCGAGCGGCGCCGCGCCTTCGCGAAAGGCCTTTTCCATCGCCTCGCGACCGATGGGCTCGGCGTTGTAGAGCGGCCTGCCGTCGGCGTCGAGGTTGCCGAAGCGGGCCTCGACGATGGCGACGTCCGCGCCGCGCACCACCATGTCGTCGCCCTTCGGTTCCGTCGGGCCGATGGTGTAGGCCATCGGTTCCTTGCTGTCGCCCTGCGTCATGACCGCCATGCAGCCGCGCACGCGTTCCGGCCTGAGGTAGCCGACCTCGCGCAAGCTGCCGACGGTGGGCGTCTCGATCACGGCGCCCCCGTTGGGGTCGAGGTGGCGCATGCGCACGTCCATGCTCACGCGGCGCATCAGGCTGTCGAGCGTCTTGCGCGTGGAGGCGGCATCGCAGGCAGGCACGCTGGCCGGGGCGAAGGCATACCAGCCGAGCCCGCCGCCTATGACTGCCACGGCAACCGCGAACTTCAGCGCGCCGATGCGGCTGCTGCGTTTCGTGCGTGCCTGCCACGCCTTGACGGCCTGCTCGTCGGCCTCGATGAGCGCCTGCGCCCCGGCCACGATGCGCGCGCGTTCGATGGCCGTGGCAAAGGCCGGCTCGGCCGCGACCTGGGCGCGCAGGGCGTCGAAGCGCTCCTTTTCGAGCGGGCCCTCGGTGGCCAGCCATGCCAGCGCGGCGACGGGCGCGGCGGGTACGGTACCGACAACGGGCGTTTCCACGAGCGCCATGTCGCGCGTCTCGGCGTCGATCAGGGCGTCCTTGTAGAGCGATCCGATGGCTTCGTGCGTGATGCCCTGTTCCCCCAGCTCGAAGAGGTCGTCGGCGTCGATGGAGGTGTCCGTGGCGTCGTCCCAGTGCGGGGCATCTTCATCGATTCGGTCGACCGCGGCGTGCTGCTCCTCCTCGGTGATGAGGCCGCGCACGCGCATCCATGCCAGCGCGTGGGCCGGGCCCGGCAGCGGGGGAAGGGCGGCGGCCTCGGGGTGGGCGAGCACGGCGTCGTGCTGCGCATCGCTGATCAGGCCCTGGCTCAGCAGGGCCCGGAACGCATCCGGATTGGCGTCAGGAGTCATGCGGGGATTCTGCCGTGGGTGGCGCCTGCCCCGCACCGGGGAAACCGGCAAGAAAAAAACGCCGGCGAGGGCCGGCGTTTTCGAATCGGATCCGCGGGAGGGGATCAGGGACGGGCGATCTTCCAGGAGCCGTTCGCGAAGCCGTCGCCGGTCTTGTCGCCGGGCTTGGCGTCCTTGGCCCAGTAGTACAGCGGCCAGCCCTTGTAGGCCCACTGGCGCTTGCCGTCTTCACGAATGATGATGGTGTAGCCGCCGATGGGCTTGGCGGTCTCGGCCACGGCCAGCGGGGGCCAGTTGGTGGCGCATTGGCCGTTGCAGGCGGAGGTGCCGGCACCGGCGGTGTCCTTGGTGAAGGTGTACAGCGTCATTCCGTTCGGCCCGACCAGCACGCCATCGGCGGTGCGGGTGGGCGTGTCGGGTGCGCTTGCGGTCTTGTTGGACATGCTGCCGCAGCCGGCAAGCAGGGCCGCCGCGAGGATCGAGGCGCTGAGCAATTTCATGCAGTTTCTCCTTCGGTTGAAAAATCGCGAAAACAAGCCGGCGACCGGGCGCCGGACAGGACGAGTGCGCGAGCCGGCAGTTTATGCGGTCGTTAAGACAAATCGCGGTAGGCGAGCGTCGCGAGTTTGAGCAAAAGGTCGCGCGGAAGCTTGCCGGCGATGGCATAGCCGAAGCCCTGGTCCACCCAGTAGAAGCTCGGCACGGGGCCTTCGGTGGCGAAGCGGAAGGCGGTTTCGTTGGCGGAAGGGGCCGTCGGCTGGGCACCGGCTGTGCGTGCGTCGAGGGTGCCGACATAGAGGGTCACCCGCTCGCCGGCGGCGTCCTCGAACATGAACTGGGCCCGTGCGCCGGTCTCGCCGGGCAGCAGGCGGCCGCCGACCAGCGTGTAGCCCTGGCTGGAGAGATCGGGCACCTTCAGGGGCCGGTCCAGGCGCCTGGAGAGCCACTGGACCAGGTGCTGCTGCTCGGATGCGGCCACTTCGACAGGGTGCCTCTTCTCGGGTGCATAGACGGCGTGCGCCACCGAGGCGTCGTGCACGAATTCGCGCACCGCCGGTGCCCGGGCCAGCTGCGCTCCGGCGCGCGGAGCGGACCACTGGGCCCATTGCGCATTCCCGAGCCAGCCGGCGGCAAAGGCGACCAGCAGACCTGCGGCCAATCCGCCCCAGCGCATCCAGGAGCCCCCTTGCTGCCGCGCTCGCCGGGTCTGATGGCGATCGAGCGCGCCCATCAGCGGCGAGGGGATCGGGGCGTCGAGCAAGTCGCCGTGCAGCCGGCGCAGGGCATCGCGCTGTGCATGCCAGGCCGCGACCTTGGCGGCTACGGCCGGGTCGCGCGCGATCGCGTCCTCGACTGCATCGTGGCGATCGGGGGCCAGTTGGCCGTCGACCCAGGCGTGAAGCTCGTCGTCGGTAGGGGGCGGGGCGGGGCGGTTCATGATCGTGCGGCGGCGGGTTTCTTCACTTGAGGCGGCGCAGGCCGGGGCGTGCCGGGGCCGATGCGCCGTCCATCAGCTCCTGCAGCCGGGCGCGGGCGCGCGACAGGCGCGACATCACGGTGCCGGCGGGAATATCGAGCACCTTGGCCACTTCGGCGTACGACAGGTCCTCGAGCGTCACCAGCAGCAGGACGGCGCGCTGCTCCTCGGGCAACTGCATCAGGCAGCGCTGCAGGTCGAGTCCCGTGCCTTGGTCGCGACCGGGATCGGCCAGGCCCTGCACCTCGTGCGCAACGTCGTCGAGCGGCACCACGGCATGGGGCGGCGGCGTACGGCGCACCTGGCTCGCGAAGATGTTGTGCATGACGGTGAAGAGCCAGGCGCGCAGGTCGCTGCCCACTACCCACAGGCGCCACTTGCCGCAGGCGCGCTCCAGCGTGTCCTGCACCAGGTCGTCGGCCGCCCAGGCATTGCCCGTGAGCGCCCGCGCATAGCGGCGCAGGCTCGGGATGTGCTCGACCAGCAGGCGGGCGTCCATGGGCTGTGGGCTATGTGGGGGCTGCCGGCCGCTCAGGGCTTGGCGGTCTTCCAGGTTCCGTTGACGCCGTCGCCGGTCTTGTCGCCGGGCTTGGCGTCCTTGACCCAGTAGTACAGCGGCCAGCCCTTGGCGGCCCATTGCTTCTTGCCGTCGTCGCGGGTGACGATGGTGAAGTCGCCGCTGGGCTTGTCGCCATCGGCGGCCATGAAGGGCGGCCAGTTGGTGGCGCAGTTGCCGTTGCAGACCGACTTGCCGTTGCCGGCCGTGTCCTTGTCGAAGGTGTAGAGCGTCATGCCGTTCGGGCCGACGAGCGCGCCGTCGGCGGGCTTGGGCTGGGCGAAGGCGGGGAGCGCGAGGACGGTGCTCAGGAGAACGGCGGAAACTGTGCGAAACGATGTGCGAAAAGGCGACATGGAAAAACTCCTTGTGTTTGGCGACACCGGTGTTCCGGTGACAACCGCACAAACGCCCGTGGACGGCCTTTTATTCCGTCGCCCCGCAAAAAAAGTTCAGCGGTTGCGGCTCTTCATTGCGCGCTCGACCTCGCGCTTGCCTTCGCGGTCCTTGATGGTGTCGCGCTTGTCGTGCTCGGCCTTGCCCTTGGCGAGCGCGATTTCGCACTTCACCTTGCCGGCCTTCCAGTGCAGGTTGAGCGGCACCAGCGTGTAGCCTTTTTGCTCGACCTTGCCAATCAGGCGGCGGATCTCGTCTTTCTTCAGCAGCAGCTTCTTGGTGCGGATCGAATCGGGGTTGACGTGGGTGGAAGCGCTCTTGAGCGGGTTGATCTGGCAGCCCAGCACGAAGAGCTCGCCGTTGCGGATCACGACGTAGCCGTCGGTGAGCTGCACCTTGCCTTCGCGCAGGGATTTGACTTCCCAGCCTTCCAGGACCATGCCGGCCTCGAAGCGCTCTTCGAAGAAATAGTTGTACGCAGCCTTCTTGTTGTCGGCGATGCGGGAGGAGGTATCTTGTTTTTTGGTGGCCATGACTCGGAAATATGGGGGCTGCATGGCTTCAATACAATCCGTCGCGCACGCTGTGCCGATTCTATGAAAACAGTCAACAAGTCCGTCCTCATCTGGTACAGCGCCGAAGAGATGTATGCGCTCGTCACCGACGTGGCCAAGTATCCGCAGTTTCTTCCGTGGTGCGATAAGTCGCGCGTCATCGAGGAGGACGAGGCCGGCATGACGGCCGAAGTCGGCCTGGCGTTCGCCGGCCTGCACCAGAGTTTCACCACCCGCAACACCCATGTCGCGGGGCGCGAGGTGCAGCTGAAGCTGGTCGACGGCCCGTTCTCCAACCTCGACGGCAAGTGGAAATTCACGCCCGTGGGAGAAGAGGGCGAACGCGCCTGCCGCGTCGAGCTGCACCTGAGCTACGGCTTCAACAACTTCGCCCTGCAGGCGCTCGTGGGCCCCGTGTTCGACACCATCGCATCCAGCCTGGTCGAAGCCTTCGTCAAGCGCGCCGAGCAGGTCTACGGCTCGCCCTGATTCCGTCGATGCCCATCGAGGTCACGCTGAGTTGCTCGCCCGCGCCGCGCGAGGTGTTCGAGCAGGTGCTGCGCCTGCCGCCCGATTCCACGCTGGCCGATGCGGTGCGGGGCAGCGATCTTTCGCAGCGATTTCCGGATCTGGATTGGCGCCACGCCATGACGCCGGGCATCTGGGGCAAGGCTGTCGAGTGGGATCAGGCCTTGAAGGACGGCGACCGCATCGAACTGTGTCGCCCCCTGGCAGTGGACCCCAAGGTGGCGCGCCGGGAGCGCTTCCAGCGCCAGGGCTCGAAGGGAACCGGCCTGTTCGCAAACCGCCGCAAAGGCGGCAAGGCCGGCTACTGACGACCGCTACTTGCAGTCGCTGTTGATCACGTCCTGAATGCGCTTCTGCTCGGCGGCGCGGGCGGCGTCGTCCATGATCTCGCGCTCGCCCTTGGCATTGACCTTCGCGAGGCGGATGCCGCTGTCGACCGTGGCCTTGCTCTGGCGGGCGAGGGCGCAGTTGTCGGCCTTGGCCTTTGCCACCTTGGCTTCTTCGGCAGCCTGCTTGGCCTTCTGCTCGGCTTCGGCCTTCTTGGTCTTTTCCTCGAGTTCCTTGTCTACGCCCGTGGGCTTGGGCGCGGCCGCGGCCTTCGGCGCAGCGGCAGGGGCGTCGGCGGCGCCTTCCGCCGGGGGCGGCGCGTCGACGTTCGGGTTCGCGGTGGACCGCGCCGCCGGCGGCGGGCCTACGCGGCGCAGGATGTTCTTCTCGGGCACGTCGGGCGGCGGAGCCTGGTCGCTGTAGACCTTCTTGCCGTTCTTGTCGAGCCATTGCCATTGAGCGCTCGCCGACAGCGGCAGCGCAACGACACATCCCAGTACCAGCCAGTGCACGAATTTCATCCCCGAAGTTTAGCCGGGCCTTACTTTTTGCAACATCCGGGTTGGGTGGTTTTGCAACGATCGCCAATTGCCCGCGCCGGCAAACCCATTGGCGGCCTCGTTACAATCCGTCTTTTGGAGCTTCACCCATGCGCCTTCTCGGCAAAGCGCTCACCTTCGACGACGTGTTGTTGGTGCCAGCGTTCTCCCAGGTCCTGCCCAAGGACACCTCCCTCGCCACCAAGTTCTCCCGCAACATCACGCTGAACCTGCCGCTCGTCTCTGCGGCCATGGACACCGTGACCGAAGCCCGCCTCGCGATCGCCATCGCGCAGGAAGGCGGCATCGGGATCGTGCACAAGAACCTCACCGCGCAGCAGCAGGCCGCAGAAGTGGCCCGGGTGAAGCGCTACGAATCGGGCGTGCTGCGCGATCCGGTGGTGATCACGCCTACGCACTCGGTGCGCCAGGTGATGGCGCTGTCGGACCAGCTCGGCATCTCGGGCTTCCCGGTGGTCGACGCCGGCAAGGTGGTCGGCATCGTCACCGGCCGCGACCTTCGCTTCGAGAACCGCTACGACGTGCCCGTCAGCGAGATCATGACGCGCCGCGAGAAGCTCATCACCGTGCCCGACGGCACCACGCTGGCCGAGGCCAAGGCGCTGCTGAACAAGCACAAGCTCGAGCGCCTGCTCGTCATCAACGGCGACTGGGAGCTCAAGGGCCTCATCACCGTCAAGGACATCACCAAGCAGACCAGCTTCCCCAACGCCGCACGCGACGCCAACGGCCGCCTGCGCGTGGGCGCGGCTGTCGGCGTGGGCGACGGCACCGAGGAGCGCGTCGAGGCGCTCGTGAAGGCCGGCGTCGACGCCATCGTGGTCGACACCGCCCACGGCCACAGCGCCGGCGTGATCGAGCGCGTGCGCTGGGTCAAGAAGAACTACCCGCAGGTCGACGTGATCGGCGGCAACATCGCCACCGGCGACGCAGCGCGCGCGCTGGCCGACGCCGGCGCCGACGCGGTCAAGGTCGGCATCGGCCCCGGCTCCATCTGCACCACCCGCATCGTGGCCGGCGTGGGCGTGCCGCAGATCATGGCGGTCGACAGCGTCGCCACCGCGCTGCAGGGCACGGGCATTCCGCTGATCTCCGACGGCGGCGTGCGCTACTCGGGCGACATCGCCAAGGCCATCGCGGCCGGCGCCAGCACCGTCATGATGGGCAGCATGTTCGCCGGCACCGAAGAGGCGCCGGGCGAAATCGTGCTGTACCAGGGCCGCAGCTACAAGAGCTACCGCGGCATGGGCTCCATCGGCGCGATGCAGCAGGGCAGCGCCGACCGGTACTTCCAGGAGTCGACCACCGGCAACCCCAACACCGACAAGCTCGTGCCCGAAGGCATCGAAGGCCGCGTGCCCTACAAGGGCTCGATCGTCTCCATCGTCTACCAGATGGCCGGCGGCGTGCGCGCCAGCATGGGCTACTGCGGCTGCGCGACCATCGAGGACATGCAGAACAAGGCCGAGTTCGTCGAGATCACCACGGCCGGCATCCGTGAGAGCCACGTCCACGACGTGCAGATCACGAAGGAAGCGCCGAACTACCGCGCTGAATAAGCCCAATCTGGCCAGACCTTGAAAATCGGGCCAGACTGGGTTTAAAATTTGGGCCAGATTCAAATTTTCTGGCCCAAATGCAATCCATCGGCATCGCCGAAGCCAAGAACAACTTCTCCGCCCTGATCGACTCGGTCGAAAAGGGCGAGGAGGTTCGCATCACCCGCCACGGCAAGGAAGTCGTGCGCATGCTGCCGGTGCGCCGCAAGCCGGTCATCACCGACGAGCAGATCGAGCGCGAACTGGGCCAGATCGACGCGCTCCACGCCGCCATCCAGCCCGGCCCGCAGCCGCGCGCCCTGCTTGACGAGGGGCGCCAACAATGACCGCCTTCGTCATGGATGCCTCGGTCACGGCCGCCTGGCTGCTTCCAGAC
Source organism: Variovorax xiamenensis (assembly GCF_050916385.1). Taxonomy (NCBI): domain Bacteria; kingdom Pseudomonadati; phylum Pseudomonadota; class Betaproteobacteria; order Burkholderiales; family Comamonadaceae; genus Variovorax; species Variovorax xiamenensis. The sequence continues at coordinate 3,490,443 of NZ_CP139038.1, forward strand.
ATGGCCAGCGAGCACACCCGCAGGCTCTACGCCGCCATACGCCGCGACGAGGTCGAGCCGCAAGCGCCCAACGCCTGGCAATGGGAGTGCGCCAACATCCTCGCCAACGGCGTGCGCAGCGGCCGCATTCCATCGTCCGCCGTCGAAGGGCTGTGGAGCGTGCTCGATGCCATCCGCCATCGCGTCGAGCTGCACGAGCTCGCGCCGGCGCAGCACAAGGCCGTGCTCGCCGTTGCCATCGACGCCGGCGTATCTCTCTACGACGCGGGCTATCTCTGGCTCGCCAAGTCGCTCAATCTCCCGCTCGCCACCTTCGACGAGCAACTCATCCGGGCTGCACCCCAGGCGGGAGTGAAGCTGCTCGACATTTCAACGCTCTGAGTCCTTTCGCCATGCAACACGACAAGATCCTCATCCTCGATTTCGGCTCGCAGGTCACGCAGCTCATCGCACGCCGCGTGCGCGAAGCTCATGTGCTGAGCGAAGTGCATCCCTGCGACGTCACCGACGAATGGGTGCGCGAGTACGCGGCCGACGGCCACCTGAAGGGCGTGATCCTCTCCGGCAGCCACGCCAGCGTGTACGAAGAGACCACGGACAAGGCCCCGCAGGCCGTGTTCGACCTCGGCGTGCCGGTGCTCGGCATCTGCTACGGCATGCAGACCATGGCCCACCAGCTCGGCGGCAAGGTCGAGGGCGGTCACAAGCGCGAATTCGGTTTCGCGGCCGTTCGCGCCCACGGCCACACCGCGCTGCTGAAGGACATCGCCGACTTCACCACCCCCGAAGGCCACGGCATGCTCAACGTGTGGATGAGCCACGGCGACAAGGTCACTGAACTGCCGCCGGGCTTCAAGCTCATGGCCAGCACCGACAGCTGCCCCATCGCCGGCATGGCCGACGAGGCGCGCCGCTACTACGCGGTGCAGTTCCACCCCGAAGTCACGCACACGACGCAGGGCAAGGCGATCCTCGAACGCTTCGTGCTCGGCATCTGCGGCGCGAAGCCCGACTGGGTCATGCGCGACCACATCGCCGAAGCCGTCGAGAAGATCCGCGAGCAGGTGGGCGATGAAGAAGTCATCCTGGGCCTTTCGGGCGGCGTCGATTCGAGCGTGGCCGCCGCGCTCATCCACCGCGCCATCGGCGACCAGCTGACCTGCGTGTTCGTCGACCACGGCCTGCTGCGCCTGAATGAAGGCGACATGGTCATGGAAATGTTCGAAGGCAAGCTGCACGCGAAGGTGATCCGCGTCGACGCCAGCGACCTGTTCCTCGGCAAGCTCGCCGGCGTGAGCGACCCCGAAGCCAAGCGCAAGATCATCGGCGGCGAGTTCGTCACCGTGTTCAAGCAGGAGGCCGCCAAGCTCAAGGCGGGCGGGGGAGGCCACAAGGGCGCGACCTTTCTGGCGCAGGGCACCATCTATCCCGACGTCATCGAGTCGGGCGGCGCCAAGAGCAAGAAGGCCGTCACCATCAAGAGTCACCACAACGTGGGTGGCCTGCCCGAGCAGCTGGGCCTCAAGCTGCTGGAGCCGCTGCGCGACCTGTTCAAGGACGAAGTGCGCGAACTGGGCGTGGCGCTCGGCCTGCCACCCGAGATGGTGTATCGCCACCCGTTCCCCGGCCCGGGCCTGGGCGTGCGCATCCTCGGCGAAGTGAAGAAGGAATACGCCGACCTGCTGCGCCGCGCCGACGCGATCTTCATCGAGGAGCTGCGCAACTTCACCGACGAGGCCACCGGCAAGACCTGGTACGACCTCACGAGCCAGGCCTTCACCGTGTTCCTGCCGGTGAAGAGCGTGGGCGTGATGGGCGACGGCCGCACCTACGACTACGTGGTGGCGCTGCGCGCCGTGCAGACCAGCGACTTCATGACCGCCGACTGGGCCGAGCTGCCGTATGCGCTGCTGAAGAAGGTGTCGGGCCGCATCATCAACGAAGTGCGCGGCATCAACCGCGTGACCTACGACGTTTCGAGCAAGCCGCCGGCGACGATCGAGTGGGAGTGACGCACCAGGCAACGCGGCCCCGCTGATGCGAGGCCGCGTCGATGAGTTCTCAGAAGGAAGAGGCGGCGCTCAGAAGTTCGCCTTCAAACCCACGGTCACCATCCCACCCTTCGCCTGCTTCGACAGTTTGCCGAAGTAGTCGTAGTCCGCGGTGACCGACAGGTTCTGCGTCACGCGGTACTCGGCGCCGAAGCCGGCCATCATGCCGGTCGAGCTGCCCGAGATGCGCTGGCTGGGCAGTGCCCAGTTGTTGTCGCCGGAGACGCGTCCGCGCGCGATGCCGAGGCGGCCGTTGAGCGCGAAGGATTCGCCCAGCGGCAGGCGGGCGGTGGCGGCCGCGTAGAAGACCTGGCCGGTGCCCGACTGCAGGCGCGAGTAGGCGCCGTTCGAACTCCACTGGCTCACGCGGCCGAGGCGCGCATAGCCGGCTTCCACCCCGAAGGTCTCGGTGAAGCGATAACCGCCGTACAGCTTGTAGGCCGTGCCGCTCTTGCTGCTCTTCTCGCCGCCCCACGGCACGGGCACGCGGTTGGAGGACGAGAGGCTGTAGCTCGAGCGGCCGATGGCGCCGCCCACGTAGATTCCGGAGTCCTGGTTCGCTCCGGCGGCGCTCGCTGCCATGGAGGCGGTGCCGAGCAGAAGGGCTGCTGCGAGGACGGTGCAGGCTTGCGTTTTCGTCAAGATGAAATTCCTGGTTGGATGGTTGATTGAATCGATCCGACAGGTGGCTGCCGCGCGTTGATTGCTGCGGTGCCACCGGCGTGCGACGATTCTCGAAACGCAGCCTGAAGGAGTGCTTGGCGCTTGCTGAAGAGCAGATGAAGAGCCCATGCCATGGGCGATGATCGAGGCATGTCAGATCAGCTTCTTCTTCCAGGCATCGAGCCTCCACCCAAACCCTTGCCGCGCCCTCGCAGCAAGGTGCGTCCCAAGGCTCCGCCCCCCGAACACTCTCTCTTCTTCGCCATTCTTCCGGGGCCGCAGGATGCCGCCTCCATCGCCGCGCTGGGCGAGCGCATGAACTCGCAACACGCACTGAAAGGAACACTGGTCGCGGCGCATCGCCTGCACGTCACGCTCTTCGATCTGGGTGACTACGCCGAGGTGCCGGCTGACAAGGTCGCGCTGGCCTCGAAGGCCGCCGCGTCGGTACCGGCCCCGGCATTCGACATCGTCTTCGAGAAGGCGATGAGCTATGCCAAGGGCGCGCTCGCGCTGTGCTCCGACGATGACGAAGGCGTCTCCGCACTCAAGGCCTTCAGGCAGCGCTTGGGCGAGGCATTGGCCGATGCGGGTCTGAAGCCCGCGCGATCCTTCACGCCGCACATGACGCTGGCCTACGCACGGCGCAAGCTGGAAAGGCACGGGCTCGAAGAAGCCGTCCGATGGTCCGCAGGCTCGCTGGTACTCATCGACAGCCACGTGGGCGAGGGCGTGCACGAAGTGCTGGGCCGCTGGCCCGAGGCAGCCTGACGTGGCCTGAAATGGCGTCGTGCGCTCTGTTCTGCCTCGCATCGGCGCCTTCTGTATCTGTTTCACCGCGCAGGCGCTGACGACAATGACACTCCCTTTCACGGAAACGACATGACAGCAGAAAAGACCCGGGACCAGATCGCCGACCAGATTGCCGCCGAACTGGGCCACAGCTTCGACGGCGAGATCATTGCCGGAGGCCACTACGTGCCGCTGGTGCGCGATGGCCGCACGGTCTACCTCAGCGGCCAGGTGCCGCGCGTGGGGACCACGGTGGTGGTCACCGGTCGCGTGGGCGATGCGGTGTCGCTCGACAAGGCACGCGAGGGCGCGCAGATCTGCGCATTGCGCAGCCTCGCGCTGTTGCGGCGCGCGCTTGGCTCGCTCGACGCGGTGGAGAAGGTGCTGCGCGTCGGCGTGTTCGTGCAGTGCACGGCCGATTTCACGCAGCAGAGCGAAGTGGCCGATGCCGCCTCCGATCTGCTGCACCGCGTCTTCGGCGAGGCCGGCGTGCATGTGCGCACGGCGGTCGGCGTCTATGCGCTGCCGAAGAACGCGACCGTCGAAGTCGAGATGACGGTCGCCGCGAAGCAGAACATCGGCTAGCGCGGCGCGAGGCTCAGAATGTCCCGCGCCAGCTGCGCGATCGTCAGCGGCGCGCAGCCTTCGGCGTTGTTGCTCACGGTAACGAAGGCGTTCTGGCCCGCGCGGGTGGTGCCGGCAATCACCTTGGCGAGCGCGGCGCGCGTCTCCGGATCGGGGTCGACGATCTTGTCGAAGGGGCCGTAGAGCTTTTCCGCGTCTTCGTAGCCGAAACGGCCGTGGCGCCGGTGCAGGTTCCATCGGCACACCAGCGGCCCGGGCCACATGGCGCGCAGCATCGGCAGCTGGTCTTCGATCGGCGGCATCTTGGCGTGCAGGCCCATGCAGAAGGTGGCGCCCACGCTGCGCAGCATTTCGGCAAAGGCGGGGTTCAGCAGCTGCGGGTCGCGCACCTCGACGGCGATCACCGCGTCGGGTGCCGTCGACCTGATGTCGGGCAGCGATTCGAGCATCGCCGCGATGCGCGCGAGTAGGGCGGGCTGGTCGGCCAGGATGTGCCCCGGGATCGGGCTCAGCTGGAACACCAGCACGCCGATGCGATGACCCAGCCCTTCGAGCGCGGGCAGCACGAATTCCTGCCGTGCGATCTCGCTGCTGAGGAACACGGGGTTGGCCTGCATGCCGCGGCCGCTTTCATCGCGCACCGTCGCGTCGGTCACTAGGCTCGGCGCCTTCACCATGAAGCGGAAGTCGTCGGGCACCATGCTCGCGTAGCGGGCGTACTGGCTGGCGGTGAGGGCGCGGTAGAAGTTGCGGTCCACGCTCACCGTGCGGAAGAGCGGATGCTTCGCGAGCGCGGAGAGGCCGTTCTTCGAGAGCACGGTCTCGGCGTACTCGCCGTCCCAGACCAGGTTCGCCCAGCCAGGGTAGCTCCATGACGAGGTGCCGAGCCGCAGGCTGGGCGGCAATGCAGCCGCCAGTTCGACCAGCTCCGGGGCGGTGGGCGCGGGCTCGACCGTGGCGGTGCGCGGCTTCTTCTTCGAGGCGGGCTCGGCGGGCGGCGGCGCTGCTGCCGGTGCGCCCTCGGGGCGCGGAAGATCGGGAAAGAGGGAGTCCTGTACGTCGGCCATGGCTGGTGCCGCATTTTCGGCCAAGCGGAAGGCCGCTTCGCCGTGCCGGGCACAATCCGCGCCATGAAACAGTGGTTGCGCGCGCAAGGTGGATGGTGGCTGGCATGGCTGGCGCTCACCGCCGTGGGCGCCGTGTGGATCGCGCGCGCCGAGCTGGCGCAGATGCAGCAGGACTTCGAGACCGACGTGCGCATCGCCCACCGTCTCATGAGCCAGCAGATGGTGCAGTACGACGCCGTGCTGGCCACCCTCGCGCTGCTGGAGCCCAGCACGGGCGCGGACCATCCCGAGCAGCGCCTGCCTTCCGTGTACTCGTCGATCCTGCGCGTGCAGCGGCGCGATCGCGACCAGTCCTGGCCCGACAGCGCGCGCGCCGGCGCACTCGACGCCGCCGAAGCACGCTCGCGCAGCCTGCAGCGCGCCGAGCTGGCAACGCTCGACCTGACCCATGGCCGCTACACGCTGGTGATCGGCGCCACGCCTTTCAGCTATGCGCTCGACATCGACCTCGCCGGCTCCGTGCCGTGGCGCGACTGGCCGATGAACCCGCAGCGCAGCCCGGTGCGGCTGAGCCTGCAGCGCGACGGCCAGCAGCTGGTGCTGCAACCCGGTGCCCTGTCCGCGAGCCCGGAGAGCGGATGGCGCTTCGCCCTGAGCAAGGCGCTGGCATCGCCGAGCCAGCCTTTCGATCTCGTGGCCGAGCGGCAGGTGGGCTGGGGCGAGCTGCCGTGGCGCGCCGTCGCCGGCTGGGCGCTGGCCATGGCCGTGCTGCTGGCGGGCCTGTGGGCCGCGCAGCGCCAGCGCGTGGCGCGGCGGCGGGCCGAGGAGCTGTTGCGGCTCGGGCAGGTCGCGCGGCTCAATGCGCTGGGCGAACTGTCGGCCGGCCTCGCGCACGAACTCAACCAGCCGCTGACGGCGGTGCTGGCCAACGCCCAGGCCGCTCGCCGCCTGCTCGACGACGAGCCGCCCGACCTGGCCACCGCACGCGACGCGATGGGGCAGGCGGTCGAGCAGGCACGCCGCGCGGCCGGCGTGGTGGGGCGCCTGCGCCGCGTGATCGAGCGGCCCGAAGCCGGCGGCGATACCCGGCCGCTGGTGCTGCAGGAAGTCGTGCGCAGCGCCATGCACCTGCTGGCGCCCGAGTTCGCGAAGCACGACGTCGCCGCGCAGTTCGACGCCACGGCGCAGGCCCCGGTGCGCGTGCAGGCCGAGGCGGTGGCGCTGGAGCAGATCGTGCACAACCTGCTGATGAACGCGCTGCAGGCCCTGGAACTCGTGCCGGCGGCCGAGCGGCGCCTCGTCGTGTCCGTCGGCCGCAACGGGCAGGAAGGCGTGCTGACCGTGACCGACAACGGACGCGGCATTGCCCCCGAAGCCCTGCCGCGCCTCTTCGAACCTTTCTTCAGCACGCGCGAGGGCGGGCTGGGCCTCGGCCTGAGCCTCAGCGAGACGCTGGCCGGCGGCATGGGCGGCAGCCTGAGCGCGGCCAACGCCTCGCCGCGCGGCGCGCGCTTCACCTTGCTGCTGCCCCTCGTCGCACCTTCGCCGTGAACACCCCGAACACCCGTCCGCATCCGCCGCAGTCCCCGCTGGTCCACCTGATCGACGACGACCAGGCGGTGCGCGACGGCCTCTCGCTGCTGATCGGCACGGTCGGGCTGCGCGTGCAGGCGTGGGCCGATCCGCAGGCCTTCATCGACGGCTTCGACCGTGCGAGTGTCGGCGCCATCGTGCTGGACGTGCGCATGCCCGGTATCAGCGGGCTCACGGTGCTCGACCGGCTGGTGGCGCAGGGCGTCGACCAGCCGGTGATCATGCTGACAGGCCACGGCACCGTCGAGATGTGCCGCCGCGCCTTCAAGGCCGGCGCGGCCGAGTTCCTCGAGAAGCCGGTGGACGACGAGCAACTGCTCGAGGCGCTTCAGCAGGCGGTGCGCCAGCATGTGCGATCGCGCGAACGCTCGCAGGCCGACAACGCGGCGCGCGAGCGGGTGGCGCAGCTGTCGGAGCGCGAGCGCGAGGTGCTGGCCTTCATCGTGCAGGGGCTCACCAACAAGGAGATCGCGCGCACGCTCGCGCTGTCGCCGCGCACGGTCGAGACGCACCGCGCCAACCTGTTCGCCAAGCTCGACTGCGATTCGCTCGCGCAGCTGATCCGGCGCTATGCGGTGCTGGTGGACGGGAAGGGCGCTCCGTAGAACTACGGAGCGCCGGGCGTAGCCGTACGAATGGCCCGCGAGGCCGGCGTTTTCTACAGTGGCGCAGCCGTCGGCGAGGGCCGGCGCAACAACCCGCATCCACTGGAGATCACGAACAATGCAATCCATCATTCGCCTCGGCGGCGTCGCCGTCCTGCTCGCAGCCTCCTTCGCCCAGGCCCAGGCCCAGACGCCCGCACCGGCCGTGCGCACCGAAAAGAACATCTCGCTCGCGCTGGCCAACCAGATCGCCGCAGAAGCAGTGGCCGCCTGCGCCGCCAACGGCTACAACGTGGCCGCCACCGTGGTCGACCGCGCCGGCACCGTGCGTGCCGTGCAGCGCGCCGACAACGCCGGCCCGCACACGCTGGCATCGAGCGAGCGCAAGGCATGGACCTCGGCTTCGGCCAAGAGCCCCACGCAGGCCATGATGGAAGGCGCGCAGAAGAACCCTGGCGCCGCCAACCTGGTCTACCTGCCGGGCTTCCTGCTGCTGGGCGGCGGCGTGCCGGTCAAGTCGGGCAATGAAGTGATCGGCGCGGTCGGCGTGGGCGGTGCGCCCGGCGGCCACCTCGACGAGCAGTGCGCCAACGCGGCGCTCGAGAAGGTCAAGGGCCAGCTCTGATGACCGGGCGCGGTATCTGGTCGGGCCTGCTGGCGGTCGCGCTCGGGCTGGGCGTGCCGGCCGGTGCGCTTGCCCAGGTGCCGCCGCTGGCGGCCGAGGTGCTGGCCTTCGAAGGGCTGCACCAGGCCGCCTGGCATGGCGACCTGCAGAAGCTGAAGGCGCTGGTCGCTTCCGGCGCGAATCTCGATGCGCGCGATGCGCGCGGACGCACGCCGCTGCACGTCGCCACCTTCGCGCGGCAGCGCGAGGCGATCAGGCTGCTGGCCAAGGCCGGCGCCGACCTCGACCTGCTGGAGGACGACCGCTACGACGCCGTCACCATCGCATCGGTGGCCGACGACGCGGCCACGCTCTCCGTGCTGCTGTCGCTCGGGGCCAAGCCGGGGCAGATCACGAGCCGCTACGACGGCACGGCGCTCATCGCCGCCGCGCACCTCGGGCACGACGAAGTGGTGCGCAGGCTGATCGCCGCGGGTGCCCCGCTGGACCACGTCAACAACCTGCACTGGACGGCGGTGATCGAGTCCATCGTGCTCGGCGACGGCGGCCCGCGCCACCAGCGCACGCTGGCCGCACTGGTCGATGCCGGCGCCAACCTCAAGCTGACCGACCGACAGGGCAACACGCCGCTGCAACTGGCGAAGGCGCGCGGATACACCGCGATGGCGAAGCTGTTGGAGGCGCCGCGGGCTACAGCAAAGTAGGCAGCTCGGGGAGAATGGGGCCTCGCCGCGAGGCGCCACGAGGAAATCGCCCCATGTACATGCCCCCGCAGTTCAATGCCAAGGACCCGGCCATCGCGCTGGAGCTGATGCGCTCGCATCCCTTCGCGAGCCTGATCTCGAACGACGACGACGGACTGCCGTACGTCACGCACCTGCCGTTGGTCGCCGAGCAGCGCGCGGGCGACGAACTGGTGCTGTGGGGGCACTGCGCCAAGCCGAATCCGCACTGGCGCTACCTGCAGGCCAGGCCGCGGGCAGTGGTCACCTTTCTGGGGCCGCATTCGTACCTGTCGCCCTCCGTCTATCCCGACCTGGCCCGCGTGCCCACGTGGAACTACCTGGCCGTGCACTGCACCGTCGAGGCGCGGCTGATCGAGGAGCCGGCGGACAAGGACGCGCTGCTCAAGAAGCTGATCCACGACCACGAGCCCACCTATGCGCAGCAATGGCGCGACCTGGGCGAGGAGTTCCAGCTCAAGATGCTGGCCGGCATCACCGGCTTCGAGCTGCGCGTGACGGCACTGCAATGCAAGATCAAGCTCAACCAGCATCGCCGTGAATCGCATGCCGCGATGCACGCCGTGTACAGCGCGGGCACGCCCGACGAACAGGCGCTCGCCGTGTGGATGGGCCGCCTGGGCATGAATGCCGGGGCTCCCGTGGCGGAGGGCAGCTGAGATGCGCGGATTGGGCCTTATCGGCCTCGTGCTGGTGCTCGTGATCGTCGGGCTGGTCGCGAAGAAGCAATTGGCCGGCGTGGCCGCTTCCACGCAACCGGCAGTGCCCGGTGTCGCGTCGCCGGCTGCCGGCGACGCGCGCATGAATCCGCAGCAGGTGCAGCAGCAGGTCAAGGAGGCGCTGGACGCCGCCGCGAAGACACGCCAGATGCCCGATGACAACTGAGCCGACCCCGTCGCCTTCACCCGCCGCGAACGACGACGCCCACTGGATGGCGCTCGCGCTCGCCGAAGCCCGGCTTGCCGCGGAGGCCGGCGAGGTGCCGGTGGGCGCGGTGCTGGTGAAGGATGGGCAGCTGATCGCGACGGGGCGCAACACGCCCGTTGCGCACCACGATCCCAGCGCGCATGCCGAGATCAATGCGCTGCGTGCGGGAGCGCTGGCGCTAGGCAACTATCGGCTCGACGGCTGCGAGCTGTTCGTCACGCTGGAGCCGTGCGCGATGTGCTCTGGGGCAATGCTGCATTCGCGCCTCGCGCGCGTGGTGTATGGCGCGGCCGATCCGAAGACCGGCGCGGCCGGCTCGGTGCTCGACCTTTTTGCCGAGCCCCGGCTGAACCATCGCACGCTGGTCGAGGGCGGGGTACTGGCGCAAGAGTGCGCCGCGGTGCTGCAGGCCTTCTTCCAGCAGCGCCGGAATGCGGCGCGCGCGCAAGCCGAGCCGTTGCGCGACGACGCGCTGCGCACACCGACCGAGCGCTTCGAAGCACTGGCCGACTACGACTTCGACCCGCACTACGTTCAAGACCTGCCCGGCCTGCATGGCTGGCGCATGCACTACATCGACGAAGGTGCCGGCGATGCAGCCTGCTGCCTCTGCCTGCACGGGCCCGGCGAATGGGGCTACTTCTTCAGGCATCTCGCGGGCCAGCCCGGACTGCACACGCTCGTGCCCGACCTGATCGGCTTCGGCAAGAGCGACAAGCCGAAGCGCGAGGCGGTGCATCGTCTCGAGTGGCATCGCGATGTGCTGCTCGAATGGCTGGCTCGCGTGCGGCCTGACTCGGTGCCGATGGCGCTCGTGCACAGCGAGGCAGCTTCCGGGCTTGCCGCGTTGCTCCAGGCGGCCGCGCCCGGTCGCTTCGCGGTGGCTTTCGTTGCGCCGGAAGGCAACGAGCACATCGGGAGTGCGTGGCGGGCGCCTTATCCCGACCGGGGCTTCGAAGCTGCGCTGCGTGCACTCGGCCCTGTCGCCACGTCCTCGGGACCGACGCCGCAGCAGGCACGAACGCTCGTGCCGCAAGTGAGAAACGCAATGGGATACTCGAACGCGTGACCAAACACATCTACATCTATTCCCCCTCCAGCGCGGTCCGCGACAAGGCCGCTTTCCGGCGCGGCGTGAAGCGGCTCAAGGCGCTGGGCCATGAAGTCGAAGTCGACGATGCGGCACTCTCGGTGCACCAGCGTTTCGCGGGCGACGACGCCACGCGGCTCGCGGCGATCTCGCGCGCTGCGGCCAGCGGCGCGGACGTGGCACTCATCGCGCGCGGCGGCTACGGGCTCACGCGCATCCTCGATGCCGTTCCGTACAAGGCGCTGGCCAAGGCGATCGAGAAGGGCACGGAGTTCGTCGGCTGCAGCGATTTCACCGCGCTGCAGAACGCGCTGCTGGTCAAGACCGGCGCGGTGACCTGGTCGGGCCCCGCCGTCGGCGAAGACTTCGGCGCCGAGGGCGGCCCCGACGACATCATGGAAGCCTGCTTCGACGACCTGCTGACGGGGCAGGGCGAAGGCACCGGCTGGCGCATGCCGGCGCGCGATGTCGACCTGAAGTTCAAGCCCGTGCAGGACGCCGTTCTGTGGGGCGGCAATCTCTGCGTGCTCACCAGCCTGCTCGGCACGCCGTACTTCCCTGCCGTGGAGAAGGGCGTGCTTTTCATCGAAGACGTCAACGAACACCCGTACCGCATCGAACGCATGCTCGACCAGCTGAAGATGGCCGGCGTGCTGGCGCGTCAGCGGGCCATCGTCTTCGGGCAGTTCACAGGCATCCGCAAGGTGCCGGGCTACGACCGCGGATTCGGCCTGAGCACCGTGATCGACCGGTTGCGCGTCTCGCTCAAGGTGCCGGTGCTTGCGGGCCTGCCATTCGGCCATGTGCAAACAAAGGTGTTATTGCCCGTGGGGGCGAAGGTGTCGATGGCCGCTGAAGGGCGTGATATTTTTCTCGTTTGGGGTCACCGACACGCACACGCGCATGACGACCATCATGGACATGACCATCATCACGCCCATTGATTCGGACACAAAGAGAATAAAACGTTAAAAATGAAAACGGCCCCGAGGGGCCGTCGCAGTTTCAGGTGTTCTTGGTAAAGCGTTGATGCGCGCGAGGCCCCATCGAGCCAGGCAATCCGCCTTTGAACATGCTGTTGATGGTTTTCATCTGCCGGCGCGCCGCGGTTTCACCGTCGATGGCGCTCAGCGCGATCATCACGTCCTGCCGCAGGTACCAGAGTGCCTCGACATCGGCCGCAAAACGCACCCGTTGGCTGACGCGCTGGACCGAGTGACCGCCATGGCCCTGGAGCACCGACAGCATCGCGGTACGGATGCGCCCCAGCTGGTTCTCCGTCGCTTGACGGGATCCGGTGCCGGGTACGTTCAGCAGACGAAGAAGACGGCGAAGGAACATGAGACGGGCAATAGGTTGCCGGAAGCGGGAACGGCCGCTACCTTAAGCCTGAGTTAACCATTCCACAAGATGTGAAACGTTGTTTCTTGTTTGTAAACAACACGCTTTACTTATCGTTTTCACCAGTAATTGAATTTTGTTTTCCAAAGTACTACAAGCTGATGAATGACTCTGTTTGCATCTGCCTTGTCACCAGTGGCGCATACCCGAGAGATCAACAAGAAGGGCATGCAAGCTGCATATTCCATGCGTGAACGGGTGCATATATGCAGCACCGGCGGCACGGGAATACAGAGAACCCTGGGCATTTACAACCATCGGTAGAAATCGAGAAGAGCAAAACAGTATGGGTGTCAATTCCACAGTCGTATTCGCGGACTTGACGGGGAGCACGAGGGTCTTCGAGGCCATGGGGAACGCACGGGCCACGGAGACCGTGACCCGGCTGACGCAGTGGATCGGCGGCGTGTGCCAGGCGCACGGCGGTCGCGTGGTGAAGTCGCTCGGAGACGGCGTCTTCGCCATCTTCACGAGCGGCGCGGCGGCCACGCATGCGGTCGTCGAATTGCAGCGCTATCACCAGAAGCGGCTGCTTGCATGGCCTGCGCCTTTGCGCATGGCGTTGCAGATCGGCGTGGCCAGCGGCGAGGTGGTCGAGGTCGAGGGCGACTGCTATGGCGACGCCGTCAACCTCGCATCACGATTGAGCGACCTGGCCGGCCCTGGCCAGATCTGGGTGACCGCCGCGGTCATCTCCCAATTGCGCGAAGGGGCGGTGCAGCATCGCGACCTCGGTCTCATCAACATCCGTGGGCGCAGCGAGATGTCGGTCGTGCACCGCATCGACTGGCAGGAAGACGTGACGTCGTTCCTCACCGTGCCCGCCGCGCTCGCACCCTTGCGCATGCCCGATTCCTCGTTCGGGCAGATCGAGCTGGCGTGGCTCGACGTGCGCTCGATGTTCCGCACTGAAGAGCTGCCGATCCACCTGGGCCGCGTCGACGACGCGCAGTTCGTGGTCAACGACCCTCGCGTCTCGCGGCTGCACGCGCGCATCGAACTGCGGCAGGGCAGTTGCGTGCTGATCGACGTCAGCACCTATGGCACCTGGGTGCGCTTCCATGGCAACGACGGGCCCAGCACCGAGATAGCCCTGCGGCGCGAAGAGTGCGTGCTGCATGGCCGCGGCGAAATCGGCCTGGGCGCGCCGCTCAGCGATTTCAGCGCGCCGACCATCGCCTTCAACACGAGCAGTGGCGACGTGATGCTGTCGCGACGCGAAATCGCGCGCTGAGCACCACACGGCACTGCCCGTGGCGGTGACGTTTGGCTACCATGCTTGCATGCAATCGGGTGCACCGCGGTCACGCGTGGGGCGTTGCGTATCCACTCGGGCGTTGTCCGCCCCAGGCCTGGAGCGACTGTGAACTTCAAACCTCAATCTTCTGTTTTCAAGCTGGCGGCCATCGGTGCCGTCATGGCCGGCGCGCTGCTGGCGGCGGGAGCCGCGAACGCGCGCGGAAGCTGGTCGGTGCAGATCGGCACCCCCGGCTACGTGGTCGGCGGCTATCCGGCGCCGTACTACGCGCCGCCACCGGTCTACAGCTATCCGGCACCCATCTATTACGAACCGCCGCCGCCGGTCTACTACCGGCCGCCGCCCCCGGTGTACTACCGCCCGGCGCCCATCTACACCCCGCCGCCCGGTCGCATCTACTACGGTCCCGGCTATCCCTATCGCCCGCCGAACGGCTGGGATGACGAGCGCGATTGACACTGTCACCTGAATGTTTTCTGAAGCATTGGCATGCCCTCTGGCATGCCAATTTTGTTTCAAGGAGTGACTAAAAAGTCACATTGGCACACATTTTTGTGGTGACCTGACCCATCTTGGACACTTGCCCTGCCGTTTTTTACAGGGCATGCCGCTTGCCTTGATCGCTCCAACAGGCGTCGATACGCCGCAGGAGCGAGGATCATGCTGGAACAGTTGGAGGCCGGGCGCGCAAGACCGGCCGACGAGTTGGCGTACGTCGCGGAGACAGCGGCCGTCGAAGACAAGGCGATGCCGGATGGCTCGCGTCCCCTGAAGGCCGCAGCCGTGTTTTCCATCGCGGCGGCACTGGCCGCGTGCGGTGGTGGCGGCGGAGGCGGGGGCGGTGCAGGGGGCTTCGGCTTTCCCGTCGGCGGCAACCCTCCCGGCGCCAACCCGGGCGTGACGCCAGACACCGGCCCTTATCACTACCCTCAGGCGCAGAACGACGCGGAAGCCGCGCGCTTCCTGCTGCAGGCCCAGTTCTCCGCCTCCGACGACGAAATCGCCGCCGTGCGCGCCAAGGGCTACCTGCCGTGGCTCAGCGAGCAGCTCGGCGCGGCGCGCCAGCCCTCCGCCTGGGAGTGGGTCAACAGCAAGCCTTACGAGACAGTCAACGCCGATGCCATGATCTGGCGCCAGCTGATGACGGCCGCCGACCCGGTGCGCAAGCGCATGGCACTGGCGCTCAGCGAGATCTTCGTGGTCTCCGGCACCGAGATCGGATCGAGCTGGCCCACGGCCATGATGTCCCAGTACTGGGACATGCTCGCCAACGGCGTCACGAGCAACTTCCGCCAGCTGCTGGAAGACGTGACGCTGAACCCCGCGATGGGCTTCTATCTCAACACCCGCGACAACCGAAAGGAAGACGCCTCCGGCCGCCAGCCCGACGAGAACTACGCGCGCGAGGTCATGCAGCTCATGACCATCGGCCTGTACCAGCTCGAGAGCGACGGTACGGTGAAGACCGGCGCCGACGGCCAGCCCATCGAGACCTACGTGCAGAACGACGTGACCAATCTCGCGCGCGTCTTCACCGGCTACGACCTCGACATCCGTTCGGCGGAACGCAATGCCTTCACTCCGCCCGGAGCCGGCTACACGATCGAGACCAACGCCTGGACCACGCGTCCCATGGCCTACAAGGCTTCCAACCACTCTATGCTGGAGGCGCGCTTCCTCGGCGCCAGCGTGCCCGCCGGCACGCCCGGCCCGGCGGCGCTGAAGATCGCGCTGGACACGCTCTTCAACCATCCGAACGTCGCTCCCTTCATCGGCCGGCAGCTGATCCAGCGGCTGGTCACCAGCAACCCCAGCCCCGCCTACGTGAAGCGCGTGGCCGGCATCTTCGCCAACAACGGCGCTGGCGTGCGCGGCGACATGAAGAGCGTGTTCGCCGCCGTGCTGCTCGACGACGAGGCACGCGGCCCCGCCGGTCTTTCCGACCCGAACTTCGGCCACCTGCGCGAGCCGATGCTGCGGCTCGTGCAATGGGGCCGCACCTTCGGCATCGGCTCGGCGTCGGACAAATGGGATATCGGCAACACCTCCGATCCGAGCCAGTACCTGGGCCAGTGCCCGCTGCGCTCGCCCTCGGTGTTCAACTTCTTCCGGCCCGGCTATGTGCCGCCCTCGACCGCCATCGCCAGCAACAAGCTGGTGGCGCCCGAGTTCCAGCTGGTCAACGAGACCAGCGTGGGCGGCTATCTCAACTTCATGCAGGGCATCCTGCAGAACGGCTTCAGCAGCAAGGACGTGATCGCCACTTACACGGCCGAGAAGGCGTTGGTGAACGACCCCGCCGCACTGGTGCGCCGACTCAACCTGCTGCTCACCGGCAACCAGCTCTCGGCCGCCACGGTCGCGCTGATCACCGACGCGCTGAGCAAGGCCCCGCTGGTGAACCCCACGACCGACGCTCGCAGGCTCGACCTCATTTGCGCCGGCGTGCTGCTGGTGATGGGCTCGCCCGAGTACCTCGTGCAGAAATGAAGAAGAAAGAAGCCGGAGCGACCCGAACATGTACCTGATCGATCCTGCCCGCCACACGCGCCGCGCCTTCCTGCGCCGCTCGGGCCAACTCGCGCTGGCCGGCACCGCGATGCCGTTCGCGCTCAATCTCGCCGCCATGGGCGAGGCCGCGGCCCAAGCCGCGCCGAGTGACGACTACAAGGCGCTGGTTTGCGTCTTCCTCTTCGGCGGCAACGACTACGCCAACACGCTCGTCAACTACGACACCGGCAGCTACACCAAGTACAGCACCATCCGCGGCGCCATCTCGCTGCCGTACGACGCTGCGCTTGCGGCCACCGAGCTCAAGCCCGCCGTCTCGCTCGCCAACGGCCGCAAGTACGCGCTGAACCCGGCGATGACCAAGCTCACCACGCTGTTCGACGAAGGCAAGATGGCCGTGCAGCTCAACGTGGGCCCGCTCATCAAGCCGCTCACGCGCGCGCAGTTCAACGGCACGAACCGCAAAGACTTCCCGATCCCGCCCAAGCTGTTCTCGCACAACGACCAGCAGTCGATCTGGCAGTCGTCCTCGCCCGAAGGTTCCACCATCGGCTGGGGCGGCAACCTAGGCGACCTGATGCTCAGCGGGCAGCGCAATGCGTCGCTCTTCACCTGCATCTCGGTGGCGGGCAACGCGGTGTTTCTTTCAGGCGACGAGGCGCTGCAGTACCAGGTCGGCACGCGCGGCGCGGTGCGCATCAATAGCGTGAGTTCGGCCACAGGCAACGTCTACGGTTCCTCGGCGGTCAAGGCTGCCATGCAGCAGTTGGCGCAGCAAGGGCGCAGCCATACGCTAGAGAACGAATACAACAAGGTCACGCTGCGCGCGGTAGAGGCGGAAGGCAAGATCACCACTGCCATCCTGCCCGACGACCTGAGCGGCAACTTTCCCACCAACAACAATCTGGCCGACCAGCTCAAGATGGTGGCGCGCCTGATCCGCGGCCGCACCTCGCTGGGGGTGAAGCGGCAGGTGTTCTTCGTTTCTATGGGCGGCTACGACCTGCACGACGATCTCGACACCAAGCAGGGGCCTTTGATGCAGCGCCTGTCCGACGCCATGAGCGCGTTCCAGCGACAGATGGAAACCCTTGGCGTTTCCGACAAGGTCACGGCCTTCACCGCCTCCGACTTCGGCCGCACGCTGTCGAGCAACGGCAACGGTTCCGACCACGGCTGGGGCAGCCATCACTTCGTAGTGGGTGGCGCGGTCAAGGGCAACGCTCTCTACGGTACGCCGCCGCCCGTGAGCGTGGGCAACACCTCGGCCGACGACGACCAGTGGCACGTGGGCCAGGGCCGCCTGCTGCCCACCACCTCGGTCGACCAGTACGCGGCGACGCTGGCCAAGTGGTTCGGCGTGCCCGATTCGGACCTCAACGGCATCCTGCCGAACCTGAAGAACTTCAACAACATCACAGCGCCGAGCGGCATCAGCTACCCGCGCGACATGGGGTTCATGAAATGAATGCAATGACCAGCATGAGCAGCATGGCCGGCATGAGCGCCATCGGCGGCCTCAACGGCATGGAGGGCGGGGCCAGCGTGAACTTCAGCGCCGAACCGCCCGCGGAGATGCACGCTCCCGAGCGCAGCAGCGGCAGCAAGGGCGTGACGCACGTGCGCCCCTTCACCAGCGTGGAGGCGGCCATCGCGGCCGTGGAGTCGCTGGACCGCGACCTCAAGAAGTTCGAACTCGCGGTGGCCGACAGCCTGCAGGACTACCTCGGCGTGCAGATGGCGCAGATCACCGACTGCGCGCTGGCCCGTGGCTGGGAGCCGGTCAGCTTCATGCAGCGGGACGGCTTCCGCGTCTACCGCTACGAGGCCATGCCCGCCTACAAGGGGCGCCGCAAGAAGCGCTGAGCCCGCTGCAAAGCCCCGGAGCGCTCCCGTTCAGGGCTGCGCGAGGATGCGCTCCAGCTTCTCGATGTCGACCGGCTTCTGCAGGTGATGGTCGAAGAGCCCCTCGGCCGAGCGGCCGCCCGCGTCCTGTGCCGAGAAGCCCGAGATCGCGACCAGCAGCTTCGGCGTGCCTGCGGCTGTGCTCTCGCGCAGCCGCCGCGCCACCTCGCTGCCGGGAAGATCGGGCAGGCTGAGGTCGATCAATGCGGCGTCGAAGCTCCCGGCGGCGGCCGCGTCCAGCGCCTGCTGCGCCGTGTAGGTGCACTGCGCGGTGTGGTCGTGCAGGCTCAGCAGCTCCTGCAGCAGGTCGGCCGAGGCCTTGTTGTCGTCGACGATCAGCACGTTCACTGGGGGGTCTTCTTTCCGTCAGGTTGGGCGTCGGTTGAATCGGGAAGTATGGCGGGGGCCTGCAG
This sequence comes from Variovorax xiamenensis, assembly GCF_050916385.1. Taxonomy (NCBI): domain Bacteria; kingdom Pseudomonadati; phylum Pseudomonadota; class Betaproteobacteria; order Burkholderiales; family Comamonadaceae; genus Variovorax; species Variovorax xiamenensis. The sequence goes on from NZ_CP139038.1 coordinate 3,508,672, forward strand.
CGGCAGTTCGACCACGAAACGCGACCCTTCGCCCGGTGCGCTTTCCACGCCGATGCGCCCGCCGTGCAGGTCCACGATCTTGCGGGTGATGAAGAGCCCGAGGCCCAGTCCGGCCGCGTGCTTGCGGCTGTCGTCGGTGCGCTCGAACTGCTCGAAGATGCGGGCCTGGTCCTCGGGCGCGATGCCGATGCCCTGGTCGCGCACGGCCACCTGGGCCGATTTTCCGAGCTGCTGCACCACCATCTCGACCGGCTTGCCGCCACCGTAGCGCAGCGCGTTGGTCAGCAGGTTGGTCAGCACCTGTTCGATGCGGAACTCGTCCCAGGCACCGTGCAATTCGGCCGGCGCGGCCAGCGTGATGACCGTGCCCGCGGCCTCGGCCTGCTGGCGCAGGTTTTCCACCACCGCGTGCGCGAGCGCCGAGAGATCGGTCGGCTGGGGCTTGATGGAGAGCGCGTCGCGCCGCATGCGCGTCACGTCGAGCATGTCGTCGATCAGCCGCACCATGGCGCGGATCTGCCGCTGGTCGCGCTCGATCATCGCGGGCAGGCGCTCGGGCGAGAAGCTGTCGAGCTTGCCCTTGGAAAGATGCAGCTGCCGCAGCTGCGCCTCGAGGTAGAGCGTGTTGAGCGGCGTGCGCAGCTCGTGAGACACCATCGACATGAAGTCGTCGCGCATGCGCACTGCGTGCTCAAGTTCGTGCTGCGTCTGCTGCAGCTGCTGCACCAGTTCTTCCTGCTTCTTGTGCGCGGCGGCGAGCGAATCCATCTCATGGCGCAGCGCCTTGCGGTGCTGGTAGAGGTCGACGAACACGTTCACCTTGCTGACCACCGCGTGCGGATCGAGCGGCTTGTGCAGGAAGTCGACCGCGCCGCTCTCGTAGCCCTGGAAGGCGTAGTTCAGCTCGCGGCCCGCGGCGCTCACGAAGATGATCGGGATGTGCCGCGTGCGCTCTGTGCCGCGCATCAGCTCGGCCAGCTCGAAGCCGTTCATGCCGGGCATCTGCACGTCGACGATGGCGAGCGCGAATTCGTGCTCCAGCAGCAGTGCCAGCGCGGCATCGGCCGAGCCCGCGCGGTACGCGGTGCGGCCCGGCGCACGGATCAGCGCCTCCAGCGCGAGCAGGTTTTCCGGCAGGTCGTCCACGAGCAGCAGCTTGCTTTCGATGTCAATGTTCATGGACGGCCTCCAGTTGGAGCAGCAGGTTGCGCAGTTCGCGCAGGGGGAGCACGTAGTCGGGCATATGACGCGCGATGGCGGCCTGGGGCATGGTGGGAATCTGGGCTTCCTTCGGTTCCTGGACGGCGGTGAGCCCGCCGGCCAGATGGATGCGTTGCAGGCCTTGCGCGCCGTCGTCGTTCGCGCCGGTCAGCAGAAAGCCGGCGAGGGCGGGGCCGTAGGCGTCGGCGGCGGAGCCCATCAGCACGTCGATGGACGGGCGCGAGAACAGCACGGGCGGCTCGCAGCTCAGCGAGAAGACGCGCTCGCGCTCGATCGACAGGTGATAGCCCGGCGGCGCGAAGTACAGGCAGCCGGCCGAAAGCGGCATCTTGTCGTTGGCCTCCTGCACGGGGATCGGCAGGCGCTGCGCGAAGATCTCGGCGAGGTGGCTCTCGTGCTCCTCGGGCAGGTGCAGCACCACCGCCATCGGGATGTGCCAACCGGCGGGCAGGTCCTGCAGAAGAATGGACAGCGCGTCGATGCCGCCGGCCGAGGCACCCAGCACCACGGCGTCCACGCGCTTGCGGACAGGGGAACGCAGGTGGCGTTTCGTCTGGCCCGTCATGTGGCTTTCTTGCGGTAGATGCGCTCGGCTCGTGCGTGCGCTTCGAAGCGGTCCGCGTAGCCCGAGAAGTCGATGCTCTCCTTCGAACCCAGCCCGAGAAAGCCGCGATGCGACAGCGACTCGTGGAACAGGCCCAGCGCGCGGTCCTGCAGCTCGCGGTTGAAGTAGATCAGCACGTTGCGGCACGACACGAACTGCGTCTCCGCGAACACGCTGTCGGTTGCGAGGCTGTGGTCGGCGAAGATCACGTCGGCGCACAGCGAGGGGTCGAAGCGCGCGGCCTCGTAAGCCGCGGTGTAGTAGTCGGAAAACTCGCTGCGCCCGCCCGCGCGCTGGTAGTTGGTGGTGTAGCCGCGAATGGCCTCCAGCGGGAAGATGCCCTGCCTGGCCTTCTCGAGCGAGGCAGGGTTGATGTCGGTGGCGTAGATCTGCGTGCGCGCGAGCAGGCCTTCCTCGCGCAGCAGGATGGCCAGCGAGAACACTTCCTCGCCGGTGCTGCAGCCCGCCACCCAGACCTTGACCGAAGGGTAGGTGTGCAGGATAGGCACCACGTGCTGCCGCAAGGCCAGGAAGTACGACGGGTCGCGGAACATCTCGCTCACCGGGATCGTCAGGAACTGCAGCAGCCGCCCGAAGAGGGCCGGGTCGCGCAGCACGCGCTCCTGCAGCGCCGAGATGTTCGGCAGCCCGAGCTGGTCGAGCGCGTGCAGCACGCGGCGCTTCTGCGAGGCCACGGTGTAGTTGCGGAAGTCGTAGCTGTACTTGAGGTAGATCGCCTCCATCAGCAGGCGCAGCTCGATCTCGGTGTCGCTCAGCGGATGCAGCGGCGCCACGCCGGAGCCGCCCTTGGAAGAAGAGCCTTGGCGCGTGGTCACAGCCGCTCCATCTTCGGCATCCACACGCGCAGCAGAGAGAACAGGCGCTCCAGGTCCACCGGCTTGGCGAGGTAGTCGTTGGCGCCGGCGGCCAGGCATTGCTCGCGGTCGTCCTTGGTGGCCTTGGCGGTGATGGCGATCACCGGCATGTCCGCGAAGCGCGGGTCGCCGCGCAGGCGTCGCGTGGCTTCCAGGCCGTCCATCTCCGGCATCATCACGTCCATCAGCACGAGATCGATCTCGCTGACCTGGTCGAGCCGCTCCAGCGCCTCACGGCCGTTGCGGCCGATCTCGACGATGGCGCCGCGCTGCTCCAGCGCGCTGGTCAGCGCGAAGATGTTGCGCACGTCGTCGTCCACCAGCAGGATGGTGCGGCCCTCGAAGATCCGGTCGCGCCCGCGCGCCGTCTTCAGCATGCCCTGGCGCTCGCTCGAAAGCTCGGCCTCCACCTTGTGCAGGAACAGCGTCACCTCGTCGAGCAGGCGCTCCGGCGAGCGGGCGCCCTTGATGATGATCGAGCGCGAGTAGCGCTGCAGCTCCGTCTCCTCGTCGCGCGTGAGGTTGCGCCCGGTGTAGACGATGACCGGCGGGAACGACACGATCTCCTCCGCGGCCATGGCCTTCAGCAGCTCGCTGCCCTGCATGTCGGGCAGCTTCAGGTCGGTGATCATGCAGTCGAAAACGCGGGTGCGCAGCAGCTCCAGCGCCTCTTCGCCGGAACCGACGGCGACGATCTCGATGTCGTCGTCGCCGATCAGCTTGATGACGCTCTCGCGCTGCAGCTCGTCGTCTTCCACCAGCAGCACGACCTTGACCTTCTGCGTGAGCTTTTCCTCCAGGCGGCCGAACACCTTCATCAGCTCGTCGCGGGTGGCGGGCTTCAGCGCATAGCCGACGGCGCCCATCTGCAGCGCCGCGCCCTGCGCACTCTCGGCGGCCGACACCACGTGGATCGGAATGTGCCGCGTGTGCGGCGAATCCTTCAGCCGCTGCAGCAGGTCGAGACCGGTGCTGTCGGGCAGGCGCATGTCCAGCAGGATCGCGTCGGGCAGGAACTGCGTGGCCAGTTCGAAGCCGTCGGCTGCGCCGTGCGCGACCAGGCAGCGGTAGCCCAGTTCGTGCGCCAGGTCGTAGAGGATGTGCGCGAACTGCGGCTCGTCCTCGATCACCAGCACGCGGCGCACCTGGTCGCGCGGAAGGCTGCGGTCGTCGGCGAACTGCGGCGCGGGCACCGGGGCAGGGGGCCTGGGGGCCAGGGCGGGCTGTGCATGGGCCGGCGAGTGAGCGGCCCGGGGCGTGTAGACGGCCGGCGGCTTCTGCTGCTGCTGATGGTCCGGCGAAGCCTGCGGCGCCTGCGCCGGCAGCTGCAGCGTGAAGGTACTGCCCTGGCCCGGCGTGCTGTCGACGGTGAGCGTGCCGCCCAGCAGCTGCGTGAGGTCGCGCGAGATCGACAAACCAAGCCCGGTGCCGCCGTAGCGTCGGCTGGTGGTGCCGTCGGCCTGCCGGAAGGCTTCGAAGATCAGCTCGTGTTGCTGCGGATCAATGCCGATGCCAGAGTCGGACACCGCAAAGGCCGCGCCGCCATCGGCCGCGGGCGATATGACCAGCGTCACCTCGCCGCTGTCGGTGAACTTGATCGCGTTCGACAGCAGGTTCTTCAGGATCTGCTCCACCCGCTGCCGGTCGGTGAGCAGCGATGCCGGTGCGTCGGGCCGCACCTCGAGCCTGAAGCCCAGGTTCTTCTGCATGGCCAGCGGGCCGAAGGTGCTTTCCAGGCTGTGGGCCAGCTTGACCAGAGGCACGTCTTCCGGCACCACTTCGAGCTTGCCGGCCTCGACCTTCGCGATGTCGAGGATGTCGTTGATCAGCACCAGCAGGTCGTTGCCCGATGAATAGATCGACTCGGCGAACTTCACCTGCTCGCCCGTCAGGTTGCCCTGCGGGTTGTCGCCCAGCAGCTTGGCGAGGATGAGCGCGCTGTTGAGCGGCGTGCGCAGCTCGTGCGACATGTTGGCGAGGAATTCCGACTTGTAGCGGCTGGCGCGCTGCAGCTCGTCGGCGCGGTCTTCCAGGTCGCGCTGCACGCGGCGCAGCGCGGTGTTGCGCTGGTCGAGCGCCTCGGTGCGCTCGGAAAGCTGGCTGTTGGTCTGCTCCAGCTCGGCCTGCTGGTTCTCCAGCATGGCCTGCGAGGCGCGCAGCGCGCGCGACTGTTCTTCCAGTTCCTCGTTGGCGGTGCGCAGCTCTTCCTGCTGCACCTGCAGTTCCTCGTTGAGCTGCTGTGTCTCGGCCAGCACGTCCTGCAGCTGCTCGCGGTAGCGCGCCGCCGCCAGCGAGGTGCCGATGTCGTCGGACACCATTTCGACGAGCTGGCTGCCGCGCTCGTCCAGCGCACCGGGCAGGCCGAGCTCGACCACGCCATTGACCATGCCGCTGCTCGCCACCGGCACCAGCAGCACCGCCTTCGGCGCCATCTCGCCCAGGCCGGAGTTGACCTTCAGGTAGTCGGCGTCGATGGGGTCGATCAGCATGCGCCGGTTCTCGGCGGCCGCCTGGCCCACCAGGCTTTCGGTGGGCGAGAAGACCTGCGGCGTGGCTTCCGAGGCGCTGGAGAAGCCGTAGCTCGCCGCGCGGCGCAGCGGGCCGTGGCGCTCACGCACGTAGATGGCGCCGACCGACGTGCCGAGGTGGCGGGAGAAGAACGAGAGGATCTTGCGGCCCATGTCCGGCGCGCTGAGTTCGCCGACCAGATCGCCCACCAGCTCGGTCTGCGCGCCGCGCAGCCAGGCCTCGTGCGCCAGCCGGTCTGCGTGGGCGGCCTGCTCCTGGAGCACGACGTCGTAGCTCTCGGACAGCCGCACCAGTTGCCGGCGCCCGAAGTAGGCCACCAGCCCCGTGAAGCTCAGGGTGAACAGCAGGAACAGCCCGACCACCCACCACGCGGTGCGGTTGGCCTCGTTGTTGCGCTGGAAGCGCAGCGCCTGCTCGGTTTCCATGAAGGCGGTGAACTCGGCGCGCATGCTGTCGGTCAGCCGCTTGCCCCGGCCCAGGCGCACCACCATCTGGGCGTCCTCTCCCTTGCGGTGCGTCGCGATCAGCTCGGCGGCGTAGTCGTTCCAGCTGGTCTGGATGGAGGCGATGCGGTCGAGGCGCTCGACCTGCTGGCGGTTGTCCGACACCAGTTCGCGCAGCGCGGCCGTGTCGGCTTTGACGCGGGGCAGGGCGCTCTGGTAGGGCTCCAGGAAGCTCTCGTCACCGGTGATCAGGAAGCCGCGCATGCCGGTTTCCATGTCGATGCTCTGGCGCTGCAGTTCGCTGGCGGCACGCGTGACGCGGTCGGTGTGCTCGACCCAGCCGATGGTCGACAGCAGGAACAGGATCAGCCCGACGAACACCACGGCCCCGAACAGACCGCCGATCAGGGGAAGCTTGATGTTGCGGCTCAGCAGCCGCTCGAAGTCGTCGGGGTCGATCGCGGTGGGGGTTTTCGTCATCGGTGCTATTTGTAAGCAAAACTTGTGAAGTCTGGCCGATAAATGCGCATGACCCTGTCGGAAAACATCCCGACAGGCGTCATGGCAGGGGTGGAGGGGCGGGGTGCCTCGTTATACTGTAATTTCATACAGTAAACGCCAGATGGGCTCCGAACCCTTCATTCCGCAAGACACGGCTCCCGTCGTTGCCAGGCACGTAGTGTCCGTCAAGGCCCTGTGCGCCTTCGGCGCGAAGGCGGGCGACCTCGACCTGCGCTTCGTGCCCGCGCCCAGCGCGCTCGAAGGCATGGCCGGGCACGCGCTGGTGCAGCACCGGCGCGGGGGCGACTACGAATGCGAAGTCGGCCTCGAAGCCACCAGCGGCGCCGTGCATGTGCGCGGCCGTGCCGACGGCTATGAATTCCACCGGGCCCGGGTGGAGGAAATCAAGACCTTCCGGGGCGACTTCGACGCCATCCGCGGCAACCACCGCGCGCTGCACTGGGCGCAGGCCCGCACCTACGGCTGGATGCTGTGCGAGCGCGACGGCCACGACGAGATGGTCGTCGCGCTGGTCTATCTCGATCTCGCCACCGGCGACGAGACCGTGCTCGAGGAGCATCACACCCGCGAGGCCCTGCGCGAACACTTCGAACTGCTGTGCGGCCGCTACGCCACCTGGGCTGCGAGCGAAGCCGGGCACCGCGCCGCGCTCGACGGCACGCTGGCCGCGCTCGCGTTTCCGTACGGCAGCTTCCGCGCCGGCCAGCGCGAACTGGCGGAGTCGGTCTATCGCGCAGGGGCCGGCGGGCGCTGCCTCATGGCGCAGGCGCCCACCGGCATCGGCAAGACGCTGGCCACCATCTTCCCGCTGCTGAAGGCGCGTGCGGCCCGCAAGATCGACAAGCTGTTCTTCCTCACCGCCAAAACCTCGGGCCGGCCCGTGGCGCTCGATGCGCTGCGCGTGCTCGACAAGGGACGCGGCCAGGGCAGGTTGCGCGTGCTCGAACTCGCGGCCCGCGAGAAAGTCTGCGAATACCCCGACCGTGCCTGCCACGGCGACGCATGCCCACTTGCGAGGGGCTTCTACGACCGCCTGCCCGCGGCGCGCGAGCAGGCGGCGCAGGTGGCCTGGCTCGACCGCGAGGCGCTGCGCGACATCGGTCTCGCGCACGAGGTCTGCCCCTATTTCCTTGCGCAGGAAATGGCGCACTGGGCCGATGCCGTCGTCGGCGACTACAACTACTACTTCGACAGCAGCGCCTTTCTCTACGCCACCATGCGCGAGTCCGACTGGCGCGCCGGCGTGCTGGTCGACGAGGCCCACAACCTGCTCGAACGCGCGCGCGGCATGTACACGGCCGAACTCGACGGCGGCGCGCTCGAGGAAGCCCACCGCATGGCGCCCGCGGTGCTGCGCGGCCCGCTCGCGCGGGTGTTCCGCGAATGGGACACGGTGCAGCAGTCGCAGCAGGCCGACTACGAAACCGCCGACGAGATCCCCGAGCGCTTCCTGCGCACGCTGCAGGCGGCCAACACAGCCATGGCCGAGCATTTCGCCGCCACGCCCGATGCCTCGCAGGGACCGCTGCAGCGCTTCTTCTTCGACGCGTTGCACTTCGCGCGGCTGGCCGAAGCCTTCGGCGACCACTCGGTGTTCGAGCGCACGCTGGGTGCCACGCAGCAGGCGCGCCGCCTGGCCATCCGCAACCTCGTGCCGGCGCCGTTCCTGCAGAGCCGCTTCGCGGAGGCGGCGTCGGTCACCTGCTTCTCGGGCACGCTGTCGCCCTTCGAGTTCTACCGCGACGCCCTCGGCCTGCCTGAGGACGCTGCGCTGCTCGACGTGGCCTCGCCGTTTCACAGCGCACAACTGCGCGTCGAAGTGGCCATGGACGTGTCGACCCGATTTCGCGACCGCGCGGGCTCGCTGCGCGAGGTGACGGACATCATCGGCGCTCAGTTCGAGCGCCTGCCCGGCAACTACCTGGCTTTCTTCAGCAGCTTCGACTACCTCGAGAAGGCCTGCGCCGCCTTTGCCCTGCGGCACCCCGGCGTGCCCGTGTGGACGCAGACGCGCGGCATGCGCGAGGCCGACCGCCAGGGCTTCGTCGCGCGCTTCGAGGAGGGCGGGCAGGGCATCGGCTTCGCGGTGCTGGGCGGCGCCTTCGGCGAGGGCATCGACCTGCCGGGCAGCCGGCTGATCGGCGCCTTCGTGGCCAGCCTGGGCCTGCCGCAGTACAACGAACTCAACGAGATCACGCGCGAGCGCATGCAGGCGCGTTTCGGCAAGGGCTACGAGTACACGTATCTCTACCCGGGCCTGCAGAAGGTGGTGCAGGCAGCCGGCCGCGTGATTCGCACCGAGGAAGACCGGGGCGTGCTGCACCTGCTCGACGACCGGTTCGCGCGCGCGGAGATCCGTGAGCTGCTGCCGCGCTGGTGGCAGGTGCGGCTGGCGAGGGGTGAAGGCGATGCGCTTCGGTAGGCCGAATTCAGCGCGAATGGAGCGCAATTGCAAACAATTGAGTGTTCGCGCACCGCTTGCGGAAATTCATTCGAGAGGGAATCCGGATTTAAATGACGAATTGAATTGTTATCTTTTTGAGCGATTTTGGGCCCAATTAAGATTGGAAAGGAAATTCACGCAAGGGAGGAAAATTTCCATGAAACCAGATCGCTCGATTGAACAAGCAGTGGCCAAGGAGAAATCGCGCAGGCAATTCCTGCAAACGGGAGCACAAACGGCAACGGCGCTATTGGGAGCTTCAGTAGTTGCGGGATGCGGAGGGGGAGGTTCAGGCAGCCACGTCAATAGCGCGAATTTTCTGCCTGCCGCGACAAATCCGGCCACGGAAAATTCGCCTGCAGCCGCGACGGCGCCACAGGCATCTCCGCCGTCCTTGGCAAAGAACCCCGTCATTCATTCCTTTTCTCCGGCCCTCGCAATACGAGGAAACGTAATTGTCATCACGGGCGCCGAATTCGATTCGAATGCCTCCGTCAGCTTCGGCGGGGTGCCTGCGACGAAGCTCAGCGTCGACTCCGCGAGCCAGATTTCAGCAACCGTGCCCGCGTCGGCCAGGACCGGCGAGATCTCCGTCCGGACGGCGGGAGGAACGGCGCGATCCGGCACGCAGTTGGTGGTGTCGCATGCCCCCAAGTCGGCGGACGGCTACAAGCTCGCATGGCACGACGAGTTCGAAGGCAGTACCGTCGATCGCGCCAAGTGGAGCTTGAGCACCAATGTGCGCGACGACGCATTCCAGACGGTCGAGGCCGTGAAGGTCGAAAACAGCGTCCTGAAGATCTCGACCTACACGGACCCCTCGACCGGCAGGCACCACACGGGGTGGCTGGTCACGAGAGGGCTCTTCGAATTCTGCTTCGGGTACATCGAAGCCAGCGTGCGTTTCGCCACCAGGCCGGGACAGTGGGGAGCTGTCTGGTTGATGTCCCAGGCCAACAAGGCTGCAGAGCCTCCGAACCCGGCCGCGGGCGTGGAGGTGGACATCATCGAGCACCGGGCAGTTTCGAAGGACAACGCAGCGGACATCAGCAACGGGTTCTCGAGCGCGGTGCACTGGAACGGCTACGAAGACGGAAAGACGATCTCCCGGGGCAGCGGCCCGCAGCGGCTGCCGGAAAAGCAGTCGTTCTCGAGCTGGCACACGGTGGGGGTGCTCTGGACGTCGGAGGGATACCAGTTCTACCTCGACGGCGCGGAGACGCCGTACGCGACCATCAAGGAAGGCATTTCCCTCAGCGACGAATACATCAAGCTCACCTGCGAGATCAAGAACGGCGGCTGGGCGGGCCTCATTCCGCCCGGCGGCTACGGCCCGCTGGGCGCCGACGCCAATGCGACCATGGAAGTCGACTGGGTTCGCGTGTGGCGACCGTAGCGGCCTGACAGCGAAAAGACAGACCAGATGACGCGCGCCACCCGACGTCTCGAACATGCAGGCCAACCCGATCTGTTCGGCGAGGCGCCGGTGGCCGCGATCGAGGGACTGCGCTATGAAAGCGGGTTCCTGTCGCGGGAGGAAGAGGCCGGGCTGCTGCGCATCGTGCAGGCCCTGCCGCTCAAGGAGATGCGCTACAAGGAATACACGGCGCGCCGCCGCGGCACCAGCTTCGGCGGCAGCTACGACTTCGACATCAACCGCCTGAAGCCCGGTGCGCCGCTGCCCGAGACGCTGCATCCGCTGCGGGCAAAGGCGGCCGAGTGGGCCGGCATTGCGCCCGAAGACCTCACGCACATGCTGGTCGCCGAGTACCGGCCCGGCACGCCGCTGGGTTGGCACCGCGACGTGCCCGACTTCGAGGACATCATCGGCGTCTCGCTGAACAACGACGCGGTGATGCAGTTCAGGCCCTACGTGCCGGGCGCGCCGGCTTCGGGGCCGGCCACGCTCGAGTTCCTGATCGAGCCGCGCTCGGTGTACCTGCTGCGCGGGCCGGCGCGGTGGGCCTGGCAGCATGCGATTGCGCCCACCGAGGCGCTGCGTTACTCCATCACCCTGCGTACGCGGGCTCGGCGTGCCCGATCTGTCTTCTCCGGGGCACGAACGGCGGCGCGGCCGCCGACAGATCGCTGATCCAGGCTTCCCACGCCGCTTGGCGCTGTTATGGATCGCCGCACAACAGCGCGGAAGCATGGAAATTCACCCGCCGTTCAGGCCGCCGCAGCCATGCTCCTGCATTCGGTCTCGCACTGCCGGCAGGCTTCGGCGCAGCGCTGGCAGTGGTCCACGTCGTGCTTGCCGCATTCGGCGGCGCAGCGCTGGCAGATTTCGGCGCACATGCCGCAAGCGACCACGATGTTCTCGCCGCCGCGCGCCATCACGGCGGCGGTGAAGGCACAGGCCGCGGCGCAGTCCGTGTCGAGCGCGATGCAGCGCGCCATGCCGCCCCGGCCTTCGGCAAGGCAGGCGGCTGCGCAGCGGTTGCATGCCAGCGCACAGGCGTTGCACGCTGCGATGCAGCGGTCCATCGCCTCGCTGGTGTTGAGCGCGGCGGTCATCGCGAGCCACCGCCGCGGCGGGCCTGCAGCTGGTTGCTTCCGCCGACATGGCTTTCGCGGTCGCTGCGGCTTTCCGGCGTACGGCGCGGCTCGTTCCTGGGAGTGGCTGGCTGATTGCCGGCCTTGTTGTGCTGCGTGGGCAGGCTGTCGTGCTCGTCGGTGGTGACGGCGTCGGGGTTCTGATGCGGGGTCTGCTTCGGGGATGTCATGGGGCGGGACTCCTTCGGTGAGCTGAAGAACGGGTCGGACGGGTCGGACAGGTGCGACCTCCAGTTCTTTCTCCGGCGTCCCTTGCGGCATGCATGTGGGAATGGACCGACCCCGCGCGTCGTCCATGGGGCAGGCAGGGGAGAGGGCTCCCCTGGCTCCTCAGGTGCCTTGGTTGGCTTAGTTGCCCTTCGCGGCGCTCACCGACACGCCCCACATCCGCGGCTTGCCTTCCCACACCGCGAAGCCGCTCACGCGCTTGCGCACGGCCCATGCGTCGAGGCCGTTGAAGAGCATCACCATCGGCACCTGCTGGATCATGAGCGCGTGGATCTGGTCGAACAGCGCCTGGCGCTTCTTCGGGTCGGACTCGGCAAAGCTCTCGTCGATCAGCTTCAGCGCCTGCGGGTCTTCCCACACCTTGCGCGCCTGCTTGTCCTTCGGGCCCGAGAACTGCTCGTAGCTCAGGGCCGGGTCGAGGCGCGAGGAATAGCTGAACGAGCTCATCTGGTAGTTGCCGCTGTTGTAGCGGTCGAGCTGCGTGGCCCATTCGAGCACCTCGATCTGCGCGTTGATGCCCACCGACTGCATCATGGCCTGCGCCAGCACCGCCACCGTGTAGCTGGGCACGTGGGCGCGCTTGTTGGTCTGGATGGTGATCTTCTCGCCCTTGTAGCCGGCCTCGCGCAGCAGCTTCGCGGCCTGCGCCGGGTCGTAGTGCCAGCCTTTCTTCTGCGCGGCGCTGTAGAAGGCCGAGCCCTTGTGGATGGCCGAGTTGTTGGGCGAGCCCAGGCCTTCGGAAGCGGCCGCCACGATCTGCTCGATGTCCAGCGAGGCCGCGATGGCCTGGCGCAGCTTCTGGTTCTTCAGCAGCGGGTCGCGCGTCTGGATCAGCAGCACGTTCTTGATCGCCTCGGGCGGAGCCTGCACCGCGAGGTTGCGGTCGTTCTTCATTTCCTGCGCGTCGCTCGACGTGATCTGGCCCGCGTCGATGGCGCCCGACTTCAGGCCCGCCGCCGCCGTGGCCGCGTCGGGCACGACGAGGAACTTCACCGAGTCCACCAGCGGCGCCTTCAGTCCCACGTAGCCGTCCGATTTCGTCGCACCCGGCGTGGAGGTGTAGCCCTTGAAGGCCGTCACCGTCACGTACTCGCCGCGCTTCCATTCGCCGAACTTGAAGGGGCCGGTGCCCACCGGCTTGTCCCAGCTGCCGTCGGCCTTCACCGAGCTCTTGTGCAGGATGGCGGTCATGCCGCAGTCGGTGCGCGCGAGCGTGTCGAGGAACACGGCCGAGGGCTTGTTGATCTTCATCACGAAGGTGCTGTCGTCGGGCGTTGCCGTCTCGACCACCTTCAGGCCGTTGCGGCCGTCGTACTCGCTGGTGCAGCGCCAGTCGGTCTTCGGGTCCATGTAGCGCTTCCAGTTCCAGGCCACATCTGCCGAGGTCAGCGGGGCGTCGTTGTGGAACTTCACGCCCTTGCGCAGCTTGAAGGTGTAGGTCAGGCCGTCCTTCGAAACGTCGACCGACTGCGCCAGCAGCGGGCCCACGCTGCCGTCCATGCGGTAGCCGACCAGCCCCTCGACCATGTTGAGTACCACGCCGTCGGTGGTGTTGTCGCGGTTCACGCCGGGGTTGGTGGAGCGGATGTCGGCGGGCTGCGCCACGGTGATGCTGGTCTGCGCGAAGGCGCCCGATCCTGCGGCGAGGCAGGCGGCGGCGATGGCGGCGTGGCGAAAGTTGAAGAAGCGGGACATGAGGAACTCCTGCGGTGCAATCAAGAAAGGAAATCAGGCGAAGGCCGGCGTCTCGGCCCCGAAGCGCCAGCGCAGCCGCACGCCGCCGCCGGCGGTCGGCTCCAGCGCCGGAATGGCCGACAGCAGCTTGCGCGTGTAGTCCTGCTGCGGCGCGTCGAACACCGCATCGCGCGGGCCCTGCTCGACGATGCGGCCATCCTGCATCACGATCACGCGGTCGGCCACCTGTTCGACCACGCCGAGGTCATGGCTGATGAAGAGGCAAGAGAAGCCGTGGCGCTTCTGCAGCTCGGCGAACAGCTTCAGCACCTGCGCGCGCACCGTCACGTCGAGCGCCGACACCGGCTCGTCGGCGATGACGAAGCTCGGCCGCCGCACGATGGCGCGCGCGATGGCCACGCGCTGACGCTGTCCGCCCGAGAGTTCGTGCGCGTAGCGCTGCGCGAAGCCCGTGCCCAGGCCCACTTCGTCGAGCACCTCCTGCACGCGGCGGGCCTTGTCGGACGCCGACATGCCCTTGACCAGCCGCAGCCCTTCGCCCACGAGCTGGCCGATGGTCATGCGCGGATCGAGCGAGGCGTACGGGTCCTGGAACACCATCTGGCACTGCAGCCGGTAGTCGGACCAGCCGGCGTCGGAGCGCAGGATGGGCCGGCCGTTGAAGAGGATCTCGCCGCCGCTGGGCTTGAGCAGCCCGGCGATGGTGCGCCCCAGCGTGGTCTTGCCCGAACCCGAGCCGCCGACCACCGCGACCACCTCGCGCGGCCGCACCACCAGGTCGATGCCGTGCAGCGCGCGCTTCGGCGTCGCCTTGGCGAACAGGCGGCGATGCCCGGCGTAGTCGACGACGAGGTTGCGCACCTCGACCACCGGCGCCTCCTGCGTCGCCTCGCGTGCGGGCAGTCGGCGCGGCATGGCCTGCAGCAGTTCGCGGGTGTACTCGTGCTTGGGCCGTTCGAGCATCTCGTCGGTGCGGCCGGTTTCCTTCACTTCGCCGTGGCGCATCACGACCATGCGCTGGGTGAAGCGGGCCACCATCGGCAGGTCGTGGCTGATCATCAGCACGGCGGTGTTGTGTTCGCGCGTAAGGCCGACCATCAGCTCCAGCACGTCGCGCTGCACCACGGCGTCGAGCGCGGTGGTGGGCTCGTCGGCGATGAGCAGCGCGGGCTCCAGCAGCATCACCGACGCGAGCATCATCCGCTGGCGCATGCCGCCCGAGAACTCGTGCGGCCACGCGTCGAGCGCGCCCTTGGGGTCGCGGATGCCGACGCGCGCCAGCATGTCGGGAATGCGCTCCTGCCGCGCGGCCGGAGACAGGTTGCGCCGGTGCAGCGCGAGCGCTTCGCCGAGCTGCCTGCCGATGGTCATCGACGGGTTCAGCGAGGTCATGGGCTCCTGGAACACCATGCCCACGCGCGCGCCGCGCAGTTCGCGAAGCCGCGCCGGCTTCGCCAGCGCCAGGTCTTCGCCCTCGAACAGGATGCGCCCGGCGGTGCGCACCAGCGGCGGCGGCGTGAGGCCCATGATGGCGCGCGCGGCCTGCGTCTTGCCACTGCCCGATTCGCCGACGATGCCGACCATCTCGCCCGGCGCGATGTCGAAGGACACGTTGCGCACGATCTCGCGACCGCCGATGCCGACGGCCAGCGTCAGACCTTCCACGCTGACCAGTGGTGTTGCCTGGGAACTCATTGGACGCCCTTCATGCGCGGATCGAGCCAGTCGCGCACAGCGTCGCCCAGCAGGTTGATGCCCAGCAGCGTCAGCGCGATGCACAGGCCCGGAAGAATCGAGAGATAGCTGGCCTGCGCCATGAACGGGCGGGCCGACGCCAGCATGTTGCCCCAGGTGGGCGCCGGCGGCGGCACGCCCAGCCCGAGGAAGGACAGCGCGCTCTCGGCCAGGATCACCCAGCCGAACATCGACGTGGCGAGCACCGTGAGCGGTGCGGTGCAGTTGGGCAGCACGTGGCGCACCATGGTGTAGAGCTCGGAGTTGCCCAGCACGCGCGAGGATTCGATGAACTCCTTCTCGCGCAGCGACAGCACCGTGCCGCGCACGATGCGCGTCACCGAGGGCGTGTAGGCCAGCCCCAGCGCCAGCACGATGCCGTACTGGTTCGCGCCCACCACAGCGAGCAGGCCCAGCGCCAGCAGCAGGCCCGGGAAGGCCAGCAGCGCATTGTTGAAAGCCATCACGATGCGGTCGGTCCAGCCGCGCAGGAAGCCCGTCAGCACGCCGACGATGCTACCCACGACGATGGCGAAGCCCACCGTCAGCACGCCGATCCACACGCTGGTGGCGGCGCCGGCCATCAGGCGCGAGAGCTCGTCGCGGCCGAACTCGTCGGTGCCCAGCAGGTAGGCGCCGCCGGGCAGCTTCAGGCGCGAGCCGAAGTTGATGCGCAGCGGATCGTGCGGCGTCCACACGAGGCTCAGGAGCGCCGCCGCCACGATCAGGCCGACGACGGCGATGCCCACCAGGGCATTCAGGGGAATGCGCTTCTTGCGCTTCATCGTTGTCATTCGACGGCAACTCTCGGGTCGAAGAAGGGGTAGCAAAGGTCGATCACGAGGTTCACCACCACGTAGATCACCGCCACGAAGAGCAGGCAGCCCTGGATCACCGGGTAGTCGCGCGCGAAGATCGCGTCGACCAGCAGCCGGCCCAGGCCGGGAATGGTGAACACCGTTTCCACCACCGCGATGCCGCCGAGCAGGTTGCCCAGCACCAGCCCGATGAGCGTCCAGGTCGGGCCGAAGGCGTTGCGGAAGGCATGGCGCATCAGCACCGCGCGCTCCGACAGGCCCTTGGCGCGCGCATGGGTGATGTAGTCCAGCCGCAGCACCTCGAGCGTGCTGGCGCGCGCCATGCGCATCAGCACGCCGATCTCGTGCAGGAACAGCGTGAGGATCGGCAGCACCAGGTAGAGCAGGCCGTTCTTCCAGTCTTCGGAAATGCCGACGTAGCCCACCACCGGCAGCCAGCCCAGCTTCAAACCGAACAGCAGGAGCAGCAGCAGGCCGAGCCAGAAGGTCGGAATGGACACCAGCAGCGTCGCCGCGCCCACCAGCAGCAGGTCGGGCGCGCGGTTCTGCTTCCAGGCGGCGATCATGCCCGCGGGTACCGCCACCATCGCGGCCAGCAGCACGGCCACCAGCACGATGCGGCCGCTGATGAGAAAGCGGTCGGTCACGAGCGAGAGCACGTCCTGCCCGGTGTTGATGGACGTGCCCAGGTCGCCCTGCAGCACGTGGCCGAACCAGATGCCGAACTGCGCCGGCACGGAGCGGTCGAGGCCGAGGCGCTCGCGCAGCTCGGCCAGGCTGGCGGGGGTGGCGAGGTCGCCCAGCAGCAGCTGCGCGGGGTCGCCGGGAATCAACCGTATCAGCACGAACACCGACACCGCCACGATGAGCAGCGTGGGGATCGCCATCGCGATGCGGGAGGCTGCGAAGCGGAACATGAAGCCGTCTTCCTTTCGGCGCTCGGCGTCAGGCCGCCTGCGGCACCGCCGCCGGCTCGCGCAGCGCGTGGAGGGCGTCGGCCAGGAAGTCCTGCACGCAGTCGACGCAGGCCAGGCCGTTGTGGGGCACGTTGTCGAGCAGGTCGAAGCGGACCTTCACGCCGGCCGCCTCGAAGGAGCGGCGCAGCGTGTCCAGCCGCTCGGGCCGGGTGCGGCCGGCGTCGTTGGCGCCGGGCATGTAGTGCTTGCCGCCTTCGCGGTGCGTGATCTCCCAGGTCTCGATGTCGGCCTTGCCGGCGACCATGTGCACGGGCAGGGCGCGCAGCGCTTCGAGGTTCATCGGCTTGCCGAAGCGTGCCTCGAAGTCGGCGGTGCCGACCCACCAGCCGTGCGTGGGGTCGATCTGCGTCACCGAGCCCGGCGCGCCGATGGACACGGCCCACAGCCGATCGGGATGCAGCATCGCGAAGCGGTTGGCGAACTGGCCGCCGCCCGAATAGCCGAAGAGCGCGAAGCGCTCGAAGTCGCAGCCGAACTTCTCGCCCACCTCGGCCACCATGTCGAGCAGCACGCGGTCGTAGTGGATGTCGGCTTCCACCAGGTGCTTGAAGCCGTCGCGGTTGCCGTCGCCGCGCACGCCGGCCGGGAACAGCGGGCACAGCACGATGCAGTCGTTCCACCGGGCGAAGCCGGCGAAGGCCTCGCGATAGTTGACGAAGGCGCGGCCGGTGCCGTGCATCACCACCACCAGCTGCATCGGCCGGGTGCCGGGCCTGCCGATGTGCTCGGGCACGTAGGTGCAGTACGAAAAGCGCGGGTCGCTGCGCGAGGCGTAGATGGTGCCGTGGCCCAGGTCGTAGATGGCGCGGGCGCGCTGGTCGGCAAAGGCGGTGGGGGCTTCGGGGGGCGTGTTGCGAGTCATGGGTGCGGGTCGCTCAGAGCGTGTATTCCTGGAAATTGCGGGCTTCGTAGGGCTTGCGCGCCACCCACATCACGCGGTTGGCCGCGTCCATGAGCGTGGTGGCGACAGTGGCCGAGATGCTGCTGAAGTCGGCCGGCTTCGGAGTGCGCAGCACACCGTCGGGCTTGCCGAACTCGTCGGCCAGCGCGGCCTTGACGTGGCTCCAGTCGATGCGGTCTCCGGCGCGGCGCAGGGCGTTTTCCACGCGGTGCTGGCGGTAGATGCTGTCGGGCCGCTGCGGCAGGCCGGGGTCGCGCAGCTTGACGATGGCCGCGGGCGACATCCAGTGGTTGGCGTGCACCAGCAGGTCGTTCTCGGGCAGGGTCCAGAAGATCTCGCCGGGCGAGGTCTCCAGGCTGATGCCCGAGCCGTCGTTGCCGGTGGACTGGGCCAGGATCATGTTGTTGGCGCAGTAGCGCTTGGAGGCCCAGATGGTCTTCATCGCCTGCGCGAGGTTTGCGGCCTCCAGCACGCGGCGGCGCAGCAGCACGAGCGGCACGCCGGCGCCTTTCTGGAAGTCTTCGTTGCAGGTCAGCGAATTGCCGGTGAGCGACACGCCGTTGCTGTTGAAGCCGTGACGCGCCAGCGCGCCGGCTTCGGTGAAGGTGAGCATGTCGGGGCCGCCGGCGTTGCGGATGCGCAGCACGATGCCCGTGTCCACGCATTCCTGGCGCCAGTCCCAGTTGTGGGCGTGCATCAGCCGGCCGGTGGCCGAGCGCGCGGGCAGCACGACGAGGCCGGTGCAGTCGCCGTCTTCCGACGAGGCTGCGTCCGCCGCGGGCTCGGGGGAGCGCTTCATGTCGGCATAGCCGAAGAGCATCTCGGTGCGGCAGTTGATCATCACGATGTCTTCGAGCGGCACGCCCGCGCCTTCGGCGATGCCGCGCATCTCCTCCAGGTAGCTCGCGTCGTAGCCCTCGATCAGCGGGAGCATCGACTGCGCCAGCTGGCGGATGGTGGCGTCGTCCAAGCCGCGGCGACCGAGTTGTGCGCGGTAGAGCGCGATACCGCCGGCCACGCGTTCGGGCACCGCGCGGCCGTGCTGCAGGCCGCGCTCGTGCGGCGTGCCGGAAACATCGACGAGGGGAAAGTATTGAGGGGCTGTCATGGAGTGCTTGTTTCTGGGGTGAGCCTGTCATCCGCCTGCCGTCTGAAGGCGCTAAGGCGGTGACTTCGGCACGCATTGTTTTGCAAGCACAGGAAAAAATAAATTTAAAAAATATTTAGAATTAATAAAGAAATACTTTCTCTTTCGTCCGTGCACACCCTGGCATGAGCAGCATCCGATTCCTCCGCACCTTCGTCGCCGCTGCCCGTGGCGGCTCTTTCGCTGCAGCGGCCGACCAGGTCGCGCTCACCCAGGCAGCCGTGGGCCAGCAGATGCGCGCGCTCGAGGCGGAGCTGAAGAAGACACTGTTCGACAAGACAGGCCGCACCATGGTGCTGAGCCCCGCGGGGCACCTGCTGCTGCCGCGCGCAGAGGAACTGCTCGCGCAGTACGAGTCCATGCGCCGCGACCTGCAGGATCAGCGGCAGATCGCGGGCACCATCAAGCTCGGCTCGCTGATCACCGCCATGGGCTTGCTGTCGAGCACGCTGGCGCAGCTCAAGTCGCTGCATCCGAACCTCGAAGTCGAGCTGCGCGTGCGCGAGCAGACGCAGCTGATGCAGGACGTGGTGAGCGGAGAGCTCGACGCGGCCGTGGTCGTCGAGCGCCAATGGCCCGAAGCGCCGGGCCTGCTCTGGACGCCGTGCTACGACGAAACACTCACCGTGCTCGCCAACTCCAGCATCGCCTCGCCCGACGCGAGCATCGCGACCCTGTTCGCGACACAGCCCTTCATCCGCTTCGACCGTCGCACGCCCACCGGTGCGCGCATCGACCGCATCCTGCGGCGGCTGCAACTGGTGCCCAAGGAGTTTCTGGAACTCAACTCGCTGCTGGCCATTGCCGAGCTGGTGCGCAAGAACGTCGGCTTCAGCATGGTGCCGTTGCTGAAGAACTTCGACTGGGAAAGCGATCCGGCGCTGAGCGTGTTGCAACTGCCCGGCAGGCCGGTGGCGCGGCGCGTGGGCATGCTGGAGAACGGGCGGCGCAGCCACATCACCGGCGTGGTCCGCGAAGAGATGCTGGCGCACCTGCGGCGCATGAAGCCGGGCTCCTGACACGCAGTTGACAGCGCGACGACGGAAAACACTGACGCACGTCGCGCGCCTCTTCTTACCCACGGCGCACATGCCGCGCCCAGCATGAAAGCTCCTCAATCAACACTGCAGGAGCACCACATGCCAAGAGGCGACAAGTCGTCCTACACGGACAAGCAGAAGCGACAGGCCGAGCACATCGAGAAAGGCTACGAGCATCGCGGCGTGGGCAAGGGTGAGGCGGAGCGCCGCGCCTGGGCCACGGTGAACGCCGAGACCGGCGGCGGCAAGAAGAGCGGTGGTGGTCGCGGCAAGGCCGAGAACCACGGACCTTCGCGCAAGGGCGGAAGGCTGGGCGGTGCTGCTGCGGCACACCGCACGGCCGCCGAGCGGTCGGCCTCCGCGAAGAAGGCCGCTGCCACGCGCAAGCGCAATGCCGAGAAGCGCGGCTGAACGCAACGGAGGCACACGATGCACATCATTCTGGGAGCGACCGGCCACGTCGGCTCGGCGCTGGCGCAAGCCTTGCTCGAACGCAGCGAGCCGGTCACGGTGGTCACGCGCGATGCGCGCAAGGCCGAGGCACTTCGTACCAAGGGCGCGCACGTCGCACAGGTCGACGTGTTCGACACGCACGCGCTGCACCGCGTGTTCATGGGTGGAAAGCGCGTCTTCGTGCTGAATCCGCCTGCGCCGCCGTCTTCGGACACGGTGGCCGAGGAGCACAGGAGCGTGCGCGCCATCGTTTCGGCGCTCGAAGGCTGCAAGCTCGAGAAGATCGTCGCCGAATCGGCCTACGGCGCGCAGCCCGGCGAAGGCATCGGCGACCTCAGCGTGCTGTACGACCTGGAACAGGCGCTCGCCGCCGGCCCGGTACCGTTCAGCGCTTTGCGCGCCGCCTACTACATGAGCAACTGGGACGCCTCGCTGGAAAGCGCGCGCAAGGAGGGCAAGCTCTACAGCATGTTCCCCGCCGACTTCGTGCTGCCGATGGTGGCGCCGCACGACCTTGGCCAGTACGCCGCCAAGCTGATGCTCGGCCCGGCCGAATCCTCGGGGCCGCACCATGTCGAAGGACCCGAGCGCTATTCGCCGGGCGATGTGGCGCAGGCTTTCTCGGAAGCGCTCGGAAAGCCGGTCGAAGTCGTCGCGACGCCGCGCGAGCAACTCGAGCAGGTTTACGGAAGGTTGGGCTTCTCCGATGCCGCCGCGAAGTCGTACGCCACGATGACGCGAGCCACGATGGACCAGCACTACGAGCCGGCCGAAAAGCCGGTGCGAGGGGCGATCTCGCTGCGCGAGTACATCGGCGGGCTGGTCAACAAGAGCTCGGGTTGAAGCCACAGCCCACGAGGGCTGCTGAAACCCGCCACGATGCATGTCCGAAATTCGCGCGCTGCGCCGCTTGCCCCCGAAAACCGGACATTCGTGACCTGTTTCTGGCGCCAGCCGGACAACTTGCGTTTTCCCGCCACGCGTCCGAGAAGACGAGAAGCCGGCTTGTTCCGCGACGTTGCTCCCAATGCGGGCGCTACGCCGTGGAACGTCGCTGAACACTCCGTCATTTCACACGCCGAAGGGCCGTTTGCCGCCCCCTGAACGCGTCGATACGATCCCGCGCCTTGCCCTCACGAAAGGACTGCGCGGGTGCCTGCTACGACTGCTTTTTCCTCATCTTCCAACGCCGATCTGCAGCAGCGCAGCCGGCGCCACGTCTGGCATCCGTGCACGCAGAGCATCCGGCTCGAAGCGGTGCCGCCGCTGCCCATCGCGCGCGGCGAGGGCGTGTGGCTCTTCGACCAGGAAGGCCGGCGCTACATGGACGCCACCAGCTCGTGGTGGGTCAATCTCTTCGGGCATGCGCATCCGGCGATCAACGACGCACTGAAACAGCAGCTAGACACGCTGTCGCACGTGATGCTGGCCGGCTGCACGCACGCGCCCGCGGTGGAACTGGCCGAGCGGCTGTCCGCGCTCACGGGGCATGCGCTCGGGCATTGCTTCTACGCCTCGGACGGCGCCTCGGCGGTGGAGATCGCGCTGAAGATGAGCTTTCATTTCTGGCGTAACGCGGGCCGCGGCGACAAGCGGCGCTTCGTGGCGCTGAAACAGGGCTACCACGGCGAAACGCTGGGCGCGCTGCATGTGACCGACGTGCCGGTGTTCCGCGACGCCTATGCGCCGTTGCTCGTCAACGCGCACCTCGTTGCCTCGCCCGATGCGCGCAATGCGCTGCCCGGTGAGGACGCTGCCGACGTCGCACGCCGCGCCGCCGCTGAGCTCGAAGCGCTGCTGGCCGAACAGCACGACACCATCGCCGCCGTGATCGTCGAGCCGCTGGTGCAGTGCGCCACCGGCATGGCGATGCACGACCCCGAGTACCTGCGGCTTGCGCGTGCTCTCTGCGACCGCTACGAAGTCCACCTCATCGCCGACGAGATCGCGGTGGGCTGCGGGCGCACCGGCAGCTTCTTCGCCTGCGAGCAGGCAGGCATCTGGCCCGACTTCCTTTGCCTGTCGAAGGGCATCAGCGGCGGCTACCTGCCGCTGGCGCTGGTGATGGCGCGCGACGCCATCCACGACGCCTTCATCGACGACGATGCGGCGCGCAGCTTCCTGCATTCGCATTCGTACACCGGCAATGCGCTGGCCTGCCGCGCGGCGCTCGCGACGCTGGAGCTGTTCGAAGCCGAAGACGCCTTGCAGCGCAACCGGGGCAGGGCGGAGCGCCTGCTGCGTCGCCTGAGTGAAGGCCTCGAAGGCCGCGCAGTCGGGCACCTGCGGCAGCGCGGAATGATCACCGCCTTCGACGTGCGCGAACCCGGTGCCCGCTTCGCCGAGCGTTTCCATCTCGCCGCACGCGCGCAGGGGCTGTTGATGCGGCCCATCGGCAACACCGTGTACCTGATGCCGCCCTACGCGATAGGCGACGACGAGATCGACCTGCTGGTCGACGGCACGCTGGCCACGCTGGACGCCGTCATGGCCATGAACCCGAAGAAGGAAGGAGCCCGCGATGTCGCGCTTGCTTGACCGCCTGCAGGAAGAGATCGACGCGCTCGATGCCATGTCGCTGCGTCGCAGGAGGCAGATCGCCGAAACCGCCTGCGCACCGCGGCAGACGCTGACGCTGGCCGGCGGCAGCACGCCGCGCAACATGCTCTGCTTCAGCAGTAACGACTACCTCGGCCTCGCGGCCCATCCCGCGCTGGCGAAGGCGTGGGCCGAAGGCGCCGCGCTGTACGGCACGGGCAGCGGCGGCTCGCACCTGATCCTCGGGCATTCGCGAGCGCATGCGGCACTCGAAGAGCAGCTTGCCGACTGGATGTCTCCGTTCATTCCGGAGGCGCGCAGCCTCTTCTTCTGCACCGGCTACATGGCCAACCTCGCGGTGCTGTCGGCGCTCGGCGGGGCGGACGCAGTCATCTTCTCGGAAGAGCTCAACCATGCTTCTCTCATCGATGGCGCAAGGCTGGCCAAGGCGCGCGTCGAGCGCTATCCGCATTGCGACGTGGCGGCGCTCGACGCGCAGCTCGCCGCATGCGACGCGCCGGTGAAGCTCATCGTGAGCGACGCAGTGTTCAGCATGGACGGCAACATCGCTCCGGTGGCAGCGCTGCTCGCGCTGGCGGAAAAGCGCGATGCCTGGCTGGTGATCGACGATGCGCACGGCTTCGGCGTACTGGGCGAGACCGGGCGAGGCGTGCCCGAAGCACTCGGGCTGAATTCGCAGCGGCTGGTGCTGGTCGGCACGCTGGGCAAGGCGGCTGGCGTGTCGGGTGCCTTCGTGGCAGCGCATCGAACCGTCATCGACTACCTGGTGCAGCGCGCGCGGCCCTACATCTTCACCACGGCCGCGCCGCCGGCAGTGGCGCATGCGCTGCTTGCGAGCCTGGCGCTGATCGGGGGCGAGGAGGGCGCGCTACGCCGTGCACGGCTGCAGGAGCGCATCGTGCAACTGCGCCGGGACTTGACGGCGGTGCTGCCAGCCGATGGCAGCGCCTGGCTGCCGGAGTCGCCCACCGCGATCCAGCCGCTGATCCTGGGCGACAACGTGCGCGCGATGCAGGCCATGGCGAAGCTCGATGCGCACGGCCTGCGCGTCGGCGCGATCCGTCCGCCCACCGTGCCCGCCGGAACGGCGCGGCTGCGCATCGCGCTGTCGGCCAGCCATACCGAGGCCGATGTCGCACGCCTCACGGAAGCACTGGGAGAGGCCCTTGCCGGCCAGCCGCTGATGGAGGCCGCATGACGCAGCCGCCGCGCCGCTGGTTCGTGACCGGCACCGACACCGGCATCGGAAAGACGCTGGTCAGCAGCGCCATGCTGAGCCTGCTGGCCGGCTCGGGCCTGCGCGCGGTAGGCATGAAGCCGGTGGCGGCGGGGCTGGAAGAAATCGACGGCGAATGGCGCAACGAGGACGTGGAACAGCTGCGCGCCGCCGGCAACGTCGATGCCCCGCTGGCGCTGCGTTGCCAGTACCTGCTGCGCGCGCCGATGTCGCCGCACCTCGCGGCGCGGCAGGAAGACGTGCGCATCGAGCTGCAGCCGATGCTCTCGGCGTTCGACGAGCTTTCGGCGCGTGCCGATGCCGTGGTGGTGGAAGGCGTGGGCGGCTTCTGCGTGCCGTTTGGCGACGACCTCGACAGTGCCGACCTGGCAGTTGCGCTGGGCCTGCCGGTGATCCTGGTGGTCGGCCTGCGGCTGGGCTGCCTCAACCATGCGCTGCTGAGCGCCGAGGCCATTCGCGCACGAGGCCTGGTGCTGGCGGGCTGGGTGGCGAGCATGGTCGATCCGTCGATGCTCGCGCCGCAGGCCAACCTGCAGACGCTGCGCGCGCGGCTCGGCGCGCCCCTGCTCGGCATAGTGCCGCACCTGGAGCGGCCCGATGCGGCCGGCGCGGCCCGCCACATCGACCTGCGCGCGCTGCGGGCGACGGCGGCGCATGCCGCGCGTCGCCCAATGCCGGAGACACCGGAGACGCCGGAGACACCGGAGATGAGGGCCTCAGCCGCGGCGGCCTGACTCTTCCAGCCGCTTGCCGCGCACGCCGCCCTGGCGCTCGAGCATCCAGCCGGGGTACTCGGCCGGCAGCGCGCTCACCTTGTCCAGCGTGGCGAGCTCGTCGGCCGTGAGCTTGATGGCGGTGGCGGCGATGTTGTCGTCCAGCTGCTCGGTGCGCTTGGCGCCGATGATCACGCTGGTCACCACCTGCTGGTGCAGCAGCCATGCCAGCGCGATCTGCGCGACCGACACGCCGCGCGCTTCCGCCAGGCCGCGCATCACGTCGATGCAGTCGTAGGCGCGCTCGACGTTCACCGGCGGAAAGTCGAAGCTGGTGCGGCGGCTGCCTTTCTCCGCTTCGGTGTTGCGGCCGTACTTGCCGCTCAGCAGGCCGCCCGCCAGCGGGCTCCACACCATCAGGCCGACGCTCTCGCTGCGCAGCAGCGGCACCAGCTCGCGCTCCAGGTCGCGCCCGGCGATGGTGTAGTAGGCCTGCAGCGACTCGAAGCGCGCCAGCTTGTCGCGCTCGGCGATGCCCAGCGCCTTGGCGATCTGCCATGCCGCCCAGTTCGAAACGCCGACGTAACGCACGTGGCCCTGGCGCACCAGGTTGTCGAGCGCGTGCACGGTTTCCTCGATGGGCGTGACCGGGTCGAAACCGTGGATCTGGTACAGGTCGATGTGGTCCAGCTGCAGGCGCTGCAGGCTGGCCTTCACGCCGTCCATGATGTGAAAACGCGAGGCGCCGGCGGAGTTGACGCCCTTGCTGCCGGTTTCGCCCAGCACCTTGGTGGCCAGCACGAAGCTGTCGCGCGGCACCTTGAGGTTCTTCAGCGCCTGGCCGGTGATGACTTCGGACTGGCCTTCGGAATACACGTCCGCCGTGTCGATGAAGTTGATGCCGGCGTCCAGCGAGCGGCCGATCAGCCCTTCGGCCTCGGATTGCTGCAGGTTGCCGATCTGGCCCCAGATGCCGGAGGAGCCGCCGAAAGTCATGGTGCCGAGGCACAGTTCGGAAACGAAAAGGCCTGTGCGGCCGAATTTGCGGTACTGCATGGAGAAGTGTTCCTTTGCGATGGAGGCGTCCGTGCCCGGTCCGGCAGATGCCGAAGGAGCGCGGAAGGCCTGAAAAAGTATCCCGCCGCGGCCCGGCCGCCGACGCGCGCGTTCCTGCAAAGGTCTTGCCTATTTCTCCAGACCTCCCCCGCGGCGCGTGCGAAGCGGGGAGAGCGGCGCTAAGCTCCGATCCGCTCATTCCTCCAGGGGGCAATCCGCCCCTGCCTGCCGGTTCCTGCCGGCCCCATCGTGACAAGGTGCCCGAACATGTCCGACGAAACACCCGAAATCGCAGCCGCCATCGCCCAGCCGATGCCGCTGGAACCCGAACTCGACGACGCCCGCAAGGAACTGGTGGCGCTCATCGAGCACATCACCCGAGGCCAGGAGGGCACGGTGGTCACGGCCGTGCCCGGCCTGCAGGTGTTCTGCATCCGCAAGCCCGAAGGGCCCAAGCACGGCTTCGCGTCCCCGGCGCTGGGGCTCATCGCGCAGGGCTCCAAGCGCATCATCGTGGGCGACGACATCTACGTGTACGACCCGATGCACTACCTCGTGACCTCGGTCGACCTGCCGGTGTGCGGCCAGGTCTGCGTGACGAGCGAGAGCGAGCCCTACCTGGGCGTTCGGCTGGAGCTGGCCCTCGACGAGATCGGCGACCTCATCGGCGACGAGAAGCTGCCCGCCAAGGCCAACGCGCCGGCTTCGCGCGGCATGTACGTCAACCGCATCGCCATGCCCGTGCTGGAGCCGGTGCTGCGCCTGCTGCGGCTGCTCGACACGCCGGAGGACGTGCCCATCGTGGCGCCGCTCATCAAGCGCGAGATCATGTACCGGCTGCTGGTCAACGGCGAGGGCGCGCGGCTGCGGCAGATCGCGCTGCAGGACAGCCACACGCAGCGCATCACCAAGGCCATCAGCGCGCTGCGCATGAACTACGCCCAGTCGCTGCGGGTGGAAGACATGGCGCGCGCGGTGCACATGAGCGTGTCGTCGTTCCACCATCACTTCAAGGCCGTCACCGCGATGAGCCCGCTGCAGTACCAGAAGCAACTGCGGCTGCAGGAGGCGCGGCGGCAGATGCTGATCGCCGGCGCCGACGTGGCGAGCGCGGCGCACAGCGTGGGCTACGAAAGCACTTCGCAGTTCGCGCGCGAGTACGGCCGCATGTTCGGCGCGCCGCCGCTGCGCGACAAGCGCCGCTGGCTGGGCGAGGCCGGCAACGACGCGATGGGCGCGGCATCGATGGAAGCAGCCTGAAAGGCAGGTACTGCAACTCGGCCCCTTCTAGCACTTGCCGCGATTTCTTGCGCTGACGTGCCCATGCACGTTCCACGGAACTTCGTTATTGTTTTGCCCGCTGCAGCGACTCACCCGTCCGGACGGGAGAACTCAACAACACGGAGAAATGCATGCTTTGGGAAAAGAAGCTGGCGCAGTGGAGCGCCGCGGTCCGCGAACGCGCCAACCTGCCGGCGCGGCTCACGCTGTGGGATGGTCAGTCGTTCGACTTCGGTACCTTCAGCGGGCCCGCAGTCACGCTGCACGTGAAGTCGCCGGCCGCGCTGTCGCTGATGCTGCAGCCCACGCTCGACAACCTGGGTGAGGCCTACGTCAAGAGCAAGATCGACATCGAGGGCAAGCTCAGCGACGTGATCGACATCGCCTACGGCCTGGCCAGGACCTCGATCGACAAGCCGGGCAGCGCGCTGCAGAACATGGCGCGCTACTTCACTCACACGAAATCGTCGGACAAGAAGTCCGTCCAGTACCACTACGACGTCTCGAACGAGTTCTACCGGCTCTGGCTCGATCCGAACATGGTGTATTCGTGCGCCTATTTCGAGAACGGCGACGAAGACCTCGCCACCGCGCAACTGAAGAAGATAGACCACATCCTCACCAAGATCGAACTCAAGCCTGGCCAGACCTTGCTGGACATCGGCTGCGGCTGGGGCGCGCTGGTGATCCGCGCGGCGCAGAAGTTCGGCGCGCGCTGCGTGGGCGTGACGCTTTCGCAGAACCAGTTCGACCTCGCGACCGAGCGCGTGAAGGCCGCCGGCCTGGAAGACCGCATCGAGATCCGCCTGCAGGACTACCGCGACGTGAGCGGCCAGTTCGACCGCATCACCAGCGTCGGCATGTTCGAGCACGTGGGCCGCAAGAACCTGCCCGAGTACTTCAAGCGCGTGCAGCAACTGCTGGCCGATGACGGCGTGGTAATGAACCACGGCATCACCTCGTCCGACCCCGAGGGCGGCGGCGTGTCGTACGGCGGCGGCGACTTCATCGACCGCTACGTGTTCCCCAATGGCGAGCTGCCGCACATCAGCCTCGCGCTGCAGGCCATGCAGCAGGGCGGTCTCGAAGCCTTCGACGTGGAGAACCTGCGGCGCCACTACGCGCAGACGCTGCGCTGCTGGAGCGACGCCTACGAGGCCAACAGCGAGAAGGCGCGCGCGCTCGTCGACGAAGAGAAGTTCCGCATCTGGCGCGTGTACCTCGCGGGCTGCGCCTATGCCTTCGAGAACGACGACGTGGCCATCTACCAGATCGTCGGGCGCAAGGCGGGCAGGGCGGCGAAGACGCTGCCCTGGTCGCGCCGCTACATCTACGACGGTACCTCGGCGCTGGCCTGAGCTTCAGGCGACGACGCCGGCCTCGATCAGGCTGCGCGCGCAGTCGACCACCGTGGCCTTCGCGGGGCGCGGCGCCCAGCCGAGCACCCGCTGCGCCTTCGCCGAGCTGAAGCTCAGCTTGCGGCCCAGCAGCGGCGTGACGTTGTGCAGCGCCTTGTCGAACACCGCGGCAAGGCGCAGCACGAAGTCGGGCAAGGTACGCGTCGGCACCTTGCGCGCCTTTTCGCCGAGCTGGCTGCGCAGTTCGCCCGCGATGTCGGCCATCCACATGAAATCGCGGATCGCAACGAAGCGCTGGCCCGCGGCCTCGGGCGCCGTCATGGCGCGGATGTGCAGGTCGGCCAGGTCGCGCACGTCGACGATGCTGAAGCCGATGCGCGGGTTGCCCGGCAGCTTGCCGCCGAGGATGCGACCGATCACCAGCACCGAACCGAGGTTCTGCGAGCCCATCACCGGACCGAACACCGCGCCGGGCAGCACGGTGGAGAGCGTCGTTCTGCCGCTGTGGTCCTTCATGAAGTCCCAGGCCGCGCGCTCGGCGATGGCCTTGGACATCCGGTAGGCGTTGGTCTTGCCGGTGTCGTTCAGGTCGGTCCAGACGTTCTCGTCGGCCACGGCTCCTTCGTTGCTGCGCGAGGGCGTGGCGGCGGCGAGCGACGAGGTCATCACCACGCGTTTCACGCCGGCATGGGTCGCGGCGCGCAGCACGCGCAAGGTGCCGTCACGTGCTGGTGCCAGCAGCGCGTCGGCGCCGGAAGGCGAGTCGTTGCCCAGCGGAGAGGCCACGTGCAGTACGTAGTCGCAGCCGGCGACGGCCGTGTCCCAGCCGCTGTCGCTGGTGAGATCAGCAACATGGAAGCTCAGGCGGTCGTCGGTGCCGGCAACGACGGACGAGACGCTGGCGCGCACGCCGGCCTCCTTCGAAAGGCTGCGAACGGTGGTGCGCACGGTGTAGCCGCGCCGCAGGAGCTCGGCGATGCACCAGCCAGCAACGAAGCCGGTGCCGCCGGTGACGAGAACGGTGGATGAATGAGGCAGGGGCAATGGATTCATTGGTCGTGTTCTTCCTTGGCCCTGACTCTAGGTTTCCGGAATCAAACGATGAATGCGCTCCAGTGCGCTTTTTTTGCGCGATAGTCCGGAAATGAGCGCAGACCCCTTCTCCGAAATCATCCGGCTGACGAAGGCGCAGACCGTCGTCTCGGCCGTGTTCTCGATGGGCGGTCCGTGGTCCGTCCGCTTTCCGGCCTTCGACTACATCAAGTTCTTCGCAGTGGTGAAGGGCGTGTGCTGGTTCACGCCCGAGGGCGAACAGGAGCCCCTGCGGGTGGAGGCCGGCGACGTGGTGCTGTTCTCGCAGTGCAGGCCATTCGTGATTGCGAGCGATCCGGCGCTGCAGCCCGTGGCGGCGGCGAGCCTGCTGACCGGCGGCTTCAGCGGCATCGCGCGCTTCGGTGAAGGCGAGGACCACGTCCAGATCGGCGGAAAGATCAGGCTCGACCCGCACGCCGGTGCGCTGCTGGCGGACATGCTGCCGCCGTGGATTCACGCGCGGGCCTCGTCGCCGCAGGCTCCAGTGCTGCAATGGCTGCTCGACCAGATCGTGCGCGAGCGCGAAGGCGAGCTGCCCGGTGCCGGCGTCGCCTCGGCCCAGCTCGCGCAACTGATGTTCGTGCAGCTGCTGCGCGCGCACATGGCGCAATCGCAACCCGAGACGCTGCCCGCCGGCTGGCTGCGCGCGCTCGGCGATTCGCGCATCGCACCTGCGCTGAGGCTGATGCACGGCGAGCCGGCCAGGGCCTGGCAGCTCGAAGAACTGGCACATGCGGTCGCCATGTCGCGCACCACCTTCGCCACGCGCTTCAAGGCCGCGGCCGGCGTGCCGCCGCTGACCTACCTGCACAACTGGCGCATGCGCCTGGCCGAGCAGGGCCTGCGCGAAGGCACAACGCCGCTGCTCGCGCTGGGCCTGTCGTTGGGCTACGCCTCGGAGAGCGCGTTCAGCAATGCCTTCAAGCGCAGCATCGGCGTGTCGCCCAAGCGCTATCGCGATGCCGCAAGGGCCGAATCGAAGGGCCTGCCGGAGGCCAGTCTCAGCCCGGCCTGAGGAACGAGCCTCGCCCGAGAGCCCGAGCGGGGGACAGGGGCTCATGCCGTCTATAGCATGCACGGCTCATGACCTCCACGACCCAAAGAACAACAAGCCGCCCACTGGTCATCGCCTCGATCATGGCCTCCATGGCGATGGTGGCGATAGAAGCCACCATCGTTTCCACCGTGATGCCGCAGATCGCCTCCGAGCTGGGCGGGCTGCATCTCTACAGCTGGGTGTTCGCCTCCTTCCTGCTGGCGCAGACCGCGATGACGGTGGTGTTCGGCAAGCTCTCCGACCTGTACGGCCGCAAGCCCATCATGTTCGTGGGCATCGCGGTCTTCGTCATCGGCTCTGTGCTTGCGGGCTTCTCGTGGTCGATGCCGGCCATGATCTGCTTCCGGCTCATCCAGGGCATCGGCGCGGGCGCGATCCAGCCGGTGTCGCTCACCATCGTGGGCGATCTCTATCCGGTGCGCGAGCGCGGCAAGGTTCAGGGCTGGCTCGCGAGCGTGTGGGCGGTGTCGGCGGTGGTCGGGCCGATGATCGGCGCGCTCATCGTGCAGAAGCTCTCGTGGGCGTGGATCTTCTGGGTCAACGTGCCCATCGGGCTGGCCGCGGCGGCGGGCTTCTGGCTCTTCCTGCACGAAGCGCCCACGGTGCGGCGCTCGTCCATCGACATGGTGGGCGCGGTGCTCTTCACCATCGGCATCGCGGCACTGATGATCTCGCTCACCGAATTCGGCGTGGGCAACTCGGGCGTGGCGCTGGCGTGGGCCGGGCTCTTCGTGGTCACGCTGGTGCTTTTCATCGCGCAGGAGCGCCGCGCGGCCGACCCGATGGTGTCGCTGCGCCTGTGGGGCGCGCGCATGATCGCCACCGTCAACGGCGCGGCCATGCTCGCCGGCATGGTGCTGATCGGCATCACCACCTTCCTGCCGATGTACGTGCAGGTGGTGCTGGAGCGCTCCTCGGTCACGGCCGGCCTCACGCTCACGATGGTGATGCTGGGCTGGCCCATCGGCGCGACGCTGACTTCGCGCACCTTCCATCGCATCGGCCTGTGGCGCATGGTGGTGACCGGCGCGACGCTGATCCCGGTGGGCACTTCGACCTTCGTGCTGCTGGGAACGGGCAGTTCGCCCGTGCTGCCCGCCGTGGGCTCTTTCATCATCGGACTGGGCATGGGCGTGATGAGCCTGAGTTCGCTCATCCTGATCCAGGAGGGCGTCGATCTCGCGCAGCGTGGCGTCGCCACGGCCTCGAACGTGTTCTCGCGCAACCTCGGCAGCGCGTTGGGCGCAGCCTTCTTCGGCGCTGTGTTCAATTTCGGGCTCACGCACGGCGACGGCCGGCCGATGTTCAGCGACGAGCAGCTGCGCATGCTGCTGCAGGGCGTGCACGGCTCGGTCGCGGGCGACGCTGGCATCCGGCTTGCTCTGGGTGGCTCGCTGCATCTCACCTTCGTGATGATGCTGGTCGTGAGCCTGGGCGTGATCGCGCTGGCGCTGCTGCTGCCCAGGGAAGGGCTGGTGGAGAACCGTGCCGTGGCTGCCGGAGAAGCCGCCCCGAAGTAGCCCGCTTCAGGAGGCTTGCAGCGGCTTCTTCATGAGCGCCAGGTAGAAGCCGGGCGCGTAGTCGTCGATGCGGGCGAATTCCTCGTAGCCATGCTTCAGGTAGAAGCCGGGGGCCTGCCATTCGAAGGTGTCGAGCTTCGCATTCGTCGCGCCCAGCGCGATGGCCTGCCGCTCGGCTTCGGCAAGAAGGCGGCTGCCGAGGCCCGCGCCCCGTGCGTCTTCTTCCACGAAAAGCACCTCGATGTTGAGCCAGTACAGGAAGACGAAGCCTCGCAGCCCGCCCAGCAGGCGGCCGTTTGCGTCCCTTGCATCGAGCCGGATGTATTCCTGCTTCGGGTACTCGCCGACGAACCCGTAGTTGTAGTGCCTCAGCTTGAGGCCCAGTTCGCCGGAGCGCAGCTGTTCTTCGGTAGGGGGCGTGAGGGTGATGTCGTTCATGGTCGGTCCTGCCTCTGTTCGGGAGAGGCGGCATTCTGCCCGCGCACGCACAAGCCGCATATCGATGCGCGCTTTCCTTCTTTGTGCGCAGCGGCAGCCGTTGATACGGTCTCGCTCTTTGCATTGCGAGGCAATCGACCATGGGCGCGAGAGATTTCGAGCGGCATCTTCTTTCAGGAGCAGACGGCTCCGCCAGGCACGAGGCCGACGTTCTGGTGATCGGCGGCGGCCCGGCCGGCGCATGGGCCGCCGTGAGCGCCGCCGCGCAGGGCGCGCGTGTGCTGCTCGCCGACAAGGGCTTCTGCGGCACCTCGGGCGCGACCGCGCCTTCGGGCACCGGCCTGTGGCACGTGTCGCCCGAGGGCAAGGCGCGCGAAGAGGCCAAGGCCAGCCGGTTCGCGATGGGCGGCCACCTCGCCGAGCACGCCTGGATGGACCGCGTGCTCGAGCAGACCTGGGCCAATGTCGAACGGCTCAAGGACTGGGGCTACCCCTTTCCCGCCGACGACCAGGGCGCGCTGCGCTGCACCTCGCTGCAGGGCCCCGAATACATGCGCCTGATGCGCAAGCGGGTGAAGGAATCGGGCGCGCGCATCCTCGACCACAGCCCCGCGCTCGAGCTGCTGGTGGACGAGCATGGCACCGTCTGCGGCGCCACCGGCGTGAACCGCCAGACGGGCGAGAGCTGGGTGGCGCGCACCGGCGCGGTGGTGATCGCCACCGGCGGCTGCGCCTTCTTGAGCCGCGCGCTGGGCTGCAACGTGCTCACGGGCGACGGCCAGCTGATGGCGGCCGAAGTGGGCGCGGCGCTCTCGGGCATGGAGTTCTCGAACGCCTACGGGCTCGGGCCCGCGTTCTCTTCGGTCACCAAGTCGCTGTTCTACAACTGGGCGACCTTCTACACGGCCGACGGCGTGGCGATCGAGGGCGCGGGTTCCTCGAAAGGGCGCGGCGTGATCGCGCAGACGCTGCAGTCGCAGCCGGTGTTCGCATGCCTCGACCGCGCCGATGCGCAGATCCGCGCGTGGATGCGCACCGCGCAGCCCAACTTCTTCGTGTCGTTCGACCGGCAGGGCATCGACCCGTTCACGCAGCACTTCCCGGTGACCCTGCGGCTCGAAGGCACGGTGCGCGGCACCGGTGGGCTGCATCTTGTGGACGACAGTTGCGCGACCTCAGTGCCCGGGCTCTATGCAGCGGGCGACGCCGCGACGCGCGAGCTGATCTGCGGCGGCTTCACGGGCGGCGGCAGCCACAACGCGGCCTGGGCGCTGTCCTCGGGTTTCTGGGCCGGCGCGGGCGCGGCGGCCTTCGGGCGCGATGCGCGTGCCCGGTCATCGCAGCGCACCGTCTTGCGTGCAGGGGGCGTGGCGCTCTCGTCGCGCGGGGCCACGGCTTTCGACAGCCAGGAAGTGGTCCGCGCCGTGCAGGCAGAAGTCTTCCCCTACGAGCGCAACTGGTTCCGCGAAGGCGACGCGCTGCGCGATTCGCTCTCGCGGCTCGATGCCCTCTGGGAACGCCTGCGCACAAGCGCGCCGGCGGCCACAGCGACGGAAGCCGTGCGCGCGCGCGAGGCCGCAGCCATGCTCGCCACCTCGCGCTGGATGTACCGCAGCGCCTTGCAGCGTACCGAGACGCGCGGCATGCACCGCCGGCGCGAGCACGGCAAGCTCGATCCGTCGCAGCGCCACCGGCTGCTCAGCGGCGGGCTCGACGAGGTCTGGGTGCAGCGGCATGCGGTAAGGGAAGAGGTGAGCGCGTGATCGAAGTCATCAGCGCCGAACGCTGCACCGCCTGCAACATCTGCGTGAACGCCTGCCCGACCAACGTGTTCGAGGCGGTGGAGGGCGGCCCGCCTCGCATCGCGCGGCAGGACGACTGCCAGACCTGCTTCATGTGCGAGCTGTACTGCCCCGAGGACGCGCTCTACGTCGCGCCCATCGCCGACCGCAGCGCCACGTCCGAGGAGCGCGATGCAGCCGCCGCGGCCCTGATGGGCAGCTACCGCAGCGCCGTCGGCTGGGGCCGCGGCCGGCAATCGACCGCATCGGCCGACGCGAGCTTCGAGCTGCTGCGGCGCGCGCACTGAATCTGTTTTTCTTCTCCAGAGTTTTTCGATGTCCGATCTTCCGAGCCGCCGCCGTCTGTTGCGCGGAGCCGTTGCAGCCGCTGCCGCAAGCAGCTTGCCAGTCTTTTCATTTGCGCAGGGCAGCGGCCAGGTGCTGCGCTTGGGCTACATCGGCCCCGGCAAGAAGCCCGCCAACGCCACCGGCTGGGCGCTGCGGCAGGGCCATCTGCTGCGCGAGCTGGCGCCGCTCGGCTTCAAGGAAGTGACGACGCGCAATTTCCCGAACGGGCCCGACCTCAACGAGGCCTTTCTCTCGGGTGCGCTCGACGTCGGCATCTACGGCGACACGCCCGCCGTGGTCGCGCGTTCGCGCGGGCTCGACGGGCAGCTCATCGGCTTCGACGCGGTGGGCATGAACGTGTGGCTGCTCACGCCGCGCAACGGCGTGCGCAGCGTGAAGGAGCTCGAAGGCAAGTCGATCGGCGTTGCGCGCGGCTCCTACATGCACCGCTACGTGCTGGGGCTGCTGCGCGAAAACGGGCTGCAGAAGTCCGTGAAGGTGATCCACATGTTCCCGCGCGACGGCGAGGCGGCGCTCGACCAGGGCTCGATCGCGGCCTTCGCGGCGCAGATCGACGTGGGGCCGCTGCTGGCCTCGCGCGGCTATCCGGTGATCGACGAGGCCGAGAAGCATCCGACGCTGCGCGGCACATCGGTGATCGTCGCGTCGGGCAAGGTGCTGGCTGCAGCACCCGGGCTGCCCGCGGCGTGGACGCGCGCCCGGCGCGCCGCGCTGCAGGAGATCCATCGCAACAGCGCCGACTACTACGCCTTCCACTCGGAGGTGAGCGGCTTTCCGCTGGAGATCGTGAAGGTCTCGCATCCGCTGTCGCACTTTCCCGAGGCTGCGTATCCCGCCGAAGGGCTGGCGCTGCTCGACGAGGTGAAGAAGTTCCTGCTCGCCGAGAACCTCGTGAGCCGCGATTTCGCGCTGGCCGAATGGCGCGCCTCGCAGGCCTGAGGCGCTCCCTCGTTGCTCAGGTTGCTCAGGAGTGGCAGACGAAGCCGTCCTTGAGCAGCGTGATCTCGAACTGCAGGTTGCCCGCGCGCGCGCCGCGCGCCTGTGCCAGCGTGCCGTCGGCGCGCCACTGGCGCAGCGCGGCGGCCAGGTAGTCGCGCGAAGCTGCGTCGCCCTGCGGCAGGCGGATGGCCGCGTCGGCCGGCGGGCGCAGGCCGCTCGCCAGCGGCTTGTAGAAGCGCCACTCCTCGTTCTTCAACAGCCGCTCCAGCACTTCCGCATCTTCCGCCAGCGCGGTGCATTCGCCCGCCATGAAGGCCGACACTGCGTGCACGGAAGATGGGTAGCTGTGCGGCTGCGCGCCGTAGCGCAGGGAGACCGCGCCGGCATAGCCCGAGCCTTCGCCCACGCAGACCGATGCGCCGCGCAGCGCTTCGGCATCCTGCACGCGGCCCTTGCGCAGTGCGACCACCAGGCCGCTGCCGGTGTCGTAGCTGCCGGGGGCTGAGTCGATGCCCTTTGGCGCCGGAGTTGCGGGCACGCCCGCGACCAGCAGGTCGACGCGGCCCTCGCGCAATGCGGTCTCCTGCGCTGCGGCATCCAGCCCCACGAGTTCGAGCTTGAGATTCAGCGAGCGGGCCAGCTCGCGCGCCAGCGTGGCGTCGAAGCCATCGGGCTCCGGCGGCGTGGGCGCCTCGGGAGGCGCCGGGCGCGGGTAGCGCCGCACACCGACGACCAGCGTGCCGCGCTCGATGGCCCTGGCCAGCACCGGCCCCTTGGGGAGTTCGCCGAGACGGCTGCCCGAAGAAGCCCACGACGCGCCCAGCCCGGCGAGCGCGGCCGCCGCGACCAGGGATGCACCTGCAAGAGCGAGCCGGCGATGACGCGAAGCAGGGGAGACGGGTTCACTCATCGAGGCTCAGCCCCCGCCGCCAGCGCAGCAGCCGCCGCTCCAGCAGCGCAAGAAGGTAGTTGAGCAGCAGCCCCAGCGTCGCCAGCAGCAGGATGCCCGCGTACATGGTCGGTATCTGGAAGGTCTCCTGCGAGTTCAGCGTGAGAAAGCCCAGCCCCGAGTGCGCGCCGATCATCTCGGCCGCCACCAGCGCCGTGATGCTGTAGGCGCCCGCCAGCCGCACGCCCGTGAAGATCGAGGGAAGCGAAGCCGGCAGCACCACCTTGAAGAAGACGAAGCGGCGCGACGCGCCCATCGACAGCGCCGAGTTCACCAGCAGC
The DNA here is from genome assembly GCF_050916385.1 of Variovorax xiamenensis. NCBI lineage: Bacteria > Pseudomonadati > Pseudomonadota > Betaproteobacteria > Burkholderiales > Comamonadaceae > Variovorax > Variovorax xiamenensis. The sequence continues at coordinate 3,545,488 of NZ_CP139038.1, forward strand.
CGGTCGACCTGCTTCACGCCGCCCACCGTGCTCAGCAGCACCGGCCAGAACGAGGCCCAGAAGATGATCGCCACCTTCGACAGCTCGCCGATGCCCAGGAACAGGATGAACACTGGGAACAGCGCGAAGGCCGATGTCTGGCGAAACAGCTGCAGCACAGGATCGATGATGGCCGCGAGCCGGCTGAATCCGCCCACGAGCAGGCCGAGCGCCACACCGGCCACGCTCGCGAGCACCAGCCCCCAGAGCGAGCGCTGCAGGCTGGCGGCGACGTGCTTCCAGAGCTGGCCGTTGTCCAGCAACTGCACGATGCTCGCGAGCACGGCCGAAGGCGGGCTCAGGTAGGCGTCGCTCACGATGCCCAGGCGAGGCAGGGCCTCCCACAGCGCCAGGAACAGCACGATGCCGATGCCGCGCTCGGCCAGCCGAGCGAGGCCGCGCACGAACCTGAAGAACCGGCCCGGGGAGCGAACCACGGGCGCGTCGAGCACCGCGCTCATGACACCACTCCTTCGAGCGAGCGGGGCCGCAGGCCGATCTGCACTTCGTCCTTCAGCACTTCCCACGCACGCTGGCGCAGCGCGGCGAACTCGGCCGAATGGCGCAATTCCGCAGAGCGGGGACGTGCGAGCGGGATGTCGATGATGTCCTTGATGCGGCCGGGCCGCTGCGTCATCACCGCCACGCGGTCCGACAGGTACACGGCCTCTTCCAGGCTGTGCGTGATGAACACGATGGTCTTGCGGTGCTGCTCCCAGATGCGCAGCAGCTCGCCCTGCAGCACCTCGCGCGTCTGCGCGTCGAGGGCGGCGAAGGGTTCGTCCATCAGCAGCACGTCGGGCTCGTAGGCCAGGGAGCGGGCGATGGCCACGCGCTGCTTCATGCCGCCAGAAATCTCGTGCGGATAGCGCTCGCCGAAGCCCTGCAGGCCCACGAGCTCCAGGTATTCCTGCGCGGTGCGGCGACGCGCGGACCTGGCCACGCCCCGGATGTCCAGGCCCACCGCGATGTTGTCGAGCACCGTGAGCCACGGAAAGAGCGCATAGCCCTGGAACACCACGCCCTGGTTGCGGTTGATGCCCGAAAGCGTCCGGCCGTCGATGGCGATGCGCCCGCCGGTGCGCTCGGTGAGCCCGGCCAGGATGCCGAGGAAGGTCGATTTGCCGCAACCCGAGGGGCCGAGCACCGAGAGGAACTCGCCTTCGCGCACGTCGAGGTCGAAGCCCTCGAGCACGCGCACCCGGTCGCTCGCGCCACGCGCCGCGTAGTCCATCCGCACGTCGCGGGCGGAGATCTTGATGCTCATCGCCGTCTCGCCCCGTTCAGGTCTTCGTGGCGAACGGGTTGAACTCGTTCGTGTACACGTCCTTCACCGACACCTTGCCGGCGGCCAGCTTGCCCTCGGACTGCAGGATGTCGATGTAGTACTGGATCGGCGGCTCCGTCACCACCAGGTCGTCGACATAGGCATAGCGGTCGACGTTCTTCAGCTCCATGTTGATGCGCTTGGCCACCAGCTTGCGGGCTTCCTCGGTGTTGGCGTTGACCCAGTTGCCGGCCTTGGCCAGCGCCGCGACCACGTCGCGCACGGCTTCGGGGTGCTGGCGGATGAACTGGCCATGCGCGCTGTAGGGCGCCATGCCGCCCAGGCCGCCGTCGAGGTCGTAGTCGCTCCACAGGCGCACCAGCGAGTCGGCGTTGTCGGCGCGGCCGGAGAAGGGCGCGTGGATGATCGCCAGGTCGGTGTTGCGCGTCACCAGCGTCTGCTCGGCCTGCTCGTCGGGAATGACGACGAAGTTGATCTTGTTCACGTCCACGCCATGCTGGCGCAGGTACTTCTTGGTGACGAACTCGGCGCAGGCGCCGAAGCTGTTGAAGCCGATGGTCTTGCCTTCGAGGTCCTTCGGCTCGCGGATGCCCGAGTCCTTGCGAACGAAGTACTTCATGTGCGGCGCTTCCTGCAGCGTCTTGCCGCCCGCGGCCACCACCTTCAGGTCGGCGCCCGAGGCGATGGCGGAGATCACCAGCGGCACCATGCGGCTGCCGAAGTCGATCTCGCCCGTGCCCACCAGCGGAATGATCTGCGGCGCGGCGATCTTGCCGACGTAGTCGGGCCGGGTGTTCGTGCCCTCGAAGTAGCCGAGCTCGTCGGCCAGGTAGATGAGGTCGAAGGAGGGGTTGTTCGGGTACTTGAACGCGACCTTCTCGCCCGTCTTCTTCACCACGGCCGGCGCACCGCCGGCGGACGCGGTCTTGCCCTCGTCGCGCGAGCAGCCAGCAAGCAGCAGGCCGCCGAAGCTGCCTGCGGCGCCCAGCGAAGCGAAGGTCTTGAGCGCACGGCGGCGCGAGGGCAGGGGAAGGGAAGAGGGCTCGTTGGACATGAGGCGCGGCCCCGGCGGGGCGGTCGGAAAGTTGGCCAGCCGCCGATGCTAGGAATCGGCGCGTGCCCGGCCAACGAAGAAAACCGCGCATGCATATGCGGCGACGGATAAGTGCGACAGCCGCATGGAAATGCTTGCCGCGCGCCGCATGCGGGGGCATCCTCGAAGGCTCTTTCCTCTCCCGTTTCCCTTCATCCACCGTCAGGACAAGACATACAAATGACCTACCACGCCGACTCCAGGCGCTACGACGCCATTCCCTACCGCCGCGTCGGCCGCAGCGGGCTCGTGCTGCCCGCCATCTCGCTGGGGCTCTGGCACAACTTCGGGGACACCACATCCATCGCCACGCAGCGCCAGCTGTTGCGCACGGCCTTCGACCTGGGCATCAACCACTTCGACCTCGCCAACAACTACGGCCCGCCGTACGGCAGCGCAGAGACCAACTTCGGCCGGCTGCTGCGCGAAGACTTCAAGCCCTACCGCGACGAGCTCATCATCTCCAGCAAGGCCGGCTGGGACATGTGGCCGGGGCCGTACGGCAAGGGCGGCGGCTCGCGCAAATACGTGCTCGCGAGCCTCGACCAGAGCCTGCAGCGCCTGGGCCTGGACTACGTCGACATCTTCTATTCGCACCGCTTCGACCCCGAGACGCCGCTGGAGGAAACCGCTTCCGCGCTGGCCCAGGCCGTGCAGCAGGGCAAGGCGCTGTACATCGGCATTTCTTCCTACTCCGCTGGCAAGACGCGCGAGATCGCCGCGCTGCTGCGCGAGTGGAAGGTGCCGCTGCTCATTCACCAGCCGGCCTACAACCTGTTCAACCGCTGGATCGAGAAGGACCTGCTGAACGCCACCGACGAGCTCGGCGCGGGCGTCATCGCCTTCACGCCGCTGGCGCAAGGTCTCCTGACCGACAAGTACCTCAGCGGCATCCCGGCCGATGCGCGCATCAACCGGCCCGGCGGCAGCTCGCTGAAGCAGGAGCACCTGTCGGACGCCAACATCGAGCGCGCCCGCGAGCTCAACAAGATCGCGCGCCGCCGCGGCCAGTCGCTGGCCCAGCTCGCGCTCACGTGGACGCTGCGCGATCCGCGCGTCAGCTCGGCGCTGATCGGCGCGAGCCGGCCCGAGCAGATCGTCGACAACGTGGCGGCGCTGTCGCATGCGCCGCTGAGCGCCGAAGAGCTGGCCGAGATCGACAAGTACGCGGTGGAGGGCGGCGTGAACCTCTGGGAGAAGCCCTCGACGGACTTCGCCTGAGCCCCTGCGCAGGTCATCCGCTCATCACGGATCGCATCAGGTAACTTGGAATCCGTCTTTGGCAAAGACGGATGCGCTTTGCAGAATCGGCGCGAGCATTCATCCGATTCATTGCCATGCAACTGCGCACCCACTATGTTTCCCCGGCCGCCCAGGCGCGGCATGTCCTGGCCCTCACGGCGAAAGCCTGGCGCATTCCGCCGGCTTCGCCGCATGCGCTGGCTCGCCGCGCGCCATACGGCTATGTGCCGGTGCGGGCGCTGCGGCGGCTGCATGCGGCCGCGATGTTGAGCCTGCTGCCGCATTCGTGGTGAACTCGGCGCCAGGACATTGAACCTGGAGATGGCCGAGCATGCTGATCGTTCTGGGTGGCCTGCCGGGCAGCGGCAAGACCACCATCGCGCGGGAGATCGCCGCGCTCCTGCCTTGCGCGTACCTGCGCATCGACACCATCGAGCAGGCGCTGCGCTCGGCCGGCGTCCCCGCCGGTGAGATCGGGCCGGCAGGCTACATCGTGGCCTACGGGCTGGCCCGTTCCAATCTTTCGCTCGGGCAGGCGGTGCTGGCCGACTGCGTGAATCCCTTGGCCGTTACGCGCGAGGCCTGGCGGGCCGTTGCGGCAGAGGCCTCTTCATCCATCGTCGAAGTCGAGATCGTGTGCTCCGACGCCGCCGAGCACAGGCGCCGCGTGGAGCAGCGAAGCATCGACATACCCGGGCTCGTGCCGCCCACATGGGAAGCCGTACAGCGGCACGACTACGAGCCATGGAGCGGACCGCACCTTGTCGTCGACACGGCGGTGCTGAGCGCGTCCGAGGCCGCGCAGGCCATTCTTTCCCACACGCACGACTGAGCATTCAGCAGATATCGATATAGGAATTCAGCGCAAGCGGCGCGCGCAATGCCCAAGAGAATTCGCAGCAATTCTTTCTTCAAGGGCGTCATCCGCCGCACACCGTGTCCTATTCGCTGTCCCTGCTCGACAAGAGCCTGATCCCGGAAGGCGCCGACGCCGCACAGGCGTTCCAGCACACCATCGCACTTGCACAGGCAGCGGAGCGGCTGGGCTACCGGCGCTACTGGCTCGCGGAGCATCACGGCAACAGGAACTACGCAGGGTCCGCGCCCGAGGTGCTTGCCGCGCACGTGCTTGCCAAGACGTCACGCATCCGCGTGGGCACCGGTGGCGTCATGCTCCAGCACTACAGTCCTTTCAAGGTGGCCGAGACTTTCCGCGTGCTGGCCTCGCTGGCGCCGGGGCGCGTGGACATCGGCATCGGCAAGGCGCCCGGTGGCCTGCCGCTGACGAGCAAGGCGCTGCAGTGGCTGCACGATCCGGCGAAGAGCAGGAGCGAGGACTTCGGCGTGCGGCTCTCCGAACTCGACGCCTTCCTGCAGGACGGCATCGCCTCCGGACACGCGTTGGCCGGTGCGGTGGCCACGCCCAATCCGCCGCAGTTGCCGCAGCGCGTGCTGCTCGGCGGCAGTCCTGAGAGCGCGGTGCTTGCGGCTCGCCTGGGCTGGCAGTTCGCCTATGCGGGGCACTTCAACGGCGATCCGGTGAATCTCGCGCAGTCCGTCGAGGCCTATCGCGCGGAGACCGGGCGCGCGCCGCTGCTCGCGCTCTTCGCCTTCGCGGCCGAGACGAGCGAAAAAGCCGCGGAGCTTGTCGGCGCGCTGCGCAGCTTCCGCGTGCATCTGCCCACCGGCCAGAGCGTGAACCTGCCCAGCCTCGAAGCCGCCGCCGAGTTCGCGCGGCAGGCCGGCGTGAGCGACTACCGGACCGAGGAACGCCGCCCCCACGTGATCGCCGGCACCGGCGAGGAGGTCCGCGATGCGCTCGACGCGCTGAGCGAGCGCCATGGCATCGAGGAGTTCGTCATCGACATCCCGGTAGCCGCCTTCGCGGAGCGCCGCGCGTCGGTCGAGCTGCTGGCCGCGGCGCGCGAAGCGGCATCCGTCGCGGCCTGAGCCTTCTTTTCTTTCCTTCCTTTCCGAATACCAGCAGAGAGCGATCGTCATGAGCAAGAACAATGACAACAACAGCATCAGGTTCGGCGTCATGCTGCAAGGCGCCGGCAGCCACATGAACTCCTGGAAGCACCCGGGCGGGCCGGCCGATGCCAGCGTCAACCTCGGCTTCTTCGTTCGCACCGCGCAGAAGGCCGAAGCCGCGGGCATCGCTTTCGCGTTCGTGGCGGACGGGCTCTACATCAACGAGAAGTCGATCCCGCACTTCCTCAACCGCTTCGAGCCGATCTCGATCCTGTCGGCGCTCGCCACCGTGACCTCGAAGATCGGCCTTGCCGGTACCGTCTCCAGCTCGTACAGCGATCCGTTCACCGTGGCCCGCCAGTTCGCTTCGCTCGATCTCATCAGCGGCGGCCGGGCCGGCTGGAACGTGGTGACGACGCCGCTGGAAGGCAGTGCCAAGAACTACAGCCGCGCGCACCCCGAGCACGCCTTGCGCTACGAAATCGCCGACGAGTACCTTGCGGTGACGCAGGGCCTGTGGGACAGCTGGGACGACGACGCCTTCGTGCGCGATCGCGAGAGCGGCCGCTTCTTCGACCGAGACAAGCTGCACACGCTCGACCACAAGGGACGCTTCTTCGAGGTGTCGGGTCCGCTGAACATCCAGCGCTCGCCCCAGGGCCAGCCGGTGATCTTCCAGGCCGGCTCTTCGGATGCGGGCATCGGGCTCGCGGGCAAGTACGCCGACGCGGTGTTCACGCACTCGCCTTCGCTCGAGGACACGCGCGGCTTCCTGCGGCAGGTGAAGGCCAGCGCAGTCGCGCAAGGCCGGCAGGCCGACGACGTGAAGATCTTTCCCGGCATCGGCCCCGTGGTCGCCGCCACCGAGGAAGAGGCCGAAGCCAAGTACCGTGCCATTCGAGAGTTGCTGACGGTGGAGGAGGCGCTGGCCTATCTCGGCCGCTTCTTCGACCACCACGACTTCAGCCAGTATCCGCTGGACGCGCCGTTTCCCGAGCTGGGCGAGCTCGGCCGCAACAGCTTCCGCTCGACCACCGACCGCATCAAGGCCAACGCGAAGGCCAAGGGCCAGACGCTGCGCGAGGTGGCGCTCGAAGTGGCCACGCCGCGCACGCAGTTCGTGGGCACCGGCGAGCGCATCGCCGACGAGATCATCCGCTGGGTGGACGAGGGCGCGGCCGACGGCTTCATCCTCGGATTCCCGGTGCTGGGCCAAGGCCTGGACGACTTCATCGAGTTCGTGATTCCGGCGCTGGAGGCGCGCGGGCGCTACCAGCGCGAGCTGCCCGGGCAGACGCTGCGCGACCACCTGGGCCTGCCGCGCAAGGCGAGCCGCCATGCGGCGCAGGAGGCCCTGGAGGCCGCACTCGCACCGCGGAAGGCCGCCTGATGGGCGCCGCTCTGCCGCGCCCGGCAGTCAAGGACATCCATCGCGTCGAATCCGCCATCGCCGGCTACGGCGACGAATTCATCGCGCTTCGGAGGGACATCCACAGGCACCCCGAGCTGTCGTTCAGGGAGCACCGTACCTCGGCCCTGGTGGCCGAGCGGCTCGCGCAGTGGGGCTACGAGGTCACGACCGGCATCGCCGGTACCGGCGTGGTGGGCACGCTGCGGCGCGGCCCCGGCAGGAGCCTGGGCATTCGCGCCGACATGGACGCGTTGCCCATCCAGGAGAAGACGGGCCTTGCCTACGCCAGCACCAACACCGGCGTGATGCATGCCTGCGGCCATGACGGCCACACGGCGATCCTGCTCGCGGCGGCGCGCTTCCTGGCGGAGTCGGGCGAGTTCCGCGGCACGCTGCACCTGATCTTCCAGCCCGCCGAGGAGCTGGGCGCGGGCGCGAAGCGGATGATCGACGAGGGCCTGTTCGTGCGCTTCCCGTGTGATGCGGTCTTCGGCCTGCACAACTGGCCCTGCGTGGGCGAGGGGCACGTCGGCTGCGTCTCGGGGCCGGCGATGGCGGCCATCGACCAGGCGATCATCACCGTGCGCGGCAAGGGCGGCCATGGCGCGCAGCCGCAGGAGACGGTCGATCCGGTGGTGGCCAGCGCGCACCTGATCACCGCGCTGCAGACGGTGGTGGCGCGCAACGTCGATCCTCTCGACATGGGCGTGGTGACCGTGGGCTCCATCCACGGCGGCGAGGCATCCAACGTGATTCCGGGCAGCGTGGAGCTCAAGCTCACGGCGCGCTCCTTCAAACCCGAGGTGCGGGCACTTCTCGCACGGCGCATTCCCGCGCTGGCCAAGGCACAGGCAGAAAGCTTCGGCGCGCAGGCCGAGGTGGACTACCGGCCCGGCTTCCCGCCCGTCATCAACCACGAAGCCGAGACGGCCTTCGCCCGCGAGGTGGCGCTTGACACCTTCGGGCCCGGCCTGGTCGACGCTGCCTTCCGCCCACGCACGGCCAGCGAGGACTTCGCCTTCATGCTGCAGGCGCGCCCCGGCAGCTACGTGTTCTTCGGCAACGGCGACAGCGCCTCGCTGCACAGCCCGCTCTACGACTTCAACGACGCGATCCTCGCGCCCGCGGCCATTTACTGGGTGCGGCTGGCGGAGCGCTTCCTTTCCGGCAATGGCAACGCAGCCGCCGCACAAGAACAACGCAAGGAGCCCACCCGATGAGCGAACAGTTCCTCTACACCACGCCGCTCGATCCGCGCGCGAAGCCGCTGATCGAGGGGCTGACCTTCGAGTACGACAGCCGCTATGGCGACGTGATGCGAGAGCCGGGCCAGCCGCGCGAGATCGACCGCTATCCGGCCGAGGTGTTCGCGCCGGCGCAGGGCGGCAACTTCGTGCTGCTGCTGCGCGACGGCGTGGCCATCGGCGGTGGCGCGTTCATGCGCCACGACGAGCGCACGGCCGAACTCAAGCGGGTGTGGACGCATGCGAGCCTGCGGCGGCAAGGGCTGGCCAGCAAGGTGCTCGCCGAACTGGAGGCGCAGGTGCTGCGCCAGGGCTACGAGCGCATCTACCTGACGACCGGATTCCGCCAGCCCGAGGCCGTGGGCCTGTACCTGGGCCACGGCTACACGGCGCTCTTCGATCCGCCCATCGACCCCGAGACGCCGCGCAAGCTGCCTTTCGAGAAGCATCTGGGCACCGCCGGGTGCCATCAGGGCCGCGCAGCCGGGCAGCACCTTGCCGGAGCGGCGCTGCAATGAACACGACCGTTCTCGACGCCGGCGCCGAGCCGCGAAGCCCCGCGCCGGTGCGCGTGCCGCAGCCGCAGCGCTCCCCGGTGCCCGCGGCGGCACCGGCCAACGGCGACTACTCGCATTTCCGCATCGTGCCGGCCCGGTACCCGGCACGCACGGCCGGCACCATCTTCGCGGTGCTGGTCATCGGCATCGTGCTTCATTCGACGCTCACCAACCCGCGCTGGGGCTGGGGCGTGTTCGCCCAGTGGTTCTTCGCCGAGCCGGTGCTGCAGGGGCTGGGCCGCACGCTGCTGCTGACGGCGCTGGGCGCGCTGCTCGGCTTCTTCTTCGGCACCGCGCTCGCGCTGGCGCGGGTATCGCGCTCGCCGCTGCTGGCGCGGCTGGCATGGGTGTTCACCTGGCTCTTCCGCTCGGTGCCGGTGATCGTTCTGCTGCTGATCATCAACAACCTCGGCTACCTCTACGAGACGGTGACGCTGGGCATACCGGGCACCGACGTCACTTTCTTCTCGTACCCGACCACGCAGCTCATCAGCCCCTTCGTGGCGGCGCTGCTGGGCCTCACATTGAACCAGGCGGCCTTCGCCTCTGAGATCGTGCGCGGCGGCATTCTTTCGGTGGAGCAGGGGCAGCTGGAGGCGGCCGCGGCGCTGGGCCTGTCCCGCGGGCGGCAGTCGTTTCGCATCGTGCTGCCGCAGGCGATGCGGACCATCCTGCCGACGGCCTTCAACGACATCATCGGGCTCGCGAAGGGCACGTCGAACCTCTACATCCTGGCGCTGCCGGAGCTGTTCTACACGATCCAGATCATCTACAGGCGCAACCTGGAAGTGATTCCGCTGCTGATGGTGGCCACCGTGTGGTACCTCATCATCCTCACGGTGCTGTCGGTGGTGCAGCACTACGTGGAGCGGCATTTCTCGCGCGGTGCGCTGCGCAATCCGCCGAGCTCGTGGCTGGGCGGCGTGGTGCGCGGGCTGTGGCGCACGAAGCCGGTGCAGGTGCAGGTGCCCGCGACCGAGCCCGCCGCCGTCGTATCCGCGCAGGTGCCGCGCTGGACCGATCCGCTCACGCAGGGCGGCGAGGTCAGGATCCACGGCGTCTCGAAGAGCTTCGGCGCGCTCAAGGTGCTCGACGACGTGACGCTGACCGTCGGACGGGGCAGCGTGACGGTGATCCTCGGCCAGTCGGGTTCGGGCAAGTCGACGCTGCTGCGCGCCATCAACCACCTGGAGCGCGTGGACGACGGGTTCATTTCCATCGACGGCGAGCTCATCGGCTACCGGCGCGACGAGGACACCCTCTACGAGCTGCGCGAGCGGGAAATCCTGAAGCGCCGCGTCGACGTGGGCATGGTGTTCCAGAACTTCAACCTGTTCCCGCACCTCACGGTGCTGGAGAACATCGTCGAGGCGCCGATCTCGGTGCGCGGCATTTCCCGGCCCAAGGCCGAGGCGCTGGCTTCCGAACTGCTGGTGCGCGTGGGCCTGGGCGACAAGACGCACGCCTACCCCAGGCAGCTCTCCGGCGGCCAGCAGCAGCGCGTGGCCATCGCCCGTGCGCTGGCGCTCAAGCCGAAGGTGCTGCTGTTCGACGAGCCCACGTCGGCGCTCGACCCCGAGCTGGTGGGCGAGGTGCTGGCCGTCATCAAGGAGCTGGCGCGCTCGGGCACCACGCTGCTGATCGTCACGCACGAGATCGGCTTCGCGCGCGAGGTGGCCGACAACATCGTCTTCATGGAGCGCGGCCGCATCCTGGAGACAGGCTCGCCCGACAAGGTCTTCAACGCGCCGGAGCATCCGCGCACTGCCGAGTTCCTGGCCAAGGTTCTCTGACTTTTTCTTCCTTCACTGCATCGATCTTCATGACCCATCGACGAAACATCCTGTCCGTTGTCCTTGCCGCGCTGCTGGCGCCGCTGGCCGCATCGGCCCAGCTCGCTCCCGACCTGAGCCCCGAGCAGCCCGGCCGCCCGCGCGCGCAGAAGATCGACGAGGCCGTCCGGCTCGCGAAGGACTTCAAGTTCCAGAAGGAAGGCGTGCTCGTCGTCGGCACCACCACCGGCCGCCTGCCGTTCGCCGCCTATGCGACCGACACGAAAACGCCGGTGGGCAACGCTCCCGACATCGCACAGCTGGTGGCCGACAGCCTCGGGCGCAAGCTGGAGCTGGTCTCAACCGCCTGGGCCGACTGGCCGCTGGGCCTGCAGTCGGGCAAGTTCGACCTGGTGGTATCGAACGTGACCGTGACCGAGGAACGCAAGGAGAAGTTCGACTTCTCGACCTACCGCAACGACCAGCTCGGCATCTACGTGAAGTCCGACAGCAAGCTGGGCGCGATCGAGGAGCCGAAGGACATCGCCGGCCTGAAGGTGATCGTTTCTGCCAGCACCAACCAGGAGCAGATTCTCCTGCGCTGGAACAAGCAGAACGTGGTCGCGGGGCTGAAGCCGGTGGAGATTCAGTACTACGACGACGATGTGGTGCAGCGCCTGGCGCTGCAGTCGGGCCGCGCCGATGCGTACCTGGGCCCGAACGCCATCGCAGCCTACGAGGCGCGCGACGGCAAGACCAGGCTCGCGGGTCTGTTCTCGGGCGGCTGGCCGCTGAACGCCGAGATCGCCGTCACCTCGCGCAAGGGCTCGGGCATTGCCGAAGCCGTGACGCTGGCGCTCAACACGCAGATCAGGAACGGCAACTACGCCAAGGCGCTGTCGCGCTGGAACCTGGAGTCGGAGGCCATCGCGGCCTCGCGCACCAACCCGCCGGGCCTGCCGAAGAACTGATGGCCATGAACTTCTTCAAGCACACGTCCATGGCCCGAGGCCTCGTCGTCGCATTCGCGCTCGTGGCGGGGGCGGCGGGCGCGGCCCATGCCGCCGACAAGTTCGACTTCAGCCCCGAGCAGAAGGGCCGCCTGCGCGGCCAGAAAGACGCCGAGGCGGTCAACGCGATTCCGCCGAGCTTCAAGTTCGTGAAGGAAGGCGTGCTGACCATCGGCATCGCGCCGTTCGCGCCGCCGATCTCGACCTATGCAACCGACGCGAAGACGGTCGTCGGCTTCGACCCCGACTTCGCGCTGCTCGTCGCCGACGCGCTGGGCCTGAAGCTGGAGCTGCAGCCCATCGCCTGGGCCGACTGGCCGCTGGGCCTGAGCTCGGGCAAGTACGACGCCGTGATCTCCAACGTGGGCGTGACCGAGCAGCGCAAGGAGAAGTTCGACTTCTCCACCTATCGCCTCGGGCTGCACGGCTTCTACGTGAAGACGGACAGCGCCATCAAGTCGATCAGGGAGCCGAAGGACGTCGCGGGCCTGAAGCTGACTACGGGCGCCGGCACCAACCAGGAACGCATCCTGCTCGAGTGGAACCGGCAGAACGTCGCGGCGGGCCTGAAGCCTGTCGAGATCCAGTACTACGACGACGATGTGACGCGCACGCTGGCGGTGGTCACCAGGCGGGTCGATGCCAACTTCAATCCCAACGCGCCGCAGGCCTACGAGGCGGCGAAGAACGGGCAGATCAGGCTGGTGGGCACCGTCAACGCGGGCTGGCCGCTGAAGTCGGATGTGGCCATTGCCACGCGCAAGGGCAGCGGGCTCGCGGTGGCGCTGACCACCGCGACCAACAACCTCATTCGCAACGGCACTTACGGCCGCGCGCTCGCGCGCTGGAGCCTGGCGGAAGAAGCGCTGCAGAAGTCGGAAACGAACCCGCCCGGCCTGCCGAAGTTCGCGCCGTGAGCAGCAGCATCCGCCATCTCGCGTTCCTGACGCCGGGCAACTACGCCGAGGCCGATCCGCTCGCCGGCCTCGAAGCCGCGCTGAAGCTCTTCGAGTTCGGCGAGAAGCACGGCTTCGACAGCGCCTGGGTGCGGCAACGTCACCTGGAGCGCGGTGTGTCGTCGGCCGCGACCTTCCTTGCCGCCGCGACGCAGCGCACGCGCCGCATCGAGCTGGGTGCGGCGGTGATCCAGATGGGTTACGAGAACCCGTTCCGCCTTGCCGAAGACCTGGCCACGGTCGACGTGCTGTCGCGCGGCAGGCTGCAGGTGGGCCTGAGCGCCGGCGCGCCGCTGCACGGCGCCTTGCTGGGCAACCGTTTCCACGACGCGGCGCCGAACACCGTCGACTACAGCCACAAGCGCGTGGGGCGGCTCAAGGCCAATCTCGAAGACACGCTGCTCGGCGACGAGGAGACTTTCGTCGAGTCGGCCGGCGGTCGCGTGCGGCCGCGCGTGCAGCCGTATGCGCCGGGCCTCATCGGCCGGCTCTGGTACGGCGGCGGCTCGCTGCGTTCGGTCGAGTGGGCGGGCCGCAACGGATTCAACCTGCTGCTGGGCAACGTTCTCTCGGGCGAGACCACCGACGACTTCCTGCAAGCGCAGCTGGGTCTCGTCGAGCGCTACAAGGCCAGCGAAACCGATGCGCATAGGGGCAGGGTAGCGCTTGGCCGCGTGATCGTGCCGCTCGATGGCGCGGATGCCGCCACCCGCAAGCGCTATCGCGAATTCGCGGCAGGCCGCGTCGAACGAACGCTGGCGCCGCAAGGCGAGCGGCGCACCCTGTTCGCGAGCGACCTCGTCGGCACCTCCGACGAGATCCTGGAGCGCCTGCGCCGTGACCCGGTGCTGCCGCTGGTGAGCGAGCTGCGGGTGGAGCTGCCCTACAACTTCGGCAGCGAGGACTACGAACAGATATTGACCGACCTGTCCCGCCGCATCGCGCCGGAACTCGGTTGGCGCGCGCTTTGAACGGCAGGAGGAAAAGAGGAGAGAGAAAGAGCAGGAGTTGAGTTCGAGGTGAGTCGGAGTCGGGTTGCGTTTTCCGCAGTTCGACGGACGACTTTGGGCGGGCCTTCGGGCCCGCTTTTTTTTCTTCAGCTCCGCGTCGTCGATGCGCCCAGGAGGAAGTCGGTGACCTCGTCCGAGAACACATAGCGCCGCCCGCCGATGAGCACGCTGTCCGGGCTTTCGGGGTCCGGCTGCGCGCCAGGCATGCCATGCGCCACCAGCGCTTCGGCGCAGCCCAGCCAGTCGCCTTCCCCGTCGGGCTCATTGCACGAAGCCCAGGAAAGGCCGCCGCACGCGTTGTCGCCGAAGCCGTGTCGCTCCTGCCAGCTTGCGCCGTGCTCGAGCAGGAAGCGCACGAGCGCGGCGTCGCCCCGGAACACGGCCTTGTTGAGCGCCGAGGCGTCCCAGTCGCCGCCGCGGGTTGCGATGGGCCAGCCCAGTTCGACCATCAGCTTCACCGCGTCGGCGCATCCTTGCGCGGCGAGTTCGGGCAGCAGGCGCAACTGCGCTTCGGAAAGCGATCCCACGATGCCGGGATGTGCCGACTGGATGCTACGGGCAATGGCTTCATCGCCCCGTGCGCAGGCGGCGATGAAGGCCTCGTCCACCGGAAGAGGTGCGTCGCCCGCGGCCTGTTGCAGGAGGCCGGCGACCTCGGGCAGGCCAAAGCGCAGGGCGGCGATGTATGCGCTCGTGCCCTCGGCCGTGGTGGCCGAGGGATCGGCACCCGCTTCCAGCAACGCCTGGATGTGCGCGGGCGACTTGCGGCGGCGGATGGCCCACAGCAGCAGGGAGCCCCAGTCGCTCGTGGGCGGGCCCATGGGCGGCTCGTTGGCATTGCCGCCGTGCGCGAGCAGCAGGCGCAGCGCCTCGACGTCGTCGAGGTCGAGCACGCGGTAGAGCGCGTTCGTGCCCGCGACGCGCGCGCCGGCCTCGAGCAGCAGCCTCGTGCAGGCGGGGTTCTCCAGCGAGTGGTAGAGCGATTCGCCGTCGTTGGGGTCGGCGCCGGCGTCCAGCAGCAACCTGGTGAGTACTGGATCGCGGTTCTGCCCGGCGGCGCCGTAGAGCGCGGACAGCCGTTCGTCTTCGGCGGGCGCATCGAGCGATGCCGGCGGCCAGCGGTTGCCCACCGATTGATCGGGGTCCGCGCCTGCATCGAGCAGCAGCTTCGCGCAGTCGCGCAGGCGTTGCTGGTAGTCAGGCAACTGCAGCAGTCCCGAATGAGTCACCGCGACGAGCGGCGGGAGTGCGAGCGGGCCTCCAGCGCGATTCACCCAGCCCGGATCGCGCTCGATGGCCTGACGGATCGGCGCTTCGTTGCCCATCGCGCAGGCGAGGACGGGGTCGTCGCCCGGCAGGTCGGGGCTTTCCTCGAGCAGGCGCAGGGCCAGTGCAGGCCGCGCGCGGTTCGTGCCTCCGGCGATGTCGCCCGCATAGACGAGGCGCAGCCATTGCAGGACGGCCCTTGCCGGGTCGTCCGTCTGCGAGCGGCGCGCGAGAACGAAGCCCTGCAGGTCGGCCCACGACTGGAATCCGTACTCGCGCGCGATGCACGACTGGGCATCGTGCAGGCGCAGGCCCATGGCCGCGATCGCGGCGTCGCTCTTGCCGGCGGCGGCCGGCAGGGCCTCGCGGAAGCGCGTGGTGGCGGTGGGATCGTTGCTTCGGTAGAGAGCAAGCAGCTCCTTGGCTTGCTTCTTCAGGTGGCCCAGGTCGGGCCGGGCGGGCATGCGCTTCATGTGTACCTCCGTGCATCGGGCGCCGTCGGCCCGCAAATCCGGCTGCACAAAAGGCGTATGGATCGGCAAATGAAGGCAAGTGGGTTCAACCCTTCCCGCGGGCCCGGGCGCGGCTTGCACCGCGGCGGCGATGTTAGGGCACCAGCCGCGCGAAGGTCAATGAATGGAGCGGATAGAGGCGAAGCGGCTAAAGTGGCACGCTGCTGCCTGCCAGCGTCTCGCACATCCACCCTCCGGACGGACACCCGACACCATGCTGCCCAGATTCCTCAAGCGGCTCGCCGCGCGCCTTGCCAGCCCGGCGCCCACACCCGAACCGCCCGCGAAGGGCGGACCGGCATCGACATTGAAGAAGGGCGACGTGCTGGCATACCGCGACGGGAACGCATGGCGGGCCGTCTGGGTTCTCGAAGTCGACCCGTGGCCCGATGGCACATCGGTTGCCCACTGCCTGAGCTACCAGCCGCTGGCCGAGCGGCCCACGGTCGAATCGCTGCGGCAGGCGGAGGTGCTGATATGGCACGCGCCCATCGACGCGGACGGCGTGAGCAGGGGCAGCGAGCTCATCGGCAACCGGCAGCCCACTGAAGAAGACCTGATCGGCTTTGCCGAGTACCTGAAGCTCACCGACTTTCCGAGATACCTGGACGCGATGGGCAAGGACGGCCACGAGATCGTTCGCCAGGCCAACGCGCACTACCTGCGCGGAAACGAGCTCTGCGAACAGGGCCGGAAGGAAGAAGGCATTGCCGAGTACGACGCGGCCGTGGAGCTCTTTCCGCTCTTCTTCGAGGCCATCGACAACCGGGCCTTCACCCGCATGGAGCTCGGCAACTTCCGCGAGGCGCTGGACGACTTCGAGCAGTCGCTGCAGGTGAACCCCGAGGGAGAAGCCGCCTTCTTCTCGAAGGGCGAATGCCTCATGCGGCTGGGCGAGCTCGCGGCGGCGGAGGCCATCTTCACCGAGGGCAAGGAGCGCTTTCCGGCGAAGAAGGCGCTCTTCGGCGAGTTCCTGGGGCGCGTGCGGGCTCAGCAGCGCTCCGGGAACAACAGGTAGGTCGATCAGCGCGGCGCCGTCGCGGCCTCGGGGCGCAGCTGCTCCCTGAGGATGCGCCGGATCTCCAGGATCGCCAGCGGGTTCTCCTGCACGCTGTGCGCCGACGGAATCACGAGTTCCGACGCCGCGCCGTCGAGGTGTGCGCTGGCGTAGGGCACGATGCCGTCGCTCGACAGCGCCTGCGCCACGCCGGGCGTGTCGTTGCCGATGATCGAGTGGAAGCGCACGCGCGGATTCATCGGCAGGCCCGACGACAGCCGCACGAACGGGTCGCGGTCGCTGAGGTTGTCGATGCTGTTCGGAATGCGCAGCGTGCCCTGGTCCTGCCGCGCGGGCGCGATGCGGATCAGCTCTCGCGAGATGTCGCTCAGCTGCCCGAGCATGGCCACCGGCAGCGTGATGAGGTTGGCCACCCAGCGCGAGACGCGGTTGTTGGCGAAGTCGGTGCCACGGTGCGGCGAGGCGATGAAGATCGCGTCGCTCACCTGCGGCAGCGGCTCGAAGCGCAGGTAGGGCGCGAGCTTTTCCTCCATGCGCCGCTGTTGCGCGCCCTGCATGGGGTAGCTGGCGAGCAGCGCGTCCCAGAGCTTGTCTTCCGATGACGACACCATCAGCCGCGACAGCACGCCGCCCATGCTGTGGCCGATCAGCGTGATGTTGTTCGAGGCCACCGCCTTGCCCGAGGGATCGAAATGCGCGAGCGTCTGCGTCACGGCTTCGCGTATCGCGAAGTTGTTGATCGGCAGCGGTGCGTTGGTGGGGTAGTAGACCTGCCAGATCTGGTAGCGGCGGCGCAGCGTCTCGTCGCCCAGCACCTCGTTGGCCACGTTGATCCATGCCTCGGGGCTGCTTGCCAGCCCGTGCAGCATGATGACCGTGCGCCGGTTCGGGTCGTAGGGCTGCATCAGGTAGATGCGCGGCTGCGTGAGTCCCTCGCGGCCGCCGAAGAGGCTGCGCAGCGCCTGCAGCGCGAAGTCGGAGCGCGCGAGCCAGAGGCCATAGCCGGAGGTGAAGTTGGCGGCCAGCGGCACTTCCTGCCCGGCGAGCTGCACGTTGGCGGTGCGGTACGGGTCGTAGGCCGCGATGCGCAGCGTGCGGGTGCCCAGCACTTCGCCGAGGCTGGCGCCGTCGAAGAGCAGCAGCGCGGTGACTGCGGGGAAGGGCATCTCGCGGTACGGCGGGCGAGGCTGCTGCTTGCCGGCCGGGTCGGCCTGTTGTCGTGGCGGTTCGTCGTCCGTGCGCTTGTTGCTCGCAGCTACCAACTCGGCGCCGAAGCCGTCGCGCCGGTAGGTGTTGCGCAGGCCGGAGAAGGTCAGGGACGCGGCGGGAATCAGCTCGTCGGGCAAGGGCGTGTCGGAGGGCAGGCGCAGGCCCGACACGTCGGTCTCGATGCGCCAGTTGCCTACCTTCGGCATCTCGGGCTGGAGGCCGCCGCGCGAGCCGTTGCGCTGGATGTCCTGGTACAGGCCGGTAATGGCCTGCTGCACCGCGTAGTTGTAGTAGTCGCGCACCTGCGTCTGCCGGTCCTCGAAGGCGCGATCGCGCGGCTTGCGGGCGGTGAAGAACAGGTAGGCGTAGGCATGGCGCGCGGTTTCGAACCAGGCCTCGATGGCGGCGGCGTCGCTTGCGGCTCCGCCTTTCTCCGCCGCGAGCGCCACTTGCAGCCAGACCTCCGACAGCGCGGAAAGGCGCTGTTCGTCGCTCAGGCCCGAGGAGTCGGCCAGTGCGTTGCGGCAGGCCTGACCGTCCTTGCGGCACAAGTCGGCATCGGAGCCGATCACGCGGAGCACTTCCTGCGCGGAGGTGCTGAGCCTGCCGGTGGTGAGCACGTCGCCACGGCGCTGGGCAAGGTACTCGGACGGGGAGATCGAGCCGACCGTCACGCCGGCGCAGCCGGCCAGCAGCGCGGCGGCGCAGGCGAGCGCGGGCAGGGAAGCGAGAAGGCGCAGCGCGCGTTTCATTTCGTCGCTCCGGCGGAGGGCGCAACGCCCGGCAGGCCCTGACGGATCGCCTGCGAGAAGTCGGCGGCGGGTGTCTTGTCGGCGGCGATGGCGCGATCGGTGATGCGCCCGGCCGCGCGCAGCGCTTCCATGCTGTAGCCGGGCGCGAGGCCGCCCACGTCGAAGAGGTAGTCGGGCAGGTAGCCCGAGGCGAGTAGCCGCCAGTCCATCGGCAGGCCGGGCACGATGCGCTTGGCCAGGGCGTACACGATGGTGGTGCAGTTGGCGGTGAGCGTGTTGTAGAAGCTGGGCTCGCGCACCAGCGCGGCGCCTTCGCCGAGGTACGCGAGGAACAGCGAGCGCATCTCGGGTTTAGGCAGGCTCACCCGGTACATGTGGACGTCCTCGCCGCGCACGTTGGTGCGCACGCGCAGGATGTCGTGCTCGTCGGCTGCGATCAGGCTGTTCTCGAACTGCCTGAAGAAGCCGCCGATGGACGAGAAAGTCTCGCCGCGCTCCTTGCGGATCTCGATGGAGAAGGTGACGAACTGGCCGTCGTCGAAGCCGAAGGACACCAGCGTATGAGCGATGGCGGGGCCCATCCAGTAGGAGAGCGACACGTCGACCGTGCGCAGGCGGCCGAGGTCGTACTGCCGCGTTTCCCAGCGCTGGGTGTAGTCGGTGTCGCTGCGCCATTCGAAGTTGCGCACGTTGTCCAGCGTCACCACGCTGCCGTCGATGTGCGAGTGCAGCTGGCGCGAAACGTCGTCGGCCCACACGCGGTTCTGCGAAGGCAGGATGGTGCTCCACCAGCCCAGCAGCAATGCGAAGCCGATGGCGTAGGAGAGCAGGGCGCGCGCGGCCCGCCCGCGCCACAGCAGCGCGATGGCCACCAGGCCGAACACGGCCCACAGCACGCCCGCGCCGATCTTCACGGCGGCCGGCCCGGGAAACTGGTACCAGAGCGCGAGGCAGGCCCACAGCGAGCTCAGCAGCATTGCCAGCGTCAGCGCGAAGCGGCCCAGGAAGCGCAGGATCGTGCGGATCATTTGCAGCGCGCCGCTTCTAGCCGTAGACGCTCAGCGAGGCCAGGATGCGCGTGAAGTACGCGTCCGCGAGGCTGGTCGCGGCCTTGGCGTCGCGCGCTTCGAGCGCGTCGACGATGGCCGTGAGTTCGCGCAGCGTCTGCTCGCGCACCACGGCGCCGACGGGGCCGTTGAGATTCGAGCGGCCGTCGTACTGCACCGCGCGGCGGTCGGCCACGACCGCGTCGAACACCTGCATCAGGAAGCGGTTGCGCGTGGCACGGAAGATCGCCTGGTGCACGCCGTAGATGCCTTCCTTGAACTGCAGCCACTGGTCGGCGTCGCGCACCACGGCGAGGTGATGGCGCATGAGGGCGAAGTCCTCGGCGTCGGCGCGCTGGGCCGAGAGCGCCATCATGGCCGGCTCGAAGAGCAGCCGGCCCTCTAGGATCTCGGTGTAGGTCGGCACGTCGCGATGATGCGCCGCCACGGGCAGGTCGGACTCGCTCAGCAGCTGCATCAGGCCTTCGGCGAGGAAGGTGCCGCTGCCGACCTTGCGCTCCAGCAGGCCCTGCGCGCTCATCATGGCCAGCGCATGGCGCACCGTGCTGCGCGATGTCTTGAACTGCTCCGACAGGTCACGCTCGTTGGGCAGCTTGTCGCCCGGCTTGAGCACGCCGTCGCGGATCGACTGGAGGATGGCCCGGTAGACCTTCGAGGCGGTCGCCTTGTCCTGCGCGGCGATGCGGCCCGACAGATCCGTGACCTCGATCAGCGGCTGGAGCGGCTGCGGCACGGGCTTTGCATTCATGGTTGGATAGTTCGCCAAAATGGTTGACCAATCGCAATTAACAATCTTAGAATGAATTCATTACGCAGTCACATAAGGCTGCGCTGCATGGCTCAGGATTGGTTGACCAATCCTTCCGAATCCGTTGATTTTCGTCGAAAGGATGACCGGGTGCTGCCCTCCAGCGGCGCCGCGGTGATGTGTTCTCAATGACCCTGGATTCCAACACGGCGCCGGTGGCCACCGGCCAAGGCGCCGCGCGCAGCCCCGAGGAGCGTCTTGCCGCCCTCGGCCTGAAGCTCCCGCCGCCTCCGGCACCCGTTGCCAACTTCGTCGCATGGCGCCGCAGCGGGCATCTGCTTTATCTCTCGGGCCAGGGCCCGCTCGAAGCCGACGGCCACCTGCACGTGGGCCGCGTCGGCGAGGAGGTGAGCATCGAGGCTGCCTACGAACATGCCCGCCTGACCGGCCTGAACCTGCTGGCCGTCGCCAAGGCCGCGCTCGGCGAGCTCGGGCGCGTGCGCAGCGTGGTGAAGCTGCTGGCCTTCGTGAACGCGGCGCCTGGCTTCGCCTTCCACCCGAAGGTCATCAACGGCTGCTCCGACCTGTTCGTCGAGGTGTTCGGCGACGAAGTGGGGCGCGGCGCGCGCTCGGCCATCGGCGCGGGCTCGCTGCCGGGGCACCAGACCGTCGAGGTCGAGGCCATCCTGGAAGTGGACTGACGATGGCCTACCAGTTCCAGTTCGAGGCGCTCGCGCCCTATGCCGGGCAACTGGCCGAAGGCCTGCTGCACACGCTGGGCTATGCCGCGTCGAGCATCGTGCTGGGCATGGCGATCGGCGTGGCGGGCTCGCTGGCGCTGGTCTATGGCAACAAGCCATTGCGCGGCGCGACGCGGGTGTACGTGGAGTTCTTCCGCAACACGCCGGCGCTGGTGCAGCTCTTTCTCATCTACTTCGGCCTGCCCAACCTGGGCATCCGGCTGGAGGCACCCGTTGCCGGCGTGATCTCGCTCGCGCTTTATTGCGGCGCCTACATGGTCGAGGTGTTCCGCTCGGGGCTGATGTCGGTGCCGCGCGGTCTTTCGGAAGCCGGCGCCGCGCTCGGGCTGAGGCCGCGCCAGGTGCTGGTGCACGTGCTGTTCGTGCCTGCGCTGCGCAACGTGTTCCCGTCGCTGGCCAGCCAGATGGTGCTCACGCTGATCGGCACCAGCCTCATTTCGCAGATCGGCGTGGAAGACATCTTCCACGCGGGCAGCTTCATCGACTCGCGCACCTTCCGCAGCTTCGAGGTGTACGTGGTGATCTGCGCGATGTACTTCGTCACTGTGCAGGCGCTGCGCGTGCTGCTGGGCTTCGTGCAGCGCAGGCTGTTCGGCAAGGAGGGCCGCTGAGATGCGCGGACTTTCCATTGCCGATCTCTGGCTGATCCTCGGCGCCATCCGCTGGACCGCCGCGCTCGCCGTCACGGCCTTCGCCATCGGCGCCGTCATCGGCCTCGGCGTGGCGGTGGCGCGAACCTCGCGTCTGACGTGGCTGCGCGTGCTGGCGCGCGTCTACGTCGAGCTGGTGCAGGGCACGCCGCTGCTGGGTGTTCTCTTTCTCCTGTACTTCGGCGTGCCGATGCTGCTGGGCATCGAGATCAATGCCTTCACGGCCGCGGCCGCCGCGTTCTCGCTGTCGGCGGGCGCCTTCCTCGGCGACATCTGGCGCGGGGCCATCGAGTCGGTGCCCAAGGGCCAGTGGGAGGCCGCTTCCTGCGTGGGCCTGCGCCGCTGGCATGTCATGCGGCACGTGGTGTGGCCGCAGGCCTTTCGCGTGGCGCTGGGGCCCACGGTGAGCTACCTGGTGCAGCTCATCAAGAACACCTCGCTCGCGGCGCTCGTCGGGCTGGTCGAACTCACGCGTTCGGGCCAGATCGTGGCGGGCTCGACGCTGGCGCACCTGCCTGTCTTCTGCGGCGTGGCCCTGTGCTACTTCGCCATCTGCTATCCGCTGGCTCGCCTGGCACTCTCTCTGGAAGGACGCATGAATGCCGCTCGTGCTCATTGATTCGGTCGAAAAGCACTTTGGCGACAACCATGTGCTGCGGGGCGTGTCCACCGAGGTCGCCAAGGGCGACATCGTGGCGCTCGTCGGGCGCAGCGGCTCGGGCAAGAGCACGCTGCTGCGCTGCGTGAACGGGCTGGAGACCATCAGCGCGGGCCGCATCGTGGTCGACGGCGTCGACGTGCAGTCGCCCGACACCGATCTGGCCTTGCTGCGCCGCCGCGTGGGCATGGTGTTCCAGAGCTTCAACCTGTTTCCGCACCTGTCGGCCGCGGCCAACGTGACGCTGGCGCCCGTGCTCACGAAGAAGATCGACAAGGGCCAGGCCCGCGACCTTGCCCAGCGCATGCTGGAGCGCGTGGGCCTGGGCCACAAGCTCGACGCCATGCCCTCGCAGCTCTCGGGCGGCCAGCAGCAGCGCGTGGCCATCGCGCGGGCGCTGGCGATGTCGCCGCAGCTCATGCTGTTCGACGAGGCCACCTCCGCGCTCGACCCCGAGCTGGTCGGCGAGGTGCTGCGCGTGATGGAAGACCTCGCCCGCGACGGCATGACCATGATGGTCGTCACGCACGAGATGGCCTTCGCGCGCCGCGTGGCCTCCGAGGTGCTCTTCATGAACCAGGGGCGCATCTGGGAGCGGGGCACGCCCGAGCGCATGTTCGGCAGCCCGCAGACCCCCGAGTTCCAGCAGTTCGTGCAGTCCGTCGTCTGATTCTTCATTTCTCTCCCTTCGTCGTCCCTTCGTCTCAAGGAGCTTCCATGTTCAAACTCAAAACCCTGTTCGCCGCCGCGCTGGTCTGCGCAGCACCTCTGCTCGCGCACGCCGACAAGCTCGCCGACATCAAGGCCAAGGGCGCGATCCGCATCGCCACCACCATCGACGCCGCGCCCTGGGGCTTCACCGACTCGGCAGGCAAGCCCACCGGCCTCGACGTGGAGCTCGCCGAGAACGTGGCCAAGGCCATGGGCGTGAAGCTCGAGCTGCAGCAGGTGACCGGCGCCAACCGCATTCCGTACCTGCTGTCGAACAAGGTCGACGTGGTGATCGCCGCGCTGGGCAGCTCGCCCGAGCGCGCCAAGCAGGTCGCCTTCTCGAAGCCGTATGCGGCCGTGTACCTCGGCGTGTACGGCGGCAAGGGCACGCCGAAGTTCGCCAAGGTGGCCGACCTCGCGGGCCAGACCGTGGCGGTGCCCAAGGGCTCCACGCCCGACCTGTCGCTGAGCGAGCTCGCGCCCGGCGCCAAGCTGATCCGCCTGGAAGACACGGCTTCCACCATCTCGGCCTTCCTGTCGGGCCAGGCGCCGCTGTTCGCCGAGAACAACTTCATCGCCCAGAAGGTGGCCGACGAGAACCCGGCCAAGGGCATCGAGATGAAGTCGCTGATCCGCATCAGCCCCGCCTACATGGCCGTGCAGCCGGGCGAGACCGCGCTGCTGGCCGAGATGAACAAAATCATCGACGCCAAGGCCGCCGACGGCAGCCTCGCCGCCCTGCGCCTGAAGTGGTTCAAGGACGAGCAGAAAGAAGTGAAGTGAGCCAGCCGCGTCCCTCCACCGTTTTCACGGACATCGACTGGGCGAAGCCCGGCAAGCAGGTCGGCCACGCGTGGCTGCCGTATTCGGGGCATGACGACGCCTGGGGCGCGGTGGCGCTGCCCCTGGCGGTCATCGGCAACGGCGACGGCCCGACGGTGCTGGTCACCGGTGCGATCCACGGCGACGAGTACGAAGGCCCGATCGTCATCAACGAGCTGATCCGCACGCTCGAGCCGGCGCAGGTGAAGGGCTGCCTGATCCTGATGCCCGCGGCCAACGCCCCGGCGATGCGCGCGGCATCGCGCGTGAGCCCGCTCGACGGCAAGAACCTGGCGCGCGTGTTCCCGGGCAACCCCTTCGGCACGCCGACGGAGCAGATCGCCGCCTTCATCCACGACGTGCTGTTCCCGAAGTGCGACGCGTACGTCGACCTTCACGCGGGCGGCAGCTCGCTCTTCATCGAGGAGAGCGCGCAGGTCGTCGTCACGCCGACGCTGGCGCCCGAAGTGCGCGAGCGCGCGGAAGACATGGCGCGCTGGTTCGGCGCGAAGTTCACCGTCATCACCGACAACATGGGCGATCCGCGCACCAGCTGCGGCGCGGCCGCGCACCTGGGCCTGGCCGCCATTGCGGCGGAGATGGGCGAGAACGGCAGCGTTTCGCCCAAAGGCGTGAAGCGCACGCGCGAATGCCTGTCGCGCGTGCTGGCACGGCTGGGCGTGGTGCCGGGCACGCTGCCCGATGCGCCGCCAGCCAGCCGCCGAGTGCGCATCGTGCCGAACGGCGGCAACCTGCTGTCGCCGGGCGACGGCTACTTCGAGCCGCTGCACGAGCTGGGCGATACGGTGAAGGCCGGCGAACTGGCCGGCTATCTGCACCTGCTGCACGAGCCGGCACAGGTGCCGCGCGAGGTGCGCTTCTCCAAGGGCGGAACGGTGTATTCGCAGCGCACCTTCGGCGTCGTGAAGCAGGGCAACAACCTCTGCGTGCTGGTCGAGGACGAGGCATGAGCGGACAAGACGCGATGCAACCCATCGGCCTCGACGACTACCGCGCGGCGCATGAGCGCGTGAAGCCCTACATCCGCCGCACGCCGCTGGTCGAAGCCCATCCCTGGGTACCCGGCGGCGCGGCGCAGGTGCGCTTCAAGGCCGAGTGCCAGCAGGTCACAGGCTCCTTCAAGGCGCGAGGCGCCTTCAATCGCGTGCTGAACCTGCCCGAGGAAGTGCGGCGCCAGGGGCTGGCCACCGCTTCGGGCGGCAATTTCGGCGCGGCGGTGGCCTACGTCGGCAAGACGCTGGGCCTGCCGGCCAATGTGTTCGTGATGAACACCAGCACGCCGATCACCCGCGCCCGCATCGAAAGCCACGGCGCCAAGCTCACGGTGCACGGCGATTTCTGGGACCAGAGCTGGGACGCCGCGGGCGCCAACGTGGCCGAGCACGGCGGCGCGCTGCTGCATCCGTACGCCGACCGCGACGTGGTGATCGGGCAGGGCACGACCGCGCTGGAGATCATCGACGAGTGGCCCGAGGTCGAGACGCTGGTGGTTTCCATCGGCGGCGGCGGCCTGCTCGCGGGCATCGCGCAGGCGGCCAAGCTGCTCAAGCCGTCGATCCGCGTGATCGGCGTCGAGGCCGCGGGTTGCCCCACGCTGTACACCTGCCGCAAGGAAGGCCGCATCGTGAAGCTGGAGAACGTGAAGACGCGCGTGCCCATCCTGGCCGCGCGCTCGACCGAACCCTTGAACTTCGAGCTGATCGAGAAGTACGTCGACGAGATCGTGCTGGTCGACGAGGCGGTCATCGAGGACTCGGCGCGCTCGGCCTGGCAGCACGCCGGCCTGGCCATCGAGCTCGGCGCGGCCACCGCGCTGGCGGCGGTGAGCCACCGCTGCTTCGAGCGGCGCGACGACGAGAAGATCGCCGTGGTGCTGTGCGGCAGCGGCAGCGACGGGATGCCGAAGGCCTGAGGACGCTGGGGCAGGGCGCTCAGAGCATGTAGGTCACGAGCTTGAAGTCCGGGTCTTCCGGGAAGGACTTCACCGTGAACCCAAGCCGGCGCACCAGCTTCAGCATGTCGGGGTTGTTGGCCAGCACCAGCCCGTCCATCTCGGCGAGGCCCTTGTCGCGGGCCACGTCGATGATGCTTTCCATCAGCCGCGAGCCGATGCCCTTGCCGCTGAACTCGTCGGCAACCACGAGCGAGAACTCGCAACTGGTCTGGTCGGGGTTGGTGACGTAGCGCGACACGCCCACGATGCGCTCGCTCTCGAGCACGGTGCCTTCGGGCGACACGCTGCGCTCCATCACCACCGCCACCAGCGCCATCTCGCGGTCGTAGTCGATCAGCGTGAAGCGCGAGAGCATCGACGGCGGCAGCTCGTGGAAGCGCGAGACGAAGCGGAACCAGCGGCTCTCGGGCGACAGGCCCTGCACCAGCGCCTGCAGCATCTGCGCGTCGTTGGGGTGCACCGGCCGCACGATGTAGGTTCCTCCACCGGGCAGCGGCCACTCGCGCCGGTAGCGCGCGGGGTACGGCATGATGGCCAGGTGCTGGTAGCCGTTGACCGCGTTGCCCACATGGGCCGCCACCGCCTGCGTGCTGCTGCCGACCACGATGCGCGCATCGACCGAGATGGCGCCGTTCTCGTCCACGATGATGGGGTTGATGTCCATCTCGCGCAGCTCGGGCAGCTCGCACACCATTTCCGACACGCGCAGCAGCAGGTCTTCCAGCGCCTCCATGTCCACCGCGTTCGCGCCGCGCCATTCGCCTAGCGTCTCGGCCACGCGCGAGCGCTCGATGAGCCGGTGCGCCAGGAACTGGTTGAGCGGCGGCAGCTCCATGGCGCGGTCGTTCATCAGCTCGATCATGGTGCCGCCCGCGCCGAACACGATGACGGGGCCGAAGGGCTCGTCGGTGACCATGCCCACGTAGATCTCGCGGCCGCGCCGTGCACGCACCATCTTCTGCACGGTCACGCCGTTGATGCGCGCCTCGGGCGCGAGGCGGGCGACGCGCTCCATCATCTCGACGTAGGTGTCGCGCGCGGCGGTGCCGTTGAGCACGTTGAGCGCCACGCCTTCCACGTCGGACTTGTGCGGGATGTCGGGCGAGTCGATCTTCAGCGCCACCGGAAAGCCCAGCTGCGTCGCGATCATCATCGCCTCGCTGGCACTGCGCGCGAGCAGCGTGCGCGTGATCGGGATGTGGAAGGACGACAGCAGCGACTTCGACTCCATCTCCGTCAGCACATGGCGCCGCTCGGCCAGCACGCTTTCGATGAGGAGGCGCGCGCCCTCGATGTCGGGCTTGGCCAGCGCCGACAGCGGCGGCGGCGTCTGCTGCAGCAGCTGCTGGTTCTGATAGAAGGCCGCGATGTTGCCGAAGGCGCCCACGGCCGCCTCGGGCGTGCGAAAGCTCGGGATGGTCGCATCGGCCAGCACCGAGCGCGCCTTGCCAACCGACGAATCGCCCATCCAGCAGGCCAGCAGCGGCTTGTTCATCGGCCGGGGAATGTCGGCCAGCGCCTTCGCGGTGGCGGCCGCATCGATGCCGGGCTTGGGCGAGAAGATGGCGAGCACGCCGTCGACCTGGCTGTCGGCCGAGGCTGCGTCGATGGCTGCGCGGTAGTGCGCGGGCTGTGCTTCTTCGGAAAGATCGATCAGGTCGGCCAGCGAGGCGAGCGGGGGCAGGGTGGGCTGCAGCACCCTTTGCGCGGGGGCGGAGAGCTTGCCGAGGTCGAGCCCGATCTCGTTGATCCAGTCGGCCGCCAGCACGCCAGGCCCGCCGCCGTTGGTGACCACAGCCAGCCGCTTGCCCACCGGCCGGTAGCGCGAGGCCAGGCATTTGGCGGCGGAGAACAGCTCGACGAAGGAGCGCACGCGAACCGCGCCCGCGCGGCGCAACGCGGCATCGAACACGTCGTCGCTGCCCACGATGGCCGCGCTGTGCGTCTGCGCGGCTTCGTTGCCCGCCGGCTTGCGTCCGGCCTTGAGCACCACCACCGGCTTGGCATGCGAGGCCGAGCGCAGTGCGCTCATGAAGCGGCGCGCGTCGGCAATGCCTTCGAGGTACACGATGATGCTGTGCGTGGCCTGGTCATTGGCGAGGAAGTCGAGCACCTGTGGAATGTCGACCGAGGTGTGCGGCCCCAGCGAGACCACGCTGGAAAAGCCCACGCCGTTCTGCCGTGCCCAGTCGAGCATCGACGCCGTGAGCGCGCCCGATTGCGCCACCAGCGCGAGCGGCCCGCTGCCGGCCAGCGGACCGGCCACGCTGGCGTTGAGATGCAGCAGCGGCCGCTGGAAGCCCAGCGAGTTCGGCCCCAGCAGGTGCACGCCCTCGCGGCGCGCGATCTTGCGCCACTGCGCTGCCTGCTCGGCCCCGATGCCGCTCGAAAGAACGACCGCTGCCTTGCAGCCGATGCGCCCGGCAATCTCGAGCGCTGCCGCCACGTCGCCCGGTGCCAGCGCGATCAGGGCGAGGTCGGCGTGGGTCTGTGCGAGCTCTTCGAGCGTGCCCTTGGTGCGCACGTCCAGGAAGCGCAGCGTGCCGTCGAAGCGCTGGGCGCGGAAGGCCTCGCGCAGCGTGTGGCCGGCCGGTGTCTGTCCGCCCGGGCCGTCGGCATTGCCGACGAAGGCGACGATGGAGGCGGGCGCGAAGAGCGGGGTCAGGAAATGCTTGTCCATGACCCCCGAGTCTGCACCGTTCCGTGCCTTTCGGGGACGGCGGGACGGAGCTTTGGCGGAGTGTTGACCTAAGTCATGACGTGGTCAGCGCGCATGGCTATATTCAAGCTTCCATGCAAAAACGTATAGGCGTGATATTCGTCTCCCGACGAAATTCATTGCGCAGCATCCTGGCCGAAGCGTGCCTCACGCACCTGGACCCGAAGCGGTTCTCGGCATCTTCCTGCGGCCAGCCCGGGCAGGTCGCCCGCGAATTCCATCCCGCTGCCATCGCCGCGCTCAGGAGCGCGAGCATCCCCTTGCCAGACCGGCAGCCGCGAGCCTGGGACGAACTCGCGCGCCCCAGCGCCCCCGTGGCGGATTTCGTGATCACGCTGGACGAAGCCACCGAGCCGCGCCAGCCCTCATGGCCCGGCCAGCCCGACGCGGCGCTATGGGCCTACCCCGACGTGGCGGGCGGCACCGACCCCGACAGGATCGCGCACGACGCGGTCCAGACGCTGTTCTCGCTGCGCCGCCGGCTCGAACTGCTGGTGAGCCTGCCGATGCAGGGGGCGGACCGGTCGGCCGTGCGGTCCGACGTACGCGACCTGGGGTACATGCGCTAATCGTCCGGCAAGCAAGCCGGAACGGGTTCACTCCAGCGTGAACCCGATCTTCAGCGTCACCTGCCAATGCGCCACCTTGCCGTCGACCACGTGTCCGCGCGTCTCGGTGACGTTGAACCACTGGATGTTGCGCACCGTCTCGTGCGCCTTGGCGATGGCGGTCTGCACTGCGTCCTCGATGCCGGTCGGCGAAGAGCCCGTGAGTTCCAGTGTTTTGTAGACGTGGCTGGACATGGTCTGTCTCCTTCAGGGTTGATGAACTGACTCGATGGATAGCAAGAGCCCGGGAAAAACATCGTAGTCCCGTTGCGGTCTGCGATGTCAGTGGACGTACCCGCCCTTGACGAAGCGCACCGGCTCGGCGTCCATGCGTGCGATGAGGGCACCAAGGCCGTCGGGCGGCAATGGCCGCGTGCCGGGCTTCGCAGACGGCTGCTGCTCGGTGCGGCAAAGAAGGTCGTCATCGCTCCAGGCACTCTTGCCGGGTTCGCCCCGTGCGCGCAGCCAGCCGTCGCGGTCCACGATGAACTGGGTGCCCGCAAGCTGGGTGGTCGCGGCGATCAGCGAGAAGGCGGCCCACGCAGCGGGCGAGGTGGCGATGCAGTCGCCGGATTGCGCTGCCGCTTCCGACGCCTGCGGAGCGAGCACTACCGTGACGAGGCGTGGATCGTCGGGAGGCGGCAACGTTGCAGGGCCAAGGTCCGACGCAACGATGCGCAGGCGCTGGCCGCGCCAGCTGGAAAGGCTGCGCGGCGGCTTGTTGCCGCATTGCACCGTCACCTCGGGCGGCGCGACGGGCTGCGTCCACAGTCCGGTCGCGCGCAGGCTTTCTCCCGCGCCCTGAGCCTTCATGAAGTCGATCAACGCCCAGGCGTCCGCATCGCTGAGCGTGGTACCGAAACCGGGCATGGTCCGGGCTCCCCGGCGGTCGCGCATGCCGTTCATCACATGCCACAGCACGTCGCCATCGGCGCGGCGCCACAGCAGCGGGCCGCCCAGGTCGGGCGGCCACACGGCCTGGGTTGACGCGAGCGGCCCGTGGCCCCGGCCGTCGGCACCATGGCAGGCGACGCATTGCGCTGCATACAGGGTGCGCCCGCGCACGATGCTGTCGGCGGTGAAGCCCGTGGGCGATGCGTGGAAGCTGGTCGGATACGCAGGCACCAGCACCACGTTGGCTTCGGGCCATGGCGCCAGTGCCACCAGCAGCGCAGCCGCAGCGGCCAGCCACACGCGGCGCCGGCGCCAGAACAAGGCGAGCAGCACGACCAGCAGCGCCACGGCAAGCGCGACGAGCGTGAGCCCGAGCCGCCGGGCCTGGCCCAGGTCGATCAGCAGGTTTTCGCCCGACAGCCGGTGCGCCCATGGCCACGCCGGCTGCCCGTGCGATTGCCCGGCCAGCCCGAGCGCATCGAGCAGGCGAAGAAGCCACAACTGCGCGCCTTGCAGCAGGCCGATCAGCAGGTTGAGCCAGCCGGCCTCGGGCGGACCGCTCATCTCTTCAGCTCACCACGTCGCGTCGAGTCCCAGGTGCCTGAGCGCCTCGTGCCGCAGCTCGGCCAGCTTCGGATCGCCACGATGGCGCGGGTAGGGCAGGTCGACCACCAGCTCCGCCGCGATGCGCGCGGGCCGGTCGCTCAGCACGATCACGCGGTTGGCGAGAAAGAGCGCCTCTTCCACGTCGTGCGTCACCAGCAGCGCCGAGAAACCTGCGCGCTGCCAGAGATTGACCAGCTCGCTCTGCATCGCGATGCGCGTGAGCGAATCGAGCTTGCCCAGCGGCTCGTCGAGCACCAGCAGTTGCGGATCGTTGACCAGCGCACGCGCCAGCGCCACGCGCTGCGCCATGCCGCCGGAAAGATGGTGCGGAAAGGCCTTCGCGAACTCCGTCAGTCCCACGAGTTTGAGTGCCTCGTCGACGCGGGCGCGCTGCTCCTTCAGCACGCCGCGCGCCTGCAGGCCCAGCGCCACGTTGTCCCACACGCTGCGCCACGGGTAGAGCGTCGGGTCCTGGAACACGACGATGCGCGACGGATCGGGCCGTGTGATGGCCTCGCCGTTCTGCGTGATGGTGCCGGTGGTCGCGGGTTCGAGCCCGGCCACCAGCCGCAGCAGCGTCGACTTGCCGCAGCCGCTGGGCCCCAGGAGCGCGACGAACTCGCCCGGGCGCACCTGCAGGTCGATGCCGTCCAGCACCTGCAGCACGCCACCGGACACCTCGAACCAGTGGCTGACGCAGCGTATGTCGATGTGGGCGCCGGCGCTGGCGGCGGGTGAGGGCGCGGGAGGAAGCGCCGTGGTTGTCGTCGTCGTCACCATTTCACGGTCCCCTTCTGCCACGACAGCACGCGGTCGCGAATCCTGAACAGCAGCGTGATGAGGCCCGAGCACAGCGCCGCCATCACCAGCAGCGCCGCGTACATGTTGGCGTAGGCGGCCCAGCCCTGGGCCCATTGCAGATACCAGCCCAGCCCGGCCTTCACGCCCATCATCTCGGCCGTGATGAGCACCGAGAACGAGGCGCCCAGGCCCATGAAGAGGCCCACGAACACCTGCGGCAGCGCCGCCGGGATCGCCACGCGAAACACCAGGAAGCGCTCCGAGGCGCCCAGCGTGCGCGCCACGTCGTAATAGCTCTTGTGCACCGAGGCCACGCCCGACCAGGTGAGCACCGCCACCGGGAAGAAGGTGGCCAGGCCCACGAGGAACACGGCCGCCGAATAGCTCGAAGGCGCGAAGAAGAAGGCCAGCGGCAGCAGCGCCGACGCGGGCACCGGCCCCAGGAAACGCAGCAGCGGATGCACCCAGTACCCCGCGATGCGCGACCAGCCGATGGCCACGCCGGTGCCGAAGCCGACCAGTGCGCCGAGCACGAAGCCATTGGCCAGCAGGCGCAGCGAATGCACGGTCGACAGGCCCAGCCGCTGCCAGTCTTCGTGCACCACGTCGATCAGGCTCTGCGGCGGTGCGAAGAAGGGCGAGGGCAGCACGCCGAGCTTGGCGGTGGACACCTCCCACAGCGCCAGGCCCACGGCCAGCGCGACCAGCCACTGCCCGGCGGGACGCAGGGTACGCACCAGCCTGCCCGCGCGGCTGCCCAGCAGCGAGACAGCCAGGAGCAGCGCGGCAACCACCAGCGTGGCAATGCCGAATTCGCGGGTGAAGGCCCAGTCGTTGAAGCCGACTTCCTTGTTCGGCCACAGCAGCGTGAGCAGGCCCAGCGCGACCCATGCGAGTGCGGCGAGCAGGCCCGTGGGCCAGAGGCCGGAGGGCGCGGCAGGGCGTTGCGGCACGGCTTGCGAGGCGGCCGGAGCCTTGGCAGCCCGGGGTGCCGGGGAATGCGCTGCGCCCTGCAATCCGAGCGGCGCGTCGAGGATCTGTTCGGCCGTGCTCATGCCAGGACGTCCAGCGATACGTGGTTGGCGAAGCGGACCACGTCGGTGCTCTTCTTCAGGATGCCGGCGTTGCGGAAGTCGGCTGCGAAGGCTTCGACCTCGTTGCGCAGCGCCTTGCCGGCCGGGTGGTGCTTGTAGGTGAGCTCGGCCAGCAGCTTCTGCAGGTCTTCGAGCGGCACCTTGGGCGCGTACTTCGAGTAGATGCGCGCGGCCTCGTTCGGGTTCTCGGAAACGTAGTCGGAGGCCTGCGCAAGGGCGCGCACCACGGCCGCCGCGCGCGGCTTGTCGTTGCGCGCCAGCTCGCCGCGCGCACCGACGATGCAGCACAGCCGCTCGGCGTATTCGCCCTTGGCGCTGTTGGCGATCTCGGTGAAGACGCCCGGATTGCGCTTCTCGATGAGGAACACGTTCGGGTCGCCATCGGCGATCGCCTGGATCTCGCCCTTCTTCACCGCAACATCGAGCAGGTCGGCCGGGTAGACGCGCCAGTCGACGTCCTTCTCGATGTCGATTCCCTTCTTCGCGAGGTGGATGGCGTAGAACTGCCTGGCAGGGCTGTTCTGGTCCGACACGCCGATGGTCTTGCCCTTCAGGCTCGCGATGTCGGTCGTCACGCCCGAGGCCTTGGCGCCCACCAGCCGCAGGCATCCGCCGTGCACGCTGCCCACCACCTTCACGTCGAAGCCCGCTTCCAGCGGCTTCACCCAGCGATGGATCAGGCCCACGCCCAGGTCGGCCTTGCCGGTGGCCAGCGCCTCCAGCATCTGGTCGGAAGAGCCTGCCCAGTTGAGCAGCTCGACGTCGAGCCCGTTCTTCTCGAAGAAGCCGCGCTCCAGCGCCACGGGTACCGGTGCGAGGCAGAAGCCCGCCTGGCTCCACGCGAAGGTGAGCTTTCGCGGCTGCGAATTCGCGATGGTGGCGAACAGGCCGCCGGAGCCCACCACGGCCGCGGCCGCGCCGGCCTGCAGCACGCTGCGCCGCGAGGGCGGCAAGTGATCGAGAGCAAAGGTCATCGCAGGCTTCTCCTCCGGAAAATACGAAGCTGCGAGTGTTGGCGCGGCATGCCGGCGCGGCCAACGAAGGAATGCGGCTATGGATATGCGCGCAGCTACTTTCCCTTGACTCCCCTGTTGCCGAAGCTCTCGGCGAGGAATTCGACGACGGCCTGCACGCGCGCCGTGCGGCCCTTTCGGCTGGGCACCAGCAGCGTGACCGGCGCGCTGTCGAACTGCCAGTCGGCCAGCACGCGCACCAGCGTGCCGCGCGCCACGGCATCGGCCGCATCCCATTCGGAGCGAAGCACCAGGCCCATGCCTTGCTCGGCCCACTGGCGGGCCACGCCGCCGTCGTTGGTGACGTAGGCGGGCGAGATGCGCAGGGTCTCGCGCCTGCCTCTGGAGGCCGCTGCCCGGCCCGCGGGGCGCAGGTGCCAGAGCGTCACGTCCTCGTCGTTCTCGCGGATGCTGATGCAGTCGTGCTGCAGCACGTCACGCGGCACGAGGGGCGTGCCGCGCTGGCGCAGGTAATCGGGGCTGGCGCACAGCCAGCGCTCGTTGGCGCTCAGTGTGCGCGCCACCCACGACGAATCGCGCACCGTGCCGATGTGGATCACCGCGTCGGCGTCGTGCCGGTCGGGCCACGGGGTCTCGCGCAAGTCGAGCTGCACGCCCAGCCCCGGATGCAGCCTCGCGAAGCGCGCGAGCATCGGGGCGATGTATTGCCGACCGAAGCCGAAGGGCGCGGCGATGCGCAGCGTGCCGGTGAGCCGCCTGTCGTCGCGCTGCATCGATTCGCGCAGCCCCTCGATCTGCCCGAGCAGCGCGGCCGCCTCGCGCGCGAAGCGCTCGCCCTCGGGCGTGAGGCTCAGCTTGCGCGCTGTGCGTGTGGCGAGTGAAAGGCCCAGCGCCGCTTCGAGCTTGCGCAGCCGCATCGAGAGGGCTGGCGGCGTCACGTCGAGCGCCCGCGCCGCCGCGCTCAGCGATGGCTCGCGCAGCAGGGCGGCGGCCAATTGCATGTCCTCGATCTGGATCGTCGTCATTAACTTGTGCTTAACGATTGATGACTCTGCATTGAAGCACAGGCATGACTTCGGAACGTAAAGTCGTTGCCCATGCAATCCTCCAACGCCTATCCGCGCGCAGTGCTGTTCGACCTGCTCACCGCGCTGCTCGACTCCTGGACAGTCTGGAACGCCGCCGCCGGCTCCGAGGAGCAAGGCCGCGTGTGGCGCGCCGAGTACCTGCGGCTGACCTACGGCTGCGGCGCCTACGTGCCCTACGAGCAACTCGTGAAAGAAGCCGCACGCAACACCGGCATGGCCGACTCCGCCTCCGACGCGCTCGAAGCGCAATGGGACACGCTGCCCGCATGGGACGGTGCGCGCGAACTGCTGCTGGCGTTGAAGCCGCACTGCCGCCTTGCCGTGGTCACCAATTGCTCGAAGCGGCTCGGCCATCGCGCCGCGGCGCGGCTGGGCATCGACTGGGACGTGGTCGTCACTTCCGAGGAGGCCGGTTTCTACAAGCCCGATCCGCGCCCGTACCGCATGGCGCTCGACCGGCTGGGCGTGAAGGCGGAAGAGGCCGCCTTCGTCGCGGGCTCGGGCTACGACATGTTCGGCACGTCGGCGGTCGGCTTGCGCACTTACTGGCACAACCGGGTCGGGCTGGCGCTGCCGCAGGGGGCGCCGTCGCCCGAGCTGCAAGCGGCCGCACTCGATGCCGCTCTGCCATGGCTGCAATCCTTCGGCAAATGAAAGCCCGCACATGAACTACACCCTCGCCACCATCGACACCCCCGCGGCCCTCATCGAGCGCACGCGTATGCAGCGCAACATCGCGCGCATGCAGCAGCACATGAACGAACTCGGCGTGCGTTTTCGTCCGCACGTGAAGACCAGCAAGTGCATCGAAGTCGCCAAGGCGCAGCGAGACGCGGGAGCCCAGGGCATCACCGTCTCCACGCTGAAGGAGGCCGAGCAGTTCTTCGCGGAAGGCTTCACCGACATCCTCTACGCCGTCGGCATGGCCCCGCACCGGCTGCCGCATGCGCTGGAACTGCGCCGTCGCGGCTGCGCGCTGAGCATCCTCACCGACAGCGTGGCTTCGGCACGCGCGATCGCCGAGTTCGGCCGCGCGAACGGCGAGGCCTTCGACGTGCTGATCGAAGTCGACACCGACGGCCACCGCAGCGGCATCAAGCCCGACGAAGACGCGCTGCTCGAAGTCGGCCGCGTGCTGCACGAAGGCGGCATGCGCCTCGGCGGCGTGATGACCCATGCGGGTTCCAGCTATGAGCTCGACACGCCCGAGGCCCTGAAGGCGATGGCCGAGCAGGAGCGCTCAGGCTGCGTGCACGCGGCGCAGCGGCTGCGCGAGGCTGGCCTGCCGTGCCATGTGGTCAGCGTCGGCTCCACGCCTACCGCGCTGGCCGCCGGGGTGCTTGAAGGCGTGACCGAGGTGCGCGCCGGCGTCTACGTGTTCTTCGACCTCGTGATGCGCAACATCGGCGTGTGCAGCGAAGACGACATCGCCCTGAGCGTGCTCACCACAGTGATCGGCCACCAGGCCGAAAAGGGCTGGGCCATCGTCGATGCCGGCTGGATGGCGATGAGCCGCGACCGGGGTACGCAGAAGCAGAAGCGGGACTTCGGATATGGACAGGTCTGCGATGTCGACGGCAGGGTGCTGGGCGGCTATGTGCTCAGCGGGGCGAATCAGGAGCACGGCATTCTTTCGCGCGAAGGCGAGCCGGATACGGGGATCGTGGAGAGATTTCCTGTGGGGACGAGGCTGCGCGTCCTGCCGAATCATGCTTGTGCGACGGGGGCGCAGTTTCCGGAATATCAAGCGTTGTCGGACGATGGTTCGTTGCGCGCCTGGGGACGTTTTCACGGCTGGTGAGGCAGGCAAGCCGAACGCAGGGCGTCGCTATACTGCGCCGGTCATGTCAAAAAAAGGCGTGATCGGGATTGGACTCCCGTTGAAACCGCTGCGACGCAAGCCGCAGTCACCCCGCATGGTCTGCGGCTTTGTCGTTCGTGCTTCCATTTTTGGCGGCTCGACGGGCGGGCGCGAGCCCGGCCGGTTTCACGCAAGTGGTTTCCCGGTAGTCCAACCCGTCGAGCCGCCGCCCCCGCCTGGACTCGGGTGCGTCGGTTTCAGCAAACCGAAACCCTTGGAGCCCATTCATGGCCGAATCTGCCAGCGCGTCTGCGCACGTCTCTCCACCTCCCGGATCTCCCGAAACCACCAGCGCTCAATCGCTCGCCCTGCAGGCATGTGATGACATCGACAGCCTTCACGAGGTGCAGCATGCGTTTGCAGGCCTTGAAAAACTGCTCGTTCCGCAGGGGGTGAACGACTCCGAGGAGGTCTACCCGACCCGCACTGAACTCAGTGCGCTGATGCGAACGATCAACAACGATCTGCGGCAGCGGCTCGAGGCGGCCGGGAGCACGGTTCGGCTGTTGCGCGCTGCAGTGGGCGAGGACGCGTGAGCACGCTGGGAGCCTCCATGGAGGCTCTCAGAAAGACTGCTCCTCGACCACCCGCCGTACCGTGCGCAAGGCGCTGCGCAAACCTTCCAATCCGACAGAGCCCAGCGCCAGCCGCAACGCATGCGGCACATGCTTCGATGTAGCAAAAGGCTCGGCCGTAGACACCGAAATCCCTTCGCGCATCAGCGCCGCCGCGACCAGATCGGCGCGGGTCTCCTCCGGCAGCGGCAGCCAGACGAAGTAGGACGACGGATGGCGCACGCATCGCATGCCGGCGAGCACTTCGCCGACGATGGCCTGCCGTGCCGCCGCATCCTTCCGCTTCTCGGATTCGAGGCGCTCGACCGTCCCGTCTTCCAGCCACGCGCAGGCAATGGCGGTGGTCACGCCCGGCGTACACCAGGTCGTGGCCCGGATCGCACGCTCCAGCTTTGGCACCCATGCATCAGGCGCGGCGACGAAGCCGACACGCAGCCCGGTCGCGACGTTTTTCGAGAGACCCGAGACGTACACCGTCGTCTCGGGCGCCAGCGTGGCGAGAGGCGGCGGCGGGTCGTCGGCGAGAAACGCATAGGCAGCGTCCTCGATGATGAGGAGACCGTGCCGTCGGGCAATGGCTGCCAGGCGCTTTCGGCGACTCATGCCCGTCACCCAGCCGAGCGGGTTGTGCATGGTCGGCATGGCGTAGATGGCCCGCACGCGGCGGCGCGCACATAGGCGCTCCAGCGCATCGAGGTCGGGCCCTTGGCCGGCGGCGGGCAGTGGAGCGAGCTCCAGCCTGTGCGCCTCGGCCAGCACCTTGAACCCGGGGTAGGTGAGGGCATCGACAGCGACCACGTCGCCGGGCTGCAGCAGCGCCATGGCAGTCACCGCCAGTCCGTGCTGCGCGCCGTCGACGATCAGCACATTCGACGGCTCCACTTTCAGCCTCCGTGACGCGAGGTGCCGCGCGAAGCATGCGCGCTCGTGCATTCGCCCGCCGTGCGGTGCGTAGCGCAGCATCGCATCGAGCTCGCCGCCGGCCGCGAGTTGCCGCAGCGCGCCGCGCAGCAACTCGGCCTGTCCGGGCAGCGCGGGGTAGTTGAAGTTCAGGTCGACCAGATCCGCCGGCAGGGCACGTTGCTCGGCCCCGGGGCCCATGCGCAGCGAGGCCTCGCGCACGAAGGTGCCGCGGCCGACTTCGCCGCTGACGAGGCCCATGGCCTCCAGTTCGGCGTAGACGCGCGATGCGGTGACCAGCGCCAGCCCGTGGCGCTCGGCGAGCTTGCGGTGCGTGGGCAGGCGGGTGCCGGGCTTCAGGCGGCCTTCGCGGATTTGGGCTGCGAGTTCGTCCACCAGTTGCTTGTAGCGGGCTTCGGCCATCGTTCATCCGATGTATGCATGACAATTTTTTGATTGTATTGATCGGCGCTCCTACGATGGCCTCGTCCCATCCGCCCACGACAACGATCACGACGCCATGCACATCGCCATCCTCACCTTCGAAGGCTTCAATGAACTCGACTCGCTCATTGCGCTCGGCGTTCTCAACCGTATCAAGAAGCCCGGCTGGCGCGTGAGCATCTGCTGCCCCACGCCGGAGGTCACGTCGATGAACGGCGTCACCATCCGGGCGCAATCGCTGCTGGAAGAGGCTCGCTCCGCCGATGCCGTGGTCGTCGGCAGCGGGGTGCAGACGCGGGAGGTGGTGGCCAGCCCGGAGCTGATGGGGCGGCTGTCGCTCGATCCGGCCCGCCAGCTGATCGCGGCGCAATGCTCCGGCACCCTGGTGCTGGCCAGGCTCGGCCTCGTCGAGGGCGTGCCGGCCTGCACCGACCTGACGACCAGGCCCTGGGTGCAGGAGGCCGGCGTGGAGGTGCTGAACCAGCCCTTCTTCGCGCGCGGCAACGTCGCCACCGCGGGCGGCTGCTTCGCCTCGCCGTACCTGGCCGGCTGGATCATCGCCCGCACCGAAGGCGTGGAGGCCGCGGCGGACGCGCTGCACTACGTCGCGCCGGTGGGCGAGAAGGAAGCCTACGTGGCCAACGCGATGAAGAACATCACGCCGTATCTGCCGCGATGAGGTCCTGCGTAGCCGCCGGTGCAGGCGCGCAGCGCCCGTAGGTGTCGTCGAAGCGCACGATGTCGTCCTCGCCCAGGTAGCCGCCGGTCTGCACCTCGATCACCTCGAGCACCGTCTTGCCGGGGTTCTCCAGCCGGTGGATAGCGCCCGAGGGCAGGTAGATCGACTCGTTCTCGTGCACCAGCCTGACCTCGCCATCGCAGGTAGCCAGCGCCGTTCCCTTCACCACCACCCAGTGCTCGGCACGATGGTGATGCATCTGCAGCGACAGACGCGCGCCGGGCTTGACCGTCAGGCGCTTGACCTGGAAGCGTTCGCCCAGGTCGATGCTGTCGTAGGCCCCCCACGGCCGCACCACGCGGCGATGCTCGGTAGCCTCGGCGCAACCCTCCAGCGAGAGCTTGCGCACAACGTCCGCAACCTGTTCGGCGCAGCCCGCGCCAGCCACCAGCACGGCATCGGGCGTGTCCACGATGATCAGGTCCTGCGTGCCCAGTGCCACCACCGGCCGGTGCGGCGCATGCACGAAGGTGTTGCGCGAGTTGAGCGCGCTGGCCTTGCCACTGAGACGGTTGCCGGCGTCGTCCGCCGGATGCAGGCTCGCGACCGCGTTCCAGCTGCCGACGTCGCTCCAAAGTCCTTCGAACTTCACGACCGCGATCTGCCGATGTTTCTCGAGCACGGCGTAGTCGATGCTGTCGGCGCGGCATTGTTCGAAGGCCGCGCGGTCCAGCCGCACGAAGCTGCCGTCGCGGGTTGCCTGGGCGGTAGCCTCTTCGCAGGATTGGAGGATGTCGCCCGCGTGCTCGCGCAGCGCGGCGATCAGCGTGCGTGCCTGCACGAGGAAGATGCCGGCGTTCCAGCTGTAGCCGCCGTGCAGGATCAGCATCTCGGCCACCGCCGCCGTCGGCTTCTCGACGAAGCGCGCCACGGCCTGGCTGTGTCCGTCGGCCAGGGGTTCAGCGGCCTCGATGTAGCCGTAGGCCGTGCTCGGAAAGCTCGGCACCACGCCGAAGGTGACGATCCTGCCGGCCAACGCTGCGTCGATGCCGGCATGCACGGTGCGGGCGAAGAGGACGGCGTCGGGAATGTGGTGGTCCGAGGGCGCGAACAGCAGCAGGTCGTCCGGCTCGGCCATCAGCGCGGCCGATGCCATCGCGGCCGCGGTGTTGCGCGCCACCGGCTCCAGAATCTGCCGGCCCGTGGCGCCGGCGTTCTCCACCGTTTCCTTCACCAGGAAGCGGTGGTCTTCCGAGGCGATGCAGGTGATGTCCGCATTCAGCAGCGCAAGGCGCTCCAGCGTGAGCTGCAGCAGGCTCTTTCCGCCGACCAGCGGCGCGAACTGCTTTGGCAGGGCCTTGCGCGACAGCGGCCACAGTCGCGTGCCGCTGCCGCCGCACAGGACCACGGGATGGATGGGGAGAGCGGTGTTCATGATCGATCGCCAGCGTTGGGTTTGTGTCGGTTGACGGTTGGCCGTCCTGCTTCGGTTCGGTTCAGATCAGCCCGGAATAGGCCGCGTAGCTCACGGCCTGCGCGCGCGAATGCACGTGCAACTTCTTGTAGATGTTCTTGATGTGGGCGTTGACGGTCTGCCCCGAGATGCCCAGCCTGGTGCCGATTTCCTCGGTGACATGGCCGCGCGCCACAAAGCGCAGGATTTCGCACTCGCGCGCCGTCAGGGTCGTCTCGCGCGGCAGGGGCTCGGCAACCGGAGGCAGCGAGCCCACGGGCCGATGGCTCAGCCGTGAGAGAAGCCTGCGCGCCAGCCGGGGCGTGATGGCCGCGCCGCCGTTGACCACCTGCAGCACCGCCTGCGCGAAGCTCTGCAGCCACGCGTCCTTCAGCAGGTAGCCGGTGGCGCCCAGCTCGAAGGCGTGCAGCACGTGCGCCTCGTCCTCCAGCGCGGTGATCACGATGATCTCCACGGAGCGGTGGTGCTCGCGCGTTTCCTGGATCAGGTCGAAGCCGGTGCCGTCGCCCAGCCGCAGATCGACCATCAGCACGTCGAAGTCGTGCGTGGCCAGCAGCCGCCGGCCGTCGCGCAGGCTGCCGGCCTGGCCTTCGAGCTGTATGCGCAGGTCCGAGAGCAGCTCCTGGGCGATCACGCGGCGCATGAATTCGTCGTCGTCCACGAGCAGCACGCGCACGGGCGCGTCTTCCTGCCCGGTCAGGAAGCCGGGCCACAGTGGCGTGGCGGGTGCGCAGATGGCCGGCGGATACCCCGACTGGCCGGCGCCCTGCTCACCGATGGAGGATGAAGCGTTTTCAGACATGGGTGTGCCCCAGGTTGGAGTTGATGTTGGTGCCTGTGTTGTTGTTCTGGAAGAGCGCGGCGCCCGGGCCGAGGGCGGGCGCCGGGTCGTCGAAGCCGTGCGGGTTCGCGGACTGCCAGCGCCAGCTGTCTGCGCACATCTGGTCGAGATCGCGGCGCGCGCGCCAGCCGAGGGTGCGCCAAGCGCCGCGCGCGTCGGCCCAGTAGGCCGGCGCATCCCCGGGGCGGCGCGGCCCGATGCGCAGCGCGATGCGCCGGCCGCTCGCGCGCTCGAAGGCCGAGACCACTTCCAGCACCGAGGCGCCGTGGCCGGTACCGAGGTTGGTCATCAGGATGCCCGGCTTGCGCGCCGCATGGCGCAGCGCCGCCACGTGGCCCTCGGCCACGTCCATCACGTGCACGTAGTCGCGCACGCCGGTGCCGTCGGCGGTGTCGTAGTCGGCACCGTGCACGACCAGGCAGTCGCGCTCGCCGGCCGCGACCTGCGTGATGTAGGGCATCAGGTTGTTGGGTGGCCCATTCGGCAGTTCGCCGAGAAGTCCGCTCTCGTGCGCGCCCACCGGGTTGAAGTAGCGCAGGCAGGCGATGCCCCAGCGCGCATCGGAGCGCGAAAGGTCGGCCAGCATGCTCTCCACCATCGACTTGGTCCGGCCATACGGGTTGACGGCGCCGTGCGGCGCGCTCTCGGC
This sequence comes from Variovorax xiamenensis, assembly GCF_050916385.1. Classification (NCBI taxonomy): domain Bacteria; kingdom Pseudomonadati; phylum Pseudomonadota; class Betaproteobacteria; order Burkholderiales; family Comamonadaceae; genus Variovorax; species Variovorax xiamenensis. The sequence goes on from NZ_CP139038.1 coordinate 3,587,440, forward strand.
AATGGGCGAGGGCTGCGAGTCGCCGTACACCGTGGCCGACGAGGAGAACACCAGCGTGCGCACCCCCGCGCGGCCCATGGCCTGCGCCAGCGCCAGGCTGCCTGCCAGGTTGACGTCGTAGTAGCCCAGCGGATCGGCCACCGATTCGCCGACCGCCTTCAGCCCCGCCAGGTGCACCACCGCCCGGATGTCGTGCGTCGCGAACACGCGGTCGAGCGCCGCCGCGTCGCGCACGTCCGCGCGCACCAGCGCGGGCTCGATGCCGGTGATGCACGCCACCCGCTTCAGCGAGCGCGCATCGCTGTTGACCAGCGTGTCGAGCACCACCGGCTGGTATCCCGCCGCGATCAGCGCCACGCAGGTGTGGCTGCCGATGAAGCCTGCGCCGCCTGTCACGAGGATCCTGGGTGCGGGCATGGTGGTGTTCCTGGTGGCGGGCGGCTCGTCAGGCGGCCACGCAGCGCTGCAGTTCCTCTTCGAGGCGCTGCAGGATCACGTTGCGGTCCAGCTCGGCTTCGGCGAAGCGGCGGCCGATCGAACCCATCAGCTCGCGCGTCGCGGGCGACATCGAGAGCTGCTCGATGGCATCGGCCAGCGCGGCGGCGTCGCCGGGCTCGACCACCACGCCACGGCCCCACACGGCTTCGCTGAGCGCCGTGCCGGTATGCGCGGTCACGATCACCGCGCGTCCGCTTGCCAGCATGCCGCCCAGCTTCGAGGGCATGACCAGGTCGGCGGCATCGGCGCGCTGGGGCAGCACGTGGATGTCCGCCATGCCCAGCAGCTCGTTGAAGCGCTCGGCGGGCTGCAGGTCGAGAAAGTGCACGTTGCCCAGCCGTACGCAGGCGTTCATCAGCGAGGCGCGGCTCGGGCCGTTGCCGCAGAACACGAAGTGGATGTCGTGCGAGCACACGAGCAGCCGCGCCGCCTCGGCCAGCAGCTCGATGCCCTGCTTGCTGCCGAGGCTGCCGGCATAGAGCACCACCACCGCATCGGCCGGAATGCCCAGCTCCGCCCGGTAGCCCTGCACGGATGCGCCGCTGGCCAGCGACGGGCGCGCGACCGGCCGGATGGCTTCCACATCCACCCAGTTCGGAAACAGCACCAGCCGCGATTCGTCCACGCCTTTTTCGAGTGCCTTGGCGCGCATCGCGGTGGAGATGGTCGACACCCGGTCGAACCTGCGCATCAGCCAGCGCTCGGCGGCCAGCGCGAAGCGCCGCACCCGCTCGCCGCGCAGCCAGCCCAGGCCGAAGGCGGCGTCCACCTCGTAGTCCTGGATGTGCAGCCACGACCTCACGCGCAGCAGCTTGGCAAGGCACAGCGCGGCCGGCGCGCAGGACACGGGCGGCTCCACCACGAACACCACGTCGGGCCGCCAGAACAGCTGCGCCAGGAGCAGCGGAATGCTCGACAGCGTGAACGAAAGCAGATGCCCGATGCGCCCGAGCGCGCGCGGCTGCGATGGCACCCAGGTGGGCGCCCGCCAGACCGTCACGCCGTTCCACACGGCCTTGCGGTAGGCCCACGCCGAATACCCCTGGAACACCGACCACTGCGGAAAGAAGGGCGGCGACGCGATCACCCGCACCTCGTGCCCGCGCGCCTGCAGCCACTCGGCCATCTCGCCCGAGTACTTGCCGATGCCGGCCAGCTCGGGCGCGAAGTTCATCGAGTAGACGAGGATCTTCACGATGCCCGCCTCCGCGCCAGCAGGCGCACGATGGGGAAGAAGCCGAAGTGCAGGCGCATGCGCGTCTCGCACAGCACGAAGTCGGTTACGCAGGCGATGAAGAAGACGTAGTGCGGCTTGCCCGGAAAGAGCGCCGCCACCGCCGCGTAGGAGGCCAGCCGCAGCGCGACTTCGAGCAGCGCCCACTTGCCGAGCGAACTCATCGACGTCTTCAGCGACAGCACCATCTCGTGGTGGATCGTGTAGGTGCGCAACAGGAAATAGGGCGCGATGCACAGGAAGATGGAGCGCGCCTCGTTGCCCAGCTTGAGCAGCGGAGCCGCCACCGAGATGAGCGCGGCCAGCCCGACGAAGAGGCCGCAGCCCAGCAGGAAGGAATGCCTCGCGAGCCGCAGCTTCGCCGCGGTGAAGTTGCCGGCCTCGGTTTCCAGCATCGCGGGCGTCTTGGTCACCAGGAAGGCCTGCACGAACTGCGAGGGCGCCTCGGCCAGCAGGAAGGCGAGCTTGAAGGCGCCCACGTAGCTCAGCGGCATGAAGTAGGCCACGATGAGCAGGTCCGACTTGCGCAGCAGGAACATGAGCAGCGAATACACCGTCGCCCCGGCCTGCGACGCCATCGGAAGCGCGGCGCGTCCGGCCGGCGGTGCCGCTCCATTGGCCGGCAGGCCCACGGCCAGGCACACCACCACGACGGCGATCAGGTTGATGAGCAGCAGGTGCGCCACGCCCAGGTCGAAATGCACCGCCACGCACAGGCTCACGACCCCGACCAGGACGGTCGAGCGGATGCCGGCTTCCAGGTTGAGCAGCCCCGCATGGCCCAGCCCCCGGCTGAACGAAAGACGCAGGCTGTTGAACGCGAACACCGCCAGCGTGACCACCAGGATGGCGAAAGGCGCATCGCCCACCGGCAGGCGCTGCACCGTGAGGATCACCGTTGCGAGCACCGTCGCCAGCGGCAGGCCGATGGCCAGCGTGCGCACAACGTCGCCGCGCGTCACGCCCGGCGGCATCGAGGCCGCATTGCGCGAGAACAGCAGCGAGCTGCCCAGGGTGGCGACCACCAGAGCCACTTCCATCACCGACTGGTAGATCGAGTACTCGCCGAAGCGCGCCGGCGGAATGCTCGCCGCCATCAGGAAGATGGCGAGGAAGCCCGACAGGTACACATACAGCCGCGAAGCGAGCGCGCCCAGCCCCGACAGCCATGCCATGCGCGCACCGGGCAGCGGGAGTGGCAGGCTGAAGTGCTTCATGGCGTCGGCTCGCTCCAGGCTCATTTGCCCGCCGGCACGCGGTCCACCCGGCGGGTGTCGAAGAGCCGGCGCGCGAAGGCGCCGACGCGGAACGCGTTGTTCCGGGCCCGGCGGGCCATCTGCAGCGCGTAGGTCACGGCCGCCATGGTCAGCATGTGGCCGCGCAGCGCGTAGGGCATGGCCATCTTGGCGCTGCCCTGGAAATGCAGCGCCACCACGCGCGTGAGCTCGCCCGAGGCGCTCGTCAGCCAGGCCTTGCCGTCGCGGTAGGCGACGCGCTTGGCGCCGCCGAGCACCTTGAACTCTCCGCGATGGAGGTTGTGCATGCCGTTGATGTTGTGGTCGACCACCGTGCCTTCGAGCACCCGGTTGATGGGCTCGTCGTTGCCCGTGGCGTGCGCCCAGAGGTAGAGCAGCGTCATGTCCGACACGCCGCCGCGCACGCCCCGCGCGGCGAAGCGCGCCGAGATCTCGCGCAGCTTCCTGCGGCCCGAGGGCGTGGCGTAGGTGTCGAGCACCCAGGCCACGAAGCGGCGCAGGCCGTTCGATGTCCAGTAGCTCACGTGCGGCGAGATCTGGCAGGGGTTCCAGCCGTCGGCGGACTGCATGCTGGAGCCCGAGAAATCGGCCTTTCCCGCGAGCCGCCGGATGTGCTCCCCGGCGCCCTGGAAGAGAAGCACGTCGCTGTCGACCAGCACGAAGTCGCGCACGTCGGGGTTTGATTCCAGAAAACGCGCAAGAAGAAAGTAGCGCCGGAAGCAGATCTTCTCGAACTCCGGCGGGTTGCTCGACAGGTGCACGTAGGACCGGCAGAAGCGCTCGTAGGCCGGGCCCGCGTCGGTGTCCGAGAGCACGAGGAGCGGCTCGCCGGCCAGCGCCGCCGATTCGCGGCACAGCGCGAGGGTCTTGTTCTGTCGGTCTTCCACGACGATGAATGGCAGGGGCGGGTTCATGGTGGTTGAGTGAGGGTTGATGAGGTGTGACAGCGATGGTTGGATTCAGGGCCTGGCCGTGGCGGTGACGCTCTTGATGAGCGCCACGTGTGCGGGAACGAAACGGCCTGCCGCGTCGATGGGCATGTCCAGCGTGAAGAGGCCGCGAGCGGCGGCGGCTTCGGCGATCCAGCTACGAAGCTGCGAGGCAGTGAACCGCGCTGGCGCCTCGCGGCCCCACGAGGCGGTCAGCGGCGTCAGCACATGGAGCACCAGCTCCGAAGGCGGGCCTGCCAGGTGCGCCGGCGGCTGCATGTATTCGCCGGCCATCAGGTTCTGGCAGGGAGCCGACTTGGCGCTGAAGCGCTCCGCGCCTTCGCCTGCGTTGAAGGCCAGCCAGCGGTTGGCCGCGCCGGCGCGCGTAGCGCTGCAGAACATTTCCCATCCGGCAGGCGTGATGCCCTTGGTGTTGTAGGTGCCGTCGAACCACCAGCCGCTTGCGAGCGCACCGTATCGCTCCGACCAGTCGCGGATCACGCTGGACCACGCCGCGATGAAGCGCGCGGGCGGTGGCTCCTGCTCGGACACGTCGCCCAGGCATTGCATCAGCGCGCGGTCGGACTGCGGCGCGCGAAACGGCAGGTACAGGATCAGCGCGATGCCCCGGGCTCGCAGCGCCCGACCGATTTCCAGCGGAAGATCGCGCGGCGGGCGGTTGGCGGCGCTGGCGGGGCACAGCACTTCGAGCGCGGCGTTGGGCGCGATGTACTGGCCGCTGTTCTGCCCCAGCGTCAGGATCAGGTGCGAGGCGCGCATGTCCGCGAGCGCGTTCGCGAAGGCTTCGACGTCGAAGCGCCTGATCTCGCCGATGGATTGCTTGTCGGGCAGGTAATGCACCATCACGCCGAAGCCCGGCATCGGCGCGGCAGCGGCAGCGGGCTGGGCGTGGCTTGCCAGCGGCCATGCCGCCGCCAGCAACAACAGCTTCGCGAACAGGCGTACGACGGAGACAGGCAACCTCGTCATGGCAAGGCCCTCGCGAGCGATGGCGCACCGCGCTTGACGCTGAGATAGCGCCGCGCGACGTTGGCGGGCGCGCAGGTGCCGGCATGAACCCACGCCGGGCGCACGTGTTCGTGGTGCGCCAGGTATTGCGCGAGCTGCTCCGGCTCGTCGCCGTCGCTGCCCACGAAGAAGGCGTAGTCCGAGAACAGCTCGCGGTGCACCGGAATGTCCGACAGCAGCAGCGGCACGCCCAGCGTCGCCGCCTCGGCCGCCGAGAGGTTGAAGCCCTCGAAGGTGGACAGCGAGATGAACGCGGTGGCGCTCTGGTAAAGCCGCAGCAGCTCGTCGCGCGGCACCAGCCCGCGGTGGCGCACGCAGTCGCGCACCTCGGGTGCCAGCGCGGACACCATGCGTCCGACTTCGGCGGCGCCGTTGCCGGTGATGTCCAGGAAGTCGACCAGCCCGGCGGCCTTCATTCGCTCGAAGAGCGCGAGGATGCCGGCGAAGTTCTTGTGCGGGTAGTAGTGATAGGCGGCGATCAGGTAGCGCTCGCCGGTCGCGGCGGCAGGCGCCGTCGCGCCGCGTGGCGCATCCACCGGGTTGAAGATCACGCTCGAATGCGCGCAGCGGCCGAAGTGGCGCTCGAAGTCGCGCTGGCTGCTGCGGCTGATGAAAACCACGTCCGCCGCGCTGCGCGCCGCGCGCCACAGGTTCCAGTCGAGAAAGAGCCGCTTGCCGCGCCCGAAGTACTGCGGATAGGCCTTGTATTGCAGGTCGTGGACGATGACGACCGAGTCGCGATGCCGCCCCAGCAGCGTCAGCGGCAGGTAGTAGTTGGGAAACATCGAGAACAGCTGCTCGCCCGTGAGCAGCGTGCGCAGCCGGTGGAAGTTGTAGAGCAGCGTGTCGAGCACGAAGCGGCTGATCTTCAGCCGCTGCGCCAGCGCGAAGAGGCGCGGATGCCGCTCGCTCACGGGCACCACCCGGTCATCGGGAGACTGCCGCATGTGGCGCAGCAGCACCTCCGACACGTTGAGCACGCCACCGGCCGCCTTGTTGAGGCGCACGGTGTCGTAGTAGAGGTAGGTGGCCATGGGTTCCTTCTTTTCAGGCGCTCGGCAGGTGCCGCCGCACCACGCGCGTCATCGCGCGGCGGTTGCGGGAGCTCAGCGAGCCCGCGATGAAGGCGGCGATCAGGCCCGAGGCGGCGAACGGCCCCCAGCCCAGGATCGGGCCGCGCATGAACGGCACATAGGCCGCCAGCAGCACCAGCGCCGAGAGGTACGAGGCCGACACCGGGCGGTCCGGAGAGACGGCGCGGTCGGCCATCCGGAACCCGGCCGAGATCGCGAAGCCGAAGAGCGCCGGCCCCGCCATGCCGAAGTCGAAGTACGCCGTGGTGAAAGGCGGCAGCGAAAGATTGCTCTGCGAGAAGTTGCCAAGAATGGCCGACCAGCCCAGCGGGTCGAAATCGGGAAACATCTTCAGGCTGCGCGGCAGGAAGAACGAGAAGGCCGACAGCAGGTAGCGGCCCCAGCCGAGGTCGGGAATGGGCGCGCGCTCCAGGATGCCCGCGACAACGAACATCGCGTCGAAGTCCTGGCTGAACGGAAATGTCCTCAGCTCCTCGCCCCAGAAGCTGCCGCGCGAAACCAGGTTCAGCAGCGGCCCCAGCCCTGCGATCGAGCCGAAGATCAGCCCGCCCAGCAGCCAGCGCCGGCTGCGCGCCAGCGCATGGATGAGCAGCGGCAGCAGCCCGATCAGCAATATCTGCCGCGCCGTGTTCACCGGGTTGGCCGCGAGCGCAGCCAGCGCGAACGCCAGGCCCGCTGCGCCCCACGACCACAGCGTGCGATGCCGCGCCGCGTGGATGGCCAGCGCCACGAAGCACATCAGCACCATCAGCTTGGGCAGCGTGGAATAGAAGATGAAGTCGATCGCCATGTTGCTCTCTTCGCTGCCCAGGCCCGCGATGCCGCGCGCCACGAAGTTGAGCTCCGGCTTGACCAGCAGCGCAGCGAAGGCGAACACCGCGCAGCCCAGCAACAGCAGCTGGGCATGGACCAGGCCGACCAGCCGGCTGTCGCGGCGGGCCATCGCGTCGGCGGGCGTATCGCGCTCCCCGAGACGGGCGGCTTCAACCCCCGCCATGTAGAGCAGCAGCAGCATCAGCGCCTGCGTGTGCGACTCGGCACGCATGACGCCCGCGTCCCAGAACTCCACGTCGTGCGAGATCTGCATCGCCGGCGCGATCGAGAAGTAGGTGAGGATCGTCGCGTAGTGGATCAGCAGGAACACGCTGCCGCCCGCAGGCCCCAGCATCGCAAGCTGCACCAGCGACAGCACGAACACCGCCGCGTAGCCCCACGCCGGATCGACCAGGCCGCACAGCGCGGCGCAGACGATGCCGGACCAGAAGGTGAGGGGGCGCATGGCGGGCCTGCCGTGGATGGAGCGCTCGGCGGCTCAGGCGTGGACGTGCGCCGGAGTCGAGGCCGGGTCGACTTCCTCGACCGGCCGGATCGCCCGCTGGTAGTCGGCGTAGGTGCGCCGCAGCCCTTCGGCCAGCGGCACGGTCGCGTGCCAGCCGAGGCTGTTGGCGCGCGAGACGTCCAGCAGCTTCCTGGGCGCGCCGTCGGGCTGCGCGAGGTCGTAGCGGATGGTGCCGGTGTAGCCCACCACGTCGCGGATCAGCTCGGTGAGCTCGGCGATCGACACGTCCTCGCCGGTACCGAGGTTGATGTGGCCGCGCATCGCGTCGGTCTGCCGGTCGTATTCGGCGCGCGACAGGTTCATCACCGCGAGGCAGCCTTCGACCATGTCGTCGACATACAGGAACTCGCGCCGCGCGCGCCCGCTGCCCCAGATCAGCACGCTGGGCGAGTTGCCGATCTTCGCCAGGTGGAAGCGCTGGATCAGCGCCGGCACCACGTGGCTGTTCTCGATGTGGTAGTTGTCGCCGGGGCCGTACAGGTTGGTCGGCATCACGCTGCGGTAGTCGATGCCGTGCGTGGCGCCGTACTGGCGGTTGTAGCTCTCGCACAGCTTGAGCCCGGCGATCTTGGCGATGGCGTAGGGCTCGTTGGTCGGCTCGAGCTTGCCGTTGAGCAGGTACTCCTCGCGGATCGGCTGCTCGGCCATGCGCGGGTAGATGCAGCTGGAGCCGAGGAACAGCAGCCGCTTCACGCCCGATACGAAGGCCTGGTGCGTCACGTTGGTGGCGATGGCCAGGTTCTCGTAGATGAACTGGGCCGGATAGGTCATGTTGGCGTGGATGCCGCCGACCCTGGCCGCGGCCAGGTAGACCTGGTCGATCTGCTCCGTCGCGAAGAAGCGGGCCACGGCCGCCTGGTCGAGGAGGTCGAGTTCGGCATGGGTTCGCGTCACCACGTCGTGGCCCAGTTCGCTCAGGCGCCGTGCCGTCGCTTGACCCACCATGCCGCGATGACCTGCAACAAAGATTCGCATATGAGCTTTCGGTGAAGTGGTTGAGTTGGAAGGGGACGAAACCGGTGCCTGGCGATGGACGCGGCCGTTGCCGCTAGCGCGACCCGCGCGCGCCAGTGACCACGCCGAAGGTCTTCAGCAGGATCACGAAGTCCCGCCACAGCGACAGGTGAGCGACGTATTCCGCGTCCATCGCGGCGCGGCGGCGGTAGCTGATCTCGTTGCGGCCGCTGATCTGCCACAGGCCCGTGATGCCCGGGCGCACGGCGCAGTAGTGGTCCCAGTAGTCGCCGTACAGGTCCTTCTGCGCGAACATGCAGGGCCGCGGGCCGACCATGCTCATGTCGCCCTTGAGCACGTTCCAGAACTGCGGGAACTCGTCGATGCTGTACTTGCGCAGGAAGGCGCCGAAGCGGGTGATGCGCGGGTCGTCCTGCAGCTTCTGGTAGACGGCCCATTCGCGCCGCGCGGCCTCGTTCTGGCGCAGGTGGCGCGCCAACACCGCGTCGGCGTTGGCCACCATCGAGCGGAACTTGTAAAACTTGAAGACGCGCCCGCCCTTGCCGTAGCGCGGCTGCATGTATATGGCCGGTCCGCCCGACGTGTAGAGCACGCCCAGCCAGATCAGCAGGTAGGCCCAGCCGAAGAAGAGGAAGAAGGAACCGGCCATCAGGATGTCGGCCGCGCGCTTGGCGCGGCGCAGCCAGGGCGCGCCGCCCAGCGGCATGTAGGGCGCCGTGTTGGCGGCTGTGCCGAGTCCCGGGTTGCCGGGGCCGTGGCCCGTGGATGAGGTGGATCTCAGTGTGTTCATGATCCGGCGTGCTCCGGTTCGATGCGCTTGGGCATCACGGTGTCGGCCGTGTCCAGCTCGTACGAAGGCTCGCGGCGGGGCGTGGGGGCGGGTGGGGCATAGCCGTAGTAGCCATAGCCGTAGCTGCGGTTGCGGCGCTGCGTGGTGTCCACCGCGTTGAACACCACGCCGTGGAAGGCGGCCCCCACGTGGGCCAGCCGCTTGCTGCTTTCGAGCAGCTCGCCCATCTCGCTGTTGTCGGCGCGTGCCACCAGCAGCACGGTGCCCATGCTCGGCGCCATGGCGGCGGTTTCGGAGGCCAGCAGGGTGGGGGGCGCGTCGATCACCACCACGTCGTAGCGCGCCGAAAGCATCGACAGCGCGTGCGCGAAGGTGTCGCTGGTCATCAGGCCGGCCGGGTCCGGGTGCGGCGTGCCGGCGGACATCACGTCCAGGTAGGGCAGCACGTGGTGATGGATGGCGTGCTCCAGCGACACCGCGCCGGTGATGGCGTCGGCCAGGCCGTCCTTGCGCTGCAGGCCGAACTCCTCGCTCAGGGTGCCGCGGCGCAGGTCGCCGTCGATCAGCAGCACCCGCTTGCCCGACACAGCCAGCAGCGTGGCGAAGTTGGACGACACGAAGGTCTTGCCCGCGCCGGCCGTGGCGCTCGAAATCAGTATCCGGTTGTTGGGCGCGCCCATCATCACGAACTTGAGCGCGGTGCGCAGTCGGCGCAGGCCCTCCAGCGCCGGGTCTTCCATGTGCAGCGCCGCCAGCACCTTGATGCCGGGCTTGCCCTTGCGCGTCGCGCGGTCGAGCAGGCGCTGCTGCGGGCTCAGCGGGATGCTGCTGTACACGTTCAGCCCGGTGATGGCCTCGATGTGGTCGGGGCTCTCGATGGAGCGCTTCAGGTTCTTGCGCGCCAGCGCCGCGGCGCCGCCGGCGAAGAGGCCGCCCGCCAGCGCCAGCGCGATCACGATGAGCGACTTCGGCCGCACCGGCTTCTCGGCCACCAGCGCCTGGTCGAGCACGCGCACGTTGGCCACCTTGCCTTCCTTGGCCAGCCGCATCTGCAGCGAGCTGTTGAGCAGCGTCGCATAGAGCTCGGTGTTGACCTTGATGTCGCGCTGCATGCGCACCGTGTTCTGCTGCAGCATCGGCATGCGGCGGATGCGCCCGTCGACCGAGCCCAGCTCCTTCTTGAGCGAGGCGATCTGCGCGTCCAGCGTCTGCACCATCGGGTGCTCGTTGGTGAAGCGGCCCACCAGGTCCAGGCGCTTCTGCTTGGCGTCGAGCAGCTTGGCCTGCAGGTCGACGTTCTGCGTCAGGGCGTTGCGGGCCTCGTCGTCCAGGCTGATGGTGCCGTTCTGGTTGCGGTACTGGTTGTAGGCGTCCTCGGACTGCTCCAGCTGCTGCTTGAACTTGGGCAGCTCCGTGCCCAGGAAGCTCAGGGCGCGCTCGGCCTGCACCGTCTTCTGCTCGATGTTCTGGCGCACGTACAGCCCGGCGATCTCGTTGAGCACGCCGGCGAGCTGGTTGCGGTTCTCGGCCTGCAGACTGATGTCCATCACGCCCGACTGCTTGCCTTTCTCGACCACGCGCAGGTCGCGCTGCAGGCCCAGCAGCGTCAGCTGCTTCGAGTAGCGCACAAGCTCGAAGGCGCCGCCGGGGCGGGCCTCGAAGGAGCCCACCAGCAGGTGCAGGTTGCCGCCGGGCACGGTGGCGTCCAGCGGCGTGCCGACGGTGCCGTGCAGGGGCGACTCCAGCCCCGGGTTGGTCAGCGTGTAGTTGCCCTCGGTGCCGGCGACCAGCTTGAACTTCTTGCCCTCGAAGGCCGGCGGCACGTCCATCTGCGCGACGGTGATTTCCTCTGTGCCCGAGACGTAGTTGCCGTACCCGAACACGCCCGGCGTCGAAAGCCGGCTCGAATGCCGTGCCAGGAACTCGCCCACCACCGGGATGTAGAGCGGCCTGGCGCCGATGTAGAGCCGTGTGTTCTCCATCGCCTGGCCCAGCACCATGCGCGAGCGCAGGATCTCCGTCTCGCCGGCGGTCGGCGTCTTCACGTTGATCGCGCCGCCGCCGTTGGCATCGCCCGGAAAATTGCCGCCCGAGCGGTCCGGGTCTTCCACCTGGATCAGGATGTTGGCCTCGTACACGCGGGTGCCGAAGAGGGCGTAGCCCACGCCCGCGAGCAGGGCCAGCGTCGCGATGCCGGCGATCAGCCAGCGGTTGTCGATCAGGATGTCGAGGTATTCGTGGAACCGCGACTCCCGGGGCCATGCGGTGGTTTCGAGCACCGTCGCCGGAGTGCCCGCGGGGGCGGGAAGCGACGCTTGCCAGTGCGCGTTCATGAGGGTCACCTTTGCTTCGGCTTTGCTGTCCGGACGGCTGCGGCGCCTAGCGGCGGGCGGTGTCGCGGGCGAGGTTGACGACCTGGGCGGCCGGGAGGATCAGGCTGAACACCCGGCTCCAGCTCACCAGCGGCACGCGGTCGACGTACACCACGTCGCGCGGCTGCAGCTCGAAGCGGTCGGCCAGCGCGAGCGCCACCGGGTTCTTCGCGTTGAGATTGAAGACCTGCTGCACGTCGAGGTTGTCGGGCGAGTTGCGCACCACGTAGATCTGGCCCGGGTCGGAGGTCGCCAGGTCGGGGCCGCCCGCGTCGCCCAGCGCCTCGTTCAGGCTCAGCCGGCCGTTGTTGCGCATCTGCAGCGCCGACGGCGCCCGCACTTCGCCCATCACGTAGACGCGGTTGTCCTCGCGGGTGCCGACGTTCACGATGTCGCCGTTGCGCAGCGGAATGCTGTTGGGGTCGGCGCCCAGCGCCTGCAGCATCGGCAGGTTGATCACCGTCGACACGCCGCCGCGCGTGAGCGTGACGTGCGCGCGGTCGCCGGCCTGGGTGAAGCTGCCCGCGCGGCTGATGGCCTCCGACAGCGTCATCGGCACATCGGTGAAGATCTGCAGCCCCGGCGTGCGCACCTCTCCCTGCACGTAGGCGCGCTGGCTGCGGAACGACTGGATGCGCACCGTCACCTGCGGGTCCTTGATGAAGGCCTTGATCCGTTGGGCGATCAGCTCCGACGCGCCGCTTTCCGTCAGGCCCTGCACCTTGGTGCGCCCGATGTACGGGAAGAAGATCTCGCCCTTGGTGTCGACGATGAAGCCGGGCGCGACGGTCACGCCGGTCGGGTCCGACTGCTGCGCGATCACCGCGCCGGCGTTCGGCAGCAGCTCGGGGTGGTCGTACACGATGATGCCGACCACATCGCCCGGCCCGATGGTGTAGACCGGTGCCGCCGTGAACAGGCGCTTGACGTTGTCGGGCACTGCGGCGGGTCGCTGCGCGATCTGCGAGCGGATCAGGTCGGGCGTGATCGGAATGATCTTTCCGCTGTCGGCGGAAGCCGTGCTGTCGCCCGTGGTGCGGGTGAAGCCAAGCGGCTCCACCTTGCCGAAGCCCGGCGCGCAGCCCGCGAGTGCCACCAGCCCGATCGACACCAGCATCGCCAGGCCGAGCCATCGCAGCCGGGCCTGCGCCTGCGTACGGGCCAGCACTGCGAGCGGTTGCGTGCCGCATGGTTGTGTCGCTGGATCGTGGCGTTGCATGGTGATCTCCTTGACTGCTGGTTGTGACGGTGGTGCAAGGCGTGAACGAATGAATGAATGGATGAGCGGCAAGCCCTTGTCAGAGCGCCGCCCAGGTGGTCATGGCCGGCTCGGCGGTGGCCGGCGCGCGGCTGCTGTCCTGGCTGCGCCGTTCGGTGCTGCCGCCCAGGCAGCGCTCGGCGACCCAGCCACCCACGCTGCGCAGGAACAGCTGCTGTCCCTTCTCGGTGCAGACGGTGTGGTCGACCTCGCCGATGAACTCGTACTGGAGCCCTTGCGCGTAGGGCTTGCGGGCGAAGGCGCCCAGCTGGTCGCGGCCACGGTCGCAGACGTGCAGCGAGCCCGAATACAGCACCTGCACCGCGACATTGCGTTCGACCAGGCGCTGCAAAGCGGCGTCGAACCAGATCGCGTTGGCCTCGGGCGCGCGCCTTTCCGCGAAGAAGCCCGGCATGGGCGTCGTCGAGTGGCTGCGCAGGAAGCGGCGCTGCAGCCAGCGCCTGGCCTTGCCCGGGAAGGACGGATGCGCGGGCGCGGCCAGCGCGCGGCGCAGATTGCGCTCGAGCCGCGCGCGCAGCTCGGGAAATGCGAAGCCGTCGAAGAGCGACAGCGCCACCACGCGCCTGTCGGCCAGCGCGGCCGACATGGCGTGCTCCACGCCCGAGCACATGCCCACGATCACGAACTGCCGCGCGCCCAGGGTGCGCTCGGCGGCATCCATGGCGGCCTTCAGGCTGTGCACTGCGCGAATCTGCAGGTCGGGCGAGGTGGACAGCGGGTCGCTGTCGCCGACGCCGCCCAGGTCGAAGCGCAGGCTGCCCACGCCGCGCGCGGCCAGCTGGTGCGCCAGCTTCACGTTGATGCGGCGCGGCCCGACGCGGTGGTTCGCGCCCATGTTGAACATGAGGCAGGCAGTGCCGCCCGACGCCGGCCGCGCGGGCACCGTGAGCATGCCCATCAGCGCATCGCCGGGGCCGAACAGCAGCGGCACCTGCGTGCTCGTGGCCATGGTCGTTGTCGTCGCGTCATTCATGAAGAGCCCCTTGGAGGCGGTTGAGCGCATCGGCCGGGACCATTGCGCTGTTGGGATAGGGGTCGGAGGTCCAGTCGAGCTGGTGGCTGAAGTACGCGAGGCGCACCGGCATGTGGCGCGACTGCTGGTCGGCCGCCCACTGGGCGGTGCGCTCGTCGTCGGGTTCGGCCAGCACCAGCGTGTCGTGCAGGGCCGTGAGCGGCAGCGATTCGGGCACCAGCGCCGCAAGCTGCGCGCGCAGCGCGGGCGAGAGCAGGGTGCCCAGCGCTTCCTCGGGCATCGTCTCGGGCTCCTGCAGGAGGCTGCGGCGCCACGCCAGGTCGGGAATGCAGAAGGTGGTGTCGATGGCGGCCACGTGCTGCTCGCGCAGCAGCCGCGCGTAGCTGCGCCCGTCGATCACCGGCTCCCACAGCACCAGCCGCACCGGGTCGCAGCGTCCGCCGCGCGCCGCCAGCACGGCCACCGTGGCGCCGAGCCGCGCGCCGATCCACACGATGGAGGCGCCGGGCGCGCGCCGACGCAGCTCTTCGTGCGCCGAGCACAGGTCGCGGCGCCAGCCGTCGAGCTCGCCCTCGATCTCCTCGCCCGGCGAATCGCCCGAGCCGTAGAAGTCGAAGCGCAGCGTGGCGATGCCCGAGCGCGAGAGCCGCTCGGCCAGCACCTTGAAGAAGCGATGGGTGCGCAGGCCCTCCTGCCCGAAGGGCGGGCACAGCAGCACGGCGGTGTCGGCGCCGGCGCGGTCTTCCTCGGCGGGATGGAACACGCCGAAGACCTGCCGCGAGGCCGGCCCGAACATGAGCGGCTTCATGTGGCTCATGCGTGCGCCTCCAGCAAACGCCCCGAGTGGCCGGAGTGGCCGGCACGCGCCTCGGTCTGGCGCCATTCGGCAATGGAGCCCACGCAGTCCATCCGCTCGGGCGCCGGCGCAAGCAGCAGCCACAGGATGCGGCCGGCCACCGCGAGCTCCACGCTGCGGCAATCCGGCTCCAGCCCCACCTCGAAGCTTTGCGACGACACCAGCAGGCCCACGCCGATGGCCTTGAGGCAGGCTTCCTTGCGGGTCCAGCAGGTCAAAAAGGCCCGGTCGCGCTCGTGCACGGGCAGGGCGGCCAGAGCTTCCTGCTCGCGATGCGTGAAGTGCTCGGCCGCGAGCACCGCCGCGTCCGGCACCGGGCGCAGCAGCTCGATGTCGGCGCCCAGCGGGCCGCGCCCGCCGATGGCGATCAGCGCCAGCCCCTGACTGTGGCTCAGCGAGAACTGCGTGCGCGCATGCCCCGTGAGGGAAGGCTTGCCGAAGGAGCCCTTCGACAGGTGCAGCTCGGCATGCTCCAGGCCGGTGTACTCGCTCAGCGCCTGCCGCAGCGCGAGGTGCGAGGCCACGTAGCGCTGACGGTCCAGCGGCGAGTGGAAGGCGGCGGCGCGCACGCGTTCCTCTTCCGAAAGAACCTGCTCCGACGGAAGGCTGGCGAACCTGTCCAGGTCGACGTACAGGCACAGCGGCACGTCGATGGAAAGCGGCTGGGGAGAACTGCCATTCATGTTCATGTTCCTCACCCCTTGCGCAGCCAGCCGCCGAGGGCGCCGAGCAGCCCGCCGCGCTGCTGGTGCTGCTGCGCATGCGCGGCCGTGCCGGCGGTCAGTTCGGCGAGATCGGAGGGCACGCCCTCGGCCGCGCCGCGCGGCGACGCGGCGATCTGCCCCAGGTTCTCGAACAGGTAGCGGCGCGGCTCCACGCGATGGCCCAGCGTCTGCGCCGCCTGCTGCACGGCGCGCAGCACCAGCAGCGAGTCGCCGCCCAGGTCGAAGAAGTTGTCGCCGGCGCGAATCTCTGCAACGTCGATGCCGATCACCTCGGCCCAGATGCGGGCGAGCTGCGCCTGCTCGGGCTCGAGCTGGCTCTGCTTCGCCTTGCTTGCGTTGCCGTTGGGCAGGCTGTCCGGGCCGGCCTTGCTCGCGTCGCCCGCGGCCAGCTTGCGAAGGTAGGCCGCGCTGGTCGAGGTTTCGGTGTCGGCGATGCGCTCCAGAGTGGCGCCGGGCTCGTCGGCCACGCGGCGCAGCACTTCGAGGTAGCGCTCGCGCAGCTGGGCGCCGGTCTCGCGCAGGTAGACGTCGGCGTTGTAGATGAGCGCGCCTTCCAGGCCGTGCGGCTTGTCCATCAGCCACACGCCGATGTCGTCGGTGGCGCCGTGCTGCATCACGTGCACCTGGCGGGTCTGCAGGCTGCCGACGGAGCGGGCGCGTTCGCGCGCGTCCTGGAACGAGAACATCGACTGGTAGGGCCCGGAGGTCTTGATCTGCCCCGCGTAGCCCGGCTCGGCCATCAGGCGCTCGAAGGGCACCTGCTGGTTGTTCATCATCGACAGCAGCTCCTGCTTCACGTAGCGCATGAAGACCGGCAGCGTGAGCGAGCGGTCGACGCTGAGCGAGACCGGCAGCACGTTGTTGAAGAAGCCCATGACGTCTTCCGTCTCGGCCTGCTGGCGCCCGCGCACCGGGTTGGCGATGACGATGGCGTCGTTGCCGGTCACCTGGGCCATGGTCAGCGCGTACACGCCGAAGGTCAGCATGCTCAGCGTCACGTCCATGTCGCGCGCGATCTCGCGCAGCCGCTGGGTGCTCTGCAGGTCGATGTGGATCCAGTGCGCGCCGCCCTGGCCGCTCTTGCCGGCGCGCCGGGGCATGTCGGTCACCGGCGGACGGACCGCCTTCGCGCCTTCGAGGCGGCCGCGCCAGAAGGCGAGCTGCTCCTCGCAGGCGGGCCCGGTCAGCCACTTCTCCAGCCACTCGGCGTAGTCGCCCTGGGTGGTGAAGAGCGCGGGCAGGTTGTGCGGGCGGCCGCGCTCGGCGGCGTCGTACAGCGCCGACAGCTCGCGCTGCATCAGGTCGAAGGACCAGCCGTCCCAGATCAGATGGTGCGGAACGAACAGGAACACATGCTCGTTGTCGTCCAGCCTGAACAGCGTGGCGTGCATCATCGGCGCGCTGTGGATGTCGATGGGCCGGTCGGCCAGCTCCTGCATGCGCTCGGCCAGCTCGGCCTCGCGCTGGTCGGCGGGCAGGCTGCGCAGGTCGACCAGCGGCAGCGTGAATTCCGCTGACTCCGAAATCACCTGTACCGGCTTGCCGGTGCCCGCGTCGATGCCGATGTGGGTGCGCAGCGAGGGCTGGCGGCGGATGATCTCGCGCCACACGTTCTCGAAGCGCGCGGCGTCGAGCTGCCCCGTGAGCCGCTGCGCCGAGGGCGCGTTGTAGACCGAGCGGCCCGGGTGCAGCTGCTCCATGAAGCGGATGCGCTCCTGTGCCATCGTCAGCGGCGCGGTGGTGCGCCCGATGCTGCGGCCGATGGGCGCCTGCAGCCCCACGCCCGCGCCCTGCAGTGCCTGGATGGCAGCGGCCAGCTTTTCGGCCGTGGGCGACTCGAAGAGCGAGCGCAGCGGCAGCGTCACCTGGAACTCGCGGCTCAGCAGCGTGGTGAGCCGCGCGGCCAGCAGCGAGTGGCCGCCCATGGTGAAGAAGTCGTCGTGCATGTCCAGGCCGGGCAGGCTCAGCACCTTCTCCATCAGCGCGAGCACCTTGCGCTCGTGCTCGTTGCTCGGGCCGGCGCCGCGGCGCACCTCGTCGCGGGCCACGGCCTGCGGGGGCGGCAGCGAGACGCGGTCGATCTTTCCGTTGGCCAGCTTGGGCAGCACGTCCATCGTCACAACGTGCTGGGGCAGCATGAAGGCCGGCAGGTGCTTGCGCAGGTGCACCATCAGGGTCTCGAGATCGAAGCCGGCGCCCTGTTTGAGCGCGAGGTACGCCACCAGGCGCACGTCGCCGGGGTTGTCCTCGCGGGCCACGACCACGGCGCGCGAGACGCCGGGCACCTCGCAGCAGCGCACCTCGATCTCGCCGGGCTCGATGCGGTAGCCGCGCACCTTCACCTGGAAGTCGAGCCGCCCGAGGTGGTCGAGCAGGCCGTCGTTGCGCCAGCGGCCGCGGTCGCCCGAGCGGTACATCTTCATCGGCGTACCGAAGATGCGCACGGTGACGAAGCGCTCCGCGGTCAGCTCTGGGCGGTCGAGGTAGCCGAGCGAAACGCCTTCGCCCGCAATGCAGATCTCGCCCGGCACGCCGATGGGGCAGGGCTGCAGGTCGGCGTCGAGAATCCAGATCTCGGTGTTGTCCACCGGCCTGCCGATGGAAACGCCACGCGAGGCGATTTCCTCGGGGCGCACATGCCAGGCGGTGGAATACACGGTGGTCTCGGTCGGGCCGTAGCCGTTCCACAGGCCTTCCATGCGCTCGCACAGCGCCAACGCCATGCTCGGGCGCAGCGCCTCGCCGCCGGTCCAGCCGCGGAAGCCGGGCGCACCGCCGGCCCACTGGGCATCGAGCAGCAACTGCCACATGCCGGGCGTGGCCTGCAGCAGGGTGATTTGCTCCTCGTCGAGCGTGCGCGACAGGCGGTTGCCGTCCATCGCGACCTCGCGCTTCACCATCACCAGCTCGGCGCCCGCGGCCAGGGGCAGCAGCAGGTCGGGCACGGCCATGTCGAAGGACAGGGTGGTGACCGCGGCGATCCGGTCGTCGGGCCCGATGCCCGACTCGCGCTGCATCCACTGCAGCAGGTGCGCCACGCCCCTGTGATGGGCGATCACGCCCTTGGGCAGACCGGTCGAGCCCGAGGTGTAGATCACGTACGAGGCATCTTCCGGCCCGGGGTCGTCCGTGCTCGGCGGCAGAGGCTCGCCGGAGAGCTGCCGCCAGCTGTCGCAGTCGATCTCGAAGATGCGCGTGGCCGCGTCGGCGCGCCAGTCGCGCGGAGCGACCGCGATGTCCGACGAGGTCAGCATCAGGCTCAGGCTGGCGTCGGTGGCGTAGTGGTCGAGGCGCGCCTGCGGGAACGCGGTGTCCAGCGGCACATAGGATGCGCCCGCCTTGAGCACGCCCAGCATCGCGATCACCATCTCCAGGCTGCGCTCCAGGCACAGGCCCACGCGCTGGCCACGGCCCACGCCGCGTTCGCGCAGGGCGCGCGCCAGCCGGTTGGAAAGCGCATCGAGCTCGGCGTAGCTGCAGCTCCTGGCGCCGTCGCGCACGGCGGGGCGGTCGGGCTGCTTCGGCACGCGCGCGACGAACCCGGCATGCGCCAGCGGCGCGCCGATCAGCGGAACGCGCGCCGGCTGCAGCGCGAGCAGGGCGTGCGCTGCTTCGGCCGAAAGCACCTCGAGCCGGCCGACGGTTTCGTCGGGCTTGTGCGAGCCCGACTGCAGCACGCACTCGAACATGTCGAGCCAGCGCTGCACGCTCACCTCGTCGAAGAGGTCGGTGTTGTACTGGGCCTCCACCACAAGGCCGCCGTCGAGCGGGCGCAGGTTCACGAACAGCTCGAAGTTCTCGTAGCGGCGGGCGATGGTGTCCTGCACCACGTCGAGCGTGGTGAAGGCCTGCGCGCTGCTCGCCACGTCGGGGTCGACGTTGAAGGCCACGCTCACCAGCGGCAGCCGGCTCGGGTCGCGCTCCAGCGAGAGCTGGCCCAGCAGCGCACCGTACGTGAGCGCCTGGTGGTCGAAGGCGTCGAGCACGGCGGTGTTGCACTCGTCCATCAGCGCGTCGAAGCGCATGCCGGCGTGCGCCGCGATGCGCAGCGGCAGCAGGTTCACGCAGTGGCCGACCAGTCCTGGCATGTCGTGCGCGAGCTGGCCCGAGGCCGGAATGCCGACCACGATGTCGTCCTGCCCCGAGAGGCGGTGCAGGGTGGCGACGAAGCCGCTGAGCAGGCCGGTGAACAGGCTGACGCCGGCCCTGGTGCTGGCCGAGCGCACGGCGCCGACCAGGCGCTTGTCGAGCGCGCGCTCGGCGCGCAGCGAATTGAAGGTGCGCGCGGCCGGGCGCGGACGGTCCATCGGAAGATCGAGCACCGGCAGCGGGCTGCCGGGGAAGCGGCCCAGCCAGTAGTCGATGTGCGCCTGCATGTCCGGATGCGCGGCCGCCGCGGCTTCCTCGGCCGCGAAGTCCGAGAACAAGGGGGCGGCCTTGAGCCTGAGTCCGTTGCCGGTTTCCTCGGCGTACAGATGGCCCAGCTGCTCGGTGATGACGGCCCACGACCATCCGTCGCAGACCACGTGATGCGCCGACATCACGAGTTCGTGCTCGGCCTCGTCGAGGCGGTAGAGCGCGGCCCTGAAGAGCGGGCCGTGCTCAAGCTGAAAGGGCGTGCACACGGCCTCGTCGTGCGCGTCGCGCAGCGCCAGCGCGCGGGCGTCGGGCTCGAGGCCGGCGAGGTCGTGCTCCGTCATCGGGTTGCCGCCCGGGTGGCTCACCAGCATGCAGGTGCCGTCGGGCGAGATGGTGGAGCGCAGCGCCTGGTGGCGCGCGAGCAGCCGCTCCATGGCGCGGGCGAGGGCCGTGCGGTCGAGCTCGCCGCGCAGCCGCAGCACGACCGATTCGTTGTAGGCCATGGAGGCCTCGGTGCCCAGCGTTGCGCCGAGCCAGACTTCGCGCTGCGATTCCGTGGTCGGAATGATGCACTCGACGGCGCCACCGTTCGCGGTGGGCTTGAGAACGGCGTTCATGCTGCAACCTTTCCGTTGACGAGGTGGTGGCTGGTGGAGTCCGCGTCGGGCACGTACCAGAAGGGCTGGCCGTCGATGTCGCGGGCCAGCACGGAGCCTTCTTCGGCCGGCTTGTGCAGCTCGAACCCGGTGATGGGCACGGCACGGCGCGGCAGGAAGCCGGATTCCTGCATCTCGGCGACCGACTCCTTGAAGGCGCGCTGGATGAAGGCGATGTCCTCGGCGCTGTGCGCGCTGGTGAGGAAGCACGGGAAGTTGTCCAGGATGTGGACGCCGCGGCTGCGCATCATGGCGAACAGCAGGTCCTGCAGCGGGTGGTCTTCGAGCCAGCTCACGCGCCACAGCGACCCGAAGTGGCGCACCTCGATGGGCGCGCCGACTTCCTTGCACCAGGCCGACAGCTCGGCGGCCATGGCGGTGGTGCTGGCGTTGAGCCCGGACTGCAGCGCGGGCCCGGCTTCCTTCAGATGCGCGAGCGAGGCCTTCGCCGCCGCGAGCGCGAGCGGGTGGCGCACGAAAGTGCCGGCGAAATAGGTCACGCCCACGCCCGGGATCGAGTCGTCGCCGTACCGCCAGGCGCCGCCGTCGAGCGCGTCCATGAACTCGCGCTTGCCGGCGATCACGCCCACGGGGAAGCCGCCGCCGATCACCTTGCCGTAGGTGGCCAGGTCGGCGCGCACGCCGAAGAGTTCCTGCGCGCCGCCCAGCGCGGTGCGAAAACCGGTGATGACCTCGTCGAAGATCAGGCAGCAGCCGCTCTTGGCGGTGATCTCGCGCACCTCGTGCAGGAACTCGCGCGGCTGAAAGTCGGGGCGGCGGCTCTGCACCGGCTCGGCCAGCACCGCGGCGAGGTCGTCGGCGTTCTCGCGGATGAATTCCAGCGCCTCGGGCGTGCCGTAGTCGAGCACGCGGATGTCGCCGAACATGCCGCTCATCACGCCCGGTGCTGCCGACAGGCCCTTGCCGCCCTTGCCGGCGCGCACCAGCACCTCGTCGAAGGTGCCGTGGTAGGAGCCGGTGAACACCACCACCGTGCTGCGGCCGGTGACGGTGCGCGCGATGCGCAGCGCCGCCATCACGGCCTCGGAGCCGGTGTTGCACAGGCCCGCGCGGTCGTTGCCGGTGAGCTCGCAGACCAGCGCCGTCACCTCGGCGGCCAGCGGGTGCTGCGGGCCGATCTCGTAGCCGGCGTCGAGCTGGCGGCGCACCGCGTCGAGCACGAAGTCGGGCTGCCAGCCGAACATGTTCATGCCGAAGCCGTTGAGCGCGTCGACATACTCGTTGCCGTCGAGATCCCACATCTTCGAGCCCTTGGAGCGCTCGATGACGATCTGGTAGGTGATCTCCTTCGTGAGCGGCCGGAAGCCGTTGACCACGCGCGGATCGGCCATGTGCGAGCGGTTGGCCTCGGTGAACTCCTTGCTCTTGCGCGTGCGCTCCACGTAGCGGCGGATGAAGGCCGCGAGCCGTGCCTTCTGCCGGCCGCTGGGCTCGGCGGTGCGCTGGGTGTGGATGCGGGCGATGGCGCCGAAGGCCTTGCTCACGTCGTAGCGCACGGGTTGGGCGGGCTCCTCGGCGGCGACTGGAGAGGCAGGCGTTGCCGGAGCCGTCGGAGCCGCCATCGCGGGCGCGGCCTGGGCCGGCATCACCGGCTGCAGCGTCACCAGCGGCGCGGCAGAAACGGCGGACGCGGCACCCGACAGCAGCGCGAGCTGCTGCCGCATCAATTCCATCTGTTGCGAAATCAGCTGCGGCAGCTGGGCCTCGCCCATGACGGCACTGCCCTGCATCGGCATGTAGACGGGCATGGCCACAGGCACCGGCTGCTGCGGCGCCACCCGCGATACGGAGACCGCGGTTTCTGCTGGCGCGACTGCCGCAGCGGCAACCGGCGCGGGTGCAGCCTCGGGCGGCAGGCTTTCGCGCAGGAAGGCAGAGAGCGCGTCGAAGCTGCGATAGCTTTCCATCAGCTGGCGGAAGCTGACGTTGACCTTGAAGTGCTTCTTGATCTGCGTGGCCGCCTGCGTCAGCGTGAGTGAGTCCAGGCCCAGCTCGCTGAAGGGCGACTGTCCCTCGGCCTGCGCCATGTCGAGGCCGGAGATGTCCTCGAACAGGGTGCGAAGGCGCGTGTCGATGGCGGACGCTGATGAAGAAGCGGGAGGTGAAAGAGGCGAGGGCGAAGCGGCGGTCACGATCGGCTCCAGGGCAATGGGTGGGACGACAACGGCAGCTGCGACAACGGGCGCAGCCACGGCGGATGGGGCAACGGGAGAAGCGATGGCAGGCGCGGCTGCCGGGGCGATGTCGACCCAGCAGCGCTTGCGTTCGAATGGCGTGGTGGGCAGGCGCACGCGCTGTGCGCCGGCACGCGAGATCAGGCGCGAGAGCTCGACCTCGGCGCCGCAGGTCCACAGGCGCGCGAGCGCCAGGCGCAGGGTGCGGGCCTCGTCGTTGCTGCTGCCGGGTTCCACATGCAGCAGCGACACGACACTGCCGACGCCCGCGCCGTGCTGGCGCACCAGCGTGGCGAGCATGTTGCGCGGGCCGGCTTCGACGAAGAGCGGATTCGCCACCTGCGCCATCGCGCTGCGCACCGCCGGCGAGAAGCGCACCGTGCCGCGCAGGTGCCGGGCCCAGTAGCCGGGGCTGGTCGCATCGGCGTCTTCGAGCGGCTGGCCGGTGAGCGTCGAGAAGATCGGAATCTGCGGCGCGCGCAGCGCCACCTTGGCGACCAGTGCCTCGAATGGCGCGACGGCCGCGTCCATCATGGACGAGTGGAAGGCGTGCGAGGTCTGCAGCGGGCGGCTCGGAATGCCGTCGGCCTCCAGGGCGGCCTGCAGCGCCGCGATGTCCTCGAAGGGGCCGGCTGCCACGCAGGCCGTGGGACCGTTCTCGGCGGCGAGCGAAAGGCGCGGGCCGAGCCGGGTTGCGAGGTCGGCCGCGCCGAGGCGCACCGACAGCATCGCGCCCGGGGGCTGGACCTGCATCAGCGCGCCGCGGCGTGCCACCAGCCGGGCGGCATCTTCCAGCCGCATCACGCCCGCGATCACGGCGGCGACGAATTCGCCGACGCTGTGGCCGATCAGCGCGTGCGGTCGCGCACCGAGTGCCAGGAGCCGCCGGGCCAGCGCGTATTCGAGCGTGAAGATCGCGGGCTGCGTCGCCGCGGTGGGCACGAGTGCCTGCGGGTCGTCGGAGAACATGCGCTCGCGCAGGTCGAAATCGGTGGCGCCGGCGAAGGCGGCCATGCAGTCGTCGAAGGCCGCCGCGAACACCGGGTCGTTCGCGTGCAGGTTGCGGCCCATGCCGGCGTACTGCGCGCCCTGTCCGGGAAACATCAGCACGAGCTGCTGCGCGCGCGAGGCGGCGCGGCCGCTGGTGCCGCGGGCGGAGCCGGCGTCGCGCAGCGCCACGATGGCTTCCGCTGCGTTGCCGGCCACCACGGCGCGGCGGAAGGCGTGCGCCTTGCGACCGGCCGCGAGGGTGTGGGCCACATCGGCGAGCGGCACTTCGGCATGGGCTTCGAGATGCGCGGCGAGCTGGCCGACGGCAACGGCAAGCGCCGCTTCGGAGCGCGCCGACAGCAGCAGCACCTGGTCGCCCACGGCCGGCGGCGAGGCTGGCCGCGGCGGCGCTTCCTCGACGACGACATGCGCGTTGGTGCCGCCGACGCCGAAAGAGCTGACGCCGGCGCGGCGCGGTTGCGCGGCACGCGGCCACGCCTGCAGGCTCGCGGTGACGTAGAAGGGCGTGCGCGCGAAATCGATCGCCGGGTTCGGCGCGCTGAAATGCACGGTCGGCGGAATCTGCCCGTGATGCAGCGCGAGCGCGGTCTTGATGAGCCCCGCCGCGCCCGCCGCCGTGACCATGTGGCCCACGTTGCTCTTGAGCGAGCCGAGCGTGCAGTAGCCCAGTGCGTCGGTGTGCTCGGCATAGGCGCAGGCCAGCGCCTCGACTTCCACCGGGTCGCCCATCGGCGTGGCGGTGCCGTGCGCCTCGACGTAGGAGATGCTGCGCGCGTCCACGTCGGCGGCCGCCAGCGCGGCGCGGATCACCGCCGCCTGGCCGTCCACGCTGGGCGCGGTGAAGCTGGCCTTGGCGCCGCCGTCGTTGTTCACGCAGGCGCTGCGCAGCACGGCGTAGATGGTGTCGCCGTCGGCCTGCGCGTCGGCCAGCCGCTTGAGCAGCACCACGGCCGCGCCGTCGCTGAAGACGGTGCCCCGGGCCTGCGCGTCGAAGCTGCGCGTGTGGCCGTCGGGCGAGAGCATCGAGCCCTCGTTGTAGAGATAGCCGCTGCGCGGCGGGCAGGTGACCGACGCGCCGCCCGCCAGCGCCATGTAGCACTGGCCCGTGCGCAGCGCATGGAAGGCATGGGCCACCGCCACCAGCGAGGTCGAGCAGGCGGTGTGCACGCTGACGGCCGGGCCCGTGAGGTTGAGCCGATTCGCCACCCGCGTGGTGATGTAGTCCTTCTCGTTGGCCAGCATCACCTGGAACTCGCCCACCGGCTCCACCAGGTCGGGCCGCGTGCTCACGTGGCGCTGGAAGTAGCTGGCGTTGTACATGCCGGCGTACACGCCGACCGGGCCCGGCGCGGCGTCGGGCACGTAGCCGGCGCGCTCCAGGGCTTCCCAGCAGATCTCGAGGAACACGCGCTGCTGCGGGTCCATGAGCTGCGCTTCCTTCGGGCCGATGCCGAAGAAGGCAGCGTCGAAGTCCTCGATGCCGTCGATCACGCCGCGTGCGCGCACGTAGGCCGGATCGCTGCGCAGGGCCTCGGAGACGCCCGCGTCGAGCATCGCGTCGTCGAAGAAGCTGATGGTGTCGCGCCCTGCGACGAGGTTGTCCCAGAACTGCTCCACGTCGGCCGCACCCGGAAAGCGCCCGGCGGTGGCGATCAGCGCGACGGCGTCTTGAAGAGCGTCGCGGGAAGGGGTGGCCGCTGCGTCCGGTCGATCCTTGAAACCGTCCGCAGCGGCCGTGGCGGACTGTTCGTCCGCCGGCTGCATCCGCGCACCCATTGCTTTTGGCGTGGGATTGCGGAAGAAAAGATTGGCCGACAGCGGCACCGCCGAGTCCTGCCGCAGGTCGGCCAGCACCTGCAGCACCAGCAGCGAATCGCCGCCGAGGTCGAAGAAGTTGTCGTTGCGCCCGACCTTCGAGATGCGCAGCACGCGCGCGAAGGCGTCGCACACGCGCTGCTCGGCGGCGTCGCGGGCTTCCTCGAAGGGCTGGGCGAGTTCGGGGCGCTCGCCGGCGGGGTCGGGCAGCGCCCTGCGGTCGAGCTTGCCGTTGGGCGTGACGGGCAGTTGCGCGAGCCACACCTGCGCGGTGGGCACCATCGCGGCGGGCAGGCGCGCGGCGAGATGGGCGCGCAGGGCCTCCCAGGAGAGCTTTTCTTCTCCAGAGCGCGAAACAAGATAGGCCACGAGCCGCAGCTGCCCGCTCTCGTCGGGCCGCGCGACCACGGCGCAGGACTGCACCGCCGGGTGCGCGAGGATCGCCGCTTCGACTTCGCCCGTCTCGATGCGGTGGCCGTGGATCTTCACCTGGCCGTCGCGGCGGCCGATGAATTCGATGGTGCCGTCGGGCAGCCAGCGCGCGAGGTCGCCGGTGCGGTAGAGCCGGTCGCCGGGCTTGCCGAAGGGATCGGGCACGAAGCGCTCGGCGCCGAGCTCCGGCTGGCGCAGATAGCCGCGTGCCAGGCCGTGGCCGCCGATGCACAGCTCGCCCACGAAGCCGCTCGGCAGCAGCGCCATCGACGGGCTCAGCACGCGCAGCACGGTGCTCCTGATGGGGCGGCCGAGCGGAATGGAGCGCAGGTCGTCGGCCAGCGGCAGCGCGATGCGGTGCGTGGCCGCGAAGGTGGTGCATTCGGTCGGGCCGTAGCCGTTGCTCAGCACGAGCCCGGGCAGGGCGGCGAGCGCGCGGCGCACGTGTGGCACCGAGAGCGCCTCTCCGCCGGTGAACAGATGGCTCAGGCCGGCGAGGTGCGCCGGGTCGTCGTCGATCACCGCGTTGAAGAGCGCGGCCGTGAGCCAGGCGGTGTGCACGCCGTGGCGCTCGATGGTGCGCGCCAGGCCCGCGCCGGTGGGCACGCGCTCGTCATGGACGACGCAGCAGCCGCCGTTGAGCAGCGGGCCCCAGATTTCGAGCGTGGCGGCGTCGAAGCCCAGGGGCGCCGCATGCAGCATGGTCAGGCCGGGCGCGAGCGAAACGTAGTCGACGTCGACCACCAGCCTAAGGATCGAGCGATGGCAGATCTCGATGCCCTTGGGCGTACCCGTCGAGCCCGAGGTGTACATGACGTAGGCCACCGATTCGGCGTCGATGGCCGGTGGATTCCATGAACTCCGGTTCTGTTTGTCTGCGTGCTCTTCGAGCAGCAAAACACCGTGATGGGCGGGAACGAGGTGGCGGTGCTCCTGCGTCGCGAGCACGCGGTGCGCGCCGGCTTCCGCGAGCATGTAGGCGATGCGTTCGGGCGGGTAGTCGGTAGGCACCGGCACGTAGGCGGCGCCGGCCTTGAGGATGCCGAGTTGGGCGACGATGGCCGCCATCGAGCGGTCGAGCAGCATGCCGACGCTGTCGCCGGCCTGCACGCCCAGGCTCTGGAGACGCTGCGCGAGATCGCCGGAGCGGCGGTCGAGCTCGCCGTAGCTCATCCGTTCGTCGCCTTGTGCAAGGGCGATGGCGTCGGGCGCCGCCGCGACCTGGCGGGCGAACATGGCGGGCACGGTAAGGGCCGGGTCCACCGGTGCGAGGGCGGTATTCCAGGCATCGAGCTGATCGGCGCGGTCGGCTTGCGGCTGCGTGTGGATGTCGCCCAGGGCGGCGTCCGGGCGCTCGAGAAGATCCTGGGCGGTGCTTTCGAGGGCGGCGAGCAGCCGGTCGATTGCCGTGGAGCTCATCAGGCTTGCGGTCGCATCTATATGAAGAGATGCGGAGGCCGCGTCGAAGCGCAGGCGCAGCGGTGCATCGGCGTCTTCTTCCGACGCTTCGCGCAGCCAGAACGAATCGGCTGGTGCCTCGCCCCGTGTTGCTTGCGAGGCGGCGCGGCGGCTCGAGTCCAGTTCGGCAAGCCAGGTGCTCGCGGGGCTGGCCGCATCGAAGGCGACGGTGATCGGATCGCAGCCCGCTTCGCGCAGCACCGGCCGCGGGTTTCCGAGCCAGCGCGATTGCAGCAGCAGCCATGCGCCGGCGAAGAGGGTGTCGGGCAACTGGCCGTTGCTGGCGAGGCAGTGCGCCCAGTTCAGGGCAACGTGGGGCGCAAGCGTCGCCGAAGCAGCGAGGCGGCCGGCAGGGTCGTTCGAATTGGATCGCGGCACGAACAGGTCCGCCAGAGAGAGCTCCGGAGTGCCTTGGCTTGTCTGCGAAACAGTTTGAATTTCCACGTAAATATCCCGAAAGAAATACGGCGAAAGCAATCGGGCGAATGGAAAATCCATTCGCCTAATTGAAAGAACAGGAGAGGGCCTGTGCCTTTTTCGTGTCTTCATCCTAGGGTGTTTGCCATGGACGAGGTGCGCACTTAAGGCCTAAGTTACAACTGGATAAAGTTATTTCTAAAACGTACTACCCGAACCGTCCAGTACGAGGTAACTGATGCGCCGTCTGGAGTGAAAAGGGCGTCGACCAGTCCCCTCCAGCCGCCTGCCAGGTGGGGTTGAAGCGGGGTACACCAGGGGAGATTCAGAGGGAGACAGCGAAGAAAGAGCCTGGATGACGGCTTCGCAGGCGGTACACGCGATGGCCCTCGATGCGCCAGCGAACCATGCGGAAACTGCACCGGAAAAGTCGTCGAAAAATGAAACATCCTCCCGGAGCCGTCTGTTATTAATTGGCAGAGGCTGTAACCGTATAAAAAATATTCAAACAAAATCTGAAAATAGAGAAATGCCCGGGAGATGCAATGAGGTCGCTGAATATGATTTTCAGGAGCAGGTAAAAATCCGGCGACATCCTATTACCCGATGTAGTTCTCATGTGTCGCCGGCGCCGTCTCGAATGAATTCCCGCGAGCCAATTCGGCTGTATTGCGAAGACCGGCGGGCGGGCCCGGCACCCAGCGAAAAGACCTGAAGCCGCCGGAACGCGCGGCGACTGCTGTTAGCCTTCCCGGATTCTTCGAGCGCGCCCCTGGGGCACCCGGGAGCGCGAGATTCAGGTTGTCCAGGAAGGAATCCGGTGGTGGTTGTGACAGGAAGGAACTGGCGCGCGGGCGTTGTGCTGGCCGCTGCATTGGTGGTGGCGGCATGCTCCACGTCTCCCAAGGTGCCAGTGGCGGGGCCGGGCGAATACGTCGTCCAGCCGGGCGACACGCTCTATCGCATCGCGTCGAAGTCCGGCCGTTCGCCGGGCGACATCGCACGCTGGAACAACCTGCAGGACCCCGACAAGCTGGAAGCCGGACAGGTGCTGCGCGTGGTTCCGCCGGGTGGCGCCGCTTCGTCGGAGCCGCCGCCGAGCCGTGAGCGCCCCGAGCGCGCGGAGCGTCCGGAACGAGCCAGGCCGCCCCGTGCTTCGGCACCGGAGCCGGTCGCGCCGCCCGCATCGCGGCGCAGCGACTGGACCTGGCCCGCGCAGGGCCAGGTGATCGCCGGCTTCAACGGCACCAGCAGCAAGGGCATCGACATCGGCGGCAGCCTCGGCGACCCCGTGGCGTCCATCGGCGCCGGCAAGGTGGCGGTGACCGAAACCCTGCGCGGCTACGGCAGCGTGGTGATGGTCGACCACGGAGGCTCCTACATGTCGGTCTATACCAATCTGCGCACGGTGCAGGTCAAGCAGGGCCAGCAGGTGAAGCAGGGCCAGAAGATCGCCGAGATCGGCAGCGCCGACGGCGGCCGCGCAAAGCTGCACTTCGAGATCCGCTACCGCGGCAACGCCGTCGATCCGCGCCAGTACCTGCCCGCGAGGTAAGTCCGGCCGAAAGGCGTGCCCCTCGGGCGAACGGCATCCCCCGAATTGGCGATACCGCAGCGCCCGCGAAGTGCGCAGACTCCCGCGCTGAATCTTCGAAAAAGGGGCGGCAATGGAACTCGTGCATTGGGTGTTCGTCATTCTTGGCATCGCGCTGGCCTTGACCATGCAGTGGCTGCTCCTTGCCCCGTTCAGCCTCGAATGGCGGCCGCTGCGCGAGCAGATCGCCGAGCAGGTCACCCAGTCGGCCGCGCTGCTGCAGGAGTGCTCGGCCGCGGCCGACTCCAAGGCCTAGCCCGCCCGCGCCCCCTTCACGCCCCGCACGGGGCCGATCGCGCAGGACGACCATGCGCGCCCTCTAAGATGCTCGCTGTTCAGAAATGACCAGAGTGATGCAGACGCGGTAGGCAAAGGGAGGGCCACGACGCATGATTTCTTTGCTCCACACCGCGGACTGGCAGATCGGCCGCGTTTTCTCGCAATTCGAGCCCGACGATGCCTCGGCACTCTTCGAGGCGCGCTTCAAGGTGGTCGAGCGGCTGGCCGCCATCGCCACCGAGCGCAAGGTCGACGCCGTGCTGGTCGCGGGCGACGTGTTCGACCTGCAGACCGTGTCGGACAAGACCATCCGGCGCATGTTCAACGCCATGCAGGGCTTCAACGGGCCCTGGCTGCTGATTCCGGGCAATCACGATTCGGCGCTGAGCGAATCGGTCTGGAGCAGGGCGCAGCGGCTGGGCGCCATCTCGACGAACATCGTCTGCTGCCTGGAGCCCAGGCCGCATACCGTGGCGGGCAAGTTCACGCTGCTGCCCGCGCCGCTCACCCAGCGCCATACCTATGGCGACCTCACCGAATGGTTCGCGACCGCCGAACCCGATGAAGCGGGCCTGCCCCGCATCGGCCTCGCGCACGGCAGCGTGCAGGGCATTCTTTCGGAAGACATCGACTCGACCAACCCCATCGCCGCCGGCCGCGCCGCGCAGGCCCGGCTCGACTACCTCGCGCTCGGCGACTGGCACGGCACCCGGCGGATCGACGAGCGCACCTGGTACGCCGGCACGCCCGAGACCGACCGCTTCAAGGCCAACGATTCGGGGCAGGCATTGCTCGTCAGCATCGCCGGCACTGGCGCAGTGCCGGTGGTCGAGCCCATCCGCACAGGCCAGTTCGACTGGCAGCAGTGGGAGCCGCGGCTCGCTGTGCCCTCCGACATCGACGAGCTGGTGCAGAGGCTCGAGCAGATCGGCGGCCGCGACGTGCTGCAGCTGCGCGCCCAGGGCACCTGCGACCTTGCCAGCCACAACCGGCTGAACGCCGCCCTCGACGCCGCCCGTGCCCGCGCCCGCGCGCTGGTGTGGGAAGGCGAGGCGCTGCGGCTGGAGCCCACCGAAGACGACATCCAGGCGCTGCACGCCGACGGCTTCGTCGGCGAGGCATTGCAGGCACTGCGCGAGCAACAGGGCGGCGCCGAGGCCGAACTGGCCCGCGACGCGCTGCTCACGCTGGCGCGCATCCTCGGCGCGCAGCAGGGTGCTTCCTCGCCGGCAGGAGCCGCCGCATGAAGCTGCAGCGCCTTCGCATCGAGAACTTCAAGCTCTTTCGCGCGCCGCTCGAAATCGACGGCCTGACGGACGGGCTCAATCTTTTCGCCGCCCCCAACGAGTCGGGCAAGTCGACCGTTGCCGAAGCGATACGCGCCGCTTTCTTCGAGAGGCATCGTTCCAGCGCCGTCGAATACCTGCGGCCCTGGGGCGAGAGCTCGGCCACGCCGATGGTCGAAGTCGACTTCGAACTCGACGGCAAGCCCTACAGGCTCACCAAGGCCTTTCTCGGCAAGAAGCGCTGCGAACTGGTGATCGACGGCCGGGCCATGGACGGCGCCGTGGCCGAAGACCACCTCGCGGCGCTGCTGGGTTTCCGGTTTCCGGGCAAGGGCGCGAGCACGCCCGAGCACATGGGCATTCCGGGGCTGCTGTGGATCAAGCAGGGCACCTCGCACGACATCGCCAGCGCGGTGGGCTTCGCCAGCGACCATCTGCGCAACGCGCTCGGCGAATCGCTGGGCGAACTGGCTTCCAGCAACGGCGACGCGGTGCTCAAGGCGGTGGAAGCCGAGCGCAACGAGCTGCTGACGCCAGCCGCCGGAACGCCGCGGGGCGCCTTCGCGGACGCCCTCAAGCTGCGCACCGAACTCGAAGCCGAGCTCGAACGGCTGCACGCCGACATCGAGTCGTACCAGTCGGGCGTCGATCGCCTGGCAGCCCTGCGCCGCGACCATCAGCGCGACGAAGCCGCGCAACCGTGGGCGGCATTGCGCGAGCAGCTCGTCGTCGCGCAGCAGCGGCTAGACGAAGCCCGGGGGCTGGACGAGAAGAAGACCGCACAGGAAGCCGCGCTCAGGCAGATCGCGGCGCAGGTGAATTCATGGCGCACCCAGCTCCAGGCGATGGAGCGCGAAGAAGGCTCGCTCGCCCATCGGGAGACGAACCTGCAGAGAACGCAACAAGCCTTGGCCAAGGCGCTCGGCGAACTGCAGGCCTGGGAGCCTCGCCATGCGGCCGCAATGAAGGCCGACGCCGAGGCACGCGAAAACCTCCGCCTGGCGCGACAGGCCGCGTCGCGCATCGCTCAGGAGAAAACCGTCGAGAGCCTCACAGAGCAGCTCGCCACGCTCTCGCAGAGCCACGAGAAGGCGAAGGCCGAACAGGAAAAGGTCACGCGCCTGCAAGCCGAGGCACAGGCACTCGCGGTGCCGGAAAGCGACCTCAAGCGGCTGCGCCACTGCGCAGACGCGCTTCGCACGGCGCAGGCCAGGCTGGACGCGGTGGCCACGGCCTTGGAGTTCGAGCTGCAGCCCAGCGCAAAGGTGCGCGTGGCCGGCATCGAGCTGTCGGGCTCGACGCGCCAGACCGTTATCGCCCGCACCGACATCGAGATAGAAGGCGTGGGCCGCATCAGCGTGCTGCCGGGCGGCACCGACCTCGAAAGCCTCGCCATCGAGCGCGACCGCGCACGGGACGAACTCGCCGCATTGCTGCAAAACCTGCGCGCCGAAAGCGTCGCCGCCGTCGAAGAGCGCGCCCGGCAACAGGTGCTGCGCAAGGGCGAAGCCGGCGCCGCCGAAGCCGTGCTGGCGGCACTGGCCCCCAAGGGACTCGGCGCCCTTGCCGCCGATGTGGCGACGCGCGAAGCCCGCCTTGCGGAAGCCCGGCAGGTGCTGCAGGCCATGCCATCCGCACCGGCCGCAGGCATGGCCGTGCCCTCGGCCGAATCGGAAGAAGCCACCGCGCGCGCCGCGCTGGAGGCTGCCTCCGTCGCGCTCAACGAAGCGAAGGTGGCCGCCGGCAATGCACGCGAACAGGTGAAGGCCGCCGAAGACGAACTCGCCGCCGTCAAGGCCACGCTGGACGACCCTGCACGCGCCGGCCGGAAGACCGAGGCCGGCGGCGCGCTCACCGATGCGCTGGCGCAGCAGTCGGCCATCCAGGACAAGGTCGCGGAACTGTCCCGGCGGCTGCAGACCGTCAACCTGCCGGTGCTCGCGCAGGACGTGGAGCGGCTGGAGCGCAGCGCGAGGCAGGCCGAGACCGCGCACAGCCAGCGCGCCAACGAGATCACCCGGCTCGAAGTCGAGCTCGAAACCAAGGGCGCGCTCGGCCAGGAAGAAACCGCCTCGGAGAAACAGCGCGAACTCGAACACGCCGCGCGCCGCTGCGCCGAACTCGAACGGCGGGCGAGGGCGCTCGACCATCTGCTGAAGCTGCTGCGCGAAAAGCGCTCGGCCCTGGCGCGTCGGCTGCGCGCGCCGCTGCAGAAGCATCTCGACCACTATCTGCAGATTCTTTTCCCCGGCGCGCAGATCGAGGTCGGCGACGACCTTTCGCCGGGCCGCATCACGCGGCAGGGCCTGCGCGGCGCGCAAAGCGGCGAGTTCGAGGAGCTCAGCGTGGGCGCGCGGGAACAGATGGGCGTGGTCGCCCGGCTGGCCTACGCGGACCTGCTGAAGGAAGCGAACAAGCCGACGCTGCTCATCCTCGACGACGCGCTGGTCAACACCGACGAGGAGCGGCTGCGGCAGATGAAGCGGGTGCTGTACGACGCGGCGCAGCGGCACCAGATATTGATCTTCAGCTGCCACCCCGAGGCGTGGCGTGACCTGGGCGTGGTGGCGCGAAGCATTCCCTGAGCCGTTCGTCCTCCCTGTTTTTGGCGGCTCGAGGTGCGGGCGCAAGCCCGGCCGGTTTCATGCAAGTGGTTTCCCGGTAGGCCAACTCGTCGAGCCGCCGCCCCGTTTGAACTCGGGCAGGTTGATGCGAAGCATCCCCCCAGAGCCGTTGGGGCGCTGTTCGCGTGGCTATACTGCGCCGGTCGCGTCAAACAAGGGCGCGATCGGGCTTGGACTCCCGTGCAATTGCTGCGACGCAAACCGCAATCACCTGGAGGCCATTCATGGCTGCATCCGCTCGCGCATCCGCGCGCGCCTCTTCCCCTTCCGAATCTTCCGTCTCGCAGAGCGCCGAGCAGCTTGCACTGCAGTTGTGCGACGACATCGGCAACCTTCAGCCGATGCAGCGCGCGTACGCGTGCCTCGAAAAGCTCATCGTCCAGCAAGGGGTGAGCGATACGCAGGAGGTGTATCCGAGCCGCGCCGAGCTCGCTGCGCTGGTCGGCGTGGTCAACGAGGAACTGCAGCGGCGCATCGACGCGGCCGATGCCACGGCGCAATCGCTGCGCTACGGCCTGGGAAGGAGCGGCACGCCGTGAACGTGTTCGCCGGCTACTTGTTCGCCGGCACGAAGAACAGATATTCGCCGCGCCCCAACTCGGGCGTGATCGTGTAGCCCGCGCACAGGTCTTCCGTGCACTGGATGACGATCACGCGCGGCCAGATCGTCGCCGAGGTGGGATAGCCCGGCAGGTACTGCGGCACATGCCACACGCCGAGGGCGCCCACCGGTAGCGCGTTCTCGGTGCCGCGCGCGTTCTGCAGGCCGCTGCCCATGTTCATGCGCTCTACGCGCAGCGTGGGCTGCACGGCCGCGGTCGCCGCCGAAGCTGCCGCGCAGCAGGCCGCCAGCCAGAGGAGGAGTACGGTCCTGGTCATTTGGCGCTCCGTGCGGTCATTGCGCGGCGGGGGCCGCGCGCGGTGCGGTCGCGATGTCGTCGGCGCGCTGGTCGAGCATGCGCGACGCTGCCTTGATGGATGCGACTTCGCCCGGATCCATCGGCGTGACCGTGGCGCTGACGACGGGCATCGTGATCACGCCGGCGGATTCTTCGGGAGCGGCCGCAGCCTGCTGCTGTTGCTGCACTACGGGCACGGCCTCCGCAATGGGGGCGGGTGGTAGCGGCAGCGGTGCCGGAGCAGCCGCGGGAATGACTGCGACGGGCTGCGGAGCCACCGGTACAGGTGCGGGCGCTGGGGCCGGTGCAGGCGTCGCTGCGGCCAACGGACGCGGCGGCGAGGCGGCCGCGCCGCTTGCCGATGCCTGCGGCCCGTAGGCCGAGACGCGCTCTTCCGCCGTCATCGACTGCGGGCACTTGGTGCCGGTCATCTCCAGCGCGGCCATGGCGGCGGGGTCCATGCAGTCCATGGCGAGCGAGGCTGCCTTCATGCCCTTGTTCCAGAGCTCGCGGCTCATCTTCAGGCGCTTGCAGTGCTCGTCCGTCCAGGTGGTGCCGAAGCTCAGGCCCACGCCCGGGCCGTTCGCGCTGGCGCTGGTGCTGCCCATGCAGGTGTCGTTGCTCGTCGTCAGGTTGGGACCGTTGACCGACGGCACGTTCTTGATCGTGTAGCTGCCGCGGTAGTCGACGGTGTTCGTCGTCGCGCCGGTGTTGTTGACGTTCTGGTTGCTGGTCATCGTCGACTGGGTGGACACGCTCGCCGGACTCGAAAACGTCACCGACTGGCTGTTGCCCTGGGCCGACGTGGTGGCCGAACTCGACGACCCGTTGTTCGCACCCGTGTTGGTGTTGGTCTGTTGAGCGACGGCTACTGCTGAGACGGCCAGCAGTGAAAGAAAAATCAGCTTCTTCATTTTTCGACTCCTTTGAGGACCGGGGAGAGGGCGTTTTCCGCCGCTCTCCCCACTTCCAGTTTCAGCAACCGGTTGGCGCGAGGTTCAGGGAGCCGATGCGGTCGAGCTCGCCCCGGCCGTGCCGCTGGTGCCGCCACCGTTGGTGAATCCGCCTGCATTGCCCCATGCGAAGTTGGTGACGCCGAAGGAGCCGCCGGTGGAGCCTGCATTGGCCGAGGTGCTCGTGCCGTTGATGGGCCCGTTGATCGCGCCGGACGAGGCGTTGTAGCCGGAGGTCGTGGTCGAGGTGCGGGTCACCAGGGCGATGCCGCCGCCGGGGCCCGCGGCCGTGGCTGCCGTGTTGTTCGTGGTGGACGCGGCGGTACCGCCGGCGCTGCCGCTCACGTGCGTCGAGCCGCCAGCCGAATAGTTGGCGCTGCCTGCCGAGGTCGCATTGGCGGAAGCGTTGGCGCCACCGACGGCCGCGCCGTTGCCGGTTGTCACGGCCATGCTGGTCACGCGGCCGGTGCTCGTTGCCGAGCCGCCAGCCGATGCGCCGCCCACCGCGAAGCCCGGCACGGCGAATGCGCTGCCCGAAGCGTTGGCGTTGGCTGCCGAGCTCGACGTGGCCGAGTTGTAGCTCAGCGCGCTGCCCGTGCCGGAGCTGGCGGCGGTCGATCCGGCGGAGCTGGAGGAACCGGTCGTGGTGGATGTTGCGGCGACCGCGGTGCTGCCTACCGTTGCCGAAGCGACGCTGCCGACCAGGACCACGGCGATGGCGATGAGAGTCTTCTTCATGATGCTTCCTCGAGTGATGTGGAACAAACCCGATCGCCGGACCACCCGGCCATCAGCTGACGGTCTGTGACGCGGAATGAAGGGGCTGCGTGACGACCGGAGTGCAGTTTCTGCGTCGGGGAAGCATCGAAAAATGCCTTGTGCAAGGTACTGCGAGGCTATGGCGAAAGGCATGGCCGGCAGCTTCTCGGGCATGACGGAAAAAGGCGTCGGCCACACGGTGGAAGCAAGCGGAATCGCGGTCTGCGGAAGGCCTGTCAGGCTGCTCGAAACCAGATGCAACCGAGGTAATCGAATCTGCGCGGCACGCCGGCGCACGATCGCGCCCACGCTCGGAAAAGCCGCCGCACCGCGCGCCGCCGCAGTCGTGCCGGGCGGGGGTAGGGCATCGATCACCTGTCCGTTCGGCCGTCTGTCCGATGTCACGCCACGCCCAGGGCGCTTTGTCCTGCCCGCCGGCCCGTGCGCCCGGGGGATTTGACTCCCCAACAAAAGGGCGCCGCGCTCATGTGCGGAAACGGGCCGATTCCTACAGTCATCCCCAAGGCCAAACGCCGAAGCCGGAGCCCGAGCCGGGCAAGAGGCGGCCAGGGCCCGTCACGACAACCACAGGGGATACGCATGGAACTGCTCGTAGTGCTGCCGACGACCTTCATGAACCTGCTGCGCGAAGACGCCGGCATGTCGTTCATGGAGTTCGCGCTCATCGGATCGCTGGTGATGGTCGTGTGCCTGCTCCTGCTGCTAGCCATCCGGCGCAGTGCCTGAACCCGTGGAGACCGTCATGCAGGAACTCGACGCCGTTCTCGAACTGCTGGCCATGCTGGCCACCGACGTGCGCATGCTCGCGCTCCTGGCGCTGCTTGTCGTGGCGGCCGTGAGCGACTGGCGCTCCTACCGCATTCCCAACTGGCTGACCTTCGGCGGCGCGCTCTTCGCGCTGGTCTACGGCACGCTGGCCGCGCGCACGCCGGTTGCGGGAGCCGCCAGCGCATTCGGCGGGCTGGGCGTCGGCTTCGCCGCGATGGTGCCGTTCTACGTGATCGGAATCATGGGCGCCGGCGACGTGAAGCTGATGGCCATGGCCGGCGCCTTCATCGGGCCGGAGCAGACGCTGATGGCGGTGCTCTTCACCTTCATTGCCGGCGGCGTGGCGGCCATGGCCTTCGCCATCCACCGCCGCCGCGTCAGCCACATGCTGGCCAACGTCAAGGACGCCGCCCAGGGCGTGATGTTCTCGGGCATCGCAGGCATTCGCCCTTCGGGACGCATAGACGCGAGCCTGTCGATCGGAAAGCTGCCCTACGGCATCTGCATCGCGGCGGGCACGGCGATCGAGGTGCTCGCACACCAGCTGGGCTACGTCTAGGCCCTTCGACATCTCTTCGTTTCACTCCACCACTTTTTCCATTTCATCTGCGACGGAGGTTCACATGAAGAACATCAAGGCGATCGGGCTGATCCTTCTGGCCCTGCTGACCGGGCTGGCGGCCGCCGTCTACGCGGCGGGGTGGATCTCCAAACAGGGCGGCATCGCGTCCAACAAGGTCGTGGTGGCGGCGGTCGACATCGAGCTGGGCAGCCGCGTCAACCCGCAGATGCTCACCACGGTCGACTGGCCCAGCGGCTCGGTGCCGAGCGGCTCGTTCAGCGACATCAAGGCGCTGGACGACCGCGTGGTGAAGGTCGGCGTGCTGCGCGGCGAGGCGATCATGGAAGGCAAGCTGGCGCCGGTGGGCACGCAGGGCGGGCTCTCGGCGGTGATCGCGAGCGGCAAGCGGGCCATGACGGTGCGCGTCAACGACGTGGTGGGCGTGGCGGGCTTCGCGCTGCCGGGCAACTACGTCGACGTGATGGTCAACGCCCAGCAGGACAAGGGCCGCGGCGAAGAGGCGCTGCAGATCAGCAAGACCGTGCTCGAGAAGGTGCTGGTGCTTGCCGTGGCGCAGGAAGCCAACCGCGACGACACCAAGCCGAAGGTCGTGAGCGCCGTGACGCTCGAGCTCTCGCTCGAGGACTCCGAGAAGCTCGACCTGGCCCGCAGCGTGGGCACCCTGTCCCTGGTGCTTCGCAACCAGATGGACAAGACCACGGTGGCCACAGACGGCATCACCAAGGGCCAGCTCTTCGGCGCGAAGGAACTCGTGCAGGTCGCCACAGCGCCTGCCCCGGCACCGGCCCGTCCGCGTGCCCATCGCCCGGGCCCTGCCGCGACGCCTGCTTCCCAGTGCGTGGAAATCATCCAGCACGCGGGCAGCTCGCTGACCTGTTTCTGAACCAGTTCGACATTCGACAGGAGGAACACCAAGTGCGCCATATCCCCACAACACTCGCCAGCCTGCTGGCGGCCTTCGCGACATTGGCGGCCCCCGCCATGGGCGCCGAGGTCGCGGCAACCGCCTCGGCCGCGGGCGCCATGCCCGCAGCATCCACCGCCGCCACGACGCAAGCCGCGGCGGCAGGCAGCAGCAGTGCAGCAGCCGCTGCCGGCGGCAGCCGGCGCTGCACAGCCATCATTCCCGACGACCAGCCGACCCAGGCCGTGCTGGGCAAGTCGGTGGTCATTCCTCTGAAGGCGCGCGTCGTGCGCATCGTGGTCAGCGGCCAGCCGCCGAGCAGGGCGCCCGTGCCGGCAGCCGCGGCCGCCGCCGTGCCCGCGGGCATGCAGCCCGCGGCGGCACCGGCCGCCAATGCGAACGCCGGCGACGGCATCGCGGACGTCGACGTGACGCTGCTGAGCCCGACCGACCTGTTCTTCCGGGGCCGCCAGGCGGGCTCGATGAACGTGGTGCTGCAAAGCGCCGACGGCACCTGCTACATCAAGGACGTGGTCGTCACCATCGACCCGATGGCCCTGCAGTCCAAGCTGGCAGAGCTGATGCCGGAAGAGCGCCGCATCCAGGTGCGAAGCGCCGAGAAATCCATCGTGCTCACCGGCGAGATCAGCGACGCCCTCAAGCTCGACGACGTGATGAGCCTGGCCTCGGCCTACGGCGCGGACGGCAAGAAGGTCGTGAACCTGCTGCGCGTGGCGACGCCGCAGCAGGTGATGCTCGAAGTGAAGATCGCCGAGGTCAGCAAGACGCTGCTCGACCGGCTGGGCGCGGGCATCAACATTTCGCGCACGAGCAGCGGCGGGTTGAACACCTCCTCGCTGGTCTCGAATTTCCTGAGCGGCGGCGGCGGCCTGGTGCAGGCGCTGCGCATCGGCCGCGGCACGCTGACCATCGATGGCCAGAAGGACGACGGGCTCGTGCGCATCCTCGCGGAGCCCAACATCATGGCCATCAGCGGCCAGCAGGCCAGCTTCCTGTCGGGCGGCAAGATCTTCATTCCGGTGGCGCAGAACGCCGCCGGCGGCGGTGGAACGAACATCACGCTGGAAGAGAAGGAGTTCGGCATCGGGGTCAAGTTCACCCCCACCGTGCTCAACGGCAGCCGGGTCAACCTGAAGATGGTGTCCGAGGTGTCCGACCTGTCGCAGACCGGCTCGCCGTTCACGACGGTCGGGGGCGTCACCGCCGTGCTGCCGTCGCTCACGGTGCGGCGCGCCGACACCACCGTGCAGCTCAACGACGGACAGAGCTTCGTCATCGCCGGCCTCATCAAGGCCAACGTGACGGAATCGATCAAGCGCTTTCCGGGGCTGGGCGAGGTGCCGGTGATGGGCGCGCTCTTCCGCAGCACCGAGTTCCAGAACGAGCAGACCGAGCTGATGTTCGTCATCACGCCGCGCCTGGTGAAGCCGCTTGCCGAATCGCCGCGGGTGCCGACTGACAACCACGTCGTTCCCAGCCGCGCCGAGGTCTATCTCAACGGAGCCCTCGAGAGCTCCACCCCGGCCCCGGCCGCCCCCGCCAGCGAAACCAAGTGAGGAGCACCGCCATGTTCATCATCAGAACGACCACCGTCGCGCTCGTGTGCCTCCTGGGTGCCAGCTGCTCGCACGTGACGCCCAACTACGACGCGCGCTTCGGCGACGCGGTGCGCGACGCCAAAAGGAAGATGACGATCAACCCCGACGCGGGCAAGAGCGACGACCCCGCCGCCGGCATGGACGGTCGCGCCGCGCGCGAGGCGATGAACCAGTACCACGAGTCGTACAAGACGCCGCCACCGGCGGTCAACGTCATCAACATCGGCGGCGGTATCGGTAGCCAGAGCGCCGGCGGCTCCGGAAAGTGACAACCCGCGTCTCGCGGATTCGTTCCACACCAGTCTTCACATGGAAAGGAGACCGCCACGAATCGCACTGAACCTTCTTCTTTACCCCCTCCCATTTTTCAAATCTGATTTCCGACTGTTCAAACCTTGAAAGGAAAGAACCATGAAAAACTTTCTCCAGACCATCGGTCAATCGACACGCAACCTCATGCGCGACGATGAAGGCGCCCAGGTCGTCGAGTACGCACTGATCATCGCGGTCGTCTCGATCGCACTGGTCGTTGCCCTGAAGGGACTCACTGCCAACGGCGGCGGCTTCTCGACCTTCATCACCCACGTGAGCAACTGTCTCACCGGGACGTCCTGCCCGTAAGGCAGCTCGGTAGCGGGGCGGTCAAGTGCGGTTGCAATCCGATGTCCGCTTCCGCTGTGAACTTCAACAAGGAAGCAAGGTATTCACCATGTTCAAGTCATTCCTGCAGGACGAAAGCGGCGCTCAAGTGGTGGAGTACGCATTGATCATCGCTGTCGTCTCCATCGCGCTGATCGTTGCGTTGAAGGTGCTCACCGACAACGGTGGCAGCTTCTCGACCTTCATCACTCATGTGAGCAACTGTCTCACCGGGACGTCCTGCCCGTAAGCAGATCGAGACGGGATGGGCCGGATTGCTCCACGGCACCGGCCCGCCGTGTCCGAAGTCCACCTACACGAAAGCGAGGTTCTCATCATGTTCAAGTCATTCCTGAGGGACGATCGCGGTGCTCAGGTGGTCGAGTACGCGCTGATCATCGCCGTCATCTCGATCGTGCTGGTGATCGCGCTGCAGCCGCTGGCGAACAACGGCAGCATCGACGCGTTGATCACCCGCGTCACCAACTGCCTCGGCGGCTCGGGCTGCTCCTGAGCCTGCTGCGCCAGACGCCATCACACTGCATGAGGCCGAACATGCAAGTCCGCCGCACTCAACATCATCGCCAGCGTGGAGCGATGATCCTTACCGCTTCGCTGCTCCTTCTGTTCCTGCTGGGCTTCATGGGCATCGCGCTCGACTTCGGCCATCTGTTCGTGGTCAAGACCGAACTGCAGACCGCCGTGGACAGCTGCGCGCTGGCGGCGGCACGCGAACTCGACAAACAGGGCTCCGCCATCACGCGAGCCAGGAGTGCCGGCCAGACTGCCGGCAACGCGAACCGGGTCAACATGCAGTCGTCCACCTGGAGCGGGCAGGGCCAGATTGTCGCTGCCGATATCACGTTCCGCGATGCGTCGTATGCGTCGACGGTCGATCCCGCCGTGGCGGTGTACGCACAGTGCGCGCACACCCAGCCCAACATCAAGATGTGGCTATTGCAGGCCATGGGGGCCTTCTCGGGCGACACCGCCGGCAATCCGTCCACGCGCAGCGTCGCCGCGAGCGCGGTCGCCACTCGTGCCAGTGCGCAGAGCGCATGTCCCATTCCCGTTGCGGCAAAGCCCAAGGCCGGCGGCACGGCGCCGAACTACGGTTTCGCCGTCGGCGAATGGGTGACACTCATCATGGCGCAGAACGCGGCCACGGGCGGGCAGATCGGCTGGGCCAATCTCGACGGCAGCAACAGCGCGTCCGAAACCGAGGCCGAGCTCAACGGCCGATGCGGCGCCAAGGTGGGCGACACGATCGGCACCCCGGGCGTACAGACATCCGTGGCTGACGTGTGGAACCAGCGCTTCGGCATCTACAAGAACAGCGGCGACCCGAGCACCGGGCGGCCTGACTACACAGGCTACGCCTACACCTCTCTCAACTGGCCCGCCCAGTTCAACGCCTACACCGGAGCGCCCGGCGCCGGAGCACCCGCGAGTGCCCAGAACTTCGTGACCAAGCGCGCGGCCTTTGCGTCGTGCGACGACACCGGCACCAAGCTCACCGGCGCGAACAGCTGCGAATCGATCACCGGACTGTCGCTCAACAGCTTCAAGAAGGTGGCCGCGCCAGGCAACGTTGCCGGAGGTCACATGCAATACGGCATGGACCGCCGCTTCGTCACCGTGCCGGTCGTCGATGGCGGAAACCGCGTGATCGACTACCTCTGCATGCTGATGCTGCAGCCGCTGAGCATTCCGATGACGAACACGCAGCTGGAATTCCTCGGCAATGCCGGTGCCGCCGGCAGCCCGTGCACCACCAGCGGGCTGGCGGGTGGAACGGCGGGCCCGCTGGTTCCGGTTCTCGTGAGGTAAGGGGAAAGGAGCGCGCGCCATGAAGCAGCAATCTCGTCGCATTCAGCAAGGTGTGGCATTGGTGGAACTGGCACTGATCATTCCTTTCTTGCTGGTGCTGACCTTCATCACCACCGAGTTCGGCCGCGCGATGTACGAGTACAACGCGGTGGTCAAGTCGACCCGCGATGCGGTGCGCTATCTGTCGGTGCAGACGCCGGGTACGAACATCACGCAGG
This sequence comes from Variovorax xiamenensis, assembly GCF_050916385.1. Taxonomy (NCBI): domain Bacteria; kingdom Pseudomonadati; phylum Pseudomonadota; class Betaproteobacteria; order Burkholderiales; family Comamonadaceae; genus Variovorax; species Variovorax xiamenensis. The sequence continues at coordinate 3,630,108 of NZ_CP139038.1, forward strand.
CTCGCAACCTGGTTGTATACGGCAACACCGCCGGCACCGGCTCGCCGCTGGCGCGCGGGCTGAGCCTGTCGAACGTGCCGGCCGGCACCTGCTGCACATGGCAGTCGGCGGGCGCGAACCCGATCATCACCACGGTCACCGTGCGCGTCACCGGCTACTCCTTCCATTCGATGTTTCCTTCGGTGATGGGCGTGGCCTTCGCCAATGCCAACGGCAACATCGCCTTCAGCGACATCACGGCCAGCATGAGGGCGCCATCATGAAAAGCAGCAATGCGCATCGCAATGGTGGCGCGACCACGGTCGAGTTCGCGCTGGGGCTGATCATCTTCCTGATGTTCACGCTGGGCATCGTGGACTTCGCACGCATGCTCTTCACCTGGAACGCGGCCCAGGAGGCCACGCGCGCCGGAGCCAGGTACGCGGTGGTGTGCGACGACACGAACCAGCAGGCACTGGTGCTCGCGCGCATGAAGGCGCTGCTGCCGCAGATCAGCACCGTGTCGGTGGCGTGGTCGCCTTCGGGCTGCACGGCCGCGACCTGCCAGGGTGTGACGGTGAGCATCACCGGGCTGAACTACCAGTGGATCTCGCCCATCGCGGGCGCAACCGCGCCGCTGATTGCTATGCCGGGCTTTTCCACCTACCTGCCGCGCGAGGTCATGCGCAAGGACCCGAACAGCGCGGCGATCTGTTCCTAGCCATCCAGCCATCCAGCCATCCAACGCAACGGGCACGACCATGAAGATCTCCATCATTTCCCCCAATGCCAACCACCTGCAGGACATGCGCAAGGTGCTGGAGGCGCGCTCGCACACCGTGTCGCTGTTCGAAGGCGGCAAGAGCCGGATGCAGTGGGTCGTCGACAAGGCGGCGCCGGATCTGCTGCTGGTCGACGGCATGTGCTGCGACCCGCAGGAGCTCAGCCTGGTCGAGAAGCTCACGCTGCAGCATCCGTCGATCGCGGTGGTGCTGCTTTGTGCGATGCAGACACCGGAGTTCCTGATCCACGCGATGCGCGCCGGCGTGCGCGAGGTGCTGCCGTCGCCCGCCGACACGGCCGCGCTGGAAGCCGCCGTCGAGCGCATCGCGCACAAGATGGCCGGCACGCAGGCGCGTGCGCCGGGGCAGGTCGTGGCCTTCATGCCCTGCAAGGGCGGCAGCGGATCGACCTTCCTGGCGACCAACATCGCGCACCAGCTCTCGAAGGAGCGTTCGGTGCTGCTGGTCGACCTGAACCTGCAGTTCGGCGATGCGCTGTCGTACGTGAGCGACCTGCGGCCCACATCGACGATGGCGGACGTGGCCCGCGACATCGGCCGGCTCGACGCCTCGCTGCTCGGCGCCAGCGTGGTGAAGGTGTCGCCGACATTCAGCATCCTTCCGGCGCCCGAGGACATTTCCCGCGCGATGGACGTGAAGGCCGAGCACATCGACGCGATCCTGCACGTCGCGCTGGGCATGTACGACTTCGTGCTCTTCGACCTCGGGACGCGCATCGACACGCTCGCGATCCGCGTGCTGGACCGCGCCGACCGCATCTTTCCGGTGCTGCAGCCCAGCCTGCCGCACATCCGCAACGTGACACGGCTCATGCATGTCTTCAAGTCGCTGGGCTACCAGCCCGGCAAGGTCGAGCTGCTGGTCAACCGCAGCGTGGGCGGCGGGGAGATCGGGCTTTCGGACATGCGCCGCTCGCTGGTGGGCGCGACGCTCACGATCGTGCCCGACGGCGGCAAGGACGTGGATGCGTCCATCAACCGGGGCGTGCCGCTGGCGGAGATGTCGCGCAACGGCGCGCTCGCGAAGAAGCTGGCCGACATCGCGCACACGCTCAGCCCGCGGCAGGAGACGGAGCCAGGCTTCATCGGGCGGCTCTTCCGCCGCGCCTGAAGAGGCACTGGACGGGCACCGGACAGGCAGTCATTTCATTCAACAGCAAGGCAGGTCCCCATGTCATTCAGAGAACAGCTCAACGCCGTCGAAACCGATGCCGCCGCGCGACCCGTGGGGCAGGCCGCCGAGCAGGCCGTGTCGCCCTTCGCCTCGGATGCCTACAAGTTGCTGAAGGAGCGCATGCACCTGAAGCTGCTCGAGCGCTTCGATCTCGCGGCGCTCGAAACCCTGAAGCCCGACGTGCTGCGCCAGGAAATCTCGACCATGACCACGCGGCTGCTGCAGGAGGAGCCCGAGGCGCTCAACGACATCGAGCGGCGCACGCTCATCCGCGACATCCAGCACGAAATGCTCGGCTTCGGGCCCATCGAGCTGCTGATGGCTGACCCGTCGGTCTCGGACATCCTGGTGAACTCGCACGAGAGGATCTACGTGGAGCGCCGGGGCCGGCTGGAGCTGACCAACGTCAGCTTCACCGACGAGAAGCACCTGCTGCGCATCATCGACAAGATCGTCTCGCTGGTGGGTCGGCGCATCGACGAGTCGAGCCCGATGGTCGACGCGCGGCTGCCCGACGGCTCGCGCGTCAACGCGGTCATCGCGCCGGTGGCGCTGGACGGGCCGATGATGTCGATCCGGCGTTTCGCGAAGATTCCGCTGCGCATGGAGAACCTGGTGAACGAGCTCAAGACGCTGACGCCGCAGATGGCGCAGATGCTCGAGGGCCTGGCCCAGGCGAAGGTCAACATGCTCATCTCGGGCGGCACGGGCGCCGGCAAGACCACGCTGCTCAACATCCTCTCGGGGTTCATTCCGCCGAGCGAACGCATCATCACCATCGAGGACGCGGCCGAGCTGCAGCTGCAGCAGCCGCACGTGGCGCGCATGGAGACGCGGCCGATGAACATCGAGGGCAAGGGCGAGATCACGCAGCGCGCGCTGGTGCGCAACGCGCTGCGGATGCGGCCCGACCGCATCGTGATCGGCGAGGTGCGCGGCGCCGAGGCGGTCGACATGCTGCAGGCCATGAACACCGGCCACGAAGGCTCGCTTACCACCATCCACGCCAACACGCCGCGCGATGCGCTGGCGCGGCTGGAGAACATGATCGGCATGGCCAACCTGAACCTGCCGCACCGCACGGTGCGACAGCAGATCGCGTCGGCCATCACCGTGATCGTGCAGGTGCTGCGGCTGGTGGACGGAAGGCGCAAGGTCACCAGCATCCAGGAGATCACCGGCATGGAAGGCGAGGTGGTCACCATGCAGGAAATCTTCAACTTCCACCAGACCGGCATGGGCCCTGACGGCCAGGTGCGCGGGCATTTCCATGCGACGGGCGTCAGGCCGAAGTTCGCGGAGCGGCTGCATGCCTACGGCGTGGACCTGCCCGACACGATCTTCGACCCGACCAAGAATTACGAATGACCTGACCAGGCAAGGAACAGGAGGCCGCCATGCTCAACAACCTGGGGGGCAACACCCTCATCACCGTCACCGTGCTGGTGTTCGTGACCGTGCTGCTCATGCTCGAAGGGCTCTACATGCTGTGGCGCTCCTACAAGGGGCCCGAGGCACGCAAGATCGAGAAGAGGCTGCAGGCGTTTTCGGCCGCGGTCGACCGCACGCCGCAGGCCCACCTGGCCAAGGAGCGCATGCTCAGCGAGGTGCCCTGGATGCAGCGCCTGCTGCTGACACTGCCGCGGGCGCACCGGCTGGACCGCTTCATCCTCCAGGCCGGTCTGGACTGGACGGTTTCCAGCTTCCTGCTGATTTCCTGCGTTCTGGGCGTGCTCGGCTTCTTCGCCGTGACGCTGGCGGCACAGCAGTCGCTGCTGCCGGCGCTCGTCGTCGGCGCGTGTGTGGCGATGCTGCCGATGCTTTACCTGCAAAGCCAGCGCAGCCGCCGGCTGACCAGAATGGAAAAGCAGCTCCCCGAGGCGCTGGACCTGGTGACGCGTGCGCTGCGTGCCGGGCATTCCTTCGCCAGCGGCGTGCAGATGATCGGGGACGAAATGGCGGAACCGATCGCCGGCGAGTTCCGCATGGTCGCCGACGAGGTGAATTTCGGCGTCTCGCTGCAGCAGGCCCTGACCAATCTCAGCGAGCGCGTGCCGCTGACGGACCTGCGCTACTTCGTGGTGTCGGTGCTGATCCAGCGCGATTCGGGCGGCAACCTGACGGAGGTGCTGGGCAACCTCAGCCGGCTGATCCGCGAGCGCCTCAAGCTGCTCGCTCGGGTGCGGGTGTTGTCCTCGGAAGGGCGACTGTCGGCCTGGATCCTCGGGCTGATGCCGTTCGCGCTGGCGGCGCTCATGAACGTCTTCAACCCGGAATTCATGTCGCCGCTCTGGACCGACCCGATCGGGCAGATGGTGCTCAAGTACATGCTGGTGCTGATGCTCGTGGGCATCGTGCTGCTGTGGAAGATCGTGAAGATCCGCGTCTGAAGGAGAAGAGCCATGACCATGCTGTTTCCCATCCTCGTTTTCGTGGCTGTGTCGCTGGCAATCCTCGGAATGGCCGTCTGGCTGTCCCCGACCCGCACCGAGCAGCGCCTGCAGGCGGTAGCAATGCCGGCGGGCAAGTCGGCCTGGACCGAGAAGGCCGTCAAGATCGTCGGGCCATTCGCGCAGCTTTCGTCGCCCACCAACGATGCCGAGCTGTCGCCGCTGCGCGTGCGCTTCCTGAACGCAGGCATCCGCCATCCGGACGCCTACCTCGTGTACTTCGGCATGAAGACGCTGCTGCCGTTGGGCCTTGCCGCGCTGACGTACGTCGGACTCAGGGCGACGGGCGCGGCCGAAGACAGCACGGTGATGCTGCTGTGGCTCGCCGTGGCGGCACTGGCCGGCTGCTACCTGCCCAACCTGGTGCTGCGCCTGATGATCCGCTCGCGCCGTCGGGAGATCTTCGAGAACTTTCCGGACGCCGCCGACCTGATGCTCGTCTGCGTGGAAGCCGGGCTCGGGCTGGATGCCGGGCTGGTCAAGGTCACTGAGGAAATCCAGGTCAAGAGCGCCGCGCTGGCGCAGGAGCTGCACTGGACCAACCTGGAGATGCGCGCCGGCGCCACGCGCGAGAAGTCGCTGCGCAACCTGGCGCTGCGCACGGGCGTGGAGGAGATCGGCACCTTCGCGACCATGTTGACCCAGGCGGACCGCTTCGGCACCAGCATCGGCGAATCGCTGCGGGTGTTCTCCGAGGACCTGCGCCACAAGCGCCACGTGCGCGCCGAGGAGCTGGCGGCCAAGGTGCCCACCAAGATGCTGCTGCCGCTGGTGCTGTGCATCTTCCCGTGCATTTCACTGGTGATCCTGACGCCGGCGGCTATCCGCATCATCCGGATGATCATGCCGATGCTCAACGGGACCTGAGCGCTTTCGCCAGCTGATTAAAAAGCCCTGTGCGCCGTCTCCGGCGCACAGGGCTTTTGGCTTTCCTCTTTTCTTCAGTGTGCGGCAGCGTCGAGCTGGTGCTTCACCGCATAGATGTACAGCTCGAGGCGGTTGCCCACGCCGAGCTTCTGGTAGATCGACGTGAGGTGGTTGCGCAGCGTGTGCTCGGTGACGAAGAGCTTCGCGGCCAGCGCCTTGTTCGATGCGCCGCTGCCGGTTACCACGGTGTGGATGATCTCGCGCTCCTTGTGCGTCAGGCTGGACTGCCTGACGACTTCCGGATCGATCTTCGGCTGCTTCTTCACGGCCGTCAGCTCGTAGAAGACGCGGCCGATGGATTGCGCGTCGATGCAGAGCTCGCCGTTGTGGACGCGCTCGATGGCATCGATCACCTGCTGCGCGGGTGCGTCCTTGCGCATCACGCCGCGTGCGCCCTGCAGCACGGCGAGGTCGAGCGTGCGCTGTTCGCGTTCACCCGTGAGCACCATGACGCGCGACACCTCGTTGGACACCAGCCTGGGCAGGATGTCGAGGGCGCTGTGGCCGTCGAGGTCCAGGTCGAGCACGATGACGTCGGGCGCGAGGCTTTCCGAGGTCGCCACGGCGTCTTCGCAGCAGCAGGCCGTGCCGACCACCTTCATGCGCGGATGCTCCCCGTCGATCAGCCTGGACAGGCCCCAGAGCATGGTCTGGTGATCGTCCACGAGCAGGACGCCGATGGGGTGGGTGGCTGGTTGCATGGTTGGCTCCTTGACTTGGCTTGGGCTTGTGTTTCTTTCGTGCAGTGCTTGCTGCCTGGGGTGTTGTCGTCGTTCTTTCTCAGATCGGGATTTCCACCAGCACGGCGGTGCCGCCGCTCTCGCACTGGCGGACCTGCGCGCGCCCGCCGAGGGCCGCGGCGCGTTCGGTGATGGAGTGGGGCCGAAAGCGTGTGAAGCTGTCTTCGCAGGCCTCGTTCTCGATGCGCACGTGCAGCCGGCCGTTCCTGCAGGCCAGGCGCACGCTGCCGCGGCGCGCCTGGGTGTGCTTGCAGATGTTGTTGAGGCCTTCGCCCACGAGCTGCAGCACTTCGGCACTCATCCGGTCGTCCAGGTGCAGCGGGCCGTCGACGGCGACGGCGATGTCGATGCCGTAGAGGCCCTTGATGCGCGCGGCCTGGCGATGCAGCTGCGGCAGCACGAGGCCGTCGGAGCTGTTGGTGCCTTGCCTGACTTCGCCGGCAAAGCGGCGCAGGTCGGCGATGACGCCGTCGGCCATGCCCGCGAGCTTCTCGAGGTCTTCGCTCAGCGGGTTGTCGGCGGTGGCCTTCTTGCGCAGCGCGCACAGGCCCATGCGCAGGCCGATGTACGGCTGCACGGCCGTGTCGTGCAGGTCGAGCGCGAACTTCAGGCGCTCCGCCGTGGCGGCCTCGGAGGCCATGCGGTCGAGCACCTCGATGGTTTCGATGATCGGGAAGATCTGTTCCATGAGGTGCGTGAGGAAGAGGGCGTCCGACTTGTTGAAGAGCCCGTCGCGCGACGACACGAAGACGCGGCCTTCGCCCAGCCGCATCGGCAGCGGGGCGCTGATGAAGGCGCGCGCCTCCAGCATCGCCGTGAGGGCTTCGCAGCGCTGGGCGCCTTCCTCGTCCTCGATGCGCCATCCGCGCGCGCCGGCTTCGAAGACGTGGCTCTGGGCGTACAGCCGGTTCAGGGGCCAGGGCAGGCGGTTGCACAGCACTGTGTGGTCCGCCGGCAGCGCCATGAGCGGGGATTCGGCGATGCGGCCGATGGTCTCGACGCTGACGTGCTCGCAGGCGTCGTTCTTGCGCAGCGTGCGCAGGATCCAGTTGCCGGTGGAGGTGTCGCGCGTCAGCAGGATGCAGTGGCTGGCCCGGAAGAAGGCCAGCGTTCTTTCCATCGTGCGGGCGATGGTGCGGCCGGCGCCGAAGCGCGGATTCGACAGCTGGCTGACGTCGCCCAGCAGGGCGAGGCGGCGCTGCAGGCCCAGCTTGGAGCCGCCCCAGTGCACGATCATGTGCCCGAGCGCCAGCAGGAAGGTGCTGCGCATCAGCAGCTGGGGTGCGTCGTAGCCGGTGCGCGTGGCGAGGCCGCAGGCAGCGAAGGAGGCGACCGACGCGACCGTCACGCGCGCGCCTTCCTCGAAGCCCCAGCGGAAGGCCGAGGTGAGGATCGCGAAGAAGTAGAAGAGGAAGAAAAGGCTCTGTACGCCGTCGGTCACGAAGAGGATGAGCGTGAACCACAGCACGTCGGACCAGTGGATGACCTTGCCCTTGAAATACGGGCTGCCCATTCGCGTGCATGCGTACACCAGCAGGCTGTGCAGCACATAGCCGCAGAAGGCCAGCCAGACGGCGCCGTGGACGTGTTCGCGGTGGTCCCCTGCGTCAACGACGACCGCCAGCAGCGCCGATACCGAAAGCACCAGCCGCATGCGCGACACCATGAGCGCATCCGCGGCGACGCTGGTGTCGGCGTCGGGAGTGGCGGCGGTGTGGGCCAGCATGGAGAACAGTCCCGGGCGCGAGGTGCATCACGCGGCGCGGGCCGCGGGGCGGCTGCTGCGGGCGAAATCGAGCGGTGTCATTTTGGAATTCACTCCTCGCGCCTGAAAGGGATGTATGTGAAGGTTTCACATTACTACTTTGGTAGTCAAAATCAATGAGGCCGCAGGCGTATCGCAAGTTTGTGACCTTTGTTTCATTTAGTTGCATTTGTGTCCGCCGGGGGTGTTTTCAACTGGCTGTCGAGGAGGGCTGACCAGTGCGGCGGTGGAGGGCCCGCCAGTTGCGGGTACCCGTTCAGTGCAAAACGGCGGAACCTCGTTCCAGGATTTCAGGCCCGGCGCTCGACCAGCGCGGTACGCCCCAGCGGGGTGACCCGAAGGACGACCGCCTGCCTGAATTTCTGCGGGTTCTGCCTGGCCCGGCAGGGCGAGGGCAGGGTGGCTTCCACCATGCCCGCCGCGTTCAGCACCGCGACGGAGTTGATCTCCTCCGGGTCGTCGATGCGCAGCGGGAAGACCGAGTGTCCGATCTTGCGCAGGTAGTCCAGGGGCATGACGGGCCACTTCTGGTCCTCGAGCGCGATCGCGGCGCCACCGTCTCGCAGGCTGGCGATTTCCGCGTGTCCTTCTTCCGTGATCGCGAACACCACCGCGCTCTCGTACTGCTGATAGCCGAAGTGGTCAAGGTGGAACTCGGCCTCGACCAGTCCCGTGGCCATCAGGACCGAGGCGTGCCTGATGTCCGGTTCAGCCGTGAGCGTGACCGGAAGCTTCTCGTGCAGAAGCCGGAGGAGGAGAGTGAGCGGCATACATGCTCCCGTCTGCACCGTTGGTGCACATCGAGCATTGGGAAAGAACTGCGGGCGGGTGCCCGCATCGCAGCGCCCATCCCGGATGCCGCCCCCGGACGTGTAACAGCGTTACCGCGGGCGGAACGCCGCGGAAACACGATTTCCGTTCGTCAAGAGGTTGCTGTGGCATAGGAGCTTTAAATGTGACTTTTTCACACTAGTCATTTAGTTGTACTCCTGCCACTTGACCTTGTCGAGAAGTTATTTCGTGAAAAATTTCTCGTTTTCAGGGCGAAAACGTGACGTGCTGCGCGATCAGCACGCCGTCGACCACCCGGTCGCCCACGACCGTGACTTTCTGGCCGTTGCGCAGGTCGGAAATGGTCCCGTTCTCGAAGACGGCTCCGCTGGCGTCCACGGGCTGGCCGCGCACCCTGAAGCTGGCGGGAGGATTGAACCCGCCGATGGCGCCGATCACGGTGAAGGAGGCCGGCCCGCCCGTACCCGGCACATTGCGGACGCGCAGCTTCTTCACCACCAGCACGCCGCCCGACATGAACCCGTCGACCTCGACCTTCACGCCGTTGCCGAGCGAGCCCGCGGGCCCGCCGTTGATCTGCGCGTTGGTCGCGTCGACCGGCGTGCCCAGCACCTTGAACGAGCCGCGCGAGACGAAGTCGGTGATGACGCCAGCCAGCTGGACCGCGACGCCGTCGTTCGTCGGAATGGCGTACCAGCCCTGGACCTTGGTGGCCGCGAGCACGCCGCCGACCGGCGCCGCGGTGCCCCGGGCCCGCACGACGATGCCATTGGCGAGCGACGACGCGTCCAGCCCCGTGAAGGCCGCCGCGCTGTAGTCGACCGTCAGCTGGCCCAGCGTGAAGCTCTTGCGCGCCTTGTCGAGGTTCTGCACCGCGCCCGTGGCCAGCGGATCGGTCAGGGAAGGCGCGATCTGGATGCGCGTCGCGCGCAGCGTGCCTGGCGCGCCGGGCAGGCCCCAGACCTGGATGACGTTGCCTGCCTTGACGTCCGAAAGGCCGTTGGCATCGGCCCAGACGGTGGCCGAATCGACGCTGACGCCGATGCCCATCACGACGAAGGTGCCGCCAGGAACATCGACGTTCGACGCCGCACCCCTCAACTCGGCCGCAGACACGACCTGGTTGGCGATGCCGCTGCTGAAGTTGGCGTCGACCTTGCCGGCCACGCGCGCGCTCATGCCGATCTGCAGCTCCGTCGCGTCTTCGATCGTGAAGGTGGCGCTGTCGGTGTCGTAGCGCAGCCCGTTGAGGATGATGCTGCCCAGGCCGTCCGCCGCGCCGATGCCGGCCGCGTCCGCGGTCACGCCGGTGCCGCCGGAACCCACGCCGGAGCCGTCGGTGTTGCTGTTGCCGGCGGTGCTCGTGCCTCCACCGGTGTCGCCGCTCGTGCCGCCCGCGCTGCCTGTACCGCCCGTGCCACCAGTGCCAGAGCTTGTGCCTGTGCCGCTGCCCGCATCCCCGGTAGTGCCGGTTCCCGATCCTCCGGTGCCCGTATTCCCCGAGCCTGTTCCAGTACCGGTTCCCGTGCCGGTGGAGTCGCCTCCCGTGCCTGCCGCCGTCGACGTGCCGCCCGTGCCCAGCCCGAGGCCCGAAATCGAACCGCTGCCACCACCACCTCCGCCCCCGCCGCACGACAGCAGCAGGGCCATGAAGCTGGCGGACATGAGGCCGAGCAGGAGTCGGCGAGGCGTCTTCATCGTGCTCATGGCTTGGGCTCGCTTTCTGAAGGAGGCGGCGCTGGCGCCCGCTCGGCCCGTTCGTCTTCGTAGTACGTGTAGATGCCGACCCGGATGCGTGCCTTCGCACCGGCGGGGGCCTCCTCGACCGCCCGCGACATCTCCTGCGCCAGTTCGTGATGCAGCACCGTCCAGCGCTCGCGCACGAGCCGCTGGATCTGCTCGCATTCCGCAAGCGTGAGCCCGCGCGCGTACACCGCGCGCTCGAGCATCCTGGGCTCCTCGCCCAGCGTGTTGGCGACGGCCGACAGCAGATGGTCCCGCCCGTTGTCGCCCAGGAAGGCCAGCATCGACTGCAGGTCTTCCACCGGTACGAAACCATCCGTCGTGAGTTCGACCACGCCCTTGTCCTCGTCCTCGCTCACCATGTTCAGCCGCACCAGCTCGTCGAGGATGGTGCGGTGATGCACGTTGCCGCGGCTGCTCATGCGCGCGACGGCCTCGAAGGAGGGGGCGTCGTGGCCCGCGGTGATGGGAAGGCGCCGGTAGGCGTCATCCTGCGTCAGCATCTGCAGCCACAACGTGAATGTCTTGGCCGCTGCCGACAGTTCGGTGTGGGGCAGGGGATCGGTAGTTGCCCTGACCTTGGCCGTCACCGCCTTGCGATTGAGGCCGGTCGTCACCGAAAGCTGGCTCAGGTTGGGGTTCGGCACGCCCTGCTTGCGCCAGCTGCGCTGGGCTTCCTCGATCAGCAGGTCGCGAAGCAGTTCTTCGAGGTGCGGATGCTTGACCCCCATGGCGAGCGCAAGCCTGACCACCGGCCGGAGAATCCGGGCGCAGGCAGCAAGGGTCCAGTCCAGCCGGTGTTCCATGAAGTCGATCGGTATTCCTGAAACTGCGGGTCAAAGAGGAGGCAACGGCACAGCTCGCCAGTTGCGATCTGTTTTCAATTGTCCTGCGCAACAGTATGAATGTGAATGCTTTGGACTACTACTGGTCGATCGGTGGGTGTAAAGAAGCAACATGGCCATTCAGGCGCCCGGCGCCGACGTGGCCACGGGGTCGTGCTGCAGCCGCGTCGGCAGCCTGTCGTCGAGCCAGTCCATGCGCCAGGCCAGCAGCGCCACGGCGCCCACGATGCAGGCGGCGGCCAGCGCGCCCGCAAGGCCATGCCGTTCGCGATAGGGATCGGGAGCAATGCGTTTCGCGCCCGGAGGCACGCGCGCGGTCTGCGACAGCATGCCCCCGAGCCGCACGCTCACCTTCATGCGGCCGTTGATGGCCCATCCGCTCGCATCGAGGATCGGCCCCAGGCTGCGCTGGCGAAGCTTCAGCCAGGCGATCAGCATGCTGGGCCCCGAGATCGCGATGACGATGCCGGCCAGCGCCACCGGTATCCACTGCCCCAGGTCGATGAACTTGCCGAAGATGCCGACCAGCACGGCGCTGATGCTGCCCAACGCCACCCCGATCGCGGCCACGGTGCCCACGTCGATGCGGCTGCCGGCCGGCGGCACGCCCGGCCGGGCCGGTGGCTTCGCGGCATCCGCGCCCGCAGCCTGGTCCGCCGTGGCGACCCGGCCTGCCAGCGACTGCAGCGCGCCCTGCGAACCGGCCTCGCTGGCCGCGGCCCGCTTGGCGACCTGCTCCTCGATCAGGCGCACGAACTTCTTGTAGGGCGCAAAGAAGGCCTGCGCGACGCTCGTGGGGTTCTCGATCAGCTTGGTGATGGTGGCGTCCCAGTCGCGGCCCTGGCGGTCGTAGAACACGCCGTTGCGCCCCACGAAGAGAAAGTCGACGTCGCCCGCGGTGAAGGCCGCGACGATGCTCATCTTCTGCCCCTGGCGCGTGCAGTCGCAGTACGCGAGGCAGGTCTTGGCCAGGCCCGCCAGCGTGGCGTGCCGGGCGGTGTCCTGCACCTGCACCGTGAGCTCGCAGCTGCGTCCGTCGAGGTAGAGCGTGCCGGCCTGGAAGATGGCGCCTTCGCGCTGGTAGAAGGCCTTGAACGACACGAAGTTGTGCAGCAGCACCAGCAGGTCGCGCTGCAGGCGCAGCAGCTTCTCCAGGTCGACCAGCAGCTTGTTGTGCTGCTCGGCCGCCTCGTCCTCGGCAATGAGCGCGAGGAGGGCGTCGTGCGTCGAAAGCAGCGCGTCAATGCGGTCGCGCGACAGGCCGGCGAGCGCATTGGCCGGACGCGATGCGATCCACGCCTCGCAGGGCGCGAGCTGGTGGCGCAGCGATTGCCATTGCTCTTCCTCCAGCGCGTCGCGCTCGCCGAGCAGCGGCGCGACCGTGTCGCGCGCGAACACGGCCATCGCATCGGCCCAGGCCGGGTTCAGGCTCGTGCCGCGCAAGGGCAGCGAGCGGCTGGGCGTGATTGGCGCCAGCGGCAGTTCGGCGATGGGCTGCGCGCCCACGTCCAGCGTGTGACCCGAAAGCGCGTCGTAGGCCTCGGGCGAAGGATTGAGCGCCGCCACCGCCTGCACGTCATAGGCGGCGACGCGGCAGCGCGCGAAGAAATCGTCGATCTTGGCCGCTACCGCACGAAGCGCCTCGGTGGCGGCCAGCGTGCGGTCGCCCAGCGGCAGCAACACTTCCTCGTGGCTCTCGGCGTGCGCGTACCAGTCGCGCATCGCCTTCGCGTCGGCCATGAAGGCTTCGGCGCGCGCGCGATCGAGGCCGGGTTTCTTCTCGTGGCGGTCGGGCGTGCTGCCGTGGGTGCGCATTGCTTCCCCGATGGTCGCGCGCAGCGCTTCGTCGGAGGCGGTGTCGGGCGTGACCACGCCGTCGCCGTTGAAGCGCATGGCCGCCAGCCATTCGCTGCGGTCGGAGATGTCGGCGAGCGTCAGCGTGTTCGAGTCTTTCTTGCCGAGCAGGTCGAGGATGCGCCGGCCTTCCTTCGCGAGGTCGGCGCCCGCGGCGCCCTTGTCGTCGAGGTCGTCCAGCGACAGCGTGCCGCCGCCCTCGAGCAGCGCGTCGGCGCTGCGCAGCCGTTCGCAGGCCCACCGGCAGGCCGCGATGACTTCCGGCGGGCGCACCCGGCCGTCGCCGTCGGTGTCGATCAGGTCGAGCGTGCGCGAGTCGAAATCGATGCCGCGCGTGGGGCAGGCGAGCGCAACCCACAACTTCTGGTCGAGCTCGGCGATGTGCGCGATGTCCTGGCCGCTGCGAAACACCACCTGGTCGAGGCCACCGGCGCGGATGAACATCCATCGGTGCGGCGTCGACGCGGGAGATGGTGCGCTGGTGCCGGGGACGCCGGCGGGAACTGTGATGGTGGGGGTGGGAGCGGTCGTCGTCACTGGGCTGGCATTCCTGCGGCTTGGAGCGTGTGCATGCAAGGAAAAATGCAAGGCGGCACGCGATGTCTTCGTCTGCGAGCAGACTAGATCGCACGGCCCGCAAGCCTTGAGGACAGACGGCGCGCGGCCATGTCGGCCTATGCCGACACCGCGCGGCTCGCAGCGCATTCGGGGTATGGCAAATGTCCTGCACCCGCCGTCGTCCGCGGATGGCGGCGCGGCTGTCGCGAACACCGAAGACTCGGTGCACGCACAGAGCCCGAGGAGCCATCCATGTCGCAGAAGCCGAATCCCGCCAGGCAATCCACCAAGCGTGAAGAGCCCGAAGTCACCCAGGAAGAGTCCGTGCCCAGCGATGGTCGTGACATCGAGGGCGAGGAGCTGATGAAGCAGGTGACCAACAGGAAGCTCCACGACAAGGGCGAAGCCGAGCACAAGACGCCCGAGAAGGCCGACGCGCCCCCCGATCCCGAAAAGCAACGCGGCAAGCAGGACTCGCACTGAACCGGTGGCCGCGATGAGTTCCCGGCCCGCAGCCGGCCCGACCACATGGCAGCGCTGCCGGCGATGGGCGCTGCCGCTGCTGGGCGTGGCCGTGCTGGCCCTGCTGTTGTCGCACGTGAACAAGGTCGACTGGGCTGGCGCCTGGCATGCGCTGCATCGTTATTCGCCATGGCTGCTGCTCGCCGTGCTCGGCCTCGCCACCGCCAGCCATGCGCTCTACGGCTGCTTCGACCTGATCGGCAGGCGCCACCTGCGCCACCGGCTTTCTTACGGGCGCACCTGGGCCATCGCGGTCACGAGCTATGCGTTCAACCTCAATCTCGGGTCGCTGGTCGGCGGCATCGGGATGCGTGCGCGCCTCTATGCGCGTGCCGGGCTCGACGAAGCCACCGTCGCCCAGATCGTCGGCCTCAGCCTCGCGACCAACTGGCTCGGCTACGGGCTGCTGGCCGGCGGCCTGTTCGCGGCCGGCGTCATCGAGCCGCCGAGGCAGGCGCACATCGGGCAGGGCGCTCTTCGCACGCTGGGCCTGGCGATGATCCTGCTGGCGCTGGGCTACGTGGTGGCATGCGCCGTCTCTCGCAGGCGCGAATGGGTGATCAGGGGCAGGCGCATTCGCCTGCCGGGCGCGCGCATCGCGGCGACGCAGCTGGTGCTTTCCGCGACGAACTGGGCGCTGATGGGCGCAGCCATGTACCTGCTGCTGGGCCGGCAGGTGCCGTACGCGACCACCTTGAGCGTGCTGCTCGCGGCATCCATCGTGGGCGTGCTCACGCCCATCCCGGCCGGCCTTGGCGTGCTGGAGGCGGTGTACCTCGCCTTGCTGTCGGGCACGGTGAAGCAGGGCGCGCTGATGGGGGCCGTGCTCGCGTACCGCGCGCTGTACTACCTCGTTCCGCTGGCTGGCGGGTTGGTGCTGTACCTGCTGCTGGAGCGCTGTGCGCCCGTTCACGACTCGCAGGAGGGCGCAACGCCTTCGCTCGAAGCAAGCGTCGCGTCCGTGTGAGGCCGCTCTTCACCAGGCCGCTTCGCCGCCCAGCAAGGCCCGCCGGGCCAGCAGGAAGGTCGCGGCATTCCAGCTCTGACCCGCCATGCCCATGGGCGCCAGCGTGCGGCCGTGAAACCATTCGGTGAAGCGCCAGTCGTCGAGCGCATTGGCTTCGGCGAGCCGCACGAGTGCGGACCAGGCCATGTCGCCGGCACCCAGCTTCGCGAGCGCCATCACCCAGAAGCCGCCCACGAAGGGCCAGATGCCGCCGTTGTGGTACTGGTGCACGATGTTCTGCCTGTGGCGCCCCATGTAGGCCCGCCACAGGTCGTGCTGTCGCGGCAGCGGGTGCAGCACCACACGCACCGGATACGGCTCGCCCGCATGCGCTCGCTCGATGGTGTCCACGATGCGGCGTGCCATGTCCGCGTCCGCCAGCCCGCTCTGCACGGCCAGCACGTTGCCGAACACGTCGCCCTCGTCGCCGACCACGGCCAGGTTGACGAAGCTCAAGTACATCCCTGGGTCGCGCCTGCCGCGTCGCGCGTAGTGCCTCAGCAGCCGCGCGCGGTGGTATTCGGGCAGGTCGCGCTGGAAGGGATTGAACAGGTGGTTGAAGTGGTACTGCGTCGCCTCCGCGTGGTCCAGCGCGAAGCGGCGCTTGACCTCGTACCAGAGCGCGTTGGTGTAGAGCACATAGCCTGACCTGGGCATGATGTCGGCCCAGTCGCTGGCCTCGTTCTGCTGCAGCAGCCGGAAGTGCTGGTGTTCCTGCGCGAGCAGCCATTGCACCGCCCGGCCCGTTTCTCTTTCCCAGTGCGCGGGGCCGACCTGCCCATGGCGGCGCACGTGGTCCACGGCGATCAGCCACCACAGGGTTGCATCGATGCAGCCCAGGTACCAGAAGTCGGCGTCCCGGCCTTCCGGGTCCACGTATTTCGGAATCTGCCCGTTGGCCGCCTGCTGCGCAGCGAGCGCATCGAGGCTCGCCACCGCGCCTTGCTCCAGCGCGGGCACGCCGCTGCCGCACATCGCCATCACGCATATCGCGGCGTCGCGACCGAAGATGCGCGTGTAGCGGCGGGCTTCGGCAGCCTCCGTCCGGGCGGCCGCGAGGATGCCGTGCGGCGTGAGATTGCGTTCCAGAAGTTCGAGCGAAGCCTGCGAACAGCTTTCGATCAGCGCGAGCGCGGAGGCATCGAGGTCGGTCATGGGTTCCATCGTGGCTTGGGGCACTCCTTTTTAGCAATCGCCGGCGCGCCCGGCTGTAGGCCTGGTCCTGCCTGCCGGCCATTGGCCCAGGCTTCCGCCGATACGGGCAGCTCTCCGACAAGGCGAATGGGCGCAGACCGTAACCACGGCACCTGCGGCGCTCGCAAATTGGCTCAGGTCAGGCGAGAACGCGCAAGCAGCCGGGGTCGGTCCTCGATGCGCCGTGTTCCGCTGGTCTTCAACGAAGGAGCGCCGGTGCCGTCGAACGAACAACGCCAGAGCGGGCGAGACGCCTACCTTTTCCGCGAGGGAACCCATTCCCGGCTGTACGACCTGCTGGGCTGCCATCCGGACACGGAGGGCGGCGCCAGGTTCGCGGTCTGGGCGCCGAACGCGGAATCGGTCTCGGTGGTCGGCGACTGGAACTACTGGTCCGGCGACGCCGATCCGCTTCAGTCCGACTCCGAGAGCACCGGCATCTGGAGCGGCCATGTCCCGAATGCCGCGATCGGCCAGACCTACAAGTACCGCATCCGCTCGCGCCACGGCGGCTACACGGTCGACAAGGCAGACCCTGTCGCCTTCGCCGCCGAGCTGCCGCCCGCCACGGCCTCGCGCATCTGCGAGCTTTCGTACCAATGGGGCGACGGGGAATGGATGGCGCAGCGCGCCCCGCGCAATGCGCTCGATGCGCCGATGTCGGTCTACGAGGTGCATCTGGGCTCCTGGCGCCGCGAAGACGGCCACTTCCTCGGCTACCGCGAGATCGCGCACCGCCTCGCGGCCTACGCGAACGAGATGGGCTTCACGCACGTGGAGCTGATGCCCGTGACCGAGCATCCCTTCTACGGTTCGTGGGGCTACCAGACCACCGGCTACTTCGCGCCCACCGCGCGCTTCGGCTCGCCGCAGGACTTCATGTACCTCGTCGACCACCTGCACCAGCAGGGCATCGGCGTGCTGCTCGACTGGGTGCCGTCGCACTTTCCGACCGACGAGCACGGGCTCGCGTACTTCGACGGAACGCATCTCTACGAACATGCCGACCCGCGCCAGGGCTTCCACCCGGAGTGGAACTCGAGCATCTTCAACTACGGCCGTCCCGAGGTGCGCAGCTTTCTCGTGTCGTCGGGCCTCTTCTGGCTCGACCTGTACCACGTCGACGGCCTGCGGGTGGACGCGGTGGCGTCGATGCTCTACCTCGACTACGCGCGCGGCCATGGCGGCTGGGTTCCCAACCGCCACGGCGGCCGCGAGAACCTGGAGGCCATCGACTTCCTCCAGACCCTGAACCGCGCCGTCTACCGCGAGCATCCCGACACGCTCACCGTGGCCGAGGAGTCGACTGCCTGGCCGCGCGTTTCGCGCCCCACCGACATGGATGGCCTGGGCTTCGGCGAGAAATGGAACATGGGCTGGATGCACGACACGCTCGCCTACATGAAGGAAGAGCCGGTGCACCGCAAGTACCACCACCACAAGCTGACCTTCTCGCTGGTGTATGCCTTCCACGAGAACTTCGTGCTGCCGTTCTCGCACGACGAGGTGGTGCACGGCAAGGGCTCGTTGCTGGGCAAGATGCCCGGCGACAACTGGCAGCAGTTCGCCAACCTGCGCGCGCTGTACGGCTTCATGTGGGCGCATCCGGGCAAGAAGCTGCTGTTCATGGGCGGCGAGTTCGGCCAGCGCCGCGAGTGGACGCACGACGGCGAGCTCGAATGGTGGGTGTGCGGGCTCGAAGGCCACGCCGGGCTGCAGCGCCTGGTGGCGCAGCTCAACCGCGTCTATCGCGCATCGCCGGCGCTGCACCGGCTCGACTTTTCTTCCGCGGGCTTCGAGTGGCTGGCGGCCGACGAGGCCGACCTGAGCGTGCTCGCCTTCCTGCGCAAGGCCGGCGACGGCAGCCCGCCGCTGCTGGCCGTGAGCAACATGACCCCGGTGCCGCGCACCAACTACCTGCTGGGCGTGCCGCTGGGCGGGCGCTGGTGCGAGGTGATCAACACCGATGCCACCGAGTTCGGCGGCTCGGGCTGGGGCAATTTCGGGGGCGTCGAGGCGGCGCCCGTGGGTTCCCACGGACGCAGGCAATCGGTGTGCCTCACCTTGCCGCCGCTGTCCACGCTGATCCTGGAGCACCGGCCCTCATGAAGAACATTTTCTCGACCCGGCACGCTGCCACCGCGAGCAGCAGCCCCGAGGCTGACGCAGGGCACGGCGATGTCCGTGCGGTCATCGACGCGGTCCTGCCCAGCATCGACAACGGCCGGTTCGCCGCCAAGTGCGTGGCCGGCGAACGCGTGACGGTGCACGCCCATTGCTTCACCGATGGCCACGACGTGCTGCGCGTGCAGCTGTGCTGGCGCGCGCAGGAGCAGGCCGAGTTCCGCGAAGTGCCGATGAAGCCGCTGGGCAACGACGTGTGGGAGGCCGGCTTCTCGCCGCCGTCGGCGGGCCGCTATGTGTACACCGCCGTCGCCTGGGTCGACCCCTTCGAATCCTGGCGCCACGAGATGACGCGGCGCGTGGAGCTGGCCGACGTGCGCGTGGCGGCGCAGGTCGGTGCGCTGGAGATCGCCGCGGCCGCCACGCGGGCGCAGGGGGATGACCGCACCGTCCTCCAGCGCTGGGCCACGGAGCTCGATGCGAACGCCGCCAATCCAGGGGCCGATCTCGCCGCCCTGAAGGCGCTCGCGCTGGACGACGAATACGCCGTCCTTGCGCGGCGCCATCCAGACCGCCGTCACGCGGTGCGCCATCCGGTCGAGATGCCGCTTGTGGCGGAGCGCGAGCGTGCGCGCTTCAGCACCTGGTACGAACTCTTCCCGCGCTCGACGGGTACCGAGCCCGGCGTGCACGGCACCTTCAGGGACGTCGAGGCGCGGCTGCCGGCCATCGCGGAAATGGGCTTCGACGTGCTGTACTTTCCGCCGATACACCCCGTGGGCCGCGTGCAGCGCAAGGGCCCCAACAACTCGCTGGAGGCCGGCCCCGGCGACGTGGGCAGCCCGTGGGCCATCGGCGCGGAGGAGGGCGGGCACAAGTCGATCCTGCCCGCGCTGGGCACCGAGGAAGACTTCCGGCGCCTGCTCGCGCGCGCCTCGGAGCACGGCCTGGAGATCGCGCTCGACATCGCCTTCCAGTGCGCGCCCGACCACCCCTACGTGAAGGCGCATCCCGACTGGTTCCGCTGGCGGCCCGACGGCACGGTGCAGTATGCCGAGAACCCGCCGAAGAAGTACCAGGACATCTATCCCTTCAACTTCGAGTGCGAGAGCTGGCGCGCGCTGTGGGCCGAGCTCAGGAGCGTGATCGACCACTGGGTCGGGCAGGGCGTTCGCATCTTCCGCGTGGACAACCCGCACACCAAGGCCTTCCCGTTCTGGGAGTGGGCCATCGGCGAGGTGAAGCGCGAGCACCCCGACGCGATCTTCCTCGCCGAGGCCTTCACGCGGCCGAAGGTGATGCACCGGCTGGCGAAGCTGGGCTTCTCGCAGTCGTACACCTACTTCACCTGGCGAACCACGAAGGAAGAGCTGCAGGATTACTTCACCGAGCTGTCGACCGAGCCCGGCATCGACTACTTCCGGCCCAACGTCTGGCCCAACACGCCGGACATCCTGCACGAGCAGCTGCAGTCGGGCGAGCCGGCCGTGTTCATGTCGCGGCTGGTGCTGGCCGCCACGCTTTCGGCCAACTACGGCATCTACGGGCCGGCCTACGAACTGCGCGAGCACCTGCCGCGCAGCCCCGGCAGCGAGGAATACCTGGATTCCGAAAAATATCAGCTGCGCCACTGGAACCACGACGACCCCGCGAGCCTCGCGCCCTTCATCGCGCGGGTGAACCGCATCCGCCACGAGAACCCGGCCCTGCAGTGGGACCGCACGCTGCGCTTCCTGCACATCGACAACCCGCAGCTGATGGCCTATGCGAAGAGCTCGGCCGACGGCGCCAACGTGGTGGTGACGGTGGTCAACCTCGACCCGCACAACGTGCAGGAAGGCTGGGTGGGCCTGGAGCCCGCCAGCGTCGGCGTGAGCCCGCCCTCGCGTGCCTTCCAGATGCACGACCTGCTCAGCGGGCAGCGCTTTCTCTGGCAGGGCGACTGGCACTACGTGCGGCTCGATCCGCGCAGCGTGCCCGCCCACATCTTCGTGGTCCGCAGGCGCCATGGCGACGAGCGCGACTTCGACTACTTCCTGTGAGGTCGCACGCCCATGAATGCACCCGTCTCCCACATCGCGCTAGAGACCGTCGAGATCGACAACAGCGACGATCCGCTGTGGTATCGCGACGCGGTGATCTACCAGCTCAACGTCAAGGCCTTCTTCGACTCCAACAACGACGGCATGGGCGACTTCAAGGGCGTCACCGCCAAGCTCGACTACGTGAAAGAGCTGGGCGTCAACACCATCTGGCTGATGCCGTTCTATCCCTCGCCGTTGCGCGACGACGGCTACGACATCTCCGAATACGAGGACGTGCACCCGCAGTACGGCACGCTGGACGACTTCCGCGAGATGTTGGCCGAGGCGCACAAGCGCGGCCTGCGGGTGATCACGGAGCTGGTCATCAACCACACCTCCAGCGACCACCCGTGGTTCAAGGCCGCGCGGCTCGCGCCGCCCGGTTCGCCCGAGCGCAACTTCTACGTGTGGAGCGACACCGACCAGATCTACCAGGGCACGCGGATCATCTTCACCGACACCGAGACCTCCAACTGGACCTGGGACCCGATCGCCAAGCAGTACTACTGGCACCGCTTCTTCAGCCACCAGCCCGACTTGAACTTCGACAACCCGGCGGTGATGGAGGCCATCTTCAAGACCATGCGCTTCTGGCTCGACATGGGCGTTGACGGCTTCCGGCTCGACGCCATTCCCTACCTGGTGGAGCGCGACGGCACCAGCAACGAGAACCTGCCCGAGACGCATGCGGTGATCAAGCGGCTGCGCGCGGCCATCGACGCGCAGTACAAGAACCGCTTCCTGCTGGCCGAGGCCAACATGTGGCCGGAAGACGTGCGCGAGTATTTCGGCGATGGCGACGAATGCCACATGGCCTATCACTTCCCGCTGATGCCGCGCATGTACATGGCCATCGCGCAGGAGGACCGGCACCCGATCGTCGAGATCATGGCGCAGACGCCCGACATTCCCGAGGGCTGCCAGTGGGCCATCTTCCTGCGCAACCACGACGAGCTCACGCTGGAGATGGTGACCAGCAAGGAGCGCGACTACATGTACACCATGTACGCGGCCGACATGCGAGCCCGCATCAACCTGGGCATCCGCAGGCGGCTGGCGCCGCTGATGGAGAACGACCTCGACCGCGTGAAGCTCATGAACGGCATGCTGCTGTCGATGCCGGGCTCGCCCATCATCTATTACGGCGACGAGATCGGCATGGGCGACAACGTGTTCGTGGGCGACCGCAACGGCGTGCGCACGCCGATGCAATGGAACCCCGACCGCAACGCCGGTTTCTCGCGCGCCGACCCGCAGCGCCTGTACCTGCAGCCGATCATGGACCCGCTGTACGGCTACGAGGCGCTCAACGTGGAAACGCAGGCGCGCGACAGCAGCTCACTCCTGAACTGGACCAAGCGCATGCTGGCCGTGCGCAAGACCAGCCATGCCTTCGGCCGCGGACGGCGCCGCTTTCTCAAGCCCGGCAACCGCAAGATCCTCGCGTACCTGAGCGAGTACGACAGCGACGTGATCCTCACGGTGTTCAACCTCTCGCGCGCGGCGCAGCCGGTGGAGCTCGACCTGTCGGAGTTCAAGGGCTTCGTGCCCATCGAGATGCTGGGGCGCGCGCCGTTCCCGCCCATCGGCGAGCTGCCGTACCTGCTCACGCTCGCCTCGTACGGCTTCTACTGGTTCAAGCTCACGGCCGAGGCCGATGCGCCGAGCTGGCACCAGGAGGGCGTGGCGCTGCAGGAATGGCCCACGCTGGTGCTCTTCGACGGCTGGACCAGCTTCTTCCGCGACCGCGTGATGCCGTGGCGCATCGGCATGTCGGAGCGCATGCGCAACCAGTTCGAACTGGAGACGCTGCCGCGCCACATCGAGATCCAGCGTTGGTATGCCTCCAAGGGCACGACCATCCAGCGCGCCCGGCTGGCCGACCACGCCGTGTGGGAGGTGAACGGCCTGAGCTGGATGCTGCCGCTGCTCGAACTCGACGGCCCGCCCGGCGGTGCCACCTACTTCATGCCGCTCGCGCTGGCCTGGGAGGAGCGCGACGAGGAGCGCATGGCCGGCGTGGCACAAGCCGCGCTCGCCAAGGTGCGCCAGCAGGCGCAGGTCGGACTGATGGGCGATGCCTTCTACGACGAGGCCTTCTGCCGCGAGCTGGTGCGAAGCATCGGCCGGGGCGGGGAGCTGGCGACGGCGAACGGCAGGCTGGTCTTCAGGCCGACGGCCGCCTTCGCCGAGACCGGGGTGGACATCGACGCGCTGCCCTTCGGACGACCGAGCGGCGTGAGCAGCAACACGGTCGTGACGCTGGGCGAGACGCTCTTCCTGAAGGGCTACCGCCATCTGCACGAAGGCATCAACCCCGAGCTGGAGATGGGCCGCTTTCTCACCGAGGTGGCGCGCTATCCGCACTGCGTGCCGGTGCTCGGCGCGCTGGAATACATGGCGGCCGACGGCCGCACGATGACGCTCGCGATGGTGCAGCGCTACGTGGCCAACCAGGGCGACGGCTGGGACTACACGCTGGGCTACCTGGAACGCTTCCTGCGCGACGTGGCCACGTCCGACGGCGAGGTGCCGGAAGTGGCCGCGGTGCACGGCGGCTTCCTCGCCCTGATGGCCACGCTGGGCCGGCGCACCGCCGAGCTGCACGAGGCGCTCGCCACGCGAACGGGTGCAGCGGCCTTCGACCCCGAACCGCTCACCGCGTCCGACGCCACCGGCTTCAAGGCGCGCGCGGCGACAGACGCGGCCGCCACGCTGGAAATGCTGCGCGAGCGCTTCGAGCTCCTGCCTCCAGCCGCCCAGGCCGATGCGCGCACGCTGCTGGACGCCGGCGCCGCGCTGCGCGCCGGCATCGAGGCGAAGCGCCCGGCCGAAGGCGGCGGCATCAGGAGCCGCTACCACGGCGACTACCACCTCGGCCAGGTGCTGGTGAAGGACAACGACTTCGTCATCATCGACTTCGAGGGCGAGCCCGCGCGCAGCTTCGAGGAGCGCCGTATGAAGGGTTCGCCGCTGCGCGACGTGGCGGGCATGCTGCGTTCCTTCAATTACGCGCGCTGGTCGGCGCTGCGCCGCGTGGCGCAGAGCCCGCAGGAGGCCGAGCGCCTCGCCGGCCCGGCCATCGCCTGGGAGCGGGCCACGCGCGAAGCCTTCCTGGCCGGCTACGGCCTGGCGATGGACGGCGAGCTTCTCTCGCTCTTCGAGCTGGAGAAGGCCCTCTACGAGCTGCGCTACGAGCTCGGCAACCGCCTCGACTGGGTGCAGGTTCCGCTGCACGGCGTGCTCGCGCTGGTCCAGCCGGGGCGCAGCTGATGCCGTCGCCGACCTGCCGCGAACCCCTGGCCAACCTCAAGCGAACCTAGCGAAATCAAGGGAAGTCCCACCATGGAAAACTTCGGCATTCACCTGGAGCCGCTGCGCGCCATCCTCTACCAGGTCGGCGCCTTCATTCCGCGGCTGCTGGTCGCGCTGGTGGTCGTGCTCGTCGGCTGGCTCGTGGCCAAGGCGGCGCGCTTCGCGGTGACGAAGGCACTGCGCGCCGTCAACTTCAACGTGCTGACCGAACGCGCCGGCCTCGACAACTTCCTGCGCCAGGGCGGCCTGGCGGGCGACACGAGCAGCCTGTTCGGCATCCTGGCCTACTGGCTGGTGATCCTGGCGTCGCTGCTCATCGCCTTCAACGGCATGGGGCTGAGCTACATCGCGGACCTGCTGGGGCGCATCGTCTGGTTCGTGCCCAACGTGTTCGTGGCGCTGCTGGTGCTGGCCTTCGGCTCCTACTTCGCGCGCTTCGTCGGCGATGCGGTGGCCAGCTACTTCCGCGGCGTGAAGATGCAGGACGCGGCGCTGTTCGCCAAGGCCGCGCAGTATGCGGTGATGGTCTTCGTGATCCTGATCGCGCTCGACCAGGTCAAGGTGGGCGGCGACATCGTGCGCGAGAGCTTCCTGGTGATCCTCGCGGGCGCGGTCTTCGCGCTGGCCCTGGCTTTCGGGCTCGCGGGCAAGGACTGGGCGAAATCCTGCATCGAGCGCTGGTGGCCGAAGGAGGCCAGGGACGCCAGGGTGCCGTCGCCCATGCCCGCGCCGCCACCGCCGCCTTCGCCCCCGGCCGTCACTGGCGCGGGCCCGTACTCGCGCCACGACAACGACCGCCCGCCGCGCTGACCGCGACGCTCTTTCGCACTGCTCCAACCCCGCCATCGGATGACATCCAAAAACGCCAATCCCTCGATCACGGCCGTCTGGCCCGGCCGCCCCTATCCGCGCGGCGCCATCTGGGACGGGGAGGGCGTCAATTTCGCGCTCTTCTCGCAGCATGCCGAGAAGGTCGAGCTGTGCCTGTTCGACGACCGGGGCCGCCAGGAGCTGCAGCGCATTCCGATGCGCGACCGCACCGACGGCGTATGGCACTGCTACCTGCCCGAGGCGCGCCCCGGCCAGGCCTACGGCTACCGGGTGCACGGCCCCTACAAGCCGGAGGAGGGCCACCGCTTCAACGGCCACAAGCTGCTGCTCGACCCGTATGCGAAAGACCTGGTTGGCGAGCTGCGCTGGGGCGACGCGCTCTACGGCTACACGGTCGGCAGCAAGCGCGAGGACCTGTCCTTCGACCGCCGCGACAGCGCGCCGCTCATGCCCAAGGGCCGCGTGCTCGAAACCGCCTTCACCTGGGGCGACGACCGCCGCCCCATGATCCCGTGGCAGGACATGGTGATCTGCGAGATGCACGTGCGCGGCTTCACGATGACGCATCCCGACGTGCCGCCCGCGCTGCGCGGCACCTATGCGGCGCTGGGCTGCGCGCCGGTGGTCGACTACCTGAAGCGCCTGGGCATCACCACCGTCGAGCTGCTGCCGGTGCACGGCTTCCTCAACGACCGCCACCTCTCGGAGCGCGGTCTGCGCAACTACTGGGGCTACAACACGCTGGCCTTCTTCGCGCCTGAAACACGCTACAGCGCCTCAGGCAAGGTGAAGGAGTTCAAGACCATGGTGAAGACGCTGCACTCGGCGGGCATCGAGGTGATCCTCGACGTGGTCTACAACCACACTTGCGAGGGCAACCAGCTCGGGCCCACGCTCTCGATGCGCGGCGTGGACAACGCCTCCTACTACATCGTCAACGCCGAGAACCGCCGCTACTACGACGACTTCACCGGCTGCGGCAACACCGTCAACCTCGAGCATCCGCACGCGCTGCAGCTGGTGATGGATTCGCTGCGCTACTGGGCCGAGGAGATGCACGTGGACGGCTTCCGCTTCGACCTGGCCTCGGCGCTCGCGCGCGAGTCGGGCAAGGTGGAAAACCTCGGCGGCTTCTTCGACGCCATCGGCCAGGACCCGACGCTCAACCGAGTGAAGCTCATCGCCGAGCCGTGGGACCTGGGGCACGGCGGCTACCAGGTGGGCAATTTCCCGCCGGGCTGGGCTGAATGGAACGACCGCTACCGCGACGGCCTGCGCGGCTTCTGGAAGGGCGATGGCGGACTTGTCGGCGAATTGGCCCGGCGCGTCACCGGCTCGGAAGACCTCTACGGCTGGTCGGGCAAGCGGCCCACCGCCAGCATCAACTTCGTCACTGCGCACGATGGCTTCACGCTGCACGACCTCGTCTCGTACAACGACAAGCACAACGAAGCCAACGGCGAGGACAACCGCGACGGCAGCAGCAACAACATCTCGTGGAACTGCGGCGCCGAGGGCCCGACCGACGACGCGGAAGTGCTGGCGCTGCGCGAGCGCCAGAAACGCAACCTGCTGGCCACGCTGCTGCTGTCGCAGGGCGTGCCCATGCTGCTTGCAGGCGACGAACGCGGCCACACGCAGCAGGGCAACAACAACGTCTACTGCCAGGACAACGAACTCGGCTGGCTCGACTGGACGCCCACGCCCGAGCGGCTCGCGCTGGTGACCTTCGTCGAGCGGATGGTGGCCCTGCGACGGGCGCATCCCTCGCTGCGGCGCCGCACCTTCTTCGCGGGCCGGCCCGCCGAGGCCGAGACAGTGACCGACGTGCACTGGCTCAGGCCCGACGGCGCCGAGATGCGGCCCGAGGACTGGAACGACGCCAACGCGCGCTGCATCGCGATGTACATCCCCGGTGGCGGCATCGTCGACCGGGGGCCGCGCGGCGAGGCGCAGCTCGACGACGACTTCATCGTGCTGCTCAACGCCCATCACGACGAGATCGCCTTCACGCTTCCCGCCGCGCAGCACGGCGCCTGGCGGCTGCTGGTCGATACCGCGAACACAGCGCCGCCGCTGACCACCGAGGACGCTGCCGCGCACGCGCCGGCGTGGAGCGAAGCCGCCTATCCGCTGCAATACCGCTCGCTCGTGGTACTGAGCCGGCCGGACGTTCGACCATGAGCACCTACGCACACCGCATGCCTTTCGGCGCCACCGCGCAGGCGCAAGGCGTCGACTTCGCCCTCTGGGCGCCTTCGGCCGATGCCGTCGTGCTGGAGCACCGCGCCGCCACCGGTGAGGCCGCCGTCGAATTGCCGATGGAGCGCGACACGCAGGGCTGGCACAGGCTGTCGGTGCCGCAGGCGGGGCAGGGCGACAGCTACCGCTACCTGCTGCCGGACGGCACCCGCGTGCCCGACCCGGCATCGCGCTTCAACCCCGAAGACGTGCACGGCCCGAGCATGGTGGTCGATCCGCGCAGCTTCCAGTGGTCCGACGATGCATGGCGCGGCCGGCCGTGGGAGGAAGTGGTGGTCTACGAGCTTCACGTCGGCACTTTCACCGACGAAGGTACCTTCAGGGCCGCGCGACAGCGGCTGGAGGAACTCGTCGAGCTCGGCATCACAGCGGTCGAGCTCATGCCGCTCGCCGACTTTCCGGGGCGCCGCAACTGGGGCTACGACGGCGTGCTGCCGTTCGCGCCCGACGCCTCGTACGGCACGCCCGACGATCTCAAGGCGCTGGTCGATGCGGCGCATTCGCTGGGCCTGATGGTGCTGCTGGACGTGGTCTACAACCACTTCGGCCCGGAGGGCAACTACCTGCACGCGTACTGCCCCGAATTCTTCAACCAGGGGCACAAGACGCCCTGGGGCCCGGCCATCAACTTCGACGGCCCGACGTCGCGCACGGTGCGCGACTTCTTCGTCCACAACGCCTGCTACTGGATCGAGGAATTCCGTTTCGACGGACTGCGCATGGACGCGATCCACGCCATCCACGACGAGACGAGGCCGCATATCGTGCACGAGATCCGCCAGGCGCTGGACGCGGGGCCGGCCCGGGGGCGCCACGTGCACCTGGTCCTGGAGAACGACACCAACCAGGCTTCGATGCTGATGCGCGACGGCCGCGGCATTCCGGTGGCGGGCACCGCGCAGTGGAACGACGACCTGCATCACGCCGTGCACGTGCTGGCCACCGGCGAGCGCGACGGCTACTACACCGACTACGCCGCCGACCCGGTCGCCAGCTTCGCCTGCGCGCTGGCGGAAGGCTTCATCTACCAGGGGCAGCCCTCGGCCTTCCGGAATAGCGAGCGCCGGGGCGAGCCGAGCACGCGTCTGCCGCCACAGGCCTTCGTGTCCTTCCTGCAGACGCACGACCAGGTCGGCAACCGCGCCTTCGGCGAACGCATCCATGCGCTCGGCGATCCGGTGCTGGTGCGCGCCGCCATGGCCTGCCTGCTGCTGTCGCCGCACGTGCCGATGCTCTTCATGGGCGACGAGTTCGCGGCCTCCACGCCGTTCCTGTACTTCTGCGATTTCGGTCCGGAGCTCGCGACCGCCGTCGCCAAGGGGCGGCGCGCGGAGTTCGGCGGTTTCGCCGCATTCGCCGACGAGGCGGCGCGCGCCCGCATTCCCGATCCGAACGCCGAATCGACCTTCCTCGAATCGAAGCTGCGCTGGCGCGAGCGCGGCACGCGGGTGCACTTCGAGCGGCTGTGCGAAGTGCGCAAGCTGCTCGAACTGCGGCACCGCCTGATCGTGCCGCGGCTTGCCGGCATGTCCGCCGCCGGCGTCTACCGCTGCGAGAACGGCACGCTGCAGGTGACGTGGGACCTCGGCTCGGGCGCCGGGCTGCACCTGCTGGCGCATTTCGGCGAGCAGCCCGTAGCTGGCCTGCCGTTGCCGCCCGGCGAGGTCGTGATCCACAGCGAGGGCCTGACGGCCCGCGAAGGCTCAGCGCGCCTCGAGCGCGGCGCCGTGCATGTGACGCTGGAGGATCCGCCGGGTGTCGGATGAAGAAAAAAAGCGGCAGCCGCAGGCCGGCGTCACCGATGCGCTCGCCCGGCTGTGCGAGCACCACGGCATCGCCACCAGCTACATCGACGCCTTCGGACTGCGCCGGGAAGCCAGCGCGCGCAGCCTGATCGCGCTGCTGGCCGAGTTCGGCGTGCGGCTCGGCGATGCGGCCGATGCCGGCCCCGCGCTGGAAGCAGCGCTCCGCGCGAACCGGGCCGAGGCGCTGCCGGCAGTGCTGGTCGTGCAATTGCCGACGGCTTCGTGGTCGGTGCGGTTGCGGCTCGCGCCGTCGATCGGGCGTGTGCGCTGGCAGGTGAGCGACGAGCGCGGGAGCGTGCTGGAAGGCGAGGGCGACGTCGGTAGCGAGGAAGTGGCGCCCGGCGAGCGCATGCTGCAACTGCCCTTCGAGCCCGAAGCCGGTTACCACCGGCTGCGCGTCGAAGGCCTGCCCGGAGAGACGCTGGTGCTGGCCGCCCCGCAGCGCTGCTACAGGCCACCCGCGGTGCAGGACGGAGGCCGCGTGTGGGGCGTGGCCGTGCAGCTCTATGGCCTGCGTTCGCCGCGCAACTGGGGCATCGGCGACTTCGGCGACCTGGAAGAGCTTGCCGTGCGAATGGCCGGGCAGGGCGCCGACCTCATCGGCCTCAACCCGCTGCATGCGCTCTTTCCGGGCACGCCGGAGCATGCGAGCCCATACAGCCCCTCGTCGCGCCAGCAGCTCAACGTGCTCTATATCGATGTCGAGGCGGTCGAAGGCTTCCCGGACTGCGCGTCCGCGCGCGAGCGGGTGGGCTCGCCGGATTTCCAGCAGCGCCTTGCCATGCTGCGCACCGCGCCGCTCGTCGACTACACCGGCGTGGCCGCGGCGAAGCTGGAAGTGCTCGAACTGCTGTTCGCCCACTTCTGCGAGCGCCATTTCCCACAGCAGGGACAGCCCGACGAGACGGGCAGGGCGTTCATGGACTTCGTCGCGAGGCGCGGAGAGGCACTGCACCGGCATGCGGTGTTCGAGGCGCTGCGGGCGCACTTTCTTTCCACTGACAATGGCTCGGGTGACTGGCATTCATGGCCGGGGCCGTGGCGCGATCCGGATTCCGCGGAGGTGGCCGCGTTCGCGCGGGTGCATGCGCGGCGCGTGCGCTTTCATCAGTACCTGCAATGGATTGCCGAGCGGCAGCTGTCGCATGTCGCGGCGCGTTGCCGTGCCCTCGGCATGGGCGTGGGCCTCTACGCGGACCTGGCGGTGTCGGTCGATCATGCGGGCTCCGATGCCTGGTCTTTCCAGGATGGTTTTGCCGATGGCGCGAGCATCGGTGCGCCACCCGACGAGTTCAACCCGGCCGGCCAGCGCTGGGGACTGCCGCCGCTGAAGCCCGGCCATCTGCGTGCCGATGGCTATCGCTCCTTCATCGAGACGCTGCGCGCCGGCATGCGCGGCGCCGGCGCCCTGCGCATCGACCATGCGATGGGACTCATGCGCCTGTTCTGGATTCCGCCGGAGCGCGGCGCGGCGGAGGGGGTTTACGTCTACTACCCGCTGGAAGAGATGCTCGCCATCGTCGCGATCGAAAGCCATCGCCAGCGCTGCATGGTGGTGGGCGAGGACCTCGGCACGGTCGAGGACGTGGTGCGGGAAGGGCTGGCGCGGGCTGACGTGCTCTCGTACCGCCTGCTCTATTTCGAACGCCGGCACGGCGGCGGCTTCAAGGCTCCCGCCGAGTACCCGCCGGCTGCGCTGGTCGCCGTCAGCACGCACGATCTGGCGACCTTCGCGGGCTGGTGGACGGCCGCCGACCTGCGCGAGCGACTTGCGCTGGGCCTGTTTCCCGATCCGGCCGTGTTCGACGTGCAACTGGCGGACCGCATGCGCGAGCGCGTCGAGCTGATGCAGTCGATGCAGCACGAAGGCCTGCTGTCGCGCGAGGAAATAGCGGAGGCGGCCGGACTCGCGATGCCTTCGGAGCGCCTGGCGGAGGCCGCGCATGCCTTTCTCGCGAAAACGCCGTCGGCGCTGATGATGGTGCAGCTGGAGGACATCGCCGGCATGGTCGAGCAGGCCAACATGCCGGGCACGGTCGACGAGCATCCCAACTGGCGCCGCAAGCTGCCGCACGCGCTCGCGGCGCTGGCGCAGGGCGATCGCATGCATGGACTGGCCGAGGCGCTGCGCGCCGCGCGGCCGCGACGCGCGAATACCGCCGGGCACGACGCTCCGGCCGGCCTGCAGGCACACATTCCACGCGCGACCTACAGGCTGCAGTTCCACAAGGGCTTCGGCTTCGAGGATGCGATCCGCGTGCTGCCGTATCTCGCGAAGCTGGGCGTGAGCCATGTCTATTGCTCTCCGATCCAGCGTGCGCGCCCCGGCAGCATGCACGGCTACGACGTGGTCGCGCATGCAGAGATCAACCCTGAACTCGGGGGCGCGGAGGGCTTCGCGCGCTTTGTCGATGCGCTGAAGGCCAACGGGCTGGGCCAGCTGCTGGACATGGTGCCCAACCACATGGGAGTGTTCGGCGCCGACAACGCATGGTGGATGGACGTGCTGGAGAACGGCCCGGCCTCGCTCTTCGCGCAGCACTTCGACATCGACTGGCAGCCGCTGAACGCCGAGCTCGCGGGCAAGGTGCTGCTGCCGGTGCTGGGCGGGCACTATGGCGAGGCGCTGGATGGCGGCGAGCTGGTCCTGTGCTTCGAGGAAACGGCCGGCAGCTTCGCCATCCGCTATTTCGAGCATCGCTTTCCGCTGGCGCCGGAGAGCTATCCGGCGATGCTGGAGCGTGCGCTCGTCCGGCTTGGCGAGGCCGATGCGTCGGGCCGGCTTGCGAGCATTTCGACGGCTTTCGGCCGCCTGCCGGGGCGCGGCGTGGCGTCCGTGCGCGAGCAGGCCGAACGCGTGCGCGACAAGGAATTGCTCAAGGCGCGGCTCGCTGAACTGGCCCGAAGCCAGGCGGCCGTGGCGCACGCGATCGGTGCTGCTGTGGCGGAGTTCAACCTGGCGTCGGCGGAAGCCCGCGACGCGCTGCATGGGCTGATCGAGGCGCAGGCCTATCGGCTCGCGCACTGGCGTGTGGCGGCCGACGAGATCAACTACCGCCGCTTCTTCGACATCAACGACCTCGCGGGCGTGCGCATGGAGCGCGACGAAGTGTTCGAGGCCACGCAGTCGTTCGCGCTCGACCTTGCCGCTTCGGGCGTGGTGGACGGGTTGCGCATCGACCATCCGGATGGGCTCTACGACCCGGCGGACTACTTCCGCAAGCTGCAGGAAGGCTATGCGCGTCGCGCCGGGCTGGTGCTGCCGACTCACGATGCACAAGGCCGACCCGCGCGGCCGCTCTACGTGGTGGCCGAGAAGATCGCGGCGGCGCACGAGGAGGTGCCTGACAGCTGGCATGTGCACGGCACTACGGGCTACCGTTTCGCGAATGTGGCCAACGGCGTGCTGGTCGACACGGCCGGCAGGAATCGTGTGCTGCATGCCTGGCGGCGCTTCACCGGCGAGACGCAAGACTTCGCCTCGATCTGCCGCGAGGGCCGGCGCGAGGTGATGCGCAATGCGCTGTCTTCGGAGCTGAATGTGCTGTCCGGCGAGCTGCTTCGCATCGCCCGGGCCGACCGCGGCACGCGCGACTACACGCTCAATGCCCTGCGCCGAGCCTTGGCCGGCGTTTGCGCGTGCATGACGGTCTACCGAACGTACATCGTCGATGGCCCGTCGGCGCAGGACGGACGCTTCATCGACGAGGCCGTGGCGGAAGCTGCCCGGCGCAGCGGCGAGGCCGACCTGTCGGTGTTCGACTTCGTGCGGAGCGCGCTGCGTGGGGAAGCAGCCGCAGGGGCATCGTCCGCGCTTGCGGAGCGGGTGCGCCGCTTCGCGATGCGCTTCCAGCAGTTCAGCGCGCCGGTGGCGGCCAAGGGTGTCGAGGACACGGCCTTCTATCGCTACTTTCCGCTCAGTTCGCTCAATGAAGTGGGCGGGGAGCCGGATCTGTTCGGCATCGAGGTCGAGCAGTTCCACGCGCTTTCCGCCGACCGCGCGCTGCGCTGGCCGCATACCATGCTGGCGACATCGACGCATGACAACAAGCGCTCGGAAGACGTTCGCAACCGGATCGACGTGCTTTCGGAGATGCCCGACGAGTGGATGCGCGCGCTGGCGCGTTGGCACGGCAAGTGCCGTGGCACTCGCGCGCAACTGCCTGGCGGCGAGGCGCCATCGCGCGCCGATGAGTACCTGCTGTATCAGACGCTGCTGGGCACGTTGCCGCCAGGCGGGCTCGGTGTCGACGAGCTGCCGGCTTATACGGAGCGGATCTGTCAGTACATGCGCAAGGCCGCGCGCGAAGCCAAGGTGCACACGCGCTGGACCCAGCCCGATGAAGACTATGAATCGGCGGTGGAGCATTTCGTGCGGGAGATCCTGGCTCCCGCCGAAGACGGGGAGGAGGGCGCGTGCCTGGGGGATATCCGGCAGCTCTCGGACCGGCTGGCGACGATCGGCGCCTGGAACAGCCTGACGCTCACGTTGCTGAAATACGGGTCGCCGGGAGTGCCGGATCTCTATCAGGGCAGCGAGCTGGTCGCGCTGAGCCTCGTGGACCCGGACAACCGTCGGCCGGTGGACTATGTGCTGCGCCAGCGGCTGCTCGACGAACTGCACGCGATGGCTGGCGAAGGCGATGTAGCGGCGCGGGCCGCAGCGATGGCGGCGTCGCCGCACGATGGTCGGGCGAAGCTCTGGTTCATCTGGCGTCTGCTGTCCCTGCGACGGGAGCAGCCGCTGCTGTTTCGCGATGGGAGCTACGAGCCGCTGGTGGTCGAAGGGCCGCTGTCACGGCATGTCGTGGCGTTTGCGCGGCGACATGGCGACCAGACGGTGCTGGTTGTTGCGGGACGTCTGTTCGCCGCCATTTCGCGCCACGACGCGGACGCTGCCACAGCGCCGATGCTTCCGGAGCCAGCGAAATGGGCCGACACGACGATCCGCCTGCCGACTGGACTGGCTGCAGGCACGTTTCGCAACTTGCTGGCCAGGGAAGTCGTCTCCACAGCAGGCGATGCTGACCGTCTGCGCCTGAGCGACGCCTTCGCCCGGATGCCATGGGCTGCATTGGTCCCCAACGGCAGCTTCCGAGCAGTTGGCTGAATCCAGGCCGAGTTTCAGCTCAGCCTTCGGTTTCGTCGCTTGAAAGCGCGGCGAGCTTGGCGGCCAGCGCCTCGCGCTCGGGCTCGAACAGCAAGGGCAGGTGCCGCCACGAGTCGTAGAGCGTGGCCAGCCAGCAGCAGTAGCCGCCGTCGGGCCGGTGGGCTTCCAGGCGTTCGAAGCAGCGGTGGATGTCGAGCGCATGCGCTGGCTCGTCCTGGCCGATCCACGCCAGCGCCTGGATGGCGGCGTTGGTGGCCCAGTCGCCCGGGCCGAACAGCACCGACAGCAGCAACTCGCGGCGGCGCGAGCCTTCCCAGCCTTCGTCGACCTGCGCCAGCACCTGCGCGGCCACCAGTTGCACGCGTGGCAACCAGGCCAACGCGGGCGTGCCAGGTGGCAGCGCCGGCGGATGCACCATGCAGGCCAGCACGTCGAGCGACCGGTCTTCGCCCGAGGCGGGGCCGAGCGCCAGCGCGACGTGGCTCGCGGCGGCCCAGTTGGCAGTAGGGCGGTACGGCGCGCGGGCCAGTTGGGCGATGCGCTCCTGCACGTGCGGCGCCGGTGCGGGCAGGGCCGCTCGGCCCTCGGTGCCGGTGTAGCTCCAGAGCGGGTAGGCCACGGGCGCGACCGGTTCGCGCGGATCGGGTTGCGGGATGTTTTCGAACTTCATCTCCAATTCGGTCGGCGTCCCGGCCGCGGCGAATTCGAGCGCGAAGGCCAGCGCGTTCGACGGGGCCTCCAGCGACGACACGGCCATGGAAATGCGGTTCGGCTTCTGCGGCTCCTGCTGGTCTGCGGCGGACTGCGGCGGCTTGCTCAGCAGTTTGTCCCGCAGCTGCCGCAACACGTTGGCGCTGGCGTCTTCCGGCTCGGATACGGCTGCGAAAGTGTCGACCCAGAGCCGCCGGGCCCGCTCGTTCCCGGCCTTCGCCGCCTCGAGCAGGTGATCGCTCCATGCCCGGTCCCGCGTGAGCTTCCATTGGCAAAGCCAGGAAGAGGGCTGCGCCCAGGCATGGCCGGCCTCGCGGGCGAGCACCTGCTCGTACCAGCCCAGCGCGGCCTGCCAGTCTTCGCTCTCGAGCCAGCCGTCGCCCGCTTCGAGGAAGGTGCTCAGCGTGTCGGGGTCGTGCGCAATGGCACGACGGAACGCGGCCTCGGCTTCGGGCATGCGGCGCTGCTGCCGCAGCACGAGGCCGATGGCGGTCGCGACATGCCAGTCGGGCGCTTCGGCCACCGGGCCCGCCACCTGCAGCGCCTCGTCGAAGCGTCCTGCGCGTCGCAGCAGGCCGATGTGCAGCATCCGCCACGCGGCCTGCATGTCCTCGGGCGGGGTGAGGCGCCCTAGCACCTGCGACCAGCGCTGCATCGCCTGCAGCCTGCGCGCGCTGGCCAGCCGCGCCTCGGAGGAAGTCTCGATCAGCGCCTTGGCCAGCCGCAGTTGCGACGCGGGCGACATCGATTCGAGCGCGCCTTCAGGCTCGACCCATCCGAGCACCCAGGCGTCGAGGTATTTCGCATCGGGCGCCGCCTGCATGACCGCGACGATCAACTCCACAGCCTCCTCGAGCCGGCCTTCGCGTTGCAACAGCCAGGCGCGCAGTGCCTCGGTGCTGGCATAGCGTTCTTCCGCCTCGGGCAGCAGCGTGCCGACCGGATCGGCGCCGCCACGGGCCGCGTACTGCTGCGCCAGCGCTAGCCATGGCGCACGGCCCGGGTCCAGCTTGAGCAGGTTGGCGAGGTGCTCGGCACCGTGCGCAAGGTTCTCGCCGCCATCGAGTTCGCCCTGGGCGATGAAGAGCTCGAACTCGGCGGTGCCGGTTCGGAATTCGGCCGCAGGCTTCTTGTCGGATTCGTGTGCGGCGTGCGGAGCGATCTCATCCGTTCCGGTCGTTCGATTCCTGAACAGGCGCTTCCACCATGACATAGCCATTCCTCCCGGTTGTGTCGTTTGTGTTCCGTGCATTGTCCGTGTGGCGGAGCAGGCCTCTTCGCCAATGCGCACACTTTTAATTTAACATAATGCACATTGTATGAAATATGAAGGCGACGCAGCGAACGCGCTCACCCCGAGAATCAGCATCGAATCCACCCAGACTCCCGCCCATGTCAAACGCCAGACTGCCTTCCTTCAGATTCCTGATCGGCTTCGAAGCAGCCGCCCGTCTGGGAAGCTATTCGCGTGCGGCTGACGAACTCAGCATTTCCCAGTCCGCGGTCAGCCATCAGATCGCGCAACTCGAGGAGCAAGTCGGCCAGCCGTTGTTCCGTCGCAAAGGCCGCGGCGTCGAGTTGACCGTCTCCGGGCGCCTGTTGCTCGACAGCGTGGGCAAGTCGCTCGACCAGATCCGCAGCGGGCTGAGCCGCATCGAGACCTACATGGACGACAGCCTCGTCACGCTGGTTTGTCCAGCACCGATCGTCAAGGGCTGGCTGCAACCGCGCGTCGACATGCTGCTGCAGGAGCATCCGGCGCTCTGTCCGATCATCTCGATCGACGAAACCGCGCGCTACATCGACGAGATGGACGTCGACATCGCCATCACCCGCGAGCCGCTCAAGCAGCGCGGCGTGCTCGAAATGCCGTTGTTCGAAGACGAACTCATCGCAGTCGCGCACGCAAACCAGGTCGACCAGGCCGCAGGATTGCTGTGCCTCGAAACCGATCTCACGAGCGACCACATCGGCCCCTTCATCCGCGAGCACTTCGGCAAGCTGCGCAAGCGTGCCATCTACGACGACCAGCGACTCCTGCTCGACGCCGCCTTGCGCGGCCACGGCGTTGCGCTCGTGTCCCGGCTGCTGGCCGACGAAGCCCTGCACACCGGCCAGCTGCGGCAACTCATCGAGTACCCGAGCCTGCCGCTCGGTACGCTCTGGATCTCACGCACCGAAGGCGAACCGCGCCTGCCTCTGGTCCGGGAGGTTTTCGACAGCTTGCTGCGCTACGCCACGGCTTGAGAGGCAATTCATGAGTTGAATTGGCTAATCAGTTCAGAAAAGATCAATTTTCCAAATGAGTAAAGGTCAACAGAATCCGGGGCTCAGTAGTAACCCTTGATTTTCATGACAACTCGACGTGCCCTGATGGGCCTTGGCAGCCTCGGACTGATGAGCGGAATCCTTAGCGCATGTGGCGGCGGCGGTGGCGGCAACGGCTCCCAGGCCCTTTTCCCCATGCCAGCCCCTTTTCCCACGCCCTCCTCGAACGCCCCCTCGCCTTCCCCGCAACCTGCCGACGGCTGGCGGATGCCCGATGAAAGCGCGCCTCACCGCGCCGTCTGGATGGCTTTCGCGGCTCGCGAATCCGTGTGGACCGCGCCCATGCGTCAGCCGGTGCAGCAGGCCCTGGCCCGCATCGCCAACGCGATCAGCGTCTACGAACCCGTGAAGATGCTGGTGGGTGCGGAAGATTTCGCCACCGCCCGGCAGCTCTGCGGCTCCAACGTGCAGCTCATCCAGCACGAGATCGACGACCTCTGGATGCGCGATACAGGCTGCGTCTTCGTGCGCAATGCCCGTGGCGAGCGCGCCGCGGTGAGCTTCAATTTCAACGGCTGGGGCAACAAGCAGCCGCACGCCCGCGACGCCACCGTGGCTGCGCGCATGGCCGAACTGAGCGGAGTGCCGCTGCTGCGCAGCAAGCTGGTCATGGAAGGCGGCGGCATCGAGGTCGACGGCGAAGGCACGGCCATCATCACCGAGAGCTGCGTGCTCAACGCCAACCGCAATCCGGGCGTCAGCAAGGCCGACGCTGAAGTCGAGCTCAAGCGACTGCTGGGCCTGGAAAAGATCATCTGGCTGCCGGGCGTCGTCAATCGCGACATCACGGACGGCCATACCGACTTCTACGCCCGCTTCATCAAGCCGGGCGTGATCGTCGCGGCGCTGGAAAACGACGACACCTCGTTCGACCACAAGGTGACACGGCGCCACCTGGAACTGCTGCGCGCAGCCACCGACGCACGCGGCCGCGCCCTGCAGATCGTGGTGCTGGAAACGCCGGGCAAGGTGCGCCCGGAGTTCGCACGCAAGGACTTCGCCGCCGGCTACGTGAATTTCCTGATCACCGACAAGGCACTTTTCCTGCCCGAATTCGGCGATGCTGTCGCCGACCAGGCCGCCCGCAACGCGCTGGCTGCCCAGTTGCCCAGCCACCAGATCGTGCAGCTGAACATCGACGCCATCGCCGCGGGCGGCGGCGGCATTCATTGCACGACGCAGCAGGAACCCGCCTAGGACACCGACATGCGCTCCACGCTCCCTACCCTGACCCGCCGCCGCCTGCTGGGCGGTCTGAGCCTCGCGCCGCTGGGCCTGGCCGTGCCGTCGATGGCGGCAGGGGCCGAGTCCTGGCACATGCCCGACGAGGGCGAGCCGCACCGTGCCACCTGGATGTCCTTCGGCCCCAACGAGGAAGTCTGGGGACGCAGCCTGCTGAAGCCGGTGCGCGAGCACCTGGCGCTCATCGCGCGCACCATCGCGGCTTTCGAGCCGGTACGCATGCTGGTGAACGAGGAAGACCACGACCTCGCCGCTCGCCTGTGCGGCAACCGGGTGCAATTCGAAGTGCAGCCGGTCGACGACCTCTGGATGCGCGATACCGGGCCCGTGTTCGTGCGCGGCGCCTCTGGCCAGTGGGCCGGGGTCGACTTCAACTTCAACGGCTGGGGTCGCAAGCAGGAGCACGAGGCCGACGCCGAGGTCGCCGAGTACGTGACGGGCGCGGCCGGGGTGCAGCGACTGCGTACCAAGCTCGTGCTGGAGGGCGGCGGCATCGAGGTCGATGGACAAGGCACGGCCATCATCACCGAGAGCTGCGTGCTCAACGCCAACCGCAACCCCGGCCTGGGCAAGGAGGCCTTCGAGGCCGAGCTGAAGCGGCTGCTGGGCCTGCGCAAGATCATCTGGCTGCCGGGCATCGCGGGGCGCGACATCACCGACGGCCACACCGATTTCTATGCGCGCTTCGCCTCGCCCGGCGTCGTGGTCGCCGGCCTCGACGAAGACCCCGATTCCTACGACCGGGCCGTGACCCGCCGGCACCTGGAAATCCTGAAGCAGGCCACCGACGCCCGCGGCCAGCGGCTGCGCGTGGAAGTGCTCAAGGGGCCGGAATCGGTCCGCCGGAAGCTCGAAACGCCCGAGTTCGCCGCGGGCTACATCAATTTCTACGTGTGCAACGGCGCGGTGATCGCGCCGCAGTTCGGCGACTCGCGGGCCGACGGCAATGCCCGTTCGC
This sequence comes from Variovorax xiamenensis, assembly GCF_050916385.1. Taxonomy (NCBI): domain Bacteria; kingdom Pseudomonadati; phylum Pseudomonadota; class Betaproteobacteria; order Burkholderiales; family Comamonadaceae; genus Variovorax; species Variovorax xiamenensis. Next base: position 3,669,229 of record NZ_CP139038.1, read on the forward strand.
TGCTGCGCGAGCTGTTCCCGCGCCGCGAGGTGGTTCAACTCGACATCGACGCGATCGCCGCGGGCGGCGGCGGCATCCACTGCACGACGCAGCAGCAGCCGCGCTGAAGGACGCTCTCAGCGTCCTACCACTTGCCGTCCTTCGGTATCGCCTTGGCCGCGTTGGCCTTCGCATTGGCGGCCGCGGCGATCATCGACGCGGCTTCCGAGCGGTTCGCCTTGTTCGCGAAGTCGACCGCGGTCATGCCCAGCTGGTTCTTCATGGTGGTGTCCGCGCCCTCTTCCAGCAGCAGCTTCACGGCGTCGTTGGAGCCGTACATGGCCGCCATCATCAGCGGCGTGCTGCCGTTGGGCGACTGCGCATCGATGAAGGCGAAGTTCTCGAGCAACGTCTTCATGATCGCGATCTGGCCGCTGGTGGCCGCGTAGTGCAGCGGCGTCCAGCCGGTCTTGTTGACGGCAGCGTCACGCTTGAGCAACTGGGCGACCACATCCTGCTGGCCCTTGATCGCGGCCAGCATCAGCGGGGTTTCGTCCTTCGGGCTGGCGATGTCCACGTCGGTCTGCGGCGCATCGATCAGCACCTTGACCACCTTCGGCGACGGCTCGCGCAGCGCGATCAGCAGGCCCGTCTGGCCATGTTCGTCGCGCGTGTTGGGGTCGAAACCGCGCTGGATCAGGTTGCTGACACCGCTGGCGTTGTCGCCGCGCACGGCCCGGAAAAAGTCTTCGAACGAACCGGCATGTGCTGCAAAAGATGCAGCAATGACAATGAGATAGATCGACTTCTTGAAGTAATTTTTCATGATTTGACTTCCCTGAACAATGCTTCGAAATTGTCGCTCGTGACCCGGGCGACGGCCTCTACGGGCATCTTCCTGAGCTCGGCGATCTGCTGCGCCACGTAGGGCACGTACGACGGGTTGTTGGTCTTGCCGCGATACGGCACCGGCGCGAGGTACGGGCTGTCGGTCTCGATCAGCATGCGGTCGAGCGGCACGAAGGCGGCCACGTCGCGCAGGTCCTGTGCCTTCTTGAAGGTCAGGATGCCGGAGAACGAGATGTAGAAACCCAGGTCGAGCGCGGCACGCGCCACCTCGGCGGTCTCGGTGAAGCAATGGAAAACGCCGCCGGCCGCGCCGGGCGAGGCGTCTTCGCCCTCCTCCTTGAGGATCGCCAGCGTGTCCGCCGAGGCTTCGCGGGTGTGGATGATCAGCGGCTTGCGGGTCTGGCGGGCTGCGCGGATGTGCACGCGGAAGCGGTCGCGCTGCCATTCCAGGTCGGAGATGCTGCGGCCGCCCTTTCGCTCTTCCATCTGGTAATAGTCGAGGCCGGTTTCGCCGATGGCGACCACGCGCGGCCGAGCGGAAAGGCTCACCAGGTCTTCGACCGTGGGCTCGGCGATGTCCTCGTTGTCGGGGTGCACGCCCACGCTGGCCCAGAAGTTGTCGTAGCTGGCGGCAAGGGCCTGCACTTCGTCGAATTCCTCGAGCTTGGTGCAGATGCAGAGTGCCCGGTCGACCTGCGCGGCGGCCATGGCGGCGCGGATCTGCGGCATCTGGCCCGCGAATTCGGGAAACGTGAGGTGGCAGTGGGAGTCTGTGAACATCGGAAATGGTGGGGTGCGCGGCGCTTGTCCTTGTCTGGCCCTGGCCCGGGCTGTCGGGCCTTGTATGGGAGGGTGGCGCCGTCGAACGAGTTCCGCGTCACGAGGACGACGAAAAACTCAGATGGTTTGCGTGGGCCGGTCGGAGGCCATCGAGCCGCCGAGCGCCGCCTCGATGCGTGCCTTCAGCTGGCGCGATTTCTCGTCGGAAGGAAAACGGATGCCGACGCCCGGAGCCCGGTTGCCCGCGGCACGCGACGGCGTGATCCAGGCCACCTTGCCGGCCACCGGGTAACGCTGCGGGTCTTCCGGCAACGTGAGGAGCACATAGACGTCGTCGCCCAGCCGGTATTCGCGCGTGGTCGGAATGAAGATGCCACCCTCGGCGAACAGCGGAATGTAGGCCGCGTACAGCGCGCCCTTTTCCTTGATCGCGAGCTGGATGACGCTCGGCCGGGCGGGTGTGGGAGATGCTGCGGGCGCAGCGGATGCGGCAGGTTGGTTCATGGGCGACGAGCGGCAGAGTTTAGGGTGGTTCGCGCTTCGCTCACAAGCGCTTCGAGCATGAGGCCCGCATTGAACGGGTGTTCCGCGGTTCTCGCGGCGCCTGCGAGAGACTTCGACCAGCGCGCGAGCGCCAGCCTGGACGGCGCCGCCGGCAGGTCGGCGGCATCGAAGAAACGTGGCGCGGCGCCGTTGCCGACAGCCATCAGGTCGTGGCAGAGCTTCTGCAGGGCACCGACGGCTTGCGCGGGTGCGTGATCGGCAAGCGCGCCGACATCGCCGCGCACCATCGCCTTGGGCAGCAGCGCCCAGGCCTTCGGCGACTGCCCCGAGCGCGCAAGCTTCAGTGCATCGGTGGGCCGGCCGCCGGCGGCACGCAGCAGCGCGCCGGCATCGGCGGCAGGAATATCCTGCGCGGCAAGCCAGGCCTCGGCTTCGGCGGTCTCGGGCCAGGGCAGCGTGAAGCCCAGGCAGCGGCTGCGGATGGTCGGAAGCAACTGCCAGGCGGCCTCGCTGGCGAGCACGAAGCGCACGTCGCCCACAGGCTCCTCGAGCGTCTTCAGCAGCGCGTTGGCCGTGATCGTGTTCATGCGCTCGGCCGGATACACCAGCACCACCTTGCCGCGCCCGCGCGCGCTGGTGCGCTGGGCGAAGCCGACCGCGTCGCGCATCGCCTCGACGCGGATCTCGCGGCTGGGCTTGCGCTTCTTGTCGTCGATCTCGGCCTGGGCCTTCTCGTCGAGCGGCCAGCTCAGTTCGTGCATGGCGATCTCGGGCATCAGCACGCAAAGGTCGGCATGCGTGCGCACCTCGATGGAATGGCAGCTCGGGCAATTGCCGCAGGCGACGCCCTCCTGCGTGGGCTGTTCGCACAGCCAGGCGGAGGCAAGGGCCAGCGCCAGTTCGTATTGGCCGATGCCGGACGGGCCTTGCAGCAGCCAGGCGTGGCCGCGCTGGCGCAGCAGTTCGGTCAGTGGCCTGCGCAGCCAGGGAGAGAGTACCTCGGCGCTCATCTGGCGCCTCCGCCCGCCAGTACGCCGCGCGCCGTCAGCTCGGATTCGATCTGCTGCCAGACCTGCTCGCGCGTCTGGCTGGCGTCGATGCGCACGAAGCGCTGCGCGTCGGCGCTCGCGCGGTCCGCATAGCCCTGTGCCACGCGGCGGAAGAACTCGACCGGCTGGGCTTCGAACTTGTCGGGCACACGAGCTCCGGCCAGCCGCTGCGCTGCGATTTCGGGAGCCAGGTCGAACCAGAGCGTGATGCTCGGCTGCAAAAGCTTGGGGGTGCCCGCCTGCGCCTGGACCCATTGCTCGAGCGTCGACAGAACGGCGCTGTCGAAGCTGCGCCCCGCGCCCTGGTAAGCGAAGGTGGCATCGGTGAACCGGTCGCACAGCACCACGTCCCCGCGCGCCAGGGCCGGCTCGATGACCTGCGCGATGTGATCGCGACGGGCCGCGAACACTAGTAGCGATTCGGTCAGCGGATCCATCGGCTTTTCGAGGATCAGCCCGCGCAGCGTTTCGGCCAGCGGCGTGCCGCCCGGCTCGCGCGTGCGCACCACCGTGCGGCCCTGAGCCTTGAACAGCGCCTCCAGCGCGTCGAGGTGGCTGGACTTGCCGGCGCCATCGATGCCTTCGAGCGTCAGGAACAGGCCGTTGTCACTCATTGGGTCGCCGCCTTCTGTTTGTTGGAGTCGCCGCCACCACGCTGGTAGCGGTTGACCGCGCGGTTGTGGTCGTCGAGCGAGCTGCTGAACTGGCTGGTGCCATCGCCGCGGGACACGAAATACAGCGATTTGCTTTGCGCCGGCTGCACCGCGGCCAGCAGCGCCGCCTTGCCGGGCATGGAGATCGGCGTGGGCGGCAGGCCGCCGCGCGTGTAGGTGTTCCAGGGCGTGTCGGTCTGCAGGTCTTTCTTGCGCAGGTTGCCGTCGAAGGCGGTGCCCATGCCGTAGATGACGGTCGGGTCGGTCTGCAGGGGCATGCCGATGCGCAGGCGGTTGACGAACACGGCCGCGATCTCGGCACGGTCGTTGGCCTTTCCTGTCTCCTTTTCGACAATGCTTGCCAGAATAAGCGCCTCATCGGCCGATTTCAGCGGCAAGTCGGAGGCGCGGGCGGCCCAGGCTGCTTCCAGCTTCTTGTCCATGGCGCGCATTGCGCGCTGCAGCAGCGCGACGTCGGTCGAGCCCTTCGAATAGGTATACGTGTCCGGGAAGAAGCGCCCTTCCGGGTGCAGGCCCGGCTTGCCCAGCCTGGCCATGAGCGCCTCGTCGGTCATGCCGACGCTCTCTGGCTTGAGCTGGTCGGCCTTGGCGAGCGCGGCGCGCACCTGGCGGATGTTCCAGCCCTCGACCAGCACCACGCTGCGCGTGGCCTCCTCGCCGCGCACCAGGATGTTGAGCAGCAGCTTGGGCGTGACGCCGCGCTCCAGCTCGTAGCTGCCGGCGCGCATCTGGCGGTCCTGGCCCGAGACGCGGAACCACAGGTAGAGCAGCTGCGGCTGCACGTCGACACCCGTGTCGGCCACGGCCTGGGCGATGCCGCGCGGCGTGGTGCCGGGCTCGACCGACAGGTCGACGCTGGGCGCCGGCAGCCTGAGCGGCTGGTGCACCCACCAGAGGCCGGCGCCGCCGAGCGCGAGCGCGGCCAGGGCGGCGAGCAGGAAAAGCGTGAGGAAGAAGCTGCGCACGAGTCCGATGTGGGGATGACGGAGAAAAAGACGGAGGCGTCGGATAGGAAAACGGTGCCCTTGCGAACCGCAGGGCTGGAGCCCCTGCCGCCCCGAAGGAACAGGCCCGGCCATGATAATTCAGCGATGACCACTGTCGTTCTCAATGGGGTGACCGCCCTCTCCCACCTCGGCGTGATCCGTGCCGAAGGCCCCGACGCCGCCAGTTTTCTCCACGGCCAGCTCACACAGGACTTCTCCCTGCTCGGTGCCTCCGATGCCCGCCTCGCCGCGCTGTGCACCGCCAAGGGCCGTGTGATCGCAAGTTTCATCGGCATCAAGCCGCAACCCGACCTGATCCTGCTGGTGTGCAGCCGCGACATCCTGGCCGCCACGCTCAAGCGCTTGTCGATGTATGTGCTTCGCGCCAAGGCCAAGCTGACCGACGCCACTGAGCAATACGCGCTGTACGGCCTGGCCGGCACAGCCCTGACTGCCAATGGCCTCGACGCTGCCGCCGCGCCCGGCAAGCGCACCGCCATCGGCGACGAAGTCAGCGCCGTGTCGCTGTACCCGGCGGACGGCGTGCCGCGCGCTCTTTGGATCGCGCCGGCCGGCCATGCCGCCCCGGCAGGTCCCACGCTCGACGACAACCTCTGGCAGTGGAGCGAAGTGCGCAGCGGCATCGTGACGCTGACCACGCCCGTCATCGAGGCCTTCGTGCCGCAGATGATCAATTACGAGTCCGTGGGCGGCGTGAACTTCAAGAAGGGCTGCTACCCCGGCCAGGAAGTGGTCGCGCGAAGCCAGTTCCGCGGCACGCTGAAGCGCCGCACGTACCTCGTTCAGGCCGATGCGCCGGTTTCCGTCGGCCAGGAAGTCTTCGCCGCCGGCGACGCTGAGCAGCCCGTGGGCACGGTGGCGCAGGCCGCGCCGGCACCCGATGGCGGTTGGTCCGCGCTGATCTCCATGCAGATCGCCGCACTGGAGGCCGGTGGCCTGCACGCGGGCACGGCCGACGGCCCCGCGCTCACTGTCGAGCCGCTGCCCTACCCGCTGCTCGAAGACATCTGAGCCCGCGCACCCCTTACCCCCAACGCCCCTGTAAGCGGGTGTTCGGCGCTATCGAACAGATGGCGCCATTTTTTTTTTTTGCGCGTTTTCTAACCCCGTTGGCGTTGCCGAGCCGTAGAAGCCGGCACCGATCAACTCCGGCAAGGAAGACACACCATGAAGCGCAGACTCTTCTCCACCGCCCTGGCCCTGAGCGCCGTGGCTTCGTTCTCGGCCTGCGCGCAGACCTCGGAACGACCTTATGTTCCCTCCACGCCGTCCAGCCGCATCGGCTCGCTGATGCAGATCAGCGTGGTCGATCGCGGCACCGGCGCCGAGCTGCCGATCTACCGCCATCGCGGCGAATACTGGGTGGCCGGCCGACCCGGCGCGCGCTACGCCATCCGGGCACGCAACGCGATGGGCGAACGCATCATGGCCGTGATGTCCGTCGACGGCGTCAACGTGGTCACCGGCGAGACCGCGGGCGTCGGGCAGAACGGCTACGTGTTCAGTGGCCGCGAGCGCAGCGACATCACCGGCTGGCGCAAGAGCGACTCGCAGATCGCGGCCTTCGAGTTCGCGGCGGCCGGCAACTCCTACGCAAGCCGTACCGGCCGGCCCGATGACGTGGGCGTGATCGGCGTCGCGATGTTCCGCGAGCGCATGCCCGAGCCGCCTCCTCCGCCCGTCACTCCTTTCCCGCGCCGCGACGAATATGGCGGATATGGTGCTGAACGCGAGCGCCGCAGCGAATCGTCGTCGTACCAGGGCGATGCGCGGGCAAAGGCCGGTGCAGCCGACAGCGCCGCGCCCGCTGCGGCCGCCGAATCCTCCGGAAATCTGGCCCGGCAATCCGCACCCAGCCCGAGCCTGGGCACTGCTCACGGCCGCCGCGAGACTTCATACGTCGGCAAGACGACTTTCGAGCGCGCGCAGTCGTCGCCCGACGAGGTCGTGCGCATCCGCTACGACAGCCGCGAGAACCTCGTCGCCGCCGGTGTGATCCCGGTGCCGCCCCCTCCCCGCTGGCCGCGCCCGGCAGGCCCGTCGCCATTCCCGGGCTCAGACCCGGGCTACGTGCCGGACCCGCCCAGCCGCTACTGAGAGGAAGAAGAAAGAAGGGACCGGCGCATCTCGATATGCGGGATGCCGGCCTCCTCGAAGCCTTCGCCGTGCGGCACATAGCCCAGCCGCACGTAGAAGCGCTCGGCGCTGCGCTGGGCGTTCAGCGCGACCACGTTGGCACCGCGTTCCCTGGCGGCGTCTTCCAGAACCTGCATCACCGCGGCGCCGTGGCCGCCGCTGCGCAGGTTGCGATGCACGGCCACGCGGCCGATGTGCGAGATGCCGTTCTCTGCCGGCAGCAGGCGCGCCGTGGCGATGACCTGCCCGAGCCGGTTGCGCGCCACCGCATGCAGCACCACGGCGTCCTGCTCGTCCCACTCCAGCGACTCGGGAATGTTCTGCTCGTCGATGAACACCGCGCGCCGCAGCGCGCCGGCGCCCTCGCCCAGCGTGGCCCAGTCGCCCGTCTCGATGGTGCGCATGGCCTCCCCGGCCTCGTAGCCCAGCAGCACCTCGCGCAGCGCCGGCGGCACCGGCTTCGAGGTCTGCGTAGCCGGATCGGCGAACACATAGACCAGCTCGCAGCCGACCAGGAACTGGTCCTGCCGGAACAGCCCGCCTTCGAACACGATCGACGAATTGCCGATGCGCACGCAGCGCATGCCCACGTCGAGCACGTCGTCGATGCGCGCCGAGGCCCGGAAGTCGACCGTCGCCTTGCGCACGTACAGGTCGCCGCCTATCGCATGCATCGACTCCTCGTACGGCAGCGCCAGCGCGCGCCAGTAGTCCGCGATGGCGGTGTCGAAGTACATCAGGTAGTGCGCGTTGAAGACGATCTTCTGCATGTCGACTTCGGCCCAGCGTACGCGCAGGCGGTGGAAAAAGCGGAAATCGCTACGTTGCATTCATGTCTCCGGAATAGTTGGTGGAATCGAAGGATGGAAATGGATTGCGGCAATCGGAAGCGCCCAGGGCTCAGGCCGGCGAGGCCGGGCCCAGGGCAAGCAGGGTCTTTTGTACCGCACGGCCTTTGCCGCCGAGCTTGAGCTCTTTCAGTAGCCCCAGCGTGGTCGGGTGCAGCGAGCGTTGCGAGCTCAGTGCGATCTCGAGCAGCAGCTCCATCAGCGCGGCGAGGTCCTTGGGTGGATTTTCGACGTCCGCCGCGAGCATCTCGCAGAGAAGGTCGAAGACCGGTGCGGCCAGTCGGGCATCGGCGCGCACCGCCGACTGCAGGCTCTTTCCGTAGCGCTTGGCCATCGCGAGCGATGAAGCCAGCAGCGCGCGCATCTGCGCCCCCAGCGCCGGCACGTCGAGCCGCGCTTCGGCGTGGGCATGCACGAGCGCATCGACGGCAAGCGCCGTCTGACCGGGCTCCTTGCCCGCAAGAGCCAGTGCCAGCAACAGCACCGCCATCGGCTGCGAGGCGGTGACGGGCACCGTGGGATCGAGCAGCGGCACGAGGTAGGCGCGGTTCTGCCACTGCGCCTCCCACCAGTCGAGGTTGTTGCCGATCTCGCGGCAGCCGGCCGCGAAGAAGCTCTCCAGCGACGACGGCAGCACCGTGGCTGCGTAGCGCAGCAGGGCTTCGTCGTAGTCACCCTCGATGCCTGCGCGGCGCACTGCGACTAGCGCGTGTGGCGTGTCCTGATGTACCGCAATGGACGCCAGCAGGAAGTCGTGATGAACGTAGGTCTTGCCGTCGTAGGTGGAGCTTCGTGAACTCACCGACCATGTGTAGCGGGCTGCGCTCGCGCCGTCGGGGCCGACGTCGCCCAGGGCCGCCAGCACGCGCGGATCGTCTCCGCCCGGGTGTCGGATGCGCGCAGCCGCCACGAACAGGGCCTCCTGCGCCTGATCGGCCTTGGCCGGAATGACGATGCCGTCCTCGCCGAGCGCATGGCGCAACGCCCGCACCAGAGGAACGTCGGCTAGCCGTCGGGCCTTCTCCTGCACGACCGCAGCGCCTTGCCCCTGCACCGGGGCCAGCCGCAGCAGCCCTCTCACCTGCTCTCCCAGGCTCGGTTCCGCGCCGCGCGCCTGATACGCCGCAATGCGCTCGATGAACACCGCCGCATCGATGAAACCCCGCGCATGCGTGGCCGACGACAACGGTGCAAGGCCCCAACCTTTTTCGGCCTGATTGACGAGATCGTCGATACGCAAGGCCAGGAACTCGTCGGCCCGCGGCTTTTGCAAGCCGAGCCGGCGCGGATCGTCGCGCAGGTCGGGCAGGCGCTCCCCGCTCGTGACGAAGACCAGCAACCGCGCCAGCCGGGCCGGCACCTCGCTGCGCAGCAGCTTGCGGGCTCGCTTGACCACGGGTGCGCACTGCTTTCCCAGCGCTTCCGGCAACGGCGCCATGCGCACCAGCGCCTCGACGACGCGCTCCAGCTCATCGATGTCGTTGGAGTTCTCGAACACGAAGGCGATCCGTTCGACCAACTCGGCAGGCTCGGTGATCGGCACGAGCGCGCGGCTGGCGTCGAGCGGATCCATCGGGCCGTCTCCCGTAGCTTCTGCCGGAGTCTGCTCGACGACCGCCGGCACCATGGCGAGCGCAGAGGCATCCCCGAGCAGCGCCGCGAGCGCCGGCCGGTTGACCGCCGCCACGCTGTCGACATACGCCGCCAGCTCACCGCGCGCCGAATCGTCCACGCCCCAGCCCTTGAGCCGCTCGACGATCTTCTTCTGCAGGTCGGTCGCCTCGTGCACCAGCCCGCACAGCACCACCGCCGAGGCTTCGTGCGCCAGCGAGGGCTCGCGCTTGACTGCGGCCTCCGCCAGCTTCAGCGCTGCCTCGACCTGCGACTTGGCACTGGCATGGAACGCCGGGCGCAGCGCCGCCAGCAGCGATGCTCCGTCGACGTGCCCCGCCGCCTGCAGTGTTTTCAACGCGCCGAGCGCCAGCGCGACGGTCGGCGGAATACGGCTCTGGCACAGGCCGAGGTAGCGCGCGGCAAACGGCGCCATCTCGTCGGCGTCGGGCGTCAGCGTCTCGTGAAAGCGAGAGAACCAGCCCGCGCGGAACTGGGGCCAGTCTTTCTCCAGCGTGCCCAGCGTCTTATCGAGCAACTGCGCGCGTGTGAATTCGCCCCGCGCCACGCCGTCCATGAAGATGTACGACCAGGAGTTCTTCGGCGAGTGGTTGTACTTGTCGACCGCTGAAAGGTTGTGCTCGCCGGTGCCTTCCACGTCGAACAGGCGGAGCACGGCCTGGTACAGGCCGGGGTCGCGCTCGAAATGCTGGTCCATGGTGGTCAGGCGGGAAAGCGCACGCGGCAGGGCCATGAGGCCGATGGCGTAGTCATCGCTCCGCGGCCGGTCGATCAGCCCCGCCGCGACGAGGTTCTGCACCGGCATGATGTGGGCCGCGAAGGCTCGTAGCCCCGCCTCGGCTGCCTGCTGCAGCGTGGCGCGCCAGCCGACGGCATCGATGCCGAAGCGCTTGCACAGCGCCAAGACGGTTTCCTGGTCGAGCGCGACCCGCAGGCTCGCATGGTCGAGCAAGGCCTTGGGCTCCATGCACACGACCACGGCTGCCTGCAGCGCGCGGTACTGCGCGGCCTGGGCCTCTCCGCCCCACTGGCGTGCGTACGGGCTGCCCTGCCAGTGGCTCGATCGCATGATCTGGCCCATCTTCTCGAGCGATTCGCCGCAAGCCTTGCGACCGGCGGCGGGCATGGCCTCCAGGCTCGCGAGCGCCGCCTCGAAGTCGCCTTGGTATACCGCCTGCTCCAGCGCGCCCTCCGGCACGAATGCCGGCAGTTCCTCTGCATTTCTCACTGTCCGCCTTCCACCGCGAAGGCCGTCGCCTCCACCGCCAATACATGCTTGCAGGGGCCGCGCTCGCCCTGGTGCTTGGCATACCAGGGACAAGTGCAGCGCAGCTCCCCATCGATCTCCCGAACGCTGTACGCAGTGCCCGAGCTGTTCACCTGCGCCTCGACCGGGCTGGTCTTGGCGATGGTGACGGCGCCGCGCGCCATGAGCTCGCGCGCATCGGCCAGGCGCGGGTGCATGTCCTCGACCGAAGACAGGTCGAACGGCAGCACACGGTGAAAGTAGCGGCGCTCGACCACGTCGAAGCCCACCAGGCCGGAAGCACCGAGGATGCGCAGGCAGTCTTCCACGCTCGCCTCGGCGATGTCCAGCGTAAGCGCCAGCGCCGGTGCGTCGATCAGTGCCTGCCAGTTCAGCTGCGCCCGCACCTGCGAAACCGCGCGTTCGTCGTCCATGCGCATCAGCGCGCGCAGTGCCTGTCCCTCGCCCGAGAAGCCGCGCCAGGGCTCGGCGCTGAGCGCCAACGTGAGCCGCGCGCCCGGAAAATCCAGCACCCATGCGCTGGCCTGCTGTGCTTCGTCGGCATGCACGGCAAGGCTCCGAGCCTTGGGCAACAGGGCTTCGAGCACGCGCAGCCGGCTGGTGTCGGTCACGCGCACGCCTTGCGGGTGCGGGCGGGTCGTGGTGAAGGGACCTTTCGGCGACGGCACCACCCACAGCGGCGTGCGGCTGGTGGATGCCTTGGGCAGCGTGCGGAGGAAGCGCAATGCCTCCAGTCCCTTGAGTTCGAAGCGGTGCCGCATGCCGGCCAGGTACGACTGCACCTCGACCATGCCGCGCAGCCAGCGCAGCGGCAGCGCCACCTTGCGCTCGACCACCTCGCTGTCGCCAGATTGCAGCGTCAGCGCATCGCGCCCGACCGAGAGCGCAAGCCCGTCGGCGTCACGAAGCCGGGCCAGCGCGGCGCGCATCGGGGCATTGAAATCGACGTTCGTCGTGCCCTTGCCCACCACCTGCCCGTCATAGGAGTCGGGCAGCAGGTCCACGCGCACATAGCAGCTGCAGCATGAGGAAAAGCCCTCGAAGCGCAGCAGCTCGCCGCCGGCCGTGACCACCGGATCGGCCAGCGCGATGGCGCGCGCGACGCTGTTGGCGGGCGTGAAGAAGCGCGAGCCGACCACCAGGTGCACGGCACTCAGCAACTCGGCGCACAGCCGGGGCTGCAGCAGCCGGCCCTCGAAGAAATGCGGATGCGCCGCGCCGCCATCGGCCTGCGGGCTGGAGGTCGCGAGACTCAGCCGCGGGCCCGACGGCTCCGCCAGCGCAGCCGATGCGTGCGCGTACCGGTAGGCATGCGCGACTGCGCTCAAGGCTGCAAGGCCTCCCGCAGGGCCCGGGCCGCGTCGTCCTGCGCCTGCAGCGCTTCGGGAATGGCGCGGCCCATCTTGATGAATTCGTGAATCACGCCGCGGTAGATCTCCAGATCGACCGGCACGCCCGCCGCGCGCAGCTTGTCGGCGTACGCGATGCCTTCGTCTACCACCGGATCGCACTCGGCCAGCCCGATCCAGGCCGGCGCCACGCCGTCGACGTCATCAGCCAGCAGCGGCGCGAAGCGCCAGTCGTCGCGGTCGGCCGGCGTGTTGACGTACTGCGAGAAGAAGAAATCGATCATCGCCTTGGTCAGCAGCGGCCCGTCGACATGGCGCAGGTGCGAGGCGGTGTCCTGGTGCGCCGTGGTGCCGGGGTAGATCAGCATCTGCAGCGAAAGCGGCAGGCCCGCGTCGCGCGCGAGGATCGCGCACACGGCTGCGAGCGTGCCGCCCGCGCTGTCGCCGCCCACGGCCAGCCTCGACGGGTCGAGGCCGAGGCTCGCGCCTTCCTTCGCGATGAACTGGAAGGCGTCCCACGCATCGTTCGACGCGGTCGGAAACTTGTGCGCGGGCGCCAGCCGGTAATCGATGGACACCACCGCGCAACCGCTCTTCGCGCTCAGCACGCGGCACAGCGTGTCGTGCGTGCGGATGTTGCCGACGGTGAAGCCGCCGCCGTGGAAGTAGATGAGCACCGGCAGCACGGCCGATGAAGGCGCGTACAGCCGCACGGGAATCGCATATCCGTCGCGCGCCGCGATGGTGAGGTCTTCGATGCGCGCCAGTTCAGGCTTGGGCACTTCGAGCACGCCGGCACCTTTTTCGTAGGAGGCTTTCGCCTCGTCGGGCGTCTGCCGGTCCAGCGGAGGATGGCCTGCGCGTGCCATGCGTTCGACCACGCTGGCCATCTTCGGCGTGAGCCGCGTGCCGGACGGTGTTCCGGGCGCGACAGCGGCAAGGGTTTCTTTCGTGTGCAAGACTGATCGCTCTTGTTAGATTTGGCTGGTCGGCAATCGTACTGCCCCGGGCTCCCCGAGGCCTTCATCCCATGGCACTCATCCAATACCTCACACAGATCCAGTTCGAGTTCGGCGCGATCAAGCTGCTGTCGGCCGAATGCGCGCGCATCGGCATCAACCGTCCGCTCATCGTCACCGACGCGGGCGTGCGCGCGGCCGGCGTGCTGCAGAAGGCGCTCGACGCCATCGCCGACCTGGAAGTCTCGGTGTTCGACCAGACTCCTTCCAACCCGACCGAAGCCTCGGTGCGCGCGGCCGTGGAGCTCTATCGCAGCGGCCGCTGCGACGGCCTCATTGCGGTGGGCGGCGGCTCCGCCATCGACTGCGCCAAGGGTGTCGCCATCGCGGCCACGCACGAGGGCCCGCTCAAGACCTACGCGACCATCGAGGGCGGCTCACCGCGCATCACCGACCGCGCGGTGCCGCTGATCGCGGTGCCCACCACCAGCGGCACCGGCAGCGAAGTGGCGCGAGGCGCGATCGTCATCGTCGACGACCATCGCAAGCTCGGCTTTCACAGCTGGTTCCTGATGCCCAAGGCCGCCATCTGCGACCCCGAGCTCACGCTCGGCCTGCCGCCCCGGCTCACGGCCGCCACCGGCATGGACGCCATCGCGCACTGCATGGAGACCTTCATGTCGGCCGCGTTCAATCCGCCGGCCGACGGCATCGGGCTCGACGGACTGGAGCGCGCATGGGGTCACATCGAACGCGCGACCAAGGATGGCAGCGACCGCGAAGCGCGCCTGAACCTCATGAGCGCGTCGATGCAGGGCGCCATGGCCTTCCAGAAGGGGCTGGGCTGCGTGCACTCGCTGAGCCACAGCCTGGGCGGCGTCGATCCGCGCCTGCATCACGGCACGCTCAACGCCCTCTTCCTGCCCGCGGTGATCCATTTCAATTCGGGTGCCGAGTCGGTGCAGAAGGAGCAGCGCCTGCAGCGCATGGCGCAGGCCATGCACCTCGATTCGGCCGGTGACCTCGGCGATGCGATCCGCGACATGAACGCCCGCCTCGGCCTGCCCAAGGGCCTGGCCGAAGTGGGCGTCACGCCCGCGATGTTCGAGCAGATCATCGACGGCGCCATGGCCGACCACTGCCACAAGACCAACCCGCGCCTGGCCACGCGCGACGACTACAGGGCCATGCTCGAAGCCTCGATGTAAGGCTCGCGTAAGAGGCCTGTAAGGGCTTCTTCTACACATTGTTTCAGTGACCGTTCCGAGGGGTGTTTCAGAGGGAAAAGTAGCTCTCTGGCACCCCTCGCGTCATTTATGTGACATAAGGGATTTCTAGACTGTCACCGAAGGTTTCCCAGCCGCGGAAACCCAAGGGTCAGGGAAGTTCCGAATGCAGCGCACCGTCCAAGTTCACACCGTCCTGAGCGCAGAACAGCTCAAATTCCGCTCGATGCGGGGACAGGAGGGACTCTCCCGGCTTTTCGAGTTCGAGGTGGACATGGTCAGCAGCAGCTTCAGCCTCGACCTGAAGCAATTGCTCGGCACTTCGCTCACGCTGGAACTGGCCGACGAAGGCGGCCCGCGCTTCCTCAACGGCACCGTGGTGCGCTTCGAGCTCGTGGGCCGCGCCAACGAAACCGGCCGCCACTACATCTACCGCGCGCTCGTGCAGCCATGGCTTTGGTATCTCACGCGCACCACCGACTGCCGCATCTTCCAGAACAAGAGCGTGCCCGAGGTGCTCGACGAAGTGCTGGGCAAGTACGGCTTCCAGTTCGAGAAGCGCCTCACGGGCAGCTACACCGCCCAGGAATACTGCGTGCAGTACCAGGAAAGCGACTTCGCCTTCGTAAGCCGCCTCATGGAGCACGAAGGCATCGCCTATCACTTCGAGCACAGCAACGGCTCGCACCTGCTGGTGCTGGCCGACGATTCGGGCAGCTACAAGCCGCTGCCAGGCCACGCCAGCATCGCCTACCGTCCGCGCGACCGCGTGGTCAATGCACTTGAGCCCTGCATCGACCAGTGGCGCGTGACCGAGCAGATCACCTCCGGCCGCGTGATGCTCGACGACTTCGACTTCAGGAAGTCGCGCGCCTCGCTGCAAAGCGTGCAGCAAGACCCCAAGCCGCACGAGCACTCGACCTACGAGGTCTACGAATGGCTCGGCGGCTACACCGAGCACCAGCAGGGCGACGCCTACGCCAGGATCCGCCTGCAGGAGCTGCAGTGCGCGCACGAGCTGGCATCGGGCCACACCAACGTGGTGGGCATGGCGCCGGGCTACCTGTTCCAGATGACGCACTGCCCGCGCGAATCGGACAACCGCGAATACCTCGTCACCGAGACCCGCTACGACCTGCAGGAGCCCGAGTACTCCACCGGCGGCAGCAGCGAATCGGTGTGCGAGTTCGACTTCACCGTGCTGCCCTCCTCCGTGGCCTATCGCCCCGCGCGCAAGACGCCGCGCCCGCGCACCAACGGGCCGCAGACCGCCACCGTGGTCGGCCCCGAGGAAATCTGGACCGACCGCTTCGGCCGCGTGAAGCTGCAGTTCCGCTGGGACCGCTATGGCCAGTCGAACGAGAACAGCTCCTGCTGGGTGCGCGTGTCCAGCAGCTGGGCCGGCGCCAACTACGGCACCATGCACATGCCGCGCGTGGGCCAGGAAGTGATCGTCGATTTCATCGGCGGCGAGCCCGACCGCCCCATCATCACCGGCCGCGTCTACAACAGCGACCAGATGCCGCCGTGGGAGCTTCCCGCCAATGCCACGGCCAGCGGCATCCTCACGCGATCCAGCTCCGGTGGCGCAGCCAACCAGGCCAACATGCTTCGCTTCGAGGACCGCACGGGCGCCGAGCAGATCCTGCTGCATGCAGAGCGCAACCTCGACGTGGAAGTGGAAGCCGACGAGACCCACACCACCGACGGCACCCGCACCACGCTCATCAAGGGCCACGAGTCGGCCACGTACCAGGACGGCGAGACGCGCGACATCACCGCCGGCGCCAAGGAAACCATCACCGGCGGCGACACCCGCAGCGTGACCGGAGGCTTCACCGAGACCGTGACCGGCGGCGTGAACCAGACCATCTCGGGCGGCAAGACCCGCATGCTCAGCGGCGGGCTGAACGACACCATCACGGGCGGCGTCGAGCTCGCCATCACCGGCGGCTTCCACGGCACCATCGACGGCAAGGAAATCCGCTTCGTCAGCGACGGGCGCAACGACACCATCAACACGTCGAACGACGTGCTGGTCAACGGCCCCTCGACCACGACGGTCACCGGCCCGACGGTGCATACCTCGCCGGATGTGACGTTCAACACGACGAACCACATCCACAACACGACGCAGCACGTCATCAACACGACGATCTACAACACCACGTCGACCACCTACAACAACCTGACCAACAACTACACGAACAACTCGGTCAGCTACACCAACAACTACTCCAAGAGCAGCGACTGGAGGTGGTTCCGCCTGGGCGGCACCGGCCTGAACATGGACGTGTCGGGCATTTCGCTGGGCGTGCTGGCCGTGCGCTCGATGGCCATGGGCGTGCAGGCGCAGGCCATCGGCGTGAAGCTGGAGGCTGTGGGCGCGGAGTGGAAGAACAAGGCCATGTCGCTGGGCGATGCCGGGGCGCTCATCCAGCTCGTGGGCACGGAGATCAAGACAGGCGGCCTGCGCGCCGGCATCCAGGCGCTCAAGGTCCTGCTCTGAGGCGTGGACAGCGTGCTCGAGATCGTTCTGTGGGGAGTGTTCGGCATCGTCAGCCTGGGCGTGATCGCGCTCGCCGCAATCGTGCTCGCGGTGGCGCTGATGAGCCATCGCGCCTATTCCGAGGAAAGCCGGCTGTGGCAGCAGTTGCAGGCCGACGGGCGTCCGCTGCAGGGCGTCGCGGTTTCCCTGGTTCGCGCGCCCAGCGGCTACTCCCGGCGCGGCCCCGTCGGGCAGCGCATGACCGCCGTGCAACTGGGCGTTGCCTACGTCGATGCCGCCGGCATCGAACAGCAGGCCACCCTGCGCACGCTCATCGACGAGGACCTGCTGGCCCATTTCTCCGCGGGCCGGCCCGACATTCATCTGCTGCAGGATCCGCAGGACCCCTTGCGACTGGCCATCGACCGCAGGCACACCCCGCTGGTGATCCGCGGCGCAAGGCACTGATCCCGCTGTGAAGACCATCAAACCCCTGCGCCTGAGCGTCCTGACACGGCCCTTCCTGCGTGGGCAAAGCCAGCGTTTGGCCATCACCGTGATCGGCATGCACACCCTCGGCGAAGGGGGCGTGCTGCTGCCGGAGACGGAGCTCTGGAAGACCGTCTCCGCCGAACTGGGAAACCAGTCCGCGATCGATCTCGGCATTCCCAAGCTGCGGCCCGAGTTCCTGGTGAGCGGCCAGGCCTACACCTGCCACCAGCAGGACAAGACACGCTGCGCGGTCGACCTGCGCGTCGGCGGCCTGCGGCGCCAGTTCCTCGTTTCGGGCGACCGCTACTGGCTGGATGGCCGCGCCACCGAGCCGCAGGCGTTCGACACCATGCGCCTGGACTGGCGGCACGCGTTTGGCGGCCCCGGCTTTGCCGCCAACCCCGCGGGCATCGGGTACGCACCCGAGATGGTCAATGGCCTGCTGGTGCAGCGGCTTCCCAACGTCGAACGCCCAGGCGACGGCATGGACCGCCCCGACCGGCGGCCGGCCCCGGCCTGCCCGGGTGCGATGGATGTCGATCTGCCCGAGCGCCTGAAGCTGCTGGGAACGGACTACGGCGACCAGTGGCGCGAGACGCTCTACCCCGGCTTTGCGCGCGACATGGACTGGCAGTTCTTCAACAGCGCGGCCCCCGAACAACGCTGGAACGACGAACTGTCCATCCCCGCGGCTGCGCCCTACGAGATCTGGAACATGCACCCGGAGCACGCGGTGCTGCGCGGACGGCTTCCGGACCTGCGGCCTCGCGGTTTCGTGGCGAGAAAGTCCGCGCAGCCCCTTGCGCTCGAAGAGGTGCCGCTGCGGCTGACGACCGCCTGGTTCTTCCCGCATGTGGCGCAGGTCATGCTGATCTTTCACGGCGAGACGCTCATCCTCGAGGACGACGCCGCCGACATCACGCATGTCATGCCGGCGATGGAGGCAGCGGACAGCCCGCCGCGCCCCCTCTCCCACTACGAGAAGGTCTTCGAGAACCGCTGCAACCTCGAGAAAGGCGCGATCCATGCGCTCCTCGACGAAGAACTGCTGCCGGCCTCGGCCATCGGCCCCTGGCTGGACCGGATCGACGCGCGCGAATCGATCCTCGCAAGGAACATCAAGGACAAGGGCGATCGCCTGCGCGCCGAACTGACGGCGCGCGGCCTGGAGGCCGGCCACAAGGCGCGCCATTTCCGTGAAAGGCCCCTGCCGAAGCCTTTCGACAAGATGCCCACGTTGGCCGAACTTCCCGAGTTCATCGACAAGACACGCGCCTACCAGCGCGAACAGGAACGCAAGCTGGAGGAAGCCAGGCAGGAGGTCGCGAAGGCGGCGCGGGACAACGCATCCGAATCGCGCAAGGCGGGCTTCGACAGCGGCCGGATCATCGAGGAAAGCCAGAACGCGCAGCTCAAGGGCCCGCCGAAGTTCGAAGCCGAGGCGATCCTCCAGGGGCTGGCCGGCATCGCCGCTGCCACGGGTACCCCAGCCATGAGCGCTGCCGAGCATGCCGAGCTGAAGGCCGTCGGGCAGCGGGGCCAGAAGGACATGCTGACGCTCTACCGCATGGGCGCCCACCACCAGGCCGCTGCCGACCCGATGGCCGCCGAACAGAATGCGCAGGCGCGCGAACGCGTGCTCGCCGCCATGGCCGCGGACCGCGATCTGTCCGCCATGGACCTGACCGGCTGCGATCTGTCGGGCCTCGATCTGCGGGGTGCACGCATGCACCAGACCCTGCTCGAAGGCGCGCGCCTCCAGGGCACCCGCCTGGATGGCGCCGACTTGAGCCAATCGGTGCTGGTGCGCGCCGACCTGCGCCAGGCATCCTTGACGGACTGCAACCTCGAGCGCGCCAACCTCAGCCTCGCCCTCTGCGAGAACACCAACTTCGCGCAGGCCCGCTTCGAGCGCACGCAGATGGAAAAGCTGCGCCTCGACCGCTGCTGTCTCGACGAAGCGAAATGGAGCCACCTGCTGCTGCAGGGGATCGAGCTCGCGGATTGCAGCCTGCGGCGCGCCGACCTGAGCTACCTGAGCATGGCCGAACACTGCCGGCTGACGCGCTGCGACTTCGGCGAGGCGCGCCTGGAAAAGGTGCTGTTCGTGCAGGCCGAATTCGAGTCGGTTGATTTTTCCGGCGCGGTCATCGAAGCCTGCAGCTGGGTCCACACCCCGCTGCATAAGGGCACCCGGTTCCGGCATGCCTTGCTCAAGACGACCAGCTTCGTCGGCACTACGGATCTTCGCGAGGCCGACTTCGAGGACGCCACGCTGGTGCACTGCACCTTGCGCGAGCTGCCGCTCGACGGCGCGAACTTCAGGCGGGCCACGCTCGACACCTGCGATTTCTCCTCCGCGTCGCTCAAGGGCGCGGACCTGCGCGCGGCGGCTGCGCCCGACAGCCTTTTCATCCGCGCCGATTTCACGCGAGCCTCCCTGCGGCTCGCCAATCTCATGAATGCCAACCTCCAGAAAGCCTGCCTGGTCGATGCCGACCTGGGCGAGGCCAACCTGTTCCGCGCCGATGTCGCCCAGGTTCTCATCAGCCACGGCACGATCACCCTGGGTGCCCACATCGACCAGATGAAGACACTGCCCCGGCGCGCCGAGGCGGGCAGCGCGTGAACGCCGAGACGCTGGCAGCCCAGGTCCGCAACGGTGAGCCGATCCGCGAGAAGGACTTCAGCAACATGGACATGAGAGGCATCGACCTGCGCGGCGGCGTGTTCAGCGAATGCAGCTTCCGGGGCGTACAGGCCGATGCCGCGCTCCTGGGGGAATCCCTCTTCGAGAAATGCCGCTTCGACCAGGCGCAGCTGCCAGCGGCCGAACTCACGCGCGCCGCCTTCCACGAGTGCAGCCTGCAGGATGCGGTGCTGGACGCGGCCTCCATGCCGCATTCGGTGTTCAGCAGCTGCACCCTGCCGGGCGTTCGATTCGATGGGGCCTTCATGGACCAGGCGAACTTCCATCAAAGCAAGCTGCTCGACGCCCGCCTGGACCGCGTCAGCCTCGAAAAGGCCGTGTTCTCCGAGTGCGACCTGACCGGGGTGTCCTTCGACGAGGTGGCCTTCTCGTCGACCATCTTCTTTCGCGCAACGCTCACAGGCACGCGCTACGCCGGAGCCAGCTTCACCAACGCGATCTTCAGCGAGGCGGACCTCGCGGGGCAGGACTTCTCCGGGCAGCAGTTTCACCTCTGCCAGTTCATCGATGCGGTGCTGACGGCGTGCCGGTTCCACGATGCGCGCCTCACGCAGTGCAACTTCAAGGGCGCCGACCTGCGCAACGCGGTGCTGGCGGGGGCGCAGGCCATGCAGTGCCTGTTTCCCGAGGCCGACCTGCGTGGCGTCGATGCGCGGCGCGGTCACTTCCAGAACAGCATCTGGGTCGACGCCCATCTCGACGGCGCGGACTTCTCGCAGGCGCAGCTCGAGCAAGGCGTCTTCCATCGCGCGCACTGCGGGCAGACGACATTCGCCGGCAGCCGCCTGGACTACGCCGATTTTTCCTATGCCTCGCTGGTCCAGGCCGACTTCCGCGACGCCGCTTTC
Source organism: Variovorax xiamenensis (assembly GCF_050916385.1). Lineage (NCBI taxonomy): Bacteria > Pseudomonadati > Pseudomonadota > Betaproteobacteria > Burkholderiales > Comamonadaceae > Variovorax > Variovorax xiamenensis. Next base: position 3,690,026 of record NZ_CP139038.1, read on the forward strand.
CTGCGCACCGTGTTTCATCGCGCCGACCTGGACGGTGCCAGGTTCAGCAACCGCCTGGGTACGCTGGACCGGGATCCTGCGCTGCACGAAGCCGAGAAGGTGGCGCTGCAGCAGCCCGAGCGCGCATCCCGCCTGGACCGCGACATCCATGGCCGCCGCCCCAAGAAAGATTAAGCCCATGACCTCAGCCCGGAACACCAACCGGACCACGGCTGGCGAGACGATCGCCACCGCAAGCGATGCAACGCAAGGCGTGCTGGATCCGCTGATGCAGCGCCCTTCGCATGCAGGCCGCGCGGACTCCGGCACGCGGATCGCCACGGTGATCGCCAGCGACGGTGACCTCTGGTTCGAAGTCGATCTCGACGACGGCCAGGGATCGCTGCGCTGCCGCCGCGTCGCCAGCTGCCTGCTGCTGCCCTCGCCGGGCGATACGGTGCTGGTCACCTCGACCCGCCAGGGCGACAGCTTCGTCATCGCGGTGGTCGCCCAGGCCGACCCGCGACAGGCGACGCTGGCCGTGGACGGCGACCTGACGCTGGTGTCGCGCTCGGGTGGCATCCGCGCGCGCAGCGCTGGCCCGATGGCGCTGGAATCGGACACGTCGATCGCCATGCAGTCGCCCGAGTGGCGCGCTCAGGCCCGGCAAGCCCATTGCGAGATCGGTGAGATGGACTACCAGGGCGGCCACATCCGCTTCAGCGTGCTGGTGTCGCGCTTCGTCGGCCGCGCCTGCGAGGTGGTGCTGGACCGCTTCAACCTGCTCACCCGCTCGAGCTTCCGCCTGACCGAAGAGGTGGAACAGGTGCGTGCCGGCCAGCTCGACATCGAGGCCGAGCAGACCCTGCGCCTGCATTCGAAGAACACGCTGCTGACCAGCAAGGGGCTGGTCAAGGTCGATGCCGAGCAGATCCATATGGGCTGACCCGAAGGAGCCGTTGCCATGTTTGCCAATGCACAGATGATGGGCGTTGACCTCGCCTTCCCCGATGTCTGCAAGACGCCGCCGGCGCTGCCGATTCCCTACCCCAACTTCGCGCTGGGGCCGACCGCCATCCCCAACGCCTGGAACATCCTCTACGGCGGCACGCCCGCGCACAACCTGGCGACCACCACGCCCATCACCAACGGCGATAACGCCGGGGTGCTGATGGGCGTGGTCTCGCAGACGGTGATGGGCCCCTCGCGCCACATCACCGGCGCGTTCACCGTGCTGTTGAAGGGCACGCCTTGCACGCGCATGACCAGCCTGTCGGTGCAGAACCGCTGCAACATCATCGGCATGCGGATCGTGCCGAGCCAGTTCAAGGTGCTGGTGCTGGCGCCCTGATTCCTGGCGCCGGGGGCGTAGCCGGCCTCAGGGGCTGGCGATGCACTTCCAGGCGCTCAGGGCCTGGTTCGACGGGATCTCGCCCGTCGCGTTTCTTGCGAGCGACGGCGCGCCGACGCGGGCCTGATCGTCGTGCACCCAGTTGTCGAGGTCAGCCACCGCATTCCAGGCCAGCTGCAGCGGCGTCAGGCCAATCCGCCTGAGCAGCGTATTGGTGTTGTAGAAGCCGTGGCTGTAGTCCTCGATGAAATAGGCGCGAACCGAAGCCTTGATGTCGCCCGAGCTCACCTTTCCGCCCGAGGGCAAGGCAGCCAGCTTGCCGACGAACTCGCCCGCCTGCGTGCAGGGCACCAGGAAGTCGGAAGTGCCCTGGTAGATGATGATCTTCTTGCCTTTCGTGCCCGCCTTCCTCTGGCTCGCCGCCGCGTCGAAGAACGGAAGAAGTTCGCGGGGCTGCACGTTCCAGACGGGCGCGAGCACGTCGAGCAGCCTGTTGTAGCCGTCGTAGTCCGCACCGGACTCGATGGCCACGTCCGCCAGGTGCCGCGAGACGGCGCCCAGCCCGTCGCTCAAGGTCTGCTGCGACACCTCCTGGCCGAAGAGGCTGGTGATCATCGCCGAGGCGCCGCCCCAGTTGACCACCCAGTCGTTGACCACTGCCGGTACCTCGATGCTCTTGAGCAAATTGGTCTCGTCCACGGGTGGCGCTCCGGCGACGATGCCGTCGTAGGCGTCGGGCCAGTTCGCCATGGCCTTCAGCGCCTGCCTGCCGCCGGTGGAAATGCCGACGAAATATGTGTCGGTGGGCCTGGTTCCCGTGAGCTTCTTCAGAAGGTACAGCCCGACGTCCAGCGATTTCTTGATGGAGTCCTGCCCGAAGTTCTTCACCATTTCCTGCTTCGCAACGTCGCCGAGCTTCCTGCCGGGCTGCACGAAATCGGGATTGAACGACTTGCCCGAATCGCCGGCGCCCGCGTCGCTGAGGATCACGGCGTAATTCGACAGCGCAATTCCCTGCAGCGAAGGCGAATACTGGAGATTGGTCTGGATGCCATTGGCGACCACGTCGGTCTTCCACGCAAATCCGCCGCCGCCGAGCTGCACGAATTTGCCATTCCATTGGGCCGGCACATAGATCTGGAAATTGATGTCGGGCACGCGGTAGCTCGGGTCCTTCACGGCCGGATCGATTCCGCCCGGAGAAGTCGGCTGGATCGTTCCCTTCACCAGGCAATAGGCCGGCAGCGCGAGCCAGACCTGCTCGACGGAGCTGACCGTGAAGCCGCCCGTCTTCGGCGAAGGAAATCGGGTGCCGCGGAAATCATTCAGCACCGCATCGCCGTATTGCGCGCCGTTGAGCTGGTTGGAGCAGGTTCGGATGAGGGTGCTGGAAATGTCATTGGCCGCATGGGCCGATGAAATGAACGCTCCGCAGGCAGCAGCCAGGAGCATTGGCCGAAGCAGCCGCCCCGACCACCGCATTCCATGAAAGCCGGAAATCTTCGTCTTGTTCAAGATTTGTCTCCAGGGTATCGAGTTGGATTTCACAAACCCATCGCTTCTTCGAATTCAGCGTGGATGGACCCGTGCCTTCTTTTGAGGCACTGAAATTCTCGATTGCCCTGCAATGGGCCGCACTATCCGTGCAGCGCCATCCGAATGACCTTCCGGACACCCGGAGCACGTCTTGAAAGACCGATTTACCTTTAAAGCACTACTTGCCCTGCTGTTCGGCTCGCTATTCCGCTTTCACGCCCGCGGTACGGATGACCTTTCCCCATTTCGCCGTCTCGGCGGTGATGAACGCATCGAATTCCTCCGGCGTGCTGCCCGCCGGAATCGTGCCCATCGCATCCAGTTTGGCGCGCGTGTCGTCGCTCTTGATGATGCGCGCCACTTCTTCCGACATGCGCCTGACGATGTCGCGCGGCGTGCCCGCCGGCGCCAGCATGCCGGCCCAGGTGCTGCCGGTGAAACCCGCGAAGCCCTGCTCGATGAAGGTCGGCACCTCGGGCGCAGCGGCCAGGCGCTTGTCGCCCGCCACGCCGATCAACCGCACCTTGCTGGCCTTGGCCTGGTTGATGAGGCCCGTGGGCGCATCGAAGAAGAGCTGGATCTGCCCGCCCATCAGGTCGGTCAGCGCCGGCACCGCGCCCCGGTACGGGATGTGGATCATGTAGGTCTGCGTCAGCGACTTCCACAGCTCGGTGGTCAGGTGCGCGGCCGAGCCGTTGCCCGACGAGCCGAAGCTCACCTTGCCCGGATTGGCGCGCGCATAGTCGATGAGCTCGCGCGCCGTCTTGAAAGGCGCATCGACATTCACCGCCGCCAGCAGCGGCGAAACGCCCATCAGCGAAACGCCGGTCAGGTCCTTGTGCGGGTCGTAGGGCAGCTTCGGGTACAGCGTGGTGTTGGCCGCATAGGCCGCGATCACGACACCGAAGGTCGTGCCATCCGGCGGCGCCTTCGCGATCGCATCGACGCCGATCAGGCTGTTGGCGCCGGGCTTGTTGTCGATCAGAACCGGCTGCCCGAGCTTCGTCTGCAGCCCGATCTGCACCAGCCGCGCCATCTGGTCGGTGAACCCGCCGGGCGTGTAGGGCACGACGATGCGGATCGGCTTGCTGGGCCAAGTGCTCTGCGCGAACGCCGGCAAGGCGAGGCTTGCGGCTGCGGTGGCGAAGGTGAACCGGCGGCGGGACAGCGTGGCTTGGGGCATGACGGCGGGGACCCTTTCGTTGCTTCGGGGGAATGAACGGATCGGGTCATTCTCGAAGCGCCTTGGGCCGGCCCGGTCAGGGTTTGCCCGGCACCGCCAGAGGCAACCTCATGTCGAACCGCGCCCCTCCCCCGCTCTCGTTCGCCGCCTCGATCCGCCCTCCGTGCGCATGCACCACTGCCTGCGAGAGCGCCAGCCCGAGCCCGAGGCCCGGGGTCTTCTCGTCCGAGCGCGCCGTGGCGCCGCGGTAGAAGCGTTCGAACAGGTGCGGCATTTCGTCGCCGCGTATGCCGGGGCCGCTGTCGGCCACGCTGATGACGGCCTCGTTCGCCTCCGCGTCTGCCCGCAGGCCCACGCGCACGGTGGTGCCGGGTGGCGAGAACTTCAGGGCGTTGTCGAGCAGGTTGGCCAGCGCGAGGCTGGCCGCGCCGCGGGCGACGCGCGCGGCGACCGGCGGGGCCTCGTCAAGCGACAAGGCAAGGCGGCGCTCTCGTGCCAGAGGCTCGAGCCGCCTCAGGGCCTCTTCCGCGAGCTGGTTCAGCGACACCGTTTCCACGGCGTCGCGCTCCTGGCCGGCATCGAGGCGGGCCAGCACGAGCAGTTCCTCGACCAGCAGCGTGAGCGACTCGACCTCCTCCAGCGAGGAGCGCAGCGTTTCCACATACGCGGCCGGCTCGCGCGGCCTGCGCAATGCCAGTTCGAGCTCTGTGCGCAGGCGCGACAGCGGCGAGCGCAGCTCGTGCGAAGCATCGGCCGTGAAGCGTCGCTGCGCCTCCATGCCCTGCTCGATGCGCCCGAGCATGTCGTTGAGGGTGTCCACCAGCCGGCCGATCTCGTCCCTGGTTCCGGAGTGCGGCAGCCTTTCGCCCAGGTTCGCATCGCCGATGCGATGCGCCTGCCGCACCACGTCGTCGATGGCGCCGAAAGCGCGCCGGGTGATGAGCGCACCGGCCGCCCCCAGCGCCAGCAGCAGCGCGCCGCCGAGGATGATGAAGAGCGCGCTGGCCATGGCCACGGTGCGGTTCACGTCGTCCAGCGAGCCGGCCACCTGCACCGCGAGTTGCGAGCTGCGGCCCGGCACGGGCACCGAGACCATGCGCGTGGGTTCCTCGCCGTAGCCGTCGAGCGTTTCGAACACGGTTTCGCCCGCGGCCAGCCGCTCGCGCAGCGCAGGCGGAATGGGCAGCTGCGCCTCGCCGAGGTTGCTGCTGCGCGCCAGCACGCGGCCGTCGGCGTCGACGATCTGCACCAGCCTGTCGAGCCGCACGAACGACGGCGCGCCGGGGCCTGGCGGCGCCTCATGCACGATGACGGTATCGCCCTCGCCGGCGGACAGCAGCATGCCCATCTCGGTCTCGGCCAGCGCCAGCAGCGCGGCGTCGAGCTCGCGGTGCACGTTGCGCGAGAACACGAGGTAGGAGCCGAAGGCCGCGACCGCCATCACCACCACGATCACGCTGACGTGCGCCAGCGCCAGCCGCTTGCGAAAACTAAGCATGCGCGACGGTTCCCGCGCCGGCGTTGTCGTCCGCCAGCGCCAGCCTGAAGCCGCGTCCGCGCACGGTCTGTATCAGCGGCACGGCCGGCGGCGCATCGACCTTGCGGCGCAGGTTGCTGATGTGCACGTCGATCAGGTTGTCGATGGAGATCAGGTCGTCCTTCCAAACCTGCTCTGCCAGGCGCGAGCGGCTGACCACCTCGCCGGCGTGGCGCAGCAATATCTGCAGGATCGCGAACTCCTTGTGGGTCAGTTCGAGCACGGTGCTGCCGCGCAGCACGCGCTGGCTCAGCGGGTCGAGGCTCAGGTCGGCCAGCGAGAGCACCACCGGCCTCACCAACTCGGAGCGGCGCAGCAGCGCGCGCACGCGGGCCAGCAGCTCGTCGAAGGCGAAGGGCTTGGTCAGGTAGTCGTCGGCGCCGGTGTTGAGGCCGGCCACGCGGTCGCTCAGCGCGTCGCGGGCGGTGAGCATGAGCACGGGCGTCTTGCAGCCGCGCTGGCGCAGGTCGCGGCACATGGTGAGGCCGTCCTTTCCGGGCAGCATCCAGTCGAGCACGATCAGGTCGTAGGCGACGACGAAGGCCTCCTCGTCGCCCTCCTCGGCCGTGTGCACCACGTCGACCACGAAGCCCTCTTCCTGCAGGCCCCTGGCCAGCAGCCGGGCGGCCTTGCGGTCGTCCTCGATCAGCAGAATTCTCATGGCGCGGATCATGCCGCGTGTTCCTGACTGCCGGCCACCGAGGCCCACCGAAGGCCGCCGGAAAAGCCGATCCTGAAGAGAACTTCAGGATTTCTTGGGAGCTTCTTCAGGCACGTTTTCTTACGCTCTCCGCAGGAGACGGGAGCGGATCGAGGGCATGGGAAGGCGTCCCGTGCACGGCGCGCCCGTCCCGCGACATCCGTATCGCGATGAAGAAGAAATCCCTCTACCAAATGACTCCCGCGCGCATCGTCTTCGGCGTGATGACCTGCGCGGCCCTGTGCGTCGATTCGTTCGACAGCACCGCCCATGCCGCCACCACGGTGGCCGCCGCCCCTGCGCCGATGCTCGTGCGCCAGGGCAACCGCCTCAGCGTGCCCGCCGGCTCGCCGCTGCGCGATCGGCTGCTGGTCGCAACGGTCGGCCAGGACACGCTGCCGCACGAGGTGAGCCTGCCCGCCACGGTGGAAGCCAACCCGGCCAACACCGCCAACATCCTCCCGCCGCTGACCGGCAGGCTGCTCGAGCTGAAGGTGCGCCTGGGCGACACCGTCAGGCGCGGCCAGGTGCTCGCGACGATGAGCTCGCCCGACCTCGCGCAGGCCGTGGCCGACGCGCAGAAGGCCCGCGACGCGCTCGACCTCGCGCAGCGCGCTCTGGTGCGGGCGCGCGGCGTGAACGAGGCCGGCTCCAACGCCGCCAAGGACGTGGAAGCGGCCCAGAGCGCAGTCGCCCAGCAGACCGCCGAACTGCGCCGCAGCGAGGCGCGCCTGCGCAGCCTCGGCGCGGAAGGCGGCGGCGCACAGGCCGGCCAGGTGCTGAAGATCGTCGCGCCCACGTCCGGCACGGTCACGGCACTGAACGCTGCGGCCGGCGCGAACCTGAACGACGCCAACGCGGCGCTGATGACGGTGTCGAACCTCGATTCGGTCTGGGTCACGGTCAACGTGCCCGAGGGCGTCGTCGGCACGGTCGCGCCGGGTCAGAACGTGGTGGTCACGCTGGCCGCCTATCCCGGCCGCAGCTTCAGCGGCAAGGTGGCCTTCGTGAGCGCGGTGCTCGACGCGGACACGCGCCGTGCCCGCGCGCGCATCGTGTTCGCCAACCCCGACGGGATCTTCAAGCCCAACATGTACGCCACAGCCGTGCTGGGCGTGCCGCAGGGTTCGCAGCCGCAGGTGCCGTCATCGGCACTGCTGATGAACAACGACGGCGTGAGCGTCTTCGTCGAAGCCGAGCCCTGGACCTTCGTGCGGCGCACGGTGGAACTGGGGCGTGAAGACGGCGACAAGGTCCGTATCCGCAGTGGCCTGGCCGCGGGCGAGCGCGTGGTGGTCCGTGGTGGTGTGCTGCTGAATGATTAATCTCATCATCACCCAGTTCTTCCGCCGCAGGCACCTGGCCTGGGCGATGTCGGTGGCGCTCGTGCTGTTCGGCGCGTGGTCGTGGACGCAGATGACCGTGGAGGCGTACCCCGACCTCGGCGACGTGGACGTGCAGGTGACCACGCAGGTCAACGGCCTGGCCGCCGAGGAAATCGAGCAGCAGATCACCACGCCACTGGAGCGCGCGCTGAGCAACACGCCGGGGCTGGCCTCGATCCGCTCGAGCAGCACCTTCGGGCTGTCGCTCATCACGCTGACCTTCAAGGACGGCACCGACGACTACTTCGCGCGCCAGCGCGTGACCGAGCGCATCGGCCAGGTCAGCCTGCCCTCGGGCGCGCAGCCCGGCCTGGGCCCGGTGGCAGGGCCGGCCGGCGAGATCTACCGCTACACGCTGGAGTCGGACACGAAGAACCTGATGGAGCTGTCGGAGCTGCAGCGCTGGAAGGTGATTCCCGCGCTCAAGCAGGTGGCCGGCGTGGTGGACATCAACAACTTCGGCGGCTTCACGCGCGAGTTCCAGCTCGAACTCGATCCGGCGCGCCTGCAGAAGTATGGGCTGGTGCTCAGCGACGTGGTCACGGCCATCAACAACAACAGCGCCAACGCGGGCGGCGGGCGCATCGCGCGCGGCGACCAGAGCTACGTGGTGCGCGGCATCGGCCAGATCCGCACGCTGGACGACCTGGGCACGGTGGTGGTGTCGCAGAGCAACGGCTCGCCAGTGCAGGTGCGCGACCTCGGGCGGCTGCAGTTCGGCCACCAGGAGCGCGGCGGCATCCTCGGCAAGGACACGAACCCGGACACCATCGAGGGCATCGTGCTGATGCTCAAGTACGAGAACCCCTCGCGCGTGCTGGAAGGCGTGCACAGGAAGATCGACGAGCTGCAGGCCGAGCTCGCGCCCATGGGCGTGAAGATCGTGCCCTACATCGACCGCGACGACCTGGTGAAGCTCACCGTCGACAAGGTGACGCACACGGTACTCGAGGGCATGGCGCTGGTGTGCTTCGTGCTCATTCTTTTCCTGGGCAGCCCGCGCAGCGCGGTGGTGGCGGCGGTGGCCATTCCGATGTCGCTGGTGACGGTGTTCATCGTGATGCACTTCACCCGCATGCCGGCCAACCTGTTCTCGCTGGGCGCGATCGACTTCGGCATCATCGTGGACGGCGCCATCGTGGTGATGGAGGCCATCCTGCGGCGGCGCGAAGAAGAGCCGCACGCCACGCTCACCGAGGGCAACATCCTCGAGACGGTGAGCCATGTGTCGGGGCCGATCTTCTTCGCCACGCTGATCATCATCACGGCGTACTTTCCGCTCTTCGCCTTCGAGCGGGCCGAGGGCAAGCTCTTCAAGCCGATGGCCTTCACGGTGGGCTACGCGCTGGTGGGCGCCCTGCTCTGCGCGCTGACGCTCATTCCGAGCCTGGCCTACGTGGCGCTGCGCAAGCCGAGCAAGCCCTTCGTCAACAAGCCGCTGGTTTGGCTCACGGGCGCGTACCGGCGGGTGCTGGCGCGGCTGCTGGAGGTGCCGGCCATCGCCTACGGACTGAGCGTGGCGGCGCTGGCCGCGGTGGTGGTGCTGGGCTCCACGGCCGGGCGCGAGTTCTTGCCCGACATCGACGAAGGGGCGCTCTGGCTGCAGGTGCAGTTGCCCTCGGGCCTGTCGCTGGACAAGGCCAGCGAGATGGCCACCGAGCTGCGGCACGTGCTGCTCGAATACCCGGAGGTGTCGTACGTGGTGACCCAGCTCGGCCGCAACGACGACGGCACCGACCCGTGGACGCCCTCGCACATGGAGGTGCCGGTGGGCCTCAAGCCGTACAGCGAGTGGCCGGCCGGCGTGAAGAAGGCCGACTTCGTGCGCACCCTGACCGAGCGCTTCGCGCGCATGCCGGGCTTCGACGTGGGCATCAGCCAGCCCATCATCGACGGCGTGAACGACGCCGTGGGCGGCGCGCACAGCCCGCTGGTGCTGCGCATCTACGGCGACGACCTGAAGGAAAGCCGGCGCATCGGCAACCAGATCGTCGAACTGCTGGGCACGGTGCGTGGCACGGCCTCGGCGTCGCTCTTCCAGGAGCCGCCGATTCCGCAGGTGGTGATCCAGCTCAACCGCGAGGCGGCGGCGCGCTTCGGCGTCAACGCGAACGACGTGGCCAGCCTGATCCAGACCGGCATCGGCGGCGCGCCGGTCATCACGGTGTACTCGGGCAACCGCACCTACAACGTGTCGGTGAAGATGCCCAAGAGCGCCAAGGGCAACACCGAGGCCATCGGCTCGCTGCTGCTCAACAGTTCCAGCGGCGCCAAGGTGCCGCTGTCGCAGGTGGCCGACATCCGGCTGCAGACCGGCGAAAGCACCATCTCGCACGAGATGAACGAGCGCCAGATCACGGTGCGCGTGGACAACCGCGACCGCGACCTCGCCTCCTACCTCGACGAGGCACGCGATCGCATAGCGAAGGAAGTGAAGTTCGACCCGGCGAAGACCCGCCTGCAGTGGGCCGGCCAGTTCGAGAACCAGCAGCGCGCGCAGGCCCGCCTGGGCGTGTCGCTGGCCATCGTGGTCAGCATCATGGCGGTGCTGCTGTTCTTCCAGTTCGGAAAGATCCGGCAGGTGGCGCTGATCCTCGGCGTGGTGCCGATGGCCACGCTGGGCGGGCTTATCGCGGTGCATGTGGCGGGCGAAACGCTCAACGTGGCAACGGCCGTGGGCTTCATTGCGCTGTTCGGCGTGTCGATCCAGAACGGGATCATCATGGTCGCGAACTTCCGGCGCGTGCGCGGCGAGGGGCTGGAGCTGCAGGCCTCGGTGCTCGAAGGCGCGGCCGAACGGCTGCGGCCGGTGCTGATGACGGCCACGGTGGCCTCGGTCGGCATGCTGCCGGCGGCGCTGGCCACCGGCGTGGGCACCGACGTGCAGCGCGGGCTGGCCACGGTGGTGGTCGGCGGACTGGTGGTGTCGACGCTGCTGACGCTCTTCATCCTGCCCACGCTCTACTTCGCGATGGAACGCGTCTTCGAACGCAAGGGCTGGGGCACGCGCTCGCGGCGCGACCGATAGATAGACAGGCCGGCACGAAAGCAGAAGAACCAATGACGACAAAGAAGACAAACCCGGCAACGCCCGTGGCCGCCGGCATCGTGCTGACGATGCTGCTGGCCGGCTGCGCGGTCGGCCCCGACTACAAGCGCCCGCCGCTGGACCTGCCCTCGCAGTACACGCCCGCGCCACCCGCGAGCAAGGAAGGCGAAGGCGTGCCGCTGGCGCACCTGTCGCCCGAACTCGACGTGCCGGCCCAGTGGTGGCAGGCCTTTCGCAGCGAACCGCTGAACGCGCTGGTGACGCAGAGCCTCGCCGGCAACCCGACCATCGAGGCCGCCGACGCCGCCCTGCGCGCGGCGCAGGAGAACGAAGCCGCCGACCGCGCCGCCTTCTGGCCCACCGTGGCGCTGGGCTACTCGCCCACGCGGCAGCGCGTGGCCAGTGCGGTGGCGAGCCCGGTGTCGTCCAACGCGAGCCTGTACACGCTGCACACGGCGCAGGTGACGGTGTCGTACACGCCCGACGTGTTCGGCGCCACCCGCAGGCAGGTGGAAGGCGCGCAGGCACAGACCGAGCAGCAGCGCTTCCAGAGCGTGGCCGCGAAGCTCACGCTGAGCAGCAACGTGGTGGCCGCGGCCATCACCGAAGCCTCGCTTCGCGCGCAGCAGCGCGCCACGCAGACCATCATCGCGGGGCAGAAGGAAGTGCTCCAGGCCTATCGCAAGCAGCTGGCGCTCGGCCAGGTGGCGTCGGCCGACGTCGATGCACAGGAGGCCGCGCTGGCAGCCACCGAAGCCACGCTGCCGCCGCTGGAAAAACAGCTCGCCCAGCAGCGCAACCTGCTGGCCACGCTGGCAGGTCGCTATCCGGGCCAGGGCGTGGAGGCTCGCTTCGATCTCGACGCGCTGCAACTGCCGACCGAGCTGCCGCTGACGCTGCCATCCACCCTGGTCGAGCATCGTCCCGACGTGCGCGCGGCCGAAGCGCAACTGCAGGCCGCCAGCGCCGCCATCGGCGTGGCCGTCGCGGCCCGGCTGCCGAACGTGACGCTGGGCGCGAACTCGTACGGCTCGTCGGCCTACAAGCTGTCGGACCTGTTCAAGGCTTCTTCGCTCTTCTGGACCGTGGCCGGCAGCGTGACGCAGCCCATCTTCGACGGCGGCGCGCTGAAGCATCGCGAAGCCGCGGCACGGGCCTCGTTCGACGAGGCGGCGGCGCAGTACCGCGCGACGGTGCTGGCTGCCTTCCAGGACGTGGCCAACACGCTCGAAGCCATCGATGCCGACACGCGCGCGCTGCAGGCCGCCGTGAAGGCCGAGCGCACGGCTTCGCAGAGCCTGGCGCGCACGCAGGCGCAGGTGCGGCTGGGCGATGCCAGCGCGCTGTCGCTGCGCGTCGCCCAGCAGGTACAGCAGCAGGCGCTGCTGAATCTCGTGCAGGCCCGGGCGCTGCGGCTGACCGACGCGGCCGCCCTCTTCCAGGCGCTCGGCGGCGGCTGGTGGAATGCGCCGCAAGCTGCCATCGTCTCGTCTTCTTCCAATCTCCCCACATCGTTCCCGACCTCGCCATGAACATCATCCGCCACGACATGGGCCCCCGCTTCAGCGAGATGGTGACCGTCGACCTGGGCGCCGCGCGCCTGCTGTACCTCTCGGGCCAGGTGGCCGAGAACCCGTCGCTCGACATCACCGGGCAGATGCGCGAGATCCTGCGCCACATCGACCGCCTGCTCGCCACGCAGGGCGCGACCAAGGAAAACCTGGTGAGCGTGACGATCTACCTGCGCACCGTCGGCGACTACGCCGCCATGAACTCGGTGTGGGACGAATGGGTGCCCGCCGGCCACACGCCGGCGCGCGCCACGGTGGGGGCGAAGCTGATCGACTCCGAGTACCGCGTCGAGATCCAGGCCACTGCCGCGATCGGGCCGGCGCCGTGAAGCAGATGCGGCGCGCAGCCATCCTGTGGGCGTTGGCGCTGGGCGGCTGCTCGGCCTTCGACGCGCATTCCTTCGACCGATCCGCTGGCTGGCGGGCCGCGCAGGTCGTCAGCGTGGGGAAGATGGGCGAACTGGCCGCCACGGCCGATCGCGATTGCGGCGCTGACGGCGCGGATCGCGGCGCCGCGGCGCCCTATGCCGTCGTGCGCTATCGCAACGGCGGCGTGCACACGCGCTCGATCGGCACCGGGCATTGGCCGGCGGGCGCATCGCTCAAGGTCGGCGATGCAGTGGAAGTGAACGTCCTCGACTGCGCGGCACCTCTGGCATTGGCCGCGCCGGCGAATCAGAGAGGCAGCAACTCCGGCACGCCGTCGCGCTGAAGCCAGCCTTCGAACTCGTCGGAAAGCCGCCGCGCCTCGCGCGTGGCACGGCCCCATGCGCCGATGCGCGCCTGCGCGTCGTTAGCGAAGTGGATGAAGTCTTTGCGGTCGGGCAGCTTGCCGTTGGGCAGCGTCCGCACCCATTCGGGATCGGGCGCGAGCACCACCATGCGGTCGAGGAAGCCGCTGGCCTTGTGACGCCAGCGCAGGCCCTTGTCGAGCCAGCCGGGCACAACCGCCTGCTGGAAGTGCGGGTACAGCACGATGCCGTCGTCGGCGGGCTGGTAGTTCAGGTGCAGGTGGTAGTCGGTGATGCCGCCGTCCCAGTAGGCGCCGCGCGGTGCGCCGGGAATGTCGTGCACCGCCGCCAGCAGGAACGGAATGGAGCACGAGGCCTGCAGCACCATGTTGAAGTTGGCTTCGCTCAGCGCGTGCTGGCGCGTGCGGAAGTCGCGCGTGGCGAAAGGCAATGCAGCTCCGGGCGTGGAGAACACGCAGCGTTCGAGCCACGCGCCCAGGCTCTTGCGGTGCAGGCTGTTGGTGGCGAAGGCGCCGAGGTAGCCCACCGGCGTGCGCGCCCTGCCCTCGCGACCGAGGATGTGGCGCCCGCGCGATGTCACTACGTGCAGGCGGTAGCGCGGATGGCTCAGCACCTCGCCGATGCGCCCGCCGTAGAAGGCTTCGAGGCTCTCGGCGAAGCGCTCGCTGAGCTGGCGCGGGCTCAGCCGCTTCTGCCCCGGCGGCACTTCGAACTGCTGGTGCACGTAGTCGTGCTCGAAGCGCTCGAAGGCGGCATCGGAATCGGCCAGGCATGCCGTGGAAAGCCGCCAGGCGCCGATGGACGCGCCCACCAGGTGCACCTGCTGGCTCGACTGCGGCAGCCAGCGGCCGAAGATGAAGCGGTCGAGCGGCCCGAGGATCAGGCCTTTCGGCCCGCCGGCGGCGCCGGGAATGGTGCGCACGTCCTGCGGGCGCAGGCCGTGCTGCTCGATGTGCTTGCGGGCCGCGGGGCCGGCGTAGATGCGCAGGGCTTTCATCGTCATGCCGGTCGCGTCAGCAAGAACCGTGCGGCACGGCTTACTTGCGCAGCCCCTGCAGCTTGGCGAAGGCGTTGGCCATCTGGCCCGAGGGCTGCGGCGAGCTGTCGCGGCGGCCGTGCTGCTGCTGCCCGCGGCCGGCGCCCTCGAAGCGGTTGTCGCGCGGGCCGTCGCGGCGCGCCGGAGCGGCGTCGAGCTTCATCGACAGGCCGATGCGCTTGCGCGCCACGTCCACTTCCATCACCTTGACCTTGACGATGTCGCCGGTCTTGACGACCTCGCGCGCGTCGTTCACGAACTTGTGGCTCAGCTGGCTCACATGGACCAGGCCGTCCTGGTGCACGCCGAGGTCGACGAAGGCGCCGAACTGGGCCACGTTGCTCACGGTGCCCTCGAGCACCATGCCCTCCTTCAAGTCGGCGATGTCTTCCACGCCGTCGTTGAAGCGCGCCACCTTGAAGTCGGGGCGCGGGTCGCGGCCGGGCTTCTCGAGTTCGCCCAGGATGTCCTTGACGGTGATGACGCCGAACTTCTCGTTGGCGAACAGCTCGGGCTTCAGCGTCTTGAGCATGTCGGCACGGCCCATCAACTCGGCGATGGGCTTGCCGGTCTTCACGATGATCTGCTCGACCAGCGGATAGGTCTCGGGGTGCACGCCGGTGATGTCCAGCGGATCGGCGCCGCCGCGGATGCGCAGGAAGCCCGCGCTCTGCTCGAAGGCCTTGGGGCCGAAGCCGGTCACGTCCAGCAACTGCTTGCGGGTGGAGAACGCGCCGTTGGCTTCGCGCCAACGCACCACCGCCTTCGCGACGCTCGAAGACAGGCCCGACACGCGGCTGAGCAGCGGCACGCTGGCGGTGTTGAGGTCGACGCCCACCGAGTTCACGCAGTCTTCCACCACGGCCTGCAGGGTGCGGGCGAGTTCGCTCTGGTTCACGTCGTGCTGGTACTGGCCCACGCCGATGCTCTTGGGGTCGATCTTCACGAGCTCTGCCAGCGGGTCTTGCAGGCGTCGCGCGATGGAGGCGGCGCCGCGCAGGCTCACGTCCACGTCGGGCATTTCCTGCGAGGCGAATTCGCTGGCGGAATACACCGAGGCGCCGGCCTCGCTCACCACCACCTTGTCGACCTTCAGCTCGGGCGCGCCGGCCTGCGCGGCCATCTTGGCCAGCAGCTTGATGAGGTCGGCGGCCAGCTTGTCGGTCTCGCGGCTGGCGGTGCCGTTGCCGATGGCGATCAGGTTCACGCCGTGCTTGGCGCACAGCTTGCCCAGCGTGTGCAGCGAGCCTTCCCAATCCTTGCGCGGCTCGTGCGGGAACACGGTGGCCGTTTCGACCAGCTTGCCGGTCGAATCGACCACGGCCACCTTCACGCCGGTGCGGATGCCCGGGTCCAGGCCCATCACGACGCGCGGGCCGGCGGGCGCCGCCAGCAGCAGGTCGCGCAGGTTGTCGGCGAACACCTTGATGGCGACCTTTTCCGCGTCTTCGCGCAGGCGGGTGAAGAGGTCGCGCTCGGTGGAAAGCGCGAGCTTGACGCGCCAGGTCCAGGCCACGCACTTGCGGATCAGGTCGTCCGACAGGCGGGCCGAATGGCTCCAGCCCAGGTGCAGCGCGATGCGGCCTTCGGCGATGCTGGGCTTGCCCGGCTCGGGCTCCACGGGCAGCACCAGCTTGGCGTCGAGTATCTCGAGCGCGCGACCGCGGAACACGGCCAGCGCACGGTGCGAAGGCACGCGGCCGATGGGCTCGTCGTACTCGAAGTAGTCGCGGAACTTGGCGACGTCGGCGTTGTTCTCGTCCTTGCCGGCCATCAGGTTGGAACGCAGCAGGCCTTCGTTCCAGAGCCATTCGCGCAGGCTCTGCACCAGCGCGGCGTCTTCGGCCCAGCGCTCGGAAAGGATGTCGCGCACGCCGTCGAGCACGAAAGGCACGGTGGAGAAGTCGGGGCCCGGCTTGCCGTCGTCGAGCGTGGTGGCGGGCTGCAGGAAGGCCTTGGCTTCCATGGCGGGGTCGAGCGTGGGGTCGGCCAGCAGCTTGTCGGCCAGCGGCTCGATGCCGAATTCGCGGGCGATCTGGCCCTTGGTGCGGCGCTTCTGCTTGAACGGCAGGTAGAGGTCTTCCAGCTCCTGCTTGGTGGGCGCCAGCTCGACGGCGGCACGCAGTTCGGGGGTCAGCTTGCCCTGCTCGTCGATGGCCTTGAGCACGGCCACGCGGCGGTCTTCGAGTTCGCGCAGGTAGGAAAGACGCGCTTCGAGTTCGCGCAGCTGGGTGTCGTCGAGGCCATCGGTGGCTTCCTTACGGTAGCGGGCGATGAATGGAACCGTGGCGCCTCCGTCGAGCAGTTCGACGGCGGCCTTCACCTGGTTCTCGCCGACCTTGATCTCGACGGCGAGCTGGCGAATGATTTTCTGCATGTCTTGAGCGCGTCCCTGGCAAAGCGCGGGAGTTTGCCATAGGCGGGGACGGCATCCGCCCCCGGCGGCCCGGCCGGCGTGTTACAGCATGCTTTCGGGTTTGGAGCCGGTACCGGACGACGACTGCGCGGCCGCCGCCGTCGCATCGCAGGGCACCACCAGCCGCACGCACAGGCCGTGCGGTGCCATGGGGCCGATGTCGAGCTCCGCACCGATCGCCTCGGCGCGCGAATGCATGCTGCGTAGTCCCTTGCCCAGGTGGCCTGCGGGGCCCGATCCGCTCGGGGCGCCAACCGGCACGCCCAGCCCCCTGCCGTTGTCGCGCACTTCGAGCACCATCGCCCTGCCCTGGTCGTGCGGCGCGACGCGCAGTTCGACGCGGCTTGCGCGCGAGTGCCGCAAGGCGTTCGACAAGGCTTCCTGCGCCACGCGGCAGACCTGCGACGCCGTCTCCGCCGGCATAGGGAAAGTCTCGGATTCGCCCGAGACGCTCCAGTCGAAGGCGACGCCCATGCGCTCGAACGCGGGCCTCAGGCGGTAGCGCAGATGGCCCAGCCGCTCGACGACGGTGCTGTCGCCCTGGTCGTCCAGGTCGTCCACCGTCATCTGCAGTTCGAGCAGGCAGGCCTGCAATGCCATAGAGAGGCTGTCGGGGCCGGCCGATTTCGGGTCCTGGCTGGCCAGCAGCGCCACCAGCCGCGAGCCGACGCCGTCGTGCAGGTCGTTGGCGATGCGGCGGCGCTCCGCCATCACCGCCTCGGCCTGGCGAAAGCGCGCGGCGCGGCGCTGCGAGACGTACCAGATGCCCAGGACCATGCCCAGCACCAGCACGTTGACCACCTGCAGGGCCCAGAAGGCGAATGGCATGTCGTTCGCCATGACGGTGATCGCCGATCCGGCCCGCAGCGCCTGGGCGGCGACGGGGCTCAGGTGCAGCGCGCCCGCGAGCGCTGCCCATGCCAGCAGCCGCCGGCGCGAGACATGCGGACGCAGCCATGCAAGCAGCACGCACCAGGAGCCGATCGACAACCACACGAACTGGTCTTCCAGAAAATGCGGAAGCTGAAGGACCTGCGGCGCGAGCATGGCATGGCCTACAGGAGTCCCCGATGGGAGGCGAAGCTCACGGCCTGCGCGCGGGTATGGGCGTGCAGCTTGCGGTAGATGTTCTTGACGTGCGCGTTAACCGTCTGGGCACTGATGGTGAGCTGCAAGGCGATCTCTTCGGTTACGTAGCCCGTCGCTACAAGTCGCAACACTTCGCGCTCCCTTGCGGATAACGTCGCCTTGCTGTCCGGCGGGCGCACCGGGTTCACATTCGAGCGCTTGTGATCGAGGTGAACGAGCAGCCGGCGGGCCAGCCGCGGGGTGATGGCGGCACCGCCATTGACCACCTGAAGCACTGCCTGCGCATAGCTCTGGAACCACGCGTTCTTGACCAGGTAGCCGGAGGCGCCGAGCTCGAAGGCATGCAGCACCTGGGGTTCGTCCTCGAGGGCGGAAATGACGATGATCTCGGCCGCGCTGCGATGCCGCTTGGCCTCCTCGATCAGCTCGAATCCGCTGCCGTCTCCGAGGCGGATGTCGACCATCAGCACGTCGAACTCGTGCTGCATGAGCAGGCGTCGTCCTTCGCGCAGGGTGCCAGCCTGTCCCTCGAGCTGGATGCGCAGATCGCCCAGCAATTCCTGCGCGATGACGCGGCGCACGAAGGGGTCGTCGTCGACCAGAAGAACGCGCACTGGCTTGGTCTGCTGCCCGGTCAGGAAGTCGGGCCACGGGAGGGTATCGGCGGACGGAGAAAGGAGTCCGCCGAACTGGCCAGGGTTGTTGTATTTCCTAGCCGAGCTACCTGAATCTGTCAACGAAATGTCGAGATCGCTTTCCATTTCAGCCCCTTTGTGACAACTAGTCCATCTTGTTCGTTTCCAAAAGTTAATTCATTTCTACTCAGAAATTGAGTTTCATCTTTTTTGATTACTTTGGTTGCATCCTGTTGCGATTGACTACCCGTGTCAAGCAAAAGTAGTAATTTCCCCTTCAAGCATCGCATGTAATACCGGTTCGCTGCCCCATGGAAAACGCGTGCCGGGCATGTCTTTCGCCATAGCCTCGCTCTACCCAGCCGGGGGCTTTCCTGCCGGCTCGCAGGCGCCGGGACGGCCTTCTGGAGGGGCACGTGGCCATTCGAATCCGGGTCGCTGACCGTCAGCTGATGGCCGAAATCCCGCCGGCCGGCCTGCCTTGCCTTACCCTCGCGCGATGACATTCCTCGCGCGCCTCTTGCGCGTACTGCGTGCCCTGCTCCGCG
The DNA here is from genome assembly GCF_050916385.1 of Variovorax xiamenensis. Taxonomy (NCBI): domain Bacteria; kingdom Pseudomonadati; phylum Pseudomonadota; class Betaproteobacteria; order Burkholderiales; family Comamonadaceae; genus Variovorax; species Variovorax xiamenensis. The sequence goes on from NZ_CP139038.1 coordinate 3,708,793, forward strand.
CCATAGGCACCGCGCTCGTCGTTCCGCTGCTGCTCTTCGAAGAGTGGGGCTGGGAACCGCTCGCCGCGCTCGCGGCGCGGCTCTCCCGCCTTCCTTTCTGGGCGGCGCTCGAAGCCAGGCTGCGAGCGCTGCCGCCGTGGGGAGCGCTGCTGGCCTTCTTCGTGCCGGTGCTGTTGCTGCTGCCGGTGAAGGTGCTGGCGCTCTTTCTCTTCAGCCGCGGCCATGCCGCGACTGCCCTCACGGTGCTGGTGCTGGCCAAGCTGGTGGGCACGGCCATCGTGGCGCGGATCTTCCAGCTGGTCGAAGGGCCGCTGATGCGCATTCCGTGGTTCGCACGCTGGTATCCGCGCTGGAAGGCCTGGAAGGACCGCGTGCTCGAGTTCGTTCGCCAGAGCCGGCCCTGGCGGGTGGTGCGGGCGCTCAACAGGCGCGTGGCTCGCGGTTGGCGACGGTTCCGGGAGAGCTGAAGTTATTTTTACCCGGGTGTATTGCTGGTCTTATTTAACCCGGATAATATTCGAGTGATGAATCTGACCACGGAAAACCGCCGCGCCCTCGTCCGCCAATACAAGGAGAACCCGCGCCCCGCCGGCGTCTACGCGATCCGCAACCAGCTGAGCGGCCGCATCTACGTTGGCGGCAGCCTCGACGTCGAAGGCGCGATGAACCGCGCTCGCTTCGAGCTGAACATGCATTCCCACCGCAGCAAGGCGCTCGTACAGGACTGGATCGCGCACGGCGCGGGCCATTTCAGCTTCGAGGTGGTCGATCGCGTCAAGGAGCGCAAGGACCCGGACTTCGATCGCAAGGCCGAACTCGAAAAGCTTCTTTCGCTCTGGCAGGAAGAGCTTCAATGCTTCGGCGCGAACGGCTACAACACACCCTGAGCGCGCACGCGACGCGTGACGTCGAGATGACGCGCACCAAAGCGCGGCAGCGAGTAGATTACGCACCTCGTTTCGCTTGGTACCCCCAGGAACAAACACCCGAATGTCTTCTGACACCCCAACAACCACCCTGACCGTGTTCTTCGGCTTTCAGCGCGTCGCACAGGGCGGCAAGGCCGAAGTGCTCGAACAGCTGCGCCGCCGCGACGACCCCGGGCCTTATCTCGTGTTCGACGACCAGACCGGCACCCAGCTCGACCTCGACATGCGCGAGCTTCCGCCCGAGTTGCGCTACCCCGAGGCCGAGCCGCATCGCGACGACGCGCCGCGCGGCGTGGGCCGCCCCAAGCTCGGCGTGGTCGCGCGCGAAGTCACGCTGCTGCCGCGTCACTGGGACTGGCTCGGCCGCCAGCCCGGCGGCGCCTCGGTCGCGCTGCGCAAGCTCGTCGAAGATGCGCGCCGCGTGAATGCCGAGCGCGACACCGTGCGCGCGGCGCAGGAGGCGGCCTACCGCTTCATGACCGCCATCGCGGGCAACCTGCCCGGCTTCGAGGAGGCCACGCGCGCGCTCTTCGCCGGCGAGGAGCAACGCTTCGCCAACCTGATCGAACCCTGGCCCGCCGACGTGCGCGCCCATCTGCAGAAACTGTCGGCCGCCGGCTGGAACCATCAATGAGAACAACAACCGAGACGACCGGCACCGGCAGCAGCGCCGGCGCCGGCCAGAGCGGCCTGCAGGGCGTGCCCGTGGCGCCCGTCAACGCGCCGCGGCCCCTGTGGAAGGTCTTCCTCTTCTTCCTCGCGCCGATGTTGCTCAGCAACATCCTCCAGTCGCTCTCCGGCACGCTCAACAACGTGTACGTCGGCCAGATGCTGGGCGTCGGCGCGCTCGCGGCGGTGTCGAGCTTCTTCCCGGTGATGTTCTTCTTCATCGCCTTCATCATCGGCCTGGGCGCCGGCGCCTCGGTGCTCATCGGCCAGGCATGGGGGGCGCGCGACGTCGCCAAGGCCAAGGCCGTGGCGGGCACGACGCTCACCGTCGGCGTACTGATGGGGCTGGTGATCGCCCTCTTCGGCGGCGCATTCACCACGCCGATGCTGGCCGCGCTGGGCACGCCGCCCGACGTGCTGGCCGACTCCACGCGCTATGCACGCATCATGCTGATCGCGATGCCGGGCGTGTTCATGTTCCTGCTGGCCACAGCGATGCTGCGCGGCGTGGGCGACACCGTCACGCCGCTGCTCACGCTGCTGATCTCCACGCTGATCGGCCTGGTGGTCACGCCCGCGCTCATCCGCGGCTGGGGCGGGCTGCCGCAGCTCGGCGTGGCCAGCGGCGCATGGGCTTCGGTGCTGTCCTTCGCGGTGTCGACGATCTGGCTGGGCTTCCGACTGCGCCAGCGCAAGAGCCCGCTCGCGCCCGACGCGGAGTTCATGCGCAACCTGCGCATCCAGCCGCAGTTGCTGAAGGCCGTGCTGCGCATCGGCGTGCCCACGGGCGTGCAGATGATCGTGGTGGCGCTGGCCGAGGTGGTGCTGCTGTCGATGGTCAACGGCTTCGGCTCGAACGCCACGGCGGCCTACGGCGCCGTGAACCAGGTGGTGGCCTATGTGCAGTTCCCGGCGATCTCGATCGCGATCACGGCGTCGATCCTGGGCGCACAGGCCATCGGTGCGGGCCGCGCCAACAGGCTCGGCGCGATCGCGAAGACGGCGCTATTGATGAACCTGGTGCTGACCGGCGGACTGGTGCTGCTGGGCTACCTGTTCTCACGGCCGCTGATGGGCTTCTTCATCACCAGCGCGCCGGTGATCGAGATTGCGCAGACGCTGCTGCACATCATGCTGTGGAGCCTGGTGGTCTTCGGCATGGCCTCGGCGCTGTCGGGGATCATGCGCGCCAGCGGCTCGGTGCTGGTGCCTACGCTGATCTCCATCTTCTGCATCCTGGGCGTTGAGGTGCCGGTGGCCTGGGTCATGAGCCACCGCATCGGGCTCGACGGGGTCTGGGTAGCCTACCCGGTGACCTTCGGCGCGATGCTGCTGCTGCAGACCGCCTACTACCAGCTGGTGTGGCGCAAGAAGGCGATCCACCGGCTGGTGTAGCCGCCGCGTCGCCTACTACTTGCCGTCGAAGGCGCGCTGCGCCTCGGCGAGGTCGAGCTTGACCATCTTCATCATGGCCTGCATCGCGCGGTTGGCCTTGGCTTCGTCCTTGTCCTGGAACATGCGGATCATGGCCGTGGGCGCGACCTGCCAAGACACGCCGAAACGATCGGTGAGCCAGCCGCACTGCACCGGCTGGCCGCCGCCTTCGAGCAGCCTGTCCCAGTAGTAGTCGACCTCGGCCTGCGTCTCGCAGGGCACGAACATCGAGATGGCCGGGTTGAACTTGTACTCCGGGCCGCCGTTGAGAACCATGAACTTCTGCCCGTCGAGCTCGAAGGTCGCGGTGAGCAGCGAGCCCTTGCGGCTGGGGTTGCTGTCGCCCCAGAGCAGCGTGTCGGTCACGCGCGAGTTCGGAAAGATGCTGCTGTAGAACTTCAGCGCTTCTTCGCCGTTGGTATCGAACCAGAGACAGGGAATGATCTTCTGCATGGAGACTTCCTTTGCTTTAAAGATGAACCTTGAGGTTCAGTATCGAAGCGTCCGCCATCCCCTGTCAACCCGTGCAAGGCCTGTCAGTGGGAAGTTGTCAGGCGATGCCGTAGAAGCCCTGGTCGGAACGCACGCCGGCCTTCTTCGTGAACTCGACCGGATCGAAGCCTTCTTCCGCGAACTTCTTCTTGACGAATTCGGTGGCGGAGGCCACGGCCTGCGCATCGGCCCACTCGACGAGCGTCAGCACATTGAACTCGCTGCCGCCGCCGGTCTGGTCGAGCACATGGGCGCGCAGGCAACCCGGCAAGCTGCGCAGCGTCTGCTGGATGCGCTGCATCTGCGCGATGAAGGCCGCGCGTGCTTCGGCAGGCACGACGAATTTGTCGACGCGAAAGACAGGAGCGGATGCGGCGGCGATGGTGCTGTTCGACATGGGAATGTGTTCCTCGATGAAAAGAAGATGCGCACAGGACCTGCGCGCCGGGGCGAATTCTCAAACCTCAACTAAAGTTGAGGTCAAGAGCTTTTCGAATCCGCCGCTTCACTTTTCACTTTCTTTTTTCCCCGATGAACGACGCACTGCAGAAAGCCGGCATCTCCCCCACGCTCACCGTCGGCGAAGTCGCGCAGCGCAGCGGCGTCTCGGTGTCCACGCTGCATTACTACGAGGCTCAAGGGCTCATCGGCAGCACCCGCACCGCCGGCAACCAGCGGCGCTATCCGCGCACGGTGCTGCGGCGCGTGGCTTTTGTCCGGGTGGCGCAACGGGTGGGCATTTCGCTTGCGGATATCGGCCGGGCGCTGGCCACCCTGCCATCGGGCGCGGCGCCGACCCGCGAGGACTGGGCCAGGCTCTCCGCCTCCTGGCGCGCCGAGCTGGACGAGCGCATGGCCCAGTTGCAGAAGCTGCGCGACACGCTCGACGACTGCATCGGCTGCGGCTGCCTCTCCATCGACCGCTGCAAGCTGCGCAACCCCCTCGACAGGCTCGGCGCCGAGGGCCAGGGGCCGTTGCGCCTGCTGGTGAAGCGCGGCGGCTAGAAGCCGTAGAGCGCGGCGGGGTTGTCCACCAGGATGCGGCGGCGCGTGTCGTCGCTGCTTGCCCAGTCGAACAGCAGGTCGTAGAGCGGCGCGCTTTCCGGCCTCGGGCTGCGCCCCGGATGCGGCCAGTTGCTGGCCCAGAGGCAGCGCTCGGGAAATTTCTCGGCCAGCGTGCGCGCCAGCAGGCTCACATCGTCGTAGCCGGGCGCGCCTGTCTTCGAGGTTTCGTAGGGCGCCGAGAGCTTGATCCACACCCGCCCCGAATCGAGTACGCGCAGCAGCGACTGGAACGACGGATGCTCCGGCGCGACCGGCTCCAGGAACTTGCCGTTGTGGTCCAACACCAGCCTGCACTTCAGGCGCTTGAGCACCGTCTCGTGCTCGGGCATGGTGCGGCCGTCGAGCTGCAGGTTGACCATCCAGTCGACGTTGGACAGCCTCGCCGCCATCGGCTCCAGCGACTCCCAGCCCAGCACGCCGCCGATCATCATGTAGCGCACGCCGCGCATGCCGCCCGCGTGCAGGCGCTCGATCTCGGCATCAGCCACGTCGGGCGCCACCAGCGCGATGCCGCGCGCCGCGCTGCCGAACTGGCCCAGCGCATCGAGCGTGCAGCTATTGTCGAAACCGTAGCCCGTGGGCTGCACGACCACGGCACGGTCGATGCCCAACGGCAGCTGCACCTCTTCGCGGTAGGCCGACACGGGCGAATGCGGCGGCACCCACGCGACGTTCGGAATCAGCGCAAAGCGGTCTTCGTAGATGTGCACGTGGCAGTCGCAGGCGCCGGCATAGCGCGTGTTCCGGGTGGGTTCCATGGGATACCTGAAAAAGAGGAAGGTGTAAGAAGGGTCAGGGGCGCACGCCGAAGGCCTGCCGCCAGCGATGAGCCTCGGCTGCGTTGACCGCCCCCTTGGGCGCCCTGCCCTGGAAGATCTCCGCCAGTTGCGACACGGTCTCCATGGCCTGGTGCTCCACGGCCGGCGGCGTGAGCCCGCCGATGTGCGGCGTCGCTATCACGCGCGGATGCGCGGCCACGCGCGGCGACGGCATCTGGTCGGGTGCGCGGCCCACATCCACCGCGCAACCCGCAATCACGCCGGCATCGAGCGCGGCGAGCAGCGCGTCTTCATCCACGAGATTGCCGCGCGAGGCATTGATGAAGAAGGCATGCGGCTGCATCGCGGCGAAGGCCTTGGCGCTCATCATGTTCTCGGTCGCCTCCGTGGCCGCCGCGAGGCAGACCACGAAGTCCGACCGGGCCAGCAGCGCATCGAGGCCCACCTGTTCGAACTCGGCCCGGCCGGTCTCGGCGTACGGGTCGTGCACGACGATGCGCATGCCCAGCGCCAGCGCGACGTCGCACAGGTAGCGGCTGATCTGCCCGTAGCCGATCACGCCCAGCGTGCTGCCGCGCAGTTCGCGGCCCATCGCCGGCACAACGGCGCGCCCCGCGTGATAGCCCTCGGCCGAGGCGCTGATGTGGCGGCCGAGGTCGATCATCACGCCCACGATCCACTCCGAGACCGAGGGGATGAACCCCGCGCTAGCCTGCGTCACCAGCACGCCGTGGCGGCTGGCCGAGGCCAGGTCGATGTTGCGGATGTCGATGGCGCAGCGCACGAAGGCCTTGAGCCGCGGCAGCGCCGCGAACAGCGCCTCGTCGCCCGCGGTCTGGCGATAGGAAATGATCGCGTCGCAGTCTTGCGCGAGCTCGGCAAGTTCGCGCGACGAAAGATCGGTGTCGGTGGGGTTGAAGCGCACCTGCGCGATGGCCCGCAGGGCTGCGGTGGCGCGGTCGCCGAAGTAGTTGGCGAGCTTGCTCTGCGGATGGCTGACGAAAACCGTGGTCATGAAGAAAAGAAAGGGAAAAGACTCTTGCTCGGACAAAGACTGACTGGCTAGCCGCGCGGCGGCACGACCGAATCGCGCGCCACCAGCGTGGGCGCGAAGATGAACTCCTGCGTGGCGATCGACGGGTCCGACAGCCGGCTCATCACCCGCTCGACCATCACCTGCGCCATCTCGGGCACAGGCACGCGCACCGAGGTCATGGCCGGATGCATGAGCGTGGAAAGAAACACGTTGTCGATGCCGACCACCGACACGTCCTGCGGCACCTCCAGGCCCGCGTCGCGAAAGCCCGCCATCAGGCCGAAGGCCAGCAGGTCGTTCACGCCGATCACGCCGGTCGGGCGCTTCCTCGACTTCGCCAGCAGCCCCGCCTGCATGCGGCCCAGCTCGCTCATCATCGAATCGCCGTACTCGTCGACCGGCAGGCCTTCGACGACCTGCGCGCTGCCTTCCAGGCCCGCGCTCTTCGCGGCCGCCAGGAAGCCGGCGATCTTCTCGCTTCGACTCATGGTGCGCCCCGATGGCGTGACGAAGGCCAACCGGCGGTGCCCCAGGTCGATCAGGTGCTGCGTGGCGATGCGCGAGGACTCGAAGCTGTCGACCGTCACGTGGTCGATGACAGAGGCCGCGTTTGGCTCGGCGCGCCGGTCGTAGCTCACCACCACCAGCCCGCGCTCGGCCGCCGCCTCGACGTGCTGTTCGTCGACCAGCGAGGAGATGATGATCACGCCGCGCACGCCATGCGCCATCAGGTCCTCGAAGAAGTGCGCCTCCCTGGCGGCATCGCGGTAGGTGTTGCCGATCATGATGCGAAAGCCGTAGCGTTCCTGCGCCAGCGTCTCGATCTCGCGGGCGATGAAGCCGTACATCGGGTTGGCCATCGAGGGCACCAGCAGGCCGATGAGCGGCGTGTGCCCGGTCTTGAGCTGGCGCGCCGAGGTGTTGGGCCGGTACTTCAGCTCGCGGATGGCCTTCTCGACGCGCGCCAGCGTCTCCTTGGCCATGCGGTCGCTGCGGCCGTTCAAGACGTTCGACACGGTGCTGGTCGACACCCCTGCCCTCTGGGCCACATCGCTGATTCTGCTCACGGAATCCTTCCTCTTGTCTCTGGTTTCTTCGTCTGTGTTCCTGCTCGCCGGCCCGTCACATCCCCATGCGTAGCGGCAGCCAGGTGGAGAACGCCGGCACCAACACCAGCACCACGAGGGTAGCGAACAGGACCACAAGATATTTCATCATCGGCCGGGCCACGTCCTTTACCTGCGTGCCGGTGATGGCGCAGGTGGCGAACAGCCCCAGCCCGACCGGCGGTGCGAACAGCCCGAAGCCCATGGCGATCACCATCACCGTGCCGAAGTGCAGCGGGTTGACGCCCAGCTGCGAGGCGATGGGCGTGAGCAGCGGCCCGAAGATGATGAGGGCCGGCGCACCCTCGAGGATGGCGCCGAACACGATCATGATGAGCACCGACAGCAGTACGAACATCGTGCTGCCGTACGAGTGCGCGAAGCCGATCATGAATTCCGACAGGTACTGCGGAATCTGCTGGATCGTGAGCGCGAACGACAGGCTCGACGCCGCCGCCACGATGAAAAGAATGCCGCCCGCCATCGACGCCGAGCGTACGAAAAGCCGCGCCACCGTCTTCACCGTGAGTTCGCGAAAGGCCAGCCAGCCCGCCACCAGCGCATAGACCACCGCGAAGGAAGACACCTCGGTCGAGGTCGCGACGCCCGAGGTGACGCCCTTGCCGATCATGGCCACCATCACCAGCGCCACCAGGGCGCCGCCGAGCAGGCGGAGCATGGGCGTGCGCTTGTCGAAGGCTTCGTCGGGGTCGATCTTGGTGCCCACGTAGATCGTCACGGCGGCCAGCGACACCGCCAGCACCACGGCCGGGATCAGCCCCGCCATGAAGAGCCCCGCGATCGAGATGTTGGCCACGAAGCCCATGATGATCATGTTGATGCAGGGCGGAATGGTCTCCGCCATCACCGCCGTGCAGGCCAGCAGGCCGGCGGTCTCGTTCGGGTCCTGCCGGGTCTTGCGCACCGCCGGCATGATGATGCCGCCCACCGCCGCGATGTCTGCCAGCTTGGAGCCCGACACGCCCGAGAAGAAGGCCGTGGCCGTGATGGTGATGAGCCCCAGCCCGCCGCGCAGCCGCCCGAACATGCGCAGCAGCAGTTCGATGAGCCGCGACGACATGCCGTTGGACTCCATCAGCAGCCCCGCCAGCACGAAGAACGGAATGGCCAGCAGCACGTAGTGGTCGGTGCCCGCCATCACCTGCTGCGAATACACGAGCATCGGCAGCGAGGGATCGGCCATGAAGAACACCAGCGACGACAGCGCGAGCACGAAGGCGATCGGCATGCCCAGCGCCATGCCGCCGAGAAAGCCGGCGGTGAGCAGCGCCCAGGGCGGAATCGCGTACGCGCTCATCAGCGTGTTCCAGCCCACCACCGCGGCGGTGATCGCCAGAGCGATGCCCAGCGTGGACCACACCACGCGCCGCGGCCCGTTGACCGCATTGGCCAGCCCGAAGAGCGTCATGAACAGGCTGCCGATGACCACCGGATAGACGTAGATCCACTGCGGCAGGCCGATGGACGTGGTCATGTTGTACGAGTCGAGCAGCAGCTCGCACGACGAGGCGAAAAGGCTCGCCGACACCCCCACGATGATCCAGCTTCCGAGCTGGATCAGCGCCGGCTGCCAGCGCGCCGGCAGCATGCCGCGGAACAGGTCCACGCCCACGTGCTGGCTGCGCGCCAGTACCGTGGCCGCGCCGAAGAACACCTGGACCACCATCAGCGCGCGCGCCACCTCTTCCGCCCAGTCGAAGGGGTCGTGCAGGAAGTAGCGGAAGACAACCGAGACGAACACGACCACCACGTCGACGGCCAGCACCACGCCGGCCACGTACTCGGTCATGCGCATCAGCCAGGCCAGCCAGCGCCCCGAGGCGTGGCTGACGTCGAAGCCCAGCGCGGGCTGCTGTTGATGATGCGGCTGCGGCTGCATGGGCAGGGAGATGCTCGACATGTCCGCTCAGGCCCGCGACGAGTTGATCATGGCGAACAGCGGCCCGGTCTCCGGGTACTGTTTGGCGAAGCCGGCCCAGAGCTTCGCCTCCATCTCCTTGCGGACCTGGTCGCGCTCGCCCTTGGCCATCGGCGTGAAGGTGATGCCGAGCTTCTTGAGCTCTTCCATCACCTGCTGCGTGCGCTCGTTGCCGATCTGGCGCTGCTGCAGCGTGGAATCGGCCGCCGCCTTCAGGAAGGCCGGGCGCAGCGCGGCGGGCACGCGGTCCATGGCGCGCCTGCCGGCCACGCAGACCATGGGGCTGAACAGGTGCTCCGTCATCCAGCAGTGCTTGACCACCTCGTTGAGCTTGTTGGCCAGCACCGTGCCGGCGTCGTGCTCGAAACCGTCGACCACGCCGGTCTGCGCCGCCATGTAGAGCTCGCCGAACGAGATCGGCGTGGGGATCGCGCCCATGATCTTGAAGGTCTCGATGAAGGCCGGCGTGGGCAGCACGCGCAGCTTGACGTTCTTCACGTCGGCCAGCCCCTTCACCGGCTGCTTGGTGTAGACGTTGCGCGCGCCGTAGTGGGCGCCCCAGGTGATGATCTGGCAGCCGGTGCTCTTCACCAGCATCTCGTTGAGCTTCGGCCCCACGCCCGCTTCCACGGCGCGCGCCACGTGCTCGTAGCTGTCGAACAGGTAGCCCAGGTCGAGCATGCCGAGCTGCGGCGTCACGGTGGCCCAGATCGACGAGCCGGTGAGCATCATGTCGATCGAGCCCACCTTCACCTGCTGCACCACGTCGCTTTCCTTGCCGAGCTGGTTGTTCGGAAAGTAGTCGATGCGGATCTGCTCGCCCACCGCCTTCTTGAGGTTCGCCTGCATCAGCTGCGCCCAGGCGAAGTGCGAGGAGTTCAGGTCGGCCACGTGGGACGACGACAGGCGCAGCGCCACCGTCTTTTCCTGTGCGAAGGCATGGCGCGAGAAGCCCGCCGTGGCCGCGGCGAGCGACAGGACGGAGGTCGAGCGGACGAACCGGCGGCGTGAAAGCGAGGTCATTTCTTGTCTCCTGGATAGGTGATCGGGTCGTCTGCCCGTTTTTGTGGAACGATTTACTGTATCGATACACAAGAATGTCGGCAACGCGGTTCCGGTAGGTGTTTTCCTTCGTAAACGAGGTAAAGACGGCCCTGTCGCGCGGGCAGAATCAAAAAATCACAGGACACCCCATGACCACCACCTCATCGACACCCGACGCCGCCCGCGCCTACGCCGTTGAGATGCATGGCGACCAGAAATACGGTGTTCATCCGTACGTGCATCACCTGGATGCCGTGGCCGCCCTGCTCCAACCCTACGGCGACAGGGCCCGCGTCGTCGGCTACCTGCACGACGTGGTCGAGGACACGGCCGCCACGGTGGCCGACGTGCGTTCGCGCTTCGGGGAACTGGTCGCTGCCTGCGTCGCGCTGCTGACCGATGCGCCCGGCGCCAACCGCAAGGAGCGCAAGGCCAAGACCTATGCGGCGCTCGCGCAGGTCGAGGGCGACGAGGAACTTGCGCTGCTGGTGAAGGCCGCAGACCGGTTGGCCAACGTGCGTGCCTGCGTGGCCGACGGCCACCGTCCGCTGTGGGACACGTACCACGGCGAGCATCCGACCTTCAGGGCCGCCGCATTCAGGGCTGGCCAATGCGATCCGCTGTGGGCCGAGCTCGATACCCTGCTCTCTCCCGCTCACGCCCCTTCTTCCTAGCCGGTGCGCCGGTTCGAGAACTCCATCACCCCGTCCGCCACCGCGCCGAAGCGCAGGCTCAGTAGGTCGCGCGCGTAGTTCTGGTACACGCGCCACGGCGCGCGCGAACCCTGCTTGGGAAACCTGTTGATCGAGCGCTGCACGTAGCCCGACGAAAAATCGAGCCAGGGTTCGGGCGCCAGCGCCGGGTCGGTGTTGCGCGGCGTGCATTGGCTCCAGCCGTGCTTTTCCATGTGGTTGAGCACCCGGCAGACGTAGGCGCAGGTCAGGTCGCTCCTGAGCGTCCACGACGCGTTCGTGTAGCCGAAGGACGAGGCCAGGTTGGGCACGTCGCTGAACATCAGGCCCTTGTAGTTGAAGGTCGCGGCGGGCTCCAGGCGACGGCCGTCCACTTCCACCTGGACGCCGCCGAGCACCTCCAGCTCGAGCCCGGTCGCGGTGACGACGATGTCGGCCTCGAGCTCCGCGCCCGACTTCAGCCTGATGCCGCGCGGCGTGAAGCTGTCGACCTGGTCCGTGACCATCGAGGCCCGCCCCGCGTTGATGGCCGCGAACAGGTCGCCGTCGGGCACCAGGCACAGTCGCTGGTCCCACGGGTTGTAGCGCGGCGTGAAATGCGTGGCGACGTCGTAGTCGGGGCCCAGGGCCTGCCGCACGCCACCCAGGATCATCTTCTTCGCGAACTCGGGCTTGCGCCGCGCGAGGCGGAAGAAATACATCGACAGCAGCACGTTCTTCCAGCGCGTGAGGCCGTAGGCCAGCCCGGGCGGGAACACGCCGCGCAGCCTGTGCGCGATCGGGTCCTGCGCCGGGCGCGCGACGACGTAGGTGGGAGAGCGCTGCAGCAGCGTCACGTGGCCGGCGGTCTTCGCCATCGCGGGCACCAGCGTCATCGCGGTGGCGCCGCTGCCGATCACGACCACGCGCTTTCCGCTGTAGTCCAGGTCCTCGGGCCAGTGCTGCGGATGCACCACCCGGCCCGTGTAGTCGCCGATGCCTGCGAATTCGGGCGTGTAGCCCGCGTCGTACCTGTAGTAGCCGGCGCACAGGAAGAGAAAGTTGCAGCGCAGGCGCAGCGGAAGCCGCTCGGGGCCGCGTTCCACGTCCACGCTCCAGCAGGCATCGGGCGTCGACCACGATGCGCGCACCACGCGATGGCTGAAGCGGATCCTGCGGTCGATGCCGTGCTGCGCCGCCGTCTCGCGCAGGTAGTTCAGGATCGATGGGCCGTCGGCGATCGACTTCGCCTGCGTCCACGGCCGGAACGAGTAGCCCAGCGTGTACATGTCCGAGTCCGAGCGCACACCCGGATAGCGGAACAGGTCCCACGTGCCGCCGCTGCGCTCGCGCCCTTCCAGGATCGCGTAGCTGCGCCCCGGGCAGCGCGTCTGCAGGTGGTAGCCGGCGCCTATGCCGGAGAGGCCCGCGCCGACGATCAGCACATCGAAGTGCTGCTGCTCCTCGCTTTCGTCCTGCATCCGTTGTCTCCTTTCATGCCTTCCCGTCCGGCTCCTGGTCAGCGGGAGCGCTGCGGATCATCAGCCAGGCGCTCGCCGCGCTCAGCACCGCCAGCGCCGCGCTCGACAGCATCACCCAGCGAAAGCCCGCGACGAAGGATTCGGCGACCGCCCGCTTGACCGCCGCCGCGGTGGCTGCATCTGCCCCCGGCGGCACGGACGCGCCCGCCAGCTTGCTGCGTTCGCCTTCGAGAAACGCCGTCAGCTGCGCCGACGCGCCCATCTCGCGCAGGTGATCGGCGATTGCCGCATCGAAGGCCCAGGCCATGAGCGCGCCGAACACCGCGATCGCCAACACCGCCGCCGCGCGCGACACCGCGTTGTTCACGCCCGAAGCCACGCCCGCCAGCTCTTCACCCACGGCGTTCATCACCGTGGTGGTGAGCGGCGCCACCGTTACCGTCATGCCGAAGCCCAGCACCACCACGGCCGGCAGGAAGCCGCTCCAGTAGCTCGCGCCCACGCCCGGCAGCGCGAACAGGGCGAAGCCCACGGCGGCGATAGAAGGCCCGACGACCAGCGGCATTCGCGGCCCGAAGCGGTCGACCAGCTGGCCGGCCCACCCGGAGAGCGCGAACATGATGAAGATGAAGGGCAGCAATGCCGCCCCGGCCACCGTGGCCGAGTAGCCCTGCACCTGGATCAGGTTGAGCGGAAAGAAATACAGGCTGCCGCCCAGCGCCGCGTACAGCAGCAGCGTCAGCAGGTTCGCGCCGCTGAAATTGCCGATGCGCAGCAGCTCCAGCGGCAGCATCGGCGTGCGCACCTTGCGCTCTGCAACGAAGAAGGCCGCGCTGCCCAGCACGCCGATGGCAAGCGCTGAGAGCACGGCCACCGAACCCCAGCCCTGCGTCGGCGCCTCGATGAAGGCGTAGACGATGCCCCCGAGCCCCGCCGTCGCCAGCAGCGCGCCCCACAGGTCGAGCCCGCCGCTGGCGGAAGCGCCTCGGCTCTCCGGCACGTGGCGCCACACGATCCACAGCACCAGCAGCGCCATCGGCACGTTGATGAGGAAAGCCCAGGTCCACGAGAAATGATCGACCAGGAAGCCGCCGAGCACCGGCCCCACCGCCGCGGTGATGCCGCTGAAGCCCGACCACGTGCCGATGGCCTTGCCGCGCTCCTTCTCCGGAAAGGCCGCGCTGATGAGCGCAAGGCTGCCCGGCACCAGCAGCGCACCGCCGACGCCCTGCACCGCCCGCGCCGCGATGAGCTGCTGCACGTTGCCCGCCAGCGCGCAGGCCACCGAAGACAACGCGAAGATGCCGACGCCGATCGCAAACATGCGCCGCCGGCCGTAGTGGTCGCCCAGCGCTCCGCCCACCAGCAGCAGCGCCGCCAGCAGCAAGGCGTACGACTCCACAACCCATTGCGCCTGGAAAGCCGTGGCGTGCAGGTCGGCCTGGATGGCCGGCAGCGCCACGTTGACCACCGTGCCGTCGATGAAGGCCATGCTCGAGCCCACGATGGCCGCCGCCAGCACCCATGGCCGGGCGGCTTCAGGGCATCCGGTCTCCGCGCCCTCTCCCACCCGGGAGCCATGAAGAATCAGCGTCTCGTCGCAGGGCGCCTTGCCGATCTGTGCCATGGGGTCTCCTTGTCATGGGATTCCTGCCAGTCTTGCTCCTTCCGCACGCGGCAGCGGAAGGCGGGATGGGAGCTACGGCTCCATCATGCGGCGCAACCCGTCGCCGCCGGGTTCGCGCGCGCCGCGCTCACGCTGCGCGCCATCGCGGCCGCGGCGGCGGCGGTCACGCGCTGCGCGCCCTGTGCCACCGCATCCATTCCGCTGCCCACGGCTTCGCCCAGGTTCAGCTGGCAGACCAGTGTGCGCGCCTCGTCGGAGCGCCGCAGCGTCCAGCTGAAGCTCGCATCCACGCGCCCGCCGTCGACCGCGTCGAATTGCCTGAGCTGCACCGCGATGCGCCACACCGGCTGCGAACTCTGCCTGCCGCCCTTGGTCACGTCGAGCGCGCCGAGCCGCCCGGCGATGCCGCTGGCCAGCGCGTCGCGCAGCTCGTTCTCGAAGGACGAGGCCCAGCGATGCTGCTCCAGCACCTCGACCTGCACGCTGCCGTTGGGCTGCCGCACCACCATCTGCGGCCGAGCCAGTCGCTCGGGAACGGCCACCGGCGCCAGCTCGATGTAGATCGGCGCGGCGCCGCCGGGCGTCGTCGAAGGCGTGGCGTCGGCCGCAGCCACCGGGCTCGCCAGCGTGTAGTAGTTGTCGGGCTTGCTGGCGCAGCCCGCGAGCATGGCCAGCAGTGCCGCTGTCGCGGCCACGGATGCGATGTGGTTCTTCTTCATTTCTTGCCGTCGTCCGGTTTGCCGCGCAGCAGCGACTCTGGGTGGCGCTCGAGGTAGTCGGTCAGCACGCGCACCGAGCCGGCGGCGCGCGTGAGCTCCTGCAGCGTCTGGCGCATGTCCTGCTGCAGCGGCGAGTCGTCGGCCAGCGTGCGCTCGGCCGTGTTCACGGTCTTGCGCACGTCCTTCATGGCTGCGGCCAGCTCGGGCGTCACGTCGTTGTTGATGCGCTTCACCGTCTGCTCTGTGGCCGTGAGCGTCCTGTTGAGCGAGGCGAGCGTGGTGCGAAGGTCGCCCGCGATCTGCTCGTAGGGCACCTTGTTGAGCTTGGTCGCGATTTCCTGCACCTGCGACTGGATCTCGTCGAGGCTGTTGGGCACGGTGGGCAGCTCGATCGGGCTCTTCGCCAGGTCGATCTTCGCGGGCGGCGCCTTCGGGAAGAAGTCGAGCGCCACGTAGACCTGGCCGGTCAGCAGGTTGCCGTTGCGCAGCTGGGCGCGCAGGCCCTTCTCGGCCAGGAAGCGCAGCCGCTCCTGCTGGGTGGAGCGCGACTCGGTGCCGCTCTCGCCCGCGCGGCGGCGCAGGCGGTCGGGGTAGACCTGCACCAGCACCGGCATGCGGAACTCGCGCTCGGCGCGGTCGAACTCCACGCCGATCGACTTCACCTCGCCGATCACCACGCCGCGGAAGTCGACCGGCGCGCCCGGCGTCAGGCCGCGCAGCGACTGGTTGAAGTACATCAGCAGTGTCTGCGAAGGCCCGTCGGGCTCCTTCATGGCCGCGGACTCGTCCTGCGCCAGCGCGAAGGAGGCGTTCTCCTTGGCCGTCGGCCCCATCGCGTCGTCGGGCGCCTGGAAGGCGATGCCGCCGAGCAGGATGGTCGCCAGCGACTGCGTGCGCAGCGTGAAGCCACTGGCGCTGAGCTGCGCGTCGATGCCGCTGGCCTGCCAGAAGCGCGTGTTCATGCCGACGAACTTGTCGTACGGCGCATTGACGAAGACGCGCAGCGTCACGCCCCGCCCGTCGCCGTCGAGCTCGTAGGCGGCCACCTGCCCGACCTTGATGCGCCGGAAGTACACGGGCGAGCCCACGTCGAGCGAACCCACGTCGTTGGCGCGCAGCAGGAACTGCTTGCCGGAGTCGTCGCGCGTGACGGTGGGCGGGGTTTCGAGCCCGGTGAATTCACCGGCCGTTTCCTTCGACACGCCCGGATCGGCGCCGATGTAGGCCCCCGACAGAAGCGTGTTGAGCCCCGAGATGCCCGAGGTGTCCAGCCGCGGGCGCACCACCCAGAAGCGCGAGTCGGAGGCGGTGAAGCTGTCGGCTTCCTTGTTGAACTGCACCAGCACGCGCACGTGCGAGCGGTCGCGCGCCAGCCGCAGGCTGGTGACCAGGCCGATCTGCACGTCCTTGTACTTGACGGCGGTCTTGCCGGCCTCCAGGCCCTCGGCGGTCTTGAAGGTCAGCACCACCTCGGGGCCGCGCTCCATGATGATGCGAGCCACGAGCGTGATGCCGACCAGCGCCGCCACGATCGGGATCAGCCAGATCAGCGACGGCAGCCATTCGCGCCGGCGCACCACGCGCGGCCTGGGCAAGGGCGACTGGTCGGGCTGGCCGGACGGCGCCGGTCTGTCCTGGGGTCGGTCTTCTTCACTCATGCTGGTTTCTCGTCCCTGTTTCCATGTGTCTGTGCACCTTCCTCGTTGTCGCGCAGGATGGCCTGCTCTTCCCTGCTGTCCCAGGTGAGCTTCGGATCGAAGCTCAACGAGGCCAGCATCGTCAGCACCACCACCGAGCCGAAGGCCGCGATGCCCACGCCCGCGGTGATGACCGCGAAGCCCTGGATCTGCACCAGCCCCGTCAGCAGCGACACCACGAACACGTCGAGCATCGACCAGCGGCCGATGATCTCGATGATGTGATAGAGCCTGGCCCGCTCGCGCCGCCGCCAGGTGCTGCCGCGCTGCGCCAGCACCACGAGCAGCAGCAGCACCGCCAGCTTGAACAGCGGCACCAGGAAACTCGCGATGAAGACGATGGCCGCCAGCCCGTAGGCGCCCGACACCCAGAAGTAGATCACCCCGCTCAGGATGGTGTCGTTCTGCGTGCCGAAGAGCGTGCGCGTGATCATCACCGGCAGCAGGTTCGCCGGTATGTACATCATGCAGGCCGCGATCAGGAAGGCCCAGGTGAGCTTCAGGCTCTGCGGCTTGCGCGTGTGCAGGTGGGTGCCGCAGCGGCCGCAGGCATCGCCTTCCTCGGCGTTCTTCCAGACGGCGCCGCAATGCCGGCAGGCCATGAAGCCCATCGAGGCGGCGGTGGGAACCTGGGCGTCCTCGTCGTGCTCGTGGTGCTGATCGCCGGAGGCCGCGAGGCTCCCGAGGCGCTGCCGGAGACGGCCCAGCGGCTTCATGCCGATGCCTCGCCTTTCTCTTCATTCTTCGGCCGGAACGCCATGCCCCAGAACGCGCCCGGATCGAACGACAGCACCGCCGTCAGCATCACCGTGAGCGCCATGAAGGCCCACAGCGCCGGCCCTGGCACCACGCTCGCCATGCTGGAGAGCTTGACGATGGCCACCAGCACACCGAGCAGGAACACTTCGATCATTCCCCAGGGCCGAAGCGACTGCATCGCCCGCACCAGCAGCGCGAAGCCCACGGGCCGGTGCTCCCGGCTCAGCGGAATGAGCAGGTAGGCCAGGATGCAAAGCTGCAGGAAGGGAAAGAGGATGGTCGTGGCCAGCACCAGCAGCGCCACCAGCGACATGCCTTCGGCGCTCAGCGCCACCACGGCTCCGGCCAGGGTGGTCTGGCTGCGCAGGCCCTGGAGCTCGATCTCGACGATGGGAAACAGGTTCGCGATGGCGAACATGATGAGGCAGGCCACCGTCAGCGGAAGGATGCGGCGCTCCTGCTCGCCCGGGTGCCGGTCGAGCTCCGTGCCGCAGCGCGGGCAATGCGCCACGTCGCGCGGCTTCAGCGGCGTGCGGCTGTAGACCGCATCGCAACCCGGGCAAACCACGGTTTCAGGTACTTCCGTCATGGGTGAGTACCCTAACTCATTCAGCCGCCGTGGCTTGTCGTCTTGAGCCGCAGGCTGCTGAAAACCGCCGCCACCGCGGCAAAACTGGCGGCCAGGACCAGGGCCACCACCGGCCCGTGGCCCCCGTGCGGGCTCCAGATGCTGAAGACGCCCGCCAGCACCACGGCGCCCAGCGTCTGCCCGGTGAGCCGGGCCGTGCCCAGCATGCCGCTGGCCGCACCACTGCGGTGCGCGGGCGGCGAAGTCACGATGGTGTGGTTGTTCGGCGACTGGAACAGCCCGAAGCCCAGCCCGCACAGCGCCATGCGCCAGGCGATGTCGGCATTGCCCGGATGCGCCGGCAGCGCCGCCAGCAGCGCCAGGCCCGTGGCCAGCAGGCCCAGCCCGATGCCGCCCAGCAGCCCGTCGGGGTAGCGGCCGATCAGCCGCCCCGCGATGGGCGCCATCACCACGATGGCCAGCGGCCAGGCCGTGATGAGCAGCCCCGCCTCGATGTGGCTGCGGCCGTACACGTCCAGCAGCAGGAAAGGCAACGCGATGTAGGCCAGCATCTGCGCGCAGAACGCCGCCACCGAAGTGCTCATCGACAGCGCGAAAACCGGAATGCGCAGCAGGTCGATGGGAAAGAGCGGCACCGCTTCCCGGCGCTGGCGCCGCAGGTAGATGAAGCCGACTGCCACGCCGGCCAGCAGGATGCCCCAGGCCGAGGCCTGCGAGCCGCCCGCGCCCTGCACTGCCCCTTCGCGCACGCCGAGCCGGTCCACGCCCAGGAACACCAGCGAGAACATCAGCACGTTCAGCGCCACGTCCACCGGCGAGAAGCGCAGGCCCGCGGCCGGCGGCACGCGGTTGAAAGGCAGCGCCTTCATGCCCAGCGCGAAAGTGATGATGCCCAGCGGCACGTTGATGGCGAAGAGCCAGGGCCACGAGGCCACCGAGAGGATGGCCGCCGCCACCGACGGTCCCGCCACCGACGAGGTGGCCACCACCAGCGAGTTGATCGCCATGCCCTTGCCCAGCTGCGTCGACGGATACGTGAGCCGCACCAGCGCCGCGTTCACGCTCATGATGCCGGCCGCGCCCAGCCCCTGGAACGCGCGCGCCGCGATCAGCGTGCCCAGCGAGTTGGCGAAGGTGGCGGCCAGCGACGACAGCGTGAACACCGCCATTCCGACCAGGTAGACGCGCCGGTAGCCCACGAGGTCGCCCAGCGAGGCCAGCGGCAGCAGCATCACCAGCGTGGCGATCTGGTACGCGTTGACCACCCAGATCGACTGCGAGGGACTGGCGTTGAGCTCGCGCGCAATGCCCGGCAGCGCGAGGTTGACGATGGTGCCGTCGAGCACCGCCACGATCAGCCCGAGGATGATGACCAGCATCGCCCAGCCGCGCTCCGGCTGCGCCAGCCCGTCCATGGGCCTTGGCGCCGTGTTGCCGCCGCCGTTGTTGTTGTCTTCGGCCGCCGGGAGCGCGGCGCCTGCGCGTACCGTGTTCATCAGGCTTGCTGCGTCCTTCCTGTCTTTGCTGTCTTGCCCGTGGGCTCCGAGCGCACGCCACCCAGCGTGAGCCAGGTCAGCACCAGCGCGATGAGCGCGCCGCCGGCCATGCCCGCCACCATCGGCAGCGGACGGCCGTCGGTGAAGAGGCCCACCACCGCCATCGCCAGTGCGCCCGTGAGCATCTGCAGCGTGCCCAGCAGCGCCGAGGCGGTGCCCGCGATGGCGCCGTGCATCTCGAGCGCGAGCACGCCGGTCGTCGGAATCACCAGCCCCATGAAGCCCGAGGCGATGAAGTACAGGACGATCAGCACCCAGATGCTGTCGCCGCCCATGGCGAAGTAGGCGAACATCGCGACCATCGCCGCGCCGCAGCACACCACGCCGAACTTGACGAGCTTGACCAGCCCGTAGCGCTCGCCCAGCGCACCGGTGAACTGCGAGGCGCCGATGAAGGCGGCGGCGTTCACGCCGAAGGCCACGCTGTAGAGCGCGGGCGAGAGACCGTAGTGGTCGATCATCACGAAGGACGAGTTCGCCAGGTACGTGAAGAAACCCGCCATCGCGAAGCTGCCGATGAACACCAGCCCGAGGTAGTGCGAATCGCGCAGCAGCAGCCAGTAGGCCGAGAGCGCGCTACCGAGGCTGCTCTCGACGCGCTCCGAGGCCGGGCGGGTTTCGTCGAGCAGCTTGACCATCATGGCCAGTCCGGCCACCGCGGCCACGGTCACGGCCCAGAACACGCCGCGCCAGCCGGAAAAGGAGATGACGGCGCTGCCCGCGAGCGGCGCGAGGATCGGCGACACGCTGAACACCAGCATCAGCAGCGACATGAGCCGCGCCGCGTCGGTGCCGGTGTGCAGGTCGCGCACCACCGCACGCGGAATCGCCATGCCGGCCGCGGCGCCCAGGCCCTGGATAAAGCGCAGCACGATCAGCGTCTGGATGTCGGTCGCCAGCGCGCAGCCCACGCTGGCCAGCGCGAACAGCAGCAGCCCCGCGTACAGCGGCGGCTTGCGGCCC
Organism: Variovorax xiamenensis; assembly: GCF_050916385.1. NCBI lineage: Bacteria > Pseudomonadati > Pseudomonadota > Betaproteobacteria > Burkholderiales > Comamonadaceae > Variovorax > Variovorax xiamenensis. Next base: position 3,729,348 of record NZ_CP139038.1, read on the forward strand.
ACCATGTCGGAGATCGGCCCGTACAGCAGCTGCCCCGCGCCGAGCGAAAGGAAGAAGGCCGTGAGGCTCATCTGCACCGCGCCGATGTCGGCGTGCAGGCTCTGTCCGATGGCGGGCAGCGCCGGCAGGTACATGTCGATGGCGAATGGCCCGATGGCCGAGAGCAGGCCCAGCAGCAGGGCCATCTTGAAGAAGGGGGAAGAACGCATTGCAGCGATTGTCGCGAAGCGCGGCAATCGCTGCAGGCGTGGGGTCTGTGCCCGGCGCGCGGCCTGCCCTTGCTAATTCCCGGCAAAGAATCGAGCTGGCGAAGCGCTGTAGAACACAGCGCGGATGAGCTGTTTCGTCTTACTGCCTCACTGCTGCCTGGCCCTGCGGCGGCTTGCCCACGGGCCAGAACACCAGCGCGCGCAGCTCGATGCTGCGCCGTGGCGGCGCTTCCTGCGAGCCGGTCGGGTCTTCGAAGGCGGTGTGCGCGGTGTAGCGCGCCACGCCCTGCTCCAGCGAGTCGTAGATCTTCAGCAGCAGTACCTCGTCGGGCCGAAGCCGCGGAAACCAGTACCACTGGTGTTCCGGGTTCCAGGTGAAGGAGTAGGTCTCGCCCACCTTGTCGGGATAGACCAGGTCGCTGGGCACCAGGTCGTTCGGCGAGATGGATCGCGCATCGCACAGCGCGAGCGGCAGGCGCTCCACGGTGGCCAGCGGACGCCACAGATTGATGATCGCGAAGCGGTTCTTCAGCCGCTCCTCGGCTTCTTCGGGCGGCAGGTGGTCGCGCACGCGGCGTGGCGCGGAGACGGAGGTCTGGTCGTTATGCACGCGGCGAACCGGCTCGCGCAGTTCGGCCGTGCGGCGCGAGCCCTGCGCGCTGTCGCGCAACGTGTGGTCGAACACCACGACCTTCTCGGCACCCGTCACGTCGCGCAGCAGCGCCTCGGATTCGCGGTAGTAGATGTCGCGGATCGCCGCGTCCTGCGAGAAGTCGGCGAGCACGCTGCGGTGCGAGATCTGCGTGAAGCCGCTGCGGTCGAGCGTCAGCTCGTTCAACGCCACCAGCGGGCGGCCGTCGCGGATCGCCACGCGGCGCGTCTCCAGTTCGCCGGTCACCCAGGGCGTGCCGGGCGGCGGCTCGAACGTGTAGCTCACGGGGCGGCCCTGGCCCGCCTTCAGGTAGTTGAGCTCGGCCTCCACCGAAGGCAGGTTGGCGGCCAGCATCTGTCCATTGGACCCAGCGCTCATGCGATGTGACTCCTCGAAACGGTTCGTCGACGAATGGGCACAGAGGCTATACCCGCCCCCCCACGCGCGGAACGATGCAAAGGAGATAACCATATTCGGCGGCAGGTGGAGTCCTGTCGCGCTTGACGCAGCGCCCGGCTTCACTGCATGCGCCGCGCCCGCTACGCTATCGGCTTCCCGGACGGTTCATAACAACTCACAGCATTCGTCATCCAGGAGAAGATTGTCCATGGCCCTTGCCCGCACGGTTCACGCCGACCTCTTGCGCGTGTTCGTTCTCACACTCGTGTCGCTGTTCGCCATTCCGGCGGCCACGCTCGCCTTCACCGAGTACGCGCTGCGCTCGCAGGACGCCGAGTTCCTGCAGGCGATGGAACAGCGCATTGCCCGCGACACCCGCCTGACGCAGGCCGAGAAAGCCGAGGCGACCGGCTTCTACCGCAGCCACCAGCTCTCCAAGGCCTGCGACGCCACCGCGCCCGAGGACCGGAACTTCCACGACAAGGTGTGCAGCCCCTATTCGATGCAGTGGCAGTTCCACTGGGCCGATCGCGCCGCCATCTGGACCATCGTGCTCGGCGCCGCGCTGCTCGCCGCGGCACTGGTGCTGGGCGCGCTGGCCTTCGCCAACCGGGGCCTGCGCTACGCCAGTTTCGTCGCGGGCTGGCGGCTCATGACGGTATCGAGCGCCATCGAGGTCGTGCTGCAGAGCGCGATGCTGGTGTGGCTGTCTTTCTGGCTCACGGCGTATTTCTGGCACAGCTACTACGTCAAGCTGATCGCGCTGGCGGGCATCGCGGCCGGCGCGGCGGTGTTCTACGCGATCTATACGCTGTTCAAGAAGCTGCCCTCGGGCAACGAGATCGAGGGCGAGCTGGTTTCGCAGGCCGACGCGCCGCGCCTATGGGAACGCATCCGCCAGCTCGCCGCCCGCGTGAAGACGACGCCGCCCGACCAGATCGTGGCCGGCATCGACACCAACTTCTTCGTGACCGAGGCCCCCTGCGAGGTCAAGGGCCGCCCCCTGCAGGGCCGCACGCTCTTCGTGAGCCTGCCGTTGCTGCGCGTGCTCGACCAGACCGAGGCCGATGCGGTGCTCGCGCACGAACTCGCCCACCTGGGCGGCGGCGACACCCGCAGCAGCGCTGCGCTCGGCCCCAAGCTGCTGCAGTTCGACCAATACACCTGGAAGATGCGAAGCGGCGGCCTGACCATCGTGGCGCACTACCTGCTGCGCCTGTACCGCATGATCTTCGCCTTCGCGCTGGCACGCGACAGCCGCGAACGCGAATACAAGGCCGACCGCGTAGCCGCAGGGCTCACCACGCCGCACGCCATCGTGCAGTCGCTCATCAAGATCTCGGCCTATGCGAGCTATCGCAACGACGTGGAACAGAAGCTCTTCGACCAGGACCGCGAGCACGACGGCGCGCTCGGCATCGCCCGCTTCGTCGCCGACGGCCTGCCGCCGTACGCCAGTTCGCCGGCCTTCATCGAGGCGATGAAGACGGCCGGCGTGCCGCATCCCTACGACAGCCATCCGCCACTGCTGGAACGCATGCGCAACGTCGGCCACCACGTGCCCGAGAGCGCCTACGGCGGCATCGTCGCGACCGCGCCGCAGGCCTCGTGGGCCGATGAGATCGAGACCGCCGACGCCATCGAGCAGCGCCTGTGGAGCGAGTACGAGCAGCGCTTCGTGCAGAACCACGAGCTGAGCCTGGCCTACCGCTACGAGCCCGCGACCGAGGAAGAGCGTGCCGTGGTGCTGCGCCACTTTCCGCCCGTGGGCTTCGCGTTGAAGAACGGCGAGCGCATCGACATCAGCTACGAGGGCATGCACCCCAGTGCCGACGGCGGCTCGACCATCCCGTGGGACGAGGTCAAGAGCCTGACCTACAAGGACAGCAGCTTCGGCGACACCCTCATCGTCACCCACTTCGACAAGGGCATGCTGGGCGCGCGCACCACCAAGGTGAAGCTCGCGGGCCTGGGCAAGCAGAAAGAGAACTTCAAGGGCGTCGTCGGCCATTACTGGCGGCGCCACCAGATCATGAGGGCGCAGCAGCAGCCGAAGCAGGCGGCGGCGCCCGGGCAGGCTTGATACAGGTACGCCAGGATGTCATTCCAGGTACTGCGATCAGTGAGGTTTTTCAAGCCCACCCCGCCAACAACTGTCATCTGAATGTTGCATCGAACGTTCTACAAGAGCGCCCGTTCAACGACGCAATTCCTCGATCGATGCCTTTGCTTAGAAAGAACCTCATGAAGACCAAGCATTTCATCCTCTCCAGCATCCTCGCGTTCGCCGGCCTCGCCGTGCTGGCACCGAGCATCGCCTCCGCCGCGCCCCCGCATCACCCCAAGAAGCACAAGGTGTGCAAGTGGGACGCGCGTCATCACCACCGCGTTTGCCACTGGGTGCGTTGATCGGCCGGTCCGGTACACGGACCCAAGAAAAAAAGCCCGCTGACGCGGGCTTTTTCTTTTTGCGGCTCAGTACAGCGTTGCCCGCTGCCGCGCCGGCAGCTCGCGGTCGTAGGTTTCGCCATCGAATGCCGCTTCGGTCAGCGCCGACAGGATGGCCCCGGGTGTCGGCACCTCGCGCTTCGCATCCGCCGGCAGCGGCGCCCACAGCTTCGAGCGCTGGATCGCCCTGGCGCACTGGAAGAACACCGTCTCCACCGTCACGCGGATCACGCACTGCGGCGGCTTGCCTTCCATGGCGAAGCGTTCGAGCAGCGCCGGCTCGACCGTGATGTGCGCCCTGCCGTTCACCCGAAGCGTCTCGCCCACGCCGGGAATCAGGAACAGCAGCCCCACGCGCGGGTCGGCCACGATGTTGCGCAGGCTATCGATGCGGTTGTTGCCGCGCCGCTCGGGCATGAGCAGCGTCTTCTCGTCCTGCACCGCGACGAAGCCCGGCGGGTCGCCGCGCGGCGATGCATCCAGGCCGCCCGGCCCGATGGTCGCGAGCACCGCGAAGGGCGAGGCGGCGATCAGCGCCTGGTAGCTCGGGTGCAGGTACGGCACCTCCTTCTTGAGCGACGCCTCGCCGGGCAGCCCGAACAGAGCCTCGAGCTGGGCGATGGTTTCGATGGCATGGGGAGTCGTCATGTGCTTTCCTGCTGGATGTTGGTCGATTGTGGCGATGCGTTCCAGCCGCAGGCCAGCGCAGCCAGCGCCAGCAGCAAGGCGGCCACGCCGTAGATCCATGGCGGCGAGGCGACCGGCAGCAGCAGGCCCGCGATCAGCGGCCCGGCGCCGGCGCCGATGTCGCGCCACACCGAGCGCGCCGCCAGCGCCTGCACGCGCTCAGGCCCCGGCGTGCGGCGGGCCACGATTGGCGGCAGCAGCGGCAGCTGCAGGGCACGCAGCACCACGATCAGCGCCGCGCAGCTCCAGAGCCAGCCGAGCCCGAAGCCCACGAGCGCAATCGCGGTGACGAGCGACAGGCTCACCAGCAGTCGCTCCGCGCCGAAATGCTCGGCCATGCGCCCGCCCACCGGGCTCAGCAATATCTCCGCGAGATAGCGCAGCGCCATCAGCACGCCGGCCACGATCACGGCGCCACCCGGCAGCAGGTCCTTGCCGAGGTACGAGAGGCCGACGATGAAGAGCCCGTCGAGCGCCAGCCCTTCCATGAACGACCAGCCGTCGAGGCTGTTGGGCAGCTTGAAGCGCTTCACCGGCTTGGCCACCGGATGCGGTGCCGCCGGCAGCCGCCGCGTGACGAAGCACGCCAGCAGCGAGAACACCGCGAGGATGCCGAAGATCGCGCGCGGCCCCGTCCAGTGCGCCAGCAGCGCGCCCAGCGGCAGCGCGAGCACCGGCCCCATCGCGATGAAGGCGCGCGATCGGCCGTTGCGCCGCGCGGCCCCCACCGGGTCGGCCGTGGCCAGCGCCTGCGTCGACAGGTTCAGCGCCGCGAAGCACAGGCCCCACATCAGCCGCAGAGGCAGCAGCGCCCAGAAGCCCGAGAGCGTGGCGTAGCCCAGCCCGCACACCGCGGCCGCCGCCACCGCGATCGTGCAGGTCAGCCGGTCGCCGTTGCGGGCATAGAAGCGGGCCACGAAGCCGTAGCCTGCGATCCGCACCAGCCGGTTGGCCGCGAGCAGCATGCCAGCCTCGGCGAGCGTCACGCCGAACTGGCTGGCGTACATCGGCAGCAGCAGGTAGAGCACCACGTCGGCAGGCAGCGAGAGGCCCAGGGCCATCGCCGCATGGCGGGAGTTCAGGTCCGTGGGGGAAGTCTGGGGAGCGGGTGCGGTGCGTGACATCGAGCCTCGATGGTGCGCCGCCACATGCCTTGCCGACAAACGACATTAACGACCGCCATGCGTGAGAAAATCGCACGCATGCCGCTTCGTGAGCCTCCCCTGAACGCCGTGCGCGCCTTCGCCGCCGCGGCACGCCACCTCAGCTTCACGCGCGCGGCGCTCGAACTGCACGTCACGCACAGCGCGGTGAGCCGGCAGATCAAGAGCCTCGAGGAGTTCCTCGGCGTCGCGCTGTTCGAGCGGCGCATCCGGCAGGTCGCACTGACCGCCGAGGGCCAGCAGTTCTTCGCCGAGGTGCAGCCCGCGCTCGCGCAGATCGGTGCCGCTGCGCGCGCACTGCAGGCACAGGGGCCCGCGCGCGCGGTGCGGATCAACGTGCGGCCCTCCTTCGCGGTGCGCTGGCTCATTCCGCGCCTGCCCTCTTTTGTCGAGCGCTTTCCCGAGATCGAGCCGCAGGTCGTCACCAGCACCGTGATGCCCGAGGAGGCCGTCGGCAGCTTCGACATAGCGGTACGCCGTGGCCTCGAAGGCTGGCCGTCCTCGATGGAGGTGCAGCCCTTTCTCGAAGACGAGGTGCTGGTGGTCGGCGCGCCGGCGCTCTTCAGGACGCATCCGCTGCCCGACCTGCGCGCCCTCGCCTCGCACGTGCTGCTGTCGGCTCGCACGCGCAAGGACGACTGGGACGCCTGGAAGAAGCAGGTCGGCGCGCCACGCGCACGGCCCGCGGGCCGCCTGCAGTTCGATCACCTGCACTTCGTGCTGCAGGCCGCGGTCGACGGACTGGGCATCGCCCTGGCGCCGACCTCGCTGGTGTCGCACGACCTCGCCTCGGGCCGCCTGCAGTCGCCGCTGCCCGCGCTGCGCATGACGCTGGAGCGCTACTACTACGGCCTCGCGCCCGATGCCGCGCCGGAGGCTTCATACGTGGCCGAGTGGTTCGAGGAGATGCAGGCCCAGGCCGCCTGACCGGACCACTCGCGGCAGATCTTCGCGCGTCCGGAAACGGCCAGCCGCGAAGGCCCTCCGCCAGCACGATGAGGGCATGACTCGAACATCCCTCCCCCGCTCCTTCCAGAACCTCGCGTGGTCCAACCTCGCCGCGCAGTCCGCCGAACAACTGAGCCTCGCGGCCGTTCCGCTGGTGGCCGTGCTCGCTCTCGGCGCCGGCCCCGGCGAGATCGGCTTTGTCGCGGCCGTCCAGACGCTGCCCTTTCTTTTGGTCTCGATGCCCATGGGCCTGCTCGCGGACCGCATGTCGCGTCGGCGGCTGATGGTCTGGGCCGAGGGGTTGCGGGCGATGTCGCTGCTCGTGCTGCTGGCGATGGTGTTCGCCTCGAAGCTCAGCATCGGCTGGCTGGCCGTGCTCGGTTTCCTGGGTGCCGTGGGTACCGTGGGCTTCAGCGTCGCGGCGCCCGCGCTGGTGCCGGCGCTCGTGCCGAGAGAAGCATTGGCCACGGCCAACGGGCGGCTGGAACTGGCGCGCAGCGCGGCATTCACCGCCGGGCCGGCACTTGCGGGCGCGCTCGTGGCCTGGGCCGGTGCGTCGGCGGCATTCGTCCTGGCCGCGGTACTTTCGGCGGCTGCCGTGGCATTGCTGCTGCGCCTGAGCGAGGCTCCGCGCGAGCCTTCCGCTGGCCGGCATCCGCTGCTCGAAGTGCGCGACGGCGCGCGCTTCGTCTGGCAACACGAGATGCTGCGCCCGATGCTGATGACCGGCGCTGTCTTCAACATCTCCTGGTTCGTGCTTCAGGCGGGATACGTGCCCTATGCCGTGCGGGTGCTCGGCCTCGGTGCGCAGGCGGTGGGCTTCACGCTGGCGATGTACGGCGCGGGCATGGTCGTGGGCGCGCTGCTCACACCGCGCGTGGTGGCTCGCCTGCCGTTCGGCCGCGCGATACAGGTCGGCCCCTCGGTCGCCGTGCTGGCCGCGGCTGCGATGGCTGCCACGCTCGTCGTGCCGACCGCAACGCTGGCGGCGCTTTCGTTCTTCCTGTTCGGCGCGGGGCCGATGGTCTGGGTCATCACGTCGACCACGCTGCGCCAGAGCGTGACGGCCGCAACGATGCTGGGCCGGGTGTCGGCCGTGTTCCTCACGATCAACGCGGGTGCACGGCCCATCGGCGCCGCGCTGGGCGGCATGGTCGGCGCAGCATGGGGCGAACCGGCCTGCCTGTTGCTGGCGCTCGCGGGGTTCGGGCTGCAGGCGGCGATCATCTTCGCGTCGCGCATCGCGACGCTGCACCGGCTGCCGGTGCCTGCAATCTAGAAAAGCGAAGCCATCCCGTTGGGCCGCGCATCCTCGATGTCGAGCATGCGCAGCTTCGTCAGCGCGCCGCCGCCCGCCGAGAAGCCGCCCGGCTTGTTGCCAGCCGCCAGCACGCGATGGCACGGCACCACGGGCGCGAACGGGTTGTGGCCCATGGCCTGGCCGACGGCGCGAGAAAGGCCCTTGTCGCCCAGTTCCTCGGCGATCTCGCCGTAGGTGCGGGTCTGGCCAGGCGGAATGCGCCGTGCGATCGCGTAGATGCGCTGGTGGAATTCGGACACGCCGCTCATGTCGAGCTCGATGTGGCTCAGGTCGTCATGCACGCCACGCAGCAGGCCCTGGATGGCGTCGATGGCGCGCTGCGCCCTCTCGTCCGGCGGGCCTTCGTGCAACTCCGGAAAGCGCTGCCGCATGCGCGCTCGCGTGGCGGGTTCGCCGTTGTCTGCGGGCAGTTGCACGCCGACAAGGCCGTGCGGCCCCCACGCCAATGCGCACATGCCGATGGAAGTCTCGAACAAGGCAAAGCCGCTCATCACGATGTCTCCCGTTGCAGCGAATGCTGGCGCGACGCGAGCACCGCGCCCAGCCAGAGGGCCATGGACGAAGCGACCAGCCCGCGCGCCAGTCCGCCCGGGCCGTCGGAGATCCAGCCCGTCACCGTGGGCCCGACGATCTGCCCCAGCGCGAAGATGATGGTGAACGCGCTGATGCCATGGGCCCAGCGCGACGGCGGCAGGTTGTGGCGCACCAGCGCGGTGGTCGATGCCACCACCGACAGGAACACCGCGCCGAAGAGCACGCCCGAGATCAGCGTCACCGGCGCGGACGAACTCAGCACCGGCAGCAGCGTTGCCACGCCGAGCAAACCATTGAGCAACGCCTGCGGCTGCCCGCCGCGATACCGGTCGAGCAGACCGGCCCACAGCCGCGAGGAGGCCACGCAGGCGATGCCCAGCAGGGAATAGAACAGCGTGACGAAGCCGGCACTGGCGCCCTGCTCTCTCAGCAGCGCGATCACGAAAGTCATGTAGCCGATGTAGCCCATGCCGAACAACGCATAGCCCGCAAGCGCCCAGCCGAAGCGGTGCAGCGCGACCGGCGCCGCCGAGCCCTGTGCAGCGGCAGGCGCTGCGGGCGCGGCTGGCTGCTCCGGCATCGCGCGGCCCGCCCAGGCCAGCAGGCAGGTCGCGGCCACGCTGGCAATCGCCAGTGCCCACCATGCCCAGGCCCATCCGTGAGGCACGCCGGCCGCGGCGCGCAGCACCTGCGGCACGAGCAGTGCCGACAGCAGGATGCCGAAGCCGGTGCCACCGTAGTAGATGCCGAGAAGCAGGCCGCCTCGCGCCGAACCCGCCTCGCTGAGCCGGGCCGCGAGCAGCCCGCCCGCCACGAACACCCAGGCGCTGGCGATGCCGGCCAGCAGGCGCTGCAGCAGCAATGCAGACGCATCGGTGACGAAGCCGCTGCCCGCCATGAACACGCTGGCCAGCACCGCGCCGAACACCAGCAGCCGCGTCGCGCCGAAGCGCCGCATCAGCGCCGGCGTACCCAGTGCACCGACAAGGTAGCCGACTGCGTTGGCCGTGTTCATGCCGCCTGCCAGCGCATAGCTCCAGCCCAGGTCGGAACGCATCGGCGGCAGCAGCAGCGCGTACGCGAAGCGCGTGATACCCAGCGAAACCGCCGCGCCCATCGACAGCGCGAAGGCAAGCCGCAGCGTGGGCTGGACGGAGATGGGGGTTGGGGAAGCGAGCGTCGTCGGCATTGGTGTGGCGGGCGGCAGGCGGGCCTATTCTGCGGCAGCTGCCGCCGGCCTGCAGGCGCCGCCCGCTCAACCCGCTTCGGGCACCGGGTCTGTATGCAGCAGATGCCGCTCCAGCAGCACCGCCACGTGCACCGCCTCGCGCTGAGCGCCGTCGCCGATCTGGTGGCGGCAGCTGGTGCCGTCGGCCACCACGATGGCGCCGGGCTTCGCCCGGATGGCCGGCAGCAGGCTTGCCTCGGCCATCTTCATCGACACCTCGAAGTGGCTGGCTTCGTAGCCGAAGCTGCCGGCCATGCCGCAGCACGAGCTTTCGATGAGCTCGGGTTGCGCACCTGGAATGAGCTTGAGCACTTCCATCACCGGGCTCACCGCGCCGAAGGCCTTCTGGTGGCAGTGGCCGTGCAGCAGGATCGGCGCCTCGGCAGGTTTCAGCGGCAGCTCGAAGCGCCCCTGCTTGAGTTCGCGCGCGATGAATTCCTCGAACAACAGCGCGTGCTTGGCGACCAGCTCGGCCTTCTCGCCGAAGCCCATCACCAGCGCCTCGTCGCGCAGCGTGAGCAGGCACGAAGGCTCCAGCCCGACGATGGGCACTCCAGCGCGCGCCAGCGGCACCAGCGCATCGATCAACGCCTCGGCCTTCTTCTTCGCCTCGTCGACCATGCCGCTGGCCAGGAAGGTGCGGCCGCAGCAATGGTGCCCGCCGCTCTTCTCGACCGTGTGCAGTACGTAGCCGGCCGCCTGCAGCACGCGCGCGGCGGCGAATGCGTTCTCGCTCTCGAAGGTGCCGTTGAAGGTGTCGACGAAGAGCACCGCCGCCTTGCCGCCGCGCCGTGCGATCGACAACGCCACGTCGCGCTCGACGAACAGGCCGGGCTCGTTGGCCTTGCCGCGCCAGAAGGTGTCGCCGCGCCATTCGGGCAGCGAGCGCTTCGCGGAAAAGCCCAGCAGCTTCTCGCCCAGCCATGCGGCGCCGGGCACGCTGTTGCGCAGGTTCAGCAGCCAGGGAAAGCGGCTGGCCTTGTGGGCGTAGTCGGGCAGGTTCGCCACCAGCTTGTCTTTGAACGTGTGGCCGTGGCGCTTCTTGTAGTGGTCGAGGAACTCGACCTTCATCTTCGCCATGTCCACGCCCGTTGGACAGTCGCGCTTGCAGCCCTTGCAGCCCACGCACAGGTCCATGGTCTCGTGCATGGCCTCGCTCGTGAAGGCATCGGGGCCCAGCTGGCCCGACAGCGCCAGGCGCAGCGTGTTGGCGCGGCCGCGCGTGAGGTGCTGCTCGTCGCGCGTCACGCGGTAGCTGGGGCACATGGTGCCGGCGTCGAACTTGCGGCAGTGGCCGTTGTTGTTGCACATCTCCACGGCCTTGGCGAGGCCGCCCGTGCTGTCGCCGCCGGTGCCGGGCGCGGTGGTCACCTCGGTCACGGGATCGGCGTCGACGTTCCAGGCCGACCAGTCGAGCACGGGCTTGAGTTCGATGCGTCGGTACGGCTTCGGCGCGGTGGGCGGCGCGAAACGGAACAGCGCACCGTCGTCCATGCTCGGCGGATCGATGATCTTGCCGGGGTTGAACAGGCCGATGGGGTCGAGCTTGCGCTTGATGGCGCGAAAGGCCTCGTTGATGGCCGGGCCGAACTGCCATTCGATCCATTCGCCACGGCACAGCCCGTCGCCGTGCTCGCCGCTGAACGCGCCCTTGTACTTGCGCACCAGCTCGCTCGCCTCTTCCGCGATGGCGCGCATCTTGGCGGCACCGTCCACTCGCATGTCGAGGATCGGCCGCACGTGCAGCGTGCCGACCGAGGCATGCGCGTACCAGGTGCCGCGGCTGCCATGCTTCGCGAACACTTCGGTCAGCGCGTCGGTGTACTCGGCCAGGTGCTCGAGCGGCACGGCGCAGTCCTCGATGAAGCTCACGGGCTTTCCGTCGCCCTTGAGGCTCATCATGATGTTGAGGCCGGCCTTGCGCACTTCCCAGAGGTTCTTCTGCCGCGCCTCGTCAGGCATCTCGACCACGCTGCCGGGCAGGCCGAGGTCGCCCATCAGTTCGACGAGCTGCTTCAGTTGCGGCAGCAGCGAAGCCTTGTCGGCACCTGAGAACTCCACCAGCAGGATGGCCGCCGGCTTGCCGATCAGCGCGGTCTCGACGGTCGGCTTGAAGGCCGGGTTGGCCAGGCTCAGCTCGATCATCGTGCGGTCGACCAGCTCCACCGCCGTGGGCCCGAGCTTCACGATGTGCTGGGCCGAATCCATGGCGGCATGGAAGGTCGGGAAGTTGACGATGCCCAGCACCTTCGCGCGCGGCAGCGGCGCGAGCTTGAGCTTCAGGCTACGGGTGTAGGCCAGCGTGCCCTCGGAGCCGATCAGCAGGTGAGCGAGGTTCACGCTGCCGTCGGCCGTGTAGGGCCGCTCGCTCTGGTTGTCGAAGATGTCGAGGTTGTAGCCCGCCACGCGGCGCATGACCTTGGGCCAGTGCTCGGCCATCGCCTCGCGGTGCTGCCGCGCGAGGCTGCGCACGAACTGCGCGATGCCCGCCGCGCGCACGCCCAGCGAGCCGACGGTGCCGAATTCGACGAGTTCGCCGTTCGACAGCCATGCGCTCGCGCCCAGCACGTTGTGCACCATGTTCCCGTAGGCGATGGAGCGCGAGCCGCAGGAGTTGTTGCCCGCCATGCCGCCCAGCGTGGCCTGCGCGCTGGTCGACACGTCCACCGGATACCAGAGGCCATGCGGCTTGAGCTGCGCGTTGAGGTGGTCGAGCACCAGGCCGGGTTCGACCGTTGCGGTGCCCTCCTCCACGTTCACGTCGAGCACGCGGCGGAAATGCTTGCTGTTGTCGATCACCAGCGCCGCGCCCGTGGTCTGCCCGCACTGGCTGGTGCCGCCGCCGCGCGCGAGCACCGGCACCTTCAGGTCGCGGGCGATGTCGATGGCGGTGGCGATGTCGCGTTCGTTCGTGGGCACGAAGGCGCCGACGGGCGTGATCTGGTAGATCGACGCGTCGGTGGCGTAGCGTCCGCGCGAGGCGTCGTCGAACAGCACTTCGCCTTGCGTTTCGGCGCGCAGGCGGCGGCCGAGCTGCTCGCAGGATTCGTTGGGCGGAAGAACGGTTCCGGCTGGCTGCATGTGGCTGGCGGGATCGATGCGCATGTGTTTTCTTGGTGACGTTCAGTTCAATCAGCTCGACTTGGCCGAGGGATAGATCTCGCCGGCGCGCAGCAGCTCCAGCACGGTGTCGCGCTTGCGCAGCACGTGCGAGACGAGCACCTTGCGCATGGCCTCGGCGTCGCGCCTTGCGAGCGCGTCGATCATCTGCTCGTGCTCCTCGACGGCGTGCTTCCACTTCGCCTCGTTCTGGTTGGTGCGAAAGCGCAGCGACTGCACGCGCGCGTTGATGGAGCGGTAGGTGTTCGACAGCACCGGGTTCGCTGCCGCGTCGTTGATGGCCGTGTGGATGCGCGCGTTGAGCCTGTAGTAGCCCGAGAGATCGCGCCGCGAGAAGCAGGCCAGCATCTCGTAGTGCAGCGCGCGCACCTCGGCGAGTTCCTCGTCGGTGATGCGCCTGGCGGCGAGCTCGCCCGACATGCCCTCGAGCATGGCCAGCACCTCGAAGGTGTTGAGCACGTCGGCCTCGGTGAGCTTCACCGCGACCGCGCCCCGGTTGGGCAGCAGGTCGACCAGACCTTCAGCCGCAAGCAGCTTGATGGCCTCGCGCAGCGGCGTGCGCGACACGTTCAGCTGCAGGCACAGCTCGCGCTCGTTGAGCTTGGCGCCGGGCGCGATGAGCCCTTCGACCAGCATGGTGCGCAGGCGCGCCGCCACCTGGTCGTGCAGTGCGAGCCTGGAGATTTCGATGATTTCGGCTGTCATGATTTTTCCCTTGAATGCATTTTGAATGCAAAAAAGATGACCAACAAGCCAGAGTCGTCAGGGTAAACCATCAAGCAAAAATGCATTTTGAATGCAAAACTGAATGCGAAAGGAGAGTTCATGCTGCAACTCGACATCCACCCCACCGGCCGTCACTTCCTCCAGATTCCCGGTCCCAGCCCGGTGCCCGACCGCATCCTGCGGGCCATGAGCCTGCCCACCATCGACCATCGCGGCCCCGAGTTCGGCACGCTGGGCCTGAAGGTGCTAGGCGGCATCCGGCAGATCTTCAAGACGAAGCACCCGGTCGCGATCTACCCAGCTTCGGGCACCGGCGCCTGGGAAGCCGCGCTCGCCAACACGCTGAGCCCCGGCGACCACGTGCTCATGTACGAGACCGGCCACTTCGCCTCGCTGTGGCAGAAGATGGCCACGCGCCTCGGCCTTTCTACCGAATTCCTCGCATGGCAAGGCGCGGATGCGCAGTTGCCGGATGCGCCGAGCTGGCGCCGCGGCGTGCAGGCCGACCTCATCGAGGCCCGCCTGCGCAAGGACACCGAGAAGAAGATCAAGGCCGTGTGCGTGGTGCACAACGAGACCTCCACCGGCGTCACCTCCGACATCGCCTCGGTGCGCAAGGCCATCGACGCGGCGGGCCACCCCGCCCTGCTGATGGTCGACAGCATCTCGGGCCTCGCCAGCGCCGACTACCGCCATGACGAATGGGGCGTGGACGTGTGCGTCAGCGGCTCGCAGAAGGGCCTGATGCTGCCGCCCGGCATCAGCTTCAACGCGCTCTCGCCGCGCGCGCTCGAAGTCTCGAAGACCGCGAAGCTGCCCAAGGCCTTCTGGGCCTGGGACGAGATCGTCGAGATGAACAAGGACGGCTACTGGCCCTACACGCCCAACACCAACCTGCTCTACGGCCTCTCGGAGTCGCTGGACATGATCCTCGGCGAGGGCCTGGACAACGTGTTCGCGCGCCACCAGCGCTGGGCCGCCGGCGTGCGCGCCGCCGTCAACGCCTGGGGCCTGCCGATCCAGTGCGCCGACCCGGCCGTTTACTCGCCCGTGCTCACGGGCGTGATCACGCCCGAGGGCGTGGACGCCGACGCGCTGCGCCGGCTCATTCACCAGCGCTTCGATCTTTCGCTCGGCACCGGCCTGGGCAAGCTCAAGGGCCGCATGTTCCGCATGGGCCACCTGGGCGACAGCAACGACCTGACGCTGGTGGCCATGGTCGCCGGCGTCGAGATGGGCATGAAGCTCGCCGGCATCAGGCTCGCCGGCAGCGGCGTGCAGGCCGCGATGGACCATTTCTCGAACCACACGGCTCCGGCCGCGCTGCAGAAGGCCGCATAGACAGCCACGCGGCGCCACCGGCGCTGCGCAGGTATACGGCGCGGCGGCGCGCATCGGATTTCCCACCCACGACGGAGACAAGGAAGATGCAGAGACGTTCGTTGATCCAGGCCGCGGGCGCCGCGGCCGCCACGCTGGGCGTGCCCCGGCTCTTCGCGCAGGAATGGCCCACGGGGCCGGTGCGCATCGTGGTCGGCTTTCCGCCCGGCGGCGGCACCGACGCGCTGGCCCGCGTGGTCGCCCAGAAGCTCACCACCATGTGGGGCCAGCAGGTGATCGTCGAGAACAAGGGCGGCGTGGCCGGCGTGCTCGCGGCCGACTACGTGGCGCAGCAGCCCAGCGACGGCAGCACGCTGCTGATGGCCCACATCAACAGCCACGCGCTCGCGCCCAGCCTGCAGCCCAAGCTGCGCTACAACGTCGAGCGCGACTTCGTTCCGATCGTGCTGGTGGGCGTCACGCCCAACCTGCTGATCGCCAACCCGGCGCAGAAGGCGCTGTCAGTGAAGGACATCGTGGCCGCCTGCAAGGCCGCGCCCGGCACGCTGAGCTTCGGCTCAGCCGGCGCGGGCTCGGCGCAGCACCTGGCGCTGGAAATGTTCAAGCTGCAGGGCGGCGTCGATGCGCTGCACGTGCCCTACAAGGGCAGCGGCCCGCTGCTGGCCGACCTGATGGGCGGGCAGATCCAGTACAGCTTCGAGACCATGACCGCCGCCACGCCCCACGTGAAGAACGGCCGCGTGCTCGCCGTGGCGCAGACGCGCACCAAGCGCGCCAAGGGCCATCCCAACGTGCCGACGATGCAGGAGCAAGGCTTCCAGGGCTTCGAGGCCACCACCTGGTACGGCCTGGCCGGACCGGGCAAGCTGCCCGCCTCCATCGCGCAGAAGGTGAATCGCGACGTGAACACGGTGCTGGCGATGCCCGACGTGCAGGAGCGGCTGGACACCTACGGCGCGGAAGACGGCGGCGGTTCGCAGGACAAGTTCAGGCAGTTCATCAGCACCGAGATCGCGAAGTGGGCGAAGGTGGTGAAGGACGGCAACGTGCACGTGGAAACCTGAAGAGCCTGGCTCACCCCCAGGCTTCGCGCACTTCGTGTCGCTACGCCAACCCCCTTCCGGAGGCAACACCTGAGGCCCGGCAAAGCCGGTTCTTCCGTGTTCCCGGAGGGATCGCCATCACCAGCCAGGTTTTTGCTGAGAAGATCGGGAAGATGACTCCATCCCAGACCGCCCTTACCGACGCGCTCGTGGCCGCGCGCCGCGGCAACCGCACCCTCGACGCCACGCCCTGGCTCGACACCCTCGAAACCGGGGTGCAGGCCTATGAAGTGCAGGACGCCGTCGCGGCCGCGCTCGGCTGGTTCGACGGCCAGCCCGTGCCCCGCGCATGGAAGTCGGGCGGCGGCTCGCGCACCGCGACGCTTACGCATGCGCCGCTGCCGCCTGCAGGCGTGCGGCAGAGTCCGGCTGATTTCAGCGACCTCGTGTTCCACACGCCCGGCATCGAGGCCGAGATCGCACTGCGGCTCGGTCAGGACGTGACGCCCGCGCAGGCCGCGAAGCTCGATCACGAGAACGCCGCCGCGCTCATCGACGCGATGGCGGTTTCCGTCGAGATCGTCGATGCCCGCTGGCAGGACCTGCCCTCCACGCCCGCACTGCTGCGTCTTGCCGACTCGCAGGTGCATGGCGCGCTCGTGATCGGCGAATGGAAGCCCTATGCCGCGGTCGACTGGGCCTCGCAGCGCTGCGAGACGAAGATCGGCGATGCCGAAGTCGTGGTGCGCGAAGGCACGCATCCGCTGGCCGACCCGGCGTGGCTGCTGCCGATCTGGCTGCGCCACATCACGCGCAATGGCCAGACGGCGCCGGCCGGCACCGTCGTCACCACCGGCTCGTGGGTCGGTGTGCTGCCCTGCCGGCGCGGCGATCAGGTAACGGCGGAGTTTCCCGGCATCGGCGCGGTCCGCTTGAGCGTGTAGCGCCCGCCTCCCACGCCCGAGCAGGCCACCAGGAAGTCGAGCACCGCCCGCACCCGCGCGGGCAGCGTGCCCGCCTTGCCGATGTAGACCGCGTGGATCGGCTCCACCTCGGCCGGGTTGAACTCTTCCAGCAGAGGCACCAGCCGCCCCGCGTCGATGTCGTGCTGTATGTGGTACAGCGACAGCCGCGCCACGCCCGCCCCCGCGATGGCCAGCTGGCGCAGCGTTTCGCCATCGCCCGCGCGCACCGGTCCGGCCACCGGCAGCCACTGCATGCGGCCGTCCACGCGCAGCGGCCAGTCGGGCGTGTTGCGCCGGTAGCTCCAGCCCAGGCGGTTGTGCGCTTCCAGCTCCTGCGGCGTGCGCGGCGTGCCGTATTTCTCCAGGTAGGCCGGCGCCGCGACGATGGACTGGCTGGTCTCGCCAAGCCGTCGCGCCACGAGGTCGGAGGCCGGCAGCTGCCCCCAGCGGATCGCGATGTCGGCGCGCTCGTCCATCAGGTCGACGATGCGGTCGGTCAGCGCGATGTCGAGCGTGATCTGCGGATGCATCTCCAGCAGCCGTGGCACCAGCGGCACCAGCTTGTGGTGGCCGAACGAGACGCTGGCGTTGATGCTCACGCGCCCGCGCGGCGCGGCTCCGGCCGCGGCGCAGCGCTCGGCCTCGTCCATGTCGGCCAGCACGCGCAGGCTGCGCTCGTAGAACTCGGTGCCCTCGGGCGTGAGCTGCAGCTTGCGCGTGGAGCGGTGCACCAGCTGGATGCCCAGGCGCAGCTCGAGCCGCGCCACCAGCTTGCTCACTGCCGAGGGCGTCATGCCCAGCAGGCGCGCGGCGGCCGAGAAACCACCCGACTCCACCACCTGCACGAAGGCTTCCATCTCGCCGGAGCGGTTGACGTCGATGCGCGGCATGGTTCTTCCTTCAATCTGTGAGTTCAACTCACAAGTCTGTGTACCGGCGGCATTCTAGTCATCGAGGGCTTTCGTCCGCACAGTACAGGGCATCATGCCAATCGCCCTACTTGCCCTCACCGCCGGTGCCTTCGGAATAGGCACCACCGAGTTCGTCATCATGGGCCTGCTGATGCAGGTCTCGGCGGACCTCCACGTCTCCATCACGGCCGCCGGCCTGCTGATCTCGGGCTACGCGCTCGGGGTCGCGGTGGGCGCTCCCGTGCTCACCATCGCCACCCGCAAGCTGCCGCGCAAGACCGTGCTGCTCGCGCTGATGGCGATCTTCACGCTCGGCAACCTCGCCTGTGCCCTGGCGCCCAACTACGAGATGCTGATGGCCGCGCGCGTCATCACCTCGCTGGCGCACGGCACCTTCTTCGGAGTCGGCTCGGTGGTCGCCACCGGGCTGGTGGCGCCTGAGCGCCGTGCGTCGGCCATCGCGATCATGTTCACCGGCCTGACCGCCGCCACGCTGCTCGGCGTGCCGGCCGGCGCGTGGCTGGGGCTGCATTTCGGCTGGCGCTCGACCTTCTGGGCCGTGACGCTGATCGGCGTGCTGGCCTTCGCGGTGCTCTCGGTGTTCGTCCCCCGCGTCAAGAACGCGGCCAAGCCCGCGCCGCTGCGCGAGGAACTCGCCGTGCTGGCCCGTCCGCAGGTGCTGCTCGGCCTGGCGATGACGGTGCTCGGCTTCGCCGGCGTGTTCGTGGTCTACACCTACATCCAGCCGCTGCTCACGCAGGTCACCGGCCTGTCGGAGTCGGCGGTGTCGCCGATCCTGCTGGTGTTCGGCGGCGGCCTCGCCGTCGGCAACCTGCTCGGCGGCAAGCTGGCCGACCGGGCGCCGATGGCCGCCGTGTTCGGCACGCTGG
This sequence comes from Variovorax xiamenensis, assembly GCF_050916385.1. Lineage (NCBI taxonomy): Bacteria > Pseudomonadati > Pseudomonadota > Betaproteobacteria > Burkholderiales > Comamonadaceae > Variovorax > Variovorax xiamenensis. The sequence continues at coordinate 3,747,933 of NZ_CP139038.1, forward strand.
TGGCGCTGGCGGTGGTGCTCGGCGCGATGCAGTTCACCATCGGCACGCCATTCACGGCGGTGGTGTTCGTCGGGCTGCTCGGAATCGCTTCCTTCGCCACGGTGGCGCCGATGCAGCTGCGGGTGCTCGAAAAGGCATCCGGCGCGGGCCAGAACCTGGCATCGAGCCTGAACATCGCTGCCTTCAACCTCGGCAACGCGCTCGGCGCCTGGGTCGGAGGCGTGGTGATCGACCATGGTCCGGGGCTGCGCGCGCTGGGCTGGGTGGCCGCGCTGCTCACGCTGGTCGGCCTGGTCATCGCGCTGTGGAGCCGTGCACTCGACCGGCGCGAGCCGCGCGACGCGCTGGCGGATTGCGCCTCGGCACAGGCCTGAGTCTTTTCCTCCGGGGCGGGGTGCAGAATCGGACCGCCCCATGCCCCGCACGCCCCTTCACATCCGCCCCGCCATCGCCGCCGACGCTCCCGCGCTGGCGGCGTTGTCCATCCAGGTCTGGCTCGGCACCTATGCCACCGAAGGCGTGAACGATCTGCTCGCGCGCTACGTGCTCGACGAGTTCACGCCGGCCGCTTTCGACGCGTGGATGGCCGATGCCGACACCGCCCTGCTGGTCGCCGAAAGCGGGGGCCACATCGCCGGCTATGCCCGCCTGCACTTCGGCGCACCGCAGGAGCTCTTCCCAGAAGCCAGCACCGAGCTGTGCACGCTCTACGTGCAGGAGCCTTTCACCCGCTTGGGCACAGGCTCGGCCCTGCTGCACGAAGCCCTCGCCACCGTGCGCGGCCGCACGGGCAGCGGCGCCCTGTGGCTCACGGTCAACGTCCGGAACCGGCGCGCATGTGCCTTCTACGAGAAGCACGGTTTCATCCGCAAGGGCACGGCCTGGTTCACCCTGGGCGAAGGCCGCCACGAGAACCACGTGCTGGGCGTCTCCTGACCAGAGTCTGGAGCGCCCTCCGCCCCAGGGTCAGTGCTCGAGCCGCGTCGGCGAATCGCTGCTGTGCGACCCGCCGGACTGCATGAAGAAAGCGAACCGGTCGCGCCCCGCGGCCTTGGCGTTGTAGAGCGCGACGTCCGCCCGCGCCAGCAGTTCCTCGGCGGTGGCCGACGAGCCGGTCGCGCGGTGGAAGGCGATGCCGATGCTGGTCGTGACATCGACGCGCTGGCCGTCCACCACGAAGGGCGGCGTGTGAACGCGGTCCACGATCTTTTCCGCCACCACGGCCGCCGCCTCCGGCGTGCCCAGCCCCTCCAGCACCAGCACGAATTCGTCGCCGGCCAGCCGCGCGACCATGTCGGTGCCGCGCACGCAGCCCTGCAGCCGCCGCGCGTATTCGGAAAGCACCGCGTCGCCGACCGCGTGGCCCATGGTGTCGTTGATGGCCTTGAAATGGTCGATGTCCAGGAACATCAGGGCCATCGCATGGCCGGTAAGCTGGCTGCGCAGCACCGCGTCGGGCAGGTATTCGTTGAAGGCCAGCCGGTTGGGCAGGCCGGTGAGCGTGTCCAGCCGCGCCAGCTCGATGAGCTTGTGCTCCACCACCTTCAGCGCCGTGATGTCCAGCGCCAGCGAGAAGATGCCGTGCGTCACGCCGTCGGTGCGAACGTCGGGCACGTAGATGACCTGCGTGATGCGCTCGACGCCTCCGCGCTGCATGCGCGCCTCGAACTCCACGTGCTCGCCGGCCAGCGCCCGCGCGAGCATCGGCTGGCGCGAGACGTACACCTCGCGGCCCGACACTTCCTGCACGTGGCGCCCCAGCAGCTGGGCCGGATCGAGCCCGAGCCATTCGCGGCTGGTGGCATTGGCGAAGGTGATCTTCTCCTCGCGGTCGATGTAGGTGATGAGCGCCGGCATGTTGTCGGTGATGGCGCGCAGGCGCAGTTCGCTCTCGGCCTGGCGCAGCTCGGCTTCCTTCAACGCCGTGATGTTGAAGGACATCAGGTAGAAGCCAACCACTTCGCCGCGCAGGTTCTTGTCGGGAATGAGGTTGACCTGGAAGTAGCCCTGTCGGCCATGCAGGGGCGCGCGCACCGGAAAGCGCACCTTCTTTCCCGAGAACATGACCGGAAGGTACGGTTTGAGCTGCGAATAGATCGTGCGGCCCAGCGCCGAGCGCAGGGTCGTGCCCTGCAGCGGCACCTTCTCGCCCAGGCCGGCCATCTGCCGCGCCCGGATGTTGGCGAACAGGCAGTTCTGCTGGCGGTCGAAATAACCGACCAGCGCCGGAATGCTGTCGGTCACGTCGCGCAGGCGCGTTTCCTGTTCGCTCAGCGCGCGGCGGATGTTGACTTCCTCGGTGATGTCGAAAGTCATCGAGAACACGCCGCACACCCTGCCCTCGGCGTCGATGTCGGGGATGTAGTGGGCCTTGAAGGTGCGGTCGCCGATGCCCAGCGCCGGGTCGCCCGATTTCTCCAGGATCACCGTCTCGCCGGCCAGCGCGCGCATGAAGTGCGGCTCCACGAGCGCGAAATCGGCCGGGCCGCGCACCTCCGGCATCAGGCGGCCGACCAGCGGCCCGTTGCCGGCGTGCAGCGCCCGCACGTGGGCATTGACGAAGGTGTAGCGCAGCGACGCATCGACGTGCGACACCATCGCCGGAATGCTGTCCGCGATGATGCGCACCTGCGCCTCGCTGTGCGCCAGGCTGCGCTCGATGGCGTGCCGCTGCTCCATCAGCTCGTCGAAGGTGCGCGCCAGGTCGCCGATCTCGTCGGAGGCGTAGGTGCGCCGCGCCACGGGCGTCTCGTCGTCTATCGCGGTGGGGGCCTGCTGGGTGAACTGCATGTGCCGGTGCAGGTCCGCGAGCGGGGTCAGCTGCCGGCGCACCACCGCCAGGGTCAGGGCGCCGGCGCACAGCGCGAGCGCGAAGGCCCCGATCCAGGCCCCGCGCTCGATGGCGTCGATGCTCGCGAAGGCCTCGCGGCGCGGGTACATGGCGCCGACGATCCAGTTCGCCTGCACCATGCGGTCGAAGGCGTAGAGGCTTGGCACCCCGGCTTCGTTGACGCCCTCGCTGGAGCCCTGGAAGCCGGCCATCGCGCGCAGGATCTGGGCGTCCCCGCCGCCACCGTTCGCCTGGACGTGGTTCAGGATGCGCGAGGCGTTCGGATGGTCGACCACGATACCGTCCACCGTGGTCACGAACAGGTAGCCGGTCTTGCCGAACTTCACGTCGGCGAGCGTGCCCAGCACGCTGCGGTCCTTGAGGTTGAGGGCGCCGGAGATCACGAAGCGCACCTGTCCCGTGCTGTCGAACACCGGCTCGGTGATGGCCACCTGAGCCAGCCCGTTGAGCCGGTTGCGGTACGGCTCGGACACCAGCCCGCTCCTGGAGGCGACCGTCTGCTGGAAGTAGGCCCGGTCCTTGACGTTCACCTTGCCGATGGCCTGCGCGCCGTTCAGGTTGGCCACCAGGTTGCCTTCCATGTCGAGGAAAGCGACGTTGTCGAAGGCCTGGCGCAGGGCGACGTGTTTCTCGACGAAGGTCTGCAGCGCCGCCGTGCCCTGGAAATCCTGCGCTTCGACGCTGCCGCTGAAGGTCTGCAAGAGGATGCGGCGACTGCCGAATTTCTGGTCGATGGCGTCGGCGATGGCGTCAACCCGCGCGAATTCCTCGGCCGCGATCGAGGCGCGCATGCTGCTCTTGACCAGGTGCAGGGCAAAGGTGGCGATCGCGAAGGTGGCCATCAGGACCACCGCCGCCACGCCCAGGCTCAGGCGTGTGTGCAATCCGAACCGGAATTTCGAGGGACCTGTTTGATTCATTGAACTTGCTCGGGCCGGTACGTTGCCGGCTGGGTATCTCCCGCCTGAGTATCGGCGGGTTCGGGCCGCGGCGGAAGATGCCGGGTATACGCGGCGCGGGCGCTCCCGGATTCATCCCATCTGCGCAAGCACGTCGCGTACCCGGTCCAGCGACGGATCGATGTCCGCCTCGCCGATGGCGCCGAAACCCAGCATCAGCCCCTGGCGAGGGGGCGAAAAGTGGAAGAACGGCGCCAGTGGGTACAGCCCCACGTCGACACGGCGCGCCAGCCGCACGAGCTGGTCGATGTCGATCCTGTCCCCCGCTCCGTGCCTGCAAAGCGCCGCCATGTGGATTCCGGCCGAGACCGGCACCAGCTCGAACCAGGGCGAAAGATCCTGCTCGAAGCGCCGCACGATGCGCTCCCGGCGTTGCGCATAGGCCGCATGGCAGCGCCTGATGTGCCTGTTGAGGTCGCCGTCGGCGATGAATTTCGCGAGCGCAGATTGCGCTGGCGTCGCGGTGTGGCAGTCGGTCAGGTACTTGGCCGTGGCGGCGGCCTCCAGCACGTCGGGCGGCGCGATCAGGTAGCCCAGCCGCAGATCCGGGGCCAGCGTCTTGGAAAAGGTACCGACGAAGACCACGCGGCCGCTCGCGTCCATGCTCTGCAGCGAATCGGCCGGGCGGCCCTCGTAGCGGAATTCGCTGTCGTAGTCGTCCTCGATCACGATGGCGCCCAGCTCGTCGGCCCGCTTCAGCAGGGCCTTGCGGCGCTCTTCGCTCATCGGCATGCCCAGCGGGAACTGGTGTGCCGGCGTCACGTAGATCAGCCGCGTGCCATCGGGAATGCGCTCGACCACAAGCCCTTCGCCGTCGACCGGCACGCCCACCACCTTCGCACCCTGCCCGGCCAGCAGCAGCCGGGCCGGCGGATAGCCCGGCTCTTCCATTGCGACCGTGCTCCCCGGCTCGACCAGCACCCGGGCGATCAGGTCCAGCGCCTGCTGCGCACCGTTGGTGACGAGGATGTCGGCGGCGGCGCAGCGCACGCCCCTCGAGAATCTCGCGTGCCGCGCGATGGCGTCGCGCAGCTCGTGCAGGCCCTCGGACTCGCCGTACAGCCCGCGCGACCGGGCGCCCTGCCGCAGCGCATGCAGCATGCAGCGGCGCCAGTCCGCGTGCGGAAAGAGATCGCGCGCCGGCGCGCCGCCGATGTATTCGTAGCACGCGCTCCCCGCGGGCGCGGGATGCCGCAGCGGGGTGCTCATGCCGCGCCAGTGCTCGAGCATGGCGCCTCCCGCCAGTGCGCGCGCAGCCGTCGTTCCCGGCTTGCGCACGGCGCCGCCGGCCACGAAGGTGCCGCTGCCGACGCGGCCGGTGAGCAGCTTCTCGTAGCTCAGGCGCGCATAGGCCTCCGACACCGTCTTGCGCGACAGGCCCAGTTGCTGCGCGAGCAGCCGGGAAGGCGGCAGCTTCTCGCCCGCGGCGAGCCGGCCGCTGCGGATGGCCTCCTTCAGCTGCCGGTACAGCTGGCCGGCCAGGTCCTTGTCGCCTTCGATGACGACGTGCAACTCCATCGGATTGGTCTCCTGCGAATGCCCCGGATTGGCCGCCTGCGGCAGCGCCCCTCGCTCCTAGCATCGAGGCTGGATTGAACCATTACCCATGAAGAAGGAACCCGCGCCATGCAATCCCGCCTCGATTTCTACAAGGCCTCTCCCGACGCGCTCAAGGCGCTGATCGCTTTCGAAGTGGCCATCGGCAAGCTGGGCCTGGAGCCGAAGCTGCTCGACCTGGTCAAGCTGCGCGCCTCGCAGATCAACGGCTGCGCCTACTGCATCGACCTGCACACCGCCGACCTGCGCAAGGCCGGCGAAACCGAGCGCCGCCTGGCCACGGTGTGCGTGTGGCACGAGACGCCCTTTTTCACCGAACGCGAGCGCGCCGCGCTGGCCTGGACCGAGGCGGTGACGCAGGTGTCGCTCACCCACGCGCCCGACGAGGCCTACGAAGCGCTGGCCGCCCAGTTCGGCGAGGCCGAGCGCGTCAACCTCACGATGGCGATCAACGCCATCAACAGCTGGAACCGGCTGTCGATCGGCTTCCGCAAGCAGCTGGCGGACTGATCGCCGGATCAGGCCTTCACGACGCGCGCGCTGGCGGTGGAGCGCGCCACGATGCGCCCATCGGCGTCGCTCAGCTGGGCTTCGAGGAACGAGATCGTCCTGCCCCGCTGCACGACACGGCCCTCGCCGTACAGCAGACCGGGCCTGGCGACGGCCAGGAAGGACACGCTGAGGTCGATGGTGACGGAGTAAGTTTCCTCGCCGTTCAGCACCCACAGCGCCGGCCCCATCGTGTCGTCGAGCATCGCGACCAGGATGCCGCCCTGCACCGCGCCCGCGGGGTTGAGGAACGCATCGGTCGCCACGAAGCTCAGGCGGATCGAGCCCCTGGCCTTGTCGAAGGCCAGCACGCGCTGGCTGAAGAGTTCGGCGGTCGGTGGACGGGGGAAACGCTCCAGCCAGGGGTCGTCGGGCACCATTTTTCGCTCCGGAAGTGGAGCGGAAAATCCTAGGCGGTGGCTGCTGACAGCGTGGTGTCAGCAGTGGCTGCGCGAGGCTCGAGCAGTTCGTCGACGAGCCCATCGACCCGCTGCTCCGCACGCCGGATCGACTGCGCAAGCTGCTCGCCGCCGAACTCGTCGGACTCCACCGCCGCCTCGAACACGTCGGTGATGCCGATGTAGCCCAGGGCCGAGCGCACGCTGTTCTCGGTGTGGTTGAGATGTGCGATGCGCCCGCCCGCGTCGTAGCCGTGGTCGCCGCGCGCGCCGAGCAGCACGACGCGCTTGCCCGCGTCCGCCAGCATCGGCCAGTACGGCACCGCGCCGCGCGAGCGGTCGAAGCCGAAGGTGCGGCCCACGCGCACGATGTTGTCGATCCAGGCCTTGAACTGCGCGGGCACGCTGAAGTTGTACATGGGCAGGCCCACCACGATCAGGTCGGCCGCGACGAGCTGGTCGACCAGCCGGTCGCTCTCGGCAAGCGCCTCGGCCATCCACGGCTCGCGCGCGGCGGGCGGCGTAAAGGCGGCGTGGATCCAGCGCCCGTTGACGTGCGCCGGCGGCTGCTGGCCCACGTCGAGGTAGTCGACGCGGTCGCCGGGACGGGCCTCGAGCCAGCGCCCGACGAAGCGCGCGGAAAGGCGGCGGGTGTGCGAGCCGTGCAGGTCGGTGTCGGAGCGGCCCGGACGGGCGCTGGCGTCGATGTGGAGGATGTTCATGGTCGCGTTGGTCATGGATGAGATTCCTTCTTTCGTCTTGCACTGCCAGAATGGAGCACAGGCCTTGAATCTATGAGCTGGGCCATTGCTTCACAAACGATCATTTCTCCACGCATGAACGAGATTGGCTCACCTGTACGCATTCCGCGCCGGCTGCCGCCGCTGCTCTCGCTGCGCGCCTTCGAGGCCGCGGCCGCGCACCTGAGCTTCCAACGGGCGGCGCAGGAGCTTTCGGTGACGCCCTCGGCCATCAGCCACCAGGTGCGCGCACTCGAGGACACGCTGGGGCAGCCGCTCTTTCGCCGGCTCACGCGGCAGCTCGCGTTGACGCCGGCCGGGCAGCGGCTCTTCGACGACCTGCGCACGGGTTTCGACCTGCTGGAGGCCGGCGTCGACAAGCTGCGCCGCCCCGCCGCCTCGCAGGCCGTGACCCTGAGCACCAACACCGCCTTCGCCGCGCGCTGGGTGCTGCCGCGCATGGACGCGTTCCGCAAGGCCTGCCCCGGCGTCGAACTGCGGCTGCATGCGAGCGACACGCTGGTCGACCTGGCGCGCGGCGAGGCCGACATCGCCGTGCGCTCGGGCAACGGCAACTGGCCGGGGCTGGTGTCGCGCGAACTGATGCCCGAACGCTATGCGCCGCTGTGCAGCCCCATGCTGGGCCTGAAACAGGCCGCGGACCTGCCGAAGCACCGGCTGATCCATTGCGACTGGCAGCCGCAGGCGCTCGCGCCCGCCGTGTGGCCGCGCTGGTTCCGCGAAGCCGGCATCGCGCCGCCGAGGGGACGCGCGATGAAGGCGTCGGGCCTGTCGTTCTCCGACGAGACGCACGCGATGCTGGCGGCGCTCGCCGGTCACGGCGTGGCGCTGCTGAGCCTCACGCTGTCGGCCGAGGAGCTTCGCAGCGGCGCGCTGGTGCAGCCTTTCGGGCCGGCCCTCGATACGGGCAGCTACTTCCTGGCGGTCGCGAACGGCAGGGAGGACGAGCCGGCGATACGCGCCGTGTGGGAGTGGATCGCGTCGCAGGCCCCGACAGGCTGAGCGGAATCTGAAGATCGCGCTTGCAGCCTGTTACCTCTTTCGCGCAGACTCCGGCAACAACTACGCGAGGAGCCCCCCATGAAGAGGTTTGCCGGCGTGCCCGTTGCCATTGCGACGGGCGCGCTTCTTGTAATTGTTTTGACCTCATGTGGAGGCGGCGGCGGGGGCGGTGGTGGAGGCGGAGGAATCGGCATAGGGCTCGGCACCGGCGGGACCACGCCGCCGACCACGAGCACACCGGAGCTGCCGGCGCGCGACGCCCTCATCGCCCGCGCCAGGAGCTACGAACTCAACACGCCGTATGTGCCGCCGCCGGGCGATCCGCTGGAGCACAACACCTCGGGCTTCGCCAAGGCGATGTGCTCCGCAGCCTTCATCACCGGCCTCGACCCTGCCGTTGCGGCAGAAAGCGTGGGCTACTTCACCGGCCCTTATGCCCAGCGCAAGAAGGTCGGCACGCCGGTGGTCGACCGCGCGAAGAAGGAAGTCCGCATCGCCATTCCCAACGGCCCGACGCTGACGGCGCGCTACTACGGCTCGCAGGGCTGCATCACGCTGCCGCCCGGCAGGGACGACGTGTTCTTCACGCCGGTCGCCGTCAAGAGCGCCCTGCCCGACCCGTCGACACAGGCGTGGCCCATGGGCGACGTCATGCCCGGCGGCACACCGCCCGGCATCGACACCACGAAGGTGGGCCAGGCGGTGGACGCGGCCTTCGAGCTGCCCGGGGCCTACACCGCGGCTTTCGTGGTCACGCACAAGGGGCGCGTCGTCGGCGAGCGCTACATGAACGGCATCACGTCGAGCACGCCGCTGGAGTCGTGGTCGATGGGCAAGAGCGTGACCGCGACCATGCTGGGCGTGCTCATGAAACAGGGCGTGTACAGCCTCGACCAGCCGGCGCCCATTCCGGAATGGCAGGGAGCCGACGACAAGCGCAAGGAAATCAAGATCCAGGACATCCTGCACATGTCGAGCGGCCTGCGCATCAAGGCGCCGGACGACCCGGACTTCGACCCGAACGGCACCTACCCCGACCACGTCTACTTCTACACGGGCCGCATCAACATCTTCAACTACGCCGCCACGCGGCCGCAGCAGTGGCCGCCGAACACCATCGGCCGCTACCGCAACACCGACCCGGTGCTGGCGAACTACCTGATCCGGCTGGCGGTGGAGAAACGCGGCGAGGAATATCTTTCGTTCCCGCAGCGAAACCTGTTCGACAAGATCGGCATCCGCACGATGACGCTGGAGACCGACCCGTACGGCAACTTCATGGGACAGGGCTACGACTTCATGTCGGCGCGCGACTGGGCGCGGCTGGCCAATCTGTACCTGCAGGACGGCGTGTGGAACGGCGAGCGCCTCCTGCCCGAGGGCTTCGTCAAGTTCGTGAGCACGCTGGCACCGGCATGGGCCGCCGACAAGCGCCCGATCTACGGCGGCTTCTTCTGGCTCAACGGCACCAGCGCCTGGCCGGTGCCGACCTCGGCCTACTACATGCTGGGCGCGGGCGGGCAGGTGGTGCTGATCGTTCCCTCGCACGACCTCGTGGTGGTGCGGCTGGGTTTCGACAAGGGCGAAGGCTCGTCGGTCGCGAGCCTGCGCAAGGCGCTGACGCTGCTGATGCAGGCGGTGCCCGCGTCGTAGTGAGGCGGCAATCGTGAAATGAAGGAAGGCCTCCCGAGGGGAGGCCTGCACTGCCGGGCGCCGGGCCCTCCTTCAGCACGTTCAGCGCGACTTGCTCAGGAGTGTCTGCACGACATAGCCGTCGCGATACACGACCTCGATGGCGCCGTTGACCTGGTCGGAGGCGTGCGCGGTCACGAACTTGTCCTCGGTCACTCGATAGACCACCATCGTGCAGGACGAGTGCTTGCTCAAAGTGCGGGCCACGCCTGTGGCCTGCCGTAGGGTGGGGTATGTCTCCATGGGGGGCGCCTCCGCTTCTGTCTGATGTCGCCACAAATGTTAACCCTTTGGTACTCAAATATTCCTAAGGGTATTTTCCGAGCGCCAACAGTGCCGATTTTCCTCAGCCCGTGCACTTGAGGAACCGCGGCACCTGCCCAGCCGCAGCGGCGGCGCGCCCGGCGGGCTGCAGCGCCTGCGGCGCGCTTACTACACTGCCTTCCGATGAACCGCCCCGCTCCACCGCAGCACGAACTGATCTCCTTCTTCCGCGGCAACAGCGGCGACAGGCTCCACAGCCGGAGCGTGAGCGAAGTGGTGCTGTCAGGCTCGGTGGACGTGCCCATGCCTCCCGCGCGCCTTCTCGCAGATTGGGAGCGGGAGATCTCGTCGCAACTCGCCCTGGAGCCAGGAGACGTGGAGGCGCTGCCTCTTGCACGGGCCCGCGCGCGCTGGCCCGACTACAGGCGCTGCGTTCAGGCGGTGGCCGACTGGACGCACGCGCAGGGCCTCCCCGGCGTGCTCGCTTCCAGCGACATCGCGCTCATGGCCTGCCGTGGCGCGAAGTACCACCACGACGGCATGCAGTACGGCTTCGCAGCCTTCTGCAATCTCTTCATGAGCGAGGACAAGGGGCTGGACCTGCACTTTCCCTTCGCGGATCGCCGCATTCCGCTGAAGCGCGGCACTGTGGTGATCTTCGACACAGGCCAGCCTCACGCGGTGATCCGGCGCGGCGGCAGCGGCTTCGACGCGGCCGATTTCGCGGACGGCACGGACTGCAACCAGGTTTTCCTGACCTGGGAGCTTCCCATCGAGGACGCCGAAGTGGCGCGCGCATTGGGCATCGATTTCGACATCGCCTCCCGGGCCGCGACGCAGCCCGATGAAGAGTCGCTCGTGCTGGACGGCGAGCCGGCCGTCGTGTGCCCGGATTCGGGCCGGTGGCTTCGCACCGGTTGATTGATCGATCGCGCTCAGCGCCCCGGCGAAGCAGAACCGGCCGCGAGCTCTCCCAGGCATTCCCTGACCGCCTGCAGCGGAGTCTTCTCGTGGCAGCGCGCCACGGCCTCGCGTGCGACGGCTTCGCTCAGGCGCCGCTCCCGCGCGGCCTCGACCTGCAGTTCGACGATCCACTTCATCAGCACCGCCAGCACGATCAGCAGGCCGATCGATGCGGCGATGAAGGTCACCCTCCAGCTCCCGATGCGAAAAAAGGAGGAGGAGGAGGAGGCGCCGGACTTGCCGGCCATGTGTTCTTCCTGAAAGGCCATTTATCGCGGGAGGTCCGGAAAGACCCACATGCTCAGGCCGAGGATCAGGCCGATCCCCAGCAGCACGATAGCTGCCGTCGTGAACATCGATGCCGCGACGATGCTCTGCACGAAGACGGCCATCAGCACGAAACCCACGGCCGCAACGAAGCACAGCACCACCGGCAACAAGGCCCTGAAGGCCGCGCCGCGCCCGGGCACGCAGGGTTGTTCGTCGGGGCTGCTATCGCGCAGGAACGGGGTGCGCATGAATGGCCTCCTCTTCGCAAGATGTCGTTTTGCCTGTCGGGGACTGAAGAAGGAAGGCGGGCGGCTTGGGCAACCTTTACTGACCTTCATCAAAGAAAGTGAATGGAGGGTATGGAAAACACTCGGCCGGGCTAAGGGATTACTGCGCGGACATTGCGCATGAGAAGAGGCCCGGCGAACAAAGCTCGCGCACCTGAGCAATAGTTGACAACCCCTGAACAGCGCGCCGGGCACGGTTACGCCATGCATGTTTCCGGCGCAGCGCGGCCCGGCACCATGGACTTAGAGCTTTCTCATCAACCGCAAAGGTCGAAGATCGCTTCCATCAGCAGTTGATAGCCGCTCCAGAACAGCCAGTGATCGCCGCATTGCGTGAACGGTCCGGCCACCGCTGGAGCCGCAAGGGCCAGCGACGAAAGGATCGCGGCCACGACACCGGCCTTGATTGCTGTTGCTCGCTTCATGATTTCCCCCCTCAGTAGTGCTTTTTGAACGCAGGGCATTCCGCGCCTGCAACCCGGGACGGCTCATGCGCCCCGGCCCGATGAGCTGCGTGGACAACTCATCGGGCGGACTCTAGAAGTGCGGGTCCCCAGGCACCAGTGCCGAAAGTCACTGCACGAAAAGTCAGTCGCCCGCACCTGGCGGCTGCAGTCCCCTCACCCACTCGAACACCGCCGCCACGGCCGGCTCCGCGCGCCGGGCTTCCGGGCAGACGAGGTGAAACGGCAGGCCCGGCAGCTCGGGGCCGAAAGGCTGCACGAGGTTGCCCGCGCGCAACTCGTCCGCGATCAGCGCAAGGCTCATCAGCGCGACGCCCTGTCCCTGCAGCGCGGCGGACACGGTGTGCGTCTCGTCCGAGAAGACCGGCCCGGCCGACACGTCGAGGCCGGGCACCTGCGCCTCCTGCTGCCATGCGGCCCATGTGCCTGGCTGGCTCTTGCTGCTCGGCACCGAGAAGTGCAGCAGCGTGTGGCGCGCCAGGTCGTTGCGGCGCCGCAGCTTCAGCGCGGGGCTGCATGCCGGTGCGAAGACGTTGTCGAACAGCTTCTGCGACACCATGCCCGGCCACTGCCCGCGCCCGTAGCGGATCGCGATGTCGGCCGTGACGCCATCCAGCGCCACCGCGTCGTGCGATGCATGGATGCGCAGGTCCAGCCGTGGATGCAGCGCGCGCAGTGCGCTCACGCGCGGCAGCAGCCATCGCGCCGCGACGGCCGGCGTGGTCGACAGCGTGATGGCGGTCCGCTCCGGCGGCGCGCGCAACCGCGCGACCGCATTCGCCATCGCATTGAACGACTCGCCGAGCACCGCCTGCAGCTCCCTGCCCTGCGGCGTGAGCACCAGTTGCCTCGGCTGGCGGATGAAGAGCGGTACGCCCAGCGAATCCTCGAGCTGGCGCACCTGGTGGCTGATGGCCGTGGGCGTTACCGACAGCTCGTTGGCCGCGAGCTTGGCGCTGCAATGCCGCGCGGCGGCCTCGAAGGCGCGCAGCGCCGCCAGCGGAGGGAGTTGGCGAAGGTTGGCCATGGATGGATGAATTTATTTTTCAGCAGCGCAAAGAAATCGTCGTTTGTCGCCCTGAAGGTGCATAGATAAATTTCGATCCATGCCAGGCAGACAGCTGAATTCTCTTCATCCAACCCTTCATGTCAAAGAGGACCGCATCATGACCACACTGCTCCACATCGACGCCAGCGCCCGCCCCGGCCGTTCGGGCACCCACGTTCACGGCTCGCATTCGCGCCGGCTCAGCCATCACTTCGTGACGACATGGCGCGCTGTGCGGCCCGACGATGAAGTGATCTATCGCGACATTGGCGCCACGCCGCCCGGCAACGTCACCGGCGAATGGATCGCATCGGGCTACACGCCCGCCGAACAGCGCGAGCCGTGGATGCACGCTGTGCTCGCGGAGAGCGATGCGCTCATCGCCGAGATCCGCCGCGCCGACGTGCTGGTGATCGGCGTGCCCATGTACAACTTCGGCATGCCCGCGCCGCTGAAGTCGTGGATCGACAACATCGTGCGCATCGGCTCGACCTTCGACTTCGACCGCAGCCGCGAGAACCCGTACGTGCCGCTGCTGGCCGAACGCAACCGCCGCACGGTGCTGCTCACCTCATGCGGCAGCAGCGGCTACGGACCCGGCGGATTCCAGGCGCACATGGACTTGCTCACGCCCGGCATCACTGCGCCGCTGTCGCTGCTGGGCCTCAATGAAGTGCACAGCGTGGCCATCGAGCACGCGGAAGACCATGGCGACCTGCTCGACCGCTCCATCGCCAGCGCGCTCGCCCGTGTCGAAGCACTGGTGAGCGAACTGCAGGCCACATGATCGGGAGACACTGCAATAGTCGTGTCGTCGCCACGACTTTTCGACAAGATGTTGCACGCCTCATGTGCGCGTGATTTGATCCATTGCACGCGCCAGGGAGTTCCAGAAGAAGAAAACGGGACGAAAGAGAGGTCGCGATGGGACGACTCGAGCACCGGCTGCGCACGCGCGCAGCCCCGGCTTTTCTGCTGGCGGCAGCCGCAGTCGCGGCGATGTCCGCTGCCCATGCGGCGGACGGCACGATCTACTTCACGGGCGAGATCGTCGCCGCTCCCTACACGGTCAGCGCCGCGCCGGCCACGATGGGCACGCGCACCGGCAAGGCGGGCAACGCGAGCGAACTGATCTTCCAGCGCCAATACATCGACCGCCCGAGCGCCAACGTGCGCATCGACACGCGTGGTGGCCAGCCGCTGGAGTTCGCCTTCATCGACGCGCAAGGCCAACATCACACGCTGAACCCGAAGAGCGCGCATGCCATCGGACAGGACGGCGGCACGCTGTCGATCCGTGACGCCACGATGCGCACGACGGCCGCACTGGTGACCGTCAGCTACAACTGAAAAGGGGCGGCTGCCCCTTTTTCTTCTTCGGTTGTCGTCAGGCCGAGCGCAGTTGCTCGCGCAGCTTCTGCCCGATCTCGGGCCGTTCGAGGAACGGGTCGGCTGGATTGGTGATGGAGACGATGTTCTCCATGCGGCTGCGCACATTGCCCAGCGCCTTCGGATGGCTGAACACGTAGAACTGGTTGTCGCTGATGGCTTCGAACACCTTGGCCGCCACTTCGGCCGCCGTGATCTTGCCGCTGCTCACCGCCTTGTTGCTCATGGCCTGACCGATCAACTGGCTCTTGGTGAGCTCGTTTTCCTTCGGCGCGTTCGGGCGGTTGCGCTCGCTGCTCGTGATGCCCGTGGGCACGAAGTACGGGCACAGCAGGCTCGCGCCGATCTGGTCGGTGACGAGGTTCAGGTCCTGGTACATCGTCTCGGTGAGGCTCACCACGGCCGCCTTCGCCGCGTTGTAGATGCCCATGTTCGGTGGCGTGAGCAGGCCGGCCATGCTGGCCGTGTTGGTCACGTGGCCGCGATAGGACGGGTCTTTCGCCGCGGCCTCCAGCATCATCGGCACGAACAGGCGCACACCGTGGATCACGCCCCACAGGTCCACGCCCAGCACCCATTCCCAGTCGGAAACCGTGTTCTCCCACACCAGACCGCCGGCGCCCACGCCAGCGTTGTTGAACACGAAATGCGGCGCGCCGAAGCGCTCCTTCACGGCGGCGGCCAATGCTTCCATCTGGGCCGCGTCCGACACGTCGACCTTGCGCGCCAGCACCTGCGCGCCGGCGGCTTCCATCTCCGCCTTGGCCTTGTCGAGCGCGTCCTGCTGCACGTCGACCAGCACGAGGTTCATGCCGCGGGCGGCGCCGATGCGCGCGCACTCCAGGCCGAAGCCCGAACCAGCGCCGGTGAGAACGGCGGTCTTGCCCTTGAAGTCCTGAATCATTGGGTGCTTTCCTTTGGTTGTCTCTGCGCCGTCTATTGGACCGCTTCGCGCGGAGATCGACTGTCGTTCGCGTGACGCGAGTCAGCCCTCGGCCTTTTTCAGCACATACCCGATGCGCGGGAAATGCACATGCACCGTCCCCGTGCGCTCGCCGCCGCGCTCCAGCGTGTAGTGCGTGCGCGTGGCGGCGATCAGCGTGCCGGGCGTTTCTTCGAGGCCAAAGCTCTCGGCGCGGATGGTGACCGCGCTGCCCAGCGGAATGCCGTGGTCGTCCTGGAAGGTGCTGTCGGTCAGCAGCGAATGCGGCGTCGAGGCCTTGGCCACGGCAATGGCTTCCTCGCTCGTGAACTTCTCCGGTTCGCCATGGCCGATGGCCGCCATGCGGTCCATCCAGTCGACCACCGCGGGCGTGAGGTCGAGGATGGTGCGGACCGACTCGATGCGCCGCGTGTACCAGAGCGGGTGATAGGCCGAGAAGTCGGCGATGCTGGGCACCTCGCCGAGCAGATAAGGCTTCTCGTCGAGCATGTCCGACAGGCGGCGCAGGTACGACTTGTAGGCGCTGGTGGCGTCGGCCGGGCGCAGGCGGGTCATGTTGCCCGCGCTCATCTTGCCGCGGTCTTCGCCGAAAGCCTTCGCGGCTTCGGGCGGCGCCTTGGCGAACACCTCGGCCGCGCCCCTGGGCTGCAGGTTCCAGGCCATGGCGGCCCAGAACAGCGTGGTGTCGGCCCACTGCGCGAGGATGCGCGACATGCCCTTCTCAGGCTCCGGATAGAGCGTGGGCTCGGGCCGCAGGTGCTCGAGCACGTCGGCGATGAGCGCGCTGTCGCAGTAGATGTCGGCGCCGATCTGCAGGAAGGGAGTCTTGCGGTAGCCGCCGGTGAGCACCTCCACATCGGGCTTGGGCATGATCGGCGGGATGAAGACCGACTTCCACGGCAGCTTCTTGGCGCCGAGTATCAGGCGCACCTTCTCCGAGAACGGCGAGGTGAGGTAGTGATGGAGGATCAGGTCGGCCATGGTGTTTCCCGTGGGGTTGTCGTTGTGATGCTTCAGCGCGGCTGTGCGCGCTGGACGATGGAGTCGAAATCGGTGCCTGCCCCCAGCGTACCGAAGGCATTGCCCCAGTCGCCGCCCAGGCGCGACGCGCAGAACGCGCTGGCGACCGCCGATGGCGCAGTCTGCACGAGCAGCGCAGCCTGCACGGCCAGTGCGACATCCTGCGCAAGGCGACGGGCCTCGGCTTCGGAAGCCATTGCCTCGATGCGCGCCGGCAGCGCATCGGCCAGGCGGTCGAGCGCGGCGTGCTGTCCGCGCGCGGGGGCCAGTTCCTTTTCGAGCGCAGCCACTGCGTCTCCCTTGCGCAGGCCGCGCAGCAGGTCGAGCGCCATGATGTTGCCCGCGCCTTCCCAGATGGAGTTGAGCGGCATCTCGCGGTAGATGCGGGCCATGATGCCTTCGCCGCCCTCTTCCACGTAGCCGTTGCCGCCGAGGCACTCCATGGCTTCCTGCGCGAACGCGCTGCCGCGCTTGCAGATCCAGAACTTGGCGACCGGCGTGAGCAGGCGCGCCATCAGGCGCTCATGTTCGTCGGACTGGTTGTCGAAAGCCCGCGCCAGGCGGATGGCGAGCGCGGTGGCGGCCTCGCTCTCCAGTGCGAGGTCGGCAAGCACGTTCTTCATCAATGGCTGGTCGATCAGCGGCTTGCCGAAGGCCATGCGCTGCGTGGCGTGATTGAGCGCGATGGCCAGCGATTGGCGCATGAGCCCGCTGGTGCCCAGCGCGCAGTCGAGCCGCGTCATCGTGCCCATCTCGAGGATCTGCGGAATGCCCCGGCCCTCCTCGCCCACCAGCCACGCCGTTGCGCCGTGGAACTCGACCTCGGAGCTCGCATTGGCCTTGTTGCCCAGCTTGTCCTTCAGCCGCTGGATGCGGATGGCATTGCGCGAGCCGTCAGGCAGCACGCGCGGCAGGAAGAAGCACGAGAGCCCGGCGGGCGCCTGCGCCAGCACCAGGAAGGCATCGCACATTGGCGCCGAAAAGAACCACTTGTGGCCGGTGATGGCGTAGCGCTCGCCCCAGGCGTCGCTACCGCCGTCGCGCAATGCCTGGGTGGTGTTGGCCCGCACGTCGGAGCCCCCCTGCTTCTCGGTCATGCCCATGCCCATGGTCACGCCGGGCTTGTCGCTGAAGGGCTTGAGTGCCGGGTCGTACCAGAGGCTGCCGAGCTTCGGGCCCCAGTCGGCATACACGCCGGCATTGCCACGAAGCGCGGGCGTGACCGCGTAGGTCATCGAGATGGGGCAAAGGATCGACGGCTCCAGCTCGGTGAAGAGCATGAAGCCCGCCGCGCGCAGCACGTGCGGCGAGGCCGACGTGCCGGTCCACGGCGTGCCGTGCAGGCCCGCGCCCACGGCGGCAGCCATGAGCGCGTGGTAGCTCGGATGGAACTCCACCTCGTCGATGCGCCGCCCGAAGCGGTCGTGCGTATGCAGCTCCGGCGTGTGGATGTTGGCGAGCCGCGCATGCGCCTGCATGCCGGCCGAGCCGAGGGTGGCGCCCAGTTCGTGCAGCTGCGTAGTCTGCAGCGCGGGCGCATTGAACTTCAGCGCATCGCGCAGGGGCCGGTTGGTGTCGAAGAGGTTGTAGTCCACCAGCGGCGTGGGCTGGTTGAAGACCTCGTGTGTCGTGTCCATGGCCGGCCTCCTTGCCGTGCGTTCAGTTCATCGGTGCATGCATCAGATGAGCTTGACGAGTTGCTTGCCGAAGTTGCGGCCCTTCAACAGGCCCAGGAAGGCCTCTGGCGCCGACTCGATGCCCTGCGCGATCGACTCGCGCGGCTTGAGCTTGCCCGTGCCCACCAGCGTGCCCAGCTCGGTCAGCGCCTCGGGCCACACTTCCATGTGCTCGCTGACGATGAAGCCTTCGATCTTCATGCGGTTGATGAGGATCAGCGCCGGGTTCGCAAGCGGCAGCGGCTGGCCGTCGTAGCCCGCGATCATTCCGCACAGCGCCACGCGGGCGAAGGCGTTGGCGCGCAGCAGCACCGCGTCGAAGATGTAGCCGCCGACGTTCTCGAAGTAGCCGTCGATGCCGTTCGGGCAGGCTTCCTTCAGCGCCGCGCTCATCGACTTGACGTCGGGGTGCAGGCGATAGTCGATGCAGGCGTCGAAGCCCAGTTCGTCGGTCACGTACTTGCACTTCTCAGCGCCGCCGGCAATGCCGATCACGCGGCAGCCGCGCGCCTTGGCCAGCGCGCCGAAGGCGCTGCCGACCGCGCCGCTGGCGGCCGTGATGACCACGGTTTCACCGGCCTTGGGCGCGATGATCTTCACGAGGCCGTACCAGGCGGTAACGCCGGGCATGCCGACCGCGCCCAGGTAGTGCGACAGCGGCACGTGCGTGGTGTCGACCTTCTTCAGCGCGCCGGGCTGCGAGGCATCGACCACGCTGTATTCCTGCCAGCCGCCGAAGCCGACAACCTTGTCGCCCACGGCGTACTTGGGGTGCTTGCTCTCGACCACTTCGCCCACCGTGCCGCCCTGCATGGTCTGGCCCAGCGGTTGCGGCTGCGCGTAGCTCTTGGAGTCGTTCATGCGGCCGCGCATGTAGGGGTCGAGACTCATGTAGTGATGGCGCACCAGGACCTGGTTGTCCTTGAGCGCGGGGGTCTCGGCGGTGACGAGCTTGAAGTTGCCGGCAACGGCTTCGCCGTCGGGGCGGTTGTCGAGGTGGATCTGCTTGTTGGTGGGCATGAAAGGCTCCGGGGAAATTGGGTCGATTCGCTCGATCGGGTCAGTCGGTCGACGGCGGGCGCATCTCGTTGGCGCTGGCCGGGCCGGTCGGCAGCCGGCGCTTCACGTACTTGAAGGTGCCGGTGGCATGGGCGCACACGCGCTCCTGCTCGTCGTAGATTCTGGCCTCGGTGAAAGCCAGCGTCGCCGTCCTGTGAATGAGCGTGCCGCGCGCGTGCAGCGGGCCGACCGAGGGCTGCATGAAGCTGGTCTTCATCTCGATGGTGACCACGCCCATCTCGGGCGCGATGCTGCGCGCGGCAGCCGCCATGGTGATGTCCAGCAGCGTCATGCAGGCGCCGCCGTGCGTCACGTCGAAGGTGTTCAAGTGCTCGGGCTTGGCGGTGTACTCGATTTCAGATTCGCCGTTCTCGAACTTCGTCAGCTCGAAGCCGAGATGGCGCGCGAACGGGATGCGGCTCGTGTACGAGCGGAAATTGATGTCGTCGGATTCAGGGGTTGTCATTTCGATTCTTCATGCGGCGCCGAGCACCACGCTCACGCCGCCGTCCACCGCCATCCACTGGCCGGTGACGTGCTTGCCGGCATCGCTCGCGAACAGCAGCGTCAGGCCCTTCAGGTCTTCCTCGTCGCCCAGACGGCCCAGAGGCGCCTGCGCGGCCATCTTCTCCTCACCCAGCGACTTGATGAGGCCGGCGGCCATCTTCGTCATGAAGAAGCCCGGGCAGATGGCGTTCACGTTGATGTTGTACTTGCCCCATTCGGCGGCCAGCGTGCGGGTGAAGCCGATGACGGCGGTCTTGGAGGTGTTGTAGGCCAGGGTCTGCATCTCGGGCGGGTTGCCGTTGAGGCCGGCGATGGAGGCGATGTTGATGATGCGCCCCGACTTCTTCGGGATCATGTAGCCGTTGGCGATCTGCTGCGACAGGATGAAGTAGCCGCGCACGTTGAGGTTCATCACCTTGTCCCAGGCCTCGACCGGGTGGCTCTCGGCCGGCGAACCCCAGCTGGCGCCCGCGTTGTTCACGAGGATGTCGACCGCGCCCATGCGCTGCAGCGTCTCGTCGGCCAGGCGGCGGGTGTCTTCTTCCTTCGAGCAGTCGGCGGCGATCCAGCGCGCGTCGATGCCGGCGGCCTGCAGCTCGGCGGCAGCCTGCTCCAGGTCGTCGGCCTTGCGCGAACTCAGCATGATCTTCGCGCCGGCCTCGCCCAGCGCATGCGCCATCTGCAGGCCCAGGCCGCGCGAGCCGCCGGTGACGAGGGCTGTCTTGCCCGTGAGGTCGAAGAGTTTCTGGACGGTGCGTGCGGTCATGGGTTGTCTCCGGGGTTCGGGTTTTGGTTCAGATCTCGTAGTCCATGCACTGGCGGGCTTCTCTGACCGCGCCGATGAATGGCTTCAGGGCCACATGCTGCGGATGGTCCGCATAGGCCGCGAGCGCGGCGGCGTCGGTGAATTCCGAGTACAGGACCAAGTCGTAGGTGGCTTCCAGCCCGGGCTGGGCAATGGCCACCTCGAAGCGCAGCGTGCCGGGCGACAGCTTCGCGCAGGCATCGAGCAGCGCCTTGGCCTTGAGCAGGTTGGTCGCCTTGTCGGCGCCCTCGGCGTGTTCCTTGAACTTCCACATCACGATGTGCTTGAGCATGGCGGGCCTCGTTATTTGCTTGCGGGAGTGTTGGGCAGGCGCGAGCGCACGTAGATCAGCACGAAGCCGACCAGCGCCACGATGCCGCCGGGCACGGCGATGGTCCAGCCCAGCGAGGCGTCGGTGCGGCCGGTGGCGATGCCCAGGATCACGAGGAACAGGCCGCCGTAGATCAGGATCCAGATCCACTTCTCGAGCCGCGCATGCGGCTTCGGCGGCTTGGCGGCGGGGGTGTTGTTTGGGGGGGCGTTCGGCGAATCGGTAGTGGCCATCAGAAGGCGTCCTCGGGCAAAGCTGTACAGGTCGGGTCGCGGGTTTCGACCACGTTGAGCCATGCGCCGATTTTCGGCAGCTCGTAGTGGAAGAAATAGTCCGTGGCGCCGATCTTGCCAGCTGTTACCGCCCTCGCCTTTTCCGCATCGGTTTCCAGGGCCCGACGAGCGACGTCGAGCCAGATCCAGGCCAGCACCGTGTGGCCGAATGCCTGCATGTACGGCACCGCGTTGGCCAGCGCGTCGGCCGGGTCGCCGGTGGACCAGGCTGCCTCGGTGGCGCTGCCGATGCGCTGCAGCGCGGCGCCCAGCGCCTTGGCGTGGGCCGCCAGCGCCGGCACCTTGGCCGCGCCGGCGATGGTGCCGGTCATGCGCGCAGCCAGCAGCTGCAGGCCGCGGCCCTTCTCCATCAGCACCTTGCGGCCCAGCAGGTCGGCCGCCTGGATGCCATGGGTGCCCTCGTGGATCATGTTCAGGCGGTTGTCGCGCCAGTACTGCTCCACCGGGAAATCGCGCGTGTAGCCGTAGCCGCCGTGCACCTGGATGGCCAGCGAATTGGCTTCCAGGCACCACTCGCTGGGCCAGCTCTTGGCGATGGGCGTGAGCACCTCCAGCAGCAGGCGCGCGTCGTCGGCGGCCTGCGCGTCGCCGGTCTTCTGCTCGTCGACCAGGCGGGCGCAGTACAGCTCCAGCGCCAGCGCGCCCTCGCAATACGCCTTCTGCGCCAGCAGCATGCGGCGCACGTCGGCGTGCTCGATGATGCGCACCTGCGGCGCGGCCGAATCCTTGGCGACGGCCGCGCCAGCGGCATCGGGCTTCTTCACCAGCCGGCCCTGCGGGCGGCTCTTCGCGTACTCGAGCGAGGCGTGGTAGCCGGCCATGCCGAGCATGGTGGCGGCCGTGCCGACGCCGATGCGTGCCTCGTTCATCATGTGGAACATGCAGTGCAGGCCCTTGCCGGGCTCGCCGACCAGGTAGCCCACCGCACCGGCCTTGCCGTCGACCGGGTACCTGCCCTCGCCGAAGTTCAGCAGCGTGTTGGTGGTGCCGCGCCAGCCCAGCTTGTGGTTCAGGCCCGCGAGCGCCACGTCGTTGCGCTGGCCGGTGAGCTCGCCCTTGGTGTCCACCATGCGCTTGGGCACGATGAACAGCGAAATGCCGCGCGTGCCGGGCACCAGCTTGCCGTTCTCGTCGGGGATCTTGGCCAGCACGATGTGCACGATGTTCTCGGTCAGCTCGTGGTCGCCGGCCGAGATCCACATCTTGTTGCCCGTCAGGCGATAGCGCGGGCCCAGCGGGTCGTTCCGGAAGTCGTCGCCGTCGGGCACGGCGCGCGTGGCCACGTCGCTCAGCGAGGAGCCGGCCTGCGGCTCGGACAGGCACATGGTGCCGGCCCAACGGCCCGAGAACTCGTTCTTGGCGAAGACCTCCTTCTGCATCTCGGTGCCGTGCACCATCAGCAGGTTGGCGTTGCCGCTGGTGAGCATGTTCGAGCCGATGCTCACCGAGGCCATTGCGAAGAAGCTGTTGGCCGCCGCCTGCAGCGTGTAGGGCAGCTGCATGCCGCCGATGTCGTAGTCCTGCGCTGCGCTCATCATTCCCGACTCGACGAAGGCCTTGTGCGCGTCATGCGTGGCCTGCGGCAGCACGACCTTCTCGCCGTCGAAATGCGGCTCCTGCGTGTCCACCGTGCGGTTGAACGGCGCGTACTTCTCGCGCGCGATGCGCTCGCAGGTGTCGAGCACCGCGTCGAAGGTTTCGCGCGAATGATCGGAGAAGCGCTCGCGCTGGTTGAGCGACTCGGCGTCGAGCCAGTCGTAGAGCAGGAAGTCGAGGGTGGGACGCAGGCTCATGGTGTTTTCCAGAGGGGAGCGGGATCGGACAGCCGAACGCAGAAGGGGGACAAAAGAAGCGCAAAAGTCGCAGAGAAAAACCAATGGAATTCTGGTTTCTCTTCTGCGACTTCTGCGTAACCTCCGCGACTTCGGCGTTCGGAAGTCCGGATTCAGCGGCTCAGGTAGAAGCTCAGAGCACCTCGAAGACGCCCGCGGCGCCCATGCCGCCGCCGATGCACATCGTGACCACGACCTTCTTCGCGCCACGGCGCTTGCCTTCGATGAGCGCGTGGCCCGTGAGGCGCTGGCCGCTCACGCCGTAGGGGTGGCCCACGGCGATGGCGCCGCCGTTCACGTTCAGGCGGTCGCCCGGAATGCCCAGCTTGTCGCGGCAGTAGATCACCTGCACGGCGAAGGCTTCGTTAAGTTCCCACAGGTCGATGTCGTTGACCGTCAGGCCCAGGCGCTTGAGCACCTTCGGAATGGCGAAGACCGGGCCGATGCCCATCTCGTCGGGCTCGCAGCCGGCCACGGCGAAGCCGAGGAAACGGCCCAGGGGCTTCAGGCCCTTCTGCTCGGCGTACTTCTCGTCGACCACCACGCAGGCGCCGCCGCCGTCGGAGAACTGGCTGGCATTGCCGGCCGAGATCACGCCGCCGGGGATGGCCGGGCGGATGCCGCTGATGCCTTCCTTGGTGGTGCCGGGACGGATGCCTTCGTCGTTCTCGACGGTGACTTCCTTGGTGCGCAGGCCCATCACGGGGTCGGCCACGCCGGCCAGCACGGTGATGGGAGCGATCTCGGCCTTGAAGAGGCCGGCTTCCAGCGCGGCGGTGGCGCGCTGCTGGCTTTGCGCGCCGTATTCGTCCATGGCGTCACGGCCGATGTTGTAGCGCTTGGCGACCTGCTCGGCCGTCTGCAGCATGTTCCAGTAGATCTCGGGCTTGTGCTTCACGAGCCACGGATCGGCCAGCATGTGCTTGTTGGCTTCGTTCTGCACGCACGAGATGCTCTCGACGCCGCCGGCCACGTAGACCTCGCCCTCGCCCGCGATGATGCGCTGGGCGGCGGTGGCAATGGTCTGCAGGCCCGAGGAGCAGAAGCGGTTGATCGTCATGCCCGAGGTGGTGATCGGCAGGCCGGCGCGCAGCGCGATCTGGCGAGCGATGTTCGAGCCGGTGGCACCTTCGGGCGTTGCGCAGCCCATGATGACGTCGTCGACCGAGGCAGGGTCGATGCCGGCGCGCTGCACCGCGTGCTGCACGGCGTGGCCGCCGAGCGTGGCGCCGTGCGTCATGTTGAAGGCACCCTTCCAGCTCTTCGCGAGCGGCGTGCGGGCAGTGGAAACGATGACGGCGCTGGTCATGGTGAGGTCCTTTGACTTTGAAGCAGTTGGAAGGGAAAAGAGATGGCTGTTGTTGTTGCCGTCATTGCGCCGGAGCAGCGTTGGCGTTGCTCAGGAGCTGGCGGTAGAAGCCGATCATCTCGCCGTAGTTCGAGATGGCCAGGCGTTCGTTGTTGCCGTGGAAGCGCGCCAGGTCTTCGTTCTTCATGCGAAACGGCGAGAAGCGGAAGACGGCGTCGCTCACGATGCTGAAGTGGCGCGAGTCGGTCGCGGCGGTCATGAGGCCGGGAGCCACCACCGCGTCGGGGAAGCTCTGGCGCACGGCCTGCTGGATCGCGCGGTAGCCGGTGCTGTCGGTCGGCGACACCGGCGACGGCTCGGAGTTGCCCGGGTAGGCCTTGATCTTGATGTCGTCGTTGCCCAGCGCCTTGCGCAGGTGCGCCTCGGTGCTGGCGATGGTGTCGCCCGGCAGGATGCGGAAGTTGACGGCGGCCTCGGCGCGCCCGGGCAGCACGTTGTCCTTGTTGCCTGCGCGAACGATGGTCAGCGCGGTGGTGGTGCGCAGCATGGCGTTGCTGCTCGGGCTCTTCTCGAGCTGGCCGCGCACCAGCGGCTCGGTGAGCCACAGGTTCGAAAGCATCACGCGGTTGACGCCGCTCATCTCGGGCGCGAGCGCACCGAACATCTGGCCCGCCACGCCCTTGATGCCGCCGGGCATCGGGTTGGCCTCGAGGCGCGCCAACGCGGCGCTCATGCTGCCGATGGCGCTGTGCTGCGGCGGCATCGACGAATGGCCGGGAGCGGTGTCGAGCGACAGGAAGAAGGTCGCATAGCCCTTCTCCGCCAGGCCGATGAGCGCGGCCGGCCTGCTCAGGCCCGGCAGCACGCCGTCGAGCACCAGGAGGCCTTCGTCGAGCACCCAGTCGAGGCGCACGTTGCGCGACTTGAGCAGTTCGGCGATGGGCAGCGCGCCACGCAGGCCGCTCACCTCCTCGTCGTCGCCCATCACGAGGTAGACGGTCTGCCTCGGCTTGAAGCCGCTGCCGATGAGAAGCTCGATGGCTTCCATCTGCGCGAACAGGTTGCTCTTGTTGTCGAGCGTGCCGCGGCCCCAGATGAAGCCGTCCTTGATCTCGCCGGCGAAGGGATCGACCGTCCAGGCTTTCTCGGTGCCTGGCGCGATGGGCACCATGTCCTGGTGCGCCATCAGCGCGACGGGCTTGGCCTTCGGGTCGGTACCGGTCCAGGTGTAGAGCAGCGCCTTGTTGCCCACCACTTCCTTCTTCAGGGTGGCGTGCACTTTCGGAAACTGCTGCTCGAGGAATGCGTGCAGCTTGTCGAACTCGGCCGCGTTGGCGGCCGGGTCGTCCATGCCCGACACCGTGCGGAACGTGATCGCCGTGGACAGCCGCTTCGCGGCCGCCTGCAGGTCGATGTCCAGCTTGGGCGCGGGCGCCACCGCCAGCTGCTGCGACGGCGTGGTCCAGGTCTTGACCGCCACGGCGGCCGCCAGCAGCACGATCGCCAGCAGCAGCCCGAGGAAGATGCGTTTCAACATTGGCGGTCTTGATCCCGGTTCAGGTTCTGCCTGGTCGATATCAGCCGAAGGACTTGCCTTCGGCCACCAGCTTCTGGATCAGCGGCGCGGGCTGCCAGAACTCGGCGTCGTCGCGCGGGTTCTTCGCGAAGCGCTTCATCGTCTCGGCCACGTTGTACAGGCCGACCTGCGACGCGTAGTGCATCGGGCCACCGCGATAGATCGGGAAGCCGTAGCCGGTGAGGTACACCATGTCGATGTCGCCCGACTTCGAGGCGATGCCGTCTTCGAGGATGTGCGCGCCTTCGTTGACCAGCGCGTACACCAGGCGCTGAACGATTTCCTCATCGGAAATCTTGCGCGGCGTGATGCCCAGTTCCTTGCGATGGTCCTCGATCATCTTGTTGACGAGTTCGGACGGAATGGCGTCGCGCTTGCCGGCCTGGTAGTCGTACCACCCTGCCCCGGTCTTCTGGCCGAAGCGGCCCAGCTCGCAGAGCTTGTCGGCCGTGCGGCTGTACTTCATGTCGGCGCGTTCGACGGCGCGGCGCTTGCGGATCGCCCAGCCGATGTCGTTGCCGGCCAGGTCGCCCATGCGGAACGGGCCCATGGCGAAGCCGAACTTCTCGATGGCCTTGTCGACCTGCTGCGGCGTCGCGCCTTCATCCAGCAGGAAGCCGGCCTGGCGGCTGTACTGCTCGATCATGCGGTTGCCGATGAAGCCGTCGCACACGCCAGAGACCACGGCCGTCTTCTTGATCTTCTTGCCGATGGCCATGACCGTAGCCAGCACGTCCTTGGCGGTGGCCTTGCCGCGCACCACTTCGAGCAGCTTCATCACGTTGGCGGGGCTGAAGAAGTGCATGCCGACCACGTCCTGCGGACGCTCGGTGAACGATGCGATCTTGTCGACGTCCAGCGTGGAGGTGTTCGAGGCCAGGATCGCGCCCTTCCTGGCGACGCGGTCGAGTTCCTTGAACACTTTTTCCTTCACGCCGATTTCCTCGAACACGGCCTCGATGATGAGGTCTGCGTCCTTCAGGTCGTCGTAGCTCAGCGTGGTGCTCAGCAGCGCCATGCGCTGCTCGTACTTGTCCTGCTTCAGCTTGCCCTTCTTGACCTGGGCTTCGTAGTTCTTCTTGATGGTGGCGACGCCGCGGTCCAGCGCCTCCTGCTTCATCTCGAGGATCTTGACGGGAATGCCCGCATTCAGGAAGTTCATCGAGATGCCGCCGCCCATGGTGCCGGCGCCGATCACGCCGACCGACTTGATCTCGCGCTTGGGCGTGTCTTCGGGCACGTCGGGAATCTTGCTCGCGGCGCGCTCGGCCATGAACAGGTGGCGCAGCGCCAGCGATTCGGGCGTGAACATCAGCGCGGTGAACAGGCGGCGCTCCTCGGCCATGCCTTCGTCGAACTTCAGCTTCGTCGCGGCCTGCACGGCGTCGATGCACTTCAGCGGCGCGGGGTAGTTCTTCGACATGCCGCCGACCATGTTCTTCGCGAACTGGAAGTAGGCGTCGCCCTGGGGGTGCTTGCACGGCAGGTTGCGCACCAGCGGCAGGGCCTCGCCCGTCTTGCCGGCCACGCCCTTGGCGAAATCCATTGCTTCCTCGAACACCGACTCGGCCGATGCAGCCAGCTTGTCGAACAGCTTCTGGCCGGGCAGGCTCGCGAGCAGTTCGCTCTTCACGGGCTCGCCGCTCACGATCATGTTGAGGGCGGTTTCCACGCCGATCACGCGCGGCAGGCGCTGCGTGCCGCCTGCGCCGGGCAGCAGGCCCAGCTTGACTTCGGGCAGCGCGACGCTGGTGCCGGGAGCGGCCACGCGGTAGTGGCAGCCCAGGGCCAGCTCGAGGCCGCCGCCCATGCACACCGAGTGGATGGCAGCGACGATGGGCTTCGGGGAGGCTTCGAGCGCAAGGATCACGCTCAGCAGGTTGGGCTCCTGCAGCGCCTTGGGCGTGCCGAACTCCTTGATGTCCGCGCCGCCCGAGAACGCCTTGCCGGCGCCGGTGATGACGATGGCCTTGACGGCGTCGTCGGCATTGGCCTTGGACAGGCCGTCGGTGATGCCGATGCGCGTCGAGAAACCGAGACCGTTGACCGGAGGGTTGGTCAGTGTGATCACGGCGATATCGCCGAGCACTTTGTATTCAGCCGTCATGCTGCGTTCCTTGGTGTGTGAAGAAAAAGAAGAAAAAGCACGAGTGTTCTTTTTCGGGGGATTCTAGGCGTTTCGCGAGGCCAAACAATGGCACGCAGTCGCTGTAGAGACAAGGCCCTCCCTGAGGAGGACGGACTTTCGGGGAACACCGCGGAACCGGCTTTGCCGGGCCGCAGGTGTTGCCCCCTGCAAGGGGGTTGGCGCAGCGACACGAAGTGCGCGAAGCCTGGGGGTTTGCCTAGACTTCCAACCACTCCTTGCGAGTGGTGGCGTCGGCCCTGAGGCTGTCCGGCGTGCCGTCGAACACGATGCTGCCGTGGCCCATCACGAGCGCGCGGTCCGAGATCTGCATCGCGATGGTGAGCTTCTGCTCGATCAGCAGCACCGAGATGCCCTTGTCCTTGAGCGTGCGCAGGTACTGCCCCACCAGCTCGACGATCTTGGGCGCAAGGCCCTCGGTGGGCTCGTCGATGATGATGAGGTCGGGGTCGCCCATCAGCGTGCGGCACAGCGTGAGCATCTGCTGCTCGCCGCCCGAGAGCACGCCGGCCTCGGTGTGCTGGCGCTCCTTCAGGCGCGGGAACATGCCGTACATGTCGTCGAACGACCAGCGGCTGCCCTTGCCCGAGCCCTTCTGCCCCAGCAGCAGGTTCTGGTGCACCGTGAGCTTGGGGAAGATGTCGCGGTTCTCGGGCACGTAGCCGATGCCGAAATGCGCGATCTCGTAGGCCTTGCGGCGCAGGATGTCCTGCCCCTTCCAGTGCAGGCCGCCCTCGGCATGCACCAGGCCCATGATCGCCTTGGCGGTGGTCGAGCGGCCCGAGCCGTTGCGGCCCAGCAGTGCCACGATCTCGCCCGGCTGCACGTCGAAGGAAACGCCATGCAGCACATGGCTCTTGCCGTAGTAGGCGTGGATGTCTTGAAGCTTCAGCATGTCAGTGTCCCGCCCCTTGCGCATCGGCAACGGCCGAGCCGAGGTATGCCTCCTGCACCCGCGCATTGGCGCGAACGGCAGCCGGCGTGTCGAAGGCGATCACTTCGCCGTACACCACCACGGCGATCTTGTCGGCCAGCCCGAAGACCACGCCCATGTCGTGCTCCACCGTCAGCAGCGTCTTGCCCACGGTCACGTGCTTGATGAGCGAGATGAAGTGCGATGTCTCCGTCTTGCTCATGCCGGCCGTGGGTTCGTCCAGCAGGATCACGCTGGCACCGCCCGCGATGGTCACGCCGATCTCCAGCGCGCGCTGCTCGGCGTAGGTGAGGTTCACCGCGTGCACGTCGCGCTTCTTCTCCAGGCCGATCTGCCTGATGAGCTCCTCGGTGCGCTCGTTGGCGTCGTCCAGGTTCGAGAGAAAGCGCAGGAATGTGTACTTGTAGCCCAGGCTCCACAGCACGCCGCAGCGCAGGTTCTCGAAGACGGTGAGCTTCGGGAAGATGTTGGTGATCTGGAAGCTGCGCGACAGCCCCATGCGGTTGATCTCGTACGGCTTCATGCCGTCGATGCGCTGGCCGTTGAGGAGCACCTCGCCGCTGCTGGGCGTGAGCCGCCCGCTGATCAGGTTGAACAGCGTCGACTTGCCCGCGCCGTTCGGCCCGATGATGGCGATGCGCTCGCCGGCCGTCACGGCCAGGTCGACGCCGCGGATGATGTCGGTCTTGCCGAAGCTCTTGCGCAGGTTCTTGAGTTCGAGTGAATAGGTCATGCCGTCTCCCGCCGCTTGATCTCGGCTTCGATTTCTTCCTGTGCATGGCCCCAGACCTTCGCGAAGCGCCGGCGCACCACCTCGAACACGCCCAGGCCCACCGCGAACAGCGCCACCGCGACGACCCAGCTCGTAGCCGAGGAGGTGTCGAGCTGCAGGCCCGCGAAAGGCACCACCGGTCCGAGCGCGGCATTGAGCTGCATGTGATAGATCATCTCGACGATGGCCGCCGCGCCCGCGAGCATGATGGCCGCGCCGACGAACAGGCCCACGTACAGCAGGTAGAAGCGCTTGATCTTTCCGAACAGCGCCACGCGCACGTTCATCATGATCAGGCTGGCCACGCCGCCCGGCGCGAACATCACCATCAGCAGGAACACCAGGCCCACGTAGAGCAGCCAGGCCTTGCTGAGCTCCGACAGCAGCACCAGCGCGAACACCAGCAGCGCCGCACCGATGATCGGCCCGAAGAAGAAGGTCGCGCCGCCGAGGAAGGTGAACAGCAGGTAGCTGCCCGAGCGCAGCCCGTTGAGGCTGTCGGCCGCGTTCACGATCTCGAAGTTGATGGCCGCCAGGCCGCCGCCGATGCCCGCGAAGAAGCCCGCGATGATGAAGGCGTAATAGCGCACGCGCTGCGTGTTGTAGCCGATGAACTCCACGCGCTCCGGGTTGTCGCGCACCGCGTTCAGCATGCGCCCGAGCGGCGTGCCGGTGAAGGCGAACATCAGCCCGGTGCAGATGAAGCAGTAGACGGCGATCAGGTAATACACCTGGCTCTGCGGACCGAAGTTGAGCCCGAAGAACGAAGCGCCGTACACGCGGTTGGTGGTGATGCCGCCCTCGCCGCCGAAGAAGCTC
This sequence comes from Variovorax xiamenensis, assembly GCF_050916385.1. Classification (NCBI taxonomy): domain Bacteria; kingdom Pseudomonadati; phylum Pseudomonadota; class Betaproteobacteria; order Burkholderiales; family Comamonadaceae; genus Variovorax; species Variovorax xiamenensis. The sequence continues at coordinate 3,778,409 of NZ_CP139038.1, forward strand.
GGGAACATCAGCGCCATTGCGGCGACCAGCTCGCCCAGGCCCAGCGTGATCATCGCGAAGGTGGTGCCCGACTTCTTGGTCGACACGTAGCCGAACACCACGGCGAAGAACATGCCGCCGAGGCCGCCCACGAGCGGAATCAGCACCAGCGGAATCGGCAGCTTGCCGGCGCCGGCCAGGTTCATCGCGTGGATCGCGATGAACGAGCCCAGGCCCACGTACACCGCGTGCCCGAAGCTGAGCATGCCGCCCTGCCCCAGCAGCATGTTGTAGCTCAGGCAGATGATGATGAGATAGCCGATCTGCGACAGCATGGTCAGCGCCAGGCTGCTGGTGAAGATCATCGGCGCCACGATGAGCAGCAGCGCGAAGAAGGACCAGATCAGGATGCGGCCGATGTTCAGCGGCTTGAAGCGGTAGTACTGCGTCTGCGCCTTGCGGGCCGAGGCATTCGATGTGGTTGTGGTGGTTGCGGTATTCATGGCGTCAGTCCTCCCGCGTTCCGAGAAGACCCTTGGGCCTGAAGATGAGGATCAGCACCAGGAACAGGTACGGCAGGATGGGCGCCACCTGCGAGATGGTCAGCTTGAGCAACTCGTAGCCGAAGGTCTGGTCGGTCACCGCGACGCCGAAGGCCTGCAGGCCGGTAGCCAGCGACTGGTCCATGGCCACGGCGAAGGTCTGCACCACGCCGATGATCAGCGAGGCCAGGAAGGCTCCGGCCAGCGAGCCCATGCCGCCGACAACCACCACCACGAAGATGATGGAGCCGACAGAGGCGGCCATGGCCGGTTCGGTCACGTAGGTGTTGCCGCCGACCACGCCCGCGAGGCCCGCGAGCGCGGCACCGCCGCCGAACACCAGCATGAACACGCGCGGCACGTTGTGGCCCAGCGCCTCGACCATTTCGGGATGCTTCAGCGCCGCCTGGATGACCAGGCCGATGCGCGTGCGCGTGAGCAGCAGCCAGACCGACACCAGCATCAGCACCGCCACCAGCATGATGAAGGAGCGCGACTTGGGGAACTGCGTGCCGTAGAGCGTGAAGAGCGGCCCCTGCAGCGCCGACGGCAGGCCGTACGGCACCGTGGAGCGGCCCCACACCAGCTGCACGACTTCGAGGATCAGGTACGAAAGACCGAAGGTCACCAGCAGCTCGGGCACGTGGCCGAACTTGTGGACGCGGCGCAGGCAGTAGCGCTCGAAGGCCGCGCCCAGCGCGAACACCAGCACCGGCGCGATGAACAGCGCCGGCCAGAAGCCGACGATGCCCGACAGCGTGTATGCGAAGTACGCGCCCAGCATGTAGAAGCTCGCATGCGCGAAGTTGAGCACGCCCATCATGCTGAAGATCAGCGTGAGGCCGGAGCTCAGCATGAACAACAGCAAGCCGTAGCTCACGCCGTTGAGCAGCGAGATGACGAAGAATTCGACGTTCATCGGTCTTTCGTGTCAGGTGGAAAAAGAAAAAGGCCCGAGTGTTGAAGTCGGGCCTCGACCTGTCAGGCAGCGGCGGCGATCAGGAGGCGCCGCCGGGCCGCTTCATCTGGCACGAGGTGGGCGTACTGGCCACGTAGGCGTCGTAGTACTTCACCGGGGCCAGCGTGTAGCCGGTGTTCTCCGGGCTGTAGGGGTACTTGGCGCTGGCCTTCTCCCACTTGGCGATGTACAGGCCCTGCTGTGCCTGGTGGTCGGTCTTGCGCAGTTCGATCTCGCCGTTGAAGCTCTTGAACTTCATGCCTTCCATGGCGGCCGCCACCTTGACGGGGTCGGTCGACTTGGTCTTCACGAAGGCCTCGGTCAGCGCCTGGAACACGGTGTAGACGTCGGTGGTGTAGAGGTCGTCGTTGAACTTCTTCTTGAAGTCCTCGGCGTACTTCTGCATGTCGCCGCCCATGTTGTAGTGGGCATAGCCGACTTGGTAGACCTTGCCGTCGGAAGCCGCGCCCATGGCGGTCGGCGTGCCGGTGGTCACGGCGTAGTAGGTGTAGAACTTGACGTTCAGGCCCGAGTCGTTGGCCGCCTTGATGAGCAACGCGAGGTCGGAGCCCCAGTTGCCGGTGATGACGGTGTCCGCGCCCGAGGCCTTGATCTTGGCCACGTACGGCGCGAAGTCGCGCACCTGGGCCAGCGGATGCAGGTCGTCGCCGACGATCTGCACGTCGGGGCGCTTGGTCTTGAGGTTTTCCTTGGCGAACTTCGAGACCTGCTGGCCGTGAGCGTAGTTCTGGTTGAGCAGGTAGACCTTCTTGATCTCCGGCTGGTCTTTCATGTAGGTGGTCAGCGCTTCCATCTTCATCGACGTGTCGGCGTCGAAGCGGTACTGCCAGTAGCTGCACTTGCTGTTGGTCAGGTCGGGGTCGACGGCCGCGTAGTTCAGGTACAGCGCTTCCTTGCCCGGATTGCGCGCGTTGTTCTTCTCGAGCGCGTCGATGATGGCGAGCGCCGGGCCGGAGCCGTTGCCCTGCACGATGTAGCGCGCGCCCTGGTCGAGAGCCGAGCGCAGTGCGCTGGTGGTCTCCTGCGGGCTGAGCTTGTTGTCGATGCCGATGATCTCGAACTTCACGCCTGCCGCATTCTTCTTGTTGAATTCTTCGGCAAAGAACTGGAAGGTCTTGAGCTGGTTCGTCCCGACCGCGGCCATGAGGCCCGACAGCGGGTCGAGCCATGCGATCTTGACGGTTTCACCCTTCTGGGCAAAGGCACCGGTGGCGGTGGCAGCGATGACGGCTGCTGCGGCGATTTTCAGAGCGAACTTCAATCTATTTCTCCTGGTCAAACCGATTCAAAACGCCGCACGAGAGTACAAGCGTTTGCAGCCCCTCCCCTCAGGGAATGCCCGTAAGAGGGGTGCCGCAAAGGCCCGTTTCTATCGCGCATGCGACACCGCGTTTCTCCAATTTGCTACCCGCCGGTAGACAGCTGCTACCAACGGGTAGGAAACGCGTTCACAAAGACGCCTAGGGGCGCTTCATCTGGCACGACGTGGGCGTGCTCGCCACGTACGATTCGAAGTACTTCACGGGAACGTTGGTGTAGCCGGTGTTCTCCGCGTCATAGGGATACTTGGCGCTGGCCTTCTCCCAGCGCGAGATGTACAGGCCCTGCTGCAACTGGTGGTCGGCCTTGCGCACCTCGACCTCGCCGTTGAAGCTCTTGATCTTCATGCCCTCCAGCGCGGCAGCCACCTTCACCGGGTCGGTCGACTTGGTCTTGGCGAAGGCCGCGTCGAGCAGCGCGAACACGTGATAGATCGACGCCTGCGTGAGGTCGTCGTTCATGCGTTTCTTGTAGCCCGCGAGCAGCTGCTGGATCTCGCCGCCCATGTTGTAGTGGGCATAGGCCACGGTGTAGACCTTGCCGTCCGAGGTGGCGCCCATGGCCGTCGGCGTGCCGGCGCCCGGCGCGTAGTAGGTCAGGAACTTGACATTCAGGCCCGAGTCGTTGGCGGCCTTGATGAGCAGCGACAGGTCGGAGCCCCAGTTGCCGGTGATGACGGTGTCGGCACCCGAAGCCTTGATCTTCGCGATGTAGGGAGAGAAGTCGCGCACCTGCGCGAGCGGGTGCAGGTCGTCGCCCACGATCTGGATGTCGGGGCGCTTGACCTTCAGGTCTTCCTTCGCGAACTTCGACACCTGCACGCCGTGCGCATAGTTCTGGCCGAGGATGTAGACCTTCTTGATGTCGGGCTGGTCCTTCATCCAGGTGGTCAGCGCCTCCATCTTCATCGAGGTGTCGGCGTCGACCCGGAAGTGCCAGTAGCTGCACTTGCTGTTGGTCAGGTCGGGGTCGACCGCCGCGTAGTTCATGTACAGCAGCTCCTTGCCCGGATTGCGCGCGTTGTTCTTCTCGACGGCGTCGATGATCGCGAGCGCGGGGCCGGAACCGTTGCCCTGCATGATGTAGCGCGCGCCCTGGTCCTGCGCGGAACGCAGTGCCGCGGTGGTCTCCTGCGGGCTGAGCTTGTTGTCGAGCGCGATGATCTCGAACTTCACGCCCGACTGGTTCTTCTTGTTGAACTCTTCAGCAAGGAATTGCGTGGTCTTGAGCTGGTTGGTGCCGACCGCGGCCATCAGGCCCGACAGCGGGTCGAGCCAGGCGATCTTGACGGTCTCACCCTTTTGAGCGAACGCGGCGGTGGCACCTGCCAGCATTGCACAGACAGCTACTGACTTGATAGCAAATTGCATGAAGAGTCTCCAGTGTGAAAGGCGGACTGCCAGCGTACAAGCGCCCTTTTTTTCGCCGCACAGGGATTGCCCGGAAGGCAAGCCGCCGAGGCGGCTTTGCTATCGCGTGCGCGACAGTGCGGGTGGGCTTTTGAATCGTCGTTTCAGAGTCCGGGCAGCTTGTAGTCCTTGAGCAGTTCGCGCAGCCTGGTTTTCAGGATCTTTCCGGTGGCACCGATCGGGATCGCCTCGACGAACACCACGTCGTCCGGGATCTGCCACTTCGCGGTCTTGCCCTCGTAGAACTTCAGCAGTTCCTCGCGCGTGACCTCGGCGTTGGGCTTCTTCACGACCGCGATGATCGGCCGCTCATCCCACTTCGGATGGAACACGCCGATGCATGCAGCCATGGCCACGGCCGGATGCGCGACGGCGATGTTCTCGATGTCGATGGAGCTGATCCACTCGCCGCCGGACTTGATCACGTCCTTGCTGCGGTCGGTGATCTGCAGGTAGCCCTCGGCGTCGATGGTGGCCACGTCGCCAGTGGGGAACCAGCCGCGGTTGCGCTCGTCGGGAATGAGCGGATCGCCGCCCTCGCCCTTGAAGTATTCCTTGACGATCCACGGGCCCTTGACCAGCAGGTCGCCGTAGGCCTTGCCGTCCCACGGCAGCTCCTTGCCGTCGCCGTCGATGATCTTCATGTCGACGCCGAAGATGGCGCGGCCCTGCTTCATGCGGATCTGCAGCTGCGCATCGGCCGGCAGCGACAGATGCTTGTTCTTGAGCGTGCACAGCGTGCCCAGCGGGCTCATCTCGGTCATGCCCCAGGCATGCAGCACCTCGACGTTGTAGAGGTCCTGGAACGCCTTGATCATGGCCGGCGGGCAGGCCGAGCCGCCGATCACCGTGCGGTTGAGCTTGCTGAACTTCAGGCCGCCGGCCTGCATGTGGCCCAGCAGCATCTGCCAGACGGTGGGCACGCCGGCGGCGAAGGTCACGCCCTCCGCCTCGATCAGGTCGTAGACCGACTTGCCGTCCAGCGCCGGGCCGGGGAACACCAGCTTGCAGCCCACCAGTGCCGCCGAGTACGGAATGCCCCAGGCGTTGACGTGGAACATCGGCACCACCGGCAGCACCGAGTCGCGCGCCGACAGGTGCATCACGTCGGGCAGCGCGGCCGCGTACGCGTGCAGCAGCGTCGAGCGGTGGCTGTAGAGCGCGGCCTTGGGGTTGCCCGTGGTGCCGCTCGTGTAGCACATGCTCGAAGCCGAGTTCTCGTCGAAGGTGGGCCACTCGTACTCGGTGGACTGCGTGCCCATCCAGCTTTCGTAGCTCACGAGGTTGGGCACGCCGCTGTCGGCGGGGAGCTTGTCTGCATCACACAGTGCAACCCATTTCCGGATCGTGGGACAGCGCGCGTGCACGGCCTGCACAAGCGGCAGGAACGTGAGGTCGAAGCACAGGATCTGGTCTTCGGCATGGTTGGCGATCCACGCGATCTGGTCGGGGTGCAGGCGCGGGTTGATGGTGTGCAGCACGCGGCCGCTGCCGCTCACGCCGTAGTAGAGCTCCAGGTGGCGATAGCCGTTCCAGGCCAGGGTGGCGATGCGGTCGCTGAACAGCAGCTGCTCGCCATCCAACGCGTTGGCCACCTGCCTGGCGCGCGATGCGATGTCGCCCCAGGTGCAGCGGTGGATATCGCCTTCGACGCGGCGCGACACGATCTCGCCGTCGCCGTTGTGGCGCTCGGCGAACTCGATCAGCGACGAGATCAAAAGCGGTTGGTCTTGCATCAAACCCAGCATCTACGGACTCCTATGTGAAATGACTTCTTCAAAGCTTGGGGACAACGGATTCACGCAAGCTTCGGCCATTTCCACAATGACACAAACCCGCACTGCACGATTGAACGAAGCGGCTCAAGTAGGAGCCCTCGGACCGGTGCCCGCCGGCACCGTCACCACGTTGGTGCGGCATGGCTGGCGCAAGGTCTTGCCGCAGTCCGGCAGCGCGGCGGCATGCGGGTACGGCACATACCCCAGCACGATGCTCGACGCGTTGGCGGCCTGATGCCACAGCGTGTTGGTCGAAGGCGTCTTGTCGTTGCCGAACAGCCAGAAGCCGGTCTGCGAAGGCGAGTCCACCGTCACCCGGATGCTGGAGCCGGCGCGGAAGACATGAGCGAACTTCTGGATCTCGATGCGCACCAGGTTGGGTTGCCCCGGCAGCAGCGCCGCCTCCTTCGGTTGCGTGAAGTCGCCGAAGGGACGCAGCTCGGTGGAGCGGCTGTCGTCCAGCGCACGCTTGGAGGCGCGCAGCCAGCCGCGCTGCACGAACATCTCCATGCCGTCGGGCCGCACTTCCGACACGGTGACCTGCAGGTCGGTGCTGTCCGCCGTGGCGCTCAGGTAAAGGTCGGCCGAACCTTCCCCGTAGAAGCTCAGGTCCTCAGGCAAGGCGGCGGTGGTGAAGACGAGCTGGCCGTCCTTCTCCGCGTCGGCCACGGCCTGCCAGCCTTCGGCGGCCGGGTTGTTCACCACCGGGCTCTTCGCCGGATACCTGTAGTCGGACGAGGCGGCACCGCTCGTCGGCTTCGCATCGCCGAGCACCCCGCCCGGCTGCATCCACAGGCGCATCGGCTTGACCTTGACCGGCAGGCGGTCGAACTCGGCCACGGCCGTCTGCTTGAGCTTCGCGGCCCCGTTCACTGCCTTCTGGTCGGTCTGCTGCATCTCCTGCAGCAGGCGCACGTGCGGCTCCTTCTCGAAGCCGTTGTCCTCGCCCTTCACGAAATGGGCCAGGAAGCGCTTCAGCGTGCCGTCGATGTAGTCGGAGGTGACGTTGGTGTGGTGGTCGCCGTTGGAGCTGATGAGCCACATCTTCCCGGGCGCCATGGTGTCTTCGTAGTAGCCCGAGCGCGGGCCGATCTGCTCGTCCTGCCACGACTGGGTGCCCAGCGCGGGAATGTCGATCTTGCCGGTCTCGTAGAACGCGCTGCGCTTCACGTAGAGGCCGTCGGCATACGGGTTCTCGAGCCACTTGGTCAGGTCGAGATCGGGCCGCTTGATCTTCTCGATGTTGTCGGCCACGGTCTTCGCGCACTCCGTGTCGCCGTCGAGCTTGGCGGCCAGCGCCGCCGCGCGGTTCCAGGTGGCCGGGAAGCCGCCCCACCACTGCGAGGGAAAGCCGATGTTCTTGATGCCGCCCGGGTAGCCCACGTCGCGGTACGGATCGGTCACGTTCTTGCTGGGCGTGATCGCCAGCAGGCCCTTGGGGCGGTGCGCGGCCACCCAGAGCTGGTTGTAGCCCGAGTACGAATAGCCGACCATGCCGATCCTGCCGTTCGACCACGGCTGCTTGCCAGCCCATTCGATCGCGAAGGCGCCAGCCGCGCCGGTGCTGGCGTCGAAGACCTGGTCTTCACCGCTGGAGCAACCCGTGCCCGGCACGTTCAGCCCCATGACTGCATAGCCCTCGTTCACCCAGAGCTGGCCGATGTTCGGGGCCGAGCCCGAGCTGTAGCCGTCGTACTCGACCAGCAGCGGAAAGGTGCCCTTGCCGCCGTCGGGCAGCAGCAGCGAGTAGCGCATCCTGTTGCCGTCGGGCAGCGTGATGTAGCCCCACTTGCGGACCACGCCCGTCTCGGGCGTGGCCGGTGGCTGTGCCGGCGGCGTTTCGGCGGCCGGCGGGAAAAAGGTGAAGCCGCCGCCCGACGAGCCGCCGCCGCACGCGGCGACGCCCGCTACCGTGGCAAGCAGCGACGCGGCGATACGCCATCGCGGGAAATCTCTGAAAGTCCTCATTGATCCGTCTCCGTTATCGTTTTGATTGATGTCCGATGCCATGCGTTGCCCAGGCGCGATTCGGGGCGATGCGGCCGCCCCCGAGTCAGGGCGCCACGGTGATCTTGGTGGCGGTGGGCGTGGCGTCGAGCAGCAGTTGCGACGGCCACGGGGCCCAGGTCGCGCCCAACTCGGCGGTGTTCGGGTCGCCCGTGCGCATGAATGCACCCACGCTGGCCATGACGGCGTTCGACAGCGCCAGCCGCCCCTTCTCGTTGGCCTTGCCACGCATCGCGTTCGACAGCACCGACGGGCCGAAATTGCCGAACACGAAAGGCAGGTCGAAGGCATGCGCCGCGCCGTACACGTCGTTCCACGGCGAGGCTTCCTGCGCCCAGTCGAGGCGGTAGTGCCAGACGTTCGACTGGCGCGTCTTCATCGTGTTGAGCAGGTTGTCGCGGTTGGCCTCGAACAGACCCTTGGTGATGAGCGCGGTGGCCGCGTTGTAGCCGGTGCCCGGCTTGTCTACCGGAAGGTAGAACGGGTCGATGATGTCTTCCACCTTGAGCGTGGGCGCGGCATCGGGGTCGAAGTTGAACATCATCGAGAAGCGCTGGGCGTCGGAGACGATCCAGCCCGACTTGGGGAAGCCGATGGTTCCCAGCAGCGACGCGAAGAGCTTGCCCTCGTCGCGCATGTTGCCCGAGAGCATCGGGACCTTCACGTACTGGTCGGCTGCGATGGCGCCGATGGGGTCGGTCGGGATGACCGTGCCGTCGGGAATGGGGCCGACAGAGCCGAGGCCGGCGGCAACCACGGTGGTCAGCATCTTGCCGCCGTCCTGCGCGCGCAGGTATTCGGCAATCTGCGCCGGCGTGCGGCCGGCGATGTAGGCCTTGGCGGCCGTCGCGTCGGCGGCGGTGCCGTCGGCGACGAGCAGCTTTTCGAGGATGCCCTCGCCCTGCGCCAGCGAGGCCGAGGCCGGCGACAGCGAAGGAAGCGTGCCCGGCGGCAGGTTGCTCGCGAGCGAGATCCCGCCGCTCATCTCGAAGGCCTTGTGGAAGAGGCCCTTGGCCATCGGCGAGGTCATCACCGACAGCAGGTTGGTGGCGCCGGCCGACTCGCCCGAGAGCGTGACGTTGCCTGGGTCGCCCCCGAAGTTGGCGACGTTGTCGCGGATGAAGCGAAGCGCCGCCATGTTGTCAAGGAGCGCGAAGTTGCCGGAGTCTTCGCCCTCGCTGCCGCCCGGACGCAGCTGCGGCACGTTCAGGAAGCCCAGGATGCCGAGGCGGTAGCTGGCGGTGATGACCACCGCATTAGCGGCCTTGGCCAGCGCGGCGCCGTCGTACAGCGGATCGGCCGTGTAGCCCGAGATGTTGCTGCCGCCATGGATGAAGAGCAGCACCGGCAGGTTCTTGTCCGTCGTGGCCGGGCGCCAGATGTTGACGAACAGGCAGTCCTCGCTGCCGCTCGGCTTGCCCAGCATGGTGCCGATGGTCTCGTCATAGGTGTTGTTGGCGCCGGGGCTGAAGATGCGGCCGATCTGCAGGCAGGCGTTGCCGAACTTCGTGGCCTGGCGGATGCCGCTCCAGGGCTCGGGCGCCGCCGGCGCACGCCAGCGCAGCGCGCCGACCGGCGGCTTGGCGAACGGAATGCCCTTCCAGAACCAGGTGCCCGACTTGGCGCTGTCGTCCACGCCCTCGACCTTGCCGGCGGCGGTCTGGCGGACCATCGGGCCGTCGGCCGCGGGCGGCGCCGGCGAGGGAGCCGGAGCGGGCGGTGGCGCGCTCGGCAGGAAGGCGAAGCCGGACGAACCGGACGAGCCGCCGCCGCAGGCCGAAAGAGCCGCCAGGGCGGCCGTGGCCATCACCAGGGCAGCGGCCCTGGCCGTTGCCGTCTTGCTTGCTGCTGCCGCACCCTGGTTGCGCGCGGTTGTCTCTGTCTTCATGTTTTTTGTCTCCACACCGGGTTAATCGGAATTCCTGGCCTGGCGCGCGGCGCCCATACTCCGGGCCGCCGAACACGCAAAAAAATTCTAGAAACCGGCACCGTTTTCATCGCTATCGCAACAAAGCCAAACGAATGACTTCAGGAGCCTCCATGCCGCTGCGCCAGCGCGGCACCCAGCGCCGGGCGGGCTGCATGCCGCAGCCGGGGCTGCGCACCAGCTCGGCCGCATGGCTGGAAGGCGTCCTGTCGATGTTCGAGGCCGAGGGGCTGGACGTGCCCTCGCTGCTACGGGAGGCCGGCTTCGACCCCGATTCGCTGCACCGGCAGAACGCGCGCGTCCCGGTGGACGAGATCTCCGTGCTCTGGCAGTTCGCTGTGGCCCGCGCCGGCCGCCCCACGCTGGGCCTGCACCGCGACCTGGCCTCCACCCACAGCAAGCTGGGCACCGTGGGGCATGCGATGTCGTGCAGCTCCAGCCTCGAATCGGCTCTCGTGCGGCTGACCCGCTACATGGCCGTGATCTCGGATGCGACGGCCTTCTCTCTGCAGCCCGATCCGCGCGGCTGCTGGATGGTGATGCGCCATACGGGCGGCAGCCTGCCCATTCCGCGCCAGCGCGTCGAATACGCCCTGCTGACCGTGCTCATGCAATGCCAGTGGCTCACGCGCCGCGACCTGCAGCCGCTGGCCATGGAATTCGTCTACCCCGCGCCCGCCGACGACCGGCTGCACCGGGAAGCCTTCGGCTGCGAGATCCGCTTCAACGCGGAAGCCAACCGCCTGCTGCTGTCGGCCGCCGACATGGCGACGCCGCTGCCCACCTTCCACGAAGTGCTCGGCGAAATGCAGGAGCACCTGCTGGACGACCAGCTGAACCTGCTGGGCCAGACCACCACCAGCACGCTCGTGTGCGCCGAGATCGCGCGCCGGCTGCAGTACGGCGAACCGCGCCGGCAGGACGTGGCCTCCGGCCTGGGGCTGGCCGAGCGCACGCTGCAGCGGCGGCTGCAGGAAGAGTCGGTGTCGTTCCAGTCGCTGCTCGACCGCACCCGCCGCGAACTGGCGAAGCAGTACCTGGCCGAAGACCGCCACACGCTGACCGACGTGGCCGACATGCTGGGCTTCGTCGACACGAGCAACTTCTTCCGCGCCTGCAAGCGCTGGTTCGGCGTGCCGCCGGCGCAGTACCGGGCACGCATCTGGGACGCGCCCGCCGCCCTCGCGGCCTGACCCTTCTAGAGACCCGATGGCCCGTCCGGCCAGGGGTTACGCGCCGTGCCGGACAATCCGGGCATGAGCTTGCTTGCTGAAGACACCGAGGCCGCAGACCTGGGCCTGCGCTGGAAACCGGGCTTCGCCGCCCTGGGACCGGCCTTCCTCACCGAACTGCGCCCCACGCCCCTGCCCGATCCCTACTGGGTAGGCCGCAGCGAAGCCGTCGCCCGCGAACTCGGGCTGCCGGCCGGCTGGCACGAATCGGACGCCACGCTGGCCGCCTTGACCGGCAGCCTGCCCGTTTCCGGCGCCCGCCCCTTCGCCACCGTGTACAGCGGCCACCAGTTCGGCGTGTGGGCCGGCCAGCTCGGCGACGGACGCGCCATCATGCTCGGCGAGACCGAAGGCGGGCTCGAAGTGCAACTGAAGGGCGCGGGGCGCACGCCCTACTCGCGCGGCGGCGACGGCCGCGCGGTGCTGCGCTCCAGCATCCGCGAATTTCTCTGCAGCGAGGCGATGCACGGCCTCGGCATCCCGACCACCCGCGCTCTGTGCGTGACCGGCTCCGACGCGCCCATATACCGCGAGGAAATCGAAAGCGGCGCCGTCGTCGCCCGCGTGGCGCCGAGCTTCGTGCGCTTCGGCCACTTCGAGCACTTCGCGGCCAACCAGCGCGAAGACGAACTGCGCGCGCTGGCCGACTACGTCATCGACCGCTACTACCCGGCCTGCCGCACCACGGAACGCTTCGGCGGCAACGCCTATGCGGCGTTCCTGGAAGCCGTGAGCGAGCGCACCGCCGCCCTGCTGGCGCAATGGCAGGCCGTGGGCTTCTGCCACGGCGTGATGAACACGGACAACATGAGCATCCTCGGGCTCACCATCGACTACGGCCCGTTCCAGTTCCTCGACGGCTTCGACCCGCGCCACATCTGCAACCACAGCGATACAAACGGGCGCTACGCCTTCAACCAGCAGCCCAACGTGGCCTACTGGAACCTGTTCTGCCTCGCCCAGGCGCTGCTGCCGCTGATCGGCGACCAGGAAGTCGCGGTGGCCGCGCTGGAGTCGTACAAGACGGTGTTCCCGAACGAGTTCGAGGCCCGCATGCGCGCCAAGCTGGGCCTGGCCGGGCCCGCCGAAGGCGACCGGCCGCTGATCGAAGGCGTGCTCAAGCTGCTGGCCGCGGGCAAGGTCGATTACACGATCTTCTGGCGCCGGCTCTCGAACTACATGGCCGACGGCAACCTGGAGCCGGTGCGCGACCTGTTCCTGGACCGCGCGGGCTTCGACGCCTGGCTGCTATTGTTTTCGGAGCGCCATGCCGATAGAGGCCGCAAGGAAGCCGCCGAACTGATGCGCCGCTCCAACCCGAAGTTCGTGCTGCGGAACCACCTGGGCCAGCAAGCCATCGAAGCAAGCCGGAAAAAGGACCACGCGGCTGTGGCAACCTTGCTGGCCGTGCTCGAGACCCCATTTGAAGAACACCCCGACGCCGACGCACTCGCCGGTTTCCCGCCCGACTGGGCTTCCACGATCGAAATCAGCTGCTCATCATGACCACTCCCGTACAGAAAACCGACGCCGAATGGAAAGCCCTGCTCGCTGAAAAAGGCGCCGAGCCCGCGGCCTTCGAGGTGACGCGCCACGCGGCCACCGAGCGCCCCTTCACCGGCAAGTACGAAGCGCACTGGGACGACGGCACCTACCACTGCATCTGCTGCGGCGCCAAGCTGTTCGAGTCATCGACCAAGTTCGATGCCGGCTGCGGCTGGCCCAGCTTCTCGGAAGAAGCCGTGCCCGGCGCCATCCGCAACATCATCGACCGCTCGCACGGCATGGTGCGCACCGAGAACGTCTGCGCGAACTGTGGCGCCCACCTGGGCCACGTGTTCCCCGACGGCCCCACCGAAACCGGCCTGCGCTACTGCATGAATTCGGCCTCGCTCGACTTCCAGAAGAAGTAAATAAGCCAGCCAGCAAACAAAGAGCTCAATGAAACTGCTCCTCGACTTCTTCCCGATCCTGCTTTTCTTCGTTGCCTACAAGCTGGGCGACATCTACACCGCCACCGGCGTGCTGATGGCCGCCACGGTGGTGCAGATGGCGATCATCTACGCCACCGAGCGCAAGCTGCAGGCGATGCAGAAGGCCACGCTGGTGCTGATCCTGCTGTTCGGCACGCTCACGCTGGCGCTGCACGACGACCGCTTCATCAAGTGGAAGCCGACGGTGCTGTACGGCGCGATGGCGCTGGCGCTTGCGGTGGCCCTGTGGGCGCTGAAGAAGAACTTCCTCAAGATGCTGCTGGGCTCGCAGCTGGAGTTGCCCGACCGCATCTGGGGGCGGCTCAACGTGGCGTGGATCGGCTATTGCGTCTTCATGGCCGTCATCAACGGCTACGTGGCGGCGTACTTCACGACCGAGGCCTGGGTCAACTTCAAGCTCTGGGGCTACGTGTTCCCCATCGTCTTCCTGGTGGCGCAGGGCCTGTACATCGCGCCGCACCTGAAGAACGAAGAAGACAAGCCCGCGGCATGACGACGAACGCGGCAGCACTGCTTCCCACCGCCGCCGACCTCGAGGCGGCACTGCGCCAGGCGCTTTCGCCGAGCAGGCTCGAAGTGATCGACGAGAGCGCGGCCCACGCGGGCCATGCCGGCGCCAACGCCGAGGGCCGTGGCACCCATTTCCGGGTGCGCATCGCCTCCCCCTTGTTCGACGGAAAGCCTCGCGTGGCGCGGCATCGGCTTGTGTATGATGCCCTCCAGGTTTTTATCGCACAGGGTCTGCACGCCATCGCCATCGAGGTGCTCTGAGTCAGTCGTCCAACGGACCGAACGCCGCGCTTGCACCGGCCGCTGCTCCCCTTCCCCCTCCTTTTTCCTCCAATTCCTGCTTTCTTCCCCGCGCCTTTTCCTACACGCGCATTTCCTTCCCAGCTCGATATTCATTCCATGAAAAAACACATCATGCAGGCCGTCGCGGCCGCAGTGCTGCTCGGTGCCACGTCCATGTCGGCTCTGGCGCAGAACGCAGCCATCGTGAACGGCAAGCCGGTACCCAAGGCCCGCATGGACGTTCTGGCCCAGCAGCTGGCAGCCGCAGGCCGCCCGGTGACGTCTGAAATGCAAGGCCAGCTGCGCGAGGAAATCGTGGCGCGCGAAGTGTTCATGCAGGAAGCCCAGAAGCAGGGCCTGGACGCCAGCGAGGACTACAAGAACCAGCTCGAGCTCGCCCGCCAGGCCATCCTGATCCGCGCGCTGTTCGAGAACTACCGCAAGACCAATCCGGTCTCGGACGCCGACGTGAAGGCCGAGTACGACAAGTTCGTCGCGGCCAACGGCGGCAAGGAATACAAGGCCCGCCACATCCTGGTCGAAACCGAAGACCAGGCCAAGAAGATCATGGCCGACCTGAAGAAGGGCGCCAAGTTCGAAGACATCGCCAAGAAGCAGAGCAAGGACCCGGGTTCGGGCGCCAACGGCGGCGACCTCGACTGGGCCAACCCCGCGAGCTTCGTGCCCGAGTTCTCGGAAGCGATGATCAAGCTCAAGAAGGGCGAGACCACTCCCGCTCCGATCAAGACCCAGTTCGGCTGGCACATCATCCGCGTCGACGACATCCGCCAGGCTCAGCTGCCGAAGCTGGAAGAAGTGAAGCCGCAGATCACGCAGCAGCTGCAGCAGCAGCGCCTGCAGAAGTACCAGGAAGACCTGCGCGCCAAGGCCAAGGTCGAGTAATCGATCCGAGCAAGAAAAAAGCGGCCCTCGAGGCCGCTTTTTTTATTGCTGTCCGTTCGCGTTCGCGAAGCCTTGCCGGCTTCGCGAACGCTCGGGCCAGGGGTCAGCCCGTCAGCCCACCCAGCGGCGCGCGTTGCGCCAGATCTGCATCCAGGGGCTCAGTTCGCTCCTCTCGCCCGAGGTCCAGCTCATCTGGATGTTGCGGAACACGCGCTCCGGATGCGGCATCACCGCGGTGAAGCGGCCGTCCGGCGTGGTCACCGAAGTCAGGCCGCCCGCGCTGCCGTTCGGGTTGAACGGGTACTGCTCGGTGGCCTTGCCGTGGTTGTCCACGAAGCGCATCGCGCCGATGGCCCTGGCCGCGTCGCCGCGGTGCTTGAAGTTGGCATAGCCCTCGCCGTGCGCCACCGCGATCGGCAGGCGGCTGCCGGCCATGCCGGCGAAGAAGATGCTGGGCGATTCGAGCACTTCGACCATCGACAGGCGCGCCTCGAAGCGTTCGCTCTGGTTGGTGGTGAAGCGCGGCCAGGCTTCGGCGCCCGGAATGATGTCGGCCAGCTCGGCGAACATCTGGCAGCCGTTGCACACGCCCAGGCCGAAGGTGTCGGCGCGGCCGAAGAAGGTCTTGAACTGCTCTGCCAGCTTCGGGTTGAAGGTGATGCTGCGCGCCCAGCCGATGCCGGCGCCCAGCGTGTCGCCGTAGCTGAAGCCGCCGCAGGCGACCACGCCCTTGAAGCTGGCGAGGTCCGCCCTGCCCGACTGCAGGTCGGTCATGTGGACGTCGAAGGCCTCGAATCCGGCTTCGGTGAAGGCATAGGCCATCTCGACGTGCGAGTTGACGCCCTGCTCGCGCAGGATCGCGACCTTGGGGCGCGACTGCAGGATGGCCGGAGCGGCAGGCTGTGCGTTCGGCAGGAACACATGCATGCCCGGATCGGCCGGATCGCCGGCTGCCGCGTGTTCGGCATCGGCGCAGGCCGGGTTGTCGCGCTCGCGGGCGATCTTCCAGCTGACCGAGTCCCACACCTGCTGCAGGTCGTGCAGGCTGGCGCTGAACACGGCCTTGGCGTCGCGCCAGACTTCGATCTTGCCCTTGCCCGCATCCATCGGCGAGCTGGCAGGACGCGTCTTGCCGACGAAGTGGCTGTGCGTGCTCAGGCCATGGGCGCGCAGCACCTGCATGACGTCGTTGCGCTCGGCGGTGCGCACCTGCAGCACCATGCCCAGTTCTTCGTTGAACAGCGCCTTGAGCGTGAGCTCTTCGCGGCGCGCGCTGACCTGCTGCGCCCAGTTCTTGGCGTCGCCGGTTTCCATGCGGCTGTCGGAGATGCCGTCGCCTTCGGTGACGAGCATGTCGACGTTCAGCGCCACGCCGACGTGGCCGGCAAAGGCCATCTCGCAGGCGGTGGCGAACAGGCCGCCATCGCTGCGATCGTGCATCGCGAGGATCTTGCCGTCGGCGCGCAGCGCGTTCACGGCATTGACCAGCGCCACGAGCTGCGCCGGGTCGTCGAGATCGGGCACGGCATCGCCGCTCTGGCCGAGCGTCTGCGCCAGGATGCTGCCGGCCATGCGGTGCTTGCCCTGGCCCAGGTCGATCAGCACCAGCGTGGTGTCGGCTTCTTCTGCATCGAGCTGCGGCGTGAGCGTGCCACGCACGTCGGGCAGCGTGGCGAAGGCGCTGACGATCAGGCTCACGGGAGACGTGACCTTCTTTGCTTCCGCGCCGTCCTTCCACTGGGTGCGCATCGACAGGGAATCCTTGCCGACGGGAATCGACACGCCCAGCGCCGGGCACAGCTCCAGGCCCACGGCCTTGACGGTCTCGTACAGCGCGGCATCTTCGCCGGGCTCGCCGCAGGCGGCCATCCAGTTGGCCGACAGCTTGACGCGCGAGAGTTCGATGGGCGCGGCCAGCAGGTTGGTGATGGCCTCGGCCACCGCCATGCGCCCCGAAGCCGGCGCGTCGAGCGCGGCCAGCGGCGTGCGCTCGCCCATGCTCATGGCCTCGCCGGCGAAGCCCTTGTAGTCGGCCAGAGTCACGGCGCAATCGGCCACCGGCACCTGCCACGGGCCGACCATCTGGTCGCGGTGGCTCAGGCCGCCCACGGTGCGGTCGCCGATGGTGACGAGGAAGCGCTTCGACGCCACGGTCGGGTTCGCGAGCACGTCGATGGCGGCCTTCTGCAGGTCGACGCCGGTGAGGTCCAGCGGCTTGAAGCTGCGCGCCACGGTCTTCACGTCGCGGTGCATCTTCGGCGGCTTGCCGAGCAGCACGTCCATGGGCATGTCGACGGGCTGCACGGCGGCGCCTTCATCGGCCACCAGCAACTGGCGCTCCTCGGTGGCAACGCCGACCACCGAGAACGGGCAGCGCTCGCGCTCGCAGAAGGCCTTGAACTGCTCTAGCGATTCGGGCGCGATGGCCAGCACGTAGCGTTCCTGGCTCTCGTTGCACCAGATTTCCTTCGGCGCCATGCCCGACTCCTCGAGCGGCACGGCGCGCAGGTCGAAATGCGCGCCGCGGCCGGCGTCGTTGGTGAGCTCGGGGAAGGCGTTGCTCAGGCCGCCCGCGCCCACGTCGTGGATCGCGAGGATCGGGTTGGCCGCGCCCTGCTGCCAGCAGTGGTTGATGACCTCCTGCGCGCGGCGCTCGATTTCGGGGTTGCCGCGCTGCACCGAGTCGAAGTCGAGCTCGGCCGCGTTGGCGCCGGTGGCCATCGAGCTGGCGGCGCTGCCGCCCATGCCGATGCGCATGCCGGGGCCGCCGAGCTGGATCAGCAGCGAGCCGGCCGGGAACTGGATCTTCCTGGTCTGGGTGGCATCGATGCTGCCCAGGCCGCCCGCGATCATGATGGGCTTGTGGTAGCCGCGCTGCACGGTGTCGACATCGCTCGCCACCGTCTGCTCGTATTCGCGGAAGTAGCCCAGCAGGTTGGGACGGCCGAATTCGTTGTTGAACGCGGCGCCGCCCAGCGGGCCCTCGGTCATGATCTGCAGCGGGCTGGCGATGTGCTCGGGCTTGCCGTAGCTGCCCTCTTCCGGCCACAGTTTCGAGACGGTGAAGCCGGTCAGGCCGGCCTTGGGCTTCGAACCACGGCCGGTGGCGCCTTCGTCGCGGATCTCGCCACCCGCGCCGGTGGAGGCGCCAGGGAACGGAGAGATGGCGGTCGGGTGGTTGTGCGTTTCGACCTTCATGAGCACATGGCTCAGGGCGCTATCTTTTTGATAGCTCTGCGAGCCGTTGGCCGGAATGAAGCGCTCGACGGTCGTGCCTTCCATCACCGAGGCGTTGTCGGCGTAGGCCACCACCGTGTGCTGCGGGTTCTTCTTCTCGGTGTTGCGGATCATCGAGAACAGGCTCTGCGGCTGGGCCTGCCCGTCGATGGTGAAGTTGGCGTTGAAGATCTTGTGGCGGCAGTGCTCGCTGTTGGCCTGCGCGAACATCATGAGTTCGACGTCGCTGGGGTTGCGGCCCAGGCGGGTGAAGGCGTCCACCAGGTAGTCGATCTCGTCCTCGGCCAGCGCCAGGCCGAAACCGGTGTTGGCCGCCACCAGCGCGGCGCGGCCGCCGCCCTGCACGTCGACCTGCGCCATCGGCTGGGCCGGAAGTTCGCTGAACAGGCTGGCCGCCTGCTCGACGGTGGCCAGCACCGATTCGGTCATGCGGTCGTGCAGCGGGCCGGCCGCGGCGGCCAGGGCGTCGCCCTCGAGCACGGGGGCCTTGCCGATCAGCGGGGCCTTGAGCTTCAGGTGGTACTGGGTGACGCGCTCGACGCGGCGCAGCGCCAGGCCGCAGTTGTGGGCGATGTCGGTCGCCTTGGAGGCCCAGGGCGACACGGTGCCCAGGCGCGGGGTGACGACCACCGAGGTGCCAGCCTTGGCCGGCGCCTCGAAGGGCTCGCCATAGGTCAGGAGTGCGGCGAAGCGCTCACGGCCCGCCTGGTCGAGCGCCGAGTCGGTCACCACGAGATGCACGAAACGGGCCGAAATGCCCTCGATGCGCGGCTCGACGGCCTGCAGCTTCGGCAGCAGCTGGCGTGCGCGGAATTCGCTGAGTGCGCTGCCGCCCTCGAACATGGTTACGACAGGAAGGGCTTGAGGTGCGGGCTGCGTCACGGTCGATGGGGCCTCGGGGGCCACGTTGGGAATCAAGGAATCGAGGCTGATGACCGCTGACTGGGGTCATCCGCGTTAACCCGGGATTTTAGCCGGGCCAATGGGATAATTCGGGGCATGAGCATTAACTACAAAGACGCTGCAGGCATCGAAGCCATGCGGGTCGCCTGCCGCCTGGCCTCCGAGGTGCTGGACTACCTCACTCCCCTCATCAAGCCCGGCATCACGACCAACGATGTCGACCGGCTGGCCGCCGAGTACATGGTCAAGCAGGGCACCACCTCCGCCACGGTGGGCTACATGGGCGCGAGCAGCGTCCCGTTCCCGAAGTCGCTGTGCACCTCGGTGAACCACGTGGTGTGCCACGGCATCCCCAATGACAAGCCCCTGAAGAAGGGCGACATCATGAATGTCGACGTCACCGTCATCAAGGACGGCTGGTTCGGCGACAACAGCCGCATGTACGTGATCGGCGACGCATCCATCGCCGCCAAGCGCCTGTGCAGCATCACCTTCGAGGCCATGTGGCACGGCATCCTGCAGGTGCGCCCCGGCGCGCACCTGGGCGACGTGGGCCACGCGATCCAGAAGTTCGCCGAGGGCCAGGGCTTCTCGGTGGTGCGCGAGTTCTGCGGCCACGGCGTGGGCCAGCGCTTCCACGAAGAGCCCCAGGTGCTGCACTACGGCCGCCCGGGCACCATGGAAGAACTCAAGCCCGGCATGATCTTCACCATCGAGCCGATGATCAACGCCGGCAAGCGCGACGTGAAGGAAGACTTCAAGGGCGGCCAGTACGACGGCTGGACCATCGTCACGCGCGACCACTCGCTGTCGGCCCAATGGGAGCACACTGTGCTCGTCACCGAGACCGGCTACGAGGTGCTGACGCTGTCGGCCGGCAGCCCACCGCTGCCCTCCTTCGTCACCGCCACCAAGACCTGACGCGGCAACGCGTTCCCCGCCCGTGATCGAAGCAGCCAACATCGACGTGGCGACGCTGCGCGAAGCCTATCGCGCGAAGAAGCTCGCCCTCTTCGACACCCTGCGCTTCGCGCGCGCCCCCACGCGCAGCGTGCACACGGTGCTGCGCCAGCTCTCGGCGCTGGCCGACGAGACGCTGTGCACCCTGTGGCGCGAGGCCGGCTTCGGCGACTCGCTCACGCTGGCGGCCGTGGGCGGCTTCGGGCGCGGCGAGCTGTTCCCGTATTCCGACGTCGACGTGCTACTGCTGCTGCCGCCCGAGGACGAGGCAGGCTGCATCGAGCCGGCCCGCATCGAGGCCTTCATCGGCCATTGCTGGGACGCGGGCCTCGAGATCGGCTCCAGCGTGCGCACTGTGGAAGAGTGCCTGGCCGAGGCCGAGAAAGACGTCACCGTCCAGACCTCGCTGCTCGAGGCACGCCTGATCACCGGCGACAAGAAGCTCTTCACCGCCTTCCGCCGCCGCTTCTCGCGCGCCATCGATCCGCAGGCATTCTTCGTGGCCAAGTCGCAGGAAATGCGGCACCGCCACCAGAAGTTCGACAACACGCCCTACGCGCTCGAACCCAACTGCAAGGAATCGCCTGGCGGCCTGCGCGACCTGCAGACCATCCTCTGGATGACCAAGGCCGCGGGCTACGGCAACCGCTGGGACGACCTGGCCAAGAACGGCCTGGCCACCTCCTTCGAGGCGCAGCAGATCAAGCGCAACGAGGCCCTGCTCTCGCTCATTCGTGCCCGCCTGCACGTGATCGCGAACCGGCGCGAAGACCGGCTGGTGTTCGACCTGCAGACCGCCGTGGCCGCCAGCTTCGGCTACGAAAGCGAATCGCAGCGCAAGTCGAGCGAGGCGCTGATGCGGCGCTACTACTGGGCCGCCAAGGCGGTGTCGCAGCTCAACCAGATCCTGCTGCTCAACATTTCCGAGCGGCTGCAGCCCAGCGACGAGCAGCACACGCCCATCAACGAGCGCTTCTACGAGCGCGCCGGCCTGATCGAGATCGCCAGCGACGACCTCTACGAGCGCGAGCCGCACGCGGTGCTCGAGACCTTCCTGCTCTACCAGAAGACCATCGGCGTGAAGGGCCTGTCGGCGCGCACGCTGCGCGCGCTCTACAACGCGCGCCACGTGATGGACAGCAAGTTCCGCAACGACCCGGTCAACCATCAGACCTTCATGCGGATCGTGCTGCAGCCCTACGGCATCACGCACGCCTTCAGGCTGATGAACCAGACCTCGGTGCTCGGGCGCTACCTGCGGGTGTTCCGCAGCATCGTGGGGCAGATGCAGCACGACCTGTTCCACGTCTACACCGTGGACCAGCACATCCTGATGGTGCTGCGCAACGTGCGGCGCTTCTTCATCGCAGAGCACGCGCACGAGTACCCGTTCTGCTCGCAGCTGGCGGCCGGCTGGGACAAGCCCTGGATACTGTACGTGGCCGCCCTCTTCCACGACATCGCCAAGGGCCGCGGCGGCGACCACTCCACGCTGGGCGCGCGCGACGTGCAGCGCTTCTGCAAGCAGCACGGCATCGCCCGCGAAGACGCGAAGCTCATCGAATTCCTGGTCGCCGAGCACCTGGTGATGAGCCAGGTCGCCCAGAAGCAGGACCTGAGCGACCCCGAGGTGATCGGCGCCTTCGCCAAGCGCGTGGGCAACGAGCGCTACCTGACCGCGCTCTACCTGCTGACCGTGGCCGACATCCGGGGCACCTCGCCGCGCGTGTGGAATGCCTGGAAGGGCAAGCTGCTCGAGGACCTGTACCGCTACACCCTGCGGGCGCTGGGCGGCCGCATGCCCGACCCGGACGCCGAGGTCGAGTCGCGCAAGCGCGAGGCGCTGGTGCAGCTCGCCCTGCACGCCCAGCGCTTCGAGGCGCACAAGGCCCTGTGGGACACGCTCGACGTGGGCTACTTCATGCGCCACGACGCCACCGAGATCGCCTGGCACGCCAAGCAGCTCTCGCGCTTCGTGCCGCCGCCGAACGTGCCGATCGACCCGAAGGCGCCGCCCATCGTGCGCGCGCACCTGTCGCCGGTGGGCGAAGGCCTGCAGGTGGTGGTCTACACGCCCGACCAGCCCGACCTGTTCGCGCGCATCTGCGGCTATTTCGACCAGGCTTCCTTCAGCATCCTGGACGCCAAGGTGCACACCACGAGCAATGGCTACGCGCTCGACACCTTCCAGGTGGTGACTACCTTCCTGCCGGACCACTACCGCGACCTGATCAGCATGGTCGAGTCGGGCCTGGCGCAGACGCTCACCGAGGCCGGTGCCCTGCCCCCGCCCAGCATGGGCCGGGTGTCGCGCCGGGTGCGCAGCTTTCCGATCAAGCCGCGCATCAGCCTGCTGCCGGACGACAAGGCGCAGCGCTGGCTGCTCAGCATCTCGGCCAGCGACCGCGCCGGCCTGCTGTATTCGGTGGCCCGGGTGCTGGCGCGCCACCACCTGAACCTGCAGCTCGCCAAGGTCACGACGCTGGGCGAGCGGGTGGAAGACACCTTCCTCATCAGCGGCCCCGAACTGCAGGGGCAGAAGACGCAGCTGGCCATCGAAACCGAATTGATGGAAGCACTGGCATCCTGAAGTACCGGGAGCCCTCAAAATGTCGGCCATGGAATTCCTGATCGAACAGCTATCCGAATCGGTCTCCTCTGCCAAGACGCTGGAAGACCTCGCCCGCCCGATGCTCGAGATGCTCGAGGCGGCAACCGGCCTGGAATCGGCCTACCTCACGATCATCGAGCCCGAAAAGGCCCGCCAGCACATCCTCTTCGCCCACAACACGAGCGAGCTGACCATTCCCGAAGGGGCCTACGTGCCCTGGGCCGACACGCTGTGCCGCCATGCTCTGGAAGAAAACCGCATCTACGCCGACGATGCCGGCGGCTGCTGGGGCGACGCCGACGCCGCCCTCGAGCTGGGCATCCAGTCCTGCGCCAGCGCGCCGGTCAGGCTCGACGACGGCAACCTCCATGGCGCGCTGTGCGTCGCCAGCGCGAAGCAGATTCCGCTGCCGGCCATCGCCGAGCCGGTATTGCGCCTGTTCGCCAAACTGATCAGCCAGCAGGTGGAACGCGAACAGATGATCGCCAAGCTCGACAAGGCCGGCATCGAGCTATCGACCAATGCCGCGACCGACGCCCTCACCGGCCTGCCGAACCGCCGCGCCCTCGTCGACGCGCTGCAGCGCATGCTCGCGCAAGGCGCGCGCAGCGCCCAGAGCGTGCTGGTCGGCTTCATCGACATGGACGACTTCAAGAAGATCAACGACGCGCACGGCCACGGGGTCGGCGACGAGTTCCTGGCGGCCATGGCGAAACAGCTGTCGGGCTGCGTGCGCGCGAGCGACATGCTGGCGCGCTTCGGTTCCGACGAGTTCGTGGTGATCGGCCTGGGCCCCGGCCTCGGCGAATCGCCGCGCACCGGCGCCATGGCGCTGGGCGACCGGCTGGCGGAGAACACCATGGGCGAGCTGCGGCTCAAGAACATGACGATCGACTACCCGGGCGCCAGTGTGGGCGTGGTGGCGGTCGACCCGCGCACCACCTCCGCCGAGGAAGCCCTGCGGCAGGCCGATGCCGCCATGTACGCGGTCAAGCACAGCCGCCGCAACATGCCCCATCACGCCGGCGAAGCCATTTCGGACTGAGCCGCCGGGCGGGCGCCCCCGCTGCGGCGCCCGAGCTCGTCCCCGATCAGGCGGGACCGCAGCTCCCCAAAAAAAATCTGAATCCGATCGCCCCTGCGCGGCGTACAGGCTCGTTGCCCGACAAGGGCTGGGGCCCAGGTCGTCCCCGAATTCATACAGTCGGGCACCTCAAAGGCAGTCCTTTCGTACTAATTAGTTCACATTTATTGTCAATGGTTAACTGATCCAAGAGAATGCCTCGGCATGGAAACTGGTGCGACGTTTATTGACTATTACGAAAAGAAATCCTGCAGCGCGCAATGGTTGGAATTCAACCGCGGCATGGCCGCCGAGTTGAGCGCCGGATTGCCTCCGGAGGACCTGAGGCAGCTTTTCTTTCGCATCGGCCAGCGTCTCGCGCATGCCCTGCCGATCGCGCCCTGCCGCACGCTCGGTGAACTGCAGGACCAGTTCAACGCCCGCTGGGACGGTATCGACTGGGGCTTCGCCGTGCTGAACGAAGAGGCCGACGGCGTCGCCATCACCCATGCCTGCAGCCCGGTCGCCGCCGCCTTCGGGCCCGAATCGACCGACTGGAGCGTCGGTTTCTTCGAGGGCGCCTACCAGACCTGGTTCGAGGCGCAGCACATGCCCCCGACGCTGCGCGTGCACGCATTGCAGCAGCCCGCGGCCGAGCCTGGCCCGCGCATCGACCTGCGGCTTTCGAAGGTGAGCGCATGAGCTCGGAAGAACACATGCCCGAAGACATTGCCGGCCTGTTCGGCAAGTTCGGCGGCAACGGCAACGGCTACAGGGAGTTCGCGGCACCCGACGCCGAGGCGCCGCGCGTGTGGCCGCTGCTGTCGGGCGAGAAGATCGCCCACTCGCCGGCAGTTGCCGCGCCGTCGCCTGCTCCGGTGCCAGCTCCTGTGCCCGCATCCGTTCCGGTCGGCGCCGCAACACCGGCACCCGCGTCCTCGTTCGCACGGGCTCCCGTTCCCGCCGTGGCCCCGCTCCCTGTCTTCGCGCCCCCGCCGGTCGCCACGTTCGCGCCCGAGCCTTCGCCCGCTCCGGCCGCTCCGGTGATGCCTTCGGCCGGCGTCGGCCCCGGCTCGGATTCCGCGCCGACGCCGCTGGAGCAACTGTTTGCGCGCCTGGACGCGCCGCAAAGGCCGGCCGCGGCGCCGGGCCCCATGTCACGCTGGCGAAGGCCGACGTGACGATGGTTGTCATCCCCGTCATCTCCTCCAAGGGCGGCGTCGGCAAGACGACGATTGCCGCCAACCTCTGCACCGCACTCGCGCAGTGTGGCCGGCAGGTGCTGGCCATCGACCTCGATCCGCAGAACGCGCTGCGCTTCCACATCGCCAACGAGCCTCAGGCCTGTGACAGCGGCCTTGTCGAGGCCGCCACCGGCCTGATGCCGTGGGCCCGCGCGATCCGCCCCGCGCACGGCGGCGTCATGCTGCTGCCCTTCGGCGAAGTCGACGACGAGCGCCAGATCGCCTTCGAACAGCAACTGGCGCGCGCCCCCGGCTGGCTGGGCGACACCCTGGCGCGCTTCGGCCTGCCCGCGGACACGCTGGTGGTGCTCGACACCCCGCCCGGCCCCTCCGTCTACCTGCAGCAGGCGCTGCGCGCGGCCAGCTTCGGCGTGGTCGCGGTGCTGGCCGATGCCGGCTCCTTCGCCACCCTGCCGATCGTCGAGCGCATGCTCGACAAGTACGCCCGCCCGCGCGCCGGCTACCTCGGCACCGGCTACGTGGTGAACCAGATCGACCCGGGCAAGCGGCTCAACCACGACGTCTTCGAGCTGCTGCGCCAGCGGCTGCGTCCCGAACTGCTGGGCATGCTGCACCTCGACCAGGCCGTGCCCGAGGCGCTGGCCTCGGCCGCGCCGGTGCAGCGCTACGCGCCCATGAGCCAGGCGACGCAGGACATCGACTCCTGCGCCGAGCGCCTGCTCGAACGCATCGACACCGCGCGCCAAGCGGCGTCCTTTCCCTCCCTGCGGACCACGGAAACGAACCGATGAAACACGCCCAGTCCGCCGCCCCGGCGCAGCCGGCGCCCAAGCCCGCCCCCGCGATCCTGCGGCTGCTGCCGGTGCGCATCCTCGGCTGGATCGTCGCGCTCACGATGCTGCCGGCGCTGATCATCGCGCCCATGACCTTCGAGCAGCAGATCGTGCTGTCGGTGGGCATCTTCGCGGCGGCACTCGTCACCAACCGCTTCCGCGGCCGCTTCGCCAGCCTGGTCCTGATCTTCCTGTCCGTGGTCGTGTCCTCGCGCTACACCTACTGGCGCGTGACCGAGACCATGTTCATGGACAACCCGCTCGACTTCGTGCTGGGCGTGGGCCTGCTGATGGCCGAGCTCTACGCCTTCGTCGTGCTGCTGCTGGGCTACGTGCAGACCGCCTGGCCGCTGGAGCGCAAGCCGGTGCCGCTGCCCGAGAACCCGGCCGAGTGGCCCACCATCGACCTGTTCATTCCGACCTACAACGAGTCGCTGTCGGTGGTGCGCTCCACGGTGCTGGCCGCGCAGCTGATCGACTGGCCGCGCGACAAGATCAAGATCTTCGTGCTCGACGACGGCCGGCGCGAGGAATTCCGCGTGTTCTGCGAGCAGGTCGGCGTGACCCACGTCACGCGCGACAACAACCGCCACGCCAAGGCCGGCAACATCAACGCCGCGCTGAAGAACACCACAGGCGAGTTCGTCGCGATCTTCGACTGCGACCACATTCCCACGCGCTCCTTCATGCAGATCGCCATGGGCTGGTTCGGGCGCGATCCCAAGCTGGGCATGGTCCAGCTGCCTCACTACTTCTTCTCGGCCGACCCCTTCGAGCGCAACCTCGACACCTTCGGCACGGTGCCCAACGAGGGCGAGCTTTTCTACGGCCTGATCCAGGACGGCAACGACCTCTGGAACGCCACCTTCTTCTGCGGCTCCTGCGCGGTGCTGCGCCGGAACATCGTGGAAGAAGTCGGCGGCATCGCGGTCGAGACCGTGACCGAGGACGCCCACACCGCCCTGAAGATGCACCGCCTCGGCTACAACACCGCCTACCTGGCCCTGCCGCAGGCCGCGGGCCTGGCCACCGAGAGCCTCTCGGGCCACGTGGGCCAGCGCATCCGCTGGGCGCGCGGCATGGCGCAGATCTTCCGCATCGACAACCCGCTCTTCGGGCGCGGGCTGCACTGGGCGCAGCGCCTGTGCTACGTGAACGCGATGCTGCACTTCCTGTACGGGCTGCCGCGGCTCATCTACCTGACGGCGCCGCTGGCCTACCTGTACTTCGGCGCGAGCGTGATCCACGCATCGGCGTCGATGATCTTCGCGTTCGCGCTGCCGCACATCCTGCACGCCAACCTGACCAACAGCCGCATCCAGGGGCGCTTTCGCTACCTGCTGTGGAACGAGGTCTACGAAGCGGTGCTGGCCTGGTACATCTTCCGTCCGACGCTGGTGGCGCTCATCAACCCCAAGCTGGGCAGCTTCAACGTGACGGCCAAGGGCGGCCTGATCCAGGAAGAGTATTTCGACAGCAGCATCGCCAAGGCCAGCCTGGTGCTGCTGGCGCTGAACTTCGTGGGCGTGTGCCTCGGCGTGTGGCGCCTGACCTGGGTCGACTCGCAGCACATCGCCACCGTGTGGCTGAACCTGGCCTGGACGGTCTACAACCTGATGATCCTGGGCGCCTGCGTGGCCGCGGCCAACGAGTCGCGCCAACTGCGCGGATCGCATCGTGTGGAACTCAGCCTGCCGGCCACGCTGTACTTTCCGGACGGCCGCTCCCTGCGCTGCAACACCTTCGATTTCTCCAGCGGCGGCCTGGGCCTCGAGCTGCCCGAGGACATGAAGCTCGACCTGGAAACCCCCGTCGAGGTGGCGCTGTACCGCAACGACCAGGAATCGCGCTTCGCCTCCACCGTGCGCTTCAGCAACGGCAAGCGCCTGGGCCTGAGCTTCGTGCCGATGAGCTTCGCGCAGGAGCGCGCGCTGGTGCAGTGCACCACCGCCCGCGCCGACATCTGGGCCGCGCGCTGGGGCAACCACCCGCGCGTGCCGATCCACCGCGTGCTCGGCCACATCATCAGCATCAGCGGCACGGGCTTCCGAGACATGTTCAGCCATTACTACCGTGCGGCCGCCTCGCGGCTGCGTCCTGCCAAAGCGAAGGAATCCACGTGACGAACCACGTGACGCCCACCCAGCGCGCGCATCGCCGCGCCGAGCCTCCCGTCAACGCGGCATCGCCCTCGTTCGCCTCCCGCGCCGTGGCGCTTGCCGTGGCCCTGGCCGCGACCGGCGCCGCGTTCGCCCAGCCCCGGCCGGCCGAGCCGCAGGCTGCGGCGGCGGCACCTCAGGCACCGACTGCCCCCATCGCTGCGGCTGCTCCTGCCGGCGGCGCGGTACGCGAACTCAACCTCACGCAGCTGGGCATCGACTACGCGGTGCAGCTGCGCGGCATCAGCGGCACGGTCGGCATCCCGTTCAACGTGCGCGCCGACGAACTGGTGACGGCCGCATCGTTCAAGCTGAACTACGCCTACTCGCCATCGCTGATTCCGGAGCTTTCGCACCTGAAGGTCACGGTGAACGACGTGCTGGTGGCCACGCTGCCGGTGCCCACCGCAGGCGCGGGCCGGCCGCAGACGGCCGACATTCCGATCGACCGGCGCCTGATCACCGAATTCAACCGCATCAACGTCGAGCTGATCGGCCACTACACCCGCGAGTGCGAGGACCCCGCGCACACCAGCCTGTGGGCGCGCATCGACGCCACCAGCTCGCTGAAGCTGACGGTGGCGCCGCTGAAGCTGGTCAACGACCTGGCGGCGCTGCCGCAGCCCTTCTTCGACCGCCGCGACGTGCGCCGCGCGCGCATTCCCTTCGTGTTCGGCACGGCTGCCTCGGGCCCGGTACTGGAGGCCGCGGGCGTGGTGTCGTCGTGGTTCGGCGCACTGGCCGACTATCGCGGCGCGACCTTCCCGGTGTCGGCGGGCGACCTGCCCACGGGCCACGCCGTGGTGTTCGTCACGCCGGAATCGAGCATTCCGGGCCTCACGCTGCCGGCGATCCGCGGACCGGGCCTGGCGATCGTCGACAACCCGCGCGACGCCAACGGCAAGCTGCTGCTGGTGATGGGCAGCACGCCCGCCGACCTGCGCACCGCCGCGGCCGCGCTGGCGCTCAACGCCAAGGCATTCGCGGGCGCGACCGCCTCGATCACCGCCTTCCAGGAGCCGCCCGCGCGCAAGCCCTACGACGCGCCGCGCTGGGTGCCCAGCGACCGTCCGCTTCAGCTGGGCGAGCTGGCTTCGGCGGCCGACCTGTCGGTGACGGGCTACAACCCCGACGTGGTCCGCGTGAACCTGCAGCTGCCGCCCGACCTCTTCACCTGGCGCAGCCGCGGCATTCCGCTCGATCTGCAGTACCGCTACACGCCGCGCGTGCGGCCCGACCAGTCGACGCTGAACGTCAACGTCAACGAGAACTTCGTGGGCGGGCTGCCGCTGCGCTCGGCCAACCCGGCCGGCGACCGCTGGTGGAACCCGCTGGCCGTGAAGCTGATGCCCGACGGCACGCTCGCCGAGCGCAAGGAAGTGATCCTGCCGCCGCTGGCCATGGGCCCGCGCAGCCAGCTGCGGCTGCACTACTACTTCGAGCCCGTGGGCGGGCGCTGCGTGCCGCAGCTGGACAACGTGCGCGGTTCCATCGACCCGACCTCGAAGATCGACGTGTCGGGCTTCCCGCACTTCATCGCGATGCCCGAGCTCGCCGCCTATGCCAACGGCGGCTTCCCGTTCTCGCGCATGGCCGACCTGTCGGAAACCGCCGTCATCCTGCCGGACCAGCCCGCCGGCAGCGACACCGAAACCTTCCTCGGCCTGCTCGGCCAGATCGGCCGCACCACCGGCTACCCAGCGCTGCGCGTGAAGGTGGGCCGCTCGGCCGAGGCGACCCAATGGGCTGATAAAGACCTGCTGGTGATCGGCAACCTGCAGAACCAGCCCCTCTTCACCCAGTGGGCCGACAGGATGCCGCTCAAGCGCAACGGCAACGCGCCCGAGTTGAAGCTCAACAGCTGGATCGACAACGCCATCGACTTCGTGATCGGCGCGCGCACCCGCGAAGACCTGCCGGGCTCGATGCAGATCTCGGTGAGCGCCGACGGCCGCGACGCGGTGCTGGCGGGCTTCGAGTCGCCGCTGCGCAGCGGCCGCAGCGTGGTCGCGGCCATCACCAACAGCGAGTCGAAGGACGCGCTGCTCAACGCGCTGATGACGCCCGACCTGCTCAAGAGCGTGCAGGGCAGCATGACCATCGTGCGCGACACGCAGGTCAACAGCGTGCTCGGCGAAGACACCTATTACGTCGGCCGCCTGCCGCCCATCGCCTGGGTGCAGTGGCATCTCTCGCGCAGCCCGCTGATGCTGGCCGGGCTGGTGATCGTGCTGGCGCTGCTGGGCGCGGCCGTGTCGTACGCGGGCCTGCAACTGCGCGCGCGCCGCCGGCTGGCGGTGAAGGCCAAGGGCAAGTAAGGAACTCATGCGACGTTCAATCACAGCGCCCCCACCCGACCGGCTCGCGAGCCGGCGCGCCCTGCTGGGCGCGGCCGGGCTGGCTCTGGCGCTGCCCCGGCTGGCCGTAGCCGCGCAGGCTGCCCCTCCTTCTGCCGCTGCAGCTGCTCCGGCGCCTGCACCTGCCTGCCATCCGGCCACCGACTGGGCGGCCTTCGCCGCGCGCCACATCCAGCCCGACGGCCGGGTGATCGACTTCAACACGCCGCAGCAGCAATCGACTTCCGAAGGCCAGTCGTACGCGATGTTCTTCTCGCTGGTCCACAACGACCGCGCGACCTTCGCGCGCGTGCTGGCCTGGGCCGAAGCCAACCTCGCGGGCGGCAGCCTCGCCAAGCAGTTGCCTGCGTGGCAGTGGGGCCGCAAGCCTGCGGGCGGCTGGGGCGTGCTCGACGCCAACGCCGCGTCCGACGCCGACCTGTGGATCGCCTACGCGCTGATGGAAGGCGGCCGGCTCTGGAACGACGCCGGCTATCGCGCGCTCGGCCGCGAAGTGCTGGCGCTCGCCGTGCGCGAAGAAATCATCAACGTGCCGGGTCTCGGCCGCATGTTGCTGCCCTGGCCCAAGTCGGTGGCGAGCGGCCCGCTGTGGCGCCTCAACCCGAGCTATGCGCCGCTGCAGCTGCTGCGCTACTTCCAGCAGGCCGATCCGTCCGGCCCCTGGGGCGAGGTCATCGACAACACGCTGCGCATGTTCGGCGCCGTCACGCCCAAGGGCTTCGCGCCCGACTGGTGCGCGTGGTCGCAGGATTCGCGCTCCTTCGTGGCCGATCCGCAGAAGGGCACCACCGGCAGCTACGACGCCATCCGCGTCTACCTGTGGGCGGGCATGCTTTCCGAGCGCGACCCGGCGCGCAAGATGCTGCTGCTGAACCTGCGCGGCCCGCGCCAGGCGCTGGCCGAGAACCACTCGGTGCCCGAGTACGTCGACACCGTGACGGGCCAGGTCCGCGGCATGGCGCCCCTCGGTTTTTCAGGCGCGATGCTGCCCTACCTCAAGGCGCTGGACGCCACCGACGCGCTGGCCGACCAGGTCGCCCGCGTGCCCGGCGGCCGCGCGGCGCCTCCCGCCCCCAATGCAACGACGCCGCCCGTGGCGCCCTTGCCGTACTACGAGCAGTGCCTGTTGCTTTTCGGCCAGGCATGGCTGGACGGCCGTTATGAATTCGGCCGCAACGGCCAGCTGCAAACCTCATGGAGAACGCTATGCCGTCCCAATCGACCGGCCTGAAGCCGCAGGCGCTTCCGCGCGGCATCGCCCCCGGCTCGCGTCCTTTCTCGCGTTCCTTTTCGCTGTCGCCGCAATCGCGGCAATGGACGGCCTGCCTCGGCATGCTCGTGGCGCTGTGCGCCGCCAACCCCGCCCATGCGCAGGCCGATGCCAGCGCGGCGCTGATCGAGCAAGGCAACTACTGGCAGGCCCAGGGCCGCGCCGACCTCGCCGAAGAAAGCTGGAAGAAGCTGCTGAGCGTGCAGCCCCAGTCGACCGACGCGATGTACGGCATGGCGCAGGTCGAACTCTCGCGTGGCAACTCCGAGGCGGCGCGCAGCTGGATCGCCCGCCTGCGCACCGCGAACCCGAACGACAGCCGCCTCGCGCGCCTGCAGCAGCAGTCGCAGCAGCCCGCCGGCGCGCAGAGCACGCTGCAGCGCGCCCGCGCCGCAGCACGCGCCGGCCGCGCCGCCGAGGCGGTGGAGCTGTACCGCAGCCAGTTCGACAACCGGCCGCCGCCCGAGGCGCTGGCCCTGGAGTACTACCAGGTGCTGGCCAGCACGCCGCAAGGCGCGGATGAGGGCCGCCGAGGCCTCGAACAGCTGGTGAAGGACCATCCCGAGAACGCGAACTACAAGCTCGCGCTGGCGCAGCAGAAGACCTACAGCGAATCGACGCGCCGGGCCGGCATCCGCGAGCTGGTCGAACTGACGAAGCAGCCCGCCGTGGCCGGCGCAGCGCGTTCCGCGTGGCGCCAGGCGCTGATCTGGCTCGACGCGCGCCAGCCCGACGTTCCGCTCTACCAGGAATACCTGAGCAACAACCAGACCGACGCCGCGGTGGCCGCGCGCCTGGAAAGCCTCACCACCGCCAAGGCGGCCACGGCCAACACGCCCGACGTGCCCGTGGGCGAAGGCTTCAAGGCACTCGACCGGGGCGACGCAGGCACCGCCGAGCAACGCTTCCAGCAGGCGCTGCGCCTGAAGGCGGACGACGCCGAGGCGCTGGGCGGGCTCGGCCTCGTGCGCATGCGCCAGGAGCGCTTCGCCGAGGCGCAGGAGCTGCTGGAGCGCGCGGTGCGCGGCGGCGGCAGCAAATGGAATTCGGCACTGCAGAGCGCCAACTACTGGGTGCTGGTCGGACAGGCCCGCGCCGCCCAGGGCAAGAACGACCTGCGCGGCGCGCAGTCGCTCTACGAGCGCGCCGTGCGCATCGATCCGCGCGAGCCCGTGGGCCAGAACGCGCTGGCCGACCTGCGCGCCGCGGCGGGCGACTACGCGCAGGCCGAACAGGGCTACAAGCGCGTGCTCGAAAGCCGTCCGCAGAACACGCAGGCGCTGCGCGGGCTGATCTCCATCTACGGCCAGACCGGCCGCGCCGACGAGGCGCTGGCCCTGTCGCGCCGCCTCACGCCCGAGCAGGCCACGCAACTGGGCGGCTTGCGCGACATCCAGGTCGAGCAGGCGCGCAACCGCGCCCGCCAGCAGGCCGACGCCGGCGACACGGCCGGCGCGCAGCGCACGCTCGAGGACGCGATGCTCGCCGCGCCCGACAGTCCCTGGGTGCGGCTGGACCTCGCCAACCTCTATCGCAAGCGCGGCATGGTGTCCGAAGCGCGCGGCGTGATGGAAGGGTTGCTGATGTCGCAGCCCGACATGCCCGACGCGCTGTACGCCAGCGCCCTGCTCGCCTCCGAGACCGGCGACGCGGCCGCGGGCATCCAGTACCTCGAGCGCATTCCCGCCGGCTCGCGCACGCGCGACATGGCCGCGCTGCAGCGCCGGCTGTGGGCGCAGTCGCAGGCGGCGCGCGCCCTTGCGCTGGCGCGCCAGGGCCAGATGGATGCCGCGCGCGGCGTGCTCGCGCAGACCGAGTCGGCGCTGAGCACCGACATGCCGGCCGAACTCTGGGGCCAGCTCGCGGGCGCCTATGCCGAAATCGGCGACGCGCCGCGCGCCCTGGCCATGAGCCGCCAGCTGCTCGCGCGCACGCCCACGCCGAGCACCGGCGACCGGTTGCTGTATGCCTCGGTGCTGCTCAAGACCAAGCAGGACATCGAGCTGTCGGCCGTGCTGCGCCAGCTGGCCGCGACCAACATGACGGCAAGCCAGCGCGCCGACTTCGACAACCTGCGCATCGCCTTCGCGCTGCGCCAGACGGATTCGCTGCGCGAAGCCGGCAACCTCGAGGCCGCCTACAACGCGATGGCACCGGTGCTCGCAGAGCGCCCCGACGATCCACAGGCGCTGGCCGCGCTGGCGCGCCTGTATTCGGCGGCGCGCGACGAAGGCCAGGCTCTCGCGCTGTACCAGCGAGTGCTGCAGCGCAACCCGACCGATCTCGACACGCTGCTCGCCGCTGCCGCCAGTGCCAGCGCGCAGCGTGACCACAGCTCGGCCGAGAGCTACGTGATGGCCGCGCTCAAGCAGGCTCCCGACCAGTCGCGCGTGCTCGCGGCGGCCGGGCGTGTCTACCGCAACGCGGGCGAGAGCCGCAAGGCCGAGCAGTACCTGCGCGCGGCGGTCGAGGCCGAGCGGCAGGTGGCGTCGGGCGGCTTCGCCCCCGGCGGCGTGGCCGCGCCCGTGCCCGCGGCCAATCCCTTCGCCGGCATGACTGGCGGCGCGCCCAGTGCGGCCGTGCCTGCCACTTATCCGGCAGCCAACGGAAACCCGTTCGCCCAGGCCCGCATGCAGCCGGCGTCCTATCAGGCACAGGCGTATCCGGCACAGGCGGGCTACCCGGTCGCACAGGCTTATCCGGCGGCGGGCCAAGCCCAGCCTTATCCGGCCTACCCGGTGGCCGGCGCACCGAACGCCTATCCGCCCGGAGCGCTGCCCTGGAACTCCGGCGCGCCGGCGTCGAATGCCAAGGGCCGCTCGACGGCAGCCAAGCCGTCGTCGACGCGCACCGCGCGCAACGCCGCCGCGAACCCGAACAACGTGCCACAGGCCTCGGCCTACATCGCGCAGCCGGTGCAGGCCCTGCCGCAGTACCCGGTGCCCGGCACGCAGCAGGTCGCGCCGGTCTACATTCCGCCGGCGCAACAGCCCGGCGGCTATCCGGCGCCCGCCTATCCGCAGGCCAATGCGGCCTATGCGCAGGCCAACACGCCGCGCGCGGAAACCGGCTGGAACGCACCGCCGCGCGCCGCGCCGGCGAACAGCACGCTGGCTGCCGAGCTGCAGGACCTCGAATCGCAGCGCGCCGTGAGCCTCACGGCAGGCACCGTGTATCGCAACCGCGCGGGCGAGGCGGGCCTCAGCCGGCTCTCTGACTTCCAGCTGCCGATACAGGCGCGCTTCCCCGTGGGCGAAGGCAAGATCGTCGTGGGCGTGACGCCCACCGTGCTCGATGCCGGCACCCCCGCGAGCGACTACGCCACCGGCAGCCGCTTCGGCGGCGGCCCCAGCGCGGCCCTCAATGCGCTGCGCACCGGCGCCTCGGCCGGCCAGCAGAATGCGGCCGGCGTCGGACTGAACGTGGGCTACGAAGGCAAGAACATCGACGCCGGCATCGGCACCACGCCGCTGGGCTTTCCCACCACCAACGTGGTCGGCAACGTGACCTTCAAGGGCAGCATCGGCGACTCGTGGAACTACAAGGCCGACATCTCCCGCCGCGCGGTGACCGACAGCGTGCTGTCCTTCGCAGGCGCCAAGGACGAGCGCACCAACGAGCGCTGGGGCGGTGTGGTCGCCACCGGCGTGCGCGGCGACATCGGCTACGACGACGGCACCTACGGCGTGTACAGCTACCTCGCGGCCCACGGCATCACCGGCAGGAACGTGCAGAGCAACTCGCGCGTGGAGACCGGCGGCGGCGCCTACCTGCACCTGCTCAACAGCCCAAACTCCAAGCTCACGCTGGGCATGAACATCGGCCTGATGGGCTACGAGAAGAACCTGAGCTACTACACCTTCGGGCAAGGCGGCTACTTCAGCCCGCAGAGCTTCGTGAGCGTGGCCTTCCCGGTCGACTGGAGCGGGCGCAGCGACCGGCTCTCGTGGCGGCTGAACGCCTCGCTGGGCGTGCAGTCGTTCACGCAGAAGTCGTCGCCCTACTTCCCGACGGACCCGTCGCGCAATGGCGCCGCGTCGAGCGCGGCCTACCAGGCACTGGCGCTGGGACTGAGCAGCTCGAGCTACAACAACATGTACGCGAGCAGCTCGAAGACCGGCCTGGCCTACAACCTGGCCGCGGTGGTGGAGTACCAGCTCGCGCCGAAGATGTTCCTCGGCGGGGCGCTGGGCTTCAACAACGCGCAGAACTACCGGCAGTTCACCGGCAGCGTCTACCTGCGCTATGTGTTCGGCGGCTCCAGCAGCATCGGCGTGCCCGGCTACGGCACCGGAAGCGGCACCACGCTGAACCCGATGACCTCGCCCTATACGCCGCTGCTCTGATCCGGGAGGCCCAGGGTGGGCCACCCGTCGCGCCCCCACAGCGGCGCGCGTTCGTACTGCTCCACCCAATGGGCGACGTCCTTGGCCGCCATCGGCTTGCCGATGCCGTAGCCCTGGCCCAGGGTGCAGCCCATGGCCAGCAGCGCCTCGCCCTGCTTCACCGTCTCGACGCCCTCTGCCACGGCCGTGAGACCCAGCGCGTGGAGCAGCGCGATGATGCCCTGCACGATGGCCCGGTCCTGGCTGTTGTCGATCATGCCGCGCACGAAGGACTGGTCGATCTTCACTGTCGACACCGGCAGTTGCCGCAGGTAGGTGAGCGATGAATAGCCGGTGCCGAAGTCGTCGATGGTGACGCCGACGCCGAGCATCTTGCACGCCTCGACGAACAAGGCGACGTTCGCGAACTGGCTGATCGCGGTGGTCTCGAGGATCTCGAGCTCCAGCATGCCCTCGCCCTGCTTCGGGAACTGCGCGAGGTGCCGGGCGAGGCGCTCGACGAAGTCCCAGCGCATCATGTGGCGCGGCGCCACGTTCACGCTCACCGAGATCTGCAGGCCCGCGAGGCGCCACTGATGCGCCTGCCACAGCGCGGTGGCGATGGCCCAGTCGCCGACCTGCTCGACCAGCGCGTCGTCTTCGATCAGCGGCACGAACTGCGCGGGCGGCATCAGGCCGCGCTCGGGGTGCTGCCAGCGGATCAGCGCCTCGACGCCGACGACCACGCCGCGCAGCATGTCGACCTTGGGCTGGTAAACGAGGAAGAACTCGCCCTGCAGCAGCCCTTCCTGTATGCGCTGGCGCTCGCGCACCACCTGCTCGTCGGCGCGTGCCTGCGGGGCGTCGAAGTAGTGCACCTTGCCGTCGGCGGCGCGCTTGGCGAAGAAGGCCGCGTGCTGCGCCTGGCGCAGCGCCGTCTCGGGGGGCGGGCCGTTGCTGTCGAGCAGCATGGCGCCGATGCTCGCGTCGATGCTGGCGGTCTGGCCGCGCCATTCCCAGGGCTCGGCGAGCGCGGTCTGGATGCGTTCCAGCACCTGGGCGCACTGCGAGGTGCCGAGGCCGGCGAACAGGGCCGCGAACTCGTCGCCGCCCACGCGCGCCATCACGCTTTCGCGCGGCAGCTCGGCCTTGATGCGGCGGGCCGCTTCCTCGAGGGCCGCATTGCCCGCGACCATTCCGAGGCGCGAGTTCAGCTCGGCGAAACGGTCGACGTCGATGTAGCAGACCGCGGCGAGCCGCTTGCCGGCCCGGGCCCAGTCGGCCATCAGCGGACGCAGCACCTCATCCGGCGGGAGGCGGGCCGATCCGTCGTAGTAGGACGGCAACGAGACAGTGGGTTGCTGGTTCGACAAAAGACTGGGGCTCCGGAAGTCGCGGACTATTGTTCTCCCAATTCGAACTGATCCACCCTTTGTGGCGAAGATTTGTTACCGGTACGTGTTTACACCACA
Organism: Variovorax xiamenensis; assembly: GCF_050916385.1. Taxonomy (NCBI): domain Bacteria; kingdom Pseudomonadati; phylum Pseudomonadota; class Betaproteobacteria; order Burkholderiales; family Comamonadaceae; genus Variovorax; species Variovorax xiamenensis. The sequence continues at coordinate 3,815,666 of NZ_CP139038.1, forward strand.
ACACCTTCGTATACAACGCGATGCCGGCCTGGCGCCCCGGCCTATCCGCAGTACGCGCCGACCACGCGGCCGGTAGGCTCGACCTGCACGTTGAGCCGCATCATGTCCTGCGCCGGGTCGGCCGTATCGGTGGCCAGCACAGTGCGAGCCATCCTTGCCCCGGCGCGCTGGCGCATTTCCTCCAGCAGCTGCGGGGTGATGCGCAGGCCCAGTCCGAAGCGCACGGATGGTGCCTGGCATGTCTCGGGTGGCGTGACGAAGCTCGGTGGCTCGGGCACTTCCGAGGTCAGGGGGCGGTCGGCGGGAGGCGACTGGCAGCCGGCCAGCGCGAGGCAAAGGCCCAGGGCCACCATGGCGAGCGGGTATCGACCGTTCGTGATGCGCATCTTTCTTGCTCCTTCTTCAAGCTGTGCGAAAGCTTATTCAACTCCGGGGACGGTCCTGTGGCACAGGTTAAGCCAGCAGGCGTCGAAGCATCAACTAAATCACGCGGGTGCCCGCTGGCGTCGCATTCGAGGGGTATGCTGAAACCGGCGCGCGCAGTCCATTGCAGTCAAGGCCCCTCGGGCCCAAACCCATGACACAACACCCTGCCACGGTTTTCCTGGTCGACGTCGACAACACCCTGCTCGACAACGACCGCTTCCTTTCCGATCTCCACGAGCGCCTCGAGCAGGCCTTCGGCGCCGAGCGCGCCGGCCGCTACTGGACAGGCTTCGAGCAATTGCGCGACGAGCTCGGCTATGTCGACTACCTCGGTGCGCTGCAGCGATTTCGCGCCGGCGCAAGCCGTGGCGACATGAGCGAGCAGCAGTTGCTGCGGATGTCGACGTTCCTGCTCGACTACCCCTTCGCGGACAGGCTCTACCCCGGCGCGACCGAAACGTTGAAGCACCTGCGCCGCCATGGCCCCACGGTGATCCTTTCGGACGGCGACGTGGTCTTCCAGCCGCGCAAGGTGCAGCGCTCGGGCCTGTGGGACGCCACCGAGGGCCGCGTGCTGATCTACGTGCACAAGGAGCAGATGCTCGACCTCGTCGAGCAGCTCCATCCCGCGCGGCACTACGTGATGGTCGACGACAAGCTGCGCATCCTCTCGGCCATGAAAGCCATCTGGGGACCGCGTCTTACAACTGTCTTCGTGCGGCAAGGGCACTATGCCCTCGACGCCGAGGCCAACGCCGCCTACGCACCCGCCGACATCACCGTCGAGCGCATCTCGGATCTCATCAACTTCGACTTCCCATCGACATGAGCCAAGCAAGCAACCCTCTCGCGGGAAAGCCCGCCCCCATCGAACTGCTGGTCGACGTGCCGCGCCTCGTCTCGGCCTACTACACCGGCCGGCCCGACCCCGCGGTGCCCGCGCAGCGCGTGGCCTTCGGCACCTCGGGGCATCGCGGTTCCTCCTTCGACGACGCATTCAACGAGTGGCACGTACTCGCGATCAGCCAGGCCATCTGCGACTACCGCAGGCAGAAAGGCATCGACGGCCCGCTCTTCCTCGGCATCGACACGCACGCGCTCTCTACGCCGGCCTTCGGCAGCGCGGTCGAGGTGCTGGCGGCCAACGGCGTCGAGCTGATGATCTCGAAGGACGACGAGTACACGCCGACGCCGGCCGTGTCGCACGCCATCCTGGTCTACAACCGCGGCCGCACGACGGGCCTTGCCGACGGCATCGTCATCACGCCCTCGCACAACCCGCCCGAGAGCGGCGGCTTCAAGTACAACCCGCCCAACGGCGGCCCGGCCGGCACCGACATCACCTCGGCCGTCGAGGCCGCGGCCAACCGGATGCTGGCGAACGGCCTCGAAGGCGTGAAGCGCATGCCGCTCGCGCAGGCGCTGCGCGCATCGACCACGCACCGCCACGACTACCTGAACACCTACGTCGAAGACCTAGCGCATGTACTCGACATGGACGCGATACGCGACGTGAACCTCGACCTCGGCGTCGACCCGCTGGGCGGCGCCGGCGTGCGTTACTGGCCCGCGATCGCCGAGCGCTACAAGCTCAAGCGCCTGAACGTGCTCAGCCGCGAGGTCGACCCGACCTTCCGCTTCATGTCGCTCGACTGGGACGGCCGCATCCGCATGGACCCTTCGTCGCCCGACGCGATGAACAAGCTGATCGGCCTGAAGGACCGCTTCGGCATCGCCTTCGCCTGCGACACCGACCACGACCGCCACGGCATCGTCGCGGGCAGCACGGGGCTGATGCAGCCCAACAGCTACCTCGCGGTGATGATCGACTACCTCTACACGCACCGCCCGCAGTGGCCGGCGCTTGCCGCCGTCGGCAAGACGGTGGTGAGCAGCCAGATGATCGACCGCGTCGCCAACCGGCTCGGGCGCAGGCTGCACGAGGTGCCGGTGGGCTTCAAGTGGTTCGTCGACGGGCTGGTCGATGCCTCGCTGGCCTTCGGCGGCGAGGAAAGCGCGGGCGCGACCTTCCTGAGCAAGGACGGCTCGGTGTGGACCACCGACAAGGACGGCATGGTGCCCGCCCTGCTCTCCGCCGAGATCGCCGCGCGCACCGGGCGCGACCCCGGCGAGCGCTACGCCGAGCTGACGCAGGCGCTGGGCAAGCCGGTGTCCGACCGCGTGGACGCGCCGGCCACGGTCGAGCAGAAGAAGCGGCTGTCGAGCCTGTCGCCGCAGCAGATCCGCTCGACCGAGCTTGCCGGCGACAGGATCGTCGAGGTGCTGAGCCACGCGCCGGGCAACGGCGCGGCCATCGGCGGCGTGAAGGTGGTGACGGCCAACGGCTGGTTCGCGGCGCGGCCCTCGGGAACGGAGAACATCTACAAGATCTACGGCGAGAGCTTCAAGGGCGAGGAGCATCTCGCGCGCATCCTCGAGGAGGCGCAGCACGTGGTGGACGGGGCGCTCTCGGGGGCCTGAGACGGCGCAGCATGCAGACGCTGGTGCTGCGATTGAACCCGGGCGACGACCTGCGCGTGTCGCTCGATTCGGCTTTGAAGCAAGGCGATGCCGAGGCAGCTTTCGTCGTGTCCGGCATCGGCAGCCTGAGTGGAGCGAGCATCCGGTTCGCCGGCGCGCAGTTGCCCGAGCGCATCGAGGGCGACCTGGAGATCCTCACGCTGGCGGGCAGCCTGTCGCCCGACGGGTCGCATCTGCACGTCAGCGTGTCGGACGCCTCGGGCCGCGTGTTCGGCGGGCATATGGCGCCGGGGTGCATCGTGCGGACCACGGCGGAGATCCTCGTCGCCGTGCTGCGCGACTGGCGATTCGCGCGAACGCACGATCCGCTCACCGGCTATGCCGAACTGAGCCCGCGCCGGAAGCCCTGAAGCTCAGCCCTCCAGCGACTCCACGCGCAGCGTCGTGACCGGCCCCGCCACCTCGGCGCGACCTTGGAGGGCATGCACCGCGAGATCGAGTGCGCCCTGCTCCACCGGCCCGGTCAGCACCAGCACCTGCGGCCCCATGCCGGGCCGCTCGGCCGCCAGCGCGACCTGTCGCACCGGGATCTTGCGCTCCGCAAGACTGGCCGCGATTGCCTGGATCTGGTTGACCGCTTGTACAGGCACGCGCAGGTAGTGCGAGGTGTGCACGGCAGCACGAGGCAGCACGGCGAGCGCATTCGTCGCATGCGCATGGACGCCGAGATGCGGCACATGCTGCGCGGCGTGGACGCCGTCGAGTCGCGCCACGTCCACCAGATCGGCAATCACGGCGGAAGCGGTCTGCTCCGATCCTGCACCCGCGCCGTAGTACATCGTGAGACCGGCCGCGTCGCTCTTGACCATGACGGCGTTCATCGAGCCGTTCACCTGGGCCATCAGGTGCGCGGCGGGCACGAGCACCGGCTGCACGCGCAACTCGACCCCTGCGGCCTGCCGGCGCGCCACGCCCAGCAGCTTGATGCGATAGCCGAGCTGCTCGGCGCAGGTCACGTCCACGCCCTGCAGCGCGGTGATGCCTTCCACCTGCGCATCGGCAAAGCGCAGCGGCATGCCGAATGCGTTGGCGGCCAGCAGGGTCAGCTTGTGGGCGGCGTCGATGCCTTCGATGTCGAAGCTCGGGTCGGCCTCCGCATAGCCGAGCGCCTGGGCCTGCGCGAGCGCCGCAGCGAAGTCCAGGCCTTCGTCGCGCATCTTGCTCAGGATGAAGTTGGTGGTGCCGTTGATGATGCCGGCCACCCATTCGATGCGGTTGGCGGCAAGCCCTTCGCGCAACGCCTTGATGATGGGGATGCTGACGGCCACCGCGCCCTCGTAGGCCACGATCACGCCCTTTTCCCGCGCGGCGGCGAAGATCTCCGAGCCATGCACGGCCAGCAGCGCCTTGTTGGCCGTGACCACGTGCTTGCCGTGCGCGATGGCAGCCAGCACCCAGTCGCGCGCCGGGCCGGTGCCGCCGGCCACTTCCACCACCACGTCGACGTCGGGATGCGTGGCGACCTGCATCGCGTCGGCCGTCAGCGAAACGCTGTCTCCCACGATGGCGGCGGCGCGCTCCAGGTTGCGCGCGGCGACCATCACCAACTCGATGGACCTGCCGGCCCGCGCGGCGATGTCGGCCCGGTTGCGCGCGAGCACGCGGAAGGTGCCCGAGCCCACGGTGCCGATGCCGATCATTCCCACGCGCAAGGTACGAATGGCCGCCGGGCGGTGGTGCAAGGGCTCTAGGGATTCAACGGGATCGCGGTACATGGACATCTCCTGACGAAAAAACAAAACCCAGCTGCCAGAGCTGGGTTCATTCGTTCGGGGAGAGAGCGATACACCAGGTGGCTGCCGGAACGGCCACCTGCGCGTGCTCAGGTGGCCGCGGTGGTAATGGTGGTAATCATTCGGGCAACGACCATCGCCTGCGCGGAGGCAGGCGGCATCATCCGGCCCATGAGGGCTGCGGTGGATGCGAAGGGGAAGCGTTGGCTCGACATGAAGCCCCGGAGTGTACAGGAGCCGGGCGGCGACACGGTCAGGGCGAGGCTGAGAGCCGCTTTTCGAGCCACACGCTGTAGCGCGAGAGCCCGAAGCACAGCACCCAGTACACCGCCGCGACGAAGAGATAGCCCTCGAGGTAGAACGGCCGCCACGTCGGGTCGCCGCCGAGCGCGAGCCCTAGGGCGCCGGTCAGCTCGAACAGGCCGACCACGGTGACGAGCGAGGTGTCCTTCAGCGTGCCCACCACGTTGTTCGTGAGCGCGGGCACGACGAGCCGCAGCGCCTGCGGCAGCACGATGTCGCGCTGCACCGGCCAGCGGCCGAAGCCCAGCGCCATTGCCACTTCGGTCTGGCCGCGCGGCACGGCCTGCAGGCCGCCGCGGATGATTTCCGCGAGGTACGCCGCCACGAAGAGCGCCAAGCCTGCGAGCACGCGCACCAGCACGTCGGGTTGCCACCCGGCGGGCCACAGCAGCGGCAGCAGGAACGAGGCCATGAACAGCACCGAGATCAGCGGCACGCCGCGCACCAGCTCGATGTAGCTCGCACTCAGCGTGCGAACCACGGGCCAGTCCGATCGGCGCCCCAGCGCCAGCAGCAGGGCCAGCGGAAATGCCAGCGCCAGCCCCACCACCGCGAGCCCGATCGTCAGCGGCAGGCCGCCCCAGCGGCTGGTCGGCACCGAACTCAGGCCCGGCACGCCGCCACGCATCAGCAGCACGAAGAGCAGCAACGCCACGATCCACAGGGGCACCAGCCACCAGCGCCAGCTGCGCGGCCAGGCGCTGAGCATCGTCACCGCGGACAGCACGACGACCGCGATGGCCGGACGCCATTGCTCCTCGTACGGGAAGCGCCCGAACAGCATCGGCCGCCACTTCTCGGCCACCACGCCCCAGCACGCGCCATGCTGCACGGCGCGACAGGCTTCGGCATCGGGCCGGAACACGGCATGCACGATGCCCCACTCGACGATGTGGAAGCCGATCCACGCGAGCAGCGCCAGCAGCAGCAGCGTCGCCAGCGCGCGCATCGGCGAACCCCAGAGTTCGCTGCGCCACGCGATGGGCCCTTGCGCGGCATTCCTCATCGCCAGCCTCGCAATGCGACGCGCGCGTTATAGCGGTTCATGCCGAAGGAGATCAGCAGCGACAGCATCAGGTAGACAGCCATGATGATCGCGATGCACTCGAAAGCCCGGCCGTTCGAGCCGATGGTGGTGTTGGCCACCGACACCAGCTCCGGATAACCCACCGCCACCGCCAGCGACGAGTTCTTGGTGAGGCTCAGGATCTGGTTGGTGAGCGAAGGCACGATCACCCGCAGCGCCTGCGGCAGCACGACGATGCGCAACTGCTGCACCGGCGAAAGCCCCAGCGCCTGCCCCGCCAGCACCTGCCCTTGTGACACCGACAGGATGCCCGCGCGCACGATCTCGGCCACGAAGGCCGCCGAATAGAAGCTCAGGCCGGCGACGATGGTCACGTACTCCGGGCTCAGCGCCGCGCCGCCGCTCACGCCGAAGTCACCGCGCTCGGGAAGCTCGAAGTGCAGGCCGCCCTCGCCCATGATCGGCCATGGCACGCTGAGCCCGCCCTTGCTGAGCCACACGCCCGGAAGCAGATGCACGGGCTCCGTCGGATCGGGCAGCAGGTTGGCCATCGCGAAGGCCAGCATCAGCAACTGCACCAGCAGCGGCACGTTGCGCACCAGCTCGACATACGCGGTGCAGATGCCGCGCAGCAGCACGTGCGGGGCCAGTCGGCCGATGCCGATGAGCGTGCCCAGCACCACCGAGAAGATGGCCGCGGGCACCGCAGCACGCACCGTGTTGATCAGCCCCGCGAGGAATGCACGCCAGAACGGCTGGCTGGCATCGAAATCGAGCCAGCCTTCGCTGATGGAAAAGCCCGTGGGCTCGGTCAGGAAGTCAAAGCCCGAGCGCACGCCCCGGGCACGCAGCACTTCGAGCGCATGGTGCACCACCCAAACAGCGCCGGCCGCCACGGCCAGCACCAGCAGGGCCTGGACGGCCCATGCCAGCCAGACCCCGCGGCGCGAGGTCCTGCCGTTCATCGAACCGGAGGTGCGTAGATCAGGCCGCCCTTGCTCCAGAGATTGTTGGAGCCGCGCGGCAACTTCAGGACCGACTTGGGTCCGACATTGCGCTCGAAGATCTCGCCGTAGTTGCCCACTGCCTTGATGGCGCGGAACGACCAGTCCTTATCGAGGCCCAGCAGCTTGCCCAGGTCTTCACCGCTGCCGAGCAGACGCTGCTGCGCCGGGTCCTTGCTGTTGGCCTTGAGCTCGTCGGCGTTGGCCTGCGTGACGCCGAATTCCTCGGCCTCGATGAGCGCGTTGGGCACCCACTTGGCGATGGCGAACCACTCGTCGTCGCCGCGGCGCACCAGGGGCGCCAGCGGCTCCTTGGAGATCAGCTCGGGCAGGATGATGTAGTCGTCGGGGTTGGTCGCTTCCTTGTTGCGCAGGCCGGCAAGCGCCGAGGCGTCGGTCGTGAAGGCCTGGCAACGGCCCGAGAAGAAGGCCTTGAACGAGGCTTCGAAGCTCTCGAACACCACCGTCTTGACGGGGATGCCCTGCGCGCGGAAGTAGTCCGACACGTTCTTCTCGTTGGTGGTGCCCGACTGGGTGCAGATGGTGGCGTTCTTGAGCTGCTTGGCGCTCGTCACCTTGAGCTTCTTGGGCACCAGGAAGCCCTGGCCGTCGTAGTAGGTGATGGTGGTGAAGTTGAAGCCCAGCGAGGCGTCGCGCGTGAGCGTCCAGGTGGTGTTGCGCGCCAGGATGTCGATCTCGCCGGCTTGCAGGGCCGAGAAGCGCTGCTGCGAGTTGAGGGGCACGAAGTCGACCTTCTTGCCGTCGCCGAGCACGGCCGCCGCGATGGCGCGGCAGGTGTCGACGTCGAGGCCCGACCAGTTGCCCTGCGTGTCGGGTGCCGAGAAGCCGGCCACGCCGTTGGTCACGCCGCACTTGACGGTGCCCCGCTGCTTGACCGCATCGAGCGTCTTGCCGGCGAAGGCCGGTGCGGCAAAGGCCAGGGCAGCAAGGCAGGCGCCTGCGAGCAACGCCGGCCGGAATGGTTTGTTCATCATTGGTGTTCTCCTCAACAACGGTAAGCAAAAGGCAGTGTACGGGCCGACGCCGGACTCTGCCAAAGAACTCCGGGTTGGATGCATATGCGCCGCGGCATGCGCGTACGGGGCTGGATCGACAGGCCCCGGGTTCACTACCATACGGCCCTTCAATAACCAATCACTGGGAATCCACACAATGGTCAAATCCGACGACACCGGCAAGTTCATCCTGCGCGTTTCGCTTGGCGTGCTGATCCTGCTGCATGGCATCGCCAAGCTGCAAGGCGGCGTCGGCTTCATCTCGGGCATGCTGGCCCAGCATGGGCTGCCGGGCGCGCTGGCCTATCTGGTCTACATCGGGGAGGTGGTGGCGCCAGTGCTGCTGATCATCGGGCTCTACACGCGTCCCGCAGCCTGGATCGTGGCGATCAACATGCTGGTGGCATTCGCGCTGGTCCACATGAAGGACCTGACCTCGCTCGGCAAGCAAGGCGGCTGGGCGCTGGAGCTGCAGGGCATGTTCCTGTTCGCGGCGATCGCCCTCGCCTTCATGGGCGGCGGCCGCTTCGCGCTGAGCAGCAAATACAACTGAGCTCCGACCGAGCCGGCCGGCTCAGTCGTCGTCGGCCGCATCGAGGCCTGGGAACAGGACCTCGGTGTAGCCGAAGCGCGAGAAATCGCGCACCCGCATCGGGTAGAGCTTGCCCAGCAGGTGATCGACTTCATGCTGCACCACGCGCGCATGAAAGCCGGTGGCAACCCGGTCGATCGGGTCGCCATACGGGTCGAAGCCGGTATAGCGGATGCTGGCGAAGCGCGGCACCACGCCGCGCAGGCCCGGCACCGACAGGCACCCTTCCCAGCCCTCTTCCTCCTCGACGCCCAAGGGCGTGATGACGGGATTCAACAGCACCGTGCGCGGCACCGGCGGCGCGTCGGGATAGCGCGGATTCACGACGTCGGTGCCGAAGATCACGAGCTGCTGGTCGACGCCGATCTGCGGCGCCGCCAGGCCGGCGCCATTGACCGCATGCATGGTCTCGAACATGTCGCGCACCAGCATGTGCAGCTCGTCGGTGTCGAAGGCGGCGACCGGCTGCGCGATGCGCAGCAGCCGTGGGTCGCCCATTTTCAGGATTTCGCGGATGGCCATGGCGGGATTATCGCGATGGCCTCAGATCTCCAGTGCCCGAAGGGAATCAGGGAGGGCTCTGGGTCTTGGAGTCGGGCGAGGTCCACAGGCGCGCGTTGCCGCGCGGCGGGGTCGGAATGGAGCCAGGACCGCCACCGGTAATGGGCGGACGGGGCGGCACCACCACCGGCGGAGCTACCGGCCGGCCACCGCCACCCCAGACGGGCGGACGGGCCGGATAGCCCGGGCGATCGTAGTAGGGCCTGTCGTAGTAGCGCGGACGACGCTCGTAATAGCCGCCCCCGTTGATGTAGACCGGTGCGGGCACGACCACGGGTGCCGGTTCGCTGTAGTAGGGTCCCGACGAATAGCCCCCGCCGTAATAGGGGTCGGCGGGTACGCCCACGCAGCCCGACAGCAGCACGACGCCGCCGACAGCGGCACAGGCACCGAGAACTCGAATTTTTTTCATGAGGGACTCTCCTTGTGGCCTTCAGTTAGCTTTCAACGTCAGGTTGTAGACCCTGTTGACTGCGCTCGGATGAAGTCGCGTAACGGCCGGTAAAGCATCCGACCGCCGTCTATGCCCGATCGTTCCCCGGCCAATGCCTGTTCAGGCCGCCGGAACGCCGTTGGCGAGGATCTCCAGCATACGCGCCTCGTCGATGATCTCGACGCCGTTTTCCCGCGCCTTGTCGAGCTTGCTCCCGGCCTCTTCGCCGGCCACGAGGTAATGGGTCTTCTTGCTGACGGAGCCGGACACCTTCGCGCCGGCCGCCTCCAATTTATCCTTCGCTTCGTCGCGGCTCAGCGTAGGAAGGGTGCCGGTGATGACGAAGGTCAGGCCCGCCAGCGGCTTCGGTGCCCTGGCCGCCGGTTCGCCCTCTTCCCAAGTCAGGCCGCAGGCGCGCAGCTGTTCGACCACCTCGCGGTTGTGCGGCTGGTCGAAGAAGGTGCGCAGGCTCTGCGCCACCACCGGGCCGACATCGTTCACTTCGAGCAGCTGCTCCTCGGTCGCGTCCATGATCGAGTCGAGCTTGCCGAAGTGCTTGGACAGGTCCTTCGCGGTGCTCTCGCCCACGTGGCGTATGCCCAGGCCGAACAGGAAGCGCGGCAGCGTGGTCTTCTTCGAGGCCTCCAGCGCATCGACGAGGTTCTTCGCCGACTTCTCCGCCATGCGATCCAGCCCCGCCAGCGTGGTGAAGCCCAGCTTGTACAGATCGGGCAAGGTGCGGATCAGGTTCGAATCGACGAGCTGCTCGACCAGCTTGTCGCCCAGCCCGTCGACATCCACCGCGCGTCGCGCCGCGAAGTGCAGGATGGCCTCCTTGCGTTGCGCCGCGCAGAACAGGCCGCCGGTGCAACGGTAGTCGACCTCGCCCTCCTCCCGCACGGCCTCAGAGCCGCACACGGGGCACTTGTGCGGCATGGTGAAGATCTCGCCGCGCTGGTCCTCGGGCTTTGCCAGGCTGTCCGGCGCCACGCCGACCACTTCGGGAATCACGTCGCCCGCGCGGCGCACGATCACCGTGTCGCCCACGCGCACGTCCTTGCGGCGCGCCTCGTCCTCGTTGTGCAGCGTGGCATTGGTCACCGTCACGCCGCCGACGAACACGGGGGCCAGCTTGGCCACCGGCGTGAGCTTGCCGGTGCGCCCGACCTGGATCTCGATGCCGACCACCTCGGTCAGTTGCTCCTGCGCCGGGTACTTGTGCGCCACGGCCCAGCGCGGTTCGCGTGAGACGAAACCCAGTTGCCGCTGCAGCTCGATGCTGTCGACCTTGTAGACCACGCCGTCGATGTCATAGGGCAAGGCGTCGCGCTGTCGGCCGATGTTCTCGTGGAACGCTATGAGTTCGATAGCACCAGTGGCCCGTGCGGTCTGCGTCGCCACCGGGAATCCCCACTCGTGGAACTGCTGCAGCCAGTCGAACTGCGTAGGCCAGTCGGGCCCGCCTTCGGCCACCGGCGTGACCTCGCCCAGCCCGTAGGCGAAGAAGCTCAGCGGCCGCGCCGCGGCAATCGCCGGATCGAGCTGGCGCACGGCGCCGGCCGCTGCATTGCGCGGATTGACGAACACCTTCTCGTTCTTCAGCCCGTCCGCGATCTTCTGCCGCTGGCGCTCGTTGAGCGCGTCGAAGTCCGCGCGCTTCATGTAGACCTCGCCGCGCACTTCGACCACGGGCGGCGCCTTGCCGTTGAGACGCAACGGAATCTCGCGCACCGTGCGGATGTTCTGCGTGACCTCCTCGCCCACCTCGCCGTCGCCGCGCGTCGCGGCCTGCACCAGCACGCCGTTCTCGTAGCGCAGGTTCATGGCAAGGCCATCGAACTTCAGCTCGCAGACGTAGCTGACCTGCGGGCCGTCCTCGGCAAGGCCCAGTTCCCTGCGCACGCGAGCGTCGAAGGCGCTCGCGCCGCCGGGCGTGATGTCGGTCTCGGTGCGGATCGACAGCATCGGCACCTTGTGGCGCACCTTGACGAAGCCGTCGAGCACCTTGCCGCCGACGCGCTGCGTCGGCGAGTCGGGGGTGCGCAGGTCGGGAAACTCGGTCTCGATGGCCTGCAGGCGCTGGAACAGCTTGTCGTACTCCGCGTCCGGCAACTCGGGCGTGTCGAGCACGTAGTAGAGATGGGCGTGCCTGTGGAGCTGTTCGCTCAGTGCGGCGGCTTCGCGTGCGGCTTCGTCGCGCGTCGTCATGGGTGTCTCCCGAGGAATCGGAGTTAGCTGAAAAGCCGCCGCGCCAGCGGAGAACCCGCCGCGAGATCGCGCCCGTCGAGCGTGTCGTAGAGCTGTTCGAGGTCGGCGCCGATCACGTCCATGGTCTCGTCGCGCAGCAGCTGGCCGTCGCTGTCGGTGACCACGCCGTCCATCTCGCGCGCCAGCGTGGCGGCGGCTTCGCGCATGCGGCGGAACGGTTCTTCGGAGCGATCGACCTGGGGTACGTCGAGGCTCAGGCTGAGTTCGCGAATCGCCGACTGGGCCGGGTCGTCGGCCAGCGCGGCCTGCGTGTCGAAAGACAACCCGAGCACCGGCGGCAGGCCAGCCTCGCTGGTCGGCAGCACCATGCGCCCGGGGATGATGCCGGCCACGAAGCCCAGCCGCGCGGCGTTCTGCTGCACATAGCCCGGGCTCCAGGCCGCATGCAGCGCGCGCAGCACGAAGCCCAGTTGCGCGTCGTGCGCGCTGGCGAACTGGTCGAGCTCGCGGGCGCGCGCCACTTCGTCGAGCATCTCTGGAAACTCCGGCGCACCATTGACGGCATCGGCAAAGGCCTGGGCCTTGACCACGAACTCGGAGTATTCGATCTCGTTGAGCGCGCCGGTGCGGTTGGCGAGCTGCACGCCGACCTGGAAGGCGCTGTAGCGCTGGCCGGGCACGGGCGGCTCCCACTGGCCGGTGTGTTCGTTCAGGCCTTCGATGGCCACCGGCTTGCTGCCCGCGCGGCGGGTGGGCGGCATGGCGGCGATGGCGGCATCGCCCGAGGCCAGGCCATCGAGCGAGATCGGCGCGATCACGTCGATCAGCGGGTCGAGTCCGCCGCGCCGTTCGGCGGTGGGCACGGGCACGCCGCTGGGCGCCGGGAGGTCGGGGTCGAAGAGCGGCTCATGCCGGTCGGCGCCCTGCACCTTGTTCGGATCGGCATTCAGCACCGGCTCCACGCCGTCGCCGCCCGCCGCCAGCGCGCGCTCGGCCTCGTCGAGCGCGACGTCGACCGCATCGGGTTGCCGGGGCGCGTTGCGGCGCGACATCATGGCCTCGTAGCCGATGACGGCCGCGAGAACGAGGCCGCCGAAGATTGCCAGGGCGAGTGTGAGATTGCTCATGGATCGTTGCCGCCCTGCTTATGCGGCTTCGACCATCGAAACAGCCGACTCCATGTCGACCGCCACGATGCGCGAGACGCCCTGCTCCTGCATCGTCACGCCGATCAGCTGTTCGGCCATTTCCATGGCGATCTTGTTGTGGCTGATGAAGAGGAACTGGGTTTCGCGGCTCATGGCGGAGACGAGTTTGGCATAGCGCTCGGTGTTGGCGTCGTCCAGCGGCGCGTCCACTTCGTCGAGCAAACAGAAAGGCGCCGGGTTCAGCTGGAAGATGGCGAACACGAGCGCGATGGCCGTGAGCGCCTTCTCGCCGCCCGACAGCAGGTGGATGGTCTGGTTCTTCTTGCCCGGGGGCTGCGCCATCACCTGCACGCCGGAGTCGAGGATCTCGTCGCCGGTCATCATGAGCTTGGCATTGCCGCCGCCGAACAGCTCCGGGAACATCCGGCTGAAGTGCTCGTTGACGATCTTGAAGGTGCCGCCGAGCAGGTCGCGCGTCTCGGCGTCGATCTTGCGGATGGCGTCTTCCAGCGTGCCGATGGCTTCGTTCAGGTCGGCCGACTGGGCGTCGAGGAAGGTCTTGCGCTCGCTCGCGATAGCGAGTTCGTCCAGCGCCGCCAGGTTCACCGCACCGAGCGCGACCACCTCGCGGTTGAGGCGGTCGATTTCGCTCTGCAGCCCGGTGAGCTTCACCTTGTCGTTCTCGATCGACTGCTCGACGGCCTCGAGGTCGGCGCCGGCGTCGTCCAGCAGCTGCTGGTATTGCTCGACGCCCAGGCGCGCGGCCTGTTCCTTCAGCTGGAACTCGGTGATTCGCTGACGCAGCGGGTCGAGCTCGCGCTCGAGCTGCAGACGGCGCTCGTCGCTGGCACGCAGCTTGAGCGTGAGGTCGTCGTACTGGCTGCGGGCCGAGCCCAGCGCGGCTTCGCGCTCCAGCTTGAGCGACAGCGCGTCCTGCAGGCCGGCCTGCGCGGCGGCGTCGGACAGGCGGCTCAGTTCGGCGCGCGCGCGCTCGTCTTCGTCGGTCAGCGCCACGGTCTGCTGGGCCGAGGTTTCGATGGAGCGGTTGAGTTCGGCGCGGCGCGCTTCGAGCGTGCGCTGCGAGAAGGTGGCCTCCTGCGCCTGGCGCTCGAGGCTGCGGTGCTGCTCGCGGCTCGCGGCCAGCGCGCGGCCGGCCTCGATCACGCGCTCGTCGAGCTCGGCGTGGCGCTCCTGGCTGTCGGCCAGTTGCATGTCGAGTTCCTCGAAGCGGCCCTCGGCGGCAATGCGCCTCTCTTGCAGCTCTTCGAGTTGTGCGTCGACTTCGCCGATGTCGGCGGCCAGTTGCTGGCTGCGGGCACGGGTCTGCTCGGCGAGCTGCGTCATGCGCAGCGTCTCGACCTGCAGTTCGTGCGCACGCGACTGGGTTTCGGCGGCTTCGCGCCGTGCAGTCACGAGGCGCGAGGCGGCGTCGGCATAGGCGGCTTCGGCGCGGACCAGCGCGGTGCGCGCTTCCTCGGTGATGAGCGTCTGGGCGCGCAGCTGGCGCTCCAGGTTTTCCATTTCCTGCTGGCGGGCCAGCAGGCCGGCCTGTTCGGAATCGGGCGCATAGAAGTTCACGCTGTGCGACGACACGGCATGGCCGCTCTGCACGTAGATGACTTCGCCGGGCTGCAGCGAGCCGCGCTGGGCCAGGGCTTCCTCGAAGCTCGCGGCGGTGTAGCAGCCGTGCAGCCAGTCGCTGAGCAGCGCCTGCTGCCCGGCGTCGTTCAGGCGCAGCAGGCTCGACAGGCGCGGCAGCGCGGCCGAGCCTTCGGGCGCGCCGGCGGCCGGCGGGCTGTAGAAAGCCAGCTTGGCGGGCGGCGCGTCGTTGCCGAAGGCGCGGACCATTTCGAGGCGGCTGACTTCGAGCGCGCCCAGGCGCTCGCGCAGCGCGGCTTCGAGCGCGTTCTCCCAGCCCTGCTCGACGTGGATGCGGCTCCACAGGCCCTGCAGGCCATCGAGGCCGTGCTTGGCGAGCCATGGGGCCAGCTTGCCGTCGGTCTTGACCTTTTCCTGCAGCGCGCGCAGCGCTTCGAGGCGGGCCGAGAACTCGGCGTGACGTGCGCCCTCGGTGTTGACGGCCAGCTGCTTCGCGCGGCGGTCGTCGTCGAGTTGCGGCACGGCCTCCTGCAGCTCCTGCAGGCGCGCGTCGGCTTCGCTCGCGGCCTCCTGCGCCATGGCGTGCTGCTCCTGCATGTCGAGCAGGCGGGCTTCGTCGGGTGCGGCCAGCGCGTTCTGGTCAGTGCGCAGGCGTTCGCTGCGCTGCGCGAGCTGGCGGCTTTGTTCTTCGATGTTGCGCTGGTCGGCGGCCAGCACCTGGATCTGCTGCTGCACCTGCGACACCGTCGTGCGCTGGGCATTGGCCTCGTCCTGGGCACGCTGCACCGCCTCCTCGAGATCGGGCATGCGCGCGTCGTGTTCCTCGAGCTGTGCGGCCAGCATGATGGCCTGCTCCTCGGCATCGACACCCGCGCCGGCCAGGGTCTCGATCTCGGCTTCGGCTTCCTCGCGGCGGCGGCCCCACTGGCCCATCTGCTCGCGCAGCTGGATGAGGCGCTGCTCGACGCGCTGGCGGCCTTCGACCACAAAGCGGATCTCGCCCTCGAGCCTGCCGACTTCGGCGCTGGCCTCATAGAGCTTGCCCTGCGCCTGGTTGACCTGGTCGCCCGCTCCGTAGTGCGCCTGTCGCACGGTCTCGAGCTCGGCCTCGATGTGGCGCAGGTCTGCCGTGCGCGACTCGAGGTCGTTGATGGCGCGCTCGGAATCGGCCTTGATCTTCGCCTGGTCGGCGTTGCTCTCGCCGCGCTTCAGGAACCACAGCTGGTGCTGCTTCTTCGTGGCGTCGCCCTGCAGGGCGTTGTAGCGCGCGGCCACCTCGGCCTGCTTCTCGAGCTTCTCGAGGTTGGCGTTGAGTTCGCGCAGGATGTCCTCGACCCGCGTGAGGTTCTCGCGCGTGTCGCCAAGACGGTTCTCGGTTTCGCGGCGGCGCTCCTTGTACTTGGAGACGCCCGCGGCCTCCTCGAGGAAGAGGCGCAGCTCCTCGGGCTTGGACTCGATGATCCGGCTGATCGTGCCCTGGCCGATGATGGCGTAGGCGCGGGGGCCGAGGCCGGTGCCCAGGAACACGTCCTGCACGTCGCGGCGGCGCACAGGCTGGTTGTTGATGTAGTAGCTGCTGGTGCCGTCGCGGGTGAGCACGCGGCGCACGGCGATTTCGCCGAACTGGTTCCACTGGCCGCCGGCACGGTGGTCGGCGTTGTCGAACACCAGTTCCACGCTCGAGCGGCTGGCCTGCTTGCGGGTGGTCGTGCCGTTGAAGATCACGTCCTGCATCGATTCGCCGCGCAGCTCCGAAGCCCGCGACTCGCCGAGCACCCAGCGCACGGCATCCATGATGTTCGACTTGCCGCATCCGTTGGGCCCGACAACGCCCACCAGTTGGCCCGGCAGCATGAAGTTGGTGGGTTCGGCGAACGACTTGAAGCCCGATAGCTTGATGGAATTAAGACGCACGACTTGTCGGCCTGCCTTGGCTGTACCGCCAAGGTATTGATTTGTAAGGAAAATTGCACGGGCCCGCAGCTTGCAGCAGGCCGCCGCCCCAGCCGTGGATGATAACGTCAGGGCATGCACGATTCCCCGGTTTCCCCCCTCGCCGCACGATGGGCCTGCCTCCTGGCGGGCATGGCCGTCGCGCTGGGCACGGCAGGCTGTTCGTCGATGCGCGACACCCAGCGCGCCGAGCCCTACACCAACCAGGAATGGCTGCAGTCCGGCGCCAACCGCATCGCCAACCTGTCGCTGCGGGACAACCTGCAATCGGTGCGACGGGTGCAGAGCACGCTCTACAAGCGCAATCCGCGCGAATGGCGCAAGTCGGCGCCCAGCGTGGACGAAGCCACCCAGCGCGCGTGGGACGCCGTCCTCAAGGGACCGCCGCTGCCCGAGCTCAAGGGTGCCAGCGGCATCGACGCCATCCGCATGGCCTTCGACACCACGCCGCAGGGCTACCAGGGCGACCGCGTGGCAGCGCTGGTCTATGGCTGGGCCACCATGCTCAAGCAGGCCAACGGCGACACCTGGGACCAGACCATGCTCGACGGCATCAATGCCGAGAACAGCTTCAGGGCCGCGCGCAACTTCGAAATTTCGCTGTGGCTCATCTCCTCCAAGACCGGCCCCGACGGCCAGCCGCTGCTGCTGGCCACCGAGATCAGCGACCGCGGCCGCAACCTCGTGGCCGACCGTGAACTCTCGAAGGTGGTGGCGCGGCTCGACCTGCTGGCCGCGCAGGCCGACGAGAAATACCGCCGAGCCGCGCTCGACTTCGGCCAGAACTGGGTGATGGGGGTGGTCATGCCGCTGTTCACGCTGGTACCCAAGTGAGCCCACCGGGCGCGCCTCTTGCTGCAAGCCGTTACGCGATCGCAAGAGGCGACGAATCGAAGGAGAAAGCCGGCCCCTAGAATCATCCGGCCCTCCCCCTCCTCAACCCATTCGAGGCAGCAGCAACTCATGAGCTCCATCAATTTCATCGGCGGCGAAAAAGGCGGTGTAGGCAAGTCGGTCACCGCGCGGGTGCTGGCCCAGTACTTCATCGACCATAGCCGGCCCTTCACCGGCTTCGACACCGACCGTTCCCACAGCTCGTTCACCCGCTTCTACGAAGGCTTCGCGTCTCCGGTGGTGGTCGACAGCTTCGAAGGGCTCGACACGGTCGTCAACGGCTTCGAGACCAACCCGCAGCAGAGCGTGATCGTCGACCTCGCCGCGCAGACGCTGGCGCCGCTGGCGCGCTGGATCAAGGAATCCGACCTGTTCGACGTGTTCGCCGAGATCGGCGTCACCGTCAACTTCTGGCACGTGCTGGATGACGGCAAGGACTCGACCGACCTGCTCGGCACGCTGATCGACACCTTCGGCAACCGGCCCAACTACATCGTGGTGCAGAACTACGGGCGCGGCAGCGACTTCGGCATGCTGCTGGGCTCGCAGTCGCTCTCGAAGGCCACCGCGAACGGCGCCCGCGTGATCGCCCTGCCCCGGCTGCACGACGCGAGCATGCGCAAGATCGACGCGCAGAACACCAGCTTCTGGAAGGCCGTGAACGACCGCGACGGTCCGCATGCGCTGGGGCTGCTGGAGCGTCAGCGCGTGAAGTCGTGGCTGGCCACGGCCTACGCGGCCTTCGACACGCTGCCCCTTTGAGCCTTCATCCGGTCGGCCGGGGCTGCGGGCGCTCGGCCTGACCGTGCATTCCAGAAAAACAGAAAGTGGGAGATTGATCTTGGACATACACGTCAACCGCAACGGCCAGGCCTTCGGCCCCTACGCGGAGAGCGAAGCCAGGTCGCTGTACGCCCGGGGAAACATCGCCCCGACGGACATGGTCTGGCACGAAGGCATGGCCGAATGGCAGACGGCCCTGCAACTGTTCGGGGAGCGCACGGCGCAGTCCGCGCCGCCTCCCGTTGCGCCGCCGCCACTTTTCCCGTCCCATCAGGTGCCCCCGGTGCCGGGCTATGCCGCGCCGCCGTCCTCTTACGGACAGCAATCGCCGGTGTCGCAGGGAAACCTGCCACCGAAGCTGCACTGGGCGCTGGTCCTGCTTTTCACGGTCCTGACCTTTGGCATCTTCGCCATCGTCTGGCCGTTTTTCCATTCCACCTGGGTGCGCCGCAACATCGATCCCCGTTCCAATGCGACCCTCTACCTGGCCGGCAATGTCGCCCTGGCGGTCATCGGGAATGTGATGGATGCTTCGGGCTCCGAAGGCATCCGTGGGATGGGCGGACTGCTGCAGATCCTCGCGTGCGTGCTCTTCTATTGCGGGTACTACTCGATGCGGCGTTCGATGCTCGACCACTACAACAGCGTCGAATCGATCGGGCTGCGGCTGTCCGGCGCCATGACCTTCTTCTTCAGCATCCTCTACCTGCAGTACCACATGACGCGGATCGCCAGGTGGAAGCAGACCGGGCACATCGTCCCGCAATAGCTGGCGTTCGGGCGCCGCGGCGCCCGAAAACCGCTCAGATCATCCCGCCGTTGATCGAGATCACCTGCCCCGTGATGTAGCCGGCTTCCTCGCTCGCCAGGAACGAAGCCAGAGCGGCCACTTCCTGCGGCGTTCCGGCCCGCTTCACCGGCACCATCTGGTTGATGACGGCGGGGTCGAACACCGCGTCCGCCATCGGCGACGAGATGATCCCCGGCGCGATCGCATTCACCGTGACGCCGCGCGATGCCACTTCGAGCGACAGCGCCTTGGTCGCGCTGTTCAGCGCACCCTTGGCCGCCGCGTAGTTGACCTGCCCCCGATTGCCCGCGATCGCGGCCACTGACGAGATGTTCAGGACGCGTCCCCACCGCGTGCGCATCATCGGCAGCAGCAGGGGCTGCGTGACGCGGAAGAAGCCGTTGAGCGACACATCGATCACCTTGTGCCACTGCTCGGCGCGCATGCCGGGCAGCACGGCGTCGTCGTGCACGCCCGCGTTGTTGACGAGGATCTGCACCGGCCCGCCTTCGAGGATGCGCGCACATGCCGCAGCGGCGGCATCGTCGCTGCACAGGTCGAAGACATGGCATTCGGCCTTGCCGCCCGCAGCCGTGATCGATGCGGCCAGTTGCTCGACCGCCTCGGGCCGCGAATTGGCGTGCAGCAGCACGGTGGCGCCGTCTCGCGCCAGGCGCTCGGCCATGGCGGCGCCCAGCGCGCCGCTGGCGCCGGTGATCAGTGCGCGTTTTCCTTCGAGACTCATGGCGTTGCCGTGCTTTCTGCTGCTGTTGCCAGCGGGGTGTTCAGGACCACCACGGCACGGCCTTCGGCCAGCATGCGGCCGTCTTCGGCCTTCACCGTGAATTCATAGAGGATCTGCCGGTCGTCGCCCGACAGGCGCCGGGCCCCGACCTGCAAGGCACCGGCCACGTCGTCCAGCCGCGCCACCGCCAGCTTCACGTTGCGCGCGCTCGCGAGAAAACCGGCCGACGGCGCGCTGCCCTCCTCGGCCAGCAGGCCTCCGTGCAGGGCCATGGCCTGCGCGGCGTATTCGATGGCGTTCGGCGCCAGCAGCCCGCTTTCGGTGCGCAGCGGGTTGTCTGCCTGCGCATGGGTCGTGGTGCTGCAGCGGATGGATTCGGCGTCCCAGTCTTCGAGCCGCTCCAGCAGGCACATGCTGCCGCTGTGCGGAATGCGCAGGGCGATGCCCGCGCGGTCCAGCGTCTGCGGCGCGGTCAAGCAGCCGGCTCCAGGTCGGCCACGAGCAGCACATTGGCGAAGGGCGTGCCTTCGCTCATCGGAATGCTGTGTACGCGAAAGCCCAGGCGATCCAGCAGCGCCGTCCATTCGGCCAGCGGCCGGCCCCAGGTCGGCGAGACCTTGTGGCCGCGGATGCGCGTGACCGTACGGTCCACCCACTGGCTGATCGCGAAGCCGCGGCGGCTCGACGCATCGCCGATGCGCAGCAGCAGCCGCGCCTGCGGGTTGCCGCCACGGCGCAGCGCATCGCGCACGCGCAGCAGCACGCCTTCCTGCGCTTCGAGGTTCACGTAGTGCAGCACGTCGAGGATCACGACGAGGTCGCAGTCCGGCAAGTCGGCCGTGCACATGTCGGCGCAGACCAGCCGCGGCGCCGGCTGCAGATGGCCGATGGAAGCCTCGGCGCGCGCAACGTCCTTGGGCATGAGCTCGATGCCGGTGTAGTCGGCGCCGTCGGGCGTGGCGAGCCACGACGAAGGCCAGCGGCCCTGCTTCTGCATCGCGCTCATCGAGGCCAGCAGGCTCGCAAAGAGGCCCTGGCCGCAGCCGATGTCGACCACGCGGTGATGCTGCGCGCCGAAGAGCCCGCGCTCCAGCAGCCCGCGGAACACCGGATCGCGCCCGAGCTTGCCGCGCGCGAAGTGCCAGGCGAAGCTGCCGCTCTTCTTGTAGGGAATGGTCGCGGCCTCGTGCAGCTCGCGCCAGGCGGTCTCGGTCGACGACGAGGGCGACATCACCGCGCTCATGGCTTCATTCCTTCCGGCAGGGTCACGGAGCGCAGTTCGTGGGCGCGCAGTCGTTCGAGCAACAAGGGCAATACCTCCAGCAAAACAGGTTGACCCGCGGCGGTGCGCGCGGCATTGCCGTCGTGCAGCAACAGGATGTCGCGCGCCTGCAGGTTGCGGCTCAGGCGCGCCATCACCTTGGCGGCGTCGCCCTCGCGCGTGTCGAAGCCGCGCCGCGTCCAGCTCACGAGCGAGAGGCCGAGGCGGTGCAGCACGGGCTCCAGGAACGGGTTGCGCAGGCCGGCCGGCGCGCGGAAACAGGTGGGGCGCTGGCCAGTGACGTCGGTAATGATGTCCTGCGCCCGCGCGATCTCGGCGGCGAAACCGCGCGGACCGAGAAAGGAGAAGTTGTGCCGGTGCCGCGCCGTGTGGTTCTGGATGCTGTGGCCGCGCGCGACGATCTCGCGCGCCAGCGCGGGCTGCGCCAGCACCCGTTCGGCAATGCAGAAGAAGGTGGCGCGCTGGCCGTGCGCATCCAGCAGGTCGAGCACGCGTGGCGTGACTTCGGGCTCAGGGCCGTCGTCGATGGTGACGGCCACTTCGCGGCGCGCCGCTGCCGCTTCGGGCAGGCGGGTCACGTTGGGGCCCAGCAGGCTGCTGCGCGGCGTGAGGCCGGCGCCGGTGATCAGCGCGTGGTTCAGCACGATCGCGCCCACGGCCCACGGCAAGGCTCCCGGCACCAGCACGCCCGCGCCGATGGCCGCGACATGCCACGCCGCGCTGGCGCGGATGGCCGGCGGCCAGGGCCAGGATTCGGTAGGCGCGGAAACGGAAGACATGGGTCCGGATTTTCCCCTCATGCGCCGCGCGAGGCCTTCGAAGGCCCCACGCTTCGTGCGAATGCAGCCGACAGCAGCAGCGCCAGCAGCGCCCCCGGCGCGACCACCCGGCCGATGGACGACAGCGCCGGAATGTCCGAGATCGCGATCAGCCCGAACGACACCACGGTCGTCAGGTTGGCCAGCATCAGCGAGGCCAGCGTGTCTTCGTCCGCCCGCCCGGTGGTGCGCAGCTGGTCGAAGAACAGCGCGTAGTTCGAGCCCACCGCCACGATCAGCAGCAGCCCCACCAGGTGCAGGATGCCGAGCGCCGCCTGCAGCACGGCCATGCCGCCCAGCGTGAGCACTACCGCGAAAAGCAGCGGCTGGCAGACTGCCAGCAGCCGGCGCCACGAACGCAGGTAGATGCCGAGCAGCACCACGACGGCCAGCGCGCCGAGCAGCACCTGCACGAAAGCTTCATGCAGATAGCGCTGGTAGAGGCTCGCGAGTTCGCGCCCGACGTCGACCACCTGCACCTCCGGCAGCCCCGCCAGCGCCGCTTCGAGGCGGCCCTGGTCGAACTTCGCGCCGGGGTGCAGCACCACCAGCGTGCCCCAGCCGCCGCCGGGCCGCTCGTACATGAGCGTGTTCAGGATGGGGCCTAGCGGCCCGTCGGCCAGTGCGGCGCGCTGCACCCGCGGCAGCTTGCGGGCAGCCTCCACGTCGGCCAGGAAGGGTTCCAGCCGCGACGCCGGCAGCGGCAGGCCCTTGGTCGCCTGGGCCAGGTTGGCGCGCAGGGTTTCGGCATCGGGCAGGCCCGCGATGCGCGCCGTCTGCACCTCCAGGCTCGGCAGCACGCGGGTGACTGTCTCGTAGCCCACCAGCTCGCCGCTGTCGACCAGCGCGTCCAGCCGCGCGGCGGCAGCCTCGGTGTGGCGCAGCGCGGCCTGCTCGTCGTCGCCGTAGGCAACCACCAGCACGCCGCCGTCGCTCGCGCCGATGTCGTTGCGCAGCATCTCGTCGAGTTGCTGGGAGGCCTTCGGGACCGGGCTCATGGCGCCGAGGTCGGCACGCCACAGATGACCGCCCTGCCACAGCACAAGCGCCAGCGCGGCCACGCCCAGCGCGGCCAGCGGCCAGCGCAGGCGCGGCAGGCCGCGCACCAGCGCGCCGGCCAGCTGCGCCATGTAGCGGCGCATGCCCATGCCGGTGGCGCCATCGGGAGCCAGCACCGGCAGCACGTAGCGCGTGGCCAGCGCGGCCGAGACCAGGCCGGCGATGGAGAACACGCCTAGTTGCGCCAGCCCCGGAAAGCCCGAGAACACCAGCGCCGCGAAGCCGCACACCGAGGTCAGCAGCCCCAGCCGCACGGTGGGCCAGTTCAGGTCGCGCCAGCGCTGCCAGCCAGTGCCGGCCACCGCGCCCGCCCCGACCTGCCGCGCCTGTATCAGGTAGTAGATGGCGTAGTCGACTGTTTCCCCGATCAGCGTGCTGCCGAATCCCAGCGTGAGGCCGTGCACCGAGCCGAAAACCAGGCTCACGCTCGCGGTGCCGATCACCACGCCCGTGGCCACCGGCAGGAATGCGATGACCAGCGCGCGCGGCGAGGCGAAAGCCAGCAGCAGCAACCCGCCCATGACGATGCCGCCCACCACCGCGAGGTGGATCGCCTCGGTCTTGATCTTGTCGCGGCTCATCACCGAGAACACCGGCGGGCCGCTCAGCAGCAGCTTGGGGGCTTCGGCGCCCATGCTGCGTACAGCGGCCTCGTAGGCGGCGTGCACGCGGGCGATGGCGATGGCCTGCGCGTCGAGGTCGCTGCCGGCGGCGCGCGTGGTGGCGATCATCAGCGCGCGCGGCGCGGTGCGAGACATCCATACGCCGTCCTCGCTGCGCGGCGAGCTGGCGGGCACCAGTTCCATCGCGATGCGTTGCGTCTCGCCAGTCGGATCGCGGTCGAGGAAAGGCTTGATCACGTTGCCGGCCGGCGTGCCCAGCATCGACAGGGTTTCGTTGATGGCGTCGCGCAAACCCTCGACGGTGAAGTGCCCCGGGGTCACCCCGGGCGAGAGCTGGTAGCGGTGCTCGAACACCCAGGTTCCGCTGTCGCTCCAGTCGCTGACGTCGCCGTTCTGCACCAGCTCGAAGAGCTTGCTCTGGCGCATTTCCTTCGCCACCGCGCGCGACACCGCCGCCCGCTGCTCCACGCTGCCGCCTTCGATGCCCAGCATCAGCGTGCGCGAGGCAACGCCGCTTTGCAGTTGCTCGATCAGAACGCGCTGGCGCACGTCGGGGCTCTTGGGCAAGAAGGCCGAGAGGTCGGCGCCGATCTGCGTGCGCGCGATGACCACCACGCCGCACAACACCACCAGCAGCCATGCCAGCAGCACGACCGCCCTGCGCCGCCAGCCCGGCGGGCCGCCCGCCTGCTGCACCTGCATCACGGCGTGGTGCGTCCGGGAGCGCCGGCCGGCGCGGGCGCGGCGGTGGCCGCCCCTGGCGTGATGTTCATGACGGAACGGTCGCCGCCGACGAATTCCATCTCCAGCCCCAGCACGTCGCTCGCGCGGCCGCTGATGCGCATGCTGCGCACCTGCGCGGCGAGGCGGCTGTCCAGCGGCGCGAGGTCGAGCGTCCATTTGGCGGGCGAGCCCGACACGGTGCTGCGGAAATAGCGCTGCAGCGTGGCGCCGTCGCCCGTGAGCGTGCCGCGCATGGCTTCGACCAGGCCGAGCAACTCGGGCATGCTGTCGAGCGCCAGCGTGCGGTTGCGCCCGCCGCGCGAGAGCGTCAGCGTGTTGCCCTCGACCGCCATCGTCTCGACGCGCGGCGACAGCGTGCGGCGCACCAGCTTGTCGGGGGCGTCGAAGCTCAGCGTGCCGCTGGCGTCGAGCGGGCCTTCGAGGCCGTGCACGAAACGCTGCTCGGTGAAGCGGGCCTCCCCGCTCTTCTGTTTGGCCAGCAGCGTCATCAGCTCGGACAGGTCGAACGCGGCAGCCCAGGCCGGCACGGCACAGAAGGCCAGTGCGAGCATGAATGCCCTGCAAAGGCGGTCAAGCCGCATCTTCGAGCCAGAAATCATGGAAATTGAACCAGTTGTAGGGGTACGCACGGCACATCGCCTCCAGGCGTGCCACGTAGGCTTCGACGGCCGCGCGGATGCGCTGCTCGCGCTCCGCGGGGCTCGCGGCCCGCTCGCCGAAGTCGGCCAGCGGGTCGAAGCGGACATCGTAGCGGGCGCCACCGTCGTAGAGACCCGCCATGAAGAACACCTTGCGGCGCAGCAGCGCGGCCAGGCGGAAGGGGCCGTCGTTGAAGACGGCGGGCTGCCCCAGGAACGGCAGCACGATGTTGTTGCCGCGCTGGTGCGCGGGCTGGTCCTCGCCGCCCGGCAGCGTGCGGTCGGCCAGCATGCCGCCCAGGCCGCCGCCGTCGAGCCAGTCGCGCAGCTCGAGCATCGAGTGCGGCCGGCCCAGCGCGATGACGTGCGGGCGCAGTTCGGGCACCGCGATGGCGTTGAGGATGCCCGTGATGCGCTGTGCGTTGTCCGGATACATCAGCATCGCCAGGCGCATGTGACGCTGGTGCGTCTGCTGCTTGCAGGCGCCCAGCGCCTCGAAGCTGCCGACGTGGGCGCCGAGCAGGAAGGCGCCCCGCCCGTTCGCCAGCTCGGCGTCGAGCGGCTCGTTGCCCTCGATCCTGACCTTGAACAGGTCCAGGCGCCCGCGCAGGAAATACACGCGGTCGAGCACCGTCGACGCGAAGGCATGCAGCAGGCGAAAGCCGTCGACCCAGCCGGCCTTCGGCCCGATGGCCCGGAACAGGTAGCGCTTGATGTGCCGGCGCTGCGCCGGCGCGAACAGCAGGAAATACAGGGCGATCGGCGGCAGCAGCAGACGCGTGACGTGGCGGCCGAACACCAGCGCCATCATCACGATGAAGCGCAGCGCGAGCATGTTGCTGCGCTCGGGCGCGTGGGCCCAGGCGCCGCTCTCGCCCTTCGGTTCCGCCTGCCCGTTGCGGGCCGCCTCGTTCACGGCGCGCGCCTCGACGTCGGTGTGCTTCATCAGGCCGACTCTTGCACGCCCGTCCAGCGGCCGGTGACAGCCACCACGCCGTCGCAGCGAACGTCGAATCGCACGCCGCGGGCAGCGCCGGCCTCGGGATTCAGCTCGATGGAAAGCACGGCGCCGGGCCGCACGGGCGCCAGGAACTTGGCCGCCGCCAGCGTGGGATGGTCGCCCAGCCGCGCCACCAGCGCCGGCACGCGGCGGATGGCTTCCATAACCTCCGCCAGCACCAGCGCCCCCGGCAGCAGCGGCTGGCCCGGGAAATGGCCGGCGAACACGGGGTGGTCGGCCGGCACCGCATGAGCCATCTGCACCGGCGTGTCGTCTTCCGCCAGCTGCGCCAGCGCGAATTCGCGCAGCGCCCGCACGGTGAGCTTGCCGGTGCCCTCGCGCGGGAAGGACTTCACCTGCACCACGCGGCGCGGCACGAATACGGCTTCCAGCCGCTGGCGCAGCGCCGCGATGATCTCGCCGGCCGAGAGCTTGGGCGCGACCACGAAGGCCACAGGCCGCACTACGCCGTCGGCCACCTCGTCGGGCAGCCAGAAGGCGCCGTCGTCCACGCCCGGAATGCTGTTGAGATGGAAGTTCAGGTGCGCCAGCGAGCTGCGCCGGCCCGCCACGTGGATCAGGTCGTTGGCGCGGCCGAAGAGGCGAAAGCGCCGGTCGTCCAGGAGTTCGAGCACGTCGGCCATGGGCGTGGGCTCGGGCATGAAGTCGCCGCTGAAGATGAAGCGCTCGGGGCCGCCGTCGGCCGAGGGCTCGGCGTGCACGCGGATCTCGCCGAAGGTCTCCCAGATCTCGTTGTCGGTGGTGCGGCGCGTGGCGACCTGGCCCGACTCGGTGCTTCCGTAGATCTCGAGCAGCACACCGCCCATTGCCTGCTCGGCCTGCAGCGCGAGCTGCGGCGACAGCGGCGCGGTGGCCGACAGGATCAGATCGACCTGCGGCAGCTCGATGCCCGAGAGCAGCAGCGTCTTGAGGTGGAACGGCGTGGTCACCAGCGCACGCGGGCGCGGCACCGAGGCCAGCGTCTTCGCAACGTCGGCCGGGAAGAACGGCCGGCCGCTCTCGAAGGCCGCGCCGCCCAGCATGGCCAGCAGCACCGACGACTCCAGCCCGTAGCTGTGCTGCACCGGCACGGTGGCGACCAGCGTCAGGCCTTCGAGCGTGGGGCGCTCCAGCACCCGGCAAAGGCGCTTGACGGCCACTGCCACGTCGCCCACCAGCGTGCGCCAGGTCTTTGCGTGCGGCTGGGGCACGCCGGTGGAGCCGGAAGTGAGCAGGCTGGCCGCGTGCATGGCGGCGTGGATGTCCGGCACTCCCGCGCTTCCTGCGTCGCCCGCGGGGCCGGCAAGCCCTTCGACCGGCAGGCGCTGCATGCCCGGCGTCTGCAGCTTCAGGTCGTCAGTGAGCGCGAAAAGGGGCGAGTCGCTGGATTCGAGCAGGCGCGAGAGCGTGTCGGGCCGCGCGTCGGGCGGCAGCATGCTGGCGTGGCCGCGCACCAGAGCCGCGCCCAGGCTCACCGCGAAGGCATAGCGGTCGGCGCAGAGATTGACGGCGGCGCCCTCGGCCGGAAGCATGGGCGCGAAGCGGGCCACGTCGGCCAGGAACTGGCGCGTGCTCACGGGCTCGCCGGCGCGCCATGCGAGAGGAGCGTCGAGGTCGCGGTTCGCGAGCAGCGGGAGGAAGCGGATGTCGTCTGTCGTCACGCGGGCGGGGCCTGTGTGGGCCTGTGTCATTGGCCGCCGGGGCTGGTGTCCACCGACGAAGTGCCATAGAACGCGCGCACCGCGTCCACGAGGCGCGTGCGTTCGAATTCGGGATGCAGCCGGTAGCGCACCAGGTGTTCGCCCACGAAAAGCAGCGTCACCATCACGGGCGACAGCACATTGGCGAACAGCGACCAGTCGGAGAACGGCCGTGTCAGGTAGATGATGATCGAGGCCACCACCATCACCGCGAAGAAGCCGGTCCAGATGCGCGTGAGCTGCGTGGTGTAGGACAGCATGTGGCCGCGCAGCGGATGCACGCGCTGCGCGAACTGCGTGATCAGCGGCAGGCCCTTGCCGCGCAGCGTGGAGCCGAACCAGCCGCACAGCGCGCCGTTGATGGCCACGTGCTGCATCACGTAGAGCCGGTTGGGGTCGCCCGCCTCACCCAGGAAGACGAGCGAGAAGCCGCCGATGCCGACCGCCGCGGCAATGGCAACGCCCCAGCGGCCGAACCAGCTGCCGGCCAGGCCCATGGCGGCGAGCCAGAGCGGGCCGAGCAGCACCACCACCGCCCACGGCTGCGTTGCGTGGAACAGCGTCATCCAGTGGGAGAGGCCGGCATATGCGACCCCCACCACCAGCAGGAGCGCTATTCGCCATCGGGACATGGGATCAGGTGGCGACGCGATGCTGCGCGACGTGAGCCGCGAGCGTGCGCAGCGACTGGAAGATCTGCTGGTTGCGTTCGTCGTCCGAACGCAGCTGGAAACCATAGCGGCGCGAGACTTCGAGCGCGACTTCGAGGATGTCGATCGAGTCGAGGCCGAGACCTTCGCCGTACAGCGGCTCGGTCGGCACGATGTCCTCGGGGGCGACTTCGAGATTGAGCGCGTTCACGAGCAGCACGGCCAGCTCTTTTTCGATCGGCGACTGTTCGGAGGCATCGCCGTTGGCGGGAATGGGGGGCTGGGCAGTCGATGACAAAAAAACCTCCTAAAACTTTTTCCTGAACCACCGTGCGGGCCGTGGATTATAGGAGTGCCGCTTGATTAGACTGCCCGCTTCGATACGACCCGGAGCGCCCCATGGCCGACCCACTTCTGATCGCACGGCACGACACCATCGAGTGCAGCCTCCTCCCCGGCCTGGCCAACCGCCACGGCCTCATCACCGGCGCCACCGGTACCGGCAAGACCGTCACGCTGCAGACCATCGCCGAGAAGCTCTCCTCCATCGGCGTGCCGGTGTTCATGGCCGACGTCAAGGGCGACCTGACCGGCATCAGCCAGAAAGGCACCATCGGCGGCAAGCTGGCCGCCACCCTGAAGGAACGCGGCATCGACCTGCCCGAGCCCTCGGCCTGCCCCGTCACGCTGTGGGACGTGTTCGGCGAACAGGGCCACCCGGTGCGCGCCACCATCTCCGACATGGGCCCGCTGCTGCTGGGCCGCATGCTCGACGTCAACGAAACCCAGGCCGGCGTGCTGAACCTGGTGTTCAAGATCGCCGACGACAACGGCCTGCTGCTGCTCGACCTGAAGGACCTGCGCGCGATGCTGCAGTACGTGGGCGAGAACGCAAGCCAGTTCACGACCCAGTACGGCAACATCAGCGCCGCCAGCGTGGGCGCCATCCAGCGCGGACTGCTGCAGATCGAGACCCAGGGCGGCGAGAAATTCTTCGGCGAGCCGATGCTCAACATCGCCGACTTCATGCAGACCGTGGGCGGCAAGGGCGTGGTCAACATCCTCGCAGCCGACAAGCTCATGAATTCGCCGCGCCTGTACGCCACCTTCCTGCTGTGGATGCTGTCGGAGCTGTTCGAGCAGCTGCCCGAAGTCGGCGACCCCGATCAGCCCAAGCTGGCCTTCTTCTTCGACGAGGCGCACCTGCTGTTCAACGAGGCGCCCAAGGCGCTGGTGGAGCGCATCGAGCTCGTCGTGCGGCTGGTGCGCTCCAAGGGCGTCGGCGTGTATTTCGTTACCCAGAACCCGCTGGACATTCCCGATTCGGTGCTGGCCCAGCTCGGCAACCGCGTGCAGCACGCGCTGCGCGCCTTCACCCCGCGCGACCAGAAGGCCGTGAAGGCAGCCGCCAGCACCATGCGCCAGAAGCCGGGCCTGGACATCGAGACCGCCATCACCGAGCTCGCGGTCGGCGAGGCGCTGGTGAGCCTGCTCGACGAAAAGGGCCGTCCCAGCGTGACCGAGCGCGTGTTCGTGCTGCCGCCGGCCAGCCAGCTCGGCCCGATCACGCCCGAGCAGCGCAAGGCGCTGATCGACGGCTCGCTGGTCGCGGGCATCTACGAGAAATCGGTGGACCGCGAATCGGCCTACGAAAAGCTCAAGGGCCGCGCCGAAAGCGCGCCCGACGCCCCTGCCGTCGCAGCACCAGGCGCCAAGGGCACGGCCGAGTCCTCGGGCTCCGGCATGGGCGGCATGCTCAACGACATGCTCTTCGGCACCACCGGCCCGCGCGGCGCGAAGCACGACGGGCTGGTGCAGACCATGGCCAAGTCGGCAGTGCGCACCATGGGCACCTCGGTGGGCAAGGAGATCCTGCGCGGCGTGCTGGGCGGGATCTTCGGCAGCAAGAAGCGCTGACCGAAGGACGAAACGGCCCCGTCTACCAGCGCAGCAGGCGGGGCCCGAGCAGCGCGCCCACCAGCACGGGCACCGCAATACCGCTCACGTACCAGACGGCGAGGAACGGCGCGGTCAGTTCCATGCAGTGCAGCGCATAGACCGAAGCGCCCACGCCTCCGGCCAGCGCCCCGGCCGCGGCGCCGGCGAGCGCGGGCCGCGTGGGCGCCATGCCCCTCAGCGCCACCAGCGCGGCCGCGAACACCGGCAGCGCCATCAACCCGATGCTCATGGCGCAGATGCGCCATGACTGCCCCATCAGCGCAGGCATGCGCTCGTCGGCCGGCATGGTGAACCAGGCGATCACGGCCAGCATCCACACCCCGAACACCGGCAGCACCGCGCCCATCCAGGCGTGCCGTGGCTTCACGCCCGGCCGGGCGAGCCGTTCGGCGGCCACGAAGCCGGCGGCCGCGATGCACAGCGGAAACAGCACCTTGACCCAGAACATCGGCCAGAACATGGCCTGCACGATGTCGTGCCGCACGCCGTAGCCGGCGAACAGGATCGCCAGCGAGAACGGCAACCCCAGCGCCACGGCCAGCCAGACGCGCGAGCTGGCGCGGCGGCGCGGCACGGCCACTTCGCCGTTGGCCAGCATCGAGACCAGGTCGTCGGTCTTCATGCCGCGGCTCCCCACGCATTTCCGAAGCGGGCGGCCAGCGCCTTCAGGCCCCGGTGGATGCCGACCTTCACGGCCGATTCCGACATGCCCGTCAGGCTCGCGGTCTCGGCCACCGAGAGGCCTTCGATCTTGACGTGCACGATCGGCAGGCGCTGGCGATCCGGCAGGGTCTCGAGCAGGCCGCCGAGGTCGCGCTTCGCGTCGCTGGCCTCCTCGGCCGATTCGGCGAACACGGCCAGGTCGTCGTCCAGCGGGTCATGCAGGTCTTCGCGGGCCGACTTGGCGCGCAGCAGGTCGATCATCTTGTAGCGCGCGATGGCATGCACCCAGGCCGTCAGCGGCTGGTCGCTCTGGTAGGTGTGGCGCTGGTTGTGCATGGCGAGCAGGCATTCCTGGACGAGGTCTTCCACTTCATCGGGCCAGCCGAAAAGGCGCTTGCCCAGAAAGGCGCGCAGGTGCGCGCTCAGCTGCTGCAGGAAGTCGCGGTAGGCCCTCGCGTCGCCATCGAGGCCGCGAAGGAACAGGCCGCGCAGCGCCGCTTCCACGTCGCCCGGGTTCTTCCTGCTGCCTACGGTGTTTCGTTCCATCGGGCTGGCTGGTTACAGCCTTGTCGAAAAAGTTCCGGTGGATTGTGCCGGGGCCGGGGGCCCCAACGCTGCGTCAAGGGTGCTTCAGAGCTGTTTCAGGCACTGCTGGATGATCGGGCCGCTGCGCGCCCTGATCTTCTCCACGTCCTGCAGGTCGGCCACCGAGGTGTCCTTCATGACGCCGTCGGCCGCGCAGGTGCACAGCTTCTTGAGATCTTCCTCCGACCTGCTCCCGCGCTCGCCGGCGCTCTTGACGCAGCTGCCGATGAAGCTCTCCCGGAAGCTGGTCTTGAAGGCCGCGTCGAAGCCTTCGGAGAAACCCTCCTTGGCCTTGTCGCAGGCAGTCAGGCCCAGCAGGCCCAGGGCGAGAAATACACAGGGAAGCACGCGCATCGTTTTTCCTCCATCAGGGGCGCAAGAATGTTGCGGGTCCGGTCCGTCCGTGCGCATTGTTCACCATCCGCGCGCCGGCGAATCCCCTTGCTTGCCAGCCGCCCGAGTGATCGGTACATTGCATTTTTTGAGGGCCACCAATGTCTGCTGACAGCACAACGATCCCTTCCATCCCCGGCGGCGCCACGCCCCTCCCCCCACTCCACCCCTCGACGTCGACCGGCCACATCCGGCTGACTTCGCACGCCGGCGGCTTCGGCGCGCTGCCCATCCATTGGGGTGCGGCCACGGCGACCGAGCGAGGGCCGGTGGTCGGCACCACCACCAAGCGGGCGCACCGCAACGTGATCGGCACGCACAGCGGCTCCTACAGCGTCTATCGCGCGCTCGCGGTGGCGGCCGGAGCACTGAAGCGCGAGCACAAGGCAGACCTCACCAACACCGCGCCCACCGACACGATCGGCCCCTACCCGCAGTGGAGCGAGCCGGGCCGCATCGTGTCGCTCGACCCGTGGGGCGCCCAGGTGGCCGAGGTGTTCGCCACCGAACTGGCGGCGGGCTACGACATCCGCCCGACCATCGCGATCACCAAGGCGCACGTGATCCTGCCCGAGGTGATCGAGGCGCTGCAGAAGGGCCGCCTCAAGGCCGACGGCAAGTTCCTCACCGCCGGCGGCGCCGCGATGGTGACCAAGGCCGCCATCGAGCCGGTTTGGTACCTGCCCGAGGTGGCGCGCCGCTTCGGCTGCTCGGAAACCGACCTGCGCCGCACGCTCTTCGAGGAAACCGGCGGCATGTACCCCGAGCTGGTCACGCGCTCCGACCTCGAGGTGTTCCTGCCGCCCATCGGCGGGCAGACGCTCTACATCTTCGGCAACCCGCGCGACCTGGCCAACCCCGAGGTGGAACTCACGGCGCGCATCCACGACGAGTGCAACGGCTCGGACGTTTTCGGTTCCGACATCTGCACCTGCCGGCCCTATCTCACGCACGCCATCGAGGAATGCATCCAGGGCGCGCAGCGCGGCGGCGTGGGCCTCATCGCCTACTCGCGCAAGGAAGGCCGGGCGCTGGGCGAAGTGACCAAGTTCCTGGTCTACAACGCACGCAAGCGCCAGGTGGGCGGCGACACGGCCGACCAGTATTTCGCGCGCACCGAATGCGTGGCCGGCGTGCAGGACATGCGCTTCCAGGAACTGATGCCGGACGTCTTCCACTGGCTCGGCATCAGGAAGATCCATCGGCTCGTGTCGATGAGCAACCTGAAGTTCGACGCGATCACCGGCTCGGGCATCGAGATCGGCGAGCGCGTGAACATTCCCGACGAACTGATCCCGGCGGACGCCCGCGTCGAGATGGACGCCAAGATGGCGGCGGGCTATTTCACGCCCGGACCGGTGCCGGACGCCGAGGAACTCAAGAAGGCCAAGGGCCGGGGACTGACCGAATGAGCAGCAACAGCAACAACAACCGCGAAGACCCGAACCTGCCCGTGGACGGCTCCGGCAGCCTGCCGCCCGGTGGCGCGGGCAAGGTCGATCCATCCATCGAATTCACCGCCGACACCGCCCACCCGGCAGGCGCGGCCACGCTGCTGCGCACCACCGCCGCCATCCGCCAGCGCGCGAACGCCCTGCTGGCGCGCGCCCGGCGCGGCGAATCGCAGTGGTTCCGCATCGGCGGCGACGACGCGCTCGAGGACGCGGCGCGCAACGTGGCCGAGGTCACGCGCGAGCGCTACCCATGGGACACCATCCCGTATCACAGCCGCTGGCGCCATTTCGAGGCCGGCGGCGTGAACCGGGTCGAGGAGCTCGACAGGCTGCTCGGCAAGGTCGATGCGCGCCAGCGCGCCAGCGCGCACATCGACCTCGTGCTGGTGAGCGTGCTGCTCGATGCCGGCGCCGGCCCCGGCTGGCACTACACCGAATCGGCCACCGGCCAGCGCTTCACGCGCTCCGAGGGGCTGGGCGTGGCGAGCTTCCACGCGTTCACGAGCGGGCTCTTCTCGTCCAACCCCGACCGGCCCTTCCAGGTCGACGCGGCCGGCCTGCGCGGCCTGGTCACCGAGCGGCTGGGCGACGCCTTCCAGGTGAGCGAGGTCAATCCGCTGGTCGGCCTCGCGGGCCGCGCGGTGCTGCTGCGCAGGCTCGGCGAGGCCATGAGCGAGCAGCCAGAGACCTTCGGCGACGAGGGCCGCCCTGCCGGCATGTTCGACGCCCTGGTGGCCCCCTTCGGCGCCGCCACGCCGCCCACCGCCGAGATCACGGCGCACCAGATCCTGTCGCTGCTGCTGGAGACGCTCTCGCGCATCTGGCCGGCGGCCAACGCGGTCGACAGCATCGCGGCCGACGGCAGCGACAGCGCGGGCGGCATCGGCTCGGGCGACCCGGCGCTGGCGCTGGGCGACTGCTGGCGCCACGGCGCCGTGCGCGGCCCGGGCCTCACCAACGGCTGGATGCCCTTCCACAAGCTCTCGCAGTGGCTCACGTATTCGCTGCTCGAGCCCTTCGAGTGGGCCGGAGTGAAGGTGCGCCACCTCGACGCGCTCACGGCCCTGCCCGAGTACCGCAACGGCGGCCTGTTGATCGACAGCGGCGTGATCGTCCCGAAGGATCCGGCCTTCCTCACCCGCACCTGGAAGGTGGGCGACGAATTCATCGTCGAATGGCGCGCGCTCACGGTGGCGCTGCTCGACGAGGTTGCGCCGCGCGTGCGCAAGGTGCTCGACCGCACCGAGGAAGAGCTGCCGCTGGCCTGCGTGCTCGAAGGCGGCACATGGGCCGCCGGCCGTGCTCTGGCACAACGCTTGCGTGACGGTGCGCCGCCTCTGCTGATCGAGAGCGACGGCACTGTCTTTTAGACTCGGGTGTTCCCCGTCTTCCAGCAACGCCTCAAAGAATTCCAATGAGCAGCAACGTCCACCTCCTCGACCACCCCCTCATCCAGCACAAGCTGACGCTGATGCGCCGCAAGGACGCGTCCACCAACAGCTTCCGCCGGCTCCTCAACGAAATCAGCATGCTGATGGCCTATGAGGTCACGCGCGACATGCCGATGCAGGACATCGAGGTCGAGACCCCGCTGGAGACCATGCAGGCCAAGGTCATCGACGGCAAGAAGCTGGTGCTGGTTTCCATCCTGCGCGCCGGCACGGGCATCCTGGACGGCATGCTCACCGTGGTGCCGGGCGCGCGTGTCGGCCACATCGGCCTGTACCGCGACCCCAAGACGCTGACGGCCGTCGAGTACTACTTCAAGATGCCCGGCGAGATGGAGAACCGCGACGTGATCGTGGTCGACCCGATGCTGGCCACGGGCAACTCGGCCGTGGCGGCGGTCGAGCGGCTGAAGGAACTCAACCCCAAGTCGATCAAGTTCGTCTGCCTGCTGACCTGCCCCGAGGGCGTCGCGACGATGCAGAAGGCGCACCCCGACGTGGCGATCTACACCGCCGCGATCGACCGCGAGCTGAACAGCCACGGGTACATCCTTCCCGGCCTGGGCGACGCGGGCGACCGGATCTTCGGGACGAAGTAAGGCTCGCCCCCCAGGCTGCGCGCACTTCGTGTCGCTTCGCCCACCCCCCTACCGGGGGGCAACACCTGAGGCCCGGCAAAGCCGGTTCCTCGGTGTTTCTGGAATGGGACACAGGCGGTTTTTGGGGCCGTGCCCTGGTCGGGCACGAGGATTGCAGCGCTAGTTCTTTCATTACCAATCGAATCGAGGAGAAGTACCGTGACCGCACGCCGTCAATTGATCATCCGTTCCGTCGCCGTTGCCGCAGCGCTCGCTGCGGTGGGCACCCCGGGCCTTGCGCTCGCGCAGGCCAAGCTGAAGGTGGCGGCGGTCTACACCGTGCCTTTCGAGCAGCAATGGGTGGGCCGCATCCACAAGGCACTGAAGGCGGCGGAGGCGCGCGGTGAGATCGAGTACAAGGCCACGGAGAACGTGAGCAATGCCGACTACGAGCGCGTGATGCGCGAGTACGCCACCGGCGGCAACCAGCTGATCCTGGGCGAGGTGTTCGGCGTGGAGGCGGCGGCGCGCAAGGTGGCGAAGGACTTTCCGAAGGTGGCCTTCCTGATGGGCTCGTCGCTCAAGCCCCAGGCGCCCAACTTCAGCGTGTTCGACAACTACATCCAGGAGCCCGCCTACCTCAGCGGCATGGTGGCCGGCGGCATGACGAAGAGCAACCGCATCGGCATGGTCGGGGGCTTCCCGATTCCGGAGGTCAACCGGCTGATGAACGCCTTCATGGCAGGCGCCAAGGAAACGAACCCGAAGGTGGAGTTCAGCGTGAGCTTCATCAACAGCTGGTTCGATCCGCCGAAGGCCAAGGAAGCCGCCTTCGCCATGATCGACAAGGGCGCCGACGTGATGTACGCGGAGCGCTTCGGCGTCTCCGACGCCGCCAAGGAAAAGGGCAAGCTCGCCATCGGCAACGTGATCGACACCCAGAGCCAGTACCCCGACACGGTGGTGGCCTCGGCGCTGTGGAACTTCGAGCCGGCCGCCGACCGCGCGATCAAGCTGGTGAAGGAAGGCAAGTTCGCTGCCGAAGACTACGGGCAGTACGCGCAGATGAAGCACAAGGGCTCCGAGCTCGCGCCGCTGGGTACCTTCGAGAAGAAGGTGCCGGCCGACATCGTCGCCAAGGTGAAGGCCAAGCAGGCCGACATCCTCTCGGGCAAGTTCACCGTGAAGGTGGACGACTCGCAGCCCAAGTCGACGGCGAAGTGAGGATGCCGATGACGACGACGATCCGCTGGCGCTCCGTTCTCGCTGCCGGTGCGCTGGCCTTCGGCCTGAGCGGCTGCGTGGGTGTCTACAAGGGCGGCGCCGTCGCCATCAACAGCAGCACCCGGCTCGACGACACGCCGCGCATCGCGGTGCTCTCGGCCTTCGAGCCGGAGCTCAAGCTGCTGCTGACGCGCCTGCAGGGCCCGGTGAAGCACAGCGTGAACGGGGTGGAGTTCACCACCGGCACGCTGGAAGGCAAGCCGGTCGTGCTGTTCCTCTCGGGCATCAGCATGACGAACGCGACGATGAACACGCAGCTGGTGCTCAACCGCTTCCGCGTGACGAACATCGTGTTCAGCGGCATCGCGGGCGGCGTGAACCCGTCGCTGCACGTGGGCGACGTCACCGTGCCGGCGCAGTGGGGCCAGTATCTCGAAGTGCTGATGGCGCGCGAGACCTCGCCCGGCAAGTACGTTGCGCCGCCCTTCATCACCGACGCCACGCTGCCCAACTTCGGGATGATGTTCCCGCGCCCGGTAGAGGTGCGCTCGGCGGCGCGCCCCGAGATCCAGCGCAAGTTCTGGTTCGAGGCCGATCCGAAGATGCTCGAGGTGGCGCGCAGCATCCGCAACGTCGACCTCGCCAACTGCAGCGCCGGCAAGTGCCTGCCGCGCAAGCCCCAACTGGTGGTGGGCGGCAACGGCGTCTCGGGCCAGGCCTTCATGGACAACAAGGCCTACCGCGAATACACCTACAAGACCTTCCAGGCCAACGTGCTCGACATGGAGACCGCCGCCGTGGGCATGGTCGCCTACAGCAACGGCGTGCCCTTCATCGCCTTCCGCTCGCTCAGCGACCTCGCGGGCGGCGGCGACGGCGAGAACGAGATGGGCACCTTCATGGGCATCGCGGCGGACAACTCCGCCAAGGTCATGCTGGCCTTCCTGGCCGCATGGAAGTGACGGCGCCTTCGTCTCCGCTCCCCTCCGAGGAGGGAGCAAGGGCCACCGTTCTCCGCCTTCAGGGCATCACCAAGCGCTTCGGCAGCCTCGTCGCCAACGACGCTGTCTCGCTCGACCTGAAGTCGGGCGAGGTGCTGGCACTGCTCGGCGAGAACGGCGCTGGCAAGTCCACGCTGATGTCCATTCTTTTCGGCCACTACGTCGCCGACGAGGGCGGCATCGAGGTCTTCGGCGCGCCGCTGCCGCCGGGCAACCCCAGGGCGGCGCTGGCCGCGGGCGTGGGCATGGTGCACCAGCACTTCACGCTGGCCGACAACCTCAGCGTGCTCGACAACGTGATGATGGGCACCGAGCCGCTGTGGCGCCCGGTGTCCAGCCGTACGGCCGCGCGCGAGCGGCTGCTCGACGTGGCCCGGCGCTTCGGGCTGCCGGTGCAGCCTGACGCGCTCGTGGGAAGCCTGTCGGTCGGCGAGCGCCAGCGGGTGGAAATCCTCAAGGCGCTGTATCGCGGCGCGCGAATCCTGATCCTCGACGAGCCGACCGCCGTGCTCACGCCGCAGGAAAGCGAGGCGCTCTTCGCCACGCTTGCGCAGATGGTGGCGCAGGGCCTGTCGGTGATCTTCATCAGCCACAAGCTCGACGAGGTGCTGCGCGTGTCGCACCGCATCGCCGTGCTGCGCGGCGGCAAACTCGTGGCCGAGGCCCGCACCGCCGACACCACGCAGGCACAGCTTGCGCTATGGATGGTCGGGCATGCGGTCGAGGCGCCGCAGCGCCGCCCCGCCAGGTCGGTGGGCGACGCGGTCTGCGTGCTCGACCACGTGAGCACCGCGGCCTCCGCCAAGGGCGACGGGCGCGACCGGCTGCGCGAGGTGTCCCTGACGCTGCGCGCCGGGGAAATCACCGCCATCGCGGGCGTCTCCGGCAATGGCCAGGTGGCGCTGGCCGAGCTGCTGTGCGGCACGCGCCGCGCCAGTTCGGGCACGGCGCAGCTCATGGGCCGTGCATTGCCGCCCTCGCCTGCCCGGCTGGTGCAGCGCGGCGTCGCGCGCATACCGGAAGACCGGCATGCGGTCGGCGTGGTCGGCGACCTGCCGGTGTGGGAGAACGCGGTGTCCGAACGTCTGCGCAGTCCGGTGTTCTCGCGCTGGTCGTGGATCGTGAAGCGCGCCGCCGCCCGGCTCCATGCGCGGCGCATCGAGAAGGCCTTCGACGTGCGCGGCGCCGGCCTGATGGCTCCGGCACGCTCGCTCTCGGGCGGGAACATGCAGAAGCTGATCCTCGGCCGCGCCCTGCTCTCGCCCGAGCAGCCGGAACCGGCGAAGGGCAACGAGCAGGACAGGAAGTATCCGAACCGCGCGCCGCGCCTGATCGTCGCGCACCAGCCCACCTGGGGCCTGGACATCGGCGCCGTCGCCTATGTGCAGCAGCAGCTGATCGCTGCGCGCGACGCCGGCGCGGCCGTGCTGGTGATTTCCGACGACCTCGACGAAGTGCTCGCGCTCGGCGACCGCGTGGCGGTGATGCACGGCGGCCACCTGGGCGAAGCACGCCCGGCGGCGGCATGGACGCGCGAGGCCATCGGGCTGGCGATGGCCGGCGCGGCATCGGCATCCCAGGCCGACAAGGGAGCCTCGTCATGATGCGGCTCGAACGACGCCACGAGACCTCGCGCACGGCGCTGGTGCTCGCGCCCATCGGCGCGATCGTCTTCACCATGGCGATCAGCGCGCTGCTGGTGCTGTGGGCCGGCGCGCCGGTCGGCCGCACCTACGCGCTGCTGCTGCAGGGCGGCTTCGGCTCTGTGTTCGCATGGAGCGAGACGCTGACGCGCGTGATCCCGCTGATCCTCACCGGGCTGGCGGCCACGGTCGCCTTCAAGGCGCGGCTCTTCAACATCGGCGCCGAGGGCCAGCTCTATGCCGGCGCACTGGCTGCGGTGGCGGTGGGCGGCATGCATGGCGGCACCGGCTTCGAGCTGTCGCCGTGGCTGCTCTTCCCGCTGATGATGCTTGCCGCAGCCATTGCCGGCGCGCTGATGCTGCTGGGCCCGGCGCTCATGAAGAACAGGCTGGGCGTGGACGAGGTCGTGACCACGCTGCTGATCAACTTCATCGTGCTGCTCGGCGTGTCGGCCCTGCTCGACGGGCCGATGAAGGACCCGACCGCGATGGGCTGGCCGCAGAGCGTATCGCTGCAGTCCGACCTGGAGCTGGGCAAGCTCATCGCGCAGACGCGGGTGCACACCGGCCTGCTCTGGGCCGTGTCGCTCGCGGTGATGGTGTGGGCGATCTTCAAGTACACGGTGCTCGGCTTCGACATCCGCGCCGTGGGTGCGAACGCGCGCGCTGCCGCCTTTGCCGGCGTGCCGGTGACGCGCACGGTGGTGATGGTGGCGCTGCTCTCGGGCGCGCTGGCAGGCCTTGCCGGCGCCATCGAGGTGGCGGGTCGCACAAGCTACGTCACGCTCGACATGTCGCCGGGCTATGGCTACACCGGCATCGTGATCGCGATGCTGGCGGGGCTGCACCCGCTGGGCGTGATCGCCGCGGCAGTGTTCGTGGCGGGCGTGCTGGTGGGCGCCGACACCATGAGCCGCGCGGTGGGCGTGCCGACGTACATCGCCGACGTGATCGTCGCGGCCTCGCTGATCGCGGTGCTGGTCGCGACGCTGCTCACGCAGTACCAGATCAAGCTGAAGAAGTAGATGAGCGACCTCCTCGACATCCTCGCCAATGCATCCTTCTGGGTCGCGGTGCTGCGCATCGCCACGCCGCTCGTGCTGGGCACGCTCGGCGTGCTGCTGTGCGAACGCGCGGGCGTGCTCAACCTCGGCATAGAAGGGATCATGGTCGCGGGCGCCTTCACCGGCTGGCTCGCGGTGTACGCCGGTGCGCCGCTGTGGGTGGGCGTGGCCGTGGCCGCGCTCGCGGGCATGGTTTTCGGGCTGCTGCATGCGTTCCTGACCGTCGGGCTGGCGCTCTCGCAGCACGTCTCGGGGCTGGGCATCACGCTGCTGGCGACCGCGCTGAGCTACTTCGGCTACCGCGTGAGCTTTCCGAAGGTGAATACGCCGCCGACCATCACGCCCTTCGCGCCGATGGACTGGCTGCCCATCCCCATCCTCAATGCGCAGACCGCGCTCACGCTGTTCGCGCTGCTGCTGGTGCCGGTGGTCGGCTGGGTGCTGTATCGCACGCCGCTGGGCCTCGCGCTTCGCATGGCCGGCGAGAACCCGCAGGCGGCCGAGAGCCAGGGCGTGTCGGTCGCGGCCACGCGCACCGGCGCCATCGTCGCCGGCTCGGCGCTGATGGGCATGGCGGGCTCCTTTCTCACGCTGTCGGCCTTCAACGCCTTCTTCTTCAACATGGTGAACGGCCGTGGGTGGATCTGCGTGGCGCTGGTGGTGTTCGCCTCCTGGCGGCCGGGCAAGGCCCTGCTGGGCGCGCTGCTGTTCGCCTTCTTCGACGCGCTGCAGCTGCGGCTGCAACAATCCGGCGACGCCGTGCTGCCCTACCAGCTCTACCTGATGCTGCCCTACCTGCTGTCGATCCTGGCGCTGGTGCTGGTGGCGCGCAAGGCGAGCTACCCGCAAGCACTGATGAAACCGTACCGCAAGGGGGAACGCTGATGACCACGAGGACCGCCACCGCCGCGCGAGGCGCACTGCTCGCGGCATTGCTGGCATTGCTGGGATCGGGCGGCAACGGCGCCCACGCACTGGGCATGAACTACGGCTACGAAGCCTTCAGCACGGCCGACGCGGTGACCTGGGTGCAGATGTGCGGCACCTGGGGCAAGGACCACCAAGGCACCTACCGCGTGGTGCACGCCGAGCAGTACGCGCAGTCGTTCCTCTACGTGCAATGGATGAGCCGCGACGCCAACGGCAGCCTGCGCGCCGACCACACGGTGGCTATCGACGAACTCGACAACGACCATGCGGAAATCTCGTTGTCCGACCTCACCTGCCGCGCCACGCCGCGCGGCATCGTCGTCACCGCGAAGGCCGACTCGGGGCACGACGAGAAGCTGCGCCGCGTGACCATCGAGGTCGGGCCGGCACCGGGGCAATACCGGTTCCGGGCGCAGAACACGCGCTGAAGCGCCGGCATCCGGGCGATGAGGTGAACGCGGAGCTCCATCTGGACACGACGAACGGCCGTCTCTCGGCGGCCGGGATCGTGGCCGGCATCGACACCCGCGCCGACAGCCTGCCGCCCTCCTTCGCGCAGACGGCCCAGACCGTGCAAGTCGAGGGCCGGTTCGTCGATTGCGTGTTCGCCCGCGCGACCACGACAACCGGCGACATGACCGTTCAGCTGGAATTGCGCTTCGAGGAACTGCTGCTGGTCAGCTGCTTCCTCAGTCTCACGACACTCGAGTTGCGCAAGCTCGAGGACGCCGACTTCTACGGCAGCGTCGACCAGCGGTGCCGTTTCCACGAGCGCTGGCTGGCCTCCATGGGCGTTTCCGGCACCTCGGCCACATTCCCATGGGGCAGCACCGGCGTCGCCCGCGACCGCAGCGACAACGTGTACATCTACATCCACAACCGGAACAACCGCTGGGCTCTCCGATAGCCTCGCGAGGAACAAGAAAAGGCCGCCACGATGCTCGACCTCCTCATCACCAACGCCACCCTCCCCGACGGCCGCACCGGCATGTCGGTCGCCGTGCAGGACGGGTGCATCGCCGAAGTCACGCAGGGCCTCGATGCGCCTGCTCACGAAAAGCTGGACGCGCAGGGCCTGCTGCTCTCGCCCCACTTCGTCGACCCGCACTTCCACATGGACGCCACGCTGAGCTACGGCCTGCCGCGCGTCAACCAGAGCGGCACGCTGCTCGAAGGCATCGCGCTATGGGGCGAGCTGAAGCCGCTGCTGACGGCCGATGCGCTCATCGAGCGCGCGCTGGCCTATTGCGACTGGGCAGTGGCCAAGGGGCTGCTGGCCGTGCGCTCCCACGTCGACACCAGCGACCCGAGCCTGCTCGCGGTCGATGCGCTGCTGGAGGTGAAGCGAAAGGTCGCGCCCTACCTGAACCTGCAGCTGGTCGCCTTTCCGCAGGACGGCGTGCTGCGCTCGCCAGGCGGCGTCGAAAACCTGGAGCGCGCCCTCGACAAGGGTGTGGACGTGGTCGGCGGCATCCCGCACTTCGAGCGCACCATGGCCGAGGGCGCGGCGAGCGTGAAGCTGCTGTGCGAGATCGCCGCGGCGCGCGGCAAGCTGGTCGACATGCATTGCGACGAGTCGGACGACCCGCTCTCGCGCCACATCGAGACGCTGGCCTTCGAGACCCAGCGCCTGGCGCTGCAGGGCCGTGTGACGGGCTCGCACTGCACCTCGATGCACTCGATGGACAACTACTACGTGAGCAAGCTGCTGCCGCTGATCGCGCAGAGCGGCGTGTCGGTGGTGTCCAACCCGCTGATCAACATCACCCTGCAGGGCCGCCACGACACCTACCCCAAGCGCCGCGGCATGACGCGCGTGCCGGAGCTCATGGCGGCCGGCGTGAACGTCGCCTTCGGCCACGACTGCGTGATGGACCCCTGGTACGGCATGGGCTCGGGCGACATGCTCGAGGTGGCGCACATGGGCCTGCACGTGGCGCAGATGACGAGCCAGGACGGCATCCGCCAATGCTTCGAGGCGGTGACGACGAATGCCGCGCGCGTGATGCACCTGGAGAACTACGGCCTCCAGGCCGGCTGCGACGCGAGCTTCGTGCTGCTGCAGGCGCGCGATCCGGTCGAGGCGATCCGGCTGCGCGCCGCTCGGCTCAAGGTGTTCCGCAAGGGACGTCTGCTGGCGGAAACGCCGCCCGCCACGGCCAGCCTGCATCTCGCGGGCCGCGGCGCGTCGACGAGCTGGATGGCTCCGAAGCACGCCGGTTGAGCGCAACGGTCAGCCCGCCGAAAGGGCTGCGGCGCGAAAATCCCGAACCGCATCGGTTCACCGGGAGCCCACTCATGAAGCGTCTTGCTCGAATCTGCATGGCATGGCTGCTCATGCTGGCGCTTTCGCCGGCCATGGCGCAGCAGACGCCCGACGGGGTGCGCCTGCTCGCGGACCAGCCCTACGGCTCCGACGCGCGGCAGCGCATGGACGTCTACCTGCCGCCGAACGCGCAAGGCGCGCCGGTGCTGGTGATGGTCCACGGCGGCGCGTGGATGTTCGGCGACAAGGCCGCCGCGTCGGTGGTGAATCAGAAGGTCGCGCACTGGGTGCGTGACCAG
The DNA here is from genome assembly GCF_050916385.1 of Variovorax xiamenensis. Taxonomy (NCBI): domain Bacteria; kingdom Pseudomonadati; phylum Pseudomonadota; class Betaproteobacteria; order Burkholderiales; family Comamonadaceae; genus Variovorax; species Variovorax xiamenensis. Next base: position 3,859,443 of record NZ_CP139038.1, read on the forward strand.
GGCTTCATCCTCGTGTCGGTGGGCTATCGCTTCGTGCCGCAGGCCGACGTGATGCAGCAGGCGCAGGACGTCGCGCGTGCGGTGGCCACAGCGCAGGCGAGCGCGCCCTCGTGGGGCGGCGACGCTGGCCATTTCGTCCTCATGGGCCATTCGGCCGGTGCGCACCTCGTCGCGCTGCTCAGTGCCTCGCCCGACATCGCGCGGCAGCAAGGCGCCAGGCCATGGCTGGGCGCCGTGGCGCTCGACAGTGCCGCGCTGGACACCGCGGCGCTGATGCGGCGTCGCCACATGCCTTTCTACGACCGCGTCTTCGGCAGCGACCCCGCCTACTGGCGCACCGTGTCGCCCACCGACGCGCTCGCGCGCGGTGCGCCGCCGATGCTGCTGGTGTGTTCCACCCAGCGCCGCGACGGCTCGTGCTCGCAGGCCCGGGAGTTCGCGGCGCGGATCGCCGCCACCGGCAGCCGCGCCGAAGTGGTGCCGCAAGACCTGTCGCACGCGCAGATCAACGCCGAGCTGGGGCTTCCGGGCGCCTACACGGCGGCGGTGGATGCGTTCATCCGGTCGCTGCCCTTGCGCGGCGCGCCGGGCCGGAGCTAGGCGGCGGCGTCCTGCTGCCGAGGCTGCGGCGCCAGTTGCCGCGCGAGTTCGGACAGGGCCTCGCCCACCGGGCGTTCGATCTTCAGCGAAAGCAGCGGGTCGGCCCGCGTGCGGCCGAGATTCACCGCCGCCACGGGCTTGCCGGCCGCGGCCGCCGCCTGCACGAAGCGGAAGCCCGAATACACCATCAGCGACGAGCCGGCCACGAGCACCGCGTCGGCCTCTTCCAGCGCCGCGAAGGCGGCCGTGACGCGCTCCTTCGGCACGCTCTCGCCGAAGAACACCACGTCGGGCTTGAGCAGGCCGCCGCAGTGCGGGCAGGCGGGCACGTCGAAGGTGGAGAAATCGCGGCCTTCGAGGTCGGCGTCGCCGTCCGGCGCGGCGCGGGCTTCCAGTTCGGCCCAGCGCGGGTTGCGCCGGCGCAGTTCGAGCTGCAGATCGGAGCGCGGCGTGCGCCGCTCGCAACCCATGCAGCGCACGGTGTCGATGCGGCCATGCAGGTCGATGGCGCCCCGGCTGCCGGCGGCCTCGTGCAGGCCGTCGACATTCTGCGTGAGCAGCAGGCCCACGCGGCCCGCCTCTTCCAGCCGTGCCAGCGCGCGATGCGCCTGCCCCGGACGGGCGCCGGCCATGGTCGGCCAGCCGATCAGGCTGCGTGCCCAGTAGCGCTTGCGCGTGGACTCCTCGCCCATGAAGGCCTGGTAGGTGACGGGCGATGGGCGCTTCCATTCGCCGTCGACGTCCCGGTAGTCGGGAATGCCCGATTCGGTGCTGCACCCGGCGCCGGTGAGCACGAAGAGCTTGCGGTGGCGCGTGGCGAAGTCGGCTAGCGCGGCGGAATTGGCGTCCATCCGGGGAGCATACGTGGCCGCGCCGCAAGCCGCGCGGCTGCGGGAAATGGCCTGCGGCAAAGCCGGACGGCAGCCATTGCGCCCCGAACCGGCCCTTTCTACGATGCCCGAATCACCTCACCAGGAGTTCGCATGAAAGTCCAAGGCGCCTGCCACTGCGGCGAGATCACGTATGAAGCCGAGGTCGATCCGGACAAGGTCGGACTTTGCAACTGCTCCGATTGCCAGGTTCTCTCGGGCACGGCCTACCGCGTGTCGGTGACGGTGCCGGCCTCCGGCTTCCACCTGCTGAGCGGCATGCCCAGGACCTACGTGAAGACGGTCGACAGCGGCGCGCGCCGGCGGCAGAGCTTCTGCGGAACCTGCGGCACGCCGATCCATGCGAGTGCCGACACCGACGCGCCACCCAGCTATTCGCTTCGCATCGGTCCCCTGGCGCAGCGTGCCCTGCTGCCTCCTCGCCGGCGGATCTAGTGCCGCTCGGCGCTGGCGTGGTCGCAAGACCTGAGCGGGTTGCCGGCCGTCGAAACGCAGCCGGTGTGAAAGCCGGCCTGCCCGCTCCCGATCAGGATGCGGGCGCTTCGAGGTCGCACCACATGTGGACCTTCGCGAGCAACGCGTCGTCGACGGCGATTGCCAGCGGCTCGACGCCGAAGACACGGAAGCCGCAGTCTTCATAGAGCTTCCGTGCCGCCTCGTTGCCTTCGGTGACCGTGAGCTGCACCAGCCGCAGGCCGCCATGCGCGCGTGCGTGGTCGAGCAAGGCCAGCACCAGCCGGCGGCCGAAACCGGCACGGCGCGCCGACGCCTTCACCGACATGCCGAACAGCGTGGCCTTGTGGCTCGTTCGCTGCCGCGTCTCGAAGCTCAGGCCGGCCGCGCCGACCAGTGCGCCGTCATCATCGAATGCGCCGTAGACCACGCTTTCGCTGTTCGCTCCACCGTCTGCGGCGCCGAGGCGCTGCATCCACCAACTCAGCGGCAAGGCGGCGCGCTCTTCCAAAGTGGAAGTGAAGGCGCTGGGATGCGTGGCGTAGGCATCGAGCATCACAGCGCGATAGGCCTCGGCATCGGCCGCGCTCAGGCGGCGTACGAGGCTGCGATCTCGCGGCAAAGCTTCAGAAACGGACACAGACGGCCTGCCTCTCCTGCAGCACGGCCTCCTGCGCGAAGCGCTGGCGGTAGGCGCCGACGATGGCGGTGATGGCCGCGTCGTCCTTCTCGCTGCGCGCATGCACCAGCACGACCAGCTTGGAGCGCTCGCGCACCACCTCGCCCGACACGCCGCGCCACTGACCCGCCGCATCGATCACAGTCAGGCCCTGCGGGAAGGCCGGCGTCACGGTGCCGTCCAGGAAGGCAGTCCACTCGGCGTCCGACACCTGGCCACCCGAGGGGATGGCGCGGCCGAAATAGAGCGTGTCGCGCTCGAAGGTCTCGAAGCCGCTGCCGCAGGCCCTGCCGGCGCCGCCGGAGCCCGGTGGCGGCAAGGTGCCGCAGCCGGCCAGGGCCAGGGCCGCCGCTGCGACGGCCAGCGCGGCGCGTAGAGGAGACAAAGTGGCCGACGTCGTCATGCGAACACCTCCTTGCATCGTTTTCAGCCCGGCAGAAGAACCAGCGGCGCGGGCTGACCCTCGGCGGGCGGCTGGCCGCGGTCGAGCAGCCGCCAGCCGGGATTCCAGCGCGAAAGGCGGTTTTCGGCAACGGCCTCCTCGAGCATCGACTGGGCCTCTTGCGGGCGCTGCCAGTCGAGCGCCAGCGTGCGCAGGTCCCAGTCCCACCAGGGGCAGGCGCGGATGCGCTCGGCGAGCGCGTCGGGAAAGCGCTGGCGGATGACCCGCGCCGGCACGCCGCCCACGACGGTGAAAGGCGCCACGTCGCGCGTGACGATCGCGCCCGCGCCGATCACCGCGCCGTCTCCGATGGTGATGCCGCTCTTGAGGCTGACGCGCGAGCCGATCCACACGTCGTTGCCGATGGTCACCGGCGAATGCGACGGAAACTGGCCGACCGACTGGTGCCGGTACGGCTCGGGAAAATTCGGCGCGTAGGCCAGCATGTGCGTGGTGAACCAGTCGGCGGGATGGTCCGACAGGGTCTGCACGCCGTCGCCGATGGAGCAATAGCGCCCGATGCGCACGTCGACGAGCAGCGTGCCGGGCGAGATGCTCGAATAGGCGCCCACGGAGCAGCCGCCATGCAGCTGCGCCGAGTGCCAGATGCGCACCGGTGTCTCGAAGCGGAACGGCATCGGCAGCAGGCAACTCTCCGACAGGAAGAGCCCGTAGCCTTCGAGCCCCTTCGAGAGTTCGGCGTTGATCGTCAGGCTCATGGCTGTGCGCTCGGGTGGTGGGTCAGGCCTCGGGCGCGATGGCCTCGGCGTATTCGTAGAGCGCGCCGAGGATTTCCTCTCCGCGCTCGTCGGCGTTCTCGGAGAGCGCGTCGACCTCGCTGAAGAGCATTTCGATGGTGCGCGCCCCGCCCTCGCCCTTGAAGAGCCTGGCCACGCGCAGGGCTTCCCATCGCTCGGTCTCGTCCTCGTTCAGCAGTTCGGGCCAGTTACGCGCGCGATAGCGGAAGAGGATCTCGTCGAGCCGGCCATCGTCGAAGCCGGTGCGATCCTTCGCCAGCTCCTCGGGCGAGAGGCCGCGCAGCTGGTTCAGCCGGCGCCGGTCGGCGTTGCCGACGAAGCCACCGTAGAGGTCTTCGTCGACGTCGGGCGTGGCCTCCTTGGGCCGGGCGTAGACCTGCGACCAGATGGCGCTCATGTCGGGCAGGTCGCGCGCGATGGCTGCGTGGCGCATCGCCGCCTCGAGATCGACGCCCCAGCGCTCGGCCATCGGCGCCGCGAGCGTGCGCAGGTTGCCAACCACCATCGGCGACTTGTTGAGATGCACGCCCTTGATCGGCAGGCGCACCACGCCCTCGGGCAGGTCGGCCGTGCGGGTGAAGAGGCGCAGGCGCAGCGTCTCGACATCGACGTCGCGCAGTTCGCTGGGGTCATGGGCCAGGTCCCAGGCCAGCAGCTCGTTCTTGTTGGTGGGGTGGCTCGCCAGCGGCCACATCACGGCCAGGCAGCCGCGCTCGACCGGGAACATGCCCGAGACGTGCAGGAAGGGCTTGGCGGTCTCGCGCGTCGCGGGCAGGCCGAGTTCGGTGGCGACACGGTCCTTCTTGTGGAGGCCGAGTGCGAAGTCGAACAGCTTGGGCTGCTTGTCGCGGATGAGGCGGGCCAACGCGATGGTGGCGCGCACGTCCGACAAGGCATCGTGCGCCGACTCATGCAGCAGGCCGTTGGCGCGCGCCAGGTCTTCGAGCTTGAAGCTGGGTTTGCCGTCTTCCTTCTTCGGCCACTCGATGCCGTCCGGGCGCAGCGCATACGTGAGGCGCACCACGTCGAGCAGGTCCCAGCGGCCGCAGTCGTTCTGCCATTCGCGCGCGTACGGGTCGATCAGGTTGCGCCAGAACAGGAAGCGCGTGACCTCGTCGTCGAAGCGGATGGTGTTGTAGCCCACACCGATGGTGCCGGGCTGCGAGAAAGCCTTCTCGATCTGGGCGGCGAACTCGTGTTCGGGAATGCCGCGCTCCAGGCACACCTGCGGCGTGATGCCGGTGATGAGGCAGGCCTCGGGACTGGGCAGGTAGTCCGGCGCGGGCTTGCAGTAGATCATCAGCGGCTCGCCGACCTCGTTGAGCTCGGCATCGGTGCGGATGGCCGCGAACTGCGAAGGACGATCGCGACGGGGCACCGCGCCGAAGGTTTCGTAGTCGTGCCAGAGAAAGGTGTGGTTCATTCAGAGCAAGGGTGAAAACAGGCGTGCGATCGCGTCGCCGAGGCGGCGCCAGAAACCCTGGCGCCGGTTGCCGCGCACCGCGCCGGAGCTGTGCAGGTCGGTCTCGAACTGCGCCGCCAGCGGCCGGGTCAGCTCGGGGCCATAGACCACCGCGCAGACCTCGAAGTTGAGGCGGAAGCTGCGGTTGTCGAAATTGGCGGTGCCGATCATCGCGCAATGGTCGTCGACCACCAGGGTCTTGGAATGGAGCATGCGCGCCTTGTACTCCCACACCTTCACGCCGGCGGCGATGAGTTCGTCGAAGTACGAGCGCGCGGCGGCGCTCACGATGGCCGAGTCGCTGCGGCGCGGCACCAGCAGGCGCACGTCGACGCCGCGCAGCGCGGCACTCGTCAGCGCCATCAGCGCGGGCTCGCCGGGCACGAAGTACGGCGTGGTGAGCCAGGCGCGGTGCGTGGCCGAATGGATGGCCTCGACGTGCATGCGATGGATGGCCTCCATGGGGCTGTCGGGGCCGCTGGTGACGATCTGCACGGGAATGTCGCCTGCCTCCAGCTGCGGCAGCATGGCGTTCAGGGCATCGTCCATGCCGCGCGGGTCTTCGCCGGTGGCGTAGGTCCAGTCTTCGAGGAAGGTGGTCTGCAGCCAGCGAACAGCGCTGCCTTCGATGCGCAGGTGCACGTCGTGATACGCGTCGGGATTGGTGCGCTTGTCTTCCTCGTCGGTGATGTTCACGCCACCCGTGAAGCCGATGCGGCCGTCGCACACCACGATCTTGCGGTGGGTGCGGTAGTTGGTCACCGGGCGCAGGCGGCGGCCGATCTTGGTGTCGTGGAACAGCGCCACCTCGACGCCCGCCTCCAGCATGGGCGCCATGAACCTGCGGCCGATGCGCTTGGAGCCCAGCGCATCGATCAGCAGGCGCACCGTGATGCCCTCTTTCGCGCGCTCGATCAGCAGGTCGCGCAGCGCGGTGCCGATGCGGTCGGGCTCGAAGATGTAGTACTCGAGGTGGATGTGGTTCTGCGCGGCGCGCACCGCGTCGAAGATCGCGTCGAAGGTGCGCGCGCCGCCGGAGAGCAGCTCGACGTCGAGCGCGCTGGAAACAGGCAGCCCGCAGGTGGCCGTGCCCAGCTTGGCCATCTGCTGCAGCGCAGGCGGGGCGTTCTGCGCGGCGTCGCGCAGCCGCGCCACATCGGCCTGGGCGAAGGCACTGGCGCGGCTTCGCAGGCGCTTCAGGCGTTGCTTCTTCAGCCGCTGCGGCCCGAGGAAGTAGTAGACGACAAAGCCCGCGAACGGCAGCAGCGCCAGCGAGAGGATCCAGCTCATCGTCGACACCGGCGCGCGCTTCTGCATCACGATCCAGACCGACAACACCGCGATGTAGCCGCTCCACGCGAGGGAGAGGCCGGTTTTCCATTCGTGGCTGAGTTCGGGGAGGATCAAGGCGAGAGGCGGCTGGGGCGGCTGTGACGGTGATTCGATATGGGCGGGCCCAAAGAAAAAGGCCGGTAGCGATGCTACCGGCCTTTGGCTTCATTTCAGGAACCGCAAGGGATCAGCCTGCCGCTGCTTCCTCGGCTTCGGGCTTGGACTTGCCCTCCTTCTTCGGAAGCGGCTGGATGTCGAGCAGCACTTCGTCCTTGTCATCGAGGTCGACTTCGAGGCGGCCACCGTCGGTCAGGCGACCGAACAGCAACTCGTCGGCCAGTGCACGACGGATCGTGTCCTGGATCAGGCGCTGCATCGGACGTGCGCCCATCAGCGGATCGAAGCCCTTCTTCGCCAGGTGCTTGCGCAGCTTGTCGCTGAAGGTGACTTCCACCTTCTTCTCGCTGAGCTGGGTTTCCAGCTGCAGCAGGAACTTGTCGACAACGCGCAGGATGACCTGTTCGTCGAGCGCCTTGAAGTTGACGATGGCGTCCAGCCGGTTGCGGAATTCGGGCGAGAACAGGCGCTTGATGTCGCCCATTTCGTCGCCCGCCTGGCGCGGGTTGGTGAAGCCGATGGTCGCCTTGTTCATGGTCTCGGCGCCCGCGTTCGTCGTCATGATGATGATGACGTTGCGGAAGTCGGCCTTGCGTCCGTTGTTGTCGGTCAGCGTGCCATGGTCCATGACCTGCAGCAGCACGTTGAAGATGTCCGGGTGCGCCTTCTCGATTTCGTCGAGCAGCAGCACCGCGTGCGGCTTCTTCGTGACAGCCTCGGTCAGCAGGCCACCCTGGTCGAAACCGACGTAGCCCGGGGGCGCGCCGATCAGGCGGCTCACCGCGTGACGCTCCATGTACTCCGACATGTCGAAACGGATCAGCTCGATGCCCATGATGTAGGCGAGCTGCTTCGCCGCTTCGGTCTTGCCGACGCCCGTGGGGCCGGAGAACAGGAACGAGCCGATCGGCTTGTCGCCCTTGCCGAGGCCCGAACGCGCCATCTTGACCGCGGAGGCCAGCACTTCGAGTGCCTTGTCCTGGCCGAACACCACGCTCTTGAGGTCGCGCTCGATGGTCTGCAGCTTGCTGCGGTCGTCGTTGCTGACGTTGGCCGGGGGAATGCGCGCGATCTTCGCGACGATTTCCTCGACTTCGGTCTTGCTGATGGTCTTCTTGCGCTTGCTCGGCGGCAGGATGCGCTGGGCGGCGCCGGCTTCGTCGATGACGTCGATGGCCTTGTCGGGCAGGTGACGGTCATTGATGTACTTGGCGCTGAGCTCGGCCGCGGCCTGCAGGGCCGCCACGGCGTACTTCACGCCATGGTGTTCCTCGAAGCGCGACTTCAGGCCCTTCAGGATGTCGACGGTTTCCTGCACCGAAGGCTCGACCACGTCGACCTTCTGGAAACGACGCGACAGGGCCGCGTCTTTTTCGAAGATGCCTCGGTATTCCGTGAAGGTGGTCGCGCCGATGCACTTGAGCTGGCCGCTGGAGAGCGCCGGCTTGAGCAGGTTCGAAGCGTCGAGCGTGCCGCCCGAGGCAGCGCCCGCACCGATCAGGGTGTGGATCTCGTCGATGAAGAGGATGGCGTTCGGCTTGTCCTTCAGCGACTTGAGCACGCCCTTCAGGCGCTGTTCGAAATCGCCGCGGTACTTGGTGCCGGCCAGCAACGCGCCCATGTCGAGCGAGAACACGTTCGACTCGGCCAGGATCTCGGGCACGTCGCCCTGCGTGATGCGCCACGCGAGGCCCTCGGCGATGGCGGTCTTGCCCACGCCGGCCTCACCGACCAGCAGCGGGTTGTTCTTGCGCCGGCGGCACAGGATCTGGATGACGCGCTCGACCTCGTACTCGCGGCCGATCAGCGGATCGATCTTGCCGTCCTTGGCCATCTGGTTGAGGTTCTGCGTGAACTGCTCGAGCGGCGAAGCCTTCTCGTTGCGTTCGCCGCCGCCCTCTTCGCCTTCGCCCGAGGGAGCTTCGCCACTGCCCTTGACGGCTTCAGGCGGATCGCTCTTCTTGATGCCGTGGGCGATGAAGTTGACCACGTCGAGGCGGGTGACGCCCTGCTGGTGCAGGTAGTACACGGCGTGCGAGTCCTTCTCGCCGAAGATCGCGACCAGCACGTTGGCGCCGGTGACTTCCTTCTTGCCGTTGCCGGTGGACTGCACATGCATGATGGCGCGCTGGATCACGCGCTGGAAACCCAGGGTGGGCTGGGTGTCTACATCGTCGGTACCCGCCACCTGGGGCGTGTTGTCCTTGATGAAGTTGGTGAGCGACGCCCGCAGGTCGTCGACGTTGGCCGAGCAGGCGCGCAGAACTTCCGCGGCGCTCGGGTTGTCCAGCAAAGCGAGCAGCAGATGTTCCACGGTGATGAACTCGTGGCGTTGCTGCCGGGCCTCGACGAAGGCCATGTGCAAGCTGACTTCCAGTTCCTGGGCAATCATGTGATTTCCTTTTGCCTTGCTGTAAATAAGTTCTCAGATGGGTTGGAGCTTGCGCAATTCAACTGGTTCATGCAACAGGTTCACTGACGCACTGCAGTGGATGCCCCGCCTGCTGGGCGGCTTCCATTACCTGGTTGACCTTGGTGGCGGCCATGTCGCGGGAATAGACCCCACAGACGCCCCGGCCATCGAGGTGGATCTTGAGCATGATCTGGGTCGCGGTTTCGCGGTCCTTGCTGAAATATTCCTGCAGCACGACGATCACGAACTCCATTGGCGTGTAGTCGTCGTTCAGCATCACCACCTGGTACATCTGGGGCGGCGCGGTTTTCTGCGGCCGGCGCTCCAGGACGACCGAATCTCCGTCATCTCCGGCCGGCTTCTGGGCCGGCGGAGTACTGGGAGTTTTTGGAATTCTCGTTGCCATGAAAATCATTCTATAGAGCGTGCAAGCGCCGTGCCGAGCAAAAAAACGTGGTGGCGCCTATCCGACAATTCAAGGGGTTTGCGGCGGTTGCGACAGTATTTCCACAGAGGTGCGCCGGCGAGGAGTTTTAGGCAAAAAAGCCGGTGAAACCCCGATTGAAGAAGCAATAAAAAGCCCTTGAATTCCTTCCGGAAGTTCAAGGGCTCGTCATGCCGTCGCCACGCCGCCGGGCGTTGCGGCGCGCAGCAATTACATGTTGTCGATCATGACCTGACCGAAGCCCGAGCAGCTCACCTGCGTCGCGCCGTCCATCAGGCGAGCGAAGTCGTACGTGACCTTCTTGCTGGCGATCGACTTTTCCATCGAGCTGATGATCAGGTCGGCGGCTTCCTTCCAGCCCATGTGGCGCAGCATCATTTCGGCGGAGAGGATCTCGGAACCAGGGTTCACGTAGTCCTTGCCTGCGTACTTGGGGGCCGTGCCGTGGGTCGCCTCGAACATGGCAACGGTATCGCTCAGGTTCGCGCCGGGGGCGATGCCGATGCCGCCGACCTGCGCGGCCAGGGCGTCGGACACATAGTCGCCATTGAGGTTGAGCGTGGCGATCACGCTGTACTCTGCGGGACGCAGCAGGATCTGTTGCAGGAACGCATCGGCGATGCTGTCCTTGACGGTAATTTCCTTGCCGGTCCTCGGGTTCTTGAACTTCATCCACGGACCGCCGTCGATCAGCTCGGCGCCGAATTCCTTGGCGGCCAGGCCGTAGCCCCAGTCACGGAAGCCACCTTCGGTGAACTTCATGATGTTGCCCTTGTGCACCAGGGTAACGCTGGGCTTGTCGTTGTCGATCGCGTACTGCAGCGCCTTGCGCACGAGACGCTCCGTGCCTTCCCTGGACACTGGCTTGACGCCGATGCCCGAGGTATTGGGAAAGCGGATCTTCTTGACGCCCATTTCGTCCTGCAGGAACTTGATGAGCTTCCTGGCCTTGTCGCTCTCGGCTTCGAATTCGATGCCTGCATAGATGTCTTCCGAGTTCTCGCGGAAGATCACCATGTTGGTCTTGTGCGGCTCGCGCACCGGGCTCGGAACGCCCTCGAAATACTGGATCGGACGCAGGCACACGTAGAGATCGAGTTCCTGGCGCAGCGCGACGTTCAGCGAACGGATGCCGCCGCCGACGGGCGTGGTCAGCGGACCCTTGATGGAAACCACGTAGTCGCGCACGGCGTGCAGCGTTTCCTCGGGAAGCCAGACGTCGGGGCCATAGACCTTGGTCGACTTCTCGCCAGCGTAGACCTCCATCCAGTGGATCTTCTTCTTGCCGCCGTAGGCCTTGGCAACCGCAGCGTCCACCACTTTCAGCATCACCGGCGTGATGTCCAGGCCGGTTCCGTCGCCCTCGATGAAAGGGATGATCGGTTGGTCAGGCACATTGAGCGAGTTGTCGGCGTTGACCGTGATCTTCTGGCCTTCGGTCGGGACTTTGATGTGCTGATAACTGGTCATGAGGGGGAGCGGCTCCGGGATTGACGTACTTTTGACAACTGTCAGCGAATTCAGACACGGCACGTATTCAGCTGTACAGCCGGCGAACAAATCGCTGTACATTTTAGACGCAACCCATCAGCAAGCGTTTGTCAACCGACGGGCCAATGGCCTCGTTAGTGGCTGACCTTCTGCTCGCCGGGAGGCGTTTCCAACCAATTCTCGATAGAGGAATCATCAATGAGCAAAATTCTCGCAGTCATGATCGCTGGCCTGTTCGCCGCTGGCGCCTACGCCCAGAACCCGGCCGGCACGACGCCCGAGCAAGGCAACGCCACCAATAGCAAGTCGCAGCAGCGCGCCGAAACCAAGAAGGCCGCCAAGCCCGCTGGCCAGGTCAAGGGCCCGGCTGGCGACGAAGCCAAGACCCCCGAAGGCGGCGCCATCGGTGCCGACAAGGCTGCTGCCTCTGGCGAGAAGCGTGCTGAAACCCGCGACCAGCGTCGTCGCAACAAGGACGGCAGCGTCAAGCGCAAGTCGACCCAAGGCGGCACCCCGAAGTAATTCGGCCGGCCCCATAAAAGAAGCGCTCTTCGGAGCGCTTTTTTTTCGCCTGCATCGGTCTCCTTGCTGTCAACCGCGCAGAACGGCCTTCGTTGAATGTCTACCTTCCGCAGGGAGGGCAATCCAGATCAACGAATTTCAAAGGATATGTTCATGAACAAGCTGCTCGCAGCCCTGGTCGCCGGTCTCTTCGCCGTCGGCGCTTTCGCTCAACAAGCCGAACCCACCACGGCTGCTCCCGCACCCGCTGCCAAGGCTGCCAAGCACGCTTCCGCCAAGAAGCACGCAGCCAAGAAGCACAAGGTTCGCCACGTGGCCAAGGCCCACACGGCCGCTGCCAAGAAGGTGTAAGCTTCCACGCTCACCGGCAATGCCCGCATCAGCGGGCATTTTTGTTTGTATTTTTTAATCCAGGCCGGGCCCTGGCCCCGCCCTGAAAGAGTCGTCCGATGCTCAAGCGTCTCGCCGCCCTGCTCCTGGTGTCCGCATCGTTCATGATGCCGGCGCATGCCCAGCAGCAACCCCAGACCGAACTGCCGCGCACGCAACTGTCGGTTGGCCTGTACAAGATCGACGCGCAGGTCGCGCAAACCCCTCTTCAACGTGAAATCGGCCTGATGTTCCGCAAGGAAATGCCCCAGGCCGAAGGCATGATCTTCGTGTTCGAGCAGCCCGCCACGCAGTGCTTCTGGATGCGCAACACGATCCTGCCGCTGACCGCCGCATTCGTCGCCGACGATGGCCGCATCGTCAACCTGGCCGACATGCAGCCGATGACCGAGAACACGCATTGCTCGCAGGAGCCGGTGCGCTACGTGCTCGAGATGAATCAGGGCTGGTTCGCCAAGAAGAACATCAAGAAGGGTGCCAAGCTCGGCGGCGAGCTGTTCGCAGCCGGCAAGCGCTGAACATCCACCGTCTATAGCCAACAAAAAAGCCGACCATGGGTCGGCTTTTTTGTTGAACGAATCCGGGATCAGCCGAAGTTCTTGGCGGCGAAGTCCCAGTTGACCAGCTTGGCCAGGAAGGTCTCGACGAACTTCGGGCGCAGGTTGCGGTAGTCGATGTAGTAGGCGTGCTCCCAGACGTCCACCGTCAGCAGCGCGGTGTCGGCGGTGGTCAGCGGCGTGCCGGCGGCGCCCGTGTTCACGATGTCCACCGAGCCGTCGGCCTTCTTCACCAGCCAAGTCCAACCCGAGCCGAAGTTGCCCACGGCCGACTTCACGAACGCTTCCTTGAAGGCGTCGTAGCTGCCCCACTTGGCTTCGATGGCCTTGGCCAGCGCGCCGGTGGGAGCGCCGCCGCCTTGGGGCTTCATGCAGCTCCAGAAGAAGGTGTGGTTCCAGATCTGGGCGGCGTTGTTGTAGATGCCGCCGCTGGACTTCTTGACGATCTCCTCGAGCGTCATCGACTCGAATTCGGTGCCCTTCTGCAGGTTGTTGAGGTTCACCACGTAGGCGTTGTGGTGCTTGCCGTAGTGGTACTCGAGGGTTTCCTTCGAATACTCGGGCGCCAGCGCGTCCAGGGCGTACGGCAGGGGTGGGAGCACATGTTCCATGGTTTTTTCTCGTGGGTTGGTTGTGGGAATGAAGGATTCTAGGAAGTAATTATTGAGGTGACGTCGGACGTGTTCCCGTCGCGCCGCCCGGCGTGACGGTCAGGTCGACTTCGCCATCGGCGAGACGCGCCTTCACCGCATCGCCAGGCGCAAGTTGCGTTGCGCTGACGATCGCATGACCGTCTGTATCGGTCAGCCACGCATAGCCGCGTTGCAAGACCAGTGCCGGATCGAGCAACCGCATGCGCAAGGCCACGCGCTCCAGCCGATCGCGCCGCTGCACCACCGCGCGCCCGAGCTTCTGAGGAAAGTCGGCCGCAATCAAACGCGGCGCCTGCGTCAGGCGCTCCCTCCTGGCCAGCACCGTATAGCGAAGGCGCTGCGCATGGTGCGCCAGACGCAACTGCTGGCGCGTCACAAGACCCGAAGGGCGGCCGAGGCGCCCCGCCGCCTGGTCCAGGCGCTGCCCGAGCACGTCGAGACGCGCGCCCAGCGCATCGCCCAGCCGCTCGTCGATGAGGTCGAGCGCGCCCAGCCACACATCGCGTGGCGCACTCACCAGTTCCGCAGCGGCTGTGGGCGTGGGAGCACGCAGGTCGGCGCAGAAGTCGGCGATGGTGAAGTCGGTTTCGTGCCCTACGCCGCTGACCAGCGGCACCGGACTGCGCACGATGGTGCGCGCCAGCGTCTCGTCGTTGAAGGCCCAGAGGTCTTCGATGGAGCCGCCGCCGCGCACCAGAAGGATCACGTCGACGGCAGGCGTGAGCTCATAAAGCGACAGCAGCGCCCGCACCAGTTCGCCTGGTGCGTTGGCCCCCTGCACGGCGGCCGGGGCAAGTACAACCGGAATATGCGGAACGCGCCTTCGCAGTGCCGTAACCACGTCGTGCAACGCGGCCGCCCCGAGCGAAGTGACGATGCCGATCGAGCGCGGCATGGTCGGCAGCGCCCGCTTGCGTGCCGGATCGAACAGGCCCTCGGCCTCCAGGCGCGCCTTGCGCTGCAGGAACTGTTCGAACAAAGCGCCCTGCCCGGCCCGTCGCAGGCTCTCGACCACCAGCTGCAGATCGCCGCGAGGCTCGTAGACGGCGAGGCGCCCGCGCACCTCCACCTGGTCGCCATCGCGCGGCGAAAAATCGAGCAGGCTGGCGGCCCGGCGGAACATCGCGCAGCGCAGCTGGCCGGATTCGTCCTTGAGCGCGAAGTAACAATGTCCGCTCGAGGCGCGCGAAAAACCGGAAATCTCGCCGCGCACGGACACCGGGTTGAAACGCGCGTCGAGCGCGTCCGCCACCGCGCGGCACAAGGCGCCGACAGCCCACACGCGCGGCCCTGGCGCGGAATTCGGTTCACGCAAGTTCACAAAGTGCACGCTCGGCCGGATGCCACTCTTCCACAACGGGCGGCACGATCCCGGCTTTCAGCCCTCGGGGCGAGACAGGCGCACGGTTTCTCGTGCAACCTGTTGATTTCATTGAAAAAAGTGCTGCTCAAAATTCAGTCGATCCAGCGAAAAGGCCGTCCCATGCGGGTCCGGACGCGTTGCGCAGCGGGTTAATCACAAAGTTATCCACAGAATCTGTGCGTCCTTGCTGACACAAAAACAAGGCGCGTGACGATGGTGGGCTCAGTGGATAATCGCCGCGCATTTGCAGTCTACGGGCCGGAGGATTTTCTTGTTTTCCATCATAGTTGCCGCGGGTTGGCCGATCTGGCCCTTGCTCGCTTGTTCGGTCATTGCGCTCGCGCTGGTTATAGAACGTTTCACGAGTCTCAAGACCGTGAGGGTACTGCCGCCGAAGCTGCTCGACGAAACCATCACCGCGTCGCACGGAGCCATTCCCGGCCCGGATGTCGTGACCAAACTCGAACGCAACTCGATGCTCGGCCAGGTGCTGGCCGCCGGCCTGCGCGCGCTGAACGCCAATCCGCGCTGCACCGAAGACGACCTGCGCGCCGCCATGGAGGCCTCGGGCCGTACCGTGGCGCACAAGCTCGAACGCTACCTGCCGGCGCTGGCCACCATCGCATCCGCCGCCCCGCTGCTGGGGCTCCTGGGCACCGTGATCGGCATGATCGAAATCTTCGGCTCACAGTCGCCGGGCAGCGGCGCGGTGGGTTCGGGCAACCCGGCGCAACTGGCGCACGGCATCTCGATCGCGCTCTACAACACCGCCTTCGGCCTGATCGTCGCCATTCCGACGCTGATCTTCTGGCGCTATTTCCGCAGCCGGGTCGACGAGTACCTGCTGAATCTCGAACTCTCCGGCGAGCGCTTCGCCCGTCATCTCAACGCCCTGCGCAAATGAGCCGCGCCCGCATGCAGTTCCGCCACGGCGCGCGCGACGAGCCGGAGATCAACCTGATCCCGTTCATCGACGTGCTGCTGGTGATCCTGATCTTCCTGATGCTGTCGACCACCTACAGCAAGTTCACCGAGATGCAACTGCGGCTGCCCACGGCGGACGTCGATGCGCAGCGCGACTATCCGAAGGAAGTGATCGTCGCGGTGTCGGCCGACGGCCGATATTCGGTCAACAAGAACGCGGTGGCCGACCGCAGCGTGGAAAGCGTGACGGCTGCCCTGGCCGCCGCGGCCACCGGCGGCAAGGACAGCGTGGTGATCATCAGCGCCGACGCGACCAGCCCGCACCAGGCCGTGGTGACGGTGATGGAAGCCGCGCGTCGAGCCGGCCTGATGCAGATCACCTTCGCGGCCCAGTCGACGGCGCAAGCCGGGCACTGAGTGCCTTCAGATAGCGGCAGCAACGTCGGCAATACGGGTTCGCGCCTGCAGGACGCCTGGCTGCATCGCGGCCTCCTGGCCTGCCTGCTGTGGCCGCTGTCGCTCGTCTATGCCGCGCTGTTCGCGGTGCGCGGCCTGCTCTATCGCTTGGGATGGCTGAAGACCGAGCGCGTGCGCGTGCCGGTGATCGTGGTCGGCAACGTGATCGCGGGTGGTGCCGGCAAGACGCCGGTCGTGATGGCCGTCGTGCGGCATCTTCAAGCACGGGGAATTCGGGTAGGCGTGGTGTCGCGCGGCTACGGTCGCCGCACCGATGATTGCCGCGAAGTGCTCGGCGACAGCGATCCGCGCGACGTGGGCGACGAGCCCGCGCTGATTCACCATGCCACCGGAGCGCCGGTTTTCGTGGCGCGCCGGCGCATCGACGCCGCGCGCGCACTGCTCGAGCGGCACCCGGCCACGCAGGTCATCGTCAGCGACGACGGATTGCAGCATCTGGCGCTCGGTCGCGACATCGAGATCTGCGTGTTCGACGACCGGGGCATCGGCAACGGCTGGCGACTGCCCGCGGGCCCGCTGCGCGAAGCCTGGCCGCGACGCTGCGACCTGGTGCTGCACAGTGGATCGCGGCCGGCTTTCGCGCAGGGCCATACTGCCACCCGGACCCTTGCGGACAACGCCTTGGGCAACGACGGAAGACGCGTACCGTTGGTCTCATTGGCGGGCCGCCCCTTGACCGCATTGGCGGCGATTGCACGACCCGAAGCCTTCTTCGAGATGCTCCGCGCCCGCGGCCTGACGCTCGCCGACACCATCGCGCTGCCCGATCACTTCGATTTCGAGAGCTGGCAACGCCCATCCGGCACGGACAAGACCCTCGTCTGCACCGAAAAGGACGCCGTCAAGCTCTGGCGCAAGGCTCCCGACGCCCTGGCCGTGCCGCTGGAGTTCACGCCGTCCGCGGAATTCTTCGCCGCGCTCGACGCAAAGCTATCATCGCTCGATGGATACCAAGCTGCTTGAATTGCTCGTCTGCCCCGTCACCAAGGGGCCGCTGACCTGGAACCCCGAGAAGCAGGAGTTGTGCTCGCGCAGCGCCCGTCTGGCGTATCCGGTGCGCGACGGCATTCCGGTACTGCTCGAGAACGAGGCACGCACGCTCTCCGACGAAGAGCTCGGGCTGTGAGCTTCACCGTTCTGGTTCCGGCGCGGCTGGCCTCGACCCGCCTTCCCAACAAACCCCTGGCCGACATCGCCGGCGTGCCCATGGTGGTGCGCGTGGCGCAGCGGGCCAGCGAATCCGGCGCGGCGCGCGTGGTAGTCGCCGGCGACGATCCATCCATCGTCGAGGCCTGCAAGGCGCATGGCGTCGAGGTCGTCCTGACGCGCCAGGATCATCCCAGCGGCACCGACCGGCTGGCCGAAGCCTGCGAACAGCTTGGCCTCGATGGCGACGACATCGTCGTCAACGTTCAGGGCGACGAGCCGCTGATCGACCCGGCACTGATCGATGCCGTGGCTTCCACGCTGGCCACGCACGCCGAAGCGGCAATGAGCACCGCGGCCCACGAGATCGACTCGGTCGCCGACTTCATGAACCCCAACGTGGTGAAGGTCGTGCTCGACGCGCAGGGCAACGCGATGTATTTCAGCCGCGCGCCGATCCCTTGGTGGCGCGACGGCTCCGCCAGCGGCGCGGCACCTGCCGTGCTGGCTGCCGCCCCCGCCCCTCTGCGCCACATCGGAATCTACGGTTACCGCGCCGGCTTCGTGCGTCGCTTTCCCTCGCTGCCCCCGGCGCCCGTCGAGGCGACGGAGGCGCTCGAACAGCTGCGCGCCCTGTGGCACGGCCATCGCATCGCGGTGCATGTGAGCCACGTCGCACCGGGCCCCGGCATCGATACGCCCGAGGACCTGGCGCGCGTGTGCGCGGTCTTCGCGACCGCCGGAGCCTGAGCCCGGGCGTCTCCCCGGCTACAGGCAGCGGGATTTCCCCGAGGGCACGCATGCTATCCTCGAAGCAACTCCGCCCAGCCCAGCCATGGGGCCGATGCTCGGCGCGACACAAAATCTAAGAACCGTCCGAGGACACCATGAGACTAATTTTGCTGGGCGCGCCCGGGGCGGGCAAAGGCACGCAAGCGGCCTTCATTTGCCAGAAATACAGCATTCCCCAGATTTCGACCGGCGACATGCTGCGTGCAGCCGTCAAGGCAGGCACGCCGCTCGGACTGCAGGCCAAGGCCGTCATGGACGCCGGCGCCCTAGTCAGCGACGACCTGATCATCAATCTCGTGAAGGAGCGCATTGCGCAGCCCGATTGCGCCAGCGGCTTCCTGTTCGACGGCTTCCCCCGCACCATTCCCCAGGCCGACGCCATGAAGGCAGCCGGCGTCAAGCTCGACTACGTGCTCGAGATCGACGTGCCCTTCGGCGACATCATCGAGCGCATGAGCGGCCGCCGCTCGCACCCGGCTTCGGGCCGCACCTATCACGTGAAGTTCAACCCGCCCAAGGTGGAAGGCAAGGACGACGTGACCGGCGAGGACCTGATCCAGCGCGAGGACGACAAGGAAGAAACCGTTCGCAAACGGCTCGACGTGTACAGCCAGCAGACGCGTCCGCTGGTCGACTACTACTCGGCCTGGGCCAAGGCCGATCCGGTCGCCGCGCCCAAGTACCGCGCCATCAAGGGTGTGGGCACTGTTGATGAGATCACGCAGCGTGCATTGGCTGCACTGAGCAGCTGACGACCCGACGCCCCGATCAACCGCCCCTTCGACAGGGGCGGTTTTGTTTTCACCCCAGCAGTTCCAGCACCAGCGCGATGCGCGCCTTCACGGGCGTCAGTGCGCCTGCATCGCGAAGCAGGTCGCCGGCCTTCGGCAGGATGCGCCCGCTCGAGCAGCGCGTGGCGCGGAGCACGGCGATCCCGGCTTTCTGCGCCTTGAGCGCTGCGGCCTCCAGCGCGTGATGCAGCGTGCCGTTGCCGGTGGTCGCAAGCACCAGTCCGCGCACCGGGTCTTCCCCGCCTGCCTGAAGCAGCGCATCGATCACAGCGCCGCTGGCGCCGGCATGGCTCATCACGATCTCGACCCGAGGCCATTGCACTTCAACCGTCTCGAAGAGCTTTGCTACCGGCAGGGCCCCGCCCTGCGGCCACGAACGAACGAGGCGAACCTCGCCCTCCTCCACGTAGCCCACGGGCCCCGCATCACCTGACGCGAAGGCATCGAGCCGATAGGTGTGAACCTTCTGGATGTCGACGCCGGCATGAATCGCCCCGGCGCACACCACCGTGACACCGCGCGCGCCCTGCGTCACGGCGACGCTGATCGCGTCGCGCACGTTCTGCGGCCCGTCCGGCGACAGCGCGCTGGCAGGTCGCATCGCACAAGTCAGCACGACAGGCTTCGACGGCACCAGCACCGAGTGCAGGAAGAACGCGGTTTCCTCGATCGTGTCGGTGCCGTGCGTGATCACCACGCCCGCCACGTCGGCCTGTGCCAGCCAGTGCGCACAGCGTCGGGCCAGTTGTTGCCAGATGTCGAAGGACATGTCCTTGCTGTCGACCTGCGCGACCTGCTCGGCTTCCAGCATCACGCCTTCGGGCGCCTCGATGCCGCCCAGCAGGTCGGCCACGCCCACCTGCGCGGCGGTGTAGCCGATGTTGTCGTCACTGCTGGCCGCACGGCCCGCAATGGTGCCGCCGGTGCCGAGGACCACCACGCGGCGCGGCAGTTCGGACAAAGAGGAATTGACCATGTCTTGTCAACTTCTAAAAACTGGTTAAAAATACAGGCACTGGATATCCAACCAGTGCCGCAAGGAACCACACATGCAGTTCGCCGTGAAGCTTACAGCCCGCCAGCAGCAGATCCTGGACCTGATCCAGAGCGCCATCGCACGCACCGGTGCGCCACCCACGCGCGCCGAAATCGCCAACGAGCTCGGGTTCAAGTCGGCCAATGCCGCCGAAGAGCACCTGCAGGCGCTGGCGCGCAAGGGCGTCATCGAACTTGTCAGCGGTACTTCCCGCGGCATCCGCCTCAAGGGCGACGCGCTGCGCTCGCTCAACGAAACGCGCCATCGCGAAGGCGGCCAGTTCTCCCTCTCCCTGCCCGGCATGGCCCAGCTGGCGCTGCCGCTCATCGGTCGCGTTGCAGCCGGCTCGCCCATCCTGGCGCAAGAACACGTCGACCAGACCTACTACGTCGAGAACACGCTGTTCCAGCGCCAGCCCGACTACCTGCTCAAAGTGCGCGGCATGTCGATGCGCGACGCCGGCATCATGGACGGCGACCTGCTTGCCGTGCAGGCCACCAAGGAAGCGCGCAACGGCCAGATCGTGGTCGCCCGGCTCGGCGACGAGGTGACCGTCAAGCGCCTGAAGCGCAACAAGCAGGTCATCGAGCTGCATGCCGAGAACCCCGACTACCCGACCATCATCGTGCAGCCGGGCGAGCCTTTCGAAATCGAAGGCCTCGCTGTCGGCCTCATCCGGAACACCATGCTGATGTAGGCCCGAGCAGCCTGCTTTCCACAGCACCCATCCGGCAGTGACAGGTGGCGGGCGTATGGCGAAGAGTCGCCATCACCCTGTCGCGGCCGATTCAAGAAATCCTGCCTGTGTTCAACCTCATACTTTCTTGGAGTTCACATGGGAATCGCCCTCCTCGCCATCGCCGACATCTGGATGCCGCTGCAATCGCTGGCCAACCGCCTGATGCCGGCACGCCGTGCGCATCGTGGCCACCTCGACGCCGAGTCCTCGGCAGGACTGCGCTACGTGGCAGTGCGCCCCGCTTGTACCGCCCGTTCAGGCGGTGTCGCGCCTTCTGAAACAGCCGCTGCACCGGCGCGCCCTCTGCGCGTGGTCCGGGTGGTCGACGGCAAGGGCCAGCAGCGCAGTGCCAACCGCGTAGTCATCTCCGGCCGCATGGCCGACGTCTGCGCCGAACTCGACCGCCTGGCCGCGCTGGAAGCCGCGGAAACCATGGCCACGGCCCCGCGCTCCACACGCCTGCATTGAGCCCGAACTGGGTCCGAAACCGCCCTGCAAGCGGGCGCAGGGCGGGTATCCAAACGTTCGCCGGCGCGACATTCCAATGCTGCGAGGCACAATGGCGTGCCATGAACATTGTGATCCTCGACGATTACCAGGACGCCGTGCGCAAGCTGCGCTGCGCTTCGAAGCTGGATGCATACGCGGCCAAGGTCTATACCAACACGGTGAAAGGCATTGGCCAGTTGTCAGTTCGCCTCAAGGACGCCGACGTGATCGTGCTGATCCGCGAGCGCACCCAGATCTCGCGCCAGCTCATCGAGAAGCTGCCGAAGCTCAAGCTCATATCCCAGACCGGGCGCGTCGCTGGACACATCGACGTGGCAGCCTGCACCGAGCGCGGCGTGGCCGTGGCAGAGGGCTCCGGCTCTCCGCAGGCGCCTGCCGAGCTCACCTGGGCGCTCATCATGGCCGCCATGCGCCGGCTGCCGCAGTACATCAGCAATCTCAAGCATGGCGCCTGGCAGCAGTCGGGGCTCAAGTCGGCCTCGATGCCGCCCAACTTCGGCATCGGCTCGGTGCTCAAGGGCAAGACGCTGTGCATCTGGGGCTACGGCCGCATCGGCCAACTGGTCGCGCGCTATGGGCAGGCCTTCGGCATGCAGGTCGTGATCTGGGGCCGTGAGGCCAGCTGCGCCAAGGCGCGCTCCGACGGCTTCCAGGTTGCGCAGAACCGCCACGAGTTCTTCGCCGCCGCCGACGTGCTGTCGGTGCACCTGCGGCTCAACGAGGAAACCAACGGCCTCATCACGCTGGAAGACCTCTCGCGCATGAAGCCGACAGCCCTGTTCGTGAACACCTCGCGCGCCGAGCTGGTCGAGGCCGACGCACTGCTCGCCGCCCTCAACCGCGGCCGCCCCGGACTCGCGGCCGTCGACGTGTTCGAGAGCGAGCCGCCGCTGCAAGGCCACGCGCTGCTGCGCCTGGAGAACTGCATCTGCACGCCGCACATCGGCTACGTCGAGCAGGAAAGCTACGAGAGCTACTTCGGCCAGGCCTTCGACAATGTCGTGAGCTACATCAACGGCAATCCCACGAACATCGTGAATCCCGGCGCGCTGCAGGTCCGCCGGTGAGCCGGCCGGCGCCACAGAGAGCGCTCTGGGCGCTGCTTGCCGGCAATTTCGTGATCGGCACGGGCGTGATGGTCGTGCCCGGCACGCTCAACGAGATCAGCGCTTCTCTCTCCGTCACCGCAGCCACCGCGGGACAGCTCATCACCGCCGCAGCAGCGGTGATGTGCATTGGCGCACCGTTGCTGGCTGCAGCCGTCGCTGGCTGGGACCGCCGGCAGCTTCTCGCCCTCACCCTGCTCTGGTACGCCGCCGGCCATGTTCTCTGCGCTCTGATGCCGAGCTTCGCCGCCCTGCTGCCGGTGCGCATGCTCACGGTGATCGCGCCGGCCATCTTCACGCCACAGGCTGCCGCCTGCGCAGGCCTGCTCGTGCCGCCCGAGCATCGCGGACGTGCCGTCACCTTCGTCTTTCTCGGCTGGTCGATGGCCTCCGTGCTCGGCCTGCCCATCGGTGCGCTGATCGGTGGGCACCTGGGCTGGCGCATGGCCTTCGTGGCCATTGCGGCGCTCAGTGTCGCAAGCGCGACAGCGGTCTGGCTCACCTTGCCGAATGGCATCCGCCCCGCCGCGCTGACCGCCGCAGCCTGGTCGCGCGTGCTGCGCAGCCCGGTGCTGATGGGCATCGTCTCGGTCACGGCGCTGCAGGGCGCCGGCCAGTTCGTGCTGTTCAGCTACTTCGGCCCGATCCTCAAGCAGAGCTTCGGCGCCGACGCCACCACGCTGAGCGCGATGTGGGCACTGTTCGGTGCCTGCGGACTGGTCGGCAACATGGTGGTCAGCCGGTACATCGACCGCGTGGGCGCCGGCCGCATGGTGCTGATCACGACGGTGCTGATCGCCGCGAGCCTGCTGCTGTGGCCGCTGGCTTCCACCTTGGCCTGGCTTGCGGTGGTGCTCGTGCCATGGGGCCTGGGCTGCTTCGCCACCAATTCGGCCCAGCAGGCCCGTCTGGTGGGCCTGGCGCCCACGCTCGCGCCGGGCTCGGTGGCGCTCAACAGCTCCGGCATCTACACCGGGCAGGCCGTGGGCGCGGCGCTGGGCGGCTGGCTGCTCGCCAACGACGCCAGTGCATGGATGAGCTGGGTCGGCCTCGGCCTGGTGCTGGTCGCCATCTCGCTGAGCATGGCCATCGACCGCAGCCGCCGTGCGCCCTGAAAGCGCGCCCCCGCGTAAAACCCGTCACGCCCCATCCGCGCGGGACTGCAAAATCGGAGTCTTCGACAGCAACGGCAGCATCCGCGGGTGCTGCTCCCGCGTCGACGCCTGCGTGGCAGGCCCGGATACCACCCAACCAGTGAAAATCTCCAGCAAATGACAGTGAACTACTCCCGAATCGGCGTCGTCGGCGCCGGAGCCATGGGCCGCGGCATCGCGCAGATCGCCGCACAGGCGGGCAGCGAAGTGCTGCTGCTCGACAGCTTCGCGGGCGCCGCCGAGCGCGGCCGCGAGGCTCTCTCGGCCCAATGGAACAAGCTGCACGAGAAGAACAAGATCGATGCCGCCACGCGCGATGCGTACATCGCCCGCGTGAAGGCGGTCGATTCGATCCAGGCACTGGCGGGCTGCGATCTGGTGGTCGAGGCCATCGTCGAAGACCTGGAAGTCAAGCGCAAGCTCTTCCGCGAGCTCGAGGGCGTGGTGGCCGAGACCGCCACGCTGGTCACCAATACTTCCTCCCTCTCGGTGACGGCCATCGCGGCCGGGCTCAAGCACCCCGAACGCATTGCCGGCTTCCACTTCTTCAACCCTGTGCCGCTGATGAAGGTGGTCGAGGTAGTCGCGGGCTTCAAGACCGCGCCCGAGGTCTGCAAGCAGCTTGCGGGCTACGCCACGCAGATGGGCCACAGCGCCGTACAGGCACAGGACACGCCCGGCTTCATCGTCAACCACGCGGGCCGCGGCTACGGTACCGAGGCGCTGCGCATCGTGGGCGAAGGCGTGGCCGACTTCGCGACCGTCGACCGCATCCTCAAGGACCAGGCCGGCTTCCGGCTCGGCCCCTTCGAGCTGCTGGACCTGACGGCGCTCGACGTGTCGCACCCGGTGATGGAGTCGATCTACCACCAGTACTTCGAGGAGCCGCGCTTCCGCCCCAGCGTCATCACCGCGCAGCGCCTGGCCGCCGGTGCACTGGGCCGCAAGACCAACGAAGGCTTCTACCGCTACAACGACGGCGTGATGCAGCAGGTGCCCGAGGCGCCCGCGCCGCTGGTCGAGGGCACGCCCTCGGTTTGGGTGTCGCCGCGTGCCGCACGCCGCGCCGAGCTGCTGCGCCTCGTGAACACGCTGGGCGCGCAGATCGACAGCGGCGCCACTGCCGCGCCGCATTCGCTGATCCTGGTCGCACCGCTCGGCTTCGACGTGACCACTGTGGCCGCCGTCGAGCGCCTGGACGCCACGCGCACCGTCGGCATCGACATGATGATCGACGACGCCGCCACCAAGCGCCGCGTGCTCGCCACCAACCCGGCCACGCGCCGCGACATCCGCGACGCGGCACACGCCCTCTTCGCACGCGACGGCAAGGCCGTGAGCGTGATCCGCGACAGCGGCGGCTTCGTCACTCAGCGCGTGATCGGCACCATCGTCAACATCGCCGCCGACATGTGCCAGCAGCGCGTGTGCACGCCGGCCGACCTCGAGACCGCCGTGCAGCTGGGCCTGGGCTACCCGCGCGGCCCGCTCGCCATGGGCAACCTCTACGGCCCGACCAACATGCTCGAGGTGCTGTTCAACCTGCAGACGGTGTACGGCGACCCGCGCTATCGCCCGAGCCCGTGGCTGCGCCGCCGCGGCGCGCTGGGCCTGAGCCTGCTGCACGAAGAAGAATGACGACGGAATAAGCGACGGACACCATCCATGAGCACCGCAGAACTCAAGAGCACGAGCGAGGGCAGCACCATGGTGCTGACGATCGCCAATCCATCCCAGCGTAATGCGCTGGGCCCCGAGATCTACGCCGCGGGCATCGAGGCGCTGAACAAGGCCGAGAACAGCGCGGAAATCCGCAGCGTCGTCATCGTGGGCGAAGGCTCATGGTTCTGCGCCGGCGGCTCGCTGCAGCGCCTGCTGGCCAACCGCCAGCTCGACCGCTCGGTGCAGGCCGAGAGCATCGAGGGCCTGCACAACTGGATCGACTCGATCCGTACCTTTCCCAAGCCGGTCATCGCTGCCGTCGAAGGCGCGGCGGCAGGCGCGGGCTTCTCGCTCGCGCTGGCCTGCGACTTCGTGGTGTCGGCGCGCGACGCGGTCTTCGCGGCCTCGTACAGCAACGTTGCGCTGTCGCCCGACGGCGGCCTGAGCTGGCACCTGGGGCGCCAACTGCCGCGCCAGCTCGCGAGCGAATGGCTGATGAACGGCGAGCGCATCGCCGCGCCGCGCCTGCACGCGCTGGGCCTGGTCAACGAACTCACCGAAAGCGGCCAGGCGCTCGCGGGCGCGTTGGCGCTGGCGGGCCGACTCAACGCGCGTGCACCGAATTCGCTGGCCAGCATCAAGGAGCTGCTGAGCGAGGCCCAAAGTGCCACGCTGGCCTCGCAGCTTTCGCAGGAGCGCGACCACTTCGTGCGCAACCTGCACCATGCGAACGCGGGCATCGGCATCGCCGCGTTCCTCGAGAAGAAGCCGCCGCAGTACGAGTAGCCCAGTAACCGAGCAGCGCCCGACGGCGTCGCTCCCGTGACACCCACCAGCTTTCCAGTCGCCGAGAGGACAGACCAATGGACGACCCCATTCTTACCATCGAAGAACGTGAAGCGATCAACAGTGGTCGCTGGTTTTCTTCCCTTTCTCCATCGCTGCGGCACGACATCCTCCGATGCGCCTTCGTCAAACGCTACAAGGACGGCGACCTGATCGCCGCCCGCGGCGATCCGCCCGAACACTGGATTGCCTGTGCCAAGGGCGCGGTGCGCGTGAGCTCGACGGCCGTCTCGGGCAAGCAGGTGACGCTGACCTACGTGGAGCCGGGCATCTGGTTCGGCGACGTGGCGATGTTCGACGGGGACCGTCGCACGCACGACACCTACTCGCATGGCGACACCACCATCCTGTGCGTGGCGCGCGCCGACTTCCAGAAGATCCTGGCCTCGCACGTGGAGCTGTACGAGGCGCTGATGCGGCTGCAGGCGCGCCGCATCCGCACGCTCTTCGGGCTGGTGGAAGACCTCAACACCCTGCCGCTGCGCGCGCGGCTGGCCAAGCAGCTCATTCACCTCGTGCGCAGCTACGGCGTGCCGAACCTGGAAGACGGCAGCCAGATGCGCATCGGCCTGCAGCTGGCGCAGGAAGAACTGGCGCAACTGCTGGGCGCCTCGCGCCAGCGGGTCAACCAGGAGCTGAAGACCATGGAGCGCGAGGGCACCATCCGCATCGAGCCGGGCGGCCTCGTGGTGCTCGACCGCTCGGCGCTGATGCGCGTCTCGGAAGCTGAAAGCTAGAACGACAACTACAACGACAAACCCAGGCAGACAAGACATACCGACATGAGCCAGGACTTCTCCTCCTTCATCGGCACCCGTGCCGTCTCGCAACAGCACGCCTTCGACGTCG
This sequence comes from Variovorax xiamenensis, assembly GCF_050916385.1. Classification (NCBI taxonomy): domain Bacteria; kingdom Pseudomonadati; phylum Pseudomonadota; class Betaproteobacteria; order Burkholderiales; family Comamonadaceae; genus Variovorax; species Variovorax xiamenensis. The sequence goes on from NZ_CP139038.1 coordinate 3,886,042, forward strand.
ACGCGCTCGCGGCCTGGCTCGGGAAGAACCTCGACGGCTTCAAGGGCCCGCTGACGGTCGAGATGTTCAAGGGCGGCCAGTCGAACCCGACCTACAAGCTGGTCACGCCCACGCAGAGCTACGTGATGCGCGCCAAGCCGGGCCCCGTCGCGAAGCTGCTGCCTTCCGCCCATGCGGTGGAGCGCGAGTTCAAGGTGATGAGCGGACTGGCCGGCACCGACGTGCCGGTGCCGCGCATGTACTGCCTGTGCGAGGACGAGAGCGTCATCGGCCGAGCCTTCTACGTCATGGAGTTCATGCAGGGCCGCGTGCTGTGGGACCAGTCGCTGCCCGGCATGAGCAACGCCGAGCGCGACGCCCACTACGACGAGATGAACCGCGTGATCGCCGCGCTGCACACGGTCGACTTCGCCGCCCGCGGCCTGGCCGACTACGGCAAGCCCGGCAACTACTTCGAGCGGCAGATCGGCCGCTGGAGCAAGCAGTACAAGGCCTCGGCCGACGGCGCCGGTGAGCTCTCGCAACCCATCGATGCCATGGAGCGGCTGATCGACTGGCTGCCCGCGCACATGCCCGCTAGCGCGCGCGACGAGAGCAAGGTGTCGATCGTCCACGGCGACTATCGCCTCGACAACGTGATGTTCCATGCCACCGAGCCGCGCATCATCGCGGTGCTCGACTGGGAGCTTTCCACGCTGGGCCACCCGCTGGCCGACTTCAGCTACCACTGCATGTCCTGGCACATGCCGCCGAGTACCGGGCGCGGCATCGGCGGCGTCGATGTCGCCTCGCTGGGCATCCCCACCGAGAGCGAATACATCCGCCGCTACTGCGAGCGCACCCGCATCAGCACGCCCGAGGCGCTCGCGCCCGACTGGAACTTCTACCAGGCCTACAACCTGTTCCGCATGGCCGCGATCCTGCAAGGCATTGCCAAGCGGGTCGAGGCCGGAACCGCGTCGAGCGAGCAAGCCGTGGCTTCGGCCCGCGGCGCCCGCCCCATGGCCGAAATGGCCTGGCAGTTTGCCCAAAAGGCATAAGCCGCCCCACCCCACCAGGAGACGAAGATGGATTTCGAATACTCGGCCAAGACCAAAGACCTGCAGAAACGCGTCCAGGCGTTCATGGACGACCACATCTATCCGGCCGAAGCCGAGTACAGCGCCGAGCTGGCCGCGAACACGGCCGCCGGCAAGCGCTGGAGCGCGCTCAAGACGGTCGAGAAGCTCAAGGAAAAGGCCAAGGCCCAGGGCCTGTGGAACCTGTTCCTGCCGGTCGACAGCGCCGCGGCATCGGGCTACGACGGCGCCGGCCTGACCAACCAGGAGTACGCGCCGCTGGCCGAGATCATGGGCCGGGTGCCATGGGCATCGGAGGCCTTCAACTGCTCGGCGCCCGACACCGGCAACATGGAGACCATCGCGCGCTACGGCTCTGAAGAGATCAAGGCACGCTGGCTCAAGCCGCTGCTCGAAGGCCAGATCCGCTCGGCCTTCGCCATGACCGAACCCGAAGTGGCTTCGAGCGACGCCACCAACATCTCCACGCGCATCGAGCGCCAGGGCGACGAGTACGTCATAAACGGCCACAAGTGGTGGATTTCGGGTGCGGCCGATCCGCGCTGCGCGGTCTTCATCACCATGGGCAAGAGCGACCCCGAGGCGCCGCGCCACTCGCAGCAGAGCATGATCGTGGTGCCGGCCGACGCCAAGGGCATCCGCATCGTGCGCCCGCTGAACGTGATGGGCTATGACGACGCGCCGCACGGCCACGTCGAGATGTACTTCGAGAACGTGCGCGTGCCAGCCAGCAACATGCTGCTGGGCGAAGGCCGCGGTTTCGAGATCGCCCAGGGCCGCCTCGGCCCCGGCCGTATCCACCACTGCATGCGCCTGATCGGCCTGGCCGAGCGCGCGCTGGAGCTGATGTGCAAGCGCGCCTCCTCGCGCGTCGCCTTCGGCAAGACCGTGGCTTCGCAGACCGTGACGCAGGAGCGCATCGCCGAAGCTCGCTGCAAGATCGACATGGCCCGCCTGCTCACGCTGAAGGCTGCGTGGCTGATGGACGTGGCCGGCAACAAGGTCGCGAAGAACGAGATCGCCATGATCAAGGTCGTCGCGCCCTCGATGGCCTGCCAGGTGATCGACTGGGCCATGCAGGTCCACGGCGGTGGCGGCATGTGCGACGACTTCCCGCTGGCTGCCGCCTATGCCGGCGCGCGCACGCTGCGCTTCGCGGACGGTCCGGACGAAGTGCACCGCAATGCGATCGCCAAGTGGGAGCTGGGCAAGTACGCGCCGGGCAAGGCCGACGCTGAAATGCCGGTGACGCGTTTCTGATCCACCCGTTTCGACGACTCCTCTTCAGGTTGAAGAGGGTCGACGAACAAAGGGCCGGCGGCGAACGATTCGCCCCGGCCCTTTTTCTTTGGTCCCTTGTCCTCAGAGTTTCTTCTGCAGGAAGACGGCTGTGCCGAATGCCGGGTCGAGCTGGTAGCCCGCGAAGCCCTCGCGCTCGTAGGCGCGCAGCGCGGGCATGTTGCCCGACAACACCTCGAGCGTGAGCTTGCACGCCCCGCGCCTGTGGGCCTCTTCCTCGACCCGCGCGAACATCTTCTGCGCCACGCGCTGCCCGCGATGGCTGGACAGCACCACCACGTCGTGCACGTTCACCAATGGCCTTGCAGCGAAGGTCGAGAAGCCCTCGATGCAGTTGATGAGCCCCACAGGCTGGCCGCCGTCGTACGCCAGCACGCTGAAGGCCTGGGGACGCGCTGCCAGCGCCGCTGGCAGGCTTTCTCGTACAGAGGCGTCCAGCGGCTTGCCGCCGCCGGCCGGGTCGCTGGCATAGGCATCGAGAAGGCCGACCAGCGCGGCCGCGTGGGCGGCGTTGCGATAGTCGGCGATGAAGACTTCGATCTGCGCCGAGGCCGCCGTCATTGCGCTGGCTCCAGCGTAGCTGCGAGGCGCCTGGCGCAGGACTCGGCCTGCTTCGCGTCGCGGGCCTCGACCATCACGCGCACCAGCGGCTCGGTGCCGCTCGCGCGGATCAGCACACGGCCGGAATCGCCGAGTTCGGCCTCGATGCGCGTGGTTTCGCTGGCCAGCGCCTTGTTGGCCTTCCAGTCCTGATCGGGCGAGATGCGCACGTTGATCAGCGTCTGCGGGAACAGCGCGACGCCTTCGAGCAACTGCGCCACCGTCTTGCCGCTGCGCACGCAGGCCTGCAGCACCTGCAGCGCACTCACGATGCCGTCGCCGGTGGTATGGCGGTCGAGCGCCAGCAGGTGGCCGGAGCCCTCGCCGCCCAGCAGCCAGCCGCGCTTGTCGAGTTCCTCGAGCACGTAGCGGTCGCCGACCTTGGCGCGCACGAACTCGATGCCCTGCTTGCGCAAGGCCATCTCGACGGCCTTGTTGGTCATGAGCGTGCCGACCACGCCCACCGGCTTGTCGCCGCGCGCGATGCGTTCGGACACCATGAGGTAGAGCAGTTCGTCGCCGTTGAAGAGGCGCCCGCTGGCATCGACCAGCTGCAGTCGGTCGGCGTCGCCGTCGAGGGCGATGCCGTAGTCGGCCTTCTGCGCTGTCACCGCGGCGATCAGCGCCTCGGGATGCGTGGCGCCGAAGCCCTTGTTGATGTTCAGCCCGTCGGGCGAGACACCGATGCTGGTCACTTCCGCGCCCAGCTCGTGGAACACGTTGGGGGCCACCTGGTAGGCCGCGCCGTGTGCTGCGTCGACCACCAGCTTCATGTCGCGCAGCGTCAGATCGTTGGCGAAGGTGCTCTTGCAGAACTCGATGTAGCGGCCCGGCGCGTCGTTGAGGCGGCGGGCCTTGCCAAGGTTGGCGGAATCGACCCACACCGGGTCTTCCTCTAGCGCGGCCTCGACAGCCAGCTCCCAGGCATCGTCGAGTTTGGTGCCCTGGGCGCTGAAGAACTTGATGCCATTGTCGGGATAGGCGTTGTGGCTCGCGCTGATCACCACGCCGAGGCTGGCTCGCTGGGCGCGCGTGAGGTAGGCGACGCCGGGCGTCGGCAGCGGGCCGAGCAGCACGACATCGACGCCGGCCGAGTTGAAGCCCGATTCGAGGGCGGATTCGAGCATGTAGCCCGAGATGCGCGTGTCCTTGCCGATCAGCACCGTGGGGCGCGACTGTGTCCTCTTGAGCACGCGGCCCACAGCGTGCGCGAGGCGAAGAACGAAATCGGGCGTGATGGGTGCCTGGCCGACGGTGCCGCGGATGCCGTCGGTGCCGAAATACTTGCGGGTCATGTTGATCCTGTCTGCTCTTGTGTTTGTTGTTATGACTCTTGCGCCTTCATGGCACGCCATACGGCGAGTGCGGCAACCGTGTCGCGCACGTCGTGCACTCGCACCACGGCCGCTCCCCTGTCCACCGCCAGCACAGCGGCCGCAACGCTGGGCACGATGCGTTCGCCCGCAGTCTCGATACCGGTGACCGCGCCTATCGACGACTTGCGCGACCAGCCCAGCAGCAGCGGATAGCCACCGGCGAGCAATTCGCGCTGACGCGCGAGCAAGGCGAAATTCTGTGCCACGGTCTTGCCGAAGCCCACGCCCGGGTCGAGGGTGATGCGTGAAGGATCAACGCCAAGCGCACGCAGAAGCTGCGCCTGCTCCTGAAGAAAGAAGAGCACTTCCGGAACGATGTCTCCCGACATCGGCGCAGCCTGCATGGTCTGGGGATCGCGATGCATGTGCATCAGGCAGACGCCACACGAGGGATGTGCCGCGACGGCTTCGCGCGCGCCGGGCTGGCGCAACGCCCAGATGTCGTTGACGATATCCGCGCCCAGGTCGAGCACAGCACGCATGACTTCGGGCTTGTAGGTGTCGATGGAGATCGGCGCGTTCAGCTTCACCGCCTCGCGCACCACGGGCACCACGCGCGCCAGTTCGGCTTCGAGCGGCACGGCCGGGCTGCCGGGGCGGGTCGATTCGCCCCCGATGTCGAGGATGCCGGCCCCCTCCTTCAGCAGCTGCTCGCAGTGCCGAAGGGCCGCCTCGGTGGAGGCATGGGCGCCGCCGTCGGAAAAGGAATCGGGCGTGACGTTGACGATGCCCATCACGCGCGGCTGCGCGAGGTCGATGCGGAAACGGGAGGTCTGCCAGAAGGCGGCGGCCGGGTGTCCGCCATCGAAAACGGGGCCAGAGGCCCCGTTTTGGTTTGACGCCAGGCTCGCGCTCACGCTGCGTTGGGAGCCGGGTCGGTCGTCACGGCCGGCGTGCCGCCGCTGCCGCCACCGCTGCCCGAGGGCGGAACGCGCGGCGTCCAGTCCTTCGGAGGACGGGGTGCGCGGCCTGCCATGATGTCGTCGAGCTGCTCGGTGTCGATGGTTTCCCATTCGAGCAGCGCCTTGGCCATGGCATGCATCTTGTCGCTGTTCTCTTCGATGAGGTGGCGCGCCAGGGCGTACTGCTCGTCGATGATGCGGCGGACTTCCGAGTCGACCTTTTCCATGGTCTGCTCGCTCATGTTCGTGGTCTTGGTGACCGAGCGGCCCAGGAACACTTCGCCTTCGTTCTCGGCGTAGACCATCGGGCCGAGCGCATCGCTCATGCCGTACTTCATGACCATGTCGCGCGCCAGGTTGGTGGCACGCTCGAAGTCGTTGCTGGCGCCGGTGGTCATCTGGTGCATGAACACTTCCTCGGCGATGCGGCCGCCGAACAGCATGCTGATCTGGTTCAGCATGTACTCGCGGTCGTAGCTGTAGCGGTCCTGCGCCGGCAGGCTCATGGTCACGCCGAGGGCGCGGCCGCGAGGAATGATCGTGACCTTGTGGACCGGGTCGCACTTGGGCAGCAGCTTGCCGATGAGGGCGTGGCCGGACTCGTGGTAGGCCGTGTTGCGGCGTTCTTCCTCGGGCATGACCATGCTCTTGCGCTCGGGGCCCATGAAGATCTTGTCCTTGGCCTTCTCGAAGTCCTGCATCTCGACCACGCGCGCATTGCGGCGGGCAGCCATCAGGGCGGCTTCGTTGCAGAGGTTGGCCAGGTCGGCGCCGGACATGCCGGGCGTGCCGCGGGCGATCACGCTCGGGTTCACGTCCTGGCCCAGCGGGACCTTGCGCATGTGCACGCCGAGGATCTGCTCGCGGCCGCGGATGTCCGGCAGCGTCACGTAGACCTGGCGGTCGAAACGGCCGGGGCGCAGCAGTGCGGCGTCCAGGATGTCCGGGCGGTTGGTGGCAGCCACCACGATCACGCCGAGGTTGGTTTCGAAGCCGTCCATCTCGACCAGCATCTGGTTGAGCGTCTGCTCGCGTTCGTCATTGCCGCCACCGAGGCCGGCGCCACGCTGACGGCCCACCGCGTCGATTTCGTCGATGAAGATGATGCAGGGAGCGTTCTTCTTGGCGTTCTCGAACATGTCGCGGACACGGGCAGCGCCCACGCCGACGAACATTTCGACGAAGTCGGAACCGGAGATCGAGAAGAAAGGCACCTTGGCTTCGCCGGCGATCGACTTGGCCAGCAGCGTCTTGCCGGTGCCCGGAGGGCCGACCAGCAGCAGGCCGCGCGGAATGCGGCCACCGAGCTTCTGGAAGCGCTGCGGGTCCTTCAGGAAGTCGACCACTTCACGGACTTCTTCCTTGGCCTCGTCGCAGCCAGCGACATCGGCGAAAGTGACCGTGTTGTTGTTCTCGTCCATCATGCGGGCTTTACTCTTGCCGAAGCTGAACGCCCCGCCTTTACCGCCGCCCTGCATCTGGCGCATGAAGTAGATCCAGACGCCGATCAGCAGCAGCATCGGGCCCCAGCTGACCAGCAGCGTCATGAGCAGCGAGCTCTCTTCGCGCGGCTTGACGTCGAACTTGACGTTGTGGTCGATCAGGTCGCCCACGAGCCCGCGGTCGAGGACCGTGGCGGTCGTGCGGATCTTGCGATCGTCGTTGGTGACGGCGACGATCTCGCCGCCGGCGGCGCCTTCAGGAATGACGGCGCTCTTGATCTGGTTGTTGCGGACCTGGTCCAGAAACTCGGAGTAGCTGACTGTCCCCGAGCCGACGCCGCCGCGGGTGTCGAACTGCTTGAAGACAGTGAACAACACCATGGCGATGACGAGCCATACGGCAACTTTGGAAAACCACTGATTGTTCAAACGAAGCTCCAGGCTAAAGCGCGTGACAGATGAATGAAAAAACGCGCTGTGGGTACGCAATTGCGCCCCATTTTAGGCTTTTCAAGCTGCGAAAAGCGGGCATTTCCCTAATGCGGCCATAGCCTGACGTGGGTTTGTGCCGCCAAGGCTGTTGCTCGGCACGGTATCAAGGCGTATCCGAAGCCTTCAGGCCCACCCCGACCAGGAAAGTCTCGGCCGATTTGTCCCGCGACGCCTTGGGCTTGAAGGGCTTCACGACGCGGAAATTCGCCTTGAAGAGCTTCACCAGCTCGTCGTAGCCGCCGCCATGGAAAACCTTGGCCACCAGCGCGCCCTCGGGCTTCAGGTGGTTCTGGGCGAAGTCGATGGCGAGCTCGATCAGGTGCGACACGCGGGCGGCATCGGCCGAATGGATGCCCGACAGGTTGGGCGCCATGTCCGAAACCACAAGATCGGCCTTGCGGCCGGCCAGCACGCCCAGCAGCTGCTGCAGCAGTTCGTCTTCGCGGAAATCCCCCTGCAGGAAGGTCACGCCCTCGATGGGCTCCATCGGCAGCAGGTCGAGCGAAACGATGGTGCCGTTCAGCTCGCCGGCCGCGGCGCCGCCGGGCGACATGCGCCGGCGCAGGTACTGGCTCCAGGCGCCCGGGGCGGAGCCGAGGTCCACCACCAGCTGGCCCGGCTTGACCAGGCCCAGAGATTCATCGATTTCCTTGAGTTTGTAGGCGGCGCGCGCCCGATAGCCCTCCTTCGTGGCGAGCTTCACATAGGGGTCGTTGATATGGTCGTGCAGCCACGCCTTGTTGACTTTCTTGCTTTTGGCTTTGGTGCTCATGGGGGTCTTCGTGTACGGGTCGATAATACGGGGATGCCCGCCATTCAACTTACCCCTGCCGAGCGCAAGGTGCATCGCGCCGAAGCTCACCACCTGGATCCGATCGTCATGGTCGGTGGAGACGGGCTCACCCCTGCCGTGAAGAAGGAAGCCGACGCGGCGCTCAAGGCCCACGGCCTGATCAAGATCCGCGTCTTCTCCGACGACCGCCTGGCCCGCGACGCCATGCTGCGCGAGCTTGCCGAAGAACTCGACGCCGCCCCGATCCAGCACATCGGCAAGCTGCTGGTGCTGTGGCGCCCCAAGGTCCAGAAGGAGCGCGTGGTCGATGAAGACCGCATGCCCGGCCCGCGCGACGTGAAGATCGTCAAGTACAGCAAGCGCGGCGGCCAGCGCCCTGAAATCAAGACCCTGCGCGTGCTCGGCAACCAGCGCCTCACCCCTGGCGGCACCATCAAGCGCGCCAAGGCGAAGCGGCCGCTGTCGGTCAAGAAGCGCAATCAGGCGGATTGAGCCTGGTGGCAGCGGCCGAAGGCGCCCAGCGCCACATTCTCTGCATGAAATGGGGTACGAAATACGGCCCCGAATACGTCAACCGGCTCTACGCGATGGTCCGCCGCAATCTCAGCGGCGACTTCAAGTTCGTGTGCCTGACCGACGACGGCAACGGTGTGCGCCCCGAGGTGACCTGCCTGCCGATCCCGCCGCTCAACCTGCACTTGGCCCCCGGCCAGCGCGACGGCGCCTGGAAGAAGCTCACCACCTTCGAGCAGGACCTGCACGGCCTGCGCGGCCCCGCCCTCTTCCTCGACCTCGACGTGGTCGTCGTGGGCAGCCTGGACGCCTTCTTCGAGCAGCCAGGCGAGTTCCTGATCATTCACGACTACGACCGCCCCTGGCGGCGCGGCCGGATCACGGGCAACTCCTCGGTCTACCGCTTCGAGCTCGGCGCCCATGCCGACGTGCTGGCGTACTTCCGCGCCAACATGGACAAGGTCCAGGCCGAGTACCGCAACGAACAAACCTACCTGTCGGACGTGCTCCACAAGCAGGGCAAGCTGGCCTACTGGCCCGATGGCTGGTGCCCGAGCTTCAAGTACCACGGCATCCCGACCTGGCCGACCAATTACTGGGAAGAGCCCTTCGTGCCGGAGGGCGCCCGCATCATGGTGTTCCATGGCGAGTGCAACCCGCCGGACGCGCTGGCAGGCCGCCGCAATCGGGCCTTCCGGTTCATCAAGCCGGCGCGCTGGGTCGCGAAATACTGGAAAGAGTAGGAAGCGACAGGCAGAAAAGCAAAAGGCGGCCCGGGCCGCCTTTTTTCTTGCTCTGTCTTCGCTTCACTTCAGCCTGCCGTGCGGGCCCCCACGCGCCACAGCACCACGCCGGCGCACAGCCACTGCACGAAGTACATCCCGGTGCCCATGGCATGCCACAGCTTGAGGTTCTCGCGCGCCACGATGCGCGGCGCCACCGCATACTGCTGCAGCAGCGCCAGCAGCAGCGCGCCCAGGATGAAGAAGATGGTCGTCATCGCCGGCCCGCTCATGCGCTCGTCGGCCTTCGACCTGAAATGGATCAGCAGGATCACCCCGCAGGCGATGGCGATCCAGCTCTGCGCCTCGAACAGCTGCGCCGCGAAATTGCCTGCCACCGACGGGTTGCCCAGCTTCGCGAAGAGCATGGGCACGACGAGAAAGCCGATCGTCGTCAGGCTGCCCCACCAGAAGGCAGCCAGCATCAGCGCAATACGGTCCTTCAGGTCCTTCATGCTGCGCGGCGCGATCAGAGGTAGCTGACCGCCACGATCTCGTAGCGCTTCAGGCCGCCGGGCGTCTGCACCTCGGCGGTGTCGCCCTCTTCCTTGCCGATGAGCGCGCGTGCGATCGGGCTGGACACGTTGATCAGGCCCTGCTTCAGGTCGGCCTCGTCCTCGCCCACGATCTGGTACTTGACGGCGTCGCCGCTGTTTTCTTCCTCGAGCTCCACGGTGGAGCCGAACACCACCTTGCCGCCGGCATCGAGCTCGCTGGGGTCGATCACCTGCGAGGCGGAGAGCTTGCCCTCGATTTCAAGGATGCGGCCTTCGATGAAGCCCTGGCGGTCCTTGGCGGATTCGTACTCGGCGTTTTCGCTGATGTCGCCCTGCGCGCGCGCCTCGGCGATCGCATTGATGACAGCAGGACGGTCCACCGACTTGAGCCGGCGCAGTTCTTCGCGCAGCTTCTCCGCGCCGCGCTTGGTGATGGGGATGGTCGCCATATCTAGTTCTCCATAAAGCGAAACCGCCGAACGCTGCCGTTCGGCGGTCGATGGGGGACGGCGCTCAGACGAGCGTCCGTCCAGTCAGCCGGCTCAGGATGGCGAGCGGGCTCGAAGCGGGATTGTATTGCTTGGAAGCGTCCAGGTGGAGGGTCTGTTCGAGCATGTACTGACCCGCCATCACGGCGTGCGAAGTCTGGTCGGAGAAGCACACCCACACCGAGCCTGGCGGAAACTTGGCGGTTTCCTGCGGCGAACTCTCCTGATAAGCCATGTCCGACTTCATGCCGTCGTGCAGCTGCAGCATGAGGTGGTCGTATTCGCTGCGGAACGACTTGGTCACGTGCAGTGCCTGCAGCAGCTTGGCCTGCCAGCGCGAGTACGGCTTGGCACGCGGCAGGAAGCGCTTGGCGATGTCCTCGAAAGGCTCGCCCACACGCCACACGCGCGGCGCGCCGTCGGGGTTCACGTTGGTGAAGACGCGCAGGATGCGCTCACCGTAGTTCGGCCGCGACGGGAATGCATCCACGTGCAAGCGCCGGTCGTCGGCGCGCCACGACTGCACGCGCGTCTCGACCTGCGCCGGACGGTAGCTGGTGGGCGCCAGACGCAAGGCCGGCGCGTAGTGCGGCAGCAGCCCGTGGATGAGTTGCGTGGCCTGCGCCCTGAAGCGCCCCACCATCGCGGCCGCGGTGCGCTGCACCGTCTCGTCGCCCACGGCGCCCTTGAGCTTGCCGTTGGCATCGAGGCTGATGTTGCGCACTTCCGGCGACAGCAGGCTGGGCGTGAGCAGGCTGCGTTCTTCGGGCAGCAGCTCGAAACCCAGGCGCGGGAAGTACAGCACCTTGCCCGCCTCCAGCTCCGCGATCCACGCCTCGTTGGGCGTGGCCGCGTTCCAGTCGGCCAGGCCGAGTTCGACGAGCTGCGTTTCCATGGCTGTGACGCTCAGGCCGTGGCCAGTTGCGCGTGCATTTCCTGCACCGAGATCACGCCGAGCTCGTCCATGAAGCCCATGCCCTCGACCGCGGCTTCTGCGCCGAAGATCGTGGTGAAGGTGGTCACGCGAGCCTGCAGGGCCGAGGTGCGGATCTGGCGCGAATCGGTGATGGCGTTGCGGCGCTCTTCCACCGTGTTGATGACCAGCGCAATCTCGTTGTTCTTGATCATGTCCACGATGTGCGGGCGGCCTTCGGTCACCTTGTTCACCGTCGCGCACTCGATGCCCGCGGCGTTGATGGCGGCAGCCGTGCCCTTGGTGGCGATCAGCTCGAAGCCAAGCTTGGCCAGGCCGCGTGCCACCTCGACGGCGCGCGCCTTGTCGTTGTTCTTCACCGAGATGAAGACCTTGCCCGACTTCGGCAGGTGCGTGCCCGCGCCCAGTTGCGACTTCACGAAGGCTTCGCCGAAGGTCTTGCCCACTCCCATCACCTCGCCGGTCGACTTCATCTCGGGGCCGAGGATGGTGTCCACACCCGGGAACTTGACGAACGGGAACACGGCTTCCTTCACGCTGAAGTACGGCGGCGTCACTTCCTTCGTGATGCCCTGCGACTTCAGCGACTGGCCAGCCATGCAGCGTGCAGCCACCTTGGCGAGCTGGATGCCGGTGGCCTTGCTCACGTAGGGCACCGTGCGCGACGCACGCGGGTTCACTTCGAGCACGTAGATGACGTCCTTGCCGTCCTTCTGCTGGATGGCGAACTGCACGTTCATCAGGCCGACCACGTTCAGCGCTGCCGCCATCGCAGCGCTCTGGCGCTTCAGCTCGGTCACCGTCTCGGCGCTCAGGCTGTAGGGCGGCAGCGAGCAGGCGGAGTCGCCCGAGTGCACGCCAGCCTGTTCGATGTGCTCCATCACGCCGCCGATGAGGGTCTGGCCCTCGGCGTCGCGCAGGCAGTCGACGTCGCATTCGACGGCGTCATTCAGGAAGCGGTCGAGCAGCACCGGCGAGTCGTTGCTGACCTTGACGGCTTCGCGCATGTAGCGCTCGAGGTCGCGCTGCTCGTGCACGATTTCCATCGCGCGGCCGCCCAGCACGTAGCTCGGGCGCACCACCAGCGGGTAACCCAGCTCGGTGGCCTTCTCGAGGGCCTCGGCCTCTGTGCGCGCGGTGGCGTTCGGCGGCTGCAGCAGCTTGAGTTCATGCAGCAGCTTCTGGAAGCGCTCGCGGTCTTCGGCCGCGTCGATCATGTCGGGCGAGGTGCCGATGATCGGCACTCCGTTGGCCTCGAGGTCGAGCGCGAGCTTCAGCGGCGTCTGGCCGCCGTACTGCACGATCACGCCCAGCGGCTTCTCGCGGTCGACGATCTCGAGCACGTCCTCGAGCGTCAGCGGCTCGAAGTACAGGCGGTCGGACGTGTCGTAGTCGGTCGACACGGTCTCGGGGTTGCAGTTGACCATGATGGTCTCGTAGCCGTCCTCGCGCATGGCGAGCGCGGCGTGCACGCAGCAGTAGTCGAACTCGATGCCCTGGCCGATGCGGTTGGGACCGCCGCCGAGCACCATGATCTTCTTCTTGTCGCTCGGGTCGGCCTCGCACTCGTCTTCATAGGTCGAGTACATGTAGGCCGTGTTGGTGGCGAACTCGGCCGCGCAGGTGTCCACGCGCTTGTAGACCGGGCGCACGCCCAGGGCACGGCGCTTCTCGCGGATGGCCGTGTCGGTGGTGCGCAGTTGCTTGGCCAGGCGGCGGTCGGAGAAGCCCTTCTGCTTCAGCAGGCGCAGCGTGGCGGCGTCGATGTCGTCGAGCGACTTGGTTTCCAGCTCGAGCTCGATCTTCACGATCTCCTCGATCTGCACCAGGAACCACGGGTCGATCTTCGTGAGCGCGAACACTTCATCGACGCTCATGCCCTGGGCGAAGGCATCGCCCACGTACCAGATGCGCTCGGGGCCGGGCTCGCCCAGTTCCTTCTCGAGCACTTCGCGGTCCTGCGTCTTCTCGTTCATGCCGTCGACGCCGACTTCGAGGCCGCGCAGCGCCTTCTGGAACGATTCCTGGAAGGTGCGGCCCATGGCCATCACCTCGCCCACCGACTTCATCTGCGTGGTGAGGCGCGAATCGGCCTGCGGGAATTTTTCGAAGGCGAAACGCGGGATCTTGGTGACCACGTAGTCGATCGAGGGCTCGAACGACGCCGGCGTGGCGCCGCCGGTGATCTCGTTGCGCAGCTCGTCGAGCGTGTAGCCCACGGCCAGCTTGGCCGCGACCTTGGCGATCGGGAAGCCCGTGGCCTTGGAGGCCAGAGCCGACGAACGCGACACGCGCGGGTTCATCTCGATGACGACCATGCGGCCGTCCTTCGGGTTGATCGAGAACTGCACGTTCGAGCCGCCGGTGTCGACGCCGATCTCGCGCAGCACGGCCAGCGAGGCGTTGCGCAGGATCTGGTATTCCTTGTCAGAGAGCGTCTGGGCCGGTGCCACGGTGATCGAGTCGCCGGTGTGCACGCCCATCGGGTCGAGGTTTTCGATCGAGCAGACGATGATGCAGTTGTCGGCCTTGTCGCGCACGACTTCCATCTCGTACTCCTTCCAGCCGAGCAGCGATTCTTCGATCAGCAGCTCGTTGGTGGGCGAGGCTTCGATGCCTCGCTTGCAGATGGTCTCGAACTCTTCCGGGTTGTAGGCAATGCCGCCGCCGGTACCGCCGAGCGTGAAGCTGGGGCGGATCACGGTCGGGAAGCCGACGTTCTTCTGCACCGCCCAGGCCTCGTCCATCGAGTGCGCGATGCCGGAGCGGGCCGAGCCCAGTCCGATCTTGGTCATCGCGTCCTTGAACTTCAGGCGGTCTTCGGCCTTGTCGATGGCCTCGGGCGTGGCGCCGATCAGCTCGACGGGCTTGTTGGTGGCTGCGCCCGTGTACTTGTCGAGCACGCCGTTGCGCCAGAGGTCGAGCGCGCAGTTCAGCGCGGTCTGGCCGCCCATGGTCGGCAGGATCGCGTCGGGGCGTTCCTTGGCGATGATCTTCTCGACCGTCTGCCAGGTGATGGGCTCGATGTAGGTGACGTCGGCCGTGGCCGGGTCGGTCATGATCGTCGCGGGGTTGCTGTTGATCAGGATGACCTTGTAGCCCTCTTCGCGCAGCGCCTTGCAGGCCTGCACGCCGGAGTAGTCGAACTCGCAGGCCTGGCCGATGATGATCGGGCCGGCGCCGATGATGAGGATCGATTTGAGGTCTGTGCGCTTAGGCATTCTCTTTCTCCGTCTTTTCCGTCTTGTTCTTTTCCATGAGTGCCGTGAAGCGATCGAACAGGTAGCCGATATCGTGCGGGCCCGGCGAGGCTTCGGGGTGGCCCTGGAAGCAGAATGCGGGCTTGTCGGTGCGCGCCAGGCCCTGCAGCGTGTTGTCGAACAGGCTGATGTGGGTGGGACGCAGGTTGGCCGGCAGCGACTTCTCGTCGACCGCGAAGCCGTGGTTCTGGCTGGTGATGCTCACGCGGCCGTTGTCCAGGTCCTTCACCGGATGGTTCGCGCCGTGGTGGCCGAACTTCATCTTGAAGGTCTTGGCGCCGGAGGCCAGCGCCATGATCTGGTGGCCCAGGCAGATGCCGAAGGTGGGAATGCCGGTCTCGATCAGTTCCTTGACGGCGCTGATGGCGTAGTCGCAGGGCTCCGGGTCGCCGGGGCCGTTGGCCAGGAAGATGCCATCGGGTTTCAGCTTGAGCACGTCGGCCGCGGGCGTCTGTGCCGGCACCACGGTGATGCGCGCGCCGCGCTGGGCGATCATGCGCAGGATGTTCTTCTTGACGCCGTAGTCGAAGGCGACGACGTGGAACTTCGGCGTGATCTGCACGCCGTAGCCAGAACCCAGCTTCCACTCGGTCTCGGTCCATTCGTAGGTCTGCTTGACCGACACGACCTTGGCGAGGTCGAGGCCCGACATGCTCGGCGCGGCCTTGGCGGAGGCGATGGCCTTGTCGATCAGCGCCTGCGTCACGGTCTCGCCCGCGGCCAGGCCCAGGATGCAGCCGTTCTGCGCGCCGTTGGTGCGCAGGTGGCGGGTGAGCTTGCGGGTATCGATGTTCGCGATGGCCACGGTGTTGCCGGACACGAGGTACTCGGTCAGCGTGGCGGTCTTGCGGAAGTTGGAGGCGACGAGGGGCAGGTCCTTGATGATCAGGCCCGCGGCATGGATCTTGTCGGCTTCGATGTCCTCGCCGTTGACGCCGTAGTTGCCGATGTGCGGATACGTGAGGGTCACGATCTGCTGGCAGTAGCTCGGGTCGGTGAGGATTTCCTGGTAGCCGGTCATGGCGGTGTTGAACACCACTTCACCGGTCGTGGAGCCGGCGGCTCCGATCGAGTTGCCGAGAAAGACCGTGCCGTCTGCGAGCGCCAGGATGGCGGGCGGGAAACTTCCCTTGAGAGACAAAAGCACTGGGTTCTCCGGATGGTTACGGTCGCCCGGAGCCTCAGGCGCGATGCCTGGGGACTGCTGCTTAAGGGGAGGATGGCGTTGTAGGCGGCCGGGCGACGCTGATTTGCGAGTAAGCCCCCGATTGTAGCTCGGACTGGATGTGTTATCCGGCCTGCAGGGCTGCTCCGCTCGCATGCAGGCAGATCGCGGCGGCCGCGGCCACGTTGAGCGACTCCTCCCCACCCGGCTGCGCGATGCGGATGTGACGGGAAGCCCGGGCTTCCAGCGCCGCCGACACCCCCTGCCCTTCGTGTCCCATCAGCCAGGCGCATGGATGCGGCAATTCAGCCTTGTGCAGCCATTCGCCGCGATGCGAACTGGTCGCCACCAACGGCATGTTCAGCCCGTCGAGCACCTCGGCGTCCACGCCTTCGATCAGCCGCAGGCCGAAGTGCGCCCCCATGCCGGCGCGCAGCACCTTGGGCGCCCACAACGCAGCGGTGCCCTTGAGCGCGATCACCTGGGTGAAGCCGAAGGCGGCTGCGCTGCGCAGGATGGAACCGGCATTGCCGGCATCCTGGAGGCGGTCGAGCACGACGCTGGGTGCGTCGGGCAGCAATTCGGGGCGGGTGGGCAAGTCGAGCACAAAGCCCATCGGCGCAGGCGATTCAAGGCCGCTGACGTCGCGCAGCAGGTTGTCGGCGACGACTACGGTTTTGATAGCACCGATCGACCACTCGGCCGGCGCCTTCGGCCAGAAAGACTCCGAAAACACGGCAACGGCAGGCTTGACGCCCCGCGCCAGGGCCGCTCGGCACAGGTGATCGCCCTCGAGCCAGATCCGGCCGAGCTTGCGATAGGCACCCGGATCCTGCGCGAGCTTGCGCAGGTCCTTGAGCAGCGGGTTGTCGCGCGAGCTGATGTGGCTGGCGCCGGTGTCGGAGGTCATCGCTGAAAGATTCAGGGCGCGGCGCGAAGCTCGGAGCGCACAGCTTCGACGGCGCCGATGGCCATTGCGGCCTGCCCGGCGTCAGCCGGCAGCACCACGTTCAGGGTGCCTCCAGTGCGCGCAAGCGCCGCGGCCACCGGGCTGAAGGACTTCCGGTGGTGCACGCAGGCGCCGTGGCGCTGCAGTGCCTCCAGGTGCTCCGGCGTGCCGTAGCCCTTGTGGCCGGCAAAGCCGTAGTGCGGAAACTCGACATGAAGCTGCTCGCAGAGCCGGTCGCGATGCACCTTCGCCAGGATCGACGCGGCGGAAATCGCCTTGACCCGCGCGTCCCCCTTCACGATGGCTTCGGCCAGCACGTCGAGCGTGGGCAGGCGATTGCCATCGACCAGCACTTTCACCGGCTTGAGCCGCAGCCCCTCCACCGCCCTGCGCATCGCAAGCATCGTCGCCTGCAGGATGTTGTGAGTGTCGATTTCTTCGACGGTGGCCTGCGCGATGGAGCAGCACAGCGCCTTCGCCAGGATCTGGTCGTGCAGGCGCTCGCGTTGCAGGGCGGTCAGCGTCTTGGAATCTGCGAGGCCGCGAATGGGCCGGAGGTCGTCGAGGATCACGGCCGCAGCCACCACGGGCCCGGCCAAGGGGCCACGCCCCGCCTCGTCGACGCCCGCGATCAGGCCGGGTGCGTCCCACACCAGCGGGGCCTGCTCAGCCTTCAAGAACTTTCTGGATCGCATCGGCGCAAAGTGTGGGCGTGTCGCGCTGCAATTGCACATGCAGCTCTGAAAATCTTTGTTGCAGCGCCTGCGTCTTTTCCGGCGCGTCCAGCCAGGCCAGCGTGGCCTGGGCCAGCGCCTGCGGCGTGGCGGCCTCCTGCAGCAGTTCGGGCACGACGAAGTCGCGGCACAGGATGTTGGGCAACCCCACCCAAGGCTGCAGCTGCTTGCGCCGCATGAGGCGCCACGAGAGCGCGTTCATGTTGTAGGCGATGACCATCGGCCGCTTGAACAGCGCGGCCTCCAGCGTGGCGGTGCCGCTGGCGATCAGCGTGGCGTCGCAGGCGGCCAGCACGGCGTGCGACTGGCCGTCGATCAGCCTGACGCGGCCGGCCATGCCGCTGGCCTGGAGCAAGGCTTCGACCTCGGCGCGCAGGCCCGGGATGATGGGAGCGATGAACTGAAGCTCCGGCCGCGTCTTCTGCATCAGCGCAGCGGCGGCAAAGAAGCGGGCCGCCAGGTAGCGGATCTCCGAACGGCGGCTGCCCGGGAGCAACGCAACGACCGGCGCATCGGCCGCCAGTCCGAGCGCGGCACGCGCACCGGCCCGGTCAGGCACCATCGGAATCACGTTGGCGACGGGATGCCCGACATAGCTCGCGGCCACGCCCTGCTCCGCCAGCAAGGCCGGCTCGAACGGGAAGATGCACAGCACATGGTCGGCCGCCGCCCGAATCTTCTCGATGCGTTCGGGCCGCCAGGCCCAGATCGACGGGCAGACGAAATGCACCGTCTTCATGCCCTGGCTGCGCAGGCCGGCTTCGAGATCGAGGTTGAAATCGGGCGCATCGACGCCGATGAAAAGCTGGGGCCGTTCCTGCAGCAGCCGCGCCTTCAGCTGGCGGCGGATGCCGGCGATTTCCGCATAGTGACGCAGCACCTCGATGTAGCCGCGCACTGCGAGCTTTTCCTGGGGCCACCAGCTCTGGAAGCCATGGGCCAGCATTCGAGGACCGCCGATGCCTGCGGTCTGGAGATCGGGCCAGCGCGCCAGCAGGCCGTCGAGCAGCAGGCCCGCGAGCAGGTCGCCGGACGCTTCGCCCGCGACCAGCGCGAAGCGTCGCTGTCCGTCGTTCTGCATCGCCGTCACTTCAGCGCGCGATACCGCGCGTGGAGTTGGCGAGGAAGGCTTCCATCAGCGCGACGTCGCCGGCGGCTTCCGGCATTTCGGTCGCCAGCGCGGCGATGCCGGCGCGCGCCTCTTCGAGTGTCTTGCCCTGGCGGTACAGAAGGCGGTGCATCTGCTTCACCGCCGCAAGCCGCTCGGCGGAGAAATCGCGCCGGCGCAGGCCGACGATGTTGAAGCCGCGCACGGCCAGCGGATTGCCGTCGACCAGCATGAAAGGAGGCACGTCTTGCGTCACAGCGCTCGCGAAGCCGACCATGGCATGCGCGCCGACAGAGACGAACTGGTGGATGCCCGTGAGCCCGCCGACCGTGACCCAGTCGGCCAGGTGCACATGCCCGGCCAGCGTGGTGTTGTTGGCCAGCGTGGTGTGGTCGTCCACGCGGCAGTCATGGGCGATGTGCGTGTACGCCATGATCCAGTTGTCGTTGCCGACACGGGTGACGCCACCTGCCCCGGGCACGCCGAGGTTGAAGGTGCAGAACTCACGGATCACGTTGCGGTCGCCGATGACGAGCTCGGTCGGCTCGCCGGCGTATTTCTTATCCTGCGGAATGGCGCCGAGCGACGAGAACTGGAAGATCCTGTTGTCGCGCCCGATGGTCGTGCGTCCCTCGATCACGCAGTGCGCGCCGATGGTGGTACCCGCGCCGATCCGCACATGCGGACCGATGACGGTATAGGGCCCGACCGACACCGAGGCGTCGAGTTGTGCCTGGGGGTCGACGATGGCTGTCGAATGAACCTGGGTCATGCCTTGTGAAGATGCAACTGGCCGCGGCCGATCAGTTGATCTGGCGCATGGCGCACATCAGCGTCGCCTCGCAGGCGAGTTCGCTGCCCACCAGGGCCCGACCCTTGAACTTGGAAATGCCCGCCTTCATGCGCTCGATCTCGACCTCGAGCGTGAGCTGGTCGCCCGGCTCCACGGGGCGCTTGAAGCGGGCGCCGTCGATGGCGGCGAAGTAATAGACGGTGTTGTCGTCCGGGACGATGTCGAGCGAGTGGAACGACAGCAGCGCCGCGGCCTGGGCCATGGCTTCGAGCATGAGCACGCCCGGCATCACCGGACGGTGCGGGAAGTGGCCGTTGAAGAAGGGCTCGTTCATCGTCACGTTCTTGAGCGCCGTGATGCGCTTGCCCTTTTCCATGTCCAGCACGCGGTCCACCAGCAGGAATGGGTAGCGGTGAGGCAGCAGCTTGAGGATTTGATGGATATCGAGCGTCGTCGTCATGATTTTCTGGTCCTGCATCGTCGTCATTTTTTCGAGGGAGCCTTCTCCAGCGCCTTCAGTCGTTCGCGCAGGCTGTGCAACTGCTTGAGCGTTGCCGCATTCTTTTCCCAGCTCGCATTGTCATCGATGGGAAACATACCGGTGTATTGGCCGGCCTTGTGGATGGAACGGGTGACCACGGTCGCGGCCGACACGTGCACGCCGTCGGCGACCGTCAGGTGACCCAGCACGATGGCGCCGCCGCCGAAAGTGCAGTTCGCGCCGATGTTGGCACTGCCGGCCACGCCGACGCAGCCCGCCATGGCGGTGTTCTTGCCGACCCGCACGTTGTGGCCGATCTGGATCAGGTTGTCGAGCTTCACGCCGTCTTCGATCACGGTGTCGTCGAGCGCGCCGCGGTCGATGCAGGTGTTGGCGCCGATCTCGACGTCATTGCCGATGCGCACCGCCCCCAGCTGCTCGATCTTGATCCAGCGCCCTTCGTGCGGGGCCAGTCCGAAGCCATCGGCACCGATGACCGCGCCGGGGTGCAGCAGGCAGCGCTCGCCGACGATGCAGTCCTCGCTGACCGTCACGCGCGACTTCAGCACAGTGCCTGCGCCGACGCGGGCGCCCCGCTCCACCACGCACAGCGCGCCGATGCGCGCCGTGGCGTCGACCTGGGCTTCGGGGTGGATCACCGCGCTGGGATGGATGCGGTCGGCCTCCGGACGCGCGTGATGCGCCTTCCAGAGCTGCGTGAGACGGGCGAAGTACAGGTACGGATCAGGCGTGAGGATGTACGCGCCGCGTGCCGCAGCCGCCTCGCGCATGGCGGGCGACACGATCACGCAGGCAGCCTTCGAAGCCGCCAGTTCCTGCTGGTATTTGGGATGGCTCAGGAAGCTGAGCGCATCGGGCTGTGCATTCTGGAGCGGAGCAAGCCGCTCGATGGACAGCGCCGCATCGCCATGAAGCTCGCCCCCGAGGGCGTCAACAATGGCTCCGAGCTGCAGTGACACGCCGGTTCGCGGCGTTACTTGCCGGCCGCAGGCGCAGGAGAAGCGACAGACGCGTTCAGCGCCTTAATCACCTTGTCGGTGATGTCGTGCTTCGGATTGATGTAGATCGCTTCCTGCAGGATGGCGTCGTACTTCTCGGCCTCGGCCACCTGCTTCACCACGCGGTTGGCGCGCTCGTAGACCTGCTGGAGCTCTTCGTTCTTGCGCGCGTTCAGGTCTTCCTGGAACTCACGGCGCTTGCGCTGGAAGTCTCGGTCCTGGTCGACCAGGGCGCGCTGGCGGGCGACGCGCTGGGACTCGGACAGGGTAGGCGCCTCGCGCTCGAACTTTTCAGAAGCGGCCTTCAGGGCGTCGCCCTGCGCGGTCAGGTCTTTCTCGCGCTTCAGGAACTCCGCCTCGAGCTTTGCCTGGGCGGTCTTGGCCGGCTGCGCTTCACGCAGCACGCGGTCCGGGTTCACGAAACCGATGCGAAAGGTTTCCTGCGCCTGGGCGGGTGCCGTGGCAAGCGCGAAAGCGGGAATCAACAACGCGCCGGCCGCGGCGCGAATCAAATGCTTCATTTAGAAAGACGTTCCGATCTGGAATTGGAGGCGCTGAATTCTATCCTTCGGGATATAGCCTGCCGTGAACGGTTGCCCCACTTCCTTCTGGGACTTGATCGGGAAGGCGTAGGCAAGGCGCAGCGGGCCCAGCGGCGAGATCCAGCTGACGCCCAGGCCGACCGATGCGCGCAGCTTCTTCTCGGCCTTCCATTGCTCGTCGGACACGCCGGCGGCACGCGTGCCGAAGACGTTACCGACGTCGAAGAAGCCGTACAGACGCAGCGTGCGGTCATTGCCGGCGCCCGGGAACGGAGTGCTCAGCTCGGCATTGAAGATCGCCTTCTTCGTGCCGCCGATGGCCGCGCCCTCGCTCTGGAGGAACAGCGGCGCGTCACGCGGACCCAGCGAGTTCTGCTCGAAGCCACGCACCGAGCCCAGGCCACCCGCGTAGAAGTTCTTGAAGATCGGGTAGACCTTGTTGCCGAACGCCTTGGCGTAGCCGACTTCACCGTTGATCGAGAAGGTGTACTGCTTGTTGATCGCGAAGAATTGCTGGTACTGGTAGTTCGTCTTGACGTACTTCATGTCACCAGCGGCGCCCACTTCGAGGTTGGCGCGCTGCAGGCGACCGGTGGTCGGGATCAGCGCGCTGTCGCGGCTGTCGCGGCCCCAACCGACGCTCAGCGGAACGCCCCAGACACTCTTCTGGTCGCAACTCATCACCAGCAGGCCGGTAGCGTCCTTCTTGCACTGGAAGTAATTGAGATACGACGGCGGCGTGTACAGGCCGGAGAATGCGGTCGAGCTGTTCGGGTCGAACGCATAACGCTCGATGCCGACGCCGAAGAAGACGGTATCGACCTCGCTGAACGGCACGCCGAAGCGGACCGAAGCACCCTGGTTCACCAGCTTGTAGTCGCCATCGGTGGACGTCTGGTACGGACGCGTCGTGGTGTGGTAGATGCTGAACGTGCGCGAGATGCCGTCCGCCGTGAAGTACGGGTCGGTGGCCGTCAGCGACAGCGTGCGGTTGTACTTGCTGGTGTTGACCTGCACGCCCAGGAAGTTGCCCGAGCCGAACACGTTTTCCTGCGAGATGCCGAAGGTCAGCGCGACCTTTTCAGCGCTCGAATAACCGGCGCCGAGCTGCAGGCTGCCGGTGGGCTTTTCGGTCACGTTGACGGTCAGGTCCACCTGGTCGGGCGAGCCGGGCACTTCCTGCGTGTCGACATTCACCTCGGTGAAGAAACCCAGGCGGTCCACGCGGTCGCGCGAGAGCTTGATCTTGTCGCCGTCGTACCAGGACGCTTCGTACTGGCGGAACTCGCGGCGGATGACTTCGTCGCGGGTCTTGTTGTTGCCGCCCACAGAAACGCGGCGCACGTACACGCGGCGCGAGGGCTCGGCCTGCAGGGTGAGGGCCACGCGGTTGTTGACGCGGTCGATCTCGGGACGCGCCTGCACGCGTGCGAACGCATAGCCGAAGGTGCCGAAATAGTCGTTGAAGGCCTTGGTGGTCTCGGTGACCTGCTCGCCGTTGTAGGGCTCGCCCGGCTTGATGGTGATGAGGGACTTGAACTCGTCGTCGCGGCCGAGGTAGTTGCCATCGAGCTTGACGCTCGACACCACGAACTTCTCGCCTTCGGTGATGTTCACCGTCACCGTCAGGTCCTTGCGGTCCGGCGAGATGGCGACCTGCGTCGAGTCGATGCGGAACTCGAGGTAACCGCGCGTGATGTAGTACGAGCGCAGGGTCTCGAGGTCGGCGTTGAGCTTGGCGCGCGAATACTGGTTCGACTTCGTGTACCAGCTCATGAAGCCGCCGCTGTCCTGGTCGAACAGGCTCAGCAGCGTGGATTCGCTGAAGGCCTTGTTGCCCACCACGTGCACTTCACGGATGCGGGCGGATTCGCCTTCGGTCACGGTGAAAGTCAGATTGACCCGGTTGCGCTCGATGGGCGTGACGGTGGTCACGACCTGCGCGTTGTAGAGGCTGCGGCTCACGTACTGGCGCTTGAGCTCCTGCTCCGCGCGGTCGGCCAGCGCCTTGTCATAGGGGCGACCATCGGTCAGGCCCACTTCGCGCAGCGCCTTCTGCAGCGCGGCCTTGTCGAATTCCTTGGTGCCGACGAAATCGACATCGGCGATGGTCGGTCGCTCTTCGACGATGACCACCAGCACGTTGCCGTTCACGTCGATGCGCACATCCTTGAACAACCCCAGATCGAACAGCGCACGGATGGCGGCAGACCCGCGCTCGTCGCTGTAGGTATCGCCCACGCGCAGCGGCAGCGACGCGAAGACCGTACCGGCCTCGACGCGTTGCAGACCCTCGAC
Source organism: Variovorax xiamenensis (assembly GCF_050916385.1). Lineage (NCBI taxonomy): Bacteria > Pseudomonadati > Pseudomonadota > Betaproteobacteria > Burkholderiales > Comamonadaceae > Variovorax > Variovorax xiamenensis. Next base: position 3,909,588 of record NZ_CP139038.1, read on the forward strand.
GCGGATGTCGCGCACCGTGAAGGGTTCGACGGCCCAGGCGGCCGTAGCCGCAAGCGCACTGGCAACCACCGCGACAACGCTACGCAGGCGAAAGCGACTGAAGTTTTTGTTCATCTGTGAATTGAGCCGGCACGGAAAGGGCCGGCAGAAAGTTAACCAAAGAGCCGCGTGACGTCGTTGAAGAGTGCGACCGACATCATGACCAGCAGCAGGGCCACACCCCCGCGCTGAAGCCGTTCCATCCAGGCGTCAGAGACGCTCTTGCCGGTCAGGCCCTCCCAAAGATAATACATCAGGTGTCCTCCATCGAGGACCGGCAGCGGCATGAGATTGAGGACCCCGAGGCTCACGCTGATGAGCGCCAGGAAGACCAGGTACTGGGTGAAACCGAGGCTTGCGGACTTGCCGGCGTAGTCGGCAATCGTCAACGGACCGCTGAGATTCTTGATCGACGCCTCGCCGATGACCATCTTGCCCATCATGCGCACGGTCAACGCGGACACCTCCCAGGTGCGCACCACGCCGCGCCAGACGCCATCGACCACGCCCTGGCGCACGGTCACCATTTCGGGCGGTGCGCCAACGTAGGCGCCCACGCGCCCCACCTTGACGCCGCCCTCTTCCCGCACCTCGGGCTTCACGTCGATGGTGAGCGGCCGGCCGCCGCGCTCGATCTGCCATGCCTGCGTGCGCGGCTGGTCCCCGTCGACCGACGCCCGGATCGCTTCTCGCAGCTGCTGGCCGTCGATGATCGCCGTGCTGCCGATGGTGCGCACCACGTCGCCATTGAGCAGGCCCGCCGCCTCGGCCGCGCTGCCCTTCATGACTTCGCCGATTTCGGGTCGCGTGAGGGGCGCCAGCACACCGATCTTGCGGAACATCTGCGGATCGGCGTCCTTGGTCTCCATGCGGCTCAGCGGCAGCACCAGCTCGCGTGCGGGCCGGCCGCCCTCGCCTGCGATTTCGAGCGTCAGGTCGCGTCCATCGAGCGCGCCGCGCGTCATGCGCCAGCGCAGATCCTCGAAGGACTGGACCGGCGTCAGTTCGCCGTCGAAACCAGCCCGCGTGATGTGTTCGCCGCCCTTCAGTCCCGCCAATTCGGCAAGGGAGGCGGCCACCGGCCGTGCCAGCGTTGCGACCGGCTCCTGCACGCCGATCCAGTTGACCGCCGTGTAGAGCACCACCGCCAGCAGCAGATTGGCGATCGGGCCCGCGGCCACGATGGCCGCCCGCGAACGCAGGGGCTGGGTATTGAAGGCTCGATGCCGCTCCTCGGGTGCCACGGGGCCTTCGCGCTCATCGAGCATCTTGACGTAGCCGCCGAAGGGGAATGCGCCGATGACGAACTCGGTCTGCTGGCCCGGATGCTGGCGCTTCGGCTGCCATCGGAACAACGCCTTGCCGAAGCCGACGGAGAAGCGCTCCACCTTGACGCCACAAGCCACCGCGACGCGGTAGTGGCCGTATTCGTGCACCGCGATCAGGACACCGAGCGCAACGACAAAGGCTATGACAGTCAGCAGCATCGGAGTCCTTGCTTTTCGGGAGGGGCGTCAGTCAGATTGGAGCGTCAGGCAGCGAAACGCAGTGCCGCGGCATTGGCTGCCGCCCTGGCGCTGGCATCGATCGCCAGCAGGTCGGCCAGCGATGCCGGCTTGGAGGGAGCGACCCTTTCCAAAGTTTCCATGTTGACTGCATGTATGCAATCGAAACGCAGGCGGCGGTTAAGGAATGCTTCAACTGCGACCTCGTTGGCGGCATTGAGCACCGCCGTCGTGCCCGGCGCGGCGCGCAGCGCATGCCATGCCAAGCCCAGGCCGGGAAAGAGCGCCGCATCGGGCGATTCGAAGGTCAGCGAGCCCATCTGGCGGAAGTCGAGCCGCGCGGCGCCACTCTCGATGCGCTCGGGCCAGGCCAGGCCCACCGCGATCGGCACCCGCATGTCGGGCGTACCGAGCTGGGCGATGACCGACGCATCGGTGAACTGCACCATCGAGTGCACCACGCTCTGCGGATGGATGACCACCTCGATCCGGTCGGGCGAGACGCCGAACAGATGACGAGCCTCGATCACCTCGAGCGCCTTGTTCATCATCGTGGCCGAGTCGACCGAGATCTTGCGGCCCATGACCCAGTTCGGATGGGCACAGGCCTGCTCGGGCGTCACCGCGCCCAGCGTTTCCGGCGCACGGGTGCGGAAAGGACCGCCCGAGGCAGTCAGGATGATCTTGTCGATGCGCCGGTCCCAGGTGGACGGATCCTCGGGCAGCGACTGGAAGATGGCGGAATGCTCGCTGTCGATGGGCAGCAGCGTCGCCCCGCCCTCGCGCACGGTGCGCATGAAGAGCTCGCCGCCGACGACGAGCGCCTCCTTGTTGGCCAGCAGCAGCCGCTTGCCGGCGCGCGCGGCGGCCAGGCACGGCCCCAGGCCCGCGGCACCGACGATGGCAGCCATGACGGAATCGGTCTCGTCATGGGATGCTATCGTTTCGAGAGCATCGTCACCCATCAGCACGACAGTCTTCAGGCCGTTCTGCTGGAGCTTTTCGGCCAGCATCGCGGCATGCGGCGCACTGGCCATCACGGCGAACTTCGGGGAGAACTGAGCGCACTGCGCCAGCAGTTCGTCGACCTTGGTGGCCGCGGAAAGCGCGAACACCTCGAAACGCTCGGGGTGGCGCGAAATGACGTCGAGCGTGCTCACGCCGACCGAACCGGTCGAGCCGAGCACCGTGACACGTTGTCTTCTGGGTGAATTCACAGGAAAGCCAGCATCATGGCAATAGGAAGCGCCGGCAAGAGGGCATCCACGCGGTCGAGGACGCCGCCGTGACCGGGCAGCAGCCTGCTGCTGTCCTTGGCGCCGGCACTGCGCTTGATGAGAGATTCGACGAGGTCGCCCACGACACTCATGGCCGAGAGGAACAACGCGGCCAGCAGCAGCAGCCACCAGCCCCGCTCGCTGAGACGGGTATACAGGCTGGCCACCGTAGCGCCAGCGGCCTTGTCGGCCCAGACCCAGGCGAAGGCCAGCACCACCACGCCGATCATGCCGCCCCACACGCCTTCCCAGCTCTTGCCGGGGCTGATCGAGGGAGCGAGCTTGTTGCGGGTGAACTTGAGACCGAAGGCTCGACCGGCGAAATAGGCGAACACGTCGGCCACCCACACCAGCACGAGGATCGACAGCAGGAAGTTGATGCCGATCATGCGCGCCTGCACCGCCGCGAGCCAGGCCACCCACAGCGCCAGCAGCCCGCCGACCAGCCGCAGCCCGCGCGGGATGCGCGGCCAGCCGGGCACCGCCACGCGCAGCAGCGCCGCGCCGCCCAGCACCCAGGCCGCGCTGGCCAGGGTCCACATCAGGACAAGCGGCTGCTCCAGCAACCCGAGCCACCAGGAGAGCGCGCACAGCACGATCGTCTCCGCACCCAGGAAAAGCGACAGCCCCTGGCCGTAGCCGTTCAGGCGCCCCCATTCCCAGGCCGCGGCGCCGATCAGCACCAGCATGACGCAGCCGAACGGGATGTAGTTTGGGTAGAACAGCGCCGGCAGCAGGATCGCGAGGAGCACGATCGCCGTGATGATGCGTTGCTTGAGCATGCGGAGGCTGCCGGGCTGTCAGGCCGCGGCGGGAGAAGAGACTTGCGCCGAGGTCTGGCCGAAACGCCGCTCGCGGCCCTGGAACGCGGCAATTGCCTCGTCCAGCGCTGCCTCGTCGAACTCGGGCCACAGCTTGTCGCTGAAGAAAAGCTCGGCGTAGGCACTCTGCCAGAGCAGGAAGTTGGACAGCCGCTGCTCGCCGCCGGTGCGAATAAACAGGTCGGGATCGGGCACGTGGGCCAGGGCCATGGCGCGATCGAGGCTGAGCTCGGTGATGGCTTCGCCCTGTGCCGCGAGCTTCGCGGCGGCCTGCGCGATGTCCCAGCGGCCGCCGTAGTTGAAGCAGACGTTGAGCACCAGCCGGGTGTTGTGCGCCGTGGCGGCCTCGGCATCGAGCAGGCCGTTCACCATCTTGGGCGACAGGCCCGCGCGTTCGCCGACGAAATGAAGCCGCACGCCGTCGGCGCTGAGCTTGGGCACCTCGCGTGCGAGCGCGCCGACCATCAGCTCCATGAGCCCGGAAACCTCCTCGACGGGACGGTTCCAGTTCTCCGACGAGAAAGCGAACACGGTGAGCACGCCCACGCCGCGTTCGACGCAGGCCTTGACGCAGCGACGAAGCGATTCGACGCCCTGCTTGTGCCCCGCGATGCGGGGAAGAAAGCGCCGCGTGGCCCAGCGGCCGTTGCCGTCCATGACGATGGCAACGTGGTGGGGAATGTGCGGCGCTGAAGAGGCCATGGCAGGCCTCAAACGGCCATGATCTCCGCTTCCTTGGCCGCGACCAGGCGGTCGATTTCCGCGATGTGGCGGTCGGTGACCTTCTGGATCTCGGCTTCGGCGCGCTTCTGGTCGTCTTCCGACGCCAGCTTTTCCTTGACCAGCTTCTTGACCGACTCGTTCGCGTCGCGGCGCAGGTTGCGCGTCGCGATCTTGGCGCTTTCGCCTTCGTTGCGAACCAGCTTGGTCATTTCCTTGCGGCGCTCTTCGCTCATGGCGGGCAGCGGCACGCGGATCAGGTCACCCATCGAGGCGGGGTTCAGGCCCAGGTCGCTTTCGCGGATGGCCTTCTCGATCTTGGCGCCCATGCCCTTTTCCCAGGGCTGGACGCTGATGGTGCGCGAATCGAGCACCGACACGTTGGCCACCTGGCTCAACGGCACTTGCGAGCCGTAGTACTCGACGTGGACGGAGTCGAGCAGCGCGGAATTGGCGCGGCCCGTACGGATCTTGGTGAGGTTGTTCTGGAATGCGGCGAGCGACTGGTTCATCTTCGCGTCGGTCGCATTGCGGATGTCTGCAATGGTCATCTCAAATACTCCTAGGCATGCACCAGCGTGCCTTCGTCCTCGCCCATGACGACGCGCTTGAGCGCGCCATTCTTGAAGATCGAGAACACCTTGATCGGCAGCTTCTGGTCGCGGCACAGCGCAAAGGCCGTGGCGTCCATGATGCCGAGATTCTTCGCGATCGCCTCGTCGAAGGTCAGCGTGGCGTAGCGCGTTGCGTCGGGATTGGTCTTGGGGTCTGCGGTATAGACGCCATCGACCTTGGTCGCCTTGAGCACCAGCTCGGCACCGATCTCGGCACCGCGCAGCGCGGCGGCCGTATCGGTGGTGAAGAACGGATTGCCCGTGCCGGCAGCGAACACAACGACCTTGCCCTCTTCGAGGTACTGCAGGGCCTTGGGGCGCACATAGGGCTCGACCACCTGCTCGATGGCGATGGCGGACATCACGCGGGCCACGAGGCCCTGCTTGTCCATCGCATCGGCCAGGGCCAGCGAATTCATGACCGTGGCCAGCATGCCCATGTAGTCGGCAGTGGCGCGGTCCATGCCGACCGAACCGCCCGCGACGCCGCGGAAGATGTTGCCGCCGCCGATCACGACCGCCACCTCGACGCCCATGTTCACGACCTCGGCAACCTCCTGCACCATGCGCACGATGGTCGCGCGGTTGATGCCGAAGGCATCGTCGCCCATCAATGCCTCTCCCGACAGCTTCAACAAGATTCGCTTGTGGGCTGGGCGGGCATCAGACATGGGCAATTTCCTTTGGTTTGGGCGAGACGAGTGTAAAACGTGGCGATGAAAAAACGACGGCGCGCGCGAACGCACCGTCGTTGGAGCCGTAAAGGCTTAAGCGGCAGCCTTGGCTGCGGCGACTTGCGCAGCGACTTCTGCGGCGAAGTCGTCAACTTTCTTCTCAATGCCTTCACCCACCACGTACAGGGTGAAGCCCTTGATCGTGGTGTTGACGGCCTTGAGCATCTGTTCGACGGTCTGCTTGTCGTTCTTCACGAACGGCTGGTTGTGCAGCGAGACTTCCTTGAGGAACTTCTGCACGCCGCCTTCGATGCGCTTGGCAACGATGTCGGCCGGTTGCGGCTTCTTGCCTTCGGCTTCGGCCGTCTTGCGGTCTTCTTCCGCCTTGCCTGCAGCCACGGCGCGCTCTTTCTCGATCAGCTCGGCAGGCACGTCCGAAGCGGCAACCGACACGGGCTTCATGGCGGCGATGTGCATCGCGACGTCCTTGGCGGCGGTGTCGTCACCTTCGAACTCGACCATCACGCCGATGCGCGTGCCGTGCAGGTACGAAGCCAGCTTGCCGTTGCCGGCGAAGCGCTTGAAGCGGCGGAAGCTCATGTTCTCGCCGATCTTGCCGATCAGGCCCTTGCGCACGTCCTCGAGCGTGGGGCCGAAGCCGTCCTGTTCGTAGGCCAGGGCGCCCAGTGCGGCGATGTCGGCCGGATTCTTCTCGGCGACCAGCTTGGCAGCGGCGTTGACCAGGGCCAGGAAGCTGTCGTTCTTCGAGACGAAGTCGGTTTCGCAGTTGACTTCGATCATGGCACCGGTGTCACCGGCAACGTACGCAGCCACCACGCCTTCGGCGGTGATGCGGCTCGAAGCCTTGCCAGCCTTGTTGCCGAGCTTGATGCGCAGCAGCTCTTCGGCCTTTTCCATGTTGCCGTCGGCCTCGGTCAGGGCCTTCTTGCATTCCATCATCGGTGCGTCGGTCTTCGCGCGCAGTTCGCCGACCATGCTTGCGGTGATTGCAGCCATTTTGTATCTCCGTGAATTCAAAAAATCAGGTTAAAAAAAAGGGGCACCAAAGCCCCTTCTTCAGGCTCGCGAGCGCGCCAATCAGGCCGAGGCGCCCTCTTCGACTTCGACGAATTCGTCATTGCCTTCGGCGATGGCCTTGACCACGTCGCCGGTGGCGCTGTTACGGCCTTCGATGATCGCATCGGCGATGCCGCGGGCATACAGCGTGACAGCCTTCGACGAGTCGTCGTTGCCGGGGATCACGTAGTCGATGCCTTCGGGCGAGTGGTTGGAGTCCACCACGCCGATCAGCGGAATGCCGAGCTTCTTGGCTTCGGCCACGGCGATCTTGTGGAAGCCCACGTCGATCACGAAGATGGCGTCGGGCAGAGCAGCCATGTCCTGGATGCCGCCGATGTCCTTCTCGAGCTTCTCGATTTCGCGCGTGAAGGTCAGCTGCTCCTTCTTGCTCAGGCTGTCGAGGCCGGCTTCCTGCTGGGCCTTCATGTCCTTCAGACGCTTGATCGAGGTCTTGACGGTCTTGAAGTTGGTCAGCATGCCGCCGAGCCAGCGGGTGTCGACGAAGGGCACGCCGGCACGGCGGGCTTCCGCCGCCACGATTTCACGGGCCTGGCGCTTCGTGCCGACCATCAGGATCGTGCCGCGGTTGGCGGTGAGTTGCTTGGCGTACTTCATCGCGTCCTGGAACATCGGGAGCGACTTTTCCAGGTTGATGATGTGGATCTTGTTGCGATGGCCGAAGATGTACGGAGCCATCTTGGGGTTCCAGAAGCGGGTTTGGTGACCGAAATGGACGCCGGCTTCCAGCATTTCGCGCATGGTGGTGGACATTGAAATTACTCCAAAGGTTGGGTCTAAAATCCAGCCCGTTTTGCGCTCTTTGAATCGAGTCACAACACCTTGATTGGGCCGGTTTGCGGATGTGTCTGGCTGGATGCAACGGGAGCCGTTGCCCGACCAGCGAAACCCAAAGAGTATAGCACGGCCGCCGCCCCTACCCTGAACCCGAGCCGTCCCAGCGGCACCCGCAGCTCCCCATGAACGACCTTCACGCCACCCGTCTCAACCTTCTGGCAGGTGGCACCGATGTACGCACCAAAATGGAGCGCGCCATCGACATCTCCAGGTCCGCGGCCTGCGCCCACGTCTTCACCCGCACGATGTTCGACGAGGCCAGTCTGGCCGTCGCCGCGTCGGACCCCGCCAGCCGGCTGGCCGGCCTGGCCTTCACCGCGAAAGACCTTTTCGACGTCGAGGGTCAGGCAACTCCTGCCGGCTCCGCGGTCCTGGCCCATGCCCCTGCCGCCACGGCCGATGCCCCCGCAGTGGCCCGACTGCGCGCCGCCGGCGGCGTGCTGACCGGCCGTACCAACATGACGGAATTCGCCTTTTCGGGCGTCGGCGTCAATCCGCATCACGGAACGCCTGCCAACGTCAGCGACGCGGCGGTGCCGCGCATTCCTGGAGGCTCCTCGTCCGGAGCGGCGATTTCGGTGGCCAGCGGGGCTGCCTTCATCGGCCTGGGCTCCGACACCGGCGGCTCGATCCGCATTCCGGCGGCGCTCAACGGCATCGTGGGCTTCAAGAACACGGCCCGGCTGACTCCCACCGCCGGCGCGCTGCCACTCTCGACCACCCTGGACACCGCCTGCGCCATGACCCGCTCTGTGCGCGACGCCATCACCGCGCACGAGATCCTCTCCGCCCGCCGCGTGACAGCCGGCAACGCCCCACTGGCCGCCTACAGGCTCGCGGTGGTGAAGAACGTGTTCTTCGACGGTATCGAACCCGCGGTGGCCACCGCCTTCGAGCGCTCGCTGAAGGCGCTGCGCGCCGCCGGCGCCCGCATCGTGGAAATCGAACTGCCCGAACTCGCCGAGCTTGGTGCCATCAACGCCACCGGCGGTTTCTCCGCCGCCGAGTCGTACGCCTGGCACCGCCTGCTGCTGGAACGCAGCGGCGCGGGCTACGACCCGCGCGTGGCCCAGCGCATCCTGCGCGGCGCCACGATGAAGGCGCACGAATACATCGACCTGATCCACGCCCGCCGCGACTGGATCGCCCGCGTCGAAACCGCGCTTGCGCCCTTCGACGCCGTGCTGTCGCCGACCGTGCCGATCACCGCGCCGTCCATCGCCAGCGTGGCGCCGGGCGCCGAGCGCGACGAAGAATTCTTCCGCATCAATGCGCTGCTCCTGCGCAACCCGTCGATCGTCAACATGCTAGACGGCTGCGCCATCTCGCTGCCCTGCCACGACCCCGGCGAACTGCCGGTTGGCCTGATGCTGTGGCACGCGGCGCTGCACGACGACGCCGTACTTGCGGTGGCGCTCCAGACCGAGCGCGCGCTGCAAGAATAACGGCCGACGGCGCCCACGCACCCGCGGGCGCCAGCCATCTCTCTCATCCTGAACACTCAATGAAAATCGCGATCGTGGGCGCCGGCATCATCGGCGTCACCACCGCCTGGGAACTGGTTTCCGACGGCCATGAAGTGACCGTCTTCGAGCGCCGCGGCGCCGCCGCCGAGGAAGCCAGCTTCGCCAACGCCGGCGTGGTCGCTCCCGGATACGTCACGCCATGGGCCGGCCCCGGCATGCGCGGCAAGGTGCTGCGCTCCCTGCTGTCTTCTCACGGCGCCATCAAGCTGCGCTGGCCGCTGGGCTCGCGCGACCTGGGCTGGCTCTCTCGCTGGCAGAAGGCCTGCAAGCTCGACACCTACCTGGCCAACCGCGCCCGCATGCAGCGACTGGCCTTCTACAGCCGCAACCGGCTGCACGAAGTGACCGAGGCACGCGAGCTCAGCTACGAGCGCAGCGACGGCTACCTGGTGCTGCTGCGCTCCAAGCGCGAGAAGAAGCTGGTGCAGCCCGGGCTCGACGTGCTGCGCGCGGCCGGCAGCGTCTTCAAGGAAATCGACGCCGACGAGGCGCGGCTGGTCGAGCCCGCGCTCAACCCCGACACCCCGCTGGCAGGCGCCATCCACCTGCCCGAGGACGAAGTGGCCAACTGCCGCCAGTTCGCTCTGCTGCTCAAGTGGGAGGCCGAATCGTTCGGCGCGCAGTTCCATTTCAACTGCGACATCGCACCGCTGAGCCGCGCGGCCCCCACTTCGCTGTCGCTGGCTAGCGGCTCCGACCCTGTGCGCTACGACGCCGTCGTGGTGTGCGCCGGACTGGAATCGGCCGCACTGCTACGCCCTTTGGGCCTGCGCATTCCGATGGCGCCGGTCTATGGCCATTCGGTGAGCGCGCCGATCCGCGAGCCGCTCAATGCACCGCGCAGCGCTGTGATGGACGAGCGATTCAAGGTCGCCATCTCCCGGCTGGGTCAGCGCGTGCGCGTGGCCGGCAGCGCCGAGATCGGCGGCTCGCTGGACACGATGAATCCCGCCGCGGTGCAAACGCTTTACAAGGTGCTTCACGACTGGTTCCCGGGGGCCGCCACGCTGCAGTCCGGCATCCAGCAGTGGAAAGGCGCCCGGCCGATGCTGCCCGACGGTCCGCCGGTGCTGGGCGCCAGCGGCATTCCCGGCGTGTGGCTCAACCTCGGCCATGGCTCGAGCGGCTGGGCGCTTTCGTGCGGCAGCGCGCGCGTGGTGAGCGACCTGATCGCCGGACGCGAGCCGGGCATCGACCTCGAGGGGCTCGGGGTCGAACGGCTCAGTCTCTAGGCCCCCACCGGCGCAAGGCCTCGGGGCTTGCCGGCTGCTCGACGGGCAATTCGGACTTCGGTGGAGGCCGAAGCCTGCCGGCGATCCACCCCAGCACACCGGGGCAGATCAGGGCGAAGAAGATGAGGCACAGCGCAGCGATCCCCAGCAGCGCCAGCCGCGTCAGGCCGGAAGTCGCCTCGGCCGGCAGGTCGAACCAGCGGATCACGCTGATGCCGAAACCAACATTGGCGGCCCAGGCCACGTCCCGCAGCGGTATCCAGCGCTTCAACTCGGCCAGCAGGAAGACGCCCCACACGGCGCACAGCAGGCCCAGCACCCATCCGAATCCTGCAATCCACGCCATCGTCGCGGCAAGGAGGGAAACAAGCGCCGCAAGAAGCAGGACGAGCAGCCAACCGACGCTCTTGAAGTTCATCCCCGGATGATAGGGAGAGAGGCCGGCGGCACAATGCGCCGATGTATCGCATCACCTCCGCCACAGCAGCCGATCTGTTCGACATCGCCGCCACGCGTCGCATCGAGCAGGCCGCGTCGGCCGCCCTGCCCACCCACACGCTGATGCGGCGTGCAGGCCTCGCGGTGGCGCGGCTCGCGATGGCGCTCGCGCCGCACGCGCGGACGATCTGGGTGGCCTGCGGGCCGGGGAACAATGGTGGAGACGGCTTCGAGGCTGCGGCTCAGTTGCGGCATCGGGGATTCTTTCCGGTGGTCACGTTTGTCGGCGACGAGGGCAAGTTGCCGCCGGATGCCAAGGCATCGCTGCAGCGGGCCCGCGATGCTGGCGTCACCTTTGCGGCGACGCCGCCCTTGGCCTACGAGCTGGCGATCGACGCGCTGCTCGGCATCGGCTCGTCACGACCGCCCGAAGGCGCAATGGCCGACTGGCTGACGAAGATGCGCACCAGCGGCAAACCCGTGCTGTGCGTCGACGTTCCATCGGGCCTCGACGCGGATACCGGCGCGCTGTCTCGAGGCGCGGACCCGGATCAGGCTTCGGACCTCCGCACCTGTCTCACCTTTCTCACCCTGAAGCCCGGCCTTTTCACCGCGCACGGCCGTGACGCGGCTGGCACGGTCTGGTTCGACGACCTGGGCTGCAGTGCCTTCAAGGATCAGCCGGCCGCACGGCTCGCCGGAGCGCCCGATGCGCAGCCGCGCAACCACGCCTCGCACAAAGGCAGCTACGGCGACGTGGCGGTGATCGGCGGCGCCTCGGGCATGGCAGGTGCCGCCCTGCTCGCCGGCTCGGCGGCACTGCATGGCGGCGCGGGACGCGTGTTCGTCGGATTGCTCGACCCGAGTGCATCTCCCGTCGACACATCGCAACCCGAACTCATGCTGCGCGATGCGCGGACGCTCGATCTCTCGAGCATGACGGCAGTTTGCGGTTGCGGCGGAGGAGATGCCGTGGGCGAACTGCTGCCCCACGTGCTTTCGACTGCGGCAGCCTTGGTGCTGGATGCCGACGCACTGAATGCCATCGCGGCCGACGGCACGCTGCAAGCCCAACTGGCATCACGCGGGGGAAATGGGTTGCCCACGGTAGTCACGCCACATCCGCTCGAAGCGGCGCGCCTCCTGGGTCGCTCGGTCGAAGAAGTCCAGGCCGACAGGCTGGCCGCGGCCCGCGAACTCGCCGCGCGTTTCGGCGTGGTGGCCGTGCTCAAGGGCTCCGGCACCGTCATTGCCGGCGCTGCAGAAGCCCTGCCGGTTATCAACCTGACCGGCAACGCCCGCCTTGCAACCGCCGGAACCGGCGACGTGCTGGCCGGAATGATCGGCGCGGCATTGGCCGCGGGCCGGCCAGCCTTCGAGGCGGCACGCGAAGCCGTCTGGCTGCACGGCCACATCGCCGACACCTGGCCGGCCGGCGCGGCCCCGCTCACGGCAGGCACGCTCGCCCGCCGCGCGCCGGCCTGACAGGCGCCAGCCTGGTTAGCCGCGCCCGACGAAGGGCATCTTCGTCGCCATGATGGTGTGGAACAGCACGTTGGCTTCCAGCGGCAGGTTCGCCATGTAGAGCACCGACTGGCCGACGATCTTGACGTCGATCAGCGGCTCGATGGCGAGCTCGCCGTTGGCCTGCGGCACGCCCTTGGCCATACGCGCGGCCAGCTCGGTCATGGCGTTGCCCACATCCACCTGTCCGACGGCGATGTCGTACTTGCGGCCGTCGAGCGAAGCGGTCTTGGTGAGCCCTTCCACAGCGTGCTTGGTCGCCGTGTAGGCGGCCGAGTTCGGCCGCGGTGCAGTCGCCGAGATGGAGCCGTTGTTGATGATGCGGCCGCCCATCGGCGTCTGCGCCTTCATCGTGCGGAAGGCCTGCTGGATGCAGAAGAACATGCCGGTCAGGTTGATGTCGACCACACCCTGCCACTGCTCTGGCGTCCAGTCCTCGAACGGACCCGGCGGGTTGCCCACGCCGGCGTTGTTGAACAGCAGGTCGACGCGGCCGAAGCGCTCGACGGTGGCGGCGAACAGGGCCTGCACCGAGGCCGCATTCGACACGTCGGTCGGAACGGCGAAGGCGCGCGCGCCCGCCCCCGACTCTTCCGCCACCTGCTCCAGCGGCTCCAGGCGGCGGCCCGCCAGCGCCACGCTCCAGCCGTCGCCCAGCAGCGCCAGTGCGGCGGCGCGGCCGATGCCCGAACCGGCGCCCGTGACGATGGCGATACGGCCCTTGTTTTCTTCAGCGCTCATGCTGTCTGTCTCTTTCTTTTCGGTTTGTCGATGGTTCGTTCGTTCGATGGCGCGAGGCCCGGTCAGCGGCGCGGCTTGCGCCCCTTGCCCTTCATCTTGCTGGCGGCTTTTTTCACCGCCGACTTGAAGGCCTGCATCGCGGACTGTGCCCCGGCCGTGGCCGAGCTGGGCCGCTCCGCGCGCGGCTCGGCCTTGCCGGCTTCCGCCTTGTGACGCGTGCTGCGCTTGGCCGAGGCCTTGACCGGCACGCCGGATGATGCGGAGCCCTTGTCCTTCATGGCACGGGCGGTCAGTTCTTCGCCTTCGCGCACGAGGCGGAAGTCGATCTTGCGGCCGTCGAGGTCGACGCGGCTCACCTGCACCCGAACCCGCGTGCCGATGGCATAGCGGATGCCGGTGCGTTCGCCGCGCAGTTCCTGGCGCATCTCGTCGAACTTGAAGTACTCGCCGCCGAGCTCGGTGATGTGCACCAGCCCCTCGACGTACATCGCATCGAGCGTGACGAAGATGCCGAAGGTGGTGGCCGCCGTGACCACGCCTCCGTACTCCTCGCCCAGATGCTCGCGCATGTACTTGCACTTGAGCCAGGCCTCGACGTCGCGGCTGGCCTCGTCGGCACGGCGCTCGTTGGCGCTGCAGTGCAGGCCAGCGGCCTCCCATGCCATGACTTCCTTGCTGGGCGCGACGGTGGTCTTCTGCGGCTTGGCCGTGGGCGCCTTCACGCGCGATGCCAAGCGCTTGGCCAGCTTCGCATGTGCCTCGCCGGGGGTGGGCAGCATCGGCAGCTGGTAGCGCGTCTTGCCGAGGATCGCCTTGATCACGCGATGCACCAACAGGTCGGGGTAGCGCCGGATCGGGCTCGTGAAGTGCGTGTAGGCCTCGTAGGCCAGGCCAAAGTGGCCGCTGTTGATCGGCGTATAGATCGCTTGCTGCATCGAGCGCAGCAGCATGGTGTGGATCTGCTGTGCGTCGGGACGGTCCTTGGTGGCTTCGGCGATCGCCTGGAACTCGCCCGGCCGGGGGTCGTCGGTGATGCTCAAGCCGACGCCCATGGCCTTGAGGTAGCCGCGCAGGATTTCTTTTTTCTCCGGCGTCGGGCCTTCATGCACGCGGTACAGGCCCGGGTGCTTGCCTTCGGCGATGAAGTCGGCGCTGCAGACGTTGGCGGCGAGCATCGCCTCCTCGATCAGGCGGTGCGCCTCGTTGCGCGTGCGCGGCACGATTTTTTCGATGCGGCCGGCGTCGTCGCAGATGATCTGCGTCTCGGTGGTTTCGAAGTCGACGGCGCCGCGCTTGCCGCGCTGCTTGAGCAGCGCCTTGTAGACATCGGCGAGGTTCAGCAGATCCTTGACGCGGTCCTTGCGCTTCGCAGCCTCGGGGCCGCGCGTGTTGCCGAGGATGGCGGCCACCTCGGTGTACGTGAAGCGCGCGTGGCTGAACATCACGGCCGGATAGAACTGATAGGCGTAGATCTCGCCGTCGGCAGCGACCAGCATGTCGCACACCATGCACAGGCGCTCAACCTCGGGGTTGAGCGAGCACAGGCCGTTCGACAGCTTCTCGGGCAGCATCGGAATTACGCGGCGCGGGAAGTACACGCTGGTGGCGCGGTCGTAGGCGTCGATGTCGATCGGAGAGCCGGTCTGCACATAGGCGCTGACGTCGGCAATGGCCACCAGCAGGCGCCAGCCCTTGCCACGGCCCACCTTCGCAGGCTCGCAGTAGACGGCATCGTCGAAGTCGCGCGCGTCTTCGCCGTCGATGGTGACGAGCGGGATGTCGGTGAGGTCGACGCGGCCTTTCTTGTCGGCGGGGCGGACCTTCTCGGGCAATGCCTTGGCCGCTGCCAGGCACTCCGCGGAAAACTCATGTGGCACACCGTACTTGCGCACGGCGATCTCGATCTCCATGCCGGGGTCGTCGATCTCGCCCAGCACTTCCTTCACACGGCCCACGGGCTGGCCGAACAGGGCCGGCGGCTCGGTGAGTTGCACGACCACGACCTGTCCCACCTTCGCGGGACCGGTTGCGCCCTTGGGAATCAGGACGTCCTGGCCGTAGCGCTTGTCTTCCGGCGCAACGAGCCAGATGCCGCCTTCGTGCAACAGGCGGCCAATGATGGGCTGCTCGGGGCGCTCGACGATTTCCACCACGCGCCCCTCGGGGCGGCCGCGGCGGTCCTGGCGCACGATGCGCGCCTTGACGCGGTCCTTGTGCAGCACCGCGCGCATTTCATTCGGGGGCAGATAGATGTCTGCTTCGCCGTCGTCGCGCTGCACGAAGCCGTGCCCGTCGCGATGTCCTTGAACAGTTCCTTCGATTTCATCCAGCAGGCCGCTGGAAGTAACGTTATTTTTGATATGATCTCCTTCTTTCCTGAAATTCAAAACGCAGTTGCTTCTGCAGCTACGTGGGCCCAGATGGCGGAATTGGTAGACGCACTAGTTTCAGGTACTAGCGAGTAACATCGTGGAGGTTCGAGTCCTCTTCTGGGCACCAAGTTTAAACAGACCTTTACCAGGTCATTCGATTCAAGCCACCGGTTTCCGGTGGCTTTTTTCATTGCCGATCGAATCCGCATCGAACGGCCAGCTTGGTCGAAGCACGAACCAAGTCGACGCAAAAAATTCTGCACACACCCTGCATCAGCGAAATAGCCGCAGCAAATTGTGTATACTCGCAGTCTTTGCTGAAAAGCAGAGAAAGCCCAGATGGCGGAATTGGTAGACGCACTAGTTTCAGGTACTAGCGAGTAACATCGTGGAGGTTCGAGTCCTCTTCTGGGCACCAAGTCAAAGCCGACCCTTACTAGGTCATCCGAATCAAGCCACCGGTCTCCGGTGGCTTTTTTCATGGTCGCTTGAATCCGCATCAAACGGGTAGCGCGATCAGGTCGTGGCCCTCGGCACCCACGATGCGCGCGCGGGTGAACTCACCCACCTTCAGCGTCTTGCTGATCTTCTCGGGCGGCAGCAGACGAACCGTGCCGTCGATCTCCGGCGCATCGGCGTACGTGCGCCCCACCCCGCCCTTGCGACCCATGGCAGGCGCGGAGTCAACCAGCACCTGCATCGTCGAACCAATGCGCTTTTGCAGCTTGGCAATCGACACGGCTTCAGCCACTTCCATGAAGCGCGCCCGGCGCGCTTCGCGCTCCGGCTCGGGCAGCATGCCGGGAATGTCGTTCGCTGTAGCCCCCTCGACCGGGCTGTAGGCAAAGCAGCCGGCACGATCGATCTCGGCCTCGCGGATGAAGTCAAGCAGATGCTCGAACTCCTGCTCCGTCTCACCGGGGAAGCCAGCAATGAAGGTGCTGCGGATCACGAGTTCCGGGCACACCTCGCGCCAACGCGCCAGCCGCTCCAGATTCTTCTCGCCGCTTGCCGGGCGCTTCATGCGCTTCAGCACATCCGGATGGCTGTGCTGCAAGGGCACGTCGAGGTACGGCAGCACCTGCCCGCTCGCCATCAGCGGAATGATCTCGTCGACACTCGGATACGGATAGACGTAATGCAGGCGAACCCACGCGCCATACGGCTCGGCGATTTCGCCCAGCGTACGCACCAGCTCGAGCATGCGCGTCTTGACCGGCTTGCCATCCCAGAACCCGGTGCGGTACTTCACGTCGACGCCATAGGCCGAGGTGTCCTGGCTGATCACCAGCAGTTCTTTCACGCCGCCTTCGAACAAGGCCTTGGCCTCGCTCAGGACATCGCCGACCGGCCTCGACACGAGGTCGCCGCGCATCGAGGGAATGATGCAGAAGGTGCAGCGATGGTTGCAGCCCTCGCTGATCTTCAGGTAGGCATAGTGCCGTGGCGTCAGCTTGAGGCCGGCAACGCCGAAGGTGTTGGGCACGAGGTCGATGAAAGGGTCGTGCGGCTTCGGCAGATTGGCGTGCACCGCATCCATAACCTCCTGCGTGGCATGCGGACCAGTCACGGCCAGCACGCTCGGGTGCATCTGGCGCACCAGATTTCCGCCCTGGTCGCCAGTCTTGGCTCCGAGGCAACCGGTGACGATCACGCGGCCGTTCTCGGCCAGCGCTTCGCCGATGGTGTCGAGGCTTTCCTTCACGGCATCGTCGATGAAGCCGCAGGTGTTGACGATCACCAGATCGGCGCCTTCGAAAGTCTTTGCGGTTTGATAGCCCTCGGCACTCAGCTGGGTCAGGATCAATTCGGAATCGGTAAGGGCCTTGGGGCAGCCCAGGCTCACGAACCCGACCTTGGGGGCGGTCGGGGTGGCCGTACGTTCGGGGGAGGCAACTTCGCTCATATGCCTCTATTGTCCCAGCTATCGGTGACAGCGGGGCATGCGCCTGTCAGCGCCCTTTTCCGGTCGCCGGCACCCCGCTCAGGAACGCTTGATGCCAAAGGCCCCCAGCACCTGCTCGGTGTTCTTCTGCATCTGCTCCTGCATCTGCAGGAAGACGTTCTTCGATTGCTCGACATAGCTGCCCATCAGTCCCTGCAGCATCGGTGATTGCATGGTCATGAAGCGCGACCACATCTCGGGTGTCAGGCCCTCGGCCTTCTCGGCGAGTTGAGCCTGCACTTCAGTCATGGCCTGGATGTTCTTCTCGAGATACGGCCCCATGTAGCCCTGCATCGCCTGGCCATAAAAACGGATGATGTTGGCCAGCACCTGCTCGGTGAACATCGGCGCGCCGCCCGCTTCTTCTTCGAGAATGATCTGCAGCAGGATGCTGCGCGTGAGGTCGTCGCCGGTCTTGGCATCGCGCACCACGAACTGGGCATTCTGGATGACCAGCTGCTTCACCTCGGTCAGCGTGATGTACGTGGATGTCTCGGTGTCGTAGAGCCTTCGGTTCGGGTACTTCTTGATCACACGCTGTACCGGCTTGACCCCGGACTTCTTGCTCTGCACTGCGGACTCCTTCACATGGACGCCCATGTCGTCGGATGATTCTAGGGAGCGGTTTTGCTGCGCCGCGACAAGGTTTACCCTGACCGGACCGGGCACTTTCCTCAATCCGGCGATGTCGCGTACTCCGCGCCGCAGATATGGCAGGCCGCAACCTCCGGCCGCTCTTCATCGGCTTCACGGAATCGCAGCGGCGTCTTGTGACCGTAGACCACCCAGCAACGCGGGCAGTGCTCTTGTCCGACGGTCGGCAGATAGGCACGGGCACGCTGCTCGGCGCGCTCTTCGGTCAGAGGCATGCCCTGGCGTTGGGCGCGCACCACTTCGCGCGCAGCCATGGTGTCGGTGCGCCCGCTTGCGTAATCATTGATGCCGTAGACAGCACGCGCAAACTCGATGGGAGCCTGCTTGAGCAATGCGGCCAGGCGCTTGTCGGCATGAGCCCGATCAACCAGCGTTGATCGCGTATTCATCGGATCGCTTATCAAGAAAAATGGAATGTAGTTGCAGAGCGACCAAGGTAGCACAAGAACATGGCCAAGGTCTTTGCCTGCATCACCACAAGGGACGATATGTACACCGGAGAACCCGGTGCATGATCTGTTCGACTGATCCGGTGGTTGGCCGGGGTTGAAACAGAAATTGGTAGGCGCGATTGGACTCGAACCAACGACCCCCACCATGTCAAGGTGGTGCTCTAACCAGCTGAGCTACGCGCCTAAGGATGTGTCCGAGAAGCAGCTATTGTAGCAGGAGAAATCACGTTTTTCAGCGACGACGTGCAGATCGCACACCAATAACTGCAGTGACCAGTCCAAGTACCTGCGTGAGCCGCGCGGCATCGGCGATTTCAACAGTGAACGTCATCCACGCCGTGCCCTTGATCGACTGCGTCTGCACGCCGATCACATTCATCTTCTCGCGCGCGAACACATCGGAGATATCGCGCAGCAGGCCCTGACGGTCGGCCGCCTCGACGGCCACGTCCACTGCGTACACGGGCGCGTCGGCGCCCTTCTTCGCAACGCCCCACTCCACGTCGATGACGCGCTCGCCATCCTTCGCGGCCATCGTGCGGAAGTTGCTGCAATCGCTGCGATGCACGCTGACGCCGTGGCCGCGCGTGACGAAGCCGCGAATGGCATCGGGCGGCGCAGGCTTGCAGCACTTGGCGAGTTGCGTCATCAGCGAAGACACGCCCACCACGAGCACGCCACCCTTGCCGGACTTCTCGCTGCCGCGCGCCTTCTTGATGAGCACGCCGTCGTCGGGCCCAGGCGCGGGCTCCGGCGGCCTCAGCAGCGTCTCGATGTTGCGCAGCGAGAACTCGTCCTTGCCCACCACTTCGAACAGATGGTCCGCCGACTTGAAGCCGAGCTGCGAAGCCAGGTCTTCGAGCCGCACGGCCGTCTTGCCTTCACGCTGCAACAGCTTCTCGACCGCCTCGCGTCCACGCGCAACGGTCTCGTGCGTGATCTGCGCGTTGAACCAGGCACGCACCTTCGCGCGCGCACGATGGCTGGCCAGATAGCCAAGCTCCGCATTGAGCCAGTCGCGCGACGGCCCGCCTTCCTTGGCCGCGATGATCTCCACCGTCTGCCCGTTCGACAGCGGCGTGTTCAGCGGCACCATTGCGCCGTCGACACGCGCCCCACGACAGCGATGGCCCAGCGTGGTGTGCACGGTGTAGGCAAAGTCGACCGGCGTAGCGCCCTGCGGCAACTCGACGATCGCCGCATCCGGCGTCAGCACATAGATGCGGTCGTCGAAGAGCCCCTGCCCCTGCAGGCCGCCCGAGAGATCGCGCTCCCACGCCAGCAGTTGCCGCAGCACCGCGATCTTCGCGTCGTACTCGCCACTGGCCCACACGCCCGCGTAGCCCTTGTGGCCCGCTTCCTTGTAGGCCCAGTGCGCCGCCACGCCATGCTCGGCGTGGTCGTGCATTTCCTCGGTGCGGATCTGGATCTCGATCGGCTTGCCTGCCTTGCCGTCCACCAACTCGCGCACTACGGTGTGCAGCGACTGATATCCATTGGGCTTGGGCCGCGCGATGTAGTCGTCGAATTCCTCGTCGATCGGCTGGAAATGCGAGTGCACCCAGGCCAGCGCCGCGTAGCAGTCCTTCACATCAGGCACCACCACGCGCAGCGCGAGGATGTCGAAGACCTGCGCGAAGTCGAGCGACTTGCCGCGCATCTTCTTGACGATGCTGTAGATGTTCTTGGGACGCCCCTGCACCGTGGCCTTGACGCCCTCGGCCTGCAACTCGCTCTCCAGCTTCGAGCGCAACTGCTCAACGTGCCCTTCGCGCTCGATGCGCTTCTCGTCGAGCAGGCGCGCGATCAGCTTGTAGGTTTCGGGCTCGAGGAAGCGGAACGAGAGGTCTTCGATCTCCCACTTCACCTGCCAGATGCCCAGCCGGTTGGCCAGCGGCGCAAACACCTGCAGCGACTCGCGCGCCACGCCTTCGGGCGCGGGCCGCTTGCTGGCGGCCGCATGCCGCAGCGTCTGCAGGCGCGACGCCAGCCGCAGCATCACCACGCGCAGGTCGCGCGAGAACGCCAGCAGCATCTTGCGCACGTTCTCGGTCTGAGCGCCGGCGCCTTCCGCATGGTGTCCCTGCGAGGCCGAACGGGCCTGCTCCTGCACGCGCACCAGCTTGGTTGTCTCGACAGCGAGCGCCGCGAAGTTGTCGCCGAAGACCTTGGCGATCACCTCCTGCGGGCGGTTCAGGTGCTGGCACGAATAGACCAGGTAGCTCGCCGCCTGCATCGCTTCGGAGCCGCCCATCTTCGCGACGATGGCGGCCACCGCGTCGGCGTGCGCCAGCGTGTTCTCGCCCGTGTCGAGCTCCTCGTCGGCGATCAGCGGCTCGGCGAAGGCGCGCGCTCGCGCCAGCATGTTCTCCATGACCGGCGTGCGTTCGGCCGTTGCCGCGGACAGCGGGTAGTCGACCATGACCGCGTCGGACGCGGTTGCCGTCTGGAGACTCGAAGAATCGCGCTTCACGCTTCGCTCACTCAATCAATTCAATCGGTCGCTGGAGGTCAGTCGAAAAGAAATCCGGTGACGACAGCGATCTGCGCGGGGTCGACAAAGGTCGGGGCATGGCCCACGCCGTCGAACTCGACCAGGGTTGCATGCGGGCCGCGCTGCGTCATGGCCAGCGCCGTTTCGCGCGACAAGAGATCCGACACGGCGCCGCGCGTCAGAAGCGTGCGCGCCTCGATGGCGTCGTACAGGCTCCACATGATCGCGCCGCCTTGTGCTGCTGCCTCGGGCGTGATCGCACGAAGGGCAACACCGATCGCCGGGTCGTAGTGAAGCAGCCAGGCGCCCTCTTCGCCACCAGCCTCCGCCTCGACTTTCGCCGAGCCATCGGCCGTGCGCTGCGAGGCCGGCACCACCATGTGCCGTGACAACGCCAGCCACTGGTCCGGCGTGTGAGGGCCGAAAGTGGTCGACAGCGCCCACATGGCATCGGCCGCAGCCTGCACGCTCGCGAAGCTGCCGTTCTTCCCTACATAGGCACCAATGCGCTGCAGCGCGACCGGCTCGATCGTCGGACCGACGTCGTTCGCCACGAAGCGGCGAATGGGACGCGCCAGCGACAGCTCCTTGTGGCCTGCCAGCACGAAGCCGATCAGCCCGCCCATGCTGGTGCCCAGGTAGTCGAGCGTGCCGATCGCCTGCTCGCGATGCAGTTGCGCGATCAGCGCAACCATATCGGCCGCGTAGACCGGCACCTGATAAAGAGAAGGGTCGCGCAGCCAATCACTGCGCCCGCGGCCCGCGACATCCGGGCAGACCACGCGAACATCGCCGCCCGCGCGCTCCACGATGGCCTGGGCCAGCAGGTCGAAATCGCGGCCCTGCCGGGTCAGCCCGTGCACGCAGATCACGACATGCGCGCTGCGCGCGTCGCCCCATTGCCAATAGGCCATGCGGTGGCCGCCCTGGGCGTCATCGCACGCCACGTAATGAAGCGTCGGTTCGATCATGGAAACGATGGTGTCCTGGTGCGGATAATTGTCTCGTCGCATCCTAATTCATCCGGAGATTGATCTTCATGCTCAAAGGCAAAACCGCGCTTGTCACGGGGTCCACCAGTGGCATTGGCCTCGCCATCGCCAAGTCCCTCGCCCAGCAGGGCGCAAACATCGTGCTCAACGGCTTCGGCGATTCCGCAGCCCCGAAGGCCGAGGTCGAAGCGCTCGGCGTGCGCGCCGAGTACCACGGCGCCGACATGAGCAAGCCCGAACAGATCGAGGACATGATGAAGTTCGCCGCGTCGAAGTTCGGCCGCGTCGACATCCTGGTGAACAACGCCGGCATCCAGCATGTCGCCAAGGTGGAAGACTTCCCCACCGAACGTTGGGACGCGATCATCGCGATCAACCTCACCAGCGCCTTCCACACCACGCGCCTGGCGATCCCCGCGATGCGCGAGGCGAACTGGGGCCGGGTCATCAACATCGCGTCGGCACACGGCCTCGTGGCGTCGGCGCAGAAGTCGGCCTATGTGGCGGCCAAGCACGGTGTCGTCGGCCTGACCAAGGCAGTCGCGCTCGAAACCGCAACCACCGGCGTCACCGTCAATGCGATCTGCCCCGGCTGGGTGCTGACCGCGCTGGTGCAGAAGCAGATCGACGACCGCGCGGCGCGCGAAGGCATCACGGTCGCGCAGGCACAGAACGACCTGCTGGGCGAAAAGCAGCCTTCGCTGCAATTCACCACCGTCGAGCAGCTGGGCGGCCTGGCCGTCTTCCTGTGCTCGTCGGCGGCCGACCAGGTCCGGGGCCAGGCCTGGGCCATGGACGGCGGCTGGACTGCCCAGTAGAGGGTAGCCCGCCGGTACGGGCTCCTCTTATATAAGCTTTATTTGAGCTGTACGGAGCCCGAGACGGTCACCATCACGGCGGTCTTGCCGGCCTCGACCGGCACCGCCGAATCCGCCGACGAGAACGACTTCGCCTGCACCGCCATCATGCGCGGGCGGATCGGGCCGTTGTCGTTCGCGTTCACCGATACCTCGCGCAGCGTGTAGCCACCGAAGCCGAAGCCCTTGGCCAACTCGTTGGCCTTCTGCTTGAAGTTGTCGATGGCGATGTTCTGCGCCTCGGTCTCGGTCTTGGCGCGCTGCTCGCGGCTCAGGCCGAACCCGACGTTGCCCACGCTGAGCGTGGTGATGCGCCCTGCCGTCTGGGTGATGCGCGGGAAGTCGCGGCCTTCGAGCACCAGCTCGGTCGAGCCCTGCCAGCCGTTGATCTTGCCGTCCTTGGTGTAGCGCGGCGACAGGCTGAAGTTGCCGGTGCGCACATCGAGCTGGCCCGTCTGCGCGTTCTTCTTCGCCTCTGCCAGCGCGGCGTCGAGCGCGGCCTTCAGTTGGGTCTGCACGGTGGCGGCATCGGCCGCGTCGCGCGTGGTCACGAGGGTCATGCTCAGCATGTCCTGCTGGACTTCGACCGTGCCCGATGCCGTCAGCTGCAGCACGTTCTGGGGGGCCGGCGCGGCGGCGTTCTGGGCCAGTGCGGTGCCGGCGGCAGCCAGGGCGGCGCAGGCCGCGAGCAGTTTGATCTTTTTCTTCATGGCGAAGTACTCCCAGTGTTGGTATGAAAAGACAGGCCGACGAGCCTGCACCGGCAGGCCGGACGCCTTCGCGCAGATCAGCGGCGCTGGCTGCGCGGCGCGAGCGGCAATACGCTTGCCGCGGCCGGCGGCACCGGCACGATGCGCTCGGCCGGCTGCGATTCTGCCGAATTGAGCAAAGCACCCGTCGAAGGCGGGGTCCATTGGCCGCGAACCTGCTGGCGCAGCTCGAACAGCTCGGCGGGCGTCAGGCGCCTCCCGGCAATGGCTTCTCCGCGGCGCATGTCCTCGCGCTGCGCGGCCCTGTGGGCCGCCACGGCATCCCGGACTTCGTTGCGGCGCGCTTCGCCAACCCTGAAGAAGTCGCCAGACACCGCCAGCGACGGGCCGCAGGCGAAAACGAGGATGAACGGCAGTGCGGGAAAAGGACGTCTCATTGAGGCGAAAGTCATCGGGAAACGCGACTTTGCCACCTCCCGGCTAACGTCGGATGACCAGACCGCGAGCGTCCGCAAGTTTTGTAACTTAGTGTCAAACCATAAGCAAATCCGGCTCAACCGACCCGCAACGCCTTCAGAATCGGCCCTGTTACAAATTCGACGTTGTAGAAATGACTCAAGTTCCCGCTCGCACCGACAAGATCGTGATCGTCGACGACGACGCCCGCATCCGCGACCTGCTGCGCCGCTACCTGACGCAGGAAGGCTTCGAAGTGATCGTGGCCGAGGACGGCAAGGCGCTCAACCGCATCCTGTTGCGCGACACGGTCGACCTGATCGTGCTCGACCTGATGATGCCCGGCGAGGACGGCCTGTCCGTCTGCCGCCGCCTGCGTGCCGCCAACGACCGCACGCCGATCATCATGCTCACCGCCAAGGGTGAGGACGTGGACCGCATCGTCGGTCTCGAAGTCGGCGCCGACGACTATCTCGGCAAGCCCTTCAACCCCCGCGAACTGCTCGCCCGCGTGCACGCCGTTCTGCGCCGCCGTCCGCCGCTGGAAGCGCCGGGCGCCCCCTCCACCGAGAACGAGACCGTCACCTTCGGCCCGTTCGCCTTCGACCTCGGCTCGCGCACCCTGAAGAAGGATGGCGAAGAACTCTCGCTGACCACCGGCGAGTTCGCCATGCTGAAGGCGCTGGTGCGCCATCCGCGCCAGCCGCTGTCGCGCGAAAAGCTGGCCCAGCTCGCGCGCGGCCGCGAGTTCGAGCCCTTCGACCGCAGCCTGGACGTCCAGATCTCGCGCCTGCGCAAGCTGGTCGAGTCCGACGCCGCTGCGCCCCGCTACATCCAGACCGTCTGGGGCGTGGGCTACGTCTTCGTGCCGGACGGCACGGCCTGACGCCACGTTGAAAGGTGGCCGTCGGCCAACCCCCCGGACCAGGCGTCGCCCAGGAGGACGGCGCGCAGGTCACGATGCCGAGCCCGCTCGAGGCGAGCGCGCAACGTGACCGCCGCCCCGGCCTCAAGCTGGGCTTCAGCCTTTTCTGGCGCACCTTCTTCCTGCTCGCACTGCTGCTGATCGGCTGTACGGTCGCCTGGCTGCAGACTTTCCGCTCGCTCGAATACGAGCCGCGCGCCATCCAGACGGCGCACCAGATCGCCTCGCTCGTGAATCTCACGCGCGCGGCGCTGGTGTATTCCGACGCCATCACGCGCGTGTCGCTGATCAAGACGCTGGCCGACCAGGAAGGCGTGCGCATCCTGCCGCGCGAGCCCAACGACCGCTTCCAGCCCTACACCAGCGGCGCGCTCGACCTGCGCGTGACCGAGGAGCTGATCGACCAGCTCGGCGAAGGCACCACGGTGGCCAGCCGCGTGAACGACGAGGCCGGCCTGTGGATCGGCTTCACCATCGAGAGCGACACCTACTGGCTGCTGCTCGACCCCACGCGCTTCAGCCGCGTGGGCGGGCGCACCTGGCTGGTGTGGCTCAGCACGGCCATGGCGCTGTCTCTGGCAGGTGCGGCGCTGATCACGCGGCTCATCAACCTGCCGCTCAAGCAGCTGTCGCGCGCAACCATGCAGGTGCGCGAGGGCGAGTACGAGGCTCACCGCCTCGACGAGCGCGCCCGCACCAACGAGATCCGCGCGGTCAACATCGGCTTCAACCGCATGGCGGACCAGCTCGCCAAGATCGAGCAAGACCGCGCCATCATGCTGGCCGGCATTTCGCACGACCTGCGAACGCCCCTGGCCCGGCTGCGGCTGGAAACCGAGATGAGCGTGGCCGACGAGGACGCGCGCGACCACATGGCCGCCGACATCGCCCAGCTCGACGCGATCATCGACAAGTTCCTCGACTACGCCCGGCCCGACCATGTCGACCCCAAGCCGGTGCTGCTGCGCGACGTGGTCGATGCCTGCACCTACGCCGTGCAGGACTACGAGGAGATGAACATCAAGGTCGAGGTGCCGCCGGACCTGCGCGTGATGGGCGACGAGGTCGAGCTCACGCGCGTCATCTCCAACCTGGTCGAGAACGCACGCCGCTACGGCAAGACGCCCGCCACCGGCGTTGCAGACGTGACGATCCAGGCGCAAGCCAACAACGACGCGGTGCTCATCAAGGTGCGCGACCATGGCGCGGGCGTCGAGCCCGCCCTGCTCGCGCAGCTGACCAAGCCCTTCTTCCGCGGCGACGCGGCCCGCACCTCGGCCGCCGGCGCGGGGCTGGGCCTGTCGATCGTGGCGAAGAACATCGAACGCATGGGCGGCACCTTCGCGCTGACCAGTACGCCGGGCCGCGGCCTGGCAGCGCATATCCGCATGCCGCGCGCGATGCCGGCGGGCGTGGTCAGGCCCGGGGAACCACAAGGCGGCGGCAAGAAGCCCGCCTGACCCGGTAAAGCTCGGGCGGGCGGACCCGATCCAGCGTCAGCGGTGCAGCAGCACGGCCGCGCGAGCTTCCATCGCGCGGCCCTCTCCCACCGGCCCGAGCTTCTCGGCCGTCTTTGCCTTCACGTTGACCTGTTCCAAAGCCACACCCAGCGTGTCGGCGATGCGCTGGCACATCAGCGGAATGTGCGGCGCGAGCTTGGGCGCCTGCGCGATCACTGTGCTGTCGACGTTGCCGATCTCCCAGCCCGCCGCGCGCACCCGGCGCGCCGCTTCGGCCAGCAGCACCGCCGAATCGGCGCCGCGAAACTGCGGATCGGTGTCCGGAAAGTGCCGGCCGATGTCGCCAAGCCCCGCGCCGCCCAGCAGCGCGTCGGTGATGGCGTGCAGCAGCACATCGGCATCCGAATGTCCCAGCAGCCCGGTGGTGTGCGGCACCTCGACGCCGCCCAGGATCAGCTTGCGCCCCGCCACCAGCTGGTGGACGTCCCAGCCCTCGCCGATGCGGATGTTGAAAGACACGCCTGTCATGCCAGCCCCTTCCTGCGGCCCAGCAGGACCGCCTCGGCCAGAGCGAAGTCCTCGGGAAAGGTCACCTTGAAGTTCTGCGCGCTGCCGGGCACCAGCAGCGGCGAAAGGCCGACGGCCTCGATGGCGCTGGCCTCGTCGGTCACGGCGTCTCCGGTGCGCTCCAGCGCGTCGAGCAGCATGCCGATGCGGAACATCTGCGGCGTCTGCGCCAGCCACTTGTCGGCGCGCGGCAGGGTCTGGGCCACGCGGCTCTCGGCGGTGGACGACTTCAGCGTGTCCGCCAGCCGCTGCGCCAGCAGGCCGCCGACGGCGTCGTGCTCGCAGGCGGCGATCAGGGCCTCGATCTGGCTGGAGGTGACGAGGCAGCGCGCCGCGTCGTGCACCAGCACCCAGTCGTGTGCGCCGGCCCCCTTCTGCCGCAGGGCCACCAGGCCGTTGCGCACCGTGGCCGCGCGGGTCACGCCGCCCACGCGCAGCAGGTATTCGTTCTCCGAGGGGAATCGCGGCAGCACCGCATCCACGTCCCGGTCGTCCGGCGACACCACCAGCGCCAGCCCGGCGAAGCGCCCCGCCAGTGCGCGGAAGGCCTCCAGGGTGTGGGCCACCATCGGCAGGCCGGCCAGGCGCCGGTACTGCTTGGGCTGCGTGGACTGCGCATGCCCCGCGCGGTGGCCGGAGCCGGCGCACGGGATCAGCACGAAGAGTCGGGAAGAGGACATGAGGGCCCTGCGTCGGCTGCGGCCGACAAGCGGATAAAGGGCCGCCATTCTAGAATTGCCCGTTACGCACACCCCTCGCCAGCCGGCGCGGGGTGTTGTGCATTTCCATCAAGCGTTCCATGGACCTCCCCCACCTCACGGCGGGCAAGCGATTCACGCTGCCGCGTCCCCCGTTGTCGGCCGATGCACTGCTGCTGGCGCAGCTGGCCATGCGCGAGAAGGCCGCCGGGCGCGCCACCGCGATGTTCACGGCCGACGCCAACGACGCCCAGCGCCTGATCGACGAGATCGCCTTCTTCGCCCCCGACCTGCGCTGCGCCCTGTTTCCCGACTGGGAGACGCTGCCCTACGACAGCTTCTCGCCCCACCAGGACCTGATCAGCGAGCGCCTGGCCACCCTCTGGCGCATCAGCCAGAAGGAAGCCGACGTGGTGCTGGTGCCCGCCACCACCGCCCTCTACCGGCTGGCGCCGCCCTCCTTCCTGGCCGGCTACACCTTCCACTTCAAGGCAAAGCAGAAGCTGGAGGAGTCCAAGCTCAAGGCCCAGCTCACGCTGGCCGGCTACACCCACGTGACGCAGGTGGTGAGCCCCGGCGAATACGCGGTGCGCGGCGGCCTGATCGATCTGTTCCCGATGGGCTCGCTCGTGCCCTTCCGCGTCGACCTGTTCGACGACGAGATCGACACCATCCGCACCTTCGACCCCGACACCCAGCGCAGCCTCTACCCCGTGCCCGAGGTGCGGCTGCTGCCGGGGCGCGAGTTCCCGATGGACGACGACGCGCGCGGGCGCTTCCGCGGCCGCTGGCGCGAGCTGCTCGAGGGTGATCCGACCAAGAGCCGCATCTACAAGGACATGGGCAACGGCGTGGCCACCGCCGGCATCGAGTACTACCTGCCGCTGTTCTTCGACGAGACGGCCACGGTGTTCGACTACCTTGGCGCCGACGCCACCGTGGTGCTGCACGGCGACCTCGAGCCTGCGTTCCAGCACTTCTGGCAGGACGCCAACGAGCGCTACCGCCTGGTGCGCGGCGACCCCGAGCGCCCTGCCTTGCCGCCCGAGGCGCTGTTCCTGAACGCCGAGCAGTTCTACCAGCGCGCCAAGCCTCACGCGCAGCTCGCCATCCGTGGCGACGTGGCCACCGATGCGCCCTACGCCGAGTTCGACAGGCTGCCGCCCTTCGCCGTCGTACGCGGCGCAGAAGACCCGCTGGTCGGCCTGAAGGCGCACATCGCGAAGACGCCGCACCGCGTGCTGCTGATCGCCGAGAGCGACGGCCGCCGCGAAAGCCTGCTCGACTTCCTGCGCGCCAGCGGCGTGAATCCGCCGGCCTTCGACTCGCTGGCGGAGTTCGAGGCTTCCACCGACGAGAAGACCGGCATCGCCACCGCCGCGCTGGCATCGGGCTTCGCATGGCGCGAGCAAGGCATCGACTTCGTCACCGAGACCGAGCTGTTCGCCACCGCGCCCACCACGCGCCGGCGCAACAAGAAGCAGGAGCAGGTCAGCGACGTCGAGGCGCTCATCAAGGACCTGTCGGAGCTCAACGTGGGCGACCCGGTCGTCCACTCGGCGCACGGCATCGGCCGCTACCGCGGCCTGATCCACATGGACCTGGGCCAGGGCAACGGCCCTGACGGCAAGCCCCTGCTGCAGGAAATGCTGCACCTGGAGTACGCCGACAAGGCCACGCTCTATGTGCCGGTCTCGCAGCTGCACCAGATCAGCCGCTACACAGGCGTCAGCGCCGACGAGGCCCCGCTGCACAAGCTGGGCTCCGGCCAGTGGGAAAAGGCCAAGCGCAAGGCCGCCGAGCAGGTGCGCGACTCCGCCGCCGAGCTGCTCAACATCTACGCCCGCCGGGCGGCCCGCGAAGGCCATGCCTTCCGCTACTCGCCGGCCGACTACGAGGTGTTCGCCAACGACTTCGGCTTCCAGGAAACCGCCGACCAGAAGGCCGCGATCCATGCCGTGGTGCAGGACATGATCTCGCCCCAGCCCATGGACCGCCTCGTGTGCGGCGACGTGGGCTTCGGCAAGACCGAGGTGGCCCTGCGCGCCGCCTTCATCGCCGTCACCGGCGGCAAGCAGGTGGCCTTCCTCGCGCCCACCACGCTGCTGGCCGAGCAGCACTACCAGACGCTGGTGGACCGCTTCGCCAAGTGGCCGGTGAAGGTGGCCGAGATGAGCCGCTTCCGCTCGGCCAAGGAAGTGACGGCCGCCGCCAAGGGACTGGCCGACGGCCAGGTCGACATCGTGGTCGGTACGCACAAGCTGCTCTCGCAGTCGGTCAAGTTCAAGAACCTGGGCCTGCTCATCATCGACGAGGAGCACCGCTTCGGCGTGCGCCACAAGGAGGCGATGAAGGCCATGCGCGCCGAGGTCGACGTGCTCACCCTCACCGCCACACCGATTCCGCGCACGCTGGGCATGGCGCTCGAAGGCCTGCGCGACCTGAGCGTGATCGCCACCGCGCCGCAGCGGCGCCTGGCCATCAAGACCTTCGTGCGCAACGAAGGCACCGGCGTGATCCGCGAAGCCGTGCTGCGCGAGCTGAAGCGCGGCGGGCAGGTCTACTTCCTGCACAACGAGGTCGAGACCATCGAGAACCGCCGCCAGAAGCTGGAAGAGATACTGCCCGAGGCCCGCATCGCCGTGGCCCACGGCCAGATGCCCGAGCGCGAGCTGGAGCGCGTGATGCGCGACTTCGTGGCGCAGCGCTACAACCTTCTGCTGTGCTCGACCATCATCGAGACCGGCATCGACGTGCCGACCGCCAACACCATCGTGATGAGCCGCGCCGACAAGTTCGGCCTGGCGCAGCTGCACCAGCTGCGCGGCCGCGTCGGCCGTTCGCACCACCAGGCGTACGCCTACCTCATGGTGCCCGACACCGAGGGCCTGACCAAGCAGGCCGCGCAGCGGCTGGACGCCATCCAGCAGATGGAAGAGCTGGGCTCCGGCTTCTACCTCGCCATGCACGACCTGGAGATCCGCGGCACCGGCGAGGTGCTGGGCGAGAACCAGAGCGGCAACATGATGGAGATTGGCTTCCAGCTCTACAACGAGATGTTGAGCGAGGCCGTTCGTGCGCTCAAGGCCGGGCAGGAGCCCGACCTGCTCTCGCCGCTGTCGGTCACGACCGAGATCAACCTGCACGCCCCTGCCCTGCTGCCCGACGACTACTGCGGCGACGTGCACCTGCGCCTGTCGTTCTACAAGAAGCTGGCCACGGCGAAGACGCCCGACCAGATCGACACGCTGCTTGAGGAAATCGTCGACCGCTTCGGCAAGCTGCCGCCGCAGGCGCAGACGCTGATCGACACCCACCGCCTGCGCGTGCTCGCGCGGCCCTACGGCGTGGTGAAGGTCGACGCTGCGCCGGGCATCATCAACATCACCTTCAAGAAAGATCCGCCGGTGGATGGCATGGCCATCATCCAGCTGATCCAGAAGAACAGGCACATCAAGCTCGCCGGCAACGAAAAGCTGCGCATCGAGCGCGAGCTGAAGGAACCCAAGGACCGGGCCCAGATGGTGCGCGACGTGCTGCGCAGCCTGGGCCAACCCACCGTCAAGGAAAACGCCCCCGCAT
Source organism: Variovorax xiamenensis (assembly GCF_050916385.1). NCBI lineage: Bacteria > Pseudomonadati > Pseudomonadota > Betaproteobacteria > Burkholderiales > Comamonadaceae > Variovorax > Variovorax xiamenensis. The sequence goes on from NZ_CP139038.1 coordinate 3,940,798, forward strand.
GAGCGCCACTCAAGAAATCTCCCCCGGCCTGGTCATCCAGCGCGTGAAGCCGCCGCTGAAGCTGGCCGACTTCAAGCTGATCGCCTTCGACATGGACTCGACGCTGATCAACATCGAATGCATCGACGAGATCGCCGATGCTGTCGGCAAGAAGGCGGAGGTGGCTGCGATCACCGAAGCCACCATGCGCGGCGAGATCAAGGACTTCAAGGAAAGCCTGCGCCGCCGCGTGGCGCTGCTGAAAGGCGTGCCGGTCGAGGCGCTGCAGCAGGTGTACGACCAGCGCCTGAAGCTCAACCCCGGCGCGAGCGAACTGGTGGCCGCGTGCAAGGCGGCCGGCCTCAAGGTGCTGCTGGTGTCGGGCGGCTTCACCTTCTTCGCCAACCGCGTGAAGGACCGCCTGGGCATCGACTTCGCGCGCTCCAACCTGCTCGACGAGGCCGACGGCAAGCTCACCGGCGAGGTCGTCACACAGAGCTGGGGCGACATCTGCGACGGCGCCGAGAAGCGCCGCACGCTGCTGGAGGTGGCCTCGCTGATGGGCATCTCGCCGCTGGAGACCATCGCCGTGGGCGACGGCGCCAACGACCTGCCGATGATGGGCGAGGCCGGCCTCTCGGTGGCCTATCACGCCAAGCCGAAGGTGCGCGAACAGGCCCTGGTGGCCATCAACGAAGGCGGCCTCGACCGCGTGCTGGAAATCCTGAAATGACCGACACCGCCCCGCTCTATCGTGCCGATGCGCTGGTTTCGTACGCTGACGCCCTGCTGCAGAAGGCCGGCCTTGTTGCGCCCAAGGCCGCAGTGGTCGCGCGCACGCTGGTCGAAGGCGACCTGCTGGGCCACGACACGCACGGCCTCGCGCTGCTGGCGGGGTATGTCAAGGAACTCGAATCCGGCGGCATGACGCGCGACGGCGCGCCCGAAGTGCTGTCCGACCGCCCCGCCGCCGTGCTGTGGGACGGCAGGCGCCTGCCCGGCCCCTGGCTCATGGACCAGGGCATGAGCCTGCTGGTGCCGCGCGCCCGCGAGCTGGGCACGGCTTCGCTGGTCATCCGACGCAGCCACCACATCGCCTGCCTCGCCGTCTACATGCTGCGTGCGCTGCAGGAAGACATGCTGATGCTTCTGGCCTGTTCCGACCCCAACACCGCCAGCGTCGCGCCCTTCGGCGGCACACAGGCGGTGTTCACGCCGAATCCGCTGGCCATGGGTTTTCCGCTGTCGCAGGGCGGCGTGATGGTCGACATCTCGGCCTCCATCACCACCAACGGCATGAGCAACCGCAAGCGCGCGGCCGGCGAGACCTTCGCCGAGGAATGGCTGATCGATGCCACCGGCAAGCCCACGAACAATCCGCAGGTGCTGTTCGACCAGCCGCCCGGCACGCTGCTGCCCGTGGGCGGCCTGAGCCATGGCCACAAGGGCTACGGCATGGCGCTGCTGGTTGAAACGCTCACGGCCGGCCTCGCGGGCCACGGCCGGGCCGATGCGCCAGAGGGCTGGGGCGCGACGGTGCACATCACGCTGCACGACCTGAACGCCTTCGGCGGCAAGGAAGCCTTCCTGCGCCAGATGGACCATGTGGCGGCGAAGTGCCGCGGCAACGTGCCCGTCGACCCGGCAAAGCCTGTGCGGCTGCCGGGCGAAGGCGGGTTGAAGCGTCGGGAAGTTCAGTCGAACGACGGGGTGCGGCTGCACCCGTCGATTGCGCGCTCGCTGCAGGATGCGGAGCAGCGCCACGGCCTGCGGCTGGCGCAGGCGCTGGCCTGAGCTAGGCTCAGTCCTCTGCGTCGGGCGACGCCGCTGCTTCGCCAGCGGGGCGTGCCTTGCGCTTGGCCGGCTTGGCCAGGATCTCGATGTAGAACTGCTTGCCGCCCTCTTTCGCCACGCCGTCGATCAGGCCGGTGATGGCGGAGAGGTGGATGACTGCTGCCGATTCCTGCGATGCGCCGAAGCGGCAGTCGAAGTCCCAGTAGTCAGTGCCCTCTGGCAGTTCGCGGCGCCGTTCGCGCTTGATGTACTTGCGGATCTCGTGCTTGATGGCTTCGAGTAGACGGTCGGGGTGCTTGCCCTCGACCTGAAGCTGGAAGGTTTTTCTCATGGGTGATCCTAACCCGCTGTGTACAGTCGCTTCATTCGACGGACAACAAGACAGGTAACGACATGGCGCGCGCAAACGACTGGGCAAGTAAGGTGATGGCATTGATCAACGGTGGCAATCCCACCGCGGCCATCGCGCAGATCAAGGTCGCGCCCTCGGTCAAGGACCTGAAGGCGCTGCAGACCATCATGACGCTCTCGAAAATGAAAGGCCGCTATCCGAACGTGGATGCGGCCATTTCAGACAACCTGGACCTGCTTGCAGCCCCCAGGCTGCACCGGTCCCCCTGACCCTGAGGCTTACAGCGCCTGCCCGAGGCGCTTGACGCCCTCTTCGATCTTCGCCACGTCGGCCGTCGCGAAGCTCAGGCGCAGCGTGGCCACGTCGGGCTTCTCGGCGAAGAAAGGCGCGCCGGGCACGAAGGCCACGAGCTTCTCGATAGCGCGCTTCGCCAGTTCGTTCGCATCGGCCAGCTTGCCGTTGGCGCCCGTCAGGCGGGCCCAGAAGAACAGGCCGCCGTTGGGCTGGGTGAAGCTCACCGCGTCGCCCAGCTCGCGCTTGAGGGCCGCGCCCATCGCCTGCGCGCGCTGGCCGTACACCTCGCGCACATGCGCCAGCGTGGCCGGCATGCGGCCGCTCTTGAGGTATTGCGCGGCCGTCGCCTGCGAGAAGGTGCTGGTGTGGGCGTCGCTGAACTGCTTGCACATGGTGGCCTTGGCCAGCAGTTCGGGCGGGGCGATCATCCAGCCGATGCGCAGGCCGGGGCTCAGCACCTTGCTGAGGCTGCCGCAGTGCGCGAGCAGTTCGCGGCTGCCGGGCACTTCCTTGCTCAGCGACATGATCGAGGGCGGCGGGGCCTCGCCGAAGTAGAGGTCGCCGTAGGGGTCGTCCTCGACGATCAGCGTCTGGTACTTCACGGCCAGCTCCAGCACCTTCTTGCGGCGCTCCAGGCTCAGCATGGCGCCGCTGGGGTTGCCGAAGGTGGGAATCAGGTACACGAACCTGGGCTTGTGCTCGGCGATGAGCTTCTCGAGTTCATCGGTCTTCACGCCGTTGGCGTCGATGGGCGCGCTGATGAGCTGGGCGCCATAGAGACGGAAGCACTGGATGGTGGCCAGGAAGGTCGGGCCCTCGACGATCACCTTGTCGCCGGGCGAGATCATGGTCTTGCCCAGCAGGTCCAGCGCCTGCTGGCTGCCGGTGGTGACGATCAGGCCGCTGGGCTCGACGTCGACGCCCTTGGTCTTCATGAACGAGCTGAGCTGGCTGCGCAGGGGCTCGTAGCCCTCGGTGGCGCCGTACTGCAACGCGCCTCCGGGTTCCTCGGCAAGCGCCTTCTGGCTCGCCTCCTTGAGGCCTTCGACGTCGAACATGGCGCTGTCGGGGAAGCCGCCCGCGAAGCTGATGATGCCGGGCTTGCCCAGCAGCTTGAAGAGTTCGCGGATGGCGGAGGTCTCGACGTTGTCGAGGCGGGAGGCGAATTGCATGGTCAAGTCTCTCTTTCTGGGGTGGCATTGTCGCCAAAGCGCGGGCAATAAAGCTGCGTAAGGCTATCTGCTTTCGACGATATATTGCGCCTGCCGCCTTTGCCGCCGCCTTGGCTGCGGCCTCTCCCGAGTCCCGTGACGAGCCCCATGAAAAAAGACAACATCCCCCTCTTCTTCGCCACCCTGCAGGCAGCCAACCCCGAGCCCGAGACCGAGCTGGAGTACAGCACCCCCTTCGAACTGCTGGCCGCCGTATTGCTGTCGGCGCAGGCCACCGACGTGGGCGTCAACAAGGCCACCCGCAAGCTCTTTCCGGTGGCGAACACGCCGCAGGCCATCCTGGACCTCGGCGTCGAGGGGCTGGAGGAATACATCAAGACCATCGGCCTGTACCGCAGCAAGGCCAAGCACCTCGTCGAGGCCTGCCGCATGCTGGTGGAGCAGCACGGCGGCGAGGTGCCGCGCACCCGCGCCGAGCTGGAGGCGCTGCCGGGCGTCGGCCGCAAGACGGCGAACGTGGTGCTCAACGTGGCTTTCGGCGAAGCGACGATCGCGGTCGACACCCACATCTTCCGCGTGGGCAACCGTACCGGGCTCGCGCCCGGCAAGACCCCGCTGGAAGTGGAACTGAAGCTCGAGAAACGCGTCCCTCTGGAGTACCGTCTTCATGCGCATCACTGGCTGATCCTGCATGGCCGCTACATCTGCGTGGCGCGCAAGCCGCGGTGCTGGGAGTGCGCGGTGGCGACCTTCTGCGCCTACAAGCCCAAGACGCCCGCGCCGAAGACGGCCTGAGAGACCAAGGCAAGAGAACAGAAGAGAGAAAACGACAACGGATGACAAGAAGCAAGACCAAATCGACGAACACCCGCACGCTGCTGGGCACGGCCCTGCTGTCCGCGCTGATTCCGGCCACGGCATGGTCGCAGCAGGGCGGCACGCAGCTTCCCAACTACATCGGGCAGTACACGGGCCGCTGGTCGGCCAACTGCGCGGACAACTCGGCCGCCGCGCTGCAGGTTCGCCAGGATTCGCTGATCGCCGAAAGCGGCAAGCGCCGCGTGGTCACCCGTGAGCCGCAGACGGTCCACAGCCTCTTCGGCAACAGCCCGCCACCCGCGGGCTTCGACGTGGCGCTGGTGGGCGACACCGGCAAGGCCGGCGCGCTGACCTTTCTCGTCTTCCGCAGCTCGCGCGGCCAGTACATCACGCTGGACACCGACAAGCCCCTGGCCGGCCAGCTCGGCCCCGAGATGATGAAGCTGCGCTACTGGCGCTGCAACGGCGCCGCCCGCGCGCTGCCTCCTCCCGCCGAACCGGCCGCCAAGGTGCCGCCCCCGCCCACCGGAAGCCCCGCAGCGCTGGCGCAGGGCCCCGCCATGCAGAAAGCCTGGCGCGCCGCCCTGGGCACGCGCGAGAACGAGCGCTGGCTGGTGCGCCGCGAGGGTCCGGCGCCCGAGCCGCAGTGGGTGACGATCGACGGCACGCGCTACCTGCTGCACGCCTTCTGCAAGCCGCACGACTGCTACGACAACAACGCCATCGCGCTCTACGACCAGGGCTCCGGGCGCATCTACGGCCTGGTGCAGCGCAACGGCACCAACCGCCTGCTGGGCACGCCGCCCGCGGCGCTCGCGCCCCAGCTCGACAAGCTGTGGCGCGAGCAGTGGCGCAAATCGAATTGAGCGAACTGAGCGAACTGAACGCCCTCCTGCCCCCGCTCAGGCCAGCTTGAACATGCGCACGGCGTGCACCAGCCCCGCCGCCTGGTCGTTCATCGACTGCGCGGCGGCCGAAGCTTCTTCGACCAGCGCGGCGTTCTGCTGCGTCGTGCGGTCCATCTGCTTGATGGCGTCGTTGACCTGACCGATGCCGGCGGCCTGCTCCTGGCTGGCCGCGGTGATCTCCGCCATGATGTCCGTCACGCGCCGCACGCTGCCCACGATTTCCTCCATGGTCTTGCCGGCCTCGTTGACCAGCGTGCTGCCCGCCTCGACCTCGTCCACCGAATCGCCGATCAGCGTCTTGATTTCCTTGGCCGCCGCGGCCGAGCGCTGGGCCAGGCTTCGCACTTCCGAAGCGACCACCGCGAACCCGCGCCCTTGCTCCCCGGCACGGGCTGCCTCCACCGCCGCGTTCAGCGCGAGGATGTTGGTCTGGAACGAGATGCCGTCGATCACGCCGATGATCTCCACCACCTTCCTCGACGAGGCGTTGATGGACGCCATCTTCTCCACCACTTGATCGACCACCGCGCCGCCGCGCGAAGCCACCTGCGAGGCCGAGTCGGCGAGCTGGTTGGCCAGCCGCGCGTTGTCGGCGTTCTGCCTGACAGTGCCGGTGAGCTCCTGCATGGCGGCCGCCGTCTGCTCCAGCGAACTGGCCTGCGCCTCGGTGCGCGACGACAGGTCGCGGTTGCCCGAGGCGATCTGGCCCGACGCCGAGGCGATGGAATCGGTGCCGTCGCGCACCTGCCCCACCACCTTGGCGAGCTCGTCGTTCATCGAGCGCAGCGCGCGCATCAGCATGCCCGACTCCGAGGCGTCCGCCACCTCGATGCGCGCCGTCAGGTCGCCCGAAGCCACCTGCTGCGCCACCGTCACCGCCTGGCCCAGCGGGCGCGTGATGGAGCGCGTCATGCGAAATGCCAGCAGCAGCCCGCCGGCCAGCGAGGCGCAGCTGATCCCCAGGATCATCCACTTGGCGCGCTGATAGGCGGCCTGGGTCGAGGCCGTGCTCTCGTCGGCGCTCTTCTTCAGCATCGCCTGGAACGCCGAGACATGCGCCAGCACCTGGTTCAGGAGCGGCATGCACTCCTGCGTCAGCACCTTCACGGCCGCGTCGGTCTGGCGCGATGTGGCGAGCCCGACGACGTTCTTCGCGATGGGCAGGTACTGCGCCTCGAGCGCGCGGAGCTTCTCGAGCATCCTGCGTTCCTCGGGGGTCGCGGCGTCCGGCGCGGCCATCACCGAGGCCAGGTTCTGCAGGCCACCGTCGATCTCGCGCTGCGAGCTGCCGACCAGGTCGATGTCGCCCTTCTGCGCCGCTGCGTCCGTCACCAGTGCCAGGTTGCGCGCCGCGATGGCCCGCTTGCCGATGGCGGACTGCACGTTGTTCAGTTCGTCGAGCTTGCGCGCCCCGACCTCTGTCGCGAAGGCGACGCTCTCGGACAGATGCGCCATCTCGCGCAGGCCGATGCCGGTGATGACAAGCTGCAACAGCAGCAACAGCGCAAAACCCAGCCCGAGGCGGGCTCCGATCCTGAGATTCGAAAGATCGAACATGAGGCTTTCTCCAGTCTTGTTGTGGGGCTCCCCTGCGTCATCGGCAGCGCCACCGCACGCCACCCCACCCCCGAAGGGTGGGGAGGGGCAAACCCTCGAATATGGGATCCGATCCGCATGCCGGATGACTCAGAATCCGCACGGATGCAACCCGCCCCAATCTCCGGTACGCCAGCGCTGCGCACGCGAAGCCGCCGCCTGCTGGTCCGTCAAGGCCTGCTCGACAGGCTCGACGGACCGGACGGCCGCCGTTGCGTGGTGCTGCGCGCCCCCGCCGGCTTCGGCAAGAGCTCGCTGCTGCTCACCTGGCAGCGCGAACTGGTCTCGGCGGATGCCGGCATCGCCTGGCTCAGGCTCGCCGATCTTCCCGACGGCGACCTGCATTTCATGACCGGCCTGATGACGGCCCTGGCCGCCATCGACTCCGCCATTCCCAGGCAGGCGATGGCGCATGCCGTCCCCGACGCCCTGGCGATGGAGCGACTGGTCATCGCGCTGGTGCGCGGCATCGCGGCGCATGGCCGCCGGGTCGTGCTGATCGTGGACGACGTGCAGCGCGCACAGAGCGGCAACGTGCTGCACGCGCTGCAGCTGCTCGTCGAGTACGCGCCGTCCAACCTGCTGTGCGTCTTCGCCAGCCAGGACGAGCTGCCGATGACGCTGGCGCACGCCCCCGCCTCGAAGACGGTGCTGGAGCTGCGCAACGACGACCTGCGCTTCAGCCTGCCGGAGTCGATCGACTACCTCGGCATGCGCCTGCCCCAACTCGACGAGCGCGCCGCCGCGACCATCCACCGGCTGACCGAGGGCTGGCCGGCCCTGCTGCGGCTGGCCAGCGCCGACGTGCGCCGCCGGCGCGGGGTGCAGTCGCCCCTCGTTCACGGCGTGCCCGACCCGGAGCCGTTCGCCGCGTACTTCCACGCGCACGTCTTCCCGCGCCTGTCGGAAACGCAGCTGCGCCTGCTCACCTGCTGCGCCGCCACCACCCGCTTCAGCGCGCCGCTGTGCGCCGACCTGGTGGGCGACGGCTACACCCCGGCCCTGTGCGCCGAGCTGCTGGAACCGCTGGTGCACGAGGGCCTGCTGTCGCTCGTGCAGGAAACATCCGATCCGCCCGGCCACGAGCGCTGGTGGCACATGCACCCGCTGCTGCGCAGCGTGCTGCTGGTGCGCTTCGCGGGCTGGCCCGAAGCCGCCCGCCTGAAGGTGCACGCCACGGCCTGCCACTCGTTCGCCACCCGCGACATGCACCACCAGGCCGTGCGGCATGCGCTGGCGGCAAACAACCACCAGACGGCGGCCCGGCTGGCCGAGCGCGGCGCGGCGGCGCTCTTCACCCGGGGCAAGATGAGCGAAGTGATCGCGCTGATGCGGCAGCTCGACCCCCGGTCGATCGGTGACAACGCCGTTCTCGGCCTGTGGATGGGCTGGGTCGAGCTGGCCGACTACCGGCTCGACGACTGCGCCCGCAGCATCGAGCGGCTGCGCGGCAGGCCCGGCGCCCTCGACCCGGTCATGCGCTACCGGCTGACGCTGCTGGACTGCCTGTTCGCCATCCGCAACGACGACAACGACACGCTCTCGCGGCTGCTGCCCGAGCTGATGGCTCCGCCCCGCTCGGCCGACGAATTCGCGCTGGCAGGCCGGCGCAACGTGCTGACCTGGCTGCACCTGCATCGCGGCGAATTCGAGGAAGCACGGCGCATCCAGCGCGACGAGCCGACGCCCCGCATCGACGGCGAGGCCGTGGCCGGCACCCTGTTCGGGTCGCTGGTGGGCCAGTGCCTGGTCGGCCTGTCGTACGCCGTCGAGGGCCAGATGCACCGGGCGGAGCGCATCTACCGCCAGGTGCTGGCCGAGGCGCAGGAGCGCGGCGCGCGCTGCGCCGAGGCCGCCCGACTGACCGCGCAACTGCTGGTGGAAGTGCTGTACGAGCAGCAGGGCCCGGTGATGGCCGCGCGCTTCATGCAGGAACAGCTGGGCACGCATGACGGCCTCATTCCCGACACCACCCTGCGCATGATCATCGTGGCGAACCGCGCCCAGCAGGCCGCCGGCCGGCAGCGCGAGGCGCTCGAGCATCTGGCGCAGGCCGGCTGCTTCCTGCGGCGCTTCGGCATGGACCGCGCGCTGGCCTGCGTGCTGCTGGAGCAGCTCGGCATCCAGCTCGCGAACGACGACGCCGACGCCGCGCAGGCGTCGATGCAGGAGCTGGAAGCGCTGCATGCCCGGCACCCATCCGACGGTTCCGGCACCCTGCGGCGCATCGCCGACGTGGTGGAGCGCGCGCGCATCCGCATGGCGATGCACGACAACGGCGACCTGCCGTCCGCGCTGGAGAGGCTGGAGAAGCTTTCGCAGCACTACGAACAGCTCGGGCAGGTCGCCCTCGTCGCCACCCTGCAGCTCCAGGCAGCCGAGGTCGAGCGCAGGCTCGGGCGCGCCGAGGCGTCCAGGACGCGCGTGTGCGCGGCGCTGCGCCTGGGCCACAAGCTGGGGCTGCTGCAGACCCTGCTGGGCGCGCACGACAACGCCCTGCCGCTGATCCGCACGGCCGCCTCCATACCCAACCTCGACCCGGTGCTGGGCTTCTTCATCGAGCGCATCGAGGCGCTGGCCCGATCGCAGCACGACGCGCGCTCCGAGCTTCCGCCGGTGGCGCGCTTTCGCGACGACCGCCGGCTGACGCGGCTGCTCACGTTGCGCGAGGCCGAGATCGCCGAACTGCTGCTGCAGTCGCTGCCCAACAAGAAGATCGCGCTCACGCTCGGCCTGTCGCTCGACACGGTCAAGTGGCACCTCAAGAACATCTACATGAAGCTCGACGCCCATGGGCGCAGCGCGGTCGCCGAGCGCATGCGGCAGGAGCTGGAGCGCGACGACGGCGGCAGCCGCAAGTAGCGGCCGGAGGCCCCGGCCGCGCCTGTCCGGTCAGGGCGGATTGTCGAAAACCAGCCAATCGCCGAACGGCATCTCGCCGGACGGCCAGTCGCCCGCCACAGCCGGGCAGCGAACGCCGCGCCGCAGCAGCGTCACCGCGCGCAGCACGCCCGCGTGCGTGACCCAGAGCGTGTCGCGCCGCTGCGCCTGCCATTCGTCGTGCGCCTCGGCAATGCGCGACATGAAGGCGCGCACGCTCTCGCCATGCATGCCGGCACGCAGGTCGGCGAAATCGGCGGTCCAGGCGTCGAAGTCGGCGCGCGGAATGTCGGCCCATGGCCGGCCTTCCCAGGCGCCGAAATCCATCTCGGCCAGCCGTGCGTCCCGCTGCACCGCGAGGTCCGGGCGCAACGCGGCGATGGCTTCGGCCAGCGCAACGCAGCGCCTCAACGGGGAACTGCACAGCACGATGCCCGGCGGCAGCAACGGTGCGATGCGCCGGGCGGCGGCCAGCGTCGCGTCCGCATGTGCTTCGAGGTCCGTCGCCCCGTAGCAGAGACCGGGTTCGGCCACCACCGGAGCGTGGCGCTGGAGCCAGAGCGTGCTCATGCCTTCCACGCCAGCGCGAGGTAGATGGCGAGCTCGCAGACCTGCTGGGTCGCCCCGAGCCCGTCGCCGGTGAAGCCCTGCAGCCTTCGCATGAAGAGCCGCGCCATCCAGCCCGCGGCCAGCACGGCCGCGAGCACCGCCGCGCCGACGTGCATCGCGTCGTGCGCCTGAAGCAGCAGCGCCACCGCGGGCACCGTCCACGCGATGGCGATGAGCAGCGCGCCGGGGCTGATCGCGTCCGCCAGCGGCTTGGCCTTGCTCGCGCCGCTGTCGCCCACGTAGGGCAGCCAGCGAATCAGGAACAGCGGCATCAGCCGCGACAGCACATGCGCGCCGACGATGGCGATGGCCACCGCCTGCAGCCCGCGCCCCGCCAGCGCGGCGAGCAGCGCGAACTTGAGGCCCAGCGCCAGCACCAGCGCCACCGCGCCGAACGCGCCGATGCGCGAGTCCTTCATGATCTCCAGCGCCCGCTCGCGGTTGGCCGAACCGCCCAGGCCGTCGGCCACGTCGGCCAGCCCGTCCTCGTGGAAGGCGCCGGTCAGCATCACGGTGGCGACGGTGCTCAGCAAGGCGGCGGCCAGCGCGCCCGCGACGCCCGGCAGCCCCCAGGCCACGCCCGCGAACACCAGCGCCGCCACCCCGCCCACCAGCCAGCCGATGCCCGGCAGATGCGCCGCGCTCGCGCGCAGCATCTGCGGGCTGAAGCCGACCCACTCGGCCAGCGCGCCCGTCACCGGCACCCGGGTGAAGAACTGCAGCGCGAGCAGGAAATGGCGGACGCCGCTCATCGGAGCACCTTCGCGCTCCGCACCGCGGCGCGAGCTTGCCTGGGGCGGCCCGGCGCGGCGCTCATGCGTCCTTGCGCGACACGCCGGCCGATTCGAAGCTCGCCATCTCGCGCAGGATGCGGCAGGCGGATTCGAGCAGCGGCCACGCCAGCGCGCCGCCCGAGCCCTCGCCCAGGCGCAGGTCGAGCTGCAGCAGCGGGTCGAGCCCCAGCCGCTCCAGCAGCAGCGCGTGCCCCGGCTCGGCCGAGCGGTGCGCGGCCACGCAGCGCTGAGAGACGTGCGGCTGCAGCGCCTGCGCCACCAGCACCGCCGCGCTGGCGATGTAGCCGTCGACCACGATCACCCGACGCTCGCTGGCCGCCTGCAGCACCGCGCCCACCAGCGTCGCCAGCTCGAAGCCGCCGAACGCCGCCAATGCCTCCAGCGGCACCGTCGCGCCGGCGTGCAGCGCGAGCACCTGCCGCAGCACTTCGCGCTTGCGGGCCAGGCCGGCCGCGTCGAGGCCGGTGCCGATGCCGATGCAGGCCTCGATGTCCAGCCCGCCCAGCCGCGACAGCAGCAGCGCGGCCGACGAGCTGTTGCCGATGCCCATCTCGCCGAGCAGCAGCGCATTGCCAGGCAGCGCCTTCACGACCTCGCGCCCGTTGGTTATCGCCTGGGCGCACTGTGCGGCGCTCATCGCCGGCCCCTCGGAAGCATCGGCCGTGCCGGCGGCGATGCGGCGCGACACCAGCCCCGGGCGAGGCTGGAAGTCCTTCCTCACGCCGCAGTCGACCACGGTGAGCGCCAGGCCGTGCTGGCGCGCGAGCACGCTCACGGCGGCGCCGCCGGCCAGGAAGTTCTCGACCATCTGCCAGGTCACTTCGCTCGGATACGCCGAGACGCCGCGTGCCGCCAGCCCGTGGTCGCCGGCGCAGACCAGCATCTGCGGGGCCTCGAGCACCGGGTTTTCGATGCCGAGGATGCTGCCGATGCGCAGCGCCAGCGCCTCCAGCCGGCCCAGCGCGCCGAGCGGCTTGGTCTTGTTGTCGAGCGCTCCCTGCAGGCGGGCGGCGAGCGCGGCGTCGGAAATGTCGGTAATGGTGGGAACGAAGTCGGTCATGCAATCAGTCCGGCGAGCACGCCGGCGTCGAAGTGGGTGTCGATGAAATCGGCCAGGCCGTCGAAGGTGGACTCCAGCGTGGGCGCGGAAGTGCCGAAGAGCGCGTGCAGCGCGCCCGGGTCCTCGAACAGGCCGTGAAGATAGATGCCGAGCACGTTGCCGCGCGCGTTCTGCCAGGCCAGCCCGTCGGGCATCACCGCGCGGCCGTCGTGCGCCAGTTGCGGGTGCTCGGCGGTCTGGCCGTGATGGATCTCGTAGCCGCCGACCGCCACGCCCGACAACGGGCTCCAGATGCCGGCCAGTTCGCCGAAGCCCGCCGTGCGATGCCGCACCGTCTTCTCGCGCTCGAACACCGTCACCAGCGGCAGCAGGCCCAGCCCCGGCGCATTGCCGTCGATGCCGTGCGGATCGACCAGCGCCTCGCCCAGCATCTGCAGTCCGCCGCAGATACCCAGCACCGCGCCGCCGCGTTCGGCGTGGGCGGCCAAGGCGCTGTCCAGACCCTGGGCGCGCAGCCAGGCCAGGTCGCCGCTGGTGTGCTTGGAGCCGGGCAGCACGATCCAGTCGGCGCCGGCCACGTCGGCCGGGGTTCTGGCCCAGACCAGCCGCACGCCCGGCACGTTCTTGAGCGCCTGGAATTCGTCGAGGTTGCTGATGCGCGGGTACGCGACCACCGCCACCGTCCGCGTGACGGCCCCGCTGGAACGACTGCGGTCGTCGAAGACGCCGTCTTCCTCGGGCAGGCCGTGCTGCCACCACATGGGCAGCGTCGCCACCGTGGGCACGCCGGTCAGCTCCTGCAGCTGCTGCGGGGCCGGTGCGAGCAGCGAAGCGTCGCCACGGAACTTGTTGAGCACAAAGCCGCGCAGCAGCGCCCTGTCTGCCTCGGGCAGCAGCGCCCAGGTGCCGTAGAGGTGGGCGAAGGCGCCGCCGCGGTCGATGTCGGTCGCCAGCAGGCAGCGCGCCTGCGCGTGGCGGGCAATGCGCATGTTGACGATGTCGCTGGCCATCAGGTTGATCTCGGCCGGCGAGCCGGCGCCCTCGATCACGACCACGTCGTTTTCGGCTCGCAGCTCGTCCAGCGCGGCAGAAATCTCGGGCCACGCGCGCTCGCTGCGGCCGCGCCAGGGCAAGGCAGAGAGCGCCTCGCTCACCTGCCCCATCAGCACCACCTGGCTGTGGGTGTCGCGCTCGGGCTTGAGCAGCAGCGGGTTCATGCGGACGTCGGGCCGCGCGTTGGCCGCCAGGGCCTGGAAATACTGGGCGCTGCCGATCTCGCCGCCATCGACCACGCGGGCGTTGTTGCTCATGTTCTGCGCCTTGAAGGGCGCCACCTTCAGGCCCCGGCGGGCATACCAGCGGCACAGCGCGGTGGCCAGCCAGCTCTTGCCGGCGCCGCTGGTGGTGCCCAGGACCATGACGCAGCGCGCCGGTCCGCTATTCGCCTTTGAACTCATCGGCGGATTGTCGTTGAGCGCCGCGCCCGTCCGACAGGCGCCGGCCGGAGGCAAGGAATTGCGACATCTTTCACGCCTCGACGCCGTAAATCCGGCTGGTGAATCCAGATGGCGTTCTCCTGCGTACACCCGAAGTCACGCATCGAGAACCGCACCGCACCCAGGAAACCATGCCAGCCTTGAACGATTTGGCGCTGACCGTCGAGGAGCCCGAGCCCGGCCAGTTCTTCTGGACCCTGCTCGAGGCCCATCACGGCGACGAAGCCTCCGAAACCCTGGACTACCGTGTCTACCGGAAGGCGGCCCGGCCGCAGGGGAGCTATTCCAACGCCATGGCCATGGGCGCGCTGGAGCTGCAAAAAATAAGCGCCGCCGCGAACCCCGCCGGCGAAACCGGCTGAGCCCGCGACGGCGCAAGACCGCCTTGCGGCGTTCAGGCTGTCAATTTCTTAGTGAAGCGGCGATTCAGCGCGCGGCCACCGTGGTCTGCGCGGCACCGGCCGCCGCCACGGGCGCCGGCACATCCCAGCCCCCGCCGATGGCGCGGATCAGCCCCACGGCCGCCTGGTACTGGGCCGACTTCACCTGCAGCGCCTGGCGACGGTTGCGCAGCTCGCTGCGGCGCGCGTCGAGCAGGTCGAGCTGGCTGATGTAGCCGTTGCGGTAGCGCGTGTCCGACAGGCTGGTCGCGCGGGCCGCCGAGGTGACGGCCTGCGCCTGCACCACCGACTGCTCCTGCAGCGTGCGGATGGCCGCCAGCTGGTCTTCCACCTCCTGGAAGGCCACCAGAACCTGCGTGCGGTAGCTGGCGAGCGCGCCGTCGAGCTGGGCGTTGGCGCCCTGCACGCCGGCCTCGCGGCGGCCGCCGTCGAAGATCGGCAGCGACAGCAGCGCGCCCACGCCCCACGAGCGGGCCGACCACTTGAAGAGGTCGCCGATCTCGGGCGATGCGTAGCCGGCGGCACCGGTCAGCGAGATGTCGGGGAACCAGGCAGCCTGCGCAACGCCCACGCGGGCCTGCGCGGCCAGCACTGCGCTCTGCGCGGCCGACACGTCGGGCCGGCGCGTGAGCACCGTGGCGGGCACGCCGGGCGGAATGCTCGGCAGCACGGTCGACCAATCGGCGGAGCGCAGGCCGAAGCTGGAGGCCGAATCGCCCACCAGCACCGCGAGCGCATGCTCGACCTGCGCGCGCTGGCGGTCGAGCGCCAGCGCGTCCGACTCGGTGGACGACACCTCGGTCTGCACGCGCGCCACGTCGAGCTCGGCGATGTCGCCGGCCTGCTCGCGGCGCTGCGACAGGCGCAGCGTGTCGCGGTAGGCCTCGACCTGCTCGCGCACCAGCACGCGTTCCGCGTCGAGCGCGCGAAGCTGCAGGTAGGTCTGCGCCACTTCGGCCTGCACCGCCAGGCGCGTGCTCTGCAGCAGCGCCTCGCGGCCGGCCGCGTCGAGCTTGGCCGCGTTGCTCGCGCCCGAGAGGCGGCCGAACAGGTCGACCTCGTACGAGAAGGTGGCGCCGATGTTGGTCATCGTGGCCGGACGCGTGCTGGCGGTGGCCTTGTCCAGGCCCGCGCCGCGGTTGGCTCCGGCGCCCAGGCCGATCTGCGGCAGGCGGTCGGCGTTGGCGCTGCGCGCCAGCGCGCGGGCCTCGGCCAGCCGTGCGGCCGCGGCCTGGATGTTGCCGTTGTCGACGTCGGCCTTCTCGACCAGCGTGTTGAGCACCGGGTCGTTGAACGCCAGCCACCAGGCGCCGCGCGGTTGCGCCTCGGCGGGCGTGGCACGCGTGAAGCCGGCGGGCGGCGTGACGCCCTGTTGCGGCTGCTCCTTGCCCTGCTCCTTGAACTGGGCGGTGGTCTGGATCTCGGGCAGGCCCGAGGGCACGGTGGCACAGCCGGCCAGCACCAGGGCGGCCATCAGCGGCAGCAAGGCGGTGCGAACGGGCTTCACCAGGGGTTGTACTGAGAATTTCATGATCAGCTTTCTGCTTTCTTCTTCCCGATCAGTCAGTCGTGCGAGCCGTGCGAGGGACGCGGCGAGGCAGGCACCGGGTGCAGCCCGCCACCGCCGGCGCCGCCATGCGAAGCCGGGGTTGCCGGATGGTCGGCCGACACGAAGTCGTCGCCGTGCGGCACTTCGCCGTGCAGCTTCAGCGGCCGGTTGCCCGCAAGGCGGCGCAGCAGCACGTAGAACACCGGCGTGAGGAACAGGCCGAAGGCCGTCACGCCGATCATCCCGGCGAACACCGCCACGCCCATGGCCTTGCGCATCTCCGAGCCCGCGCCGGTGGACAGCACGAGGGGCAGCACGCCCATCACGAAGGCCAGCGAGGTCATGAGAATCGGGCGCAGGCGCAGGCGGCTCGCTTCGATGGCGGCCTGCACGGGCGTGCGGCCGGCGAATTCGAGCTCCCGGGCGAACTCCACGATCAGAATCGCGTTCTTCGCACTCAGCCCCACAAGCACTATCAGCCCGATCTGCGTGAAGACGTTGTTGTCGCCTCCGGAGATCCACACGCCGGTCATCGCGGCCAGGATGCCCATCGGCACGATCAGGATGATCGCGATCGGCAGGGTCAGGCTCTCGTACTGCGCGGCCAGCACCAGGAACACCAGCAGGATGGCCAGCGGGAACACCAGGAAGGCGGAGTTGCCGGCCAGGATCTCCTGGTAGGTCAGCTCGGTCCACTCGAAGCTCACGCCCTTGGGCAGCGTCTCGGCAGCGATCTTCACGATCGCGTCCTGCGCCTGGCCCGACGAGTAGCCCGGTGCCGGGCCGCCGTTGATGTCGGCGGCGAGGTAGCCGTTGTAGCGCATGGCACGTTCCGGGCCGAAGGTCGAATTCACCTTCATCAGCGCGGCCAGCGGCACCATCTCGCCCGAGGTCGAGCGCACCTTCAGCAGGCCCACGTCTTCGGCACGGGCGCGGTAAGGCGCATCGGCCTGGACGCGCACGGAGTACGTGCGGCCGAACTTGTTGAAGTCGTTCGCGTACAGGCTACCGAGGTAGATCTGCATGGTGTCGAAGATGTCCGTCACCGGCACGCCGAGCTGGCGCGCCTTGGTGCGGTCGATGTCGGCGTACAGCTGCGGCACGTTGACCTGCCAGCTCGTGAACATGCCGGCCAGCTCGGGCGCCTGCTGTGCCTTGGCCATGAAGGCCTTCACCGCCGCGTCCATCTGGTCGTAGCCCACCGAGCCGCGGTCTTCCAGCTGCAGCTTGAAGCCGCCCGTGGTGCCCAGGCCCGCCACCGGCGGCGGCGGGAACATCACGATGAATGCGTCCTGGATGCTCGAGAACGCGCCGTTCAGTTGGCCAGCCACCGCGCCGCCGCTCTGGTCGGGGCGCTTGCGCTGGTCGAATGGCTTGAGCGTGGCGAACACGATGCCCGAGTTCGAGCTGTTGGTGAAGCCGTTGATCGACAGGCCCGGGAAGGCGATGGCGTCTTCCACGTTCGGGTTCTTCTTCATGATCTCGCCCATGCGCTGGATCACCTCGTCGGTGCGGTCCAGGGTGGCGCCGTCGGGCAGTTGCGCAAAACCGATCAGGTATTGCTTGTCCTGCGCCGGCACGAAGCCGCCGGGCACCGCCTTGAAGAGGCCGAAGGTCACCGCGATGAGCGCGACGTAGATCCCCAGCATCAGCGCCTTGCGCGAGATCACGCGCTTGACGCCGCCGCTGTAGGCCTCGGAGCCGCGATGGAAGAAGCGGTTGAAGCCGCGAAACAGCCAGCCGAAGACGCGGTCCATGCCGCGCGTCAGCGCGTCCTTGGGCTCGTCGTGGCCGCGCAGCAGCAAGGCGGCGAGCGCGGGCGACAGCGTCAGCGAGTTGATGGCCGAGATCACCGTCGAGATCGCGATGGTCACCGCGAACTGGCGGTAGAACTGGCCCGTCAGGCCGCTGATGAAGGCCAGCGGCACGAACACGGCCACCAGCACCAGCGCGATGGCGATGATCGGGCCCGACACCTCGCGCATTGCGCGGTAGGTGGCTTCACGCGGCGTGAGCCCCGCCTCGATGTTGCGCTCGACGTTCTCCACCACCACGATGGCGTCGTCCACCACGATGCCGATCGCCAGCACCAGCCCGAACAGGCTCAGCGCGTTGATCGAGAAACCGAGGATGTGCAGCACCGCGAAGGTACCGATCACCGACACCGGCACGGCCAGCAGCGGGATGATGGAAGCGCGCCAGGTCTGCAGGAACAGGATCACGACCAGCACCACCAGCATGATGGCTTCGAGCAGCGTGTGGATCACCGACTCGATCGATGCGCGCACGAACTGCGTCGGGTCGTAGGCGATGCGGTATTCCAGGCCCTCGGGCATGTTCTTGTTGAGCTCTTCCATCGTCTTGCGGACGTTGGCGGAGATGTCGAGCGCGTTGGAGCCCGGCGCCTGGAACACGCCCATGCCGACGGCCGGGTCGTTGTTCAGCAGCGAACGCAGCGAGTAGTCGGCGGCGCCCATCTCGAGGCGGCCGATGTCGCGAAGACGCGTGACGGCGCCGTCGGTGCCGCTCTTGACAATGATGTCGCCGAACTCCTCCTCGCTCTGCAGGCGGCCCTGCGCATTGATCGACAGCTGCATGTCCACGCCCGACAGGCCCGGCGAAGCGCCGACCACGCCGGCCGCGGCCTGCACGTTCTGGCCGCGGATGGCAGCGACCACGTCGGAAGCCGACAGGCCGCGCTGCGCGACCTTCTGCGGGTCGAGCCACACGCGCATGGAGTAGTCGCCACCGCCGAAGATCTGGACCTGGCCCACGCCTTCGATGCGCGCCAGCGGGTCCTTCACGTTCAGCACCGCGTAGTTGCGCAGGTAGTTGATGTCGTAGCGGTTGTTCGGCGAGACGAGGTGGACCACCATCGTCAGGTCGGGGGCGCTCTTGACGGTCGTGATGCCGAGCCGGCGCACTTCCTCGGGCAGGCGCGGCTCGGCTTGCGAGACGCGGTTCTGCACGAGCTGCTGCGCCTTGTCAGGATCGGTGCCCAGGCGGAAGGTGACGGTGAGCGTCAGCACGCCGTCGGTGGTCGCCTGGCTGCCCATGTAGAGCATGCCTTCGACGCCGTTGATCTGCTCCTCGAGCGGCGTTGCCACCGTCTCGGCGATCACTTTCGGGTTGGCACCGGGGTACTGGGCGCGCACCACCACCGAGGGCGGCGCGACTTCCGGGTACTCCGAGATCGGCAGACCGCGCAACGCGATCAGGCCCGCTATCAGCATCAACAGCGACAGCACGCCGGCAAAGATCGGCCGGTCGATGAAGAATTTTGAGAGATTCATGTTCGTTTACTCCACCGCGTCGTGCGCGGTCCACGCCGCATGCAGGCACGCGGCATCCAAGTGGCTCCCATTTCAGGAACACCGCGGAACCGGCTTTGCCGGGCCGCTGGTGTTGCCCCCGTGAGGGGGTTGGCGGCTACACGAAGTGAGCCAGCCTGGGGGTGGTTCAAGATTTGGCGGCCTCTGCCACGCGTTCCGGTTGTTGTTGCTTGGGGTCGGCCTTGGCGTCCATCGTCACTTGCTGCGGCGCCACCAGCGCACCCGGGCGGACGTGCTGCAGGCCGTTGACGATCACGCGGTCACCCGCCTTCAGGCCCTTGCTCACGACGCGCAGGCCGTTGATGGAAGCGCCCAGCGTCACTTCGCGATAGGTGGCCTTGCTGTCCTCGCCCACGACCATCACGAACTTCTTGTTCTGGTCGGTGCCGATGGCGCGCTCGCTCACCAGCAGCGCGGTGTCGTTGCGGGCCTGGCCCATGCGGATGCGGGCGAACTGGCCGGGGATGAGAGCGCCGTCCTTGTTGTCGAACGAGGCACGCACGCGCACCGTGCCGCTGCGGGCGTCGACCTGGTTGTCGATCAGCTGCAGCTTGCCGGTGAAGGGCGTGCCTTCGAGGCCGGCGGTGCCCATCTGCACGGGAATGCTCTCGATCTGGCCGCGGGCGCTGGAGCCGCTGGGCAGGTCTTTCAGCGCGCGGGTGATGACCTGTTCGTCGGCGTCGAAGCTCGCATAGATCGGGCTCACCGACACCAGCGTGGTCAGCACCGGAGCGCCCGGACCGGCCGCCACCAGGTTGCCCACCGTCACCTCGATGCGGCCGATGCGGCCCGAGACCGGGGCACGCACCTGGGTGTAGCCCAGGTTCAGGCGCGCCGACTGCAGCGAGGCTTGCGCGGCGCGCAGGTTGGCTTCGGCTTCACGGCCGGCGTTCACGCGCTCGTCGTATTCGCGCTGGGCGATGGCCTTGTCGTCCCACAGGCGCTTGGCGCGCTCCTGCTCGCTGCGGCTGAAGGACTGGCGGGCCTGCGCGGAAGCAACCTGCGCTTCGGCGCGCTCGACCTCGGCCGCGTACGGCGCGGGGTCGATGGTGACCAGCAGGTCGCCCTGCTTCACCAGGGCGCCTTCGCGGAAGTGCACCGCCTGCACCGCGCCCGCCACACGGGAACGCACATCGACGCGCTGGACGGCTTCGAGCCGGCCCGAGAACTCGTCCCAGGCGTTGATCTCGCTCGACGCCACCGTGGCGACCGACACCGGCGTGGCCTGCGGCGCGGCCGGGGTGTTGTTGGCTTCGGCCTTGAAGCTGTACATGCCCACCACCGCCGCGGCCACGGCCAGCAGCGCGGTGAGGCCGGTCACGGCAGGCCAGAGGCCCTTGCGGGCGGCGGAAGACAGCTTTTTCTCGTTGTTCGACATGATGATGAGTCCTTCTCGATGACTTTGGGATGCAACAGGCCACCCCGGCGCTTTTGGCACCAGGAGGCGGATTTCAGGGAAAAAGAGGCCCCGGCACGCTGCCGCGCTGGCAGCGTGTCGATCAGGCAGCCGGTGACGGCCGGGTACTAGCTGGGGTGATCAGCCGCCGCGGGAGGCGGCGTGGTCGCGCTGAAGAATTCGCGGAAGTGCTGCTGCACCGAGGCCTCGCAGGCCACACAGCCCGTGTTCTCGGTGTCGTACAGCGCCTTCGGCCAGTTGGCGGCACTGGGCAGCACGCTGCTCGTGACCTCGATGCCGGCGGCGCGAAGGCGGCTGGCGAAAGTCATGGCCTCGTCGTGCATCGCGTCGTCGGCGCCTACCAGCACAAGTGCAGGCGCCAGCGAGGACAGCCGCAGCGAACCGCTGGGCACCGCGTAGGGGTGCATGGCGTTCGAGGGGCAGCTCAGGTACTTCTCCCAGCCGCTGGCCCAGCGGCATTCGGCCGCGTCGTTGGTGGCGTTGCGCAGCGAGGCGGTGCCGGCGCAGGGGTCGAGCATGGGCGACAGCAGGATCTGGCCTGCCAGCGGCGGATGGGCCCGGTCACGGGCGATCAGCGCCACCGCGGCCGCCAGGTTGCCGCCGGCTTCCTCGCCGGCCAGGTACACCTGGGAGCCCTTGCCGCCGAGCTTGGTGCGCTGCTTGTAGAGCCATTCGAGCGCGGCATAGCCCACTTCGATGGGTTCCGGGAACGGCGACTGCGGCGCCAGCGGATAGGCCAGCGAAACCACCACCGCGCCTGCTCCGGCCAGGAGACGGGCCACGTTGCGGCCGTTGTCCAGGCCGCCGCAGACGAAGGTGCCGCCATGGAAATGCAGCACCAGCGGCGCCACGTCGCCCTTGGCACGCTGGCCGTACACGCGGGCACCGACCGGTTCGCGGCCGGGCAGCTCGATCAGCAGATCGGCTTCCACGCCTTGTGCCGCAGCGCGGGCGGCAGCTTCGGCAGAACGGGACGATGGAACGGGTGACATTGGCGACCTCGGGATTTGGGCGATGGTTGAAATATAAGTCGCCCGCTGTATCCATAAACAGGCGGGCCAACCCCACTCTGTTTCCAAACCGACAACAATCACGACAACTCATCGCAACAGTCGCGCCTGCCGGAGGGAATTGCCTGCTTGTGTGAGAATCCGCCTCCCCCGGTGTGGGCCGGGTACCCAGAACAGGCATTCGATGGATCAAATCCAGGCCATGCGGATCTTCGTCCGCGTCGTGGAAGCCGGCACCTTCACCCGGGCAGCGGACTCGCTGGCCCTCCCCAAGGGCACGGTCACCAAGCAGATTCAGGCGCTCGAATCGCGCCTGCGCGTGAAGCTGCTCAACCGCACCACGCGCCGCGTCACGGTCACGCCCGACGGCGCCGCCTACTTCGAGCGGGCGGCACGCCTGCTCAACGACTTCGACGACATGGAAGCCAGCATGACGAATGCGCAGGCCAACCCCACGGGGCGGCTGCGCATCGACGTCGGCACATCGGTGGCCCGGCTCATCATCCTGCCCGCGCTGGCCTCCTTCTGCGACCGCTATCCCGACATCCAGGTCGACCTCGGCGTGAGCGACCGCACCGTCGACCTCATCAGCGACAACGTCGACTGCGTGATCCGCGCGGGCGAGCTCAGCGACCAGTCGCTGGTCGCGCGGCGCATCGGCACGCTGGATTTCGTCACCGTGGCGTCACCGGCCTATGTAAAGCGCTACGGCATGCCGCAGCACCCGAACGACATCGAGAAGCGCCACCACGTGGTCAGCTATTTCTCGGGCACCACGCGGCGCGTGTATCCGCACGAGTTCAAGAAGGGCGACGAGGAGATCGAGCTGAACGGCCCCTACCGCGTGTCGGTGAACGAGAGCAACGCGCACATCACGGCGGTGCTCGGCGGCTTCGGCATCTCGCAGTGCATCACCTTCATGGCCGAGCCGCTGATCGAGAGCGGCGAGCTGATCGAGCTGCTGCCCGACTGGCACCGCGACCCGCTGCCCATCCACGTCGTGTATCCGCCCAACCGCCACCTGAGCGCCAAGGTGCGCGCCTTCGTGGACTGGGCCGCCGAGCTGTTCGCCAAGAACCCGAGGCTCCAGCGGCGCTGATCGCGCGGCACTGCAACAAACAATTCACGCCGGCGCCCTAAATTCTGGCCGGCCGATGCCGTTAATCAGTTCGGCCCGATACCGGAAAGCCGCACTGGTTTCCGGTTCCACGCGCGTATCGCAACTTCGATGAAGTGAAGGCCGCCGCAAGGCCCGGGAGGGGCCCCGGCACGCGCCCGCAAGAACATACACACCGGCACAAGCCCATGGATACAGACGAGTCGAACGCCGAGGCCGAAGCGCCCGACCAGACGCATGCACCGCGAGACGAGCACGCAAGCGAATTCGGCCGCCGCACGCCGGCGGAGGTCGGCGTTCATCTGCGCAACCTCGCCAGCCGCCGCGACAACCTCACCGTGCAGTACGCGGGCGGCCATCTCGTGACGCAGCTCCTCGACGTGGACATGCGCGCCCGCACCTTCGTCTTCGACTGGGGCGCATCGCCCGAGCAGAACCAGGGCCTGCTGGCCGCGCCGCGCTGCCATTTCGAGGCCCAGCAGGACGGCGTGCGCATCGAGTTCTCCATCGCCTCGCCGCGCGAGACCCGCTACGAAGGGCTGCCCGCATTCGAGGCCGACTTTCCCGAGGTGCTGCTCTACCTGCAGCGCCGCGAGTACTTCCGCGTCGACGCGCCCATCGCCGATTCGTACACCTGCACGGGCAACCTGCCCAAGGGCGAGGCGTTCTCCTTCGAAGTGCAGGACCTGTCGCTCGGCGGCGTCGGCCTTCGCACCCGCGACGAGCGCGCGGCAGCGCTGCCGCTGGGCACGTACCTCCGGGGCTGCGAGCTGTCGCTCGGCACGCTCGGCCGGCTCACGCTCGACATGGAGCTGGTGTCGCTGCGCCCTACGGTGCAGCCCAACGGCACGCTGCGCTACCAGTTGGGCTTCCGCTTCCTGGCGCTGCCGCCTGGTGCGGAAACCGCTCTGCAGCGCCTGGTCACGCGGCTCGAAATGAAGAGCCGCTCGCTGGTCGGCTGAGGCCTTCGGTCAGCGGGCCGGAGCCGGTCAGAACACTGGCTCGCAGCGCACCTCGGTCTTCACCGAATTGGCGATGAAGCACTCCTCGTGCGCCCGGTGATGCATCTGCTCGATCTGCTCGCGCGTCGGCAGGTTCTCGCCCGAAAAGCTCACCTCGGGCCGCAGCGTGACCACCGTCATCGCCATCTTGCCGTCGGCGTTCTTCTCCATCACGCCCGTGGCCGCATCGAAGTACCGGTCGACGACGAACTTGCGCTTCACCGCCATCGTGAGGAACCACAGCATGTGGCAATTGGACAGCGAGGCCACGAACATCTCTTCCGGATCGACCGCCGACGCATCGGACATGGGCAGCGGCACCACGTGCGGCGAGGAAGACGCGGCCACTTCGGCGCCGCCATCGAAGCGCAGCGAATGCCGCCTGCTGTAGGTGTTTGCGAGAAAGTCCTGCTCGCCACGAAGCCAGAGGACTTCCGCTGTGTACTGGGCCATGAAGTTCTTCTCCGGCTCGGTTTGCGGGAGTGCGATTCTGCGCCAGGCCGGGCTGCGAGACCTTCAGCGGTCGAGATCGATCCGGTAGCGGTACTTGGTCAGGCTGCCCTGGCTCGGCAGCGTGATGAAGGTCTCGATCAGCACGCCGCCGTTGGCCTCGATCACCTTCTGCGACGGAAGGTTGCTCGGGCTGGTCGTGATCTCCACGCGACCGAGCCCCTCCCCCGCCGCGAGCTTCAGCATCGCGCCCAGGGCCTGCGTCGCGTAGCCCTTGCGCTGCTTCCAGGGCACGACGTTGTAGCCGATGTGGCCCAGGCAGTAGAGCGGCAAGGCGTCGGTGCCGGGCTGCCAGCGCAGGTCGATGCTGCCGCAGAACTCGCCGTCCCACATCCAGCACTTGTAGCCCGGCAGGCGGCGCACCTTGGAGCCGTCGGGCATGACGATGCGCCCGCCCTTCGCTTCGCGGTCGACCAGGCTCGCGAGGAAGCGATCGGCATTGGCCTTGATGGCGGCGCGCTCCTCCGCGCCCGATTCGGGCCGTGTCTCGTCGCGCGCCCAGCCGCGGTTGAGCGCCGACACGTAGCTGGGCAGGTAGGCCTTCGAGGGCCAGACCAGCTCCATCGGGCGCGACGCCGGCGCGGGCTTCGCCATCCTGCCTAGGCCCCCATCAGCTTGACGATGAGCGGCACCAGCAGCGCCGTCGCGATGCCGTTCAGCCCCATGGCCAGCGCCGAGAACGCGCCCGCCGTCTCGTTCACCTGGATGGCACGCGCCGTGCCGATGCCATGCGCCGCCATGCCGACCGCGAAGCCGCGCACCGCCGGCTCCCTGATGCGCAGCAGGTTCAGCAGGCCGGTGGCCATGATCGCGCCCGAAATGCCCGCGACGGCCGCGGCCACCGCCGCCAGCGAAGGCAGCCCGCCGATCTTCTCGGCCACGCCCATCGCGATGGGCATGGTGGCCGACTTGGGCGCGAGCGACATCATCAGCTCGTGCGAGCCGCCCAGCACCCAGGCGATGCCCACGGCCGAGACGATGGCCGCGACCGATCCCACGATCAGCGCCACGCCGATGGGCAGCCACAGCCGCCGCAGCCGGTCGATCTGGCCGTACAGCGGCACGGCCAGCGCCACGGTGGCGGGGCCGATCAGGAAGTGCACGAACTTCGCGCCCTCGAAATACGTGTCGTAGGGCGTGCGCGTGAGCAGCAGCACCGAGACGATGACGATCACCGAGATCAGCACCGGGTTGACCACCGGGTTGCGCCCGCTGCGCGTGTGCAGCCACAGCGCGCCCAGGTAGGCCAGCAGCGTGAGCGACAGCCACAGCAGCGGCGACTGGGCCAGGAACACCCAGATCTCGAAGAGCTTCGCGGGCGCGGTCATCTATTGGGCGTCCTTGCCGGTGATGCGGATCATCCAGCGGAAGGTGAGCGCCGTGACCGTCATGGTGAAGGCGGCACCCACGATGCCGGCCGCGAGAAACGGCAGCCACTCTCGCCCTACCCGCTCGAAATGCAGCATCACGCCGGTCACCGCCGGAATGAACAGCAGCATCAGGTTGCGCAGCAGATGGCCCGAGGTGTCGGTCAGCACCTGCGGCACGCTGCCGCGCACCAGCAGGCCGATGAACAGGAACACCATGCCGATCAGCGGGCCGGGAATGGGCAGCCCCAGCCACTGCACGAGCAGTTCGCCGGCGAGCTGGCAGAGAAAGAGCGTGGTGATGGCGTAGAGCATCTTTTGTTCTGATCTTCTTCAGTCAGGTGTGGGGGTGTATGCGTTCAGGCGGCGCTTGTCCAGGCATCTTTCAGCGCCTGCTGGCTGGCGGGCGGGAGCACGCCCATGCGCACGTGGCCCGGCGGGCCGAAAGAAGCGCAGTCGCGCAGCTTGATGCCTTCGGCGCGCAGGCGCTTCAGCAGGCCGGCGAAATCGGCGCCGCCGGGTTTGGCGACATGGAAGTTCGCATCCGAAGGCCAGACTTGCCAGCCCATCTCGCCGCACAAGGCCGCCTGCGAAGCCTTCCACTCACGCAGGGTGACAAGGCTCTCGCTCAGCCACTGCTGCACGCCGGGCCGCGGCCAGGCCGAGAGCATCGCGACGCCATCCGCGCCCACCGGCCAAGAGGCCGCGAGGCGCAGCAGCGCGCGCACCGCGTCCGGCGCATCTGTCGGCGCGATCGCGTAGGCCGCGCGCACGCCCGTCATGCCGAGCGACTTGTTGGGCGACCACATCTGCCAGACGCGGTCCAGCTGCCGCTGGTTCAGCGCGAGGCGCCCCTCCAGCCGCAGCGGCTCGTAGGCACGGTCGAGCACGCAGGGCACGCCCGCCGGCAGAGCATCGATGGTTTCGCCGATACCCTGCTGCGCCTGGCCCAGCGGCGCCGAGGGGTCGCAGCACCAGGCCAGCCTCGGCCGCCGTGCCGCATGGGGCGCGCGCACCACCTGCAGCCCGAGCGCCCTCGCGCTCGCTGCATAGTCGCCATAGGACATGGGCGGCAGCACGACCTCGCCATGGCCGCCCCGGTCTTCGAGCGCCACCCAGGTGGTGATGCGCCGGATGAATTCGCTGGCCCCCGCCGCGAGCACGATGCGCCACGCCTCCACGCCATGCATGGCCGCGAGCTGCTCGCGCAGCGCCGTGTAGGCCGGATCGGGATAGCGGGAGGCATCAGCGGCTCGCACCAGCTCCATCGCCTCGGGGCACGGGCCGCAGGCGTTGGCGTTGGTGGAAAAGTCGTGTACGGCGGCGCCGAGCGCGTCCGGGCCGCCATGGGTGAACAAGGGATCGAAGTCGGTCATGGAACGAAGAACAGCGCCGCGGCCGCCAGCACCAGAACACAGCCCGCCAGCAACAGCACGCCGCGCTCCCCGAGTTGCGCGGCACGGCCGGTGTCCGCCGAAGTCGGTGCGGTGCCCTCGGCATTCAGCGCATACACGCCCGGTTTCGCCAGCCGCACGCCCAGCAGCAGCGCCATCGCAGCCATCGGCCAGCCGCTGTTGGGCGACGGCGTGCGGCGTGCCTCGAAGGCAAGGCCACCCGGCCAGCGCCATGCGGCCAACGCGAGCAGCACGACAGTGATGCGCGCCGGAATCCACGAAAGCACGTCGTCCGCGCGGGCGGCCCATTTGCCGAACCAGGTCCAGTCGCGGCCGTTGCGCTCACCGCGATAGCCCCACATCGCATCGGCAGTGTTGGCGAAACGGTAGAGCGCCGCGCCCGGCAGGCCCAGCAGCGCGAACCAGAAGACGGGGGCCACGAATGAGTCGTTGAGGTTTTCCGCGAGCGATTCGATGGCGCTTTCGCGCACCTCACGCTCGCTGAGCTGCGTGACGTCACGGCTCACCAGCCGCGCAAGCTGCTGGCGCCCTGCGTCGAGCGAAACGCCCAACGCCGCCTCGACCGCGAGCACCTCGTCGCGCAGCATGCGCCAGGCGAAGAGCGGCTTGAGCAGCAGGCCCAGCAACAGCGCCAGGGCCCACGCCGGCAGGTACAGCATCGCGAGCGTCTGCAAGGCCATGGCGACACTCCAGACGCACGCCGCACCCACGATCCACACCAGCGCGCCGGTGAAGAACATCGGCAGGTCCACCGGTTTCGCCTGATGCGCGCGCGGCGCGATGCTGGACCCGATCCCGAGATAGCGCCCCATCCACACGACGGGGTGCAGCGGCGCGGGCGGCTCGCCCAGCCAGCGGTCGATGGCCAGCGCGATCCACAGCGCGGCGGCGAAGGCGATGACGTATTCGGAACTCGGCAAGGGCATGGGAGCCGCCATTCTCGCGAATCAGGCGCTCGCCCTGCCCCGGCGCCATTGCACCAGCGCGCCGGATGCAAGGAGAAGTGCGGCGCCCAGCGCCATCCAGAGCCGCAGAACGGTGGCTTCGCCGGCCTCGGGCGATGGCGCCTGCGAAGGCGTCGGCTCCAGCTTCAGGCCGCTGACGGGCTGCAGGCCATCCGGTGCGGGAACGGGTTCGGACGCGGGTGCAGCAGCCGGTGTGGTCGTCTGCACGACAACGGGCGCGACAGCCGGCCCCGGCCTGGACGAAGGCTGCGCTGGCGAGAGCTGCGCCTGCACGAAGCGCTGCACGCCCTCGTTGCGCTCGCGCAGCCCCGTCGCCCGCACCGCCTCCGCGTATGCCTGTGCCAGCTCGCGCCGGGTGGCGGCATCGGGTTTCCAGTAGTTCAACCGCACCGCGTCAAGCATCCGCTCCAGCGTCTGCGCGAAGGCCGCGCGGTTGTCGCCTTCGAGCCATTCGCGAGTGCCCAACCTGTACCGGTCGCGCACGTACACGTCGTGCAGCGACTGCCACTGGTCCTGCCGCACGGCGGCCGGCGCCGTGACCTGCCAGCCCCAGAGGAACTGCGCGGTCTTCAGCACCTGCAACGTGCCGCTGTAGCCCTCGGCCTTCTGCGCCTCGATCCACTGCGGATGCAGATAGCGCGTCTGCATCTCGCGCGCGATGGCGCCTGCGGCCGTGTCGGTGCGCACGTCGGTGCCGTCGCGCAGGTTCTGCACGTACAGCGTCGGGTCCTTGCCGGTGAGATGTCGCACCGCCTGCGCGATGCCGCCGAGATACTGGAACGGGTCGTCGTTGGTCAGCACGCCGTACAGGTTGGAGCTGCGCGCCATCAGCGCCGCATCGACCTGCGCGAGGTTGCCCGCGTAAGCGCCCGGCCGCACGGCGCCGTCGAGGCCCTTGCCGTAGGCGTGGCCCATGCGGTCCATGTAGAGCTGCGCCATCTGCGCATCGCCGCCACCGCGCTGCTGGTTCTTCCAGACGTCGCTCGCGAGCGCGGCTTCTTCCAGCCCGGCTCCGTAGCTGCCCTGCTCGTTCGAGAACACACGGGCGGTCGACCAGCGCTGCGCCTCGCTCGCCGTCGCGCCTTCAGCACCCAGCCTGCGTGCCATCGCCTCGCTGTGCCGGGCCACGGCGTTGCCGGGCTCGCGCAGGGCGGCCACCTGCTGCACCGCCTCGTCGAGCCAGCGCATCACGGCCGGGAACTGGTCGCGGTAGGAGCCGGTGACGCTGACCAGCACATCGATGCGCGGCCGCTTCAGCTCAGCGGCGGGAATGATCTCGATACCCGCCATGCGCCCGCCCTCGTCCCAGCGCGGCTTCACGCCCAAGGCGTAGAAAGCCTGGCTCTCCAGCACTCCCTGGTGGCGCGAAGCCTCGCCGGCCCAGAGGGTGAAGGCGATCTTCTCGGGCGTCTTGCCGGCATGGGCCTTGGCATGTTGCGCGATCCACGCATCCATCGCGGCTACGCCCGTCTCCCAGGCTGTGCGGGTGGGCACGCGGCTCGGGTCGAAGCCGTAGAGGTTGCGCCCTGTCGGCAGGCTGTCGGGGTTGCGCACCGGGTCGCCGCCGTAGCTGGACTTCAGGTAGCGGCCGTCGAGCGCGGTCAGCAGGCCCTCGATTTCCTCGTTGTGCGCGAGCACATCGTCGAGCCTGCGGGCGCGCCCTGCCAGCTCCAGCAGCTTCTCCCGGTCGGCCGGAGTCCTGCCCATCGCGCTCGCGGCCTGCCCGTCGGTCAACGCCTGTTCCACCCAACGCGCGGGGCGCGAGCCAGCGACATTCTTCGCGTCGATCAGGAAGGCCTCGTCGATGTCCTCGCCGAGTGCCTCGACCAACGGCTTGCCGAGTATCTGCAGGATGGTCATGCGCCGCCGTTGCGCATCCGGCGCCTGCCCGAAGGTGGCGAGGCCCAGCGGCTGCGCGGTCTGCGCGAGCTCGTCGAGGTACGGATGCAGCACGGCGATGAAACCGGCGAAGTCGGCGCGGATGCGCGCGGGCGTCCAGCCCAGGTCGCGGTCGTAGCGGTGCTCAGCGAACTCGGCCGTGAGCTGCCTTTCCAGAGCGGCCTTCACGGGGCCGGGCGACAGCGTCTCCCACTCGTGCATGCGCTCGTGCATCTCCTGCACGCCGGGACGAAAGCCCGCCGGCGCGAACATCGGCGTCGAATGGCTCACCATGGTTGCGCGCCCGCGCCGCTTGGCGGTAGTGGCTTCGCCCAGGTTGTCCATGATGTACGGGTACACGTTGGGCAGGTCGCCCAGCGCGAGCAGCGGATCGTCCTGTACCGAGAGCCCGCGCTCCTTGCCCGCCGACCACTCGACCGTGCCGTGCGTGCCGACGTGCACCACGGCGCTGGCACCGAAGCGCGTGCGCAGCCAGAGATAGGTGGCGAGGTAGCCGTGGCTCAGTGGAACGGCCGAGCGGTGGTAGACCTGCTCGGCCTTGCCGGCCACCTGCGTGCCGGGCTCGAAGCGCGGCGGCTGGCGCAGCACGACCACGTTGCCGAAGCGCACGCGCGGGATCACGAAGGCCCGCTCGCCCGCCACGGGGCGCAGCATGGTCGACGTCTCGGGCGGGCCCCAGTAGCTCTCGATGCGCCGCTGCGTCTCTTGCGGCAGCGCGCGGAACCACGCGAGGTAGGCCTGCAGCGGCATCGTGTCGGCAAGGCCCTTGTCGAGCAGCGACTGCAGCTCGTCGCCCTGGCCCGTCGGGTAGTAGGCGCGCATCGTCGCCTGCACCTGTGCGATGAGCGCGTCGGTGCCCGGCAACTCGGTGCCGTAGCCGGCCGACTTCATCGCCGCCAGCATGTTGTTCACGCTGCGCGGCACGTTGAGGAAGGAGGCGCCGAAGTTGGCCTCGCCTGGCGGGTAGTTGTAGACCAGCATCGCAACGTGCCGGTCGGCCGGCGGCGTGCGTTGGAGCCGCAGCAGCGCGGCGGCCTTGGCTGCCACGGCGTCGATCTGGGCGGGCAGCGGCTGCAGCGTGCCGGTGGCCGCATCGCGGGCGCTCACGAGCATCGGGTCGGTCATGCCGGCCAGCTCGCTCGGGCTGTAGTAGGAGGCGATTTCGGTCTGCGCGAGGCCGTCCCTGCTCCGCGCCCATTGATCGGCGTCCATCGCCAGCGAGGGCAGCGTCTGCAGCACCGGCACGCCGATGCGCTCCAGCTCGGCCTTGCGCTCGTTCGGGCTGAAGACCAGCGAGGCATTGACGATGACATCAGCCACGCGGCGTTCGCCATCGTGCGTCATGCGAAAGAACAGGTCTTTCTGCTGGCGCGGGCCGTAGAAGGCATAGGCGCGCAGGCCGCGCCGTTCGAGCGAGGCGATCAGCGCGTCGAGCCAGCCGGTGTCTTCGCCGGCCACGGTGGCGCTGTTGATCGCGATGGCGACGGTGCCGCTGCCCGCCAGTCCTTCGACGGCCGGGACGCCGGTCTCGATGCGCGGCCATGCAGGGTGATAGAGGCCGGCCAGCGGCATCGGCACGGGATCGGGCAGGCCATCGGCCTTGCCGGGCTGCGCCATCGCCTTCATCGCGGCGCCCAGGTTGGCCGCGCCCGGAAAGCGCCAGTACTCGCGCAACCGCTGCGCCCACGCTGCATCGACGCCGCGCTCCGCCGCGAGCGGCGCAGCGGTCGAAGCCTGCCCCTTGGCAACCAGCGCGAACTCGCCGACCAGCACATACGGCACGCTACCGCGCGAGATCGCGTCGCCGAAGTGCGCGGCCGCCGCCTGCGCGACGCTGATGTGCGGCGCATCGACGACCAGCAGGCTCGCGCCTTCCAGCGCCCCCGCCAATGTCTCGGGCGAATCCTTCGATGCCGACACCACCTGCAAGGGCAGGCCCGCTTCGCGCGCGGCCGCCTGCAGTCGCACAACCCTTGCCGGCGATACGAGCGAAGTGCTCAGCACCACGACCCGCCCGCCCGCGGGCTGGGCCTGCGCCGGTGCGACGAACCCCAGCACCGCCAGCAGCCAGAAAAGGAAGACCCGCGTCACTTCCCGCCCGGACCCGGACCGGCCGGCACCGCGTCCGCCGGCACGTAGACCATCGTCCCGTCCTTCAGCCGCCAGGCGGTGCCGGCCTTCTCGCCGTCACCCTGCCCGGTCGCGCCGCTGGCCTTGAAGCGCGTGATCTTGCGGCCCTCGCGGGTCACGATCTCCATGTTCGGCTGACCCTCGTTGCGGATGATCGTCACCTTGTCCTGCGCGAAGGGATTCATCGGGTTGTTGATGACCGCGATCATCAGCATGCCGATCACCACCATGAACACGTCGATCAGGTTGATGGTGGAGAGCACCGGATCGTCGTCGTCGCTGTCCAGGCTGCTCAGTATCGAAAACTGGCGCCGGCTGCTCATGAGAGGCGGTCCCTCGCATCGAGCACCGTCACCAGCTCGCGCATGAGCCAGCGACGGCGCACGGTGTAGACCACGAAGGTGATCGAGGCCGAGGCCAGTGCCACGATCACGCTCGCGAAGGCGGGTGCCAGGCTCTGCGCCACGCCCTGCGATTCGCCCGAGGCCACGGCCACCAGGGCCGGGCCCATCGGGATCATGGTGGCGATCAGCCCCAGCATCGGCGCCACGCGGCTGCACAGGCGCACGCCTTCGAGCTGCTTGAGCACGACCAGCTCCATCTGCTCCTGGCTGGCCTGCGCATGCTGCTGCAGCACCAGCGCGCGAGACGGGTCGCGGCGCCGCTGGATGTACTCGATGCCGAAGGCGCCCAGGCAGTACACGGCATAGACGAAGGACAGCAGCACGCCCAGCGTCACCGGCCAGAGAAAAAGCCGCGCAAGCTCGAAGAGAACGGAGTCGAAGGCCAGCATCAGATGGGCTCCACGGTGGACGGATGGTCGAAGAGGTCCGAAGGCCGGCCCCAGCCTTCGTCGAACACCAGCGACGCGAGCGGCTCGCGCTTCGCCCAGCATTCGCGCTGCAGCATCGGCTCTTCATAGAAATCGGCCACGGGGCCCAGGCACAGCAAGGCGATGGGTTCCGCGCCATCGGGCAGGCCCAGCAGCGCAGCCACCTCGGCCGGATCGAACAACGACACCCAGCCCATGCCCAGCCCCTCGGCGCGCGCCGCCAGCCAGATGTTCTGGATGGCGCAGGAGGCCGATGCCAGGTCCATCTGCGGCAGGGTGCGTCGGCCGAACACGTGCTTCTCGCGACCGTCGGCCAGCGTCACCGCCAGCAGCTCGGCGGCGTCGAGCAGGCCCTGCACCTTCAGGCGCATGAACTCGTCCTCACGTTCGCCGAGGGCGCGGGCGGTCAGCACGCGTTCCTGCTCGACGATGCGATGCAACTGATGCCGAAGCGCCTCGCCACGGATGCGGATGAATCGCCACGGCTGCATGAAGCCCACGCTGGGCGCGTGGTGCGCAGCGTCGAGCAGCCGGCGCAGCACTTCGGGCTCGACGCTGCCGCCCGCGAAGTGCCGCATGTCGCGCCGCTCGTGGATGGCGCGATACACCGCCCTCGCCTCGCCGGCCTCGAACGCGTGTGCCATGAATTCCTCTTCAGTCCTCGATGCCGCGCTGCGCGGGAATGCCGGCCTTGAAGGCGTGCTTCACCAGCGTCATCTCGGTCACGGTGTCGGCCAGCTCGATGATCTCGGGCGGGCAGCGCCGGCCGGTGAGCGCCACGTGCACGTGCTTCGGCCGCGCACGCAGGGTCTCGAGCACGCCCTCGAGCGGCAGCCAGCCGTAGATCAGCGGATAGGTGATCTCGTCGAGCACCACGAGGAAGAACTCGCCAGACAGGATCGCCGCCTTCGCCTTTTCCCAGCCGTCGCGCGCGAGCTGGCCCGAACGCTCCAGATCCTGGCTCTTCCAGCTGAAGCCGTCGCCCAGCCCTTCGATCGGAATGCCGATCTGCTCGAACATGCGGTGCTCGCCGAAGCGCGCGGTCGGCACTTTCATGAACTGGTAGATCTTCACGGCCTTGCCACGGCCGTGCGCACGCAGCGCGAGGCCGAAGGCGGCCGTGCTCTTGCCCTTGCCGTCGCCGGTGTTGACGATGACGATGCCGCGGCGCTCGCCCTCGGGCTTTTCGTAGGGCTTTTCGCTGGGGGGAGTTTCGATCTGCATGGAGAGATGTCCTGTGTTTTTTGGTGTGGCCGCGCGGCTACTTCGGCAGCGCGATCCACTGCTCCGCCACGCGGTGCACGCGGATGCGGTGGTCGAAGACCTGCTCCAGCGCGGCATGGGTGGCCGCGTCGTCGCAGGTGCCGTGATGGATGACGCGGCCCTGGTTCATCACGACCAGTTCGTCGGCTGCCAGCGCCATCGGCAGTTCGTGCAGCACGCTGACCACGGTGCGGCCTTTGGCCACGAGCGCGCGGACGATCTGCATCCAGTCGGCCTGGTGCGGCGGGTCGAGGTTGGCAAGCGGCTCGTCCATCAGCAGCACCTCGGCCTCCACCGCGAGCGCGCGTGCCAGCAGCACGCGCTGGCGTTCGCCTCCCGAGAGCTGGCCCAGCGGACGGTCGCGCCAGTCCCAGGCCTGGGTGCTGCGCAATGCGCGCTCCACCGCCTCTCGGTCGGCCTCGCCGGGCGTGGCCAGCCAGCGCTGGTGCGGCAGGCGGCCGAGCATGGCGACGTCGTAGACCATCAGGTCGTCCGCGCTTCCCTCGCCCGTGCCGCTCTGGCCGAGCCAGGAAAGACGCCGGGCACGCACGCGAGCGGGCACCTTGTCCTGCGCCTCGCCCAGCAGCAGCACTTCGCCGCGATGCGCGAGCAGCCCGGCCAGCGCCTTGAGCAGCGTCGACTTGCCCGCGCCATTCGGGCCGACGATGCTGGTCCAGCGCGCGGCCGGCAGCTTCAGGTCGATGCCGTGCAGCACTTCGGCGGTGCCGAGCGTGGCGCTCAGGCGGCGCGCCTCGAGTGCGGCGGGCGTGTCGTTGCGGCTCATGCCACGCCTCCGCGCGCGCTGCGCCGGTGCATCAGCCACAGCAGGTAGCTGCCGCCCAGCACGGCCGTGAGCACGCCCACCGGAAGTTCCTGCGGCGCGATCAGCCAGCGCGCCAGCAGGTCGGCCGCCATCAGCAGCAGCCCGCCCATCAGCGCCGACAGCACGATCAGCCGCGCATGCGTGGTCTTGACGACCGAGCGCACCAGGTGCGGCGCCGCCAGGCCGACGAAGGCGATGAGCCCGGTCTGGGCTACTGCCGCGCCGGTGGCCAGTGCGAGCACCACGACCAGCGCCGCGCGCATCGCGCCAAGCGGCAGGCCGAGGCTGCGCGCGGTGGCCTCGCCGAGCGCGAGCCCGTCGAGCACCGGCGCCAGCGCCCAGCCCGCCAGCAGGCAGGCCGCGCCGACCATGGCCATCACCGCACAGGCGCTCCAGCCGACGAGGCCGGTGCTACCGAGGATGAAGCCCTGTATGGCCTGCAGGATGTCCGCCGAGGCGATGGTGATGAGGTCTTTCGCCGCGCCGAGCACCACACCCACGATCACGCCGGCCAGCAGCAGCCGCAGCGTCTGCTGCACGCCGCGCGCCAGCATCAGCGTGAGCATCACGGCCAGCACCGCGCCCAGGAAGGCCGCGCCGGTGAGCCCGAGCCGCATCACCCACTGCGTGCTCGCGGCCGAGCCGCCGAACATCAGCAGCGCCACCGCCACGCCCAGCGATGCGCCCGAGGCGCTGCCCAGCAGGTACGGATCGGCCAGCGGATTGCGAAAGAGCCCCTGCGCCACCGCGCCGGCCAGGCCCAGCAGCCCGCCTGCAAGCCAGGCGCCGAGCGTGCGCGGCAGGCGGATGTCCCACACGATCTGCAGCGCCACCGGGTCGTGGCGCGCCGCGATGAGGCTCTCGAAACCGGTGCTGCCGATGCCCAGGCCCAGCAGCATCAGCGCCGCGCCCAGCACCAGCAGGCCGGCGCCGAGCAGCAGCACGCGGCGCAGGTGGGCCGTGTGCCTGACGGCCGTCGCGCTCATCGACGCCCCCCCTTTTCCGTGAGGCACTGCGCCATCAGCCGGGCGGCCTCGTCCATGCGCGGGCCCGGACGCACGAGCACGTCGGACTGCTCCGCGCTGAAGCGGCAGACACGCCCCTCGCGCACCGCGCGGATGCCGCCCCAGCCGGGTCGCTGCTCCAGCCCCTGGGCGCTGCGCACGCTGACCATGATGAGGTCGGGATTCGCGCGCACCACGTACTCGGGGTTGAGCTTGGGAAACGGACCGAGCGAAGCCGGCACGATGTTCTTCACGCCCAGCCGCGCGAGCGTTTCGCCGATGAACGACGACTCGCCCGCCGCATACGGCGCGCTGTTGACTTCGAAATACACGCGCATGCCCTTCGCGGTCGCCGGCACCGACTGCGCGGCGGCCGACACGCTGGCGTCGATCACGCGCCAGACCTTCGGCGCCTCGTGCGTGCCCAGCACCTGGTCGAGCTTGTCGAGCACGCGGCGCACGTCGGCATGGCTCTTGGGTTCGAGCACCAGCACCTTCATGCCAAGCGCCTCCAGCCGCTGGGTGACGCGGGAGGACTTTGCCAGCAGCACCGCGTCGGGCTTGAGCGCGACGATGGCTTCCACGTTCGGGTCGATGCCCCCGCCGAGCTGCGGCAGCGCCTTCACCTGCTCGGGCGAGTTGGAGTACCGGTCAACGCCCACCAGCCGGTCGCAGGCGCCGAGCGCGCAGACCGATTCGGTGAGCGAAGGCAGCAGCGAGACGATGCGCTGAGGCGGCTGCGGCAGGCTCACCGAAACGCCGCGCTCGTCGACCACGTCGAGCGCATGCGCGGCGAGTGCGAAAAGGCTCAGCCCAAGTGCCGCCAGAGGCGCGCGGATCTTCTTCAAGTTCATGCGGCGGGTGTCTTCAGGCTCAGCGGCAGGCCGGCCGCCATCAGCGTGACGCGGGCGCAGGCGGCGGCCACGTCCTGGTTGAGCCGGCCGAGCGCGTCGACGAAGGCACGCGTCTCGCGGCCCAGCGGAATCACGCCCAGCCCGATCTCGTTGCCCACCAGCACCACCGGCCCGGACGCGTCGCGCAGCGCGACCAGCAGCATCGCGATGTGCGTCGCCGGGGTGCGCGTCACGGGCCGGGCGTCTTCGGAGGGCATCGGCATCAGCAGGTTGGTGAGCCACATCGTGAGGCAGTCGACCACCACCAGCGTCTCGGGCGAGCTCTGCGTGACGATGGCGCGCGCGAGCTCGACGGGCTCCTCGATGGTGCGCATGCCGGGCACGCGCCCGGCACGGTCGGCCTGGTGGCGCACGATGCGCTCCTGCATCTCGTCGTCGTAGGCCTGCGCGGTCGCGATCAGCACGGCGCGGTGCGTGCGGGCGTCGGCCGCGAGCCAGTCGATGGCGCGCTGTTCGGCGCGGCGCGACTTGCCGCTCTTCTGGCCGCCGAGGATGAACTCGTGCACCACGGTCTCAGGCTTGGTCGAATGCGGCATGGCTCTCCAACTCGATGGGCATGGCGCCGAAAAGGCGGGCCGTGGCTTGCGGACTGGAAGCGAACCACGCATGGAAATAGCTCGCGCGCACCGGGCCGTGCACGTAGAGCGCCTCGCCGGCGCGCGCCCCCACGGCCTGCGTCGCGCCGGGACGGGCCGTGCGGGCGGCCGGCTCCAGCGGCGTCTCGCAGCTCGAATAGTGGAAGGTGTGACCGCGCAGGACATGGCTGCCGATCGCGAGCTGCTGCGGGCCGAGGCCGGCCAGCCGCTTCTGCATGGTCACGCGGCCGGGCAGCAGGCCCCAGAGGCGGTGGACCTGTTCATTGTCCTGCAGGGCCAGCTCGTCGAAGAGCGCCATCATTCCGCCGCACTCGGCCCAGATCGGCTTGCCGGACGCGGCATGCGCGGCGAGCGATTCGCGCATCGGCGCGCAGGCGGACAGGGCCTGCGCGTGCAGCTCGGGGTAGCCGCCGGGCAGCCAGACGGCGTCGCAGGACGGCAAGGCTTCTCCCGCAAGAGGCGAAAAGAAGCTCAGCCTGGCGCCCAGCGCGGTGAGCACATCGAGATTCGCGGGGTAGATGAACGAGAACGCCGCATCGCGCGCGATGGCAATCGTGCGGCTGGCCAGCAATGGCGGCACGGCTTGCGTCTCGTCGGATGCAGGAGCCTCGAAGCGCACCTGCGGCAGCTCGCCGACGGGCATCCGGCCCAGCGGCGTGTCGGCCAGCACGTCGGCGGCCGCGTCCAGCCGGGCCATCGCATCGCCGAGCTCGGTGGCCGCCACGAGACCCAGATGCCGCTCGGGCAGCACGAAGCGGGCATCGCGCGGTAAGGCGCCGAGCCATTGCGAGGGGTCGCGCAACGCCTCCTGCAGCATGGCGCCGTGCCGTTCGCTCGCCACGCGGTTCGCCAGCACGCCAGCCCACGGCAGGCCGGCGCGGAAATTCTGCAAGCCATAGGCCAGCGCCCCGAAGGTGCCAGCCATGGCGTGCGCGTCGATCACCGCCAGCACCGGCAGGCCGAAGCGCTGTGCCAGGTCGGCGGCGCTGGGCGTGCCGTCGAAGAGGCCCATCACGCCTTCGACGACCAGCAGGTCGCACTCCACTGCCGCCGCGTGCAGGCGCGCGCGGCAGTCGGCCTCGCCGGTCATCCAGAGGTCCAGCGAATGCACCGGCGCGCCGGTGGCCAGCGCCAGCCAGTGCGGATCGAGGAAGTCGGGGCCGCACTTGAAGGCGCGCACGCGGCGGCCCTGGCGTGCATGCAGCCGGGCCAGCGCGGCCGCGACCGTGGTCTTGCCCTGCCCCGAGGCCGGGGCTGCCACCAGCACGGCGGCGCACGAGGCCGCAGCGGCACCGGCGGTACCGCCCGGCTGGGAGGATTGGCTGCTTAGTGAGGCGTCCACTTGAGACCGACGTAGGCGGTGCGGCCGGCATTGGCGTACAGCCGCGCGAACTGGTAGTCCTTGTTGCCCACATTGTCGACGCGCGCGACCAGGTTGATGTCGCGCGTGATCTGGGTGGTGGCCGACAGGTTCAGCACCGTGTAGCCGCCCAGCTTCACGCCGTTGGCCGCATCGTCGTAGCGGCGGCTGGAGGTCTGCACCTCGGCACCCAGCGTCCAGCCGGCGATGCGCCAGTCTGCGCCCATGGTGGCGTGGCGCTGCGCGCGTCGCGCGAGCAGGTTGTGGGTGGCAAGGTCGCGCGGGTCCTGGAAGTCGAAGGAGCCGCGCAGCGTGACGTCGCCGATGCGATGGCTGCCCGAGAGCGTGACACCTTGGTAGCGCGCGCGGGCCGTGCTCGCGTAGCAACCGAT
Source organism: Variovorax xiamenensis (assembly GCF_050916385.1). Taxonomy (NCBI): domain Bacteria; kingdom Pseudomonadati; phylum Pseudomonadota; class Betaproteobacteria; order Burkholderiales; family Comamonadaceae; genus Variovorax; species Variovorax xiamenensis. The sequence continues at coordinate 3,979,848 of NZ_CP139038.1, forward strand.
GGAAGAAACGCAGCCCTTGGCCGAGCTGTCGAACACGATCAGGTTCTGCACGCGGTTGGCGTAGGCCACGATGCCCAACTGCGTCGCGCCCTCGGTGTACTGCAGGCCCAGCTCGAGGTTGCGGCTCGACTCGGGCTTGAGCGTGGCCAGCCCGTATTCGCTGAAACGCTGGTACAGCGTGGGCACGCGGAAGGCGGTGCCGGCCGATGCGGTGAAGCGCAGCGATGGCGTGATGGCGTAGCCATAGGCCGCGCTGCCGGTGGTCTTGCCGCCGAACTCGCTGTCCTTGTCGTGGCGCACATGCAGCTGCAGCGAGTGCGGGCCCTGCACGAAACTGTAGCCGAGCGAAATCGCGTCCTGCGAGCGGTCGCGCGACAGCAGCTTCGAGGTGGTGGTGGGCGCGTTCTGCAGGGCGTCCTCGCGGCGCTCCAGCGTGGCGGTCACGAGGTGCGGGCCGAAGCGGAATTCGTTCTGGAACAGGTAGCCGCGCAGCTTCGTCTCGGTGCGATAGAACGAAGGCTGCGTCTTGTAGACCGACTGCGAGTCGGTCACCTGCACGCGGGTGCTGTAGACGTTGTTCCACTTGGCCGACCAGGTCAGGCCGGCGGTCTGCAGCGTGTTGCTCGAAATGTCGTTGGCGAACAGGATCGGCAGCTTGGTCTTGGACGGCACGGTGGTGTCGTAGCCGGCCTTGACGGCGCTGGACAGCAGCGTCGCCTCGATGCGCTGGTCGGGCGTGATCTGGTAGCCCAGCTTCACGTTGCCCGAGGTGCTGTTGTAGCCGTCGCGGTCGGGGCTGGTGAAGCCGTCCTTGGTCACGTTGCGCTTGCTCACGGGCTGCACGTTGTAGCCCTTGCTTTCTTCATGCGCGACGCCGAACGAATAGTCGAAGAGGCCCGACTTGCCGCTCACGCCGCCTTCGATCCTGCGCAGCCCCTTGCTGCCGAAGCCGATGCCCGCGTAGGGCGACACGCCCTCTTCGCCGCGCCGGGTGAAGAGCTGGATCACGCCGCCCACGGCGTCGGAGCCGTACACCGCGGCGGCCGGGCCGCGCAGCACCTCGATGCGGTCGATCTGCGAGAGCGGAATGCCTTCCCAGCCGGCGCCACCGGTCGATTGCGAGTCGATGCGCGCGCCGTCGAGGTACACGGCGGTGAAGCGTGTCTCGGCACCGCGGATGAAGAGACTGGTGGTGTTGCCCACGCCGCCCGAGCGCGAGATCTCGATGCCGGGCAGGCGCGAGAGCAGGTCGGCCACGCCGGTCGCGCCGCTGCGCTCGATGGCGTTGCTGTCGACGATGGAGACGTCTCCCACGAGCTCGGACAGCGCCTGCGGCGTGCGGTTGGCCGTGACCACGGTCTCGCGCAGGGTGGAAGCCTCCTGCGCATGGGCCAGGCCGCCGAAGGCGGAAACCAGCGCCAGCGGCAGGCAGGCGTGGCGGAAACGGCGCGCAGGAGCGCGGCCGCGGAAAGAGCAAACGTGGGAAATCATGAATCAAGCGAACGAACGTCAATACCCCTGGCCGGCCTCCCCGCCAGCGCCTGGGCGCAATGGCCGCGCACGCATTCATGTTCGACGCATGCGGCAGCCGCCTTGTTGGCCGGTATCCGGGCTGGCAGAACGGCTCCTTTCCGCCTTCCCAGACGCCTGTTTCAGGGCGTCCAGTGGCTTCGATGGAAAGGAGTTGGCGCCTTGCGGCGCCGTCTGCTTGACCGTTGCGGGGGCAGCGCAGGCGGCTTCGGCCCTGGTCCGACACGATGAGGTCGGCGGCTTCCACTCCTGCTTCCCGTTGAACTGCGCCGTGCGAACCACGGCGCGAGCACCAACGCCCGGAATTCTATGTCCTGCCATGCGCCGCTTAAGTCGAAAGTTGCGGCGCCGCTAATATCGAAGGCCATATGCGGCCCGCCTCGATCTTCCTGAATCTGCGTTCGGCGCTGCAGCGCCTCTTCGGTGTCTCGGGCTGGCAGTCGATGCTGCTGTGGTCGATCGTGGCCGGGCTGCTCGGCACGCTGGCGACCGAACTGTTCCGCGCCGCGCTGCTGGCCTTCGAGCACCTGGTGCTCGGGCCGGGCGAAGGGCTCGTTGCGATGGCCAGGCACCTGCCGTGGTGGGCGCGCATCGCCTGCCCCACGCTGGGCGGGCTGGTGGCGGGGCTGCTGCTGGTGCTCGCGAAGCGCGTGGCCGAGCGCAGCGCCACGTCGGACTACATGGAAGCCATCGTGCTCGGCGACGGGCGCATTCCGGTGGCACAGACGCTGGCGCGCAGCGCGTCGTCGCTGGTGAGCATCGGCACCGGCGGCTCGATCGGGCGCGAGGGCTCGATGGTGCAGCTGGCGGCGCTGGCCTCGTCGCTGCTCGGGCGGGTGTTCCGCTTTCCGACGGAACGGCTGCGGCTGCTGGTGGCCTGCGGCGCGGCGGCGGGCCTCACTGCCGCCTACAACGCACCCATCGCCGGAGCCTTCTTCGTCGCGGAGATCGTGCTGGGCTCCATCGCGATGGAGAGCGTGGGGCCGATCATCATCGCCTCGGTGGTCGCCAACGTCGCGATGCGGGCGCTGCCGGGCTACCAGCCGCCCTACAGGATGCCGCCGTTTCCGGAAATCCACGGCACCGAGGTCGTGCTGTTCTGCGTGCTCGGCGTGCTGCTGGGCTTCGCGGCGGTCGGGTTCCTGCGCGCATTGCAGGGCAGCCGGGCGCTCTTCTCGCGGCTGCCGCTCGCACTGCCCTGGCGGCTGGCGCTTGGCGGGCTCATCATGGGCGCATTGTCGGTGCCGATGCCGGAGGTCTGGGGCAACGGCTACAGCGTGGTCAATTCGGTGCTGCACACGCCATGGGCATGGACGCTGATCGCGATGGTGCTGCTCGCCAAGGCGGTCGCCACGATGGCCACGGCCGGCTCGGGCGCGGTGGGCGGCGTGTTCACGCCGGCGCTCTTCTTCGGCTGCATGATCGGCGCGCTGTTCGGCCAGGGCGTGCAGGCGCTGTGGCCGGCGGCGAGCTCGGCGCCCTTCGCCTACGCGATCGTCGGCATGGGAGCCTTCCTGGCGGGCGCGACGCAGGCACCGCTCATGGCCATCCTGATGATCTTCGAGATGACGCTGAGCTACCAGGTCATGCTGCCGCTGATGGCCGCGAGCGTCATCGCGTACTTCGTCGCGCGCTCGGCCAACGCGGGCTCGATGTACGAGATCACGCTGCACCGCAACGCGCAGCGCGACGACCAGATGCGCCTGCGCGGGCTGCACATGCGCGACCTGGTGCAGCCGGCCGAAACGGTGGTCGGGCCCCAGGCGGACCGCGAGGCCATGAGCAAGCTCTTCCTGCAGTACCCCGTGAAGTACCTGTACGTGGTGGACGCGGACAACCGCTATCTCGGCGTGGTGCCGCTTTCTTCGCTCGGTACGGCGCCGCAGGAGACGACGGCCGGCGCCCTGCTCTCGCAGGCGATCCTGCCGGTCACCGCCGATACCGGCCTTGGCGAGGCGCTGCAGCGCTTCCTCGACCATCTGGGCGAGCGGCTGCCGGTGATCGAAAGCGCCGCCAACCCCGTGCTGCTGGGCGTGGTCGCCAAGAGCGCGCTGCTGGCCACCTACGTGCGGCTGAGCGAGGCCTGAAAAGACCCCGGAGGGTTTGATCGGCAGGCTGCAAAGCCGCAGAATCCCAGCCACGCCGGGCAGCGCGTCCGGCCTCGGCGGGACCGCCTCCCCGGGAAACTACAATCGCCAACCATGCCCGCCTCCAGCCCCATCGATCAGATCGCCGAGCGCGTCGAACGACTGCTCGTGCGTCACGAAGAGGTGCAGCGCACCAACGCGCTGCTGCAGGAACAGGTCGATGCGCTCACGCGCGAACGCGACGCCTTGAAGTCGCGGCTCGTCGCGGCCCGCACGCGCCTCGATGCCCTGCTCGAACGGTTGCCGGCTGAACCACCTTCCGAAGATTCCCCCGCATGAAGCAGATTGAAGTACAGATCATGGGACAGAGCTATCTGCTCGGCTGTCCCGATGGCGGCGAGGCGCAGTTGCGCGAAGCCGTCGACCGCGTGGATGCCGCCATGTGCAAGATCCGCGACGCGGGAAAAGTCAAGGCCCGCGACCGCATCGCGGTGCTGGCATCGCTGAACCTGGCATTCGACCTCGCGGCGCAACAGGCCGCTACGGCCTCTACAGCCTCTGCGCCCTCCACACCCGCTCCGACGGCAGTACCCGATACCACGGAGACCGACCCCAAGGCCGCCCAACTCATTCAAAGACTCGATCAGGCCCTGGCGGGCGATGGACATTTGCTCTGAACGGGTTCCCCGGCCGCGGGACGGAGCGTAAAATCCGATCTGTCTGCGGTGCGCGTTGGGCTTTATATGTCCTTGTTCCAATGCTCTACGGAGCCGGGCTTGGTAAATCGCTCGACGGGTGTGATCATCTCGCGTCAGATGAACCCGAAGTCTTGCTGCCCTCGCCCACCTGAACCCCGGTTCAGGATGCGAGTCCGGCGCCCACTTGCAGACACCTAATTCCGCCACGGCCCCCTGCACACACTGCTCGGGGCCGTTGCTTTTTGCGATACAGAATTTCCGTGAACGTCTCCAGCCTGCTCGACCCCATCCTCATCGCCGAACTCGCCGCCCTGGGGCTCGGCACCGGTTTCCTCGCAGGCCTGCTGGGCATCGGCGGCGGCATGCTGATGGTGCCCTTCATCACGATCATCATGGGCCACCGCGGCGCGCCAGCCGACCTGTCGGTGAAGATGGCCATCGCGACCTCGATGGCGACCATCATCTTCACCTCGGTGTCGAGCGTGCGCGCGCACCACAAGCGCGGCGCGGTGCGCTGGGAGATCGTGCGGCGGCTCGCGCCCGGCATCGTCATCGGCAGCCTGGTGGGCAGCCTGGGTGTGTTCTCGCTGCTCAAGGGCACGGCGCTGGCGATCTTCTTCGCGCTCTTCGTGGGCTTCTCGGCCACGCAGATGTTCCTCGACAAGAAGCCCGCCCCCACGCGGCAGATGCCGGGCACGGGCGGCCAGCTCGCGGCGGGCGGCGCCATCGGTTTCATCTCGGGCCTCGTGGGCGCCGGCGGCGGCTTCATCAGCGTGCCGTTCATGACGTGGTGCAACATCTCCATCCACAACGCGGTGGCCACCAGCGCGGCGCTGGGCTTTCCGATCGCGGTGGCGAACGTGCTGGGCTATGCGGTCAGCGGCCAGTCGGTGCAGGGCCTGCCCGCGGGCTCCTTCGGCTACATCTGGTTGCCCGCGCTGGCGGTGATCGCCCTGTGCAGCGTGGTCACCGCGCCGCTGGGCGCGAAGGCTGCGCACAACCTGCCGGTGAAGAAGCTCAAGCGCGTGTTCGCGAGCATCCTCTACATGCTGGCTGCCTACATGCTCTGGAAGGGCCTGCGCGGCTGATCCCCGCACGTTGATTCCTGGAAGGCGCAAAGCCCTTCGGCACGAGGTGCGACTCGTTGCCGCTCGCGCGACCCGCGCCGTATAACGGCGCCATGAAAATCCTCATCGCAGTAGACGGCAGTGCCTACACGCAGAAGGCGCTGGCTTATCTTGTGGCCAACCGCGCCATGTTCGTGGACGGCCACGAGCTCGTGATCGTGCATGTGTGCACCGGCATCTCGGGTCACGTCACGCGTCACCTCAGCAAGGAGATCGTCTCCGAGTACTACGCCGAGGAAAGCGCCAAGGTGATCGAGCCCGTGAAGGCGCAACTCGCCGCGCAGGGCATCGCGAACTACACGATCGACGCGCGCCACGGCCACATCGCCGAGGAAATCCTCAAGTCGGCGGCCGCAGCGCAGGCCGGGCTGATCGTGCTCGGCACGCATGGCCACGGCATCCTGGGCCGCGCGCTGATGGGCTCGGTCGCCACCAAGGTGATCGCCGAGACGAACACCACGGTGCTGCTGGTTCAGTAAGCCCGTCCGCTACTGCGTGCGCTGCTGCCGCCATTCGCGCGGCGAGCAGCCGAAGCGCTCCCTGAACGCGCGGCTGAAATGCGCCGCGTCGTTGAATCCCCGGCCATAGGCGATGTCGGCCACCGGGCGGCCCGCGAGGCGCGGCTCCAGCAGGTCGCGGCTGCATGCCTCGAGCCTGCGCTCCCAGATGTATTGCGACGGCGTGAGCGGCTCGCTCCTGAACGCGCGATGGATGTGGCTCACCGACACGCCCAGCCCAGCAGCCAGCGTGCTCACCGACAGCGATGGGTCCGCGAGCTGCTCGTCGATGCGCCGCTTCACGCGCGCCAGGTGATACGCCGCGAGGTTGCTGATCGATGGTGCGCTCGCGGCCGGCAGTGTCTGCAGCCCGGCCACCAGGATGTTCTGCACGCCGTTGGCCACCGCCAGGGCTGAGGCCGGCTGCAGCGTGTCGATGTCCTCGCGCAGCGTGCGGATCATGCCCAGCAGCAGATGCCCCGCGCCCTCGCGGCCCGAAACGGTGGTGGCCGTCAGCGCCTCGGTGTCGCGCAGTTCGCTGCGCAGGCGCTCGCCGGGCAGCTTTAGCACGATCTGCTCGAACGACTCGTCGAACAGCAACTGATACGGCCGCGTGCTGTCGTACAGCGCGAAGTCTCCTGCCGACAGCACCGCGTCGCGTCCATCCTGCCGCACCACGCCGCGGCCGCGCGCCTGGATGCTCACGAGGAAGTAGTCGTCGCTCGAATGCGAGATATGCCCCGGCGTGCGCATCACCTTCTGCGGGCTCGATGTGACGACCGACACGTCGAGCCCCGGCAGCGTGTGCTGGCGGATGCTTCCCTCGAAATCGCCCGGATCGCCCTCGCACACCGGGTCGCAACCCAGCTGCACGTAGACGTTGCAGATCATGTCGGTCCAGTAGGCGAGCCGCTGGTCGCGCGGGACGGCGTCGGTGCTGAGCAGCTGGGTCATCGGAAGTCCTCGGAAAGCCAGGGCGACGAACAGGAGAAGTGTGTGCAACGCTGGAACAAGAACGCCGCCAAACCGGGTCAAGGCGTTCCGGCGGCGCGAATCTACGCTTCAAGCAACCCGCATGCCACAGCGCAAACCCGGTGCCTGCGGCGGACGTCCCGTTACTTTCATTGCATCTGGAGAACCTTCATGCCGACCACCGTCCATCCCAAGCTGCGCGTTGCCGCAGTGCAGGCCGCCCCCGTGTTCCTCGACCTCGACGGCACCATCGACAAGACCATCGACCTCATGGCGCAAGCCGCGAAACAGGGCGTGAAGCTCATCGCCTTTCCCGAGACCTGGGTGCCCGGCTACCCGTGGTGGATCTGGCTCGACTCGCCGGCCTGGGGCATGCAGTTCGTGCAGCGCTACCACGACAACTCGCTGGTTGTCGGCTCGGCCGAGTTCGACCGCATCCGCGATGCTGCGCGCAGGCTGGGCATCTGGGTGTCGCTGGGCTACAGCGAAAAGGCTGCCGGCAGCCTCTACATCGCGCAGGCGCTCATCGACGACCAGGGCCGCACGGTGCAGACGCGGCGCAAGCTCAAGCCCACGCACGTGGAGCGCACGGTGTTCGGCGAAGGCGACGGCTCCGACCTCGCCGTGGTCGAGACGCCGCTGGGCAACATCGGCTCTCTCTCGTGCTGGGAGCACCTGCAGCCGCTGAGCAAGTACGCGATGTATTCGCAGAACGAGCAGATCCACTGCGGTGCATGGCCGAGCTTCTCGCTCTACCGGGGCGCAGCCTACGCGCTGGGCCCCGAGGTCAACAACGCGGCGAGCCAGGTGTATGCGGCCGAGGGCCAGTGCTTCGTGATCGCGCCCTGCGCCACCGTGTCGAAGGCCATGAGCGAGCTGATGTGCACCGATGCCGGCAAGCAGCAGATGCTGCGCACCGGCGGCGGCTACGCGCGCATCTACGCGCCCGACGGTTCGCCGCTGGGAACGCCGCTTGCGGAAGACGAGGAAGGCCTGGTCGTCGCCGACATCGACCTCGGCATGATCTCGCTCGCCAAGGCAGCTGCCGACCCCAGCGGCCACTACTCGCGGCCCGACGTCACGCAGCTGCTGCTCAACAAAACGCGCCGCGAGCCCGTCGTGGTGCAGCAGTCGCCATCGCCCTTGCCTTCGCCGGAACCCGAGAGCAGCGCGACCGAGCCGGTCGCGGCCTGAACCACCGGAGGCACGCCATGGAATCCGCCATCGCCGAGCACCTGAAGTGCCCCCGCACGCGGCACCGCCGCGTGGAAGACGACTACGTGCCGCCCTACCCCGTATGGTCGGCCCGCGCCCCGGTTTCGGTGAAGCAGGTCGTGATGGGCTTCTTCGGCGTGCAGTCGCGCGGCCCCGAGATGCAGGGCCGCGCCTGCGCCGCGCTGATGAAGATCGCGCGCGACTTCGCCCTGCCCGACGGCCCCGGCCATCACGACCTGACGCACTACGTCGACGCGCAAGGCTTCGACAACATGGTCGCCATCGCCTACTGGAGCGACCCTGTCGCGTACGCCCGCTGGTGCGCAACGCCGGCGGTCGACGCCTGGTGGCGCTCCGACGAGCGGCTCACGGAGGGCCTCGGCTACTTCCGCGAGATCGCCTCGCCGCGCGTCGAGCACTTCGAGACCATGTTCAATACGCCCGACCGTTTCGAGGGCGTGGGCGTGGTGATGGGCAGCGTCAGCGGCGAGCTGCAGGAGCACGGCTACTGGGGCTCGATGCGCGACCGCATTCCGCTGTCGCAGACCGATGCGATGGCGCCCTCGGGCACGCGCGCAGTGATCGCGGGCACGCCGGCTCCGGGTCAGCGCGTGCGCATCGCGGGGCACGAGAACATCGCGATGATCCGCTCCGGCCAGGAGTGGAGCGACACCACCGGCCAGGAACGCAAGCTCTACCTGGAAGACATGGAGCCCGTGCTGCGCGAAGGCATGGACTTCCTGCGCGACCAGGGCCTGCCCATCGGCTGCTACAGCAACCGCTACATGCGCTACCTGGACGCGCAAGGCTCGCCGCTGCAGAAGTCGTTCGGCCTGAGCTGGTGGCGTTCGCTGGCCGACATGGAGCGCTGGGCCGAGTCGCACCCGACGCACGTCGCGATCTTCGGCAGCTTCATGCGCTACGTGCAGGCGCTGAACTTCCAGCTGCAGCTGCGCGTGTACCACGAGGTGTCGGTGCTCAAGGCCGACGAGCAGAGCTACGAGTACGTCAACTGCCACGCGGGCAGCGGGCTGATGAACGGACTCGTGCCCTCCTCGGCCTGACCCGGCTCAGGCCGCGAACAGACCCTTGTGCTCGGTGCGCAGCAGCGCCTTCTGCACCTTGCCCATGGCGTTGCGCGGCAGTTCCGGCACCACGAAGCAGCGCTTGGGAATCTTGAAGTTGGCGAGCTTCGACTTCAGCTCCGCCACGATGGCGTCGCCGTCGAGCGCGGCGCCCGCCTTGGGGATGACGATGGCCACGCCCACCTCGCCGAAGTCGGGGTGCGGCACGCCGACCACGGCGCTCTCGGCCACGCCGGCCATCTCGTTGATGTAGCCCTCGATCTCGGCGGGGTACACGTTGTAGCCCCCGCTGATGATCAGGTCCTTGCTGCGCCCGACGATGGTGATGTAGCCGCGGCCGTCGATCTTGCCGACGTCGCCGGTCTTGAAGAAGCCGTCGGCGGTGAACTCCTCCTTCGTCTTCTCGGGCATGCGCCAGTAGCCCGCGAACACGTTGGGGCCGCTGACCTCGATGTTGCCGATCTCGTCGGTGGTGCAGTCACGGCCGCTGTCGTCGCGCACGCGCAGCTGCACGCCAGGCAGCGCGAAGCCGACGGTGCCGCCACGGCGCTCGCCCTGCTCCGGCTTGTAGGGGTTGGAGGTGAGCATCACCGTCTCGCTCATGCCGTAGCGCTCCAGAATCGTGTGACCGGTGCGCTCGCGCCATTCGTCGAAGGTCTCGATGAGCAGCGGCGCCGAGCCCGCGACGAACAGGCGCATGTTGCGCACCGCCTCGCGCGTGAGGCCCGGCTCGGCCAGGAGCCGCACGTACAGCGTGGGCACGCCCATGAACACCGTGGCCTCGGGCAGCTTCTGCGCGACGCGCTGCGGATCGAACTTCGCGAACCACAGGATCTTGCTGCCGTTGAGCAGCGCGCCATGCAGCGCGACGAACAGGCCGTGAACGTGGAAGATGGGCAGCGCGTGGATCAGCACGTCGCCGTCGGTCCAGCCCCAGTAGTCCTTCAGCACCTCGGCGTTCGACAGCAGGTTGCCGTGCGTGAGCATCGCGCCCTTGCTGCGGCCGGTGGTGCCGCTGGTGTAGAGGATGGCGGCCATGTCGTCGGCCTTGCGCTGCGCCGGCACGTGCTGGTCGCTGCACTGGGCGGCCACGTCGAGCAGCGTTCCGGTGCGGTCGTCGTCCAGCGTGAAGACGTGCTTCGTGCCTGCCGCGGTGGCAATGGGCGCGACCCACGACGCATTGCGGCTGGTGCACACCACCACGGCCGGCTCTGCGTTGCCGATGAAGTACTCGATCTCGGCGCTCTGGTAGGCGGTGTTCAGCGGCAGGAACACATAGCCGGCACGCAGCGTGGCGAGATACAGCAGCATCGCCTCGACCGACTTCTCGACCTGCACCGCGATGCGCGCGCCCTTCTCCAGCTTCAGCGCGTCGAGCAGGTTGGCGATCATGGCGCTGGCGCGTTCGACGTCGCGCCAGGAATAGAACAGGCCGTTGTCGGTTTCGACGGCGATGCCGTCGAGGTCGGCGGGAAAGGCCGCGCGCAGGGCGGCGAACAGGTTGGCGTTGGCGGTCTTCTTCATTCGGACGATTGCTTGCTTGGCTTCAGAAATTCGGAGTGCGCTTGGCGAGAAAGGCGGCTATACCCTCGCGGTGTTCCGCAGAATCGGCGTAATCGTAGGCCGTGGCCAGCAGGCCGTGGGCCGAGGGAGCGCCGGCGCGCAGCTCGGCAAAGGTGGCCTTGTGCAGGCGCGCGGCCTGCGGCGAGAGTACGGCAATGCGCGCGGCGTGCGACTGCGCTGCGAGCGCCACCTCGTTGTCGGGCAGCACCTGCAGCAGGAAGCCCGCGTCGTACAGGCGCTGCGCGCCGTGCACGCCGGCCGCCAGCAGCATGTCGCGCGCGAGCACGTCGCCGATGGCGCCATGCACAAGTGCGGCTTCGCGCGGCGCCATCGGGAAACCGAGCTTCGCGATGGGCGCGCCGAACTTCGCGGAAGCGCCGGCCAGGCGGATGTCGCAGCAGCTGGCGATCTCGATGCCCGCACCCATGCAGGCGCCTTCGATCTGCGCGACCAGCGGCAGCGAGCAGTCGAGCATGGCCTGCAGCGCGGCCCAGACCTCGTTCTCGTGAAATTCGCGCAGGCTGGGCTCTTCGAAGCGGAACGACGGGTACTCGGAAATGTCGCCGCCCGCGCAGAAGGCGCCGCCCTCGCCGCGCACGACCACGCAGCGCAAGGCGCTGTCGCCTTCGCTGCGCAAGCCGTCGAACACGGCGCGCAACTCGCGCCACATGGCGCGCGTCATGGCATTGAGGCGCCCCGCGTTCGACAGCGTGACGACCGCGACGGCGCCGTCGCGGCGCAGGGAGATGGAGCTTTCCGTCGTCATTCGAGCTTGGCGCCCGACGCCTTCACCACCGCGGCCCAGCGCTTGATCTCGGCATTCACGAAGCTGCCGTAGGCGGTGGTGGTGAGGTTCGGGATCTCGGAACCGTTCTGGGCCCAGATGCCCTTCAAGTCATCGGTGGCCAGCGCCTTCTTCATGTCGTCGATGGCGCGCGTCTGCGTGTCGGCCGGCGTGCCCTTGGGCGCCCACAGGCCGTACCAGGTGGTCACGGTGTACTCGGGCAGGCCCACCTCGGCGGCGCAGGGCACGTCGGGAAAGGCGGGGTTGCGCTTGGTGCCGGCCACCATCAGCGCCTTGATGCGGCCGCTCTTGATGTGCTGCGCCGAAGAGCCCAGGCCGTCGAACATCAGGTCGACATTGCCCGAGATCAGGTCGGACAGCGCCGGGCCCGCGCCGCGGTACGGAATGTGCGTGATGAAGGTGCCGGTCTGGATCTTGAAGAGCTCGCCCGCCAGGTGGTGCGAGGTGCCCGAGCCGGCCGAGCCGTAGTTGAACTTGCCGGGGTTGCGCTTCACCAGCGCGATGAATTCCTGGATGGTGTTGGCCTGCACCCGCTTGGGGTTGATGACCACCACCTGCGGCACGTTGGCCAGCAGCATCAGCGGCGCGAAGTCCTTCTCGATGTCGTAGTCGAGCTTCGGGTAGATGGACGGCGCGATCGCGTGGTGCACCGCGCCCATGAAGAGCGTGTAGCCGTCGGCCGGCGCCTTGGCGGCGATGCTGGCGCCCAGCGTGCCCCCTGCCCCGCCGCGGTTGTCGATGACCAGCGTCTGCCCCGCGACGCGCGAGAACTGCCCCGAGAGCGGCCGCGCGAATGCGTCCGTGCCGCCACCGGCCGGGAACGGCACGATCATGGTCACGGGCTTCGTCGGCCAGCCCTGCTGGGCCCGCGCGGCGCCGCACAGAACGGCCGCCCCGGCGGCGGCCACGCGCAGTACGTCGCGGCGCTGAAAGCTTGGATTCATTTGTCTCATCTCCTGTGTGTCGTTGTGGATCTTGCCGCCCCGTGCGGCTGCCGGCCATCGGTGCACCGGCTCTTTGCTCTGCTTCGACTTCCTCTTTGACGGACTTCAGCCTTTTTTGAAATACAGGCTCTCGACGTCTCCCGATACTGCCACCTTGCCCTCGGCAAGCCAGGTGCGATGCTTGTCCAGGCGCTTGAGGTCATAGAGGTAGTTGACCATGAGCCCGTAGGACTGCTTGTGCCCCTTGGGCGACGGATCGCCCGCCCAGTTCAGGCGCTCGACGCGCGCTCCGTTGCCCAGGTGGAAGCGCGCCACCGGGTCGGCCGGCGTGCCGTCGACCAATGCACGGCCCAGATATTCGGCGGCCGCCTGAAGCAGCCATTGCCGCAGCGGCGATTTCGCGTCGAAGGTGGCGGCCGCGTCCACCGCCGCGAGCAGGCGCTCGGCGGTCGGCGGCAGCGAGCCGACGAGACGGCCGATCTCGGCCTCGCGCTTCTCGAGGCGCGGCAGCAGGTCGGCAGCGTTCTTCGCGAGCCAGGTGCGGAAACCCGGGATCGGCGAGAGCGTGGCGAAGGTCTTCAGGCGCGGCAGCTCGTCCTGCAGCGTCTCGACCACGCGCTTGATGAGCGAGTCGCCGAAACTCACGCCGCGCAGGCCGTTCTGCGTGTTGCTGATCGAATAGAAGATGGCGGTGGTGGCCCGGGCGGCGGGTACCGGCACGGCAGCCTCGTCGAGCAACGGCGTGATGCCCGCGCTGATGCGGTCGACCAGCGCCACCTCGACGAAGATCAGCGGCTCGTTGGGCAGGCGCGGATGGAAGAAGCCGTAGCAGCGGCGATCGCTGTCGTCGAGCCGGTTCTTCACGTCGGACCAGCTCTTGATGTCGTGCACCGCCTCGTAGCGGATGAGCTTCTCGATCAGCGAGGCCGGCGAATCCCAGTCGATGCGGCGCAGCTCGAGGAAGGCGACGTCGAACCAGGTGGAGAAGAGCTGCTCGAGCTCGGCGTCGAGCGCGAGCAAGCGCTTGTCGGCCTTCAGGCACGGCAGCAGGTCGGCGCGCAGGTCCACCAGAAAGCGCATGCCCTCGGGCTCGACAGCGAAGCGCTGCAGCAGGCGCATGCGCGGCGACACCAGCGCGCGGCGCAAGCGCAGCTCGGCCTGTCCTTCGTCGGGCGTGCCGACGGCTGCCTGGTGCTGGTCGCGGGCGGCCTTGAGCTTTTGCGCATCGGCTGCGAAATGCTCGCTCATGAGCGACCAGTAGTCGCGGCGCTCGTCGGCCGTGGCGGCGCGGTAGGCGTCGGCGATGGCATGCGCGCGGCGGCCGCCCTCGACCTCGCTCACGCGCGGGTCGATTACGGCCTGGAGGTCGGTGAGCACGCGGCGTAGCGCGCGCGGCGACAGGGCCTCGTCGGCCTTGCGCAGCGTGGCCTGCAGGCGCTCGGCTGTCGTGCGCGCACTGGGCTTGGGCGCATTCTTCGGCGCGCTCTTCGCCGCGCCTTCCGGTGCCACCGGCACCTTCGACTTCTCGCCAGAACGCAGTCGCGCCTGGAACCATTCGGTCGCACTCATCGGGGCACTCCAATGCTTGAGGGGGTTGTCACGACATCACCCTGGATTTCTGCTGGCGCGCGACCTCGCGCAGCGCCTCGCGCTGCCGGGTCAGGTGCGTGCGCATGGCGGCGTCGGCACCTTCGCTGTCTCGAGCCTTGAGCGCCGCGAACACGGCCAGGTGCTCCGACAGGCTCTGCTCGAGCCGCCCCGGCGCATGCAGCTGCTGCAGGCGGGCGAGCTTGAGGATCTTGCGCAGGTCGCCGATCACCTGCGCCAGCCACTTGTTGTCGGCCAGCTTGATGATCGCCTCGTGGATGATGTGATTGGTCGCGTAGTAGTCGTTGATGCGCTTCGCCTTCGCGTGGCGCACCAGCCGCTCGTGCAGCGCGTCGAGCTCCTGCAGTTCGGCGTCGCTGGCGTTGCGGGCGGCCTCGTAGGCGCAGCGGCCTTCGAGCAGAGCGATGACGGGAAAGATTTCGTCGAGGTCACGCTCGGTCACCTCGTTGACGAAGCAGCCGCGGCGCGGCTCGTGCCGCAGCAGGCCTTCGGCGGTGAGCACCTTGAGCGCCTCTCGCAGCGGCGTGCGCGAGATGGAAAGCCGCTCGCACAGGGCGATTTCATCGACGAAGCTGCCGGGGGCCAGCGAACCGTCGAAGATCTGCTCGCGCAGCGTGGCGGCGACTTCGTCGTGCAGGGAGTTGGGGACCAGGCGCATGGATCAGGACCGCATAATTTCCTGTAATTACGCGTAATTCTGAGCCTGCATCCGGTCCGATGCAAGTGCCGCGCATCGAATGCGCGGCTGGTAGTTACCCTGAAAACTTAGGGCTCAACGAGCCCTCCGAAGGCTCAGGCGCGGGCGGTGGCTGTCTTGCCGCCGGTGCGGCCGAACCAGAACCACAGCGCGATGCCAGCGACGACCATCGGGATGCTGAGCCACTGCCCCTGGCTCAGGTCGAGCGCGCGCAGGCCCAGGAAGTCGTCGGGTTCGCGGAAGTACTCCGCCACGAAGCGCAGCACGCCGTAGCCGATCAGGAATACCGCGGCCACCTGCCCCTGCTTGCGCTCCTTGCGCGCATAGAGCCACATCACGACGAAGAGCAGCAGCCCCTCGAGCAGGAACTGGTAGACCTGCGAAGGATGGCGCGGCAGCATCGAACCGCTTTGCGGAAACACCATGCCCCAGGGCAGGTCGGGGCTGCTGAAGCGCCCCCACAGCTCGCCGTTGATGAAGTTGCCCACGCGGCCGGCCGCGAGGCCCGTCGGCACGCAGGGTGCTACGAAGTCCATCACCTGCCAGAAAGGACGCTTGCGCGAGTGCGAGAACCACACCATCGCGCCGATCACGCCGAGCAGCCCGCCATGGAAGCTCATGCCGCCCTGCCACACGTAGAGGATCTCGAGCGGATGCGTGAGATAGAACTCGGGCTTGTAGAACAGGCAGTAGCCCAGCCGCCCGCCGACGATGACGCCCATCACGCCGAGGAAAAGAATGTCCTCGATGTCCCGGCGCTGCCACACGCCAGCCCCCACCAGTGTGCGGAAGGGCTCGTGCCGCAGGCGGCGCGTGCCGAGGAAATAGAACAGCGCGAACGCGGCCAGGTAGGTCAGGCCGTACCAGTGGATGGCCACCGGCCCGATTTGCAGGGCGATGGGGTCGATATGCGGATACATGAGCATCCGCGGATTGTGCCCCGGCCCGATGTCACGGCCGGGTCGGGGCTTTTCGGGCCCGCTCAGGCGTGAATCAGCGCCCGAACTTCCACCAGACGAGCCCCGCCACCCCGGCCGGCACCGCGAAGATCAGCAGGAAGATCGGCAGCTCCTCGGCCACCGAGTACCCCGCCTTGATCACGCCCACGGCCATGTTGATGCCCGCGCCGACGAACCACGCCGGAATGAACCACCTGGCCGCCACGGCCAGCGCCGCCGAAGAGCCGTCGCCCAAAAGGCGCCCTGCCAGCAGGAACACCGCCAGCAGCACGAAGCCGCCGCCCATCACCATGATCGTGTGCATGTCGTTCGTCCTCCTCGCGGCATCTTGCCGGATCTGCACGCGGGTCAGCGCGTCGTGTAGCCACCGTTGGCGAAGATCGTCTGGCCGGTGATCCACCAGCCCTCGGTGACGAGGAAGCGCACGATGGGCGCGATGTCCTCGATGTCGGTCAGGCCCTTCTTCGAGAACTTGCTGAGCGCGGCGGCGCTGCTGTGGTACTCGACGGCTTCCTTGCTCTCCTGGCCGTAGAAGAACGGCGTGTCCATGGGGCCGGGGCCGATGGCGTTGACCGAGATGCCGCGCTCGCCGAACTCCTTCGATGCGGCGCGCGTGTAGTGCTCCACCGCCGCCTTCGAGCCCGGGTAGATCGCATAGAACGGCGTGTAGGCCGCCAGCAGCGAGCTCACCAGCGTGACGATGCTGCCACCGTCGGCCATCGTGCGGCCCGCCTGCTGGATGAAGAAGAAGGCGGCCTTGGCGTTGGCGTCGAAGCTCTTGTCGTAGTCGGCCTCGGTGACGTCGAGGATCGGCTTCTTGATGACCACGCCGGCCGTGTTGATGGCGATGTCGACCTGGCCGAAATGCTTCACCGCCTTGTCGAAGAGGCCGACGCAGTTCTCGACCACCGAGAGATCGCCCTGCACCAGCAGCGTGTCGGCGCCCTTGGCCTTGAGCTCGGCGGCTGTCTTCTCGGCATCGGCGCGCGAGGCGTCGCTGTTGTAGTGGATGGCGATGCCGCGGGCACCGCCGTCGACCAGTTGGTGGCTGATGAGGGCGCCGAGGTTCTTGCCGCCGCCGGCGATGACGGCGACCTTGCTCTTGAGCGTACGTGCGGACATGGAATGCTCTCCTTGGTTGAAGCGTGGATGTGTGACTGGAGCGGCCAGTCTATTGATCGGCATCGGGCAGATAAATAGGACATCCAGGGCTAGACTGTTCAGGAATTCACGAACAATCCGACCTTCTTCCCTTCTTCTCTCCCCCATGGACCGCATCGACCTCCTCCAGGTCTTCGTACGCGTAGCCGAAACCGGCAGCTTCACGCGCGCCGCCGACCGCCTGGGCCTGCCGCGCGCGAGCGTCACCACGGCGGTGCAGCAGCTCGAAACCCGCCTGGGCTCGCGCCTGCTGCACAGGACCACGCGCCGCGTCGGCCTCACGCCCGACGGCGAAGTGACGCTGGAGCGCGCCCGCGCGCTGGTGGCCGACATGGAGGACATGGAGCAGCAGTTCCTGCCCGCGCGCGGCCAGGTGAGCGGCCGCCTGAAGGTCGACGTGCCCAGCCGCATCGCGCGACTGCTGATCGCGCCGGCTCTTCCGGATTTCTTCGCGCTGCATCCGGCCATCGAGCTCGAACTCGGCTCCAGCGACCGCGCCGTGGACCTCGTGCTCGAAGGCATCGACTGCGCGCTGCGCGTAGGCCCCCTGGCCAGCAGCAGCCTGGTGGCGCGGCCCCTGGGGCACTTCACGCTGATCAACTGCGCGAGCCCGGCCTATCTCGAGCGCCACGGCACGCCGCGCACGCCGGCCGACCTGCCGGAGCACATCGCCGTCAACTACGCCTCCCCGACCAGCGGCCGCGCCGCGCCGTGGGAATGGCTGCGCGACGGCGAGATCGCGACACTGCGCATGCGAAGCCAGGTGGCTGCGAACAACGCCGAGACCTACATCGCCTGCGCGCTGGCCGGCCTGGGCCTCATCCAGATTCCAGCCTACGACGTGCGCGAGCACCTCGCTGCCGGCGAGCTGGTCGAGGTGCTGCCCGATGCCCGCGCCGAGCCGCTGCCCGTGCAGCTGGTGTATCCGCACCGGCGCAACCTGTCGCGGCGCATGCAGGCCTTTGCGGGCTGGCTCGAAACGGTGCTGGCCGATTCGCTCGACCGGCCTGCGGCATCGGCATCCGGCCGGCCGCGCAAAGCGCGCTGAAGCGGCGGCTGCAGGCCTCGCTCAGGGCTTCGTGCGGTCCGCGCGACCGTAGGGCACGCTGCGGATGAACCTGAACTTACCGTCGCGCAGTTCGTAGAACTCCACCACGTCCTTGCCGCTGCTGTTCGAGCTGTCGATGTCGCCCGCCTGCACCAGCAGCCGGCTCGACAGCTTGTAGATGAGCTCCTGCCCGTCTTCCTTCTCGTACTGCGGCTTCAGCGGATAGACGCTCATCAGCGCGTTCGGCATGCTGATGGCATGGCCGGTGCTCGCGTCGATCACTGCCCCCACGTTGCAACCGCCCGTGCCGCAGCCCCAGCGCGTGACGATGTAGCGCCCGGCGAAACTGGGCTTGCCGCTGGCGATCGCCTCGCGCAGCCGGGTGCGATAGCTGCGGGCGAAATCGCTGTCGAGCACGAGCGGGTGGTTCTTTCCGGTGTACGGCGCGTCGGCCGGATAGTCCCTGAACTGCGGGACGGCAGGTGGCGTGGGCGGGGTTGGCGTTGTCTGCGCCATGGCAGCCGCGCTGCACAGCAGCGCCAGCAAGGCAGATCGCATCTTCGTCTTCATTCGGCTCCCTCTTCTGTGTTCTTCGGATTGGCGCCCCGCTCGCGCACGAAGGCGATGAAGCGGGCAAGCGCCGGACTGACCGCGCCCTCGGGCCACACCAGGCTGGTCTCGCAGGCAGGCAGCAGGGGCGTATTGCGTCGTCGCGCGGCCGGCGCGAACTCGGAAGCACGCCGGTACACCACTCCCGCGCGGCGGAACTGCGTGACGCTCTCGGGCACCCAGGCCACGCCGATGCCGCCCGAGACGAGGTTCACGATGGTCT
The DNA here is from genome assembly GCF_050916385.1 of Variovorax xiamenensis. NCBI lineage: Bacteria > Pseudomonadati > Pseudomonadota > Betaproteobacteria > Burkholderiales > Comamonadaceae > Variovorax > Variovorax xiamenensis. The sequence goes on from NZ_CP139038.1 coordinate 3,998,676, forward strand.
GCATCTGGATCGCCTCCTGCCCGAGCTGAGGCGTACGGCCGGCCGCGTGATACAGGTCGAAGATGGCGTCGTGCAGCGAAGGCACGATGCGGCGCGGAAAGATCACCAGCGGCTCGGCCAGCACGTCCGCCAGGAGCAGCCTGTCGGTTCGCGCGAGGGCATGCCGCTCGGGCAGCGCCAGCACCAAAGGCTCCTCCGACACGGCGAGGCGCGCGAGCCCCGGCGGCGCGGCGCCGGGCGAGTGCAGCATCAGCCCGGCGTCGATCTCGCCGCGCGCGAAGGCTTCGAGCTGCACGTCGCCGGTGGCTTCGACAAGTTCCAGCGCCACCTCGGGGCACAGCACGCGGAACTCGCGCACCCAGGCAGGCAACTGCTCGAAGCCCACGGTCGAGACGAAGCCGATCCGCACCCGCCCCACCTGCCCCGCCGCTGCCGCACGGGCCCGTGCCGGGAGAGCCTGCGCGCGCGCCAGCAATTCGCGCACGTCGGGCAACAGCGCCTCGCCGGCAGGCGTGAGCGCCACGCGTCGGCGGGTGCGGTCGAACAGCACCACGCCCAGCGTCTTCTCGAGCTGCGCGATGGCCTGGGTGACCGGCGGCTGGGTCATGTGCAGCCGCAGCGCGGCGCGGCCGAAGTGCAGCTCTTCGGCCACAGCGACGAACTGGCGCCAGGCGCGCAGGTCGATCAGTGCTTCATTCATATGCCGAGCATATCAATCAACGATTGAAAATGGATTGGAAGCAATCAATCAGAAGTCCGATACTTGGGCTCCCCGATCTCCCCACGACTGAAGAGACACCATGGACACCAAGCCAATCCAGATCAACCGCCGCAGCGCCAACATCGTCGAAGGCAAGAGCCGCGCCCCCAACCGCTCGATGTTCTACGCCATGGGCTACGAGGAAGGCGACTTCAAGAAGCCGATGGTCGGCGTCGCCAACGGCCACAGCACCATCACGCCCTGCAACTCGGGCCTGCAGAAGCTGGCCGACGCGGCCATCGCAGGCATCGAGGAAGCCGGCGGCAACGCGCAGGTGTTCGGCACCCCCACCATTTCCGACGGCATGGCCATGGGCACCGAGGGCATGAAGTACTCGCTGGTCAGCCGCGAAGTCATCTCGGACTGCATCGAGACCTGCGTTGGCGGCCAGTGGATGGACGGCGTGCTGGTCGTCGGCGGCTGCGACAAGAACATGCCCGGCGGCCTCATGGGCATGCTGCGCGCCAACGTGCCGGCCATCTACGTGTACGGCGGCACCATCCTCCCGGGGCGCTACAAGGGCCAGGACCTGAACATCGTGAGCGTGTTCGAGGCCGTGGGCCAGAACGCGGCCGGCAACATGAGCGACGAAGACCTGCTCGAGATCGAGAAGCGCGCCATTCCCGGCACCGGCTCCTGCGGCGGCATGTACACGGCGAACACCATGTCGAGCGCATTCGAGGCGCTGGGCATCTCGCTGCCCTACTCGTCGACCATGGCCAACCCGCACGACGAGAAGGCCAACTCGGCCAAGGAATCGGCCAAGGTGCTGATCGAGGCGATCAAGAAGGACCTGAAGCCGCGCGACATCGTGACCAAGAAGGCCATCGAGAACGCCGTGGCCGTCATCATGGCCACCGGCGGCTCGACCAACGCGGTGCTGCACTTCCTGGCCATCGCGCACGCAGCGGGCGTGGAATGGACCATCGACGACTTCGAGCGCATGCGCAAGAAGGTCCCGGTCATCTGCGACCTGAAGCCCTCGGGCAAGTACCTCGCGGTCGACCTGCACCAGGCCGGCGGCATCCCGCAGGTCATGAAGGTGCTGCTGAACGCGGGCCTGCTGCATGGCGACTGCATCACCATCAGCGGCCAGACCATCGCCGAAGTGCTGAAGGACGTGCCCGACGTGCCGCGCGCCGACCAGGACGTGATCCGCCCCATCGACAACCCGATGTACGACGAAGGCCACCTCGCCATCCTGAAGGGCAACCTGTCGCCCGAAGGCGCGGTCGCCAAGATCACCGGCCTGAAGAATCCGGTCATCACCGGCCCGGCCCGTGTGTTCGACGACGAGCAGTCGGCGCTGAAGGCCATCCTCGACGGCAAGATCAAGGCCGGCGACGTGATGGTGCTGCGCTACCTCGGCCCCAAGGGCGGCCCGGGCATGCCCGAGATGCTGGCGCCGACCGGCGCACTGATCGGCGCAGGCCTCGGCGAGAGCGTCGGCCTCATCACCGACGGCCGCTTCTCCGGCGGCACCTGGGGCATGGTGGTCGGCCACGTGGCTCCCGAAGCGGCTGCCGGCGGCACCATCGCCTTCGTGAACGAGGGCGACTCGATCACCATCGACGCGCACCAGCTCAAGCTCGAACTGAACGTGCCCGAAGCCGAGATCGCCAAGCGCCGCGAAGGCTGGAAGGCACCGGCTCCGCGCTACACGCGCGGCGTGCAGGCCAAGTTCGCGTTCAACGCCTCGAGCGCCAGCTCGGGCGCCGTGCTAGACAAGTTCTGAGATCGTTGAAGTCGGTCAGGCCATCATCCACGCGCCGTAGCCGAAGGCAATGAAGCCGAGGCCCACGATCGCGAGGATGCTGCGCGACTGGAAATCCATCGCCGGCGGCAGGCTTTGCACGAGGAAGTGCAGCATGGCGCCGGCGCCGATGGTCATGAAGCCCGCGCCGAACTGCTTCATCGGGCTCGGATCCGGGTAGAGGAACACGAGCGCGAAGCCGGCCAGGAAAACGAGGTTGGCCAGCACGGTGCCGAGCGTGCGCCATCGCTTCTGACCGGGCGTGGGTTCGCGTATCTGCGGCCGCGTGTAGGCGCCCTGCCTTTCGCGCGCGTCCTGCCGCGCCATGCCGATGAAGAACAGGCCGAACATCGCGGGAAAGGCACCGAAGATGCCGAGACCCCAGACGCCGCCCCACATGTTCTGGAAATCGGCCACCAGTGCCTGCGAGGGGTCGGCCACGCGGTATCGCACCTCTACCGGATCGCCCCACTCCTTGTCCGAGAGTCCGCCGCCAAGCCCCTTGACGCGGCGCTTCTGGCCATCGGGCGTGACGTACTCGACGACGGGCGCGCGCGACACCGTGACGCGGCCCTTGCTGTCCTTGCTCTGCTCATCGACGAACTCGACAAGACTGCCCTGCACGCTGACGGTGCCGGCGATCGACTGGTAGCGGCTCCAGCCGAGGGAGGCCGCACCATAGAGGCCGGCGCAGCCGATGAGCAACGCGCCGACGCCCACACCCCAGAAGAAATTCTTGCGCCACCCTACGAGCCCGCCGATGGCCGGACCGAGCAGCAGCGAAAGCCCGAAGACGATCAGCGCGCGGGTGGTGGCTTCCTCGTCCATGGCACGTCTGCGTGTTGCATCCGGTGCGAGGACTTCGGCCCGAGGGAGAAGCGGCTCAGCGGCGCGGGCGCTGCCCGTTGCTGGTCTTCATGCCCATGTTGTTCTTCTGGCGGTCGATGCGCGCCTGCTTGCGGCGGTCTTCCCGCTCGACCACCTTGCGCTTCGTGTAGCCCGACGAATCGGCCCAGGCCCACCAGGCAACCGCCATGGCGAACGGCGAGAGCACGATCCACCAGCTCCAGCCGGCGACCATGCCGACTTCGAAATATTTGAGGGCCAGCGCAAGCAGGCCCAAGCCGAGAAACCACATCGCGAATCCCTCAGGGTTGTATTGGCACCGCATCCGTACGCCGTGCACGGTGCTGCCTAAAATCGCGTTGAGTCGAATGTAACTCAGCCCTTACCAATTACATCCCCATGAAAAGAGTCTTGTTGTCGGCAGCCCTGGGCCTCGGCCTTGCCGGAGCCGCCGCGCCCGCCCTCGCCGACCTGGCGCTGGCGACCTCGAAGAACTGCATGAGCTGCCACGCGGTCGAGCGCAAGGTGCTCGGCCCGTCGTTCAAGGACGTGGCCGCCAAGTACAAGGACGACAAGGGTGCCGTCGACACCCTCGCGAGCAAGATCATGAAGGGCGGCTCCGGCGTATGGGGGCCGGTGCCCATGCCGGCGAACAACCAGGTCAGCGAAGCCGACGCCAAGAAGCTCGCCGCCTGGGTGCTGTCGACGAAGTAGGCCCCGGAGGCCTCAGGCCTGCGGATTGATGTCCGCGGGCACCGGCCGGCGCTCGATGCGGTCCTCGAGCTGGCCGATGTGCGCGGCCATGGTGTTGTCGGTCTGGTCCGAACGCAGGCGGATGGCCGTTTCGAGCTGCTCCAGCCGCGCCAGCACCGCCGACTGGCGATCGGCGTTCTGCGCCATGTGCTTGTTCTCCTGCGCCTCCAGGAAGTTGCGCAGTTCGGTGAAGCGCGACGCCTCCGCCTTGTCGGCCAGGTCGCGCTGGGCCTGCATTTCCTTGGTGTGGCGCTTGGTATCGATCAGCACCGAGCTGTGCAGGTACAGCACGTAGACGAGGAAGAAGGCGGCCAGCACCGTGGTCAGCCCGAGCATGATCAGGCCCAGCGGGGCCGACACGGTCATGAAGCCCAGCCACACGTCGGTGGGCGTGGACAGCGTGCCCCAGTTGAGCGCGGCGAGCGCCACGATCAGCAGCACGACGACGAAAAGAAAAGCGGATCTCACGCCCATTGGAGGCCTCCTTCGACAAGATCGAACACATGGGAAACCCGCGCGCTTCGAGGCGCGCGGTGATCCGATGGTTTTACCTCAGCGAAGAGCCCCGTTCGGCGCAAATGGCCGCATTAACGGCCACGTCCTACAGCACTACTGCTCAGTTGGTCTGAGACAGCTGCTCCAGGATCGCCGGGTTCTCGAGCGTCGAAGTGTCCTGCGTGATCGCCTCGCCCTTGGCGATGCTGCGCAGCAGGCGGCGCATGATCTTGCCGCTGCGGGTCTTGGGCAGGTTGTCGCCGAAGCGGATGTCCTTGGGCTTGGCGATCGGGCCGATTTCCTTGGCGACCCAGTTGCGCAGCTCGTTGGCGATCTGCTTGGCTTCTTCACCGGTCGGGCGTGCGCGCTTAAGCACGACGAAGGCGCACACCGCCTCGCCGGTCACGTCGTCGGGGCGGCCCACCACTGCGGCTTCGGCCACGAGGTCGGTCTTGGCGACCAGCGCCGATTCGATTTCCATGGTGCCCAGGCGGTGGCCCGACACGTTCAGCACGTCGTCGATGCGGCCGGTGATGCGGAAGTAGCCGCGGTCGGCGCTGCGCACCGCGCCGTCGCCGGCGAGATAGATCGTGCCGCCCATCTCCTCGGGGAAGTAGCTCTTCTTGAAGCGCTCGGGGTCGTTCCAGATCGTCCGGATCATCGAGGGCCACGGCCGCTTGATGACCAGCATGCCGCCGGCGCCGTTGGGCAGGTCCTTACCCGTCTCGTCGACGATGGCGGCCATGATGCCCGGCAGCGGCAGCGTGCACGAGCCCGGCACCAGCGGCGTGGCGCCCGGCAGCGGCGTGATGACGTGGCCGCCGGTCTCGGTCTGCCAGAAGGTGTCGACGATGGGGCAGCGCTCGCCGCCCACATTGCGGTGGTACCACATCCATGCCTCGGGATTGATCGGCTCGCCGACCGAACCCAGGATGCGCAGGCTGGTGAGGTCCCAGTTCTTCGGATGCACTTTCTCGTCGCCGTCGGCCGCCTTGATGAGCGAGCGGATCGCGGTGGGCGCCGTGTAGAACACCGACACCTTGTGCTTCTCGATCATCTGCCAGAAGCGGCCCGCGTGCGGGAAGGTGGGGATGCCCTCGAACACCACCTGCGTCGCGCCGGCCGCGAGCGGGCCGTAGGCGACGTAGGTGTGGCCGGTGATCCAGCCGATGTCGGCCGTGCACCAGAACACGTCTTCGGAACGGATGTCGAAAGTCCAGTCCATCGTGAGCTTCGCCCACAGCAGGTAGCCGCCGGTGGAGTGCTGCACGCCCTTGGGCTTGCCGGTGGAACCGGAGGTGTAGAGGATGAAGAGCGGATGCTCGGCATTGACCGGCACGGGCGCGCATTCGGTGCCCTGCCCCTTCAGTGCTTCGGTGAAGCTGATGTCGCGGCCCTCGACGCGATTCCACGCGGTCGGCGTGCGCTCGTACACGAACACGGTCTTGATCGACTCGCAGCCGCCGAGCGCGATGCCGTCGTCCACGATGGCCTTCAGCGGCAGTTCCTTGCCGCCGCGCAGCTGGTAGTTGGCGGTGATGACGGCCACCGCGCCCGCGTCGATGATGCGCTCCTGCAGCGCCTTGGCCGAGAAGCCGCCGAACACCACGCTGTGGGTGGCGCCGATGCGCGCGCAGGCCTGCATGGCGACCACGCCCTCAATGGTCATCGGCATGTAGACGATGACGCGGTCACCCTTCTTGATGCCGCGCGCCTTCAGCGCATTGGCGAACTGGCTCACGCGGGCGAGCAGTTCCTTGTAGGTGACCTTGGTGACCGTGCCGTCGTCGGCTTCGAAGACGATGGCGGTCTTGTTCTCGACCGGGGTGCCGATATGCCGGTCGAGACAGTTGGCGCTGGCGTTGAGTTCGCCGTCGCCGAACCACTGGTAGAACGGCGCGTTCGATTCGTCGAGGGTCTTGGTGAAAGGCTTGGTCCAGTTCAGGTTGTCCTTGGCCAGGCGGGTCCAGAATCCGTCGAAGTCCTGTTCGGCCTCCTTGCACAGGGCCTCGTAGGCAGCCATGCCGGAAATGCGCGCGCCCTGTGTGGCGCGGGCGTCGGGGGGGAACACGCGGTTCTCGACCAGGACGGATTCAATGTTCTTCGATGCGCTGCTGCTCATGCTCTTTGTCTCCAGGATGGGTGCGGCCGTAATGTCGACGGGCCCACTTACGGGTCACTGACGGGTCCGATGTTAGAGCCTGTTCGATAGCCCTCTCGGGGTTATCACGAGTGCGTCACTGGGACACCCCTAGAATTCCCGGTCCTCCACAACCGCCCTGCCGATGTCCGCTCCCGATCCTTTCGACACCCGGAACCCGCCCGTACCGCGCCGTGGTTCGCCGCTTCGCCCCCTGCCCAAGCTGATCTTCGCGAGCCGCTGGCTGCAGCTTCCGCTGTACCTGGGCCTGATCGTGGCGCAGGCCGTGTACGTGGTGCACTTCCTGGTCGAGCTGCTGCACCTGGTGGAGGCTGCATTCGGCAGCAAGGAAGCGCTGAACGCGCTGATCACCAGCATCGGCTACAAGACCACCGCGCCGGTCGGCACGCTGAACGAGACGGTCATCATGCTGGTGGTGCTCGCGCTCATCGACGTGGTGATGATCTCCAACCTGCTCATCATGGTGATCGTGGGCGGCTACGAAACCTTCGTGAGCCGCATGGACCTCGAAGGCCACCGCGACCAGCCCGAGTGGCTGAGCCACGTGAACGCCTCGGTGCTCAAGGTGAAGCTGGCCACCGCCATCATCGGCATCAGCTCCATCCACCTGCTGAAGACCTTCATCAACGCGGACAACTACACCGACCGCGTGCTGATCGCGCAGACCGTGATCCACATCGCGTTCCTGTTCTCGGCGATGGCCATCGCCTACACCGACCGGCTGATGGCGCCTGCCCATCCGCCGGCAGACCCGCACTGAGTTCCTAACCCCGATCCTGGCCGGCCTGCGATGCAATGTCCCAGGCCGGCGGGTCGGTGAAGCGCGCAGCCAGGAAGTCGAGCATCGTGCGCAGCGTGGCCGGCATGTGCTTGCGCGAGGCATACACCGCGTACATGCCCACCACCTGCGGCTCGAAATCCCCGAAGAGCCGCACAAGTTCGCCGGACTGCAGCAGTTGGCATGTGAGATAGGTCGGCAGCATCGCAATGCCGGCCCCTGCCCTCGCCAGGTACATCAGGCTCGCAGCATCGTTGGTCGACACGTTGCCACCCACGGCCACGGAGACCGGCTCCCCGCTCTCCTTGCGCGTGAAGTTCCAGAGGCTGCGCCCGAAGTACGAGTGCGTGAGGCAGTTGCGCTGCGCCAGCTCCTCCACGCTCGACGGCCTGCCGTGCTCCTTCAGGTAGGCCGGTGAAGCGCACACCACCGAGCGGCAATCCGTAAGCCGCCGCGCGATCAGGTTCGGGTCGATCTCCGCCGCCACGCGGATCGCGAGGTCGATGCGCTCGTCGACGAGGTTCACCGCGCGGTCCAGCAGTACCAGGTCGACCGCCACGCCCGGATAGAGCCGCACGTACTCGGCCATTGCGTCGGCCAGTTGGGCCTGCGCGAACGATGTGCTGGCCGTGATGCGTAGCTGCCCGCGCGGCGCCTCGGCCGGATGCCGCACCGCCGCCTGCATGTCGCCCGCGAGCTCCAGCACCTGGCGACAGCGCGGCAGCAGCTCCTCGCCGGCGGCCGTGAGGCTCAGGCGGCGCGTCGTGCGGTGCAGCAGACGCGCGCCGGTCCATTGCTCCAGCTCGGCCACGTAGCGCGTGACCACCGGGCGGGACATGTCGAGCTTGTCGGCGGCGGCGGAAAGGCTGCCCGAATCGACCACCGTCACGAACACGCGCATTGCATTCAATCGGTCCATTCGAACGATTTTAGGAATAAACAAGCGCGCAAATCGAGGTATTTCTTTCGAAACCAGAAACCTAAGATGCGGTTCATCCCTTCCGATCTTTCACAGGAGTCACCATGAGCCACATCGCCATCATCGGCGCCACCGGACGCGCCGGCAGCCAGCTTCTCGAAGAGGCACTGCGCCGCGGCCACACCGTCACCGCCATCGCCCGCAAGGCCAGCGCAAAGCTGGCGGGCCGCGCCAACGTGAAGGCCGTCGACCTCGACGTGCTCGACGGCGCCGCCCTCGAGAAGACGCTGGCCGGCCACGACGCCGTGTTCAGCGCCGCGCACTTCGCCACCGTGCCTCCGGCGGCCATCATCGAGCCGACCAAGCGCGCCGGCGTGAAGCGCCTGCTGGTGGTCGGCGGCGCGGGCAGCCTGTTCGCGGCGCCCGGCCTGAAGGTGATCGACACGCCCAACTTCCCCGACGCATACCGCGCCGAAGCCTCGGCCGGCGGCGTGTTCCTGGACACGCTGCGCAGCGAGAAGGACCTGGACTGGACCTTCCTTTCGCCCTCCGCCGAATTCGTCGAAGGCGAGCGCACCGGCAAGTTCCGCCTGGGCAACAACGACCTGCTCGTGAGCGCCGAAGGCCGCAGCTGGATCAGCTTCGCGGACTACGCGATCGCGTTCATCGACGAACTGGAAAAGCCGGCTCACTCGCGCCAGCGCTACACCATCGGCTACTGAGTCGCAGGCAACAACAAAAAAAGGACCCTCACGGGTCCTTTTTTTGCTTGAGCCGGCCGGATCAGCGACCAGTCATGTTCTCCGGCACCACCCACTGGTCGAATTGCTCGGCCGTCAGGTGGCCCGAGGCGATCGCCGCCTCGCGCAGGCTGGAACCTTCCTTGTGCGCCTTCTTGGCGATGAAGGCGGCCTTGTCGTAGCCGATGTGCGTGTTCAGCGCCGTCACCAGCATCAGCGAACGCTGCACCAGCTCCGTGATGCGCTCGCGGTTGGGCTCGATGCCCACGGCGCAGTGGTCGTTGAAGCTCACCATGCCGTCGGCCAGCAGGCGCACGCTCTGCAGGAAGTTGTGCGCCACCATCGGGCGGAACACGTTCAGCTCGAAGTTGCCCGAGGCGCCGCCGATGTTGATGGCGACGTCGTTGCCGAACACCTGCGCGGCCAGCATCGTCACGGCTTCGCTCTGCGTCGGGTTGACCTTGCCCGGCATGATCGACGAGCCCGGCTCGTTCTCGGGGATGCTCAGTTCGCCGATGCCGCTGCGCGGGCCGCTGGCGAGCCAGCGCACGTCGTTGGCGATCTTGTTCATGCTGGCGGCGAGCGTCTTCAAAGCACCGTGGGCGTGCACCAGCGCATCGACGCTGGCCATGGCCTCGAACTTGTTCGGCGCGGTCACGAAGGGCAGGCCCGTGAGCTTCGCCAGCTCGGCCGCCACCTGCTCCGCATAGCCCTTGGGCGCGTTGAGGCCGGTGCCGACGGCCGTGCCGCCCAGCGCCAGTTCGCACAGGTGCGGCAGCGCGGCGCGCACGTGCGCCTCACCGTGCGCCAGTTGCGCGACGTAGCCCGAGAACTCCTGGCCCAGCGTGAGGGGCGTGGCATCCTGCAGGTGGGTGCGGCCGATCTTCACGATGTCGGCGAAGTCCTTGGACTTCTGCTCCAGCGTGGCGCGCAGCTTGCCGATGGCCGGCAGCAGCTTGTGCGTGATGGCCTCGACTGCCGCCACGTGCATGGCGGTCGGGAACACGTCGTTGCTCGACTGGCTGCGGTTCACGTCGTCGTTGGGGTGAACGAGGCGGCCCTCGCCGCGCTCGCCGCCGAGGATCTCGCTGGCGCGGTTGGCCAGCACCTCGTTGACGTTCATGTTGCTCTGCGTGCCCGAGCCGGTCTGCCAGACCACCAGCGGGAACTCGCCCGGATGCTTGCCGGCGATGACTTCGTCGGCAGCGGCCACGATGGCGCCGGTCTTCTTTTCGTCCTGCAGGCCCAGCGCGTTGTTGACCACCGCGGAAGCGCGCTTGACCTGAGCCAGCGCCTTGATGATCTCGCGCGGCTGCTGCTCGCCGGAGATGTCGAAGTTCTGCAGCGAGCGCTGCGTCTGCGCGCCCCACAGCTTGTCGGCCGGCACGTCGATCGGTCCGAAGGTATCGCGCTCGGCACGGGTCTTGGGGGAAGTCGTCATGAGAAAAAGCTCCGCAGGATCATGAAAGGTCGCGCCGCTTTCCGGCGCGCTTCGGAGTATCGCCCCAATGAGAGTAGCTCTCATCTGACGAGGGCATTGCGCCGCCGCCGACAGAGGCGCCCAGCCGCTCGCCTTGACCTCATCATGTCAAAAAGTTATAATCGACAGCTTCTGACGACCAACTAGTCATGATGATGACACCGTTGGTCAAGCCTTCACTACTCGCGGATCTCCGAATCCCGTCGCGGTGCAAGGTGCTCCCGCCGGGCACTGCCCGGCAAACCGGCCGGATCTTTCCAGCCCCATTGCCACGTCAAGCTCATCCAGTCGGCGCCCCTCGACCAGGCCCGTCGCGCTGCGAATGAAGCATCCGGCGGGCACTGGCTTCGTCGCCCTGTCGTCTTCAGTGCCTGTCGGCAGCCCCTCCATCTGACGGGCTGGGGCGTGGTCGCGTCGCCCTTTCTGAGCTTTCGGAGGGTGGCGATCTGTCAACCCTTCACCCAAGGAGCCCCGACGTATGGCCAAAGGAATTCTCATCGACCATGTCTTCAAGGTGTTCGGCGACGAGCCCGAACAAGCACTGGAGCTGGTCCGGCAAGGACTTTCCAAGAAGGAGATCCTGGCGCGCACCGGCCAGTCGATCGGCGTGTTCGACGCCACCTTCGAGATCCAGGCCGGAGAAATCTTCGTCATCATGGGCCTCTCGGGCTCGGGCAAATCGACGCTGGTGCGGCTGCTGAACCGCCTCATCGAGCCGACCGCGGGCCGCATCGTGATCGACGGTGCCGACATCAACGAGCACTCCGACGTCAAGCTGCGCGCGCTGCGCCGCAAGGACATCAGCATGGTGTTCCAGTCGTTCGCGCTGATGCCGCACATGACGGTGCGCGAGAACACCGCCTTCGGCCTCGAGCTCTCGGGCACCGGCAAGAAGGAACGCCTCGCGCAGGCCGACAAGGCGCTCGCCCAGGTGGGACTGGCCGGCTGGGGCGACAGCTACCCCGACGAGCTCTCCGGCGGCATGCAGCAGCGCGTGGGCCTGGCGCGCGCGCTGGCCTCCGACCCGTCGATCCTGCTGATGGACGAGGCCTTCTCGGCGCTCGACCCGATCATCCGCACCGAGATGCAGTCGGAGCTGCTGCGCCTGCAGCAGGAGCAGCGCCGCACCATCGTCTTCATCTCGCACGACCTCGACGAGGCCATGCGTATCGGCGACCGCATCGCGATCATGAAGGACGGCCAGGTGATCCAGGTCGGCACGCCCGACGAGATCCTGCGCAGCCCCGCCAACGACTACGTGCGCAGCTTCGTGCGCGGCGTGGACGCGGCGGCCGTGTTCAAGGCCGGCGACATCGCGCGCAAGCAGCTCACCGTGGTCTGCGAGCACCCCGAGCGCGGTGCGCGCGCGGCGCTCAAGCAGCTGGAAGACCAGGACCGCGACTTCGCCTACGTGACCAGCCCCAACAGGCGCTACCTGGGCACCGTGTCGGCCGACACGCTGCGCGCCGCGCTCGACGGGCATTCCGGCCCGCTGGGCCTGCGCCACGCCTTCCTGAACGACCTCGGCACCATCGACGCCGATGCGCCCGTGGCCGGCCTCTTCGGCCAGGTGGCCCAGGCGCCGTGCGCGATGCCGGTGGTCGCGGCCGACGGCCGCTTCTGCGGCGCGATCAGCAAGACAACGCTGCTGAAGTTCCTCGACCGCGACACGCCGCCGATCGACCCGGCGCACCAGCCCCAGCAACCCGCTGCCGCAGCCGCCATCTGAACGAACTCGAAGGACACAACCGATGAACGACACCGCACTGCCCTCCGAACTCGCACCGCTGAACGACGCCGCGACGATGCTGGCGACGCCCGCCCCTGCCCCCACTCCGGTCGACCCGTGGGAAGCCCTGTCCGCCGCGCCCGACGCCTCCGCGACCAGCGCCTGGCTCGACGCACCCGCGCAGCTCGACACCGCCCACCAGCTGGCCGGCAACGCCGATGCCGCCACCAACGGCTTCCAGTTGCACCGCCTCTGGGACGGCTCGCTTCCGATCGAATCGTGGATCAACAGCGGCCTGGGCTGGGTGGTCGAGCACTTCCGCCCTTTCTTCCAGACAGTGCGACTACCCATCGACAGCACGCTCAACTGGGTGCAGAGCCTGCTCACCGGCCTGCCGACGCTCGCGATGATCGCGCTCATCGGCCTGCTGGCCTGGCAGTTCGCCGGCCGCGCGCTGGCCATCGGCACCACGGTGGCGCTGCTGCTGGTGGCCATGCTGGGCATCTGGCCCGAGGCGATGGTGACGCTGTCGCTGGTGCTGACCTCGCTGGTCTTCTGCATGGTGATCGGCCTGCCGCTGGGCGTGCTGCTGGCCAGCAGCGACCGGGCGCAGCGGGTCATGCGACCGGTGCTCGACGCGATGCAGACCACGCCGGCCTTCGTTTACCTGGTCCCGGTGGTGATGCTGTTCGGCATCGGCAACGTGCCGGGCGTGATCGTCACGATCATCTTCGCGCTGGCACCGCTGGTGCGCCTGACCAACCTCGGCCTGCGCCAGGTGCGCCCCGACCTGATCGAGGCCGCGCGCGCCTATGGCGCCTCGCCGTGGCAGATGCTGGTGAAGGTGCAGCTGCCGCTGGCCATGCCCTCGATCATGGCGGGCATCAACCAGGCGCTGATGCTGTCGCTGTCGATGGTGGTCATCGCCTCGATGATCGCCGTGGGCGGCCTGGGCCAGATGGTGCTGCGCGGCATCGGCCGGCTCGACATGGGCCTGGCGACCGTGGGCGGCCTGGGCATCGTGCTGCTGGCGATCTCGCTGGACCGCCTGACGCAGGCCATGGGCAAGTCGCGCCGCGCTGGCGGCCGCCGCTGGTGGCACACGGGGCCGGTGGGCCTCGCACTGCGGACGCTGCAGCGCGCCGTGGCACCCGGCCGCGCCGACGCCGAGCCGGCGCCCGCCCTTTCCGCCCAGGCCCGATGAACGGAGGACCCCGCCACATGAACAGCACGAACAAGAAGACCCGATTCATCGCACGCGGCCTGCTCGCCCTCGCCTTCTTGGCCTCGGGCATGGCCGCCCAGGCCGCCAGCGAGCTGCCCGGCAAGGGCATCACCGTGCAGCCGCTGAAGAGCTCGCTCGCCGAGGAAGCCTTCCAAACGCTGCTGGTGATGCGCGGCCTCGAGAAGCTGGGCTACAAGGTCGAGCCCATGAAGGACCTGGAGCCCGCCACCGAGCATCTGGCCATCGCCAACGGCGACGCCACCTTCATGGCCCACCACTGGAGCCTGCTGCACGCCGACTTCTACAGGAACAGCGGCGGCGACGCCAGGCTGTGGCGCAAGGGCGTGTACTCCGAAGGCGCGGTGCAGGGCTACCTGATCGACCGCAAGACGGCCGAGCAATACGGCATCACCAACATCGCGCAGCTGAAGGACCCGGCCATCGCGAAGCTGTTCGACATCGACGGCGACGGCAAGGCCGACCTGACGGGTTGCAACCCCGGCTGGGGCTGCGAACTGGCCATCGAGAACCACCTGACGGCCTACCAGCTGCGCGACACCGTCACGCACAAGCAGGGCAGCTACGCCGCGCTGATGGCCGACACCATCGCCCGCTTCAAGCAGGACAAGCCGGTGCTTTACTACACGTGGACGCCGTACTGGGTCAGCGCCGTGCTGCGCCCGGGGGCGGACGTGGTGTGGCTGCAGGTGCCCTTCTCTTCCTCGCAGGGTGATGGTGCCAACGGCGGCAACGTAGACACGAAGCTGCCCAATGGCAAGAACTACGGCTTCCAGGCCAACGAGGAGCAGATCGTGGCCAACCGGGCCTTCGTCGAGAAGAACCCGGCGGCGGGCAAGCTTTTCGAGGTGATGAAGCTGCCGATCGGCGACATCAATGCCCAGAACCTGCGCATGAGCCAGGGCGCCAACACGCAGCAGGACGTGGAGCGCCACGCCGACGGGTGGATCCGGGCGCACCAGCAGCTGTTCGACGGCTGGGTGGAGCAAGCCCGGGCCGCCGCAAGGTAAGCGGGGTAGGCGCGGCGGCTGAGATAATCGGGGGGCGTTTCCACACTCCTATAAAGCCCCCCACCATGACGACCACGATCCAGCAGGCCGACCTGATCGAATCGATCAGCGCCGCGCTGCAGTACATCAGCTACTACCACCCCGCCGACTACATCTCCCACCTGGCCCGCGCCTACGAGCGCGAGCAGAGCCCCGCGGCCAAGGACGCCATTGCGCAGATCCTGACCAACAGCAAGATGAGCGCCACGGGCCAGCGCCCGATCTGCCAGGACACCGGCATCGTCAACGTGTTCCTCAAGGTGGGCATGGACGTGCGCTGGGGCGGCTTCACCGGCAGTCTGGACGACGCCATCAACGAAGGCGTACGCCGGGGCTACAACCACCCCGACAACACGCTGCGCGCCTCGGTCGTGGCCGATCCGCAGTTCGACCGCAAGAACACCAAGGACAACACGCCCGCGGTGATCTTCACGGAGATCGTTCCGGGCGACAAGCTCGAGGTCACGGTCGCGGCCAAGGGCGGCGGCAGCGAGAACAAGAGCAAGCTGGTCATGCTCAACCCCGGCGACAGCGTGGTTGACTGGGTGCTCAAGACCGTGCCGACCATGGGCGCCGGCTGGTGCCCGCCGGGCATGCTGGGCATCGGTATCGGCGGCACCGCCGAGAAGGCCGCGCTGATGGCCAAGGAAAGCCTGATGGACGACCTCGACATGCACGAGCTGCTGGCCAAGAAGAACTCGGGCGCAGAGCTGAGCAAGGTCGAGGCGCTGCGCGTCGAGCTGTACGAGAAGGTCAATGCGCTGGGCATCGGCGCGCAGGGCCTGGGCGGCCTGGCCACCGTGCTCGACGTCAAGATCCAGATGTACCCCACGCACGCGGCGAGCAAGCCCGTGGCGATGATCCCCAACTGCGCGGCCACGCGCCACGCGCACTTCACGATGGACGGCAGCGGCCCGGTCTACCTCGAGGCGCCCTCGCTCGACCTGTGGCCCGACGTGAACTGGGCCCCCGACGAGAAGAAGAGCAAGCGCGTCGACCTCGACCAGCTCACGCCCGCCGAAGTGGCGAGCTGGAAGCCGGGCGACACGCTGCTGCTCAACGGCAAGATGCTCACCGGCCGCGACGCCGCCCACAAGCGCATCCAGGGCATGCTGGCCAAGGGCGAGAAGCTGCCGGTGGACTTCACCAACCGCGTCATCTACTACGTCGGCCCGGTCGACCCGGTGAAGGACGAGGCCGTGGGCCCCGCAGGCCCCACTACCGCCACGCGCATGGACGGCTTCACCGAGATGATGCTGGCGCAGACCGGCCTGATCGCCATGATCGGCAAGGCCGAGCGCGGCCCGGTCGCCATCGAGGCCATCAAGAAGCACAAGAGCGCCTACCTCATGGCCGTGGGCGGCGCCGCCTACCTGGTGAGCAAGGCGATCAAGACCGCCAAGGTGGTGGGCTTCGAGGACCTGGGCATGGAAGCCATCTACGAATTCGACGTGGTCGACATGCCCGTGACGGTGGCGGTCGACGCCGGCGGCACCAGCGCGCACATCACCGGCCCGGCCGAGTGGCAGAAGCGCATTGCCACGGGCGAGTTCAAGACCATCATGATGGAAGAAGCTTGAACCCGGTAGGCGTCTTCGACAGCGGCGTCGGCGGGCTCAGCGTGCTGGCCGCGCTGAGGGCCGAGCTGCCGCACGAGAACTTCGTCTATTTCGCCGACACGGCCTATGCGCCGTACGGCGAACGCGGAGACGCCTACGTGATCGAGCGCTCGCGCGCGGTGGTCGAACACCTGCTGCGCGAGCACGGAATCAAGGCGCTGGTGGTGGCCTGCAACACGGCCACCACCGCCGCCATCCACCTGCTTCGGGCGGATCACCCCGACCTGCCGATCGTGGGCCTGGAGCCCGGCCTCAAGCCCGCCGTGGCCGCGAGCCGCACGGGGCGCATCTCGGTGCTCGCCACGCGCGGCACGCTGGCAAGCGCGAAGTACGCAACCCTGCGCGCCTCCTTCGCCGGATCGGCCGACGTCAGGCCGGTGCCTTGCGACGGCCTGGTGAAGGCCATCGAAGGCTTCGACGCGGCCGGCATCGCGGCGCTGAGCGAGCGCTACATGGCCGAGGCCGGCCCCTTCGGCGACGGGCCCGGCGAAGTCGACACGGTGGTGCTCGGCTGCACCCACTATCCGCTGGTGAAGGACGAGCTGGGCAAGCATGCGCCGGCCACGCTGCGCTTCATCGACACGGGCGTGCCGGTCGCGCAGCAGACGCGGCGCCTGCTCGCGTCCGCAGGGCGGCTTGCCGACGGCACGGGCGCTACCGGCAGCCTCCTGCTGCAGAGCAGCGGCAACGTCGCCGTGCTCGAAGCTGCGGCCGCCAAGTGGCTCGGGCTTTCCGCGGCCGCCACGGCCTGAACCCAGCCATGCGCCTGCTGCTGCGCCACGCCGCCCTCTTCCTCCTGGGCCTCTCGGCCGCGGGCCTGAGCCATGCGGCCTGCGAAAGCGGCCTTGCAGAGCGCATGCATGCCAAGCTGCACCCCAACCGCCAGCTCGACGAGCGGCTCGCGGCCTGCAAGGTGTGGCCGGCCTTTCCGGGGCGCAGCATCGTCGTGCTGCCGATGCCACGCGAAACCACCGACCGCGGCGCCAAGGTGTTCGACCTCGAGATCCTGCTGATCCAGCGCCCCGACAACGGCAACACCGACCGCGACAGCGTGATCGGCCGGCTGCTGCAGTCCGAGGCGCTCGACGAGGACGCCACCACGTCGATCCAGGACATCCGCATCGACACCTCGCGCTACGTGCTGTCGCCCGAGGCGCGCGCCTTCGGGCTGCGCGTGCGCTACAGGGGCAGCAACGGCCCCGGCAGCCCGCTGGCGAGCGAGACGGTGCGACTCTACGTGCACCACGGCAAGCAGCTGCGCCAGGTGCTGCAGGAGATCGAGCTCGACCACGACCACGGCGGATGGGACTCCACCTGTACGGGGCACTTCGAGAAGCTGCGCTCGATGCTGTCGATCGGCAAGGGCAGCAGCAGCGGCTTTGCCGACCTGCAGCTGTCGCGCACGCTGCTGCAAAGCCGCGCGCAGGAGGTCGAAGACCAGGGCTGTGTCGAGAAGGCGCTGTCCCCGAAGTTCAACACCGTCACGCTGCGCTACGACGGCGAGCGCTTCAAGGTGCCGAAGTCGCTCCAGCAGCAAGTCCCCTGACGGGAGCCTGATCTGCGGCCCGTTTTTCACCGGGCCGTCACACAAAAGTACCAGCATGCGCGGTTTGTCAAAAAGTATTGCCGCGCACAATGAACTCATCTTCCCAAGCCCGCATTCCCTTCAAGCCCCTGATGCTCGCCGGCGCGCTCGCGCTGGCACTGAGTGCCTGCGGAGGCGGAGGTGGCGGCTCCGGTTTCGGCGCGATCTTTCCGCCGGCCAGCTCCGCACCGCCGGCCGCACAGCCGCCGGCACAACCGCCCGCCGCGCAGCCTGAGCCGGACCAGCTCGTCTCCAAGGCGCGATTCACGCCCAATGCGGGCACCACCAAGGGTTCTTCCGACGCATCGACCGCCCTCGCGCTGCCCGACAACTTCATGATCGTGGCGGACGACGAGGCCAACGTGCTGCGCGTCTACCCGCGCGGCGGCGGCGCCGCGGTGAAGGAATGGAGCTACGAGCTCGAAGGCCCCAAGCTGACCAAGGAGCTCGACCTCGAGGCCGGCACCCGCGTCGGCGACACGCTGTACTTCACCGGCTCCAACAGCAACAAGAAAGACGGCGCCGACGCGGCGGCCGACCGCTCGCACCTGTTCGCGGTCAAGGTCACCGGCACGGGCGCGGCAACCACGTTCAGCTACGTCGGCCAGTTCGCGCTGCTCGAGGCCCAGCTCATCGCCTGGGACTCCGGCAACGCGCACGGCCTCGGAGCCAACCGCTTCGGCTTCGCCGTATCGGCGGCCGCCGGCATCGTGCCCGAGCGGGTCGACGGCTTCTCCATCGAAGGCATGACCAGCTCGCCGGGCGACACCGCGCTGTGGCTCGGCTTCCGCGCACCGCAGACGGGCACCACGGTGCGCTCCAAGGCGCTGATCGTGCCGGTGCAGAACTACGCGGCGCTGGTCGCGGGCACCGCCACGCAGGCCACCTTCGGCGCACCCATTGAGCTCGAACTGGGCGGCCGCGGCATCCGCTCGATCGACAAGGGCACCGACGGCAACTACCTGATCGTTGCAGGCCCCGCGGGCGCCGCGAGCCCGGACGTGGACCGCAACTTCGCGCTGTTCGCGTGGGATGGCAATCCGAACAGCGCGCCGGTCGAGCTGTCGAACAACCTCGATGCGCTGGCCAAGGAAACCGGCGGCAGCTTCGAGTCCGTCGTCGAGGTGCCGGGCCCGGTGAAGGCCGGCACGCAGGTCCAGCTGCTGCTGGACAACGGCGACACCAAGTGGGACGGCAAGACGGCCTCCAAGGACTTGCCCGCCGCCGACCAGAAGTTCGACGGCTTTGTGGTGCGCCTCGGCGCGCCGCTGGTGGACACCACCGCGCCGCTGCTGAAGAAGGCTTCGCCGGCCGGCCTCGTGGGCGTCAACCTCGACGCCTCGATCACGCTCTCGTTCAACGAGGCCGTGCGCCTGGGCTCGGGCAGCATCGTGCTGCACAAGGCCGACGGCAGCGTGGTCGAGACCTTCCACGCCAACAGCCCCAGCACCCGCCTGCAGGTGGCCTTCAACAAGCTGAAGCTGATCCCGACGGCACCACTCGCAGCCAGCAGCGGCTACTACGTCACGATCGACGGCAACGCCATCACCGACCCTGCCGGCAACGCCTTCGCCGGCATCAGCGACGCGACGAAGCTGAGCTTCACTACGACCGACGGAGCCTCGACGCTCGTGGCCGGCGACCTGCTTTTCATGGCAGCCAATGCCGAGGCGCCCGACGCCTACGCCTTTGTGCTGCTGAAGGCGGTGAACGGCGGCACGAAGGTGCTCTTCACCGACCGCGACCGCAAGTCGGGCACGAACGAGTTCACGGGCATCACCAACGAGACGGCCTTCTTCTGGACCGCCGACCGCAACCTGCCGGCCGGCACCATCGTGACGATCCAGACCGACGTGACGGGCAATCCGATCGCGGACAAGGGCTTCACGCTCGGGTCGCCGGGCGGCATCGGCAAGTCGGAAACCGTCTATGCCATCGCGGGCGGCACCATCGCCGGCCTGGGCGACGGCGTGGCGGGGCAGATCACCGCCGTTGGGGACTACCTTGCGACCATCACGCTGGGTGGCACCGCGGGCACGATTCCCGACGCAGTCACCACCGCCGGCACCGCCTTCAGCTTTACGGTGAGCCCCGCCAACCAGACCAACGCGATCTACACCGGCTCGCTCGACCGTTCGGACCTGACCGCCTTCGCAGCCCGCGTGAAGAACCCGGCGAACTGGACAATCCGCTACGCGCCGGAGGTCGGCTGGCCGCTGACCAACGACAGCCTGTTCGGCGACAAGCTGCCCTGAGCGAGAGCGGCTAGGCGCGCAGCGCGGCCTGACGGCCGCGCTGCATGTCGATCGGCAGCAGCAGCAACAGCCCCGCCACGAACAGCACAGTGGTCGAAAGGATCGCGATGCGCTGGTTGCCGCCGGTCATCCAGGTGATGGCGCCGAAGCTCAGCGGACCGACGATGCTCGCCAGCCGTGTCGCGAAGGTCCATAGACCGAAGAACTCGGCGAGCTGGCGCGGCGGCGCAAGGTAGCCTGTCATCGCGCGGCCGGCCGACTGGCTCGATCCCATGGCCAGTCCGGCGATGGTCGCGGCCCACCAGAAGCCGCCTTTGGTCGTGACCATCGCGGCGATCACGCAGACCGCGATCCACGCGACCAGCGTGCCGGCCAGCGAGATCTTGTGGCCGATGCGGTCCTGCACGTAGCCGAACCCGAAAGCGCCCAGCGAGGCCGCGATGTTGAGCACGAAGATCAGCACCATCGTCTCGCTCGCCACGAAGCCGATCACCTGCTCCGCATAGATGGCTGCGAGCGTGATGGCCACCGCCACGCCACCCTGGTAGCAGACCGTGCAGGCCAGCAGCCACATGAAGTCGCGATACGCCCGCGCCTGTCGGTAAGTGGCAAGCAGCTGCTGCCAGGCGCCGAGCTCTGCATTTGTGGTCCGGGGCTGCGCACGCTCGGGCAGCAACGCGAAAGTGGCGCAGGCAGCGAGCCCGTAGATGGCGGCCGTGATCAGCATCGTGACCGGCACGAAGTGCGCCGCCGGCAGGCCCCTGGATTGAGACCACAGCACGTAGGCCAGGCAGATGCCCAGCGCCAGCATGCCGCCGACGTAGCCGAAGGCCCAGCCCCATCCGCTCACCTTGCCCATGCCCTCGGCCGTGGCGAGCTCGGGCAGGAAGGCGCCCGTGAGGGACTCGCCGTAGGAATAGAAGGCGTTGGAGACGACGATCAGCGCCATCGCGAGGGCAACGCCGCCGGAGCCGGTGAAGCTGGGGGTGACGGCAAGCGCCGCCGTCGCGAGGACGCAGCCCAGCGTCGCGAGAACCAGCACCCGTTTCTTGGCCGCGCGCAGGTCGGCCCATGCGCCGATGGCAGGCATCGTGAGCATCACGATGGCGTAGGAGGTGCTCAGCGCGGCCGTCCAGGCGAAAGCGGCCCATGGCGCGCCCTTGGCGATGCCGCCCACGAAGTAGGCGGCGAACACCGCAGTGATGACAACGGTGGTGTAGCCCGAGTTGGCGAAGTCGTACATCGCCCAGCCGAACACCTCGCGCTTGCGCACGCCCGGCTGCAGCGCGGAGGCGGGAAACAAGGCCATGCGCGAAGCCGGGGGCTGCAGCCGAATCGGCGTCGGCCGCTCAGTGCAGGTGGCGTGGACGGCGGCCGCCGCCGTGGCCACCGCCGCTGCCCCCGCTACCCGGACCACCGGTGCCGCGCGGGCGCTTGCCGATTTCGAGCGAGTTCACGAGTGCATCGAAACGGTCGCTGAAGAGACGATCGATCTCGGCGACCACGCCGCCCAGCTCGGAGCCGTCGAAGTGACGCTCCATGAGGTTGACGACGTCTTCCACGAGCAGGTCGCGTTGCACCTGCATGATCGCGGCCGGGTTCGGACCGACGAACAGCATGATGAAGTCGTCGCGCGATTCCTCTTCGGGGTCGCCCTCTTCCTCGTCGAAGTCGGTGTCGTAGAAGGTGACCTCGATGGCTGCACCGCGCTCGGAGAGCTCGTTCAGGCCCATGCACATCTCGTCGAGCGCCTGGCGGAAGTCTTCATCGCCGGCCACGGTCCAGCACATCTGGAGCATGTGGTCCTTCTGCTCGTAGCGGATGCCGGGTTCTTCCTCGTAGGAGCTGGTCGCACCGTCGGCCAGCGACTTGGCGCCGGCGTATTTCCACAGCGGCTTGAGCGCTTCCTGGATCTGCTCGAAGCTCACGTCCGAACGCAGCGGCACGTCGCCATGCACATGAATTTCAAATGGAGCGTTGTAGCGAGGCATCTAATGCTCCCTTGTAAGTTGGTACCCGGAACGGGGGTCGAACCCGTATGCCCCGATTAAGGAAGCGGCGGATTTTAAGTCCGATGTGTCTACCAATTTCACCATCCGGGCGTCAGGTTGGACATCGACGATAACCCAAACAAAACAAGCCCCGGCAACGTTGGTTGGCGGGGCTTGGTGTTCGGGGTCGAATCTGTTGAACCGAGAGAGTGGAGGCGCGATCCGGAGTCGAACCGGACTAGACGGATTTGCAATCCGTTGCATAACCGCTTTGCTATCGCGCCACGCAGAAATACGAAATCGAACTAGCGAAAAAAAGGGAAGCTGGAGCTTCCCTTTTTCAAAACTGGAGCGGGAAAAGAGTCTCGAACTCTCGACCTCAACCTTGGCAAGGTTGCGCTCTACCAACTGAGCTATTCCCGCGTTTCGAGCCTTGAAGTATATACCAATTTTTCAAGGTCCCGCAACTTCTGCAATGTTCGATCAGTGCTTGACCGAACCTTCGGAAGCCGGCGAACTGCCGCGCTGCTTGGCCAGTTCGGCCATTGCAGCGGCGGATGCAGCCACTTCTTCATCGGACAGCGGCTCAGGCGTTTTCTCGAGAGCGATCTCGAGCACCTTGTCGATCCACTTCACGGGCACGATCTCGAGGCCGTTCTTCACGTTCTCGGGAATGTCCTGCAGGTCCTTGGCGTTCTCTTCCGGGATCAGCACCGTCTTGATGCCGCCACGCAGGGCCGCCAGCAGCTTTTCCTTCAGGCCGCCGATGGCCGTGACCTCGCCTCGCAGCGTGATCTCGCCCGTCATCGCGACGTCGCCGCGCACCGGAATGCCCGTGAGCGCCGACACGAAGGCCGTCGTCATCGCAGCGCCCGCGCTCGGGCCGTCCTTCGGCGTCGCGCCATCGGGCACGTGGATGTGGATGTCGCGCTTCTCGAACACCTCGTCCTTGATGCCCAGGCGGCGCGAGCGGCTGCGCACCACCGTGCGCGCGGCCTCGACCGATTCCTTCATCACGTCGCCCAGCGAACCGGTGCGGCTGATCACGCCCTTGCCCGGCATGGTGACCGCTTCGATCGTCAGCAGGTCGCCGCCGACTTCGGTCCACGCGAGGCCGACCACCTGGCCCACCTGGTTCTGCTTCTCGGCAAGGCCGAAGGTGAACTTGCGCACACCGAGGAAGTCGTTGAGGTTCGCGCCGGTGACCGTGACCTTCGGCGTGAGCTGCTTGAGCAGCAGGCCCTTCACCACCTTGCGGCAGATCTTCGACAGCTCGCGCTCGAGCGAACGAACGCCCGCTTCACGCGTGTAGTAGCGCACGATGTCGCGCACGGCCTCTTCGGTGACGGCGAGCTCGTCGTCCTTCACGCCGTTGTTCTTCATCTGCTTGGGCAGCAGGTACTTGATCGCGATGTTGGTCTTCTCGTCCTCGGTGTAGCCCGAGAGGCGGATGACTTCCATGCGATCCAGCAGCGCCGGCGGGATGTTCATCGAGTTCGAGGTGGCGACGAACATCACGTCGCTCAGGTCGAAGTCGACTTCCACGTAGTGATCGCCGAAGGTGTGGTTCTGCTCGGGGTCGAGCACCTCGAGCAGAGCGCTCGACGGGTCGCCGCGGAAGTCCGTGCCCAGCTTGTCGATCTCGTCGAGCAGGAACAGCGGATTGCGCGTGCCGATCTTGCTCAGCCCCTGCAGCACCTTGCCCGGCAGCGCGCCGATGTAGGTGCGGCGATGGCCGCGGATCTCGGCTTCGTCGCGCATGCCGCCCAGCGCCATGCGGGTGTACTTGCGGCCGGTCGCCTTGGCGATCGACTGCCCCAGCGAGGTCTTGCCCACGCCCGGAGGCCCCACGAGGCACAGGATCGGCGCCTTGACCTTGTCCACGCGCTGCTGCACCGCGAGATATTCGAGGATGCGGTCCTTGACCTTCTCCAGGCCGTAGTGGTCTGCGTTGAGCACCGCCTCGGCATTGGCCAGGTCGTGCTTGATCTTGGTCTTCTTGCTCCAGGGCAGGCCGATCAGCACGTCGATGTAGTTGCGCACCACGGTGGCCTCGGCCGACATGGGCGACATGAGCTTGAGCTTCTTGAGCTCGCCCTCGGCCTTCTTCAGGCCTTCCTTGGACATCTTCGCGAGCTTGATCTTTTTCTCGATCTCCTCGATGTCCGCGCCCTCTTCGCCTTCGCCGAGCTCCTTCTGGATGGCCTTGACCTGCTCGTTGAGGTAGAAGTCGCGCTGGTTCTTCTCCATCTGGCGCTTCACGCGCCCACGGATCTTCTTGTCGACGTTCAGGATGTCGACTTCGCGCTCGAGCTGGCCGAACAGGTTTTCCAGGCGCGCCTTGACGTCGTCGAGGTCGAGCACGGCCTGCTTGTTGTCGAGCTTGAGCGGCAGGTGAGCGGCGATGGTGTCCGCGAGGCGACCCGGGTCGTCGATGCTCGAGATCGAGGTGAGGATCTCGGGCGGGATCTTCTTGTTCAGCTTGACGTACTGGTCGAACTGCTGCATCACCGCGCGGCGCAGCGCCTCGACCTCGGTGCCCTTCTCGCCGCCTTCGGTCGCCTCGACCGGCGTCACGTTGGCCGAGAAATGGGTCTCGCCGTCATCGATGCGGTTCACGCGGGCGCGCTGCTGACCCTCGACCAGCACCTTCACCGTGCCGTCAGGCAGCTTGAGCATCTGCAGGATGGTCGAGACGCAGCCGACCTCGAACATGTCCTCGACGGAGGGCTCGTCCTTGGCCGCGGCCTTCTGGGCCACCAGCATGATGCGGCGCTCGGCCTCCATGGCCAGCTCGAGCGCCTTGATGCTCTTGGGGCGACCCACGAACAGTGGAATCACCATGTGGGGAAACACCACGACGTCGCGCAGCGGCAGCAGCGGCAGGTCGAGGGCTTCGGGGGGCAAGGGGGTGTGGCCAGACATGCAAATCCTTCGCGTCTTTGGCTTTAAGCCTTTTTCGCCGCTTCGCGGTACACGAGCAGCGGGGGCTTGTTTTCGTCGATGGTCGATTCCTCGACCACCACCTTGTCGACATTGGTCGCGTTCGGCAACTCGAACATGGTGTCGATCAGCGACTGTTCAAGGATCGAACGCAAACCGCGCGCGCCGGTCTTGCGGGCCAGCGCCTTGCGGGCAATGGCCTTGAGCGCCGCCGGACGGATCTCGAGGTCCACGCCTTCCATCTGCAGCAGCTTGGTGAACTGCTTCACCACGGCGTTCTTGGGCTCGGTCAGGATCTGGACCAGCGCATCCTCGCTGAGTTCCGCGAGCGACGCGACCACGGGCATGCGGCCCACGAGTTCGGGAATCAGGCCGAACTTGATCAGGTCTTCGGGTTCGACTTCGCGGAACACCTCGGTGATGCTGCGCTGCTGCTTGCTCTTGACCGATGCACCGAAGCCGATGCCCGAGGCCTCGGTGCGGTTTTCGATGACTTTCTCGAGGCCGGCGAAGGCGCCGCCGCAGATGAACAGGATGTTGGTCGTGTCGATCTGCAGGAAGTCCTGGTTCGGGTGCTTGCGCCCGCCCTGCGGCGGCACGCTGGCCATGGTGCCTTCGATGAGCTTCAGCAGCGCCTGCTGCACGCCCTCGCCCGACACGTCGCGGGTGATCGAGGGGTTGTCCGACTTGCGCGAGATCTTGTCGATTTCGTCGATGTAGACGATGCCGCGCTGGGCGCGCTCGACCTCGTAGTTGCAGCTCTGCAGCAGCTTCTGGATGATGTTCTCGACGTCCTCGCCCACGTAGCCGGCTTCAGTCAGCGTGGTGGCGTCGGCCATCACGAAAGGCACGTCGAGCATGCGCGCCAGCGTCTGCGCCAGCAGCGTCTTGCCCGAGCCCGTGGGGCCGATCAGCAGGATGTTGCTCTTGCTGAGCTCCACATCGTCGCCCTTGGCCTTTTCCTTGTGGCGCAGGCGCTTGTAGTGGTTGTAGACGGCCACCGACAACATGCGCTTGGCCGGCTCCTGGCCGATCACGTAGTTGTCGAGGTTGGTCTTGATTTCGAGCGGCGTCGGCAGGTCGCTGCGTGCCTCGCGCGCTTCTTCACCCGCCGGGAGTTCGTCGCGGATGATCTCGTTGCAAAGGTCGATGCACTCGTCGCAGATGAAGACCGAAGGGCCCGCGATCAGCTTCTTGACCTCGTGCTGGCTCTTGCCGCAGAACGAGCAATAAAGCGTTTTTTCGCTGGAGGAGCCTTTTTTATCGGCCATGGACTTTTGCCTCGTTACAGGGTAGGGACAATGATAACTAAACAAAAACGGCGTTTCCCGTGTGGAAAACGCCGTTTTTTGCCATTTGGCGCCCTCGGCGCCGGCGTTCAACCGCGCTTGGCGACGACCTGGTCCACGAGGCCGTAGTCCTTGGCCTCGTCGGCCGTGAGGAAATAGTCGCGTTCGGTGTCGGCCTTGACCTTCTCCAGCGGCTGGCCGGTGCGCTCGGCCAGGATGCGGTTCATCTGGTCCTTGGTGCGCAGGATGTCGCGCGCGTGGATCTCGATGTCGGTGGCCTGGCCGCGTGCGCCGCCGAGCACCTGGTGGATCATGATCTTCGAGTTGGGCAGCGAGAAGCGCTTGCCCTTCTCGCCGGCCGCCAGCAGGAAGGCGCCCATGCTGGCCGCGAAGCCCAGGCACATGGTCGACACGTCGGGCTTGATGAACTGCATGGTGTCGTAGATGGCCATGCCGGCGCTCACGCTGCCGCCCGGGGAATTGATGTAGAAGGAAATGTCCTTATCCGGGTTCTCGCTCTCGAGGAAGAGCAACTGGGCCACCACGAGGTTGGCGGTCTGGTCGTTGACCTCGCCCACCAGGAAAATGATGCGCTCCTTGAGGAGACGCGAATAGATGTCATAAGACCGCTCGCCGCGGCCCGATTGCTCGATGACCATCGGGATCATGCCGAGGGCCTGGGTTTCCTGTGCGCTCATGAATTTGCTCTCCGAGAAATGGGATCGTTCGCTGTTTATGAACTGTACGCCTGAGTGAAATGGGGCTCGTGCCGCAAAGCACAAGCCCCATCGGCGTAGCGGGCGGAGACGGAAATCAGCCCTGCTGCTGAGCCATCAGTTCGTCGAACGACACCGACTTTTCGTTGACCTTGGCCTTGCCGAGGACGAAATCGGTCACGTTGTTCTCGATGACCACGGCTTCGACTTCAGCCAGGCGGTTGTTGTCGCTGAAGTACCAGCGCACCACGTCGGCCGGCTTTTCGTAGCTGGCGGCCAGCTCGTCGATGTGGGCCTTGATCTGCTCGGGCTTGGCTTGCAGGTTGTTGGCACGCACCAGCTCGGCCACCACCAGGCCCAGGCGCACGCGGCGCTCGGCTTGCGGACGGAACACTTCGTCGGGGATCGGGGCCTTGTCGGCGTCCTTGATACCGCGCTGCTTCAGTTCGGCGCGGGCGCCTTCGACCATGCGGCTGACTTCCGACTGCACGCTGGCGTTCGGCAGGTCGAGCTCGGCGTTGGCCACCAGGGCGTCCATCACGGCGTTCTTGTTGCGGGCCAGCAGGCGGAACTTCACTTCGCGCTCGAGGTTGCGCTTGATGTCGGCGCGCAGGCCTTCGACAGTGGCTTCGGCGATGCCGAGCGACTTGGCGAGCTGCTCGTTGACTTCGGGCAGGTGCGAGGCTTCGATCTTCTTCACGGTCACGAGGAAGTCGGCCTGCTTGCCGGCCACGTCCTTGCCGTGGTAGTCGGCCGGGAACGACAGCGGGAAG
Organism: Variovorax xiamenensis; assembly: GCF_050916385.1. NCBI lineage: Bacteria > Pseudomonadati > Pseudomonadota > Betaproteobacteria > Burkholderiales > Comamonadaceae > Variovorax > Variovorax xiamenensis. Next base: position 4,026,553 of record NZ_CP139038.1, read on the forward strand.
GTGCGGCTGTCGCCCGACTTCATGCCGCGCACGGCGTCTTCGAATTCCTTGAGCATCTGGCCTTCGCCGACGACGAACTGGAAGTCTTCGGCCTTGCCGCCCTGGAAGGGCTCGCCGTCGATCTTGCCTTCGAAGTCGACCGTCACGCGGTCGCCGTCCTGGGCCACGGCGTCTTGCGCGCGCTGGGCGAAGGTGCGGCGCTGCTTGCGCAGGATGTCCAGGGTCTTGTCGATGGCGTCTTCGCCGACTTCGGCCGAGAGCTTCTCGACTTCGGCGCCCGACAGGTCGTTGATCTTGACGTCGGGGAACACTTCGAAGATCGCGTCGAAGGCCAGTTCGCCTTCGGGCGCATCTTCCTTCTCGGTGATGCGGGGCTGGCCGGCAACGCGCAGCTTGGCTTCGTTGGCGGCTTGCGAGAAGGCCTCGCCGACCTTGTCGTTCATGACTTCGTAGTGCACCGAGTAGCCGTAGCGCTGGGCCACGACGTTCATCGGCACCTTGCCGGGACGGAAGCCGTCCATCTTGACGGTGCGCGCGAGCTTCTTGAGGCGCGAATCGACTTCGGACTGGATGGTGCCGACCGGCAGGGTCAGCGTGATCTTGCGTTCGAGCTTCTCGAGAGTTTCAACGTTCACGGTCATGATGTCTTCCTTGTGAGGGGGCTGTTGCGCGGGGCCTGCGTCTTTTTACCGATACAGATCAAGGACTTGCACGCGCTAGCGGGATTTATGCGGAGGCACACGCGTGCCGCCTGCAAAACTGGGCAACCCATGATTCTAATCGGCTGGAAGCGCCCGTTTTGAGCGGGCCGGCGACCGGCTGCAGCAGAGATTGCGCACCACGCCCGGATTCATGGCCGATTTCGCCTTTACAGTGGCTGCGATTCGACATTTCCCCAAGGAACGAATGCCCATCCTCTTCCAGCGACTGCTCGCCGCCCTCACCCTCGCCTTCGCCCTGGTCCTCGTGTTCGGCATGCCTTCGCCCGCGCTGGCCAAGACCACCGCGGCACCGGCCGCAGCGGCGAAGGAGCCGACCATCCAGCAGATCTACGAAGCGGCAAGCAACGGCAGGATGGCCGATGCCGACGCGATGATCGCGAAGGTGCTGAAGAACCATCCGAAGAGCGCGAAGGCCCGCTACGTGCACGCCGAGCTTCTTGCAATGAAGGGCGAGCTCGACGATGCCAGGGACGAACTGGCAATGGCCAAGGAGCTGTCGCCCGGACTCAAGTTCGCGAAGGCCGAGTCGGTCGCCAAGCTCGAGCGCAAGCTGGAGAAACCGGTCGAGACCAAACCCGAACCACCGCCCGCGCCGAGCCCGGCTGCAGCACTGGCATCCGGCAAGACGGACACGGGCTCGTCGTCCGGCCCGATCCCCTGGGGGCCGATCGGCATCGTGGCGCTGTTCGTCGTCGCCTATGTGGTCTTCCAGCAGCGCCGCCGCGCCACCACCTTCGAGGCGCCTGTCCCCGCCGGGAGCGGAACCAGGTTCGCCAGGCCCACCAGCGATTCGTCGATGGGCTACGGCAGGACGGACGACTACAGAGACCACGGCTCCGCCCCTCCCGCCCCCAGCCAAGGCCCCGGCATCGGCGGTGCACTGGCCGCGGGCGCCGCGGCGGGCGTAGGCGCGGTGGTCGCGGGCGAGCTGCTGCGCCACATGCTGAGCGACCGCTCCGACGAGCACCGGGGCAGCACGACCAACATCTTCAACAACCACCGCAGCCACGACAGCGGCAACGACAGGATGGGCAGCAGCCTGTGGCCTTCGTCCGACCCGGAGCCGGAGCGGCAGGTCGACCGCAGCTTCGTGGACAACAACTTCGGCATCAGCGACACGAGCTCGTGGGACGACTCGAGCAGCAGCAGCTCCGACAGCGGAAGCAGCGACAGCAGTAGCAGCAGCGACTGGTAGAGCGGGAAAAAGGAAAAGAAAAAGCCCCGCTCCTTGCGGAACGGGGCTTCATTGCTGCTCGATAGAACGGGCTACGTGCAGGGCTGGTGCGCGGGGCCGGACTCGAACCGGCACGTTCTTGCGAACGTCAGGACCTAAACCTGGTGCGTCTACCAATTTCGCCACCCGCGCGATGCCAATCTTTTTTCAGGTGAATGCAAAAGCGGACGGGCTTTTCGCGCCACGGATTCCCGTGGGCCAAAGACCATCCGCTTGAAATCGGTCAGCCAGCGATTTTAGACGCTAATCGGCTGCGTTTCCGGCTCGCGCTTCACACGGAATGCAGCGGCGTACATCGCGGGCAAGGCAAGCAGGGTCAACACCGTTGCCACGATCAGTCCGCCCATGATGGCGACGGCCATCGGCCCCCAGAACACGCTGCGCGACAGCGGGATCATCGCCAGCACCGCCGCTGCCGCCGTCAGCACGATCGGCCGCAGGCGCCGCACCGCCGATTCGACGATCGCGTCCCATGCCGGCACGCCCGCCGCGCGGTCGAGCTCGATCTGGTCGATCAGGATCACGGCGTTACGCTGGATCATGCCCATCAGCGCGATCACGCCAAGCAGCGCGACGAAGCCGAACGGCCGGTTCAGCACCAGCAGCGCGCCGGCCACGCCGGCAATGCCCATCGGGCCGGTGATGAACACCAGCAGCGAGCGGCTGAAGCTGTGCAGCTGCAGCATCAGCAGCGTGAACACCAGGAACAGCATGATCGGCACGCCCGCCACGATGGACGCCGAGCCCTTGCTGCTTTCCTCCACCGCACCCGCCACCTCGATGCGGTAGGCGCCCTGCCCCGCGGCGACCCAGCCGGCTTCCAGCTCGCGCAGCTTCGGCAGAAGCTGCGCGGTCACGGTCGCGCCCTGCAAGCCCTCGACCACGTCGCCCTGCACGGTGATGGCGTAGTCGCGGTTCTCGCGCCACATCACGCCCGGCTCCCAGGTGAACACCGGCTTGGCGATCTGCGTGAGCGGGATCGAACGGCCCGAGGTCGTCGGGATGTATGCATTGCCGATGTCCGAGATGGCCTGGCGCTCGTCGGGCGCCTGGCGCAGCACGATGTCGATCAGCAGGTCGTTCTCGCGGTACTGGCCCACGGTGGTGCCGCTGAACATGGTCTTGGAAGCCTGCGCGATGGCCTGGCTGGTGACGCCGAGCGCGCGCGCCTTGGCCTGGTCGATCTCCAGGCGGATCACCTTCACCGACTCGTTCCAGTTGTCGTTCACGCCGCGCATGTTGGCGTTGTCGCGCAGCACGGCCTTCACCTCGTCGGCATGGCCGCGCAGCAGCGCCGGGTCAGGCCCGATCACGCGGAACTGCACCGGGTACGGCACCGGTGGGCCGTTGGGCAGCAGCTTGACGCGGCCGCGCACCTCGGGGAATTCCTGCGCCAGCACCTGCGGCAGCTTGATGCGCAGGATCTCGCGCACCTTCAGGTCCTTGGCGAGCACGATCAGCTGCGACACGTTGGTCTGCGGGAACACCTGGTCCAGCGGCAAATAGAAGCGCGGCACGCCGGAGCCGATCCAGGTACTGACGGTGCTCACGCCGGCCTCCTGCATGAGGCGTTTCTCGACGCGCTTGGCCACTTCCTCGTTCGCGGCGAACGAGGTGCCTTCGGGAAACCATATGTCGACCAGGATCTCCGGCCGGCTCGAATCCGGGAAGAACTGCTGCTGCACCTTGCCCATGCCGAAGATGCCCAGCGCGAAGATCAGCACCGTGGCGCCGATGGTCGTCCAGCGATGCTGCACGCACCAGTTCACAGAGCGCCGGAAGGCGTTGTAGAACGGCGTGTCGAACAGCTCGTGCGGCGGCGCATCGGGGTCGTGCGGCTTCACCTTGAGCAGCAGCGTGCCGAGGTACGGCACGAAATACACGGAGACGATCCACGACAGCACCAGCGCGATCACCGTCACGGCAAAGATGGCAAAGGTGTACTCGCCGGTCACCGACTTGGCGATGCCGATCGGCAGGAAGCCCGCCGCGGTGATGAGCGTGCCCGTGAGCATCGGCTTGGCCGTCACGTCGTAGGCGAAAGTGGCGGCGCGGACCTTGTCGTAGCCCTCCTCCATCTTCCGCACCATCATCTCGACCGCGATGATGGCGTCGTCCACCAGCAGGCCCAGCGCAATGATGAGCGAGCCCAGCGATATCTTGTGCAGCCCGATGCCGAAGTAGTTCATGGCCAGGAAGGTCACGGCCAGCACCAGCGGGATGGTGATGGCCACCACCAGCCCGGGGCGCATGTCGATGTACCAGCCGAAGCGACCGCCCTTGTGCAGGCCCAGCGAGATGATGCTCACGGCCAGCACGATGGCCACGGCCTCGATCAGCACGCCCACGAACTCGTTGACCGAGCTCGCCACCGCCACCGGCTGGTCCTGCACCTGCGCCAGCTTCACGCCGGCCGGCAGGCGCTGCTCGATGGTGACAGCGGTGGCCTTCAGCGCCTTGCCCAGCGCGATGATGTCGCCACCCTTGGCCATCGACACGCCCAGGCCGATCACTTCCTTGCCCTGATGGTGCATCTTGACCGTGGGCGGATCGACGTAGCCGCGGTGGATGTCGGCGATGTCGCCCAACTTGAGCTGGTTGCCCGAGCTGCCGCGGATGGGCATCTCGCGCAGCTGGTCGACGCTGGTGAACTGGCCGGCGACGCGCACCTGCACCACGTCCAGCGGCGACTGGATCGTGCCCGCGCTTTCGATCGCGTTCTGCGAGCCGAGCTGCGAGAGCACCGCGTTGAAGTCGAGCCCCAACTGCGCCAGGCGCTTCTGCGAGATCTCGATGTAGACCTTCTCGTCCTGCACGCCGAACTGGTCGACCTTGGCCACGTCCTTCACGCGCAGCAGTTGCTGGCGCACGTCGTCGGCCAGTGTCTTGAGCTCGGCGTAGCTGAAGCCTTCGCTCTCCAGCGCGTAGATCACGCCGTAGACATCGCCGAAGTCGTCATTGAAGAACGGCCCCTGCACGCCGGCGGGCAAGGTGGCCCGCATGTCGCCGATCTTCTTGCGCACCGTGTACCAGACATTGGCAACCTCGGTGGACTTCGACGAGTCCTTGATGTTGAAGATGATCTGCGACTCGCCGGGCTTCGAGTAGCTGCGGATCTTGTCGGCGTACGGCGCTTCCTGCAGCGTGCGTTCGAGCTTGTCGGTGACCTGCTCGGCCACCTGCTGCGCGGTGGCGCCGGGCCAGTAGGTGCGCACCACCATCGCGCGGAAGGTGAACGGCGGGTCTTCGTCCTGTCCGAGCTGGAAGTACGCGAACGCGCCCAGCACCATCAGCACCACCATCAGGTAGCGCGTGAGGGGCGCGTGGTCCAGCGCCCATTTGGAGAGGTTGAAGCCTGAGGGCTTGTCGTTGGAGTTCGCCGCGCCGCCGCTCATTTGGCGGCACCCGCTGCGATCTCCTTGTTCGTCGCCGCAACAGCCGTGACGGGCTGCGCCGACTCCTTGGCACCTGCGTTGGCGGCGGCCGCGGCCGCTTCACGGGACTGGTAGACCGTGACCTTCTGTCCGGGCGACAGCACATGCACGCCCGCGGCCACGACCATCATGCCGGGAGAGATGCCGCCGGCGATCACGGCCTCGTTGCCGTCTGCCGTGGCCACCTGCACGGACTGCGAGCGCACCGTCATGCTCGACTTGTCGAGCACCCAGACGGCCGTGCCCTTGCCTTCCTGGCGCAGCGCGCTGGTCGGCAGCTTCATCACAGTGGCGCCGGAATGCGCCAGCGCCTGCGGGCGGGCGTAGACCGTGGCGCCCAGCGGCGGCGCGGCGGCTGCATCGATGGCAACCTTGACGGAGTAGGTGCGCGTGACCGCATCGGCGCTGGCGGCCACCTCGCGCACCTGGCCCTGCAGCTCGTTGCCGCCGGACCAGCCGCGCACCGTCACGGGCGAGCCGGTCTTGATCAGCGTGGCGCGGTCTTCCGGCACCGCGAACACCACGTCGCGCGCGCCGTCCTGTGCGATGCGCACGACCGGCGTGCCAGCCTGCACGACCTGGCCGGGCTCGGCCTCGATGGCGGTGACGATGCCGGCCACGTCGGCGACCAGCGTCGTGTAGTTGGCCTGGTTGCCCTGCGAGGCGAGTTGCGCCTGTGCCTGCTCGAGTTGGGCCTGCGCGGCCTTCCAGGTGGTTTCGCGGCGCTCCAACTCTGCGCCGCTGATGAAGTTCTGCGACCGCAACTCGGTGTAGCGCTTGAGGTCGGCAGCAGCCAGGTCGCGATTGGTCAGCGCGGCGGCCTGCTGGGCACGTGCCGCCTCTGCGGCGAGACGATAGTCCTGCGGATCGAGCTGGGCCAGCACTTGCCCGGCCTGCACGTGCTGGCCGAGTTCGGCCTGCCGCTTGGTGATCTTGCCGCCGACGCGGAAGCCCAGTCGAGATTCGACGCGCGCCCGCACCTCGGCCGAGAACTCGGGCTGGGCGTCGAATTCGCTCGCCCCCACGGTCACGAACTTGACCGCGCGGACCGGGTCCTCGGCTGCGGGTTTAGGCGAACAGCCAGCCAGAAAAATGGCGGGAAGCAGCAGCCAGGCGGCGCTGCGGAGGCGGGACGGGAAGACGGCGGAAGCGGTCATGAGACACCCTGGAAAGGACGAACCGGGCCATTACTGACCCACTGGTTAGTAATCTAGGGTAAACGTGAACCAGTGTCAATGACCCGTTGGTCACTAGGGCCTGTCGGCCTCCGAATCTAGGTGCGCTGGCCCATCTCCACGAGGCGGTTGTCGGGCAGTTCGAAGTAGTCCGAGGCCCGCCCCGCATTGCGCTGCAGCCAGCCGAAGAGCGCGCGCCGGATCGGGTTCATGCCCGGCAGGTTCTCCTCGCCCACCGAGGCGCGCGACACGAAGTACGACGTCTTCATCGAGTCGATCGCCAGTGTCTTCTGGTAGGCCAGGATTCGGATGAATTCCGGCACGTCGGGCCGCTCCATGAAGCCGTGGCGCGCCGTGACCATCCAGATGCCCTCCATCAGCTGCTCGGCCTCGATGCGGATGCGCGCGTCGACGCGCGGCGTGTCGCAGGCCAGCACGCGCAGCACGATCACCTGCTCGTGCAGCACCTGGTTGTGCTTGAGGTTGTGCAGCAGCGCATGCGGCACCGCCGTGGCGTCGGGGTTCAGGAACACGGCCGTGCCGCTCACACGGTGCGGCATGTGCTGCGCCAGAGATTCGACGAAAGGCCGCAGCGGCAGGCTCTCCGCCGCGGCCGCTTCCAGCCCCAGCCGGCGCCCCTTCGACCAGGTGGTGAAGAGCACCATCACCACGGCAGCCACCGCCAGCGTGAGCCAGCCGCCCTCGGCCACCTTCAGGCTGTTGGCGATCACGAAGGTCAGGTCGACCACCGCGAAGGCCGCCACGCCGATCACCACCGCCACCTTGTTCCAGCGCCACAGCCCCCAGGCCACGATGCCGGCCAGCAGCGTGGTCGTCACCATCGTGATCGACACCGCGATGCCGTAGGCCGCCGACAGCGCCCCGGAGCTGCGGAAGCCCAGCACCAGCAGCAGCACGCCCACCATCAGCAGCCAGTTGACGGCCGGCACGTAGATCTGCCCGATGGCCGCGCCGGATGTCTGAATGACCCGCATGCGCGGCAGGTAGCCCATGCGCATGGCGTGCGCCGTGAGCGAGAAGGCACCCGAAATCACCGCCTGCGAAGCGATCACCGTGGCCATCGCCGCCAGCACCACCATCGGCAGCACGCCCCACGAGGGAAAGAGCCGGAAGAACGGGTTGTCGATGGCGGCCGGGTTCGCCAGCACCAGCGCCCCCTGCCCGAAGTAGTTCAGCACCAGCCCCGGCAGCGCGATGAAGAGCCACGCCAGCCGGATCGGCTTGGCGCCGAAGTGCCCCATGTCGGCGTAGAGCGCCTCGCCGCCCGTGAAAGCCAGGAACACCGCGCCCAGCACCGCCAGCGACTGCGCCCGGTGCTCGATCAGGAAACCGAGGGCGCGCCGCGGATCGAGCGCCGCCAGCACCTGCGGCTGCTGCAGCACCTGCCACGCACCGGCCGCCGCCAGCACGATGAACCACAGCAGCATGACCGGCCCGAAGATCTTGCCCACCGTGCCCGTGCCCTTCTTCTGCACCATGAAGAGCGCGATCAGGATCGCCACCGTGATCGGCAGCACCGCGCGCTGCAGCACGGGCGCCTGCACCTCCAGCCCCTCGACCGCCGACAGCACGGAAATGGCCGGCGTGATCAGGCTGTCGCCGTAGAACATGGCCGCCCCCACCAGGCCCAGCAGCCCGATGACGTTCCAGACCCACGGCTTCGTCTTCGGCCCCGCGACGGCGCTTCGCGCGAGCGCCTGCAGCGCCAGGATGCCGCCCTCGCCGTCGTGGTCGGCGCGCAGCACGAACACCACGTACTTCAGCGTCACCACGAACATCAGCCCCCAGAAGATCAGCGAGAGCAGCCCCAGCACCGAGTCGGGCGTGAACGGCACGCCGTGCTCCGGGTTCATCGTTTCCTTGAAGGCGTACAGCGGCGAGGTGCCGATGTCGCCGAAGACGACGCCCAGCGCCGCGACCATGAGCGCCGGCCCCGCCGGATGCGCCGCCTCGCCGTACGCTGAAACCTGGGACCCGGAAGCCGGAGCGGATGCTTTCATGAAGCGGGGAGTTCGTAGTGGCGACGCTGCGAGCATAGTGCCGGGGCATTGCGTCGTGGCTGACAATCGTGGCGTGTCCGCCACTCCCCACCTCGCAGCGCCGCCGGCGCACTACGAAAACTTCCCCGTAGCCTCGTGGCTATGCCCGCCGCATCTGCGCCCGCCGATCGCGGCGATCTACCACTTCGCGCGCACCGCGGACGACATCGCCGACGAAGGCAGCGCCTCGCCCGCCGAGCGCCTGGCCGAACTGCGTGCCTACCGCGAAGAACTCGCCGCAGCCGCCCACGGCGAAGTCGCCCCGGAGTCGCGCTGGCCCCATGTTTTCGGCCCGCTGGCCCACAGCATCGCCCGCCACGGCCTGCCCGAAGACCTGCTCGCCGACCTGCTGAGCGCCTTCATGCAGGACATCGAGAAAACCCGCGACCGCGGCAGCTACGCCGACCGCGCCGAACTGCTCGACTATTGCCGTCGCTCCGCCAATCCGGTGGGCCGCCTGCTGCTGCACCTCTACGGCGTGCACGACGCCGAGGCCCTGGCGCAGAGCGACGCCATCTGCAGTGCGCTGCAGCTCATCAATTTCTGGCAGGACCCGAGCGTCGACCTGCCGCGCGGCCGCTTCTACTTTCCGCTGACCGACTGCGACCGGCGCGGCCTCACGCCCGAGAACTTCAAGGTCTTCGCGCCGCTCTCCCGCGCGGAGCCTCCGCAGGAAGCTATCAATCTGATAGCAGTCGTGTCGCACTGGGCGCGCGAGCTCATGACCGAGGGCGCGCCTCTCGTGCATCGCCTGCCCGGGCGCGCCGGCTGGGAGCTGCGCTTCGTGGTGCAAGGCGGCCTGCGCATCCTCGACAAGATCCAGGACCTGGGCTTCGACACCTTCACGCAGCGCCCCGCCATCGGCAAGCTCGACGCGCCGGTGCTGCTCTGGAAGGCCGTGCGGATGCGGAGACAATCACGGCCCATGAAAGCAGCGCCTCCCCGATGACCCCCGAGCAATACGTGCAAGACAAGGCCGCCGCCTCGGGCAGCAGTTTCTATTACGCCTTCCTGTTCCTTCCCAAGCCGCGCCGCGCCGCGATCACGGCCTTCTATGCCTTCTGCCGCGAAGTCGACGATGTGGTCGACGAGGTCAGCGACCCCGGCGTGGCCGCCACCAAGCTCGCCTGGTGGCGCACCGAGGTGTCGCAGGCCTTCGCGGGCACGCCGCGCCATCCGGTGATGCAGGCGCTGATGCCGCACGCCGCGGCCTATGGCATCGAGGCGCGCCAGCTCAACGAGGTGATCGACGGCTGCCAGATGGACCTCGAACAGACCCGTTATCTCGACTTCCAGGGCCTATCGCGCTACTGCCACCTGGTGGCCGGCGTGGTCGGCGAGGTCGCGGCCCGCATCTTCGGCCAGACCGACCCGCAGACCACCGCCTACGCCCACAAGCTGGGACTGGCGCTGCAGCTCACCAACATCCTGCGCGACGTGGGCGAAGACGCCCTGCGCGGACGCATCTACCTGCCGGTCAACGAACTGCAGAAGTTCGACGTGAAGGCGCACGAGCTCCTGAACCGCGTGCACTCCGACCGTTTTGTCGAACTCATGAAGTTCCAGGCCGCGCGCGCCCACGCCGCCTACGACGAAGCGCTCGCCCTGCTCCCGCTGGCCGACCGCCGCTCGCAGAAACCCGGCCTGATGATGGCCAGCATCTATCGCACCCTGCTGCGCGAGATAGAGCGCGACAACTTCCAGGTGCTGAACCAGCGCGTGAGCCTGACGCCGGTGCGCAAGTTCTGGTTGGCGTGGAAGGTCCAAGCGCTGGGGCGGATATGACTCGCCCCCAGGCTCCGCGCACTTCGTGTCGCTTCGCCAACCCCCTACCGGGGGCAACACCTGAGGCCCGGCAAAGCCGGTTCCTCGGTGTTTCTGGAAGTGGGGCCGCATCACCGTCGCGTCGCGGGGCTGAGGGCGACGATCGCGGCTGCTTCATCGCCGCGTACCTGCATTCATGAGAGTCGCCGTCATCGGCGCCGGCTGGGCCGGCCTCGCCTGCGCGGTGGAGGCCACGCGCCTCGGCCATGCCGTCACGCTGTTCGAGGCCGCGCACATGCCGGGCGGCCGGGCGCGGCGGGTCGACAACATGCATGGGCTGGCGTTGGACAACGGCCAGCACATCCTGATCGGCGCATACACCGCCACGCTCCAGCTGATGCGCGATGTTGGCGTGAATGTCGAAGGTGCGCTGCTGCGACTGCCTCTCTCGCTGCGTTTTGCCGATGGCGGCGGACTCAAGCTGCCTCGCCTGCCCGCGCCGCTCGACCTGCTGGCGGGCATCTTCACGGCGCGCGGCTGGACCTGGCGCGACAAGTCTTCACTGCTTCGCACCGCGATCGGCTGGCGACTCTCGGGCTTTCGCTGCACCAGCGGCACGACGGTCGCGGATCTCTGCGCCGGCCTCACGCCGCGCGTGATGCGGGAGCTGATCGAGCCGCTGTGCGTTTCCGCGCTCAACACGCCCGTGGCGCAGTCGAGCGGTGAAGTCTTCCTGCGCGTGCTGAAGGACGCGCTTTTCAGCGGCAGCGGCGGCGCCGACCTGCTGTTGCCGCGCGCCGACCTCGGCGTCCTGCTGCCCGACGCCGCCATCCGGTGGCTGGTGCAGCGCGGCGCCACCGTGCGCATCGGCACCCGCGCCCGCGCTATCGCATCCGAAGCCGGGCGGTGGCTGGTCGATGGAGAAGCCTTCGATCAGGTCGTGCTGGCCTGTGCGCCGTGGGATGCCGCGCGGCTGGTCCGCGCGTCCGGCCTGCCTGCGGCCCCTTGGTGCGAGACCACCGAGGCCCTGCGCTTCGAGGCCATCGCCACCATCTACGTGCGCGGCGCAACGCCGCTCGCCGAACCGATGCTCGCGCTGCGCAGCGATCCGGCCACGGCACCGGCCCAATTCGCGTTCGACAGGAGCCAGCTCGGCGGCCTGCAAGGCGTGCTCGCGATGGTCGTGAGCGCGAACGAGGCGTCGCGCGAAGTGCTGGAAGAACAGGTCATCGCGCAAGCCGCCGCTCAGTTGGGCCAGTCGAACCTGCAGCTCGTGCAGACCGTGGTCGAGAAGCGAGCCACCTTCGCCTGCACGCCGGGCCTCTCGCGGCCGCCTTCGACCATCGCACCGGGCCTGCAGGCCTGCGGCGACTATGTCGAAGGCCCTTACCCCGCCACCCTCGAAGGCGCTGTCCTCAGCGGACTGGCAGCCGCCAAGGCATTCGCCCCATGACGACCGAACTGCGCTACCTCGACTTCGACTACAGCGAAGACACCGAAGGCCACGGCACCTTCGATGCGATGGCATCGACCCCGCCGGACAGGACGCCCGAAGTGCGGGCCGAAGTCGCCCGGGTGCTGGCCTGGGCCGAGGCCACGTTTCCCGATGGGTGCGGCGCCCTCGACGAAGGCGCCACGTGGGACTGCGACCTGCAGGAATCGAGCGAGGACAACCCTCGCTACGACACCATCACCCTCTCGATCAGCGGCACCGCCGACTTCTGCGCGGCGCTGCGGGAGCGCTTCGGGCTCGACTGAAGAGAGAAAAGCGGAATCAGGCCGTCTTGTTGCGCAGCCGCAGCAGGCTCAGCCCCAGCAGCACGAAGGCTCCGCCCGAGACCTTGTTGAAGATGCGAGTGCGGCGTGGATCGGAGAGCTGCTTGCGCAGCAGGCGGGCCAGCAGCACGTAGAACGAATGCGCGACCACCGAGGCCGCGGCGAAGGTGCCGGTCAGCACCGCGAACTGCGTGAGCATGGGCGCATCCTGCGTGAGGAACTGCGGGAACAGCGCCGAGAAGAAAAGAATGCCCTTGGGGTTGGTCAACGCCACCGTCATCCCATGGCCGAACAGACGCCAGCTCGAACGCGGCGCCGCGGCGCCCTGGCTTCCCTGCACGTCGGCAAACACGCTGCCCTGGCTGCGCCATTGCTTGATGCCCAGGTAGATCAGGTAGGCGGCGCCGGCCAGCTTCAGCACCATGAAGGCATGGGCCGAAGTGGAGAGCACCACGCCCAGCCCGGCCATCGCGGCGGCGGACACCATGAAGAGCCCTGCCGCGTTGCCCAGCGAACTGATCATCGCCCGTCGCGGGCCCACGCTCATCGAATTCGAGACCGCGAGCAGCACGGCCGGACCCGGGGTGAAGACGACGAGCAGCGTGACGCTGCAGAAGATGAGCCAGTTGGAGAGATGCACTTCGGGTTTCCTGCCCGGCGCGGGGCCGCAAGAGAGATGGGGGTGGACGGGAAACTATAGTCAGCCCGGCGCCTCGCCGCTGGCGCCGCGCCAATACCCCTGCGCTCCCCTCAACCCCACCAACCGGAACCCACCGAACCGCCATGGTCACCTGCTACCTGCGCTACATCGTCGACCCCTACAAACTCAAGGAATTCGAGCACTACGGCCGGCTCTGGATTCCGCTGGTCGAGAAGTTCGGCGGCCAGCACCACGGCTACTTCCTGCCGTCGGAGGGCACGAACAACGTGGCGCTGGCGATGTTCAGCTTTCCGAGCCTGGCAGCCTACGAGAAGTACCGCGCCGACTCGATGCAGGATGCGGAATGCCAGGCCGCATTCAAGTACGCGGAAGAGACCCGCTGCATCGTCAGCTACGAACGCAGCTTTTTCCGCCCGGTATTCAGGTAGGGCCTCAGCCGCCCAACGCCATGCACAACGCGTGCAGGTTGGGCACGATCAGCTGCGGCCGCGCACCGTGCACCCAGGGCCGCTCATCGCGCACCAGCCATGCCGCCTGCATGCCGGCGTTGAGCGCGCCGACCACATCGAGCTCGGCGTCGTCGCCCACGTGCAGCACGTCCTTGGGCAGCAGACCGACCGATGCCGCGGCCGCGCGGAAGATGGGTGCATGCGGCTTGCCGCTGCCGAACGCGCGCGCATTGAAGGCGGTGCGGAACCAGCGGCCCACGCCCGTCTTCTGGATGTCGGCGTTGCCGTTCGAGATCGCCACCAGCGGATAGCGTTCGCTGAGCCATTTCAGCGCCGGCAATGCGTCGTCGTAAAGCGTCACGCGCTGGCGCTCGGCGAAGAAGGCATCGAAGGCCGGTTCGGCCAGCGCCGGGTCTTCGCCGGCGCGCACGAGTGCCGTACGGATCGACTCGCGGCGCAGCGCGCTCAGGTCGTGCGCGAGATCGGAGCGCTCCTTGGCAGTGGCTTCGCGCAGCTCGCGCAGGATGCCCGGCGTCATCAGCAAGGTGGCCGTCTTGGGCGCCTCGCGCAGCAGCCACTGGTGCAGCACGGCCTCGGCGCGTTCGATGGTCGGCCAGATCGGCCATAGGGTGTCGTCGAGGTCCAGGGAGATCGCCGAGATGCGCTTGAGATCGAGAGGCGCGGCGCCCGCAGGCACCGGGGAAGCGGAAGTCATGCCCGAGAATATCGCATGCCTTCGACCCAAGAGAACGCCTCCCCGAGTACCCCGCGCACGGCAGTGCTCTGGTGCAACCTGGGCTCACCCGACGCCCCCACCGCGGCCGCCGTGCGCCCCTACCTCACCGACTTCCTGGGCGACCCGCGCGTGGTCGAGATTCCGAAGGCGGTCTGGGCGCCGATCCTGCACGGCATCATCCTGCGCACGCGCCCGCCCAAGTCGGCCGCCAAGTACGCGAGCATCTGGATGCCAGAAGGCTCGCCGCTCAAGGTGTGGACTCAGAAGCAGGCGACGCTGCTGGCCGGCTGGCTCGGCGAGCGCGGCCACCGCCTGACGGTGCGCGACGCGATGCGCTATGCCAGCCCCTCCATCGCCTCCCGGCTCGACGCGCTGCAGGCCGAAGGCGCCACCCGTGTGCTGGTGCTGCAGGCCTATCCGCAGTACTCGGGCACCACCACCGCGAGCGTGATCGACGCGGTGAACGCCTGGAGCCGCAAGCAGCGCCGCGTGCCCGAGTTCCGCTTCGTCAACGACTACCACGACGACCCGGCCTACATCGACGCGCTGGCCCTGGGCATAGAGAAGCACTGGAAGACCGAGGCTCGCGGCGAGGTGCTGCTGATGAGCTTCCACGGCATCCCCGCGCGCAACATCGCGCTGGGCGATCCGTACCAGGCGCAGTGCCTCGAAACCGCGCGCCTGCTCGCGGCGCGGCTGGGTCTTTCGAACGCGCAGTACCGCGTGACCTTCCAGTCGCGCTTCGGCAAGGCCAAGTGGCTGGAACCGTACACCGAGCCCACGCTGCGCGAACTCGGCGCATCAGGCGTGAAGCGCGTGGACGTGGTTTGCCCCGGCTTTCCGGCCGACTGTCTCGAAACGCTGGAAGAAATCGCCATGGAAGGCCGCGAAGCTTTCCTGCATGCGGGCGGCGAGGCCTTCAGCTACATCCCCTGTCTCAACGACAGCCCGGCATGGATCACCGCGCTCGCTGGCATCGCCGAGCGCAACCTGGCGGGCTGGCCCACCCAAAGAGCATCCACCACATGAAGCAGGATCTGCACGAAGCCAACCGGCTCTCGTGGAACGCGGCCACCGTCGCGCACAACAGCCACAAGGGCGACCAGGCCGCCTTCTTCCGCAAGGGCGGCTCCACCCTCTTCCCCGAGGAAGCCGGCCTGCTCGGCAACGTGAAGGGCCTTCGCGTGCTGCACCTGCAGTGCAACGCGGGTCAGGACAGCCTGAGCATCGCGCGCCTCGGCGCCGAAGTGACGGGCGTCGATATCTCCGATGAAGCCGTCGACTTCGCGACGCGGCTCTCGCAGCAGTCGGGCACTGCGGCGCGCTTCGTGCGCTCGGACGTCTACGACTACTTCCGCGACGCGCAGGTACGCGGCGAGAAGCACCACATCGTCTTCTGTTCGTACGGCACGCTGTGCTGGCTGTCCGACATCGGCGCCTGGGCACGCGGCGTGGCGCAGATGCTCGAGCCCGGCGGGCGCTTCGTCTTCATCGAGTTCCATCCCTTCGCGCTGGTCTTCGATCCGGCCTGGAAGTTCCACTACGACTACTTCAACGAAGCCCCCGTGCCCGAGGAAGGTGTTGGCGACTACGTGGCCGAATCCGGCGACGGCCTCGTGCGCGAAGGCTACGAGCGCGGCGTGGAGAGCTTCGCGAACCCCCACCCGAGCTTCGAGTTCACATGGGGCGTGGGTCAGGTGACGACCGCGCTGTCGCAGGCCGGCCTCGTCATCGAGCGGCTCGACGAGTACCCGTACGCCAACGGCTGGAAGCCCTTCGAAGGCATGCGCGACATCGGCGGCCGCCGCATGGCGCCGCCAGAGGGCATGCCGCGCATTCCGCTCATGTATTCGATCTCCGCACGCAAGCCATGACGAAACATCTTCGCGCCCGATGCCTCGGTGGCCTTGTCCTGCTGCTGCCGCTCCTGGCACATGCCGCCGGTACCGTCGATGTGCCCAAGGGCGTATGGGAAGGCACGCTCGGCACCAAGGCCATCGTGGCCTGCTTCAACTCCGACTATCCGAGCGGCAGCTACTTCTACAAGCAGTACAAGAAGGCGATCGCGCTGGGCCGCTCCGACAAGGACAGTTTCTGGCGCGAAGGCGGCGAAACCGGCCTGTGGGCGCTGGACCCCGTCAAAGGCACCACGCTCTCAGGCACCTGGAAGAGCGTGAAAGGCACGCCCACCACGCTGCCGATCCAGTTGAACCTGACCGATGCGACGGGCGGCGACAAGGCCTGCGCAAGCGACGGCTACGCAGGCCAGCTCGAAGCACCGCCGAAGATCGAGATCGGGAAGAAAGAGGAATACGCGACCGGCCGCAGCTTCCGCCGCCTGCGCTTCGCGGGGCAGGAAACCATCGAGCTCTCCGGCCCCGAGCCCACGCTCGCGGCCATCAACCGCGAACTCCGCCGCGACTTCGACACCGGCCAGGAAACGGTCAAGGAGTATTTCGACAAGCGCCGCCAGTTCCTCGGCCAGGTCGGCGTGCCGGCCGAAGACGAGAACACCGCCGATCCGTCCTACTGGACCTCGCAGTGGCTCAGCATCCGCAACTACACCTGGGCGGCCGGCACGGGCCGCGCCGGCATCTCGTGGTTCTACCGCACGTGGGACCTGCAGACGGGCAAGCAGGTCGACCCGTGGTCATGGTTCGGCCCGCGCCCGCAGCCTCAGCCGCAGAAAGCGCCGGGGCAGATCGCCGGCACCGAAAGCGGCCCGATGCCGCCGAAGCTGCGCCGCTTCCTGTTCAAGTACGCGGGCATCCAGCCGTCGAAGGCCGAGGAAAACTGCAAGTCCAACTACGACGAAGGCGCCCACTACGACCTGACATTGGAAGCCAAGGGCATGCGCTTCTCGCAGCCCGAATACGGCACCGGCTGTGAGATCGCCATCGAAGTGCCCTACGCCGACCTGGCCCCGGTGCTCACGCCGGCGGGCAAGGCGGCGGTGCGGCGCATTCTCGAATCGGCGAAGTAGCGCTGCCGGTTCAGGCAGGCTGCCGGCGCGCCAGCAGCGCCTCGATCGCGGCCTCCATCTCGGCGTACTCGCCCTCGCCGAAATGCTGCCGCATCACCTGGCCCCTGCTGTCGGCCAGGTAGAACGCGGGCCAGTACTGGTTGTTGTAGGCCTTCCAGGTGGCGAAGCCGTTGTCCTGCGCCACCGGATAGCGGATGCCGAAGCGCTCTATCGCGTCCTGCACGTTGCACATCGACTTCTCGTAGGCGAACTCGGGCGAATGCACGCCCACCACCACGAAGCCCTGGTCCTTGTACTTCTCGTACCAGCGGACCACGTAAGGTAGCGTGCGGATGCAGTTGATGCAGGAGTAGGTCCAGAAATCGACCAGCACCACCTTGCCGGCCAGCCCCTGCATGGTGAGCGGCTCCGAGTTGAGCCACTTGTCGATGCCCGTGAATTCCGGCGCCTTGCCGTAGTCGCGCAGGCCCGGCGACACGGCCAGCGCGCTGCGCACCGGCCACGCACCGCCCACGGCGGCCGCGAGCGCGGAGGAGCCGGCGGCAAGCCCCGAGAACGCCCTTCTGGACAACATCTTCATGATCGCGAACCTCGCTCGAATGCCAGACCGAAAGCGGTCAGGCGCGATTGTTCGCGGCGCACGCCGGGCGTGCGCATGTGTCACGGCAATTTGAAGATTGTCCCGGCGGCGTGAAGAGCCGCCTGGATCAGAACTTGCCCAGATAGTCCATCTTGCCGATCGGCATGCCCTTGTGGCGCAGCACGTCGTAGGCGGTGGTCACGTGGAAGAAGAAGTTGGGCAGCGCGAACTGCAGCAGGTAGCGCTGCGCGGTGAAGGTCGCTTCGCCTTCGCGGGTCTTGATGGTCACGGCGCGGTCCTCGTGGCCGTCGATCAGCGCGCGGTCGACGCTCGCCAGGAAGTCCTGCGTCTTCGCGATGCGCGCGACCAGGTCGTCCCAGGTCTTTTCCTCGTCGGGAAAGCTCGGCGCGGTGACGCCGGCGATGCGGGCCGTGCCGAGCTTGGAGGCATCGCTCGCGCGCTGGATCTGGCCGACCAGCGTGAGCATGTCGGGCGCGAGGCGCGCGTCCACCAGCGTGGCCGGATCGATGCCGTTGGCCTTGGCATGCGCCAGGCTCTTTTCGAGCAGATGGGTGAGTTGGCCGAGTCCGCGCGTGAAGACGGGCACGGACAGGTCGTACATCGAGAGCGCCATGATGGTGTTCGGGGCCTTGTCGCGGCCCTGTGGTTGAGGTGGGCGGCGATTGTCCCGCCGCCGCAGCCTCAGCGACCGGCCGCGCGGATAAACCCCTCGATGGGCTCAAGTTGTTCGGGCACGTTGAGCGCGGGAGCGTGACCGCAGGCAGGAACTTCGATCACCTGCAGCCTGCCGGCCGCGCCAGGGCCCCGGCGCTTCATTTCCTCGACCACGCCGGGCAGCACCAGGTCGGACTCGACGCCGCGCAGACACAGCACCGGCACCTCGATCGCGTCGTAGTGCGGCCAGATCAGGTAGTCGTTGTCGTGGGCGCTGAACTGCCGGACCATGGCCGGGTCGTAATGCGGCGTGACGCGGCCGTCTGGCAGACGGCGCGTGGAGGTCTCGGTCAGCCGGCGCCATTGCGCGTCGCTGAGCCAGCCGTAGGGCTTGTAGACCGTGCGGAAGAAGGCTTCCAGCTCGGCCACCGTGTCGAAGGCAGGCGGATTGCCCGCATAGGCGCGGATGCGCTCGATGGCCGGCTGCGCCAGTTCGGGCGCGTTGTCGTTGAGCACCAGGCTCGCGATGCGCGCCTTCATGCGCGGCTCGAAAAGGCCCGACGCGCAGACCGTGCCGATGGCACCACCCATCGAGGTGCCGACCCAGTGCACGCGCCCCAGCCGCAGTTCGTCGCACAGCGCGTTGGCGATGCGCGCATAGAACGCGAGCGTGTATTCCTCGTCGGGCAGCGGGCTCCACTGGCTCAGGCCCCGGCCGATGGTGTCGGGGCAGATCACGCGGAATCCACGCGATGCGAAGTGCTGCGCCAGCTCGTCCATGTCGCGCCCGGTGCGTGCCAGGCCGTGCCAGGCGATGACCACGGGCGCCTCGGGCGAGCCCCATTCGAGCCAGTGGATCTCGCGGCCCGCGAGCTGCGCGTAACGCGAGAGTGGAATCAGATTGTTGTGGTTGTCGCTCATCGCGCCGCTCTCGCTCGCAGTTTTCCGACGATGCCGGTGGGGAAGTAATAGACGGAAAGAACGAAGAGCACGCCCAGCCACAGCAGCCAGCGGTCGGGCGACAGCAGCGCCGCCAGCCATGGCAAGCCGCTCGTAGCCTCGTTGGCGATGCGCAGCAGGTCCTGCAGGTAGCTCTGCGCAACCACGAAGAGCACCGCGCCGATGGCCGCACCGTAGATGGTGCCCATGCCGCCGATCACCACGATCAGCAGCACGTCGATCATGATCTCGAAGCTCAGCGAGGTGTCGGGGCCGTTGTAGCGCAGCCAGATCGCGAGCATCGCGCCGGCCAGCGTGGCGAAGAGCGCTGACAGCACGGCGGCCGTGGTGCGGTAGACCACGACGCGGTAGCCGATGGCCTCGGCGCGGAACTCGTTCTCGCGAATGGCCTGCAGCACGCGGCCGAATGGCGAGTTCACGATGCGCAGCAGCGCAAGCACCAGCAACACGGCCGCCACGAACAGCAGGTAGTAGCAAAGCAGCCGCCCGTCGAGCGAGACGCCGAGGAAAGGCTCTTCGGCGAACTCGAAGCTCGGAGAGATCAGCTCGGGCAGCTTGAAGGTCAGGCCGTCCTCGCCGCCAGTGAAGTCCGACAGCTGCGAGGCCAGCGTCTGGAAGGCCGAGGCCACGGCCAGCGTGATCATCGCGAAGAAGATCGCGCGCACCCGCAGCGAGAACAGGCCGATGGCGAACGAGAGCACCAGCGAGATCGCCAGCGACGCGCCCAGCCCCGCCAGCACCGCGCCCCAGTTGGGCCCGAGCCGGGAGGCGGAGATGGCGATGCCGTAGGCCCCGATGCCGAAGAACATGGTGTGCGCGAAGCTCACGATGCCGGTGTAGCCCAGCAGCAGGTCGAAGCTGGCCACCAGCACCACGAACACCAGGATCTTGGCCGCGACGCTGAGCGCCTTCACGCCCGGGAAGATGAAAGGCGCGAAGGCCAGTGCGATGAACACCGCGAGCAGCAGCAGCGCAAGCAGCCGGCTGCGGGGCATGTCGTTGGAGAGGAGTCGTTTCAGGAACATGTCTTCGCCCTCCTCTTCAGCGGTTGGCCACCGGGTACACGCCCTGCGGGCGCCACAGCAGCACGGCCACCATCAGGAAGATGCTCGCGAACTGGGTGAGCGTGGGCAGCAGGAAGCCCACGTAGTTGGTCATCAGCCCCACCAGCAGCGCGCCGATGAGCGCCCCGCCCGTCGAGCCCAGCCCGCCGATGATGATGACGATGAAGATCAGCACGTTGACCTGCGCGCCCATCTGCGGCACCAGGTTCTGCTGGAACAGGCCCCACATCACGCCGCCCAGGCCGGCCAGCGCGCTGCCCACCACGAACACGCCGACGAAGAGTCGCCCGATGCGGTAACCCAGCGACTCGACCATCTCGCGGTCCTGCACGCCCGCACGAATGAGCAGGCCGATCTTGGTGCGCCCCAGCGTCCATGCAAGCACGCCGAACACGACCACGCCCACGGCCACCGCGAGCAGGCGGTATTTGCTGATGGCCGCGTCGCCCACCAGCAGCGAACCGCGCAGCGCCTCGGGCAGCGGCAGCGGAATCTGCGCCGGGCCCCAGATCACCTTGATGAGCTCCTCGCCGATGATCATGCCGCCCATCGTGATGAGGATCTGCTTCAGGTGCTGGCCGTACACGGGCCGCACGATGAAGCGCTCGAAAGCCAGCCCCACGGCGCCGGCCACGGCCATGGCGACCAGCATCGCCGGGAACACCGCCACGAGGTTGCGCCACAGCTCGCCCGAGCCGGTCCAGTCGCCCATCAGGCCGAGCACGCTGCTGGCCACGAAGGCGCCCAGCGCGATGAACACACCGTGGCCGAAGTTCAGCACGTCCATCAGGCCGAACACCAGCGTGAGGCCCGAGGCGATGATGAAGATGATCATGCCCATGGCCAGCCCCGCCACGGTGAGCGTGAGCCAGGTGGAGAAGGAGCCGGTCAGCGGCAGCGCGACCAGCGCGAGCACCGGTGCGAGCAGCAGCGGCCGCCAGTCGAATTCGAGTTTCATAGTAGTACCCCCACGCTCGCCATTTCATGTGCTGCGCTGCCCCCCGAGGGGGCGCGAGCTTGTTTGGGACGGCCCGGCACTGCGCTCATAGAGCCAGTCCGAGCAGCGATTGCTGAAGTTGCGCGTCGGCGGAGAACTCCGCCATGGAGCCGGCGTGCACCACGCGGCCGTTGTCCATCACCGCGACGGTGTCGCCCAGCCGCTGGGCGAAGTTGATGTTCTGCTCCACCAGCAGGATGGTCACGCCGCTGCGCTTGAGCTCGGCGAAGGCGTCGATCATGTTGTTGATCATCACGGGCGCCAGGCCCTTGCTGGGCTCGTCGATGATTAGCAGCTCGCGCGGCTCCACGATGGCGCGCGAGACGGCCAGCATCTGCTTCTGCCCGCCCGAGAGCTTGCCCGCCGGGTGGTTCCAGAACTTCTCGACCGCGGGAAAGAGCTTGAAGATCCACTTCAGCCGCGTGTCGTCGATCTGCGCCGCGTTCTTCGCGCCGCGCGCGGCCAGCAGCATGTTCTCCTTCACCGTGAGGTCGGAGAAGATGCCCATGTTCTCGGGCACGTAGGCGATGCCCAGGCCGGCGATCTGCGGCGTGTGCTGCGTGGTGATCTCCTTGTCACCGAAGCGCACCCTGCCCTGCGACGCATGCCACAGGCCCATGATGGTTCGCAGCGTGGTCGTCTTGCCCGCGCCGTTGCGCCCCAGCAGCATGGTGAGCTGGCCGCGCGGCACGGCGAGGTCCACGCCGTGGAGGATGTGATACGCCCCGATGTGCGTGTGCACGCCCTCGAGGGTCAGCAGATTGTTCGTGCTCATGCGGCCTCCTTCGATACGCCCAGGTAGGCCTCCTGCACCACCGGCGAGGCGATCACCTCGGCTGGTTCGCCGTCGGCCACCAGCGTGCCGTTGTGCAGCACGATGATGCGATCGGCGAGCTCGCGCACCACGTCCATCTTGTGCTCGACCAGCAGGATGGTCTTGGTCTTGTCCTTCTTCAGCTTGCGGATCAGGTCGAGGATGACGGGCGCCTCGGCCGCGTTCATGCCGGCCGTGGGTTCGTCGAACATGAAGACCTTGGGCTCCAGCGCCATCAGCAAGGCCACCTCGAGCTTGCGCTGGTCGCCGTGCGGCAGGCTCGCCACCGTGGCGTGCTCGCGCGACTTGAGCGCCACGTCGGCCAGGATCTGGTCGGCGCGCTCGGTCAGGGCCTTGTGGTCGCTCCAGATGCTCCACAGGTTGAGCCCGCGCCGGTGCGCGCCCTCGCGCGTGGCCTGCACCGCGAGGCGCACGTTCTCCAGCACCGTGAGGTTGGGAAAGAGATTGGTGAGCTGGAAGGCCCGCCCCAGCCCCGCATGCGTGCGCGCGGAGGGGGACAGGCCCGACAACGAATGCCCGTCGAGCGACACGGTGCCCGCGCTCGCCTTGAGCTGGCCCGAGATCAGGTTGAAGTAGGTTGTCTTGCCCGCGCCGTTGGGGCCCACGATGGCCGTCAGCGTGCCCGGCGCGAAGGCGCAGCTCACACTGTTGACGGCCACATGCCCACCGAAGCGGATGGTCAGATCTCGGGTCTCAAGCATCGTTGTTGGTCATTGCGAATCGGAAAACAGGAATGAAGACCGGCCTGCCTCAACAGGTGCCGATCACGTAGTAGTTCGGGCCCGTCTGCTTCAGCGTGGTCGTCACGTAGATGTTCCACAGGCCCATCGACTGGTTCGAGCCGTACGCATAGGTCAGGCCATACAAGGCATAGGCGCGCCCGGCGATGGTGTGGGTGTAGTTGCTGGCGGTATAGCAGGTGCCGCCGCTGCCGCCCCCGGTGGTGGTGCCGGTGGCGGCCGACGACATGGTGCCTTCGACGTTGCTCGCGTTCAGCGCGGCCACGGTCCAGCTGTAGGTGGTCGACGCGGCCAGGCCGCTGTCGGTGTAGCTGGTGGCGGTCACCGGCGAGGCGTTGACCTTGCTGCCGCCGCGGTACACGTTGTAGCCGCTGGCGCCGCTCACGGCGTTCCAGGCGATCACCATGCTGCTGGCGGTGGCGCCCGAGGTGCCCACGCCGGTGGGCGCCGGAAGGCCGCTGCCGCCCGAGGAGCCGGTGACACGGTCGATCATCGCCTTCATCGCCGCCATCTGCGGGCCGGACTTCTTCGCGTAGTTGGCGTTGTCGTAGCCCCACCAGTCCCAGCAGCTGTTGGTGGCCGCCGTGCTGGTCTGCGGGTAGATCAGCACGATGTTGTTGGTGTCGGCCCAGCGGTTGTAGCCGGTCTTGCGAACGTACTGGTCGCTCACGTCGGTGTAGTTCTGCTTGCAGCCGTGCAGCACCAGGTGCACGCGGCACGAGGTGGTGGTGCAGGCCTGCGGCACGTAGATCCAGCCGGTGGCGGCCATGCCGTGGCCGCTGATGAACTCCGACTGGTTGAACTCGGTGAAGGTGCCGCCCAGCGTGCCGTTGTTGCGCGGGTTCAGCGGGCCATACAGCTGCGTGAGGATCTCGCCCGCGAGGTCGAAGCCGCAGTTGTTGATGTACGGGGCGGCCGTGGTGCTGCAGGCGCTGCCGTAGTCGTCGGTGACCATCGCGTGGCCCGCGCCGATGTTGTTCTTGTAGACGACGTTGGCCGCGGGCACGAAGCTCTGGTAGTAGGTCTTGAGGTCGTCCATCACCGCCTGCTTGACGGTGTTGTCCGAGGTGCCCGAGAACATGTAGACCTTGGAGTTGCTCATGTTCGACACCGGGTCGATCGCGCCGCTGGAGGCCCAGCTGTTGGTGGTGCTCACGAGCGAGGACACCGGGATGCTGGTGCTGTGCGTCATGCAGCGCCCCGTGGCGTTGAGCACCGAACCCTCGGCGCAGTAGTACGGGCCGCCCGCCACCACGCCCGCGCCGCGCTTGAAGGTGGCCGAATAGGCCACGTGCAATTGCACCGCCATGAAGCCGCCGGCCGACAGGCCCGACACGCTCACCTCCGCCGGGTTGGCACCGAGCGCGGGCAGCGGCACCGCCGCCTGCGCGGCATGCGCCGCCACCGTCATTGCCGCGGCCGCGGCAAGTCCCTTCCAGTTCTTCCATTTCATCGCTGGCATCGCTGTCTCCTTGTGTTGTGGGTATCGAACGCTTGCTTTGCTGACTGACGAATCGAATCGGCCGTGGGAACAACACGCCGCCGCGAAAAGCGCAGGCTGGCGCTTCGCCCGGCGGCCATCCGGGGCGAAACTGAAATTAATTCGAGGAACACCGCGGAACCGGCTTTGCCGGGCCGCAGGTGTTGCCCCCGGTAGGGGGGTTGGCGTAGCGACACGAAGTGCGCGTAGCCTGGGGGCGAGTTCTTACCTTTTGTTCTTGATCGGGATGTCCATCTCTTCGGGCTTGATCTCGTGCACCAGCTCCGGCACGCCCCAGGCGAACGCCGGGTCGACCTTGATCTTGAAGTGGTACATCGACTGCATCGCCTGGTGGTCTTCCTTGCGGAAGGTCATCTTGCCCTTGGGGGTGTCGAAGCTCATGCCTTCCATGGTGCTGATGAGCTTGTTGGTGTTGGTGTCGCCGTTGGTCTTCTTCAGCGCCGTCACCACAGCCATCGCTGCCGAGAAGCCACCTGCCGTGAAGAAGTCCGGCGGCGTCTTGAATTCCTTGTAGTGCGCCGACACCATCGCCTCGTTCACCGGGTTCTTCGGGATGCCGAAGTAGTAGTAGGCCGCGCCTTCCATGCCCGGCAGCGCCTTGTAGGCGGCCATGGCCGGCAGGATGTTGCCGCCGGTGGCGATCTCGATGCCGTAGCGCTTGAGGTCGAGGTCGACGATCTTGAACGGGTTGCCCGCGCCGGCCCAGACGATCCAGATGATCTTGCGGCCCGG
Organism: Variovorax xiamenensis; assembly: GCF_050916385.1. Taxonomy (NCBI): domain Bacteria; kingdom Pseudomonadati; phylum Pseudomonadota; class Betaproteobacteria; order Burkholderiales; family Comamonadaceae; genus Variovorax; species Variovorax xiamenensis. The sequence goes on from NZ_CP139038.1 coordinate 4,051,631, forward strand.
CTGGTCCTTCAGCTTGTCGATCAGGCGCTGCGCGCCCGCGGTGAAGTCGGTGGTGGCGGGCGGCAGGTATTCCTCGTGGACCAGCTTGGCCTTCTTGAGCGCGGCACCGAAGGCCTTCACGCCGTCGCGGCCGAAGGCGTTGTCCTGGGCCAGCGTGGCGACGGTCACGCCGGGCTTGTCGACGGCCACCGCGTTGGAGATCGCGTCCTGGCTCGAGTTGCGGCCGGTGCGGAAGATGTACTTGTTCCACTTGTCGCCGGTGATCGAGTCGGCCACCGCGGGCTCGACGATCAGGATCTTCTTGTACTCCTCGGCCACGGGCAGCATCGCGAGCGCGACGCCCGAGGCGGTCGGGCCGACGGCCAGCGCGGCCTTGTCGTCGGAGTACGCGGCTGCCAGCAGCGACTTGCCGAGGTCGGGCTTGCCCTGGTCGTCCTTCTCGATGACGACGAGCTTCTTGCCGTTGATCGTCATCGTGCCGCCGGTGGCGTAGTCCAGGCCCATCATGAAGCCGGTCTGGGTCTGCTTGCCATAGGCTTCCAGCGCGCCGGTCTTGCTGTAGATGTGGGCGATGCGGATTTCGTTGGACTGCGCCCAGACGGGAGCGGTGGCTGCGGCGCAGGCGGCGAGCGCGGCCAGGGCGACGAGGTGGCGACGGTTCATTCTTTGTCTCCTGAAAAAGGTGACTGAATATTGCACAGTTCGTGCCATCCGCTAAGCCATTGATAACAAACGTTTCTCCACTCGGGAGAATCGCTTTCCGGCTGAATTCAGAACACTTGCAGTGTCTTTATTTCAGTCGAATGTCTGATTTTCAGTCAGGGCTTTCCCGGAGGCTTTGCGCTGGGCGATCCATTGCTCGAACTGCCGCTCGGCCTGCATGCGGAATTCGTTGCGCGCATGGTTGCAGGCCGCATGCGCGAGCCGCCGGTGCTTGGACGACCGAATGCCGCCGAAAGTCGAATCGACAAGATGCTCGATGGTCGCGGACTCCGGCCGGCCCGCGGGCTCGTCGAAATCCATCGGCAGGCCGCACCAATGGCAGTTCGGCCCGAAGGTGGAGCGCAGTGCCTTGACGCTCACAGGTTCGCGTACTCCAGGATCTCCTGGCCCATCAGCGTGCAATCGTTGCCCGACACGAAGTAGATGAGCCGCATCCGGTACTCGCCCTTGTAGATGCTGCCCCACACTTCGAGCACCTTGAACTGCTGCTTCTTGTTGGCGGGGTTGCGGATCGGCGGCAACTCCTTCACATCAGGGCTGACGCGGATGCGGTCGTCCTCGCCGAAGTGGAAGGTCAGCAGCTTCTTGGCACGGGCGACGGCTTCGCCGGAACACTGGGGTGCGGCGCTGGCCATGCTGGCGGCGGCGCAGAGCGCAAGACAAGCGGCGGTACGGGCAAGGGCCTTCTTCATCGGGTGTGGCGTCGGGGTTTATGGACTGGGGCGGGAGTATCGCTCGGGCATCGACTCATTGATCCTGGCTCGTCATCCGCTCATAAAGCGTCGCCCGCGAAATACCTAGCAGCCGCGCCGTCGCCAGCTTGTTGCCGCCGGTGGACGCCAGCGCCGCGGCAATCGCCTTGCGTTCGAGCTCCGCCACCTGCTGCGACAGCGGGCGCAGCAACGCAGCCTGCTCGTCCGCGTCGTGGCTGCTCTGCAAGGTGGCGGGCAGTTCGATCTGCTCCAGGCCGGCTTCGCGCAGGATGCGTTCGAGCTGCACGGCGTCGATGCGCTGCGAGTCGCTTCGCATGGTCACCTGCTCCAGCACGTTGCGCAGCTCGCGGATGTTGCCGCGCCAGTGCTGGCCCGCGAGGAGCGCAAGCGCGTCGGGCGTGAGTTCGGGCGGAGCCTCGCCGCTGCGCAGCGCCATGTCTTCGCCCAGTGCCTCGACGAGCGCTGGGATGTCGGCGCGCCGTTCGCGCAGCGGCGGCACGCGCAGCGGCAGCACGTTGAGACGGTAGTAGAGGTCTTCGCGGAACTGGCCGCGCCGCACGAGCTCGGGCAGGTCGCGCGAGGTGGCGGCGATCACGCGGGCGTCGAAGGGCACGAGCTTGTTGGAGCCCAGCGGCTCGATCTCGCCTTCCTGCAGCGCGCGCAACAGCTTGGCCTGCAGGCCCAGCGGCATGTCGCCGATCTCGTCGAGAAACAGGCTGCCGCCATCGGCCAGCTTGAACTTGCCTTCGCGGCCCTTGCGGTCGGCGCCGGTGAAGGCACCGGGCGCGAAGCCGAAGAACTCGGCCTCCAGCAGCGTGTCGGGCACGGCCGCGATGTTGACGCTGACGAACTGGCCCTTGGCACGCGCGGACGATGCGTGGATGGCGTGCGCCAGCAGTTCCTTGCCGGTGCCCGTTTCGCCCAGCAGCAGCACCGGGCTCGCCGATTGCGCGGCACGACGTGCATGCCGCTTCACTTCCACCGCGGCGGGGCTGCTGCCGATGAAGCTCGCGAAGGTGTACTTGGAACGCCGCTGCCCGTCGGCTGCATGCTGGTACAACGGGTTGTTGCGCTGGCTCGCCAGTTCGCGCCGCGCGTCGTCGAGGTCTCGCTGCAGCAGCGCGAACTTGCTGATGAGCGGCTGCAGCGTGGTCTCCGGCTGGTCGAACAGCACGATGCCGATCGCGCCGATGACCTTGCCCATGCCTCCTTCAGCGCCCCCGCGCTCTTCGCGAAGCGGAATGCGGCTGACGACGAAAGTACCAGCCTTGTTGGTCAGCAGGTCGACCAGGATGGGCTCGCCGGTCTCGAGCACGCGCCGCATCTGGGTGTTGGGAATCACGTCCTCCACCATGTGGCCCATGAACTCGTCGATGGACGAGAAGCCCAGCGCCGGAAGGAAACGGCGATAGCCCTCGTTCACCCACACGATGCGCCCGGTGCTGTCGACCAGGAACATGCCCTGGCTGATGCTCGAAAACAAATGAAACATCGAGCGCGCTGCGAGCGCGAGAATGCCCTCGGCATCGAGAGGCAGCGAGGGTGTTGCGGTGGAGGCGACAGGCATGGCGGGATCGTAGCGCGCCACGGATCGCAACCGTAAGTCTTAAGGATTCGCTCAGGCTCCCCCCTTCCGACAAAACCCTTCAGCAAGCCTTAAGTTAATCAATCGTTTGATTTCATGCGTGGTGTAATGCCGGCCATGAATGCGAGAGATCCGATCACCCAGGCACCTCGCCGCGCACCGCGCGCCGACGGCGCCGAGGCACGCCACCGGCTGCTCCACACCGCGCTGAGGCTGTTCGCGCAGAAGGGCTTCGCCAAGACCTCCACGCGCGAGATCGCCCGCGAGGCCGAGGTCAACATCTCGGCCATCAGCTACTACTTCGGCGACAAGGAAGGCCTCTACGCCGCCACCTTCAGCGAGCCGATGGGAGGCGACTCCAGCGACCTGATCGCCGCCTGCAACGCCCCCGGCCAGCCGCTCGAAGCCACGCTGCGCACGTGCATGGTGTCGATGATCGATCCGCTCAAGCAGGGCGAGATCGTGCGGCAATGCATCCAGCTGCACATGCGCGAGATGCTGGAGCCCACGAGCCGCTGGGCCGAGGAGCTGGAGCGCGACATCAAGGGCCCGCACCGCGCCATCGCCGACCTGCTGTGCCGCCACCTGAAGGTGGAGCGGGCCGACGACGACATCCACCGCCTGACCTTCGCGATCACCGGGCTGTCGATGCAGCTCTACGTGAGCCAGGACTTCATCGAGGCCATCCGCCCTTCGCTGCTGCGCACGCCGCGCGCCATCGACGCCTGGGCCGACCGCCTCACGGGCTATGCACTGGCATTGGTCGAGGCCGAGGCAGCACGCCGGCGCGCCGAGAGAAAGCAGAAGAAACAATGAGAAAACTCCGACTCGAATTGATAGCTGCCCTCTGCCTGGGCATCGGCCTCTCGGGCTGCGCGCTGACCCGCCCGCCCGCGCAGGTCGAGGCACCCACGCCCGCGCAATGGCACGCTCCCCTGCCCCACGGCGGCTCGCTGGCTTCGCTGGCGGACTGGTGGAGCCAGCTCGACGATCCGCTCCTGGTCGAGCTGATCGCCGCGGCCGAGGCCGCGAGCCCCAACGTCGCGAGCGCCGCCGCGCGCGTGGCCGAGGCGCGCTTCACGCGCGTGCAGGCCGGCGCGGCACTGCTGCCCAGCCTGGACGGCACCGCCTCGGCCAGCCGCGGGCCCGTGGGCATTTCGGGCGGCAGCTCCTCTGGCAGCAGCAGCAGCGGCAGCAGCGGCGGGCTGTCGTCGAGCACGCCGATCACCACGCTGCAGGCCGGCCTGCAATCGAAGTGGGAGGCCGACCTGTTCGGCCGCCTGCGCGCCGATCGCGATTCCGCCGAAGCCAAGCAGAGCAGCGCCAATGCCAAGTGGCACGACGCCCGCGTGGCCGTGGCGGCAGAAACGGCCAACGCCTATTTCGCGGAGCGCGCCTGCCAGCAGCAGCTGCGCGTGTCCGAATCGGATGCACGCTCGCGCGCCGAGACCTCGCGGCTCACCGATCTGTCGGCCAAGGCCGGCTTCACGGCACCTGCGGACGCAGCGCTCGCCCGCGCCAGCGCCTCCGACGCATCGGGCCGTCTCACGCAGCAGCGCGCCCAGTGCGCGGTGCAGCGCAAGGCGCTGGTGGCGCTCAGCGGCATCGACGAGACCACGCTCGAGCAGAAGCTCGCGGCCGCGCCGGCGCAGCGCGCGCTGCCGGCCGTGGGCAGCATTGCCAGCGTGCCGGCCGAGGCGATCTCGCAGCGCCCCGACGTGTACGCAGCCGAACTCGGCGTGGCCTCGGCCAGTGCCGACGTGGGCTCTGCCGAGGCCGAGCGCTACCCCAAGCTCACGGTGTCGGGTTCCATCGGACGCACGCAATACCGCGTGAGCGGCGTGCGCCAGTCGCTCGAAACCTGGACGGTGGGCCCGATCTCGCTGACCGTGCCGCTGCTCGACGGCGGCTCGCGCAAGGCCAACGCCGACGCAGCCAAGGCGCGCTATGCCGAGGCCGTGTCGCTCTACCGCGCCAACGTACGGCAGGCGGTGCGCGAGGTCGAGGAGGCGCTGGTCAACCTCGACGCCACCAACGCCCGCACCACCGACGCCGATACCGCGGTGAAGAACTACCAGGCCTCCTTCGACGCCACGCAGGCACGCTACAGCAGCGGCCTCGCGAGCCTGTTCGAGCTGGAGGATTCGCGCCGCACGCTGTTCTCGGCGCAGACCGCGCGCGTCTCGCTGCAGCGCGAGCGCACCGAGGCCTGGGTGGCGCTCTACCGCTCGATGGGTGGCGGCTGGAATCGCCAGTCCGCCCAGGGCCCCTCTTTCGAATCGTCCTCAATGACCACCTCCCCGGCCGCCAAGGTCGCGACGTCGCCATGAAAACAATGAAGCGTTCCACTCTCGCCATCGCGCTGATCGCGCTGGTCGTCGTCATCGCGGCGATCTTCTTCATGACCGGCAGCAAGCCGTCGGACAAGGCGGCCGACCACGCCACGGCGGCCAAGGGCAAGGACGGTGCCGCGTCGCCCAAGCCGGCACTCACCGTCACCGTCGCCAAGCCCGAAGCCACCGAGCTGATGCTCACGCTCGCGGCCAACGGCAACGTGGCCGCGTGGCAGGAAGCCGTGGTCGGCTCCGAGTCCAACGGCCTGAAGCTGGCCGAAGTGCGCGTGAACGTGGGCGATACGGTGAAGAAGGGCCAGGTGCTCGCGGTGTTCTCGCCCGAGACGGTTCAGGCCGACATCGCTCAGTCGCGCGCTTCGCTGGCGGAGGCACGCGCGACCGCAGCCGACGCCGCCGGCAACGCCGCGCGCGCCCGCACCCTGCAGGCCACGGGCGCGCTCAGCCAGCAGCAGATCAACCAGTACCAGACCACGGAGCAGACCGCCAAGGCGCGGGTCGAGGCAGCCGAGGCCGTGCTGGCCGCGCAGCAGGTACGCGGGCGCAACACGCAGGTGCTGGCGCCCGACGACGGCGTGATCTCGGCGCGCACCGCCACGGTAGGCAGCGTGGTTTCGGCGGGTACGGAGCTCTTCCGCCTGATCCGCCAGGGCCGGCTCGAATGGCGCGCCGAAGTGACCTCGGCCGAACTCAGCCGCGTTTCGGTCGGCACCACCGCCTTCGTGGTCAGCGCCAGCGGCGCGCAGGTGCGCGGCAAGGTGCGCAGCATCGCTCCCACCGTCGATCCGCAGACGCGTGCGGCGCTGGTGTATGTCGACCTGCCCAACGTGCAGCAGAACACCGGCGTCAAGGCCGGCATGTTCGCGCGCGGCGACTTCGAGCTTGGCCGCAGCACCGCGCCGACGGTGCCGCAGGCCGCCGTGGTGCCGCGCGACGGCTTCAACAACGTGTTCGTGCTGAAGCCCGACAACAAGGTGTCGCAGCTGAAGGTGCAGATCGGCCGGCGCCTGAACGACCGCATCGAGATCACCAGCGCGCTGCCCGAAGGCGCACAGGTGGTGGTGCAAGGCGCGGGCTTCCTCAACGACGGCGACCTGGTGCGCGTGGTGGATGCACCCGCCGCCGCGACCGCTGCGCCGGCACCCGCGGGCGCGGGCTCGGCAGCGGCCGCCAGGTAAGAAGAAAAGAAAGCAGAAACCAGATGACGCAAAGGACACGCCCATGAACGTTTCCGCCTGGTCCATACGCAACCCGATTCCGGCGGTGATGCTGTTCGTGCTGCTCACCTTCGGGGGGCTGCTGTCGTTCAACGCGATGAAGGTGCAGAACTTTCCGGACATCGACCTGCCGACCGTGACGGTCTCGGCCTCGCTGCCCGGCGCCGCGCCTTCGCAGCTGGAGACCGACGTCGCGCGCAAGCTCGAGAACTCCATCGCCACGGTGCAGGGGCTGAAGCACATCACCACCAAGGTGCAGGACGGCGCCGCCACGCTGATCGTCGAGTTCCGCCTCGAAAAGCCCGTGCAGGAGGCCGTGGACGACGTGCGCTCCGCCGTGCAGCGCGTGCGCGCCGACCTGCCGGCCGACGTGCGCGACCCGGTCGTCACCAAGCTCGACTTCGCGGCGCAGCCGGTGCTGGCCTTCACCATCGCCTCCTCCGCCATGGATGCCGAGGCGCTGAGCTGGTACGTCGACAACGACGTCACGAAGAAGCTGCTTGCACTGTCCGGCGTGGGCGCGGTGAACCGCGTGGGTGGCGTCACGCGCCAGGTGCACATCGACCTCGACCCGGCAAAGCTGCAGGCGCTGGGCGCCTCGGCCGCCGACATCTCGCGCCAGCTGCGGCAGGTGCAGACCGAGAGCGCGGGCGGCCGTTTCGACCTGGGCGGCAGCGAGCAGCCGGTGCGCACCATGGCCACGGTGAAGTCGGCCGACCAGCTCGCCGACATGCAGATCGTGCTGAGCGACGGCCGCCGCATCCGCCTCGACCAGGTGGCGCGCATCAGCGACACCATCGCCGAGCCGCGCGCGGCCGCCCTGCTCAACGGCAAGCCGGTGGTCGGCTTCGAAGTGGCCCGCAGCCGCGGCGCCAGCGAGGTCGAAGTGGGCCACGCGGTGATGAAGGCGCTGGCCGACATGCGCGCCGCGCGCCCCGACATCGAGCTGACCGAGGCCTTCAACTTCGTCGACCCGGTGGAAGAGGAATACAACGGCTCGCTGCACCTGCTGTACGAGGGCGCCATTCTGGCGGTGGTGGTGGTGTGGCTCTTCCTGCGCGACTGGCGCGCCACCTTCGTCTCGGCCATCGCGCTGCCGATGTCGGTGATTCCGGCCTTCATCGGCATGCACCTGCTGGGCTTCTCGGTCAACGTGATCTCACTGCTCGCGCTCTCGCTGGTGGTGGGCATATTGGTGGACGACGCCATCGTGGAGGTCGAGAACATCGTGCGCCACCTGCGCATGGGCAAGACGCCCTACCAGGCGGCGATGGAGGCGGCCGACGAGATCGGGCTGGCGGTGATTGCCACCACCTTCACGCTGATCGCGGTGTTCCTGCCCACGGCCTTCATGAGCGGTGTGGCCGGCAAGTTCTTCAAGCAGTTCGGCTGGACGGCATCGCTCGCGGTGTTCGCATCGCTGGTGGTGGCCCGGGTGCTCACGCCGATGATGGCGGCCTACATGCTCAAGCCCGTGGTCGGCGCCGAGAAGGAGCCGGGCTGGCTGAGCTGGTACATGAAGGCGGTGACGTGGAGCACGCACAACCGCTTCAAGACGATGGTGCTGGCCACCCTCTTCTTCTTCGGCTCGCTGGCGATGATCCCGCTGCTCAAGACCGGCTTCATTCCGCCGGACGACAACTCGCAAACGCAGATCTACCTGTCGCTGCCGCCCGGCTCCACGCTGGCGCAGACGACGGCCGCGGCGGAAGAAACGCGCAACCGCGTGATGAAGATCCAGCACGTGAAGAGCGTCTACACCACGGTGGCCGGCGGCAGCGCGGGCGGCGACCCGTTCGCCAACTTCGGCACGCCCGAGACGCGCAAGGCCACGCTCACCATCAAGCTCGACCCGCGCGGCGACCGCCCGCGCAAGCAGGTGATCGAGAACCAGATCCGCACCGCGCTCGAAACCCTGCCCGGCGTGCGCAGCACGGTGGGCCTGGGCGGCTCGGGCGAGAAGTACATCCTGGCGCTCACGGGCGAGGACCCGGTGGCGCTGTCCAGCGCGGCGAGCGCGGTCGAGAAAGACCTGCGCACCATTCCCGGCCTGGGCAACATCACCTCCACCGCGAGCCTGATCCGCCCCGAGATCGCCGTGCGCCCCGACTTCGCGCGCGCCGCCGACCTGGGCGTGACCAGTTCCGCCATTGCCGAGACGCTGCGCGTGGCCACGCTGGGCGACTACGACCAGTCGCTGGCCAAGCTCAACCTCGCGCAGCGGCAGGTGCCGATCCTGGTGAAGCTGGAAGACTCGGCACGCAAGGACATCGACCTGCTCGGGCGCCTGTCGGTGCCCGGCACGCGCGGGCCGGTCATGCTGAACCAGGTGGCCTCGCTCAGCATGGAAGGCGGCCCGGCCGTCATCGACCGCTACGACCGCTCGCGCAACGTGAACTTCGAGATCGAGCTCTCGGGCGTGGGCCTGGGCGACGCGAAGGACGCGGTGCAGAAGCTGCCGTCGATCCAGAAGCTGCCGCCGGGCGTGCGCATCGCCGAAGTGGGCGACGCCGAAGTCATGACAGAGCTGTTCGCCAGCTTCGGCCTGGCCATGCTCACGGGCGTGCTGTGCATCTACATCGTGCTGGTGCTGCTCTTCAAGGACTTCCTGCACCCGGTGACGATCCTGTGCGCGCTGCCGCTCGCGCTGGGCGGCGCCTTCGTGGGCCTGCTGATCGGGCAGAAGGCGCTGTCGATGCCATCGCTGATCGGCCTGATCATGCTGATGGGCATCGCGACGAAGAACTCCATTCTTCTGGTGGAATATGCCATCGTGGCGCGCCGCGACCACGGCATGAACCGCTGGGACGCGCTGCGCGACGCCTGCCACAAGCGCGCGCGGCCCATCATCATGACCACGCTGGCCATGGGCGCGGGCATGCTGCCCATTGCGGTGGGCTTCGGCGCGGCGGATTCGAGCTTCCGCTCGCCGATGGCGATGGCGGTGATCGGCGGCCTCATCACCTCCACCGTGCTGAGCCTGCTGGTGGTGCCGGCCGTGTTCACCTACATCGACGACATCGAGCACTGGATCAGGCGCACCGTGCGCAAGCTGCGCGGGCAGCCGGCCGATCCGCACATCGACGACGACCTGGTCGAGACGCCCGCGGCACCGAGCCGCTAGCGCGCCTCGAGGTTGAGCACGATCACGCCCGCAACGATCGCCGCCACTCCGGCGATCCGCGGCAGAGTGACGGGCTCGCCGAGCCAGATCATGCCGAGCACGGCGATCAGCACCGTGCCGCTGCCGGCCCAGACCGCATAGCTCAACCCCACGCCGAGCTCGCGCACCGCGAGCGACATGAGCCAGATCGCGGCGGCATAGCAGGCGCCGGTGACGACAGAGGGAACAAGGCGGGTGAAGCCCTCGGCAAACCGAAGGGCCATGGTGCCGGCAACCTCCGCCGCGACGCTCGCGGCGAGCAGGAGCCAGGCAAGGGTCTGGGGACTCACTGGATACCTCACTGCACTCCCCGCCGTACCGGGCGGAGGGTGCATGTGGGGAAAAGCGGTACCCAAAAACGAAAAAACCGGATGCTGACAGCATCCGGTTTCCCGATGATGACGAAGAAAAGACTCAGGCGTCCATCTGCGCCAGCTTTGCCAGCTTGCGTTCGCTCATGCGCTTGGCCAGGCGAGGAAGGATCAGCACGGCCACAACTATGACGATCAGCGTGATCGACATCGGCCGCTGGAAGAACACCGCCGCGCTGCCCTCGCCGATCGACATCGCGTTGCGCAGCTGCGCTTCGGCGAGCGGGCCGAGGATCATGCCGACCACCACGGGAGCGGTCGGGAAGTCGAAGCGGCGCATCACCACGCCCAGGATGCCGATGGCGTACAGCAGGAACAGGTCGAACGCGCTCTGGCGCATGCCGTAGGCACCCACCGTCGCGAAGATCAGGATGCCGGCATACAGCTGGGGCTTCGGGATCTTCAGCAGCTTGACCCACAGGCCAACCATCGGCAGGTTCAGCACCAGCAGCATCACGTTGCCGATGTACAGCGACGCGATCAGCGCCCACACCAGCGCGGCCGAGGTGGTGAAGAGCTGCGGACCCGGCTGGATGCCGTAGTTCTGGAACGCGCCCAGCAGGATGGCGGTGGTGTTCGAGGTGGGAATGCCCAACGTGAGCAGCGGGATGAGCGCGGCCGTCACCGTGGCGTTGTTGGCAGCCTCGGGACCGGCCACGCCTTCGATGGCGCCGGTGGTGCCGAACTCGGCCTTGGCTTCCTTGTCCTTGGCCAGCTTCTTCTCGGTGGCGTAGCTCAGGAAGGTCGGGATCTCGGTGCCACCGGCCGGAATGCAGCCGAAGGGCGTGCCGATGGCGGTGCCGCGCAGCCAGGCGGGAATGGAGCGCTTCCAGTCGCGCCTGGTCATGTGCACGCGGCTGAGCTTGTTCTGGCCCTCGACCACCTTGCCTTCATACAGCACGGCGTACAGCACCTCGGCCACGGCGAACAGGCCCACGGCCACCAGCACGATCTCGATGCCGTCGAGCAGCTCGGGAATGCCGCCGGTGTAGCGGCCCTGGCCCGAGATCTGGTCGAGGCCGATGCAGCCGGCCGCGAGGCCGACGAACAGCGCCGTCATGCCGCGCAGCGTGCTCTTACCGAGCACCGCGCTCACGGTGGTGAAGGCCAGCAGCATCAGCAGGAAGTATTCCGGCGGGCCGAGCTTGACCGCGAAGTCGGCCACGAAGGGCGCGAACAGCGTGACGATGACGGTGGCGATGGTGCCGGCCACGAAGGAGCCGATGGCCGCCGTTGCGAGCGCCGCACCCGCGCGGCCGCTCTTGGCCATCTTGTTGCCCTCCATCGCCGTCACCATGCTGGCGGTTTCGCCGGGCGTGTTCAGCAGGATGGAGGTGGTCGAGCCGCCATACATGGCGCCGTAGTAGATGCCCGAGAAGAAGATCATCGAGGCCGTGATGTCGACCTTGCCGGTGATCGGCAGCAGCATGGCCACCGCCACGGCCGGGCCGATGCCGGGCAGCACGCCCACGGCCGTGCCCAGGGCACAGCCGACCAGGCACCAGAGCAGATTGACGGGGGTGATGGCGGCCGCGAAGCCCGCCATGAGTGCGTTGAAGATTTCCATGTCAGATCCACCCGGTCGAAGTGAGGCCAGGCAGGTTGATGGCCAGGAATTGCGTGAACATCCAGAACACCGGGGCGGAGATCACTGCGCCGGTGACGAAATCGGTCACCCAGGTGCGGGGTGCGTTCACGCCGGCCTGCCCGCTCGCGCGGCGCAGCCCCTGCACGGCCAGCAGGTAGCACAGCGTGCAGCTCAGGATGAAGCCGAGCGTGGTGATGAGCGCCGCGTTGAGCAGCAGGCCCGCCGACACCCAGATGAAACCGGGCCAGTAGGCATGCTCCGCGCCCGAGGGAGCGTCGAGCTCGCGGAAGCCGCCTGTACGCGCCTCCCACAGGATCCAGGCGCCGCACAGCATGAGCACCACGGACACCAGCCAGGGCAGGAAGTTGGGACCGACGCCGCCGTAGCCCGCGTCGGAAGAAATGCCGATGGCGCCGAAGGCCAGCGCGATGCCGGTCACCAGCACGCCGATGCCGACCAGGGTTTGCGGCCAGGTGACCGCGGGTTGCGGCGGGGCCGAGGAGTCTGGAGTTGTCATTTTTTCTCCCGGATGTGGAGCTGGATTTGAAAACGGCACGCTGTCGTCTCTTTCGAGGACAGCGCGCCGTGGGGCGGGCCAATGACTGCGGCGCGAGCCGCAGGATCAGACCATGCCGGACTTCGTCATGATCGCGCGCAGGCTCGCGAAGTCGTCGTCCACGAACTTGGCGAAGGCTTCGCCCGACAGCACGGCCGGCGTCCAGTCGTTCTTCTTGAGCGATTCGGCCCACGACGAGCTCTTCATGGCGGCCAGCACCAGGTCGGTCAGCGCCTTGCGCTGCTCGGCCGAGATGCCGGGGGCGCCGTAGACGCCGCGCCAGTTGCCGATCTCGACGTCGATGCCCTGCTCCTTCAGCGTGGGCACGTTCACGCCCGGCAGGCGCTGCGCGGAGGTGACGGCGATGGGCTTCATCTTGCCGGCGGCGATGTACTCGGCGAACTCGCTGTAGCCGCTGCCGCCGATGGTGACGTTGCCGCCCAGGATGGCGGCGGTGGCTTCACCGCCTCCACGGAAGGCGACGTAGTTGATCTTGGACGGGTCGGCACCGACCTTCTGCGCGATCATGGCCGCGGCGATGTGCTCGGTGGAGCCGCGCGAACCGCCGCCCCACTTGACGCTGCCCGGGTCCTTCTTCAGTTGCTCGACCACGTCCTTCATGGTCTTGAACGGCGAGTTGGCCGGCAGCACGAACACGTTGTATTCGGTGGTCAGGCGCGCGATGGGCGTGGCCTGCGACAGGTTGACCGGCGGCTTGCCGGTGATGATGCCGCCCAGCATGACCGAGCCCATGACCATCAGCGCGTTGGCGTCGCCCTTGGAGCCGTTGACGAACTGGGCCAGGCCCAGCGCGCCGGCGGCGCCGCCCTTGTTGTCGTAGGTGACCGTGTCGGCCACCTTGGCGTCGGTCAGCGCCTTGCCCAGCGCGCGGCCGGTGGTGTCCCAGCCGCCGCCGGGGTTGGCCGGGATCATCATCTTGACGTTGGCGCCAGCCCGCGCCGACAGTGGCAGGGCTCCGACGGCGGCCATGGCGGCCAGTGACTTCAGAAAGGTGTCGCGACGCATGCTGGGGTCTCCTGATTGGAAGGAACTTGAAAGGAAGCTGACTTGTAGCTGAGCGCTATCATGCGCCGCCCCGCTGTCAGTTGGCTGTCCGCCAGACTGGGGAAAACACCAAAGTACGCACCCCCGACGCCACCGTATGAAGCTGCTGCTGGTCGAAGACGACCCCTCGATGCAAATCACACTGCAGCGCACCCTCGGGCGCCGCCGCATCGACGTGCGTGTCTGCGGCGACGGCGCCGAAGCCGTCACGCAGTGGCGCGCCATCGAGCCCGACGTGGTCGCCCTCGACCTGAGCCTGCCCAACGTCGACGGCCTGCAGGTGCTGGCCCAGGCCCGCGCCGAGGGCCTGCGCACGCCGGTGCTGCTGCTGACCGCGCGCGGCACGGTGGGCGACCGCATCGTCGGCCTGAATGCCGGTGCCGACGACTACCTGCCCAAGCCCTTCGACCTCGACGAGCTGGAAGCGCGCATCCGCGCCCTGCGCCGGCGCAGCCACGGCGCCCCCGGGCCGGACGCCGGCCTGAACCCTCAGGAAATCGGCGGATTGCGCTTCGAACCGGACAACGGCGCCATCTACAACCGCGCCGAACTGCTCGAGCTCACGCCGCGCGAACTGGCGCTGCTGAAGGCGCTGATGATGAAACCGGGCCACGCCGTGACCAAGGAGCGGCTGTTCGAACTGGTATTCCCGGGCGAGACCGACGTGCAGTACGAGGCCATCGAGGTGGTGGTGTACCGGCTGCGCAAGAAGCTGGCGGGCACCGGCGCCGTGCTGATGACGATGCGCGGGCTCGGCTATCTGCTGCGCCCCGAGGCATGACCCGCATCTCATCTCTTCGCGCGCGGCTGCTGCTCGGCATCCTCGCGCCGGTGGCCGTGTTCATCGTGATCAACAGCGTGAGCCTGTACCGCCAGAGCCTGGCGGCGGCCACCACCGCCTACGACCGCACCCTGCTCGCGTCGGCCAAGACCATCGGCGAGCAGCTCGACGTGGAGGGCTACGACGACATGGCCCGGCTGCGCGCCATCGTGCCCTACTCCGCGCTGGAGGCCTTCGAGGCCGACAACCGCAGCCGTCTCTTCTACCGGGTCTCGGCGCTCGACGGCGAGATGATCTCCGGCTTTGCCGAGCTGCCCTTCTGGCGCGGCCGCATCCCGGACCGCGGCGCCTACTCGGCGCTGGTCGACTTCTACGACGCCCAGTTCCGCAACCAGCCGGTGCGCGTGGCGGTGCTGCTGCAGCCGGTGGCCAGCGCGACCGGCCGCGGCATGGCCGTGGTGCAGGTCGCCGAAACCCTGGAGCTGCGCGAGACGCTGGTGCGCAAGCTGCTGCTCGACACGCTGTGGCGCCAGCTGCTGCTGATGGGCGTGATCGCGCTCGTCACCATTTTCGTGGTGCAGCGCGCCACGCGGCCGGTGCGCGAGCTGGGCGAGGCCATCGAGAAGCGCCCGGCCGACGATCTCTCGCCCATCGACGCGCCCGACGCGCCGCGCGAACTGCGTCCGCTGATCGACGCCACCACACAGGTCATGGGCCGCCTGCAGCGCCTGCTCGACCACCAGAAACGCTTCGTGCGCGACAGTGCCCATCAGCTGCGCACGCCGCTGGCCGTGCTGAAGGCGCAGGTGCAATCGGCGCAGCGCGGCGACGTCGCGCCCGAGCAGGCGCTCGGCGAAATCAGCGACACCGTCGACCGCGCGACCATGCTGGCCAACCAGATGCTGTCGCTCGCCAAGGTGGAGCAGCTGCGGCAGCAGCCGGAGTCGGTGACGCTCGATCTCGGCGAGGTGGCGCGGCACATCGCGCTCGACCTGTCGCCGCTGGTGGCCGACAAGGCGCTCGACTTCGAGCTCGCCATCGACGAGCCCGTGCCGGTGCGCGCCCATCAGTGGATGCTGCACGAGCTCACGCGCAACCTGCTGCACAACGCGATCAAGCAGAGCCCGCCGGGCGCGGCGCTGTCGGTGACGGTGCGGCCCGAAGGCGCCGACGCGGTGCTGGTCGTGCGCGACGCCGGCCCCGGCATCTCGCCGGAGCTGCGCCAGCGCCTGTTCGCGCCCTTTGCGGCGGGCAGCACCTCCAGCGGCTCGGGGCTGGGGCTGGCGATTTGCCGCGAGATCGTGCAGGCGCTGGGCGGGCGCATCAGCCTCGACAACCGGACCGAACCAGGCCCCCACGGCGGCCAGGCCGGGCGAGTGATCGGGCTGGACGCGGTGGTGCATCTGCCGCTCGCCTCGCAACCTTCACTGCCGCCGGCGCGGCACAATGCCTGACCTCCACTCCTGGACATTCATGGACCGTCTGCGCATCGACAAATGGCTCTGGGCCGCCCGCTTCTTCAAGACGCGCTCGCTGGCCGCGGAAGAAATCGGCAAGAACCGCGTGCAGGTGAACGGAGACATCGCGAAGCCCTCGCGCGAGGTCAAGGCAGGCGACACCGTCGCCATGCGCATGGGCCCACTGACGCGGACCGTGACGGTGCGCGGCCTCAGCGGCCAGCGCGGGCCGGCGCCGGTGGCGCAGCAGCTCTATGAAGAAACGGCCGAGAGCCTGGCGGCGCAGGCCGCGTTCAGGGAAATGCGCCGCGCCGGCATCGAGCCGGCCCTGGCCATCGAACAGGGCCGCCCCACCAAGCGCGACCGGCGCGAACTCGACGGCGCCGTGCGCCATCATGCCGAGTGGGACAACCGCTGGAGCGCATCGCTGCCCGCGGACGACGACGAGTCCTGATCGCTTACCCTGTGGGCTTCGTTGTTCTTCACCACGGAGTCCCGCTACATGGCCAGCTTCAAGAAATACCGCGTAGGCGGCAAGTTCAAGCTCTCCCACATCGACCCCGACGACACGCCCTTCTGCGAAGGCGATGAGAACGCGCAGCGCACCGAGCTCGATGCGCTGTCCGTCGAGCTCGACGAACTGCAGGACGTGCTGCACGCCGAAGGCCGGCGCAAGCTGCTGCTAGTGCTGCAGGGCATGGACACCAGCGGCAAGGACGGCACCGTGCGCTGGGTGTTCTCCCGCACCTCGCCGCTGGGCGTGCGCGTGACGGCCTTCAAGGCGCCTACCGTGGACGAGCGCGCGCGCGACTACCTCTGGCGCTGCCACGCCGTGGTGCCTCGCACCGGCGAGATCATGGTGTGGAACCGCAGCCACTACGAGGACGTGCTGGTGCCCGTGGTCGAAGGCTGGATCGACAAGGCCGAGGCGAAGCGCCGCTACGCGCAGATCAACGACTTCGAGCGGCTGCTCACCGAAACCGGCACGGTGGTCGTCAAGTGCATGCTGCACATCGACAAGAACGAGCAACGCGAACGCCTGCAGGCGCGCATCGACACGCCCGGCAAGCAATGGAAGTTCAGCATGGACGACCTCGAGGTGCGCACCAAGTGGAGCGCCTATCAGCAGGCGTATCAGAACGCGCTGGTCGCCACCTCGACCGACCACGCGCCTTGGCACGTGGTGCCTGCCAACAGCAAGCGGCACCGCAACGTGATGATTGCCCAGCTGCTGGTGAAGACGATGCGGCAGATGAAACTCAAGCCGCCGCCGCCGGATCCCGCCCTCAAGGGAATGATCGTCAAGTAGGCAGCAAAGCAGAACGGGCCCGCATCGCGGGCCCGTTCTTTGTCAGGTGCTCGAACTCAGGAGCGACGGATCGCCGCCTGCGCCAGCACGCGGCACTTGCCGAACTCGCAGCGCACCGCCCAGGTTCCGCCGTTGTCGCAAGGCACGTTGTAGGTTTCGTAGCCGGGGCCCTTGGCCGTGAGCTCGGCGCGCGGCTGCAGGTTGCAACGACCGGCCTTGGCCAGCGTTTCGACGTTGTAGGTGTCGACGCCCGTGCGGCGCGGCTTGACGATCACGCCCGGGTCGAAGGTGTTGCCGTAGAACGAGTCGCGCACGTTGGGGTCGAGGTTGCGGTAGCCGCGCTTGGCCATGCAATGCACGATGGCGATCTGCTGGTGCTCGGCGATCAGCTCCGAGCTGGGGCGGCCGTTCCAGTCGATGATCGCGGCGGTGATGCCGGTGTACGACGCAGCGGCCACAATGCCCTGGCCGTGCACGGTGATCAGGCCCAGGCCCAGCGCGCCCCACATGGCGTCGCCGGTTTCGCTGCGTGCCGTGATGCGGTTCGCGGCGGTGCGGCAGTCGGCCACGTCGTTGTCGTAGCGCACCTTGTCGACGCCTTCCATGGCGACCATCGGCACATAGGAAGTGCCCCTGCCCGTTCCGGGTTCGGTGGGGGTGGTCGGTGCGCTGGCACAACCGGCCAGGGCCACGGCAGCAAACGCAATGCTCAGCAGCAGCTTCATGCAATCCCTCGTCTTCTTCGCGATAGTTGCGCGGATTTAACCATACATATAGTTACTCCTGAATCGTCTTGTCGTGAATGCACGACGGCCGGGCCCATGGGAGCGGCATGCGACGATGCCGGGCGCAAGCCCCGCCACAAATGAAGATCCAGATTCCCGGCAAGCTCCTTTTCCCGCTCCTCACCGGCTGCGTGATGGCCATCCACCCTCTCTCGGCCACGGCCCAGGCTCCCGCCGACCTTGCCCGCAGGAACGCCTGCATGGCCTGCCACGGCCTGGTCCACAAGCAGGTGGGCCCGGGTTTCGCGCAGATCGCCGAACGCTACCGCGGCGACGGCGAAGCCGCGGCGCGGCTGGCCGGGAAGATCCGCAACGGCAGCGTGGGCGTCTGGGGCCGCGTGATCATGCCGCGGCAGACACAGGTTTCGGAGGCCGACGCGCAGGTGCTCGCGCAATGGATCCTGTCGCAACCCACACCGCGCTGAGGCCCATCCGGGGGCACGGGCTCGCCCGGCTGGTAACAAAGTGAGAAAATAGGTTACATAAACCTCCGCCCGACTTCGGCCGCGGCACTTTCCAGCATCCCTTGAACTACCGCCCCGCACCCTTCTTCGCCAACGTGGTGCTCGTTCTCTCGATCGCACTGCTGGGCATCATCGGCGCCTATCTGGTCGGGGCGACCGGCGTACGGCAGTCCGACGCGCTGCTGCACATGACGCACGCCGACTGGCAGGTCGACGAGGCTGCGGGCTTCAGCGCACCGCCGCCCCGGCAGGACAGCAGCGCCCTGCCCCCGACCTGGAAGAAGGTCGAACTGCCCCTGGCCCTGCCCATCGCGCTGCTGCGCCAGGCCGAGAGCGCTTCCACCACCACGACACGCACCACCTGGATCAGGCTGAGCACACGCGGCCTGCCTGCCAGTTCCGGCCCGCTGGCGCTGTACGGCGCCCGCATCAAGACCGACGGCACGATCGCGGTCTACGCCGACGGCCAGTTGGTCCATCGCGCGCAGCAGTCGGGGCCGCTGTGGAACAGCACCCGCACGCCGCTGTGGGTGCAGCTAGACGGCCACGGCGCCGCCGACGACAACGCCCCGCCCGCCGAGATCCTCCTGCGCCTGGAGCACACCGGCAGCGCGCAGGTGGCGCTGTCCTCGCTGTGGCTCGGCCCGGTCGACGCGCTCAGGGGCCGCCACGGCATGCGCCAGTGGCTGCAGCAGGAGCTGCCAGCGATGCTCGGTGCCGCGTTCATGGCGGTGGGCGTGTTCGCCCTCTTCGTGTGGTTCAGGCGGCGCGACGAAACCGGCTACCTGCTCTTCTTCAACCTCTCGGCCACCTCCTTCATGCGGGGGCTGCATTTCTACGTGAGCCTGCCGGTCCTCAACGACTGGTTCGCGTGGCTGACCGTCAACTCGCTCTTCTGGCTGGTGATGGTCGTGCACTTCTTCCTGCGCCAGCTGCACGGGAAGCAGCTCGTCTGGCTGACGCGCGGCGTGGTCGTGACGACGACGGCCATCGGCATCGTCACCATTCCCGGCCTCGCCATCGTGCAGAACACGCCACAGGTCACGCCGCTCATCTACGCGGTCGCCGCGATGATGGGCACCGCGGTGTGCCTGGTCGGCGGCGTCAGCGCATGGCGCCGCTCCACCGAGGGCCGGCTGGTGGCGGTCGGCATCGGCATCTGCGTGCTGCTCGGCGTCACCGACTGGCTGCTGCAGAACAACTTCATCAGCCCCGAAGGCTGGTACCTGGGCGCGTACACCAACGCCGTCACCTTCAGCGTGTTCGGCGTGCTGATGTACCGCCGCTACGTGCACGCCATCGGCGAAGTGGAAGAGCTCAACGCGAGCCTCGCGCATCGGCTGCAGGCGCGCGAGGCCGAACTCGAACTCAGCCACCGCCGGCTGCGCGAAGTCGAGCGCCTGCAGACCATCAGCGACGAGCGCCAGCGGCTGATGCAGGACATGCACGACGGGCTGGGCTCTTCGCTGATCAGCGCCATCCGCTCCGTCGAAGGCGGCGGCATGAGCGACGACAAGGTCTCGCAGATCCTCAAGAGCTGCCTGGACGACCTGAAGCTCACGCTCGATTCGCTGGAGCCCGTCGAGGCCGACCTGCTGCTGCTGCTCGCCACGCTGCGCTACCGGCTCGAACCGCGCCTCGAAGGCACGGGCGTTTCGCTGCGCTGGGAAGTGCAGGAGCTGCCCGCGCTGGAGTGGCTCGACCCGTCGAGCGCGCTGCACATCCTGCGCATCGTGCAGGAGAGCATCTCGAACATCCTGCGCCACACGCGCGCGACCGAGATCCGCGTCGGCACCTCGCTGGGCGACGGCGGCGTGCGCGTGACCATCGAAGACAACGGCCAAGGCTTCGACGTCGACAAGGCCATGACCGCATCCTCTGGCCGAGGCCTGCAGAACCAGCGGCGGCGCGCACGCTCGATCCACGGCACCGTCAGCTGGGAATCGCTGCCGACGGGGACGCGCTTCGTGCTGTGGCTGCCGATGCGGCGGCAGGCTCAGGCGGCCTGACGCCCGGGAGCGACTTCCGCTCGCGAGACGATCCCGCGCAGATCGGCCCCGGCATCCAGCGTACCCATTACGCCGGCATGCCGGCCGCCCAGGCGCGATTCGATGAAGCGCTGCGCAATCGCGCCGTCGCCGTGCCTCAGCATCTCGCTCGCCTGCAGCGCAAGCGCCATGCGCGTCACGATCGCGCGCGAGTTGCCTTCGTCGATCGCACCAGTGCCGAGATCGTCGCGCAGGCTCGCGATGAACTTCGCATGCGCCGCATTGCCGGCCGCCTGCGACACTGAAACCTCGTCCAGGAAGACCTCGAGCGAACCCTTCTCGCGCCCGAGCGCACGCACCACATCCATGCACATCATGTTCGTCGTGCCTTCCCAGATCGAGTTGAGCGGCGCCTCGCGATACAGCCGCGCGATGGGGTTCTCCATGATGAAACCGTTGCCGCCGTGCACCTGCAGCGCCTCGTACACGAAGTAGGTCGCGCGCTGGCAGTTCCAGTACTTGACCACCGGCGTCGCCACGCGCGCGAGAAGCCGTTCGCGTTCGTCCTTCGCCATGGCGTCGGTCGCGCGCGCCACGCGCATCGCCGAGAGCATGGCCGCTTCGCTTTCGAGCGCGAGGTCGGCGAGCACATTGGTTTGCATGGGCAGGTCGGCCATGCGTCGCCCGAAGCCGTCGCGCGTCGATGCGTGGCCGATCGCCAGCGTCAGCGCCTGGCGCATCAGGCCCGCGGAGCCGACGGCGAAGTCCAGCCGCGTCAGGTGCGCGTGCGAGAGGATCTCGCGGATGCCGCGCCCCTCCTCGCCGACCAGCATCGCCCGAGTCTTGTTGAACTCGACTTCGCTCGATGCGTTGGAACGGTTGCCGCACTTGTCCTTCAGGCGTTGCACCGCGACGCGGTTGGCGCCGCCGTCCGGCAGGAAGCGCGGCACGAAGAGACAGCTCACGCCGGACTTCGTCTGCGCCAGCGTGTAGAAGCCATCGGAGGTGGGCACCGAGAAGAACCACTTGTGGCCGGTAACGCTGTAGACCTGCGCGCCGTTCTCGGTTCCGACGAATGAGGCTGTGGTCTGCGTCTGGCGCAGGTCGGAGCCGCCCTGCTTCTCGGTCATGGCGTAGCCGATCACTGCGCCCGTCTTCTGCGAAAGCGGCAGGCGGCGCGGGTCGTACTTTCCGGAGAGCGTCTTCTCCCTCCAGAGCGCGAACTCGGGCCGTCCTTCGAAGCCGGCGCATGCGGCGTACGCCATGCCGGTGGGGCAGCCCGTGCCGTTCTCGACCTGGTTCCACAGATAGCTGAGCACGGCGCGAGCGAAATGGCCCGAGCTTTCGCCGGTGGTCCATGCAAGGCCGGGCACGCCATGCGCGAAGGCCAGGCTCATCAACTGGTGCCACGCAGGATGGAACTCGACCCAGTCGAGCCGGTTGCCGAAGCGGTCGTGCGTGCGCAGTTGCGGGTTGTGTTCGTTGGCAAGGCGCGCGAGGTCCTGCACCTGCTCGTCGCCCGCCAACGCGCCGACGGCCGTCGCATGCGGAATGCTCCACGGTGCATGGCGCTCCACCAGCTGCCGTAGCGCCACGTCGCCGCAGAATGCGTTGTGGCCGACGCATGGGTCGGCCTGGTTGAATACCTTGTGCGTTTCGACGCCATCGGCAAGCGAAAACTGAAACGCCAGTTCGGTGCTCTCGAGAGGCATGTTCATGAAGGTCTCCAGTGAGTGGCGGCCAGAGTGGGTGGCTGCGCCGCGGAGCATGGTGAATCATTCCTCGCCGTTCGTGAATCTGATCTTTCCCGGCCCGCCGAATGGCACAGCCTTTGCTTGATCGGGATATCGAGGCCGGAGGCTTTCCGCTTCCACCAAGATCGCGCTGTAATCACCGGAACAAGACGGCCTTGCTCACCATTCAGGTGCCATCGATCGGTCGGACGACGCTGGATGGATGTGTGGCAACCGCTGCTGATGCAAACGGAGGTTTTCGTTGGCCAAGCTGGACCCTCTGAACACTTCGCGCTACTGGCATGCGCCCGGACTGCCGGGCATGGACATGCTGCACGCGGACTTCACCACTCACGAATACGCGCCGCACGTGCACCACTCCTTCGTGATCGCGGTCACCGAGGTCGGTGGCGCGGAGTTCAAGAGCCGCGGGCGCACCGGTGCCGCGCACCAGCAGGCGCTGCTGGTCTTCAATCCGGCCGAGCCCCATTCGGGCCGCATGGGTGGCAGCCCGCGCTGGCGCTATCGCTCCTTCTACCTGGCCGATCCGGGCATCAGGCACCTGATGACGACACTGGGCATGGACCAGGCCCGCTACTTCGACTCGAACGTCTACTGCGACGAGGAACTCATCGCCAGCTTCCTCGAGCTTCACCGCGCCTTCGATGAAGACAGCGGGCAGTGCGATCCGCTGCGGCAGCAGGAGCTTTTCGTGCACAGCTTCGGAACGCTCTTCCAGAGGCATGCGCAGCAGGGCCATCGCGTGCTGCCGGTGCCCGCCGACACCAGCGTGCTCGCGCCGGTGCTGGAGCTGCTTCGCGATGCCTTCTCCGAGCGCCTGACGCTCGAGGCGATGGCCGCGGCGGCGGACCTGACGCCCTTCCAGCTGATCGGCCTCTTCAACCGCGCGATCGGCCTCACGCCCCACATGTACCTGACGCAGCTGCGGCTCAGGGCGGCCATCAGCCATCTCACCGCCGGGCGGCCGCTCATCGAGGCGGCTGTGGCGAGCGGCTTCTACGACCAGAGCGCCCTCACCCGGCATTTCAAGCGCACCTTCGGCATGACGCCGCTCCAGTACGTCCGCGCCCGGATCAACTGAAGCGCGCACGCTCCGGCACCCACCCGTTCTTTTGCGCCCGGCTCGCGCGGCATGCACCGCGCCGGAGCCGGTTTTCGCCTGCCCGCACCGTATTCGGAACTCCTTTTCGAATTCTTCCGAATCTCTTTTTGCGGCAATCCCGCGGTGCCGCAATTTTTACCAATACGACCTTCCGCACGCTGTCTATCGTGCAACCAAATGGCCTCGGCTATTGCAAAGTAATCAGTTGGTTTTCAATGGCGTTTAACACACAGGTGCCCCATGCAAAATGTTGATCGCGGTATTACTGGCTCTTCCCTCGCAGGCTCCGCAATCCTGCTCGAAATTGGTGCGGAGTACGGAGTCATCGAATTTCTCCAGAATTCGGAGGTCGTGGACGCCGCGGCGGCATCCCGGTCCTGCGGAATAAAGGAGTCGGTGATTTCCGCCTACCTCGACTCCCTGAGCAAGGCGGGAATCATCGAAGTGCTGAGCCCCACGGCTCCTGCCACCTACAAGGTCGGCAGCAATTTCGAGGAGCTGATCAACGAGGTTGGCTATCTCTCCTGGGCACTGCGCGCCTGCGCGCCCCTGATCAACAACGCGAAGGAGTTCTCGGAGCACAACGAGGAGGCGCAAGCCAAGTACCCGCGCAGCGGCGGACTGGTGGCGCGCACCTCGAAGTGGATGGGGGAAAAGTCCTTCTATCCCCAGCCGGAGAACGCCATCGTCGCGATGGCACCAAAGAAAATCGTGGATCTTGGATCGGGCTCCGGCGGCTTCCTGATCCGCATGCTGCGCAAGATCCCGGGCTCCACGGGCGTGGGCATCGACCTGAGCGCCTCGGCCACCGAGCAGGCCGTGCACGCGGCCGGCGAAGCCGGGATGAGCGACCGGCTCCAGTTCGTGACCGCCCCCATCCAGGTGCTCGTGGAAGACGCGTCGCTCATCAAGGACGCGGACATCATCCACGCGGGCTTCGTCATGCACGACCTTCTTCCGGCGGAAGAAGAAACGCTCGACGCATTGCTGCGCGCCTGCTGCGCCCATGCGATCAAGGGCACGCTGATCATCGTCGACGCAATTCCGGTCGCCCAGTCGAATTGGGAAAAGCCGTTCGCCGCCGCATTCAACCACCTGCACAACCATTTCATGTCCAGAAGGCTCCTGAGCGAGGAGGAATGGACCGAAAAGCTTTTCCGCGCCGGTTTTTCAAATGTCCGCATTGAAGTACTCGACCACCCTGGAGGGCGCATGTTGATGGCAAGCAAGTAAGCACACCACCCGTTTATCGAATTCTCCCGTTGGCATTTTTTTCAACCCACTGTGATTAGGAGCAAGAAATGAGCGTAACCATTTCCGATCTGGTTGATAGAGTCAAAACTCACCGGTGCTATTCCCACCCGATCTTCAGGAATTGGGCAAGGGTCGAACCGGAGCCGCCCGTCGTCGGCGCCCTGTTCCACCAGATCCAGAGCTTCTGCGCCTCGACGCGCCCTGGCTGGAGCTTTCCCGACGCGCTGAAGAAGCACGGCCTGCACAGGCAGAGCGAACTGCTCGAGGAGATCGTCGAAAGCGAATCGGGCCACGGCCCCGAACTCGCGACGATGGCCGGCTACATCGTCAACCAGTCGGCCGAGACGCCCGTGTTCGCGGACCTCTACAACCAGGAAAAGGTCGAGGCGAAGCTGAAGGCCTTCTCCGACCAGTTGCTCGGCTCCCTGCCCGGCTACGACATGGAGACCGGCCTGACCACGCAGGTGCGCAAGGCCATCGGCGTGTTCGACCACCGCAAGCTGACCGACATCGAGAACACCTACCGCAACCTCGGCACCACGCTGGCGCTGGAGATGATCTCCAACCAGCAGCTGATTCCCGGCGAGAAGTACTGCCTGGTCGACAGCGGCATCTACAACGCCGATCTCGAAGTGCCCGAAATGCACTACCTGCTGGAGCACTGGGGCGAAGTCGGCGCCGAGCAGCATCACGAGCAGAACGCGCGCACCGCGGTCGAGCTCGCGCTGAAGACGGAGTACGCCCACCTGGTCATCGAAGGCGCGGACGATTTCCTCGATTCGCTGACCGGCCTGTGGGACGTCCTGGACGCGGCGCTGCTGCAGTCGGGCGTCGCGACGCAGAAGAAGGTGGCCTACGTCTGACGGCGCGAGCGGTCGAGCCTCTTCGGGAACGCCAGATGGTCGCCTATCTGATCGGCCGGATGTCCATCGTGAATCCGGACCAGTACAACCAATACAAGCAACTCACGCCCGGCATCGTCGAGAAATTCGGCGGCAGGTTCCTGACGCGGGGAGGCGAGCGCATGCACCTGGAAGGCGCTCACGATGACAGGCGAGTGGTTCTTGTCGAGTTCAAGACCGCGGACGCGGCGAGGAAGTTCTACGAGTCGCCCGAATACACCCACGCAAGAGGGTTGCGAAAGGACGCCGCGGTCGACATGCAGCTCATGGTGATCGAAGGATTCGAAGAGCCTCTACGGCCCTAGCTTCTCGCCTTCGCCATGTCTGTGTTCCAGATGATTCACAACAAACAAACCGAACGATACGACCGATGGAGACCCGGTCGTATCAAACAGAACATGACGACAACCATCGCACTACCGGCTGCCTCGAAAAGCAGCTTCTTCTCATTCGTTGCGCTGCTGCTGGGCGCGGCGGCGTTGGCGCTGGGCGGCGTTTTCCTGCGCCACAGCGAACTGCCTCCGACCGCCAGCGCGGTCTACCGGGTCGCCTTGGCGATTCCGATCTTCTTCCTGCTCGACATGCTCGCGGCGAGGGCCGAGCCGGCGCCGGCAGGCGCACAGCAGGCCGCCCGGCAGCCCACGCCGGCGATTCCCGTCAAGCTCATCCTCGTGGGCTTCATCTTCTCGGGAAACCTCGCGCTCTACCACTGGTCGATGACGCTGACCACGCTGGCCAATTCCAACCTGCTGGCCAACCTCGCTCCCATCTTCGTGGTGCTCGGCTCCAGGATCTTTCTCGGCAAGAGGTTCAAGCGGGGCTTCCTGTTCGGCATGCTGTTCGCGCTGACCGGCGCCTTCATCCTCATTGGCCACAAGCTCGACTTCGGCTCGAGCTACATGGCGGGCAACCTGCTGGGGCTGCTGACGGCGGTGTTCTACGGCTCCTATCTCCTGGCCGTGAGCCTCGTGCGCTCCAACTATCGGACGATGACCGTCATGGCCTGGAGCAGCGTCGGCACGCTGATCGTCCTGCTGCCCATCACGCTGCTGCGCGGCGAGTCGCTGGTGCCGCACACGCTGCACGGCGTGCTCATGCTGGTGGCGCTGGCGGTGGTGTCGCACGTCGGCGGCCAAGGGCTCATCGCCTATGCGCTGGCCAAGCTGCCGGCCGCGATGTCGTCGATCACCCTGCTGATACAGCCCGTCATCGCAACGGTGTTCGGCGCCTACCTGTTCCACGAGTACCTGAGCGCCACCGAGTTCATCGGGGCCGTGATCATCCTGGCCGGCATCGTGACGGCCCGGCGTTTTTCCTGAGCAACCGCAACCGAGCAACCAAGCATTCCGCACAACCCGAGGAATTCATGTCCCAGTATCTTTGCCACATCGAACCCGAGCGCCTCCAGTTCGAGGCCGACGTCATCGCGCGCCGGCCGAATGCAGTTCTTCTCGACAAGTCCTACTTCTATCCGGGTGGCGGCGGGCAGCTGGCGGATCGCGGCACGCTGCAATGGAACGGCAGCGAACTCAGGATCGACCGGATCGAGATGGAAGGCCGCAACGCCTGGCACTACTTCGACGAGGCGGACATCGGCAAGGTGCCCGGCGACAAGGTCGTCGCCAGCATCGACCAGGACTTCCGCTCCATGATGTGCCAGCTGCACACGGGCCTGCACATCCTCAACGCGCTCGTCTACCAGCGCTTCGAAGGTTCGCTGGTCACCGGCGTGCAGATGGCCGCGGACGGCACCGCCCGCATCGACTTCGACCTGCCCACGGTCGACAACAACGAACTGCGCAAGCTCGAGCCCGAGCTCAACAGCCTGATCTCCGACGGGCTGCAGGTGAACGCCGTGTATCTCGATTCCGCCGCGCTCGCGCGCGAACCCGGCGTGCTGCGCAGCCGCTCGGTCGCGCCGCCGGCCCAGGACGACGGCACCACCCGCATCATCGAGATCGTGGGCCTCGACCGTCAGGCCTGCGGCGGCACCCACCTCTCGAAGACTTCGCAATCGGCGCCGCTGCGCATCATGAAGATCGAGAACAAGGGGCAGCACAACCGGCGAATCCGGATCGGGCTGGTCAAGTAGGCCGGCTCGACGCAAGAGAGGCAGGGAAACAAAGGGAGGCAACGCATGTCGGTCGAAGCGGCTCTTCCACGCCCGTTGCCCGAGGGCTTCCTGCCTCCCAACTGCACCTACGCGGAGCAGGACTGGCCGGTGCTGGCGCGGCAGTGGTTTCCGCTCGTGCGCGCGGACGATCCGCTTGCCAAGCCCAGGCAGGTCGTGCTGCTGAACCTGAGGCTGGCCGTCTACCGGATGCCCGACGGCATCCGCATAGGCCGCGACATGTGCCCGCACCGCGGGTTGCCGCTGAGCAGCGGGCGCATCGAAGGAGAAGAGCTCGTCTGCGCCTACCACGGACTGCGATTCGGGTCCGACGGGCAATGCCGGCTGGTGCCGGAAAAGCTCGCGCCGAAGACAGCCGATTGCTTCAGGATCACGGCGTTTCCGGCCATCGAGCGGCATGGTCTTATCTGGACTTGCCTGATACCTGAAGACGAAGCCTGGATGCCCACGGCTTCCTCTGAAGTTGAGGCGACTGCGTCGGAAGATTCCGCATCTGCCTTCAAACTTTCAATCGAATCCATCGAAGATTCCCAGAAAGAACTCGCTCTTAACGAGTTTCACAGGCTTCTCAACGAGATTGGCTTCGGCAGCACGCCGAACGCCCTTCTCTCCTCTGGCTCCTGATCTCTCGCCGCCAGAAATTTTCGCCAATATCACGGCGTATCTCCCTGTCATGCTTGACCTCAAAGCGAGGCCAACACATGACGCAATCATTTCGCCAAGCAAGCCCTGAAATCCTTCCGCTATGCGGCATGGAGCTCGACGTCCAGCAGATGGAGCTGTTGCTGTATCTACGTCGACTCCTGTTGTTCCTAGCCTGCTCGTGCAGGCATGGGCATGGATGCAGCGGCCCTGCGTAGCTCGAAGCCGGTCCGCGCCAGTTCAAACGAAATTCAAAAGAAGAACCAGATGACAGTCTTTTGCACCGAGTCTTTCGCGGACCACGAACAGGTCGTCTTCATATCCGACGACCGGGTCGGGCTCCGGGCCATCATCGCCATCCACAGCACGAGGCTCGGACCCGCGCTGGGCGGCTGCCGGATGTATCCCTACGCCGACGAGGCGTCCGCCCTGCGCGACGTGCTCCGGCTCTCGCGCGGCATGACCTTCAAGGCCGCGGCCGCGGGGCTGGGCCTTGGCGGCGGCAAGTCGGTGATCCTCGGCGATCCGCGCAAGAGCAAGACGCCCGACCTGCTGCGGGCCATGGGCGTGGCGGTCAACCGCCTCGGCGGCCGCTACATCACCGCCGAGGACGTGGGCACCACGGTCGACGACTTCGCCTGGGTGCGGCAGAGCACGCGGCATGTGGTCGGGCTGCCGGAGGCGCTGGGCGGCACGGGCGACCCGTCGCCGACCACGGCGCTGGGGGTCTATCATGGCATCGTGGCCAGCGTCGCGCACCGGCTGGGCCGCGACCTGCGCGGGCTGACGGTGGCCGTGCAGGGCCTCGGCAACGTCGGCTGGAACCTGTGCCGGCTGCTCGCCGATGCGGGAGCGCACCTCGTCGTGTGCGACGTCGATCCTGCACGCGCGGCCAGGGCGGCGGCCGAGTTCGACGCGCGCATCGTCGAGCCAGATGCGATCTACGCCGTGCAGGCCGATGTGTTCGCCCCCTGCGCGATGGGCGCCGTGGTGAACGACAAGACGCTGCCGCTGATGCGCTTTCGCGTGATCGCGGGCGGCGCGAACAACCAGCTCGCGCGCGACGAGCACGGCAGGCAGCTGCGCGACAGGGAGATCCTCTACGCGCCGGACTTCGTGATCAACGCGGGTGGCCTGATCCGCGTGGCGTCGGAGCACGAGGGCTTCAACGCTGCGAAGGTGGATTCGCAGGTGGAAGGCATCGGCGCCACGCTGCGCCGCGTGTTCGAGCTCGCCGACAGCGCCGGCACGACGACGCAGTCGGCCGCGATGCGGCTCGTGCAGGAGCGGCTGGGCGGTAACTGCAGCAGCAACAGCAAATCCGGCAACGCCGGCAACACCAACGAGAGCCCGCTGGCCGAGCGCGTCGCATGACTACCATCGAAATCCTGCGGGCCCTGGTGACATTCGACACGACCTCGCACCGCTCCAACCTCGACCTGATCCACTGGATCGCCAACTACCTCGCGGGGCACGGCACCAAGGTGCAGCTCGTGCACAGCGAGGACAAGCGCAAGGCCAACCTGCTCGCCAGCATCGGCCCCGACACCGCCGGCGGCATGGTGCTCTCGGGGCACAGCGACGTCGTTCCCGTGACCGACCAGAACTGGAGCGCGAGCCCCTTCACGCTGGTCGAGCGCAACGGCCGTCTCCACGGACGCGGCGCGGCGGACATGAAGGGCTTCATTGCCGCCTGCCTGTCGGCCGTGCCCGCATGGCGGCGGCAGGCGCTGCGCCGCCCGATCCACCTGGCCTTTTCCTACGACGAGGAAATCGGCTGCCTCGGCGTTCCGCAGCTCGTGGAGCACCTGAAGACGCAGGTGGAGGCGCCAGCGCTGGCCATCGTCGGCGAGCCGACCGAGATGCGCATCGGCGTTCGGCATCGCGGCTTCTTCGGGCACCGCGCGCTCTTCACCGGTCTGCCCGCGCATTCGAGCGATCCGTCGCTGGGCGCCAGCGCGATCGAGCCTGCGGCCTACCTCGTCACGCGGCTGGCCGGGCTGCGGCGCAACCTCGCCGGAAAAGGCGGCGAGGCCACCATCAACATCGGCCAGATCAACGGCGGCACCGCGATCAACATCGTGCCGGGCTGCTGCGAGGTGCTGTGGGAGTTCCGTCCGCAGGACGAAGCCACGGCCCAGCTCGTGCACGACACGGTGCGCGATGCGCTGGCCGACCTCCCCGCTGGCGTCACGGTCGAAGCCAGCCAGGTTGCCGGCGTGCCGGCGCTCTCGGCACGCGACAACGACGCGGCCGTTTCGGTGGCGCGCGAACTCGGCGCGCTCTGGCCCGAGGCCGAGCTGCCCTTCGGCACCGAGGCGGGCTTCTTCCAGCAGGTCGGCATCTCGACGGTGGTGTGCGGCCCCGGTTCCATCGCGCAGGCGCACCAGCCCGACGAGTGGATCGCCGCATCCCAGCTGCAGGCGGCCGACCGCTTCATGCAATCGGCCGGCGCATGGGCGCTTTCGAAGACAGCCATCCGTTCAACGACTCCAACTCTCAGGACAGCATGAAAAACCTTGACGCTGCCGCGCTGGCGGACGCCACGAGCAACTTCACTCCCCTTTCCTCTGGTCACGAGGCTCCGGCGCATGGCGCACGGACGAAAGACGCCACGCGCCGGACGATCCTTGCAGCCGTCATCGGCAACACGCTGGAGTGGTTCGACTTCGCGGTCTACGGCTTCTTCGCGCTCACGATCTCGCGGCTCTTCTTTCCCACGGGCGACGAGACTTCGTCGCTGCTGCTGACGGTGGCGACGTTCGGCGTGGGCTTCGTGATGCGGCCTGTCGGCGCGGTGGTCCTGGGCGCGCTCGGCGACTCGCGCGGACGGAAGGCCGCGCTGTCCACCACGATCCTGCTGATGGCGCTGGGCACGGCCATGATCGGCTTCGCGCCGACTTATGCCGACGCGGGCCTCTGGGCGCCCGCCTGGATCGTGCTGGCGCGGCTCATCCAGGGCTTTTCCGCCGGCGGCGAGGTCGGCGGCGCGACGGCATTCCTGGTCGAGCACGCGCCCAAGGGCCGAAGGGGCTACTTCGCGAGCTGGCAGCAGGCGAGCCAGGCCGGCGCCCTGCTGCTGGGCTCGGTCTTCGGCGCGACGCTGACCGACGTGCTGACGCCGGAGCAGCTCGAGGCTTGGGGGTGGCGGGTGCCCTTCCTCTTCGGCCTGATCATCGGGCCGGTGGGCTGGTACATCCGTACCCGCACGCACGAATCCGAGAGCTTCGAGCAGGTCAGGGCCGCCAACAGGCAGTCGTCGCCCCTGAAGCAGGCGCTGGGCTCCTATCGCCGGGAAATCATCGCCGGCTTCGGCGTGACCATCGTGTGGACGGTCTGCACATATTTCTTCCTGGTCTACATGCCGACGTACGCGGTGCGCACGCTGAAGCTGCCGCAGAGCGTGTCGCTGTGGGCCAATGGCGCAGGGCTGATGGTGCTGGTGGTGCTGGCTCCCTTCTTCGGCGCGCTGTCGGACCGCATCGGGCGCAGGCCGCTGCTGATCGGCTTCGCCACCGCGATCCTGGTGCTGGCCTATCCGGCGCTCTGGCTGCTGACGGCCGCGCCCAATCCGTCGACCCTGACCATCGTGCTGCTTGTGTTCGCGGTACTGATCGCCGGCTTCACCGGCCCCGCGCCCGCGGCGATGGCGGAGCTCTATCCGCCACAGGTGAGGTCCACGGGCCTTTCCATTGCCTACAACTTCGCTGTCACGATCTTCGGAGGCTTCGCGCCCTTCATTGCAACGGCACTGATCGCGCGGACAGGGAATCCGCTCGCTCCCGCCTGGTATGTGGTGTTCGCCGCGGCGGCAAGCCTCGTCGCGCTGCTGGCGGCCGGCTCGGCCCTGCGCAACAGGGACTGACCGACGACAGCTCAGCCGCCCGTATCTCGAGAAAAAAGAAACGACCGCATGCCAGATTTGAAAGACACCCTGAACCTGCTGAAGACGCCGTTCCCGATGAAGGGCGACCTGCCCAGGCGCGAGCCTGCACTGGTCGAGCGCTGGGCGCGGCTGCGCATCTACGAGCGGATGCGCGCCGCCGCCGCCGGGCGCCCGCCTTTCATCCTGCACGACGGCCCGCCCTATGCGAACGGCGACATCCACATCGGGCATGCGGTGAACAAGGTGCTCAAGGACATGGTCTTCAAGAGCCGCTTCTTCGACGGCTTCGACTCGCAGTGGATTCCAGGCTGGGACTGCCACGGCATGCCCATCGAACACCGCATCGAGCAGATGAACGGCAGGGGCCTGCCGACCGAGCAGGTCCAGAAGCTATGCCGCGAATACGCCTTCTCGCAGACGCAGAGCCAGAAGAAGGATTTTTTGCGCCTGGGCCTGCTCGGCGACTGGGACAGGGCCTTTCGCACCATGGACTTCGAGACCGAGGCCAACGAGATCCGCTTTCTCGATCGCATCCGGCAACGCGGCCTGCTGTTTCGCGGCCAGAAGCCGGTGAACTGGTGCGTCGATTGCCAGTCGGCGCTGGCCGAGGCCGAGCTCGAATACGCGCCCAAGCGCTCGACGACGGCGTATGTGGGAATGCGGGCCATGGATGCGGCCGACCTGGTGTCGCGCTTCAAATGCCCACTGCCTGAAGGCAAGCAGGCCCGCATCGTGATCTGGACCACGACGCCGTGGACGCTGCCCGGCAATGCCGCCGTGGGCCTCGATCCCGAGGCCAGCTACGGCCTGTACGACACGCCAGACGGCCTGCTGGTGCTGGCGGCGGAGAGCGGCGCAAGGCTGCTCGGCGCCTTCGGGATCGCGCACGAGCTTCTCGCGGTCGCGCCCGGCAACGAACTCGTCGGCTCGATGCTGAAGCATCCACTGCAGGACATCGCGGTGCCCATGGTCGCCGCCGATTTCGTCTCGCTGGACACCGGCACCGGCCTTGTCCATCTGGCGCCGGCGCACGGCGCGGAAGACTTCGAGCTGTGCCGCGGCCTGGGTATCGGTGGCGACAACGTGATCGACGGTGCCGGGCGCTTCGTGCCCGGCCTGCCTGTGATCGGCGGCATGGCGCTGGAGGAAGGCAGCAAGGCGATCGTCGAGATGCTGAAGGCCGACGGCTCGCTGCTGCGGCAGGAGCGCATCGAGCATTCGTACCCTCACTGCTGGCGGCACAAGACGCCGATCCTGTTCCGCTCGACGACGCAATGGTTCATTGCCATGGACCATCCCGCGACGGGCGATGCGCGCACGCTGCGCGAGACCGCGCGAGAGGCGATCAGGGACGTGCCGTTCTACCCCGCCTCGGGCCGCTCGCGCATGGAGGCGATGATCGACGGCCGGCCCGACTGGTGCGTCTCGCGCCAGCGCGCGTGGGGCGTTCCGCTCGCCTTCTTCGTGAGGCGCAGCGACAACTCGCTGCACCCCGAGACCTCGCGCCTCATCGAGGAAGTGGCGCGGCGCGTGGAGCGCGAAGGAATTTCCGCCTGGACTCGATTGAGTCCCGCGGACCTGGGCGTGGATGAGTCGGAGTTCGAAAAGCTGTCCGATACCCTCGACGTGTGGTTCGACTCCGGCTCCATCCACGCGACCGTCTACAGGGATCCGCAGCGCCCCGACGCGCACGGCCATCCGGCGGACCTGTACCTCGAGGGCTCCGACCAGCACAGGGGCTGGTTCGGCTCTTCGCTCATGACGGGCTGCGCGGCGGACGGCCTTGCGCCGTTCAAGGCCGTGCTGACGCATGGCTTCGCCGTCGACGGAAACGGCAAGAAGATGAGCAAGTCGCTGGGCAACACCGTCAGCCCGCAGGAGGTGGCCGGCACGCGGGGCGCGGAGATCATCCGGCTGTGGATCGCGAGCACCGACTATTCGACGGACATCTCGGTCTCGGAAGAAATCCTGGACCGCGTCGTCGAGATGTACCGGCGCATCCGCAACACGATCCGCTTTCTGCTGCTGAACGTGTCGGACTTCGATGCAAAAGCCGATTCGGTGCCCGAACGCGATCTGGCGAGCGTCGACCGCTATGCGCTGGTGCGCTGCCGCGAACTGGCGGAGCACTGCCGCAAGGGCTACAGCGAGTACGACTTCGTCTCTGTGACGCGCCTCCTTCACGGCTATTGCGCGGAGGAGCTCGGGGGCTTCTATCTCGACGTGCTGAAAGACCGGCTGTATGCGAGCGCGCGGGACAGCCGCGAAAGACGGTCCGCGCAGACCGCGCTGCACGCTGTTCTCAGGAACCTCCTGCTGCTTGCGGCACCGATCCTCAGTTTCACCGCGGAGGAAGCGTGGATGGTGCTGTTCGACGCGGAGGACGACAGCGTATTCCTCCACACCTGGGACGAAGCAGCACCACCCGACGCGGACGACGACCCGGACGTCGCCGAGTTCTGGCGGCACGTGAGGCAGTTGCGTCCGAGCGTGATGAAGGCGATCGAGGATCTGCGCTCGTCGGGAAGCATCGGCCGCTCCGGCGAGGCGAACCTCGTGATCGAGGCGCCCGTGGAAGTCGTCGAATCGCTCGCGCTGCTGGGCTCGGAGCTGGCTTCGATCTTCATGGTCGCCGACGTGGTCCTGAGGGTGGGCGACAAGGTCGACGTCAGGGTCAGGCAGACCTCGTTCCTGCGTTGCAGGAGGTGCTGGCGGCACGATGCCACCGTAGCGGACGAAGACGGCGAGCAGGGAATGCTCTGCGAGCGGTGCCGGACTGTGCTGGCGGGGTTTCCGGAGCTGTACGGCGCCTGAGAGAGCCGCGTGCAGGTCGGGCCTGAAAAGAAAAAACCCCTGTAGCTTGGTAGCTACAGGGGTTGCATCTTGGCGGAACCGGAGGGATTCGAACCCTCGATGAGGCTCTACACCCCATACTCCCTTAGCAGGGGAGCACCTTCGGCCACTCGGTCACAGTTCCTGAAAGAAGCCGAGATTATGCCACTACTTATGCGCCCGGCTGATCCAGATCGAAGGCTTTGTGCAGTGCGCGCACTGCCAATTCCATATATTTTTCGTCGATCACGACCGAAGTCTTGATTTCGCTGGTCGAGATCATCTGGATGTTGATGCCCTCTTCGCTCAGCACGCGGAACATCTTGCTCGCAACGCCCACGTGGCTGCGCATGCCGATGCCGACGATGCTGACCTTGCAGATCTTGGTGTCGCCGACCACTTCGGTCGCGCCCAGCGAAGGCATAACCTTCGACTGCAGCAGGTCGATCGTCTTCGCGTACTCGTTGCGGTGAACGGTGAAGCTGAAGTCGGTCTTTCCGTCCTTGCTGAGGTTCTGGATGATCACGTCGACTTCGATGTTGGCGTCGGCCACGGCACCGAGGATGTGATACGCGATGCCGGGCTTGTCGGGCACGCCGAGCACCGAGATCTTGGCTTCGTCGCGGTTGAATGCGATGCCGGATACGACGGCTTGTTCCATGTTTTCGTCTTCCTCGAAAGTGATCAGCGTGCCGGACTTGGCCTCTTCATTGATGTCGATGTCCCACGGCGTGAAGCTCGAGAGCACACGCAGCGGCACCTTGTACTTGCCGGCGAATTCCACCGAGCGGATCTGCAGCACCTTGGAGCCCAGGCTCGCCATTTCGAGCATTTCCTCGAAGCTCACGGTCGTCAGGCGGCGCGCATCGGGCTCGACGCGCGGGTCGGTCGTGTAGACACCGTCGACGTCGGTATAGATCAGGCATTCGTTCGCCTTCATCGCCGCGGCGATGGCCACGGCCGAAGTGTCGCTGCCGCCGCGGCCCAGCGTGGTGATGTTGCCGTCGTCGTCTACGCCCTGGAAGCCGGTGATGACCACCACCCTGCCGGCATTGAGGTCGGCCATCACGCGCTCGCTGTCGATGCTTTCGATGCGGGCCTTGGTGTAGGAGTTGTCGGTACGCACCGACACCTGCCAGCCCGCGTAGCTCACGGACTCGACGCCCTCGGCCTGCAGCGCGATGGCCAGCAGTGCCGACGATGCCTGCTCGCCGGTGGAGGCGAGCATGTCGAGTTCGCGGTTGTGGGCCACGCCGGGTTTGCTGGGCGCCAGTTCCTTGGCCAGGCCGAGCAGGCGGTTGGTCTCGCCGCTCATGGCGCTCGGAACCACGATCATCTGGTGGCCTGCGCGCGCCCACTTGGCGACACGCTTGGCGACATTCTTGATGCGCTCGGTCGAGCCCATCGACGTACCGCCGTATTTGTGAACGATCAATGCCATGGGTGAAATCAGAGAAAAGGAAAGGGCCGCTTGAGAGGCGGCGCCCTGCAAGCGGTCAGAGCGAAGTCTTCGGCGAGGGCGAAGCATTGTACCAATGCAGGAAATCGCCCTCCCGCTCGACGAAACCGGCGGCCACCTTGAGATGGATGCGGTGGCCGCGCGTGGTGCAGGCGCGGACCTGGTCGAGCAGCTGGTCGAGCTGCGCCGCACTGGGCGCGCAGCCGTGCGACTGCATCAGCCAGTGGCGCAGCACATTGGCCTGCCGGGCACGCGACAGCGTCTGCAGCGCGGCGATGCGCGGCGGATTGCCCACGCTTTCCAGGTCCTGCGCCGCCAGTTCATTGAGCAGCTGCTGCGCCTGCGCGGCATGGCCCACGCTGCGCGCAAAGGTGGAGCGGAACTGCGGAAAGGCCTGCTCCAGCGCGGGCATCAGCACCGAGCGGATCCGGTTGCGGGTGTAGCGCGCGTCCTCGTTGGTCGGGTCTTCGATCCATTGCAGATCGCGGCCGGCCAGCCATTCGCGAATCTCGGCGCCCGCCACCGCGAGCAGCGGGCGATGGATGTCGAGCCCGTTGCGCCGCGCATGCGCCGGCATTGCCGCCAGCCCCGGCAGCCCCGCGCCGCGCGACAGCGCCAGCAGCAGCGTTTCGACCTGGTCGTCGGCATGGTGCCCCAGCGCCACGGACCTGATGGCCGCCTCCGCCCCATCGGCACGCGCCATTTCGGCGAACGCCGCGTATCGCGCTCTGCGGGCCGCATCTTCAGGGCTCTCGCCAGACGCATGCCGCGCGTCGACGCGATGGACGACCAGCGGCACGCCCAGGCGCTCGCAGGTCGAACGGCAATGCTGCTCGAATCCGTCGGCTGCTGCCTGCAGCCCGTGATGCACATGGAAGGCGACCACCTGCCCCGGCCAGCGCGACGCGCAGGCAGCCAGCAAGGCGGTCGAATCGGCGCCGCCGCTGAACCCCACCGCCAGCGGCCAATGCGCCGGCTCGAACGCGGCAATGGCGCGTTCGAAAGCGGAGTTCATGACTGCGCCCGCGCGTTACCTGCCGCTGCTCTCGGCCTTGGTGTCGTTGAAGCGGCCGTAGCTCTGCAGGCGCTCGTAGCGGCGCTCCAGCAGTTCCCTCGGCTTCAGGTCGCTGACCTGGCGGAAGGCGTCGTTGAGAGCGCGCTTGAGGAACGCAGCCATCTGGCGATGGTCGCGGTGTGCGCCGCCGACGGGCTCGTTCACGATCTTGTCGACCAGGCCCAGCGCCTTCAGGCGGTGCGCGGTGATGCCAAGTGCATCTGCGGCTTCCTGGGCCTTCTCGCCAGTCTTCCAGAGGATGGAAGCGCAGCCTTCGGGGCTGATCACGGAGTAGATCGAGTACTGCAGCATCAGCAGCTGGTCGCCGACCGAAATGGCCAGCGCGCCGCCGGAGCCGCCCTCGCCGATGATGGTGACGATGATCGGCACCTCGAGCTGCGCCATCTCGAAGATGTTACGGCCGATGGCTTCCGACTGGCCGCGTTCCTCGGCATCGATGCCGGGATATGCGCCGGGAGTGTCGACGAAGGTGAAGACCGGCAGCTTGAACTTCTCGGCCGTCTTCATCAGGCGCAGCGCCTTGCGATAGCCCTCGGGCTTGCTCATGCCGAAGTTGCGCGCGGTGCGCTCCTTCGTGTCGCGGCCCTTCTGGTGGCCGATGACCATGCAAGGCACGCCGTTGAAGCGGGCGAGGCCGCCCACGATCGACAGGTCGTCCGAGAAATGGCGGTCGCCGTGCAGCTCGACGAAATCGGTGAAGATTTCGTTGACGTAGTCCAGCGTGTACGGGCGCTCCGGATGCCGCGCGATCTTGGTGATCTGCCAGGGCGTCAGGTCGCTGTAGATGTCCTTGGTGAGCTGCTGGCTCTTCTTGCCGAGCTGATCGATCTCTTCAGAAATGTCGACCGCGGATTCGGTCTGCACATAGCGCAATTCTTCGATCTTTGTTTCGAGCTCGGCAATCGGCTGCTCGAAGTCGAGGAAGGTTCGTTTCGCCAACGTCTTCTCCTGTTTATTTCAGTTTGCTGCCCGCAAGTCCGTCGCATCCATTCCAGGAACACCGCGGAACCGGCTTCGCCGGGCCGCAGGTGTTGCCCCCTTGAGGGGGTTGGCGAAGCGACACGAAGTGCGCGCAGCCTGGGGGTGTTGCTAATACGCGACTGGAGCGGGATCCAGCGATCGCCAAATATACCAAGTCGCCACGCTGCAATAAGGCGCCCAGGCCACGGCGACGTCACGGGCATCGCTGCGGCTGACCGGGTCGCCCGAAAAGTAGTTGACGCTGATGCCGTTGAGCAGCCCCAGGTCGTCTACCGGCAGCACGTTCGGACGCATCAGGTGGAAGATGAGGAACATCTCGGCCGTCCAGCGGCCGATGCCGCGGATGGCCACGAGCTCATCGATGATCTGCTCGTCGTCCATGTCCTTCCATGCATCGACGTGCACCAGGCCCGAGTCGAAATGCAGGGCCAGGTCGACGAGGTACTCGATCTTGCGCGCCGACAGCCCCGCCCCGCGCATGTCGTCGACCTTGAGCTTGAGCACGTTGGCCGGCGTCAGCTTGCGCGGCAGCGCGGCGAACTTGTCCCAGACCGACTGCGCGGCCTTCACGGAGATCTGCTGGCCGACCACGCTGCGCGCGAGCGTGGTGAACGCATCGCCGCGCGACTCGAGGCAGGCGTCCCCGAACTTCGGGATCAGCCGCTTCATCACGCGGTCCTTGCGCGAGAGATGCTTGCACGCCTCCTCCCAATAGTCCGGCGTATAGATCTTGACGCTGGACTTCCGGGGGGCGGGCATGGGGTTCGTCGTTCCGTTCACTGCGCAGCCGCCCAGGTCGTGCCCGTGGGCGAATCCTTGAGCACGATGCCCTGCTCGAGGAGTTCCTGGCGGATGCGGTCGGCTTCGGCGAAGTTCTTCGCGGCCTTGGCAGCAGCGCGAGCGTCGATCTTTGCCTGGATGGTGGCTTCGTCGAGCGTGCTGCCTGCCTGCAGGAAGGCCCGCGGGTCGCCTTGCAGAATGCCCAGCGAACCGGCCAGTGCCTTCAGCAAGCCGGCGGTTTCGGCGGACTTGGTGCGATTGACTTCGCCTGCAAGTTCGAACAGCACGGCAATGGCTTCGGGTGTGCCGAAGTCCTCGTCCATGGCGGCCTTGAAGCGCGCGGCATGAGGCTCCGCCCAGTCGATGGCCACCTCGGCCGGAGCGACCAGGTCTAGCGCGGTGTACAGGCGCTTCAGCGAATTGCGTGCGTCGTCGAGATGCGCGTCGCTGTAGTTGAGCGCGCTGCGGTAATGCGTGCGCACCAGGAAGAAGCGCAGGCTCTCGGCGTCGTACTTCTGCAGCACCTCGCGGATGGTGAAGAAATTGCCCAGGCTCTTGGACATCTTCTCGTTGTCCACGCGCACGAAGCCGTTGTGCACCCAGAAGCGCGACAGCGGCTTGCCGTTGGCGCCTTCGCTCTGGGCGATTTCGTTCTCGTGGTGCGGGAACTGCAGGTCGGCGCCGCCGCCGTGAATGTCGAAGGTCTCGCCCAGGGTGGCGCAGCTCATGGCCGAGCACTCGATGTGCCAGCCCGGACGGCCGGTGCCGTAGTCGCTTTCCCATTTGGCGTCGGCGGGCTCGGTCGGCTTGGCCGCCTTCCAGAGCACGAAGTCGAGCGGGTCCTGCTTGCCGTCGAGCACGGCAACCCGTTCGCCGGCATGCAGCTCGTCGAGCGACTTGCCCGACAGCTTGCCGTAGCCCGGGAACTTGCGCACCGCGTAGTTCACGTCGCCGTTCTCGGAGCGGTAGGCCAGGCCCTTCCGCTCGAGCTTCTCGATGATGCCGAGCATCTGCGGCACGTATTCGGTGGCGCGCGGCTCGATGGTGGGCGGCTCGATGCCGAGCGCGCCGATGTCCTCGTGCATGGCCGCGATCACTTCGTCGGTCAGCTCGCGGATGGTGATGCCGCGCTGCACCGAGCGGGCGATGATCTTGTCGTCGATGTCGGTGATGTTGCGCACATAGGTCACGGCGTAGTCGCTGGCACGCAGCCAGCGCTGCACCACGTCGAACGCCATCATCATGCGCGCATGGCCGATATGGCAGAAGTCGTAGACCGTCATGCCGCAAACGTACATGCGCACCTTTCCCGGTTGCAATGGGGAGAATTCCTCCAATTCACGCGACAGCGTGTTGTAGATGCGCAGACTCATGAGATTCGGAAAAACGCCATTCCGCGCGCGTGCGGCACGGGCGAAAGACGTTGTTTTTCAGGGGTGACTGGGACTGTGTTCGCGAGGGGGTCGACATGGCCCCTCGGTTACAATCCGGTCAAGTATAAACGGCTGCCATCGGGTAGCGTCCGGGTGATCCCCAAGCCCTGATCCAAGCTCGCTCCCCCCGCATCTCCCCCCAATTCCGCCGAGGCTTCATGAAGCACGCCGCCTTCTCCAGACTCTCCATTGCCTTCGCACTGCTGTTCAGCCTCTGGGGCTCCGCGGCGCATGCGAACGAATACGACGACGTGAACGCGCTGCTGCGCCAGGGCAAGTCGAACGAGGCGCTCGCCAAGGCCGACACCTACATCGCCGGCAAGCCGCGCGATCCGCAGATGCGCTTCCTGCGCGGCGTGATCCTCACCGAGCAGAACAAGCAGGCCGAGGCCGTCATCGCCTTCACCCAGCTCACGCAGGACTTCCCCGAACTCTCCGAGCCCTACAACAACCTTGCCGCGCTCTATGCGTCGCAAAGCAAGTTCGACCAGGCACGCGCCGCGCTCGAACAGGCCATCAAGCTCAACCCGAACTACGCCACGGCGCACGAGAACCTCGGCGACGTGTACGCCCGCCTCGCGGCGCAGGAATACGTGCGCGCCCAGCAGTTCGCCAGCACCAACGCCAGCGTCGCGCCCAAGCTCGCGCTGGTGCGCCAGATCTTCACCTCGAAGACCGAAGCCGAGGCAGCCGCCCTGCCCGCCGCGCCGGTGGTCATCCGCAAGCCGGTCGGCCGCACCAGCAAGTAAGCAAAACCAGTCGCCGCAGCCGCGACACCGCCATGGCGGCCACGGCGCGGCACCGTTCCTCCATCCGCATACGGAGCCTCACTTGACGACCAACTCCTTCTCCCGCTTCAGCCGCCGCGGCGCCCTCGTGCTCGCAGCCGCATTCGCGTTCGCCGCCAGCGGCCATGCGCAGTCGGCCACGCCGCGCGTCAAGCTCGCCACCTCGGCCGGCGACATCGTGGTCGAGCTCGACGAAGCGAAGGCGCCCAAGACGGTCGAGAACTTCCTGCAGTACGTCAAGGACAAGCACTACGACGGCACGGTCTTCCACCGCGTGATCGACGGCTTCATGATCCAGGGCGGCGGCTTCACGGCCGACCTGCAGCAAAAGCCCACGCGCGCGCCCATTCCGCTGGAAGCGAGCAACGGCCTGAAGAACGACAAGTACACGATCGCCATGGCCCGCACCGGCAATCCCAACTCGGCGACCTCGCAGTTCTTCATCAACGTGAAGAACAACGACTCGCTCAACGCGCCCAACCCCGACGGCTACGGCTACACCGTGTTCGGCAAGGTCGTCGCCGGCACCGACGTGGTCGACAAGATCCGCGCGGTGGCCACCGGCAACAAGGGCGGCATGCAGAACGTGCCGCTCGAAGCCGTCACCATCAAGTCCGCCACCGTGGTGGCGAAGTAATCCCTTTCAAGTAGGAGTCCTCTCATGAGCAATCCCCAAGTCGAACTGCACATCAAGAACCTCGGCGTGATCACGCTCGAACTCGACGCCGCCAAGGCGCCGAAGTCGGTCGAGAACTTCGTCGCGTACGTGAAGAAGGGCCACTACGACAACACGGTGTTCCACCGCGTGATCCCCGGCTTCATGGTGCAAGGCGGCGGCTTCGAACCCGGCATGAAGCAAAAGCCCACCGACGCCGAAATCCAGAACGAAGCCAACAACGGCCTGAAGAACGACAACTACACCGTGGCCATGGCCCGCACCAGCGCGCCCCACTCGGCCACCGCCCAGTTCTTCATCAACGTGGCCGACAACGGCTTCCTGAACCACACCGCTCCCTCGGCCCAGGGCTGGGGCTATGCGGTGTTCGGCAAGGTCATCGCCGGCACCGACGTGGTCGACAAGATCAAGGCCGTGAAGACGGGCCGCAAGGGCTTCCATGACGACGTGCCGCTCGAAGACGTCGTGATCGAAAAGGCCGTCGTCACCGCGGAATGACCCGCGACCGGCCCGGTTCGACAGCAGCATGAGCACGGTGGCGAACCCGGCCTTTGCGGAACTGGTGGCGCCACCCGCGTGGCGCACTGTCGACCTCATCTCCGACCTGCACCTGCAGGCCGGCGAGCCCGCCACCTTCGAGGCCTGGCAGGGCTACCTGCAGACCACGCCGGCGGACGCGCTCATCATCCTCGGCGACCTGTTCGAGGTGTGGGTGGGCGACGATTCCGCCGCCCAGCCCGGCGAGCCTGCCACCTTTGAAGCCCAGTGCGCCGAACTCCTGCGCCAGACGGCGAAGCGATTGCCGGTGTTCTTCATGCATGGCAACCGCGACTTCCTCGTCGGCCCCGCGTTCGCGGCGCAATGCGGCCTGACGCTGCTCGACGACCCGACCGTGCTGGTGCTGCACGGCCAGCGCTGGCTGCTGAGCCACGGCGACATCCTCTGCCTCGAAGACACCGAGTACCTCAAGTTCCGCGCGCAGGTGCGCACGCCCGGATGGCAGGCCGCGTTCCTCGCGCGACCGCTGGAAGAGCGCCGCGCGCTCGCACGCTCCATGCGCGTGCAGAGCGAAGACCGCAAGCGCAATCCCTCAATGGTCTGGGCCGACGTCGACCATGATGCGGCGCGCGACTGGCTGCGCCGCGCCAACGCCTTCACGCTGGTGCACGGCCACACGCACCGCCCGGCCGACCATGACCTGGGCGACGGCCTGCGCCGCGTCGTGCTGAGCGACTGGGATGCCGCGGCGCATCCGCCGCGCGCGCAGCTGCTGTGCCTTTCCTCCGCCGGCGCGCAGCGCGTCGACCTGCGCTAGCCGCGCCGCCGCCAGCAATGTTCAAGTGGCTGCGCCGCCTGCGCGCCCTGCCCCCGATTCCCGAAGCCGCGTGGCAGGCCACGCTCAGGCGCTATGCCTTCCTGGGCGCCCTGCCCGAAGCCGACCGGCAGCGCCTGCGCACGCTCACGGCCGAATTCCTGCGCGACAAGGAATTCCACGGCGCCAAGGGCTTCTCCATCACCAACGAGGTGGCACTGGCCATCGCGGCGCAGGCCGTGCTGCCGGTGCTGCACCTGAAGGGCGGGCTGAACTGGTACGACGATTTCGTCGGCATCGTCGTGCACCGCTCCGAAGTGGTCGCACGGCGCAAGGTGATCGACGAAGCGCAGGTGGTGCACGAATACGGCGAAGTCGTGGCCGGCGAGGCCATGGACCGCGGCCCCGTCATGCTGAGCTGGGACGACGTGCTGGCCAGCAGCATCACGAGCGAGCGCGGCTACAACGTCGTGATCCACGAGTTCGCCCACAAGAT
The DNA here is from genome assembly GCF_050916385.1 of Variovorax xiamenensis. Lineage (NCBI taxonomy): Bacteria > Pseudomonadati > Pseudomonadota > Betaproteobacteria > Burkholderiales > Comamonadaceae > Variovorax > Variovorax xiamenensis. The sequence goes on from NZ_CP139038.1 coordinate 4,095,250, forward strand.
CGACATGCGCAGCGGCGACGCCAACGGCTGCCCGCCCCTGCCGCCCGGCTTCGCGGGCCAGCGCAGTTCCCGTGCGGCCCGCGAGGCGTGGCTGGCCGTGCTGCAGCCGGCATACGACGACTTCCGCGAGCAGACCATCAAGGCGGAGCGCTTCGGCACCGAGGCGCCATGGCTCGATGCCTATGGCGCCACCTCGATCAGCGAGTTCTTCGCGGTGGCCTGCGAGGCCTACTTCGTGAACCGCCCGAACTTCGCCCGCGACTTCCCCGGCGTGCTCGCGATCTTCGATGAATTCTTTCTGCCTAAAAGGCCCTGAGCCCCCGCCCAATATCGCCCTTCAGCTACTGATTCGATAGCGCCACAACCCTTACCATTGATGGGTTATCAACTCACCAAAAAGGTAAACAACATGAGGGATTGGTTCTATCAGCTCACGGGCAAGGCGTGGATCGCGCTGGTGTTCGGCATCGGCATCCTGGGCTGGGCAGGTTATGCGCAGTTCAAGGCCAGCTCGGACACGCACGGCACCGCCGTCGAAGACCTGGTCGCCAAGAGCGGCACGATCGTCAGCGGCAGCGAAGTCACCGAGACCACCAAGCGCCGCCGCGGCGGCAGCACCACGCGCCGCTACTTCGTGCTCGACGCCAAGCTGGCCGACGGCAACACCGAGAAGTGGCGCGTCGACTACGCGGTCGGCCGCAGCAAGCTCGAGCCGCTGATCGACGAAGCCGTCGAGGTGCGCGTCGATCCCTCGGACAACAACCTGGTCTACGAAGTCAAGCTCAAGGGCAAGCCCGTGGTGTCGCTGGAAGACGTGCAGAAGATCATGGAAGTGAAGGACAAAGCCGCCGCATCGAGCGCCACCGACAAGGGCACGCTGATCGTCGGCGCGCTCGCCCTGCTGCTGGGCATCGGCGGGCTGCTGATCCGCCGCAAGATCCGCGACGGCTACCTGGCCGAACAGGCCGCCGCCGTGCAGACGCCCGCCATCGGCGAGAAGGTCTGAGCGCCAGCCTCTTGCGGCTTCGACGCTCAAAAGAAAAGGCGCCCCGCGGGGCGCCTTTTTCATGGGCGGCAGTTTCGTCCTTCCGCCCGCCTGCCGCCGCGCCTTACTTGCGCAGCAGGGCCTTCAGCGCGTTCTGCAGACGACGCGCGCTGGCAGCGTCGTGCGCCGCGGCCAGCACCTTGCCGGCGTCCTGGCCCCAGGTCTGGGCCGGCGCCGGATCGCCGCGCTTCGTCAGCAGCTTGAGCTGCAGGGCACGGCGTGCATCGAGTTGTTCGGCGGGCGTCGGCACCTCAGCGGCCATTTCGAGACGCAGCAGCGCTTCGGCGGCGTCGTTCGCCGCAGCCGTCGGCGCGGAGCCGATGGCTTGCGACCAGCCGCTGCGCACGGCCGGCGTGACCGCGCGGCCCAGCTCCTGGATGCTCGGCAGACGGCTGGCGTCGCGCTGCTCCCAGGCGCCCAGCACCTGGGTCAGGGCTTCGCCATGGGCCTGCGCCGCGAGCTTGCGCAGCGCCATGTCGGCGCGCTCGAGAGCTTCGCGCTGTGCGCGGAAGGCAGCGTCGCCCAGGCGCGGGCCGCGATCTTCGCGCGGCGGACGGTCGCCGAAACGGCCGCCGGGCGCGCCACGATCGCCACCGCGAGGGGCTCCACGATCACCACGATCGCCGCCAGGACGACCCGGGCCACCGGCACCGGGACGGCCGCCATCGCGGCGGTCGCCGAAGCGGCCACCGGCCCCACCGCGCGCGGCAGGTGCCGGCTCGGCCTTCTTGCTGCTCGGACGGTCGTCACCGCGCATGGCCACGACGGGCTTGGGCGCGGCCTTCGGTGCCGCGGCCGGCGCTTCGACGACTGCGGCAGCTTCGCCGGCATCGTGCGCCGCGCCATCGGTGCGTGCCGAAGCGTCGGCACCGTCGGCCGGTGCCACGAGGTCCGCCGAAGCGTCGGGCGCCGCGGCTGCATCGGCGTGCGTGCCGGGCGAAGCTTCCGCGTCGCTCGGGCTCGGTGCCTGTTCGGCGCTTTCACCGAATTCGGCGGCTGCCTGCCCCGGCGCCACGACCTCGGTCGCGCCGACCGACGGACCATCGGCCTTCGGTGCGGGCGGCGGCGCCTCGCCGCGCAGCGCGCCTTCGAGGCGGGCGATGGCGGCACGAATCTTCTGCGCATCGCCGCCGGCATTGGCGGCGTCGAGCGCCTTGGACGCCTCGAGCACGTTGCGATCGTGCTCATTCATCGCGGCCGACGCCTTTTCGCGCTCGGCAGTCTTGCGATTGAAGGCCTCGTCAATGGGCGCGCGGAAGGCGTCCCACAGCTTCTGTTCCTGGCGGCGGTCCAGCGGCACGCTCTGTGCCTCGGCCTGCCAGCGCTGCTGCAGCGCCTTGACAGCGTCGATGCGCAGCATCGGCTGCGCGCCGAGCTCGGTCGCCTCGGCGATCATGGCCTGGCGGCGTTCGATGCTGGCCTTCTGTGCCGTCTCGAACGGCGCGCGGGCGGCGCCGAATGCTTCGTTCCACAGCGGCTGCAGTTCGGCGAACACCTTCTCGCCCACGTGGCCGGCATCGCGCCAGCGGTCGGCGAACTGGTGCAGCGCGCGGTTGTGCGCCTTCAGGTCGCTGGCGCCGGCATGCTCGGCAGCCCAGGCCTTGACCTCCTCGATCAGCGCGACGCGCAGTGCGCGGTGCTCGGCCGCATCGGCGCGGACCTTTTCGAGCCAGGCCTCGACCACCTTGTGGGCTTCGTTGCAGGCTTCGTCGAAGCGCTTCCAGAGCGCATGGTTCGGCACGCCGCCCTGGTCGGCCTGCTTCCACTGGTCGCGCAGCGAGCGCAGCGTTTCCTGCATCTTGCGGCCGCCGAGGGCCTGGCCTTCGGGGCGCTTGAGCAGGCCTTCGGCCTTGGCGACCAGGTCTTCGCGCACCTTGTCGGCGCTCCAGCGCTGCCAGCCTTCGAGTTCGCCGGCGGCGACCAGTGCGGCATGCACGCGGGCTTCGAGCGGCGCCTCGACCAGCTTGCCGTGTTCCTTGAGCACTGCGCGCAGTGCGGCGGCGGCACCGGCGCTGGCCTTGCCGTGGCCTTCTGCGGTTTCCTGCTCGAGCTTGGCGAGCGCGGCCTGGACGGCGTCCTGGGCGGCGGCGCGCACGGCCGGGTCGACCTTGGGCGCGGCCGGACGGGCGGGAGCAGCGGGCTTGGGTGCCACGACTTCGCCGCGCGCAGCGCGCAGCTCGTCGGCCCACACGGGCACGGGCGGCAGCGGTGCCGCGGCATCGGCGGCGGCGGCGACGGCCTGGGCCAGAGCGCTATGGAACGCATCGGACACCACCAGCAACTGCGACCTGGACGATTCGAGCTGCGGCGCGAACTTGGCGTCGAGGCTGCTCCAGTTGGTGTCGGCGACGATCTCGGCCGCCTGCTGCTGCCAGTGCGTCACGTCGGCGCGCAGCGATTCCTCGGCGACCTGGGCGTCCTGCCAGCCCTTGGTGGACAGCACTTCGAAGCGCTGCGCCAGCAGCACGGCGGCTTCGCGATGCACCTGAGCGCGGTGCTGCAGGTCTTCGATGCCCTTGACGCGCTCGGACAGCTTGAGCTTCAGGCCCGCCAGCGGCTCGCGCGACAGCGGAGCACCGGCCTTGGCGGCGTCGCGCTGCCAGGCGAGCGCATCGGCGATGTTGAGCTTGGACTGGGCGACGAGGGCTTCCGCCTTCTGGGCCCATTCGGCGGCGATCGCCTCCTGGCCCTTGGCGCGCTTGAGTTCGTCGAGCTTTTCGCGCAGCAGGCGCGCGGCGCCCTTGTCGCGACCGCTCAGTTCCTTGAAGACTTCCTGCATCTGCTCGGGCGCGGGGTTGCCCGCGAGCCAGTCGCGGATGCGCGCGGCGCGCTCGCCGGACGTCGGCGCGGTGAAGGCGCCGCCGGTGAGCGAGTCGAGGGCCTGAATGTCGTGTGGCTTGGAAGAAGTAGAGGTCACTGCGCGAAATCGTTGTCTTGGTAGAGAAAGCGAAGGCGCCGGCAAAGGCCGGCGCACATCGACATTTTCACCCACTTGCGGCCGATCACTGAATTCCGTCCTGAAACGACGGCACTCCGAGGGGTCGCGGATGGGAAAGCTGGTGGACTACATATATAGCAAGCCCAAGGGAAAAACCAAGTCGGCGCCACGGATCGGGCCGCGGCACCGCGCTCGTTCAGGTCGTCACTTCATGGTCAGGCTGAGTTCGGCGCCCGGCTTCCAGTCGCTGCCGCTGGCGCTGGTGCGCACCGCCCCCAGGAAGAGACGCTCGCTCGGCAGCTTCTTGGCGAGCAGGTAGTCGCGCACCGCCGCGCCGCGCTCGACGGCGAGCTGGCGCATCGACTCCTCGTCGACCGGCACGCTGGCGAACAGCAGCTTTTCCATGTCCTGCAGCGGCAGGTCCTTCGCCAGGCCGACGATGTTGCGCGGCTTGGTGATGTCGGCGCGCTTGTACACGGCGGTCACCAGCTCGGGGTATTCGGCGTCGGTGACGGGCGGCACGTCGGTGCCGGTCTGGCCGCCGCGCACCGCGACGCGGCGCTTCTCGGCGTAGGCGAGCTGGCGCACGCGCTGGCGCTGGTAGGCGTCGCGCTCCTTCTCGAGGCTGGAGGTGCCGACCACCGTCATCTGCAGCGTCGGCCGGTCGGTCAGCGCCTTGGCGACCTTGTCCAGGCTTTCCTTGGCGGACGCGCTGAGTTCGGAACTGCCGGGCTCGAAGGTGATGGCGCTCGATTCGCCGCTGCCGCCGCCCAAACCACCCGTAAGCAGGCTGAACGGCGCCGTCACGGCCTTCACGACCAGGTTGACCACCGCCTTCCAGATCAGCGGGCCGACGCTGAACTGCGGGTCGTTGAGCGAGCCGCTGAGCGGCAGGTCGACGTCGATCACGCCGTTGCGGTCGGCCAGCAGCGCCACTGCCAGCTTCACCGGCAGGCTGTTGGTGGAGCCAGCCACCTCGTCGCCGAACTGCAGCTGGTTGAGCACCAGCTTGTTGGTGGCGGTGAGCTGGCCATCGGGCGCGACCTTGTAGTTGACGTCCATGCTCATCTTGCCGCGCTCGATGCCGTGGCCGGCGTAGCGCACCGAGTACGGCGACAGCGGCGCCAGGTCGAGGTCGCGCATCTTGGCGGTGATGTCGAGCTCGAGCGGCTTGGCCAGCGGGTTGAGCTTGCCGGTGATTTCCAGCGCCGCGGTCTGCTGGGCCTTGCCGCGCAGCTCGAGGTCGGCCAGCGCGGGTCGGCCGCTCTCGCCCTTGGGCGGATTCGACGAGAACGAGCTGAGCTTGCCGGTCAGCTCGCTCAGGTCGGCCGAGTAGTTCGGCTTGACGAACAGGTCGGTGAAGTCGATCTTGCCGTTGACCAGGCTCATCGGGCCGAAGTTGATGACCGGCGCAGGCCCGGCATCGGCCGGTGCCGTCGGCGCGGCGGCCGCCGCCACCGGCTTGGCGGGCTCGGGCGCCGCGCTGCCGACCATTTCCTCGGCGGACATCGGCCGGCCGCCGGTGGGCTTCGGCGCCGAGCCCTTGGCGGCCGTGGTGGTCGTCGTGCCGCCCGGGCCCTTGCGGGTGCTGGCCTCGCCGGCCGCCGCGGCGGCAGCGGCCGCTTCCGCCTCGCCCTTCTTGGTCAGGCTCAGCAGGTTGAGCCGGCCGGTCGGGTCGACGATCACGCGGGCGAAGAAGTCGGTCAGCGTGGTTTCGCGCACATCCACATTCGGCGGCGCGTTGGGTGCCATGCTCACCTGCAGGCCGCGCAGGCTCAGCGTCTTCCAGCTCAGAAGCTGGTTGTTGTTGCGGTCGAAGCCGGGAGACTGGGTCAGCGAGACGCTGTTGGCGCGGAAGTCGTCGAGCGCCGTGTCGCCGGCCAGCTTGACGCTCACGCCCGCCGGCGAGGTCGCGTAGCGCACCGTGCCGCGATAGCTCGCGAAGGCACGGCGGATGTCGACATTGAGCGCATCGGCGTAGTAAGCCTTGAAGGCGTGCGCCGGGAAGGATGCGATCTCCACCTTGCCCTCGGCCGCCAGCGGCTTGAGCACGATGTTGCCCTTGTAGTCGAAGCGGCCCGGGTCGGAACGCCCGGAGCCGATGCGGCCCGAGACCTCCAGCGGCGAGGTCGCATTGGTTTCGGGGGCGAGCTTCTGGGCGTGCAGCTTGAAGGCAGTGACTTCCACCGTCACCGGGGTCGCGCCGGCCTTGTCTGAATAAGATAGCGCGCCGTTGTCGACCGCCAGCGTGCCGACGGTCAGCGCCCAGGGCTTGGTGTTGGCGCCGGGCTGCGGCGTTTCGGCGGTCGCGGGCTTGGGTGCGGCAACCTTGGCTTCGGCCTCCTTCGTATTGCCTGCCCCGGCGGGCGTCTTGAGCCAGCGCTCGAACATCCAGCGCTTCTCGCTGTCGCGCTCCACGCGGATCTTGGGATTGGTCGCGGTGAACGAAGCCACTTTCAGCGTGTGCTTCGTCATGTCGGCCTCGGCGTCGACCAGTTCGAAGCGCCCGACGCTGGCCAGCGCGGTCTTGCCCTGGGTCAGCGCCAGGCCGTCGGCGGACACGCGGCGCGCCTTGAACTTCAGGTCGGGCTGGGCCCAGGCGATGTCGATCTGGCCGCTGAGCTTGCCGTCGAGCGTGGGTTCCAGGCTCTGCGCCAGATAAGGAGCGGCCAGCGAGAGCGGCAGCGCGTCGACCTCGGTCTGCACGTCGGCCACCTTGTCGGTGGCGTTGCCCTTGAACTTGAGCGAGGCGCCGGCAACGGCGGTGCTGCCGCTGAACTCGGCCGGTTTCTCCATCGGCCAGGTGACGCCCGAGACGTCGATGCCGAGATCGGTCAGGTCGACGGCTGCGGCAGGGTTCACGGTCTCGTCGCGCCAGCCGATGCGCCCGCCGTTCAGGGCCACCTTGTCGACCTGGACCTTGAGCGCCGCCTTCGGCGCCGGCTTGCCGGCCGCGGGCGCGCTCGCTGCCGCGGCGGGCGGCGCAGCGACCTTCTCCGCCGCGCCGGTGGCCGGATCGGTGGCCAGCAGATTGAGCTTGCCGGCCGCGTCGCGCGCCACCGCAAGCTGCGGATTCGCCAGTGAAACCTCGCTCAGGTGGAACACCGACTCCAGCGGCCGCACGTCGGCCAGCGCCAGCTTGAGCGAGTCGAAGGCCAGCAGGTCGCGGCCGCGCGCGTCGGCGACCTTGGTGGTGTGGGCCTCGACCGTGCCGGTGATCTTCAGGCCTGTGGTCGCGCCCTGCTCGAAGCCGATCTTCAGGTCGGCATCGAGGCTGCCCGCCTGCAGCTTCACCGGCAGGCCGCCGGGGATGTAGCCCAGGTACGGCACGAGATCGAGCCCCTTGAACTGCACGTGGGCGTCGGTCTTGCGGCTGTCGGCGAAAGGCGTGGTGAACGCGGCCGAGTCGAACTTGCTGCCGTTGAGGGCGAAGGCGAGCTTGGGCTCGGTGTTCACGTCGCGCTTGGAATCGAGGTTGCTCAGGAAAGGCACCTTGAGCACGAAGTCGCGCAGCTCGTGCTTGCGCTTGACAGTCTGGTCGTCGAAGTCGACCGAGCCGCCATTGATCGCGATGTTGTAGATGGCGAAGCGCGCGGGCTTGGCGTTCGGATCGGGCGGCGGACCGGCCGAGAGCTTGGCCAGGATGTCGTCGATGTCGTACTTGCCGTCGGCCAGGTGCGTGAGCAGGATGGCCGGGCCATCGACGGTGACCGCGTCGATCACCGGGGCGAGGCGGAAGATGGATTGCAGCTCGGCATCGGCATAGATGCGGTTGACGGCCACCTGCGACTTGCTGCCGTCGGCGGTGGCGATGCGCAGGTCGTTCAGCGTGAGCTCGAGGGTCCAGGGCTTGAAGTCGATCTTGCCGACGGTGACCTGCCGGCCGAGCTTCTCGCTCGCGATCTTCTGGAGCTGGCTCTTGGCGATCGGCGGTACTGCCAGCCAGGCGATGACCCAGAAAGCCAACAGCGCCAGCACCGCGACGACCCCACGTCGCACCCATTTGTTCTGTTTGATCGTAGCTACGTCCATCGCTGGAGTGTGCCGCAAACATGCGCCAACGCTACGTACGCAGAAAGGACGCAAGCCCGTCTGCGGAACAAATGCCGGGGAAAGGTCTTCGCAGGGTCTCCCAGATGAAGAAAGCCCGGTGAGTCGACGGAATGTCTTGTCACCGGGCTTGATGGCGGGCACAAAACCCATGCCATCGATTCGCGCGACCGGAAGTCAATGGTTCCCGCCGTGCTGGCAGCAAGAGATTGCCACCGTGGCTCCTCGACCGCTGAACCCTCGGACTTGCACCTCGGGCTGCCCGGGCCTTGGAAGAACGCCTGAAAAGCCAGGCCCGTCCAGATTAGGCGTCGCTCCCTCCGATTGCAAACGTGTTTTACAAAGGGATTTCCCGTAAGCCAAAACGCCTCTGTGGAGGCTCACTTTTTAAACAACTATAAGCATAAGAAAACAAATACTTATACTTGACCGGGTATTTAGCCACGCTAGAATCCGCGCTGCCCTGACCGCCCGACGCGGAGGGGCCACCTGAATCCGCTGCCGAATTCCCCCGGCTTGATCAGGCCGCCGCGCTCCCAACCCCTTCACTCCATGCGCGGAGCCTGATTCGTACCAATCCAAGCGCCGCTGCCTTCATCCCTCGCCTTTCATGGCGTTGCGACTCGGGTGCCGCATAGAAAGGAAAAGCGATGAGCAAGGCGTTTGATGCCACGGCCCGAGGGCTGAGGACCTTCGTGTCCGATGTGGCAGACGGCTTTTTTGAAATCACCCACAACGGGTTTGCACTGGTCGGCCTGGCCATCGTGTTCGCGGCCCTCGCCCTGGTGGCGCGGCCCGACCTGCGCAAGACCGGCGAAGAGGAACTGATGGGCTGGCTGCAGTCGCGCAAGCCCGCGCCCGAACCCACCGACCTCGAGCCGACCGCCATCGAGCGCACCACGGCCGCGAGCCCCGCCGACCTGCCCAAGCAGCAGGCAGCCGTGGCCTACTGGCTGAGCAAGAAATACCGCGTGGCCGCCGAGCCGCTGAGCGTGCTGGTGGCCGAGGCCTATGGCATCGGCAAGCGCACGAAGATCGATCCCACCCTGATCCTCGCGATCATGGCCGTCGAATCCAGCTTCAACCCCTTCGCCCAGAGCCAGGTCGGCGCCCAGGGCCTGATGCAGGTCATGACCCGCGTGCACGGCGACAAATATGAAAGCGCGGGCGGCACGCTCACCGCCTTCGACCCGGTGACCAACATGCGCGTCGGCGTCAAGGTGCTGCAGGAATGCATCGCCCGCGCTGGCTCCCTCGAAGGCGGCCTGCGCTATTACGTGGGCGCCGCCAACCTCGAGGACGACGGCGGCTACGCCGCCAAGGTGATGGCCGAGCACGAGCGCCTGCTGCAGGTTGCCAACGGCCGCGCGCCGTCGACGGTCACGCCGCCGAACGTGCGCCCGCAGCCGATCCCGGTGGTGGCGCCTCCGGCCAAGCACGAAGAAGGCAGCGAGCCCGCCAAGGTGGCTCTGCTCTCCTCCGTTTCCTGAAGGAGTTTTCGCGGCGCGGGTGCAGCCTCCTGAGCTACACTCGACCGGTACGCGACTGGCGATAGGCGCAGCACCCCGCAAGGTGCCACGCGCTGACGTGGAATACCACTGGGAAGCGTACCGCCTGGTCACGCAGGCGTTCAGCCGTTCGCCTGGGCAGCCCTTGTTTGGTTGAAGAACAAGGACCTCGTCTTCAAAGGACTGCCATGTACCAACGCAATATCCTGGTCGAACAGACCGACCCCGAAATCTGGGCCGCGATTCAAGCCGAAAACGCACGCCAGGAACACCACATCGAGCTGATCGCCAGCGAGAACTACGCCTCGCCGGCCGTCATGGCCGCGCAGGGCTCGCAGCTCACCAACAAGTACGCCGAAGGCTATCCGGGCAAACGCTACTACGGCGGCTGCGAGCACGTCGACGTGGCCGAGCAGCTGGCCATCGACCGCATCAAGCAGATCTTCGGCGCCGATGCCGCCAACGTGCAGCCGCATTGCGGCGCCTCGGCCAACGAGGCCGTGATGCTCGCCTTCCTGAAGCCTGGCGACACCATCATGGGCATGAGCCTGGCCGAAGGCGGCCACCTGACCCACGGCATGCCCCTCAACATGAGCGGCAAGTGGTTCAACGTCGTGAGCTACGGCCTGAACGAGAAGGAAGAAATCGACTACGACGCGATGGAGCGCAAGGCGCATGAGCACATGCCCAAGCTGATCATCGCGGGCGCGTCGGCCTACTCGCTGCGCATCGATTTCGAGCGCTTCGCCAAGGTGGCCAAGGACGTCGGCGCGATCTTCATGGTCGACATCGCCCACTACGCCGGCCTCGTGGCCGCAGGCGTGTACCCCAACCCGGTGCCGCACGCCGACATCGTCACCTCCACCACCCACAAGAGCCTGCGCGGCCCGCGCGGCGGCATCATCCTGATGAAGTCGCAGCACGAGAAGGCCATCAACAGCGCGATCTTCCCGGGCCTGCAAGGCGGCCCGCTGATGCACGTGATCGCCGCCAAGGCCGTCGCGTTCAAGGAGGCCATGTCGCCCGAGTTCAAGACCTACCAGCAACAGGTGGTCAAGAACGCCCAGATCGTGGCCGAGACGCTCACCCAGCGCGGCCTGCGCATCGTGAGCGGACGCACCGAAAGCCACGTGATGCTGGTCGACCTGCGCGCCAAGGGCATCACCGGCAAGGAAGCCGAAGCCGTGCTGGGCAGCGCCCACATGACGATCAACAAGAACGCAATCCCCAACGACCCGGAGAAGCCGATGGTCACCAGCGGCGTGCGCATCGGCACCCCCGCCATGACCACCCGCGGCTTCAAGGACGAAGAGGCCCGCATCACCGCGAACCTGGTTGCCGACGTGCTCGAGAACCCGCGCGACGCGGCGAACATCGAAGCCGTGCGCGCCAAGGTCCACGCCCTGACGAGCCGCTTCCCCGTCTACCGCTGATTTCCGTCAGCCGGTAGAGAAGAAGAAAAAAGAAAAGAAGAAGCCCTGGCCGCATGAAATGCCCTTTTTGCGGCCATCTTGAAACGCAGGTCGTCGAGACCCGCGTTTCCGAGGACGCCGACTTCGTCCGCAGGCGCCGCCAGTGCAGCGCCTGCGACAAGCGCTTCACCACCTACGAGCGCCCGGACGTCAACTTTCCCGTGGTCGTGAAGAAGGACGGCAGCCGCGCCGACTTCGACTCGACCAAGGTGCGTGCCTCCATGATGCTGGCGCTGCGCAAGCGCCCCGTGAGCATCGAGCAGATCGACAACGCCCTGCTGCGCATCGAGCAGAAGCTGCTGGCCAGCGGCCTGCGCGAAATCGACTCGACCAAGGTCGGCGAGCTCGTCATGCGCGAACTCAAGAAGCTCGACAAGGTCGCCTACGTGCGCTTCGCCTCGGTGTACCGCAGCTTCGAGGACGTGGACGAGTTCAGGCAGCTGCTGCGCGATATCTGAGCGGCCCTGCGTCGTTTTCTCATCTCTTTTCCGCGTTTTTTCAGCGGTTCCAGCACGACTGCACCAACGCATTCGAGGCATCGGTGCTGCCGGCGGCCAGCTTGACGCCCTGCTGATTCACCGTGAGCGTCCCGCACTCGTCGCGGGCCGATGCGCCCTGCGGCACGGCGCGCAAGGTATAGCTGGTCGTCGATCTCGCCGCATAGCCGATGGCATAGCTGGCCGGGCCGGACGAGGGCGACTGGCCGAGCCCCGCCGGCAGCGCGACGTTGGCTGGCGGATATTTCCCGTTGACCGTCAGGTAGCGCTCGTTCCACTGCGCAGCCTGCAGCAACTGCTGCTTCGCGTCGGCCCGCTTGGCCCGCAGCACGTAGCGCGTGTAGCTCGGGTAGGCGATGGCGGCGAGGATGCCGATCACCATCGTCACGATCATGAGTTCGATCAGCGTGAAGCCGCGCGAACGCGCCCGTTTGCCAACCTTGGTTCTGGAGTGCTTGTTCATGTTCGTTCTTCAGTTCGTCGAGATCAGGCTGCGCCAGCCGAAGCGGCGCACGATGTCCGGCCGCTTCGGCGACTTGCAGTCGCCGGCGGCATTGCAGATCACGTCCCTGCCCTTTTCCCGGTTCTGCGGCTCCAGGACGATGTCATCCCTGCCGGAACGATTCCGGAACCCCAGATAGGCTCCCACTGCACCAGAGGTGGTGTATGCGATGCCCTCGGGGGCAGAGCCGCTGAACAGGTCGACCACCAGCGACCAGCCGTCGTCGCCCGTGCCGGCGGTGCAGTCGATCGAATTGCTGCTCGAACCGGGAATGGTGGTCGAGAACAGCCCGACCCCATTGCCCAGCACGTTACCGGGATAGACGATGCGCTCCCCTGTCGTCGGCAACTCCAGATGCCAACCGCGCTTGGCCTGCGAGCCGGTGTAGCTCACGGATTTGCGGGAGACGGTGCGCAACTCGACGCCGGCTTCATCGACAGGGGTGGTACCGATGGTTTGTGCCACGAGGTCGGTCAGGGTCGCCGTGCCGACGCTCCCGTTGGCCGGGTCCCAGATGCCGTACAGGTACTGCTGGGCGCTCAAGCCTTCGTCACCCGAGGCGAACAGCCGCCCGGTGCCGAACACCACCATGTAGCCGCCACGCGGATGATCGACGACCACGGGTGCGGCCGTGATCGGCTGCCTTGCGTCGGCCGAGAACAGCGGCTTGTTGTCGAGGCCGGATGCGGCTGCGGTCGAACGGTTCGGACCGACCGGACCTAGCGTGGCCTTCCACTTGCGGCTGTCGGGGTCGCTCAGATCGAATTTCCAGAGGTTCCCGAACAGGTCCCCGGCGTAGACGAAATCGACCTTGCCGTCGCCGTCGCGGTCCACAGGGCGCGGCGCCGACAGGCCGTTGCCGATGTCGCTCCCCTGCATGGCGGGCACGGGGATCTTCATGATCGCCTTGTCGCCGTCCAGATACTGGATCCACAGCACGGCTCTCTCGCTCCTGTTGTTGTAGCCGTTGCCAAGGATCAGAGCCTTGCGCTCGTTGTTCAGCGGCGCCACCTGCAGCGCACGCCCCGAGAAGGAATCGAGCGCGGGCTGCTGGAGCTGATGGCCCAGGTCTTCGTCGGCGAGCGCAGTCGTGTCGATCAGCGCCACGCTGGCGGCCTTGCTCTCGTCGATGGTCTCGGGCCTCGTGACGTCGAGCACGAAGTACCCCTTGCCGCCCGCTCCGAGCGTCCCCACGAGCAGGGACCTCCACTGCGCCGCCTTCTCGGCGTCCGTGACCTTGGAGGCGGTTGTCGTGCCGCGGCTGCCCATGTAGACATCGGCCACGAAGGCGCTGCCGTCGACGTAGTACCTGTGCGAGTAGGAGCCCTCGCTGAGCCGCTTGAGCCCGGGCGCTTCCGCCGTACCGAAGAGGCCTTCGGGCACATAGGCGAACTCTTCCTTGCCGGTCGAGGCATTGAAGGCATGCAGCATGCCGTCGTTGGCGCCGACGTAGACCATCGGCGCGCGGCCGACGCTCGCGGCAAATCTGGCGTAGGCGTCGTTGGTGAAGCCGCTCCTGGGTTTGCCTGCGTACCAGACGCTGGAGCCCACGATGTCGCCGAGCACATGGGCGCGCTTGCGCAATCCCAGGCGAGTGCCCTCGTTGCTGCGGTCACCACGCAGGAAGTCGAGCACGCCCTGGCCCAGCGCCGTGCTTGCGGCGTCGACAGCGGCGGAGCCCTTGAGCGCATCCTTTTGCGTGTCGTTCAGGCGGTTCCACCGGAACGGCACGCCGGAACCACTGGTTGCGGCGCTGGAGGCCGTCGCCGTGGTCGTGCCCGAGAAGCTGAGCACCTTGCGATCGCTGCCGTGCGCTCCGGGCGTCGCCATGCGCGCGTCGAGCAGATCGCGCGCAGACCAGACGGACGAGGATGCCAGCCTGCCGTCGGCGCCGAACCTCGTGGCGGTGAGCGTGCCCGACCAGTCCGCGGAGTCGTAGCCGGCCTGGTAGACGGTCGTGCCTGTCGACACCCTGGAGGCGCTGGCGGCGATGGAGGTCAAGGGCAGGCTCGTGTTGACCAGGATCTGCCCGAGGATCGATTTGAAGGCGCTGCCGAGCGCCTGGGCGTTGGATGCCGGCGTGAACGTGCCGCGGCTGTTGAGCGCGGCATGCCACAGGTCCATGCGCACGGCGGCGGCATTGGAGGGTTTCTCGTGGTAGTACCCGCTGCCACCGTTGAAAGCATTCCAGCTTTGCATCTCCAGCGTGCTCGCCAACGGGTTCGACCAGGCGATCGTGCCGTCTACCAGCCGCGCGTAGTCACCGCTGTAGGTGGGCTGTGCCGCCCTCGCCGAGATGGCCGGAGCGCCCGCCCACGACGAGGCCGCGCCGAATCCGATGGTGTAGGTCGTCAGGTGCTGCCAGCCGGCTGGATTGTTCTTCGGATTCCAGTACTCGGGGACGGTCTTCCCGCCTACCGCGACGGCACCGGCCTCGGCAGTGATCCTCCGGATGTTGTTCGGGATACCTGGCTGCAGGTCGCTGGCCCAGTAGTGGAAGGCCATGTCGGCCAGGGTTGGACGGTATTCGGCCCCGGACTTCCAGTTGCCCCACAGATCCTTCCTCCAGTTGGCAGCGTTGTGGACGGCGCCGGCGTCGTCCTTGTAGGGCGGGCGCGGCACATAGGCGACGGAATCGGGCAGGACGCGGCCCGTCCCGTCCTCGTTGCCGATAGCCGGCATGTTGAGTTCGCCCGGATCCTGGTTGAACCCGAAGAGGTTGTAGTCGCCATCGGTCATGAATATATGGAAGGACCTGCGGCAACCGGACGTCGTGGCGCCCTCCACTCCCGGATCGTCCGAATACGGGTTGTACCGGCCGGTAGTCTTCATGTACTCGCCGGCGCGGGTCATCATGGCGTGCAAGGGGGTTCCGCCGTAGGGGTCCAGCGAATCGACCCAGGCCATGAAATTGGCGCGATGCGCGCCGTCCAGCGAATGCATCAGGTTTGCGTTGACGCGGCCTCCGATCTCGCATTTGCCGGCTCGATACCTGCCCGCTGAGGTGTCGCCGAAGAACCCGACGCAGTTGTTGTCCTTGCCGCTGAAGCCGCCGGAGTTCATCGCCTGCCAGGCAAGACGGATCCGGTCGTCGGGAATGCTGGCGGCGGAGAAGTTTTCCCTGAGCGCGGTCTTCAGCGCTTCCATCCGGCTGGGAGGATTGGGAGGCGCTGCGCCGCCATCCGGAGTCCACGACGACCACTCCATGCTCCCGGAGTTGTCGACCGAAACGATCACGTTAGGCGCCGGCTCCTTGACCGCCGTGTTGCGCGGCACCTGCGCCAGCGAATACGGCGCGGCATGGCCGATGGACTGCGCCAGTATCAGTCCGCACAGCGCTGTTCTCTTGGAAATTCCGTTGATGTTCATGTGTTTCCCTCCCGCCATGCTCAATTCACCCCCTTGACCGGGTCCGGATCGAAGGACACCTGCAGTTCGACCCGCGTGGCGCCCGCCAGGCTCGCGGCGCGCACGCCGGTTGCGACCGCGGTGATCCGGTAGAGCGGGTATTTGCTGTTCCTTCGGTCGATGACCTCGATCCAGTACCTGGCACCGGTCAGCGCCAGGCTGCCCGCATCGGGCGCTCCGGTGAACTGCCCATAGGACGCGTGCCGGTCCTTGTACGCATCGCGGCGCCAGAACCGGTAGGCCTCGCTGCCCGAGGCAGCCGCGACCGAATCGGGCGCGGAGAAGTAGCAGATGCCCCGCGCGCAGCTGTCCGCACCGTCGGTCATGTAGGCGGTCATCCAGCCGGTGTCGCGGTCGGGGAAGACGCGGCCGTCTTCGGCCTTGCGGCAGCGCTGCACGGCGAGCGCCGAGCACGGGACATAGGCATGACTCGCGGAGTCGAAGGCCAGTTGCCTGATGTCGCGTTCCGCATCCAGCAGCGTGGCTTCAGCCGCCTCGAAGGCTCGCTGGTACTCGCGCTGGTTGCCCGCCACCGATTCGAGAAGCGAGGCGGTTCGCGCGCCGCCGATCAACAGCAGCGCCGAGAGCAGCAACATGATCATCACGACGAAGAGCGAGAAGCCGTGTTGCACGGCACGCCCGCCAGAAAACCCGCGGTGCGATCTCATAGCGCCCCCAGGTCGTTGCGCAGCGAGAACACCGCCGTGTAGACGCGCCGCAGCCTCCCATCGCTGCTTGTGCGCGACTCCCCGTCGCAGTCGGCATGGCTGCCGCCGGGGTTGTTCCTGGAGTTGCCGACGAGCTGGAGGCAGACACGCACCGTGCGAACGGTGTTGAAGTCCGCGATGTCGTCGGCCGTCACATAGCGCACCACCTGCTGGCTGCCGGCCTTTGCACCGACGCCATACATGACGTCGAAGCGCTCGACGCCTTCGATGACCGGCTGCGGCGTCGCATTGCCGCTGCCACGGCACCTGAGCACGCCCTTGTTGTCCACCGAGAATTCGCTGGTGATCAGCCGCACGTTGCCCGGCGCGCCGGGATCGGCCGCGCCATACCCGCCGACCGAAGATCGTCCGGGCTCCTGCCCCAGGCAGTCCTTGAAGTAGTCGGGGTTCGGCGCGTAGCCGAGCTTCAGCCTGTCGTTCTCAGACCCGCCCGGCGACTCCACGCCCCTGACCGCGAAGAAGGCCGGTTCGCCCGTGAGATTGGTGGCCTTGTCGGGGTTGACGTTGAAGTAGTACAGCGGCTCGGTGGCGTCGATGGGGATGTATCCGGCCTGCCGGATCTGCTGCCCCAGCAGCCTGAACGCCAGTGCCGACGACTGGTTGAGCGCGTTGACGTCGTCACCCGTCATGGCGGTGCTGCGCGTGCCGAGCATGGCCGCGATGGCGGCCAGCACGACAAGCATGCCGATGATCAGCGCGACCAGGAACTCGACCAGCGTGAATCCGGCCTGCCGCGGCTCGGGAAAGATTGCCGCGCGCTTCATGGTTGCGGCACCGCGACGGAGACTTCGAGACAGGCCTTGTCGTTGGGGCACCCCCACCCCGCGTCGGGGGCGATCGGATTGAGCACCGACGGCTCGTCCCACGCGATGTGCATGAACAGCATGCCGCCGGCCGTCGCCTTTTCCTGGACGTCGGCCAGACCGCCCGGCAACGCAGCCGCCACCGCCCGCTTCCAGCTCCACAGATCGTGCGCAGCGAGTTCGGCGGCGTTGCAACTGGCACTCACGCACGAGGGCTTCGGCTCTTCCTCATCCGCGGGCGACCAGTCGACCACGTAGGGACTGGCTGCTGCCGCACTGGCTACAGGATTGGCCCTGATGCGGTCGGCCATGTCGCCGGCGAGCTGCATGGCGATGCTCTGGTTGCTCGCTCCGACGCTGTCGCTCAGCACGCGTATCTGGAAGCCGGCCAGCGCCAGCAGTCCAAGCGAAAGCACCAGAAGCGCCACCAGGGCCTCGATCATCGAGAAACCCGCTTGCGCACCGCCCCGCATCAGCACGATCCGTCCCCCTTCACCAGCTTGACGCGCCCGCCGAGCGACAGGCACACCGCGACGGCATTGGACGAACTGTCGCTGCCCGACGGGCGAAAGCCGAAGCTGGTCGCGCCTGTCGAATGCCCCATCGCATCGAACGACATGGCGCCGCCCGTGTTCTTCTCTATCGCGACCCGGTCGTCGGGGTCTTGCCGCCTGAGGGTCTCGATGGTGTTCCCGCTTCCGACCAGCGTGTCCCAGCCGCAGCTCCAGTCACGGCCCCTGCAGTCGGCGCGTTGCTGGATGACCACCGTCTTCCCTCGCCGGGCCGCCTCGGCGCGCGCATGGGTCACGCTCGCCACGAGGGCCTTGGCCATGCCCTCGACGCGATAGCGCTCGACGAGGCCGCTGAAGCTGGGCAGCGCCATTCCGAGCATCACGGCCATCAGTACGATGACGACCATCATCTCGATGAGCGTGAAGCCTCGCTCTGACGCGCAGAATCCGATGTTGTTCATGTCGTGCCGCCCGTCGCCTTGCACCTGCGTGCCGGACGAGCGCTTCTCCCTGATTTGCAATGGGCGCGAATTCTATTTTTTCAATTTCCCATTACCCGGCGAATAGCGGCAATTGCACGACAGACGGTCAAGACAAATAGATCGACGGCGAATTGTTTTCGAGCGATTTCGAATTGACATTTGCAACAAATTTGATTTAACAAAAGAATGACAAAAGAAAATCCGAATTTCATGATTCAGGCGCTGGACCTCGCACGCCAGGCCGGTCCGGAGACCGATCCGAATCCGCGCGTGGGCTGCGTGCTGGTGTCGCCCGAGGGCACCGTGATCGGCCAGGGCCACACCCAACAGGTCGGCGGCCCGCATGCCGAGGTCATGGCGCTGCGCGATGCCGCCGCGCGTGGCAACTCGGTCGCTGGCGCAACGGCCTGGGTCACGCTGGAGCCCTGCTCCCATCACGGCCGCACCGGCCCGTGCTGCGACGCGCTGGTCGCGGCCGGCATCGGCCGGGTCGTGGCGGCGATGGCCGACCCCAATCCGCTGGTCGCCAGCCAGGGCTTCGGGCGGCTGCGTGCCGCCGGTGTCGAGGTCGAAGTCGGGCCGGGTGCGGACGAGGCGCGGGAGCTCAATCTAGGCTTCTTCAGCCGCATGGTCCGCAAGACGCCGTGGGTGCGGCTCAAGGCCGCGGCTTCGCTGGACGGCAAGACCGGCCTGCGCAACGGCGTGAGCCAATGGATCACTTCCGAGCCCGCACGCGCGGACGGCCATGCCTGGCGGGCACGGGCCAGCGCGGTGCTGACCGGCGTGGGCACGGTGCTCGAAGACGATCCCCGGCTCGACGTCCGGCTCGTGCAGACCACGCGCCAGCCTCGCGTGGTGGTGGTCGACAGCCAGCTTCAGACTCCTCCGGGCGCCAAGCTCTTCATGCCGGGCCGCGATGTCTGGATCTATGCCGCGGTGCAGGACCAGGAGAAGACCGCCGCCCTCGAGGCGCGCGGCGCCACCGTCACCTGCCTGCCCAATGCGCAGGGCAAGGTCGACCTGGCGGCGATGCTGAAGGATCTAGCCCGCCGCGAAGTCAACGAATTGCACGTCGAGTCCGGGCACAAGCTCAATGGCTCCCTGCTTCGCGAGGGCCTGGTCGACGAGCTGCTGGTTTATCTGGCTCCGAAATTGATCGGCGACGGGCTGGACATCGCCTCCGGCATCCACGCCGGCGGGCCATTGACCGAATTGGCGGGCGCATTGCCCCTCGAATTCCGCAGCCTCGGGCAGGTCGGCCCCGACCTGCGGATCGTGGCCAGGGTTGCCGGAAGGGACGCCTTCTAGCCCGCCCCGCCCGAAGCCTCTTCGTTCTCTGCGAAAATGCGAGGATGTTCACCGGAATCATCACCGGCGTGGGGCGCATCGCCGCCATCCACGACCTCGGCACCACCTCCTCCCACGGCAAGAGACTCAGCATCGAGGTGCCCGCCGGCTACCTCGACGACGTCGGTCTCGGCGACAGCATCGCGCTCAACGGCGCGTGCATGACCGTCACCACGCTCGCTCCCGAGCGCCAGCAGTTCACCATCGACATTTCGGCCGAATCCCTCGACAAGACCGCGGGCCTGACCGATGAAGGCAGCCGCATCAACCTCGAGAAGGCCTTGCGCGCCAGTGACCGCCTCGGCGGCCACATCGTGTCGGGCCACGTGGACGGCATCGGCAGCGTCAGCCTGTTCGAGCCGGTCGGCGAAAGCTGGGAATTGCGCGTGGTCGCGCCGCCCGAGCTGGCCCGCTTCCTCGCCTACAAGGGCTCGATCACCGTCAACGGCGTGAGCCTCACCGTCAACAGCGTGAAGGACATCGCCGGCGGCGCGGAGATCAGCATCAACCTGATCCCGCACACCGTCGAGAACACCTCCCTCGGCGGCCTGAAGGCCGGCTCGAAGGTCAACCTCGAAATCGACACCGTGGCGCGCTACGTGGAGCGCATGCTCCAGGCGGGCGTGCTCGCACCGACTCCATCCAAGGACATCTCCAGATGAACGCCTCCGTCACGCCGATCGGCGCCCCCCGCGCCGCGCGCGCACCAGCACCGATCTCACCGGTCGAAGAGATCGTGGCCGAGCTCGCCGCCGGCCGCATGGTGATCCTCGTCGACGAGGAAGACCGCGAGAACGAAGGCGACATCGTCATCGCGGCCGACCACATCACGCCCGAGGCCATCAACTTCATGGCCCGCCATGCACGCGGCCTGATCTGCCTGACGCTCTCGCGCGAGATGTGCGAGCGGCTGCAGCTGCCGCCGATGGTCCAGCGCAACGGCGCCAAGCATTCGACCGCGTTCACCGTCTCCATCGAGGCGGCCGAGGGCGTGACCACCGGCATCTCGGCCGCCGACCGCGCGCGCACCGTGCAGGCCGCCGTCGCGCCCAATGCCGTGGCCGCCGACCTGGTGCAGCCCGGCCACATCTTCCCGCTGCAGGCGGTGGACGGCGGCGTGCTGATGCGCGCCGGCCATACCGAAGCCGGCTGCGACCTCGCCGCCATGGCAGGCTGCTCGCCCGCCTCGGTGATCTGCGAGGTGATGAACGAAGACGGCACCATGGCCCGCCTGCCCGACCTGCAGATCTTCGCGGCCGAGCACGGCATCAAGATCGGCACCATCGCCGCGCTGATCGAGCACCGCAGCCGCGTCGAATCGCTGGTCGAGAAGGTCGGCTGCCGCGAGATCCAGACCGCCTGGGGCAGCTTCACCGCCCACGCATTCCTCGACAAGCCCAGCCATGGCGTGCACCTCGCGCTGGTGCGCGGCAAGTGGACGCCCGACGAAACCGTGTCGGTGCGCGTGCACGAGCCGCTGTCGGTGCTCGACGCGCTCGAAATCAACCGCTCGCTGCACTCCTGGAGCCTCGACGCCAGCCTCTCGCACATCGCGACCGAGGGTAAGGGCGTGGCAGTGCTGCTGAACTGCGGCGAAACCGCCGGCGAGCTGCTCGCTCAGTTCGACGGCACCGCGCGCCCCGCGCAGGCGCCCGAGCGCGGCCGCATGGACCTTCGCAGCTACGGCATTGGTGCGCAGATCCTGCGCGAATGCGGTGTGCACAAGATGAATCTGCTCGGCACGCCGCGTCGCATGCCGAGCATGGCTGCGGGCTACGGCCTCGAGATCGCCGGCTACCTCACGAAAGACTGAACGACCATGCAAGGTTCAAACAAGGGCGAAACGACGCTCAACGGCAAGGGACTGCGCATCGGCATCGTGCAGGCGCGCTTCAACGCCGACATCACCGATGCGCTGGCCTCGGCCTGCCTCTCGGAACTCGAGACGCTGGGCGTGGCCGCCAGCGACATCCACCACGTGCAGGTGCCGGGCGCGCTCGAAGTGCCCGTGGCGCTGCAGGCGCTCGCCGAGCGCGGCGGCTACCACGCGCTGGTGGCGCTGGGCTGCATCATCCGCGGCGAGACCTACCACTTCGAACTCGTGGCCAACGAATCGGGCGCCAGCGTGAGCCGCGTTGCGCTCGACTACCGCCTGCCCATCGCCAACGCGATCCTCACCACCGAAAACCTCGAACAGGCCGTCGCCCGCCAGACCGACAAGGGCCGCGACGCGGCCCGTGTGGCTGTCGAGATGGCGCAACTGCTGGCCACCCTTTCATGACCGAAGACCGCTCCAAGTCCCTCAAGGCCCTGAAGGCCGCCGGCGAGAAGCCCAAGCAGTCGCGCGTGGGCCTCACCAGCACCGGCGTGCGCAAGGCTGCGGCCAAGTCGAACCGCACCCGTGCGCGCGAATTCGCGCTGCAGGCGCTCTACCAGCACCTGGTGGGCCGCAACGATCCGACCGACATCGACCACTTCACGCGCGACCTCGCCGGCTTCCACAAGGCTGACGCGCTGCACTACGACGCGCTGCTGCACGGCTCCATCGAAGGCGCCGAACAGCTCGATGCGCTGATCCGCCCGCTGCTCGACCGCAAGTTCGAGGAGATCTCGCCCATCGAGCATGCGGTGATGTGGATCGGCGTCTACGAATTCCAGAACTGCCCCGATGTGCCGTGGCGCGTGGTGCTCAACGAGTGCATCGAGCTGGCCAAGGAGTTCGGCGGCACCGATGGCCACAAGTACGTGAACGCGGTGCTCAACGGGCTGGCGCCGCAGCTTCGACCGCTCGAAGTGGAAGCGGACCGCGCTTCGGGGAAAGCGCGAGCATGAGGAGCGCCGCACGGCCGCCCGAAGGCGCTCGCCCCCTCGCTTGCGAGGGGGTTGGCGAAGGCGCGCAGCGCCGCAGCCTGGGGGTGCGATGAGAATTTCCACGCGCGCGCAGCGCATCGAGCCCTTCTATGTGATGGAAGTGGCCAAGGCCGCCGGCGTGCTGGCCCGCGAGGTCGCCCACACCGACCGGCCGATGATCTTCCTGAACATCGGCGAGCCCGACTTCACCGCCCCGCCGCTGGTGCAGGAAGCCGCCGCCCGCGCCGTGCGCGCCGGCGCCACGCAGTACACGCAGGCCACCGGCCTCGACCACCTGCGCGAACGCATCAGCGGCTGGTATCGCCAGCGCTTCAACGTCGACGTGCCGGCCCGCCGCATCGTCGTCACCGCCGGTGCCTCGGCCGCGCTGCAGCTGGCGTGTCTCGCGCTAATCGAATCGGGCGACGAGATCCTGATGCCCGACCCGAGCTATCCGTGCAACCGCCACTTCGTGAGCGCCGCCGAGGGCAAGGCGGTGCTGCTGCCGACCACGGCCGAGGAGCGCTTCCAGCTCACGGCCGACAAGGTCGAGGCCGCCTGGACCGACAAGACGCGCGGCGTGCTGCTGGCATCGCCCTCGAATCCGACGGGCACCTCCATCGCGCCCGACGAGCTGCGCCGCATCCACGAGGTGGTGTCCAAGCGCGGCGGCATCACGCTGATCGACGAGATCTACCTCGGCCTCTCCTACGACGATGCCTTCGGTCAGACCGCGCTGGCCATCGACGAGAACGTCATCAGCATCAACAGCTTCAGCAAGTACTTCAACATGACCGGCTGGCGCCTCGGCTGGCTGGTGGTGCCCGAAGTGCTGGTGCCGGTGGTCGAGCGCCTCGCGCAGAACCTCTTCATCTGCGCGAGCACGGTGTCGCAGTACGCCGCGCTGGCCTGCTTCGAGGACGAGAGCATTGCCGAGTACGAACGCCGCCGCGCCGAGTTCAAGGCGCGCCGCGACTGGTTCATTCCGCAGCTGAACGCACTGGGCCTGAACGTGCCCGTGGTGCCCGATGGTGCCTTCTACGCCTGGGCCGACTGCACGTCCTTCGCCGAGAAGCTCGGCATCTCCGGCAGCTGGGACTTCGCCTTCGAGACCATGAAGCGCGCCCACGTCGCCGTCACGCCCGGGCGCGATTTCGGCACCGCCGAGACTGCCAAGTTCGTTCGCTTCTCCACCGCCAGTTCGATGGCGCATCTGCAGGAGTCCATCGAGCGCCTGCGGGCGATGGCAGAGAACCGGGCCCGATGAGCTACGCGTTCCCGATCCGCGTCTACTGGGAAGACACCGACGCCGGCGGCATCGTGTTCTACGCCAACTACCTGAAGTTCATGGAGCGCGGCCGCACCGAATGGCTGCGCTCGCTGGGCGTGGAGCAGCGCAAGCTGCGCGAGGAAACCGGCGGCCAGTTCGTGGTGAGCGAGACGCAGCTCAAATACCATCGGCCCTCGCGGCTGGACGACGAACTGCTCGTTACGGCCGATCTTCAACAACTGGGTACCGCGTCACTGATAATCGGACAGCGCGTGCTATCGAAAACAGAGCAGGAGCGAACGGGGGCCTCCGAACCCGTCCTGCTGTGCGAAGGCACCATCCGCATCGGGTGGGTGGACGCGGCCACACTGCGGCCCGCACGCATCCCGAAACAGGTGACGGGAACCCTCGAGCGCTACAGCGGCTCCATGACTCAACCTTTCAAGCCATGAACCAAGACCTTTCCATCATCAATCTCCTGCTCCATGCGAGCTTCGTGGTGCAACTGGTCGTGCTGCTGCTCGTGATCGTCTCGATCGCAAGCTGGGCCGCGATCATCCGCAAGTACTTCGCGCTGCGGCGCATGCGGGCCCTCAACGACGACTTCGAACGCGAGTTCTGGTCGGGCACCAGCCTCAACGAACTCTTTGCCTCCGCCGCGCAGAACGCCAAGTTCGCCGGCCCCATGGAGCGCATCTTCGCCTCCGGCATGCGCGAGTACCAGAAGCTGCGCGAGCGCCACGTCACCGACGCCGGCACGCTGCTCGATGGCGCCCGCCGTGCGATGCGCGCGAGCTTCCAGCGCGAACTCGATGCGGCCGAGCAGAACCTCTCCTTCCTGGCCACCGTCGGCTCCGTCTCTCCGTACGTGGGCCTCTTCGGCACCGTGTGGGGCATCATGCACGCCTTCACCGGCCTGGCCGCCCTGGCGCAGGTGACTCTGGCCACCGTGGCCCCCGGCATCGCCGAGGCGCTGGTGGCCACCGCAATCGGCCTCTTCGCCGCCATTCCGGCGGTCGTGGGCTACAACCGCTTCGCCCGCGAGATCGACAAGATCGCCATCGCCCTCGAAACGTACATCGAGGAGTTCTCCAACATCCTGCAGCGCAACCTGTCGGCCAACCCGGCTGCCGGCGGCGCGGGCTCCTCGGTGGCTCCGGCCAACCGCTGAACGGAGGCGCAGCGCATGCCCGCCGTTTCATCCCGGGGCCGCGGCCGCCGGACGATCAACGAGATCAACATGGTCCCGTTCATCGACGTGATGCTGGTGCTGCTGATCATCTTCATGGTCACCGCGCCGCTCATCACGCCGAGCGTGATCAACCTGCCGACGATGGATCGTGCCAACAAGCAGCCCGACAAGCCCATCGAGATCGTCATCAAGAGCGAAGACGAAGTGCAGATCAAGAAGGATCCGTCCACCGGCACCGGCGGCACCTCGATTCCCATGAACCAGATCGGCTCGGCCGCCAAGCAGGCCCAGGGCGGCGACGACCAGCGCCCGGTGGTCATCAGTGCCGACAAATCGGTGAAGTATGAAACCGTCGTGAAGGCGATGAACGAGCTCAAGAAGAATCGCATCGAGCGCGTGGGCCTGTCGGTCACGACCACGGGCGGCAAATAAGGCATGTCGCTCGCACTGGATCGCCCCGAGTTCGCACCGCCGCCGCAGCGCGGCACTGGGCGTGCATTGGTACTGGCGCTCATCGCTCACGGCCTGCTGATCGCGGCGCTGACGTGGGGCGTGCGCTGGCGCAGCGACGCCGACGAGGGCGCGGTCGACGCGGAGCTGTGGTCTTCCACGGTGCAGCAGGCGGCTCCCCGCCTGCAGGCACCGCCGGCGCCCGCTCCCGTTCCCGCGCCACCGCCGCCCGCCCCCGCACCGCCGCCCCCGCCCGCAGCGAAGGCTCCCGAGCCCGCTCCCGCTCCGAAGGCTCCCGACATCGCCCTCGAGCGCGAGAAGAAGCTCAAGGAGCAGAAGGAACAGCAGGAGCGCGAACTCGAGCGGCAACAGCAGCAGAAGAAAAAAGAGCTGGAAGCCAAGCAGCGCGCCGAGGACGAAGCCCAGCGCAAGAAGGAACAGCAGCAGAAGCTGGCCGAGCAGAAGAAGCAGCAGGAAGCCGAGGCCAAGCAGGCAGAGCAGAAGAAGGCCGAGACCGCCGCGAAGCAGGCAGCCGCCGACCGCGCCGCCGCGCTCAAGCGCATGCAGGGCCTTGCCAATGCCACCGGCAGCGATGACTCGCGCGGCACGGCCCAGCGCACGTCCGGTCCGTCCAGCGGCTATGCCGGCCGCATCGCCGCCGCGGTGCGCCCGAACATCACCTTCCCCGATGCCGACACCGTGAACGGCAACCCGGCGGCCGAGTTCGAGGTGAGCCTGGCACCCGACGGCACGATCGTCGGCGTGAAGCTCAGCAAGTCGAGCGGCCTCCCGGGCTGGGACGACGCCGCCGAACGCGGCCTGCGCAAGACCGACAAGCTGCCTCGCGACACCGACGGGCGCATCTTCCCGTCGCTGATCGTCACGCTGCGTCCCAAGCGCTGATCCCTGCGCGCATCTAACGCGCAGCTAAGAAAACGGGCCCCTTCCGGGTGACTTGCACGTCACCCGGAACTCGATAATCGGGGCTCATGAACCCCAACGGCCGCATCCGCTACGGCAGCAGTCCTCTGCTCGCCAGCCCCACTCCCGTGTGGCGCAGCAAGTTCATCGTGGCCAGCGTCGCCTTCGGCTTCCTGCTGCTGGCCGGACGCGCAGCCTACGTCCAGATCTTCGCCAACGACTTCTTCCAGCACCAGGGCGAGGTGCGCTATCAGCGCACGCTGGAGCTGCCGGCCAACCGGGGCCGCATCCTCGACCGGCACGGGCTGATCCTGGCCTCGGACATCCCCGCGCCCAGCATCTGGGCCATTCCGGAGGACATCGAGCGCGACGACCCGGCCACGCTCGAAAAGCTCAGGCAGGCCGCGAAGCTGCTCGGCATGCCGCAGAAGGACTTCGACAAGAAGCTGGAGGACGAGGACAAGAGCTTCGTCTGGATCAAGCGCCAGGTCGACGAGCCCATCGCCAAGCAGGTTGCCGCGCTCAACATCAAGGGCATCTACCTGCGCCGCGACTACCGCCGCCAGTACCCCGAGGGCGAGGCGGCGGCGCACCTGGCGGGCTTCACCAACGTGGAGGACGTCGGCCAGGAGGGCGTCGAGCTCGCCTTCGAGCACGAGCTTGCCGGCAAGGCCGGCTCGCGCCATGTCTTGAAGGACCGGCTGGGCCACATCATCGAGGACACCGAGGACCAGGTGCCGCCCACGCCGGGCCACGACATCCAGCTGAGCATCGACGACCAGGTGCAGTTCGTGGCCTACGAGAAGATCCGCGACGCCGTGGTCTCCAACAAGGCGCGCGCGGGCAGCGTGGTGGTGGTCGACGCGCAGACCGGCGAGCTGCTGGCCATGGCCAACTACCCGAGCTACGACCCGAACGACCGCCGCAACCTCACCGGCGAGCAGTTGCGCAACCGCGCGATGACCGACGTGTTCGAGCCCGGCTCGACGATGAAGCCCATCACCGTCGCCACCGCGCTGCAGTTGGGCCGGGTCACGCCCAAGACCATCATCGACACCAATCCGGGGCGCATTACCGTCTCTGGCGCGACCATCCACGACGACGAGAACTTCGGCGTGCTCACGGTCGAGGGCGTGATCCAGAAGTCGAGCAACGTCGGCGCGACCAAGATCTCGCAGCGCATGTCGGCGCAGGAGATGTGGAATTCGCTCACCGCCGTGGGGCTCGGCCAGAAGCCGCAGACGCCCTTCCCCGGCGCGGTGACGGGCCGGCTGCGGCCGTGGAAGTCGTGGCGCCCCATCGAGCAGGCCACCATGTCGTACGGCTACGGCCTGTCGGCGTCGCTCTTCCAGATCGCGCATGCCTACACGGCCTTCGCGCACGGCGGCGAGGTGATTCCGATCAGCCTGCTGAAGAACCACGGAGAGGAACCCGCCGGCGTGCAGGTGTTCTCGCCGCTGGTGGCCAGCGAGGTGCGGCAGATGATGCACATGGCCGCCGCGCCCGGCGGTACCGCGCCGCTGGCCCAGACCGTGGGCTACTCGGTGGGCGGCAAGACCGGCACCGCGCACAAGCAGGTGGGCAAGGGCTACGCGAGCAACAAGTACCGCGCCTGGTACACGGGCATGTCGCCCATCGACAAGCCGCGCATCATCGTCGCGGTGATGGTCGACGAGCCCAGCGCCGGCAAGTACTTCGGCGGGCTCGTGGCCGCGCCGGTATTCAGCCAGGTGGTGCAGCAGACGCTGCGCATCATGAACGTGGTGCCCGATCTCGCCGTGGCGCCGATGGCTCACTGAGCTGCCGCCGGCCTCGTTTAGGATCATCGGCAACACTTGTTGCCGGCGCTCCTGACATGGTCGAAACCACCCCTGCCGTAAGCCTCGAAGACCTGACTCCGCTGCCCTACCAGCGCGCCCTGGCCGCATGGCTGGAGGCGAACGAGCCCGAGGTCTGGCGCTGGGCCGCCTCCGCCGAGGCGCGCGAGGAGCACGCCGCCGCCGTGCGCGCCGAACTGCTGCGCAACTCCTACCGGCTCGACGCGGCCGCGCACCCCGAATTGCATTCGCACGCCCAGGCCGCGGCACAGCGCCTGGGCATCACCGCGGCCGTCACGCTCTACCAGGCGGGCGACGGCGCGATGAACGCCGCGATCCACTTCATGCCCGGCGAGGCGCACATCGTGCTCTCGGGCCCGCTGCTGGAGCGCCTGCAGGGCGCCGAGATGCAGGCCGTGCTGGGCCATGAGCTGGCCCACTACCTGCTGTGGGAACTCGACGGCGGCAGGTACCACGTCGTCGACCGGCTGCTGAACGCCACCGCGGCCGACCCGCGCGCCGATGCCAGCCACCTGCAGGCGGCACGCCGCTACGCGCTCTACACCGAGGCCTTTGCCGATCGCGGCGGCTGCGTGGCCTGCGGCGCGCTGGAGCCGGCGGTGAGCGCGCTGGTGAAAGTGCAGACTGGCCTGAGCCAGGTCAACGCCGCCAGCTACCTGCAGCAGGCCGAGGAGATCTGCGCCGCGCCCGACATGCAGACGCGCGGCACGAGCCACCCCGAAGTGTTCGTGCGCGCCCGTGCGCTGCGCTTGTGGACCGACCGCGAGCCCGATGCCGACGAATGGCTGGCAGGCGCGCTCGAAGGCCCGCTCGACCTGGGCACGCTCGACATCCTCGGCCAGCAACGCGTGGGCGCGATCACGCGTGCCACCATCGCGCAGCTGCTGCAGCGGCCCTTCCTGCAGTCGGAGCCGCTGCTGGCGCACGCGCGCCGCTTCTTCCCCGACTTCAAGCCGCCCGGCTCGGCCATGCCGCCGCCCGAGGAGGTGCCCGCCGGCCTGCACGACTACCTGGCCAGCGTGCTGGTCGACTTCGTCGCGGCCGACCCCGAGCTCGACGACATCACCCTCGCCGCCGCGCTCGGCATCGCGGAAGCGCTGGGCTGCGCCGGGCCGCTGGAGCAGCGCGTGGTCAAGGACATGCGCTTTCCCAAGCGCAACCTCACGCGCGTGAAGCGCGAAGCCGCCGCCCTGCTCGACAAGGCGCAGTCCCAGCACCAGCAAGCCGCGACCACATGACGACACAGGCATCCGCCCCCCTGCTGCAGCTGATCGACGCCGCCGACGCGCACGGCGGCCTGCAGACCGACGACGTGCTCAAGCTGGTGCTGCCGCTGCTGCGCGAGGTGTCCGCCCTGCACGAGCAGGGCAAGGTCGCCGCCCTCGGCAGCGCGTTTGCCTACCGCGTCACCGAGGCCCCGGCGCTCACGCTCGCGCAGCCTGAAGGCACCGAGCCGCTCCGCAATCTCGAAGCCATCGCCCCGCTGGAACAGCCCGCCGCCTCGGTGCTGCGCGTGGTCGGCGAACAGCGCGTGACCATCGACGCCGATGCCGGCTTCTCGGTCGAGAACCTCATGCTCATGGCCGACGCCGCGCCCGATGCACTGCCGACGCGCCCGGTCTACCTGCCCGGCTACGGCGCCTGGGAGCAGCGCTTCGCGCATCACGACGCGCTCAGCGACATCCTGTGCCTGGGCCAGGTGCTCGCCAGCCTTTCGTGCGGGCTCGACTTCAACGACGGCGAGGAGCTGGGCCGCTTCGTCGCGAATCGCGGCAACCTGTTCAACCTGAACCGCCGGCTGCATCCGGTGGTGGCCGCGGTGATCTTCGAGATGACGGCGCTCGACCGCCACGAGCGCGCGCGCGACCTGCCCTCGGTGATCCGCCGCCTCGAAACCTATCGCGACCAGCCGCTGGACCTGGGCCTGGAACGCATCGCTCCCGCGAAGGACGGCGCCGGCCAGCGCCGCGAGGCGATCCAGCTGCACCTGCGCGACCGACTGTTCGACCTGTCGCGGCGCAACCGGCTGCTGTACTTCAAGCCCACGCAGGCGCACGTGAACCTCACCATCGCGAGCGTGCCGCTGGTGGTCGACATGCACAGCATCCGCGTCGACCAGCTCTGCCTGTGGGACGGCCGCTTCGCCTCCGACATCACCGCCTGCAGCCCCGTGCCGCTGGCGCGCTGGCTGCGCTTCGAGGACCAGCCCTACCTGCCCGGCGCGCTCGACCGCATCCTGCAGGAGGCGCGGCGCGATCGCTCCGAATACGGCTTCTCGCAGCTGTCGCTGGTCATCGCCTTCCTGCGCTGGCACAACCTGAAGGAAGACGCGGCCGAGCGCATCGCGTCGCCGCTGCTGATGCTGCCGGTGGAGCTCACACGCAAGAAAGGCGTGCGCGACCAGTACCTGCTCGAGGCCTCGGCCAGCGAGGCGCAGGTCAACCCCACGCTGCGGCATCACCTGCGCCAGCTCTACGGCATCGTGCTGCCCGAGACGGTGGACCTGCGCGAGACCGCCATCGAGCAGTTCCACGCCCAGCTCGCAGCGCAGATCGCGCAGAGCGAGCCCGGCGTGCAGCTGCGGCTGGTGCGCCAGCCCGAGATCGCGCTGATCCACCAGCGCGCGCGGCAGCGGCTCGAACAGTTCAAGCGCCGCACGCGGGTGCGCACAACCTCGGCACTGCCGGCCGCGGTGCACGACTTCAGCTACGCGCACGACGACTTCCGCCCGCTGGGGCTGCAGCTCTTCCACGCGCGCGTGCGCGGCGTGCCGCTGCCGGTGCGGGACGCCGTCGGCGCAAGGCCGCAGCCGCGCGCGCCGCAGATGGCTCCCGCCGCCGCCTCGGCCGAGACCGAGCGCAAGACCATCGAGCTGCGCGAAAGCTCCGGCAATCCGTACCAGTGGGACATCGACCTCACGGCCGTGACGCTGGGCAACTTCAACCACCGCAAGATGTCGCTGGTGCGCGACTACTCGGGGCTGGCCGAGTCCAGCATCGCCAACGAGGCCTTCGACCGCGTGTTCTCGCTGCAGCCGCGCCAGGTGGATGCCGAGGCGCCGCCCTCGCTGCCGCTCGCCGAGCAGTGGCCCGTGGTGCAGGCCGACGCCACGCAGACCGCCGCAGTCGCGCTGGCGCGCACGGGCACCAGCTACATCATTCAAGGCCCTCCGGGTACGGGCAAGTCGCAGACCATCACCAACCTGATCGCCGACTACGTGGGGCGCGGCAAGCGCGTGCTCTTCGTGTGCGAGAAGCGCGCGGCCATCGACGTCGTGTTCCACCGCCTGCGGCAGCAGGGGCTGGACGAGCTGTGCTGCATGATCCACGACTCGCAGGGCGACAAGAAGGCCTTCGTGCAGAACCTGCGCAAGACCTACGAGCACTGGCTCGAAGCGCCGGAAGAACTGACGCAGGAAAGCGCCGAGCGCGGTCAGCTGGTCGATGCGATGGAACTCGACCTGCGCGCGCTGGAACGCTTCGACGCCGCCATGCGCGAGGTGCCGGCGCACATCGCGGTGACGCTGCGCGAGCTGGTCTCTCGGCTGATCGCGCTCAAGCCGCATGACCCGGCGCTGACGCCGCTGCAGGCCGAGGCGCTGCCCGCCTTCGCCGCCTGGCGTGGCCACGCGGAGCTGATCTCGCGGCTGCACTTGGCCGTGACCGAAAGCCTGGGCACGACGAACTTCGCGCAGCATGTGTTCTCGCTGCTCTCGCCCTCGATGCTGCGACAGGAAAAGCCGCTGGCGAAGCTGGTCGAACTCTCCGAACGCGCCGCCGATTCGAGCGGCGCCTGTCGCGATGCATTGGTCGGCGCCTGGCCGCCGCTCGCCGAAGCCCGCGCCACATGGGCCGACGCCTTGGCCGTAGTGGCCGACGCGCGACGCGTAGCCTCGCTGGCCGCGCGCGGACAGCTCAGCCTGCTCGACGGCACGCACGCCGACAGCCTCGCGCTCGGCAACACCATGTCCGAGCGCCATGGCCTGACTCAGGCGCTGGACGAAGCGCTGCAGCGCACCGCCCAGTGGCGCGACAAGCTCACACCCGCCGACACCGAAGCCGGCCTCGCGCAGGCCCGCGCCCAGCAGGGCTCGGTGCTGCGCTGGCTCAAGCCATCGTGGTGGCGCCTGCACGGCGAACTCAAGCGCCGCTACAACTTCGCCGCCCACGCAGTGCGCCCGCAGCCTGGGCAGATCCTCGAACAGTTGCTGGCCGAGCACACGGCCCGCGCCGCCGTGCAGAAGCACCAGGTGCGGATCGAGGCCGACTACGGCTGTGCCGACCCCGAAGCCTTCGTGCAGCAACTGCAGGCGCTGCGCAGTCCCAACGGCACCACCGGCCTGCGCGCGGAATTCCAGGCCCATCTGCGCACCGGCGCCAGCGCCGCCACCCGCAGCGTCGAGCAGCTTGCCGCAGCCGGCGTGCACGTCGACACGCTCGACGCCCTGCTGCGCGACTTGCTGCACGACGCCGCCGGCCAGCCGCTGGACGCGCTCGAAAAGCTGGCCCGCACCCTGCGCGAACAGGCCGATGCCCTGCCCTCGGTGCTGGTGCCGCTGCAGGAACTGGCCGATGCCGATCCGGCCGTCGCCACGGCGCTTCGCACTCTGCCATTGCCACCCGATGCCATCGAATACGCCGTGGCCCGCGAAAGCCTGGAGCGCGTCTATCGCGCCGAGCGCTGGCTCCCGCGCTTCGACGGCGCCGCGCTCGCGCGCCATGCACAACGGCTGGCCGAGGCCGAACGCAAGCTGCTGGGGCGCAACGCCCGCACGCTGGCAGCCGCCGTGCGGCAGCGCTTCCGCGACCATGTGCAGAAGAGCGCTCTCTCAGCCAGCCAGCTCGACGCCGAGGGCAAGCTCTTCAAGAAGAGCTACAACGCCGGCCGCCGCGAGCTCGAGCACGAGTTCGGCAAGACCATGCGCTACAAGGCGATCCGCGAGCTCGCCAGCGGCGACACTGGCCAGGTGGTGCGCGACATGAAGCCGATCTGGCTCATGAGCCCGCTGTCGGTGTCCGACACACTGCCGCTGGCGGCCGACCTGTTCGACGTGGTGATCTTCGACGAGGCCAGCCAGATCCCGGTGGAGGAAGCCGTGCCCGCGCTGTACCGCGCGCCGCAGATCATCGTGGTGGGCGACGAGATGCAGCTGCCGCCGACCAGCTTCTTCTCGTCCGGCCGCGACCCCGAGGACGAAACCGTCTCGGTCGAGGAGGAAGGCGACCGCATCGCCGTGGTGCTCGACGCCGACAGCCTGCTGAACCAGGGCGCGCGCAACCTGCCCGCCACACTGCTGGCTTGGCACTACCGCAGCCGCTACGAGTCGCTCATCGGTTTCTCGAACGCGGCCTTCTACGCGGGCAACCTCTACACCATTCCGGACCGCAGCCTGCCGGTGCCCGAGCGCGACGAGATCCTGGTGCAGTCGCGCACCCCGTCGGAAGAATCCGTGGCGGCGCAAGTCGATGCGCTGCTCTCGCGCGCCATCAGCTTCCACCGCGTGACCGACGCGGTGTACGAGAGCCGCGTCAACGAGGGCGAGGCGCGCCACATCGCGCAGCTGGTGCGCGAACTGCTGCGCCGCGAGACCGGCCTGAGCCTGGGCATCGTGGCCTTCTCGGAGGCGCAGCAGGGCGAGATCGAGGAAGAGCTGGAAGCGCTGGCCTCCGTCGACAGCGCCTTCGCGGCCCGGCTCGAAGCCGAGTACGTGCGCGAGGAGGACGACCAGTTCTGCGGCCTCTTCATCAAGAACCTCGAGAACGTTCAGGGCGACGAGCGCGACATCATCCTGCTGAGCATCTGCTACGGGCCGAACCCCGAGGGCCGCATGCTGATGAACTTCGGACCGATCAACCAGCGCGGCGGCGAGAAGCGGCTCAACGTGATCTTCAGCCGCGCGCGGCACCACATGGCGGTGGTCTCGACCATCCGGCACGAGGCGATCACCAACGACCACAACGAGGGCGCGGCCGCGCTGAAGAACTTCCTGCGCTATTCGGAATGCCTCTCGCGCGGCGATGCGGGCACGGCAAGGCGAGTGCTCGAAGGCATGAACCCGCTCACGCGCGGCAGCGGCGGTCCGCGTCATGCGCGGGCCGACGATGTGACGGCGCAGATCGCCGCCGCGCTGCGTGCGCGCGGCCATGCGGTGGACGAACAGGTGGGGCAGTCGCGCTTCCGCTGCGACCTCGCATTGCGCGCGCCCGGCTCATCACCGAACGATGGCCACTACGCGCTCGGCATCCTGGTCGACACCGCCACGCACTACGAGAACCGCAACGTGCTGGAGCGGTACGTCTCGCGCCCGCGCATCCTCGATGCCTTCGGCTGGCGGGTGCTTCAGGTGCTGGGCAAGGACTGGCTGCACGAGCCCGACGCGGTGCTCGAACAGATCGAGCAGGCCCTGGCGAAGGCCGGGGCTGCATCCAAGGAGGAGATCAGCGCAGCACGCTGAGGCGCTTCACGTCGAGTTCGACCTTGCTGCCGATCAGGTCCTTGTCGAACTCGCCCGTGACCTCGACACGCACCTTGTCGTCGATCTTCACGCCCGGCGGGAAGTGCTTGGCGTCGATCTCCACCTTGATGCGGCCGGTGTCGTCCGCGAAGGTGTAGTGCTCGCCGCCGTCGTGCGACACGATGAAGCCGCGCAGCGTGACGTGCTGGTCGTCCTTGCCGGTGTCGAGCAACTGCTTCACGGTCATCGTCGGCACGGTGCTCGGGCCGGCATACGGCGTGCCCGATCCGGTGGCCGGCTGGGTGCTCGGGCCGGAGTACTGGGCCGAGGCGGCAAAGGGCAATGCCAGGGCCAATGCGATGACGAGGGACTGTTTCTTCACGGCGGTTTCCTCCTTGAGCTTCACGGTTGAAAGGCAGGAGGCATCCTAGCGAGGGCTTCAAAGAGCCCACGCCCGCCGGGCACTTGTCATCGCGCCTGCAGGAATCAGTCGTAGACGATCAGCGCCTTGCCCGCTTCGGCCTGTGCTGTCCAGCTGGCCAGCGCCGCGTCGGTCGGGAAGAACTTGGCGCGGTCGCCCAGCTGCAGCTCGACCTGCGCGCCAGCGCGCGCCATCGACAACCGCACCGGCAGGCCCTGGATCAGGTCGCCCACCTCGGTCTGCTCGGTGCGCGGCGGAAAGTCCTTCAAGAGGCGCGCGATGTCGGGCGCCTTGCCGTTCACCGCCACGCGCAGGAACTTGCCGAAGCGGCAGCGCGCCGAGGCCAGGTCCCACACCTGCTGCACCTGGAAGCGCGCCTCGAAGCCGCCGCGCGCGGGCTGCAGCCGGCCACTGACGATGACGAGCTCGTCGTCCTTCAGCGTGTTGCGGTTGGCGTTGATGAGCGCCTCGTCGGCCGTGGCATCGATGGAGTCCGACTTGTCGTCGAGCTTGAAGATCGCGAGCCGGCCGCGCTGTCCGTTGATGACGCGGAAGTCGCTCACGATGCCGGCGATGACCTGCTGGTCGCGGCTGTCGAGCAGGTCGGTGATCTCGCGCTTGCAGAAGCGCCGCACCTCGTGCGAGACCTCGTCGAACAGGTGGCCCGAGAGGTAGAAGCCGACGGCCGTCTTCTCCAGCGTCAGGCGTTCCTTCACGCCCCAGGGCGTGGCGTCGACCAGGTCGGGCTCGGCGGTGGCGGAGCCGTGCTCGGAGTCGCCGAAGATGTCGACCTGCGAGGCGTTGGCCGCCGTGGCGTTGGCGAACTCGAAGGCGCGGTCCAGCGAGGCGACCAGCGATGCGCGGTTCTGCTGGATGGCGTCGAAGGCGCCGGCCTTGATGAGCGCTTCCACGGTGCGCTTGTTGATGCGCTGGCGGTCGATGCGCACGCAGAAGTCGTACAGGCTCTTGAACGGCCCGCCCTCCTCGCGCGCGCGCACCACGGCCTCGACCGCGAGCTGGCCCGTGCCCTTCACGGCGCCAAGGCCGTAGCGGATGATCTTGTTGGTGACCGGCTCGAAGCGGTAGTTGCCGCGGTTCACGTCCGGCGGCTCGAAGGTGATGCCGAAATTCTTCTGGGCGTCCTCGAACAGCAGCTTGAGCTTGTCCGTGTCGTCCATTTCCACGGTCATGTTGGCGCAGAAGAACTCGGCCGTGTAGTGGACCTTGAGCCAGCCCGTGTGATACGCCAGCAGCGAGTAGGCGGCGGCGTGCGACTTGTTGAAGCCGTAGCCCGCGAACTTCTCCATCAGGTCGAAGATTTCGTCGGCCTTGTCCTGCTCGATGCCATGGGTCTTGAGCGCACCCGCGCGGAATTTCTCGCGGTGCTCGGCCATCTCCTCGAGCTTCTTCTTGCCCATCGCGCGGCGCAGCAGGTCGGCGCCGCCGAGCGAGTAGCCGCCCAGGATCTGCGCGGTCTGCATCACCTGCTCCTGGTAGACCATGATCCCGTAGGTCTCGGAGAGCATCTCGGCCACGGCCGGGTGCGGGTACTCCACGTCCTCGCGGCCGTGCTTGCGCGCCACGAAGCTGGGAATCAGGTCCATAGGGCCCGGGCGGTACAGCGCGTTCAGCGCGATCAGGTCTTCCAGGCGCGTGGGGCGCGCGTCCTTCAGCATGCCCTGCATGCCGCGACTTTCAAACTGGAACACGGCCTCGGTCTTGCCGTCGGAGAAGAGCCTGTAGGTGGGCCCGTCGTTCAGCGGGATGTTCTCGAACGCGAAGTTCTCCTGGCCCTTGTGGCGCTTCATGATGAACTCGCGCGCGATCTCCAGGATCGTGAGCGTGGCAAGACCCAGGAAGTCGAACTTCACTAGGCCGATGGCTTCGACGTCGTCCTTGTCGTACTGGCTCACAGCCGATTCGCTGCCGGGCTGCTGGTAGAGCGGGCAGAAGTCGGTGAGCTTGCCCGGCGCGATGAGCACGCCGCCGGCGTGCATGCCGATGTTGCGGGTCATGCCTTCGAGCTTCTGCGCGAGCTCGACCAGCATCTTGACTTCTTCTTCCTTCTCGATGCGCTCCGCGAGCTGCGGCTCCATCTCGATGGCGTAGTTGTTCTTGTCGCCCTCGATCTTCTTCTCGGGCGGGTACTGCAGCGTGACCGACATGCCGGGCTTGTTCGGAATCAGCTTGCTGATGCCGTCGCAGAACATGTAGCTCATATCGAGCACGCGGCCCACGTCGCGGATGGCCGCGCGCGCGGCCATGGTGCCGAAGGTGGCGATCTGGCTCACGGCGTTGCGGCCGTACTTGTCCTTCACGTAGTCGATCACGCGGTCGCGGTTGCCCTGGCAAAAGTCGATGTCGAAGTCGGGCATCGAGACGCGCTCGGGATTCAGGAAACGTTCGAACAGCAGCTTGTATTCGAGCGGGTCGAGGTCGGTGATCTTCAGCGCGTAGGCCACCAGCGAGCCGGCACCCGAGCCCCGGCCCGGGCCCACCGGGCAGCCGTTGTTCTTGGCCCACTGGATGAAGTCACCCACGATCAGGAAGTAGCCGGGGAAGCCCATCTTCAGGATGGTGTTGATCTCGAACTCCAGCCGCTCGACGTAGCGCGGGCGCTCGGCGTCGCGCTTGGCCTCGTCGGGGTAGAGGTGCTTCAGGCGCAACTCGAGGCCTTCGAACGACTCCTGACGGAAGAAGTCGTCGATGGGCATGCGCACGCCTTCGGCGATGAAGGGCGTCGGAAAGTCCGGCAGCTGCGGCTTGCCCAGCACCAGCGTCAGGTTGCAGCGCTTGGCGATCTCGACCGTGTTGGCCAGCGCGCTGGGCACGTCGGCGAAAAGCGCCTGCATCTCGGCGCTCGACTTGAAATACTGCTCCTCGGTGAAACGGCGCACCCGGCGCGGGTTGCCGAGGATTTC
This sequence comes from Variovorax xiamenensis, assembly GCF_050916385.1. Lineage (NCBI taxonomy): Bacteria > Pseudomonadati > Pseudomonadota > Betaproteobacteria > Burkholderiales > Comamonadaceae > Variovorax > Variovorax xiamenensis. The sequence continues at coordinate 4,132,859 of NZ_CP139038.1, forward strand.
GCCTTCCGAGATGCACACGCGCGCCTCGTGCGCCTCGTAGTCCTCGCGCTCGGCGAACTGCACCGGGTGCGTGGCGACCACCGGCAGGTGCAGCCGGGCTGCGAGCTGCACGGCGGCAACGACGTGCGGCTCGTCTTCAGGCCGGCCCGCGCGCTGCAGCTCGATGTAGAAACGGTGCGGAAAGATGCCGGCCAGCTGCAGCGCCAGTTCGGCGGCGCGCTCGCCCTGCCCCTGCAGCAGCGGCTGCCCCAGCGGCCCCGCCTGGGCGCCCGAGAGCGCGATCAGCCCGCCCGAGAGCTCCTGCAGCCATTCCAGCTTGCAGGCCGCCTGCGACTGGCCCCTGCCCACGTTCTGTGTCCAAGCCCGCGCCAGCAGCTCGGACAGGTTGAGGTAGCCCTCCATGTTCTGCACCAGCAGCACGATGCGGGTCAGCGCGCCGGGCTCCTTGCCCAGCCCGTCCACGAAGGCTTCGGCGCCGACGATGGGCTTGACGCCCTTGCCCCGGCCCTGTTTGTAGAACTTGACGGCCCCGAACAGGTTGTTCAGGTCGGTGATGGCCAGCGCAGGCTGCTTGTCGGCAGCGGCGGCCTTGACGACATCGTCGATTCGGTTGGTGCCGTCGACGACGGAAAACTCGGTGTGCAGGCGCAGGTGAACAAACATGCCTGCATTGTAGAAAGCAGCCCCTCCACGATGTGGGTTGGCAATCCCTGAAATTGCCCTCGGCAACACCCCGCCGTGGCCCGGCAGAGGCCCCGCACCCGGGCGATATTCCGCCGGCACCTAAAATCCCGCCCCGTGCAAGAGATTTTGAATATCGCGGCCTACAAGTTCGTGGCCATCGACGACAGCCCCGCGCTGCGCGAAGACCTGCGTGCCCGCACCCAGGCCCTGGGGCTCATGGGCACCATCCTGCTGGCGCCCGAAGGTATCAACATGTTCCTGGCCGGAACGGCCGATGGCGTGCGGGCCTTCCTGGCCCATCTGCGCGCCGACGCCCGTTTCGCCGACCTCGAGGCCAAGGAAAGCTGGTCGGCCGGCCAGCCTTTCCGCCGCATGCTGGTGAAGCTCAAGCGCGAGATCATCCGCATGGACCACCCTGCCATCCGCCCTTCCGCGGGCCGCGCGCCCGGCGTGGACGCCCCGACGCTCAAGCGCTGGCTCGACCAGGGCCACGACGACGAGGGACGCGAGATCGCCCTGCTCGACACGCGCAACGCCTTCGAGGTCGACTACGGCAGCTTCGAAGGCGCCATCGACTGGCGCATCGGCAAGTTCACCGAATTCCCGCCCGCCCTGCGCGCGCACCGCGACGAGTTCAAGGGCAAGACGGTGGTGAGCTTCTGCACCGGCGGGATCCGATGCGAGAAGGCCGCCATCCTGATGCACGAGGAAGGCGTGGAGAACGTGCTGCAGCTCGAAGGCGGCATCCTCAAGTACTTCGAGGAAGTCGGCGGCGCGCACTACAAGGGCGACTGCTTCGTCTTCGACGGGCGCGAGGCCCTGGCGCCCGACCTGAGCGCGCGTTCGGCGCGCGCCAGCGCCCGCGCCTCGGAAGACCCCGACCTCGCCATCAAGCAGTAACGACGGCAACAACGACAACCGCAAGACGCGACAGGCCTCCCATGCGCATCCTCCTGGTGGAAGACGAACTGGACATGGCCTCGTGGCTGATCCGCGCGCTCACCCAAAGCGGCTTCGTGCCCGACCATGCGCCCGACGCGCGCACCGCCGAAGCCTTCATGGCCGGCACCGAGTACGACGCCGTCGTGCTCGACCTGCGCCTGCCCGACAAGCACGGCCTGAGCGTGCTGGCCGACATGCGCGCGGCGGACGACCGCACGCCGGTGCTGATCCTCACCGCGCAGGGCGCGCTGCAGGACCGCGTGCGCGGCCTGAACCTGGGCGCCGACGACTTCCTGACCAAGCCCTTCGAGCTGGAGGAGCTCGAAGCGCGGCTGTCCGCGCTGGTGCGCCGCAGCCGCGGCAAGCAGCACCCGCGCCTGCAGTGCGCCTCGCTCTCCTACGACAGCCAGAGCCGCGCCTTCACGCTGCGCGGCACGCTGCTGTCGCTCACGCCGCGCGAGCAGGCCGCGCTCACCGCCCTGCTGCTGCGCAGCGGCTCGCCGGTGGGCAAGTCGCAGCTCTTCGCCAAGGTGTTCACCAACGACAGCACCGCCGGCCCCGACGCCATCGAGGTGGTGCTGCACCGGCTGCGGCGCAAGCTCGCGGACAGCGACGTGCGCATCGTCACCGTGCGCGGCCTGGGCTACATGCTGGAGAGCATTGCCGATGGATCCTCAGCCCCAGCCAGCGACGAGCCCTCCGACACGGGCTACTGAACAGCAGCAGCCGCTGCAGCAGCCCCAGCGCTTCGGCATCCGCGCGCGCCTGCTCGCGCTGCTGCTGCCGGGCCTGGTCGTGCTGCTGGCGCTGGACAGCTGGAACGACTACCGCGCGCTGACCGATTCGCTCGTGGTCGCCTACGACCAGAGCCTGCTCGAACCCGTTCAGGCGCTGGCCAACGGCATCGTGGTGGCCAGCGACGGCAGCGTGCGCGTGCAGGAGCCCTTCTCGATCCAGGCGATGTTCGAGTCCACGCGGCTGCGCTACAAGTACCTGCACGTGGGCGTGCAGCGCATACCCAAGGGCGGGACGCTGGACGTGAGTTCACCCGAGACCACGCTCATGGGCGTGCCCGGCCTGCCGCGCCCCGCGCATCGCCCGCCCGACGGCACGCCGGTGTTCTACGACGCGGTCTACCAGCAGCACCCGGTGCGCGTGGCCGCGCTGCGCCAGACGGTGTACGACAGCGTCCACCCCGGCGAGGCCTACAGCGTGCTGATCCAGGCTGCCGAAGGCACGGGCCCGCGCACCGAGGCGCAGGCCGAGACGCTGCGCCAGGAGGTGCTGCGCGACACGCGCATGGTGGTGGTGATGGCGCTGCTGGTGTGGCTGGGCGTGGCCTGGACGCTGCGCCCGCTGGAGCGCCTGCGCCGCTCGCTGCGCGAGCGCCCCCGCGACGACCTCACGCCGCTCGACGCCAGCGGCGTGCCGCATGAAGTCGCGCCGCTGGTCGATGCGGTCAACCACCATATCGCGGGGCACCGGCGCATGGTCGCCGAGCAGTCGCAGTTCCTGGCCGATGCCTCGCACCAGCTGCGCACGCCGCTGAGCATCCTGTCGATCCAGGCCGGCTACGCGGTGCGCGAGACCGATCCGGCACGCATGCGCGAATCGCTGCACGCCATCGTCGCGCAGCTCGCGCGCACGCGCCGCCTGAGCGAGCAACTGCTGGCGCTGGCCCACGCCACCGCGGGAGACGAAGCAGCGCCGGCCGGCGCGGCAGTGGTTGACCTCAACGCCATTGCGCGTGGCGTAGTGCTGCAATACCTGCCGCTCGCGCGCGAGAACGACCAGGACCTGGGCTGGGTCGATGCGCGCGGCGACATCGGCACCGATGACGACAACACGGACGGGACCGACGAAGCCGGCGACGATGCCGACGACCCGCCCGTGCTGCCCGTCTCGGCCAACGCGGCCGAGCTGCACGAGGTGCTCGCCAACCTCGTGCACAACGCCATCAAGTACACGCCGCGCGGCGGCAACATCACCGTGACCGTGCGGCGCGACGCCACGCATGCGTTGGCCGAGGTGTGCGACAGCGGACCGGGCATCGCGCCCGAGCGGCGCGAAAGCGTGTTCGAGCGCTTCCATCGCGACAGTGCCACCGGCACAGGCGCCGCACAGGGCGCGGGCTTGGGCCTCACCATCGCACGCGGCTATGCGCGGCGCAACGGCGGGGAGATCGAACTGGCCAATGCCGACACGCCCGAGCGTCCCAACGGTGGCGGATTGCGCGCGACGCTGAGGCTGCCGCTGCACGCTTCGTGAGCGTCGCGCGAGCCCCGCATCAGGGCCCGTTTTTGCAAGGGTTTCACCGGATACGCCGGTACGTGATTACACGTATTTTGCGGCCCGCAAGGCTGTACGAGCCTCTCCCGAAAGGGGATTGAAAGTCTCGATTCCTAGACTGCCCTCCTTCCAAACGAAGGAGACTTATGCAGCACCAGCTCGGTGAAGATCCGGCCTCGCACGCGCCCCGGCCCGCTTCGAAATTCAAGAAAGACTACTACGGCGGCGCGCTGCTGATCGTGGTCGGCCTCGCGGCCGTCTACGCGGGTGTCGGCTATCGCGTGGGCGAGCTGGCGCACATGGGCCCGGGCTTCTTCCCCGTCGCGCTCGGCGCGCTGCTGGCGCTCACGGGCCTGCTCATCGCGGTCTCCGCGCGCGGCGACAAGTCCGGCGGCGGCGCGAGCGAGGAAGCTGCCTCGCACGGCCATCCGGGCGGCATGCCCGACCTGCGCGGATGCATCTGCATCGTGCTCGGCATCCTCGCCTTCCTGCTCTTCGGCGAATACGGCGGACTGCTGCCCGCGACCTTCGCCATCGTGTTCATCTCGGCGCTCGGCGACCGCGACAACACGCTGACCGAGGCGCTGCTGCTCTCGCTCGCGATGTGCTTCATCGCGGTGGTGGTCTTCTGGTGGGCGCTGAAGCTGCAGCTGCCCCTGTTCCAATGGGGAGGCTGAAGCCATGATCGGTCAATCGCTCCACGACCTCTGGTTCGGCTTCGGCGTGGCCTTCCAGGGCTCGAACCTGATGTGGTCCTTCTTCGGCGTGCTGGTGGGCAACCTGATCGGCGTGCTGCCGGGCATGGGCGCGCTGCAGGCCATCTCGATCCTGCTGCCGCTCACCTACGTGATGCATCCGGTGCCCGCCATCCTGATGCTGGCCGGCATCTTCTACGGCTCGCAGTACGGCGGCGCCATCGGCGCCATCCTGATGAACATGCCCTCGCACCCGCCGCACGCGGTGACCTGTCTCGACGGGTACCCGATGACCAAGCAGGGCAAAGGGGGCGTGGCGCTCGGGGTGACGATGATCGCCTCGTTCCTCGCGGCCTCGGTCGGCATCATCGTGATGATCTTCGCCTCGCCGCTGCTGGTGCAGATCGCGTTCAAGTTCGGCCCGACCGAGATCTTCTCGATCATGCTGCTGGGCCTGCTGGCCGGCTCCACCATGTCGCGCGGCTCGCCGCTCAAGGGCGTGGCAATGACGCTCTTCGGCCTGCTGTGCGGCGTGGTCGGCACCGACGTGAACAGCGGCAGCTTCCGCTTCGCCTTCGGCCTGCCCGAGCTGAGCGACGGCCTCGAGCTGGTGGCGATCTCGATGGGCCTGTTCGGCGTGGCCGACTTCCTGCTCAACGTGAACCGCATGAAGACCATAGGCGACACTGGCACGCTCAAGCTCAGCGACATGCGCCCGAGCAAGGAAGAGCTCAAGCGCGCCTTCCCCGCGATGATCCGCGGCACCATCGTCGGCACGGTGTTCGGCGCGATGCCGGGCACGGGCCCGACCATCACCACCTTCATCGCCTACGCGCTGGAGCGCAAGGTGTCGAAGACGCCGAACAAGTTCGGCACCGGCATGATCGAAGGCGTGGCCGGCCCCGAGGCCTCGGCGCACTCGAAGACGCAGGTCGACTTCATCCCGACGATGAGCCTGGGCATTCCGGGCGACGCTGTGATGGCGCTGATCCTGGGTGCGCTGCTGATCCAGGGCATCCAGCCCGGCCCGCAGCTCATCACCGAGCATCCGGACATCTTCTGGGGCCTGATCGCCTCGTTCTGGATCGGCAACGTGATCCTCGTGATCCTGAACGTGCCGCTGATCGGCGTGTGGGTGAAGCTCTTGAAGGTGCCCTACAAGTACCTGTTCCCGGCCGCGATGTTCTTCATTGCAACCGGCGTGTACAGCACGCAGAACAGCCTGTTCCAGATCTGGGAAGTGCTGGTCTTCGGCATCGTCGGCGCGGTGCTGATGACGCTGGAGTTCTCTGTCGCGCCGATCCTGCTGGGCTTCGTGCTCGGGCCGATGGTGGAGGAAAACTTCCGCCGCGCACTGCTGCTGTCGCGCGGCGACATGTCGGTGTTCGTGACCCGGCCGATCAGCGCCACGTTCATCGGGCTGTGCGCTCTGCTGCTGCTGGGCGTGAGCTACTCCGCGTGGCGCGGCCGCGGTGGCCGCAAGGGCATGGTCGAGCTGCCGAAGACGCCGGAGGGCGCGCCGCCTGCCGAGACCGTGTCGATCGGCGGCAAGTAAGCGACCAGCGCAAACGGCAAAAGAAAAGGCCCGCGACGCGGGCCTTTTTCATGTCTGCGGTTTTTCCGTCCGCCGCCTACTTGAGCTTCTGCGCGAACGCCAGCAGGCGCTCGCCGTCGCCATCGGTGAACACCGAGGCCGGCGTCAGGCCGACGTAGCGCCCGCCCTCGTGCGGCCGGGCCTCCACGAGCTGCATGCCCACGAGCTTGCCGCTCTTCACGTAGCGGGTCTCGATGTAGATGCCGGTCTGGCCTTCCTTGTTGATCGGCAGCTCGGCGACGGCCGCGTAGTCGTCAGCCTTGAGCAGCTGCGTGAGCCTGTCCTTGAGGTGGAAGTCGTACCAGGCCTGCTGGTAGACCATCGACTCGCCGGTCTGCACATGCTTGAGCATGATGACCAGCTGCCGCTTGAAGAGCTTCAGCTCCTTCATCAGGAACTCGAAGAGATCGCCGTATTCGCCCGGTGCAACCTCGGGTGTACGAAAGACTGCCATTTGCCTTGCTCCCTTTCTGGGGATGTCGTTGGGACGGCGATCCCCTCGATCGCCGCTTGCGGGGCGGAGCTTACCGCCCTCGCAAGGCAGGCCGGCCGGACCGCCTCAGACCGGCGTGGTGCCCGTGTCGGGCTCGCGCACGCCGAAGGGCTTGCCCGGCAGCGGAATGAACTCGGTCTCGCCGGGCACGTGGCCCATGCGCTGGGCGGCCCAGTCGGCGCCGGCCTCAAGGATGCGCTCGCGCCGGCTCGAGACGAAGTTCCAGGTGATGTAGCGCGGGCCGTCGAGCGGCTCGCCGCCGATCACCACCAGCCGCGCGGCGGCATCGGCCGTCAGCACCGCGCCCTGGCCGGCCGGCAGCACGGCCATGGTGTGCACGGGAACCGGCTCGCCGTTCACCGCGAGATCTGCATCGACCGCGTAGACGGCCAGCTCGGGCGTCAGCGCCGGCAGCTCGAAGCGGCCGCCGGCCGGCAGCGCGATGTCGAGGTACACGGTCTGAGAGAGCGTCTTCACCGGCGAACGTGCGCCGAAGGCCTCGCCCACCAGCACGCGCACCGCAGCGCCCTGCTCCACCAACTCGGGAATCGCATCCGCCGGCGTGTGCTCGAAACTGGGTTCGACTTCTTCGTGCGCCTGCGGCAGCGCGGCCCACAGCTGCAGGCCGTGGTTCACGTAGGTGTCGGCCTTCAGGCGCTCGGGCTTGCGCTCGGAGTGCACGATGCCGCGGCCCGCAGTCATCCAGTTGATGGCGCCGGGCAGGATCTCCTGCACGCTGCCGAGGCTGTCGCGATGCATCATCGCGCCCTTGAAAAGATAGGTGACCGTCGACAGCCCGATGTGCGGATGCGGCCGCACGTCGTGCTCGCTGCCCGGCTGCTCGGTGGCCGGACCGAAATGGTCGAAGAACACGAAGGGACCGACGGAGCGCTGCTGCGCGGCCGGCAGCAGGCGCCTCACCTGGAAGCCGCCTCCGAGGTCCTTGTCGTGCGGTTTGAGCAGTCGGGTTTCGGGGGTGGCGTCGGTCATCGTGTTCTCCGTGAATGATTGATCGGCTTCGTTCGTCGCAGTCCGTTCGCGGGACACCGCGGAACCGGCTTTGCCGGGCCGCGGGTGTCGCCCCCGGCGAGGGGGTTGGTGCAGCGACACGAAGTGCGCGAAGCCTGGGGGATGAGTTCTAGCCTCGTGATCTTGCCACCGTGCCGATGCGCTCACCGAAAGCACGGGCAGTGTCGAAATCTCCCTTGAGCATTTCGGCAGGGCTGGCGTCCGACGGCGACTGCGTCAGCAGGCCGCCATAGCCGCCCACGTAGTTCAGCGCATCGCGCGTGGCGGCCTTGCTGTTGCTCGGCAGGATGCCCATGCTGACCCAGATGCCGCTGTGCTGCATCGCCAGCGTCCACAGGTAGGTCATGGTCGTGACCTTGTCGCCGTTCATGGTGGCGCTGTTGGTGAAGCCGGCGAAGAGCTTGTCCTTCCAGCCCTGCGTGTACCAGACCTTCGACGAGGCATCGGCGAATTTCTTGAACTGCCAGCTCACGCCGCCCATGTAGGTCGGCGAGCCGAAGATGATCGCGTCGGCCGCGGCCAGCAGCTCCCAGCCGCCTTCGGGCAGGTTGCCGTCCGCGTCGATGGCCAGCAGTTGCGCGCCCGCGCCGTCGGCGACGGCCTGGGCCACGCGCTGGGTGTGGCCGTAGCCGGAATGGAAGACGACGACGATGTTTGCCATGTTTCAGTGCTCCTGAGCGGGTGAATTGTGTGTATGTGGGATCAGCGCTTGTCGATGCTGAAGCGGCCGGGACCGAAGGCTGCGAGAGCGAGCAGGCCGCCGGCAATGGCGATGTTCTTGTTGAAGTTGATCTGCTGCATCATCTTCATCGCATCGGGGGCCGACCAGTACTTGTGGAAGAACAATGCTGCGGCAACGGTGAAGACCGCCATCACGATCGCCGTCAAGCGGGTCTTGAAGCCCAAGAGCAGCGCGATGCCGAAGCCCAGCTCCACGATGATCGCGATGGCCGCGCCCACCTCCGGCAGCGGCAGGCCGACGGACGTGATGTAGCCGACGGTACCGCCGAAGCCCATGAGCTTGCCGATGCCGGCGGGAATGAAGAGATAGGCGATCAGGATGCGGCCGATGAGGGCGAGCGTGTCCTGTGCGGGGTTGGGTGCGGTGGTGGTTGCCATGGTTGAAAACTCCTCGGTTGTTGGATTGGAAAAGAGAAAGATGAAAAAAAGCCGGGCGGCCAGGGCCCGGCAAGGGGGAAAGATCAGGCGGCCAGGTCGAACACCAGCACTTCGGCGTCCTTGCCCGCGCCCAGCGTCACCTGCGATTCGCCTTCGAGCATCGCGGCGTCGCCGCCCGAGAGCTTCTGGCCGTTCACTTCGAGCTCGCCGCGCACCAGGTGCACGTAGCTCTTGCGCTTCGGGTCGAGCGCCAGGCTGGCCTTTTCGTCGCCGTCGAAGAGACCGGCGTACAGGCTCGCATCGGCGTTCACCTTCACCGAGCCTTCGCTGCCGTCGGGCGAGGCCACCAGGCGCAGCTTGCCGCGCTTCTCGGCGTCGCTGAACTTCTTCTGCTCGTAGCCGGGCTCGATGCCGCGCACGTTCGGCAGGATCCAGATCTGCAGGAAGTGCGTGGTCTCGTCGGCCTTGTGGTTGAACTCGCTGTGCATCACGCCGCGGCCCGCGCTCATGCGCTGCACGTCGCCGGGAGGGATGCTCTCCACGTTGCCCATGCTGTCCTTGTGCGCCAGCTCGCCCGAGAGCACGTAGCTGATGATCTCCATGTCCTTGTGGCCGTGGGTGCCGAAGCCGGCGCCCGCCGCCACGCGGTCTTCGTTGATCACGCGCAGGTTGCCGAAGCCCATGTGGGCCGGGTCGTAGTAGTTGGCGAAGGAAAAGCTGTGGAACGAGCGCAGCCAGCCATGGTCGGCATAACCGCGTTCCTGTGATTTACGGACTTGCAACATCGTCGGACTCCTTTTGCCCTGCCCCGGTGGGGTGCTCGGGCTTCTTTCGTATGCCGCGCCGGATGCGCAGCGGATGAGAAGAATTTTGGGCCGCGTGGCCCTATGGAAAGACGCCGCGGTTTGATGGCACCATTCAAATATTTTGATCAATGGAGCCTCCATGCCCAGTCCCAGAGACGTGCTGACCCCCGACGCCCTCGCCATGCTCCAGACCGTGGCCGCCACCGGCAGCTTCGCCGCCGCCGCGCGTGCCCTGAACCTGGTGCCCAGCGCGCTGAGCTACCGGGTACGCCAGATCGAGGACGCCCTCGACGTGCTGCTTTTCGACCGCAGCACGCGCCAGGCCCGCATGACCGAGGCTGGCGCCGAGCTGCTGCGCGAAGCCGAGCGGCTGCTGGGCGAGATCGACGCGGTGGCCAACCGCGTGAAGCGCGTGGCCACCGGCTGGGAGCCGATGCTGACCATCGCGGTCGACAGCGTGATCGCGCGCGACCCGCTGCTCGACCTCGCCACCGCCTTCTTCGCGCTGGAGCCGCCGACGCGGCTGAAGCTGCGCGACGAAACACTGATGGGCACCATCGAGGCCCTGACCTCCGGCGAAGCCGACCTTGCGATCGGCGCGGTGCTCGACGCCGCGAGCCTGGCCTTCACCTCCACCGGCATCCGCAGCCGGCCAATCGGCGAGTTGAGCTTCGTCTACGCGGTGGCGCCGCACCACCCGCTGGCGCGCATCACGCAGCCACTGAGCGACACGGTGATGCGGCAGCACCGCGCGGTGGCGGCGGCCGACTCGGCCCGACAGGCGCCGGGCCTCACGGTGCATCTCGTGGGCGGGCAGGACGTGCTCACCGTGCCGAGCATGCAGGCCAAGATCGCGGCGCAGCTGCACGGGCTGGGCGGCGGCTTCCTGCCCGAGCCGATGGCCAGGCCGTACATCGAGGCCGGGCACCTGGTCGAGCTGAAGACGGAGCGCAAGCCGCCGCTGGGGTCGCTGCACTGTGCGTGGCGGGTGCGAAGCGCCGGCAAGCCGGGGCGAGCGCTCGAATGGTGGCTTGCGCAGTTCGAGCACGAGGGCACGCGGCGGGCGCTGCTCGAACGCCATCGGGGGCGATGAGACAACCGCGCTTCATCTGCGGGGCCGACGAGTATTGCCCAGGATCGCGCAACGCCGCTAAGGGTGTGCCCTCAGGCAAAGCGGCTGCCGGACCGATGTAGAGTGCAGACACATCCATCCGCATTCCATCCAGAAGAAGAGAGTCCGTCATGAGCACTCGCGCAACTGCAAAGAAGCCGGCCAAGGCCGCCGCCGACCGTCACCGAACCCCAGCCGGCCCGGGCCAGCCGCGCCCCTCTCGCCACTTCGCCGTCGTCGGCGCCGGCATCGCCGGGGTGGCCTGTGCGCGAACTCTGGTGCAGGCCGGCCACAAGGTCACGCTGTTCGAGCGCAACGACGCGGCCGGCGGACGCATGGCGAGCGTGGACACCGCCTTCGGCCGCTTCGACAGCGGCGCCCAATATTTCACCGTGCGCGATCCGCGCTTTGCATTGGCGCTGGAAAACGCGCCCGGCGTCTGCAAGCGCTGGAGCGCCAACCTCGTGCGCGTGCTCGACGCCCATGGCCGCGTGGCCGAGGCGGCCCTGCCCTCGCTGGAGCCGCACTGGGTGGCGCAACCCGGCATGGACTCGCTGGTGACCCGCTGGGCCGCGCCGCTGGGCGACAGCCTCGTCACCGGCACGCGCGTCACGCAGATCGAGCCGGATGCGCTCGACGCGAAGCGCTGGCAGCTGCGCACCTCCGGTGCCGACGATTCGCAGCATGTGTATTCGGGCTTCGACGCCGTGCTGCTGGCCGTGCCGCCGGCCGCTGCCCGCGCGCTGCTGGGCAACGGCGGCAAGCTCTCGGCCACGCTTGCCCGCAAGATCGAACCCGTGAGCATCGCGCCCTGCTGGACGCTGATGGTCGCCTATCCCCAGGCCAACCAGCCCAACATGTCGCACCTCGGCCCGCAGTGGAACGCGGCGCGCAGCACGCACCACCGCGTGGCGTGGCTGGCGCGCGAGTCGTCCAAGCCCGGGCGCGAGCCCATCGAACGCTGGACGCTGCAGGCCAGCGCGACCTGGTCGCAGGAGCACCTGCGCGACGCGCCCTCGCGCGTGGAGGCCAAGCTGCTGCGCGCCTTCGCCGAAATCACCGGCATCCACGCCACGCCGGCCCACGCCCAGGCCATCTGCTGGAACGAGGCCCAGACGCAGGTGCCCGTGGGCACCACCCACCTCTGGGACGCCAAGGCCCGCATCGGCATCGCGGGCGACTGGTGCACCGGCCATCGCGTGGAAGACGCCTTCCTCTCGGGCCTGTCGCTCGCGCTCGACGTGATCTGACCGGGAGATGAGGGAGACCGGCCGCTTCGCGCCCTCGCCCACCGGCCCGCTGCACGCGGGCTCGCTGGTGGCCGCGCTCGCGAGCTGGCTCGACGTGCGCGCGCGCGGGCCGCAGGCGCGCTGGCTGGTTCGCATCGAGGACGCCGACACCGAGCGCTGCCTGCCCGGCATGGGCGAGCACATCCTCCAGCAGCTGGCATACTGCGCCCTGCTGCCCGACGAGCCCCCCGTGTGGCAGACCCGGCGCACCGACCGCTACGAGGCCGCGCTCGATCGGCTGAAGGCGCGTGGGCTGGCCTACCCCTGCGGCTGCTCGCGCAAGGACATCAACGAAGCGCTCGCGCGGCTCGGCCATCGGCACGAGCGCCACGGCGAGCGCGTCTACCCCGGCACCTGCCGCGACGGGCTGCATGGCAAGCCCGCGCGCGCCTGGCGCTTCGCCACCGAAAAGTTCGAGGCCGACCTCCCGCCCACGCCCGGCGTGCCGTGGGAGGAAGATGGCGACGATGCAGCCGCCGGCGGCGAGCTGTGCTTCGTCGACCGTCGCCTGGGCCGCCAGTGCCAGAACGTGAGCCGCGAGGTCGGCGACTTCGTGCTGCGCCGCGCCGACGGCCCCTGGGCCTACCAGCTCGCGGTGGTGGTCGACGACGCCGAACAGGGCGTGACCGACGTGGTGCGCGGCGAGGACCTCACGGACAACACCGCGCGCCAGATCCTGCTGCAGCGCGCCCTGGGCTTTCCCACGCCCAGCTACCTGCACACGCCGCTGGTGCGCGGCGCGGACGGCGACAAGCTGTCGAAACAGAACGGCGCCACCTCCATCGATACCGACACCCCGGCCGCCGCGCTGGCCGCTCTGGACGCCGCCGCACGGGCGCTGGGCCTGCAGCCCGCCTCGGCCACCGAATGCCCCGCGGCACTGGCCGGCTGGGTGCCCGAATGGCGCGATCTCTACAATTCGCGGCAGTGATGAATCTTTCCGATACCGTGTCCAACGACCTCCCTCCCAGCGACGATGAGGATTCCAAGCCCCATCCGCTGCACCGCCGGCTCAAGAGTTTCGTCAAGCGCGGCGGCCGCACCACCGAGGGCCAGGCGCGCGCCTTCTCCGAGCTGGGCCCGCTGTACCTCGTGCCCTACAAGCCCGAGCCGATCGACCTGACCGCAGCCTTCGGCGGCCGCGCCGGCCCCACCGTGCTGGAAATCGGCTTCGGCATGGGCGAGGCCACCGCGCACATCGCGACGGTGCTGCCCGACACCAATTTCTTCTGCTGCGAGGTGCACGAGCCCGGCGTGGGCGCGCTGCTCAAGCGCATCGGCGAGCAGCAGCTGTCGAACATCCGCATCTGCGCGCACGACGCCGTCGACGTGCTCGACCACATGCTGCAGCCCGGCACGCTGGCCGGCGTGCACGTGTTCTTTCCCGACCCGTGGCACAAGAAGCGCCACAACAAGCGCCGGCTGATCCAGCCCGGCTTCGTGACCAAGCTCGCGCAGCACCTGCGCCCCGGCGGCTACATCCACTGCGCCACCGACTGGCAGCCCTATGCCGAGCAGATGCTCGAGGTGCTGGCTGCCGAGCCGCTGCTGCGCAACACCGCCGAGGGCTACGCGCCCAAGCCCGAATACCGTCCACTCACCAAGTTCGAGAACCGCGGCATCAAGCTGGGCCACGGGGTGTGGGACCTGGTGTTCGAGCGCAAGGCCTGATCCTTTCCCCGCGGCCGCCCCACCAGTCGGGGCTGCCGGGTTGAGCCAGCGGGTGCGGCATGGCACGATCCCGCGGATGACCAGCAGCAAACCCGACGCCGAGCAACTGCACCTGCGCGAACTGGCCCGGCTGCGCCGCGTGCGCGACCGCATCGACCGCGAATACGCCCAGCCCCTGGACGTCGAGGCCCTCGCCTTCGGCGTGCACATGTCGGCGGGCCACCTCAGCCGCCAGTTCAAGCTCGCGTATGGCGAGTCTCCCTATTCCTACCTGATGACGCGGCGCATCGAGCGCGCGATGGCGCTGCTGCGCCGGGGAGATCTCAGCGTCACCGACGTCTGCTTCGAGGTCGGCTGCTCGTCGCTGGGCACCTTCAGCACGCGCTTCACGGAGCTTGTCGGCGTGCCGCCCAGCGCCTACAAGCGCCAGGCCGCGCTGCAGACCGCGGGAATGCCCTCGTGCGTGGAAAAACAGGTCACGCGACCGATCAGGAATCGAGAAGCGCCGATGGTGGAGCCACATCTAGACTGAGCGCTCCTCGACAACACAACGACCGGACGACACCATGAACCTCAGCATCCACGCCAGTTTTCTTCCGCACAACGACCCCGAAGCCTCGCTCGCCTTCTACCGCGACCTGCTCGGCTTCGAGGTCCGCAACGACGTCGGCTACGGCGGCATGCGCTGGATCACGGTCGGCCCGGCCGGCCAGCCGGCCGTGTCCATCGTGCTGGCTCCGCCGGCCGCATACCCCGGCATCACCGACGAAGAGCGCCGCACCATCGCCGAGATGATGGCCAAGGGCACCTACGCGGCCATCCTGCTGGCCACGCCCGACCTCGAAGGCACCTTCGCGAAGCTGCAGGCCAGCGACACCGAAATCGTCCAGGAGCCGACCGACCAGCCCTACGGCGTTCGCGACTGCGCGGTGCGCGACCCCGCGGGCAGCATGATCCGCATCCAGCAACAGCGCTGAGGCGGAGAACCGATGAGCACGAAGGCAGCAAGGAAGACCACGACTGCGACAAAGACAGCGAAAGCAGCGACGACTGCGCCCTCCGCGCAGCACGCCGCCGACAGCCACGACATGATCCGCGTGCACGGCGCGCGCGAGAACAACCTGAAGGACATCAGCATCGAGATCCCGAAGCGCAGGCTGACGGTGTTCACCGGCGTCTCGGGCTCGGGCAAGAGCTCGCTGGTGTTCGGCACCATCGCGGCCGAGTCGCAGCGGCTCATCAACGAGACCTACAGCGCCTTCGTGCAGGGCTTCATGCCCACGCTGTCGCGGCCCGATGTCGACGTGCTCGACGGCCTGACGACCGCGATCATCGTCGACCAGCAACGCATGGGCGCCGACCCGCGCTCCACGGTGGGCACCGCCACCGACGCCAACGCGATGCTGCGCATCCTGTTCAGCCGCCTGGGCAAGCCGCACATCGGCCCGCCGGGTGCGTTCGCCTTCAACGTGCCATCGGTCAGCGCGGCCGGCGCCATCACCATCGAGCGCGGCGCGAAGACCAAGACCGTGAAGGAAACCTTCAACCGCATCGGCGGCATGTGCCCGCGCTGCGAGGGCCGGGGCTCCGTCACCGACTTCGACCTGTCGCAGCTCTACGACGACGGCAAGTCGCTCAACGAGGGCGCACTCAAGATTCCCGGCTACAGCATGGACGGCTGGTACGGCCGCATCTTCCGGGGCTGCGGCTTCTTCGACGCCGACAAGCCGATCCGCAAGTTCACGAAGAACGAGCTGCACGACCTGCTCTACAAGGAGGCGACGAAGATCAAGGTCGAGGGCATCAACCTCACCTATGCGGGGCTGATCCCGACGATCCAGAAGTCGTTTCTCTCGAAGGACGTGGAAGCGATGCAGCCGCACGTACGCGCCTTCGTCGACCGCGTGGTGACCTTCTCCACCTGCCCCGAGTGCGACGGCACGCGGCTCAGCGCGGCGGCGCGCTCGTCGAAGGTCAAGGGCATCAACATCGCCGACGCCTGCGCGATGCAGATCAGCGACCTCGCAACCTGGGTGCGCGGCCTGAAGGAGCCTTCGGCGGCGCCGCTGCTGGAGGCGCTGGCGGCGAGCCTCGACTCCTTCGTGGAGATCGGGCTGGGATATCTCTCGCTCGACCGGCCGGCGGGCACGCTCTCGGGCGGCGAGGCGCAGCGCACGAAGATGATCCGGCACCTCGGCTCCTCGCTCACCGACGTGACCTACGTGTTCGACGAGCCCACCACCGGACTGCATCCGCACGACATCCAGCGCATGAACGGCCTTCTGCTGCGGCTGCGCGACAAGGGCAATACGGTGCTGGTGGTGGAGCACAAGCCGGAAGTCATCGCCATTGCCGACCATGTCGTCGACCTCGGCCCGGGCGCGGGCACGGCCGGCGGCAGCGTGTGCTTCGAGGGCAGCGTCGAGGGGCTGCGCGCCAGCGGCACGGTCACCGGCCGCCACCTCGACGACCGGGCCACGCTGAAGAAGAAGGTGCGCAAGCCGACCGGCAAGCTCGAGATCCGCGGCGCGACGGCGCACAACCTGCGCAAGGTGAACGTCGACATCCCGCTCGGCGTGCTCGCGGTCGTCACGGGCGTGGCGGGCTCGGGCAAGAGCTCGCTGGTGCACGGTTCGATTCCGGCCGGCGCGGGCGTCGTGAGCATCGACCAGGGCGCGATCCGCGGCTCGCGGCGCAGCAACCCGGCCACCTACACCGGGCTGCTCGACCCGATCCGCAATGCCTTCGCGAAGGCCAACGGCGTGAAGCCGGCGCTCTTCAGCGCCAACTCCGAGGGCGCCTGCCCCACCTGCAACGGCGCGGGAGTGATCTACACCGACCTCGCGATGATGGCCGGCGTCGCCACCACCTGCGAGGAATGCGGCGGCAAGCGCTTCCAGGCCTCGGTGCTGGCGTACCGCTTCGGCGGGCGCGACATCAGCGAGGTGCTGGCGATGCCGGTGGACGAGGCCTCGGCCTTCTTCGGCGAGGGCAAGGCGCGCACGCCGGCCGCGCACGCCATCCTGCAGCGGCTGGCCGACGTGGGGCTGGGCTACCTGCGGCTCGGGCAGCCGCTCACCACGCTCTCGGGTGGCGAGCGACAGCGGCTCAAGCTGGCCACGCAGATGGCCGAGAAGGGCGACATCTACGTGCTCGACGAGCCCACCGCCGGCCTGCACCTCGCCGACGTGGCGCAGCTGCTGGGCCTGCTCGACCGGCTGGTGGATTCGGGCAAGTCGGTCATCGTGGTCGAGCACCACCAGGCCGTGATGGCGCATGCCGACTGGCTCGTCGACCTCGGCCCCGGCGCGGGGCATGGCGGCGGCCGGGTCGTCTTCGAAGGCACGCCGGCCGACCTCGTTGCCGCGCGCTCCACGCTCACCGGCGAGCACCTCGCCGCCTACGTCGCAGGAGGCTGATTACCCCGCTCGCCAACCCGCCTTTTCCCCTGGCCCCGTTATTGCTACACTTTTTTACTAATGTGAAAGAGAGTGTCCAATGAACACATCACGCAGGGAATGGTTGGGCAAGGCATGCGGCGCGCTGATGCTGGGAAGCGGCATCGGGGTTACCCACTCCGTCGTGGCGCAGACCGCGCGGGCGCCAGCGGCCGGCGGGGCTCGTGTCGTGCTGCTGGGGCAATCGGTGCCGCTGACCGGCAGTGCTTCGGAAATCGGCACCGCCTTCGCCGCCGGCAGCCGCCTCGCGGTGAGCGCCTTCAACGACCGAAATGCCGCCGCCGGCCTGCAGCTCAAGCTGCTGCAGCTCGACGACGGCTATGACGCGGCGCGTGCCGCCGCCAATGCGCGCACCCTCCTCACCACCGACAAGGCCGACATGCTCTTCGGCTTCGTCGGCACGGCCAGCAGCGAGGCCGGCGCGAACGTCGCCACCCAGCAGGGGAGCCTGCTCTTCGCGCCCTTCGCAGCCTCGGACACGCTGCGCGGCGCCGACCACCCGAACGTGTTCCACGTGCGCCCCGGCATGATCGACGAGGCCATGAAGATCGTGAAGCAATGCGCCACCGTGGGGCAGACGCGCGTGGCGCTGGTGGGCGACGACGACGCCATGGGCCGCGCCGGCCTCGCTGCCGTCGAGCAGGCCATCAGCGAACTCCGGCTCACGCCGCTGGTTGCGAGCGCGCTGGTGCCGGCCACGGGCGACAAGCTCGACGCGGCACTGAAGGAAGTGCAGAAGCAGTCGCCGCAGGCCATCGTTCTGGTGTCGCTCTCGGGCACCACGGCCAACGCCATCCGCAAGCTGCGCAAGAGCGGCTATGCGGGCAGCTTCATGGCTTTTTCCATCGTCGGCATCGATCCGCTCTACGCCGCGCTGGGCAAGGATATCGGCGGCATCGTGATCTCGCAGGTGGTGCCCTCGCCGCGGCCTTCGGCCATTCCCATCGTCAAGGAATACCTCGCGGCCGTGGACAACTCCGACCAGACCGCTTCATACGAAGGCCTCGAGGGCTTCATCGCGGCCAAGGCCGCCGGCGAGGCAGTGCGCCGCGCGGGCCGCGGCGTCAACACCGCGAGCCTGCAGCGCGTGATGGCGGGCATGACCGACTACGACGTGGGTGGCTTTCGCATCAACCTGCGCCCGGGCCTGCGCGACAGCGTGCGCAACATCGACCTGATCAGCATCTCGGCCGACGGGCGCGTGCTGCGCTAGGACACCCGGAGCCTTGCGCTCGGCGCCGGCGGATCAGGCCGGCACGTCGCGCAGCAGCTCGGTGAAGCGCTGCTGCACGTAGGCGGCCGTCGCGCCGATGGCCCGCCCCTGCAGCCACAGCATGCGCACCGACAGCCTCGGCAGCGCCAGCGAGGGGCAAGGCACTTCCTGCAGCGCCTGCCTGAAACCCTCGTAGTGCGCGATGTTGACGGGCAGCACCGCCCAGCCGAGCTTGTCGGCCACCATTTCGGCCGTGCTGTAGAAGCTGTCGGAGCGCCAGACCCTGGGGCTGTAGGCCACCTCGTGCACGTCGTCGGCATGCATCAGCAGCTGCCGGTGGCGGGCCAGGTCCTTGCGGCGCACGATGCGCCCGTCCGCCAGCGGATGGCCGTTCGCCACGAACACGCCCTGCGGCACGGTGCCGATGTGCCGCTGGTCGAAGCTGGCGCGCACCGGGCCCCTGTCGAAATGAAAGGCGACGCTGGCGCGCTCCTGCTCCACGTAGTCGGCCACTTCGGTGGCGGTGCCATTGAGCAGCGTGAGTTCGAGGCTCGGAAACTTCACCGAGATCTCGCGCATCAGCGTGGCGATGGCGGTG
The DNA here is from genome assembly GCF_050916385.1 of Variovorax xiamenensis. Classification (NCBI taxonomy): domain Bacteria; kingdom Pseudomonadati; phylum Pseudomonadota; class Betaproteobacteria; order Burkholderiales; family Comamonadaceae; genus Variovorax; species Variovorax xiamenensis. The sequence goes on from NZ_CP139038.1 coordinate 4,151,850, forward strand.
TACGGCAGCGCCTCGTCGAGCGCGAGCGACAGCGCCGCTTCGTTGCCCGCGTTCAGCGAGCGGGCGCGCTGGTCGAGCTGCTCTGCCTGGCGCAGCAGTTCGAGCGCTTCCAGCAGCAGCACCTGCCCGGCCTCCGACAGCTGCGCGTTCCTGCGCGAGCGGTCGAAGAGCGCGATGCCGAGGTCGACTTCGAGCAGGCCGATGGCGGTGCTCACCGCCGACTGCGCCTTGCCCAGCTTGCGCGCGGCGGCCGAGAAAGAACCGCATTCGGCGGTAGTCACGAACTGACGGAGCTGATCGACGGTCCATTCCATGCGGCATCACCTATCCATCTGTTTTTCAGATTGATTTCATCTTTATCCATTCATTTTAATGACGCAACATGCGCGTCATGCTGAGAAACAGAGATTCCGAAAGACAAACCGCCACGGCGCCGCTGCATATCGAGTGGTGCAACGATCCCGCGCGCGAACAGGCCATCGTCGAGCTGTTCATGGCGCAGCTGAGCCCGCGCTACATCTCCCACTCCGAGCTTCAGGGACGGCGCGCCGTCGCCATCGGCGAATGGCGCAGCGACTTGCCCGACGTTCTTCGTGCGGAGGTGCGCCACGCCCTCGCCCGCCCCGCCGCCACATCGAACGAGCTGATCGCGATCGCCCATGACGGCAATGACGGCAACGACAGCGCGCTGGCCGGCGTCGCCTTCGTCTCCATCGACGAGACCCGCCTGGCCTCCCGCGCTTTCGCCACGCTCGACGACCTCGTCGTCGATGCGTCCCGCCGGGGCGCCGGCGTGGGCGCGCGGATGTTCGACTGGATCTGCGCCGAGCTGCGGCTGCGCGGCATCCGGCGCGTGTTCCTCGAAAGCGGCGTCGGCAACGAAGACGCGCACCGCTTCTTCGAGGCGCGCGGCTGCACGCCCGTGTCGGTCACGATGCTCAAGGAACTGGAGGCCTGAGCCATGACGAACACCACAAACACCACGCACACCGCACGAAAGTGGATCACGCTGCTCATCGTCTCGATGGCGCTGCTGCTGATCGTGGTCGACATGACCGTGCTCTACACCGCGCTGCCCAGGCTCACGCACGACCTCGCGGCCTCGTCCTCGGCGAAGCTCTGGATCATCAACGCCTACACCGTGGTCGTCTCCGGCTTCCTGCTGGGCATGGGCGCGCTGGGCGACCGCGTGGGCTACAAGCGCATGTTCATCGCGGGGCTGGCCGTGTTCGGCATTGCCTCGCTGTGCGCGGCCTATGCGCCGGGCGCGGGCGCGCTCATCGCCGCGCGCGCCTTCCTGGGCCTGGGCGCCTCGATGATGATGCCGGCCACGCTGGCCATCATCCGCCTCACCTTCACCGACGACCGCGAGCGCGCGGTGGCCATCGGCGTGTGGGCGTCCGTCGCGTCGGGCGGCGCGGCCCTCGGGCCGGTGGTCGGCGGCGTGCTGCTCGAGTACTTCTGGTGGGGCTCCGTCTTCCTCATCAACGTGCCGGTGGTGGTGCTCGCGCTGGTGCTGGGCCTGTGGCTGCTTCCCGCCCGGCGCGCGGCAGGCGGCAGGCCGTGGGACTTCATCGGATCGGTGCAGGTGCTGGCCGCGCTGGTCTGCCTGGTGCTGTCGATCAAGGAATTCGCCAAGTACGCGCCGTCGGCCACCACGGCCGTGACGACGGGCACGCTGTCGGTCATCGCGATGGTGCTGTTCGTGCGACGCCAGCGCCGCAGCGCGGCACCGCTGATCGAGTTCCGCCTGTTCCGCAACCCGCATTTCTCGGGCGGCGTGATCGCGGCCATCGTGGCCTCGGTGGCACTGGTCGGCGTCGAACTGGTGTTCAGCCAGCGGCTGCAGCTGGTGACGGGCCTCTCGCCGCTGGAAGCGGGCCTGGCGATCCTGCCGATTCCGCTGGCCGCCTTCGTGGCGGGCCCCGTCGCGGGCCTGCTGCTGGCGCGCACGGGCTCGCGCCGCATCATCGTGCTGGGCCTCGCCACCACCGCGCTGGCGCTGTGCGGGCTGGCGCTTGCGGTCGAGGCGTCGGGCATCTGGAAGCTGGCCGTGCTGGTGCTGCTGGGCCTGGGCGTCGGCGCCACCATGACGGCGGCGTCCAACGCGATCATGAACAACGCGCCGGAAGACCGCGCGGGCATGGCGGCGTCGGTCGAGGAGGTGTCGTACGAACTGGGCGGCGTGCTCGGCGTCGCGCTGCTGGGCAGCGTGCTCTCGTCGAGCTACACGGCGGCGCTGTCGATTCCCGAGACGCTGGCGGTGCCGGCCTCGGCCGGCGACGGCATCGATGCCGCGCTGCTGGCGGCCGAAAGCCTGCCGGCGCACGTCGCGACGCAACTCGTGTCGCTCGCGCACGCGGCGTTCGACAAGGCCTTCTTCGCGGTGATGGCCGTGGCCGTGCTGATCGTGATCGCGGCCGCGTGCTCGGTGGCGGCGCTGGGCCGGCGCTCCAGCACACGGCGGCTCGGGCAACAGGCGCGCACCGGGGAGTGCGCGCCCTGAGCGGTTCGACCCGCGCCCAGGCTGCTCAGGCCGAGGTGGCGCTCGCCGCCTCGTCGATCAGCGCGGCCACCTCGGCCGGCTTCGACGCCAGCGAGGCATGGCTCGCCGCCAGCGTGATGATCTTCTTCGCGCCCAGCCGCGCCGACATGCGCTCCTGGTTGGCCGGCGCGATCATGCGGTCGTCGCTGGAGATCTGATACCACGACGGCTTCTTCTTCCATGCCGGCGCGGTGATCGTGTCGCCGAAGGTGCCGGCCAGCGGCGCCTTCTGCGTCACGCCCATCACCAGGCCCTCGTCGGGTGTGAGGTCCTGGCAGAAGCTCTCGTGGAACTTCTCGGGCACGACCCACAGGTAGCCGTCGCTGTCCGGCGCGAGGTTGGGCGCGGCCACCGGCGGATGCTGCTGCGTGATGCCGCCGGGGCTCTCGCCTGCGTCGGGCGCGAAGGCCGCGATGTAGACCAGCCCCGCCACGTTGGGCAGGTCGCCCGCCTGCGTGATGACGGCGCCGCCATACGAGTGGCCGACCAGCAGCACCGGGCCGCCGACCTGCGCGACCATCTTGCGCAAGCGTTCGGCGTCGTCCGCCAGCGAGGTCAGCGGCAGTTCGACCGCCCGTATGCCCTTGTGACCCTTGCGCGAGAGTTCGACGATGACTTTCGTCCAGTGGGCCGCGCCGCCCCAGAAACCATGGACCAGAACGACTGTCGGTTTGTTGCTCATGATTCGATTGCCTTCCTGCGATGTGATGTGACGTGCAATGGATGCATGGCCGCATCGGCGTCTGCTCTTTCCGGTTCTCGCCGATGCGGAGTCCGTCGGCCGGCCTCGGCCGACGCGCACTTATACGCCCGCAGCCTTACGGTACGCAGAACAATCGCAGGCTCGCTCAGCCGGTGCGTACCAAGGTTTGCAGCGCCTCGAGCGAAAGCAGTTCGATGCGCCCGTAGCCCAGCGCGACCACGCCTTCGGCGGCCAGCGCATTGAGCTCCTTCGACAGCGTCTGGCGCGTCACGCCGAGCATCATCGCCAGTGCCTCCTGCGGCAGTTGCAGCTCGTGGCGCAGCAGCACCGACTGCGTGGCATCGCCGCGCGCCAGCACCAGCAGCCGGTGCGCCACGCGCGCGCGCAGGCTGCGCAGCGTGGCGTCTTCGGCGAGGCCGTAGAGCATGCGCACGCGCGCCGCCAGCATCGCGGCGATGGCGTTGGAGAACACCACGTCGCGCATCAGCTGCACGAAGGCTGCCGGCGGCACCACCAGCAGGTCGAGCGCTTCGAGCGCGGTGGCGTCGTGGGTGCGCGGCGAGCCGTCGATCAGCGTGATCTCGCCGAACCAGTTGCCGGGCTCCAGCACCGCGAGGATGGCTTCGCGGCCATCCTGGCGCAGCGACGAGATCTTGATGGTGCCCGCCATCAGCCCGTAGAAGCCGCCGTCCGTGGCGTGGATGGGATCGCCCTGGCGAAACACCATCGCGCCGCGCCGCACGTGATGAAGTTCCGCCGCGGCCACCAGCGCATCGCGCTGCGCGCGCGGCATGCTCGTGAACCACGGGTTGCCTTCCAGCGCGGCACGGTGCGCGGCGGAAATGCGCGGTTTCGGGGAAGCGGCCATGAAGGAGGGACAGGGAGGAACGACGGGGAAACGGGGGTTTACCAGAACCCCGCATTGTCAAATTCTTGACAGTTGATGGTCAAGCGCAGGCATACAGTGACCAACTCCCCACAAGACACAAGAACGGAGACTCCGGCGATGAACGCACGCGCAAGTTTCAAGAGCATGCAGGAAAGCACGCGCGAAGACTGGCAGCTGATCGGTGGCGAATTCATGCAGTTCGCGGGCGGCCTGCCCGCGCGCGTGATCAGGCACCTGCAGATCCTCGAGGGCGACTACGGCGGCTTCCCGGTCGACCGCTACACCCACTCGCTGCAGACCGCCACCCGCGCGCTGCGCGACGGCCGCGACGAGGAATACGTGGTGTGCGCGCTGCTGCACGACATCGGCGACACGCTGGGCAGCTTCAACCACCCCGACATCGCCGCGGCCATCCTGAAGCCCTTCGTGAGCGAGGCCAACCACTGGATGGTGCAGAACCACGGCATCTTCCAGGGCCACTACTTCTTCCACCACATCGGCCTGGACCGCGACATGCGCGACAACTTCAAGGGCCATCCGCACTACGAGCGCACGGCCGAGTTCTGCGCGCTCTACGACAACCCCGCCTTCGACCCCAAGGCCGAGACACTGCCCATCAGCGAATTCGAGCCCATGCTGCGCCGCGTGATGGCGCAGCCCAAGCAGAGCATCTACAAGGCCGCGCTCACCGAGCCCGCGGCCACCTGACCCCATCCGAGGACCAATCCCATGAACGCCTTCGCCCAACCCGAAATCCAGAAGCTCGTCTCCGCCGAGGAGTGGCAGCTTCGCGTCGACCTCGCCGCCTGCTACCGCCTCGTGGCGCTGCACGGCTGGAGCGACCTTGTCTTCACGCACATCAGCGCGCGCATTCCCGGCCCGGAGCACCACTTCCTGATCAACCCCTACGGCCTGATGTTCGACGAGATCACCGCGTCGAGCCTGGTCAAGGTCGACCAGCAGTGCAACAAGATCATCGACTCGCCCTACCCCGTCAACCCGGCGGGCTTCGTGATCCACAGCGCGGTGCACGCCGCGCGGGAAGACATCCAGTGCGTGCTGCACACCCACACGCGCGCCGGCATCGCCGTGAGCGCGCAGAAGAACGGCGTGCTGCCCATCAGCCAGCAGTCGACCTTCGTGCTGGCCTCGCTGGCGTACCACGACTACGAGGGCGTGGCCTTCCGCGACGACGAGAAGCCGCGCCTGCAGGCCGACATGGGCAACGCCAACTTCCTCATGCTGCGCAACCACGGCCTGCTGACCTGCGGCAAGACCATTGCCGACGCCTTCCTTTCGATGTACACCTTCGAGGCCACCTGCCAGATCCAGATCGCGGCGCAATCCGGCGGCAGTGAACTCACGCACGTGGACCCGCGCATCGTGGAAGGCGTGGGCCAGGCCATGAAGGTGCAGACCGGCGGCATGGGCGGGCAGTTCGTCTGGCCGTCGCTGATCCGCAAGCTCGACCGCATCGACGACAGCTACAAGCAATAAGACCTTCGTCGGTCCCGGTTTCCACGGCTGCCAGCGCCTGCGCGACAGGTGCTGGCGGCCATTTTTTTGCCACGCCAATAACAACTACAAGAAAAGAAGAACCAACGAGGAGACAGATCCATGGACAGTACCGTCATCGTCACCCGCTTCCTGTTCGGCGCACTCGCGCTGGTCATGTTCGGGCTCGGCCTTTCGCTTTCGCTCGCCGACTTCAAGCGCCTCTTCAAGCACCCCAAGGCCGTGACCATCGCGCTCGTGCTGCAGGTCGTGGGCCTGCCGCTGGCCTGCTACGCAATCATCGTAGGCTTCGGGCTGCCGCCGGTTTTCGCCATCGGGCTGATGCTGCTGGCGGCTTCGCCAGGCGGCATCTCGGCCAACCTGTTCTCGCACCTGTTCGGCGGCAACGTGGCAATGAACATCTCGCTCACGGCCGTGAACACGCTGCTTTCCATCGTCACCCTGCCGCTCATCGCGAACTGGGCCATCGGCCACTTCGCGCAAGGCGGACAGGTGGTGCCGCTGCAGACGCGCAAGCTGGTGGAGGTCATCGCCATCGTGCTGGTGCCGGTGGCGCTCGGCATGTTCGTGGCCTCGCGCCGGCCAGGCTTCGCGGCGCGCATGGAGAAGCCGACCAAGATCTTCAGCGGCGTGGTGCTCGCGGTGGTGACGGTTCTCGCCATCGCGAACGAGTGGACGACCATCACGACCACTTTCGCGCAGATCGGCATTCCCGTGCTGCTGTTCAACCTGCTGAGCCTGCTGGCGGGCTACTACCTGAGCCGCGCCGCCGGGCTCGACAAGCCGCTGGCCACCGCCATCAGCTACGAGATCGGCATCCACAACTCCACGCTGGCGATCTTCATCGCGGTGAGCGTGCTCGGCAGCTTCCAGCTGGCGCTGCCGGCGGCCATCTACTCGGTGGTGATGTACATCACCGCGCCGCTCTTCGGCTGGCTGCTGCTGCGCCGGCCCGCACCGGCGACCGCGCCTGCGCGATGATCGGCGGATGGAACTCCGGCAACTGCGCTACTTCGTCAAGGTCTGCGAGCTTCGCAGCATGGGCCGCGCCGCGGTCGAACTGGGCGTCGTCACCTCGGCGCTGAGCCAGCAGATCAGCCGGCTCGAGGGCGAGCTCTCCACCCGGCTGCTCAAGCGCAGCTCCAGCGGCGTGGTGCCCACCGATGCCGGCGTGGCCTTTCTCCACCAGGCGCAGCTCGTGCTGCGCCATGCCGACGACGCGGTGCTCGCGGCGCAGCAGGCGCGGCTCTCGGGCCACGTGAGCGTGGGCCTGGCGCCCACCACCGCCACGGTGCTCGGCGTGCCGCTGATGCGCGCCATGCGCGAGCGCTACCCAGAGGTGCGACTGCACATGGTCGAGGCGCTCTCGGGCCACCTCACGACCATGCTGCAGGCGCGGCAGCTCGACCTGGCCGTGCTGTTCCAGACCGACACCCCGCGACGCTGGAGCGTGACGCCGCTGCTGGCCGAGAAGCTCTTCGTCATCGCCTCGCCCACCCTGGCGCAGCGCCCCACCGGTGCGCGCGTGCGCCTCTCGCAGCTGGCCGACCTGCCGCTGATCATGCCCAGCGGCAGCCACGGCCTGCGCGCCACGCTGACGGCCGCCTTCACGCGGGCACGCATCTCGCCGCGCATCGTGGCGGAGGTCGATGGCCTCGCGCTGCTGATGGATGCGGTGCGCGCCGGCCACGGCGCGACCATCCAGCCCGGCGCAGCCACCGCGCGACACGACCGCGACGATCTGCAGCTCACGCAGATCGCCGACGCGCACGTGGGCCGCCGCAACCTGCTCGTGAGCCTGTCGGACGACGAGCTCTCCCCCGCCGCGCTGGCCACGCGCGTGGTGGTGGCCGAGACGGCCCGCGCCCTGGTGCGCGAAGGCCGCTGGGCCGGCGCCAGTCTTCTCGAAACGTGAACACCCGTTGCCCGAACCGGCCTTTCGCCTGAAGGCCGGCCTGCCTAGAGTCTCCTGATTCCAAGGAGACCCACGAGTGATAGACGTACTGGTTGTCGGAGGCGGCAATGCCGCCCTCTGCGCCGCTCTGATGGCCCGCGAGGCAGGCGCCTCGGTGCTGCTGCTCGAAGCCTCGCCCAAGGCATGGCGCGGCGGCAACTCGCAGCACACGCGCAACCTGCGCTGCATGCACGACGCGCCGCAGGACGTGCTGGTCGATGCCTACCCCGAAGAGGAATACTGGCAGGACCTGCTGAAGGTGACCGGAGGCCTCACCGACGAGCACCTCGCGCGCCTGGTGATCCGCGCCTCTTCGAACTGCCGCGACTGGATGCGCAGCCACGGCGTGCACTTCCAGCCGCCGCTGTCGGGCGCGCTGCACGTGGCGCGCACAAACGCCTTCTTCATGGGCGGCGGCAAGGCGCTGGTGAACGCCTATTTCCGCAGCGCCGAGAGGCTCGGCGTGCGGATCCGCTACGACACGCCGGTTGCCTCGGTGGAGCTCGACGGCGACCGCTTCGTGGCCGTGCGCACCGAAGCAGGCGAGCGCATCGAGGCGAAGAGCTGCGTGCTGGCCGCCGGCGGCTTCGAGTCGAACCGCGAATGGCTGCGCGAGGCATGGGGGCAGAACGAGCGCGGCGAATGGCCGGCCGACAACTTCCTGATCCGCGGCACACGCTTCAACCAGGGCGTGCTGCTCAAGCACATGATCGAAGCGGGCGCCGACAGCATCGGCGACCCTTCGCAGGGCCACATGGTGGCCATCGACGCGCGCGCGCCGCTGTACGACGGCGGCATCTGCACGCGCATCGACTGCGTGTCGCTGGGCGTGGTCGTCAACCGCGAGGCGAAGCGCTTCTACGACGAGGGCGAGGACTTCTGGCCCAAGCGCTACGCCATCTGGGGCCGGCTGGTGGCGCAGCAGCCGGGGCAGATCGCGTGGTCGGTCATCGACCAGAAGGCGGTCGGGCGCTTCATGCCGCCGGTGTTTCCCGGCACGCAGGCGGCCACGCTCGGCGAGCTGGCACGCAAGATCGGTCTCGACGAAGCCACCTTCGTGCGCACCGTGGAGGACTACAACGCCGCCTGCCGCGTCGGCCGCTTCGACCACACCACGCTGGACGACTGCCGCACCGAAGGCATCGCGCCCGCCAAGACACACTGGGCGCGCCCCATCGACACCGCGCCCTTCCACGCCTACCCGCTGCGCCCCGGCATCACCTTCACCTACCTCGGGCTGAAAGTGGACGAGACGGCCGCCGTGCGCTTCGGCGGCCGCGCGAGCCCCAACCTCTTCGTGGCCGGCGAGATGATGGCCGGCAACGTGCTGGGCAAGGGCTACACGGCGGGCGTAGGCATGAGCATCGGCACGGCCTTCGGGCGCATCGCCGGCACACAGGCGGCGAAGGCTGCGCGGGCTTCCACGAAGAACGACAAGGAGGCCGCGCTTGCAGCAGCTCACTGATCTCGTCGCGCGTGCCCGCGCGGATGCCGAGGGCACGCCTGCGCAGCGCGTGATTCCCATTGCCCCCGCGCTGCCGCTGACCGCCGGCGAAGAAGAAGTCGCGCGCATCCTGCAGATCTGCAACGCCTGCCGCTACTGCGAAGGCTTCTGCGCCGTGTTCCCGGCCATGACGCGCCGGCTCGACTTCGGCAACAAGGCCGACACGCACTACCTGGCCAACCTGTGCCACAACTGCGGCGCCTGCCTGCATGCCTGCCAGTACGCGCCGCCGCACGAGTTCGCGGTGAACGTGCCGCAGGCAATGGCGCAGGTGCGCATGCAGACCTACCACGACTACGCCTGGCCGCCCGCGATGGGGGCGCTGTACCGCAAGGCCGGCCTCACGGTCGCACTGGCACTGGCGGGCGGGCTCGCCCTCTTCCTGGTGCTGGCCGTGGCGATGTCGGGCTCGCTGCTGCACGAGCCGATGGCGGGCAACTTCTACGCGATCTTTCCGCACAACCTGCTCGCGCTGGTGTTCGGCGCTGTGTTCCTCTTCGTGATGTTCGCGCTGGCCATGGGCGTGCGCCGCTTCTGGCGCGATGTATCGCCTTCGCGCGACAACCCGGGCGCCGAGGTGGCCGGCGTGCGCGCGTCGGCCGGCGCCGAGGCCGCGCACGACGCGCTGCGCCTGAAGTACCTCGACGGCGGCCACGGCGAAGGCTGCAACAACGAAGACGACCGCTTCACCCTGTGGCGCAGGCGCTTCCATCACTTCACCTTTTACGGCTTCATGCTGTGCTTCGCGTCGACCTGCGTGGCCACGCTCTACCACTACCTGCTGGGCCTGCACGCGCCCTACGCGCTGACCAGCCTGCCGGTGCTGCTGGGCACTGCCGGCGGCCTCGGCCTCGTGGTGGGCCCCGTCGGCCTGCTGTGGCTGAACCTGCGGCGCGACCCGGCGCACGGCGACGCCGCGCAGCGCCCGATGGACCGCGGCTTCATCGCGCTGCTGCTGCTCACCAGCCTCACCGGCCTCGCGCTGCTGGCCTGGCGCGACACGCGCTTCATGGCGCTGCTGCTGGCGGTGCACCTGGGCGTGGTGATGGCGCTGTTTCTCACGCTGCCCTACGGCAAGTTCGCGCACGGCATCTTCCGCTCGGCCGCGCTGCTGAAGTTCGCCATCGAGAAGCGCCTGCCCAGCCGCCTGCAACTCGGCTCCGACTGAACACTCACCCGCGAAGGAAAGACCCATGACACAGCCCGGCGTACTCCGGATTCCATCGATGAAGGAGCAATGCTCCGAAGCCGAATGGCAGGCCCGCGTCGACCTCGCCGCCTGCTACCGGCTGGTGGACCTCTACGGCATGTCCGACATGATGGCCAACCACATCTCCTCGCACGTGCCGGGCGAGAAAGGCGCCTTTCTCATCAACCCCTACGGGATGATGTACGAGGAGATCACCGCCTCCTGCCTCATCAAGGTGGACCAGGACGGCAACATCCTGTCGAAGCCAGACTTCGGCGATCTGGACTACGGCATCAACAAGGCCGGCTACGTGATTCACAGCGCCGTGCACGCCGCGCGGCCCGAGGTGGCCTGCGTGATCCACACGCACAGCTGGGCGTCGATGGCGGTCTCTTCGCTCGAATGCGGCCTGCTGCCGCTCACGCAGACGGCCATGCGCTTTTTGAAGATCGGCTACCACGACTACCAGGGCGTGGTGCTGAACACCGAGGAGCAGGCCTCGCTGCTGGCCGACCTGGGCGACGGCGAGGCCGTCATCTTCCGCAACCACGGCGCGCTGGTGGTGGGCCGCAGCGTGGGCGAGGCCTTCAACTGGATGCACCGGCTGGAGCTGGCCTGCCGCGCGCAGATCGGTGCGATGTCGTGCAACTCGCCGCTGAAGGCGGTGCCGCAGCACATCCTGGAAGAGACCTGGAACAACTACCAGCCCGGCACCCGCAGGCCCTACGGGCTCATGGAATGGCCGGCGCTGCTGCGCAAGCTCGACCGCATGGATCCGGGCTTCCGCGACTGAGCCTCCCTCCATCCGCTTCAGCCAACTCCCACGAGGACGAACAACAATGACACGAGACAAGCTTTCCTTCCCTTTCCTGCGCAGGCTCTTCTGCGCCACGGCACTGCTCGCCACCGCCGCCTGCGCCGTCGCGCAGACGGCCTACCCGAACAAGCCCGTGCGCGTGGTCGTCGCCTTCACGGCCGGCGGCACCACCGACATCCTCGCGCGCGCGGTGACGCAGCAGCTCTCCGAAAAGCTGGGCCAGCCCTTCGTCATCGACAACAAGCCCGGCGGCGGCGGCAACATCGGCACCGAGTTCGTGGTGCGCGCCCCTGCAGACGGCTACACGCTGATCGTCAACTCGGTCGGCCCCATGGCCGTCAACCAGACGCTCTACAAGAGCCTGCCCTACGACCCGCTCACCGACCTCGTGCCGGTGGTGCAGATCGCCGACGTGCCCAACGTGCTGGTGGTCAACCCCGAGGTGCCCGCGAAGACACTGGAGGAGTTCATCGCCTACGCCAAGGCCAACCCGGGCAAGCTGAACTACGGCTCGACCGGCATCGGAACCTCGTCGCACCTGTCGAGTTACATGCTCGGCAAGCGCGTGGGCGCGGACATGCTGCACGTTCCCTACAAGGGCGCGAACGCGCTCAACGACCTGCTCGCGGGCCGCGTGCAGTTCATGTTCGCCACCATTCCTTCCGTCATCTCGCACATCAAGGCGGGCAAGCTGCGCGCCATCGCGGTGAGCAGCCAGAAGCGCTCGCGCTCGCTGCCCGACGTTCCCACGGTCGCCGAGAAGGGCTTCGCCGATTTCTCCGCCGGCTCGTGGTTCGGCTTCTTCGCGCCCAAGGGCACGCCCGCGCCGGTGATCGCGCTGCTCAACAAGTCGGTGAACGACGCACTGCCGCCGCTCGAAGCCCAGATGATCCGCGAGGGTGCCGACCCGGTGGGCGGCACGCCCGAGCAGTTCGGCAAGTTCACGCGCCAGGAGTACGAGAAGTGGAAGGCGATCGTGCGCGAATCGGGCGCGACCGCCGAGTGAGCGCCGTATGACAAGTACACCGCCCCTGCGCATCCTGATGAGCGCGCAAGCCGTCGCGCAGGCGGCGTCCGACCTGGGGGCCGCACTCGGCGAACGCACGCATGTGCTGGTGAGCCCCGGCGACGATGCCGACGTCGCCTTCGTCTCGCGCGACGTCACCGGCCTTTCGACCAAGCACGAGCTGCAGCCTCACACCCAGGTCTTCCACGACGCCATGCGCAATGCGCCATCGCTGCGCTGGGTGCACGCTCATTCGGCGGGCGCCGACCGGCCGGTGTATGGCGAGCTGCGCGCGCGCGGCGTCGAGGTCACTACCTCTTCCGGCGCCAATGCCGGCGTGGTCGTGCAGACGGCGCTGGCTGGCGTGCTGATGCTGGCGCGGCAGTTTCCGCAGCTGCTGGCCGCGCAGCGCGCGCATGCATGGTCGCCGCTCGTGGGCAGCGGCCTGCCGCGCGATCTTGCGGGGCAGACCGCAGTGATCGTCGGCTGGGGACCCATCGGGCAAGGGCTGGGCGCGCTGCTCGCGGCGCTGGGCCTGCGTGTGGTGTGCGTGCGCGGCAGCGACGCCCCGGCCGCGGCGCCGGCCCACGAGAGCGTGAGCTACGAGCGGCTGCGCACGGTGCTGCCTCGCGCCGACTGGCTGCTGCTCGCCTGCCCGTTGAGCGATCGCACGCGCGGTCTTGTCGATGCGGCGGCGCTCGCGCTCATGCCTTCCGGGGCGCGGCTGGTGAATGTCTCGCGCGGTGAAGTGGTCGACGAGCCCGCGCTCATCGAAGCCTTGCGCAGCGGCGTGCTGGCCGGCGCCTACCTCGACGTGTTCGCGCACGAGCCACTGCCGGCGGCCTCGCCGCTGTGGGACCTGCCGAACGTGATCGTCACGCCCCACACCGCCGGGCACTCGGACGGCAACGAGGCGCGGGTGGCATCGATCTTTCTCGACAACCTGCGGCGCTGGGTGCGCCGCGAACCATTGCTGAACCGCGTGACCTGAAGCGGCACGACGCGCATTTATTCCTTGCAGCATTGAAATAGCCGCGCCTTGCACCTTTGGCGCGAATTTCTTCACGCATTCCACAGCTTTCCGGCCTTCGTCATCTCCCTCGAATCGCGCGCTCGAATAATCCGAAAAAACTAATTTCGGTCGAGCAATCGACTATTCAGGGAGGATCCCGTGACCAAGCCCATCCTGGCTGGCCGTCGCGTCACCATTGCCACGCCCATGGGCGAGGCGCTGCAATTCCACCGGCTGGTAGGCCGGGAGGCGTTGAGCTGGGCCTACGCCTTCGACATCGACCTGCTGGCACGCAGCAACGCCATCGACCCCAAGGCCCTGCTCGGCAAGACGGCCACGGTGTCGATGCAGACCGAGCACGGCGGCACGCGCCATCTCGCCGGCATCGTCACGCGCTTCGGCCTCGCGCGCGAAGACGCGCGGCACTGCTTCTACGCGATGCGGCTGCGCCCGTGGTTCTGGCTGGCCTCGAAGCGCCACGACTACAGGATCTTCCAGGACCGCAGCGTTCCCGAGATCCTGGCCGAGGTGCTGGGCCGCTACGGCCATCCCTTCGAGCAGAAGCTCACGCGCGGCTACAGGGTGTGGAGCTATTGCGTGCAATACGGCGAGAGCGACTTCGACTTCGTGTCGCGCCTGTGCGAGCACGAGGGCATCTATTACTACTTCCGGCACGAGGCCGCGCAGCACGTGCTGGTGTTCGCCGACGACATCGCCAGCTCGCACGGCCCGCTGCCCGGCGGCGAAGCGGTGCGCTACCACCCGCACGAGCAGTCGGGCATGACCGGCGGCGACGAGCCGGCCGAGCGCATCTACGAATGGGAGATGGCAGAAGACCTGCGCTCCGGCCACCACTGCACCGACGACTACGACTTCGAGAAGCCCAAGGCCGACCTGAAGAGCCAGCGCCAGATGCCGCCCGGCCACGATCACGACGGCCATGAAGTCTTCGAGTGGCCCGGCCACTACCTGCTGAACGGCGATGGAGAAGCCTGTGCCGGTATCCGCAACGAGGAACAGCTGAGCGCACGAAGCCTCGTCTCCGGGCGCTCCAACCTGCGCTCGCTCGCGCCGGGCCACACCCTCCGGCTGGCCGGGCATCCGCGCGACGACCAGAACCGCCAGCATCTCGTGCTCGGCGTGGCCTATCACCTGCAGGAGAACCTGCGCGCAAGCGAAGGCACGGCCGGCACATCGGGAGGCTCCATCCAGCGCTTCGCCTTCGAGGCGCAGCCCACCAGCTTCGCGTGGCGCCCGCCGCGCAGCACGCCGAAGCCGCGCACCGGCGGTCCGCAGACGGCCGTGGTGGTCGGCCCGGCGGGCGAGGAAATCTGGACCGACCAGTACGGCCGGGTCAAGGTGCAGTTCCAATGGGACCGCCTGGGCCAGGGCGACGAGAACTCCTCGTGCTGGCTGCGCGTGTCGCACAACTGGGCTGGAGCGCAGTTCGGCACGGCGGCGCTGCCGCGCATCGGCCAGGAGGTGGTCGTCGACTTCCTCAACGGCAACCCCGACCGCCCGATCGTCGTCGGCCGCTTTCACAACGCCGACGAAATGCCGGCATGGAAGCTGCCCGCCCAGACTCACCTGATGGGCATCCGCAGCCGCGAACTCGGCGGCGGCCTGCGCGGCAACCACCTCGCCCTCGACGACAGTGCGAGCAAGGTGCAGGCGCAGCTCAAGAGCGACCACCAGTGCAGCAGCCTCAGCCTAGGGCACATCGGCCGCATCGAAGGCACGGCCGGGCGCACGGACGATCGCGGCCAGGGCTTCGAATTGCGCACCGACGGGCACGGTGCGCTGCGCGCCGCGCGCGGATTGCTGGTGAGCACCGAACCCCGGCCCAACGCACAGGCGCACATCACCGACATGGGCGAGACCGTCGCGCGGCTCACGCAGGCCCGCGAGGTGCACGAAGGCATGTCGCAGGTCGCGCTGGATGCCAAGGCCCACGAGGAAAGCGATCAGAGCGAGGTCGCCAGGGAACTCAAGCAGCAGAACGACGCGATCAGGGGCAAGGCCAATGGCACCACACAGGGCGAGTTCCCGGAGTTCGCCCAGCCGCACCTGACGCTCGCCAGCCCTTGCGGCATCCAGGCCACCGCACAAGGCTCCAGCCATTTCGCGAGCGCCGGACACAACGCGCTCACAAGCGGCGGGCATACCAGCGTCGCCAGTGCGAAGAGCTTCCTGGTCTCGGCGAGGAACGCGGTGCGCATGTTCGCCTACAAGGCGGGCATGAAGCTGGTGGCGGGCAATGCGGACATCGACATCGCGGCGCTGAAGAACAGCATCAACGTGCTTGCGAAGATGAACATCCGGCAGGAGGCCGACCGGATCACGATCACGGCGGCCGAAGAGGTCGTGATCAACGGTGGATCGAGCTACACCTGCTGGAATGCCTCGGGGATCGTGCACGGCACACGGGGCACCTGGCGGGCGCATGCGACCACGCACAGCTTCGTGAAGCCCGACAGCCGCACGCCCGACAAGATGAATCGGGACGTGCAGACCCGCTTCGACCAGGAGGTCATGTTTCATCACATCGATGAAAAGGACACGCTCGCGGCGAGGCAGCGCTTCGAGCTCATGCGCTACGGCGAGCCCACCTCGCGGGCTACGCCTTCCGGCGAGACGACGGGGCCGAGCCGCCAAGGCGGCGAAGTCACAAGCACCGACGGCACCACGCGGCAGCAGCGATCGGATGGCCCGGAGGTCTACAAGGTCCGATGGCTCGGGAGGACAAAGTGATGGCGGTACAGGGAGAAGAAGAGGACATCTGGCTGGACTTCAGCCTGGGTCTGGGTGGTTTCGCGGAAGTCACCGCCGTGACGACGCCGCTCGACGACAGGAGAAAGATCCGCGTGCGCGTGCCCCCGGGCAAGCTCATCCCGATCGTGTTCCTGCCCGGCATCATGGGCAGCAACCTGCGACTGTCCCGCGAGCGGCAAGCGCTGCTCAAGCGCAGCGACAACCTCTCGTGGTCGCCCGACAAGAAAGGCGATGCGTTCTCGCGGCGCAACGCAAGCGCGGCGGCCCGCCAGATGCGGCTGGACCCGGACGAAGTGGAAGTCGACCGCTACAAGGTCACCGACGAAAAGATCGAAGGCAAGCAAGGCCGCCGCTTCGATGCCACGGGCTCCGCGACCATCAGCTCCGACCAGCGTCACGACAACGTGCCCGACGACCTGGGCGATGTCAGCAAGCTACTCATTACCGACCCGAAGGCCGATCCCACGCACCCGCTGGCGAGCAACCAGCAAAGCTTCACCGCCGCGCAGAAGGCCCGCGCACGAGGATGGAGCGAAGTGATGTTCGACGCCTACGGCAGCATCCTGCAGTTGATGGAGCGCCAGCTCAACGACATGCTGCGACGGGAAGACAAGAAGTACGTCGTCTCACCGGCATGGCTCGACAAGAGCAACCCGGAAGCGCTGATCGGCCGGCCACCATCGAGCTTCGGCGTCCACGACGCGCAGCCGCTGAGCGAGGACGACATCCGCAAGATCGGCAACTGCTGGTATCCGGTGCACGCCTTCGGCTACAACTGGCTCAGGAGCAACGGCGAGGAAGGCAGGCAGCTTGCGAAGAAGATCGAGCTGCTGATCGACACCTACAACCACAACGGCTTCGACTGCCCCGGCGTCATCGTCGTCACGCACAGCATGGGCGGCATCCTGGCGCGGGCGATGATGCACGCGGACTACGGCGCCATCAGGCATCGCATCCTGGGCGTGGTGCATGGGGTGATGCCCACCACCGGCGCGGCCGCCGCGTACAAGCGCATGCGCGCGGGCTTCGAGGGCAGCAACAAGCCCTGGTGGCATCTGAAGTCCCAGTTGGTGGGCGGCATCACGCAGAGCGTCCTGGGCGACAACGGCGAGGAAGTGACGGCGGTGCTGGCCAATGCGCAAGGCGGCCTGGAGCTGTTGCCGGCGGCCGCCTACGGCACGCAGTGGCTTCAAGTGCAGGACGACAACGGCAAGTTCCTGGCGAAGTGGCCCAGCAGCGATGCGGTGAGCGAGATCTACACGCTCGACCGGGACAAGTGGTGGAGGTTGATCAATCCGGATTGGATCGATCCGGCGGGGCAGAGCCATCGCGCGCCAGAGAAAGGCGGAAAGACGGAAGAGCAGATCGGACCGAAGGCAACCATGCGCCGCATCAAGCGGGCTATGGAATTTGCCGATGCCATCGGAAACACTTTCCATCAACGCACCTACGCCCACTACGGCAGTGACCCGCTGCAACCAGCCTGGAACGATCTCGTGTGGCGCGTGGTAGATGGCGATCCCGTCATCGCAGGCGACCCGTTGACATGGACGCTTCTGTCTGGGCCCAAGGGCGACAACGGCGAAGGCACGCTGCGAGTGAAGGGGGACAGCGGCGAGGTACTCAAGCTCAAGCTCCAGCCACCGATGACACCCAGCGACGGAACCGTGCCTGTGGAACGCAGTGCCGCAAAGGTTCACGCCAAGGTCAAGTGCGTGCAGACCGGCTACGACCACCAAGGCAGCTACGGCGATCCCAACGCCAGCGCAGCCACGCTCTACGGCATCGTGCGCATCGCCGCGGATTTCGACAACGCGTGGTGGGCCGAGAAGTACTGAGGCCTCCCACAAAACAAAGACAGCAAAGGACTCCTTGCATGAACCGACGTATCGAGAAGCTGTTCGAGCACACCAAGCTGCTGTGCTTCGGGCGCTATGTGCTCACTGCACCAGCAAATTCACGGCTGGCATTCGGACGCGACTTTCCGACACTGCCAAATCAGGCCGTTGATATAGAAAAGATCATGGAGGCTGCCCGATCGAAAATCCTGGCGGGCCACAAGACTGCGGAAATCACGCACTTCGGGAAAGGACCAGCCCCAAACACTTGGCTTATCCGCTCCTTCGGAGATAAGTTCGCAAAGGAACTTCAATTGGAGCGGTTCGACATTTACCACGTTGTGGGGCCGCACATCTTCATAGACGGAGATGCCACGGCCAAGAGCTACAACATAACAGCGGAATCAATCCTTCGAGACGCCGTCGAGACGGCAAGGGATCTGCGCACACGCGAGCCCGACGAGGTTCCCACCGAACAGGGTCTGTGCCACGAATACGGATTCACAAGGCTCGACGGCGCCAAGGGCGACGTACTCACCCAGGTCGGCCTGCACATGGCCGAGCTGCCCGATGTAGTTTTCAGCGTCGAAAGCAATCAGACGGTCAGCACCAGCTTCGCGAGCAACAGCTACGGCCTGCTCAAGCTCATCGCAGACCGCAAGCGGGAGGCCGGCGGCAGCTACCCCAAGCTCACGACCTTGCGCGAGGGAAAGAAGAAGGTCCACGGATGGAATGGCGAAGAATCGCTGGTGCGCGCCGCCGAGGGTTTTCACGATTTCGAGTGGATGTTCATAGGCGAGAACGGCGGCAGCGTGGCACGCCCTGGTCACCTCAACGTGGCGATGTTCACCAAAGTGTCTTCGGACCGAGTGAGCGCGGCACCAGCTTCCTCGCTCAACGACGAGGAAGCCATCGCCCTCTGGGACAAGCTGCT
Organism: Variovorax xiamenensis; assembly: GCF_050916385.1. Lineage (NCBI taxonomy): Bacteria > Pseudomonadati > Pseudomonadota > Betaproteobacteria > Burkholderiales > Comamonadaceae > Variovorax > Variovorax xiamenensis. Next base: position 4,170,528 of record NZ_CP139038.1, read on the forward strand.
CGATGGCCTCAAGTTCCGCGTGGCCGTGCCCGGCGCACCGGCTGACGCGGTGGCCATTGAGTAGAGGATTCCAAGGTATGAGCACCACAAAATGTGCATTGGCATCGCAGATGCAAGACAACTCATGAACGCGCGCATTGAAAGGTTGTTCGAGCACACCAAACTGCTGTGCTTCGGGCGCTACATACTGACCGCACCTGTCGATTCGAGGCTGGCATTCGGGCGCGACTTCCCGACATTCCCTAACCAGGCGAACAACATCGAGAAAGTTATGGAGGATGACCGCGCGAAGATTCTGGCAGGCCACAAGACGGCCGAGATTACCTACTTCGGCAAGGGTCCGACTGCGAATACATGGCTGATCCGTTCTTACGGAGACAAGTTTGCGAAAGAACTGGAGTTGGAGGGTTTTCGCATCTACTACGTTATAGGACCGCACATCTTCATAAACGGCCGAGGCACCGACAACGGCGCCACGGCGGAGTCCATTCTTCGCGACACGGTCGAAACAGCCAGCAACCTGCGCGCACGCGAGCCCAACGAAGTCCCCACGGATCAAGGCCTTTGCCATGAATACGGCTTCACCCGTGTCGATGGCTCTCGAGGCCCAGCGCTGTCCCAGGCCGGCCTTCACATGGCGGCCCTGCCGGACGTCGTGTTCAGCGTCCAGAGCAACCAGAGCCAAAGCACCAAGGGCAGCAATGGCTACGGCCTGCTCAAGCTCATCAACGACCGCAAGCGAGACGCCGGCAGCAGCTATCCCAAGCTGACGACGCTGCGCGAGGGCAAGAAGAAAGTCCACGGCTGGGACGGCGAAGAGTCGCTGGTCCGCGAAGCCGATGGTTCGCACGACTTCGAATGGATGTTCATCGGTGAAACCGGCAACGTCGCGCGTCCGGCCTTGCTGCAAGCGGCGATGTTCACCAAGGTGGCATCAGACCGCGTGGGCGCGGCCGCAGCCTCTTCGCTCAACGACGAGGAAGCCATCGCGCTATGGGACAAGCTGCTCGACGGCCTCAAATTCCGCGTCGCCGTACCAGGCGCCCCCGCCAGTGCAATAGCAATCAAATGAATCGACCAGCAATGACACAGACACAAGCACCCACCCGCCGCCAGGCTCTGAGGGCCTTGGCCTCCGCGATCGCTCTGCCGCTCGCTCCCCTTCCATCAGCACAGGCTGCACGGCTTGCGCCACAGCAGGCCATGAACCGGCTCTGGCGCCCGATCAATGCCTGACGATGCCGCGCGTCACATCCGGCAACAACCGGCACCAAGACCCACCACCCAAGGGCGATTTCCGATGTCTGCAGAATAGGAGCCCATGCACGTCCGACTCCCGCGCCATCCGGCGCGCTCTCTCGCCCCCGCCTGCGCCCTCCTCTCCCTCGCGCTCCTCCTGCCCTCCGCATCGGCCGCACCCGATGCGGCGACTGCTGCGCCCCAGCAGCAGCAGCAGCAGCAGCAACAACAGCAGGACGTAGACGCCCGCATCGAAGCCCTGATCTCCCGCATGACGGTGCAGGAGAAGGCTGGCCAGCTCAGCCTTTACGGCCCCGCCGACATCGACACGCCCAACAACCCGCAGGCCGGCTGGCGCAACGCGCAGCAGGAAGCGGCCGACGTGCGGGCCGGCCGGCTCACGGGCCTGTTCAACAACGCGGGCCTCGAGGGCAAGCGGCGGCTGCAGCAGATCGCGATCAGGGAGTCGCGCCTGGGTATTCCGCTGATCTTCGGCGCGGACGTGATCCACGGCTTTCGCACGATGTTCCCGATGCCGCTGGCCGAGGCCTCCAGCTGGGAGCCCGCGTTGGCGGAGCGCACGGCGCGCGCGGCGGCGGTCGAGGCCACGGCGGACGGCTTCCGCTGGACCTTTGCACCCATGGTCGACATCGCCCGTGACGCACGCTGGGGCCGCGGCCTCGAAGGCGTGGGCGAGGACGTCTTTCTCGCGAAGCAGTTCGCGGCCGCGCGGGTGCGCGGCTTCCAGGGCACGGATCTTTCCCGGCCCGACTCGATGCTGGCCACGCCCAAGCACTTCGCGGCCTATGGCGCGGCCGAAGGCGGGCTCGACTACAACGTGAGCGACATCTCTGAGCGCACGCTGCGCGAGGTGTACCTGCCGCCGTTCCGTGCGGCGCTGGACGCGGGCGCCCTGTCGGTGATGAGCGCCTTCAACGAGATCGGCGGCGTGCCCTCCACCGCCAACCCCGCGCTGCTCACGGGCGTGCTGCGCGACGAATGGAAGTTCCGTGGCTTCGTGGTCTCCGACTACACGGCCGACGAGGAACTCGTGGAGCACGGCTACGCCGCCAATCCGCGCGAGGCCGCAAAGCAGGCCTTCATGGCGGGCACCGACGTGAGCATGCAGAGCGGCCTCTACATGCGCTACCTGCCCGATCTCGTTGCCTCCGGCGAGGTGCCGATGTCGCGGCTGGACGATGCGGTTCGCCGCGTGCTGCGCGTCAAGCAGAAGCTGGGCCTGTTCGACGACCCCATGCGCGGGCTCGACGGGCTGCCCGCCTCGCAGCGCCCCGAGAACCCCGAATTCATCTCGCTGGCCCGCGAGAGCGCGCGCCGCTCCATCGTGATGCTGAAGAACGATCGCATGCTTCTGCCGCTGCCCAAGGCCGGCACGAAGATCGCGCTGATCGGCCCCTTCGCCGAAGGCACCATCGACCTGATGGGCGCGTGGAGCCTGTTCCCGGGACAGTCGGCGCCGGTAGGCATCGACCAGGGCCTGCGCTCGGCGCTGGGCCCGAACTCCTCGGTGAACGTGGTGCGCGGCTCGGGCATAGAGTCGGCGCTGCCCGGCGGCATCGACGCCGCGGTGGCCGCAGCGCGCGATGCCGACGTGGTGCTGCTGGCCATCGGCGAGAGCCAGAAGATGTCGGGCGAGGCGCGCTCGCGCAGCGACATCGGCCTGCCGCAGGCGCAGCAGGACCTGGCCGAAGCCGTCGCCGCCACGGGCAAGCCGGTGGTCGTGCTGCTGAGCAACGGCCGCGCGATGGCGCTCAAGGGTGCTGTGCGCAATGCGCGCGCGATCCTCGTCACATGGTTCCTCGGCGTGCAGACCGGCAACGCGATCGCCGACGTGGTGTTCGGCGACTTCAATCCCTCGGGCCGCCTGCCGGTGAGCTTTCCGCAGACGGCAGGACAGGTGCCCTACTACTACGGCCACAAGCGCACCGGCCGCCCCTCGCCCGAGAACGCGCCCGACACCGCCTTCAAGACCCGCTATGTCGACGCGACGAACGAGGCGCTCTATCCCTTCGGCTACGGCATCGGCTTTTCGCCGGTGCGTTACGACAGCGTGGAGCTGAGCAGCGAGCGGGTGCCGCTGTCGGGCACGCTGCGCGTTCGCGCCACCGTCACCAACACCGGCCAGCGCGAGGCGGAGGAAGTAGTGCAGCTCTACATCGGCGAACGCGCCGCCAGCGTGACGCGGCCGGTGCGCGAGCTCAAGGGCTTTCGCAAGCTGAGCATCGCGCCGGGAACATCGGAAGTGGTCGAGTTCACGCTCGCGGCCGATGACCTCTCTTTCATCGGCCGCGACATGAAGCCGACCGTGGAGCCCGGCGAGTTCGACCTGTGGGTCGCGCCTTCTGCCGCGAGCGGCATACGCAAGCGCTTCGTGCTCACGCGGGACTGAAGACCGGCAACGCCGCGTCCTACTCGCCCATCGCGTGCGCGACCGACGAGCCCTGCGGGTTCGCCGACGCCACGGGGGGCGCCACCTGCGACTCCATGACCTCGGTCGGATGGATGCCCGTGTTCGCGCGAATCGCATCGGCCTGCACCTGCGCGCGGTCCATGCCCGACACGGACGGTTGCACCTGCGATTCCATGACCTCCGTCGCATGGATGCCGTTGTTGGCGCGTGCCGCTTCGTCGGCGACCGCATCGCGCGACTGGCTCGAATGCGAGACCTGCGGATAGTCGGGATCGGCGCGGCCGCCCGCGTAGGCAACCGATGCCAGTGCCAGCGCGGGCACAGCGGCGACGCACAGGGCTGCGGTACGAACTCTCATGGCTGTCTCCTTGAGTGATGACGATGTTTCACTCTAGGACGCGGCAATTACCGGCCGGTGAGAGTCCGCTTAGGCGGCAGTGAGAGTTCGCTTAGATGGGCGTGAGGGCGCAAGAAACCCGCAGATGACAAACAAGGGCTTCGGCGTGCGCAAGGATGCGGCGCAGGGACCTGTCGGATCACGCGCCCCTCATCTATATTCGGTCGATCAATCCTCCGGAACCACCTGCCGCCGAATGCGCCCCCTGATCGAAACAAAGGCCTTCCCGCAATCGCTGAATGGCGAGGTGGCACGGGTCGTCTCACGACTCGTTCATGAGGAAGATCATCAGGGCAGCGGCAACTTTTGCGTACAGGTACAGGGCGAGTTGCTCGAGATACCGAATCGGCTCTACTACCGCTCAACTCTGCTCGACCACGCGATCGAGGGATCGGAACTCTCGCACCAGATCTCCGCCTGCCTGGGCACACGGCACCATGATGGCTTCGTACGCCAACGCTGCCTCGAGCGCCTGCTGCCGGTGAGACAGCCATGGGTCGTGCCGTATGCAGTCGCATTGCTGGGCGAGTACGTCCTCCCCATCATCATGCTCATCGAAGCGCATAGCCGAAGCGATGAACTTGGGCTCTATGGCGAGTTCCTGGCGAGAAACACGCAGTACCTCAAGAAGACCGAGCGCCGCGTGACGAGTTACTGGGATGCCTACCACCGGCATCCCTACCCTCAGTACGCACAATACCCTGGTTTCCTGGCGATGAACGCGCTCAAGAACGCGGCAAGCAGCGCAGCAGCAACGATCGACGCCGATCTGTCCAACCGAGGGGTGAATGCATGACCGCCACCGCAATCCCCCTCGACCACACGCTGACCCTGGTGTCCGACACGGCCATCAACATCTATCACTTCAGCCCGAGCGGTCAGGTCGCCGCCACCATCGGTACGAAGAACGGTCCGGTGTCCGCACCGGTTTTCAGCTGGCGTGTTGCGTCCGCAGATTGCATCGAGATCGCCGGCTCGGACGGCCACTTAGAACGGTGGATAAACATCCGCATCGAAGGCGATCTGCTGCACGCTGAGTGCAACGGCTTCGCCCGGACCTTCACGATCAGAAAACTCTCCCCATGAAAGTCAAACGCCTCGTCGCCAACTTCGCCACGCCGGAGCCCGCGCGCGCCGCCGTCTTCTACAAGGACATCCTCGGCCTCGACCTGCTCATGGACCACGGCTGGATCCAGACCTACGGCTCGCAGGCCGGCATGACGGTGCAGCTCAGCTTCGCGTCGGAAGGCGGCTCGGGCACGCCGGTGCCCGAGCTGTCCATCGAGGTGGACGACGTGGACACGGCCTTAGAGCGCATGAAGGCAGCGGGCTTCGCCATCGAATACGGCCCGGCCGACGAGCCCTGGGGCGTGAGGCGTTTCTACGTGCGCGATCCGTTCGGCAAGCTGGTGAACATCCTCGCGCACACCTGAGACTCGTGCGCCCGCCGCGGCCTCCTCAGTCGAGGCCGTGGAAGACGCTGTCGTCGGGCCCGATGTGCGAGGGCGGCGTCCACGCGGCATCGCGCATCGAGCGGCTCACCAGCTTGTCCACGCCCAGCAGCGTGGCGAAGATCGCCATGCGCACCGGAATGCCGTTGTCGGTCTGGCGGAAGATGGCCAGGCGCGGGTCGTTGTTGAGGTCGACGCTGAGGTCGTGCGAGCCGGGGCGGCTGTCGCGCGGCAACGGGTGCATCACCACCACCTCGGGCTTGCAGGCCGACTCGACGAGCGCTCGGTTGATCTCGAAGGCGTTGTCGAAGCCTTCCAACACCTCGTCGTTCGCGAAACGCTCCTTCTGGATGCGGGTGGCGTAGATGATGTCCGCGCCGGCCAGCCCCTGCGCCGGCGTGGCGGCGATCTCGACCACGTGGCCGTTGCGACTCACGGCTTCGACGATCTCCGCGGGCATGGCCAGCGAAGGCGGCGAGATCAGCGTGAACTTCAGGCCCTTGTACAGCGCCAGCAGCTTGATGAGCGAGTGCACCGTGCGCCCGTACTTCAGGTCGCCGACCATCGCGATGTGCGCGCCGTCGACCAGCTTGCCCAGCCGCGAGAACTCGCGCTGGATGGTGTACAGGTCGAGCAGCGCCTGGCTCGGGTGCTCGCCCGGCCCGTCGCCGCCGTTGATGACGGGCACATTGGTGGCGCGCGCGAACTCCGCCACCGAGCCCTGCTCCGGATGCCGCACCACGATGGCATCGACGTATCCGCTGATGACGCGGCTGGTGTCGTAGATCGACTCGCCCTTGGCCATCGACGAGAAGGTGAAGCCGGTGGTGTCGCACACCGAGCCGCCCAGCCGGCAGAACGCCGCACCGAAGCTCACGCGCGTGCGCGTGCTGGCCTCGAAGAACAGGTTGGCCAGCACCGCCCCTTCGAGCACGCGGCTGACCTTGCGGCGGCGCGCGATGGGCTGCATCACGTCGGCCAGCTGGAACAGCTCGTCGATGGCGTCGCGATTGAACTGGCTGACCGACAGCAGGTGGAGCGAGCCCTCGACAGCCATCGACTTGCGCAAGGCGCCTTCATGTGCGCTTTGCGTATATTCACTGCGACGACCATCCGAAGCCAGGATTTCGCTCACGAAGCGCCGCGCGACCTCGGGCATGGCCCTGAATTCGTTGGATTCGTCTGGCAGCAGCCAGGCGTCGAGCGCCCTTCTTCGGCTGCCGATGCGCTCCGCGAAAGCGTCGCGCGTCATGTTGAGTTGACGCATCGCGTCGCGGAGGAGCACCTGTTGCGGCATGTTCATGGGCCGCGAATATATACTCAATGCGTATATTTTCAAAGCACCAGCAGAAAACCTAGCGGCGACTCTTCCTCGCGGGCTTCTTGGCGACGCCCTGGCGCAGCGCACGCTGCCGCACGGTCGAGCCCGAACCTCTTGGCGGGGGCGCGGGTGCCACGTCATGCTGGCTCGCCCGCAGCGTGAAGTCGCATGTCTTCACGGCCAGTTCGACGATGCGCGCGAGCGCCGGGCTGGAGTTATCACGCCGGTAGACGGCGCTGTAGACCAGCGGCGGCGGCATCGGATCGCTCCGCACGATGCGCAGCAGGCCGCTTCGGATGTCCGGGCGCACATAGTCCAGCGCCTGCTGGCTGATGCCGAAACCGCTGATCGTCAATTCGCGCAGCACGGTGGTGCTGTTCGTCAGCATGACCTTGCCGAAGCGGAAGCCGTGCTCCGCGCGCCAGGCTTCGTAGAACCTGTTCTTCGAGGCGCCGGCGGGCTGCTCGATCACCGGGTAGTCGGCGAACTCGTGCGGCTTCAATGCGCGGTTGGGAATGGAAAGCCGCGGGCTCGCGATCCAGGCCTGGTCGACCTGCCCCACTTTCACCGACTCGAAGGCCTGCCCCCAGAAGATGCCCGGCATGATGGTCAGGTCGAGCTTGTTGGCTTCCAGCCGCTCGAAGAGCGTGAGCCCCGCGTCCACCACCGGCTCCAGCGTCACTTCGGGATGCAGCTTCTGCATCAGCTGGATCAGGCGCGTGAGCCAGGTCATCGCGATCAGCTCAGTCACGCCCACCCGGAAGGTGCCGCGCAGGGTCTTGTCGACGCTGATGTCGTGCTCGATGCGCTGCCACAGGCGCAGGGCCTCTTCCGCGAGCGGCAGCAGCTCACGGCCCGCGTGGGCCAGCTCCAGCCCGTGCGAGGTGCGATGCAGCAATGGGCCGCCGAGCGAGTCCTCCAGTTCGGCCAGCCGCTTGGAGATGGCCGACTGCGTGGTGTGCAGCTTCACCGCCGCGGCGCTGAAGCTCTGGAGCCTGGCGCTGAAGAGAAAGGCCTCCAGCTGCTTGAAGGTGAAGTTCATGCCAGCGGAATGTACGCCCATGGGTCGCCAGGAAAAAAAGGAATACCAGGCGGGTCCGATTTCTCGTTTGTCCTGCGAAGCACGCAATTTGATACTGCGTGCATGCTTCACATCGCACCACGCCTGAACCGAATCAAACCCTCCCCGAGCTCCATGGCCGGCCAGCGGGCCCGCGAGCTGCGCGCCGCTGGCCGCGACATCCTCGGCCTGACCGCCGGCGAGCCCGACTTCGAGACGCCCGGGCACATCAAGGAGGCCGCCATCCGCGCCATGGCCGACGGCCAGACCCGCTACACCGACGTGGGCGGCACGCCGGCACTCAAGGAAGCCATCGCCGGCAAGTTCCTGACCGAGAACGGGCTGGCCTACACGTCGGCCGAGATCATCGTCGGCACCGGCGCCAAGCAGGTGATCTTCAACGCGCTGATGTGCACGGTCGCGGCGGGCGACGAGGTCATCGTGCCGGCGCCCTACTGGGTGTCCTACCCCGACATCGCGCTGCTGGCCGGTGGCGTTCCGGTCTTCGCCGACTGCCCGGCGACCGCGGGCTTCAAGCTCCAGCCCGCCGACCTCGAGCGCGCCATCACCCCCCGCACGCGCTGGCTGATGCTCAACTCGCCGAACAACCCGAGCGGCGCGACCTACACGCGCGCCGAACTCCAGGCGCTGGCCGAGGTGCTGCGCCGCCATCCGCACGTCTGGGTGCTGACCGACGACATCTACGAGCACCTGATCTACGGCGACACCGAATTCGCCACCATGGCCGAGGCGGCGCCCGATCTCAAGGACCGCACGCTGACGGTGAACGGCGTGTCGAAGGCCTATGCGATGACCGGCTGGCGCATCGGCTACGGCGCGGGGCCTTCGGCGCTGATCAAGGCGATGGTCAAGCTCCAGTCGCAAAGCACCTCCGGCCCGAACTCGATCGCGCAGGCCGCGGCCATCGCGGCGCTCACCGGACCGCAAGACACCATCGCCACCAACCGGCGCGAATACCAGAAGCGGCGCGACACGGTGGTCGCGACGCTCAATGCCATCGACGGCATCCGCTGCGACGTGCCCGACGGGGCGTTCTACATCTTCGCTTCGTGCAGCGCGCTCTTCGGTCTGCGCAACCGCAAGGGCACCGTGATCGAGAGCAGCGACGACTGGGTGATGCACCTGCTCGACTCGCAGGACCTGGCCGCGCTTCAAGGCAGCGCCTACGGCGTGCCGACCCACTTCCGCCTCTCCTTCGCCGCCGGCACCGGACAGCTGCTGGAAGGCTGCCGGCGCATCGCGCGGGCACGCGAAGAACTCTCGAGCCAAGCCATCGACCAGAAACTCCAGGAACCGCAATGAAACTCCGCTCCCTTCTGAAGCTGCTGCCGGCACTCGCCGCGGGCACCGTCTGGCTTGGCGCCACCCACGCATGGGCCGCCGACGCCTTTCCATCGAAACCGGTGAAGATCCTCGTCGGCTTCTCGCCCGGTGGCTCCAACGACGTGGTGGCGCGCCTGATCGCGCCGAAGCTGGCCGAAGGGCTCGGGCAACAGGTGCTGATCGACAACCGGCCGGGCGCCGGCGGCAACATCGCCGCGTCGGCCATGCTCGCCGCGCCCGCCGACGGACACACGCTGCTGATGTGCACCACGGGGACGCTGTCGATCCAGCCGCATGTGCTCAAGAGCATGCCCTTCGACTCCGAGAAGGACATCGTGCCGGTCACGCAGATCGTGAACGCGCCCTACATGCTGCTGGTCAATTCGAGCCTGCCGGTGAAGAGCGTGAAGGAACTCATCGCCTATGCGAAGCAGAAGCCGGGCGAGATCAACTTCGCCTCTTCGGGCACCGCCACCGGCGGGCACCTCGCGGGCGAGATGCTGAAGAGCCGCGCTGGCATCGACATCGTCCACGTGGCCTACAAGGGCACGGGCCAGGCCATGACGGACCTCATCGCGGGCCAGGTCTCGATGATCTTCGACCAGCCCGTGAGCTCGATGCAGTACGCGCGCTCGGGCAAGCTGCGTGCGCTGGCGGTGGCAAGCCCGCGCCGGCTGGCGGCCTTTCCCGACATTCCGACCGTGACGGAAGCCGGCGTGCCCGACTTCGACCCCGTCACCTGGGCCGGCATCTGCGCCGCGAAGAACACGCCCCCGGCCGTGGTCGAGCGCATCCAGCGCGAAGTCGCCAAGGTGCTCGCGATGCCCGAGATCTCCAGGCGGCTCGCAGCCGACGGCCTCGAACCCGTGGGCAGCACGCCGGAACAGTTCCGCGCTTTCCTGGCGGCCGACAAGCGCAAGTGGGGCCGCGTGGTGAAGGACGCGGACGTCAAGGCCGAATGAGCGGGAACCGGAACATGAACCAGCTTCCAGACATCGTTCGCGACTTCGAGCGCGTCTCATCCGATCTCGTCCGCGAGGCCTCGGCCTTCCAGCCGGCCATCCTCGCCGACGTGGCCGGCCGCAGAGGCGCCCTGCACGGCCGCATCCAGGCCCTGCGCCAACGGATGAAGCTCGCTGGCAGCGCGCTCACGGTGGAAGTGCGCCCGGGCGACAACCTGATGATCCACGCCGCCATCGCGCTCGCGAAGCCCGGCGACGTGCTCGTGATCGACGGCAAGGGTGACCAGAGCGCGGCCCTCATGGGCACGATCATGATGAACGCCTGCCGCCAGGTCGGCATCGCCGGCGTGGTGATCGACGGCGCGGTGCGCGACAGCGTGGAGATCGACGAGATGGGCTTCCCGGTCTTCTCGGTGGGCACGAATCCGAACGGACCGACCAAGCTGGCCTCGGGGCGCATCGGGCATCCGGTGTCGGTGGGCGGCGTGGCCGTGCGGCCGGGCGACCTCGTCGTCGGCGATGCGGACGGCGTGGTCGTCGTCGAGCGGGAGAAAGTGGAAACGCTTCTCCAGGCGGCGCGGAAGAAGGTGGAAGACGAGGCTGCGCGCATCGAAGCCATCAAGCAGGGCAACACGGCCGCCAAGTGGCTGGACTCCGCCCTGCGCAATGCGGGCGTTCTCAAGGAAGGCGAGAAGCTGTAGGCCTTTGTGCCGACAGCGATGCAGAACAAGCGAAGAAAGGGGCCGATGGCCCCTTCTTCATTCGCCCTTCAGAGCAACCGACACATCCCTGTCGGCTTGCCAGAACTGCTTACAGGCCAGCCTGGCGCGTGAACGACACGCTGGGCTTCTTGTAGGCGGCCGGCACTTCGTCGCGATAGAACGCGCGGCGGTCGAGGCTGGCGAGCGGGTCGTGCGCCTTCGCGACGGCTTCGGCCTGCACGGTCGCGCGGTTGGCGGTCGAGGTGAAGCTCTGTGCGCCGGCGGCGGAGGCTTCGCTGTACTCGTTGCCGGCACGTGCGGCGGCAGCAGCTTGCGGAGCGACTTCGGCGCGGGTCACCGACGAATTCACGACGTGCACGCCGTCGTAGGTTTCTGCTTGGGCTCCGGCGGCAGCCAGGAGCGAGAGAGCGGCAGCAGCGAGGATCTTCGAGGCATTCATTTCAATCTCCTTCAGGTGAACGGTTGGTTGGTGAGGAGAAGTTTGATCCTGAAGAGGCCCGAAAAACGCTCGCAAAATGAACCGCGGCGTTCACGGGATTGAAACAATCAAGCTCTTGAAAAGAAACCCGTCAATGGGGGTTGGCCCCAGCAGGCGGCCTCAGTGGCTGATCATCCACGGCCGCCTCGAAGGCGCCGCCTTGGCCCCGTTGGGCGCGGTCACCGTCGCCCCGCGCTTGCCCGAGCCGCAGCAGCCGCACCCCGCCGGGTGCCTGAGCCGCGCATAGTCGCGCGAACTGGCTGGCTCGTGCCGCGCGCGCTCGTTGGTTTCCATCGCGCGGCGCGTGCCCGAGGCCATCAGCGCGAGCCGCGGCGCGGCCGACAGCACGCGCGGCGATGCGCTTCCGCAATCGGGGCACGCGGCCGGCTCGTCGCGCAGGCCCGAAGGCCGAAGCGCCTCGAAACCGCCGCAATGCCCGCAGGCGTAGTCGTAGGTAGGCATGGGCCTGCTGCCTTTCAGCGCAGGTCGTGCGACAGCGGCATGCTGACGCTGCCATCGATCATCTTCACCGGGCCGGCGGCGCTGGGGTTGATGTCGAAGTCGAAGATTCCGGTGGGCAGCCAAAGCGTGGCGCACGAGTTGGGCACGTCGACCACGCCGCTGATGTGGCCCTGCACGGGCGCCGTGCCCAAAATCGAATAGGCCTGTGCACCCGAATAGCCGAACTTCTTCAGGTACTCGATGGCATTCAGGCAGGCCTGGCGGTAGGCCACGTTCACGTCGAGGTAGTGCTGCTTGCCGCTCTCGTCCACCGAGATGCCCTCGAAGATCAGGTAGTCGTTGTACTGCGGCGTGATCGGGCTGGGCTTGAAGATCGGGTTCTTGATGCCGTACTTGGCCATGCCGCCCTTGATGAGGCTGACCTTCATGTGCACCCAGCCGGCCATCTCGATGGCGCCGCAGAAGGTGATCTCGCCGTCGCCCTGGCTGAAGTGCAGGTCGCCCACGCTCAGGCCCGCGCCGTCGACATACACCGGGAAGAACACCTTCGAGCCGCGCGACAGGTCCTTGATGTCGCAGTTGCCGCCGTGCTCGCGCGGAGGCACGGTGCGCGCGCCCTCGGCGGCGGCCTTCGCCCTCGCCTCGCCGGTCATCTTGCCCATGTGGGCCGTGCCCGCGAAGGGCGGGTTGGCCAGGCCGGGCACGCGGTCCGGGTCGGTGGCGATGAGCGCCTTCTCGCGCTCGTTCCACATGTCGAGCATGGGCTTGTCGGGCAGGCAGCCGATCAGACCCGGGTGGATGAGGCCCGCGAAGTTCACGCCCGGCACATGGCGCGAGCTGGTGAACATGCCCTTGAAGTCCCAGATCGATTTCTGCGCCTCAGGGAAATGGTCGGTGAGGAAGCCGCCGCCGTTCTTCTTCGAGAAGAAGCCGTTGAAGCCCCAGAGGCTGTCCTGCTTGGCGCCGATGTCGAGCAGGTCGACCACCAGCAGGTCGCCGGGCTCCGCGCCCTTCACGCCCACCGGGCCCGAGAGGTAGTGCACGGTACTCAGGTCGATGTCGCGCACGTCGTCGGCGCTGTCGTTGTTCTTGATGAAGCCGCCGGTCCAGTCGAAGGTCTCCAGGATGAAGTCGTCGCCCGGGTTGACCCAGCAGGCCATCGGGATGTCCGGGTGCCAGCGGTTGTGGATCATCTCGTTCTCGGTGGGCGGCTTGGTCAGGTCGACCTTGATCAGCGTGTCCGTCATTTGCAGTGGCTCCTGGTTGGGTTGTGGTTAAACGGAGAGATAAGCCTTGATGTGATCGACGTCGGTCTTGTCGCGCGCGGTCTCGTGCACCAGGCGTCCACCCTCGATCACGAAGAGCCGGTCGGCCACGTCCATCGCGAAGCTCAGCACCTGCTCGGACACGACGATGGTGATGCCGCGCAGCTTGCGGATCTCGTTGAGCGCCTTGGCGATGTCCTTGATGATCGAAGGCTGGATGCCCTCGGTGGGCTCGTCCAGCAGCAGCACCTTGGGGTCGGTGACGAGCGCGCGCGCAATGGCCAGCTGCTGCTGCTGCCCGCCCGAGAGGTTGCCGCCCTTGCGGCTCTTCATGTCCCACAGCACGGGAAAGAGCGCGTAGATTTCCTCGGGAATGCGGCGGGTCTTCGAGTTCTCCAGGCCGGTCTGGATGTTCTCTTCCACCGTCAGCGTCGGGAAGATCATCCGGCCCTGCGGCACGTAGGCGATGCCCTTGGCCACGCGGCGGAAGCTCTCGTCGCGCGACACGTCCTGCCCCGCCACCTCGATGCGCCCGCTCTTGAGCGGCAGCACGCCCATCAGGCTCTTGAACAGCGTGGTCTTGCCCATGCCGTTGCGGCCCATGATGGCCACGGTCTCGTTGGCATGGCCATCGAACGAGATGCCGTGCAGGGCCTCGCTCTGGCCGTAGGCGACGTGAAGGTCCTCGACCTTGAGGTTGATGTTGCTCATGTCAGTGCCCCAGGTAGACGTCGATGACCTTCGGATCGGCCTGCACCTTCTCCATCGGCCCTTCGGCGAGGATCTTTCCCTGGTGCATCACCGTGACCTTGTGCGCGATCTGCTTCACGAAGGCCATGTCGTGCTCGATGACGATCACGGCGCGGTTCTGGCAGATGCGCTTGAGCAGGTCGGCCGTGAGCTCGCGTTCACGCGCGCTCATTCCGGCGATGGGTTCGTCGAGCATCAACAGTTCTGGCTCCTGCATCAGCAACATTCCGATCTCCAGCCACTGCTTCTGGCCGTGGCTCAGCAATCCTGCCTCGGTATCGAGCCTGTCGGCAAGCCCGATTTCCTCGGCGACGGCCTGCACCCTGGCTTTGACCTCTTCGTCGCACTTGAAGGCCAGGGCGCCGAGCACGGAACGGCCTTTGGGAAACGAAACCTCGAGGTTCTGGAACACCGAAAGGTTCTCGTAGATCGACGGCGTCTGGAACTTGCGACCTATACCCAGCCGCACGCGCTTGTGCTCGGCCATCTTCGTGAGTTCGGTGTTCCTGAACTTGATGCTGCCCGCGCTTGCGCGCGTCTTGCCGCAGATCAGGTCGAGCAGCGTGGTCTTGCCCGCGCCGTTGGGGCCGATGATCACGCGCAGCTCGTTGCGGTCGATGTAGAGCGTCAGGTCGTCGATGGCCTTGAAGCCATCGAAGGAGACGGTGAGGTCTTCCACGGCGAGCGCGAAGTCGGTGTTGCTCATGGATGCTGGCTCCGGTCAGGCGCGCTGGCTGCCGACGCCTTCGGGCAGCGTCGGTTCGGGCGTGGTCGATGCGGTGGACGGCGCGAGCGCGGAAACCGCGGGCGGCTTCACGGCGGCTTCGCGCAGCGCCTGGCGGCGCGACTTCCACCAAGGGCGGATCTTTTCTTCCCACACACCGGCAAGCCCCATCGGGAAGGCCATCGTCACGCCGATGAAAAGACCGGCCATCAGGAACAGCCACAGGTCCGGGAAGCTCTCCGAGAACAGCGTCTTGCCCGCATTCACCAGCAGCGCGCCGTACACCGCGCCCACCAGGCTCATGCGCCCGCCGACCGCGCAGAAGATCACCATCTCGATGGACGGCACGATGCCCACGAAGCTCGGCGACATGAAGCCCACCTGCAGCGCGAACATCGCGCCGCCGATGCCCGAAAGCCCCGCGGCCAAGCAGAAGATGAAGACCTTGAAGTTCGACACGTCGTAGCCCGAGAAGCGCACGCGATCTTCCTTGTCGCGCATCGCCAGCAGCAGCGTGCCGAGCTTGCTGGTCTGTATCCAGCGGCACAGCAGGATGCTGCCCACCAGCAGGCCGACGCAGACGTAGTAGAGAACGTACTTGGCGCTGTCGGTGCGGGTGTCCCAGCCCAGCAGGGTCTTCAGGTCGGTCATGCCGTTCACGCCGCCGGTGTAGCCCTGCTGGCCGATGATGAGCACCGTGCAGATCAGCGCCACCGCCTGCGTGATGATCGCGAAATAAACCCCGCCCACGCGGCGCTTGAACATCGCGAAGCTGACGAGCCAGGCCAGCGCCATCGGCGCCAGCACCACCAGCGCCAAGCTCAGCGGCAGGCTCTTGAAGGGCAGCCACAGCGTGGGAAGCTCGGTGATCTGGTTCCAGTCCATGAAGTCCGGAATGCCGGGCGTGGTCTGGATCTTGGTCGACACCGGGTCGGAGGCTTCGAGCTTGAGGAACATCGCCATCGCATACCCGCCGATGCCGAAGAACACGCCCTGCCCCAGGCTCAGCACGCCGCCGTAGCCCCACACCATGACGAGGCCCACGGCCACGAAGGCGTAGGTGAGGTACTTGCCCACGAGGTTGAGGCGGAAGATGTCGAGCGACAGCGGCAACACCACCGCGAGCAGCAGCACCAGCAGCAGGAGGCTGCCGAGCTGGTAGCGCTGGATCGAGGCCTTGATGAAATTCATCGGAACGTTCTCCAGGAAGGAATCGGATTCAGCGGCGCACCTTGACGGCGAACAGGCCCTGGGGGCGCAGCATCAGGATGAAGACGATCAGCGACAGCGTCAGCACCTTGGCCATCGAGCCGGTCATGAAGAACTCGGAGACCGACTGCGTCTGCGCAATGCCGAAGGCCGAGACCACCGTGCCGAAGAGGCTGGCCGCGCCGCCGAAGGTGACGACCAGGAAGGCGTCGACGATGTACAGCGACCCCGAGGTCGGCCCGGTCGAGCCGATGGTGGTGAAGGCCGCGCCCGCCACGCCGGCGATGCCGCAGCCGATGGCGAAGGTCAGGCGGTCGGTCTTCTTGGTGTCGATGCCGGTGGCGTTGGCCATCGTGCGGTTGGCCACGGTGGCGCGCACCCTGAGGCCCCAGCGGCTCTTGTGCAGCGCGACCAGCACGCCGCCCGTGACCAGCGCGGTGAGCGCCAGCACGAAGAGGCCGTTGATCGGGATGTCCAGGCCCTCGTGCGGCGTCCACGAGCCCATGAGCCATTCGGGCAGCGTGGGGCTCACTTCCTTCGGGCCGATGAAGGTGCGGAAGATCTGCTGCAGCCCCAGGCTCACGCCCCAGGTGGCGAGCAGCGTGTCGAGCGGGCGCTTGTAGAGATGGCGTATCAGCGCCCACTCCACGATCCAGCCGACGATGAAGGCGAAGACGAAGGCCAGCCCGATGGCGATCGGGAAGTAGTACGGCATGAACTCGGGCGCGAGGCTTTCGGTGACGCGCGCGGCCAGGTAGATCGAGTAGGCGCCGATGGTCATGAACTCGCCATGCGCCATGTTGATCACGCCCATCTGGCCGAAGATGATCGCCAGGCCCAGCCCCATCAGCAGCAGCACCGCGAAGAGGCTCAGCCCTGCGAAGCCCTGCATGAGGCCGATGTTCAGCATGTCCGACAGAGTCATGGCGGAAGTTCCGGAGAGTTGGAGTTGCTCCCTCTCCCGCCTGCGGGAGAGGGTCGGGGTGAGGGCCGACGGCCTGCTTACTTACTGATAGCCCTTCGGGAACGGATCCGGCTTGATCAGCTCCGCCGATTCGGCCACCACCTTGAACGTCCCATCCAGCTGCCCTTGCCCGATACGCGCCTTGCTCCACAGGTGGTGGTTGGCGTCGAGCTTCACGTAGCCCTCGGGCGCCGTCTTCAGTTCGATGCCCGGCGATGCGGCCACGACCTTGTCGACGTCGAAGCTGCCGGCCTTCTCCACCGCTGCCTTCCACAGCCAGGGGCCGAGGTAGCCCGCCTGCGTCACGTCGCCGATGACGGCGTCCTTGCCGTACTTGGCCTTGAAGGCTTCCACGAACTTCTTGTTGTTCGCGTTGTCCAGCGTCTGGAAGTACTTCATCGACGAGTAGAAGCCCGCGAAGTTCTCGCCGCCCACGCCGGTCATCTCGTCTTCCGTCACGGCCAGCGTCAGCAGGAACTGCTTGTCACCGGTGATGCCCGCGGCCTTCAGCTGCTTGTAGAAGGCCACGTTCGAGCCGCCCACCACCGCCGCGAAGATGCAGTCGGGCTTGGCCACCTTGATCTTGTTGATCAGCGAGTTGAAGTTGGTGTGGCCCAGCGGGTAGTACTCCTCGCCCTTGACCGAGCCCTTCTGGAAGTTCTCGATGTGCTTGCGCGCGATCTTCATCGAGGTACGCGGCCAGATGTAGTCGGAGCCCACCAGGAAGAAGGTCTTGGCCTTCTTCTCCTTCGCACCCCAGTCCAGGCCCCAGATGATCTGCTGCGTGGCCTCCTGGCCGGTGTAGATCACGTTCTTGCTCTGCTCCAGGCCTTCGTAGAAGGTCGGGTAGTACAGCAGGCCGTTCTCCTTCTCGAACACCGGCAGCACGGCCTTGCGCGAGGCGCTGGTCCAGCAGCCGAAGACGGCCGCGACCTTGTCGTTGACCAGCAGCTTCTTCGACTTCTCGGCGAAGGTCGGCCAATCGGAGGCGCCGTCTTCCTTGATGACCTTGATCTTGCGGCCCAGGATGCCTCCCATCGCGTTGATCTGGTCGATGGCGAGTTGCTCGGCCTGGATGGAGCCGGTCTCCGAGATGGCCATGGTGCCGGTGGACGAGTGCAGCTGGCCCACCGTCACCTCGGTGTCGGTCACGGCGAGCTTTGTGGTGTTGACCTTGGCCGTGGGGAACTGGCCCTGGCCGAAGCTCAGGCCGCTCAGGCCCATCACGGGCAGCGCGGCGGCGCCCTGCAGCAGGCGGCGGCGGCGCAATGCCAGGGCATCGAGGGAAAGATCGGAATCACGCGACATCAGGAAACTCCAGGCAGGTTGTTGGAAAGGAAGGCCGCGCACCATCGCAGTGCATCGGACGGTGCCCCGAGCACCATGGCTGGAACTTTAGAAATCACCAGGGTTTGCGCGAATACGTCATTCAACGTAGCGGCGATGGGCAGCCCTGCCCGCAGACTCGCGAGCCAGGCACAGGGGCAAGGGCCGCAGGGAGCGCTTCTTGCTGTACCTGTGACATGCCACTGCCGCCGCCGCGAGAACCCGCCATGCAATCCGTCTCCGGACAGAAGATCTTTCGCATCCGCCGCGACTACAACGCCTGGGTCGCGAACGAGACGCTGGAGGACTACGCGCTGCGCTACACGCCGCGCAGCTTCCGCAAGTGGTCGGAGTTCCGCGTGGCCAACGCGGCCTTCGGCGCGACCTCCTTCCTGGCGCTGGAGGCCATCGGCGGTGCCATCGCGCTGAGCTACGGCTTCTCGAACGCGCTGTGGGCCATCCTCGTGGTCGGGCTCATCACCTTCCTCACGGGCCTGCCGATCTCGTACTACGCGGCGCGCCACGGCGTGGACATGGACCTGCTCACGCGCGGCGCGGGCTTCGGCTACCTGGGCTCCACGCTCACATCGCTGATCTACGCGAGCTTCACCTTCATCTTCTTCGCGCTGGAGGCGGCCATCCTCGCGCTGGCGCTGCAGATGTACCTCGACTGGCCGCTGTGGCTGCTGTACATGGTGTCGTCGATCGTCATCATTCCGCTGGTGGCGCGGGGCATCACGCTCATCTCGGGGCTGCAACTGTGGACGCAGCCGATCTGGATCGTGCTGTTCGTCTGCCCCTTCATCGCGGTGCTGGTGAAGAAGCCCGAGCTGTACGCCGACTTCACCGGGCTGGTCGGCCGCACTTCCGACAGCAGCGGCTTCGACCCGCTGATGTTCGGCGCCGCCGCCACCGTGGCCTTCTCGCTGGTGGTGCAGATCGGCGAACAGGTCGACTACCTGCGCTTCCTGCCCGAGAAGACGGCCGCCAACCGCGTGCGCTGGTGGACGGCCGTGCTGGTCGCGGGGCCGGGCTGGATCGTGCCGGGCATGCTGAAGATGATGGGCGGCGCGTTCCTGGCCTTCCTGGCGCTGCAGCACGAGATTCCGGGCAACCATGCGATCGAGCCTACGCAGATGTACCTCACGGGCTTCTCGTACGTGCTGCGCGATCCGGCCTGGGTGCTGGGCATCACGGTGCTGTTCGTGCTGGTGTCGCAGATGAAGATCAACCTGACGAACGCCTACGCGGGTTCGCTCGCGTGGTCGAACTTCTTCGCGCGGCTCACGCACAGCCATCCGGGGCGCGTCGTGTGGCTGGTGTTCAACGTGGTGATCGCGATATTGCTGATGGCGCTGGGCGTGTTCGCCGCGCTGGAGCACGTGCTGGGCTTCTACAGCAACATCGCCATCGCCTGGGTCGGCGCGCTGGTGGCCGACCTGGTCATCAACAAGCCGCTGGGCTGGAGCCCGCGCACCATCGAGTTCAAGCGCGCGCACCTGTACGACATCAACCCGGTGGGGCTGGTCTCGATGCTGGTGGCGGCGGCGCTGGCCATGCTCGCCTACTCGGGCGCGCTGGGGCACTGGGCAAAGGCCTTCTCGCCCTTCATCGCGCTCGCGACGGCGATGGTGCTGTCGCCGGTGCTCGCGTGGCGCACGCGCGGGCGCTACTACCTCGCGCGCAACGACATCGAGCGCTGGAAGCCGGGCCAGGCCGTGAAGTGCTCGGTGTGCGACAACAGCTTCGAGTCGGAGGACATGGCGCACTGCCCCGCCTATAGCGCACCCATCTGCTCGCTGTGCTGCACGCTGGAGTCGCGCTGCCACGACCGCTGCAAGACCGACTCGCGCGCCGCCGAGCAGATGAGCGGCTGGCTGCAGGCGCTACTACCGCCCGCCCTGTCGGCGCGGCTCAACTTCCGCGTGGCGCACTACCTGCTGGTGGCTGCGTCGCTCATCGCGCTGCTGGCAACCGTGGTGGGCGTGGTCTATGCGCAGGAGGCGCTGGCGGGCACCAGCGATCCGGTCATGGCCACGGCCTTTCTCAAGGTGTTCGCGCTGCTCTCGGTGGTGGCCGCGGTGGCCGCGTGGTGGGTGGTGCTGGGCAGCGAGAGCCGGCAGATGGCGCAGGAGGAATCGAACCGCCACAACAACCTGCTGGCGCTGGAGATCGAGGCGCACCGCCGTACCGACGCCGCGCTGCAGGCCGCCAAGGAAGCCGCCGAGGCCGCCAACCAGGCCAAGACCCGCTACGTCGCCGGCATGACGCACGAGCTGCGCACGCCGCTCAACAGCATCCTGGGCTATTCGCAGATCCTGCTGAAGGGCGACTCGGTGAAGCCGCCGCGCGAGGCGGTGCAGACCATCCACCGCAGCGGCGAGCACATGCTGGGCCTGATCGACGGCCTGCTCGACCTGGCGCGCATCGAGGCCGGGCGGCTGCAGCTGGAGCCCGCGCCGCTGGCGCTGCCGGCCTTTCTCGACCAGCTGGTGCACATGGTTCGGCCGCAGGCCGAGAACAAGGGCCTGGCCTTCGTCTACACGCACGCGGGCCGGCTGCCACCCTGGGTGCATGCGGATGCGAAGTGGCTGCGGCAGATCCTCATCAACCTGCTGACGAACGCGGTGCGCTTCACCGACAGCGGCACCGTCACGCTGCATGTGGACGCGCGGCGCGAGGTGCTGCGCTTCGACGTTGCAGACACCGGCATCGGCGTGGCGCCGCAGGACCATCAGCGCATCTTCCTGCCCTTCGAACGCGGCGCGGCGGGCCGCCGGCGCGGCGAGCCGGGCACGGGGCTGGGCCTGACCATCACCGGGCTGCTCACTTCGCTGATGGGCGGCGAGCTCAAGCTGGCATCGACCTCGTCGCAGGGCAGTGTCTTCAGCGTGCGCGTGTACCTGCGTGAGGTGGCCGACCCCGGACCGCAGGCCGGCAAGGCGGGCGCCGTGCGGCAGCCGGTGTCGGGCTACCTCGGCGAGCGCCGCACGCTGCTGGTGGTGGACGACCAGCCCGTGCAGCGGCAGATGCTCGCGGGCATGCTCGCGCCGCTGGGCTTCGAGGTGCGCGAGGCCGCGAGCGGCACCGAGTGCCTGGACAGCCTGCGCGAGGAGCTGCCCTCGGCCATCCTGCTCGACCTGACGATGGACGACATGGACGGCTGGCAGACGGCGGCGTCGGTGCGCGCATCGGGCTTCGGCGACATCCCGATCATCATCGTCTCGGCCAACATGTTCGAGAACCAGGCCGAGCGGCTGCGCGCGGCGGGCTGCCAGGCCTTCGTGGGCAAGCCGGTGATCGAGTCGGAGCTGATCGCCACGCTGGAGCGCCACCTGGGCCTCGAATGGCTGGCGGCCGGCGATGCGTTGCCGCTGGCGCGCGACGACGACGAGGCCACGCCGCCGCGCCCCCGCCAACTCGACCTTCCGGAAGACGACCGCGCCGAACTCATGCGCCTCGCGCAGATGGGCCACGTGCGCGGTCTGCACACCGCGCTCGACCGGCTGGCCGCGGCCTCTCCCGCCGCGGCTTCGACCTGCACCTGGCTGCGCGGCATGGTCGCGCGCTTCGAACTCGACCAACTCCGCAACGCACTGGCAGAAGATGCAGACACCCTCGCTCCCTGAATCGCCTTCGGCCGAACGCCCCGTGGTGCTGGTGGTGGACGACGCACCCAGCAGCCTCGGCATGCTGTGCGACACGCTGGAGGCCAGCGGCTACACCGTGCTGGTGGCGGCCGACGGCGAGGCCGCGCTGCAGCGGCTCGAACTGGTGGTGCCCGACGCGATATTGCTCGACGGCCTGATGCCTGGCCTCTCGGGCTTCGAGACCTGCAGGCGCATCAAGGCCGACCCGGCGCTCGCGCACATTCCGGTGCTGTTCATGACCGGACTTTCGGAAACCTCGCACGTTGTCGAGGGCTTCGAGTGCGGCGGCGTCGACTACGTGGTGAAGCCGATCCGCGCGCAGGAGGTTCTGGCCCGGCTGCACACGCACGCACGCAACGCGCGCATCACCCGCATGGCCCGCGACGCGGTGGACGTGGCGGGCATGGGCGTGGTGTTCGTCGACACGCGCGGGCGCGTCGCGTGGCGCTCGCCGCAGGCCGCGCTGTGGCTGCATGCGCTGGAAGAGCCGGTGGCGCCGGGCCTGCTGCCGGCATCGCTCGAAGCGGCGCTCTCGCCGGGCGCGGCGGTTGCGGTCGGCACGGCCACGGGCATGCGGCTGTCGGTGCGCAATCTGGGCGCGGCGGCACTCGGCGAGACGATGCTGCTCTTCGCCATCCAGCGCGACGGCCCTGCCGCACGGCTGGCCGACGCGGCCCTCACGCCGCGCGAGACCGAGGTGCTGTCCTGGCTCGCCAAGGGCAAGACGAACCGCGACATCGGCGAGATCCTGGGCACCAGCCCGCGCACGGTGAACAAGCACCTGGAGCACATCTTCGAGAAGCTGGGCGTGGAGACGCGGGCGGCGGCCGCGGCGCTTGCGAGCGGTATGTAACCCCCATGGGGTAACTGCCCCAACGGCACTGGGCTATAGCGCACCGGCGCGACGGATGCGCCCAGAATGGGCGTGCCAACGGAGAACGAGATGCTCACCAGCCTTCTGCAATTTCCTGCCCGCGAAAGCGCATACAAGCGCAAGTTCCTGAACAACACGGACGAGAACCTGTTCATGGGTTCGTTCGAGAGCTTCGCCGCAGCCGAAGCCGGGGCGCCTTCCAGCAAGGCCGTGGGCTATGCCAACGCCGACGCGGGCGAGCTCTACAGCCCGCAGATCTATTTCTACGACTACCCCGGCCTCTTCTGGCTGGGCCGCTCCATCGACGCGGGCATGACGCGCGTGTTCGACCTGGGCGGGCACGTCGGCATCAAGTACTACGCCTTCCGCCGCGTGCTGAGCTACCCCGACACGCTGCGCTGGACGGTGTGCGACGTGCCCGGCGTGGTCGAGAGCGGCCGGGCGATGGCCGTCAAGCGCGAGGCGACGGAGCAGCTGAGCTTCACCACCGACTACCGCGATGCGAGCGGCTGCGACGTGCTGTACGTGTCGGGCAGCCTGCAGTACCTGCCGGTGCGCATGGACAAGATTCTTTCCGAGCTGGCGATGAAGCCCCGGCGCATCGTGATGAACACCACCGCCGTGCACCCCGAGCGCACGATCTACACGCTCAACAGCATCGGCATCGCGGTGTGCCCCTATCGCATCCAGCACCACGACGAGCTGCTGGCCGACCTTGCGCGTTCCGGCTACCGCAAGCGCGACGTGTGGCGCAACGAGGGCAAGCCCATCGAGGTGCCCTTCGTCGAGGGCGGCGACAAGCCCTACTACGCGGGCTGCTGCTTCGATCTCGTCGACTGAGCGCAGGCAGCTTCAGGGAATGACAGCCGGCAGGTTCTGGTCGGCCGTGTGGCGCTGCTCGGGCGTCATCGCGTCGTAGAGCTTCGAGAGCGAATCGCTCACCGCCTGCGTGCGGCGTGCGCGGTCCTGTGCCTGCGCGGCACGCTGCTGCGCGAACTGCACGGCATTGAGGTCGTCGGAGGGCGCCGCGGCGGTCATGCCGGGGCGGCCGGCAAGGTCCCATACCGCGTCGGAGAAGCGGTCCCACAGCGGGGATTGCTCGGGCGTGATCATGAGTTGCAGGCGCAGGTCGTAGAGCTTGTCGCGGATCTTTCCCGCGGCGGTTGCGGGCGTCGAAAGGCTGTCGCCGTTGCGCGGGCTCGTGGTGCTGTCGGGCCGCGCGCCGCGCCGGCCGCCGCCCATGCCTGCGCCACCTCCGCCAAACTGCGCGAATCCGTGGCCGCCCACGGCCACAAGGGCAGCGGCGAGCGCGAGGCGTTGCAGGGAGCGGTTCATCGTCATGGCTGGAGTCCTTCGGTGCCGGCCCACCGAAGGGCCACCGCGCATTTCAGGCGTGGCGGCTGTCGCTTGCGTTGCGAACCCGTAAAGCAGGGGTAAAGCGAACCGTCTTTACCTTGGCGCAGGCAGCAGGCGGCGAAGCTCACGCAACGGCATGGTCTGCGACGTATCGATGCTGGTCCGAGCGCCACGAATGAAGCCGAGCACCGCGTCACCCCGGACTTCGAGGATCGAGCCGCAGGCGCCGACGTTCAGGGAGCCCTCGCCGTTGTCCCACGCCAGAACGATCCATTCGGAGCCCTGCGGCAGCGGCTCCAGGCGGCCCGGCGGCGCCACATTGAGCATGTAGTGAAGCACGCCATTGCCCAGGAAGCGGCCCGCGGCCTTGCCGGCGGGCCTGCCGTCGAGGAACTCGATCGGCTCGAACATGAAGGAATCCGGCGGTGGCGTGTAGTCCGGCACGCCCAGGTCGAAGGGCACCACCCTCGCCCGGAGCACGCGGGCGCGTGGCTCGCCCCGTGCCTCCGCGACCGAATCGAGGAAAGAGATGCGGCCGGCGCACGAAGTGGCGCTGGCCGGCGCGGCGCCGAGCAGGCCCATCGCCAGTGCGGCGACGGAAATCCTGAGCAGTCGTCGGGAAATCGAAAACATCTTGACTGGCCTCAAAAAGATATTAGAGTGATATCACTTTCAACGGAGGCATCGATGCCAGAGAAGACCCTCAACATCAATCCGCGACCGGTCCGCAAGGAGCGCCCCTACCGGTCGATCAACGGCTACGGCGTGTCCGCGGTGGCGCTGCTGCTCATTGCAATCGGCGTCTGGGCGATGGTGCAGCGCCTGATGCCGCTGCCCATGAGCATCCTGCTGATCGTGGTCGGCCTGGTGCTGGTTCCGGGTCTCTACATGCTGCAGCCCAACGAGGGCATCATCCTCACGCTCTTCGGCGAGTACCAGGGCACCGACCGCTCCGAGGGCCTGCGCTGGACCAACCCTCTGCAAAGCGGCCAGAAGATCTCGCTGCGCGCACGCAACCTCAACACGCCGCCGCTGAAGGTGAACGACAAGCGCGGCAACCCGGTGGAGATCGGCGCGGCGGTGGTCTGGCGGGTCTACGACACGGCACAGGCCGTCTTCGAGATCGACGACTACAACAAGTTCGTCGCCATCCAGGCCGAAGCCGCCATCCGCCACCTTGCAACCCTCTACGCCTACGACAGCGGCGACGACCTGCCGAGCGAGGAGACCACGCTGCGCGCCGGTCTCGACACCGTGGCCGACGCCCTCAAGGACGACCTGAACCGCCGCTTCGCGAGCGCCGGCGTCGAAGTGCTCGACGCCAAGCTCACCCACCTCGCCTACGCCCCCGAGATCGCGCAGGTGATGCTGCGCCGCCAGCAGGCCGTGGCCATCGTGAGCGCGCGGCACCAGATCGTGGCGGGCGCGGTCGGCATGGTCGAAGCGGCGCTCAGGGGCCTGTCGGAGCGCAACCTCGTCGTGCTCGACGACGAACGCAAGGCCTCGATGGTGTCGAACCTGCTGGTGGTGCTGTGCTCCGACCGCGAGACGCAGCCCGTGGTGAACACCGGTACGCTCTACACCTGAGGCGCGAGACGTACGCGCCCTCCGATCCGTAGTACTCACCCGATGGCCAGTCCCGGCAAGAAAGCCTATCCCCTGCGCATCGATCCGGCCCTGTGGGCCGAGATCGAGCGCCTCGCCGCGCAGGAGTTGCGAAGCGCGAATGCGCAGGTCGAGTTCCTGCTGCGCGAGGGGCTGGCGAGGCGCGGGCGGCTCCCCGCCACGGACGCAGGCAAAAGCACTCCCGACGAGCCCTCGGCTCAGTGATAACCCCGAATCCGCTGAAGGCCGAATGACAGCCCCGGCTTCTACGATGACAGAGGCAGACGGCAACCACGCCGCCACCCTTTTCCCTCTGGAGACATCGTGACGAAGCCCCTTTCCTCTTTTCGCACCCTCACCCGCCGCGCCGCGCTCCCGCTGATCGCTGCCCTCGCGCTCGCCGGCTGCGGCAGCCTCGGCACCGGCAACAGCGCCAAGCAACCCGCCGCCGGCGCCGACATCCACGTCATGACCTCCGGCGGCTTCACCGCCGCCTACAACGACCTGCGACCCGAGTTCGAGCGCAGCAGCGGCCGCAGCGTCAAGACCGCGTACGGCGCCTCGATGGGCAACGCCGACGACTCCATTCCCAGCCGCCTCGCGCGCAACGAGCCCGCCGACGTCGTGATCCTCGCGCGCCCCGCGCTCGACGCGCTGGTGGCGCAAGGCAAGGTCGTGCCCGGCAGCCAGGTCGACCTGGTGCGCTCGTCCATCGGCTTCGCGGTGCGCAAGGGCGCGCCGAAGCCCGACATCAGCACGGTCGACGCGCTCAAGCGCACGCTGATCGCCGCCCCGTCGATCGCCTACTCCGCCAGCGCGAGCGGCACCTACTACGAGACCGAACTGCTCAAGAAGCTGGGCATCGAGGACCAGGTCAAGCCCAAGAGCAAGCGCATCCTGAGCGAGCGCGTCGGCTCGGTGGTGGCGCGCGGCGACGTGGCGCTCGGCCTGCAGCAGGTGAGCGAACTGCTGCCCATCGCGGGCATCGACTACATCGGCCCGCTGCCGGCCGAAGTGCAGCGCGTGACGGTGTTCTCCGCCGGCGTCGCCACCGCCTCGAAGCAGCCCGACGCGGCGCGGCAGCTGATCCGCTATCTCAATTCGGCCGCCGCGGCGCCCACGATCGCCAAGACCGGGCTGGAGCCGCTGACGGCGCGCTGAGCGCGCAGCGTCAGAGCGTCCAGCCGTCGCGCAGGAAGAACTCGACCAGCGCATCGCCGACCTTTTCGGCCTGGTCGAAGGCAATGGTGTGGCCCGCATCCGGCAACAGCTCGAGGCGCACGTGCGGCGCCAGCGCCTTCACGCGGGCGGATGCGCGTACCGGGTCGTACAGCACTTCGTCCTCGCCGAGCATCAGCAGCGTGTTCTTCGGCAGCACGCGCAGGTCGGCATCGGTCATGCGGCCCGGCGGCCGGGGGTGGGCCCGCTGGCAACGCCAGCGCACGAGCATGTCGTCCATGGCCCAGGGAGGCGGCTCGGGCGCCTTCGGCGAAGACACCAGCGAGTGGAACGCACGCACCTGCCGCTCGCTCGGAAACGCCACCGCAAGGCCCGCGCGCAGCACGGTGCCGATGCGCATCGACTCCAGGTTCGGCGGCGCCAGCAGCGCGAGCTTGCCGACGCGGCGCATGGTCTGGCGCGTGTATGCCGCCGCGAGCCATGCGCCGAAGGAGGCACCGCAAAGGCCCACCTTGGGCCTTCCGATGCCGATCAGCACGTCTTCGAGCCAGTTGCAGTACGCGTCTTCCGTCGCTGGCCGGCGCCCCTCGGTGCGGCCGGCGTCGCCGATGATGTCCAGCACGTAGACCTGCAGCGAGCCCGCCAGCCGGGCGATGTTGTGGACCCAGGTGGTGGCGTTGCCGCCTCCGCCGTGCAGCAGCACCACCGGCGGCGCATAGGCGGGTCCGCAGGCCAGCAGGTGCGCGCGGCCGTAGCGCGTCTCGATGTAGCGGCTTTCATGCGGCACGGGCCAGCGTGCGAGCACGCGGGCATACGAAGCCAGCAGCGAGGAATGGGCTTCCGGCGAGCGGAAGTTCCCGGCGAAGAGGCGCGCTTCGAAAAGGCTCATCGATGTCCCGTTCTGTTCTTGATGGTGTTGGACGAACACCCACGATGGTGAAGTGCATAGATGAAGGTCTGCTGAAATTGCGTCGCCTCGCACCCTTCCGACTCCCGCGCCCGTGCGCGCGTTTCTTTGGGATTCCTTCAGCTTCGGCGGGTAGATTGCCCGCCATGAAGATCCTCCTGGCCGAAGACGATTTCGACCTTGCCACCGGCATTCGCGTCGCCTTGCAGGCCCAGGGGATGGAGGTGGTGTGGGTGCGCCGCGTAGAAGAAGCGCTGCGCATCCTCGAGACCGAGGGCTGCGACCTGCTGCTGCTCGACCTGGGCCTGCCCGACGGCGACGGCCTCGACGTGCTCGAGCGGCTGCGGCGCAACGGCACGCGGCTGCCGGTGCTCATCCTCAGCGCGCGCGACGGCCTGCACGACCGCCTGCAGGGCCTGGACAGCGGCGCCGACGACTACATGGTCAAGCCCTTCGTGCTGGCCGAGCTGCTGGCGCGCGTGCGCGCCCTGGCGCGGCGCAGCTACGGCGGCGACGGCGCCACCTTCGAGGTGCGCGGCCTCTGGCTGCATGAGCCGACCCAGCGCGTGCGCGTCGACGGCGTGCCGGTCTCGCTGTCGCGCAGCGAGTTCCGCCTGCTGAGCCTGCTGGTGCGGCGGGCCGACCGCGTGGTCGCGCGCCGCGTGCTCGAGCAATTGATGGCGGCGGGTTCGCAGGGCACCGTGCAGGGCCAGAGCCTGGGCAGCAACGTGCTCGACGTGCACGTCTCCAACCTGCGCCGCAAGATCGGCGACGGCTACATCCGCACCGTGCGCGGCATCGGCTACGTGATCTACCTCGCCGCGCAGCAGCCGCTGGAGCGGGCATGAACGCGGTGGTCGCCTCGATAGCCCGCGCGCCCGCGCGGCTGCTTCGCAGCGGCTGGCGCCGCGTCAAGCGGCCCTCGCTGGTGCGCCGGCTCATGTTCGCGCAGATCGCGATGATGACGCTGCTGTGGAGCCTCGCCGTCGGGCTGCTGCTGGGCTCCGCCTTCACCGACGACCTGTCCGTCATCGATTCCACGCAGCGCAGCATGCTGGTGGTGGCGCGCAACCTCACCGACCAGCCCGCCAGGCAATACGAGAGCCTGCGCGCGATGGACATCGCCCTGCGCAACGGCTTCGGCAACGGCGACGACGTCTACATGTCGCCGAGCGTCGTCGTCTGGCAGAACGGCCGCGAGGTCTATCGCTCCAGCGGCCTGCCCGAGGGCATCTCCAACACGCGCCCCGACGCGGGCGAGACCATCGAGGCCGACGGCAAGAGCTGGCGCGCGCGCACCATCGAATCGCCCTCGGGCAAGACGCGCGTCACGCTGGTCACGCCCGGCACCGTGCAGATGTGGCTCACCTTCCAGTCGCGCGGCTACTACATCCTGCCGCTGGTCATCAGCGTGCCCTTCCTGCTGTTTCCCGCGTGGCTCTCGATCCGGCTCGCGCTGCGGCCGTGGCGCAAGGTGGCCAACGAGATTGCCTCGCGCGGCCCGCACGACCTCGCCCCCGTGTCGATGCAGCCGCGCCACGACGAGCTGCTGCCGCTGGTGCAGAACTTCAACGCGCTGATGGAACGATTGCGCGCCAGCATCGCGCGCGAGCAGAGCTTCATCGCCGACGCGGCGCACGAGCTGCGCACGCCCATCGCGGCGATGCGGGTCAACGTGGAGGCGCTGCAGTCGCTGCTCATCGAGCACATTCCCACCGAGCGGCAGGACGAACTCTTCGCGCGCGTGCTCAGCAGCAATGCGCGCGCCGAGCGCCTTGTGGGCCAGCTTCTGCGGCTCATGCGCAGCAACGCCAGTGCAGCCGCACCACACGCGCTGCGACTCGACGACCTGGTGCAGGAGCGGCTGGCCGCTCTCTCCGCGCTGGCGCACGTGCGCGAGGTGGAGATCGAGCTCGTCGACGACGAGCCCGTCGAGATCATGGGCGATCGCGACAGCCTGGTCTCGATGATCGACAACCTGATCGACAACGCGACCAAATACAGCCCCGTGGGCTCGGTGGTGAGCGTGGGCATCCGGCGCGACGGCGACGTTGCCGTGCTGACGGTGGCCGACCAGGGCCCCGGCATCATGCCGGCGCTGCGCGAGCGGGTGTTCGATCGTTTCTTCCGCGACCCCGACCAGACGCAGACCGGCAGCGGCCTCGGGCTCGCCATCGTGCGCTCGGTGGTCGATGCGCATGGCGGCGCGATCGCGCTCGCCGACACCGGCATGGGGCCGGGCCTGCGCGTCACGGTGCGGCTGCCCCTGGGGCCGCTGGGCTCGCTCGGGATCGTCACGCCGGCCGGTTCATAGGCCGCGCGCGGGGCGCCCCGTAAACTGGCGGGCATCTCCATCCATCGATGCCGCAACGCCATGACACAGCAGCCGACGATCACGCCCGCCCTCGTTTCCGCCTTCGCGCCCAGCGGTACGCTGCGCGCCTCGATCAACCTGGGCAACCCGATCCTGGCCAACAAGGACGCTGCAACCGGCGAGCCGGTGGGCGTCTCCATCGACCTGGCACGCGAATTCGCGCGGCGCCTGGGCGTGGCCGTGGAGCTGGTGGTGTTCGAAAAGGCCGCCGCATCGGTCGACGCGGTGAAGAACGAGAAGGCCGACATCGGCTTCTTCGCCATCGACCCGGCACGCAGCGAGGGGCTGCTGTTCACCGCGCCCTACGTGCTGATCGAAGGCAGCTACCTCGTGCCCGAAGCATCGGCGCTCGAGGACAACGCGCAGGTCGATGCCCAAGGCAATCGCATCTCCGTGGGCTCTGGCAGCGCTTACGACCTCTTCCTCACGCGCGAGATCAAGGCGGCCGAGATCGTTCGGCTCCAGGGCGCTGCACCTGCGCTGGCGGCCTTGCGGGCCGGCGAAGTCGAAGTGGCAGCCGGCATCCGCCAGATGCTCGAAGGCGAGGCACAGCGCGCGCCCGGCGTGCGCGTGCTGCCGGGGCGCTTCATGGTGATCCAGCAGGCCATGGGCACGCCCGCCAGCCGCGGCGCCGAAGCGCAGGCGCTGCTCGCGGCCTTCGTCGAGGAGATGAAGGCCAGCGGTTTCGTGGCCGACGCGCTGAAGCGCCATCGCATCGAAGGCGCGAGCGTGGCGCCCGCAGCCTGAACCTTCAGAGCTTGTACGCCTCCACCGGCCCGCGTGAATAGAACAGGAAGTAGCCGGTCGAGGTCTGGAAGCCGTTCTTCTGCCAGCCTGCCGGCACCTTGAAGATGCCGAGCTGCTCGCTCGCCACGCCGACGAAGGCGGTGTTCTCCTTGTCGGTGGTGATTCGGGCCCAGTGCTCGCGCGTCACGGGCTTCATCGTCATCTTCGGCTCGCTCCACTCGGCCGTGCGCACCTTGTCGCGCATCACGTAGCCGTCGCCCTGCTTCTCGATCTTGATGAGCTCCTTGAGCGCGCCGTTCTGCTTCACGGCGTAGGTGCCGACCAGTTCGGCCTCGGGCGTGCCGCCGCTGCTGCCGCTGTTCGCGCCACAGGCGGCCAGCAGCAGGGCCGTCGCCCCGGCGGCCATCCATTTCAATGCTGTGTTCATGATGGTCCTTGTCGAGAGGGCGCGCACCGCCCGCGGTACGGTCGGTGCGCGCCGGTTTCAGGCAACGCGGTTCAGCGCTTCTCGTTGTCGCGCAGCTTCAGGCTGCCCTGGAAGCGCAGCGCATGCGGGTACTCCTCCTTCTCCGCACCGGTGGCCACCGCCGCCATCTTCTGCTCGCTCACCTGCGTCTTGGCCAGCAGCGGCGCCGGCAGGTTCAGCACGCCCTTGATCTGGTCGTACTGCGCCTGCGTGATGCGGCCCACGCTCAGCAGACGGAACGCGTCGCGCTCGATGTTCAGCAGCAGCGGCTTGTTGCCCGCGAAGTTCTGCGCCTTGGCCAGCAGCGCGCTCCACGACTGGGAGCTGTAGTTGCTCACGTAGTAGTCCTGCCCGGTCGGTCCGGCCAGCACCGCCGTGCATCCCGGCAGCTCCAGCTGCGTGCTGTTGTTCGACATCACGAAGGTCTTGCGCTGCTCCATCGAGTCGCCGTAGGCCAGCGTCACGGGAATGGTCCACGTCGAGGCCGGATACAGGTTCTGGTTGGGGAACGACTCCTGCGTGATGTTCACGTAGGTGCTGTTGCCTGCGCACTGCGCGTCCACCGTGAGCAGCGGAATGCCGGTCTGGCGGATCAGGCTGTCGCCGATCTCGCTCACCTTCTTGCCGTTGCTGGCCTTCTCCAGCGAGCTCCACAGGCGCGAAGGCGTGACGTTGCCGAAGGCGTAGTCCTTCAGGTAGATGCGAAGGCCCTTCTGCATCGCCTCCTCGCCGATGTAGTTCTGGATGGTCTCCAGCACGTGGCTGCCCTTGTTGTAGACGAAGATCGACGGGCTGATGAAGCCGAACGAACCCGCGTCGTTGAGGTTGCGCTGCACCGGTACGGCCGTGTTCTTCAGGTCGGCGACGATCACGTTGTGCTTGTCCAGCACGTAGTCGGAGAAGCTGTAGTACTCGGGGTGGAACTTGATCGTGGTGCGCCTTTCGAACCAGCGCGCGAACGACTCGTTGAGCCACACGTTGTCCCACCAGTCGAGCGTGACCAGGTCACCGAACCACTGGTGCGCCACCTCGTGCGTCACCACCGTCACCGAGTACAGCGTGGGCGTGTCGCCAGGCTTGGTGAGCACCGAATCGGCGAACTCGAAGATCGAGCCCCAGTTCTCCATGCCGCCGAAGCCGGTGTTGGGCTTGTTGTTGTAGCTGTCGTTGGCCGCGACGGTGTCGAACTTCTTGAACGGCAGCGGAATGCCCGTGTAGTTGTAGTAGTAGTCCATCGACACCTTGGTCCACTCCATCGCGAACTTGGCCCAGTCGGAGCGGCCCGGCGGCGTGAACCAGCGCAGCGGCATCTCGCTGCCGTCGAGCGGGTTCTTGAACTTGTCGGCCAGGATGTCGAACTTGCCGCCGCCGAAGAAGGTCAGGTACATCGGCATCGAGGGCGTCTTCTCGAAGGCCACGCGCTGGTAGCCGTCGGGCAGCTTCGTCGCCTCCGTCTGCGCGCCGTTGGACACCGTCTTCCAGTCGCCCGGAACCTCGGCCGAGATCTCGAAGGTGTGGCGGAAGGCCGGCTCGTCCCAGCCCGGGAACCACTGCCGCGCATAGTTCGTTTCGCCCTGCGTCACGATGGCATCGCTGCTCACACCCTCGGGCGTGGAGAGGCCCACCTTGAAGATGCCCGTGGCCGCCGAGCAGAACGGGTTGCGCGCCACCTCCGCGGGCGGGCAGTACTCGGCGTCGGAGAACTGGATCTTGCCGTCCCACTCCATGTGCAGCAGGTACTTGCCCTTGGCGATCTGCCCGTCGTTCAGGCGCAGCTGCACGAAGTCGCCCAGCGTCTGCGGCGTGGGAATCAGCGGGATCGCCTCGGATGGGTTCGACACCTTGCGCAGCGTGGTGCGGCCCTTGGCGAAGTTCAGGTTGTGCGCGGCGACGACGATGGCGTCGACCGGCTTGAGCACTTCGATTTCCACGTCGCCGCGGCCCACGAAGGTCTTGAGCGCGGCATCGGGGCGGAACCACAGCTTGTAGTTGCTGGGCCAGACGGTGTCGGGCAGTTCCATCGGCTTGGCAGAACGGTCGACGGCGGCGACCGCATTGTTCGCCGAGTTGGGCACTCCATCGTCCGGCGCCTTGGCGGAAGGATCGGACACGGGAGCGGAAACGACCTGGTCCGAAGGTGCGCTGAGGCCAACGCCTGCACCGCCCAACGAAGCGCCACCACTGTCTCCGCCGCCGCCGCAAGCCGTGAGGACGGCAAGGGTCACTGCGGTGATGGCAAGATGATTGACCACGGGTGTATTGAATCTTTTCATGATCGCCTCTGAGTACTCTTGGTAAGAAGAAACATGCGCCGTCCCGCATGCGCCGGCGGATAGCCTGCGATGCGCATGACGCGCGCGGTGATGAGTGAGATGAACAACGGGGGAATCGGAAGAAACGGGCAACACGGTGCCCTCCCGGCGAACTCAGTCGTTCGTCAGGACCACACAGTCATGCAGGGTCACACCGCGCGCGAAGCGGCGGTCCCAGGATGCGAGGCGTAAGAGGTTCCATTCCCGGCAATCGCGGGGTGATGGGATGCGGAGGCGGGCTTGTAGCGCGAAGGCCTTCGTCAGTGCATGCGCATCGTCGGCGCAACGTGCTTCCGCGAAGCGGAAACGCCGCAATCCGTGTCGGCGATGGCAAGACTTGCTGCGGCTCTTGTCGTTGATTTCACGCGCATTCCCTCGTCCATTGATGTCACGCAGTTGTAGCTGATGGGCGCTGCGTGCTCAACGAATCGCGGAACTTTTCTTTCTCAAAATGTTCGCGCGCGATAGGCCGAATGGCGTCATGGCACACAACGCATGCCATGCAATACGAAGATGGTTCCGCCGCCGAAACACCTGCTCACGCAGATGACGGAAATCGGGTCGCCGCACTGTGACCCGACCACGACAGTACGAAGGTACAAGCCTTCGAAAAGCCTATGAAAGCTGTGAACCAGAGACTGTGTGCGCGCTGCGCGAGCGGTCGCGCAGCCACAGCATGAAGCCGCAGCCGAACACGACGACCTGCGTGCCGATCAAGAGCGCGAAGCCCGCGAA
Source organism: Variovorax xiamenensis (assembly GCF_050916385.1). Classification (NCBI taxonomy): domain Bacteria; kingdom Pseudomonadati; phylum Pseudomonadota; class Betaproteobacteria; order Burkholderiales; family Comamonadaceae; genus Variovorax; species Variovorax xiamenensis. The sequence continues at coordinate 4,204,838 of NZ_CP139038.1, forward strand.
GAAACCGGATGCCGACGACGCCGATGCAGCGGTGCCGGCTCCTGCCCCATGCGACATCGCACCGATCACGCCGCCCATCAGCGCAGGCATGAAGCCGGCGACGAGGCTGCCCACGCCATTGGTCACGCCGAACGCGCTGGCCGTGTGCTCGGGCCGCGAGCAGTACTGCACCGTGCTCGGAATGGCCGGGCTCTGGAGGCCCCAGAAGAAGTTGGCCGCGACCAGGCAGCACGCAGCCGCATACGGGTCGTGCGCATTGATGGCCATCAGCACCGACAGCGCCACGCCCACGCTCGCGCCCATGAAGATGAATGGCACGCGCTCGCGGCCCACCTTGTCGATGAGCACGCCGCCCACGAACACGGCAAGCACGGTGGCGTACTGCGGCAGCGACGCCAGCCAGCCCATCTCGCGCATCGAGAAGCCGCGCGCCTCGCGCAGGTAGGTTGGCAGCCAGTTGCTGCTGCCCCAGAGATAGGCCAGTGCGGCGGAAGTGAGCAGCGTGATGACGAAGAGATGCCGCGTCTGCAGCGCGCCCTTCACGATGCCGCCCACGCGCGCCATCGCTTCGCCGAACGAAGAAGGCTTCACGCCGTCGGCGTGCCCCGGCGGCATGCGCACGAAGGCCAGCACCAGCGGAATGCCCAGCACGATGTTGAGCACGCCGAGCACGTGGAAGGAGCTGTCCCAGGCGAACTGCGTGAGCAGCCAGCCGACCAGCGGATAGCCGATGGCAAGCCCCAGCCCCGTGCCCATGTTGACGAAGGCATTGGGCTTGCCGTTCTCGTCGCTGCGGAAGTGCGCCTTGATGTACGCGGAAGCCAGCGAGAAGAGCGGCCCTTCCGACACGCCCAGCAGCACGCGCGACGCCAGCAGCATTCCGTAGCTGTGGAACATCGGCGAGGCCCAGGTCACCACGCCCCAGAGGATCAGCCCGTAGACCAGGCTGCGCCGCACGCCGAAGAGCGCGGAACAGAACGGCGTGAGCACGAAGGCCGACACGCCGTAGCCCAGCATGAACGCCGTCGCCAGGAAGCCCTGGCTCACGCGATCGCTGGCCGCGAGGCCCACGTGGTTCAGAAAGGCCGCGTCGGTGATGAGCACCGCGATGTTGATGCGATCCACGTAGGAGATCGCGACGATCACGAACAGCGTGATGACGCCGTACCAACGAAAGCTCTTGCCGCTGTTGTTGTTGCTGCTGCTCTGCATGGCCAGTCCTGCCGGGGTGAAGGTGATGGGGGCGCGCGCCTAGAACGTGTGGCGCATGCCGAACTCGGTGCCGCTGGAGGCACGGTTCGGCGCGGTGATCGCGCCCGAGAGGGCCTGAGATGCACCGTTGCTGTTGCTGATGCGCGCGATGGTGGCGTAGAGCGCGGTGCGCTTCGAGAGGTTGTGCACGTAGCCGATGGCCAGCTTCGACGAAGTGGGCTTCAGCAACGCACCGGCCGGCTCCACCCGATAGCGCGCATACGAGGCCTTGATCTCGCCGGGCCCGATGGGCAGCTGGAAGCCGACCAGCACGCCCTTGGCATCGGTGGTGCCCTTCGACTCCTTGTAAAGCTCGCTCGTGAGCTTGAGGTTCATGAGCGAGGCATCGAAGGTGTAGGAAGCGCCGAGGTTGGTCACGCGCAGGTCGCCGCTCGCATAGCGGGTGCGGCCCGTGGCCAGCGCGATGTTGAGCCCGCCGCTCTGGTACCCCAGGCGCGCGCCGGTGTGGTCGCCGTCGTGCCTGTTCGACACCTGCGTGCCCGGCAGCACCGAGTTCGAGTCGTTCTCGCCCATCGCGTACATCACCTGACCGTAGAAGCCGCCGAGGCTGGCCGGCAACAGGTAGCCGATGCTGTTCGAGGCGCGCGTGCCCGTCGGCGCGACAAGGCCGCCCAGGCCCGAGAAGTAGATCTGGTTGGCGCCGATGCCGCCGCCCGTGCCGAAGGGATCGAAGATGGCGGTGTTCCAGAAGGCCGGCACGTAGTCGCGGCCCAGCCGCACTTCGCCGAAGGGGCCCGCGAGGCTCACCGTGGAGCGGCGGTTGAAGCTCAGGACGCCCGCCGGCCCGTTGCCGCTGGCCTGGTTGTTGGTGTTCGACGGAAAGCCCTGTGCGCTGTCGTTCTGCAGGCCCATCTCGAGCCAGAAGTTGGCCGAGTAGCCGCCGCCCAGGTCTTCGGTGCCGCGAAAGCCGAGGCGGCTGAACATGTTGCCGCTGTTGGTCAGCTGCGTCTTGTGGGCCGAACCGGGGCCGCTGCCCTTGGTGTAGGTGACGGCCGCATCGACCACGCCGAAGAGCGTGAGGGAAGATTGGGCCAGCGCTCCGCCAGCCCCGCTGGCCGCAGCCAGCGCGATCAGGTACTTTTTCATTGATTTGTCTCGGTTGGTTTTCTTCTGTCGGCCTTCGGCCCTGTTCAGATGTCCAGCACCAGCCGCGCGCCCTTGCAGCGCGAGACGCAGATCATCATGGTCTTGTTCGACGCACGTTCGATCTTGGTGAGGATGCCGTCGTGGTGATCGACCTCGCCTTCGAGCACGGCCGTCTCGCAGGCGCCGCAGACGCCTTCCTTGCAGCTGTGGTCGGGGTTGAGGCCCGCGTCGATCAGGCTGTCGAGGATCGACTTGCCTGCCGGCACTTCCACGTTCTTTCCGCTCTTCGCGCACTCCACCACGCAGGCCTGGGCGGCGGCGCCCGCCTCCACCTGCACGGCGGCGAAGCGCTCGATGTGCGCGTTGGCGTAGCCCAGCTGCTCGCAGCTCTTCTCGAAGGCATCGAGCATCGGCGTGGGCCCGCAGCAGTAGTAGTGGCTGGCGGCGCCCTTGTCCGACAGCAGCTCCGCGAGGTCGGGCGGCGCGCCCTTCTCGTCGTCGAAGTGCCAGGTGAGCTGCACCGACTTCTCCTTCGCCAATGCCTCGATGGCATCGCAGAAGGCGGCTTCCTTGCGGGTGCGTGCGCAGTAGACGATCTCCACCGGCTTGCCGATGGCCACCAGCCGCTGCAGCATGCACCAGATGGGCGTGACGCCGATGCCGCCGGCCACGAGCACCGAGCGCTCGGCCCCCTCTTCCAGCCTGAAGTTGTTGCGCGGAGCCGAGATGGGCAGCGTCATGCCCACGCGCAGCTGCTGGTGCACGTAGCGCGAGCCGCCGCGGCTCTTGCGGTCGTTGAGCACGCCCACCACGTAGCGCTGGCGGTCGCTCGAGGGGTTGCACAGCGAGTAGCTGCGCACCAGCCCGTTGGGCAGGTGCAGGTCGATATGTGAGCCGGCCTCGAAGGCGGGGAAATCCACCGCGGGCGTGGCCGGCCGGAATTCGACGCTCACGATGCCGTCGGCCTCGTAGCGCATGGTGTGCACGAGGGCGTTGAGCGTTGGAGAAGACATGGCGATCGCTTCCCCGTCAGGCCGTTGCGGCTTCGGTCGCCTCGGCCAGTTGCGCGACCGCGAGGTTGCGCATGTGGCGACGCAGGCGAACGATGCCCAGGTCGTGCTGGTACAGGTTCTCGTGCTGGTTGGCGTCGGCTTCCATCTCTTCCAGCATCACGCGGTCCTGCTCCAGCACGTGCCAGTGGCGCGCTTCCAGGCGGTTGCGGTACAGGAAGCGCCATGTGTCGCGCTGCCAGCCCGGCTCCAGCTTGCGCACGCGCCAGAAGAAGGTGGCCGTCATGCCCTTCACGATCGGCGAGAAGGCGCCGATGATGATGAAGTTGCCGCCGGGGCCACCGGTCTTCGGATACGGGATCTCCAGGCGCATCCAGTGAATGCCCGTGTCGGCCCATTCGGTCCAGTCGAAGTTGACGTTGCGCTGGCCTTCCTTCTCGAACACGAAGCCGATGTCGGTCTGGCGGATGCCGAACTTGGCGCTCGAATCGCCCTCGGCCATCGAGTGCGACTGCTTGTGCAGGTATGTGCCGTGCATCGGGTCCATCACGTTGTCGAGCACGTAGCGGTAGTCGCCCTTCCACTCCGTGTAGCAGAGGAAGCTGCTGTACTCGGCCTCGTCGGTCAGCTGCTCGGGCAGCACCAGCGGCGGCGGCACGTCCACCGACTCCTTCGAGTTGTAGATGAACACGGCGCCCGCGCGCTCCTGCACGTGGAAGTGCCGCGTGGCCTTCGAGCCTTCGAGCTTGCAGCCGGGGCTGCCGGGCACGCGCGTGACCACGCCGTCATGGCGTACTTCGACGCCGTGGTACGGGCACGAGAGCCGGTCGCCCAGCACCACGCCCTGCGACAGCGGCGCTCCGCGGTGCGGGCAGCGGTCTTCCAGCGCGTGCAGCACGCCTTCGCCGTCGCGCCACAGCGCGATCTTGCGGCCGAGGCGGCGCAGGGAGATGGGGTTCTCCTTGATGAAGTGCGAGGGGCAGATCGGGTACCAGAGATCCTTCAGGCCGATCTCGAGCAGATGGTCGACCGGATCAGCGGGAACGGGTTGGATGGCGATGGTCATGATGTTCCTTCCTCTCAGGCCGCCAGCGCGGCCATCTCCTTGCGATACAGCTCCTCGGTCCACTGCTGGCCGCCCGGCGTGGCGAGGCCGCTGTCGTTCAGGCGCTGCACCAGGCCCGGCAGGTCGTGGATACCGTCCGCGAAGGCGCGCTCGATCACGTCGCCCAGCAGGTCTTCGTAGGTGGTCGCGGGGCGCCGGCGCGCCTGGTGCGGTTGCAGGTAGCGGTCTTGGGTTTGCATCGTGGGCCTCCGTGGGGCGGAATGAATTGAAGAATCAGGCGGCGGCCGCCATGGCCGGGGTTGCGAGCGGCGCGGCCCAGGCGTCGTAGCCGTAGACCCAGTCGGCGTTGCCGCCTTCGCGCAGCCAGTTGTTGCCGCGCGAGCCGAGCTGAACCTGGCTGGCGCGCTCGATGCGCGCTGTCTCGAAGCCTTGCAGCGCGGCAGGCACGTCGGCCATCGCCACGCCTTCGAGATGGCGCGACAGCACCACCGCGTCTTCGATGGCCATGCCCGCGCCCTGCGCCATGAAGGGCAGCATCGGGTGAGCGGCATCGCCCAGCAGCGCCATGCGGCCCTTGGTCCAGGCGGGCATCGGGTCGCGCTCGTACAGCGCGGTCTTGAGCACCGTGTCGCAGGCATCCAGCAAGGCGCGCGCCTCGGGGTGATAGGCCACGTACTGCTCGCGCAGCTCGTCGACGCTGCCCGGCGCGGTCCACGACTCGAGGTGCCAGCTGTCCTGCGGTGTGGTCGCGAAGATGAAGACGTCCTTGCCCCGGTTCAGCGGGAAGGTGACGATCTGGCTCTGCGGATTGGGGCCCCACCACTTGGTGAAGGCGCCCAGGTTGGGCACGCCAGCCACGCGCTCGGCTGGCACCACGGCGCGGTAGGCGACGATGCCGGTGAAGCGCGGGCTCTCGGCGCCGAACATCGCGGTGCGCACGCACGAGTGGATGCCGTCGGCGCCGATCAGCGCGCCGACGCGGGCGCTGGTGCCATCGGTGAAGGAGATGCTCACGCCCTTGTCGTCCGGCGCGATGGTCTCGGCCCGCTTGCCGAGCGCCACCTGTTCCGCCGGGAACATGTCGGCCAGCGCCGCCAGCAGGTCGGCACGGTGGATGGTGAGCTGCGGCGCGCCGTAGCGCTGCTCGGCGGTGTCGGCCATTTCAAGGCGCGAGGTCTCCTCGCCGGTGTCGTAGGTGCGGCTGATGCGGTGCGACGGGCGCGCTGCCGTCACGCGGGCCGCCTCGCCCACGCCGAGACCGTCGAGCGCGCGCACGGCGTTGGGCGTGAGGTTGATGTCGGCGCCGACGCGGGCGAACTGCTTCGCCTGCTCGAACACGATCACGTCGTGGCCCGCGCGCCGCAGCGCAATGGCCGCGACGAGGCCGCCGATGCCCGCGCCGACGATGCCGATGGTGGATTCGCTGGTGGTGGTCTTCATGAGTCTGTCCCCTCGTGCCTGCGCCGGCTTACTCGGCAACGATGTTGCGGGCCTTGATGATCTTTGCCCACACGGCCGTCTCGTCGTGGATGTAGGCGGCGAACTCGGCGGGCTTCATGGCCGCGTTGGTCATGCCCTGCAGCTTCAGGCGTTCGCGCACGTCGGGCTTCGAGAGCATCTCGGCCGCGTCCCTGGCGAGCTGCTCGACCACGGCGGGCGGCGTGCCCTTGGGCGCCATCAGGCCGTACCAAGAGGTCACGGTCACGCCCTGGATACCCTGCTCCGCCAGCGTCGGAATCTCCGGCGCCGCCGCGCTGCGCTTGGCCTCGGTCACGCCGATGGCGACCAGCTTGCCGTTCTTCAAAAAGGGCAGCGTCGCCGGCAGGTTGCTGAACATCAGCGGCACCGAGCCGCCGAGCACGTCGTTGAGCGCGGGCGCCGTGCCCTTGTAGGGCACGTGCAGCATGTCGATGCCGGCCTGCTGCTTGAAGAGCTCGCCCGCCAGGTGCAGGCCGCTGCCCACGCCGGGCGAGGCATACGACAGCGTGCCGGGCTTGGCCTTGGCCTGCGCCACCAGTTGCTTCGCGTCCTTGATGCCCGAGGCCGGCGACGCGACCAGCACGTTGGGCGCCTTCGCCAGCATGGTGACCGGCACGAAGTCCTTCGCCATGTCGAAGGGGAAGTTGGGCATCAGCGTCGGGTTGATGGTGACGTTGCCCGCCGGAATCACCAGCAGCGTGTGGCCGTCGCCCTTGGCGCGCTTGACCTTCTCCATGCCGATGTTGCCGGCCGCGCCGACCTGGTTGTCGACCACCGCCGCCTGGCCGTAGCGCTTGGCGAGGCCGTCGGAGAGCACGCGGGCCAGCGTGTCGACCGGACCGCCGGGCGGGAACGGCGAGATGATGGTGAAGCGCTCGCTCGAGAGCTGCTTCTGGGCCTCGCTCTGCTGCGCGTGCACCGGTGCTGCGAGCGTGAAGGCCGCCAGTGCGGCGAACAGGACGGAGAAGGAAAAACGTCGTTGCATGAGAGTCGGGGAGTTCATTTCTTTTCGGTCAGGAAGGCGCCCTTGGGGCCTTCCGCGTTCTTCTGGCGGCGCGTGTTGCCGTCGAGGCCGCCGTCCACCGCCCATTCGGCGAAGACCGTGGGGCCCGGCTCGAACTCGCGCGGCTGCCAGTCGGCGGTGAGCTGGTCTTCGTCGGCGTAGTACTCGATGAGGCCGCCCGCCGGGTTCTTGAAGTACCAGAAGTACGCCGACGACACCGGGTGGCGGCCCGGGCCGAGCTGCGTTTCCCAGCCGCGGCGCGAGAAGTGCAGCCCGCCGCCGAACACCTCGTGGATGTCGCGCACGGTGAAGGCCACATGGTTCAGCCCGCGCTTGCCCGAAGGAATCTGCAGCAGGAACAGGTCGTGGTGGCCGCCTTCGGCCGCGCAGCGCATGAAGGCGCCGCGGTTCGGATAGCTGTCGGAGCCCACGAAGCCGAAGCGTTCGGCATAGAAGGCGCTGGTGGTCTTCACGTCGCTCACGAAGAACACTACATGGCCGACCTCGATGGGCGTGGCTCGCTCGTAGATGGGCGCTGGCTGGTTGATGCGCAGCTTCGCGTTCCAGGTGTTCATGGCGCCGCAATCGACCTGCACCGCGTGCTTGCGGCTGACCTGCAGGCGCACGGCCAGGCCGTTGGGGTCGATGCAGCCGATGCGGCGCGCGCCGTCCACCGTGGTGTCGAAGAAGGCCGGGTCTTGCGCGATGGCGGCGGCGTAGCGGTCGAGGTCCGCGTCGCTCTCCACGCCCCACACCACTTCGCGCAGCGTCGGGCCCTCTTCCATCGCGGGCGGCAGGCCGGGCTTGTCCAGCGCGGCCACCACGACCTTGCAGCCATTGAGGCACTCGAAGACGAGTTCGTCGGCGGCCTCCGACTTCAGCGAAAGGCCCCAGTCCTGGAAGAACTGGCGGCATGCGGGCAGGTCGTCCGCGCCGTAGGTGATCTGGTCGATGCCAAGTACGCTCATGGTGCGGTCCTCTTCAGTTCGCCCACGGGAGCGGTTGTTCATTGGTGCCCCAGTACATGCTCTTCTGCTCCATGTACTGGAAGATGCCTTCGCGGCCCTTCTCGCGGCCCAAACCGCTGTCGCGCCAGCCGCCGAAGGGCGTGGACACGGAGAACTGCTTGTAGGTGTTGACCCAGACCGTGCCGGCCTGCACCGCGCGGCCCAGCTTCCAGGCGCGCTTGAAGTCGCGGCTCCACACGCCGGCGGCCAGCGCGTAGACGCTGTCGTTGGCCTGCGCGATCAGTTCTTCCTCGCTGTCGAAGGGCATGGCGACGAGCACCGGGCCGAAGATTTCCTCCTGGCTGATGCGGGCGCTGTTCGTCAGGCCTTCGAGGATGGTCGGCTTGTAGAAGTAGCCCCGGTCATAGCCGTCGCCGTGCGGGCGTACGCCGCCCGTGCGAATCCGGCCGCCCTCGGACACGCCGAGGTCCACGTAGCGCTCGATGCCCTCGCGATGCTTCGCGGTGATGAGCGGGCCCATCTGCGTGCGCTCCGAGGCCGGATCGCCCACGCGCAGCGCGTTGGCGCCTTCGGCCAGGCGCGTGAGGAACTCGTCGTAGATGCCGCGCGCCACGAACAGGCGCGAGCCCGCGATGCACGACTCGCCCGACGAGCTGAAGATGCCGTAGAGCACGCCGTTCACCGCATGGTCGACGTCGGCATCGTCGAGCACCATGGTCGGCGACTTGCCGCCGAGCTCGAGCGACACCGGCATCATCTTGTCGGCCGCGATGTGCGCGATGTGCTTGCCGGTGGTCGTGCCGCCGGTGAACGACACGCGCTTGACCAGCGGATGCTTGGTGATCGCGTCGCCGATCACCGAGCCCCTGCCCGGCAGCACGCTGACGATGCCCTTGGGCACGCCGGCCTTCTCGCAGATGCGCGCCAGCTCCAGCGCCATCAGCGGCGTGACCTCGGCGGGCTTCACCACCACCGCGTTGCCTGCCGCCAGCGCGGGCGCCAGCTTCTGCGCCTCGCTGGCGATGGGCGAGTTCCACGGCGTGATGGCCGCGACCACGCCCATGGGCTCGTGCACGCTCATGGTGACGAAAGCGCCGCGCGACGGCGTGATGGTTTCTTCCAGCGTCTCCAGCGCGGCAGCGAAGAACTGGAAGGTGCCGGCGGCGCTGGCCACGAGGTTGCGGGTTTCGTTGATCGGCTTGCCGTTGTCCAGGCGCTGCTTCTGCGCGAGCGATTCGGCCTCTTCGCGGATCAGTTGCGCCACCCGGTGCAGCACGGCCGCGCGCTCGTGCGGCAGGCGCTGCGCCCAGCCGCTGGTGCGGAATGCGCGGTCGGCGCCGGCAATGGCCTCTTCGACGTCGGCAAGGCTCGCGGCCTTCAGGCGCGCGATGGGCTCGCCGGTAGCCGGATACAGGCTTTCGTAGACGTCGCCACCACCCAGGCGCCATTCGCCGGCGATGCAGATCGGAAGGAGTTCGGAAGAAATCATGGAGCTACTCAGATAGCAAGCGCGGCGACGCGGTTGCGCAGCGCGCGCACGGCGCTGTACACGGTCAGCGCGGATGTCTTGGGATTGGCCGCGAGCGGCTTGTTGCGCATGGTCAGCTCGAAGCTGCCGAAGGCGCCTTCGGCTTCGACGGTGTGCACGTTCTCGGCGGTGGCCGGATCGGCGATGAGGCGAACCATCGTCCTGTCGAGCCCCAGCCCCGCGAGCGAGACGGTGGCCGCGACGTTGGCGTTCTTCGGGTAGAGCAAGGCCGCTTCGCGCGCGCTGCCTTCGAAGATCACGGTTTCCTGCGCCAGCGCGCCGAGGTCGCGCCCCTGCTCGGCCGGCGTGCCCTTCCAGGCCTGCGGCGGCTTGCGGCCGGTGTAGCGCACGCTGTCGAGGCCGCCGATGCGGGCGGCGGCGAGCGCGTCGATGGCGCCGATGGCGCCCGGAATCAGCTGCACCTGCGTCTTGCCGGCGATGGCCGCGGCTTCGAGCTTCTCGGCGAAGCCGGCGGCCGACAGCGCGCCGACCGAGGCGACCACGCAGGGCGTGCCGCGTGCCAGCGCAGGCAACACGTGCTGCTCGATGGCGGCATGGCCCGCGGTCTCGACCACGAGGTCGATGCCGGCGGCAGGCAATGCGCTGCCCACCTGCGCGTCGGGTGCCGCCTTCTGCGCGGCGGCAACGGCGTCGGCGGGCACGACGACAGCCACCACCTTCAGGGCGGGATCGCCGCGGAGCAGTTCGAGCACCGAGGTGCCGATGGCTCCGCAGCCGACGAGTGCGATGCGCGTGGGGGTGGACATGGAACGGGCTTCGCTCACTTGCCGGCCGTGCCGAGCGCCGGGATCTGCGTGACCGTGTTGGTCGGCGGGCCGGCGAAGGTGGTCTTGAAGCTGCCGATCGAGAGCATGTCGATCTCCAGCAGGAACGGGCCTTCGCTCGCCAGCGCCTCGCCGAGGCGGGCGGGCAGGTCCGCCAGGTCCTGCACGCGGGCATGCGGCAGCGCGATCGACTTGCACAGCAGGTCGTAGTCGGGCGTGTGCAGCTCGGCATAGCACTGGCGGCCGCCGTACTGCGCGTCCTGGATGTTCTTGATGACGCCGTAGCTCTTGTCGTTCATGAGCACGATCACCATGGGCGCCTTCTCCTGCACCATGCAGGCCAGCTCGCCCAGGTTCAGGATGAAGCCGCCGTCGCCGGCCAGGCAGAAGGTCTTGCGGCCCGAGCCGGTCACCGCCGCGCCGATGGCGGCGCCGATGGCCATCGGCATGCCCTGGCCGATGCCGCCGCCCGTGGCGTGCACGCCGGCGCTCGGTTCGAAGACGCGCAGCTCGCGATTGCCCCAGGTGCTGTTGGAGACGGTCACGTCGCGCACCCAGTTGAAGTTTCGGCCAGCCGCAGACTGGAGCTGGCGCACGAGTTCGGCGTACGGGCCGAGGCCGTCGCGCAGCGCCGCGACCGCCTGGTCATGCGCGGCGCGCAGGTCGACCAGCAGCTGCGGGTCGGCCTTGTACTTGGCGGCTTCGAGGCGGTCGGCCAGGCCTTCGAGGGCCAGCGCGGAATCGCCGCAGACGAAAGCTTCGGACGCGTAGCAGCGGCCTTCGGCTGCGGCGTCGGCGTCGATGCGGTACAGCGGGCGGGGCAGCTTCAGTTCGTACTTGAGCGTCTCGTTGCCGCGCAGGCGCGAACCGACCACGAGCATCGCGTCGCAGGTCTGGTACAGGGCCTCGACCGGCTTCTGGATGTTGTAGGCGCCGAGCGAACCGGCGTCGTCCTCGGGCACCGTGCCGCGGCCCTGCGTCGTGGTGACGACGCCGAAGCCGAGCTTCTGCAGGCGCTGGATGGCGGCGCGGGCGTGGCGGGCACCGCCGCCGACCCACAGCATCGGGCGGCGGGCAACGGCGAGGCGCGCGGCCAGCGCGTCGAGTGCGGCGGCGGACGGCACCGGGCGCTCGATGGGCAGCGGCGACAGGTCGGCCGGCATGGTGGTCAGCGCCGACTGGATGTCGATCGGGATCTCGACGCTGACCGGGCCGGTCGGCGCCGTCAGCGCGAGCTGCACCGCGCGCTTGAGCGTGCCGAGCACCGTCTCGACGCTGCGCACGCGCAGCGCGGCCTTCGACACGGCCTTGAGCATGGTGAGCTGGTCGGGCGCCTCGTGGATGTACGACATGCCCTTGTCGAGGTACGGCGTCTCGATCTGCCCGGTGATGTGCAGCAGCGGCGCGCCGGCCGTCAGGGCCTCGACCATGCTGCCCGCGATGTTGCCCGCGGCAGGCCCCGTGCTGGTGATGCACACGCCCAGGCTGGCGGTGGAGCGTGCGTAGGCGTCGGCCATGTTGCCCGCGCCGGCCTCGCCCCTCGCCGAGATGAAACGCACCGTGCCGCGCTGCGCGAAGGCATCGAGGATCGGCATGTTGTGGATCGAGATCACGCCGAAGGCCGCCTTGACGCCGCACTGTTCGAGAAAGGCGGCGACGACGGCGCCGACGGTGACGGTGTTGCTGGGGTTATGCATGGCGTGACAGGCCTCCGGAAATGTCGATGTGGCTGCCCGTCGTGTACGACGCGAGGGGCGAAGCGAGGAAAAGGATCGCGCGAGCGGCTTCGGATGGAAGCCCCAGGCGACCCAGCGGGATGTGCTTGTTCTTCGCGAGCTGGCCGCTCCATGCGGCCCAGTCGAGCGACTTGTCTTCGCGCGCCTCGAAGCGGCGGCGCCACTGGCCCGACTCCACGAGTCCGATCAGAATGCCGTTGACGCGCACGCCCTGCGGCGCGAATTCGGTGGCCATCGAGCGCACGAGGTTCAGCAGGCCGGCACGCGCGGCCGAGGTGGCGACCATGTGCGGCTCGGGCTGGCGCGCCAGCAGCGAGTTGGCGCAGACGATGGAGGCATCTCCCAGCACCGCGCGCTGCGCGGTGAGTTGCGGCAGGAAGGCGCGCGTGGGGTTGATGACGGAGAAGAATTTCAGGTTGAGCTCTTCGGTCCAGGCCTTGTCGTCGGTGTCGGCGAAGGTGGAGACACGGCCCTGCCCCGCGTTGTTGACCAGCATCGAGGCCGGGCCGAGCGCGGCTTCGCTGGCGGCTGCGAAGGAGCGGACCGAGGCGGCGTCGAGCACGTCGCAAGGCTGGGCGAACAGCTTCGCGTCCGGGAACTGCCTGCGCAGGCCGGCCACGGCGCCGTCGAGCCGTTCGGCATTGCGACCGCACAGCGCGACCGCGGCGCCGCAGCCGAGCAGCAGCTCGACGGTGGCCAGGCCGATGCCCGACGAACCGCCCGTGACCACGGCCACGCGGCCGGCCAGCGCATCGGCGGCAAAGAAAGAGGAAGGAAGAGCCTGGTCTGTCATGGTTTCAGGGTCATGCGGAGCGAAGCGGCACCACCTTGGCGGTGCGCGCAGGCGAGTAATTGAGCAGCCCGGAGATCTCGTCGGCCGTGACGCGCACGCGCTGCACCATCTCGTCGATGCGGCTTTCCTCGATGTGGCTGGCGGTGACGGTGGCGCCCAGGGCGGCAACGATATGGCCGCTGTGGTCGCGCACCGGCGCGGCGATGCTCGAGATGTTCGATTCGAAGAAGCCCTCGCCCAGCACGTAGCCGCGCTGGCGGTCGGCCTGCACCATGTCGAAGAGCTCGTTCACGGTCTTAGGAGTGCTCGGCGAGAAGGTCTCGAGCTTTTCTTCGGGGTAGAGCGCGCGCAGCTGCGGCAGCGTGAGGTCTTCGAGCAGGATGCGGCCCAGCACCGTGGCATGGGCCGGCAGCCGCGTGCCCACGGTGACCGAGCTGGCGAAGGGCGTGGGCGGCGCCACCTTGGCGACGTAGACGATGGAGCGGCCGTCGCGCACCACCAGGTTGCAGGGCGTGCGCAGCTCGTCGCACAGGCGGTTGAGCAGCGGCGTGCCGAGCTGGGTGAGTTCCAGCGAAGCGAGGTATTCGAAGCCCAGGCGCAGCACGGCCAGGCCCAGGCGGTAGTCGCGCCCGCCTTCGGTGCGCTCGAGGAAGCCCATGTTCTCCAGCGTGGTGAGCAGGCGGAAGACGGTGGAGCGCGGCAGGTCGAAGCGGCGCGCCAGCTCGGGCGCGGAGAGCGTGCGGCTTTCGCGGCTGAACTCGCACAGCACGCGCAGTCCGCGCTCCAGCGCGGGTACGTTGTAGCGGTCGGCGCCCTCTTCCATCGCTTCGTTGCCGTCGTTGTTGTTGGCCATGCCAGTGGTTCCTTCCTCGGATGTCTCTGTGTGGGTTGCGGTCAGCCGGCGATCGATTCGCGCAGCAGCTTGGCGACGGCCTGTGGTTGCTCCACATAGCCGGCGTGGCCCGCATCGTCCACCAATTCGAGCCGCACTCCGCACCTGCGCGCGACTTCTTCGCAGGCCGACGGCGGCGTGACCACGTCGAGCGCGCCGCAGGCCACGCGCACCGGCATGGGCGGCGGCAGGTCCGACAGCAGGTCGGCGTTGCACAGCAGCTCGATGGCCTGGCGATAGCCGCGGTCGTTCAGGCGCCCCATGTTCCAGCGCACCCACTGGCGGGCGTGGCCGGTGGCCTTATCGGAAACCAGCCGGCCGGAGCGCTTCGCGGCCATGCCGGCGATGCCGAGTTCGTCGAGCGTGGCAAGGCGCTCGGTGCGGACCTTGGCGCGGGCTTCCGCGCGGGAAGCCGCGCCATAGCCGATGGCCGGGCTGACGAGCACGAGGCGACGGATGCGCGAATCGCTGCGCGCGGCCGACGCTGCGGTAATGGCACCGAGCGAATGACCGACCAGCACGCACGAGTCGATTTCCAGCGCATCGAGCAAGGCGCCCAGGCGTGCCGCGTAGTCGGCAGCGGCCGGCGAGTCGACCTCGAGCGGCGTCGAACAGCCGTAGCCCGGCGCGTCCCACGCGATCACGCGGGCCTGCGGCGCGAGCAACGCGGCGGTGTCGATCCAAGACGCGGCGCCCGAGCCGATGCCGTGCAGGCACACGACGGCCGGGCCCTGCCCGCACTCGCGCACCGACACCACGGCGCCGCCACCGACCGCGACATCGCGGGCCGGAAAGTCGGCGTCGAGCCGTGCCAGCTTGGAGGCCGGCAGGGTCAGTGCATCGGATGCGGCGGCGTTGCTCATGGCCAGCCCGTTCAGCGCTTGATCTTCGCGAGGGGGTGATCGGCCGGATAGGTCGGCGTCACCGGCTTCTTCGCGCCGAGCATCACGCACATCAGCGCGTCCTCGTCGCCGATGTTGATCTCTTCTCGGTACACGCCGGGCGGCACCGAGATCAGGTCGCGGTCGGTCATGATGGTCTCGAAGCGCTCGCCGTCCTTCTCGATCACCACCTTGAGCTTGCCGCGGATCAGGAAGAACACTTCTTCCACGTCGGTGTGCAGGTGCGGCGGGCCTTCGTGGCCGGCGGGGATCACCATGGTCGAGAAGGTGAAGTGCTCGGCGGGCACGGTGTTGACGTCCTTCGCGACGCCGGTGCCGCCGGTGCCCACGTAGCGCATCTGGGCGCGGCGGAACTTGGGGTCGAAGTCGGCCTGGAACTTTAGCGCGTCCCAGTCGTACTTGCGGGTTTCGTAGCGCGCGATGCGGGTGTTCATCCACTCCGCGAGGCTGCTGCCTTCGGGCTGCGCCAGGCTGCTGGCGGCGGTTTCGTTGATCTTCTGCTGTTCGGACAGATCGCTCATCGGGTTCACTCCTTGGTCGGAAAAATCGGGGCGTGCTTTCAGTGCATCGCAAAGCCGCCGTTGACGGCCAGCAACTGGCCCGTCACGAAGCGCGCGAGGCCGGAAAGCAGGAAGACGGTGGCGCCGCACACGTCGGCGGCCTGCTGCTCGCGCGGAATGGCGCGGCCTTCGAGGTATTTCTGGTGGCGCGCCATCGGCACGTATTCGGTGGCTTCCACCAGCGTGAGGCCGGGCGCCACGGCGTTGACGGTGATGTTGTCGCCGCCCCATTCGCGCGCCAGCGAGCGCGTCATGGAAATGACGGCGCCCTTGCTCGACGCATAGGCCAGCAGGTTGGGCGCACCCCACAGGGCGGTGTCGGAGGCGAGGTTGACGATGGTGCCGCGGCCGCTCTCGGCCAGCGCGGCGCGGCAGGCGCGGCCCATGAGCCAGCTGCCGCGCACGTTGACGTTCATCACGCGGTCCCACATGTCGATCTCGAGCTGGTGCGCGTCCTTGCCGCCCGAGTTGGTGATGGCCGCGTTGTTGACGAGCCCGTCGAGGCCGCCGAGCAGGCGGATCGCCTCGTCGGCGCAAGCCACGATGGAACCCGGATTCGACAGGTCGACCGGCAGCGCGTGGGCATTGCGGCCGGCGTCGCGCAGCGCCTTCGCCTCGGTCTCGGCCAGCTCGCCGAGGATGTCGGCCAGCACCACGCTCGCGCCCGCGGCGGCGATGCACTGCGCGAAGGCGAGGCCCAGGCCGCGTGCGCCGCCGGTCACGAGTACGCGGCGGCCGGCCAGCAGGTTGGCGGGCAATTCGGCCAGCAGCGCCTGCAGGCTGGACGGGTCGGCGATGGCTTTGAGTTCGGTCATGAGAGTGAGGTGCGTGGATCGGTCGTGCAGGTCAGTCGGCCTGGATGCCGAGCTCCTTGATGACCTTGCCGAAGCGCGCGTAGTCGGCGGCGTTGGTCTTGCCGAGCACGTCGGCGTCGCCGCCCACGGGCGTGGTGCCGAGCACGGCCATGCGCGAGACGATCTCGGGCATCTTCAGGATCTCGTTGAAGTGGCCGTTGAGCGTCTTCACGATCTCGGGCGGCAGGTTGCGCGGGCCCCAGAGGCCGTTCCAGGCGGTCACCTCGACATCCTTGTAGCCCTGCTCGGCCAGCGTCGGCACGTTGGGCGCGAGCGGCGAGCGCTGGGCCGAGGCCACGGCCAGCGGGCGCAGCTTGCCGTTGGCGAGGTATGGCGCCACGGGGCCCAGCGTGATGAAGGTGACGGGCACGTGGCCGCCCAGCACGTCGTTGATGGCCGGTGCCACGCCCTTGTAGGGCACATGCGCGAGGCTGGCGCCCGAGGCGCGGGCGAACATCTCGCCGAGGATGTGCATCGGCGAGCCGCTGCCCGGGCTCGCGTAGCTCAACGACTTGCCGCCCTTGCCGGCCGCCACGGCGTCCTTCAGCCCGGCCAAGCCGCTGTTGCCGCCAGACACCAGGAACAGCGGCTGGCTGCCCGTCTGCACGATGGGCGTGAAGCCGTTCAGCACGTCGTAGCCCGAGCCGTTGGTCTTCAGCACCAGCTGCGCGATCGAGAAGGTGCTGGGCGCGAGCAGCAGCGTGTAGCCGTCGGGCGTGGCTTTCGACACATAGGCGCTGCCGATGATGCCGCTGGCGCCGGGGCGGTTGTCGACCACCACGGGCTGGCCGACGCGCGTCGACAACTTTTCGGCGAAGAGCCGGGCCAGCGCGTCGGTGTCGCCACCGGCCGGATAGGCAACGACCAGCGTGATCGGCTTGGCCGGGTAGCTGTCGGCTGCCCAGGCGAGTCCAGAGGCGCAAGCGGCGGCCATGGAAATGGCAGCGGCGATGGCATGGCGGCGTGTCTGTTTCATCGTGTCCGTTCGATCGGGTTTTGTTTCACTAAAGAAACAACGATTTATTAATGGAACGCCATGAAGAATATCGAAGAAGACAACTTCATGACTAAGGGAAAACCCGAATCCCTGTGTCACAACGAAAACAGGGCGGCCTTTTGGGGCCGCCCTGCGTTGGCGTGAGGGAGGAGGAAGCGTCAGCCGCCGTAGCGCGCCACGGTGAGGCCTTCCATGTCGATGCCGGGCGCCCTGCCCGCGATCAGGTCTGCCATCACGCGGCCGGTGCCGGCGGCCATGGTCCAGCCGAGGGTGCCGTGGCCGGTGCTCAGCAGCAGGTTGGGAACGCGGGTGGCGCCGATCACCGGCGTGCCGTCGGGCGTCATGGGGCGCAGGCCGGTCCAGAAGGAGGCGTCGCGCACGTTGCCGCCTCGCGGGAAGAGATCGGTCACGACGTGCTCGAGCGTGTCGCGTCGGCGCTCGTTAAGTTGCAGGTCGAAGCCAGAGAGCTGCGCGGTGCCGCCCACGCGGATGCGGTCGCCCAGGCGCGTGACCGCCACCTTGAAGGTCTCGTCCATCACGGTGGATTCGGGCGCGCCGCCGGCATCGGTGATGGGCACGGTGATCGAGAAGCCCTTGACCGGGTACACCGGCAGCCGGATCCCCAACGGCCTGACCAGCGCGGGCGAGTAGCTGCCGAGCGCGACCACATAGCGCTCGGCGGTGAAGCTGCCCGCGTCGGTGCGCACCGCCGTCACGCCCCTGGCCGCATCGTGCTCGAGAGCCTGGATGTTCACGCCGAACCTGAACTTCACGCCCTCGGCTTCAGCCAGCTTCGCCAGCGCCTGCGTGAACTTGAAGCAGTCGCCGGTCTCGTCGCCCGGCAAGCGCAGGCCGCCGACGAACTTGCCCTTCACCGCCGCGAGCGCGGGCTCGTACTGCACGCAGCCTTCGCGGTCGAGCAACTGGTAGGGCACGCCGGAGGCCTGGAGCACTTCGACGTCCTTCGAGGTGCCGTCGAGCTGCTGCTGCGTGCGAAACAACTGCAGCGTGCCCTGCATGCGCTCGTCGTAGGCGATGCCGGTGTCGGCGCGCAGCGCCTTCAGGCAATCGCGGCTGTATTCGGCGAGCCGCACCATGCGGCTCTTGTTGATCTCGTAGCGCGCCTGCGTGCAGTTGCGCAGCATCGCGAGACCCCAGCGCCACATGGCCGGATCGAGCATGGGCTTGATGACCAGCGGGCTGTGCTGCATCAGCATCCACTTGACGGCCTTGATCGGCACGCCGGGCGCGGCCCACGGCGCCGAGTAACCGGGAGAAACCTCACCCGCATTGGCGAAGCTGGTTTCGAGCGCGGGCGCCGGCTGGCGCTCCAGCACCGTCACCTCGTGACCGGCACGCGCGAGGTAGTACGCGATCGAGGTGCCGATGACGCCACTGCCGAGAATCAGGACCTGCATGAGAACAACCCCTTGAAAGCTGCCGTGACGCAGCCGAGGGTACAGGGCCGGACGCTACAGGCCCAGCGCGTCCTGCAATTGCCGTGCCGTCCAGCGCTTCGGCTGTTGCGGCCACGCCTCGAGCAGCGCGACCATGCGCGCGTTGCGCGGCGCGCTCAGGCCGTGCTCCTGCGCGAGGCGCACCACCTCGCCGCTGAGCGCGTCGATCTCGGTGCGACGGCCAAGTGCAAGGTCGTCGGCCATGCTGGAACGAGCCTTGGCGTCGATGCGCAGCATGCGCGCCGCGACGATGCGGAAGATCCAGTCCGGCAGCCGCAGCAGGCTCACCAGCCTGTGCGCCGGCACCGCCGCGACCTGCGCCGGCGCGATGCCCGCGACGTTGAGGATGCCCAGCGCCTCGTCGATCAGCGACGCGAAGCAGCGGCGGTAGCCGCGCTGCATCAGTTCATCGCGCAGCGGCAGGCCCGAGAGCGCGTTGACCGGGTTGTTGAGATTGAGCATGAGCTTGCCCCACTGCACGGGCAGCAGGTCGGCATGCAGGTCGAGCGGCACGCCGGCGCGCTCGAAGATGGGAAGCCAGGGGCGCAGCGCCGCATCGTCCTCGGCGGCCAGCCGGCCGCCGGTGCCGCGGTGGAAGGCGCCCGGGCCGATCTCGGCCACGTTGTAGGGCACCATGCCGGCGCGCACATTGAGCGAAGGGCCGGTCTGCGCGGCGGCCGCGCAGTTGGAAATGCCGTTCTGCAGCGAGATCACCGCGGTGCCCGCCGGCAGCGCGAAGGCCAGCTCGCCCGCGGCCTCGGCGGTGGCGCCACTCTTCACGCACAGCAGCACCAGCGAAGGCCGCGCACCGGCGGGAACCTGCCCGCACAGGCGCAGCTTGTCGGCAGGCAGCGTGTGCTTCGCTCCATCGATGTCGGTGAGCGTCAGGCCATGCCTGGCGAGCTTCTCGAGCACGCGCGGACGGCCGACGAAGGTGACGAGCACGCCCGCCGCCGCAAGGCTCCCGCCGATGAAGCACCCGATGGTGCCGGCCCCCATCACAAGCACTTCACCGGGGATCGCGTCTGGCATGAAGTGCTTGTGCTTTCTTTTCGTCTTGGGTGATGGGTGGTGAAGCCGGCGGCGTGGATATCGTCAGGCGCGTTCGGCGACCCAGGCCTGCACCGACTGCAGCGCGGCCGGAAGGCCTGCCGCGTTGGTGCCGCCGGCCATGGCCATGTCGGCCTTACCGCCGCCCTTGCCGCCGACCTGCTGGGCCACGAAGTTGACCAGCTCGCCGGCCTTGACCTTGGCCGTGCTGTCGGCCGTGACGCCAGCAGCGATCTGCACCTTCTCGCCGTCGACGGCTGCCAGCACGATGGCAGCCGTCTTGAGCTTGTCCTTGAGCTTGTCCATGGTCTCGCGCAGCGTCTTGGCATCGGCGCCGTCGAGCTTGGCGGCCAGCACCTTGATGCCCTTGACGTCCACGGCCTGCGACATGAGTTCGTCGCCCTGCGACGAGGCGAGCTTGCCCTTGAGCGCGCCCACTTCGCGTTCGAGCGCCCTCACCTGCTCCAGCACCTGCGAGAGCCGACCTTGCAGTTCGGCGGCCGGCGACTTGAGGGTGGCGGCCACGCTGTGCACGGTCGATTCGAGGTCCTGCAGGTAGGAGAGCGCATTCGCGCCGGTGACGGCCTCGATGCGGCGCACGCCGGCGGCCACGCCGCCTTCGCTCACGATCTTGAAGAGGCCGATGTCGCCCGTGCGGCCCACGTGGGTGCCGCCGCACAGTTCGCGGCTGGTGCCGATGTCGAGCACGCGCACGGTCTCGCCGTACTTCTCGCCGAACAGCATCATCGCGCCGGTCTTCTGGGCCGACTCCATGTCCATCACGCGGGCGTGCGTCTCGGAGTTGGCGAGGATCTCGGCATTCACGCGCTTCTCGATCTCGAGGATCTGTTCGTGCGTGACGGGCGCGTTGTGCGCGAAGTCGAAGCGCGTCTTGTCGGCATCGACCAGCGAGCCCTTCTGCTGCACGTGACCGCCCAGCACTTCTCGCAGGGCCTTGTGCATCAGGTGGGTGACCGAGTGGTTGCGCATGGTCGCGGCGCGGCGCGCAGTGTCGACCGCGGCCTTGACCGCGTCGCCAACCTTCAGCGTGCCCTGGGTCTGGGTGCCGTGGTGGCCGAACACGTCGGCCTTGATCTTCTGCGTGTCTTCGACGCCGAACTGCACGCCTTCGGCGACGAGCACGCCCTGGTCGCCGACCTGGCCGCCGCTTTCCGAATAGAAGGGGGTGGTGTCGAGCACGACGATGCCGCTCTGGCCTTCTTTCAGCTCATTGACGGCCACGCCTTCGAGGTACAGCGCGACGACCTTGGCGCTTTCCTCCAGGCTCTCGTAGCCGGTGAAAGTGTTGCCCGCGCCGGCGTATTCGACGGCACGGTCCATCTTGAACTTGCCGGCTGCGCGGCCCGCTGCCTTCTGCTTTTCCATGGCGGCGTTGAAGCCGGCCTCGTCGACGCTCACGCCGCGCTCGCGGCACACGTCGGCCGACAGGTCGAGCGGAAAGCCGTAGGTGTCGTGCAGCTTGAAGGCCACGTCGCCCGGCAGCGTCTTGGCATCGCCGGCCAGTGCGGCGTCGAGAATTTCCATGCCGTTGGCCAGCGTCTCGAAGAAGCGTTCTTCCTCGGCCTTCAGCGTGTCGGTAATGCGTTTTTCATCGGCCACCAGCTTGGGGTAGGCCGCGCCCATGAGCCGTACGAGCTCGGGCACCAGCTTGTGGAAGAAGGGCTTCTTCTGGCCCAGCTTGTAGCCGTGGCGGATGGCGCGACGGATGATGCGGCGCTGCACGTAGCCGCGGCCTTCGTTCGACGGGATCACGCCGTCGGCCACCAGGAACGAGGTGGCGCGGATGTGGTCGGCGATCACCTTGAGCGAGTTGTTCGACAGGTCCTGCGTGCCGGTGGCCTGTGCGGCGGCCTTGATCAGCGCGTCGAAGATGTCGATCTCGTAGTTGCTGTGCACATGCTGCAGGATCGCGGCCAGGCGCTCCAGGCCCATGCCGGTGTCGACGCAGGGCGCAGGCAGCTTGACCACGCTGCCGTCTTCCTGCATGTCGAACTGCATGAACACGTGGTTCCAGATCTCGATGAAGCGGTCGCCGTCTTCCTCGGGGCTGCCCGGAGGGCCGCCGGGGATGTGCGGGCCGTGGTCGTAGAAGATCTCGGAGCAGGGGCCGCAGGGGCCGGTGTCGGCCATCATCCAGAAGTTGTCGGACTTGTACTTGCCGCCCTTGTTGTCGCCGATGCGGATCACGCGCTCGGGGGGCAGGCCGATTTCCTTGGTCCAGATGTCGTAGGCCTCGTCGTCCTCGTGGTAGACCGTGGCCAGCAGCTTCTCGGCCGGCAGCTTGTAGACCTGCGTGAGCAGCTCCCAGCCCCAGGTGAGCGATTCGCGCTTGAAGTAGTCGCCGAAGCTCCAGTTGCCCAGCATCTCGAAGAAGGTGTGGTGGCGGGCGGTATAGCCCACGTTCTCGAGGTCGTTGTGCTTGCCGCCAGCGCGCAGGCAGGCCTGGACGGAGGCTGCGCGGTTGTAGGGGCGCTTGTCGGTGCCGAGGAACACGTCCTTGAACTGCACCATGCCCGAATTGGTGAACATCAGCGTCGGGTCGTTGCCCGGCACGAGCGGGCTCGACGGCACCGCCGTATGGCCCTTGGAGGCGAAGAAATCGATAAAGGTCTTGCGGATGTCCGCGACCGTGAATGTGGGCTGGCTCATCTTTGGATTCGTCTTCTGCCGTCGAGGGCGGCGCGGCGATGGCGACCCTCATGTCGAACCCACTGCGGCGAACCGGCCTAACTGCTTGATTTGCTTGAACAAACGATTATAGGTTTGGCCATGCCGCCCGCGCCGGCCGGGGCCTCCCGGAAGACGGCACGATCCGGACTCCACGGCTAATATGTGTCCTGGCGCAAAAAACGAGAACCAAAGACGGTCTGCGCCATCCGTACTTGTACGGACAAAAAGATCAAGGAGTTCGCATGGCAAGCCAAGATGCCGAACGGCACTGGACGATCGAAGACCTGGATTTCTCGCGCATCGCGCTCGACAAGGTTCGCCCGGACGAGAACCTCTTCTACCTGGTGACCTCCGCTTCCTTCATCGAAAGCGGCTCGGACCTGTACACGCACAACCTGGTGGATTTCTTCCGGGGCGACGAAGAGGTCACCGACTGGCTCTCGCAGCACTGGGAACTCGAGGAACTCCAGCACGGCAAGGCCCTGCGCGCCTACGTGCGCCACGTGTGGCCCGAGTTCGACTGGGACACCGCCTATCGCAACTTTCTCGAGGAGTACGCGACCTACTGCAAGGTCGAGCTGCTCGCCCCCACCCGAGCCCTCGAGATGACCGCCCGCTGCGTGGTCGAGACCGGCACCGCCACCTACTACCGCGCCATGGCCCGCAGCACCGACGAGCCCGTGCTGCAGGACCTGGCGACCCGCATCGCGACCGACGAGGTCAATCACTACAAGCACTTCTACCGCTACTACCGGCGCTACCGCGAGCAGGAGAAGCTGGGCCGCCTGCGCGTGATGGGCACCATCGGCCGGCGCACGCTCGAACTCAAGAGCGAGGATGCCGACTGCGCGATCCGCCACGTGGTAAGAACGCGCTCGCCCGACCGAGCCGACGACACGGCCTACGTGCAGCGCCTGAGCGCCGACATGAACAGCACCATCCGCTCCCACCTTAGCGCGGGCACCACGCTCAAGATGCTGATGCGGCCGCTGGAACTGCCGGCGAAGGTGCAGACGGTGATCCAGTACCCGATCAGGCAGTTCATGGAACACGTGTTCCTGCGGTAGCCGGCTCGCTGAGCGACACCGGCGTTTACAGCGAGTGCCGTTGGCGCGCAAGGCATTCAGGCATAGCGACAAACCGGAACCCGGATTCCATTTCGCACAACAGGTGCTTGGCTAATATTTCCGGTCACCCCCTTTCTATCCAGATAGAGACAAGGCCTGAGACCTTCCTTCGGACAAGCGCGGCTGCATCGCGCCCCTGGCAAGTCGGCTCGCAGCCTTGTTGCATGCGCGTCCGATGTTCGATCACACAGCCAACCGCGAGCAGCTCTACACAGTCAGGCTGGAGGGCTCCAGCCTGACCATCCGTGACCTGATGGAGGTGCGCTTCACGTTCCTGCGGGTGCTCGAGCAGCGCATCGGCACCTCCCCGCGCCTCGTGAAGTGCTATCGGGCATGGCTGAACCAGCTCGAATCCGGACTCGACTCGATGAGCGACACACAGATCGCCAACGCCCGCCTCTGGCGCGAAGCATGGGAGCACGCGAGCGAGATCGCGACGCCGCTTCTCAGCCAGCCGCAGACGACCACCTTCCGGTTCGAGCTTTTCTGAAGAGAGGGCGACGACGAGGCCCCGCGCAAAAAAAAAAAAAACCCAGCGCTAGGCTGGGTTGAACCTCTTGAGTGCTGTCACGCACAGAGAACTCGCATTTCAAAAGCGAGCCAGCAAAATCTAGGGCTTCGTGCGCCGCGGCCTTGTCGGACGGCACCGACACTTCGAATCGACGAATCTGCCCGCATACCCACCAAAGGCCCGGCAACCCCGCAAAACTGCCAAATAGTTCACGTTTTAATAAGTGTCCTACGGCGACTACCTGTTTCCGGCTGACACACGCACCCAAGGCGAGCGCCGACGATACCGATGCTGTCACGCAACAGGGCCGCATAAAAGAAGAGCTCTCTGTCAGTGCTTAGAGCAGGCCCACCAGGGCTACTCGAACCCGCTTCGGCGGGTATTTTTTTGCCTGCCGCGCCGCAACGCGACCCCAGCCGGTGCCGGAGTCGGCAGCCAGCCTCGCCGCCTCAGCTCGCCGAGGTCAGCCCGGGCTTGCGGCTTCCGTCCAGCGAATACAGCTGGGGCCGCTCGTCCGGGGAGCCGGCTTCCGCCGCCAACCCTCCTGCGTGCGCCGCGCCCTGCGGCTGGCGATAGAGCTCGTTCTCAAGACGCCTGACGCGTTCGGCGTACATCCGGGCAAGTGCGCTGTGATGCTCTGCCGCCGCCTGATGCTCGATGCGCGCCATCTGGGCTTCTTCCAGGAGGGCCGCCGCGCGTCGGAGGTACGCGGTGTGATTCGGGCGAAACAAGAAGTCGAACGTCATTTCACGCTCCTTTCCGCAGGGATGCGGTGCAGCTCATGTTCCTCCCCGCGCGCCGCCGAGTCTGTCGGCGCGCGCCTACCCTCGCCCTACCCTTTTTCTCCTTGACCGCGCCATACCACAAGGCCATGACACGTTTTCCCGTCTCGATGGGGACAACGTTGTGGAAAACTGTGTGTGCATCGCTCGGAAGCGTTGTCTGGCGTGGCCTGCAACACGATGCCCGCGAAAGAGGCAGCGTTCGAAAAAATTTTAGGAAACGACTTCAGCCAGGCTATCCAAGGTCCGAGCGCTTGCAATCGAAGACCCTGCCCGGCTCGATTGCCCGCAGCGTCGGCACCTTGCCGATGAACACCACCCCGGCGCTTATCAACCGCCATTCGCCTGCCTTGAACAGCTTGAAGAGGCTCGTGACCTCGTCGCCCGAGACGGGAATCGCATTGAAGACGTAGGCGGGCTCCCCGCCCTGGATCTCGTCCATGCTCAGCAATTCAGCCCTCATCTTGCCCATGGTGTCCGCGTCCTTAGTCCTGTGGCGGACGATGTCCATGTTGACGGTGCGAGAGTGCTCGTCGATGGCGATCTTGCGGATCCAGGGGGCCGGGCCAGAACTGCTCGGGGCGGGGGTGCAGGTGATCGTTCCGGCGATGGTCGGGCCTGCTGACAGGGCGATGAACGCGTGAAGAATGAGTCGGATGGGCTTGGATTTCATGCTTGGTGTGGCGTGTTGGGTCCCTGCCTAGCAGACGATAACCTCGAGGCGTGCATCCATCTTGCGTTCGCCGTCGAACACAGGCCTGTGCCAAGCGATCACTGAATATGGGTGTAGTTCAATGTAAGGCCTCACCCCTCCAATGAAAACGACCTCACTTCCACTAAAACCTACGCCTAGTCGGCATGCTTGGAGGGCCCTGCACAGCATCTTGCCACCGCGCCCCAGACAGTTGGAGTGAACCCGATGGTCGAGAGCCGGCGAGCCGGAGCATTCAAACTCTGTTTCCTCCAGGGCACTCAAATTGAAAACAAATTTACTAAAATAGTCTAAGGGCAGCCATCCCTCTCCCTCCTCCCTCCTCCGGCTGTCCTTTCAGCCCGCCTCGGCGGGTTTTCTTTTGAGTGCTGGGTTCCACTGGTCAGCGGCACGCATCTGCCACACAAAGTCCGAATAGATCTCGGAGTCTGGCGCCCCAGCCGATCACCGTTGAGATGCTGACCTGGATCAGCCGATCAGTCGCGTTGCTGTCGTAATCGCGCAAACCCAGCCCGCCCCAACTGCGTAATGCGGAAGAACAAAGCCGACCGCTTGGGGCGATCGCCAGGGTTCGGAATCCGGGCCTCAATGAAGCTTGCCGCCGCCAGAACGGTTGCACACTGGACGCAGAAAGTCTTGGCATTGCTGATCCTCACAGGTAGTCACTTATGGCTCTGGCTGTTGCATCTCCCTCGCGCCAATTCTGAGTTTCGCGCGCGCCGATTTGTAGGCTTGCACGTATCACTACGATCAGTCGATGACCGCCATCTACCCGCAGATGACCAAGAGTTGTCTGCGCACCGGCGAAAGCTAGAAGAGCCCTACAAGATTCCAGCGTCATACAAAACACCAAGATCATTGGTAGCATGCAGCCGGAGCCAGCGCACAGGCCGCGAGCAAAGAACAACGATCAAGGTGGAGCGAGGAATGGGAAGACTCATTTGCGGTGCAGTCGCGATGCTGCTGATGCCGGCCCTTGTGTCTTGCGGCGGAGGTAGTGGAGAAAGTTCCACCGGTTCGCCGTCAGGGCTGTCGCTGTCACCGCAGTCAATCACAGACTCGATTCGGACTCCGTCGGTCGCCGCAAAAGCGGAGCAACAAAACCCTACCGAGATTCAAGGGTTGTCTGCAGGACAAGCAGATTCATTTGGTGGCATCGCAGCCCTCCACGCGCAAGGACCGGATGTCCTCTCAGAAAGAGCCCGGACGATCATCTCCTACACGGGCTTGCCGTCTCTTTTGTCTCCACAGCCCGGTTCTACTGCCGACGTAGGAGAGATAGCGGAAGGCATCTACGAAAGCGATATCGATCGCCGTTTTGGCACCGGCTATACCTTCATCGGACCAGACGGAACGATTGCACTCCCACTTGGCGATACCGACGCCATATTCGGGTCAGTCGCCGTGACAGGGGCGAATTGGACGTTCTCCCCAAATACACGACAGGCCTATGCTTCCGGCTTTGGCCCCGCATCGGTAAAGGGCTCCGGCACCTTTTCGCCCAAGTTGTCAATGCAAGGCAAGTGGGGGGGAGCCACCGAGTCAGTTGAGCATGGCCCACTAGCCTACAGCCCTGCAAATGCCCTTGCCGTCTCGCAATCCAGTGTTGCCGGAACATGGACTAGCAACAGTATTAACTATGCCGCGTCTATCACAGTCGATCGGAACGGCGCGTTTAGAGGGACTACGGACGGTCGATACACCGCCCGGTGCGATATCTCCGGGTCGATTGAGCAATTCCAACCTGGTACAGCCAAGAACATGTTCAAAGTATCCTTATGGGCTCCTTACAGCCCGTATTGCATACTGGCATCCAGCTACACTGGACTTGGAGGCATAGCTTTGGTTGCTGACGGTAGTTATACGATTCGCCGGCTGCGTCTGCTTGTCGGTAATGGCCGTTTCTGGCTTCCGCTTGACTTGAAGAAGGAGTCATAGCACCCCACAGTGGGCCAAATGGCATGGAGGCCCCGTCAGACAGGGGAAGATTCGCGCCAAGTTCTTCTCATGCGAGAAGAAGCTAGAACGTCATACAAAGCTCCGCGACCATTGGTAGCATTGCCTGCCAATCTCTGCGTAGAGGCTGACAACAAGAATAACTGTCAAGACGGAGCGAGGAATGAAAAAGCTCATATGCGGAGCAGCATTGCCCTTGTGGCTTGCCGTTCTCGCGTCTTGTGGGGGCGGTAGCGAAGGCAGTTCCACCGAGTTGCCCGTGGGGCAAATGTCGTCGTCGGAACTGATTTCCAAGCCAGCAGAATCACCTCCACCCATCAAAAAAGACGAGGAGGAAGAGCCAGCAACCATTCAAGGTCTGCCAGCAACCCAAGCGGACTCGTTGGGAGGAGTCGCGGCTGCAGGTGCGAAAGGCATAGATCCCTCGCTTTTGGAGCGTGCAGGAAGCACAGACTTTGGCGCGGTGTCCGCGCGATTCATACCCAATGCCAACGCGCGTTACTTGCTCTTGGCCCCTGGGGGTAGTGCTTTTGAAGCGGGCGGAGAGCTTACGGCAAGCGAACAAGCGGCCAGTGGCGCAATGATGCGACTGAGCAATACGTCCCTGGCGGACTACGACCCCGAGGGTGGGCCCACTACCCTCATTCGCACGACGAGGGACATCAACGGTAACGCGACCTACGCGTTGGGGCGCTGGATGTCAGGAACTGTCTCGTCCACCTTCTGGATCGAGAAACTCAGCGGCACCGACTATCGCAACTATCACTATCTGGTCTTCAATCGACTCGTCGCTTGGCCAACAAGCGGTACATATGCTTGCGATGGCGGCGTGTTTACAAGTCCGACCTATCTAAGTGGAGGCCCGACGGGCATACCTGGTCGAGGAAGAGTAACAGCAGCCTCCGTCACACTCACTTTTGATACCTACAGCGCAGTTATCAATGGCACACTCAACGTCGCTGCAGGCATTGAAACCGGTACATTAAATCTATCCGCGACACCCCAATCCGCATTGACAACGCCGTTTGTCTACAGCAACAGGCAAACCTACATCAGTGCCGCCCTAGGCGACGCCGGCAGCAATAGCACCGCGCTGATCGCGCTCGGCTATATAACAACTTTGCCCTCGGGATCGCGCTACTACGGCGTTGCAAGATTCCTCTGTAGCTAGCGCCATCCCGCTGATCGCCACAGCGGACGCATGCACCAACCCAGTGGTCGGCGTCAGCGATAGCAACACCATCACCGCCCACTACGGCCGACCCAGCTCGTACGAGCAGATCACGGGCGCCTCAGCGTCACAGACGCATCCCAGAACAGGCAGCCCATCAGTCAGCGTGGGAAGGACGCGACTTGTGTGGCAGTTGGTTGACGGACGCAGCGAAAATACTGCTCTCTTCGAACTGCCCTACTATCAGCGCCGCAACCAATTAGAACGATGCTCTCTCAACACACCCCGTTTCGCCAGCTCGCGCGCGTATATGCAGCTGTGCTGTCAATCTCCAATTCGTTGGCAAAGATCAGCCAACAAGCCGCAACCGCACCTTCTCCAGCGCCAACTCCGGCGCCCCCCCCTGTAGCCATAGAGTCTCCGGTGGTGCGCCAACAGCTCGATGCAAACTCACGCGACCTCGCAAGCATGGCGGTGCGAGTGGAGCGTCTCGAAACGCTCGTTGGCCATCTGCGGACTCAACTCGCCAGCGATGCAAGTCGTCCCTTCCTCATCAAGAGCCGGGTGCAGGGCATGAATCCGTTCCCCTTTGAGATCCACCGTTCTGGCGATGCCTATATTTCCACACAGTTGGAGCAGACGGGCAGTTGGGAGCCACTGGAAACGGAAGTAGTGCGTCGGCTCTGCCGCGAAGGCGACTATGTGCTCGACATCGGGGGGAACATCGGTTGGTACAGCGTGGTTGCCGCCAAGACCATCGGGCCTAGCGGACGCATCATGACCTTCGAGCCCGATCCCGACAACTTCAGGATCCTCTCGCGTAACTTGGAGATGATCCAGGGCGCACAGACCCTGCCGAGGCATGCCGCCGTCAGCGATTCGGAAGGCGCGTTGAAACTCTATATCGATCCGGAGAATCGCGGCGACCACAGAATCTTCGACGATGGAACCGAGCGTCCGTATATCAACGTGAGCACCTCGACTCTCGACGCCATGCTCGCTGACGAGCCACAACTGCCAGACGTAGTCAAATCCGACACCCAAGGCTCCGAAGCGCGAATTCTTCGCGGCGCGCGTGCGACCTTTGCTCGCGGCTGGCGGCCAGTACTGGTTATGGAGTTCTGGCCGTTCGGCTTGACCGGCTCAGGCGACGATCCCATGGCACTGTGGAATGAACTGGTCGGACTCGGATATCAGATGTTCGAACTCACGGAGGAACAGCCCAAGATGCATGTGCTCACGGAGCAGCGAGTGCGCGAAGGCCTTAGCAGCAGCATGTCACCAGCGTCACAGGGCTTCATCAACATCGTGGCAATTCCGCAAGGCAGCGACAGGCTCGCGTCAATCCAAGACTTGATCGCCCATTGACGCCATGCTCAAGTCGCTTACCCCCTTTCGCCAGCTAGCCCGCCTTTACGGCTCGGTACTGTCAGCAACAGCCGCCCTGAATCGGCAACAAGACACGTTGACGCAACTTCAGCAAGTGGTTCTGCAGTCTCGTGTCGAAGCCCGGGACGCCAACTCGGATGCAAGCATGCAATCGGCACAGATGGCGGACCGTATTGCAGATATCTCTACGAGGCTGAGCACCATTACTGCACCACTCCATATCGAGGGAAATCGCAACATCGGCCACACTTGGCAGGATTCAGCGCAGTTACTTGCGAGCCTACGACCGGAACTCGCGCGCACGATGCCTGACAACGTTGCACTGCAGGGCTGGAACAGCTATGCCCAATGCGACGAAGATGGAATGATCCGCGCCTGCTTGGAGCGAATCAAAGACCGAACCGAGATGTCGGGGACGTTCATCGAAATCGGGTGTGGAAACGGCCTTGAGAACAACACACACCAGTTGCTACTGGATGGATATCGCGGGGGCTGGCTTGACGGTAATCCACGCAACATCGCCTTCATCGCGGAACAGCTTGGGAGCCTCAAGAGCGAGAATCTTCTGGTCACAGAGGCGTTTGTGACGAAAGAAACCGTCAGACCGCTGATTGCACAGTTCCGCGAGCACCTTGGCACCGATGACATCGACTTCTTCTCCTTCGATCTCGATGGCAATGACCTGCATCTGATGCCTCTCGCACTCCAGGAGATCGCTCCCAAGATCATCTGCGTTGAATACAACGGCAAGTTCCCGCCTCCGACGAATTTGGCAATGGCATACGTAGGCGATCACCAATGGGCGGAGGACGACTACTACGGTGCAACACTGCAGGCGTGGGTCGATCTCTTTAGAGGGCAATATACGTTGGTGAGCTGCAACCTGAGTGGCGTGAATGCCTTTTTTGTCAGAGACGACCTCGCCGAGTCATTCAAGATTTATCCCGTAGATCAGCTGTATCAGCCGTGCCGCTACTGGCTCGTTGGAAACAATGGCCATCGCGCAAGCATGAAGTGGCTAAAGCAGAAACTGACGAATCGATAAAGAACATCTGCTTTTGAACTGCGAAGGCTCCGGATCAAGAGCCTCTTTCCCGAAAGCGCACAGGAATTAGGCTGCCCTGAATCGCCGAATCAAGGCAGCATGCGTTACTAAAAAACATGCCCAGCCCCCGCCAAGCAAGAGGACTGCGTGCCACTCTCGAAGAGAGATAGCAATCCCGCCCCGATTGTTGACGGCAAGCCAATCTAGGAAGGGTATAAAGAAGCAAGGCGAGTCCGCATTGCATAAATGCAGCCAGCAGGTTGAATCCAACAGCGTACCCTCGCGGGAGCGTTGCGGTCCTGGCGGCTTTTTCATGGGCATGCTCTACCTGCGCGCGTCCAGCCGGCATCAACACCAACCGGCAGGTTCCAGCTTGGAATGCATCGAAAGACCGGATCGACCGGCTTGAGCAGCCGTGGGAATAGAGGGTGGCGACGGCAGCGAGGTTCTGGCATGCGCCTTTCTAGCGTGGATCTCGGAAAGCTTGAATACGGGCTTTTCTGTCGTGACGTGTGTGTTCCAGTCATAGCCTGTTCCGAATGGACTGCCTTACGTGCAAAATCCTGCGGGCCATCCGAGCTAGCTTTCATACCAAGTACGATGAAACAATTAATTCTTGCCGCTTTGATGTTTTTCGGATCTTTCGGAATAGCTTCGGCGACTCCCGTGAATCCGAACTGCACCAACCTTACTGCCAACCATATTGACTGCGACCTGATTCCGGACAGTGCGTCCGGCAACCAGCCAATCGGAGTGGGTGTTCCGCCTGGTTCCTATGTGACCTTCACGAATCGCACAGGAGCCTACCTGCAAGTCAATGAGGTCATTGCCATCACCGGCGAGCAAGCGACCTGGAGTGAGTTCTGCGTCTACCTCAACGACTTCGTGACTGGCCAGAACACGCCTGGCCGCGGGGAAGTGGGATGTACGGCAAAGAATATCGGCGAGAACTATCCGCCCATTCGCTGGGGGACAACGACTGGACTGTCCGTGGCTCCAGGCAGCATGGTCTATCTCAACTCTCACACTGAGCCGGCTGCCATCAATCACACGTACAGCTTGGTTGTAAAGCCCCAAACTTCGGGCCTCTATTCTTGGCGGGCCCCGAAGCTCGACACTGTAATCACATGCAGCGGTCAACAGCAAAGTACTCCTTGGACGCCGTGGACTAACACCACCGGCGGAGATCTTCATCTTGCCGGTGCTTCAATCTACTCTGTGTCTGGGGTCGCATCAAATCCCAATACCGTCACTGGAGCATGCGTCTATGTACTTCGACCAGACGGATCTGTGCGCTTCAGCAATTGCGACAGCGCAGCACGCACGAGAAGTGGACAACTAGACTTTCCAACCCAGGTCATTCAGGCTGGCGAATCAGTTGCAGGACAAGCAATCAACACTTGTCCTTCTGGAGCAGTCTGGGATTGGGCCGCGTTCCTACTGGTCTGGTAGTTGTTTGGCGTGCTCGCAGGACCCGAAAAAACGGGTGACGTTTGAACGCAGATGCAAATGCCCGCCTCGTGCGGGCTTTTTTATGCTCTGCAACTCAGGAGTGAAAGCAGCACGCGTAGGTTTTCAGAAGAATTGGGCAAGGCTTTCCGGTCGGGATGATTGCAGCATCCAATCTGCTTCATTCGATATGCTCACGCCCTACTACATGAGGAGCCAGAGGAATGAGCCTGCAGATTTGGAAAGCTCAAGAGCGAGCGACAGGAAAGTGGAGCGCCATCGCTCGGATTGTTGGTGCAACGGCTATCGCTTGAGCGAGTTGCCTCTCGTCAGCGCAAGTCCCGGACACCATGCAGACAGGCTACGTAGCCAACAACTACTCCCAATTCCTCAAAAAAACGGGCAAGTTGAGCGCGCATGAGGAATGCTTCGCGACCACCTCTGCATTCATAGCCGGCTGGATGAAAGGAACCCGAAGAGGGGTGATGTCTGCGACCGTCGATTTGACACCCACACGCGACAGGCGAAGCAACCAAGAAATTCTTGACGCAGTGAACAGGATGTACCCCGATGCCTCCTGCCTTCGCAGAATGAAGTTCATGTCGATTGCGCAGGGTTTTGTTAATTACGTCGCAGCCACCCCCTCTCGGGCAACTGAGAGCTACAGCGATGTCCTCGCCGACTACTTCTTGGACGAACTCTGCGACCGCTGATGGACTATCTCGCTGAACTTCGACATCAGGGCTTCCACCAGGCAGACGACCAGCCCGACTTCGATGGCCGCGTGGAATTCAATGCCGACCTCTTTCGTGGAACAGTCAACGAGGTTACGGTCCAGGTCTATGCCGTCGATCAGGAAGAGCTTGATCGCAACGTCATGCCAATGATTGAGGCCGTACTACCGCAAGTCGAGGCGATGGTCGAGGCACTCGGGGAGATCGACGCCGACCTGGCGCAGGTCATCTTGTATCGAGGACGCTTCGGTCTGCACTTCTGGTCTCGAGGCACCAACAACGAGTTCACGGCCGTCTATGTGCGCAGCGATGGCCGATGGGTCCTCAAGGGCTTTGGCGAGATCTTTGCCGAGGACTAGCGATCTGCCGACGAATCACCGCTGCTTCGTCGGTCCCGCAACGCGAACCGGTCGTGCACCCGTGTGGCAACATCCATCGGCCGGGCATAGGTAAGGCGAACCAGCGCCTCAATAGGAATCAGACGAGCACTTGAATATGGCGCACGCAGAAGAACTTCTCATCCAGAACCTGGACCCCTTACTCGGCAACCTTTCCTGGCAGACTTCCGAATGGGTGGGCAACATCGAATTCGGTTCGCACCGGGTTCGCCTGCTCATCGACCTGGACGAGGAAGATCATTCCCGCGAACGCCAGATCGAATCCATCGCCTACGCCAAGGCGCTGCTCCCCAGGGTGCTGAAGAACGAAGCGCAACTCAGGCGGCATGCCGCGGAAGAGATAGCGGAAGCTGCGGGATCAGAGGCAAGCGAAGAAGACCGCAGCCGGTATGCGAGCGAGGTCGAGTCCGCCGCCGCAGCGATGGAGCCGCAGGTACTTTGCATCGGCTTTCCCGACGGGGGATATCTTGAGTGCCGCGATGCGACTCAAGCCTTCTACGGCGCCTCGATCGTCGTGATCCACTTCGATGATGAGGGCAACTATGCGGAAGCCGAGGTCGATTTTGAATGAGCGAGTATGAGCGATCATCGACCACGTCGCCATCACAACCCTCCACGACGAAATGCTCGCCAGGGTTGAGCTGCTTGGCAGCGCGGACGTCTGAGAACATGGCCCTATACTCCCGCCTGCCGTCGCTCGCAGGCATGTGGAGGACGGTCGGTCTAGGGTGTGGCTTCTATCAAAGAATCTATGCAAAAACCTACGCCAAGGTGCCAAGTGGACAGGGTATGACCGGGTGACGTTGGGATCACGGTCGAAGTCGAAACAGCTTCTTTCCTCTGTAGAATCCGGCGCTTAGGTCGATAACTCGTTTGAAATCAACGGGTTACAAAATGCGGGTGTAGTTCAATGGTAGAACGGCAGCTTCCCAAGCTTCATACGAGGGTTCGATTCCCTTCACCCGCTCCAGTTCAGGGCCCAGGGCAATCCTGGTGCATCGCTTGCCATCCTCCGGACTTCGGATGCCAAGCCCAGGCTCAATCCCCTTCCAGCTGCGTCTCCAGCTTTTTCGCAATGCTGGTGTAGTACCGCGCCGAGGCTGCGTTCTTCTGCCCTGCATAGTGCGCGCTGACCGCGCGTGCCGCGCGCAAGGCGGTTTCGAAGCCATCGTGCCGCTCCTGCCATTCGGTGTCGCGCGCGCCGATGTCTCCAGCCACGAACCGCCCCACCCGGAAACCTCCCTCCAGGTCGACGGCGCCGATCACCGGTATGCCGTCGCGCAGTTCACCGTAGAACGCATAGCCCGCATTCGCACCGACGCGGGCCCGCAGCATGCCGACCCCGGATGCCTTGCCGGCGGGACAGGCTCCGGTCCAGTAGGTGGGCGCCGTCTCCAGCGAGGCCGGCGCGACGAAGCGGCAGCCTGTTGCGGGGTCCTGCGACCACTTCAGGCTGCTGTCCTGGGCTGCCACCAGCACCGGGGCCGACGACAGGACGATCGCCACCGCGATGGCGGCACGAAGGCCGGCACGTGAACCCTCTTTGCGCGAAGTGCTGCGTTCCAGTTGCTGCATGGCATTGTTTCCGTTGAAGCCTGTCGATCTGCCGCCTGAGAAAGGCGGCCGCGAGCGATGGGAGATTCTGCTATGGCTTCCTGCTTCGACAAGCAGGAGAGATGACGAAGGCGATGCCCCGTTCGCACTCCTCGAACCAGCCTTCATTGCACCGCCAGCGCGCGGGCAGCGGCCCGGTATTTCTTCTTGAGCAGGTCCAGCGGCGTCTTGCCTGCATGGTTCCGGACCTCCCATGAGGCCCCCATGTCGAGGAGCTGCTGCACGCTCGGCAGATCGTGCTCGCTGTCGACATGCCCGGCCATGAGGTGCAGCGCCGTATTGCCGTCGGCATCCTGGGCGTCGATCTCCAGGCCCCAGCGCACCAGTTGCGGCCACAGCGTGCTCGAATGGGCATAGAGGCGCTGCCCCCGCTCCACCGCGAAGTGCAGGCAGGTCTGGCTCCGGGCATTGCGCCAGGCCGGATCGAAGGCCAGGCGCTCGGCCAGCAGCCGGGCGCATGCGAGGTGCCGGCAGTACGCCCAGGCGTTGTTTCCCAGCGAGTCCTCCAGTGCCGGGTCGGCCCCGGCCGACAGGAAAGCCTGCACGGCCTCGGCGGGCGCGGTCTCCGACCATTCGCCGAGCACATCCTGCAAAGGGGTGGTGACGGCGTCGTCGGGCGGAGGACGGGAGAAGTCGTTCACATCCAGGCCGTGATCGGCCAGCACCTTGATCTGCTCCAACGAACGGGCGTGGTGCATGGCCGTGCGGCCTTGCAGGTCCCGCACTTGCGGATCGGCGCCGGCGGCCAGCAGGCGAGCCTGGCTCATGGGGCCCGTGCGCATCAGCATCGTGGTCACGGCCCCGCTGGATGCGGAGTCCCATCCCACGTCGGGATTGGCTCCCGCAGCCAGCATGGCGTCGAGCACGGTGAAGTAACCGTCATCGGACAGCTGCTCGGCATCCAGCAGGCGATGCAAAGCGGCGAAGCGCTCTTCGGGCCAAGGGTCGATGCGGGCACCGGCCCGAATCAGCCACAGCAACGTCGGAGCCTGCGCGGTAGTCACTACGGCCACGAGCGGCAGCTTGTGGGTCGCGAGCGAGGCGCCATGGCGCACCAGGCATTCCAGCATCGCGAGATCGTCGCGCCTGGCGGCGAGGACCATTGCTGTGTTCTCGTCGTTGTAGTGATCGTCCAGATCCATGCAGTCAAGCTGGGCGCCCGCGGCGATCGCCGTTTCGACTGCCTTAATGTCTCCATTGGCCGCAGCCTCGAGCAGTGCGAAATCGGCCGGCGTGCGTGCCAGTACAGGCTTGGGGCGCGCCGCGCCGCCCGCGGGGCCGCAAGCCGGGTCGTCGGCCAGCCACATGCGCCAGCGTTCGGCGACCGGGCCGGCGGTATCCAGGCGCACGCGCTCGGGCCCCTCGTCGGCCGTGAACAGGTCCCAGCAATGCCAGGTCGAGCCCACGCAGCCCAGCGCCATCCAGCCACTCATGAATTCGAACAGGTCGGCAGCGATCACATGACCGTGCAGGCCGTCCCGTTCATGGCTGAAGTAGCGCACGGGCCGGCATGCAGGGTCGTCGCTGTGCAGGTCCAGGGTCAGCAGGTCGCCATTGGGCAGGAGCATGAACGGCAGGTGTCGCTCCCAGAGCTCCTGCATGGCGGCCGCCTCGGCACCCTCTTCGTTCTCCCGCAGGTCTTCCACCCAGCCATCGACCCAGTTGGACAGGGCCCGGCCGGTGGGGTCGACCTGCTCCAGGTCCCAGAGCGTTCCGCCACCGCCATAGCAAGGGGCGAACTTGCCGTCGGGCTCGTCTTCGGTCGATGCGCGCCAGCCGAAGGTGCAGGCCGAGGCCCGGGTCAGCAGCCAGCGCAGTTGCGCGGGCAGCGGACGCCCCGTGCGCCGCATCAGTCTGGTGTCGAGCGTCTTCAGTGTTTTTTCGGATGGCGGCGCGCTGAGTGCCAGCGGTTCGACCTGCCAGCCGCGCTCGCCGGCCACCGACTCCATGGACGACAGCTGATCGTTCCAGGTCTTCCACAAGCGTTCGAGCCCGGCCGCGTCGCCCGGGGATGTGGAACCGGCGGAGCGCCAGGAAAGAACAGCGGGAAAGCGTGCGGCGCTCATGCTTGGTTTTCGATCAGGCACTTTGGGTTTCGCATCAGGGAGCGAAGACTTCCGGATGGGTGTAGCGCCACGCGCCGATGCAGCCGATCAGGCAGACGGTATGGCTGATCATCGCGCTCTCGCGTCCCTTGCCTGCGAACGTGATGGCGATGTTCGTGTCCTGCTTCCGCCAGGCCAGCACGCGACCGGAGAAGCCGGGGCGATCGTGCTCCTCGTCCAGGTCCGGCTGGCCATGCGCATCGATGCACTCCTGCGGTGTCGAGCCCATCGAAAGCCCCATCGGAAGAGCTCCGGCAAACGGCACCTTGATCCGGTCGTCCGATCCGGGCGCGAGAAGCTCCACCGATCCGATGAGCCAGCCGTCCTGGTCGGGGTAGCTCGCCCCGGTCAGCGCATTCAGCTTCTGCGCACGATAGACATCGATGCGCACCGACGCCTTGGGAATCCAGATGATCTCCTCGTTCCCGGCGAAGGGGCCGGGGCTGGTGACCCTCTTCACCCCCGACGGGCCGAGGAGGTCGCGAATCTTCTTGTTGTCGAAAGGCTGGCCGACCGTGGCGACCAGATGCTCCGATATTTCCTTCACCCCAGAACCTCTTTCGTACGCTTCGATGAACCGGCCGCCGTGAGGTGGCGCGGCATCATAGTGGACGTAGCGGTTGCGCCGAGGTGCGCTTGCCCACTCGCAGTGCACTAGAAAAGACGTTGCTGTGAACTCGTCAATGCCGCAAAGCTCTCCCCCATGGGCTGCAGGATGGCGTCGGCGATCGGCTGCAGTTGCCGGCTCAGGTAGTGGTCGTAGTCGATGCGTGAATGGAGGGCCTCCATCGGCTCCGGGCCGTTGCGGGTCATGACGTACCGGATCCAGCCACCGTTCTGGTACTGCCTGGGCCGCTGCAGCCGGTCGTTGTGTTCGTCCGCAATGCGCGCGGCACGCACCTGCGGCGGCACGTTGACGAGATAGGCATCCAGGCGATGGCGCAGGCGCTTCCTGTAGACGAGCAGTTCGTCCTGGCCGCCCGCCAGCGTCGAGCGCACGTACTCCTTCACGAACTCCTTGTAGGGCTCGCCCCGGAAGATGCGCGAAAGCAGCCCCTCCTGGAACTGCCGCGCCAACGGGGTCCAGTCGCTGCGCGCCATCTCCAGGCCGCGGTAGATCATTTCCTCCTTGCCCGAAGCGTCCTTGCTCAGGCCGGCATAGCGCTTCTTGCTTCCCACGTCAGAGCCTCGGATGGTGGGCATGAAGAATTTGCTGTAGTGGGTGTCGAACTCGATCTCGAGGAAGTTCTCGAGCTCGTGTGTCTCGCGCAGGGTGCGCGTCCACCAGTCGTTGATGTCCTTCACCAGGCTCGCAGCGACGGCATGCGCCTCCTCGTTGGTGTGGGTGCGCCCGAGCCAGATGAAGATGGAGTCGGTGTCGCCGTAGATGGCCTCGTAGCCCCGGCGCTCCACGAATTCGCGTGTGAGCTTCATCATCTCGTGCCCGCGCAGGGTCACGGCGGACACCAGCTTGGGATTGAAGAAGCGGCATTCGGACGCACCCAGCACGCCGGCGAACGAGTTCATCAGCAGCTTCAGGGCTTGCGACAGCGGTTCGTTCCTGGCCCGCTTGGCCTCGTCCCGCGCGCGCCAGAGCGTGGTCACGATCTCCGGCAGGCAGTGCCTCGTGCGCGAGAAGGTCGTCCCTTGGGGGCCCCGCACGACCGCGGCCGGGTCGTCACCACCGGTGCCTTCCACGAGGCCCACGGGATCGACGAGGAAGGTGCGAATGATCGAGGGGTAGAGGCTCTTGTAGTCCAGCACCACGACGGAGTCGTAGAAGCCCGGCTTCGAGTCCATCACGTAGCCCCCGGGAAAGGCCTTGCTCGGGATCTCGCCCACGCTGGGCGCCACATAGCCCAGGCGATGCATGCGCGGCAGGTAGTGATGGCTGAACGCCGCGATGGAGCCGCCGAAGTGGTCGATCTGCAGGCCGGTGGTCTGGGCCCGCTCCAGCACGAACTGCAGCAATTTCGCCTTCTCGAAGATGCGCAGGACCAGCTCGCAATCCCGAATGTTGTAGTGCGCGAGCGCGGGCTTGTCTTCCTGATACCGCCGCTCGATCTCCGCCATCTTGTCGTACTCGTCGCCGATGGCCTTGCCCTCGCCCAGCAGCGCCTGCGAAACGCTCTCCAGGCTGAAGGAGGGAAAGCTCCACATCGCGGCACGCAGCGCCTCGATGCCGTCGACGATCACCCGCCCGGGCACGGAAGCGAACAGGTAGCCCTGCTTGCCTGGATGGGTGCGCCAGTCGATGATGCCTCGCCCCCGTCCCAGGAGCAGTTGCGCCCCGCAGTCGTTGGCCGTCTTCTGCAGCACCCGCAGGTCGAACTGGATGACGCTCCAGCCGACGATGACGTCCGGGTCGTTTCTCTCGAACCAGTCGTTGAGCTTCTCGAGCATTGCCTTGCGCGTAGGGCAATAGACGAGAGAGAAGTCCAGGGGCACGCCCGACTCGGGCGACGACTCGCCGGGCTGCATCGGTGGCTCGCCCAGCATGAAGACCACGCGTTCGGGCAGGCCGTCCAGTGCGATGGAATAGAGCGCCTCGTGCTGGCTGGTCTCGATGTCCAGGGACACCACCTTCAGCGCCGGCCGGAATTCCGGCGCGGGCCTGAGCTTGCCGTCCACGACGATGCCGCGGTCTACGCGCCCTCCTTCGACCAGCACGCCGGCAGTGATGAAGCGCTCCATGAGATGGCGGTCGTACGGGCGCACGTCGGCTTCGAGCACGGGGATGCCTTGCGGCTGCAGCGCACGCGCCAACCTGCCGAGCTGGCGGAAGTGCTTCGCATACACGCCGACGACGGGTTCCTGCTGGAAATTCTTCAGGTCGAGCTCACGAATCTCCATTCCCGACATGGCGGCAAGCTGCGCCTCGACCGCCGTGCGATGCCGGGTCGCAACGAACGCGACGGAGGTCTGGGAAGTCAGGACCACCTTCACCGGCCCGGTGTCAGTGGCCAGCCAGTACTCGATCTCGGTGCCGGACGACGCATCGCGCCAGTGACGGGTGAGGATGAATCCCTTGAGTTCGGTGGACGCCACGAGAGCCTGAAGAATGGGAGCGCGAAGGAAAACGTGCTTGGGGAGCGGCGATTTTCGCCCAGTCACCCACCTTGCGCCGGCAAGAAAGCGCTCTATTCATTGCCACCCTCCTGCGCTCGAAAGAACATCTTCATTCGCCGCCAAGTTGCCTTGAGCTAGCCCACAAGCATCGACGCCACGACCGCGATCAGCAGCCCGACATACACCCTGGCGTGCACCTGATCGGGAATCCGCCCGATGAACGGCGACGCCGCGCGAATTCCGGCATACGAGCCGGCGACCAGCGCGAGGAATGCGCGCAAATCCACATAGCCCACGTACCCCCAGCCCAGCGACGCCATCCCGCCCCACGAAAGCGCCGCGTAGGTCGCGGTCCCCGCCAAGGCAACGGGAAGCGAGAGCGGACTGGCCATGGCCGTCGCGCCGGTCATGCTCACCCCTCTGCGGCGAAGCAGGGGGACCGTCATGACGCTGCCTCCCACACCGAGCAAGGCAGCGATCCAGCCGATGACAACGCCCGTCAACGCTGCCTGAGTCCGGGCAGGTCGTGCCTCCTGCACCGGCTGTGAAAGAAAGCCGGGCCGGAGCCAGCAGTCAACGATGGTCAAGCTGACGTAGACGATGAAGGCCCAGCGCAACCAACTGCCCTGCACTGCCGCCGCGGTCGCCGCTCCGAGCACGCTTCCGATGGCTATCGAGACGACCAGCGGCTTGATCACCGCCCAGTCCAACGATCCTGCGCGCTGGTGCTT
The DNA here is from genome assembly GCF_050916385.1 of Variovorax xiamenensis. Lineage (NCBI taxonomy): Bacteria > Pseudomonadati > Pseudomonadota > Betaproteobacteria > Burkholderiales > Comamonadaceae > Variovorax > Variovorax xiamenensis. The sequence goes on from NZ_CP139038.1 coordinate 4,245,760, forward strand.
TGCCGTTGCCATCGCCGAGCCGAAGATCATCACGCACGTCGAGGTCGCAACCGCGATCTGCATCGCGTGGGACGTTGCCGGCGTTCCCGGTCCATGCATGTGCGTCAGCGCCTGATAGAGCAACGGAACCACCACGAAGCCGCCGCCGAAGCCAAAGAGCACCGTGGTCACGCCGGCGAGAGTGCCGCAGGCGGCAAGCCAAAAATAGAGTTCCATCGCTATCCGTCCTTCGAAACCAGTGAGGTTATGGATCGCCGCTCTGTCTGGCTTTCGGAGTTTGGACAAGAATATTCGCGTTTCAGCCAATAGAGGATGTCGATGAGAAACGTAGCTTTGGACAGCGTCGATGCGATCGAGCGCGATGTGCTGGCCATCGGCACCGACTACGCGCATGGAACGCTTCTGGAGATGCATCAGCATCGGCGAGCGCAATTCCTCTACGGCGCTACGGGCCTCATGGAGGTGGGTACTGACGATGGCGCGTGGGTCGTCCCGCCTCGCTGCGGGGTCTGGATCCCGGCGAGCAAACCGCACCGCGTGCGCATGGTGGGGGTCAGCACGCGCAGCCTCTACATCGAACCGGGTGCGGCGCCGCGCGAGGGTTCTCGTTGCGAGGTGCTGCTCGTCTCCCCTCTTCTGCGGCACCTGCTGCTGGAGGCGACGGACGTGCAGGCGCTCTATGACGAGCAGGACAGGGACGGGCTGCTCATGCGCCTCGCGCTCGCGGAGATCTCGCGCGCGGCCACGCTCCCGATCTTCGCGCCCTTGCCCAAGGCCCCCCTGCTTCATACCCTGTGCGTGGAGTTTCTCTACGCGCCCAACATCCGCGCGACCGCCGCCGGCTGGGCGGAGCAACTGCACCGGAGCGAACGCACGTTCACGCGCTTCTTCCGCGCCGAGACGGGCATGGCCTTCGGCGAGTGGCGCCAGCACGCTTGCCTGATATCGGCGCTTTCCAGGTTGGCCGAAGGGCAGCCCGTCACCACCGTCGCGCTCGAACTCGGCTACGACAGCCCCGGCGCGTTCTCGACCATGTTTCGCCGCCGCCTGGGCTTCAGTCCGTCCGACGTTTCGCATTCGATGTCGGGGCGACCGCCCAACGATTTGTCGAACAGGAAGGAGATCGCCGCGTGAACGACCGACGACCGTGGCGCCCACATCAAATAGCGCCCAAGACGGCAACGGCACCAGCAACGCCGTCGCGAAAACGCCTTCGTGCAGCCTCGGCGATCACGTAGCATCCGGCCATGAGCCACGCCGTGAGACCGGTCGACTTGTCCTGCTCGAAGGACGACAGACTTCTCTCGCCCGGCAAGGCTGATCTTCCTTTCCTCCCCACACCCGGAGCCAGCTCATGAGGCTGCTGATCGCCCTGTCCCTCTCCGCGCTGTTGTGCGCATGCGCCAGCGCGCCAGGCACCACACCGCCGACCACGGGAGCGCCCGCCACCACTGAGCCGGCAGCAACGGAATCCGCGCCGGCCCAGCCGACCGGCGTCCAGTGGCGCTACATCAATTCCAAGTCGTACGAAACGATGAGCCCCGGCCTGGGCAACAGCCATCGCTTCGAAAGCAGCGTCGGCTGGGTCGACGTCTACATCTACGACATGAAGCGCAACTGGCAGCCGGGCGTGGGCGATCCTCAATTCGACGATCACTTCAGGGGCACCATCGCCGAGGTGCAGCGCGCCACCTCGCAGGGCTTGTACTCGAGCGCGAGGATCGGCCCCACGAAAGATGTGCGCATCGAAGGGCTGACCTTCCGCACGGTCTCTTTCCGTCTCGTGCACGCGCGCGACGGCAAGGCCTACGACTCGTTCACCTACCTCGCGGTGCGCAACGGCAAGCTGCTGAAGTACCGCATGTCTTTCAACATGCCCGCGCCGGCAAACGTGGATGCGATCGCGCGCGAGTTCATCGAGCGCAACGTGCGCACCGGTCCCGACACGCCGGTCGGCACGCGCCAGCTACGCAGCACCTGAAGCCGGGCGCCGCGCGCGCCCGCCTTCTGCCGCCAGGGCGCAGCCGCACGATGCCCTGTAGCCCTGCAGGCCAGCGGGGTCGAGCACGGTAAGCCCGCGCTTTTCCAGGCGGATGAGACCCAGCGCCTGAAAGCGCTGCAACGCAACATTCACGCGTTGCCTCGACACGTTGGCGAGCAGCCCGATCTCGGTCTGCCCCACTTCGAGGAAGCGCGGCGCGTCCGGATAGAGCTCGGGGTTGTAGAGGCTCGCCAGGCAGTTCGCGACGCGCGCATCGGTATCGAGCAGGCGCTCGTGCTCCAGCGCCCCGATGAAGAGGCTGAGCCGTGCGTTGAGCAGGTCCTGCAGGTAGTGGTTGAAAGGCACGCTGGTGCCGCGCAGCCATTCAAAGGTGCGGCGCGGCATCAGCGCGACGCGCGTGGGCCGCAACGCGAACACGTCGTAGCGGCGCGCCTCGTGCTTGAAGAGCGATCCCTCGCCGAACCACACGCCGGCCGACACGCCCGTGAGCGTCGATACCCGGCCGTCTTCCGATGCCACCGACATCTTGGCGAAGCCGTCGATCAGCGCCATCCAGTGTTCGACCAGTTGCCCCGCACGCGCGATGCAGCCGCCGCGCGCGAACTGCCGCTCCTGCATGCTGCCGAGCACGTGCTCCAGATCGGCCTGGGAAAGGGCCGACGCCCATTTGGAGCGCAGCACCATCTCCTCCATGGTCTGCGGGGCGGCAGGCTCGCCGGGCAGATCAGGGGGATCGGGCGGATCAGGGATTACCTGTAGCAATTCGCGCGTCATCTGTCGTCGCAACGACCGCGGCACGGAACGTCCATTCGTATTCTTTCAAGGACATACAACACAGGAGACATCCATGTTCGCTTCACCCCGCCGCCCGCACAAGCGGGTTTTTCCGTGGCCTCGCCCATCCCGCGCCGTTGCCGCAGGGCTTGTCGCGATGGCCGGCGCCCTTCTGGTCGCCGCGTGCGGGGGAGGCTCCGGCAGCGGCCCTGCGTTCTCGTTCATCCCCGGTGCCAGCCCGCCGCCCTCGACGCCGACGCCGGCCGCCTTCCAGGTGAAGACGCTCTCGTCGGCACCCGACATGATCAGCGGCGGCGACACGCTGCTGGAGATCACCGCGCCCGTGGGCGTCGCGCTCGACAAGGTGCGCGTGAGCCTCAATGGCAAGGACGTGAGCGCGCAGGTGCCGGTGGTCGACAGCACGGCCCGCGTGCTGCGCGGCCTGGTCACCGGGCTCACGACAGATGCGTCGAGCAGCACCGGCAGCACCAACTCGCTGGTGGTGAGCAATGCCGACAACAGCGCCCAGCGCACCGAAGTCAAGCTGGTCAACTACCCGATCACCGGCCCGATCCTCTCGGGGCCGCACATCTCGCCCTACGAATGCCGCACGGTGCAGAACGGCCTGGGCTCGCCGCTGGATGCCGACTGTTCGGCCGCGACGCAGGTGGTCTGGTATTACCGCAGCACCTCCAATACTTTCAAACCGCTTTCGGACCCCACGGGCACGCGGCCGGCCGACCTTGCGACGACGACCACCAACGACGGCAACACCGTGCCCTACATCGTGCGCGTGGAGTCCGGCACCATCAACCGCGGCGTGTACCGGCTCGCGGTGCTCGACAACCCGAGCAAGGACGCGCCCTCCACCTGGAAGCCCGGAGCGGGCTGGAACAGGAAGCTGGTCGTGTACTTCGACTGCTGCGGCTCGGCCCAGTACAACCAGGGCGTGCATCCCATCGAGTCGATCCTCGGCGACGCGGGCCACATCCAACTCTCGCGCGGCTTCGCCTTCATGAATTCGACCGAGCTCTGGAACAACCAGCACGCCAACCCGCATCTGCAGGGCGAGACGCTGATGATGCTGAAGGAGCACGTCATCGAGGAATTCGGCGCCGTGCCCAAGTGGACCGTCGGCTTCGGCGGCTCGGGCGGCGCCATCCAGCAGTACCTGATCGCGCAGCTCTACCCGGGCCTGCTCGACGGCATCCAGCCCATCGTGTCCTTCCCCGAGACGCTGATGCCCGAGGTGATGGAGTGCAGGCTGCTGAACAACGTCTACAAGCTCGACACCGCCACCTGGACCACCGCCAAGCAGAACGCGGTGAACGGCTTCAACACCAACACCTGCACGAGCTGGGACCTGTCGTTCGCGAGCATCATCAAGTCGGACAACGCGGCGGGCTGCGGCTTCCTCGAGCCGGCCAACGTGTCGAACGTGTTCAACCGCACGACCAACCCGAACGGCATCCGCTGCGACCTGTTCCAGACCAACGTGAACCTGCTGGGCAAGCGCGCCGGCACGCAGGAGGCGCGGCGCCCCATCGACAACATCGGCGTGCAGTACGGCCTGGCTGCACTGAACAGCGGCGCGATCTCGGTGAAGGAATTCCTCGATCTCAACGAGAAGGTCGGCGGCTATGACGGCGACGGCAACACGCAGGCCGCGCGCTCCGCAGCCGACGCCGATGCGCTGAAGCTCACCTATTCGGGCGGCTTCAAGAACAGCTTCAAGGGACCGGGCCTGGCGAACATCCCGATCATCACGCAGCGCGGCAATGCCGACTCGGTGGGCGACATCCACGACACGATGCAGGACCTGATCATCCGCGCACGCCTGCAGCGCGCCAACGGCCGCAGCGACAACCAGATCATCTGGACGCAGGGCTCGAAGACGCCGGTCGACTACATGTCGGCCTCGCTCGACCTCATCAACAAGTGGCTGGACAACATGGCCGCCGACCCGGCCGCGGCGTCCACCGACAAGGTGGTGCGCAACAAGCCCGCGGGCGCGAACGATGCCTGCTGGGACGCCACCGGCAAGCGCATCGACGAGGCAGCATCGACCGACCCGGCCGCCGCCTGCAACGTGGTCTACCCGCGCTTCAGCACGCCGCGCATCGTGGCCGGCTCGCCGCTGGTGAACGACGTGCTCAAGTGCCAGCTGAAGCCGGTCAACGCGGCCGACTACACGGTGACCATCGCGGGTGCCGACCTGGCGCGGCTGCAGACCATCTTCCCGTCGGGCGTGTGCGACTGGAGCAAGCCGGGCGCCGGCCAGGACGCGCTGCGCGGCACCTATCTGCGGCTGCCGCTGAACTGATCGAACCGGGAAACGCTCAGGCCGCCGACGCCCCCGGCAGCTTCGCCACCCTCTCTGCCAGGAAGTCCACCAGCACGCGCACACGCTGCGGCTGGTGGCGGCGCGGCGCATACAGCAGGTGCATTTCCTGCGCGGGGCCGGTGTGGCGGCCCAGCACGCGCACCAGCCGTCCCTGCGCCAGCAGCCCGGCCACCATCCAGGTGGGCTGCAGCGAGATGCCCGCGCCGCCGAGCACGGCATCGAGCATGGCCACCGCGTTGTTCACCCTGTAGCGGCTGCGCACAGCAACGGCGGCGGGGCCTTCGGGGCCATCCAGCAGCACGCCGTCGTCGCCCGCTGCGTAGCGCAGGTAGTCGTGCGCCAGCAGGTCCTGCGGCTTGCGCGGCTTGCCGCGTGCGGCGATGTAGTCGGGCGATGCGACCAGCACGCGCGGCCACGAGCCCAGGCGGCGGGCGACCAGGTCGGGCGGCAAGGTGCCGCCGACCCGCAGCGAAACGTCGATGCGGCCTTCCAGCGGGTCGACGAAGCGGTCGTCTAGCACGAGCTCCAGTTCGATCTCGGGGTAGAGGCCCAGGAACTCCAGCGCCATCGCGTTGAGGTGCCGCTGCCCCAGCGTCACCGGCGCGCTCACGCGCAGCAGGCCGCGCGGCTGCAGGATGCCTTCGCGCGCATCGGCCACCGCGTCGCCGTAGTCCTCCAGTACGCGGCGCGAGCGCTCGTGGAAGCGCTGCCCTTCTTCCGTCAGGCTCAGGCCCGCCGCCGTGCGCCGCAGCAGGCGCACGCCCAGCGAGCGCTCCAGTCCGGCGACCAGCTTGCTGACGGTCGGCTGCGTGGTGCCGAGCGCACGGGCCGCGCCCGAGAGGCTGCCCAGTTCCACGCTGTGCACGAAGGCTTCGAGGGCGCGAAGGGTGTCCATGATTTATTCGAATTAGGAATGATCTGGATGCCATTCTGCCGTCTACCCATACGAATGGGCATGAATGAAAGTCGAGCCATCGCTTCAACTTTCATCCGGAAGGACTTTCCATGACCGCATCCACCCTCTCCTCGATCCTGCGCCATGGCGCCCTCGCGCTGGCCCTGATCGGCACCACGGCCGCGTCCTCGGCCGCCCAACCCGCGCCCGCCGCCACCTACTGGAGCCCCAGCTGGATGGCCAGCACGCAGCCCGTCTGGGGTGGCGATTTCGTGTTGCCCTCGGGCCTGCCCTTCCAGTTCAACCGCCAGACCGTGCGGCAGGTGGCGCGCCTGAGCATCGGCGGATCTCGGCTGCGCGTGGTCGTCAGCAACGAAGGCGGCGCGACGCCGCTGTACATCGGCGCGGCGCGCGTGGGCCGGCACGGCGAGGGCTCGGCCGTCGTCGAGGGCAGCGACCGGCCGCTGCGATTCGGCGGGCAGGCCGAGGTGATTGTTCCGCCCGGTGCGCGCCTCGTCAGCGACCCGGTGGACATCGCCGTGCCCGCGCTCACCGAGCTCGCCGTATCGCTCTACCTGCCGCGGCCCAGCCAGCCCGCGGGCTTTCACTTCGACGCGCGCCAGACCGCCTACGTCGCCGATGGCGACCTGACCGGCGCGGCCCGCCTGCCCGCCGCGGCCACGCAATGGAGCACGCGCGTCTACGTCAGCGGCCTGATCGTCGAAACGCCGAAGCCGCCGGTCACCGTCGTAGCCCTCGGCGATTCGATCACCGACGGCAACGGCTCCACGCCCGGCGCCAACACCCGCTGGCCCGACGCGCTGGCCGAGCGGCTGGCCGGACGCAACGTGGCGGTGCTGAACGCCGGCATCTCCGGCGGCCGCCTGCTGAAGGACGGCATGGGCCGCGCCGCCCTTGAGCGCGCCGGCCGCGACGTGTTCGCCCAGCCGGGCGTGCGCGCCATGATCGTGCTGCTGGGCACCAACGACATCGGCTGGCCCGGCGGTCCCTTCGCGCCCGACGAGCCCGCCATGCGCGCCGAAGCCGTCATCCAGGGCTTGCGGCAGCTCGCGGAGATGGCCCGCGCGCACAACGTGCGCATCATGGCCGGCACCATCCCGCCGAACGAACGGGCGCTGGAAGGCACGCCGCTCGAAGGCCATCACTCGCCCGCGAAGGACAAGGTACGGCAGGCCGTGAACCGCTGGATCCGCGAAGGCGGCGCCTTCGACGCCGTGGTCGACTTCGACACCCTGCTGCGCGACCCGGCAAACCCCTCGCGGCTGAAGGCGTCGGTGGACTCGGGCGACCATCTGCACCCGGGTGATGCCGGTTACAGGGCGATGGCGGCGACGGTCGACCTGGAGGCTCTGCTAGGCACCGCCGGGCAACCCTGATGAACCTTTTTCTCAAGGGTTTGCGGTCGCCAAAATACTGTACATAAATACAGTATTTCTCTAAAATTCGTCGTCTCCAAGAACAACATCGAGGCGACGCCCATGACCACCGCCAGTCCGCCTGCGCCCACCGCGCAGGTTCTTTTCTTCTCCAGGCTGCACCGGTTGCAGCCATCCCGCACCCGCACAGGCCGAGTCTCGACCTGGCCCTTCAAGGTGGCCCGCGACAGGGACCATGACGACGGGCGAAACGGCACCGACGACATCCGCGCCCAGGCGGCGCGCGTCATCCGTACGACGGCCGAAAGCTGGTGGCCGCCGGAATCCTGAAACCACCCGAAGGAGCACGCCATGACCGAGCGCAACCAACTTCTCGTCGGACTCTTCCCCACCACGCAGGTGCAGGCCGAAATCGAAGCGCACCGCAAGGATTGGCTGTGGCCGAAGGGCTGCTCCTTTCCACCCATGGAGCGCATGCACCTGACGCTGCAGTACCTCGATGACCAGCAGGGCCACGCCGAGCAGTGCCTGCGCGCGGCGCTCGCCGGAGTGTCGATGCAGCCACTGCAGCTCACGCTCGACAGTTCCTGCACGTGGGCCAACGACGTCTCGGTGGTGCAGCCGTCGGAGCACGAAGGCCTGCGGCGCCTTCAGCACGACATCAGCCGCGCGTTGCTGCAAGCAGGCTTTCATCTCCTGGTCGGTGAGCGAGGCTGGAAGCCGCACATCACCATCGCGCGCAACTCAAGGCATGCCGCAAGCCCCGGCTCGCTGAAACCCATCCGCTGGACAGCAACCGAATTCCGCCTGGTCCGGTCCCACTTCACGTACCCGTTCCGCCACGAACCGCTGGGCGCCTATCCACTGCACTGAGGCAAGCCCATCGTCCGGCGCTACAGTCCCCGGATGCTGACGCCTCCCGACCTGCCGCACGACGCCATCGCGCAATGCCTTGGCAATTCCTACGCACTGCACGACGTCCGCGCCGAGTTCCTGCCGCTCGGCGCCGACGTGAACTCCGCCGTCTTTCGCATCCAGGCGGGTGACGGCGCCACGTACTTCCTCAAGCTGCGCCGCGGTGGCTTCGACCAGACCGTGGTCACCGTGCCCGCCTTCCTGTGCCATGAAAAGAACATCGAGGCTGTGATGGCGCCCCTGCCCACAGCCAGCCACCGGTTGAGCGTGCAAGGCCATGGCTTCGACTGGGCGCTCTATCCCTTCTTCGATGGCAGCAACGGCTTTGAACGCGCGCTGACGAACGGGCAATGGATCGCGCTCGGCGCCGCACTGGGAGCCATCCATCGCACCGAGCTGCCCGAAGCGCTGTCAGCCGCCCTTCCCCGCGAACGCTACGACCACCGGTGGCGCGAGGGCGTGCGCCGCTACCAGCGCCGGTTCATCAACGACGTGAAGGGCGACGACATCACCGGGCGCTTTCTTGCCTTCTGGGAAGAGCACGCGGAAGAAATCGACAACATCGTCTACCGCAGCGAGCAGCTCGCATCCATCCTGCTCGAGCGGCCGCCGCAACTGGTGCCCTGCCACTCCGACCTGCATGCGGGCAACGTCCTCGTCGGGGACGACGACCGCCTCGCCATCGTCGACTGGGACACGCTCATCCTCGCGCCGAAGGAGCGCGACCTGATGTTCATCGGCGGCGGCGTCGGCCACACATGGAACCAGCCGCGGGAAGAAGCGCTTTTCCGCGAAGGCTACAGCGCAATGCAGGAAGACATCGACGCGGTGGCCCTCGCCTACTACCGCCACGAGCGCATCGTGAAGGACCTGCTCGAGTACTGCGACCAGATGTTCGATGCCACGGCCAGTGCGGAAGACCGCGAGGAAGGCCTGCGCCAGATGCAGGGCCAGTTCCTGCCGGGCGACGTGGTCGCCATCGCGCACCGGAGCTACGACGCCATCACCTGACCGTGCGTGGAGCGCAGCGCCGGTCAGACCAGCATGTCCTGCGCGTCGTCCTCGAAGCCCGCAATAGGCTGGGCCTTGGCCAGCGCGAGCCACACCGAGAACGGAATGCGCTCGAACGCGCGATGCACCGCCGCGCGCGCCACCACCAAGCGCTCGCCTTCCAGCACCATCACGCCGCATTCGGCCGGCACCTCTTCTGGTTTGGCGATGCAGCGGCCCTTCGCGTCGTTGCCCAGCACGTACCAGCACTCGCCGCCGAGGTCGAGATACGCCGCGCGCTTGTCGGGCTTGCGCAGGTCGCCCAGCAGGTCGGCGCGGCTCACCTTCACCTCGTGCACGATGGGGTGCGCATAGGCTTCAACACTGGTATTGCGGATCGAGAACACGTCGGGCCGCGCCATGCACCAGCGCGGCTTGCCGCCTTCTTCCAGCGGCGGCAGGCGGGCGCGCAGGCCCAGGCCGCGCCATGCGATGCGGCCGCCGCGCGTCATCTCGCGCGCCACGCGTTCCACCAGTGCTTCGTGCGGCGACAGCGCGGCGCGGTTGATGGTGAGCGTGGTGGCGATGCGCGCGATGCCGGCGTCGGTCACGCGCAGCGTCTCGTGGCCATGCACCGTGCGCACGCGCTCCAGGTAGCCGCCCGCGAGCAGCTCGACTTCGATGGTGTCGCAGCACGGCCATCCGGCCGAGCGGTAGATCTCGCGCAGGCGCCGTGCATGCAGCTTGCCGAAGGGAACGCCCGCCTCGGCCTTCTGCATCGGCGGCGGCTCGGTCACCGGCGGCGGAAAGCTGGGGTCGGTCATGGGCGGCACGGCCGGAGGCGGATCGCCTTCCGGCGGCGGCATCGGCGGCTGGTATGGCGGCGGTACGGGTACATCGGGCGCTGGCGGCGGCGGGCCGATGGGGCCTGCGACGGCAGGAGCGATGGGAGGGGCGATGAGGTTGGCGAAAGCGGCGGTTGCTGGCATGGCAGGAACAGGTTAGCGAAAAGTCCCGGAAGGCGCGAGGCGCGGAACGATCGGTTGCATTCGCTCCTTTGCCTTCCGTGCATCGATGAGGTCAATGGAAGTCGCGGCTGGTGTTGCTCTGCGCGAGCCGCCCCATGAGCGGCGTCAGGTCCTTGAAGCCGGTGGCGATCAGGTGCTGCACCTTGCCGCCGCTGTCGTCGTCGCGCTGCCAGGTGCCCTGCACCGCGAGCAGGTGCGACTTGAGCAGCGGCTCGCGCCAGGCCTCGATGACGTGGTTCCAGACGATCACGTTGACGTTGCCGGTCTCGTCCTCCAGCGTGACGAAGATGGTGCCGTTGGCCGTCTGCGGGCGCTGCCGCCCCTTGACGATGCCGCAGGCGCGCGCGGTCTGCCCGCTCGAGAGCGAACGCAGCTCCGCGGCGCTCATCAGCTTCATGCGCGCAAGGCGCGGGCGCAGCAGCGCGAGCGGATGGCGACGCAGCGTGAGCCGCAGAGACGCGTAGTCGCCCACGATCTCCTCGCCCTCCGACGCGGCCGGCAGCAGCAGCGCCTGCTCGTTGATCGGCACGCCCCGCAGCAGGGCCGGCGCCCTTCGCTGCGCGGTGGCGTCCCACACCTGCTGGCGCCGATGGCCCGAAAGCGAGATCAGCGCATCGGCCGCGGCCAGCGCTGCCATGTCCTTGCCGTCGAGTTCGGCACGCAGGGCGAGGTCCTCGGTGCTCGTGAACTGCGCCTGCGCGCGTGCCTCGAGCAGGCGCTCGGCACCGCCTTCGCTGAGGCTCGCGATGCGGCTCAGGCCCAGCCGCACCGCGGGCTGGTTCTCGTTGCCGAGGCGTTCGGCATAGCGCTCGTCGGTGCCGGCCGGCATGCGCGGCGCATCGGGCTCGCGGACTTCGAGCGTGGTGTCGATCTCGCTGCGCGTGACATCGACCGGGCGCACCTCCACGCCATGGCGGCGTGCGTCCTGCACCAGCTGCGATGGGCTGTAGAAGCCCATCGGCTGCGAATCGAGCAGCGCAGCGAGAAAGCATGCGGGCTCGTAGTTCTTGAGCCAACTGCTCACCGTCACCAGCAGCGCGAAGCTGGCGGCGTGGCTTTCGGGAAAGCCGTAGTCGCCGAAGCCCATGACCTGCTTGAAGATGGCTTCGGCGAAGCTGGCCTTGTAGCCGTTGTCGACCATGCCATTGACGAGCTTGTCGTGGAACTTTCCCAGGCCGCCCTTGCGCTTCCATGCGGCCATGGCGCGGCGCAGCTGGTCGGCTTCGTCGGCGGTGAACTTGGCCGCGATCATCGCGATCTGCATCACCTGCTCCTGGAAGATCGGGATGCCCAGCGTGCGCTCCAGCGCGGGGCGCAGCTCGTCTTTTTCGTAGTGGATGGGCAGTTTCCTGCGCACCCGTTCCCGCTGCTTGAGGTACGGATGCACCATGCCGCCTTGAATGGGGCCCGGCCGCACGATGGCGACCTCGATCACCAGGTCTTCGTAAGTGCGTGGCTTCAGCCGCGGCAGCATCGACATCTGCGCGCGGCTCTCGATCTGGAACACGCCGATGGTGTCGGCGTCGCAGATCATGTCAAACACCTTGGGGTCGTCACTCGGTATCTGGTGCATCGCCAGCGCCGAGCCGCGCCAGCGATTCATGTGCTCAAGCCCGCGGCGGATCGCGCTGAGCATGCCGAGCGCGAGCACGTCGACCTTGAGCATGCCCATGGCTTCGAGGTCGTCCTTCTCCCACTGGATGACGGAGCGGTCCTTCATCGACGCCTTCTCCACCGGCACCAGTCGCGTGAGCTTGGTGTGCGTAAGCACGAAGCCGCCCACGTGCTGGCTCAGGTGGCGCGGAAAGCCTTTGAGCCGTTGCGTCATCTCGATCCAGTGCGTCAGCTTGAGCTCGTCCTCCTCGACACCGACACGCGCGGCAGCCTGTCGCAGTTGCTCGCCGAGCACGGTGTCGTCGAACCAGTAGTGGTCCTTCGCGAACTCGTCGATCAGCCGCTCGTCAATGCCGATGGATTTGCCAACGTCGCGCAATGCGCTGCGCGCGCGATAGCAGATGACGACAGCGGCAATGGCAGCACGCTCGCGGCCGTATTTTTTGTAGATGTACTGGATGACTTCTTCGCGCCGCTGGTGCTCGAAGTCGACGTCGATGTCGGGTGGCTCGCGGCGATGACGGCTGAGGAAGCGCTCGAACAGCAGGTGGCCCTTTTCAGGGTTGATCGCCGTGATGCCCAGGCAGTAGCAAACCGCCGAATTGGCCGAAGAGCCCCGTCCTTGGCAAAGGATGTCCCGAGACTTGGCAAAGCTCACAACGTTCTCGACCGTCAGAAAGAACATCTCGTATTCGAGTTCCAGGATCAGGTTGAGCTCTTTCTGGACCTGCCGACAAACGCTTTCCGGAATACCCGAGGCATATCTTTCGAGCGGATACCTCTTGAGCGCCCCTTCCCATGTCTTCCGCACAAGCGTCTGCGCCGGTGTTTCGAGGCTGCCCACGGTTTCCAGCGGGTACTTGTAGTTCTCCCGGATCACCTCCGGATCGAAGCGGCACCGCCCCATCACCACCAGCGTGTTCTCCAGCATCTGCGGCAGATAGAGCTCGGCCAGCCGCATGCGCGGGCGCAGGTGCCGCTCGGCATTCGATTGCAATGCAAAGCCGCACTCGGCCACGGTCCGCCCCTCGCGAACGGCCGTCAGCACGTCGTGCAGTGGCTTGCACGAACGTGCATGCATGTGCACGTCTCCGGCGGCTACCAGTGGCACGCCCGCGTCCTCACCCGCCTGCATCAGCGTCACGAGCCAAAGGTCGTCGTCTAGCTCGTTGAAAAGCTCCACCGCCAGCCAGAGGTTCTCGCCGTACAGAGCCTTGGCGGCCATCAGGTCTTCGTGCAGCGTTGCCGTGTCCATCGCACCGCCGGGGTCGCGGTCCGGCACGAAAAGAATCTGGCAACGCTGCAGCGAGGCCACGTCGCTCTCTTCCCAGCTCACGCGATATTCGCCCTTGGGCAGCTCGGTGTTGCGCGCGGCGGTGATGAACTCGCAAAGGTTGCCCCAGCCCTCGGTGTCGTTCGCGATCACCACGAGCCTGAAGCGCTCGAACTGGAACTCGCTGCCGAACAGCAATCGGAAATCGGCGTTGCGCGGGATCTTCGGTTCGTCGGGATGTTCGCGTTCGTACTCGTCGAGCTTGTGCTCCATGTCGCGCAGGCACACATGCGCCCGCACGATGCCCGCCACCGAGCACTCGTCGGTGATCGCAAGCGCCTTGTAGCCGAGCTGGTAGGCCCGGTCCACGATGTCCTCGGGCGTCGAGGCACCACGCTGGAAGCTGAAGTTGGTCAGGCAGTGCAGCTCGGCGTAGTCCGGCAGCACCGAAGCCGGCCGCGCCCGCAGCGGCACCGGCAGCGCATGCACCTTGGCGGGCTGTCGCCTGCTTTCCTGCTTGCCGCTCAGCTCAGGCATAGAAGCCCTGCAGATACCAGCGCACTTCGCCGGAAGAAAAGCGCGCGGCGGGCCGCTCGCGGAAGATCCACACCAGCCCGGCCTCGGGGCTTTCCGCGACGTAGTAGTCGCGCATCGCGGGCTGGCCGCCCTCTTCCTTGCCACCCCACCAGCCCGTCTCGACGCGCTGCGGGCCGATCAGCCTGCTCAGCGTGCCGCGATAGCACGGGCGCTCGCCGTCCATTTCGAGCAGCAGCGGCTCGGGCAGCAGCCAGGGCGGATAGACGGCATCGGGCTGCGAGGCGGCTGCAGCGGCGGCGGCCTTCGCTTCCTTGCGGGCCTTGTTGTCCAGCGCGGGCTCCTTCTGCAGCGCAGGCCGCCATGCCTGCTTGCGCTCTGGCCGGTGATCGGCCTGCGCCGACGGCACCACCACCTGCTGCGGCCCGAGGCGCACGCTGAGCCGCTCGACCATCTCGTGCAGCCTGTCGCCCTTGCGGTTGTCTTCCGGCAGGAAGCTGGTGCTGGCGCCGGCCCATGGGTCGGTTTCGAGCGTGCGCAGGCTGAGCCAGCTCGCCGGCGCGGCCAGCGTGGCGAGGGCCAGTTTTTCGGAGAGCAGGCGGCGCAGGTGCGCCATGTCCTGCGTGGGCTCGGCCGTGCGCACGGTGAGCTGTTCGTGCGGCGGCAGGTTCACGCCGTTCAAGCGCCTGAGGTCGAGCGTCCATTGCAGCTCCAGCGCGCGCGCGCCGCGCTGGCGGGCGCGCAGCCAGAACTGCAGCGCCGTCAGCAGCCGGTTGGCCGACCACATGAGTTCGGGCGCGGTCTCGGCCAGCGCGGGCAGCTCCAGCTTCTGCTCGAACACGTCGGGCAGCGTGAGCCAGGAATGGCTTTCGGGGCGCAGGCCCCATGCGATGTCGAGCGCCTCGCGCAGGCCGGCGCCGAAGCGCCGCGTGAGGCCGCCGCGCGGCAGCGCCGCCACCTCGCCCCAGGTGCGGCAGCCCAGGCGCGCGAGCAGGTCGAGGTGCTCGCGCGCGGCGCTCAGCGTGTCCAGCGGCAGGCCGGCGGGCATCTCCTTCGGCCGCCTCTCGTCGCGCACGAACAGGCGCAGCCGCGCCAGTGCGATCAGGCTCGTGGCGCCCTGCGCACCCAGCATGCGCGCGTCGGGCGCGGGGTTGTCGGCCAGCAGCAGGCGCATCAGCTGCATGCGCCCGCCCCACAGGCGCTCGCAGGCCGAGACTTCGAGCATCAGCGCTTCGTCCAGCCAGGCGACGTGGGGCGTGTACTGCAGCGCCCACCAGCCCAGGGCCTCGGTCGTGGGCAAGGTCGCGAGGGCATCGGGTGTGTCGGGCGTGCCGGCTTCAGGCAACCACCGCAAGGCGATCCAGTGCATCCGGGCCTCCTTTCCATGCGTCGATGCGCACCACCGTGGCCGACGTTGCCGATGTCGCTGTCACACCGGCTGGCACCGAGCCCTGCTCCTGCAGGCGCAGCTTGCGCCGCAGCCGGGCGGCGGCCAGCAGCGCGGTCATGCGCTCGTTGCGCGCCGGCAGCATCACCGGCGCGGCCAGCGGCGGGCCGCGGCGCTTGAGGATGTCCAGCTCGATCTGCGACGCGTCGGCCTCGCTGCGATCGGCGCGAATGCGCAGCCGCGCGGGCGATGCCGACAACGCCACCGACCCGGGCCTGCACACGAAGAGCAGCACCTCGTGCTGCGCGGCCGCCAGTTGCAGCCGCCGCAGCTCGCCCACCCGCGCCTGCGGCAGCCAGGCCACGACGGCGGCAATGTCCGCGCAGCGCAGCGCCTGTTCGCAGGCCCACAGCCGCGCGGCCGGGGCCTCGCTCCTGACGCACATCAGCGCCTCCACCGGCAGCCCCTGCGCGGCCAGCGACGCGCCGCAGGGCTCGTAGGGCGCGCCGATCAGCACCACCGGCCCGCCCCGCGTGGCCACCGCCTGCGCCAGCGCCGGCAGCAGCAGCCGCCAGACATGGGCCTCGGGCGCGGGCAGCAGCAGTTCCGTCATCGCGCCGACCGGCCAGCCGCCACCCGGCAGCTCGGCGTCGAGCGCGGCGTGGCCGGTGGCGACGACCTGCGCGTCGGCCAGCCCGAGTTCGTCGGCGTGCCAGACGCCGCGGCCTGCGGCAGCGGAAAAGGAATCGAGGAAAGGAAGGCCCATGGCGATGACTGTTAACTGTATTTTCATACAGTATTTCGCAGCCTACAACAGGAAAGCCGGTTTCCCTGTTTTTCTTCTTTACCGCCGGCTTTCACATTCCTGGTACTCATGTGAAGGCGCCAATAAGTCGTTTGAGCCCGAGGCGCCGCTTCGCTCCAATGGACCCGTCCAAAGGAGCCATCGCATGACCACCCAGAACACCGTCACCGCAGGCCTGAACTACCTCCAGCCCTCCGCCCTGCGCCCCTTCAGCTACACCTTCCAGCCGCCACCCGACACGCCATGGGAAAGCGGCAGCTACGAGCTGCGCCCCGTGCCGATCGCCGACGCGCGCGCCGCCGCCACGCCGCCCGACATCGAGCGCGAAGGCTTCGTGCTGCGCGACGCGCCCACGGCCGTGCGCGACTTCCTCGACGACGCGGAAGTCACCGCCGTCTACCACCGCGAGGTTGCCGAACTGGCGCTGGCCGTCACCGGCGGCGCACGCGCCTACGTCTTCGACCACCTGGTGCGCCGGCGTGAGGCCGATCGCGTCGCCCTGAGCTTCGGCCGCCGCGCGACCGACGGCCGCGCCGCCGCCAACGGCCGCATCCACAACGACTACACCGAGGAATCCGGCCGCCGCAGGCTTTCGCTGGTGCTGACCGATCCCGAAGAGGCCGCGGCCGTGCGGCGCTACTGCATCGTCAACGTCTGGCGTTCCATCAAAGGGCCGGTGCTCGACACGCCGCTGGCCGTGTGCGACGCGCGCTCGGTGATGGCGAAGGACCTGGTCAGCGCCGAGGTGCGCTATCCGCGCCGCACCGGCGAGATCTACCTCGCGACGCATTCGCCCTCGCACCGCTGGTCGTACTTCTCCGCGATGGACCGGCACGAGGCGCTGGTGTTCAAGCAGTACGACTCGCAACTGGGCGGCGTCTCGCGCTACACGCCGCACGCAGCCTTCGACCACCCCGACACGCCCGCCGACGCGCCGCTGCGCGAGAGCATCGAGGCCCGCTGCCTGGTGGTGTTCGAATGAGCGCCGCAATCGAGTTCTGGTTCGACTTCGGCAGCAACTACAGCTACCTGAGCACCATGCGCATCGAGGCCGAAGCCGCCGCGCACGGCATCGGCATCCGCTGGCGGCCCTTCCTGCTGGGGCCGATCTTCCGTTCCTTCGGCTGGGAGTCGTCGCCATTCGTGCTGCAGAAGGAAAAGGGCGACTACACGTGGAAGGACATGGCCCGCCAGTGCCGCAAGTACGGCCTGCCGTGGCAGCGGCCGACGAACTTTCCGCGCCCGGCCGTGCTGCCGCTGCGCATCGCGCTGGTGGGTGCCACCCAGCCGTGGATGGGCGAGTTCTGCCGCCGCACGATGTCGATGAACTTCGCCGAGGACCGCGACATCGATTCGCCGCAGGCCATGCACGAGCTGCTGACCTCGCTCGGCCTGCCGGCGCACCGCGTCATCGAGGAGGCGCTGTCGGATTCCAACAAGCTGCGGCTGCGCCGGCAGACCGAGACGGCGGTCGAGAAAGGCATCTTCGGCGCGCCCACCTTCTTCGTGGGCAACGAGATGTTCTGGGGCAACGACCGACTCGACGAGGCGATCGCGTTCTGCAAGGCGGAAGCTTCAGCGGACTGACGACGAGCCCCGAGCCTCGTCCACCAGCCAGCCGGCGACGTGGCGCACGTCCTCGCGCGGCGACTCCTCGGCCTGGATCAGCCAGTAGGCGTGGCCCGAGGGTTGCTCCGGCACCGGCGCTGCGATGCGCACCAGCCGGTCGTCGTCGAGCAGCGGCTGGATCAGCTCCAGCCGCCCCAGCGCCACGCCCTGCCCCGCCAGCGCGGCCTGGATCAGCTGGTCGTACTGGTTGAAGTGCAGCACCGCCTGCGGCTTCGCGTCGGCCCAGCCCACCGCCGCGAGCCAGTCCTTCCACTGCAGCCACGGGTGCTGCGGATCGTCGAAGGCCAGCAGGCACTGGGTTGACAGCGCCCCGGGCTCGTCGAGCGCACGCAATCCGAGCGAGGGATGCGCCACCGGCGCCACCGTTTCGCCGAAGAGCCGCACCGCGCCAGCCGGCGCGAGCTCGGGCGTGGTGTAGCGGATGGCCAGGTCGATGCCGTCGTTGCGCAGGTCGGCCAGCCGGTTGTTGGAGGACACGCGCACGTCGACGCCGGGATGCAGCTTCTGCACATTGCCCAGCCGCGGCAGCAGCCACAGCCCCGTCATGCCGATGCTCGCGCTCAGGGTCACGGGGCGCTGCTCGCCGGACTGGCTGATGCCGCCCATCACGTCCTGCAGCTGCTGCACCGCGCCGTCGGCGCTGCGGAACAGGCGCTCGCCCTCGGGCGTGAACGAGATCGAGCGATGGCCGCGCACCAGCAGCGCCACGCCGAGCTGCGCCTCGAGCGCATGGATCTGCTTGCTGACCGCCGACTGCGTGAGGCACAGGTCCTGCGCCGCGAGCGAGATGCTCATGCGCCGGCCCACCGCGACGAAGCCCCGCACCAGGTCCAGCGAGGGCATGCGAAGCAGGGAGAGTGGCATTCCCATGATGAATATGAGGCAGCGAAAAGGCGGATTGGAGCACAGGCCCGGGCATCGCGCCCGGCCGCCTCCCGCCGGATACTGGTTGCCGATGCCGCCTCCGAAGGATTTCCCCGCCCTCACCCGCGCCGAGCTGCTGCGCCTGGGCGTCGCGCTGTGCGCCGGGGCCGCGCTTCCCGCCTTCGCGCAACAAAAGCCCCTGCCCGCCATGAACACCCGCCCCATCCCCTCCACGAAGGAAGCCCTGCCCGTGATCGGCTGCGGCACCTGGATCGGCTTCGACCAGCGTCCCGGAAGCGAGGAATACGCGCGCCTGCCCGGCGTGCTCGACGCCCTGTTCGCGGCCGGCGGCACGGTGATCGACAGCTCGCCGATGTACGGCCGCTCCGAGGAAACCACCGGCGAGCTGCTGGCCGCGTCGAAGCAGCAGCAAGGCAAGGCATTCCTCGCCACCAAGGTCTGGACCTCGGGCCGCGAGGCCGGCATCGCGCAGATGGAGCAATCTTTTGCGCGGCTGCGCACGCAGCGCATGGACCTGATGCAGGTGCACAACCTCGTCGACTGGCGCACCCACCTCGCGACGCTGCGCGGCTGGAAGGAACAGGGCCGCGTGCGCTACATCGGCATCACGCACTACACCGCCTCGGCCTACGGCGAGGTGGAGGCGGTGCTGAAGGCCGAGAAGCTCGACTTCCTGCAGATCAACTACTCGCTCGACGCGCGCGAGGCCGAGCAGCGCCTGCTGCCGCTGGCGGCCGAGCGCGGCGTGGCGGTGATCGTCAACATGCCCTTCGGCGGCGGCGGACTGCTGCGCCGGCTGCGCGACAAGCCGCTGCCGCCATGGGCCGGCGAAATCGGCTGCACCAGCTGGGCGCAGGTGCTGCTGAAGTTCGTGCTGAGCCATCCGGCCGTGACCTGCGCGATTCCGGGCACCAGCCGCCGCGAGCACATGGCGGACAACGCGGCGGCCGGCGCGGGCAGCTTTCCCGATGCGGCCTTCTGGCGCCGCGAGGCCGCCTCTATTCGAACTTGACGTTGTGCTCGCGCACGGTGGCGCCGAAGGCGTCGTACTGCGTGCGGAAGAACTCGGTGAACTTCGCGGGGCTCATGCCATAGCCCTCGAAGCCCTGCTGCACCAGCTGCGCATGCACCTCGGGGCGCTTCAGCGTGTTCTGCAGCTCCTGCGAGAGCCTGTCGGTGATCGCCTGCGGCAGCCCCGGCGGCCCGAAGAAGCCGGCCCACGGCGTGATGGTGAGCTTGCCCAGCCCCAGCTCGCCGCCCGTAGGCACGTCGGGCAAGAGGCCGCTGCGCTGCGGCAGCAGCGTCACCAGCGCGCGGATGCGCCCTTCCTTCACGAAGCCCGGCGCCAGCGTGCCGGTGGTGAACATCATCTGGATCTGCCCGCCGAGCAGGTCGGTCATGGCCTGCATGTCGCCCTTGTAGCGCGCGTTGACCACCTTGCGGTCGCCCAGCAGCTGCAGCATCGCAAGCTCCGAGGCGCTGTTGCTCGAGGCCGAGTTGAGCGCCCCGGGCTTCGACGCCACCAGCGCGAGCAGCTCGTTCACGCTCTTCACCGGCAGGCTGGTCGGCACCACCAGGAACATCGAGAACTGCCCGGCCGAGCTGATCGGCGTGAAGGCCTTGAAGGGGTCGTAGGGCGGCGTTGGCCGCAGCGTGGGCGCGGCCACCATCGCGGTATTGGTGCCCATCAGCAGCGTGTAGCCGTCGGGCCTGGCCGACGAGGTGGCTTGCGCGGCGAGCACGCCGTCGGCGCCGGGGCGGTTCTCCACGATCACCTGCTGGCCGAGCTGCTTGGCCAGCCCCTCCGCGATGATGCGCGTGAGCACGTCGGCGCCGCCGCCCGCTGCGAAGCCGACGATCAGCTTCAGCGGCTTGTTGGGATACGCGTCGGCGCTCCATGCCGCCGAGGTGGGCAATGCCGCGGCGGCAAGGGCCGCGAGGGTCAGGGTTCTGCGTCGCATGAGGTGCCTCCGCGTCAAAAGAGATGGCGCACGCCGAATTCCCAGCCGGTCGACCGATGCCCGGCCGCCGGTGCCACGCCGCCGCTGACCACGTAGCGCGCCTGGCCGCTGTTCATGAGCCGCGCGTAGGTGCCGTAGAGCGCGGTGCGCTTCGACAGGTTGTGCACGTAGCCGATGCCGAACTGCCGCGCGTCGTCGCGGTTGCGCGGCATGCCGTTGGCGTTGCGCAGGCTCTCGTCGCTGCGGTCGTCGAGGTAGGCGTAGCTGATGCGGATGCGCCCGACCTCGAAGGCCGGGATGTGCGCGCCGATCTCCGTCGTGTTCTTGCGCACCGTGCCGGTCGCGAGCTTCACCGTCACCGCGTTGTACAGCGCGAAGAACTTCGCGAAGCCCGCGTCCCACGAGCCGCCGATGTTGGCGTGCGTGTAGTTGCCAATGGTGGCGGTGGACTTGAAGTTCGAGCGCGTGACGGCCGCCGCGACGTCGAACGCGCCCGATGCGAAGCCGAAGCGCGCGCCGGCGAAGTTGCCGTCGTCGCGGTTCGCCACGGTGGAGTCGTTCTCGCCGGTGCCGATCATCGCCATGCCGTAGAAGCCGCCGATGTTGGGCGGCAGCCAGTAGCTCACGGTGTTGCTGCCCGTGATGGTCGTGGGCAGCGGCCCGGTGCCCGCGCCCGCGAAGGTGAGGTTGCCCGCGCGCGCCACGCCGTTGGCATTGAAGGGGTCGAAGTAGATGCTGTTGTAGTGCGTGGGAATGAAGTCGTGGCCCAGCCGCACCTCGCCGAGGGTGTCGGACGAGAGGCTCACGAAGGACATGCGGTCGAAGGTGATCGGCCCCGCCGTGCCCGCGCCGCTGGTCTGGTTGTTGCTGTTGCTCGGGCGGCCGGTGCCGGTGTCGGGATTCAGGCTGCCTTCGAGCCAGAAGCCCGCGCGCAGGCCGCCGCCCAGGTCCTCGGTGCCGCGAAAGCCCAGCCGGCTCGTGGAGAGCCCGCCGTTCGACAGCGCCTTCGCCGAGCCGCCGCCGGGACCGGCGCCGTTCGTGTACTGGATGCCGAGGTCCATCACGCCGAACACGGTGACGCTCGACTGCGCGTGCGCCACCCCGGTGCCGGCCAGTCCCAGCGCCGACCACATCAAAAGTCTCTTCATGGTTTCTTGTCTCCTGCTTCTTCTCTTGGGTTGAAAAACTCGGAACGACCGCGCAGGGCTGCGCCACCGGGTGCGAACGGGGGTCCGCACCGGTTGGCGAAAGCCGGGGTGAAAAAGGGCCTAGCCCGGGGACTCGGGGCGTTCGGTGCGCACGAGCACCGCGCCCTTGGAAAGCGGGCTCACGTTGCGCCGGTACTGCTGCAGCCAGCCGGTGTCGAAGGCCGGCGGCGGCGCCTGCCAGTCGGCGCGGCGGGCCTGGAGCTCGGCGTCGGTCAGGTCGATGTCGAGGCGGCGCGCGTCGAGGTCGATGGTGATCGTGTCGCCGTCGCGCACCAGCCCGAGCGGACCGCCGAGCGCGGCTTCGGGCGACACCTCGGCCACCACGAGCCCCTTGCAGACGAGGCCAGAGAGATGGCCGTCGGTCAGCAGCGCGACCTGGTCGCCGAGCCCCGCGCCGTCGACCGCGAACACCACGCGCGATGCGCCCCCGCCCATGGCCGGACCGCCGCAGGCACCGGCGCCGCGCATCACGATCACCTGGCCGGGCACGATCTCGCCGTTCTTCAACGCGGCGATGGCTGCGTCCGAGGTCCAGAAGCACACGGCCGGGCCGGTGAAGCGCCGCACCTTGCGCTCGACGATGCCGGTCTTGATGAGGCCCGACTCGGGCGCGAGATTGCCGCGCAGCAGCACGATGGCCGGCAGCGGCGCCACCGGCCGGTCGATGGGGCGGATCACTTCGGCATCGGCCACTTCGGCGCTGCGCAGGTTGTCGGCGACAGTGCCACCGGTGACGGTGAGCACGCCGGTGTCGAACAGCGGCTCGAGCTGCTTCATCAGCGCGCGGCAACCGCCCGCCGCCTCGAAGGCTTCGATGGAATGGCCGCCGATGGGCCGCACGCCGGCCAGCACAGGCGTCGTCGGGCCGAGGCTTTCGAAGAGGCCGTACACGTCGACGCCGCACTCGCCCTCTGTCGCCACCGCCTGCAGGTGCTTCGCTGTGTTGAGCGAGCCGCCGATAGACAGCACCGCCCGCACCGCGTTGACGAAGGCGCCGTGCGTGAGGATGTCGCGCGGCTTCAGGTCGTCGAGCACCATCCGCACGATGCGCGTGCCGGCCGCGCGCACGTCGGCCATCATCTTCGGGCTCAGCGCAGCCACCGGCGCGCTGCCCGGCAGGGCCAGGCCCAGCGCCTCGCAGACGATGTGCATCGAGTTGGCCGTGCCCAGGCCCGAGCACACGCCGGGGCCACGGATGGCCTCGCGGCTCATGCCCACGAGCTCTTCCACCGGCAGCTTGCCCGTGACGGCATGCATGGCACCGATGAACACCTCCTCGATGTCCATGTGGTGGCCCTTGTACTCGCCGCTGGGCTGGTAGCCGCAGGGCACGAGCAGCGTCGGGATGTTCAGGCGGGCCGCCGCCATGAGTTGGCCCGGCACGGTCTTGTCGCAGGAGGTGAGGCACACCATGCCGTCGAGCTGCGCGCCCTCGACCGCCACCTCGATGTCGTTGGTGACCAGGTCGCGCGCACCGAGCATGTAGGCGCCGCGTGCGCCGGCGCCGGTAATGAAGTCGCTGGGCGCGGCGGTGCGGATCTCGAAGGGCACGCCGCCCGCCGCGCGAATGGCGGCCTTGATCTCCGTCGCCACGCGGTCGAGATGGCTGAAGCAGGCAGCCAGTTCCGAGGAACTGTTGACGATGGCGATCTTGGGCTTCTCGCAGTCCTCTTCCGGAATGCCGAGCGCGCGCCAGTGCGCGTTGCGCACCGACCAGAGGTAGGAGCCGCGCGGGAAGTTGCTGCGCAGGGGGCGGGTCATGCGGCACCTTCCAGCTTCTTCTTCGTGATCTCGATCACACCACGGTCGGCGTCCACACGAACCCAATCGCCGGTCTCGATGCATTCGAGCGGGTCGCGCTCGAAGTCGGTCATCGCGGGCGAGTGCGTGACCACGGCGCCCAGCGCCATCTTGGTCGTCATCTCGTTGAACAGGAACGCGGCAGGCGCAGAGTTCATGAGCCGCGTCATGTGGAACATGGCCGACCAGCCCGAGGAGCCCTTGGCCCCCGGAAACACCAGCACCTTGCCCGCGAAGCTCTGCCCGCGCAGCTCGTGCCGCGTCTCGATGACGGTGCCGGTGCGCGGGTCGATGCCGCCCCAGCCGGAGATGCGGTCGCGCGTGACCAGCGCCTCGCCTTCCGCAACGCCGCCCACGACCTTGCGGCCGCGGATCACGATGGTTTGCTCGGTCATGACTGCTTCGCTCATGCGTAGGCTCCGTTCCAGCGGCCCGTGCAGGCTGCGTCGATGCATTCGGCCGTGCTGCCGAACCAGGCCTGCACGCCGAGGATGGCGGGCAGGTAGTGGGCCTGCTTGGCCGAGTCGAGCGCCACGGTCTTCGTGCCCTTGGGCACGGCGCGGCTCATGGCGGAGCAGCTGTCGCCCATGATGATTCCGCCCGCGTCCTCGATGATCTTCGTGTAGCCGTTGCGATCGGCCAGCGCCTTGATGGCGCGCGGCGTGAAGATCCACAGCTCGCAATCGGGGTGCACCTTGCGCCCTTCGATGAGCTGCGCGGCCTCCCAGATCTGCTCGATGGTGTAGTGCGGGCAGCCCAGCATCACGTACTGCACCTCCGCATCCTTGGCCGTGATGTTGATCTTCTCGTAGGTGGCGCGGCGCTCGGCCTCGCCGTAGCGCAGCACCTCCACGGGCGCCTTTCCGCCGAGCGCCTGTTCCAGCGTCAGCGCCTCGGGCGTGACGCCTGCGATGTGATACATCTCCACGCCGCCCGAGGACGAGGCTGCCGCGCCGAAGTGCTTGAGCCGCGGCAGGTTCGGCACCCGCGAGATGCCGCGCCGGCTGTGCACCACCGGCACGCGCTCCTGCACGTGCTCGCCGATGTAGTAGCCGAGCAGGCCCCAGTCCTGCACCGACTCGACCTCGATGTCGAGCTCGACCACGTGCGTGGCGCGGCGGTTCTGGTCGAGGTGGTAGCCCCAGTACGGAATGCGGCCGGTGAGCATGGCGGCGCCGGTGCTCTCGCGGCCTTCGGTGTTGGTGCGCGCGCCCAGCACCGAATTGCAGTACACGACCGCCGACGACTCCATCCACGCGCAGTGCTCGCCGCGCGTCGGGATGTTGCCGACCTGGTAGGGCGTGCAGGTGTTCATGATCTGCGCGCCGAGCCCGGCGGCGTGGCGCTCGCTCTTCTCGTAGAAGCGCACGATCTCCTCGCTCACGCCCATGCGTTCGGGCTGGCCGGGATCGAAGCCCAGCTGCAGGTGGCTGGTGAAGACCTTGAACTTCGGGATCTCGACGGTCTCCTGGCTGTCGAGGCTGAATTCGGAGAACACCGCGTCCATGCCGCCGCCCTTGGCGAGCGCGAAGTCGCGCTGGAAGGGCGTGGTCGATGTGATGGTGGCGCAGACGTTGCGCGTCTCGACCAGTCGCTCGGCGCCCAGTGCTTCGCCGTAGCGCACCAGCAGGTCCATCGCCTTCTGCACGGCCGGGCCGTCGCGGCCGTCGTACATGGCTTTTTCTTCATCGCTCAGGTGCATGACCTGTGTCTCCGTTCTTCTGTGTCGTGGGGATCGAGCCCCGGCCGGGCCGCTAGCCCGGCGAGGGTGTGGGGGTAGGTACGTGCCCGCCGATGTCGCGCGCGATGCTCAGCGCGATGTCGTGCAGGCGCGGTGCGAGTTCGTTGCGCAGGCGCTCCTCGGTGAAGACGAAGGCGGCGCCGCCGCCGTTGAGCGCCATCACCTCGCCGTCGGGCCCGATGAGGGGCACCGACACCGAATTGATCTCGCGGTGGAACTCGCCGAGCGACAGGCAGTAGCCCAGCCGCTTCGATTCGCCGATGGCGCGGTTCATGTTGGGCGCGATGCTGTCCCATTCGGGGCCGCGCAGGAGGCGCATCGAATCGACGAGCTGGTTGCGCTGCGCCTCGGGCAGTGCAGAGAGATACGCGCGGCCGAGCGCCGAGTTGGCCAGCGGCGCGCGCGAGCCGACGTCGAGCCGCGCCGACAGCATCGACGAGCGCGGGCGGCAGGCTTCGATCAGCACCATCTCCATGCCGTCGCGCACGGCCAGGTAGACCGAGGCGCCAACCTCTTCCGCCATCGCCTGCATGCTGGGCCGCGCGGCGGCGCGCACGTCGAGGCTGCCGAGGAACACGCGCGACAGCGACACCACGCCCGGGCCGAGCATGAAGCGGTCGGGCGCCTGCGCCGGCTTGAGCATGCCCAGCGAGAGCAGCGTGGCGACCAGCCGGTTGACGGTGGGGCGCGGAATGCCGGTCATGCGCGCCAGGTCGGCATGGCCCAGCACCGGGCGCTCTTCGCTGAAGCAGCGCAGCACCGAGATGCCGCGCTCCAGCGCGCTCACGGTGTCGGAGCGCTCGCCGCGCGCGTCGGCCTGCTCGGCCGGGGAGAAAGAGGTGTCGTTCTTTTCGGTGGACATGGAGGAACCCTTCGCAAGACTCTCAGGATCGGGACTCCCGAATGTAGAGGCTCGCGGGTGGAGGGCTGCCGGGTTCATGGCCGTGCTGGTTCCGGTGAAGGCTCATCAGGCGCCGGCCTCGGCCGTGGCGGGCGAAGTCGCCACGCCCTGCCCTGCTCCGGCGCGCAGGTACACGCCCTGCTCCAGCAGCGCGGCCTGCAACGCGCCCACGTCGATGAAGCGCGGCTCGATGCCGCCGCGCGAAGCCAGCGCCGCCGCCACGCCCGCAGCCTGGCCGGTGATCCAGCATTGCGGGATCTCGCGCATGAAGCCGTGCGAGTTGCGGTCGCAGGAGATGTGGCGCCCGCAGGCCAGCAGGCCGTCGAGCTGCTTCGGCACCAGCGCGCCATAGGGAATGGAGATGTTCGGGAACTTGGGCGAGACGGCGGGCGACACGCCGATCTCGTCCGCCAGCGGCACGCCGTCTGGCCACTGGCTGCGCAGCACCGAGCCCACGCCGACGAGGCGCCGCGCATGGCGCACGCCGATCTGCGGCGCGCTCAGCATCAGGTAGGCGTTCTCGAAGCCGGGCGCATGGGCGCGGAAGTAGTCGAGATGCGCGGCCATCGCGCGGTGCGAGCGCACTTCCACCGCGGTGAGGTCGTCCACGTCGAGCGCCGAATAGCCCGACTGGCGCGGCCCCATGAAGAGCGCCACGTCGTTGCGCCACGAGACGAAGGGCCGCTCGAACAGGCCGCACTGCTCGCGCCCGCCCGCCATGAAGGCGGTGAAGGCTTCGGGCTGGCCGGCCTTGAACTCGATCCAGCGGTTCATGTCCACGCCGCCGAAGAGCCAGGAGGTGTTCATGCAGTGATGCACGTCGGCTTCCTCGATGTCGTTCACGTACTCGGCGCCGGCACGGGCGAACAGGTCGCCGTCGCCGGTGGCGTCGACCACCACGTCGGCCATGATCGCCATGCGGCCTTCCTTGCTCTCGAACACCACGCCCTTGACGGCGCCGTCCTGCACGATGGGAATGGCGGCCCACGAGTGATAGATGAGCTTGACCTTGCGCTCCAGCACGATCTCCTGCGAGAGCAGCTTGAGCCGCTCGGGGTCGATGGTGGGCGACCAGGTGACGATGCCGTGATAGGCGGCGGTGCGCTGCGACCAGTGCGCGGCCTTGGCCGTGTCCTGCGAGCCCCAGTCCTCGCGCACCGGGCCGGCGATGGCTTCGGCCGGCAGGCGGTCGAACAACTCTTCGGCAAAGCCGCGAATGACCAGTTTGCCCTCCCAGTCGGTCATGCGGTCGATCCAGATGACGAGGCCGCCGGTCGACAGGCCTCCCAGGTGGTTGTAGCGCTCCAGCAGCGCCACGTCGGCACCCGCACGGGCGGCGGCGGCAGCGGCAGCGGTGCCCGACGGGCCGCCGCCCACCACCAGCACGCCGCAGCGGTGATAGACCGGAATGCTCTTGCCGGGCTCGGCCCAGCTGCCGTGGTCAGGCCGCTTGACGCGGCTGTCGCGGTCGAAGATGTCGGAGGACAGGATGCGCTCGTCGGTACGGACGACAGTTTTCATGAGTGCGTTCTCGGCTTGGCTTGTTTCGTCGTATTTTGATTTCACTTTCCATTTTGTCAAACTCAAAGCGCCAGTATTTGGGGTATTCCCTAGTGAATATGGATTTTTATGATTTTCAAGATCAATATTGAAAAAGCAATCCAACGGAGACATCGATGAGAAAACTTCACGGCACCCGCCGTGCCTTCGGCTCGGCCCTCGGTGCCGCAGCCCTGCTGGGCCTCGCGCCCCTGGCCGTGGCCCAGGACTTCCCGGTGCGCGGCAAGCCCATCCGCATCGTCGTGGGCTTCACCGCCGGCGGCGGCACCGACGCGCAGGCGCGCATCGTTGCGCAGAAGCTCGGCGAGGTGCTCGACACCAGCGTGATCGTCGACAACAAGCCCGGCGCCAGCACGATGCTGGCGGCCAACGAGGTGTCGCGCGCCCTGCCCGACGGCTACACGCTGCTGTACGCGCCCTCTTCCACCATGGCGCAGAACCCGCACACCTTCGCGCAGGTGCCCTACGACCCGTTCAAGGACTTCACCGCCATCTCGATGGGTGGGCGCGGGCCGCTGGTGCTGTCGTTGAGCACCACCGTGCCGGCCAACAACGTGAAGGAACTGGTGGCATACGTGAAGGCCCATCCGGGCAAGGTGAGCTACGCCTCGTTCGGCGCGGGCACTTCCTCGCACATCTACGGCGAGGCCTTCGTGAAGAAGACCGGCATCGACGCGGTGCACATCCCGTACAAGGGCGGCTCCGACGCGGCGAAGGACCTGATCGGCGGGCGCGTGCAGTACATGTTCGACTCGGCCTCCTCGGCCATCATCACGGCCTCCACCGGCAAGGTGAAGATCCTCGCGGTGGCCGCCGGCGCGCGCATCGCCGCGCTGCCCGACGTGCCCACCTTCGCCGAGCAGGGCTACGCGGGGCTCGACCTGCCGAGCTGGCTGGGCTTCTACGGGCCGGCGCGCATGCCGGCGCCGGTGGTCGAGAAGCTCAACACCGCGCTGGCGAAGGTGCTGGCGATGCCGCAGGTGCGCGAGTTCTATCGCAGCGGCGGCTACGAGGCCGGCTCCACCACGCCGGCGGAGTTCGCCAGCATCACGCGCTCCACCTACGACAGCTGGGGCGCGATGGTTCAGCAGGTGGGGCTGGTCAAGCAATGAACGACAGGCCAGCCTCCCTTCGCCGCCGCCAGATCGCGGCCTGCCTCGCCCTCGGTGCAGGCATGCCGCTGCTGGCGGCGCGCGCCGCCGCGCCCTTTCCGGACAAGGGCCGCACCATCCGCATCGTGCTGGGCCTGGCGGCCGGCGGCGCCTCCGACGCGCAGGCGCGCTTCGTCGCCAACAAGCTGGGCGAGGTGCTGCAGACGCCGGTGATCGTGGAGAACCGGCCGGGCGCGAGCTTCATCCTCGCGACAGAGGAAGTGATCCGCTCCGCGCCAGACGGCTACACCTTCATGTACGCGCCCTCCTCCGTGGTGGCGCAGAACCCTCAGACGCTGGCGCAGGTGCGCTACGACCCGTTCAAGGACCTCACGCCCATCTCGCTCGGCGCGCGCGGCCCGCTGGTGCTGACGGTGCACGCGAGCGTGCCGGCGCGCACGGTGCAGGAACTGGTGGCGTACATCAAGGCCAACCCGGGGAAGATGAGCTACGCCTCCTTCGGCACAGGAACCTCGTCGCACATCTACGGCGAGGCTTTCGCGCGGCAGGCCGGGCTGGACGTGGTGCACGTGCCCTACAAGGGCGGCGCCGACGCGGCCAAGGACTTTCTCGCAGGCCGCGTGCAGTACTACTTCGACGCGGCGCCCAACGCCATCCAGAACACTGCAACCGGCAAGGTTCGCATGCTGGCGGTGGCAGCGCCGAAGCGCAGTCCGATGCTGCCCGACGTGCCCACCATGGGTGAGCAAGGCGTGAGCGGCGTCGACATGCCGAGCTGGCTGGGCTTCTACGGACCGGCGCGCATGCCGGCGCCGGTGGTCGAGAAGCTCAACGCCGCGCTGGCGCAGGTGCTGGCGATGCCGGCCACGCGCGATTTCTTCCGCCAGGGTGCGTACGAGGCCGAATCGTCCAGCCCGAAGCAATTGGCCGAGCTGACGCGCGCGACCTACGACCAGTGGGGCGACATCATCCGCAAGCTCGGGCTGGTGAAGCAGTCGCAGTAAGGATCAGCGGAAGAACTCCACGAACCGCGCGTTGACCTCGTCGGCGCGCTCGTACTGCGCCCAGTGGCCGGCGCCGTCGACCACCACGCCCTCGCGCGCAGGCCCTTCGGTTGCCAGCTGCGCGACCAGCGGGCGCGGGTCGGCGGTGACGTCGAATTCGCCCCACAGCAGCAGCGTCGGCACATTCAATGTGCCGAGCGCCTGCTGCAGCCCGCCCGATTGCGACACCTCCTTGCTGCGGAAGCGCGTGCCATGGCAGGAGATATCGTGGATCTCGAAGGCCAGCGCGTCGATGGCGGCCGGGTCGTGCAGCATCAGCGCCGCGAGGTTGTGCAGCAGCGCGGCGCGTTCGGCCTCGCGATCGGGGGCGGCGCGCCAGTTGATCATCTGCGCCGTCATGCGCCGCAGCGTGCCGTGGCCACCACTGCCGATGAGCGCGAAGCGGCGGACCGCGCCGCGCCCGGCCCCGAAGCGCGCGGCCGTCAGACCGCCAAAGGAAAAGCCGCCGAGATCGATGACGGTACCCGCGCCGATGAGTTGGTCGAGCGTGCCGCCGAGCGCCGCGAGCAACGGCATCAGCGGGTCTTCGCCGGACGCCACGCGCGGCGGTGCGTCGGATTCGTTGAAGCCCGGCATGTCGGGCAGCCACAGCGTTCGGCCGGCCGACAGCGCCTCGGCGTTTCGCAGCCAGTGCATCCAGCTGCCATGGCCGCCGTGCAGCAGCACCAGCGGGGGGCGGCTGGTGTCGGAGCCGAAGCGGCGCCAGCGCACGCGCACGCCCTCGTGCACCGGATCATGATGGGTCGAGAGCGCGTCGATGCGCGCGATGAGGTCGGCGTTCATGGCCACATCCTTTGCAGTTCACGTTCGCCGTCGAGAAACTGGTGCTTGAGCGCGGCCAGCACGTGCAGGCCGAAGAGAACGTACAGCACATAGCCGGCCCATGCGTGCACGCCGCCCAGCACGGTGTGCCATGTTTCCTTCACCGTCGGCTCGATGGCCATGATCCAGCCGATGCGAGGCCATTCGAACAGGCCGAAGAGCTGCATCGGATGCGTGGCGGCGTCCTTCCAGGCCGAGTCGTGCATCCAGCCCGACAGCGGCAGCAGGATCATCAACAGATAGAGCACGCCATGGGCCGCATGGGCCGCGAAGCGTTCGAAGGCCCCATAGGAGCCCGGCATGGCCGGCGGCTTGTGCGTGGCACGCCAGAGGATGCGCATGATGACCAGGCCCAGCACGGTGATGCCTATGGACTTGTGGGTGTCGATGGCTGGGCGCACCCAGTCGTCGGGATAGCGGTCTACCAGCAGGATCAGGGCGATGTTGAAGATCATGAGCACCGCGATCAGCCAGTGCAGCGCGATGGCGGTTCGGGTGTAGCGGGTTTGTGCGAGCATGCGGGGAATTTTCGGGCGTGGGCCGACTCAGTCGGGAGCGCGTGCGATTGTCCCGGCATTCCCCGGGCTTTTCGAAACCGCAGGCCGAGTCTTTACGTATCAGCGAACCACCGACCGACAGCCGCCCGGACGACATCCCTTGAACGACTCTCTCCAACGCGCCTTCCAGGCCGCCTCGCCGCGCCTGTCTCCACCCGGCACGCCGCTGAGAAGCTGGCTCATCCACGGCAGCGTGCTCGTGCTGTGGGCCCTGCTCTTCGCCATGGCCTTCAAGGCCGTCGATGTCGGCGCATGGTCGGTGGGCGTGGCCTACGTGCTGTACGACACCGTGCTGCTGCTGTTCGTCGCGTGGATGACGCTGCCGATACTGCGGCCCCGGCCCGCGCCCTCCCCCGCGGCCACGGCGCGACGCAACACGCTGGGCGTGATCGTCGCCTCGCACAACGAGGCGGCCGTGCTACCGGTGACGCTCGCCGCCCTGCTCGGCCAGACCGACGCGCCCGACCGCATCGTGATCGCCGACGACGGCTCGACCGACGGCACGGCCGAGCTGCTCGCCACGCAATACGGACTCGTAGCGCCGGGCCTCGGCGAACTGAGCGCCCCCAGCGCCACGCATCCTTCGCTGTACTGGCTGCGCCTGCCCCATGGCGGCAAGGCAGTGGCACTGAACGCGGCCGTCCTGTGCATCGACACCGACATCGTGCTCACCGTCGACGGCGACACGCTGCTCGACAGCCGTGCCATCGGCGCCGTGCGCCGCGCCTTCTCGGAAGAGCCGGAGCTCGTCGCCGCCACCGGCGTCATCACGCCCGTGTGCAGCCGCACGCTGGCCGGCCGCTGCTTCCAGTGGTTCCAGACTTATGAGTACATCCGCAATTTCCTCTCGCGCTATGCATGGATGCGCGTCAACGGCCTGCTGCTGATCTCGGGCGCCTTCGCCGGCTTTCGCACCGAGGCGGTGCGCGCCGTGGGTGGCTTCGACACCGACTGCCTGGTGGAAGACTACGAGCTCATCCACCGCCTGCATCGCCACGCCCAGGCACACGGCCTGCCATGGACCGTGCGCGTGCTCGGCGACGCGCAAGCGCATACCGACGCGCCGAGCAGCACCGGCGCCTTCCTGCGCCAGCGCCGCCGCTGGTTCGGCGGCTTCCTGCAGACGCAGTTCTGGTACCGCGCAATGGTCGGCGACCGGCGTTATGGCTGGCTCGGCGTCGCGATGCTGCCGGTGAAGGCCGTCGACACCCTGCAGCCGCTCTACGGCCTGGCCGCCTTCGGCCTGCTGCTGGTGTACCTGGTGCGCGGCAACCTCGGCGTGCTGGCGCCAGTGGCCGGCGTGATCGGCGCGAAGATCGTGCTCGACCTCGCCTTCCACCTGTGGTCGGTGCACCTGTACCGCCGCTGGATCGGCTCCGGCAGCAGCAAGGCCAGCTTTGCGCAGGCCTTCGCGGCCGCGCTGATCGAGCCCTTCACCTTCCAGATCCTGCGGCACACGGGTGCTGCGTGGGGATGGTGGATGTTCCTGACGGGGCGCGGCACCTGGGGGCGGCAGACGCGCGTGGGGCTGGTGGATGCCGATGGGGTGCGGCGGGAGCACCGCTGATGCACCGGCTGTAGGCCCCTCGTCCCAGTCGACGGCCTGCTAGGCCGATTCCGCGGTTGCTCCCGGCAGGCAGCGCGCGCGTGCAGTGACGAAGTCTTCGCTCAATTTTCTTCCCAGATTGATCGCAAGACTTGGAAAACCGTCGGAGGTCCCGTGCTCGGGCCACCTCCATGTTTTCCGCCAACTTCACTCACGTTGGACGCCAGATGCTGCAACTTGCCCAATCCCGAGAAACCCGCCACCCCGACGAGAACGCCACGCTGCGCGAACTCTACGAAGCCCACCAGGGCAAGGTCTCGGACAAGTGGATGCTCTATCTGTCGGAGTACGAGCGGCTGCTGGCGCCCCTGCGACGATCGGCCGCGCACATGCTGGAGATCGGCGTGCAGAACGGCGGATCGCTGGAGATCTGGGCCCGCTACTTCCCCGGCCTTCGCCGCCTGGTCGGATGCGACATCAATGCCGACTGCGCCAGGCTCAGCTTCGAGGATGACCGCATCCGCGTGGTGCTCGGCGATGCCAACACCGACGCAGTCGACGGGCGTATCGCGGCGCATTGCGAACGCTTCGACCTGATCATCGACGACGGCTCGCATCGCTCGGGCGACATCGTGAAGTCGTTCTGCCGCTATTTCGACCGCCTTTCGGACGGGGGCCTCTACATCGTCGAGGACCTTCACTGCAGCTACTGGCCGGCCTACGAAGGCGGGCTTTTCCACCCGACCTCGCCCATGGCGTTCTTCAAGCAGCTCGCGGACGTGCCGAACCACGAGCACTGGGGACCGGGCTGCTCGCGCAAGGACAGCCTGCGCCCCTTCCTGCAGGCTCATGGCACGGAGATCGGCGAGGAGGTCCTGGGCCACGTGCATTCGGTGGAGTTCATCAACTCCATGTGCGTGATCCGCAAGAACGCGCCTTCCGCCAACGTCCTCGGCCCGCGCTTCATCGCGGGCCGTGAAGAGCTGGTGGTGACGGGCCTCGCGCCGCTGCATCTGAGAAAACTCGTTCAGGCCGACCAGATTCCGGACCCGCAGTCCGCATCGCGAACCCTGCGCGAGGAAGAACTGGCCAACGCGCTGGAGGCCTGCGAACAGCGCTGCACGGAGCTTTCCGAACGGCTCGAACAAACCAGGACCGCGCTCGGCCGCAGCTCGACCAGTTCCGAGCAGGCGACCAGCGCACTGGAGGCAGCACGCGCGCAGTTGGCCCGGGCCGACGCTCACCGCAACGAACTCCTGCACTCGACCAGCTGGAAGGTGACCGGGCCGCTGCGATGGGTGGGGCGGCAAGTGCGCCGCGCCAGGCGCGTGCCCGGGCTGATTTCCGCGGTTGCGGCCGAACGCCGTGGCCCGGTCCGGACAATGCGCGCGGTCGCCCGGATCTATCGCGAATCGGGCCTGGGCGGCGTCGCTCGTGCGGCCGCGGCCCTGGAAGCGCGCGCCGCGCAGGCAGCGGCCGCCGACACGTCGAGCTACGCGCACTGGGTCGAGCGCTACGACAGCATCGACGGCAAGACGCGCGAGATCCTGCGGGAGCGGCTCGCCTCGCTTTCCGACCGGCCGCTGATCTCGGTGGTGATGCCGACCTACAACTCCAACCCTGTCTGGCTGCGCGCCGCCATCGAATCCGTGAGGAGCCAGATCTATCCGAACTGGGAGCTCTGCATTGCGGACGACGCGTCTTCCGACCCGAAGGTAAGGAAGGTGCTGGACTCCTATTCGAACGACGCGCGGATCAAGGTGGTCTACCGCCAGGAGAACGGCCATATCTCGGCAGCCTCGAACAGCGCGCTCGAGCTGGCCGAAGGCGAATGGGTCGCGCTCGTGGACCACGACGACATGCTCAAGGAAGACGCGCTCCTGTGGATGGCCGAAGCCGCTTCCCGGGCTCCGGACGCTCGCCTTTTCTACTCCGACGAAGACAAGCTCGACGTGAACGGCAGGCGCTGCGATCCGTACTTCAAGCCCGACTGGAACCAGGATCTCTTCTACTCGCAGAACATGTTCTCGCATCTGGGCATGTATCACGCCGACCTGGTGCGGCAGGTGGGCGGCTTCCAGGTCGGCATGGAGGGCGCACAGGACTACGACCTGGTGCTGCGCTGCATGGAACACGTCGATCCGGAGCAGATCCGGCACGTTCCCCGGGTTCTCTATCACTGGCGCACCCACGCGCAGAGCGCCGCCGGCGATCCGGACGCCAAGCCCTACGCACATCTGGCCGGCGAACGAGCTCTCAACGACCACTTCCGGCGCCGCGGCATCCGCGGGTTCGTGGAGCACGCGGGCAACGGCTACCGGGCGCACTACGCCCTGCCCGACGATCCTCCGCTGGTGACGCTGGTCATCCCGACGCGCAACGGCCTGTCGCTGCTTCGCCGCTGCATCGACAGCATCCGGGCCCGGACGGACTACCCCCGCTATGAAATCCTCGTGATCGACAACGGCTCGGACGAGCCCGAGGCGGTGGAGTATCTGGAGAAGCTCTCGCGCCAGTCCGACGCGGAAGTGCTGCGCATCGACGCGCCCTTCAACTACTCGGCCCTGAACAACCGCGCGGTGGCCCAGGCCCGGGGCGAATTCGTCGCGCTGCTGAACAACGACACCGAGGTCATCTCTCCGGGCTGGCTGTCGGAAATGGTTTCGCTCGCGCTGCAACCGGGCGTGGGCGCGGTCGGCGCCCGGCTCTGGTACTCGGATGACACCTTGCAGCATGGCGGCGTGGTGCTCGGCGTCGGCGGCGTAGCAGGCCACAGCCACAAGCGGCTGCGCAGGGACGAAACGGGCTACTTCGGCCGTGGCAGCCTCATCCAGTCGTTCTCGGCCGTGACGGCGGCATGCCTCGTGGTGCGGCGCTCGGTCTTCCTGGCCGTGGGAGGTCTGGACGAAGTCAACCTGAAGGTGGCGTTCAACGACGTCGACTTCTGCATGCGGCTGTGCGAGGCCGGCCTGCGCAATGTCTGGACGCCGTACGCCGAGCTCTATCACCACGAGTCGGCGACACGAGGCTCCGATGAGCTGCCCGAGAAACAGCAGCGCTTCGCCTCGGAGGTGCGCTACATGATCGAGCGTTGGGGCGATAAGCTGCGCTGCGATCCGGCCTACAACCCCAACCTCACGCTGGTCACCGAAGACTTCGCGCTGGCGACCCCGCCGCGCGCACCGGCTGGAGCCTGAGCGTGCAGCGCGGCTGAGGTGTCAAGCGCCGAAGCGGAAGCTCGAAACCACCAGCCCGCCCATGAACGCGTCCTCGTGATACACGCGCTCGCCGGCTTCGCCCTCGGCTGCGCCGACAGCCACCATCAGCGGGATCAGGTGCTCTTCGCGTGGATGCGCCATGCGGGCGGCCGGGGCTGAATCCCACTGGAGCAGTTGAGCGCTGCGCTCGCCGGCAGAGCTCTTCACCACCGCCTCCTCGAGCCAGTCGTCGAAAGCCTTCGACACGCCATGTGCCTGCGGGCCGAAGTTGCGCAGGTTGTGATAGCTCAGGCCGCTGCCGACGATCAGCACGTTCTCGTCGCGCAAGGGCGCGATGGCTCGGCCCAGCGCCAGGTGCTCGGCCGGGTCTAGTCCGCGCCGCAGCGACAGCTGCACCACGGGCACGTCGGCCTTGGGGTACATCGCGGCCATCGGCGAGAACATGCCGTGGTCGTAGCCGCGCTGCGGGTCGATCTGCGCCGGCAGGCCGGCGGCGGCGATGAGCGACTGCACGCGCTGCGCCAGTTCGGGCGAGCCGGGCGAGTCGTAATGCACCTCGTAGGTGTGAGGGGGGAAGCCGCCGTAGTCGTAGATCATCGGCGGCCTGGCGTTGCCCTGCACGGTGAAGACAGGGGCTTCCCAGTGCGCCGACACCATGAGGATGGCGCTGGGCGTGCGGCCGATCTGGCGCGGCATGTCGGCCAGCGAGGCTTCGAGCTGGTCGTAGGTCGGGCCCATTTCCTTCTTCATCCAGGGCCAGGGGCCGCCGCCGTGCGAGATGAAGTACGTGGGCAGGCGCGGCGAAACAGTGGTGTTGTCGTGGGTCAAGTCGATGCTCCTCGATGAAAGCGTTGCATCGACTGTAGACATTTCCTCCAAGGAAATCGACAGGCTACGATGCATCGAATCAGTTCCTGTCAGGAAACTTTGAAGAGAGGAGCGCACATGGACCGGATGACCAGCCTGCGGGTGTTCCGCGAAGTCGTGGAGGCGGGCAGCTTCGTGGCGGCGGCCGAGCGGCAGGGCATGTCGCCGCCCATGGCGAGCAAGCACGTGGCGCAGTTGGAGAAGTCGCTGGGCGCGCGGCTGCTGCACCGCTCCAGCCGCCACCTGAGCCTCACGGAGGCCGGCACCGCCTGGTACGAGCAGAGCCGCCGCGCGCTGGACCTGCTCGACGAGGCCGAGGCCGCCATCGGCCAGACCAGCGACACGCCGCGCGGCCAGCTCAAGGTGAGCGCGCCCGTGTGGTGCGCCACCCCGCGCTTCGCCCGCGTGCTGGCCGACTACCGCGAGAAGTACCCCGAAGTGCTGGTCGACATGCACCTGGAGAACCGCAAGGTCGATCTGGCGGCCGACGGCTACGACCTCGCATTGCGCGCCACGCAGGAGCCCTCGCCCGCCCTGATCGCGCGGCCGCTGTGCCGTGTGCCCTTCTTCCTCGCCGGCACGCCCGCCTACCTGGAGCGTATGGGCGGCCTGCCCGCCGTGCCGGCCGACCTGGCGAAGCTGGGCGCCATCGTGCCGAGCTACGTGAACCTGGACAACCTCGCGCTCAAGGGGCCGGGCGGGCGGATGTTTCCGCTGCGGCTGGTGCCGGCCATGCGCTCGGACGACACCACGCTCACGCTGCACGCGGTGCGCGCGGACATGGGCATCGCCTACATGCCGACCTGGCTGATCGACGACGACGTCGCGCAGGGCCGGCTGCTGAGGCTGCTGCCGGAGTTCGAGGCCACGCCGGTCACGCTCTTCGCGGTGTACACGAGCCGGCAGTACATGGCGCCCAAACTGCGTACTTTCATCGACTTCCTGGGCGAGCGGCTGGGCCCGCCGGCGGCGAGCCACGGGAAGCCGCGCGGTGCGCTGAACGCTTCCTGAAGAACGCACCTTTTCGGGGCAAGGTCATGCATGCGCGGCTAAAGTCCTGAGCTCTCCGGGAGACTCTTTCCTTGTTCCGATTCTTCGAAAAACTCCTTCACCCCTACCCTGCCGCCGAGCCCCCGATGCCGCCGCAGGGCTTCTTCGCCTTCCTCTGGGCCTGCACGCATGGCGTGCGCGGCAAGATCGCAGTAATGGCGGCGCTCACGGCCGCCATGTCGATCTTCGAGGCTGCCCTGTTCGCGATCCTCGGGCGCATCGTCGACTGGCTCGCCGGGCAGGAACCCTCGCGCCTGTGGCAGGACCGCGGCGGCACGCTCATGTGGCTGGCTGCGTTCCTCGTCATCAGCATCTTCGTGGTGGCGCTGCAGACCATCGTGAAGCACCAGACGCTCGCGGTGAACCTGCCGATGCGCCTGCGCTGGAACTTCCACCGGCTGATGCTGGGCCAGAGCATGGCCTTCTACCAGGACGAGTTCGCGGGCCGCATCACCGCCAAGGTCATGCAGACCGCGCTGGCGGTGCGCGACACGGTGTTCGTGCTGGCCGACGTGCTGGTGGCCATGGGCGTGTATGTCGCCACCATGATCATCCTGGTGGGCGTGCTCGACGCGCAGTTGGTCTGGCCCTTCCTGATCTGGCTGGCGCTCTACATCGGCTCGCTCGTGTACTTCGTGCCGCGCCTGGGCAAGGTCGGCAAGGAGCAGGCCGACGCCCGCGCGCTGATGACCGGCCGCGTGACCGACGCCTACACCAACATCGCGACCGTCAAGCTGTTCTCGCACACGCAGCGCGAGGCCGGCTTCGCGCGCGACGCGATGCGCGAGTTCATGAAGACGGGCTACGGCCAGATGCGGCTGGTGAGCGCCTTCGAGATCGTCAACCACACGCTGAGCATGGGCCTGACTGCCGGCATGGCGGGCGTGGCGCTGTGGCTGTGGTCGCACGGCGCGGTCGGCATCGGCGCGGTGGCCGCGGCCACGGCGATGGCGCTGCGGCTGCAGGGCATGTCGCACTGGATCATGTGGGAGATGACCAGCCTGTTCGAGAACATCGGCACGGTGCAGGACGGCATGAAGACGCTGTCGCGTCCGCGCACCGTGCTCGACGCGGCCGACGCGAAGGCACTTGACGTACCGCGCGGCGAGGTGCGCTTCGAGCACGCGAGCTTCCGCTATGGCGACGCGGGCCGCCGCGTCATCGACGACCTGACGCTGACGGTGAAGCCCGGCGAGAAGATCGGCCTGGTCGGCCGCTCGGGCGCCGGCAAGTCGACGCTGGTGAACCTGCTGCTGCGCTTCCACGACCTGGAAAGCGGCCGCATCCTGATCGACGGGCAGGACATCGCGCACGTCACGCAGGACTCGCTGCGCGGCCACATCGGCATGGTCACCCAGGATACTTCCCTCATGCACCGCTCGGTGGCCGACAACGTCGCCTACGGCCGGCCCGACGCCACGAAGGAGCAGATCGAAGCTGCAGCCAAGCGCGCGGAAGCGCACGACTTCATCCAGACGCTGGGCGACGCGACCGGCCGTCGCGGCTACGAGGCGCACGTGGGCGAGCGCGGCGTGAAGCTCTCGGGCGGCCAGCGCCAGCGCGTGGCCATCGCGCGCGTGATGCTGAAGGATGCGCCGATCCTGCTGCTCGACGAAGCCACCAGCGCGCTCGATTCCGAGGTGGAAGCCGCCATCCAGCAGAGCCTCTACACGCTGATGGAAGGCAAGACCGTGATCGCCATTGCCCACCGGCTCTCGACCATCGCCGCGATGGACCGGCTGATCGTGCTCGACGAAGGCCGCGTGGTGGAAGAAGGCGACCACCGCACGCTGATGGCGCAAGGCGGTCTCTATGCGCGGCTGTGGGCCCACCAGAGCGGTGGCTTCCTGGGCGACAGCCTCGAAGAGGACGAGGCGCTGCGCGCCTGAAGAGCCTTCTTCGCGAAACACCGCGGAACCGGCTTTGCCGGGCCGCAGGTGTTGCCCCGGAAAGGGGTTGGCGCAGCGACACGAAGTGCGCGAAGCCTGGGGGAGAACCTAGCTGGGCAAAGCGCCGGCCTCGTACTGTGCGACGAACTCCCCGCTCGGCGGGATCGGCTTGATGATGTCGATCAGCACGCCGTTCGGGTCGCGCGTGATGAAGTGCCGCTGCCCGAAAGCCTCGTCGCGCAGCGGCAGCAGGATCGGCAGGCCGGCTGCCTTCAGCCGGTCGTGCACCGCGTCGGGGTCGTCCACCTCGAAGTTCAGCAGCGTGCCGCCCGCCACCTGTCCGCGCGCGGGAGCCGGAATGGTCTCGTGCCGGCCGTCGAGCACGGCAAGGTTCACCGAGGGCTCGTCCGCCAGTTGCAGATGCACGTACCAGTCGCTCGTGAACAGGGGCACGAAGCCGAAGTGCGTCCTGTAGAAATCAGCCGTTCCGGCAACGTCGTTGGTCATGAGAACGGGGTAGTAGCTCGTCACTTTCACGGTGAGTCCTTTCATTTAACATACAGACTGCATGTAAATTGAATATAACTTACAGACAGTCTGCATGTAAATGAGCAAGACCACATCGGCAACGGTCAGAACCAACCGCGAACGCACCGAAACCACCCGCCTCGCGCTGCTGGACGCGGCGCGCGCCCTCTTCGTAGGCAAGGGCTATGGCGACACGTCCACGCCCGAGATCGCGGTGGCCGCCGGCATCACGCGCGGTGCGCTGTACCACCACTTCACCGACAAGCGCGACCTTTTCCGCCAGGTGCTGATGCGCGAAAGCCAGGCCGTCGCGGCCGACATCGAGGCGGCCGCGCCCGAGCAGCTCACGCCGCGCGAGGCGCTGCTCGAAGGCAGCAAGGCCTACCTGAGCGCGATGACGGTGCCGGGCCGCACGCGGCTGCTGCTGATCGACGGGCCGGCAGTGCTCGGCATGGAAGAAATCATGGCGCTGGACGACACCACGTCGGCCGCTTCCCTGCGCGAAGGCCTCGCGCGCGCCGGCATGGGCAAGGACGAGGTTTCGCTCGACGCTCTCACCCTGCTGCTCTCGGCAGCCTTCGACCGCGCCGCGCTGGCCATCGATGCCGGCGCTGATGCCGGAGAAACCCGCGCGGCAATGCTCTGGCTGCTGGAGCGCGCGCTGGTACCCGCTGTACCCGCTCGTAAACGCTGACGGCCCCATCCGGCCCGGCGCTTCACACACGCCTACAGCACGCGCCGCCCCCTGCCGACAGTGCTTGCGCGGCGTCCGCGCGATGCTGGATTCATCTTCAACACAGAGGAGTCCTCGCGTGAATTCCATCATCTACATCGTCGGTCTGGTCGTGGTGGTCGTTGCCGTGCTTTCGTTCTTCGGCCTCCGCTAGATTCCAACCCATCCACATCCCGTGAAACGGGGCCGCTCGCGGCCCCGTTCTTCGTCGTGGCCGCCCGGAATGCGCCGGGCATAATTTGCGCGGCCCCGCCCCGAGCCGGGCCTCACTGACTCATACAGATACAGACTGGCTGCGAAGGGACCCTGTTGACCAACACCGCGCTGCGCGAACCCGCCTTCCCCGACGCGGTGATCACCGAGGCGATCCGATGGACCGAGCAGAACGGTCCGCTCGACGACGCACAGGCCCTGCGCATCGCCGCCTCCCGCACAGCCGACGCCCATCGCCAGGTCACCGAACGCGCGCTTCTGCTCGGCGAGCGCATCGGCCTGCAGCCTGAATTCGCGCGTGCCCGGCAATGGGCGCCCTGGGTGCTGCTCGCGCTCGCGGCGCTGATCGTCGTCGCCGGCCTCGGTCTGGCGGGCAATGTGGTCGGCGGCGGCGAGCGCCACATCAACGTGATCGTCGCGCTCGCGAGCCTGCTGGGGCTGCATGCGCTGACTCTGCTGCTGTGGCTCGCCGGGCTGTGGCTGCCGCTCGGTTCGTTCAACACCGCGTCGCTGGGCTGGATCTGGCTGTCGCTCACAGCGCGCGTGGCCGGCGGCAAGCGCGGGCAGGCACCGACGCTGGTGCGCGCGGCCACGGGGCTGCTGTCCCGCGCGAAACTGCTGCCATGGGCCTTCGGGCTCGTGAGCCACGGCATCTGGTCGCTCTCGTTCGCGGTGGTGCTGGCCGCGATGCTTTTCGCGCTCGCGTTCCGCAGCTACACGCTGAGCTGGGAGACGACGATCCTCGAGCCGGAATTCTTCGTGCGCGCGGTGCAGGCATTGGGCTGGGTGCCTGCGAAGCTGGGCTTTCCGGTGCCCGACACCGCCACGGTGATGGCCGCTGCAGGCACCGCCAGCGCCGCCGGGCAGCGCACCTGGGCGCTGTGGCTCACCGGCTGCATCGCGGTCTACGGACTGCTGCCGCGCCTCGCGCTCGTGCTGCTCAGCGCGGGCATCCTGCGCAGCCGACGCAAGGCGCTGCAGCCCGACTGGAACGAACCCTACTACCGCAAGCTCATGGCCCGCTTCGCCGCGATGGCGCCGGCAGCCATCGTCGATGCAGACCCGGGCCGCCTGCGCGGCGCCATGCCCTCTAGCCTGCCGGCTTCGGAACTCAGCGATGCTCTCTTCGTCATCGGCTTCGAGCTGCCGCCCGACATGCCGTGGCCGCCGGCGGTGCTCCCCGCCGCCATCGCGACGCAGGCGCAGCGCATCGACGGCAGCGCCCCGGCGCGCCGCGGCCTGCTCGATCGACTGGCCCAGGCCCGTCCGCGCACGGTGCTGATGGTCTGCCACGCCGCATCCAGCCCCGACCGCGGCACCGAGCGCTTCCTGCGCGAGGTGCTTGCGCATTGCGGCGAATGCCGCCTGTGGCTTGCCGATGCGCCCGATGCAAACGCCACGCAGCGCTGGCTCGACTGGCTGCGCGACACCGGCCTGGAGCGCATCACCGCCAGCGACCAGCTCGACGCCGCCCTGCCCGAAAGCGCCATCGCCCCATGACGCAGCAACAGCAACTGCCCATCCGCATCGCCGTCGTCGGCCACACCAACGCGGGCAAGACTTCGCTGCTGCGCACGCTCACGCGCCGCATCGATTTCG
Source organism: Variovorax xiamenensis (assembly GCF_050916385.1). Taxonomy (NCBI): domain Bacteria; kingdom Pseudomonadati; phylum Pseudomonadota; class Betaproteobacteria; order Burkholderiales; family Comamonadaceae; genus Variovorax; species Variovorax xiamenensis. The sequence continues at coordinate 4,288,601 of NZ_CP139038.1, forward strand.
GCGAGGTGTCGCAGCGCCCGGGCACCACGCGCCATGTCGAATCGGTCGACCTCGACGTGAACGGCGAAGCCGCCGTGCGCTTCTTCGACACGCCCGGCCTCGAGGACGCCGTCGCGCTGCGCGAGCACCTTGCGGCCGGCTTCGACGCGCAGGCGACGCCGCCGGAACGCATCCGCCAGTTCCTGCGCGGCCCCGAGGCACAGGGCGTGTTCGAGCAGGAGGCCAAGGTGCTGCGCACCATGCTCGACATCGATGCGGCCTTCCTGGTCATCGACGTGCGCGAGCCGGTGCTGCCCAAGTTCCGCGACGAAATCGAGCTGCTCAACTCCTGTGCGCGCCCGGTGCTGCCGGTGCTCAACTTCGTGCGCGACGCGGCCAGCCGCGAGCCGGCGTGGAAGGAACTGCTCTCGGCCTACGGCCTGCACGTGCAGGTGCGCTTCGACGCGGCCGCCCCGTTCGTTGGCGCCGAGCAGGACCTGTACGACGACCTCGCCACGCTGCTGCGCGATCGCCGCGAGCTGCTGCGCGGAGTGGTCGATTCGCTGGCCGCCGAAGCCGCGCGGCGGCGCGAATCCGCATGCACGCGCATTGCCGACCTGCTGGTCGACGCGGCTGCGGTGCGCCGGACGGTGTCGTCCATGAAATTCGCCGACGAGGCGCGCCGCAAGGCCCTCGTCGCCGCGCTGCAGAAAGACGTGTTCGACAAGGCGCAGCGCTGCACCGACGACCTGCTCGCGCTCTACGGCTTTCGCCAAGGCGATGCCGACGAGGCGCCGCTGCCGATCATCGAAGGCCGCTGGACGCTGGACTTCTTCAGCCCGGAAGCCATGAAGGACGCCGGCCTGCGCCTCGGCAAGGGCGCCGTCATCGGCGCGGCGGTGGGCGTGGTGGCCGACCTTGCGGTGGCCGGCATTTCGCTGGGCGCGGGCGCGGCGCTGGGTGGCGCCATCGGCGGCGCGGTGTCGCAGGGCCTCGGGCCGTTGGGGCGCAAGCTGGCCAACAAGCTGCGCGACGTGCACGAGCTCACCGTGGAAGACGGCGTGCTGTTCACGCTGGCCGCATGGCAGCTGAAGCTCACGCAGGCGCTGGAGTTGCGCGGCCATGCGGCCACGCAGCGCATCGCCGCCGAATCGCCCGAGGATGGCGATGCGCCCACGCGCGCCGCTGCGGCCGCGGTGCGTGGCGCGCAGCCGGCGCGCAACCATCCCGAGTGGGAATCCGGCGGCATCGCGACGCGCAGCTTCTGGCGCCCGTCGCCGCAGCGCGAGGCGCTGGTGGCCGAGCTGTCGCTGGCGCTGCAGCGCGCCTTCGTCGAAGCGCCCTAGTTCGCCAGTGCCTGCAGCCGCGCGTAGTCGCCCGGCCGCGCGCCCAACTGCTCGGGCGTCGAACGCTTGACGACCCGCTCAAGGAAGAGCTGCCGGTTGGCCGGCGACACGGTCATGCCCTTGTCGCGCAGGAATTTCTCGTCCTCCAGCTCGCCGGCGATCACGCCGACGTTGGTCCACTTGGCGGTTTCCACCAGCACCTTCTCGACCATCGCCTGCTGCTGCGCGCTCAGCCTGGCCCACGCGGCCTTGCCGATGACGATGCCCAGCGTGTCGTAGACGTGCGCTGTCAGCAGCACGTACTTCTGCACCTCGTAGAGCTTCTTCGACTTGACGATGTCGAGCGGGTTTTCCTGCGCCTCGACCTCGTTCTTCTTGAGCGAGCCGTACAGGCTCATGAAGGGCAGCGTCACCGGCTTGGCGTCGAGCGCGGTAGCGAAGAGCTGGTAGGCCGCGGCGGCGGGCACGTAGAGGCGCAGGTCGCGGAAGTCTTCGGGCTTGGCCAGCGGCTTCGCCGAGGTGACCTGGCGCGCGCCATAGTAGACGGAGGCGACCATGCGGTTGCCGCTCTTCTCGTTGTAGCCCTTCATCAGCTCCGCCAGCAACGGGCTCGCCAAATACTTGCGCATGTGGTCGAGGTCCTTGAAGGCGAACGGGTAGCTCCCAAGGCTCAGCGGCGGATAGCCCTCGGCCAGCGTGGCCTGCCCGACGTAGGCGATCTGCATCGAGTCGTTGGCCAGCATCAGCGGAAAGTCGCCCTCCTGCCCCAGTTTGGAAGAAGGCACCACCTCGATCTTGATCTTGCCCTCGGACTGCTCGGCGATCTTGCGCGCCGCCATTTCCGCCTGCTGGTGGAAGATGCTCCCGGGCTCGTAGACATGGCCCCACTTGAACTGCAGCACCTGTGCGTGCGCAGCCACCGCTCCCGCGAGCGCCATGCATATGAAGACACCGGCGCGGCGCCACGGCAACAAGCTTTTCATCGACTCTCCCTCGGGTTGAGAACAGCCCTCCTCCATGCAAGATCGACGCCATGGCGGCGGGCGGGTGCCGGGCGAATGCGTCCGGCGCGGGAATCGTAAGGATTTGATACAAACCTCGGGAGCGGGTTTGCCCGACTCCAGCCCGCGCGCCTACGATGCCCTGCCCGACCAGAACCGGAGGAGACCCCGCATGTCGTTCCTGAATGCCTATGTGCTGCCGCTCACCGTGCTCGCCGCCCTCGGATCGGGGCTCATCGCGGGCCTGTTCTTCGCCTTCTCGAACACCATCATGAAAGCCCTCTCGCGCATGCCGCCCGAACAAGGCATGGCGGCGATGCAGCACATCAACGTCGTCATCCTCAACCCGGTCTTCCTCGGCATCTTCGTGGGCACGGCGCTGCTGGGCGTGGTGCTGGGGCTACGGGCGGTGCTCTCGCCGCAGGGCTGGGTCTCCATCTGGCTGATCGTGGGCGCGCTCGCCTATGTGGCGGGCTCCTTCGCGCTGACGCGCATCGTCAACGTGCCGATGAACGACGCGCTCGCGCGGGCCGACGCCACTGCGTCCGTCGCGTCGGTGCAGTGGCCGGCCTATGTGGAGCCGTGGCTGCGATGGAACCACGTGCGCACGGTCGCCTCGATCGCGGCCGCGCTGGCGTTCACGCTCGCGGCCATCCAGATGGGGCGTTCGTCATGACCGCCGTCGCCACGCTGCGCGCCATTCGCGCCGACATCACCACCCTGCACGTCGATGCCATCGTCAACGCCGCGAACTCCTCGCTGCTCGGCGGTGGTGGCGTGGACGGCGCGATCCATCGAGCGGCCGGGCCCGAGCTGGTGCATGAGTGCCGGCTGCTCGGCGGATGCAAGACGGGTGACGCCAAACTCACGAAGGGCTACCGGCTGCCGGCGCGCTTCGTCATCCACACGGTCGGCCCTGTGTGGCGCGGCGGCGATTCCGGCGAGGCCGACCTGCTCGCCTCGTGCTACCGGCGCTCGATGGCGCTCGCGGCAGCGCACGGCGTTCGCAGCATCGCGTTTCCCGGCATCAGCACGGGCATCTACGGCTATCCGGTGGAGCCGGCGGCGAAGCTCGCGGTGAGCACCGTGCGGGAGGCGCTGGCGGACGCTGCCTCCCCGGTGGAAGAAGTCGTCTTCTGCTGCTTCTCGCCGGGCGATCTCGCCATCTACGACGCGGTGCTGGCCTGACCCGGCGCCGGACTCCACGAACAACAAACCCCACAACCCATGTCCGAATCCAAGTTCGAACCCGACGACAACGACGGCAACGCCAACGCAGGCATGCGCAAGGGCCTGACCAGCTACGGCGACCGCGGCTTCTCGCTCTTCCTGCGCAAGGCCTTCATCAAGGGCGCGGGCTACACCGACGCCGCGCTGGACCGCCCGGTGATCGGCATCGCCAGCACCGGCAGCGCCTACAACCCCTGCCACGGCAATGCGCCGCAGCTCATCGAGGCCGTGAAGCGCGGCGTGATGCTCGCGGGCGGGCTGCCGATGGAGTTCCCGACCATCTCGGTGCACGAAAGCTTCGCCGCGCCGACCAGCATGTACCTGCGCAACCTGATGGCCATGGACACGGAGGAGATGGTCCGCGCCCAGCCCATGGACGCGGTGGTGCTCATCGGCGGCTGCGACAAGACCGTGCCGGCGCAGCTCATGGGCGCGGCGTCGGCCGGGCTGCCGGCCATCCAGCTCATCACCGGCTCGATGCTCACCGGCAGCCATCGCGGCGAACGCGTGGGCGCGTGCACCGACTGCCGGCGCTACTGGGCCAGGTACCGCGCGGGCGAGATCGACGCGGAGGAAACCGCCGACGTCAACAACCAGCTGGTCGCGAGCGTAGGCACCTGCTCGGTCATGGGCACGGCGAGCACCATGGCCTGCATCGCCGAGGCGCTGGGCATGACGGTGCCGGGCGGAGCCTCGCCGCCTGCGGTCACGGCGGACCGCATCCGCATCGCCGAGCAGACCGGTGCGCAGGCCGTGCAGATCGCGCGCGAGCGCCTCACCATTGACAAGGTGCTGACCCCGGCTGCCTTCGAGAACGCGATGCGCGTGCTGCTGGCCATCGGCGGCTCGACCAACGGCATCGTGCATCTCGCGGCCATCGCCGGGCGCATGGGCCTGGACATCGACCTGCACGCGCTCGACCGCATGGGCCGCGAGACGCCGGTGCTGCTCGACCTGAAGCCCTCGGGCCAGCACTACATGGAAGACTTCCACGCCGCCGGCGGCATGGCCACGCTGCTGCGCGAGCTCAAGCCGCTGCTGCACCTCGACGCGCTCACGGTCACGGGCCGCACGCTGGGCGAGGAGATCGAGCGTGCCGGCCCCGGCTTCGCGCAGGACGTGGTGCGGACGGCTGCACGGCCGATCTACCCGCAAGGCGGCATCGCAGTGCTGTGGGGCAACCTGGCGCCGGGCGGCGCGATCATCAAGCAGTCGGCGGCCGATCCTGCGCTGATGGAGCACGAGGGCCGCGCCGTGGTCTTCGAGAACGCCGAAGACCTGGCGCGGCGCATCGACAGCGACGAGCTCGACGTCACCCCGCAAGATGTGCTGGTGCTCAAGAACATCGGCCCCAAGGGCGCGCCGGGCATGCCCGAGGCCGGCTATCTCCCCATTCCGCGCAAGCTCGCGCGCGCCGGCGTGAAGGACATGGTGCGCATTTCCGACGGGCGCATGAGCGGCACCGCCTTCGGCACCATCGTGCTGCACGTGACGCCCGAGTCGGCAGTGGGCGGCCCGCTGGCCCATGTGCGCAGCGGCGACCGCATCCGGCTCAGCGTGGCGAACCGGGAGATCTCGCTGCTGGTGAGCGACGAAGAGCTTGCGCGCCGCGCGAAGGAATCGCCGGTGGTGGAACCCACCGCCGAGCGCGGCTACAGGAAGCTCTTCCTGCAGACCGTGACGCAGGCCGACAAGGGCGTGGACTTCGACTTCCTCCGCGCGCCCGACACCACGGGCAAGGTGCCGCGCTAGCGCGAAGGGGCATGCGCCGGTTCTGCACAATGGGCGCATGACCGATCACTTCTACGACGAACTCGCACCGCTCTATCACCTGATCTATCCGGACTGGAACGACAGCATCCGCGTACAGGGCGAAAGGCTCTCCCGGCTCTTCGAGGCCGAATGGCCGTCCGGCCAGGCCAGCCGCAAGGTGCTCGACGTGTCGTGCGGCATCGGCACGCAGATGCTGGGGCTCGCGGCGCTGGGCCACAGGGTGACGGCTTCGGACCTGTCGGCCAACGAGGTCGAACGCGCGCGGCGCGAAGCAGGCCTGCGCGGCCTCGACGTCAATCTGTCGGTGTGCGACATGCGCGAGGCGCACACGCACCACGGCGGCGGCTTCGCCATCGTGATCTCGTGCGACAACTCGATGCCGCACCTGCAGACCGACGCCGACCTGCTGACCGCCCTGCGCCAGATGACGGCCTGCCTGCGCCCGGGCGGCGGCTGCGTGGTCAGCGTGCGCGACTATGCGAAGGAAGAGCGCGGCAGCAACCTCGTGAAGCACTACGGCGCGCGCGTGGAGAACGGCAAGCGCCACGTGCTCTTCCAGGTCTGGGACTTCGACGACGGGGGCAAGGGCGAGCACTACGACCTGGGCTTCTTCTTCGTCACCGAGGACCTCGCCACGCAGGCGGTGAGCACGCGCGTGATGCGCTCGCGCTACTACGCCATCTCGACGACGCGGCTGTGCGAACTCATGCAGGAGGCGGGTCTGAAGGACGTGCGGCGCGTCGACGATGCGTTCTTCCAGCCAGTGCTGGTGGGCACGCGGCCCTGAGCCGGCCTCGATCCGGCACTGGTTTTCAGGATGTTTCAGAGGGAGTTTCGAGGAGCCTGCCGGTCACTGTCCCGTCATGGGGCAAACCTAGCATCCGGCGGCTTTCGTTTCTTCTTCAACAAACACCTGAAAACCACATATGAAAAAGAGCGTTCCCGCGCCTGCGCCCCGTCCCGTTCTCGCAACCATCGCAGCAGCCACGGTCATCGGCGGAAGCCTCCTGATGACCGCCTGCGGCGGCGGTAGTGGCGGTGGCATCTCTTTCCCGGTGCTCCCCCCGGCACCCGCCCCGGCTCCCACGCCGGCCCCGCCCGCTCCCACGCCGCTGGGCACGCTCGACGGCTCGGTTCCCCTGGTCATCGGCCACCGCGGCCTGCCGGGCCTGTATCCGGAAGAAACGAAGACCGCCTACGAAGCCGCCGCCGACGCCGGGGCCGATTCGCTCGAAACCGACCTGCACCTCACCAAGGACTGCGTGCTGGTCGCCCGTCACAACCCCTGGCTGAGCGACAACACCAACGTCGCCGACGTCGCCAAGACCAACGCCACCGTCGCCGGCCGCAAGCGCACCGTGCCGGGCGTGCTGGTCAACGTGAAGTACCCGCCCGTCGCCGCCAACGGCCCGGCCCAGTACCTGAGCGACCTGACCGATCCCAACGATCCGAAGTCGGTGCTCAAGTCGCTCATCGTCGACGGCGAGGACCACACCAACGACTGGTCCATCACCGACTTCACGATGGACGAGCTGCGCCAGTGGATCCGCGGCACCACCTACGACGCCAAGGACCAGCGCCCCACCGACCTCAACGGCAAGCTGCCGATCATCAGCTTCCAGGAACTGATCGACATCGCCAAGGCCAAGAGCGCCGCGACCGGCCGCACGCTCACCGTGTACCCGGAAACCAAGAACCCGATCTGGAACAACGCGCAGGCCATCGCCAACGGCTGCGGCCCGGCGGGCAGCCATCCGCTGGAAGACGCGCTGCTGAAGGTCATGAACTTCAACGACCTCAACCGCAAGGACGCGCCGATCTTCGTGCAGAGCTTCGAGCCCGAGAGCCTGAAGTACCTGCGCTCGGCCGGCATGAAGGCCCGCGCGGTGCAGCTGGTGGACGGCAATGACGTCAACTACCAGACCGGCGAGATGATCTACGTCACCAACGACGTCTACACCTTCGTCGACGGCCGCCCCTACAGCTGGACGCTGGCCGGCAATCCGAAGTGGTTCGGCGAGATGCTCACGCCCGCGGGCCTGGCCGAAGTCAAGACCTATGCCGACGGCATCGGCCCGTGGAAGCCGCAGGTCATGGCCCACACCATCGTGCCCTTCGTCGCAGGCAAAGGCTTGGCCGACGTGAACACCATCAAGCCCACGAGCCTGATCGCCGACGCGCACAAGGCGGGCCTCTTCGTGCACAGCTACACCTTCCGCAACGAAGCGAAGTACTTGGCGGGCGTCTACAAGGGCGACCCAACGGCCGAATACCTCGCCTTCTTCCGTGCGGGCATCGATGGCGTGTTCTCGGACTTCGCGAACACGGCCTTCGCGGCGCGCAAGACCTACCTGAAGGAAACTGGCCGCTGAGGCCGGGCCAGGCGAGCGGAACGCAGGCAGGCAGCGAGGCGAGATGTACCCGGGCGAGCGACTCAACGGATACAGCCACCTGCTGGGCCTGCTGCTCGCGCTGCCGGCGATGGCGCTGCTGCTCGTCAAGACAGTGCCCACCGGCGACCCGGCGCGCATCGCGGGCGCGCTGGTGTTCTCCCTCTCGGCGGTGGCGCTCTATGCCGCCTCCACCCTCTTCCACAGCACACGCGGCCGCCTCAAGCGCATGTGGGAGCGCGCCGACCACTGCGCCATCTTCCTGCTGATCGCCGGCACCTACACGCCCTTCGCGCTGGTCACGATGCAGGGCCCCTGGGGCCTGCTGCTGCTGGCCATGATCTGGGGCGCGGCAATCTTCGGCATCCGGCGCGAGCTCGTTCCGGCGAAGAACGGCGCGCCGAAGAAGCCATCGCTGCCGATCTACATCGGCCTGGGCTGGCTGGTCGTCCTCGCCGCCGTGCCGCTGGCCGCGCGGTTAGATACGGCGGGCCTGGTGTGGCTGCTGATCGGCGGAGTCTTCTACACGACGGGCACCGTGTTCTATCGCAACCGGTCGGGCTTCCGGCACGCGCACGGGGCCTGGCACCTGTTCGTGCTGGCGGGAACGACGAGCCACTACGTGGCGGTGGGCTGGTTCGTTCTTTGAGGCCCCGGGGCACCGGTCGCGGGATAATCCCCGACCGATGATCGTCCGACCCCGTCCCCACTGGCTGCGCATGCTCTTCGTATGGCGCGGCTCGGTCCTGTCGGACATCGCGCCCCAGCTGCTGTGGACCACCGCCTTCGCGGTGCTGGTGACGGTGCTGCACGGGCGGCTCTTCCAGTGGAAGGTGCCGCTCAACTTCGTGCCCTTCTCTCTCATCGGCCTGACGCTGGCCATCTTCCTGGGCTTTCGCAACAGCACGAGCTACTCGCGCTACTGGGAGGCGCGCACGCTGTGGGGCACACTGCTCAACGAAACGCGAACGCTGGTCCGGCAGGCGCTGACGCTGACGGATGCGCCCTCGGAAGCAGCAAAGCCCGCCATGCGCCTCGTCGCCTTCGTCCACGCATTGCGCCATCAGCTGCGCGGCACGGACTCTTCGGCCGATCTCGCCCGGCTGCTGCCCGAGGCAGACTGCGCGCGCCTCCGGGCCGCGCGCTTCAAGCCGGCCGTGCTCCTGCTGATGGTGGGCGAATGGCTGCGCGACCAGCGCACGCAGGGCCGGCTGGACCCGACGCTCGCGCAGGCCATGGAGCACCCGCTGGGACGCCTGACCGAAGCGCTGGGCGGCTGCGAACGCATCGCGAGCACGCCCATACCGTTCACCTACTCGGTCATCATCCACCGCACCATCTACCTGTACTGCGTGCTGCTGCCCTTCGGGCTCGTGGACGCGATCGGCGCGATGACGCCGGTGGTGGTCGCCTTCATCGCCTACACCTTCTTCGCGCTGGAGGCGCTGGGCGCCGAAATCGAGGAGCCCTTCGGCACGCAGCCCAACGACCTGGCGCTGGATGCCATGTCGCACACCATCGAATCGACCTTGCGCGAGATGCTGGGCGAGCCCCAGCCAGTGTCGCCGGCCGAGGTCGAGCCCAAGGAATACATACGAACCTGAGCGGCGACGCGGCCCTCGCCCCGGGTCAGAGCATCTTCACCGCCACCTGCAACAGGCCCCGCAGGTGACGCGGCCCGAGGCGCGAATCGCCGGCCGAGATCAGGCACAGCACGCCCAGATGCGCATCGAGCGCCGCGCCATTCTTCTCGTAGAGCACCAGCACCTTCTCGCCGGTGGCGCTGTTGTAGAGCTCGTTCCAGCTGAAGATGGCCTGGTAGCCGTCGTCGCCGCGTGCGACGAACACGCAGCGCTTGAGTTCCGAGCGCGGCCTCTCCGAGAGCCCGCAGGCATCGAGCACGTCGACCAGCCGCGCGCCGGCGTAGCTGTCGACCTGGGCGACGGGCCGGCCCGAATAGCACAGCACCTGCGTGGGCCCCAGGTCGTGCCTGCCCAGCCTTTCGAGCGCCTGGCGAGTGAAGATGCCGGGCCGTGGCACCAGGCCGAGGATTTCCAGGCCGTTGTTCCCGGCGGGGAATTCCGGCTCCACGGACGACTCGCGGAGTCCGGCATCTGCGACGGCATCAGGGTTCATCATGGTTTCCACGGATTCGAGGCTGGTGGCGGATATTGCGGCAGGAACCGACCGGGCGCGATCCACTTTTGCGTATCGCCTCCATCCGGATATTCTCATTTCGCTATATTCCCATGAATATAGAGAATCGAGACAGCAGACCCGCCTGACCCATGTTCATCCGACAGCTGAGCTACGTCGTCGCGCTTGCGCGCGAGAAACACTTCGGCCGCGCGGCCGCCGCATGCAATGTGTCGCAGCCCGCGCTCTCCGGCGCGATCCGTGGCATCGAGGAGGAGCTGGGCGTGGTCATCGTCCAGCGCGGGCGGCGCTTCGAGGGCTTCACCAAGGACGGAGAACGCGTGCTCGCATGGGCCCGGCGCGTGCTGGCCGACTGCGAAAGCCTGCGCCAGGACGCCCGCGCCAGCGAGGACGACCCGAGCGGCACGCTGCGCATGGGCGTGATTCCCGCCTCGCTGCCACTGGTGCCGATGCTCACGCAATGCTGCCTGCAGAAGTACCCGCGGATGCGGCACGAGATCTACACGCTGTCGGCCACCGAGATTCTGCGCAAGATCTCCGCCTTCGAGCTCGACCTGGGCCTGAGCTATCTCGACGACGACAGGCTCGATGCCTTCGCCACCCTGCCCGTCTTCCGCGAGCGCTACATGTTCGTCGCGGCCGACAAGACCTTGCTCGAAGGCGTGAGCTCGATGTCGTGGTCGGAGGCGGCGGGCTTCCCGTTGTGCCTCTTCACCACCAACATGCAGTGCCGCTGGGGCATGGACGCCGCCTTCGCCGCTGCCGGCGTGGAAGCCGTGCCGCAGGTCGAGACCGATTCCATGACCGCGCTGTGGGCCCATGTGCGCAGGGCCGGCCTCTACAGCATCCTGCCGCACAGCGTGCTGTGCCTGACGGAGCCGGCGCAGCAGCTCTGCGCGGTGCCGATGGCGCCGCAGCTGCAGCGCGACATCGGCCTGGTGTTCGCCGGCCAGCAGCCGCGCGGGCCCTTGCTGGATGCCGCCTTGCGCCGTTTTCGCGAACTCGACCTGCAGGGCTGGGTGGACGGCTTCCTGCCGGCCGACTGAGCGGTCAGCGCCGCACCGCCTTGCGGTAAAGCCGCGCGACCACGACCAGCAGACATGCGCCGGCCAATGTCGGCAGCACGAGGAAATCCCAGCCCGGCTGCGACAGGAAGATGATGACCGGGTTGCTGCCGGCGGGCGGATGCACGGTGTCGGTGGCCATCATCAGCATCGCCGCACAGGCGCCGGCCGCCGCCATAGCCATCCATCCTGGCCCGAGCCAGTGCAGGAACAGAAGGCCGACGGCCGAAGACAGCAGGTGCCCGCCGATGACGCTCCTCGGCCGCGAGAACGCTGCATCCGGAAACCCGAACAGCAGCACGCACGACGCGCCGAAGGAGCCGAGCAGCCATGCATGCCCCGTTGCCGCGGCCAGCGCACCGATCGACGCCAGCGCCATGAACGCGCCCAGGCCAGCCAGCAGGATGCCGGCGATCCGGGCGCCGCGCGTCGCGCCTGCTGCTTTCGGCTGCGTGGCGGAAGAAGAAGGCGGCACGCGAGCCTCTTCCTACTTCTTCGCGAAGCGCGCGGCCTCTTCCGAGCCCTTGGTCGCGTTGCCCGCGCTGTACGAGTGCGCCCCAACGCCGGCCAGCTTGCCGCCCTGCACGATCAGGTACTCGTTGCGGATCGGCCGGTTCTCGAAGTAGCACTCCAGGATCTCGCGCGTGCCGGCCGCGTAGCGCGCCTGCGCCGAGAGGCTGGTGCCCGAGATGTGCGGCGTCATGCCGTGGTGCGGCATCGTGCGCCACGGGTGGTCGGCCGGCGCCGGCTGCGGGAACCAAACGTCGCCGGCGTAGCCCGCGAGCTGGCCGCTTTCCAGCGCGGCGGCCACCGCGTCGCGGTCGCACAGCTTGCCGCGCGCGGTGTTGATCAGGTAGGCGCCGCGCTTGAAGTTCCTCAGCGACTGCGCATTGATCATGTGCTCCGTCTCGGGGTGCAGCGGGCAGTTCAGCGTGACCACGTCGCACACCTTGGCCAGGCTTTCCAGGCTGGTGTGGTGCGTGAGGCCGAGTTCCTTTTCGACCGTCTCGGGCAGGCGGTGGCGGTCCATGTAGTGCAGCTTCACGTCGTGCGGCTTGAGCAGGCGCAGCACGCGCAGGCCGATGCGCCCCGCGGCCACGGTGCCGACGTTCATGCCCTCGAGGTCGTAGGAGCGCGCCACGCAGTCGGCGATGTTCCAGCCGCCCTTGATCACCCAGTTGTACGAGGGGATGTAGTTGCGCACCAGGCCCAGCGTCATCATCACGACGTGCTCGGCCACGCTGTTGCTGTTGCAGTAGGTCACCTCCGCGACGGTGATGCCGCGGTCCATGGCGGCCTGCAGGTCGGTGTGGTCCGAGCCGATGCCGGCGGTCACGATCATCCTGAGCTTCGGCGCCTTCGCGATGCGCTCGGCCGTCATGTAGGCAGGCCAGAAGGGCTGCGAGATCACGATCTCGGCGTCGTGCAGCTCGCGGTCGAGCACGCTGTCTGTGCCGTCCTTGCTGGAGGTGACCACCAGTTCGTGGCCGTTGGACTCCAGGTATTTGCGCAGGCCCAGTTCGCCCGAGACGCTGCCCAGCAGCGTGCCGGGCTTGAAGTCGATGCGCCGGGGCGTGGGCAGCGTCTGCCCGTCGGGGTAGCGCTCGAGGTGCGGCAGGTCGTCGCGGGCGTAAGTCGTGGGGTAGCCGGTGACGGGGTCGTCGTAGAGCACACAAACAATCTTGGCCATGTCTTTGGTTCCTGGTTGATGGCGCGCCGGGTGGCACGCTCTGGGCAGCAGCCTCGGCTGCATGGAACGCATGTTTCCCGGATGAGGCTCCGGGTGCCAATCGTTTGATTCGACCGCGTGATAGGCCCGCCTTATCAGGCGCGCGCGGGCTCTCTCGGTCTCTCAGTCGCTCTTCCTGCCGTCCCTGAACGCCAGCACCACGATGCCGACCGCACAGGCCGCGAAGACGATGCCCGAGGGCACCGCGCCGATGTTGGCCATGAGCCAGCCGTAGAGATCGACCAGCATGCCGATGATGCGGTTGCCGCTTGTGTGGCGGCCCAGGTCGTTGGCGATGAACGCGTTGAACGAAAGCACGCCGAATACCAGCGCCAGGAATGCCGTCACGATCCACTTCATCTTTTCTCTGCTCCCTCGTTCGGATGATCGGGTGCGGATGCTGCCATGCGAGGCCGCGCGGGCGAAGCGCGTTGCGAGACTTCATCAGATTCCGGCCCGCACTTTCTTTCTTCTCTGCCGCACGGTCATTCACAAAGCAGCCGATGTCGTCGCAGGATCGGCGCAAGAAAGTCACAGTTCGGTTCTCCGATCGAACTGAATGTTCACGAAATCTCACGACGGCCTTCTGCCGTTCTTTCATTTCGACAACGATCTCCCAAATGCAGCCTCGATTGCAGAGCACATTCACGGGAATCCATTCACAGATCATGAGCTTCGATACAGCCGGCGCGCTGCCGCTGGCACTCCTCTGCGCGAAGGGGCCACAGGGAGCGGGCCTTCACCAGAGACTGCAGCAGATGGGGCACGAGTGCCTGGCCTTCGCCGAGGCGGACGAGGTGCTCGCCGCGCTCGGCGACGGACGGCGCTTCGCACTGCTGCTGGTGAGCCAGCACGACGCGGCGTTCCGCAGCGGCCTGTTCGCGGTGAGCAGAGTGCTCGGCATGCCCGTGGTGCTCACCGTCCCCGACGGACAGTGGGAGCTGCTGTCTCCGAAGAACAAGGACGCCGCCCCGGCCGCGATGCTCGGCGCCGACGTGTCCCGCATGAGCGATGCCGAACTCGACTGGCTGGTGTGCGCCCTCGCCCGGCCCCGCCACGACGGCATGCCGCCGGCCACCGGCCACGCCCACCACGCCGCCACCGCATGGGGCGACTACCGTTTCCACGAAGACAGCCACGTCGTGCAGTTCAGGGACGACGAGATCCATCTGCAGCCGCGCCAGTTCGCCTTCGCGCTGCAGGCCTTCCAGAACATGGGGCGGGTGCTGGCGCGGGAATGGCTGTGGAACTCGCTGTGGGGCGCGGCCACCTGGCGCGAAGGCAACCGGGCGCTGGACGCCTGCGCCTCGAGCGTGCGCCGCAAGCTCGGTCTGCACGGGGAGCACGGCTTCCTGCTGCGCTCGGTCTACGGACAGGGCTATCAGCTCGTCGCCGTGCAGCGGCGCGGCTCCTCCGCGGTGGCCGCCGCGGCCATTGCTTCGAGCCGCGAGGCAGCCGCGGCCTGAGCCTGGATCAGGCCTGGCGCGGCAGCAGCATCCAGAAGGTGCTGCCCGCATCGGGAGCCGCGGTGCCGTCGATCGTGCCGCCATGGCGGGCGACCACCGTGCGCACGAACTCGAAGCCCAGTCCGTGTGAGCGAACGCCGGACTCTCCCGACTCGCCTGAAGGCCGGCCGACCGAGGCTTCGTTGGTTCCGGAAAGCAGCTGCTGCAAGGCCGGCTCGCTCATTCCCGTTCCTTCGTCGGCCACCGCGATCGCGACCTCCCGGTCATCGGCGCCCAGGCACAGCTGCACGACGCAGCCCTGCGGGCTGTGCCTGATCGCGTTGTTCAGCAGGTTGACGACGGCCCGCACGAGCAGCGCCGCATCCACGTTCAGCTCGATCTCCTCGTCCTCGTCGGCCATCCTCAGCACCAGCTCCACCTGCCTGCGGGCCGCGTATGCCGACACCTGGTCGCGCACGTCGAACAGCAGCGCGCCCAGGTGCGCGGGCGCGAACCTGTAGTTCCCGGTCCAGGCCTGCGAGACGTCGAGAAACTCCTCGGCCAGCTGCAGCGTGCGCAGCGCCTCGCGCCGGATGGCCGATGAAAGGGGCGAGGCGCCCGCATCGAGTTCCTCGAGGTCGATCAGCGCAAGGATGCTGGCCTGCGGGTTGCGCAGGTCGTGCGAGAGAAAGCGGTGCCACAGCTCGCGCTGCTGCTGCGCGCGGCGTTCGGAGGTCAGGTCCGCCAGCGCCACGAGGTAGCCCGACGGCGTCGGGGCTGCGCCCGGCGTCACCGGTGCGATCAGCAGCTGGAAGTGGCGCTCGTCCTTCGTCGTGTACTCGCCGTGGACCAGCCCGATCCACGCCGGTGGAGCGCCGTCGGCCTGCGCGAGCGTCTTCGACTGCGGCCGCATCGTTCGCAGCAGGTCCGGCAGGTACTGCATCTGCCGCGCCACGGCCTGCGGGCAGTCCGCCACGCCCAGCAGTTCGCGGGCCGCGGCATTGCTGCCCACCACCAGCCCCTGCGCGTCGCACAGCAGCACGCCGACCGGCATCGCCTGGATGGTGGATTCGGCAAGCACCTGCAGCCCGACCATGCGCGAGATCGCGCGGTCCAGCACCCGGTTGGAAGGCAGCGCATGGCGGGGCTGCCGCCAGTCGGCCGGCGGAAGCTCGAAGGCGCCGGCCGGCAAGGCCTGCAGCAGCTCCGCGCGCTGCTGCAGGTAGCGCAACTGGCTGCGCTGGCGGCCCCAGTTCCAGACCAGGTAGAGCGCCAGCAGCCCGACGACCGGCGTTGCCGGCGCAAGCCACCAGCGCAGCCAGTAGAGCGCGGCCACGCTGAGGAGGATGCTCCCCAGCGCCACGGCGACGAGCCGCGTCAGGCCCGCGCCCTCGTAGCGCCAGAAGAGCCACGCGGCCAGCCACAGCGGCAGTCCGATCCAGAGATAGCTCTCCAGCCAGCCCGGCACGCGGATGGAACGGCGGTGCATGAGCTGGTCGATGGCGTTGGCATGCACCTCCACGCCGGCGAGCAGCTGGGCATGCCCCGCCAGCGGCGCCACGACCTGGTCGCCCAGCCCCGGCGTGGTGCTGCCCACCAGTACGATCCTGTCGCGCAGGAACTCGGGCGACAGCTCGCCGCGCAGCACGCTCACGTAGGGAACCGTTCGGTAGCTGCCGCGCGGCCCCGCATAGGGAATGAGCAGGCGGTCGGCATAGCGCCAGCCCGCGGCGTCGGTGATGCCCCGCGCGCGCGACGGTGGAGGCACGCGCCCCGCCATGAGCAGCCCGATGTAGGGCCGCGCATTGTCCGGCGGGCCCAGCCGCATGAAGAGGCTGCGCGCGATGCCGTCGGCGTCGAGCACCAGCTCGGCATGACCGACGCCGGCGGCGCGCTGCTCGAGCATGGGAAGCGGCGCAAGAAACTCGTCCGGCGCCACGCGCGGAATGCTGGGCGTACGGTTGGCCTGCAGGGGCAGGTACACGGGCAGCCGCTGCATGGCCTGCGCGAGGCGCTCGTCCTGAGAGGCGTCGTCGCTGGGCTCCATCAGCAGCAGGTCGAGCATGACCGACTTCGCGCCGGCCTCGGCGAGCCTGTCCAGCAACTTCGCATGCGTCTCGCGCGGCCAGGGCCACTTGCCCAGCGCGGCGAGGCTGGACTCATCGATGGCGACGATCAGGATTTCAGGGGAAGGCGACTGCGCGGCCAGCGGAAGCGCGCGATCGTAGAAATGCATGTCGAGCTGTTCCAGGCCGGGGCGCTGGGCCAGCCACACCAGCAGGGCCGGAAACACGATCAGCGCCGCCAGTGGCGCTGCCAGAACTCGCAATCGCATGGTCCATCGACGAAAACTCATCGGTCGGGCACGTCGATGCTGCCGCCGGTGAATGGCTCCCCGTAGTGCGTTCCATCCTCTGTTTCGCTGACGCGCCAATGGTAGCGCCCGCCCAGCGCGAACGGCCCGACGATCGCGCTGCCGGCCTGCATGTCCTGCAGGTCGACGAGGCGGGTCGCGAAGTCCGGATCGCGCGAAATCTCCAGCCGGTAGCGCTTGCCCGGCGAGCCCCACCACAGCAGCTCGACGCGGCCGTCTTCCCTCCAGCGTACCGACCCGGTGGGCGACGGCATGTAGAACAGCAGGTCGCCCGGCATGCCTTCGAGATTGGCGGCATCCACCGCGGCGACGCGCAGGTAGTAGAAGCCGGGCTGCAGATCCTTCGGCAGCGCGAGCGAGGTGCCCGTGCTGGAGCCTTCGACGAGCGGCGCGAGGATGGCGTCGTCCTGCGCGATGCGCCAGCGGTAGCCCTGCGCGCCGGGAACCTGCTCGAGCTCGACGCCGGGCGATGCCGGCGACACGGTGCGGCTGGTGAACCGAGGCGCGGCAAGCAGCGCGCGAACCTCGGCGCCGGCCGGGTCGCCACCGCCGCTGTCGAACACGCTGCCCAGCCCCGCCTCGAGCACGAGCTGCCTCGGCTGCTTCGGCTGACGGAGGTCGCGCACGGCCACGCTGCCCTCGATGACTTCGCCCACCGTGCGCCCGTTCTGCTCGCGCACCCGGAACTGCGTGCCCCGCACGCTGAGCACCAGGGAGCGCGAGCGGATGTGGAACTCCTGGCCGGCGCTGCGCTTCTGCACCTGCGATTCAACCGCGCCGCCGAGGAGCCTGAGGCCGACCCGGTCGCGCCCGACGGTCTGGAGCTCGACCGTGCTGCTCGACGGGATCACCGAGCGGCTGCCGTCGGGCAGCCCGAGCGTCAGGAACGCATCGGGCGCGGTCGCGAGCGTGTCGCCCGCCCGCACCGGCATGCCCTGGACCACGGCCACGTCGGGCTTGCCGGCGCGCCGCTGCCAGGCCTGGCCGGTCACGGCCAGCACCATCGCCTCGCCTTCGCCCAGAGGACGGCCGTCGGCGAAGTACAGCACCGTTCCGGGCTGCAGGCGCCTGGGCTCTCCCACGTTGTTGCGCTGCTGGATCTCGGGCCATCGGGCCGGCTGCCGGTAGTGCTGGCCGGAAATGCCCCACAGGGTGTCGCCGGGCCGCACCACGTGCGAGGGCTGGGCGGAGAGGCCGCCAGCGAAGGCGCATGCCGCCAATGCCATCAATGCCACCACCGGCGCGAGCCGGCGGCGGCCTGCTTGCTTTCGCGCCGTCACGGGCGCTCGTCCTCCGCGAGGCCGAGCTGGTAGCCCTGCCCGTAGACGGTGCGAAGGATCATCCCGCGCCGCGCATCGAGATGGAGCTTCTTGCGCAGCCGGTAGACGTGGCTGTCCAGCGTTCGCGACGGCGCCTCCTCGGTCTCGTAGCCGGCGGTCTCCAGCAGGTGGGCGCGCGAGACCGTCTGGCCCAGGCGGCTGAAGAGCAGCAGCGTCAGGTTGAACTCGCGGCTGGTCAGGGTGTAGCTCTCGGGCTCTGCCTCCGCCGCCTCGCGGTAGTGCACGAGATGGCCGACGGGGTCCAGCGTCCAGCGGCCGATGCTCAGGGGAGCGTCGGGCGACTGGGGCTTGCTGCGCTTGAGCAGCCGCAACACGCGGGCCCGGAGCTCGAGCGGTCGGAAGGGCTTGGTGATGTAGTCGTCGGCACCGGAATTCAGCGCCTCGGCCACGTCGTCTTCGGAGCCCCTGGAGCTGATCATCAGCACCGGGACCGAGCTCCCCTTCCACACGCGCAGCCAGCGCAGCAGCTCGAGGCCGTCCATGCTGGGGACGGACCAGTCCAGGACGACCAGGTCGAAGGACTCGCGCCTGAGGACCCGCTGCAGCGCGAGCCCGTCGGAAAACCCCTGGCAGTGCACCGGTCCTTCGCGCTCCAGCTGCTGCTCCAGCGTGCGGATCAGAAGAGCCTGCTGGGAGATTTCGTCTTCGACGATCGCGATGCGCATTGCTTGCCTTGCTACCTGGGAACGCTGAATTCTGGTTGATGCGGCACCGGAAGAATCTGACGAATTCGAGCAGTCGCCCAGATGCAGAAATGTTAGCAAAAGGTCACATTTCGGCGCAAAAAGAGGCGGAATTTCTCACCAAATCTCGCATTCGACTGGGAGCCCGGACCCCCTTCACGAATCATCCGCACCCTTCCCGCCCCGGGTCGGCAGCCGCTTCGGCATGCCAGCCAGACGGAGGCGATCGACTGGCAAGAAGCACTGGCGGCCAAAGGCTCGGCAGGCGCCCTTAACTGGATATTCGTGATGAACAGAATCTACCGCTCCGTCTGGAGCGAGGCACTCGGGGCCTTCGTGGCTGCCGCGGAAACGACGCGCTCCAGGGGCGCGCGGGGCTCGGTGCGCGGCACACTCGTCGCGGCGGCGGGGGTCACGCTGCTGGCCATGGCAGCCCCGATGCAGGCGCGCGCGGACACCGCGATCGGCCCCGTCAAGATCGACAACTCAGGGGGCGCCGTCTGCACCACGCCGGACCGGCCTACGACGGCCTCGTCGACCTGGACCTGCCAGGTGCCCAACGGCAGCGGCGGCTTCGCCACCATCACCGGCGTTCCCGGCGCCGCCTCGGGGTATCCGGACGTAGCGGCACTGTCGGCCCTGGTGTCCACGAACCTTGGCGCCAACGCGATCCTGATCGGGTCGAAGACCACGTCCGCCTCGGGCAACTCATCCATTGCAATAGGCAACGACGCCGCCGCGACGGGGCTTCGCGCCGTTGCCATCGGCAAGTTCGCCAGCGCCGCGAGCCCGGACACGGTCGCCATCGGCCCGCAGGCGTTCGCCAGCGGGTCAGGCACCACCACGGCCACTGCCATCGGCGCCGGTGCGCGAGCCACCGGACAAGGCGCCATCGCGATTTCCGCCAGCAGCCTCACAAGCGACGGCACTGCGGCCATCTACCCGACCCTGGCCTCCGGCCCGAACTCGACGGCGGTCGGCATCGCCGCCGCCACTGCGGGAAATGCCGCCTCCGCCTTCGGCGTGGCAGCCAATGCCCAAGGCGACTCCAGCACGGCCCTGGGTGACAGCAGCCGCGCTATCGGCGCGCAGGCCGTGGCCATTGGCAAAAGCGCACAAGCCATCGGCATCAACAGCATCAGCATCGGCACCGGCAACACCGTTACCGGCAACAACAGCGGCGCCATCGGCGACCCGAGCATCATCGACGGCGCAAACAGCTACAGCGTTGGCAACAACAACACCATCGGCAGCGGCGCAAGCAACACCTTCGTGCTGGGCAACGGCGTCAACATCCAGGTGGCCAACGCCACGGCGCTGGGCAACGCCACGGGCGTGACGGTCGC
The DNA here is from genome assembly GCF_050916385.1 of Variovorax xiamenensis. NCBI lineage: Bacteria > Pseudomonadati > Pseudomonadota > Betaproteobacteria > Burkholderiales > Comamonadaceae > Variovorax > Variovorax xiamenensis. The sequence continues at coordinate 4,308,458 of NZ_CP139038.1, forward strand.
GAACGGCGTGGCGCTCGGCAGCGGCTCGCAGGCGACGACCGCGGCGGGCATGGCCGGCTACGCGCCCACGGGCGCCAGCGCCGCCCAGGCGGCGGCCATCAGTACCACTACCAGCACCCTCGGCGCAGTCAGCGTCGGCGGCAACGGCCAGTACAGGCAGATCACCAACCTCGCGGCCGGTACCGTGGACACCGACGCCGTGAACGTGAGCCAGCTGAAGGCGGTGAGCGCGGCGGCGGCGGCAGGCGCCGTGCACTACTACAGCGTCAATTCGACCGACCAGACCACCGGCAGCAACTACGCCAACGACGGCGCTTCGGGCATCGGTTCGATCGCAGCCGGCGCGCGTGCGAGCGCCGCCGGCCAGCAGGCGGTGGCCACGGGCTTCAACGCCAACGCCGCGGGCCAGGGAGCGCTGGCCGTCGGCCTGAACTCCAGCGCAGCCGGCGCGGCCGCGGTCGCGATCGGATCGGGCGCGACCGCCGCCGGAGATTTCACGACGGCCATCGGCCTCAACGCCGGAAGCGGCGCGACCACCAGCAGCGCGGTGTTCATCGGCGATGGCGCCGGCTCCAATTCGTCCGGAGACCATAACTCCTACATCGGCTCGGGCGCCGGCACCCAGGCTTCGGGCAACAACAACAGCGCATTCGGCGCGGTGGCGGGCTCGGTGGTGAACGGCAGCGGCAACACCGCGTTCGGCTTCGCCGCCGGCGAATTCGTCACCGGAGACTCGAACATCGCCTTCGGCAACGCGGCGGCGTGGCAGGTGACCGGCAACCGCAACACGGCCATCGGCAACTACGCCGGCTTCGCCACCACCGGCAGCGACAACTACGCCTCCGGCAGCTACGCCGGCATCGGCACGAACGGAAGCGGCAACGTCGCCATCGGCACCTCGGCGGGCACCGGCTATTCCGTCGATCAGGCCACCGGCGATTTCCTCGACCGCAACGGCAACGTCGTCACCTCCGCGCCGGCGATCGCCACGAGCGAAACCGTGGCAATCGGCAACAGGGCCATCGTCGACGCGGACCGCGGGGTCGCGTTGGGCAGGAATTCGCTCGTCAGCACCGCCGACGGAGTCGCGCTCGGCAGCAACTCGGTTGCGTCCACCGCAGCCGGCGTCGTCGGCTACGACCCGAGCACCGGCACCACCGCGGCGGCCGGCACCAACATCGCCAACACCGCGAGCACGCTGGGCGCCGTGTCTGTCGGCGACGCGGCCAACGGCGTGTACCGCCAGATCACCGGCGTGGCCGCGGGCACGGCGCTTTCCGACGCGGTCAACGTGGCGCAGTTGCAGGCAGTGGCCACCCAGGCCGTGGCCGCGAGCAACAAGTGGATCACCGGCTCGCAGACCACCAGCTACTCGGCGCCGGTCGCCACCGGCAGCGAAAGCACCGCCGTGGGCTCGGGTGCGGTCGTCAACGCCAACAACAGCGTGGCCGTCGGCACCGGTGCAACCGCCACCACCAACAACAGCGTGGCCCTCGGCAACGGCTCCACCACCACCGCCGCGACACCCACGGCCAGCGTCACCATCCAGGGCCAGACCTACAACTTCGCGGGCGCCAACCCCGCGGGCGTGGTCAGCGTGGGCAGCGCGGGCGCCGAGCGCCAGATCCAGAACGTGGCCGCCGGCCAGCTCAGCGCCACCAGCACCGACGCGGTGAACGGCAGCCAGCTCTACGCGACCAACCAGGCGATCAACAACATCCAGACCGGTGGCGGCATCAAGTACTTCCACGCCAACTCGCAGGCGGCCGACTCGCAGGCCGCAGGCGCGGAGAGCGTGGCCATCGGCCCGCAGGCCATCGCGCTGGGCGCGAGTGCCATCGCCACGGGCAACGGCGCGCAGGCCAACGGCGCGGGCAGCATCGCGCTGGGTGCGAATGCCGTCGCCACGAGCAGCAACGGCGTGGCCATCGGCAACGGTGCCACCGCAGATCGGGCCGGCATGAACGGACAGAAGGAACTGTTCTCGAACGTCTCGGTGCTGTCGACGCAGGGCGGCGTGTCGGTGGGCTCCGTCGGCAACGAGCGCCAAATCACCAACGTGGCCGGCGGCACGCAGGCCACCGACGCGGTGAACGTGCGCCAGTTGCAGGCGGTGCAGCAGAGCGCGGTGCGCTACGACACCAACGTGGACGGCACGGTCAACTACAACAGCGTGACGATGGGCAACGGCGGCTCCATGGGGCCGGTGACGGTGCACAACGTGGCGCCCGGCGTGGCGCCCACCGATGCGGTCAACGTGCAGCAGCTGAACCAGGTCAGCGCGGCGAACACGGCCTACACCGACGCGCGCATCAACCAGATGGGCAAGACGATCGACGACGTCGGCAAGAAGGCCTACGCAGGCGTTGCCGCGGCGATGGCGATGGAAAGCGCCCCCTACGTTCCCGGCAAGCTGACCTACGCGGCCGGCATGGGGTACTACGAGCAGCAGGCCGCCATGGGCGTCTCGCTGCGCAAGACCGCCGACAACGGCCGCTGGAGCGTCACCGGCGGCGCATCGGCCACGTCGCGCGGGACTGTCGCCTTCCGCGTCGGCATCGGCGGTGTGTGGGACTGAGCGCGTGCCCTCTTCCAACCGATCGAATCAATCACCTGTGCCAGATATGTCAAAACCAATCATCCCGGCCGTTGTTGCGGCAGTGCTTCTTGCCAGCGCCTCCTGCGGCGCCTTCGCGGCGGAAGAAGGAATCAGGTTTCCCGAACTGAAGGACTCCTATCTCAAGACCGGCGACTTCGTCGGCCCCGACCATGTCCGGCGCGTGAGGCCCGGGCTGAACAAGGACCAGGTCCGGCTGGAGCTGGGCAATCCGCACTTCGGCGAGGGCATCTTCGGCGTGTCGGAATGGGACTATGCGTTCAACTTCCATACCGGCAAGGGCAATGACTACGTCACCTGCCAGATGAAGGTGCGGTTCGCCCGCGTCGAGGGCCAGTACCGCGTGGAAAGCACCCACTGGAAGAACCCCGACTGCGCCCTGCTCGTGCAGCCGCCCGAGGTGGTGCCGGTTGCCGCGTCGCCCACGCTGCTGCCGCCGCAGAAGGTCACGCTGAATGCCGACGGCCTTTTTCGCTTCGACGGCTCCGGACCCGACGACCTGCTGCCCGAAGGTCGCCAGCGCGTGGCGCGCCTGGCTGCCGACATCCAGGCCAACTTCAAGGTGCTGCACTACGTGACCGTCACCGGCTACACCGATCGCCTGGGCACCGACGCCTACAACCAGGCCCTGTCGCAGGCGCGCGCGAACAGCGTGCGCGATCTTCTGGTGCAGGCCGGCATCGACAGAAGCAAGGTGCGCGCATCCGGCATGGGCAAGCGCCAGCCCGTGGTGAGCGACTGCGAAGGCACGCGCGCCACGCCGGAACTCGTGCGATGCCTGCAGCCCAACCGGCGCGTGGAGATCGACGTGGTGGGCGGCAGCTGAAGCGGGCCCAGCCGGGCCGGCGGCTGCACGCTGGTAGTCTGGCGGGTTCTTGGGACACCCTCCGGCAAGACTCCATGTCGCTATCACCCCGGCATCCGTTGCGTAGCCTGCTCGCGCTCATCGCGAGCGCAGCGGGCCTTCTTTTTCTCGTCGCCTGCGACCGCATCGACTCTCCTGCGGCTGCGCAACCCAGCGCGGAAGAAATCGCCATTCGCACAGCGCCTCCCGAACAGGTGTTCCAGGGCACGCTCGCGGGCCGGCCGGTGCACCTGGTCGTTCACGATTGCGAAGTCCTGCGCGTCCAGCAGACTGCGCAAGGCAGGCTCGAATGGAAGAGCGTGCTGGCTCCCGAGCCATATCCGTTCCCGACCGCGTGCGAGCGCCAGTCGCTGAGCTTCGATGCAGGACAGGTCACGGCAAGGCTCGGACGACGTGCCTTCGGCGCGGGCGGCTGCTGCGCCAGCGGCGGCACCTATCGCTCGGCCGATGGCCTTGAATGGAGAAAGCTCTAGCGCGGGAATCTGCGCAAGGGCCCGGATAATCCGGCTCCTTTCATCTCGAGGGGTACGCATGAGAGCCGTCGCACCTGCCATCGCCATGCTCCTGGCCGCCGGCACCGCGTTCGCACAAGGAACGCAGGCCCCATACACAGGCCCCCTCTTCGACACGCACCTGCACTACAACCAGGAAGCCTGGGACGGCAACACGGGCCCCTTCCCGCCCTCCGAGGCGCTCGCGCGCATGAAGCGCAACGACGTCAGGGCGATCATCGCGAACTCGCGCCCCAATGCCGGCACGCAGACGCTGGCGGCGGCGCGCGAGACGCGTGCCGCGGGCGTGACGGTGGTGCCCTTCGTGCGCCTCTATCGCAACCGCGACGACTACACCAACTGGTTCCGCGACGAGACCATCTACGAGATGGTGCAGGCCGAGCTTGCGCGCGGCACCGCGAGCGGACCCTATCGCGGCCTCGGGGAATTTCATCTGTACGACAGCGCCAATGCCAACGGTCCCGTGGCAAAGAAACTGATCGTGCTGGCCGAAAAGGAGAAGCTCGCGGTCCTCGCGCACGTCGACGACGTGGCGGTCGACCTGCTGATGGCGAACGCGCCGTCGAAGGGGCAATCGCTGCGACTGATCTGGGCCCACACGGGCATCGGCGGCACGCCCGTGGAGCGGGTGCAGGCGATGCTGGAGCGCTACCCTCTGCTGATGGGCGAGCTCTCGTACCGGCCGGGACTCACCTGCGAGGGCGGCAGGCTGTGCCCCGAGTGGCGCGCGCTGATCCTCAAGTACCCGGGACGCTTCATGGTCGGCTCCGACACCTGGATCAACCAGCGCTGGAGCGCCTACGACGAAACGATGCACGGCTACCGCGTCTGGCTCGGCGACCTGCCGGACGACGTGGCGCAGCGCATCGCCTGGGGCAACGCAGCCGGACTGTTCGGACTGCGCTGAGCCCGCGGAGCCCTTTCAGCCAGCCAGCGCGGCCGCCGCGATCCGAGCGGCCGACGCGACCACGTCGTTGCGGCCCTTCGCATCCTTCTTCGGGAAGGTCAGGTACACCGACAGCACGATCGGCGCGCCGGTGGGCGGCCACAGCACGCCGACGTCGTTGGTGGAGCCGTAGGAGCCCGAACCGGTCTTGTCGCCCACCTTCCATCCGGCCGGCACGCCCGCGAGGAAGCGCTCGGTGCTCGTGGTGTTGCCCAGCAGCCAGGTGCGCAGCTGGTCGCGCTGTCCGGCACCCAGCGCGTCGCCCAGCACCAGGCGCTGGATGCTGTCGCTCATCGCCGCCGGCGTGGTGGTGTCGCGCGGGTCGCCGGGAATGCTGGTGTTGAGCTCGGGCTCGGTGCGGTCCAGCCTGAAGGTCTGGTCGCCGATGCCGCGCGCGAAGGCGGTGACCGCAGCCGGGCCGCCCAGCACTTGCAGCAACAGGTTGGCGGCGGCGTTGTCGCTGTACTGGATGGTGGCGGCGCACATCGCGGCCACCGTCATGCCGGTGGCGACGTGCTTCTCGGTGATCGGCGAGTGGTCGATCAGGTCGCTCCTGCCGTAGCTCACGTTCTTCGACAGCAGGCTGGCGTCCTTCGTGCTGCGTTCGAGCACGGCCGCCGCCAGCATCAGCTTGAAGGTGCTGCACAGCGGAAAGCGCTCGTGCGCGCGATGCTGGATGCGCACGCCGCTGCCGGTATTGAAGCCGACCACGCCCAGGCGCGCGCCCGCGGCGCTCTCGAGCTCGGCCAGTTGCGCCTCGGCAGAAGGCTGCGACCCTGCGCCGGACCACGCGGTGCACGCGCCTGCTAGCGGCAGGATGGAAGCACCGAGCAGCAGGGTGCGGCGCTGGACTGGAGGGTTCATTTCGTTTTCTCTTTCTTTCTGCGAGTGGATGGAACGAAGCGAATCCTAGGAGCGCCCCTGCGGGCGATCCAGCCTCCGGCGCGCGATTCTCGTCCCGGGTGTATCGGCTGTAACGGATCGATTCGCCCCATTGCTCAACCATACGGTTGAATGTTTCCGGGAATGCGCCTATATTCAACCTCATGGTTGAACTAGAACTTGCAGACGATCGGCTCGATGCCGTGTTCCACGCCCTCGCCGACAGCACGCGGCGCACCATGCTGCAGCTGCTGTCGCACGGCGAGTGCAGCGTGGGCGAACTGGGCGCGCCCTTTCGCATGTCCTTCGCTGGAGCCTCCAAGCACGTGAAGACGCTGGAGCGCGCGGGCCTCGTCTCGCGCACCGTGCAGGGCCGTGCGCATGTCTGCCGACTGGAGCCTTCCGCGCTGGCCATGGCCGACGCATGGCTGCGCTACTACGAAGGCTTCTGGAGCAACCGTCTCGACGCGCTGGAGCAGGAGCTGCGGCGCGATGCGGCATCCCGCAAGAAGTGAGTCTTTCATTTCACATCCCTTCCTCATCCAACCCAAGGAGCAACAGCAAATGACGATCAAGCACAGCCTGGGCAATCAGGTCGAGCCCGGCACCCTGCGCATGGAGCGCACCCTGCCCGCCCCCATCGATCGCGTGTGGGCCTATCTCGTCGACACCGACAAGCGCGCCACTTGGCTGGCAGGCGGTGCGCTGCCGAAGCAGTCCGGCGAGCTCTTCGAGCTTCGCTTCGAGCACACGAAGCTCACGGGCGAAGTGGCGCCCGACCGCTACGCCGAGTGCCGCGAGCCGATCCACCAGAAGTCGCGGCTGTTACGCATGGAGCCGCAGAAGCTGCTGACGATCAGCTGGGACGAAGGAAGCGCCGCGCCGTCGGAAGTCACCTTCGAGCTCACGCCGCAGGGCGACGGCACCCGGCTGGTGCTCACGCACAGGCGCCTTGCCAGCCGCAAGGGAATGCTCAGCGTGGCGAGCGGCTGGCATGCGCATATCGATGTGCTCATCGACGTGCTGGCCGGAAACAAGCCGCAGGGCTTCTGGACGAATCTCGTCGAACTCGGTACGGCATACGAGGCGCAGATCCGCTGAGCCGCGGCTTCCTCCTTTCATATTTCTCTCACGGGGCCTTCGGGCCCCGTTTCTTTTTTCGGACCTCGAAGTTCCGAAGGCTTGTCAAACCGCTGTCACTCGGTGAACGCAATATCCGAGGCATTCAGAGCATTTGTGTGTTTTGTTGCAAATGCACTTGTTTGCACAAGCACATACGGAAACCCAGGCACCTCCGGTTCGCACCGGGGCAGGCATCTCAATACTTCGAGGGAAAACATGACCAGAGGAATGAACGCGCGCCGCACGCGGGCGTGGGGAAGCGCATGCGCGCTGCTGCTTCTCGCGGCCTGCGGAGGCGGTGGTGGGGGCGGCGGCACCAGCCTTCCGCTCATCGGCACTCCGCCGACCAGCGGCGGCAGCAATCCACCGGCCCCGACCGTCAACCAGGGCAAGAGCGGCCCCAAGGCACTGGTCGTGGAAGTCGATGGCCTCACGCATTCGGCGCTTCGCGATGCGATGGCACAGAACAAGGTGCCGGCCCTGCAATCGCTGCGCGTGGCACCGGCCTGGACCGGCGGCGCCAACGGCACGCAGAGCGAGCAGCGCACCACCGACGGCCCCGGCTGGGCCACCTTGCTGACCGGCACCTGGGCACAGCGCCACAACGTGCGCTGGGACACCAGCGACCAGCGCATCGACGTCAAGCTCGCACCCTCGGTCTTCGCTCTCGCAAGACAGAACAACAAGGCGGCGGGCTACAAGACGGCCTCCGTCACTTCGGGCGCGCTGTATCCGCTGCTGCTCTCGAACGAAGCCGGCACGGTGGACAGCGCCATCGACTGCGCGGGCGCAGACGCCTGCGTTACGGACCGCACCTCGCAACTCATCGACGCCGGCTACGACCTGCTGGTGGCGCAATACGGCGCGCCGGCCACGGCTGCGGGCGACGGCCTGAAGAGCGACGCATACCAGCGTTCGATCGCCGACACCGCCACTGGCATCGGCCGGCTGCTCGCACGCATCGCGCAGCGCACCACCAACGATCCGAAGGAAGACTGGCTGGTGATCCTCACCACCGGACACGGCCTCGATGCCTTCGGCAGCGCCACGGGCCTGCAGGACAACAGCAACAAGACCATCTTCATCGCGAGCAACAAGACGCTCGCGGCGCAGCCGGGCGTCGGCGCGGCCGCTCCTGCGGACGCAACGCTGCTCACCCTCGCGGCCGCCACCGACATCGCCCCGACCGTGCTGCGCCACCTGGGCGCACTGCCCGCGGCGGCCGACTATCGCTTCGCCGGACAGGCCCTGCAGGCATCCACCTCGCTGCGCAGCCTCTCGGCGAAGACGGGCGCGGACAAGCGCAGCATCGAACTCTCGTGGACCCTCACCGGCGTCACGACTGCCGCGGTGCAGGTCCTGCGCGACGGCAAGGTCGTGGCCACGTTGCCGGCCGGCACCACTGCCTACACCGACCCCATCGTCGCCGCGAGCGACGGGCTCTACGCCTTCCAGTACACCGTGGTCTCGGGCGAAGCCAGCGTCGCGCTTGCCGCACAGATCGCCTATGTCGCACCGGAAGCCCCCGTCACGCTGGCCCCCACGCTTGCGAACGGGCTCCTCAACTACTACCCGCTCGACACCCTGCCGGGCGTCGACGCGAAGAACGCCTCCACGCTCGCGCCTTGGGCAGCCGACGCCAACGGCGGTTCGGTGGTCGACGACGGCTTCAAGGCTCCGTACAAGGCCAAGGCGCTGCGCGTCGACAGCACGGTGAAGAACGCCAGCGGCATGGCCGGCTACCGCCTCGTGCAGAGCAACGACGTCACCACCAACGCCGCGGTCACGGCCTTCACCATCGGCTTCTGGGTGCGCACGGATGCCACCTGCAGCCAGGGGGTGAGCAACGGCGGCACGGTGATCGGCAACAAGAACTACACCACCGGCGGCAACGCGGGCCTGGCCATCGGCCTCTTCGGCAGCTGCGAGATCCGCTTCAACGTGGGCACGGGCAGCGCGCGCGCCGACAGCAACGGCTACAGCCTGAGCGCGGGCCAGTGGGCCTACGTGGCGATGGTCATCGACAAGGCAGCGCTCACCATGCGCGGCTACGTGATGGACCCGGTGCGCGGCATCCAGACCAACAGCACCGCCATCACCACCGCGCTGGTCGACAAGCTCGGCGGCCTGGGCAACGGCCTTGGCCTCAACGAGGACGGCACCGGCCTGTACTACCAGCGCGAGAGCACCTCGCCGCGCGGCGCCATGGACTTCAACGAGTTCGCGATCTGGAACCGCGCGCTCACGAGCGACGAGCTCAGCAGCATCTTCAAGTCGGGCCAGCCGCTGTCGACGCTGCCCTGACCCCGATCACCTCCTGCTTCAAGACAACAACGCCCCAAGAGGACCCCAACCATGCAAGTTCACCCCCGCTCCTTCGCGCGTCTCGCACCCGCGCTCGTCCTGGCCTGCGTCCTGTCCGCCTGTGGCGGCAGCGGCGGAGGCGGTGGCTTCGTCGGCGGCACGCCGACGCCCCCGACCACGCCCACCACGCCCACGCAACCCGATACCGGCGCCGCGCCCGTGAAGAGCTGCGCACCCTGAACTCAACGCCATGTCCCAGCAAGAGAAAAACAAGCCCATGACGAACTCCCGTCGCAACTTCCTCACCAGCACCGCCACCACCGGTGCCGCTGCCCTCGCGCTCTCGGCCTTTCCGCCCAGCATCCGCCGCGCGCTCGCCATTCCGGCCAACAACGCCACCGGCACCATCAAGGACGTCGAGCACATCGTCATCCTGATGCAGGAGAACCGCTCCTTCGACCAGTACTTCGGCACCCTGATGGGCGTGCGCGGCTTCGGCGACCGCTTCACCATTCCGCTGCCCAAGGGCCTGAACGTGTGGCAGCAAAGCGATGCCAGCGGCAAGCCCATACTGCCCTACCACCTCGACAGCCGCAAAGGCAACGCGCAGCGCGTGAGCGGCACGCCGCACTCGTGGGGCGACGGCCAGAACGCCTGGGACGGCGGCCGCGCCTACCAGTGGCCGCGCTACAAGAACAATGCCTCGATGGGCTACTTCAAGGAAGCTGAAGTCACCTTCCAGTTCGCGCTGGCCAATGCCTTCACGCTGTGCGACGGCTATCACTGCAGCATGCACACGGGCACCAACTCGAACCGCATGTTCCACTGGACCGGCACCAACGGCCCATCGGGCCAGGTCGGCACCGGCGTCGCGGGCGTTGCCTCGGTCGTCAACGAGTGGGACGACATCGGTGCCTCGACAGAAGGCTACGAATGGAAGACCTATCCTGAGCGGCTGCAGGAAGCCAAGGTCAGCTGGTTCATCTACCAGAACATGCCCGACAACTTCACCGACAACCCGCTGGCCGGCTTCAAGCAGTACCGCAAGGCCAACGAAGCCTCGGGCAAGCCGGTGAGCAACGGCGCCGCTTCGCCCGCCTACGACCCGGCGAGCGACGACGCTGGCAACCCGCTCTACAAGGGCATCGCCAACACCATGCCCGACGGCGGCTTCCTCGAGCAGTTCCGCCAGGACATCAAGAACGGCAAGCTGCCGCAGGTGTCGTGGATCGTCGCACCCGCCACCTATTCCGAGCACCCCGGACCGTCGAGCCCCGTGCAGGGCGGCTGGTACATCCAGCAGGCGCTGGACGCACTCACCGCCGCGCCCGACGTGTGGAGCAAGACCGTGCTGCTCATCAACTTCGACGAGAACGACGGCTACTTCGACCACTACCCCTCGCCCGCCGCACCGTCGCTCAACCCCGACGGCACGATGGCCGGCAAGACCACGCTGCCCGAGTCCGACCTCGCCGTGGAGCGCTTCACGCACCCGAAGCCGCCGGGCACCAGCAGCCAGCCCGCGCCCGACGGACGCGTCTACGGCCCCGGCGTGCGCGTGCCGATGTACGTCATCTCGCCCTGGAGCCGCGGCGGCTGGGTCAACTCGCAGGCCTTCGACCACACCTCGGTGCTGCGCTTCATCGAAGCACGTTTCGGCGTGAAGGAAACGAACATCTCGCCGTTCCGCCGCGCGGTGTGCGGCGACCTCACGAGCGCGTTCAACTTCGCCACGCCCAACAGCGAGGCACTGCCCACTCTGTCGGGACGCACGACCAAGGACGCCGCCGACAAGCTGCGCGCCGACCAGCAGGCGCTGGCGCAGGTTGCGCTGCCGCTCGACCCGCAACTGCCCCGCCAGGCCACCGGCACCCGCCCCTCGCGCGCCCTGCCCTACGAGCTGCACGTGAGCGGACGCGCCGACGCCACCGCCGGCCAGATGCGGCTGATCTTCAAGAACAGCGGCAAGGCCGCGGCCGTGTTCCACGTCTACGACAAGCTCAACCTCGACCGCCTGCCGCGCCGCTACATGGTCGAGCCCGGCAAGCAGCTCGACGACACCTGGAACCCCGCGAGCGACAACAGCGGCTTCTACGACCTGTGGGTGCTCGGCCCCAACGGCTTCCACCGCCACTTCAAGGGCGACCTCAACAGGCTTCGCGCCGGCGGCGTGCCCAACCCCGAGGTGCGCGTGTGCTACGACGTCACCAACGGCAACGTCTCGGTGGAAATGCTCAACGGCGGCGGCGGCAACTGCAAGTTCACGGTGCGCGCCAAGGCCTACCGCGACGACGGCCCGTGGAGCGCCACCGTGGCCGGCGGCGCCAAGGCCGAGCAGGCATGGGTGCTCGCGAGCAGCGGCCAGTGGTACGACTTCGCGGTCACCTGCGATGCCGATCCGGCCTTCTATCGCCGCTTTGCAGGCCGCGTCGAGACCGGCAGGCATTCGGTGAGCGATCCGGCGATGGGCCTCGCCGACCTCTGACGATGGCATCCGGCCGGCGCGCTCCGCATCGGGACCGCCGGCCGCCGTCACGATCGCGTGGTCGCGTGATCACGCATTTGCGCGGGCACAATGGCGCGGCTTCCGCGCCTGTTCGGGGCGGCCGTCCCTGCCGACGCCGCCTTTTTCATTTCTTCCCATAGCCGCGTTTCCATGCTCCAAGAAGAACGATTCCTGCGTATCCGCAGCCTGCTGGCCACTTTCTCGCGGCTGAGCGTGGAGCGCATCGTGCAGGACCTTGCCGTATCGCGCGAGACGGTGCGGCGCGACCTGGTCGAACTCGAAGGCCTGGGCGAGCTGCGGCGCGTGCACGGCGGCGCCATCGCGGTCAAGGCCGAGCCCGAGCCCCCGCTCGCTGTACGGCTGGTGGCGCGGCAGCGCGAGAAGCGCGCCATCGCCAAGGCCGCCGTCGCCCTGCTCCAGCCGGGCCAGACCATCTTCATGGACGCGGGCAGCACCATGTCGATCTGCGCGGAAGAGATCGCCACGCTCAGCGGCATGACGGTCATCACCAATTCGCTGAGCATCGCGCTCAAGCTCGCGGGCGCGGGCGAAGGCCGGCTCACCGGCAACCAGACCATCCTGCTGGGCGGGCAGATCGACGTGAAGGCCCAGGCCACCTTCGGCGACACCACGGTGGAGGCCATCCACCGCTACCGCGCCGACATCGCGCTGCTGTCGCCGGTGGGCCTGCACGCCAAGCACGGCGCCATGAGCTTCGAGCACCACGAGGCCACCGTGGCGCGCGCCATGGCCGAGCAGGCGCAGCAACTGGTGCTGCTGGCCGACCACGCCAAGATCGGCCAGGCCAGCCGCGTGACCTACTCGCGCACCGCCGACATCGACGTGGTGATCACCGACGCAAAGGCGCGCGAGCTGCCGGGCCTGCCGGGCCTGCGCAAGGCGTGCGAGCGCGTGATCCTGGCCTGACGCAAAAGGCTCAACCGCCTCGCCGCGAGAAATAGCGGCCGGGCGACTCGCCGAAGGCCTTGCGGAACATCGCGATGAAGTTGCTCGGCGTCGCATAGCCGAGCGCATCGGCAACGCCCGCGACGGACTCGCCGTTCGCCAGCCTCTCCAGCGCCGTCGCAAGCCGCGCCTGCTGGCGCCACTGGATGAAGCTCATGCCCGTCTGCGCGACGAAGTGCCTGCGCGCGCTTCGTGCCGACAGGCCTGCCCATGCCGCAAGCTCGTCGAGCGTTCGCGAGTCTTCCGGATGCTCGATCAGCAGATTGGCCATCGTCACCAGGCGGCGCTCGGTCGGCATCGGCAAGCCGAGCGGCTCGCGCGGGCCGAGCCGGATCTCGTCCAGCAGCACCGCGACCAGTCGCTCCTGCTCGGACTGCAGATGCTCGCTGCCGCTCCAGCTCGCGGCGCGGCGCACCAGTGCGTGCAGCACCTCGCCGACGCCCATCACGCAGGGCTCTTCCGGAAGACCGGTGCCGACGTCGGGCCGCAGCATCACGCCCCAGCCGCTCAGGGCGCCGCTCACGCTCACCTTGTGATCGACGCCGGGCGGAATCCATCCGGCGCGATTCGGCGGCAGCAGCCACGCGCCCCGCGCTGTGCGAACCCGCACCAGTCCGCGATCGATGCAGAAGAGCTGGCCTCGCACGTGGCTGTGCCAGTCGTATTCGCGCGTGCCGAGCCGAAATTCGCTTTCGGGCTCGTCGCTGCCCCAGAACGCGAAAAGCACCGGGCCGTCGGCGCGCTCGCTGAGGTCTGAAGACGCGCTTCCATCCGCCCTCGCTGGAGATGATCGATGTTGGCCGTTTCTCATTGTTTTTCGTCCCGATGAAATTATCAGGCCATGACATCCGGCACTTAGCCTCGAACGAACGGACAAGGAGAAACAACGGATGCAGCAGCAATCACATGTATCGATCATCGGCGCGGGCCTCGGCGGCCTCTGCCTCGCCCAGGGCCTGCGGCGCGCGGGCATTTCTTTCGACGTCTACGAGCGCGATCGGGCTGCCGCGAGCCGCAGCCAGGGGTATCGGATCAGGATCGATGCCGACGGGCAGGAAGCGCTGTCGCGATGCCTGCCGCCGGAGCTTTACGAACTGTTCCGGCAGAGCTGCGGCGGCCGATCCGCCGGCGTGCGGTTTCTGGGCAGCGATCTGGAGCCTGTGCCCGGGCGGCCCGCCGCAAGCTGGCGCACATCGGGTCCGGGCGACGAGCCCTCCAGACCCCACGACCTCAGCGCGAACCGCCAGACGCTGCGGGAGATCCTGATGTGCGGCCTGAAAGACCGCGTGCACTTCGGCAAGGCCTTTCGCCGCTTCGACGCGATCGGCGACAACGATGTGCGCGTCGTCTTCGAGGACGGCGAGGAGACGAGATCGACGCTGCTGGTCGGCGCCGACGGCGCAAATTCGGCCGTGCGCGGACAACTCGCTCCCGAGGCCGAGCCTGTCGACACCGGCGCGGCCTGCATCTACGGCAAGACCATCGCGACCGAGGCACTGCTGGAGCGCCTCGGCACGGGCCTTTGGGCGGGCACCTCCGTGATCTTCGCCGACGGCTTTGCTGTGATCCTGGACCCGATGCTGTTCCCGCAGCCGCTCCCGGCCATGGCGCCAGCCTGCCGACTGGGCCCAGTCGACGACTATCTCTATTGGGCGTTCATCGGCCCCCGCGCAAGGCTGGGGCTCGGTGCGGAGCCATTGCCGGAACAGACCCGTCTACCGGCGCTCGTCGAGACGGTTGTCCGGCAATGGCATCCCCTGCTTCGTACGCTGTTCGCGCACGGAGACCTCCGCACTCTGGCGGTGCTGCCGGTGCGCAGTTCGCCACCGGAGATCGCGACATGGAGCCCCGGTCCCGTGACTTTGCTCGGCGACGCGATCCATGCGATGAGCCCAGCCGGCGGCGTCGGCGCCAACACGGCGCTGCGGGACGCGGCTGCACTCGCCAATGCCATCGCCAGCGAGGGCTGCTCGCGCGCCGCTGTTTCCAGCTACGAGACCGCGATGCGCGCATGGGCCAAGGCCGCCATCACGGCCTCCAACGACGGTGCCCGCAGCCTGTTCGATACCGGCACGTCGAACGCCTCCTGAAGGTACGTCGGCATGCAGCCGCCGGGCTATGCTGCGCGACCACATGCCGCGACACGACACCTCCGCCAAGCCTCTTCTTTCATCCTCGCTCCGTGCAGCACTGCTGTGCGGCGCCCTGTTGCCCGCGCTGGCGCTCGCAGCGCCGGGCTGCCTGGACACCGCCACGCAGATTCCGCCACCCTCGCGCGCGCTCGCCATGGCCACCTTCGCCATGCAGGAGCACGAGGCCTTCGGCGGCCAGGCGATGGATGCCGCAGGCCGCATGACCGAGGCCGGCGACTCCGAAGCGGAGGACACGCGCCGCACGGTGCCCGGCCTCGCGCCCTGGCAGCGAGTGCTGGGCTACTGGAAGGCTGTCGATCCCCGCCTGCCCTCGCAAGTGCGCTTCGGCGCATTGCGCCCGGCCGACCGACATCTGCTGATGCAGGCGCTGAACGAGGCAACGGCCGGGCGGCTGCAAGGCATGGGCGTTGGGCCCGACGAGGGGCTGGATTCGGCGGAGCTGCGCGCCGTTCAGGCCGCGCTGGCACGGGTCGCGGTGATCGACACGCCATGGTCGGCAGCCTTCATCAGCTGGCTGGCGCGGCAGGCCGGCCTGGCGGAAGAGGAATTCGTATTTTCCGAAGCGCATGCCGATTACGCAGGAGCCGCGTGGCAGGCCGGCATCGATGAAGCTTCGGGCCGCGGCACGCGCTATGCAATGCGGGCCTGCGACCTGAGGCGCACCCCGCCGCGCGTCGGCGACCTGGTCTGTCAGGCGCGCGGCACGGGCGCCGGGCTCGACACCTTCGACAAGATCGGCGAGGTGCTGGCCGCACGAGACACCGGTGGCGAGCCGCTGCCCATGCATTGCGACGTGGTGGCGGCGGTGGATGCCACGGGCTTCGACACCGTGGGCGGCAACGTGCTGCAGTCGGTCACGCGGCGCCGGCTCGACTTCGCGCCCGGCACGCGCTGGCTGGACCCGAGCTACCTGCCCGAAGGATGCGCACCGGACACGGCGGGCGCGCCGGGGTGCATCGATCGCCACATGAGCCGGCAGCCCTGGTCGCTGCTGCTGCAGTGGCGCTGAAGGGACGGGTGGCGGTTACTTGTAGTACGCCTCGACCGTGCCCTTGAGCTTGATCAGCAGCGGCTTGCCTTTGCGGTCGAGGGTCTTGCCGGCGGGCACCTTGATCCAGCCTTCGCTGATGCAGTATTCCTCGACGTCGAGGCGGTCCTTGCCGTTGAAGCGGATGCCGATGTCGTGCTCGAACGCGGTCGCCACATGGTGCGGGCTGCGCGGGTCGATGGAGAGATGGTCGGGAAGAGGTGGGCGGGAAGTGGCTTCTGTCATGGCGCGTGATGATAGGGGCTCCCGGAAGCGCCCCTCTTGTCCGTGCCTATCTGCGCTTGCGATGCCGGCGGGCCGGCGGCTTGGGGCCGAAGCCCAGCGCGGCGCGTGCCAAGGCGTCGGCCTCGCCGTTGCGGTGGCGCGGAATCCACTGCACGCGCGCGTCGTCGAAGCTGCCGAGCAGTACCCGGGCCTCGTCGAACAGGCCGGCCAGCCTGACGATCGGCGCGACCGGCTCGGGCCCGGGCGGGCCGAGCTGCTCGACCAGGATGCTGTTGTCGCTGTAGGCCCGCACCGCCGTCGCGCCGCGCTCGCGCAGGTCCTGCAGCGCGAGCGTCAGCGCCCTCAGCTCGGCCTCGTTGTTGCAGCCCGTGGTGTGGGTGGCCTGCGACAGTGTGTGGCGGCTGCCGTCGGGCGCGGTGATGACGGCGCCGACGCCCATGCGGCCCGGATTGGGCATGGCGCTGCCGTCGCAGTAGACGGTCCACGGCAGGCTGCCGGAACCCTGTTCTTCTCCCACGCTCATCCTGGCTTCAGCAGTTGTTGCGCTTGATGCCCGCGAGGTTCTGGCAGGGCCGCTGGCCGGGCGGCGGACCGGAGTCGTGCGCATGCGGCGGCCGCGGCCTGCGGATGGGTCGCACGCCGTCGTAGTACGGATCGGGGCTCAGGATCACGACACCCGGCGGATCGGCCGCCGCCTGCGGCTGTGCCTCGGCCGGGTAGCGCGGAATGATGGCCGGGCCCGAGGGCGGATTGCTCGCGACCTGATTGGGCGGAGAAACCGGCGGTGTGTAGGCCTGCGGCGGCGGGTAGTCGCGACGCGCCGGATCGGCCGGAGGCGACTCGAGGATCGGAACCTGCCGCGACTGCTTGCTCCCCGGCGGGCATGCAACATTCGTGTACGAAATCGCCCCGCTGGCATCGGTGCAGCGCACCACCTCCGCGGCATGCGCGCCGAGCGCCGCGGCGGAGATCGACAGGAAGATGGCCAGGGAACGCATCGCTTGGGTCGGTTGCCAGGAAAAGGTTGGAAACAGGTCGACTGTAGCCCTACCCCGCCCCGCTTGCGAGCCCCCTGCGGCCGGCCCCACTCACGGCGTCGTCATTCCGGCTGGATGCCGGCCGCGCGGATCACCTGCCCCCACTTCTGCGATTCGGCCGCCTGGAACCGGGCCAGCCCCTCGGGCGTGCTGGTGACGGCTTCGCCGCTGGTGGTGGCCTGGTAGGCAACGACGGCGGGCGCCGCCGACACCTTGATCATCATCTCGTTGAGCTTCCGAGTGACGGCCGTCGACGCGCCCGGCGGCAGGTACACGGCCGTCCAGTAGGACATGTCGTAGCCCTTCACGCCGGCCTCTTCCACGGTGGGCAGCGCCGGCACGGCCTCGAGCCGCTTGTTGCCGCTGACGGCCAGCGCGCGCAGCTTGCCGCTTTTCACTTGCGGCAGCGCCGTGGGCGCGTCGGCGAACATGAAGTCGACCTGCCCGCCCAGCAGGTCGGTGATGGCCAGCGGATTGCTCTTGTAGGGCACGTTCACCACGTCGATGCCGGCCATCTGCTTGAGCAACTCGCTCGCCACGCGGCTGGACGAACTGCCGCTGCCGAAATTGAGCTTGCCGGGCGACTTCTTCGCCGCCGCGATGAGATCGGCCACCGACTTGATCGGCGAATCGGCATTCACCAGCAGCAGCATGTGCCCCTTGGACAGCAGCGTGACCGGCGTGAAGTCCTTCACCGGGTCGTAGGGCAGCTTCTTGAACAGGTGCTCGTTGGCCGCGTGCGTGGTGTTGGTGGTCATGAGCACGGTGTAGCCGTCGGGCGTTGCCTTGGCCACGTACTGTGCGGCGATGAAGCCGCTGGCGCCGGCGCGGTTGTCCACGATCACCGGCACCTTGTACTCGGTGCCCAGCGCCTGCGCCATGCTGCGCGCCTGCTGGTCGGTGCCGCTGCCGGCGCCGAAGGGCACGACGATGGTGATGGGCTTGGCGGGGTACGGCTGGGCATGGGCCGCAGCGATGGCCAGCACGGACGCGCAGAGCGCCAGGGCGGCGCGGAGTCGAGAGATCGGAGTCGGCACGGTGTTGTCTCTTTCTGTGGTTTGTTTTCTTTCTTGGGCTCGTCGAAGGGCGGCAGCGATCAGTGGCGAAAGCGCCCCAGCGTGCCGGCCCGCATGAGCTTGCCCGGCAGCGGATGGCCGACGATCTCCTCGGCCGTGCGCGCGCAGCCGATGAGCGCGTCGAGATCCACGCCGGTCTCGATGCCCATCTCCTCGCACATGAAGGCCAGGTCCTCGGTGCAGATGTTGCCGGCCGCCCCGGTGTGGCCCGCGAAAGGGCAGCCGCCCAGGCCGGCGCAGGCGCTGTCGAAGGTGTCGATGCCCATCTGCAGGCCCATGAGCGCATTGGCCATCGCGGTACCGCGCGTGTCGTGCAGGTGCAGGCCCAGCCGCAGATCGGGCCAGCGCTCGCGCACCGCGCCGACCACCGAGGCGATGGCGTTGGGTTGGGCCCAGCCCACGGTGTCGGCCAGCCGCAGGATCGGCAGGCGCAGGTCGAACTCGGCCATCACGTCGAGCATCTGCGCCACGCGCTCCACCACGGTGGCCGGGGCGATCGCGCCTTCGAGATTGCAGCCGAAGGCCGTGGTGACGATGCCGCGCGTCACCGCGATGCCGTGGTCGATGCAGAAGGCCAGCGTCTCGCGTTGCGACTCCCGCAGCGCGTCCAGGCCTTTGCCGTTGTTGCGCACCGAGAAGGCTTCCGATGCGCTGGTGCCGATGGTGCCTTCGATGTCGAGCTGCGTGCGCATCGCGCGCTGCATGCCGCGCAGGTTGAGCCACAGGCCGGTGTAGCGCACGCCTTCACGCTTGCGGATCGCGCGGGCGACCTCCTCGGCGTCGGCCATGCCGGGCACGCGCTCGGGGTTCACGAAGGAGACGCACTGCACCTCCTCCAGCCCGGTTTCGGCCAGCGCCTCGATGAAGCGCACCTTGTCGGCGGATGCGATAGGACCGGCCTCGATCTGGAAGCCCTCGCGCGGGCCCTCCTCGTGCAGATGGACGCGGCGCGGCAGATCAGACATGCGTTCTCCCTTCCTTCGACGGCACGTCGGGCGCGCCGAACTCCGCGTTGTGCTGGCCCAGCCGCGGCGCGACCGAGCGGTGCGACGGGCGCCGGCCGTCGATCGACAGTGGCAGCGCCGTCAGCCTGAAGTCTTCTCCCGGCACGCCCTGCAGCATGCCGAGCGCCTCGACCTGCGGATGCGCGATGGCTTCGGGCAGCGTGTGCACGGGCGCGCAGGGCACGCCGGCCGCGGCGAAGCGCGCGCTCCACTCGTCGCGCGTGCCTGCGCGCAGCAGCGGCCCGATCTGCGCGAGCAGCTCGGCCTTGTGGCGCAGCCGCATGCGGTTGGTGGCAAAGCGCTCGTCGGCGGTCCAGTCGTCGCGGCCGAGCTCGTGCGCGAACTTGGCGAAGAGGCGGTCGTTGCCGCAGCACACGAGCAGCGGCGCGTCGGCGGTGTCGAAAGCCTCGTAGGGCACGAAGCCGGGGTGGCCGGAGCGGTGACGATCGGGCTGGCGCCCCTCGTTGGCGTAGGCGTCGGACTTCTGGCCGGTCCAGACCAGCGCCGTCTCGAGCAGCGAGGCGCTCACCACGCCGCCTTTGCCGGTGACGTGGCGCCGCTGCAGCAGCGCCAGCGCGCCGATCACCGCCCACATGCCGGTTCCCTGGTCGCACACCGAGGCACCGGTTCGCATGGGCGGGTCGTCCGGCCCGCCGTTGATGCTCGACAGGCCGCTGAAGGCCTGGATCAGCGGCTCATAGCCCGGCTGCATGGCGAGCGGGCCGGCATGGCCGAAGGCGGAAATGCCGCAGTAGACGAGGCGCGGATGGCGCGCGCACAGCGATGGCCCGTCGATGCCCATCGACTCGGTGACGCCCGGTCGCAGGTTATGGATGAGGATGTCGGCCTCGCCCGCCAGCCGTTCGAACACCGCCATGCCCTCGGCGCTCTTGAGGTCGATGGCCACCGACTTCTTGCCACGGTTGAACACGTGGAAGTTGAGCGCGTCGCCGTGCCGGAACGCCGGCCCCATGTGGCGCGCGTCGTCGCCGCCCTCGATGCGCTCGAGCTTGACCACGTCGGCCCCCAGGTCCGCGAGGATGGCGCCGGCGAACGGGCCGGCCAGCACCTGTCCGAGTTCGAGCACCCGGATGCCTTCCAGAATTCCTTGCATGTCTCGTGCCCCGCACGGGGGTTGTCTCCGTTGTAGATGGCTCGAAGTCTGGCCCCCGCTCACTGATCTGGGAAGACGAATGTTTCTATATCTGTGATAACTTGAGCGGATCAATCCGGAAGGAAGCGGGAAGGAAGTGCCTTGCGAGTCGACATCACGCTGCAGCAGCTGGAGGCCTTCGCCGAGGTCGCGAAGACTTCGAACTTCCGCGCCGCAGCATTGGCGCTGCACGTGTCGCAGCCGGCGCTGAGCCGCACCATCCGCATCGTCGAAGACCTGGCCGGCGCGCGGCTCTTCGACCGCGACACGCGGCATGTCGAGCTCACGCCCGCCGGACGCGAACTGCTGCCGATCGCGCTGCGCATCCTGGAGAACTTCAACAGCTCGTTCAGCGAGCTGTCGCAGTTCCTCGAGGGGCGCAGCGGGCACCTGACCATCGCGGCGCTGCCGTCGACCGGCGTGGCGCTGCTGCCCAATGCGATCGCCGAGTTCCGCCGCAGCCATCCGCAGGTGGCGTTCTCGTTCGTCGAGGGGCCGGCGGAGCTGGTGCGCTCCGCGGTGGACGAGGGCAAGGCCGACTTCGGCATCAGCGTGCGCCCCGGGCCGCAGGAGCCGATGCTCTACCGCCACCTGATCGACGACCCGTTCATGCTGCTGTGCCGGCGCGACGATCCGCTCGCGTCGCGGGCCTCGGTCGCGTGGTCGGTGTTCGCGACGCGGCCCTTCATTGCCAGCGGGTTCCGCAGCAGCATCCGCCCGATCACCGACGCGGCCTTCCTGCAGCGCGGGCTGCAGGTGGTGCCGGCGCTGGAGTACCCGAGCGTCGCGGCCGCCGGCGCGCTGGTCGCGGCGGGACTGGGCATCACCGCCCTGCCCCGGCTGGCGCTGCAGCTCGCGCACAACGACGATCTGGTGACGGTGCCGCTGCAGCGGCCGGTCATGTCGCGGCCCATCGGGCTGGTGATGCGGGCGGGGCGCTCGCCCTCGCCGGTGAGCCGGGCCTTCATGGACCTGCTGCACAGCCGGGAAGCCGTCCGCTGAAACCGAGCTTTCGCTCTGCGGCATGATCGCGGCATGGACATTCGCCGACCGCATCCCCTCGTCATCGTCAAGCTGGGAAGTACCTTCGAAGCCCTGCGTGCGCAGCAGGGCGACTTCGAGCACTGGATCGCCGACGGGCTCGGCACGCACGCGCTGCCCCTGCTGGTGGTCGATCCGCGCCGGGGCGACGCCCTGCCCGACGCGGCCGAGGTTTCGGGCGTGGTGGTCACCGGCTCGCACGCGATGGTGTCGCACCGCGAGCCCTGGAGCGAAACCACGGCCGCATGGCTTGCGCAGCTCGTCGCGCGCGACACGCCCGTGCTGGGCATCTGCTACGGCCACCAGCTGCTCGCGCACGCCCTGGGCGGCGAAGCCGGCGACCATCCGCAGGGCGCGGAAGTCGGCACCGTGACCGTCACGCTGAAGGAAGCCGCCGCCGCCGATGCGCTGCTGCAAGGCCTGCCCGCGCAGTTCCCGGCCCATGCGGTGCACTGGCAAAGCGCGCTGCGCCTGCCCGAAGGCGCCGTGCTGCTGGCAGGCAACGAACACGAGCCGGTGCATGCCTTCCGTGTGGGCGAGCACGCCTGGGGCGTGCAGTTCCACCCCGAATTCGACGCCGGCGCCATGCGCGGCTACATCGAAATGCTGACCGGCGAACTCGCCTCCATGGGCGCCGACCCGGCCGCGATGCGCGATCGCGTCGTCGACACCGACGCGGCGGCCAGCGTGCTCGGGCGTTTCGCGCGGATCGTCGAGACGCACCACGGCGCCTGAGCGCCCTCCCTCCCGCCTCCCCTGAAATCCGTCCGACAGGCGCGCCGCGCGCGTCGGACCGCGACTACAGGCTACGCTTGCCGCTTCGGTTAAGGTGCGGTCCATTGGCCGCCCGCCAGTTCTTTTTCTTCGCCTCCATGAACACCCCTTCCCCCGTGCCGGCCCGCAAGCATTTCTCGATGATCCGGGAGTTCCACCTGGCCGACGTCTTCACGCTCGGCAATGCGGCTTGCGGCGTGGGCGGGGTGTTCCTGGCGATGGCCTTCATGGCGAGCCAGTCGCTCGCGCAATTCCTTTGGGCCGCCGCGCTCGCACCGACCGCTTTCGTCTTCGACGTGCTCGACGGCCGCATCGCGCGCTGGCGCCAGACGCAATCCGCCCTCGGGCGCGAACTCGACTCGCTGGCCGACGTCATCTCCTTCGGCGTGGCACCCGCGGCGCTGGGCTTCGCGGCGGGGCTCAACGGTGGCTGGGACTGCGCGATCCTGGTCTATTTCGTCTGCTGCGGCGTGAGCCGGCTCGCACGCTTCAACGTGACGGCCGAGACGCTTTCGGCCGGCTCCGACAAGGTGAAGTATTTCGAAGGCACGCCGATTCCGACCAGCGTGGTGCTGGTGGGCGTGCTGGCATATGCCGCGTGGCACGGCCGCATCGGCGCCGACCTGTGGGGCGGTGCCTGGGTCGTGGGGCCGTGGCAGCTGCATCCGCTGGCGCTGCTGTTCGCGCTCTCGGGCACGCTCATGATCAGCAAGACGCTGCGCATTCCCAAGTTCTGACCTTCCATCCAGAAAGAAGACCCCAGGAGAAACGCCCGATGACCATGAAGCTGTATTTCGACCCGCACAGCCGCTCGCAAGTCGCGAAGTGGATGCTCGATGAAGCCGGTGTCGACTACGAGATCGTGCCCACCCTCATCAGGGAGAAGGCGCACAAGAAGCCCGAGTTCCTGAAGATCAACCCGGCCGGCAAGCTGCCGGCGCTGGTCGACGGCCGCGCGCGCATCTTCGAGAACGCGGCCATCTGCATGTACGTGGCGGAGAAGTTTCCCGGCAAGCGGCTCGCGCCGCCCGTCGGCTCGGTCGAGCGGGGCCGCTACCTGTCGCTGATGGTCTATTCGACCTCGCAGCTCGAGCCCGCGATGGGCGACAGCCTGCTGAAGATCCGCAGCAACAACAGCGCGCGCGGCTGGACCGATTTCGAGGCGGCCAAGGACGCGGTCGAACGCGAACTGGGCGACGGCCCCTACCTGTTCGGGGCGCAGTTCACGGCGGCCGACGTGATGATCGGCTCGATGCTCATCTGGCACCGTGCATTCGGCGGCCGCTCGAACCGGCCGAAGCTCGATGCCTACATCAACCGTCTGCAGGCCCGCCCCAAGGCCATGAAGTTCGGCTGAACACGGCGCGGCGTGCCGCGCTGGTGACAACGCGCGGCGGAGGCACGCCCTTTAATCGGCTTCCCTGTTCCTTTCCAAAAAAAGAGAGACGCCCGCATGACATCGAAGAACGCCACGCCTTCCCGGTTTCCGCTCACGGCCTTTTCCCTGGGCCTTGTCGCCCTGCTCGCCGCCTGCGCGAGCACGCCGCCACCCGGCGCGCGCAGCGTGACCATCGAGCGCACCACCTTCGGCATCGCGCACATCACCGCGCCCGACTACGAGGGCCTGGCCTATGGCAGCGCCTATGCGCACGCGCAGGACAACGTCTGCCAGACGGCCGAGCACCTGCTCACGCTGCGCGGCGAGCGCTCGCAGTTCCTGGGCGCGCAGAACACCGGCGAGCTGGGCTTGGGTCGCGCGCCCAACGCGCAGATCGACCTGTTCATCCGCTATCACATGGACGACGCGGCGCTGGCACGTGCGGGTGCCACCACCAGCCCCGACGTGCAGGCCGCGCTGCGCGGCTACGTGGCCGGCTACAACCGCTACCTGCAGGACGCGGGGCCCAACGGCCTGCCCGAAGCCTGCCGCGGCAAGCCCTGGGTGCGCCCGATGACGGCCTCCGACCTGTCGCGCGCCACCGAGATGTCGATGATCCAGGGTGGCCTGGGCGCGCTGGCCGGTGCCGTGCTGGCCGCCGTGCCGCCCGTGCCCGGCGCGAAGACCGGCGCCGCGCCGGTCGAACTGAAGCAAGCCGTCGCCGAGATCGGCCGCCACAGCTTCAATGCCAACCCCGAGGGCGGCGAGCTCGGCTCCAACGGCTGGGCCTTCGGGCGCAACGCCACGCCGGACGGCAAAGGCCTGCTGCTGGGCAATCCGCACTTCCCGTGGAACGGCACCAACCGCTTCTGGGAAATGCACCTGACCATTCCCGGCAAGGTCGACGTGATGGGCGCGACCGGCGGCCTGAGCCCGGTGGTGGCCATCGGCTTCAACAAGGACGTGGCCTGGACGCACACCGTCTCGACCGGCAAGCGCTTCACGCTGTACGAGCTGAAGCTCGACCCCGCCGACCCGACCGTGTACCTGGTCGACGGCCAGCCGCGGAAGATGGTCGCGCGCACCGTGACGCTGCCCGCCGCGGCCACGGGCGGCAGCGCGCCGCCGGTGCAGCACACCTTCTATTCGACCGACTGGGGCCCCGTGATCTCGCTGCCGCGTGCCGGCCTGGGCTGGACGGCGCAGAAGGCCTACGCCATCCGCGACGCCAACACGCTCAACGTGCGCTCCGCCGAGGCCTGGATGAAGATGGCGCAGGCCCGCAACGTCGCCGAGCTGCGCGCCGCCATGGGCAACCAGGGCATGCCGTGGATCAACACCATCGCGGCCGACCGCGACGGCAACGCGATGTATGCCGACCTGTCGGTGGTGCCCGACGTGTCGGCCGACGTGCTGAAAAGCTGCGCGCCCTCGCCCGCCGCCGCTGCGCTGCTCAACGCGGCCGGGCTGGCGGTGCTCGACGGCTCTCGCGGCGCCTGCGCGTGGAACCGCGACAGCGCGGCCGCTTCGCCGGGCATCATCCCGCCAGCGCGCATGCCGGTGCTCGTCACGCCCGACTACGTTCAGAACAGCAACGACAGCTTCTGGCTCAGCAACCCCGACGTCGCGCCGGCAGCGGGCGTGTCACCGCTCGTGGGCCCGGTGGGCGTGCCGCAGCGGCTGCGCACGCGCAGCGGCATCATGGAAATCCGCGGCCGGCTCGCGGGCGCCGACGGCCTGCCCGGCAACCGCATGGGCGCGGCCGAACTGCGCAGCGTGATCTTCCGCGACCGCAACCTCGCGGGCATGCTGGTGATGGACGACCTGCAGGCCGCCTGCCGCGCAGCCGGCAACGCGCTCGCCGCCGACCAGGCATCGGGCTGCCGCGTGCTCTCGGCCTGGGACCGCACCAGCAATGCCGACTCGAAGGGCGCGCCGCTCTTCCGCGAGTTCTGGCGCAAGACGAAGGACATCCCGAAGGTCTGGCGCGTGCCCTTCGACCCCGCGCAGCCGGTGACGACGCCGGCCGGGCTCGACATGGCCACGCCCGCCACGCGCGAGGCCGTCTTCAAGGCGCTGGGCGACGCGGTCGGCATCCTTCGCACCGCCGGCTTCGCGGCCGACGTGCCGCTTGGCGTGCCGCAGTCGCGCGTGGTGCGCGGCCAGAAGATCGCGCTGCACGGCGGCGACGAGTTCGAGGGCGTGCTCAACAAGCTGGAGTCGCAGGGCCAGTCGCTGATCGACCCGAAGGG
Source organism: Variovorax xiamenensis (assembly GCF_050916385.1). Taxonomy (NCBI): domain Bacteria; kingdom Pseudomonadati; phylum Pseudomonadota; class Betaproteobacteria; order Burkholderiales; family Comamonadaceae; genus Variovorax; species Variovorax xiamenensis. The sequence continues at coordinate 4,334,319 of NZ_CP139038.1, forward strand.
CTACAACGTCAACTACGGCAGCAGCTACATGCAGGTCGTGACCTTCGATGCCAACGGTCCGGTCGCGCAGGGCCTGCTGACCTACGGCCAGAGCAGCGACCTCGCCTCGCCGCGCGCCTACGACCAGCTGCCGCTGTTCGCGGCCAAGCAGTGGCATCCGCTGCCCTTCCACCCCGCCGACGTGCGGGCACAGCGCGAGGGCACGCCGCTGCAGCTCGCGTACTGACAGCAGTTGACACCGATCCATCCATGTCGCAACAGACCGCCACTTCCCACAAGAGCCCGAGCGGGCTCGACGAGCTGATCCGCATCGCGGCGACGCAACCGCTTTCGCCCGACTGCGACCACTTCTACTTCCTGCGCCATGGCCAGACCGGCCGCAACGCGTTGCGCATCTTTCAGGCGGTGGACGAGCCCCTGAGCGAACTGGGCCTGCAGCAGGCGGCGCGCGCCGCCACGCTGCTGGCGGGCGAGCCGATACGCACCGTGGTGTGCAGCGACGCACGGCGCGCGAACGACACGGCCTACGCGGTCGCCACCGCGCTGAAGCTCGTGCCGGCCGCGCAGGCCACGCTGCGCGAGCGCAACTTCGGCGCGCTCATCGGCACCTCGTCCGCCAACATCGACTGGGCCTGCGAGCCCGAGGGCGGGGAAACGCTCTCGCAGTTCGTCGCGCGCACGCGCGAGGCCATCGACACCGCCCTGCGGCTGCCGGCACCGGTGCTGGTGGTGGCGCACGGCGGCACGCTCTACGCGCTGGCCGCCCTGCTGGGCGTGCCCGTCGACCTCGGCCTGCTCGGCAACGCCCAGCCCTTGCGTTTCGAGCGTCGCGGCCCCACATGGGCCGTTACGCCGCTGCTGCGGCATGCCGACGGCGATGCAGCCCTGGCCTAGCGGCCCGGGATCTTCCTGACCTCGATGCCGTCCACCCAACGAACCACCACGCACCATGGAATTCAAGGACTACTACAGCGCTCTGGGCATCGACCGCACCGCGTCCGACGACGAAGTGCGAAAGGCCTACCGCAAGCTCGCCCGCAAATACCACCCCGACGTCAGCACGGAGCCCGATGCCGAGCAGCGCATGCGCGACATCAACGAGGCCAAGGACGTGCTGGGCGACAAGGAAAAGCGCGCCGCCTATGACGCGCTGGCCGACCGCGTCGCGCGCGGCGGCAGCCCCGAGGGCGACTTCCGTCCGCCGCCGGGCTGGGACGAGGGCTTCGAGTTCCACCGCGGCGCTCGCCAGGGCCCGGCCGACCATGCCGACTTCAGCGAGTTCTTCTCCTCGCTGTTCGGCGAGGCCGAGCGGCGCGGCGCCACGCGGCAGAATTTCCGCGCGCGCGGCGAAGACCACCATGCGGCCATCGAGATCACGCTGGAAGACGCACTCAACGGTGCCGAGCGCGAGATCACGCTGCGCGCGCAGACCGTCGACGCGCAGGGCCATCCGCAGTGGACCAACCGCACGCTCAGCGTGAAGATCCCGCCGGGCGTGCACCCGGGCCAGTTCATCCGCCTCGCCGGCCAGGGCATGCCCGGGCACGGCGGCGAGCCCGCGGGCGACCTGTATCTCGAAGTGCGCATCGCGCCGCACAAGCTCTACCGCGTGGAAGAGCGCGACCTGTACATGACGCTGCCCGTCACGCCCACCGAGGCCGCGCTGGGTGCGCAGGTACAGGTGCCGACACCCACCGGCGGCGTGGTCGAGGTGACCGTGCCGCGCAACGCACGCAGCGGCCTGAAGCTGCGGCTCAAGGGCCGGGGGCTCGCAGGCAAGACACCTGGCGACCTGTACCTGCTGCTGGACATCGCGCTGCCGCCCGCCGACAGCGACGAGGCACGCAAGGCCTACGAGCAGCTGGCGCAAGCCACCGCATCCTTCCATCCACGCCAGCATCTGGGAGTCTGAGCATGGTGAATTTCACTCTCACGAGCGCCACCGCCATCAGCGCCTCGCAACCGCTGGCCGCAAGCGAACTGGCGCATGCCGTCGGCGCCGACACCGCATGGGTCGTGCAACTGGTCGAGGTCGGCATCCTGCGGATCGAAACCGCGGAGGCCCAGCCCGAGCGCTGGCAGTTCTCGAGCACCGACCTGCAATGCGCGCTCGAAGCTCGCAGGCTGGAGCGCGACTTCGGCGTGAACCTCGACGCCGCGGCGCTGATCCTCGACCTGCAGCACGAAGTGCGGCGGCTCAAGGCGGCCCTGCACGCGCACGGCCTCCGATAGGAATCCGAGGGCGGGCGCATCGCCCTCCCGCCCCCAGGGGAAAGCGGCCCGCCCGCTTGACCTTGACACCATGCGAAGCCGAAGACTGCGGGCCTTCTCAACAGGAAGGAGCTCGCATGAACACTCGCACCCATGGCACGCCCGAACCGGCGACAACAACCACACAGGCCGGCCGGCGATTCGGAATGGAAGAGGCCATCGCCCGCGCCGGCGTCTCCGAGCGGCTGCTGCGCCAGTGCGAGGCCCGCGGCCTGCTCCAGGGCACTCTTGGCCTCGGATACACGCACGAGCACGTCGGCGTGCTGCGTTTCGTCCGCCGGGCGCACGCGCTCGGCTTCGGCATGGGCGACATCGCCAGGCTGCTCGCGCTCAGGCAGGACGAGCACCGCATGAGCGCCGAGGTGAAGCACATCGCCCTCGCGCGCACCGAAGAGCTCGAATCGCACATCGAGGAACTGCTGGCGACGAAGCGCGTGCTGGAGCGCCTCGCCGGCCTGTGCCTGGGCGACCACCAGCCCGCCTGTCCCATCCTCGACGAGCTGCTGGAGCTCAGGGGCTTCTCGTCCCAGCCGCCCGCTCCCGTCGCGCCTCCTACTGCATCTGCTTCAGATTGCCGATGCGCACCAGCATCTCGGTGAACATCTGCAGGTCGGCGTCGAGGTCTGGCACTTCCTTGTATTCCTTGGCGTTGTGCCCCGTGTACTTCTTGCCCGGCATGCCGGGGCCGAAACTGATCGCGTTGGGCATCTGCTTGGCGGTGGTGGCACCGGCCGCCGACACGGGCTTGGCCTCGAGGCCGGTGGTGTCGCCGTAGATGTTGAGCAGCGTCGTCAGCCACTGGCCGGAAGGGTCGCGCGCCATCCAGTTGCCCTGGTCGTACTTGATCTCGACAGCGGCCTTGTTCGCGGCCGCCCACTCGTTGATCTTCGCCGTGACCTGCGCCTTGAGCTCCTCTGGCGTGCGCCCGCGCGGCATGCGCGTGTTGACCGACACGACCAGCCGGCCGTCGGCGCCGGTGCGGATCAGGTTGGGAGAAAAGGTCAGAGGCCCCATGAAGTCGTCGCTGTAGCCCAGGCCGATCTTCTCGCCGAGGTAGCCCGTGCCGTACAGCGCGTCGACGTACTTCACCGCCTTGAGGAACTGGTTGTCCGCCAGCGTCACACCGGACTCCAGCAGGAACATGCCCAGCCGCGGCAGCGGGTTCACGCCGTTCTGGGGCTCCGAGCCGTGGGCCGAGGTGCCCGTGACCTTGATGTCGATGCTGTCCGCGCCACGCGTGACGGCAATCGCGAACTTGCCGCCCTGCGGTTCGTACTTCTGCAGGAAGCCCGGCTTGGCGGCCTCCAGCTTCGCGAACACGGCCGCGAGGTCGCCGCCCTTGAGCGTGGCGGTGGCGGTCTGCGAGATGGCATTGACCGCTGCAGCGGCGCCCATGTCGGTGATCGCGGTGACGCTGCCGTCGGCCTTCTCTGCGGGGAAGAACACGCTCAGCGAGCCCGCGCCCTTCTCGGCCACCACTGCCGGGTAGCCGCTGTCGAGCACGATGTTGTAGGCCGGCAGCGGCACCTTGCCGCGGTAGTACTCCATGGCGTCGCCGCCGGTCTCCTCGGTGGTCTCGATCATCAGGCGCATGGTGCGCTCGATGGGCAGGCCGCTTTCCTTCACCGTCTTCATCGCGTAGAGCACGGCGGCGATGGAGCCCTTGTCGTCGATGGTGCCCCGGCCGTAGAGGCGGTCGCCCACCTGGACCATCGTGAACGGATCGAGCCGGGTGCCGTCATCGAGTACCCATTCGGACAACACTGCCGGCACGACGTCGGAGTGCGTGAGGATGCCGAACTCCTCGGTGCCGCGGCCCCTGAGGCTGACCTCGAAGATGCGGTTGTCGACGTTGCGGTACTCCAGCCCGAAGCTGCGCGCCGTCTTCTCGACCAGCTTGCCGAAGTCGATGATCGCCGGGTTCTCGTGCGGCGGAATCTGCACGTTGCGCGCCGTCGGCAACGCCACCATCGCCCCCAGGCTCGCGATCACGGCCTTCTGGTTGTGCAGGCGGTTGTACAGGCCGAGCAGGCGCGCGATGTTGGTGAGGTCGTCGCCGGCAAGCGGCGCCTTCTTCCGATAGGCAGCCGCCGCGGGCTTCAGCGCGGGGTTGGCCTTCTCGGCTTGCGCAAGAAATGCATTGAAGCTCGACGGCGGCTTGCCGCCTTGCCAGGCAGAGGCCAGGCGGTCGAGCTCGGGTTTCTTGATCGTCTCTGCGAAGGCCGGTGCGGTGAGGCCAACTGCCATCAGGCCCATGGTGAGGGCAGGCAACGAGAAGCGAAATTGGGGCATGAAAGTGACTCCCTGTTCACAAAAATGGAAGCCTTCAAAGATACCCGAGCCGCGCCTCGCGAGAGGCTCTCACGCACTACGAAGAAACGTTGCGCACGAGGGAGAAAGCGCGCCTTTAAGTTCGCGAATGCCGCACGCCCTATTGCATCTGACGCAGATTGCCGATGCGCACCAGCATCTCGGTGAACATCTGCATGTCGGCATCGAGATCGGGCACTTCCTTGTACTCCTTGGCGTTGTGCGCCGTGTACTTCTTGCCGGGCATCGCGGGCCCGAAGTTGATGGCGTTGGGCATCAGCTTCGCGGTGGTGCTGCCGGCCGTGGGCACGGGCTTTGCCTCGAGGCCGGTGGTGTCGCCGTAGATGTTCAGCAGCGTCGAAAGCCATGCGCCCTTGGGGTCGCGCGCCATCCAGTTGCCCTGGTCGTAGGCGACTTCGAGCTTCACGTTGTTCGCGCTAGCCCACGCATTGATCTTCTCGGTGACCTGCGCCTTGAGTTCTTCCGGCGTGCGACCGCGAGGCATGCGCGCATTGACCGTGACTTCGAGCCTGCCGTCGCTGCCCATGCGAACGAGGTTCGGAGAAAAGGTCAGCGGCCCCATGAAGTCGTCGGCGTAGCCCAGGCCCATCTTCTCGCCGAGGTAGCCGGTACCGTAAAGCGCGTCGATGTACTTCACGGCCTTCAGGTAGTGGTTGGGCGCGAGCGGCACGCCGGACTCCTGCAGGAAGAGCGCCAGGCGTGGCAGGGGGTTCACGCCCTCCTCGGGCCGCGAGCCGTGGGCCGAGACTCCGGTCACCTTCAGCTCGATTGCGTCGGCGCCGCGTGCGATGTCGATGGAGAACTTGCCGCCCTGCCCTTCGTACTTCTGCAGGAAGGCCGGCTTCGCGGCTTCGAGCTTCGCGAGCGCGGCGGCGAGGTCACTGCCCTTGAGCGTGGCCGTTGCCGTCTGCGAGATCGCGTTGGCCGACGCCGCTGCGCTCATCGCCGTGATCACGGTCGACGCGCCATCGGCGGCTTCGGCCGGGAACAGCACCTTGAGCGCGCCCGAGCCCTTCTCGGCCACCACCGCCGGGTACTTGCTGTCGAGCACGATGTTGTAGGCCGGCAGCTGCGTCTTCGTGCGGTAGTACTGCATCGCGTCGCCGCCGGTTTCCTCGGTGGTCTCGATCATCAGGCGGATGCTGCGGTCGATGGGAAGGCCGCTTTCCTTCACCGTCTTCATCGCATAGAGCACGGCGGCGATGGAACCCTTGTCGTCGATGGTGCCGCGGCCGTAGAGGAAGTCGCCCACGCGCGTCATCTTGAACGGGTCGAGCCGCGTGCCGTCGTCGAGCACCCATTCGGAGAGCACGGCGGGCACCACGTCGGAGTGCGTGAGGATGCCGAACTCCTCGGTGCCGGTGCCCTTCAGGCTGACTTCGAAGATGCGGTTGTCGACGTTGCGGTAGACAAGGCCGAAATCGCCCGCCATCTCCTGCACGAGCTGGCCGAACTCGATGATCGGCGGGCTCTCGTGGGGCGGAACCTGCACGTTGCGCACCGTCGGGATCGCCACCATGGTGCCGATGCTCGCGATCACTGCCTGCTGGTTCTTCAGCCGGTTGTAGAGGCCGAGCAGGCGCGCGATGTTGACGAGGTCGTCGCCGGCCAGCGGCGTCGCCTTCTTGCGGTAGGCAGTCACGGCGGGCTTGAGCGCGGGATGGGCCTTTTCGGCCTGCGCCAGGAATGCATTGAAGTCGGCGGGCGGCTTGCCGGCCTGCCATGCGGCGGCGAGCTGGTCGAGCTCGGGCTTGCGGAGCGTCTCGGCCTGCGCCTGCGCACCAAGGGCGAGCGCTACTCCGAGCGAAAGCGCCGACAATGAAAATCGAAAATGCTGCTGCATCAGGGTCACCCCCTCATTCTGAAAACATCCCCCACGATAGCCGAGCGAAGAAACGAACGATGAACGACAAGAGCACCGCCAAGATCCGCTGCGCCTGGGCCCAGACCGACCCGCTGCTGATGGCCTATCACGATGCCGAATGGGGCGTGCCCGAGCGCGACAGCCGCGCGCTGTGGGAAAAGCTGATGCTCGACGGCTTCCAGGCCGGGCTCTCGTGGCTCACCATCCTGCGCAAGCGCGATGCCTTCCGCAAGGCCTTCAAGGGCTTCGTGCCCGAGAAGATCGTCAAATTCACTGAGGCCGACGTCGAGCGGCTGATGCAGGACGCCGGCATCGTGCGCTCGCGCTCGAAGATCGAGGCCACCATCGGCAACGCACGCGCCTATCTCGAGATGCAGGCCAAGGGCGAGGACTTCTCGGAATTCATCTGGGGCATGGCCGGCGGCAAGCCCATCGTGAACCGCACCGGCAGCGTGCCGGTGAAGACGCCGCTGTCGGAGGACATCTCCGCGGCGCTGAAGAAGCGTGGCTTCAAGTTCGTCGGGCCGGTGATCGTCTACGCGTGGATGCAGGCCACGGGCATCGTGGACGACCATGCGCACGACTGCCACCGCCATGGGGCGAAACACAAGCTGAAGCCCCAATGAAAAAACCGGACGCTGCTTTCGCAGGTCCGGTTTCTCCTGATGTGTGACTTGTGCTTCGATGAAGAGCGGCTTGCGCCGCTTTCGAATTACAGGCCGGCTTGACGCGTGAAGGTCAGGCCCTTGGCTTGCGCGGGGATCACGCTGCCAGCGAAGGTTTCGGGACGCAGGTTCTGGCCCGGTGCGTGAGCAGCGGCAACTGCCTGGCTGCGGACGGTAGCGCGGTCGACCGAAGCGGCCAGGGCGGGCGTTGCGGTCGAGGCGGCGCCTTCGTTGTCGCCGTAGGAGTTGCCGGCACGGGCAGCGGCCACAGCCTGGGGCGCCACGTCGGCGCGGCTGTAGCCGGAAGTCAGGGGCTGAACGCCTTCGTAGGTTTCTGCGTGGGCGCCAGCGGCGGCGAGCAGGGACAGGGCGGCGGCAGCGAGGATGTTCGAGGTCTTCATTTCAATTCCTTCTTCATTGGGCTTTTGGGTGCCGCTAGTGTGCACCACGAAACCTAGGGCAAACCCTATGAAGAGTGAATCGCAGTGTTCATGAAATTGAAACAATGACCGGGAACTTTTTGACGACGCTAATCCAACTGCTCTTTCTGCCGCCAAAAACGTGGCTAGTTTGCATACTTTTTCTCTAGACCGTCAAGCGCAACTTGCCGGCCAGGCCTTGCCCTTCGGCAAAAGGTGCTACGTGCAATGCACGTACCGTGCCAGCCAACGCGCCCGGTTTCGGGGCATCGGCTCAGTCTTCCTTCATGCCGGTCGCCTTGACCACGCCACCGAGCCGGGTGCGTTCCTCGTCGACGAACTTCACGAAGCTCGCGCGCGTGCCGCCGATGGGCTCGATGCCCATGTCCTTCAGGCGCTTCGCGATCTCAGGCGACTTCATCGCCGCGTCCACGGCCGCGGCCATCTTGTCCATGATCGCGTCGGGCGTGCCGCGCGGCGCATGCACACCGGCCCAGTGCGCGATGCGGATCTCGGGGAAGCCCTCCTCCGCCGCGGTCGGCAGTTCCGGGTAGGCCGAGATGCGCTGGCTCCAGGTGCCCGCCAATGCCTTGAGCTTGCCGCTCTTCACGTAGGGCAGCACCACGATGCTGGCCTCGGACGTCGCCTCGACCTGGTTACCGAGCACGGCGGTGATCGACTCCGAGCCGCTCTTGTAGGGCACCACGTCGAGCTTGCTGCCGTACTTCGTCTGCAGGATGCCCTCGACGAAATGCGGCGTGCTGCCCGTGCCGGCGGTGGCCCAGTGGAAGCCGTTACCCGACTTCTTCGACGCTGCGACGAATTCCTTCAGGTCCTTGTACGGCGCATCGGCCGGCACCACCACCACCGAGGGCGCCAGCCCGATCATGGCCACGGGCACCAGCGCATCGTCCTTGTACGGCATGCTCTTCTTGATCATGCTGTTCGACACCACCCCGGCCGCGCTCACGAGAAAGGTGTAGCCGTCCGGCGCGCTCTTGGCGACCACGTCGGCGCCGAGGATCGCGCCCGCGCCGGGCTTGTTGTCGACCACCACCGGCTGCCCCAGCTGCTTGGACGCACCTTCGGCCGCTGCGCGCGCCATCAGGTCGTTGGCACCTCCGGCGGAAAAGGGAACGACGAGCCTGATCGGCTTGGTGGGCCAGGCCTGCGCGGCGGCGCCTTGCGCGACGACGGACACGGCAAGCCCGACGGCGAGCGAAGCGATGCGGTTGGAAAACATGGGGGATATCTCCTGTGTGTTGTGTGCTGGATTGAGGGTCGTCATTCGGCCTTGATGCCGGCCTCGCGTATCACCTTGCCATATCGCACGATCTCGGCGCGGATCAGCGCGCCGAATTCTTCCGGCGTGCCACCGGCCGCGCCGACGCCCGTGGGCTCGAGGCGGTCTTCCACATCCTTGGCGCGCAGCATCGCATTGAGTTCGGTGCTGAGCTTCGCGAGCACGGCCGGCGGCAGGCCCTTGGGCGCCACCAGGCCATGCCAGGCGACCACGTCGTATTCGGGCAGGCCGCTCTCGGCAACAGACGGAATGTCCGGATACGCCCGAAGCCGCTTCGCCGTGCTCACCGCCAGCGCGCGCAGCTTGCCGGCCTTCACGTGCTGCATCAGCGCCTCGGTGCCCGCGAAGAGCATGTCGACGTTGCCTGCCAGCAGGTCGCTCACCGCCGGCCCGGTGCCCTTGTAAGGCACATGCGTGGCCTTGACCTTCGCCATCTCGAGCATGTACTCGGTCACCACGTGCAGATGCCCGCCCGCGCCGCTCGACGCGAAGGTGAGCTTGCCCGGGTCCTTGCGCGCGAGCGCCAGCAGCTCCTGCAGGTTGCGCGCCTCGACACGCGGGTTCACGCACAGCACATACGCGCCGCGCGAGAGCTGTATCACCGGCGTGATGTCCGCCACCGGGTCGAAGCCGAGCTTGTAGAGCGCCGGATTCACCGTGTAGCTGCCCGCCACCAGCAGCAGCGTGTAGCCGTCGGGCGCGGCCTTCACGCCGATGTCGGTGCCCAGCGTGCCGCCGGCGCCGGGCCGGTTGTCGACGAGCACGGGCTGCCCGATGCGCTCGGCCAGCCGCGCCGCGGTCAGCCTCGCGATGAAGTCCGAACCACCGCCCGGCGCGAACGGGCAGACGATGCGGATGGCCTTGGACGGAAACGCGCCGGCCTGCGCACTCGCCAGGCGCGGAACGAGTCCGCCCAGCGCGAACGCGGGAGCCAGTGCGGCAAAGCTTCGACGGTCGATGTTCATGGAGTTGTTGTCCCGAAGTTGAGGGCGCAGCCGCGCGCCGTTCAAGCCCGTGCAGGGCATCGGGCATTGCACGCCCTCGGGCCGGTTTTGGGCCTCGGGATTTGTCCTAGCAGCGACAGCGGCCGTCGACCGCTCCGGCGATCAGGAACGCGGCCAGCCGCGTATCAGCGTGCGCAGCGCCACGCCGCCGCTGCCCTTGACCTCGGCGCGGTACGTGCCCACCAGCGCCTCGCGCTCGGCAGCGGCCTGCGGGTCGTTGCGCCATGCCAGCAAGGCGGCCACGTCGGCATCGGGCAGCGCGGCGAGCAGCGCCTGCGTCACCTGCCGCTCGAACTCGCGCGCCACGAGCATCAGGTTGCGCGGGCGGGTCGAGGTCACGCCGCGCGACCACAGCGTGTCGAGCGCCATGTCGAGCGTGCGGTCAGGCAGCGAGCTGAACTGGCCGCCGTTGCCGCGCGCCAGTTGCTTGACCACGGCGCTCATCAGCAGCTGGCTCGAGAAATCGATCTCGCGCACATCCGCGACGGCCATGCGTTCGAGCAGTTCGGCGCGCGCGGGGTCGACGGGCTTGGCGCGCTCGCGGTTGAAGAACTCCGCCTTGCCGCCTTCGCTCATCGCCGCATAGTCGGTGCGCAGCTTCACGAAACGGGTCACGGCGGCGAGCAGCTGCGGGCTGGGCGCCGCGCCGCCGTTACCGGCCGATGCAACTTCCTGCTGGATGGCAGCCACCGAGGCGGCCGTGTTGAATGCGCGCGATGCCGCCGTGTCCAGCGCCTTGAGCGCCTTGTCGGCGATCGCCTGGTCGTCGGGGTCCAGCAGCTCCCTCGCGCCGCGCGAGACGGCCCCAGCACCGTAAGAGGCCTGGTAGCGCGGCTGCACGCCCTCGAACTGCAGCAGCGCTTCAGCGCGGCTCTGCGCCCAGCCCATCAAGGGGGCCGGAAGCAAGAGAAGCAACAGGGAGAAACGAAAGGGAAAGAGACGGTTCAGGCAAAGCATGGCGCCATTATTGGCACGCCGGCATTTCCCTCTTGCCGCCCTCCCCGGCCGTGCCGGTCTCTTCCGTCCGTCAGGCCTGCGCCAGTTCCTCGCGCAGCAGCTTCGCCGCCGCCACCATGTTCGACAGCGCAGCCTCCGTCTCGGGCCAGCCGCGGGTCTTGAGGCCGCAGTCTGGGTTGATCCAGAGGTTGGCAGGCGGCACCACGCCGGCGGCCTTGCGCATGAGCCGAACGATTTCATCGATCGAAGGCACGCGCGGCGAATGGATGTCGTACACGCCCGGGCCGATCTCGTTCGGGTAGCGGAAGCCGCCCGCATCATTCTCTCCGCCAAAGCCGCGCAGCAGTTCCATGTCGGAGCGGCTGGTCTCGATGGTGATCACGTCGGCGTCCATCGCCGCGATCTCCGGCAGGATGTCGTTGAACTCCGAATAGCACATGTGGGTGTGGATCTGCGTCTCGTCGCGCACGCCCGAGGCACTGATGCGGAAGGCGCGCGTGGCCGACTTCAGGTACGCAGGCCAGCCGGCGCGGCGCAGCGGCAGCCCTTCGCGGATGGCCGGCTCGTCGATCTGGATGATGCCGATGCCCGCGCCTTCGAGATCGACAACCTCGTCGCGGATCGCCCAGGCAATCTGCTCGCAGGTGGTGGCGCGCGGCTGGTCGTCGCGCACGAAGGACCACTGCAGGATGGTGACGGGGCCGGTCAGCATGCCCTTCATCGGCAGCTTCGTGAGGCTTTGCGCGTAGGCGGTCCACTCGACCGTCATCGGCGCGGGGCGCGCCACGTCGCCGAAGATCACCGGCGGCTTCACGCAGCGCGAGCCGTACGACTGCACCCAGCCGTTGGCGGTGAAGGCGAAACCGTCGAGCTGCTCGCCGAAGTACTCGACCATGTCGTTGCGCTCGGCCTCGCCATGCACCAGCACGTCGATGCCCAGCTCTTCCTGCTTGCGCACGGCCAGCGCGATCTCGGCGCGCATCTTCTCGCGATAGCCGGCCGCGTCGAGTTCGCCGCGCTTGAAGGCGGCGCGCGCGGCGCGGATGTCGGCGGTCTGCGGGAACGAGCCGATGGTGGTGGTCGGCAGCGCGGGCAGCGCGAAGCGCGTGCGCTGCACAGACTGGCGCAGCCCGAAGGACGAGACGCGGCTGTCGTCGCCGGCCACGCTGCGCGCCAGGCGCAGGGCCACGTCCGGCCGATGCACGCGCGGGCTGGCGCGCCGGGCCGCGACGGCCGCACGGGCATCGGCCAGCTCCGCTGCGACCGACGCCTCGTCGCCGTCGATGGCCGCGCGCAGCACGCGCAATTCGTCGAGCTTCTCGATGGCGAAAGAGAGCCACGACTTCAGCTCCGCATCGAGCTTCGTCTCGGCCGCGAGGCTGAACGGCACGTGCAGCAGCGAGCACGATGGCGCGATCCACAACTCGCCCTTGTGCTTTTCGGCCACCGGCCCGAGCTTCGCAAGCGCGGCGTCGACATCGGTCCGCCAGATGTTGCGGCCATCGACCACACCGACCGACAGCACCTTGTGCGCCGGCAGCCAGTCGGCCACGCCGGTGAGTTCCTGCGGCGAGCGCACGGCATCCACATGCAGGCCGGCCACAGGCAGCTGACAAGCCAGGCGCAGGTTGTCCGACAGCGGCGAGAAATACGTGGCCAGCAGCAGCTTGGGCGCACTGCGGGCCAGCTGCCAGTAGGCGCGCTCGAAGGCGTTGCGCCAGGCGTCGGGCAGGTCGAGGCCGAGGATGGGCTCGTCGATCTGAACCCACTCCACGCCTTGCTGCTTCAGCCGCGTGAGCACCTGTTCGTACACCGGCAGCAGCGGTTCGAGCAGCGAGAAGCGGTCGAAGCCGGCCTCCTTTTCCTTGCCCAGGTACAGGAAGCTCAGCGGCCCCAGCAGCACGGCCTTGACGGCGTGGCCGGCCTGCTGCGCCTGCCCCACTTCATCGAAGAGGCGCGTCGACGCGAGCTTGAACCGCGTGGCCGCCTTGAACTCGGGCACGAGGTAGTGGTAGTTGGTGTCGAACCACTTGGTCATTTCCAGCGCGAAGGTGCCTTCGGTGCCGTGGTTGCAGCTCTCGTCGTGCACGTGGCCGACTTCGCTCTCCACGCCCCGCGCCATCTTGAAGTAGCGCGAAAGTTCGGACTCGTCGCCGTGGAAACCGAAACGCTCCGGCTCGCAGCCCAGCAGCTGGATGTGGTTGGCTACGTGGTCGTAGTAGGCGAAGTCGCCCACCGTCACGAAGTCGAGCCCCGCATCGCGCTGGGCCTGCCAGTGGCGGGCGCGCAGCTCAGCGCCTACCGCTTCGAGCGCGGCACGGTCGATCTCGCTGCGCCAGTGCTTCTCGAGGGCGAACTTGAGTTCCCGGTGGGCGCCCATGCGCGGAAAGCCGAGGGTGTGGGTACGGGTGGTCATTTGCAGGTAATCCGGTCGCTGATCTTGGAAACCAGCGATGGTCGGCGTTTGAGGAATATGATTCAAACGAAACCTTTTGCCCATTCGATTGAATATTTTTCATGCAGCAATCGATTCTCGAAATTCGCCACCTGCGCACGCTCATCGCGCTGCGCGACACCGGCAGCCTCGTGCGCGCGGCGCAACTGCTCAACCTCACGCAGTCGGCGCTGTCGCACCAGATCAAGCTGCTCGAAGACCGCTACGGCGCGCAGCTCTTCGAGCGCAAGTCGGTGCCTCCGCAGTTCAGCACCACCGGCCTGCGCCTGCTGCAGCTGGCCGACACCGCCTTGCCGTTGATAGAGGAAGCCGAGCGCGACGTGGCCCGGCTCGCGCTGGGGCGCAGCGGCCAGCTGCGCATCGTGGTCGAATGCCACACCTGCTTCGACTGGCTCATGCCGGCCATGGACGCCTTCCGCCAGCGCTGGCCCGAGATCGAGCTCGATATCGTTTCGGGCTTCCATCCCGACCCCATCGCGCTGGTGATGCAGAACCGCGCCGAGGTGGCGATCGTGTCCGAGCAGGACCCGGGCGAAACCGTGGACTACCACGCACTGTTCCGCTTCGAGATCATGGCGCTGCTGGCCAATGACCATCCGCTGGTGGCCAAGGCATACCTCACGGCGAGGCACTTCACCGACCAGACGCTCATCACCTACCCCGTGCCCGACGACATGCTCGACATCGTGCGCCAGGTGCTCGGCCCCGCGGGCGTCGAGCCCGCGCACCGCCGTACCACCGAACTCACGGTGGCGATGCTGCAGCTGGTGGCGAGCGGACGCGGCGTGGCGACGCTGCCTCTGTGGGCGGTGCAGAACTACCTCGACCGAGGCTATGTCACCGCGCGCCGCGTGGGCAGCAAGGGGCTGACCGGGCGGCTCTACATGGCATGCACGCAAGGCACGTCCGCACAGCCCTGGCTCGCGGACTTCGTGCGCATCACGCGCGAGAGCTGCTTCAAGAGCCTGCCGGGCATCGAGCTGCTATAGCGCACGCGGCAGAATCGTCCGCACACCAACCCGAGGACGAAGAGGAAGACCGCATGGCTCTGAAGAAGAAAGGCCGCTACTGGTACGGCGACGGCCTCGAAGACACGCAAGTCGAGGTGCAGCGCTACAGCAAGTCCAACGCCTATGTCGCCACGCGCTTCGCCGCGTCGGCATGCGCCTGCGGCCATCGCGCGTTCAGACTCGAGAGCGACGAGGAAGCAGGCGCGGCACGACGCACCTGCACCGCCTGCGGCAGCGTGCACCTGATGGGAGACAGTGCCGAATACGCGGACGAGGCCGAACTCGGGGGCCACGAATGCGTCTGCGGCGAGGAGTCCTTCGAGCTGCTGTCGGGTGTGTCGCTCTACGCCGAAAGCAACGATGTGCGCTGGTACTACCTCGGCTGCCGCTGCACCAGCTGCAGCCTCGTCGGCGTCTTCGCCGACTGGAAGTGCGAAGGCGGAGACGCCGACGGCTTCCTGGCCGCCGTCTGAGCGCCGCTGTCGCGCATCGCCTCGGCGATCCAGCCACGGAACGCCGCCACCTTGGGGCGGTCGTGGCTTGCCTGCGGGTACACGAGGTAGTAGGCGAAGCCGTCGAGCAGCGCGGCCTTGAAGAGCCGCACCAGCCGCCCCTCCGCCACGTCGTTCGCCACCAGCGCCGCCGGCAGCAGGCCCACGCCCTGCCCCGCCTGTATTGCGCCCAGCAGCAGGCCGGCATCGTCGAACGACGGCCCGCGCACCGGGCCGGCATCCGCCACGCCCTGCGCCGCGAACCACAGGCGCCAGCCCTTGCGCTGCGCGTCGTTCACGCGCGGCCAGCGCAGCAGATCGGCCGGCTTCGCGGGCTTGCCGAATTCGGCCACCAGCGAGGGCGCGGCAACGGGCACCATCTCGACCGTCAACACGAGCTGGCTGGCGAGCCCGGCGTACTGGCCCGTGCCATGGCGGATGGCGACGTCCACGCCATCGCGCGCGAAATCGGCCAGCGTGTTGCTCGCCTGCACCTGCAGGTCGATGTCGGGATGCGCCTCCTGGAATGACTTGAGGCGCGGCACCAGCCAGGCGGAGGCGAAGAACGGCGTGGTGCTCACGGTGAGAAGGCCGCTCTCGGCCGGCACGGCCAGCTTCTGCGTGGCGTCGCTGATCTGCCTGAATGCATTGCGCACGGGCGGCAGGTAGGCCTGGCCCGCATCGGTCAGGAAGATGCCCCGGTTGACGCGGCGAAACAGCTGCACGCCCAGGTGCAGCTCCAGCGTCTTGACGAGCTGGCTCACGGCGCCCGGCGTCACGCAGAGCTCGTCGGCCGCGTTCTTCACCGAGAGATGGCGTGCGGTGGCCTCGAAGGCGCGCAGCGCGTTGAGCGGCGGTAGCTGGTGTTCCATCGTTTAGCCAAACTGATTCGAACGGAGCAGAAATTCTGGTTTGTGCCGGAAGCTGCGAAGCAGGAACATCGGCTTCAGCATGGCCAGAGCGAGCCTTGCAGGCTTAGATATTTTGATCCAGACACCCGCATGACGAACACCCCCTCTTCCTCACAGGGCACAAGCATCTTCCGCGGCTGGCTTGTGGTCGCGGGCGCATTCGCAGTGACCTTCGTCGGCTTCGGCTGCGCCTACACCTTCAGCGCCTTTCTCGAGTCGCTGCAGAAAGACTTCGGCGCCTCGCGCGGCTCGGTCTCGCTGGTGTTCTCGCTGGCGGGCTTTCTCTACTTCGGCCTCGGCGTGCTCAGCGGGCCGCTGGCCGATCACTGGGGTTCGCGGCGGCTGGCCGTGGCCGGCATGGTGCTTGTCGGGCTGGGCCTGGCACTCGCGGGGCAGGCGCACAGCCTGACGCAGATCTATCTCGCCTACGGGCTCGGCGTCGGCCTGGGCGTCGGTGCCTCGTACGTGCCGGTGCTGGGCGCGGTGCAGCGCTGGTTCGTCCGGCGGCGCGGCTTCGCCTCGGGGCTGGCCGTGAGCGGCATCGGCGTGGGCACGCTGGTGATGCCGCCGCTGGCATCGCTCTTCATCGAGACGCTGGGCTGGCGCAACGCCTACCTGGCGCTGGGCGTACTGGCTGTGGTGGTGGGCGTGGGCATGGCGCTGCTGATAGAGAACGACCCGCGCGACCGGGGACTGGGCCCCGACGGCGATGCTCCGCAGCCACAGGCCGCGACGACCCGGCCCGAGGGCTTCACGGTGCGCGATGCCGTACGCTCGCGCCGCTTCGCCGGCCTGTACGTGGCGTGCCTCATCAGTTCGTTCGGCCTCTTCGTGCCCTTCGTGCATCTCGTGCCCTATGCGCTGGATCACGGCGTGCCCAACGCGTCGGCGGTGCTGCTGCTGGGTGCCATCGGCGTGGGCAGCACGGCCGGGCGCTTCTTCCTCGGCGGGCTGGCCGACCGCATGGGCCGTGTGCAGACCATGCTGCTGATGTCGACCGGCATGGCGCTGTCGCTGCTCGTGTGGGCCGCGTCCGGCGGCTTCTGGGGGCTCGCGGTGTTCGCGTTCTTCTACGGCGCGTTCTACGGCGGCTTCGTCGCGCTGCTGCCGGCACTGGTGATGGACTACTTCGGCGGACGCAACATCAGCGCGATCATCGGCGTGCTCTACACCAGCGTGGCCTTCGGCACGCTCGTCGGCCCGGCCGCCGCGGGCTATGCCTTCGACATCAGCCGCAGCTACCTGCTGCCGATCCTGTTCAGCGTGGGAGCCAACCTGGTGGCGGCCGCCATCATGTGGTCGATGTCGCGGATGGACGCCCGTGCAAAGCTGGCCCCGGCGGGCGAACTGCGCTGTACAGTGGGGAAATGACACAACCGCAACCCGACGTTACCGTCAGCCCGCCTCCCGCTGCGGCCGCGCAGGCCGAACTCACCGAAACCCAGGCGTTCATGCGCGCCTGGGTTCTTTTTGCAGTGCTGCTCGTGGTCGTGCTCGGCCTGCTGTGGTTCCTGCAGTCCCGCTACAGCTGAAGCCGAACGCAACGGCGCAGGAAGCCCGGCTCAGGAAGCCTTCTGCACCAGCTTCAGCACGCTCGAGAAGTCGAGCGCGCCATGGCCGGCGAGGCTGTGGGCTGCATAGAGGCTTCGCGCCAGCCCGCCCAGCGGCGTGGCCGCGCGCACGGCGGTCGCGTTTTCCTGGGCCAGTCCCAGGTCCTTGAGCATCAGGTCGGTGCCGAAGCCGCCGGCGTAGTTCTTCGAGGCGGGCGCGGTCTCCATCACGCCTGGCATCGGGTTGTACTTCTCCAGCGCCCAGTTGCCGCCCGAGCTGCGGCGCATGATCTCGGAGAGCACCTTCGGATCGAGCCCGTTGGCAACGCCCAGCGCCAGCGCCTCGGAGGTGCCGATCATCAGGATGCCCAGCAGCATGTTGTTGCAGATCTTCGCGGTCTGCCCCGCACCGGCCGCGCCGGCATGGAAGATGTTGGCGCCCATCTTCTCGAGCACTGGACGGGCGCGCTCGAGGTCTCGAGTCTCGCCGCCGACCATGAAGGTCAGCGTGCCTGCGATGGCACCGCCGGTGCCGCCCGAGACGGGCGCATCGATCATCGCGATGCCCTTGGCAGCCGCAGCCTCGGCCACCTTGCGCGAGGTGGCGGCCGCGATGGTGCTGCTGTCGATCACCAGCGAACCGGCGCGGATGCTTTCGAGCAGGCCGGGCTTGCCGGCGCTGCCCAGGAACAGCCCCTCGACGTGCGCGCTGGCCGGCAGCATGCTGATGACGACCTCGGCATCGGCCACAGCCTCGACGGCCGACGCGGCGATGGGCAGGCCATCGGCGCCGAATTTCGCGCAGGCCTCCTTCGAGAGGTCGAAGGCGGCGAGCGTATGGCCGGCCTTGAGGAGGTTCATGGCCATCGGGCCGCCCATGTTGCCCAGGCCGATGAAAGCGATCTTCATTTGTCTTGTCTCCGTTGTTCTGTGCAGGAAATGATGCGATTCAGACCAGCGACGCCAGCTCCGCAGGCATCTCGCCGCGCGGACGCAGGTGGTCTTCGATGAAGGCGGGCGTGATCTCCTCGAGCGTTGCCGGGCTCCAGCGCGGATTGCGGTCCTTGTCGACCAGCACCGCGCGGATGCCTTCGGCGAAGTCCTTGTGCGCGCAGAAGCCCAGCGAGGCCCAGTACTCGAGACGGAACACCTCGGCCAGCGACATGCGCAACACGCGCTGCCACAGCTCGAAGCTCAGCGCGGCCGAGCTGGGCGCGCCCTTGGCGAAAGTCTTGGCCGCGGTCTGCAGCCATGCGTCGTCGCTCTGCAGTTCGCCCAGGCGCTTCGCGATGTCGAGCAGGTCGTCGCCGGCCATCAGCGCATTGATGGTGTCGTAGTGCTCGCGCACCTTCGATGCAGGCATCTCGGCGCCCTCGCCCGCCTTGGCGAGGATGCGCGACAGCGTGGCACGGTCGGCCTTCTGCTCGCCCGCCCACTGCGTCGCGGCGATGGCTTCGAGCACCTCGCCCTTGCGCTCCTGCGGCACCAGCACGTCGGCGAGCCCGCAGAAGATGGTGTCGGCCGCGTTGATGTTCGCGGCGGTGAGCGCCAGGAACAGCCCCGTGCGGCCAGGCGTGCGGCGCAGGAACCAGCTGCCGCCCACGTCGGGGTACAGGCCGATGTTGATCTCGGGCATGGCGATGCGGCTTTGCAGCGTCATCACGCGATGCGAGGCGCCGGCCAGCAGGCCCACGCCGCCGCCCATCACGATGCCGTGGCCCCAGCACAGGAAGGGCTTCGGGAAGGTGTGGATCAGGTAGTCGAGCTCGTACTCCTCGCGGAAGAAGTCCTCCGCGTAGGTGTTGCGCGCGGGGCCGCAGTCGAGCAGCGTCTGGTAGAGCTGGCGCAGGTCGCCGCCGGCGCAGAAGGCCTTCTCGCCCGCGGCTTGCAGCAGCACGCCGACGATGCCAGCGTCATTGGCCCATTCGCGCAGCCTGGGCGTGAGCAGGCGCACCATGTCCACCGACAGCGCATTGAGCGAAGCCGGTGCGTTCAGCGTTGCCACGGCAAAGCGCTGGCCGCCGGCGGTCTTGATTTCGTCGAAGAGAACTACGTTGTCTGTCATTGTCTTGAGGGGTTCCGGATGCGGGGCTTCAGCGGATGTCGCTGTCCCCTTCCAGCAATTTTCGCGCAACGATCACTCGCATGATCTCGTTCGTGCCTTCGAGGATCTGGTGCACGCGCGTGTCGCGCACCAGGCGCTCCAGCGGGAACTCGCCCAGATAGCCGTAGCCGCCGTGCAGCTGCAGCGCGTCGTTGCAGACATTGAAGCCCGCATCGGTCGCGAAGCGCTTGGCCATCGCGCAATAGGTGCTGGCGTCCGCATGGCCCGCGTCGAGCTTGGAAGCTGCGAGCCGCACCATCTGCCGCGCCGCGACCAGCTCGGTCGCCATGTCGGCCAGCTTGAACTGCAGCGCCTGGAAGCTCGCGAGCGGCTTGCCGAACTGCTGGCGCTCGTGCAGGTAGCGGCGCGCCGCGTCGAGCGCGCCCTGCGCCGCGCCAACCGAGCAGGTCGCGATGTTGATGCGCCCGCCGTCCAGCCCCTTCATGGCGATGCGAAAGCCCTCGCCCTCCTTGCCCAGCAGGTTCTGCGCAGGAATGCGCACGTTGTCGAAATTGATGGTGCGCGTGGGCTGGCTATTCCAGCCCATCTTGTGTTCCTTCTTGCCGTAGCTGATGCCCGGCGCGTCGGCCGGCACCGCGAAGGCCGAGATGCCGCTCGCGCCCGCGCCGCCCGTGCGCGCCATCAGCACCAGCACGTCGGTCGAGCCCGCGCCCGAGATGAAGGCCTTGCCGCCATTGATGACGTACTCGGCGCCTTGCAGCTCGGCGCGCGTCTTGAGCGAGCCCGCATCCGACCCGGCGCCGGGCTCGGTCAGGCAGTACGAGGCGAGCTTGCGCCCGCTCGTCAGGTCCTCGCCCCACTGCTTCGCGACCTCGTCGGTCGCCCAGGTGCCGAGCATCCACGTCGCCATGTTGTGAATGGTGATGAAGGCCGTGGTCGAAGGGTCGACCGCCGCCATCTCCTCGAACACCAGCGCGGAGTCGAGCCGCGGCAGGC
Source organism: Variovorax xiamenensis (assembly GCF_050916385.1). Taxonomy (NCBI): domain Bacteria; kingdom Pseudomonadati; phylum Pseudomonadota; class Betaproteobacteria; order Burkholderiales; family Comamonadaceae; genus Variovorax; species Variovorax xiamenensis. Next base: position 4,354,611 of record NZ_CP139038.1, read on the forward strand.
CGAGGCCGCCGATGCGCTCGGGCGCATAGAGGCCGCAGAAGCCCAGCTCTCCGGCCTTGGCGATCGCCTCCCTCGGAAAGATGGCTTCCGCGTCCCACTGCGCCGCGTGCGGCGCGAACTCGGCCTGTGCAAAGTCGCGCGCCGTCTCGGCGAAGGCGCGCTGCTCCTCGGAAAGTTCGAAGTCCATCCGCCGGACTTCTTACTTGAGGCTGATCGTGGTGTTGACGCCGTGCGAGACGGTGCTGTCGTCGAACCAGCGCGCCGTGACCGTCTTGGTCTGCGTGTAGAACAGCACGACCTGCTTGCCGTACGGGCCCAGGTCGCCGAGCTTCGAAGCACGCGAGCCGGTGAACGAGAACATCGGGACCGGCACCGGGATCGGCACGTTGATGCCGACCTGGCCCACGTCGATGTCTTCCTGGAAGCGACGCGCCGCCGCGCCCGACTGCGTGAAGATCGCCGTGCCATTGCCGTTCGGGTTGCTGTTGATCAGCTCGATGGCCTCGTCGATGTTCTCGGCGTCGGCAACGCAAAGCACTGGGCCGAAGATTTCCTGGTCGTAGATCGTCATGCCGGGCTTCACGCCGGTGAAGATCGTCGGGCCGACGAAGTTGCCCTTCTCGTAGCCGGGCACCGTGGGCTTGCGACCGTCGAGCACGAGCTTTGCGCCGTCGGCTTCGCCGCGTTCGATCAGGCTGCTCACGCGGTCGTAGGCGGCGCACGAGACCAGCGGGCCCACATCCACGCCCTTCTCCGTGCCGGCGCCGACCTTCAGCGTCTTCGCCTTCTCGATGAGCTCGGGCACCCAGTTGCGCGCCTCGCCCACCAGCACGGCCACCGACACCGCCATGCAGCGCTGGCCCGCGGCACCGAAGCTCGCGCCGGCCAGTGCGTTGAGCGTCTGCTCCTTGTTGGCGTCGGGCATCACGATGGCGTGGTTCTTCGCGCCCATCATGCATTGCACGCGCTTGCCGGCCAGCGTGGCTCGGTTGTAGACGTGCGTGCCGACCTTGGTGGAGCCGACGAAGCTGATCGCCTTGATGTCCTTGTGGTCGCAGATGCCGTTGACGACCGCTTCGCCGCCATGAACCACGTTCAGCACGCCGGGCGGAACGCCGGCTTCGAGCGCCAGCTCGCACAGGCGCATGGTGACCATCGGGTCCTGCTCGGAGGGCTTCAGCACGAAGGTGTTGCCGGTGACGATGGCCATCGGGAACATCCACAGCGGGATCATGGCCGGGAAGTTGAACGGCGTGATGCCGGCGCACACGCCCAGCGGCTGCAGCAGCGTGTAGGTGTCGACGCCGTTGGCCACGTTGTTGGCCAGCTCGCCGAGCTGCAGGTTGCCGATGTTCGATGCGTGCTCGACCACTTCGAGGCCGCGGAACACGTCGCCCTCGGCATCGGGCAGCGTCTTGCCCTGCTCGGCCGTGAGGATCGCGGCGAGCTCGCCCATGTTCTCGCGGATGAGCTGCTGCAGCTTCAGGAAGATGCGAGCGCGCGCGCCGATGGGCGTCTTGCGCCAGGTCTTGAAGGCTTCCTTGGCGGAAGCGACCGCGGCATCGAGTTCGGCCTGCGTGGCGAAGGGCACGCGCGCCAGCACTTCCTGCGTGGCCGGGTTGACGACGTCGCGCCATTCGGTGGTCTTCGATTCGACCAGCTTGCCGCCGATCAGCAGCTTGACGGTGGCGACCTGGGTCGAGGGCGTGGTGGTAGCGTCCATGGGGTTTGTCTCCTGTGAATCCTGTGAAATCGGGCGCCCGGCATGGCCGGTTCGGTCACGCATCCTAGCTTTGCAGATTTGCCATGACAATAGACAAATATGCGCGGCGGCTTTGCAAAAATGCAGAGCCCGGAATCGGGGAAACGAAGGCACATGGACTGGGACAACCTGCGGTACTTTCTGGAGCTCGCCCGCTCGGGCACGCTGATGAGCGCGGCGCGCCGGCTCGAGGTGGACCACACCACCGTGGCGCGCCGCATCCAGGCATTGGAGAAGGAAGTCGGTGCCCCGCTTTTCTCGCGCGAGGCAGGCGGCCACCGGCTCACCGAAGCGGGCCGGCGGCTGCAACCTCAGGTCGAGGCGATGGAGAGTGCGTTCCAGGCGGTGGAAAGCACCGCGCCCGCCTCGCAGGAAGGCCTCTCGGGGCTGGTGCGCATCGGCGCCACCGAAGGCTTCGGCACGGTGGTGCTGGCGCCGCAACTGGCGCTGTTCGCTGTGCGGCACCCGAAGCTCACCATCGACCTGCTCGCGATGCCACGGCTGGTACACCTGTCGCGGCGCGAGGCCGACATCGTGATCTCGCTCGAACGCCCGGCGCGCGGCCCGGTGGTGGTCGCCAAGCTCACCGACTACACGCTGCGGCTCTATGCGTCGAAGCAGTACCTGTCGGCGCACAAGCCCATCCGCACGCGCGAGGACCTGCGCGGCCACACCTTCATCAGCTACGTGGACGACCTGCTCTTCAGCAAGGAGCTTCAGTACCTCGACGAACTGCACCGCCCCGACGCCTTCGCGCTGCGCAGCACCAGCGTGCTCGCGCAGCACAGCGCCGTTGCGGCGGGTGCGGGCATCGCGGTGCTGCCGGCCTTCATCGCGGAGCACGACGCCGCGCTGCGCCCCGTGCTACTGGGGCAGGCGAATTTCACGCGGACCTTCTGGATGTCGATGCCGGCCGAGACCAAGCACCTCGCGCGCATGCAGGCGGTGTGGAACTTCCTGCGCGAGACGGTGCAGGAGCAGCAGCCGCTGTTGCTCCTGACGCCGACCGGCGAAGAGAATGACGCAAGCGGCGCCTCGCAACGACCCGTCCGCCCGCGCAAGCCATCCCCCTGACAAGCCACTGAAGCCCGACACGGAGACACGCCCATGCCACGCCATCGCCCCGCCCGCCTGGAACACATCGCCGGCATCGGCGTCGACCGCATGGGCGCCATCGCCGACGACGCTGACGGGCCGCCATTCCTGCGGCTCGAGAACCTCGACGTCGACATTCCGCCCGACCCCGAAGCCGTCGCACGCACCGTGCACGCCGCATCGTTCGACTCGGACAACAGCTACCTGCCCTTCGTCGGCCAGTCGCGGCTGCGCGACGTGGCGGCGCGCCATGTGTCGGCGCTGTCGGGCGTGGAGTACAGCGGCGCGCGCAACTGCGTGATCTCGGCGGGTGGGCTCTCGGGCATCCTCAACGCGCTGCTCGCCACGGTCGAGGTGGGCGACGAGGTGCTGGTGACCGATCCGACCTACGCAGGCCTGCTCAACCGCATCCGGCTCGCGGGCGGCACGCCGAAGTACGTGCCCTTCAATTTCACGCCCGGCGGCGAATGGAAGCTCGACCGCGCCGCGCTGCAGGCCGCCGTCGGCCCGCGTGTGCGGACAATGCTGTTGATGTCGCCATCGATGCCCACCGGCGGCTGCTTCGACGAGGAGGACTGGCGCGCCATCGCCGAGCTGTGCGTGCGGCACGACCTCACGCTGATCCTCGACACGGCGATGGAACGCTTGCTGTACGACGGCCGGAAAGTCATCCACCCCGCGGGCCTGCCCGGCATGGCCGAGCGCACCATCACCGTGGGCTCATCGGCCAAGGAACTGCGCATGATCGGCTGGCGCGTTGGCTGGACCGTGGCGCCCGAAAGCTACATGCCCGATCTCGTGGCCGTGTCGCTGGCCAACGTGGTGGTGCCCGTCGGCATCGCGCAGGATGCGGTGGCCACGGCGCTGGAGCAATCGCCCCGCACGCTCGCACCCTACGTGGCCGAGCTGGAACGGCGGCGCGACACGCTCCTCGACGAACTCAGGGGCCTGCCGGTCGGCGTGCCGGGCGGCGGCTGGTCGCTGCTGCTGCGCACGAGCGACTTCGGCATCGACGGACAGACGCTGTCGGAACGCCTGCTGAAGCACCGCGTCTGCGCCACCGCGATGAAGGGCTGGGGCGAGACGCATGGGGCGCAGTACCTGCGCTTCGTGTTCTCCAACGAGCCGGTGGAACGGCTGCGCGGGCTGGGAGACAAGGTGCGGGCCGCGCTGGGCGCCTAGCGGCTCATGAGAAGAGGCGCTTCAGGAAGCTCTTGCCGGCTGCCGGTTCGGCGGGAGCCACGGCCTCGGACTGTTCGAGCAGTTCGACCAGCCCTGGCACCCGCGGCTTCCTGAGCCATCGTGCAAAGGCCAGGTAGCTTTCCGCCTCGCCTTCGATGCGCAGTTGCTCGGGCATGGCGGGACATGGTGCGGTGCCCAGCAGCACACGCAAGGCTTCGAGCTGGTTCATGCGGATTGCGCTGAGGAGCGCGGTTTCGCCGAGCGACGGAATGATGTCGTTCGGCCCCGCGAGTCCACCGTCGAGCAGGGACCGGATCGCGGCCGCATCTCCCTTGATCGCCGCGGCTCCAAGGGCTTCGAGCGCCGCGAGCCTTTCGGGCGACAGGCTCGCCGCGTAGGCGTCGTCGCGCTTGTCGTCCTCGCTGCGCGCATCGCCGCCGTGCATCGTCATGAAGTCGGTCACCAGCGCCACCGGCTCGCCGGCGGCGTCGAGCGCCCAGAAGCTCGGATAGCTGCCATCACCCCAGCCCGAGCTGAAGATCAGCACGTTGTTCGCGCAGCCCTCGCCCAGGGGATAGTGATTCGCCATGTCCTTGGAGCCCAGCTCCTCGTCGAGTACGTCGTCGTAGTAGCTGACGTAGTCGGGGTTGGCCGCTGACTCGCGCGCCTCGCGCTCGGCGATGGCCGCCGCGCAGTCGGCATCCATGAAGCAGCCGACGCCGGCATCGACCGGGTAACCGTAGAACTCGTCGTCGCCCAGGTCGTCCTGCGACTGCCCGTCGAGCAGTGCGGGCTCCCACCGCAGGTTTGCAGGCTCCAGTCCACCGCGCTCGCGCAGCCAGAGCACCGCCAGGGCATGACGGCCTTCATGTTCCAGCACCTCCGCGGCGAAGGCGCCGCGACCGCTCACGCTGCGAACGAAAGGCTCGCGCTCGGGCTGCACCAGCGGATCGCAGGCCACGATGCGGCCGCTGGTGACATGGAGCGACCCACAGGGCTGCCGCTGCAGGCGTCGCACGCGCAGCGCCTCTTCGTCGAGAAAAATGGTGCGAAGGTTGTCGAGGTCGAGGTAGGCCATGCGCGCAGTGTCTCACCCCCTCATGACAAAGGGCCGCGAAAGCGGCCCTTGCGTACTGTCGGTTGCGGCTGCCCTTACTGGATCAGCTTCGCGCCCGTCTTGGCCTGCAGCGCGTCGAAGGTGACGCCCGGAGCCAGCTCGACGACCTTCAGGCCTTCGGGCACCACGTCCATCACGGCCAGGTCGGTGATGATGCGGTCGACCACGCCCACGCCGGTCAGCGGCAGGGTGCATTTCTCGAGGATCTTCAGGTCCTCGGTGCCGTCCTTCTTCTTGGCCACGTGCTCCATCAGCACGATCACGCGCTTCACGCCGGCCACGAGGTCCATCGCGCCGCCCATGCCCTTGACCATCTTGCCGGGGATCATCCAGTTGGCGAGGTCGCCCTTGGTGCTGACCTGCATGGCGCCCAGGATCGACAGGTTGATCTTGCCGCCGCGGATCATCGCGAAGCTGTCATGGCTGCCGAAGATGGCCGAGCCCGGCAGCGTGGTGACGGTCTGCTTGCCGGCGTTGATCAGGTCGGCGTCGACCTGGTCTTCGGTGGGGAACGGGCCGATGCCGAGCATGCCGTTCTCGCTCTGCAGCCACACTTCCTTGTCGCCGGTGTGGTTGGCCACCAGAGTCGGAATGCCGATGCCGAGGTTGACGTAGAAGCCGTCTTCGAGTTCTTGGGCGGCGCGGGCCGCCATCTGGTCTTGAGTCCAGGGCATCTCAGGCTCCTTCTTTCTTGTTGACGACCTTGGCGGGCACTTCGCTGCCGGCAGCTGCTGCTGCGGCGATGGCGGTCTGGGCCTCGACCTTGGCGGCGGCGGCATCGACCGCAGCGCTCACGGTGCGCTTCTCGATGCGCTTCTCGGGGTTGGCGTTGAGCACGATGCGGTGCACGTAGATGCCCGGCAGGTGGATGTCGTCGGGAGCCAGTTCGCCCACCTCGACGATCTTCTCGACCTCGACGATGCAGATCTTGCCGGCCATGGCGGCGGCCGGGTTGAAGTTGCGCGCCGTGAGGCGGAAGCGCAGGTTGCCCGACTTGTCGGCCACGTCGGCCTTCACCAGCGCCACGTCGGGCACCAGCGAGCGTTCCATCACGTAGGTTTCGCCGTCGAACTCGCGCAGCTCCTTGCCCTCGGCAACCTGCGTGCCCACGCCGGTCTTGGTGAAGAAGGCCGGAATGCCCGCGCCGCCGGCGCGCAGCTTCTCGGCCAGCGTGCCCTGCGGCGTGAATTCGAGGGCCAGCTCGCCCGCGAGGTACTGGCGCTCGAACTCCTTGTTCTCGCCGACGTAGGACGCGATCATCTTCTTGATCTGGCGCGTCTCCAGCAGCTTGCCGAGGCCGAAGCCATCGACGCCCGCGTTGTTGGAGATGACGGTGAGGTTCTGCACGCCGGAGTCCTTGAGCGCGTCGATCAGCGCTTCAGGAATGCCGCAGAGACCGAAGCCGCCGACCGCGAGCATCTGCCCGTCGGCGACGACCCCCTTGAGTGCCGCGTCAGCGGTGGGAAAAATCTTGTTCACTCGGGCTCCTCGATGGATGAATGAGAGTGGGTGGAGAAAAGGGCTGGGAAGGGGTGGGAAACCCCTGAACGATACTACCTACTCGCATACGTAGTATTTCGTAATGGAGACCCCCGATGCCCGAGATCGATTACCGGCTGGCGTTTGAACACGCGCCGGTCGGCATGGTGGTGTCGAGCAACCGCACCATCGTGGCGTGCAACGAGCGCGTTTGCGAGATTTTTGGCGCAACGCCCTCCGCGCTGGTCGGGCATTCGTTCAGCATCCTCTACCCCAGCGTGGCCGAGTTCGAGCGGATCGGCAAGCGCATGGAGCCCTTTCTCAACGCCAGCGGACACTACGCCGACAACCGCATGATGAAGCGGCTGGGCAATCTGCACGGCGCCATCGCCGACGAGACTTTCTGGTGCCACGTCACCGGTCACGCCATGAACCGCGACGCCCCGCACGAAGCGGGCATCTGGACCTTCGAAGACCTGGGCTCGCGCCGCGCCGTCAAGGCCGAGCTCACGCCGCGCGAGCGCGAGGTGGCGGCGCAGGTGATGCGCGGGCTGACCTCGAAGGAGATCGGCAAGGCGCTCGGCATCAGCCACCGCACGGTGGAACTTCACCGGGCCCGGCTGATGCGCAAGTACGCGGCCGCGACCACGGCCGAGTTGGTGCAGAAGCTGATCGCCGGCTAGAGCGAGCTTTCGAGCTCGATGCGCAGGCGCACCATGTCGCGCAACACGATGCCGTCCTGCTTCTGCAGCCTGCCGCCGCCTGCGCGGTGCACGAAGAAATCGGTGTCCACGCCGGTGATGCGGAAGCCGAAGCGCTGGTAGAAGCCCAACTCGCGCAGGCTGCTGTTGCCCGTGCCGACCTCGAGCAGGTGCGCGCCGCGCTCGATGGCCAGCGCCTTCGCCTTGCGCAGCAGCGCGGTGCCCACGCCTTGGCCGCGCAGTTCGTCGCTCACCGCGATGTTCATGATTTCCCATGTACCGACGCGGGTTTCGAGCAGCACCATCTGCCCGACGACCCGGCCGGCAGCCTCGGCCAACCAGAGTTCGCCGCGCGACAGGTATTTGCGGATCTCGGCGCGCGGGCCGTCGGCGGCCAGCAGCAGCGCCCAGGGTGTCGGATCGTCGGGAGTTGCTCGGCGCACCTGCGACCGGAGCGTCGCCGTCTTGCTCTTCATTTCTCTCTGTCTGCCTTCTTGTTCGTTCGTTGCCGGGGGCCGGATTCTCGCGCCGCGCGCAGCCTCGCCGATCCGGAAAACCTGGCGGAAGTTCCGGCCGAACGCCGACGGATCGTTGCGAAAACAGAAACGCCGTGTCCTCGAAAGGCCTGCGCCGCAGCGCCCTGCGAAGCCTATCGTGGAGGCCATCCGGGGCAATAAGCCCGCAACACACAGGAGTCCGAAATGTCCACACGCATCCATTCCGAACGCAGCCTTCTGCTGCAGACCCAGGCATCCGTCGCCCGCGTCCGTGCGCTCGCCGTGCAGAAGCTGCCGGTCGCGATGACGCTCTCTGCGATCATCCTGTCGATCATCAACGTCAAGCTGTAGCCGGTCGTGCCCGTGGCAGGCCCGGCGCTGCGGCTCCAGGCCCGCCACACATGGCCATTCCAGCCCACGTCCTCCCCTTCTGGGAGCGATTCCAGAACGCCGCGGGCGCGGATGCGTCCGACCGCTTCTGCGAAGCCTTCCACTTCGACGACAACGAGGCCGGCGCCACCGAGCTGGCGCAGCTCGTGCTGGAGGGCCGCAAGCGCGGCACGGCGAGCCTCGAATGGTCCTTCGAATCGACCGGCAGGCCGCGCCCCAGGCCCGGTGACCTCAGCGTGGTGACCGACTGGCATGGCAGGCCACTGTGCGTGATCGAGACACGCAGCGTGGTCGTCATGCCCTTCGACGAAGTCGGCGAGGACTTCGCGGCCGTCGAGGCCGAAGGCGACGGCTCGCTGCGCTACTGGCGCGAAGGCCACTGGCAGTACTTCAGCGGCGAATGCGAGCGCATCGGCAGGAAGCCCGACATGCGCATGCCGGTGCTGTGCGAGACCTTCGAGGTCGTCTACCAGGAAGGCTGACCAGCGACCGGTTCGATCAACCGGTCAATCGGGCTTGATGTCCGCCGCCTTGATCACCTTCGACCAGCTCGCCAGCTCCTGGTCGACGAATTTCGCGAGCGTCGGCGGGTCCATGTAGGTCGCGAAGGCGCCCTGCTCGTCCACCTTCTTGCGGAAGGCTTCGCTCTCGACGATCTTGCGGAGTTCAGCACTCAGCCTGTTGACGATCTCCGGCGGCGTCTTCGCCGGCGCGAACACGGCGAACCACGACTCGACCTCGTACCCCGGCAGTCCCGCCTCGGCCGAGGTCGGCACATCGGGCATCGACGGATGGCGCTTGCTGCCCGTGTACGCCAGCGGCTTGATGCGCCCGCCCGCGAAATGGCCGATGACCGAGGGCGGCGTGGTGATGAACATGTCCACGTTGCCCGAGATCAGGTCGTTGATCGCAGGCCCCGAGCCCTTGTAGGGCACGTGCGTCATCGCCTGCTTCGACTGCCGCGACAGCAGCTCGCCCGCGATGTGCTGGATCGAGCCGTTGCCCGACGAGGCATAGAAAAGCCCACCCTCTTTCTTCTTGCCGTACTCGATGAGCTCCTTCATCGATTTCACCGGCAGCTTGCCGCTCACCGCGACGACGTGCGGCGCGCGCATCACCATCGCCACCGGCACGAAGTCCTTGGTGGGGCTCCACTTGATGTTCGGATAGAGCGACGGGTTGCCCACGTGGTAGCCCGAGTACTGCATCAGCAGCGTGTAGCCGTCGGGCGCGGCGCGCGCCACGAACTCGGTGCCGATATTGCCGCTGGCGCCGGGCTTGTTGTCGACCACGACGGGCTGGCCCAGCGCGCGCTGCAGCGGATCGCCGACCAGGCGCGCCATGATGTCGGTGGAGCCCGCTGGCGCGGTGGGCACGACCATCGTGATCGGCCTCGAAGGCCACGCGTCGCTCGCTGCCGCGGCCGAAGCGGCCAGCGCAAGGCCGACCGCGAGAAGGCGGTGAATGGATTTCATGGTTTGTCTCCGGTGGTTTTGTATTTGCTGGCTGTCTGCGGCGCCGCGCCGTCAGGGCGACAGCTCCGAGATCTCGATCAGGTTCAGGTCCGGGTCGCGCACGTAGACCGAGCGGATGCGCGAAGTGGCGCCCGTGCGCATCACCGGCCCTTCGAGAATGGGCACGCCCTTCTCGCCCAGCCGCGCAATGACTTCGTCGAGCGGCACGCTGGCGATGAAGCACAGGTCCAGCGAGCCGGGCGTCGGCAACTGCGCCTTGGGTTCGAACTCGTGGCCCTTCACATGCAGGTTGATCTTCTGGTTGCCGAAGCGAAAGGCCTTGCGGCCGGCGCCGAAGCTCTCCAGCGACATGCCCAGCATGTCGACGTAGAAGCGGATGCAGGCTTCCTCGTGCGCCGTTGTCAGCACGAGGTGGTCCAGGTGGTCGATCATGGTTGAAGCTCCTTCGGTGCGTGCCCGCGCTCCCGGGCGCGAGCCGCGATGTCGCTGAAATCCGGCGGCGGTGCATGCCGCGTCAGCCGGTGGCCCGCGCGCGAGACCTGTGCCGGCAGATCGTGCTCGACCAGCCCCCCCAGCTCCCCTGCGGCGGCAACCAGGCCCGCGAGATCCATGCCCGTGTCATAGCCCATACACTGCAGCATGTGGACCACGTCCTCGGTCGCCACGTTGCCGGTCGCGCCCGGCGCATAGGGGCATCCGCCGATGCCGCCCAGCGACATGTCGAGCCGCCGGATGCCAGCCTCCACCGCGGCCACCGTGTTCACCAGCCCCATGCCGCGCGTGTTGTGGAAATGGGCTGTCCATTCCATCGCTGGCTGGCTGGAGACGACGGCCTCGCAGACCTCCCGCACCTGCGTGGGGTAAGCCATGCCCGTCGTGTCGCACAGCGTGATGCCCTGCACTTCCAGCGCGGCGAATCGGTCGATCAAGCCCTGCACCTGCGCCAGCGGCACCTCGCCCTCCATCGGACAGCCGAACACGCACGACAGCGACACGTTCACCGGCACGCCGGCCTGCTTCGCCAGCGCGATCACTTCGGCCAGCTGTGCGAACGACTGCTCGCGCGTCATGCGCAGGTTGGCGAGGTTGTGCGTCTCGCTCGCCGACATGACGACGTTGAACTCGTCGATGCGGCTTTCCAGCGCACGCTCCGCGCCGCGCACATTCGGCACCAGCGCGGTGTAGACCACGCCGGGACGGCGGGCGATGCGCTGCATCACCTCCTCGCCGTCGCGCAGCGCCGGGATCGCCTTCGCCGAGGTGAAGGACGTGACCTCGATCTTCGCGTAGCCCAGCCCGCTCAGCCTGTCGACGAGGGCGATCTTGTCGTCGGTGGGAATGAAGCGGTTCTCCATCTGGAAGCCGTCGCGCGTGGCGACCTCGTTGATGAAGAGCCTCGTGCCGTGGCCCGCCTTCATGCCATTACTCCTTCCACGCGGCGGGCAGGCCAGCCGGCACCGCCCAGATCGCCGTCGTGCTCGCCCAGTCGCGGCGCGGGGTGCGCGATGCGCCCTGGCGTGGCGCTGAGCTTGGGCACCACGCCCGGCACCTTCAGCGTGGCTCCGTCGGAGGTGGGCGCCTCCACGATCATCCCGCGCGCCAGGTACTGAGGGTCGCTCGCGATGTCGGCCACGGTGTAGATGCGCCCGACCGGCACGCCTGCCGCATCGAGCGCGGCCAGCACATCGTCGCGGCTGCGCTGCAGCGTCCACGCCTCGATGGCGGCGTCGATCTCTTCCACGCGCAGCACGCGGCCGTCGTTGTGCACGAGCCCGGGGTCGCTCTCCAGGTCTTCGCGGCCGATGGCGCGCATCAGCCGGCGGAAGATGCTGTCGCCGTTGCCGGCCACCAGCACGTAGTGGTCGTCTTCGCAGCGGTAGGCGTTGGTCGGCGCGATGCCGGGCAGTGCGCTGCCGGCACGCTCGCGCACGGCGCCGAAGGCGTCGTACTCGGGCAGCAGGCTTTCCATCACGTTGAACACCGACTCGTAGAGCGCCACGTCGATGAACTGCCCCTCTCCGCCATGGGCGGTGCGGTGGTGCAGCGCGGTCAGCACGCCGATCACGCCATGCAGCGCCGCCAGCGTGTCGCCCAGCGACACCCCCACGCGCACCGGCACCCGGCCGGGCTCGCCGCTCAGGTAGCGCAGCCCGCCCATCGATTCGCCGAGCACGCCGAAGCCGGGCTTGTCGCGATAGGGCCCGGTCTGCCCGTAGCCCGAGATGCGCAGCATGATGAGGCGCGGGTTCAGCGCGTGCAGTTGCTCCCAGCCCAGGCCCCAGCTTTCGAGCGTGCCGGGCTTGAAGTTCTCGATGAGCACGTCGGCCTCGATCGCCAGCGCACGCACGGCCTCCTGCCCTTCAATGCTGCGCAGGTCCAGGCACACCGAGCGCTTGTTGCGCGACTGCACCTCCCACCATGCCGAGGTGCCGTTGTCGCGCAACAGCCGCCACTTGCGCAACGGATCGCCGACACCCGCAGGCTCGACCTTGATCACGTCGGCGCCGAACTCCGCCAGCGTCTTGCCGGCGAAGGGGCCGGCGATGAGCTGGCCGAGCTCCAGCACCTTCAGGCCTTCGAGTGCATTCATGTCCGCGTCCGTCTCCTTTGTTGGGCTGGCCCCGACTCTAGGAACGGATCGCGGAATGCGGAATTGCTTTGGCGGCAGCACTCCTTCGCGAAACGCGAAGGCCCCGGCTGCAAGGGGGTTGACCTACTTCCGCTTCGACAGGCTCGATCCGGCGACGGGCGTGGCCGGCGCAGGCGCGTCGGGCGCTTTCACCCATCCGCGCAGCAGCACGCCCATGAAGAGCCCTGCGCCGAAGATCGCCCAGAACGCCCAGCCGGGCAGGTTCTCGGCGCCGCTGTGCAGGTTCATGCCGAAGGCCGCGCCGACGGCCATCAGCGGAAAGGTCAGCGCCGCGATGGTGTTGAGCTTGTGCTGCGCCCGGCTGACTTCGTTGGCGGCGCGCGCCTGCTGCTCGGCCGCGTGGGCGAGCCTGTAGTCGAGCGACATCCGCGTATCGGCCAGCAGCAGTTCGAGCCCGCGCACGATCTCGACCGCGCGGTCGCGCAGGTCGGTGATCAGCGCGTCCTCCGGCACGGCCTCGCGCGCGGACTGCAGGGCCGCCTGCATGTTCGAGGCGGCGCGTGCCAGCGGAATCAGCGGCCCGAGGATCTGGAACAGCGCCTCGGAGTTGTCGGCGGCCTCGTGCCGGACCTCGAAGGTGGCCAGCGACGCACGATAGCTCTCGATCAGCTTGCCCAGCGCCCGCTCGCCCGGGTTGTTGCCCTTGTGCAGCCAGGCGCCGTCGGGCTTGCGCAGGAACACCGCCGACTTGCGTTCCGAAGCGGTGCCGGCGGGCGGCTCGTGCAGGATCACCATCAGGTGCCCCTGCTCGTGAATGACGCGCTGCGCGCCGTAGCTGGAGCCGCCCAGGCGCTGCTGCATCTCGGCGGGCAGCTCCCAGTCGTAGTCGATGCGTCGGGTGCTCATCGGGGGGCCTGCAGTTCTTTCCAGAGGCTGTCGAACTCGTCGGCGAAGCGGCGCACGAGCTGCGGATCGTTGGTCAGCACGAGGTTCTCCTCGTTGAACTCGCAGGCGCTGCGCGTCCAGTTGTAGCTGCCGTTGAGCAGCCGGGCGCCGTCGAAGATGGCGAACTTGTGGTGCATGTGCGCCTCGGTGCGGTCCACAGCCACCGGAATGCCGGCCGCGCGCAGCTGGCCGATGTCGCTGCCGAGGTCGAACTCCTTGTCGTTGTCGGAGATGCAGCGCAGCGACACGCCGCGCCGATGCGCGGCAAGTATCTCGGCGGTGATGCGGTCGTCCGAGAGCGTGAACACGCACAGGTCGATGGAATACCTGGCCGACCGCAACTGCTGGTTGATGGCCTGCAGGCAGGCCGTGCCGGGGCTGAAGAACGCCTGCGAGCGCACGGCCACGTTGTCGGGCGAGCGGCCCGTATCGATGGCGCGGACCACGCCTTCGAGCCACTTCAGCAGGGCCAGATGCTCGGGGTCGGCGGTGCGCGCCCGCACCAGGTCGAAAGCCCGGTTGCGCAGCTGCCGCAGGCCGTCTTCCGGCGGCTGGGCCTCGCGCAGCGTGTGGACCAGCACGCGGCGCTCGTCGTCGCTCAGGCGGGCATCGGCGAGGGTGTCGTCGAGCTGGGCCAGCAAGGCGGGCAACGCGGGCGGTGCTTCGGTGGTCGCGGGCAGGGCCGCCATCTCATTGCTCCTTGTCGGGTTTGGGCGCGCGCTTCACCGGCGTGCGCGTGGCCATCGCTTCCGCCGCCAGGCGCTCCATGTTCTGGGCGATGGAACGGTCCAGTTCCAGTCGGCGCTCGGTGGCAGTCACCAGCGGCAGGATCAGCTCTCGGTATGTGACGGCGATCTGCAGCATGGCGTCGGCCAGCCGCTGGCCTTCGCTCGGTCCCTCCGCGGGGGCCACGGGTTCGGTCTTGAGCGAATCGACTGCGCGCGCCACGTCGAGCATGCTGCTGGCGATGCGCTGGCTGCCATCCACGTCGGCGCCGCCCAGCTTGCGCTGGCGCACGAACTCCTCGCAGATTTCCTTCCAGCGCGCGTCCTCCTCCGGCGTCGGGCTGCCGAGCAGCTGGGCCAGGCGCAGCAGGTTCTCTTCGGCGCCGGTGGTCAGGGTCTGGGCCTCGCCGCGGTAGTGGTCGCGCAGCAGCGCATCGAGCTCGTCGTCGCGCATCAGCGCGGTGATCTTGCCCGCCAGCTTGGTCATGTTGCGGTAGCTGCCCTGCAGCTTGAACGGCGGGGCCACGCGGTACGACTCCTGCTGCGCGGCCGACTCGATGTAAGCGAGGTTCACCTTGAGCAGCAGGTCGCGCGCACGGAACAACCGCTGCAGCAGCGCCTTGATTTCTTCCAGCTCGACCGCGCTGTACGCGTGCGACAGCGCGCTGCTCGGCACTTCGTGGCCCTGCGCCATCTTCACCAGCAGTTGCACGTCCTTCGGATCGCGCGAGGCCAGGGGCATCAGCGTGGGGTTCGAGGTCAGGCTGTTCTCGATGTACGAGAGCGCGAACGCCGCCTCGCGGCCCGAGAGCACGTCGCCGAGGTTGTAGATGTCGGCACGGTTGGCCAGCATGTCGGGGATCTTGAACACGTCCCCCGACTCGGTGTACGGATTGCCCGCCATCACGACCGCGAAGCGCTTGCCGCGCATGTCGTAGCTGCGCGGCTCGCCGTTCCACACGCCCTCGATGCGGCGGGTGCCGTCGGCCAGCGCGATGAACTTCTGCAAAAACTCGGGACTCGTGTGCTGGATGTCGTCGAGGTACAGCATCACGTTGCTGCCCATCGCCAGGCCCAGGTTGAGCTTCTCGAGTTCCTGCCGCGCCGCGCTGTTGGGCGCATTGGCCGGGTCGATGGCGGTCACGCCGTGGCCCAGCGCCGGGCAGTTGATGCGCACGAAGATCAGGCCGAGGCGGTCGGCCACGTATTCCATCAGCGTGGTCTTGCCGTAGCCGGGCGGCGAGATCAGCAGCAGCAGGCCCATGCGGTCGGTGCGGCTGCCCTCGCCCGCCGAGCCGATCTGCTTGGCGAGGTTGTCGCCGATGATGGGCAGGTACAGCTCGTCGATCAGCTGGTTGCGCACGAAGGTCGACAGCGGCTTGGCCTGGAACTGGCTCAGCTTGAGCCGGGCCTTCTCGCCTTCGAGCAGCTCGTGGCGCAGGCGATGCAGCGCCTCGAAGCCCGCCACCGCATGCTGCGTGTGGAACAGGAAGCGGCGCCAGAAGTCGTTGAGGTTCAGCGTCAGGCGGCCGTCGGCCACGCGCGGATGCTCGCCGCGCAACCCTTCGACGGTCTGGTCGAGCGCCACGTTGACCCGGGTGCGCTGCAGCGGCATGGCGAGCACGCTGGCCGCGTCGTCCACCCAGTCGACCGATTGCGGCGACTGGTGCACGGCATAGGCGCGCACCCAGTCGCGCGCCAGCCGCCAGCGCTCGGCCGGCGGCGCGGCGTCGAGGTCGGCCTGCCATGCCTCGCGGCGGCGGCCGCGCTCCAGTTCGCGCAGCAGCGCGGCGGCCAGGTCTTCGCCGGCGCCCGAGACCACCCACGTTTCACCGCCGTGCGCTGCGAGTTCGCGCACGAGGTAGGCCGCGGACTGGTCGCACAAAGTGGCGACGAGTGCCTTGCGGTCCTCGTGCTCTTCTTCTGCCTCTGCATCCGCGGACGGAAGCAGGTCGGGCAGCACCTCGCGCACGAAATGACCCAGCGAGCGGGCGACATCGGCTTCGAGCTGGTCGAGCGCATCGCGCCGGCCGAACAGTTCCTGCATCTGCAGCGCGGCACGCGCGCGCCGCAGCAGCGACTCGCGGTGCGCGATCAGGTGGCCGTGCTGCCAGTAGAGCAAGGCCAGCGCGCGCTCGGTCGGGCCCCAGGCCAGCAGCCCAGCTTGGTCCTGCATGCCGACCAGCGCGCCCAGAAGCCGCAGCGCGTCGTCGTCATGGATGCCCTTCTGGTAGCCCTCCTGGTAACGCGCCGCCGCGAAGCGCCGGACCATCTCGAGCAGTTGCGGATGCTGCGGGTCTTCGGCCAGCAGCGTGCGCACGTCGGCCCAGCTGCGATCGGCCTTGCCTTCGAGCAGGGCTTCGAGCAGACGGCCGGCGAGGTATTCGGCGCGAGCGAGCTCCGGCGTCTCGGACACCAGCGACTGGTCCCAGTAGGCCTGCAGCGCGGCAAGGCGCTCGTCGCTCACGGGGCTCAGGTAGTCGGTGCCCGTCACCTGGTAGGCCATGCTGCCTTCTCGGGCCACCAGCGTCAGGTCGACCGGCTGGCGGTGCACGGTGAAGGCGTGCCGGCCGAGGCGCAGCGTATCGCCGCCCTCGCTCACCAGCTCGCGCTTGTCGCGCACCGCGCGCAGGGCCTGGTCGCGGGCGGTCTTCAGGCGGGTGTCGAGTTCGTCGGCCGGCACTGCCGCGCCCAGCGTGCGCAGGTCGGCGATCAGCGTGTGCAGCTTGCCGATCATCGGGTCGGCGGCGAAGTAGCTGTGGACCTGGCTCAACTCGCCGAACTGCGCGATGCGGCGCGGAATGCCGTCGAGGATGCGCCCCGCCGCATCGATCACGCCCTGCGCACGGCGCTGGCGGGCCTCGACCAGGGTCTGGCGCCTGGCGGACAGGGCCTCGTAGACGTTCTCGCGTTTCTCGGCGATGTCGCCCAGGAACTCGTCCTGCTCGGCGAAGCGGCCTTCGATTTCCTCCAGTTGCGCAAGCAGGCGCGTGAGCGCGTCGTCGCACTTCTCGGGCGTGTCGGCGAACTCCAGTGCGTTTTCCACCGCCTGGCCGAATAGCTTGAACTGCGCGCCGAACTCGGCCCGTGCCTCGGTCGCGCCCAGCGACTTGCGCCGCGCACGCGCATCGGCGCGCATGCGGTTGATGTCGGCGTAGATCAGCGAGATGCGGTCGAGGATGGAGGTGCGGACGACCGCGTCGCCGCCCGGCAGGCTGCCCAGCTGCTCCGTCAGCAAGTCGAGGCCGGCCGCCTGCTCGTCGAGCGTGGCGAGCAGTTGCCCCAGTGCCGGCGAAGTGGCGAGGTTGGGCAGTTCGAGCCCGAGCTTGTCGAGTGCCTGCCGCTGGCCGACGAAGGCGGTGTCGGCCGCCAGGAACTGCATCGCGCGCTCGCCGATGCGCTGCTGCTCGGCTTCGAGCGCGGCGTCCATCGCGGCGATGCGCGGCAGGTCGGCGTAGCGCAACTCCTTGAGCATCTGCAGCGCGCCGCGGCGTTCGCGCAGTCGGCCCAGCGCCTTCACGAAGTCGTCGGGCGCACGCCAGAGCGTGCTGGCGATGTCGACCAGCAATGCGCGCTGCTCTTCCTCCGCGCGGGCGAGCGCGCGGGCTGTCTCGCGGCGGATGGTGTCGACCTTCTCGAACTCGGCCAGCGTGCTGCGCGCCACCTCGGCGATGTTGCGCAGCTCCGCCATGAGCCCGGCGGCCTCGGGCGCGTCGAGCCAGAAGTAGGCGTCGCTCACGCGAGTGCACTGGCGAATCAGGTCTTCGTAGGCCGCCTTGGTCGGCGCCTGCTCGCGCACAGCGCGGGCGATACCCATCAGGTCGCTCACGCCGCGCACCAGCTCGGCGTTGCCGATCTTGCCGAAGAAGCCGGTCGCCGGCGGCTGGGCGCTCAGGTGCTCCTCGCTGGCGAACGGCGTCTGCCAGAGCTGCATCGGGTGCACGCGCGACGGCTCGCCCTCGTTGTCGTGGAACACCAGGATGCGGCCGTCGGCGAAGCGGGCGTAGCCGTTGGCGATGATCGGCGTCGCGAGCTTCTTCTCGATCAGGTTGTAGTTGAAGAGCGCGTAGCGCCCGGGCTTGGGATCGTAGAAGATGTAGGCCACGTCTTCGCCGTTGGGCGAGCGCAGCATGCGCTTGAAGCGCAGGTTCTCGACCGTCTCGGCCGGCAGGTCGAAGCGCTTGTGCTCGCCCGACTGCAGGTAGTAGCCGCCCGGAAAGATGATGCCGTGGTCTTCGGGCAGCTGCACGCAGGAGCCGCCGATGGCGTCGATGCGCTCGACCTGCTGGGTGCGGATGTTGAAGACCAGGTAGCGCGTGACCTGTTCGCGATAGGGCTTCACGCGCAGCAGGATCAGCATGCCGAGCTTGGCCCACGCGATCTCGGCATCGGTCAGCGACTGGCTGCGGTCTTCGACCGGCTCGCTGTAGATGCCGAGGCCGGTCTCGGTGTTGTTCTCGATCTTGATCGTGAGGTCGCCGCCCAGCGTCTCGACGAACACGGTGTCGAGCACGTTGACGTGCGGGTGCTTGCCGCCCACGTGGTCTTCGCGGGTGGCCACGGTCCATTCGAAGTCGTGGCTCGGCGGCAGCGCGATGTCGCGCTCGCCGCGGTTGTCGATGTACTGGATGCGGCCGTCGCGCTCGATGGCCCAGCGGAACACGCGCACGTCGGTCAGCTGCTGGCCGATCTGGAAGGCGGCGAGCAGCTTGTCCTGCGTTACCCGAAGCTGCAGCAGCGTGGCCTGCTTGTAGTAGGCGTACAGCTCGCGGAAGTCGGAGGCGAAGCGCGGGTCTTCGAGGAAGCTGCCCGCCAGCGGCACCGGCTGCAGCTCGTCGCTGTCCGCGCCCTGCCCGGCCTCGCCGGGTGACACAAGCCGGTACAGCCCGAACACGTCGCCGACCGTGGTCTCCTTGCGCAGGCCGATGAACACGTTGTAGCCGAACAGCAGCAGGTCGCCGATGCGCACGAGGTCGCGCGCCACGGCGTTGTTCTCGGTGCGCGCCCGGGTGCGCAGCACCAGCGCCTGGTCGGAGCGGCCGAATTCGGCCAGCCGCTGCTCGTTGAGCGCCTGCGTCTTCTTCAGCAGGCCCTCGCCCTGGTTTTCCAGCCGCTTCTTCAGCAGGTCGTAGCTGCCGCTGCCGGACACCAGCGCCTCAGTCTGCGATTCGGCGCCGCCGCCGGGCGGCACGCCCTTTTCATCCGTTGGTTGCATATGTCGGCGCGGTCAGTCCGCGCGCAGCAAGGCGAGCAGTTCGTCGCGGTGGGGCTGGGTATCGAGCCAGGCGCGGATGCGGTCCAGCTCGTCGATGCACACATCGCCATAGCGGCGGCGCAGCGCGGCAACGCGCGCTTCGCGGACCTCCTCGGTCTGCAGGCGGCGCTGCCAGCCGTCGGACAGCAGTTCGTCGAGCCGGCCGGCAAGGCCGCGGCTCACGATGGCGCGCCACTCGCCCGGGTCGAACCAGAGGTTCTGGCATGCCACGCAGCGGTCGACGCGGAAGTCGGGGCCCGCGCTCAAGCGCAGGCGCTGCATCAGCCGGTCGCATTCGGGGCAGTGACGCACCGACGCGGCATCGAACACCTCGATGACCTCGTCGTCGACGGCATGCGGCACGCGGCTCTCGTCGCCGGCCTTCCATGCGCGCCAGTCGTCCATGCCCATGACCATGCCGTTGCAGTCGCCGCATTGCACCGCGAGCAGGGCCTCGGCCAGTGCCACCGGCCGCATCGGCGAATGCGCGGGGCAGCTGCACTTGAGGTTCGCGTTCATCGCGCCGCGTCCCCGGCAGCGCCGTTGCGGAAGGTGGCGACCAGGTTGCGCAGCGCACTCTTCTGGCTCTCGCTGCCATCGCTGGCGATCCTGTTCATCAGGGCGGCCACGCTGAGGTTCTGCACTTCGCCCGACGAGCTGCCGAGAGCGCCGACGATGTCGCGCAGGTCCTTCACCACGTCGCGCTCGCCGGAGAGCTGGTCCTTGAAGGCGACCTGCAGCGCATTGCTCTTGGAGATGACGCCGTCGATGCCCTTGCCCACCGAGAGCGAGCGCACGAAGCTGTCGAAGTAGTCGCCCTGGCCGCCCACGATGTCGATCTTGGCGCTGGCCAGCGCGGTGCCCAGCACCTCGGCCTGTTCCTTGGCAATGGAGGTCTGCGCGTCGATGCCCTTGAGGGTCTCGATGTGCGACTTCTCCAGGCGCATGCGGAATTCCTCGTGGTCGCGCGTCTCGGGGCTCATGGACTTCATGGCCTCGAACTTCTCGTGCAGGCCCTTGGCCTCGGCGCCGAAGCGCGCTTCGATGACCTGCGCATCGGCCTGGCCCGACTTGAGCGTGGCCTCGGCGTCGGCCGTGCGCACGTTGACTTCGGCGAGGCCGAGCTTTTCCTTGCCCGAGGCCTCGGCCTCGAACTTGGCGCGCATGCCGGCGGCTTCGGCCTGCGAGCGGGCCTCGATCACCTGCGCGTCGGCCTGGCCGGCCTTGAGGATCGCGTCGGCATCGGCCTGGCGCACGTGCACGTCGGCGAGGCCCAGCTTTTCCTTGCCCGAGGCTTCGGCCTCGAAGCTGGCGAGCTTGGCCTGCGCGGTGGCAATCTCGACCTTGGCAGCGGCCAGCCCCGGCGCGGCCGAGATGGCTTCGACGCCTTCGGCTTCGCGCTTCTTCGACTCGGCCTCGCGCTCGGCCACCTTCAGCTTGGCGTCGGCCAGCGTCAGTTCTTCGGCCGCCTTGTGGCGTGCGCGCTTTTCCTGCGTCTCGGCGGCCTTCAGGTCGAGCACCATCTTCTCGTCGGCCTGGCCCTCGGCCATGATGACGACCGACTTCTTGGTGCGCTCGGCCTCGGCGACCACGCGCAGTTCCTTGATGGCTTCTTCCTGCTCGGCCACCGTGCGCTCGACCACGATGCGCTCGCGAATCACGTCGGCAATGGCCTTCTTCTGCACTTCGACGGCCTTGTCCTTCTCGATGCGCTGCAGCGTCACTTCCTTCTCGCGGTCGACGATCTCGAGGTCGCGGGCGCGGATGACCTTTTCCTCCTCGACGGCCACGGCGCGCTTGCGGTTGTTCTCGGCCACTTCCTTCTCGCGCTGCACGTTCTCCTGCTGCACCGACACCGACTGCTCGGCGACCAGGCGGGCGGTTTCGGACTTGGTGCGCTCCTCGGCCTGGATCTTGGCGGTCTCGGCCTCCTCGCGGGCGCGCACGCTGGCGATCTCGCGCTGCTGGCGCGCGGTGGCGTCGGCCTGCTGGCGCTCGAGTTCGAGCAGGGCTTCCTGCGTCTCGACGTTCTTCTTCTTGATCTGCATTTCCTCGTTGCGGCGCAGCTCGTTGGTGCGCACGTGCTCCACGGCCGTGAGCTCGGTGATCTTCTTGATGCCCTGTGCGTCGAGGATGTTGTTGGCGTCGAGCTCCGACAGGGGCGTCTGCTCGAGGAAGTCGATGGCTGCGTCTTCCAGCACATAGCCCGAGAGGTCGTTGCCGATCTGGCTCACGATCTGGTCGCGGAAGTTGTCGCGCGCCTGGTAGAGGTCGACGAAGTCCATCGACTTGCCCACCGTCTTCAGCGCTTCGGAGAACTTGGCGGAGAACAGCTCCTCCAGCGTCTCGTGGTTGGAGGCCCGCGCGCAGCCGATGCCCTGCGCCACCTTCAGCACGTCGTCGGCCGTCTTGTTCACGCGCACGAAGAACTTCACCTTGATGTCGGCGCGGATGTTGTCGCGGCAGATCAGGCCTTCGTTGCCCGAGCGGTCGATCTCGATGGTCTTGACCGAGATGTCCATCAGCTCGGCCTTGTGGATGATCGGGTAGACCATGCGCCCGGTGAAGGTCACCTCGGGCTCCGCGCGCAGCGTGTTCACGATGAGCGCGTGGCCCTGCTCGATCTTGCGATAGAACTTGGCGAACATCGCGAACAGGCCGAGGATGACGACGGCCAGTATGACGATGGCGAAGATGATGGGCTCCATTTTTTCTCCAGAAATGCTTGAGAGCGAAAGAAACGAAACGGTGAAAGATGCGACGCGCCGCGGCGGCGCGCGTGCTCAGACGGACTGTTCGTCGTGCGCGACGACGAGATAGCGCACGGCCACCTCGTCGTACTCGACGATCAGCGCCTGCGAACCGCGCTTGAGCGTGTTGGGCGTGGTGGCCCATACGCGGATGTTCAGGCTGGCGCCGCGCCGCGCGACCTCGGCGCGGCCGTCCTTCTCGTTGACCACGCCGGTCACGACGCGGCAGAGCTGGCCGACCAGGGCCGCGTTGCTCACGGCCGTGTGGCTCACGAAGAGGCCGCGCAGGGGGCGGATGGCAACGGCCGTGATCGGAATGGCGATGACCGCGCTGGCCACCAGCAGCGCGGTGCCGGCCAGCAGCTGCAGGGGCATGGTCGGCACCAGCGGCAGCAGCCATTCGCCGCCCAGGCAGGACACGGTCCACGCGACGAGCACCAGCAGGCTCACGGCCACCGAGAACGGCACGCCGTTCAGGCCGAGGGCCACGACGTAGCTGGCCAGGTGCCCTATGTCGCTGGTGTCGCCATCCGCGTGCGTGTGCACGTTGACGTCGACATCCAGTCCGCTGTGTTCGATGTCGACCATTCCGAGCATCGCGAGCACCCAGTAGATCACCACGACGCCCAGCAGCACCGTGTAGATCGCGGTCGGGTACCCCGTCACCGCCCCCATGAAATCGCCCATTGATCCTCCCGCGTGCGGGTTGTTTTCCGTTGTTCTATTTGCTGCGGCCCGGCGTCCTCGCGCCAGTGCTCTTCTTTAATGTAGACGGCTTGTCCGCGAAGGCGATCAGGTCGCGCGTGGCCCTCTCCTTGATGGCCAGCCTGTCGTCCGCCGCGAGGCCGTATCGCTTCGCCAGAAACTCGTAGTCGGCGGCGCTCAGCGACACCGTAAGGCGCGGCCGCTTCGGCTTGGCCGTGGTGGCGAGGCCGAGCACCTGCCGGATCTGGTCCGACGTGGAAACGTGCTGCTTGAAGGCCGCGGTGCGCACGGCCTCGAGCACGGCTTCCTCCACGTCGAACGCGACCTGGACGGCGCGTATCGCCTCGTCCGAACCCTGCCAGCGAACCGGCTTGACGCGCATGATGCCTATTGCGCCTCGGGTGCCGCCGGCTTGGCCTGGCGGGCGCGGATGCGCTCCATCACCTTGCCGGTGCGATCGGCGTCGCTGCCGATGCCCGCGGCGGCCAGCTTCTTCTCGAGCGCGCCGTGGCCGAACTCGTCTTCGAGCTGCTTGCTGGCCGTCATGCGGTCGGACAGGTCTTCATGGCGCGCGCGGATGCGCTCCAGCGATTCGCGCGCATTGGCCAGCCGCGAGCCGCCGCTGCCGATGTTCTCGGAGATCGACTGCGTGGCGCGGTAGACGCTCTCGGTGGTCTTGGCGATGCCGATCTCGCGCTCGTGCTCGCGGATGCGGGCCTCGGCGGACTTGATCAGGTCCTTGAGCTTGGACACCTGCAGCGCGTAGGAAGCGTGCGCCTTGGCCTGCTCTTCCAGCTCCTGCTCGAGCGTGCCGACCTTGGCCGCGACGTCGAGCGCCAGGCCTTCCTGCGTCTTGTTGAGCGCCTCGAGCGCAAGGCCCTCGTAGCGCGCGACTTCGTTCTTCAGCCGCTCGATCTCGCGGGCCGATTGCATTTCCTTGGCCATCACGCCCGTGAGGTCGCCCTTGGCCTTCTCGATGCTGTGCTTGGCGTCGATGATTTCCTGCTCGTAGATGCGCGTGGCGTTGCTGTCGACCACGCTTTCGCCGATTTCGCGCGCGCTGCCGCGCAGCAGGGTGACGAGCTTCTTGATGACTGTCATGGGACCTCCGCTTAATTCAGGAATTCGGACAGGGCGTCGAGTGCATCGAGCGCGTTGTCGCTGAGCACCGCCACTTCGCGCGCGATGTCCTGCACGCTGGCATCGCGGCCGAGGGCGCCGGTGAGCACGTAGCGGCCGTCGACGCGACCGAAGGAAGACAAAGGGACGGAAGGATTCAGGTCCAGCAGCGATTCGAGCAGCTCGGTGCGGCGCGCCGGCTTCACTTCTTCCTCGCCCCAGAGGTAGCAGATGCAGATGATCTGCATGTCCGAACTCGTGACGAAGATCGGCAGCTCGTCGCGACCCTCGATGCTCACCTGGATCACGGGCGTGTGGCCCGGAATGGGCTGCAGCTGCACGGACCGCCCGCCCATCTCGGCGCCTGCCAGCACATCCAGTCCCTTCAGTTGATCGAGCAGTGGTTGCATACCTCTCCTTGTGGTGAATACCGTTGGAAGCGAGCGGTGCTTCGATGGATTCACTATAGGCACTCGGACATAACATGTCAAAAAATATCTTTCGCCGGCCCCATGACTTTCGACACTGGCGCGCTCCCTAGAATTCGCCGATGGCCAACTCCATCAACCCCGCACGCGTCGATTTCGTGACGCTGCGCCTGTTCTGCGCGGTGGCCCAGTCGGGCAGCATCACCAAGGGCGCGGAGGCATGCCACCTGGCGCTGTCGGCCGCGAGCAGGCGGCTTTCGGACTTCGAGGCGGCAACGGGGTCGAAGCTGCTCGAGCGCAGCTCCCAGGGCATCGCGCTCACGCCGGCGGGCCATGTGGCGATGCAGCATGCGATGCGGCTCTTCCAGGGCTTCGAGCAATTCAGCAGCGAGCTTGGCGACTACTCGAGCGGCGTGCGTGGCCACGTGCGACTGTGGGCCAACATGTCGGCACTGACGGAGTTCCTGCCCACTACGCTCGCCACCTTCCTCGCGCAGCATCCCGACATCCGCGTCGAAGTCGAGGAGCAGTTGAGCGGCGACATCGTGCGCGCCCTCGTCGATGGCCTGGCCGACGTCGGTGTGTTCGCCGAGAACACGCCCGCCTACGGCCTCGACGTGCAGCCCTTCCAGACCGACGAGCTCGTGGTGCTCTGCGCGAAGCAGCATCCGCTGGCGCGCAGCCGCGTGAAGCAGACCGACTTCAAGAGCTGCCTGGCGCACGAGTTCGTGGGACTGAATCGCAGCAGCTCGCTGCTGGAACTGACCTCGCGCGCGGCCGAGCAGGCCGGCATCCCGATGCGCCTGCGCGTGCAGGTGCGCAGCTTCGACGCGATGTGCCACATGATCGCGGCCAACCTCGGCATCGGCGTGGTGCCGCTGGCGGCGTGCAAGGCGCAGGTGGAAGCGCTCGACCTGAAGGTCGTGCGGCTCAAGGATGCGTGGGCCACGCGGAGGCTGCTGATGGCGACGAAGACGGGGGCCGCGCTCTCGCCTGCAGCGCAGTTGCTGGCGAAGCATCTTCTCCAACAAGCGGAAACGTAGCGATGTCCGACTTTCTCCTGTTCGGCGCATGCGTCCTGCTGCTCGTGCTCAACGTGCACACCACGATGCGCATTCTTCCGAGCAATGAGCCAGCCTGGCGCAAGGGGCTGATCCTTTGGATGGTGTGGCTGATCCCCTTTCTTGGCGCCTGGCTCGGCAGGATCGGCATGCCGCCCCGCTCCGTCGCGCTGCGCGACGGGATGCAACTCAGCGGCCCTTCCACCGGGGAAGCACCGAAGATCCTCGCGCTCCACGAGGGCCCGGCGTTCCCATTGATCGAACACATGAGCCTCGACAACGGGCTCCCCTTCCTCGACTGGCAGGCGGTCGACGAATGGGCCGCCTCGATGGACGATGAGGAACTGCAGCGCACAGCCGTCGAACAGGCCAAGCGTGCATGGCTCCTGCACCTGAGAGACGCGCTGGGCCCGCACTTTCACTTGCACGAATCGGACAACGCCTATGTCCTGTCGTCGCTGGAAGACATCGTCACCGGCGCAACGGCCGCCTACGTGGCCTCGACGCGCAAGCGCATTCAGCGCGTCCTGGCCGGCCTCGCGCATTTCGACGCCCGCGAAAAGAGCATCCTGATCGTCATGGATGACGACGACGCGTACTACGACTACGTTTCGAGCTACTACCCCGACAGCGGCGAATTCGCCTTCAGCGGCGGCATGTTCATCGACGCGGGTTGCGCCCACTTCCTGGTCAAGCGGGCTGACCTCGCGGCCATCGAACCCGTCATTGCGCACGAAATGACCCACAGTGCCCTCTCCCACCTCAGGCTGCCGAGGTGGCTGGACGAAGGCCTGGCCGTCAACACCGAGAGAAAGCTCGCCGGTGCAGGAGCCATGCCTCTCGGCGAGCGCCACCAGCTGCGTCGCAGCCACCTGAGGTTCTGGGACGAAGCAAGAATCCAGGAATTCTGGTCCGGAGCCTCTTTCTTCAGGACGGACGAAGGCAACAAGCTCTCCTATGAACTCGCGCGAATCCTCGTGGAGCAGATGGGCCAGAACTGGGAGCTCTTCACCCGCTTCGCTTCGAATGCGAAACGCGAGGATGGCGGCGCCGAAGCCGCGAAAGCGGTCTACGACATGGACCTCGGCGCCTATGCCTGCATCCTGATGGAGCGGGAGCCCGACGCGAGTTGGACGCCCGATCCGCAGAGCTGGCTCGGCGAGGAACGGGAAGAATCTCCTGCCTGAAACTCAGTCGGTACCCACCATCACGCTCGAAGCCTTGATCACCGCATAGGCATTCGCACCTTGGGCCAGCTTCAGCGAATCGGCCGAGTTGCTGGTGATCGTCGAGACGATCTGGACACCCGGAGCGATCTCCAGCGTGACTTCGGTGGTGACGGGGCCGCGGACGATGGAGACGACCTTGCCGGAAAGGACGTTGCGGGCGCTGATCTTCATGGGATGCTCCTTGGAAATGTTGACACAGGACCACCCCAGTCTATCGGCGCCGCGCCCTCCCGCCCTACCTTGTTTCCCCGGCTTCCAGCACAGCCCACTCCTCGTCGGTGAAAAGCCGGGAGCGCGTCAGGAAGCGCACGCCCTCCGGCCCCTCCAGCGAGAACATGCCGCCACGCCCCGGCACCACGTCGATGATGAGCTGCGTGTGCTGCCAGTACTCGAACTGCGGACCGCTGATGTAGAACGGCATGCCGCCGATGTGCCCCAGCAGCCGGTCGTAGTCGCCCACGATGAACTCGCCCTGGGCGTAGCACATGGGCGCGCTGCCGTCGCAGCAACCGCCCGACTGATGGAACATCAGCGGGCCGTGCTTTGCGGCGAGCCTGTCGATCAACGCGAGCGCGGCATCGGTCGCGGTGACGCGCAGGACATCGCCTGTCATCAGAAGAAGCCCAGCTTGTTCTCGCTGTAGCTCACCAGCAAGTTCTTGGTCTGCTGGTAGTGGTCGAGCATCATCTTGTGGTTCTCGCGGCCGATGCCCGACTGCTTGTAGCCGCCGAAGGCCGCGTGCGCCGGATAGTGGTGGTAGCAGTTGGTCCACACGCGGCCGGCCTGGATGCCGCGGCCCATGCGGAAGGCGCGGTTCATGTCGCGGCTCCACACGCCGGCGCCGAGGCCGTAGAGGGTGTCGTTGGCGATGGCCAGCGCCTCTTCCTCGTCCTTGAAGGTGGTGACCGAGACCACCGGGCCGAAGATCTCCTCCTGGAAGATACGCATCTTGTTGTTGCCCCTGAAGACGGTCGGCTTCACGTAGTAGCCGCCGGCGAGGTCGCCCTCGAGCTGGTGACGCTCGCCGCCGATCAGCACCTTTGCGCCTTCCTGCTTGCCGATGTCGAGGTACGACAGGATCTTCTCCAGCTGCTCGCTGGAGGCCTGCGCGCCGATCATCGTCGCCGCGTCTAGCGGGCTGCCCTGCTTGATGGCAGCCACGCGCTTGAGCGCGCGCTCCATGAAGCGGTCGTAGATCGACTCCTGGATCAGCGCGCGCGACGGGCAGGTGCACACCTCGCCCTGGTTCAGCGCGAACATCGCGAAGCCCTCGAGCGCCTTGTCGAAGAAGGCGTCGTCCTTGTCGATCACGTCGGCGAAGAAGATGTTGGGCGACTTGCCGCCCAACTCCAGCGTGACCGGAATCAGGTTCTGGCTCGCGTACTGCGAGATCAGCCGCCCCGTGGTGGTCTCGCCCGTGAAGGCGATCTTGCCGATGCGATTGCTCGACGCCAGCGGCTTGCCCGCCTCCACGCCGAAGCCGTTGACCACGTTCACCACGCCCGGCGGCAGCAGGTCGCCGATCAGCTCCATCAGCACCAGGATCGACACCGGCGTCTGCTCGGCCGGCTTGATCACCACGCAGTTGCCGGCCGCCAGCGCGGGCGCCAGCTTCCACACGGCCATCAGGATCGGGAAGTTCCACGGGATGATCTGGCCGACCACGCCGATGGGCTCGTGGAAGTGGTACGCGAAGGTTTCATGGTCGATCTCGCTGATGCCGCCTTCCTGCGAGCGGATGCACGAGGCGAAATAGCGGAAGTGGTCGATGGCCAGCGGCAGGTCCGCCGCGGTGGTTTCGCGGATGGGCTTGCCGTTGTCCCAGGTTTCCGCCGCCGCGAGCACGGCCAGGTTCTCCTGCATGCGGTCGGCGATCCTGTTCAGAATGTTGGCGCGCTCGGTGGTCGAGGTGCGGCCCCAGACCGCCTTGGCCTTGTGGGCGGCGTCCAGCGCGCGGTCGATGTCGGCCGCGGTGGAGCGCGGCACCTCGCAGAAGACCTTGCCGGTGACGGGCGTGATGTTCTCGAAATACTGGTTCTCCACCGGCGCGACCCATTCGCCGCCGATGTAGTTGCCGTAGCGCTTCTTGAACGGCACCGCGGTACCGAATTTGCCCGGTTCGAGCATGTCCATGACGTTGTCTCCATGTGCTGGGTGATGGCGCCGCGACATGCGGCGGCCGCGTGCTGGAGCGCAAGCCGCGTACCCGGCCGGATCGGGACATTCCCTGAGTACTTCCGCACCGCAAGTGCGGGTGGCAGCGGGTTTTCATTCGCAATCTGCGACATGTTTGCGCGAACATAGCGACTACGATGTCGCACAAGGCGAAAACCCCATCGGAGACACGCATGAGTGCTGAAGCGCAGTTGCCGTCGATCGCAGTGGCCCAGGCCCGGGAGCTCTTCTTCGGGCAGGGCCGCGACCCCGCGCCGTGGATCGCGCCGCACATCTCGCGCTCCTGGCAGCGCAGCCGCCCGGTCGACCACCAGGCCGTCGACCCCGAGCCGATGGCGCTGGCGCTGCTGAGCGAACGGCGCGAGCAGGCCATGCGCCTCCTGAACTGCGCGCAGCCCGAGCTCGACGGCCTGGCCGAGCATGCGATCGGCAACGGCTGCGTGGTGATCCTTTCGGATGCCAGCGGGCTGATCCTCGAGGAGATCGGCAGCGCCGACTTCCTGCCCAAGGCACAGCGCATCGCGCTGCAACCCGGCGTGGAATGGTCGGAGCACAACCGGGGCACCAACGCCATAGGCACCGCGCTGGCGGAGCGCGAGGCGCTGATGGTGCTGGGCGGCGAGCACTACCTGGCGCAGAACGGTGGACTCGGCTGCGCTGCGGCACCGATCTTCACAGGGCGCGGCGAGCTGGCGGGCGCCCTGGACATCTCCGGCGAAACGGTGCGCGTGAACACGCACGCGCTGGGGCTGGTGCGCATGGCGGCCCAGCAGGTCGAGCACCGCATGATGCTGGCCGAGGCCGGCGGCCACGTGCTGCGCTTCCATGCGCGGCCGGCACTGATAGGCACTGCGCGCGAGGGCCTGATGGTGATCGAGGGCGGGCGCATCGTCGCGGCCAACCGCGTCGCGCTCGAACTCTTCGGCCGCTCCTGGAAAGACCTGCTCGACCTGGACGCCGAGGATTTCCTCGGCGCGAACTGGCCACGCATGGAGCACCGGCGCGGCCTGCTCACGCTGCCGGGCGGGAGGCAGATCGCGACGGTGATGGAGCGCTCGAACACGCCGGGCGCCGCTCGCCCGCCACAGAGGCGCGGCGTGGCGCAAAACGTGGCCGAGGCCGACGACGTGCAGCCGCTGCTGCACAAGGCGGTGCGGGTGCTGAACGAAGGCGTCTCCGTACTCGTCAACGGAGAGACCGGCAGCGGCAAGGAAGTGTTCTCGCGCCGCCTGCATGCCGCCAGCCGGCGCAGCGCGGGCCCCTTCGTCGCGGTGGACTGCGCGTCGCTGCCCGAGTCGCTGATCGAATCCGAGCTGTTCGGCTACGAGCAGGGAGCCTTCACCGGCGCGAAGCGCAAGGGCATGGCGGGCCGTATCCGGGAAGCCCATGGCGGCGTGCTGTTCCTCGACGAGATCGCCGAGATACCTCTGGCCCTGCAGACGCGGCTGCTGCGCGTGCTCGAGGAGCGCGTGGTCACGCCGCTGGGCGGCGGCCAGGGCGTGGCGGTGGACTTCGACCTGGTCTGCGCCACCCATGGCCACCTGCCCTCGCTGGTGGAGGCCGGGCGCTTCCGCGCCGACCTGATGTACCGGGTGGCCGGGTTCACCGTCGAGCTGCCGGCGCTGCGGCAGCGCAACGACAGGCACGCGCTGATCTCGCGGCTGTTTCTCGAAGCGGGCGGCGCGGCAAAGCGCCTGCAGCTGGAAGCCGATGCGCTGGAAGCGCTGGCCGCGTGGCGCTGGCCGGGCAACGTGCGCGAACTGCGCAGCACGCTGCGCGCCATCGTGGCGCTGGCCGACGCGGGTGACGCGGTGACGGCGGCTGACCTGCCGGCGCATCTGCACACAACGCCGTCCTCGCCGCCCGAGCCTGCGCCGGCACACGCAGCGCCGCAGGCCGAGCCCCTGCTCGCAATCACGCGCCACGCCATCGACGAGGCGCTGAAGGCCTGCGATCACGACGTGGCGAAGGCCGCTCGCAGGCTTGGCGTTCATCGCAGCACCGTCTACCGCCATCTCGCCCGCCAGCGCGACAAGCCGACCGCGCACTGATCGACCCTGGAACCGGCGGAAAGGCCGGAGCCGGACATCGCTACGCTATGTTTTCTAGAATACAGCGAAGCATCATCCGAACATCCGCCGAAACACGCACTTCATGGTCACTCCCCAACTCCGCTGCCTTGTCGCATTGGGCGAGGAACAGCACTTCGGCCGCGCCGCGCAGGCCAGCCAGGTATCGCAGCCCGAGCTGCACGAAGCGATCCGCACGCTCGAGCACGAATACGGGCATCCGCTCGTCAAGCCCGGCTCCGGCTTCGAGGGCTTCACGCAGCAGGGCGAACTGGTGCTGGAATGGGCACGCGGGCTGCAACAGCGCAGCGAAGCCCTGCGCCGCGAACTGCGCGTCTCGCGGGACGAAAGCGCCCTCGCCCCGCTGCTGGAACGCCGCTCCGTCTCGCCCAAGCGCCTGCGCGCCCCTGGGCCCGGGCCCGAGCACATCGACCTGATCCTGCAGGCCGCGCTGCGCGCGCCCGACCACGGCGGGCTGCATCCCTGGCGGGTGGTCGAGTTCCGCGATGCACAACGCACGGCGCTCGCAGATCGCTTCGAGGCGGAAAAGCTTCGCCGCGACCCGCTCGCTTCGCCCGCCGACCTTCGCCGTGCCCGCGAGCACGCGACACGGCCGCCGGTGCTGCTGGCCTTCGTCGTGGTGCCACGTGCCCGCAGCAAGGTGCCGGCCCGCGAGCAGTGGCTCTCGGCGGGCGCGGCCCTGGGCAACCTGCTCAATGCCGCGCACCAGCTCGGCTTCGGCGCCATCGTGCTCAGCGGCGAGCGCTGCTTCGATCCGGTGCTGGGCGCCGAGCTCGGCATCGGCCCCGACGAATTCCTCGCCGGCTTCGTGAGCCTGGGCAGCGTGGCCGAGGCTGCGCCGCCACGCGGCCATGCGTTGCCGGGCCAGGTCTGGTCCGCCTGGATTCCGCCTGCCGCCTCCCTGACCCCGCCCCCGAAACTAGACATGGACACAGCCAATGACAAGACCTGACACCGGACGCACCGAAGCCACCGGCGCGAAGTTCTCCCTGAAATCGATGCAGACCGCGCGGGCTCTCGCGCAGCTTGCGGTGCGCCGCATCGCCTCGGGCATGCGCCCCGGCATGACCCACTCGCAGGCGCACGACCTGGCGATGGCCACGCTGCAGAAACTGGAGATGGAGCGCAACTGGCACCCCATCGTCATCCGCTTCGGCGAAGACACGCTCAAGACCTTCAGGGAGCAATCGGACCCAGCCCGCGTGCTCGGCGAGCAGGACATCTTCTTCGTCGACATCGGCCCCGTCTGGGAAGGCCATGAAGGCGATGCCGGCGACAGCTTCGTGACCGGCGACGATCCGCAGATGCATGCCTGCGCCGAGGCCGCGCGCACGCTGTGGCACGAGGTCGCCGAACGTTGGCGCGCCGACCGCCTCAGCGGCCAGGCGCTCTATGCATTCGCGGCCGAGCGGGCCGAAGCCATGGGCTGGCGGCTGAACCTCGACATCAAGGGCCACCGGGTCTGCGACTTCCCGCATGCGATCTACCAGGCCGGCAGGCTGGGCGACTTCGGCCTGTGCCCGGCCACCGGCATCTGGATCCTGGAGATCCAGATCGCGCACCCCACGCGCCCCTTCGGCGCCTTCTACGAAGACCTGCTGATGGAAGACGACCCACGCTCCGGCAACGACGCAACCGCCATCGCAGCCGAGCTGGTTGCGGACTGAACGGGCCCCACATGCCGGAAGAAGCCACCGAACGACTTTTCTCCTACGGCACGCTGCAGCTGCCCGCGGTGCAGATCGCCACCTTCGGGCGCCTGCTCGACGGCCACCCCGACCGCCTGCCGGGCTACAGGCTCGGGCAGCTCGCCATCCGCGACGCGGCCGTGGTCGCGACCAGCGGCAAGACCCACCACCCCATCGTCGCGCCCGGCGCCACGCCGGGCGTTGGGGTCGACGGCGCGGTCTTCGCCGTCACGCCGGCCGAACTGGCGCATGCCGATGCCTACGAGGTCGACGACTACCGGCGCGACCTTGTCGTGCTGGCGTCGGGCGTGCGAGCCTGGGCCTACGTCGATGCGCGGCACCCGCCGCCGGTCGTAACAAAAGACTGACTTGCCCGGGGATGCCGGAGCGGCCAGACTTTGCGCCAAGCGCCGCTCCAGCATTCATGACCACCAGCAAATCCGTCCGCCGCCTGTCCGCCGTTCCGTCCACCCTGCGGATTCCCCTGGCCGCGCGCGCCTCGGGCGACGCGATGTTCCCCCAGGTGGCTGTGCGCGACGCGTACGCCGCGGGCATCCTGGAGCAGATCCGCGACGAGGGCGACGCGCTGCCGGAGGACAGGGCCACCATCTACGGCATTCTTTCGCGCACGCGGCGCTTCCGTAGCCTGGCGCAGGATTTCCTCAAGCTGCACCCCGGCGCGCGCGTGGTGAACATGGGCTGCGGCCTGAGCCACTACTTCCAGTGGCTGGACGACGGCAAGTCGCGCATGACCGACGCCGACCTGCCCGAGGTGCTCGAGTTGCGCCGCGAGCTGCTTCCCGAACCCGCCGAGCGCCACGACGTGCGCGAGCTCGACCTCACCGCGCCCGGCTGGTGGGAACAACTGGGCCTGCCGCGCAAGCGCAATGCGCAGCCTGTGTTCCTCTTCACCGAGGGCGTGCTGATGTACCTCGAGCCCGCGCAGGTCCAGGCGGTGCTCGCCACTTTTGGCGAACGCGCGCCCGCGGGTTCGGTGCTGGCCTTCGACGCGATGTGCTGGCTCGCGGTGGGGCGCGGCAAGCAGCATCCGTCGGTGCGAGTCACCGGCGCGGAGTTCAAGTGGGGCATCCGCCGGACAGCCGAGCTGACGCAGCCCCATCCGCGCCTGAGCCTCAGCGGCACCTATCGCGTGCTCGAAGGCTTCGGCCTGCCCTACACGCTGTTCGCGCCGATGGTCATGCTGTTTCTCGGCGTGCCTCTCTATGCGCTCTACGCGCTGCAGGCGACGGACGGCGCCGATACATAAACGCACAATTTTCCGGATTGCCGGTTTTGTCCGGCGTGCGCTGCGCGGATCGGCTGACGCGGCAAAGCCCCGGAGCAGGTCAAGCTCATGGGTGTTCACGGTCGCGGAAAATGTCCTATCGTTTCCGCAGTTGACCTTCTTTCCTCTTCCCTTCCTCCCCAAGAGATTCGCAACCCTCAAGAAACACATGCTTGATCGCCGATCCTTCCTTGCCGCCGGCGGTGCCGCTGCCGCACTCGCCGCCCTCGGACTGCCCGAAGAGGCCCTGGCCGCCAACGGCCTGCAACTGAGCCAGCCCACGCCCTTTTCCTTCGACGCGCTGGTCGCGCAGGCGAAGTCTCTCGCCGCGAAACCGTACGCGGCCGCCGCGCCGCTGGCGCCCGAGGTGCTCGACCGCATCGACTACGACGCGCACGGCAAGATCAGGTTCGACCCGGCCAACGCCCTCTTCCGCGACGGCCCGGGCGCCTTCCCCGTCACCTTCTTCCACCTCGGCCGCTTCTTCCAGACGCCGGTGCGCATGAACGTGCTCGAGAACACCGACGGCGACGCCTTCGCGCGCGAGGTGCTCTACAGCCCTTCGTACTTCTCGATGCCGCCCGACAGCCCCGCGCGCGCGCTGCCGCCGGGCGCGGGCTTCGCCGGCTTCCGCCTGCAGGAAAGCCGCCTCGGCGACCAAAGCAAGCTCGACTGGCAGAAGAACGACTGGGTCGCCTTCCTCGGCGCCTCGTACTTCCGCGCCATCGGCGAGCTCTACCAGTACGGCCTGTCGGCGCGAGGCATCGCGCTCGACGTGGCTGTACCCGACCGGCCCGAGGAGTTCCCGAACTTCACGCGCTTCTACTTCGAGACGCCGGCCGCCAACAACACGACCTCGATGACCGTCTACGCGCTGCTCGAAGGGCCGAGCGTGACGGGCGTGTTCAAGTTCGTCATGCAGCGCACCAAGGCCGTCATCATGGACATCGACGCGCGCATCTTCGTGCGCAAGGACGTGGCCCGGCTGGGCCTGGTACCGCTCACGTCGATGTACTGGTACTCGGAAACCATCAAGCCCACCGCCATCGACTGGCGCCCCGAGGTGCACGACTCCGACGGCCTCGCGATCTGGAACGGCGCGGGCGAGCGCATCTGGCGCCCGCTCAACAACCCCTCGCAGACGCGCGCCTCGGCCTTCGCCGACACCAAGCCTCGCGGCTTCGGCCTGCTGCAGCGCGACCGCGCCTTCGACCACTACCAGGACGGCGTGAACTACGAGAAGCGCCCGAGCCTGTGGATCGAGCCGCTGGGCGACTGGGGCGAGGGCTCGGTGCAGCTCATCGAGATCCCGACCGACGACGAGATCCACGACAACATCGTCGCATTCTGGGTGCCCAAGGCCGACGCGAAGGCTGGCGCCAGCTACAGCCTGCAATACCGGCTGCACTGGACCGACCAGGAGCCCTTTCCCTCGCCGCTGGCGCGCTGCGTGGCGACGCGCATCGGCCGCGGCGGCCAGCCGGGCCAGCCGCGTCCGCAGGGCGTGCGCAAGTTCATGGTGGAGTTCATCGGCCAGCCGCTGACGACCGTGCCCTTCGGCGTGAAACCCGAGGTGGTGCTGACGGCGGCACGCGGCAAGTTCTCGTACGTCTTCGCCGAGGCCGTGCCCAACGGCGTGCCGGGCCACTGGCGCGCGCAGTTCGACTTCACGCCCGAAGGCAACGAGCCGATCGACATGCGCCTGTACCTGAAGAACGGCGATCAGACGCTCACCGAGACCTGGCTGTACCAGTACCAGCCAGGCTGAAACTCGGCCCGGCGCTCAGGTGCCGGTTGATCGGATACGCCACGGGTAGACACACGTGGCGGCGATCCGGCCTATCGCCGGATTGTTGGTGATTCGTGAATAGACAAATCCCGCGCGCCATCTTGGTCCGCGCGAGGGTCGTGCCCAAACTTCCTCCCACCGGCAACGCTGCATTGCAGCAACAACCAAGGAAGCAGTCATGACCCTCAAGCTCGAAGACAAGATCGCCCTCGTCACCGGCGGCACCAGCGGCATCGGCCTGGCCACCGCGCAACGCTTCGTGGCCGAAGGCGCGCACGTATTCATCACCGGCCGCCGCCAGGCCGAACTCGACGCGGCAGTGAAAGCCATCGGACGCAACGTGACAGGCGTGCTCGGCGACGTGTCTAAGCTCGAAGACCTCGACCGGCTGTACGCCACCATCAAGCAGGAAAAAGGCCGCCTCGACGTGCTGTTCGCCAACGCGGGCGGTGGCAGCCTGCTGCCGCTGGGGCAGATCACCGAGGAGCACTTCGACAAGATCTTCGGCACCAACGTGCGCGGCCTGCTCTTCACGGTGCAGAAGGCGCTGCCGCTGATGCCCAAGGGCGCATCGATTGTGCTCAACGCCTCGATCACCAGCGTCAAGGGCAATCCGGCCTTCAGCGTCTACAGCGCCACCAAGGCGGCGGTGCGGAGCTTCGCGCGCAGCTGGACGGTGGACCTGAAGGACGCCGGCATCCGCGTGAATGCCGTGAGCCCCGGCGTGGTGCCGACCCCTGCCTATGAGCTGCTGGGTCTCACGCCGGAACAGGTGCAGGGTTTCATCGAGGGACAGGCCCAGAACATCCCGCTGGGCCGGGTCGGCACGCCCGACGAAATCGCCAAGGCCGTGGTGTTCCTGGCCTCCGACGACAGCAGCTTCGTGAATGGTGTCGAGCTGTTCGTCGACGGCGGCATGGCGCAGATCTGACGATCAGCGCTTCGTGACGGAGATCAGCTCGACCTCGAAGTTGAGCGTGGCGTTCGGCGGAATCACGCCGCCGGCTCCGCGCGAACCATATGCGATGGACGGCGGGCAGGTCAGCTTGGCCTTGCCGCCCGGCTTCATCTTCTGCACGCCTTCGGTCCAGCACGGGATCACGCCGTTGAGCGGGAACTCGGTGGGTTCGCCGCGCTTGTAGGAGCTGTCGAATTCCTTGCCGCTGTCGGGGAAGGTGCCGCGGTAGTGCACCTTGACCACGTCGGTGGCCGCGGGCGATGCGCCGGTGCCTTCCTTGATCGACTGGTAGATCAGGCCGCTGGATGTGGTCACGGGCGCGGACTGCGCGAACGCGGCGGGCATTGCAAAAGCGGACACGAGAGCGGCACAGAAAAGAGACTTCACAGAACACCTCGAAGGTTGGGAGACCCCGATTATGGCCAGCGGTCCATGCCGGTCCCGTCATGCGCCGGCGGTCTTGTTGGAACAGCCCTTGCTTTGGCGAATGTGCACTGTCAACATTCACGAAGAGAGGAAGTCGAATGAACTCCACCACCGCTGCCGGCTCGGGCGCGTCGCCGGCCCATGCCGGCACAGGCCATCTCAAGAAAGTGCTCGGCCCCGTGCAGCTCTGGGGCATCGCGGTGGGACTCGTCATCTCCGGTGAATACTTTGGTTGGAGCTACGGCTGGAACACGGCCGGCACGCTCGGCTTCCTGGTCGCCACGGTGCTGGTGGCGACCATGTACACCACCTTCATCTTCAGCTTCACCGAACTTTCGACTGCCATCCCGCACGCGGGCGGCCCTTTCGCCTATGCGCGGCGCGCCTTCGGTCCCAACGGCGGTTTCGTGGCGGGCTTCGCGACGCTGATCGAATTCGTCTTCGCGCCGCCGGCCATCGCGCTGGCCATCGGCGCGTATCTCAACGTGCAGTTCCCTGGCATCAACCCGAAGTGGTTCGCGCTCGGCGCGTACGTGATCTTCATCGGGCTCAACTGGATCGGCGTGGGCATCGCCGCGGCCTTCGAACTCTTCGTGACGGTGCTGGCCATCGTCGAGCTGCTGGTGTTCATGGGCGTGGTCACGCCGGGCTGGACCATGGCCAACTTCGTGGCCAACGGCTGGGCCGGCGGCAGCGTGCTGAACGGCGCAGCAGTCGCGGGCATCTTCGCGTCGATTCCGTTCGCGATCTGGTTCTTCCTCGCCATCGAGGGCGCGGCCATGGCGGCCGAGGAAGCGCGCGATCCGCACCGCACCATTCCCATCGCCTACACCACGGGCATCGTCACGCTGGTGGTGCTGGCCTTCGGCGTGATGATCTTCGCGGGCGGCGTGGGCGACTGGCGCAAGCTCGCCAACATCAACGATCCGCTGCCGCAGGCCATGAAGGCGGTGGTGGGCGACAACAGCGGCTGGCTGCACATGCTGGTGTGGATCGGCCTCTTCGGGCTCATCGCCTCGTTCCACGGGATCATCATGGGCTACTCGCGGCAGATCTTCGCGCTGGCGCGCGCGGGCTACCTGCCGCGCTACTTCGCCGGACTGAGCCCCCGCTTCGACACGCCCCACCGCGCGCTGCTGGCCGGCGGCGTGATCGGCGTCATCGCCATCTTCAGCGACGAGTGGGTGCAGTTCGGCGGCCAGACGCTCACCGCCAACATCGTGACCATGGCCGTGCTCGGCGCCATCGTGATGTACCTGATCTCGATGGCCGCTCTCTTCAGGCTGCGCCGCACCGAGCCGAACCTGCCGCGCACCTACCGCGCGCCCTTCTACCCCGTGTTCCCGGCCATCGCCTTCGGACTGGGCGTGGTGTGCCTGGGTGCGATGGTGTGGTTCAACGGCATGCTCACGCTGCTGTTCATCGTGCTGATGGCCGCCGCCTACGGCTACTTCCTGCTGACATCGGGGCAGCGCAGTGCCGCGGCGCCCGACGAGATGCTGTCTTCCCGGACCAGCGGCACCTGAGAACGGGTCACACAGAAAGATGCTCTACCGCACCACCATCGCCGGCCAGGTCTTCGCCTTCGAGGACCTGCGGCAGGTCATGGCCTTCGCGAGCCCGGCTCGTTCGGGCGACTACCTCGCGGGCATCGGTGCGGCCACCGCGCAGCAGCGCATGGCCGCGCGACACGTGCTGGCCGAAACACCGCTCAAGCAGTTCCTTGCCGAAGCGCTGATTCCCTACGAGAGCGATAACGTCACGCGCCTCATCATCGACAGCCATGATGCACAGGCCTTCGCGCCGGTGTCGCACCTCACTGTCGGCGACTTCCGCAACTGGCTTCTGTCGGAGGCCGCCACCACCGCGACGCTGGGCGCGCTCGCACCGGGCCTCACGCCGGAGATGGTCGCGGCAGTGTCCAAGCTCATGCGCAATCAGGACCTGGTGTCGGTCGCGAAGAAGTGCAGCGTGGTCACGCGCTTTCGCGACACCATCGGCCTGCCCGGTCATCTCTCGGTACGCCTGCAGCCCAACCACCCGACCGACGACCTGCGCGGCGTGGCCGCCTCCACGCTCGACGGCCTGCTCTACGGCGCGGGCGACGCGGTGATCGGCCTCAACCCCGCCTCCGACAGCATGCCCGTGCTCGGCCGGCTGCTGCACATGCTCGACGAAGTCATCCAGCGCTTCGAGATTCCCACGCAGAGCTGCGTGCTCACGCACGTGACCAACACGCTCAAGCTCGCGGAAGCCGGCGCGCCGGTGGACCTGGTGTTCCAGTCGATCGCGGGAACCGAGAAGGCGAACCTTTCCTTCGGCGTGACGCCCGAGCTGCTCGACGAGGCCTACGCGGCCGCGCTCTCGCTCAAGCGCGGCACGGTGGGCGACAACGTCATGTACTTCGAGACCGGCCAGGGCAGCGCGCTGTCGGCCAACGCGAACTTCGGCGTCGACCAGCAGACCTGCGAGGCCCGCGCCTATGCGCTGGCGCGGCGCTACAAGCCCTTTCTCATCAACACCGTCGTCGGCTTCATCGGGCCGGAGTACCTGTACGACGGCAAGCAGATCATCCGGGCCGGACTCGAAGATCACTTCTGCGGCAAGCTGCTGGGCCTGCCCATCGGCTGCGACGTCTGCTACACCAATCATGCCGAGGCCGACCAGGACGACATGGACACGCTGCTCGTGCTGCTGGGCACGGCGGGCATCAACTTCATCATGGGCATTCCGGGCGCGGACGACGTGATGCTCAACTACCAGAGCACGTCTTTCCACGACGCGCTGTTCCTGCGCGAGACGCTGGGCCTGAAGCGCGCGCCCGAGTTCGAGGCATGGCTGCAGCGCATGCAGATCACCGACGCGGCCGGCAGGCTGGCGCCACCCTCTTCCAACCGGCTGCTGGCCGACATGAGCGGACTCTCCGCGCTCGCGTCATGAGCGACGAATCGCCGGTCACCCCCAACCCCTGGTCGCAATGGCGCTCGGCCACGCCTGCGCGACTGGCGCTGGGCCGCGCCGGCTCGGGCATGCCCACCGACGAGACGCTGCGCTTCGGCTGGGCTCAC
The DNA here is from genome assembly GCF_050916385.1 of Variovorax xiamenensis. Lineage (NCBI taxonomy): Bacteria > Pseudomonadati > Pseudomonadota > Betaproteobacteria > Burkholderiales > Comamonadaceae > Variovorax > Variovorax xiamenensis. The sequence continues at coordinate 4,394,594 of NZ_CP139038.1, forward strand.
GCGATGGCGCGCGACGCGATCCATGCCGCGCTCGACGTCGACGCGCTGGCAGCCGCCCTCACCGCGCAGCGCTGGGAAGTGGCCCGCGCGCGCAGCCGCGCCGCGGACCGCACCGAATACCTGCGCCGCCCCGATCTCGGTCGCCAGCTCGACGAAGACTACGCCACCCGCCTGCTCGGCGAGCGGCGCTACGGCTGCGATGTCTGCGTGGTGATCGGCGACGGACTCTCCTCGCTGGCCGTCGCGCGCCACGCGGTGCCCCTGCTTGCCGCGCTGCGCTCGCACTTGCCGCCAGACATCCGCTTCGCCCCCGTGGTCGTCGCCACGCAGGCACGCGTAGCGCTGGCCGACGAGGTGGGCGAGCTGTTCGGCGCGGCGTTGTCGATCATGCTGATCGGCGAGCGCCCGGGCCTGAGCTCGCCCGACAGCCTCGGCATCTACCTGACCCACACGCCCAAGCGCGGCCGGCACGACGCCGAGCGCAACTGCATCTCGAACGTGCGCCCCGAGGGCCTGCCCTACGAAGCGGCCGCGTTCAAGCTGGCATGGCTGATGCGAGAGTCCCTGCGCAGGGGGCTGACGGGCGTCGGGCTCAAGGACGAGAGCGACCTCGCGGTGCTCGACGAGCCGGGCCGGGCTCCTTCCATCTCGCGCTGAACGCCGCCGGCAAGGCGGGAACTGTCACGAGCGCTTCGTACGCTCGCGCCTTTCTTTCGCACAAAGCATTCACTCAAAAAGGAAAAACGCAATGCAACGTCGCCTCGTCCTTCTCACACCACTGGCCGCGGCACTCGCAGCGACAGGCTGCGCCAGCCTGACGGCCGCCAAAGCTCCGGTCCTCGCGCCCGGCAACTGGGACGCCTTCAACCGCTCGCAGATCGAGGGCCTGATCGCCGGCCTCGGCAAGGGCAGCCCGGGCTACGACGCCGCGAAGCCGCCGTACGTGGTGTTCGACTGGGACAACACCAGCGTCTTCCTCGACATCGAGGAAGCCTCGCTCATCTACCAGCTGGAGAACCTGGTCTTCGGCGCCACGCCCGCGCAGCTCGAAGTGGCGCTGCGCCGGAACATCCCGAAGAAGGATTTCCTGCCCGCATACAACAACGCGGCCGGCCGGCCGGTGAACATCGACACCGTGGTACCCGACATCGTCGCGAGCTACACGTGGCTCTACCAGAACTACAAGGGGCTGAAGGGCGACCAGTCGCTGGCCGTGGTGGCGCTGAGCCCGCACTACGGTGCATTCACCACCAAGGTGCGCTATCTCTACGAAGCCATCGGGGATACCTTCGATCACGACACGGCCTACCCGTGGGTCACCTACCTCTTCGCCGGCATGACCGAGGCGCAAGTGCGCAAGCTCACGGCCGACACCGTGGCCTGGCAGCTGAAGGAGCCTGTGACCAAGGTCAAGTGGACGTCGCCCGCCGCCCTGCCGGGACGTGCCGGCGTGGTCTCGGTGAGCTGGAAGAACGGCCTTCGCCTGCAGCCCGAGATGCAGCAGCTCTACGCAGCCTTCCGCAACGCGGGCTTCGACGTGTGGGTGTGCTCGGCCTCTTTCGTCGACGTGATCAGGGAGATTTCGTCCAACCCGGCCTTCGGCTACAACAACCCGCCCGAGCGCGTGCTCGCGATGGAGCTGGAACGCGACAGCAAGGGCGTGATCCAGCCCGAGTTCCGCCGCGGCTACGACCAGACGCAAGGCCCGGGCAAGACGAAGAACATCCGGCGCTTCCTGGTCAGCAAGTACGGCTACGGTCCGAGCTTCGTGGCCGGAGACAGCGAAGGCGACCAGAACATGATGGCCGACTTCGCCGATACGAAGAAGGTGCTGATCGTCAACCGCCTGCGCGATCCGAAGACCGACATCGGCAAGTTCTCCGCGCTGGCGGTACAGAACTACGGCAAGGCCGACACGCGCTACCTGCTGCAGGGTCGCGACGACAACACCGGCTCGTGGGTGAGCTCGCAACTGCACACGCCGCTGGGCGCGACCCAGGGCAAGGCGCTGAAGTAAGCGAGGAGGAGGAAGCGGTCGCGCGGCCTCCCGCGCGGCTTGCCTATGATGGCCCCATCAAGGCAAACCACAACGGAGACAGACATGGCCGCAGACCGCTATCCCCTCGCCGAACTGAAAGACCTGCCGGAAGACATCCGCACCGCGATCCTTGCCGTGCAGGAAAAGGCCGGTTTCGTGCCCAACGTGTTCCTGGGCCTGGCGCGGCGCCCGGCCGAGTGGCGCGCCTTCTTCGCGTACCACGACGCGCTCATGCTCAAGGAAGAAGGCTCGCTCACCAAGGGCGACCGCGAGATGATCGTCACCACCACCAGCGCGGCCAACAAGTGCCTGTACTGCGTGGTGGCGCACGGCGCGCTGCTGCGCATCTACGAGAAGAAGCCGCTGGTGGCCGACCAGGTGGCGGTGAACTACCGCAAGGCCGACATCACGCCGCGCCAGCGCGCGATGCTCGACTTTGCGATGAAGGTCTGCGAACGCTCGCACGAGATCGACGACAGCGACTTCCCGCCGCTGCACGCCCACGGCTTCGACGACGAGGACATCTGGGACATCGCGGCCATCACCGCCTTCTTCGGCCTGAGCAACCGCCTGGCCAGCTTCAGCGGCATGCAGCCGAACAACGAGTTCTTCCTCATGGGGCGGGTGCCCCGCGAGAAGAAGTGAAGTAAGGCTGCCTCAGCCCTTCGCGCGGCAGGAAGCCAGCGCGTCCAGCGCGGGCTTGTAGGTGGGCGTGGTCACGTCCATCACGCCCAGCACCGTGTGGTACAGGTTGTCGTGCGTGAGCGGCGCGTCGAGCCCCGCCTCCATGCACGAGCGCGAGAGCTTGCGCCGCTCGCTCATGCCTTCGCTGAACCAGGTGACCATGGGCACGTGCTTCTGGGCGTCGGGCGCGAAGCTGTATGGCACGCCATGCAGGAACAGGCCGAACTCGCCGAGCGACTCGCCGTGGTCGCTGATGTAGAGCATCGCCGGGTCGTACTGCTTCGACTGCGTCTTGAGCCAGTCGATGGTCTGGCCGAGGAAGCGGTCGGTCTGCACGATCGAGTTGTCGTACACGTTCATCAGCTCGGCATGGCCGCAGTCGGCGAGCGCATTGGTCTTGCACTCGGGCAGGAAGCGCTTCACGTCGGGCGCCGAGCGCTTGTAGTAGGCCGGGCCGTGGCTTCCCATCTGGTGCATGACCAGCACCACGCCCTTGGCGCGGCGCTCGGCCGGCAGCGCGGCGATGCGTTCGTCCAGGCCCTTGAGCATCACGTCGTCGAGGCATTCGTCGCCGTCGCACAACGCCTTCTTGGTGGCGGCATCGAGCCCGACGAAGGCCGAGGCGTTCGGGATGCGCTCGCAGACGCCCTTGCAGCCGGCCTGGTTGTCGAGCCAGAACACGGCGAGGCCGGCAGCCTGCAGCACGTCGACCAGGGTTTCGTAGTCGTCCTTGCGCGACTCGTAGCCTTCCTTGCCCAGCGGCGAGAACATGCACGGCACCGAGGCCAGGGTGTTGGTGCCGCAGGAGCGCACTTCGCGATAGCTCAGCACGCCGCGCCTGGCCAGCTCGGGCGTGGTGTCGCGCGCGTAGCCGTTGAGGGCGAAGTGGTCGGCGCGGGCCGTTTCGCCCACCACCACCACGAAGAGCGGCGGCTTGGTCTGCGCGGCATAGCTCGCGCCCAGCGCCGTTCCGGCCGTGATGGAAACCAGCTTGCCGCTGCGCTTGAAGAGAGGCTTGATGAAGAGCGCGCCCGTCGAGTAGAGCGTCGCGATGGGGTTCATCATGTAGCGCAGGTGCACGTTGTTGCGCATCAGCGGCGCCAGCTCGCGATTCATGGCCACCGCCGTGCCCACGGCCACGGCCACCGACAGCAGCAGCAGCCCCACGTTGCGCGCCAGCTTGGGCAGCAGGCGCATCGGAGCGACGCGCACCCGCCACAGCAGCCAGGCCGCGGGCAGGACCACCACCGCCACGTTGAAGGCCATGCGCCAGCTCAGCAGGTCGCGCGCCTCGTTGGGGTCGGTCTGCATCGCGTTGGCGATCATGGTGGGGTCCATCACCACGCGGTACTCGAGCATGTAGTGCTGCACCACCGCGGCCAGCACGACCACCAGGAGCCACAACGGCTTCATCCAGCGCGACCAGGCGGTGAACGACAGGATGGCCGCCGAGCCGCACAGCGTGAGCAGGCTCATCGTCAGCACGGTGGACATGTAACTGCTGGGCGCGCCGCCGATGCGGGCCAGCTCGTTCCACAACGGCCAGTTGGTGGTCAGTACAAGGTAGAGGCTGAGCCAGAGAACGACCGCGGCGGCCGAGCGCGGGCGCTGCAGCCAGAGGTCGAATCGTGTCCACGGGGCGCCCGAAGGCGGCAACTGTGGTGTTTTTGACTCAGGGGTACCCGCCTGTTGCAAGGGAACAGGCGAAATTCGCGAAACAGACATGCCGCGAATGTAACGAGGCCGCCTGAAGCGAGGCTGAATTGCCCCTTCAGTCCGTGTTCAGACTCGCCGCCCGGCGCAAGCGCAACCTTGCCGAGCGCCGCCGCGCCACCAGCGCGCCCGATGCAGCCTGGCTCAGCGGCCGGCTGGCGCCGCGCTCCACCACGATCGCCACCAGCGCGCCCAGCATGGTCGCCGCCACGATGTCGGATGGGAAATGCAGCCCCAGGTACACCCGGCTCCAGGCCACCAGGGTGGCCACCACCAGTGCCGCCAGCATGGGAACCCGCGATGGCAGGCACCAGAGCGCGAAGGCCGCGGCGAAGGTGCCGGCCGCGTGCATGCTCGGGAAGCCGGGCCGCACGCCCTGCGGCACCCACTGGATGCCCAGGCCGTAGAACGCGGGCCGAGGAATCGGCGCCAGGGTGCGGATCACATTCACGACGATCCACGCCGCCAGCACGCTCAGCAGCACGGTGAACAGCGCATAGCGCCAGCGCCGGCTGAACAGCGCGCAGACCCCGATGCTCAGCGTCAGCAGGGCCGGCAGCAGGTCGGAGCAGAACTCGGCAAATCGCAGGCTCCACGGCGGCACCGTGGCTCCCGCGTTGATCAGCTTGAAGAGAGCGAAGTCAAGGTCCTGCATGTGCGGGCACTGCCGTTCCGGTTGCGCGCGAACTGAAGCGAGTGACCGCCATCTCGATGACGAGGCCCACCGTCCAGCAGACCCAGGCCGTCCAGAGGGTGTGGCTCATGTAGTGCGCGCCGCGCAGCTGCTGAGCCACGCCCAGCACGAGTCCGGCGGCCAGGGCCGTCCAGAGCCAGATCGCAGCCGCGCGGGACGATACCCGCCGCAGGACGAAGTACCCGCCCAGGTAGGCGAAGGCCGCCGAGGCATGGCCGGCCGGGAAGCATCCGCCGGGGCCGCCGTCGCCGATGCCCCACGACCAGTGGGATACGTACCGCGCCACGCCGCCGAACTCCTGCAGGTCCCAGGGGCAGCTGGTGTGGCTCGCATGCTTGAGCACGCTGACCGCAATCACCGAGCCCAGTACGGTCAGGGCCAGCTGTGCTCGGGAGCCGGTATCGAGGCGGCGCAGCACGCCGAAGGGCCAGCGGATCGCGGCGAACAGCAGGATCACCAATGCCCAGCTGAGGTTGCGCGCGCCCTCATGCATGACGTGAACCATGAAGGGGTTCTCGCGCAGGGGAAACCCCAAATGGGAACCTGCCATGCGCGCCAGCAGCAAGTCGCCGCCCGTTGCGTCCCACGCCATCAGCGCTACCAGCGCGACAAGGGTGAAAACCCCCAGACGAAAAATGGGCGGACGAGTCATGGACGAAGGCAGGACTGAAAAACAGCCGCGAGCCTACGTTTGCGGAATGAACCGAGCCTGAAGCAACCTGAACCGAATCTGACTGGACGGGCCCCGCCAGGGGGGCCTTTTCGGTGGCGCTAGACTCTTTTTCTCGTTGAAAGGACATGGCGTGCGCATATTGCTGGTCGAAGATGACACTGCATTGGCAGACGCCGTCTGCAGCTACCTTCTGGCCAAGGCCTTCGTGGTCGACGTGGCGCCGAGCCTGGCCGATGCGCGCGGCGCCCTGCTCTCGGTGCAATACGCGGCAGTACTGCTCGACCTGCACCTGGGCGACGGAGACGGCCTCTCGCTGCTTCCGCAGATACGCGCCCTGCCCGAGCGGCCCATCGTCATCGTGCTGACCGCGCGCGACCAGGTGACCGACCGCATCCGCGGGCTGGACGCCGGCGCCGACGACTACCTCATCAAGCCCTACGACCCGGCCGAACTGCTGGCGCGCCTGCGCGCGGTCGAGCGCCGCCGCAGTTCCAGCAGTTCGCCGGTGCTGCAGCTGGGCACCCTGGAGATCGACCTCGCCCACGACATGGTGCGCAAGAACGGCTCGCCGATCACCCTCACGCAGAAGGAATGGGCGCTGCTGCGCGTGATGGCCACCCGGCCCGAACGCATCCATACGCGCGAGAACCTCGCCGACGCGCTGTACGGCTTCGGCGACGAGGCGGACAGCAACACGCTTGAGGTCTTCATCAGCCGCCTGCGGCGCAAGCTCGGGCGCAGCCATATCCAGACGCTGCGCGGCCTCGGCTACCGCCTGTCGTTCTCCACGGACGAGGACGAATGAGCGCCGCCCGACCGCCCGAAGGCGATCGCGCCGCAGCGCAACGTGCGGAGGCTGCACGTTGAGTTCTGCAAGCTTCGCCGCCGGGCGCGATTCGCTCGCCGGGCGGCTGACCCGCACGTTGATCCTTTGGGTCGGCGGCGTGTGGCTGCTGTGCGTGTTCGCCGTGGTCTGGTACGTGGACCGCGAGATCAACCACAACTTCGACAACGAGCTCGTCGAGGTCTCGCACCGCATGTTCGCCATGGCCGTGCAGGAGCTCGAGAAGCTGCAGCATTCGGGCGCGGAGACACCGCGCGAGCCGCTGATCGCACCCAAGCAGCTGTTCTCCGAAGACGCGGTGATCTACCAGATCGTCGACCTGCACGAGCACGTTCTGCTGCGCTCCGCCGAGGCGCCAGCCGACACCTTCGACGTGCCGCTGGCCGCCGGTTTCGCGAACAACCCGACCTGGCGCATCTACACCGTGCGGCACCCGACACTGGGCCTGTTCTTCCAGGTGGCCGACCCGCTCGACGAGCGCCGGCACGCGCTCAACCGCACGCTCTTCGGCCTGATCATTCCGCTCGGCGCGGTGCTGCCGCTGCTTGCGCTGGTGCTGCGCAACGTGGCGCGCACCGAACTGCGGGTACTGCAGCAGTTGACCGGCGAGATCGAGAAACGCAGCGGCGCCGACCTGAGCCCGATCACCCTGCCCGGCCTGCCGAGGGAGCTGCGCACCGTCGGCGACCACGTCAATCGACTGCTCGAGCGGCTTTCTCACTCGCTCGACGTGGAGCGCGCGCTGGCCGCCAACGCCGCGCACGAGCTGCGCACGCCGCTCGCCGCCGCACGGCTGCGGCTGCAGACCGCGCTGGAGCACGATTTGCGGCGTAACGACGTGCAGGCCGCACTCGACGCGCTGCGCACGCTGAGCCACCGCACCGAAAAGCTGCTGCAGCTCTCGCGCGCGGAATCGGGTGCCTCGCTCGCGCGCGCCCGGGTCGACCTGGTGCAGCTCGCCGGCGCCGTTGCGCAGGACTTCTGGCAAGACCCGCAGAACATCGAACGCCTGGTGCTCAAGGTGCCGGACGCCAACGCACCGACGGCCCTGGGCGACGTCGATGCGCTCGCCATCGCTCTGCGCAACCTGGTGGAGAACGCACTGCGCTATGGCGGCGGCCGCGTGGTCATCGAGGTGATGGAGCCCTGCACGCTGGCCGTGCGCGACTCCGGCAAGGGCGTCACCCCCGAGCAACTCGCCACCCTGCGCGAGCGCCATGTGCGCCACAGCTCCGACCGCGCAGGCTACGGGCTGGGCATCTCGATCGTGGGAACCATCGTCGAGAAGCACGGCGCGAAGCTGGAGCTTTCCTCGCCGCCACCGGCCGGTACGGCACAGGGCTTCGAAGCCCGGATCGTGCTGCAGCAGGCCTAATCGATCACCCCGCGCCCGGGCTTCAGCGCCGGGCGCCCTCTCTTCTTGGAACGAAGTCGTAGGAGTTGTCGAAGCCGAATTGGCCGGCCTTGTACATCGCCGCCATCTTCTTCACGAGGTGCTGCTGCACCGGCTTCGGCAGCGCGAAGTAGTTGCCGTTGGCGGTCGTCCTGCGATCGCCGTCGAGGTGGCCGGTGATGGCGTGGATCGTCGCCTTGCGGCCCTGGTGGAAAACGACGATCTTGATGCGCCCGACGAAGTCGTCGTTGTCGATGCGATCGGCGCCGTCGTGCTCGAAGAAGCGATACACGAGGACGGGGTCGACCAGGCCGTCGCCGTCGATGTCATCGAGTTCGACGAGCTTCGAGCGGAAATTGAGGCCGGCCTCGTCCTTGCCCGCGAAGTCGCGGATCGACCACTCGGGCGTCAGGCTGGCGTTGTCGGCGCCCACCTTGTAGAGCGTGGCCTGGATGGCCGAGGACAGCTTTTCCTCGGGGAACGGCAGATCCTGCTTCTCGCCGAGCAGCAGGACATGGCTGCCGGCCTTGTCCGAATAGCAATAGCGCTTGAACACCGGTAGTTCGAATCCGGCCTTCTTCAGTACGTCGGCGTTCAGGTAGGGCGCCGTGGCGGGGCATTCGTTGCGGTCCTTGCCGGGCGGCGTCTGGGCCTGGCTGCCCATCGCGAGCGATGCGAGCAAGGCAGCGGCCAGGAGCGCTCCCTTCATTCGCCGCTTACCAGCGCTCGCAGCCAGTCGGGCAAGGTCAGTGCCTTCTGCTTCGGAAAGTCGACCCAGATGGTGGTCGCGCCGCCGGCGGCGCAGATCACCTCGGGCTCTTCCTCGCGGGCCATGGTGGCCCAGCTCTCGAAGGTGGTGCGGCCCGGGTCGCTCACGTACATCTTGAGCAGCACCTTGCCCGGGTACTCGATCTGCCGGTAGAAGTTGCAGAAGGCGTTGACGATCACCATGCCCTCGCCATTCGGCTGCGGCTCGAAGCCGATGGAGTGCATCCAGTCGATGCGCGCGGTTTCGAGGTAGCGGAAGTAGGTGCCGTTGTTCAGGTGGCCCATGGCGTCCATGTCGCCCCAGCGGATGGGAATGGACGTCTCGTACACCAGCTTCTTCTTTTCGGGGATTTCGATTCTCATCGGTGCGCCTTGATGGATGCGAGGATGCCCAGAACGAAAAGCGCCGCCGCGGCCCACTCGGTGGCCTGCGGCCAGCGGCCGTCCCAGACGAAGGAATAGAGGAGCGCGAACAGCGTCTCGCTGACGATCAGCTGCCCGCAGAGGCTGGCCGACAGCCGCTGGCTCGCGATGTTCCAGAGGATGGTCGCGAGCCACGACGAGCCGAAGCCGCTGGCCAGCGCGATCCACATGAAGAGCATGCCGTCGGGCTGCGCCTTCAGCGTGGCCACGTCGCTGCCCGCGATCAGCCACAGCAGCAAGGCACCGAGGCCGGTCGCCACGCCAAGCCAGTTGGCCCAATCGGTTGCGTTGAGATCGGTGTGCCGCTGCAGCCAGGCGGCGTTGAGCAGGCCGTACACGGTCCAGCTCACCATCGAGGCCAGCGCGAGCGCGATGCCCAAGCCGAAGCGGGCGCCGGCCTCGCCCCCGGCGCCGTGCTGCGCCGACCACGCGCCGTGGATCATCAGCGCGATGCCCGCGCCCGTGAGCAGCAGCCCCGGCAGCAGAGAACTCATGCGCAGGCCCGCCGGACGGCCCAGCAGCATCATCCAGACGGGGATCGTGCCGATGATGAGGCTCGGCACCTCCGTGCCCGCGGCCTGGATGCCGAAGGCCAGCAGCAGGTAGTAGCCGCTGAAGCCCAGCACGCTGAGCCCGAGCGCCGCGAGCGCCTGTTGCCCGCTCGGCCAGCGCGAGGCGGCCGGCCGCGCGAACACCGCGAGCCCCGAGATGGCGCCGAACACCAGGAAGCGCGCCGCGGTGATGTCGACCATGCCGAAGTGGCCCACCATGCGCGGCGCCACGAACACCAGCCCCCAGAGCGCGCCCGCGCCCAGGCCGGCGGCAATGCCGATCCAGGCCCGCGGGCTCAGAGCGCGAACCCGTCGTCGGCCGCGATGACTGCGCCGTTCACGAAGTGGCTCTGGCCGCTGGCCAGCAGCACGATCAGCCCGTCGAGGTCTTCCGGCTTGCCCACGCGCTTGCGCGGCAGCATGTTGACCAGCTTGGCGCCGCCTTCGGTGCTCCAGTGCTCCTCGTTGAGCTCGGTCGTGATGTAGCCCGGGCATAGCGCGTTCACGTTGATGCCGAAGCGGCCCCACTCGAGCGCCATGGCCTTGGTCATCTGCACCACCGCGGCCTTGCTCATGCAGTAGGTGCCGATCTGCGGCATGACCTTGAGCGCCGCGGCCGAGGCGATGTTGATGATGCGCCCGCCGATGTAGGTGCCAGGCGCAGTGCCCCTGGCGCGCGCCAGCATGCGCTTGCCGACTTCCTGCGCAACGAAGAAGGAGCCCTTCACGTTGGTGTCGAAGATGTAGTCGTAGTCGTCGGGCGTCACGTCCTGCAGGCGCTGCGTGGTGCTCACGCCCGAATTGTTGACCAGGATGTCGATGGGGCCGACCTCGGTTTCGGCGCGCGCCACGGCGGCCTTGATGCTGCCGATGTCGGTGACGTCGAGCTCGACAACGTGCGCGTCGTGGCCCTCGCCTTCGATGCGCGCGCGCAGCTCCTTGAGCTTCTCGACGCGGCGACTTGCCAGCACCACCGCCGCGCCGGCACGCGCCAGCGTCTTCGCGAACTGGGCGCCGAGCCCGCTGGAGGCGCCGGTGACGAAGGCCACGCGGCCGGAGAGATCGATGCTGTAAGCCATGAACTGGATCCTGTGGAGTCGCGCAGGTGACGCGGGAAACCCCGCCCGCGAGCGGTAGGGAGCATGCCTGGACGCGACAGGGAGCATGCCCGGACGCCGCATAAAATGCCCCGCAATCCCGGGAAGCCCCCGCGCCCCGAAAAATCATTATCGATCCAACCCACATGACGCACGACGAAATCCTCGCCCAGTTCGGCCCTCGCGAAGCCATGGAATACGACGTGGTCGTGGTCGGCGGCGGCCCCGCCGGCCTGTCGACCGCGATCCGGCTCAAGCAGCTCGCCGCGCAGCACGAGAAGGAGATTTCGGTGGTGGTGCTCGAGAAGGGCTCCGAGCCCGGCGCGCACATCCTCTCGGGCGCCATCATGGATCCGCGCGCGCTCAACGAGCTGCTGCCCGACTGGAAGGAACTCGGCGCCCCGCTGAACCAGCCGGTCACCGACGACGCGATGGTGTTCCTGGGCGAGAAGTCGGGCCTGCGCACCCCCAACCTCTTCCTGCCGGCCTGCTTCCAGAACCACGGCAACTACATCATCAGCCTGGGCGCCTTCACCAAGTGGCTGGCGCAGCAGGCCGAGAACCTGGGCGTGGAGATCTTCCCGGGCTTCCCGGCCGCCGAGGTGCTCTACAACGAAGACGGCTCGGTGCGCGGCGTGGCCACCGGCAACATGGGCGTCGGCAAGGACGGCGAGCCCACCGAGAACTTCCAGCTCGGCATGGAACTGCTGGGCAAGTACACCGTGTTCGCCGAAGGCGCGCGCGGCCACCTGGGCCGCCAGCTCATCGCGAAGTACAAGCTCGACGCCGGCAAGGACCCGCAGACCTACGGCCTCGGCGTGAAGGAAGTCTGGGAAATCGACCCCAAGCGCCACCAGCCCGGCTTCGTGCTGCACACCGCCGGCTGGCCGATGAAGAGCGACACCTACGGCGGCGCCTTCCTCTATCACATGGAGGACAACAAGGTCACCATGGGCTTCATCACGGGCCTGGACTACAGCAACCCCTACCTGAGCCCCTTCGAGGAAATGCAGCGCTGGAAGCTGCACCCCAACATCCGCTGGTACCTAGAAGGCGACGAAGCCAAGGGCATCAAGCCCGCCAAGCGCATCGGCTACGGCGCGCGCGCCATCACGGCCGGCGGCCTGATGTCGCTGCCCAAGACGGTGTTCCCGGGCGGCGCGCTGGTCGGCTGCGAGGCCGGCTACCTCAACGTGAGCCGCATCAAGGGCAGCCATGCCGCCATCAAGACCGGCATGCTGTGCGCCGAGGCCGCATTCGACGCGGTCGTGGCCGGCCGCCAGCACGACGAACTCACGGCCTACCCGACGGCCTTCGAGAAGAGCTGGCTGCACACCGAACTGAACAAGGCCCGCAACTTCAAGGCCTGGTTCAAGAAGGGCCTGGGCATCGCGACCTTCATGAACGGCGTCGAGCAATGGCTGCTCAAGGGCCACATTCCATGGACCCTGCGCCGCAACAAGGCCGACCACCTGTACCTGAAGCCCGCTGCGGAGTGCAAGCCCATCGTCTACCCCAAGCCCGACGGCAAGCTCACCTTCGACCGCCTTTCCAGCGTGTTCATCAGCAACACCAACCATGAAGAGCAGCAGCCGGCCCACCTGACGCTCAAGGACGCGACGGTGCCGGTGAACGTCAACCTCGCGAAGTTCGCGGGCCCCGAGAGCCGCTACTGCCCCGCCGGCGTGTACGAGTTCGTCGGCACCGACGACGGCAAGCAGCGCCTGCAGATCAACGCGCAGAACTGCGTGCACTGCAAGACCTGCGACATCAAGGACCCGACGCAGAACATCGTGTGGGTCACGCCCGAAGGCGGCGGCGGCCCGAACTACGTCGGCATGTAAGGCGCCGCGCCTGCATGGAAACGGAAAGCCCTCTTCGGAGGGCTTTTTTCTTTTCGCGCCGATGCGTCCGTTTCGAAGCCGGTGGCGTAAGTGGGTTCAGGACGGCGATGCAAGTCCGAGTCGCCGTCCGCCAACCCGTTCAACTTCTCGAAGAGGATCTTCCGCCATGACCACCCTGCTCCATCGCATCGCTATCGCCGCCGCAGTGACTCTCGCAGCCGGCCACGCGCTCGCCGCCGATCCGGCGCCCGCCCCCGCGCCGGCCGCCAAGGCCGCACCCGCCAACAAGCTCGCCGCCGCTCGCGCCCTCATCGCCGAGAGCAAGTGGACCGCCGCCATCAGCGAGCTCGAACGCGTGAACGACACCGGCAACGCCGACTGGAACAACCTCATGGGCTACACCCTGCGCAAGTCGGGCGCGGGCAAGTGGAGCGCCTCGGAGAAGTACTACGACGCGGCGCTGAAGATCGATCCGAAGCACGTCGGCGCGCTCGAGTATTCGGGCGAGCTCTACATCTCGATGGGCGACCTGCCCAAGGCCGAGCAGCGCCTCGCCGCGCTGGGCCAGGCCTGCAACATGAGCTGCCCCGAGTACAAGGACCTGAAGGCTTCGGTCGAAAGCTACAAGGCCAACGGCGGCAAGAAGAGCTGAGCATGAAGCGGGCCGGTCGGCCCGCTTCATGCGGCCGTCCGGGACTACCTGGCGACCAGGAAGACGTAGTCCGCGCTGTAGTTCTGCCTGATGCGCTTGCCGGCATCCGCCTGTGTTTCGCACCCCTTGGCCGGCGCGTTGCCGCCGACGGTGTCGATGCGCTGCACGCCGGTGACGCCAGCCAGCTTGCCCGCGCCGCCCGCCTGCCTTGCCGTCAGCAGAAGCCATGGAATGTCGCCCTCGCGACGACCGTCGGCCCGGGCCTTCACGGTGCCGAGGACCTTGCTGCCGTCGAGCGCGGTCCAGTTCGGACCCGCGCCGTGAGTGCCGACCTTGGCGCCGCCAGGGCCGTCGAAGAGTTCCGCTTCGGGCGCGACGAACTGCCAGGCCAGCGTGCCCTTGTCGCCAGCCTTGCACTCGTAGATCTGCACGCCGGTGGCGTGCCAGGTGAAGGCGGCGCGCTCGCCATCGGGCGCCTTGATGGCGGCGGGCAGCCCGACGGCCGACGATGCGCAGGCGGCGAGCAGTGCGGCGCCCAGCAGGACCGCAGGGAGGATTCGTGTGGACGTGGAAGACGTGGAGTTCGGTGTCATGGCATTTCCCGGTTGGCGGATGAAGGAAAACAAGAATGCGGGCCGGACCATCCGGCCCCTTCCCAGAAACGACACGCGCGCAGGAACGGATGCAATACTCGAGCGCATGAATAGAAATATTCTGATGAGCCTGCAGGAGCTGATCGCCGGCGCGGCCCGCGGCGACCACGCCTGCTTCGCCCAGATCTACGAGCGCACGCACATGCATCTGTTCGGCGTGGCTGTTCGTATGTTGGGCAATGAACAGGCGGCCGAGGACGTGCTGCAAGAGGCCTATGTGAGCATCTGGAAGAACGCGGGCGGCTACCGCTCCAGCGTCGACGGGCAGGAGATCCAGCCCATCACCTGGCTGATCGCGATCGTGCGCAACAAGGCGCTGGATGCGCTGCGCGCCCGCACGCGGCGCCATGCCCACGAGCAGCCGCAGGCCGTAGATGCGGATGCGGACGACGAAGCCGACACCACGGCCGACCCTGCCCCCGGCGCCGCGCAGCTCTTCGACCAGGCCATGCACGCGCTGCGCATCGAAGGCTGCATGTCGTCGCTCGACGGCAGCTTCCGCCAGAGCCTGGCGCTCGCCTACTACCAGGGCCTGTCGCACACCGAGGTCGCCGCGCAACTGAATGCGCCGCTCGGCACCGTCAAGGCATGGATACGCCGCGGCCTCGACAAGCTGCGCGCCTGCCTGGGCGCACAGGGGGTGGCTGCGCCATGAGATACACCGACCCTCGCCTTCTCGATGCGCTGGCGTCGTCCTATGCGCTGGGCACGCTGGCTGGCGGCGCGCGGCGGCGCTTCGAGCGGCTGATGCGCGACCGCGCCGACGTGCGCGACGTGGTCGCGCAGTGGGAACAGCGGCTCGGCCAACTGGCCCTGTCGGTTCCGCAGCGCAAGCCTTCGGCCGATGTCTGGCGCGCGATCGCGGCACGCACCCGGCCCGTCGATGCATCGTCGAATGCAGCGGAAGAGGCACGGCCCTCGCGCTGGCCGGGCTGGCTGAAAACCGCGGGCTTCGGCTTCGGCGGCGTGGTGGCGGGCCTCGTCGCCGCGACCGCGTTGTTCCTCGCCGCGCCCGGCGTCTTCATCACCAGCGATCAGCTCGCGATGCGCTCCGGCGAGCGCCTGCCGCAAAGCTACGTGGGCGTGCTCACCGACGGCGAAGGCCGGGGCCGGCTGCTGGTGAGTTCGCTGCGCTACGGCCGCACGGTCACGCTGAAGGTGCTGGGCGCGTCGGCGCTGCCCGTCCCGGGCGACGAACGGCTCGTGCTGTGGGCGATGCCCGCCGACGCGGCGCCCTTCGTCATCGGCACCGTGCCGGCGAGCGGAGCCGGCACCCTGACGCTGCCCGACACCTCCGAGAAGCTGCTCGCGCGGGTCTCGCGCCTCGTAGTGACGCGCGAGCGCAGCGCCTCGCCAGCGGCGCCGAGCGCCGACGTGGTGCTGAGCGGCGCCTGCGCCAAGCTCTGGTGAGCCTCGCTTATTCTTGCGGCTCACAGGAGACAAGACCCATGAAGATCGTCATCACCGGCGGCGCCGGTTTTCTCGGCGCGCGCCTTGCGCGCACGCTGCTCGCGCAAGGCAGCCTCTCCCTGGCTGGCGAGCCGGCCCGTTCCATCGAACGCATCACGCTGGTCGACCGCGCGGCGCCGCCAGCGGATCTTTCGGCCGACGCGCGCATCGCTGCCATCACCGGCGACCTGAACGACCAGCTCTCGGCGCAGGTCGATGCCACGCCCTGGCGCGAAGCCGACGCCGTCTTCCACCTGGCCGCGGCGGTGAGCGGCGAATGCGAGGCCGACTTCGACCTCGGCATGCGCAGCAACTTCGCCGCCACGCACGCGCTGCTCGAACGGGTCCGGGCACTGGGCACGAAACCCGTGCTGGTGTTCGCCAGCTCGCTCGCGGTATTCGGCGACTCGCCCGAGCAGCCCCTGCCGAAGGTGATCGAGGACCACACGCTGCCCACGCCGCAGACCAGCTACGGCATCCAGAAATTCATTGGTGAACAACTGGTGGCCGATTTCACGCGCAAGGGCTTCGTGCGCGGGCGCAGCGTGCGGCTCATGACGGTGAGCGTGCGCCCGGGCAAGCCCAACGGCGCCGCCTCGGGCTTCTTCAGCGGAATGATCCGCGAGCCGCTGGCGGGGCTGCGCGCGGCCTGCCCGGTGCCCGACGAGACGCCTGTCGCCATCGCGTCACCGGCGCGCACCGTCGAGGGCATCATCCGCGCCGCCGGGGCGAGCGACGCGCAATGGGGCCCGCGCACAGCGCTGAACCTGCCTTCGCTGCCGACCACGGTGGGCGAGATGGCCGCGGCCCTCGAGCGCGTGGCCGGCAAGGCGGCCACCGCCCTGCTCGACCGCACGCCCGACCCGGCGATCATGCGCATCGTCAAGACCTGGCCCGGCCGAATCGAGACCGCTCGCGCGAAGGCGCTGGGCCTCGCGGCGGACGAGAGCTTCGAGGCGGTCATCCGCGAATACGTCCGTGAAAATCCCGACGCGGTGAAGCTTCCGGTTACGGCATAGTCAGTTCAAGCGCGCCTGACGCGTTCCTGACCCAACCTCCCCGGAGACACCATGAAATTCGGCCCCATCGCCGCCGCTTGCCTTTCGCTCGCCCTGAGCTCGGTCGCCTTCGCGCAGACGACCATGAAGATCAGCATCTCGACCGCGCAGAACTCGCACCAGGGGGTTGCCATCGACACCTTCGCCAAGGAAGTCGAGAAGCGCACCGGCGGCCGGTACAAGGTGCAGACCTTCTACAACGGCTCCCTCGGCGGCGAACGCGAGTCGATCGAGGCCGTGCAGCTGGGTACGCAGGAGCTCGCGTTCTCCTCGACCGGCCCGGTGCCGAACTTCGTGCCCGAGACGAAGATCCTCGACGTGCCCTTCCTGTTCCGCGACAAGGCGCATGCACGCGCCGTGCTCGACGGCCCCATCGGCCAGGACTTGCTGACCAAGTTCGACGCCAAGGGCTTCAAGGCGCTGGCCTGGGCCGAGAACGGCTTCCGCCACATGACCAACAGCAAGCGCGACGTGAAGGCTCCAGAGGACCTGAAGGGCCTGAAGATGCGCACGATGGAGAACCCGGTGCATATCGCGGCCTACAAGGGCTTCGGCATCATCACCACGCCCATGGCCTTCCCCGAGGTCTTCACGGCGCTGCAGCAAGGCACCGTCGATGGCCAGGAGAACCCGCTGCCGGTCATCATTTCCGCCAAGTTCGACCAGGTGCAGAAGCACCTGTCGCTCACCGGCCATGTGTACTCGCCCTGCATCTTCCTGATGAACAAGGCAAGCTTCGACAAGCTGAGCGCCGCGGACAAGCAGGCCTTCATCGACGCCGCCAAGGAAGGCACGAAGGCCAACCGCGCGCGGGTGGACGAGGACGACGCCAAGGGCGTCGCCGACCTGCGCGCCAAGGGCATGACGGTGATCGACAACGTCGACAAGGCGAAGTTCGTCGCGGCACTCGCGCCTGTGAATGCCCAGTTCGAGAAGGAATTCGGCAAGGCGAATCTCGACAAGATCCGCGACTACAAGTGAAAGAAAAATTCCTAGGCATCGAGCGCTGGACCACCGGCGTGTCGATGGCCGGGGCGTGCCTGATGCTCGTCATCGCATCCGCCCTCGGCGTATTCCAGATCGTGACGCGCTTCGTGCTCGAGCAGCCCGCTGAATGGAGCGAGATCCTGATCCGCGTCAGCCTCATCTGGATGGTGTTCCTCGGCATCCCGATGGCGTTCCGCCAGGGTGCGATGGTGAGCGTCGACGTGCTCTACCGCTGGAGCCCGCCGCGCCTGCGCCGCGTGCTCGACGCGGTGGTCAGCGTCGCCGCGCTGGCGCTGATGCTGGTCATTCTCTGGTGGGGCTTCGACTACGCGATGCGCGGACGCGTGCAGTCGATGGCTGGCCTCGAGAGCATTTCGATGATGTGGTCCTACCTGGCGCTGCCGGTGGGTTCCGTTTTCAGCCTGTTCGGCATTGCCGGCAATTACCTCGATCCCAAGCGGCTCGAACTGGAGACCGCGCAATGAGCGTCGTGATGGTCGCGACGATGGTGCTTTGCTTTGCGCTGTCGATCTCGGTGGCCGTGTCCATCGGGCTGGCATCGATCCTGGGCATCCAGGTGACGAACGCCAACATGCTGATCTCCGTGAAGGAGATGTTCAACTCGATCAACAAGTTTCCGCTGGCGGCCATTCCGTTCTTCATCCTGGCCGGCAACCTGATGGAAACCGGCGGCATCTCGCGCCGGCTGGTGGAGTTCGCCAAGAGCATCGTCGGTGGCGTGCAGGGCGGCCTGCCGATGACCTGTGTGCTCACCTGCATGATCTTCGCCGCGGTGTCGGGCTCGTCGGTGGCCACCACCTTCGCGATCGGCGCCATCCTGATCCCCGCGCTCATCAAGCACGGCTATCCCACTTCGTACGCGGCGGCCCTGCAGGCCACCAGCGCGGAACTGGGCGTGATCATCCCGCCGTCGATCCCGATGATCCTCTACGGCGTGAGCGCCGAAGTGTCCATCGGCGAGCTGTTCATCGCGGGCTTCGGCCCGGGCATCCTGATCAGCCTGGCGCTCATGCTCTTCGTGTGGATCTACTGCAAGTGGAAGGGCCTGGGCAAGAACGACGGCGAGGGTCGCATGCCCTTCGGCCGGGCGCTGTGGCAGGCCGGCTGGGCGCTGCTGATGCCGGTGATCATCCTCGGAGGCATCTACGGCGGCGTGTTCACGCCGACCGAAGCTTCCGCGGTGGCGGTGCTCTATGCGCTGGTGGTCGGCATGGCGATCTACCGGGAGATCAGGCTGAAAGACCTGTACGCGATCCTGCGCAAGTCGGTGATGTCGTCGGCGGTGATCATGTTCATCATCGCCAACGCAGGGCTCTTCGCGTTCCTGATCACGCGCGCCGGCGTACCGGACGCCATCGGCCACTGGCTGCAGGAGGTGCTGAAGTCGCCGGCAATGTTCCTGCTGGGCGTGAACGCGGCGCTGTTCGTGATCGGCATGTTCATCGAGACCAGCGCGGCCATCATCGTGCTCGCGCCGATCCTGGCGCCGGTGGCGGTGCATTTCGGCATCGACCCGGTCCACTTCGGGCTGATCATGGTGGTGAACCTCGCGCTGGGCATGATCACTCCTCCTTTCGGCGTGAACCTTTTCGCCGCGTGCACCGTGGCGCGGATCTCGCTCGACCGCATCGTGAGGGACCTCGTGCCCTTCGTGCTGGTGATCCTCGCGTGCCTGATGGTGATCACCTACGTGCCGTGGGTCTCGCTGGCGCTGCGGGACCTGGTCTACTCGAGGTAGCGGCCAGGCCGGTGCATCGGACTGCAAGTCCTGCCGGTCAGCCGCGGCGCAGATAGATGCTCGGCGGCACGCCCAGCGTGCGTCGGAACATCGCGGTGAAGGCGCTCGGGCTCTCGTAGCCGTGCGCCAGCGCCACCTCGAGGATCGACGCGCCCGCCGCCAGTTGCGGCAGGCTCAGCAACAGCCGGGCTTGCCGGCACCACGCGCCGAAATTCATGCCCGTCTCGCGCTGGAACAGCCGCGCGAGTGTGCGGGTGTTCATGTGCAGGCGCAGCGCCCAGTCGTCCAGCGTGGCGGGCAGCGAAGGATCGCGCACCAGTTCCTCGCACAACGCGGCCAGCCGTGCATGGCGCGGCATGGGCACGTGCAGCGACAGCGCGGGCGCGGCTTCTATCTCGTCGAGGATCAACTCCATCACCCGCTCGTCGCGACCACCCGGCGCGTAGTCCAGCGGCAGCGAGACGGCCGCGACGATCAGCTCCCGCAGCAGCGCCCCGACATGGATGACGCGGCATTCGCCGCCCAGGTCCGCGCGCATGCCGGGCTCGACGAACACGGTGCGCATGCGCACCTCGCCCGCCATGCGGATCTGGTGCTCCATGCCGCCGGGCACCCACACGCCGCGCCCGGTCGGCACCACCCAGCTGCCGGCCGCGGCGCTCACCAGCATGACGCCAGAGATCGCGTGGATGAGCTGGCCGCGCCGGTGAGTGTGCGGCGGAATGAAGGCGTCGCCCGCCGGGTCGGTCGCCAGCACCGCGACGGCGCGCGGGGTCGACTCGCCCTGTTCGGGACGCAGGTTGATCTGATTGTCCATTTCTCGACGACGCTTGAGGATTCGTAGCGAGAACATCTTCTCATGGCTTCCTACGATGCTTTTTTCACCTCCTCCTGCAAACGAAAGAAGCATCCGTCATGAACAAGCGCCGACTCGGGCTGCTCACCGGCACCCATGCCGTCAACGACCTCTACCAGGGCCTCGTGCCCGCCCTGCTGCCCTTCATGGTGCTGGAGCGCGGCTACAGCTACACGGCCGTCAGCGGCCTGATGCTGGCGGCCACCGGCCTGTCGAGCGTGGTGCAGCCGCTGTTCGGCCTGTACGCCGACCGCCACCCGCGCAGCTGGCTGGTGCCCTCGGGCTTCCTGGTGGCGGCACTGGGCGTGGTGCTGGCGGGCCTGGGCCAGAGCTATCTGCTGACCTGGATCGCGATGGCGCTGTGCGGACTGGGCATCGCGGCCTACCACCCGCCGGCCACCGTGGCGGCGCGCGCGGCCGGCGGCGGCTCGCAGAAGGCGATGAGCGTGTTCTCGGTGGGCGGCACCATCGGCGCCTCGTTCGCGCCGGTGCTGGCGGCCACGGTGGTCGGCGGCGGGAGCCTGTCGCACAGCTACCTGCTGGGCGTGCCGGCGCTGGCGATGGGCGTGGTGTGGTTCGCCGCGAATGCACGTCGCGGCATGGCCTCGGGCAGCGCCGCCGCGGCAGCCCGCAAGGCCGGCGACCACCTGATGAAGCCGCTCAACGACTGGCGCGCCTTCGGGCTGCTGGTGGCGACCATCGTGGGCTGGTCGATCCCGTACGTCACGGTGATGTCGATGCTGTCGCTGCGCATCACGCGCGACCTGCACGGCTCGGCCTTCCAGGGCGCGGCGGCACTCACCGCATTCACGGCGGCGGGCGCGGTGGGCACGCTGCTCGGCGGCTGGCTGGGCGACCGCATCGGGCGCATGGGCACGATCCGCGCGGGCTACCTGTTCGCGCTGCCGTCGCTCGCGGGCATCGTGCTCGCGCCGAGCGCCGGCTGGGCGCTGGCATGCACCGGGCTCTTCGGCCTGTGCATGTTCCTGCCCTTCGCCGCGCAGGTGACCTTGGCGCAGGACTACCTGCCGCGCAACCCGGCCACGGCCAGCGGCATCGCGCTGGGGCTGGCGCTGTCGGTGGGCGGGCTGGTGTCGCCGCTCTTCGGCATGCTCTCGGACGCGCGCGGCCTCGGCGTCACGCTGACGGCGGTGCTTTGCGTGCTGTGCGTGGCGGCGGTGCTGGCGCTGCGGCTGCGCAACCGCACCGTGCAGGCCGCGCCTGCCGAGGCCGAAGGAGCCGCCGCCTGAAAAGAGCCCGGCGCATGTACGCTGCCAGAATCGGGCGCGGGGCCGGAGGGCCGGCGAACTGAGAAGGAGGGACACTGCGCCATGAATCGATTCCTGAGCTGCGTGCTGGGCGGCTTGCTGCTGGCCCCGGCCGCCTTTGCTGCCGGGCCCACGGCGACGGCAACACCGGCGGCCTCAGTCGCCGCACCGGCCGATCCCGCAGCCGGCATCCGCGAAGTCGAAACCGCCGTGCGCGCCTGGGCCGCGGCGTGGTCCGCGCGGGACGTGGCGCGCTACCTCGCCGCCTACGCGCCCGACTTCACGCCGCCGCGCGGCCAGGACCGCAAGGCGTGGGAGGCCGATCGCCGCGCGCGCATCGGCGAGAAGGCATCCATCAGCGTGGAAATCGACAGCCTCGTCATCAGCCTCAAGGGGCAGGCAGCCACCGCGAGCTTCACGCAGACCTACAGCGCCGACAAGCTGCGCGAGAAGAGCCGCAAGACGCTGGAGCTGCAGCGCGTGGGGGGCCGCTGGCTCATCCGCAAGGAGAGCGCGGGCGGCTGATGCAGGCGCCCGGACCAATGGCCCTGTAAGTCAAACGGTTCACGAAGATGTCACTACTTGCAACGATGCTGCAGCCCTCGTTTCCCGAAAGCTGTGGCTGCCATGTTTCCCACCAAGACCGACAAGGCGCGCAACGAACTCCAGGGCGGACAGCGCACGCTCACCCAGCGCGAACGCGCCCTGCTGCTGATGGCCGACGGCCGGCGCTCCCTGACCGACTTCAGTCCGCTCTTCGCCAATCGCGATGAAGCCGAGCGGGCCATCCAGGCGCTGATCGAGAAGGGCTACCTGCAGAGCCCCAAGGCCGCGGCGGCAGCTGCAGCCGCGCCCGTGGCCCCTCCCGCGCAGCCCGCGCCCTCGCCCATTCCCGCCGCCGAGCCGATCCAGGTGGCCACCTCGGCCGACACCTTCGACGGCAAGCGTTCGCTGGCCACCACGCGCATGTTCCTGTTCGACATCTGCGAGCGCATGTTCGTGCGCCGCGACCCGAAGTTCGCGCTGCAGATGCGCGACGCGCTGCGCGAAGCGCGCGACCGCGAGGCGATGCTGACCATCGCCGCGTTGATGCTCACCGAAATCGAGAAGACCGCCGGCGTCGAGCGCGCCGAATCGCTGCGCGAGCGCATCGACCGGCTGCTGCCGCCGGCCGAGGTCATGCACTGACCTTCCTGTGAAGACAGCGGCCGGCCCGGCCCGTGACACCATCGCCGGGTGAACTCCTCTCCTCCCGCCCCCACTTCGTTGTCCGCACGCCTTCGCGGCTGGGCCAGGCGCCTCAAGCGCGACGGCGTCACGCTCTGGTTCGCATGCCGGCACGCCTCCACGCCCTGGTATGCCAAGGCGCTGGGCGTCTTCGTGGTGGCCTATGCGCTCAGCCCGATCGACCTGATTCCCGACTTCGTTCCGGTGCTGGGCTACGTCGACGACGTGCTGCTGCTGCCGGGGCTGATCTGGCTCACGATCCGGCTGATTCCGACTTCCGTGCTCGCCGAATGCCGCGAGCAGGCCGACGCCTGGATGCGGAGTTCGGGCTCCAGGCCGACCAGCCGATGGGGTGTCGCGCTGGTCGTGGCCGTGTGGATCGCGGCCGGCGCCGGGGCCTGGTACCTGTGGGCGCGCTGAGTACGCAAGGGCAAATCCGCCGGCCGGCCCGCGCGATCCACTACACTTCCCGGGGTCAGGAGAGAGCCCCGCATGCCGGGGCCGCCGAAGGCGCAGGGGTTTCCCCCGAACGCTCAGGCAAAAGGACTGACGAGGCGCCGGTGAAAACCGGCGTTTCCTTGCTGGAGAGAGGCCGCCGCATCTGAAGCAGAAGCAGCGGCCCACCGAAGGAGCAAACCCCGATCGTGGGGCGAATCTCTCAGGTAAAGCGGACAGCAGGGGTGGCCCATGGCTTGCGTCATGGATTTCGACTGCCCCTTTGGAGTGCCCCGTGGCCGCTTCTTCCTCCGCTACTCCCGACGCCCCGCTTCTCAAGACGCCGCTGTACGACCTCCACCTGGAACTGGGCGCCCGCATGGTGCCCTTCGCCGGCTATTCGATGCCGGTCCAGTACCCCGCCGGCCTGATGGCCGAGCACAAGCACACGCGCGACGCGGCCGGCCTGTTCGACATTTCCCACATGGGCCAGCTGCGCCTGGTCGGGCCCGACGCCGCGGCCGCCTTCGAGACCCTGATGCCCGTCGACGTGATCGACCTGCCCGCCGGCAAGCAGCGCTACGGACTGCTGCTGGATGACGAGGGCGGCATCCTCGACGACCTGATGTTCTTCAACGAGGGCAACGGCTCGATCTTCGTGATCGTCAACGGGGCCTGCAAGGTGGCCGACATCGCCCACATCCAGCAGAAGATCGGCTCGCGCTGCGAAGTTCGCCCCCTGCCCGACCACGCCCTGCTCGCCCTGCAGGGCCCGCAGGCCGCCGCCACGCTGGCACGGCTGTCGCCCGGCGTCGAGCGCTTCGTCTTCATGACGGGCGGCGCGGTGCAGATCGGCGGCATTCCGGCCTTCGTCACCCGCAGCGGCTACACCGGCGAGGACGGCTTCGAGATCTCGGTGGCCGCATCCGACGCCGAGCGCCTCGCCCGCTTGCTGCTGGCCCAGCCCGAGGTCAAGCCCATCGGCCTGGGCGCGCGCAACTCGCTGCGGCTCGAAGCAGGCCTGTGCCTCTACGGCAACGACATCGACACCACCACCACGCCGGTCGAAGCCTCGCTCAACTGGGCGATGCAGAAGGTACGCCGCGCGGGCGGGGCACGCGAAGGCGGCTTCCCGGGCGCCGCGAAGATCCTCGCGCAGCTCGCCGCCTCCACTGCAGGAGCCGCCGGCCACACCGACCACGACACGCTGAAGCGCAAGCGCGTGGGCCTCGTCGCCCTCGAGCGCGTTCCGGTGCGCGACGGCACGGTGCTGCAGTCCTTCGAGGGCCACGACATCGGCGCCGTCACCAGTGGCCTGCTCGGCCCCACGGCCGACCGCTGCATCGCCATGGGCTACGTGGCCACCGCCTTCGCCGAGCCCGGCACGCGCGTGCAGGCCATCGTGCGCGGCAAGCCGGTGCCGATGGAGGTCTCGACCATGCCGTTCGTGCCCACCCGCTACTACCGCGGCTGACCTCATCCGAGTCAGACAGACCGGCTAGGCTCTGCACCCCGATCCATTTTTTCCACGAGGAGTTTTTCCACCATGAGCATCAAGTACACCAAGGACCACGAATGGGTGTCGGCCGAAGGCGACGCAGCCACCGTCGGCATCACCGTGCACGCGCAGGACGCGCTGGGCGACGTGGTGTTCGTCGACCTGCCCGAAGTCGGCAAGACCTTCGCGCAGGGTGAAGTCGCCGGCGTCGTCGAATCGGTCAAGGCCGCGGCCGACGTGTTCATGCCCGTGTCGGGCGAGATCACCGAAGTGAACGAAGCCCTGCGCGCCGATCCGTCGCTGGCCAACAGCGACCCGCTGGCCGCCGGCTGGTTCTTCAAGGTCAAGCTGAGCGACCCCGCGCAGCTCGACGCCCTGCTGGACGCGGCCTCCTACGACAAGTTCGCCGCCGAATCCTGATCCGCTGAGCCTTTCATCAGCACCTTTGTCTTTTCCCTCCGAGCCTTCACCGCCATGCCGACGCCCGCCCTTCCTTCTTTGCAAGAACTAGAGAACGCCGAAGAATTCCTCGCCCGCCACATCGGCATCGATGCGGCGGACGAGGCGCGCATGCTGCCGGCGATCGGCTCGGAGACGCGCGCCGAGCTCATCGACGGCATCGTGCCGGCGGCCATCCGCCGAGCGAAGCCGATGCGCCTGCCCGCGCCGGTGACCGAAGCCGACGCGCTGGCCGAGCTGAAGGCGATAGCGTCGAAGAACAAGGTGTTCCGCAACTTCATCGGCCAGGGCTACTACGGCAACCACACGCCGGGCGTGATCCTGCGCAACATCCTCGAGAACCCCGCCTGGTACACCGCCTACACGCCCTACCAGGCCGAGATCTCGCAGGGCCGCATGGAAGCCCTGCTCAACTTCCAGACGATGGTGTGCGACCTCACGGGCATGGCCATCGCCAACGCGTCGATGCTCGACGAAGCCACGGCCGCGGCCGAGGCCATGACGCTCGCCAAGCGCAGCGTGAAGAGCAAGAGCAATGTGTTCCTGGTCTCGGGCGACTGCCATCCGCAGACCATCGAGGTCATCAAGACCCGCGCCGCCCCGCTGGGCATCGAGGTCAAGGTGAGCACCGTGTCGGAAACGCTGCCGCACCTGATGGTGAGCGGCGCCTTCTTCGGCGTGCTCGCGCAGTACCCCGCCACCACCGGCCACGTGCACGACCTGCGCCCGCTCGCGGGCCATGCGCACCAGTGCGACGCGGCATTCATCGTCGCGGCCGACCTGCTGGCGCTGACGCTGCTTGCGCCTCCGGGCGAATGGGGTGCCGACATCGTCTGCGGCACCACGCAGCGCTTCGGCATGCCGCTTTGCAACGGCGGCCCGCACGCCGCCTACCTGGCCTGCCGCGACGAGTTCAAGCGATCGCTGCCGGGCCGCCTGGTGGGCGTGAGCGTCGACACGCACGGCCAGCCCGCCTACCGCCTCGCGCTGCAGACGCGCGAGCAGCACATCCGCCGCGAGAAGGCCACTTCCAACATCTGTACCGCGCAGGTTCTGCCGGCCGTGGTGGCCAGCATGTACGCCGTGTACCACGGTCCCGATGGCCTCACGCGCATCGCACAGCGGGTGGCCGCGCTCACCGCGGTGCTCGCCAAGGGCCTGTCGCTGATGGGCCGCGAGCCGGTGAACGCCACCGCCTTCGACTCGCTGACCATTCGCACCGCGGAAGACACGCAGTCGATCATCGAGCGCGCGCAGGCCGCCGGAGTCAACCTGCGCCAGCGCCTGCAGCAGCACCTGGGCATCTCGCTGGACGAGACCAGCACGCGCGCCGACGTCGAAACGCTGTGGGGCCTGTTCGCGCCCGCCGGCAAGCAGGCGCCGCGCTTCGACGATCTCTCGGGCAGCACCGTGCCTCTGATTCCCGAGGAACTGCGCCGCACCAGCGCATTCCTCACGCACCCGGTGTTCAACACCCACAAGAGCGAGACGGCGATGCTGCGCTACATCCGCAGCCTGTCGGACAAGGACCTCGCGCTCGACCGCAGCATGATCCCGCTGGGCAGCTGCACCATGAAGCTCAACGCGACCAGCGAGATGATCCCCATCACCTGGCCCGAGTTCGCCGACATCCACCCCTTCGCGCCGGCCGACCAGCTGCAGGGCTACGCCCAGCTCGATGCCCAACTGCGCGCCTGGCTGTGCGAAGCCACCGGCTATGCGGGCATCAGCCTGCAGCCCAACGCGGGCTCGCAGGGCGAGTACGCGGGCCTGCTGGCCATCAAGTCCTTCCATGAGGCCAAGGGCCAGGGCCACCGCAACATCTGCCTGATTCCTTCCTCGGCACACGGCACCAACCCGGCCAGCGCGCAGATGGTGGGCCTGCAGGTGGTGGTGACGGCCTGCGACGCGCAGGGCAACGTCGACATGGACGACCTGAAGCGCGCCTGCGAGAAGCACAGCGCCAACCTGGCCGCCGTGATGATCACCTACCCCAGCACGCACGGCGTGTTCGAGACCCGCGTGAAGGAGCTGTGCGAACTGGTGCACGAGCACGGCGGCCGTGTGTATGTCGACGGCGCCAACATGAACGCGCTGGTCGGCGTGGCCGCGCCGGGCGAGTTCGGCGGCGACGTGAGCCACCTGAACCTGCACAAGACCTTCTGCATTCCGCACGGCGGCGGCGGCCCCGGCGTGGGCCCCGTCTGCGTGGTGGAAGACCTCGTGCCCTACCTGCCGGGCCATGCCACGGCGGGCGTGTCGTCGAATGGCGTGGGCGCCGTGTCGGCCGCGCCGCTGGGCAACGCAGCCGTGCTGCCGATCAGCTGGATGTACTGTCGCATGATGGGCGCCAAGGGCCTGCAGGCCGCGACCGAGACGGCCATCCTCAGCGCCAACTACATCAGCGCGCGCCTGAAGGACCACTACCCCACGCTGTACGCGAGCCCCAACGGGCACGTCGCGCACGAGTGCATCCTCGACCTGCGCCCGCTCAAGGACACCAGCGGCGTCACCGCGGAAGACGTGGCCAAGCGCCTGATCGACTACGGCTTCCACGCGCCCACGCTGAGCTTCCCCGTGCCCGGCACGCTGATGGTGGAGCCCACCGAGAGCGAGCCGCTGGCCGAGCTCGACCGCTTCATCGACGCGATGATCGCCATCCGCGGCGAGATCCGCCGCATCGAGGAAGGCGTCTGGCCGAAGGAAGACAACCCGCTCAAGCACGCGCCGCACACCGCCGCGAGCCTGCTGGGCAGCGAGTGGAGCCACCCGTACTCGCGCGAACTCGGCGCGTTCCCGCTGGCCGCGCTCAAGAACGCCAAGTACTGGCCGCCCGTCGGCCGCGTCGACAACGTCTACGGCGACCGCAACCTGTTCTGCAGCTGCGTGCCGGTGAGCGAGTACAGCGAGGAAGCCGAAGAGGCCTGAGCGATCGGGCCGCGTCCTTCTACGACGAAGACTCGCGGCGATAGGTCGCCCACTTCACCGTCAGGATGTCCGCCGCGATCTTCGCGGCGTTGACGCCCGCATAGGCCTCGGACGGATCGAACTGGAAAGCCTCGCGGTATCGCCGGAGCTGCGCATAGTCCTGGTCGAAGGTCATCGGACCCATGAGTTCGGCGGGATCGGTGCCGGCCGGAAGCGCGAGGAATTTCTCCGAATCGGTGGCACTCTGGTAGAGGTCGACGCTCATCAGGTTCATACGCTTGTCCTCGAGATCTTGATCTTGGAGACCAAGCCTCGGCGACATCCACGCGGCATGCAATCGGTGCACGCCTACACGACGCGCCGGAGGATGCCCACGGCACCGGGCAGCTCGGGTTGCCGCCAGCGTCAGGGCTGCTTCTTCTTGGCCACGTCGCCCGTGGCGATCTGCTCGCGGAAGGCGCGCATGCTGGCCTTCAGCTTGCGCTCGTTCTCCAGCCCCATGCGCACCATGATCTTCTGCCCCGAGGACATGGCCTCGAGTTGCGGATCTGCGTACTCGTAGCGCACCCACGGGCGCTGCGAGGGAATGTCGCCCTTCACCTCGACCAGCCGCACCGCCACCGGGCCGGCGGGCTCGGGCGCCTGCAGCAGGTGGTCGATCACTGCGACGAGCCTGTCGTTGAAATAGCGCCCCGGATAACCCAGCTCTTCATACGCCTGCTGGAAGAGCGGATAGAGCCGTGCATAGGCCTTGGCCGCCTTCGCCGGATCGACCGATTCGGCGAACAGCACGATAGGGTTGTAGCGCGCCGCATTGTTGGCGGCGATGACCTGCTTGTCGCCCTGCCCCGACGTGATGAAGCGCTGCTTCGTCTGCTGCACCGGCCATGCGCTCGCGGGCGCCTGCTCGCGCGCGAGGTTGTCCACCGTGGCCACGAAGCGGCGCACGATGCCGTCGAACTGCAGGAAGTCGGCCACGTTCTTGCTGCCGAACAGGTCGACGAGCGCCTTCATCACGCGCGTGTCGGCATCGGTGGCGTTGGCGAGCCCCGCATCGGGCACCGCGATTCCATCCATCGGGTTTCGCGGTTCCTGGGATTGAGGTGCGGGCGCAGGTGCCGGCGGGGGCGGCGCTCCGTCGTTCGGCGCCGCGGCCACCGGCGTGGCTTCGGGCGGCTGCTGCTGTTGCTGGTACCAGCGCCAGCCGAAGAACGCGGCCGCCAGCAGCACGAGCACGCCGACGACGATGGTTCCTATGGGGGTTTCGCGGCGCGGCCTGAACTCGGGGGTGTCGCGGGTGTCGCTTTCGGGCATGAGGGCGTTTCCTTGTGCTGGAATGTCAGGAAGGCGAGCGGCTATGGTGCACCAGTTCGGGTCGCAGCCGGGCCACGTCGTCGTAACGCCCTGTGACGCAGCGGTCACGCGGAAGTTCAGTCGCTCGTGCCGTCAGTCCTTCATGCCGCGCCCACCTGCGTACTGAGCGACTGCAGCCACGCCAGCGTGGCCTGCAGCTCGGCCGGACGGATCTCGTGCGCGCCCGGAAAGTCCGTGCCCGACAGCGCCAGCGGCAGGGTGCGCGCAAGCTCGCGCGTGACCTGCGCGGCGCTCGGCGGGATCACGTTGTCGGCGCTGCCATGGCTCACCCACAGCGCCTTGCCCTCGAAGGCTTCGGGCGGCGCGATGTGCGGCACCACCTGCGACAGCAGCCGGCTGTGCCACACCATCGCGGCGCGCACGCTCTCTGGCCTGGTCAGCAGCAGCGACAGCGCCATGATCCCGCCCTGGCTGAATCCGCCCACGATCACGCGCTCGGGAGGCACGCCGAGCTGCTGCGCGGCCGAGGCGACCATCTCGCCGACGAGGAAGCGGCTTTCGCGCTCCTGTTCCTCGTCGATGCGGCGCTCGCCATCGGGCAGCACCTGGAACTCGAACCACGCGTACGCGTCGGGCGACAGCACATAGGGCGCACGCAGGCTCAGCACGTGGAACTGCGGCGGCATCATCCGCGCGAGGCCGAAGAGGTCTTGCTCGTTGCTGCCGACGCCGTGCATCAGCACCAGCAGCCACGGCTCGCGAACATCGGATTGCGCGCCGTGCGCGAGGAACTTCAGGGGCAGGTGAAGCTGGGTCATGGCTCTGGTTCTCTTTCCTTCTTTTTACTTTTCTTCTTTTTCTTTCTTCAGCGGAATCCCTTCGCCAGCTCGCGCGTGAGCTCGGCCGACGGAATCTCGCGGCAACCGGTCGCGTTCTGCCCCGACCACAGCGGAGAGAAGTCGCCGCTGCCCTGCGCTTCGGCCTTGGCGCGCAGCGGGGCGATGGCCGAGGTGGCCAGCGGAAACTCCGGCGCCGCCGCGCCGATGGGGCCGAGGTCGCGCATCACGCGATTCACGATGCCGCGCGCCGGCCGGCCGGTGAAGAGATTGGTGAGCGCCGTGTGCCGCGCGGCCTCGCCCTTGAGCGCCGCGCGATGGATCGTGCTGGTCGTCGCCTCGGGCGTGAGCATGTAGGCCGTGCCGATCTGCACGCCCGCCGCGCCAAGCGCCATGGCCGCCGCCACGCCACCCGCATCCACGATGCCGCCCGCAGCGATCACCGGCACCTTCACTGCCTTCACCAGTTGCGGCAGCAACCCGAAGGTGCCGAGCTGCTTCGTCAGGTCGTGCGAGAGGAAGTGGCCGCGATGCCCGCCCGCCTCCAGCCCCTGCGCGATGACCGCGTCGACGCCGTGCGACTCGAGCCACAGCGCCTCTTCGACCGTGGTGGCCGAGGCCAGCACCTTCGAGCCCCAGCCACGCACCTGCGCCATCAGCGCCTCGGGAGGCAGCCCGAAATGGAAGCTCACCACGGGCGGGCGGAACTCGGCCAGCAGGTCGGCCACCTCGGCGCTGAAGGGGTTGCGGCCCGGCCCGGCCGGGATGCTCGCGGCGTCGATGCCGAACTCCGCGTAATAAGGCGCCAGCGCTGTGCGCCAGGTGGCCTCGCGCTCGACGCTGGGCACGGGTGGCGTGTGGCAGAAGAAGTTGACGTTGTAGGGCTTGTCGGTACCCGCGCGGATCGCGGCGATCTCGCTGCGCAAGGCATCCATGCCCAGCATCGCGGCCGGCAGCGAGCCGAGGCCGCCGGCATTGCTGACCGCGACGGCCATCGCGCTGCCTTGTATGCCGGCCATCGGGGCCTGGATGAGGGGGAGTTCGGTGCCGAGAATCTGCTGCAGCGAGGTGGTCATTCGAAAGCGCTCCTTTGTCGGATGACGGGCATTCTCCGGCCAAGCCGTTGGGCGCTGTGGCCGCAAGGTCATCGCAATGATGCCTCGGCAGAATGGCGGCCATGCCAGGAAACCACGCCGCACCGAACACACCGCTCCAGCCGGCACGACGCACCACCGTTCTCGCGACAGCGATCGCCGGCCTGCTGGCCCTGGGCGGGTGTCCTCAGAAGGAAGCACCCGTGGCCACCAACGACGCGCCGGCGTCCGCAGCTGCAGCCGCGGTGGCGGCACCAGCGGCCGCACCCTCTTCCGCCACGCCGCCGACTGCCTCCGCCACCCTCAAGCGCGCCGAACTCATGGTGCTGGCGTTCCCCGATTCGCGGGGCGCGAGCGCGAAGCAAGGAGAACCCGACATCGTGCGGCTGCCCGAGATGGACAACGACGGCAAGGCAGTGCCCGGCAGCGAGGCAGAACAGAAGGCGCAGGTATCACCGCGCGAAGTGGTCAGGCTCGACGAAACCCATGCCGTGATGCTCACCGAGGCCGTGCCCGTCGACGACCGCGGCCAGCCGATGAACGGCCACCCGGACGGCGCATGGCTCGGCGCCTACTTCTTCGAGCAAGGCAGCGAGGGCTGGAAACTCACGGGCCGCGACGACGCCGTCGACTACCTCGGCTTCATGGGTTTCATGGGCAACACGACGGTCGAACGCATGGCGCCCCGGCGTTTCGCGCTCGCCATCACCAACGGCAGTTGCTGGCAGGGCTACTGCGGCCAGTGGCTGTCGGTGTACGGGCTCGAAACGGCCAAGGTGCGCCCCCTCGTCTCGGCCATTCCGCTATCGGCCACCAACGAAGGCGCCGACGAGGCCTGCGAGAAGGTACTGAAGATGCAGAAGCCCGACAGCCCGCCGCTGCGCGAGTGCTACAACATCAGCGGCACACCCCGCTTCGCGGCGGCGGACGCCGAAGACAGCGCCCCGGGCGAACTTCGCATTGCATTCAAGGGCGAGCGCACCGCCAGCGCCAAGGCCCGGCGCGTGGACACCGTCGACACCACGCTGGTCTACACCTACCGCAAGGACGCCTACGTGCTCACCGAGGGGCGCAACCCCGTACCTTCGTTCTGACGGCGGCGATGGCGCCCCGCGCCCTCGCCCGCCTGCTCATTCACTCCTCGCTCGTCCACTCCACCTGCACGCCCAGGCTGCGCAGGTTCTCCACGAAGCGCGGATGCGCGCGCCGGATGGGCGCCGCGTTGCGGATCTCGGAGCGGCCCTCGATGCTCGCCGCCACCATGAAGAGCGCGATCGCCACGCGGATGATGTACGGGCTCTCGACCACGGCCGGCGTCAGCGGGTTGCCGCCGAAGGTGATGAGCCGGTGCGGATCGGACGAGAACACATGCGCGCCGAACTTCGAGAGCTCGCCCGTCCAGCCCAGCGCGCCGTCGTACACCTTGTTCCAGAACATCGCATTGCCCTGGGCACGCACGCCCAGCGCGATGAAGATCGGCAGCAGGTCCACCGGAAAGTAAGGCCACGGCGCCGCCTCGACCTTGGTGAGCACGTTGCTCGTGAACGGCGTCTGCACCTTCAGCGGGCCGGAACGGATGGCGCGCGACCAGCCTTCCTTGTGCTCGATCTGCACGCCGAACTTGGCGAAGGTGCGGTCCAGCAGCGGGAAGTTTTCGGGGGCGCTGTTGCGCACGACCACGTCGCCGCCGGTGATGGCACCGAGCGCGAGGAAGGTGGTGATCTCGTGGAAGTCTTCGTCGAAGCGGAACTCGCCGCCCTTGAGCATGCCGCCGCCATGCACCGTGAGGCGCGAGGTGCCGATGCCCTCGATGCGCACGCCGATCATCGACATGAAGCGGCAGAACTCCTGCACGTGCGGCTCGGAGGCCGCGTTGGTCAGCGTCGAGGCGCCGTCCGTGGCGGCCGCGCACAGCACGAAGTTCTCGGTGGTCGTGACCGAGGCGTAGTCCAGCCAGTGGTCGGTGGGCATCAGCCGGCCCTTGCTGCGCACCAGCAGCGAGCCCTCGGTGCGCTCGACCTCGCCGCCGAAGCGCTGGAACACCTCCACGTGCGGATCGATCTCGCGCACGCCCAGCGTGCAGCCCTTGACGTTGTCCTCCAGCCGAGCCACGCCGAAGCGGGCCAAAAGCGGCGGCACCAGCATGATCGACGAGCGCATCTCCTCCGGCAGGCGGTGGCGCGATGCGTCGAAGGCGGTCTCGCGGTGATGCAGCTCGAGCGTGCCCGTCTCGTGGTCCATGCGCACGTCGCTGCCGAGGGTGCGGAAGATGTCGAGGATCTTGCGCACGTCGGTGATGTCGGGCACGCCATGCAGGCGCAGCGGCTCCCAGGTGAGAAGCGTGGCGCAGAGCACCGGCAGCACTGCGTTCTTGTTGGCGGAAGGGGTGATGCGGCCACGCAGCGGCGTACCGCCGTGCACGATGAGGTTGGACATGGAAGAAGAGAAAGCGAGCGGAAGCGGGAGGCGGCGGGAAAAGATTCGGAAATAGTCCGAAACGGGAGACAGGACTTTACCGTCTGAAAGCGGCACGAACGGCGCCGAAGTTGTAAGAACTCGCCGCAGAAGACGCCGTATTGGCAACTCTTTCGCATTACTTTCGTATTCCATCGGCCAGTTTTGCGCACCGACTCGCGACGAACTTGTTACTCCCCGGCCCCGCACAGCCTCGCCTAGATTGGCTGCACCCAGCCCGATTCGCTGGAGAAACAATCAACATCCGAAGGAAAAGCGAAATGAGCCACGCCCCCTACACCGGCGGTTGCGCATGCGGCGCGATCCGCTACGAGATCCCCTCCGAGCCGATCTTCCAGAACCACTGCCAGTGCCTCGACTGCCAGCACAAGAGCGGCACCGGCCACGGCTCCTACCTCAGCTTCGTGCGCGGCGGCACCAGGCAGACCGGCCAGGCCACCCTGTGGGACATGGTCGGCGACAGCGGCAACGTCAAGACCCGCGCCTTCTGCCCCACCTGCGGCTCGCCCGTGTACATGACCTACGTGGCGATGCCCGACGTCATCACCGTGCACGCCGCGAGCCTCGACGACCCGAGCCGGTTCAAGCCGCAGGCGGTCACGTACGGCGTGCGCGGGTACGAATGGGATTTCCTCGACCCTGCGCTGGTCAAGTTCGACAGGATGCCGACGAAGTGAAGCGGCCGGGGCCTCGCCCTGGGTTCATCGATGGGCGCCGGTCGTGCGGCGGCTCCATGACTTTGTGCACTTATGGCGACGCGAAGGCCGCTTCGACAATCCGTCGCCATGTCGTCGAACCCGCCTTCTCCATCGTCCGCCTATCCCCGCATCAAGGC
Source organism: Variovorax xiamenensis (assembly GCF_050916385.1). NCBI lineage: Bacteria > Pseudomonadati > Pseudomonadota > Betaproteobacteria > Burkholderiales > Comamonadaceae > Variovorax > Variovorax xiamenensis. Next base: position 4,429,099 of record NZ_CP139038.1, read on the forward strand.
CGCTGATTTCCTTCGGTCGGTGCAGCCCGAGCTCGACGAGATCGAGGCACTGGGCGGCGATCGCGAGGCGCAGACGCCGGTGGCCTACCCGTTCGCGGGCGACAGCGGCCTGCTGGTGACCTATGCGCTCGACACGCCGACCCAGTTCATCACCTTGACGAACGAAGGCATGGCGAGCCTGGGGCTGAGCCCGGAGGAGCTGCATGTCCGCGCGATCGACAACATGCTCGAGAAAGTGTTGCCCCAGCTCGGCACGCAGGACCTGGTGTTCTACAAGGCCCTGGTGTCCGGGGACGACTTCGAGGCCTGCATGCTGCTGGTGCCGGGCCTCTGGGAGGATCTGACCAAGGACTTCAAGGGCGAGCTGCTCACGGTGGTCCCCAGCCGCAACGTCCTCTACTACATGGACAGCAAGGCCAGCTTCGAGGCTTCGGGCCAGGCGATCAGCGCCGGACAGATCCTCGACCTGATGCGCGCCGCCGCGGCAAAGGTCAAGGCCGAAGCCGGGCCCCACGGCCTGTCGGACAAGGTGATGGCACTCACCCCCGACGGCTGGCGCGTGCGCGGCAGCTTCGCGGACCCGTCTTCATGGCTGAGCAACGGCTGAGACACGCGGAAGACAACGGAGCTCCCATGCGCCTGATACAGCACGAGAACAGTTTTCGACCGGAGGGACTCGTCGCCATGCATCCGGACGGAGGGCCTTCGAGGCGCGCATGCCTGGGCGCCTTGTCGCTGACGATGCTGCTTGCAAACATCGCGGGGTGTGCATCTTCAAGCGGCACATCGAACAGAGACGCATCGGCGGCAAGTCGCCCCCGGCGCGACGAGTGGAACGAGAGGGAGGAACGCGAAAAGTGGCAGGAGGAAAAGCGCAGGGACGACGAATACAAGCGCACGCGCGAACGCGAACAGCGGGACAAGGAACAGCAGATGCAGTCGTTCAAGGAAAACCAGCAGCGGGATGCGCGGGAGCGCGAGCGCGACGAACGTGCCGCTGCGCAGCGGCGAATGAGCCCCATGGAACGGCTGGATCAGTTCAATCGACAGATCAAAAGTCCACCGTACCGGTGAGCGAGACCACCGCGCCCTTTCAATTCAATCGTCAGCCTTCCTCGACCAGTTCATCCTTCGCAGGCCAGAGCTGGACTTCCGAGGCCTCCACGAAACCGTAGCCATTGCGTGCTGCCAGCAGCGCGGGCTCCAGAATCATCTGGTAGTCGGACGCGAGCGCCTCGATGTCGGCATCGCCGGAGTCTTCGTCCCACGCGAAGATGAGCGCGCGGCGATGCTTCTGCAGCAGCTCGACCAGCAGCCCCGTTTTCTCGGGCGGCACGTAGCCGCCGAGCGAGTAGTTGAAATGGATGGTGGTCCGCATCTTCTCGCGGAGCATCGGGAAGTCGCCCAGCAGATCGGCGAACAGCGCGGCGGGCGTCTCGAAGACATGCGACACGTCCACGCCGATGCGTTCGAACAACGCGGTCGGCCAGACCCGCCCCCGGCTCTGCCAGCTCGGCAGCACCTGCGCCGCGAGCTTGACGATCTCGTAGGAGATCGAGCCCACGAGCTCGCTCGCCGGCTCGGGCCACATGAAGCCTTCGGCATCGATCTCCGTCGTGGTGTCTTCGCGGCATTCCCAGATGTGCCGCCACTGCTCGAGGCGGCGGCGCATCCGGTCCTGCAAGGCATCGGGAGTCATGGCCTTGTCCTCGGCGCCCTCTGACGGCGGCAGGTGCGCGGCCAGCGGATAGAAGCCGTCGAGCACGGCGAGTGCCTCGGGCCTGGCACCGGGCCCGACGAGATGGCGCCGCGTGTCGAGCTTCGCGAGCATGCGCAGCGCGACCGCATCGACGGCCGACTTGCCTGCAGCGATGTCGCAAGCCTCGTAGGCCGCCAGCTCGCGCAGGGCCTCTTCGGCGTCGTCGGCTTCGATGTAATAGGGACGCCCCCAATGCGCCTGGTACGCGTCGAAGCCGGGAATGCCCGTGCCGCCCAGCGGCTGTGAAGAGAGCTCCCCGGGCGGCACGCCGGCGCGCTCACGCACGGCCTTCTCCTGGCTGGCGTAGATGGCGCGCTCCAGGCTCACGACGCGCTTGCACCAGGCACCTGCATGGTGGGCCACGAGTTGCCGCCGGGCCGCATCGCGCACGAGGTCATCCAGCCCATCCGTGGTGGCTGCGCGCATGTACGGAACAAGACGCTCCCTGATCAGGCGCACATCGACGGCAAGGTTGCTGACGTCGTAACCCATTGCTTCTTCCCTTTCGTTGTCGAGCTTCGCGTCCGCGGATCGCATCCGCGGCACAGGCGCGCGATTCTGGAAGAAAAGGCGACGCTTGCCATCTGACGAAAGTCATTGCGTCGCCCGGTTTTCCGCGTCGGCCGGGCAGCCTCTATCCCGTCAGTGCCTCGCACTGGATTTCAATCCGTGCGTGAAGAAGGCCGAGCGTCGCCGAGAGAAGCCGCTGCAGCGAACTGCGCTGACACGCATCGAACAGCGGCGCGGGGTCTGCATCGGACGAAGCGGCATCGCGCCGGTCTTCATCCCAGCCGAGCAACTGCACGAGCGTCTGCGCGCCCTGCACCACATCGCGGGCATCGTTCAGGAATGCGGCCTGCCCTTGTTGAGAAAAGCCGACCCGGTCGCCTTGAACCCATTCGAAGGGTTTGAACTGGGCGGTGGGGCGATAGGACGCGCAAGCGCAGCGAGCATTGGTGCCTGCTGCGTCATCTGAAGAAACATTGGCCATGGATGGGCCTCCCAAGGATGTCGATTTGCAGAAACCGACGCACCCGCTGCTAAACGAGGGCGGCAGCTCGAACGGGTTAGCAGACCGGGACATCCTTGCGGAAACCGGCAGGGCGCGAGCCCTCCCGTTCGAGCCGCCTAAAAGAGGCACGAACGAAAAAGCCGCAGACCAAGTGCGGTAGCTGCGGCTTTCGTCGCAGGATGTCGGCGGGCTGCTAAACCCGGCCCCGCTCATCACGAGGCGGGGGCAATGTAAGCGGTGCCGACGGCGGGCGTCAAGCTCGAAACCGGAGCGGCCTTGGGGCAATGGCACTGGTCGCGGCGCGCGTTCCGGCGCAAGGCCTTTCATGGCGCTTTGGCTCTGCTACGATGGTTTCCCCCGGGAAAACAGCCTCCCGGCCTGCAAGGAAAGACGGTGTCCCGTCCAAGCGCTGGTGACTCACAACGGAGCCTTCCGTGGACACCGCCTTGCCCGACACTTCTTCACTCGCGTCTTCCGCGCGCCCCGAGCCCATCTCCTTCGCCGAAGCCTTCCGCTTCTGGCTCAAGCTCGGCTTCATCAGCTTCGGCGGCCCCGCCGGACAGATCGCGATCATGCATGCCGAGCTGGTCGAGCGGCGGCGCTGGATCAGCGAGAAGCGCTTCCTGCACGCGCTGAACTTCTGCATGCTGCTGCCCGGCCCCGAAGCCCAGCAATTGGCCACCTACATCGGCTGGCTCATGCACCGCACCTGGGGCGGCATCGTGGCCGGTGCGCTGTTCGTGCTGCCCTCGCTGTTCATCCTGATCGCGCTGTCGTGGATCTACCTGCGTTTCGGCAACGTGCCGGTGGTGGCGGGCATCTTCTACGGCATCAAGCCGGCGGTCACGGCGCTGGTGCTGCACGCGGCGCACCGCATCGGCAGCCGCGCGCTCAGGAACCGGTGGATGTGGGGCATCGCGGGCGCAGCCTTCGTGGCCATCTTTGCTTTCGACACGCCGTTTCCCGCCATCGTGCTTGCAGCCGGCCTCATCGGTCACTTCGGCGCACGATGGGCGCCCGGTGTCTTCGCGCTCGGGGGTGGCCACGGCAACGCCAGGCAGGGCTACGGCCCCGCGTTGATCGACGACGACACGCCCACGCCACCGCACGCCCGCTTCTCGCGCCGGCACTTGCTCAAGGTGATTGCCTTCGGGCTGGGCCTCTGGCTGCTGGCCATGGGAGTCCTCGTCGCGGTACTGGGGTTCGACAGCACGCTCGCGCAGATGGGCTGGTTCTTCACTAAGGCGGCGCTGCTGACCTTCGGCGGCGCCTACGCGGTGCTGCCTTACGTCTACCAGGGCGCAGTCGAGCACTACCAGTGGCTCTCCGGCGCACAGATGATCGACGGGCTGGCGCTGGGAGAAACCACGCCGGGGCCGCTGATCATGGTGGTGGCCTTCGTCGGCTTCGTCGGCGGCTGGCTCAAGCAGGTGCTGGGGCCCGACTCGATGTTCCTGGCGGGCGCGCTGGCAGCAACGGTGGTGACCTTCTTCACCTTCCTGCCGTCGTTCATCTTCGTGCTGGCCGGCGGCCCCGCCATCGAGGCCACGCACGGCAAGCTGGGCTTCACCGCGCCGCTGTCGGCCATCACGGCGGCGGTGGTGGGCGTGATCCTGAACCTGGCGCTCTTCTTCGCCTACCACGTGCTGTGGCCCAAGGGCTTCGGCGGCCATTTCGACGCGGCCTCGGCGCTGATCGCAGTGGCCGCGGTGATTGCGCTGTTCCGATTCAAGCTCGGGGTAATGCCGCTGCTGGGAGCCTGCGCGGCCTTGGGACTGGCGGTGACCTTCGCGCTGCCCTTGCTGCGTTGAAAGATTCAGCATGACTGCCCGAGCCCCTTCAGGAGCCGAACAGACAAGCCCCGTGTCCCGACCACGCCACGGCCTCGCCCGCCTGCTGCCATCCGGGGTCGACCCGGGTGCCCTGCCCTTGCTCGTCGGCCGCGGCCTTCGCGCCTTCGGCGACGGCTACATGGCCGTGCTGCTGCCGGCCTACCTGCTGTCGATCGGGCTCGGAACGCTGGAAGTCGGCATCGTCAGCACGGCAACGATGCTGGGCTCGGCACTCGCGACGCTCGCGGTCGGTGCCTGGGGGTATCGCTTCGCGGCGGGGCGATTGCTTCGCGGCGCGGCCTTGCTGATGGCCGCCACCGGCATCGGCTTCGCGGGCCTTTCCTCGTTCTGGCCGTTGCTGATCGTCGCGCTGGTCGGCACGCTCAATCCCAGCTCCGGCGACGTCAGCGTATTTCTTCCCCTGGAGCACGCACGGCTGGCAAGCGCGGCGCAAGAACATGCGCGAACCGCGCTCTTCGCCCGCTACAGCCTGCTCGGCGCCTTGTGCGCAGCGCTGGGGGCGCTGGCAGCGGCGGTGCCGGACTGGCTGGTGCGACACACCGGGTTCGGGCGGCTCGATGCGCTGCGCGGAATGTTCGTGGTCTATGCCGCGATCGGACTGGTCGTCTTCTGGCTCTATCGGAATCTGCCAACCCATGCAGGCGCCGGCAGCGCCGACAGCCTGCCCGTCGCGCCCGCACCCCTCGGGCCCTCGCGCGGTGTCGTGATGCGACTGGCGGCGCTCTTCAGCGTGGACGCCTTCGCCGGCGGGCTGACGGTCAACGCGCTGATGTCGCTCTGGCTGCTGGAGCGCTTCGGCTTCTCGCTGGCCCAGGCCGGCGTGTTCTTCTTCTGGACCGGCCTGCTGGGCGCGGCATCGCAACTGGCGGCACCGGTGGTCGCGCAGCGCATCGGCCTGCTCAACACCATGGTCTTCACGCACCTGCCGGCCAACGTCTGCCTCGTGCTCGCCGCGCTGGCGCCGAGCCTGCCGGTGGCGCTCGGCCTGCTGATGATCCGCAGCTCGCTGTCTTCGATGGACGTGCCCACGCGAACGGCCTATGTGATGGCGGTGGTGACGCCGGCCGAACGCAGTGCGGCCGCGAGCTTTACCGCCGTGCCGCGAAGCCTGGCCGCAGCCATCAGCCCGACACTCAGCGGCGCGCTGTTCGCGGCCGGATGGATCTCGTTGCCGCTCATCGCGTGCGGGCTTCTGAAGATCACCTACGACCTCGCGCTATGGCGCGCCATGCGGCGGGACCGGCTGGCCGGCGAGTAACGCGGGAGCGATCACGGGCACCGTCTTGTTGCAGCCTTCCCCCAGCACGATCTGCCCCAGGTCGTGTTGCGCAGCGCTAGAGCGTGTTGTCTCCGCTCCATGTGGCCTGCAACCCCTGAAGATCGCAATCACTGTCGAGGTCTGCTTCCATTCGCCGCACCCGTGCCAATTGAGTTGCACAAAGGCCGAAGACGCTTCAGCATCCTCATCCCCTCCAACCCCAACAACCAAACACGGAGACCCGAATGAGAAATCTCAAGCTCATGGAGCACGTATCGCTGGATGGCGTGATCCAGTCCTCCGGCGAAGACGGCTTCCCCTATGCCGACTGGACGGTGCCCTACCGGACGCCGGCCGGCCGGGATGAAGTGCTCGCCGCGCACGGCGCGCGCTTCGATCTGCTGCTGGGCCGGCGCACCTACGACATGTGGTCGGACTTCTGGCCGAAGGTGCCGCCCGGTCCGATGGCGGATGGCTTGAATGCGGCCACCAAGTTCGTGGTCACCCATCGCCCTGAAAGCCTCGCGTGGGGTCCGTTCGAGGGCGTCGGGCCGGATGTCGTCGAAGGCGTGCGGCGCATCAAGTCGCAGGCTGGCCCGGACCTCGTGCTGTGGGGCAGTTCCACGCTGACCTCGACGCTGCTGGAGCATGGGCTTGCGGATGAAGTCTTGCTGATCGTCTACCCGGTGCTGGTGGGTACGGGCAAGCGCTTCTTTGCCGAGGGGACGCCGGGGTGTTCCTTCGAACTCGTCAGCACGAAGACGACGCCGTCCGGGCTGCTCCTCAACACATACAAGCGCGCTGGACCCTTGGAGGCCGGATAGGCAGTCGGCACGAAATCAGCGCAGAAGAGCCGTCATCCCTGCGCATCGTCTTCGGGCCGGTCGAACTGGTGATGCGCCTTGATCCCGTCATAGCACTCAGAACAAACCACGGCGAAGTCGGTGAACGCAACGAATCGCTCCGTCTTGTCCTCTTCCTGCAGATAGACGAACTCGCAGGCATAGCACCAGCCCTGCTTGTTGTCGGGGTCGTCGCTATTCTCGATGAAGCCCAGCGGAACGCCATGGTTGTTGACCAGGTGCCCGCAGACGGTGGCCAGTGCCGTTCGGCCGTGCTGCGGGCAGTCGATTTTTTCGCTCTCTTCGTTCACGGCCTTGATTGGTGCGATGACTGCGATGGGCCACTGTAGCCCAGGCCCTCATCATCGCCGGCCGTTCACCCCTCGGCGGTGCCGGGCAGCTTCGCGATCACCTTGATCTCGAACTTGAAGCCGTAGAGCCAGGTCACGCCGATGCCAGTCAGCGTCGGGTGCGGTGCGTCTCCCCAGTACTCGGGGACGACCTTCCAGACCGTCTCGAAGTTCGCTTCCGGATCGACGATGAAGATGGTGACGTCGACCACGTCGTCGAAGGTGCAGCCCGCCGCGCCCAGCACCGCGTTCAGGTTCTTGAATGCCAGGCGCGCCTGCGCTTCGAGATCGGGCTCGGGCGAGCCGTCCTCGCGGCTGCCGACCTGTCCCGAGACGAACAGGAATCCGTTGGAGCGGATTGCCGGCGAGTAGTGGTTCTTTTCGTAGAGCGCCTGGCGCCCGGGCGGGAAGACGACGTCGCGTTTGGTCATGAGCTGCTTTCCTTGTTGCTTCTTCAATGAATGAATGGGATGAAGGGACTTTAGGAAAGCGCGCGCCGCAGATAAACGGGCAATGCCGACAATGACTGTTTGGGGAAACCAAACAATCGGCAACCGGGGAACAGCGCACATGGACCGTTTCGACGCAATGCAGGCCTTCGCCCGCGTGGTGGAGGCAGGCAGCTTCACCAAGGCGGCCGAGACGCTTCACATGAGCAAGACCAGCGTGACCCAGCTGGTGCAGCAACTCGAAGCGAGGCTGCGCGTGAAGCTGCTCAACCGGACCACGCGCAAGGTCGGCTTGACGGCCGACGGCGCGGCCTACTACGAGCGCGTGGTGCGCCTGCTGGCCGACATGGACGACGCCGAGACCAGCCTCTCGGGCGCCTCGGCCTCGCCCCGGGGCCGCCTGCGGGTGGACGTGCCCAGCCCGCTGGCCCGCATGATCCTGGTGCCGGCGCTGCCGGCCTTCCACGAGCGCTACCCCGACATCCAGCTCGACATGGGCGTGAGCGACCGCGTGGTGGACCTGATCGGCGAGAACGTCGATTGCGTGGTGCGCGGCGGCAAGCTCACCGACCAGTCGCTCATGGCGCGCCGCGTGGGCGACCTGCAGCTCGGCGTGTATGCGGCGCCGGGCTACCTGGAGCGCGCCGGCACGCCCACCCATCCGCGCGAGCTGGAAGACACGCATCACCGCATCGTCGGCTTCCTGTGGCCGCGCAACGGCAAGACCTTTCCGTATGCGATGCACCGCGACGGCGAGCGCATCGAGGTGCAGGGCCGCTACGTGCTCTCGGTCGACGACGGCAACGCGTACCTCGCGGCAGGGCTCGCGGGCCTGGGGGTGCTCTGGCTGCCCGAATACATGGCGAAGGCGCACGTACCCGGCGGCGAGCTGGTGCCGCTGTTCGAGGGCTGGAGTTTCGATCCGATGCCGCTGTACCTGGCGTTCCCGCCGAACCGGCATGTCAGCGCCAAGCTGCGGGTGTTCATCGATTGGGTGGTCGAGCTGATGGCGCGGCATGCGCCGGTCGTCACTCCTGCGTCTTCGTAGCCCTCAGGCGCGCAGCCGCCGAGCGATGGGCTTCCGTGACGCTCTGGAGGCTGCCCGCCCGGCCGAGCCCGAACGGCGGCATGTTGACGTAGATGTTCTCGTAGGTGCCGGGCGACACGGCGTAGGTCTCGTGCCAGATGCCGACGGAGCCGTCGGTGCCGATGGCCTTGTTGAAGGCCTTCCATGCCGGGAGGTGCTCGGCCTCCTTGTCCTTCGCGTAGGCCAGCAGCTGCTCCATGGAGCGCCAGTACTGCAGCACGAGGATCGTGCGCGAGAACCACAGCTCGGCGTGCAGCAGGCCGCGCTCCGGCTGCTGCTTGAGCTCCTTGAGCATCCGGGGCATGGCGGCGGCGACGGGCAGCCACTTGTGCAGCTTCAGCGGCTGGTTGATGCGCATCCCGATGAGGAAGACGACGAAGTCTCCCTCCAGCCTGGCGGTCAGGCGTTCTCTGTGAATCATGGCAAGGCGCGTCCTTCTCTTCTTGTTGCTGTGGCTGTTGCTGGGTCGGTCGGACTATGTCATCGCGCTGCCGCGACAGCGACTGTCATGCGACGAAACGCCCGTACGTGGCGCCAAGTGCGCCCTACCCCGGGTAATCCCTCCCCCACCGGAATCCGTGGAAATTGCGGATTTGCACTCCTGGAGGCCCCAAATGGCCTGTGCGCTGGGGGAAAATCCATTGCATACAAAGGCAGCAATAACACCTCATCAGCGCCATGAAGACACTCGACGAACTCTTTGCCAATGACGAGTCGCTCCCCACTGTTCCGAGGGTGGTGTCCGACCTGATGGAGATGCTGAGGGACGACGACGTGTCCTTCGCAGCCGTCGCGCACCGCATCGAGTTGGACCAGGTGCTCGCGGCCAAGGTGCTGCAGATGATCAACTCGCCGCTCTTCGGGCTGCGGCGCAAGATTTCCTCGATCCAGAGCGCGATCCTGATGCTCGGGCTTTCCGCGATCCGCTCCGTGGTCGTGAGCTCGGGCCTCGCAGGCGCCTTCAGGAAGGTCGAGGGTGTCAGCCTCCCGGCCTTCTGGGCCCACAGCCTGCGCGTGGCCTCGGTCTCGAGGTACCTGGCGTCCAAGACCCGGCTCGTCGACCCCAACCTGGCCTTCACCGCGGGCAGCATGCATGCCATCGGCCACCTGATCATGGCCCAGGCCATGCCCGGCCGCGTGGCCGCGCTGAACGCCCTCCACCCCTTCGAGGCGCTGGGGCGTGCGCAACTGGAGCTCGTCGAGTTCGGCTACCACTACGGCGACGTGAGCGCCTCGCTGGCGCAGCGCTGGGGCTTCGCCCCCGACCTGGTGGGCGGGCTTTCCAGCTTCGTGAGCCCCGACAAGTCGGAACACGCCGATGCGCTCGGCGGCATCCTGCACCTGGCCGTGTGGCGCGTGGCGCTGGAGCGCCAGGGCGTGGACCTGGGCAACCTCGGCGGCACCTGGCCGAGCGAGTCGGCAATGGCTGCCGGCATCACGGAAGACATCGTCCAGGAAATGCCGGCGCCGCGCGAGCTGGCGGCGGAACTCGAGTCGATGATCGCCTGACGCCCGCCCCGCGGAGCGTCGTCAGGTCCGCGCGGCCAGCACCTCGCGCAGCCGCTGGTGCTCGGCACCGTCCCATGCAATCGGCTGCTGGTTCTTCGCGCGCAGGTAGTGGTGCGTGAACACCGGCAGATAGGCCTCCAGCGTCTGCCCGGCGGCATGTTCGCCCGCAAGGCTCATGCACATCGCGGCCACCTCGCTGGTGCAGAAATGGTCTTCGCGACCGGAATTGCGCAGCTTGTACTGCGTGATCTGTTCCGGCCTCAGGCTCAGCACCGGCAGCCGGTCGAGGTAAGGGCTCCTGCGGAACATCTTGCGCGCCTCGGCCCAGGTGGCGTCGAACAGGATGAAGAGCGGGCGCTTGCCGATGCCGCCGGAGGACTCAGGACCGGCCGCCCCGACGCTCAGGACCACACGCTCCGGCTCCGCGTACTGCCCCGGAAACACCACGTACGGCTGCCATTGCGGATCGCCCAGCAGCGCCAGCAGTGCCGGATCGACTTCGGTACGGGCCCAGCCGAAGGCGAAGGTGTCGGCCACCACGTCGGCAACCAGCCAGCCCGTGTTGGTGGGCTTGAGCGGCTCGATGTCCGCCATGATCAGGCAGACGCCGGCACGCGTCGCGACCGAAGGGCGCAGCGCGCACATGCAATGGCTGGGCACCAGGCGGCAGCCTGCACAACGCTCGCGCTTGAAGCCTCCACGGGCAAGAAAAGGCTTGGCGCTTCGCGCGAGGCGCGCAGCGCGAAGAAGGGAAACGGCGTGAGGCATGCGGGGATTCTCGGCTGTCCGGCCGCGAGCCCCGCCCGGCGATCAGCCGGCGGCCGCGTCCCGGTCGATGCCCGCGACCAGTTCCCGCAGCCATACCCGATGGCTGCCGAAGCTTCCGAGCTGCTCCTCGGCCGCCTCCCGCTCTGCCAGATGCCGCTCCAGAAAACGGAAGCCGACCAGCGCAGCCGCCTCGCGCAGGGTTTCGTCGGGCAGCTCGCATTCGTACAGGAAGTCGAAGCGCGTTGCCCAGAAGCCCTGCTCCGTGCCGGCGAGCCGCTCGAACCCGGCCGGGTCTTCGATGCTGAACTCGATGAACTCCAGCCCGCCCTCCTTCTCCCGGACGCCACAGACCCTGCTGCCGTGGTCCCACAGCGGAACCAGCGTCGGCCCGTCCGGCACGCCGGCACCGCGGTAGGCATAGAACGGCGGCCCCAGGCAGGAGTCGCGGAATGCCTGGTGGATGCACTGGCCGGCCGCCAGCTGCATCAACGGGGCCGACAGGCCGAGCCGCTGCAGCTCGGGCGTTCGCAGGTGTTCGTCGATCACGGCCATGTTTCTCTCGATCCTTCTCGCGTCTCGCGTCTGCCCGGATCATGGCGCATGAGGCCGCGGGCCCGTCAGGGCGCGGGGGTCGGCGTGATCTTGCGGATCTTGTGGTTGAACTGGTCGGCCACGTAGACGTTGCCCGCGGCGTCCACTGCGACGCCGTAGGGCAGATTGAACGACGCCGCCTTGCCGACACCGTCCTTCGCCCCGGAGTTGCCCGCGGTACCCGCCAGGGTCCTGACCATGCCGTCCGGCGTGATCCTGCGGATCACGTGGGTCGTGCTGTCGGCCACGTAGAGGCTGCCGCTGGAGTCGATCGCGATGCCCACCGGGAAGGAGAAGGTCGCGTCGTTGCCCTTCCCGTCGACGGAACCGCTTGTGCTCCGCTTGCCGAACGGCGTCGTGACCACGCCCTGCGGCGTGATCTTGCGGATCACGTGACTGCCGAATTCGGTCACGAGCATGTTGCCCGCCGCGTCCATCGCGATGCCGGCGGGCACGCTGAAGGTCGCGCTGGTGCCGGTGCCGTCGGCTGTGCCCTGGGCGCCCGAGCCCGCGAAGGTGCTGACCTCGAGGTCGGGTGCGATCTTGCGGATCTTCTGGCCCTGCGAGTCGCCGACGAAAAGGTTGCCCTGCGCGTCGAAGGCAACGCCCGAAGGCTGGTTGAAAGATGCGCTGGTGCCGTGCCCGTCGACCGAACTGAAGCTGCCGGACCCCGCCAGCGTGCTCACCGCCCCTGCCGGCGTGACCTTGCGAACCGTGTTGCCCATGAGCTCGGTCAGATATATGTTGCCGTCGGCATCCAGCGCCAGGTCGAAAGGATCGGAGAGAGTTCCGCCAGCGCCGCTGCCCGCCACGGTCGTGACAGTTCCCGAGGGAGAAACCTTGCGGATCAGCTTGTACCGGGCATCGATCACGTAGAGGTTGCCGGCGGCGTCCACCCTCACGCCCCTCGGCCTGGCGAACTCGGCTGCGAGCCCGTCGCCGTCGAGCTTGCCCTCGGTGCCCGAGCCGGCCAGTGTCGAGACCGTCGCCTGAGCCTCCGCGCAGCTGACCGTCACGCCGGTGATCTCCGCGGCTGCATTGCCGCTGCCATTGCCCACGGTGCAGAACTGCCACAGCGGCTGGGTGCGCACGGTGACGGCGTAGGCGCTGCCCTCCTTGACGGGAGTCGCGAAGCTGAACTTGCCGTCCGCCGTGAGCGTCAGGTCATCGCCCGCATTGTTCTGCAGCACGAGCTTGCCGCTGGTGATGCCGCTGAGAGTGCCGCCGATCGCATGCGTCGCGACGGGCGTCTCGGGCTGGGGCTGCGGTTGGGCAACCGGCGTCAGCGGCACGAAGCTGCCTCCTCCCCCCGAGCCGCCCCCGCAGGAAGCAAGGACCAGGATGGCGCCGGCGATGGCACAGGAACGGGCGAGAGCAGTCTGACTGGGCGAGAGCATCGGTTTCCTTTTCTTGTTGTTGGGCGTTGCGCCCGGCGGAGAAACGGGGTTTCCAGACAGCCGGAGCCGGTTCCGGAAGCGAAATTCCAGAAACCGCGTTGAGCACTGGTTGCAGTGCGGAGGCCCTTGGCGAAGCGAAGACGCTCCGCAAAAAAGCTGTCGGGAGGGTTGAATATATTTATCTTCGTTAACTATTTGTGTCTCAACCATCACCGAAATTGGGTATATGCGGCAGCCTGAATGCACCGTAGTGGTGCAAACCTAAAGGGGCCTGCGTCGCGAAACGCAGGCCCCTCGAGGCAAGAAAAGAAGAGAGCCGGCCGTCGTCCCGCGGCCGCCATCGGCTCTGCCGGCTAGACCAGCCGCAGGTCCCGTGGCGCGACGCCGTCGAACACCTTCGCGACCTGCGCCGGCGACAGCCCGTACATCCGCTGGAACAACCCGCCGAACACCGCCCGGTACTCGTTGAGCACCGGGTAGTCGCGGTTCTGGAAGAGCGTTGCCTGCGTCAGCGCCTGCTGCTCGCCCACGATGCGCCCGCCCGCCTGCGCCGAAAGGCCGCCGCCGAGCACCCAGTAGACGGTGCCGTGGCCGTGGTCGGTGCCGCGGTTGCCGTTCTCGCGGAAGGTGCGGCCGAACTCGCTGATGACGACCACCACGGTCTGGCGCCAGGCGTCGTCGCCCATCTCTTGCGCAAAACCGGCCACGCCCCGGCCCAGTTCCTCGAAGCGGTTGGCGAGGTAGCCGGTGGCGCCGCCCTGCCCCACGTGGGTGTCCCAGCCGCCGACGTCGACGAAGCCGAGGTCGAAGCGGTCGCGCATGAGCAGCGCCATGCGGCGCGCCACCAGCTCGAAGCCCTTGGCGGACATGGCGTTGCGGCTGGCGGCGTCCATCTCGGCCTGCACCGCGCGCATGACCTCGTCGCGCACCTGGAAGCCCTCGGCCACCGGCTGGGCCAGCGAGGTGTTGCGGTACATGTCCGCGATGACCTGGCTCTGCCTCGCGTCGATGCCCGAGCGCGCATTGCCGGCCAGCGCCATGTTGGCGGCCTTGGCGCTGCCGCGCATCGAGATCGGCAGCTGGTCGGTGAAGGCGATGGGCGACACGTCGGTGACGGGCCCCGCGCCGAGCACGCCGGCCAGCCGGTTGAGAAAGCCCGAGCGGTAGTCGCGGCGCTTGTCGAGCGCCTGTCCGAGCTCGATGGAATCCTGCGTCTCGAAGTGGCTGCGCGTGAGGTCGTCGGTGCCCGCGAAGGCGATGAACGAGGCCTGCTTCTGCTGGAACATCGGCATCACGCTCTGCGCCAGCGCGGGGTGCAGGCCCCAGTTGCCGTCGAGAGGCAGCGCGCCGTTGGGCGAGCCGGGCCGCGCGATGGCGATGTTTGGGCGCGAGGCGTAATAGAAGTCGCTGCTGGTGGGCACGAGCAGGTTGCTGCAGTCATACGCACCGCGCAGGAACACGACCAGCAGCTTGGCGCCCTCCGTGGCCGGTGCGGCCATCACCCTGGCGGCGGTGCCCGCGAACGGCACGGCGGCCGCGAGCTTCAGGAGTTCTCGACGTTGCATCACGGTGTGTCCTTCTTCCTAGTCAACGGCGCATCAGCTCGGGCGACGCCAGCAGGAAGGTGTTCCATTCCTGCGGGTTCTTGGCCTGCGCCAGCGCCTCGCGCGTGTCCGCGCTCATGCTGCCCTGCATCGTGCGCACCGCGCGCGAGTCGGCCAGCGGCGGAAACGCGGGCTTCTCCAGTGGGGCCTTGTCGTCCGCGCGGAACAGCACGGCACCGTTCGCGCCGATGGCCCGTGCGATCTCGAAGCGGGTGTTCATCTGCCCCGCACTGGCCCATGCGGCCTCGTTGAGCGGATAGCCGTCGGGCGTTTCGTGGCCGTAGAGCTGCTCGCCCATGCGGTTGATCCAGCCGAGCATCGGGTTCACGTTGGTCACCACGCGGTCGTCGTATGCGAGCCGCACGCCGGCCATCACGTAGTGCACCGGGTCGCGGAACTTGCGGCCCAGCGAAGCCGAGAACTCGGGCGACTCGAACAACGCCTTCAGCGTGACGGCGATGTCGCCGTCGCTGCGCGCGAAGGCCGCGGCCATGCGGTCGACCAGCGCCTGCGGCGGATCGTCGGAGACGAAGTACACGGCCAGCTTGCGCGAGATGAAGCGCGCGGTGGCCGGTGCGCGCGCGAGACGGTCGAGCGCCTCGTCGGCTTCGGTCAGGCCCTTGCCCTGTATCGGCTGGCCCAGCAATGTCTTCGGACCGTAGTCGTGCCGGTTCGGGTTGAACTCGAAGAGGCCCTTGCGCACGTAGTCGGCGCGCAGGTTGGGCCGCACGTTCGGCGGCGGCGCATCGAGCGGCTGGTAGCTCACGCCCACGCCGGTTAGCACGCGCGCCAGCTCCTGCACGTCGCCCTGCGTGTAGCCACTGCCCACGCCCAGCGTGTGCAGCTCCATCAACTCGCGCGCGTAGTTCTCGTTGATGCGGTTGGCGGCGTTCTGCGCGTTGTCGAGGTAGCGCAGCATCGCCGGGTGGTGCAGCGTGGCGCCGAGCAGGTCGCGGAACCTGCCGAGCGCGTGCGGGCGGATCGCGTTCTCCTCGTAGTCGCCCACCATCGCGCGGATGTTGTCCTTGCGCAGGTTGACGTTGAAATGGTTCATCCAGAACCAGGTCATCTGCTCCTGCAGCTGGTTGGGCGAATAGAGCGCGCGCAGCACGAAGCGCTGCTGGGCCTCGCGCACCAGCGCGTTGAGCCGCTGCTGGTAGGCCTGCCGCGCCGCCTTCTTCTGGTCTTCGTCGGGCAAGGCATCGGCCGCCTTGCGCTGCGCGTCGAGCTCGGTCACGAGCTGGTCGAGCGGCATGCGCGAGATTTCCATCGCGTCGATCTGCGCCTGCGCGGCCGGCGGCAGCGGCGCGGGTCGCGGATTGAGCTGGTCGCGCATCCACAGCGACAGGCCGCGCTTCGCGAGCTGCGCGTCGCTGCTCGCATTGGCGCCCCAGCTCACGCGATCGAGCCAGCGCAGGCGCGTGGCTTCGTTCACCTGCGCCGAGGGCAGCGACACCGAAACCAGCGGCCGGCGATTTCCCTCGGTACTCGCGCAGGCCGCGAGCAGCGCCAGCGCGCAGGCGCCCAGCGCCATCGATGCGCGCCGCGTGGAGAAAAACGGCAAGACGGTAGTGGCCGGCACGGCCCTCACTCCCTGCGCATGTCGTGGCGGCGCACGTCGCCGATGGCGTGCTGCGCGGTGGCGAGCGCAAGGTCGACGTGCGCGAGGCCGCGCTGCTGGAACGGCCGCGAGCGCGGATCGTCCTCTTCGCGTGCGACGTCGGAGCGCACCTTGCGCAGCAGGTCGACCGCCGCATGCAGGCGGCCTTCGGGCGGCATCCATGCATCGGTGGGCTCGCGCCATTCGACGGGCTTGCCGTCGAGCCATGCGGCGTGCTGCAGGTCGCCGATGGCGGCGTGGATCTCGTCGATAACCACCTGCTCGTCGCGCGAGACCTGCCCGTCCTCGGGGCGGCGGTGCTCCACTTTCCAGGCCGCGGTGCGCAGGTCGGACAGGGCGTGGAGATAGAACGGGTGCCTGCCGTATTCGTCCGCCAGTGCCGGCAACGAAGCCGCGGCCATGAGGGCGAGCGCGGCAATTAGGCTTTTCTTATTCATCTTCGGGGCTCCAGTGATTGAGGACTGTAGGGACGCCTCCTCAACCGCCGCAAGCCCCTTCGCGTTGACGCTCTTTACCGTCGTAACGCTGCGCAAAGCTGGCGCCTGAGCACCGGCCAAGTCAGGCTGTGGCAAGGCCCGAAGGTGCAGCTCCGGCGATCTGGCGCAGGGCCCGCTCGAACACCTCGACGGGCTGGCCTCCCGAGATCAGGTGGCGGTCGTTGATGATGATCGCGGGCACCGAGTGGATGCCGGCGTCGGTGTACATGCGCTCGCGCTCGCGAGTCTCTTGCGCGAACTCGTCGCTGTCCAGGATCTGGCGTGCACGGACCGGGTCGAGCCCCGCTTCGGTGGCGGCGCGCACCAGTACTTCGGGGTCGGAGGGATTCTGGCTGTCGGTGAAGTAGGCCTTCAGCAGCAGCTTCTTCAGCGTCGCCTGCTTCTGCGGGCTCTCCAGTTCTGCCCAATGCAGCAGCCGGTGCGCGTCGAAGGTGTTGTAGACACGCGGACGGCCTTCGGGGCTGAACTCGAAGCCCACCGCCGCGCCGCGCTGGCGGATCATTTCGCGCGACTGGGCCTGCTGCTCGCGCGTGGAGCCGTACTTCTGGTTGAGGTGTTCGAAGGTGTCCTGGCCTTCGGGCGGCATCTGCGGGTTCAGCTCGAAGGGCTGGAAGTGCAGTTCTGCCGTGATATCCGGTGCCACGTTCCTGAGCGCCGCCTCGAGCGAACTCAGGCCAACGGCGCACCAGGGACAGGACACATCGGAGACGAAGTCGATCTTGAGGCGGGAGGGGGAAGATGTGGAGGTCATGGCGCCATTCTTCCCGGCGCCACAACCCTTGGCAGGCGAAAGGTCTTCGTCCTGCGAATGGCCTCTCAGGCGGCAGCCTTGGCCAGGCGCGCTTCCTGCATCGTCTGCTCGCGCATGCGGTCGTACTCCTGCTTGTCGACCGGCACCGCGTTCGGGTCGCCCAGGTCACGCATGTGGATGCGGTAGGTCTCGCGGGCGCTCAACGCGGCCAGGGCCGCCAGCACCGTCACCGCGAGGGTGATGGCACCCACGGTGAACCACACGTTGGTCGAGCCGGGAGGCGCGACGGCAGCGAACAGAGCCGGCAGCAGCGCGGTGAAGGTGGTGCCGATGTTCTGCGAGATGGCCATGGCCGACACGCGGTTGCGGGTGCGGAACAGCTCCGGATAGAAGCTCGGGAAGGTCGCGTTGTAGCCCTGGTAGACCACGCCCCACATCAGCAGCGACATGCAGATGGCCAGCGGCACGTTGCGGATGCTGATGGCGTACAGGTACACGAACGACAGCAGGCCCGAGACCAGCGCGCCGAAGACGATCGGCGGGCGGCGGCCGATGCGGTCCGACAGGTTGCCCACGAACGGAATGACGATCACGGCGAGGATGTTGCCGAGCACCGGAATCCACAGGTACACGTCCTTCTGGAAGCCGATGCCGTAGGCGGCCTGCACGGCATACGCCGCGCCGAACACGGTGGCCACCACCGGAATGACGTTCATCAGCGCCATGCAGACCACGCGCAGCATATCGGCCCAGCTGTCGGTGAAGGCCTGGATGATCGGCGCCTTGGCCGTCTCGCCCTTCTTGTCGACTTCGGCGAAGGCCGGCGTCTCGTCGACCTCGCGGCGGATGATGTAGCCAGCCACGATGACAAGGAAGCTCAGCAGGAACGGAATGCGCCAGCCCCACGAGTTGAACGCCTCTTCCGGCATGTAGTGCGCCAGCGGCAGGAACACGGCGGCCGCCAGGATCTGGCCTGCCTGCACGCCCTGCAGCGTGAAGCTCGCGAAGAAGCCGCGGCGCCCGAAGGGTGCGTGTTCAAGAATCATCGAGCTAGCACCCGAGATCTCTCCCGCCACCGCGAAGCCCTGGATCAGGCGCAGCACGACCAGCAGCACGGGTGCCAGCAGGCCGACCTGGTCGTAGGTCGGCAGCAGGCCGACGGCCACGGTGGAGAAGCCCATCAGGAACATGCACAGCACCAGCACCTGCTTGCGCCCGTGGGTGTCGCCCCAGTGGCCGAGCACGAAGGCGCCGATGGGGCGCGCGACATAGCCCACGCCGTAGGTCGCGAGCGAGGCGACGATGGCCGTCGTCGGGTCGCCCTTCGGGAAGAAGATCTGCGGAAAGATCAACGCCGCGGCGGTGGCGTAGATGAAGAAGTCGTAGTACTCCAGCGCCGAGCCGATCCAGCCGCTTGCCGCGGCCTTCTTCGACTGGTGCCTGCCTTGCGGCTCACGGGCTGTGTTGCTTGCCATGTGTTGTCTCCAGTGGTGACGAAAAAAATGAAATCGGCTCTCTGTCGGTCAATCAATAAGTCAATCTGCGATCAGTCCTGCGCCTGCGAGGCCATGCGCGCCGGTGCGTTGAGGGCACCGTAGGCGTCGTAGCTGCCCACGCGCTGCGCGACCTCGAAGAACAGTCCGCCCTCGAAACTCTCGGTATAGATGTGGAGGTAGTCGCCGGCCGGCGAGCGGTCGAAGAGCACGCCCGCCTCGCGCATGCGCTCCAGCAGCGCGGGCTCGATGTCGACGCGCGTGGCCAGGTCGTCGTAGTAGTTCTCGGAAATCGGCACGAAGCGCGTGCCGTTGGCGCGCAGCTTCGCGGCCGTCTCGAAGATGTCCTCGCAGCTCAGCGCGATGTGATGCACCGCCCCGCCGCCGGTCACGCTCAGCGTGCGCGCGGTGCGGGTGCGCTGGCTCAGCGACACGTTGAGCACCAGGCGCAGGCTGCGGTCGGCGTTGGCGACGCCGCGGCTGCGGATCAGCCCGAACGGGTCGGCCAGCTCCAGGCTCTCGCCGGGCTCCAGGCCGAGCACGGCGCGCGTGAACAGCACCCAGGTGTCGAGCTGGTCGAGCGCCAGGCCCAGCGCCACGTGGTCGATGCGCTCGAGGCCGGCGTCGTTGGCGCCGGCTCCTTCGTCCTCGAGGATGAAGTCGACTTCGTACAGGCCGTCGGCGCCCAGCGCCTCGGGCACGAAATGGATCAGGTTGCCGCCCGGCGCCACGATGGCCGGCACGCGCAGTTCGTTCGGACCGACGGGGCTGTCGTGCCGCTGCGAGCGCATGGCGGTGGCGCGGCCCACGGCCGCGAGCGGATCGTCGCAGCGCACGCCCAGCGCGCACACCGAGGTGCCGTGCGCGTCGAAGCGCTCGCGCGCAAAGGAATCGGGCTGGGCGTTGACGATCAGGTTGATCTCGCCCTGGCGGTACAGCGTCACCGCCTTGGAACGGTGCCTTCCGATGCGGCGGAAGCCGAGCTGCTTCACCAGCGTTGCGAGCTTCGCGGCCGAAGCCTCGTCGGCGGCGAACTCGATGAACGACAGGCCCGAGAGCGCCGGCACCGGCGGCGGGTCGAACAGCGTCACGCCGCGCGGCTGCGAAGGCCCGGCCATGCGCCCGCGCGCTTCGCTCTCGAGGTACAGCAGCGAGCGCATCGCGTCCACGGCGGTGCGGCGATTGGGCGT
The DNA here is from genome assembly GCF_050916385.1 of Variovorax xiamenensis. Classification (NCBI taxonomy): domain Bacteria; kingdom Pseudomonadati; phylum Pseudomonadota; class Betaproteobacteria; order Burkholderiales; family Comamonadaceae; genus Variovorax; species Variovorax xiamenensis. The sequence goes on from NZ_CP139038.1 coordinate 4,449,130, forward strand.
CTCGCGGAAGATGTCGTTGAAGATCTCCAGCGACAGCGGCCCCGTGTAGCCGGCGCGCAGCACCTGCTCGAAGAAGCCGACCACGTCGAAGTCGCCCTGCCCCGGAAACGAACGATGGTGGCGCGCCCACTGCAGCACGTCCATCGACAGCAGCGGCGCGTCGGCCATCTGCAGGAAGAAGATCTTGTCGCCCGGAATGGCCGCGATGCCGGCCGGGTCGTCCTTCAGCGAGAGCGTGTGGAAGCTGTCGAGGATCAGGCCCAGGTGCGCATGGTTCGCCTGCTTCACGATCTCCCAGGCCTGGCCGTACAGCGAGGTGTGGCGGCCCCAGGCCAGTGCCTCGAAGCCCACGCGCAGGTTGCGGCGCGCGGCGCGCTCGGCCAGTTCGTGCAACTGGGCCGCGGCCAGCGCCGGGTCGTCGATGGCCAGCGGCGAGGTGTTGGAGCAGCACAGCACCATCGGCGCGCCCATGGCCTGCATCAGGTCGAACTTGCGCTCGGCGCGCTCCAGGCTGCGGCGGAACTGCGGCTCGGGCATGCCTTCGAAGTCGCGGAACGGCTGGTACAGGTCGATGCTCAGGCCCAGGTCGCCGGCGATGCGGCCCAGTTCGGCGGCCGTGCCCTTGAAGTTGATGAAGTCGGCCTCGAACAGCTCGATGCCGTCGAAGCCGGCGGCGGCGACGGCTTCGAGCTTCTGGCGGAGCGTGCCGCTGAGCGAGACGGTGGCGATGGAGCGATGCATGGGGGTGGACTTTAGGAACACCCGGGCCCCGTCACAATCTATTCAGAGGCCTTTTGATCGATCATCGATCATTCACAACCGTTATTCGCACGAAATACGGGATACACCTAGGCCGCTCGCCCGGCCGGCACCGCTCAAAGGCTGCGCCAGAAATCGATCAGCAGTTGCGTGAACTCCACCGGCCGTTCGACCGCGCTGAGGTGCGCCGCGTCGATGGTGGCCAGGCGCGAGCCCGGAATGGCGGCGACCATGGCATCGGACATGGCCATCGGCGTGGCCTCGTCCTGCAGCCCGCCGATCACCAGCGTGGGCACTGCGATGCGGTGGTTGCTTTCGCGGAAGTCGATGGCAGCCACGGCATTGCAGCTCTCGATGTAGCCCTGCGCGTCGGTGCGCACCAGCACGTCGTGCAGCTTCTTCGCGGCCTCCGTGCCTTCGGGCGTGGCGGCCCAGGCCGGCGTGAGCCAACGTGCCACCGCACCGGGCGCGATGGCAGCCACTCCCCTGGCGGCCACCGTCTCGACGCGCGTGCGCCAGGGCGACTGGTCGGGGTAGTAGGCGGCCGAATTGGCGATCACCACCGTCTTCAGCAGTTCGGGATGCCGCACCGCCAGCGCCTGCGCCGTCATGCCGCCCATCGAGAGGCCGACGAAGTGCACCGGCTCGCCGCCCGCCTCGCGCCGGATGAACTCGGCCGCGTCCTGCGCCAGCGTCTCGATGCGCAGCGCGCCCGGCATCACCTCGGAGGCGCCGTGGTTGCGGTGGTCGTAGCGCAGCACCGTGTGGGCGCGCGAGAGCTGCGCAGCCACGCCGTCCCACATGCTCAGGTCGCAGCCCAGCGCATGGCTGAGCACGACGATCGGGCCATCGCCTTCGCGAACGACATTCAAACGGGTCATGGTGTGGTTTCCTTTTTCGGGTGTTGCAGACGCGGCAGCCAGAAGAACGCGACCGTCACCAGCACGCTGCCGGCCAGCAGCATCGGCACGACCATCGGCCAGGCGCCGTTGGAAAAATCGGCGTCGACGAAAAGCGCGGCGATCTGCCCCGCGCAGAACGCGACCATCATCATGCCGAAGCCGGACCACGACACGGCCCGGCCCGCCAGGTGCGGCAGGTCGCCCACCGCGCCCGCCTGCCCGCAGGGCTGGTGGATGCCGTGGCCCAGGCAGTAGACCGCGTGGCCGGCCAGCAGCGGCACCGCGCTCAGCGGCATCAGCCAGCAGCCCAGCGCCTGGATGACGGCACCGGTGAGGCTCAGCGATGCGCCCAGTCGCACGGTGCGCACCGGCCCGTAGCGCCTGAGCAGCGTGCGGCACATGGTGGTGCTGAAGATGTAGACCAGCGAGCCGCCGGCCGGGATCCAGCCATACCAGGCGGGCGACCAGCCCAGATAGCCGATGTAGACCATCGGCGACAGCAGCAGGAAGCAGAAGAGCCCGCCGTAGGTGGCCGCGGCCACCGAGGCCCAGGCGCGGAACGAGCGGGTCGCGAACACGGTGCGCGTGCTGCCCTTGGGCGCGGAGGGCTCGCCCTCGCCCGGCGGCTTGCGCGTTTCGCCGAAGGAACGCCAGCAAAGCGCGAACAGCAACGCGGCATAGACGGCCATTGCCGCCATCACCCAGCGCCAGCCCGCGCCCTGCACCAGCCATGCGCCGAGCAGCGGCGCCATCAGCCCGACGATGCCCAGGCCCGTGAGGCCGCGCGCCATCACGTGCGGGCCCTCGTGCGCCGGGTACAGGTCACGCACGGCCGCGCGCGAGCACACAAGGATCGCCGCCATCGAGAAGCCCTGCAGCGTGCGCCAGCCCGCGAGCATTGCCACGCTGCCGGCGAACGCGCCACCCAGCGCCGCAGCGGTGTAGCAGCCCAGCCCCGCCAGCAGCACCGGCCGCCGCCCGAAGCGGTCGGCCAGCGGGCCGCACAGCAGCTGCGCAAAGCCGAAGGCCAGCACGAACAGCGTGAGGCTGGTACTGGCCGAGCCGAGCTCCTTCGCGATGGCGGGGAGCGCGGGGAGATAACTGTCGGTGGCCACCGGCTGCGCCGCCAGCAGCAGCGGCAACAGCAGGGGGAAAGTGACGCCGAAGCGCCCTTTGCTGTCCTTCGAGGGAGTGACCGGCGCGGTCACTGCGGCGCCGCAGGCAGCAGGCCCTTCTCGCGCAGGATGCCCGTCGCGATGCCGAAGGCGTGGTTGGCCACCGGCACGCCGCAGTAGATGGCGGCCATCATGATCACTTCCTTGATGTCGTCCGGCGTGAGGCGCGACTCGGGCGGCGCGTCGAGCGCGGCGCGCACGTGCATCGCGAACTCTTCATAGGCGTGGATGCCCAGCATCATCGACAGCACCATGTAGCGGCGCGTCTTGTCGCCCAGCGCGGGGCGGCCCCAGATGTCGTTCCACGCGTGGCGCGTGATGAGTTCCTGGAACTCGGCGTTGAAGCCGTTGCGGTTGGCGAGCGACTTGTCGACCCAGGCGTCGCCGAGCACGCGGCGTCGGTTGACGAGGCCGGCTTCATAGACGCCGGGCTGGACGGGCGGGTTTTCGGGGGTGGTCATCGGGAGAGTTCCTTGTCTGTGTCGAGCCGGGCCTGCAGCGCCTTCACTTCGGCGAGCGCAGTCTGTCCGGCGTCATGTGCGAGCGCGGGGGCGAACCATTCGTCCGCCGCGTCGCGCGGGAGTTCGGCGCGCAGCCGGTCGATGTTGGCGCGCATGCGCGCGGCGTCGACCTGCAGGCCGGGCAAGGCGGCCGCCATCGCGCGCACGCTGCCGTGCGCCGACATCAGCAGTTGCGGCCATTCGGCCAGCTCGGCCTGCCAGGCGCCGAGGGCGCGCTCGTGCTGCTGCGGCATGGCGCCGAGCAAGGCGGCCACGCGCTGCGGCGCGCGGTGCGCGGCGGCAATGGCGACCATCGAGGCCACCGGGTTGCGCTTGTGCGGCATGGCCGACGAGCCGCCGCGGCCCGGCTCGCTGGGCTCGGTGACTTCGCCGACTTCGTACTGGCCGAGCAGCGCGATGTCGACCGCGATCTTGCCGAGGCTGCCGGTAATGAGGCCCAGCTCGCAGCCGAGCGCGACCCATTCGTCGCGCTGTGTGTGCCAGGTCGCGCCCGGGTCGCCCAGGCCGAGTTCCTTGGCCATGCGCTTGCGCACGGCGGCGCCCTGCCCCTTCATCTGCGCCAGCGTGCCGATGGCGCCACCGAGCTGCAGCTGCAGCGCGTGCTTCGCCGCATCGCGCAGGCGGATGCGGCTGCGCACCAGCGGCGCGGCCCATCCGGCGCACTTGAAGCCGAAGCTGGTGACCGAGGCCGGCTGCATCAGCGTGCGCGCGAGCATCGGCGTCTCGGCGTGCGCCACGGCCAGGCGCAGCAGCGCGTCGGCGGCCTTGGCGAGGTCGGCCTCGACGAGCGCCACCGCCTCGCGCGTGACCAGCGCCATCGCGCTGTCGATCACGTCCTGGCTGGTGCTGCCGAAATGCACGAAGGGCGCGGCCTCGGCATTGAAGAGGCCCACGGCCTCGCGCAGCGCCTTCACCAGCGGAATCGCGACGCTGCCGGCACGGCCGCTCTCGCGCACGATCTTGGCGACGTCGAACAGCTCGACCTTGCAGCTGCTGACGATCGAGTTCGCGGCGCTCTCGGGAATGAGCCCCTCGGCGGCCTGCGCACGCGCGAGCGCTGCCTCGAAGCGCAGCATGGCGTCGACGAAGGCGCGATCGCTGAAGGCACCGAGCGTTTCGGAAGTGGAAAGGAAGCCTTCGAAAATACTCATCGCACGAGCCTTCCTTTCTTCAGTATTTCAGCTGCGCCACGGCGCGCAGCTCTTCGGGCGAAGCGGTGCCGAAGCCGAAGAACTCCAGGTATGCCGGAATCATCTCGAACAGCATGTCGGTGCCCACCTGCACCTGGCAGCCCTTGGCCTTGGCGGCCTGCAGCAGCGGCGTGTACTCGGTCTTCATCACGACCTCGCCGACGAAGGTGGACGGGTCGATGCGGTCCACGTCGAAGGGCAGCGGGTCGCCCTCCTTCATGCCCAGCGGCGTGGCGTTGACGACCACGTCGTAGCCGGCCGGGTCCTTCGAGCCCGTGGCGACCTTCATCTGCGGATAGTGCTCGCGCAGCCGAGCCGCCAGCGCGCTGGCCGAGGCCTCGCTCATGTCGAACAGCATCAGCTCCGCGGCACCCGCGGCGGCGATCGACGCGGCAATGGCCGAGCCCACGCCGCCCGTGCCCGACACCAGCACGCGCGTGCCCTTGAAGAGCCGCCCCTTGCGCTCCACGCCGCGCACGAAGCCGGCGCCGTCGAACTGGTCGCCCAGCAGCGTGCCGTCGGGGCGCTTGAGGACTGCGTTGCAGGCGCCGGCCACGCGCGCGGTGGGCGTGACCTCGTCGACCAGCGACATCGTCGTCACCTTGTGCGGCATGGTCACGAGCGCGCCGCGGATGTTGCTGAACTTGAAGATCTGCGGCAGCGACACCGCGTAGTCCTCGGGCTTCACGCCCATGGGCACCACGACGGCGTCGATGCCCTGCTTGTCGAACCAGGGGTTGTAGATCATCGGAGCCTTGAAGGTCTCCGTGGGGTAGCCGATGTGGGCGATGAGCGTGGACTTGCCGGAAATCATGTGAGTCGTTTCGGGGGTTGAAGCGTGGCTCAGGCCACGCTTGGTGAGCGATAGCGCAGGGGCTGCGCGATCTCGGCGTGCATCGCCGGCGGATAGATGATTTCGCGCAGGAAGCCTGCGTCGGCCTGCATCGCCTCCGCCGCGTCCATGTGGCCGAAATAGCGGAAGTAGTGCGGCATCTGCTGGATGAGCATCTCGAAGCCAGCCTGCGCATTGAGCCCGCGCGCACGGGCCGCGCGCACCAGCGGCGTCGGCTGGTTGCGCAGCAGGATGTCGAAGAGCGCCGCGTGGCCGTCCATGCGCGTCACGTCGACGGGCAGCGCGTCGTCGTCGCTCAGCCCCAGTTGGGTGGCGTTGACGACGAGGTCGTAGCCCTCGGGCGCGTTGCTGTCGGCCACGACCACGTTCGCGTCGAAGAAGGCGTCGAGCTTGGCGGCCACGCCGGCCGCCTTGCCGGCGGCCTTGTCGTACATGGCGATGTGCGCCGCGCCGTTCACCGTGCCACCCTCGGCCAGGGCGACGCCGATGGCTGCGGCGCTCACGCCCGCGCCGAGGATCAGCACGCGCTTGCCGCGGAAGGGAATGTTGTAGTGGTCGAGCGCGCCGATGAGGCCCTCGCCGTCGAAGAGGTCGCCCTCGAGCTGGTCGCCTTCGGTGCGTCGCACCACGTTGACCGAACCCGCCACGCGCCCGAAGAGGCCGCAGCCTTCGAGCAGGTCGACCACCAGCGGCTTGTGCGGTGGCGCGATCACCATGCCGCGCACGTTGCGCGCGAGAAATGCCGACTTGAAGAACACCGCGAAGTCGCGCACCGGCACCTGCATGGGCAGCAGCACCGCGTCGATGCCGAAGCGCTCGAAGGCCGCGTTGAACATGCGCGGGAGCCGCACGTTGCGAACCGGGTCACCGGGGATCAGGTAAGCCTGGGTGCTGCCGCTGATGAAATGGCTCATGTGCATGCTTCCGTTCGTCAATCGCTCTTTTCGAGGCCGGATGGCGAGCTTTATAGTCGCTCCAGTCAATCCGTGCAGCCTTCGGGGCATCAAAACGTGCGATCATCGATCTACAAAATTCATTGATCGATCAATTCAAGGGTTTCCACCTGCATCGAAAGCAGGCCAGCCCCCTTTCCCCGCAGGCACACTTCCGCCCATGAGCAAGGACAGCAAGGACGACCCGTCGCCGCCTCCCGGCCTGGACAAGCGCGACTGGATCGCCGGCCTCGAGCGCGGCGTGAGCATCATCGAAGCCTTCGACGACGCCAACCCGCGCCTCACCGCCAGCCAGGCCGGCCAACGCACGAACATGACCCGCACCGCCGCCCGGCGCTACCTGCTGACCCTCCAGCACATGGGCTACGTGGCCAGCGACGGCAAGCTGTTCTGGCTCACGCCGCGCGTGCTGCGACTGGGCCAGTCGTACCTCGAATCGGCCCGCCTGCCGCGCGTGGTGCAGCCCTTCCTGCAGCGGGTGGCGGCCGGCACCAACGAGATCGCGTATCTCAGCGTGATGGACGGCGACGAAGTCGTCTACATCGCGCGCAACGGCCCCAACCGCAGCATGAGCACCGGCTACGTGCTCGGCGCCCGCGTGCCGGCGCAGGTCACCGCCTCGGGCATGCTGATGCTGGCGCTGCGCAGCGACGCCGAGCTGGACGGATGGCTGACGACGAAACAGCTCACCGTGTTCACCTCGCACACCATCGCGAGCATGGAGCGCATGAAGCTCGAGCTCGCCCGCATCCGGGCGCAGGGCTGGGCGCTGTCGGAGCAGCAGCTCGACCTGAACTCGCGCGGCATCGCGGTGCCGCTGCGCGATCGGCACGGCACGCTGGTGGGGGCGCTGAACATCACGATGCCGATGGGGCACGAAAGCTCGGAAGACGCAGTGGCGCGGGTGCTGCCGGTGCTGCGGGAGACGGCGCAGGCGATGCGGAACCTGATCTGACGGGCCGGCTGACAGGATTCCGACAGCATCCGCCGGGCAGGATGCGCGCTTTCAATCCAAAAAGCGCTGGAGACAATCCATGTCCGACCTCTTTTCCCCTGACGACACCCGCCTGAACCGCCGCGGCCTCCTGCAAGCCGGCGGCGCCCTCGCCCTCGGTGGCCTGCTGCCCTCGATGGCCTCCGCGCAGGACACCTGGCCCAGCAAGTCGATCCGCTTCGTCGTGCCCTTCGCGCCCGGCGGCAGCTCGGAGATCGTCGCGCGCTCGACCGCCGCCGAGCTCTCGCGCACTCTGGGCCAGAGCGTGTTCGTCGACAACAAGCCGGGCGCGGCCGGCAACATCGCGATGGGCGAGGTGGCGCGTGCCACCGATCAGCACACGATCATCCTGGGCCACATCGGCACGCTGGCGGTCAATCCGTACATCTTCGCCAAGCTGCCCTACGACGCGAACAAGGATTTCAAGCCGGTGAGCCTGCTGGCCAAGGTGCCCAGCCTGTACGTGGTGCACCCCGACGTGCCGGCAAAGAACCTCAAGGAATTCATCGCCTACGCCAAGTCGAAGCCCGGCAAGCTCAGCTACGGCTCGGCGGGCAACGGCAGCGCGGGCCACCTGGCCTTCGAGTACCTGAAGATGACGGCCGACGTGTTCATGCTGCACGTGCCCTACCGCGGCACCGGCCCGATGGTGACCGACCTGCTCTCGGGCCGGCTCGACGCCTCGGCCATCGGGGCGGCGGCGGTCCTCCAGTTCATCAAGGCCGGCAAGGTGCGCTGCATCGCGACCGGCTCGGCCAAGCGCCTGCCGCAGCTGCCCGACGTGCCGACCGTGGCCGAACAGGGCTTCCCGGGCTTCGAGATGACGCAGTGGTACGGCATGCTCGCCCCGGCCAGCATCACGCCGCCGCAACTCGCCAAGCTCTCGGCCGAGACGATGAAGGCGGTGAAGTCGCCCGACTCGATGCAGCGGCTGACCAACGACGCGGCCGAAGCCATCGGCGGCACGCCGGAGCAGTTCGCGCAATTCATCGCTGCAGAGCAAGCCCGCTGGCAAAAGGTGATTGCAAGGGCAAACATCAAGCCCGACTAATTGGCAAACCCCCAGGCTTCGCGCACTTCGTGTCGCTACGCCAACCCCCTTGCAGGGGGGCAACACCTGCGGCCCGGCAAAGCCGGTTCCGCGGTGTTTCGCGAAAAGACCCGGCGCCACTAGGATCGACTGATGCGCATCCTTCTTGCCGAAGACGAACACACCCTTGGCACCTGGCTGTGCAAGGCGCTGGAGCACGCGGGCATCCAGGTCGAATGGGTGGACGACGGGCGCCTGGCCGACCGGGCGCTGCAGCAGCGCGACCATGACGCGCTGGTGCTCGACCTGGGCCTGCCCGGGCTCGACGGCCACACGGTGCTGCAGCGGCTGCGCGAGCGCGACCAGCGGCTGCCGGCGCTGATCCTCACGGCGCGCGACTCGGTGAACGAGCGCGTGGCCTCGCTCAATGCGGGCGCCGACGACTTCCTCGCCAAGCCCTTCGCGCTGGCCGAGCTCGAGGCACGGCTGCATGCGCTAGTGCGGCGCGCGCGCGGCGTGGAGCATCCACGCCAGGCCTGCGGCCCGCTGGTGTACGACGGCGCGCGCCGGCACTTCACGCTCAACGGCGAGGCGCTGGCGCTCTCGCCGCGCGAACTGGCGGTGCTTCGTGTGCTGGTGCAGCGCAGCGGCGAGCCGCTGTCGAAGCAGCAGATCCTGGAGCGCGTGTTCTCCGACGACGACGAAGTGCACCCCGAGGCGGTGGAAGTCTTCGTCTACCGGCTGCGCAAGCGGCTGGACGGCAGCGGCGTGCACATCGTCACGCTGCGCGGGCTGGGCTATGTGCTGGAAGCCGACTGAATGAGCGTGGTGGCCGACGTGGCGCATCGCCTGCGGCGCGCGAGCCTGTGGCAGCGGCTGGCGCTGCTGCTCTTTCCTGCCCTGCTGGTGGTGACCGTGCTCGAGCTCTGGATGACGCGGCACGACGCGCTGGCCGCAGCCAACGCGGCCTACGACCGCTCGCTGCTGGGCGCGCTGAAGTCCATCGACGCCAACATCTCGACCGCCTCTGGCGGCCTCTCGGTCGAGCTGCCGTACACGATGTTCGAGTTCTTCGAGCTGACGGCGAGCGGACAGGTGTTCTTCCGCGTATCGACCTCCGACGGGCTGGTCGAGCTCGGCAGCGCCGACCTGCCCGCTCCGCCCGCCGAGCTGAAGATGGGCGTGCCGGCCTTCTACGACGCCACCTACTTCGGCGAGGCGGTACGGCTCGCCGCCTATCGCCGAGATCTCGACCGCGCGCCGGCGGGCAGCACCGGGCGCAGCGTGCTGATCCAGGTGGGCGAAAGCACGCGCTCGCGACAGGAGTTCAGCGCGCGCTTCGTGCGCAGCGCGGCGCTGCGCGACGGGCTGGTGCTGGCGATGCTGCTGTGCGGTACCGCCCTTGCGCTCGCGGCGGCGCTGCGTCCGCTCTCGCGGCTGGCGCGCGAGGTGAGCGCGCGCACGAGCGACGACCTCACGCGCATCGCCGAGACCGACCTCCCCGCCGAGGTCCGCCCTCTGGTGGCCGCCGTCAACCAACAGATGTCGCGCACGCAGGACCTCGTGGCCCAGCAGCGCCAGTTTCTCGACGACGCCTCGCACCAGCTGCGCACCCACCTGACCACGCTGCAGATGCAGGCCGACTACGCCCGGCGCGAGGAAGACCCGACGCAGGTGCAGGTGGCACTCGACGCGCTCGGCACCGAGATCGGCCGCGCCACGCGCAGCGCGCAGCAGTTGCTGGCGCTGGGCCGCAGCGACACGGTGTCGGTGGAGCCCGCCGAGTTCGATCTGGCGGCGCTGCTGCGCGAAGTGGCCGTCGACCTGCTGCCGCTGGCGCGCGCAAAACGCATTGATCTGGGCATCGACCTGGGCAGCCATTCGCCCGCCCCCGAATTCCCAGCAGTGGCCGATCGCGGGCTGATGCGCGAGGCGCTGGGCAACCTGGTAACCAACGCGATCACCTACACGCCGGCCGAAGGCACCATCACGCTCTTCGCCGCGGGCGATGCGGCAGGCTGGAGCCTCAATGTGGAAGACAGCGGCCCCGGCATCAGCGAGGAGGAGCGCGCCGCGCTGGGCCAGCGCTTCCGTCGCGGCGCACGCGCGGGCAAGGGCGGCTTCGGGCTCGGGCTGGCGATTGCGCGTTCCATCGCGCAGCGGCATCGGGGCGAGCTGCGGCTGGAGGCGCGCGAGGCCGGGCCGGGGCTGCATGCGATCATCTGGTGGCCGCGCGACTCCGCCCCAGCCGTCACCTGACAAGGCCGCTGCCATGCCTTCTTCTTCCAACCGACGCCATGCATTGCGTGCGCTGTGCGCGCTGCTGGCGCCGTCGTTCGGCATGCGCGCATGGGCTGCGGGCGATCCCTCTGAAGAACCCGCCGACTGCGTGATCCCCGCCAAGGCGGGCGGCGGCTTCGCGCTGACCTGCGCGCTCGCGCGCGACGCGCTGCAGGCCGTGCGCCCTGCCCGCCCGCCGCTCGCCCAACGCTATTTGCCGGGTGGCATCGGCGCCGTGGCCTTCGACCGCATCGCCACCGGCAAGCTCGGCGGGCCGGGCACGCTGGTGGCGTTCTCGAGCGGTTCGCTGCTCAACCTCGCGCAGGGCCGCTTCGGACCGCATTCGCCCTCGGCCGTGCGCTGGATCGCCACGCTGGGCACCGACTACGGCGTCATCGCCGTGCACCGCGACTCGCCTTTCAAGCGCCTGCAGGACCTGGTTGCCGCGCTGCGGCAGGACCCGTCGCGCATCGCCTTCGGCGCGGGCGGCACCGTGGGCAGCCAGGACTGGGTGAAGGCCGCGCTGCTGGTGCGCGCCGCGGGTCGCGATCACAAGGCGATGCGATTCGTGTCCTTCGAGGGCGGCGGCGACGCGCTGAGCGCGCTGCAGGGCCGGCACGTCGACGCATTTCCCGGCGACGCGGCTGAAGCGCTTCAGGCCATTGCGGGCGGCGCCGCCGTGCGACTGCTCGCGGTGCTTTCGGAAAACCGCCTGGGCGGCGCCCTCACCGGCGTGCCGACCGCGCGCGAGCAAGGCGTGGACCTCGTGTGGCCGACCGTGCGGGGCCTGTACCTGAGCGCGGATGTGCCCGATGCCGCTGCGCAGGCGTGGGCCAGGGCCTTCCGCGAGGCGAGCGCCGCGCCCGGCTATGCCGCGCTGCGCGAGCAGCACGGTCTCTATCCTTTCGCGCTCACCGGCACCGCACTGGACGACTATGTGCAGGCGCAGATCAAGTCCTACCGGAGGCTGGCGGACGAGCTGGGCCTGCGGCGCTGGCCCTCCTGAGGAATGCAGGCAAGATCGCGTCCATGACCGAAGACGCCATCACCCAACACATCATCGACATGCTGGCCGGCGGCCATTTCCAGATCGCCGACGACAACACCTTCTTCTTCCACGACGGGGACGACAAGTTCCCTTTCGCCACCATCGTGACGAAGGACAACGAGTTCGACAGCGCCTCGAAACTGGATCGCCCGGGCGTGTTCCGGCTGAACATCGGCGTGGGCAAGGAGACTTTCCGCTCGCTGTTCGGCGAAGAGCCTGCCGCACCCGACCAGAGCGCACTCGACACGCTGATGCCGCATCCGGTGTACGGAAAGATGTACTGGATCAGCGTGATCAACCCGAGCGCGAAGACCTTCGAGACGGTGAAGCCGCTGATCGCCGAGGTACTGAGCCTCGCGCGATCGCGAAAAGCAGGCCAGGCAGGCTAGGCCGCCTTCAGGAACACATCGTGGTCCGGTGCGAAGTTGGCGTGCAGCGGCAGCATCGCGCCACCCAGCGCGCAGGCCTGTGCGCCCGCCTTGCCGCCGTGCAGCTGCGGCTGCCACAGGCCTTCCCAGTTGCAGTGGTCGAGCGCGTCGCGGGTCTGGTCGAGCAGCGCCTGCAGCAGCGGGCGCGACATGGAGCCGTCGACCACCACGTCGGACAGGTCGAGCATGGCCGTGCCGCACACGATGGCATGCGCCAGCGCCTGCGATGCGCTCGCCAGCCATGCCAGAGTCGCGCCCGCAAAAGGCGGCTGCAGCGCGCGGTCGTCGTAGGCGGCCATCGGGTCGAGGCCTTCGCCGCTCAGGCGCTGCTCCAGCTCCCAGAGCGAGGCCTGCGCAACCAGTTGCGGCGGTAGCGCGCCGCGGCTGCCCGGCGGCTGCATCGGCAACGAAGCCAGCGCCCCCGCGTTGCCGTGCGCACCGGTGTGCAGATGCGAGTTGATGACCAGCCCTCCGCCCACGAAGGTGTCGACGAAGATGTAGAGAAAGCTCTTGAGGTCGTGCCCCCGCCCGCCGACCAGCTCGGCCACGCAGGCGGCCACGGTGTCGCGCGCGAAGCTCACCGGCACGTCGGTGCGCGCCCGCACCTCGGCGGCCAGGTCCATCTGGTTCCACAGGTCGGACTGCGCCTTCGACAGCCCCAGCGTGCGGTGCCAGCCGCCGAGCAGGAACGGCGCGGCCAGACCCACGCCCACGTTGCGCGAGGCCAGCGGCCCGAGGCCGTCGCGCAGGCGATGAATGTGCTGCGCGATGGCGGGCAGCAGCTCTTCCGCGTCGGGAAAGTCGTAGCCGATGGCGTGGCGCTCGCGCACCTGCGCGGTGAAGTCGATCAGCAGCCACTCGGCACCTCGCCGCCCCACCTTGATGCCGATGGCGAAGGCGCCGTCGGGGTTCAGCGCCAGCGGCACCGAAGGTTGGCCGATGCGGCCGCGCACGCGGCTCTGCTTGACGATGAGCCCGTCTTCCTCCAGCCGCGCGGTGATGAGCCCGATGGTCTGCGCGCTGAGCCCGGTCAGCCGGGCCAGCTCGGCCTTGGGCAGGCTGCCGTGAACGCGCAGTGCCTGCAGCACCGTGCGCTCGTTGAACTGGCGCATGCCGACCTGGTTGGAGCCGCGGGGCCGCAGCAGGTCGGGCGTGCGCGCAGCGGGTGCGTGCGCATCAGGCATGCGCCTCCGCAGGCAGTTGGTCGGCAGGCATCGCGCCAGTCATCACTGCGACCGTATCGCTCATGCTGATCTTCTTCGGGTCGAGCACGGCCGCGCGACGGCCAAGGCGCGCCACGTGGATGCGGTCGGCCACCTCGAACACGTGCGGCATGTTGTGGCTGATGAGCACCACGGGCAGGCCGCGATCGCGCACGCGGCGGATCAGCTCGAGCACCATGTTGCCCTCCTTCACGCCGAGCGCGGCGGTGGGCTCGTCCATGATGACCACGTGCCGCGCGAAGGCCGCGCTGCGCGCCACCGCCACGCACTGGCGCTGGCCGCCCGAGAGCGTTTCGACCGCCTGCGTCATCGACTGGATGCCGACCTTCAGGTCGGCCATGCGGGCCGTGCTTTCCTGCAGCATCTTCTTCTTATCGAGCATGCGCAGCACGTTGCCCATGAAGCCGGGGCGGCGCAGCTCGCGGCCGAGGAACAGGTTCTCGTAGATGGTCATGGCCGGAGCCACTGCCAGGTCTTGATAGACCGTCTCGATGCCCGCGCGGCGCGCCTCCAGCGGATTGCGGAAGTTCACCGGCTTGCCGTCGAGCAGGATCTGCCCTTCGTCGGGCACGATCGCGCCCGACAGCGCCTTGATGAGCGAGGACTTGCCCGCGCCGTTGTCGCCGATCACCGCGAGGATTTCTCCTTCGCGCAATTCGAAATCGACACCTGCGAGCGCGGTGACCTGGCCGTAGCGCTTCACCAGGCCCTTCGCCTGCATCACGATCTTGCGGGGGTTTGCAGCGGCGATCATCAGCGAGCCCCCCTGCGCGAGAGTTGATCGGCGGTAACGGCAAGGATCACGAGAATGCCCGTCACCAGCACCTGGTAGATCGACGACACGCCCATCAGCGTGAGACCGTTGCGGAACACGCCCACGATCAGCACGCCGATCAGCGAACCCAGCACGATGCCGCGTCCACCGAAGAGACTGGTACCGCCGAGCACCACGGCCGTGATGGCGTCGAGGTTCTCGGTCTGGCCCGCGTTCGGGTCGCCCACGCCGGTACGCGCCACCGACAGCAGCGAGGCGATGCCGTAGAGCACGCCCGCCATCACGTACACGCCCAGAAGCACGCGCTGCGTCGGGATGCCGACCAGCCGCGTGGCCTCGGCGTTGTTGCCCACCGCGTAGACGTGCCGCCCCGCCGCCGTCTCGCGCAACACGAACCACGCGAGAAAGTAGAGAGCGATCATCAGCACCGAACCCCAGGCCACCTCCGCGCCGCCGATGGCGAAGGTGGCGCCCAGGCCCGTGAGGCCGCCGGGCAGGTCGGTGATGGTCTGCGACGACGAGTACAGCTGCGTGATCGCGAAGGCGATGTTCAGCGTGCCCAGCGTCACGATGAAGGGCGGCAGCTTGATGCGCGTGACCAGCAGGCCGTTGAGCAGGCCGAAAAGCGTCGTCACCCCGATGCCGCAGAGGATGGCCACCGGCGCCGGCAGGCCGAGCTCGGTGGCGAACTTGCTCATGATGATGCCGCCCAGCGCCATCACCATGCCGCACGACAGGTCGATGCCCGCCGTGAGGATCACCAGCGTCTGGCCGATGGCGATCACGCCGACCACCATCACCTGCTGCAGGATCAGTGACAGGTTTCCGCCCGTGAGAAAGCGGTCGGACTGAGTCGCGAAGAAGATGCATGCGCCGAGCAGGGCCAGCCACGGCCCCAAGGCGCCCCACGGAATGTGGTGCGTCGCTGATGCGGATTTCGCCATCGAGATGTTCCTCCCTGGAATTCGCAGTCAGCTGCTTACTTCTTGCCCCAGCACAACTCGGCGCCGGTCTTCGTGTCCTTGCTGTCGACGCCCGCCACCGGCTTGCCAGCGATCAGCGTCACGCCCGTGTCGACATAGCCCGAGGCCTTCTTGCCCGTCTTCGCGAACTCGACGCCTGCAGCCACACCCATGGCAGCCATCTTCAGCGGGTACTGCTGCGAGGTCGCCGCGATGACGCCGGCTGCCGTG
Organism: Variovorax xiamenensis; assembly: GCF_050916385.1. Classification (NCBI taxonomy): domain Bacteria; kingdom Pseudomonadati; phylum Pseudomonadota; class Betaproteobacteria; order Burkholderiales; family Comamonadaceae; genus Variovorax; species Variovorax xiamenensis. The sequence continues at coordinate 4,464,454 of NZ_CP139038.1, forward strand.
TCCTTGATGCCCTGGCAACCGCCGTCGACCGAGACGATCATCACGCCCTTCTCCTTGCCGGCGCGCTTCAGCGCGTTGTACGCACCGGCCGCGGCGGGCTCGTTGATGGTGTAGACCAGGTTCACGTCGGGCGCCTTCTGCAGGCAGTTTTCCATCACCGTCTGCGCCTTGGCCTGGTCGCCGAAGCTGTCGGCCATGCAGACGATCTCGGGCGCCTTCGACAACTCGTTCGACTTCGCGTCGTTCGCCGGCAGGCCGAAGCCCTTCATGAAGCCGTTGTGGCGCTGCGCGCCCACCGGGTGGCCGGGCAGCAGGTCGAGTGCGACGATCTTCGCCGGCTTGCCCGCCATCGCGGCCTTGGCGTACTCGCCGATCAGCACGCCCGCCGTGTAGTTGTTGGTGGCGAAAAGCGCGTCGGTCGCATCCGGCGGATCGGCCGGGCTGTCGAGCGCGATCACCATCACGCCCTTGTCGCGGGCCTTCTTGATCGCGGGAACGATGGCCTTGGCGTCGCTCGGCGTGATGAGGATGGTCTTGGCGCCGGCGGCGATCATGTTTTCCATCGCCGTGATCTGGCCCGCGTTGTCGCCGTCGGCCTTGCCCGCGCCGGAAAGCAGCTTGGCGCCCTGCTTCTTGGCTTCTTCCTGCGCGCCTTCCTTCATCTTGACGAAGAAGGGGTTGGTTTCGGTCTTGGTGACGAGGCCGATGACGGGCTGGTCGGCGGCGAAGGCGGAGGACGAAGCGGTTGCTGCGGCGAGGGACATGGCCGCGATGGCCAGGATGGCGCGGGGGGTGTTGGGCATGGTTTGTCTCCTTGGGCGGGCGCTGGGTGATGCGCCCTGCGGTTTTGGATCCGGATCGCTGGCCTTGGAGTGGGGCGTCCGGGCGCAAGGGGACTATCGGACAGCGGAGAGACTAAATCAAGATGATTTAGTTATCGAAAACCCGAGGTGCAGTCGAACTCGGCTGGCTTATGGAAGGCACTTGGGGGTACTTGCCGCGAAACGGAGTGGAGGCAAGCCCACTCGAGGGAGGTCTAAAGATGCTGAATGGCCAGATGCTTGTGGATGCACTCGCATGAGTCGTATCGACGGCGCATCCGTTGGATCAAGAACGACTATTTCGCTCCTGGGTAGCTTTTGCAGCTTACGTGGGCAAGCGCGCGCCACCCGCTAATCCCGTGACTCTTATGACAACACAAGAGATTTACCTTACGAATCAATCATCTTGAAAAATCCAAACCCGACGGTCCAATTTCGTCAATCAAAACCAAATCTTCAAAATCCATTGATGGCAAATTGCACTTCATCAACACATCCCAAACCTCCTTCAAATACGCTTCCCTAGCGGACACTTGATTGATGGGCAAATCGTGTGGAATAGCATTTCGCCACAGCAAATCATCGGCGAAATTAATCATCAAAAATCTCAATCCATCAATCACATTTCTCTTGGCAATCGGACCAAACCTCGAAAAACTGCGCTTCATTTCTTCAAGCAAGATTTTTCCATTAGCAGGCAAATTTACATCAAAATCCTCTAAATCTTCGTCACTCTTATCAAGCAAAAATCCATACAAGCCACGCAAATAATTAAGATTCAGAGACTTCATGGATGAAGTTTTTTCCTTAATCAGTTTTCGATGTCCAACTCGGCAGCCTATTGAAGCACGAGATCTCCAGCAATTGCCAGGTTGGATCGTATTCCTGTACTGGCTCAGGCTATCCCTCTATCGCACCCAGCCTCGCAGTGCAGATCATCGCCCTCGAAGCTGAAAATAGGTTATTCACTCTGGCGAGGATCGAGCAAATATCTACATGCATATCTCAAGAACTCCAAGCCCAGATCTGGATTGAATCGCTTGAGCAGAAAAAGATAAAGCGGTACGGGCGTCACGCTCTCACTCGTATTTGGACCCCATTCAGCTTCCTCATAAAAACAGCAAACGGCGCACCGACTCAATGCAGCTAGGCCCGGATTTTCCCCTTCAGAGCTATCAAATAGTGACCAAAGATCGAGCCTGCTCGGCCGTCGCAATTCATCACTACCATCGAGCCCTAAGCTAGTTATTGCCACCTGCAGATGTTCAACAACAAAATCAAGTTGCACGGGTGAAGCAACTCCATTGAATTGACCTGCCAGAAGGCGGCTGTGCAAGAACTTCGCGTACACCTTCATCATCTGAGAGAAAGCTACTTGCCTTTCTATCAACTCATCTTCGATGGCATCGAGGTGCTCTTCTTCGGTTTCGCTATGCGGGTTACTCATTTTTTATTTATCACAGAAGCTTCCCCCCTGTGCGAATGCCTCACGAGCATTGAGGCAGCAGCCTCCCCTGTTTTACTCAATAGCCGGCGCAATCCCTTAAACAGCGCTACGAAGCTCGTCAGCATTAGCCACCTATAAGCGTCAGCATTTTTTCCAAGCATATCTGATCCGCACATCAGCGCGCGTCTCAAACTGCTTGTCGACCGTAGTTGGGCAAGCGCCTCGCATATGAACATGGCGCCCATATCGACTGCAATACAGCCTGCCTCATCATTTCAATGAAATTCTAGAATTCCCCTCTTTTTACCTTCGCTCGCAGCACTTGGAATCCCTCTGTAAATCTCAGCGTCGAATCTTACTCAGTCGATCGCATATTATTGAAATCACACCATTAAAATCGTCCCTCATTTCAGATGAAACCACCGAAAGGCTCCCTTCACGTTGCCAGACCGCCTCCGAATCTTGTCCTTCCTGATTCATCAATTCAAATGAAATGTCAAAATATTCGCCCTCTTGCTCAACAGAGACAATCAAGTCAATTTCATGAGGATAAAAACTTATGTACCCATAAGGGCTCGAAGAATTTCGATTCAACCCTGAGTTAGATTTCTCAATTCCAACTCTCTGCTGCACCGCCTCTTCAATTTCCCTCAAGTATTCTGATAAAAACCCAAGAAAAATATCAATCGTCATTTTTTACCTCGAGATCTAACGCTTTCTAGCAACCCGTCTGTATATGAGTTCGAAGCCCAGTACCTCGCGTAGCGGCCCAATTTCTCAGCTTTTCATTAGACGGATCATCCTGCGGTCGGATGGTGACGTGTCCATCGGCTTTGTCGTGTATTACGTCTAACCCACAACTGCAAGCATGAGTAACATCAATTTCTACATACTTCCCGGAACCCAATCCTTCCATGCCGACATTGGCGGAAAGCCCAGGTAGCCGAGAATCTTTCGGCGTGTCGTCAACTCCTGGGCGTGGTGTAAGGCTGTCAGCGGTTCCCGAAGCTCCTCTAAACACGCTTCCGCTTGTGAGTTTTTTCGGTTGAAAACCACTCAACCCGCGAGGATCTACCCAACTTATCGCACTCGGTGCGTACACATATATGTTGAGTCCCCCATGAATACCTATCGGATCACGAGAGACGTATCTACCGTTCGCAGGGTCGTAGAACCGATACCGGTTGTAGTGCAGCCCCGTCTCCTCATCCCAGTACTGCCCCTGGAACCGGATCGGATTCCTGAACCCCGCCCTTCTCCCCGCCTCGCTGATCGCCTCCCGCGCCTCTCCCCACGCTTTGTACTGCGCCGACCAAGCCACACCACCCTCATGGTCCGTCAGCTCCTGCGGCGTCCCCAGGTGATCGCACTGGTAGAACGCCATCTCCTTCCTGTCGAACGCCCGAGGCACATGCCTCTGCTCGCCGTTCCACAGCGGATCCTGCTCGATGTCGTAGACGCCTCCGTTGGCCTCCATCAACGCCTTCGCATCCGTCGTCTCGCTCAGCGCCATCGCGCTCGCCCGGCGCACCTGCACCAGCGGCACGAACGAGTTCGCCTCGTGGATGTAGTGCTCGCCTCCTTCTTCGATCGCTGACCTGCCCTGTGTGCTCTCAAATGCAGGCTCTTCGCTTCAGGCGAACAGCGCGGAATCCCTCGACAGCATCAGTGATTTATCTTTCACTCGCTACTCATCCATCGCATCCAACAATTCCGCCAATTTATTTAAATTTTCCGCCAATATTCGAGCCTCCTCGGCAGTCAACTCAACTGGATCCCCAAATTTGGAAACAGATTTCAGATGAATCGACGACTCCTGCTCAATCCAAGCGTCAACACAACCATCAGCTGACGTGTATCGCTTTAATAATTCACTCATTTTTCATGGTCCTTTCGTTGGAAAATGCGCATTCCCATCCACAGGCGACACAATTTTTGTCAAACCATCCGGCTGATACCCGTGTACGTGATCCACAGCAGCTTTCGGGTCGTTGTAGGGCAATCCAGTTTGCTGATCAATGTGCCCGCGATCCAAGCGCAATCTTTGATTGCCGGTACATGGACATTTCCATTTACGAGGTAATCCTGCAGAATCCGGCTGCCCGGTCGCAACTAATCCCTTGGAAGCAGCCAACGCTCTTATTTCGGATCTGGTCTTGTCTGTAATTTCAGATGCAGTGATCGTAGGTGGCGCCGTTGTTGCCAATCCGAGTGGGTCAATGAAAGCAGTTGAATTTTTTGCATACGCAAAAATATTTAATCCACCCAGGAGTTTTATTGGGTCAGAACTGATAAACCGCCCTACCTGCGGGTCGTAGTAGCGATACCGGTTGTAGTGCAGCCCCGTCTCTTCATCCCAGTACTGCCCCTGGAACCGGATCGGATTCCTGAACCCCGCCCTTCTCCCCGCCTCGCTGATCGCCTCCCGCGCCTCTCCCCACGCCTTGTACTGCGCCGACCAGGCCACACTGCCTTCGTGGTTCGTCAGTTCCTGCGGCGTCCCCAGGTGATCGCATTGATAGAACGCCATCTCCTTCCTCTCGAACGCTCGAGGCACATGCCTCTGCTCGCCATTCCACAGCGGATCCTGCTCGATGTCATAGGCGCCTCCGTTGGCTTCCATCAACGCCTTAGCGTCGGTGGTTTCGCTCAGCGCCATCGCGCTCGCCCGGCGCACCTGCACCAGCGGCACGAACGAGTTCGCCTCGTGGATGTAGTGCACGCTCCAGCCGTGCTCGCCACCCTCCTCGATCGCGGACCTGCTCTGCGTGCTCTCGAAGGCGAGCACATCGCCGTCCCAACCGAACAGCGTCGTCGTCTCGCCCGAGCTCTTCGACAGACGGCGCCCCAACGCGTCGTAGCTGAAGTTGGTGGTGATGCCGCTCTGGTCGGTCGCTGCCGTCATGCGGTTGAAGCCGTCCCATGCGAAGACGGTGCGCCAGCCGTTGCGCATCCGCTCCGTCATGTTGCCGCGTTCGTCGTAGCGATAGCTGGTGCCGGCGTAGTTCTTCAGCAGGTTGTCCAGCAGCTTGCCGGCCGGGTGTCTGAACGGGTCGTTGGTCTCCGGCGGGTCGACGATGTTGCCGGCCGGATCGAACGCGAACGTCTCGCGCCCGATGCGGCTGTTGGCTTCGAGCAGTCGGCCAACGGGGTCGTAGCGGTAGCTCAGGTTGCCGCGCCGGCTGTCACCGATGCCCACCAACTGGCCTGCCTTGTCGTAGCTGTAACGGCGCTGGATGCCGGTGGTCGATTCGATGGCTCCGGGCCTAGTGCGCGAGATCTGCTGTTCGAGCAGACGACCCGCTGGGTCGTACTTCTGCCGCTGGCTCAGTCCGTTGCCCTGCTCGCGCGCAATCTCTCGGTGCAGGTCGTCTCGCTCGAAGCCCAGGATGTCCTGGCCGTCGATCATCAGGCCGTGCACGTGGCCTGAGCCGTAGGTGAGCCATTGGGTGACGTGCCCGTCGGGGCGCACGGTGGCGATGCGCTGGTTGAGTTCGTCGTAGCGGTGCTGCCAGACTGCAGTGCGCTTGCGCTCCACGTAGTGGTGATGTTCGCGCGTCAGGTTGCCGGCCGGGTCGTAGAACCACTGCAGGCGCGCGTCGCTGTTGGTCGCCTCGAGAAGGCGGCCGTTGTGGTCATAGGCGAAGCGCTCTGACTGCTCGCCGGCACGGCGTTCGCTCAGGCGGCCCAGCGGGTCGAATTCGAGTTCGGTGCGATGGCCTGCCTCGACCACTTCAGCGAGGATGCCGGTGGTTTCTTCATGGACGTACTGCGTGGCCTTGCGGTCGAAGCCGGTCTCCTCCAGCAGGCGACCCACGGGGTCGTAGCGGAAGTCGTAGCGGCTGCCGTTCTCGTTGTGCAGTTCGGTCAGGCGGCCCAGCAGGTCCCAGTAGTACTTGAGCGAGCGGCCCGCGGCGTCGGTACGGCCGGCGATCAGGCCGGCGCGCGTGTAGCTGTAGCGCGTGGCACGCCCGAGTGCGTCGGTGTGCTTGAGCAACCGGCCTTCGGCGTCGTGCTCGAAATGCTCGATCGTCTGGTCGGGCTGCACGATTTCCTCGAGCTGGCCGGCGGTGTAGCGGTATCCGGTCGCGTTGCCGGCGGCATCGATGGCTTTGGTCAGCCGGCCCCGTTCGTCATACTCCCAGTGGCTGGTCTTGGCGGAGCAGTCGGTGTAGCTGAGCATTTGCCCTGATGCGGAATAGGCAAGCGCTTTCACGCCGCCCTTCGCATCGGTGATTCGCACGGGCCTGCCGGCCTTGTCGTAGGCGTACTCGGTCTTGTGCCCCAGCGGATCGATCTCCTCCGTGAGATGGCCCTGCGCGTCGTAGTCGCGCTTCCACACGCCGCCTTCCGCGTCGCGGATGCCCGTGAGCCGGTGCAGCCTGTCGTACTCGTAGTGCACCCGACTGCCATCGGCCCGGGTGTGCGTCTGCAGGTTGCCGTCGGCGTCGTAGGTGTAGTCGTCGGTCGTGCCGTCGGTGTGCACATGGCGCGTGACGTTCTTTGCGTCATCGCGGAAGAACCACTCCTGCAGCTTGTCCGGATGGATGACCCGATATGTGTAGCCTTGGATGTCGTAGTAGTGCCAGGTCTCACCGCCCAGCGCATCGGTCACGTAGGTCAGGCGGATGTTCCTGTCCCACTCCAGCTTCAGTGCGAAGCTGCCGTCGTCGGACCATTCGCGCACGGCCTTGGCATCGGGGTCGGTGCCGTCGTACTCCAGGTTCATGGCCCGGCCGGTGCGATCGGTGTAGCGGGTCACGAGGTGGTGGCTGTAGGTGTAGCTCCAGCTCGCGCCGTCTTCGTCCTGTGCCGACACGAGGTCACGCTCGCCGTCGTGGGTGTAGCCGGCCAACTGGCGTACGACCTGGCCGTCCTTGAGCTCCCACAGCGACTGGATGAGCCCGGTCTGCGCATCGGGCTTCGTACCAACGTGCGCCATGACGGCTTCGCCGTGCTTGCTGATGACGTCGCTCAGCACACGTTCACCGGTCGAGGCAATCACGTGGTCGTAGCGCAGGCCGATGGACATGCCGTCCTTTGCCTGTTGGGTGACAAGACGGAAGTGCGGCTGCTTGCTGTCGACGTACTCGTAGATCTCGCGCCACTCGCTCTGCTCGCCTTCGGGCAGGGGCTTACCGAAGTCCAGCACCAGCAGGTTCTCGCTCAGGCGCGAGACAGTCACTTCCTCTATCGGGTCGAAGTAGGCCTGCCCCACGGCCAGCACGGGGTACGCATGACTGCGGCCGTCGGCCGCGTGGTGGACCAGGCTCGCCTTGCCCTGGCGAGCGCCGCGCACAGGCGTGGCAACGTCCACGCGCATGCTGTACGGAGTGATCCAGCGCGCCCCAAGGCTGCCACGGTCGAAGGCATCGAGGTCGCTCGCATAGGTGCGTGCCCACTCGATCGGCAGCGGCGCGGCAAGAACGAAATCGGTGTGGGTGAAACTCTCGTTGCCGGTGCTCAGGCTGATGGAAGCCCCCTTGCGTGCCGGTGCGGGGCAGTTCTTGCAGCCCCCGGTTCCCTGGGCTCCGGCCTGCTTGTTGATATGGCCGAGCGGCGTTCCCGGCTTTTCCTTCTCCGCCTTGGCCCCCGCCTGCGGAGGAACGATCGCCGCCCTCTTGCCCTTCTTCTTCAGCAGCGCATCCCGCAGCTTGTGCAGCAGCCACATGATGCTCGCCTGCGCCTCCCTGTCCGCCAGCCTCGACAGCTGCCCCCTCAGCAGCCGCTTGAAGTCCAGCATCTGCGTGATCACGCCATTGATCCGGCCCGCGATGCCATCCGGCAGCTGGCTCGCAGCCGCCTTCGCCACGTAGTTCGCCGACTGCTTCGAGTACCGCACCGCAGCTCCCCACATCCGGCTCCACGTGCTCTGCGTCTTCGGGTCGTGCACCTTCGTTTCCGCCGCACCGGGCTTCGCAACCGTGAACAGGTCCTTCTGCCCCAGCACCCGGCGCATCACGTCCACCAGGTTGTCGATGATCTTGTCCGCAAGGTCCGCGCAGCTCTTGAGGATGCCGTCGAGCTTGGCGATCGCACCGTCGATGAACTTGTCCAGCTCCCCCATGATGGTGGCGTTCAGGTGCCCCACCAGCGTCGTCACGATGGCTTCGCCCAGGTTCGACGCCGCCGTCTTCAGCTCCTGCTTCACCAGGTGCAGCGTCGGCCGAAGGCTCATGCGTGCTGCCGCCATGCTCGGCGGTATCGGGATCAGCCCGATCAGGTTGATGCCCAGGCTCACCCAGTTCAGGAACGCATCGACCCCATCCTTGGCCTTCTTCTCCACGATGTTGATGATGTCCAGGAACACATCCACCAGCGCCATGATGTTCCCGACGATCGGGATGCTGCCCAGCACCATCGTCAGGCGCTCCAGCGTCACGTAGCCGCCGCTGAACGAACGAAGCCAGTCGTCTACCGCCTTGCTCGCAGCGGCGATGTCTTCCTTCACGATCGTGTTCAGCGGTGCTACCGCTGTCTGCGGCTCGCGCTCGGTCGGCGCTTTCTTCTCTTCCGTCCCTGCCATTTATTGCTTCCCTCAGTTGATGTTCGCGCCCTGAAACTCGAGCTGTTCGAATGTGCTGCCCGTGAAGTCGACGCTGCGTCCCTGCAGTCCTTGCGCACGCACCACGGTGCCGCCGCAGTCCAGCACACCGACGTCGTTCCAGCTGCCGCCCGCGAAGCTGATGTCGTCCCACTGGCACTGCCTGAAAGTGCTGGTGCCGATGCTGCTGCTGTCGAAGTTCGCGCGCGTGAAGCTGCAGTTGATGAAAGTGCAACCGGTGATCGAGATGCCACTGAAGTCGCATTGGGTGAAGCTGCAACCGGTGAACTGGCAGGCGCTCCAGCCCGCCTGCTTGAAGCTGGTGGCGGTGAAGCTTGTGCCGTTGAAAGTCGTTGCGGCGAACTGGGCGAGTCCCAGGTCGAGGCCGGCGTAGGCGAAGCTGTCGGCCTGGCCCACGAGCCCGGCGGGAGCACCGCCTGCGCCTTTGCGCCACATGTCGTGGGCGAGGATGATGATTTGGGAAGACATTGGCGATCAGATAGAAAAGGTTTCGTTCATGGGTTCGCAAGCAGGCCGATGTGCATACGGAACTTCATCACGTAGCGTTTCTCTGCCGGAATATTCATTCCCCCGAACTTGGAACTTCAGTCGATATCCCGATAGATGCTCCAGTTCGAGATGTCGACGTTGAGATCGTCCTCGAAGCTCTCCGAAACTATTTCGATCGAATTGCCGGAAGGGTCCAGGACTCTTGCGAAATACCCTCCGGGAGTATGTGCAAGCATGTCGAACTCGACGCCGCTCTCCATCAAACTTTGGCAGAAGCTCGGGAAGTTTTTCTCGATGGAGAACTCATAGATCGCGCCCCGATCCTTCTCATTGCGCCCTCCTACGCCGATGATGTTCGAATACTTGAAGCAGATAGCCAAGTCTTGATGACCCGGCACTCGCAGGATGTCCAACACCGGATCTCGCTCGTACTTCAAAACACCTTCGTAGAAAGCGTTCATCCTCTCTAGCATTCCTTTTCTTCGAAGAGTCGGAATATGAACGGTGAACGGCTTCTTCATCTTTCATCCTGTCCACTTGGAAATGTCCCCGGCTCAGCGAGACAAGTGTTTCTGAAGAACTCGACCGCTGTTCTTTTCGATCAACAGCGAGGCCTCCACAAGGCCAGGCAAGGCACCGCGATAACCCTGCGGCTTACCCTTTGCCTCCCACGAAACGTTGTAGGCGTTGGACTGCTCGACCAAGACGAGTTTGTAGTTTTCAAACGGCAGGCCCAAGGACTTGGCATCCTCGCAGGCCAGTGCAATCGCCTGCGCCACCAAGCCGTCGACCTCGAAGAGCGGCAAGGCAGGGACATCGAGGTCATCGCTCACGGACGTGCACCTCGGGCCTTGGCGCGGGCCGCCTCGATCTCCTTGAGCAGATCACCGGCATCCGCGTTGCCGTTCTTCAGCGACTCCGCCGCCCAGCGCGCGGCCTCGGCGAGATCCTTGCCATTCATGTAGAGGTCGTAGGCCAGGTTGTGCTGCGCCACGACATGGCCGCCCTTGGCCGCGATCGACAGCCAGCGGATACGCTGATCCTCGTCCGAGGACACGAATGTGTAGTACAGCGAGAGACGGAATGCGGCCTCGGCATCGCCGGCTTCGGCCTTTGCAGCCAGATCGACTCGCTGCGCGTCTGTCAGCGCATACGACTGCGCACCCGAAATGGGCGAAGAAGAGGTTGGTGCCGCGTCGGGTTTGTCCATGGCGTGGTTCTCCGTTGCGTGAGAAACAGGGAGTTGCAGAAGAAAAGGAAAAATCAGCAGTGCCGGCAATACCCGGATCGCGCTGAACCTGAGGTCGAGGTTCTTCATGGCTTGGGATTGAAGGTATGCCAGACCCCGGGATCCGCGGTGTCCATGCTGCCGTCCGCCTTGCGGCCTGCCGGCTTGTGGGCGCCATTCGGCCAGATCCACAGGAGCTTGTCAGGCGCCTCGACGGGCGCATTCAATTCATTGGCGAGCTTCTGTGCGTAGGGGTCCGTCCCCTTGCCGGTTTCGCACGACATCAACTGCACCTTCTGGCCCTCCGTATACGACGGATGCGCCTTGATCCGCTGTGCCATCTGTGCCGGTGTGATGCCCTTCAGCGCCGTGTCGGTCATGATGTTCGGCCCACCATGGGAGCCGACCGTGAACGTGCCGGGCGGGCTTGGGATGTTGTCCGCCGATGCCCGGATCGCTTCGCTGTGCGGGAACAGGTTGATGTCGACAAGTCCCAGCGGATCGATGCCACGCACGGGGTTGTTTCCGACATAGGCATACAGGTTGAGACCGCCTGCGAGCCCCAGCGGATCGCGCGAGACGTACCGGCCGCTCGCCGGGTCGTAGTAGCGGTAGCGGTTGTAGTGCAGCCCGGTTTCGACGTCGAAGTACTGTCCCTGGAAGCGGATGGGGTTGGCAAGGCCGGCGCGTCTTCCAGCTTCGCTGATGACCTCTCGCGCCTCGCCCCAGGCCTTGTACTGGGCCGACCAGGCAACGCGCCCCTCGTGGTCGGTGAGGTCCCGCGGCGTGCCGAGGTGGTCGCACTGGTAGAAGGCGATCTCGTCCTTCTCGAAACTGCGCTGCCCCGGCTGCAGCTCCCCGTTCCACAGCGGGTCTTGCTCGATGTCGTACGCGCCGCCGTTGTCGGCCATGATCTCCCGCACGTCGGGCGTTTTGCCCAGTGCAATCGCATACGCCTGACGCAACTGGATCAGCGGAGCGAAAGAACGTGGCTCGTGAACGTAGTGCACGCTCCAGCCGCGGCCCTCGTCCTCCCGCTCTCCGGCGATGCTTTGCGTGCTCTCGAAGGCCAGCGTGTCGCCATCCCATCCGAACCTCGTGATGCTGTCTCGCGAGCGCTTGGAAATACGACGCCCCATCGGGTCGTAGGCGAACCAGGTTTGCGTGCCGTCTTCGTCCGTGGCGGAGCTCAAGCGTCCGAAACCGTCCCACGCGAAGGTGGTCGCCCGACCGTTGCACACGCGCTCGACCATGTTGCTGTGCTCGTCGTATCGATAACGGACGCCTGCATAGGCCCTGAGCAGGTTGTCAAGCAAGGCAGCGGCGGGAGCCCGGGTTCCGCCGGCCGTGCCCTCCGGCTCGACGATGTTGCCTGCCGGATCGAAGGCGAAGGTCTCGCGCCCGGATCGGCTGTTGGCCTCGACCAGGCGGCCGACCGGGTCGTAGCGGTAGTCGAGGTTGCCGTGATGGCTGTCGCCGATGGCGACCAGTTGCCCAACCTTGTCATAGCCGTAGGTACGTTGCAGCCGCAGCGCGCCGGGCGCATTCGAGTCGCCGGGCACGACCTGCTGCTCCAGCCGCCGCCCCACGCTGTCGTAGCGCAGCTTCTGGGTCAGGCCGTTGCGCTGCTCGCGCAGAACTTCGCGATGCAGGTCGTCGCGCTCGAAGCCGAGGATGTCATGCCCGTCGAGCAGCAGGCCGTGCACGTGGCCCGACCCGTAGGTAAGCCACTGGGTCGTATGGCCGTCGGGGCGGATCGTGGCGACGCGCTGGTTGAGCGCGTCGTAGCGGTGCTGCCATATCGCTGTGCGCCCGGCCTGCAGGTCGTGCTGGTGCTCGCGCGTCAGGTTGCCGGCGGGGTCGTAGAACCACTGCAGACGCGAGTCGTTGTTGGATGCCTCGACCATGCGTCCGTTGCGGTCGAAGGCGAAGTGCTCGACCTGGCTTCCGGCGGATCGCTCGCTCATCCTGCCCATCGTGTCGGCCTGCAGTTGCACCACCCGCCCGCCCGCTTCGACCTCGACGAGCCGGCCGGTGCTTTCTTCGTAGCGGTACCGCGTGGTCCGGCGCGCGAAGTCGGTCTTCTCCAGCAGTCGGCCCACAGGGTCGTAGCGCAGGCTGTGGCGGCTACCGTTCTCGTTGCGCAATTCGACGAGACGGCCGAGCAGATCCCACTGGTACCCGAGCGAATGCCCCTCGGCATCGGTGCGGCCGGCGATGAGCCCTGCGCGGTTGTAGCTGTAGTGCGTGCGGCGCCCGAGCTCGTCGACATGCGCGAGCATGCGTCCCTCGGGGTCGTGCAGCGTCTGCTCGCGCGTGCCGTCGGGCAGGACGATCTCGTGGAGCAGGCCCGGCACGCTGCCTTGGGCACGCAGCACCGCGTCTTCTTGCGGCAGGCTGCGGAGATGGCGCGTGACGTTTCCCGCAGGATCGACAGCCGTGGCGAGCCGGCCGCGATCGTCGTATGTCCAGCGGCTGGTCTTGCCTGAGCAATCGGTCAGGCTCGCGAGCCGGCCGCGGGGCGTGTAGCTCATCAGCTTGGTACCGCCCTTGGCATCGGTGATTCGCACGGGCCTGCCAGCCTTGTCATAGGCGTACTCGGTCTTGTGCCCCAGCGGATCGATCTCCTCCGTGAGATGGCCCTGCGCGTCGTAGTCGCGCTTCCACACGCCACCTTCCGCGTCGCGGATGCCCGTGAGCCGGTGCAGCGAGTCGTACTCGAAATGCACACGGCTGCCATCGGCCCGGGTGTGCGTCTGCAGGTTGCCGTCGGCATCGTAGGTGTAGTCGTCGGTCGTGCCGTCGGTATGCACGTGGCGCGTGACGTTCTTGGCGTCATCGCGGAAGAACCACTCCTGCAGCTTGTCCGGATGGATGACCCGATATGTGTAGCCCTGGATGTCGTAGTAGTGCCAGGTCTCACCGCCCAGCGCATCGGTCACGTAGGTCAGGCGGATGTTCCTGTCCCACTCGAACTTCAGCGCGAAGCTTCCATCATCGGACCACTCGCGCACGGCCTTGGCATCGGGGTCGGTGCCGTCGTACTCCAGGTTCATGGCCCGGCCGGTGCGATCGGTGTAGCGGGTCACGAGGTGGTGGCTGTAGGTGTAGCTCCAGCTCGCGCCGTCTTCGTCCTGTGCCGACACGAGGTCACGCTCGCCGTCGTGGGTGTAGCCGGCCAACTGGCGTACGACCTGGCCGTCCTTGAGCTCCCACAGCGACTGGATGAGCCCGGTCTGCGCATCGGGCTTCGTACCAACGTGCGCCATGACGGCTTCGCCGTGCTTGCTGATGACGTCGCTCAGCACACGTTCACCGGTCGAGGCAATCACGTGGTCGTAGCGCAGGCCGATGGACATGCCGTCCTTTGCCTGTTGGGTGACAAGACGGAAGTGCGGCTGCTTGCTGTCGACGTACTCGTAGATCTCGCGCCACTCGCTCTGCTCGCCTTCGGGCAGGGGCTTACCGAAGTCCAGCACCAGCAGGTTCTCGCTCAGGCGCGAGACAGTCACTTCCTCTATCGGGTCGAAGTAGGCCTGCCCCACGGCCAGCACGGGGTACGCATGACTGCGGCCGTCGGCCGCGTGGTGGACCAGGCTCGCCTTGCCCTGGCGTGAACCGCGCACAGGCGTGGCAACGTCCACGCGCATGCTGTACGGAGTGATCCAGCGTGCCCCAAGGCTGCCACGGTCGAAGGCATCGAGGTCGCTGGCATAGGTGCGCGCCCATTCGATCGGCAGCGGGGCAGCCAGCACGAAGTCAGTGTGCGTGAAGCTCTCGTCACCGAGGGAAAGACTGATCGAAGCACCCTTGCGCACTGGCGCAGGACGATTCTTGAGGCTGCACCCTCTGCCATTCGCTGGTGCCTGCCTGCTGATGTGCCCCAACTGGTCACCGGGCTTGTCCTTCTGGGCAACCGCCCCCGCCTGCGGCGGCACGATCGCAGCCCTCCTGCCCTTCTTCTTCAGCAACGCATCCCGCAGCTTGTGCAGCAGCCACATGATGCTCGCCTGCGCCTCCCTGTCCGCCAGCCTCGACAGCTGCCCCCTCAGCAGCCGCTTGAAGTCCAGCATCTGCGTGATCACGCCATTGATCCGGCCCGCAATGCCATCCGGCAGCTGGCTCGCCGCCGCCTTCGCCACGTAGTTCGCCGACTGCTTCGAGTACCGCACCGCCGCGCCCCACATCCGGCTCCACGTGCTCTGCGTCTTCGGGTCGTGCACCTTCGTTTCCGCCGCACCGGGCTTCGCAACCGTGAACAGGTCCTTCTGCCCCAGCACCCGGCGCAGGATGTCCACCAGGTTGTCGATGATCTTGTCCGCAAGATCCGCGCAGCTCTTCAGAATGCCGTCGAGCTTGGCGATCGCCCCGTCGATGAACTTGTCCAGCTCCCCCATGATGGTGGCGTTCAGGTGCCCCACCAGCGTCGTGACGATCGCCTCGCCCAGGTTCGACGCCGCCGTCTTCAGCTCCTGCTTCACCAGATGCAGCGTCGGCCGAAGGCTCATGCGCGCCGCTGCCATGCTCGGCGGTATCGGGATCAGCCCGATCAGGTTGATGCCCAGGCTCACCCAGTTCAGGAACGCATCGACCCCATCCTTGGCCTTCTTCTCCACGATGTTGATGATGTCCAGGAACACATCCACCAGCGCCATGATGTTCCCGACGATCGGGATGCTGCCCAGCACCATCGTCAGGCGCTCCAGCGTCACGTAGCCGCCGCTGAACGAACGAAGCCAGTCGTCCACCGCCTTGCTCGCAGCGGCGATGTCCTCCTTCACGATCGTGTTCAGTGGTGCTACCGCCGTTTGCGGCTCGCGCTCGGTTGACTGCGGCTTCGAGGCCGCCTCCTGTTCTGCCATTTTTTCTTGTTCTCTCGAGCTCGCGCGTTGGGTTGGTGGAGTGAGGCGCCTCGTCGCCGGGCTAGCCTGCGAAGCCTGGTGTACGGCCTGTCGATGCGGGGTTGGCAGCGGCAGTTGCGATGCCCGCCGGCTTCATTCCGCCCGTGGCCATGCCGCTCATCACGCCGGTGATCGGCACTCCCATCGGCCCCAGCTTGGCACCGGCCGCCTGGATCGCCATGCCGGTTGCTGCCTGGCTGGCCTGGCCGAGCAGCGCCTTGGCGCCGCCTTGCTGGATTGCCTGGGCTGCGCCCACGGCCTGCTGCGCGATGCCGGCTGCCTGGGTGACCTGGCTCAGTGCACCCGCTGCCTTGCTGCCCATGCCTGCCACGCCGGCGAGAGCGCCTGCGGCACCACCCGCGGAACCAGTCAAGCCGCCAACGCCATTCATCAGGCCCGAGATGCCGGACACGCCGCCGCCTGCTCCGTCGGCCGCTGCACCCGTCGCACCTTTCGCCTTCCAGTCTTCGGGCGTCCCGTAGTAGCTGCCCTCTTCCCAGGGGTCGCGCGGATCCTTGCCGAACGTGACCTTGGCGGTTCCGATGGGCAGCCCCGAGACGGTCGCGAAGCCGTTGCGGTCGAAAGTGCCGGCGTGCGTGCCGCCTTCCGAATCGACCACGGTGAAGTCGCCCTGCGCCACGCCCTGGCGCTTTTCGCCGGTCGGCTTGATGTACTGGTGATACAGGTCGAGCTGCCCCTTGGGTACCGGCGGCGGGTTGGGTAGCGCGGGCTTGCCGTCGTTGGCGGGGCCCACGAGGCTGTGCACCGCGGCATGCTCGCGCCAGGTGCCGGAGGTGCCGTGCTCGATGCCGCCCGAACTCCAGCGGCTGTAGCTCGAGCCGCCGTTGATCACCACCTCCTCCTTCGCCTGGATGGTGATCTTGTTGGCCGTCTGCGTGATGTTGAGCTTGGCCAGCACGTTCACGCTGTCCTTCAGCGCCTTGATGTCGATGTCGGCACCGGCCGCCACGAGCCGCATGCCGGCCTTGGCGGCGAACATGCGGATCGCGCTCTGCACGCTCACCAGCATGCTCTTGCCCGCGCTCACGCTCGTATGGCCGCCGCTGGTGAGCGCGCTGTGCTCGTTGCTCACGATGTGCGTCGAGCCTTGCGCCACGGTCTGCAGGCCCTTGGCGCTGGCCAGCGTCAGGTGCGACTCCTGGAACTCGGGGAACTCGCCCTGTTCGCGATTGCCGCCCTGGCCCTTGATGGCGTCGTTCTGCTCCTTGATGCTCGTGGTGACCTCGTCCTGGTCGCCGGCTTCATGGGCTTGCGCCCCCTGGGCCAGTCCACTGAGGCCTTCGTGCATGTCCCGGGCCTGCGTGAGCCGCCCCACGGTCTCGCCCATGTCGGTGACATGCGCCTGCGCGTTCGGGCGAGCTTCGGTGGTGACCAGCAGCCCCTTCGCAGACCTCACGACCCCATGCCCGTCGGTGCGCAACTCGAAGCCCTGCCCCCGGCTCTCCTTGCGCCCCGCCGTGTCCTCGATCCGCCCGATGTGCCCCACGCTCAACTGGCTGGCCTGGTGGTCGCTGCGCAGCTGCGCCTGGATCTTGCCCTGCGTGTCGTCCAGCACGAGGTGGTTGCCGCGCCCGCCTCCGAGCTCGCGGCTGCGGATGCCCGACAGGTGCTTCTGCCCCGGCAGCTCCCACGACGGCATGGTGTCGGCGTTGTGCACGCAGCCCGTGACGATCGGGTAGTCGGGGTCGCCGTTGAGGAAGTCGACGATCACCTCCATGCCGATGCGCGGCACGCTGGTCATGCCGAAGGTGGCGCCCGCCCACGCGGTGGACACGCGCACCCAGCAGCTGGAGTTCTCGTTGTCCTGGCCGATGCGGTCCCAGTGGAACTGCACCTTGATGCGCCCGTACTGGTCGGTCCAGATCTCCTCGCCCGCCGGGCCCACCACCATGGCGGTCTGCGGACCCCGAGTGCGCGGCTTGGCCGTGGTGCGCGGCGCGCGCCATGCGTAGCTGGTGGGCTGGGCCTCGAAGGCGAAGCGCTGCACGGAGCCCTCGGTGCCTTCCACGCCCTCGCTGGCCTGCAGGTTTTCCTGCAGGTGGTAGCTCACGCCCACAAGCAGGTATTGCTGGTTCTGGTCGGCCTTGGGGTGGCCCGTCAGGCGCAGGGTGTGGCCGGTGGCCAGCTCGCGCAGGTTGGCGCGGCCACTGACGCGGTTGCGCTGGCTGAGCTGTTCCTCGTTGCGGACGCGCGCGTAGGTCTCGCCGTCGCCGTGCTGCACGAAGCCGCCGGGCCATTCGTAGTTCTCGAAGGCGTCATGGTCGTGCCCCGGGGGCATCTGGCGCAGGTGCGAGAGTTCGGCCTTGGGCTTCTCGAAGTCGTAGTCGTCGTTGTAGTGGTGGCCCGAACGCACTTCTTCGGCGATCTCCCAGGCGTAGATGCGCTCTCGCTGGCCCATGCCGGACTTCTCCAGCGGGTGGTAGCGCACCTCTTCGCCCCCGGGCAGCGGGCTGTGCGAGTTGGCGATGTCGTCGGCGAAGACGAGCACGTGCTGGCTGGCCTCGTGCCTGAAGTGGTAGTAGATGCCTTCGAGTTCGCACAGGCGCGAGACGAAGTCGAAGTCGCTCTCGTGGTACTGCACGCAGTAGTCCCAGCGCCGGTAGTCGCTGCGGCTCAACTTCTGTTCGATGGGGTGGCCGTAGCGCCCGAGCACTTCCATGACGATCTCGGGCACGCTCTTGCCCTGGAAGATGCGGAAGTCGCTGCGCCGCGTGGCCAGCCACAGCCAGGGGCGAAGGCGCAGCCGGTAGAAGGAATGGCGCGCATCCTCCTGCTGCAGTCCGAAGCGGGTGGCGATGCCGCCCAGGTAGCGCACCCCGCCTTCGGTTTCCACCGACACGCTGCAGGCCTTGCCCAGCAGGCTCTTGGGGTCGATGGCGTTGCTGTTGCCCAGCAGCTCTATGTCGAAGGCGTACAGCTGGCTCAGCGCTTCGCGGCCTACCAGCTGGCGGAACTGCAGTGCCTCGCCTGCGGGCGTCTGGATATTGACGCGCCGGGTCATTGGGACGATTCGGCTTGAAGATAAGTCAAACCGATTAAAAATAATTCAATTGATAAGAATATTGTTTGCAATTTGAGTTTCACACTCACCTCCCGATGCATATTTTCACAATTATTCTAAGTGTTGATTTATCGTAAGAACCAATGCGAAAAATGGACGATTTATCAAATCAGCATAAAGTCCGCGATCCGTGGTCGCCAGTGTCCAAAGTCACACTGGCGAGATTCGGATGAATTACGTCCGAATCAGCCGCGAGGCAAATGACACCGCACCACGCCTGCCAGGACATTCCAGGCAAAGGATCGGATCGTGATCGGCGGTCTGGTCGAAATACTTAGAAACCAGCCTGAAATAGCGCTATTTCTGGTGCTGGCCATTGGCTATGCCGTGGGCCAGATCCGCTTCGGCCCCATTCAGCTCGGCGGCATCTGCGGCACGCTGATTGCGGCCCTGGTCGTCGGCCAGCTCGGCATCCATATCGACGATGGCGTGAAGAACGTGTTCTTCATGCTTTTCATCTTCGCGCTCGGCTATGCGGGCGGACCGCAGTTCTTCGCCAATCTCGATGCCAAGGGCCTGCGGATCGGGCTCCTGTGCCTGGTCGAAGTGGTGACGGTGCTCGTGCTGGTGCTCGGCGCCACCTTCTTCCTCTCGCTCGACCAGGGCACCGCCGCGGGCCTGATGGCGGGCGCGGCCACCGAGTCGGCAGTGGTCGGCACGGCGACCGATGCCATCTCCAAGCTCGCGCTGTCGCTGACGGACATCCGGCAGCTGCAGGCCAACGTGGTCACGGCCTATTCCATCACCTATGTGTTCGGGCTGATCGCGATCGTGGTCGTCACGAGCCAGGTCTTTCCGCTGCTGCTGCGCGTGGACCTGCGTGCCGAAGCCGACCGCCTCTGGAAAACCATGGGCGGCGGCGATGCCGACCCCGATGCCGCCAGCGCCACGCCGGAGATGATCGGCCGCGTGTTCCTGGTCACGGTGGGCCGCGGCCGCACGGTCGGCGAGCTGACCTCGATCTTCGGCGGCCGCGCCAGCATCGAACGCGTGGTGCGACGCGGACAGAGCCTGGCCGTCGATCCCACGCTGCGGCTGCAGCCCTTCGACCAGGTGCTCGCCATCGGCCGGCGCAGCGTGCTGGTGAACGTGGCCGAACTGCTGGGCCGCGAGTTCGCCAACACCACGGCCTTCGATGCCGTCGTGGAAACCACCGAAGTCGTGGTCAACCGGCGCGAATGGTTCGACCGCGAACTGCACGAGCTGCAGCACGCACCGCTTCCGCCCGGCGTGCAGATCGTCGGCCTGACGCGCGATGGCAACGCGATGCCGCTGCTGCACGACGTGAAGCTGCAGCGCGGCGACGTGCTCAAGCTCTACGGACCGGTGCTCGACGTGGCTCGGGCGTTGCCGCTGATCGGCGACCGCGTCGTCGAATCCACGCACAGCAACATCAGCTACGCGGCCATGGGCATCCTGCTGGGCGTATTCATCGGCGGCTTCAGCGTCAAGCTCGGCGGCATTCCGTTCTCGCTGGGCACGGGCGGCGGCGCGCTGCTCACAGGCCTGATCTTCGGCTGGTACCAGTCGAAGAACCCGCACCGGCTGAGCGTGCCGCCCGAGGCGCTGGCGCTGATGAAGGACCTGGGCCTGGCCACCTTCATCGCCTGCGTCGGCCTTGCCTCTGGCCCGCAGGCGCTGGCGCTCGTGAAGAAATTCGGCATCGCACTGCCGCTGGTCGGCGTGGCCGTCGCGGTGGTGCCGGCCAGCATTTCGCTGCTCGTCGGGCACAAGCTGCTCAAGCTCGAGGCGCCCGTGCTGCTCGGTGCCATCGCCGGCCAGCAGTGCAGCACGCCCGCGCTCAGCGCCGTGCAGAACGCCGCGGGCAACGCGACGCCGCTGCTCGGCTACACGATCACCTATGCGATTTCGAACGTGGTGCTGCCGCTGATGGGGCCGCTCATCGTGGCCCTGGCCGGGCTGGTGGTACACGCGGCGAAATGAGCTTGGTGAGCTTGAACAACGTCAAGAAACCGGAAGGAACCTGACCCATGGAATGGCTGCACGAACTCTTCAAGAAGTCGCCCGAGATGGCGCTCTTTCTCTCGCTGGCGGTCGGCTACTGGATCGGCAAGATCAAGTTCGGCAAGTTCCAGCTCGGCGGCGTGGCCGGCTCGCTGCTGGTGGCAGTGTTGGTCAGCCAGGTCGGCGTGCAGGTGGATGCCGGCGTGAAGGCGGTGCTCTTCGCCCTCTTCATCTACGCGGTGGGCTTCGAGAGCGGACCGCAGTTCTTCAGTTCGCTCGGCAGGCAGTCGGTCAAGGAGATCATCCTGGCCGCGGTGATGGCGGCCACCGGCCTCGCCACCGTGGTGGTGATGGCCAAGCTCTGCGAGCTCGACAAGGGCCTTGCAGCCGGCGTGGCGGCGGGCGGCCTCACGCAGTCGGCCATCATCGGCACGGCGGGCGACGCCATCGCCAAGCTCGGGCTCGACGCGGCCGAAACCGCGCGGCTGCAGGCCAACGTGGCCATCGGCTATGCGGTGACCTACGTGTTCGGCTCCTTCGGCGCGATCATCGTGTGCGTCAACATCCTGCCGAAGTTCATGGGCCGCACCATCCGCGACGACGCGATCGCCGCCGAGACCGCGCAGCAGGCCGGCGTGAAGGTGCTGGGCCCCGACCAGGAAGAAGCCGCGCCCTCGCTGGTGGGCCGCATCTACGAGCTCGAGGCCGAGCCGAAGCGCACCGTCGCCGACATCGAGAACGTCAACCCGGCCACCACCATCACCATCGAGCGCGTGAAGCGAGACGGCAAGTTCGTCGAAGTGAGCCCCGAGCTCGTGCTGCACAAGGGCGACATCGTGCTGGCCGTCGGCCGGCGCGACGCGGTGGTGGCCAGCGCGCCGTTGCTGGGCAAGGAGGTCTATGCGGTCGACGGCATGGAGCTCACCATGCAGAAGCGCGAGATCGTGCTGACCAACAAGGAGTTCGACCGCAAGACGGTCGACGAGATCCGCAAGGCCACCGCCGGCGGCGTGCGCCACGGCATCTTCGTGGTTCAGATCAGCCGCATGGGCAAGATCCTGCCCATGAAGCCCGACACCGTGGTGCAGACCGGCGACCTGGTGTCGATCTTCGGCGCCGAGCAGGACGTGAAGCGCGTGGCCGCCGTCGTCGGCGACGTGATCGTGCCGAGCGCGAAGACCGACTTCGTCTATCTCGGCGCGGGCCTCGTCGTGGGGCTGCTGGTCGGCCTGCTGAGCGTGAAGATCGGCAGCATCCCGCTGACGCTGGGCGCGGGCGGCGGCGCGCTGCTGTCGGGCCTGCTCTTCGGCTGGTACCGCGCGAAGCGGCAGACCTTCGGCGCCCTGCCCCCGAGCGCGGTGCAGCTGCTGAAGGACCTGGGCCTCGCGGGCTTCGTGGTGGTGGTGGGTCTGTCGTCGGGCCTGCAGGCGGTGCAGACCATCAAGCAGCTGGGCCTGACCATCTTCGGCGTGGGCGTGGTCGTGACCATCGTGCCGATGCTGCTGACCATGCTGTTCGGCCGCTACGTGCTGCGCTATGGCAACACGGCCATCTTCGCGGGCGCGCTGAGCGGCTCCCGCAGCGCGAACCCGGCCTTCGGCGAGGTGCTCGACAAGGCCGAGAACTCGATTCCCACCGTGCCCTTCGCCATCACCTATGCGCTGGCGAACGTGTTCCTCACGCTGCTCGGGCCACTGATCGTCGCGCTCGTCTGAACGCGGCGGCCTTTCCGTTTTCTTTTTTCATCCATCCCTCAACCAGGAGCATCCAATGGATTTCAGCGACGTGAAAAAACTCGGCGGCTTGAGCCCTTTCGAACTGAAGGATGCCCTCATCCAGGTGGCCCGGCAGAGCGACCGGCTGATGCTGAACGCGGGACGCGGCAACCCGAACTTCCTGGCGACCACGCCGCGCCATGGCTTCTTCCAGTTCGGCCTCTTCGCGATGACCGAGAGCGAGCGTTCCTACATCTACATGGACGGCGTGGGCGGCTTCCCGCAGCGCGAGGGCATCGAGGCGCGCTTCGAGATCTTCACCAAGGCGCACGAGGGCGAGCCCGGCGTGCGCTTCATCGAGGCGGCCGTGTCGTACGTACGCGACCAGCTGGGCCTGTCGGCCGGCGACTTCATCTACGAGATGTGCGAGGCCATCCTCGGGTGCAACTACCCGGTGCCCGACCGCATGCTGCGGCTGAGCGAGATCATCGTGGGCAAGTACATCCACCAGGAAATGATCGGCACGTACCCCTTCGTGGGTACCTTCGACATGTACGCGGTGGAGGGCGGCACTGCCGCCATGACCTACCTGTTCAACAGCCTGCGCGAGAACCACCTGCTGCAGGCCGGCGACACCATCGCACTGGGCATGCCGATCTTCACGCCGTACATCGAGATCCCGCACCTGAACGACTACCAGCTCATCGAGGCGCTGATCGATGCACCGCCCGAGAACAACTGGCAGTTCACGAAGAAGGAGCTGCAGAAGCTGCTCGACCCGAAGGTCAAGGCATTCTTCCTGTGCAACCCGAGCAACCCGCCGTCGGTGAAGATCAGCGACGAGGTGCTGGGCTACATCGCCGACATCGTGAAGCAGCGGCCCGACCTCATCATCCTCACGGACGACGTGTACGGCACCTTCGCGGACAACTTCCGCTCGCTCTTTGCGATCTGCCCGCACAACACCATCCTCGTGTACTCGTTCTCGAAGTACTTCGGCGCGACCGGCTGGCGCATGGGCGTGGTGGCCACGCACGACGACAACATCATCGACCGCAAGATCGCGAAGCTGCCCGAGGCGAAGCTGAAGGAACTGGACGCACGCTACAGCTCCATCACCACCGAGCCGCGCAAGCTGAAGTTCATCGACCGCCTCGTGGCCGACAGCCGCACCGTGGCGCTGAACCATACAGCCGGCCTCTCGACGCCCGTACAGGCGCAGATGGTGATGTTCTCGCTGTTCTGCCTGATGGACGAGCCCGAGGCGTACAAGAAGTCGATGAAGCGCATCGTCCTGCGCCGCAAGGAAGCCCTGTACCGCGAGCTCGGCCTGCCGCTGGAGCTCGACCCCAATTCGGTGAGCTACTACCACCTGCTCGACCTGCAGGAGATCGCCACGCAGATGCACGGCGAACGGTTTGGCAAATGGATCGTGACGAAGCTGCAGCCGAACGAAGCCCTCTTCCGCATCGCAGAAGAGACAAGCATCGTGCTGCTGCCGGGGCGGGGCTTCGGCGGCAAGCACGCGTCGGGGCGGGTGTCGCTGGCGAACCTCAACGAGTACGACTACGCGAACATCGGGAGGTCGCTGCGGAAGCTGGCTTCGGAGTACTTCGAGATCTTCGAGAAGGAGAACGGCAAGGGTGCAGCGAAGGCAGCTTCGAAGGCGGGAAAGGCCGGCAAGAAGAAGTAGGCAAGCCGGCCTTCCCACAAATCCCGCTCACGGACAGCGGGAAGGCCGGAGGCTCAGGTCAGACCGGCTTGCGTGCCGTGAGCCACTGCGCCGGGGCCAGCGCCGCTGCCACGACGCGGACTTCGCCGATGTTGCCGAAGAAGCCGTCGGCGCGAGCACCATCCCAGGAGCCACCGCCCACGACCCACGGCGAAGTGGCCGAGAGCGTGGCCAGGCCCGGGATGGCCGAGGCATTGCGCAGCACCGGTGCGCCTTCGACGTACATCGTGGTGTCGTGCGACACTGGGTCGTTCACGATGGCGACGTGCACCCAGCGGTCGGCGATGACCTCGCCCGACCAGTTGGCCTTGGGCGCGCGGGTTCCGGCCGGGCTCGGGGTCACTTCCCATTGCACTTCACGCAGGCTCGAAATGGCGAACAGCATCGGGGGCGACTCCGGGTCGCCGCCCGAGTAGCCCGCCAGGTCGCCGCGCTTGCCGTCGCGCGTCATGATGTTCATCCACGCCTGGTTGGCACTCGTCCAGTTCTTGTCGATCTTGATGAAGGCCTCGATGGTGTAGCCGTTCTCCAGCGTCTGTGCATTGATCGGCGCAGCGGCCTCTGTGAGGAAGTAGCTCAGGCGCGGTGTGTTCTTGTTGGTGTTCAGGAAACGCACGGAGCCCGGCGCGGCCGAGAGGTAGTGGCGGTCGTCAGTCCAGACGACGTCGCCATCGGTGGCGCCCACCACGCCACCCTGATTGAGCGCATCGCGGTGCAGCGGGTTGTTGCCCGTGACGTCGGCGATGACGGTGCCCGGCAGCACCGGCTGGTTGACCGTACCGCCGAAGAAGCGCCAGTGCGCCAGCGTGTTCGCCACCTTGGGGTAGTCGTCGGAATTCGTGGCAGGCCGCTGCACGGTCGTCGCAGGCTCCTTGTAGTTGGCCAGGATCATCGCGCGGGCCTTGTCCACCAGCGAACCCTCGATGGTGGCGCTGCCGGTGCCGAAGCTCTTGTTGAAGCCTGCAAAACGCTGTGCGAAGTCCATGTCGATGGTGAAGGCTTCGTTAGCGGTGGTGAGCACCGCCTGGTCGAAGCTGTTGAGCGTGGCCGCCGGCTTCTGCGGCACCCACGGCGAGAACGACAGCACCTTGATCTTCTTGTTGGTCAGGTCGAACTCGTACAGGCGCATCAGGCCGTTGCCGCCCTGGTAGGCCATCTGGTAGTCGACCACCATCTCCTCGACCTTGCGGCCGAAGTCGTTGATCTTCGTGAGATGCGCGGCGCCATGGTGGTGGCCGTTGAGCGTCATGAAGATCTGGTCGTTGTCGCGGATCAGCTTGTCCCACAGCATCTTGCCGTAGTCGGTTTCGAGCGGGCTCGTGCCGTCGGGCGCGATGTTGAGCAGCTGGTGGTTCACCAGGATCACCGGCAGCGTCGGGTTCTTCGCGATAACCTGGCGGGCCCACGCGATGCCCGCGTCGGAAATGCGCCAGGACAGCGACAGCACCATGAACTTCTGGCCCTGCGCCTCGAACACGTGGTACTCGTGGAAGCCGCTGGCATCGCGCGCGCCGAAGGTCGCCTGCTTCTTCGCACGCTCGGTGCCGAACCACTGGATGTAGGGTTCATTCGCGGGAGTGCGATTGGCATCGGTGCCACCCACGGGGTCGACGCTGAAGTCGACATCGCTCAGCACGTCGTGGTTGCCGGCCAGCACGCTGTAGGGCAGCTTCGCATCCTCGAGGATCTTCATCGCGGCATCGGCCACCTTCCACTGGTCGGGCTTGCCGACCTGGTCGACCACGTCGCCGAGGTGAATGGTGAACGGGATGTTCAGCCCCTTGGCGTTGTCGGCGATCCACTTCGTCTGCGCGGCGAAGGGCGCGCTGCCGAAGCGCTTGTTGTACTGGTCGCTCTCGGCCGCCGTGGCGTAGCGGGCGTAGAACTGGGTGTCGGGCATCACCGCGATCGAGAAGCTCGAGATCTTGGCGGCGGCTGCCGGCGGAGCTGGCGTTGGTGCAGGTGCCGGCGCAGGAGCCGGTGCGGGCAGCGAGCCGAAAACGGGCGCATCGCTACCACCGCCACCGCAGGCCGCGAGCAGGGCACCGCTGCTGCCGACCGTCAAAAGCGAGGCACCGAGCTTGAGCACCTGGCGACGCGGCGGCGTGTTGTTGTTGTCGTTGTTCTGTTCGGGAGCGCTCGATTCGGCAGAAGCAAGGATGCGCGGCGTGCGTGCGCCGCGCGAATCGTCGGAAACGGACATGAGAAATTAGGAGAAAAGATTACGGAGCGCGCAGCGTAAAAATCCGCGGTGACGTGGGCATGTAAGGCCCATGACACTTTGTCGGGAGATCAGGTGGTCCTGATCGCGCGCTCCATCCGTTCCAACTTCATCACCTGCCACGCACACAAGCTGCCGAGCACGGCGAGCAAGGCCGCAGCTGTAAACATCGTGCGATATCCAAAGGCCTGCGCAACCGCGCCACCGAGCAGGACACCCAACACACCACCGAAGCCGTAGCCAATCACTGTAAACAGCGCCTGCCCTCGTCCGCGCAGATGGCCGGGGAATCGCCGCGACACCACCGCGATGCAAGTCGTGTGATGCGCGGCAAAACTCAGCGCGTGAAGCCATTGCGCAACGACGAGCGCGGCGATCCATCCGCCCAGGCCCGCGGTCAGGCCGAGCCGCGCGACTGCCGCGATGCCGCACACCAGCATCCAGCGCGGCATCGGCATCAGGCCGATGAGCCTGCCCTGCAGGAAGAACCACACGATCTCCGCCACCACCGACAACGCCCACAGCAGCCCGATGGTGCTCTTGCCATAGCCGATCGAATCGAGGTACAGCGAGAAGAACGCGTACACCGAGAAGTGCGACATCACCTGGAAGAACAGCGACGCGAAGAACCACTGCACCGAACGGTTGCGCAGCACCGGTCCGATGGGTTCCTTCACCGTGCCGTGCGCGGCCGGGGGTTCGCGCATGTCGGGCAGCTTCATCGTCGCGATCAGCACGATGGCCAGCGTGCCCGCGGCCCACGCCGGAAAGTGCTTCATGCCGAAACGGTCGAACCACTCGCCCGCCACGAACACCGTGAGCAGGAAGCCGGCCGAACCGCACAGCCGGATGCGCCCGTAGCGCCCCCAGTCGCCGGCCACCAGTTGCGCCATCGCGGCTTCCGTGAGCGACATCATCGAGCTGGTGTGGGTGAACATCACGAGCAGCACCAGCGCCAGCCACCACGCACCGCCGTGCCACCAGAGTCCGAAGGAGCTGACCAGCGCCACCGCCGCGCTGAAGCGCAGCAGCTTCACGCGCTGCCCCGTGTGGTCGCTGAGCGCGCCCCATGCATAGGGCGCGAAAACCCGCGTGATCGACTGCACCGAAGCCAGCAGGCTGATGGTGAAGATCGGCAGCCCCAGGTCTTTCAGCCAGAGCGGCAGGTAGGGGTTGAAGAAACCGATGTGCGCGAAATAGCTGGCCGACAGGCCAGCGAACGCCAGCAGGTGGCCGCGCCTTGCGGCGGCCACTGGTGGCGGCTCGGACACTAGAGGAAGGACGCCTGCGGCGACGCGGCTTCTGTCTTGCTGCCCAGGGGCCCTTGGGGCACATCGCCGCACTGCGCGCGGTTGCGCAGTGCGTGCTCGATCACCACCAGCGCCAGCATGGCCTCGGCGATGGGCGTCGCGCGGATGCCCACGCACGGGTCGTGACGGCCCTTGGTGACGACCTCGACGGGGTTGTTGTTGATGTCGATGGACTGGCGCGGGCTGATGATCGAGCTGGTGGGCTTGATCGCGATGGTCACTTCGAGGTCCTGCCCCGAGCTGATGCCGCCGAGAATGCCGCCCGCGTTGTTGGTGACGAAGCCGGTGGGCGTGATCGAGTCGCCGTGCGTGGTGCCGCGCTGGGTGACGCTGTCGAAGCCGGCGCCGATTTCCACCGCCTTCACCGCGTTGATGCCCATCATCGCGTAGGCGATCTCGGCATCGAGCTTGTCGAAGAGCGGTTCGCCCAGGCCCACCGGCACGTTCGAGGCAGTGACGCGGATGCGCGCGCCGCACGAATCGCCGGCCTTGCGCAGGCGGTCCATGTAGTCTTCCAGTGCGCTCACGTCGGCGATGGGGGCGAAGAAGGGGTTCTCGCGCACGTGGTCCCAGCTCTCGAAGGGAATGGCGATCTCGCCGATCTGCGTCATGCAGCCGCGGAACACCATGCCGTATTTCTCGGCCAGCCACTTCTTGGCGACCGCGCCGGCGGCGACCATGGGCGCGGTCAGCCGCGCCGAGGAGCGCCCGCCGCCGCGCGGATCGCGGATGCCGTATTTCTTCCAGTAGGTGAAGTCGGCGTGGCCGGGGCGGAACTGCTGGGCGATCTGCCCGTAGTCCTTGCTGCGCTGGTCGGTGTTCTGGATCAGCAGCGCGATGGGGGTGCCGGTGGTCTTGCCCTCGTACACGCCGGACAGGATCTGCACCGTATCGGGCTCGTTGCGCTGGGTGACGTGGCGGCTGGTCCCGGGGCGGCGGCGGTCCAGGTCGCCCTGGATGTCCGCCTCGCTGAGTTCCATGCCCGGGGGGCAGCCGTCGATGACGCAGCCGATGGCCGGGCCATGCGACTCGCCGAAGTTGGTGACCGCGAAGAGAGTTCCGAAGGTGTTGCCGCTCATGGGGGGATTATCCCAACAAAGCGGCCGCCCCTCAGTCGGTCGTGTTTTCGAGGCGCTTGGTCAGCGCCGTCATCTGCAGCTCGATGGAAAAGAGCCGCTCGTTCAGCACCGCCGTCTGGAGCCGGATCGCCTCGATGATGGCCCTGGTCTGCGGGTCGGGGGCGTTGTCGCAGAGTTCGGCCAGGTCATGCAGCTTCTTGCGCAGTTCGTTGCTCATGGAAGGCTCCGGTGGTCGCGTCGTGGAAGCCCCAGTATGGAGTTTCGTCAGCGCTCCGGCAATGCGGCGGCACCCGGGGCTTCCACGGGGTGCGCCTGCCCTGCACCGCCCGCGCCGCGCAGCCGGATCGCCACCAGCCCCGCCACGAACAGCAGCACCGCCGCGCAGACCCCGGCCGTGAGCCGCATGCCGCGCAGCAGGGCGCCCCGGCCCGCGTCGAGCAACTCGGCGCCCGCGCTCCCGCCGATCTGCCCGGCCAGCGCGACCGCGCCGCCCAGCGTGCTGCGGGCGGCCTCCACCTCTGAGACGCCTGCCAAGCCCGCAGGCACTGCATCGGCCATGGCGTTGCGGTAGATGGCCGCCCCGATGGCGCCGAGGATCGCGATGCCAAGAGCCCCGCCGAATTCGGAGCTGGTCTCCGAGATCGCCGAGGCCACGCCCGCGCGCTCCGGCGGCGCGCTGCCCACCACCAGGTCGGTCGCCAGCGTGAACACCGGCGCCAGCCCGAGCGAGGAAATGACCGCGCTGCCCGCCATCCAGGGCAGCCCGTCCTGCGCGGGCAGCACGGCCAGCATGCCGAACCCCAGCGCCGCCACCGCCAGCCCGCCGCCCATCACGAAGGCCGGCCGCATGCGCCGCACCAGCGCCGGCACGACCATGGAGCCGACGATGAACGCGCCCGCCCCCGGCATGCTCCAGAGGCCCGCATGCAGGGGAGAAAGGCCCAGCACCAGCTGCAGGTACTGTGCGTTGTAGAGGAAGATGCCGAACATCACGAAGCAGGCCAGCATGTAGGCGCCGAGCGAGACAGTGAAGGCCGGCAGGCGGAACAGGCCCAGGTCGATCATCGGGTCGGCCAGCCGCTTCTGCCGGCGCACGAACACCCAGCCCAGCGCCAGGCCCAGCACGATCGACAGCGCCGGCCCCACGTGCGGCCCGTGCTCCGCAATCTGCTTGACGCCGTAGATCACCGGCAGCACCGCGCCCAGCGAAAGCGCCACGCTGGCCAGGTCGAGCCCCGCCGCCTTAGGGTCCCGGTACTCGGGCAGCAGCAAGGGCCCGAGCACCAGCAGCAGCACCATCACCGGCACGCCGATCAGGAACACCGAGCCCCACGGGAAGAACTGCAGCAGCACGCCGCCCAGCACCGGGCCGATGACGGCGCCGGCCGAATAGCTGGAGATCCACACGCCGATGGCAATGGTGCGTTGCCCCGGGTCGAGGAACATGTTGCGGATCAGCGAGAGCGTCGACGGCGCCAGCGTCGCGCCCGCCACGCCGAGCAAGGCCCGCGTGGCGATGAGCATGTTGGCGCTGGTCGAGAACGCCGCGAGCACCGAGGCGACGCCGAAAGCCGCCGCGCCGATCAGCAGCAGGCGCCGCCGGCCGATGCGGTCGCCCAGCGTGCCCATGGTGACCAGCAGGCCGGCCACGAAGAAGCCGTAGATGTCGACGATCCACAGCAGCTGCGACGCGGTGGGCTTGAGCTCCTCGCTGATCGAGGGGATCGCGAGGTTCAGCACCGTGAGGTCCATCGAATAGAGCATGCAGGGCAGCGCTATGACGGCAAGGCCGGTCCATTCGCGCATCGTGGCGCGTGCCGGTGGGGAGGTGTTCTTCATCCGTTCTTCGTTCGTCTTTTTTTGGTCGGCGGTTCAGGCGGCAAGGCTCAGCCAGCTCTCCAGCTTGACGAGAGCGCCGCTCCAGCCATGGTTGTGGGCGTCACGCGCGGCCTCGTCGAAGAACTGCTCGTGCAGCAGCACCAGCTCGCAGCCCTCGGCGTCGGGCTCGATGCGCACGGTGACGCGCGACTCGCGCTCGGGCGTGCTGCGCCAGGCCCAGCTGAAGACCAGCTTGCGGTTCGGCACGATCTCGAGATACGTGCCGCTCACGTCGTGCGTTTCGCCGTCGTCGGCAAGCATGGCCACGCGGAAGCGGCCGCCCACGCGCAGGTCGACCTCGGCGATCGGCACCGAGACGATTTCCCCGGGGCCGAACCAGAGCTTCAGCGCTTGCGGGTCGGTCCACGCGCGCCAGACCTTGTCGGGCGAGACGCGGTAGTGCCGCCTGAGAGTGAGCGAGGGGCGTCCGGTGTCGCCGGTGGAAGGGTTCGCCATTCGGTCTCCTCCTGGTGATAGAGAAAGCGCGCCAGTGCATCGAGGCGCCCGTTCCAGAATTTCTCGTAGCGCGACAGCCACACGGCAGCCTCCTGCATGGGCCTGGGCGACAGCTCGCAGCGCACAATGCGGCCCTCCTTCGTGCGGGAGATAAGCCCCGCGTCTTCCAGCACGCGCAGGTGCTTCATGAAGCCGGTGAGGGACATGTCGTGCGGCTCGGCCAGCTCGGTCACGCTGAGGCTGCGTTCGCCCAGGGCTTCGAGCACCGCGCGCCGGGTGGAATCGGAAAGCGCGGCAAAGACTGCGTCGAGGGCGTCGGCGTCGGGTTGGGCAGTTGACTGAACCATGTGGTTGAGTATCTGGAAGGCTCGAGAGCTCGTCAAGCCGTGTTTCCGGAACTGCTTCCGTGATCGAGGCCGGCCAGCAGCAGGTCGAGGCCTTCGTTGAATTCTTCCTCGGCGGTGCTTTCGATGGCAGCCGAGGCGATCTCTATCAGGTGCGGAAAGCGCTCGGGTGGCAGCGCGCGAAACCTCGCGATGGTGTCGTCCGCCGATTCCGCCGCCTGCAGCGAGAGCGGCCCGGCCAGTTCGGCTTGCGCCAGGCCCATGATCAGTGCGGACACCGCACGGAACGCCACCAGCAAGCTCGGGCCCGAACGGCCGCTTCGCGCCAGGGCATCCAGCAGTGCCTCGGTGATCTCGAACACGGCGGGCGCGCGGCTGCGGCGCGTGAGAATCAGCGGAATCGCATGCGGGTGCGAACGCACCGCCTGCCACAGCGCCGTGGCAATGGCTCGGACCTCTTCCCGCCAGTCGACATCCGGACGGCGCTCCCAGCGCGCTTCGGCGATCACCGCTTCCACGACCAGCAGATTGATGGCTTCGCGCTGCGGCACATAGTTGTAGAGCGTCATGGCTCCGGTGCCGAGCTCGTCGGCCAGGGCGCGCATCGACAGGCCCGAAAGCCCTTCGCGATCGAGCAGCCGAAGCGCGGCCGACTGCAACTGCGCATGCGTGAACTTGGCGGGTCTTCCCATCGGATCCTCATTGACTGGAACTCATGGGCTTGATTATATTGATATACGTACACCGTACGTTTAAATTGAACGGACTCCATCAACCCAGCCATCACTCCCATGAAGCTGCTCCCAGGATCCTTCGCTCCGCCGATTCGCACGCAGACCATCCACGGCGAATCCCTCGACATCCCCGGCACGACAACGCAGTACCTGCACCTGCAGTTCCGCCGGTTCGCAGGCTGCCCGGTGTGCAACTTCCACCTGATGCTCATGGCCCGTCGCCAGGCGGAGATCGCCGCAGCCGGTATACGGCAGGTGGTGTTCTTCCACTCGTCACGCGAAGAGATGCTGAAGTACCAGGCCCAGCTGCCCTTCGACTGCGTCGCCGATGCGCGCAAGGACTTCTATCGCGCCTACGGTGTCGAAACATCCTGGCGCGCGCTGCTCAACCCTCGCGTCTTCTGGAGCGGCATGCGCTGGGTGCTCGCCATGGGCCGCTTCTATCGCAAGGCCGAGAACGGCATCCTCGGCCTGCCGGCGGACTTTCTCGTCGACGCGCACGGCCGCATCGTCGCGGCGCATTACGGCGAGCATGCCGACGATCACTGGGAAGTCGACGATCTTCTCCGGCTGGCGGCAGACGCCGCACCCCAGGTTCGCTCCGGGCATGCGACGATGCTTGCGCCGTGATCCATCGACAGACACACAAAGGAAGCACCCGATGACTGAACTGCGCCAGCCGTACCCGCCGATCGAACCCTATGAAAGCGGCATGCTCGACGTGGGCGACGGCCACCAGATCTATTACGAGCGCTGCGGCACGCCCGGCGCCAAGCCGGCCGTGTTCCTGCACGGCGGTCCCGGCGGCGGCATCTCGCCGGAGCATCGCCGGCTGTTCGATCCGGCGCGCTACGACCTGACCCTGTTCGACCAGCGTGGCTGCGGCCGCTCGCTGCCGCATGCCGGTCTGGAAGCCAACACGACCTGGCACCTGGTCGCCGACATCGAGCGCCTGCGGGAGCGCGCCGGTGTCGACAAGTGGCTGGTGTTCGGCGGCTCGTGGGGCTCCACGCTCGCCCTCGCCTACTCCCAGAAGCACCCCGAACGCGTGAGCGAACTGGTGCTGCGCGGCATCTACACCGTGACCCGTTCGGAGTTGCAGTGGTACTACCAGTTCGGCGTGTCGGAGATGTTCCCCGACAAGTGGGAGAAGTTCCAGGCGCCCATTCCCGAGGCCGAGCGCGGCGACATGATCGCCGCCTACCGCAAGCGGCTCACCGGCGACGACCCGGTGGCGCGCATCGAGGCAGCCCGCGCCTGGAGCGTGTGGGAGGCCGAGACCATCACCCTGCTGCCCAGCCCGTCCATTGCCGAAGCGCACGCCGAAGACCATTTCGCGCTGGCCTTCGCTCGGCTGGAGAACCACTACTTCGTGCATGACGCCTGGCTGGAGCAAGGCCAACTCGTGCGCGACGCACACCGGCTGCACGGCATCCCCGGCGTGATCGTGCACGGCCGCTACGACATGCCCTGCCCCGCGCGCTACGCCTGGGCGCTGCACAAGGCCTGGCCCGAGGCGGAGTTCCACCTGATCGAGGGCGCGGGGCACGCCTACTCGGAGCCCGGCATCCTCGACCGGCTGCTGCGCGCCACCGACGGCTTCGCAGGCCGCTGAACTCTGGCCCCTTCGCTTGCGCACGAGCTGCGGCGAAGGGCCCGGTCCGGGAACGCTTTATGCGTGTTGCACCGCAACACCCACCACCTGCGAAGGAGCGCCCCATGCTGGACCGTACCGCCACCCAGTTTTCCCATGTGAAGCCCGGCGACACCGAGTTCGTGTCGGGCGGTTTGCGTGACTTTTTTCTCTATCGCGACCTGGGTGTCGCCGAAGCCACCAACGGCAAGGTGATCGCGCATCTGGTCAAGGCCAACATGGCACCGGAAACGGGCACCGGCTGGCACCGCCACGAGGCGGACTTCCAGATCGTGATCATGGTCAAGGGCTGGGCCCGCTTCATGTACGAGGACAAGGAAACCCTGGTCGAAGCCGGCGACGTAGTGCACCAGCGCCCGGGCATCCGGCACTTCCTGTTCGACTACTCGCCGGACATGGAGTACCTGGAAATCGTCTCGCCTGCGGACTTCAAGAGCGTCGATGTGGAGCCGGTGTGCGAGGTGCCGGCGCCTACGCCCTGGAAATAGGGCCGAGAGGTTCACGGCGGGCGACACCAACGCCCGAAAACCTGTCTTCCACCTGACCTTGCAGGTAAAGACGGCAGGCTGTCTCCCCGGCCAAACACCCGGCCGAGGAAAGCTACAAACAAGAGTCATTCGCAGCCAGAATCCCGGCCCGTGCTGCTTTTGTTTGCAGCCTCCAAGGCTTCACGATGACCCGTTTCTCCCGCCCGATGCGCCGCCGCACGCCCATCGCACTCGCCCTGATCGGGCTTTGCGCTTCGCCTTTCTCCACGGCGTTCGCCCAGCAACAACAGGATCAGCAGCAACCTGCCGCCTCCACGCCCTCCCCGGCCCCCGGCACCTCCGTCCCCGGCACGCTGCGCGAAGTGCAGGTCCAGGGCGCGCAGGACAAGGGCAGCTTCGGCGCCAACCCCTCGTCGCTCAACCGCCTGCCGGCCGACCTGCGCGACGCGCCGCAGTCGATCACGGTGATCAACCAGGCGGTGATGCAGTCGCAGGGCGCGACCTCGCTGGCAAGCGCGCTGCGCAACGTGCCGGGCCTGACGATCGGCGGTGCCGAAGGCGGGCAGATCGGCACCAACATCAACCTCAACGGTTTCTCGGCGCGCACCGACATCTACCTCGACGGCGCCCGCGACCGCGCCCAGTACTACCGCGACACCTTCGCCCTCGAGTCGGTCGAGGTGCTGATGGGCCCGTCGTCGATGCTGTTCGGGCGCGGCTCCACCGGCGGCGTGATCAACCAGGTCACGAAGAAGCCTTCGCTCACGCCCTCGGGAGAGGTCTCGGTGTCGGCGAGCACCACCGGGCTCGTTCGCTCGACCATCGACATCAACCGCCCGATGTCCGACACCTCGGCCTTCCGCATCGCGGCCATGGGCCAGCAGGGCGACGCCAGCACGCGCGAGCAGACCAAGCTGAAGGACTTCGGCCTCGACGCCTCGCTGAAGTTCGGCATCAACACGCCCACGCAGGTCACGCTCTCGGCGCTGGTGCAGCACAACCGCGACCAGCCCGACTACGGCCTGCCGCCGCTCAACGGCCATCCGGTGAAGGTCGACCGCGACACGGCCTACGGCTTCAAGGATGACCGCACGATCTCCGACATCCAGGCCTTCAGCGCGGTGGTGCAGCACAAGCTCACGCCCGACACCTCGATCCGCAACCAGACCCAGTACAACGACGTGACGACCGATGCGCGCGAGACCGCGCCGCAGAGCATCGGCACGCTGTCGGCCAAGGGCGTGTTCACGCCGTTTTCCACCGGCACCACGGCCGTGCCGGCGGCCGCGTTCTCCTCGCTGCCACTGAGCAGCCTGTGGGTGCGGCAGCAGAGCCACGACCGCACGATCCGCGACAAGTCGCTGTTCAACCTGACCGAGCTCAACACGAAGTTCAGCACCGGCTCCATCAAGCACACGCTGCTCGCGGGCCTGGAGCTGGGCCACGATACCTACGCCAACCAGGCCTACTACCGCAACGGCACCTGCGCGGGCGTGGCGCTGAACCCGGCCGGCGGCACCAGCGGCTATGCCACCTGCTCTCCGCTGCTCGCGCCCTACCAGGGCGACACGCCGGCCACCGCGCCCTCGCTGCCCGGCAACCTGGCTACCGCGCACGCGACCACCGTGGCGGGCTACGTGAACGACACCATCGAGCTGAGCCCGCAGTGGAAGCTGGTGGCCGGCGTGCGGCAGGACCACTACAGCGCACGCATCTACAACAGCATCCCGACCTCGACCACGCTCGCCACCGAGAGCCAGACGGTCGACTTCACCAGCGTGCGCGCCGGCGCGATCTGGCAGCCCACGCCCGAGCAGTCGTACTACGTGTCGTACAGCACCTCGTTCAACCCTTCGCTCGAGCAGCTCGTGGCCACCACCGGCGCCACGCAGCCGCTGCCGCCCCAGAAGAACAAGGCCTACGAGCTCGGCGGCAAGTGGGACTTCAACGACGGCAACCTCTCGCTGACGGCCGCGGCCTTCCAGATCACGCAGACCAACGCACGCTCGCAGAACAGCGACGGCACCTACAGCGCGACCGGCACGGTGCGAGTGAACGGCGCGCGCGCCGGCGTCGCGGGCCGCGTCACCGACAAGTTGCAGCTCTTCGGCGCCTACACGCACCTGGACGCGACCATCGTCGACGGCATCGCGCCCGGCACGCTCGGCAAGGTGCCCGCCAACACGCCGAAGGACGCGGCCAGCCTGTGGGCCACCTACGCGATCACGCCCGAATGGGAGATCGGCGGCGGCACCACCTACAGCGCGAAGCGCTTCGCCAACAACACCGATCTCGTGCAGGTCGGCGGCTACGTGCGGCTGGATGCGATGCTGGCTTACCATCAGCCGAAGTACGACATCCGGCTGAACCTGTTCAATCTGGCCAACCGGCACTACTACGACGCGCTGATCCCCTCGGACGGCGGCCGCGCGGTGCCGGGCTCGGGCCGAGCCGCCACGCTGTCGTTCACCTACCGGCTCTGACAGGGCCTCGGAAACGCATCGCAGAGAAAGACACGCCATGCTGGTCTGCATTCCCGGCATCCTCGACCGCGAGGCGCTCGCGGCGGTCCGCACGCGCCTCGAAGCAGCGGGCGACGCCTGGGTGGACGGCCGCGTCACCGCCGGCCACCAGGGCGCGCCGGTCAAGTTCAACCAGCAGATCGACGAAGGCTCGCAGGTCGCGTTCGAATGCCAGTCCATCGTGGCAAGCGCGCTCGAGCGGCATCCGACCTTCATCAGCGCGGCACTGCCCAACCTGCTGTACCCGCCGATGTTCAACCGCTACGGCGAAGGCATGCGCTTCGGCCTGCACGTGGACGGCGGCGTGCGCATCGACCCACGCACCGGCCGCAAGCTGCGCACCGATCTCTCGGCCACGATCTTCCTGTCGGAGGCCGACAGCTACGACGGCGGCGAGCTGCAGATGGAAGACACCCACGGCATGCAGACGGTGAAGCTCGCGGCCGGCGACATGGTGCTCTACCCCGCCACCAGCCTGCACCAGGTGACGCCCATCACGCGCGGTGTGCGGCTCGCGTGCTTCTTCTGGGTGCAGAGTCTCGTGCGCGACGCCGGCGACCGCGCGCTGCTGTTCGACATGGACAACGCCATCCAGCGCCTCAACCAGAGCGGCGCCGACGAATCTGCCCGCCGCACGCTGACCGGCACGTATCACAACCTTCTGCGGAAGTGGAGCGACACCTGAGTTCTTTAAACTCCCTCGGCTCACCAGACTGATAACAACCGAGGAGAGAGAACTTGCGTATTCAAACCGCCCGCCTGACGGCCGGCGTGCTGCTCGCGTGCGCCGCTTTCGTGGCGCAAACCAGCCAAGCCGCATCGCCCACCACCACCGCGCCCACCCCGTCCCCCCCATCCGCCCAAGCCTCGACGGCCAGCTCGCTCGAAGCCGAACAGGACGCCGCATTCAAGGCCGCCAAGGCCGTGCAGAAAGTCGGCCCTGTCGACATCACCCTGCGCGACCAGGCCCAGCTGCACCTGCCCGCCGGCTACGTGTGGGTGCCGACGCCCGCCGCCGCGCAGCTCATGCGCAGCATGGGCAACCGCACCGACGACACCTTCATCGGCGCGATTTTCCCCGCCGACGACGCCGACTGGATGGCCGTGGTGAAGTTCGTGAAGGAGGGCTACATCAAGGACGACGACGCCAAGGACTGGAACGCCGACGACCTGCTCAAGAGCCTGAGGGAAGGCACCGAGGCCGCAAACGAGGAGCGCGCCAAGCGCGGCATCCCGTCCATCGAGGTCACGGGCTGGGCGCAGAAGCCGCAGTACGACGCCTCCTCGCACCGCCTCGTGTGGTCCGCGCTGTCGAAGCGCAAGGGCGCCACCGACGGCAACCAGGGCGTCAACTACAACACCTACGCGCTGGGCCGCGAGGGCTACCTGAGCCTGAACCTCATCACCAACGCGAAGGACCTCGACAAGTACAAGCCCGACGCGAGCAAGCTGCTCGGCGCGATCCAGTACGACGACGGAAAGAAGTACGCCGACTTCAACTCGTCCACCGACAAGGTCGCCGCGTACGGCCTGGCAGCACTGGTGGCCGGCGCGGCGGTGAAGAAGCTGGGCCTGTTCGCGATCATCGCGGCCTTCCTGGCCAAGTTCGCGAAGCTGGCGGTGGTGGCCGGCGGCGCGGCGCTGTGGGGCATCGCGAAGCTGTTCAAGCGCAACAGCTGAATCCGGCGACGCCTTCAGGCTCCGGTAAAGCGCGGCGGGCGCTTCGCCACGAAGGCGGCCACGCCTTCACGCGCATCCGCGCTGCCTGCACGCTCGCGCAGCAGCCTGTGTTCCAGCGCGAGGTGCTCTGCGAAAGGCCGGCCGGGTGCACCGGCACACAGGGTCTTGATCGCCGCGAACGACCCGCTGGCGCCTTGGGCGAGCCGCGTGGCGAGTGCCTCGGCGGCGCCTGCGAGCTCGGCATCCGGATGAAGTTCGTCGACGACACCCCATGCCAGGCAGCGCCGGCTGTCTATTGCATCGCTCAGCATCAGCAACTGCTGCGCACGCACCGGCCCCACACGACGCACGAGGAAATACGAAGCGCCTGCATCCGGCGACAGCCCGATCGCCGCATAGCCCGTGCGCAACTTCATCGATTCGGCAGCGAGCACGAAGTCACCGCATAGCGCCAGCCCCACGCCCGCGCCACCGACCGAGCCGTTCACCGCGACAACCAGCGGCGCCGGATTGTTCGACAGCCGCAAGAGCGCCGGATCCAGGCCGTCGAGGATCTCGTCGACCAGCGCCGGCAGCGCCTCACCGGCTGCCACGAATTCTCCGATGTCGCCTCCCGCGCAGAACACTCGCCCCTCACCGGTCAGGAAGACGACGCGCGGCTTGCGGGCCAGCACTTCGTCGATGGCTCGCACCAGCGCCCGGCTGCTGCGGACTCCGATCGCGTTGGCGCGCTCCGGCCGCTTCAGCACGATGCGGCCGACGCCCTCCTCCACGCCCCAGGCGATGCCCTCGGCGGTCTCCATGCTCAGATGCCCGTCAGGCCGCCGCTGCACATCAGCGTCTGGCCGCTCACGTAGTCCGACTCGGGTGCGCACAACAGGTACACCGCGCCGGCCGCCTCCTCGGGGGTGCCGCCGCGCCCCAGCGGAATCGACTGCTCCATCATCGCCAGCAGGCCCGGGTTGATGCCCACCTTGATCTCTCGCCCCTCGATGTTCGCGGTGGATGCCTCGGCCGTGCTCGCGGTCAGCCGCGTCTGGATGAAGCCGAAGGCCACGCAGTTGACGGTGACGTTCATGCGGCCCCACTCCTTGGCCAGCGTCTGCGTGAGGCCCACGATGCCGGCCTTGCCCGCCGAGTAGTTCGCCTGCCCCGCATTGCCGAAGAGGCCCGCCACCGACGAGATGTTGACCACCTTGCGCACCACGCGCCGGCCCGCCTCGGTCTCGGCCTTCGACAGCGCGCGGATCACCGGCTGCGCCGCGCGCAGGATGCGGAACGGCGCGGTCAGGTGCACGTCGATCATGGCGTACCACTGCTCGTCGGTCATCTTCTGCACCACGCTGTCCCAGGTGTAGCCGGCGTTGTTGACGATGATGTCCAGGCCCTTGAATTCGCCCACCGCCGTGCCGACGAAGCGTTCGGCGAAGTCGGGCGCGGCCACGCTGCCCGTGCAGGCCACGGCCTGGCCACCGGCCGCACGGATTTCCTGCACCGTTTCTTCCGCCGGCCCGGCGTCGAGGTCGTTGACGACGATGCGCGCGCCCTCCGAAGCCAGCTTGAGCGCAATGGCCCGGCCGATGCCGCGGCCCGAACCGGTGATGAGGGCGACCTTGCCGTCGAGCTTGAGTGTCATGTCTCTTTTCTTTCGTTGTCGATGTGATTCAGCGCAGCGCGACCAGCGCCTCGCCGGCGATGCGCGTCTGCCCGTATTGATTGGCGCTGTGCACTTCCACGCGCACGCAGCGCTCGCCTTCGTGCTCGAGCTTCTCGATCACCCGCCCGCCGCAGCGCACCGCGTGGCCCAGGTGCGTGATGCCCTGGAAGCGCACGTCGAAGCGGCGCAGCTGCGATTGCGGCGCCCACTGCGTGAGCAGCCGGCCCAGCCAGGCCATGCCCAGCATGCCCTGCGCGAACACGTCGGGCATGCCGGACTTGCGCGCGAAGTCGGTGTCGATGTGGATGGGGTTGTGGTCGCCCGAGGCTCCCGCGAAGAGCGCGAGCGTGGTGCGGTTCACGGGCGGCAGCTGCAGCGCGGGCAGCTCGTCGCCGATCTTCACGGCGTCGTAGGTCGGTGCGTTCATCGATGCGGGTTCCTTCGTCAATGGCGGCAGACGATCACCGCGCGCAGTTCGGCAACCAGCTCGTCGCGCTGGTTGGTGGCGCGCGATGTCTTCACGACGAACTCGAGCGCGCCGTTCTTCTTGTCGTAGATGTCGGTGATGGTGGAGCGCACCGTCACGGTATCGCCCACGCAGGCCGGCTTGTGGTAGCTGAAGCCCTGCTCGCCGTGCAGCAGCTTCGACAGCGGAATGCCCAGGTCGGCCAGCAGCCGGTCGGAGGCGCCCGAATCCAACTCGGCCGCGAACAGGAATGTCGGCGGGGCGGGCAGGTCGGGGTAGCCGGCGTCGCGCGCGGCGGCGGCATCGGTGTAGACGGGGTCGGTCTCGCCGATGGCCTTGGCGAAGAACTGCAGGCGGGTGCGCTCGATGGGCAGCACCGATGCGGGCAGCTCGTGGCCGATCCACTTCTTGTCGATCATCTGCCGGCCTTTCTCAGACGCGTTCGTAGAGCGTCACCACGCAGGCGCCACCCAGCCCGAGGTTGTGCTGCAGCGCGAGCCGCGCGCCCTCCACCTGCCGCTTGTCGGCCGTGCCGCGAAGCTGCTGGACCAGCTCCGTGCACTGCGCCAGCCCCGTGGCACCGAGCGGATGCCCCTTCGACAGCAGCCCACCCGACGGATTGGTGACGACCTTGCCGCCGTAGGTGTTGTCGCCGTCCACCACGAACTTCTCCGCGCCGCCCACCGGGCACAGGCCCAGCGCCTCGTAACTGATGAGCTCGTTGTGCGCGAAGCAGTCGTGCAGCTCGACCACGTCCACGTCCTGCGGGCCGACGCCGGCCGCGTCGTACACCTTCTGCGCGGCCTCCTGCGCCATGCTGAAGCCGACCACCTCGCGCATGTCGCGGCTCTCGAAGGTGATGGGACGGTCGGTGGTCATGGCCTGCGCCTTGATGCGCACGCTGCGGTCCAGGCCGTGGCGCTCGGCGAAGCGGGGCGAGCACACGATGGCCGCCGCCGCGCCGCAGGTGGGCGGGCAGGCCATCAGCCGCGTCATCACGCCGGGCCACATGACGGGCGCGGCCATCACCTCTTCTTCGGTGACGACGGTGCGGAACAGCGCCACCGGGTTGTTCGACGCATGCCGGCTGGCCTTGGCGCGGATCTTCGCGAAGGTCGACATCTGCGTGCCGTACTGCTGCATGTGCGCCAACCCGGCGCCACCGAAGTAGCGCAGCGCGAGCGGCACCTGCTCGTTGCCCACCAGTTCGTCGGTGATGTTCTCGAAGTGGTCGAAGGGGCTGGGCCGGTCGTTGAACACCGCGCCGAGCGCGCCGGGGCTCATGTGCTCGAAGCCCAATGCCAGCACGCAGTCGGCCGCGCCGCTGGCCACGGCCTGGCGCGCGAGGAAGAGCGCGGTCGAGCCGGTCGAGCAGTTGTTGTTGACGTTGACGACCGGAATGCCGGTCATGCCCACCTCGTACAGCGCGCGCTGGCCGGCGGTGGAATCGCCGTACACGTAGCCCACGTAGGCCTGCTGCACCAGTTCGTAGCCGATGCCGGCGTCCTTCAGCGCCGCGTTGGTGGCATGCGCGGCCATCTGCGGATAGGGCTGGTTCGCGCCCGGCTTGGTGAACGGGATCATGCCGACCCCGACCACGTGAACGTCTTGACTCATGAAAGGCTCCTTGGAAGTTCGAAAAAAGATTGAACGGGCTCAGGCCACGCTTCGCTGCCGGCCCTGCCAGAAGGGCTCTCGCAGCCGGGTCTTCAGCACCTTGCCGGCACCCGAGAGCGGCAGCGCATCGACGATGGCCACGCTGCGCGGGCATTTGTAGCCGGCAATCAGCGTCTTGCAATGGGCGATCAGTTCATCCGGCTGCACGCCCTGCCCCGGCTTGAGCACCAGCACGGCATGCACCGCCTCGCCCCACTCGTCGCTCGGGATGCCGATGACGGCGCAGGCGGCCACCGCGGGATGCTGGTTGATGGCGTTCTCGACCTCGGCCGAATAGACGTTCTCGCCGCCGCTGATGATCATGTCCTTCATGCGGTCGACCACGAAGATGAAGCCGTCGTCGTCCATGTAGGCGCCGTCGCCGGTGTGCATCCAGCCGTCTCGCAGCGCGGCGGCCGTCTGCTCGGGCTTGTTCCAGTAGCCCTGCATCACGTTGGGGCCGCGCACCGCCACCTCGCCGACGGTGCCGCGCGGCACTTCGTTGTCGTCCGCGTCGACCACGCGCACTTCCATGCACACGGCGGCGCGTCCGGCCGAGCGCAGCTTGCCGCGCTTGCGGCCCTCCGCGGTGTGCAGTTCGGCGGGCAGGAGCGTGGCGATGGGCGACAGCTCCGTCATGCCGTAGGCCTGCACGAAGCCCACGCCCGGGAAAGCCTCCATCGCGCGGTTGAGCACCGCTTCGGAAATCGGCGAGGCGCCGTAGGTGATGTTCTTCAGGCTGCTCAGGTCGCGCGGCTCCCGCATCGCGGGGTGATCCACCAGCATCTGGATCATGGTGGGCACCAGCAGCAGGCTGGTCACGCGGTCGCGCTGGATCGCGTCGAGCACGCCCTCGGGCGTGAACATCGGAATGATGGTGTGGGTGTTGCCCGTGAACCAGTGCGGCGTGGCCAGGCCCATGTCGGCCAGGTGGAACATCGGCGCTGCATGCAGGTAGCAACCATCGGCCGGCGCCAGCCCCTCGGCCTGCGCCGCGAGCGCCGAACTGCAGATGTTGGTGTGGCTCAGCATCACGCCCTTGGGAAAGCCGGTGGTGCCGCCGGTGTAGAAGATGCCGGCCAAGTCCTCGCCGCGGCGCACAGCATCGGGCACCGGGGCCGCGGCGTCGATCAGGCCCTCGTAGCTGTGCATGCCGGCAGGCACGGGGCCGTCGCCGCAGTAAACGACTTCGCGCAGGCTCTTCGACTGGCCTCGCATCTGCTCGACCACGGGCCGGAAGGTCTCGTCGACCAGCAGGATGCCGGAGCCGGAGTCTTCCAGCGAATACAGGATCTCGGCGGCCGACCAGCGGATGTTGCAGGGGTTGAGCACGCCGCCGCCCCAGGGCACGGCCATCTGGTACTCCAGATAGCGGTCGGAGTTGAGCGACAGCATGGCGACGCGGTCGCCCGCCTGCATGCCCAACCGCTGCAGCGCGCCGGCCAGGCGCGCCACGCGTTCGGCGAAGTCGCGGAAAGTCCGGGCGCGGCCGGCGAAGCGCACGGCAATGGCGTCGGGGCGCTGCTGCACGGCCCGGTGAAGGCCCTGGGTCAGGTACATGGGTTTGTCTCCGTCTCGTTCTTGTGCAGACGCATGGTAGAAATCCAGCCGCCGCCCGGCGATTGCACTTCGCTTCGATCGCATGGCAGAAAAGGTCAATCGACAGAGACATGCTGCAGCCGCCCGTCACCATCCCGATCGCCTTCGTCCTCGGCATGCTGTCGGGCATCCGCGCGCGGCCGGGCGAGGCGCTGGTCGACGTCGACAAGGCGCTGGAAGACGCCGGCATCGCCCCTGCGCTTCTCGACGAAGCCGGCGCCCGGGTCACGGCCGAGCAGTACGTGGCCCTCTTCGCCCTGCTGATGGAGCGCATGGACGACGAGGCGCTGGGCTTTCTCACCCGGCGCCTGCGCTGCGGCAGCTTCGCGCTGATGACGCGCTCCACGCTGGGCGCGCGCACCTTCGAGGTGGCGCTGCGCCGCGTGGCCCGCACCTTCAGCCTGCTGCAGGACGATCTCTCGCTGGTGCTGCTGCGCGAGGGCGCCCTCGCCGGCTTCGGGCTGCAGCTGAACGTCCAGCCGCCCAGGCACCAGAACTTCCTGCACGAGCTGATGCTGCGGGTGTACTGGCGGCTCTTCGCCTGGCTGCACGGCGGCCGGCTGGTGGCCCGGCGCTTCGACTTCGGCTTCGAGCCGCCGCCCTATGCCGACGGTTACGCCAAGGTGTTCCCGGGCCCGCTGCAGTTCGACCAGCCGCTGTCGGCCGTGTGGTT
Source organism: Variovorax xiamenensis (assembly GCF_050916385.1). Classification (NCBI taxonomy): domain Bacteria; kingdom Pseudomonadati; phylum Pseudomonadota; class Betaproteobacteria; order Burkholderiales; family Comamonadaceae; genus Variovorax; species Variovorax xiamenensis. The sequence continues at coordinate 4,508,816 of NZ_CP139038.1, forward strand.
CGATGCCAGCGCGCTCGACACGCCGGTGCACCGCGACGCGCAGGAGATGAGCACCTTCCTCGCGGCCTCGCCCGCCAACGTGATCCTGCCCCGGCTGGCCGAGCAGGCCGTGAGCGCCCGGGTGCGCGCGGTGCTGCAGCAGCACCGCCCGGCCTGGGCCGACCTGGCGACCACTGCGGGCGTGCTGCACATGTCGGTCAGCACGCTGCAGCGGCATCTTGCAACGGAAGGCACCTCGTTCCAGGCGTTGAAGGACCAGCTGCGGCGCGACCTTGCCATCGTGCGGCTCAACACCAGCACCGTGCCGCTCGCGGCGCTGGCCGAGGAGCTGGGTTTCGCCGACAGCGCGGCCTTCCAGCGGGCCTTCAAGGCATGGACCGGCGGCGCGCCGGGCTCGTACCGGCGACGCCAGCAGCCGGATTGAGTTTTCAGGACTTTCCGGAATTACAGCCATCCGCGCGACAATCCGGCGCATGGCCACCTCTTCCGATCTCCCTCCCCTCAACCGCCAGTTCGTCGCCCATTTCGGCGAGATGGGCAGCAAGTGGGGCATCAACCGCACGGTCGGGCAGATCTATGCGCTGATCTTTCTCTCGGAACGCGCGCTCAACGCCGACGAGATCGCCGAAATGCTCGAGTTCTCGCGCTCCAACGTCAGCATGGGCCTGAAGGAACTGCAGGCCTGGCGGCTGGTGCACCTGCGGCATCACCCCGGCGACCGGCGCGAATACTTCGAGGCGCCTTCCGACGTCTGGGAAATCTTCCGCGTTCTGGCCGAGGAGCGCCGCCGCCGCGAGATCGAACCCACGCTCTCGATGCTGCGCAACGCCCTGCTCGAATCGCCCACGAGCGACGCCGAGCGCCACGCACAGGAGCGCATGCGCGAGATGCACGACCTGATCGACCGGCTCATGAAATGGTTCGACGACGTGCAGCGGCTCGCGCCCGAGACGGCCATGAAGCTCATGGGCATGGGCGCGACCGTGACGAAGGTGCTGACGCTCAAGGACCGCATCACGGGCGGCACGGCGTCGAAGAAGAAGGCCGCCGAGTAGATCGGGCGGCCCTCTTCTGGGACTAAAGCCGCTCCTGCCCCGATGACGGCTCGGGCGTCCCGAGCTTGGCCTTGCGGACGGCCTCGTCGTCCATGAGCTCGTACCACATGGCGTTGAGCACGGCGAATGCGGCCGCCAGCGGCAGGCCGAGGATCCAGGCGAAGTACCACATCTTTAATTCCTCCTTTGCTTGTCAGTAGGCGTGACCGCTCTCGTCGCGGATGGCCTGCTCGTCGACCTTGCCCCACAGCACCTTGTAGACCCAACTCGTGTAGGCCACGATCAGCGGGATGAAGACGGCCGTGACCACCAGCATGATGAACAGCGTGAGGTGGCTCGAGGACGAATCCCACACCGTGAGGCTGGCGCGCGGGTCGATGGACGACGGCAGGATGAACGGGAACATCGAGGCGCCCACGCTGAGGATGATTCCGGCGATGCCCAACGCGGCCGTCAGCAGCGCGAACACCGGACGGCGCAGCGCGAGCCCGAGCAGCGCACCGAGCGCGCCGACGAAGCCGGCCGCGGGAGCCGCCAGCGTCCATGGGTGCGCCGCGTAGTTGGCGGTCCATGCGCCGGCATGCAGCTCCACGGTCTTCAGCATCGGGTTCGACGGCCCCGTCGCATCGATCACGCTGCTGATGCGAAACCCGCCGATGCTCGTCGCCAGCAGCACGCCGGCCAGCGCATAGAGCGCCACGGTGAGCACGGCGGCGACCATGCCGTAGGTGCGCGCACGCTCGGCCACCGGCCCGGCTGTCTTCAGCAGCAGCCATGCGGCGCCATGCATCACCAGCATCGCCACCGACACCAGCCCGCACAGGATGGCGAACGGATTCAGCAGGCCGAAGAAGCTGCCGTCGTAGAAGATGTGCATGTCGGGGTTGAAGCGGAACGGCACGCCCTGCAGCACGTTGCCCACGGCCACGCCGCAGATCAGCGCGGGCACGAAGCCGCTGAAGAACAGCACCCAGTCCCAGCGCGCGCGCCATTGCGGCGACTCGCGCTTGCTGCGGAACTTGAAGGCCACGGGCCGCAGGATCAGCGCCGTGAGAATCACGAACATCGCCAGGTAGAAGCCCGAGAACGACACGGCGTAGAGCTGCGGCCAGGCCGCGAAGATCGCGCCACCACCGAGGATCAGCCACACCTGGTTGCCCTCCCACACCGGGCCCACGCTGTTGATGACGACGCGGCGCTCGATGTCGTTGCGCGCGGCAAAGGGCAGCAGCATGCCGCTGCCCAGGTCGAAGCCGTCGGTCACGGCGAAGCCCACCAGCAGCACGCCGATCAGCAGCCACCAGATGAAGCGCAGGGTGTCGTAGTCGAGAAGTGTGTGCAGGATCATGCTGCGCTCCCGGTGGAAGGCGAAGGAATGGCCGCGCCCGCGTGGGCCGGCGGAACGTGCGAGAGCGTGTCGCCCTCGTCGGGCGCATGCTCGGCCTGGGGGCCCTTGCGGATGGCCTTGAGCATCAGCTTCATCTCGATGACCAGTAGCGCGGTGTAGATCGCGATGAAGCCCGCGAGCGTGAGCAGCAGCGTCTTCACGCCGAGGTTCGACACGGCCACCGCGGTCGGCAGCACGCCTTCGATCACCCACGGCTGGCGTCCGAACTCGGCCACCAGCCAGCCCGACTCGATGGCGATCCACGGCAGCGGGATCGCGAACACGGCGAGCTTCAGCAGCCAGCGGTGGCTGTCGAGCTTGCGGCGCGCGGAGAGCACGAAGAAGGTGCCTGTCAGCACGATCAGCAGCACGCCGATGCCCACCATCACGCGGAACAGCCAGAAGAGCGGCGCCACCTGCGGCACGGTGTCCCACGCAGCCTTGGCGATCTGCTCGTCGGTGGCCTTGCGCGGATCGTCCACGTAGCGCTTGAGCAGCAGCGCGTAGCCCATGTTGATGCCGTTGTCCTCGAAGTCGCCGCGCACGCCCTGCGTCACCTTGTCGGGGCCGCCGGCCTCGCGGATCTTCTGCAGCGCGTCGTAGGCCTTCAGGCCTTCGCGGATACGGGCCTCGGCGCGCTTCACAAGTTCATCGATGCCGGGCATCACCGTATTGAGAGAGCGCGTGCCGATCAGGCCCATCACTGCCGGGATGTGGATCGCGTAGTGCGTCTCGCGCGCCTCCTGGTCGGGGAAGCCGACGACGGTGAAGGCGGCGGGCGCGGGTTGCGTCTCCCACATGGCTTCGATAGCGGCGAGCTTCATCTTCTGGTGTTCGCCCGAGAGATAGCCGCTCTCGTCGCCGAGCACTGCCACCGAGAGCGCGGCGGCCAGGCCGAACGAAGCCGCGACCGTCATCGAGCGCTTGGCGAGTTCAAGGTGACGGCCCTTGAGCACGTACCAGGCCGACACGCCGAGCACGAACACCGCGGCACAGACATAGCCCGCCGACACCGTGTGCACGAACTTGGCCTGCGCCACCGGGTTGGTCAGCACCGCTGCGAAGTCGGTGACTTCCATGCGCATGGTCTGCGGATTGAAGGCCGCGCCCACCGGGTTCTGCATCCAGCCGTTGGCGATGAGAATCCACAGCGCCGAGAAGTTGGAGCCGATGGCCACGGCCCAGGTGGAGATCAGGTGGCCCACCTTGGAGAGCTTGTCCCAGCCGAAGAAGAACAGCCCGACGAAGGTGGCTTCCATGAAGAAGGCCATCAGCCCCTCGATGGCCAGCGGTGCGCCGAAGATGTCGCCGACGTAGTGGCTGTAGTAGCTCCAGTTCATGCCGAACTGGAACTCCATCACGATGCCGGTGGCGACGCCCATCGCGAAGTTGATGCCGAAGAGCACGCCCCAGAACTTGGTCATGTCCCGCCAGATCACGCGCCCGGTCATCACGTAGACCGTCTCCATGATGGCGATGATGATCGACAGTCCGAGCGTCAATGGCACGAATAGGAAGTGGTACAGCGCCGTGACGGCGAACTGCAGGCGCGACAGCGCGACGATGTCTAAGTCCATGATGGGGTTCTTCCTTCTTTCCTTGTGTTCCCTGTTGGCTGGCTTTCCGGTTCAGTCGGGCCGCAGGCTGCGCAGCGCGGCGTCGAATGCTTCGCTGCCGCGCCGCAGGTCGGCGACGATGCGGCCCTGGCTCATGCACACGAGGCGGTCGGCAAGCGCGGCCTCGCGGCGCAGGTGAGTAGCGATCAGGAGGGTGCGAGCGCCGGCGTGCCGGGCGAGGCGCTGCAGCACGTCGTGCGCGGTGGCGGCATCGAGCGCCTCGGTGGGTTCGTCGAGCAGCCAGAGCGGCACGTCTCGCAGCAGCAGGCGGGCCAGCGCGAGGCGGCGCGACTGGCCGCCGGAGAGGCCCAGGCCGCCTTCGCCGAGCCGGGTGTCGAGGCCGGTGCTCAGGGCACGCACCTCGTCTTCCAGTCCCGCGGCTTGCAGCACTGTGTGCAGTCGGTCGTCGGTGGCTTCGGGGGCTGCGAGGCGGAGGTTGTCGCGCAGGCTGTCCTGGAAGAGTTCGGCGCGTTGCGTCAGCAGGCAGGCGGGCTGCGCGAGGACGGTGCCGGCGCGGGGCGTGATCTCGCCGGCGATGGTGGCGAGCAGCGTGGACTTTCCTGCCCCGCTGGCGCCGATCAGGGCAACGCGTTCGCCTGCGTTGAGTGCCAGAGAGACCTCGCTCAGGACTGGAGCGCGGCTGCCTTCGTGGGCCACGCCGACTTGCTTCAGCTGCAATGCGAATCCGGCATCGGGGGTGCTTGTCGTTGCGGTGGGCTCGTCGTCGGCAGCTTCCATGCGCGGTGCGAGGCGCCGCACCGCCAGCCAGGTGCGGCCAGCATCCAGCGCGCCACGGCGTAAGGCTGCGAAGGGCTCCGTCGCGGTGAGCGCTACCAGCAACGCCAGCGCCGCGGCAGGCGCGCCGATGACGCCCTCGCTCACCAGCAGGCCGACGGCGAGCAGCACACCGACGAGGGTCAGCGTGCCCGCGCTGCCGTAGGCGAAGCCGGCCGCGGCTTCGAGCTTGTTCAGCGCGAGGTCGGCCTTGGCGAGTTGCATGTCGGCGCTCATCAGGGCCTCGCGTTGCGCGTCGATGCGGCCGGCCATCACCAGGTCGGTCTGCCCTGCCACCAGGTCGACGGCACGTGCGCGCAGCGTCTCGATGGCATGTGCGCGCCGCACCGCCGGCCTGCGTGCGTGGCTTGCAACGAGGAATGCGATGCCCCAGCCGGCGATCACGAGCCAGAGCGCCAGCACGAGGCCCATGGCCACGTGCATGAAACCGAGCACCGTGCCGGCGAGCAAAGCCGCACCCAACGCGGCGGCTGCCGGCACGAGCAGGCGGAGATAGAGCGATTCGAGCGCGTCGATGTCCGCGGTCAGGCGAAACAGCAAGCGCGACGGGCGCATCAGCAGCAGGCGCGCCGCCTCGGCCCTGGCCCAGCCGCGGAACAGGCGAACGCGAAGCTCGGCTAGCACGGCGAAGGTGGCGTCGTGCGTCACCAGCCGCTCGCCATAGCGCGATGCGGTGCGGCCGAGCGCGAGCAGGCGGATGCCGGCGGACGGCATGAACACGTCGAAGGTGAAGGCGGTGGCAGCATGCAGGCCCGCCAGCGCGGTCGCCGTGATGAACCAGCCGGAGAGGCCCAGCAGGGCCATTCCCGCGAGTACCGTGATCGCTGCGAGCAGGCAACCCAGCAGCAGCGGGCGCGGCTGCGCGGCGAAGAAGGGGCGTAGCACGAGACGCAGGTCGCGCCAGTTCGTAGCGACGGTCGACTTCCTCATGCGGCCTTCTCCATGGCTTCGGTGCTGCCGAGGCTCACCGTGCAGTCCATGCGCGCGGCCAGCATCGGGTCGTGCGTTGCGACGATGAGCGTCTTGCCCTGGGCCAGCGCGATCAGTGCTTCGATCACCCGTTCGGCTGTTTCGGTATCGAGGTGCGCGGTGGGCTCGTCGACCAGCAGCAGGTCGGCATGTGGATGGATAGCGATGCGTGCGAGCGCAAGGCGCACCGCTTCTCCGCCGGACAGGCCCTGCCCGCCCTCGCCCAGCGAGGTGACGGGGTGTGCCTGCGCCACGGCTTCGAGCGATGCGAAGCGCATGGCTTCGGCGACGCATTGGGTGTCGGTATCCGGACGCCCTAGCGCCACATTGGCTTCGACCGAACCGGCGAAGACGTGCGGCGCCTGTCCCATCCAGCCCATGCGCTGGCGCAGCGCGGCCACCGTGTGCCCGGTGAGCGTCACGCCGCCGACGGAGATCTCGCCCCGTGTCGCGGGCACCAGGCCGGCGAGCATCGACAGCATGGCGGTCTTGCCACTGCCGCTGGGGCCCGTCAGCGCGATGTGCTCGCCGGGGGCGATGCGAAGTTCGTAGCCGTCGAACACCTCCTGCTGCTCGCCGGGCCAGGAGAAATGCAGGTTGTGGATGGTGACTGCCGGAGCGCCGGGGTGAGCATTCGAGGTGGCGCGTGTCAGCGATGCGTTCGCTTCGGGCAGCGGCAAGTCGGTGCGCTGCAACCGGTCGATGGCCTCCAGCGCGGCCTCGCCGGCGGCCCGGTCGTGCCAGACCATCGACAGCTCGCGCAGAGGCTCGAAGAATGCGGGCGCCAGCAGGAGCACGAACAAGCCCTCGCCCAGGCTCAGAGTCCGGCCCCAAGTGCCGAAGCCGAGAGAGCCGAGCAGGTGGAAGCCGACGTAGGCAGCGACCATCGCCACGCCCAGCGCGGAGAAAAGCTCGAGCACGGCCGAGGACAGGAATGCGATGCGCAGCACTGCCATCGTGCGGCGGCGCAGGGATTGAGCCGCATCGCCAAGGCGACGGGCGGTGATATCCACCGCACCGAGCGAGCGCAGCGTTGCCAATCCACGGAGCCGGTCGAGCAGGAAGGCGTTCATGCCGCCGAGTTCCACCATCTGCGCTTCGCTAGCTGCCTTGGCGCGCCAGCCGACGATGGCCATGAAGATCGGAATGAGTGGCGCCGCGACCAGCAGCACCAGCGCGGCAACCCACGAGAAGGCAGCCACCGCGCACAGGATGAAGATCGGCACCACCGTCGCGCGCCAGCGAGCCGGCTGGTAGCGCACGAGATACGGCACCAGTGCCTCGGCCTGCTCGGCGAGCACGCTGGCCGCCAGCCCGGAAGGTGCGCGGCTGCGGTCGAGAGGGGAACCGCTGGCCAGCGCGGCGGCGGTTTGAGCACGCAGCGCGGTGAGTTGTGCGCGTGCACGGGTGAAAGTCCGGCGAGCGCCCCAGGCCTCGCAGGAGGCCCTCAGCAAGCCGAGCAGCAGGATCGCACCGGCAGGCCAGATCACGGCAGCGAAGCCGCCCCCCGAAGCCAGGCCCTGCACCGCCATCGCCAGCAACGCCGCCTGCGGCAGCCAGAACAGCGCGGCGGCGCCCTGCACCACCCCGCCGACGTCAGGCGACGCGAAAGCCCGCAGCGGCGATCGGGATGGCGAGTGCTTGGTCATTCCTTAGTTTCGTGAATTTTCAGTATTTACTGAAATTTCCACAATCATACCGGAGATGGGAGCAACTGACGAGCCCGCAGACTGCACGCTGCGGCGCTCGAACGCAACCGGTTCAGGAAGATTTGGGCGGTGCGCCTGCGCCGGCGCGCCCGTCCTTTAATGAGAAACGACTATTCCGCTGACCAGCAGCGCGGCGAACAGCGTGAACACCGCCCGCCAGGAGGCCGGGCGCGCTTCCACCCAGCGGTACAGCAGTGCCGCCGCGACCACCGAAAGACCGAAGGTCACGACGAGACCGCACGCGTCAAACCACGAGCCGTGAGGCCCGGCGTTCGCAACTGCCGCGTTCATTGCGAGCAGCACCGGAAAGTGGATGAGGAACAGCGAGTACGACATGCGCCCCAGCCGCACAAGTGGCATGGCCACCATGGGCCAGTGCTTCGGCGACAGCCAGTTCCGCCGTTGCGCGACGGCAATCAGCAGCGCCGTGACCAACGCCGTGGCGATGCGGCTGCGCCAGTCGATGGCCAGCGCGCCCGCCCCCACCAGCGCCAGCAGCGCGATCGCGCTCTGCCACGTGCTGTATCGCGTCGCTCGACCGATCCAGAACACCAGCATGCCCAGACCATAGGTGCCGAAGAAATAGAAGGCCGTGTCGTCCAGCCCCGCGTTGCGATTGAAAAGCGCGAGCGAAGCCACCGCCAGGCCGAACACCAGCGCCACGGGCAGCCAGCGTGCCCGCAGGCCCTGCGGCACGGAGCCGCCGGCACGCTGCAGCATCGAGGGCAGGCCCACCAGCAGCAACGCCAACGCAAAGAGCTGGAAATCGATCGCCACGTACCAGACGCCCGTGGAGAGCGACTCGTAGCCCAGCAGGTCCTGCAGCAGCAGGCCGTGGGCAATCAATTGCCCGAAGGTCGGCGACGCCGGTACCACCTCTTCATCGAGCCATGGACGCACGACCGCGGCGACCAGCACGCACACGGTAAGCGCGGCGAGGTACGGCATGATGAGCCGGCCGTAGCGCTGCAGGATGCGCACCACCGGCCGTTCCACCCGCAGCGTGCCGTCGGGCGCGAGGCTCGCGGCCGCCAGGAAGCCCGCGATCACCAGGAACACCTGCACCGCCAGCCGGCCTTCATCGGCCAGCCAGGCGAAGAAATCGGGCGCGAGCGCATACGCGCCAGCCGGCATCGGGCCGTAGCGCGAGAGATGATGTCCGACGATCACCGCGCAGGCGATGCCCTTCGCCGCATCGAGCAGCGGCATGCGCCCCGCGGACGACGGCGGCGCGCCTGCAACAGGCGCGGCGCCGTTCGTTATCGAGGTCACAGCGCGAGCCGCTGCCTTGCCTCCTGGTATTCGCGCTTGAGCTTCTCGATGAAGGCGCCGGCCGTGGCCACTTCGGTTACGGCGCCGATGCCCTGGCCCGAGCCCCAGATGTCCTTCCAGGCCTTGGCCTTGCTGCCTTCGCCGCCGCCGAAGTTCATGGTCTTCACGTCGCCTTCGGGCAGGTTGGCCGGGTCCATGCCGGCCTTGATGATGCTGGGCGCCAGGTAGTTGCCGTGCACGCCGGTGAAGAGGCTCGAATAGACGATGTCGTCGGAGGTGCCGTCGACGATGGCCTGCTTGTAGTCGTCGCTCGCGCGCGCTTCCTCGGTCGCGATGAAGGCGGTGCCGATGTAGGCGAAGTCGGCGCCCATGGCCTGCGCCGCCAGCACCGCGCCGCCGGTGGCGATGGAGCCCGACAGCGCGATGGGGCCGTCGAACCACTGGCGGATTTCCTGCACCAGCGCGAACGGGCTCTTCGTGCCCGCATGGCCGCCGGCACCGGCCGCCACGGCGATGATGCCGTCGGCGCCCTTCTCGATCGCCTTCTGCGCGAACTTGTTGTTGATGATGTCGTGCAGCGTCACGCCGCCGTAGCTGTGCACGGCGTCGTTCACGTCGGTGCGCGCGCCCAGCGAGGTGATGACGATCGGCACCTTGTACTTCACGACCATCTCCATGTCGTGCTCGAGCCGGTCGTTGCTCTTGTGCACGATCTGGTTGATGGCAAACGGTGCCGCGGGCTTGTCCGGGTTGGCCTTGTTGTAGGCCGCGAGCTCCTCTGTGATCTCGGCGAGCCAGTCCTCGAGTTGCGCGGCGGGGCGCGCGTTGAGCGCCGGCATCGAGCCGACCACGCCCGCCTTGCATTGCGCAATCACGAGCTTGGGGTTGCTGATGATGAACAGCGGCGAGCCGATGATCGGCAGCGGCAGGTTCGCGAGGACGGGGGGCAGCTTGGACATGTCGTCTCCGGGAATGAATTCGGTCTTGTAAGAGTAAGAGAGAGAGGCCGCCATCGCCCGTCAGATGGGCGACAGCGGCGCTGCATCAGCAGGCGGTCAGAACGCCTCGAGCGCCAGCGCGGTCACGCTCTCGGCGCCGTCGACGATGCTGTCGCGGATGCCCGGCACCTTGTTGAGGATGTGCTCGGCATAGAAGCGCGCGGTGGCGATCTTGGCCAGCATGAAGTCGGTGTCGAAGCTGCGCGAAGCGAGGTCCTGCGCAATGATCAGCGAGCGCGCCAGCTGCCAGCCGGCCACCAGGTTGCCAGCGAGCATCAGGTAGGGCACGCTGCCCGCGAACACCGCGTTGGGCGAGGCCTTGGTCTGGCCCGCCACGAAATCGACCACCTCGACGAAGGCAACGCGCGCGGCCTTCAGGCGCTTGAGCACGGCCGCGGCAGCGGCGTTGTCGCTCTTGGCCAGCTCGGCCTCGGTCTTCTCGATCTGCGCGGCAATCGCCTTTGCAGTCTGGCCGCCGTCGCGCGCCGTCTTGCGGCCCACGAGGTCGTTGGCCTGGATGGCGGTGGTGCCTTCGTAGATCGTCAGGATCTTGGCGTCGCGGTAGTACTGCGCCGCGCCGGTCTCCTCGATGAAGCCCATGCCGCCGTGCACCTGCACGCCGAGCGAAGCCACTTCCAGGCTCATCTCGGTGCTGTAGCCCTTCACCAGCGGCACCATGAACTCGTAGAAGGCCTGGTTCTGCTTGCGCGCGTCCGCGTCGGGATGATGATGCGCGGCGTCGTAGGCGGCCGCGGCCACGCTCGACATCGCGCGGCACCCCTCGGTGTAGGCGCGCATCGTCATCAGCATGCGCTTGACGTCGGGGTGATGAATGATCGGCGCGCTGGTGTTGATGGAGCCATCCACCGGGCGGCTCTGCACACGCTCCTTGGCATAGGCCACCGCGTGCTGATAGGCACGCTCGGCGATCGCGATGCCCTGCATGCCCACGGCGTAGCGGGCCGAGTTCATCATGATGAACATGTACTCGAGGCCACGGTTTTCCTGGCCCACCAGATAGCCGATGGCGCCGCCATGGTCGCCGTACTGCAGCACGGCCGTCGGCGAGGCCTTGATGCCCATCTTGTGCTCGATGCTCACGCAGTGCACGTCGTTGCGCTCACCGAGCGAGCCGTCCTTGTTCACGAGGAACTTCGGCACGACGAACAGGCTGATGCCCTTCACGCCTTCCGGCGCACCGGCGACACGAGCCAGCACGAGGTGCACGATGTTCTCGGCCATGTCGTGCTCACCGTAGGTGATGAAGATCTTGGTGCCGAACACCTTGTAGGTGCCATCGGGCTGCGGCTCCGCGCGGCTGCGCACCATGGCGAGGTCGCTGCCGGCCTGCGGCTCGGTGAGGTTCATCGTGCCGGTCCACTGGCCGCTCACGATTTTCTCGAGATAGGTGGCCTTGAGCTCGTCGGAGCCGGCCGTGAGCAGCGCCTCGATGGCGCCGTCGCTCAGCAACGGGCACAGCGCGAAGCTCATGTTGGCCGAGTTGAGCATTTCGCCGCAGGCCGCGCCGATGGTCTTGGGCAGGCCCTGGCCGCCGAAGTCCGCCGGATGCTGCAGCCCCTGCCACCCGCCCGCCACGTACTGCGCGAAGGCTTCCTTGAAGCCCGGCGTGGTGGTGACGGCGCCGTCCTTGAACGACGAGGGATTGCGGTCGCCCGGCACGTTCAGCGGCGCGATCACGTCCTGGTTGAAGCGCGCGCACTCTTCGAGCACGGCCTGCGCGGTTTCGAGGCCGGCGTCCTCGAAGCCCGGCAGCTTCGCGATCTCGCCGATGTTGGCCAAGTGTTCGATGTCGAACAGCATGTCCTTGATGGGGGCGGTGTAGCTCATGTCATGTCTCCAGATACAGCGGATACGAAAAGGGCATCGCGAACGATGCCCTCTGGCTCAGTGCAGCGATGCGATCAGAGCGCCTTCACCAGTTCCGGCACGGCCGTGAACAGGTCGGCCACGAGGCCGTAGTCGGCCACCGAGAAGATCGGGGCTTCTTCGTCCTTGTTGATCGCCACGATCACCTTGGAGTCCTTCATGCCGGCCAAATGCTGGATTGCACCCGAGATGCCTGCGGCGATGTACAGCTGCGGAGCGACGATCTTGCCCGTCTGGCCGACTTGCCAGTCGTTGGGGGCGTAGCCCGCGTCGACGGCTGCACGGCTGGCACCGAGGCCGGCGTTCAGCTTGTCGGCCAGGGGGGCCATCACTTCGGTGAACTTCTCGGCGCTGCCCAGGGCGCGGCCACCCGAGACGATGATCTTGGCGGCCGTCAGTTCGGGGCGCTCGCTCTTGGTGACTTCGCGGCCCACGAAGCTGCTCTTGCCGCTGTCGGCCACGCCTGCAGCGTTCTCCACTGCTGCGCTGCCACCGGTGGCGGCTGCTGCATCGAAACCGGTCGTGCGAACGGTGATCACCTTGGTCGCGTCGCTGCTCTGCACGGTGGCAATCGCATTGCCCGCGTAGATCGGACGCTCGAAGGTGTCGGCGCTCACCACGGCCGTGATGTCGCTGATCTGCGCCACGTCGAGCTTGGCGGCCACGCGCGGAGCGACGTTCTTGCCGTTGGCGGTCGAGGGGAACAGGATGTGGCTGTAGTTGCCGGCAATGGCCAGCACCTGGGCTGCGACGTTCTCGGCGAGGTTCTCAGCCAGGCTCGGGCTGTCGGCTGCGATGACTTTGGAGACACCAGCGATCTGGGCGGCTGCCTTGGCAGCTTCGGCCGCATTGGCGCCAGCCACCAGCACGTGGACGTCGCCGCCGCAAGCCAGCGCTGCGGTCACGGTGTTGAGGGTGGCCGGCTTGATGCTGGCGTGGTCGTGTTCTGCAATGACGAGTGCGGTCATGTTCGTTTTCTTCCTCAGATCACTTTGGCTTCGTTCTTCAGCTTGTCCACCAGGGTGGCGACGTCAGGCACCTTGATGCCGGCACCGCGCTTGGGCGGCTCAGCGACCTTCAGCGTCTTCAGGCGCGGCTTCACATCGACGCCCAGGTCTTCGGGCTTGACCGTGTCGAGCTGCTTCTTCTTGGCCTTCATGATGTTGGGCAGCGTCACGTAGCGCGGCTCGTTCAGGCGCAGGTCGGTGGTGATGACCGCGGGCAGCGTGAGCGCGACGGTTTCCAGTCCGCCGTCGACTTCACGGGTGACGGTGGCCTTGTCACCGGCGACTTCGACCTTCGAGGCGAAGGTGGCTTGGGGAAGATCGGCCAGCGCAGCCAGCATCTGGCCGGTCTGGTTGGCATCGTCGTCGATGGCCTGCTTGCCGAGGATCACGAGAGAAGGCTGTTCCTTGTCGACCAGCGCCTTCAGCAGCTTGGCCACGGCCAGGGGCTGCAGTTCTTCGGTGGTTTCCACCAGGATGCCGCGGTCGGCGCCGATGGCCATGGCGGTGCGCAGGGTTTCCTGGCTCTTGGCGTCGCCGCAGGAGACGGCGATCACCTCGGTGACCACGCCCTTTTCCTTCAGCCGAACCGCTTCTTCAACGGCGATCTCGTCGAAGGGGTTCATGCTCATCTTGACGTTGGCAATGTCCACTCCGGTGCCGTCGCTCTTCACGCGCACCTTCACGTTGTAGTCGACGACCCGTTTGACAGGTACAAGAACCTTCATTGACTTGACTCCATTGGATTGCAAAAGGGGGCTTCGAGGGCAGCCGGCCATTCTAGGACGCGACCTTTGCGGCCTCTCCGTTCTTCCTGCCGGCGCGGACGCCGATAAAAAAAGAACGATCGTGCTTTTTCGTGATTATAAAGCAGCGTCGGGTGCCTGAACCACTCCAGCCGGTAAAGACTCCACACGCACCACGCGCTGCGGATAGGGAATATCGATGCCCGCGCCGCGCAACCCGTCGAGGATCGCGATGTTGATCGCCGAGCGCAGGTTGTCCTTGCCCTTGTCCGGGTCGGCCACCCAGAAGTTGAGCGTGAACTCCAGCCCGTCGGGCGCGAAGTTCATGAGGAAGGCCACCGGCGCCGGGTCGGTCATCACGCGCGGCTGGGCCTTGGCCGCCTCGCACAGGATGGACTGGACCTGCGCCACGTCGCTCTCGTAGCCGACCACGATGGTGGTCGTGATGTTGAACTTGCGGTCGGCCAGCGAGAGGTTTTCCACCCGGCTGGTGATCAGCGACTCGTTCGGCACGATGGCCTCGCGCCCGTTGCCCGCGCGAATGAGCGTGTAGCGGGTCTTGATGTCGGTGATGCGGCCCTCGAAGGTGTCGACCTTGACGTTGTCGCCGATGCGGATCGAGCGCTCCAGCAGGATCACGAAGCCGCTCACGTAGTTGGCCGCCAGCTTCTGCAGGCCGAAACCCAGGCCCACGCCGAGCGCGCCGCCCAGCACCGAGAGGGCCGTCAGGTCCACACCCACCGCCGAAAGCGCAAACAGCAGGCCTACCAGCAGCAGGAAGGCGCGCACCGCGTTCGATGCCACCTTGCGCATCGACAGGTCGGAAACCGCCTCGCGCAGGATGCGTTTCTCGATGGTGCTGGAGATCCACAGCGAGATCATCAGCACCACGCCCGCCGACAGCACGCCCTGGAAGATGGTCTGCAGGCTCACCCGCGTCTTACCGAAGGCCAGCGTGATGTCGTCGAGCTCGGCCAGCACCGGCGGCAGCAGCCCCACGATCCAGAGCACCGCCGCGATCCAGGCCAGCCACGAGATCGTGCGCTCGATCAGCCTGACGAGATTGGAGGCCGGGAACACCGCCCTGAGCACCCGCGCGAACAGCCGGATGACGGCCAGCGACAGGAACACAGGCACCGCGATGCGCAGCACCAGCACCGTCTGGAAATCGAGCGCCGCGCGCCGCGCGAGGTCGGTGAACACCAGCGCCAGCAGCGGGAACAGCAGCCCGTCGAAGGTGCTCTCGCCGAACCAGATGGAATCCTTGGGCTGGTCGCGACCGAACCATTTGCAGATCGCCCAGGCCAGCGCCACGCAGGCCACCAGCGCGATCAGCTCGATGCCCAGGCCGCGCGCGTCGACCTGGTTCAGTCGTTGGAGGAAATCGTTGAAATTCATCTATCGGTTGAGACGGGACATGGACGCCGGTCGCGCCGGCGGCGTCACAGGGAGGCCAGCACGCGGATGTGGGCTTCCACGCTGCGTGCCAGCGCGTCGAGGTTGTAGCCGCCCTCGAGCATCGAGACGATACGGCCCTTCGAATGGCGCCTCGCAACATCGTGTATGCGGCCCGTGATCCAGGCGAAGTCGTTCTCGTTGAGGCCCAGCTGGCCCAGGTCGTCCTCGCGGTGCGCGTCGAAGCCGGCGCTGACGAAGATCATCTGCGGCTTGAACTCCTCCAGCCGCGGCATCCAGGTCGCCTCGATCATCTCGCGCACGTCCATGCCTCGGGTGTAAGCCGGGATCGGCAGGTTGAGCATGTTCGACGCCGGGTGGTTCGTGCCGCTGTACGGGTAGAACGGATGCTGGAAGAAGCCCACCATCAGCACGCGCGGATCGTTCGAAAGAATGTCCTCGGTGCCGTTGCCGTGGTGCACGTCGAAATCGACGATGGCCACGCGCTCGATGCCGTGCGCCTCGATGGCATGCCGCGCGGCAATGGCCACGTTGTTGAAGAAGCAGAAGCCCATCGCCTGCTCCCGGCAGGCATGGTGGCCGGGCGGGCGCACCGAGCAAAAGGCGTTTTCCAGGTCGCCGGCGATCACCGCGTCGGTGGCGGCAATCGCAGCGCCGGCGGCACGGCGAGCAGCCAGCAGGGTGTAGCGGGTGAGCGTGGTGTCGGGGTCGACCTGCGCATGATCGGGGCCGCCGGCGGGCTCGTCGGCCACCAGGCGCTGGTGCAGCGACTCCAGGTACTCGACGTGCTCCGTGCTGTGCGCCCGGGTGAGCTGCTCCAGCGTGGCCAGCGGCACCTCCCGGTGCTCCAGCGCGTCGCCCACGCCGGTGAGCAGGAGGCGGTCCTCGATGGCATCCAGCCGGCCGGGGCACTCGGGATGCCCTCCGCCCATGTCGTGCTTCCAGAAGTCCCGGTGTGTGAAGTAGCCTGTCTTGCCCATGTGTCTCTGTCGCCACGTCTAGACCTCACGCAGCATGGGGCCGGCGGGTCTTACGGTATCGTTTGCATATGGATACAAATATGGACGTTGCCGCAAAGCTAGCCACTTTGTTAACTCAGCTTAACACGGTGATCGTGGGCAAAGAGGCCCAGGTTCGCGACTGCGTGGCCTGCCTGCTGGCGGGCGGCCACCTGCTGATCGAGGACGTGCCGGGCGTCGGCAAGACCACCCTCGCCCACGCGCTCTCGCACACCTTCGGGCTGCAGTTCTCCCGCGTGCAGTTCACCGCCGACCTGATGCCGGGCGACCTCTCGGGCGTGGCGATCTACGACCGGGGCCAGCAGGCCTTCACCTTCCACCCCGGGCCGATCTTCGCGCAGGTGCTGCTGGCCGACGAAATCAACCGCGCCAGCCCCAAGACCCAGAGCGCGCTGCTCGAGGCCATGGAAGAAAAGCAGGTCACCGTCGAGGGCGAGACCCGCCCCCTGCCCACGCCCTTCTTCGTGATCGCCACCCAGAACCCGCAGGACCAGCTCGGCACCTTCGCCCTGCCCGAGTCGCAGCTCGACCGCTTCCTGATGCGCATCTCGCTCGGCTACCCCGACCGCGCCGCCGAGCGCCAGCTGCTCGCTGGCGTCGACCGCCGCGAAATGCTCGCCACCCTGCCCGCCATGCTGACCGCCGGCGAGCTGACCGCGCTGCAGCAGCGCGTGCAGCAGGTGCACGCGGCCGATCCGCTGCTCAACTACGTGCAGGACCTGATCGCAGCCACACGCTCGGGCCGATGGTTCCTGCAGGGCCTGTCGCCGCGCGCCGGCATCGCGGTGCTGCGCGCCGCCAAGGCGCAGGCGCTGCTGGCCAACCGCAACTACGTCGCGCCCGACGACGTGCAGGCCGTGCTGCCGCAAACGATCGCGCACCGCCTCACGCCCGTGGGCGACGCCGGCCGCGGCGCTGTCGAGCAGGTGCGAGCGATGATCGCCGCCGTGCCATTGCCGTGAGCCCTGTCGGCGTCATCCGCTCGCGCATCGACGGCTGGTTCCTGTCGCGCCGGCCCCCGTCCGACACGCTGGAGCTCACCCAGCGCAACGTCTACATCCTGCCCACGCGTGCCGGATGGACGCTGGGCGCGACGCTGCTGGTGCTGCTGATCGCCTCGATCAACTACCAGCTCAACCTGGGCTACCTGCTCACCTTCCTGCTCGCCGGCAGCGTGGCCGTGGGCATGCACGTGTGCCATGGCACGCTGCGCGGGCTGGCGATGCACATGGTGCAGCCCGAGGCGCATTACGCGGGCGCCGCCGCCGTCTTCCGGGTGGTGCTGCACAACACCAGGCGCCGGGTGCGCTACGGCATCGGCATGGCGGTGCGCGGCAGCGGGCAGTGGGCCTGGACCGACGTGCCGGCCGAAGGCACATCCACCGTCGAGATCGCCTTTCAGCCCGAGCGGCGCGGATTGCACCCGGTGCCGCCGCTCACGGCAGAAACGCGCTTCCCGCTCGGCACTTTCCGCGTGTGGACGGTCTGGCGGCCGGCCGCGCAGATGCTGGTCTACCCGACGCCCGAGGCCCATCCGCCGCCGCTGCCGCCGGGCGAGCCCCTTTCCGGGCCGGCCGCGCTGACCGCCTCGATGCGTGCCCACAGCGCCGGCGAATACGACGGCGTGCGTGCCTACCGCCGCGGCGATCCATTGAAGCTCGTGGTCTGGAAGAAGGCCGCTCGCGCGCAGGCGACCGGCTCGGAAGACCTCGTCAGCCGCGACACCCAGCAGGCCCAGCGCGAAGAGCTCTGGCTCGACGCGCAGGCCGCCGGCCTAGCGGATACCGAAGGCCGCCTCTCGCGCCTGTGCGCCTGGGTGCTGATGGCCGACCGGCTGGGCGTCGACTACGGCCTGCGGGTGGCCGGCCGCGTCGTGAAGCCCTCCCAGGGCGAGGCCCACCGCCGGGCCTGCCTCGAGGCCCTGGCCCTTTGTTGAACGGGAGCGCCGCATGAACCGAGTGATGCGCGAACTCGCCGCCCTGCCCCGCGACGCGCGGGACACGCTTTTCCTTCTCTGCGTGATCGGCCTGATCCTGCTGCCGCAGATCGAAAACCTGCCGTGGTGGTGCTCGGCCCTCACCGCGATGGTGCTGCTGTGGCGCGCCTCGCTGGCCGTGCAGGCGCGGCCGCTTCCCAGCCGGTGGTGGCGCCTCGCGCTGCTGGCGCTGATACTGGGCGCCACCTACGCCACCCACCGCACGCTGCTGGGCCGCGACGCGGGCGTCACGCTGATCGTGAGCCTGCTCGCGCTCAAGACGCTGGAGCTGCGCGCGCGGCGCGACGCCTTCGTCATCTTCTTCCTGGGCTTCTTCGCGATGCTCACGAACTTCTTCTATTCGCAGTCGCTGCTGACGGCCTTCACCATGCTGCTGGCGCTGCTGGGCCTGCTGACGGCGCTGGTCAACGCCCACATGCCGGTAGGCCGGCCGCCGCTGATGCAGGCCGCGCGCACCGCCGGCTGGATGGCGCTGGCGGGCGCGCCGATCATGCTCGCGCTGTTCCTGCTGTTCCCGCGCTTCGCGCCGCTCTGGGGCACGCCCAGCGACGCCATGATGGGACGCAGCGGCCTGTCGAACAGCATGCGCGTGGGCACGATTGCCGAGCTGGCGCTCGACGACCGCATCGCCGCGCGCATCAAGTTCGAGGACGGCCAGGCACCGCCGCAGAGCCAGCTCTACTTCCGCGGACCGGTGCTGGCGCAGTTCGACGGCCGCGAGTGGACCACCCTGCCCTCGTGGGCGCGCGGCTCGCAGTGGGCGTCCAACCTGCGCGTGAGCGGCTCGCCCGTGCGCTACGAGGTCACGCTCGAAGCCAGCAACCGCCCCTGGCTGCTGACCCTCGACGTCGCGCAGCGCCCGCCCGAGGTGCCCGGCTTCGAGGTCAGCGGCACACCCGACCTGCAGTGGTTCGCCAGCCGCCCGATCAACGACCTCGTGCGCTACAGCGCCGAGAGCTACACGCAGTTCCAGAGCGGCCCGCTCAAGCGCACCGGCGGCCAGCTGCAGGCCTACCTCGCGCTGCCGCCGGGCACCAACCCGCGCACCGCCGCGCTCGCCGCCGAGATGCGCGCCGACCCCGCGCTGGCCCAGGCCGACACGCAGGCCTTCGTGCAGGCTGCCCTGCGGCGGCTGCGCACCGGCGGCTACACCTACACGCTGGAGCCCGGCGTCTACGGCAACGACACGGCCGACGAGTTCTGGTTCGACCGCAAGCAAGGCTTCTGCGAGCACATCGCTTCGGCCTTCGTGGTGCTGATGCGCAACCTGGGCATTCCGTCGCGCATCGTCACCGGCTACCAGGGCGGCGAGCTCAACAACGTCGACAACTACTGGGTCGTGCGCCAGAGCGACGCCCACGCCTGGGCCGAGGTCTGGCAGGAAGGCACCGGCTGGATGCGCGTGGACCCCACCGGTTCCGTCGCGCCGGGGCGCATCGGCCAGTTCCAGCGCCTGACCCCGCAGCCCGGCCTGATCGCGGGCGCCATCGGCTCGATGAGCCCCACGCTCGCGCAGAACCTGCGCGCCGCCTGGGAGGCCGTGAACAACGGCTGGAACCAGTGGGTGCTCAACTACACGCAGAGCCGCCAACTCAACCTGCTGAAGAACATCGGCTTCGAGGCGCCCAGCCTCGAAGACCTGGCCTATGTGCTTCTCTACCTGCTGGTGGCCGCCAGCCTGGCCGGCGCCGGCTGGACGCTGTGGGAGCGCAGCCGGCACGACCCGTGGCTGCGCCTGCTGGGCCAGGCGCGCGCCCGGCTTGCCAAGGCCGGCCTGAAACTGTCCGACACCACGCCGCCGCGCCAGATGGCGCAGGAGGCCGATGCACGCTTCGGCCCAGCGGCACAGGCCGTGCGCGACTGGCTGCTCAAGCTCGAGGCGCAACGCTACGCGCCGGCCACGCCCGACTCGCTTTCCGCCCTGCGCGCGGAATTCAGGCGCCTCGCGTGGCCCAGCGCCGATCCTGCAAGGGGCTGAAACCACATGTGTCGCTGAAGAGGGGCCGCGCGGGCGGACGGCACAATGGGCCCATGCGATTCCTTCTTCCCAAGCCTTCGCGCACCGCCACGGCGGCCGCTGCCGCCGCCCTCCTCGCCGCCTGCTGCCTCGCATGGTCCACGGGGGCCCAGGCCCAGAAGTCCTCCAACGGCCGCACCGGGGCGTCCAGCCCGGTACGCGGCAGCACGCCCTACGCGACGCGCGACGACGCGATGCAGTTCGCCGACGACGTGGCCGGGCGCCGCGGCCTCGATCGCGAATGGGTGCGCGCCACCATCGGCAGCGCGCGCTTCCTGCCCAACGTGCCGCGCCTCATGCTGCCGGGCCCCGTGGGCACGGTGAAGAACTGGCAGACCTACCGCGGCCGCTTCATCGACCCGGTGCGCATCGCGGCCGGCGTGCGCTTCTGGCGCGCGAATGCCGACACGCTGGCACGCGCCGAGCAGGTGTACGGCGTGCCGCCGGAAATCATCGTCGGCATCATCGGCGTGGAGACCATCTACGGCCGCAACATGGGCAACTTCCGCGTGATCGACGCACTGGCCACGCTCTCCTTCGACTTTCCCGATGCACATCCGCGCGCGGCCGACCGCCGGGCCTTCTTCCGCGGCGAGCTCGAGAGCTTCCTGAGCACCGAGAGCCGCACCGCCGAAGACCCGCTCGTGCCCGTGGGCAGCTACGCCGGGGCCATGGGCATGCCGCAGTTCATGCCCAGCAGCATCGCCAAGTACGCGGTCGACTTCGACGGCGACAGCCGTATCGATCTCGTCAACAACCCGGCCGACGTGATCGGCTCGGTCGCCAACTACTTCAAGTCCTTCGGCTGGACGCCGGGCATGCCGGCCATCTACCCGGTGCATTTCGAGGAAGCGCGACTGCAGAAGGCGCTGCTGCTGGCGCCCGACATCCTGCCGAGCTTCAGCGCCGACAGCTTCGTGGCGGCCGGCGCGGTGCCCGAGGGAGACGGCATCAACCACAAGGGCCTGCTCGCGCTGATCGAGCTGCAGAACGGCCTGGACATGCCGCCGACCTACGTGGCCGGCACGCGCAACTTCTACGTGATCACGCGCTACAACTGGAGCAGCTACTACGCCATGTCCGTGCTCGACCTGGGCCAGGAGGTCAAGGCGGCGATGGAGCAGCAGCAACAGGCGGCAAGGTGACGCCCGAGGCGCTGCACGCGAACTGGACAGCAGCATGGCATGCGCTGGGCGTCGCATCGCCCGGCAATGCGTTGTGCGAAGAACTCCAGCGCTGCTACGCCGAGCCGCAGCGCCACTACCACACGATGCAGCACCTGGGCGAATGCCTTGCGTGGTTCGAGCGCGAAAAGGCGCTGGCCGGACATCCGGGCGAAGTCGCGCTCGCTCTGTGGTTCCATGACGCGATCTACGACGTGCATGCGCACGACAACGAGGCGCGCAGTGCGGACTGGGCACGTCGGGCGCTGCTCGATGCGGGCGTCGACGCAGCAGCAGCCGACCGCGTCCACGCGCTCGTGATGGCCACGCGCCACGACGCAGTGCCCGAAGGACGCGATGCCGAACTGCTGATCGACATCGACCTGTCGATCCTCGGCGCCGAGCGCGCGCGCTTCGACGAATACGAGCGGCAGGTGCAGGCCGAATACGCTTTTGTTCCCGATGAGGTGCGGCTGCCGCGCCGCCGGGCGATCCTTCAGCGCTTCCTGGACCGCGAAGCCATCTACGCCACGCCGCGCATGCACGCGCAACTCGAGGCACGGGCGCGCGCCAACCTCCAGCGCTCCATCTCCGGCTGAGGCTTCAGCCTGGCACCAGCCGCCACCACTCGGAACGCGCCGGTTCGCCGTTGCGCTCCTCTTCCACGATGCCGAACAGCAGCCCGTAGCGCGAGGCGCCCAGCTTCGCGAGCTGAAGCACGCGCGCCGGATCGCGGCACAGCGCAAAGCTCGCATCGCCCTGCCACTCGAGGCAGCGACCGACCTCGGCCAGCATCAGCGCGGGCTGGCTCTGCATGAAGGTGAAGGGCATCGGCAGGCCGGCATCGAGCTGGGCCAGTCCGGCATGCGTGGCGCCCCACGCTCCACGCTGACTGGAGACCCGGATGCGCGCGCCGGCTGGCAAGGCAGCCTCTCCAGCCGCATCGACGCAGCAGCGCGCGCCATGCATCGCGAGCTCGGTCCACAGGCCGACACGGCGCGGCTTGCGGCCGATGCGGCGCGCCAGGTCCTCGCGCCAGTCGGCGGGCGGCGGATGGGCGACGAAATGGGCAACGGTGCGCCAGGCGGTCATGGTCCCGTGTCCCTGAGCACCAGCGAGGCATGCCCCCCGCCGAAGCCGGCGAAGTTCAGCAGGATGTTGCGCAGCCTTGGCGGCGCCTGCGTGCTCAGCTCGACGCCGAGCGAGGCATCCAGCGGATAGTCGACGGACGGCCACACGGCGCCCTCGATGCATCCGACCAACAGGGCCAGCTCTGCCGCCCCCGACGCGCCCAGCGTGTGACCGAGCGCCGGCTTGAGCGACACCAGCGGAGGCAGCGGGTCGAACACCTGCTTCAGCGCCTCGGCCTCGATGGCGTCGTTGACCGGACTGCCGGCGGCCTGCACCTTGATGAGATCGATGTCAGCCGGCTGCAGGCCGCCCTGCTCCAGCGCGCCGCGGCACATCGCGTGCACCGCGGTGGCCTCGGTGCCTGAAGGATTTCGCCCGTCGACAACATTGGCGCCACCCGCAACCTGCCAGCGTGCTGGGCGCGAGCCCAGCCGCAGCGCAGCCACGGCTTCGCCGAGCACCAGCCCGTTGCGCCCCTCGCCGAAGGGCCGGGCGCTGTCCGGCGCCAGCAGCTGCATCGCGCCGAAGCCGGCCACCGTGAAGCGGTTGCCCATCTCTGCGCCGATCACCAGCGCTTCTTCGGCCTCTCCGGCGCGGATCAGGTCGGCGGCAGCCAGCACCGCATTCAGCGCCGAGGTGCAGGCGGTGGACACGGTGAACACCGGCCCTTGCCAATCGAGCGCGGCAGCCACGATGCCGGCGAAGTCCTGCAGGTCGCCGCCGAGGCGCAGGTCCTGCTTCTCGTGCTCCATGAAACCGATGTCGAGCGAGGACGAAGCCACGAAGAGCGGCGCGGTGCGCGTGCCCCAGTCGCCCGTCTGCGCGACCACGCCGCGCACCGTGTCGCGCAGGCGCTGCGTCCAGTCGCCCTCCTTCGGCGCCAGCGTATGGACCGGCCAGCTGATGCCGTCCGCCACGACCACCGGCGTCGACGCCACGCCCCCGCGCCGCAACGAGGCGAGCGCGGAGCGCATGTCGTCGCCGAGCGCACAGGCCAGCCCCATGCCGGCCAGGTAGACACCGTTCATGCCTTGCCCGCTTGCGCGAGGTGCTCAGCGAGGTGGGCGACGGAAGTCAGGGCCCGGCGCGTTTCCTTGCTGTCGGGCATGCGCACGCCGAAGCGCTGCTGGATGGTCATCGACACCTGCAGGGCGTCGAGCGAGTCGAGGTCGAGCCGGGCCTCGGGGCCGAACAGCGGCTCGTCGTCGCCCAGGCCGCCTGGCGGCTCGCCCTTCTCGACGGCTTCGAGCACCATGGCCTTGAGGCTGGCGATGAATTCAGGGGTGACGGTGATGCTCACGATGCGCGCCTGCGAAACAGAAAAACGGCCAGGACGAACATCAGCGCCGCAAAAGCGACCAGCCGGCCGACCTGCGGCAGGGTGTCGGCCATGCCACCGCCGCGCAGCAACACGGTCAGCAGCGCCTCCAGCCCCCAGTTCATCGGGGAGATCTCGACCAGCCGCTGCATGAAGCCCGGCATGACGAACTTGGGCACCATGATGCCGCCCGCCGCGGCCATCAGCACATTGACCATCGGCCCGATGGTGGCGGCCTGCGCATGGCTGCGCACCACGCAGGCCAGCGCGAGCGACAGGCTCACGGCGGCGAGGCTCACCGCCGCCAGCGACAGCAGCAAGGCGCCCCAGTGGATGCCCGCGAGCGACAGCGCATCGCCACCGATCAGCGGCATGAACCAGATACCGGCCGCCAGCATCAGCACCGCCTGCAGCGCGTTCACGCCGAGGTACGGCAGCGCCTTCGACGCCAGCAGCATGCCGCGCGACACACCCAGGCTCTGCAGACGGCCGAGCGCGCCCGAGCTGCGCTCCTGCACGAACAGGCTGGAGAGCGAGGCCACCACGAAGAACATGCCGAACACCAGCCAGGCCGGCACGTTCTGCTGCACCGAGGTGGGCCGGGGGCCGGCGGTGGAGAAACGCTCGGCGCTCACCATCGCCTGGATGGATGCGTCCGGCGCCGGCCCCGCGGTACCGGGCACCGCCAGCGCGAGGCGCGCCTTGAGTTCGCCCGATGCGCCGACGAGTTCGGCGCGCAATGCATTGAACAGATTGGCGTCGATGCCCGGCTCGGTCAGCAGCCGGATGCGCGCCTCGGTCGAGAGCGCAGCCGACTCCAGCTCTTCCGAAAGACCCGGCTCCATCACGATCACGTACTTCAGCGAACCGTTGCGCAGCCGCTCCTGCCAGTCGGCGCCCAGCGGCTGCGGCGCGCCGTGGCCGCGCTGCCAGAGCTGCTTGAGCCACTGCGCGGGCGTCGCGGTGTCGCGCATGTCGACGGCATAGCTCAGCTCGGCCAGCGGCGGACGGTAGATGTCCTTCAGCGTGAGCGACATCAGCACGATGAAGACCATCGGCATCAGGAACAGCGCGGCAAGGCCGTGCATGTCGCGCGTGAGGGCGATCAGTTCTTTCCTGATGAGCGCGAGCAACATGGTGGGCTTCGGTTCAGTCGCGCAGCGAGCGATGGGTGAGTGCCATGAAGAGCTGCTCGAGGTCGTGACGGCCGAATTCGGCATGCCGCACCTCGATGCCCGCCGCTTCGAGCTCGGCCAAAACTGGAGCCGGTCCGATGCCGGAATCGAGGTGAACGCGCCAGTGCACGCCGCCCTGCTCCACCGTGCCGAAGCGCGAGAGCATTTCGGCATCGAGCCCGTCGGCCGCCAGCGTGAGCAGCATCGCGCTCTTCGACAACAACTCGTCGAGCGAGCCTTCGCGCAGCACATGGCCGCGGTCGAGGATGACGACGCGGTCGGCGATGGCCTCGATCTCTTCCATGTAGTGCGAGGCGTAGATCACCGCCGCGCCCTGCTGCGCAAGGCTCTTGATGGCATCGAGGATGAAGGCGCGCGATTGCGGATCGACGCCCACGGTGGGCTCGTCGAACAGCATCAGCTCCGGTTCGGGCAGCAAGGCGATGGCCAGGTTGAGCCGGCGCTTGAGGCCGCCCGAGAGCCGCTCGGCGCGCACGTCCGAAAACTGCTCCAGTTGCGCGAACTGCGTGCATGCCTCGATGCGCTGCTTCCTGCGCGTGCCCACGAGCCCACCGGCCGCGGCGAACACCGCGAGGTTCTCCGCCACGGTCAGCATCGGATAGAAGGCATGCTCCTGCGGCGCGACGGCGATGCGGGTGGGCGTCTTCACGCGCACCGCCTTCAGCGGCTCGCCGTCGATGCGGATCTCGCCCGACTGCACGGCCAGCGCGCCCGACAAGTGCGAGATCAGCGTGGTCTTGCCCGCGCCATTCGGTCCCAGCAAGCCGAGCACGCAGCCCTTGGGCACGGCGAGCGATACGTCGGCCAACGCGGGCTTGTCCGCATGCGGGTAGCGGTAGCTGAGCTGGCGCAGCTCGAGCATCAGGCGACGGCGGCCTTCAGGTCGCGAAAGAAGTTTTCCTCTTGCTGCGCCTGCTCGCGCAGCTTCGCCGCCAGCGCGGCCGGGTCGACCGCCTCGCGCCCCTTCACCATGCGTGCGGCCTTGAGCGCGAAGGCGCGCCAGCCGTCGCCGATGGCGATGAGCCGCTCGGACATCTGCTGCAGCTGCGGCTTGTCGAGCAGCTGCGCGGCTTCCTGCAGGAAGCCCGCGTAGATGAAGCGGAAGCCCGCCCCGCCCGTGCCGATTTCTTCCTGCATGCGCACCACGTGGCCGATGAAGTCGACGCTGCGCGGATCGGCCGGGGACAGCTTCTGCATGCGCGCGGCCAGCGTGCGCATTCCGCGCACGCCGACGATGGGAATGGGCGCGAGCATGGTGCGCACCGTCTTGCGGATGGCCTTGACCACCGAGGCCGCGTCCACCGCCTTGCGCTCGATGGCCTGGGGGTAGTACATGAGCCCCTTGGGCGCCAGCACGCCCTTGGCGAAGCGGGCGCGCGCGAGGTCGCTGCTCGGGCAGCGCACGGGTTCCTCGAACACCGGGTCGCTGATGAGGTAGTCGTCGCCGTCCTTGCCGTACACCAGCAGGTTGTGCGCATTGAAGTGGAAGCGCATGTTCGGCGGGAAGTACGGCAGCCAGTACACCGATGTCTGCAGCCCCACCAGCTTGCCGTCGGCCAGCAGCGCATCGAGCCGCTTCTGCCCGGCCTCGGCGCTGCCGAAGGTCTCGAAGCGGAATCGCGCGGCCATCGGCGCCAGCAGGCCCTTGATGATGGCCTTGGGCGGCATGCGGTACGAAATGAGCGGCAGGCCCGACAGCTTGATGAATGGCAGGTACGCGAACGAGAGCGCGGACGAAAGCCCCAGCGCCATGCTCTCGCTCATCGGCGCGCCGTGGTGGCGCATGAGGCTGGAGATGACGCCGCTTTCGCAATGCGCCGCCTGTTGATGCTGGAAGTTCACGGCAGCCCCTGCAAGGTGGAAACGGGCAGGCCCAGCGCTTCGCCGTAGCGTGCGAGCTGCGCCGAAGAAAGCGCGGCGAAGTGGCGCGGCTGCAGGTGGCGCCGCACGCGCCACTGCCAGAAGCCGCTGGTCTGCGAGAGCAGCGCCACGTCCATGCGGCGCTCGTACATCCAGTATTCGAGCGGCGACGCCTGCCCCGCCTTCACGCGCTCCTTCGCGGCGCGGGCCTGCTCGACCAGCACGTCGACCGCGTGGCTGGTGACGATCTCTTCCGCCTCCCAGCCGCGCGAGGTGGTGGTGACCACGCGGCCCTGCGCATCGCGCGCGTACATCAGCTTGGAATGGCCGTCGAGGGTCGCATTGCCCTCCTGCGGCACTGCATCGAGGTCCATGGCTACACCGCCTCCATGTAGATGAAGCCGCTGGAGAAGCGGCCGCTCTCGGGCACGAACATCAGCAGCTTCTGGCCGGGCTTGATGCGGCCCGAGCGGAACAGTTCGTCGAGCATGATGTACGGCGACGCCGAGCCCGTGTTGCCCTTGGTCGCGAGGTTGCTGAACCAGCGCTCGCGCGGAATCGGAAAGCCCAGTTCCTCGAGGCTGCGGCTCACCGGCTCCACGAAGTACTGCGACGAGAGGTGCGGCAGGAACCAGTCGACGTCTGACGGCTTGAGCCCCCTGCGCTCGATGACCTGCGCCAGCGGCTCGGCCAGCGTGGCGCGCACGATGTTCTCGTTCAGCAGGCGCACGTCCTGCTTCACCGCAAAGGTCGATTCGCTGCGCCACTCGTCGGGCGACTTGCGCGCCCAGCCGTCGAGGCCGCCTTCGGCGTTCTTCTCGGCGCCGGCGTACATGCAGGCCGGCAGCTCGTGCGCGGCAGAAGAAAGATCGATCCAGTCGATGCGCAGCGACAGCGGCCCGCGCGGCGCGTTCTCCAGCAGCACGGCGCCCGCGCCGTCGGAGAGCATCCAGCGCAGGAAGTCCTTCTCGAAGGCCAGCTCGGGCCGCGCCTCCAGCGCGTCGAGCTTGTGCTCGAACTCGGCCTCGAAGCGCGAGCCGCGCATCACGGCCGAGGCAAGCTCAGAACCAGTGGCCACCGCGCGGCGCGCATCGCCCGCGCGCACCGAGAGCCATGCGTGCTTCATCGCCGCGGCGCCGGCCAGGCAGATGCCGGCGCAGGCCACCACTTCCAGGCGCGGCCAGCCGAGCTCGCCGTGCACCATCACCGCGTGGTTGGGCATGAGCTGGTCGGGCAGCGAGGTGCCGGTGACGAGGCAGTCGACCTGCCCCACGTCGCCCAGCGCGCGGATGGCGCTGGCGGTGAGCTGGGCGTTGGTCATCGCCAGCTCGCCGGTGGCGCGGTCGATGGCGTAGTGGCGCGACTGGATGCCGTTGCTGCGAAGGATCAGCCGCCGCGCGCGGGACGCCTTGCCGCCGATGCGACCGAGGACGTCTTCGATGTCTTCATTGCTGACCGGGGAAAAGGGCAGGAAAGCGGCGGTACGGGTCAGGAAGACATCAGTCGTCATAGAGAGGGGTGCGGTCCGTGGCTGAGCCCGACGGGCACTCGAATTTGGCCGTCATTCTAGTCAGCCACCCTCTGAACAGAGGTCGCAGAAGCGCCTGCAGGCTCAGGCTCACGGGCACCACCGTAATGATCAGTACCAGCAGAAACAACACGTACAACAACAGCAGCGGCTTGCGCTGCCATGCGCCGGGCCCGCCGGCTGCCATGATGAGCTTGCCCCAGAGGTAGAAGCTGCGCGTGCCGGCCTTCTCGCTGATGAGCAGCCTGGCGTTGGCCTGCACCGCGCCGAGGCCGGCCAGCAGCGGCTGCGAGCCGCGCTCCAGGTCCTTGTGCAGGGCATCGCGCAGGGCCCGGCCGAAGCGGGCCGTACCCGCGATCTGGTCGGTACTGAGCCCGGCGTCGGGCATGCCCCAGAAGCCGCGCTTGCGGCCCCAGATCAGCCAGGCCGGCGTGGTGAAGAAGGTGGCGAGTGTGGGGCCGGGGTCGGTGAGCACCACGTTGTCGATCAGCCGCGCGCCCACGTCGTCGAGCATGCCCTTGAGCTTTTCCTGCGCCAGCAGCCACATGTTGCGGCACGCGATGACCGTGACCACCGGCTTGCCCTTTAGCAGCCGCGCCGCCACCGGGTGCTTGAGGAAGGCGGCCACCGGCTGCGACGGTGCCAGGAACCACACCTGGTACGGCAGCACGACGAGATCGAAGTCTTCCTCGCCCGTCAGCGAGAGCGGTGCCAGCGGCTGCGGCTTCATGTGGGCCGACTCCGGGAAGGCGTCGAAGAACGTCAGGAAGGGCCAGGGAAAGGGGTACGGCTTCAGCGGGCGCAGTACTTCCTCGTGCACCTGTATGGCCGGGTCCGCCTTCAGCGGCGCGACGATCCGGTCGGCGACCTCGTCGAGCTGGCCGGACTGCGAATAGCGCAGGACAAGGACACGCTTGACGCTCGAAGACGCGTTGGAAGGGCTGGAAAGGCTGGAATTCACTGGCTGGGGCATTTCGGGGGCCGTCGAATGTAAGCGAAGCCTCGGGCGAGCGCATCTGCCAATGGTCATGGCGTCGCGGCAATCAGACGTTCGAAGCGGTCAAATGGCAGCAAACGGCCGGCAATGCGGAAAAACGAGCACAAAAAAAGGCCGCGCCTCGCGGCACGGCCCTTCCGTTGCTGATGCTGGGGTCGCGAGCCGGGCTCAGCGAACCTTGCCTTCCTTCCAGGCGGTCAGCAGCTTGTTGTAGTCGATGGTCTCGCCCTTCGGCTTCTCGTTGGCCAGCTTCTTCCACGGTGCGTGGTCGTCGCTCAGGTACTTGGCCGGGTCGCCCTTCGGGTTGAGCTTGGGCGCGCACTTGGCCATGCCGGCGCGTTCCAGGCGGGCCATCACGTTGTCCATCTCGTCGGCCAGGTTGTCCATGGCCTTCTGCGGCGTCTTCTCGCCCGTGACGGCCTCGGCCACGTTCTTCCACCACAGCTGCGCGAGCTTGGGGTAGTCGGGCACGTTGGTGCCGGTCGGGGTCCAGGCCACGCGCGCGGGGCTGCGGTAGAACTCGATCAGGCCGCCGTACTTGTTGGCGTTCTGCGTGAAGTAGTCCGAGCGGATGTCGCTGTCGCGGATGAAGGTCAGGCCGGTGATCGACTTCTTCAGCGAAGTGGTCTTGGCGGTGATGAACTGCGCGTAGAGCCATGCCGCTGCCGTCTTGTTGGCGTCGTGGCCCTTGAAGAAGGTCCACGAGCCCACGTCCTGGTAGCCGTTCTGCATGCCCTGCTTCCAGTATGGGCCGTTCGGGCCGGGGGCCATACGCCACTTGGGCGAACCGTCTTCGTTCACGACCGGCAGGCCCTTCTTGGTCATGTCGGCGGTGAAGGCCGTGTACCAGAAGATCTGCTGGGCGATCTGGCCCTGCGCGGGCACCGGGCCGGATTCGCCGAAGGTCATGCCCATGGCTTCCTTGGGCGCGTACTTCTTCATCCAGTCGATGTACTTGGTGAGCGCGTACACGGCGGCCGGCGAATTGGTCGCGCCGCCACGGGCCACGGAAGCACCGGTGGGCGTGCACTTGTCGGCCGCCACGCGGATGCCCCATTCGTCGATCGGCATGCCGTTGGGAATGCCCTTGTCGGCTGCGCCGGCCATCGACAGCCATGCGTCGGTGAAGCGCCAGCCCAGCGACGGGTCCTTCTTGCCGTAGTCCATGTGGCCGTAGATCGGCTTGCCGTCGATGGTCTTCACGTCGGTGCTGAAGAACTCGGCGATGTCTTCGTACGCGCTCCAGTTCAGCGGCACGCCCAGGTCGTAGCCGTACTTGGCCTTGAACTTGTCCTGCAGGTCCTTGCGCGCGAACAGGTCGGCGCGGAACCAGTACAGGTTGGCGAACTGCTGGTCGGGCAGCTGGTAGAGCTGGCCGTCGGGCGCGGTGGTGAAGCTGGTGCCGATGAAGTCCTTCAGGTCGAGGCCGGGGTTGGTGAACTCCTTGCCCGCGCCGCCCATGTACTCGGTCAGCGACATGATCTTGCCGTAGCGGTAGTGCGTGCCGATCAGGTCGGAGTCGGACACCCAGCCGTCGTAGATCGACTTGCCCGACTGCATCGAGGTCTGCAGCTTCTCGACGACGTCGCCTTCCTGGATCAGGTCGTGCTTGACCTTGATGCCGGTGATTTCCTCGAAGGCCTTGGCCAGCGTCTTCGATTCGTACTCGTGGGTGGTCAGGGTCTCGGAGACGACGGAAATCTCCTTCACGCCCTTGGCCTGCAGCTTCTTGGCTGCCTCGATGAACCACTTCATCTCGTCCATCTGCTTGTCCTTGGACAAGGTCGATGGCTGGAACTCGCTGTCGATCCACTTTTTGGCTTCGGCCTCGCCGGCCGTTGCGGCGCCATGCGCGGCGAACATCGCCGCTGCAAGTGCCAGTGCCGTGTAGCGCATCTTCATGGAACTGTCTCCTCGGTTGTTGCTTCCCCGGTGTTGTGTCCGATCACGGCTCCGGGGAGGCGGAGAGCCGGAACGCTTTTGGAAGAAGGAAAGAAGAAGCGAGCGGCTCCCGCTCAGCCCTTGCGCATCACCAGCGCGAGCAGGCCCATCGACAGCACGAAGCTGATCCAGACCGAGGGCTCGGCCTCGAGGCTGAACCACTCCTGGAACTTGCCCGCCAGGCCGACGAAGACCAGGTTCACGTAGGCCGCCGACAACAGCCCGATGAAGAGCCTGTCGCCGCGCGTGGTGGCCATGGGCAGCCAGCCGCGCCGCAGCGTGGTGGGCGACTTGAACTCCCATATCGTCATGCCGACCAGCATGAGCGCGATGCAGATGAAGAACACGGCCACCGGGGTGGTCCAGACCATCCAATCGAACATTTCCGTGCCTCCTCAAACACGACCCATCGCGAAACCCTTCGCGATGTAGTGACGCACGAACCAGATCACGATGGCGCCCGGCACGATGGTGAGCACGCCGGCCGCGGCCAGCGTCGCCCAGTCCATGCCCGACGCGCTCACGGTGCGCGTCATGGTCGCCACGATGGGCTTGGCGTTCACGCTGGTGAGCGTGCGCGCCAGCAGCAGCTCGACCCAGCTGAACATGAAGCAGAAGAACGCCGCCACGCCCACGCCGGCCTTGATGAGCGGCAGGAAGATCGTGAGGAAGAAGCGCGGGAACGAGTAGCCATCGATGTACGCCGTCTCGTCGATCTCGCGCGGAATGCCGCTCATGAAGCCTTCCAGGATCCACACCGCCAGCGGCACGTTGAACAGCAGGTGCGCGAGCGCCACGCCGAGGTGCGTGTCCATCAGGCCGACCGTGCTGTAGAGCTGGAAGAACGGCAGCAGGAAGACCGCGGGCGGCGTCATGCGGTTGGTCAGCAGCCAGAAGAAGACGTGCTTGTCGCCCAGGAACGAATAGCGCGAGAACGCATAGGCCGCCGGCAGCGCCACGGTGAGCGAGATCACCGTGTTGATGGCCACGTAGATCAGGCTGTTGATGTAGCCCGAGTACCACGACTCGTCGGTGAAGATGCGCGCGTAGTTCGACCAGGTAAGCTGCTGCGGGAAGAACGAGAAGCTCGAGAGAATCTCCTCGTTCGTCTTGAAGCTCATGTTGATCATCCAGTAGATGGGCAACAGCGCGAACAGGATGTACAGCAGCAGGAAGATGCTGCGCTTGTGAAATCTCTTCTCGTTCATTTCTCCACCTCCGCTTCCTGCGTGCCGACCCGCTGCATCCAGTTGTAGAGCACGAAGCAGAACAGCAGGATGATCAGGAAATAGATCAGCGAGAACGCCGCCGCCGGCCCCAGGTCGAACTGGCCCACGGCCTTCTGCGTGAGGTACTGGCTCAGGAAGGTGGTGGCGTTGCCCGGCCCGCCGCCCGTCAGCACGAAGGGCTCGGTGTAGATCATGAAGCTGTCCATGAAGCGCAGCAGCACCGCGATCATGAGCACGCCGCGCATCTTGGGCAGCTGGATGTAGCGGAACACCGCGAACTTGCTCGCGCCATCGATGCGCGCGGCCTGGTAGTAGGCGTCGGGAATGGAGCGCAGGCCCGCATAGCAAAGCAGTGCCACCAGCGGCGTCCAGTGCCACACGTCCATCACCAGCACCGTGAGCCACGCGTCGGTGGCGCTGCCGGTGTAGTTGTAGTCGATGCCCAGCTTCTGCAGCGCGTGGCCCAGCAGGCCGATGTCGGCGCGGCCGTAGATCTGCCAGATGGTGCCCACCACGTTCCAGGGAATCAGCAGCGACAGCGCCACCACCACCAGCACGGCGGACGACTTCCAGCCCTTGGCCGGCATCGACAGCGCCAGGCCGATGCCCAGCGGAATCTCGACCAGCAGCACCGACAGCGAGAAGCCCAGCTGGCGCCACAGCGCCTGGTGCAGCTCGTCGTCGCGCATCACCGCGGCGAACCATTCGGTGCCCACGAACACGCGGCGCTCGGGCGAGATGATGTCCTGCACCGAGTAGTTGACCACCGTCATGAGCGGCACGATGGCCGAGAAGGCCACGCAGATCAGCACCGGCAGCACGAGCCACCAGGCTTTCTGGTTGATCGGTTTGTTGGTTGCGTTCATGCCACCAGTTCCTCGTCCTTGTAATAGCAGGTGTGGGTATCGAGCACCCGCACCCACACCGTGTCTCCCACCGCCGGCGGGCGGTCGTCCGAATGCAGCCGCACCTTCAGCAGGCTGCCGCCGGCCTCCACCGTCAGCATCACGTGCGTGCCCACGTCCTGCACCTGTTTCGCAACCGCGGGGACGGCACCGGCCGCGCCCGCGTTCGACAGGCGCAGGTACTCGGGGCGGATGCCGATCTTCAGCGGCCCCTGCGGCAGTTCGCGCGTGGGCACCAGCGGCGTTCCAGCCACTTCGATGGTGCCGTTGCCGCTCTGCGCCGACAGGAAGTTCATGCCCGGCGAGCCGATGAAATGCCCGACGAAGGTGTGGGCCGGCCGCTCGAAGAGCGCGTCGGCGCTGCCCACCTGCACGGCCTTGCCGCGCGTCATCACCACAACCTCCTCGGCGAAGGTGAGCGCCTCGACCTGGTCGTGCGTCACGTAGATCAGCGTGAGCTTCAGTTCGCGGTGGATCTGCTTGAGCTTGCGGCGCAGCTGCCACTTCAGGTGCGGGTCGATCACGGTGAGCGGCTCGTCGAAGAGCACCGCCGACACGTCGCTGCGCACCAGGCCGCGACCGAGCGAGATCTTCTGCTTGGCGTCTGCGGCGAGGCCGGCGGCGCGCTGGTTGAGCTGGCCGCTCATGTCGAGCATCTCGGCGATCTCGCCGACGCGCTTCCTGATCTGGTCGGCCGGCACCTTGCGGTTGCGCAGCGGGAACGCGAGGTTCTCGGCCACGGTCATGGTGTCGTAGATCACCGGAAACTGGAACACCTGCGCGATGTTGCGTTCCTGCGGCGTGGCGCGCGTCATGTCGCGGCCGTCGAAGGCAACCGTGCCCTGCGAAGGCACGAGCAGGCCCGAGATGATGTTCAGCATGGTCGTCTTGCCGCAGCCCGAGGGGCCGAGCAAGGCGTATGCGCCGCCGTCGCGGAAGCTCATCTTCAGCGGGAGCAGCGCGTAGTCGCTGTCCTGCGTGGGATTGGGGCGGTAGGCATGAGCCAGGTCGAGATCGATGCGTGCCATCTCAGTCTCCTTTGCGCCATGCGGGCGCCAGCGCCAGCTTTTCGCCGGCGTCGAACACATAGGCCTGCGACGCGCTGAAGTACAGCGTGAGCGAGGCGCCCAGCTCGAAGCGGTGCACGCCGGTGAGCTGCGCGACCAGTTCGCCGACCGCGGTTTCCACGTGCACGAAGGTGTCGGAGCCCGAGATCTCGGCCAGCTCCACCTTGCCCGGCAAGGCGATGTCGCCCTCCCCCGCGTCGACGTTCAGAGCGCTCGCGCGCAGGCCGACAGTGACGGGGCCCGAAACGCTTTCAGGCAGGGGCAACGCCAGCGTCGGGCCGCCGGCCAGCTGCACCCGCCCGGCGGTGGCCGTGCCGGGCAGCAGGTTCATCGGCGGATCGCTGAAGGCGCGCGCCACGCGCAGCGACTGCGGCGCATGAAACACCTCGGCCGTCGGGCCGTACTGCAGCAGCTCGCCGGCATCCATCACCGCGGTGTAGCCGCCGAGCAGCAGGGCCTCGCCCGGCTCGGTGGTCGCGTAGATCACGGTCGAGTCGCCGGTGGCGAAGAGCTGCGTGAGTTCCTCGCGCAGGCCTTCGCGCAGCTTGTAGTCGAGGTTGACCAGCGGCTCGTCGAGCAGCATCAGCGGCGCGTTCTTGGCGAGCGCGCGCGCCAGCGCCACGCGCTGCTGCTGGCCGCCCGAGAGCTCCTGCGGATAGCGGTCGAGGAACATGCCGATGTGCAGCTTGTCGGCCAGCGCCTTCACCCGCGCATCGATGTTCGATTCGCCGCGCAGCTTCAACGGCGAGGCGATGTTGTCCGCCACCTTGAGCGACGGGTAGTTGATGAACTGCTGGTAGACCATCGCGACGTTGCGCTCGCGCACCGGCATGCCGGTCACGTCCTTGCCGTCGACCAGCACCTTGCCGGTGGTCGGCGTGTCCAGCCCCGCCATCAGCCGCATCAGGCTGGTCTTGCCGGCCTGCGTGGCGCCCAGGAGCACGGTGACCGCGCCGCTCTTCGGCGCGATGCTCTGCTCGTAGAGCCATGTCTGCGCTCCCACCTTCTTGGTGACGCGCTCGAGTGTCAATTGCATTGGCGCTCTTCCTCTTCTCTTCCCTTGTGTCCGGGCCTAGTTGTCGCTGGCGCGGGGTTGTTGCTGCTGCTGCAGCCAGCGCGCGACCTGCTCGCGCTGCTCGGGCGTGTAGTGCAGCCCCAGCTTGGAGCGCCGCCAGAGCACGTCTTCCGCGCTCACGGCCCATTCGTGGTCCTGCAGGAAGCGCAGTTCGCGCTCGTGCAGGCCCGGTGCGACCTCCGGCCCCAGGTCGGCCATCGACTTCGCGTCGCCCACCAGGTCGGCGATGCGCGCGCCGTAGGCCCTCGCGAGGCGACGCGCGAGATGGCCGCCCAGCCATGTGT
The DNA here is from genome assembly GCF_050916385.1 of Variovorax xiamenensis. Lineage (NCBI taxonomy): Bacteria > Pseudomonadati > Pseudomonadota > Betaproteobacteria > Burkholderiales > Comamonadaceae > Variovorax > Variovorax xiamenensis. The sequence goes on from NZ_CP139038.1 coordinate 4,544,396, forward strand.
ACCTGGCCTGCACGGCGGCGACGAAACGCTCGAAGTCGTCGTCGGGCCGTTTCGCGGCGCCGATCCAGGCCGACAGGTCGCCGCCCGCGAGGAAGGCGCCGTCGGTCCAGGCCGGGCGCTGTCCGGCGGACTGGCCCAGCATCCTGCCGACCTCGTCGGCCGCGTCCTCGGCCAGCTTGCGGAAGGTGGTGATCTTGCCGCCCCACACCGACAGCAGCGGCGCGGCGGTGGTGTTCGACTCCAGCATGTAGTCGCGCGTGACGGCCGAGGGGTCGCCCGAGTCGTCGTCCAGCAGCGGGCGCACGCCCGAGTAGGTCCACACCACGTCGGACGGCGCGATGGCCTTCTCGAAATAGCGGCTGGCCTGGGTGCAGAGGTACTCGACCTCCTCCTGCGCGATGCGCGCGGCGCCGGGGTCGTCGCCGGTGAGTTCGATGTCGGTGGTGCCGATCAGCGTGAACTCGTCCTGGTAGGGAATGGCGAAGATGATCCGCTTGTCGGGGTTCTGGAAGATGTAGGCGTGGTCGTGCTCGAAGAGGCGCGGCACCACGATGTGGCTGCCCTTCACGAGCCGCAGGCTCTTGGTGGCCAGGGCCTCGCCCTTGGCCGACCGGGCCACGCCGCGCAGGAAGGACTCGGCCCACGGCCCCGCGGCATTGACCACCGCGCGGGCGCGCAGCGTGCGCTTGTCGCCGTCGGCGCCCAGCAGCGTGGCCGTCCAGCCGTCGGCGTCGCGCTGGGCGTTCACGCAGCGCGTGCGGGTCAGGATCTCGGCGCCGCGCGCCTGCGCATCGAGGGCGTTGAGCACCACGAGGCGCGCGTCGTCGACCCAGCCGTCGGAGTAGATGAAGCCGCGCTTGTACTGCGCCTTCAGCGGCTTGCCGGCCGCATGCGCGCGCAGGTCGACGCTGCGCGAACCCGGCAGCACCTCGCGGCGGGCGAGGTGGTCGTACATGAACAGGCCGATGCGGATCATCCAGGCCGGGCGCATCGACGGGTCGTGCGGCATCACGAAGCGCAGCGGCCACATGATGTGCGGCGCGCTCTTGAGCAGCACTTCGCGCTCCTGCAGCGCCTTGCGCACCAGCGAGAACTCGTAGTACTCGAGGTAGCGCAGCCCGCCGTGGATCAGCTTGGTGGAGGAAGACGAGGTGTGCGAGGCGAGATCGTCCTTTTCGCACAGCACCACCCGCCAGCCGCGGCCGGCGAGGTCGCGCGCGATGCCGCAGCCGTTGATGCCGCCGCCGACGATCAGGACGTCGCAGTCGGTGGCTGGCGCGGGCGAACCGGAAGAGATAGCGCTCACAGAAGATGGGTCCGTTGAAGCGTGACTTTCGTCACTGACGGCGGCCATTGTATTTTCGAGTTTTTTCATTTGGATTCCTTTTGGCGCGATTTTCCTCCGAGTTTTCCCTTAGGGCGATTCGTTTTTGTTCGCTTTAAAGTGGCGCGCCGAGTACTCTTGGCCTCAGTCTTCCTGCATTCCACGACGCCCCCGTGAACTCCAACCCCCGACAGATCAATCTCCTGGACACCGTGCGCGCGCGCGGGTCCGTCACCGTCGAGCAACTGGCCGACATGCTCGGCGTGACCCTGCAGACGGTGCGCCGCGACGTGCAGCGGCTGGCCGACGAGGGGCTCCTCACCCGCTTCCACGGCGGCGTGCGGGTACCCAGCTCGACCACGGAGAACATCGGCTACCAGCAGCGCGAGACGCTGCACGCCGAAGGCAAGGCGCGAATCGCCCGCCGCGTGGCGCAGCTGGTGCCCAACGACTGCTCGCTGATCCTCAACATCGGCACCACCACCGAGGCCATCGCCAAGGCGCTGCTGCGCCACACGGGCCTGCGCGTGATCACCAACAACCTGAACGTGGCCACCATCCTGAGCGGCAACACCTCGTGCGAGGTGATCGTGGCGGGCGGCTCGGTGCGCCCGCGCGACCGCGCCATCGTGGGCGAGGCCACCATCGACTTCATCCGCCAGTTCAAGGTCGACATTGCGCTGATCGGCGTGTCGAGCATCGAGGCCGATGGCTCGCTGCGCGACTTCGACCTGCGCGAGGTGAAGGTGGCGCAGACCATCATCGCGCAGGCGCGCGAGGTGTGGCTGGCGGCCGACGCGAGCAAGTTCAACCGGCCGGCGATGATCCAGCTGGGCACGCTCTCGCAGATCGACCGCCTCTTCACCGACGCTGAGCCGCCTGCGCCCTTCAGCGACCTGCTGCACGCCGCCCAGGTGCGCCTGGAGATCGCGCGCGAGAACTGAAAAGAAGGAATACCGATCGCATGACCACCTACCTGCTCGCCCTCGACCAGGGCACCTCCAGCTCGCGCAGCATCGTGTTCGACCGCGAAGGCCACATCGTCGCCATCGCGCAGAAGGAGCTCACGCAGATCTACCCGCAGCCGGGCTGGGTCGAGCACGACCCCATGGAAATCTGGCGCAGCCAACTCGCCACTGCGCGCGAGGTGCTCGTGAAGGCGAAGCTGCAGCCCGCCGACATCCACGCCATCGGCATCACCAACCAGCGCGAGACCACCGTGCTGTGGAACCGCAAGACGGGCCAGCCGGTGCACCACGCCATCGTCTGGCAGGACCGCCGCGCCGAGCCGCTGTGCGCGCAGCTTCGCGACGAAGGCATGACCGACACCATCCGCGAGAAGACCGGCCTCGTCATCGACGCGTACTTCTCCGGCACCAAGCTGCGCTGGCTTCTCGACAACGTGCCGGGGGCGCGCGAGCAGGCCGCACGTGGCGAGCTCGCCTTCGGCACCGTCGACAGCTGGCTCATGTGGCAGCTCACCGGCGGCAAGGTGCACGTGACCGACGTGAGCAACGCCTCGCGCACCATGCTCTTCAACGTGCACACCAACGAGTGGGACGCCGACCTGCTGAAGGCGCTCGACATTCCGGCCTCGCTGATGCCGAAAGTGCAGCCCTCGAGCTCGCACTTCGCCGACACCGACGCTGCCCTGCTGGGCCACGCGCTGCCCATCGGCGGGGTGGCCGGCGACCAGCAGAGCGCCCTCTTCGGGCAGGCCTGTTTCGAGGCCGGCATGGCCAAGAACACTTATGGCACCGGCTGCTTCCTGCTGATGCACACGGGGGGCGAGTTCCAACCCTCGCACAACGGCCTGCTCGTGACCAGCGCCGCGCAGACCGACGCGAAGCCGCAGTACGCGATGGAAGGCAGCGTGTTCGTGGGCGGTGCCGTGGTGCAGTGGCTGCGCGACGGGCTCAAGGCCATCAAGGGCAGCGCAGAGGTGCAATCGCTCGCCGAGAGCGTGCCCGACGCGGGCGGCGTGATGATGGTGCCGGCCTTCACCGGCCTCGGCGCGCCCTACTGGGACGCCGACGCGCGCGGCACGATCACTGGCCTCACGCGCGGGACCACCGTGGCGCACATCGCGCGCGCCGCGCTGGAAAGCATCGCCTACCAGAGCGCCGCGCTGCTGCAGGCCATGAGCCGCGACGCGGTGGCGGCCGGCGGCAAGCCCGTTGCGGAACTGCGCGTGGACGGCGGCGCTAGCGTGAACGACCTGCTGATGCAGTTCCAGGCCGACCTGCTGGGCATTCCGGTGGTGCGACCCGAAGTCATCGAGACCACCGCGCTGGGCGCCGCATACCTCGCGGGCCTTTCAACCGGCGTCTACACCGACGCGCGGCAGCTGTCGAAGCTGTGGAAGATCGAGCGGCGCTTCATGCCGACGATGGGCCGGGCGCAGGCAGAGGAATCGATGGCGCGCTGGGAGCGCGCCGTGCGGCAGGCCACGGCGACCTGAGCCCTCCTACCAGCCCCAGACAAGGCTGCGCTGCACCCAGCCGGTAGCGCCGCCTTCATGCTGCACCTTGAGCCAGTTGCCGCGCCGCTCGATGGTGCGCAGCACGTCACCGTAGCCGGCCTTCTTCACGACCGGGCTGCGCGCGCCGGGCGCGCGGCGCAGGTTGGCCGACTGGGCCTTCACCACGTGGTGCGGCGTCTTGTTCGTCATCGGACGGAAGACCCAGGCCTTGTCGCCCTCGAAGTCGCTCACCTTGAGCCAATCGCCCTTCCTGCCGATCACGCGGAACGGGTAGCCCTTGCTGACTGTCCAGTGCGTCTCGTAGCGCTGGCCAGGGCCGGTGCGCATGTTCAGCGTCTTGACGGCGACGCTGACCATCTGTGTCTGGGCGGCGTTCGCGGACGGCAGTGCGATCCACGAAAGAGCGAAGGCGAGCAGGAGCGCGGGCAGTCGGCTGAATCTGAGCATGGAGCGGGGGGTCCTTTCGGGGGAGTTGCGGAAGAGCCCGTCTGGGCACCTGCCGCCAGATAAGTTCCGCGGGGATATCCCTGAGTGCACCGGCTGGCCAAAGGGCCTCGCCGCCATCGGGGCACTCGGGGCTGCCGCGCGAGCCCCGGGGCAGAATTCGCCCGCCCCTCCGACTCGCCGCGCCGCACGCTTGACCACCCCGCCCCAAGAGACTTCCCAGTCGCGCAACGCGCTGCTCGCCTGCGGCGTGATCGGCGCGACGCTGCTGGCGCTCATCGCGCTGGGCCATGACGGGCGCCGCATGGCGCAGCTCGCGGTGCTCGCCATGCCGATGGTGCTGTGGCTCGCGTGGCCGTTGCGCAGCGCGCGCATGCGGCGCGTTCGCACCGTGCTGGTGTGGCTCTGGGCCATGGGTTTCGCGCTCGACGGCGCTGTGCGCGCCTATCTGCTCGACACCTACCAGGCCGCGCCCGACGGGGCGATGGTGCTTGGCGCCGCGGCCAACACCAATGCGCGCGAAGGCACCGAATACCTGTGGATGCACTGGCGCTCGGCCGCAGTGTGGGGTGCCGCGTTGATCGTGGCGGGCGTGCTCGTGGGCATGTTCGCACGGCGCGGCGCGGTGGCCAATGCCGCATCCGCCCGCCCATCGCGATGGATCGTGGCGCTGATCGCACTGCTGCTCCTGCTCTCCTGCGTGGCCTATGCGAGCAAGCCGTGGCGCAGGCTGCATCCCGCGATCTTCTGGACGCAGTGGTTCGACTCCCTCCACACGCTGCGCTCCGCCTGGGCCGACCAGCAGAAGCAGCGCGACCGCCTGATGGCGCAGGCCAAGGCAATCGCGCCGGTGATGACACAGGCCGGGCCCTCCACCGTGGTGCTGGTCATCACCGACAGCATCAACCGCGACAACATGGCGCTCTACGGCTACGGCCGCCCCACCACGCCGCGCCTGCTGGCGCACAAGGCGCAGACCGGCGACCAGATGGCGGTGCTGAAGAACGCGTGGTCGGTGGACGCCAGCACCCTGCCCGCGCTGCGCAACATGTTCCACTTCGGCCTGCCCGAGGCCGAGAACCCGCCGCACGTGCTGGCACTGGCCCGCGCCGCCGGCTACAAGGTCTGGTGGATCAGCAACCACGACGACCTCGCCATCGAACAGCAGCACGCCCGCCTCGCCGACGTGGTCGACATGGTCAACCGCACGCCGGGCCGCGCGAGTGCTTCACTCGACGGCGAGATCCTCGATTGCGTGCAGGAAGCATTGGCAGACACCAGCACCGAGCGCAAGCTCATCGTCGTCCACCTGATGGGCGCGCACCCGCACTACAGCCTGCGCTTTCCCGAGAATGCCAACCCCTTCGACGACAACGTCGATGCGGTGGAAAACGGCTTGGTGAAGGACGGCCGCTCGGCCTGGGTGCGGCGCTTCCGGCAGGAGTACGACGCGGCGTTGCTGTATCACGACTTCGTGGTTTCGGAGTTGCTGCAGCAGACGCGTGCACCGGGCAAGCAGGGGGAGCACCGCGCGTGGATGTATTTGTCGGACCACGGGCAGGAGGTGGGGCATGTGAGCGACCGCGCGGGGCATAGCCCGTCGACGGCCTCGGGCTATCGCATTCCCGCCGTGGTGTGGCGCAACCGGCAGCCGCTGCCGCAGGATGCGGCGCTGCAGCCGTTTCGTGCGGACTGGACGGGGTGGACCTTGATGGATCTGCTCAACATCCGATGGAATGGGCAGCAGCCTGAGCGGGATGTGCTGGCGGAGTCCTATCGGTGGCAGGCGCCGGGGATTCCGGTGAAGGTCGAGTCGTTCTTGAGGTAGCTCGCTAGCTGTTCGATCGCCTACCGCGTTAGAAGCTTACGTTGAGATTGAAGCCCAGCGTGACCTTCGCGGTGCGATAGCCCTCCGGCTTGCTGATCGGCGCGCCGACGAAGAAATCGTAGCTCAGCTTGGTCCACTGGCCACGCACGCCGATGACGGCGCCGGCCAGGCTGCGGCCGAGCAGGTCGACCGTCGAGCGGCCACCGACGTGGCCATAGTCGGCACCGACGTACAACTCCGCCCCGCTTTGACCCACGGCCCAGCCGATGTCGTTGCGGATGAGCCAGCCGCGCTCGCCCATCAGGCTCGTCTCGCCATCGAAACCGCGCACCGTGTAGCGCCCACCGATGGCGAAGCGGTCCTGCGGCGTCAGCGGTGTGCGGTTCCATTGGGCGCGGATCAGGCCGGAGTAGCGCATCTTCTGCTCGCCGAGCTTGAAGGGCGCATTGAGGCTGATGTCGGCGGTATAAAGCTTCAGCCGCGAAGTGCCTTCGCCGAACTCTTCTTCCGGCGCGGTGCGCGAGCCGAAGCCGCCGGTGCCGCGCTTGTAGGCCAGCGTGCCTTCGAGCGTCGCCTCGCCGATGTACTCCTTGTGATTGAGACTGAGCTCCCAGCCGCCGACCACGCGGTGCTGCACCTCGATCTCGGTATCGTCCACGAAGTTACGCGACTCGCGGCGCCAGCCTTTGATCGCCACGTTCGTCTTGCGGCTCTGGTCGCGGTAGACGAGGCGAGACAGCTTGACCTCAGCGTTGTTGGTCTTACCGGCGTAGATGGGATCCTGGTACGGCCCAGCCACGCTCTGATGGTACTGGCTGTTGGAGGCTGTGAGGCCCAGCAGCCAGTAGCCATAAGGCAGTGAGTAGTGGACGGTCTGGCCTTCGGTGCCCTTGGCCGGGTCGCCGAAGACGTGGTTGTTGATGTTGTGGTTGGCGCTGACGTAGAGCAGGTCGTTCAGGCCGAAGGGGTTGTCCAGGGACAGGGTGGCGCCGGCCTGGTAGCGGCCTGTGGCTTCGGTGCCGCTGTCGTCCAAGCTCAACGTGACGCGCCATTTTTTGGCCTGCACGTACTTGACGACGAGGTCACTGTCACCGGGCTTGGCGTTGGGGGCGGTTGAGGGCTCGATCTGGATGTCGGCTTCCGCGGTCGGGGCACGCTTCAGGTTCTCCAGGCCTTGTTCGATGTCGCGCAAATTCAGAAGGTCGCCGGGCCGGGCAGGAATAGCGGTAGCCAACAAGACTGAACTGCCGAGCAGCGTGGACGAAGAATCGGGCGTCGTCCGAATGGCTGCGATGCGGCCAGGCACCAGGGAGAGAGTCAGCGTGCCAGTGGACAGGTCCTGCGGCGCGGCCAGCACCCGTGTGGTGACAAAGCCGCGGGCGATGACGACTTGCTGCGCGCGCGCCAATACCACGTTGACACCAGTCGTGCCGAGGCAGCGGCCACCTGGCGAATCATTGCCCTCAGGTCCGGACAGATCGGCAACGGCCCATTGGAACGACTCGGACTGCTCGCCGCCCAGCAGCACGCGATCGATGCGAAAGCACGGAGACTCAGAGTCGGAAATGCGCTGCGTGGGCGGCGGCGGAGCAATCTGTGGGCGCTGGTCGACGGCGCGCTCGTTCTGCTCGCGCAAGGCGCGTTCACGTTCTTGCTGACGTTGCTGTTCGATGAAGGGTTGTGGCGTGCTTGGGACCTGAGCTTGAGCCAGCAGAGGGCCGCCAATCAACACACCGGCCAGCACAGCACGCGAATTCGTTCTCAATTTCTCTCCCTGATTACTTTTACCTGCTCACGCCATACCGAGGCGATGCACGCAGTGCCCGCCCCAAGGCTCCGGATCTTTGGCCTAATGCTGAGCTCAAAGTGTTGCCGACCGCACGATCGCCGCACATGGTGGAACTTGCGCGCGAATGTTCTGAGCAATCCTTGTCGCCAGTGCATTGACCGCATGGTCGTAGCTCTGAGCAACCTCCTGCGGGTGCTCAAACAGTTCATTGAAGCTCGACCAGTGGTGGTCAGGGTTCGCCGGCCCGCTCCACGACGCCTTGTCGTTCGTTGCGTCAGCACCGTAGTAAAGCGTTTCGCTGTAGAGGCTGTCTTCCGTCTCGCCTCGAACCAGATAGGCGCTCAGGTTGAGGCGCGAAACATAGTCCCTTGAGAAGCGGGCGGAAAACATGCCGACCTCGTTGAAGTAGACGCGCAGGACCGCGTCGGTCGGAGGCAGCTTGTTTTCATCGATCGCAGACTGCGCCGGTCGCCCCGAAGCGCCTTCCACCACCTGCGCTTCATAGCCCTGGGCAGCCAATTGCCGAACCAATGCCGCAGTGAGCTTCGGCCCCATGTCTTTTCGCGTGGTTTCCATGCGTTCATTGAAATCCGAACTCTTGATGCGGTCTGCCACCGACTGCCACAGCACCCCGAGCGGGATGCCCTTGTTCTCGGTATGCATCTTGTCGATGGGTGCCACGGGAACCACCATGGCGCGTGTCACCGGTGCCTGCTGCACAGGCGTAACAGGGGAGGAGCCACAACCGACCAGCAAGCTGAACGAAAGAAGAAAAACCAAGGAATTGATGTGCATGAGTCGAAATTAAATGTCAAAGCCTGTGACAAGTGCCCTCGAGGCCATGAGGCAACCCTCGAATGGTGATTGGGTGCAATAAACCTTCAACCACCCTCGCCAACTTGAAGGAAAATTATTCAAACGATGCAATGCCTGCAATGCCTGCAATGCCAATTTGGAAGTAAAAACCTCAAAATGCCATCGATTCCGGAATAAAAATCACTCTTTGACTTCCGTCAAATTCGAGATATTCAGTTTGTCATTTTCCCCAAAAAAATGAGAATCGTCGTACACCATGCGAGCACCAAATGCGGAAAGGCTTGAAATTAAGATGGCAGAAAAGCGTTTCTTCCCTCGGGTCGAAACGGACGCATAATAATTCAAATCTGACTCATTATCTTCTCTTGCAGCCTGCTCCAGCCACGCAAAACTAAGCAGACACCAGTCGTCTGGCGATGAGCCTTGAATTTCTACAAATCCGCTCTCCAAATCATCTGCATCGCTGCTTTTCAATCTCGAAAATTTCAAGGCAATCTCCTTCTCTATTTCAGAGAATTTTGCCTCAGCAACTTTTTGGAACTCCCAAAAGTCGACTGGCAACCGAGAAATTGGGACAATCAAATTAATGGACATTCAATTTACCTTTGGAGCAATCGTTATAGTGCCCGATGTTACTGCCAGCCAGCCCTCAACAGTCTTAATGTAGACGTGCTGCACCGTTCCCTCGGTTGTAACATTGCTGATTGGAGACCCAGTTTTAATAAAATCTGAAATTTTATTTATCGGCAAGCCTGTAGACGTTGCATCAATATAAACGTCGCCTTTATATCCAGCCTTTGCCATATCCTTGGCTGCCGAGGTGACATTTCTATTAATAGCAAAGATCGATTGACTTTCCAAAACCTTGATCTGCACTGGTACGTCATTCAGCCACCCATCGATGCCTGGAAATTTATCCGTGGGCACCCCTCTAAAAACACCTCCGGTATAGCTCGCAATATCAGTGGCCTGCTTAAATTCCTTGTCAGTCAATGCATTTCGAATCACATTTGGCGACGATGCCGGCAATGCTGGACCATTGCTTGGCGCAGGCAGGTTTGGCGAAAAGCTTACATATTCTCCCGTCAAGGGGTTTTGCCGTGCAATTACTTGTCCATTTCGATCCAATATTTCAGCATTGCGAACAACTATGGGAGGCGATCCATTGATAATGGGCTCCGGCGCCAGCATATTTTTTGCCTGCGCCATCAAATTGGAGGCAGCACTAACCCCAAAATACGCTGCCCACTGCTGGTTTTGATAACTTGCCAACCCCATGGCAATTTTACTCAGCGGAGGCTCTCTTAGGATCTGCTCTCGTATCCAATCCGCTACGGCGCTTAGATCACCTTCAGTTGAGGAAGGCTGAATCCCAAAGAAATTGGCGTTATATGCATCGTAGATTTGCTCAACCGAATACATTCCGTTTGACTGGTTCGATTTATTTACAGCCCACACCAAAATATCGTTTTTCGCAGGTAAATATGAAGCGGCAGCTGCGGCAAAATCCGACCGAATTCCCTTGCAACGATCACTTGAGTCACCGGTACACGCATTGAGCGCGCGGGAGGTTTCTCTATCTTTTGCCACTAGAGCATTCAGCTCATCCAACTCAAGCGGTGTACATTGATTTGCATTGCATTTACTTTGCAGATCCAAAGTTCGGCGCGCGTCCACGTGTGCCAAGAAGTTATTCGCAGCCGCGTTGCCTCCCGCTTGGCTTCCAAGGCTGATTTGATTGGCATCTCCCCCGGTGATGGCGACCGCCAAACCCGCCATCATGGCCGCGAACTGCGTTGTGTCAGCCTGACGTCCGTATGCTTCTGCGGCAAGTTCGCCGATGGCCGCCCCCAAAGCGCCGGCGCCACATCCCGCGGCACTGTCTGATCGAACGGCCCCGACCATGCAGCCCGCAATTGCATGCGCGACCTTGTTGGTGAAGTCATCAATAACGCCGGCCTGGGTCAGATTTCCAATCTCGTATGCCGTCTGCGCAGCCACGGTGTCAAGGATGGCATTCCTGAGACTGTCCTTCAGGATCTTTTCGAAACTGCCGCCATTGATCGCCGTTCCGATCACCGCCCGCGCAGCGCCAGCCGTCAGGTTTTGCCGCAACTGATCAGCAAATGGCTGTGCCCCACCATTGAGCGTCGGTGCACCTGTCGGATTGAGGTCCATCACCCCAAGCACACCTCCGGTGACGATGGCTGTCAGCAGGTTCTTTACGTTGGCGCTGCTGCCCAGGTCGTGGAGAGCGGCCGCGAGGTCGCCTTGGTTGTTGATGAGAGCGACTGCGGCCTGGCCAGCCAGGGCAGTGATGCCCGCCGTGACAGCGCCGCTCACCGCAGTGGAAACGGTGAATCCTGTGGACGCGATGAATCCCCCCTCGCCCAGGGCAGCCACCCCGCCATTCCATGCAGTGCCCGCCGCTTGACCAGCAGCGGTACCAGCCTGAGAAGCGGCACCCGCGGCAAAATACGCGGCGACGATCGTCACAATGGCCGCCCCCTCCGGCGTCAGCCCCTGCTGGTCGTAGTTCCAGGTTTTGTGGGCCTCTTCGACCCTCTGCCAGTCGATCTTGTCCTTGAGCTTGGGGTTGTTCGTCAGCTGCTCCACCCAACTCATGCCCGGCTGCTTGGCCAACTGCTCAACGCTGTCCCTGGCGCCCAGGCCAGCTTGGACGTGGTTTGCAGTAACCGCCAGATTGCCCGCATTGAATTGGTTGTAGTTGGTGGTCTGGTCGCTCTGCCCTTTGTCCTTGTTCTTTTGGTAGGCCAAATCTCGACCTTGGCTCGTGGTCTGCTCGCTGTGCTCGGTAGTCTGGGTGCCCAGGAGCAGCTGATCGGCTTTCAGGGTCAGCGTACCTGGCGTGTTCACCGTCGTGCCCGCCATGGCCAGCGTATCAACGGCCTCGATAGACACGTTCGCCCCGTTGAGGGTCGTGCGCGTCAGACTGCTGTCTTCGATCTTGGTCTCGGTCGCCTTGCGGGCGTTGATGCCTGTGCTGGGGTCGTGCCAGAGAATCTGGCCCGGTTCAATCCCCTTGGTGCGTGAGTTGGTCGACCCCGTGACCGAGCTGCTGTTGGTCGCGGCCTGAATGACGACGTTGCCGCCCTTGATGCTGATGTCCTTGGCCGCATCGACTTGCACTCCCTGGAGGAAAACGCTGCCCCCCTGAAGCAGCACGCCGCCCTGGCTGCTGGTGATCGTGCTTGCAGATGCTGTGTCCGTCTGGACGCTAGCGCTTGTCGTGGTGGCCCTCGCGTAGGGCAGCGACGGAATGGTCGGCGTGCCGGCGAGCAATCCCGTCAGGCCTCCGATGCCTTTCTTGTCACTCTGCAATTCAGCGCTGACGCTTCCGGTGTTGCGGCCCTCGACGATGGCGAGATTTCTGGTAGCGCTGATCGCCACACCTTGCGTACCGCTGATGTGCGAGCCTTCGATACCGATGTCTCTGCCGGCATCGATGGACACGACTCCGCCCGAGAATCGACTGCCCACGCTGGCGCTGAAGTTGTATTCGCCTGAGAGCGTGTTGTCGGTCCGGCTGAAGAGCCCCTTTTCCTTCCACTGACGTATGAAAGCGCCCGACACATCGGTCTGCCCCGACGCGATGTTGATGTCGCGGTCGGCGTGCATGCTCAACAGGCCGTTGCCCGCATCGACCGTCGCCTGCCGGGCGTTGATGTCGCGGCCGGCATTCAGGAGCGTGGTCCCGTTGGTCGTGATCGTCGTGCCGACTTCCTTGTTTGTGATGGAGTAGCCACTCCATTTTTCGCCCAGGGCGAGGATCGCCGAGGACGTCGTAATGGTCCCAAGATTGATGTCGTTCTTTGCCGTGAAGGAAGTGAGACCACCTCCTCCTTGGTTGGATACGATGGCACCGACCAGATTGATATCGCGCCCGGCGCTGGCGACCAGCGTGCCGCCGGGGTTCGTCACATACAGGCCTGCGACACGGTCGATGCCCGTGTTGCCGAGTGGACCGGAGGCCGTCGTCGTGCGGACATTGATGTCACGCCCGGCCTCCAAGGTCAGCTTGTCCCTGGCGTCGATCACACCACCAAGGTTGTTGATGTCGAGCTGGGCCTTCAGCCCCACTTGACCACCGCTGATGCGGCCGCCCAGGTTGTCGATAGTGTTGGCGTTGATGCTGACCAACTGGCGCCCGGCGATGGTGCCCGTGTTGACCAGGTTGTTGTCCTTGCCGTCGATCTTGACCTGGTTGCCCGCCAGCAGCGCCCCCGATCCGTCAATGTCGCCGGGCCGCACGCGCACATAGACCTGCGGCACAAGAACGCGCTGCGTCGTCCCGTCTGGCAAGGTCACGGTCTGCTCGACCAGCCAAACGATGTCGCTGGTGAGTTGAGCCATCTGCGCTGCCGTCAGGGCCACGCCAGGGCGCAGGCCGTATTGCTGTGCGAAGGTCGCCCCCGCGTTCATCAGTGCGGCGTACTGCTCCTCATCGTTGCTGTAGCCGTCCAGATAGCGATAGCCGGTGAGTTGGGCGACCTGCTCGCGGATGAGCTTCTGCTCGTAGAAGCCATCACCCAGGCGCTTGAGAATGTTATTGGGGTCCAGGCCGAGGCTGTTCAGCAGGTAGTCGCTGCTCAGCCAGTTGCGGTAGTTGGCAAAGCGCGGATCGGTCTCGACCAGGTAGCCGCCACCCGCACGGATGTTGAACAGGCTGGCGTTGGGAATGCCGATGTTCGGCATGATGGTGCGAACGACCATGGGCACAGTCTGGCTGGCCTCGGCGCCACCGGTCGCACCAGCGGCACCGGCCGTGCCAGCTGAAGTGCCCGAGGTCTTCACGATCGCCCCGACGTTGGCTGGCACTTCGACGACGGCGCTCGGGGCGCTGCCGCCGTTCACGCCACCAGTGCCGCCCGCGTTACCCGTTACCCCGCCCACCGGCGCGACCCCGACGCTATATCCTTGGGTGGCGCCGATGTGCTCCTGGTACTTGTAGGCCCCCAGGGAGACCGTTGTAGGCGCCGTAAAAATCGGGATGTTCACTCCCTGCACCACGCCTTGGTTGTCGATCACGTTCGCGAGGCCCGTGACCGTGCGCTGCCCCTTCAATTGGTCGGACTCGTATCGAGTCGCTGTGATCGTTCCGCCGGCCAGTACCTGACTGTTCTCGTTGTAGAGACGACCGGTGACGTTCATGTTGCCGCCCGCGACAAGGCGGGCGGGATCCAGGTTGGTCGCGGTGTCTTCGGTGATCGTGAGGTTGTTGGTCCAGATGGCGTAGCCGCCGATGCCAACGAGTTCACCGGTGTCTTTCCGAAACACAGAGCCGCTGGCCGGATCAACGTTGACTTCGCTCAGAGGGTAAGTCGTGGTCCTGCCAATACCGCTGCCGACCAGCGTCTTGGGGGCAATGCCAGTCAGTACCTCGGATGTGACCTTGGGGGCACCCAACTGGATGTGCACGTCGCGGTTGTTGACGTTGGCCATGGATATATCCATGTTGCCCAATGATTCGATGTCGGCGCTCAGGTTGTTGAGCGTTCCACCCTGACCGGTTGCCTCACGACGGGCATTAAGGCCGCCGCCGATGAACATGTCTCCCGAACTGAAGATTAGCGCGTGCTCGCGGTTGGTGATGGTGCTGGCGCCGATATCCAGGGTGCCGCGCGCTGCAATGGTTCCCGCCTTGGTGACGCCGTTGACCGTCTCGCTGTCGTTTTCGAGCGTGCCGACGCCGATGGAGACGGCATCGCCGTAGATCCGACCCGTGCCGATGTTCTTCAGGGTGCCCGCGTTGATCTGCGTTGCGCCTTGGCTGTCAATCAGACCACGGTTTGTCAGCGTGCCGCTGGCGTTGACGACGGTATTCGGCCCCGACATCTCCGCATTGGCGGTGTTGTCGACATTGTTGCCGCCCACCTTGAGAGTCTGGCCCGCTAGCAGCTTGCCGTTGTTCGTGAAGTTGCCGGAGGTGGTGTAGCTCAGGTTTCCGTTCGCGGCCACCTCTCCGTTGTTGACGACGTCCTGTGTGAGCGCAATGCTCAGGTCCTTGCCCGAGACCACCCTGCCGTCGCCACTGAAGGTGGCCGCATCGATCTTCAGGCTTTTGTCGGCCACCAGCGTGCCGTTGGTGTTCACGAGGTTCAGCGTCTTGGCTCCGGGGTTCGCGGCATTCGGGTCCGCGAGAGCCAGCGCATCGCCGGCCGAGATCAGCCCGCTCTTGTTGCTGACAGTACCTCCGCTGGTGATGGTGGCATTGACATCGGCACGAATCGCTCCGGCGTCGTTGCTCAGCGCGCCAGCACCGATGACGACGTTTTTGCCCTCGATGCCTTGGTCGGCACCTTGGGTGTTCGTGTTGACGATGACGCCGGCATCTAGCGTCGTCGTGGCCAGCGAGCGCACGAGACCGTTGGAGTTCTGGATATCTCCGGCATTGATCGAGACACCACCCACCGCCTGCGTCTTGCCGGCGTTGTTGTTGTAGCTCGCGCCGTGGGTGTCGATCGCCACCGTGGACTGGCCGAGCACCAGGCCGCCGGTGTTCGTGAAAGCCCGCGTGTCAGCGGTCAGCGCATTCTTCGAGCCGATGAAGCCGGCTGTGTTGTTCAGCGCGCCCGTCTTCAGGTCGAGCGTGTCGGCGCTGGTAATGCCGCCCTGCTTGTTGCTGTAGCCCACCGCATTGGTGTTGCTCAGGCTTTGACCATTCGTGTTGATGGTGATCGCGCCGCCTGCCTGGATCAGGCCGGCATCGTTGGTCAGGGCGCCCGAGCTGATGGCTACCGTCGTGGTCGCGGCGATCGTGCCGTTCGCGCTGTTGTCCAGCGCGTTGCCGTGCGTGTCCACGGCCAGACTGTCGCCGAACACCTTGCCCGATTGGTTCAGCAGACCGCCATTGCTCAAGGTGGTGATGCCGCCAGCTTGCAGGGCGCCTCCGTTATTGATGGTCTGACCCGTGGTCGTGACACTCAGATTGCCGTTGACGGCGGCAGTCGTTCCCGCGCTGTTGTCCAAGCTGGCGGCGCCAATTGTGGTGTTGCCATTGGCCGCGAGCGTACCGCCGACGTTCGTTGTGGCACCCGCGATGGTGGCGCTGAGGTCACTGCCCGCCGTTACGCTGCCAGCGTTGTTGTTGAGACTGCCCGCAGCGATGGTGGTGCCGCCGCCCGCACCGATCACCCCCTTGTTGCTGTTGTCGAGCAGGCCGCCGATGTTCAAGCCGAGGCTGGAGGTTTCTGCGGCACGGATGGAGCCAGCCTGGTTGGTCAGACTGCCAGCGGTGATGGTCGTGTTGCCGTTGCTGGCAACAACACCCGCATTGCCGTTGTCCAGGGCACCGACCACGGTGATGCGCGTGGCATCGGCGCCGGTCTGGACGATCTGGCCGCCCTTGTTGCTCAGGGAGCCAGCATCGATGGAGATCTGCTTGGCGCTGGTCGAGCCACCGTCCTGACTGAAGGCGCTCGACAACGCGACCGCCAGTGAATTGTTAGTCGTGATCCGGCCGTCGGTGCCGTTGAAGCTTCCACCCGCGATGGTCAGCGTGCCGGTCCCGGCATGCTCGATCCTGCCGCTGGCGTTGTCGATGCTGGCGCCCTGCAGCGTAAGATCCTGCCCATTGCTGGCAATCCGGCCACCGTTGTTGTTCAACGTGCCGCTGGTGGCGATGGTGGTCGTACCGGTCCCCGTCTGCACGATCTCGCCCTTGTTCGTGTTGGCGAGGTTCGAGACATTGATCTGCAACTGGGCGGCATTGAGCTGACCAGCGTCGTTGACGAGGGTTTGCGCAGCATTGCTGTTGGCGGTGATTGCAAGCGTGCCGGGGGTGACCACCGTGGCCTTACTGGTGGTGACATTGCCCTGTGTGGCCGTGACCGCGATGCTGGTCGCACTGGTCTGGCTGGTCGACAGGTCGACGCTCGCGCCTTGCAGCGTGGCATTGCCCGCCGCGAGGTTGGTGCCGTTGGCGACCAGGGCGCCGGTGGAGGTCACACGCAAGTCGCCCACACTGCCGAGCTTGCCGTCGCCCTGGACGCCAGCCCCGAGCACACCGGACATACCGCTCTGCACGCTGCCGGCTGTGATTGTGGTGTTGCGGCCCGCCGTGACACTGCCGTCGTTGGTCAGTGTCCCACCAACCATGATGTTGGCATCGTTACCACCGCGCATGCTTGCGCTATTGGAAAGCGATCCAGCCTGCACGCTCAGGTCCGTGGTCGCATTGATGCTGCCTCCGCCGCCGTTGGCCAGAGCGTTGGTCACGCTAAGCTGCACGCCAGCCTGCGCGGACTGGATGCTGCCGCTGGTGTTTTCCAGCGAGTTGGCCTTCAACGTCAGTGCCTGGTTGGAGACGAGCGCGCCACTATTGTTGATGGTGGCACCAGCCACGTTTGCAGTCAGTGCACCCGTGGCCGAGATTGTGCCGCGAGTGTTTTCGACCTTCCCACCAACCGTGAGGTTGGCATCGGAGGTGCTTGTCAGCGTGCCGTCGGTGTTGATCAGGTCACCACTGGTGGCGATGTTCAGACTGCCCGCGTTGAGCTTGCCGCCCGTGTTGTCGAAGGAGCCGACGTTCGCGCCGAAGCTCTGGCTGACATTGAGCGTACCGCCCGCATTGCTGAAACTCGGACCTGCGACGGCCATCGTCGCGACATTGAGCGAGCCACCTGCATTGTTGATCTGCGACGTGTTGAGCGTGATGGGACCACCCGCGTAGATATTGCCGCCGTCGTTGAATACGGTACCACCGGCGGTGATGACGCCTGGCGCTGGTGGCGTGTACGTTGTCGGAGTAGACGTGCCGCCGGTGCTTGTGCTGGTGCCACCAGCGTCCGTTGTCGATGGCGTGGCCGAGCCTCCACCGCCGCTTGGTGTCGGGGTCCCAGGAGTTGCCGCGCCGCCGCTGCTTGCACCGGCACTCACAGGCTCAGCACCGATCACCCCACCGTTGGTATTGCTCAAGACCGGCGAGGCAATCGTCAGACCGGTCGTGCTGGTCTGACGGATCGTGCCTCCACGGTTCGAGATATCGCCAGGCGTGGTCAGTTCGACGCGCTGCCCTTCCAGCGTGCCGATGTTCTCGAGGCGGCCTGCCGCCGTAACGACAAGCCCCCCAGCACCGGCGCCGATGCTGCCCGCGTTACGCACGCCCAGGCCCGCTTCGCTCCCGACCAAAACGATCTTGTTTGCGTACATGCCACCCAATGCAGCGACATCGAGCGCAAAGGTCGGAGCAGCGCCCGTACCCGTCGTGGGCGTGATCTGGCCATGGTCAGCACTGATCTGATTCGCACCAGTCACCACCTTGAGCTCGCTGGCCCAGATGCTCGCATTGGCCTGCACGGCGCGCGCGAGGATGGCGGCGTAGTCGGTCTTGCTGGCATCGAGGCCCGCGCCGTCGATGGTGACGGTGCCGCCACGAACAAGGAAACTGTCGAGGCCGCCGACGGCGTTGAACTGCGGCGTCCCGGTGGTGAGCGTGGCACGGCTGGCATTGATGAAGCCACCGCCATCCACGCTGATGCCCGCCGGGTTCGCAATGATTACTTCAGCGCGCTGGCCACCCACTTCGATGTAGCCACGAAGCTGGCTGGGCGTTCCGCCGTTGACCTCATTGAGGATGATGCGTGCCGGACCCGATGCCAGGAACGGGTTGCCCTGAACGA
Source organism: Variovorax xiamenensis (assembly GCF_050916385.1). Lineage (NCBI taxonomy): Bacteria > Pseudomonadati > Pseudomonadota > Betaproteobacteria > Burkholderiales > Comamonadaceae > Variovorax > Variovorax xiamenensis. Next base: position 4,562,720 of record NZ_CP139038.1, read on the forward strand.
ACCCACCAAGCTGGGTCTGCACGTTCACCCGGCTGTTGTTCAGGATGGCGCCGTTCGCACCGACGTTGAACTGGTTGTAGACGTTGCGCGAGACACCTGCTGCGGAAGGCGTCTGGATGTTGACCAGCGGCACGCCATTGGGCGCCATCAGCACAGTCGGGCGGAGATTGCCGGGGACGTTGGGAGCGCCGACGATTTGCGCCTGCGCCGACATTGCCATCAACGCGCCTGCGATGGCGACGGAGACACCAGCGCTGGTCGCCTTGCTGGCGCCCTTGCCAGTGCTGGCGGCCGTTTCCTGGACCACCATGCGCATCCCTCTGGCCGCGTTGAAGACCACGCGGTGCAAGTGCCGGTTCATTGTTCTGACGCTCCCTGGTAATTGTCATTTCGCAGCCACATCTGTGACGAAATGAAAGCTGCAGGGGCGCGATTATGAAAGAGCGGCGCTTGCTTTCAAGGAATTAATACATGCTTTTCAACGACAGAAACCAATCAATTCTGGCGAGTTAATTCTTATTGTTTAATTTCTTGTTGACCGGGTTTTCCACGTCAACAATTGTCAAAAATTTGCGCAAAACCGGGCGGGCTTCGCCCTTGAGAAAAAGGACGAAGCCACCGCGCTTCCTGCCACTGATCAATGCGCCGGAACCAGAAAATCCTGGCTGATCCGCACCCCCAGCTCATTCACGCGATCAAGGAATTGCGTGAGATACGCATGCAGCCCCGTCGCCAGAATTTCGTCGACACGCGCATATTGCAGATCAGCCAGCAGCTTTCCGGCGCGGCGCTGGGTTTCGGCGCTCTGCTCGTTCTGCACCTTCGCGAGGTTGTTGACCACCTCGACCAGACTGGCGTGCAGCGAGCGCGGCATGTCGGCGCGAAGAATGAGCAGCTCCGCCACGCGCTCGGGCTTGATCACATCGCGGTAAACCTTGCGATAGACCTCGAAGGCCGAGACGCTGCGCAGGATGGCGCTCCAGTGATAGAAGTCGTATTCCTGATCTTCCTCGGTAGCGGCGCCGAAGAACTCGCTGTTGAGGGCGTGGAACTTCACGTCCACCAGTCGCGCGGTGTTGTCGGCGCGCTCCAGGAAGGTGCCGAGGCGCGAGAAGTAGAAGGCCTCGTCCTGCAGCATGGTGCCCAGCGTGACGCCGCGCGACAGGTGCGAGCGGAACTTGACCCACTCGAAGAACTGGCCGGGGTCGCGCTCGAAGTCGCCCGAGCGCAGCATGCGGTTGACCTCGAGCCAGGTGGTGTTCTGCGTTTCCCAGGCTTCGGTGGTGAGCGCGCCGCGCACGGCGCGCGCGTTCTCGCGGGCGGCCTTGAGGCAGGAGACGATCGACGAGGCGTTGCTCTCGTCCTTGACCATGAACTCCATCACCTCCTTGGGCGCGATCTGGTCGTACTTCTGGTTGTACCAGGGCAGCAGCTCGCTGATCGAGAGCACGCCCTGCCAGCCGTACTTGGCCACTTCGGCGGACTGCGGCAGCAGCGAGGTCTGGTAGTTGACGTCCAGCATGCGCGCCGTGTTCTCGGCACGCTCGGTGTAGCGGGACATCCAGTAGAGATGGTCGGCGGTACGTGACAGCATCTTCGTTGTCCTCCTACGATTGGCTTTGCGACTGCGCAGGCGCCGCCTTGGGCTTGGGGCTGCGGTCGGCTTCGAGAATCCAGGTGTCCTTGGTGCCGCCGCCCTGCGACGAATTGACCACCAGCGAGCCTTCCTTCAGCGCCACGCGCGTGAGGCCGCCGGGCACCATCTGCACCTCGCTACCCGAGAGCACGAAGGGGCGCAGGTCGATGTGGCGCGGCGCGATGCCGGCGTCGACGAAGGTGGGCGAGGTCGACAGGCTCAGCGTGGGCTGGGCGATGTAGCCGTCGGGCTTGGCGATCACGGCCTTCTTGAAGTCCTCGATCTCGGCCTGCGTGGCGGCCGGGCCGATCAGCATGCCGTAGCCGCCGGCGCCGTGCACTTCCTTGACGACCAGATCCTTCATGTTGTCGAGCGTGTATTGCAGCTCGTCCTTGTTGCGGCACATGTAGGTGGGCACGTTCTTCAGGATCGGCTTCTCGCCGAGGTAGAACTCCACCATCTTCGGCACGTAGGGGTAGATCGACTTGTCGTCTGCCACGCCGGTGCCCACCGCATTGCAGATGACGACGTTGCCGTCGCGGTAGGCACGCATGAGGCCCGAGCAGCCCAGCGTCGACGTCGGCCGGAACACCTCGGGGTCGAGGAAGTCGTCGTCCACGCGGCGGTAGATGACGTCCACGCGCTTCGGCCCGCGCGTGGTGCGCATGTAGACGAAGTTGTCCTTGACGAACAGGTCCTGCCCTTCGACCAGCTCCACACCCATCTGCTGGGCGAGGAAGGCGTGCTCGAAGTAGGCGCTGTTGTACATGCCGGGCGTGAGCACCACCACCGTGGGCTCGGCCGTGGCAGGCGGCGCGCTGGCGCGCAGGGTCTCCAGCAGCAGGTCGGGATAGTGCGCGACCGGCGCGACGCGGTTCTGGTTGAAGAGCTCCGGGAAGAGCCGCATCATCATCTTGCGGTTCTCGAGCATGTAGCTCACGCCGCTGGGCACGCGCAGGTTGTCCTCGAGCACGTAGTACTCGCCGTTGCCCTCGGCATCGGGGGCGCGCACGATGTCGATGCCCGAGATGTTCGAGTAGACGTTGTGCGGCACGTTCACGCCCATCATCTCGGGGCGGAACTGGGCGTTGTTCAGGATCTGCTCGGCCGGGATGATGCCGGCCTTGATGATTTCCTGGTCATGGTAGACATCGTGAAGAAAGCGGTTGAGCGCCGTCACACGCTGCACCAGCCCTTTTTCCATGCTGTCCCACTCGTGGGCGGGAATGATGCGAGGCAGCAGGTCGAACGGTATGAGCCGCTCGGTACCGGAACCGTCCTCGTCCTTGGCGCCGTACACCGCGAAGGTGATGCCGACCCGGCGGAAGATCATTTCCGCCTCTTCGCGCCGCGAACGCATCACCTCACCGGGTTGCTTCGCGAGCCATTGGTCGTAGCGCTTGTAATGCTGTCGAATCGCAGCTCCCGAGTAGGGCAGCTGCTCATACATCTCGTCAAATTTGTGCATGGAACGACCAATCTCCTTGAGTTCATAGCTTAGCAAGTTCAGGGCCAGTAGAACCCCTGATGCCAAGGCCGGAGACGGGTCGGATGATCTTTCCGCGCTCAGGTCGCGGGGCCCTCCCCGGTGGTTTCCGGCTTCTTGCGGGGCGAGAGAAATTCCTTGATGCGCTCTCCGCTCTCGTCGCTGTAGAGACTGGCCAGGAAGGAGTCGCGCTCGGCCTCCAGCTGCTCGCGCCGGCTGCGTCCCCGCGCCGCGTACACGAGCTGCTTGATGCGCGCCTGCACCTCGAACGGACCGCGCGCGAGTTGCTGCGCCCAGGCGAGCGCGGCGGCGCCGGCTTCCCCGTGCGGAACCACCTTGTTGACCACGCCCAGCTCATGCAGCCGCTTCGCGGTGCAGGGCGTGCCGTCGAGCAGCATCTCGAGCGCAGCCTGCGGCGGCAGCGAGCGCGCCAGCGAATCGGTGCCGCCACCGTCGGGCGACAGGCCGACGTTGATGTACGACATCGCGAACTTCGCGTCCTCGGCGGCCACGATCAGGTCGCAGGCCAGGCACAGCGAGAAGCCGCCGCCCATCGCCGCGCCCTCGACCGCGGCAATGACGGGCTGGGGCGCTTCCTCGATCGCCATGAGCCACTCGTGCAGCGCGTCAATGTGGCCATGCTGCTCGGTGGCCGGCAGCTTGCGTTGCCGGGCCAGTCGCCGCAGGTCGCCGCCGCCGCTGAAGTGGTCGCCCTCCCCGCGCAGCACGATGGCACGCACCGTGCGAAAGCCCGAGGTAGTGCGTATCGCCTTGGCGGCCGTCCGGTAGACCGAGGGATTGATGGCGTTGCGCGCCTCGGGGTTGCTCAGCGTCAGGACCAGCACCGGGCCGTCTCGGTGCATATCGAGCCGCGCGCCCGACGCAGGCGCGGCGCTCACGCTGGTGATGGCCGGAACCGCCGTGGTCATGAAACGCACCTCGAAATCATGCCCGGCCGCGAGCGCGGATGGTCGTACATATTGCCCCCTTGTCGTCGAGTTGTAGCTAAACGATACAACGCGGAAGCCTCCTGCGCAGATTCAATTCGATGAGTACTTTCAAGCTACTTTTGACAACTAATTCACATTTCAGGAATCCGGCGGCCCGCCCAAGGATGGGCGGTGCTGCCAGTACCGGGCGCGGCGCTCGCGCTCGCAGGCCACGTCGGCCGGACGCAGGCTGCTCCAGTGCGCGGCGCCGCAGCGGGTGTTCTCGATCAGTGCCACGCCGCGCTCGCGGTAGCGCGTCGCCACCTCCTGCGCCGGATGGCCGAAGCGGTTGCGGTATCCCGCCTGCACGAGGGCGATGCGAGGCTGCACCGCATCGAGGAACGCCGCGCCCGACGAAGTCTTGCTCCCATGATGCGGCGCCAGCAGCACATCGGCGCGCAGCAACTGCGGCGTGCGCATGACGAGCGCCGTCTCCTGCAGCCGCTCGATGTCGCCTGCCAGCAGCGCCGCCGCGCGCCCGTTGTCGATGCGCAGCACGCACGACACGGCGTTGGGTTTGCTGAAACTGCGGTAGTCGCTCTCGAAGGGATGCAGCACCTCGAAGCGCACGCCGTCCCAGCTCCACGACTGCCCCGCCTCGCAGCGCCTTGCCGCGCGCATCGCCTGCAGCGGGTGCGCGGCCTCGATGGAGCTCAGCAGCGCAGCTTCGGGCTGCATCGCGAGCACCGCCGGCGCGCCGCCGGTGTGATCGGTGTCGCGATGGCTCACCACCAGCGTGTCCAGCTGCTCGCCGTACGCCCGCAGCAGCGGCACGAGCACGCGGTGGCCCGCATCGCTTTCGAGGCTGTAGCGCGGGCCGGCGTCGTAGAGCAGGCTGTGCGTGGCGGTACGCACGAGCACCGCGTTGCCCTGGCCGATGTCAGCGGCGAGCAGTTCGAACTCGCCGGCCGGAGGCCGGGGCGCCTGCCACAGCAGCACGGGCAGGAGCAGCGGAACGCCGAGACCGCGCATCGGCCAAGGCAGCCGCATGACCAGCAACGCGCCGCCGCCCACGCCGCAGGCGGCGAGCCACCAGGGCGGCGCGGCCATCGACAGCGTGGCATGCGGCAGCCCGGCCAGCCACTGCAGCAACAGCCCCAGCGCCTGCACGGCCATGGCCGCCAGGTCCCACGACGGCGGCACGACCATGCCGAACATGGCCAGCGGCGTGATCACGAGCGTGACCCAGGGTATGGCCACCGCATTGGCCAGCAGGCCGATCAGCGACACCTGCTGGAACAGCAGCAGGCTCAGCGGCGTGATCGCCAGCGTGATGGTCCATTGCTCGCGGAAGAAGCGCAGCAGGCGAAAGGCCGCGCCGCCCTGCTGCTCGCCCGGCGCCGCGGCGTCGCTCGCGAAGAGCACGCCCACCGCCACGAAGCTCAGCCAGAAGCCCGCCTGCATCGGGGCCCACGGATCGAGCGCCACCACCACGGCCGCCGTCAGCAGCCACACGTTCGGCCAGGGCCAGCGCCGTCCGGAGAGGCGCAGCAAAGCGACCGTCGCCAGCATCCAGACCGTGCGCTGCGAAGGCACGCCCCAGCCGCTGAAAAGCGCATAGAGCGTGGCCAGCAGCACGCCGCCGACCAGCGCCGCCTGCTGCGCGGGCAGCCACAGCATCAACCGCGTGCTTCGTCTCCAGAGCAGGCCAACGACATGCGCGGCGAGCCACGCGAACATCGTGACGTGCAGGCCCGAGATCGACATCAGGTGCGCCACGCCCGTGGCACGGAACACGTCCCAGCCTGCCCGGTCGATGGCGTTCTGGTCGCCGGTGACCAGGGCGGCGATCACGCCCGCCTGCGCGCGATCGGGCACGCGCTCGAAGACGGCATCGCGCACCGATTCACGGGCGCGCTCGATGGGGTGCCGCCAGGTGGTGCCGAGCAGCACGGGCGCAGTGTCGCGCGCGCCGGTTCGCACATGGCCGCTGGCCTGCAGGCCCTGTTCCCACATCCAGAGTTCGCTGTCGAAACCGTGGGGGTTGCGGCTGCCATGTGGCGCCTTGAGACGCACCGCAAGGCTCCAACGCTCGCCCGCATGCGGGGACGCGCCGGCAACGACGGCCGGCGGCGTGCGGCTCCAGAGGCTGGAGCCCTCCGCATACCAGCCGAGCGCGATGCGATCGGGTACGGCGGGCCGGCCCGGCAGGTCCGGGTCGGTCCATTGCGCGGATTCGACATCCAGGGTGAAGCGCGTGCCGGCCTCGTTGCGCTGGGGCATCTCCGACACGACGCCCGTGACGCGCAGGTCGAGCCCTTCGAGCGCCGGATCGAGCGCGCCTTTCGCATAGACCACCGCGCGCCATCCCGCGAGCCCCGCGCCGGCCATCGCTGCGCACACCAGGGCGATCAGCAGGAGCGTCCTGCCGGGCATGCGCCGCCACCACATGCCGGCCATGCCGATGCCCAGCAAGCCGGCATAGGCCCACGCCGGCCAGAGCATCGGCTGCTGCAGTTGCAGGGCGGCGCCCAGCAGCGAACCACCCAATGCGGCGAACGCTCCGGCGCCGCCCACGGCCCGCTCGGACGCACGAAACCGCGTCATCGGACAACTCCCGAATCCATGATGCAAACCCTCCCCAAACTCGCGCTCAGTGGCGCGTTAATTGCTAAGCATCTCGGCTAGTATGCGTCTCACCAGAGACATCTTCTCGATGCAATCTGCCAGCACTGCACACAAAAACGCATGTCAATTCACGCCGCGCTCCACCACGTCACCCACTACAAGTACGACCGCCTGGTGCAGCTGGGCCCGCAGGTCGTGCGCCTGCGGCCCGCGCCGCATTGCCGCAGCAACGTCATCTCCTACTCGCTGCGGGTCGAGCCAGCCGAACACTTCGTCAACTGGATGCAGGACCCGTTCGCCAACTACCAGGCGCGGCTCGTGTTTCCCGAGAAGACGCGCGAGTTCAAGGTCACGGTCGACCTCGTGGTCGAGATGGCGGTCTACAACCCCTTCGACTTCTTCCTCGAGCCCCAGGCGGAGAACTTCCCGTTCAAGTACAAGCCCTCGCAGGCCGAGGAGCTCGCCCCCTACCTCGTGGCCGACCCGGTCACGCCGCTGCTGCAGGCCTACCTCGACAAGATCGACCACAAGGAGCAGCGCACCATCGACTTCCTGGTCGGCATCAACCAGCAGGTCCAGAAGGACGTCAACTACCTGATCCGCATGGAGCCCGGCGTGCAGACGCCGGAAGAAACGCTGGCCAACGGCAGCGGCTCCTGCCGCGACTCGGGCTGGCTGCTGGTGCAGTTGCTGCGCCACTGCGGGCTGGCCGCGCGCTTCGTCTCGGGCTACCTGATCCAGCTCACGCCCGACGTGAAAGCGCTCGACGGCCCAAGCGGCACCACGGTCGACTTCACCGACCTGCACGCCTGGTGCGAGGTGTTCCTGCCCGGCGCCGGATGGATCGGCCTCGACGCCACCTCGGGCCTGCTGGCAGGCGAGGGCCACATCCCGCTGGCCTGCACGCCGACGCCTTCGAGCGCCGCGCCCATCGAGGGCGGTGTCGACGAATCCGAGGTCGAGTTCGGCCACGACATGAAGGTCACGCGCATCTACGAGTCGCCGCGCGTGACCAAGCCCTACACCGAAGACCAGTGGGCCGAGGTGCTGGCGCTGGGCGAAGCGGTCGATGCGCGCCTGAAGGCCGGCGACGTGCGCCTGACCATGGGCGGCGAGCCCACCTACGTGGCCACCACCGACCGCGACGCGCCCGAGTGGAACACCGACGCGCTCGGCCCCACCAAGCGCGGCTACGCCACCGAACTCGTGCACAAGCTGCGCGCCGAATACGGCAAGGGCGGCTTTCTGCACTTCGGCCAGGGCAAGTGGTATCCGGGCGAGCAGCTGCCGCGCTGGGCGCTGTCGATCTTCTGGCGCGCCGACGGCCAGCCGCTGTGGCACGACCCCGACCTGTTCGCCGACGAGCGCTTTCCCACGCACTACACGAGCGAGGACGCGCGCCGCTTCACGAACCTGCTCGCGCACAAGCTGGGCCTCACCGAGCGCTACATCCAGCCGGGCTACGAGGACATCTACTACTACCTCTGGCGCGAACGCCGCCTGCCGGTCAACGTCGATCCCTTCGACTCGAAGCTCGACGACGAGCTCGAGCGCGTGCGCCTGCGCCGCGTGTTCACGCAGAAGCTCGACGCGGTGATCGGCTACATGCTGCCCATCGAGCCCGGCAACGCGACCGGAGACGCTCCCGCGCTCTCGGGCCCGGCCTGGAAGACCGGCCCCTGGTTCCTGCGCGACGACCGGCTCTACCTGATCCCGGGCGACTCGCCCATGGGCTACCGCCTGCCGCTCGACTCGCAGCCGTGGGCCAGCAAGGGTGACTACCCCTACATGATCGAGCGCGACCCGAACGCGCCGCGCGGCGCGCTGCCGAGCGGAGCCGACTATCGCGCGCGCTACGCCGTTGGCACGGGCGGCGCGAGCAGCACGGGTGAAGCGGGCGGCGCAGGGGCCGACCTCGGTTCCGTGCCCTATGCCTTCGGCACGCCGCCGGTCGTGCCCTCCTCGCTGCGCATGCAGACGCCGGGCGCCGCGAGCGACGGCGAAGGCGACGGCGCGGACGACAACGACTCCACCGGCTCCACCACCACCCGCCAGCCCCTGCGCGGCGAATCGGCCCACTGGATCACCCGCACCGCGCTGTGCGTCGAAGTGCGCGACCCGCGCCGCGCCAACGGCCCCGCAGCCGAGAAGAAGGGCAACGCCTCGGGCGTGCTCTACGTCTTCATGCCGCCGCTGGCCCGCCTGGAGGACTATCTCGACCTCGTCGCGGCCGTGGAAGCCACCGCGCGCGACCTGGGCGTGCGCATCGTGATGGAAGGCTATCCGCCGCCGCGCGACCCGCGCCTGAAGCTGCTGCAGGTCACGCCCGACCCGGGCGTGATCGAGGTCAACATCCATCCCGCGCACAACTGGAAGGAACTGGTCGACCACACCGAGTTCCTCTACAACGCCGCGTTCGAAACCCGCCTGTCGGCCGAGAAGTTCATGACCGACGGACGCCACACCGGCACCGGCGGCGGCAACCACTTCGTGATGGGCGGCGCCACGCCCGCCGACAGCCCCTTCCTGCGCCGGCCCGAGCTGCTGGCCAGCCTGCTGCTGTACTGGCACAACCATCCGTCGCTGAGCTACCTGTTCTCGGGCATGTTCATCGGCCCCACGAGCCAGGCGCCGCGCGTGGACGAGGCACGCAACGACCAGGTCTACGAACTGGAAATCGCGCTCAAGGAAATCGCGAAGAACCGCGAGATCTACGGCCAGAACATGCCCGCATGGCTGGTCGACCGCACGCTGCGCAACATCCTGATCGACGTCACGGGCAACACGCACCGCAGCGAGTTCTGCATCGACAAGCTCTACTCGCCCGACTCCAGTACCGGCCGCCTCGGCCTGCTGGAGCTGCGCGCCTTCGAGATGCCGCCGCATGCGCGCATGAGCATCGCGCAGCAGTTGCTCATCCGCGCGCTGGTGGCCCGCTTCTGGGACGAGCCCTACAAGGCGCCCGTCACCCGCTGGGGCACCGAGCTGCACGACCGCTTCCTGCTGCCGACCTTCGTGAAGATGGACTTCGACGACGTCATCAGCGAGATGCGCCAGGCCGGCTTCGCTTTCGACCCCGACTGGTTCGCGCCGCACTTCGAGTTCCGCTTCCCGCTGGTGGGCCAGGTGCAGGCGATGGGCGTGGAGCTCTCGCTGCGCAACGCCCTCGAGCCCTGGCACGTGATGGGCGAGGAAGGCGCGATCGGCGGCACGGTGCGCTATGTCGATTCGTCGCTGGAGCGCATCGAGGTGCGCGTGACCGGCCTGAACGAAAGCCGCCACGTCGTCACCGTCAACGGCAAGGTGCTGCCGCTGCAGCCCACCGGCGTGGCCGGCGAGTTCGTGGCGGGCGTGCGCTACAAGGCCTGGAACCCGCCTTCGTCGCTGCACCCGAGCATCAAGGCCCACGCGCCGCTGACCTTCGACCTCGTCGACACCTGGATGAAGCGTTCGCTGGGCGGCTGCCAGTACTTCGTGGCCCACCCGGGCGGGCGCAACTACGACACCTTCCCGGTCAACGCCTACGAGGCCGAGAGCCGCCGCCATTCGCGCTTCACCCGCACCGGCCACACGCCCGGGCTGCTGCGCACGCCTCCCGCGACCATCGAGCTGCCGGGCAGCCGCGAATTCCCGTTCACGCTCGATCTGCGGCGCTGACGGGACATTCAGCACACTGCCCGAACGGACCACCCGTGACGGCAGTGTGACAATCCACCCCCTGTGGAACCTTTGAACGAATCCCTGTTCGACGCCCAGGCACTGGAGTTTCCGGCGGCCCTGGCGTCGGCGCTCGCCCCGCCCGCCCTGCCCGGCCACTACGACGAACTGCGCGGACAGGCCACCCCGGTGGCGCCCGTCCGGCCAGCGCCCGGGCCCACTGCGGCCTCCGCTCCAGTCGCCCCGCAGCTCTACGATGCCGCGGCCGACCGGCCGGTGGCAGCCGGCCAATCGCAGTCCCAGCTCCAGTCCCCGTCCCAGTCGCAATCCCAGGCACAGACGCAGGCCCCAGCCGGCGAGCAGCCTCCCCTCACCCCCGCTTGGAACGCCTTCTTCGAACAGCTCGGCCCGGGCGGCTTCAACGACCTGCCCCGGCGCGCGGCCAGCCTGGAACGGCAGATCCGCGACAACGGCGTCACCTACAACGTGTATGCCGACGCCAACGGCCCGCAGCGGCCGTGGTCGCTCGACCTGTTCCCGCTGATCGTCTCGCCCGAGAGCTGGAGCCAGATCGAGGCCGGCGTGCTGCAGCGCGTGCGCGTGCTCGACCGGGTAATGGCCGACGCCTACGGCCCGCAGCAGCTGCTGGCCGAAGGGCTCATTCCCCCGGCGCTGGTGCGCGGCCACCCCGGCTACCTGCGCGCGCTGCACGGCGTGAAGCCGCCGGGCGACACCTGGCTGCACATTGCCGCCTTCGACCTGGCGCGCGGCCCCGACGGCAACTGGTGGGTGGTCTCGCAGCGCACCCAGGCGCCCTCGGGCCTGGGCTACCTGCTGGAGAACCGCCTCGCCATCACGCGGCAGTTTCCGCAGGCCTTCGAGGCGCTGCACGTGCAGCGCCTGGCCGCCACCTACAGCGCCATGATGGAAGGCCTGCAGCGCATGTGCCCGGCCGGCGTGCCGCCGCACATCGCGCTGCTCACGCCGGGCCCGTACAACGAGACCTACTTCGAGCACGCCTACCTCGCGCGCTACCTGGGCGTCACGCTGGTCGAGGGCAGCGACCTCACGGTGCGCGACCAGCGGCTCTACCTGAAGACGCTGCAGGGCCTGCGACCGGTGCACGGCCTCATCAAGCGGCTGGACGACCAGTTCCTCGACCCGCTGGAGCTGCGCCCCGATTCCACGCTCGGCGTGCCGGGCCTGCTGCAGGCGATCCGCGCGGGCAACGTGCTGGTGGCCAACATGCCGGGCTCGGCGTTTCTCGAATCGCCCGCGCTGCTGGGCTTCCTGCCGGGGCTGGCGCGCCGGCTGATCGACGAGAAGCTGATGCTGCCCGCCCTGCCCACCTGGTGGTGCGGCGAGCGCGCCGCGCTCGAATCGGTGCTGCCGCAGCTGGGCGACTGCGCCATCAAGCCCACCTACCCCGGCTTCGACGGCCGCGCGAGCTTCGATGCGGTGCTCGGCAGCCAGCTCGGCCGGCGCGAGCTCGACGAATGGGCCGGCCGCATCGTGCGCGAGGGCGACGTCCATACCGTGCAGGGCTACATGCCGCTGTCGCAGATGCCCACCTGGGCCAACGACATGGGCCCAGGCCACATCGCGCCGCGCGCAGTGATGCTGCGCGTCTTCGCGGTGAGCGACGGCGCGCAGTCGTGGCGCGTGCTGCCCGGCGGGCTGGCGCGGCTCACCGAGCCCGACGCGCAGTTCGCCTCGATGCAGCGCGGCGGCAGCAGCGCCGACGTGTGGGTGCAGACGCACGGCGAGGTCGACCGCACCACGCTGCTGCAGCCGCACAGCACGCCGGCCTCGCTCGCGCGGCACCGCGCGCCGGTCACCAGCCGCGCGGCGGAGAACATGTTCTGGCTCGGCCGCTACACCGAACGCGCCGAGAACGCGGTGCGCCTCGCGCGGCTCACGCTGAGCCTGCTGGGCAGCGAAGACCAGTCCTCGCGCCCGCTGCTCGAATGGCTGCACCGCATGGCGCTGCGCAATGCGCTGGTGCCCGCCGGCGTGCCGAGCGCGCCGCAGTCGCGCCGCGTGTTCGAGCGCGCGCTCATCGCCGAGCTGGGCGACGTGGCGCGCGGCGGCAGCGTGGGCTTCAGCCTGCGCTGCATCCGTCAGGCCGCGGCCGCGGTGCGCGAGCGCCTCTCGCAGGACAACTGGAACCAGATCGTGCGCACCGAGGCCGACTTCCTGCGCCGCGCCGCCGAGCAGGCCGACGAAGGCAGCTTCGCCGCCAGCGCCGCGCTGCGCGCCCTCGAATCCGCCAGCACCGCGCTCGCCGCCATGACAGGCGCGCAGACCGACCGCATGACGCGTGACGACGCCTGGCGGCTCTTGTCCATCGGCCGCCACATCGAGCGGCTTGGCTTCCTCGCGAACGCGCTGGAGGCCGGCTTCGACAACGGCGCGGTTCACGAGGTGAGCGGCTTCGAGGCCATGGTGGCGCTCTTCGACAGCACCATCACCTTCCACGCCCGCTACCAGCAGCGCCGCGACGTCGCCACCATGGTCGACCTGCTGGTGCTCGACGCCGAGAACCCGCGCTCGCTGGCATGGGTCACGCAGACCCTGCGCGGGCGCATCGCGCGGCTGGCCGGCAGCGCGCCGGGCAAGCTGACCGCGCTGTCGTACGAGTTGCCCGATCCGGCCAGCTGGACGCTCGAACACCTTTGCGCCGCAGGGCCGGACGCCGACTATCCGGAGCTCATGAAGCTGCTCGCCGGCTGCGAGACGGCGGCCTACCATGTGTCCGACGCCATCGGCACGCGCTACTTCACGCTGACTTCCGAGTCGCTGCGCTCGGTCGGCGCCTGAATCCGTTTCCCGTACAACACAACAAGCAGTTCAAGACAGTTCCAAGGAGGCACCCATGTCAGGCATCACCATCAACCGCCGCTTCGCACTCACCGCCGCAAGCCTCTTCGCGGCCCTCGCCATCGCCGGCTGCGGCAAGCAGGAGTCCGCATCCGCGCCCGCTGCCGGCGCGCCGCCGGCACCAGCCGCCGCCCGCGTGCTCGTGGTCGGCACCGACGCCGCCTACACGCCCTTCGAGTCGCAGAACGACAGGGGCGAGATCGTGGGCTTCGACATCGAGGTGGTGAAGGCGGTCGCGCAGAAGGCCGGCTTCGAGGTGAAGTTCGTCAACACGCCGTGGGAAGGCATCTTCAACTCGCTCGACCAGGGCGACCGCGACCTGCTGGTGTCGGCCATCACCATCACCGACGAGCGCCGCCAGACGATGGACTTCTCGCAGTCCTACTTCGACGCGCGCCAGCTCATCGCCGTGCGCAACGACGCGCCCATCACCAAGTTCGAGGACATCAAGACCCTGAAGGTCGGCGTGCAGAACGGCACCACCGGCGACGAGGTCGTGGGCAAGCTGCTGGGCAAGTCGAGCACCGCCATCAAGCGCTTCGAGTCGACGCCACTGGCGCTCAAGGAACTGGAAGCCGGCGGCGTGCAGGCCGTGGTGGCCGACAACGGCGTGGTGGTGCACTACCTCGCCAACAACACCGCCGGCGGCTTCAAGACGGTGAGCGACACCGGCTTTCCGGTCGAGAAGTACGGCATTGCCGTGAAGAAGGGCAACGCCGAACTGCTCGCCAAGATCAACCAGGGGCTGGAGGCGATCCGCGCCGATGGCACCTACGCCAAGATCTACGCCTCGTACTTCGGCTCCGAGTCGAAGTAGGCCGACGACGCAAGCCATCCAACGGGCACCGGCCATGCTGCTCCACGTCACACACGAAACCCGCTACGAGTACTCGCCGCCGGTCGAGACGGCGCAGCACCTCGCGCACCTGAAGCCGCTGGCCACCGGCTCGCAGAAGCTCGTGAGCCACAAGCTCGCCATCGAGCCGGCACCTGCGCAGCGCGGCGAGCAGGCCGACCTGTACGGCAACACCCGCGCGTTCTTCGCGCTCGAAGCCACGCACGACAAGCTGGTGGTCACGGCCGAGAGCGTGGTCGAGACCTCCGTGCCGGTGCTGTCGCCCGCGGTGGCGCGCGACCTGCCGTGGGAGGCCGTGCGCGAGCGCTTCCGCTTCCGCAAGGACGCCACCTTCGACGCGGCATCGGAGTTCGTCTTTCCCTCGCCCTACGTGCCGCGCCACGACGACTTCGTGGCCTACGCGCGCGCCAGCTTCGTCCCCGGGCGTCCGACCTTCGACGTGGCGATGGACCTCACCGAGCGCATGTACGAGGACTTCGCCTACGACGCCGACAGCACCGAGATCAACACCCCCGCCGTCGAGGCCCTCGCGCAGCGCAAGGGCGTGTGCCAGGACTTCGCCCACATCATGATCGCGTGCTTCCGCACCATGGGCCTGCCCGCGCGCTACGTGAGCGGCTACCTGCTCACGCAGCCGCCGCCCGGCCAGCCCCGGCTGGTGGGCGCCGACGCCTCGCACGCCTGGGTGTCGGTGTACCTGCCCGGCGAGGACGACGGCACCGGGGGCAGCCCCGGCGACTGGGTCGACTTCGACCCCACCAACGGCCGCCAGCCCGGCGAGGACTACGTCACGCTGGCCATCGGCCGCGACTACTCCGACGTCTCGCCGATGCGCGGCGTACTGCATGGCGGCGCAAGGCACACGCTGAGCGTCGGCGTGACCGTGCAGCCAGTGGGGGAAGTGATCGAGGGCCTGCCGCAAACACGGACACAATCGCCTTCCCAAGACAAGGAGTCTCCATGAGCGTTTACGACAAACTTTCCAGCCTCGGCATCACCCTTCCGCCCGTCGCCGCCCCCGCCGCCGCGTACGTGCCCTTCGTGCAGACCGGCAACCTCGTGTTTCTCTCGGGCCACATCGCGAAGAAGGACGGCAAGGTCTGGACCGGCCAGCTCGGCGCCAACATCAGCACCGAAGAAGGCAAGCAGGCCGCGCGCGCCATCGCCATCGACCTGCTCGGCACGCTGCATGCGGCCGTGGGCGACCTGAACAAGGTCAAGCGCATCGTCAAGGTGATGAGCCTGGTCAACTCCGTCGGCACCTTCACCGAGCAGCACCTGGTGACCAACGGCGCGAGCGAGTTCTTCGCCGAAGTCTTCGGCCCCGAAAAGGGCGCGCATGCACGCAGCGCCTTCGGCGTGGCACAGATTCCGCTGGGCGCCTGCGTGGAGATCGAGCTGATCGCCGAAGTCGGCTGACCTGCCTTCCGGGCCTTCCGGTATCCGCCTCCCGATGAAAGCCTGACGGCCTCGGCCGTCAGGCTTTTTTCATCCGCCCGGAATGGGAGCGAACACGGTACTCCTTCGGCTTCACACCGCCGCCGCCACGGCCTCCAGCTGCGTCAGCCGGCGAGCCATGCGGCCGACGAAGTTCTGCGTCACATGCGGCAGCACGCGCTGCGAGGGCACCACGATGCCGACCTGGAGCTGGTCGAGCGCGGGCAGCTCGAAGGGCCGCCAGATCAGTTCGCCGCGCTTCAGGTCCTCGATGAAGGCGATCTTCGAGAAGCACGAGATGCCCTTGCCGGCCTTGATGAGCCGCTTGAGCATGGGCGTCGAGTTGCAGGTGGCGGCCGGTTCCATGTCGTCCCAGAAGGAGGCGAACTCGGGCGACAGCGCGGCGCTGATCACCGGATGCGAGCTGGAGCGCAGGAACGGATAGCGCGCGCACTCCTTCAGCGACACGCTCGCGTGGTTGGCCAGCGGATGGCCCGGCGGCATCACCAGGCCGATGGGCAGCCTGGCCAGCGCCACCGCCGCCACGCCGCCGGGCAGCCGGCTCACGAAGGTCATGCCCACGTCGACCTGGCCCGACATCACCATCTGCGGCACGTCCATCGGCTGCACCGCGGTGATGGTGTACGTGACGGCGGGGAACACCTGCAGGAAGTCCTCCACCGCCGAGGGCAGCAGCTCCTCGAAGAAGGAATCCATCGCCGCCACCTTCACGTGGCCGGTGCGCTCGCCCTTGAGCGCATCGAGCTCGGTGCGCATCACCTGGTACTGGTGCAGCGTCTCCTGCGCATGCTTGAGCAGGCGCTCGCCGGCCGCGTTAAGGCGCAGGCCGTTGGGCATGCGGTCGAACAGCTCCACGCCCAGTTCGTCCTCCAGCTTGTGGATCTGCCGGTTGACCGCGCTCGCCGCCACGAAGAGCCGCTCCGAGGCCTTGCGCACCGAGCCGCAGCTCGCCACCTCGATGAAGTATTTGAGAATGCTGGCGTGCATCAGCCGGCCCTCCCGCGAGCCGCCCGCTCACCGGGGCAGCGCTGCAACGGCCGGGTGGTCGCAGGCCACGCGCCTGGCATCGGCGCCGCCGGGCGAGCCCAGCCCGCTGACGTCCGCCGCGAAGAACTCGCGGTTGATGGCCGTGAAATGTGCCATTTCGGGCGGCAGCCGAAGGTCTTCGTAGATGGCCTGCGTGGGGCAGGCGGACACGCAAACGCCGCAGTCGATGCATTCATCCGGGTGAATGTACAGAGTGCGCTCGCCTTCGTAGATGCAATCGACCGGACAGCACTTGACGCAGGCGCCGTCCTTGATGTCGATGCAGGCGCCGGTGATGACGTGAGGCATGGCACGTACCTTCGCTTGCGCGGCCGGCCTAGCGGCCCAGCCACTGCGGCTTGCGCTTCTGCTGGAAGGCCAGCACGCCCTCGTCGGCGTCCTGCGACTGCAGCGCGGCCACGAGCGCCGGCAGCCGCATGCGGTGCGCCTCGGCCGGCGCGAGCGTGCCGGTGCGGCGCACCACCTGCTTGATGGCCTTGAGCGACAGCGGCGCGCAGGCCAGCATCTGCTGCACCCAGCGGCCGACGGCCGTGTCGAGTTCGGCGCGCGGCACCACCTCGTTGACCAGTCCCATCTCCAGCGCGCGCTGCGCCTTCACGCGCTGGCCGGTGAGCATCATGCCCATGGCCTGGCGATACGGAATCTGGCGTTGCAGCAGCAGCATGCCGCCGTCCAGCGGCAGCCGGCCGACCAATGGCTCGGGCAGGCCGAAGCTGGCTTCCTCGCAGGCCACGACGATGTCGCAGCCCAGCACCATCTCGAAGCCGCCGCCCAGCGCCAGGCCGTTGACACGCGCGATCACCGGCACGTCGAGCGTCTCGCGCAACGCGATGCCGCCGAAGCCGCCGGGTCGCGCGGCGGCCCAGTACTCCACGCCCTTGAGGTTGGAGGTGTTCTTCAGGTCGGCGCCGGCACAGAAGGCGCGCTCGCCCGCGCCGGTGAGCACCACCGCGCGGATGTCGTCGCGTGCCTCGATCTCGGTCCAGATGCGCTGCAGCTCGGCCTCCGTCGGCAGGTCGACCGCGTTGAGCACTTCGGGCCGGTCGATGGTGACCGTGGCGACGTGGTCGGCGACTTCGAAGAGCACGCTCATTGAATGACCTCCACGCTGCGCGTTCCGGTGCGAGCTTGCTTGGGGCGGCCCGGCGCGGCGCTCATGCGTCGGCCTCCTCGATCAGCGCGCGGGCTTCGGCCAGCACTTCGGCCGTGTGCTGCCCCAGCCTGGGCGGCTCGCGTCGCAGGGCAGCCTTGGCGGCCGACATCTGTATGGGGCTGGCGATGAACTTCAGCGGGCGGCCCGAGGGCGTGCCGCCTTCCAGGATCATCCCGTTGTGCAGCGTCTGCGGATCGACCAGCGCCTCGCGCATGTCGCGCACCGGAGCGGAGAGCAGGTCCTGCTCCTCCAGCTTCGCAAGCCAGTGCTCGCGCGTGTTGCTCGCAAAGCGCTCGTGGAAGATCGCGTGCAGCGCAGCCTTGTTGGCGAACTGCGCCTTCAGCGTGGCATAGCGCGCGTCGAGCGACAGGTCATCGATGCCCAGCGCGGCGCAGATGTCGCGCAGCGGATTGGCCTTGAACGCGCCCACCAGCACCAGCGGTCCGGTCTGCGTGTCGAACACGCCCGACAGCGGCATGGCGGCCCAGTTCACCTCGGAGTCTTCCATCATCACCATGGCCGCCTCCTGCATCTGCATGGCCAGCATGGAGTTGTAGAGCGACACCGCGATCTTCTGTCCCTCGCCCGTGCGCTCGCGCTGCAGCAGCGCCAGCAGGATGCCCTGCACCATGTGCATGCCGGCGGTGTAGTCGGCCAGCGCCGTGGGGTAGATCGACACCGGCACCGACGCATCGGCACGGCGCGCCATCACGCCGGTGAGCGCTTGGGCAAGCACGTCCTGGCCGCCCTTGTGGGCGTACGGGCCGGTCTCCCCGAAGCCTGTGCCCACGGCGTAGATGATGCGCGGATTGAGCCGTTTGCAATCTTCATAGCCCAGCCCCAGCCGCTCCATCACACCGGCGCGGAAGTTGTTGGTGACCACGTCGGCGCCGGCGATCAGCGCCTTCACCAGTTCCATCTGCGCCTCGTCGCGCAGGTCGATCTCCACGCTGCGCTTGTTGCGGTTGAGACTGCAGAAGATCGGGTTGTCTTCGCCCGCCACCGGCGCGAAAGTCGAGCGGCTCAGGTCGCCCGCGCCCTTGCGCTCGATCTTGATCACGTCGGCGCCGTGGTCGGCCAGCATCTGCGTGCAGACCGGGCCCATCATGACCTGCGTGAAGTCGATCACGCGGATGCCGTCGAGCGGCAATGCACTGGTGCCGGCGGTCATGCGGCCTCCTTCTCGAACGAACGGGCGATGGCCGGCACGTCGGCGTTCGGCCCCTTCTGGTCGCCGGGGTCGGCGCCCTGGGCACGCAGCGTCTTCTGCAGCTTCGCGATGTCGACCTCGCGCACCGAGATGCCCGCGTTCAACGCCAGCGCCGCGGCCGTACCCGTGGCCTCGCCCATCGCCATGCAGGGCGGGATCTCGCGCGAGATCTTCTGCGCGGCCGAGGTGGCCGAGTAGTGGCGCCCGGCCACCAGCAGGTTCTCGACGCTGCGCGGCAGCAGCGTGCGATACGGGTAGTAGTAATCGCGGCCGCGCGCCACGCTGTCCTCGAAGCGGGTGCGCTGGGCCACGTCTTCCTTGGTCATCACGTAGGCGCCCTCGAGCAGGCGGGTCTGGCGGATGCCGGTCTGCGGCGCCATGTCGATCAGCGTGCACTTCGCAAAGCCCGGCAGCCTGGCTCGCACGAAGTCGATCACCCTGTGGATGGTGGCGCGACCCTGCACTTCGGCGCGCGTCAGGTCGCTCACCTTCAGGCCGTCCAGCCCCGGCATGTGCGGGCAGTTGCACCACACCACGCCCGGCAGCGGCGTCTTGAGCCACCACGCTTCCCACGCACCGCCGAGCATGTGCTTGATCTCGCGGTCCAGTGCCTGCCAGGCATCGGGCTCCTCGCGCTCGAAGCGCTCGGCTTCTTCCGTGTCCACACCTCCCAGGCGGAACACGGTCGTCACGATGTAGCTGCCGCTGATGTGCGGCGCCCCGGCCGAGGCGGCGACGTCGAGGTCGCCGGTGGTGTCGATCACCACCTTGCCCAGGATGGCCTCGCGCCCGCCCTTGGTCTCGCAGACCACGCCCCTGACCTTGCCGTCTTCCACCAGCGTGCGGGAGAACCACGAGTGCAGCCGCAGCTCGATGCCGGCCTGCAGCACCATCTCGAGCGACGTGCGCTTCCATGCGTCGGGGTCGAAGGCGGCGGCGAAGCAGATGGGATGCGGCTTCTCCTTGCTGTGGAAGTCGTAGGTGCCCCAGCGCTTCCAGCGCCGCACCGATTCGGGCAGCGTGCCCCATTCGTGCTGGCGCGGGTACTCGGCCAGGCCCAGCGCCGACATGCGCTCGATCATCTCCAGGCAGATGCCGCGCACCGAAATTTCCTGCTGGTGGCTGTCCCACATGTCGTCCAGCACCAGCACCATGCCACCCGAGGCGAGGCCGCCCAGGTGGTTGTAGCGCTCCAGCAGCGTCACGCTCGCGCCGTTGCGCGCGGCGGCCAGCGCCGCGGCCTGCCCGGCGGGGCCACCGCCGACCACCACCACGTCCGATTCGGCCGCCACGCGCACGTCGTGCGCGGACTCCTGCATCCAGTCGCCAATACGGCTCATAGAACTCTCCTGTTGAAATGTTTGGATGTGTCTGAAATTGCCGGTTGAATCCGTCGTTCAGCCGGTCATTGCGTGCTTTCGGGCTGCCAGCGGATCACCAGCTTTTCCGCCAGCGCGACCAGCAGGAAGAACAGCCCCGAGAGCGTCGCGCTCATCATGATCGCGGCGTAGAGCAGCGGCGAGTCGAAGTTGAAGGTGGCCTGCAGGATCATTGCGCCGATGCCCACCGTCGCGCCCACCCACTCGCCCACCACCGCGCCGATCACGCACATCGACGCCGCGATGCGCAGGGCCGAGAACAGGTAGGGCAAGGCGTTCAGCAAACGCAGGCGGAAGAAGATCTCCGTCTTGCTGGCCGACAGCACCCGCATCAGCTCCATCGCCTGCGGGTTCACCGACTCCAGCCCGCGCACCATGTTCACCAGCGTGGGAAAGAAGCACACCAGCGCGGCAATCGTGATCTTGGGCTCCACGCCGTTGCCCATGATGAGCACCAGCACGGGCGCCTTCGCCACCAGCGGCACTGCGTTGAACATCAGCACCACCGGAAAGAAGATGTCCTGCAGCGTCTTGTTGTGCACGAAGATCGTCGCGACGACGATGGCCGCGAGGTTGCCCAGCACGAAGCCGCCGGCCGCCTCGAAGGCCGTGGGCAGCAGGTTGTCGAGCAGCACGTCGCGCTTGGCGTAGAGCGTCTCCAGCACGGCTGCCGGCGTGGGCGCGATGAAAGGCTTGACGCCGAACGCGACGATCACCAGCCACCACAGGGCAATGAGCCCGACGATGCCCAGCGCCGGCAGGATGCGGCGGCGCCAGATGCGCTTCTGCCGCGCGGCGGCCCAGGCGAGGTATTCGGGGTCGGCCGAGGACGGCGCGCCGATTGCGCCCGGTGCGCCCGGCACTGCCGCGTCGATGGAACGGGTATTCATGGCTTCGGCCTCAGCAGGTTTCCAGCACGCGCCGCAGGTGGCTCGTGAGTCGGATGAACTCGGGTGTCTCGCGCATCTCGAGCGTGCGCTCGGGCGGCAGCTCCACCGGAACGATCTCGCGCACGCGCCCCGGGTTGGCGGCCAGCATCAGCACGCGCTGGCCGAGGAAGGCCGCCTCGTGGATGCTGTGGGTGACGAAAAGAATGGTCACGCCGGTCTCGCGCCACACGCGCAGGATTTCCTCGTTGAGCCGGTCGCGCGTGATCTCGTCGAGCGCGCCGAAGGGCTCGTCCATCAGCAGGATCCTGGGATCGCTCGCCAGCGCGCGCGCAATCGACACGCGCTGGCGCTGGCCGCCCGACATCTCGTGCGGAAAGGCGTTGATGCGGTCCTTCAGCCCCACGAGCTCGAGCAGCTCGCGCGGCGAACGGCGGCCCTTGCGCCCTGCCCCGCCGCCCACCTGCAGCGGCAGCTCCACGTTCTGCAGCGCGGTGCGCCAGGGCAGCAGCGCCGCGTCCTGGAACACGAAGCCGATGTCGCGGTTCTTGCGCGCGGCCTGGGGCGTGGACGACAGCACCTCGATGCTGCCGCGGCTGGGCGGCAGCAGGTCGGCCACCACGCGCAGGAAGGTCGACTTGCCGCAGCCCGAGGGCCCCAGCAGCGTGAGGAACTCGCCCTGCGCCACCTCGAGGTCGAGGCTCTTGATGGCGGTGACGTCGCGGCGCTCGGTGAAGAAGCGCACGCCGATGTCGCGGCAGGCGATGGCCGGGGGAGCGGACAGAACGGCGGCCATCGCGCGTCAGCCCTTCATGGCGCGCGCGGCGGCGGTGGCCTTCAGCGCGTCGAGCGAGATCACGTCCTCCACCTTCGGCGTGCGGGCGGTGAACTGGCCCAACTCGGCGTAGGTGGCGATCTGCTCCTGCCACACGGTCGGGTCCATCGCGCCCCAGCCCTGGGTCTGCGCCGCTCCGCCGAAGGCGTACTCGAGCATCGCATCGACCGCCACGCGCTCGTCCTCGCGCTTGAGATTCGGGTACTCCTTGACCAGCATGTCGACCGCCTGGTCGCGGTTGGCGCGCACGTGGTGCCAGCCCTTGGCGGTGGCACGCAGGAAGGCCTCGATGACCTTGGGCTGCGTCTCCAGCGTCTTCGTCGATGCGTAGTACGGCAACGCGTAGAGGCGCACGCCCGCGTCCCACTGCGTGAGCGTGGCGATGTCGGGGCCCAGCACCTTGATGGCGGTGGTGTTGGTGAGCCAGCCTGTCACCACGTCGACCTGCCCGGTGAGCAGCGGCGTCATGTCGGCGCCGATGGAGACCACCTTCACGTCCTTCTCGGCGATCTTGTTCTTCGCGAGCAACGCGCGAAGCAGGATGGCCGCGGTCGACGGAATGCCCACGCGCTTGCCGACGAGGTCGGCCGGCTTGCGCACCGGATTCTTCGCGAGCGAGAAGTAGGTGTAGGGATGCTTCTGCGCGCCGACGGCGAAGCACTTGATCGGCAGGCCCTGCGACACCGCCAGCATGATCGACGGGCTGGACGACACCTGCCCCACTTCGTAGCGGCCCGAGGCGATGATGGCCACGCCGTCGATGTTCGGTCCGCCCGGCTGGATCGCGAAGTCGATGCCCTCCTGTTCGTAGAAGCCCATGCGCTTGGCGACCACCTCGCCGATCTGGTTGCCGCCGACGATCCAGCCCAGCTGCATGTTGATGCGTGCCTTGCCCTGCGCGAAGGCATCGACCGAGAGCAGGCCACCGGCGGAGAGTCCGCCGGCGATGAGGGATGTCTTGAGCAGGTGTCGGCGACCGGGATCGCGGAGATGGGCCATGGCGGATTCCTTTTCTTCGATGCGATGAGGTGAAGGCATTCGGCTGTGCTTGTGTGCCGGCCCGCGATGCGCCAAGGCATCCGAAGGGCTGGCGAGGCGAATGCTAGGAGCGGGGTGCGAGCGCACCAAGCACCGTTTTTCGCAACGGGCGAACTAAAAAATAGTTCTCCTCGCGCGCTCCCAATGACATCGCGGTGCATGCGCCGTTGCGGCGCGCACCATCTTCGGGAAAACGATAGGAAAGGAGAGGAAGCCTCAGGCGTCCTGTCGGTTGCCAGCGGCGTGCGCGGCGGCGCGCCTGCGCTGCACCATGATGGCCGGCCTCGCTCGCCGCACGCCCGGCGCCCTCGGATGCCGCGCCGCGACAACGGGCCTGGTCTTCTGCGCCGCCTGCTGGCGATGCGCCTCGAAGCGCGCTTCCTTCTGCTTCAGGTAGTGCATGAGCACGTGCGAGACCATGTTCAGCCCGAAGGTGCCGAACGCGGCCGGAAAGATGTACAGCGCTATCGACAGCTCCGAGGAGAAGACGATGTCATCGGCCAGCGAAGGCGTGGCCTGCGCTTCGAGCGACAGCGCGCGCAGCACGAAGATGTCCACGCCCGCCAGCACGATCAGCAGCAGGCCGAAGGCGAGCACGGTCTTCTTCGAGAACTCGCGCCGCACGAACAGCGTGATGAAGATCGCCGCCGGAAAGATCAGCGAGCACAGCACCAGCAGCCAGAAACGCACCTGCGTGAAGACCGTGACATCCGACGGAATATGCATGGGACGGATTGAGCCACGAAGCCCGTCCGGCAATTTGTCCGGCAAGTGAAGCGCCGGTAAAAGCGCCTCTCAAAAGGTGAAGGCGGCACCCCGAGGGCTGTTGAAGCCCGTCCGCACGAATGCCGCAGCGACTTGGACACGGATGATGCAACGCTCGGCCTTGACGAACGCTGTGGGCGTGCTAAGCCCCTCCGACGTTCGACGGCGCGGCCACGCGAACAGCGCTCGCGGCAATTCGTCGAAGCAGGTCGAACGGGGCGACGGGCTTGTAGCAGATCGCAGCCCCTCGCAAGGACGCGACCGCATACGAATTCAGCGGCTCCCCGGTCAGGATGAGCGTGGGCACGTCGCTCCAGTGCGCACGCATCAGTTCGATCGCATCGAGCGCGGTTTTTCCGTCGGGCAGGCGATAGTCGCTCAGCAGGACGTCGGGCGACCGCTCGGTGAAGGGCAACTGTTGCCGCATCTCTTCGATCGACCCCCACGCTTCGTACAAGACCCCGTGCATATCGAAGACCGCCGCGAGCGACGCCCTGACCAGTTCATCGTCCTCGAGCAGCACGACGTACTTTCCGCGGGCCGCTTCGACGCTGCCGGCCTTGAAGTCGTCGAGTGGAATGGCATCGAAGACCGGTGCGATCGCGGACGCCGGAATCTCCAGCGTGAAGGTGCTTCCCACACCGACCTCGGACTGGATGGAAAGCTGGTGGCGCTCGAGCAGGCCCAGCATGGCCGAGACGATCGACAGCCCCAGCCCCACGCCCCTGTCGGTCTCCGAATGCCGGTTGTTCAACTGGAAGAAGGGCTTGAAGATGATGTCGCTGCGCAGCGCTTCTTCGGATATTCCAAGGCCGTTGTCCTGGATGGCCAGGCACACGAGCTGGCCATGCACCGTGAGCAGAAGGCGCACGTGGCTGCGGCGTCCACTTTCCGCGGACCGGTACTTGATGCCGTTGCCGATCAGATTCAGAAGCATACGCTGGAGGAAGTGGCGGTCGCTTCTCACGAACACCGGCTTCCCGACGGGCGGGTCGAACTCGACGGAGGTGCCGCTCGTGTGGGCGATGTCCCTGGTCTGCTCGACCGTCTCCCTGATAAGCGACACCAGGTCGAAGTCGGACAGTTGCGCCCTCGCAAGGCCCGACTCCAGCCGCGAGAGATCCAGGATGGCAGTCAGCTGGGAGCGCATGTTGTCGGCTGCGCGGGTCGCCATCCGGACCAGGCTCTGGGCGTTGGCCGGGCGACCCGCCTGAATGGCTTCACCAATGGGATCGAGTGCGTTCCCGATCACTTGCAGCGGCTGACGCAAGTCGTGGACGGCATCGGCCAGGAATCGGGACTTTTTCTGGTTCCGGCGCTCGGCATCGGTAAGCAGTCGGTCCGTGGCTTTCAGCTGGAACTCGGTTCGCTCCTGCGCCACGCGCATGGAGGTCGCCAGTGTTGCGTTGGTCCGCGCGAGATCGGTCGCGATGGCGCGTTGGCGGCGCTCTTCGAGCAGCCTATGGGCCAACGCCAGCGAGAACAGGAGAACAGAAAAGGCCGAGCCCACCTGGGGCGCTACCTCGAAGTTGATGGAAGTCTCGAAGTACGCCGTGACTCCCAGTACGTCCAGCACATGCAGGGCTGCGCCGATCAGGACGCCGGAGAAGGTCACGAGAAAGACGCGGGCATGGGCATGGCCGACCCGGGCCGGGCCGATGGCCAGGCCGAAGCAGACCAGGGTGCTCACGAACTGGACCAGAAGCGCCACGCGCACGGCCTGGGGAAACGGCAGCCAGCTCGCTCCCACCGCAAAGACCGCCGCCAGCAGCACGGGCGCCGCGTGCCATCGCTGCGGCACCGCGGTTGCTGGATTGCTTGTGAACTGGATGCTGAAGGACGTGAGCAGCCCGGCCGCGAGAAGGAGAAACACGACCCGGGACCAGTCGTTCCATACCGTCGCCTGGGGCCAGAGGTACTGGAACGCGATGCCGTTGTAGCTCAGGATGAATCCCGAGGTCATCAGGATCCAGCCGATGTAGTAGAGATAGATGCGCTCGCGAACGATCAGGAAGATGATGAGGTGATAGAAGAAGACTCCTCCCATCAGCCCGATGTAGATGCCGTTGACCAGCAGCGACAGGCGTTCCGCGTTCTCGAATTGCTGCGGTTGCCACACTCTCAAGGGAAAGCGCATCGCGCCTTCGGTCTGCACCCTCGCGAGAATCTCGACCTTGTCGCCGGGCTGCGCGGCAACAGGCACGACAAAGCTCGATGCGTTGTGGGGGCGTTGCCCGAAGGCTTGCCTGTCCCCGAGGCTCCATCGGGCCCAGGAGCCAGCGCCATTGACCCTGACATACAGATCGAGGCGATCGAGCAAGGGGTAGCCCACCTCGATCAGCAAGGTTCCCGATCCGTCGGAGCCCTGGGTGAAGGGATCGCTCCTGAACCAGTGGGGAGCCGTTGCAAAGCCGTAGCTGGCGGATGACCATGGCGTGCGCTTCCAGACACTTGCGGGAAGCGCCGTGACGTCGGACAACGACATCGGCGCACCGTCTTCGACCAGATAGTCCCCTTGCAGCATCCCGTGCCCGTCGACGGCCGCCCCCCGCGACAGCTCCGGGGTCGCCCGATCGCCCTGCGCCGATGCGGCACCGCAGGCAAGCACCAGCGCGGAGCAGAACAGAGACCGAAGGAAGCCCGCAATCGCCGCGATCACGGTCTCTCCGAACCCGGTGCGGCAATCCGTATCCGGCGGCGAGACACTTCGATCAGCAGTTCCGTGCGCCGGGCCACGCCGAAGAAACGCAGCAGCTCCGACACATAGCTTTTCCGAACGGTGCCCTCGCCGATGCCCATGCGGTTGGCGATGGCCTTGTTGGGCAGGCCCTGACACAGGTAGTAGAGAACCTCGCACTGCCTCGGCGCCAGCCCCAGGGAGGCGGCGGTGCAGTCATGGGCGCCTGCAACGGTGTCGTTCCTGGAAACGCGCTCGAGGATCGACTCGGGGAGATAGACCCCGTTGTTGAGGACCGTCTCGATGGCGGCAGAGAAGACGCCGCCATCTCCCGTGGCTTTGGTGATGTAGCCCGACGCACCTTGCGAAATGCAGGCGAGGACCATCGCACGATCATCGTCCCCCGACAGCATGATGGCGTGGCAGCGCATTTCGCGTTCTCGCACGAAACGCAGGACGTCCAGACCGGAAGCCTCTGATCCGAGATGAATGTCGATGAAAACGAACTGGAACGACGTGGC
Source organism: Variovorax xiamenensis (assembly GCF_050916385.1). Classification (NCBI taxonomy): domain Bacteria; kingdom Pseudomonadati; phylum Pseudomonadota; class Betaproteobacteria; order Burkholderiales; family Comamonadaceae; genus Variovorax; species Variovorax xiamenensis. The sequence goes on from NZ_CP139038.1 coordinate 4,589,762, forward strand.
CGCCAGCCGCGCCATCGCTCCCTGACAGGAGGATTCCTCGTGCACCCGGTAATGCGGCGCCGCCTTCTGCAGGAGGGAGCGCATGCCGGCACTCACGAGCGCCTGATCTTCGACGATCAGCACGTCGGCCGTTGCCTCCCCGTCGAAGTTCCCGTTTTCCATCGTCCTCGACACCATCGCAGTTGCCACCTGAGCCACCGATTCAATGCCTGCCCGACCACGTACGGCATGCCTGTCGCGACGAACGCGCGAACCGCGGGACTCTAGCAGGGCTTCCGCAGGGGTAGATGACAGTTGCCGGGGCATCCGAAGGTGAATCCCTCACCGGGTATGACATATGTCAGGTGCACTGCGGAGTTGCACCGCCGATAGATGAAAGGCGATGGACACGGGCGCGTCACCACGCAGAGCGCCGACCCCGCTTCAAAACCTGGAATCAACCGTCATGACGTCTCTCGGAAATCTCAGAATCTCCACCAAGCTGGCGCTCGCGTTTCTCAGCATCGTGCTGCTGATGATCGCGATGGCCGTCTTCTCGATTCATCGCCTCAACCACCTGAACGGTCAGACCAACTTCATGGTGACCGCGCGCATGGCAAGCGTTCGCGACGCAGGCCAGATGAGCGAGGCCGCCAATCGGGTGCGCCTGCTCGAGTACCGCCTGGCCACGACTCCGGCAAGCGAAGTCGCGGATGTCCAGCGGGCCATCGCGGAGGCTCTCAGGACGTACGACGCCGTCGACAAGGCCTATCCCGCTTCGATCGGCGACCCGACCGAGCAATCCATCTACGACCGGGCGAAGGCGCGGCATCCGGCATGGGCTGCAGCACATGCCAAGGTCGAAAAGCTGGTTCAGGAAGACCGTCGCACCGACGCCGTGAACCTGTTGAACGGCGAAGCGCGTGAGGCCTTCGTGGCATTGAAGGAGCCGCTGGCCCAACTGGTCAAACACAACGAGGACCGCGCCCAGGTGGAGGCCGAGGAAAGCAACGCGACGTTCTCCACCGGATCGATGCTGATCGCCTCGGGCACCGGCCTTGCCTTCCTGCTGGCCGTGCTGCTGTCCTGGGGCGTCTCCCGGGGAATCGTGGCTCCGCTGAAGGACGCCGTTCGCCTGGCAGAGGCCGTCGCGGCCGGAGACCTCACCCAGCGCCTGAACTCCGACAGCAAGGACGAGGTGGGCGACTTGCTCAGGGCGCTCGCGGCGATGCGCGACAACCTCGTCCAGACATTGACCGGCATGCGGGAGAGCAGCGATTCCGTTGCCACGGCGAGCGCCCAGATCGCCTCGGGCAATTCCGATCTTTCCAGCCGCACGGAACAGACGGCCGGCAGCCTGCAGCGGACCGCGGCATCGATGGAGGAACTCACTTCCACCGTCAAGACGGCATCCGAAGCCGCCTCGCAGGCGAATCAACTGGCGTTGAGCGCATCGAAGATCGCGGTACATGGCGGCGAGGTCATCTCGGAAGTGGTCGAGACCATGCGCGACATCCACGGGAGTTCGCAGAAGATCGCAGCCATCATCGGCACCATCGACGGCATCGCGTTTCAAACCAACATCCTGGCACTGAACGCCGCCGTGGAGGCCGCCAGGGCGGGTGAGCAGGGTCGCGGGTTTGCCGTGGTGGCGAGCGAGGTTCGCAATCTCGCGCAACGCAGCGCGGTCGCGGCGAAGGAAATCAAGACTCTCATCGAAGCATCGGTCGACAAGGTGGGCTCGGGCTCCCAGCTGGTCAACGATGCAGGCGCCACCATGGGCAAGATCGTCGAGAGCGTTCAACGCGTCTCCAGCACCGTCGGCGAAATCAGCGCCGGAGCGATCGAACAGGCGGCCGGCATCGAGCAGATCAATTCGGTGGTGGCACAGCTGGAGCGGATGACCCAGGAGAATTCCGCGCTCGTCGAAGAATCGGCGGCCGCCGCGGAAAGCCTCAAGGGCCAGGCAGACCGGCTCTCGTCGCTCGTCGAGTTCTTTCAGCTGGGGACCGCATCCTTGCAGCCGAGGCACGCCAGCGCCCAGCCCTCTTTCACTGACGAACCGGACTCACCGACGCCCGTTCGGGCGCCGCGCATATCCACCAGCGTATCGGCCATGCGGGCCATGCCCGCGATCACCACCCGGAAGGAGAGCCGACGCGCACTCGGCGGGGACTGGACCACCTTCTGAACGGCTGACTTCCCTCCCGGAAGCCGCCTGCGCGACGTGACGCCGCACGTGGCGAGCAGGCTCTCCTGCCAGGGCGGCAGCGCCATTTCGGCCGCCCGCCATGACATCTGTCAGGTGTCATTCGTCCAGCGCCCTGCCGAAAAGGTGATGGGAGACGTCAAGGGACCAGGTTGCCTTCAAGAAGCACACCTCTGACGTTGCCTCGATTCTTGATCACCAACTTCGGAGAGGGAAATGAAAAAATCAATTCGCAACATTCGACGCGACACGCCGCTGGCCACAGCAATGACGGCCCTGGGAATTGCCTCCATGTTCATGCCGAGTGCACAGGCGCAATACACGAACGGAGCAGGAACGGCTGCAGGAAACAGCATCGCGATCGGCGCAAGCTCCGACCCTTCGCGCCAGGCATCCGCTGCTGGCGAGGGCTCGATCGCAATCGGCAGCGGTGCCCGCACGGTCGGTGATGGGTCCGTTGCAATCGGGCTGACCGCGTCAGCCAACGGTGGACCACCGGATGTCAATTCCATTGCCATCGGCACGAGATCCGAGAGCTTTGGCCAGAGTCTTGCCATCGGCACGAATGCGGTTGCAGATCAGAGAGGCTACGCCGCCGCGGACGGCGCCATCGCCATCGGTACGAATGCCCGGACGGGCGCCGGCACGACTAGCGGCCTCGCTGTCGGCAACGGCGCGAGGATCATGAGCAATGCGGTAGCCGGCACGGCCATCGGAGTCGGCGCAACAGTTTCGTCAGACCGTGCATTGGCAATGGGAACGGGCGCGCAGGCGTCAGCCGCCGACGCGATCTCTCTCGGCGCGGGCAGCAGCGTCACGCAGGCAGGCGGCGTGGCGTTGGGCTCGGGGTCCGTCGCCTCCAGGGCGACGGGGGTTGCAGGCTACGTTCCTCCTGGGGCCAGCCAGTCGCAGCGCGTTGCCATCGGCGCCAGCACCGGCACACTGGCGGCGATTTCCGTGGGTGACCCGGCCAACGGCCAGTTCCGCCAGATCACGGGCCTGGCGGCCGGCTCGGCCGACAGCGACGCGGTCAATGTGTCGCAGCTTCGCGGCGTGCAAGGTTTGATGGTGAAGTACGACACCAACGCCGACGGCAGCGCCAACTACAACAGCGTGACGCTGGGCGGTGGCAATGCATCGGGAACGGTTGCGGTGCACAACGTGGCCCCCGGTGTGGCGGGCACCGACGCAGTGAACGTGAACCAGCTGAACCTTGGCATTGCCGGCGCCAACGCCTACACCGATGCAAGGCTCAACGGGTTGCAGCACTCCATCGATGGCGTGGCCAGGAAAGCCTACGCCGGCGTGGCGGCAGCCCTGGCGCTGGAAAGCGCTCCCCATATTCCTGGCAAGACGACCTATGCCGCCGGCACCGGCTACTACCGGAGTCAAGGCGCCGTCGGCGTCGCCTTGCGACGTACATCCGACAGCGGCCGCTGGAGTGTGACGGGTGGCGTCGCGGCAAGTGCTGGCGGGATCGCAGCACGCGTGGGCATTTCCGGGGTGTGGGATTGAGCGCCCTGTGACCTGACCATGGGCCGTGGCGTGCAGCGAGTTTCAATAGCCTCTAGGCGGCCTTCCCGCGCGTGCTCGTGAGCGTCGGCATCTCCGTCGCGCTCGAATTCACGTTCACGCTGCGGTCGAAGCGCAGGTACGGCCCAGAGAAACGGCACACCGCGGTGTCGCGGAAGGCCGACTCCACGAAGGTCCAGGTCATGACGAAGGTGCGCGCGTCGAGCCATTCGCCGCTGGCCACCACGCGCATCACCTCGGGCTGGTACTCGTGATGCAGCTTGTTGCCGGTGATGGTGGTGTCGCCCTCCACCGGCTTGCGCAGGCCGACCTGCACCTTGTGCGTGCCGCGCTCGTCCTCCATGGTGAAGGTGCAGGTCTCGCCGGAAGCAGCGAAGTCGAGCTGCATCGACTTGATCTTCTCGGGGTTGTCCGCGAAGTCGTAGCGCCGGCCGGAGACGTTCGCGGCAACCGGCGAGCTCGTCGGCTTCACCGGCGGCAGCAGATGCAGCGTGCGCGTGCGGGCCCTGAGCGCGGCGTTGTCCTTCTCGCTGGCGGGCAGGCCCGAGGCCGGGCCGAAGGCCGCCGGGAAGTGCTTGTAGAGCATGCCCGCGTTGAAGCCCGCCCTGGGCGGCAGCGCCGAGTTGAGCGCGAGCACCGCGTTGTGCTCGGGGAACACCACCGAGTACTGGCCGAAGAGGCCGTCCGCGTTGTAGGCGCCGTTCGGGCCCAGCCACCACTGGTAGCCGTAGCGGTCCTTGGTGTGCGGCGCGTGCACCGAGTCGACCCACTCCTTCGTGAGGATCTGCTTGCCGTTCCACATGCCGTTCTGCGCGTGCAGGATGCCGAGCTTGAGCGAATCGACCGTCTTCCAGCTCAGGCCGTTGGCGCCGGGCGAGATGCCCTCGGGGCCCACGTCCCACTCGTAGCCGGTGATGCCCAGCGGCTCGAAGAAGCGCGGCTTGAGGTAGTCCGCCACCGGCTGCCCGGTGGTCCTGGTGACGATGGCCGAGAGCATGTAGGTCGCGGCGCTGGTGTAGACGAACTTGCTGCCCGGCGCGTGCACCACCGGGATCTTGAAGAACTCGGCGATCCAGCTCGTGCGGATCGGCCGCCACACCGAGCCCGACACCATCGACTCATGGCCGGTGCGCATGGTCAGCAGGTCGCGCACCGTCATGGCCGCGAGGTTGGCGCTGACCGTCGCCGGCAGGTGCTCGGGAAAGAAGGACACGACCTTGTCGTCGGGCTTGAAGCGCCCCTCGGCAATGGCCATGCCGACCGCGCAGACGGTGACGCTCTTCGTCAGCGAGTGCGTCATGTGCCTGCGCTCGGGCTTGTACGGGTCCCACCAGCCCTCGGCCACCACATGGCCGTTGCGCCACAGCATGAAGCCGTGCAGCTCGAACGCGCTGCGCTCGGCGTCGTCGAGAAAGGCCAGGATCGATGCGGGCGAGATGCCCTGCGCCTCGGGGCGGCTGCGCGCCAGGCCATCGGCGAAGGCGGGGCTTGCAGCGCCGGTCGCGGCCCAGCCGAGGCCGGGAATGGATGCCATGGCGGTGCCGCCGAGCGACAGGCGCAGCATGCCGCGCCGGGAGATGGAAGGAACTGCGTTGGATGTGAACTGCTGCATGGAACAGAGTTTCGCGCGCCCAACTGTCATCGGCCTTTCGGGAATGGCAGGGGAAACCCGCGTACCGTCCATTGGGGGTTATAAAGCCGCACGCCCGGCAGAGACCGGGACCCGGGACAACACAAAGGACGACACATCATGGAGTTCGACTACGTGATCGTGGGTGGCGGCTCCGGCGGCGCCACGCTGGCCGGAAGGCTCAGCGAAGACCCCGCCGTGCAGGTCTGCCTGGTGGAAGCGGGCGGCGACGGACGGGGCATCCTGGTGCGGGCGCCGGCCGGCGCGGCGGCCATGATCTCGGGGCGCCCGCGCATCAACAACTACGCCTACCAGACCGTGCCGCAGCCCGGCCTCAACGGGCGCCGCGGCTACCAGCCGCGCGGGCGCTGCCTGGGCGGTTCCAGCGCCATCAACGCCATGCTCTACGTGCGCGGCCATCCCGACGACTACGACGACTGGGAGCGCGCCGGCTGCGTCGGCTGGTCCTTCGACGACGTGCTGCCCTTCTTCAGGCGCGCCGAAGGCAACCAGCGCGGCGAAAGCGCGATGCATGGCGCGAGCGGCCCGCTGCAGGTGGCCGACCAGCAATCGCCTCGCGAGATCAGCGACGCCTTCGTGCGCGCCGCGATGGAATGCGGCATTCCTCGCAACGACGACTTCAATGACGGCGTGCGGCAGGAAGGCGCCGGGCTCTACCAGGTCACGCAGTTCCACGGTGGCGCGAAGAACGGCGAGCGCTGCTCGGCGGCGGCCGCCTATCTGCACCCCGTGATGAACGCGCGCCCCAACCTCGCGGTGATGACCGGCGTGCAGGCGCAGCGCGTGCTGCTCGACGAGCGCCGCGCCACCGGCGTCGAGATACGCCGCGACGGCGAGACCGACACCCTCTTCGCGCGCCGCGAAGTGGTGCTGTGCGGCGGCGCCTTCAACTCGCCGCAGCTGCTGATGCTCTCGGGCATCGGCGATCCGGAAGAGCTGGCGCGCCACGGCATCGCCGTGCGCCATGCGCTGCCAGGCGTGGGCCGCAACCTGCAGGACCACGTCGACTTCATCCTTTCGTTCCGCACGAAGGAGAAAGGCCTGCCCGGCCTGGGCCCCGCGGGCCTGCTGAACTTCGCGAAGGCGATTCCCGAATGGCGGCGCAGCGGCAAGGGGCTGGTCGCCACGCCCTATGCCGAGGCCGGCGCCTTCTTCAAGACATCTCCCGAGTTGAACAAGCCCGACCTGCAGCTGCACTTCGTGATCGCGCTGGTCGAAGACCACGCACGCAAGCTGCACGGCGGCTTCGGCTTCTCATGCCACGCCTGCGTGCTGCGCCCCAAGGGCCGTGGCGACGTGCGGCTGAGCGACGCAAACCCGGCGTCGGCGCCGCGCATCGATCCGAAGTTCCTCTCGGACGAGGACGACGTGGCGCGGCTGCTCGCCGGTGTGAAGAAGATGCGCGAGATCCTGCGCGCGCCTGCACTGCAGAAGTACCGGCAGGCCGAGCTCTACACGGCCGGCGTGAACACCGACGAAGAGCTGCTCTCGCACATCCGCTCGCGCGCCGACACCATCTACCACCCCGTGGGCACCTGCAAGATGGGCACCGACGCCATGGCGGTGGTCGACGCGAAGCTGCGCGTGCACGGCATCGCGAACCTGCGCGTGGTCGATGCCTCGGTAATGCCCACGCTGATCGGCGGCAACACCAACGCGCCGACGATCATGATCGCCGAGCGTGCCGCCGAGTGGATGCGCGGTCCGCTCACCTTCGATCGCACCGAGATCGACGCTAGACGACCCGCGACGATCCCCGCACCACCAGTTCTCCAGGCAGCAGGAGCTGGCGCGGCGCAGCATCCAGCCCCCGCAACCGTTCGATCAGGCATGTAGCGGCCGCGCGGCCGATGGCGTCGGTGGGCTGGGCCACCGTGCTCAGGCCGGGGCCGATGAGAGAGGCCCATTCGGGATCGTCGAAGCCCACGAAGCCGAGATCGGCGCCGAACTGCCAGCCCAGCCGCGCCATCGCCTGCGCGATGCGCAGCGTGACCACGGCATTGCCCGCGACCACCGCCGCGCGGCGGCCGCGCTTGGCACGCTGGCGCAGGGCGCGCAGGGCTTCGTCGAGCGCATCGGTCTCCCCTTCGACGGACTCGAACACCTCGCCCGCCACGCGCGGCTCGTGCGCGGCCACGCAGGCGCCGAACGCCGCCGTACGTTCGCGCCGCGAGCTCACACCCTTCTGCGGCTCCGTGACGTAGAGCAACTCGCGGTATCCGCCCTCGACCAGGTGGCCGCAGGTGGCCGTCATCGCGGAATGGTTGTCGAGCGAGACGAAGTCGGTGTGCATGCCCGTGTGGCGCCGGTCCACCAGCACAGCCGGCTTGCCGTGCAGCGTGACCGCGTCGACCACGTTGCTGCCGCGCCCCAGCGTGTTGAGGATGAAGCCGTCGACCTGGTAGCCCGCGAGCGCATCGATGGCCTCGCGCTCGCGTTCGCTCTCGTTGCCGAGGTTGAACAGCATCACGAGGTAGCCGGCGTCCTGGCAGGCCTTCTCTGCGCCGCGCAGCACCGCGACGGAATACGGGTTGGTGATGTCGGCCACGATCAGGCCGACGAGCCGCGAGCGGCCATGGCTCAGCGCCTGCGCCATCGGGCTGGGCGAATAGCCCAGCTTGGCGATGGCGACCTCGACGCGCGCGGCGATGTCGGGGCTCAGCAGCCGCTCGCGGTGATTGAGGAAGCGCGAGACGGTGGCCTTGGAGACGCCGGCGGCTTCGGCGACGTCGGCGATGGTGGCGCGGCCCGTGGGCTTCATCTCACGCGGCAGAGGTGTCGTAAGGTGCGGTCGGCTTCTCGCCGGCCAGCACCTGCAGCAGGTTCGTAGTCGCAAGCTCGGCCATCGCGTAGCGCGTCTCGTGAGTGGCCGAGCCGATGTGCGGCAGCGGCGTCACGCGCGGGTGCGTGCGCAGCGGCGAATCGGCCGGCAGTGGCTCCTTCGCGAACACGTCCAAGCCAGCGGCACGCAGCGTGCCGTGGTCGAGCGCGTTCAACAGCGCTTCTTCGTTCACCGTGGCACCGCGGCCGCCATTGATGAAAGCCGCGCCGGGCTTCATGCGCGCGAAGAAAGCGGCGTCGATCATGCCGCGCGTGGCGTCGGTCAGCGGCAGCATCGCGAGCACGATGTCGGCGCGCGCGAGCAGGTCGTCCAGCGGCGTGTGCGTGGCGCGGCCCTGCAGTTCGGGCGCCTGCGCGGCCAGGTCGACCGGGCGGCGCGAGTGGTACAGCACCGGCATGCCGAAGCCCAGCGCGGCACGGCGCGCCACGGCCTGCCCGATGCGGCCGAAGCCGAGGATGCCCAGCGTCTTGCCGTGCACGTCGGTGCCGAAGAGTTCCTCGCCGATGTTCTTCGTCCAGCGACCTTCGCGCACCATGGTCGAGAGCTCGACCACGCGGCGCTGCGTGGCCATGAGGATCGCGAAGACCGTGTCGGCCACCGTCTCGGTGAGCACGTCGGGTGTGTGGCACAGCACGATGCCACGCTTGTGAAGTTCGGCGAGCGGGTAGTTGTCGACACCGACGGACACGCTGGAAATCACCTGCAGCTGCGGCGCCGCGTCGAGCAGCGCGGCATCGACCGGGTGGCTGGAGCCGATCAGCCCGTTCGCGGTGCGCAGCGCGGCGGCGAAGGCCTCGGGCTCCTTGCGCGGATCGGCCACCACCACATGGTGCACGGCCTGCAGGCGCGCGAGCTGGTCTGCGGGCAGCGGGCGGAAGACAAGGATGTTCTTCTGTTGCGTCATGGCGTTCAGAGCCCCGCTTCCTCGAGCTGCGCCTGCGTCGGCAGGCCTTCGGTATCGCCCAGCACCTGCACGGCGCGCGCGCCGATCCAGGCGCCGCGGCGCACGGCGTCGGGCACGCTGCGACCTTCGAGCAACGCGCTCACCACGCCGGCTGCGAAGCCGTCGCCGGCGCCCACGGTGTCGATCACTTCCTTCACCGGGAAGCCATCGACACGGCCGGTTCCGGCCACGTCGCTGTCGTAGTAGGCACCCTCTGCGCCGAGCTTCACGACCACCAGCTTGGCGCCGCGCTCGCGGTAGAACTTCGCCACGTCTTCCGGCTTGGTGTGGCCGGTGAGCAGCAGGCCCTCTTCGATGCCGGGCAGCACCCAGTCGGCGCGAGAGGCGAGTTCGTTGACCCAGTGGCGCATGGTCTCGGTGGACGACCACAGCGTGGGACGCAGGTTGGTGTCGAAGGAGATGGTGCGGCCGGCGGCGCGCATCACGTCCATGCTCTTCAGCGCGGCCTGCAGGCTGGTGTCGGAGATGGCGGCGAACACGCCGGTGGCGTGCAGGTGGCGCGCCGAGCGCAGCCAGGCTTCGTCGACATCGGCCGGGCCCATGTGGCTCGCGGCCGAGCCCTTGCGGTGGTATTCGATCGGCGGGTCGCTGCCGTCGGTGACGCGGCCCTTGAACTGGAAGCCGGTGCGCTGCGTCGCGTCGGTGATCACGTGCGAGCAGTCGATGCCCTCGGCTCGCATCGCGGCCAGCAGCGCGCGGCCCATCGAGTCGGTGCCGAGCCGGCTGGCCCAGCCCACCTTGAGGCCCAGTCGCGAAAGGCCGATGGCCACGTTGGTCTCTGCGCCGGCGGTGCGCTTGTGGAAGGACTGTGCGTCCTCCAGCGGGCCGGGCCGGTCGGCCACGAGCAGCAGCATGGCCTCGCCGAAAAGCGCGACGTCGAAGGCAGCGGGTTCCGTCATGTGTTTTCTTGTGTGCTTATGCGCGCGCGGCGCGGATGAAGTCGATCTGTGCGCGGGTAACGGCCAGCAGGTCGTCGCCCACCAGAGGGTATTCGATGGCGTGCGGCACGTCGGCGGGCAGCGCGCGCAGCACCGAGCGCCACGGCGCGACCGAGTCGCCCAGCGGCACCGCCACCCACTTGTGCGGCAGCCGCTGCGCGCCCTTGCAATGCACGTAGCGCACACGGTGGCCGAGCGCCTGCGCAGCCTGCAGCGGGCATTCGCCGAGCCAGTGCCAGTTGCCCATGTCGAAGGTCATGCCCAGCGACAGGCCCGCGCGGTCAGCCGCGTCGAAGAAGGCCTGCAGCGCGGGCAGCGTGCCGGCGCGCACGGTCTGGTCGTTCTCGATCAAGAGCTCGACGCGGGTTTCGGCCAGCTCCACCTTCAGGCCCCAGAGCGAGCCGTGCGACGAAGGCTGGAAGTCGCCGATGGACATCTTCAGCCGCTTCGCGCCCACGCGCGTGGCGGCGGCGATGCCGCGCTTGAGCGCTGCGCTGTCGAGCCAGCCGCCCTCAGCCCAGAGGCCTTCGGGGCTGGAGTAGACCGAAGCAAGGCCGTTCAGTGCGGGCAGCTCCGCATCGGCGTCGCGCAGCATCTCGCCGCGCACTTCCACCGAATCGGCACCGGCTGCCAATGAAAGCTGCGAGCACCAGAGCTGGCCGTGCTGCCCCACCTCGGCCGCGCCGAAGGACGACAGGGAAACAAGAACCTCGAAAGACATCAGTGGGCTTGGTGCGAGCTGAGGATCTGGCCGAGGAACTGGCGCGTGCGTTCGTCCTTCGGGTTGCCGAAGAACTCCTGCGGCGGCGCCTGCTCGACGATCTTTCCTTCGGCCATGAAGATCACGCGGTCGGCCACGCTGCGGGCGAAGCCCATCTCGTGCGTCACGCACAGCATGGTCATGCCGTCTTCCGCCAGGGCGATCATGGTGTCGAGCACTTCCTTGACCATCTCGGGGTCGAGCGCGGAGGTGGGCTCGTCGAACAGCATGATCTTGGGCGCCATGCACAGCGCCCGCGCGATCGCCACGCGCTGCTGCTGGCCGCCCGAGAGCTGGCTGGGGTACTTGTTGGCCTGCTCGGGAATGCGCACGCGCGTGAGGTACTTCATGGCCACCTCCTCCGCCTGCGCCTTCGTCATGCCGCGCGAGCGCATCGGCGCGAGCGTGCAGTTCTCGAGGATGGTGAGGTGCGGGAACAGGTTGAACTGCTGGAACACCATGCCGACCTCGGCACGCACCGCATCCACGTTCTTGCCGCCGGCCGTGAGGTCGATGCCGTCGACCACGATGCGGCCCTTCTGCACCGTCTCGAGACGGTTGATGCAGCGGATCAGCGTGGACTTGCCCGAGCCCGAGGGCCCGCAGATCACGATGCGCTCGCCCTGGCGCACCGACAGGTCGATGCCGGTCAACACCTGGAATTCACCGTACCACTTGTTGACCGCTTCCATGCGGATGATCGATTCCGTCGTCATGCCGGGATTCCTTCAGCCTCGGGAGTCGTTCACTGCATCTTGGGCAGGTCGGCCTGCAGCCACTTTTGATAGAGCTTGTTCAGCTCGCCATTGGCGGTGTTCTTCTGCACGAACTCGTTCACCGCCTTGTGCAGCTCTTCCTGGCCGGGGCGCATCGCGATGCCCATCGACTGCTGCACCAGCGTGAACTTGTTCTCGAAGGTATTGGCGGGCACGCGCTTGGCGATCTGCGCAGCCACGGTCACCGAGCAGCCGATGGCGTCGACCTGGCCCGAGATCAGCGCTTGCATGGCAGAGGCGTCGTCGTCGAAGCGGCGGATTTCGGTGCCTTCGGGCGCAGCCTTGGTCACGGCCACGTCCTGCGTCGATGCGCGGGCCACGCCCACGCGCAGGCCCTTCAGGTCGCCGGCAGCCTTGATGGGGGTCTTGGTCGCGCCGTAAAGCACGATGGTGGCAGCCGCGTAGGGCTGCGAGAACTGCACCTGCTTGGCGCGCTCGGGCGTCACGGCCAGCGAGGCCACCAGCAGGTCGACCTTGTTGGTCAGCAGGAAAGGAATGCGGTTCGGGCCGGTGACCGGCACGATGTTGGCCTTCACGCCCCAGTCCTTGGCCAGCAGCTTGGCCACGTCGGCGTCGTAGCCGTCGGGCTGGTTCTTCGCGTCGGTGGTGCCGTAGGGCGGGAAGTCGACCAGCATGCCGATGGTGATCTCGCCCTTCTTCTTGATGTCGGCCACGCTCTGCGCCGAGGCGAAGGGAGCGAACACGGTGAGGGCTGCGCCGAGGCCGAGGGCTGCGAGCGCGACGCGGCGGGAGGTGGTACGGGTCATGGGGTATGTCTCCTGGAGATGAAAGGAAGGACGGGAAAGAAAAAAACGAAACCGGAAATAGAGAGTGGAAGGCTCAGCGCGCGAGCGCACGGGCGCGCTTGCGCTCCATGCTTGCGGCCAGCAGCGACAGCGGCCAGCAGATGACGAAGTAGATCGCCGCCACCACCGAGAACACGATGAGCGGCTGGAAGGTGGCGTTGTTGACGATTTGCCCCGCGCGAGTGACCTCGACGAAGCCGATGATGGCCGCCAGCGATGTGCCCTTGATGATCTGCACCACATAGCCCACCGTGGGCGCGAGCGCGATCTTCAGCGCCTGTGGCAGCACCACGTCGCGCATGCGGTCGACGTACTTGAGGTTGAGCGCCTGCGCAGCCTCCCACTGGCCACGCGGAATGGCCTCGATGCAGCCGCGCCAGATCTCGCCGAGGAAGGCCGCGCTGTTGAGGATGAGCGCCACGCCCGCCGCGATCCACGGGTTGATGTCCAGCCCCAGCACCGGCGCGCCGAAGAACACCAGGAACAGCTGCAGCAGCAGCGGCGTGCCCTGGAAGATCTGGATGAAGGTGGTCGAGATGCCGCGCGCCCACGTCGATTCCGACGTGCGCATCAGCGCGATGGCGAGCCCCAGGATCGCGCCGCCCACGAAGGCGATGGCCGACAGCGCGAGCGTCCACTTGGCCGCTTCGAGGATGAAAAGGAATTCGGGAAAACCGAAGGTACGCATGGTGTTGTGCTCCGTCCGTCGTCTGTGTTCACCGGCGGTCCGGGTAGTCGAGCGTGCGCTTGTAGATCAGCTTGAACATGGCCGAGAAGGCCAGTGCCAGCGCGAGGTAGATGGCGGCCACGACGATGTAGATCTCGAAGCTGCGGAAGGTCTGCGACTGCAGGTTGGCGGCCACCGAGGTCAGGTCGTCGGCAGAGATCACCGACACCACCGCCGAGCTCAGCATCAGCAGGATGAACTGGCTCGTGAGCGCCGGGTAGATGGCCTTCAGCGCCGGCTTGATGATGACGAAGCGGAAGATTTCCCAGGACTTCAGGTTGAGCGCCCTGCCCGCCTCGATCTGCCCCTTGGGAATCGACTCGATGCCCGCGCGGATGATTTCCGTGGCGTAGGCGCCCAGGTTCACCACCATGGCCACCAGCGCGGCCGTCTGCGGCGACCACCGCAGCCCGATGGCCGGCAGCGCGAAGAAGAAAAAGAACAGCTGCACGAGGAATGGCGTGTTGCGGATCACCTCGATGTAGGCATTGACGATGAAGCGCAGCCAGCCCGGCCCCGAGGTCTTGCCCCAGGCGCAGAAGATGGCCACCACCAGCCCCAGCACCGTGGCGATGAGCGAGAGCTGGATCGTGATCCACGTGCCCTTGAGCAGCAGCGGCCAGGCGGCGAAGACGGCGTCGAATTGAAACTTGTAGTTCATGGAGGGCGGACCCGGAATCTGCGCGGCGCGGACGCACGCATACCCTGAAAGCAATGCTTGCAGCTTATATGAAACCGGTTTCAGGATTTCATAGGGATTCCCCTAGGTGGTCGTTTTGTCCCACCTTCTGCCTACTTCAATGTCATGCTGAATCCACCCGCGGCCAACATGCCCACAGAGGCAAATGCGTCTTCCACGAGCGCACCCACCGTGCAGCACTTCAGGCAGGCGCTGCTCTGGCCCCTGCGGCTGATGCCCGCGCCGCACGCCGGACACCACCACGCTCCCTGGCACGTGCTGCGCGAGATGGGCGACGCGTCGCCCTGGCGCGAAGAGGTCGACGAATACACCGGCGACAGCAGCCGCTTCCACGAACGGCACTACAACGAGTTCGTGAGCTTCCTGCCGTACGTGCAGCGCTTCCTCTACGGCGAAGGCCGCTCGCGCGGCAACGGCAACGGCACCGGCGGCGACGGCGACTCACCGATGCGCATCTTCCGCCGCCATGACATCTCGGCCGTGCGCCTCGTGTCGCGCCCGGGCGATGCGCCGGTCACGCTCGACGTGATCCATTGCGACCTGTACTTCTTCTTCGACATCGACGTGGTGATGCTCAACCTCGAAGTCGGCGCGAGCAACCTGAGCCTCGCGCAGGCGCAGGACATCCTCTACCGCTTCGGCCGCGCCTACCCCTCGGGCTGGGAGGCCGACGGCTCGGCGCTGCACTGCATGGCCAGCGTCGAATGGCTGGGCGCCGACGGCCGCGTGCTCGCGAGCTCCGACGCGCAGCAGCGCGAGGCCTTTCTCTCGCACGTGGCGCAGCACCGCGCGCCGCGCATCGCCGCGCACTGGGCCTACCTGATGCAGCCGCTGGTGAGCGACCATTCCGAAGACGCGGGCGTGCTGCGCTACCGGCAGATCGAGTACTACCGCATGCCGGTAATGGCGTACCTGTCGCTGGACGATCCGCGCCGCCTCACGCGCGACGACTTCGTGCGGCTGGCGCTGGTCACCGGCGCGGGCTCCGGCACGAGCGAAGCCCACCTGCCCTACGCCGACCACCATCTCGCCGACTTCGAGCACAAGTACTGCTACGACCGCTTCTGGGTGAACGCGGGCGCGGCGCCCAACACGCGCTACCTGTGCAACGGCCACGCGCTCATCGTGGTGGGCGACGCGCGCTCCGAGTTCTTCTGCTGCCGCGACCGCGGCGTGCTCGCGCAGTTCAGGCACCAGCACTTCCTGCTGTTCCTCATCGCGCACTTCCAGAAGGCCTCGCTGCTGATGTTTTCCGACCAGCTGGTGGAGGCGCTCAAGCGGCTGGACATACGCAGCACGCCGAGCGTGAAGCAGTTCAAGCGCGCCATCCGCGCGAGCTTCGAGCGCTTCCTGCGCTTCACGCACCGCTACTGGTTCCACGAGATTTCGGAGCAGGCGCAGGTGCGCGCCCTCTCCCACATGTGCGCCACGCACCTCGGGCTCGATCCGCTCTACGACGAGGTCAAGGCGCGCATCGCCGACATGAACACGTACCTCGACGCCGACAGCCTGCGCCGCCAGGCCGCCACCGTGGTGCGGCTCACGGTGGTCACGCTGTTCGGGCTGATCGGCACCATCACCACCGGCTTCCTCGGCATGAACCTGCTGGCGGAGGCCGAGGCGCCGCTGTGGCGCAAGGCCGTGTGGTTCGGCGTGGTGTTCGTCGCGACGACCTGGCTCACGATCTACACGATGGTGAAGTCGCAGCGCCTGTCGGACTTCATCGATGCGCTGTCGAACGACAGGCTGGGGTTCAGGGGCAAGCTGGCTGCGCTGGCGAAGGTGTGGAGGCCGGGGGCCGATTGACCGGCGCTTGTCCCGAGCCGGTCGTCAATGAGGTTCGCGGACCTGCTTGCCCAGAGCATCGCGCAAGGAGCCGATGGTGCTGTCCGCGGCGTCGATTCGCCGCTGCATTTCCTCATTGACCACGCGGAACAGTGCACCGAGTTCGGATCGGGTCGGATAGATCTCCTCGCGCTCATCCACCTGCATCGGCACGACGAGCTTTTCGAGGCATACGTAGGCGCTGTGCACTTGGCGAATGCTCTCGATGTCGTCGCCTGCTTGCAGGGCAACCGACTCGGCATCTGAATGGGGATGAGCCGACTTCGGCGTTGAAGCGGTATCGGTTTTCGGCGCGTGTTTGAGCACGCGAGCAGACTTGGTCACGGACGACCTCCAGAGGTTGCGATTTGCAAAAACTGCTGCTCTCGCTGTCAAACAAGGGCGGCAGCTCGGACGGGTTGACAGACCGGGCAACCTCTTGCGAGAAACCGGCAGGGCGCGAGCCCTCCCATCCGAGCCGCCAAAACTGGAGGCGCGAACGAAAAAGCCGCAGATCCTGCGGGAAAACTGCGGCTCACGTCGCAGAGATTGCTTCAGGCTGTCAAACCCGATCACGCCTTGGTCGACGTGACGGGCGCAGTATAGCCACGCAGGTGGGTCGTGGCCGGTGGTCCGGCGTGGTGTTCGTGACGGTGAATTGGCTCGCGATTCCCCCAGAATCGGCGCATGCGCATCGCCATCGTCTCCGACATTCACGGAAACCTCCCCGCCCTCGAAGCCGTCGTCGAGGACATCGGCCGCCGCGGCGCGGACACCGTCGTCAACCTGGGCGACAGCCTCTCCGGGCCGCTAATGCCGCTGGAAACGGCGCTCTTCCTGATGGCGCAGGACTGGGTCCATCTTGCGGGCAACCACGAGCGCCAGGTGCTCACGCTGCCGGCCGGCAAGCGCGGTGCATCCGACGAGTTCACCCACGCCCGGCTCGGCCCACAGGAATTCGCCTGGATGGCCTCGCTCGAACACAGGCTCCAGTTGAGCCTCGAAGTGCTGCTGTGCCACGGCACGCCCGACAGCGACCTGCACTACTTCCTGGAGACGGTCGAGCCGTCTCTGCTAAGGCCGGCCACGATGGCGGAGATCGATGCGCGGCTCGGTCAGGTCGATGCGCGGGTGCGACTCGTCGCCTGCGGGCATACGCACGTGCCTCGCGTGGTTCGTGCTTCGGGCGGGCAGTTGATCGTCAATCCGGGCAGCGTCGGGCTGCAGGCCTACGACGATGTTCATCCGCATCCGCACGTCGTCGAGACGGGTTCGCCCGATGCGCGCTACGCCATCGTCGAACGGCTGGCTACAGGCTGGGTTTCGACGCTGGTCTCGGTGCCCTACGACCACGCGAGCATGGCGGCACTCGCGATGTCGAATGGCAGGCCTGACTGGGCCAGCGCCCTCGCCACCGGCCGGATGCCCTGAACCTGGATCAGTCGCCGAACGCGACTTCCGCGCTGGCCACCGAACGGATCGGCACGCCGAAGCTCGTGATGTCCGCGAGCGTGGCGTTGTGATGCTCGCGGATCTGCGCGCCCGTGGCGTGCGGCTTGTCGTGCGAGGTGTGGGCGTCGGCCGCGAGCACGACGTGATAGCCCAGTGCCGCAGCGCGGCGCACGGTGGTGTCCACGCAGAACTCCGACGAGTAGCCGCAGACCACCACGCGCTTCACGCCGTGCTCCGAGAGCCAGGCTTCCAGCGGCGTGCGCAGGAACGAATCAGGAGTGGTCTTGCGGATGCGCGCGTCGCGCGAATCGGTGCTCAGCGCGCTCGCGAGCTGCCAGCGCTCGGAATCGAACTCGAGGTCGACGGCGTTCTCATGCTGGATGAAGGCCACCGGCACGCCGGCCGCGCGGGCACGCCCGGTGAGCGCGTTGATGCGCTGCATCACCTCGCCGGCTTCATGGGGGCGCGGCGGATCGTCGCAAAGGCCACGCTGGACGTCGATGACGAGAACGGCAGTTTTCATGAAATGCATCAACCAGAAGGCGACCGGAAGGAGATCAGAAGGAGGCGAGGTTCTTGACCGACCAGAGTATGGCGCCCGCCACCAGCGTCGAGATCAGCGCGACGACCGCACTGGCACCGAAGGAAGTGCCGATGCCGATCTGGAAGCCCAGCGTGTAAGCCACGAACAGCCCCACGAGCACGGCCACCGCCGGCCAGCCCTCGACATGATGGATGCCCGTGCCGCTGGAGAAACTCACGAAGGCCAGCAGGGCCAGCGCCACGAGAAGCGACGCATAGAAGACGGACTTGAACGACTCGCCCAGCGTCGGCGAACTGCCCGACACGACCTGCGCCGACACCTTGACCACCACGGTGACGACCAGCAGCAGCGCACAGACGGCCACCGTGAGCTTCAGCGGCGTCATGAACGCGAAGAACAGGATCGCGCCGATGAACAGGAGGTAATGCATGGGGCGGGATTGTGGCCGATCAGGCACCGATCGAACCTGACTTCCAGCCTGCCCGCAGGTGCACTCAGATGAATCGAACTCTCTGGAATTTCACTCCCACGCGCTCACTTCCAGCCGCACCTTGCCGCTGATGCCCGGCGCGGCAGGCGCGGCGCCCAGGCTCGACAACGGCACCACGAACTGCAGCTTGCCGCTCGCCAGCTGCTTAGGGCTCATGGGCAGCGAGGCGCGGCCGGCGGTGTCGGTCTGCCAGCCGTACTTGACGTTCCAGTTCTCGGCCGGGTCGCCGGGCTGGGGCGGCGCGATCTCGATGATCAGCGTGTCGCGAAAGAGCGAACTGCCTTCGTAGTGGCCGTCGAGCCAGAACTTGTTGTTGACCTGGTAGTCGGGCACGCGCACGCCCAGCGTCATGGCGTAGGCCAGCGTCGGGCGGTCCTGCTTCACGCGCGCCCTGTTGGCGAGGAACACGGTCGACAGATAGATCGAGCGGCGGGCGGCCGTGGCCGGGTCGGTCAGCTCCTTGTGCGTGCGACAGGCGGGCGAGTCCTCCTCGGCGATGCGGCGGCTCAGGTACCAGCGCTTGCCGCGCGGCGCGGCAAGCAGCTCGACCTGGTAGAGCGCATCGACATCCGCATCCTTGGGCAGGTCGGGCGGCAAGGTGACGCCGTCGACGTCGAACCACAGGTCCACGCGCACGTCGCCGAACAGGAAGCGCGTGAGGTTCTGGTAGGCCTCCTCCGAGTTGACGATGCCGAAGTAGCCCGAGTGCGAGCGGTAGGTGTAGGCGGTGGCCACCGGCTGCGTCTTGCCAGCATCGTCGACGGCCCAGAGCGAAGCGTTCTCGATGCGCACGAGGCCGTCGCTGCCGTGGCCCGCGAACATGCGCGAAAGGCCCTTGGCGGTTTCGTAGTCACCGCGGTTGGTGCCGACCATGCAGAAGAAGCGCTCCGGCGGAAAGGCGGCGGCCGGCAGGTAGTCCATGCGGCCGTTGACGGCCGGCGTCGCCAGGAACTCGGACATCTTGTCGCGGTTGAAGGTGTTCATCTCGTTCACCGTGAGCCAGGCAGGCACGTTGATGCCGCCCATGTCGATGCCGTTGTGCGGCGTGGCGTAGGTGAACACCTTGTCGACGCAGGCGCGGGCCTTCGCGTCGCCGAGCGCGGGATTCTGCAGGAAGGCGCGCACCACCAGCCCGCCCATGGAATGCGCGACGAGGTAGCAGCGGAAGTCGTCGGCCGTGAAGCCCGAGGGCCCTTCGCGCTGCACCACGAGGTCGCGCACGCGAAGGATCAGCTGGCTCAGGCCCTGCGCGTACACCTTGACGTCCTTGGCCTTGCCGTCGCCCAGCAGCTCGGAGCCGGAGTCGTAGTAGCGGTAGATGATGACCGAGGCCGAGGGAATGCCGTCGACGTCGTTGCCGTTCGCGTCGGGCGAGGGTTTCCAGTCGGGGTCGAGGATGTCCAGGCCGTTCTGGTAGACGCTCTGGTACTGGAAGTCGGCCAGCAGCCGCACCATCGGCGATTCGAAGACGAACTTCTGCGCCGGGGCTTCCTTCTTCACGGTGGCGCGGTACACCGTGGAGCCGATGTTGAAGCCGCAGAACGGATCGGCCGCAGTCTCGTCGCGCTCCGACTCGGTCATGGCGTAGCCGCGCACGTAGATGATGGGATAGCGGTTGGTGCTCATGGATCTTGTGCCTACTCAGAACGGGTGAAACCGATGAAGTCCGGCAGTGTGCCGGGCCTCGGCCGCGCCCGCCATACGGCGCATGGCATAGCACCGGAATGCCCCTCCTGCCCGAATGTTTCTATCGCTGAAACCATTGAAACACGCGCCTTCGATAGTCTCCGGCCATCCGACAAACACAATCCAGAAGGCTTTCCGATGGCTGCTGACGATTCGGGCCTGCAAGGCTCCTACCTGCCCCAACTCCTGCGCCGGGGCACCGCGCTCGCCGCGGCAGGCTGCGCCTTCGTCGCCGGCTGCAGCGCCGCCGGCGGTGGCGAGACGCGCTACGAGAACTCGCCCCAGTTCAAGGACGGCGGCTTCCACAACATGGCCAACCCCGACCTGCCCGCGCAGGCCAGCGCATGGCGCATCTGGTCGCGCTTCATCGTGGGCAGCAAGGTCGACACCGTGCCGGTCGACCCCATTCCCGTGAAGCCGCTGGACAAACCCACCCTCGATGCGCTCGACACGAAGACCAACCACGTGGTGCGCCTGGGCCATTCGTCGCACCTGCTGAAGCTGC
Organism: Variovorax xiamenensis; assembly: GCF_050916385.1. Lineage (NCBI taxonomy): Bacteria > Pseudomonadati > Pseudomonadota > Betaproteobacteria > Burkholderiales > Comamonadaceae > Variovorax > Variovorax xiamenensis. The sequence continues at coordinate 4,610,148 of NZ_CP139038.1, forward strand.
GCGACAAGTACTGGCTGATCGACCCGGTGTTCAGCGACCGCGCGTCGCCCGTGCAGTGGGCGGGGCCGAAGCGCTTTCACAAGACGCCGATCGCGCTCGAGGATCTGCCGTCGATCGAGGGCGTGATCCTCTCGCACGACCACTACGACCACCTCGACGTGGCGACCATCGAATACCTCTCGAAGGACGTGAAGCGCTACTTCGTGCCGCTGGGCGTGCGCTCCCGGCTGGTGGCGATGGGCGTGCCGGCCGAGCGCGTGACCGAGCTCGACTGGTGGCAGTCCGCCGAACACGACGGAGTGAAGCTCACCGCCACGCCCGCGCAGCACTTCTCGGGCCGCACGCTGGGCGACCGCGACCGCACGCTGTGGGCCTCATGGGTGGTGCAAAGCGGCGACCAGCGCATCTTCTACAGCGGCGACTCGGGCTACTTTCCGGGCTTCAAGCAGATCGGAGATCGCTTCGGCGGCTTCGACATTGCGCTGATGGAGAACGGTGCCTACGACAGCATGTGGCCCGCCGTGCACATGACGCCCGAGCAGAGCGTGCAGGCCTTCGAGGACCTGCGCGGCAAGGTGTTCTTCTCGGTGCACAACAGCACCTTCGATCTCGCCTTCCACGCCTGGCGCGATCCGCTGGACCGCATCGCGGCCCTCACTGAGGCCAAAAAGATCGAACTGGCCACGCCGGTGATCGGCGAGGTGGTGACGGTGGGAGCCGCGCGCACCAACACGCGTTGGTGGACCGATCTGCGCTGATCGGCCCTTCCCTTCCTGAGCCGGCGGAGGACTACCCGCCGCGCTCCTTGCGCTCGCGGGCGCGCCGCACCTGGCGCGTTTCGTTCGCCTGCGCGGCGATGCGGTCCTTGTCGCGCTTCTTCGCCGCCCGTTTCTCGCGCATGCGCCGGCCCAGCACATAGCTGCCGATGCCGGTAACCACGGCGATGAAGATGCCGATGACGCTGATGTCGATGCCGCCCATGGCTATTGCACCCGCACGATGCTCGCCGGCTTGAAGCCGAGGTCGGCCGCCTTGCCCTTGCGCGCGCGGCTGCCGCGCGCGTTGTTCAGCGTGCGGATCTCCAGCGTTTCCTCGCGCTCCTTGCCGCCGCGGCCGATGCCTTCGATCTTCACGCTGCGCGTGTAGGCGGCCGCGCCGGCCAGGGTGTCCTTGGCTTCCAGGTCGATCAGCGTGAGGCCGCGGCCACCCTTGGGCAGGCTCTTGAGCTCAGCGATGTCGAAGGTCAGGATGCGCCCGCCCGTCGAGGCGCAGGCCACGTGCGTAGCCGCGGGCATCGGCTCGGCGCCGCTCGCGCCGCCCACGAGCGACGGACGGCAAAGCTGCTCGCCTTCGCCCACGTCGATGAAGGCCTTGCCGCCGCGCTGGCGCGACATCATGTTCTCGACCGTGGCGATGAAGCCGTAGCCGCCGGTGTTGGCCAGCAGCAGGCTGGCACCCACCGGCCCTGCGAAGAAGTGCGTGACGTGCGTGCCGGCATCCAGGTCGATGAGCGTGGTGACGGGCTGGCCGTCGCCGCGACCGCCCGGCAGCGAGGCCACGGGCACGGTGTAGACGCGCACGCTCTTGTCCTTGGCGCTGCCGAAGACCAGCAGCGTGTCGACGCTGCGGCATTCGAAGGCCTCGTAGAGCGCGTCGCCCGACTTGAAGCTGTATTCGGGCGCCGCGCCGTTTCCGTTGCCGGCCGCCTTCTCGCTGGCCCAGCCCTTCTGCGCGCGGACCCAGCCCTTCTGCGACACGATGACGGTAACGGGCTCGTCGACCACCTTCACCTCGGCCACGGCGCGCTTCTCGGCCTGGATCAGCGTGCGGCGCGCGTCTTCGAAGGTCTTGGCGTCGGCTTCGATTTCCTTCACCAGCAGGCGGCGCAGCGCGGCAGGGCTGGCGAGGATGTCTTCGAGCTTCTTCTGCTCCTCGCGCAGCTCCTTGAGCTGCTGCTCGATCTTGATGGCTTCGAGCCGCGCAAGCTGGCGCAACCTGATTTCGAGGATGTCCTCGGCTTGCACCTCGCTGAGGTTGAAGCGCGCAATCAGCGCCGCCTTCGGATCTTCCGCAGCGCGGATGATCGCGATCACCTCGTCGATGTTCAGCAACACCAGCTGCCGGCCTTCGAGGATGTGGATGCGATCCTGCACCTTGCCAAGGCGGAAGCGCGAGCGCTTCTCCACGGTGATCTCGCGGAAGGCGATCCACTCGTTGAGCATCTGGCGCAGCGACTTCTGCGTGGGCTTGCCGTCGATGCCGACCATCGTGAGGTTGATCGGCGACGAAGTCTCGAGCGAGGTCTGCGCGAGCAGCGTGGTGATGAACTCTTCCTGGCTGATGCGCGAGGTCTTGGGCTCGAACACGAGGCGCACGGCGGCGTCCTTGCTGGACTCGTCGCGCACCACGTCGAGCACCGACAGCATCGCGGCCTTGAGCTGCGTCTGCTCCGCGCTCAGCGCCTTCTTGCCGGCCTTGACCTTGGGATTGGTGATTTCCTCGATTTCTTCCAGCACGCGCTGCGAGCTCACGCCCGGCGGCAGTTCGTTGACCACGAGCTGCCACTGGCCGCGCGCCAGCTCTTCGATCTTCCAGCGCGCACGCACCTTGAGCGAGCCGCGGCCGGTGCGGTAGGCGTCGGCGATGTCGGTCGGGCTGCTGATGATCTGCGCGCCGCCCGGATAGTCGGGGCCGGGCACGATGGCGAAGAGTTCTTCCTCGCTGAGCTTGCCGTTCGACTTGATCAGCGCCACGCAGGCGTCGGCAATTTCGCGCAGGTTGTGGCTCGGGATCTCGGTGGCGAGGCCGACCGCGATGCCGCTCGCACCGTTGAGCAGCGTGAAGGGCAGCCGCGCGGGCAGGAGGCGCGGCTCTTCGGTGCTGCCGTCGTAGTTGGGAATGAAGTCGACCGTGCCTTCGTCGATCTCGTCGAGCAGCAGGCTGGTGATGCGCGCCAGGCGCGCTTCGGTGTATCGCATGGCGGCTGCGCCGTCGCCGTCGCGGCTGCCGAAGTTGCCCTGGCCGTCGACCAGCGGGTAGCGCTGCGAAAAATCTTGCGCCATGCGCACCAGCGCGTCGTAGGCGGCCTGATCGCTGTGCGGGTGGAAGCGGCCGAGCACGTCGCCGACCACGCGCGCGCTCTTCACGGGCTTGGCGCCCACGGTGCCGTTGGTGCCGCCGAAGCCCAGGCCCATGCGCGACATCGAGTACAGGATGCGGCGCTGCACCGGCTTCTGGCCGTCGGACACATCGGGCAGCGCGCGGCCCTTGACCACGCTGAGCGCGTATTCGAGGTAGGCGGTCTGGGCGTAGTCGGCGAGGGTCAGGGTGGTGTCGCCGTCGGTGGGCCCCTGGAGATCGAGCGGAGGTTGGGAATCCATGAAAGAGCTGGTGAGAAAAACTGTTGTTGTTGCTGCGGGCTGCGCGCTCAGCCCAGTGTGAAGGCTTCGTGGACGGCGGACTGCACGGCACCGCCGAGCACCGCGCCACCGCCCGCGACGTAGATCCAGTCGCCGATGACAGCCGCGCCCACGGCGTGGCGCGGCGTGGTCATCGGGGCGTGTCGCTGCCAGGTGTCGTCCACGGGGTTGTAGCTTTCCATCTGGCCGAACACCTTCGCCTGGCGCGGCACACCGTTGACGAGGATGCCGCCCTCCCCGCCCATGGCGAAGAAGCGTCCGCGATACACGACGAGCCCGTGGCCCGAGCGCGCGGTGGGCAGCGGCGAGCGCAGCTCCCAGGTGTCGCGCGCGGGCAGGTAGACGTGGTGCAGGTCGGTGTTGTATTCGAAGGTGTTGAAGCGCCCGCCGATCACGTGGATCTGGCCGCCGTGCGACACGCAGCCGACGTGGTCGCGCGCACCGGGCAGCGGCTTGCGTGCCGACCAGCGGTCGGCCTTGGGATCGTAGACCTCGTGCCAGCCGACGCTCGCGCGTTCCGCCGCGGGCTCCGAAGCGCCGCCGATCAGGTGCAGCGCGCCGTCGAGCATCACCGCGGCGGCGGCGCCACGCGGGCGCGGCAGCGGCGCGATCGCGCTCCAGCGGTTGGCGGCGATGTCGTAGACGTAGGCGTTGGTGTCCGAGCGGCGGTTCTGCTCGACGAAGCCGCCCAGCGCATAGACGCGGCCGCCATCGGCCGTTACCGCGACATGGTTGGCGCCTCGCGGCAGCGGCGCGCCGTCGAGCCAGCGGTCGGCCTTCGGGTCGTAGATGTGGTGGTAGTCGCGGTTGACATTGCCTTCGCCGTAACCGCCGACCACGTGCATGCGGCCCATCGCGGCGGCGGCCCAGGCCATCTCGCTGCGCGGGATCGGAAGTGCCGCGCGCGGCTCCCAGCGGCCCTGCGGACCGGGCGGCGCGGAACTCTCGGTGAAGCGTTGGGCTTCCTGCTCGGGCGTCATGTGGTGCGGCACGCCGCCCTGCAGGCGCGCATAGGGCTCGGCCGACGAGGGCACGGCCGGCAGCGTGTCGTGCGTGGCCGGGTGCTGCGCACGCGCTGCGCCCGCGACCATGCCGGCAGCGGTAGCGAGAACGAAACTTCGACGATCCATGGCCTCCCCTCCTCCAGTCGATCAGGACAACGGCGTGCCCGGCGCATCGGCCGCGCCCGTCGGCACGGCTGAAGAAGAAGGCTCGGGAATGTCGGGCATGGTCGGCATGTTGCGCGGCGCGTCGGAAGGCATGTTGCCGCGGCCGAGGGCGCCACCCTGCGGCACCGTCAGCTCCATGCGGATGCGCCCCGGCGTCTTGCCTCCGCGCGCAACGGCACTGCCGCCGGTGGCGACCGAGGGCTTCAGGTACGCATACAGCTGCAGCACGGTCTGCACGTAGTTCTGCGTTTCCTTGTAGTTCGGGATCTTGTTGCCCGCGCGCTGCACCGCGCCCTCGCCCGCGTTGTAGGCGGCCAGCGCGAGCTCGATCTGCCCCGGGAACATCGCGATCAGGTCGCGCAGGTAGCGCGAGCCGGCGGCGATGTTGATGCGCGGGTCGAACAGCTTCTTCTCGATGGTCGCGCGCTTGTCCGCCGACACGCCGTACCGCTGCGCGGTGGCCGGCATCAGCTGCATCAGGCCCATCGCGCCCTTGGGCGAGACGGCCTGCGCGTCGAAGCCCGACTCGGTCGCGACCAGCGCCTGCAGCAGCTCGTAGTCGATGGCGTGCTTGTTCGACGCATCACGAAGCGCCGACTTGGCGATCTTGTAGCTGGGCGAGGCCTCGAACATGGCGAGCAGGCTCTGCGAGGCGGCCGGCACCTTGCCGTCGAGCTTGCCGATGCCACGGCCCAGCGGCGAGATGCCGTTGGCGGTGTCGAAGCTCTGGCCGCCGCGGAAGAAGATCTGGTAGCGCTCGTCGATCTTCTCGGAGGCGAAGTGCGCGTTGCCCTTGCTGTCGATGTAGCCGTAGATGTCGGCGGCGTGCGCGCCCTGCAGCGACAGCACGAGGGCTGCGGACAGCATGAATGGGCGGAACCAGCGTTTCATGGCGATGCGGGGCCTGTGCTCAGAACCACCAGCCGTAGCGCTTGCGGCGCTCGGCGTGGACTGCGGCGTCGTCACCCATGCTTTGAACCTGGCCGCCACCCTTCAGCCCGACCCAGAGCGACATGCCGCCCAATGCAAGAACGATGAGGAAGACGGGCATGTGCTCGAGTACGACGCCATTGAGGATCATCGACACGGCCATCCCCAGGAAGACCAGCGCGGCACTCCAGCAAAGAACGCGGCGCATCCAGAGCCATGTGGTGGCGACAACGCGCTCGATCCTGCCGGGCTCGGCGTTGTCGTTCACCGCGTCATCCCACCAACCCATCCAGACGAACACGAATGCCAGCAGGATGCAGACACCGGCGAAGAACATGTTCGCGGCCTGCCCGACCGGGTCGCGCTGAGCCAGCAGCAGTCCTGCCGCTCCAGCAACGCAAGCCCCTGCCAGCGAACCGCAAATGATCTTGTGCCCGTTCATGCCCTGTCGTGAGAAATGTTCCGGCCGGAATCAGACGTCGATATCGACATCGTCGGCGCGCAACTCCATGAGCTCGCGCCGCGCCGCCGCTTCGCCCTTGCCCATCAGCTTGGTGATTTCGCCCTGGGTGGACGTGAAATCGAACCGGCCCAATTGGACCTGCATCAGGCGCCGGGTGTCCGGATTGAGCGTGGTTTCCCACAATTGTTCCGCGCTCATTTCGCCCAGGCCCTTGAAGCGGCTGATGCTCCAGGCGCCTTCGCGCACGCCGTCTTTACGCAACTTGTCGAGCGTGGCGGTCAGTTCGCCTTCGTCCAGAGCATAGACCTTGGAGGCCGGTTTCTTGCCGCGTGCGGGGGCGTCGACCCGGAACAATGGCGGCTTCGCGACATACACGTGGCCGGCTTCGATGAGTTTCGGAAAGTGCCGGAAGAAAAGAGTGAGCAGCAGCACCTGGATGTGGGAGCCGTCCACGTCGGCATCGCTCAGGATGCAGATCTTGCCGTAGCGCAGGCCGCTCATGTCGGGCGTGTCGTTGGGGCCGTGCGGATCGACGCCCACGGCCACCGAGATGTCGTGGATTTCGGTGTTGGCGAAGAGCCGGTCACGCTCCACTTCCCAGGTGTTGAGCACCTTGCCGCGCAGCGGCAGGATGGCCTGGCTTTCCTTGTCGCGGCCCATCTTGGCGCTGCCGCCGGCGGAATCGCCCTCGACCAGGAAGACTTCGTTGTGGCTGGTGTCCTTGCTCTCGCAGTCGGTCAGCTTGCCGGGCAGCACCGCCACGCCGGAGCCTTTTCGCTTCTCGACCTTCTGGCCGGCGCGCTGGCGGGTCTGGGCGGCCTTGATGGCCAGTTCGGCCAGCTTGCGGCCGTAGTCGACGTGCTGGTTGAGCCACAGCTCAAGCGCGGGACGCACGAAGCTCGACACGAGGCGCACCGCGTCGCGCGAATTCAGGCGCTCCTTGATCTGGCCCTGGAACTGCGGATCGAGCACCTTGGCGCTCAGCACGTACGAGGCGCGCGCGAACACGTCCTCGGGCAGCAGCTTCACGCCCTTGGGCAGCAGCGAGTGCAACTCGATGAAGCTCTTCACCGCATTGAACAGGCCGTCGCGCAGCCCGCTTTCGTGCGTGCCGCCGGCACTGGTGGGAATCAGGTTGACGTAGCTCTCGCGCACCGGCTGGCCTTCTTCGGTGAAGGCCACGGCCCAGTCGGCGCCCTCGCCTTCGGCGAAGTTGTCGGCGTTCTTGTCGGCATGGCCGCTGCCCTCGAAGAGCGGAATGACCGGGTCGCCGTTGAGCGTCTGCATCAGGTAGTCGCTCAGGCCGCCCTTGTAGAGCCACTGCTGCGTTTCCTTGGTCTTCTCGTTGACCAGCGTGACGCTCACGCCGGGCATCAGCACCGCCTTGCTGCGCAGCAGGTGCGTGAGTTCGCCCATGGGCAGTGCGGCGGTCTCGAAATACTTGGCGTCGGGCCAGGCGCGCACGGTGGTGCCCTGCTTGCGCTCGCCGGCTTCGAGCTTGCGCACCTCGAGTTGCTCGATCACGTCGCCGCCGCTGAAGGCCAGCCTTGCTATCGAACCCTCGCGGTGGGTCGCCACCTCGAGGCGCTTCGACAGCGCATTGGTCACCGACACGCCCACGCCGTGCAGGCCGCCCGAGAAGCTGTAGGCGCCGCCCGAGCCCTTGTCGAACTTGCCGCCGGCGTGCAGCCGGGTGTAGACCAGCTCGACCACGGGCGCCTTTTCTTCGGGGTGCAGGCCGAAGGGAATGCCGCGGCCGTCGTCCTCGACGCTGACAGAGCCGTCGGCGTGCAGCGTGACCTTGATCTTCTTGCCATGGCCCGCGAGCGCCTCGTCGGCGGCGTTGTCGAGCACTTCCTGGATGATGTGCAGCGGGTTGTCGGTGCGGGTGTACATGCCCGGGCGCTGCTTGACGGGCTCGAGGCCCTTGAGCACGCGGATGGAGCCTTCCGAGTAGCCGGAGGATGCGGACGATGAGCTGGGGGGAGTCTTGGGGGGAGTCGCCATGGGGGCGGATTGTAGTCAGTCGCCGCCAAACAACTGGATACCCATACAGGAACCGCTCACGACGCGAACATGCGGGCACCCAGGAAGTCGATGAAGGCGCGCACCTTCGGCGACGGATTGCGTCCCGAAGGCCACAGGACGCCGAAGTCGATGGCGTGGGGGCGCACGTGTTCGGCCAGCACGCTGCGCAGCCCGCCCGCGGCCAGCGCCTCGCGCACGCAGAAATCCGGCAGCAAGGCGATGCCGCGCCCACGCAGCGCGAAGCACAGGCGGGTTTCCATGTTGTTGCAGATCATGGAGACCGGCGGCTTCACCTCTGCACCGTCGGGCCCCGGCACAAGGGGCCAGACCTCCACCTTGCCAGTGGCCGGGTAGCGGTAATGCAGGCATGCGTGCTGCGCCAGGTCCGCAGGCACGAGGGGCACGCCGTGGCGCGCCAGGTAGTCGGGCGAAGCCACCAGCAGTTGCGAGAACTGGCCCAGACGACGCACCGAGAGCCGCGAATCGGTGAGTTCGCCGGTGCGCACCACGGCATCGAAGCCCTCCTCGATGACGTCGACGAGCCGGTCGCTGAAGTCGAGGTCGAGTTCGACGTCCGGGTACTCGCACATGAAGTCGGCCAGCAGCGGCAGCACCAGCGAGCTGACCAGCGGCAGGCTCACGCGCAGCTTGCCGCGCGGCGAACCGGCCGAGCAGGACAGCTCCTGCTCCGCCGCCTCGATCTCGGCCAGCACCCGGCGGCTGCGCGCGAGGAACAGCGCGCCCTCGGCGGTGAGCGTGATGCTGCGGGTGCTGCGGTGGAACAGCCGCACGCCCAGCCGCTCCTCCAGCCGCGCCACGCGCTTGCCGACGGCGGACGCGGAAACGCCGAGCACGCGGCCGGCAGTGACGAAGCTGCGGGTTTCGGCGACCTGGATGAAGACGGTGAAGCCGCTGAGGCTGTCCATGGCTTTGCTCCATTGCGGACCCTAATGTCCGTATTGAGTGGAACTGTATCCCCCTTTTTCCGGAGTCGGCTTCTTCCTATCGTTGGCCGCATGACATCCTTCAACCCGAATTCCTCCCCTTCCAGAGCACGGCTGCCGCTGTCCGGCCTGCTTGCGCTGGCGGCCGCCAGCTTCATCACGATCCTCACCGAAGCCATGCCGGCCGGCCTGCTGCCGCAGATAGGCGCGAGCCTCGCCGTCACGCCCGCGCTGGTCGGACAGCTGGTGACGGTCTATGCGCTCGGCTCGCTGGTCGCTGCCATTCCGCTGGTGGCGCTCACGCGCGGCTGGCGGCGGCGTCCGCTGCTGATGCTGGCGATCGGCGGCTTCGCGGTCGTCAACACGATCACCGCCCTGTCCCACAGCTATCCGCTGACGCTGGCCGCGCGCTTCTTCGCCGGCGTGTTCGCGGGGCTGCTCTGGGCGCTGGTGGCCGGGCACGCGGGGCGCATGGTGCCGCCGTCGATGCAGGGCCGCGCGATCGCGGTCGCCATGCTGGGCGCACCGCTGGCGCTGTCGCTGGGCATTCCGGCGGGCACGCTGCTGGGCACGGGCGTGGGCTGGCGTCCGGCCTTCCTGGTGATGTCGGCGCTGTCGGTGCTGCTGCTCGGCTGGGTGCGCTGGAAGGTGCCCGACTTTCCCGGCCAGGAAGCCGCGCGCCGCCAGAGCGTGAGGCGCGTGTTCCTGCTGCCGGGCGTGCGGCCTGTGCTCGGGGTGATGCTGGCCTTCGTGCTGGCGCACAACATCCTCTACACCTACATCGCGCCGTTCCTGGTGCATGCCGGACTGGGCGCGCGGGTCGACCTGGTGCTGCTGGTCTTCGGCACGGCCTCGCTGGCGGGCATCTGGGCGACGGGCGTGCTGATCGACCGCTGGCTGCGCGAACTGGTGCTGGCGAGCACGGCGGCGTTCGGGCTGACGGCGCTGCTGCTCGGCTCCGCCACCGGGTCGGCGGCAGCGGTGTACCTGGGCGTGGCCATCTGGGGCCTGGCCTATGGCGGCGCGGGCACGCTGTTCCAGACCGCCTCTGCGCAGGCGGCGGGCGAATCGGCGGACGTGGCGCAGTCGATGGTGGTCACGGCGTGGAACCTCGCCATCGCGGGCGGAGGCCTGATCGGCGGCCTGCTGCTGCAAGGCGGCGGCGCGGGGGCATTGCCCTGGTCGCTGCTCGTGCTGCTGGCGCCGGCGCTGTGGCTGACCTGGCGGGCCTGCGCGCACGGCTTTCCCGGGGCACGCGCTGTCGCCGGCGCGACAGCACGCTGAAACCCGCGGCTTTTGATGCGTCCGCCGCATCGAAAAGCCGCCGATAAATCATCAATGGCTTTGGCCACCGCGCCACCTGCCCGAGCAGGCGAATAGTTACATTCGAAGTCATGCAATCTCCCGCCGCCCCCGCCCTTTCGATCAAACAGGTCCTTTTCTGCGGGGCGATGATCGTCACGCTGTCGATGGGCATACGCCACGGCTTCGGCCTGTGGCTGCAGCCGATCACGCAGGCGCAGGAGTGGAGCCGGCAGACCTTTTCCTTCGCGCTGGCCATACAGAATCTTTCCTGGGGCATCTTCGGCGTATTCGCGGGCATGCTGGCCGACAGGTTCGGCGCGTTCCGGGTGCTGATCGGCGGCTCCATCCTTTACGCGCTGGGGCTCTTCGGCATGGCGCATTCGCCGACGCCGCTGCTCTTCACGCTGAGCGCGGGCATCCTGATCGGCGCGGCGCAGGCGGGCTCGACCTACGCGGTGATCTACGGCGTGATCGGGCGGCAGATTCCGGCCGAGCGGCGCTCGTGGGCCATGGGTGTGGCGGCCGCGGCCGGCTCGTTCGGCCAGTTCCTGATGGCGCCCATCGAAGGCCGGCTGATCGGCCACCTCGGCTGGCAGACGGCGCTGGCCGTGGTGGCGGTGCTGGCGCTGGTGATCGTTCCCCTGGCCTTCGGGCTGCGCGAGCCGAAGACGGCGGCGCAGGCCGGGCACCGCGAGCAGTCGGTGATGCAGGCGGTCGGCGAGGCCTTCCGCTACCCGAGCTTCGGGCTGCTGATGGCGGGCTACTTCGTCTGCGGCTTCCAGCTGGCGTTCATCGGCATCCACATGCCGACCTACCTGCGCGACCGCAGCCTGCCGGCCGAGGTGGCGGGCTATGCGCTGGCGCTGATCGGGCTATTCAACGTGTTCGGCACCTACACGGTGGGGCTGCTGGGGCAGAAGCTGGCCAAGCGGAAGATCCTGGCCGCCATCTATTTCGCGCGGGCGGTGTCGATCGCGCTCTTCCTGATGGCACCGATCTCGCCGATGAGCGTGTATCTGTTCTCCGCGGCGATGGGCTTCCTGTGGCTTTCCACGGTGCCGGCGACCAACGCGATCGTGGCCGGCATCTTCGGCGTGGCGCATCTGTCGATGCTCAGCGGCTTCGTGTTCCTGAGCCACCAGGTCGGCTCCTTCCTGGGCGTGTGGCTCGGCGGCTATCTGTACGACACCACGGGCAGCTACGACATCGTCTGGTACATCGCGATCGCGCTGGGCGTGTTCGCGGCGGTGGTCAACCTGCCGGTGAAGGAAAGCGCGATCGCCCGCAGTCCCCAGCCGGTAGGCGCCGCGGGCTGACCCGTGAGCCGGTTTGCGTGTAGAACAGCGCCATGACTCCGCAGATGCGCAACCACATCGCCCACGCCGGCTGGCTGGCCGCCGCGCTGGTGGTGCTGGGCGGCGTGTTCGCGCTGTACGTGCATCCGGATTTCCTCGTGACGCTGGTCGACCAGATCTGGTCCTGCTTCTGAGCTTCGGATTGCTATGAAAGAAATAGCGCCAGTGCACGGCCTGGGAGCCCCTTCCGAGTGGATCGTCCGCTGGTCGCACCTGCTCGCGCCCGGGGCCGGCGTGCTGGACGTGGCCTGCGGCGGCGGGCGGCACATGAAGTGGTTCGCCGGACGCGGGCACACGGTCACCGGCGTCGACCGGTCTCCCGAGGCCGTCGAGGCCGCCGGCGCATTCGGCAAGGTCGTCGAGGCGGACATCGAATCCGGCCCCTGGCCCTTCCCGGGCCAGGCCTTCGGTGCCGTGATCGTCACCAACTACCTCTGGCGGCCGCGCATGGCCGACATCGTGGGCGCGGTGGCGCCGGGCGGCGTGCTGCTCTACGAGACTTTCGCCGCCGGCAACGAGACCGTCGGCAAGCCCTCGCGGCCCGACTTCCTGCTGCAGCCGGGCGAACTGCTGGCGGCCTGCGCCGGGTTGCGCGTGGTGGCCTATGAAGACGGCTTCATCGCGCAGCCGGAGCGTTTCGTGCAGCGCATCGCCGCCATTCGCCCGGCCGCATCCGATGCCGGGCAGCCGGCCCGGCCCGTCCTTAAGGGAAACTGAGGGGGCCGGGGCTGCTGTCTGGCGGGGCGCCGGAGTAAGTAGAATCGGCGCTTTCGTCCACCGACAAAGAGATTCCCCTTGGAGCAACTGACAGGCAGCATCGTCGCGCTCGTCACGCCGATGCACGACGACGGCAGTGTCGACTACCCCGCCCTGCGGCGACTCATCGACTGGCACATCGAAGAAGGCACCGACTGCCTGGGCGTGGTCGGCACCACCGGCGAATCGCCGACGGTCGATGTCGAGGAGCACTGCGAAATCATCCGCGTCTCGGTCGAGCAGGCCAAGGGCCGAGTGCCCGTGATGGCCGGCTGCGGCGCGAATTCCACCAAGGAAGCCATCGAGCTCGCCAAGTTCGCCAAGGGCGTGGGCGCCGACTCGCAGCTGCAGGTCGTTCCCTACTACAACAAGCCCACGCAGGAAGGCCAGTACCAGCACTTCAAGGCCATCGCCGAGGCCGTGGGCGACCTGCCCATCGTGCTGTACAACGTGCCCGGCCGCACCGTCGCCGATATGGCGCACGACACCGTGCTGCGCCTGGCGCAGGTGCCCGGCATCATCGGCATCAAGGAAGCCACCGGCAACATCGAGCGGGCCCAGTGGCTCATCCGCGAAGTGCCGAAGAACTTCGCCGTCTATTCAGGCGACGACCCGACCGCGGTCGCGCTCATGCTCTGCGGCGGCCAGGGCAACATCAGCGTCACGGCCAACATCGCGCCGCGCAAGATGCACGAGCTGTGCGTGGCCGCGCTGGCGGGCGACGTCAAGCGCGCCATGGAGATCCAGTTCGAACTCATGCCGCTGCATCGCAACCTGTTCGTCGAGCCCAACCCCATCCCGCTGAAGTGGGCCATGGCACGGCTCGGCCTGTGTGGCGGCGCGCTGCGCCTGCCGCTCACCGAACTCGGCGAAGCAAGCCGCCCGGCGGTCGAAGGCGCCCTGCGCGCCACCGGCCTGCTGAAGGGTTGAGCACTCCCCTCCAGCACGTCCCGGACCCGCCTTTCCCCTGGCCGCAGCAAGGTTAAGCAACCTTTTGCCCGAACCGCGCTCAGAGATGGCGGCGGGCACTGCGGCCCCTAGATTGACCGAACCATTCCAACAAGGAAGACGACGTTGAAGAACCTTTCGCGACTTGCACTGCTGGCCCTCGTTGCCAGCCTCGCCGCCTGCTCCGTCCTCGAGAGCGACAAGATCGACTACAAGAGCGCAGGCAAGGCCCCGACGCTCGAAGTCCCACCCGATCTCTCCCAGCTTTCGCGCGACAACCGCTACGCCATCCCCGGCGGCGCCGTGACGGCCAACTCCTACCAGGCCGGCATCGCCAATGCCCCGGGCATCCCCACCGCCGTGGCCAACATCGGCGACGTGCGCATGGAGCGCTCGGGCACGCAGCGCTGGATCGTCATCAACCGCACGCCCGACCAGCTCTGGGACCCGGTCAAGGACTTCTGGCAGGAAAACGGGTTCCTGCTGACCACCGACCAGCGCAACCTGGGCATCATGGAAACCGACTGGGCCGAGAACCGCGCCAAGCTGCCGCAGGACATCATCCGCGGCACGCTGGGCAAGCTGGTCGACTCGGTCTACTCGACCGGTGAACTCGACCGCTTCCGCACCCGCCTGGAGCGCACGACGACCGGCACCGAGATCTTCATCAGCCACCGCGGCATGCAGGAGGTCTACAACAACTCCCGCCAGGACCAGACCGTGTGGCAGCCCCGCCCGAGCGATCCTGAGCTCGAGACCGAATTCCTGCGCCGCCTGATGGTCAAGCTCGGCGTGTCGCAGGAGCAGTCGAAGATCCTGGCCGCGACCACCGCGACGCCCAAGACCGCCACCATCGCCAAGGTCGGCAACCAGCCGGTCGTGCAGATCAGCGAAGGCTTCGACCGCGCATGGCGCCGCGTCGGCCTCGCGCTCGACCGCACCGGCTTCACCGTGGAAGACCGCGACCGCAGCGCAGGCCTCTACTACGTGCGCTACGTTCCGCCGAACCCCGACAAGAAGGAGCCTGGCTTCTTCGGCAAGCTGTTCGGTGGCTCGAGCAAGACCGAAGCGCCTGCGAAGTTCCGCATCTCGGTCAAGGGCCAGGGCGAAGCCACCACGGTGTCGGTGCTCAACGAAGCTGGTGCACCCGAAACCTCGGTCAACGCCGAGCGCATCGTCAAGGTCATCGCCGACGACCTGAGATAACCCGCATGCTCCGCTTCCGAAGCCTCGGCAGCGGCAGCACGGGCAACGCCGCGCTGGTCGAGACGACCAGCGCCGGCCGCACCTCCCGCCTCCTCGTCGACTGCGGCTTCGGCCTCAAGCAGCTCGACCTGCGGCTGGCCCAGGCGGGCCTTGTCGCAAGCGACATCGATGCGGTCTTCGTGACCCACGAGCATGGCGACCACATCGGCTGCGCCCACTCGCTGTCGCGGCGCAACCGCATTCCCGTCTGGATGAGCGAAGGCACCTGGCTCGCCACCGGCGGGCGCGACTTCGAGGGCCTGCTGAACCTGGCGCGCGACGATGCCGAGTTCACGGTCGGCGACATCTGCGTGCAGCCCTTCACCGTTCCGCACGATGCGCGCGAACCGCTGCAATTGCGCTGTACCGACGGCAAGCGCACCCTGGGCGTACTGACCGACCTTGGCCATGCAACGACGCACGTGCTGAACCGGCTGGCCGGCGTGCATTCATTGCTGCTGGAGTTCAACCACGACAGCGAACTGCTGGCGAACTCGAGCTATCCGCCTTTCCTGAAGCACCGCGTGGGCGGCAACTACGGGCACCTGTCGAACGTCGCCGCGGCGGAGATCGCACGCGCGCTTCTTCACGACGGACTGCGGCACGTGGTCGCGGCACACCTGAGCGAGCAGAACAACCGGCCCGAGATCGTGCGTCGCCTCATGGCCGAGGCGCTGGGCGGCAACGAGTCGGAGATGCTGACCGCCACGGCCAGCGGGGGCTCGCCCTGGCTCGACGTCTGAGCACAATGCCTCTCACAAGGCAATAAGGCAGAAGACGCTCACTCTCTCCTAAGAAAAAAAGCCGCCTCATGGCGGCTTTTTGCATGTCTGATGCAGCGCTGCTGTTTACTGCTTCGGCGCTTCATTCTTCTTCGCGGCCTCGGTGGCCGCATTCGCGGCATCGAGCGCGGACTGCGAGCCCGGAGCCGGTGTTGCAGACGACGAAGACGATGCGCCCGGATCGGCCGATGGCGCGGGAGCCGGGGCAGCGGGTGCTGGCGCGGGTTCAGTCACAGGCGCAGGAGGCGGCGTCACGACAGCCGGCGCTGCATCCTCCTTCTTCCCGCAGGCGACGAGCGCGGCAGCGGCAATCAGCGAGGCGATCAGGACGGACGATGACTTCTTCATGGAAACTCCTTTGGCAATGAAGATCTGGAACGAAAAAATTCTAGACCTGCATATCCGCCCGAATATGTCTCGCGGCCGCATTCGCGGCATTGGCTTACAAGCCGAGTGTCGATGCGGGAAAGGCGGGGCGCCCGAGGCGCCAGCACTCTTCGATGGCCTCGCGCAGTTCGCGTCGCGAGCGCGCATCGATGCCGCTCACGCCCCTGCTGCGTTCGGGGTCGATGCGGTGCACGAACCACGTGGGCGTCCAGATGGCGCTCGGCACTTCGGAGCCCGCGGCCTTGCCGGTGGCGCGGCATTCGATGATGTGGTCCCACAAACGCCGCCACGGCACGAAGCGCGCATGGCCTCGCTCCAGCACGTCGAAGCGCTGCGCGAGCAGCATCAGGCGCCGACCGCTCGCGGCCCAGGCCTGCAGTGCCTCGATGGTCGCGCGCTCGCCCAGGGGCCAGTCGGCGAAGTCGGGGTCGCTGAAGACGATCTCCTTCCAGCCCTCGCGCGCCGCGGCCGAAAGCGCGTTGCGCAGGAGCGCGTCGAAGGCTTCGCGGCCGTCGAAGCGCCCTTCGGGCAGCGAAGGAGCGGGAGCCTCATCCGGCATGAAGCCACCCTGCCTCGCACCACTCGCCGAGCAATGCAAGAGCGCCCTCGCTGGCGCGCGCGAGTTCGCGCGGGCCGAGTGCGCGGCGATCGGCCAGCTTGCGCATCAGCGTCGCATCGGCGCCGCCCGCGCGAAAGCTCTCGCCGTTGATGTAGATGTGGCGCGCGTCGTAGAGCATGCGCGTGCGGCGATCGAGCTTCACATGCTGCATGGCGTCGGGCGCCTCGCCGCCTTCGCCGAACCAGACGTTGGCCTTGGGCTCGGTGAGCGACTCGCCAAGCGCGCGGTCGACGGCATCGGCGTCGCGCAGCGCGGCCTCGATGGCCTTGCGTGCGAAGCCCTGCAGGGCTGCGGGCATGGCCGCGGGTGCATCGACCGCGGGCTGGGTCGGATCGCGATACCGCGCGAGTTCGGCAGGCCCGGCGCCCTCCAGGTCTTCCGCATAGGCCTGCGCCATGCGCGCCAGCAGGTCGGCGCCGAGTTCACCGAGTGCCGACGAACGCAGGCCGATGGAACAGGTCATGCAGTCGTCGCCCACCGCCACGCCGTCGTGGGCGTAGCGGGGAGGCAGGTAGAGCATGTCGCCGGGCTCGAGCACGAAGGTCTGCTCGGGTTCGAAGTTCTCGAGGATCTTCAGCGGCAGGCCCGGCTGCAGCCGCAGGTCGCTCTGCTTGCCGATGGACCAGCGACGGCGCCCTTGCGCCTGCAGCAGGAACACGTCGTAGCTGTCGAAATGCGCGCCGACGCCCCCGGTGTCGCTGGCATAGCTGATCATCAGGTCGTCGAGGCGCGCGTCGGGCAGGAAGCGGAACTGCCGCAGCAGCTCGTGCACGCCTTCGTGATGCAGGTCCACGCCCTGCACCAGCAGCGTCCAGGCCGGCTGCTTCAGCGGCGGCAACGCGCGCCGGGCCAGAGGCCCATGCTTGAGCGACCAGCCGGCCTTGCCGTGGCGGATCAGGCGCGATTCGACATCTTCGCGTTCGGCAAGCCCGAACAACTCGGAACGCTCGATCGGTGGCACCATCGCGGGTATCGCCTGGCGAACGAGCAAGGGTTTCTTCTGCCAATGCCGCCGCATGAACTGCGCGGCGCTCAGGCCACCCAGCAAGGGCAGCGGTTCGTTAATCTCCATGGGAGAATTCTGCAATGGAAATCTCTGAACAATGCGTGGTCGGCCTGACCTGGACGATGAAAGACACGCTCGGCGACGTGCTGGACGTGCTCGACGAGCCGGTGGAATTCATGGTCGGCGGCGACGATCTCTTCGACGTGATCGAAGCGGCCCTGCAGGGCCATGAGCCGGGCGCCCGGGTGCAGCTGCAGATCGAGCCCGAGCAGGGCTTCGGCGACTTCAACGACCAGCTGCTCTTCCTGGAGCCGCGATCCCTTTTCCCCGAAGGCACGGAAGAAGGCATGACCTTCGACGGCTCCGCCCTGCCCAAGGGCGTGAACGGCGACATTCCGAAGGACGCGATCTACACCGTGGCGGAGATCTATCCCAATCACCTCGTGCTCGACGGCAACCATCCGCTGGCGGGCATCGCGATCCGGCTCGACATCACGGTGCGCTCGGTGCGCGAGGCCACGGAGGAAGAAGTGGGCCGCGGCACGGCGGGCACTGGCTTCTTCAAGGTCGCGCCGATGGCGCCGGGCAACCAGACGCTGCACTGACTGCCGCGCAGCACCCATGAAAAAGCCGGGCAGTGCCCGGCTTTTTTGCATCCCGATGGATCGGGTTCGCTTACATGCGCGAAATCTGGCCGTTGTCGATGCGAACGCGGTCGCCGATGCGCAGGTCGCCGGGGCTCTGCACGTCGAAGGCGCGGTAGCCGCCGCGGTCGGTCTGCACCGACACCCGATAGATTTCATAGGCACGCGGGCCGTTCTGCTGCGCCTCGATGGTGTTGCCCAGCAGGGCCCCGCCGACGATGCCCAGGGCGGTAGCCGCTGCACGGCCGTTGCCGCGCCCGAACTGGTTGCCCACCACGCCGCCGATCACACCGCCGGCGACAGCGCCGCCGCCCGTGGTGCCGGTGCCGGCGGTTTCGCTGCGCAGCACCTCGATGTTGGCCACGTGGCCGTATTCGACGTAGGAAGCTTCGCGGTACTGGATGGCCTGCGGGGGCGCCTGGTACGGATAGCGCGAGGTCTGGTAGACCGGCGCCGGTGCCACGCACGCCGTGAGCGTGGCCAGGGCCAGCACGGAAGCGGTGACGGAAACAAAGCGCATTGAGATCTTCATGTTGGGAGGCTCCTCGGATAGAACGGCGCATGCATCATGAATGCATGCACCCTGCGTGTGCCTGACTAACGCCGCAGCATCCGCCGCGATGACGCAGTTCACACACTGAAACCTTCGAGGCCGTACAGCCCACGCCGGTTCCGTTCTTTACCGCCCCGAAACCCAGCCGATCTTCAGGATTCGCTCAATGTTTGCCGGTGGAGCCGTAGCCGCCCTCGCCACGTTGCGTGGGTGCAAATTCTGTGACGACTCGAAACTGCGCCTGCACCACGGGCACGATCACCAGTTGCGCCAGCCGCTCCATCGGGTTCAGCACGAAGGGCGTGTCGCTGCGGTTCCAGGCGCTGATCTTCAACTCGCCCTGGTAGTCGCTGTCGATCAGGCCGACGAGGTTGCCCAGCACGATGCCATGCTTGTGGCCCAAGCCCGAGCGCGGAAGGATCAGCGCCGCATAGGCCGGATCGGCCAGGTGGATGGCGATGCCGGTGCCCACCAGCTGCCAGCCGTTGGGCTCCAGCGTGATGGGGGCATCGAGGCAGGCCCTCAGGTCGAGGCCGGCGCTTCCGGGGGTGGCGTATGCAGGGAGTTGATCCACCATGCGCGGATCGAGGATGCGGACGTCGACTTTCACTTAGTTGTTGCCTTGCTTCTGTTGCTGTTCTCTTTGCTTGCGTGCCGCCTCTTCGAGCACCTGCTGCCACTTGGCGACACCCGGGGTGAGCTTCACGCCCTTCAGTTTCCTGCCGAACCACGTGGCCAGCGCTGCGAGCAGCACCAGCACGCCGAACGGCACGCCCGCCGCCCACAGCACGAGGAACACCACCGCGCCGAAGGCACCCAGCACCTTGAGCAGCACCGGGTCGAATGAGCCGGGCTGTTTTCTCGGCACCTCGCCGTTCGGCAGTTCAGCGCGCTGCATCGCGGCCGTGACGGGCCCCTGCCCCTGCTGCGGCCCCGAGGTCGTCGTCATGCCGACGTCGAGCCCGTGCTCGCCTGGTGGCGCGGGTCGCCTGGGCAGCGCCGCCTGCGCGGACAGCCGCTCGACATAACGGGCGAAATCGCCATTCGGCGGGGTGTTCCATTGGGGATTCATCAGACCCTCCAGTCGGGAAGACGCGCTGCGATCTCTGTCATGAGCTCGCGCGCCAGCGTGAGCTTGGGTGCGCGCGGAAGCTCGCGCACGCCGTTGGCGTCCACCAGCAGCAGCGCGTTGTCGTCCTGCCCAAAGGTCAGCGGGCCGATGTTGCCCACCAGCAGCGGAATGCCCTTGCGCTCGCGCTTGGCCTTGGCGTGCTCGGCGAGGTTCTCGCTCTCGGCGGCGAAGCCCACGCAGAAGAGCTTCTTCGACTGGGCCCGTTCGCTCTTCGCGACGGTGAGCAGGATGTCCGGGTTCTCGGTGAAGTTCAGCACCGGCGTCTTGCCGCTGCCGTCCTTCTTGATCTTCTGGTCGCTCTGGGTGGCTGGGCGCCAGTCGGCAACGGCGGCCGTAGCTACAAAAATGCTAGCACCCTGGGCAGCACGGGTGGTGGCTTCGAGCATGTCCTGCGCCGAAAGCACGTCGATGCGTGTCACGCCGCGCGGCGTGGGCTGGTGCACCGGGCCGGCCACCAGCGTGACCTCCGCGCCCGCCTCGCGGGCCGCCCGCGCAATGGCGAAGCCCATCTTGCCGGACGAATGATTGGTGATGCCCCGGATCGGGTCCAGCGCCTCGAAGGTCGGGCCGGCCGTGACCAGTACCTTCTGTCCCGCCAGCAGCTTGGGGGCGAAGAAGGCCGTGATGTCCTCCAGCAGCTGCGCCGGCTCCAGCATGCGGCCGTCGCCGGTCTCGCCGCAGGCCTGCCAGCCGTTGCCCACGCCCAGCACGGTCGCGCCGTCGGCGGCCACCTGCATCAGGTTGCGCTGCGTGGCCGGGTGGACCCACATCTCGCGGTTCATGGCCGGCGCGATGAGGAGCGGAACGCGGTCCATCGGACGGGCCAGGCACATCAGGCTCAGCAGGTCGTCGGAGCGGCCCTGCACCAGCCGGGCGATGAAGTCGGCGCTGCAGGGCGCCAGCACGATCGCATCGGCCTCGCGGCTCAGGTTGATGTGCGGCATGTTGTTGGGCTCGCGCGTGTCCCACTGCGAGGTGTAGACGGTACGCCCCGAGAGTGCCTGCATGGTCACGGGCGTGATGAACTGCTCGGCCGCCTCCGTCATGACCACCTGGACGGTCGCTCCCGCCTTGACGAAAAGCCGGCACAGCTCGGCCGACTTGTAGCAGGCGATGCCTCCGGTGAGGCCCAGGACGATGTGTTTGCCGGCGAGATCTTGCATGGGGCGTATTGTTGCTCACATGCCATCGTCCCCCGGGGCAACAAGCCCTTGGCGGAAGGTGTCGCGAAGGGCACACCTATAATCGCAATTTCCCACTGCCCGGATTCACAGCGTCCGGAACTGGCATGACCAAATTTGTCTTCGTCACCGGTGGTGTCGTTTCTTCCCTTGGCAAGGGAATCGCCTCCGCCTCGCTCGCCGCGATCCTCGAATCGCGCGGCCTCCAAGTCACCCTCATCAAGCTCGATCCGTACATCAATGTCGACCCCGGCACGATGTCGCCCTTCCAGCATGGGGAAGTGTTCGTCACCGATGACGGCGCAGAGACCGACCTCGACCTCGGCCACTACGAGCGCTTCATCAACACGCGGATGCGCAAGGCCAACAACTTCACGACCGGCCAGATCTACAAGACCGTGCTCGAGAAGGAACGCCGCGGCGACTACCTCGGCAAGACGGTGCAGGTGATCCCGCACATCACCAACGAGATCCAGGAATACATCAAGCGCGGCGCCGGCATCGGCACGGCGCACGAGGTGGACGTGGCCATCGTCGAGATCGGCGGGACCGTGGGCGACATCGAGTCGCTGCCCTTCCTGGAGGCCGTTCGCCAGATGAGCCTGCGCATGGGCCCGAACAATTCGGCCTTCGTGCACCTGAGCTACGTGCCCTGGATCGCCGCCGCCGGCGAACTCAAGACCAAGCCCACCCAGCACACCGCGCAGAAGCTGCGCGAAATCGGTATCCAGGCCGACGCCCTGCTGTGCCGCGCCGACCGCCCGATTCCCGACGACGAACGCGCCAAGATCTCGCTGTTCTCGAACGTGCCCGAATGGGGCGTGATCTCGATGTGGGACGTGGACACCATCTACAAGGTGCCCCGCATGCTGCACGAGCAGGGCCTGGACGGCCTGATCTGCGACAAGCTGCGCATCAACACCCCGCCCGCCAAGCTGCAGCGCTGGGACGAACTGGTGTACGAGGTCGAGCATCCGCAGAAGGAAGTGTCGATCGCCATGGTCGGCAAGTACGTCGACCTGTCGGACAGCTACAAGTCGCTCAACGAAGCGCTGCGCCATGCCGGCATGAAGAACCATGCCCGCGTGAAGATCGACTACATCGACTCCGAGACCATCTCTCCGCAGGACGTGTCCCGCCTGGCCAAGTACGACGCCATCCTGGTGCCCGGCGGCTTCGGCCAGCGCGGCGTGGAAGGCAAGATCTCGGCCGCCCGCTTCGCCCGCGAAGGCAAGGTGCCCTACCTGGGCATCTGCCTGGGCATGCAGGTCGCCACCATCGAGTACGCCCGCCACGTGGCCGGCCTGAAGAACGCCAACAGCACCGAGTTCGACCCCGAGACGCCCACCCCCGTGATCGCGCTGATCACCGAGTGGAAGGACCGCGACGGCACGGTGAAGACGCGCGACGAGAAGTCCGACCTCGGCGGCACCATGCGCCTGGGCGCGCAGAGTTCCGACGTGTCGCCCGGCACGCTGGCCCACAGCATCTATGGCGACGTGGTCACCGAGCGCCACCGTCACCGCTACGAAGCCAACGTGAACTACCTCGACGAACTGCGCAACGCCGGCCTCGTGATCTCCGCGCTCACGCAGCGCGAGCACCTGACCGAGATCGTCGAGCTGCCGCAGAACGTGCACCCGTGGTTCATGGGCGTGCAGTTCCACCCCGAGTTCAAGTCGACCCCGTGGGGCGGCCATCCGCTGTTCAACGCCTTCATCAAGGCGGCGCTCGAGCACAAGGAAAAGGGCGCGGGCAGCACCAACAAGGCACTGAAGGCCGTGGCATGAGCAGTGGATACGTCATCGCCCACGTCGAGGTGACGAACCCGACGCAGTACGAGGAATACCGCAAGTGGTCGACCGTCGCCATGCAGGCGCACGGCGCCGAGGTGTGCGTGCGCGGCGGGCAGATCCAGCCGCTGGAAGGCGACTGGAAGCCCACGCGCGTCGTGATCCTCAAGTTCCCCAGCTTCGAGAAGGCCAAGGCCTTCTACGAGACGCCCGAATACCTGAAGGCGCGCGAGGCGCGTGCCGGCGCAGCGATCATGAACATGATCGCCGTCGAAGGCCTCTGATCCTTCCGCTCCCTCCGACCCGTTCCCCCATCTATTCATCCGCCCAAAGAGACCAGAAAGAGAAAGACAGAAGATGAGTGCAATCGTTGACATCGTCGGCCGCGAAATTCTCGACAGCCGAGGCAATCCCACCGTCGAGTGCGACGTGCTGCTCGAATCGGGCACCATGGGCCGTGCGGCCGTGCCCTCGGGCGCATCGACCGGTTCGCGCGAAGCGATCGAGCTGCGTGACGGCGACAAGAGCCGCTACCTCGGCAAGGGCGTGCTCAAGGCCGTGGAGAACATCAACACCGAGATCTCGGAAGCCGTGCTGGGCCTCGACGCCAGCGAACAGGCTTTCCTCGATCGCACGATGATCGACCTCGACGGCACCGACAACAAGGGCCGCCTGGGCGCCAACGCCACCCTCGCCGTCTCGATGGCCGTGGCCCGCGCCGCGGCCGAGGAGTCGGGCCTGCCGCTGTACCGCTACTTCGGCGGCATGGGCGGCATGCAGCTGCCGGTGCCGATGATGAACGTCATCAACGGCGGCGCGCACGCCAACAACAGCCTCGACCTGCAGGAATTCATGATCATCCCCGTGGGCGCCAAGAGCTTCCGCGAGGCCGTGCGCTACGGCGCCGAAGTGTTCCACGCACTGAAGAAGATCCTGGGTGACCGCGGCATCAGCACGGCCGTCGGCGACGAAGGCGGCTTCGCTCCCAGCGTCGAGAGCCACGAAGCGGCCATCCAGCTGATCCTGGAAGCCATCGACAAGGCCGGCTACACGGCAGGCGAGCAGATCGCCCTGGGCCTCGATTGCGCGGCCAGCGAGTTCTACAAGGACGGCAAGTACGTGCTGTCGGGCGAAAACCTCTCGCTCACGTCCGAGAGCTGGACCGACATGCTGGCGACCTGGGTCGACAAGTACCCGATCATCAGCATCGAAGACGGCATGCACGAAGGCGACTGGGACGGCTGGAAGCACCTGACCGAGCGCCTGGGCAAGCGCGTGCAGCTGGTGGGCGACGACCTGTTCGTCACCAACACCAAGATCCTGCAGGAAGGCATCGAGAAGGGCATCGCCAATTCGATCCTGATCAAGATCAACCAGATCGGCACGCTGACCGAGACCTTCGCAGCCATCGAGATGGCCAAGCGCGCCGGCTACACCGCCGTGATCTCGCACCGCTCGGGCGAGACCGAGGACAGCACCATCGCCGACATCGCCGTGGGCACCAACGCCGGCCAGATCAAGACCGGCTCGCTCTCGCGTTCGGACCGCATCGCCAAGTACAACCAGCTGCTGCGCATCGAGGAAGACCTGGGCGACATCGCCGTCTACCCCGGCCGCGGCGCGTTCTACAACCTGAAGTAACGCCCGGACGCCACGCTGCATGCGCGCCCGCTTCGTTCCTCCCATCGTCCTGCTGCTCCTGTTGGCCATCCTGCAGTGGCAGCTGTGGAACGGGCGCGGCAGCGTGCGCGACGTGGCCCAGCTGCGGACCAAGCTGGCCGACCAGAAGGAAGCCAACGCCAAGGCCGTGCTGAACAACGAGCGCCTGAGTTCCGAGGTCAACGACCTGAAGGACGGCCTCGAGATGGTCGAGGAACGGGCGCGCGCCGAGCTCGGCATGGTCAAGCCGAACGAAGTGTTCGTGCAGATCGCGCACTGACCTCGGCCTTCCCCCCTCTCCTCCCCTTTTCTTTCTTCCGTCCGCCGAGCCGATGACCGAGCTACTCTCGGCCCCCGCGTTCATGCTGTTGGGCTCTCCCGTGAGCTGGCTCGAGCTCGTCGCGTCGACGCTGGCGCTCGCCATGGTCGGCTGCAACATGCGCGAGATCCACTGGGGATGGCCGCTGGCCATCGTCAGCTCGTTGCTCTACGTGGCGGTGTTCGCCAAGGCGCGCATCTACGGCGACGCCTCGCTGCAGGTCTTCTTCGCGCTCGTCGCCTTCTGGGGCTGGGCGCAGTGGCTGCGCGGCCACCGGGCCGACGGCAGCGCGCTGCGCGTCAGCCGGCTTTCGTCGCGCGGCATCGTGCTCACGCTGCTGGCCTGCGCGCTCGCATGGCCGGCGGTCGCCCTCTTCCTGCGCCGCTTCACCGACACCGACGTGCCCTGGTGGGACGGCTTCGCCACCGGCCTGAGCCTGGTGGGGCAATTCCTGCTCGGGCGCAAGTTCATCGAGAACTGGCTGATCTGGCTGGCGGTGAACGTCGTGAGCGTGGGCCTCTTCATCCACAAGGGCCTGTGGCTCACCGTGGGGCTGTACGCGGTGTTCGCCGTGCTCAGCGTGGCCGGCTACCTTGCCTGGCGCCAGCGCATGCCCTCTGCCGGGGCTGCGCGCGCATGACGCCCGTGCTGCCGACCGGTTGCGTCATCGCCCTCGTGGGCGCCGAGAGCACCGGCAAGACCGAACTGGCCCGCGCCATCGCGCAGCGCCTGCACGACCGCGGCATGCCCGTCACGCTGGTGAGCGAATACCTGCGCGAATGGTGCGAACGCGAAGGCCGCACGCCGCGCCCCGACGAGCAGCAGGCCATCGCCGACGAGCAGACCCGCCGCATCGCGATGGCCGCGGCCACCGGCGTGGTGGTGGCCGACACCACGGCGCTCATGACAGCCGTCTACAGCGAACAGCTCTTCGCCGACACCTCCCTCTACGACGCCGCGCTGGCCGCGCAACAACGCTTCGCCATCACGCTGCTGACCGCGCTCGACCTGCCCTGGGTGGCCGACGACATGCGCGACGGCCCGCATGCGCAGCAACCCACCGACACGCTGGTTCGCGCCGCGCTCGCACGCGCGAAGCTCTCGTACGCGGTCGTGCACGGCACCGGTGGCGAGCGGCTCGCCAGCGCCTGGAACGCCATCGTCTCCATCGCGGGCAACGAGGGCCGGCCGCGCACGCGCGCCCGGTCCGACGCGAAGCCCGCCTCGTGGTCATGGCCTTGCGAGAAATGCTCCGACCCGGAATGCGAACATAAGCTGTTCAGCGATCTCATCGCGCGCCGCGAGTAACGCGCTCGCCCTCCTTCCTCTTACCGGAGACCCGATGCCCCTTTCGACCGCCGCGCGCATCGCGCTTCTTCCCGGCGCCCTGGCCGCCCTGCTGTTGGCCGCGACCGGCCCGGCCAATGCGGCCCCTGTCGCCGCCACCGTCGAGAACGGCACCACCACCACCGCCTGCGCCGAGGAAGACAACGTCTCGCTCACCCTGCGCGGCGAAGGCATCCGCCGCATGCGCATCGAGGCGCTGCAGCCCGATTACCTCGACAAGATCGGCAACGACGTCACCGCGCCCGATTTCTCGGGCTGCAACTTCGACGGCGGTGCGCACCCCACCGACCCGGCCTACCGCTTCCGCAAGCGCACCGTGGTGCTGATGGACAACGCCCAGTGGCGCGTCGTCGGCATGACGCTGCCGAGCTTCTGGCGCCCGCAGCGCGTGCCCGTGCAGGTAGGCAAGCGCAAGGACCGCGGCTTCCACCTGCTGCAGGTGTTCAGGAAGGAAAACGGCAAGCCGCTCGAAGCCATCGTGCTCTATCCGTCCGACGGCTACTGGCGCATCAAGCCGCTGCCCGAGCCGCGCTTCGGCGACGGCGTGTACGGCTCGTCCTTCCTGCTCGGCCCGGTCGAGGCGGCCGCGCGGCCGGTGGTGAACATCGCGTCGATCCGCATCGTGCCCCGGCCGCTGGCCATCCACGTACGCTTCACCGATGGCGGCAGCGCAGCAGTGAAGGTCGACGAGATCAGCCGCACGCGCACCGCGCTCGACGTCACGCTGTCGAAACCGACGGCAAGTGCCCAGCCCTTCGCGGTGCTGCGCTCGATGTACGTCACGCCCGACAACGCCGACGTGAGCGAGGTTCGCTGGCAGGCATCGCCCGGTGCCGCGCAGCAGGTGCTGCCGCTGCCGGAGGTGAAGAGCCTTCAGGCCACGCAGGTGCGCTTCGGCCGCAGCCTGCCATCGAAGCACAACACGAGCGCGCCGGACATCGCCTTCGGCGGCTTCGACAGCCAGGACTGAGCGCCGAGCGCGGCCAGCCCTACTCGATGCCCAGGTCGGCGATGAAGCGTTCGCGCCGCTCGAGCGCTTCCAGCGCCTTCTTGCCCAGGCCGGTCGCGACCAGGTTCAGCAGGCCCTCGCAGAAGATGACGTAGGCGCCCATCGAGTTGCTGAAGAAGGTGCTGCCGTGCGGCACGAAGAAGGAGTGCTTCGCGAAGGCCGCGAGCGGCGAGGCGCGATGGTCGGTGATGGCGATCACGACCATGCCGGCCTTGGCGGCGGCCTCGGCCGTCTCCGCGATGCTGCGCGTGTAGGGCTCCACGCTGGTCACCACCACCAGGTCGCCGGGCTGCAGCTGCGCCAGCCCCTCGGCCACGCCCAGCCCGTGCGGATCGAGCAGCGCCACGTCGCCACGCACCATCGCCAGCCCGTAGGCCAGGAAGCTCGCCAGCGCGCTGAACTGCCGCAGGCCGTGCACCCGCACCCGTGGCGCGGCGGCAAGGAGCCGGGCAGCCTGTTGCAGCTCGTCGGCCGACAGCTGCGCGAGAAAGCCTTCGGTGTTGGCGATCGAGTCGCGGGCGATCTGCACCATCGTGTCGATCTCCGGGCGCTGCCCCGGCCCTTCGGACTGCGAACGCTCCGACGCGTGCGCCACCAGCCGGCCGGCCTGCTCGCTGTAGAAGTGGCGGTGCCGCGACGCCAGTCCGTCGCGGAACACAGTCTGGAACTCGACGAAGCCGGCGTAGCCCAGCCGGGTGGCAAGGCGCGTGAGCGTCGATGCGTTCACGCCCAGCGAGTCGGCCAGCTCGGTGATGGTGCGCACCGCGACCTCTTCCGGGCGTTCGACCAGGCGAGCCAGCACGCTGTGCGCCTTGCTGCCCATCGAGATCAGCGCGTCGCCGCGCCCGAGGCTGACCGTCAGTGCGCGTAGTTCCTCGACGGTTCGCGGCGGCGAGGCGCCGTCCGCAATGCCGCCTGCGCCGTCGGTGTCGTCGGCATCAGGCTGGGCGGGCACGCTGGCTTTTTTCGGTGCTTGCATGGCCGTCGATCATATGGAATCGCGGCGGCCGGGCCGGGTGCTCGTACACCTCCCACTCGATATGCGAAGCGCCGGCGACGATGCGGATGTCGGCGGTCGCCATCGTGTTCTCCGCGTCGCTGTCGTCCGGGGCGGCACGCAGGATCGGGAACGACGCATCGCTGCCGTCGGCCAGCAGGCGCAGCGGATCGATCGTCGCGCCATCTTCCGCCAGCAGCGCATCGCCGCGCTCCTGCCTGTGCCGCGAAGAGCCCGTGACGATCTGCGACAGGTCGCGCAGCGACGAGTGCAGCGCATGGTTGGCATGCAGCCGGCGCCCGTCGATCTCCACGATGGAGCAAGCCCCGGAGCTGAACTCCACGCTCAACAGCCCGGGCGATGTCCGATGCGCCACCGTGAGGTGAAAGCCGCCCGCGCGTTCGTTCGACGCGAGCAGTTCGCGCACATCCTGCGGGCTGGCGGCTTCGAGCAGTGCCCGTGTGAGCACCATGCGCGGAACGCCCGGCCGCACGTTCAGGCATCGAAGGTTGTTCACCGTCATCGCGAGGCCGCCGTCGGTCACGGCGAAGGTATGGCCCGGCAGCGAGCCCGGATAGACGAAGGAGGTGAAGGGCACACTGCCCTCGACGGTGCATTCCGCGATCGCGCAATGCCCCGCGAAGGCCGGGTCGCCGTCTTCGTTGTGCGTGATGCGGCGCAGCGTGCCCGTCGATTCCTGCACCGTGGTGCAGCCGTCGGGCGCCATGGCCCACAGGTCGCCGCGGCAGTTCCACAGGAACACGTCTTCGAGGGGCAGCTCCAGCCCCGTGGCGAGGCCCTGGAGTTCGTCCCATATGCGCGGGAAGCGCGAACGCACCAGGGCGGACATCGCCGCGGCAGCGGGTGTGCCGCGATGGTGCATCACCGATGCCCATGCAGGCGACTGCCGCGCATAGTCCTGCATCGCCGCGGCGCCGAAGCGGCCCAGCGTCCGTCCCGTCTCGAACGGCGATCCTCCGGCTTCGAGGTAATTCAATGTCGGCATGTCACTCCACGTGCTGAAGAAAGTCGCGCAGGCGCTGGTTGGGCGGGTTGTCCAGCAACTGGCCCGGCGGTCCGTCGACCGTGATGTGGCCGTGCTCCATGAAGATCAGTCGTGTCCCGACCTTGCGGGCGAACTGCATCTCGTGGGTGACGACCACCATGGTCATGCCCTCCTCGGCGAGCGACTGCATCACGCGCAAGACTTCCTGACGCAGCTCGGGGTCGAGCGCGGAGGTCGGCTCGTCGAACAACATCAGCTTGGGTCTCACGGCCAGCGCGCGTGCGATGGCCACCCGCTGCTGCTGCCCGCCGGAGAGTTCGCTGGGATAGTGGTTCACGCGCTCGGAGAGCCCCACCTTGGCGAGCAGCTCCGCGGCCTGCGCCCGGGCCTGCGACCTGGAGGCGCCGCGCACCTGGCGCGGGCCGAAGGCGACGTTCTCCAGCGCGGTCATCTGCGGGAACAGGTTGAACTGCTGGAACACCATGCCGGCCTCCTGGCGGATCTCGCGCGCCACGGCATTGCCGCCGCGCACGCTGAGGCCGTCCACCAGCAGGTCGCCGCCGTCGATCTGCTCCAGCGCGTTGATGCAACGCAGCAGCGTCGACTTGCCCGAGCCCGAGGGGCCGATCAGCACCACGACCTCGCCCTTGCGGATCTGCAGGCTCACACGGTCGAGCACCTTGTTGGCGCCGAAGCGCTTCTCCACATTCTTGAATTCGACGATGTTCACAGGATGCGCATCCTTCTTTCGACAGTCCGCAGGCCGAGCGTGAGCAGCCCGATCAGCAGCAGGTAGATGGCCGCGACCGCGCTCCAGATCTCGATGGCGCGGAAGTTGGCGGCCATGATTTCCTGCCCCTGGCGCGTGAGCTCGCCGACGCCGATGACGATGAAGAGCGATGTGTCCTTCAGGCTCACGATGAACTGGTTGCCCAGCGCCGGCGTCATGCGCCGGAACGCGACCGGGCCGACGACGAACGCCAGCACCCGCCAGCGCGGCAGGCCCATGGCCAGCCCCGCCTCGCTCAGGCCGCGCGGCACGGAGAGGAAGGCGCCGCGCACGATCTCCGCGATGTAGGCGCCTGAATTGATGACGATGGAGGCGATGGCCGCCGTCATCGGGTCGACGCGCACGCCCAGCAGGCCGGGCAATGCGAAGTAGATGAACATGACCTGCACCACGATGGGCGTGCCCCGCACCAGCCCCACGTAGGCGAAGCCGATGCTCGCGACGAGGCTGTTTCCGTAGGCGCGCATCAGGCCGAACAGCACGCCCAGCAGCGTGCCTCCGGCAAGACCCGCCACGGTGATGAGCACCGTGAGTTGCGCGCCCTTCAAGAGCGCCGGCAGCGCGCCGGCGATCACTGACCAGTCGAAATCCATGAATGGCTCCGTGGCGTGTCGCTCAGGGCTTCGGCGGTTCGGCCTTGAACCACTTGCGGTAGATGGCGGCGTAGCGGCCGTCGGCCTTGATCTTCGCGAGCGCCGCGTTCACCTGCGGCACCAGCGGGCTGCCCTTGGGGAAGCCGATGCCGTACTGCTGCGCCATCATCTGCGGGCCCACCGCCTTGGCCTTGCCAGCACCGGCGGTCGCGATGTAGTACAGGACGTTCGGCGTGTCGTGCATGGCGGCGTCGACACGGCCGGTCATCAGTTCGAGGTAGGCGTTGTCGATGTTCGGGAACTGGCGCAGCTCGGTGCCGGCGAAGTTGGCCTTGGCGTAGTCGGCGGCGGAGGTGCCGGTCTTGATGGCCAGCGTCTTGCCCTTCAGGTCGGCCACGCCGGCGATCTTGCTGGCGGCGGGCACCATGAGGATGAAGCCGCTGTCGTAGTAGCCGTCGGAGAAGTCGATGACCTTCTTGCGCTCGTCCTTGATAGTGATGCCGGCCAGCGCGACGTCGACGTTCTTCGTCTGCAGCGCGGGCAGGATGCCGGCGAAGTCCATCGGCTGCAGCTTGTATTCGAGCTTCAGCTCCTTGGCCACGGCTTCCCACAGGTCGATGTCGAAGCCCACGTACTTGTCGCCTTCCTTGAATTCGAAGGGAACGAAGGCGGTATCGACCGCCACCAGCAGCGGGCCGGCCGCCGTGGCGGGAGCGGCGATGAACGACGTGGCGACGGCCGCGGCCGCGAGCAGTCGGAGTACGAGTTTCTTCATGACAATCCTTCCGGAGTAAGAGCTCACCGAATTGGTGCAATTGAATTTGCATGAAAATCAAATTCGCAAATCCATTTGCATAATGTGTGCCATGCGGCAGCGCGCGGCAAGCTCGGGTTTGCCCTGAGCGCCGTCGTGCCGCCAAGGCAGGTTTCGGAAGGAGGATGGGAAGAAATCGGCCGCGTCGCCCGGCCGATGGCGGAGCAGGCGCCCTAGCCCGCGCGCCGCACTTCGCCCGGCGTGACGCCGAGCACGCGGCGCATGCAGCGCGCCATGTGGCTCTGGTGCGAGAAGCCGCTTTCCAAAGCGACCATGCTCGCCGGCATCTCGCTGCGCAGCAGCAGGCCGCGCGCGCGGTCTACGCGGCGATGCACCACGTACTCGTGCACCGGCAGGCCGATGGAGCGCTTGAACTGCGTCTTCAGGTGCGATGCGCTGAGGCCGGCAATGTCGGCCAGCGTGGCCAGCGAAAGATCGCCGTCGAGATTCGCCTCGATGAACTCGGTCACGCGACGCAGCTGCGGCCGCGTCAGTCCTTGCGTCGATGCGGCGCCTGCGGCGGCCTCCTGCCCGGCGAGCAACTGCACCGCGAGCGCGGTGCCCAGGCTGTCGGTATAGAGCCTGCCATTGGGAAAGCCCGCGCGCCGCTCGGCGTCGAGCGCCCATGCGACGTGCTCGATGCGCGCGTCGCGGAACTGGTGGCGCTGGTCGAGCACGGCCCGCTCGGGTGGCAGCCCCATCTCTTCGGCGGTGCGCTTCAGCAGCACGGGCGGCATGCGCACGACGACCGAGGTGCTCGGCGCTTCCTCGTGCCAGACGTCGGTGATGCCCGCCGGCAGGATGTCGAGATCGCCGCGCGTGTACAGGAAGTTGTGCAGCCTGCAGGCACCAGCCACCGGCCCGCCGATGTGCAGCTTGATGCGATGGTCGGGCAGCGCGTCGTAGCCGACGACGCCGCCCGGCGTCTCGCGCAGGTCCACACGCAGGCTCGTGTCGAGGTCGGTGTTGCTCATCGGAACATTATCGAGCGCGGTGCTTCACGACGTCGTCCGTTCGTGCTCCGGCACGGCCGAACGTGCGCGACCCGGCGGGTGCCGATCCGGATCATTCGCAGCCTTGAACTTCATCCATTCAAAGGCAAGCGAATCATGACGAACATCTACGGCGGCAAGAAGGCCGTCATCACCGGCGGAACCATCGGCATGGGCCTCGCGACAGCGCAGGCGCTGCTCGCGGGCGGCGCCGAAGTGCTGGTGACGGGGCGCAACCCCGCGAATCTCGAAGCCGCACGGCGCACGCTCGGCGCGGGCGCCCACGTGCTGGCCTCCGACGCGGGCTCGCTGGCCGACATCGACGCGCTGGCAGCCACCGTGCGCGAGCGCTTCGGCCGGATCGACCTGCTGCACATCAACGCCGGCATCTCTACGCTGGAGCCCTTCGACCAGGTGACGGAGGCCGGCTACGACCGCGCCTTCGCCATCAACACCAAGGGCCCCTTCTTCACCGTGCAACGCCTCGCGCCGCTGATCCGCGAGGGCGGCTCCATCGTCGTCACCTCTTCCATCGCCGACGAAGGCGGCATGCACGGCCTGAGCGTCTACAGCGCGACCAAGGCCGCGCTGCGCTCCTTCGCCTCGGGCTTCGCGGCGGAACTGCTGGCGCGCGGCATCCGAGTGAACGTGGTGAGCCCCGGCTTCATCGACACGCCCACGCTCGGCGTTGCCGACGCGACGCCGGAGGAGCGCGCGGAGTTCATCCGGCTGGGTGACCAGATCACGCCGATGCGGCGCCATGGCACCGCCGACGAGGTGGCTCGCGCGGTGCTCTTCTTCGCCTTCGAGGCGACCTTCACGACCGGCGCGCGACTGACCGTCGACGGCGGGCTGGGCCAGAACCTGACGCCCGCCGCAGCCTGATGACGAACAGACGAGAAAAGGAACGGAGAACGACATGACCGACGTATCCCTCATCGGCCTCGGCCCCATGGGCATCGCGCTGGCGCGCGCCCTTCAGCCCCGGTACACGCTGACCCTCTGGAACCGCACCGCCGAGCGTGCGAAGCCGCTGCTGAACCAGGGCACGCTGCTCGCGGCCGACGCGCGCAGCGCCATCGAAGCGAGCCCCATCGTGCTGATGTGCGTGGCCGACTACGCGGCAGCGCGCTCCATCCTTGCCATGCCCGGCGTGGCCGGGGCCTTGCGCGGCAAGGTGCTCGTGCAGCTGAGCACCGGCACGCCCCAGGACGCGCGCGATGCATGGGCAGCCGCCGACGGCGTGGCCTATCTCGACGGCGCCCTGCTCGCCACACCGGGCCAGATCGGCCGGCCCGACACGCCGCTCTTCATTTCCGGCGAGGAACGCGCACTCGCCATCTGCCGCCCGGTGCTCGAAACCATCGCGGGCAACGTCGTGTATATGGGCGAGCCCGTCGGCAACGCGGCGGCCTGGGACCTCGCCACGCTGTCGTGCATGTTCGGCGCGATGAGCGGCTTCTTCCACGGTGCGCGCATCTGCGAGTCCGAGGGGCTGGGCGTGGGCGAGTTCGGCCGGATGATCGGCGCGATATCGCCGGTGCTGGGAGAAATGATCCGCGCCGAAGGCGATGCCATCGAGGCCGGGAGCTACGGCGAGCCCCAGAGTTCGATGGCCACCTGCGCGGGTTCGGGCCGGCTGTTCGTGAAGCAGGCGCGAGAGGCGAAGCTGGACGCGAGCTTTCCCGATTTCCTGGCCGGCATGTTCGACCGCGCGCTGGCGGCCGGCTACGCGAACGAACGGCTCGCCGCGATGGTCAAGGTGCTGCGCTGAAAGGCTCGTCGGCGCAGCCGCTCACTGCACGACCGGGCTGCCCGGGATCTGGTCGCCCAGCGGCGTGAACAGCTGCGCCGCGTCGACCGCATCGAAGCGGTACTGCTTGCCGCAGAAGTCGCAGCCCACCTCGATGTTGCCGCGCTCGGCGAGGATGCTCTCGGCCTCCTGCTCGCCGAGGCCGCGGATCATCTGCGCCACGCGCTCGCGGCCGCAGGTGCAGGCGAAGCGCGGGCCGAGCATGCCGGCCTGCGGCTCGAAGCGCAGCAGCTTCTCTTCCCAGAACAGGCGGCGCAGGATGGTCTCGACGTCGAGCGTGAGCAGCTCGTCGCGCGTCAGGCTCGACGCGAGGATCGAGATGCGGTTGTAGTCCTCGTTGCGGCCGATCTGGTCTTCGTTGGCCTGGTCATGGTCCTTGTCGGCGGTGCCTTCAAGGTTGCCCTCGCCCTTCACCGGCAGGCGCTGGATCAGCAGGCCCGCGGCGACCTTGTCGTCGGCGGCCAGCACCAGCGTGGTGTCGAGCTGCTCGCTTTGCAGCATGTAGTGCTGAAGCACGTCGCTGAGCTTGCCGAGCTTCTCGCCGTTGTCGCCGAAGAGCGGCACGACGCCTTGATAGGGCGTGGTGCCCGGCAGCTTGTCCTTGGGGTCGAGCGTGATGGCGCAGCGGCCCTTGTTGTTCACGTTGACCATGTCGGGCAGGTGCGCATCGGCGGGCAGCTCGCCCATCACCTTGGCGGTGGCGCGCAGGCTCAGGTCGGGCTTGGACTCGGCCACCGCCACCTTGACGGGACCGTCGCCGAAGATCTGCAGGATCAGCGCGCCGTTGAACTTGATGTTGGCCTGCATCAGCGTGGCCGCAGCCGTCATCTCGCCGAGCAGTTCGACCACGGGCTGCGGATAGGCGCCGGTGGAGGTGTTGGAGGCGCGCCGCGCAAGGATCTCCTGCCACGCATCCGTCAGGCGCACGATCATGCCGCGCACCGGCAGGCCATCGAACAGGAATTTGTGCAGCTCGCTCAAAACATTGGTCCTCTCTCAATAAAACAGTCTTCGCGCGGAATACCGCGGAACCGGCTTTGCCGGGCCGCCGGTATTGCCCCCTGCAAGGGGGTTGGCGGCCACACGAAGTGGGCAAGCCTGGGGGTTAGCCAATTTTCTTCAGGCCCTTGGCAAAGCGCCGGGCGTTGGCCACGTAGTTCTCCGCGCCGTGGCGCAGCTTGGCGGCCGCCTCGTCGTCGAGGGTGCGCACCACCTTGGCGGGCGATCCCATGATGAGCGAGTTGTCGGGAAACTCCTTGCCCTCGGTCACCACGCTGCCGGCGCCAACGATCGAGTTGCGGCCGATCCTCGCGTTATTCAAGACCACGGCCTGGATGCCGATCAGCGTGTTGTCGCCGATGGTGCAGCCGTGCAGCATCACCTGGTGGCCCACCGTCACGTTGTCGCCCACGGTCAGGGGGCAGCCGATGTCGGCATGCAGCACCGAGAGGTCCTGGATGTTGCTGTTGCGCCCGATGCTCAGCGTCTCGGTATCGCCGCGCAGCACGGCGCCGAACCACACGTTGGCGTTGTCCGCCAGCCTGACGTTGCCCATCACCTCCGCGCTGTCGGCCACCCATGCACCTTCGCCCACCTGGGGTGCCACACCGTCGAGTTCGTAGAGCGCCATTGTTCCGGTCCCTGCAAGGTCAAAACCTAGAATTGTAGGGATGCACCCCCGATTGAGCGCGCTGGCCGCGCTTCGCCTTACTGACCCCGATGAAAAGGTGGCCGCCACCCGCGCCATCTCTCTGAACGGCGCTACCGATTCCATAGCAACCGAAGCCATCCGCACGCAGGGCGACGAACTCGGCGTGCCGGGCCGCCCGGAACGCCCGCTGCGCGTGGCCGCCACCGCCGTGCAGAAGCGCTCGCCCTTCACTACCGAAGGCCGGGCCGCGCTGATCCATTCGATCTGCCACATCGAGTTCAACGCCATCAACCTCGCGCTCGACGCCGTCTGGCGCTACGACGGCATGCCCGAGGCCTACTACCGCGACTGGCTGCGCGTGGCCCACGAGGAGGCGCTGCACTTCACCCTGCTGCACGCGCACCTGCAGGACATGGGCTGGCGCTACGGCGACTTCCCCGGCCACGACGGCCTGTGGAACATGTGCGAGAAGACGAAGGACGACGTGCTCGCCCGCATGGCGCTGGTGCCGCGCACGCTGGAGGCGCGCGGGCTCGACGCCACGCCGCTCATCCAGGGCAAGCTCAAGCGCGTGAACACGCCCGACGCGCTGCGTGCGGTGGAGATCCTCGACATCATCCTGCGCGACGAGGTGGGCCACGTGGCCATCGGCAACCACTGGTATCGCTGGCTGTGCGATGGCGCCGGCCTCGATGCGGAGGCGACTTACCCGACGCTGGTCGCGCGCTACGACGCGCCGCGCCACAAGCCGCCCTTCAACCTCGAGGCACGCAGCCGGGCGGGCTTCAGCCCCGAAGAACTTCGTGCGCTGACCGACTCCCGTCCCGAATGACCATCGTGATCTCCGACCAGACCTGGTCGCGCCCCGACCTGCTCGCCTGCCTGCAGGACCGCAAGGGCACCGAACCGCTGCACTTCGAACGCTGCAATTTCGACGAAGCCGACCTGTCGCGCCTCGACCTGCGCGGCGCGCAATTCACGCTGTGCAACTTCGCCGAAACCTCGTTCGACCGCACCCTGCTGTCGGACAGCCGCTGGGCCGGCTGCAGGGCGCGCCAGGCCGACTTCGGCCTCGCGGACCTGACGAACGCCCGCTTCCAGGACAGCGACCTGAACAACACGCAATGGGCTCGCGCCAAGCTGGCTTCGGCGTTCTTCAGCGGCGTGAAGCTCACCGGCGCGCACTTCGGCGAAGTGTCGGCGCTGGGCATCGGTTTCAAGGATTCGCTGCTGGTCGACGCGCACCTGCGCGGCATGTCGTTTCGCAAGCAGAAGCTCGAACAGCTCGACTTCTCCGAGGCCGACCTGTCCGGCTGCGATTTCCGCGAGGCGGTGTTCGAAGGCGGCAGCCTGCGCAACGCGCACCTGAAGCTCACGCGCTTCGAAGGCGCCGACCTGCGCGAGGTCGACCTGGGAGGGCTGCGGCTCGCGAACGCGGCGCAGTTCAAGGGCGCCACCATCTCGCACCGGCAGGCCGCCTCGCTGGTGGAGGAACTGGGCCTGCGCGTGGTCTGAATGCGGCTCAGGCCGATGCGGGCCTGGCGTGCACCACGAGCTTCGGCGAGAAGTCCTGGAGCACCTCTCCGCGCTGGTTGAGCGTCTGGCAGTGCATCGTCACCATCGCGCGGCCCGGCTTGGAACGCGAAGGCACGATCGCGGTCACCTCGCCCTCCACGTGCAGCACGTCGCCGGGCCGCGTGGGCCTGGGCCACTGCAGCTCGCCGCCCGATCCGATGATGCCGTCGGCCAGCGGGATGCCGCTTTCGACCAGCAGCTTCATCGTGAGCGCGGCCGTATGCCAGCCGCTCGCGGCGAGGCCGCCGAAGAAGGTGTTCTTCGCGGCCTCCTCGTCGGTGTGAAAAGGCTGCGGATCGAATTGCTGCGCGAAGGCCTTGATCTGCGCCACGTCCAGCGCGTGCTCGCCGCTGCGGAAGCGGTCGCCGACCTTCAGGTCTTCGAGATACAGCTTGGCCATGGGGTCTCCTTTGTTGTTGGCGGCGACCGTCATTCTCGGACGGTCCGTGTTCAGACGCGCTCGAGGATGGTCGCGATGCCCTGCCCTCCGCCGATGCACTGCGTGGCCAGTGCATAGCGGCCGTTCTCACGCGCGAGCAGCGACGCAGCCTTGCCGGTGATGCGCGCACCGGTCGCGCCCAGCGGATGGCCGATGGAAAGGCCGCCGCCATCGAGGTTGATCTTCGCCGGGTCGAGCCCGAGATCGCGGATGCAGGCCAGTGCCTGCGAGGAGAAGGCTTCGTTGATCTCGATCACGTCGAGGTCGGCCGCGCTCAGGCCCGCGCGCGCCAGCGCCTTGCGCGTGGCGGGAATCGGACCGATGCCCATGATCGCCGGGTCGACGCCCACGGTCGCGAACGAGCGGATGCGCGCCAGCGCCTTCAGCCCGTGCTTCGCCGCGAATTCGTCGCTGGTGACGAGCACCGCTGCAGCGCCGTCGGTCAGCGGCGAGGACGTACCGGCAGTGACAACACCGTCGGGGCGGAACGCGGGCTTCAGGTTGGCCAGTGCTTCCGCCGAAGTCGTCGGACGGATGCAGCCGTCGGCATCGACGACATCGCCCGAAGCCAGGCGCACCGGCACGATCTCGCCCGCCAGCCGCCCCTGCGCGCGCGCCTCGGCCGCCTTGCGGTGCGACTCCACCGCGAAGGCCTCCTGGTCGGCGCGGCTCACGTTCCAGCGCTGCGCGACGTTCTCGGCGGTCTCGCCCATCGAGATGTAGGCGTCGGTGTTTTCCTTCAGCTCGGGGCTCGGCGAGAAGTTGAAGCCGCCCTGCGGCACCATCGTCATCGACTCCACGCCCACGCACAGGAACGCATCGCCCATGCCCGCCTCGATCTGCGCGGCGGCGATGTGCACGGCCTGCATCGACGAGCCGCAGAAGCGGTTGACCGTCATGCCGCCCACCTCGTGCGGAAGACCAGCCAGCAGCCCGACGATGCGCGCCAGGTTGTTGCCCTGCGAGGCCTCGGGGTAGGCGCAGCCGAGAACCACGTCTTCGAGCAGCGCGGGATCGAGATCGGTGCGCTGCAGCAGGCCGCGCACGACGCCGGCGGCGAGCGTGTCGGGCCGCACTTCGGCAAGCGCGCCTTTCTTCGCGAAATGGAACGGGGAACGGGCGTAGGCGGAAATAACGGCTTTCATGGGATGTTCTCCAGCGGGTTTGACTACCTTCCAATCGGTAGGCTTCGAGGTCGAAAAATAAGCACGCCAAGGCGTGCCTGCGCGAGGCCGGGCGTTCAGCCCGACAAGGAACTCCTGAGTTGGGCGATCGCTTCGTCGAAGTCGTCGACGCGGCCCGTCATGCGCGCCGACAGCAGCGCGCCCTGGCAGACCGAGAACACATAGGCGGCCAGCGAAACCACCGAGGCGCCTGTCTTGCGCTCCGGCATCAGCGCACCCAGCACGCCGGTGAGCCAGGTCACCTGCGTATTGCGCAGCTCCTGCACGGCAAGGCGCAGTTCGTCGTTGATGACGCCCCAGCCGGGAGCCACCGCCCCCGCGGGGCACATGCCCGAGCCGGCCCGCAGCGTATTGCGGTACATGCGGAAATACGATTCGAGCGCGTCCTTCGGCTCGCGCGCCCGGGCGGCATCCCAGTCCTTGAAGCCCTGCGTGGCCCCGCGGATCACCGCGACGCCCAGCGCTTCCTTGGTCGGGAAGTGGTGATACAGGCTGGCCTTGCGCACACCGACCGCGTCGGCCACGTCCTGGAAGCTGAAGCCCAGGTAGGAGCGCGTTTCGATGAAGCCGCGGGCCACCGCGAGGATCTGCTCGCGGGTGCTGCCGGCGGCCAAAGCTGTGGCGTTGGTCATCTACCTACTATAAGGTAGGGAAGATCAACCCACAAGCCGAGATGTCATGAAGGCGTCAGTCGGCCTTGATGCCCGCCGCCTTGACGATGCGCCCGTTGCTCTCGAACTCGCTGGCGATTTCCTTCGCGAACGCCGCCGAAGTGCCGCCGGTCGGCACGTTGTCCGTGGCCGTGAGCTTGGCGCGCAGCTCGGGGCTGGCCAGCGCCTTGTTGATCTCGGCGTTGTACTTCGCGACCAGCGCGGCAGGCGTGGCCGCGGGCGCGAACACGCCGAACAGCGAATTGATGTTGGCCGCCTTGTAGCCCAGCTCGCCCAGCGTGGGCACCTGCGGCAGGCTCTCGAGCCGCGCGGGCGCGCCCACCGCCAGCGGGCGCAGCTTGCCCGACTGGATGTGCGAAGAGAGCGTCGGGCTCGCGTTGGTCGACAGGATCTCGAACTGCCCGCCGATCGCGTCGTTGAGCTGCTGTCCGCCGCCCTTGTAGGGCACGTGCGTGATGTCGACGCCTGCCGCCGCGCGAAGCTGCTCCAGCACGATGTGGCCGAGCGAGGCCGGCCCCGAGGTGGCCCAGCGCACCGCGCCCGGATGCGCCTTGGCATCGTCGATCAGCGCCTTGAAGTCCTTGGCCTTGCTCGCCGGCGTGGCGATCAGCAACACAGGCGAATACATCACGCTGGCCACCGGCGCCACGTCCTTCAGTGGATCGAAAGGCAGCTTGCCCAGGTGCGGGCTCAGCACCAGCGGGCTGATGGCCGAGAAGCCCAGCGTCGCGCCGTCGGGCGCGGCCTTGGCGACGGCGTCCATGCCGATGGCGCCGCTCGCGCCGGCGCGGTTGTCAACGATCACCGTGACACCCATCTGCGCCGCGAGTCGGTCGCCCAGTGCGCGCGCGACCACGTCGCTGACGCCGCCCGCCGGGTAGGCGACGATGAGCCGCACGGTCTTGGGCACGGCCTGCGCGAAAGCGCCGGATGCGGCGCACAGCGCGGCGGCGGCAAGGAGTCGGGTCGCCGTGCGGCGCGAGGGCTTCGAGGAAGCGAGGAAATTCATGTCGTGTGTGTGGCAGCCCGGATCGTCTGCCTGCTTGCGTGATGGATGGCGTCAGTCCAGCTGCAGCTTGCGCTCCTTGATCAGCCTGGACCACTTCTCATTGTCCGCCTTCACGAAAGCCGCGAACTCGACCGGGCCGAGCGAATGCACTTCGGCGCCCGCCGTCGCGAACTTGGCCTTGATCTCCGGCTGCGCCAGCGCCTTCGCGAGCTCGCCGGAGAGCCGCTCGACGACCTCCTTCGGCATGTTGGCCGGCCCGACCAGCCCCTGGAAGCCGACCGACTCCATGCCCGCGAGGCCCAGCTCCTTCACCGTTGGCACGTCGGGCAGCTGCGGATCGCGCACCGGGCCGGTCACCGCCAGCGCCTTGAGCTTGCCGCCCTTCACCTGCGGCAGCAGCACGCTGCCCGCGTCGATCAGGATCTGCGTCTGCCCGCCGATCAGGTCCTGCACGGCGGGCGCGCTGCCCTTGTACGGCACGTGGGTCATGTCGAGCCCCGTCACCTGGTTCATCAGCTCGCCATTGAGGTGCGTCGAGGTGCCGTTGCCGCCCGAGGCGAAGTTGACCTTGCCCGGCTGCCCCTTGGCCCAGGCGACGAACTCCTTGAGATTCTTCGCCGGATGGTCGGGTCGCGTCACCGCGATGTAGCTGCCCTGGCTGATCTGCCCGATGTAGGTGAACTGCCTGATCGGGTCGTACGGCGGCTTGCTCTGCAGGTACGGCGCGATGGCGAACGGCCCCGTGTTGGCCAGCAGCAGCGTGTAGCCGTCGGCGGGCTGGCGCGTGAGCTCGGTGGCCGCGATCATGCCGCTCGCACCGGGCTTGTAGTCGACCACCAGCTGCTGCTTGAGCGCCTCCTGCAGCGGCACCTGCACCGTGCGCGCCGCGAAGTCGATGCCGCCGCCGGGCGGATACCCGACGATCAGGCGGATGGGCTTGGCTGTCGGAAAGCCCTGTGCGAACGCAGCGGTGCCCGCGGCCAGCAGTGCTGCAGCGAGCAGCGTCGTCATCTTCTTTTTCACGAATCGTGTCTCCTTGTTTTTCGGGGAAAGAAACCGCGCGCCCTCAACCGCGCGGATGGTGCTGCGCATGCAGCTGCTTCAGGCGCTCGCGCGCCACGTGCGTGTAGATGGTCGTCGTGGAGATGTCGGCGTGCCCCAGCAGCAACTGCACCGCGCGCAGGTCGACGCCGTGGTTCAGCAGGTGCGTGGCGAAGGCATGGCGCAGCGTGTGCGGCGACAGCGGCACGTGGATGCCGGCCGCGGTGGCGTGCTTCTTGACGATGACCCAGAACATCACGCGCGTCATGCCCGCGCCGCGCGCGGTCACGAACAGGTCGGGCGTCTGCTGTCCGTCGAGGATGGCCGGGCGCGAGTCTTCCAGGTAGCGCTCGATCCAGCGCCGCGCCTCGGCGCCGAAAGGCACCAGCCGCTCCTTGTTGCCCTTGCCGAGCACGCGCAGCACGCCGTCGTTGAGGCTCATGTCGATCGCCTTGAGCGCGACCAGCTCGCTCACGCGAAGGCCGCTCGCGTACATCAGCTCCAGCATCGCGCGATCGCGCAGGCCCAGCGGCGACTCGACGTCGGGCGCGCCCAGCAGGTCGTCGACCTGCTTTTCGGAAAGCGTCTTGATGGCCCGCGGCATCTGCCGCGCGGGCATGAGCCGGATGCTCGGGTCGGCCGTGATGCGCCGCTCGCGCAGCGCCCAGCGGTAGTAGCGCTTGAACACCGTGAGCCGCCGGTTCGCCGACGTGGCCTTGCCCCTGGTGGACAGGCGCGCACCCATGTAGGCCTGCAGGTCGGTTTCCTTCGCTGCGTCGAGCGCGGTGCCGCTGCGCTGCGCGGCCAGCCATTGCGCGAACAGCGCGAGGTCGCGGCGGTAGGCGGCCAGCGTATTCTTCGACAGCCCGTCCTCGAGCCACAGGGCATCGATGAAATCGTCGATCTCGGGTGTCTTCGTCTGTGTCTGCGGCGCGGCCTCTGTCATGCCTTGCAAGATAGCAAAAAGAAAAAGCCGCCCGGCATGCGGGCGGCCTTTGCGTGCGGAAAAGGAACCGGGCTCAGTCGAGCTTCAGGTTCTGCTTCTTCACGACCTGCTTGTAGACCTCGTACTCGGCCTTGATCTGCGCCGAGAACTGGTCGGGCGTGTTCGCCACGATCAGCGAGCCCGTGTCCTCGATGCGCTTGCGCACCGCCGGCTCTTCCACTGCCTTCTTCACGCCCGCGCTGATCTTCTCGACCACTTCCTTCGGCAGGCCCTTCGGGCCGAGGATGCCGTAGTAGGCCATGCGGTTCACCGGCTCCAGGCCCACTTCCTTGAAGGTGGGCACGTTGGGCAGCGCGGCCAGGCGCTGCGGCGCCGACACCACGATGGGAATCAGCCGGCCGCTCTGGATGAAAGGCATGGCCGAGGGGATGTTGTCGAACATGATCGGCACCTGGCCGGCCACCACGTCGTTCAGCGCCGGGCCCGCGCCGCGGTACGGGATGTGCGTGACGAAGGTGTTGGTCAGGCTCTTGTAGAGCTCCATCAGCAGGTGGCCGATGCCGCCCGTGCCCGACGAGGCGTACGAATACTTGCCGGGGTTCTTCTTCAGCTCGGCCACGAACTCTGCGTAGTTCTTGGCCGGGAAACTGGGGTTGACCGCGATGATGTTCGGCGTGGCCGCGATGTTGATGATCGGCGTGAAGTCGTTGATCGGGTCGTACGGCGTCTTCGGGTTGATGGCCGGGTTGGCCGCCGTGCTCGACACCGTGGCGATGCCGAGCTTGTAGCCGTCGGGCGTGGCACGTGCCGTCTCGGCCGCGCCCACGATGCCGCCGCCACCGGCGCGGTTGATCACCACCACGGGCTGGCCCAGCACCTTGCCCAGCGGATCGGAGATCACGCGCGCCACGATGTCCGTCGTGCCGCCCGGTGCGAACGGCACGCTCAGTTCGACGGGCTTGTTGGGATAACCCTGCGCAAAGCTCTGGCCCGCGACTGCAATCAGTGCCGCGGCTCCCACCATCGCGCTCCATTGACGACGTTGCATCAAAAACTCCTTGTTCTGGCTGTATGTCGAAAAAACGAAGCCCGGATGCTAGCGGCTCGGGGGCCGTATCCGTGCTCTGGATTACCCATGGTCAGGGAGGTTTATCCTCGAAGCGGTGAACTACGCGCAGCTGCTCTTCCCCGACTTCTCCCTCATCGCCATCGGCTGGCTCCTGTGCCGCTACACCGCCCTCGACCGCCGCGTGTGGGACCAGGTCGAGAGCCTCGTTTACTACTTTCTATTTCCTGTACTGCTGTTCCATTCGATCGTGCGCAGCCCGCTCGACTTCGCAGCGACCTCGAGCCTGCTCACCGCAGGCGTCGGCGTGGGCGTGTGCGGCATCGCGCTGGCCTATGCACTGCCCTTCGTTCCGGGCCTGCGCACGCACATCGACCGGCGCGACCACGCGGCCAGCGCGC
The DNA here is from genome assembly GCF_050916385.1 of Variovorax xiamenensis. Taxonomy (NCBI): domain Bacteria; kingdom Pseudomonadati; phylum Pseudomonadota; class Betaproteobacteria; order Burkholderiales; family Comamonadaceae; genus Variovorax; species Variovorax xiamenensis. The sequence goes on from NZ_CP139038.1 coordinate 4,654,129, forward strand.
AGATCGCCTTTCGCTTCAACTCCTTCATCTGCCTGGCGCTGGCCGAACGGCTCGGCGGCTCCGAGGGGCTGCTGCTGATCGCGGTGTTGATCGGCGTGTGCGTGCCCATCTTCAACATCGCGGCCGTTTGGCCGATGACGCGGCATGCGCAGACGGGGTTCGTGCGGCAGCTGGTGCGCAATCCGCTGATCGTTGCGACCGTGGCGGGGTTGCTGGCCAATGTGCTGGGGTTGACGGTGCCAACTTGGGCCACGCCCACTCTGACGCGGATCGGGGCTGCTTCGCTGGCGCTCGGGCTGCTGGCGGCGGGGGCGGGGATGAAGTTCTCTACCTTGGGGGCGGGGAAGGTGCTGGCTGTGTCCGTGCTGGCGATACGGCATCTGTTTCTGCCGTTGGTGGCTTGGGGGCTGGCTCGGTTGCTGCGGCTCGATGCTGCGCAGGGGGCTGTGTTGATGGCGTTTTCTGCTGTGCCTACTGCTTCTAGTGCTTATGTGTTGGCGGCTCGTATGGGGTACAACGGGCCCTACGTGGCTGGGCTGGTGACTCTGTCTACCTTGCTGGGGGTTGTCAGTTTGCCGTTTGCTTTGGCTTTGCCTCGGTAGGAGGAGTGTTTGTTTTCCGGGGCCGGGTCTCGGCCCGGCGGCCGACTCACTTTCTTTTGCTTCGCCAAAAGAAAGTAAGCAAAGAAAAGGCGACCCTACTGTCTGCGACCCTTCGCTTCGCTACGGGCAACCTGCGGTGCTCGACGTAGGAGGGGGTCCGCAGAACTCGCTTCGCTCAAACAGCTGCGGCCCTTATCCCTCCTACGTCTGCGCTCCTCGGCGCAGCCAGAAGGGAGTTGGGGACCGAGCAGGCCATCGCTGCGCTCGGCCTTCTGAACAGCCTGGACTGGCCTTCGCTTCGCTCGGCCACGCGTTCAACTTCAGCGCCGCCAGCAAGAGCAGCGATTCATTCCAAGCACGGCAGGCGCGAAGCGCCTGCCGTGCCTTGGAGGCCGAGCAACGCGATGGCCCGCGCGTCTCCCCTCCCCTCTGGCTGCGCCGAGGAGCGCAGCGTTTCGCGGATCAGGGCTCGCAGCTGTTTGAGCGAAGCGAGTTCTGCGAGACCCCGCGAAACGCGAGCACCGCAGGTTGCCCGCAGCGAAGCGGAGGGTCGCAGACAGTGGGGTCGCCTTTTCTTTGCCTACTTTCTTTTGGCGAAGCAAAAGAAAGTAGGTCCGCCGCCGGGCGGAACTCCCGGCCCCGGGAAGCAAACAACCAACAAACCTCAACCACGAGCCAACAAAGCAGGAACAGCAGAAGCCAACAAAGCAACCCCGGAAGCCGTCAACAACCCCAACACAACCTTCCGAAACGCCACCTCACTGATCCCGATATAAAGCCGAGCCCCCAACAAAACAGGCACAGCAACAGCCAGCGCAACAACCCCCAGCAAAGGCACAACAGCCCGCCCGATATTCCCGCTGAAAACGTGAATCCCGAACGCCACCAGCAACATCGAAAGATTGAAGTTCTGGATCACAGCCCGCTGCGTATCCCGCTGAAACCCACGCAACGTGCACCACAGCGTAGGAATAGTCCCCGAAAACCCCCCGATGCCCGCCATCGCCCCACCGATGGCACCAGCCACCCCATCGGCCACGCGCCCGCCGAACGCAACCTTCGGCAGATGCTGCGACATCAGCATCGCCGGGCACCACAACACGAGCAGCACCCCAAGACACAGCTTGAAGACGACAAGATCGAGATGCGGCAGCAGCCAAACGCCGAACGGCACCCCGACCAGCCCACCGAGCACGAAGGGCCAGAGAACGCTCTTGTCGAAGGAACGCCGCACGGTGACCGCGGCAATCACCTGCCCCGTCAGCGCCCCGAACAAGGCGAGCACGGCGGCAAGCTGTGGCTCCAGGGTCCACGCCCAGACGGACATCGCCACCAGGCCGAACGCAAAGCCCGACAGGCCCTGCACGAAACCCGCCAGCACGGCGCCGGCGACCACATAGACATACAAGGCTTGCATGCGGTCGATGATATCGACCGCACTCCGTTCAGCCGCGTGGGCCGCAGGCTCAGGCGGAGGCCGGCACCACCAGCGCCGTGCGCCGCACGCGACGCACGTTGAAGGCGCTGGCGATCAGCACGCCCTGCACCAGCGCCAGACCCACGATCACGCTGGTGTACTGGCCGTGGTCCATCAGCCGGCCGAACACCAGCGGCGCCACGGCCTGCCCGATGTCGAGGCCCGCGTACACCACGCCGTAGACGCGCCCGGTCGCATTGGGCGGCGTCGACTTCTTCACCAGCAGGTCGCGCGACGGACCCGCAACGCCCGAGACGAAGCCCATGGCACCGAAGAGCACCGGCACCACGATCGGCGGGAAGTCGGCGAAGGCCAGCGCAAGAGCCAGCGCGGCCGCGACGCCGAAGCCCACGCCCACGATGCGCTCGCAGCGCGAGGGATCGGACGCCAGGAAGCCTCCCACCACCATGCCCGCCGCGCTCGCGACCATGTAGACGGTGAGGCACACGGCCACCAGCGCCACCGGCACGGCGTGCAGGTGCCCCGCGGCCACGGGCGCGAAGGTCTGCACCACGCTGATCACCACGGCATAGAAAAAGAAGAAACCGAAGCACATCCACACGGCCGGAATGCGCAGGAAGTCGAACTCGCCGCCGGCGGGTGCGTGCTCGCCCTGCCCGGTGGCCTTGTGCACGGCCGCCGCGTCGAGCGACAGCACGCTGCGGTAGATCCACAGCACCAGCAGCACCAGCAAGGCCACGGCGCCCGCCGAAGCCAGCGCCACGCGCCACGAGAAGGCAATGGCGATCGGCACCACGAAGGCCGGCGCCAGCGCCCAGCCCAGGCTGCCGGTGATGCCGTGCACGCTGTAGGCATGGCCCAGGCGCGTCGGGGCGACCTTGCGGTTGAACAGCGTGTAGTCCACCGGGTGGAACACGCCGTTGCCGATGCCGCCGACCACCGCGCACAGCAGCAGCATCCAGTAGCTCTGCGCCAGCGCATAGCCGAAAGCAGCCAGCCCCAGTGCCCCGAGCCCCACGAACAGCACCGGCCGCGGGCCCAGCTTGTCGACGATGAAGCCCGATGCCGCCTGCACGATGCACGAGACCACGAAGAACACGGTGAGCACCGCGCCCAGCTCGACATAGCTCACGTTGAACGCGTCCTTCAGCCACGGGAACAGCGGCGCCAGGATGAGCTGGCTGAAGTGGCTGACCGCATGGGCCAGGCCGACCAGCCCGATGAGCTTGGCGTCGGTGCGCAGGGTTGTCTGGGGAGAGGAGGAAGCGGCACTCGCGGGCGAGGTTGAAGACATGGATTGCTACAAAAAAACGGGGCGGGCACCGATGCTATGCGGCGGGGAAGCGGCAGAATGGCGATACAGCGACAACATTTGTCGAAACCATGCCAAGCGCCGCCTCATCCCCCCCAAGGAGCGCCGCGTCCGCCGCCAGGCTGCGCGGGCCCACCCCGATCAACAGCGTTGCCTCCCTCACGCCGCACCTCTACGCACCCGACGCGGTGCGGCCGCTGCGCGCAAAAGAACATTTCCTGAGCGCCGACACGCTGGTCGAGCTGCACGAGCACCCGTGGCCGCAGCTCACCTTCTCCACCCGCGGCGTGATCCGCCTGAGCACGCAGGACGGCAGCTACATCGTGCCGCCCTCGCGCGCGCTCTGGGTGCCGGCCAACATGCCGCACAGCATCACGCTCATCGAGGACGCCGAGCTGCGCACCGTCTACCTGCACGCCTGGATCGCGCCCTCCTGGGAGAAATGCGAGGTGCTCGAGATCAGCCCCCTGCTGCGCGCGCTGATGCTCGCGCTCGACACCACGCCCGATGGCCTGCCGCCTATAGACGCGCATGCGCCGCAGCGCGAACGCATGATCGCGCCGCTGCTGGTCGACGAGCTGGAGCGCGCCACGCAGATCCGCATCGACGTGCCGCTGCCCACCGACAAGCGCCTGCGCCAGCTCTGCGAGACGCTGCTGCGCAACCCGGCCGACCGCGCCACACTGGCCGAGCGCGCCGCCGCCATCGGCGCGAGCGAGCGCACGGTGGCACGCCTGTTCCGCGACCAGCTCGGCATGAGCTGGCAGCAATGGCGCCAGCAGGCCGTGATGGCACACGCGCTGCCGCTGCTGGCGCGCGGCATGGCAGTAAGCCAGGTGGCCGCCGCCAGCGGCTACGCCACCGACAGCGCCTTCTGCGCGATGTTCAAGGCCGCCACCGGCCGCTCGCCCACCTCGTTCCAGCACCGCAAGCGTCCCGCGCCCGCCTGAGGCGACCGGGGATCGGCGGGGACTTCACGGCGCTCTGGCAAGATCGGCGGCCGACAACACCATGCACTCACCGATCTCCCTGAACGCAGCACCCGGCGCCAGGCCGCCCACGTGGACCGCCGACATCTGGCTGCGCGTGCGCCGCCATTTCCTGCTGAAGGCGGTCGGCACCACGGTCTTCACGTGGCTCTTCTTCATCGGCTACTTCCACCTGCTGCGCAACCCGGCCTTTCCGATCGAGGTGATGCCGCTGACGCCGCTGGACCGCCTGCTGCCGTTCCAGCCCTACCTGCTGGGCCCGTACCTCTCGCTGTGGGTGTACGTGGGCATCGCGCCGGGGCTGCAGCTGACCTTCCGCGAGCTGGTGGTCTACGGGCTGTGGATCGGCGGGCTTTGCATCACCGGCCTGGGCATCTTCTACTTCTGGCCGACCCAGATACCCCCTTTGGCCATCGACGTCTCCGGCTACCCGGGCTTCGCGATGCTGCAGGGCGTGGACGCGGCGGGCAACGCCTGCCCGTCGATGCACGTGGCGGTGGCCATCTTCACTGCCATCCGCATCGAGGACGTGCTGCGCGAAGCGCGCACGCCGGCCTTCTGGCGCTGGCTGAACTGGGTCTGGTTCGCCGCCATCGCCTATTCGACGCTGGCGGTCAAGCAGCACGTGGCGCTCGACGTGGCAGCCGGCGCGCTGCTGGGTATGGCGTTTGCCCTACCCTCGATGCGCTGGCGGCCGGGCGCGCGCGAGCGCAGGGATTCCCCTTGGGTGGGAGCGGATATCATCCGTAAACACTGACCACTCACCACTGGCCGACGAGGAAGGGATCGATTGACTCAAGGACCGCACAGGGCGGCGATCGATCGGCGGCACACGACGACAGGCATTGCACGATGAGTTCGCTGAAGGAATTGCAGGACCTGATCCACGAGAAGTACGGTATCGAACCGTCGAAGCTCGACCCCCACGCCTCCATGCGTGAAACCGGCGGACTCGATTCGCTGGCACTGGCCGAATTTCTGTTCGCCATCGAAGACCACTTCGGCATCGTCATGCCCGACGAGGACGCGAGCATCGACACCCTGGCCGAACTCGCCGTGCTGGTCGACAAGGTAAGGGCCGAGAAGGCCGCGTCGGCGTCGTGAACCACGAGGTCGCCGTCACCGGGCTGGGCGTCGTGGCGCCGCACGGCGACGAGCCCGGCGCGCTCTTCCAGGCACTGCTGCAGGGCCGTTCGGCCATACAGCCCGTTTTTCCCGAACTGCCCAAACCGGCAGCGGCGGCCACCGTGGCCTTCGACGAGACCCGCTGGTTCACCAAGCTGCAGCTCGCCGGCGTCGACCGCGTGAGCCAGTTGGCCGTGGCAGCCGCCGACATGGCGATGCGCGACGCGGGCCTCTCCGTATCGGACGCCGACCCCGAGCGCGTGGGCGTCTTCTCCGGCTGCGGCATGGGCGGCGCGGCGGCCCTCGAAGCGGCCTATCGCGGCAACGGCCGCGTCTCTCCGCTCACCATTCCCGCCTTCATGCCCAATGCACCGGCCGCCCACGTGGCCATGCGCCAGGGCGTGAAGGGCCCGGTGCTCACCTATTCGGTCGCCTGCGCCTCCTCTTCGGCGGCGATCGCCGAAGCGGCCAAGGCCGTGCAGCGCGGCGAGGTCGACGTCGCCATCGCCGGCGGCAGCGAAGCGCTGATCGTGCCGGGGGTGGTTGTGGCCTGGCAGGCCATGCAGACGCTGGCCGGCTTCCAGCCCGGCGAGGCTGCCGGCGCGGTGCGCCCCTTCGCCACCGACCGCAGCGGCTTCGCGCTCGGCGAAGGCGCGGCTTTCCTGGTTCTCGAATCCGCCGAACGCGCGCGCTCTCGCGGCGCCCGCAGCCATGCCACGCTGGCCGGCTGGGGCCTGAGCAGCGATGCCACCCATCTCACCAAGCCCGACGCGCCGGGCCAGGCCCGCGCACTGCGCGCCGCCCTGCGCCAGGCCGGCCTCCAGCCGAGCGACGTGGGCTACTGCAACGCGCACGGCACTGCCACCCGCATCGGCGACGTGGTCGAGCGCAACGCGCTGGCCGAGGTGTGGGGCGACGATCTCGACAGCCTGCGCGTGAGCTCGACCAAGGCGCTGCACGGCCACATGCTGGGCGCGGCGGGCGCCATCGAGGCGCTCATCACCGTGCTGGCGCTGCAGCAGCGGCAGTTGCCGCCCAACGCCAACTGCCGCGAGATCGATCCGGAATGCCGGCTGAACCTCGTGGCGCAGGACGATGCGGCGGCACCGTCGCTCGAAGCCGCCATCAGCAATTCCTTCGCCTTCGGCGGCACGAACTCCGTGCTGCTCTTTCGCCGGGCCTAGGCGGCCTTCAGCTCGCGCGGCACGGCCAATGCGGCGGCCGCGCGCAGCCAGGCAACGAAGGCGCCGACCAGCGCATCGTCCGTGCGGCTCGGCGCCACGAACACGCTGTAGCCCCGGCTCGACGGCGCCCGATGCGGGCAGGCCAGTACGAGTTCTCCCGAACGCAACTCGCGCTCGACGAAGTAGTCGGGCACCAGCCCCACGCCCAGGTCGGCGCGCACGGCCGCGACCAGCGAGGAGAACATGTCGAAGCGGTGGCCCGCCACCAGGTTCTCGGGCGCACGCAGATGCGCGCTCTGCCCAAACCATTCCTCCCAAGCGCCCATGCGCGTGCGCAGCTGCAGCAGCGGCGCCGCGCGGAAATCGCCGCGCGCCATGGCCGCCCGCCCCTTCGCCTTGGGCGAGCACACCGCGACGCAGAACTCCCCCATCAGCGGCAGCGCGTTCGCGCCCGGCCACACCGCATCGTCGTACTGCACGCCCACGTCGAAGGGCAGGTCTTCCATGTAGAGGTTCGTGGGAAACACCTGCAGGTGCAGGCTGCAGCCCGGATTCAGGCCGATGAACTCCGGCAGGCGCGGCGTGAGCCAGCCCTCGGCCAGCACCGGCACCGCGCCCACCAAGAGGCGCAGGCCGTCGGTGCGCTGCGCCATGGCTTCGAGCGTGTGGTTCTGCAGCCGCAGCAGGTCGCCCGAAATCTGGCCGTGGTAGCGACGCCCGGCTTCGGTGAGCTCGGTGCCGCGCGCGGTGCGCTGCACCAGCCGCACGCCGATCTGCTCCTCCAGCAGCCGCAGCTGCTGGCTCACCGCGCTGTGCGTGAGGCACAGCTCCTCCGCGGCCTTGCCGACGCCGTGGTGGCGGGCCACCGCGTCGAAGATCAGCAGCGCGCGGGTGCTCGGAATGTGGCGGCGCATGAGGGCTTCGTTAGAAAAACTGACAACGCGGAAGATTAAACCAGAGCGCGCACTTAACACAGCCATAAGAATCGCTGACGACGCCGCACCGGCGTCGCCTCGTATCCGGCCCCTCTACAAGGACATTCCGCACCATGCCCCGCTCCGTGTCGCTTCGCCTCGCTCCGATCGTCCTCGCCCTGGCCTCCGCCGCCACGGGCCTCGCCCATGCCCAGAACGGCAGCGTCGCGGCCACGCCCACCCAGGTGCGGCCCGAAGTGGACAAGGCCTACACCCAGCTGATGGCCTCGCCCGCCATCCAGAAGCTGCTGGAGGCCGTGAAGGCAGACCACGATCGCTCGGTCGAAGACCTCAAGATGCTCACCGAGATCGAGGCCCCGCCCTTCAAGGAACAGAAGCGCGCCGAGGCCTTCCTGGCCCGCATGAAGGCCCTCGGCCTCTCGGACGCGAAGATCGACGCCGAAGGCAACGTGGTCGGCCTGCGCAAGGGCACGGGCAACGGGCCGAAGCTGCTGATCTCGGCTCACCTCGACACAGTCTTCCCCGCCGGCACCGACGTGAAGGTCAAGGAGCGCGACGGCAAGCTCTACGCGCCCGGCATCTCCGACGACACGCGCGGCCTGTCGGTGCTGCTGTCGTGGCTCAAGGTGCTCAACGACAACAAGATCCAGACGGTGGGCGACCTGCTCTTCGTGGGCAACGTGGGCGAGGAAGAGCTCGGCAACCTGCGCGGCATCAAGGCGATCTTTCGCGACAACCTCGACATCGACGGCATGGTCGGCCTCGAGCCCGCGCCCGACGGCACGGTGCTGATGCTGGGCACGGGCAGCCACCGCTACGAAGTGACCTTCAAGGGCCCGGGCGGCCACAGCTACGGCGCCTTCGGCCAGGTGCCGAGCGCCATCCACGGCATGGGGCGCGCCATCGCGAAGATCGCCGACATCCGCACGCCGAGCTTCCCGAAGACGACGTTCACGGTCGGCACGGTCGGCGGCGGCACCTCGGTCAACACCATCGCGCCGGACGCGCGCATGGCGGTCGACATCCGCTCCGACGACATGGCGCCGCTGCTCGAGACCGAGAAGAAGATCCTCGCGGCCATCGACGAAGCCGTGGTCGAGGAGAACAAGCGCTGGAACGTCAACACGCTGAGCGTGAGCACCAAGCTCATCGGCGACCGTCCGGGCGGCCGCACGCAGTCGGACACCGTGATCGTCGAGGCGGCCACGCGCTCTAATTCGGCCTTCGGCCACAAGACGCTGCTGACCGGCGCGAGCACCGACGCCAACGTGCCGATGTCGCTGGGCATCCCGGCCATCATCATCGGCGGCGGCGGCAAGACCGGCGGCTTCCACGCGCTCAGCGAATGGATCGACGTGACCGACGGCTGGAAGGGCGCGCAGAACTCGCTGGTGACGGTGCTCGGCCTGGTCGGCGTGCAAGGCACCAGCGCACCGCTGCTCGAAAAGCGCCCTCCACGTTCGAAGTAAACACAGGCGCGAGGGCGACTGCAGCCGGGGCTTGGCCCCGGCGTCTCCGTTATGCTGGTGGCCGCTTTCCACCACGCTACCGACAGGAGGACAACATGCACGCCCGTTCCACCCTCATCGCCCTCGCGCTGCTCGCCGCAGGGGCTTCGGCACAAGCCAACAACCTGCTCGACCAGCTGAAGGAAAAAGCCGGCGAGGCGGCCACCGCCAACTCGCAAGGCGGCGCCGGCAGCAACAGCGCAGGCGGATCGGCGCTCGGCAACCTGGGCAGCAGCCTGGGCTTCAAGATGCCCGCCATCGGCACCAGCACCATGGGCAACGCGGCCGGCGTGCTGCAGTACTGCGTGAAGAACAACTACCTGGGCGGCGATGCGGCCTCGGTGAAGGACAAGCTGCTCGCCAAGATCACCGGGCAGAAGAAGCAGGAGACCGGCTTCGCCAGCGGCGCCAAGGGTCTGCTGCAGGGCGGCGACGGCAAGTCGCTGAACTTCAAGGGCCTGTCGTCGAAGGTCAAGGAAAAGGCCTGCGACTACGTGCTCAAGAACGCCACTTCGCTGATCTGACCCCGCTCCGCATTCCGCATCGCTCCCGCGCGGCGCACCGCGCATGTGCCTGCAGTTTTCTCCCGTGCGCCCGCAAACATCCATGACTCCGGCTGCCCCCTCTCCCTCCCTGCGCCAGCGCCTGTCCCGCTGGGTTCCCTGCCTGGCCTGGCCCCGCCCTTCCGCAGCGCTGCTGCGCAACGAGGCGATGGCCGGCATCACCGTGGCGCTGATGGTCATTCCGCAGGGCGTGGCCTATGCGGCGCTGGCGGGCATGCCGCTGGTCACGGGCGTGTACGCGGCGCTGTTCCCGGCGCTGATCGCGGTGATGTTCAGCTCGTCGCAGCGGCTGTCGGTGGGGCCTACGGCGCTCACCAGCCTGCTGGTCGGCGCCTCGCTCGCTCCGCTGGCCGTGGCGGGCAGCGCCGAGTGGGTGGCGATGGCGGTGTGGCTCACGCTGATGTCGGGCGCGATCCAGATCGTGCTGGGCGCGGGGCGCTTCGGCTGGCTGCTGCGGCTGGTGAATTCGCCGGTGCTCATCGGCTTCACGCAGGGCGCGGCGGTGCTGATCGCCATCTCGCAGTTGCCGGCGCTGCTCGGTTTCACCGGTCGAACGATTCCGCAGGTGCTGCAGGGCGGGCCGCTGCCCGACCTCGTGGCCATCGCATTCGGCCTCGGCAGCATTGCGGTGCTGTGGCTGGGCAAGCGCCTGCTGCCGCGCTTTCCGACCACCATGGCGCTGGTGGCCGGCGCGGCCGCCATCAGCTGGCTGATCGACTACGCGCTGCGCGGCGGCGCGGTGGTGGGCACTCTGCCCTCGGGCCTGCCCTCGTTCTACTGGCCCGGGCTGCTGCCGGTGAGCACCTTCAGTGCGCTGGTGCTGCCGGCGCTGATGATCACGCTGGTGAGCTTTCTAGAGACGGCGTCCAGCGCCAAGGTCGACAACGCACGCGCCGGCACGCTCTGGAACGAAAACCAGGACCTGATCGGCCAGGGCCTGGCCAAGCTGGCCTCGGGCTTCACGGGCGCGTTTCCCACCAGCTCGTCGTTCTCGCGTTCGGCGATCACGCTGTATGCGGGCGCGCAGACCGGCTGGGCGACGCTCTTCAGCGTGGTCGTCGTCGCAGGCGCGCTGCTGTGGCTGATGCCGCTGCTCTACCACGTGCCGCAGGCGGTGCTGGCGGCGGTGGTGGTCACGGCCATCCTCGGACTGGTGAAGCCGGCGAGCTTCACCGCGCTGTGGCGCATCTCGCGCATCGAGGCGGGCATCGCCTTCGGCACCTTCGTGCTGACCATCGCGACCGCGCCCAGCATCTACTGGGGCGTGCTCGGCGGCCTGCTGGCCGCCCTGGCGCACTACATGTACCGCCACCTGCACCCGCGCATCATCGAGGTGGGCCTGCATCCCGACGGCAGCCTGCGCGACCGCCACCTGTGGAAGCTGCCGCCGCTGGCGCCGAATCTCTATGCGCTGCGCATGGACGCCGAACTCGACTTCGCCTCCGCCTCCACGCTCGAACGCGCGCTCACGGTGGCAGTGGCCGAGCAGCCCGGGCTCACCGACGTGTGCCTGTTCGCGCAGCCTATCAACCGCATCGACATCACCGGCGCCGAGGTGTTCGGGTCGATCCGCCGGATGATGGAATCCAAGGGCATCCGCCTGCACCTGAGCGGCATGAAGCTGCCCGCGATGCAGGTGCTGGAAAGCGCCGGCCTGCTGGCGCCGGGGCCGATGCTCTTCAGCTACCGCACCGACGGCGAGGCGCTCGCGGCGCTGATGCCGCGCGTCGAAGTGCCGGCGCAGCAGGAAGCCGCCGCCTGAGGCGCCAGCGCCCATGAAGACCACCATCGAAGAACTCGTCGCGTTCCGCACGGTGGTGGACACGGGCTCGATCACGGCCGCGTCGGAGCAGCTGTCGCAGACCGTCTCGGGCATCAGCCGCGCGCTGAGCCGGCTCGAGCAGAAGCTCGACACCACGCTGCTTCGCCGCACCACGCGGCGGCTCGAACTCACGGAGGAAGGCGCGGCCTTCCTGCAGCGCACGCGCGCGATCCTCGATGCCATCGACGATGCGGAAGAGCAGATGGCCGCGCGCCGCCAGCAGCCCGCCGGCCGGCTGCGAGTGAACGCGGCCTCGCCCTTCATGCTGCATGCCATCGTGCCGCTGGTGCCGGAGTTCCGCAGGCTCTATCCGCAGATCAGCCTGGAGCTCGACACCGACGACCTGCCCATCGACCTGCTGGAGCGCCGCACCGACGTGGCGATCCGCATCGGCCCGCTGCGCGATTCCACGCTGCATGCGCGGCCGCTGGGCACGCACAGGCTGCGCGTGCTCGCGAGCCCGGCGTACCTCGAAACGCACGGCAAACCGCGCAAGGTGGCCGACCTGGCCGAACATACGCTGCTGGGCTTCACGCAGCCCGAGTCGCTGAACCGCTGGCCGCTGCGCGGCGTGCACGGCGACGAATGGAACATCGCGCCCACGCTGGTTGCGTCGAGCGGAGAAACGCTGCGCCAGCTGGCCCTGGCGGGCGTGGGCATCGTCTGCCTGTCGGACTTCATGACGGGCATCGACCGCGCCAATGGCTCGCTGGTGCAGGTGCTTGTGAAGGAGACGGCGGACGTGCGCCAGCCGGTGAATGCCGTGTACTACCGCAACACGCAGCTGTCGGCGCGCATCACGTCGTTCCTGGACTTCCTGTCGCAGCGCATGGTCGGTTAGCCAGCCGGCCGGCGCTGCCATTGCGGCACGGCGGCTACTGCGGCTGCTTCGCCACGAAGCGCTCGACCGTGGCCGACTTGATCTCGTAGCCGCTCACGCCCATGTCTTCCGACGAGTAGCGCGCGGCCTTCAGCGTGCCGCTCACGTACACGGTGTCCATCGCGTGCAGGCCCTTGACGACCGAGGCGGCGACCACGTGCACGATCTGGTTGGCGGGCGGCGGCGGGGTGTGGATGCAGGCGCCGAAGTAAGGCACCAGCAGGAACTCACGGATGCCTTCCTGCGTGTTGTCCAGCGGCACGACGAAGCCGGCGAGCTTGCCGGCCTTGCCGTCGAGAGCCACGTTGACGGGCGCGTTGTCCCAGACGGCGCGCATCTCGTCGAGCATCTGGATCGCGCGCGGATCGTTGTCGCGCAGGGCCTCGAGGCTGATGTTGCGGTAGCGCCTGGTCGGGTCCCAACTCTTGGGGATCAGTTCTTCCCACTTGAGCTCGGCGGGTGCGGTGGCGTTTGCGTCCCGTTGCGCCGCCGCTCCAGGACCGCATCCGGTCAGGAGCGCCGAGGCCGGCGCCAGCAGGAACGCGGCCAGCACGGCGCGCGGAAAGAACCTTCTCATGAGTGCGATTGTGATCGGCGGATGTTTCAACCCCGTAAAGCAGGGCCTTTTGCACTCAATTCCTCCCAGATGGATACAAATTCGTTGCAACGAGCCAGAATGCCGCACCACGACTCGAGCGAGGAGGCCTGCATGGCACCGACAGGATGGCTGGGACTCACGTCCCTGGGGACCGTTCACACCGCGATCAGCCTGGTCGCCGTCGTTGCGGGGCTGCTGGCCCTGCTTCGCTGCAAGGAAATCACCATGCGCACCGGCCTCGGCCGGCTCTTCGTGTGGACCACCGTGCTGACCTGCCTCACGGCCTTCGGCATCTTCCAGCACGGCGGCTTCGGCAAGCCGCATGCGTTGGGCATCATCACGCTGCTCGCGCTGGCCGTGGGCGCGCTCGCCGGGCGGGGCGCTCTCTTCGGGAAGTGGGCGCGCTACGTCGAGGCCATCGCGTTCTCGGCGAGCTTCCTGTTCCACTGGATCCCGGCCTTCACCGAAACGCTGACGCGCCTGCCGCTCGGTGCCCCGCTGTTGCCGAATGCCGACGCGCCGGAGCTCAAGGCGATCACCGGGGTGCTGCTCGTGCTGTACCTGATCGGCGTGGGGCTGCAGATCCGCCGGCTGCGCGGCGGTGGCGGCGAGCTCAGTCCCGCACCGGCCCGCGCAGGCTCTTGATCTGCGAACGCTGGCTTTTGCCTTCGAGCCGGCGCTGCTTCGAACCGTAGGTGGGCTTGGTCGCGCGCCGCACGCGAGGAGCGACGGCGACGCTGTCGACCACCGCCTGCAGCCGCGCGAGCGCGTCGGCGCGGTTCATCTCCTGCGTGCGGTGCTGCTGCGCCTTGAGCACGAACACGCCTTCCTGCGTGATGCGGCTGTCGCGCAGCGCGAGCAGCCGCTCCTTCACGTCGGCCGGCAATGAGCTGGCATGGATGTCGTAGCGCAGGTGCACCGCGCTCGACACCTTGTTGACGTTCTGCCCGCCCGCGCCCTGCGCCCGGATGGCGCTGAAGTCGACCTCATCGGGGTCGATCAGGACGGGCGGATGAAGCACGCGCTCAGACTCGTTCGAAGACGGCCGCGATGCCCTGCCCGCCGCCGATGCACATCGTGACCAGCGCATAGCGACCGCCAGTGCGCTGCAACTCGGCGATCGCCTTCGTCGTGATGATCGCGCCGGTCGCGCCCACAGGATGGCCCAGCGAAATGCCCGAGCCGTTCGGATTGACCTTGGCGGGATCGAAGCCCAGCTCCTTGATGACCGCGCAGGCCTGCGCCGCGAAGGCTTCGTTCGACTCGATCACGTCGAAGTCGCTCACCTTCAGGCCGGTGCGCTCCAGCACCTTGCGCGTGGCGGGCACCGGGCCGATGCCCATGTACGCGGGCTCGACGCCGGCGTGCGCGTAGCCCACCAGGCGCGCCAGCGGCTTCAGGCCGCGCGCCTTGACGCTCTCGCCGCTGGCCAGCACCACGGCAGCCGCGCCGTCGTTGATGCCCGAGGCATTGCCGGCGGTGACGAGGCCGTCCTTCTTGAACGCGGGCTTCATCTTCGACAGCGTCTCGACGGTGGTGTCGGCGCGCACGTGCTCGTCGGTGTCGAACAGCACGACGCCCTTGCGCGTCTTCACCTCGACCGGAACGATCTGCTCCTTGAAGCGGCCCGCCGCGATGGCGGCCGCAGCGCGCTGCTGGCTGCTCACGGCCAGCTCGTCCATCTGATCGCGCGTGATGTCGTAGCGCGCGGCCACGTTTTCCGCCGTGATGCCCATGTGGATCTTCTCCCACGGGTCGTGAAGGATGCCGAGCATGTAGTCGACCAGCACCGCATCGCCCATGCGCGCGCCGTAGCGTGCCGAGGTGTCGAAGTACGGGCCGCGGCTCATCGACTCCGAACCGCCGCCGATGGCGATGTCGCAGTCGCCCAGCGCGATGGCCTGCGCCGCCGACACGATGGCCTGCAGGCCCGAACCGCAGAGGCGGTTGACGTTGAAGGCCGGCGTCTCGATGGGGCAGCCCGCGTCGATGGCCGCCACGCGGCTCAGGTAGGCGTCCTTCACGTCGGTGGGGATCACGTTGCCCATGACCACATGGCCGATGGCATCGGCCGCGACGCCGCTGCGCTCGATGGCGGCCTTGACGGCGGTGGTGGCAAACTGGGTGTTGGGCACGTCCTTCAGCGAGCCGCCGAAGGTGCCGATGGCGGTGCGGGCGGTGCCGACCACGAAGATGTCGCGCGAAGTCATGGAATGTCTCTCCTGGATGAAAGCAAAAAGCCGCGGCTGGCGAGCCGCGGCTCCAGGAGGACGATTCTGACGGCGAACGGCGCGACCGGCTGTCGCGCCCGAAATAGCGCCGGGTGGCGACCGGTCAGCCGCGCGGAGAGACCGATTTGGGCGAAACGTCGGTCACGTCGCTGGCGCTGCCTCGGATGCGCACCGGGCGCTCCACCGATTCGCCGCGTGCCCGGGCGTTGGCAACGTCGGCAGCGGTCGGTTCGGCCGGCTGTGCCGCATTGCGAAATCGGTCGAAGCCCGAGCGGGGGTTGAAGCGCATGACCCATGGGGTCACGGGCTTGCCCGTGAGGCGCCCCCAGGCGTAGCGAACGCCCCAGACGGCCGCCAGCAGCATGACCGCAACAGCCAGGCTGGCCGCGAAAACCAGCCCCAGGAGCAGAAGAATGACGCGTATTACGAAGTTCATCATCCGACTTTAGGCCGAAGCAGCCGCCGTTGGTTCCCCCGCCTTTCGGAAGGCGAACTGGCCGGGCGACTGGATCGGGTCGGTCGTGACCTCGATCGTGTCCTTCGGCCCGAAGCTTCCGTCGAGCAGCAGCTTCGACAGCGGGTTCTCGATGCGCTGCTGGATCGCGCGCTTCAGCGGACGCGCGCCGAACACCGGGTCGAAGCCGACCTTGGCGATCTCCGCCAGCGCCGCCGGAGAAACCTCCAGGCCAAGATCCATCTTCGCGAGCCGCGCCTGCAGCACCTTGAGCTGGATCGCGGCGATCGATTCGATGTTCTTCGCGTCGAGCGCATGGAACACGACCGTTTCGTCGATGCGGTTCAGGAACTCGGGGCGGAAGTAGTTCTTCAGCTCGTCCCACACCGCTTCCTTGATCTCTTCCGAGGGCTTGCCCACCATGGCCTGGATGATGGGCGAGCCGATGTTGCTCGTCATCACGATCACGGTGTTCTTGAAGTCCACGGTACGGCCCTGGCCGTCGGTGAGGCGGCCATCGTCGAGCACCTGCAGCAGCACGTTGAACACGTCCGGGTGGGCCTTCTCGACCTCGTCGAGCAGCACCACGCTGTAGGGCTTGCGGCGCACGGCTTCCGTGAGGTAGCCGCCCTCCTCGTAGCCCACGTAGCCCGGCGGCGCGCCGATCAGGCGTGCGACCGAATGCTTCTCCATGAACTCGCTCATGTCGATGCGGATCAGGTGGTCTTCGCTGTCGAACAGGAAGCCCGCGAGCGCCTTGCACAGCTCGGTCTTGCCCACGCCCGTGGGGCCGAGAAACAGGAACGAGCCGGTCGGGCGGTTCGGATCGGACAGGCCCGAGCGCGAGCGGCGGATCGCGTTGGCGACCGCGCCGATGGCCTCGTCTTGGCCGACCACGCGCTCGTGCAGCTTGTCTTCCATCACGAGCAGCTTGTCGCGCTCGCCCTGCATCAGCTTGGCGACCGGAATGCCGGTGGCGCGCGCCACGACCTCGGCGATTTCTTCCGAGCCGACCTGCGTGCGCAGCAGCGTGGGCGCGCTGGACTTGCCCTTGCTCGCCTCGCTGGCCTCGGCTTCCTTCAGGCGCTTCTCGAGCGCCGGCAGCTGGCCGTACTGGAGCTCGGCGACCTTGTTGAAGTCGCCCTTGCGCTTCCATTCCTCGATCTGGAACTTGATCTTGTCCACGTCTTCGCGCACCTGCGCGCTGCCTTGGGCCTGGGCCTTCTCGGCCTGCCAGATCTCGTCGTAGTCGGCGATTTCCTTCTGCAGCTTCTCGATCTCGTCCTCGATCAGGCCGAGGCGCTTCTGCGAGGCCTCGTCCTTCTCGCGGCGCACGGCTTCGCGCTCGATCTGCAGCTGGATCAGCCGGCGGTCGAGGCGGTCCATGACCTCGGGCTTGGAGTCCATCTCGATCTTGATCTTGGCCGCGGCCTCGTCGATCAGGTCGATGGCCTTGTCGGGCAGGAAGCGGTCGGTGATGTAGCGGTCGGACAGCTCGGCCGCGGCCACGATGGCCGGGTCGGTGATCTGCACGCCGTGGTGCACTTCGTACTTCTCCTGCAGGCCGCGCAGGATGGCGATGGTGGCCTCCACGCTGGGCTCACCCACGATGATCTTCTGGAAGCGGCGCTCCAGGGCGGCATCTTTCTCGATGTACTTGCGGTACTCGTCGAGCGTGGTGGCGCCCACGCAGTGCAGCTCGCCGCGCGCGAGCGCCGGCTTGAGCATGTTGCCCGCGTCCATGGCGCCCTCGGCCTTGCCGGCGCCCACCATGGTGTGCAGCTCGTCGATGAAGACGATGGTCTGGCCTTCGTCCTTCGCGAGTTCGTTGAGCACGGTCTTCAGGCGCTCCTCGAATTCGCCACGGAACTTGGCACCGGCCAGCAGCGCGGCCATGTCGAGCGACAGCACGCGCTTGCCCTTGAGCGAATCGGGCACCTCGCCCGCGACGATGCGTTGCGCGAGGCCTTCGACGATGGCGGTCTTGCCCACGCCGGGTTCGCCGATGAGCACTGGGTTGTTCTTGGTGCGGCGTTGCAGCACCTGGATGGCGCGGCGGATTTCCTCGTCGCGGCCGATGACCGGGTCGAGCTTGCCCAGCCGGGCGCGCTCGGTGAGATCGAGGGTGTATTTCTTGAGGGCTTCGCGCTGGCCTTCGGCGTCGGCGCTGTTCACGCCCTGCCCGCCGCGCACGGCGTCGATGGCGGCCTCGAGCGACTTGCGGCTCAGGCCGTTTTCCTTGGCGATCTTGCCGATGTCGGCCTTGCTGTCGGCCAGCGCCAGCAGGAAGAGTTCGCCGGCGATGAACTGGTCATTGCGCTTGATGGCTTCCTTCTCGGTGGCCTGCAGCAGCTTGCCGAGCTCGGGGCCGACCTGCACGATGTCGTGGCCCTGCACCTGCGGCAGCTTCTTGATGGCGGCCTCGGCCGCCTGCGTCAGGCCCGGCACGTTGACGCCGGCACGCTCCAGCAGGGCGCGCGGGCCGTCGTCCTGGCGCAGCATCGCGACCAGCAGGTGTGCCGGTTCGATGTAGGCGTTGTCGTTGCCCAGTGCGAGCGACTGCGCGTCGCCCAGTGCTTCCTGAAATTTGGTGGTGAGTTTGTCTTGTCGCATGGCTTGATTCCTGCATTCAAAATAGGGCCGTCGGCCGTCCCTTCAAGTGCAAAAGCGCTTGCGGGGCTTTTTCTTGTTCTTTCCACTTCTGCTGTTTTTGGAGTCCATCATGTCCTTTTCAAGGCGCAATGTCGTGTCGCTCGGGGTGCAAATGCTGCTGGCGCTGGGTCTGTCGGGTGCCGCGCTGGCACCGGCCCACGCCCAGAGCGGCACGCCGATCCGCCTGCTGGTGGGCTTCCCCGCCGGTGCCGGCACCGACGCCATTGCACGCACGCTGGGCGAAAAACTCAAGGACGTGCTGGGCGTGCCGGTGGTGGTCGAGAACCGCGCCGGCGCGGGCGGTCAGATCGCGGCGACGGTGCTGAAGTCTTCCTCCGCCGACGGCCACACGCTGTTCCTGTCGCACGACCACACCATCTCGATCCTGCCGCAGGTGGTGAAGAACCCGGGCTTCAACCCCGCCACCGACTTCGTGCCCGTGGCCGGCTTCGCCACCTTCGCCAACGTGCTGGCCGTGTCGGGCGGCACGCCGGCCAAGAGCATCGACGAGTACGTGAAGTGGGTCCGCACGCAGAAGGGCGGCAAGGAAACCATCGGCATCCCGGCGCCGGCCTCGATTCCGGAGTTCCTGGTGAAGATGATCTCCGACAAGTACAAGATCGACGTTCAGCCCGCGCCCTACCGCGGCAGCGCGCCCATGACGGCCGACATGCTGGGCAACCAGATCACCGCGGGCATCGCCTCGGTGCCGGACTTCATCGAGAACCACAAGGCGGGCAAGGTGCGCATCGTGGCCTCCATCGGCTCCAAGCGGCAGGCGGTGATCCCGAACGTGCCGACCTTCACCGAGCTGGGCTTCTCGAACCTGGAGGACCTGCCCTACTACGGCATCTTCGCGCCCGTGGGCACGCCGCAGCCGATCATCGACAAGTACGGCGACGCGCTGCAGAAGGTGCTGGCCATGCCCGACGTGAAGCAGAAGCTCACGACGATGGGCCTGACGGTGGGCTACGAGCCGCAGGGCCAGTTCGCGGGCCGTGTGCGCACGTACACGCAGACCTGGGAAAAGATCATTCAATCGAGCGGCTTCAAGCCACTCTGAACAGGGTTCTCAGGCGTTCGGGGCGCTGATGCCCCAGCGCGCCAGTGCCGCGTCGTCGGCCACGCGCGCATCGACCCAGCGGGCGCCTTCGGGCGTCTGCTCCTTCTTCCAGAAGGGCGCCTGGGTCTTCAAGTAATCCATCAGGAACTCGCAGGCCTCGAAGCTCTGGCCGCGATGGGCCGAGACCACCGCCACCATCATGATCTGGTCTTCGGGCTGCAGCAGCCCGACGCGATGGATCACGCGCGCGCCCAGGATGTCGAAGCGGCGGTGGGCCTCGTCGATCATGGCCTCGATGGCCTTCTCGGTCATGCCGGGGTAGTGCTCCAGCTCCATCGACGAGACGCTGCTGCCGTCGTTGCGGTCGCGTACCGTGCCGACGAAGCTGCAAATGGCGCCCACGCGTTTGTCGCCGTCGCGCAACGTGGCGACCTCCCGCGAGAGGTCGAAATCGTTCGTCTGGATCGAAACACGCGCAACGCTCATGTCCGAATTGTGGCATCGCGATAGACTGTGCCGATGCCCTGCCTCGCCACGCCCACGCTCTTCCCGGTGCCTTCGCACCCCGAAGGCCGCCGCCAGAGCCAAAGCAGCAGCAACAAAGCCAAAAAACCAAAGCTCGTCTGACCGGAGCCGAGGTTCCGTCGTCGGATGAGCGACGGAACCTGCAGAAGGCTTTGGCCCCTCCCGGGTTGCGCGCGCATCGGACGGTGGTTCTTTCCATCGGTCGATTCCTGAAAGGAAGCCCGCGTGCCTCAACAACAACCAAGCCCCGACACCCCCGACTTTTCCGGTTTCTGGGTGGCCCTCGTCACTCCGTTCCGCGACGGCGCGGTCGACCACACCGCCCTCGCCGAGCTTGTCCGGCGCCTCGCCGACGACGGCGTGACGGGCTTCGTGCCCTGCGGCTCCACCGGCGAGGCCGCCGCGCTCGACGAGACCGAGCAGCTGGCCGTGCTCGACACGGTGCTGGGCGCGGCCGGCGGCCTACCGGTCGTGATGGGGATTTCCGGCTATCACCTGGGCAAGGCCACGGCCTGGGCACGCAAGCTCTCCGAACGCCCGCTGGCGGGCCTTCTGGTGGCTGCGCCGCACTATGTGCGCCCCTCGCAGGCCGGCCTGCTCGAATGGTTCCATACCATCGCGGACGCCAGCTCGGTGCCCGTGCTGGTCTACGACATTCCCTACCGCACCGGCGTCACCATCGCCCGCGAGACGCTGCTGGCGCTGGCCGAGCATCCCCGCATCCGCGGCATCAAGGACTGCGGCGGCGACATGGCCAAGACGCGCGCGGTGATCGCCGATGGCCGGCTGCAGGTGCTGACGGGCGAGGACCACCAGATCTTCGGCACCATGGCCGAAGGCGGCGTGGGCGCCATCGCGGCCAGCGGCAATGTGCAGACGCGGCGCTTTGTGCAACTGGTGAAGCTGCTGGCGGACAACCGGCTGGCCGAGGCACGCGCCGAATGGCAGTCGCTGCAGCCGCTGGTGGAACTGCTGTTCGCCGAGCCCAACCCCGGCCCGCTGAAGGCGCTGCTGGCCCACTTGGGCGAGATGGCCGACGAGTTGCGCTCGCCGATGACCCGTGCGTCCGGCAGCCTGCGCGAGCGCCTTGTGGCGCTGGACGCCCGGCTCAGCCGCCCGTGACCGGCGGGAAGAAGGCTACTTCGCAGCCTTCTCGCAGGGCCGCGGCTTCATCGCTCATGACCTGGTCGAGCGCCATGCGCACCGCCTTGCCGCGAGCAAGCGCGGTGGCGTAGGCGCCGCCCCTGCCGATGAGCTCGTCGCGCAGGGCCGAAAGCGTTTCGGCTCGCGTCTCGACGGCTTCGCCGCTGCTGGAAAGCGCCTCGCGCACCGAGGCGAAATAACGGACCTGGACTTTCATGCGATTCAGCCCAGCAGCGATGCGAAGGGAATGAAGTCGACGACGTCGCCCGACTTGATCGTCCTGCCCGCCGGGTTGTCGACCACGCCGTCGCCCCAGACCATCGAGGTAAGCACGCCCGAACTCTGGTTGCCGAATAGGTCGAGGCCGCCGGCCGCATTGCGCCGCACGCGCAGGAACTCGCGGCGCTTGTCGGCTCGCAGCCAGTCGAAATCGGCGCGGATCTTCACCGCCTCTGGCGCAACGCGCGTGGCGCCCTGCAGCGTCAGAAGGAAGGGCCTCACCAGCATCAGGAAGGTGAGGAAGCTCGACACCGGGTTGCCCGGCAGCCCCGTCACATGGCAGGCGCCCTGCCCGCTGCTGCGCGCGATGGAGCCGTAGGCGAAGGGCTTGCCGGGCTTCATCGACAGCGACCACAGCTGCAGCTCGCCCAGCGACTGCAGCGCGGCGCGGATGTGGTCTTCCTCACCGACGGAAACGCCGCCGGTCGTGATGATCAGGTCGCTCGCCTCGGCAGCGTCGCGCAGCGCCACGATGGTGGCTTCGCGGTTGTCGGGCACGATGCCCAGGTCGTTCACCTCGCAGCCCAGGCGGTGCAGCAGGGCCCGCATGAAGAAGCGGTTGGAGTTGTAGATGGCGCCGGGCTTCATCGCGTCGGGCGCGACCTCGCCGGGCATCACCAGTTCGTCGCCGGTGGAGAGCATCGCCACGCGCGGCTTGCGCGCGACCTGCAGGCGGTCGAAGCCGACGCTGGCCGCGAGGCCCAGCGCGGCGGGCGTCAGGCGTTCGCCCTTCCTGAGCACGACGTCGCCGGAGGCCACGTCCTCGCCGGCGCGGCGAATCCACTGGCCGACGGCCGGGACGATGGCGATGCGCACCGAACCCAGGCTGCCTTCCTGCGGCGTGGCGGCGGTGTCTTCCTGCATCACGACGGCATCGGCGCCCTCGGGAATCTGCGCGCCGGTGAAGATGCGCGCCGCGGTGCCGGGCATGAGCCGCGTGCCCACGGTGCCGGCGGGAATGCGCTGCGCCACCTTCAGTTCGGCGCCCGGCGCGGCGCAGTCGGCGACGCGCACGGCGTAACCGTCCATCGCGCTGTTGTCGCGCGGCGGCACCGTGAGGCCGGAAACGAGATCCTGCGCCAGCACGCGGCCATCGGCGTCGAAGGTGCCGACGCTTTCGGTAGGCAGCACCGGCGCCGCCTTCGCGAGCAGCGTCGCGATCGCCTCGTCGAGAGGCATCAGCGGCGGACGCGAGGACGAAGCGGCGAAGGGAACGGGTGAATCAGCCATGGTGATCGGGGTTGTATTCGAAGCGCTCCCCGCTGTCGATCAACCACTTCGCAATGGCCTCGGCGTCGTTGAGGTCGAAGAGCGGCCGCTCGGTGGGCGACGGCAGGCTGGCCGGCGCATCGGTGGCCACGGCGACGACGAAGGGATCGTCGGGGTACAGCACGGGCCGCACGGGCTCGCCCGCCTCCGGCTCGCGCCAGATCTCGATCTTGGGCAGGTCGCTGTGGCGAAAGCCCTCGACCAGCACCCAGTCGGCGGCCGGATGCGCCTCGGCCAGCAGCTGGTGCACGTCGAGTTCGACGGGAGTCTCGAACTCGCGCATCACCGCCAGCCGCTTGTCGGACGCGACGACCACCTCGAAGGCACCGGCCTCGCGGTGGCGGTACGTGTCCTTGCCGGGATGATCGATGTCGAACTTGTGGTGCGCGTGCTTGACCACCGACACGCGCTGGCCGAGCCGCTTGAGCGCGGGGATGAGGCGCTCGAGCAGCGTGGTCTTGCCCGCGCCCGAGTAGCCGGCGAAACCGACGACCTTCATGCGAGGCCCCGACCGTGCTCAGTCACAGTGCTCGGCGATGTAGGCCTTGACGGTCTCTGCGTCGGCCGGCAGCTTGACGACGCGCTTGGGCAGCGCCTCGATGCCCTCGAACTTCTTTGGACGCGCTGGCTCTTCGCCCAGCGCCTCGACCAGCGTGGCCGCGAACTTGATGGGCAACGCCGTTTCGAGTACCACCATCGGCACTCCGGGGGTGAGCTGCTCGCGCGCGGCCTTGAGGCCGTCGGCCGTGTGCGGATCAACCAGCGTGGCGAAGCGCTTGTCGGTGTCGCGGATGGTGGCCAGGCGGTCGGCATGCGTGCTGCGGCCGCTGCGGAAGCCGAAGCGGCCGGCGGCCTGCGCAAACGCCGGGTCGGCGCTCAGGTCGAAGCTGCCGTTCAGGCCCAGGTCGTCCACGAACAGCTTGCGCAGCTTTGCCGGGTCGCGGCCGACCAGGTCGAACACGAAGCGCTCGAAGTTGCTGGCCTTGCTGATGTCCATCGACGGGCTGGAGGTCTCGTGCGTGTCGACGGCGCCGCGCACGCGGTACACGCCGGTGCGGAAGAACTCGTCGAGCACGTCGTTCTCGTTGGTGGCAACCACCAGCGTGTGGATCGGCAGGCCCATCGAGCGTGCCACGTGGCCCGCGCAGACGTTGCCGAAGTTGCCCGAAGGCACGGTGAAGCTCACCGGCTTGTCGTTGCTCGCGGTAGCCTGGAAGTAGCCGGCGAAGTAGTAGACGACCTGCGCCAGCAGCCGCGCCCAGTTGATCGAGTTGACCGTGCCGATGCGGTACTTGCGCTTGAAGGCCAGGTCGTTCGACACCGCCTTGACGATGTCCTGGCAGTCGTCGAACACGCCGGTGATGGCGATGTTGTGGATGTTGGCGTCCTGCAGGCTGAACATCTGCGCCTGCTGGAACGGGCTCATCCGGCCGTCGGGCGAGGTCATGAAGACGCGCACGCCCTTCTTGCCGCGCATGGCGTACTCGGCCGCGCTGCCGGTGTCGCCGCTGGTGGCGCCCAGGATGTTGAGCTCGGCGCCGCGGCGGGCCAGCTCGTACTCGAACAGGTTGCCCAGCAGCTGCATCGCCATGTCCTTGAAGGCCAGCGTGGGGCCGTTGGACAGGGCTTCGAGGTACACGCCGTCTTCCAGCTCGCGCAGCGGAACGATCTCGTCCGTGCCGAACACCTCGGCGGTATAGGTCTTCGCGCAGATCGCCTTCAGGTCGGCCGACGGGATGTCGTCGATGTAGAGCGACAGGATCTCGAAGGCCAGCTCGGCGTACGGCAGATTGCGCCATTTGGCGAGCGTGGCGGTATCGACCTGCGGGTATTGCTCGGGCAGGTAGAGGCCGCCATCGGGCGCGAGGCCTTCGAGGAGGATTTCGCAGAAGCGCTTGCGGTCGGGGTGGCCGCGGGTGCTCAGGTAGTTCACGGGATGTTCCTAGAGGCCAATTCCATAGTGGCGCAGATCAAGCCAGAAGCGGGAGCCGATCAGCGCCAGCATGCCGAAGAAAAGAATGAAGTAGTGCGGGACGCGGTACTCGACGTTGTCGGTCGCATCGAGCGCCGAGAAATACGCCCAGGCCGCGAGAAAGCTGCCCGCGCCGTTGAGCACGAGCTGCCGCCAGCCGAGGCTGGCGAACAAGGCCAGCACGACCAGCACCGCGAACCAGAACGCCAGGTGCCAGCGCGGCATTTCCACGTGCGCGAAGCGGAGCAATCCGACCAGCGCGAATGTGGCGATGAGCGTGGGCACGGCGGCATTCCATGGCGACGATCAGCTCAGGACAGCTCTTCCTTGCGGATGCGCACGATCGGCTCCAGCACGGTCGGCAGCGCCTGCAGCTCGGCCAGCACGTCGTTGACGGTGCCTTCGCGCGCGTCGTGCGTGAGGATGATCAGGTCGGTCTGCGTCGAGCCCTCGCCGCCCACCTCGTCGGCTTCGCGCTGCAGCACGGCGTCGATGCTGATGCCGGCGGTGGCGAGCAGGCCCGTGACCTTGGCGAGCACGCCGGCCTGGTCGGCCACGCGCAGGCGCAGGTAGTAGCTGGTGACGACTTCGGACATCGGCAGCACCTGCAGGTCGCTCATCGCGTCGGGGTGGAAGGCCAGGTGCGGCACGCGGTGCGCGGCGTCTGCCGTGTGCAGGCGGGTGATGTCGACCAGGTCGGCGATCACGGCACTGGCGGTCGGCTCGCTGCCCGCGCCCTTGCCGTAGTAGAGCGTGGTGCCCACGGCGTCGCCGTGCACCACCACCGCGTTCATCGCGCCCTCGACGTTGGCCAGCAGGCGCTTCGACGGCACCAGCGAGGGATGCACGCGCAGCTCGATGCCCTTGGCGGTGCGCTTGGTCACGCCCAGCAGCTTGATGCGGTAGCCCAGCTGCTCGGCGTACTTGATGTCCTGCGCGGCGAGCTTGGTGATGCCCTCGATGTGGGCCTTGTCGAACTGCACCGGGATGCCGAAGGCGATGGCGCTCATCAGCGTGACCTTGTGGCCCGCGTCCACGCCCTCGATGTCGAAGGTCGGGTCGGCTTCGGCGTAGCCCAGGCGCTGCGCCTCCTTCAGCACGGTCGCGAAGTCCAGGCCCTTGTCGCGCATCTCCGAGAGGATGAAGTTGGTGGTGCCGTTGATGATGCCGGCCAGCCACTGGATGCTGTTGGCCGTGAGGCCTTCGCGCAGCGCCTTGATGATCGGGATGCCGCCGGCCACCGCGGCCTCGAAGGCCACCATCACGCCCTTGGCGTGCGCGGCCGCGAAGATCTCGGTACCGTGCACCGCCAGCAGCGCCTTGTTGGCCGTGACCACGTGCTTGCCGGCCGCGATGGCCTCGAGCACGAGCTGCTTCGCGATGCCGTAGCCGCCGATGAGCTCGATGACGATGTCGATCTCGGGGTTGGCGATGACTTCGCGCGCATCGCTCACCACCTTGACGCCCTCGCCTGCCACTTCGCGGGCACGGGCGGTGTCGAGGTCGGCCACCATGGTGATCTCGATGCCGCGGCCTGCGCGACGCTTGATTTCTTCCTGGTTGCGCTGGAGCACCTTGAAGGTGCCGCTGCCGACCGTGCCTGCACCGAGCAGGCCTACTTGGATGGGTTTCATTGGGAGAGTCGCACTTATGGCGTTCAGGGTTTGGATGGGGTGGCGGACGGCTCGGAAAGCTCCACGCGGGTGACATAGCGCGGCAGGCTCCAGGCACCGCCCGCGAAGCCGCGGCACATGCCGTCGCCCGCGGCGGCGGTGCGCACGAAGTCCTTGCCGTTGAAGCTCCAGGTCTCGCTCGACCAGCAGTCGCCGACGCCACGTCCCTTCATGGAGGACGTGACGCTGGCGTCCTTCTCGTCGAAGTCGCCGTTCGCCTCGATGGCGACGGGCGCGTAGGGCGGCTTGTCGTTGGCGATCCAGAGCAGGCTGGTGTAGTTGTAGGCGCCCATGCCGCAGCCGAAGGACAGCAGCACCTTGCGGTCGGTCAGGCGCGTGACGTTCAGCGACTTGGCGTTGAAATCGTCGTGGTTGTTGCAGGCTTCCTTGACGCTGTCCAGCTTCAGGGAAGGGAAGATGCGCGCGGCCAATGCGTCGTCGCCGGCGCGCGCCTTGGGCGGCACGACCACGTTCACGACAGGCGCCGGCACCGGCGGCAGCACGGAGGATTCGGGCTTGTTGCCGCGGCGCACCAGCGCGCCGGGCGTACCGACGCGGCCCTGAGCCTCGTCCATCTTCAGCAGCACGGCGTTGAGGCCGGCAAGCGAAAGAACCCACTTGTGTCCGCCGCTGTCCGTGAGCGTGGCGTCGTCACCCTTGAGCAGTTCGGGCAGCACGGTGCGGATTTGCGCCTGGTCGAGGCTGACGGCACCGTCCTTGAGACCGGACAAAGTGGCCTTGCCGACCTTGAAGCGCATCGAGCCCTTGGCATCTGCCTGGCCGCCGGTCTGCAGGTCGATTTCGATGGGAGTTCCGGGGCCCGCATTGCGGGTGATGAGCATCGACACCGGCTCCAGAGCGCTCCCGCTCTCCACCTGGTAGCCGGCCGCGCGGCAGGTGCGGGTGTTGTCGCAGGCCAGTTCCCAGTCGTTGTGCGAGAACGAGACGCCCTCCTTGCCGGCGGCGCCAGCGGACAGCGCGGCGAACGACAGCGCCGCGGCGGCAGCGATGCGGGCGGGCGTCATGCTCGCTGCTTGCGTCGCAAGCGGTACTGCTCCAGGAACCTGGCGATGCGGTTGATGGCCTCGCGCAGGTCGTCCTCGTGGGGCAGGAACACGATGCGGAAGTGATCAGGAGTGGCCCAGTTGAAGCCGGTGCCCTGCACCAGCATCACGCGTGTTTCCTTCAGCAGCTCGAGGAAGAACTGGCGGTCGTCCTCGATCGGATAGACCTCCGGATCGAGCTTGGGGAACATGTAGAGCGCGGCGCTCGGCTTGACGCAGCTCACGCCGGGGATCGCGGTGATCAGCTCGTAGGCCAGGTCGCGCTGGCGGCGCAGGCGCCCGCCGTCGCACACGAGGTCGTTGATGCTCTGGTAGCCGCCGAGTGCCGTCTGGATGGCCCACTGGCCCGGCACGTTGGCGCACAGGCGCATGTTCGAGAGCATGTTCAGGCCCTCGATGTAGTCCTGTGCGCTGCGCTTGTCGCCCGAGACCACCAGCCAGCCGGCGCGGTAGCCGCACGAGCGGTAGCTCTTGGACAGCGAATTGAAGGTGAGCGTGAGCACATCGGTCGACAGGCTGGCGATGGCGGTGTGCTTCACCCCGTCATACAGCACCTTGTCGTAGACCTCGTCGGCGAAGATCACGAGGCCGTGCTCGCGCGCGATGCCCACGATGCTCCTGAGCAGGTCGTCGGAGTACAGCGCGCCCGTCGGGTTGTTCGGATTGATGACCACGATGCCCTTGGTGCGCGGCGTGATCTTGGCGCGGATGTCGTCGAGGTTCGGCATCCAGCCGTTGGCCTCGTCGCACAGGTAGTGCACCGGCGTACCGCCGGAGAGGCTGGTGGAGGCGGTCCACAGCGGGTAGTCGGGGGCCGGCAGCAGCAGCTCGTCGCCGTCGTTGAGCAGTGCGTTCGTGGACATCGCGATCAGCTCGCTGGCTCCGTTGCCGAGGTAGATGTCGTCCAGGGTGACGCCGACCACACCCTGCTTCTGCGTCTCGTGCATCACCGCCTTGCGTGCCGCGAAGACGCCCTTGCTGTCGGAGTAACCGGCCGAGGTGGGCAGGTTGCGGATCATGTCCTGCTGGATTTCCTCGGGAGCATCGAAACCGAACACGGCGAGGTTGCCGATGTTGAGCTTGATGATCTTCTGGCCGTCCTCTTCCATCTGCTTGGCGGCGTCCATGATGGGGCCGCGGATGTCATAGAGAACGTTGGCCAGCTTGGCCGATTTCTTGAGCTGCTTCAAAGGGCCCTCCCGGGCGCGGGTTAGAGTTTGCTTACGCGGAATCAAAGGCCCTTGCGAGCCCCGTGGCACTAGGGAAAACCTATAATTTGACCACAGTTCCCAGTGCCCAGATGAAGCTCCAGCCCGACAAATCCGACGCTCAGTCTCTCACCGCACACGGTCCCGGCTGGGTGGCGATCAACAACGAAAAAGTCGAAGGCAGCGTCGTTGTCGGCTCGCGCGGCGAGCGCTTCGAATGGAATTGTTCGAGCTTCGACCAGATCGGCCCCGAACATTTCGCGCAATTGGCATCCCTGGGCGCCGAATTGATCATCTTCGGCAGCGGAAACCGCATCCGCTTCCCCCAGCCCGCCTGGCTGAAGCCGCTGATGGCCCAGCGCACCGGCGTCGAAACAATGGACACCGCAGCAGCCTGCCGGACCTACAACATCCTGGCCGGAGAAGGCCGGCACGTGATCGCAGCCCTCCTCGTGGAGAGCCCCGTGGGTGGCTGATGGGGGTGTTTTCGGGGTAAAATACCGGGTTGCGAACAGGCCAGCTACCCCAAAGTTAGCAACGACCAATCCTCCATTCCTTGAGCAAGCCCTGTGCGAAACGGGGCGAGAGGGCTCAGGAGCGGAATCTAACGGAGAAAACAAGTTTCATGGCGATCGTTGTCAACAAACCCATTCCTGAATTCGACGCCAACGCCACGGGCGGCATCAAGGTCTCGAATACCTCGCATCTCGGCCACGTGCTGGTCATGTATTTTTACCCGAAAGATAACACTCCGGGCTGCACCACCGAAGCGATGCAGTTCCGCGATCGTTACAAGGACTTCGAAAAGGCCGGTGCCACGGTGTTCGGCGTGTCCCGCGACAACATGAAGTCGCACGACGAATTCAAGGCCAAGCTCGAGCTGCCCTTCGAACTCATCGCCGATACCGAAGAAAAAATGTGCCACATGTTCGGCGTGGTCAAGAACAAGATCATGTACGGCAAGAAGGTCAAGGGCATCGAGCGCAGCACCTTCCTGATCGGCGCCGACGGCATCCTGAAGGCCGAATGGCGCGGGCTCAAGGTCCCTGGCCATGTCGACGACGTGCTCAAGGCCGTCAAGGCCCTCAAGAAGGCTGCCTGAGCGCCTCCCGGCGAGCCGGCCACACGCTTTTCCGCCCTGGCGTGGGAAATGCCCAACGCGGTGCGTAAAGAGCTCCCGGCGCGTAATCCGCGGTGTGCATAATGGCCTCATGCCGTTGAGCTCCACGACCGCATCCTCCGAACAAAGCCGCCTTGGTCTTCAGGCGGCTTTTTCGTTTTCTGGTTCCCACTCTCTGCGAGCGATCTGACACATGCCACTGCCCCCCGCCCCCACGAAACGCGCTGCATTGCTCTCCCCGGACGCACTCGATGCGCCCGCCCGGTCCTCGCACCGGGGCTCGCGCCGTTCCGGTGATTCGCGTGCTGACGAAGCCGCGGCGCGCAGCCCGCAGCCGCTGGAGCTGTTCGACAGCCTCGGCGCAGAAGGCGCCGGCGGTGGCGCCGCCGTGCGTCCGGCCCGCCGGACCAAATCGAAGGCTGCGCCCGCACCCGCACCGGTGAGCGCGCCGCAGCCGCAGGCGCTCGTCCAGGTCGAAACCAAGGCGCCGGCCGTCGAACCTGCCCCGGCTCCCGCAACGGCTCCGCAGCCGCCGGCACGCGCCAAGCGCAGCAAATCGACCGGTCCAGCCAAGCTGTTCGTGCTCGACACGAACGTGCTGCTGCACGACCCGATGTGCCTGTTCCGCTTCGAGGAACACGACATCTTCCTGCCGATGATCGTGCTGGAGGAGCTCGACGGCCACAAGAAGGGCACCACCGAAGTCGCTCGCAACGGCCGCCAGACCAGCCGCACGCTCGACGCGCTGGCAGCCGCCCAGGACGCCGACATCGACAAGGGCCTGAAGCTCGACACCACCGGCCATCGCGAGGCCGGCGGACGCCTGTTCTTCCAGACCGCCCCGCTCGACTACTCGCTGCCGATCAGCCTGCCCCAGGGCAAGGCCGACAACCAGATCCTCGGCGTTGTGCACGCACTGCGCGACGAATATGCCAAGGACCGTCCGGGCCAGCCCAAGCGGGAAGTCGTGCTGGTGTCGAAGGACATCAACATGCGCGTCAAGGCGCGCGCCCTCGGCTTGGCCGCCGACGACTACCAGAACGACAAGACACTGGAAGACGGCGACCTGCTCTACGCCGGCTCGCTCGCGCTGCCCGCCGACTTCTGGACGCGCCAGAGCAAGACCGTCGAGAGCTGGCAAAGCGGCAGCAGCACCTTCTACCGGATCAGCGGTCCGCTGGTGCCGAACCTGTTCATCAACCAGTTCGTGTACTTCGAGGCACCGGGCGAGCCGAGCATGTATGCCCGCGTCACCGAGATCCGCGACAAGACCGCGGTGCTCAAGACGCTCAAGGACTACAGCTCGGGCAAGAACGCCGTGTGGGGCGTGAACACCCGCAACCGCGAACAGAACTTCGCGATGAACCTGCTGATGGACCCGGAGATCGACTTCGTCACGCTGACCGGCACCGCCGGCACCGGCAAAACCCTGATGGCGCTGGCCTCCGGCCTCACGCAGGTGCTCGACGACCGCCGCTACACCGAGATCATCATGACCCGCGCCACCGTGAGCGTGGGCGAGGACATCGGCTTCCTGCCCGGCACCGAAGAAGAAAAGATGGGCCCCTGGATGGGTGCGCTCGACGACAACCTCGAGTTCCTGGCCAAGGGCGACGGCGGCGGTGCCGGCGAGTGGGGCCGCGCGGCCACCAACGAGCTGATCCGCAGCCGCATCAAGGTCAAGAGCATGAACTTCATGCGCGGGCGCACCTTCCTCAACAAGTACGTGATCATCGACGAGGCGCAGAACCTCACGCCCAAGCAGATGAAGACGCTGATCACCCGCGCCGGCCCCGGCACGAAGATCATCTGCATGGGCAACCTCGCGCAGATCGACACGCCGTACCTGACGGAAGGCTCCTCGGGCCTGACCTTCGCGGTCGACAAGTTCAAGGGCTGGCCGCACGGCGGGCACATCACGCTGGCGCGCGGCGAACGCTCGCGACTGGCCGATTTCGCCAGCGACGTCCTCTGATCCCCGGGGCACCGCCCCACACGAGCCCGCGCCTGCTCTCCCCGAGCAGCGCGGGCTTTTTTCATCCGTGGTGACAGGCTACTGACAAGACGCTGTCAGTAGGCCGGCAGCACCATCCGGGCTCCTTCCAACGCAACGAAAGAAAGAGAGCCCCGAAATGCAGAACGCCATCACCTGGTTCGAGATTCCGGTCACCGACATCGACCGCGCCCAGGCCTTCTACGAGACCGTGCTCGCGCGCAAGCTGCGCCGCGAGGACTTCGGCGGCGAGACGCTGGCCATCTTCCCGCACGACAAGCCAGCCACCGGCGGCGCGCTGCAAGGCGGCGCCAATGGCAGCGCGCGCGCCGGCACGGGCATCCGCATCTACCTCGACTGCAATCCCAGCATCGACGCGGTGCTCGCGCGGATCGTGCCTGCAGGCGGGCAGATCGTGGCGCCCAAGTCGGCCCTGCCGCCCGGCCTGGGCTTCATCGCCCATCTGCGCGACACCGAGGGCAACGAAGTCGGCCTGCACTCGCTGGAGTGATCCGCCATGACGCAGCGCAACTGGATCGCCGTGGCAAGTGCCGAGCATGCGCGGCGCGGGCGCGACCACAAGCCGCTCGGCTTCATCCAGGTCGGCCACGGCAAGCATGCGCCGCTCAAGCGGCTTTCGGCGGGCGACCGCGTGGCCTACTATTCGCCGGCCACGATGTTCGGCGGCACGGACAAGCTGCAGAGCTTCGTGTCGATCGGCATCGTGCAGCCGGGCGAGCCGTACGAATTCGACATGGGCAACGGCTTCGTGCCGTGGCGGCGCGACATGGTCTACGCTGCCGGGCACGAGACGCCGATCGCCCCGCTGATCGAGCGGCTGGCCTTCATCGAGAACCCCAAGCAGTGGGGCTACAAATTCCGCTTCGGCATGTTCGACGTCACCGACGCCGACATGAAACTGATCGCCCAGGCCATGAAGGCCGACCTGAAAACACTATTGCTCTGAGGAGAAAAAAGCCAAATGGAACCAGTTCGCCAGCATCAGGATGCGTTCCGCGTCGCGGGCCTCACCATCCGCACGACAAACCGCGAGGAGACCGACCCGGCCACGGCCCGCCTCGGCAAGCTGTGGGGTCGATTCTTCGGCGAGGAAACCTATGCATCGACGCCGGACCGAACCGCCGACACGCGCATCTTCAGCGTCTATTCGGCCTACGAATCGGACGCCAACGGCGCCTTCGACGTGACGGCGGGCGTCGCCGTATCCGGCGGCGATGACAGCCTTGCAGTGGAGGCCGGCGACTACCTGGTCTTCAACGGCCAGGGCCAGATGCCGCAGATGGTGATCGCCACCTGGGAGCGCATCTGGCAGTATTTCGAGGCGCACCCCGAGGTTGCCCGCCGGTATCGCAGCGACTTCGAAGCCTATGAAGGGCCGGACAAGGTGGCGATCCACATCGGAGTTTCATGAGCACCACGAAGAAGAGCTGGCGCGAGCGCCTGGCCAGCTACCCTCACCTGCCGAGCGTCAAGGAGATTCCCGCCGCCATGCGCTCCCGGCACGGCGAGGGGACCATCGCCACGCCGTCGCCGCAGGAGGTGGAGGCAGCGATGCGCAGCATTCCCGAGGGCCGGCTCGCAACGGTGATGGGCATCGGCGAAGACATCGCGCTGCGCCACGAAGCCACCATCGGCTGCACCGTGACCACGGCGATCTTCGCGCACATGGTCGCGCACGCCGCCGAGGAGGCGCCGAAGACGCAAAGCGCGGCGCCCTGGTGGCGCACCCTCAAGGTCGGCGGCGAACTCAATGCCAAGTACCCCGGCGGCATCGAGGCGCAGATGTCGAGGCTCGAGGCCGAGGGCCACACGGTCGTGCAGCGCGGCAAGCGCTATTTCGTCGAAGACTTCGCGAAGAAGCTCACCGGAACCCGCTGATGCGCCGCGCCGACCGCCTGTTCCAGCTCGTGCAGCTCATCCGCGGCCGCCGGCTGACCACGGCCGCGTTCCTGGCGCAGCGCCTCGAGGTGTCGGAGCGAACGGTGTATCGCGACATCGCCGACCTGCAGCACCAGGGCGTGCCCATCGAGGGCGAGGCCGGCGTGGGCTACCGGCTGGGCGCGGGCTTCGAGCTGCCGCCGCTGATGTTCACGCAGGACGAGGCCGCGGCGCTCGTGGCCGCGGCACGGCTCGCGCAGAGCTGGGTCGATCCGGCGCTGGCGCGCGACATCGAAAGTGGGCTGGGCAAGATCCTGTCGGTGCTGCCGCCCGCGGCGCGCGTCTCAGCCGAGGCGCTGGCGCTCTATGCCCCCGGACTGGGCCTGGACGACACCCTGCGCGCGCGGCTGCAGACGCTGCGCGAGGCGACGCAGTCGCACAACAAGCTGCGGCTGCACTACCGCGACGTGTCGGGCGACGCCAGCGAGCGCACGGTGCGTCCGCTGGGCTGCTTCTATTGGGGCAAGGTGTGGACGCTCTCGACCTGGTGCGAGCTGCGCGACGACTTCCGGGGCTTTCGCCTGGACCGCATGGACGCGATCGAGGTGCTGCCCGATCGCTTTCGCGACGAAACAGGCAAGACGCTTGCAGACCTGCTGCGACAGGTCAACGCCGAGACGGCGCAAGGAAAAGTGGTACCGCAGAAGCCGGGCACGCCGCCGCCCTGGAACAACGGCAAGAGCGGCAACGCGGCGGGTTGACTGCGCCTCGACGCCGCCGGATCAGTACTCGTCGTTGTTGCTGTAGCCGACCAGGTTCTCGAACTTGGTGAGCGGCTTCAGGAAGCCGAGCTTGACGGTGCCGGTCGGGCCGTTGCGGTGCTTGCTGATGATCACCTCGGCCACCCCCGGCTCCTTCGACTCCTTGTTGTAGTAGTCGTCGCGGTAGATGAACATGATGATGTCCGCGTCCTGCTCGATGGCGCCGGATTCGCGCAAGTCGCTCATCATGGGGCGCTTGTCGGTACGGCTTTCCACGCCGCGGCTGAGCTGCGACAGCGCGATCACCGGGCACTTCAGCTCCTTGGCCAGCATCTTCAGGCCGCGCGAAATTTCGCCCACGGCCGTGGCGCGGTTCTCGTCGCCCGAACTGCTGGTGGACATGAGCTGCAGGTAGTCGACCACGATCAGGCCGAGCCGCCCGTACTGGCGTGCCAGGCGACGCGCGTTGGCGCGCAGTTCGCTGGTGGAAAGACCTGGCGTCTCGTCGATGTGCAGCGACACGGTGCGCAGCTTCTCGATGGCTTCAGTGAGCCGCGGCCACTCCTCGTCGGTGAGCTTGCCGGTGCGCAGGTGGCCCTGGTCGATGCGGCCGATGGAACCCACGATACGCACCGCCAGCTGGGCGGCGCCCATTTCCATGGAGAACACGGCCACCGGCAGGCCTTCGTCGAGGGCCACGTGCTCGGCGATGTTGATCGCGAGCGAGGTCTTGCCCATCGAGGGACGCGCGGCCAGCACGATCATGTCGCCCGGCTGCAGGCCCGAGGTCATCTTGTCGAAGTCGTTGAAGCCGGTGCGAACGCCCGTGATGTCGTTGGGGTTCTCGGCCATCTCCGTCACGCGGTCGAGCAGGTCGACCACCAGGGCATCCATGCTCTGGAAGCCCTGCTTCATCCGCGTGCCTTCTTCGCCGATGTTGAAGATCTTCTGCTCGGCCTCGTCGAGGATCTTGTCGACCGCCTTGCCCTGCGGATTGAAGGCGTTGGTGGCGATCTCGTCGCTGGCGGAAACCAGTTTGCGAAGAATGGAGCGCTCGCGCACGATCTCGGCGTAGCGGCGGATGTTGCTCGCGCTGGGCACGTACTGCGCGAGCGAATTCAAGTAGACCAGTCCGCCGATCTCGTCGGCCTTGCCGAGGTTCTGCAGCTGCTCGTAGACGGTGATCACGTCCGCCGGCTTGCTGGCGTTGATCAGCCCGCCGATGGCCGCGTAGATCAGCTTGTGCTCGTGGCGGTAGAAGTCGCCGTCGACCAGCAGGTCGCCCATGCGGTCCCAGGCGCCGTTGTCGAGCAGCAGGCCGCCGAGCACGCTGGATTCAGCCTCGATGGAGTGAGGCGGAATGCGCAGTTGAGCGACTTGGCGGTCGGCCGACGGATCGTTGTCGGCATAGGAAAAAACGGCGGACATGGACTTCCCTTGCAACCCTGCATGCTAAGCCGCGCAGCTCGATGCGCGTGTGGACAAGGTTGTGAATAAACGGTGATCTTCCAGTGCAATCGGCTGGAAAAGACGGGACAACTCGCTCCCGGAAAAACAAAAGCCGCCCGAAGGCGGCTTTTGTGCAGCGCACGAGGCGCTGTGGAAGATCAGGCGGTTTCGCCGTAGACCGTCACGGTGATGTCGACCACCACGTCGGTGTGCAGGGCAACGCTCACGGTGCTGTCGCCAACGATCTTGATCGGACCGTTGGGCAGGCGCACTTGCGCCTTGGCAACCTTGTAGCCTTGCTTGCCCAGTTCTTCGGCGATGTCGCCGTTGGTGACCGAGCCGAACAGACGGCCGTCGACACCAGCCTTTTGCGTCAGCTTGATGGTCGTGCCACCGAGCTTTTCGCCTTGGGCTTGCGATTCGGCCAGCTTGGCGGCCGCAGCCTTTTCGAGTTCGGCGCGCTTGGCTTCGAATTCGGCCTTGTTGGCAGCGGTGGCGCGGCGGGCGCGGCCCGACGGGATCAGGAAGTTGCGTGCGTAGCCGTCCTTGACCTTGACGATGTCGCCCAGGGCGCCGACGTTGACAACCTTGTCCAGAAGAATGATTTGCATGGTGTCGACTCCTTAGACGCGGTGCTGGTCGCTGTACGGCACCATGGCCAGGAAGCGTGCGCGCTTGATGGCGGTGTTCAGCTGGCGCTGGTAGATCGCGCGCGTGCCGGTCAGGCGGGCGGGGATGATCTTGCCGTTTTCGCTGATGAAGTCACGCAGCGTGTCGATGTCCTTGTAGTCGATTTCCTCGACGCCAGCGACGGTGAAGCGGCAGAAGCGCTTGCGCTTGAACAGCAGCGACTGGGTGTTGCGCTTCGGGCGCTTGTCTTTGTTGAATTTCTTGAACGTGGCCATTTCGGGACCTCTTGTCGAAAATTAATCTTGCTGAAAATCCTGGATGTGCAGGACCGGATGCTTGCCGTTGCCCGGTGTCGCGAGGAAGCCCTGAAAACGCCAGAGACTTCCCATCGACTGTCTTGCGAGCCGCTCGGCGATGGCGCCGAAGGCAACGGCTTTGAGGGCCGTCTTCACCTGCCTGGGCTTTCCTGCCTCCTGGAGCGTCGACTCGTGTTCGAGCTTCAGGTCGATGGCTGGCAAGCCGGCTGGCGTGAATCGCAGGTTTCCGAGTTCGGCAACGGAGGCGGTCAGCAGAAGCTGGTTGACCCCGGTTGCCGCAGCGGCGGCAGTCACGCCATCAGTTGTTGTTGGCGGCGTATTCGGCCTGCTGGGCCTTGCGGGCCTCTTCGCGCTCGACCGTCTTCATCATCGACGAAGGACCGGTTTCGGCCTTCTTCTTCTGGACGGTCAGGTGACGCAGAACGGCGTCGTTGAACTTGAACGCGTGTTCCAGTTCGCCCATCACGGTCTGTTCAGCTTCGATGTTGACGCACAGGTAGTGGGCCTTGCTGAGCTTGTTGATCTGGTAAGCCAGCTGACGGCGGCCCCAGTCTTCGACGCGGTGGACCTTGCCGCCGCCGGCCGTGATCAGGCCCTTGTAGCGCTCCAGCATGGCCGGAACTTGTTCGCTCTGATCCGGGTGGATCAGCAAAATGATTTCGTAGTGACGCATGGCACTCCTTGTGGATTCTTCCGAGGAAGAGGAAAAGCCACCTGCAGCGTCGGGCGCAGTGTGGCAAGGCAAAGCCGGCGATTATAGCCCTGTCCGAGCCGATCCGGCAAGAAGCTCAGTCGTTGAGCGCCTTGTCGAGCGCCGCTGCCTTCTCAGCGCCGACGGCAGCACGGATCTTCGGCGCCAGCGCCAGCAGATCTTCATAGCTGGTCGTGCCCTCGACCTGCAGGTTGAGCCGGAAGCCCTTCAGGCCCAGGCCGCCGGTCAGCTGGGTCGCGATGGGATAGGCGTCCTTGTAGCGCTGCTGCCTGCTGCGCCCCGAAGAGCCCTGGGCAGGCGCCGTAGCAGCGGCCGCCGTCTCCGCGGTAGGCGTCAAGCTCCCCGCCACCGGCTCCAGCACGCCCAGCCCGACCATCTGGTCGATGTCTTCACGGACGATGCCCATGCCGGCAGCCAGCACGTCATCGACAGAGCGCTTGCCGTCGAACAGGATGAACGCCGAACGCTGGCGCGGCGACAGCGGTATCGAGCGGTCCTTCAGCGCCTGGTGGCCTGCTTCTGTCTTGACGAGGATCATGGTGGTCTTCCCTTCCGGGATACGCCCGTGAGTCCCGCCAGTCTGGCATCAAATACGCAATTTGTTTCAATCACACTCCCGGGTCGCGGGAATCCCCCCATGGGGATTTCCGCAATCCAGGAGGCTCGCCCGGCTCAGCGCTTAGCGAGCTGCTGCCAGGTGTCGATCACGCTGTCGGGGTTCAGCGAGATCGATTCGATCCCCTGCTCCGCCAGCCACAGCGCGAAGTCCGGGTGGTCGCTGGGGCCCTGGCCGCAGATGCCGACGTACTTGCCCTGCGACTTGCAGGCCTTGATGGCGCGGCTCAGCATCGCCTTGACGGCCGGGTCGCGCTCGTCGAAGTCGGCAGCCAGCAGCTCGAGGCCCGAGTCGCGGTCCAGGCCCAGCGTGAGCTGGGTCAGGTCGTTCGAGCCGATCGAGAAGCCGTCGAAGTACTCCAGGAACTCGTCGGCCAGCACGGCGTTGCTCGGCACCTCGCACATCATGATCAGCTTGAGGTCGTTCTGGCCGCGCTTCAGCCCGTGCTCGGCGAGCAGGCCGGTCACGCGCTCGGCCTGGCCCAGCGTACGCACGAAGGGCACCATGATCTGCACGTTGGTCAGGCCCATGTCGTTGCGCACGCGCTTGAGCGCCTCGCACTCCATGGCGAAGGCCTCGCCGAAGTCGGCACTCAGGTAGCGCGCGGCGCCGCGGAAGCCCAGCATCGGGTTTTCCTCCTCCGGCTCGTAGCGGCTGCCGCCGATCAGCTTGCGGTACTCGTTCGACTTGAAGTCCGACAGGCGCACGATGACCTTCTTCGGCCAGAAGGCCGCGGCGATGGTCGCGATGCCCTCGGCCACCTTGTCGACGTAGAAAGCGCGCGGCGATGCATGGCCGCGGGCCACCGACTCCACGGCCTTCTTCAGGTCGTTGTCGACGTTCGGATAGTCGAGGATCGCCTTCGGGTGCACGCCGATGTTGTTGTTGATGATGAACTCGAGCCGCGCCAGGCCCACGCCGTGGTTCGGCAGCTGCGCGAAGTCGAAGGCGAGCTGGGGGTTGCCCACGTTCATCATCAGCTGGATGTCGATCTCGGGCATCACGCCGCGCTGCACCTCGGTCACCTCGGTCTCGAGCAGGCCGTCGTAGATGAAGCCGGTGTCGCCCTCGGCGCAGCTCACAGTGACCAGCGTGCCGTCCTTCAGCAGGTCGGTGGCGTCGCCGCAGCCGACCACGGCCGGAATGCCCAGCTCGCGCGCGATGATGGCCGCGTGGCAGGTGCGCCCGCCGCGGTTGGTGACGATGGCCGAGGCACGCTTCATCACCGGTTCCCAGTTGGGGTCGGTCATGTCGGTGACGAGCACGTCGCCGGCCTGCACCTGGTCCATTTCGCTGATGCTATGCACGAGCCGCACCGGGCCGGTGCCGATCTTCTGGCCGATGGCACGGCCTTCGGCCAGCACCGCGCCCTTGCCCAGCAGCTTGTAGCGCTGCTCGGCCTTGCCCTGCTGCTGGCTCTTCACCGTCTCGGGACGGGCCTGCAGGATGTAGAGCTGGCCGTCGGTGCCGTCCTTGCCCCACTCGATGTCCATCGGGCGGCCGTAGTGCTCCTCGATCACCAGCGCGTACTTCGCGAGCTGCTCGACCTCGGTGTCGGTCAGCGAGTAACGGTTGCGCTGCTCGGCCTTGACGTCGGTGGTCTTCACCAGCTTGCCGGTCGCCTTCTTTTCTTCGGGCGTGGCGAATTCCATCTGGATCAGCTTGGAGCCGAGGTTGCGGCGGATCACGGCCTTCTTGCCGGCCTTCAGGGTCGGCTTGTGCACGTAGAACTCGTCGGGGTTCACCGCGCCCTGCACCACCGTCTCGCCCAGACCGTAGCTGGAGGTGATGAAGACCACGTCCTCGAAGCCCGATTCGGTGTCGATGGTGAACATCACGCCGGCGGCGCCGAGGTCGGAGCGCACCATGCGCTGCACGCCGGCCGACAGCGCGACCACGTCGTGCTCGAAGCCCTTGTGCACCCGGTAGCTGATGGCGCGGTCGTTGTAGAGGGAGGCGAACACCTCCTTCATCTTGTGCAGCACGTCGTCGATGCCGACCACGTTCAGGAAGGTTTCCTGCTGGCCTGCGAAGGAGGCGTCGGGCAGGTCTTCGGCGGTGGCGGACGAGCGCACGGCGAACGAAGCGGACGGGTTGCCGGCGCTCAGCGTGGCGAAGGCTTCGGTGATGGCCTTCTGCAGGTCGGCCGGGAACGGCTGGGCCTCGACCATGCCGCGGATCTCGGCGCCGGCGGCGGCAAGAGCGCGCACGTCTTCGACGTTCAGGGCGGCCAGGCGCTTGCTGATCTTGTCGGCCAGGCCGTCATGGGCCAGGAACTGGCGGAACGCGTGCGCCGTGGTCGCGAAACCGGTGGGCACCCGCACGCCCTGCGGCAGCTGCGAGATCATTTCGCCGAGGCTGGCGTTCTTGCCGCCAACCGCCTCGACGTCGGTCATTCTCAGGTTTTCAAACGGTACGACCAGGGCGGTCGCGTCGAAAAGTGCAGACATGGGAAAGCTCCAGAAGTTGAAACCGGTGCCGCATGCAGACGGCGCGGCACGATCGTTCTCGTTGCTTTGGGTGCGGGCGCGGTGTGCATGGAGAGAATTGGGTTGGGAAGGCAGATTCCCGATAATGGCCCTGATTGTAGGCGGGGCAAGGTAGCCCGCGCCGCAGGACAAGGCCGCATGACTATTCCTTCACGCACCGTTTTCTTCATTTCCGACGGCACCGGCATCACCGCCGAGACCTTCGGCAACGCCGTCCTGGCCCAGTTCGAGATGAAGCCGCGCCACGTCCGGCTGCCTTTCACCGACACGGTCGACAAGGCCCACCAGGCGGTGAGGCAGATAAACCACACCGCCGAGATAGAAGGCGCCAGGCCCATCGTCTTCACCACGCTGGCCAACATGGACGTGCTGGAGGTGATCGAAACCGGCTGCAAGGGCATGCTGCTGGACATGTTCGGCACCTTCGTGCGGCCGCTGGAAATCGAGCTGGCCGTGAAGTCGAACCACCGCATCGGCCGATTCAGCGACGTCAGCAAGAGCAAGGAATACAACGACCGCATCGCGGCCATCGATTTCAGCCTGCAGCATGACGACGGCCAGAGCAACCGCGACCTCGAGGGCGCCGACGTCATCCTGGTGGGCGTGAGCCGCAGCGGCAAGACGCCCACTTCGCTCTACCTGGCGATGCAGCACGGCCTGAAGGCGGCCAACTACCCGCTGATTCCGGAAGATTTCGACCGCCGCCAGCTCCCGCCGGCGCTCATTCCGCATCGCAAGAAGATCTTCGGCCTGACCATCCAGCCCGAGCGGCTCAGCGAGATCCGCAACGAGCGCCGGCCGAATTCGCGCTACGCCAGCATCGAGAACTGCCGCCACGAGGTGGCCGAGGCCGAGGCGATGATGCGGCGCGCGGGCATCCGCTGGCTCTCGACCACCACCAAGTCGATCGAGGAAATCGCCACCACGATCCTGCAAGAGCTGCGGCCGGAGCGGCTGGTCTACTGAGCTTGCTATCTTTCGGATAGCAAGCAGCATCCGGCCGCTCTAACCGAAGAGGTACTGCACCGTCCCGTCCGCGCTGGTCACCGGCTGGCAAGGCGTGCCCCAGACCGCCTCGATCAGCGCCGGTTCGAGCACCTCGGCCGCCCTGCCCTGCACCAGCCCGCCCGAAGCTCCGCCCAGCACCACCACCTCGTCGGCATAGCGCCGCGCCAGATTCAGGTCGTGCAGGACCGCCACCACGCCCACGCCGCGAGCGGCCCAGTCGCACAACAGGCGCATCGCCGAGTGCTGATGAGCCAGGTCCAGCGCCGCGGTGGGCTCGTCGAGCAGCAGCCAGCGGCTCGCGCCATCGGGCCTCGGATTCCATAGCTGGGCCAGCGCCCGCGCCATGTGGGCTCGCGCCTTCTCGCCGCCCGACAAGGTGTTGAGGACGCGCGGTGCCAGCGCTGACACGTCGGTCAGCGCCATCGCCTCATCGACGATCGCGTCCTCGTCCGGCCCCGGCGCGCGGCGGTGCGGATAGCGGCCCAGCGCCACGATTTCCTGCGCGGTGAAGTCGAAGGCGACCGCGCTCTCCTGCGGCATCAGCGCCCGGCGCAGCGCCAGTTCGGGCATGCCGTGGTCCGCGAGCGAACGGCCGTCGAGCATGACGCTGCCGCGCGTCGGCGTGCGCTGGCCGGCCAGCACCGAAAGCAGCGTCGACTTGCCCGCACCGTTGGGCCCAAGGATGGCCGTCACCCTGCCCGGCGCGAGATGAACCGAGGCACCGGCCAGCAACGTCTTGCCGCCGACCTGGACCTCCACGCCGGAGCAGCACAGGGCCATCGGATCGCGTTGCACCGCGGTCATATGCGCCCCCTGAAGCGCCGCAGCATCCACAGGAACATTGGCACGCCGATGAAGGCCGTCAGCACGCCCAGCGGCAGCTCGGCCGGTGCCATCGCCGTGCGCGCCACGGTATCGGCGGCCAGCACCAGCGCAGCACCGAGCAGCGCCGATGCCGGCAGCACCACGCGGTGATCCGGCCCCGCCACCATGCGCACCCAGTGCGGAGCGATCAGGCCGATGAAGCCGATGATCCCGGTCGTCGCCGTCACCGCCCCCACGGCCACGGCCGTGACGAGGATGGCGCGCCGCTTGCTGCGCTCCACGTCCACGCCGAGCAACGCCGCCTGCGCCTCGCCCAGCGCGATGGCATTGAGCGGCGCCGCCAGCGACCGCGCCGCCACGCACGCGAGCAGCACCGCCGCGCCGACCAGCAGCACGGCGCTCCAACGCGCCCCGCCCAGGCTGCCCAGCAGCCAGAACTGCAGGCTGCGCAGCTGCTCGTCGGTCGCCATCACGCTGAGAAAGCCCAGCCCCGCGCTCGCCAGCGCATTCACCGCAATGCCCGCGAGCAACATCAGCGCCATGCGCGTGCCGCCCTCGCTGCGCGACAGCGTGTAGATCAGCAGGGTCACCGACAGTCCGCCGCCGAAAGCCATGAGCACCAGCGTCCAGCTACCGAGCGTGCGCGGCAGCACCGGCCAGAACCATGCGCCGAGGATGATCGTCATGCCGGCCGCAAGCGCCGCGCCGCTGCTGATGCCCACCAGCCCCGGATCGGCCAGCGGATTGCGGAACAGCCCCTGCATCAGCGTGCCCGCCATGCCGAGCCCCGCGCCGGCCGCCACGCCGAGCACGAGGCGCGGCAGGCGGATGTTGAGGAAGACGAGGTGCTCGGGCGACTTGTCGGCGCCCTGCCCCAGCGTCGTCAGCACATTCCAGAGCTGCGGCAGGCTGATGGCGTAGGCCCCGGAGACGGCGCCCAGCACGAGGGCCGCGACGAGCAGCAGCGCGCTGCCGCCCAGCACGGCCCGGGCCGAGAAGCGCTGCGTCATGCCAGCGCGGCCAGGAATTTCTCGTGCAGCTCCGCAACGGCCGACGGCATGCGCGGGCCGAAGCCCAGCAGGAGCAGCGCGTCCTGCGTGATGAGGCTGCGCTTCCTGAAGGCCGGCGTGAGCGCGAGCTCGGGCCGCTCCCAGAACCTGTCGACGCCGCCGTGGGCCTCGATGCTCTGCGTGCTGGTGAGGATGATGTCCGGCGCGGCGCTGGCCATGGCCT
Source organism: Variovorax xiamenensis (assembly GCF_050916385.1). Lineage (NCBI taxonomy): Bacteria > Pseudomonadati > Pseudomonadota > Betaproteobacteria > Burkholderiales > Comamonadaceae > Variovorax > Variovorax xiamenensis. Next base: position 4,697,670 of record NZ_CP139038.1, read on the forward strand.
CGGCCGTCATCGGCCGGTAGCCCTGGAAGCCGCCGAGCGCATTGACGCCGCCGACGAAGCCGATCACCGAATGCGCGGCGGTCTTCTCGCCCGAGACCTGCGGGCTCGCGCTGTGCGAGAGCACGAACAGCACGCGCGGCTTGCGTCCTTTTCCGGAGGCGGCGGCCACGCGCTGCTGCACCTGGTTCCATTCGGCGTCCAGCTTCGCCTGCAGATCGCGCGCCTGCGACTCGCGCGCGGCGGCGCGGCCCACGGCCTGCACCTTGCGCTGCACCTCGCCCCAGCTGTGGTCGGCCTCGATGATCTCGACCTTCACGCCCGCGCTGCGGACCTGGTCGAGCACCACGGCCGGGCCCGACTCGTTGGTGGCGATGATCGCGTCGGGCTTGAGCGACAGCAGGCCCTCGGCCGAGAGCTGGCGCATGTAGCCCACCTTCGGCGTGGAGCGCGCGGCCGCGGGATAGAGGCTGGTGGTGTCGGTGCCGACGAGCTGCGCTTGCGCGCCCAGCAGATACACCACTTCGGTGATCGCGCCGCTGACGGTCACGAGCTTCGGCAGCTTCGCGTCCTGCGCGAACAGCGGCAGCGCGGCGGCGCCCAGCGACGATGCACCGAGCAGGCGCAGCACGTCGCGGCGTTGGGGAAGGCGGCGGGACATTTCGTCGAAGGCGGTCATTGGTTCTGTGCCGTGGTTTGCAGACGCGGAAGCTCGCGCACGATGCGCCGCCATTCCTCGCGCTCCGGCACGCCGGGCTTGCGCGCGCCGAAGAACATGGCCATCAGCTCGCCCTGCGGGTCGAAAGCCTCGACCGATGTCACCACGCCGTCGCTGGTCGGTTTCTCGACGATCCACACGCTGGCGATGCGGTCTTCGCGCAGGTGCAGGTTGAAGCCCGGGTCGAGCACGTTGAGCCAGCGGATCGGCGCTGCGTTCTCGCCGGGGCCTTTCATTTCCATCGGCTCGATGCGGGTCACCGGGCCGGTGTGGATCTGGATGCAGCCGGGGCTGCCGACGAACACCATGATCGGCGTGCCGTCGAACGCCGCTTCCATCAGCAGGGCGCGCACGGCGTCGGGCTCGGCGCGCTGCGTGAACTCGCCCTCGGTCAGGCGAAAGCTCTGCTGCCGCTCGACATCGAACTTCTTCAGCAGGCCGAAGAACTCGTGCGTGTCCTGCATGCCGCGCCATGCCTCCGACAGGCCGGCCGTGTCGATGGCGCTGTCATCGCGCGGCGCGGCCTTCTCCTCGGGCGCAGCGAACGCCACGGGCTCGTCGGGCGCGGTGAAGCCTTCGACAACCGACTGGAATGCATCGCGGTCGGTGGCTTCGCGCACGAAGATCTTGTGCACGGCCACGCCCTCCGGATTGAAGAACTGCAGACTCAGCGAAGGCGGCACGCCGGGGTTCGCGGCAGCCTCGCTCACTGCGAAGCCCGCATGCCAGCGGCTGAAGAACAGGCGCAGGTCGATGGCCTCGCCCAGCGCGAGCCCCATCGCCTCGCTGCCCGACACCTTTTCGTAGACGCCGGTCTTCTCGTGCACCGTGGTCTCGTTGCGTGTGAGCGCGAGTACGGGGCCGCAGAGTTCGAGCGCCTGCAGCAGCTCGACCCACGGCCCGCGCAGGCGCGTGGCGCGCAGTGCCTTGTCGTGCGCGCCGGTGTGCGCGGCCACCGCCGCGCCTTCGGACAGGCCCATGGCCGCGGCGGCGTCCTTGTGGCGCATGCCCTTGGCACGCAGTTCGGCGAAACGGGTTCGGATGTCGTCGGCGGTCATCATCGGGTTTCCTTCTTGTGGAGAAAGCGTTGCAAAGCGGCGATCAGAAGTCGGCAACGAGCGACACGTTGAAGCTGCGGCCGGGCTGGGTGTAGGCGTCGCGGATGTTCGACGTCGAGGCCAGGCCGCGCACGTCGCTCCACATCCAGTAGCGCTTGTTGGTGAGGTTGGTGATCGATGCGTTCAGGCGCAGGTCCTTGCGGATGCGCCATTGCGCGCTCAGGTCGAAAGTGGTGGCCGCGGGCGTCTGGAACTGGGTGCCGGTCGTGATCTCGGTGCCGTCGATGTCGGACCACTTCTTGCGCGCGTGGTTCACGGCGTCGAGGCGCACGCTCCACACCGGCGCCTGGTACTTGATGCCGACGCTGGCCTTGCTCGGGTCGATCGAATTGAGCGGCCGGTTGTTGGTGCGGTCGCGCCCGCGCGTCTGGCCGTAGGCGAAAGGCACCGTGAAGCCATTGCCGTTGTCGGTGAAGTCGAGCTCACCCTTGATCTCGAAACCGCTGATGCGCGCGCGCCCGATGTTGACCGACTGGAAAGTCGCCGGATTGGTGCGCGATCCGAACACGCCGCCGACCTGGCGGTCGTTCTCGATCAGGTCCTTGTAGTCGCCAGTGAAGGCGGCCACGTCGAAGCTCAGGATGCCGGTGCGCCCGCGCAGGCCCAGTTCGATGTTCTGGCTCTTCTCCGGCTTGAGGTTCGGATTGGGAATGGTCCTGTAGCCCGAGATCACGTTCTCGAAGAAGTTGTTGACCTGGAAGGCGTTGGGCGCCTTGAAGCCCGAGGCGTAGTTGCCGTACACGCTCCACTGCGGCGTGGCACGGAACAGTACGCCCAGCTTGGGCGACACGGCCGAGCCCGAGAGCGAGACGGCCTGCGCGTTGAAGCCGGCCTGCTTGGCGTTCAGCGAGAAGCGGTCGAAGCGGATGCCGGGCGTGATGCTCCAGCGGTCATGGATGAACTCGTCCTGCACGTAGAACGCCGAAGAGGTCTCGCGCGTGTCGGGGAAGCGCTTGAGCGGGTAGCTTTCGCCGGCCGGCGGCACCAGGCCGGTCTGCAGGTTCTCGACGTTGGTGCGGGTGTAGTCGAAGCCGTAGGTGATCTTCTGCGCCCAGTTACCCATGCGGATGGTCTTGTCGGCCTGCAGGCCGAGCTGCCAGGTGCTCTCGTCGTAGGTGACGTCGCGCGTGCGGTCGGCGGCGGTGTAGCGGTCTTCGTAGATGAACTCGCGCGACTTCGCCTTCTGGTAGCTCACCACGGCGAGCAGGCTGTCGGCCATGGCGGCGTTCAGGCGCAGGCGGCCGTCGTAGGTGAAGCGGTCGCGCTGCAGGTCGGTCTTGGCGTTGAGGCCGACGACCGAGGTGGAAGCGTACGGCGGCTTGGAGACGCCCGAGAGCAGGTCGTAGCGGCTGGTCTTGTCGACGTGCTCGAAGGTGAAGCCGTGGCGTTGGTCGGCGTTGGGCGTGAGGATGACCTTGGCGAGCAGCGCCTTGTTGCGGTCGCGCTGCGGGTTGGGCGTGGTGCGGTCTACGTTGGCCGCGTTGTTGGTGCCCATGTTCTCCAGCGCGCTGGAACGGCCCACGTTGGCCGAGATGAGCCACTGCAGCGTGTCGTTGGCCTTGCCCGCGAGCGTGACACCGCCGCGCGTGCCGTTGTCGTCGCCGGTGTAGCCGATGCTGGCGCTGCCACCGAAGCTCTTGCCGTCGCGCAGGTAGGACGACGGATCGCGCGTGATGAAGTTCACCAGGCCCGCGAGGCCATCGGAGCCGTAGAGCGCGGAGGCCGGGCCCTTGATGATCTCGATGCGCTCGACGAGGCCGATGTCGAAGTAGTCGCGACCGAATGCGTTGGCGCTGAAGACATAGCTGCGCGGCGTGCGGATGCCGTCGGTCAGCAGCAGCACGCGGTTGCCGTCGAGGCCGCGGATGTTGAAGCCGGCATTGCCGTCGCGGCCGGTGTTGCCCTGCGCGAGGCCGAAGCGCGCGGGAGAGCGCTTGACCGACACGTTCGGCAGGTCGCGCACGGCGTCGCGGATGTCGGTGATCTGCTTCGATTCGATGTCGTCGCGGCCGATGACCTCGGTGCTCACCGCAAGGTCGTCCCTCGCCTGCTCGGAGCGCGAGCCGCTCACCACCACTTCGTTGAGCGCCGCGACGCGCTGCTGCGCCCACGAGGGTGCGGCAAGGCCGAGCCCTGAGGCGATCAGGCACGGCAAAAGAGCAACGCGAGGGGCAAGGCGATGGGAAGGACGGAGCTTGGTTTGGGCGGCCACGAAAAAGGTCCAGAAAACAGTTGAGAAACTGCTCGCTGGACCTCTTGGCGCAGGCGGCTGCGCATGGTGACCTGGCTGGCATTGAAGGGCCCCGACACTGCGGGGCCCGAGCCGGTCATTTTATGAGAATAATTCTCAACTAAACAACCAAATGCTTACTTATGCTGGGGCCGATGTGCGGATCAGATGGTCGAACGCACCCAGCGCAGCCTTCGCGCCGTCGCCGGCCGCGATGATGATCTGCTTGAACGGCACCGTGGTCGCATCGCCTGCCGCGAACACGCCCGGCACCGAGGTCTGGCCGCGCGCGTCGACGATGATCTCGCCGTGCTTCGACAGCTCGACAGTGCCCTTGAGCCAGTCGGTGTTGGGCACGAGGCCGATCTGGATGAACACGCCCTCGAGCTCGACCTTCTTCGACTCGCCCGTCGCGCGGTCCTTGTAGATCAGGCCATTGACCTTCTGGTCGCCGGTGATCTCGGTGGTCTGCGCGTTGGTGAACACGTCGACGTTCTTCAGGCTCCTGAGCTTGCGCTGCAGCACGGCATCGGCGCGCAACTGCGTGTCGAACTCGATCAGCGTGACATGGCCCACGATGCCGGCAAGGTCGATCGCCGCCTCGACGCCCGAGTTGCCGCCGCCGATCACCGCCACGCGCTTGCCCTTGAACAGCGGACCGTCGCAGTGCGGGCAGTAGGCCACGCCCTTGTTCTTGAACTCGTGCTCGCCGGGCACGTTGATGTTGCGCCAGCGCGCGCCGGTCGAAATGATGACCGACTTGCTCTTGAGCGAGGCGCCGCTTTCGAGCTGCACTTCGATCAGGCCGTCGCCCGGCACCAGCGCCTTGGCGCGCTGCAGGTTCATGATGTCGACGTCGTAGTCGCGCACATGCTCCTCGAGCGCGTGGGCGAACTTCGGTCCTTCGGTTTCCTTGATCGAGATGAAGTTCTCGATGCCCATGGTGTCGAGCACCTGGCCGCCGAAGCGCTCGGAGGCGACGCCGGTGCGGATGCCCTTGCGCGCGGCGTACACGGCAGCCGCGGCGCCTGCGGGACCACCGCCGACGATCAGCACGTCGAACGGGTCCTTGGCGGCGATCTTCTTCGCTTCGCGCTCGACGCCGCTGTTGTCGATCTTGGCGAGGATTTCCTCCAGGCTCATGCGGCCCTGGCCGAACTCGGTGCCATTGAGGAACACGGTCGGCACGGCCATGATCTGGCGTTCCTTGACTTCGTCCTGGAAGGTGCCGCCTTCGATCATCGTGGTGCGGATGCGCGGGTTCTGCACCGCCATGAGGTTCAGTGCCTGGACCACGTCGGGGCAGTTGTGGCAGGTGAGCGAGACGTAGATCTCGAACTCGAAATCGCCGTCGAGCGCCTTGATCTGGTCGAGCACCGCCTGCTCGACCTTCGGGGGATAGCCGCCGATCTGCAGCAGGGCAAGGATCAGCGACGTGAATTCATGGCCCATCGGCAGGCCGGCGAAGCGCGGGCCGTGGTTTTCGCTCGGGCGGTTGACCGAGAACGAGGGCTTGCGATGGTTGTCGTCGCGGCTTTCGGTCAGCCTGACCAGCGGGGACGACTCGGCAACATCCTTCAGCAGCGACAGCATCTCGCCCGAGGCCTTGCTGTCGTCGAGCGAGGCGACGATCTCGATCGGCTGGGTGGCGCGTTCGAGGTAACTCTTCAATTGGGCTTTGGTGTTTGCGTCGAGCATGAGGGACTCTCTTTCGATAACGTAAAACTATCAAATGGGGACAAAAAAGCCCGGGGCCTTATGAGCACCCGGGCTTTCGCGCGGGTGGCGCTTAGATCTTGCCGACGAGGTCGAACGACGGGGCGATCGTCTTGTCGCCTTCATTCCACTTGGCCGGGCAGACTTCGTTCGGGTGGGCGGCGGTGTAGACCGCGGCCTTCAGCTTGCGCAGCGTTTCCTTCACGTCGCGGGCGATCTCGTTGGAGTGCACTTCGGCGGTCTTGATGATGCCTTCGGGGTTGATCACGAAGGTGCCGCGCAGCGCCAGACCTTCTTCGGGGATGTGCACGCCGAAAGCGTTGGTCAGCGTGTGGGTCGGGTCGCCCACCAGCGGGAACTTGGCCTTGCCGACAGCCGGCGACGTGTCGTGCCAGACCTTGTGCGAGAAGTGCGTGTCGGTGGTCACGATGTAGACCTCGGCACCCAGCTTCTGGAATTCGGGGTAGTTGTCGGCCGCGTCTTCGACTTCGGTCGGGCAGTTGAAGGTGAATGCCGCGGGCATGAAGATCAGCACGGACCACTTGCCCTTGAGCGTCTCATCGGACACATCGATGAACTTGCCGTTGAGATAGGCCTGGGTCTTGAAGGGCTGAACTTGCGTATTGATCAGGGACATGTTGATTCCTTGGATGCTGCGGGTGAACAAAAATAAGGGCGAGCCATGAGTATAACTACCAATCCTCCAATATTCATAGTTATCACCTATTGAAAGTATTGGGGCTCGCTATGTTTTCGATGACGGCGAAATACGGCTGACACACCATCAATACGAACGTGTATCACCATCACACGCATGCAGACCGGCGCAGCATGGGATTGCTTGCAAGCGGTCCTTTCCGCCTCTGACAATCACCGCTTTCAGAACAAGGAAAAATCATGAAGGGCGACCCCAAAGTCATCGAACACCTGCAGGCGCAGCTCAAGAACGAGCTGACCGCGATCAACCAGTACTTCCTGCACTACCGGATGCTCAAGCACTGGGGCCTGGACAAGCTGGCGAAGAAGGAATACGAGGAATCGATCGGCGAGATGAAGCACGCCGACAAGCTCATGGACCGCATCTTCATGCTCGACGGCCTGCCGAACCTGCAGGACCTGGGCAAGCTGAACATCGGCGAAGACGTGCCCGAGCTGCTGCGCTGCGACCTCGGCGCCGAGACCGGCGCGCAGGCCACCATCAAGGACGGCATCGCGCATTGCGAATCGGTGCGCGACTATGTCTCGCGCGACCTGCTCCAGGAGATCCTGGACGACACCGAGGAGCACATCGACTTCCTCGAGACCCAGATCGACCTGATCGACAGGGTCGGACTGCAGAACTACCTGCAGTCGCAGATGGGCGAGCTCGAATAAGGCGGGGGCCTGCCTCTCACCAATCGACGGGACTTCGGTCCCGTTTTTTATTGCTTTACGTAACTTAACCACCCACGAATAACAGTCATTCTCATTCGCACGGATAAAATCCGCGCCTTCGATGACTGCCGCCACCCGCCCCGACAACCGCCGCCGTGCCTATTGGCTCAAGACCCTGCACGAATGGCACTGGGTGAGTTCGGCGATCTGCCTCATCGGGATGATCCTGTTCAGCGTGACGGGCTTCACCCTCAATCACGCGAGCCAGATCGAGGCCAGGCCCGTCGTCACCAAACTGAACGGCACGATCGACGAGGCCCTGCGCGCCCAGCTCGAAAAGCAGTTGCCCGCCGCCAAGGCTCTCAAGGGCAAGGCCCCTCTTCCTGTCGAACTCCAGGCCTGGGTGCAGAAGCACTGGGACATCGGCACCTCCGGCCGCGAAGCCGAATGGTCCGACGACGAAATCTACCTGTCGCTCCCCCGCCCCGGCGGCGACGCATGGCTGCGCCTGAGCCTGACCGACGGCGAGATCGAATACGAGCGTACCGACCGCGGCTGGCTCTCCTACCTCAACGACCTCCACAAGGGCCGCAACACCGGCGCCGCGTGGAGCTGGTTCATCGACATCTTCGCGGGCGCCGCCCTGGTCTTCTCGATCACGGGCCTCTTCATTCTCAAGATGCATGCGGGCAACCGGCCTTTCACCTGGCCGATGGTCGGCATGGGGCTTGTGGTGCCGGTGCTGCTCGCGCTGCTGTTCATTCACTGATTTCGTTCATCAATCCATCCAGATCCAGGAAAGAGGTTTCCCGTGCACGTTCGCTACTCACTCGCACCGCTGGCCATGTCGGCGCTGTTCGCGGCTCCGGCTTTTGCGTCGGGGCTGGCCGTCAACATCGAGATTCCCCGGCTGAACGTCTCCGAGTACCACCGCCCCTATGTGGCGACCTGGATCGAGCGCGCGGACAACACTGTCGCCGGCACGCTGGCCGTCTGGTACGACGTGCGCACCAAGACCAACAACCCCGAGGGCGAAGGCACCAAGTGGCTGAAGGACATGCGCCAATGGTGGCGTCGTGGCGGTCGCGAACTCTCGGTGCCGGTCGACGGCGTGACAGGCGCGACCAAGCCTGCCGGCAAGCACCAGTTGAGCTTCACCGAAGGCACGGTGCCAATGCCCAAGCTCGCGCCGGGCGCCTACAAGCTCGTGGTCGAGGCCGCGCGTGAAGTCGGCGGCCGCGAAGTCGTGAGCATTCCCTTCCAGTGGCCCCCGACGGCCGCGGCGCAACCCACCGCCACCGGCAAGGAAGAGCTCGGCGAGATCAGGCTCGAACTCAAGCCCTGACCTTCCCCTTTCAACCTGCCAGCCCCGTCATCCCAAGGAACTGCCATGACCCGCGCCAACCTCCGCCTCGCCTCCCTCGCCATCGCCCTGTCGGCCGCCGCATCGCTCGCGCAGGCCCACAACGCCTGGCTGCTGCCCTCCTCCACCGTGTTCTCCAAGGCCGACACCGTGACGGTCGACGCCGCCGTGTCGAACGACCTGTTCGTCGCCAACCACGCGCCGCTGCGGCTCGACGGCCTGCAGATCACCGCGCCCGACGGCAGCACCGTCAAGCCCGAGACCGAGGCCAAGCTCAAGCTGCGCAACGTGTTCGACGTGAGCGTGGCGCAGGCGGGCACCTACCGCATCGCCGTGATCAACGCCGGCGCCTTCGCGAGCTGGAAGGACAAGGCCACGGGCCAGACCAAGCGCGCGCGCGGCACGGCCGAGGCCATCGGCAAGGAAATCCCGGCCGATGCGCAGGACGTGACGGTCACCCAGTCGTCCGGCCGCATCGAGACCTTCGTGACGGTCGGCAAGCCCTCCGCGCTCAAGCCGATCGGCCAGGGCCTCGAGCTGATCGCCACCGGCAGCCCGACCGACCTGGTCAAGGGCGAGAAGGCCACCTTCACGCTGAACCTCGACGGCCAGCCCGCCAAGGGACTCGAGGTGACGGTGACGGCGGGCAACACGCAGTACCGCGACAAGCTCGAGGAAATCAAGCTCAAGACCGATGACAAGGGCCAGTTCAGCGTGACCTGGCCGGCCGCCGGCATGTACTGGCTCGACGCCAGCACCAAGGACAGCAAGACCACGGTGCCGCAAGCCAAGGAACGCCGCCTGAGCTACGCGGCCACGCTCGAAGTGATGCCCTGACGCGGCGGCAGACGGATCTTTTCCTTGGGCCTTTCGTTCAGCACCTGGCGCGCTGGCGGCTATGCCAACGCGGCCGTACCTCGCCCCGCCGATCCCTCGACCCTGCAGCACCTGGGTGGACGGACCATGGGCACCACCTGGTCGCTGCGCTTCGACAACCCGCGGATGCTGCCGCTCGCGCAGGTCCAGGCGGCCGTCGAGGCAGCGCTCGGCCGCGTCATCGCGCAGATGAGCCACTGGGAGCCTGACTCGGACATCAGCAGGTTCAACCGGGCCGAGGCTGGATCGCGCCACTTGCTGCCTGCGGAGTTCGCCACCGTGATGCGATGCGCCTCCCAATGGGCAACGGCCAGCGGCGGTGCGATCGACCCGACCGTGGGTCCGCTCGTTGCCTGCTGGGGCTTCGGTCCCGAGGCAGAAGAAGACAACCGCCTGCCTGCCGAGGCAGCCTTGGCAGAAGCGCGTGGACGCGTAGGCTGGTCTCGACTGGCATTCGACGCGGGCGAAGGCTCGCTCCTTCAGCCAGGGGGCGTCGCGCTCGATCTTTCGGGCATCGCCAAGGGGTTCGCAGTGGACCATGGCATCGACGCCTTGCGCGCGCTGGATATCAACGACGCCCTTCTTGAAGTCGGCGGAGAGCTGCGAGGCATCGGCAAACGCCCTGGCGGGCAGGCATGGCAGGTGCTCGTCGATGGCGATCCTGCCGGGGCACGCCGCGTGGCGCTTGCCGATATGGCCGTCGCCACTTCGGGCGACCGGTGGCATCGGCGCTCGCGCGAGGGGCGCCATTGGTCGCACACGATCGATCCGCGAACGGGAGAGCCGGTCGCGCATGCGCTGGCTAGCGTCACCGTGCTGCATGCGGAATGCATGCAGGCGGACGCACTGGCCACCGTGCTGACGGTGCTGGGGCCGGACGAAGGCTTCGACTTCGCGCAGCAGCACGGCGTCGCCGCACTGTTCGTGAGTCATGGCGAACCGGTGCCCTCGGCCAAGGCCACTCGCGCCTGGCCCGCTCCGGCCGGAACATGAGCGACTTCGCTTGGCGCGCATTGGGCGCGGGCTCCACCGTGGCCGCCTACGCGGCGCTTTGCGCGTCGATCTACGTGCGCGAGCGCAGGCGCGAAGTTGCGGCGGCGCGCGACTCGGCGGCGCTTTCGGGAAGTGGCAACGAGCCCCCCGTCCTCATGCTGTTCGCCAGCCAGACCGGCCAGGCCGAAGCCATCGCCTGGCAGACCGCACGGCAATTGAGCGCAGCGAACACGCCGGCGCGCGTGATGGAGCTGAACGCGCTCGATGCGCCTACCCTGGCTGCCGCGCGGCGTGCGCTCTTCATCGCCAGCACCTACGGCGAAGGCGATGCGCCCGATGGCGCCAGCGTTTTCGTCGAGCGCGTGATGCATTCGTCGCTGGCACTGCCTTCGCTGCGCTTTGCCGTGCTGGCACTGGGCGACCGGCAGTACGCCAATTTCTGCAATTTCGGTCGCGCGCTCGACGAATGGCTGCTGGCGGCAGGCGCCGGACGCGAGTTCGATCGCATCGAGGTCGACAACAGCGATCCGGCAGCGCTGGCCGCATGGCATGCGCAATGGGGCGACACGCCGGAAGCCGACACCCGCGATACCAAGGCCTCCAGCTTCGCCCAATGGCGGCTCGTTGCGCGGGAGCGCCTCAATCCGGGCAGTGCGGGCGGGCCGGTCTTTCACCTCGGGCTGGTGCCGCAGGTCGGTGAGCAGTTGCCGCACTGGGCCTCGGGCGATCTTGCGCAGGTGGCGGTGGCAAGCGATCCGAAGCGCCCGCGCGACTATTCGATCGCCTCAGTGCACGCTGATGGCGAACTGCAGTTGCTCGTGCGGCAGGAGCAGCACCCTGACGGCACGCTGGGCGCAGCATCGGGCCTGCTCACGTCCACCCTCAGCATCGGCGACACGGTGGCCCTGCGGCTGCGGGCGCACCGGGGCTTCCGCCTGGAGGGCAACGAGGCGCGGCCGCTGATCCTCATCGGCAACGGCACCGGCATCGCGGGACTGCGCGCGCATCTGCGGGCACGCGCAGCCATGGGCAGGCAAGACAACTGGCTGGTGTTCGGTGAGCGCCGGGCCGCCCATGATTTCCTGTATCGCGAGGAAATCGAGGCGTGGCAGGCCGACGGCGTGCTGACGCGGCTCGACATGGTGTTCTCGCGCGACCAGGCAGAGCGCTTCTACGTCCAGCACCGCTTGCTGCAGTCGGCCGACACCCTGCTGCGCTGGCTGCGCGACGGCGCTGCCGTCTACGTCTGCGGGAGCCTGCAGGGAATGGCTTCCGGCGTGGACGCGGCGTTGCGCCAGATTGCCGGCGAAGCACTGATGAGCGAGCTGACTGCCAGCGGACGTTACCGGCGCGACGTCTACTGAAGCCTGGCAACTGCGCCAGCTACGTTGCGTGACAGCAACAAATCGAGCACAACTTTTGGATTAATTCAGCTCGATCGTAATTTTTGATATTGAGAACCAATATCATTCGCGGCGATTTACGAAGCTTCGTGAATCGACTCACCCAGCCAGTCCCGCCACGCTTCTCCAAGGAACGCAGGCCGTCAGGACACCGCCAGTCGAGTCCTGACGCCCGCCCCTTTCGGAGAAAACTTCATGGCCTACATCAAGAGCCGCAAACACCCTGTTGCGCGTGCCGTTCCACATCTCTCTGGCGCCGCCGCCGCAACGCTGATGGCCATTGCGGCCCCCAGCGCACTTGCCCAATCGGGCGGCGCGCTGCCTGAAGTCCGCGTGCAGGACTCCGCAGTCACCGACTACAAGGCCGACAACTCGGCCAACCCCAAATTCACCGCCCCGCTGGTGAACACGCCCCAGACCATCCAGGTCATCAAGGAGCAGATCATTCGCGACCAGGGCGCGACCACGCTGACCGAGGCGCTGCGCAACACGCCCGGCGTGGGCACCTTCTTCCTCGGCGAGAACGGCAACACCAACACCGGCGACGCCGTCTTCATGCGCGGCTTCGACAGCTCGAGCGCCATCTTCGTCGACGGCATCCGCGACCTGGGCTCGGTGTCGCGCGACGTGTTCAACATCGAACAGGTCGAAGTCGTGAAGGGTCCCTCGGGCACCGACGTGGGCCGCACCTCGCCGACCGGCTACATCAACCTCGTCACGAAGAAGCCCAGGCTCGAAGACAGCTTCACGGGCTCGCTGGGCTTCGGCAGCGCCGACTTCAAGCGCGGCAGCATCGACTGGAACAAGTCGCTGAGCGGTGCCAACGGCATCGGCGCGGCCTTCCGGCTGAACGCGGTGAGCGAAGACGGCGGCGTGGCCGGCCGCGACTTCGTCAAGAACAAACGCTGGGCGATCGCACCGTCTCTCGCCCTCGGCCTGAACAGCCCGACGCGCATCTTCCTCGACTACCTGCACGTCAAGCAGAACAACATTCCCGACGGCGGCGTGCCCACCATCGGCCTGCCCGGCTACACCACGCCGGACGCCACCGCGATCACCCGCGGCCTGGCCCGTCGCACCTACCTGAACTACGCGCAGCGCGTCGATCCGAGCAACTTCTACGGCACCAGCTCGGACTTCGACAACATCACGGCCGACATGTTCACGGCGCGCATCGAGCACGACCTCACGCCCGACATCACCATCCGCAACACCACGCGCTACGGCAAGACCTCGCAAGACTACATGCTGACGTCGTTCATGGGCGGCGGCCTGACGTCGACGAACGGCGTCGGCACCCTGCCCGCCGTGACGGCCGGCTTCCTGAACACCGTGATCCCGACGATCCCGGCGAGCTGGACGATCACGCGCAACCTGCCCACCAACAAGGACCAGGAAAACACGATCTTCACCAACCAGACGAGCGTGTCGGCCAAGTTCAACACGGGCAGCATCAGCCACTCGTTCAACGGTGGCCTCGAGTTCATCCGCGAGAAGCAGACCGCCAACAACTTCTACGCGCCGGGCTTCGCGAGCGTGGGCACCACGCTGGCAGCAGCCGGCTCGTGGCCTGCAGCCAACCTGTACAACCCGAACCCGTACGTGAGCGGCTACAACCGCATCGCCAACGGCACGGGCTCCGACGGCAGCACCGACACCATCGGCCTCTACGCCTTCGACACGCTCAAGTTCAACGAGCAATGGCAGCTGACTGCCGGCCTGCGCTACGACCACTACTCGACCACGTACAACGCCACCGCGCTGACGCTGGCACGCACCGGCAACGGCCCGCAGACCTCGACGATCACGCCGACCAACCTGAAGCTGTCGGACAACCTGCTCTCCGGCAAGATCGGCCTGGTCTACAAGCCGACCGAGAACAGCAGCGTCTACGCGGCCTACGGCACTGCGGCTCAGCCGCCGGGCGGCGCCAACTTCCAGCTGGCCGCCGGCGGCACCGGCAACAGCGCCGCGCGCACCGACTTCCTGCCGCAGAAGGCCAAGACCTACGAGGTCGGCACCAAGTGGGACGTGCTGAACAAGCGCGTGGCCCTGACGGCTGCGCTGTATCGCACCGACGTGAGCAACGAGGTCGTGCAGGACTCGGTCACGCAGCAGTACTTCCAGACCGGCAAGAAGCGTGTGCAGGGCATCGAACTCGGCGTGTCGGGCGCACTGACCGACAACTGGGGCGTGACTTCGGGCTTCACCACCATGAACACCCGCGTGCTGAGCGGTCCCTCGGTGCTGGCGGACGGCTCGACCGCCCTCGCCTACACGCCGAAGAAGGCCTTCACGCTCTGGACCACCTACCAGTTCCCGTTCGGCCTGACCCTCGGCGGCGGCGCACGCTACAACGGCAAGCTGCAGCGCGGTACCGACGGCGCGGTGGGCACGCCTGCGTACGTCGACTCGTACTGGGTGTTCGATGCGATGGCCTCCTACCGCATCAACAAGAACATCGACATCCAGCTGAACGTGTACAACCTGTTCAACAAGGACTACGTGGCGGCCATCAACAAGAGCGGCTACCGCTACACGCCTGGCACGCCGCGCTCGGCGAAGATCACCGCGAACTTCGCGTTCTGATCAGCCTCCTCTCCTGCACCGTGCCAATCCGGGGCGGTGCGACACTCGAGCCCCGGCCCGCGCCGGGGCTTTTCTCATTGCGGAGTTCCTGAAAAATGATGCTTCATGTGCCCGAAGTGCTGAGCCCCGACCAGGTGCGCGAGATGCGCGCCGCGCTCGACGCCACGCAATGGACCGACGGACGCGAGACGGTCGGCGCGCAGGGAGCGCAGGTCAAGCGCAACCGTCAGTTGCCGGAGCATTCGCCGGTCAGCAAGGAACTGGGCAGCATCGTGCTGGCTGCACTCGCGAGGAACGCGCTGTTCTTTTCGGCGGCGCTTCCGTCGCGCTTCGTGCCGCCGCTGTTCAATCGCTACGAGGGAGGCGAGCATTACGGCGTTCATGTCGACGGTGCGGTGCGAGCCCTGCCCGGCAGCGGGCAGCAGCTGCGCACGGACCTGTCGTGCACGCTTTTTCTGTGCGATCCGGAAGATTACGAGGGGGGCGAACTGGAGGTGATCGACACCTACGGCTCGCACGAAGTGAAGCTGCCGGCGGGGGATCTCATTCTTTATCCGGCGAGCAGCCTTCATCGCGTCCACCCGGTGACCCGGGGAGCGCGCGTGTGCTCGTTCTTCTGGCTGCAGAGCATGGTGCGCAGCGATCAGCAGCGCGGCATGCTTTTCGAGCTTGACCAGAACATCCAGAAACTGCGCGCTCGTCTCGGCGAATGCGAGGAAACCGTAGCGCTGACGGGGCATTACCACAACCTGCTGCGGCTCTGGTCGGAGGTCTGACCCCGGAAAGCCGGATGTTGCATGAATCAGTAACACATAGTTATTGTGAATGCGATGGATTCTTATTTATAATCGTCTTCATCCAACAGCCAGCCAACTGCCGCTTTCACCGCCATGATCGTTTGTGTCTGCCGCCGAGTCTCCGACCGCGAAATCGCACGCCACGTGCGCGCCGGCATGACTTTCGACGAAGTGCAATTCGAACTTGGCGTAGCCACCCAGTGTGGCCAATGTGAAGGTTGCGCGCGCGATATCGTCGCGCAGTGCAGCGCTTCGCACCCGGTCGCCGCATTGAATTGCGAATCGGGCCCGAGAGCGATCCAGCTTGCCAACTCCATCAAGGAAAGCAAAGCATGGAACTCGTCTCGGCACTCGGCGGCAGCCTGATCCTCGTCGCGGGTTCGGTCTGGTGGATCTTTCGCAAGTAGCGCCAGTGGCGTCTTCGTAGCGGTTTTGCTGCAATCGGGGCACCTTCCGCGGTGCCCGCATTCGAATGGTTGATCGTGTCTGACCGCTTCGCCCCCCCTCCTTCCGTCTTCGGCCTTTCGCGCAATGTCGTCATTGCCGGGGGCGTCGTCCTTTTTCACGCGGCTGCGCTCTGGGCGCTTCAAAGCGGGCTGCTGCGCCGCGCCGCCGAAGTGGTGATCCCCGTGGAGATCATCAGCCAGCTCGTAGAACCGCCCAAGCCGGCTCCTCCGCCGCCGCCTCCGCCCCCTCCGCCGGAGAAGAAGGTCGCCAAGGTGCCGCCGCCTCCGCGGCCCCAGGCGATCAGGGAGCCCAAGCCGACTCCTGCGCCCAACGCCCCCACGGGTAGCGTCGAGCCGCCACCGCCGCCGGCCCCCATTCCGCCACCCGCTCCGGAACCGCCCCCGGCGCCGCCTCCCGCACCGCCAGCCCCCAAGCTGGTCGAAATCAGCGAAGGCCAGACGCAGTACATCCGCGAGCCACGGGTGGTGTTCCCTGCAATGAGCAGGCGCCTGGGCGAATCCGGCGTCGTGGTCGTGGCCGTGTACTTCAGCAGCGCGGGCATTCCGAAGCGGGCTGAAATCTTCAAGTCCAGCGGCTACGAGCGGCTCGACCAGGCCGCGCGCGACGCGGTGATGTCATCGCAAGTGACGCCGTTCAAGCAGCCGGGAGCCAACGAGGCCACGGTTTACATGCTGAAGGCGCCCATCCGATTCAATCTTTCCCAGTAATTTTTTGGAGTAGTACGCATGGATTCTCAATTCGGCTTGATGAACGTCTGGAATCAGGGCGATTTCGTCACCAAGGCCGTGGCAGTGCTGCTGATCGGCATGTCGCTCGCGTCGTGGATCGTCATCATCGTCAAGGCGCTGGACGTCGTCCGCTACAAGCGCCTCGCCAAGCACTCGCAGGACTTCTGGCACAGCGAAGATTTCGCCACCGCCCTGAACAAGCTCGGCAAGGACGACAGCAACCCCTTCCGCGCACTGGCCCTGGAAGGCCGCGAGGCAGCGGCCCACCACCGCAACACCAAGGCCCATCTGCACGATGCGCTCGACGTGAGCGACTGGATCACGCGCGCCCTGCGCAACGGCATCGATGCCTTCACCGCCCGCCTGCAGACCGGCCTGGCGATCCTGGCTTCGGTCGGCTCCACGGCGCCGTTCATCGGACTGTTCGGCACCGTCTGGGGCATCTATCACGCGCTCATGAGCATCGGCTCGGCCGGCCAGGCGACCATCGACAAGGTTGCCGGCCCTATCGGCGAAGCACTGATCATGACGGCGCTCGGCCTCGCCGTGGCCATTCCCGCGGTGCTGGGCTACAACGCACTGGTGCGCGGCAACAAGTTCGTGCTGACGAAGCTCAACGCCTTCGCCCATGACCTGCACGCCTACTTCGTGACCGGCGCCCGCGTCCAGAGCGGCAGCGACGCCATCGTGGTTCCGCTCAAGAAGGGCTGAGCACCATGGCCTTCGGAACACAAGACGAACCCGATGAGGTGATGAACGAGATCAACATGACGCCGCTGGTCGACGTCATGCTGGTGCTCCTGATCATCTTCATCATCACCGTGCCGGTGATGAAGCACGCGGTGAATATCGACCTGCCGCGCGCAACGAGCGAGCCGGAACAGCCCAAGCCCCAGAACATCCTGTTCAGCGTGACGGCCGACGGCAGCTACTACTGGAACGAGCAGAAGATCGACGACAGCGAACTGCCCGGCCGCCTCGCAGCCGAAGCAGCCAAGGAACCGCAGCCCGAGCTGCACATCCGCGGCGACAAGGCTGTTCGCTACGAGCGAGTGGCCAAGGCGATGTCGGAAGCCCGTGAGGCCGGCGTGCGCAAGATTGGCTTCGTCACAGAACCCGACACGAAGTGAGCTGAAAGAGAAACGCAAATCAAAAAAAGTTGATCGCGCCGATTGACTTCTACTTGCGAATCATTATCATTCACTCATCGCTTCGATAAGGGAACTCCAGATGCCAGCCACACCGAATGCCTTTTCTGTCCTGAACCATCCTTCGCTCGACCAGTCGGGTGGTGGCCATGCGTCCATCCAGGCAACGCGTCCGGTGCCGATGCTCGAAAGCACGGAGCTTCTGAAAGGAAGCAAGACCGTGGGCATCATGCACAACGGCTCCCTCTATCGGCTGCAAGCCACCAAACTCGGCAAGCTGATCCTGACGAAGTAAGTCACCCAGCCCGCCCTTCGCGCAAGTTTCATCGTGGGGCGACTCAAGGAGATTCATCTCCGAAGGGTCGTTTTTTGCTAGCCAACGGTTCGCCGACTAGCCAAGCTTTTTTTCCACGCTGAAGCAGCCCAAATAAAAACGCCGACCTCGAAGTCGGCGTTTTGCTTTGTACGGGAGAAAAGAATCAGAGGCCGAGAGCCGCAATGCCGGCCTTTGCAATCTGCGCGTCTTCGTTCGACTTCACGCCGCTCACTCCGACTGCGCCGATCACGTGGCCGTCCTTGACGATCGGCACGCCGCCTTCGAGCAGGCCCTGCACTTCGGGTGCCGTCAGGAACGCCGTGCGGCCGCCGTTGATGATGTCTTCGTAGACCTTGCTCTCGCGACGGCCCATGGCTGCCGTGTGAGCCTTGGCGGGAGCGATGTGCGAAGACAGCGCCGCGGCGCCGTCCAGACGCTGCAGCCAGAGCAGGTTGCCCGCGTCGTCCGAGATCGCGATGGTCACTGCCCAGTTGTTCTTGAGAGCCTCGGCTTCGGCCGCTGCGGCGATGGTCTTGACGTCGGCGAGTTCGAGGAATGACTTGGTCTTCATGATGGATGAGCTCAGTTTGCGTGAAAACCCAAGAGCATAACGGCCATGCCGCCAAGGGCGCCTCCGGGGCTTGGGAACACCCTGCATACGGTTTTTGCGGTACCCCCTCTTGCCGCCCCCTAGAATGCGCCCAACTGCGTCATTGCAGCAACCACAGGAGCTCCGGCCATGAACGACCGCGTTACCACCCTAGACACCTCTTCCGACTACGGCCAGCCGTTGGCGCAGGCAGAACGCCAGCGCGTGCTGCGCAACACCTACTGGCTGCTCGCGCTGAGCCTGCTGCCCACCGTGCTGGGCGCCTGGGTCGGCGTAAGCACCGGCATCACCCGTTCGCTCACCGGTGGCCTGGGCCTCATCGTCTTCCTCGGCGGTGCCTTCGGTTTCATGTTCGCCATCGAGAAGACCAAGAACTCCGCCGCCGGCGTGCCGGTGCTGCTGGGCTTCACCTTCTTCATGGGCCTGATGCTCTCGCGCCTGATCGCGATGGTGCTCGGCTTCAAGAACGGCTCCGAGCTGATCATGACGGCCTTCGGCGGTACCGCCGGCGTGTTCTTCGTGATGGCTTCGCTGGCCACCGTCATCAAGCGCGACCTGTCGGGCATGGGCAAGTTCCTGTTCGTCGGCGCAATGGTGCTGATGGTCGGCGGCATCATCAACGTGTTCGTCGGCTCGACCACCGGCATGCTGGTCATCTCGGTTGCCGCCATCGGCATCTTCTCGGCCTACATGCTCTATGACCTGAAGCAGATCATGGACGGCGGCGAAACCAACTACATCAGCGCCACGCTCGCCCTGTACCTCGACCTGTTTAATGTGTTCCAGAGCCTGCTGGCCCTGCTCGGGATCTTCGGCGGCGAACGCGACTGAGCAAGCGGATCAACCGCACCAGCAAAAAGGGCCCTGAGGGCCCTTTTTCATTCCAGCTCGAAAACTGCGATCGACTCGACGTGCGCCGTGTGCGGGAACATGTTGACCACTCCCGCATGAGTGCAGCGATAGCCGGCCTGGTGCACCAGCAACCCCGCATCCCGCGCGAGCGTCGACGGATTGCAGCTCACGTACACGATGCGCTTCGGCGGCGTCCACCCATTGGTGCGCAATTCAGGTTGCTGATGAAGATCGGCGATGGCTTTGGCCAGCGCAAACGCGCCTTCGCGCGGCGGGTCGACCAGCCACTTGTCGGAGCTTCCGTCGGCCACCAGCATCTCCGGCGTCATTTCGAACAGGTTGCGCGCCACGAACGTCGCAGGCGACAACTCGCGGCGAGCCGACGTGGCCGGCTGATTCCTCTTGAAGTTGTCGGTCGCGCGCGCCACCAGCGTGTCGCTGCCTTCGATGCCCAGCACCTCGCGCGCCTTGCTCGCCAATGGCAAGGTGAAGTTGCCGAGGCCGCAGAACCAGTCGATCACTCGCTCGTCGGACTGAACGTCGAGCAGGCGCAGCGCCTTGCCCACCAGTGCACGGTTGATGTGCGGATTGACCTGCGTGAAATCGGTAGGCTTGAACGGCATCGTGACGCCGAACTCCGGCAGCCGGTATGCCAGCGGCGTGCCGCCCTCTTCCAGCAGCTTCACGGTGTCCGGCCCCTTGGGCTGCAGCCACCACTGGACGCCTTCATTCTTCTCGGCAAAGGCCTTCAACCGGTCGATGTCGGCACGCGAGAGCGGCTCGAGGTGGCGCAGCACCAGCGCGATCGTGCCGAGCCGCGTGGAATCGGGCGCATCGCCGCAGGCCAGTTCGATCTGGGGGCAGGTGTCGCGCGCGTCCATCGAGCCGATCAGTTCGCGCAGCGGCATCAGCATTTCGCTCACCTGCTTCGGCAGCACCGGACACACCTGCATGTCGGCCAGGTAGCGGCTCTTGCGCTCGTGAAAGCCGATCAGCACCGTGCCTTTCTTGACCACATGCCGCACCGAGAGGCGCGCGCGATAACGGTAGTGCCAGGCCGGACCTTCGAGCGGCCGCAGCAGGTTCTCGGGCTTGACCTTGCCCAGGTGCCAGAGGTTGTCTTCCAGCGCTCGCTGCTTCACGGCCACCTGGGCGGCCGCGTCGAGATGCTGCATCTTGCAGCCGCCGCATGCACCCGTGTGCAGGCCGAAATGCGGGCAGCCAGGGCGCACCCGTTGCGACGATTCACGGCGGATGGCCGTGACCGTGCCCTGCTCCCAGTTGTTCTTGCGCCGGTGAACGTTGAACCGCACTTCCTCGAAAGGCAGAGCGCCTTCGATGAACACGACCATGCCGTCGGCCTTGTGCGCCACGCCCTGCGCATCGAGGTCGAGGGACTCGACCTTCAGCCATTCTTCGCCAGGATTCGCGGGGACTTTCTTTTCTTCGATGGATTCCGTCATCCCCCGATTGTCTCAGCGTGGGCGCCTCCCCCTGGAACACCTAGAACAGCGCGTCCCGCCCCACGCCGGAGCGGGCCAGTTGGCGCCGCATCTTGGCCAGCGCTTCGTTCTGGATCTGCCGCACGCGCTCCCGGGTGAGGCCGAGGCGCACGCTCAGCACCTCCAGCGTCTCGGGTTCGCGGTCGTGCAGGCCATAGCGCCCCTCCAGCACCTCGCGTTCGCGTGCATCGAGGGCATGGACCCACTGGTCGAGCAGGCGCTCCACCTCGCGCGTATGCGTCACGTCGGTCGGGCTGCCCTGCTCGTCCTCGGACGCCACCGTGTCGGCCAGCGTGAAGCCCTCGTCTCCCCTGGAATCGCCCGCATCCAGCGAGCGCGGGGCTTCGGACAGCGCCAGCAACTCGGCCACCGCCTGCACGTCGCGTCCCAGCAGTGCAGCGATGTCTTCCACCCGCACGCCGTCCGGCCTTAGCGCAACGAACTCGGCATCGCCTTCCAGCGTGCGGCGAGCCTTCAGCACCTGTTGCAACTCACGCACCACGTGCACCGGCAGCCGGATCGCGCGTGCCTGCGTCATCACCGCGCGCTCGACCGACTGGCGGATCCACCAGGTCGCATACGTGGAAAAGCGGAAACCGCGTTCAGGCTCGAACTTGGTGATGGCGTGCATCAGGCCGAGATTGCCCTCCTCGATGAGGTCGGACAAAGGCACGCCACGGCCCAGGTAGCCCTTGGCGATGTTGACCACCAGCCGCAGGTTGTGCTCGATCATCGATTGCCGCGCGGCGAAATCGCCGGCGCGCGCGGCGCATGCGGTCTGGTATTCCTCGGCGGGGGTGAAGAGCTCGGTGCGCCGGACCTGGCGCAGGTAGATGGTCAGCGCATCGGCGCCCTCGCCACCGACCACTTCGCCCGCGGCACCCAAGGCGCCATTGGCAGGCAGAGCGGCATCCGTCGCCGAGGGATCTACATCTTCTTCAGGACCGTTCGCGTCCTTGCCGGCGAACTCCTGGTGCCCGTCGCCTGGAGGCACGCTGCTGCCCCTGCCCGCCGACCCGCGCACAGGCAACAGCGTGCGGCGGGGGCGGGAGGCAGCCATGGCATCACCGGCTGGGCAGGTAGCGAGAGGGATCGACGGGCTTGCCCTGGCGGCGGATCTCGAAATGCAGCTTCACGCGATCGGCATCGCTGTTGCCCATTTCGGCGATCTTCTGGCCCTTCTGAACCGACTGGTCTTCCTTCACGAGCAGCGTCTGGTTGTGCGCATATGCCGTGAGGTAGGTGTTGTTGTGCTTCAGGATGATCAGGTTGCCGTAGCCGCGCAGGCCCGCGCCCGCATAGACCACGCGACCGTCGGCAGCCGCCAGCACGGGGTCGCCCGCCTTGCCGGCGATGTCGTAGCCCTTGTTCTTCGCTTCGTCGAAGCCCGCGATCAGCGAGCCGCTCGCCGGCCAGATCCAGCCCACGTCTTCATCCCCGGAGCCGCCGCTGGCGGGGCTGGCCGGAGAAGCCGTGACCGGCGCCGGCGGCTTGGTCGCGCCGCTGGACGGCGTCGAAGGCACCACCACAGGTTGCGGCGGCACCGGCTTCGTGACGGCACTGTCCGAAGGCGTTGCGGGCGCGGCTGCGACAGCGGTACCCGAGCCTGTGGGCGGAATCACGCGCAACACCTGGCCGACTTCGATGAGGTCGGGATTGTCGAGGTTGTTCCAACGAACGATGTCCTGCCAGCGCTGGCCGGTATCGGCGCCGATACGGCGGATCGTGTCGCCGGGGCGCACTGCGTAGTAGCCGGGCTTGCCGTAGTTCTCGATGCCGGCAAGCGGCTTGCCGTTGGCGTCCGTGGTGATGGGTGGGCCGCCGGGCACTGTGGCCCCTGGCGCGCGAGTCATGGTGCCCCGGTCTTCGACTGGCGCCGGCCCACGAGGTGTGGAACAGCCCGCGATCACGAGCACAAAGGCCAACGTGACGCCAGCGAACCAACTCCGATTGCCAAAACCCTGCATTTGTTATTCCTTCAAGCAATACCAGATTTTAGGGGGACAAAGTGAACCGCCTCAAGAATGAGACGCTCCAGTCCCCGGGGGGTCTTGTCGATGACGACAAGGGCTTGGCCACCCTTCGCGGAATGGGTGGGCGCCACGATGCGACCACCTACGGCGAGCTGCTCGATCCATGCCTCGGGCACCGCTTCGCCGCCTGCCGCGGCGATGATGCCGGCATAGGGCGCGCCCTTGGCGTAGCCGATCATTCCGTCGCCCAATATCAGGTGCACGGTCGCCAGCCGGAAATGCCTCAGATTGGCCCGCGCGCGTTCATGCAGCCCGCGCAGGCGCTCGATGCTGTAGACCTCGGTCGCCACATGATTCAGCACGGCTGCCTGGTAGCCGCAACCCGTGCCGATCTCGAGCACCCTGCCCAGCTTGCCCTCGGGCTTTCCCGCCAGCGCGGGAGCGCCCATCAGCAGCTCGATCATGCGGGCCACCACGTTGGGCTTGGAAATGGTCTGCCCCAGTCCGATCGGCAGGCTGGTGTCTTCGTAGGCCTGGTTGACCAGTGCACTGTCGACGAAGCGATGGCGCTCCACGGTACCCATCGCGCGCAGCACGCGCGCATCGGAAATACCTTGCGCCGCAAGCTTCTGCACCATGCGCGCCCTCACGGCGTCGGATGCCATCGAAGGCGTGGACGGCACCACGGGCTTGACCGGCACGGCGGGCATGCGCCCTCGCGTGGCGGCCGAAGCGGTGGGTGTCAGGCGAACGGGAAAACTAGGCCGCTGGCTGGCCATGTCAGTTGCCGAGACGGGCCACCGTCTCGCGCCATTGGCCAAGGTTGGCGTGATCGGTCAGGTCGATCTGCAGCGGCGTCAGCGCGATGTGGCCTGCCGCGGTGGCGTGGAAGTCGGTGCCCTCGCCGCTGTCCTTGGCGCCGCCGGCACCGGCGATCCAGTACATGGTCTCGCCGCGCGGGCTGTCCTGCGTGATCACCTTCTCCGCCGCATGGCGCCGGCCGAGGCGGCAGACCTTGACGGGCTTCAACTCGCCGAAAGGCAGGTTCGGTACATTCACATTCAGCAGGAAAGCGCCGCCTTCATGCATGCGCTCGCGCTCGATCTGCTGCACCAGACGCCGCGCCACCTGGGCGGCCGCGTCGACATGCGCCCAGCCTTTTTCGATCTGCGAGAAGGCGATGGCCGGAATGCCGAACAGATAGGCCTCCATCGCTGCGCCGACGGTGCCCGAGTAGATGGTGTCGTCGCCCATGTTGGCGCCGTTGTTGATGCCGGAAACCACGAGGTCGGGCCGGTAGTCGAGCAGGCCCTTGAGCGCGATGTGCACGCAGTCGGCCGGAGTGCCGGTCACATAGCGGAAGCCGTTGTGCGCCTCGCGCACATAAAGCGGCGCCGCAAGGGTCAGGGCGTTCGACTTGGCGCTGTTGTTGTGCTCGGGCGCGACCACCTCGACTTCGGCGATGTCCTTGAGTGCGTCGTGCAGAGCGACGATGCCCGGCGCCTGGAAGCCGTCGTCATTGGAAATAAGTATCTTCATGGTGCTTCTGGATGCACCGGATTGTAGGCTTCGGGTGCGTCGCAGCAGGGACAAGCCCACCCCGCCGCGACCCCTATCATGCCCGCAGTCATTGCCCCAACATTACCTGTCTGAAGGAGACCCCTGGCATGCACGCATGGCTTTGCGAAAACCCCGTCGGCGTCGACGCGCTGACCTGGAAGGAACTGCCCACCCCCACCCCGGGCCCGGGCCAGGTGCTTATCGAAATCAGGGCGGCCAGCCTGAATTTCCCCGATCTGCTGATCGTGCAGAACAAATACCAGATGAAGCCGCCGCTGCCCTTCGTGCCGGGCTCCGAGTACGCGGGCATCGTCCAGGCAGTCGGAGAAGGCGTCACGCACCTGAAGGTCGGGCAGAACGTGGCCTGCCTCTCTGGCACGGGCGGCTTCGGCACTCACACGCTGGCGCCCGCAGCGCTGTGCATGCCGCTGCCGGAAGGCTTCGGACATGTCGACGCAGCGGCTTTCATCATGATCTACGCCACCTCGTGGCACGCACTGATGGACCGGGCGCAACTGAAGGCCGGCGAAACGGTGCTGGTGCTCGGCGCGGCCGGCGGCGTGGGCACGGCAGCCATCCAGATCGCGAAAGCTGCCGGGGCCAAGGTGATCGCGGCCGCCTCCACCGACGAGAAATGCGAGCTTTGCCGCTCCATCGGCGCCGACGCGACGATCAACTACACGACGCATGCGCTGCCCAACGGTTTTCGCGACGCCATCAAGGCCGTAACCGACGGCAAAGGACCGGATGTCATTTACGACCCGGTGGGCGGCGATTTCGCTGAACCGGCCTTTCGCTCGATCGGATGGCGCGGCCGTTATTTGGTGGTCGGTTTTGCCTCGGGCCCGATTCCGTCGCTGCCATTGAATCTGACGCTGCTGAAAGGCGCCTCTCTCGTCGGCGTGTTCTGGGGCGATTTCGCCAAGCGCGAACCCAAGGCGAATGCGCAGATGATGGCGGAATTGGCGCAGTGGTACGGCCAGGGAAAGATCAAGCCCGTGATCGACAGCACGATGCCGATGGCGGAATTGAAGGCCGCTTACGCGCACATGGGTTCGCGTGGCGTCAAAGGGAAACTGGTGATGGTGAACTGAGCGCGTCGCTCTTCGACACCCAATAAAAAAGCCCGCTCATGCGGGCTTTTTTATTGGGCACTTGCCCAGCGAAAACAGGGGCACTTACTTGATCTCGTAATCGGAAAGAGACTTGCCCGCGGCCAATGCCTCGGTCACCCAGCGCGGCTTGCGGCCACGGCCACCAGACCAGGTTTCGCCGGTCGGGCTGCGGTATTTGGCGGCAGCCTTGGCGGGGGCGGCGCTTGCACTGCGCTTGGCGGCGCCAACGCGGCCGGTCAGTTTCAGATCGGAAGCCGTCAAACCGTATTCGGCGATCTTCCGGCGCAACTCTTCGATCACGCCTGCGCGTTCCTGGTTGCGCAGGTCTTCGGCCTGCTTGCGCAATTGCGCAATCTGCTCGTCATGCTTCTTGATCTGGGAATTGATATCGGCGAGGGTCGAAGCCATTCTTGGACTCCTGAAATTGAAAACGGGGCGATTTTAATTCAGTTTACATTTGCCACAAGTGCCTTACCAGCCGAAAAAAATGGTGGCGCATTGCATTAGTGCAACAACTCGCAACGTAAAGCGACGCCCGCCGGAACAGCTTATAGGAGGCAGAGAGGGGGAAAAAGAGGCTTCGGTGCGAAGTTCGCAGAAGATGCGGCGACCGAAAAAGACAACGCCGGGACAAACCCGGCGTTTTTTGTTCCTTTGAATGTGCTATTGCGCAATAGCACAAAGGAGATATTTTGGGGTGGCTGATGGGACTCGAACCCACGACGACCAGAATCACAATCTGGGACTCTACCAGCTGAGCTACAGCCACCGCAGAGCCTACGATTGTAGCGTTAAAAATCGCGATTTTGACGGGCCGAATGAACGAAGAGGCTCGAAAGCCACATTTCACCCTGCAATCGCCGATCCACCCTGAGGCAGGGCATCCGGGATCCGTATGGAGCCATCGGATCTCTCATGAGTGCCGACCAGGAGCCCGCTGGCGACTGCATGCTCACGCAAGGCATCGACGACCTCATCTCTCCCCGGAGTTTCCGAAAACTTCGGCTTGCCCCTGAGCGCGAACAATTGGAACGCATACCTATGAACCCCGTGCCCCGGCGGAGGATCGGGCGGCAGCCAAGCCGCCTGCAAGGCGGAATTGCGCCCGACATGCAGCCCCGCCACGCCATCGTTGCCTTGGCTGGGAACGGCCCCTTCAGCAAGCGCTCCCCCCGGCACCAGATCCACTACGATGGCATGGACCAGTGGGTTCGGCGTGGGCGAGTCGGCATCTTCTACGACCAGCAGCAACGATGCCGCGCCTGCAGGCAACCCACTCCATTGAAGCGGCGGCGACACCCCTTCGGCATCGGCGGTGTAGCACTGCGGCAATGGCGCATGGTCGGCAAAGGCTACGCTGGTGAGTTGGATCGAACCCATCCCCTCTCGCATTCCGAGCGTATTGAAAACGATGTTGTCCAGTCCTGCCCGCACTCCCTGCAAGGCCTGGCCGATGACTTCAGGCAGTTTTTCCAGCATGCGAATGGTGTACCGCGGCCCTGACGGCGAATTTGTAGGACGCAGCGCAGCGCCCGCGTCACGAAGTCGGGCATAAATTCTCGGGTGCTCGCTCGATGCACAGCGTCGCCCCGCCACGCATGCCGGCACGCACATCGCTCCGCTATCATGAATGCGCCCTGTGCAGCCGGGCATGGCTTGCAGCCAGTTCCACCACTTCACCACACCAAAGGAAATCTTCATGAGCATCGTCTGGACTATCCTGATCGGGTTCGTCGTGGGTCTTGTGGCACGGGCAGTCAAGCCGGGCGACGACTCCGCAGGCTTCATCGTCACCACCATCATCGGCATCGCGGGCTCGCTGATCGTCACGTACGTCGGCCAGTCGCTGGGCTGGTACACCGCCGGCCAGGGCGCCGGCTTCATCGCCTCGGTACTGGGCGCGATCGTGCTGCTCTTCATCTACGGCATGATCAAGCGCAAGAGCTGAACGACATGAACGAGGGGCCGTGCCGCTTCACGCGCACGGCCACCCGGCGATGCCCCGCAAAGCACGCGCCAAGCATCATGTGTATGTGGTCGAGCTGGACGACCGCGTATGGAACAACGGCCGCTTCAGGCGCGCCAACCCCGACTACCAGCTCGGCAAGCCCTTCGTCTACGTCGGCATGACCGGCCTGGACCCCGACATCCGCTTCGACAAGCACAAGGCCGGCATCCAGGCCAACAGCTTCGTGCAGGAGTTCGGGCTGCGCCTGCTGCCCGCGCTCTACGAGCGCTACAACCCCATGACCTACGAGGACGCGCGCCTGATGGAAGTCGACCTCGGCATCGCGCTGCGCAAGGCCGGCTACGGCGTCTGGCAGGCCTGACGAGGCCTGATGTGGCGACTCGTCAGGAGTAGGTGACCCAGTCTTCGTAGGCCGGACCATCCAGGTGCGGCAGCGTGTTGTAGGTCACGAGCATGTGCCTCTTGGGCGTGAAGGCGAACTCGGTCACCGACGTATTGCGGATGCGCAGATTGAGTTCGATCGTCGTCTCGGCGCTCGTGCCCAGCACGTGGCCCACCGCCGTGCTGATCGGCCCTCCGCTCGACACCACCAGCACCTTCGCGCCATGGTGCCTGTCGCGCACGTGATCGAGCGCCGTCGTCACTCCGGCAAGAAAGTCGACGTAGCTCGGCATGCCCGCCGGCGCGGTCCTGCCCTGCATCCAGGCGCTCAGTCCTTCGCGCAGCAGCCGGAAGTGATGGCGATACATCTCGGGCGTGTCGGGCTTCTGCAGCTTGCCTTCGTGGATGGTGGCGATGACCGCCTCGCTGTCGTACTCGTTGAGGCCGGGCCATGGCAGCACGTCGTCGCGCTCGAGGCCCAGCCCCTTGGCAATGCCCTCCCAGGTCTGGCGATGTCGCCTCAGCGTGCCGGTGATGACGGCATCGAACTTCATGCCGCGCTCGCGCCAGTACTCGCCCAGGCGAACGGCCTGCCGATGGCCGAGCTCGCTCAGGTTGTCATAGTCGGCAGCACCGAAGCTGGCCTGCCCGTGGCGCACGAGGTAGAGGGTTCCCATGGGCGGAATTCTGGCAAGAAGCGAAGGCGCAAGTTGTCCCTCGTGCGACCTGTGCGTGCACCAATGAAAAAGGCCCGAGCCATCGGCCCGGGCCTTCCTGCTTGTTCGCGGTAGCGCGAAGTCCGCCTGTATCAGCGGCCTGCGGCCGGCGGCAGCGTCTCCGCCGGCTTCGGCACCAGGATCTCAGCCTTGAAGCGATCCTTCAGCAGGTTGTAGTAAGCCGCATCCTCGGCCGCCGCGATGGACTGGCCAACCTGCGCCTGCTCCTGCTTCGCCAGTTCGGCCGGCGGCGGCGTGCGCGGCACCAGCTTGGTCACGCGCACCACCGTGTAGCCTTGCGCACCCAGGTCCACGCCCACGAGCACGGGCAACTTGGAGGCGTCGGCACGCAGCGCGGCGTCGATGACCGGCAGCGGCTGCGATTGCGCATCGCGGCGCGACACCGTCACGGGTGCGCCGAAGGTCGCGCCGTCCGCCTTGGCAGTCCACGCGGCGAGCTTCGCTTCGCCTTCGGCCTTGGCCAGCACTGCTGCGCGCTCGGCGACGAGCTGCGCACGGATCTTGTCCTTCACATCGGCCAGCGGCACCGGGTGCGCAGCCGTGTACTTCGTCACGCGACCCGATGCGAGTTGGCTGGGGCCGACTTCGATCGCCTCGGTGTTCTGCTTGCGCTCGAGCGAGTCGGCCGCGAACAGCGCGCTCAGGAAGTTGCGGTTTGCCAGCGGGCCGGTGGTGCCCGGGGCCGGCGTACGCGCGACGTTGTCGGCAGTGCGGATCGTGAGCTTCAGCTTCTCGGCCGCCGGCTTGAGGCTGTCGGGCGTCTGGTAGACCGCGTCGGTGAAGGTCTCCGCGGCCTTCGCGAATTCCTGCGTTGCCTGCTGCGAGCGCATGTCGTTCTCGATGGTCGCGCGCACCTGCTCGAAGGGCGGCACCACCGCCGGCTTGATGTCGGTCAGGTGGATGATGTGATAGCCGAACTCGGTTTCGACCACACCGCTGATCTCACCCTTCTTGAGCGCGAACATCGCGTCCTCGAAGGGCTTGACCATCGCGCCCTTCGTCACGAAGTCGAGGTCGCCGCCCTTCTCCGCCGAACCCGGGTCCTGCGAGTTCTTGCGCGCCACTTCGGCAAATGTGTTCGGGGCCTTCTTCACTTCGGCCAGCAGTTGCTCGGCCTTGGCCTTGGCCTTCTCGCGATCGGCGGCAGACGCGCTGGCAGGCGCAGTGATCAGGATGTGGCTCGCGCGGCGCTCTTCCTTCGTGCCGAAGCGCGAGGCGTTCTGCTCGTAGTAGGTCTTGAGATCGGCTTCGTTCACGACGACGTTCTTCTTGGCCGCGTCGAGGTCGAGCACCAGGTACTCGATGCTGGCCTGCTCGGGTGCCTGGAACTGTGCCGTGTGATCCTTGTAGTAGGCCTCGATGTCGGCATCGCTCACCGTCACCTTCGACGCGAAGGCATCGGGGCTGAAGCGGGCGACCTGGATCTCGCGGGTGTCGTAGAAGGCGTTGATCGTGGTCGCGGCCAGGGCGGGCGGAGTGAAGGCCGTGCTCGAGATGCCCAGCAGCACCTGCTGCGTTGCCATCTCGGAGCGCACCGAGGCTTCGTACTGCTCGGGCGTGCGGCCCGTCACTCGCTGGAAGGTCTCGCGGTCGAACTTGCCGTCGGGCGTGCGGAAGGTGGCGAGGCCCTGGTCCTGCGCGAAGATGCGCGACAGGCGGTCTTCGGACACCGTCATGTTGGCCTTGGCAGCCGCCGCGGCCAGCACGCGATCGCGCACCATTCGCTCCAGCGTGGCGTAGCGCATGGCATCGGACTCGAGCAGCGTCGGATCGACGTTGGGCGACTGCTGGCGGATGCGGTCCGTCTCGACGCGATGCTGCTGATCCCACTCGGGCTTCGTGATGTCGTGCCCTTCGATGCGCGCAACCTTCTCGTCGCGGCCGAAGCCCTGGTAGCGCTCGACGCCGAACAACACGAACGACGGGATGATCAGCAAGAACAAGATGATCATCACGATCTTGTTGTACTTGCGGAAGGTATCAAACATGCTTGAACACTCTTTTTCGACAGCAGTCGGACGGCAATAAAAAAGGCGAACTTGTGGTTCGCCTTTGCATCGGGTGGTGGTGGGTGCTGAGGGGCTCGAACCCCCGACCTACGCCTTGTAAGGGCGCCGCTCTACCAACTGAGCTAAGCACCCCACCGGAAATACTCTCCGAGTCTAACGCCTCAGTTCAGCGCGTCTTTGAGCGCCTTGCCGGGACGGAACTTCGGAATCTTGGCTGCCTTGATTTTAATCGCGTCGCCGGTGCGGGGATTACGGCCGGTGCGGGCCGCGCGTTTGCCTACTGCGAAAGTGCCGAAACCGACGAGCGAAACGGAGCCGCCCTTCTTGAGCGTGGTACGAATGGCGCCGATGGTGGATTCGAGCGCGCGGGTCGCTGCGGCTTTGGAAATGTCGGCGTTCTTTGCGATGTGCTCAATCAGTTCGGTCTTGTTCACAAGGGCCCCTTGTAGAAAAAAAGTTGGTCGGCTTTCGTCAGCTGCGACCTGGCCGCAAACGGTGCGACACAAGAACCCGGCAGGCCTGACGCCTCGGCAGCGCGCTGCCAGCGAGGATTACAACCACTGGTCTGCAGGGTGTCAATAAGACACGAGGCCATGCCGAGCAGCGGAGCGCGCGATTTTAGGGGCGTTTCGTGAAGTCCTTTTTCAAAGGCTCTCAAAGGGCATCGGCGATGGCCTTGCCCAGGTCGGAAGTGCTGGCCGTCCCGCCGATGTCGGGGGTGCGCGGTGCTCCGCTTTGGGGCGCGAGCACCTTCTCGATGGTCGACAGGATCGCGTCGTGCGCCTGCTTGTGGCCCAGGAACTCCAGCATCATCGCGCCGCACCAGATCTGCCCGATCGGGTTGGCGATGCCCTTGCCGGCGATGTCGGGCGCCGAGCCGTGCACCGGCTCGAACAGCGACGGCATGGTGCGGTCGGGGTTGAGATTGGCGCTGGGCGCGATGCCGATGGTGCCCGTACAGGCCGGCCCGAGGTCGGACAGGATGTCGCCGAAGAGGTTGCTCGCCACCACCACGTCGAAGAAGTCGGGCCGTTGCACGAAGTGGGCCGTGAGGATGTCGATGTGGAACTTGTCGAGCCTGATGTCCGGGTAGCTCTTACCCATCTCGGCCACGCGCTCGTCCCAGTACGGCATGGTGATCGAGATGCCGTTCGACTTGGTGGCGCTCGTCAGGTGCTTCTTGGGCCGTGACTGCGCGAGCTCGAACGCGAACTTCAGTACCCGGTCGACGCCCACGCGCGACATCACCGTTTCCTGCACCACGATCTCGCGCGGCGTGCCCTGGTACATGCGCCCGCCGATGCTGGAGTATTCGCCCTCGGTGTTCTCGCGCACGATGTACATGTCGATCTCGCCGGGCTCGCGCGGCGTGCCGTCGCGCCTCACCACTGGCGCGATGATGCCGGGCATCAGGCGCGCGGGGCGCAGGTTGATGTACTGGTCGAACTCGCGGCGGAACATCAGCAGCGAGCCCCACAGCGACACGTGGTCCGGGATCTTCTCGGGCCAGCCCACCGCGCCGAAGAAGATGGCATCGTGCCCGCCGATCTGGTCCTTCCAGTTGTCGGGCAGCATCTGGCCGTGCTTCTCGTAGTAGTCCCAGCTCGAGAAGTCGAAGTGGTCGAACTTCAGGTCGATGCCGAATTTGCGCGCCGCAGCATCGAGCACGCGCAGCCCCTCGGGCATGGTTTCCTTGCCGATGCCGTCGCCGGCGATGACTGCGATTCTGTGGGTGCTCATGAGTTGGCTCCTGCTTGTTCGTGTTGCGAAGATGGAAGAAAGAAGGCCCGGGCCTCGGCGAGCAGCTCGTCCGGCGCTTCTTCGGGAACATAGTGGCCGCAAGGCAGCGCGCGGCCCGACACATCGGCGGCGCGCTCGCGCCACAGCGCCAGCACGTCGAAGGCCTTGCCGACCGCGCCATGCTCGCCCCACAGCACGCGCAGCGGCTGCGTCAACTTCAGGCCGGCAGCGATGTCGGCGCGGTCGTGCACGAGGTCGATGGTGGCGGAGGCGC
Organism: Variovorax xiamenensis; assembly: GCF_050916385.1. NCBI lineage: Bacteria > Pseudomonadati > Pseudomonadota > Betaproteobacteria > Burkholderiales > Comamonadaceae > Variovorax > Variovorax xiamenensis. The sequence continues at coordinate 4,730,226 of NZ_CP139038.1, forward strand.
GGTAGTCCTCGCAGATGGATTCGGCGGTGCCGGCGATGGCGGCGCACCGCTCGTATTCGGCCAGCACCTCGGGTGCGAAAGGCGCGAGGCCTGCGTGCCGCCCGCCCATCACGCTGCGCACGTAGCGCACCGGGTCGGATGCGATCAGTGCCTCGGGCAGCGGCGGCGGCTGGATCAGGAAGAACCAGTGCCAGTAGGCCTTGGCAAAGGCCTCGGAAGTCTGCTCGTACATCGCGAGCGTGGGGGCGATGTCGAGCAGCAGCATGCGCTCGACCGTCGCGGGATGGTCCATCGCGAGCCGGTGCGCGACACGCGCGCCGCGATCGTGCGCCAGGACGGCGAATCGCTCGAAGCCGTGGTGCCGCATGGCGGCGAGCGCATCGAGCGCCATCTCGCGCTTGCTGTAGACGGCATGCTCGGCATCGGCCGCCGGCCGGCCCGAATCGCCATAGCCACGCAGATCGACCGCCACCACCGTGAACCGCTGCGCCAGTGCCGGCGCCACGCGATGCCAGATCGCATGCGTCTGCGGATGACCATGGAGCAGCAGCAAGGGAGCCCCCTGCCCGCCGATGCGCCCGTGAATGCGCACGCCGTTGCGCTCGATGTCGAAAGTGGGGAAGGAAAGAAAGGAGGCCGTCACGGCGACGATTGTGCGTTGCGCCCCGCCTACCATCAAGCAACAATCAGCCAATTCATACTTTCCGATCTGGCATGAATCAACCCTCGATGGAACGAAGCGACCTGGCGCTGGTGCTGGCGATCCGCGACCAGGGCAGCCTCGCGGGCGCGGCCGCCACGCTCGACGTCGTGCCCTCCGTCGTCACCAAGCGGCTGGGCGCGCTGGAGGCACGCCTGGGTCAGCGCCTGTTCGATCGCACTACCCGGCGCCTCAGCGCCACGGCCGAAGGCGAGGCGGTCTGCCTGCACGCCCGGACACTGCTCGACGGCTTCGCCGCGCTCGAAAGCGAACTCGGCGAGAGGCAGAACGAGCTGACCGGCACGGTCCGCCTGGCCGCCACCTTCGGATTCGGCCGGCGCTGGCTCGGACCGGCGCTTGCTGCCTTCCAGGCCCGGCACCCCGCGCTGCAGATCGAGCTGCTGCTGACCGAGCAGCTGCCCGACCTCGGCGCCGAGGGCTACGACGGCGCGGTCTGGCTCTGGGCCGTGCAGCAGCGCCATGCGGCCGACTGGGTTTCGCGGCGCATCGCACGCAACCAGCGTGTGCTGGCGGCCTCGCCCGACTACCTGAAGCGCCGCGGCACACCGGCCTCCATCGAGGCGCTGGCCTCGCACGATTGCCTGGTCGCACGCGAGAACGGAGATGCCGGGGGCCAGCGCCAGCACGCGGTCTGGACCCTGCGCCATGCGCGCGACGGCAGCACCGCGCGCGTGCGCGTGCAAGGGCCGCTGGCCAGCAACTCGGGAGAGATGGTGCGCGACTGGTGCCTGGCCGGGCACGGGATCATGCTGCGCAGCCTGTGGGACATCGCGCCGCAGCTCGCGAGCGGCGAGCTCGTGCGCCTGCTGCCGCAGTACGCGATGGCCGAAGCCGACATCCACTGGATCGCGCCCTGGCGGCCGAAGACGCCGCGCCGCGTGCGCCTGCTGGTCGATCACCTCGTCGAGCAGTTCCGCGGCGAGCCCTGGAAGCCGGGCAAGGCCGGCGGGCGCTGAAAAGAAGGATCGGACCGCTCAGCGTCCGTTGCGCACCACGAGGCTCACGCCCGCGGCGGTGAGCCCGATGCCCAGCACTGTCACCAGCGTGATCGGCTCGGAGAACAGCAGCCATGCCATCACGGCCGTACAGGGCGGCACCAGATAGAGCAGGCTGGTAACGGCGGTGGCCGTGCCGCGCTGGATCAGCATGTAGAGCAGCGAACTGCCGCCCAGCGAAAGCGCCAGCACCGACCAGGCCATCGCTCCGCCCGAATGCAGGTTCCAGTGGATTCTGTCCGTCTCCAGCGCCGCGAACGGCAGGGTGACCAGCACCGCGGCCGCCATCTGCACGGCGCTCGCGCTGCGCACGTCGCACGGCGCGACGAAGCGCTTCTGGTACAGCGTGCCCGCCGTGATCGACACCAGCGCCATCAGAGCCAGCCCCATCGTCAGCACGCTGACTTCGCCGCCCTGCCCCAGTTTGCGCAGCACCACCAGCACAAGGCCCGCGAAGCCCAGCCCCAGTCCGATCCATTGCCGGCCGGTGATGCGCCCGCCGGTGAACGACAGCCAGACGGCCGTCAGCACAGGCTGGATGCCGACCAGCAACGCCACCAGCCCCGCGCCCATGCCTTCGCGCACCGCGGCCCAGACTCCGCCGAGGTAGCCCGCCTGCATCAGGATGCCGGTGACGGCCAGGTGCCCCCACTGGGCCTTCTGCTTCGGCCATTCGACCCGCGCCAGCGCGACCCATGCGGCAAAGCACGCCAGCGACAGCGCGAAGCGAACGGCCAGGAACTTGAGGGGCGGCGCATAGGGCATGCCGTAGCGCGCGACGATGAAGCCCGTGCTCCAGATCAGCACGAAGACCGCGGGCATCGCCCGCAGCCAGCCCGCGCCGCGGGCCGGGGATGAGGCCGTCATTTGGTTCTGGCCCGGATTTCCGGAATGGCCTTCTGCAGGTAGTACACCATCGACCAGATGGTGAGCACCGCGGAGATCCAGATCAGCCACTGGCCCCAGACGCCGGTGTCGATCACGCCGAACAGGCGCCCGTCATAGAGCAGGAACGGAATGGCGACCATCTGCACGGTCGTCTTGACCTTGCCGATCATGTGCACCGCCACGCTCTTGCTGGCGCCGATCTGCGCCATCCATTCGCGCAGCGCCGAGATGGCGATCTCGCGGCCGATGATGATGAGCGCCACGAACACGTCGGCCCGGTTCAGGTGCACCAGCACCAGCAGCGACGCGCACACCAGGAACTTGTCGGCCACCGGATCGAGAAAGGCCCCGAAGGCCGAGGTCTGGTTGAGCCGGCGGGCCAGGAAGCCGTCGAGCCAGTCGGTCGCGGCGAAGACGATGAACATGACCGTGGCGATCAGGTTGCGCATCGGCTCGGCCATCGGCAGGTAGAACACACCGACGATCAAAGGGATCGCGACGATGCGCGTCCAGGTCATGATGGTCGGCAGGGTCCAGAACATCGCTTGATTGTGTCATGGCCGCGCGATCCCCCTGCGGGCCTCATGCGCTCAATGCAACGCCTTGTAGATTTCTTCCGCCAGGTCGGAGGCGATGCCTTCGACCGAGGCGATGTCCTCGATGCTCGCAGCCGCCACGCCGCGGATGCCGCCGAAGCGCTGCAGCAACCGTGCGCGCCGCTTCGGCCCGATGCCCGGAATGTCCTCGAGCTGGCTGCCGCCCACCCGCACCTTGGCGCGCTTGGCCCGCATGCCGGTGATGGCGAAGCGGTGCGCCTCGTCGCGGATCTGGGCCACCAGCATCAGCGCGGCCGAGTCCTTGCCGAGGTAGACCTTCTCGCGGCCGTCGGCGAACACCAGTTCCTCGAGCCCGACCTTGCGGCCCTCGCCCTTTTCGACCCCGACGATCAACGACAGAGGCAGGCCCAGTTCGCCGAACACCTCGCGCGCCATCGACACCTGTCCCTTGCCGCCGTCCACCAGCACCAGGTCGGGCATGCGCGCGGTCCGGGTCTTGGGCGGCGCCTCGCTGCCGTCGCTCTCGGCGTCGCCGGGCGGCAGCGCATCGGTCTCGGCGGCCATGGCCTCGGCCAGCTTGCCGTAGCGGCGGTGCAGCACCTGGCGCATGGCGGCGTAGTCATCGCCCGGCGTGATGCCTTCGATGTTGTAGCGGCGGTATTCCTTGTTCTGCATCGCGTGGTGCTCGAACACCACGCACGAAGCCTGCGTCGCCTCGCCCGCGGTATGCGAGATGTCGAAGCATTCGACTCGGAAGTTGTCTAGGTCGTCCGCGGCCAGCTCCAGCGCGTCGGCCAGCGCGCGAGTGCGCGCCTGCTGCGAGCCTTCTTCGGCGAGCAGCCGGGCCAGCTGCAGCTTGGCGTTGGTCTCGGCCATTTCGAGCCAGTGGCGGCGCTGCTCGCGCGGCTGGAACACTGCCGTCACGCGCGAGCCGGCCTGCTGCGAGATCGCCTCGATCAGCTCGCGGCTCACCTGCTCGCTCAGCACCAGCGTGGCGGGCACGGGCACGTCGATGTAGTGCTGGGCGATGAAGGCCTCGAGCACCTGCACTTCGACCGGATCTGCGACGGCGGGCGGCGCGCCCTCCTCGTCGTCGAGTTCGCCGTGATGGATCTGCGCCGCATCTTCCACGTGCACCGGAAAGTACGGCCGGTCGCCCAGGTGCCGGCCGCCGCGCACCATGGCCAGGTTCACGCAGGCCTTGCCGCCCTGCACCTTCACGGCCAGGATGTCCACATCCTTGTCGGAGGCGATCTCGATCGATTGCTGGTGCAGCACGCGCGAGATGGCCGACATCTGGTTGCGCAGCTCGGCCGCCTGCTCGAACTCCAGCTTCTCGGCATGTGCCGTCATGCGCTGTTCGAGCTTGGAGAGCACGAGCTGCGTGTCGCCCATCAGGAAGGCCTCGGCGCTGGCCACGTCCTGCGCGTAGGCCTCGGGCCCGATGTGGCCCACGCACGGACCGCTGCAGCGCTTGATCTGGTAGAGCAGGCAGGGCCGCGTGCGGTTGGCATACACGGTGTCTTCGCAGGTGCGCAGGCGGAACACCTTCTGCAGCAGCTGGATGGATTCCTTCACCGCCCAGGCGCTGGGGTACGGCCCGAAGTAGCGGTGCTTCTTGTCGACCGCGCCGCGGTAGTAGGCCAGCCGCGGAAACTGGTGCGAGGCGATCTTGAGATAGGGGTAGCTCTTGTCGTCGCGAAACAGGATGTTGTAGCGCGGCTTGAGCGTCTTGATGAGGTTGTTCTCGAGCAGCAGCGCCTCGGCTTCGGAGCGCACCACCGTGGTCTCCATGCGCACGATCTTCGAGATCATGTGCCCGATGCGGGTGCCGCCGTGGTTCTTCTGGAAGTAGTTGGCGACCCGCTTCTTCAGGTTGCGCGCCTTGCCCACGTAGAGCACCGCGCCGGCCGCGTCGAAATAGCGGTACACGCCGGGCAGTTGCGGCAGGGCCGCCACTTCGCTGAGCAGTTGTTCGGAATGCACGTCTGACATGGCGGCTATTGTGGCGCGCGGCATGGGGCCCGGCGGCCGTCTGCGCGCAAACCCCGACGCGGCTGGAACGAAATGTGCTGAAGATGGGGCACGGGCGCGAGGAGCGCCCGTGTTTTTTCAGAAAACCTATTCGGGAACCTCCATGAAGAAAAGCAACAACAGACGCGTCTGGTGGGCGCTCACGCCCGTGGCGCTCTCGCTGAGCCTGACGGCCTGCGGCGGCGGCTCCAACAACGATGCCCAGAACGCGGCCGCCACGCTCGCGGCCATCGCGGCGATCAACGCGGCGAACCAGCCAGCACCGGCACCGGCTGCGCCCGATACCGGCTGCCTCATCCCGAGCGGCGGTTCGTCGGTAGTGGTCGGCTCCGGCGACGCGGGCGACCCTGCCGCCCCCGAGCCGGCTTCGGGCTACGTGCCTGGCCACAAGCTGGTCTACGCCAAGAACTACATGGTGGTCGCCAACCACCCGCTGGCCACGCGGGCCGGCTGCGACGTGCTGAAGGCCGGCGGCAGCGCGGTCGATGCGGCGGTGGCCGTGCAGGCCGTGCTCGGGCTGGTCGAGCCGCAGTCGAGCGGCCTCGGCGGCGGAGCCTTCATGCTCTATTACGACGCGGCCACGAAGAAGGTGCAGGCCTATGACGGCCGCGAGACCGCGCCAGCCGCGGCCAACGAGAACTACCTGCGCTACATCGACCCGACCGGCGCCGACACCACGCCGCCCAAGCCCGGCGGCGCGCGCGCCAGCGGCCGCTCCATCGGCACGCCGGGCGCGGTGCGCATGCTCGACATCGCCTACCAGGACCACGGCAAGCTGCCCTGGAAAGATCTCTTCAGCTACGGCATCACGCTGGCCTCCGACGGCTTCTCGATAGGCGGGCGCATGGCCGCCGCCATCTCCGTGTCGGCCACCGACCTCAAGCGCGACGCCGAGGCCACGGCCTACTTCCTCAACGCCGACGGCACACCGAAGGCGCTGGGCACCAAGCTGAAGAACCCGGCCTATGCGAAGACGCTGAACGCCATCGCCACGCAGGGCGCCAACGCCTTCTACACGGGCGACATCGCACAGGGCATCGTCGACAAGATCGGCATCACGACAGCCGCGAACGATGGCTCGGCCATCACGCCCGGCATGACCACGATGGCCGACATGGCCAACTACAAGGCCAAGCGGCGCGACCCGGTCTGCGGCACCTACCGCGACTACTACGTCTGCAGCATGTCGCCGCCCTCCTCCGGCGGCATTGCCGTAGTGGCCAGCCTGGGCATCCTCGAGACCTTCAACCTGGGCCTGTACAAGCCGACGGCCATCGACCTCGAGGGCGGCAAGCCGACCGTGATGGGCGTGCACCTGGTGAGCGAGGCCGAACGCCTGGCCTACGCCGACCGCGACAAGTACGTGGCCGACACCGACTTCGTGCCGCTGCCGGGCGGTTCGGTGGATTCGCTGATCAACAAGCCCTATCTGCAAAAGCGCGCCAGCCTCATCAGCCTGACCAAGAGCATGGGCAAGGCGACGGCCGGCGACCTCGGCTCGGTGCCGCTGGGCATCGACAAGACCGAGGAGCATGGCACCACGCACTTCACCATCGTCGACAAGCAGGGCAACGTGGTCTCGATGACCACCACGGTGGAGTCCACGCTCGGCTCGTATCACATGACGCAGGGCTTCATGCTGAACAACCAGCTCACCGACTTCTCGTCCAACCCGAACGACACCGTCGATCCGAGCATCAAGGTGGCCAACCGCGTCGCGCCGGGCAAGCGCCCGCGCAGCACGATGGCGCCGACGCTGGTGTTCCGGAAGAATGCCGACGGCAGCATGGGCGAGTTCGTCATGGGTACCGGCTCGCCCGGCGGCGGCACCATCATCCAGTACGTCGTGAAGACGCTGGTGGGCGCGCTCGACTGGGGACTCGATGCGCAGCAGGCCACGTCGCTGGTCGACTTCGGCGCGTCCAACAGCGTCAACACCAACGTGGGCGGCGAGCATCCGAACGTGGACACCAGCAACAGCGGAAACAACGACGCGCTGATCACCGGCCTGCGCGCACTGGGTCACACGGTGGTGACGTCGGCCCAATCCAGCGGCATCAGCACCATCATCCGCACCAACGTCGGCGGCAAGCCGGTGCTGACCGGCGGGGCCGACCCGCGGCGCGAAGGCATCGTGCTGGGCGATACCTTCACGCCCTGAGAACCCGCAGGGCCTTCACGGCCCTGAGGGTGCCCGCGCTACCTACTTCGCGAGTTCGCTGACCAGCCGGTACAGGAACTCGCGCCCGTCGTACAGGCGCTGGATCTCGATGCGCTCGTCCAGCCCGTGCGCGCGCGCGTCGGACGGCTCCAGGAACATGCCGGTCACGCCGTACATCGGGATACCGGCGTTGCGCATGAAGCGGCTGTCTGTGGCGCCGGTGCTCATCGCGGGCACCACTGGCACGCCGGGCCACATCTGCTGCGTGATCGACTCCACCGTCTTCACGAGGTCGCCGTTCAGCGGCGACGCCGGGCTGCGCAGCGGCTTGCCCAGGTTGCGCACCACGATCTTGTCGTTGCCGACGGCCTGGGTCAGCAGGCGCTCCACTTCGTCCGGGTCGTCGTGCGGCAGGATGCGGCAGTTGACCGTGGCCTTGGCCGACTGCGGCAGCGCGTTCTCGGCGTGGCCGGCCTGCACCATCGTCGCGACGCAGGTGGTGCGGAACTGGGCGCTGTAGGCTGGGTTGGCGGACATACGCTCGATCACCGACGGGTCTGGATTGCCGGCGCCCACCGCGCGCATGTCGTCGGCGAGCTGGCCGGTGGCGAAGGGTGCGCTGCGCGCGAAGTAGGTCCTGGTGACGTCCGCGAGCTTGACCGGGAAGCTGTAGTTGCCCAGCCGCTCCAGCGCCGCCGACAGCGCATAGATCGGGTTGGTCCTGGTCGGCACCGAGCTGTGGCCGCCCACGTCGCGCGCCTCCAGCATGTAGGTGGTGTACATCTTCTCGGCCACCTGCATGCGGTGCAGGTTGGGCTTGCCGCCGCGCAGCTCGCCGCCGCCGCCTTCGTTGATGCCGAACTCTGCCTGCAGCAGTTCCGGCTTGTTGTTGATGAGCCAGAAGGCGCCGTTGCTGAGCGCGTCGCCGCGTTCCTCGTCGGCGGTCAGCGCCAGGATGAGGTCGCGCTTGGGCTTGAAGCCTTCCTGCTTCAGTTGCCCCACCACCGAGACCAGCGCCGCGGCCATGGCCTTGTCGTCGATCGCGCCGCGCGCGGTGAAGTAGCCGCCGGTTTCCTGCAGCTTGAAGGGGTCGGTCTTCCAGTCTTCGCGGCGGGCCTCGACCACGTCGATGTGGGCCAGCAGCAGCAGCGGCTTCTTGCTGCCGTCGCCCTTGAAGCGAAGCACCAGGTTGCCCTTCTTGGGGAAGGGTTCGAAGATCTGGATGTCGCCCGGAGCGAAGCCCGCTTCGACCAGACGCTTTTCCATGGCCCGCGCCGCCGCGGTGTTGTCGCCCACCGAATGGGTGGTGTTGATCTCGATCAGCTCCTTGTAGATGTCGTGGAAGCGCTGCTGCTGCGGCGTGAGCGACGGCGGAGTCTGCGTCTGGGCCACGGCGGCGGCCATGCCGCAAAGTGCCAGGGAGACGGCGAGCACGGTTTTCGCGGCACGGAAGGTCTTCATCCTCATGGGTTCTCTCTCCGGTGGTGGTTGTCCGGACAGCATAGCAAGCACCGCCCGCGAACACGGGCACACTCGCGACCATGCAATCCAGCCAATCGAAGCAGTGGGACATCTTCTGCAAGGTCATCGACAACCACGGCGATCTCGGCGTCTGCTGGCGGCTGGCCAGCCAGCTGGCCGCGCTCGGCGAGCGCGCGCGGCTGTGGATCGACGACGCGACGGCGCTGAGCTGGATGGCGCCCGAGGCCCGCGCCGGCGGCGACGGCGTGCAGGTGATCGACTGGCTCGATCCCTCCTCCCTTCGCTCGGCCGTGGCTGGGCCGGCGCCCGACGTGCTGGTCGAAGCCTTCGGCTGCGATCCGGCGCCGGAACTGATCGCCCGCTTTGCCGAAGGACCGGGCCTGGCCTGGATCAATCTCGAATACCTCTCGGCCGAGCCGTACGTCGAGCGGCTGCACGGCCTGCCCTCGCCGGTGTTCAAGGGCCCGGGCGCCGGCCTGACCAAGCGCTTCTTCTACCCGGGCTTCACGCCCGCCACGGGAGGACTGCTGCGCGAGCCCGACCTGATGGAGCAACGCGCGGGCTTCGATCGCGCGCAATGGCTGGCGGCAAAGCAGATACCGTGGCAGCAGGGCGAGCGCCTGGTTTCCCTCTTTTGCTACGAGCCCCCGGCGCTGGCCGACCTGCTGGAGCGGCTTGCCGATGGCGGCCAGCCCACGCGCCTGCTGGTGACTGCGGGACGCGCCACGCAGGCAGTTCAGGCCGTATCCGGAAGTGCCCCTCTGCCCCACGGGCGAGGCGCGCTATCAATTTCATACCTGCCTCATCTCACGCAGCCCGACTTCGACCGCCTGCTTTGGGCCTGCGACCTGAACTTCGTGCGCGGCGAGGATTCGCTGGTGCGTGCCCTCTGGGCCGGCGCACCGCTGGTCTGGCAGATCTATCCGCAGGACGACGATGCCCACCACGTCAAGCTGAACGCCTGGCTGGACTGGATCGGCGCCCCGCCCTCGCTGAGGCTTTTTCACCACGCCTGGAACGGCTTCGGCGACGGGCGCCTGCCCGAGCCCGAAATGCAGGGCGCGTGGCTGCAAACGGCCCTGGACGCCCGTGCGCGGCTGCTTGCGCAGGACGACCTGGTTACCCAGCTGCGGAAATTCGTCACCCAAAAAAGCTAAAATAGTGGGCTTTGCGGATTTCGGCCCGGATCTCATCGACCCGGAATGCTCTCCGCTAAACCTGCCGCGGGACATGTACCGCGGGGCCAGACATCCCGGCGAACGTCGAAACAAGCATCGAGACGGCAGCCGAAGGCCCCGCGCACCGAGCGGCCAACATCCAGAGACCCTGTTATGAAAATCGCTCAAGAAATCCGCGCCGGCAACGTCATCATGCACGGCAAGGACCCGATGGTCGTCCTCAAGACCGAATACAGCCGCGGCGGCCGCAACTCCGCCACCGTGCGCATGAAGATGAAGAGCCTGATCGCCAACTTCAACACCGAAGTGGTCTTCAAGGCCGACGACAAGATCGACCAGATCGTGCTCGACAAGAAGGAGTGCACCTACTCCTACTTCGCAGACCCCATGTACGTCTGCATGGACACCGAATACAACCAGTACGAAGTCGAAGCCGAGAACATGGGCGACGCCCTGAACTACCTCGAAGACGGCATGGCTGTCGAAGTGGTGTTCTACGAAGGCAAGGCCATCTCGGTCGAACTGCCCACCAGCGTCGAACGCGAAATCACCTGGACCGAGCCGGCCGTCAAGGGCGACACCTCGGGCAAGGTCATGAAGCCCGCCAAGATCGCCACCGGCTTCGAAATCGGCGTGCCGCTGTTCGTGTCGCAAGGCGACAAGATCGAAATCGACACGCGCACCGGCGAATACCGCAAGCGCGTCTGAGCCTCCAGCCGCTCACCGACCACCACCCTCGAAGAAGGCTCCGCAAGGAGCCTTTTTCGTTTCCGGGACAGTTTCCGGGACATCGCCCGCGCGTTGGGCACGATGGTTGCAACGCTGCACAATCACCCGGGTCAACCTGTCCGCTTTCTTCATGAACAACACGCACAACCTTCACGACAAGCGCCTGGCCGATGCCTGGGCCACGCTCCAGGCCCATGCGGACCAGGGCCTCCCGCTCGATCCCGATCCTTCGCGCATCGCCTTCGCCGACCCCGAATTCCTGCTGCGCCGCGAGACGCGCGGCATCCGCATGCAGCTCGAGCTGATGAAGCCCGACATCGAGCAGCGCGCCCATGGCATCGAGAACACCGTGGTGGTGTTCGGCAGCGCGCGCTTCCGCAGCGAGGAAGATGCCGCGGCCATGATCGCGCAGGCCGAGCTCAGCGGCGACACCGCCGCATCCGAGCGCTGGCGCCGGCTGGCGCGCAACTCGCACTACTACGAGAAGGCGCGCGCCTTCGGCAAGCTGGTGGCCCAGTACAGCAACGACCGGGAGCCGCAGGACAAGCTCTTCATCTGCACCGGCGGCGGCCCCGGCATCATGCAGGCCGCCAATCGCGGCGCGCACGAAGGCGGCGGTCTCTCGGTGGGCCTGGCCATCGCGCTGCCGATGGAAGAGGAAGCCAACCCGTACGTCACGCCGGCGCTGAGCTTCAAGTTCCACTACTTCGCCATCCGCAAGATGCATTTCATGATGCGTGCGAAGGCGCTGGTGGCATTCCCGGGCGGCTTCGGCACGCTCGACGAACTGTTCGAGGTGATCACGCTGGTGCAGACGAAGAAGTCGAAGCCCGTGCCGATCGTGCTCTTCGGCTCCGATTACTGGAAGCGCCTGATCGACTTCGACTTCCTGGTCGACGAGGGCGTGATCTCGCCGGGCGACGTGAAGCTCTTCGAATACGTCGACGCGCCGGAAGACGCGTGGAGCGCTATCAAGCGCTTCTACAAGCTCTGATCCAGGCCGCTCCTGGAGCGGCACAGCGCCACATCAGTCGGCGCTGTCGTCGTCCTCGGCCGGATGCAGCGCCTGCTCGAGGAATTTCGTGAGCGCCCGTGCGCGGCGCTTGCGTTCCGCGGCACTGGTCTGCCCCATCGCCACGGCGTCGTCGGCCACGCCGTGCAGCGCATTGAAAAGAATCACGGCCGTGAGGGTCGCGTCCTCCACGTCCCAGAAGCCGGCGCCGTCGCCCTGCTTCAGCAGCGTGACCAGCTGGGTGATGACCGCGTTGTCGTTGCGCATGCGGCGGTCTTCGGGGCGGTATTCGTGGAACACCACGTCGTGCAGCGCGACGTTGTCGAGGTAGGTCTCCAGCCCCGTTTCCACCCAGGCCTTCAGCCGTGCGTGGTAGTTGTCGGGCCGCTGGCGGTCCATGGCCTCCTGCAGCCGCCCGCAGAAGGTGTCGACGAAGCGCTGCTGCAGGGCGCCGAGCAGCGCCTCCTTCGACGGGAAGTACAGGTAGAAGGTGCCCTTGGCCACCTGCGCGCCGGCCGCGATCTCGTCGATGCTGGTGGCGGCGATGCCCTTCTCGATGAAGAGGCGCTCGGCCGCATCCATCAGCGCGCCGGCGCGCGTCTCGGGCGCCTTGGTACGGCGGCGCGGCGCGGGCTCGCCATCGGGAGGGGTGGGAATCGTGACGGGGTCGCCGCTCTTCGTCATCTGTGTGCTGCCTCAGGAAACGGTTGCCGCCAGCCGGGCCGAGCGGATCGCCGTGCGCACGGCCTGCAGGTCGAAGGACAGGCCGCGCGGCGTCATCACGCGCTCGCCGAGCCACACCAGCGCGTCGTCAGTGTCGGCAAAGATGCTGGCGGGCACGCCGAAGAGTTTCTCGACATTCATCTTGCGCATTTTCTCGTACTGGTCGGCGGGCACCACGCTGGCCATGCCCATCATATGGCGGCGGATATCGGCGCCGCGCTCCTGCAGCCACTGCTTCGCGCCCTGGGCACTGCCTTCGGGGTGGACCAGCGCATCGGCGTCCGCGAAGACCCGCAGCGACGCGAAGGGTTCGCCGCGGTCGAGCCAGCGGTTCCAGTCGTCGGTGAAGGCCTGCATGGCCTCGAGTGTCTGGAGCCCGGCCGACACGCTGATGACGAGCGGCCACTGGCTGAGTTCGTGATGGATCATGGAAAGCTCCTTGGAAAAAGCCGGAAGGGGATGAGGACGCAGGCGCGCGCGAAAGCGCACCGGCACGCGTGCGGCGGGCATGGCGGGGTGAGGCTCAGGCGGCTCAGGCGGCTCGGGCTGGCACGGCCGCGGCGCGCGATCGCACGCTCACGAGCAGGCCCGCGGCCAGCAGGCCGGCGATGCCGGCACAGGCCATGGCGGCATGGAAGCCGCCTGCCAGCGCGGCGCTCAGGAGGCTGTGCGCCGTGGGCACATCGAGCGAGGCCAGCGCGCCCAGGTCATGCCGGCCGACTGCCGCGACCGCCGCCTGCCGGGCATCGACCACGCCGGCCTGCGCCAGCGCGTCGGCCAGCAGCGAGGTGGCACGCGTGCTCATCAACGTGCCGAGCAGCGCGATGCCGATCAGCATGCCGGCCTGGCGCAGCGCATTCATCGTCGCCGAGGCCATGCCCGAGCGCTGCGCGGGCACCAGGGCCATCATGGCGGTGCTCGTCGCCGGCACCGCCAGGCCGGTGCCCGCGCCGAGGAACACGAACAGCAGCGCCAGCAAGGCGTAGGGCGTGTCGGCGGAGAACAGCGTCAGCAGCAGCATCGCGCCGCCGATGAGCCCGTAGCCCGCCACCATCAGCGCGTGCACTTCGTAGCGCCTCGAGAGACGGCCGAACTGCGAGGACACGATGCCGGTCGCGATGAACTGCGGCACGAGCCGCCAGCCGGTGTCGCTGGGCGACCAGCCCTGCACCTGCTGCAGGAAGAGCGAGAAGAAGAACAGGCTGGCATACGCCGAGAAGCCGAGCACGAACGAGGCGAAATTGGTGACCGAGAAGCGCGCGTCGCGAAACAGCCCCAGGGGCAGCAGCGGCCGCGCCACGCGAGCCTCCACCATCAGGAACAGTGCCAGGCCGATGGCCGCCGCAACCAGCGCGCTCGCGGCATGCACCGAGCCCCAGCCGTGCTCGCCCGCGGCGATCAGCCCGTAGGTCAGCGCACCCAGCCACAGCACGCTGAGCACCTGCCCGACGGGGTCGAGCGCCGCGTGCTCGGGATGCGAGGTCTCCCGGATGCCCCAGAGGCCCAGCCCCACCGTCAGCAGGCCGATCGGGATGTTGATGAGGAAGATGCTCTGCCAGCCCGCATGGTCCACCAGCAGGCCGCCAAGCAGCGGCCCGAGGATCAGCGACAGCGCCGTGAACGACGACCACCCGCCGATCACCCGCGCCCGCGCGGCCGGCTCCGGAAACGCATGCGCCAGCAGCGACAGCGCGCCCGGAATCATCAGCGCGCCGGCCACCCCTTGCACCGCCCTGCCCGCCAGCAGCGTCGGCAGGCTCCCGGCCATGGCGCACATTGCCGACCCCAGCGTGAACACGGCCACGCCAGCCAGCCATGCGCGCTTGCGGCCATAGCGGTCGCCCAGCGGCCCGGCCAACAGCATGAAAGCCGAGAGGCACAGCGCGTAGATGTCGATCACCCACTGAAGGCCGGCCAGATCGGTGGAAAGCGCCCGCTGCAGCGTGGGCAGCGCAACATTGACGATGCTCACGTCGAGCGTGGCGATGAAGCTGCCGAGATACACCGCGGCAACCAGCGCAAGGCGGCGGCGCGGGTCGGCCACTGCCTGGGCCTGAATGGGGGAGTCCATGGACGCCTTCAAGGTCGTTGAGGAAGGCGCCGATACTGACTTTGAGTCAGTAAATTGTCAATCAAATGAGAATTACTCTTATCTGGAACGTGGATTTCATGCTCCGCCCTCCGCCTTCGATCAGACCTTCAGCCCCCAAGTCGCACGCGCACCGATCGCGACCACCCCGCCCACCACCCAGAACACGCCGGCGATGCCGATCAGCGCACCGAGCGAGCCGAACAGCATCGGCATCGCCACGCTCGACGCGTTGATGGTCATCAGCCGCAGCCCCAGCGCCTCGCCGTGGCGGGTGTGCGGCGTGATCTGGTGCAGCATGCTCATCACCATCGGCTGCACCGCGCCCAGCGCGAAGCCGAGCACCACCGAGCAGATGCCCATGGTCCAGGCCGAATCCAGCAGCGGATAGACCGCGAACACCAGTGCCGTGACCGCCGTCGAGGTCAGGATCACGTTGCGCTCCGAGGCGCGCGAGGCGATCACCGGCAGCACCACGCGGATCACCGCCGCCGCGATGGCGAAGGCGCCGAGGATCGAGCCGATCACGGAGGCGCTGATGCCCCGGTCGTGGCCAAGAATGGGCAGCACGAAGGCGTGCACGTCCCAGCTCGACGACTGCAGCCAGTTCACGAAGAGCAGCCGGCGGAACATCGGCTCGCGCAGCAGGTCCCAGGCGCGCGTGGGCTTGGCGCCCGCCAGCGGCGCGGCGGGCGGCGGTTCGTGCGCGCCGCGCGCGAGCATCCAGCAGAGGATGGGCAGCGCCGCCATCACCGCGAAGGAGATGCGGAACGCGAGCATGTCGGCTGGAGCGCGGCCCGCATGATCGATCAGCATGCCGGCCAGGAACGGCCCGACGAAATTGGCCACGGCCGGCGCGATGGCCAGCCAGCTGAACACGCGCTTGAGTTGCGTCGCATTGGTGGCCGAGCGGCCCACGTGCCGCTGCAGCGCGATCACCGTCGCGCCGGTGGCGCCGCCGGTCAGCAGCGCCGCGAGGCACATCACCGGGAACACCGGGAAGATCACCACCAGCCCCGCGCCGACGACCGCCGCGATCACCGAAAGCCACAGGGGCCGCTTGAAGCCGTAGCGGTCGGCAAAGCGCCCCGCCGGCAGGGCAAGAAAAACCTGGGTGAGCGCAAACAGCGAGATCAGCACGCCGACCGCCGCCGCGCTGTAGCCCTGTTGGAGGGCCAGCAGCGGCGTCGCGAGCCGCATGCCGGCCATGGTCGCGTGCAGGCACACCTGGGCGCCGATCACACGCAGCAGTTCAGAACCTTTCACGGGGAGTCTTCGCCCTCTTCTTTCTCGTTGTTGTCGGCTTCGGTGCCAGTGGTGGGTGGAAGCAGCGCCTGGGCCTGGGCCTCGGGCAGCGCCTCGACCTTGCGCAGCGCCAGGCGCATCTGCCGGGCGCGCGTGTCGGCCTTGTCGATGGTGTCGGAAGCCTTGGCCACCTGCTCCTTGATGCGGGCGACCCATTCGCCGTAGCGCTCGAACTCGGTCTTCACCGCGCCCAGCACCTTCCAGACCTCGGAGGCCTGGCGCTCCAGCGCCAGCGTGCGGAAGCCCATGTGCAGGCTGTTGAGCATCGCGAGCAAGGTGGTCGGGCCGGCCAGCGTCACGCGATGCTGGCGCTGCAGCGCGTCCATCAGGCCGGGCCGGCGCAGCACTTCCGCATAGAGGCTTTCCACCGGCAGGAACAGGATCGCGAAATCGGTGGTGTGCGGCGCGGCGAGGTAGTTGTCGGCGATCGACTTGGCCTCGGTGCGGATGCGCGCCTCGAGCGCCTTGGCCGCGAGGTCGACGCCCGCGGCGTCGGCGCGCTCGTGCGCGTCGATGAGCCGTTCGTAGTCGTCGCGCGGAAACTTCGCATCGATGGGCAGCCACACCGGCGCGCCGTCGTCGCCGCGACCCGGAAAGCGGATGGCGAAGTCCACGCGCTGCCCGCTGCGCGGCTTGGTCTCGATCTGCCGGGCGTACTGCTCGGGCGTGAGCACCTGCTCGAGCAGCGCCTCGAGCTGCACCTCGCCGAACATGCCGCGCGTCTTCACGTTGGTCAGCACGCGCTGCAGGCTGCCGACGCCCACGGCCAGCGTCTGCATCTCGCCAAGGCCCTTGTGCACCTGCTCGAGGCGGTCGGCCACCTGCTTGAAGCTCTCTCCCAGGCGAGCCTCGAGGGTGCTCTGCAGCTTCTCGTCGACCGTCCTGCGCATCTCTTCGAGCTTGGCGGCGTTGGTCTGCTGCAGCTGCGCGAGCTGCGCCTCCATGGTGGCGCGCACCTCGTAAAGGCGGCGCGCGTTCGATTCGCTCAGGCCCTGAAGTTGCGTGTTGAGCGTGTCGGCCAGCGTCTTCTGCAGCGAGGCGAGCTGCAGCGCGAAGGCATCGAGCTGCGCGTTCTGCGTGCGCGTGGCTTCGGCGCCCTGCTGCACCAGCGCCTGCTGGAAGGTGGCGAAGGCCTGCGCGGTTTCCTGGCGCGCGCCGCGCGAGCTTTCACCGATGTCGTTGCGCAACTCGCGTTCTGTGCGTTCGTTGGCCGCGCCCAGCGTGGCCAGCATGCGCGACACCTCGCTGAGGTCCGGCGGTGGCTGCCGGCGGGCCAGCAGCCAGATCACCAGCACGAGCTGGAGGGCCGCGAGCACGGCCAGTCCGACAAGGATCAGCGAGGAGTCCAAGGTCCGGTTGCGCTCCTGCTGCTTACTTGCTTGCCGCCGGAACCGGCGTCACGGGCGTCAGCGGCCCCTTGCCGCTGAAGTACGCGATCAGGTTGTCGGCCGCGAGATCGGCCATGGCGCGGCGCGTGGGCACGGTGGCGCTGGCGATGTGCGGCGTCAGCACCACGTTGGGCACGGTCAGCAGGTCGGGATGCACCTTGGGCTCGCCCTCGAACACGTCGAGCCCGGCGGCGGCAATGCGCTTCTCGCGCAGCGCCATGGCCAGGGCCGCGTCGTCGACGATGCCGCCGCGTGCGATGTTGATGAGCGTGGCGGTCGGCTTCATCAGCGCGATCTCGGCCGCGCCGATGGTGTGGTGCGAGGCCGGCGAGTAAGGCACCACCAGCACCACGTGGTCGGCCGTCTTCAGCAGCTCTTCCTTGCCTACGTAGCTGGCCTTGCATTCGGCCTCGAGCGCAGCATCGAGCCGGGAGCGGTTGTGATAGACCACCTTCATGCCGAAGCCGTGCGCGCCGCGTTTGGCAATGCCCTGCCCGATGCGGCCCATGCCGATGATGCCCAGCGTGGAGCCGTGGATGTCGGAGCCCGCGAACATGTCGAAGCTCCACTTCTGCCACTTGCCCGCGCGCAGGAAATGTTCACTCTCGGCGATGCGGCGGGCCGTGGCCATCAGCAGCGCAAAGCCGAAATCGGCCGTGGTCTCGGTCAGCACGTCGGGCGCGTTGGTGCCCAGCACGCCGTGCGCGGCCATCGCGTCGACGTCGAAGTTGTTGTAGCCCACCGCCATGTTGGCGCAGATCTTCAGGTCGGGGCAGGCGTCGAGCACCGCGGCGTCGATGCGCTCGCTGCCGGTCGTGAAGGCGCCCTGCTTGCCCTGCAGCTTCGCGATCAGCTGCTCCTTGCTCCAGCTCTCGTCCGACTGATTCGACTCGACCTCGAACTGCTGCGACAGGCGCTCGATGGTCTCGGGAAAGATCGCGCGCGCGACCAGGATCTTGGGCTTGCTCATGAGTTGTCTCTCTGCGAAGGAAGGTCAGCGGAAGAAGAGGAAGGTGGAAAGGACGAACAGCGGAACCAGGATGGCGCACGACCACGCCATGTAGCCGAAGAAGCTCGGCATGCGCACGCCGCGGCTTTCGGCGATGGCCTTGACCATGAGGTTGGGCGCGTTGCCGATGTAGGTGTTGGCGCCCATGAACACGGCGCCCGCCGAGATGGCCGCCAGCGTGCTCGCGTAGGTGGTCATCAGCGCGGCCGGGTCCCCGCCCGCGGTGTTGAAGAACACGAGGTAGGTCGGAGCGTTGTCGAGGAAGGAACTCAGCACGCCTGTCGCCCAGAAGTACATGGCCGGGTCAGGCTGGCCGTCGGCACGGGTCACGGCCGAGACGATGGCGCCGAACGGCCCCTGCGTGCCGGCCTTGAGCATCGCGATCACCGGGATGATGGTCAGGAAGATGCCCGCGAACAGCTTGGCCACCTCGGCCATCGGCCCCCATTCGAACTGGTTGTCGGCGTGCACCTTGGGCGAGGTGAGCTTGTACGAGACTGCCGCGATCAGCAGCAGCCCGACATCGCGCACCAGCCCCGGCAGGCCGACCTCGGTGCCGAAGACGTCGAAGACCACCGGCGACTTCCAGAAGCCGCTCAGCAGCACCAGCGCGATCACGCCGCCCAGCAGCCAGAAATTGGCGGCGCCGTCGAAGCCGATGCCGGGCGTGTCCGGCGTCGGATCGACGGGCAGCACGCCTTCCTTGCGGTAGTAGTGGCGGTCGATGAAGTAGAACAGCACCAGCAACACCGACAGGATGAACAGGGTGTCGGGCAGGATGTTCTGCAGGGTCCAGAAGAAGCTGACACCTTTCAGGAAGCCCAGGAACAGCGGTGGATCGCCCAGTGGCGTGAGCGAGCCGCCCGCGTTCGACACGATGAAGATGAAGAACACGATCACGTGCACCTTGTGCACGCGGTTGTCGTTGGCTCGGATCAGCGGCCGTATCAGCAGCATCGAGGCGCCCGTGGTGCCCATGAAGCTCGCAAGCACCGCTCCGATAGCCAGGATCGCGGTGTTGAGCCCTGGCGCGCCGTGCAGGTTGCCCCGGATGTGGATGCCGCCCGCCACCGTGAACAGCGCCGTCAGCAGGATGATGAATGGGATGTACTCGGCCACCAGTGCGTGCACGAACTGCACGCCGGCGAACTGCACGCCAAATACGGTTGCGAACGGGAGCAGGAAAGCCAATGCCCAGGCAGCCGAGACCTTGCCGTAATGGTGATGCCAGAACGCCGGCGCGAGCAGCGGCAACAGCGCGATCGACAGCAGGATGCCGGCGAAGGGAACGCCCCACAGCGGCGAGAGGCTGCCGCCGTCGAATTCGGCGGCCGAAGCCAAGGCTGGGAACAGGAGCAGGAATGGCAGCGCGGCCGCCTTGGGTGGGGTCTTCTTTTGCATGGGGCCGTACCGTACCAGACGGGCCAGTACAGCTTTCAGGCCGGGGGTTGTTCGATCTCGAACACCTGGCGCAGGTAGGCCAGGTATTTCTCGTCCTCGCACATGTTCTTGGACGGCGTGTCCGACAGCTTGGCCACCGGCTGGCCGTTGCACTCGATCATCTTGATGACGATCTGCAGTGGCTCGTAGCCCAGGTCGTTCGTGAGGTTGGTGCCGATGCCGAAGGCCAGCTGGCAGCGGCCGCGGAACTGCTGGTAGAGCTCGATGGTGCGCGGCACCGTGAGGCCGTCGCTGAAGATCAGCGTCTTGGTGCGCGGGTCGACCCGGTTGGCGATGTAGTGCGCCAGCATGCGCTCGCCCCAGATGAAGGGGTCGCCGCTGTCGTGGCGCGCGCCGTCGAAGAGCTTGCAGAAGTACAGGTCGAAGTCGCGCAGGAAGGCGTTCATGCCGTACACGTCCGACAGCGCGATGCCCAGGTCGCCGCGGTATTCGCGCGCCCAGCTCTCGAAGCCGAAGATCTGGCTGTCGCGCAGCCGCGGCCCGAGCGCCTGGCAGGCCTGCAGGTATTCGTGCGCCATGGTGCCCAGCGGGATCATGCCGAGCTTCATGGCATAGAGCACGTTGCTCGTGCCCGCGAGCTGCGGCAGCCGCGCGCCCGGCGGGGCCTGCACCGGCGGCGAGGTGACGGCGCCGAGCCGGGCGGCCGAGGTGCGCAGCACCTCTTCGTGCCAGTCCTTGGAGAAGCGGCGGCGCGTGCCGTAGTCGGCGATCTTCAGGTCGCCGAGGCCGGCTTCCTGCAGCTGGGCCAGCTTGGTCTCGAGCCGGCGGCGGCCTTCCTCGAAATCGGGCTTCTTCTGCGTGTTGCGGAAGTAGACCTCGTTGACGATGGCCAGCACCGGGATCTCGAACAGGATGGTGTGCAGCCACGGCCCCTTGATGCGGATCTCGAGCTCGCCCGAGGGCTGGGGAATGATGTTGATGTACTTCTCGTTGAGCCTGAAGAGGCCGAGGAAGTCGACGAAGTCGCTCTTGATGAAGCGCATGGAGCGCAGGTAGGCGAGTTCGGCGTCGCGAAACTGCAGCGAGCACAGGCCGCGCACTTCTTCGCGGATCTGACCCGCGAACTGGGCCAGGTCGACACCGGGGTTGCGGCACTTGAAGCGGTACTCGACCCGGGCCCCCGGAAAGTGATGCAGGACCACCTGCATCATCGTGAACTTGTAGAGGTCGGTGTCGAGCAGGCTGTGAATGATCATGGTGCTGGGCGCGGTGTCTCAAACTTTCGGCGGCCGTTCGATTATCACGGGACGCGTCGGCATCTGCCTACGGGGGGCGAACAGCACGTCCTACCGGCGGGGCGAATCCTCGCGGCGACATTGATTTCACGGCGGCGGACACGCCCCGCCGAATCAACAGTCCCAAAGGAGATTCGCATGAACAAGGACACCATCGAAGGCAACTGGAAACAGCTCAAGGGCAAGGTCAAGGAGCAGTGGGGGAAGCTGACCGACGACGACTTCGACGTCATCGCCGGCAAGCGCGACCAGCTGCTCGGCCGCATCCAGGAACGCCACGGCATCAGCCGCGACGAAGCCGAAAAGCAGGTCAAGGACTGGGAATCGCGCGACGGCCGCACGCCCGACTCGCTCTGGTTCGAGCGCTACTGAGCGCCCCTCCCCTGCTTGCAGCCGAATTCCATCAACCTGCTGAAGGAGAACATCCCATGAAAAAGCACCTTCTCATGCTGGCCCTCGCCTCCACCTGCTTCGTGGCCACCCAGGCCAGTGCCATGACCAAGGACGAATACAAGGTCGCCAAGGAAAAGATCGAGGCCGACTACAAGGTCGCGAAGACCCAGTGCGACACGATGAAGGACAACGCCAAGGACGTCTGCATGAAGGAAGCCAAGGGCAAGGAAGACGTTGCCAAGGCCGAGCTCGAACAGCAATACCAGCCGAGCGACAGCCACGCCCGCAAGGTGGCCGAGGAAAAGGTGAAGGCCACCTACGAAGTCGCGAAGGAAAAGTGCGACGACCAGAAGGGCGAAGCCAAGACCGCCTGCGAGAAGCAGGCCAAGGCGGACGAAGCCCAGGGCAAGGCCGAGATCAAGGCCATGAAGAAGACCATGTAAGGTCTTCAGCTCATCTGAAGCACTGACGGCGCCCGAGGGCGCCGTCTTTTCGTCCCGGCCCGCTCAGGCCTTGAGCGAGTCGACCACCTTCTGCAGCTCCTGCGGCAGAGGCACCGGCCGCTGAGTGACCCGATCCACGTAGACGTGCACGAAGTGGCCCTGCGCCGCGGCGGTTTCGGAGCCCTCGGCGAACAGGGCGATCTCGTAGCGCACGCTCGAACGGCCCGCCTGGGCGACCCGCACGCCCGCCTCCACCGCCTGTGGGAACGCGATCGGCGCGAAGTAGTTGCACTGCGTCTCCACCACGAAGCCGATGGTCTGCCCCTGATGGATGTCGAGCGCGCCGCGCTCGATCAGCAGGGCATTCACCGCCGTATCGAACCAGCTGTAGTAAACGACGTTGTTGACGTGGCCGTACATGTCGTTGTCGGCCCAGCGCGTCGGGATGCTGCGGAATGCCCGGTAGCCGCTGCGTGCGTGGGGAATGGGTTTGGTGGGAGCGCTCATCGCGCGGCATTCTGCCAGCGGCCCCTGGCGGGCGAAGGCAACCTTGGCGACCTCCCGCAGCCGTTCGGCCGCCGAATTTAGAAGAGGGCTTCTAAATTGCTGCATGGCAGCAAAAACCTCTTGATCGCAAAACCCAGCTGCCTATACTTGAGCCCATGCTGCACCGCAACATTGACGGCGAGACAGCGCAACGTGAACCGACCACTCAATCATCCCTTCTGGAGATCTCAAATGGCCCTGACCGCTGACCAAATCCTCGCCGCTCAAAAAGCTAACCTCGAAACCCTCTTCGGCCTGACCACCAAGGCTTTCGAAGGCGTCGAGAAGCTCGTCGAACTGAACGTGACCGCTTCGAAGGCCGCCCTGACCGAAGCCCAGAACACCGCCCAGGCCGCCCTGAGCGTGAAGGACGCCCAGGAACTGCTGACGCTGCAAGCCAGCCTGTTCCAGCCCCTGGCCGAGAAGACCGCCGCCTACAGCCGTCACCTGTACGACATCGCCCAGGGCACCGGCGCCGAGTTCACCAAGGCTTTCGAAGCCAAGGCTACCGAAGCCCAGCAAGCCTTCGTCGGCCTGGTCGACAGCGCTTCCAAGAACGCTCCCGCCGGTTCAGAAACCGCCGTTGCCGTCCTGAAGAGCGCCGTGGCTGCCGCCAACAACGCTTTCGAATCGGTCCAGAAGGCCGTCAAGCAAGCGTCGGACGTCGCCGAAGCCAACTTCAACGCCGTGTCGACCCAAGCCGTCGCCGCTGCCAAGACCGCTACCGCTTCGCGCAAGCGCTAAGCTGTCGACCACCACCAGTTGTCTCCTTGGGTCCTCACGGATCCAATTCAGGGCCTCATCCTCGGATGAGGCCTTTTTTTATACCTGTTGCTCGCGCCCAGGCTACGCGCACTTCGGGCCGCAGCGGGGACAGCACCTGCGGCCCGGCGAAGCCGGTTCCGCGGTGTTCCTGCCCTGTGCTTCGCGTCTTCGATAATGAAAGGCTCATCTCAGGAGACTTTTATGCAGATCGACGGCAAGGTTTTTATCGTGACCGGTGGCGCTTCGGGCCTCGGCGAAGGCACGGCGCGCATGCTGGCCGCCAACGGCGGCAAGGTGGTCATTGCCGACATGCAGGCTGAAAAGGGCGAAGCCGTTGCCAAGGAAATCGGCGGTGTGTTCGTCAAGTGCGACGTGAGCCAGGAAGCCGACGGCCAGGCAGCCGTGGCAGCAGCGCTCAAGCTTGGCAAGCTGGTCGGCCTCGTCAACTGCGCCGGCATTGCGCCCGCCGAGAAAACCGTGGGCAAGAACGGCCCACACGCGCTGGCCACCTTCAGCAAGACCGTCACGGTCAACCTGATCGGCAGCTTCAACATGATCCGCCTTGCGTCCGACGCCATGAGCAAGAACGAGCCCGAATCCACCGGCGAGCGCGGCGTGCTGATTTCCACCGCTTCCGTAGCCGCCTACGACGGCCAGATCGGGCAGGCGGCCTACAGCGCCTCCAAGGGCGGCGTGGTCGGCATGACGTTGCCCATCGCCCGCGACCTCGCGCGCAGCGGCATCCGCAACATGACCATCGCCCCCGGCATCTTCGGCACGCCCATGCTCTTCGGCATGCCGCAGGAAGTGCAGCACGCGCTGGCCGCCAGCGTGCCCTTCCCTTCGCGCCTGGGCACGCCCGAGGACTACGCCAAGCTCGCCAAGCACATCATCGAGAACGACATGCTCAACGGCGAAGTGATTCGCCTGGACGGAGCGATTCGACTGGCTCCCCGCTGACCTTTTCCGATTCCGGCAGCTTCGTGCTGCCGGTGCGGTCCAGGCGCTCGTACTGCGCGATCACCTGGGCCCCCAGCAGCACCAGCGTGGCGGCGATCTCCAGGCTCAGCAGCACGACGATGGCCGTGGTGAGCGATCCGTAGACCACGTTCACCTGCGACAGCGTCGAGAAATACCAGATCAGCACGCGCCGCGTGGCCTCCCACAGCAGCGCGGCCGTCACGCCGCCCAGCAGCGCGTGGCGCAGCGACATGCGCCCCGCCGGCATCACGAGGTAGAGCGAGGTCAGCATGAAGATCTCGCCGCCCAGCCCCAGCAGGTACAGCAGCAGCCCCGAAACACCCGACAGCGACCAACTGCGCCCCAGCAGGTCGACGCTTTCCTGCCCCACCAGTTGCAGCGCGCCCGACACCAGCGTGACCAGCAGCAGCCCCACGCACAGGCACAGGATGTAGACGTAGGGCATGGCCACCGACACCAGGAAGTGCCGCTTGTGGTCGGCCTTGCGGTGGTGAAAGATCACCGCCATCGCGCTTTCGAGCACGCTGAAGGCCAGCGAGCTGAAGAAGATCATCGTCACCAGCAGCACCGGGCCGAGCACGTCGCGGTGGTCGAGAAAGCTCGACAGCTCCGCCACGATGGCCTTCGATTGGCCCGGCAGCAGCCATTCCAGGTACCGCCCGATGGTGCGCAGCAACTCGGCCTGCTCGATGACGTGCGACAGCGCGATCACGCTCACGATCAGCAGCGGCACGATGGACAGCAGCGCGTAGTACGCCACCGCGCCCGCGAGCAGCAGGCCCTGGTTGGCGCGGAATTCCTTGAGGGCGTCCCAGAAGAATCTGAGGGGATGGCGCAGCAGCGGCGCGACGTGTTGCAGCGGTTTGGGCGTCGTCATGCGTGGATTCCGGTCGCTTTCAGTATGCCGTCCGGCGGTGAACCTTCGGCTGCTTGCGTATGATTTGCCGCTCTTCGCCTACATGACCATCCCCGCTTCATTCATCCAGGAACTCATCGCGCGCGCCGATGTGGTCGAGATCGTCGGCCGCTATGTGCAGCTCAAGAAGGCCGGCGCCAATTTCATGGGGCTGTGCCCGTTCCACGGCGAGAAATCGCCCTCTTTCTCCGTCAGCCCGACCAAGCAGTTCTATCACTGCTTCGGCTGCGGAGTGCATGGCAACGCCATCGGTTTCCTGATGGAACACGCGGGCATGGGCTTCGTCGAGGCGGTCCACGACCTCGCCGGCCAGTACGGCATGCAGGTGCCCGAGGACGACGCATCCCCCGCCGAACGCGCCCGTGCCGCCGCCCAACGCCAGAAACAATCAACGTTGACCGACGTGCTCGAAAAAGCCGGCGAAGCCTACCGCAAGCACCTGCGGCAGGCGCCCGGCGCCATCGAATACCTGAAGGGCCGCGGCGTCTCGGGCGAAGTGGCCAAGCAGTTCGGCATCGGCTACGCGCCGGCCGGCTGGCGCGCCCTGGCGAGCGTGTTTCCCGACTACGACGACCCGCTGCTCGCCGAGAGCGGCCTGGTGATCGTCAACAACGAGGAAGGCAAGCTCAGCGAGGAGGAAGCCAAGCGCTACGACCGCTTCCGCGACCGCGTGATGTTCCCCATCCGCAACGTGAAGGGCGAATGCATCGGCTTCGGCGGCCGCGTGCTGGGCGACGAGAAGCCCAAGTACCTGAATTCGCCCGAGACGCCGGTGTTCAGCAAGGGCCGCGAACTCTATGGCCTCTACGAAGCCCGCGCCGCCTTCCGCGACCGGGGCTACGCGCTGGTCACCGAGGGCTACATGGACGTTGTGGCGCTGGCGCAGCTCGGCTTTCCGAACGCGGTGGCCACCCTGGGCACGGCCTGTACGACGGAACACGTGCAGAAGCTCTTCCGCTTCACCGAGTCGGTGGTGTTCAGCTTCGACGGCGACGCCGCCGGACGCCGGGCTGCGCGCAAGGCGCTCGACGGCGCGCTGCCCTACGCCACGGACGTGCGCAGCATCAAGTTCCTGTTCCTGCCGGCCGAGCACGACCCCGACAGCTTCATCCGCGAACACGGCGCCGAGGCCTTCGCCCGATTCGTCAACGAGGCCACGCCGCTGTCGCGCTTCATGATCGAAGCCGCCCGCGAAGGCTGCGACCTGACCACCGCCGAAGGCCGCGCCCACATGACGAGCAATGTGCGCCCGCTCTGGAGCGCGATGCCCGACGGCGCGCTGAAGCGGCAGCTGCTGAGCGAGATCGCGACGCTGGTTCAGCTCGACGCATCCGCGCTGTCAGAGCTGTGGGCCTCCACGCCCGGCCCGCGCAGGGCCGGCGGCGCACCCGCACAGCAGCAGCGGCGCCATGACGAGCCCCCCAGCTACGGCGACGCAGGCGGAGACGACTACTACCCCGACATGCCCCCGCCGCAGGACTACGAGCCTGCGCGCTATGAAAGCGATAGCAAGCCCAAGTTCCAGCAGCAACGCAAGTTCGCGGGCAAGGGTGGCAAGCGCTGGGGAGGAAAGTTCGAGGAACCCATCGAGCCGCTGCGCGGCCGTGGCGCGCCGCCGAGCCGCCCGGACGTGGCGGTGCGGCTGCTGCTGTCGAACATGGCCCAGTGGGAAGCGCTGTCGCACGAACTCCACGTGATGCTGTGCGACCTGCCGGGCCAGCACGGCGCCCTCTTCACCTGGCTCGACAGCCAGTTGCACGAGCACGGCGTCCAGCCTTGGGCGGCCTTGCGCGAAGGCCTGCGCGGACTCGACTTCGAGTCGCTGGCCGAGCGACTGATGTCCGTCGCCGAGGCCGGCCCCATTCCCGAGGGCGAGGAAGCGCAGCACCTGGCCGACGCCGCCCGGGAGCTCGCCAGCGTGCTCGACTTCATGCTCGAGGAGCTCTTGAAAAAGCAGGAGAACGAGGCAATTGCAGCTTTCGGGAAAGATCCGGATGCGCCGGATCGCTTCAGGGCAATTCAGGCGCGGCGGCTCGAATTGCGTGCCCGATTGCGCGCGTCGGGATCAGAAACTGCTTGAAATTTGCGCAACACGCTATAATGTAGGGCTTCGCAATTGGCGAAATTAGGCAAGAGCGACAGCAGCACCTCCGGGCCGACCCCTAGCGCAATGCACTCCAACGGTAGATTCCGGCGGAAAGGGTCAATAACCGCAAGGACTGCACACCAAATGTTCGCCCGACATCTTGCCTGTTGAGGAATTAGTTCCTCTTTCCCATTTGTTTCCAGTCCGTGCCTGTGCACGGGCTCGGTGGCGCCGTCCGTGTGGCGGTGCGCCTGTGATTCCGCTTGTCTTTTCTTGCCGTAACGAGGTCGTATGCCCAGTTCAAAGAAGCCTGCTCCTTCACTTGCCAAAAGCGTCGCCACCAAGCCCGCCGCAGAAAAACCGTTGAAAGCCGGTGCGAAACCGGCAACCAAGACGGCCGCCGCCGCATCCAAATCGGCCGCCGCTACGAAAGTGAAAACCGTGCCCACGAAATCGACCTCCCTCGAAGATCCCAAGAAGGCAGCCGCCCCGGCCGCCAAGAAGGTCGGCCGCCCGCCCAAGGCCGCCGGCGCCGCCACGCCCGCCACCGGAGCCAAGCGCGGCCGCAAGCCCAAGGCCGACAAGGAAGCCCCCGAGAGCGACGTCGACCTGTCGGACATCGAGGACGACCTGGCGGGCGACGAACCCGCGGCTGCGGCAACCGAGGAAAAGGTCAAGCCGCTTCGCATGAAGATCAGCAAGGCGAAGGAACGCGCCTTGATGAAGGAGTTCGGCCTCGACGAGACCGTGCTCTCCGAAGAAGACCTGGCCAAGCGCCGCTCGCGCCTGAAGACCCTGATCACGCTGGGCAAGACCCGCGGCTACCTGACGCACGGCGAAATCTCCGACCACCTTCCCGACAAGCTGGTCGACGCCGAGACCATGGAAGTCGTGGTCACCATGCTCAACGACATGGGCGTGGCGGTGTACGAGCAGACGCCCGACGCCGAGACCCTGCTGCTGAACAACACCGCGCCCACCGCCACCACGGTGGAAGAAGCCGAGGAAGAAGCCGAAGCCGCTCTCTCCACGGTGGACAGCGAATTCGGCCGCACCACCGACCCGGTGCGCATGTACATGCGCGAGATGGGCACGGTCGAGCTGCTGACGCGCGAAGGCGAAATCGAGATCGCCAAGCGCATCGAAGGCGGCCTGATGGCCATGATGGAAGCCATCTCGGCCTCCCCCGCCACCATCGCCGAGATCCTGCGCCTGGCCGGCGAGATCCGTGAAGGCAAGGTCGTCATCTCGACCATCGTCGACGGCTTCTCGAACCCCAACGAGGCCGACGACTACGTGGCCGAGGAAGACTTCGACGAATTCGACGAGGAAGACGACGACGACGGCAAGGGCGGCTCCAAGGCCCTGACCAAGAAGCTCGAGGAACTCAAGAACGAGGCCCTCTCGCGCTTCGACCGCATCGCCGAGCTGTTCGAGAAGATCCACAAGATCTACGAGAAGGAAGGCTACGGCACGCCAGCGTACGCCAAGGCCCAGCAGGCCGTGTCCGACGAGCTGATGACCATCCGCTTCACCGCCCGCACCATCGAGAAGCTGTGCGACCTGGTGCGCACGCAGGTGGACGACGTTCGCAAGAAGGAACGCGAGCTGCGCCGCATCATCGTGGACAAGTGCGGCTTCCCGCAGGACGAATTCATCCGCGACTTCAGCGGCTACGACAAGAACGGCAACCGCATCGCCTCCAACCTGCTGAACCTGAAGTGGGTCGAGAAGCAGGCCGCCGCCGGCAAGCCCTGGAGCATGGTGCTCTCGCGCAACATCCCGCCGGTGCAGGAACTGCAGCAGAAGCTCGCCGACATCCAGTCGCGCGTGGTGGTGCCGCTGTCGGAGCTGAAGGACATCAACAAGCGCATGAACGAGGGCGAATCGTCCTCGCGCGACGCCAAGAAGGAAATGATCGAGGCCAACCTGCGCCTCGTGATCTCCATCGCCAAGAAGTACACGAACCGCGGCCTGCAGTTCCTCGACCTGATCCAGGAAGGCAACATCGGCCTGATGAAGGCGGTCGACAAGTTCGAATACCGTCGCGGCTACAAATTCTCGACCTACGCGACGTGGTGGATCCGCCAGGCCATCACCCGCTCGATCGCCGACCAGGCGCGCACCATCCGCATTCCGGTGCACATGATCGAGACGATCAACAAGATGAACCGCATCTCGCGCCAGCACTTGCAGGAGTTCGGCTTCGAGCCAGACGCCGGCATCCTGGCCGCCAAGATGGAGATCCCGGAAGACAAGATCCGCAAGATCATGAAGATCGCGAAGGAGCCGATCTCGATGGAAACACCCATCGGCGACGACGACGATTCGCACCTGGGCGACTTCATCGAGGACAGCAGCAACACGGCTCCCATCGAAGCCGCGATGCAGGCCGGCCTGCGCGACGTGGTCAAGGACATCCTCGACTCCCTCACGCCGCGCGAAGCCAAGGTGCTGCGCATGCGCTTCGGCATCGAGATGAGCACGGACCACACGCTGGAAGAAGTCGGCAAGCAGTTCGACGTGACACGCGAGCGCATCCGCCAGATCGAGGCGAAGGCCCTGCGCAAGCTCAAGCATCCGTCGCGTTCGGACAAGCTGCGCAGCTTTATTGATACGCTCTAAGCCGGTCTCCCGGTATTTCCCCGACGAGGAGGCGCCCGCAAGGGCGCTTTCTTTTTTGGTACTCGCAAGACTCGCATAAGAAGAATGGAGCAAACCTCACCATGAATCCCGATGCAGACAAACTCTGGCAGGCCCCGCGCTGGGCGCTTGCCGTGCTGCTCGCGGTGCTCGGCATGCTCGGGCCCTTCTCCATCGATACCTACATCCCGGCCTTCTCGGGCATCGCGCAATCCATCGGCGCGACGCCGGCCGAGATGCAGCAGACGCTTTCGGCCTACCTGTTCGGCTTCGCGTTCATGAACCTGTTCCACGGCGCGCTGTCGGACAGCTTCGGCCGCCGACCCGTGGTGCTGTGGGGCCTGGCGGTGTTCACGCTGGCCTCGCTGGGCTGCGCGCTCTCGCAGAACATCACGCAGCTGGTGCTGTTCCGGGGCCTTCAGGGCCTGTCGACCGGCGCCGGCATCGTGGTCTCGCGCGCGGTGATCCGCGACATGTTCCCGCCCGCCGAGGCGCAGCGGGTGATGAGCCAGGTCACGATCTACTTCGGCGTGGCACCGGCCATCGCGCCCATCGTGGGCGGCTTTCTCTTCGTGCACGCGGGCTGGCACGCGGTGTTCTGGTTCCTTGTGGCGGTGGGCGTGGTGCTGTTCACAGCCAACTACAAGCTGCTGCCCGAGACGCTGCACAAGGACCATCGCCAGCCCTTCCAGGTTCGGCACCTGATGCGCGGCTACTGGAGCCTGTGCTCCGACCCGCGCTTCCTTCTGCTGGCCTTCGCGAGCGGCGTGCCTTTCAACGGCATGTTCCTCTACGTGCTGGCCGCGCCCGCCTTCCTGGGCGATCACCTCGCGCTGCAGCCGCAGCAGTTCTTCTGGTTCTTCCTGCTGACCATCGGCGGCATCATGCTCGGCGCGCGCGCCAGCGGCCGCATGGCGGGCAAGGTGGCGCCCAAGCGGCAGATCCGCGACGGCTTCGTCATCATGCTGGTCACCTCGGTGGTCAACGTGGTGGCCAACACCTTCTTTCATGCCCACGTGGCATGGGCGCTGTGGCCGCTGGCGGTGTTCGCCTTCGGCTGGGCGCTGATGGTGCCGGTGGTCACGCTGCTGGTGCTAGACCTGCACCCCGAGCGCCGCGGCATGGCCTCGTCGCTGCAGGCGGTGATCGGCTCCACCGCCAACGGCATCGTGGCCGGCGCGGTGGCGCCGCTGGTGATGCACTCCACGCTCGCGCTGGCGCTCACCTCCATGGGCATGCTCGGCATCGGGCTGGTCGCCTGGGTGTGGCTGCACGACCGCTGGCCCGACATTGGACGCAAGGTGGCGCACGAGGGCTGAGCAAAAAAAGACAGAGACAGCGGCGCCTCCGATCGACAACAACAACGACAGCAAGAGACAGGCAAAACGTTCCAATGCGCTTCGAAGCACTCCTGACCTACGCGCGCGCCTGGTTGCCGGGCCGCACCACCGTCGATGCGCGCGAGCGGCTGCGTGCCGTCATGGGCGCGGGCATCGGCCTGCTGTTCACCGCGCTGCTGTGCCGGTGGCTTGCCGGCCCACTGGCCGCCTCGGTCTGGCTGATCGCGCCGCTCGGGGCGAGCGCCGTGCTGGTGTTCGCGGTGCCGGCCAGTCCGCTGGCTCAGCCGTGGTCGGTCATCGGCGGCAACACGCTGTCGGCGGTGGTCGGCATCGCGGCCGCCAACTGGATTCCCGATCCGGCGCTGGCAGCCGCCGTCGCCGTGGCGGGAGCCATCGGCCTGATGTTCAGCGCGCGCTGCCTGCACCCGCCCGGCGGCGCCGCGGCGCTGCTCGCGGTGCTGACGCACACGACGCACTTCTCGTCGGCCCTCTTCCCCTTCTTCACCAACTCGCTGCTGCTGGTGCTGGCCGGCGTGGCCTACAACACGCTGACCGGGCGGCGCTATCCGCACGTGCAGGTGGCGCCGCGTCCGCCGGGCTCCGACGCACGCTTCAGCCAGGCCGACATCGACGCGGTGCTGGCCCGCTACAACCAGGTGCTCGACATCAGCCGCGACGACCTCGAATCGCTGATCCGCGAGACCGAGCTCGAGTCGTACAAGCGTCGCCTCGGCACGCTGAGCTGCGCGGACATCATGTCCAGGGTGCCGATCTCGGTGGAGTTCGGCACGCCACTGCAGGAGGCCTGGGCGCTGATGCACGAGCGCCGCATCAAGGCCCTGCCGATCACCGACCGCACGCGCCGCGTGGTGGGCATCGTCACGCAGGCCGATTTCTTCCGCCAGCTCGACCTGCAGCACCACGAGGGCATCGCGGCCAAGCTGCGCGACCTGATCCGGGCCACCCGCACGGTGATGTCGAACAAGCCCGAGGTGGTGGGCCAGATCATGACGCGCCAGGTGCGCGTGGCCAGCGCCGACCGGCCCGTGGTCGACCTTGTGCCGCTGTTCTCCGAGGGCGGCCACCACCATATCCCCATCATCGACGATGAAAAACGGCTGGCCGGCATGATCACGCAATCGGATTTCGTGCGCGCCCTCTACCGTGCCGTGCGGCCGGAAAACTGAAACCGAAGGAGTGCGCGCATGGCGTGGATCGTGTTGTTCATCGCGGGCCTGCTCGAAACGGGCTGGGCCATCGGCCTCAAGTACACCGAGGGGTTCACGAAGCTCTGGCCGTCGGTCGGCACCGCGATCTCGATGGTGCTCAGCGTGGTGCTGCTGGGCTGGGCGATGCGCTCGCTGCCCGTGGGCACGGCCTACGCGGTGTGGACTGGCATCGGCGCGGTGGGCACCGTGGCGCTGGGCATCGTGCTCTTCAACGAGCCGGCCAACGCGGCGCGGCTCGTGTGCGTCGGGCTGATCGTGGCCGGCATCATCGGGCTCAAGTTCACGAGCCAGGGCTGAGCCCTATTCGAGGGTCACGCCGGCTTTCTTCACCAGCGCCGCATAGCGCGCCGCCTCGCTGCGGAAATAGCTCGCGGCCTGCTCGGGCGTGGTGGGCCTGACGACGTTGCCCTGCTTGTCCATCGCCTCGCGCACCTCGGTGCTGGAAAAGGCGGCGACCACCGCGGCGTGCACGCGAGCGACATCCGCCGGCTGCATCTTCGCTGGCCCGATCATGGCGAACCAGCCTTCGACCGCGTAGTTCGGCAGCCCCTGCTCGGCGATGGTCGGAATGTCCGGCGCGGCCGGCGAGCGCTGCGCGCCGCACAGGCCGATGGCGCGCAATGCGCCGCTCCTGATGTGCTGCTGCACCGCCGGCAGCGCCACCACGCCGAGCTCCACCTGCCCGCCGATCATGTCGGTCATCATCGGCCCGGTGCCCTTGTAGGGAATGTGCCGCGCCTTCACACCGGCCTCGTCCATGAACATCTCTCCCGCGAGATGGATGATGGTGCCGTTGCCCGACGAGGCGTAGTTGTAGCCGCCCGGCTTCGAGCGCAGCAGCGCGACCAGTTCGGGCACGTTCTTCGCCGGCAGCTTCGGGTTCGCCAGCAGCACCAGCGGCGTCGCGCCCACCACGCTGATCGGCGTGATGTCGTTGATCGCATCGAAGGGCATCTTCCTGAACACCGCCGGATTGATGACGTGGTTGTTCGACACCATGCCCAGCGTGAGCCCGTCGGGCGCGGCCTTGACGATGGCCGCCGCGCCGGTGATGCCGCCGGCGCCCGGCAGGTTCTCGATCACCACCGGCTGGCCGAAGGCCTTGCCCAGCGCAACCGACGCCGCGCGTGCAATGGTGTCGACGCCCGAGCCCGCGCTGATCGGCAGGATGAGGCGGATGGGCTTGTCCGAGCCCTGCGCGAGCGCCGGGCATGCTGCCACCGCGGCGGCGCAGGCGCCCAGGCCGAGCAGCGCGCGGCGGTTCATCTTCAGGGGAAGTGTGTGCGTCATGGTCTTGTCTCTCTTCTTTATGGTTCTCGAAAGGGCCCCGCTCAGGCCACCGCCGATCCGGCATGCAGCGCATCGATCTCCTCGCGCGCATAGCCCAGCCCCGCCAGCAGCTCGCGGGTGTGCTCGCCCAGCGTCGGTGGATGCAGCCGCACGCCGAGGCGCTCGCCGTCGAGCGTGATCGGGAACAGCGTGGTCTGCGCCATCTCTCCGGCGCGCTCGCCGTCGGGCAGGCGTATGTCGGCGAGCCCGCCCGTGGCCTTCAGGTGCGGATCGGCGTACAGGTCTTCCGGCCGCGTGATCGGCGCGAAAGGCAGGCCGGCGGCCTCGAAGATCGCCGACAGTTCCGCCGCCGAACGCTGCGCGAGGCGCTCGCGCAGGTCGGCCAGCAACGTGGGCCGCATGCGCACCCGGTCGTTGTTGGTGCGAAGCGCCGGGTCGGCCTTTAGGTCATCGAAGCCCAGCGCCTCGCAGAAGGTCTTCCACTGCGCATCGCTCACCGCCGCCAGGAAGATCTGCTCGCCGTCCTTCACGGTGAACACGTCGTACAGCGCCCAGGCCGAGATGCGCTCGGGCATCGGCGCCGCCGCCTGGCCGGTGATCGCGTACTGCAGCATGTGCTGGCCGACCAGGAACACGTTGTTCTCGAACAGCGCCGACTTCACCTCCTGGCCCTTGCCGGTCTCGGTGCGCTGCATCAGCGCGGCGATCGCGCCGATGGCGCCGAACATGCCGCCCATGATGTCGTTCACGCTGGTGCCCGCGCGCAGCGGATCGCCCGGGCGGCCCGTCATGTAGGCCAGCCCGCCCATCATCTGCACCACCTCGTCGAGCGCAGTGCGGTGCTCGTAGGGGCCGGGCAGGAAGCCCGTGTGGTTCACGTACACGAGGCGCGGGTTGAGCTTGCCCAGCGCGGCGTAGCCCAGGCCGTACTTGTCCATGGTGCCGGGCTTGAAGTTCTGCGCCACCACGTCGGCGGTGACGCACAGCCGCAGCGCCGCCTCCACGCCCTGCGGATTGCGCAGATCGAGCGCGATGCTCTTCTTGTTGCGGTTGAACATCGGGAAGAAGCCCGCGCCCGCGCCCAGCAGGTGCCGCGTGCGGTCGCCCTCGATGGGCTCGACCTTGATGACCTCCGCCCCCAGGTCCGCCAGCACCATGCCGCAGGTCGGCCCCATCACCATGTGCGTGAACTCGACCACTCGGATGCCGGCGAGCGGCAGGCGCTTTTCTTCTGTGCCTGCCGTGCTCATGCCGCGACGCCTTCCATGGCCGTGAAGGTCGTCGGAAAGCCCGCGCGCCACACCGTGCCCTGCAGCGTTTCACCCTCGAGCCAGCCCGCCACGCGGCGGCGCAGGTCGAGCAGCTTCGGCAGGTCGACGCCGGTGGCGACACCCATGCTCTCCAGCATGAAGACCAGATCCTCGGTGTCGACGTTGCCGCTGGCACCCGGTGCATGCGGGCAGCCGCCGATGCCGGCCAGGCAGGCGTCGAAGCGCGTGATGCCGACTTCGAGCGCCGCGTACGCATTCGCGAGCCCCATGCCTCGCGTGTCGTGGAAATGGCCGCACCACAGCCGGTCGCCCGCGATGCGCAGTGCGTGCTCGAACAGGCTGCGCACCATCGCCGGATCGGCGTAGCCGACAGTGTCGGCCAGGCTCACGCGGTCGGCGCCGGCGTCGAGCAGCGCCTGCATCAGCCGCAGCACCTCCTCAGGGTCGACGTGGCCCTGCAGCGTGCAGCCGAAGGCCGTGCCCACGCCGCCGTCGATCAGCGTCTTCGAGCCCGCGGCGTCGCGCGCCGCGCGGATACGGCCGACCTCGGCCACCACCTCGTCCGGCGTCTTGCGCAGGTTGGCGAGGCTGTGCGCATGGCTTGCCGAGAGCGGCACGATCATCAGGTCGGCCCCGCCGGCGATGGCGCGCTCGGCCCCCTTGAGGTTGGGCACCAGCACCGAGGCGAAGAGCCCCGGCAGCGTCTTCGCATAGGCCAGCAACTCGGCGGTGTCGGCCAGTTGCGGCAGCAGGTGCGCGGGCACGAAGGAGCCGACCTCGATCTCGCGCTGGCCGGCGGCGTGCGCGTCGTGGATCCATTCGAGCTTGCGTTCGGTGGAGAGCACGCGCGCGATGCTCTGGAGGCCGTCGCGCAGGCCCACTTCGCGGACGACCGCGCGCGGCGGCAGGAAGGCGTGAATCAAGTCTTGTCTCCGTCGTGATGCTGACAACGGCGCCGATGTTAGGAGTTCCAACTTGATCCAGAAGGTATATTTTGGAAGCCATCCGATTCCAGAACGGAACACCATGAGAGACCTCGACCTGACCACCCTGCGCCTCTTCGTCGCCGTCTGCGAAACGCGCAGCATCGCGCGCGCCGGCGAGCAGGCCAGCATCGTCGGCTCGGCCATCAGCAAGCGGCTGGCTCAGCTGGAAGAAACCGTCGGCACGCCTCTGCTGCTGCGCAAGCGCCGGGGCGTGGTGCCCACTCCCGCCGGCGAGACCCTGCTGGAGCACGCCCGCGCGATGCTCGGCAGCGTGAACCGCATCGAGCGCGACATGGCGGCGTACGCCGGCGGCGTGCGCGGGCACGTGCGCATCCTGGCTTCGGCTTCGGTCATGGCCGAGTCGCTCGCCGAGGACGTGGCCGACTTCCTGCAGGACCCGGCGCACCGCAACATCCGCGTCGACATGGAAGAGCGCGTGAGCCCCGAGATCGTGCGCGGCATCCGCGAAGGCAGCGCCTCCATCGGCCTGTGCTGGGACGCAGCCGACCTCGAAGGCCTGGAGCGGCGCGACTACCGCTGCGACCACCTCGCCATCGTGGCGCATCCCTCGCACCCGGTGGCGCAGCGCGAAAGCGTGCGCTTCGAGCAGGTGCTCGACCACGAATTCGTCGGCATGCCCGCGCTGAGCGCGGTGCAGCTCATGCTCGCGCGCGAGGCGGCCGTGGCGGGCAAGCCGCTGGTTTACCGGGTGCTGGTGTCGAACTTCGACGCGGCGCTGCGCGTCGTGCGCGCCGGGCTGGCAATCAGCGTGGTACCGGCCGAGGTGGCTCGGCCATTTGCCGAAGCCTTCGGGCTGCGGCTGATGCCGCTCACCGACGCGTGGGCGCGGCGGCGCTTTGCGATCTGCTTCCGGGGCGACACGGAGCTCTCGCCCTCGGCACAGCTGCTGGTGGCGCATCTGGAGCAGCGTGCGACGGACTGATTCGTTCGGATTCAGAAACTATCCGTTGTCGATCGTCGGGTTTTTGTTTCGATTCGCGCAACCTAACATTCGAGGCATTCAGCGCTGTCACCCATCCACCCCGAATCGAATCACGCAAAGAAAGATCGCCGCCATGTTCCGCAGAGCCCTCCTCTCCTCCGCCCTCGCCGTCGGCTTCAGCCTCGCCGCACCGCTCGCCGCCCAGGCCGCGCAGCCGCTCAAGCTCGACGTGTACAACCCCGGCGCGAAGTCGATGTTCCCGGTCTCCTCGGAGATCGTCACCGGCCAGACCGACGCGGTGCTGATCGACGCCCAGTTCCAGCGCAACGACGCCGAGGCGCTGGTGCAGAAGATCAAGGCCACGGGCAAGAAGCTGACCACGGTCTACATCAGCCACAGCGACCCCGACTACTACTTCGGCCTCGACGTGATCCAGGCCGCCTTCCCCGACGCGAAGATCGTCGCCACGCCGCAGACCGTGGCCGCCATCCAGGCCTCGAAGGACGGCAAGCTCGCGCACTGGGGCCCGATCCTGAAGGACAACGCACCCAAGGCGCTGGTGGTGCCGCAGCCGCTGGCCGGCGACAGCATCGAGCTCGAGGGCCGCAAGATCCAGGTCGTAGGCCTCGACGGCCCCACGCCCGAGCGCAGCTTCGCGTGGATTCCCTCGCTGAAGGCCGTGGTCGGCGGCATCCCGGTGTCGGCCAACATCCACGTGTGGGTGGCCGACACGCAGACGCCCCAATCGCGCCTCGACTGGATCAGGACACTGGGCCGCATCGAAGCACTGCATCCCAAGACCGTGGTGCCCGGCCACTACCTGCCGAACGCGAACGGCAGCGCGCCCTACTCGCTCGCGTCGGTGAAGTTCACGCGCGACTACCTGAAGGCCTTCGAAGTCGAAGCGACCAAGGCCAAGGACTCGGCCGCGCTCATCGCCGCGATGAAGAAGCGCTACCCGAAGCTGGAAGACGCCTCGTCGCTGGAACTCGGCGCCAAGGTCATCAAGGGAGAGATGAAATGGCCGCAATGAACGACGCCGTGAGCAACGGCGCCACGCTGCACTACATCTTCGATCCGCTGTGCGGCTGGTGCTATGCCGCAGCGCCGCTGGTCGACGCGGCGCGCGAAGTGCCAGGCCTGAAGGTCGAGTTCCATGGCGGCGGCATGATGACTGGCGCCAACCGCCGCCCGATCACGCCGCAATGGCGCGACTACGTGATGCCGCACGACCACCGCATCGCCGAGATGACGGGCCAGCCCTTCGGCGAGCGCTACTTCGAAGGGCTGCTGCGTGACACCGGCGCGGTGATGGATTCCGAACCGCCGACCACCGCCATCCTCGCGGCCGATTCGCTGCGCCCCGGTGGCGGGCTGGACATGATCCATCGCCTGCAGCAGG
The DNA here is from genome assembly GCF_050916385.1 of Variovorax xiamenensis. Taxonomy (NCBI): domain Bacteria; kingdom Pseudomonadati; phylum Pseudomonadota; class Betaproteobacteria; order Burkholderiales; family Comamonadaceae; genus Variovorax; species Variovorax xiamenensis. The sequence goes on from NZ_CP139038.1 coordinate 4,768,427, forward strand.
CGCACTACCTCGAGGGCCGCCGCATCGCCGACGTGGAAGTGCTGAAGGCGATCGCCGCCGAACTCGGCTTCGATGCCGCGGCCTTCGCATCGGCCTTCGACAGCCAGTCGGGAGAAGCGACCGCGCGCCACATCGCGCAGAGCCGCCGGCTGCTTCAGCAGGCGGGCGGCCAGGGCTTTCCGACATTCGTGCTGGCACAGCCCGACGGCAACGCGAGCCGCGTCGACATCGGCCCGTGGCTCGGCCGCGCGGACGAGTGGAAGGCGCAGCTCGGCGCGTTCGTCGCGCCGTCGCAGTCTTCTTCGGCAGAGCCGCCCGCATGCGGGCCGGACGGCTGCGCCATCTAGAACCTTCGCGCCGCTACCTGCTGCACTGGAAGCTCGCCGCCTGCGAGGCATCGCCGCTCACATAGCGCGGCCACATCGGCCACTCGCACAGCGGACGCGCACGCGTGACCTTGAACGGCGGCTGCACCTCCTGCTCCACCAACTGCAGGCCGCCAGGCGCCTTTCCGCGCTCGACCCAGTCGGCCAGCGCGCCGAGCATGTCGACATTGGCCGGCGCGCCGCTTCCCACGTGGTCGACGCCCGGCGCGGTGTACAGGCGCATGAAGCGGTCCACGTTGTCGCGCCCCAGGCGGGCGACCACCGACTCGTAGTAGCGGATGCCGGCGAACGGGCTCTGCGCGTAGTCGGCCATGTGCTCCAGCATCAGCAGCTTGCCGCCGCGGGCGTTGAATGCGCTCAGGTCGGGGTTGGTCGAATCCATGAGCTGCGACACGGTGGCGATGCGCGCGGCGTAGTCTTCGGCGCGGTAGTTGCGCACGTCGAGCGAGGGATTGCGCGCGTAGAAATACTGCAGCGCGCCGCTGCCGTAGAACCACGCGATGCCGTTGCTGGGCTGCGGCGGCACGGTCGGGGCGGCAGTGCCGGTCCACCATGCGTTCCAGCCCCCCATCGAGGCGAAGGCCGGCGTCGCCTCGCCGCCGATGCCCCAGCCGGGGTACTCGTTGATGCCATTGGCCAGCGGCACCGGCGCACGCCACGGCGAACGCAGCGTGCGCACCGCCTGCACCTGCGCATCGTTGAGGCAGTTGTCGCCGCTCGTGCCCGCCGCGCAGCGCAGCGTGGCCGGATCGAAGCGCTGCAGGCAGGCCACCGGGTTCGACACGATGCGGTCGGCCACGCCGTCCGCCGCGTCGCACGATGCGAGCACCGCGTCGTGCACCAGTTGCACCTGCGCCGGCCGCAGCCAGCCCTCGCCGAAGGTGGCGATGCCGTTGCGCGTGCCGGCGTGCTGCAGCCCCGTCCAGTTGATCACCGGCACGCGGCTGAAGATGCCGTCGAAGTCCTGCGGATAGCGCTGCGCCATCGTGAGCGCCTCGCGCCCGCCCTCGGAGCTGCCCATGAAGTACAGCTTCTGCGGCGCCTGCCTGTAGGCGCGCTGCATCAGCGCCACCGCCACGTCGCGCACCTTCTTGTACGAGGCGTGCGCGAAGTTGGTCAGCGCCTCGTCGTTGAGCGCGAAGGCCTGCGGCGGCTGGCCCGCCACGCTCTGGTGACCGGAGTCGGTGCCGTAGGTCACGTAGCCTTGCGCCAGCGGCGTGGGCAGGTCGAAGCGCGCGGCCGGCACAAGCGAGAGGCCGGTGATCAGCACGCCGTTGAAGCCGCCCCCGCCGTACTGCACGCTGCGCCCGTTCCACGCGAGCGGCAGGTTGACCTGGAACATGATGGGCGGAGCGCTGGCATCGAGCGGCGCGATGCGGCCCAGCACCTTGCAATACGAGGGCATCGCCGGCGTGATGCGTGAGGCGGGGCTGGGCCCGCGCTCGGCCACTGCGAGCGCGGAGGCCGGCACCAGCGTCGCTGAATCGATCGTCGCCGCGCCGCTCGGCAGGCCTATCGCCGACGCAGCGACCGGCGCGACAAGTGCAGCGCAGGCCGCCGCCGGATCGGCGCCGAGCGAGAGGCTCTTCGGGCCGGTGGTGGTGCCGCAAGCCGCGAGCAACAACGCGGCGGTCGCCAGCATGGCGCCCCCGCTGAACACTGTCTTCGGGGTCGCCATCTGTCTGTCTCCTTTTTTGCTTGTCGTGTCTGTCTGCTACCGCGCCACGCCCAGCAGCCGGTCGAGCACCTGCGGCTGGCTGCGCAGCGCGGCCGCGCTGTCGGTGTGGACGATGGTCCCGTGGTCGAGCACCACCGCCTCGTCGGAGATCGCGAGGATCGCCTGCGGATGCTGCTCCACGATGATCGCGGCCAGCCCTTCGTCCTGCGTGATGCGGCGAATGGCGCGCAGCAGCTCTTCCACGATGATGGGCGCGAGGCCCTCGAGCGGCTCGTCGAGCAGCAGCAGCTTCGGGTTGAGCACCAGCGCGCGGCCCACGGCCAGCATCTGCTGCTCGCCGCCCGAAAGCTGCGTGCCGAGGTTGGTCTTGCGCTCGGCAAGGCGCGGGAACATCTCGTACACGCGCTGCGGATTCCACTTGCCGGGCCGCTCCACCGCCGTGAGGTTCTCGTGCACCGTCAGCGACTTGAAGATGTTGCGCTCCTGCGGCACCCAGCCGATGCCGGCCGCCGCGCGCAGGTGCGGTGCGAGCTTGTGCAGGGCCTGGCCGCCCAGCGAGATGTTGCCGCCGTGCTGGCGCGTTGCGCCCGCGAGCGTGTTGATCAGCGTGGTCTTGCCCGTGCCATTGCGGCCCAGCAGCGCGAGCGTCTGCCCCTCGCCGAGCGCGAATGCCACGTCGTGCAGCACCACGGCCTCGCCGTAGCCGGCGCTCAGGTTCTCGATGCGCAGCAGTTCAGACATGCGCGCTCTCCCCGTGGCCCAGATAGACCTCCTTCACCTTCGGATCGTTGGCGATGGTCTCAGGGTCGCCTTCGGTCAGCAGGGTGCCGTTGACCAGCACAGTCATGCGGTCGGCGAAGCTGAACACCAGGTCCATGTCGTGCTCGATCAGCAGCACCGACACGTCGGCCGGCAGCGCGGCCACGGTCTGCAGCAGCTCCTCGCGCTCGCCGGCGGGCACGCCCGCCACCGGCTCGTCGAGCAGCAGCACGCGCGGCTCGCAGGCCAGCGCGATGGCGATTTCAAGCAGGCGGCGCTTGCCGTAGGCCAGGTGCTTCACCTGCTGTTGCGCCACGTCACTGAGGTGGAACTGCTCCAGCAGTTGCGCCGCGCGCTCGGCGATGGCCTTGCTCGAACCCAGCGGCTTCCACCACTGCGCGCCTGCACCCTGGTGCTGCGACACCACGAGCGCCAGCGTTTCGAGCGGTGTCATCGAGTCGAACAGCTGGTTGATCTGGAAGGTGCGCACCAGCCCGCGCGCCACGCGCTTGTGCGGCGCGAGCGAGGTGATGTCCTCGCCCATCAGCGTGATGCGGCCTTCGGTCGGCGTGAGCACGCCAGTGAGCTGGTTGATGAGCGTGGTCTTGCCAGCGCCGTTCGGGCCGATGAGCGCATGGCGCGCGCCACGCTTGAGCTCCATCGTCACGTTGTTGGTGGCCGTGATGCCGCCGAAGCGCATCACCAGGCCGTAGGTGGAAAGCACGGTGTCGGTCATGCCGCACCGCCCTTCTTGCCCTTGCTTGCGCCGAACCATGTCCACGGCTTCAGCAGGCGGTCGCGCCCGACAAGCACCAGCAGCACCAGGATCAGCCCGATCCAGAACATCCAGTACTGCGGCGTCACCGCCGACAACCACGTCTGCAGCAGCTTGAAGACGATGGCGCCCGCCACGCCGCCGTAGAGCCAGCCCACGCCGCCGATGACCAGCATCAGCAGCACGTCGGCCGAGCGGTCGAAGGCCAGCACGTCGAGCGAGGCGAAGCCGGTGGTCTGCGCCAGCAGGGCGCCCGCGGCACCGGCGATGCCGGCCGCCACGGTGTAGATCACCACCAGCCGCGACACCACCGGGATGCCGATGGCCATGGCGCGCAGCCGGTTGTCGCGGATGGCCTTCAGCGTGGCGCCGAAAGGCGAATGCACGAGGCGGCGCATCACGAGGAACAGCACCAGCATCACCGCCAGCGAATACCAGGCTGCCGTGCGGCCGTACAGGTCGAACTCGAACATGCCGAGCACCGGCCCCATCACCACGCCCTGCAGGCCGTCGGCGCCGCCGGTGAGCCAGTCGAGCTTGTTGGCGAGTTCGAGCAGCAGCAGCGCGGTGCCCAGCGTGACCATCAGCCGCGTGAGGTCGCTGCCGCGCAGGATCGTCACGCTGGCCACCATGCCCAGCAGCGCGGCCAGCACGGTCGCGAACAGCAGGCCCACGGTCGGGTCGGGCATCACGAGCTTGGCGAAGAGCGCCGCCGCATAGGCGCCGAAGCCGAAGAAGGCTGCATGGCCGAGCGACACGATGCCGGTGTAGCCCAGGATCAGGTCCAGCGACATCGCGAACAGCGCGACGATGGCGATCTCGTTGACCAGCAACGAGTGCGAAGGCATCACCAGCGGCAGCGCGAAGGCCGCGGCCCAGACGACGAACTCGAGCGGACGCCAGCGCGCCTTGCGCAGCAGGGCCGACTGGAAATCGGCGACAACGGGAGGCGTGCTCATTCAGCGGCCCCCTTTGCGCGTGAACAGGCCCTGCGGGCGCCACATCAGGATCAGGATCATCAGCAGGTAGACGGTGAACGCGCCCATCTTCGGAATGAAGTACTTGCCCGCCACGTCGGCGATGCCCAGCAGCAGCGCCGCCGCGAGCGGCCCGGTGATCGACGAGGTGCCGCCGACCGAGACCACGATCAGGAAATAGATCATGTACTTGAGCGGGAAGGTCGGATCGAGCCCGAGAATCTCCGCGCCCAGCGCGCCGCCCAGCCCCGCGAGCCCGGAGCCCACTGCGAAGGTCAGCAGGAACACGACGTTGACGTTGATGCCCAGCCCCGCCGCCACGCGCGGATCGTCGACCGCCGCGCGCAGCCGGCTGCCGAAGCGCGTCTTCGAAAGAATGAGCTGCAGCACCACCGTGAGCACCGCGCACACGCCGATGATGAAGAGCCGGTAGTGGCCCATGCCCAGCAGCAGCGCGCCGTCACCGATCTCGGTGCGACCGCGCAGCCATTCGGGCAGCTGCACGTTCTGCTGCGACGAGCCCACGAAGTAGTCGACGGCAGCCACGGCCATGAAGGCCAGGCCGATGGAAAAGAGCACCTGGTCGAGGTGCGGCTTGCCGTACATCGGCCGGTAGAGCGTTCGCTCGAGCAGCGCGCCGGCCAGCGCGACGACGATGAACGCGAGCGGCAGGCAGGCCAGGAACGGCACGCCCAGCTTCTGCATCGCGAACACCGTGAGATAGCCGCCCGCCATGGCGAAGGCGCCGTGCGCGAGGTTGATGAAGTTCATCAGCCCCAGCGTCACGGCCAGCCCGACGGCGAGCACGAAGAGCAGCATGCCGTAGGCGATGCCGTCGAAAAGGATGGTCAACATGTCAGCTACTCAAACACGGGCCGTGCCTTGCGGTCTCTTCGCGAAACACCGAGGAACCGGCTTTGCCGGGCCTCAGGTGTTGCCCCCGGTAGGGGGTTGGCGAAGCGACACGAAGTGCGCGCAGCCTGGGGGCGAGCCTTTATTTTGCTTTGCCCGGGTCCTTCACGCCCTTGATCACGTCGAACTCGACGTTGTAGAGCTGCCCGTCCTTCTTCTCGACCTTGCGCAGGTACACGTCCTGCACGATGTCGCGCGTCTGCGCGTCGATCAGCACCTGGCCGCGCGGGCTCTCGAAGACCTGGCCCTTCATGGCCGCCAGCAGCGCCTCGCCGCCGCCCTGGCCCTTGGTGGCCTTGAGCGCCTCGTAGATCACGCGCATGCCGTCATAGCCGCCCACGGCCATGAAGTTGGGGCGCATCTTGGGGTTGGCCTTCTCGAAGGCCTCGACGAACTTCTTGTTCAGCGCCGAGGGGTGCGCAGCCGAGTAGTGGTGCGAGGTGACAACGCCGAGCGCGCCGTCGCCCATGTCGTTGAGCTGGTCGTCGTCGGTCACGTCGCCAGTGGCGATCATGCGGATGCCGGCCTTGTCCATGCCGCGCTCCAGGAACTGCTTCATCACCGCCGCGCCTGCGCCGGAGGGCACGAAGACGAAGAGCGCATCGGGCTTCACGTCGCGCACCTTCTGCAGGAAGGGGGCGAAGTCGGGGTTGCGCAGCGGCACGCGCAGCTTGTCGAGCACCTTGCCGCCGTTGAGCTGGAAGCGCTCGGTGAAGAACTTCTCGGCGTCGTTGCCCGGGCCATAGTCGGCCACCAGCGTCACGACCGTCTTCACGCCGTTCTTCGGCGCCCAGTCGCCCATGGCCACCGACACCTGCGGCAGCGTGAAGCTCGAACGGATGATGTAGGGCGATGCCTCGGTGATGCTCGACGTGGCGGCGGCCATCACCACCTCGGGCGTCTTCGACTGGGTGGCGATGGGCGCCACCGCGAGGGCCAGCGGCGTCAGGCCGAAGCCGGCCAGCACGTTGACCTTGTCGTTCACCACCAGCTCCTGCGCGAGGCGCTTGGTCACGTCGGGCAGGCCGGTGTCGTCCTTGACGATCAGCTCCACCTTCTTGCCGGCCACGGTGTCGCCGTTCTGGGCCATGTACAGGCGCGCGGCGGCTTCGATCTGGCGGCCCGTGGAGGCCGACTGGCCCGTCATCGGAAGGATCAGGCCGATCTTGAACTTGTTGTCCTGGGCGCTGGCCAGCGACATCGAAAGCGCAAGAGCCGACAGGGCGGCGGTCTGGATGAGATGGCGTCTTTGCATGTTTTTTCCTTTGAGGGGCGGAACGCGAACCGGGGCTATTTTCAACACTTTGCAACATCCGGCGCAGCAGGCAATCACCTAGCTGGCGACCGTCGCCGGCCTTTGTTGCGCGATTGACAAATTAACTGCGCGATCATCGCGCAGGGTGTATTCCGGGGGAGCCGGTCAGCTGTCGGCGCGATAGGCGGAGTCGAGCGTGAGCGTACCCACCGCGCGTGACACGCAGGCGCAGATGCGCGTGACCGACTTCTTCTCGTGCTCGCTGAGGAACACGTCGCGGTGGTCGATCTCGCCGTCGACGGAGATCACGTCCATGGCGCACAGGCCGCACTCGCCGCGCTTGCAGTCGGAAAGCGTCTGCACGCCCGCCGCGTCGAGCGCCTCGAGCAGCGTGCAGTCGGCCGGCACGGTGATGGCGAGATTGTGCCGCGGAATGCGCACCTGAAAGGGCTGCGTGGCCAGCCGGCCGCTGCTGCCGAAGGTCTCGAAGCGAAGGTCCGCGATGGCACGGCCCGCCGCGTGCCACGCGCGCTTGACGGCCTCGAGCATCGGCACCGGACCGCAGGTGTAGAGCTGGCCCCCGGGCGGCAGCGCGGCGATGGCGGCGGCGAAGTCGATGGGCGTCGCGCCTTCGTGGGCCTCGACGCCGCTCTCGCCGAGCGCCTCGCGCAGGTGCGGCAGGTAGCCGAACTCGGCCGCATTGCGCGCGCCGTAGAGCATCTTCACCGGTACGCCGCTGCGCCTCGCATGCGCGCCCAGCCGCTGCGCCATCAGCACCAGCGGCGTGATGCCGATGCCGCCGGCCACCAGCAAATAGCCTGGCGCGGAGAGGTCGAGCGGGAAGTGGTTCTGCGGCGCGCTCACCTGCAGGCGGTCGCCCACCGCGAGCCGCCACATCGCGAGCGAACCGCCGCGGCCATCGTCGAGCCGCTTGACGGCGATGCGCCAGCACTTGCCGTCGCCCTCGCTCACCAGCGAGTACGAGCGGGTCTGCACGCGGCCCTGCGCCGTCATCACCTGCACCTGCAGGTGGGCGCCGGGTTCATGGGCGGCGGCGAACCCGCTCTCGGGGCGCAGTTCGAACTCGCGCACGGTGGGCGTCACGTCGCGCAGCGCGACGACCTGCGCCTGCATCCATTGAAGATCGCTTTTCATCGGGGGAACAACACGAAGGAGAAATGGGAGAGAGAGGTGGAATCAGCCGCGCCGGCGGATCAGCTGCACGCCCGGCAACGGACGCTGTTCCGCCGTGGGCGTGCCATGCAGCGCCTCGCGCAGGTTGCGTCGCGCGATGCGGCTGTGCTCGCGCATCAGCGCCTCGGCGCGCGAGCCTTCGCCGGACTCGATGGCGTCGAGCACCTGCACGTGCTGGTCCTGCGCGACCACGAGCATGTCGCGCGCGGCCGGCGAATTGGCCTGCACAACGACGAAGCCCGAGGGCGAGGCGAACGGCAGGTTGACCACGCGCTCCAGCTGCTGCGCGATGACGGGGCTGCCCGCCATCTCGCACAGCAGCGCATGGAAGCGCTCGTTGTGCGTCACGTAGCGCGAGAAGGCCGCGTCGTCGAGCGCAGGCTCGCGCAGCAACTCGTCTATGCGCTGCAGGCACGCGCGCGCCTCGCGCAGCACCACCGGCGCCGCGCCGCGCTCGGCGGCGAGCCGGGCCACCAGGCCTTCGAGCGTGCCGCGCAGCTCGATGGCGTCGGCCACGTCGCGCTCGGAGAAGGTACGCACCGCATAGCCGCCGTTGGGCAGCGCCTCGAGCAGGCCTTCCTGTTCGAGCCGCATCAGCGCGGTGCGCACCGGCGTGCGCGACACGCCGAGCTGCTCGGAGATCGCCACCTCGGCGATACGCGCGCCGCCGGGCAGCTCGCCCGCGAGGATCATCTCGCGCAGCCGCAGCTGCGCCTTCACAGCTTGCGAACTGCCGCTGTCGCCGGGCTCGGCGGCGGAGGAGACGGCCGCGACCTTCACGCGGCCTCCTTCTCGGCCGGACGGATCGGGATCGCCGCGCGCGCGGGCTTCTCCTTCTCGACCATGCGATCGATCAGCTTGCGCGCCCACATGGAGCCGGCGTCGATGTTGAGGTTGTAGAACTGGTGGTCGGGGTGCTCGTCGATGGCCTTCTGCTGCGCCTCGAGCACGAGCTCGTCCTCGCGGAAGATGCCCGACACTCCCTCGCGCAGCTCGTGCGTGAGGCGCTGCTCGCCCAGGCAGTAGTTGCGCGCGAAGGCCCAGAAGTAGAGGCACGTCTTGTCGGTCTCGGGCGTGATCGTGTTGAGCACGTAGCCGTTCACGCCCTTGCTGCGGTCGCCAGGGTTGCCGTCGGCCGGCACCGCGCCGCTGCCGGCCTCGGCCACGCCGACGTCGATGTTCACTGTGCACGGACCTTCGAAGCGGATGATCTGCCAGCGGTCGACCTTGCCGTTGTAGCCGCGCGCATGGCGGATCTGGCTGCCCCAGAAGGGCGGCGGATCGATGTTCTCCATCCAGCGCGTGACGGTGGCCGAGCGGTCGCCGTGCGTGGCGACGAAGGGGGCCTCGGCGACTTCGCGGTTGCCGATGGAGGAGCCGTGCACGAAGGTCTCGTGCGTCAGGTCCATGAGGTTGTCGACCACGAGGCGGTAGTCGCAGTTGACGCGGATCATCTTGCCGTCGCCGGCCCAGGCGGGATCGTCGTTCCAGTGCATATCGGGAATGAGCGCCGGGTCGGCCTTGGCCGGGTCGCCGGGCCAGATCCACACGAAGCGGTGCTTTTCCACTGCCGGAAAGCTGCGCACGCAGGCCGAGGGGTTCAGCGTTTCCTGGCTGGGCATGTGCGTACAGCGGCCCTGGCTGTTGTAGACGAGGCCGTGATAGCCGCAGACCAGTTCGTCGCCCTCCAGGCGGCCCAGCGACAGCGGCATCAGCCGGTGCCAGCAGGCGTCCTCGAGCACGGCGACCTGCCCGTCGGTACGGCGGAACAGCACCACTTTCTGGTTGCAGATGGTGCGAGGCAGCAGCGCATGGCGCACTTCGACGTCGTAGGCGGCTGCGTACCAGGCGTTCAGGGGAAAGGCGGTCGTGGGCGTTTTCATGAATACTCAATGTATACAGAAAGCGGGAAATTTCTAGTCTTTCTGGGTATTTCGAGGGTAAACACCGAGATATCTGTATACAGCAATCACCTTTTCGAAGGCGATACGATGTTCCGCTCATTCCCCAAAGAATCCCGACGGAGTCATCCATGACACAGCACGCCGCCTTGCCTGCCCGCTACGACCACGTGGGCAGTTTCCTGCGCCCCAAGTACCTGCTCGAAGCCCGCGAGCAGAAGGCCAAGGGCGAGATCACGCCCGAGCAGCTTCGCCTTGTCGAGGACAAGGCGATCACCGAGATCGTCAGGTTCCAGGAAGACATCGGCCTGAAGAGCATCACCGACGGCGAGTTCCGCCGTACTTACTTCCACATCGACTTCCTCGACCAGCTCGGCGGCGTGAAGACCGACATTCCGGTCACCATCCGCAAGCCCGACGGCACTGAAGAACTCGCTCCACCAGCGATGCGCGTGCTGGACAAGGTGCGCCACGTCAAGGACATCCAGCTCGCCGACTTCCAGTACCTCAAGAGCCAGGTCTCGGCCGGCCGCACGCCGAAGGTGACGATTCCCTCGCCGACCATGCTGCACTTCCGCGGCGGCCGCGCCGGCATCAGCAAGGACGCCTACCCCGAGCTCGACCCGACCTTCTACGACGACGTGGCCAAGGCCTACGGCGACGAGTTGCGCTCGCTGGCCGCCGCCGGCTGCACCTACGTGCAGATGGACGACACCAACCTCGCCTACCTGTGCGACGAGCACATGCGCGAAGCCGCCCGCAAGCGCGGCGACGATCCGAACGAACTGCCGCACCGCTACGCCGCCTTCATCAACAAGGTGGTGGCGCAGAAGCCGCCGGGCATGCTGCTGGCCATGCACCTTTGCCGCGGCAACTTCAAGAGCACGCACGCGGCCGCGGGCAACTACGAGCCGGTGGCCGAGGCGCTGCTCAAGGAGATGGACCTCGACGCCTACTTCATGGAATACGACGACGCCCGCTCGGGCGACTTCAAGCCGCTGCGCTACCTGCCCAAGGGCAAGACCGTTGTGCTCGGCCTCGTGACCACCAAGTTCGGCGAGATGGAAGACAAGGACGAGCTCAAGCGCCGCATCGAGGACGCGAGCAAGTACGCCTCGCTCGACCAGCTCGCACTGTCGCCGCAGTGCGGCTTCTCCAGCACCGTGCACGGCAACAACATCGCGGTGGAAGCGCAGCGCAACAAGCTGCGCCTGGTGGTCGAGACGGCGCAGGAGGTGTGGGGCTCGACCTGAAGCCCGGTTTCTGTTGAAGTCGGGGACCATGACGACTCACATCTACTCCGGTCCCCTCAGCATGTTCGGCGCCAAGGTCGAGATCGCGGCACGCGAGAAAGGCGTGCCCTTCGAGTTGGTCATGGTGCCCTTCATCGAAGGCGACCACTACGAGCCCAAGCACCCCGAGGTGCTTCGGGTCAATCCCGTCAAGCAGCAGGTGCCCGTGCTGGTCGACGACGAGGTGTCGCTCTTCGACTCGACGCAGATCTTCGAGTACCTGGAAGACCGCTATCCCAGCCCCGCGCTGTGGCCCGATGGCATTGCCGAGCGGGCCCGCGCCCGGCAGCTGGAGCAGAAGTCCGACGAGGTCTTCTTCCCGAACGTCATCAAGCTCTTCGGCCTGCAGGAGGCCATGCAGAGCGCTCCCGCGATCGCGGCCTGCGCCGGCTGTGCCCGCTTCTACGATGAGATGGAAGGCCTGCTGGCCACGCGCGAGTACATCGCCGGCCCCTACTCCTTCGCCGACATCGCCTTCTACATGGCCTGCGTGTTCGCCGACCGCAAGGGCGCCGGCATGACCGATGCCACCCCGCGCCTGCTGGCCTGGCGCACGCGCGTGGGCGACCGGCCCGCGGTGCGCGCGGTGGTCGACCCGATGATGCGGTTCCTCGCCTCGCAGGGGCGCGACGTACCGGCCTTCCTGCAGCGCTGAAGGGACACTGAAGGCGCCGCCCTCAGCGCTGAGGCATCATCGATTCATGCCGACCAAAGAGTTCGACTGGCTGCCTTCACCCTCGCAGCACTTTCTCGTCGTCACCTTCGCACTGCTGGTCTACGTGCTGACCACGCGCGCGCGCCGCGAGCAGCGCGCCCCCACCACCGCCATCGCCTGGGTCATGGGGCTGGTGCTGATGCCCTATTTCATCCTGCCGATGTACCTGCTGTTCGGCCAGCGCAAGCTGCGCCCGGCGGGTTCCCCCAGGCCGCCGCGCTCGGTGCCGCCGGGCCACTGGGCAGCCGACCTGATCGAGAGCTTCGGCCTCGCGCCGCCCGGGCGCAGCGCGATCCGCATGCATGCCGACGGCGAGGCCGCGCGCGAGGCGCTGTGGGAGGTGATCGACGGCGCGCGCGAACGCATCGACGTGTGCACCTTCATCATCGGCGACGATCCGCTCGGGCATGCGGTGCTCGACCGGCTTGCCCAGCGGGCGCGCGAGGGCATCAAGGTGCGGGTGCTGCTCGACGGCTTCGGTGCGCTCTCGCTGCCGCGCCATCACTTCGACCGGCTGCGCGCGGCGGGCGGCGAGGTGGCGGTGTTCCGCCCCTTCTTCAGCCTGCGCCGCATCGGTCCGCGCAACCTGCGCAACCACCGCAAGTTCACCATCGCCGACGACCGCTGGCTGTGGTCGGGCGGGCGCAACCTCGCGGGCGAGTACTTCACCGGCAACGACAAGCATCCCGAAGCCTGGCGCGATCTCTCCTTCGACCTGCGCGGCAGCGTGGCGGCAGCGGCGGCGCGGCAGTTCGACCACGACTGGGCCTCGGTGCGCAGCCGCAAGGCCCGCGCCATCACCGCGCCCGACGCCGAGGGCCCGGGCACGGCCATGGCCCAGTTCCTGCCGAGCGGCCCTGACCAGACGGAAGACACGGCACATGCGCTGCTGATCGACGCCTGCTTCCGCGCCGAGCACCGCATCCTCGCCATCACGCCCTACTTCGTGCCCGGCGACGGCCTGCGCGACGCGCTGCGGCTGGCTGCGCGGCGCGGCGTGCAGGTGACCATCGCGATGCCCGCGCAATCCAACCACCGGCTGGCCGACTTCGTACGCGCACGCGCCATGCGCGACCTGGCGCGCGCAGGCGTGAGCTTTCGCATGCTGCCCTTCATGGCGCACGCCAAGGCGGTGGTGGTGGACGAGGAGCTCGCGATGTGCGGTTCGATCAACCTCGACCTGCGCAGCCTGCTGCTGAACCACGAGGCGGCCGTGGTGTTCTACGGCCACGACCACATCGAATGGCTGGCCGAGTGGATCGAGACAACCGCTTCGGCCGGCGAGCCTTATCGCGCGCGCAGGCCGGGACTGGTGCGCGACGTGGCGGAAGGCCTGCTGCTCACCGTCGCTTTCCAGCTTTAGGCGCCGCAGGCGGCTCGGCGGCCTTTGCCACCGCGTCGAGCCCCGCGAGCACGTAGCGCACGACTTCGTCGGCCAGGGCCTGCGTGTCCTTCAAGGCCGGCAGCACCTTGCTGCTCAGGTCCTTGGGCGCCACCGTCAGCACCAGGCACGGCAACACCGTGAGCAGCAGGCTGCGCTGCACCGAAGGATGGTCGTCGGGCAGGCCCATGGTCTCGCCGACGATGCCGCGCAGCAGCTTGGCCTTGGGCAGCACCGCGCGCTGGATCAGCGCCGGCATGGCAGGCGACGGCGACAGCGCCTCGCGCAGCACCACGCGAAAGCCCCAGGGCGCCTTCGGCTGGGCGCTCATCTCGACCATGTGCGTGAGGAAGGTTCGCAGCTTCTGGCGCGGATCGGTCGACTCCACCGACAGCGCCATCAGCTCGTCGAGGCTCACGAGCTGCTTGTGCGCCTCGACCAGCACGGCCTCGTAGAGGCCGTCGCGCCCGCCGAAGTGGTAGTTGATGGCGGCCATGTTGGTGCCCGCGCGCGTGCAGATTTCCTTGCTGGTGCTTTCTGCGAAGCCTTGCTCCGCGAACAGCTGTCCGGCGGTTTCGAGGATGTGCAGGCGCGTTGCGTTGCCGTCGGTACGCGGAGTGCGGGTTGCCATGCCCCGAGGCTAACCCAAACAAAAAAATACTTCAAATTCAAATTTCAATTTGATAACATCGCGCCGACTCCAGGGCAGCAGCCCCGCCAGGAAACACGCCATGAACAGGAAACCCCTCATCGCCGTCGCCGTTGTGGTCATCGCCGCCGCGGCGGGCGGCTGGTGGTACGCGAACCGCTCCGCCACGCCCTCCGACCAGCTCGTGCTGTACGGCAACGTCGACCTGCGGCAGGTCTCGCTGGCCTTCAATGCCAACGACCGCGTCGCCGAACTGACGGTGCGCGAAGGCGATCGCGTGCGCGCCGGACAGGTGCTCGGCCGGCTCGACACCCGCTCGCTGGTGCTGCGCGTGGCGCAATCGCAGGCGCGCATCGGCGTGCAGGAACAAGCCCTGCTGCGCCTGAAGACCGGCAGCCGCCCCGAGGAAGTTGCACAGGCCAATGCACAGGTGGCCGCCGCGCAGGCCGATGCCGAACTGGCGCAGCAGCAGCTCGCGCGCCTGCAGGCCATCGGCGCCACCACGGCCGGCCGCGCGGTGAGCCAGCAGGATCTAGACAGCGCGCAGGCACGGCGCAAGGTGGCGCTGGCGCAGCTCGACAACGCACGCAAGGCGCAGCAACTGGTGGTGACCGGCCCGCGCAAGGAAGACATCGGGCAGGCCCAGGCCCAGCTCGAGTCGGCCCGCGCCGAGCTTGCGCTCATGAACCACCAGCTCACCGAGGCGGAGCTCAAGGCGCCCATCGACGCCATCGTGCGCGCCCGCCTGCTCGAACCCGGCGACATGGCCTCACCGCAGCGCCCGGCCTTCACGCTTGCCATCACCGATCCCAAGTGGGTGCGGACCTATGTCGCCGAGCCCGACCTCGGCCGCGTGCGCGCCGGGCAAGACGCCCGCGTGAGCACCGACAGCCAGCCCGGCGAAGCCATCGCCGGCAAGGTGGGCTACATCTCGTCGGTGGCCGAGTTCACGCCCAAGACCGTGCAGACCGAGGAGCTGCGCAGCAGCCTGGTCTACGAAGTCCGGGTGATGGTCGACGACCCGCAGGACCGGCTGCGCCTCGGCATGCCGGCCACCGTGCGGCTGCAACTGACGCCCTCTTCTTCCTCCACTGCTACCGGCAAGCCCTGATGACCGTCACCGGGCCGGCCGTGGCCGGACGCTCGCTGCACAAGCGCTTTCTGCCGAAGGCGTCGAGGGAGCCTGTGCCCGCCCTCGACGACGTGTCGCTCGAAATTCCCGCCGGTACGCTCACCGCACTGGTCGGCCCCGACGGCGCAGGCAAGACCACGCTGCTGCGCCTGATGGCCGGCCTGATGCGCGCCGACGCGGGCGAGCTGCGCGTGCTCGGCATCGACGTGTCGGCCGATCCGCAGGCGGTGCAGGACCGCATCAGCTACATGCCGCAGCGCTTCGGCCTCTACGACGACCTCAGCGTGCAGGAGAACCTCGACCTCTACGCCGACCTGCACGGCGTGCCCCGCGACAGGCGGCGCGAACGCTACGCACGGCTGATGGAGATGACCGACCTCGGCCGCTTCACCGACCGGCCCGCCGGCAAGCTCTCGGGCGGCATGAAGCAGAAGCTCGGGCTGGCCTGCACGCTGGTGCGATCGCCAGACCTGCTGCTGCTCGACGAGCCGACCGTGGGCGTCGACCCGCTCTCGCGCCGCGAGCTGTGGGAGATCGTGCAGCAGCTGGTAGACGAGGAAAAGCTCTCCGTCATCGTCAGCACCGCCTACCTCGACGAGGCCGAGCGCTGCAGCCATGTGTTCGTGCTGCACGGCGGCAAGCTGCTGGCGCAGGGCGCGCCGGCCGAACTGCGCGACCGGGCGGACGGCCTGTGCTTCGTCGCGACGCCGCCCGGCGACGAGCCGCCGCGGCTGCTGCAGGCCCGCCTGCTCGACGCGCGGCAGGACATCGTCGACGCGGTACCGCAAGGCGGCGAAGTGCGCTTCATCCGCCGTGACGCAACGGACGGCGCGCGATTCGATGCGTTGCTCGAAGGCGCTCACGCCGAGCCGGTCGCTCCGCGCCTGGAAGACGGCTTCATGACGCTGCTGCGCACGCAGCCGTCGAACGACGACAGCGCCACCCCAGCGGCGGCCGCGGCATCGCAACAGAGACAGGGCCAATCGGAAGAAGTCGTCATCGAGGTCAAGGACCTCGTGCGCCGCTTCGGCGATTTCGTCGCAGTGGCCAGCACCAGCTTCTCGGTGCGTCGCGGCGAGATCTTCGGCCTGCTCGGCCCCAACGGCGCCGGCAAGACGACCACTTTCCGCATGCTCTGCGGCCTGCTGCCGGCCAGCGGCGGGCAACTGCGCGTGGCGGGCGTCGACCTCCGGCATGCCCGCGCGCAGGCGCGCCAGCGCATCGGCTACGTCTCGCAGAAATTCGCGCTCTACGGCAACCTCACGGTGCGCGAGAACCTCTCGTTCTTCGGCGGCGCCTACGGGCTGCGCGGAGCGAAGCTGCGCGAGCGCATGGACACGGTGCTGCGCCAGTTCGACCTCGCCCACTCGCTCGATTCGCCCAGCGGCCAGTTGCCGGGCGGCTTCAAGCAACGCCTGGCCATGGCCACCGGCCTGCTGCACGAGCCCGAGATCCTGTTCCTCGACGAACCCACCAGCGGCGCCGACCCGCTCGCGCGCCGCGAGTTCTGGCGGCGCATCACCGCGCTGGCCGAAGGCGGCACCACGGTCGTCATCACCACGCACTTCATGGAGGAGGCCGAGTACTGCGACCGCATCGTGATCCAGGACGCGGGCAAGGTGCTGGCCATCGGCACGCCGCAGGAGGTGCGCGCGCAGGCGCTCGGCGACGACAGGGAAAGGCGCATCGACATGGAGCAGGCCTTCATCGGCATCGTCGAGAACGCGCGGCACGCGACGAAGAAGGAGGTGGCAGCATGAGCGGCTTCTGGTCCCGCCTGATCTCCCTCACGCGCAAGGAATTCCGCCAGCTGCTGCGCGACCGCAGCAACCTGGCCATCGGCATCCTGCTGCCGATGGTGCTGATCCTGATCTTCGGCTACGGCATGTCGCTCGACGTGAAGAACGCGCCCGTGGCGGTGGTGATGGAAGACGCCTCGCCCACCGCGCACGAGGCCATCGCCGGGCTGGCGCTCTCGCCCACCATCGCGCCTGTGCTGCTGGGCTCGATGCACGACGCCGAGGAGTTGATGCGCGAGCGCAAGGTAGACGGCATCGTGCGCGTGCCCTCCGACTTCTCGCGCTCGCTCGCCGCGGGCAACGCGCGCGTGCAGCTCATCGTGCACGGCTCCGACGCGGGGCGCGCGAGCATCATCCTGGCGTATGTGAGCGGCGCGCTCGCGCAATCGGGCGTGCGGCAGGCGGACCGCGGCGGCAACTCGGGCGGCAACGCGATCGCCGGCAGCGTCACGGTCGAGCAGCGCTTGTGGTTCAACGCCGCGAACACCAGCACCTGGTACCTGGTGCCAGGGCTCATCGTGCTCATCATGACGCTGGTCGGCGCCTTCCTCACCGCGCTGGTGATGGCGCGCGAGTGGGAACGCGGCACGCTGGAGGCGCTCTTCGTCACGCCGGTGCGGCCGGTGGAGATCCTGCTGGCGAAGATCATTCCGTACTTCGCGGTCGGCATGCTGGGCCTGGCGCTGTGCCTGCTGTCGGCGCGCTACCTTTTCGCGGTGCCGATGTACGGCTCGCTCGTCGTGGTGGTGTTCGCCTCGATGCTCTACCTGATCGTGGCTGTGAGCCTGGGCCTGGTGATCTCCTCGGTCACGCGCAACCAGTTCCTCGCGAGCCAGGTGGCCCTGATCGCAACCTTCATGCCTTCGATGATGCTGTCGGGCTTTCTCTTCGACCTGCGCAACGTGCCCACCGCCGTATGGGTGATCGGCCACGCGCTGCCGGCCACCTACTTCATGGACCTCATCAAGACGCTGTTCCTCGCGGGCGACGTCTGGCCGCTGGTGTGGCGCAACTGCGCGATCCTGCTGGCGTACGCCGTGGGCCTGCTGCTGGTGGCACGCGCGGTGACGCGAAAGAGCCTCGACTGAAAGCACGGCCATGAACGCCCTCATCGACTTCTTCCTTCGCGTGGCCAACCTCTGCCGCAAGGAGCTGCTGACCATCCTCAAGGACCCGGCCACGCGCGCCATCCTGGTGGCGCCAGCGATCATGCAGAGCCTGGTCTTCGGCTATGGCGCGACCTACGACCTCACCAACGTGCCGTATGCGCTGCTCGACCAGAGCCGCAACGGCGCATCGTCGGAGTTGATCGCGCACCTCGACAGCACGGGCGTGTTCCACCGCGTCGCCACGCTGCGCTCGCAGGCCGACATCCGCGAGGTGATCGACACAGAGAAGGCGCTGCTCGTCATCCAGATTCCCTCGAACTTCGAGCAGCAGCTCAGCGCGGGGCAGACGGTGGCCATCCAGCTGATCCTGGATGCGCGCAACTCCAACACCGCGGGCTCGGCGGCGGGCTACGTGAGCGCGGTGGTCGAGCGCTACAACGCCGAGTTGCGCACGCGCGCAGGCGCACCGCCGCGTTCGCTGACCGTGGAATCTCGCGCATGGTTCAACCCGAACCTGGAGACGCGCTGGAACCTGCTGCCCGGCATGATCGCCGCGCTCAGCATGCTGCAGACGCTGTTGCTCACGGCGCTTTCGGTGGCGCGCGAACGCGAGCAAGGCACCTTCGACCAGTTGCTGGTAACGCCGATGTCGCCGCTCGAGATCATGATCGGCAAGGCGCTGCCGCCGGTGCTCGTGGGGCTGGTGCAGTCGTCCCTGATCCTGCTGGTGGCGCTCTTCTGGTTCGGCATTCCGATGGCGGGCTCGCTCGTCACGCTCTACACGGGGCTGCTCTTCTTCACGGTGGCGAGCGTGGGCATCGGACTGTCGATCTCCGCCGTGTCGGCGAACATGCAGCAGGCCATGCTCTACGCCTTCGTGCTGCTGATGCCGCTGATGCTGCTGTCGGGCCTGACCACGCCGGTGCGCAACATGCCGCATGTGCTGCAGGTGGCGACGCTGGCCAATCCGCTGCGCTTCGCCATCGACCTGGTGCAGCGCGTGTACCTCGAAGGCGTCGGGCTGGCCACGGTCTGGCACAACCTGATTCCCCTGGCTGTCATCGCCGTCGTCACGCTGCCGCTGGCGGCGTGGCTATTCCGCAATCGCCTTGTCTGAAAACGGGAGCACGCCATGTCCCATCCTCTTTCGTCCCTTGCCTGCGCCGCTGCATCGCTCTCGCTCGCCCTCGCTCTTGCCGGCTGCGCCGTGGGGCCCGATCACCAGTCGCCAAAGACCGACGCACCCGCCGACTGGTCCGCATGGCATGGCGGCTCGCCCACGCTGCTCGGAGCGGAACGGCAGAGCGCCACCGGCACCGGCATCGCATCGGGCGACTGGAAGGCCTTCGGCGACCCGGTGCTGGACCGCCTCGAAGCCATGGTGCTAGCCAGCAACCCCGATCTGCAGACGGCCGCGCTGCGCTTCGCGCAAAGCCGCGTGCAGCGCACCACCGCCGCCGCGCAGCAGGGGCCGCAACTGAATGCCAGCGCGGGCGTCACCCGGCAGCGCCAGAGCGAGACCGGCGCAGCCACGCGGATGATCGACGCGCTGGGCTCGTCGGTCTCCAACCGCGACCAGCTCATCCGCACGCTCAGCGAGCCCTACAACCTCTATCAGGCGGGCTTCGATGCCTCGTGGGAAATCGACCTCTGGGGCCGCGTGCGCCGCGCCATCGAGGCCGCCGATGCCGACGCGGGCGCTTCGGCCGCGCTGCTGCGGCAGGCGCGGCTCAGCGTGCAGGCCGAGCTGGCGCGCAACTACTTCGAACTGCGCGGCACGCAGCACGAGCTGCGCATCGCGCGCGCGGACATCGCGGCGGCTGCCGAGTCGCTCGAACTGGTGCAGGCGCGCGCCGACGGCGGCCTCGTCACCGACCTGGACCCGGTGCGCCAGCGCGCCTTGGTCGCGGACCTGCGCGGACGCATTCCCGCCCTTCAGCAGCAGGAGGCCGATGCGATGAACCGCATCACGCTGCTGGCAGGCGCCGCGCCCGGCGCGCTCAATGCCGAGCTGGCGGACAACACCACGGGCGCCACGGGCGACGCGCTCGACGCGCCCGCGCTGCCGCCGCTCGCGCTCGGCCAGCCCGCCGAACTCGCGCGCCGCCGCCCTGACATCGCGGCAGCCGAGGCGCAGTTGCATGCCGCCACCGCGCGCATCGGCGTGGCGGTGGCCGATCTCTATCCGCGCGTGACGCTGGGCGCCGGCTTCGGCTACGAATCGGTGGGCAGCGAGCGTTTCGGCGAATGGGGCAGCCGGCAGTGGCACGTGGGTCCGTCGATCAGCCTGCCGATCTTCGATGGCGGGCGCCGCCGCGGCACCGTCGAGCTGCGCGAACTGCAGCAGCAGGAAGCGGCCGTGGCCTTCCAGCAGACCGTGCTCAAGGCCTGGCATGAGATCGACTCGGCCCTCACCGCCTACGCCGCCGAGCGCCAGCGGCAGGCCGAACTGGCCGAGCGCGAGCGCCGCAGCCGCGACGCGCTGGTGCTCGCGTCGGCGCGCTACAGGGGCGGGCTCACCGACTTCGGCGTGGAGCTCGACGCGCGCCGCACCCTGCTGCAGGCCAGACGCGACCAGGCCCAGAGCACCAGCCGGCTCGCGGTGGGGCTGGTGGCGGTCTACAAGGCGCTGGGCGGCGAGGCTGTGGCGTCAGAAGCACAAATGCAACACAATTGAAACCAATTGAACAAGCACACTAAAATATCTACCGGTTTCGGGGATTGACAAGCCAGCCTGCCCTACCGGTTCGTCACCGGACGGGCGCAAACGGATCTCCCGGCACCCCCTGCTTGGCGGGGTAGCCCGCTCGGGCACGGTCTTTCGCGGGGCCGGCCAGAGCGCCATCCGTTGGTGTCTTGCGCCCCGATCTCCGGGGAAAACCGATGCGAGCTTTCTTCTCGCTGCGTGCCCTGGCGAAACTGGCGAACCCGGCGTTGATGCTGTGGACAACGCTTTTCGCACTGTCCGGAATCCCGGCACCCACTTTCGCCGCCATGGACGAGATCGGCCGGGCTCCTCCAAGCACCCACCGCCTGAAATTCATCGTCGATCCCGAGCTGGCCGCCGACATCGGCCCCGCCGAGGCAGGCCGGCGCCTCGCGCAGTACGTGGCCGACCTCAACACGGTGTTCACGCGCGAGACGGTGCGCAGCTTCTCCTTCGACCCCGCCGCCGACCTGCAGCTGGTCACGCCCGCCAACGCGCCGCAGTGCAGCTACAACGGCCTGGTCAATGGCGAGGTGGTGGTCTGCGTCTCGAAGTCCACCCGGGGCTACAGCCACGGCGGGCTTTCCACCAGCTGGACCTTTCCGCAGAAGGGCGTGACCTGGAACCTGAACTGGATCGCCATCCACGACCCGCTGCGCCTGTCGCGCGCGCCCACGCCGGCCGCGCCCGAATCCACCGAGAAGGACTACCTCGCCCGCCAGCTGAAGACCCTGCTGCATGAGCTGGAGCACGTGTTCGGTGCGGGCTCGGGGGAGTACTACAACAGCATCGCGGTGACCGACACCACCGGCATCGCGCCCATCGCGGACCTCGCCCTGGCCAGCGACGGCGACCGCTACTGGTGGACCCGCCAGCACTGGCGGCTCGACCCGCTGCTGGGCACCGTCTTCGAGCAGCGCCGCGACCCGGCGGCCAACCGCGTCGCCACGCTCGAGCTGATCCGCTTCACCGAAGGCACCAAGGCCAACATCAACACCGACTGGACCGACTGGCCCAAGCTCGGCAGTTCGAAGTTCATGGCCGGCACCACCGCCACCCAGGTGCGCGTGACCGACCGCGACACCGGCACCGCCCTGCCCGGTGCGCAGGTCTCGGTGTGGCGCAGCCCCGGTGCCGGCAAGCCGCTGGTGATGCTCGCGACCGGCGTGGCCGACGCGGCGGGCCGCTACCAGTTCGACTGGGACTGCGGCTTCAGCTGCTTCGCCGTCGGCAAGACCACGCTGCTGGTGAAGGCGCGCGCGGCCAACCGCGCGCCGGGCGCCACGTGGTTCACCATCTTCGATGCCTTCGAGCAGAAGGCGGTGCACGGGCAGCCGATGTTCACCATCGACCTCGCGCTCGGCAGCCCCGACGCTACGCCGCCCACCGTGTCGATGGCCGCACCCTCGATGGCCACGGTGGGGCAGCTCACCGTCATAGCGCCCGCGGTGGTGGACAACGTGGGCATCGTCGGCGTCAAGGTGATGGGCCGCGACAGCATCCCAATCTGCACCTTCACCGCCCCGCCCTACACCTGCAGCTGGACGCCGGGCGCGCCCGGCGTGCAGACCATCCGCGTCATCGCGCTCGATGCCGCCGGCAACTCGGCAGTGGCTTCCGCCAACGTGATCGTCAACGCGCCTTCGGACACCGTGCCCCCGGCCGTTTCGCTGTCCGTGCCGCCGAGCGTGCCCGCGGGCGTGGCGGCAAGGCTCTCCGCCAACGCATCCGACAACGTCGGCGTGGCCGAGCTGAAGTTCGTCGTCGACGGCAGGACCGCCTGCACGCTGCGCGCGGCGCCCTACGTTTGCGCATGGACGCCGAAGCGCCCCGGCTCTGCGAATGTCGAGGTGCGCGCCATGGACGCGGCGGGCAACGTCGCCAGCACCTCCGCCGGCATGCGCGTCGAGGGCCTGCGCGCCGAAGACCTCTGATCGGCGGCTTCAATCCGCGGTGGATGCCGTGACAAAGTGCCCAAATATTAGGCACACCCTACAGCGGGGAAAGGTCCACGCCTACGGGGTCGAAATTTAAAATTGAGGCCTTCCTGGTTACAGCAACCTCGCGTTCGGCATTCGGGAATGGGCGGTCCGCCCTTCGCAGAACAGATTTGCAGCCAGTACCCCGCACTCCAGAAGCACCGGCGCCCATCAGGGCGTATCGCCCTCGGCGATTTCGGCGCGACGCAGGAGCGTGGCCAGCAAAGGTGGTCACGGGCGGGGCCTGTCCGCTTCGTGCAATTCGGAAACCATCGAGTGGCCTGAGGCGATCCCCTTTGCTTTGTTGATCACTGCCGGGCTCCCCTGAGGAAGGGGACAAGATTCGATGCGATCCATTCATTCGCTGCTGGCGCGTGCGCGCCGGCTGGGCGCAGCCTTGCCTTTTTCCTTTGCAATGCTGCTGCTTTCCCTGAATTCCACGGCCTCCTGGGCCGCCATGGACGAAGTCGGCCGCGCCACGCCGAGCGTGCACCGCCTGAAGTTCTTCGTCGATCCGCAACTGGTGGCCGACATCGGCGCGCCCGAAGCCGGACGCCGGCTCGCGCAATACGTGGCCGACATCAACACCGTGTTCACGCGCGAGACCGTGCGCAGCTTCGTCTTCGATCCGGCCGCCGACTTCCAGGTCGCCGCGCCCGGATCGGCGCCGCAATGCGGCTTCAGGGGCGTGGCCGAGCGCGAGATCGTGCTGTGCGTCTCGAAGTCGCTCGAAGGCTACAGCCACGGCGGCCTGACCACGAGCACCACCTTTCCGCCCAGGGGCGTGACCTGGAACCTCAACTGGAGCGCCATCCACGATCCGCTGCGCCTGTCGCGCGCGGTGACGCGCGGCTCGCCGGAATCCACCGAGAAGGACTACCTCGGCCGCCAGCTCAAGACATTGCTGCACGAACTGGAGCACGTGTTCGGCGCGGGCTCGGGCGAGTACTACAGCGCGATCTCCGTGGCCGACACCACCGAGGTCGCGCCCAGGGCCGACCTCGACCTCGCGAGGCTGACCGACCGCTACTGGTGGCAGCGCCAGGACTGGCGCCTCGACCCGCTGCTGGGCACCGTGTTCGAGGAGCGCTTCGACCCGGCCGCCAACCGCGTCGCCACGCTGGAGATGATCCGCTTCACCGCGGGCACCAAGGCCAACATCAATACGGACTGGAGCGACTGGCCCAGGCTGGGCACCTCGAAGTACATGACTGGCACCACGGCCACGCAGGTGCGCGTCACCGACCGCGAAAGCGGCGCCGCGCTGGCCGGTGCGCAGGTCTCGGTGTGGCGCGACCCCGGCGCGCGCAAGCCGCTGGAGCAAGTCGCGCAAGGCACGACCGGCGCGGACGGCCGCTTCGTCTTCGACTGGCGCTGCGGCTTCAGCTGCTTCGCCGTGGGCAAGACCAATCTGCTCGTGAAGGCGCAGTCGCCCGGCCGCGAGCCCGGCGCGACCTGGTTCACCATCTTCGATGCCTTCGAGCAGAAAGCCGTGCAGGGCCAGTCCTCGTTCAGCATCGACCTGCCGCTGGGCGTTGCCGATGCCTACAAGCCGACCGTGTCGCTCGCCGCGCCGGCCGTGGCAACGGTGGGGCAGCCGACGACCATCGCGCCGGTGGCGGTGGACAACGTCGGCGTCATGGGCGTCAAGGTGGTCGGCTCGGGCAGCCTGCCGATCTGCACCTTCACCGCCCCGCCCTACACCTGCAGCTGGACGCCGACCTCGGCCGGCGTGCAAACCATCCGCGTGATCGCGCTCGACGCCGCGGGCAACTCGGCGGTGGCCTCGGCCAACGTGATCGTCAATGCGCCTTCGGACACTTTGCCGCCGACCGTCTCCCTGGCTGCTTCGCCAGGCATTGCCGCGGGCACGGCGACGAAGCTCTCGGCCACCGCGACCGACAACATCGGCGTGGCCGAACTCAGGTTCGTCATCGACGGCAAGACGGCCTGCACGCTGCGCGCCGCACCCTACGTTTGCGCATGGACGCCGAAGAGCCCCGGCACCGCGAACCTCGAAGTGCGCGCGGCGGATGCGGCAGGCAACATCGCGAGCGCTTCCACCACCCTGCGCATCGAAGGCCTGCGACCCGAGGACCTCTGATCAGTCCTTGTTGGTGAAGCTCGCGTTGCCCAGCCCCGTGCCGATGGTCAGCACGCCCCAGTGGCGCACGTCGCGCATGAAGGGCAGCTCGCTCAGGCCCTGCACCACCGCGTCGTTGTGCATCAGTACCAGCGTGGGGCCCGAGCCCATCATCGGCATGCGGCGCCACAGCTGGCTGGGCAAATGGAAGGCGTGGCCTTCCCAGTCGCCCGGCAGGTTCTGTGCGCCGCGGGCGATGGAGCCATCGGGCCGGATCAGCCCGGGGCATCCGATGCCGACGAAAGGCGCGAGCCGGATCTTCCTGCGCTCGCTGTAGCGCACCATGTCCTCGAGCATGTCGGCGATGTGCTCGACCATGCCGCCGCGGTTCGGGCCTTCGTCCGCGTGGCGCCACTTCTCGCGCCGCACCACCTTCGCGAGCGAGAAGTCTGGCGCCTTGCGGTGCCGCGTCTTCACGATGCCGCAGCGCACGTTGGTGCCGCCTATGTCCACGGCGAGGATCGCGTCGTGGCCCTTCAGCATGGCGCGCGGCACGAGGTGCGCCCAGCCGATCAGCCCGCCGTCGTCCACGTCGTGCGAGAGGCGTGCGATCTGCACGTGCAGCCCCATCTCCTCGAGGATGGCGCCGGCCTGCAGGATGGCGCGCTCGCCCACGTCGCTCTCGGGAAAGCCGCCGCCGATGACGATGCGCTGCACCAGCTTCCACGAGGGCTGGCGCATGAAGCGCTGGATGACGAAGGCCAGCTCCTGCGCGAATTCCTCGATGGCCACGTGCATCAGGTCGGTGGCTTCGGACGCCTTCTTCTCCTGCAGCACGCGGTCGAGTTCCTTCTTGGCGAGGTCGCGAGAGTGCGATTTGCCCAGCGGGTCCTTGCCCTTCCTGCGGCGGCGCTTGCGCCAGTGTTCGAGCAGTTCGCGAAATGCCGTCTGGCTGGCCTGGTCGCCGACAAAGCCGTCCTTGTCGCGCAGCTGCAGGCTGTAGCCATCGACCTGCAGGCCGGGCAGTTCGCGCAGGCCGTGGACGTCGGGGCCGGGGAGGAGGTGGCGGTCGTCCCTCGCGGGTTGGGTCTTTTTCTTCATCGCGAACCACTGTGAGCCCGAACGGCCGGCGGCCCCATCGGCTCCGCGCACCATGGCGTGTAGGAGATTGGCGGGTACGCGCGACGGGGCGTTGTCTATACACTGGCCCGGATGCATCTGCCCCGCAGCTTCCTGCGCGCCGCCCTGCTCTTCGTCCTCGCCTGGCTTGCCGCCTGCGGCATCGCGCGGGCCGCCGACGAGACGCTTCGCGTCGGCTCCAAGCGCTTCACCGAGTCGTACATCCTGGCAGAGCTTCTGGCGCAGACGGCCGCGCCGCACACGGCCACGCCGCCCGTCGTGCGGCAGGGGCTGGGCAACACGGCCATCGTGTACGAGGCGCTGCGCTCGGGCGCCATCGACCTCTACGCCGAATACACCGGCACCATCGCGCTCGAGATCCTCAAGGGCGCACCGGCCGATACGCGCGAGGCGATGAACGCCGCCCTCGCGCCGATGGGCCTGGGCGTGGCGATTCCGCTGGGCTTCAACGACGGCTATGCGCTCGCGGTGCGCGCCGCCGACGCCGACCGGCTGGGCCTGCGCACGCTGAGCGACCTGGCGAAGCACCCCGAGCTGAAGTTCGGCCTGTCGAATGAATTCATCGGCCGTGCCGATGGCTGGAAGGGCCTGGCCGGGCGCTACGGCTTCACGCAGACGCCCACCGGCCTCGACCACGGGCTGGCCTACGACGCGGTGGCCGCCAAGCAGATCGACGTGATCGACATCTACACCACCGACGCCAAGATCGACCACCTCGGCCTGCGGGTGCTGGAAGACGACAGGAAGTACTTTCCGCGCTACGACGCGGTGGTGCTCTACAAGCTCGACCTGCCCACGCGGCTGCCCAAGGCCTGGGCTGCGCTGCAGGCGCTGGAAGGCAAGGTCGACGAGCACGCCATGATCGCGATGAATGCGCGCGCCGAACTGCAGAGCGTGCCCTTCGACGTGATCGCTCGCGACTTTCTCGCGAGCACGGGCGGCAAGGACGTGAAGGCGCAGCCGAAGGAAGAACGCCGGGGCTTCATGGCCAAGCTGTTCGGGCCGGACCTGTGGAAGCTCGCGCGCCAGCACCTGCTGCTGGTGGCGCTGTCGGTGGGCATCGCTATTCTTGTCGGCGTGCCGATCGCGATCCTGGTGTTTCCCCATGTGCGGCTGCGCGCGGTGGTGCTGGGCTTCGCGAGCCTGCTGCAGACCGTGCCCTCGCTGGCGCTGCTGGCCGTGCTGATCTCGATGCTGGGTGCCATCGGCGCGCTGCCGGCGCTGATCGCGCTCACGCTCTACTCGCTGCTGCCGATCATGCGCAACACGGTGACGGGGCTGGCCGAAGTGCCCAATGGCCTGCGGCTGGCCGGCACGGCGCTCGGCATGACGCCGCCGCAGAGTCTTCAGCTGGTACTGCTGCCGCTGGCGCTGCCCACGCTGCTGGCGGGTGTGCGCACTGCCACCGCGATCGCCATCGGCACGGCGACCATCGCAGCCTTCATCGGTGCGGGGGGCTTCGGCGAGCGCATCGTGACCGGGCTTGCGCTCAACGACCGCGAGTTGCTGGTGGCGGGCGCGCTGCCGGCGGCCGCGCTGGCGCTGCTGAGCGAAGGCGTGTTCGAGCTCATCGAATACATCATGCGAAGACGCCGGCGCGCGCCGCCGTCCTCGCTTCCGGCCACCTGAAGACCGATCAGGCCAGCGTGTAGGCTGTCTTCACCGTCGTGAAGAACTCCTGCGCATAGCGGCCCTGTTCGCGCGGGCCGTAGCTGCTGCCCTTGCGACCGCCGAAGGGCACGTGGTAGTCGACACCCGCCGTCGGCAGGTTGACCATCACCATGCCGGCCTGGCTGTGGCGCTTGAAGTGCGTGGCGTACTTCAGCGAGGTGGTGGCGATGCCGGCCGAGAGGCCGAACTCGGTGTCGTTCGCCGTGGCCAGTGCCTCCTCGTAGTTCTTCACGCGGATCACGCTGGCCACCGGGCCGAAGATCTCTTCCTTGTTGATGCGCATCGCGGCGGACGATTCGCTGAAGAGCGCGGGCGACATGTAGTAGCCGTCGGTCTCCAGCTTCAGCAGCTCGCCGCCCGCGGCCAGCGTGGCGCCCTCGCCCTTGCCGATGGCGACGTATTCCATGTCCTGGTCGAGCTGCGACTTCGACGAGACGGGGCCCATGTCGGTGCCCTGCGCGAGCGCGTCGCCCACCTTGATCTTCGCCATGCGCTCCTTCATGGCGTCGATGAACTTCGGATAGATGCCTTCGGTGACGATAAGCCGGCTCGATGCGGTGCAGCGCTGGCCGGTCGAGTAGAAGGCGCTCTGCACGCTGAGCTCCACGGCCTGCGCGAGGTCGGCGTCGTCGAGCACCACCTGCGGGTTCTTGCCGCCCATCTCGAGCTGCACCTTCTTGTGGTTGGTGACGCACTGCACCGCGATGTTGCGCCCCACGCCCACCGAGCCGGTGAAGCTGATCGCATGGATGCCGGGGTGGTTGACCAGCGCGTTGCCGATCACGCTGCCACGCCCCATCACGAGGTTGAACACGCCCGCCGGAATGCCCGAGCGGCTGATGATTTCCGCGATCGCCCAGGCGCAGCCCGGCACGAGGTCGGCGGGCTTCAGCACCACGCAGTTGCCGAAGGCCAGCGCGGGCGCGATCTTCCAGGCCGGAATGGCAATCGGAAAGTTCCACGGCGTGATGAGGCCGACCACGCCGACCGGCTCGCGCGTGATCTCAACGCCGATGTTGGGGCGCACCGAAGGCAGCACTTCGCCCGACAGGCGCAGGCACTCGCCCGCGAAGAACTTGAAGATATAGCCCGCGCGCGCGGCCTCGCCGATGCCTTCGGCCTTGGTCTTGCCCTCTTCGCGCGCCAGCAGCGTGCCCAGCTCTTCCTTGCGCGCGAGGATCTCGTTGCCGATCTTGTCGAGCGCGTCGGAGCGTGCCTGTACGCTGCCCGTGGCCCAGGCCGGAAAGGCCGCGGTGGCGGCGGCCACTGCCGCGTCGACGTGCGAGGCATCGCCTTGCGTGTACTGGCCGATCACGTCCGACAGGTTGCTCGGATTGACGTTCGGGCTGTAGCCCGCGCCGGCACGCCATTCGCCGCCGATGAGGTTGTCGAAGTTCTGCATGTTGGGTTCCTTGCTGCTCGATGGATGAAAAGAAAGAAGCCGGAGCGAGGGCTCCGGCTGCGGGAATGAAGAGAAACGGAGACTACGCCTTTACCTGACCATGCAGGGCTTCTTGTTGTCGAAGGTCCAGTTCGGGATCAGGTACTGCATCGCCTGCGCGTCGTTGCGCGCGCCGAGGCCGTGCTTCAGGTACAGCTGGTGAGCCTTCTCGACCTCGTCCATGTCGAGTTCCACGCCCAGGCCGCCGCGCGTGGGCACCTTCACGAAGCCTTCTTCAATCTGCAGCGGTGCCTTGGTCAGGCGCTGGCCGTCCTGCCAGATCCAGTGCGTGTCGATGGCGGTCACCTTGCCCGGTGCCGCAGCGGCCACGTGCGTGAACATCGCGAGCGACACGTCGAAGTGGTTGTTCGAGTGGGAGCCCCAGGTCAGGCCCCAGGCCTGGCACAGCTGCGCCACGCGCACCGAGCCCTGCATGGTCCAGAAATGCGGATCGGCCAGCGGGATGTCGACCGATTGCAGCGAAAGGCTGTGCACCATCTCGCGCCAGTCGGTGGCGACCATGTTGGTGGCGGTGGGCAGGCCTGTGGCGCGGCGGAACTCGGCCATCACCTCGCGGCCCGAGAACACGCCCTCGGCGCCGCACGGGTCTTCGGCATAGGCCATCACGCCGTGCAGGTCGCGGCACAGGCGGATCGCGTCCTGCAGCAGCCAGCCGCCGTTGGGGTCGAGCGTGACGCGGGCCTTCGGAAAGCGCTCGTGCAGCGCACGGATCGCCTCGACTTCCTCCTCGCCGCGCAGCACGCCGCCCTTGAGCTTGAAGTCGGTGAAGCCGTAGCGCGCATGCGTGGCCTCGGCCAGGCGCACGATGGCCTCGGGTGTCATGGCCTCCTCGTGGCGCAGGCGGAACCAGTCGTTGTCGGCGTTGGGATCGCTTTCATACGGCAGGTCGGTCTTCTTGCGATCGCCCACGTAGAAGAGATAGCCGAGCATCTGCACCGCGTCGCGCTGCTGGCCTTCGCCGAGCAGTGCCGCCACGGGCACTTCGAGGAACTGGCCCAGCAGGTCGAGCAGCGCGGCTTCGACGGCGGTGACCGCGTGGATGGTCACGCGCAGGTCGAAGGTCTGCAGGCCGCGCCCGCCGCTGTCGCGGCCGGCGAAGGCGCTGCGCATGCTGTTGAGGATCGCGTTGTGGCGGCCGATGGGTTGGCCGACGATGAGGTCGCGCGCGTCTTCCAGCGTCTGGCGGATCTTCTCGCCGCCGGGCACTTCGCCCACGCCGGTGCGGCCGGCGCTGTCGGTCAGGATCAGCAGGTTGCGCGTGAAGAACGGGCCATGCGCGCCGCTCAGGTTCATGAGCATGCTGTCGTGGCCCGCGACGGGGACCACGCGCATGCCGGTGACGACGGGAGCGCCCGTCACGGCTTTGGAAACAACGGATTCAGGGCTTGTCATCTTCGGGCTCAGTGCCTCAGTCTGCGGTGATGTGGCGGGCTTCGATCAATGTCTTCCAACGCGTCCATTCGCGCAGCTGGAAGGCGGTGAATTCCTCTGGGGTGCTGGCGACGATTTCCAGGCCCTGGTTGAGCATGCGTTTCTTCGTCTCAGGGTCCTGCATCGCTGCAATGACCGCGTCGCTCAGCTTCTTCTTGACGGCGGGCGGCAGGCCCCTGGGCGCGGCCATGCCCTGCCATGAATAGACCTCGGCGCCCTTCACGCCGGCCTCGGCCAGCGTGGGCACGTCGGGCAGCACGGGCGAACGCTTGTCGCCCGTGACGGCGATGGCGCGCAGCTTGCCGCCGCGGATGTGCGGCAGCACGGCATTGACGTTCTGGAACGAGAAATCGACCTGGTTGCCCAGCAGGTCGTTCACCGCCGGCGCGCCGCCCTTGTAGGGCACGTGCACGCCTTCGGTCTTCGTCTGCTGCCAGAAGAGCTCGGCCGAGAGATGGTCGGAAGAGCCGTTGCCCGAGCTCGCGAACGAGACCTTGCCCGGCGTCTTGCGCAGCAGCGCCAGCACCTCGGCCACCGTGTGCTCCGGACGCGCGACATTCGCGACGAGCACGTTGGGCGCCTGCACTGGCACGCTGATGTAGTCGAAGTCCTTCGTCGCGTCGTAGGGCACGCTCTTCTGCAGATGCGGCGTGACGACGAAGGCGCCGAGCGAGGACACCAGCAGCGTGTAGCCGTCGGGCGCGGCGCGCTTGACCTGGCCGGTGCCGATGGTGCCGGTGGCGCCGGGCCGGTTGTCGACGACGAAGCTGCCGCCGAGCCTGGTCTGCAGCTGCAGTGCGACGGCGCGGGCGACCATGTCGGTGGAACCGCCGGCCGGGAACGGCACGACGATGGTCACCGGCTTCTGCTGCGGCCATGCGTCGGACTGCGCCGAGGCGACCTGGGGCAGCAGCACCGCCGAGGCAGCCGCGAGGGCCGCCCCAAGAAGGACTCTCTTCTTCATTCGACCTAGATCCTCACGGCCTGCCGCGCGAGCAGCTTCCAGCTGCCGCCCTGCTTCTGCCAGACGCCGAGGATCTTCAGCGCCACCTTGCCGGGCTTGCCCGAGTCGTTGGTGTCGGCCGTGAGCGTATGGCGCACGATGGCGGTGTTGCCGTCGACCACCTTGACGGTCTGGTCGGTGATGGCGATGGTCACGAAATCGGACTTGCCGTCGAGCAGGTCGG